>NZ_AP023254.1:1827500-6660578 GCF_016756575.1 Mesorhizobium sp. 131-3-5
TGTTTATCAAAAACACAGGGCTCTGCGAAGTCGCAAGACGACGTATAGGGTCTGACGCCTGCCCGGTGCTGGAAGGTTAAGAGGAGGGGTGCAAGCTCTGAATCGAAGCCCCAGTAAACGGCGGCCGTAACTATAACGGTCCTAAGGTAGCGAAATTCCTTGTCGGGTAAGTTCCGACCTGCACGAATGGCGTAACGACTTCCCCGCTGTCTCCAGCATAGACTCAGTGAAATTGAATTCCCCGTGAAGATGCGGGGTTCCTGCGGTTAGACGGAAAGACCCCGTGCACCTTTACTATAGCTTTACATTGGCATTCGTAGTGGCATGTGTAGGATAGGTGGTAGGCTTTGAAACCTGGGCGCCAGCTCAGGTGGAGCCACCCTTGAAATACCACCCTTATTACTATGGATGTCTAACCGCGGCCCGTTATCCGGGTCCGGGACAATGTATGGTGGGTAGTTTGACTGGGGCGGTCGCCTCCTAAAGAGTAACGGAGGCGCGCGATGGTGGGCTCAGAACGGTCGGAAATCGTTCGCTGAGTGCAATGGCATAAGCCTGCCTGACTGCGAGACTGACAAGTCGAGCAGAGACGAAAGTCGGTCATAGTGATCCGGTGGTCCCGCGTGGAAGGGCCATCGCTCAACGGATAAAAGGTACGCCGGGGATAACAGGCTGATGACCCCCAAGAGTCCATATCGACGGGGTTGTTTGGCACCTCGATGTCGACTCATCGCATCCTGGGGCTGGAGCAGGTCCCAAGGGTATGGCTGTTCGCCATTTAAAGCGGTACGTGAGTTGGGTTCAGAACGTCGTGAGACAGTTCGGTCCCTATCTGCCGTGGGTGTAGGAATATTGAAAGGATCTGTCCCTAGTACGAGAGGACCGGGATGGACGGATCTCTGGTGGACCTGTTGTGGCGCCAGCCGCATAGCAGGGTAGCTATATCCGGACGGGATAACCGCTGAAGGCATCTAAGCGGGAAACCCACCTTAAAACGAGTATTCCCTGAGAACCGTGGAAGACGACCACGTTGATAGGCCGGGTGTGGAAGAGCGGCAACGCTTGAAGCTTACCGGTACTAATAGTTCGATCGGCTTGATCGTTCTCATTCCTTATGCTCATCTGACAAGGTCAGATGGTTTGTTCTCACTCACGCTTGTTCCGCCCTGCGGGCGGCGCTACGTGGGTGCGGTGCATCAGCGCCGACGGTCGGTCGACCTTGCGAAGCTTCGCTTCGAAAGGCGCCAAGATCAAAGAACGTCCAAGGCACAAAAAACAGCTTCTCGAACAACGTGCGTTTTGCCGACCTGGTGGTTATGGCGGAGCGGCTGCACCCGATCCCATTCCGAACTCGGCCGTGAAACGCTCCAGCGCTGATGGTACTTCGTCTCAAGACGCGGGAGAGTAGGTCGCTGCCAGGTCTGCTAAACGCACGTTGAACTCACATCCAATCGGATGTCAGTGAAATCTTCTCTCTACGAACAAGGCCCGCCAAGGGACCACGGGCCGCGTAAGCGGCCCTTTCATTTGGTGAGCCATCTACCTATTTGTAGGCTTGCGCTTACATCCAATGGTGACGCGGGGTGGAGCAGCCCGGTAGCTCGTCAGGCTCATAACCTGAAGGTCACAGGTTCAAATCCTGTCCCCGCAACCAAATATAAAAGAGCCCGCCCTCGTGCGGGCTCTTTTATATTTAGCCGTGGTGCCCGGCGAGTTAACCCTCATCAGCCGTCCGCAACGAGGCCTTGCCGACGCCGCAGGTCAGAAACGCAAAGCCTCTCCCCAAAACCAAATCATAAACGGCCCGCCTGGCTCAAACCAGCGGGCCGTTTTGCGTTTGGGCACGATCGAACACGGCTAAGGCCAAAGCGTTCCGATGTAAGCCTCCACTGACATTGCGTGCTGTGTGCGGAGTCACCCCCTGGCGACGCCGCGTGCTCGCTTTCGCTCGGCCGCGGCGAGCAATTCGACGAAGGCGCGCACCTTGGCGGGCCGGAAGCGGGCCGGCGGGAACACCGCGTGGATGCCGCCGGTCGGCAAGGTCCACTGCGCGAATATCCGCACAAGCCGACCCCCGACGATATCCTCATCGACCGCATAGTCAGGAAATATGCCCAGACCGATGCCGGCGATCACGCAAGCATAGGCCGCCGGGCTTTTGTCGCAGACGACGACGGGATTGAGTT
Source organism: Mesorhizobium sp. 131-3-5 (assembly GCF_016756575.1). Taxonomy (NCBI): domain Bacteria; kingdom Pseudomonadati; phylum Pseudomonadota; class Alphaproteobacteria; order Hyphomicrobiales; family Phyllobacteriaceae; genus Mesorhizobium; species Mesorhizobium sp. 131-3-5. The sequence continues at coordinate 1,829,687 of NZ_AP023254.1, forward strand.
CGGTCAGCACCGTGTCGCCGTCCTTAGAGAACAACCATTGGCCGACGCCGCGCAGCTGGGCATTGCCGACCCAGGCCAGCGATCGCGCCTGGTTCGGGTTCGCATCCGCGGGCAGGTCTGCCGCGAAGGCTGGGCTCGCAACGACGATCTGTTGAATCGTGCCCAGTCGCCGCGCCTGGTTAGAGGAATCAGCAAGCCAGCCGACGCGGATGCCGAGATCGATCTGCTCGTCGACCAGATTGCTCACCGCGTCGTCGAAGATCGCTTCGACGCGCATCTGCGGATAGGCTTTCAGATATGCCGCCATGACCGGCGCCACCACTCTGGTGCCGTAGTCGAGCGGCGCGGTCAGCCTCAGCGTTCCGCTCGGCTCGACCGCTGCCTGCGAAATCTCGCCATAGGCCGACTCCGCCTCACGCAGGATGATCATCGCGCGATCATAAAAGAGGCGACCGTCTTCCGTCGGGGTGACGCGCCGCGTCGTGCGCTGCAGCAGCGTCGCGCCCAGTTCCTCTTCGAGCCTGCCGACTTGATGGCTGACCACGGCCTTGGCGACGCCAAGCCGGTCCGCAGCTGATGTGAACGAGCCGGTTTCCATGACGGTGGTGAAGTAGACGAGCCGATTGAGGTTCAGAAGGTCGGCCAAGGCGGCTGCTTTTGTCTGATTAAATCAGACAGTTTGTATTATTGAGCGCTGTTTATAGCAAGACCTCCGCCTGCCACATACGGCCAAGACTTTTTGGCGGCCCGTCAGCCGACAGTCCGTACCAAGGAAGGCAGCGCTCGTGAGTAATTCAGACGTGACTTACCTTTTCGATCCGCTCTGCGGCTGGTGCTACGGCGCCACGCCGATGCTGGACAGGCTGTCGGCCAGCGGCGTGCGCATCGAGCCGCTGGCGACCGGGCTGTTCTCCGGCGCCGGTGCGCTGCCGATGGATGAAGGCTTTGCCGCACATGCATGGGCGAACGACCAGCGCATCGAGCGTCTGACCGGACAGGCATTCACGCAGGCCTATCAGCGCAATGTCCTCGGCATCCGTGGCACTTTGCTCGACTCGCATGCGGCAACCCTCGGCATCAGCGCCGCCGGACTGGAAGATCCCAGCCGACGGCTCACAGCACTGAAGGCGATCCAGCGTGCGCGCTATGTCGACGGCCGAGATATCGTGACTGCCGAAGGCGTAGCCGCCGTGCTCGCCGATACCGGCATGGCCGATGCCGCCGCCATGCTGAGGAAGCCGGCCGAAACCGTGCTGACGGTTCATGCCGAACTGGTCGGCCGTGGCCGAGCGCTGTTCCAGCGCCTGCATGCCAACGGCGTGCCTTCGCTGGCAGTCATCCGCAACGATGCACCGCGGCTCATCGGTTCGAATGCGCTGTTTGGCAGCTTCGACAATCTCGTCGCCCATATCGCGGCGGCGTGATCCACAACTGACCTCCAACAAGGACTGGAAAAGGACATGGCAAAAGTCGCTCTCATCGGCGCATCGGGCGCTGTCGGTTCGCGCCTGCTCAAGGAACTCTCCGACCGTGGCCATACGGTCACCGGCATTGCCCGCCACCCCGAAAAAATCGCCGCGCTGCCCCGTGTGACGGCCAGGAAGGGCGATGTCTTCGACAAGGAAGGTCTCGCCAGGCTGATCCATGGGCATGATGTGGTGATCAGCGCCGTGCATTTCGTTGACAGCGACCCCGACACGCTGATCGCCGCAGTGCGTGCTTCCGGCGTCAAGCGCTATCTCATTGTCGGCGGCGCCGGCAGCCTTGAGGTCGCGCCCGGTAAAAGGCTGGTCGACACGCCCGAATTCCCTGCGATCTACAAGGCCGAGGCACAGAAGGGCGCCGACTTCCTCGACAAGCTGAAAACCGTCGGCGACCTCGATTGGACGTTCCTGTCGCCCTCCGCCATGTTCGTACCGGGCGAGCGCACCGGCAAATACCGTCTTGGCAAGGACACGCTACTGGCCTCGGACAAGGGCAGCAGCATCTCCTTCGAGGACTACGCCATCGTCATGGTCGACGAGATCGAGAAGCCGGCCCACATCAGGCAGCGTTTTACGGTCGGCTATTAATCAGACGGCAGCGGCCGTGTCTCGATCGGGACCGGCCGACGCCAGCCGCATCAGGGCTTCGCGGACGCCGACGCGCCGATAGGTTTCGGTGACGAGGCCGTCCTGTCTCAGCTCCTGGCGGCGGCGTTCGACGAAGGCGCGTTCCTCGGCGCTCAAATCGTGCTCGCGGGACTCCTTCCCCATCAACGTCGGTGCCGCTAATGTTCCAGACTTCGCGGAGGACAGATCATGGAGCAGAGCCGGCTGTCGAAGAAGGAGCGGCATGAGCTCATCCTGTCGGAAGTGCGCCGCTCGGCCTCGATCCGTGTTTCCAGGCTCGCTTTGCGCCTGGGTGTCGCCGGCGAAACGATCCGGCGCGACCTTATCGAGCTTGGCGATGCGGGGTTGCTCAACCGAACCTATGGCGGTGCGACGATCTCGCTGGCGACATCCGAGCCGGTGATCGCCGAGCGCAGCCAGACCATGATCGAGGAGCGTGCGCGGATCGGGCGCGGTGCGGCCGGACTGGTTGAGAAGGGCCAGATCGTGATGATCGATGGCGGCTCGACGACCTATGAGGTGGCGCGCGGTCTCTCGCAGCTGAAGCGGGAGCTGACGATCATCACCAACTCCATCGGCGTGGCCTCGGTGACCGGCGCCAATCCGAGCTTTCGGGTCATCCTGTGCCCCGGCACCTATGACAGCCGAGAAGCCAGCGTGGTCGGTGAGGATACGGTGGAATTCGTCAGGCGCTACAATGCCGACATTGCCATCATCGGAGCATCGAGCCTGTCCGCGGACGGGCCCAGCGACATGATCTCGGGGGCGGCGGCGGTCAAGCGGGCTATGATCTCTCGCGCGCTGTCCACAGCGCTTGTGGTGACCAACGACAAGTTCGGCCGCAACAGCCTCGAACGGATCTGCGCTCTCAGCGCGCTTTCCGACATCGTCACGGATCGTGAGCCGCAACCGGCGCTGCGCGCGGTCATCGAAGCGGCCGGAACGGAACTTCACGTCTGTAGCGGCGACTGAACGGGTCTTCCGACTGTCTATGCGCCGCCGGCCATCGTCGCCCGCAACCAGGCCGTGATGGCATCGAAGTCGATCGGCTTCGTCGTGTCGACGTCGAATAGCGGTCCGCGCCGCAGCGGCTCGGCGCGCTTGGCGAGCTCGATCAGTTCGGGAATATAGGCGGCACCGGGATGGCCAGCGGGGCGCTGGTCGAGGCGGGCGCCATAGCGCTCGGCGAGCACCTTGCCGGGCGCGTGGCACCAGATTTCGAAAGTCTGCTCGACGCCGGCATTTCGCAGATGATCCTCGAGAACCTCGCGCGGCTGGAAGCCGAACCAGGCATCGACGATGAAGGTGGTGCCGGCCGGCGCTTCGCCGACCACCGACCAGATCGCCTGGTAGCTGCCGCGGCCCAGCGTGCGGTTGAACAGGCGGTCGCCGCCGCCGAGCACTTCGAGAAAGGGGTTCTTGATCGTGTCGAGCGCCAGCAGCGGCCAGCCCATGCGATCGGCGATGCCGCGCGAGACGGTGCTCTTGCCGCTGGCGGGGATGCCGTTGACGAGCACGGCGCGCCGCAGGCGGCTGGACTGGGTCGGGGGCGACGTGTGCTGGTCCCCCGCCAGTGCCTGGAGGCCGGCGCCGATCACGCCGGCGTCGTCGCCGAGTTGTGCTGCTTCGACCTGGCATTGGTACCAGGGTGCCAGCGCCGGCGCGCGGCCGAGTGCTGCGTGAGCCGCCCGGCCAAGGCCGCCGCCAAGCAGCACCAGATCGGGAGCGAGCATGGCAACGGCGGTGTCGATGGCGGCCCGCAGCGGTTTCGCCCAGGCGTCCAGTACGCCGCGCGCCTGGATATCGCCGGCTGCATCGCGGGCAAAGAGCTGATCGACCGAAGTATCGGCGCCGAGCCCGGCGCGCGCAATATGACGGCCGAGCGCGGTTCCCGAACTGGTGGTCTCGACGCAGCCGCGACGGCCGCAGGCGCAGACCTCGCCATTGACGTCGACGGTGATGTGGCCGAGCTGGCCCGCCGTTGCCGAACCACGCGTGATCCGCCGATCCTGGGCGACGGCGCCGCCAATGCCGGTGCCGATGGTGAACATGACGATGTTGCCATGGCCGCGCCCGGCGCCGAGCGCCATCTCGGCGGCCAGCGCCATGTTGCAGTCATTGTCGATGACGACAGGCTTGCCTGTCATGTCTTTCAGGCGCTGGGCCAGCGCAACCGAGGCGAGGTTGACATAGCCGCCCGACAGCACCGCGCCGCGCCGCGCATCGACGCGGCCCGGAACGCCGACGCCGATGGCCTTCACATCCGGGGTGTCGAGAAGGCGCACCATGTCAGCGATACGACCGAGCACCAGCTCCGGGTCGGGCGCGCTTTTTTCGGAAACGCGCTTGAGGATTTCACCGGTGCCGGAAATGCGGGCGGCACGCAGATTGGTGCCGCCGATATCTATTCCTATGCTCTGAGGCATGGCGTCCTGCATCTGTGTTCACGCAATTCCGGACGCAAAGCCGCTTCACACTTTCGCTGGATCAGCTCTCGTCCAACGCAACTGTCAGGCAGCGGCTTTCTGCCGGTAGTGCCCGATCACGGCCTGGATTTCACGCAATCGCGGCACTGCGATGGTCTTAAGCCTTTCGCGCTGGATGTCACGGTCGAGCGAGATGCAATCTTTCCACAGCGAGCGGCCGGCGATGACGCCCGAGGCGCCATTCTGCATGGCGATCTTGACCTGGCCGAGAAAGGTCGCGTGGTTGACGCCGGCCGAAAGCACCGCCCACGGCACCTCGCCGGCCATTCTGGTGATGTTGGCGCAGGCTTCCGCCGTTCCGGGGTAGGGAAGCTTCAGGACCTTGGCGCCACACTCCAGCGAAATCCTGGTGCCTTCCTCGACAAGCCATGGCGTCTTGGCCGCATAGTCCTCGGGGCTTTCCCCGTCGAGCTGATAGGTCAGGAACTCGACGACCAGCAGCAGGTCCTCTTGTCCGAAATCGGCGATGCACTGGCGCAGGATGTCGATGTTGTGGTCGTTGGCTTCAGGCTTGTCGGCTCTGAGATACACCATGATCTTGCCGCCGGTGCCGCCGAGTGCGCGGACGCGGCGCGCGTCGATGCCGGGAACGAGGCGCGACAGGCGGTAACCTTCGGGAGAGATATCGAAACCGGAAGCGTCGAGGCCGATGAGCAGCGCCGTATCGCGGTTCAAGACGCCTTCGTCGACAATGCGCGGCACCGCGCAGAGCGGGTCGAGCAGCACGCAGGACGCCGCACTGGCGAGGTAGCGCGTGATGTCGGCCTTGGTGTCGCCGAGCATGTCATTGGTGATCTTGGCCTGTTCGTCCGGGTCCGACGCCAGCAAGGTCCGCATGCCGCCGCGCTGGTCGCAGGCGATGGCCACCATGGCCCCGTCCTTGCCACATATCTGCTGGTAGCCGCGCAGTTCCGCGGTGGTCATCTTGGTCATGGTCTCAATCCGATGTTGGCGCTCTCTAGACGAAGGGCGCGGATCCCGTGGAAACAACGATGTTCAGTTCTGCCCGCCTGCCGGCAGGAAGCCGCGACGCGCCATCGCCTTCGAAGAAAGCGCCTCGCCGGGCTCGCGGCCCGCGAGCCGCCGCACGTTGCGAGTTGGCTGGATTTGCGCGATAACTCCCGTCGGCCTATGTGTGTGTAACACGTTGCTGAAAGGAATTGCAAGCTGTCTTCCCCTCCCATCCAGGATGCGACCGCATCGCGGACGATGCTGCACACGGTGGCCAAGCTGCATTATGTGGAGGAGATGTCGCAGGTCGATATTGCTCGCCGGCTCGGCGTCTCCACCGCGACGATTTCGCGCTTGCTGCAGCGGGCGCGGGCCGAGGGCATTGTCCGCATCGAGGTTCTCGACCTGGCAACGCCGGAGGACATCACCAGGCAGCTGATCGACGGCTTGAAATTGCGCGATGCCGCTGTGGTCGAGACGCCGGCGGCGGGCACGCTTGCGGCGCTCGCCGCACCCCTTGGCGGGTTGCTCAGGCAGGCGCAGCTGGTGGCGGGCTCCGTCGTCGCCATCGGCTGGGGGCGCGCCGTGCGCGAAGTCATCCGGGCCGGCCTGCCGCGGATGCCTGGCGTGCTGACCGTGGCCGCCACCGGCGGCATGCAGCAGCAGGCGGCGCATTTTCAGGTCAATGAATTCGTGCGGCTTGCCGCCGAGGAGTTCGGCGGCACGCCGCATTTCATCCATGCCCCCTATCTGCCGTCCAGCGAATTGCGCGAGGTCTTCCTGCGCGACACCGCCATCCGCGATGCCGTCGCTTTGTGGGAGAGGACCGATGTCGCGATCGTCGGTATCGGCCTGCCGCATGCCATCAATGCCCCAGAGGCGAGCGCCGCCACGCCGAGCGAGCAGGCTCTGGTTCATGCCGCCGGTGACGTGCTTCGCCACTACTTCGATGCCGAGGGCACGCTGATTGCCTGGGAAGGGGAGAGCCGGATGATCGCCATGTCGCCGGCGCAGTTGCGCGCGGTGCCACTGGTCATCGGCCTTGCCGCGTCGCCGGAAAAGGCGACGGCAATTATTGCAGCCGTTCGCGCCGGTCTCATCAACACGTTGGTGACGGATACCAAGACGGCGCAGGCCATCCTCGCAGCGCTCGCGTAACGAATAGTCCAGGCAGGACGCCGTCACGAAAACCAGTTGTGCCGCCGAAAGCCCCGGGTGATAGTTGACCGGGGCTCTGCGGAGCAATCGGATGTCGTACGGTTTGAAAAGCCCGGCGCTACCAACTCGGAAAAACCGAGTTGCAATTTATTTCTGCAAAGTGTTACAAGTTCGAACGCCCGCCGGCAAGGCGAGGCGTGGGACACAGTTTGCCGGACCTCGCGGAGGCTAGGAACGAGGCTGTGGCCAGGTGCGCCGGCGACTGACCGGCCGACATATCGACTGGAGGGCGCTTGGGAGGAGCTGCCCGCAAAAGGCAAACAGGCGTTCCCGGCCGTCGGCATCCGAACGGATGACGGCCATTCCAATGTCACTTGCAAACGGCAGATCTGCCAACAATGAGGAGGATGTCATGAAGAAGATCGTTGCCGCGCTCGCGGCGCTCGCCGTCAGTGCCACGGTGCTGATTGCGCCCGCGCAGGCGCAGGACAAGAAATACACCATTGCGCTCATTCCCGGCCTGACCACCGACGGCTTCTACATCACCATGCGCAAGGGCGCCCAAGCGGCGGCCGACGCGCTTGGCGTCAACCTGGTCTTCCAGGGTGCGCCGGACTTCAACCCGGTCACCCAGGTGCCGGTGCTCGACGCGGTCATCGCCAAGAAGCCGGATGCAATCCTGATCGCGCCGACCGACAAGGTTCAGCTGGTCGAGCCGCTGCGCAAGGCCAATGACGCCGGCATTCCGGTCATCACGGTCGACACTTTCATCGGCAGCGGCGTCTACCAGACCGGCGCCGGCGATGCCGATTTCCCGCTGTCTTACATCGCGTCGGACAATGTACTGGGTGGCGAGATCGCGGCGCGGGCTCTGGCCACGTCCATTGGCGACAAGGGCAAGGTCTACGTCTCGAACGTCAAGCCCGGCATCTCGACCACTGACCAGCGCGAAGAAGGCTTCAAGAAGGAGATGGCCAAGCATCCGGGCATCACCGTGCTGGAAACCCAGTTCAATGACGACGACGCCAACAAGGCGGCTTCGCAACTGCAGGCGGTGTTCGCGCGCAATCCCGATCTGGTCGGTGTCTTCGGTGCCAATCTGTTCTCGGCGCTGGGTGCCGCCAACGGCGTCAAGCAGGCGGGACAGACCGGTACGGTCAAGGTCGTCGCCTTCGATGCGCCGACCAGCATCGTCGACAACATCAACACCGGCCTGGTCGACGTGGCGATCGCCCAGCATCCGGCCGAGATCGGCTATTACGGCGTTGTCTCGGCCTATGCCCACCTGACCGGCCATTCGATCCCGGTCACGATCGGCACCGGCTTCACGATCATGGACAAGTCCAACATCGCGGACCCGAACATCTCGAAGTATCTCTACTCCGAGTAAGTCCAGCACAGTCTGGCTCCTCCCGGTCCGCCGGGGGGAGCCTGCACCGGGTCCCTCGCCAATCGAGACCTGTCTGAAGGCGCCGCGGAGTATCCATGACCTCGACATCACCAGCCCAGCCTGCCGAGAAGCATGTCGCCCCTCAGGCCGATCATGGCGATCCGGCCCGAAGCCTGGTCGCACGCATCGCCGAAGGGCGCGCTTGGCTGTTCCTGGCCGGACTGCTCATCTGTTTCGAGGTCTGGTCGCGGCTCGCCTTCGGCGCGACCTTCGTCCTCAATCCATTCAACCTGCAGTCCATCGCCATCTTCGCCGTGGCGCCGCTGCTGCTGGCGACCGGGCAGACCTTCGTCATCATTTCCGGCGGCATCGACCTGTCGCTCGGCTTCATCATGGGGCTGGCCGCCGTCATCGCCGCGCATGCCACCAACATGGCGGGCGCCGCCATTCCCCTGCCGCTGGCCATGCTGGCGGGCATCCTTGCCTCGGTGATCGTTGCCGGCGTGCCGGGTGTTATCAACGGCCTGCTGATCTCGCGGCTCAAGGTGCCGCCCTTCATCGGCACGCTCGGCATGTTCGGCGTCGCGCGCGGCGCCGCCTTCCTGCTTGCCGGCGGCACCACCGTGCCGGTGCAGAATTCCTGGTTCGCGCTGCTCGGCAACGGCAAGTTCTATGGCGTGCCCTATCTGGTGCTGATCACCGCGGTCTTCGTCATCGTCATGCACTACCTGCTCAGCCAGACCCGGTTCGGCCAGCACAATTATGCCATCGGCGCCAATGTGCAGGCAGCGCGGCGGGCCGGCATCGACATCAGGGGCCACATATTGCGGCTCTACGTGCTGTCGGCGATGTGCGCCGGCCTCGGCGGCGCGCTCTATGCCGCGCGCTTCACGGCGGGCGCGGCGCAGGCGGGCGAGCCACTGCTGCTCGACAGCGTCGCGGCGGTGGTCATCGGCGGCGCCAGCCTGTTCGGCGGCTCCGGCACCATTTTCGGCACGGTCGCCGGCGCGCTGGTGATCGCGGTCATCCAGTACGGGCTAGTCTTCGTCAATGTCGAGCCGTTCTGGCAGTTCATCGCCGTCGGCGTCGTCATCATCATTTCCGTCCTTATCGACCAGGCGCAGCGCCGGTTCAGTGGAGCCCGTCAGGATGAATAGCACCAACCAGAACGCACCCCTGCTGGAAGTCCGGAATCTCTCCAAGCATTTCGGCGCCGTGCGTGCGCTCAACGACTTCTCCATGGCCGTGCGGCCGGGCGAAGTGGTGGCGCTGGCCGGTGACAACGGCGCCGGCAAGACGACGCTGATCAAGGCGATATCGGGCGTGTTCCAGCCGACTGGTGGCGAGATCCTCCTGCGGGGTCAGCCGGTGACGTTCGCGACGCCACAGGAGGCGCGCGAGATGGGCATCGAGACGATCTACCAGGATCTGGCGCTCGCCGACAATCTGTCGATCGGCGCCAACATCTTCCTTGGCCGCGAACCGATTCGCAAGGCGTTCGGCTTCCTGCCGGTGCTCGACCGCAAGGCGATGGCCGAAGCGGCCAAGGCAACGATGGGACGGCTCGACTTCCATGTCAGCCGGCTCGAGGCCCCGGTCAGTAATTTCTCCGGCGGCCAGCGCCAGGCCGTCGCCATCGGCCGCGCCGTCTACTGGGATGCGCAGATCCTGATCATGGACGAGCCGACGGCCGCGCTTGGCGTGCCGGAGCAGCGCAAGGTGATCTCGCTGATCCACCAGCTCAAGGCGCAAGGGCGCGGCGTGATCTTCATCTCGCACAATCTGCAGGACATCTTTGCTGTGTCGGACCGTATCGTCGTGCTGCGGCGCGGCATCCAGGCCGGCGAGCGCAAGATCTCCGAGACCAACCATGACGAGGTCGTCAAGCTGATGGTCGGGGGCTAAGCTGTGTTGATGTTCTGCCGGCCTGCAGACGCTCGGCCTGACCTGAATCTCAACACACCTTAGATCGTCAATGCTTAGCCGGCATCGCGATCGGTCAGCGCGATGTGGCAGCAGCCGGAGCCGTGGCCGGGCGTCCAGGTGACGTTCTGGAAGCGCACGCCGGTCGCCTCGAACAGACCGCGGTCGAAGGCGCCGGCGATGCGGCAAAGCGTGCTTTTCGTCGCCGACGCCAGCCTCGACCCAGGCATCCTTCAACGGGCAGCGCTTGACCCTGAAGGCGATGCGGTCATCGCCGCGTTCGACATCGGTCGGATACATCAGGCCGCCATCCGGGCTGACCGCCAGGAAGGCCTCGCCGATCGCAGGCGCATCATTGGCGCCGAAGCTGGCGAAGGCGGCCGCCGCCACTTCCTTGCCGCGCTGCTCGATGGCGCGGATCATGATCGCCTCGGCCTTGTCAGAACCCAGCTCTCCGGTCAGTTCTTCGAGGAAAGGGGATAGAGATCGGCGCGATTGCGGAAGGCGGAATCGAGTTCACGCGACAGCTTTTCGGCTCTGCCTTCAGGGTCGGTCATGATGCGTCCTGTGTGGTTCTTTTGAGCCTTGGTGCTGCCGCCACCAACGCCTTGCCGATGGCTGACTGCGGGGCGTCGATGACGGCGCGGGCATCGCCGCTCTCGGCGATCCGGCCGGCATCGAGAAGGATGACGCGGTGGGCGACGGCGCGCACGACGCCGAGATCATGGGAAATAAAGAGATAGGCGATCCGTTCCTGCCTTTGCAGGTCGAGCAAAAGGTCGAGGATCTGTCCACGCACCGAGACGTCGAGTGCCGAGACCGCTTCATCGAGCACGATCAGCGATGGTTTTGTGGCGATGGCGCGGGCAATGGCGACGCGCTGTCGCTGGCCGCCGGAGATTTCGTGGATGGCGCGGGGCGCGAGATCGGCCGCCAGCCCGACACGCTCGAGCAAGGCGGCGATGCGGTGTGGGCGCTCGGAGCGGGAGGCGATGCCGTGGATGCGCAAGGGATCGTCGAGGACATGCGCCACCGTGGCGCGCGGGTTGAAGGCGGCCAACGGATCCTGGAACACCATTTGCAGACGCGCGCGGCGTGCGCGCAACGCAGCACCACCCAAGGCGAGGAAATCATTGTCCTCGAATTCAATGGCGCCGGCGTCCGGCTCGACCAGGCGCAGCACCAGCCGCGCGATCGTCGACTTGCCGCTGCCGGAAGGGCCGGCCAGCGCCAGTGTTTCGCCGGGCTCGATGTGAAAAGACACGTCGTCGACTGCAATGACGGTCTTGCCGCCGCGCCGGTAGTGTTTGGTGAGGTTGGACACTGCGAGCAGGCTCATGCGGGGAGCCCGGCTCGGTTCAGCAATGGTGCGGCGTCGAGGCCGATATGGGCGTCGAGCAAGGTGCGGGTGTAGGCTTGAGTTGGGGCGTCGACAATTTGTGCCGTCGCGCCAAGTTCGACGAGTTGGCCATGGCGGAACACGGCGATACGCTCGGCGAGTTCGGCCGCCAGCGCGATGTCATGGCTGATGAACAGCAGCGTCATGCCGTCCTCGGCCACCAGCCGCCGGATCAAGGCGACGATCTCTGCCTGCACGATGGTGTCGAGCGCGCTGGTCGCCTCGTCGGCGATCAGCAGTTTCGGCCCGGCCGCAATGGCCGCGGCAATCGCCACGCGCTGCTTCTGACCGCCGGAGAGCTGGTGCGGGAAGGCGTGCAGGGCCGAGTCCGGGTCGGGCAGGCGGACGCGTTCGAGCAAGGTTTTGGCCTTGGCGTATGCCTGGGACCAGGTGAGGCCGAGATGGGTGCGGGCGACTTCGGCGATCTGTTTGCCGATGGTCATCACGGGATCGAGGCTGGCGGAAGGGTCCTGGAAGACGAAGCCGATGTCGCGGCCAAGGAGGGGCGGGCGACCAAGGCCGGACCATTCAATTCTTCCGCCAACCGCTGAAGAAGCCGGCAGCAATCCCGCAATCGCCAGCGCCAGCGTGCTCTTGCCGGAGCCGCTTTCGCCGATGATGGCCAGGCGCTCGCCAGCCACGATGTCGAGGCTGATGTTCCTCAGCGCCGCCACTGCGTTGCCGTCGCGGCGATAGGTCACCGTCAGGTCGCGGATCGAAGCGAGCGCGCTCACGACAGACTTCGCCTGACCGCCGTCGTCTCGACAATGCCTTCACCGGCGAGATAGACGCCGAGCACGGTCAGCACCAGCGCAATACCTGGCACGATCGACAGGAAGGGCGCGGTACGCAGCACGGCGCGGCCTTCGGCGATCATGCCGCCCCAGGTGACGCGGTTGGGGTCGCCGAGGCCGAGGAAGGACAGCGCCGCTTCGGTGAGGATGGCGGCGGCGACGATCACCGAGGACATTGCCAGCACCGGCGGCAAGGCGTTGGGCAGCACTTCGCGAAAGGCGATTTCGAGCGAAGGCATGCCGATGGCACGCGCGCTGGCGACATAATCGCGTTCGCGAATGGAGAGGACTTCCGCGCGGGCGACACGGGCAGGCCCGGTCCAGGTGCCGAGCGCTATTGCCGCAACGACGATGCCGAGCGACGGGCCGACGACGCTGACGAAGGCCAGCGCCAGCAGGAAGCTCGGCACGGTCTGGAAGGCATCGGTGATGCGCATCAGCACCTCGTCGACGAGGCCGCCGGCAAAGCCGGCAAGCGTCCCGACCACCGCGCCGATGGCAAGTGCCGCCGCAGCAGCAGCAAGGCCGACAGCGAGCGAGGTGCGGGCGCCGTGGAAGAGTTCGGCCAGCACGTCGCGGCCGAGCCGATCGGTGCCGAGCGGCAGCGACCAATCCTGGAAAGGCGGCAGCAGCGCCGGGCCGGCGATGGCTTGCGGATCGCCGGGAAACAGCAGCGGTGCGATGAGCGCCATCGCAATCAATGCGGCCAGCAGGATGGCGCCAGCGACCGCCTCGGGCGTGCGCAGGAAACGGCGGAGCGGGCTCATGCGCCGGCCTCGCCGGCGCCGACGCGCGGATCGAGGAAAGCATAGGCGATGTCGACCAGCAGGTTGATGACGACGACCAGGACGGCGCTGGTGAGGATGATGCCGAGCAGCAGAGGCGTGTCGCGCGAAGCCACCGCTTCCTGCGCCAGCCGCCCAAGGCCGGGCACGGAAAACACGCTCTCGATGACGACGCTGCCGCCCAGCATCTGCGCCGATTGCAGGCCGAGCATGGTGACCAGCGGCAGCAGCGCATTGCGGGCGACGTGGGCGAGCACGACGCGGCGGCGCGACAGCCCCCTGGCGCGGGCGGCGAGGACAAAATCCTGCCGCCAGGCTTCGGCCATGCCGGCGCGCATCATGCGCAGGTAGAGCGCGAGGTAGATGAAGCCGAGTGCGGCCACCGGCAGGATGAGATGGATGGCGATGTCGGCGGCGCGGTCGAGGCCGGTCTTGTCCGAGGCGAGCGTCTCGATGCCGCCGATCGGCAGCCAGCGCAGGTCGACGGCGAAGACTGCGATCAGCACCAGGCCGAGCCAGAAACCCGGTACGGCATAGAGGGCCAGCGAGCCGATCGACAGGAAGCGATCGCGGGCGCTGCCGGGCCTTGCGCCGGCGTAGATGCCGAGGGCGGAACCCAGCCCGAAGGACAGCGCGGTGGCGCTGACCATCAGCAGCAGTGTGTTGGGCAACCGTTCGAGAATCACGTCGCGGATCGGCCTGGAGAAGGTCACCGACTGGCCGAGATCGAGATGCAGCAGCGCCCAGAGATAATTGGCGAGCCGCGTCAGTTCCGATTGGTCGAGGCCCCAGCGATGGCGCAGCATTTCGATCATGCCGGCGTCGCCGCCGGTCGACACGATATAGGCGTCAACGGCATCGCCGGGGGCGGCTTCGAGCAGCAGGAACGTGCCGATGACAACGATCAGCAGCACGAAGACGCTGCCGACGAGACGGCGGCGGAGAAGGATGAGGGCGCGGGTCATGTTGGCTTACCCTCCCCCTTGTGGGGAGGATCGCTCCGCAAAGCGGAGCGGGGTGGGGGTCTCTTTCAGGCCTGCGCCACACCCCCCACCCCGCCGACCGGCTGCCGCTTCGCGGCATCCACTCGTCGACCCTCCCCACAAGGGGGAGGGTGAAGCCGGCAGCCTTACCCGGCAAGATAGAGGGATGCGCGAAGGGACTCTCATCGCCGATGATGAGCACTCGCCCAAACGATGCGCAAGCATCCCGTGACGATCTTGCTAGCCCGCCAGATACGTGTCCGCCCAGTTCGACACCGCCCAGCGCGGATTGTTGGCGATGTTGCCCACCGTGTCGCGCGCGACGCTGATGAAACTCCATTCGGCGACGTTGATCAGCGGCAGGTCGGCGGCCACCTCCTTCTGGAACTCCTTGTAGAGGTCGGTGCGGGCCGTCGTGTCGAGCGTCTCGGACGCCTTGGCGATCAGCGCGTCCAGCGCGGCGTTCTTGTAGCCGCCCTGGTTGGAGAACGGCACACCGTCGGGAATCCCGCTCTGCACCAGGATGGTGGTCGAAATCGCCGGGTCGCCGCGGAACACAGGCGGGCCGACGGCGAGGTCGAAGGCGTGGTCGGTGTAGACGGCCTTGATGTGCGCGGCGGAGTCGTTGTTGACCAGTTGCGCGTCGATGCCGATGGCCGCGAGCGCCTGGCGCAGATAGTCGCCGAACTGCTTGGTCTCGTTGAAATAGGGCGCCGGCAAAAGTTTGAGCGAGAAGCGCTTGCCGTCAGCGCCCTTCTTGTAGCCGGCCTCGTCGAGCAGCGCGTTGGCCTTGGCGACGTCGAAGGCATAGGTCGGGACATCGGCGGTGTAGAACTGCGGATCGTTCTTCGGCACCGGGCCGGTGGCGGTCGCGGCATAGCCGAGGAACACCGTCTTGACGACGAAGTCCTTGTCGATCGCATGCGCGATCGCCTGGCGCACTTTCAAATCGGCCAGTTCCTTGCGGCGATGGTTGATCTCGACGACGAGCTGGTAGGTCAGCCCCTCATAGCCCTTGGTGATCACCTTCAGGCCCGGCACCTTGGAGATGCGGTCGAGGTCGGCCAGCGGCACGGCGGAGAAGGCGGCAAGCTGGATCTCCTCGGCTTCCAGCGCGCTTGCCGCGGACGTGCGGTCGGGCAGCACCTGATAGATGATCTCGTCGAGATAGGGTTCGTCCTTGCCCCAATAATCGGTGTTCTTCGTCAGTCGGTAATACTGGCCGGCCTTGTACTCGCCGAACTTGAACGGGCCGGTGCCGATCGGCGCGGTGTTGGCCGGGTTGTCCTCGATCTTGCCGACCTCGTAGATGTGCTTGGGCACGACGCTCGACAGCGCCGGCAGCGCGTTGCGGATCAGCTGGAACGGCGTCGGCTTGGCGAATTTGAACACGGCGGTGAGATCGTCGGGCGTCTCGACGCTGGCCAGATCCTTGAACACGGTGCGGCCGAGATTCTGCAGCGGTTTCCAGATCTGCAGCGCCGAGAAGGCGACATCGGCCGAGGTGAACGGCTTGCCGTCATGCCATTTGACGCCGTCGCGCAGCTTGAACGTCGCTGACAACCCGTCGGCGGCACCTTCCCAGCTCAGCGCGAGGCGTGGTGCGAGCCCGTCCTTGCCGTCGAAGGAGGCTTCGGCCAGCGTCTCGACGATCTTGCTGGAGATGAAGAAGACGCCGTTGGAGGCGACGATCGCCGGGTTGAGGTTGCGCGGCTCGGAATCGGCGGCGAGCACCAGCCGGCCGCCCTTCTTCGGCGTCTGCGCCCAGCCCAATGTCGGCATGGCCGTGGAGGCCAGCAGCATCGCCGAGCCGGCAAGCATCTTGCGTCTCGAAATCGTGAAACCTGACATGATCGAACTCCGTCCTCTGCGCGACCCGATCGGCGCGACAACACCCCTCGGATGCCGGCGCGTGCATCCTTGCGACAGTGATTATGAGCCTTGTCATGGGTTTCGCCAGAGACGGAATTGGCGCATCCTGGCTTGGCTTTGAAATTTTCGTCCGCTGGACCAGTTCAAGAGAACGGCTCAATTCGATCTATCTGGTAAGACCAGATTTGGCGAGTACGCGACAGATGACGAGTTGGTGACCGTTTGGCTGTGCCGCTGGCATATTTCTGGCTAGACCAGAGCGGGCAAAATGGTGCAGATTTGATCCACAGCCAAGGGATTGGGAGCGCAACCGCGCCGATCACAGGCAAATTCAGGGAGAGAGAGATGAACATTGCGCCGGGCAAGAATGCCGTCAGCAATATTCCGTTCGACCAGGCCAGGGTCGACCGGCTGATGGAGGAGGCCGGCATCGATGTGCTGCTCGCGACCTCCAAGCACAACACGCAGTATTTGCTGGGCGGTTACAAATTCATCTTCTTTGCCGCCATGGATGCGATCGGCCATAGCCGCTACCTGCCGATCGTCGTCTACGAAAAAGGTGGACCGGAGCACGCGGCTTATATCGGCAACCGCATGGAAGGCGGTGAGCATCAGAACAACCCGTTCTGGACGCCGACGCTGCATGCCGCCTGCTGGGGCACGCTAGATGCCGCCAACCTCGCCGTCGAACATCTGCAAAAGATCGGCAGAGCGGGTGCGCGCATCGGCATCGAACCAGGCTTCCTGCCGTCGGACGCCTACACACTGATCCGCAAGGCATTGCCGGAAGCGAAGCTGATCGACGCGACCGACATGCTGGAGCGCATGCGCGCCATCAAGACCGACGCGGAGCTGGAGAAGCTTCGCACCGCCTCCGAGCTGATCACCGATTCCATGCTGGCGACCATCGCCTGGGCGCGCGAAGGCACGACCAAGGCCCAGATGATCGAGCAGATCAGGCGCGAGGAGACCAATCGCGGCGCGCATTTCGAATATTGCCTGCTGACGCTGGGCTCCAGCCACAACCGCGCCGCCTCGCCGCAGGCGTGGAAGAAGGGCGAGGTGCTGTCGATCGATTCCGGCGGCAATTATCACGGCTATATCGGCGACCTCTGCCGCATGGGCATTCTGGGCGAGCCTGATGCCGAGCTTGAGGATCTGTTGGCCGAGGTCGAAACCGTGCAGCAGGCGGCGTTCTCCAAGGTGAAAGCCGGCACGCTGGGTGGAGACATGATTTCGCACGCCGAGGGCGTGCTGAAGAAATCCAAGGTCGCGCCCTATACCGATTTCTTCGCCCACGGCATGGGCCTGATCACGCATGAGGCGCCGTTCCTGATGACGAACCACCCGGTGGCCTATGAAGGTACTTATGCGGACAAGCCGCTGGAGAAGAACATGGTGCTGTCGGTCGAGACGACCATGCTTCACCCGACGCGCGGGTTCATCAAGCTGGAGGATACGCTGGCGGTCACGGAGACTGGTTATGTGATGTTCGGTGATCGCGGGCGCGGGTGGAACAGGGGCGGGACCCTATAAAGGCCAAGGCCGGCGCCGCCCCTCATCCGCCTGCCGGCACCTTCTCCCTGTAGAACGGGGAGAACACCCCGTTGTCCAGGAAAGTTACTTCCCGCCCGCCGGAATCAGCCTGAAATCCGGCAACTCCCGCAACACTAGTTCCGGTCCAGCCGGCGAATAAACAACGAACAGCTGCATTGGCCCGTCGCCCGTATTCAGCGTCGAATGGAAGCGGCTCTCCGGCACATAGATGGTGCAGCCGGGGCCGACCTTCGCGACCACCGGGTTGCCCTTCTCGTCCTCGACCATCTGCTCGCCATGGCCGGAGATAACGAAGATGATTTCCTCGGCGCCCGGATGGTTGTGGCGGGTGTGGCCCTTGCCGGAGGGCAGGTCGACGACACCGCCGGAAAAGCGGGTCGCGCCGTTAACTTCCGGAGCGACCGTCAGCGCCAGTCGGCCCCAATCGAAGCCGAAGGCGCTGACGTCCTTCGGATAGACAAACACCTTGCTCTTGTCGGTCATGGTCTCATCCCTTCTTTTTCTTTGGCTTGGTCTTCTCACCACCGAGCGTCACCGCTTTGAAATCGGCCGTCTGCCTGGCGATCGCCGCCTCCGCCGGCAGCCGCTCCATCGAGCTTGCACCATAGAAACCATGCAGGCCTTTGCAGCAGTCGAGGATGTAGCGGGCATCGTCCGGCATCGAGATCGGGCCGCCATGGCAGAGCAGGATGACGTCCTTGCGCACCGAGCGGGCGGCATCAGCGATGGCGTCGATCGCGACGACGCAATCGTCGAGTGATTTGGCCGAGGTGGCGCCGATCGAGCCACCGGTCGTCACACCCATATGGGCGACCACGATGTCGGCGCCGGCCTTGGTCATGGCGCGCGCCTCGTCGGGATTGAAGACATAGGGGGTGGTGAGCAGATCGAGCTTGTGCGCCTCGGCGATCATGTCGACCTCGAGCCCGAAGCCCATGCCCGTCTCCTCGAAACTCTGCCGCATGCTGCCGTCGAACAGGCCGATGGTCGGAAAATTCTGCACGCCGGAAAAGCCCATCGTCTTCAGCTCGGCCAGAAGCAGCGGCATGATGACGAACGGGTCGGTGCCGTTGACGCCGGCCAGCACCGGCGTGTGCCTGACCACCGGCAGCACTTCATAGGCCATTTCCTTGACGATCTCGTTGGCATTGCCATAGGCGAGCAGGCCGGCGGCCGAGCCGCGCCCGGCCATGCGGTAGCGGCCGGAGTTGTAGATGATGATCAGGTCGATGCCGCCGGCCTCCTCGGCCTTGGCCGACAGGCCGGTGCCGGCGCCACCGCCGACGATCGGCACGCCCTTGTCGATCATTCCCCTGAATTTCTTCAGTATGTCCTTGCGCGGTATTGCGGGCATGTCTGGGCTCTCATTGTCTGGCGATGTCGAGAAAAGCCGCGACCGCGGCCCTGGCGAATTCGGGATCGTTGATATGCAGCGGCAGGCGCGTGACGCGACGATTGGCATTCGGCCTGATCGTGCGCTCAATGGCGTCGAACAGCACGGCGTCGGCCTGCGGATCGAAGAAGGTGCCGCCCTCGATGTCGAGCGCCGAGACGCCTTTCTCCGGGATCAGGAAATGCAACGGCCCCTCGCAGAGGGCGAGCCTGGCGCCGATCCACTCGCCGATCTGGTGGCATTCGTCGGCGGTGGTGCGCATCAGCGTAACGTTGGGATTGTGCTCGTAGAACAGCCGTCCGCTGTAGCGTTCCGGAATGGTCGAAGGCGCCCAGAAATTGACCATGTCGAGCGCGCCGACCGAGCCGACATAGGGCAGCTTGCGGCGGGCGATCGCGCCGAAGCGATCCTCCGTTGCCGGCAGGACGCCGCCGAATAGGAGGTCGCAGACCTCTGTCGTGGTGATGTCGATGACGCCGGACAGCAGGCCGCGGTCGGCCAGCTTTTCCATGCTGCGGCCGCCGGTGCCGGTGGCGTGGAAGACCATGCAATCATACGCGGTGCGAAGCTGGTCGGTGACGGCGGTGACGCAAGGCGTGGTGACGCCGAACATGGTCAGCCCGATCGACGGCTTGCCGTCGGGCGGCGGCGCCGGCGTTGCCGCCATGCCCGCTATCGCCTGGGCGGCATTGTGCAGCACGACGCGGGAGAGCCGGTTCAGCCCGGCCATGTCGGTCACCGACGGCATCATGATGATGTCGGAGACATCGACATAGGGAGCCGTGTCGCCGGAGGCGAGCGTCGAGACCATGATTTTCGGCAGGCCGAGCGGCAAAGCGCGCATGCCCGCCGTGATGATCGACGTGCCGCCGCCGCCGCCAATGCCGATCACCGCGGCGATGTCGTTCCGCGACTGGACGAAGCGGGTGAAAGCGACGCCCATGGCGGCTACCGCGGCGCCACGGTCATCGCCGCCGAGCACGGCCGCGTGGCCGCGCGGATGGTGGCCGGCGATTTCCTTCGCCGCAATATCGACCGGGATCGTTGCGTCGCGTGTTCCGACATCGACGCGGCAAACATGAGCGCCCGTCGCGGCAATCGCATCGGCCAGGAAGGCGAGCTCCTCACCTTTGGTGTCCGCGGTGCCGACCACATAGATGCGCTTCATTGGCGCCTTCCAAGGTTATTGCAAATTTTTGAGACGCGCGTATCATATTGACATGGATGTCTCACGTCAACGATCCACAGCAACAGGCGACACCGAGCGGGGAAGCGGCCCGGCTCCAGAGCGTGGACCTCGGGCGCGCACGAAACGGCTGATGCTGGAGACGGCGACACGGCTGATGCAGGCGGGCGTCACGCCGTCGGTCAGCGAGGTGGCGGAAGCGGCGGAAGTTTCCCGCGCCACCGCCTATCGCTATTTCCCCAGCCAGGCGGCACTGGTGCAGGCTGTCGTCGACGAGGGGCTTGGTCCGATCCTGACCTGGCAATCGACCTCGGCGGATGCCGAGCGCCGGGTCGCGGAGCTGTTCGATACGGCCATGCCGCGCATCGAGGCTTTTGAAGCAACGTTCAAGGCGGCGCTGAAGCTGTCGCTCGATCAATGGGCGCAACGCCAGGCCGGCACGCTGGGCGGTGAGCCGGCCTTTACGCGCGGTCATCGCATCGATTTGCTGCAGCAGGCGATCGCGCCGCTCAAGCGCCAATTGCCGCCGCGTGAGTTCAAACGCCTTGCGCAGGCGCTGTCGCTGGTCTTCGGCGTCGAAGTGCTGATCGTGCTCAAGGACATCTGGGGCCTGGACAGCGGCAAGACCCTGGCCGTCGCCCAGTGGGCGGCCTCAGCGCTGGTGCGGCAGGCGCGACTCCGGACGCCATCCTGACCAGCGGCGGTGGCGGCGTGAGTTGGGCATGGAGGAGGGCTGGACGAAGGCGGATGCAGGATATGAGACTTCTCCCGATGCGGACCGATTGGGGGGTCGTCGAGGGCAATCCGGGGCGGTAGCCGCGGTAGCTCGGAGCGAATCTGGTTCGACCAGATTTGAAGGTCGGCGATTTCAATAATTTTGGGGATTGGCGTTTTGCGAACGGGATGAAGGTGGAGAACTACCAAAAATGAAGGAAATACGAACATATAGCGGACGTATTCAGCTTATTTTGGTGACGGCGAATTTCAAGAAAGCGCTTGACGGGCATCTTAGATTGGTAATACCAGATTAGGAAAGAAAAGGCGGATCGGGAATGACAGCCGCAGTCCATTTCGGTAGGGCGAGGAGGATCATACGGATGTCACGTGTTCCGTCCGCACGAGGTGGCGCATCGTGACGCAGACGTCGCCTCGCGCCAGTGCCGGCAAGGGGATTGCGCTGCGCCTCGATGGGCTCAGCAAGGCCTATGGATCCGTGCGCGCCATCAACGACCTGAGCTTCTCCGTCGACGAAGGCCGCTTCTTCGTACTCTTCGGGCCGAGCTCGGTTGGCAAGACGACGACGCTGCGCACTATCGCCGGCCTCGTCCAGGCCGACTCCGGCACGCTTGAGATAGGCGGCCGCGACATGACCCATGCGCCGATCGCCGGCCGCGGCATCTCGATGGTCTTCCAGTCTTTCGCGCTTTACCCCCACCTCACGGTCTATGACAATCTCGCCTATCCGCTGCGCGAGGAGAAAGCCGCGCGCGCCGAGATCGACAAGCGGGTGAAAGAGACCGCCGAGATCCTGAGACTGACACACCGCCTGAAGGCCAAGCCGGCAACGCTGTCCGGCGGAGAGCAGCAGCGCGTCGCGCTCGGCCGCTCCCTGATCCGCCGGCCAAAGATTCTTCTCCTCGATGAGCCGCTCACCAATCTCGACGCCAAGCTTCGGCACGAGACGCGCGCCGAGCTGAAGCGGCTGCACCGCCAGTTCGGCATGACCGTGATCTATGCCACGCCCGACGAGCTCGAGGCTCTCTCGATGGGCGAGGCGATCGCCGTCATGCGCGATGGCGGCATCGTCCAGATCGGCACGCCGGACGAGCTTTACGAGCAGCCGACCCATACCTATGTCGCCAGCAAGATCGGCTCGCCGCACATGAATCTGTTCACGGCCTCGGTGCGCGCCGACACCAGGTCTTTCGACACGCCGCTCGGGACTCTGGTTCCGGCGACGGCGCCAAAGACTGCCGATGCCGGCGAGGCCGCGCTGATCGGCATTCGCCCGAGCGACATTCGGCTCGCCGCCAAGGGCGAAGCCGGGGTTGCCTCGAAGGTGCATCTGGTCGAACCGCTCGGCGACATCACGATCGTCTCGGTCGTGGCCGGCGGCGAGATGTTGCGCATGGTGCTGCCGGAAGCGATCGCCGCCAGCATCAGGACCGGCGATTCGGCATCGATCGCCATCGATAACAGGAAAATCCACGTCTTCCGCGCCGCGAGCGGCCAGGCAATGACCTGACGCGAACGGCGAGAAGCAATCCGGTTAACCAAGGGAGGAAACGTGAATGACGGCGATGACCAAAGTGAAAGGGCTAGCGACAGCCGCAAGCTTCGCTGCCACGCTACTGGTGGGAGGCGTGACCTATGCCTCTGCCGAAGAAGTGACGTTGACGATGGCGGTGCCGGATTGGCCCCCGACCCGCATTATGAAGAAGTTCTTCGACGAGCAGTACAAGCCCAAGTCTGGCAATACCGTGAAGCTCGATGTCGATTTCATTCCGTGGCCGGATTTCTACACCCGCGTCAACGCCTCGTTGACCTCGGGCGAAAAGAAGTACAACTTCATCGTGTCGGACTCGCAATGGCTGGGCGCCTTCGTCGAAGGCGGCTACTTCCGCAAGATCAACGATCTCATCGATGCCGACCCGGAACTCAAGGCGACGATGGAGTCGATGCATCCCGCCGTGCTCAACGCCTATTCGACCTATCCCAACAGCACGCCGAACTACTACGGCTTCCCGCAGTTCCCGGACGTGCTGGTCACCTACGGCCGCAAGGACGTGCTCTGCAACGCCGACGAGCAGGCCGCCTTCAAGGCGAAGTACAATGAGAAGCTGCCCTGCACCGGCGAAGAAATCGACGCCATGGACTGGAACACGTTCGAGCATGTTGGCGAATTCTTCCAGCGCAAGAAGGGCGACAAGCTCGCCGGCCAGGTGCTGGATGACGATTTCTACGGCATCGCCTATCAGGCAGGCAAAGGCTACGACTTCTCGACGAGCTCGGTCCACTCGTTCGTCTGGCAGCATGGCGGCGGCATCTGGGATGAAACCAAGGCCCCGACCGGACATGCCGAAGGCGTTGTAAACTCCCCGAAGTCCATCGAGGGCATGGAGCATTTCCTCAAATTGCTGAAGTTCATGCCGCCGGTGGTCAAGACCGGCACCATGGACATCTTCGTCTCGGACCAGTTGTTCCGTGAAGGCAAGGTGGCCATGAACATCGACTGGATCGGTCTCGCCGAAGCCTCGCTCGATCCCAAGACGTCGAAGGTTGCCGACAAGCTGGTGTTCGGATTGGCGCCAGGCCTGCGCGGTCCCGACGGCAAGGTGAATCGTACGTCACAGATCGGCGGACAGCCTTTCGTTCTCACCACCTGGACGACGCCTGAGCAAATCAAGGAAGCGGTGGGCTTCGTGAAGTGGTGGCTCTCGCCTGATATCCAGAACCAGTTCGCCGCCGGCGGCGGCCAGTCCGCGATCAAGTCGGTCTACAGCGATCCGAAGTATGTGACCTATCGTCCGTGGGACCGCGCCTGGGCGAACTCGCTCGACTGGCAGAAGGACATGTGGCACGTGCCGCAGTTCTTCGAACTGCTCACCCAGCAGCAGGACCAGTACGACCTGGCCATCACTGGCAAGCAGGACGCCAAGACCACCCTGGATAACATCGCCAAGTTCCAGGAGGACCTTCTGAAGAACGCTGGCCTTATCCAGTAACCTTCCGACATAGCTGCGGGGAGCGGGCAAAAGCCGCTTCCCGTCATTGCCACGTCAGGCGCTCCATATTTCGGACTCCCATGACCGCTGTTTCAAGCACGCTGCTGACACCACGCCTTACCACGGTTGTTGCCCACAACTGGAAACTCGCCATCGCTGTCGCTGTCGTCGTGTCGGCCATATCAATGGCGGGCTTGCCGGCGGCTGTCTCCTTCTGGGTGGTGGGCGCCACGGCGGCGTTGGTCGCGGCCGCATTTACCGTCAACGCGTATCGCCGCCACTACTTCGGCGCCTTGCTGGTCGCTCCGGCAATCGCCGTTCTGTTTGTAATGAATATCTTCCCCCTGCTGTGGTCGCTGGGCCTTTCGTTCTTCGCCTACCAGGCAAACCAGCAGACGATCCGCTTCGTCGGACTCGGGAACTACACCCGGATCCTTACCAACGATCTGGCTGCTCACGCGACTTGGGGCGCGCTGATCAATACCGCCATGTTCGTCGTGTTCACCGTCTCCGCGCAGATGATCGTCGGCTTTCTGCTGGCCATCCTGTTCGCCAAGCAATTTCCGCTGCGCAAGTATTTGTTGATCCTGGTGCTGACACCGATGATGCTTTCGGTTGTCGCCTCTGGCGTGTTCTTCACCTACTACTATGACCCGACATTCGGGATTCTCAGCTACGTCATCAATTCCATCTCCGGCAACCAGTTCATCCTGATGAGCAACAAAGTCGGTGCCGTGGCGGGAATCGTTTTCGCCGACGCATGGATGTGGTCGCCCTTCGTCATGCTCCTTGTGCTGGCGGGCCTCGTCTCGGTGCCGAAATACCTTTACGAGGCCGCTGCCATCGACCGTATTTCCAGCTGGCGGCAATTCTGGATGATCACCTTCCCCTACATCCGCGGCCTTCTGATGTTGGCCCTTCTCTTCCGCACTATCGAGGCATTCAAGCTGGCGGATCTCGTCATCCTCCTCACCAAGGGCGGCAACGACACACTGACGATCTCCTATCACTTGATCCGCATCGCCAACGAGCAGAACAAGACGAGTGAGGGCGCGGCGATCTCCTATCTGATGCTGTTCATGGTGATCGTTCTCACCAACCTCTACCTGTACCTCGCAAACCGCCGTACGCAGGGAGCATAACCCGTGGTCGAATCGATATTGGGAAAGCTCGGCCTCCGCAGGGCCAGCGGAGTAGACGAGGCCGGCTGGGGGCGGACGCTCGCCGTGGCCGTCGTCGCTTTTATCTATTTTCTGCCGGTGCTGTTCATCATATTCACCGCCTTCAAACCGCAGGGCGACGCGCTCCTGGTGCCTCCGACGCTGTCGCCCACGTCGCTGTTCGGCTTGATTCCGGACCATTTTGTGTTCAAGCCAACCCTCGAAAATTTTGGGTCCGTCTTTTCCCGCTCGATGACGCCGGACGGTGCCCCGGAAGCGACAGGATTCGACCGTTATTTCTTCAACTCGATCTTCATCGCCTCGGCGTCGGTGCTGCTGGCGCTGGTGATCGGCACCCTGGCGGCCTTCGGCTTCTCGCGCTATCCGCTGAAAGGCAATGACACCTACCTGTTCATCATCCTGACCACGCGCATGCTGCCGGCGATTGTGGTGATCATTCCGGTGATCCTGATGTTCCGCGTGGTGGGCCTGTCGGGCTCGTATCTCGGCATCATCATGCTCTACACCGCCTTCAACCTGGCCTTCACCATCTGGATGATGAAGAGCTTCTTCGATGAATTGTCGCCAGACGTCGAGGATGCCGCCCGCATCGACGGATCGTCCGGAATGCGGGTGTTCTTCAAGATTTGCCTGCCCCAGGTCATTGCCGGGCTCGCCGCCACGTTCGTGTTCGGCCTGATCCTCACCTGGAACGAGTTCCTCTTCGCCCTGTTGCTCTCGGGGCCCGACACGAGGACGGTCCCGGTCGCCATGAACCAGGCCGTGTCGTCGGGTGGACGCGGCACCGACTGGACTTTGCTTGCCGCCATCGAAACCCTGTTCCTTGTCCCAGTCTTCCTGGTCACCTTCTTCTTGCAAAACCATCTGTTGCGCGGCGTTACCTTCGGCACGGTGAAGCGCTGAGATGTCAACCATCGAACTCCGCAAAGTCACCAAACGCTTCGGCTCCTTCACCGCGGTCAAGGACGTTGACCTGTCGGTAGCCGCCGGTGAGGTCGTCTGCCTTCTCGGCCCGTCCGGCTGTGGCAAGACGACGACCTTGCGCGTCATCGCCGGGCTGGAACGCGTCACTGACGGCGAGATCGTCGTCGCCGGCAAGGTGATGAACAACCTGCCGCCCGAAAAGCGCGACATCGCCATGGTGTTCCAGTTCTACGCGCTCTACCCGTCGGCATCGATCGCCGAGAACATCGCCTTCCCGCTCTATCACGACGGCATTTCCGGGGCTGAGCGGACTGCCCGCGTCAACCGCGTCGCCGCGATCCTCCACTTGGAGCACGTTCTCGACCGGCTGCCGAACCAGATATCCGAGGGCGAAAAGCAGCGCGCCGCCATGGCCCGCGCCATCGTCCGCGACCCCAATTGCTTCCTCTTCGACGAGCCCTTGTCGCGTCTCGATGTCGAACTGCGCCAGACCATGCGTGGCCAGATCAAGGAAGTGCTGCAGGGCCTCTCCAAAGCGACCGTGATCGTGACCCATGACCAGCTCGAAGCGCTCACCATGGCCAACCGAATCGCCATCATGAAGGACGGCCTGATCGAGCAAGTCGGCTCACCCCACGAGGTATTTGCCAAGCCCGCCAATGCTTTCGTGGCGAGCTTCATCGGCACGCCGCAGATGAATCTTCTCGAGGCCGACCTCAAGACCTTCGCCGATGGCACGGCGGACATGACCGTGGCCGGCACTAGTCTGGCGATCCGCACGGACGCGGCGGTCGCGCGCCTGCAGCCCGGCAAGGTGACGATCGGTGTCCGCCCCCGCGCCTTCACCCCGACCGATACGGGGGACCGTGGCACCATCTCCGCCCGGGCCGAGCTCATCGAGCCCATGGGCGCCGAAACCCTTATTCATGCCCGCACGGCGGCAGGCGCCGACATCCGCGTCGTGGTGACGAGAAGCCAGCGGGTCAAGGTCGGCGAGGCGCTGAATCTACGCCCCGATCCCAGGCAAACGCATGTCTTCGATGGCGCCGGAAAGGCGGTGCGGTCATGAGCGACAGTTCTTCCGGCATGAGCCGGGCCGGCGCGTTCTGCCTCGAGGTCTTCATCATTGGTCTCGGCGTCGTGGCGCTGGTGCTGATCTTCCAACCCTTTTCCATCGGCCTGTACGCGGTCGGCAGCGGTCTCGTGGTGCTTGCCGGACTCATCAACAACCTGCTGCCGTTGGCCCAGCCGGGCGTCAAGGTGCGCAGTGTAGTGACAGTAGCGCTGGTCGTGGCGCTGGTCTTCTGCATTGTGCTGCTGGTTTCGATCACGGCGGCGCATCTCTACGGCGTCTTCTTCCTCAATCCACCGGACCCCAACACTCTCGCCGGCAAGGCGCAGCTCGCCACGCCGCCTTTCTACAAGCAGGCTTTCGTGTGGGAAATCGCCGCCGCGGCGGTGATTCTCGCGCTGGCCGTCACCGCTCTCAACAAGACAGCGCGATGATCAGCAGCTGACGCTATCCGGCAGGTCGCGCTCGCGCCGGTCCACGACGGTCGGTGTGCGTCGCCTCTCAACTCTCACGCCGTCATCCTCCGGCTTGACCGGAGGACCCGATGCCGAGATCAAGGATCGTGTCGATCGCGCGGCCCGTACGCCTACGCATCGAGCATCTGCTCGACCGCAAGACCGACCGGCTCTCGGGCGGCGAGATGCAGCGCGTCTCGATCGGCCGCGCCATCGTGCGCAAGCCGCGCGTGTTCCTGATGGACGAGCCGCTGTCGGCGCTCGACGCCAAGCTGCGCGAGGCGCTGCGCACGGAACTGAAGAACCTGCAGATACAGCTCGGCGCCACCTTCCTGTTCGTTACCCACGACCAGATCGAGGCGATGTCGATGGGCGACAAGGTCGGCGTCTTGAACCACGGCCGCATCGTGCAGACCGGCACGCCGCACGAGATCTACAACAATCCGCGCGACACCTATGTGGCGAGCTTCGTCGGCTCGCCGCCGATGAACCTCATCGACGGCAGACTGGTGAACGGCCGCGCGGTGATGGCGCCGCTGAATTTCGAACTGCCCTTTTCGGGGGGAGCCAAGGCGAGCTCGGCGACCGACGGTCGCCCGCTCGTCTTCGGCATCCGTCCGGAAGACGTCTATCTCGAGAGCGGCGCGCCGGTCGAGGCGCGCGTCCATGATGTCGAGAACCATGGCGTCGAAAAGATCCTGACGCTGCGCGTCGGCGATACGACGCTGCGCGCCACGGTGCCGGCTAGGACCGATGTCGCCATCGAGCAGCCCGTGCGCTTTGCCTGGAACCCGGACAAGGTGGTGCTGTTCGACAAGGGCAGTGGCGTCAGCTTGCGTCACGCCGGATAGAGCGTCCGGTTATTTCGCCAAGTAGGTCTCGTAGGGCGTGTCGTTGATCAGCAAGATCACGCACTCCGTGTCGGACAGGCAAGCGTCGTCATGCATCTCGTTGGCCTTCTGGGTCCAGTAGGATCCCGGAGGCAGTTCGACCTTGGTCGCTTCGCCGCCTTGCATCTGCCAATGCGCCCACAGCCCCTTTATGACCACCGCGCGATAGTCGGCGGTGTGCGCGTGAACCGGAGCGCGCCAGTTGCCTGGGACTTTCAGCAGCGTTCCCGCGGGGCCCTTGGCCCTTTCGCCCCACAGCGGTCCGAGGCGCTGCGGCTGGTCTGGCGCCTCGGCGACATAGGGGATCTTGTTGGCCGGAAGATAGCTGTCCTCAAGGGCGAAAGCCTGGCCGGAGACCACGAGCATGGTGGCGAGCGTCAGGACCTTCAGATGATCTGGCATGGCTTTCTCCTTGAATCGGCCCGCTCACGGCTGGCAACGGCAAGCTATTGCATGCAGCCGGCCCGGCAATGACACAGCGTCCGGAAGACTTGGCAATTCATCCAGCCATCCAACACGGCAAGGTCCGTGCGGCGTTAGTCTAGCGTTCCTCGGAGGTGCCGTTGACGGTGCGCAGATGGCTGGGCGCCGTGCCGACGATGCGCTTGAACGCCCGGCTGAACGAAGCTTCGGACTCGTAGCCCAGTCGGGCGGCCACCACCGACACCCGCATCCGGTCTTCGATCAGCCACTGCCGCGCCTGGTGCATGCGCAGCCGGGCGACATATCGAGCCGGTGTTTCGCCGACGATTGCCGTGAACCGTTCGGCGAAGGCCGAACGTGAGGCGCCCATTTCGCGTGCGAGGGCTTCGACGGTCCAGTTCCGGTCGGGCTGGCGATGAATGGCCACCAGCACGCGGCCGATGTCGCGATCCCTTATCGCCGCGGTCCAGCCGGTGGTGCTGTCGCCACCGTTCTCCACCCATGAACGGATGATGCTTGCGGCCAATACGTCGGCCAGCCGCGCCAGCATGCCGCCAGAGCCGGCGCGATCGCCGGTCACTTCGCTGGCCATGGCTTCCAGAAGGTGCGGAATGCCGGGCTCATCCGCCATCAAGTCGCGGGCGCGCATCATGTCCGGCATCATGGCGAGCACAGGATGCGATCCACCCAGATTGAAGTGCATGCTGCCGCAAAACAGCAGGGTTTTGGCGCCATGGCCGCCGTTCGAGACGGCGTAGACATTATCCTGCAAAGGCTCGATGCTGTAGCTTTCGATCGGCACGGCATGGACGTCCGGCGCGCTGGCAAGGATGTGCTCGGCGCCACGCGGCAACAGCAGCGCATCGCCGGCTTTCAGCTCCGACCATTGCCGGGATGGCGAAAAAAGCCAGCATCGGTGCCGGCCGATGAAGTGGAAACGCGCCGCCTCCTGGGCTGGAAAGAGCACGGCCCACGGCTCGCCAAGTTCGCAGCGGCCGTAATCGACGCCATCAAGCCGCAATCCTCGCAGCATGTCGGTCAGCGGACCGCCTGAAGCCGGCGAGATACCCCCGGATGATGTGAAATCCATGCCCGGGTTCTAGCGTGGAATCGTCAGTCCGTCACGGCCGAGATGCGTTACCCGGCCTGGCGGATGTCGGCCTGCTCCTCTGCGCGCAGATGGCTGGGCGCCGAACCGATGACGCGCTTGAAGGCACGGCTGAAGGCGGCGTCCGATTCATAGCCGAGGCGTGCGGCAACGACCGAGATCTTCATCCGGTCGCGGACCAGCCACTGCCGCGCCTGATGCATCCTGACCTGGGTGACATATTTTGCCGGCGTTTCGCCGACGATGGTGGCGAAGCGCTCGGCAAAGCCTGAACGCGAAGCACCCATCATCCTGGCCAGCGACTCGACCGTCCAGTCATGGTCGGGTTCGAGATGGATGGCGGCCAACACGCGGCCGATGTCGCGGTCCCGGACAGCGGCGATCCAGCCGGAGGAATCGCCGCAGCCACGCTCGACCCATGAGCGGATGACGGTGGCGGCGACCACATCGGCCAGCCGCGCCAGGATGCCGCCGGAGCCGACGCGCTCCATCGTCACTTCGCGCGCCATGGATTCCAACAGATGCGGAATGCCCGGCTCATAGGCTTCCAGCTCATGCGAGCGCATCACGTCCGGCATCATGCCGAGCAGCGGATGCAGGCCGTCGATGTTGAAATACATCGCGGCGCAGAACAGCAGCGTTCCCGGCTGGCAATTCTTGTCGCACATCTCCGCGTTCGACGTGCAATAGACGTCCTTGCAGACTTCCTCGAGCTTGTAGCCATGGATCGGCCAGGCCTTCGCCCCGGGTTCGCTGGCCAGTACATGGGCCTCGCCGCGCGGCAGCAGCACCGCATCGCCGGCATCAAGCTCCATCCATTCGCCGGAGGGCTGCTTCAGCCAGCAGCCCTTGCGGCCGATGAAGTGAAATCGCGCCCCTGGCTGAGCCGGAAACTGGATGCCCCAAGGCTCTTTCATCTCGCAGCGGCCATACTCGACGCCATCGAGGCGCAGGCCGCGCAATATGTCCGTCAGCGGGTCGCCCGTGATTGGAATTTTGGACGAATGGTCAAGCATAATGGGGTTTTTAGCATGGAAACTCCAGGGCGTCACTTCCTATGTTGCACTGCAGCCAAATGTTGCGCCGCAAACAAATCGCAGACCGGCCCCATGGCCAAGCCGTGACGGCAACGCATGGAACGGGTGGAAGCCCCGGGCGGTCGTTTCTTATGTGGCGCTGCAACAGATCGGAGATTGACCATGGCCGAACCCGCAACTGATGTCATCGACGCCACACTTCTGAACCCCGCAGACACCGATGAACGAACCGACCCGGCCTGGGGCGCCGTGGGTTCGCTGGCACTTGGCGTTTTCGGTCTCGTGACCGCCGAATTCCTGCCCGCCAGCCTGCTGACGCCGATGGCGCGCGATCTCGGCGTCACCGAGGGCGTGGCAGGACAAGCGGTG
The DNA here is from genome assembly GCF_016756575.1 of Mesorhizobium sp. 131-3-5. Classification (NCBI taxonomy): domain Bacteria; kingdom Pseudomonadati; phylum Pseudomonadota; class Alphaproteobacteria; order Hyphomicrobiales; family Phyllobacteriaceae; genus Mesorhizobium; species Mesorhizobium sp. 131-3-5. Next base: position 1,860,859 of record NZ_AP023254.1, read on the forward strand.
ACGGCAACCGCCATCGTCGGCGCCATTGCCGCGCCCACCATGGCGATCATCACAAGGCGTATGGACCGCAGGCTGGTGATGTGGATGCTGACCTCGTTCCTCATCCTGTCCAACCTTCTCGCCACCTTTGCCGCGTCGCTGCCCATGCTTCTGTTGGCCCGCGTCGTGCTCGGGGTGGCGCTGGGCGGCTTCTGGGCAATGTCAGCGGCCATGGCGCTGCGGCTGGTGCCGATGCGGCTGATGCCGCGCGCCATGTCGATCATCCTGACCGGTGTTTCGCTGGCCACCGTCACCGCCGCTCCTGTCGGCGCCTATGTCGGCGACATCTGGGGCTGGCGCACGGCGTTCATGGTCGCGACCATCGTCGGTGCCCTGGCGCTGCTGGTGCAGTTGGTCACCATTCCGAAGCTGCCGCCGGTGGGTGTCGCGAGCTTCCGCACCTTGCTCTATGTGCTGGAGCGGCCGTCGATCCGGGTGGCCCTGCTGGTGGTGCTGCTGGTCGCGTCGGGGCATTTCGCCGGCTTCACCTATGTGCGCCCCTTCCTCGAAAAGGTGCCGATGCTCCACATCGAGACGATCTCATTGGTGCTTCTGGCCTATGGCATTGGCGGTTTCTTCGGCAATATCGCCGGTGGCTTCCTGGCCGAACGCAACCTCAAGATAGCTGTGGCGCTGGCGCCCCTGCTGATCGCCCTGGCAGCCGCCTCGATGCTGATCTTCGGCACCTCGCCGACGATCGCTGCGGTTGCCGTCGCCGCCTGGGGCTTTGCCTTCGGCGCGGTTCCGGTCGGACTGCAGAGCTGGCTGGTGCGGGCGGCACCCGACCAGGCCGAAAGCGCCGGCGGCTTGATGGTGGCGACTTTCCAGGTGGCGATTGCGCTGGGGGCCGTCCTCGGCGGTCTGCTGGTCGATCATGCCGGCGTGGCCAGCGCCTTCGCCTATTGCGGCATCGCAACGCTGCTGGCGGCCATCGTGGTGTTCCTGCGCGGCCCGAAGCAGGCCGAATAAGCTCTCATCTCCGCCTCATCCAGCGGCCCGAGAACCATCATGGTTTTCGGGCCGCTGCCGTCGTGATGGCGGCAACGAAACGGTTGAGGCTGTCCTCGACGTAGACGGCGACTTCAATCGTCGGATCGAAACTCCACCACAGCAACGATCCCTGCCAATGCGATGCCATCAGCAGGCCGATGTCCTGCGGTGAGCCGGGCGTTCCGGCAAAGCAAGGCGCGAGGGCATTGCACAGGGTTGTTTTCCAGGCGGCACCGCGCGTCCTGAGCATGGGGTCACGCAGATCCTCGCGCAGGACAAGCAGGCCCTCGGCATAGGATTCGATGCCGCCATAGCCCTGCGACAGCGCGACCAGCAATTCGACCGCGCCGGCAGGCGTTCTGGGAACGGCGGCCGCCAGCGTCCTGGTCTTGTCGTCAAGACCGTCCCAGGCGTGCAGCAAGGTGCGCTGCTTCAACCGTGCCTTGTTCCCGAAGCGCTGCACCAGGGTTGCACCGGAGAGGCCACAGGCTTTTGCCAAGCGCTCGAAGGTGAGCGCTTCCGGGCCGTGCTCGTGGATCAATCGCAATGCGGCTTCCAGCACCTGCTCGTCGGACTGGGTTTTGGGCCGGGTCATCTTGACATCCTGATATAACCGAATGATCATTTATATATGATGCGAGCGGCGCGAGCCAGCCCGGTTTTCATCGATGGTGCCGTTTTTGGGAGAGTTCAATGATGTTGCAAGGAAAAGTTGCCCTGGTCGCCGGCGGCACACGAGGCGCCGGACGCGGCCTAGCGGTCGAACTCGGCGCCGCCGGCGCAACGGTCTATGTCACGGGGCGGAGCACGCGTGCCCAGCAATCCGAATATGCCCGGCCCGAAACAATCGAGGAGACGGCGGAACTGGTCACGGCCAACGGCGGCAACGGCATCGCCGTCCAGGTCGATCACCTCGTGGCCGATGATGTGCGCGGGCTGGTCGAGCGCATCCGCAAGGAACAGGGCCGCCTCGATATACTGGTCAACGACATCTGGGGCGGTGAAAAGCTGTTCGAATGGGACAAGTCGGTATGGGAGCACAATCTGGACAATGGCTTGCGTATGCTGCGTCTGGCCATCGACACCCATCTGATCACCGCCCACCACGCGCTGCCGCTCATGATCGAGCAGCCGGGCGGACTGCTGGTGGAAGTCACCGACGGCACGGCCGAGTACAATGCCGAGCACTACCGGCTGTCACCCTTCTACGATCTTGCCAAGGTCGCGGTGAATCGCATGGCGTGGGCTCATGCCAAGGATCTTTCGAAACACGGCGCCACCTCGGTCTCTTTGACGCCAGGCTGGCTGCGGTCGGAGATGATGCTGGAGGCCTTTGGCGTGCGCGAGGTGAATTGGCGCGATGCCACGGCAAAGGTGCCGCATTTCATTATTTCGGAGACACCGCGCTTCATCGGCCGTGCCGTTGCCGCTTTGGCGGCGGACACGGACCGCTCGCGCTGGAACGGGCAGTCGCTGTCCAGCGGCGGACTGGCGCAGGTCTACGGCTTTACCGATCTCGATGGTTCGCGGCCCGATGCCTGGCGTTATCTACCGGAGGTTCAGGACGCCGGCAAACCCGCCGATGCAACGGGTTACCGGTAAGGCAATCCGGAATCGCTTCACAGCGAGCGTCCGTCGAAGTCGAAGATCGGCAAGGTGGACGGCTCGATATCGGCGACGCAGTTGAGGTTGACATAGGCGCTGCGCTCATCGCCTTCCCGGACGTCCTCGGCGAAAGGATGGATGCCGCAGGTGCGGCAGAAGCGGTGCGCCATGGCGTGGTTGCCGAACGTATAGGTGCCCAGATCGTCGCCCCAGGCCAGGACCGTCAGGCTCCCATGCGGGATGGCACATAGGAGCGCGCCCTTGCGCGAGCAGATCGAACAATTGCACCGCACGGCGCCGGTCAGTTCCGCCTTGAATTGGAAGGCGATCTTGCCGCAATGACAGCTGCCTTTGTAGAGCATCAGTATCTTCCTATCGCTGACAGGTGCAAAGGCACGCTGGCCGGGTTATCCCTTTCGCAGGCCCAACCGGCTGCCTGCCTTAAAGACGTTGCATCCTGGCGGAGTCCGACATCGACATGCAATCCATCCGCGACCGTCTCGAAATCATCCTGTCACGTCTTGCCAATCGTGCGGCCGACGAAAAGGTCTTTACCAAGCTCTATATCGAGGCCGCGCGGGCGGCGGCTGATGCCAGCGACGCCCGCGGCCGAGCCGGCGTGACGCTCGGACCGCTCGACGGCGTCATCGTCTCGATCAAGGATCTGTTCGACGTTGCCGGTGAACCAACCACGGCCGGCTCGCTGATGCGAAAGACCGCTACGCCCGCCGCGCGCGACGCCGCCATCGTCAGCCGGCTTCGGCAAGCCGGTGCGGTCCTCATCGGCAAGACCAACATGACCGAATTCGCCTTCACGGCGATCGGCGACAACATGCACTACGGCACGCCAGGCAATGCCGTCGATGCCAGCCTAATTCCTGGTGGTTCGTCCTCCGGCGCCGGCGTTTCCATCGGCGAGGGGACGAGCGATATCTCCATCGGATCCGATACCGGCGGCTCCATCCGCATTCCGGCGGCGCTCAATGGTGTCGTTGGTTTCAAGCCGACAGCGCGGCGGGTGCCGCTGACCGGCGCCTTTCCGCTGTCTGGCACCTTGGACTCGATCGGGCCGCTTGCCCGAACCGTTGCGCAATGTGCCGCCACAGACGCGGTGATGGCCGGCGAGGTGCCGACCGAACTGGCGGCCATATCGCTCGCGGGACTTCGCGTCGGTGTGCCGCGCGGTGTTCTTTTTGGCGACACGGAAGGTGAAGTTGCCGGGGCGTTCGAGCATTGTCTCGGCAAGATAGAAAAGGCGGGCGCGCGCATGGCCGATCTGGTGATCGACGACATGATCGCGGAGTTCAGGACCGCCACCAAGCGTGGCTCGATCGCTGCCATGGAAGGGGCCGAAGTGCATGCCGACTGGCTGGCGACAGGTGCATCGGTACCGGTCGACCCGCATGTCAGCGGACCTTTGTCGCGGGCGGCGATGCTGCCGGCGCCCGTCTATATCAGGGTCCTGCGCTGCCGCAGCGCTCTCATTGCCGCCATGGACGAGCGGCTGGCATCGGTCGATGTGCTGGCCCTGCCGACCACGCCGGTGATGGCGCCGACCATCGTTTCCATGGCCGAGGATGCCGAACTGCGGGACCGCGTCGAAGGCCTGCTGCTGCGCAACACGCAGGTGGCCAACCAGTTCGACCTCTGTGCGATCTCGCTGCCGATGCCCGACATGGCGCTACCGGCCGGACTGATGCTGGTCGCGCGCAACGGCCACGACCGGCATCTGCTGCGGATAGCCGCCGAAACGGAGCGGCTGCTGGGCGGCTGACCGGCAATTGGCCGATCAGCGCGAGGAACAGTGCTTGCGTTCGCTGTCCTGGGCGGTGCGCACGATGCGTGTCGCGACCAGCCAGGGCAGACTGTAATCCTTGCCGGTGATGGTCTGGGTACGCTGCTCGATCGAGCCCCTGACGACGATCCTCCCCGAGTAGAGCACGTCGGACTGATCCGTTATCGCCTTGTCGGCCTGCGGTAATCCGCTGGCGTCGATCAATACACCCTTGATGATCTTGCCTGTGGCAAGGTCGAGAGCGCTGTTCGACGGGCAGGGCGCCTTGAGGCAGCGCAGCCCATTGTCGCAATAGACATAGCTGCTTTCGGCCGCCGCGAATGCCGGCAGGGCGAAGATGGACGAGGCTGCGGCAATCAGAAATGCGAGGCGAAGACTGGACATGGCTGCAACGTCGCCGAAAATTGGGGCGAAACAGCGATTGCTATAGGTCGAGCGGAAAGCGCCGCCGGTAGTGATCGACCGCTTCCGGATTGCGCAGATTGACCGGCAGCTTGCCGTCCAGCACCAGCAAGGCTTCGCCCGCCGCGCCGATGCCCATGCGCATCATCGATTCCTCGGTAATGCCTGCCATATGCGGGGTGATGATGACGTTGTCGAAGCCGAAATAGGGATGATTGGACGGCAGCGGCTGCGTCGAAAACACATCGAGTGCCGCACCGCCGATGCGGCGTTCCCGCAAGGCCTCGATCAGGGCGTCGTCATCGACGACCGGCCCACGCGAAACGTTGATCAAGAGCGCATTGGGTTTCATGCGGGCGATGCGCTCGCGGCTGATCAGGCCGCGCGTCTCCGGCGTCAGCGGACAGCAGAGCACGATGATGTCGCTCTGTTCGACCAGCGCGTCGATCGACAGGAAGCCGACTTTCTCGGGCGCCGGCTGCATGCTGCGCGTCGTTGCCACCACCTTCAGGTCGAAACCGTGCGCGGCGATATGGCCGACGGCTTGCCCGACGGCGCCGAGGCCGACAATGCCGATGGTCTTGCCGGCAAGCTCGATGTTGGAATTGGCGTGCTCGCGCCCGGCGAGCCAGCCTTTGGCGCGCAGGTCGCGGTCGACCCTGCGGAATTGCCGCAGCAGCGCAAGTGCGGTGAACATGACGTGTTCCGCCACCGAACGGGCATTGACCGCCGGCACATTGGCCACCAGCACGCCGGCCGCCGTCGCCGCCTCCATCGGGATCATGTCGAGCCCGGCGCCATGGCGGATGGCAGCCCTCAGCTTCCAGGCGCCCTCGAACAGCGCCGGCGGCAGCGGTGCACGCACGATGACGATGTCGGCGTCCTTGGCCTCCCGGGTCAAGGTGGCGGGATCGAGCGCCGATGCGATGACGAGCTGGCCGGCGCCCGCGAGCTTGGCCGAAGCGCGCGGATGCAGCGGATGGGTCGACAGGATCTTTGGCACGGTCTGGGCCACGCTCAGGCCTTTTCGAGCGCCGGGCTCGCGGGCGTAGCCGCATTGCCGCCCTCGATCAGGCCCTTCCAGTAGCTCTCCGCCCCTTGCAGATGGGCGCTCATCAGTGCCTGGGCGAGATTGCCGTCACGGCGCAGCAGCGCCTCGTAGATCTGCACATGCTCGGCATGCGAACGCACGCTGCGTTCGGGATCGTTGAAATAGATCGGCAGGCGCTGCTCGCCCATCAGATAGTAGACGCTGCAGATGTTGTGGAAGACGCTGTTCTTGGTGGCGCGCACAATCTCCAGGTGGAACTCGCGGTCCTCTTTGGCCAGACCTTCGCCGGCAGCGATGCGTTCCTCGGAAGCCTTGAGGATCTCGCGCAGTCGCTCGAAATTCTCCTCGGTGGCGCGCGAGCAGGCAAGTTCGGCGGCCTTGATCTCGTGGATCTTGCGCAACTCGACCGTCTCGTAGATCTGCAAGGGATCGAGCGGCAGGCCGGCGCGCGCGAACAGCGCCAGCGCCTCGACGCTCGCCTGCTTGGTGTCGATGTAGATGCCGGATTTGGCGCGCCGCTCGACGATGCGCATGGCTTCGAGGATGGCCAGCGCCTCGCGGATCTGGCCGCGGCTGACGGCGAAATGCTCCGCCAGCTCACGTTCGGATGGGGTGCGGCCGCTCTCCTTGTCCGAGTGGGAGAACAGATAGGCTGCGAGTTCCGCGAGAAGGTTCTTTTCTTTCATCGTCAATTGCGTTGCGCGTGCGCCTCCAGGAATCGCTCAGAAACGGTGAATCCCAATCCGGGCTTTTCCGGGATCGCTATCATACCGTCCTGTGCTTCGACAGTCTCTTCGATCAGATCGTGGATCATCGGGTTGGCGCCGAGTGAATATTCGACGGTGAAACTCGACGGCGAGGCGGCGCAGACATGCAGCCCGGCGAAGAAGCAGGGCGCGCCGGCCCACAGATGCGGCGCAAAGCGCAGATTGAAGGCGCTGGCGATGGTGCCGATCTTCATCGCTTCGCTGATGCCGCCGCAAAAGGCGGGATCGGGCTGGAAGATGTCGGCGGCCTTGAGCACGGCGAGGTCGCGGAAGGCATAGCGCGTCGCCTCGCTTTCGCCAGTGGCGATCGGCACGGCGCCGGAGGCGCGCACTTCCGCCATGCCCGGCTTGTCGTCGGCGATCACCGGTTCCTCGAACCAGGCAAGATCGAGGTCGTTGACGAGGTGGATGAAGCGTTTGGCCTCCGCCACCGTATAGGTGCCGTGGGCGTCGACCATCAGCTCAACATCGGGGCCGAGCGCCTGGCGCGCGGCGCGGACGCGGGCCGCCGAGATGTGCGCGGCGCCATCCATGGCGCCGACCCGCATCTTCAGCGCCTTGAAGCCGCCCCGGGCGATGTAGGATTTCAACTGCTCGCCGATGGCGTCGGCGGACGCCCAGCCGCCCGAGGCATAGGCCTGCATGCGGTCGATCTTGCGGCCGCCGAGCAGCCGCCAGACCGGCTGGCCGAGTGACTTGCCCAGGATGTCCCAAAGCGCGATGTCGACGGCGCTGATGGCAGCGATGCTCATGCCGCGCCGCGCCAGTTGCGGCATGGCGTGGCCGGCGCGGGCGGCACTGTCGTGGCGCACGCCGTTGTAGAGCATTTCCCAGATGATGCCGATGTCGGCCGGATCGCGGCCGATCAGCTGCGGCCCGACCTCCTGGTTCAGCATGTGGACGAGGGCGCCGTAGCTGCCGGCGCTGCCGGCAGCGTTCTTGCCTTCGCCCCAGCCGACCAGTCCGTCATCGGTTTCGATGCGCAGGATGGCGGCGTCGAAGGTCGTCACCTGGCCGAAGTCGCTGCGGTGCTGCCGAGCGGCTTCGATCGGGATGCGGACCCACCAGGCTTGGACGGTCTTGATGCGCATGTCTTTCCCCAGCCCCGCCGCCGGTCAGGGCGAAAGGGCGAATTTCCCAACAGTCGTCGACTACTTGATCAGCGGCAGCAGCGTTTCGGCGGTGATGCGCATCTGGTCGGTGTAGAATTTCTCGGTCAGCACGCTGGAGCCGTGGTCCTGGATGAACTTCAGCTGCTCAGGCGAGATATCGACCGGGTGGCGCTCGACCATTTCGGGATAGGGTGCCGCCGGCGTGCGGTCGACCGGGGCGACGAATTCGTTGGTCAGCGCGCCGTCGTAGCCGACCTCCTTCAAGGTGGCGACGATCTTCGGCCAGTCGATCTGGCCGAGGCCGGCTGCGAAGCGGTTGTTGTCGGCGACGTGGAAGTCGAACAGGCGCTTTCCGACCTGACGGATGGCGTCGTAGACGTTAAATTCCTCCATATGGATGTGGTAGGCGTCGAGGCAGACGCCGCATTCGGGGCTGACCGCGTCGGCCAGCGCCAGCGCCTGGGCGCCGCGATTGAACAGGTAGGTCTCGAAGCGGTTGAGCGGCTCGACGGCGATCTTGACGCCGACCTTCTTGGCATGGGTGAAGCATTCGCGGGTCGCGTCGACCACCCATTTCCATTCCTCTTCCTCGGTGCCGTCCGGCACGACCTTGCCGACCGTCGCGGGGACGAGCGTGATGATCTCGCCATCGAGCTCGCTGACCATGGTCAGCACGTCCTTGACGTACTGCACCGAGCGCTCGCGCTGACCCTGGTTCTTGGCGGCAAGGTTGCGTTCGCCCAGCATCAGGGTCACCGCGCCCCAGCAGCGAATGCCATGCTCCTTCAACAGCGCCCGCGTCTCCTTGGTCTTGTACTGCTCGGGCTCGCCGGAAATCTCGATCGACTCATAGCCGAACTTCTTGATGCGCTTGAGCGTCGTCTCCAATGGTTCCGCCCGCATCCAGTTGTGCGTCGAAAGATGCATGGTCTGTCCTTCCCAAATTCGTCCGTATCGTCTGCCTTCGACATGCACCGCCGAAAGACGGCGCAAGGGTTCCTCCCCAAGGCATCCCCAGCCTTTTTCCTGCAAACTGGTTCGACCAATTGGGCCTGAAGTGAGGTCTACAGCAAATTGCCTGGAACGGCAAGAAGCGCGGATGCGCAACTTGCTGTGCGAATTATTCCGTTGATTATATTGTGATATATGCCGATGCTTTGGACATTCGCAGATCTCGATCGATGCATTGCCAGGCTTGACCAAATTCCCCTATTTGGTAATACCAGAATGGCAGTGCCTGCAAAGCGCCCGATGCAAAAAGACCAAAATGGCTGGCCCTGCTTCCAATCGGCGCTATGCTTGGTCGCGACACAATGAGGGAGGATGCCGATGCCGACGACAATGAAGGGCCCTGGACTGTTTCTGGCGCAGTTCGCGGGTGACGCAGCGCCATTCAATTCGCTGGCCGCGATCACCAAATGGGCCGCCGGTCTCGGCTATAAGGGCGTGCAGATCCCGACCTGGGACGCGCGCCTGTTCGATCTCGAGAAAGCGGCGTCTTCCAAGACCTATTGCGACGAGGTGAAGGGCATTTGCGCCGATGCCGGCGTCGAGATCACCGAACTGTCGACGCATCTGCAGGGTCAGTTGGTGGCGGTGCATCCGGCCTATGACGCGCAGTTCGACGGCTTCGCGCCGGCCTCGGTCCACAACAATCCCAAGGCGCGGCAGAAATGGGCGGTCGAACAGATGAAGTTCGGCGCCAAGGCCTCGAAGAATCTCGGCCTCAAGGCTTCGGTGTCCTTCTCCGGTGCGCTGGCCTTCCCCTACCTCTACCCCTGGCCGCAGCGGCCGGCCGGTCTGATCGAGGAGGCCTTCGCCGAACTCGGCAAGCGCTGGAAGCCGATCCTCGACGTCTATGAGGACAATGGTGTCGATGTCGGCTACGAAATCCATCCCGGCGAGGACGTGTTCGACGGCGCCACCTTCGAGATGTTCCTCGAGGCGGTCGGTGGCCACAAGCGCTGCAACATCAACTACGACCCGTCGCACTTCCTGCTGCAGCAACTCGACTATCTCGAATTCATCGACATCTACCACGAGCGCATCAAGGCCTTCCACGTCAAGGATGCCGAGTTCAACCCGACCGGCCGGCAAGGCGTCTATTCCGGCTATCAGAGCTGGACCAACCGCGCAGGACGCTTCCGCTCGCTCGGCGACGGGCAGGTGGATTTCGGCGGCATCTTCTCCAAGTTGACGCAGTACAATTATGATTCCTGGGCGGTGCTGGAATGGGAGTGCTGCCTGAAGCACCCCGAGGATGGAGCTGCCGAAGGGGCGCCTTTCATCCAGCACCACATCATCCGCGTGACGGAGAAGGCATTCGACGACTTCGCCGGTGGCGCTACGGACAAGAAAGTGCTGCGCGCGATGATGGGAATCTGACACGGCTTTCCCTTCCCCGGAGGGAAGAAGTATCCAAGACACGAGGGACAAAACATGGTCGGTGCATCGAAATCGGAAACGGGAGGCGGCCCGATCCGCTATGGCATGGTCGGCGGCGGGCAAGGCGCCTTCATCGGCGCGGTGCACCGCATAGCGGCGCGCCTGGACAATGAATTCGTGCTGGTGGCTGGTGCGCTGTCGGCGAACCCCGAGCGCGCCAAGGCTTCGGCCGCCGAACTCGGGCTCGATCCGGATCGCAGCTACGCTTCCTATGCCGAGATGGCCAAGGCCGAGGCCAAGCGCCCCGACGGCATCGAGGCGGTGGCCATCGTGACGCCCAACAATGTCCATGTGCCGGCAGCCAAGGCGTTTCTCGAGGCCGGCATCCACGTGATCTGCGACAAGCCGCTGGCGACGACACTAGCCGAGGCGAAAAAGCTCGCCGCGGTCGTCGAGAAGACCGGCAAGGTGTTCGTGCTCACCCACAATTACACCGCCTATCCGATGGTGCGGCAGGCGCGCGAAATGGTGGCCAAGGGCGTGCTCGGCGACATCCGCATCGTGCAGTCGGAATATCCGCAGGACTGGCTGACCGAGGACCTCGCCGCCACCGGCCAGAAGCAGGCATCATGGCGCGGCGATCCCAAGCAGGCGGGCGCCGGCGGTGCGCTGGGCGACATCGGCACCCATGCCTACAATCTTGCCCGCTTCGTCTCCGGGCTAGAGCTGGATTCGCTGTCGGCCGATCTCGATGCCTTCGTGCCGGGGCGGCTGCTCGACGACAATGTCAACGTCATGCTGCGCTTCAAGCCCACCGGCAAGACGCATCCTGCCAAGGGCATGATCTGGGCGAGCCAGGTGGCGCCCGGCCATGAGAACGGGCTGAAGCTGCGCATCTATGGCTCGAAGGGTGGGCTGGAATGGGTGCAGGCCGATCCCAACTATCTCTGGTACACCCCATTCGGCCAGCCCAAGCAGTTGATCACCCGCAACGGCGCCGGCGCGCTGCCGGTGGCGGGCCGTGTCAGCCGCGTGCCGTCAGGCCATCCCGAGGGCTATCTCGAAGGCTTCGCCAACATCTATCAGGAGGCTGCACGCGCCATTCGTGCGGCGCGCAAGAAGGGTGGCAAGCCGGCCAAGGATGTCGTCTTCCCGACCATCCAGGACGGCGTCGAAGGCATGGCCTTCATCGAAGCCTGCGTGAAATCGTCGAAGAAGAATGGCGCGTGGACGAAGCTCTAAAGCAAAAATGATCCGGGGGGATTAAACGGGGGGAGGGCGTCGATGAAAATCGGCATGTGCATGTTCTTGTGGACGACGGCGGTGTCGAAGAAGCATGAGCCTCTGCTTCGCGACATCAAGGCGACGGGCTTCGACGGTGTCGAGATACCGATCTTTGCCGGCATGCCGGACGATTATAAAAAGCTCGGCGACCTGCTCGATCGCATCGGGCTGGAGCGGACCGCGGTCTCTGCGATGGGCGATCCCTCGATGAACCTGATCTCGGCCGATGCGGCAACGCGCAAGGCTGGTATCGCTTACATGAAATGGGCTGTTGATTGCGCCGATGCGCTTGGCGCCAGGACGCTCAGCGGGCCGCTGCATTCGACGCTCGGCGCCTTTTCCGGCAGCGGGCCGACCCCCGCCGAGAAGAACCGTTCCATCGCCTCGCAGCGCGCCATCGGCGACCATGCCGGCACGCGCAACGTCACCATCGGGCTGGAGGCGCTGAACCGCTTCGAATGTTATCTTTTCAACACGATGGCGGACCTCTCGGAGCACATCGATGCCGTCGGCCGTCCGCACATCAAGGCGATGTACGACACCTTTCATGCCAATATCGAGGAGGCCGACCCGATTGGCGCCTATACGAAGCATCGCCGGAATGTCGTGCATATCCACATATCGGAAAACGATCGCGGCGTGCCGGGGCGCGGCAACATTCCGTGGAAAGAGACGTTCGCGGCGATCCGCAAGAGCGGCTATGACGACTGGCTGACAATCGAGGCGTTCGGGCGGTCGCTGAAGGACCTGGCTGCGGCGACCAAGGTTTGGCGCGATTTTTCCGAGAGCCCGGAAGCTGTCTATCGCGACGGGTATAAGCATATCAGGAATGGGTGGAAGAAGGCGGCTTAGGCTCCTCTCTTCGCGAGATGCCGCCGCCAACCATGGCATCCAGGCCTATCACTCCTGCTCGACCTGGATCCTGTTGTAGTCGTGGATGGTGCGGCTCAGCCGGCGGCGCAGGAAATTCGAGATGTTGTCGAAGATGAAGACGACCAGCAGGATCAGCAGCACCATGTAGAAGACGTTGGCCCAGTTGGAATTGGTGCGCATCGCTTCCCACAGTTTCAGGCCGATGCCGCCGGCGCCGACGGCGCCGATGATGGTAGCGCCGCGTGTGTTGGATTCCCACTGGTAGAGCGTCTGGCTGATGAAGACCGGAATGACTTCCGGCATGACGCCGTAGCGCTGCACCAGGAGACCGTTGGCGCCGGTCGACAGCACACCTTCGCGCGGCTTGTCGTCGATGTTCTCCAGCGCCTCGGAATAGGTTTTGCCGAGCGTGCCGATCTCGGTGAAGAAGATCGCGGCACTGCCCGCAAGCGGACCAGGGCCGAAGGCGCGGGTGAAGAACAGCGCCCAGATCAGCATGTCGACCGAGCGCATGAAGTCGAAGAAGCGTTTCAGGACCTGGCTGAGCACACCGCTCGGCGTGATGTTGCGGGCGGCGAAGAAGGCAAGCGGGAAGGCGACGATACCGCCAAGCAGGGTGCCCAGGAACGCCATGACGATGGTCTGCAGCAGCTTCGTCCAGACGTCACCGTGCTGCCACTGGGCGTTGTTCCAGATGTTGTCGCCGGCCAGCGCCAGGTTCGAGGTGCCCGGCTTCAAATCAGGCCCGGACACGATCAGCGAGATCACCTCTCCCGCCGATTTGCCGAAGAAGGGCGAGCGTGTGTCGAAGACGAAATTCGCCCAGCCGAGGAAGCGCTTGCGCACCTTGACGCGATCGACGGTGACGCGCACTTCGCCGACGAAGCCCATCTTGGCAACCACCTCGTCGTCATGCGCGGCAATCCAGTCCGGCACCGGGCCTGATATCACCGGCTTGCCGCTGGTCAGCGAAACCGGCACGGTCTGGCCGTTGGCCACGATCGTTGCCTGCGCCTTGCCGAAAGTCACGGATTTCGCCGGGCCGTCGATCAGCACGGTGAAGGTGCCGTCCGGATTCTTGATCACCCAGTCGGGGTTCGGGTTCTCGCCAAGCGCGGAAAAGCGCGGGTATTTTGGCGTGATCTCAGGCTGGTCGAGGCGGAATTGCGGTTGCAGGTCGTAGCTGATCCATTGTGTCAGGAACAGCGGCAGACGCTCCCAGTGCGATTCCCGCAGCACTTGCGGCAGGCTGAAGAACCACAGGACATAGATGAGATAGGTCAGGATGCCGATGAACAGGAACAGCGGAGCGAAGCGCTTGTACAGCGGCCGCCGGAACACTTGCGGATAGCGCTCCTCGATCGACAGTATCTCCTCGGCGGTCATGGTCGCCATGATTCACGCCCCCATCATGAAAGCTTGCTCGCCGACCAGCTTGCGGCGCAGCCAGGCGGAGAACTGGTCGATGATGAAGATGGTCGTGAACAAGAGCAGCACCAGCGCCAGCGTCTTGGCGCCGAAGCCGCGCGAGATGGAGAGCTTCAACTCCTCGCCGATGCCGCCGCCGCCGACGGCGCCGATGATGGTCGAGGCGCGGACATTGATCTCGACGCGCAGCAGTGTGTAGGACATGAAATTGGGCAGGACCTGCGGCAGGTCGGCGAAGCGCACGCGCTCGAACCAGTTGGCTCCGACCGCGCGCAGGCCTTCCTCGGCACGCATGTCGATGTTCTCGTTGATCTCGTAGAACAGCTTGCCGAGCGCGCCGATCGAATGCAGGCCGATGGCGATGATGGCGGCGATCGGGCCGATGGAGACGATGGCCGCGAACAGGCCGGCAATGACGATCTCAGGGAAGGCGCGCAGCAGCTCCATAAAGCGCTTGACGATCAGCCGCAGCGCCGGATGGGGCGTCAGGTTGCGGGCGGCGATGAAGGAAAACGGCACGGCGAAGATGAAACCGACGAAGGTCGAGACCAGGGCTACATTGACCGTCGTGATCATCAGCTCGAAATATTCGGGGATGTAGAACCCGCCCCAGACATAGATCCGGCCGAGCGGGAAATTGTATTCCTGGGTGCCGGTGTCATGCGGCGAGGCGATGTCGAACAGTGCCCGCCAGACGTCGTTCCAATCCTTTGGGACCAGCCAGCTCAGAAAATCCAGAATATGCGGCAGCCGGTCGAAAAAGTGCCCGGCATTGGCTTCGTCGGCGAACCACATGCTGGCGAGCAGCGCGGCGAGCAGCAGGCCGACGCCGAGCACTGTATAGAACCGGCGCAGCGACGTCTGGCGTCGCCAGGCATCGGCCATCTGCTGGGGGGCGCCAGAAGAGGCTGTCAATGAGGGGGCTGTCACGGAAAGGGTCATGATCGGAGATGCAAAAAGGGCGGTGCTTTCGGCACCGCCCTTTCCGATTTCGCCGTTAGCCGCCGATGGCTGCCTTACGGGCTTCGACGATGACGTTGTAGAAGTCTGGCTTGACCGGAACGTAGCCGGTGAAATCGCCACCTTCGACGCCCTCGAAGCAAGCCTTGTCCTTCGTCGGCAGCTCGGTGAAGAAGGCGGCGAGCTTGGCGGTCATCTCGTCACCGAGCGCGGTGCGCACGACCAGCGGGCCGTTCGGGATCAGGCCCGAGCGCCAGACTTCGACGAAGTCGTTCGGGTCGACGGCGCCCTTGGCGACGACCTTGTGGAAGGTGCCGGACGTGAAGCCGTTCTTGAAGTCGCCGATGCCGGAGGAATCATCGACCGCGACATCGACCTTGCCGTCGCGCACGGCCAGGATGTTGTTCTCATGGCCGCCGTTGAACTGGGTCGAGGCGAAGAAGGTTTCGTTCGAGGCGCCGGTGTCCTTCGGAATCTGGGTCAGCGGGATCAGGTACCCCGAGGTGGAGTCCGGATCGGCGTAGCCGAGCTTCTTGCCCTTGGCCGACTTGATGTCGGTGATGCCCGAGGTCTTCAGAGCCAGGCCGATCGAATAATAGCCGGTGGAACCGTCGGTCTGCTTGGTGGTGAGGATCGGGGTCACCGCCTTCGGGTCCTTGAGATAGACGCTGGCGTAGCCGGAGGCGCCGAGTTCTGCGAAGTCGAGCGTGCCGCCGAGCAGGCCCTGGATGACGCCGTCATAGTCGGCGGCAGGAAACAGCGAGACCTTCTCGAAGCCGAATTCGGCCTTCAGATGATCGGCCAGGCATTGGTAGTTGCGCAGCCGGTCGGTCTCGTTTTCACCGCCCAGAATGCCGACGCGGAATTCCTTCATGTCGGCGGCGTGGGCCATGCTGGTTGCCATGGCAAGCACCGAAACGGCGCTGAAAACCATCTTCCTGAACATTTGATGTCTCTCCTGTAAGTTCCGGCCCCGCGCCGGCAGCGTTCTTGATCTTGACAAGTGCCCTTGACGCGGGCGGACGATCCCAACCGCCCTTTCTTGGCCCATGATCTTTCCCGAAAACCGGATTCCACTTTTCGGGATCATGGGCTCAGTAACCCGGGAATGCGGGTTCGAGCGGTCCGGCGGATGCGGCAATCTTCTGCTTGAAGGCAACGCTGGTGGAGGTGATGGCCTCCGATATCTCTGCGCCATTGCTGTCAGCGCCATAGACGAGGCGCACGGCCTCGCGGTTGAGCTCTTCCGGCGGGCCGTCGAAGACGACCTTGCCGGCGGCCATGCCGATGATGCGGTTGCAATAGGCGCGGGCGGTGTCGAGCGTGTGCAGATTGGTGACGACCGTGATGCCCTCGCGCAGATTGATGTCCTGCAGCGAATCCATCACCACCTTCGCGTTGAGCGGGTCGAGCGAGGCGATCGGCTCGTCGGCGAGGATCACTTTGGGCTGCTGCATCATGGCGCGGGCGATGGCGACACGCTGCTGCTGTCCGCCAGACAAGGTGCCGGCGGGCTGAAGCGCGGTGCGGGCTATGTCGAGCCGCTCGAGCGCGGCGACCGCCTCGGCGCATTCGGCGCGCGAGAACATGCCGAGAAGGTTGGACAGGGTCGAGCGATGGTTCAATTTGCCGAGCAGGACGTTTGTCAGCACGTCGAGGCGCGGCACCAGGTTGAACTGCTGGAAGATCATGGCGCAGTCGCGCTGCCAGCGCCTCAGCGGCGAGCCGCGCAACCGGGAGACCTCGGCGCCGTCAAAAAAAATCGACCCCTGGCTGGGGTCGACAAGTCGGTTGATCATGCGAAGAAGGGTCGACTTGCCAGCGCCCGAACGGCCGATGACGCCAACCATCTGACCCTGCGGGATCGAGATGTTGACGTCGCTGACGGCGGTGTTCTTGCCAAATCGTCGGCTGACACCACGGATTTCGAGTGTGGCAGAGCTTGCTGGCATGAGCAGGTTCCAGTCCGGACCTTGTTGATCGTCAGGCTCTCGCCTAGCGCAGCCACATGAACCTGCCGTGTCGCCAGCATGTCAGTTTTGTTACGCTCCACAGGCGCGACGGCTGAAGCGCGCCGCGCTGAAACGAATTCATGCGACGCGCTTCAGGTCTTTAGTTTTTATGCATGTCGTTCTCCCAAAACCGGGGCCACTTTCGGGCGACATGCATTGGCGCGTGACCGGCGATCAGCCAAGCACCAGCAATTCCTCGAAGTGCTTCATGTCGCGAAAGGCGCAGAAGGCGGGCGCCTTGATCTCGATCACCGGAGCCTGCCTTGTCAAAAGCGTCAGGCAATCGTCGAACAGAGCCTGCCATGCTGCCGCACGGTCGTCGGCAAGACGCCGGATCTGATACGCGAAGGTGATGTGGAAGACGTAGGCGTCATGATCGGGGTGCCGGTAGCCGAACGGCACCGCCAACGCATCGCGCCATTGACGCATGATGCGCACGTCCTCGTCGGTCGCGCCGGCAACGGTGAGACCGGTGGGCACGACCTCGATCACCTTGATGTTGAAAGGACCGAAGCCCTCGAAGCCCTTCAGGTGCTCCAGATAGAGGCGGGTCATGGCGTCGATGCTGGTGTCGAGCGGTACGTCCTGCGGCCAGTAAGGCAAGCGGCGGCGATATTCGATGACGCCCTGGAACAGCGTCATATGCAGGCTGGAAACGGGCGTGAAGGCGAGCCGGTCGGCGTCGGGCATCGCCAGCATCTTCTCGCGCACCGCAAGCACGGCGGCTTCGGAAGGCGATCCGCTGACGAGATGGCTGACGACGGTGTTGCCGGGCTCGGTCAGGAAATTGCCCGAGGTGTCGTAGCGCGTGCCGAGATGCGCCGGCGGGGTCGGGTTGGTGCCGGCAAAGAATCCGAAAAGCGAGGGTCTGACGGTGTCGAGCATGGCAATCTCCTTGGGGAGATGGCGTCCTGTCCGAGTCCTGTGTCAGAGATATGAACAGGCCCCCTTATGACGGCAATGTGAGGAACTATCCCTCGTATTTCTCCAGGAATGCCTCGGCCGTCAGCTCGCGAAAATCGTCGAGCGAAGCGCGCAGCCTAGCGTGGTCCCAGTCCCACCAGGCAAGCGCCTGATAGCGTTCGGCGGTGCGGCGGTCGAAGCGCTCTCGGATCGGCTTGGCCGGCACGCCGGCGACGATGGTGTAGGGCGCGACATCCTTCGAGACGACCGCGCCGGCGCCGACCGCCGCGCCATCGCCGACAGTGACGCCGGGCAGGACGGTCGAGCCGTGGCCGAGCCAGGTATCGTGGCCGATGGTGACGCGTTTGGCGCGGCGCTGGGCGAAGAATTCGCTCTCGTGCTCGGCGTCGTCCCAATAGTCCGAGGCGCGGTAGGTGAAATGATGCAGCGTCGGCCGCCAGGTCGGGTGGTTGGTGGCGTTGAGGCGCACGCTTGCCGCGATGTTGGCGAACTTGCCGATCGTCGCGCACCAGACAGAGCAATCCTGCATCATGTAGGAATAGTCGCCGAGTTCGCTCTCCGAAACCCGGCTGCGGTCGGCGATCTCGGTCCAGCGGCCAAGCGTCGAATTGTGTACCTCCGCCGTCGGGTGAACCAGCGGCGTCTCCGACAATTTCCTGGTCATGCGGCGAGTTTTCCTGGAGCAAAAGCGGTGACGTCGATGATGCGGTCGGCAACCGCCTCGCGAACATCATGATCGTGGAAGATGCCAAGCAGGGCGACGCCCGCCGCCTTTTTGGCGGCGATGAGTTCGATCACCACGTTGCGGTTGGTAGCATCGAGCGAGGCGGTCGGCTCGTCGAGCAGCAGGATAGGGTGCCCGGTGATGAAGCCGCGCGCGATGTTGACGCGCTGCTGCTCGCCGCCGGAGAAGGTCGCCGGCGGCAGTGCCCAGAGTTTTTCCGGCAGGTTAAGCTGCGACAGCAGGGCGCGCGCCTTGCCGCGTGCAACCTCGCGTTCCTCGCCGCGCTCGACCAGCGGTTCGGCGACGACGTCGAGCGCCGAGACGCGCGGCACGGTGCGCAGGAACTGGCTGACATAGCCGATCGTTTGCCGGCGAACGGCAAGCACGGTGCGCGGGCTGGCGTTGGCGAGATCGATCAGTCCGTCCTCGTGCCTGACGATGATCTGGCCCTCGTCGACGGCATAGTTGCCGTAGAGCATCTTCAGGATCGAGCTCTTGCCGGCGCCCGACGGGCCGCCGAGCACGGTGCATTCGCCCGCCCTGATCGAGAACGAGACACTGGCGACGACAGGCAGTTTGATGCCATCGCGCAGATGCATGGTGAAGCTCTTGGCGACGTCGGAAACAACGAGCGGCGTTGGCATCGTTACACCTGCAAAATGGAAGAAACGAGAAGCTGCGTGTAGGGCGCGCGCGGATCGTCGAGCACGCGGTCAGTGAGGCCGCTTTCGACGACGCGGCCGTCCTTCATCACCATCATGCGCTGCGACAGCAGGCGCGCCACGGCGAGATCGTGGGTGACGACGATGGCCGCGAGGCCGAGATCGGTGACCAGTCCACGCAACAGGTCGAGCAGGCGGGCCTGCACCGAGACGTCGAGGCCGCCGGTCGGCTCGTCCATGAACACCAGCCGTGGGCCGGTAACGAGGTTGCGGGCGATCTGCAGGCGCTGGCGCATGCCGCCGGAAAAGGCACGTGGCTCGTCGTCGATACGGTCTTGCTCAATCTCGACGCGCGACAGCCAGTCGACCGCCGTGGCGCGGATCTTGCCATAGTGGCGGTCGCCCACCGCCATCAGCCGTTCGCCGACATTGGCGCCGGCAGACACCGTCATGCGCAGGCCGTCGGCCGGGTTCTGGTGGACAAAGCCCCAGTCGGTGCGCATCAGGAAGCGGCGCTCGGCCTCGCTCATGCGGTAGAGCTCGCGGAACTGGCCGTCGCGCATGCGGTAGCTGGCGGTGCCCGACGACGGTAAGAGCCGCGTCGACAGGCAATTGAGCAGCGTCGTCTTGCCGGAACCGGATTCGCCAACGACTGCCAGGACTTCGCCCGGCCACAGGTCGAAGGAGACGTTGTCGCAGCCGACGCGCGAACCGTAGAATTTGGAGAGCGCCGAGACGCGTAGCAGCGGTTCGTCGGTCATTGTGCCGGCTCCATTTTTTCGGAAGCAAGATGGATCTCCGGAGCAAGATGGCCGCGATGGCCCTCTTGGCGCCGCTTCTCGCAATGGTCGGTGTCGGAGCAGACGAACATGTGGCCGCCATGGTCGTCGAGGATGACCTCGTCGAGATAGACATTTTCGGCCGCGCACAGTGCGCAGGGCTGGTCGAAGGTCTGCACCTCGAACGGATGGTCCTCGAAGTCGAGGCTGACGACATCGGTGAAGGGGGGCACCGCATAGATGCGCTTCTCGCGTCCGGCGCCGAACAGCTGCAGCGCCGGCGAGCGGTGCATCTTGGGATTGTCGAATTTCGGCGTCGGTGAGGGGTCCATCACATAGCGGCCCTCGACCTTGACCGGATAGGCATAGGTGGTGGCGATGCGGCCGTGCTTGGCGATGTCCTCATAGAGCTTCACATGCATGAGGCCATACTCCTCAAGCGCATGCATCTTGCGCGTCTCGGTCTCGCGCGGTTCGAGGAAGCGCAGCGGCTCGGGGATCGGCACCTGGTAGACCAGCACCTGGCCCGCGGTCAGCGGATGTTCGGGGATGCGGTGGCGGGTCTGGATGATGGTGGCGCCGGCGGTATCGGTGGTGACAGCGACATTGGCGACCTTCTTGAAGAAGGCGCGGATCGATACCGCGTTGGTGGTGTCGTCGGCGCCCTGGTCGATGACCTTCAGCACGTCATCGGGGCCGATGATCGAGGCGGTGACCTGGACGCCGCCAGTGCCCCAGCCATAGGGCATCGGCATTTCGCGCGAGGCGAACGGCACCTGATAGCCGGGAATGGCGATGCCCTTGAGGATCGCCCGGCGGATCATCCGCTTGGTCTGTTCGTCGAGATAGGCGAAGTTGTAGGTGGCGATGTCGGTCATGGTGATCACATCCGCTTTGTGCTATCGAATTGGCGTCCAGGACGCGGAAACAGGGGCGAATTCAGATGAACTCGACCGGATGGATGCATCTCGGAATTGTGCTGGCGGTGTTCGCCGGCGTCGTTCTCTTTTTCCTTCGGCGCATGGTTTTTCCCGCTCCCAAAGAGGGCTCTCAAGGTGAATCCATGGGCGTCGGAGGTGGCGGCTACTCCGGGTATGATAGCTATGGCGGTCATTCCCACGACGGTGGCGGCCACGGGGGCGGGCACTAAGTTCATTGCGCAGCCTCCAACCCCTTGGCATAGCGCGCCAGCCGCTCGGTGAGCGTGCCGGTATGCAGTTCGAACATGTGATTGTCGTCGTCGTAGAAATAGATCGAGCGGCCTTCGCCCTCGACGCGTGGGCGCGGCGGGCGCATGTCGAGGCATAGCTTGCCGACGCGCTCGGCATAGCGGTCGAAATCGGCGTCATCGATCTTGAAGGCGATGTGGTTGTAGCTGCGCTCGGCCAGCTTCTCGCCTTGCATGATGGCGACCCAGATGTCGCCGATCAGGAAGAATTTTTCGCGCGACAGCGAGAACTGCTCGGCGTCGCTGGCATAGACCTCGCGCGCGTCGAAGACGCCCTCGAGTATCCTTGTCATCCGCTCGAGGTCGCGAACGATGAAGGTCATGTGGGACAGGCCTTCGATCATTCCGCGGCCTCCCGCTTTTCTTCCACTCTGGTGGGGTTTTCACGGGCCTCATATTCGGCGCGCATGCGGCGCACGAGGTCCAGCTCGGCCTGGAAGTCGACATAGTGCGGCAGCTTCAGATGCTCGACGAAGCCGGTCGCCTGGACATTGTCGGAATGCGAGATGACGAACTCCTCGTCCTGGGCGGCGGCGACAATGTCCTCGCCGAGCTCGGAGGCGCGCAGCGCCCGGTCGCAGAGCGCCATGGCCATCGCCTTGCGCTCGCTCTGGCCGAAGACGAGGCCGTAGCCGCGGGTGAACTGCGGCGGCGCCTTGGCCGAGCCCTTGAACTGGTTGACCATCTGGCATTCGGTGACCCGCACCGTGCCGAGGGGGGCTGCGAAGGGCAGTTCGGGGACATCGAGTTCCAGCTCGACCTCGCCAATGCGGATTTCGCCGACAAAGGGATGGTTGCGGGCATAGCCGCGCTGGGTTGAATAGCCGAGCGCCAGGAGAAAACCCTCATCGCCACGCGACAGCGCCTGCAGGCGGATGTCGCGCGCCATCGGGAATTCCAGCGGCTCGCGGGTGATGTCGCCGGGCACATGGTCCTGCGGCATCTCGCCATCCGGTTCGATCAGGCCTTCGCGGGCGAGGATCGCCGAGACGCGCGGCATGGCCTGCGCTTCCGTCTCGCGCCGCAAGGGTGCGGCGACGTTGGAGCCAGCGGCAAGCTCGGGGTCGAGCAGCCGGTGCGTGTAGTCGAAGGTCGGGCCGAGCAACTGGCCGCCGGGCAGGTCCTTGTAGGTTGCCGAGACGCGCCGCTCGACCAGCATGGCGCCGGTGTCGATCGGGTTGCTGTAGCCGAAGCGCGGCAGCGTGGTGCGATAAGCGCGCACCAGGAAGATCGCCTCGATCATGTCGCCGCGCGCCTGGACGATGGCGAGTGCGGCGAGCTCCAGGTCGTAGAGCGAGCCTTCGCTCATCACCCGGTCGACGCCGAGCGCCAGCTGCTCGACGATCTGGTCGAGGCGCAGGGCCGGCACCGAACGGTCGCCGCGCCGGCGATCGGCGAGCAGGCTGTGGGCGTTACGAATAGCGGCTTCGCCGCCTTTTACCGCGACATACATCCTATGCCTCCATCGTCTTGATGCGCGTGGTGCGCGGCAGGCAGGCTATGCCTTCAGCGGTGGCGAGGATGATGTCGACGCCGCGCGGAAAGCGCTGGATATTCTGC
This sequence comes from Mesorhizobium sp. 131-3-5, assembly GCF_016756575.1. NCBI lineage: Bacteria > Pseudomonadati > Pseudomonadota > Alphaproteobacteria > Hyphomicrobiales > Phyllobacteriaceae > Mesorhizobium > Mesorhizobium sp. 131-3-5. Next base: position 1,883,439 of record NZ_AP023254.1, read on the forward strand.
TTCCATTGCTCGATGAAATGACGCGGCATCTGCGCCGGCGCGATCGTGGCGCTGGTTTCGATGCCAGGCCCTTCCAGCAGCAGCGGAGTGCCTGAGGTGAGGTCGCTGACCTGCAGGATCAGGGTGGTCGACCGGTCGGGATAGTCCTGCGTTCCCTGCGCAAAGCCGTCGAGCGCCATCATCTCGGCCGGCGTGGCGACAAAGGCGAAATGCGCGTCGGCAGGCGTGTTGGCGAGCGGCGCGCCGGTGTGGAAGCCAAGCCAGGAACCGATCGCGGCGGAGACGTGCAAGGCGGGGTCGAGCCAGAGCGGCGTGTCGTTGTCGCATAGCGCCAGTGCCACGGCGCCGGCAGTTGCCGAGAGCGGCGCCGGCGGGCGGGCCAGGGCCGGCAAAGGCTGCACGCTGCCCGGCCGCGCCATCGCGTCCATGACCGCGCGAAACACCGTCTGGGCGTTGAACACCGGATCGGCAAAGCCGCCCTCGATCGATTGCGCTGCGATATCCATCAGTCTTCTCCGCGAACCATGGTGAAGAAATCCACCTTCGTTGCCGCCGTCTCGGCACGGCGTTTTTCCTGGGCAGTGGCGAGCGCCGACCTCAAAGGCCCGATCAGCCTGGTCTCGACCTCGGTCCGGCGGGCAGGGTCCTGCCAGAGCGCGTCGGCGATTGCCGCGAGCTTCGCCTTCTGCTTGTCGCGGCCAAGCGCGTAGCAATGGCCGACCTGTCCGGACGGCAGCCTGACGGTGGCGCGGGTGACGGTCGCCTCGCCGACATTAAACGGCGCGCCGCCGCCGCCGATGCGGCCGCGCAGCGTCACCAGCCCGGTCTCGGGGCCGCGCAGCAGCTCGGCCTGCGAAGGCAGGCCAGCTTCGTTCCAGAGCCGGACGATGTCGTCGCCACTCGATTGCGCCAGCGTCGCCATGGCGGCCTTGCGCTCGGCCTGGTCGCGGGCTTCCTGTCCTCGCATCGGCAGTATTCCTCTTTGCTAAATTTGTCTATTGATATAGACAACTATACAAATTATACATATTACCTAACGCGAGTCCATGACGGGTGGATGACAGGGGATAGATGGCCGGGGGCAATTCATGATCGGGCGACAGGAAGCCGACAGTATCGAGCGGCGCAGCGGCGTCTCGCTGTGGCGGCAGATCGCCGACAGGATCCTGCAGGCGATCGCCACCGGCGATTTCGCCGAGAATGCCGCGCTGCCGCCGGAGGTGGCGTTGGCCGAGCGTTATGGCGTCAACCGTCACACGGTGCGCAGCGCCATATCCGCACTTGTGCAGGAAGGAGTGCTGCGGGCAGAGCAGGGGCGTGGCACCTTCGTGCTGTCGCGCAAGCGACTGTCCTATCCGATCGGCGCGCGCACACGCTTTTCAACAGGCCTGCAAGGGCAGACCTCGGAACGCCACATCGTGCTGCTTTCCTCATCGGTCGAGCCGGCCAGTCAGCGTGTCGCCGAGGGTCTTGGACTGGCCAGGGCGACCGAGGTGATCAGATTGGAGACACGCGGTGAAGCCGATGGACGGCCTGTGTCACGCGCTGCCGGCTGGTTCGATGCCAGGCGCTTTGCCGGCATCGACAAGGCGATGGCAGAGACTGGCTCGATCACCGCATCGCTGGCCCGCTTCGGCATAGACGATTATCTCAGGCAGTCGACCGTGCTGTCGGCGCGCCATGCCGATGCGGCCGATCTCGCCGACCTCGACCTTCAGCCAGGCGCCATCGTGCTGGTCACGGTGGCCGTCAACATCACGCCGGACGGCCGACCGATCCAGTTTTCGGAGTCGCGCTTTCCGGCGGAACGGGTGGAACTGAAGCTGTCGGCGCTGTGAGCCGGATTCTGCCGACTATCCGACCTCGATCACCGCTTTGATCAGGCCGGATTTCTCGTGCGCCCAGCGGGCGAGATCGCCCGGCGTATCGGCAAGCGTGGTGCGGTGGGTGACGAGCTTGGCCAGGGGCACGGCGCCGTTGCCGATCGAGGCCGCGACATGATCGAAATCGGCACGCAAGGCATTGCGGCTGCCGACCAGCGTCATTTCGCGTTTGTGGAATTCCGGATCGGAGAAGACGATGTCGTCCTTGACGACGCTGACGAGCACCAGTGTGCCGCCATGCGCGACATGGGCGAAGGCCGACTGCACCGACCGGGTGTTGCCGGTGGCGTCGAAGACCACGTCGAAGCCTTCGCCTGATGTCGCTTCCTTGACCAGGTCCGGCACCGCTCCGCGCGAGCCGTCGAGGATACTGAAACCAAGTTCGTTTTCGGCGAAAGCGAGGCGTTCACTGCTCATGTCGAGCAGCGTCACGTCGAGCCCGGCGATGCGGGCGAAGATGGCGTTGCCGAGCCCGATCGGGCCGGCGCCGATGACCAGCGCGCGGGCGCCGGGATCGGCGCGGGCGCGACGTACGGCGTGCGCGCCGATGGCCAGGAATTCGACGGCGGCTGCGTCGGCCAGCGACAGGCCATTGGCCGGATAGAGATTCTGCGCCGGGACAAGAATGCGTTCGCACATCGCGCCGTCGCGATGGACGCCGAGCACCTCGATCTTGACGCAGCAATTCGGCTTGCCATGCCGGCAGGCGATGCACTTGCCGCAGGAGAGGTAGGGGTTGATGACGACCGGTTCGCCAATGGCAAGGTCGACGCCCTCGCCAGTCTCGATGACGGTGCCGGAGACTTCATGGCCCATGATGCGGGGGTAGGCGAGGAACGGGTGCTTGCCCTCGAAAATGTGGTAGTCAGTGCCGCAGATGCCGACATGGCTGACCGCGACCAGTGCCCAGCCGGCAGGGGGGGCACCGGGCGCGGGGCGATCTTCCAGGACGAGCTCCCCGGGCGAGCGGCAGATAACGGCTTTCATGTTTCAGTCCAGTTGGGTTTCCGACCCGTCTTCATGCCGGGCCGGAGATCGATTTCAGCAGTGGTCACTTGCCGCCGCGGCGGCGCAGACCGTCGAAATAGACGATGACGATGATCAGCACGCCGGTGATGATGCGCTGCCAGAAGGCGTTGACGTTGAGCAAGTTGGCGCCGTTGTTGATGGTGGCGAGAATGAAGGCGCCGAGCAGCGGGCCGTGCACCGAGCCGACCGCGCCGAACAGCGAAGTGCCGCCGATGACCGAGGACGCGATCGCCTGCAGTTCCCAGCCCTCGGCCTGGGTCGGGTTGCCGATGCCGATGCGCGAGGCCAGGAGCACGCCGACAAAGGCCGCGCACAGGCCCGACAGCGTGTAGGCCATGTAGATGGTGCGCTGGACATTGACGCCGGAGAGGCGCGACGCCTCGGCGTTGGAGCCGACCGAGAAGAGATAGCGGCCCCAGCGGCTGTGATGCAGGAAGATGTAGGCCGGGATGCCGACCAGGATCACCATCCAGAACAGATTGGGCACGCCGAGGAAGGAGTTGCGCGAGAATTCCTGGAAGGCATCATTGTTGATGGAGATCGAGTTGCCGTTGGTCATCAGAAGGCCGATGCCGCGCAGCGAGGTCAGCGTCGCCAGCGTGATGATGAAGGGCGGCAGGCCCATCTTGACGATGCCGAAGCCGTGGAACAGGCCGATGGCAACGCCGACCAGCAGCGTGATCAGGATGGCAAGGAAGACGGGTATGCCGGCATTGATCAGCATCGCCGCAATGACGGTGGCGAAGCCGACCACCGCACCGACGGACAGATCGATGCCGCCGGTGATGATGACGAAGGTCTGGCCGACCGCCAGGATGGCGATCATCGAACCCTGACGCAGAAGGTTCGAAATGTTGTTGGCCGAGGCGAAGCTCGATGTCGACAGCGACAGGATGACCCAGAGCAGCACCAGCAGCGCCAGCAGCGTCAGCCCGAACAGGGCGTTGTAATTGCGCTTGGGTTTTTCGGCAGGAATCGCCTCGGTGCTCATATCTTTCCTCCCAGCTTTTCTTGTTTCTCGGCGAGCGCCTGTGTGAGAATTTCCTCGTGATCGGCGGTGCGGAATCCGTGTGTCGCCACCAGCTTGCCGCGGCGGAACACATGCAGCGTGTCGGCCAGCTCATAGACTTCCGGCAGATAGGACGAGATCAGGATGATGCCGGCGCCCTTCGACAAGAGCGCGCCGAACAGCCGGTAGATCTCGGCCTTGGTGCCGACATCGACGCCGACTGTCGGCTCGTCGAAGATGAACAGCTTGGCGCCATGCGCCAGCCATTTGCCGATGACGATCTTCTGCTGATTGCCGCCCGACAGGCTGGAGGCCAGCGCGTGGCGTGTCGGCGTCTTGATGCGGAGATCGGCGATCTGGCGGTCGGCCTGGGTCTTCTCCTGCGCGCCGGAGATCAACATGTTTTTGGAGATGCGCTTGTAGATCGGCAGGTTGAGATTGAGGCCGACCGGCAAATTGAGGCAAAGGCCCTGGTCGCGGCGGCTTTCCGGCGCCAGCGCCATGCCGAGCTTGATCGCGTCATGCTCCGAATTGACCTGGACCGGCTTGCCTTCCCACAGGATCTGGCCGGCCGATTTGCGATGGCGGCCGTAGAGCGTGGTGACGAATTCGCTGCGCCCGGCGCCGATCAGCCCGTAGAGCCCGACGATCTCGCCGGCGCGGACCGTCATCGAGACATTTTCGAAGCCCTTGCCCGACAGGTTCCTGGTTTCCACGATCGCGACACCCGGCGTGAAGTGCTCCTTGTGATAGACCTGCTCGATCGAGCGGTTGATCATCAGCTTGACCAGTTCGGCATCGTTGGTCTCGGCGATGTTTCTGGTGCCGACCAGCGTGCCGTCGCGCAGCACGGAGACGCGATCGGCGAGCTCGAAGACTTCCTCCATGCGGTGGCTGATGTAGATGATGGTCACGCCCTCGGACTTCAGGCGGCGGATCAGGGTGAAGAGCTGGTCGGCCTCCTTGCGGGTGAGGTAGGCGGTCGGCTCGTCGAAGATCAGGAATTTGGTACCACGCACGGTGGCGCGGGCGGCGGCGATCAGCTGCTGCTGGCCGATGGTGAGGTCGCCGAGCACGACATGCGCCGGCAGATCGAAGCCAAGATCGTCGATGATCTTCTGCGCTTCCTTGACCATGGCGCGCTGCTGCAGGATGCCGAAGCGCGAATTCTCCTCGCCGAGGAACATGTTGGCGGCAACCGTCAAATGCCGGCAAAGCACGACTTCCTGGTGCACGGCGTTGATGCCGAGCGCCATCGCCTCATGCGGGGTCGCCAGCGCCGCCGGCTTGCCTTCCCAGATGACATCGCCGGAGGTACGCGGCATGACGCCGGTCAGAAGCTTGATCAGAGTGGATTTGCCGGCACCGTTCTCGCCGACGATGGCGTGGATTTCGCCCGACTTGAAGGCCAGCGTCACCGGCTTCAGCGCATGGGTGCCCGGATATTTCTTCTCGAGGCCACGCAGTTCGAGGATCGTCCTGCCGGGCTCGAGCACAGGGGCGGGGTGCAGCTCTTGCGCCGTCGATGTCATGACAATCCTCCTCCCAGATTGGCCTCACGATTTGGCATGCGGCGAGGCTTTGAAATGCCATCCAGAGCAACCTAGCCCAGGCTGGCGGATTTCCAAGCGATATGACTGTCGTTTCCGGGGCGCGAGGCCCCGGAAACTGTGCGGTTGCGCCTAAGGCTCAGTTGAGCTTCGGGTTGAGCAGCGCGTCGATCTTGGGTTCTTTCATATTCGCCTTGGTGACGAGGTTGGCGCCGGTGTCGACATTGGCCTCGACCTTCTCGCCCTTCGAGGCGGCGAGCGCGGTCTTGATGCCGTCATAGCCCATCCGGTAGGGGTCCTGGACGACGAGGCCGGAAATGACGCCGTCATTCAGGAACTTGATCAGCTTCTCGTCGCTGTCGAAGCCGATCAGGCCGACCTTGCCGGCAAGCTTGTTCTCGGCGATCGCCTGGCCGACGCCCTGCGCCATGATCAGGTTGGAGGCGAAGATGCCCTTCAGATCCGGATTGGCGGTGATCAGGTCGGTCGCGATGTTGAGGCCGGTGGTGGCCTGACCGTCGGCATATTTGTCGGCGATCAGTTCGAGGCCGGGATACTTGGCCTTGAGCTGTTCCTTGAAGCCCTGGGCGCGCTGCTCGAGCGAGCCGGCGCCAGGGAGTGCGGTGATGAGGGCAACCTTGCCTTCGACCTTGCCGCCATTGGCCGCACCGATGGCTGCTGCAAGACCGTCCGCGGCGACGCGGCCGCCCTGGACGTTGTCGGTGGTCAGGAACGAGGTGAAGGCCTTGGAGTCGGCGCCGGAGTCGATGCCGATGACCTTGACCTTGGCCGCTGCCTCGTCGATCGGCTTGCCGAGCGCCTTGGCTTCGGTCGGCGCGATGACGACGGCGGCCGGGTTGCCGGCGACGGCGTTCTCGAGGATGGAGATCTGGCCGTTGACGTCGGTTTCAGCCTGGGCGCCGAGTTCCGGCACGTTGACGCCGAGATCCTTGCCGGCCTTGCGGGCGCCGGCGAGCACGATCTGCCAGTAGAAGGACGTGGTGTCCTTGACGATGATCGGAATAGTCACATCCGCCGCCGAAACCGGCGCCGAGTGCATGACGCCGGCGAGCATCGACGCTGCTGCCAGGGCCATGACGGCGCGGCGGTTGAGAATGCTGGTCACGAATTTCATAGGATTCCTCCCTAAGTCGCCCGGTGAACGTTACGGAAGCTCCGTTCGGATAGGCGTGGCCCAAACAGAACTTTATCAATAAAAAACATTTACGCTGTTTTGATAGTGCATCGATCTGGACGATGCAAGCGGTGTTTCGCACCTGATTCCCATGTCAGGCACGGACACATTCACGCGCCGCTCCTCCCTGGACGCAGCCGAACGCTCCCGTTTAGTGAATACATGGAATATTAATTCCATGTATTAGTCAATATGGAACATTCATTCTTTCCGCGGAGTCGCGCGTTTGTGAAGTCGAGCCTCTCCCGTCAAGGCTGGTGGACGCCGGTTTCACGCCAGGCTCTGCACCACCGTGTAGGGACGATATTTGGCGTATTCCGCCCCTGGCACGTCGGTGTCGAGCAGTTCGAGGTTGCGTGTCAGGTTTGCCAGTTTGGCGGTGCCGGTCAGCACGGTGGCGACCGTCGGCTCGTGCAGGGGAAACTGAAAGGCAGCAGCGGCCAGCGGGTAACCGCCTTCGCCGGCGATCTTTTCCATGGCGTCGACCCGATCGAGTATATCGCGGCCGGCGGGCTGGTAATCGAAATGCGCTCCTTGCACCGGCCCGGTCGCCAATATGCCGGAGTTGAACACGCCGCCGATCACCAGCGATGTCTGCTGCTCCCGGCACAGCGGCAGCAGTTCGGCTTCGGCGCTGCGGTCGAGCAAGGAATAGCGGCTGGCGAGCAGGATGCAGTCGAGTGGGGCCTGGCGCATCACGTCGAGGCAGATCTGGACTTCGTTGACGCCGAGACCGTAGGCGGAAATCGTGCCGGCCCGCTTCAACTCCTCGAGCGCCTTAAGCCCGCCATCCATCAACTGGCGAAAGTGCAGCTTGTTCTTCTCGACGCCATGCGTGTAGGCGCCAATGTCGTGCACATACAGGATATCGATCTTGTTCAGCCCAAGCCGCGCATAGCTGAAGTCGACCGACCGCATGATGCCGTCATAGGAATAATCGTAGTCGAGCGCGAAGGGCAGCGGATCGACATAGGAGTGATCGGGCACCTGGTCTTCAGGCACCGGGCGGAACAGGCGTCCGACCTTGGTGGACAGCACGTAGGAATCACGCGGCTTGTAGCGCAGGAAATCGCCAAAGCGCCGTTCCGAAAGGCCGAAACCATAGAAGGGCGCGGTGTCGAAATAGCGCAAGCCCGCGTCCCAGGCGCCTTGCAGCGTTTCCATCGCCGCCTCGCGTGGACAGGCGCGGTACAGGCCGCCGATCGCGGCGCCGCCGAAGCTGACTTCGGTGACCTCGAGCGCCGTCTTGCCGATGCGGCGTTTTTTCATGCAAACCCTCCCCGTTGCCGGCCGTTGTCCAGCCCGGCAGTTCTACCACATTTCAGTTGAATTCAGAGCGTCGCGCCGAGATGCCAGGGCACGAACTCGTTGTCGCCATAGCCGAAATCCTCGCTCTTGGTCTTGCGGCCGGAAGCCGTCTCGACGATGAGTTCGAAGATCTCGCGGCCCATGCCGGCGATGGTCTTTTCGCCCGAGGCGATGACGCCGCAATTGACGTCCATGTCCTCTTCCATCTGGTTATACATGGTCGAGTTGGTGGCGATCTTGATCGACGGTGTCGGCCGGCAGCCGAAGCAGGAACCGCGGCCGGTGGTGAAGACGATGACATTGGCCCCGCCAGCGACCTGGCCGGTGGCCGAGACCGGGTCGTAGCCGGGCGTGTCCATGAACACCAGTCCGTTGCCGGTGACCTTCTCGGCATAGCCGAACACACCATTGAGCGGCGTCTGTCCGCCCTTGGCGACCGCGCCCAGCGACTTTTCCAGGATGGTGGTGAGGCCGCCGCGCTTGTTTCCAGGCGAGGGGTTGTTGTCGATCGAGGCGCCATGCTTGGCGACGTGATCTTCCCACCATTTGACATATCCATCGAGCTTCTTGGCGATCTCGGGCGTCGCGGCGCGGTAGGCGAGCAGATGCTCGGCGCCGTAGATTTCCGTGGTCTCGGAGAGGATGCCGATGCCGCCGACGCCGGCCAGAATGTCAACGGCCGCCCCCAGAGCCGGATTGGCGGTGATGCCCGACATGCCGTCGGAGCCGCCGCATTGCAGGCCGACGACGATCTCGCTGACCGGGATCGGCTCGCGCTTCAACTGACCGACTTCCTCGGCGATCTCGGCTAGCACGCCCATCGCCTTTTCCACCGATTTGCGCGATCCGCCGGCGTCCTGGATGTTGAAATGGCGTTTTCCGGCGGCGGCGCCCTTCTGGCCATAGAGGGTGAGCTGGTTGACCTCGCATCCCAGGCCGACCATCAGCACGCCGCCGAAATTCGGGTGGCGGGCATAGCCGGCAAGCGTGCGGTGCAGCACCATCATGCCGTCGCCAGTGCCGCTCATGCCGCAGCCCTGACCGTGGACGATCGGCACGAAACCGTCGATGCCGGGATATTTCGGCAGCAAGGTCCGGTTGGCGGTGTCGGCGATGGAATGGCAGACCGTGGCCGAGCAATTGACGCTGGCGATGATGCCGATGAAGTTGCGCGTGCCGGCGCGGCCATCGGCGCGGCGATACCCCATGAAGGTGCGGGCGCGGTCGGCCGTTGTCGCGTGCTCGGCCTCGCTCGGCGGCACCACCGGCAGGCGGCCGGCCTCGAACACCAGATTGTGCGAATGGACATGCTCGCCCGGTGCGATGTCCTGTGTGGCGCGGCCGATCGCCTGGGCGTATTTGACCACGGCTTCACCGGCGGCAATCGGCTTGATCGCCACCTTGTGGCCGGGCTCGATAACGGCGGTGGCAAGCGCGCCGCCCGGCAGGGCCGTGCCGATCTCGATGCGGCCATTGGCAACGGCGACATTGTCGGCGGAGGACAGAAGAATGGTGTTCGAGACGTTCACGGGCGGTTTCCTGGGTGATCCTGGGATGCGCGGATTGACACGCGCTTGTTAAGAGTTAATGTCTTTTATCGTGAAAAAACAGTTTTGCGTCAATTGTTTTTTCGCAGGCGCTCCGCACGCCTCTGGCTAGCGGCGGTGCTGCAAACAATGGACCGTGCCCTGGTGAAAGCAATTCCTGCTTTCCAGGGTCATGGGAACGTCATATTGCGCTTCAAGCCGGCCGCCGCAAGCGCTGGCATGAATGGGTCAGGGGATGTCCAAGAGCAACAACGTCTACAAGGACGCCTATAACAGGTGCCTCCGGCTGCTCGACGAAACGCGCAGCCTGCCGTCGGAACCGGAACTGGGCACGCTGCTCGGCGTCAGCCGCACGACCGTGCGCAGCATCCTGGCGCGCATGGAGGAAACCGGCCTGATCGCCTGGAACAAGCGTGCCAAGACGGTGCTGCGCGATCCGCGACCCGACGATTTTTTCCCTGAGGAAGAGACAGACACACTGGCCGAGATCATCGAGCGGTCGTTCATGCGGCGCCTGCTCGCCGGCGGCGCCGAGGCCGGCATGCAGATCAACGAGCTTGAACTGGCGCGCGAGATTGGTGTCGGCACCACCAGCGTGCGCGAGTTCCTGATCCGCTTCTCGCGCTTCGGCCTGATCGAGAAGCGCCGCAACAGCCATTGGGTGCTGAAGGGTTTTACGCGGGCTTTCGCGCTCGAACTGACCGAGATCCGCGAGATGTTCGAACTGCGTTCGGCGGCTGCCTTCGCCGCCCTGCCGCAGGACAGCCCGGTCTGGGCCGATCTCGACCGCCTGGAGGACGAACATCGCCTGCTGGCACAAGAGATCGCCACGCGCTTCAACGCGTTTTCCGAGCTGGACGAGCGCTTCCACCGGCTCATCCACCGGGCCTCGCACAACCGTTTCATCGTCGATTTCTACGACGTCATCGCCATGATCTTCCATTACCACTACCAGTGGAACAAGGCGCAGGAGCGCGAGCGCAACGAAGTCGCGGTCGGCGAGCACCTTGCCTATATCGAGGCGCTCAAATCGCGCGACCTCGGCAAGGTCGACGCCGCCTGCCGCAAGCACCTGAAGTCGGCGCGCCAGACGCTTTTGACCTCCATCCCCGAAAGCCGGTCCTTGCAGAAATCCTGATCGCGCCGCGTTGCCGCAGCATCGAATTGGCGATTTTCGACCTGCCGCTGCCATGATAGGTATCCTTCCAGGAGTTGCTTGAAGAGGCAGATGGCTTGAACCGCCGGGGCAAACGCTGGAGCTTGCCGACCGCGCTTGTCGCGGCCTGCCTGCTGCTGCTCCAGTCGACGCTCGGCGCCTTCGCTTTCGCTACCGGGCCGAATGCCGCGCAACTCGACGCCTTCGGCAATGTCATCTGTACCCGCGACGGTGCCACCCAGCTTCCCGGCGGTGACCAGCACCCATCGCATCTGCCGGCCTGCTGCACGCTTGGCTGCAGCATGTTTTCATCCGCGTTTGCGCCGCCGCCCGACGCCGGGCTGGCCGTGGCCAGCCTTTCGTTTGAAGCGGTCGCCTTCGTTTTTCCGGCGAGCATTTACCTCGGCTTCGCGCGTGAACGCTCGCCGTCGAACCCGCGCGCGCCGCCGCTGGCGGCCTGAGCTTGCTCGCCCAGCGGAACCTTTCGTGGGCGCACCCATCCAACGACCAAACAGCTCGCGACCGGTGACGGCGCGATCATCACTTCATGGAGCAACCATGTCCCATTTTTCCGATATAGCGGCGGGCACTCTGTTCAGCCGCATTCTGTCCCACGTCCAGGAGCGTCTCGGCACTGCCGTGCTTGCTTTGGCGATCATGCTCGCCGGCGCTCAATCCGTCCTGGCGCATGAGTTCAAGGTCGGCGATATCGAGATCGGCCACCCCTGGTCACGCGCCACGCCGGCCGGCGCCAAGGTGGCCGGCGGCTATTTTACCATTACAAACAAAGGCAGCGCGCCGGACCGGCTGCTGTCGATTTCCTCCGATATCTCCGAAAAGGCCGAGCTGCATGAGATGGGCGTCAAGGACGGCGTCATGACCATGCGGCCCGTTGTCGGCGGCCTGGAGATTCCAGCCGGCGGCAAGGTCGTTTTGGGTCCCGGCAGCTATCACGTGATGTTCATGGATTTGAAGCAGCCACCCAAGCAAGGCGAGATGTTCGCCGCCACGCTGACCTTCGAAAAGGCCGGGACGGTGACGATCAAATTCGCCGTGCAGGCCATGGGCAGCGCGGCGCCTCAAGAAGACAACGACTGAACTGGCCATAGTACCGAGGGGCATCATGAACAAGTATCTTTTGTCGGCGGCAGCACTTCTGGTGCTGGGGACAAATGCCGCCTTCGCGCACATCACGCTCGAAACCCAGGAGGCGGCGGTCGGCTCGACTTACAAGGCAGTGCTGCGGGTGCCGCATGGTTGCGACGGCAAAGCGACGACGCCGTGCGGGTGCAGATTCCGGAAGGGGTGATCGCAGTGAAGCCGATGCCGAAACCCGGCTGGACGCTGCAGACCAAGAAGGGCAAATATGAAAAATCCTATCAGCTCTATGGCCAGGCGGTGACCGACGGCGTCAAGGAAGTCGACTGGAGCGGCGGCAATCTGCCGGATGAATTCTACGACGAGTTCGTCTTTCGGGCCATGCTGACGGCGGACCTGCCCGTCGGCCAAAAGCTCTATTTCCCGGTGGTCCAGGAATGCGGCGATGCCGTCGACCGCTGGATCGAGATCCCGGCGGCGGGGCAAGATGAAGACACGCTGGAGACCCCGGCGCCCGGCATCAAGCTCACACCGAAGAAATAGGTTCTCCCTTGGCGCGCTCTGCTTGCCGGAGCGCGCCGCATCCTCGTGGCATGGCATGACCGCAATACCCTCTCGGATGGTCGATACCAACAGCAAGCGCGTCGGCCGGATTGCCGGCGGGCTGTTGGGCTTGCTCATGGCGCTTGTCGTCATAACCTCGACCAGTCAGGCTTTTGCCCATGCCGCGCTGATCAAGACCGACCCGGCCGACGGTGCCGTGCTGGCCCAGACGCCAACCCAGTTCTCGCTGACCTTCAGCGAACCGGTTTCGCCCTTGGTGCTGACGCTGGTGAAGCCGGACGGCACTCCGGTTGCGCTGACATCCTTCCGCCTCACCGACCAGACGCTCGAGATCGACAATCCGCAAGCGCTCAAATCCGGCACGCATGTGCTGAGCTGGCGCGTCATTTCCGCCGACGGCCATCCGGTCGGCGGCTCGCTGCTGTTTTCCATCGGTGCGCCGACCGAGCCGCCCGTCGTGTCCGAAGCCGTCGACTGGCCGTCGCGGTCGGCGATCTGGATCGGCAAGGTCTTTCTTTACATCGGTCTTTTCCTCGGTGTCGGCGGCGCCTTCGCCCTTGCCTGGCTGGCCGGTGAGGGACGTGCCGGTCAGCGTTTTGTCACGGCCGCGATCCTGTGCGGCCTGGTGGCGGCACCCCTGTCGCTCGGCTTTCAGGGGCTCGACGCGCTCGGAGCGCCGCTCTCCCATCTGGCACAGCCGGTGATCTGGCGGACCGGGCTGGGCACCTCCTTCGGCTGGACGGTGCTGGCCGCCCTGACCGCGCTGGGGCTCGGTTTGCTGTCGCTGGCCGGACCGCGTGTGCTCGCCAGGCCATTGGCGCTCGCCGGCCTGGCTGGCGTCGGCGTCGCGCTTGCCGCCAGCGGCCACGCCAGCGCGGCCGAACCGCAATGGCTGACGCGGCCGCTGGTGTTCGTGCACGGTATCGGCATTGCCTTCTGGGCCGGCGCGCTGATGCCGCTAGGTCTCGCGCTGAAGCGCCAGACGGCTGGCGCCGTCGCCTTCCTGCGCCGCTTCTCCTGCGCGATCCTGCCTGTGGTGGCCGTGCTTGCCGCGGCCGGCATCGTGCTTGCCGTCATCCAGGTGCAGACGCCCTCGGCGCTGGCCGGCACCGCCTATGGCCGGCTGCTGCTGGTCAAGCTGGCGCTGCTGGTCTTCCTGTTCACGTTGGCCGCGGTCAATCGCTGGAAACTCACTGCTTCCGCCGAGGCGGGCGCCACGGAGGTGCAGCGCAGGCTCACCCGCTCGATCGGTGTTGAAATGCTGATCGTGCTGGCGATCTTCGGCGTTGCCGCGGGCTGGCGCTTCACGCCGCCGCCACGGGTCCTGGCGATCGCGGCGGCGCAGCCGGTCTCGGTCCACATCCACGCGTTGGAGGCGATGGCCGATCTCAGCATCACGCCAGGTCATGCCGGGCCTGTCGCCGCCTCGATGATCATCATGACCGGTGATTTCGGGCCACTCGACGCCAAGGAGGTGACGCTGGTGCTGTCGAAGCCCGATTCAGGCATCGAGCCGCTGAAGCGCGCGGCGACCAAGCCCGGCGACGGCAGCTGGCGTGTCGACAACCTCGTCATTCCGGTTCCCGGGCGCTGGACGGTGCGCATCGACATCCTGGTCTCGGATTTCAAGATGGTGAAGATCGAAGCGCCTGTGGACGTCCGGCCCTAACCGACAGATGGGATCGTTGTCGAACGGCTTGCATTGTGCAACTGCAACACAATTCGGCGAGGCGGTTGACGCGGCCCGAAAGGCCCGTCAATCATCCCGGGAAGAACGGGCATCCGGCAAAATCGCGGGCTCCAACCAACAAGATCCGAAAGCAGGGAAGAAACGATGGAAAAAGCCGAAATCGGCCTGATCGGCCTTGGTACGATGGGCTCCAACCTGGCGCTGAACATCGCCGAGCACGGGCACCGCATCGCCGTCTTCAACCGCACAAGGGCACGCACCGACGCCTTCGTCGAGAATGCCGGCGCGCTGAAGGACATGGTTGTGCCCTGCTACAGTCTGGAAGAACTTGCCGCCGCGATCCGGCCGCCGCGCCCGATCATCATCATGGTGCTGGCCGGCAAGCCGGTGGATGAACAGATCGAAGCCTTGCGCGGCGTGCTGTCCAACAACGACATCGTCATCGATGCCGGCAACGCCAATTTTCGCGATACGATGCGGCGCTTCTCCGAACTGTCCGGCTCGGGCCTGACCTTCATCGGCATGGGCGTGTCCGGCGGCGAGGAGGGCGCGCGCCACGGCCCGTCGATCATGGTCGGCGGCACGGAAGATAGCTGGAAGCGTGTCGAGAAGGTGCTGACCGCCATCTCCGCAAAGTTCAAGGACGAGCCCTGTGCCGCCTGGCTCGGCACCGATGGCGCCGGCCACTTCGTCAAGACCATCCACAACGGCATCGAATATGCCGACATGCAGATGATCGCCGAGATCTACGGCATCTTGCGTGATGGCCTCGGCATGGGGCCGAAGGACATCGGCACGGTGTTCTCCAACTGGAACAAGGGCCGGCTCAACTCCTACCTGATCGAGATCACCGCCAAGGTGCTTGCCGCCGACGATCCCAAGACCGGCAAGCCGGTTGTCGACATCATCCTCGACCGGGCAGGCCAGAAGGGCACCGGCAAATGGTCGGTCATCGAGGCGCAGCAACTCGGCATTCCGGCGACCGCGATCGAGGCGGCCGTGGCGGCCCGTGTTCTGTCGTCGATCAAGGACGAGCGGCTGGCGGCGGAACAGGCCTATGGCGCTATCGGCGTGTCGAAGATTTCCGGCGACAAGGATGCGCTGCTGAAAGATCTCGAACTGGCGCTTTTCGCCGGCAAGATCGCGGCTTACGCTCAGGGTTTCGCGGTGATGAGCGGCGCCTCGAAGGAGTTCAACTGGAACCTGCCGATGCCGACCATCGCCAGGATCTGGCGCGCCGGCTGTATCATCCGCTCGCAGATGCTGGATACGATGGCCGAGGCCTTCAGCAGCGGCGGCGCTTCGACCAATCTTTTGATGGCGCCGGCTTTCATCAGCTTGATGCAGGAAGCGCATCCGTCGCTGCGGCGCATCGTGGCGAGGGCTTCCGAGGCCGGCGCGCCGGTGCCGGCGCTGTCTTCGGCACTTGCCTATTTCGACAGCTATCGCCAGGGCCGCGGCACCTCGAACCTGATCCAGGCGCAGCGTGACTTCTTCGGCGCGCATGGCTTCGAACGCATCGGCGAGCAGGGTGCCTTCCACGGTCCGTGGGGCAGCGGCGCGGCGGGTTAGAGCAATTCCAGGAAAAGTGTGAGCGGTTTTCCGTCTGGAATTGCGTCTAGCTCAGTCGTCAGCGCGCTGGTAGGCCAGAACCTCGCCCGGCACGCTGAGACTTTGCAGCGAGCCGGGTGCGGCGCCGCCGATCCAGCCGAGCACGGAGCGGGCGAGCTCCGAGCCCGCCAGCCGGAAGTTCTCGTTGACGATCAGCAGTTCGGGCCTGAACAGATGCAAAAGGTCCGATGATTGCTTGGAGACGATGTCGACGTCGCGGCCAAGCTTGAGGCCGGCATCCTCGATGCCGGCGACGAGCGCAAGCGTGGCGGCGGCGGCGCTGCTGACAAAGCCGTCCGGCCTGATGTCGCGGCGCATCAGTTGCGCGGTCCTCGTCCGGATCTGCTCGATCGAATGGTCGATCGATACGGTACTGAACGGGATCTCGCTGGCGCCGACCTCGCTCAGCGCATCGGCAAAGCCGTTGACCGTATGGCCGTAATAGGTCAGGCCGACGGGTGGCGTCAGCAAGGCGAGCTTGCGGCGTCCCATGCTCGCAAGGCGCCGTACGGCTTCGACCGCGAAGGCATGATTGTCGAAATCATGATAGGGGTGGACCAGCCCCATATCGGTGCGGCCATGCGTGGCAAAGGGAATGCCATGCTCCAGCATATAGCGGGCCCTGGCATCGTTCGGCTGCGTGCGTGAAATGATGACGCCGTCGGCGGAACCGGTCTCGACCAGGTAGCGTATCGGGTCGAGTGGATCCTGCGAGCGCGAATAGGGCGTGACGATCAGGTGGTAGGGCGTGTCGGCAATGACTTCCGAGACGCCATAGATGATGTCTGAGACGAAGCTCATGATCTCGCGGTCGGTGTTGAGCACGAGGCTGATGACATTGGTCTTGCCGGTTCTGAGCCTGACGCCGGCGCGGTTCGGGCGGTAGCCGATCTGCTTGGCGACGAGCTGGACGCGGCGCCTGGTTTCGGCGCCGATCTCAGGGGCATCCTTCAAGGCGCGCGACACGGTGGTGACGCCGAGCCCGGTCATGAAGGCAAGCGTCTTCAGCGTTGGCCGCTCTTGCGCCGACGCTTCCTCGTTCTTTTCCGTATGCCGTCTGTCCATTCGTCCCGCCCGTCAGGCGCATAGCAGCCGCAGGCCGGGTCGGCAATCGCCGTGATTGGCGGCGTCGCATGATTTCAAGCCCGGCAATCCGTCAATATACTGAAACGTTACAGATTGCCAATCGCACTGCGCTGGCGGGCGAATTCGCAGGACGACATGGAGTCGCGAATTCCCTTGAGAATCCAGAGCGAAACGCCGTCCCGGCGACGCTCTATGCCGGCTTTCATGGACCTTTTCTTATTTTGCACTGCAATTGCTCATATTGCGGCGCACAACGGCAAGGCCGGTCGATAGATTTTATTCGCGACTCGAAAAAATATCGAACGGTCTCCACGCCTGGGGTTGCGCCATCCACGCAATTGCCGTATCGAAAATCTGTAACGTTTCAGATTCTGGGAGGAACCGAAATGCGATACAAACTTTTGACCGCTGCCCTTGCGGCCACGGCCGCGCTGCAGTTCGCCGGCCCGGCCACCGCGACGGACCTGGAAGTCACTCATTGGTGGACTTCCGGCGGCGAGGCGGCGGCGGTCGCGGAACTCGCCAAGGCATTCGACGCCACCGGCAATCACTGGGTCGACGGCGCCATTGCCGGCTCCGGCGGCACGGCACGGCCGATCATGATCAGCCGGATCACCGGCGGCGACCCGATGGGCGCCACCCAGTTCAATCACGGCCGGCAAGCGGAAGAGCTGGTGCAGGCCGGCCTGATGCGCGACCTGACCGATGTCGCCACCAAGGGCAAGTGGACAGAGGTCGTGCGGCCCAAGAGCCTGCTCGACAGCTGCACCATCGGCGGCAAGATTTATTGCGTGCCAGTCAACATCCACTCCTGGCAGTGGCTGTGGCTCTCGAACGACGCCTTCCAGAAGGCTGGCGTGCCGGTGCCAAAGGACTGGAATGAGTATGTGGCCGCCGCCCCGGCGCTCGAGAAGGCAGGCATCGTCCCGCTGGCGGTGGGCGGGCAAGCCTGGCAGTCGTCCGGCGCCTTCGACGTGCTGCTTGCAGCGGTTGGCGGCACCGACACCTTCCTCAAGGTCTACAAGGACAAGGACGCCAAGTTCGCGGCCGGTCCTGAAGTCGCCAAGGTGTTCAAGGCGGCCGACGATGCGCGCAAGATGGCCAAGAGCACCAATGTGCAGGACTGGAACCAGGCCACCAACATGGTCATCACCGGCAAGGCCGGCGGCCAGATCATGGGTGACTGGGCGCAGGGCGAGTTCCAGGTTGCCGGCAAGACCGCCGGCAAGGACTATACCTGTCTTCCCGGCCTTGGCCTGAACGAGGTCATCGCCACGGGTGGTGATGCCTTCTATTTTCCGGTGCTCAAGGATGCCGACAAGTCCAAGGCGCAGGAAGTCCTGGCCGAAACCTTGCTCGATCCCAAGACCCAGGTCGCCTTCAATCTCAAGAAGGGCTCGCTGCCGGTGCGTGGCGACGTCGACCTTAACGCTGCCAATGACTGCATGAAGAAGGGGCTCGCCATCCTGGCCAAGGGCGCCGTCATCCCATGGACCGATCAGCTGCTTTCGCAAGACAGCCAAAAGCAGAAGGAGGACCTGTTCTCCGAGTTCTTCGCCAAGCCCGAGATGACCGTGGAAGAGGCGCAGAAGCGCTTCGCCGACATCATCGCCACGGCGGATTGATACCGCCGGCAAAGTCCCATTCCTCCCGGTCCGGTGAACTCCAGGCCGGGAGGGCGCGCCCTTACCCGATCCAGCATGGCTGCACCGATGAGCAAGAGCGAACGCCCCAGCCGACTGTTTCGCAATCTCAATGCGAAGGTCGCGTCGATCCCCATGATCCTCACCGCGCTGGTGGTTTTCGTCGGCGGCACGGCGTGGACGGTGCTCTATTCCTTCACCAATTCGAAGCTGTTGCCGCGGCTGAATTTCGTCGGCCTCGACCAGTATTACCGGTTGTGGGCGACCCCGCGCTGGCTGATCTCGATCGAGAACCTGCTGATCTATGGCGTGATCTCGCTGGTTTTCTCGCTGGTGATCGGTTTCATCCTCGCTGCCCTGCTCGACCAGAAGATCCGTTTCGAGGATACGTTCCGCACGATCTTTCTCTATCCCTTCGCGCTCTCCTTCATCGTCACCGGCCTTGTCTGGCAATGGCTGCTCAATCCTGACTTCGGCATCCAGGGCGTGATACGAAACCTTGGCTGGACGAGCTTCGCTTTCGATCCGCTCTACAATTCCAGCATCGTCATCTACGGCATATCGATCGCCGCGCTCTGGCAGGGCACCGGGCTGATCATGTGCCTGATGCTAGCCGGCCTGCGCGGCATAGACGAGGATATCTGGAAGGCAGCGCGGGTGGACGGGATCCCGATGTGGAAGACCTATCTGTTCATCATCATCCCGATGATGCGGCCGGTCTTCATCACCACGCTCGTCATCATCGCGTCCGGCATCGTCAAGGTCTACGACCTCGTCGTCGCCCAGACCAGCGGCGGGCCGGGCATCGCCTCCGAAGTGCCGGCAAAATATGTCTACGACTACATGTTCTTCGCCCAGAATCTCGGCCAGGGTTTCGCGGCCTCGACCATGATGCTGCTCTCGGTGATGATTGTCATCGTGCCGTGGGCTTATCTCGAATTCGGAGGCAGGAAGCGTGTCTGACCAAGCCGTCTCCTTGTCCGCGCCGTCCGGCGCCGGCCATGCCGATGCCTCGGGGCCGAGCGGACCGAAGCCGCGTCACATTTTCTCGCGCCGCAACATCTTCCTCTATGGCACGCTCATCGTGGCGGCGCTCTACTACCTCCTGCCGCTCTATGTGATGATCGTCACCTCGCTCAAGGGCATGCCGGAAATCCGCCTCGGCAACATCTTCTCGCCACCGCTCGAGATCACGTTCGAGCCCTGGGTCAAGGCGTGGTCGACGGCCTGCACCGGCCTCAATTGCGACGGACTCTCGCGCGGCTTCTGGAACTCCGTTCGTATCACCGTACCTTCGGTGATCTTGTCGATCGCGATCGCCTCCGTAAACGGCTATGCGCTGGCCAACTGGCGCTTCAAGGGCGCCGACACGTTCTTCATCATCCTGATCGTCGGTGCCTTCATCCCCTATCAGGTGATGATCTATCCGATCGTCATCATCCTGCGCGAGATCGGCCTCTATGGCAGCCTGAGCGGCCTGGTGATCGTCCATTCCATTTTCGGCATGCCGATCCTGACACTTTTGTTCCGCAACTATTTCACCTCCATGCCGGAGGAATTGTTCCGGGCGGCGCGTGTCGACGGCGCCGGTTTCTGGGGCATCTATCTGCGCATCATGCTGCCGATGTCGCTGCCGATCTTCGTCGTCGCCGTCATCCTGCAGGTGACAGGCATTTGGAACGACTTCCTGTTCGGCGTCGTCTACACGCGCCCCGACACCTATCCGATGACGGTGCAGCTCAACAACATCGTCAACTCTGTGCAGGGTGTGAAGGAATACAACGTCAATATGGCGGCGACCATCCTGACCGGGCTGGTGCCGCTCGTTATCTATTTCATTTCCGGCAGGCTTTTTGTGCGTGGCATCGCTGCCGGCGCGGTGAAAGGATGATGATGGCAGAAATCGCGAACCCCAGCGTATCGATCCAGAACCTGTCGCTGAACTATGGCGCGGTGTCGGTTCTGCAGACACTCAACCTCGATATCGCCGAGGGCGAGTTCATCGTGCTCCTGGGGCCCTCCGGCTGTGGCAAGTCGACCTTGCTCAACTGCATTGCCGGGCTGCTCGACATTTCGAAGGGCCGCATCTTCATCAAGGGCAAGAACGTCACCTGGGAGGAGCCCAAGGATCGCGGCATCGGCATGGTATTCCAGTCCTATGCGCTCTATCCGCAAATGACGGTGGAGAAAAACCTGTCCTTCGGCTTGCGCGTCGCGGGCCTGCCCAAGGACGAAATCGCCAAGCGTATCGCGCGCGCCGCGGAGATCCTGCAGATCGAACCGCTGCTGCAGCGAAAGCCCTCCGCACTGTCCGGCGGCCAGCGCCAGCGCGTGGCGATCGGGCGGGCGCTGGTGCGCGATGTCGACGTTTTCCTGTTCGACGAACCGCTGTCCAATCTTGACGCCAAGCTGCGATCCGAATTGCGCGTCGAGATCAAGCTGCTGCATCGCAGATTGCAGAACACCATGATCTACGTCACCCACGACCAGATCGAGGCGATGACGCTCGCCGACCGGATCGCGGTGATGAAGGGCGGCGTCATCCAACAGCTCGACGCCCCGCAAACCATCTACAACCGTCCGGTCAATCGCTTTGTCGCCGGATTCCTCGGTTCGCCGGCGATGAATTTCATCGAGGGTCAACTGGAAGCCGGCGATGCGGCGGCGTTCACCGCCGACGGGGTTTCGATACCGCTCGACCGCTATGAGTTCGACAAGGATCGCGGCAGCGCGGGCAAGCCCTGTGTGTTCGGCATCAGGCCCGAGCACGTCGCCTTTGGAGATGCGGCCAAGGCCATGCCGTTCACCGCCGAGTCAGCCGTCGAGATCGTCGAGCCGATGGGCTCCGACACGCTGGTGTGGACCAAGCTCGGCGGCCGCAATTTTTCCTTCCGCGTCGAGGCGGAAAAGACGCTGCGCACCGGCGATCCAATCCGGATCGGCTTTGACCCAGCCCGCGCCTCGCTTTTCGACACCCCATCCGGCAACCGCCTATAGCCCCCAAGCCTTCCTCCCAAGAACCCACCCTACCAAGCAGAACGGACAGAGACGATGAACTGGTCATTCCAACTTTACAGCGCCCGCAATTTTCAACCTTGGGAGGGCGTGCTCGCCTCGCTCGGCAAGCTCGGCTACGCGCAAGTCGAAGGTTTCGGTGGCGTCTATGAAAATCCCAAGGCCTTCCGCGCGGAACTCGACAAGAACGGGCTTTCGATGCCGACCGGGCATTTCTCCATCGATGCGTTGGAGAAGGATTTCGACGGCGTGCGCAAAACGGCCGAAGCGCTCGGCATCAAGCTTCTGATCTGTCCCTATCTGATGGCCGAGGACAGGCCGTCAGACGCCGCCGGCTGGCGCGGCTTTGGCGAGCGACTGGCCAAGGTTGGCGAGGTCGCCTCGAAGGCCGGCTACGGCTTTGCCTGGCACAACCATGATTTCGAGTTCAAGGCACTCGCCGACGGTTCGGTGCCGCAGGATCACATCCTGTCGTCCGCTCCCGATATCGGCTGGGAGATGGACCTTGCCTGGGTGGTGCGCGGCGGCGCCGATCCGCTGCCCTGGATCGAAAAGCACGGCAAGCGCATCGTCGCCGTGCATGTCAAAGACATCGCCAAGCCGGGCGAGGGACTGGACGAGGATGGCTGGTCGGATGTCGGCCACGGCACGATCGACTGGGCCAACCTGATCAAGGTGTTGCGGGCCAAGAGCGCGGCAAAATACTTTGTCATGGAGCAGGACAACCCCAACGACATCGAGCGCTTCGCTCGTCGCTCGATCGCATCCGTCAAGGCTTACTAGGAACAATCATCATGGCAAAGAAACTGGGTATTGGCGTCATCGGCTGCGGCAACATCTCGAAGGCGTATTTCTCGCTGGCACCGCTGTTTCGCGGCATCGAGATGCGCGCCTGCGCCGACATCAACATGGACGCGGCCAGGGCGCGGGCGAAGGAGTTCAAGCTGCGCGCCGAGACCGTCGAGGACCTGCTCAAGGCCGATGACATCGACATCATCGTCAACCTGACGATACCGGCGGTGCATTACGAGGTGTCCAAACGCGTGCTCGATGCCGGCAAGCACGTCTATTCGGAAAAGCCGTTCGTGCTCTCGCTCCAAGAGGGCCAGGACCTCAAGGCCCGGGCTGAAAAGAAGGGGTTGCGCGTCGGCTCGGCGCCCGACACGTTCCTCGGCGGCGCGCACCAGCTGGTGCGTGAACTGATCGACGAGGGGAAGCTCGGCAAGATCACCAGCGGCACCTGCCATGTCATGGGTCACGGCATGGAGCACTGGCACCCGAATCCGGATTTCTTCTTCCAGCCGGGCGCCGGACCGGTGCTCGATATCGGGCCGTATTACATCACCAATCTGATCCAGCTGATCGGGCCGGTAAAACAGGTGGCGGCCTTTGCGACGACCCCGGCCAAGGAGCGGACGATTTCGTCGAAACCGCGTGCGGGCGAAAAAATCCCGGTCAACACGCCAACCACCATCCATGGCCTGCTGGAATTCGAGAACGGCGCCGTGGTGACGTTGAACACGAGCTGGGATGTCTGGGCTCACGGCCACGCGCCGATGGAACTCTATGGCGAAGCGGGCACGGTGTTCGTGCCGGATCCGAACTTCTTCGGCGGCGACGTGCGCTTCACCGAAGAGGGCAAGCCGGTCAAGAAGCTGCCGAAATGGAAGCACCCGCTTGGCGTGCCCAATGAAATGCACGGCCAGGGCATGATGGCCAACTACCGCACGGCAGGTCTCGCCGACATGGCGTTGGCGATAGTCGAGGGGCGGCCGCATCGTTGCTCGATGGAGTTGGCGCTGCATGCCGTCGATGTCATGACCGGCATCCTGCGCTCCGGCGAAACCGGCAAGTTCGTCGCCATGCAGACCACTTGCGAGCGGCCGGCGGCACTTGGCGTCAAGGCGGCCAAGGAACTGCTGGCGAAGAAGTAGGCGCAAAGATTATCGATAATGTTGACTTGCCCCTCTCCCCGTTCGGCCGGGGAGAGGGTAAAAGGGCGCCGGGCCGGCTCACCGCTTTGCGATGAAGCTGCCCGGTCTGTTCACATTCGAGGATCTTTCCCAATGCCCTATGTCGCCGCCGAAAATCGCTACGAAAAAATGATCTACAATCGCTGTGGGCGCTCCGGCCTCAAGCTGCCGGCGATCTCGCTCGGCCTGTGGCACAATTTCGGTAACGACACGCCGCACAAGACCAAGCAGGCGATCGTGCGCAAGGCGTTCGACCTCGGCATCACCCATTTCGACCTCGCCAACAATTACGGGCCGCCGCCCGGCTCGGCCGAAACCGCTTTCGGCGAAATCCTGCGCACCGATTTTTCCGCCTATCGCGACGAGCTGATCATCTCGACGAAGGCCGGCTATGAAATGTGGGCTGGCCCTTACGGTGAATGGGGCGGGCGCAAATACATGCTGGCCAGCCTCGATCAGAGCCTGAAGCGGATGGGGCTCGATTATGTCGACATCTTCTACTCACACCGCTTCGACCCGGACACGCCGCTGGAAGAAACCATGGGCGCGCTCGACCATGCGGTGCGCTCGGGCAAGGCGCTCTATGCCGGCATTTCGTCCTACAACTCGCAGCGCACCCGCGAGGCCGCCGACATATTGCGGCAGCTCGGCACGCCCTGCATCATCCACCAGCCGAGCTATTCGATGCTGAACCGCTGGGTCGAGGAAGACGGCCTGCTCGACACGCTGGAAGGGCTCGGCGTCGGCTCGATCGTGTTCTCGCCGCTGGCCCAGGGCATGCTGACCGACAAATATCTTGGCGGCATCCCCGAAGGCAGCCGCGCCTCGCAGGGCAAGTCGCTGAAGTCGGCCTTCATCAACGACCGCACCATCGCCAACATCAAGGCGCTCAACGCCATCGCCGGCAAGCGCGGCCAGACGCTGGCGCAGATGGCGCTGGCCTGGGTGCTGCGCAAGGGCAAGGTGACGTCGGCGCTGATCGGCGCCAGCCGGCCGGAGCAGGTCGAGGACTGCGTCGGCGCCCTGAAGGTGCTCGACTTCAGCGATGCCGAATTGGCCGAGATCGATAGCTACGCGCGCGAATCCGACATCAATCTGTGGGCGGCCTCAGCCGAGCGCAAAGGCCCGCCGAGGAAATAAAGCTGTCGGACAAGCCGGCAAATGACAACGGCTGGAACCCTTCCCGCCGTCTTCATGGCAAGCAAAATGTCGGGCAAGATGGCTGGGCCTCAGGGCGTCTTCGGCTTCTGGGCCGTGCCCAGCCCGGCTTTCGGCTTTTCCGGCGCAGGAGCAGGACCCTTCATCTTCGCCTCGATCCAGCCGCCGTAGTTGGCCAGCCGCGTGTAGATGCCATAGGCGTCCTTGTGGCCGCAGGCCGCGCTGCCGTCGGCGGGGCCTTCGCCCCAGCTGACGACGCCGACCTGAACCGGGCCGTCGGCGCCGGTCATGAACAGCGGGCCGCCGCTGTCGCCATTGCAGGCATCGCGTACGCCGCTGGCGGTGCCGGCGCAGATCATGTTGCTGGTCAGCGGATCGGTCATGTCGGCGGCAATCGCATTGGCGGCGGCATCGATGCCCTTTTCCGAATAGCGCATGCGGTGGGACAGATCGCCGAGTGCCGCCTTGAGGTCATGCGCATAGATGGCCTTGATGCCGCTGTTGCAGGCGCTGTTCGGCTGTAGATCAAGGTCGGCGACCATCAGCGTGGTCGGGAACGTTCCGTCCTGCATCTTGCCCCAGCCGGTGACGGTGGTCTTGCCGGTGTCAGGGGTCGCCTGGCGGGTAAGCTTGATGGTCGGCGCATCGGCCGGCTCGGCAAGCCGGAGCAGGCCGAGGTCGTTGTCGAGCGTCTGCTCGCTGTAGCCTTCGTTGACGATGACCTCCACCACCTTGTGGCGCTTGCCTTCGCCGAGATCGGTGGCGCCGGTCAGCACGGTAACCGAATCCGGTGAGATCGGCTTGCCCTTGTCGTTGAGGCAGTGTGCCGCCGTCAGCACCCATTGCGGGGCGATCAGGCTGCCGCCGCAGAATTGTGCATTGGCCTGCGAGGCCGGGTTCTCGTCCAGCCTGGCGGTGGTGAGCAGCGCGACCTGGAACGGATAGGCGCCCTTTTCGGCCTGGTTGCCGCCATAGACCCGGTCGGCGCCGTCAGGGTTCTCAGCGGCTGCCTTGGCCCTGGCCTCGGTCACCCGCTGCATCGGCGAGACCGCCGCTTCGGGCCTTGCGGCGCTTTCATCCGCCCGGCCGAGGTTGATCGATACAAAGGCGGCGGCAATGCCAAGCAGCGATGCGGCAACGATTGGTCCGAACCGATTTGTGATGTGCACCTGAACCTCCTCAGACAATTTTCCCGCGCGGATCGACGCCGGGCATTGTGCAAGGAGGTGTCGCCGGTCCGGCGATCCGCACGCGTGCCGTATCGAAAACGGCGCGCGATCGGTCACAAAACCGAATCCCACTTTTGCTAACCGTGCCCGCGAGCAGAACCCGCACAAAATCCTATAGCCCCCCACGGGCTAGGTGGAAGCGATTTATCATTGCCAATCTTGGATTATTTTAGGCAGTATACCGTTGCAGAGTTTTTTTGGCGGGGGCCTTGAAAATGACAGCCTAGAACAACGCTCGCGGGGAATGCCGGCGAGCAGACTCATTTTTCGGCGTCACCACGATCTCGACAATATTTCTCTATTTTGATCCAGTCCTTGCTGACTTTTGGGAGAGTCTCACCATGACAAAACTGACAAACGCACTTATTGCGTCCGCTTTGCTTTCCACCGCAATGTGGACGGTCCCGGTTTTCGCCGCCGACCCTGGGTCCGCCAGTGCCGGCAATGGCGAAAGCATGCGGGACGTTACTTCAGGCGACTTCAAGGCCGGCCGGGCAAAGCCGATCACGACACCAAAGCTTACTGATGAAGACAGCCGTGCCGCGCCGCTCACCGACGAGAAGGCGGCAGTCAAATCCTATGGCATCGTCGGGCGTTCCGCCGATGGCAAGGAGATCAAGATCGAGCCGAGCGAAGCACTGCGCGAGCTCATCATCAAGGAACTGAATGCGCCGGCCAATGGCGCGGATGGGGCTGAGCGCAAGACCGAGGACCCTGGGCTCGGCGAAGGCGAAGCCGGGCGTCAGGTTTTCGGTCCCGACGATCGTGAGCAGGTCAGGAACACCAAGACCTATCCGTTCTCGGCCATCGGCTATCTGGAAGCCAAATCGGCGAAGACGGGCAGCTATGGCAGCTGCTCGGCAACGCTGATCGGCCCGCGCACCGTGCTCACCGCGGCACATTGCCTCTACAGCCATGAGGACAAGGACTGGCTCTCGGAATATCTCTTCGTGCCAGGCCTCAACGGCAGCACTGCCGACGACGCACCGTTCGGCGCCTTCGCCTATGAAAGCGCCTATGTGCTGCAGGGCTTCATCGACAACTACCAGGGTTACTACGGCTCGGTGATCCCGTGGGATCTCGGCATCATCACGCTGAAGCAGGATGTCGGCACCAACCTCGGCTGGCTGGGCTACGCAAATTATGACGATCTCGGCGACTTCACCGCCAACCTTGTCGGCTATCCCGGCGACAAGCCGATGGGCACGATGTGGAAGGCGAGCTGCGAAGTGCATGCCGAGAACATCGCGCCGGAATATTTCCAGTATGATTGCGATACGTTCCCGGGGTCGAGCGGCAGCTCGGTCTATGCCTATGACACCAAGTCCAAGCAGCGCATCATCACCGGCGTCAACGTGGCGGAAAGCCCCGAGGCGAACACCGCCGTGCGCCTGAACGCCGCCAACGTCCAGTGGATCAACAGCCTGTACAAATAGTCGCTGCGCGTTCGCGGTGAAGGCAAAGGCGGCGGGTCAATCCTGCCGCCTTTTTCGTGCCGATCCTTCCCTCATGGCTTCCCTTGCACGAGGCCGGCGCCCCGACTACGCTTGCCTTGCCAAAGGGGCGAGGCGTCCAGGGGGCTTGAGGGATGGGGCGGACAAGGGCAGTGTTCGGGGTCGCGGCCGCATCGATGCTGGGCGCGATGATGCTTTCACCGGCTTTTGCCGATCCCGCCCGTGTCGGCGGCGCCTGGGCGGAGCGCGTGCAGATCCTCTATCAGGCCGACACACGCTCGGTGCTGCGCAGGACCGTGCGTGTCTGGGATTTCCATCCCGAGAAGAACCTCGACTTCGTCTGGGAGCCGGCCGCGGGCCGCTCGCCTGATAAGACGATCGCCGAGGACGGCACCGTCAACGGTAAGGGCAGGCTGGTGTGGCGGGTGCGCGGCTCGGCGAGCTATGACCCGAAGACCGTCTACTCCAGCTATTTCGGTGATGTCAGGAACGGCCGGCCCGACGGGCAAGGCCGGCTCGAATTGCGCTCAGGCGAGGTTTTCGACGGGCATTGGCTTGGCGGAGAACTCAACGGCGAAGGTATCCATGTCGATGCCGAAGGCAACCGCTATGAGGGGCAGTTCGTAGACGGCATTCCGAATGGCGAGGGCCGGTTGCTGTCGAAGACAGGCGAGATCTTTGCCGGCTCTTTTGTCGGCGGGTTGAAGAACGGCAAAGGCACCACGCGGCTCCCCGGCGGCACGGTCTATGAATCGCAGTGGGTGATGGGCAAGGAGGTCGGCGGCACGCGTCCAGACGTTCTGGCCGATGCCAAGGTCGGAGGCCTCCTCAAGGCGCAGGCCAGCGGCGGCGATGCAGGCAAAGTCGAGATCGGCGTCATCGTCGACCAGCGCATGACCCAGCAGGCCGACATGAAATACCAGCACCTGGTGCGCGACGAGGACATCGCGATCTATCCGGAAGACACCCTCTACAACGACGCCTGGAACGGCACCGGAACGGTC
This sequence comes from Mesorhizobium sp. 131-3-5, assembly GCF_016756575.1. Classification (NCBI taxonomy): domain Bacteria; kingdom Pseudomonadati; phylum Pseudomonadota; class Alphaproteobacteria; order Hyphomicrobiales; family Phyllobacteriaceae; genus Mesorhizobium; species Mesorhizobium sp. 131-3-5. Next base: position 1,911,641 of record NZ_AP023254.1, read on the forward strand.
AATACCACCAATGTCTATGAAGGTGCGACCTGGGAGGACACGCCGGCCTTTGCCGAGGTCGACCTGACGACGACGGACGAGTTCAGGGTCAAGCTCGACAGCCTGGAAATGAAGGTCGCTGCCAGCGACGCCTACCGCAAACCGATGTTGTCGATCTCGGAGCATTTCGGCTGCATCGGCTTCCGGCCCGATTTCTCCATCGTCAACAATGGCTGGGGCGACGCCAAGGACATGAAGATGTCGGTCCAGTTCACCACGGTGGACGAAGAAGGCAATCCGACCGGGCAGCCAAGCCGCATGTTCACCAAAGACATCGGCGGTTTCAGCGATGGCGTCGACGTGTCGATCAAGAGCGTGCTCGACGAGGCCGGCGTCGACACGGCAAGCCTTGAGACCGGGCGTTTCCCCTGTCCCTCGGTCGATAGCCTCAATGTCTGCCGCAGCCAGCTCACCAACAAGATCAAGTTCGGTGAGGTCGGCGACTATCTTGGCAATTTCAACCAGGCGATGACGCTGAACGCGATCGGCAAGTTGGACTATTCCTGGGCGGACGATCAGGGCAATGTCTACCAGCAGAGCGAGCCCTTCCGCGCCCAGATGACCATGGCGGTCTTCGAGACTCCCGAATCGATGGCCGAATGCGGCGATGGCGGTGGCGGCAGCCCGGAAGCGATGCGCTACCAGAACATCGAATTCCCGATCGGCAAGCACGACTACACGATCGCCATGCCGGTGCGCGGCAACAAGACTGTCAGCGCCTATACGGCGCGGCTGAAGATGTGGTCGGCGATGTCGTCGATCCACAGTTTCAGCATCGCCGCGCATTTCGCCGACGGCAGCGTGCGCGAGAGCAAGCCGGTGACCTTCTTCTATTTCCGGCCGAAGCAATCGCTGTTCGAGACCAGGACCGAACCGGCGGCGTGCTATCTACCCCGCCAGATGATGGGCTGCGGCTAAGGTATGTCGATATTCAGGTGAGGCCGGTCTGCAAACGGCTGATACCTGCGCTTCCCCGTTATACTGCGTCGCAGTAGAACTGTGCTCACGTACGAAAAGTACGCTCCGCTCCGGTTCTCGGTGTCAGCCGTTTTCGACTCGGCCTGACCTGAATCTCAACACACATTCAGGTTCTTCACGTCGAAAACGGCAGTCGCCTATTTGCGACCCATCTCGAAATAGTTGGGCAGTGGGATGAGCCTGGCAAAGATCGTGCCTTGGGAAAAGACACGCAATTCCAGCATCGAACCTGAGGAGCGTTGCGCACTCTGGTCGAACAGGAAATTGCCGAGCGAATAGACCTCTGCCACATCGCCGCCGGCAACCGGGACGATCGCCTCACTCGAGACATGCGGATGGCCGCCGACAATGGCCGAGACGCCGCGCAGCCGCATCCCATCGGCAAGCATCTCTTCGCGCGCCGACGGTTCGGTCTTGTACTCGCGGCCCCAATGGACGAAGGCGACGACCGGGCGCTGCGCATTTTCGTGCAGCAGCCGGTCGAGCAAGGCGGAGGTGAGCAGGTCGGTGTTCTTCGAACCGTTGGTGTCGATGTCGGTCAAGCCGACAAGGTCGACATCGGCCAGCGCCAGCGTCTCGCCCTGGCCGAAATGCGGGATGCCGGCTTCGTCCAGCGCGCGCAGCGTCTCGGCATAGCCGGACGGGCCGAGATCATAGGCGTGATTGTTGGCGAGACTGACGCCGGCGACATGCAACCGCTTCAGCATGCTGACGGCGAGGTCTTCCGGCATGGCCAGCGTCATGTCGTCAATCGCTTCCGGCACGTTGGGCAGGATGACGCCTTCGAGATTGACGATCAGCGGCCGCGCTCCGGTCAGCGAAAGGATGCTGTCGACGATCTTGTCGGCAACGCCGTCGCGGACCAGGATCTTCTTCATGGCACGACCGAAATTCACGTCACCAGCGAGATAATAAATCCTGTCCTTTGGCCGCGCCGGGTTGTTGAAGCCGGGACCGAAGGCGCCGAACAGCGCCACGACATAGCTGGTGGTGCGCTCGACATAGTCGGACGTGTGTTCCTGCGAGTTCTCGTTGGCGACCACCAGCGGCTGGGCGCCGAACAATTCGCGCTGCAGCCGGGTCTGGATGTAGAGCGCGCCGACGGAATCGGCATGATCGGGCTGACGCAGGGCCGCTATGCCGTCGAGCGATCCGGCGGCCAGCATGTTCAGCGTCTGCTGGTCGAAACGCCTGGAATCATGCTGGGGCAGATAGTGCGAGAAGTCGGTGGATTCGACGATCAGCGTGTCCTGGTCGACGAGCGGTTTCAGCGCCTCGGCCAGCCGGTCCCAGTCGCCGCGCTTCGCCTTCACCGACATCGCCACCGGCACGATCTTCGCCTCGGGGAAGTAGTGATGCAGGAAGGGCAGCATGGCGCGTACGCCATGTTCCTTGTCGAACAGGCAGGATTCCTCGAGCATGTCGCCGTGGGCTTCCAGAAGGCGCACGGCATCGGTGTCGGCGGCCACCGGACCAAGCACGGTGTCGAAGCCGCGCGCCGTGGTGGCGTAGAGCTTGTGCGTCTTGTGGAAATGGTCCGGCGACAGGATGACGATGCGCTTGTAGCGAAAGCCGGACGCTGCATGAAAACCCAGTGCCACGAGGTCGGCGGCCAGCAGGTGATGCGGCACGGTGATGCCGGTCAGCCGCTGGTTGGAGGGCCGGACAGTAGCGACGCTGGCGATGGCGTCCTTGAACAGCGTGGCGTCGTCGTAGAACGTCGGGAAGTTTTCGGTTCCGGGCGGGCAGGCGATCGGGGCGGCCTGTGCCGTGCCGCCGAGAACCAGGGCGAACATGATGACCGTCAGCAGGCGGGCTATCACGGCTCGGCCAACACGATGTTCTCCACGCCGCCGACATAGTAGAACGGCTTCTGCTTCGACGCCGTCAGCCGCACCACTTCGTGCGAAATGAAATCGGCGAGCCCGAACAGCGTGACGCCGCCATCCGAGGTCTTCGCCTTGCCGCGCAGGCCTTCGAGTATCGAATAGGTGAAGACGCCGTGCCCGAGCTCCGGCAATTCGGCGGCGGTGTTGTTGGCCGCGGTCGCCGAAAACACGACGATGCGCGCGTCCTGCGCGTCCTTTTCCAGGCGCGGATTGAAGGCGTTGGCGGCATGGCAGGTGTCGAGCAGCATGAAGCGCATGCCCTTGGCCCGCTCGACCGATTTCTGGACGTCACCCCAGTCGACAAGCGAAGAGCGCTTCCAGCGGTCGGCATCCTGTTTGCGGCCATCGGTCGGGATGAAATAGTAATCCTCGTCGATGTTGATGCCATGGCCGGCGACGAAAACAATGGTGGTGTCGTGTTCGCCAGGCCTGTCGAGGAAATCGGCAAGCTGGTCGTCGATCGTGTGCGAGTCCGGCTCCATGATGTTGTCGGCGCTGGCGACGGTGTAGGTCTGTTGCGCCTTGTCGGGGCTTTCGTCGAGCGCCTCGCGGTTGACCAGAACCAGCGTCTCCATCGACGAGAACAAAGGTGCCGATTTCTGCGCAACCACCTTGAGGAACTCGGTGGCGTCGTCGACGGGGTAGCGCAAATCGCAGGCATGGCCGGAACAGGCGTCGGTCAGGAACGGATATTTGTCGACGCCGATCACCGCGACATAGAGCTTGCCCTTGGCCTCGGCCTTTTCAGTCTTCCTTGCCAGCGCCGTCACGCTGCGCTCGGTCAGATAGCCATAATCGTTGATGCCGGTGATGCGGATAGTGTTTTGACCATCCTCGACCGGCACCTCGACTGTTGTCTTGTTGCCGTCGACCGAGCGCGTCGCGATGTCGCCGACATTGCGGCTGTTCGACAGGATCGAGAAGCCGGCGGCATCGGCTCCGGCTTCCTTGGTGCCTGTGATTTCGACGGCGACATAACCGTCGCGGACCTTGCTCTGGTCGTCGGCGAGGCGAATGCCGAATTCCGGCGGCTTGCGCTGCAAGAGCTTCTGCAACTCGTTGTCGACGCCCGGCCGCATCTCCTGGACTGCCTGTTTGGCGCTGCGCAGGATGATGGCGCGGCGCACCATTTCCGGGCTCCAGAGGTATTTCTTCAACTGGCCGGCGCGGATGAAGCGGCCTTCATGGTCACGGTCCTGGTTGACGTGCCAGCCGATCAGCTTGTCTCCCTCGTCGGAGGAATAATAGTAGCCTTGCGGCATCCAGGCGATCCATTGTGAGCCGGCAAAGAACATCGACACGATCAGCTCGTGCGTCTTCAGGTTCCACAGCCTCACGGTCTGGTCGGCGCTGCCGGTGACCAGCAGGCCGGCTTTCTCCGAGGCGACCATGGCGTTGATTTCGCCGGTGTGGCCGGTGAATTCGCCGGAGACCCTGGCGGTCGCGGCCTTGTATTCCAGCAGCGTGCCGTCATTGCCGCCGGTGATCAGGCCAAGCCCGTTGTCGATCAGCGTGAAGGCGGAATGGGCAAAGCCGTTGGTGGCGTCGTTCTCGATCGAGCGCACCACCTTGCCGCCATTGGCGATCTCCAGCAACGCGTTCTCCAGCGCGTCCTTGCCGCCCACCGTGGCGTGCAGGGACCACTCGCCATCGCTCAGCGCGGCGCGGGCAAACGAGGCCGGCTCGGTCAGCGGCTGCGGGTCATCGAAGAACCGCTCGGTTGTGGGCAACTCCAGCCTCTTGTCCAATGCGCCCAATTGTTCCGGGCAAGCCACGCGCTCGGGGCAGGGGTTGGCGTTGCCCCAGGCGATGATGCCGTTTGCCGGATCGATGCCGATAGCGGTCACCGGTTCGCCCACTCCTTGGAGCAAGGCCTTGCGTTCGCCGGTCGCCGGGTCCCAGACTTGGATGGCGTTGCGGGTGCCGCCGGCCGTCGCCACCAGCGAGCCGCCGGCATTGGCGGCGCTGGCATAGACCGTGCCGTCATGGCCGCTGTAGTCGAGCAGCTTCTCGCCGCTGTCGGTGTTCCAGACGACGGAGCGGTGCTTGTCGGCGCAGCGATAGCCGCAGGAGGCGACCAGCCGCGATCCCTTGGCGAAGGTCAGCGAGCCGATGAGGAAATCCTGCTTGGGCATGGCGCGCACCAGCGTCCCGTCGGCCGCGCGCCTGAGCTGGACCTGGCCGTCCTTGCTGCCGGTGGCAAACAGGCTGCCGTCCTGCGAGATCGCCAGCGCCAGCACACTGACGTCCCGCAACGGCTCTGTGCCAGCGGGCAAGGCGATCTCGTCGCCCTTGGCGACATCCCACAACCGGATGCCATTGTCGGTCGTGGTCGCCGCCAGCCGGGTTCCCGCGGCGGCGAAAGCCAGCTTGTCGATGTGCCAGGAATCGGCGTCGAGCTTCTTGTCCAGCGTCCAGCCCGTCGCTGATTTGTCGTCGAGCCGCCAGAGATAGACTATGCCGTCGCCGCCGCCGGCAGCCAGTATCTTGCCATCTGGAGAGAAGGCGAGGTCGTAGGTCGCGTAGTCGGCGGCCTTGAGAACGGCCTTCATCTTGCCGGTGGCGAAGTCGAACAGCCTGATGTCGCCATAGGGCGGCTTGTCGCCGAGACCGGCGCCGAAATAGCCGCCGGCGGCGATCGTCTTGCCGTCCGGCGAGACCGTGACCGCGAAGATCTTGCCGTCGCTGCCATTGCCGAGATAGCCGCGAATGGTGCGTAGCGTCACGCCGCTCTGCCAGTCCCAGATGCGGATGGTCTTGTCATCGGATGCCGAGACAACGTCCTCGCCATCGGGGGTGAAGGCGAGGTCGGCAATCCGTGCGGTATGGCCTCCGGTGTCGAGGTCGATATGGAAATCCGGGGCGTCCTCGGCGCGGGCGGCAGAGGACGTGATCAAGGCTCCAGCCATGGCCAGCCAGCGGCAGGCACGCATGAGGCACAAGGTGATTCCGGGTTTCCCCATCGCTATTTGGCTTCGCCCGCTGGTTGCCCGTTGCCAACATAGGCCTCGATCGCCGTGGCAAAAGTCGGCGAACCCGCCTTGCGCTGCTTGTCGACATAGCCGGCAAAATAGCTCCAGAAGGAGACGGCGTAGTCGCGGAAATAGGCATCGGTCACCTTGCGTGAGCACAGGTCGCCGTCGACGCAGAAGGACAGCCGGTTGAGGAAATAGACAATGCGGTCGAAATTCTCGCTGAAGTCGGCGAGCGGCATGTCGCCGCCGGAGGCGCTCATCGCCTCGATGCCGATGCGCTGGCGGAACACCTGTTCCTCGGTCGGCGAAGGATTGGCGCTGAGCAGATTGTCGTATTTGGCGTTGAGGGCGGCAAGGCGATCCTTCAACGCCCGTTGTGCCTGCTGATAGTCCTTGGTTTCCCAGAGCTCGACCAGGGACATGGTCTGCTCGACGCGCTTCTGCTCCTGGTTCGCCAGGAATTGATAGACCGAGAATGCCAGGGTGAAGATGATGGCGAAACGCACCAGCATGCCCGACCAGGCATAGACCAGCATGCGCCAGTCGCGATCGGTGAAGGGATTGCTCTCCTTCTTGATCTCATGGCTGCTCGGCCAAGGAAAACCTTCGGTGGTTTCCGGCAGCGTCTCCTTCGCCGCCGGCGCCTTTGCGGGCGCGGCCACCGGTGTCTGCTTTGTCGTGCCCCCCGGCTTCTTCATTTGCAGCTGTCCAGTTCGATGGTGGCGGAGGGATCAAGCACCACGCCCGGCGCTTCAAGCTGCTTTTTCAGACATGCCAGCTGCGGGCGCGAAACAATGAACTGCATGTCCGGCTCCGCCGGCGCCTTGTTCGGCGACGGCAAGGCCTCGACCACGCCGCGCGAGGCGCAGCTCGAGAGGTCGACCACCACCGCGTCACTGCTGGTCTTGGCGAACTGGTCGTACTGATCGAGGAAGCACGTCGCCAGTTCCGAATTGATGACCACCTGCTTGGCGCAAAGGCCGCATGTGTCCTGCGCAGACGCGTTGACGATCAGCAACAGGCCGCCGGCAAGTCCGGCAACCGTCGTGCGCCAGGAGAAAAAAGACTTCTTCACAATCGATCCTATCTGCTTCGTCAGTCGCTGAACCCTTGGCCGCGGCTGGGGATGTTCTCATATCGCGCCGATCGCGCAAGAGCCTGATATACCAGGCCGTGCGGCCTTGGAGCCGGAGTTCAGGCGCGCGGCACCGTCTCCATCGGGAAGATCATCACCGCCCCCTTCGGGCCGCTCTTGTCGGCAAGCCGCATCACCGAGCGGGTCGGCGGCGCCATGCCGATATCGGCGAGCATGTCGGAGAAGCTGGCGGGGCCGAGGCCGCGCGTCATAGCCGCGACGCCGTCCTGCGCCAGGAAGCTCAAATCCTCCTTCTCGCTTTCCGGCGGCGCCTCGGTCAGCACCGCGATCATCCGTTCCATGCCGAAGCTGGTGTCGGTGAAGGCGAGCAGCCCTTCCTCCAGCGTGGCCTGCGGTGCCAGGCGTTCGGCGACGATGTGGGTGATCGAATAGTCGCTGCCGACATAGAGCACGTTGATGTCGACCAGCTGGTCCGAGCTGTTCTTGGCCAGCACATGCACCTCGTCGCCCGGCGAGACACGCGGCACCGCGGAAGCCTGCAGGGGCTCGAGACCCTCCTTGTCTCGGCGCTTGACCTGGAACTGGACGTCGACATCCTCGGGCTTGTAGTCGGAGGCCGCCGCCAGACGCGACAGCCCGGTGGCGCGGAAGATGGTGCGCAAATTCCTGGTCGTGGCGTCGACCAGCTTCTGGCGGTCATCTGGATGGATAATGATCAGCGGCGGCTTGCTGCCGTCCTTCAGCGTCACGTCACCCGATGCCGGCAGGAACCACAGCGCCGGCTTGTCGCTGACGTCCTTGCCGGGGCCCGCAATGGCATTCTCGCGCATCACGGCAAAGCGCAGCTCGGCGCTCTTGCCCGGGTCGACCAGTTCGATGTTGAAGCCGGTTTCCTTGGCCGTGGCCAGTTCGTCGAGAACCGAATTGACGAGCTCGGCTTCTTTCTCCAGCCCCTTCGTCGCGGCCGGCCGCGCAACACTGAGCCTGTAGTCGACGGCGATCTCCGCCACCCGCGCATAGGCGTTGGCAGGAATGTCGGCGAGTTTGAGTGCCGGCTTTTTCTCGAACTCGACCGGCTTGACGCGGCTTTCCAGGTTCTTGGCCGACTGCACCTCGACGTAGCCGACCGCGTCGGACAGCGACGACAGTGCCGAGGGCAGGAGGGCGAGCTTGCTGCCAGGCGTGAGGCGATGCAGCAGGCCAGCGCCGATCGTCGCCTCGCCGTCCTTGACGACGATGGGCCACTGCATGACGGCGTCGGTCTTGTCGGTGCCGAAGACGCGGGCGTCGAGTTCGCCCTCGAACAGCGGCGTTGGCCGGGTGCGGCTGTCGGCTGAATATTGCTGCAGCACGGCCTGGCCGAGCTGGCGATAGGTAACGTTGGGGTTTTCGGCGAGCTTCGACAGGATGGTGAAGGTGAACAGGCCGAAGCGCGGCGCATCCGCCGTGCCCTTGGGCAGCGGCATCTCCGGCGTCGTCTCCACCGTCTGGGCCGCATAGAAGGCGACCAGCTTGCCCTTGGTGATGGGTTCGCCGCCGGTCGGCGTCAGGTTGAAGGCGGGCTTGCGCGCGCCATTCTCGTCGAGGCCGCGCGAGGCGCTTGCGACCGTGTCCTCATAGGCCTTGACGGTCGCCGCCCTTGCAGCCTCGTCGCCGCCCACCAGGTCGGCGAATTCGACCTTGCGCTCCAGTTCGTCGTCGACTTCGACGGCGCGCGTCGCGGTGCCGGAATGGCAGCAGTCGAAGACCGCCCAGACAAAGGCGCCTTTGTTGCGGATCGCGTCGAGCGCGTCGCCGATCTCATTGTCGACCAGCGCGTTCGGCACGCCGGCATCGCGATTGATCCATTTCTCGATGTCGACGGGCAGGAAGATCTCGTCTAGCCCGTCGGTCTCGTCGCCCTTGACCCTTTCGGGCTGCTGGGCGCCGTGGCCGGACAGATGCAGATAGACGAAATCGTCGCGCTGAACCTTGGCGGCAAGGTCGGCGAGTGCCGCCTTGATCGCCGCATGGGTCGGCAAGCCTTTGGCACCGGGCACGTCCTTGGCGAGCAGCGTGACGTTTTCGGGCGCGAAGCGTACCGGGTCGGGTACGTTCTTCAGCAGGTATTCGTGCACCAGGCCGGCATCGTTCTTCGGCCCGATCAGCCAGTTCCTTTGCGGCAGGGCAGGATATTCGGTGCAGGCGACCAGCAGCGCGTGATAGGTGCGCGATGCCGCCAGCGCCCGGAACGAGAGCGCACCGGCCGCCACGAGCGCGGACGTGCCGACAAGCAGCGTCCGGCGTGTCAATTTGATCATATTGCTTCCCCAAGCCCGATCGAATTTCCCAAGCGAAACCACCCTCGTCGAGGATTTTGTCAGTATTTTGAACGTCGCTGCGCCATCAAGCCTGCCGTCATCAAATGCGCCGGCACGTTATCGATCGGTCCAGGACAACAACAGAAGAGTAGCAAAGACGACGGTTCGTCGCTATCTGAATGGGATCAGGCGGTTTGCGCGGGCAAACAGCCTGCAGATGGCGCAGGACAAGTTGGAACCGGACCATGGCGGCAAGGGATGTGCTGACGAAGAACCAGTTGTGCGTGCTCGAGAAGCTCGAGACCGCGAGCGGACCGCTCAGCGCCTACACCTTGCTCGACCAGTTGCGCGAACGCGGTTTTCGCGCGCCGCTGCAGGTGTATCGTGCGCTCGACACGCTGGTGAAGTCCGGCTTCGTGCACCGGCTGGAAAGCATCAACTCCTTCGTCGCCTGCGCCGAGCCGCATGACCACAGCCATTCGATGACCGCCTTCGCCATCTGCGACACATGCGGGCAGGTGACCGAGATGTCGGACCATGATGTCGACCACCGGCTGAACGAATGGGTCCATTCGACCGGCTTCGCCGCCAAGAAGGCGGTCATAGAATTTCGCGGGACGTGCGCGAAGTGCCGGGCTGTGGCCGCTTAGGTCTTCTCTTCGTAGGATGACGAAGCGTTGGCGCTAATGCGCCTCATCCCAGTTGTTCGCGGCTCGCGCGTCGACATGGAGCGGCACCGACATTGAGACCGCCGGCATCGCTGCGTTTTCCATGACGTGGCGCACGACTGGGATCGTCGCTTCGACTTCGGCCTCGACCGTCTCGAAGATCAGCTCGTCGTGCACCTGCAGCAGCATGCGGGCCGACAGTTTCGCCTTGTCCAGCGCTTCCTCCATGCGCACCATGGCGCGGCGGATGATGTCGGCGGCGGTGCCTTGCAGGCGGGCGTTGATCGAGGCGCGCTCGTTGAACGCGCGCAGCGACGGGTTCGAGGAGCGGATATCCGGGTAGTGGATGCGGCGGCCGAAGATGGTTTCGACAAAGCCATTCTCGCGGGCATAGGCCTTGGTCTCTTCGATGTAGTCGCGGATGCCGGGGAACCGCTCGAAGTATTTCTTGATGTAGTTGCTCGCTTCCTCGCGCGGAATCGACAGCTGGTTGGCAAGGCCGAAGGCGGAAATGCCATAGATGATGCCGAAATTGATCGCCTTGGCGCGACGGCGGACTTCCGAAGGCATGCCCTGCACGGGGACATTGAACATTTCCGACGCGGTGATGGCGTGGATGTCGGCGCCGTCGGCGAAAGCCTGCCGCAGTTGCGGAATCTCGGCGACATGGGCGAGCACGCGCAGTTCGATCTGGCTGTAGTCGGCCGAGACCAGCCGGTTGCCCTTGTCGGCGATGAAGGCGGTCCTGATCTTGCGGCCTTCGGCGGTGCGCACCGGAATGTTCTGCAGGTTCGGGTCGGAGGACGACAGCCGGCCTGTCGTCGTCGCGGCCAGCGCGTAGGAGGTGTGCACGCGCCTGGTGTCGGGATGGATGAAGCCGGGCAGCGCATCGGTGTAGGTCGATTTCAGCTTGGTCAACTGGCGCCAGTCGACGATCTTGCGCGGCAGTTCGTGGCCTTCGGCGGCGAGGTCTTCCAAAAGCTGTGCCGAGGTCGACCATTGGCCGGTCTTGGTCTTGGAGCCGCCGGGCAGGCCCATACGGCCGAACAGGATATCGCCGAGTTGCTTGGGCGAGCCGATGTTGATGCGCTCGCCGATGAGCTGGTAGATCTCCTCTTCCAGCCGGGCGGCACCCTGCGCGAGTTCGCCCGAAAGCCTGGACAGGATCTGCCGGTCGACCGAAATGCCGCGCTGTTCCATGCGCGCCAGAACCGGCACCAGCGGCCGTTCCAGCCGCTCATAGACCGAGACCAGGCCCTTGGCGGCAAGCCGTGGCTTCAGCACCAGCCACAGACGCAACGTGATATCGGCGTCTTCGGCGGCGTGCGCCGTCGCCTTGTCGATGTCCACCTGGTCGAAACCGACCGAGCTCTTGCCGGAGCCGGTTACGTCCTTGAGCTGGAGCGGGGTATGGCCAAGCCACTTCTCGGCAAGCTGGTCCATGCCGTGACCGTGCGGGGTACCGGCATCGAGCACGTAGGAGATCAGCATGGTGTCGTCGAAGGGCGCGACATCGATGCCGTAACGGCTCATGATTACGAGATCGTATTTCAGGTTCTGCGCGATCTTGAGGACGGATTTGTCCTCGAGCAGCGGTTTCAGCACCGCCAGCGCCTCGCGGAGAGGTATCTGGTTTTCGAGCGCGCCGCCGCCGAGCAGGTCGCCATTGCCGCTCTTGTGGGCAAAGGGAATATAGCCGGCGCGGCCGGGCGCCGTGGCTATCGCCATGCCGATCAGTTCGGCCTGCATCGGATCGCCGGATGTCGCCCTGACGTCGAAGGCGGTGACGCCAGCCTCCCGCGCCTCGGCGACCCAGACTTTCAAGGTCGCGATATCGCGAATGCAGAGATAGGCCGCAGTGTCGATCTTGCCGGTCGCCGCGCGCTCCAGCCGCATGGCCGAGAGCAGGGAAGGGGTATCGCCTTGCTTGGCGGCGTCCACCGTCGGTGTAGTGGTCGCATCACCGTTGGCCTGGCCTGCCTCGGCACCGCTGCGGGCCACAGCCGGCGCTCCGGCGCCGACATCGGGGCCGTGGGCATGGTCGGCGCGCTCGACGATCACCGCGACGGCCTGGACGTCGCTGGCCTCGGTGCTCGTGGCTTCCGCCACGCGGCGGGTCAGCGAGGTGAATTCCATGGTCTTCAAGAAGCCGATCAGCTTCGGCCCGTCCGGGGCATGCAGCACGAAGTCGTCCAGCCCCTCGGCCACCGGCACGTCGTTCTTCAGCGTCACCAGCTGGCGCGAGATCAGCGCCTTGTCGGTGTTGGCGATGATCGATTCGCGCCTCTTGTCCTGCTTGATCTCGCCGGCGCGGGCGAGCAGCCCGTCAAGGTCGCCAAATTGCTCCAGCAGTTGCGCCGCCGTCTTCGGGCCGATGCCGGGCACGCCGGGCACATTGTCGACGGAATCGCCGGTCAGCGCCTGCAGATCGACCATCTTCTCCGGCGGCACGCCCCATTTCTCGATGACCTCGGGAATGCCGATCTGGCGGTCCTTCATCGGGTCGTACATGCCGACCGTATCGCCGACCAGCTGCATCAGATCCTTGTCGGAGGAGATGATGGTGGTGTCGCCGCCGGCTTCGCGGGCCAGCCGGCAATAGGTGGCGATGAGATCGTCGGCCTCGAAGCCTTCCATCTCGATGCAAGGCAGGTTGAAGGCCTTGGTCGCCTGTCGGATCAGGCCGAATTGCGGGATCAGGTCTTCAGGCGGCGCCGAACGGTTGGCCTTGTATTCGGGGTAGAGGTCGTTGCGGAAAGTTTTCGAGCAATAGTCGAAGATGACCGCGAAATGCGTCGGCACAATGCCTACATCGGTATTGCGGGCATCCTGCATCAGCTTCCACAGCATGTTGCAGAAACCGGAAACAGCACCGACAGGCAGGCCGTCGGATTTGCGCGTCAGCGGCGGCAGTGCGTGATAGGCCCGGAAGATGTAGCCCGAGCCGTCGATGAGGAAGAGATGATCGCCTTTTTTCATGCCGGCAGGGATAGCGCGGCGCGGTGGCTTGGTCCATGCCAAACACATCGCCAGATATCGGTTCCGTCAACACCCTGACAGATCGGGGCGTGCAAGCCCGATCACGGGCACGTTACAAAAGTGTAACGTTGGTGCCCTTGAATCGCCACGTTCAGAGACCCAAATACATGCCATCGGCAGTTTTCGCCGAAGTCCGGAGCAAGGCCCGTCCCCCGCCTATCCCGGACAACTGCGGCAGCCTATCCCCCCTCTCCGGGCTGCCGCATCGTTTCGAGTATGAGGCCGCCGTGGTTCCCCCTCCACCACGGCGGTCTTTTTTTGGCCCGCGGCAGCGGACTTTTTTGGCCTGCGGCGGCCGACTGGCGCCGTGGTCCAACACTCCCGGGCTTTTCGTTTCGCCGCTCTGCCTTTACGGTTCCGGCACTGAATCGAAAGGCTTCACAAATGTCCGCAGTTTCCTCCGTCCTCGACCGTCTCGACCAGAATCTCGACCAGAGCCTGGAGCGCCTGTTCGGCCTGCTCAGGATCAAGTCGATCTCCACCGATCCGGCCTATGCCGCCGACTGCCGCAAGGCGGCGGAATGGCTGGTGGCGGAGCTGAAGCTGATCGGCTTCGATGCCAGCGTGCGCGACACGCCGGGCCACCCGATGGTGGTTGCGCATCATGAGGGGCCGGCAGGCGCCCCACATGTGCTGTTCTATGGCCATTACGACGTGCAGCCGGTCGACCCGATCGAATTGTGGGAAAACGATCCGTTCGCACCAGCGGTGAAGGAGGTTGGGTCTGACCACAAGGTGATCACCGGGCGTGGCTCTGCCGACGACAAGGGTCAGCTGATGACATTCGTCGAGGCTTGCCGCGCCTGGAAGCAGGTGCATGGCAATTTGCCGTGCCGAGTCACCATCCTGTTCGAAGGCGAGGAGGAGTCCGGCTCGCCTTCGCTGAAGCCGTTCCTCGAGGCCAATGCCGCCGAGCTCAGTACCGATTTCGCGCTTGTCTGCGATACCGGTATGTGGGACCGCGAGACGCCGTCCATCTGCGTTTCGCTGCGCGGGATGGTTGGCGAAGAGGTGACGGTCAAGGCGGCTGACCGCGACCTGCATTCGGGGCTTTATGGAGGTGCCGCCGCCAATCCGATCCGTATTCTGGCCAAGGTGCTGGCTGACATCCACGACAAGGATGGCCACATCACCATTCCCGGCTTTTATGACGGTGTCGAGGAAACACCAACACAGGTGCTGAAGTCTTGGGAAAGTCTCGGCGAGACGGCCGAGACTTTTCTCGGCCCTGTCGGCTTGTCGATCCCTTCGGGCGAAAAAGGCCGCTCGGTGCTGGAACTGACCTGGGCACGGCCGACCGCCGAGTTCAACGGCATCATCGGCGGCTACACTGGAAAAGGCTTCAAGACGGTGATCGCGGCGGAAGCCTCGGCCAAGGTGTCGTTCCGCCTCGTTCACAAGCAGGATCCAAAGAAAATCCGCGCTGCCTTCCAGAAATTCGTCAAGGAGCGCATTCCGGCCGACTGTTCCGTCGAATTTCACCCGCATGGCGGCTCGCCGGCAATCCAGCTTTCCTATGACTCGCCGTTCCTGGCCAAGGCCAAGGACGCGCTGTCGGACGAATGGGAGAAACAGGCGGTCACGACCGGCAGTGGCGGATCAATCCCGGTTGTCGGCGATTTCCAGACCTATCTCGGTATCGAGTCCCTGCTGGTCGGCTTCGGCCTCGACGACGACCGCATCCACTCTCCCAACGAGAAATACGAGCTGTCGTCCTTCCACAAGGGCCAGCGCTCCTGGGCGCGCATTCTCGATGCGCTGACACGCTGAGCGGCGGAAAGTCGTTTTCCTGTTGATTTTTCACCGGATCGCGGCGAGGACGGGGAACGCCGCGACCGGAGAAGACCATGGCCGACATCCGTTTCCACAAGCATGATTTGCCCGACCTTTCGCATTACAACGTCGGGGCGGTAGCCATCGACACCGAGACGCTGGGTCTGAACCCGCATCGCGACCGGTTGTGCGTGGTGCAGATATCGCCTGGCGACGGCAGCGCCGACGTCATCCAGATCGCACCGGGCCAGAAGAAGGCGCCGAACCTCGTCAGCCTGCTGAAGAACCGCAACGTGACGAAGCTGTTCCATTTCGGACGCTTCGACATTGCCGTGCTTTACAACGCCTTCGGGGTGATGCCCGAGCCGGTGTTCTGCACCAAGATCGCTTCGCGGCTGACCCGCACCTATACCGACAGGCACGGGTTGAAGGACATCTGCTTCGAGCTTCTCGGCGTCGGTCTGTCCAAGGCGCAGCAATCATCGGACTGGGCGGCCGAAACGCTGTCGCCCGAGCAGCTCGAATATGCCGCCTCCGACGTGCTCTATCTGCACCGGCTGCGGGATCTGCTGGCCGGGCGGCTGGCGCGCGAGGGGCGGACCAAGGAGGCCGATGCCTGCTTCCGCTTCCTGCCGACGAGGGCCAAGCTTGACCTGATGGGCTGGGACGAAGAGGATATCTTCGCGCACAGCTGACGACTTGAGAGCCTGCTGGCCGGTGGCCGACTGGAACCAGACGCTGACCGCCGCGTTTTGTCGGCGCAGTTCAACGGCTAAATGGGGGATAGGATGGCCGACCGAAAGCCGATATCGACAGCTCCGACCGATGGCTCCAAGGTCTCCATCATGTGGCAGGACGGCGACGGCGTCATTAACGAATCCATCGGGCAATACCGTGATGATGGCTGGTGGGTCTACACCGACAGCCACACGCAAAAGAAGGTCGAGCCGACCAGCTGGCGGCCCGCTTCCGGCGACGACGACGATCAATGAGCGCCGCTGGCGGGGCCAGCTGCTTTCGAATAGCCTGACGCCGTTGATATCGGGGCCGATTCGGAGCCTTCCGCTCCGCGCTCGCCCCCTTGCTCGGAGGAAATCGGCATGGGCGTAGAAAGCCTTCTCGTCTTCATCATCATCGGTGCCATCGCCGGCTGGCTTGCCGGTCTCATCGTTTCCGGTTTCGGCTTCGGCCTGATCGGCAACATCATCGTCGGCATCGTCGGCGCGTTCATCGCCGGCTGGCTGTTGCCGCGGATCGGCTTCTCCATCGGCGGCGGCATCATTGCTTCCATCATCCACGCCACGATCGGCGCCATCATCCTTCTGGTGCTGGTCAAGGTCCTGAAACGAGCCTGAGGCTCGAAACGACAAAGGGCGCGCCGTGAAGCAGAATACGCTCTATCTCATCATTGGCGCGCTCGTCGTCGTGGTCATCGCGCTCGGCGTCTATGTCTACCGCGAGCAGACCAAGCCGAAGGGTGTCGAGCTCAAGATTGACGACAAGGGCATTTCGATCCAGCAGAATTGAGCCTGCCGTCGACCGGCGGCGCGGCGCCGGCCGTCCTGTGCGGCAGGCCAGTACTGCGGAAGTCGGCCCGAAGGCCTTGATATCGACCGGTCGAACAGCATCGTGGCGGTGACCTGCGAGGACCAGACGCTGGCCCTTTTGGCGCTGTCGTCGATATTCGGAGGAGTTGAAAATTGCCGGCAGGACGGGGCCATTGCATCGGCGTAGTGCCGGACGAGCGATTGTCCCGGCATGGAATTAGAATGACGGATCGGCGCTCCGGCGCTATAATGTCGACACAGGGCGTTTGGGATCAACCAACCTATTGCTAGGAGGTTGCTATGAAACACCAAACACTAGACCAACTGCATGCAGTGGCCGAGGTCAACATACAGCCGGTGATGAGCCGAACCCAACGTCTGATGCGTTGGGCCGAGCTTCTTGAACGTGAGCCCAGCCGGCTCCTGACCGCGCTTGCCGGGACCGAATACCGTGCGCTGCCGGAGCGCGATGTCATGCGAGCAGATGACTCGCCGATAGCGGTTGCCTTCACTGACCCCATATTGCACGACGAGGGTCTGAAAGACGACAGTTATGGCGAAGCCAAGCGCTTCTTCGAGCTGACCGACCATCAACTGCACGAGATCGTCTGCTACTGCCATGTCGGCGAGGTCATGCAATCGTCGAGGGCAGCGCTCTCGGTGCGTGCGGCGATCGGCTGACGCATGCCCACCAGGTGATCGCCTGGTGACGAGTGATTTGGGGCGCGGTCGAACGCGAGGCTGCGACCATTTGCGATCGCGCCCCAACACGGAACATGTCCGCGACCGCCTGGGTCGCGGCGAGGAATGGCTGGGCCTTGGCGCCCGGACAAAATGCTAGGCGAGGATTGTTCCATCGCGGCGGGCGCGACCGTTTGCCGACGCCAAAATCAGGGCTCGAACAGCGCGATCACTGCCGGACCCCAGGCATTTGATTATCAATCGCTTTGAATTTTTCCGACTTAACCCGCCCTTAAATCGCCGCATCTACTCTGCAACCGGAGCGCCATAGGCACCGGGGACAGCAAGCGCAGGCATGGCGAACCGCAAAGATAGCCGCATCGAGCCCAGTTTCGAGGGACCGCCACAGGCGCGATCCCAGCCGGGTCTTTCGGTGAGCGAGGAGGACCGCGTCGTGCCGAGCAACCGCAAAGCCTCCGCAAAGCGCAAATCGTCGAAGGCGAAATCGTCGCGCGGCGGGCGTGGCAGGAGCCGGCGCGGCCTGTTCGGCGTGCTCGGCCGCCTGTTCTACTGGTGCTTCGTGCTTGCCATCTGGGGCGGCATCGCGGTGGCGGGCGTCGTCGTCTATTACGGTGCCAAGATGCCGGCGGCCACCACCTGGTCGATCCCCGACCGCGCCCCCAACATCAAGATCGTCTCGGCCGATGGCCAGTTGCTCGCCAATCGCGGCATGAGTGGCGGCGAAGCCGTCGGCCTGCACGAAATGTCGCCTTACATTCCCGAAGCCGTCATCGCCATCGAGGACCGCCGGTTCTATTCGCATTTCGGCGTCGATCCGATCGGCCTGTCACGCGCCATGGTGACCAACCTCATCGGCGGGCATTTCTCGCAGGGCGGTTCGACGCTGACGCAGCAATTGGCCAAGAATCTGTTCCTGAAGCCTGACCGCACGCTGGAGCGCAAGGTGCAGGAGGTGCTGCTGGCGCTGTGGCTGGAGCACAAGCACACCAAGGACCAGATTCTCGAAATGTACCTCAACCGGGTCTATTTCGGCTCCGGCGCCTTTGGTGTCGAGGCGGCTTCGCGGCGTTATTTCGGCAAGAGCGCGCGTGACGTCACGCTCTCGGAAGCAGCGCTGCTTGCGGGCTTGCTGAAAGCGCCGTCGCGGCTGTCGCCGGCGCGCGACCCAAAGGCCGCGGAGGAGCGTTCGCAGCTCGTGCTCGCGGCCATGCGTGAAGAAGGCAAGATCAGCGACAAGGAGCTGAAGACAGCGCTCAGCGCGCCGGCGACGCGCGCGCCGTCCTACTGGACCGGCTCGGAAAACTATGTCGCCGACACGATCATGGAAGAACTGCCCGACCTGATCGGCGACGTGCGCGGCGACATCGTCATCGACTCCACCGTCGACCTGAACTTGCAGAAGCTCGCCGAGCAGTCGATCCGCCGGCTGATCGACGAAAGCGGCAAGAAGCTCAACGTCACCCAGGGCGCGCTGGTGTCGATCGACGATTCCGGCGCGGTGCGCGCCATGGTCGGCGGCTACGACTATTCGACCAGCCAGTTCGACCGCGCTTCGGAAGCGCGCCGGCAGCCGGGCTCGGCGTTCAAGCCGTTCGTTTATATGGCCGCCTTGGAGGCCGGCCGCACGCCAGACAGCATCCGCAACGACGCGCCGATCAAGATCGGCAACTGGACGCCCGACAATTACGGCGGCAAGTATTTTGGCAAGGTCACGCTGGCGACGGCGCTGGCCAAGTCGCTGAACTCGGTCGCCGCGCAGCTGACCATGGAGGTCGGGCCGAACGCGGTGGTGGAAGCGGCGCACCGCATGGGCATCCAGTCCGAACTGCAGGCCAACACCTCGATCGCGCTCGGCACCTCGGAAGTGACGCCGCTGGAGCTGACCTCGGCCTATGTGCCGTTCGCCAATGGCGGCTACAAGCCCGATATCCACTTCATCCGCCGCATCACGACAACCGAGGGCAAAGTGCTCTACGACAGCGGTGGCGGCAGCGCGCCGCGTGTGGTGAAACCCGAGATCGTCGGCATGATGAATTCGATGATGACCGGAACCGTCGAGGTCGGCACGGCCAAGAAGGCGGCCTTCGCTTGGCCGTCGGCCGGCAAGACCGGCACCAGCCAGAATTCGCGCGATGCCTGGTTCGTCGGCTACACCGCCAATCTCACCACCGGTGTGTGGTTCGGCAATGATGACGGCACGGGGATGAAGAAGGTCACCGGTGGAGCGCTGCCGGCGCAGGCCTGGCACGAATTCATGGTCGCCGCACACGAGGGCGTGCCGGTGCGGCCGCTGCCCGGCACCTGGAAGTCGACGCCGGCCGACACGATCGTGCCCGACGACATACCTTCGGCCGACAACAACCAGCCAGCGCCGGTCCCGTCCGCGTCAGTTGGCCAGCAGGCGCCGTCGGCACAGCCGACCCAGGCGGCAGCGCCAGCCCGCGTGGCGCGGCCTGCCCAGACCGTCGATGCCGATGGCTTCAACATGCCGGCGGACGACGGCACCACCGCTTCGGTCGGCCATCCGGTGCCGCCGGGCAATGTTGGCGGTCCGCTTAAGAAGAGGAAGCAGACCTCGATCCTGGATATTCTGGGCGGCGGCTGAGGCGGACGCTCCGGCAGTTCGCAGCGGCGTCAATCCGCCTCTCGCCAGCGCCACGGTGTTCGGCTACACCTCCGGCCGGAGACCGCGACATGGCTGAACTCGACACCCGAAAAACCATCGTGCTGACCGGCGCCAGCCGCGGCATCGGCCATGCCACGGTCAAGCGCTTTTCACGCGAGGGCTGGCGCGTCATCACCTGTTCGCGCCAGGCTTTCGCCGAGGATTGCCCGTGGCCGGCCGGCCCGGAAGACCATATCAAGGTCGATCTTGCCGATCAGGAAGATGTCGGCATCGCCGTCTCGGAAATCCGCCATCGGCTCGAAGCACATGGCGGCCAGCTCAATGCGCTGGTCAACAATGCCGGCATTTCGCCCAAGCTCAAGGACGGCAACAGCCGCATGAACTCGATCGACACGCCGATGCATGTCTGGCGCGACGTGTTCCAGGTCAATTTCTTCGCGCCAATCATGCTGGCGCGCGGCCTGTTCAAGGAGCTGGCGACGGCCAAGGGCTCGATCGTCAACGTCACCTCGATCGCCGGCACCCGCGTGCATCCCTTCGCCGGCACCGCCTATGCGACATCGAAGGCGGCTCTCGGCTCGCTGACGCGCGAGATGGCGCATGACTTTGGTCCGCATGGCATCCGGGTCAACGCCATCGCGCCAGGCGAAATCGACACGGCGATCCTGTCGCCGGGCACGGAAAAGATCGTCGAGACGATCCCGCTCAGGCGCCTCGGTACCACCGCCGAGGTCGCCGACATCATCTTCTTCCTGTGCTCGCAGCAGGCCTCCTATGTGACCGGCTCGGAAATCCACATCAACGGCGGCCAGCACGTGTGAGTGAGGACTTCGGCGGGGGTTGCTCATCCGGCGACCGTGAGAACAGCCTTGCCGCTGAAGCTGCGCTGCCGCAGGGCGTCCAGGGCCTGGGCGATGTCCGTCCATGGCACGGTCAAGGCGACGCGGGTTTCCAGCCGGCCGGCCGCGACCAGGGCGAGCAGCGCGGCAATGTCGGCGCCAATGCCTGAGCCGGACGTGTAGTAGGCGAAGGTCTGAAGCCTCGCTCCCTCATGGCCCGGAACGAACTGGCGGAAGCCAATGGGCGTGAGCTCGCCACTGCTTGAACCGAACATGACGATGGTCCCGCCGGGCGCGACGTGTTCGATCGCGCGGGCGAGGCTTTCGCCGCCGACCGACTCGGTGATCAGCGAAAATGGTCCCTCGGCCAGCTCGATCGCCTCGACCACCTGCTCGGCTCCGAGATCGCGGAGATCCCCGGCATGCCGGGCGGCGGCGACCGCGGTCACCAAGGCACCTTGTTCGCGGGCGATCTGGATCTGGAAACGGCCGACTGCGCCGCTCGCGCCGGTGATCAGCACCTTTTGGCCAGCCAGGTCACCGCCATGGCGCAACGTCCTCATCGCCGTCGTGCCCGCCACGGGGAGCGTGGCGGCGGAAACGAAGCCGACCTCATCCGGCAGGACGGCGAGACGGGCGGTCGGAACGGCGACGCGTTCGGCCCAGCCGGCCTCGTCGACCAAAGCCACGACCCGCGCGCCCTGGGCTGGCCCGGAGCCATCCGCTGCCGCCCGTTCGACGATCCCGACAATGTCCTGGCCGGGTATCCAGCCGTCCGCACGTATGGTGAGCAGGCGCAGTTCGCCGCGGTTCAACGAGGTTGCGCGGACGGCGACCAGAGCCTCGTTCGCGCAAGGCTGTGGCTCGTCCACCTCGGCGAGTTTCAGTCTGACGGCATTGTCGGAAGAGATGGTGAGCGCGAGCATGGAGTACACCTTTGCCAATTGGCGAGAACGGCTCGAGCCTACCGATTTATGCTGACGAATAATCTAGATATAAAGGCAATTCATCGCTAAAATCTGTCAATCATGAGACAGCCGCTCCGTTACCCATGGCTCGATTTCGACGTCGATGACATCGTTGCTCCGGCGATTGCCGTGCGCGTCGACGTCACCGAGACCAAGGCCGAGGTGTCGCAGCATTGGCACCGCAAAGGGCAACTCGTCTTCGCGCTCAGCGGCGGCGTCACCTGCCGCGTTCCCAGCGGCCTCTGGATGGTGCCGCCGCATTGCGGCGTGTGGGTGCCGAGCCGCATGCAGCACAGCAACATCGCGACGGCCAATGCGCGGATTTTCTTCGTCTACATCGAGCCGGGCGCGGCTGCGCTGCCGGATCGGTGCTGCACGCTTTCGATCTCGCCGCTGCTGCGCGAGCTTATCATCGAACTGTCGGACTGCGCGCCTGATGACGCGCGGTGCGCTTTCCTGGGAAGCGTCCTGCTTGCCGAACTGCCTGATATGCCTCTCCAGCAATTGCATCTGCCGTTCTCCTCCGAGCCGCGCCTGAAGCGGATCGCCGAATCGCTGGCGAACGATCCTGCCGACCGCAGCACGTTGGCCGAATGGGGAAAACGCGTGGCGCTCAGCGAGAGCAGTCTTGCTCGTCTCGTCGTCAAGGAAACCGGCTTGAGCTTCGGCCGCTGGCGCCAGCAATTGCACTTGATCGTTGCGATAAGGGAACTGGCTTCGGGTGCCACCGTTCAGCGGGTTTCGGGTGATCTCGGCTATGAGTCCGTCACGGCCTTCATCACCATGTTCAAGAAGGCGCTCGGCAAGCCTCCCGCGCAATATCTCAGCAGCATCGCACGCAATGGCGGTTCTGCCTTCGTGGCGTGATCACGCGGCGGACGGTTCGGTCGCAGATGGCTTGTGACCGAGCACCTCCTCGACGATGCCGCGCGCGATTTCGCGCTCGCCCATGATCACCGTGTCGGCGCCGAGCCCCTTGAGATGCTCGACCTCGGCATCGGAATGGGCGCGGGCGACGACGTTGATGCCGGGATTGGCGGTGCGCGCCCTGAGCACGATCTGGCCGGCTTCGAACGCATTGGGGATGGCGAGGATCAGCCGGCTGGCGCCTTCGGGATTGGCGGCGGCGAACACTTCGGCGTTGGCGGCATTGCCGGCGACGCTCTCGACGCCATCGGCCTTCAGCTTGGCCAGTGTCTTGTCTGCGTCCTCGATGACGAGGAAGGGCAGCGCTGCTTCTTTCAGCGCCGCGCCGACAAGGCCGCCGACACGGCCATAACCGATCAGGATGGCATGGCCGGTAAGCGCCGTCTTCGGCGGCGGGCCGTCTTCCTTTCTGGCTGTTGCGGCGACCGAGGCGACCTGGCCCGGTTCGGTCGCCGGACCGACCGGCTTGGCGTCGGCCGGCGGCGCCGTCCTGGCGGCACGGGCCTCCAGCCATGGCTTCATCCAGTCGATGACCAGGAACATCAGTGGGTTGAGCACGATCGACAAGATGGCGCCGGCCAGGATCAGGTCGCGGCCCTGTTCTGGCAGAAGTTTCAGCCCGACGCCGAGTTCGGCCAGGATGAAGGAGAATTCGCCGATCTGGGCAAGGCTGGCCGAAATCATGAGGGCGGTCGCCAGGGGATAGCCGAAGGCGACGACGATGACGAACGCCGCCAGCGACTTGCCGATGACGATGATGGCCAGTGTCGCCAGGATCGGCAGGCCGTTGCTGAGCAGGCTGAACGGGTCGAACAGCATGCCGACCGAGACGAAGAACAGCACCGAGAAGGCGTCGCGCAGCGGCAGCGATTCTTCGGCCGCGCGATGGCTAAGCTCGGATTCGCTCATGATCATGCCGGCGAAGAAGGCGCCGAGCGCCAGCGAGACGCCGAACAGTTTCGCCGCGCCGAAGGCGACGCCGAGCGCAATGGCGAGCACTGAGAGACGAAACAGTTCGCGTGACCCGGTATGGGCGACGTAGTGCAGAATCCACGGAATGACCCGGCGGCCGACCACCAGCATGACGACGACGAAGGCGGCGACCTTGGCGAGCGTGATGCCGACGACGCCCCAGATGCCGTAGCCGGCCGGCAGCGACAGCAGGCCGCTCGAATGCACATCCGCCTGTTCCTGGCCACCCAGCACGCCGGCAAGGGCTGGCAGCAGCACCAGCGCCAGCACCATGGCCAGATCCTCGACGATCAGCCAGCCGACGGCGATGCGGCCGCGTTCGGTCTCGATCAGCCGGCGTTCCTGAAGCGCGCGCAGCAGCACCACGGTCGAGGCGACCGACAGCGCCAGGCCGAACACCAGCCCCGCGCCCATCGACCAGCCGAGCATCCAGGACAGTCCGGCGCCGAGTGCCGTGGCAAAGCCGATCTGGACGATGGCGCCGGGCACGGCGATGGCGCGGACCGACAGCAGGTCCTTCAGCGAGAAATGCAGGCCGACGCCGAACATCAAGAGGATGACGCCGATTTCGGCCAGTTCGTTGGCCAGGCCAGCATCGGCGACGAAACCGGGCGTATTCGGCCCGACCAGGACGCCGGCTACGAGATAGCCGACCAGCGGCGGAATGCGGAAACGGTTGGCGAGAGCCCCGAAGACGAAAGCCAGCCCCAGACCGGCGACGATGGTGGCGATAAGGGGCGTGTCATGCGGCATTGTCTATGGAGCGCCTTTCAAGTTTGCGATGTCGGATGTGCGCCGCCCTGAGCCGCCGCCTGTTTTGCAATATGGTGGAAGGGGTGACGGTGATGCAACCCGCAGGGTGCGAAAATCGACGGTGCGGCAGCAAAATGCTCGACCGGCGGCAGAGAGGCCGCCGGTCCGTTTCGCGCTCACTGTGGCATTGGCTTTGGGATCCATCGCCTGCGGTCAGGCTGCCTGCAGCATGGCCTCGATCTCGGAGATGGCGTGGTTGGTCATGGTTTTTGGAATTTCAGCCGTCACCTTGTCACCGACCGCCTTGTGCAGCTTCTTGCGCATGGCGCCGAGCATCACCGGCGGGGCGACAAGCACGATGCTGTCGAACTCACCACCATGGGCGAGTTTGTACAGGCGGGCCGCGATCTCTTCCGCGAAGCGTTCCTTGCCGATACGGTGCCAGTCGGTATCCTCGACAGCGCTGCGGTGCACGGACGGGCCGTCATTATACCGGCCGGGGCTGTCGCTTCCCTGTTCACGGGTGGGCGGGTTCTCCTGTTCCATCACCTGCACGACTTCGAGATTTGGAAACTTGTTGTCGCCGGCATTCTTGAGCAAGAGCGCTTTTCCACCGTCGGCCACCAGGACCCAGATGCCGTGCCTCAGTTTGATTGTGTCCATGAAAGCGCTCCTTTTTGATGAATGGCTACGCTGCGGAACGCGTATCAACCCGGCAACGTTCCAACCCTTCTCCCGCAAAGCGACGGCGGCGCCGTCGGCGGTTGAACAGGCGATCGGTAAGCGGGCGACATTAATCTACTGAATTGGTAGAAATTAGAAAAAACTGTTTTGCCAGATAGGGGGCAGGTGGCTAAAAAGACCTGAAATCAAGGCTCGCTTCAGCGGCTTGAATCCGCCCGAACCCCGGATGTGGAATATTTTTCTCCTGCCTTTCGCAGTTGCGAAAAAGCGATTGCCTGCCATCACAGGATGCGCGAGTGCTTTGCTTCTGGTTTTTCGCGCCCGGGCGTAAAACTGCGACACTGTTCCCGGATTGCTTTTCCCATGCCGCAGGCCAATGCCAAGCTCAATGCCTTCCCCGTCTTCGTGCGGGTCGAGGGCGAAGCCGTGGCCATTGTCGGCGGTGGCGACGAAGCCCTGGCCAAGGCGCGGTTGATCGGACAGTCGAGCGCGGTGCTGCGCATCATCGCTCAAAATGCCGAGCCGGAGCTGCTTGCCTTCATCGCTCAATCCGGCGCCAGCCATGTCTCGGCAGCTTATGACGCCTCGCAGCTGGAAGGCGCGGTCATGGTGTTTGCCGCCAGCGGCGATGAGACGCTCGACCGCCGCGTCGCGGCGGACGCGCGCGAGCTGGGCATTCCGGTCAATGCCGTCGACCGGCCGGAACTCTGCGACTTCTTCACCCCGGCGCTGGTCAACCGCGCGCCGGTCGCCATTGCCATCGGAACCGAAGGTGCCGGCCCGGTGCTGGCCCAGATGCTGCGGGGCCGCATCGATCAGATGCTGTCGCCATCGCTCGGTTCGCTGGCGACGCTCGCCGCTTCGCTGCGTGGGGCAGCCGAGAAATTGCTGCCGAAAGGCAATGCCCGCCGCCGCTTCTGGAACAGTTTTTTCCAAGGTGCACCTGCCCATGCCGTGGAAGCCGGCCAGCTGTCGCAGGCGCATGACGCTGCCGTCGATCTGCTGTTGTCGAACGCACCCGCTTCGGGCCACATCGCGTTGGTTGGCGCTGGTCCGGGCGCCGAGGATCTGCTGACGTTGCGTGCGCATCGCCTGCTGATGGAAGCCGACGTCATCGTCCATGACGCGCTGGTGCCGGAGGCGGTCGTCGCCATGGGCCGCCGCGATGCCGAGCGTCTGCCGGTTGGCAAACGCAAGGGCTGCCACAGCAAGAGCCAGGCCGAAATCAACGCGCTGCTGGTGGAGCTTGGTCAGCAGGGCAAACGCGTGGTGCGGCTGAAGTCGGGCGATCCGCTGGTGTTCGGCCGCGCCGGCGAGGAAATGGCGGCACTGCGTGATGCCGGTATCGCCTATGAGGTGGTTCCGGGCGTCACCGCGGCCTTTGCCGCGGCGGCCGATTTCGAACTGCCGCTGACCTTGCGCGGCGTCTCCTCATCCATGGTGTTCACCACCGGCCACGACCTCAAGGGCAATTCATTGCCCGACTGGGCCAAGCTCGCGATTTCCGGCGCCACCGTCGCCGTCTATATGGGCCGCTCGGTGGCGGCCGAAGTCGCCGGCCGGCTGATCGAAGCAGGCCTGTCGCCGGACACGGCGGTGGCCGTGGTCGAGAATGCCAGCCTGGCCAACCGGCGCCGTTTCCACGGCACGCTGGCTGACCTGCCGTCGCTGGAAGCGCGTGGCGATCTTTCTGGGCCGGTCATGACCATTATCGGCGATGCTGTCGCCGGCGCCAATTTTGAACGGTCCGAGCCGCTTGCGGCACATAGCAATGAAGGCGCGGCCAAAGCCGCCGCAGAGAGAGTTCAGCCATGAAGATACTGACCGCCAACCGCCTGACGGATGGCATCGCCGTCTGGTACGCCGATGGCGGCTGGGTTGAGACGGTGGGCCAGGCCGATCTTGCCCATGACAAGGCGGCCGAGGATCGCCTTGAGGCGATCGGCGCCAAGGCCTATGCCGACAATGAAGTGGTCGACGTCAATCTGATCGACGCGGAAGTCGTCGACGGTGTCGTCGAGCCGGTGCGGCTGCGTGAAAAGATCCGCGCCGCCGGCCCGACCATCCGCGGCGATCTCGGCAAGCAGGCCGAGCGGGCGGCGTAGCCAGGTTTTGAGTGAAACGGGCGGACGCGCCCTGAAAGACGAAGCATGTACCGTTACGATGAGTTCGACCACGATTTTGTCCAGGCCCGCGTCGCCGAGTTCAGCGACCAGGTCCAGCGCCGGCTGTCCGGCGAGATATCGGAGGACCAGTTCCGGCCGCTGAGGCTGATGAACGGCGTTTATTTGCAGCTGCACGCCTATATGCTGCGCATCGCGGTGCCCTACGGCACGCTGAACGGCAAGCAGCTGCGCATGCTCGGCCATATCGCCCGCAAATACGACAAGGGCTACGGCCATTTCACCACGCGCCAGAACATCCAGTTCAACTGGCCGGCGCTGTCGGACATTCCGGCGATCCTGGCCGATCTGGCAAGTGTGGAGATGCACGCCATCCAGACCAGCGGCAACTGCATCCGCAACGTCACCGCCGACCACTTTGCCGGTGCCGCCGCCGACGAGGTCGCCGATCCGCGTCCCTATGCGGAGATCCTGCGGCAATGGTCCTCGGTGCATCCGGAATTCTCGTTCCTGCCCAGGAAATTCAAGATCGCGGTGACCGGGGCAGAGCGCGACCGCGCTGCTATCCAGACGCACGATATCGGCCTGCACCTGAAGAAGAACGCCGCGGGCGAGCTTGGCTTTGCCGTCTATGTCGGCGGCGGCCAGGGCCGTACGCCGATGGTGGCACGAAAGATCCGCGATTTCCTGCCGGAAGCCGATCTTCTGTCCTACTGCACGGCGATCCTGCGCGTTTACAACCTCTATGGCCGCCGCGACAACAAGTACAAGGCGCGCATCAAGATCCTGGTGCACGAGACCGGCGTCGAGGAAATCACCCGCCAGGTCGAGGCCGAGTGGCAGGAATTGAAGGACGCCGAGCTGAGGCTGCCGGATGCCGATATCCGGGCCATCCAAGCCTATTTCGCGCCGCCGGCGCTCACTGATCGGCCGGAAGGCGACCAGGCGGTCAAGCTGGCGCGTCTCGATTCCAAAGGCTTCTCGGAGTGGCTCGACCAGAATGTGGTGACGCATCGCCATCCCGACTACGCGGCGGTGACGATTTCGCTCAAGGGCATCGGCGAGGTGCCGGGCGATGCTTCCGACAGCCAGATGGAGGCGGTCGCCGACATCGCCGAGACATACGCTTTCGACGAGCTGCGTGTCAGCCATGAGCAGAACTTGATCCTGCCGCATGTGGCGCGCGCCGACCTCAAGGCGGTCTATGACGCGCTGGTCGATATCGGGCTGGCGACGGCCAACTCCAATTTGATATCGGACATCATCTCGTGCCCCGGCCTCGACTATTGCGCGCTGGCCACCGCACGCTCGATCCCGATCGCGCAGGAAATCTCGCAACGCTTCGCCTCGCTGGAGCGGCAGCGCGAGATCGGCGAACTGAAGCTGAAGATCTCCGGCTGCATCAATGCCTGCGGCCATCACCATGTCGGCCATATCGGCATCCTCGGCGTCGAGAAAAAGGGCTCCGAGCTCTATCAGGTGACGCTGGGCGGTTCGGCCGACGAGAACACCTCGGTCGGCGAAATCATCGGCCGCGGCTTCTCGTCGGAAGAGATCACCGACGCCATCGAGCAGATCGTCGAGACCTATCTCGGCCTTCGGCTCAACCCTCAAGAAAAATTCATCGACGCCTACCGCCGTGTCGGTCCCGCGCCGTTCAAGGAGGCGCTCTATGCTGGCGAAACCAAGGCCGCTTGACCACATCGCCGATGCCGATGACGGCGTCGCCGCCAAGGCGGCGGGATTTGACGCGCTCTATGGCCATCTGAAGCCGATCGAGATCATCGAGCGCTCGGCCCGCGAACTGTTTCACGACGAGATCGCTGCCGTGTCGTCCTTCGGGGCGGATTCGGCGGTGCTGCTGCACATGATCGCGGAGATCGACCGCACGCTGCCGGTCATCTTCCTCGACACCGGCAAGCATTTCGAGGAGACGCTCGGCTATCGCGACGCGCTTGTCGCCGATTTCGGCCTGACCAACATCCAGGTCATCAAACCCGAGGAAGCGGCGCTCGCGCGGATCGATCCGACGGGCAATCTGCACCAAAGCAACACCGATGCCTGCTGCGACGTGCGCAAGGTAGAGCCGCTGGCGCGTGGCGTGGCGCCGTTTCGTGCCTGGTTCACCGGCCGCAAGCGCTTCCAGGCCTCGACACGGGCAGCGCTGCCGGTGTTCGAGGCGGTCGGCGCGCGCATCCGCATCAATCCGCTGGCGCACTGGACGACATCGGACCAGGCCGACTACATGCGGGCGCACGCGCTGCGCGAGAATCCGCTGGTCGCCTATGGCTATCTGTCGATCGGCTGTTTCCCCTGCACGCAACCGGTGCAGCCGGGCGAGGATGCGCGCAGCGGCCGCTGGGCCGGTCATGCCAAGACCGAGTGCGGCATTCACCTGTCGGGGCTGGAAGTGTCGCTGACCGACGCATCACTATAGGATGTGCTGATATTCAGGTGAGGCTGGCCTGCAAACGGCAGCTTCCTGCGCTTCCGGTGCTCACGTACTTCAAGTACGCTCCGCTCCGGTTCTCGGAAGCCGCCATTTTAGGCGCAGCCTGACCTGAATCTCAACACATCCTTGGCTCGTTTGAATATTTAGGAATTTTGATGACCGAAACGACGACACCGGAGACCCGGCTCTGGACCCCGCAGGGTTTTCGCGAGGACGAGTGGGCTCATGCCGAAAGTGCCGACGCGCTGTCCGGCAATGGCCGCTTCATCCTGCCGCTGCAGGCGTTCCTCGACCTTGATCCGGAGGTGCGCCGGTCCGCCAAAGAGCGGCTCGGCGTGGTGCTGCAGCCCGGCGATCAACTCGAGAAGATAGCCGACCTTCTCGACCAGCTGTCGCTGGTGGCGCTGGTCTTCCCGGCCTTCAGCGATGGGCGCTCCTTCTCCAAGGCCGAACTGCTGCGCAGCCGCTACCACTTCGAGGGTGCCGTTCGCGCCACCGGCCAGGTGCTGGTCGATCCGTTGCCGCACATGCTGCGTCTCGGCTTCGACGAGTTCGAGATTTCCAACCCGGTGCTGCTGAAGCGCCTGGAAGAGGACCGCACCGGCGGCTTGGGGCTTTACTATCAGCCAGCCGCCGTGCCGGAGCCCAAGGGCCCGAAGTATTCCTGGCGGCGCGTTCGCAGCTGACGTAGGGGTAATTCCACCCATCTTTACATAGGCCGAAATCGAGCCTTCTCTTGGTCATCCGGACGGAAACATCCGCCGGGTACGAGGGAGGAAGTCATGGATTTCGACTATGTCATCGCCGGTGGCGGGTCCGCCGGCTGCACGCTTGCCGCGCGGCTGTCCGAAGATCCATCGAAAACAGTCTGCCTGATCGAAGCCGGCGGCGCGGGCAGCAACCTGCTTATCCGCGCGCCGGCAGGCATCATCGCACTGTTGCCGGGTCGGCCGAAGATCAACAACTGGGCGTTCGAGACTGTGCCGCAGCAGGGTCTTGGCGGCCGCAAGGGCTACCAGCCGCGCGGCAAGGCGCTGGGCGGATCCAGCGCCATCAACGCCATGCTCTACACGCGCGGGCACCGCGGCGACTATGACGAATGGGCCGATCTCGGCTGCGACGGCTGGTCATGGGACGAGGTGCTGCCCTATTTCCGGCGGGCGGAAGGCAATCAACGCGGCGCCGATGCCCTGCATGGCGGTGACGGGCCGCTGCGGGTTGCCGAGCAGCAAGAGCCACGTCCGCTCTCCCGGGCCTTTGTCGAGGCCTGCGGCGAAAACCAGATCCGCCGCAACGATGATTTCAACGGCGTCGAACAGGAGGGTGCCGGGCTTTATCAGGTGACGCAATTCTGGGGCGAACGCCGCAATGGCGAGCGCTGCTCGGCGGCCGCTGCCTATCTGCAACCGGCCATGAACAGGTCGAACCTTACCGTCATCACCGGAGCGCATGCCACGGCGGTCATCCTCGATGGCAAGCGCGCCACCGGCGTGCGGTATCGCGCGGGGAAGGGCGAAGCCGTCGCGAAAGCCAGGCGCGAGGTGATCGTCTGTGGTGGCGCCTTCGGTTCGCCTCAGCTCCTGTTGCTGTCAGGCATTGGCCCGGCTGCCGAGCTCGCCGTGCATGGCATTCCGGTCAGGCATGAACTGCCCGGTGTTGGCAAGAACCTGCAAGATCACCTCGATTTCATCATGGGCTGGACGTCTAGGGATGCCGACATGATGGGCATCGGCCTGCGCGGCCTACCTGGCCTGCTGCGGCACATGCTGCGCTGGCGGAAAGATGGCGGCGGCATGATCGCCACGCCCTATGCCGAAGGCGGTGCCTTCCTCAAATCCGATCCGGCGATCGAACGGCCCGACCTGCAACTGCATTTCTGCATCGCGATCGTGGATGATCATGGCCGGAAGCTGCATATGGGATATGGCTTTTCCTGCCATGTATGCGTGCTGCGGCCGCATTCGCGCGGCGAGGTCGGGTTGTCGACTCATGATCCCATGGCACCGCCGCGCATCGATCCGCGCTTTCTTTTGGACGAACGCGATGCCGGGCTTTTGCTCAAGGGGGTCAGGATGATGCGCGGTATCCTGGAGGCGCCGGCGCTGGCCAGATATCGCCACAAGGAGATCTACACCGCCGGTGTTTCGAGCGACGCGGAACTGATGTCCCACATCCGTGCCCGCGCCGACACGATCTATCACCCGGCCGGCACCTGCAAAATGGGCGTCGACGAGCTGGCGGTGGTCGATCCGCAACTGCGGGTGCACGGGCTCAAGGCCTTGCGGGTCGTCGACGCCTCGGTGATGCCTACGCTGATCGGCGGCAACACCAACGCTCCGACCATCATGATTGCCGAGAAGGCGGCGGACATGATCAAGGCGGCGGCCTGACTGCGGCTCTGGTCGAACCAGCGAAGCTATTTTCGTCTGCCGAGAAGCGCCTTCTGTCGAGAAGGCGGAAAACTGGTCATACCAATTTGGCGATTTGCGCTTTCCCTTTGACCCTGCTGTCCTTAGAATAGGCAATATTATTTCACGACCCGAAATAAATATGGCCGCAAGGGAGGAACCGAGAATGGCTGGCAAGAAGATATTGATGCTCGTTGGCGAGTTCAGCGAGGAGTATGAGATTTTCGTCTTTGAACAGGCCATGCATGCCGTCGGCCACACCGTGCATGTCGTCTGCCCGGACAAGAAGGCCGGCGATGTCCTCAAGACATCTCTGCACGACTTTGAAGGCCACCAGACCTACACGGAAAAGCTCGGCCACGACTACATCCTCAACAAGACGTTTTCCGAGGTGGACCCGGCCAAGTATGACGCCGTCTACGCGGCGGGCGGGCGCGGTCCCGAATACATCCGCATCGACAAGCGGGTGCAGGCGCTGGTGCGGCATTTCCACGAGGCCGGCAAGCCGATCTTCACCATCTGCCATGGCGTGCAGATCCTGATCGCGGTCGATGGTGTCGTGCGGGGCAGGGAAGTGGCGGCACTCCACTATTGCGAGCCGGAAGTGACGTTGGCCGGCGGCATCTACATCGACGTCGCGCCGACCGGCGCCCATGTCGATGGCAATCTGGTGTCAGCCAAGGGCTGGCCGGGCCTGTCCAACTTCATCCGTGAGTGCCTGAAGGTGCTTGGCACCGAAATCCGGCATGGCGAGATCCTGATGCGCGAAGAGCGCCAAGCCGCCTGAACAGGGTTTGCTTCCGCCGCCGCGCCACGGCGCGGCGGTCGTCGTTCTAGGGCGTTTCCCCGTTTCACGGAAACGGCGAACCGCTCTAACTCTATGTTTTGACGCAATTCCCAAGGGAAAGCGCCATGCGCTTCTCCCGGGAAACCGCTCACACTTTTCCTGGAATTGCTCTACATCGTCGCCCGTGCCTCGCGGAACGACACCAGCTTGCGGCGGTTCTCGTCCCACAATGCCAGTTTGACGCAGCGCAGGCTGTCGAGCAGCGTGACGCGACCGATGCCGCGCAGTTCCGGATAATCGCGCAGCACTTCCTGCAGCCGGTAGCCCGGCACCTTGGCGGAGAGATGGTGGACGTGATGGACGCCGATATTGCCGGTGAACCAGTTCAGCACCGGCGGCAGGTCGTAATAGGACGAGCCGTGCAAGGCGGCATGCTGGAACTCCCAGTCGTCATCCTTTGCCCACTCCGTCTCCTCGAACTGGTGCTGGACGTAGAACAGCCAGATGCCTGCCGAGCCGGCGAGAATGACGATCGGCAGATGGACGACCAGGAACGCACCGGGACCGACGGTCCAGATAAGCAGGGCCGCCGCAAGCGCGATGGCGAGATTGGTGGTCATCGACGACACCCACGGCGTCAGGCCGCCGCGCATCATGCCGATGGGCAGCCTTTGCGAGAAGATGAACAGCCAGATGGGCCCAAGCCCAAACGTCACCAGCGGATGGCGATAGAGCCGATAGGCGAGGCGCCCGCGCCAGGACAATTGCCGGTATTCGGCAACGGTCAGCGTCGTGATGTCGCCCATGCCGCGCTCGTCGAGATTGCCGGCGCTGGCATGATGTGTCGCGTGGGCGCGCCGCCAGCAATCGTAGGGCGTCAGCGTCAGGACGCCGAGCGCGCGGCCGATCCAGTCGTCGGCATAGCGGTTGGCGAAGAAGGAGCCATGGCCGCAATCATGCTGGATCATGAAGATGCGCACCAGGAACCCGGCGGCCGGGAGGATCAGGATCAGCCCCCACCAATGGCCATAGGCATAGGCGGCCGAGGAGAGCGCCCACAGCGTGGCGAAGGGAATGAGGGTGATGGCGAGTTCGACGGCGCTGCGTCGCCGGTCCGGCTTCTTGTAGCGCGCCAAGATCTTCAACCAGGCACGCTTGCTATTGGCGGCCGCATCGGGGTAAATCATGTTCATCAGGAAGCATAGGCGCGGCATGTGGCTACCGCAAGGCAGCCATCACGCAAAATTACTGTGCGTAATTGTCGCGTAAAGAGCGGCGAGAGCTATTGCCGCCGCAATCTGGTACCGCCATCCTCGACCCGATCGAGGCGGTCGAGCAATTGCCTGAAGCGGTCGTGAGTATCGGTTTCGATGCGGAAAGCCGGCAAGGTACGCAGAAAACGCGTCATCGCCTCGGCACCGAACTGGCGCCGGACTTCTGCGGCGAGCCTTTCTCCCTTTTCAGCCTTGTTCCGGGTCATCATTTCAAATCCTGTGTCGGCTCCGAAACTCCTGCAGTAGGGGAATGGTTCCCGCATCACGCTTCCGTGGCAAGCCAAGCCGGCAAGTACAGTAAACTTTGAATTAAAATATAAGCATCGCCATTGATCACCGCCCAGGTCCGGCCAAAGGCTCAATGGTCGCTTACCCCTTGATTTTTGGCTGCCAAACCTCGATATCGGGCACAAAATCCATACCATTCGAGATTGACGGGAAACGGCGATGAGCGACCAGGCAAAAGACGAACGCGCGCCCAGTGAAGCCGAGGCGGTCGAGGCCAATGCCGAGCGCACGGAAGGCAGCATTGACGGCGACTACGAAGCGCTTGTGCGACTGCTGAAGGAAAATGAAGAGCTGAAGGACCGCGCGCTGCGCGTCGCGGCCGAGATGGAGAACCTGCGCCGCCGCACCGCGCGCGACGTGCATGACGCGCGTACCTATGCGGTTGCGAATTTCGCCCGCGACATGCTGTCGGTGTCGGACAATCTGCGCCGCGCGCTGGACGCCATTCCGGCGGAGGCCAAGGCCTCGGGCGACGCCGGCTTCAAGGCGCTGATCGAAGGCGTCGACCTGACCGAGCGCGCCATGCTGTCGGCGCTGGAACGGCATGGGGTCAAGAAGCTCGCGCCGGAAGGCGAGAAGTTCGATCCCAATTTCCATCAGGCCATGTTCGAAGTGCCCAATCCCGATGTCCCGGCCAACACCGTGGTCCAGGTCGTCCAGCCGGGCTATTCGATCGGCGAGCGCGTGCTGCGTCCGGCCATGGTCGGCGTCGCCAAGGGCGGCCCGAAGATTGCCGCCGAGGCGCCGGTCGAGCCGGGGCCGGTGAATGAGCAGGCGGAGAAGGATGCGTAGCTAGGGGTTCGGCGGTAGGGCAGTAGGGAATAAGGCAGCCGTATCAATCGTGCGGCTTCGTGCTATTCATGCGCAGTCCCTAATCCCTACTGCCTACTCCCTTACCGCCATGAATCCCATCGCCCTTCTCGATTATGCCGGCGTCGCCGTCTTTGCGGCGACCGGGGCGTTGGCTGCTTCGCGAAAGCAACTCGACATTATCGGTTTCCTGTTCCTGGCCAGCGTCACCGGCATCGGCGGCGGCACGTTTCGCGACCTCATCCTCAATGTGCCGGTCTTCTGGGTGGGAAACCGCGACTATGTGCTGATCTGCGCCGTGGTGGCGGTCCTGGTCTTCTTCACCGCGCATCGCGTCGAATCCCGCTACAAGCTGTTGCTGTGGCTCGACGCCATCGGGCTGGCCGCCTTTTCGGTGATGGGCGCGGCCAAGGGGCTGGCCATCACCGGTTCGCCGGTGGTTTCGATCATCACCGGCATGCTGACCGCGACCTTCGGCGGCATATTGCGCGATCTGCTTGCCGGCGAACCATCGGTGCTGCTGAGGCCGGAGATCTACGTCACGGCCGCTCTGGCGGGCGCCGCCATCTTCACATTGGGCGACGTCGCCGGATTGCCGCAGATCGTCTCGGGGTTCGCCGGCTTCGTCGTGGCGCTCGCCGTACGCGGCGGCGCGCTGCGTTTCGGCTGGTCGTTTCCGTCGTACAGGAGCCGGCCGGGAAGGCGGCCGGAGGATATTCCGTAAGGAGGGGGATAGGGAATAGTCAGTAGTGAGTGGTCAGCGAAGCGTGTATCGTAGCGTCTTGCCTACTGCCCTTACGCCGCAAAGCGTTGCGCTTCCCCGCCATAGTAGTTGACGTAGCGGGCGCCGATCTCCTTGACCGGCATCACCACGAAGACGTCGACGGTCGAGAATTCGCGGTCGATGACGCAGCCGTCGCCGATGCGGGCGCCGACCCTCAGATAGCCCTTCACCAGAGGCGGCATCGCCGCGATCGCCGCCTTGGTGTTGACCGCCTCGATCGGCATCAGGTCCATGGAGCAATAGCGCCCGGACACCGCGCGCACATCCCAGGCCGAATTCGTGCGGCAGTGATGGGCGAGATAGGTGAGCGCCTCGGCATGCGCCGCCGGCACAGTGCCGTGGAAGGAAGCGCAGCCGGTCATCACGCCGATTTCGTAGTGATTGATGTAGGCCCAGATGCCTTGCCACAGCGCCTCGATGGTGCGCTTCGAGCGGTATTCCGGCAGAACGCAGGATCGGCCGAGCTCGAGGAAACGCTGGCCGGGATGGCGGGCGATGAGCTTGGTCAGCTCGAATTCGCCTTCGGAATAGAAGCCCCCGGCGGCGGCCGCGATTTCTTGCCGCAGCAGCCGGTAAGTGCCGACGATGCGGCGGTGTTCGGGGCCGGAAATCGAATTGTCGAAGACGAGCAGATGATCGCAGAGCGGATCGAACCGGTCGGCGTCGCGGCGGTCCTGCACCTGGAACAGGTCCTTGCGGGCGCCAAGCTCGTCGTAGAATACGCGGTAGCGCACTTCCTGCGCGGCCGCGATCTCGGCCTCGTTGCGTGCGAGCCGCACTTCGAGATTGCCGATACGGCCGAGTGCCGCGCCCTTTATGACGGAATCGACATTACGCCCGGCGAGCAAGGCGCTGCTGGCGTTCGGCCGAGTGTCACATTCCGGCATAACTGTATGCACGAGTGATTCTCCTTCGAGCCATCCCTCTTGGCACGGGGATACGGTGTAGGTGCAACAGGATTGTGACAGTACCGTGATAAGGCGTCGCGGGCAATACTTCGTCGGCTGGCGAAAACGGTCAACCGGCTACGTTAGGGGAGGAGAGGCGAGGTGCGTCTCGCGTGCACGGATCAAGTCGCCGCGCCTCAAACCCTTGTTTTCATGGATGTCGCCCTCGGGAAATCGGGGCCACTTTGGGTTGGCATGCATCAGCCGCGGCTGGAAAAAAGCAGATCAAGCAGCAACCTGGCCCTCGACGGCGTTGACAAGCGCATCCGGGTCGAGCGGCTTGGTGACGAAGCCGCTGGCGCCGTGGGCAAGCACCGCATGGCGGGTCTTTTCCTGGCTGTCGGCCGACAGCACCATAATCGGCACGGGCGGCGCCGATGTCTCTTCCTCATGGCGGCGGATCGCGGCAATGGCGTCCAGCCCGTCCATGACCGGCATATGCAGGTCCATCAGCACCACGTCGAAGCGGTGCTTGTGTCCGGCGCTGGTGACGGCCTCGACCGCGGCCTTGCCATTGCCGACTACCTTGACGCGGTGTCCCGCCTTCAACAGCGTGGCGCGGGCCAGCATGGCATTGATGTCGTTGTCCTCGGCGATCAGCACGGACAAGCCCAACTGGCGGTCGCTTGAAGCGCGCAGCGCCGGGGTGCGGCGCTTTTCCGGCTGCGGCTGGGCAAGAGCCGGCGCATGGCTGGTCAAAAGAACACGCAAAAGTGTTCCACCGCGCACCGGCCGGGCCAGGAAGGTCGCGTAGCCGCTGGCGCGGAACTCGCCAAGCATGCCTCGGTCGGTCGGCGCGATCAGCGTGATGGCTTCGCAATCGGAAAAGCCGCCTTGGCGCAACCGCTTGAGCACTCTCCCATCGCTCTCCTCCATGGCCGCGTCGACGAGAAGCACGTCGCAGCCCTCGGCCAGGGGCACGGCCTGAGCCACGGTCGTGGCGATACCGGCCGTGCCGCCATTGGCGCGGATGGTGCGGGCGATGGCGTCGGCCTCGACGGCGTTTCTAGACAGGATCACCGCGCGCCTGCCGGCAAGCACGTTCTGCCGGCCCTGAGGCGCCTCGGTGGCCTCCGTCGCCGGGATTTCGAAGACGAAGTCCGACCCTTGGCCAAGCCGGCTGGAGACCGAAATCGTGCCGCCCATGGCAGTCACCAGCCGCTTGGAGATAGCAAGTCCGAGCCCCGCTCCGCCATGTGCGCGTGTCGAGGTGCCGTCGGCCTGTTCGAACTCCTCGAAGATACGCTCCATGTCCTCTTCGCGCAGGCCGGGACCGGTGTCGGTGATGGTGAAGCAGATGCGGTCGCTGGTCTCGGTGCGGGCGCGCGCGATGCTGACCAGCACGCCGCCGCCGTCGGTGAACTTGATGGCGTTGCCGATCAGATTGAGCAGCACCTGCCTGACCCGGCCTGGATCGGCTGTGATCAATTGCGGTACATCCGGTTCGACGTGGCAGCCGAGCCCAATACCCTTCGCGAAGGCGCGCGCGGCGAGCAATTCGATAATGTTGTCGGCGATCTCGCGCACCGACATGGGCTGCGGTTCCGGATCGAAGCGACCGGCCTCGATCTTGGAATAGTCGAGCAGGTCCTCGATCAGGGCGAGCAGGGCGCTGGCCGAGGTCGAGATGGCGCCGACATAGGTCTGCTGTTCCGGCGACAGGCTGGTATCGGCGAGCAGCCTGGCCATGCCCATGATGCCGTTCATCGGCGTGCGGATTTCATGGCTGACCGTGGCGAGGAAGCGCGATTTGGCCTGGCTTGCGTATTCGGCGCGCTCGCGCGCGGTGATGAGCGAGGATTCGGCGCGCTTGCGGGCAGTGATGTCGCGGGCGATGGCGCGATGCGATGCCGTGCCGCTGTCCTTGTCGCGCACCGACAGTTCGATCCAGGAGAACCAGCGCGGGCCGCTTGGCGTGCGGATGGCGACGTCGGTGGAACTGAGGCACTCATGGTCGGAAAAGGCGGCATCGGGGACGATGCCGACCTCGATGCCAAGTTCGGCCAGGGTCTTGCCGGCAAGATCGCGCTGATCGGCTTCGACCAGATCGGCGAACACCTTGTTGGCATAGACAATGTGGCCGTCGCGATCGCGATGGATGACGAGGTCGCCCAGCGCATCGATGAGACCGCGAAAGCGCTCCTCGCTTTCCTGCATTTCCCACATGCGGTCGGCCAGCGTCTCGATCTCGGCGCGGCTTCGGGCGGTGGTCTCGTCCAGCAGTACCACGGTACGGTGGACGCTGCGTCTGGCATGGAAATGCATGGCCAGGCCGGCGAGGCCGGTTGCCAGCAAGGCGAGGCTGATGAAGATCGGCGCCCCCGTCAGATGCGCGAGGCCCGCCAGGACCAGGATGGCAACGAAGGTGAGCAGCGGCAGGCCTTCCCGCCTGACCAATTGCTGCTCGGGCACCAGCGGCGGCGCGGCGATGAACCGCCGCGCCGCCGCTGGCGCCGCAACCGCATCGACATCGTCGCCCTTGTTCGCCTGTTGGCTGTCGGATTCCGCGATCATGCGAAACCCTTGCCAGACAGAGATTATGGAAAATTGCGGCGGATCGTTCGAATTTTAGTGGATAGGCGTTTTTGTCCCGACAGCAGCGGATTCGCCACCGGATTGGGCGATCCGTCCCCTGGCTGGAGCCCGCGAGGCGGGCTTACATGTCGACGACGACGCGACCGCGGATCTTGCCGTCGACGATGTCGCGCGCGGCATCCATGATGTTGTCGAAGCCGATGGTCGTGGACAGGCTGGCGAGCTTTTGCAGGTCGAGATCGGCGCCGATGCGCCGCCAGGCCTCGAGGCGCACGGCCTTCGGCGCCATCACCGAATCGATGCCGAGCAGCGAGACGCCGCGCAGGATGAAGGGGGCGACGCTCGACGGCAGGTCCATGCCGCCGGCCAGGCCGCAAGCCGCGACGGCTCCGCCATAGGAAGTCATCGACAGCACATTGGCCAGCGTGTGGCTGCCGACCGAATCGATGCCGCCGGCCCAGCGTTCCTTGGCCAGCGGCTTGGCGGGCTGGCTGAGCTCGTCGCGCGAGATCACCTCGGCGGCGCCGAGATCGATCAGATAGGGGCTTTCGGCATTGCGTCCGGTCGACGCAATGACGTGGTAACCCAGGCTGGACAGGATGGAGACCGCGACCGAACCGACGCCGCCGGCGGCACCTGTCACCACCACCGGGCCGCGATCGGGCAGGATGCCGTGCCGCTCCAGCGCCATGACGCAGAGCATGGCGGTATAGCCGGCGGTGCCGACCGCCATCGCGTCATGGGCGCTGATGCCTTCCGGCAGCGGCACCAGCCAATCGCCCTTGACGCGGGCGCGCCCGGCATAGGCGCCGAAATGCGTTTCACCGACACCCCAGCCATTCAGGATGACCTTGTCTCCCTTGCGCCAGTCGGGATTGGAGGATGAGATGACCGTGCCGGCGAAGTCGATGCCCGGAACCAGCGGCCAGCGGCGGACCACCGGCGCCTTGCCCGTAATGGCCAGCCCATCCTTGTAGTTCACCGTCGTCGCCTCGACCGCGACGGTGACGTCGCCCTCCATCAGGTCGGCTTCGGTGAGGTCCGTCACGGCGACCGACTGTTTCTTGTCGGCGTCGCGCGAGACGAGGATGGCTTTGAAGGTTTCGGACATCTTTTTCTCCGCGCGCTTGCTTGGTGTCCTGGACTGTGCGGCGACGGCCGCGTCGGGTCAATCTTTGGAAGGCTTGGCGTTCGAAGGCTCGCGACGCCAGCCGATGAGTTCGTCGAAGACGACCAGTGCCGCGCCCACGGAAATGAAGGCGTCGGCGAGGTTGAAGACGGCAAAGGACCAGACCGGCGTGTGGAACAGGATGTAGTCGATGACGTGGCCGTAGACGGCGCGATCGATCAGATTGCCCAGCGCGCCGCCGATGATCAGGGCAAATCCGGTGCGGGCGACGACATGGCCCGATGGCGTGCGGGTGGCGAGGTAGAGCACGAAAGCCACGACCAGGACGGCGATGACCACCAGGCCGGTATCGCCGAAGGAGGAGAACATCGAGAAGGCGATGCCGGTGTTGTAGGTGCGAAACAGCGCCAGGAACGGCACCAGATCGAGCTTTTCCTGGAATGGCAGGCCGGTCTCGACCAGATGCTTGATCCACTGATCGAGCGCGATGGCCGCGACGACGAGCAGCGCGTAGGGGGACCATGATCTCACGGGCGGGCAACCTTCATTGCTGGTCGGCGATTGGTTCGAGCTTCAGCGCGCCGCGCCGGATCTCGAACAGCATGATGCCGGTGGCGACGGCGAGATTGAGCGAATCGGCGCGGCCCGCTTGCGGGATCCTGAGCAGACGGTCGCAACTCGCCGCGAGGCTTTCGGGCAGTCCCTGTTGCTCATTGCCCATCATCAGCAGCACGGGCCCACGGGAAAAATCGACCGAGCGATAGTCGACCGCACCTTTCAGATGCGTGCCGGCGACAAGGCCCGAAAAGCCGCCGCGCCAGGCAAGGAAGGCCTCGGTCGTTGCCTTCGCCACCGGAACAGCGAAGATCGAACCCATGGTGGCGCGCACCGTCTCCACGGAAAATGGATCCGTGGTGTCGCCGACCAGGATGACACCCTTGGCGCCGACGGCATCGACGGTGCGGATGACGGTGCCGAGATTGCCGGGATCGCGCACCCGATCGAGCGCCACCCAGACATCGCCATTGTCGGCGCGGATGTCCTTCAGGGCGAGGAATCTCTGCGAAAAAACGCCGACCACCATTTGCGGATTGTCGCGGCGGGTGATGGCGACAAGCACCTTTTCCGACACTTCGAGCACCGTGCCGCCGGCGGCAACCGTGCGCGCCGCGACCTTTTCCACCGCAGGGTTGCCGCGCCCGGCCTTGGCGAACACAAGCGTCCTGATCTGCCAGCCCAGGTCGAGCGCATCGATGACCAGCTTCAGCCCCTCCGCCATGAAGGCGTTCTGCTGGTCGCGGAATTTCTTCAGAGCGAGTGCCTTGATGTCCTTGATCAGCGGATTGGCGAGGCTGGTGACTTCCTTCACCTGGCCGGGTGCGCCCACATGCCGTTCGTTCATTCAGGCCACCCACCGCGAAAACAATGAGGTCGAAAGCGCCCTGCCGGCGGACTTTTCGCGGATGATCAGCTCACCCGATTCAACCCTGCCGCCCATGCCGGCGAAGGTGTCGCGCATCAACGCGTGGATGGCGAAGAAGGAGGCGCGGATCGAATAGGCGGTCAACACCACGGCAAGCGGCTTCGGCGTCAGGATCGCGCGGCAGAGATCGGTCAGGGCAGGCAAATCCTCGAACAATTGCCAGACCTCGCCCTTGGGGCCGCGGCCATAGGCCGGCGGGTCGAACAGGATGATGTCGTAGCGGCTGCCGCGGCGTTCCTCGCGCTCGGCGAATTTCACCGCATCGTCGACGATCCAGCGGATCGGCTTGCTGCCCAGCCCGGCCATCTCCTGGTTCTCGCGAGCCCAACCGATCGCCTTCTTCGAGGCGTCGACATGGGTGACCTCGGCGCCGGCGCGGGCCGCCACCAGCGAGGCGAGACCGGTATAGCCGAACAGATTCAATACTTTGACCGGCCGTTTGGCGGCTGCGATCAGCCCGGCCATGTGGTCCCAGTGCGAGGCCTGCTCGGGAAAGACGCCGACATGGCGAAACGAGGTGAAACGGCCGAGATAATCGATGCCGTCATGCTTCATCGGCCAGGTCTCGCCGAGCGGCATCTTCGGGAAACGCCAGCGGCCGATGCCCTCTTCGTCGGTGTCGCCGGTGAAGATGGCGTCGGCACGCTCCCAGTCCCTCGCCGGCAAGGCCTTCTGCCAGATCGCCTGGCCCTCGGGCCGCACGATGCGATAGGGGCCGTATTGTTCGAGTTTCTGGCCGGCGCCGCTGTCGAGCAGCGCATAATCGGCATTCGGCGCCACTTCTAGAATCAGCGGAAGCTGCTCGGCGGGCAGGGCGCCGTCACGGCGGGCAAGGATGCGCGGGGCTGAATTCGGTGCGGACTGGCTGTCCGGTTTCGCGTCACGCGGTTCGCGCGGCCTGGGGTCTGGCCGACCACGCGTCTCGTGCGGACGCACCTCTCCGGTTCCGCTTTTCGCGGTCGGGCGGTTGTCGCGGCGTTTGTCGCGAAAAGACTTCAAGCGGGAGCATCTCCGAGCGGCGTGCCGCTTTTGGCATGAGGACAGCGGCGGTGCAACCAAGTCTGCCACAGCCACCGCTGCTGTTCATGTCGGCCAGCGATGGACCAATGTCAAAGAAACAGGCAAATCTGCCGCATGTCCCGCTCCGAACGCCTCCTCGACCTCATACAGTGCCTGCGCCGGCACCGCCGGCCGGTGAGCGGGCAGGTGCTGGCCGATGAGCTCGGGGTTTCGATCCGCACGCTCTACCGCGACATTGCCACGCTGCAGGGGCAGGGCGCGCCGATCGACGGCGAGGCAGGGTTGGGCTATGTGCTAAAACCCGGCTTCATGCTGCCGCCGCTGATGTTCACCGACGAGGAGATCGAAGCCATTGTGCTCGGTTCGCGCTGGGTTGCCAAGCAGCCGGACCAGCGTCTCTCAGCCGCTGCCGCCAATGCGCTTGCCAAGATCGCGGCCGTGCTGCCGGACGATCTGCGCGAGGATCTCGATGCCTCGACCCTGTTGGTCGGGCCGCCGATGACGGCGATTGAAGGCATAGACCTCGGCGTCGTGCGGCAAGCCATCCGCAACGAGCGCAAACTCGGCTTTCTTTATCGCGATGCCGGGGGTGCTGCTTCGCAACGTGTGGTCTGGCCGTTCGCGCTCGGCTTCTTCGACAAGGTGCGGGTGGTGGTGGCGTGGTGCGAGATGCGGCAGGATTTCCGGCATTTTCGCACCGATCGCATATCCGGCCTCGACGCCATCGATGCGCGCTATCCGCGTCGCCGCCAGGCGCTGCTCAAGGAGTGGCGGGCGACGCTCGACAAGCTACGCGGCCCATGAAGGCTACTGCCAAAATCTGACAGTAGCCTATTCTATATCAGCCAAGTCGAAACGTTGAAACAGCTTGGAGAACAGATATGGCCACCCCGAATTTCGTCATCCTCTATGTCGACCAGCCGCTCAAGAGCGGCGCCTTCTACAGCGCGCTGCTGGGTCGCGAGCCGGTCGAAAGCGCGCCGACCTTCGTGCTGTTCGTGCTCGACAACGGCTTCAAGCTCGGCCTCTGGTCGCGCCATACGGTCGAGCCGGCGGCGGCTGCGTCCGGTGGCTGCGGCGAGATCGTGTTTGCGCTGGAGACGCCGGACGCGGTCGACGCTACCCATGCCGACTGGTCAAGGCGCGGCTTGAAGATCCTGCAGACGCCGACCGACCTGGATTTCGGCCGCACTTTCGTTGCGCTCGATCCCGACAACCACCGCCTGCGCGTCTACTGGCTGTCCGACGGACAACAGGCCGATGGAGAACAAAAATGAGCGC
Source organism: Mesorhizobium sp. 131-3-5 (assembly GCF_016756575.1). Classification (NCBI taxonomy): domain Bacteria; kingdom Pseudomonadati; phylum Pseudomonadota; class Alphaproteobacteria; order Hyphomicrobiales; family Phyllobacteriaceae; genus Mesorhizobium; species Mesorhizobium sp. 131-3-5. The sequence continues at coordinate 1,955,737 of NZ_AP023254.1, forward strand.
CTATTGGATCGCCGTGGCGTCGGCCGAACATGTCCGGCGCGGCCGCAAGGACGGTTTCATGCAGGTCAACCACGGCAAGGCGGCGCCGCTGCGTCGCGTCAAACCCGGCGACGGCATCGTCTACTATTCGCCGACCACAATTTTGCGCGAAAAAGACGGCCTCCAGGCTTTCACGGCAATCGGCACGGTGCGGGAGGGCGAACCCTATCAAGGCGAAATGGGCGGCGGCTTCACGCCGTTCCGGCGCGATGTCGAGTGGATGGCGGCTGAAGAAGCGCCGATCAAGCCGTTGCTCGAACGGCTGGACTTCACCGCCGGCAAGTCGAATTGGGGATATCAGCTGCGCTTCGGCCTGTTCGAAATCACCGATAACGATTTTCGTCTGATCGCGGAGGCAATGGGTGCCGAAACGCAGGGAGCAGTGAGCTAGGCCTTCAGCGCGTTATAAACGGCAATGCCGGCGGCGAGGTCCTCGAGTGCCGCGCCAACCGACTTGAACAGCGTGATCTCGTCAGCGCTCTGGCGGCCCTTCCTCTGGCCGCGCGCCAGTTCGTGCAAATCGGCGACGATCGCGCCCGGCTTCAGCACGCCGGAGGCCAGCGGCTGGACGATGTCGCCGGCTTCCTTGGTGGCGCCGGAGCGGGTGTCGACATAGACGCGGGCGCGGGCGATGGCGTCGTCATCACTTTCACGCATCGTCGGGGTGAAGCCGCCGACCAGGTCGACATGGGTGCCTGGCCGCAGCAGAGCGCCCTTGATCAGCGGCGTGGTGGTGATCGTCGCCGAGGAAACGATATCGGCCTCGCCAAGTTCGGCATCGAGGTCGGTCGCGGCACTGGCCGCAAAGCCGTCGGCGCGCAAATCGGCCGCGACCTTCTCGGCGTTTGCCGGGGTGCGGTTCCAGATGCGGATGGTTTTGATCGGCCGCACGGCCGAATGCGCCTTGGCCAGGAACGGCGACAGCGCGCCCGCGCCGACCACAAGCAGCCGCGAGGCGTCATCGCGGGCAAGGTAGGACGCCGCCAGTGCCGAGGCGCAGGCGGTGCGCCACTGCGTCAGCCGCTGGCCGTCGATCAGGGCTTCCGGTTCGCCGGTTGCGCCATCGAGCAGCAGATAGAGCCCCATCACGGCGGGCTTGCCGATGGCGTTGTTGTCGGGCGAGACGGTGACGATCTTGACGCCGATATGGCCACCGGAAGACGTGCCGGCGGCGTTGAAATCGGTCCATGCCGGCATCAGCAGCAAGGTCGAGGCCGCACCATCGGGTCGTTCGACCGCGTAATGATGCCTGACCGGCTGCACCGCACCCTCGCGGAATGCCGTGCGCAACGTCTCGACCAGTCCAGGAAAGGTCAGTGCACGATCGACCTCGGCGGCCGAAATGGTCAGCATGAAAGGCTCCGTGGAACGAAAGGCACCGGGGGACGGCTTAATTGGTCGGCTTTGGCAATGCCGATCCTTGGGCCGATCCCTGGGTTGATCCTTGCGGCACTGATGGCGCGCGGCTGACCGCCTGGCGCAGGTTTTCCGCCTCGACGCCGCGCTGGCGCGCCAGTTTGCGGTAGCGGCCCTGCTTGACCCAGGTCGCCAGGCTGCCGACGATCATGCCGATGGCAAGCGCCAGGAACAGGAAAATGAACAGCGGCAAGGTGAGCGTCAGCTTCGGATTGCCGGGATTGAACGGGTCCAGCGTGAAGGCGACGAGTTCGCGGTTGGCGACGGCCAGCGCGATCAGGATGATCGCCAGGGGCACGAAGACCACGATGAGCATGAAACGATTGAGCATTATGTTTTCCGTCGGCAGCTGGCGCTGTAGCCGCGCCTACTTGCCGCCGTTCAGCCTTTCGCGCAGTTCCTTGCCGGTCTTGAAGAACGGCACCCACTTCTCCTCGACCTCGACGGATTCGCCTGTGCGCGGGTTGCGGCCGGTGCGGGCGGGGCGGTTTTTCACCGAAAAGGCACCGAATCCGCGCAACTCGACCCGGTTGCCTTCAGCGAGAGCGTCGGTGATCTCGTCGAAGATCGCGCCGACGATGTTTTCGACGTCGCGCAGGAAAAGATGCGGATTGCGCGTGGCAATAATCTGCACAAGTTCGGACTTGATCATCAGACGGGTCCCCGTGAAAGCAGTTCGGTCAAAATTATGAGGATGATTTTATTGGCTTTTTCAGCTGTTCCAAACGGCGCTCAAGGGTGCCAGACAGAAACGAGGCCGTCAAGAAACAAGCGGTCGGCGCCAAGTTCGTGGATGACATCACTGCTGTAGTCCGGCAGGCCGAGTGCGCTGCCGAGCATTTTCACCATGGCTTTTGACCACAGGAAGCTGCCGCGCCGCTCCGTGTCCTTCCATTCGACCACCTTGAGCTTGGCGTCAACGCCCTTGGTCGCCAGCCAGTCGATCGCCTCGGTTTCGCCGCCGACGGCGTCGATCAGCCCGTTGGCGACACCCTGGCGGCCGGTGAAGATCGATCCGTCGGCAAGCGCCAGCGCCTGTTCGTGGGTCATCTTGCGGCGTTCGGCGACGATGCCGACAAACCAGTCGTAGCTGTCGAGGATGAGCTTGCGGACCATGGCGCGCTCGTCGTCATTGGTCGGCTTGAAAGGAGAGGGCGAAGCCTTGAGCGGCGAGGATTTCACTTCCTCCAGCTTGATGCCGAGCTTGTCCATCAGGCCGCTGACGTCGGGATACTGGATCAGCACGCCGATCGAACCGACGATCGAGGTCTTGCGGGCGACAATGTGGTCGGCCGCGCTTGCGATCATATAGCCCGCCGATGCGGCGAGCGTGCCGACTTCGGCCACAACCGGCTTGTCGGCTGCCACCTTGCGCACTTCCTCGTAGATCGATTCACCGCCGACGGTGGTGCCGCCGGGTGAATCGATCGCCAGGATCACGCCCTTCACCTTCGACGACTTGCGGATGTCTTCCAGACGCTTGATCAGTTCCTCGTCCTCGGTGATCGTGCCTTCGATCCTGACCTTGGCGATATGGTCGACAGCCGAGCCGCCGAGATCGTCGCGATAGAACCAGGCCGACAGCGCGATCACTCCGAGGGCGACGATGCCGATGGCCGCAACACGCCAGAATGTCAGCTTGCGCCGCAAACGGCGGCGGTCGATCAGGTCGTCGGCTCTCAATGCCATGGTCAGCCTCACAGTCGGCGGGAAGAGACGCTTTTAGACCATGATGTCTTCATCGGGAAGCAGTTCCGTCTTGCCTATGGCGCGGCAATCCGCCCGCGGTGACTCCAACACTGTCCTTTTTGTGACTGGCCTGTGCAAGGGGCGCGAGGTAAAGGGGAGGAGCAGCGGTGATGAAAAAAGGCGCAGGCGCGCCCATTTCTGCTATGAAGTACCGGCTGTTGTGCCGACCTCGTTTTCGTTTGTACAACTACAGTTGTCACATTTTTGCGGTTTTCGTGGGCTTGTGCTTGCTTGAGAGTGCCGGCCCCCCACCTATAGGCGGTGTTCCTTGGCGGGCAGGGTCTAGAAGAAAGCAGTCATGTTAGCGCGATCGAATGAATCGACCAGCCCCGAGACGGCGTTGGCTCCCCCGGCGGATGGCTGGACGCGGGGCGACGCGTTCGACCGCGCCCAGCGTCATTCGCGCCGCGTGCGCGTGCTCAAATTTGCCGTGCCCCTGGCCGCGGCGCTGATCGCCGTCGCCTTCCCGATCTATTCCTATCTGGCCGCCCCCGTCTCGGTCGCGGTGCAGTCGGAAGGTGCGGCCTTTTCCAATGGCAAGCTGGTGATGGCCAATCCCAAGCTCAACGGTTTCACCAAGCAGAAGCAGCCCTATTCGATGACAGCCCTGCGGGCGATCCAGGATGTCAATACGCAAGGCATCATCGAGCTCGAAGGCATAGACGCCAAGGTGCCGGTCGGGCCGGACAATGTCGCTGCCATCAAAGCCTCGCACGGTATCTACGATCGCGACGGCAATACGATGAAAATGACCAGCGACGTCATGATCACCACGACAGACGGCATGCAAGCCAAGTTCAAATCGGTCTTCCTCGACATGGGCAAAGGCACTATGAAGACGGACGACCCCGTCGACGTCAGCAGTGGCGGGTCGCAGATCACAGCGGATTCCCTGTCGGTCCAGGACAATGGCAAGATCCTGGTGTTCGAGAAGAGGGTGCGCGTCAACATCGATCCCGCCAGCGTGAAGGCGGCTGAGGCAAAGGGCGAAGAATCGAATGTGGCACAATAGTTCGACACGGCTTGCGGCCGCAACTTCGGCGCTGCTTCTGCTGGGCCTTGTGCCGTCGCTGGCGCAGTCGGGTGCCAGCAGCCAGTCCGGGCTCAAATTGTCCGGCGACAAGCCAATCCAGATCGAAAGCGACAAGCTGGAGGTGCGGCAGGCCGAGAACGTCGCCGTGTTCACCGGCAACGTCACCGTCGTCCAGGGGCCAACCCTGCTCAAGGCCGGCAAGATGACGGTCTATTATGTCAAGGATCCCAACGCGGCCGCCAAGGGCACCGAAGCGGCGGGTGCCGCAATGACCGGCTCCGCCAACATCGATCACCTCGAAGTCAGCAGCAAGGTCTACATCAAGTCGGATGATCAGGTTGCGACGGGCGACAATGGCACCTTCGACATGAAGACGCAGGTGCTGGTCCTGTCCGGCAAGGAAGTGGTGCTGTCGCAAGGCCCCAACGTGCTCAAGGGCTGCAAGCTGACCGTGCAAATGAAGACTGGCCTAGCCAACGTCGACGGTTGCGGGGGACGTGTCATCATGTCGATGACGCCGCCGAAATCGGATGCGCCAAAGGCGGGAGCGACGAACCCCTGATGGCCAGCCTGTCATCGCTGACGGCGCGTCTTCCGGGACGCGCCGCAGCCAAGGTTTCGGCTCCGGCCACGATCACCGTCGACAAGGCGAAGTTCAAGGGAACCTTGATCGCCAAGGGCCTGACCAAGAGCTACAAGGGCCGCAAGGTGGTCAGCGGGGTCACGCTCGGCGTGCGCGCCGGCGAGGCCGTCGGGCTGCTCGGCCCCAACGGCGCCGGCAAGACGACCTGTTTCTACATGGTCACCGGCCTCGTGCCGGTGGATGAAGGCACGATCGAGATCGACGGCTTCGACGTCACCTCGATGCCGATGTATCGTCGCGCCCGCCTCGGCATCGGCTATCTGCCGCAGGAGGCGTCGATCTTCCGCGGCCTCAACGTCGAGCAGAATATCCGCGCCGTGCTCGAAGTGGTCGAAAAGGACCGCAAGGTGCGCGAGCGCAATCTCGACGAACTGCTCGAGGAATTCCACATCAGCCATCTGCGCAAGGCGCCATCCATGTCGCTCTCCGGCGGCGAGCGGCGGCGCCTGGAAATCGCACGCGCGCTGGCGACACGCCCGGCCTACATGCTGCTCGACGAGCCCTTTGCCGGCATCGATCCGATCGCCGTCGCCGATATCCAGCAGCTGGTGCGCCATTTGACGGCGCGCGGCATCGGCGTCCTCATCACCGACCACAATGTGCGCGAGACGCTCGGGTTGATCGACCGTGCCTACATCATCCATGCCGGCCAGGTGCTGACCCATGGCCGTGCCGACGAGGTGGTGGCGAACCCGGATGTGCGGCGGCTTTACCTCGGCGAGGGCTTTACGCTCTGACCTTTTTCTCATGCAATTCCGGGCGGACCATCGTTTCCGGAAATTTGCCTTAGGCGTGAATTTGTTTCCTGACACGATTTTTTGCGTGCCGCGGGCTGATTTTTCGCGATTTTGCTCCGAGATAACGCTCCGGTAAGCGGCTTTTGCTAGGCTTTGCCTTGACAAGCAAAAGCCGGGCCAGTTTCTATGGCCGGCTGCCGAATTCATTTCGGGAGGCGCGGACGCGTAGAGGAGGCGTTTGAAACCGAACCATGGCGTTGGCGGCGAAACTACAGCTCAGACAGTCCCAGTCGCTGGTGATGACGCCGCAGCTGATGCAGTCGATTCGGCTGCTGCAGTTCACCCATGTCGAGCTTGAGCACTTCATCGACGAGGAGATCGAGCGCAACCCGCTTCTGGAGCGCGCCGAGCCGCAGGATGACGCCGCGAGCGACCAGATGCAGAAGATCGAGGCCGAGCCGCAAGCGGCCGCCGAGGGCGACTGGTTCGAGAACGAGGCTGGGTGGAGCGCCGAGGCGATCTCGGAAAAACTCGATACGTCGCTGGAGAACCTGTTTCCTGACGATCCCGGCACCAGCGAGCGGCTCGGACCCGACCTGACGGCGCAATGGAAATCGGCTTCCGGCAATGGCGGCGGCTCTTCATCCGAGGGGCTCGACGCCGGCGATATGGCGGCGAGCGCCATCACCTTGCGCGACCATGTCGGCGAGCAGATCGCCCTCGCCTTCGTCGATCCCGCGGCGCGGCTGATCGCAGGCGAACTCGCCGATGGCCTCGACGAGACCGGCTATGTCAGGGCCGATCTCGAGGAGATCGCCATGCGTCTGGGCACCGATGCAGCGAGCGTGGCCAAGGTGCTGGCGGTGTGCCAGAGTTTCGAACCGACCGGCCTGTTCGCCCGCGACCTTGCCGAATGTGTTTCGCTACAGCTTGCGGCGCGCGACCGTCTCGACCCGGCGATGAAGGCCCTGGTCGCCAATCTCGAGCTTTTGGCGCGGCGTGATTTCCAGACGCTGAAGCGGATCTGCGGCGTCGACGAGGAGGATCTGCTCGACATGCTGGCCGAAATCCGGGCACTCGATCCGCGCCCGGGCATGGCGTTTTCGGGTGGCGCCAGCGACGCCATCGTCGCCGATGTCGAGGTGCGCGCCGCCAATGACGGCAGCTGGACCGTCGAACTCAACGCCGAAACGCTGCCGCGCGTGCTGGTCGACCATATCTATTTCGCCCAGGTGTCGCCGCATGCGAAGAACCAGGCGGAAAAGGATTTCCTGGCCGAATGCCTGCAGAACGCCAACTGGCTGACGCGCAGCCTCGACCAGCGGGCAAAGACGATCCTCAAAGTGGCCTCGGAAATCGTGCGCCAGCAGGATGCGTTCCTGGTCCACGGCGTGCGCCAGCTGAAGCCGCTCAATTTGCGCACGGTGGCCGACGCCATCGGCATGCACGAATCGACCGTCAGCCGCGTCACCGCCAACAAATACATGCTGACCCCGCGCGGCGTGTTCGAACTGCGCTATTTCTTCACCGCCTCGATCGCCGCATCGGGCGGCGGCGACGCGCATTCCTCGGAAGCGGTGCGTGACCGCATCAAGCAGATGATCGACGAGGAGAAACCCGTCGATGTCCTTTCGGATGACGCGATCGTCGACATGCTCAAGGAGAGCGGCGTCGATATTGCCCGGCGCACGGTCGCCAAGTATCGGGAAGGCATGAATATTCCGTCGTCGGTGCAGCGCCGGCGCGAGAAGCGGGCGCTCGCCAGCGCCGGGCGTTAGGCGCCTACGATTTTCCACAGCTTTCGAGCTTCATTGACAAGCCGCGGGGAAGTGGCTAGAAGCCCGCCCGCATGAGACGGGCCCGATGCCCGCTAGCGGATGGTCCGTCACGACAATGGCCTCGGGACGGTCAAAAAGGCGGCTTGTGATCAACCGGAAAGTTCGGATTTAAATCGGCGCGAGTGACGCCGCAAAGCTTGTGCGCACGGATCACGAGTATAAACTCGGGCCAGTTTGAAGCCTGAGCAAGGAAGGTCAGTTTTCAGATGAATCTGCGCATATCGGGAAAACACATGGATATCGGCGATGCGTTCCGCACACGCATCAACGATCGTGTCGGCGAAGCGATCGGCAAATATTTCGATCGCGGCTTTGCGGGGCACGTCACCGTCATCAAATCGGGCTCGCGCTATTCGGCGGATTGCATGATCCGGCTGGATTCCGGCGCCTCGCTGCAGGCCACGGGCGATGCCCAGGATCCGACGCTGGCCTTCGAGGCCGCGGCCGATCGGCTGGAGACCCGGCTTCGGCGCTACAAGCGCCGTCTCAAATCGCACAATTCGGGCAACGCCAATGGCGAACTGACCGACATCGCCTATACGGTGATGGCGCCGCTCGCCGATGACGACGAGGAGATCCCGGAGGATTTCGCGCCGGCCATCGTCGCCGAATCAACCATGACGCTGAAGACCATGTCTGTGGCCTCCGCGGTCATCGAGCTCGATACCAAGGACAGTCCGGTGTTCGTTTTCCGCAACGCCGGAACCGATCATCTCAATATCGTCTATCGCCGGCCCGACGGAAACATTGGCTGGATCGACCCGTCCACGACCAAGGTCGCACAGGGATAAAAGCCAGCCGCACGAGGGGTGGGGACTGGCCACGGCAGGCGAACAAGGGATTTTCAAGCATGGATCTGAGCGATCTTATCAGCGTTCCGGCGATTTTGCCGGCGTTGAAGGCGAACTCCAAGAAGCAGCTTCTGCAATTGCTTTCCGAACGGGCGGCGGCGATTTCGGGTATTCCGGAGAGGGAAGTGTTCGACACCATCCTGCAGCGTGAGCGGCTGGGCTCGACGGGCGTCGGCAATGGCATCGCCATTCCGCACGGCAAGCTCGCCGGCGTGAAGCGCATCGCCGGTGTTTTCGCCCGGCTGGAAACGCCGGTCGATTTTGAGTCGCTGGACGACCAGCCTGTCGATCTGGTGTTTCTGCTGCTGGCGCCGGAAGGGGCGGGCGCCGATCATCTGAAGGCCTTGTCGCGCATCGCACGCGTGCTGCGCGACGCCGACACGGTGGCCAAGATCAGGGGGACGCGCGATGCCGCGGCGATCCACGCGCTGTTGTCGGACACGCAGGCCTCGCACGCCGCCTGAATCTGGATTTTGAAAAAGGCTGCCAAGGGCCGCCGCGAGCGGCCCTTTTCGTTTCAGCCAACCGGTCGCTCTTAGTGGATGGCGACGGTGGTCAGGTCGTTTTCCATGGCGCCGGCCAGTGCGCGGTCACGCGCGTCGGAAAGCAGGATCGGCTGGCCATTGGCGGCAAACAGCGCCCATAGTTCCAGGCCGGGCGCAATTTCGCCGATGTTGGGGAAGCGGCCGAGCAATTCATCGCTCGAGACCTTGCGCAGATAAGCGACCGAGCCTTCGCCGAGATGGGCGAATTCACCGCTGGTCATGGTGATATTCTCGTCAGTTCTGGTCATTTCAAGCCTCCTTGGCGCGAGGACGCCGCTCAAGGCCATCCCGCATGAGAGCCATCGGTGAAGATCAGTCTTTCACCGATATATTTATTTTCCGTACCAGCCGTTCGGATTCCGGCCGATCGAGGTCGATCGACAAAAGGCCGTTCTTCAGCTCCGCCGCGATCACGCGCATGCCGTCGGCCAGCACGAAACAGCGCTGGAACTGGCGCGCGGCTATGCCGCGATGAAGGAATTCGCGCTCGGTGTCGTCGGTCTGACGGCCGCGCACGACCAGCTGGTTTTCCTCCGTTGTCACATCGAGATCGCTTTCGGCGAAACCGGCGACGGCGAGCGTTATGCGCAGCCTTTCGGCCTTGCCGTCGGCACCGCTGAGGCGCTCGATGTTGTAGGGAGGGTAGCTGTCACCGGACTTCGCCAGACGCTCCAAGGTCTTTTCCATGGCGTCGAAACCAAGGAGAAGCGGGCTGGAGAAAGGCGTCATTCGGCTCATGTTACACTGTCCTCTCAAGAGCGACATAAACTGGAAAAACCCGGATGGCATTTTTCCCGATGGCCTTGATATGGTCCGCCCCGCGACCAAGTTCAAGCCATCACAAGACCCGCCCAAAAAGACCAAGCCTTGGACTCACAGGAATAATCGACATGGCGCTTGAAACGACGCGCGGATGCAAAGAGAAGCGCTGCGGTCGTCCTTCAGGCGTGCGATCGATCCGGTGAGCTCACGGCCCCCCAAACAAGGAATTGAAATGCCCCAACCCTGCAAGATCATCATCGACACCGATCCCGGCCAGGACGATGCCGTCGCCATTCTCTTGGCGCTCGGCAGCAGCGAACTGGAGATTGTCGGCATCACCGCCGTTGCCGGCAACGTGCCGCTGAAGCTTACCGAGAAAAATGCCCGCAAGATCTGCGAACTGGCCGGCCGCCCGGAGGTCAAGGTCTATGCCGGCGCCATCCGTCCCCTGGCGCGCACACTGGTCACCGCCGAGGAAGTGCATGGCAAGACCGGCCTCAACGGGCCACAACTGCCCGAGCCGACGATGAAATTGCAGGAGCAGTATGCCGTCGATTTCATCGTCGAGACGCTGATGAAGGAAGAGAGCGGCACCATCACGCTCTGCCCGCTCGGGCCGTTGACCAACATCGCGCTGGCGCTGATCCGCGAACCGCGGATCGCGCCGCGCATCAAGGAAATCGTGCTGATGGGCGGCGGCTTCTTCGAGGGCGGCAACGTCACGCCCGCGGCCGAATTCAACATCTATGTCGATCCGCAGGCCGCCGATCTGGTGTTCAAGTCCGGCATCCCGATCGTGATGATGCCGCTCGACGTCACCCATAAGGCGCTGACCACCACCAAGCGCACGCAGGCTTTCCGCGCGCTCGGCACCAAGGTCGGCATCGCGACCGCCGAGATGCTGGAATTCTTCGAGCGCTATGACGAGGGCAAATACGGCACCGACGGCGGCCCGCTGCACGACCCGTGTGTCATCGCCTATCTTTTGAAGCCGGAGCTGTTCAAGGGCCGCAACTGTAACGTCAGCGTGGAGACCGCCTCGGAACTGACCATGGGCATGACGGTGATCGACTGGTGGGGCGTCACCAAGCGGGAAAAGAACGCCATGGTGATGCGCGACATAGACCATGACGGCTTCTTCGCGCTGCTGGTCGAGCGGCTGGGGCGGCTTTAAAAAAGCTCCCTTCTCCCCGTTCACGGGGAGAAGGTCCCGGCAGGGGGGTCAGGGGCGGCGCAGACGTTGATATTTTACCCGCAGCCTCGGCGCTGCCCTCACCCGATCAGTACGCGACCACCATACCGGGGCGAGCCGCCTGTCTCGCCCGTCCCCCGTGATCGGGGCGAGGGAAGGGAGTTTCTACTTCGACCTCGAAAAAGCCAGCCACAGGCCGCCGCCGACCAGAAAACTGCCGCTGATCCTAGACATGAGCTTGATGCGGCTGGCCGACAGCAGGCGCCCGGCGCGGCCGGCGGCGAGTGCGTAGGTCGAATCCGACATGGCGGCGAAGATCATGGCGGTCAGGCCCATGACGATGATCTGCAGCGAGTAGTTGCCTTGCGGCGCGATGAACTGCGGAAAGAAGGCGCCGAAGAACACCAGCGTCTTGGGATTGCTCAGCGCCACCAGCAGGCCTTGCAGGAAGAAGCCGCCGCGCGGCTTTCTCGCCGTTCCGTCGGCGTTCAGCGTGCCCTTGGAGCGGAACATCTGCACGCCCATCCAAATCAGATAGGCGGCGCCGATCAGCCTGACCCATTCGAACCAGTGGCCCATGCCCGCGATCAGCGTGTTGAGGCCGATGCCGACGATGGCGATCATGATGGCAAGTCCGGCCTGCGTGCCGGCGACATTGGCGAGACCGGCGCGGGTTCCATGACGGATGCTGTTGGCGATGATCAGCGTGACCGTCGGTCCCGGCACCAGGATGATGACGATGCAGGCGAGAACATAGGCGGCGTAGAGTTCCAGCGACATGGATTTTTCCCTCGGAGTGCCGCCGACGCGGCGCGACTGGGACAATCAATGCATGGCCGCAGCCTCCACGCAAGACGTCCGAGAAGCACGTCGCCGTCGTATGCGCGTCAGGCGCCGGCAGGCCAAGGCAGTGTCGCCTCATAGGCGGCCGCCGCCCTCAGCACAGCGAGATCGCCACGCGGCCGGCCTATCAGCTGCATGCCCATTGGCCGACCCTTGTCGTCGAAGCCGACCGGCACGTTGACCCCCGGGCAGCCGCCAAGCGTGGCGAAGGCTGAAACCTGCATCCAGCGGTGATAGCTGTCCATCGGCCGTCCCGCGACCTCACTGGGCCAGTGCATGCCGACGTCGAAGGGGAAGACCTGCGCGGTGGGCAGGGCGATGAGGTCGAATCGGTCGAAGATCGACAGCAGCATCCGATGCCAGGAGGTGCGCACGACCGAGGCCGCGCGGATCTGCGGCGCCGTCAGCCGCATGGCGTTCTCGACTTCCCATATGGCTTCCGGCTTCAGCAAGCCTCGTCTGGATGGATCGTCATAGTGGACCTTGAGGGCGCAACCGCTGCTGGCCTGGCGCAGCGTCACGAAGGCCTGCCAGAGCGCCTCGAAGTCGAAATCCGGCAGCAAGGGCTCCGCTGGGAAGGATGCATCCGCGAACCGGCCGAGAGCCGCCTCGCACAGATCGAGAATGCCCGCCTCGATCGGCAGATGGCCGCCGAGGTCGCCGAACCAGGCGACGCGGCCGCCGGTCGAGGGCGGTGCAAGCCCTTCGAGGAACGAACCCGGTTTCTCATAAGACAGGGGCGCCTGCGGATGGTAGCCCGCCTGCACGTCGAGCAGCAGCGCCATGTCGGCGACGTTGCGGCCCATCGGGCCTTCGACACCCATCTGCGCGTGGAAGACCTCAAGATCGGGTCCGGCGGGAACAAGCCCTTGCGACGGCCGGAAACCGTAGACATTGTTCCAGCCTGCCGGATTGCGCAGCGAGCCGCCGAAGTCGCTGCCATCGGCGACGGGCACCATGTCGAGCGCCAGCGCCACCGCCGCGCCGCCGCTCGAGCCGCCGGCGGTGAGCGCGGGATCGAAGGCGTTCAGCGTCGGCCCGAAGACATTGTTGTAGGTGTTGGAGCCGAGCCCGAATTCGGGGACATTGGTCTTGCCGATGATGATGGCGCCGGCGTTGCGGATGCGCTCGACGAAGAAATCGTCTTCCTGCGGCACGAAATCGGCGAAGATCGGCGAGCCGAAGGAGGTTCTGAGGCCAGTCGTCGAGGCGAGGTCCTTGATGGCGATCGGCAGGCCGAAGAGTGTCCCGGTTTCGCTCGCCTGCCTGGCATCGGCTGCATCGGCCTCGCGCAGGATATCGCCGCGATCGCGCAACGATACGATGGCGTTGACCTGCGGGTTAACCGCTTCGATGCGGTCGAGGAAGGCCGTCACCACCTCGCGTACGGACAGTTTCTTGCGACGGATGGCGCCGGCAAGCTCGATAGCGGACAGGCGGCAGATATCGCCGGCCGGCGGCACAGCGTGTTTCGTCTCAGGGCGCATCATTTCAGCTGACGTCCTGCAAGGCTTGATCGACATCCCTGGCCAGCGGGATCGACGGCTGGGCGCCGGGCTTGAGACATGCGAGCGAGCCCGCCGCACCGGCTCGCGCCAGCGCCTTGTCGAGCGCAAGGCCGGACGACAGGCCGGCAGCGAAGTAGCCGCAGAAGGTGTCGCCGGCGGCGACTGTGTCGACAGGCGTGATCTTCATGGCCGCAACGGTGAGGAAATCGCTCGGCGTCGCCGCCATGACGCCATCGCCGCCGAGGGTGACGACGATGGTGCGGCCGGTTTTCGCGGCAAAGTCGCGCATGCGTGCCGCACGGTCGCGGCCGTTCAGCGCCAGCGCCTCGCCATAGAGGTCGAACTCGGTCTCGTTTGCGACGGCATAATCGGCCTTGCCGAGGAAAGCCGCCGCGTCGCCCTGGAAAGGAGCGGTGTTGAGCACGGTGATGGCGCCGGCGGCCCGTGCCTGTTCGAGTGCCGCATCGACGGTCGCCAGCGGGATCTCGTGCTGGAGCAGCACGACATCGCCCTTTTTCAGGAAGGCCTTGGAGAGGTCGCCGGGCACCACCGAAGCATTGGCGCCGGGAACCACGGCGATGATGTTCTCGCCATCGGCACCGACCATGATCAGTGCCGTTCCGGTCGAGGCAAAGGTTTCGCCCACGCCCGACAGGTCGACCATGGCCTCGCGCAGCAATGCCAGCGCCTCGCCGGCGAAACTGTCCTTGCCGACGGCGCCGACCATGCGCACCGGGACACCGGCGCGCGCGGCGGCAAGCGCCTGGTTGGCGCCCTTGCCGCCGGGCGCCGTGGCGAAACCGGAACCGCTCACCGTTTCGCCGGGGCTCGGCAAGCGGTCGACTTTGGCGATAAGGTCGAGATTGATCGAGCCGATGACGACTATCAAGAAAGTGCCTCCCTGCCAGCGCTGGCCGGAAATCAGGATCGACTTTCGGAAAGCACGATGTGGATCGAGACCCACAATGTGGATCGAGATGGCGAGGTGCGCCGGTGCATCCGTATCTATGCGCCGTCACCCCGGTGCGGGGGAAGCTAGCGCGTCATGCGATGAGTTGCCAGACCATGTGGATGTCAAAAAGCGATTTGTCGCCTCACTCGCAGCGCACGGTGACGGTGCCCTGATAGCTGCCGGCGGGAAAGATGCCGCTCGACTTGGTGGCGGTGAGATCGACCTGCAGGGCGTGGGTGCCGTTGGTGACCCTTTGCGGCACGCTTCCGTTGATGTCGACCCCCGAGCCATCGAGCCGGAAGACAGAGGCGAAAGTGACGTTGGTGCCGCCGCCGCTCGGCGCGGACGAGAATGCGGCAGGCGCCGGCGCCGAAACCGAATAGCAGTCGAGCAAGTTGAGGATGGAGCACAATAGGGAGCTCGCCACCACGGTGGCGCTGGCGCTCGATCCGCCTGCCTGTTTGGAGCCCAGTATGCTGATGGCCGGATTTGCGGTCATCGTCCCCGATGCCCCGACCATGATTGTGCAGGTGCCGATGATCACAGCTTGGGCGGGAAGGCAGAAGCCGGCAAGGGCTGCCATCGTAAGCAGCGCGCGACTATTTCTTTTTCTTTTTCTTGCCATCGCTGTTTCCGGTCCTGATGGTCCAGCCTTCGTTGGCCCATCCAGGTGACGCGGCCGCGGTGGCGGGAGCGCTGGTGGCCACGCTTCCCGTCGGGCCGTCGCCGCCGAGGCCCATTTTAAGCAGTTTCAGCTCCAGCTGCAGGCGCTGGACTTCCAGTTCGTAGAGGCGGCTGCAATCGAGGCGTTTCGGTGTGCGCCCGATCGGGATCACCACCCGGCCATAGGTCGCGACGCCATTGTCCGTCTGGTTGTTGCCTCTGATCACGCCGAGATCGACATAGGCACCGGAACTGGAAACGGCGGAACGGCAAGTGGTGCCGTCCGCGGCATGGACCTCGTCCTGGCCCTGGGGCAAGGTGACGCCGGGCAAATTGAAGCCGTTCTCGTTCTGGTTGAGATTGTAGATCTGGTCCTGGGCCTGGGTTGGAGCGGTGCTTGCCACAGCAGCCGCGAGTGCCAGCGTCAGGACTTGCGGTGCCCAAAAAACTTTCCGCATATCTGCGCCCTTATCTGCGTCTGCTGGTTGGGGAAGGGGATGCTTTCGGTACAGATACGCACTTTACGCTCGGCAGCGCCGCCGAAGGGCACGACCACAAGGACCGGACGGGAAGCCTGGGCACCGAGCTGGAAGGCAGCCGGTGATATCCTGGCGTCCACCGGCTGAAAATCCTGATCGTAGACGTGGATTTCGATCTTGATCTTCTGGTCGTATGGATTGGCCGGGAAGACGCGGACCGCGAAGACGTCGGTGAAACTGTTGACCTCGCCGCGCATCGGCGACATCGACTGGGCCGCCGCGGCAGCGGGGATCAGGCCGACGGCCAGCGCCGCCAGGGTTCCAAAAAATCTCAAGGATGCCTCCTTCCCGGGCGCTACTCGCAGCGCAGCGTTACCGTTGCCTGATAGTTGCCGTTGGCGAAGCGGTTGCTGCCGCCCTTCGTGCCGGCGAGATGGACCGAAACGAGGTCGGCGCCGGGTGTGCTGATGGCGGTCGCGGAACCGGTCTCGACGATGGAGTGCGCACCGGCGGAAGAGTAGGTTGGTGTCCAGGTGGTCGATGTCGTGTCGGCCGACGGCACCGTGGTGGCGGTAACCGGATCGACGCTCACCGACACGCCGCCTGTCGTCGTCAGCGTGACGGTTCCGGCAGAGCCGCCGCTGTTGTGGGAACTGAGTGTCTGGAGGTCGGGACTGACCGTCATCGTGCCGTTGGTGGCAATGACAAGCGTGCAGGTCGGGGTGATCGTGCCATTGAAAATGACATTTTGCGTCGCAGCCAATGCAGGCTGGCCCAGACACGCGACCAGCAAGGTTGCACCGAAGGCGGTGCGAAACAACTTCATCGAGACCTCCTATTAAGTCGGATCGCCCGAATTAACAGGAGTCATGATCGCTTTATCGTGGTTAATTTAGCGTAAACTAAAATAATTCGCGGAAATAACATCTTATAAAAACCGAAGGTTGTCCCCGGTTGTATCGTTAATTTCCGATAGAGCCCAAGTAATACTTTCCGCTTTCCAAGATCTGTAAATTTCTTCGCCGAAAACTGGAAAAACGATATTTATGATGACACTTGACCTGCCTCCCAGCCAAGGATGGCGCGCTTGCGGGTCAGGCCCCAGTGGTAGCCGGTGAGGTCGCCGGACTTGCCGATGGCGCGATGGCAAGGCACCACGAAGGAGAGCGGGTTGGCGCCATTGGCGGCGCCGACCGCGCGGCTGGCGCTTGGCGCGCCGATGCTGGCGGCGATCGAGGAATAGGTGCGGGCCTTGCCCATCGGGATCTGCAGCAGCGCCTCCCAGACGCGAACCTGGAAGTCGGTGCCGATCATGACGACATGCAGCGGCTGGTCGGGACGCCACAGCGTCGGGTCGAAGATGCGCGCGGCGTAAGGACCGGTCGCGGCCAGGTCCTCGACATAGATGGCGTTCGGCCAGCGGCTGGACATGTCGGCGAAGGCGGCGCGCTCCTCGCCGGGGTCGCTGAAGGCGAGGCCGGCAAGCCCGCGGTCGGTGGCCATGATCAGGGCGGTGCCGAAGGGCGAGGGATGGTAGCCGTAGCGGATGGTGAGGCCGGCGCCGCGCGTCTTGTAGTCGCCCGGCGACATTGCCTCATGGGTGACGAACAGGTCATGCAGCCGGCCGGGGCCGGACATGCCCAGTTCGAAGGAGGTTTCGAGCAGCGGCATGCCGGAATCGAGCAACCGGCGGGCGTGGTCGAGCGTCACCGCCTGCAGGAAGGCTTTGGGCGACAGGCCGGCCCAGCGGGTGAAGAGTTTTTGCAGGCCGGTTGGCGTCTCGCCGACTTCCTCGGCAAGCTCCTCGAGCGAAGGCTGGTCGCGATAGTCGAGGCTGATCTTCTCGATGGCGCGGCGCACGATCTCGTAGTCGCTGCCTTGCGGCGTGATGTCCTTTTTGAGGACGGCTGTCTGTGTGCTCATCGAACTGTCTCCTTGGCCAGGAATATCGCCCCTTGGGGCGGCGATCGCCACCCGAAACTTGCCTTCTTGCCGCGCATACCCAGATAGACTCGGGGTTTCGAGAGCCTGTTCCATCCCGATGGGTCGGGATGGGGCTCTCTCTTTGTGTTCGAGCATGATCTTTTCCGAAAACCGGTATCCACTTTTCGGGATCATGCTCCTGCCAGGAGTCGCTCATGGCTGGCGAGAAAGTGCATCTGACCGGGGCTAAGGAAACCTTGCTGATGACGCTATACGGCAAGGCGCTGGAGAGCCGGTTGCCCCATTCGCTGCTTGGGGATCATTTCGCCGACGAGGCGGTGCGCAAGATCGACTATGACTTCTCCAGGCTCAAGGTCGACGAGAATCTCGGCATCGGCCTGGCGATCCGGGCCAAGACATTGGACGTTCGTGTAGAGGATTTTCTGGCCAGAAATCCCGGCGCCATCGTGCTGCATCTGGGCTGCGGGCTCGATACGCGCATCTTCCGTGTCGATCCGCCGCCAGGCGTGGACTGGTTCGATGTCGACTATCCCCAGGTCATCGAACTCAGGCGAAAACTTTACCCGTCACGCGACCGTTATCATCTCATCGCTTCGTCGGTGACCGAGCCCGGCTGGCTGGCCGAAGTGCCCCACAACCGCCCGGCCATCGTGGTGGCGGAAGGGCTGACGCCCTATCTTCCCGCCGATGAGGGGCTGCGCCTGGTTTCGCGGCTTGTCTCGCATCTTGCCGGCGGCGAGCTGATGTTCGACGCCTACAGCCGTTTCGGCCTGACGCTGCTTCGTCTCAATCCCACCATCAAGGCGACTGGCGCCGAGGTTCACTGGGCGATCGATGATCCGCACGAGCTGGAGCTGGCGGTTCCGAAACTGCGGTTCGTCGAGGATATTTCCGCCTACATGCCCGAACACGCCGCCCGCATGGGCTGGCCCGCCAAACTCTTCGTTCGCCTTTGGAAACACATTCCGGCGCTGCGCAAGGTCGGCAGGCTTCTGCGCTATCGGTTCTAGAGCAATTCCAGGAAAAGTGTGAACGGTTTTCCCGGGAAAAAGCGCGTAGCGCTTTCCCTAGGGAATTGCGTCAAAACAAAGAGCCGTTTAGCGCGCCTTGGCGGTCGCCAGCGCGCGCGAAAAGGCTGTCGCAAAGCTCTCGCGGGACTCGGCGTCGAGAAAGCCGCCGATCGGCACGTTCTGGCCTTGGCCTTCAACCGTCATTTTGGTGATGCCGATCTCGGCGTGACGGGCGACCGAAAACCGGGCCCAGAACGGGTTGAAGCGGTGGGCTTCCGATTTTCCCGAAGGGGCCGTCTTGCGGATGTCGAGGGTGGTACGCGAGACCGATACCTCCTCGCGGGCGCGGGCGGCGCGGTAGTTGACGCGGAAGGCGATGTAGAGGGCGACCACGTCGAGACCGAAGAAGCCGAATACCGGCCAGGCGCCGCGCGGCAGGAAGAACGCGCCGGTCGCCAGCCAGCCGAACG
The DNA here is from genome assembly GCF_016756575.1 of Mesorhizobium sp. 131-3-5. Classification (NCBI taxonomy): domain Bacteria; kingdom Pseudomonadati; phylum Pseudomonadota; class Alphaproteobacteria; order Hyphomicrobiales; family Phyllobacteriaceae; genus Mesorhizobium; species Mesorhizobium sp. 131-3-5. The sequence continues at coordinate 1,974,411 of NZ_AP023254.1, forward strand.
ACAAAGCGGCCATCAGGACCAGGAAGCCTGTCCTGCCCAGCGACCGGTGCGGGGTCAGCAATGCGTGAAAGAAGGGCTCGTCGGCCTGGAACGAGGCGTTTGTGTCGCTCATGACAGGATATTATAGGAGGGAAATGGCGAGCCCCAAGTCCAAAGATTCTTCCATGCCCGAAAAAGAATTGCCGCCAGGACGGCGCGATGGTTCCAATGCCAAGCCGCGCCCACGGCCGGTGCGGCGGACGTCGCGCTACAGTCCGGCGGAAGTGCACGAGATCTTCCGCCGGTTTTCCGTCCAGCGGCCGGAGCCGAAGGGTGAGCTCGAACATGTCAACGCGTTTACGCTCTTGGTGGCGGTGGTGCTTTCGGCTCAGGCGACCGATGCCGGCGTCAACAAAGCGACAAGGGCCTTGTTCAAAGCCGCCGACACGCCGCGGAAGATGCTGGCGCTGGGCGAGGCCAAGGTCGGCGACTATATCAGGACCATCGGTCTGTGGCGCAACAAGGCCAAGAACGTCATCGCGCTGTCGGAAGCGCTGATCCGCGACCACGGCGGGGAAGTGCCCGACAACCGCGACGAGCTGGTCAAGCTGCCAGGCGTCGGGCGCAAGACCGCCAATGTCGTGCTCAACATGGCCTTCGGCCAGCATACGATGGCGGTCGACACGCATATTTTCCGGATTGGCAACCGGCTTGGCCTGGCGCCCGGCAAGACGCCCGAACAGGTCGAGCAAGGGCTGCTGAAAATCATCCCGGACGAATATATGCGCCATGCGCATCACTGGCTGATCCTGCATGGGCGCTATGTCTGCAAGGCGCGCAAGCCGGATTGCCCGGCCTGCGTCATCGCCGATATCTGCAAGGCTGAGGAGAAGACGACCAGCATTCCGGCGCCCCTGGTGCCGATCGCTCCGCTCGATCCGGTGGACGAGGTTCAGAGCCAAGGCTGACTGGCCCGGGCTTCAACTCTCCTCCACGAACACCTCTTCGCGCTTCTTCTTGACCGAGGGCAGGAAGACGATGACGAGCACGGCCAGCGCCACCAGCAGCAGGCCGGCGCTGATCGGCCGCGTCAGGAAGGTTGAGGCGTCGCCGCGCGACAGGATCATGGCGCGGCGCAGGTTTTCCTCGAGCAGCGGGCCGAGCACGAAGCCGAGCAGCAGGGGTGCCGGTTCGCAGCGCAGCTTGGTGAGGACATAGCCGAGCAGGCCGAAGAAGGCGACGGCATAGAGATCGAAAGCATTGGTGTTGACGCTGTAAACGCCGATCGAGCAGAACGCCATGATGATCGGGAAGAGCACGTAATAGGGGATCGTCAGCAGCTTCACCCAAAGGCCGATCAGCGGCAGGTTGAGGATGATCAGCATCAGATTGCCGATCCACATCGAAGCAATGATGCCCCAGAACAGCGCCGGCTGCTCGGTGGCGACATTGGGGCCGGGCACGATGCCCTGGATGATCATGGCGCCGATCATCAGCGCCATGACAGGATTGGCCGGAATGCCCAGCGTCAGCATCGGGATGAAGGAGGTCTGGGCGCCGGCATTGTTGGCCGATTCCGGTCCGGCGACGCCGGCGATGGCGCCCTTGCCGAATTCATGCGGGGTTTTCGACACGCGTTTCTCGACCGAATAGGAGGCAAAGGCCGCAAGCACCGCACCACCGCCGGGCAGAATGCCGAGCGCCGAACCGATGATGGTTCCGCGCACGATGGGTGCTGCCATACGCTTGAAGTCGCCGCGGGTCGGCATCAGACCGGAGACCTTGCTGATCAGCACCGAGCGCTCATGCTCGTTTTCAAGGTTGCGCAGGATCTCGGCGACGCCGAAGACGCCGACCGCCACGGCGACGAAATTCAGTCCGTCGGCATATTCGCGGATGCCAAGGGTGAAGCGCGGCGCGCCGGTGTAGATGTCGGTGCCGACGATGCCAAGCAGCAGGCCGAGCACGACCATCGCCAGCGCCTTGACGATCGAGCCATGGGCGAGCGCGATGGACGAGACGAGGCCGACGATCATCAACGAAAAATACTCCGCCGCGCCGAACTGCAGGGCTATCGCCGTCAACGGCGGGGCAAAGACGGCGACGAGGAAGGTCGACACCGTGCCGGCGAAGAACGAGCCGATCGCGGCGATCGCCAATGCCGCCCCGGCGCGGCCCTGGCGGGCCATCTGATAGCCGTCGATGGCGGTGACGGCCGACGAGGATTCACCGGGCATGTTGATGAGAATGGCGGTGGTCGAGCCGCCATACTGGGCGCCGTAGTAGATGCCGGCAAGCATGATGAGGGAAGAAACCGGGTCGCCGATCTGGAAGGTGATCGGCAACAGCATGGCGATGGTTGCGGTGGCGCCGATGCCGGGCAGGACGCCGATCAGCGTGCCGAGCAGGACGCCGATCAGGCAGAAGCCGAGATTGGCCGGCGTCGAGGCGGTCGAAAAGCCGAGCGCGAGATTGTTGAGCAAGTCCATGTCAGCGTCTCACAATGCCAGCCATGAGGGCAGCCAGGGGCCGAAGCGCTGGAACGGCAGGCCGAGCGCGTAGCTGAAGACGAGGACCGAGAACAGCGTCAGGCCAGCCGACAACACGAGCGCGGTGAGCGGCTTCATGCGGCCGCTGGCGAAGGCGGCGATCAGCGCCGTCAGGAAGATCGACGGCACGAAGCCGAGGCCGCGCACCGTCAAGCCGAAGAAGATCGGCGCCGGCAGGATGAACAACATGCCGCGCCACGCCACTGGGCCGATCGGCTCACCCTCGACGCGTATCGCCTGGACGAGGATGATGGCGCCTAGCAGGATCAGCACGATCGCCAGGACCAGCGGGAAATAGCCCGGCCCCATGCGCAACGCCGTGCCGATTTCGAGGCTGAGCGACTGCAGCGCGAAGAACGCACCGAAAAAGATGAACAGCGCGGCGCACAGGCCGTTGGTCCTGTCGATTGCGAAAGGTTTCATGACGGTCCTCCCAGGCGCTGGGGCCTGCCGTTGCAAATGGGAAATCGGATCGAAGCGAACGGGGCGCCGCGGGCGCCCCGTTTCAAGCCATCAGTCGGCGTACTGGCCGGCGGCTTCGATGATCGGCTTCCAGCGCGCGATCTCGCTTTCCAGCTTGGCCTTCAGCGCCGCCGGCGTCGCGTCGGCCTCCGATGACGGCCTGGTGCCGAGTTCGGCGAAGCGGGCGATGACGTTCGGGTCCTTCAGGGCAACCTGGAGCGATTTCGACAGGCGGTCGGTGATCTCGGCCGGCGTGCCCTTCGGCGCATAGAGGCCGTGCCAGATGCCGACCTGCACCGCGGGGAGGCCGGCTTCGATCGTCGTCGGCACATCCTTCAGCACGTCGAGGCGCTCCGGCGAGGTGACGGCATAGGCCTTGATCGTGCCGCCCTGGATCTGCTTGGTGGTGTTGGTGGTCTGGTCGCACATAATGTCGACCTGGCCGCCGAGAAGATCGGTCATGGCCGGGCCGGTGCCCTTGTAGGGCACGGTGACCAGCGGCGTGCCGATGGCGCTCATGAACAGCATGCCGCACAGATGCGAGGCCGCACCGATACCGGCATTGGCGACGGTGATGCTGTCCTTGTTGGCGTTGGCGTAGTCGACAAGCCCTTTCAGATCGGTCGGCGGAAGATCCTTGCGGCCGATGATGGTCATCGGCACTTCGGTCACCAGGCCGACATATTCAAAGGCGTTCAGCGTGTCGTAGGCCAGCTTTCTGTAGAGCGTCGCACTCGTCGCCATGCCGATGTGATGGAGGAGCAGCGTGTAGCCATCGGGATCGGCATTGGCGACGCGGCCCGCGCCGAGCGTGCCGCCGGCGCCGCCGACATTCTCGACGATGACCTGCTGGCCGAGATCCTTCGACATGGCTTCCGCGACGAGCCGGGTGACGGTGTCGGTCGGACCGCCTGCCGCAAACGGCACGACAACGGTGATGGTACGTTCGGGATAGGATTGTGCGTCGGCGGCGAACGAATAAAGCGTGACGGCCGCGGCGGCGGCCAGAGCGGCAACAAATTTTCGCATCGTAATTCTCCTCCGGGATATGAATAAACCGCTGCGCGGAACTCCTCTCAATGCCGGCCGCGGATGAAACAACAACCAGCGCAGGCCAATAGATTGCAATCGGACTCAAATGGCAAACTGGGATATCCGCGGCAGCCGGCACGCAACGGATAGATGTTCGAACCACAAGGCGGGATCCGAAACGGTCGATAGTCGACCGGCTTCGGCAAATGCCGATTGCAGACCCTACTCGCTCACGTTCTATTCCAGATCTATTGGTAGCCGTAACCGCGCGCCATCGCCGCCGCGAAGACCGGGATCAGCAGGAAGACGAAGGCCTCGGCGCGGATATAGGTCTTCACCGAGGCCAGTTCGCCCGCCGGCACGGCGAAGGCGGGATTGGCGCTGGCCTGCCGGTTCCAGGAAATGAAGCGCACGGTCGGGATGATCGACAGCAGGCCGACAATGCCGAATGCCGCCATCTTGGCCCAGAACATCCAGTTGTAGACGTAGAACTCCCAACCCTTGAGGCCCCAGAAGACACGGCCGATGCCGACGATGATGATGAGTGAGGCGATGATGCCATAGTGGCGGTCGATGCCGGCGAGTCGCTTGAGGGTTACGGCGGGCAGGTCGCCGCGGATCAGCACGAATTCGGCGCCGATGATCCCTGCCAGGGAAAACACCAGCAGATGATGGATAATGGCAAGCACAAGGTCGGTCGTGTCCATGTTTCTTCCCTTGGGTTGAGCACGCGTCTGAAAAGGTCGCGCCGCAGATGTGCTGAATCAGTCTGCCGGGAAATTAACACCGTCGGGCAGAATTCCCATAGAAGCTGAATTCCTGGTCTTAGGCGGCGTTGACGCTCGGTCCAGGCACGTTAGGTTCGCAGGCATGACCGGTCTGGAACGCCCCCTGTATCCGATGGCCTGGCGCGGCTGAAGATCTGCTTCGGGCTGCTATTCTGGATGATGGCGAGTCGTCCGCTGGCCCTTGCACCGCAGGGGCAATTTGCTAAGCGCGGACAAGATCAGCGAGGCAAATCCCATGAACAACCGCAAAGTGACCGTCGCTCCCGTCATCGAGACGCAGCGAACCATTCTGCGGGCGCACCGGCTGGAGGATTTCGACGCCTATGCAACAATGTGGGCCGACCCGGCCGTTACCCGCTTCATCGGCGGCAAGCCGCGCACGCGCGAGGAAAGCTGGATGCGCTTCCTGCGTCATGCCGGCCTGTGGTCGCTGCTCGGCTACGGCTTCTGGGCGATCGAGGAGAAGGCGACGGGCCGCTTCGTCGGCGAGGCCGGGTTTCACGACCTGAAGCGCGACATGGAGCCGTCGATCGAAGGCATTCCCGAGGCCGGATGGGCGCTGGCGCCGGAAGTGCACGGGGCAGGCCTCGCCACAGAGGTCGTCGGCCGTGTCCTGGCCTGGGGCGAAGAAACCTTCGGACGGGTGAAAACCGTCTGCATCATCGATCCCGAGAATACCGCCTCGTTGAATGTCGCTGACAAGGTCGGCTATCGCGAGGTGTTGCGGACCACCTATCATGACGCGCCGACCGTGCTGCTGGAGCGGCTGTCCTGAACGGCATTGCAGCTCCGGTAGACTAGCCCGCCTTGCGGCGCAGCTTCCGCGCCAGATCGGCCCATGGATCGACGCTTTCGACGGCCGGCGTGACGCCTCGGCCTAGCAGCACCGTCGAGGCATCGAACGGCGTCGGTCTGGCGATCCCATAGCCCTGGGCATAGTCGACGCCGATGGTCTTCAGCGCGGCGGCGATACCGTCGCTCTCGACGAACTCGGCGATGGTGCGCTTTCCCATGACCTTGCCGATGTGGTGGATCATCTCGACCATGGCGCGGTCGATGCGGTCGTCCAGCATGTCCTTGACGAAGCTGCCGTCGATCTTGAGGTAGTCGACCGGCAGGTGCTTCAGATACGCGAAAGACGACATGCCGGAGCCGAAATCGTCGAGCGCGAAGCGGCAGCCCAGGCCGCGCAGATCGGCAATGAAGCGCATGGCGTTGGTGAGATTGGCGATAGCGCTAGTTTCGGTGATCTCCAGGCAGATCATGGCAGGCGAAATGCCATGGATGAGGAATTGCTCGCGCAGGAAGCCGAGAAAGCTTTCGTCGCCGAAAGTCGCGCCGGAAAGATTGATGGCGCATGTTGCGATGGGCGGCGTGCGCGGATCGGCCTGCCGGGCGGCCAGGATGCGGAAGGTGTTGCGCACCACCCAGCGGTCGATCGACGGCATCAGGCCGTAGCGCTCGGCCGCGGGAATGAAACTCTGCGGGGTGACGAAGCTGCCATCTTCGTCGGTCAGCCGCAACAGGATCTCTATATGCGCTCCAGCCTCGACGACGTCGTCGTTGAGCGGCCAGATTTCCTGAGCATGAAGCCGGAAACGGTCTTGCTCCAGCGCGGCGTGCAGGCGCTGCACCCAGGCCATCTCGCCAAAACGCTCGCGCAAGTCGACGTCGCCATCGCTGTGGATCTGGACGCGGTTGCGGCCCTTTTCCTTGGCCATGTAGCAGGCGACGTCGGCGGCCCGTAGCGTTTCCTCGATCGTCACCTGCGCATTGGCGATCTCCACCATGCCGACACTGACGCTGGTGTTGAACGGCCTGCCATCCCAGACGAAATGCAGGTTCTGCACCGCCGCGCGCAGCCGTTCGGCGATGTCGCACGCTTCGTTGGCTCCACAATCGACGAGCAGCACGCCGAACTCATCGCCGCCCAACCGTGCCAGCACGTCGCCCGGCCGCAAATCGCAGGTCAGCAGCGCCGAGATCTGGCGCAGCAACTGGTCGCCCGCCGCATGGCCGCACGTATCGTTGACCAGCTTGAACTGATCGAGATCGAGATACATCAAGGCGTGTTGCCGGGGCTGGCCCTGCAATTCGACGATGGTCCTTTCCAACCGGCTTTCGAAATCGCGCCGGTTGGCGAGCCCGGTCAACGCATCATGCGAAGCCTGCCACGAAAGCCGCTCGATATAATCCTCTTCGCGCGTCATGTCGTGGAAGGCGAGCACGGCACCGACGACCTCACCGGAAACGAGCAGCGGTGCGCCGGTCAATGCGACGGGAACAACAGAGCCGTCCGGCCGCTGCAGCAATTGTGGACGGGCGCTGGACCGGCGCGCTTCGCCGGCCAGGAGACGCTCGACCAACTGCGTTTCTTCAACGCCGGTGTCCTTGTCGACGAGGCGAAAGAACGCTGCGATGGGTTTGCCCCTGGCAGTGCCGAGCGGGCATGCCAGCAGCTTCTCGGCAACCGCATTCATGTAGTCGAGCCGCCCGTCGCGGCCGGTGCAGACGACGGCCTGGCCGATCGAAGCCAGCGTGATCTGGGCGCGCTCGCGCTCGGCATTGAGCGCCAACTGGAAGGCCTGGCGCTGCGCCAAGAGCTTGCGCGTGCGCCACACGGCAAGCAGGATCAACGATGCGGCCGTGACGAGATTGGCGAAGGTAAGCAGCATCCGGATGAAGCGCGATCCTTCGCCGAGACTGTCCGAGAAAGCCTTGGACAACGGGGTGACCTGATGATCGAGCCGATGGATTTCCGCTTTCCAGGCGCCGATCTCGGCTGCCGACGCCGGCCCCTTGCCCAGCGTCGCATGCATCGTATCGCCGAGCCGCTGGATGGCGAGGATCATCGTGTCGGCCGCTGCCCAGTCCCGAATGGCGGTGTCGAGATAGCTGAAGTTCCGGAAATTCTGGAAAAGCCAGATCATCCCGGCGACGTCGTCCGGGTGGTTTCTGCCTTGCAGGAAGCCTGCCCGCGCGGCCTCTGTATCGGGCTCGGGCTGCTCCAGCGCCAGGCGGGCCGAACGGTCGGCCAGCGGAACGGCGATCGCTTCGCGATACTCGCCGAAGAACTCCTCATTGCCGGTGTCCGCATAGAGGCTGAGGAAATAGATGGCGTGCTTTTGCCCCTTGGACCACTGGCTTTCGCCGCCGACATAGGCGCGAACCGCCGAAAGGGTGTGTAGGCTGAGGCTGGCGACCAGCGCCTGGATGAGGACGACGGCGATGAACGGCCAGACGAAGCCCGAGAAGACGGGGGCTGGCGTCCATCGATGACGGCTTAGAATCCACGGACGTGCCATGATCCTGTCAGCGCGTCTGTCCGACTGTTTCACCCGTCGGTTGAGACGATTTTCTTCTCTCATGTCGCTCAAATGGCGACAACAACCGGGTATCACGCGGGACTTAACAGCAAATAAATAGTTCCGTCCTCTATGAAGCCTTTTCTTGATTTGGGTAGCCCAATATTACGCCACGTCAAGTGACTGCTTCGAGTTGAATCGGCTTGTATTCGAAGTTTATCGGTTCTTTTCCGGGCCGCAACCGCGCGGCTAGCGCACAATCTCCGTTGCGAGACTTGCCTGTTCGAGCATCGAGGCATCCTCGCCAAAGGCACGGGTGGCACGGGCTGCCGCCTCGAGCAGAGGCCGTTTCATGCGCTCGAGGAAGGCGGCATCGACGCGCGTGCTGGGACCAGCCAGCGTCAGCGCGCCGAGCAGCACACGCCCCGGTCCGAATACCGGTGCCGAGATGCCTGCCGTTTCGGGATCCCGATCGCCGACGGCGAGGCAGTTGCAGGTCCGGCGTATGGTCTCATAGGGTTCGCCCGGCTGGCCGGAAAACGCCGCAAGCACGCGGCCGCCGGAGCCGAGAAGCAAAGGCAATACGTCACCCTCGCGGATCGTGTAGCGGATCGGATGCTTGGATTCGACGCGGTAAAGACAGGTGCGGACGTCGCCCGAGCGGACATAGAAGGCAACGCTCTCCCAGCTGCGCTCGGAAAGGTCGCGCATGATCGGCAGCAGGATGTCGACCGCCACGACCGAACGCTGATAGAGCGTGCCCAGCCGGAAGGTTGCGGGCCCGACACGATAGCGCCCGTCGTCCAGCCGCTCGAGCAGTTGCCCACGCAGCAGCGAATTGGCCAGCCGCAGGATCGTGCTCTTGTAAAGACCGGTGCGCGCCGCGATTTCAGCCAGGCTGAGCGAGCGGTCGGCCGTGGTGAAGGCATCGAGGATGGCGATCGCCCGATCAAGGGCCGCAACACCTTCGGCGGACGCATGCCGGCTTACAGCATCAGTTGATCTGCTTGGTGAGTCCATTGTGGTTCCAACCCCGAGATGCCCGAGGGCCAGTCTGTCGCGCTGCCGGGGCGTTCTGTCTAGCAGAATATCGTTCCCGTTGACAGAACTCGGTAACATCTGCTTGAACTCGATCACGGGTCTGTGAATGCAGGCGCGTTTGGCAGGCACCGGAGGAGGTGTCGTGATCTGGAGGAATCCCATGCTGAACAGACGCAGATTTTTGATGAGCACGGCGGCTGCAGGCGCTGCCGGCCTTGCAGGACTTCATCTCACGCCCGCTTTCGCCGAAGGGGCACCGCAGATCCAGATATTCGTTCCGGCGGCGCCCGGCGGCGGCTGGGACCAGACGGGGCGCACGATGGATCAGGTGATGCGCGCAGAGAAGCTGATCTCCGGCTCGCAGATCACCAATGTCGGCGGCGCCGGCGGCACGGTCGGGCTGCCGCAATTCATCAGCCAGTGGAACGGCAAGGGCAATTCGCTGATGGTGGCCGGCATGGTCATGGTCGGCGCCATCATCGCCAACAAGGCCGCCAACAATCTGACGCAAGTCACGCCGATCGCCCGTCTCACCGGCGAATTCGAGGCCCTGGTGGTGCCGGCGGAGTCGCCCTTCAAGACGGCCGCCGATTTCGTCGCCGCGCTGAAGGCCGATCCGACGAAGGTTCCCGTCGCCGGTGGTTCGGCCGGTGGCTCCGACCACATCCTGTTCGGCCTGATCGCCAAGACGGTAGGCGTTCCGGCGACCAATCTTTCCTATGTGCCGTTCGCCGGCGGCGGCGAGGCCTTGTCGGCGCTGCTCGGCAATCAGGTGGCGGCCGGCATTTCCGGCTTTGGCGAATTCTCAGAACAGGTCAAGGCCGGCGCGCTCAGGCTGCTCGCCATCTCGGCCGACAAGCGCCAGGACGGCATCGACGCGCCGACGCTGAAGGAAGCCGGCATCGATGTCGAACTGTTCAACTGGCGCGGCGTCTTCGCGCCCCCTGGCGTGTCCGACGCCGACAAAGCGGCGATGATCACGCTGGTGGAGACCATGGCAAAGAGCGATGCCTGGGCGACCGAATGTAAGAACCGCAACTGGACGCCCATCCTGCTCACCGGCGACGACTATGCGAAATTCGTTGCCGAGGATTCGGCGCGTATCGAAGCCATCCTCAAGGATCTCGGCCTCGCCTGATTTCCCCAGGGGACGGCGCGAGCCGTCCCTTATTTTCTCAAGTCCGCCGATCGCATCGCAGATGAGATCGGTCATGGACTGACAGCATGAAGGCCGATGACAGCCGTCTTGGCCCGTAATCCTGGGGAGGACATTCCATGAGCACCATCAACCAGCCGACGGCGCCCTCGCGCCTTGCCGTGCCGGAATTGCTTGTTGGCATCGGGCTTCTCGCCTGTGCCGGCGCTGTCGCCTGGCAGACGCTGGCGATCCCGGTGTCGCCGCTCTACTCCAAGGTCGGCCCGACCGTCTTTCCCTACCTCACCATGGTCGGCCTGATGGTGCTTGCGCTGCTGCTCATCCTCGCCGCGTTTCGCGGCGGATGGCAGCCGGAGGAGGAAAAGGAAACGCCGACCGATTGGAGGGCGATGGGCTTTGTCGTCATCGGCCTTCTGGCCAACCTGCTGCTCATCCGGCCGCTCGGCTTCACGGCGGCATCGGTGATCATGTTCGTTCTCGTCTGCTACGGCTTCGGCAGCAGGCATACGCTGCGCGACGCGCTCACCGGCCTTGTCCTGGCGCTGGCCGCCTATTTCGGCTTCGCCAGGGCGCTCGGCGTCAACATCGGTGCCGGCTTCATCGAGAACCAGCTGAACACGGTGATCGACGCGATTGCCGGCGCGTTTGGGGCGTGAGACCATGAACACGCTCGAACAACTCGCCCACGGCTTCTCGGTCGCCTTCACCCCGGTCAATCTTCTGTGGTGCCTGCTCGGCACCACGCTCGGCACCGCCATCGGCGTGCTGCCTGGCCTCGGGCCGGCGCTGACCATCGCGCTGCTTCTGCCGATCACCTATCAGGTGGCGCCGGAAGCGTCCTTCATCCTGTTCGCCGGCATCTATTACGGCGCCATGTATGGCGGCTCGACGACGTCGATCCTGCTCAACACGCCAGGTGAAAGCGCCACCATCGTCACCGCGCTGGAGGGCAACAAGATGGCGCGGTCCGGCCGTGGGGGTGCTGCCCTTGCCACCTCGGCTATCGGTTCGTTCGTTGCCGGCACGCTCGGCACGCTGGGTGTCGCCTTCCTGGCGCCGGTGGTGGTCAAGTTCGCGCTGGCCTTCGGGCCGGCCGAATATTTCTCGCTGATGGTGCTGGCCTTCATCACGGTTTCGGCCGTGCTCGGCTCGTCCTCTGTGCGCGGGCTCACCAGCCTGTTTGCCGGCTTCGTTATCGGCATGATCGGCGTCGACCTGCAGACTGGCCAGCCGCGCTTCACCTTCGGCACGACCGAACTGCTCGACGGCGTCGACGTCATCATCGCCGCCGTCGGCCTGTTCGCGGTCGGCGAGACGCTCTACATGGCCTCGCGCCGCTATGCCGGCAAGGACGAGATCGTGCCGCTGAAAGGCTCGCTCTACATGACCGCGGCCGAATGGGGCCGCTCGTGGAAGGCCTGGCTGCGCGGTGCGGCGATCGGCTTCCCGATCGGCGCCATGCCGGCCGGTGGCGCCGAAATCCCGACCTTCCTGTCCTATGCCATCGAGAAGAAGCTGTCGAAGCACAAGGAGGAGTTCGGCACGGTCGGCGCCATCGAGGGCGTCGCCGGTCCGGAGGCCGCCAACAATGCGTCGGCCGCCGGCGTGCTGGTGCCGATGCTGACGCTCGGCCTGCCGACCTCGGCGACGGCGGCGATCATGCTGTCGGCGTTCCAGAGCTACGGCATCAATCCCGGGCCGCTGCTCCTGACGACGCAGGCCAATTTGGTCTGGGGCCTGATCGCCAGCCTGTTCATCGCCAACGTCATCCTCGTCATCCTCAATTTGCCGCTGATCGGACTGTGGGTGCGGCTGCTGAAGATCCCGGCTCCGCAGCTCTATGCCGGCATCCTGGTGTTCGCGACCGTCGGCACCTACGGCATCTCGCAATCGCCCATCGATCTCGTGATCCTCTATCTCCTGGGGGCGGCGGGCTTACTGATGCGGCGCTTCGATTTCCCGACCGCGCCTGTGATCATCGGCATGATCCTGGGACCGCTCGCCGAAACCCAGTTCCGCCGGGCGATGACCATCTCGAATGGCGATTGGTCGGTGTTCTACAAGCATCCGCTGTCGCTGACGCTGCTGACGCTCGCCTTCATCGGCCTGGTCGGGCCGCATATCTGGGCCTTCATCGAGCACCGCCGGCGGCGCGGGCCGGAGCATGTGCCGGGCGATGCCTGATCGATTTGAGACGATATGACAGACCTGCTTTCCGGTATCCGCGTCCTTGACCTGACCAATGTTCTGGCCGGGCCCTATTGTGCCTATCAGCTGGCGCTGCTGGGGGCCGACGTGATCAAAGTCGAGGGACCGCAAGGCGGCGACCTGGCGCGTCAGCTCGGCGGTTCGCCAAGGCTCAACCAAGCCGGTATGGGCGCCTCGTTCCTGGCGCAGAACGCCGGCAAACGATCTGTCATGCTCGATCTGAAGACAGAAGCCGATCGCGAGCGTTTCCTCGATCTGGTCGCCAGTGCCGACGCGCTGGTGGAGAATTTCCGCCCCGGCGTGATGGATCGGCTTGGCCTCGGCCATGAGGCGCTGAAGGCTGTCCGCCCCGGTCTCGTCTATTGCGCAATATCGGGTTTCGGCCAGACCGGGCCGATGCGCGACAATCCCGCCTACGACCAGATCATCCAGGGCCTGTCGGGCATCATGAGCATCACCGGCACGCCGGAAACGGCGCCGCTGCGCGTCGGCTATCCGGTCGCCGATACGCTGGGCGGTCTGGTCGGCGCGTTCGCGATCGCATCGGCGTTGGTCAGGCAGAAGACAACGGGCGAGGGCGCCTTCCTCGACGTCTCGATGCTCGAATGCACGCTTTCCGCGCTTGGCTGGCCGGTGTCGAACTATCTGACGGCAGGGGTCGATCCCAGGCCGATGGGCAATGAGAACATGACGGCGGCACCTTCCGGCGCCTTTCGTACCGGCGATGGATTGCTCAACATCGCCGCCAACAAGCAGGAGCAGTTCGTGACGCTTTGCCGGCTGATTGGACGGCCGGAACTGGCGTCCGATCCTCGCTTCGCGGAGCGCGAGACGCGCAAGAAGAACCGTGCTGCGCTGAAAACCGAGATCGAGGACGCCCTGACAGATGCTCCGGCGGCCGCCTGGGAGGAACGATTGAACCGGGCAGGCGTGCCGGCGGGCCGGGTGCTGACGATCCCGCAAGTGCTGGCCGAGCCGCAAGTGCTCGAACGCCAGGTGACCGCCAATTTTGACGATGTCGCCGGGATGGACAGGCCGCTGACCGTTCTGCGCGGCGGCTTCATGGTCGATGGCGCGGCGCCGTTGCCGACGAAGCCGCCACCGGCGCTCGGCGAGCATATGGATGAGATTTTCGCCGGCCTGTCGCCGCGCGCCAAGGCAAAGGCACGGGCATGAGCGACGCGGAGAAGAAGTCAGGCCGTGAGCGCGGCGAGGAATGGTGGCAGACCGGCATCATCGAGATGAGCCCCGGCGTCATCCGGCTGCGCGGCTATGAAATCCAGGACCTGATCGGCCGTGTCTCCTTCCCGGCGATGATCTGGCTGATGTTGCGTGGTGAATTGCCCAGCGAAGACCAGGCGGCACTGCTCGGCATCGCGCTGGGCGCGGCGGTCGACCATGGGCCGCAGGCGCCGTCGATCGCCATCGCCCGCATGGCGGCAACCTGTGGTGTCGGCATCAACAGCGCCATGGCCTCGGCCATCAATGTGCTCGGCGACGTGCATGGCGGCGCCGGCGAACAGGCGCTGTCCTTCTACAGGGATATCGCTGTGGCGATCGATGGCGGGATGGCGCTGGGGGAGGCGGTCTCGGTACGGCTCGACCGGTTCTTCGTCGAGGAAAAGGGTTATGTGCCGGGGCTCGGCCACCGCTTTCACCCGGTCGATCCGCGCGCGCCGCGCCTGTTGGAACTGACCCGCGAATTTGCCGCGCGTGGCGTCGTCAATGGACGGTTCGCCGACATCGCCGAGGTGATCGAGGCGGAGGTCGCACGCCGCAAGGGCAAGAGGATACCGCTCAACATCGATGGCGCCACGGCCGTCATCTATGGCGAACTCGGCTTCCCGCCGCCGCTGACGCGCGGGCTCTTCGTGCTGTCACGCTCCGTCGGCATCCTGGCGCACGCCTGGGAGCAGTCGCAGCAGAGCGAGCGCAACAAGGGGCCGCTGCCGCGCGAATGGTTGTGGGCCTATACCGGCATGCCGGTACGCCCTCTTCCCGAAGAGGGCGGTACGAGCGGCTGAGGAATTGTCCTTGTTGTTTTGACGCAATTCCCAAGGGAAAGCGCTATGCGCTTTCCCTTGAAAACCGTTCACACTCTTTCTGGAATTGCTTTAGGTCGCGTCGGTCGGCGTGGGCTGGGGAAGTGTCAGGGTCTTCACCAGCGTCGAAAGATCCGGTTCGTCGATCAACATCGCCGCGTCGGCCGGCGTCAGCCAGGCCCGCTGTCGCCGCTTGGCCTCCTGCCAGTTGGCCAGTTCCTCGGTCACTTCAAGCAGGTAGACGATGACGTCGACATGGACAAAGCGGTTGGCCAACCGCTTCCAATAGGAATAGGTGCCGGCCGGCTGCTTCAGGGTCTTGCCAAGTACGCCGGCTTCTTCCATCGCCTCGATGGTCGCGGCCTTGCGTCCGTTCTTGCCTTTCATCGGCCACCCCTTGGGGACGATGAAGCGTCTCGTCGTTCTCGACGTGACCAGCATCACCTCGAAACTTCCATCCGCGGTCAAGCGAAAGGGGATCGCCGCCACCTGGCGGATTCTTTCCCCTTTCTTGGCCCGGCGTACGGCCTTTTTCTTCGTGGTTGTCATCTGCAATAGTCCAGTCGGTCAGTGCCCCATAGCGTGACGTGGCGCCTTTGCAAACCCAAACTGCCGCAGAGGCACCCTCAAGGTCCCCTACCATGTAAGTCGGCTAAATAAAAGAAGCCCGCCTGTCAGCGGCAGGTGCTCACGGCCGTGTTGCCGATGATCTGCGTCTGGCAGCCCGGCCTGACCCGCGGCACGACCGGCGGTGGCTGCTGGACGATTACGCGGTCCTGGTCGCGGTACTGCTGTTGCTGCTGCTGGAATTGCTGCCGCTGAATGCGGCTCTGCAAGGCCTGCAGATCGTTCTGCTGGATCAGCGCGTTGCTGTTGATCGCGGGATTGGCCACCTGCGCGGAAACGGGCAGCACAAAGCCGGCCATAAAAGTCGCGGCCAGCACCGCCGATGCAAATCCCATCGATAGTCGACGCGCCGACGTCGGCATATTCCCGCGAAAAATCCTGTTCATTCCCGCAATATAGGGTGTTTGTCCGGCGATGCCATGGCTGGTCCATCTGTTACCTTGAAATCAATCGCGACCCCGCCGTCCGGCCCGCGGCCACGGATGTCAGGCAACGCCAGCGCTGGAGACCGGAACGGACATCGCATTTAGTGAGATGCCAGCGTTGCCTCTATGGAAGGCCGGGAGTGGAGTTCTCCAACACAAGAAGCGGGAGATCGAAGGTCGCTTCGCGGCGGGGCAGATTCTGCCCGGCAACCTCGCATTGCACTTGACGGAAGCGATCGATTCGCCGCTCTATCGGGTCGGCGCCGGCCTCGGGCTGAATGGCGCCCGCATGTCCGTCAGGTACAATGGCGCCTTCGGGGAAACGGTCAACAGAATACAGTCAGCCGTCTCTCAAAGTCAGTTTCCAGGCTGGCTCGAGGCGGAGCCGGGCGGGAGAGGTCTTGATGAGGAAATACGCGTATTTGGTTGCGATGCTGGGTGCGGCCTGCATCGCCGGTGTGCCGGCAGTGGCCGCGCAGACCAAAGGCGACAAGGTGGCGGCTCCGCCCGCCGCAGCCGATGCGCCACAACTGCCGGGCGGGGCATCGGCCTTGTCCGAAACCCATGGCGACTGGACGGTCAATTGCCAGATATCGGGCACGAACAAGGTCTGCAGCCTGTCGCACCAACAGTTCAACAAGCAAAGCAACCAACGGCTGCTGGCGATCGAACTGTCGAGCAAGACCGGCGATGACGCGACAGGCACTCTTGCCCTGCCGTTTGGGCTGGCGCTCGCCAAGGGCGTCACCCTGACCATCGATGACCAGAAGCTGGACGGCAGCCTGGCATTCAACACTTGCCAGGCCGTCGGCTGCCTGGTGCCGGTGGCGTTTGACGCCAATGTCGCGCCGCTGCTCAAGAACGGCACGACGCTGAAGATCGACGCCTTCGCGGCGGATACGGGACAAGCGGTGAGCTTTTCCATTCCGCTCAACGGTTTCGGCGGCGCGCTCGCCCGCACGGCGGAGCTCTTGTCAAACTGACGGCTCAGTCCGGAATCGGATGCGCGGCGTCCAACTGGCGCCGCATGTAGTCTTTGCTGTTCGCAATTCCCTAGGGAAAGCGCTGCGCGCCTTCCCGGAATTGCTCCAATACACGTCAAACGACTGTTGTTTTCAGCCGCTCGGCAATGAGGGTGGCGAGCCGCGCCGCCACCTCGTCCTTGGTCATTTCGGGCCATTCCTCGACGCCGGCCTTCGACACGATCCGCACCCGGTTGCGATCGCCACCCATGACGCCTGAAGGGCCGATGCCGCTTTCGTGCGACACATCGTTGGCGACGATCAGATCGGCGCCTTTCTTCGCGAGCTTTGCCTCTGCGTTGCGCAAAAGATCCTGCGTCTCGGCGGCAAAGCCGACGACCAAACCGGGTCGCTGGCTGTGGTGGCCGACGCCGGCAAGGATGTCGGGGTTCTCGACCATGCGCAGCACCGGCGGTCCTTCGCCCGCCACCTTCTTGATCTTTTCGCCGGCCGAATTCTCGCTGCGCCAGTCGGCGACGGCGGCCACGAACACCGCGGCATCGGCGGGCAAAAGCTGTTCGACCGCATCGCGCATCTCTTGCGCGCGCTCGACATGGATGGTTTTCACACCGGCTGGATCGGCAATGCTCACTGGGCCGGAGACAAGGCGCACATCGGCGCCAAGCCTTGCCAATGCGGCGGCGATGGCGTGGCCCTGCTTGCCGGAGGAACGGTTGGCGATATAGCGCACCGGGTCGATCGGCTCATGCGTCGGGCCTGAGGTGACGATGATCTTGCGACCTGCCAGAGGCCTGGGGCCGGTATCGAGCCGCGCTTCGACCGCGGCGACGATCTCCAGCGGCTCGGCCATGCGGCCTTCACCGGCTTCATTGCTTTCGGCCATTTCGCCTCTGGCCGGGCCGACGAAAGTGACGCCGTCCTTGCCCAAGGTCGCACGGTTGCGGCGGGTCGCGGCATGCCACCACATTTTCGGGTTCATCGCCGGCGCCATCAGCACCGGCTTGTCGGTGGCCAGCAGCACGGTGGAGGCCAGATCATTGGCATGGCCGTTGGCGAGCTTGGCCATCAGATCGGCGGTGGCGGGCGCCACGACCAGAAGATCAGCCTGGCGCGACAGCCTGATATGGCCGACATCATGCTCGTCATTGCGATCGAACAGTTCGGTGAAAACGTGATCGGCCGACAGCGCGCCAACCGACAGGGTGGTGACGAATTCCTGTGCAGCCGCTGTCATCACCACCCGAACCGCCGCTCCGCGCTCACGCAACCGGCGGATCAGGTCCAGCGCCTTGTAGGCGGCGATGCCACCGCCAATGATGAGCAGGATGCGCTTGCCGGAAAGCGTTCCCCGCGGAAGGATCTTGCCCGCAGGGGCCGCAACCGGGGTTGCCGCATTGTGCGTGCTGGTCAGTTCGCGCAAGGTCTTTTCGATCTGGTCTATGCGGGCAGGCCCGATCTGGCCGTCGACAGCGGCCCGGATCATCACCCGCGCCTGTTCTTCCATGGAACGGTTGTTTTCCGCCGCCAACCGGCGCAGCAACTCCTTGACCTCATCGTCAAGGTTGCGGATCGTGATGCTTGCCATGTGATTGCACTTTGCTCATGCCGACCGATAGCAATGATAGCAATGCAATCATCTCGCCGCAAGTTTTCAGCTCGAGCTTCGATTTCCAGGCCTAGAGAATCTTCCAGGCGATGTAGACCAGCGTCAATGCGATCACCCACAGCGCGACGCGGCCGGAGCGGCTGTAGCGCGCCTCGGCCTTGCCGATGGCACGCGCCGTGGTCTCGTCGAAACGCAGGCCGTGCTCGGCCATCAGGTCGATCTCGCGCGACAGCCGGTCGGTGCGCGCGGCAAGCTCCGGCGCCTGGCGGGCGAGCGTCAGCAGTGCCTTGGCGCCGTCGCGCGCATCGATCATCATGCTGCGCGGGCCAAGGTTTCCGGCGATCCAGCCGCCGACCACCGGCTCGGCGGTTTTCCACATGTTGAAGGCCGGATCGAGCGTGCGCGCCACGCCTTCGACCACCACCATGGTCTTCTGCAGCAGGATCAGCTCCGGCCGTGTCGCCATGTCGAAGAGTTCGGTCACCTCGAACAGCAGCGTCAGGAGCTTGGCCATGGAAATGGTCTCGGCCGGCTGGCCGTGGATCGGTTCGCCAATGGCGCGGATCGCTTGCGCGAAGGCCGCGACATTGTGCTGGCGCGGCACGTAGCCGGCCTCGAAATGCACTTCGGCGACGCGCAGATAGTCGCGCGTGATGAAGCCGTAGAGGATTTCGGCGAGGAAGCGGCGCTCTTTCTTGCCAAGACGTCCGGCTATGCCGAGATCGACGGCGACGATGGTGCCGTTGGCCTCGACGAACAGGTTTCCCGGATGCATGTCGGCGTGGAAAAAGCCGTCGCGCAGCGTGTGGCGCAGGAACGACTGGATGAGATTGGCGGCGATCGCCTTCAGATCGTGGCCGGCCTCCTCCAGGCCTGCGATGTTGTTCATCTTGACGCCGTCGACCCATTCCATGGTCAGCACGTCACGACCGGTGCGTTCCCAGTCGACGGATGGCACGCGAAAGCCCGGATCGTCCTTGGTGTTCTCCCCAAGTTCGGAGAGTGCCGCCGCCTCGAGGCGCAAATCCATCTCGATCTTGGTGGTCTGCGCCAGCGTCTCGGTCACCTCGACAGGCCGCAGCCGGCGCGAGGAGGGGATATATTTCTCCTGCAGGTGGGCGGCGAGGAAATAGCTCTCGAGATCCTGGAAGAAGCGGCGGCGCACGCCGGGCCGGATGACCTTCACGGCAACCTTGGTGGCAGTGCCGTCGTGAATGGCTTCGGCGGCATGGACCTGGGCGATCGAAGCGGCGGCGACGGGGTCGCCGAACTCGGCGTAAAGATCGCCCACCTTGCGCCCGAGCGAGGCTTCGATGGCCGCGACCGCCTCGACCTTCGGGAAGGTATGCATCTTGTCCTGCAACATGGCGAGATCGAGCGCCATGTCGTTGCCGACGACGTCGGGCCGCGTCGCCAGGAACTGGCCGAGCTTGACATAGGACGGGCCGAGCCGGACCACCGCCTTGGCCAGCCGGTCGCTGCGCTCATAGGCGAGCGCGCGGCGGCGGGTGAACAGCCGCGCCAGCCGCCACCCGAATTTCGGCAGGCCGGAGAGTTCCTCGCCCGGCAGGGCGGCGATGACGCCCTCGCGCACCAGCACCCAGCCGGCCCGCGCGAGCCTGAAACCGGCGCCGACGCTGCTCATGGCCGCACCCGGGCCGGTCCTTGCGACCGGCATGAGCCATATCGGGGATGAGAAATGCGGGCCAGAATCAAAGCTTCCAGCCCGAATGAAGCGCGGCAATACCGCCGGAATAATTGCGGAAGGAAACGCGGTCGAAACCGGCGCGGGAAATCATTGCCGCAAAATTCTGCTGGTTGGGGAATTTCGCGATCGATTCAACCAGATAGGAATAGGGCTCGCCGTCGCCGGTGACCATCTTGCCGATCTTGGGGATGGCGTTGAACGACCAGGCTTCATAGGCCTTGTCGAGCAGCGGCATCTCGACCTCGGAAAATTCCAGGCACAGGAACCGGCCGCCGGGCTTCAGCACGCGGAACGCTTCTGCGAGCGCGACATCGATGCGCGGCACGTTGCGGATGCCGAATGCGATGGTGTAGGCGTCGAAGGTGGCGTCAGTGAAGGGCAGTTCCTCGGCATTGGCCTCGACGAAATCGGTGTTGCCGGACAGGCCCTTCTTTTCGGCGCGGTCGCGGCCGACACCGAGCATCGAGCCGTTGATGTCGAGCACGGTGGCGTGGGCGTTGCCATGGCTGGCATCGACGATCCGGAAGGCGATGTCGCCAGTGCCGCCGGCCACGTCCAGGACCTTCCAGCCCTGCCGCTTCGGCGGATTGAGCCAGGTGACCATGGCATCCTTCCACAGCCGGTGCAGGCCGGCCGACATCAGGTCGTTCATCAGGTCGTAGCGATTGGCGACCTTGTGGAAAACATCGTTGACCAAGGACTGCTTTTCGCCTTCCCCCACACGCTTGAAACCATAGGAGGTTTCCATGCCGCCCGCGGCCGTGGTTCTCTCAACTGACATTTTTTTGATCCGTCATAAAACCGGCGGGACCATAGCCGATCGATGCTGTGGGCGCTATTGTTTAAGGCGCGGTGTTCAGCCGCGCTTCCAGGTGGTGGGTTTTCAAGACCTGGACTGACCGACGGGATGTTTGAATGCCTTTGAAAGCGGAACTGCACTGCCACATTGAAGGGGCAGCGGCGCCTGAGCTCGTCATCCGCCAGGCGCAGAAATACGGCAAGGATACCGCGCCCTATATCCAGAACGGTTCCTTCGTCTGGCACGATTTTACGTCGTTTCTCGCGGCTTACGACTTTTCCGCCGATCTGTTCCGCACCGAAGAGGATTACGCCCGGCTGGCCGACCACTATCTGACCAGCCTTGCGCGCGATGGCGCCATCTATTCTGAAGTCTTCACCTCGCCGGACCATGCGACGAAAGCCGGGCTCTCGCCCAAGGCCTATACCGACGCGCTGGGCGAAGGCATGCTGCGCGCCAAGGCCAAGACCGGCATAGAGGGCCGCATGATCGTCACCGGCGTGCGCCATGTCGGCGTGGAATCGATCGAACGGGCGGCACGCTTCGCGGCGCGCTGCGGGAATCCGCTGGTCACCGGCTTCGGCGTTGCCGGCGACGAGCGCATGGGCGAGATGGAGGACTATGTCCGGGCTTTCGAGATCGCCCGCGAGGCCGGGCTCGGCATCACCATCCATGCCGGTGAACTGACGGGCTGGGAGACGGTCCAGGCGGCGCTTGACCATATCCGCCCCTCGCGCATCGGCCACGGCGTGCGCGCCATCGAGAACCCGGACCTTGTCCGCCGCATCGCCGACGAAGGCATCGTTCTCGAGTGCTGCCCCGGCTCCAACATCGCGCTCAAAGTGTTCGACAGTTTTGCCGACCATCCGTTTCCCGCCTTGCAGGCCGCCGGCTGCAAGGTGACGCTCAACTCCGACGATCCGCCCTATTTCTGGACCTCGCTGAAGCGCGAGTATGATCTCGCGGCGGAGCATTTTGCGATGAACGAAAAGGCGCTTGCCGCCGTCACCAAAACCGCCATCGAAGCCGCCTTTGTCGACAGGAAGACCAAGGCGGCACTTCTTGCCCGGCTGAACGGAGCGGCGCGCTGATTTTCTTCCGACAAAGCTGTGGTCGATGGCGGCCAAGCGGTTCCTTGGCCGGTCCATAGTCGCTAGGGTCGTTCCAGCTGCCTGAAGCGCGTCCGCGCGCCGGGCGACACGCATCAGGAGAACATCATGAAGGGCGTCACCGTCGTCGACCACCCGCTTGTCCAGCACAAGCTGACCATCATGCGCAAGAAGGAGACGTCCACGGCCGGTTTCAGGCGGCTGTTGCGCGAGATATCGCTGCTGCTCGGCTACGAGGTCACGCGCAATCTCGAGCTGACCACGACGACCATCGAAACGCCGATCGAGACCATGGAAGCGCCGACGCTGGAGGGCAAGAAGCTGGTGTTCGCTTCGGTGCTTCGCGCCGGCAACGGTCTGCTGGAAGGCTTGCTCGACCTGGTGCCGGCGGCGCGCGTCGCCCATATCGGCCTCTATCGCGACCACGAGACGCTGGAAGCGGTCGAATATTTCTTCAAGGCGCCGAGCGATCTCGCCGACCGGCTGGTGATCGTCGTCGACCCGATGCTGGCGACGGCCAATTCGGCGATCGCGGCGATCGACAAGCTGAAAGGGCGCGGCGCCACAAATATCCGCTTCCTCTGCCTTTTGGCGGCGCCCGAGGGCATCGAGCGCTTCACCAAGGCGCATCCGGACGTTCCAGTCTTCACCGCGTCCATCGACCGCCAACTCAACGAGAAGGGCTACATCATGCCCGGCCTGGGCGACGCCGGCGACCGCATGTACGGGACGAAGTAGTATCAGGCAAAGTTGCCTGGTACGATTTACCAAGCGTTTACGCAAAGACATGGTTTCGGCGCCCGTTAAAGCGGCGAACACCATCCGGCGATAATGAATCGGCTCTCACAAAGGCCGATCCATGCTGCGCAAGCTTCTCATCCTCAGCGTCTTTGCCGGGACATCGGCATCGATCCCGGTCATCTATCAGTCGAATCCGCAGATATTCGAAAACCTGCTGAAATCGACGGTGACGGCCAGGCCCGAGGTCGAGGCACAACCGCAGGTCAGCCTGGCGTCGGTTCCCGACAAGCCGGCCGCGCCGCTGCCGACCGGCCGCAAGGTCGCCGTCACAGCGGACGGGCGCGGACATTTCTCGACCACCTTCAAACTCAACGGCCGTCAGGTCGACGGCATGATCGACACCGGCGCGACGCTGGTCGCGGTCAATACGTCGACGGCGCGCAGGATCGGTCTGTCGCTCAATCCGTCCGATTTCAGCCATGAGGTCAACACCGCCAACGGCTCGATCAAGGCGGCCGTGGTGATGATCGACCGGCTGCAGATCGGCAGCATCAGCGTCGAAGATGTGCAGGCCATCGTGCTCGACGACAGGGCGCTCAGCACCAACCTGATCGGCATGAGCTTCCTCAACCGGCTCGGCAAATATCAGGCCGAAAACGGTACGTTGCTGCTTGTCCAGTAGTCAACCGCGCGGCAGGATCCGCCGCATGACGGTTTTGTCCGCCGGTGGTTTCGAGGCGCCGATCGCATAAGCCGAAAGCACAGTCGCGGCCGCCGCCTCGGCATCGGCGGGCAAGCGGGCGTGGATCAGTGCCAGTGCGTCTCCGGCACGGACTTCAGCGCCTATGGGCAGCAGCCTGGTGATACCGACGCTGGGATCGATCTTGTCGTCGGGCCTCGTGCGCCCGCCGCCCAGGCCTACCACCGCAAGGCCGATGTCGCGGGTTGCGATGCCGGAGACGAAGCCGTCCGTCGTCACCCTCACCACCAATTCCGTTGGCGCCATGGCCAGATATTTCTCCGGCTTCTCGATGAAATCCGCCGGGCCGCCGAGCACCGCCACCATGCGCGCGAAGGTGGCGGCAGCGCGGCCGCTGGTGAGCGTCTCTGTGGCGCGCCGCAAGCCGTCCTGGTTGGACGACACCAGTCCCGCCGACTGCAGCATTTCGGCGGCCAGCGCCAGCGTCACATCTTCCAGCCGCCGGTCGCGCAGGCGGCCGGTGAGGAAATCGACGGCGTTGCGCACCTCGACGGCATTGCCGGCGGCCGAGGCCAGCGGCTCGTTCATGCCGGTGATCAGTGCCGAGACCTTCAGTCCGGCGCCGCTGGCGACCTCGACCAGGCTGTTGGCGAGCGCGGTTGCGTCGCGCGACTTCTCCATGAAGGCGCCATTGCCGACCTTGACGTCGAGCACCAGCGAGCCCAGGCCGGCGGCCAGCTTCTTCGACAGGATCGAGGCGGTGATCAGCGGCACCGATTCCACGGTGCCGGTGACGTCACGGATGGCATAGAGCCGGCGGTCGGCCGGCGCCAGATCGGCGGTCTGGCCGATGATGGCGCAGCCGGTTTCCAGCACCGCCTGACGAAACAACGCGATATCGGGCTGGCTGATGTAGCCGGGGATCGCATCCATCTTGTCCAGCGTGCCGCCGGTATGACCGAGGCCACGGCCCGAAATCATCGGCACATAGGCGCCGCAGGCGGCGACGATCGGCGCCAGCATCAGCGAGACATTGTCGCCGACGCCGCCGGTCGAATGCTTGTCGGTGACCGGGCCGGGCAGGTCCGACCAGTCGAGCACGTCGCCGGAATCGCGCATGGCCAGCGTCAAGGCCACGGCCTCGTCGCGGTTCATGCCGTTGAAGAACACCGCCATGGCGAAAGCCGCGGCCTGGCCATCGGTGACGGCGCCCGAGGTAACGCCGCCGATGAAGGCAGCGATTTCGCTGGCCGAGAGCCTGTGGCCGTCTCGCTTGTGGCGGATGATTTCCTGCGGAAGCATCAGCTCTCCAGCAGTCCGTCGCGGAACATTCTGTGCAGGACCGTTGCCAGCCGCGACCCGCCGACTGGCGCCATGTCCTTGGTCTCCTGATGCGAAAGCTCGGCCCCGGTCATGCCGGCCGCCAGATTGGTGATGACCGAGCAGGCGGCGACGCGCAGGCCGAGGAAACGGGCGAGAATGACTTCCGGCACGGTCGACATGCCGACGGCGTTGGCGCCCATGATGCGCGCCATGCGGATTTCGGCCGGCGTTTCGAAACACGGGCCGGAAAACCACATATAGACGCCCTTGTGCAGCGCGGTACCGGTCGCCTTGGCGGCGCGCTCGATCGCCTTGCGGATGCCGGCATCATAGGCTTCGGTCAGGCCGACGAAGCGGCGGTCGCTGGGCTCGCCGATCAGCGGATTGCTGCCGGAGAAATTGATATGGTCGGTGAGCATCATCACCGAGCCCGGCGGCATGTCCGGGTCGACCGAACCGGCGGCGTTGGTGAGGATCAGTTTGGTGATGCCGATGCCGGCGAGCACTTCAAGCACCGGGCGCATCGCCGCCGCGTTGCCATGCTCGTAGTAATGGGCGCGGCCGGACAGCATCAGCACCGGCTTTCCGGCAAACAGGCCCGCCACCACTTCGCCGGCATGGCCGCTGACGCCGCTCCGGGGGAAACCGGGCAGGTCGGCATAGGGGACGCGGATCGGGTGCTCGATCCGGTCGACAAGGACGCCGAGGCCCGACCCCAGCACCAGCGCCGTCGACGGCGCCAGGCCGTCCAGCCTTTCGATCAGATGGTCCACGGCCTTTTCGGTCATTGCAGCCCGCTCTTCATTTGAGCCAATTCCTCATTTCAAGATGTCGCCGCGGAAACCATAGGGCAGCATGTCGCCCATGGTCACGGTCTCGGCCACACCCGTATTGTCGCAGAGGTAGAGTTTCGTGTCCGGTTGGCAGAATTCGGCCAGCCGCTGGCGGCACCCACCGCAAGGCGAGCATTTGGCCATGCGTTCGGCAAGGACAGCGATTTCGACGATCTTGCCACCGCCGCCCATGATGTAGTGGCCAAGCGCGGTGGTCTCGGCGCACCAGCCCTCGGGATAGGAGGCGACTTCGATGTTGGCGCCGGTGAAGACGCGTCCGTCCTCGGTGCGCAAGGCGGCGCCCACCGGAAATTTCGAGTAGGGCGCATAGGCCTTGGCCATGGCGGTCCTGGCCGCTTCGAACAGATCATGCGACATTTCAGTTGTTCTCTCCGATGATCGTGTCCAAAACCCGGCGCGAGGCACACGCCGGGCCGTCAAACCTTAAAGCGCGTCGCGTCGAAACGGATTCAGGCGACGCGCTTTAACTCTTTGTTTTATGCATGTCGTTCTCCCAAAACCGATGTCACTTTTGGGCGACATGCATCAGCGTTCCTTGACGTAGGGCACGCCGCCGGCGCGCGGCGGGATGGCCTTGCCGATGAAGCCGGCGAGCAGGATGACGGTGAGGATATAGGGCAGCGCCTGCATGAACTGCACCGGCACCTTGCCGATGATCGGCAGCGGCGAGCCCTGCAGGCGGATCGCCGCCGCGTCGAGGAAGCCGAACAGCAGGCAGGCGAACATGGCGTTGACCGGCTTCCACTTGGCGAAGATCAGTGCCGCCAGCGCGATATAGCCCTTGCCGGCGGTCATGTCCTTCACGAAGCCGCCATTCTGCACCATCGACAGATAGGCGCCGGCGACGCCGGTGAGAATGCCGGTGCAGATCAGGGCCCGGTAGCGCAGCCAGGCGACCGAAATGCCGGCGGTGTCGACAGCGGCCGGGTTCTCGCCGACGGCGCGCAATCTGAGGCCAAAGCGGGTGCGGAACAGCACCCACCACGTGAACGGCACCATCAGGAAGGCGAGGTAGACCAGCAGCGAATGGCCCGATATCAGTTCCGCATAGATCGGCCCGATGATCGGCACGTCCCTGACCGCCTCGGCGCCGGGCCAGACAATCGCGTCGAACCGCTCGCCCGGCTGCAGCGCCGGCGTGCGCCCGCCCTGCTGGAACCAGGCCTGACCGAGGATGATGGTCGATCCGGCGGCGATGAAATTGATCGCCACGCCGGAAACGATCTGGTTGCCGCGGTGGGTGATCGAGGCAAAGCCGTGCACCATGGCGAAGGCGACCGAAATCAGGATTGCCATGCCGAGGCCGATAAAGGCCGAATGGAACACGGAAGCAGCGGCGGCGCCGGCGAAGGCGCCGACCAGCATCTTGCCTTCCAGCCCGATGTCGAAGATGCCGGAACGCTCGGAAAAGAGGCCGGCGAGACAGGCGAGCAGCAGTGGAACCGACAGGCGGATCGTCGAGTCCAGTATCTGCACGATGGCGATAAAGACATCCATCTCAGGCGCCCTTTCCCTTGACCGCTTCCATGCCGACCGACCTCGGACTGAACGAGGCGAACAGCGCCTGGATGTAAGGCCTGAACATGTGTTCGAGCGCGCCGGCGAACAGGATCACCAGGCCCTGGATGATGACGATCATGTCGCGGCTGATCGCCGGCATTTCGAAGGCGAGTTCGGCGCCGCCCTGATAGAGCATGCCGAACAGGACCGCCGCCAGCACGATGCCGACCGGATGCAGGCGCCCCATCAGCGCCACGGCGATGCCGACGAAGCCGGCGCCGGAGACGAAGTCGATCGCGACATTGTGCTGGTCGCCCATCACCGGATTGAGCGCCATCATGCCTGCCAGCGCGCCCGAGATCATCATCGCGGTGATGATGATGCGGGTTTCCGAAATGCCGGCATAGCGCGCCGCCTTGGGGCTATGGCCATAGGTGCGCATCTCATAGCCGAGCTTGGTACGCCAGATCAGCAGCCAGACCAGGAAGGCCATGAGCAGCGCCAGCAGGAAGGTGACGTTGAGCGGCGCCGAGCGGATCTTGGCGCCGAACAGTTCGATGATCCAGTTGAGTTTCGGCAGCTCGGCGCCGGCAAGGAAGTTGCGGGTCTGCGGTGCCTGCGACCCCGCCGGCTTCAGCGGTCCGACCAGCAGATAGACCATGATCGAGGCGGCGATGAAGTTGAACATGATGGTGGTGATGACGATGTGCGAGCCGCGCTTGGCCTGCAGATAGGCGGGGATCAGCGCCCACAAAGCACCCACAAGCGCCGAAGCTACGATGGCCATCGGAAATGTCAGCCACCAGGGCAGCACGCTGTCGAACGACAGGCAGACGATGGCGATGCCCAGGCCCGCAATATAGGCCTGTCCCTCGGTACCGATGTTGAACAGGCCGCAATGCGCCGCCACAGCCACCGAAAGCCCGGTGAAGATGAAGGTGGTGGCATAGAAGAGGGTGAAGGCGATGCCGGTCCCCTTGCCGAAGGCGCCCTCGACCAGGATGACGGCGGCGCGGAACGGGTTCTCGCCGACCAGGAGCACGACGAAGCCGGCGACGATGAAGGCCACTGCCAGGTTGATCAGCGGGATCAGCCCATAATCGGCCCAGGCCGGCAGTTTGGCGTATGGCGTGCTCAAAGTGCTGCCTCCTGGCGCTCGACGCCGGCCATCAGCAGGCCAAGCTCGCCCTCGGTCGCTTCCGGACCGCGCTCCCCGACGATGCGGCCGGCAAACATTACCAGGATGCGGTCGGAGAGCGAGCGGATCTCGTCGAGCTCGACCGAGACCACCAGCACGGCCTTGCCCTGGTCGCGCATGGCGATCAGGCGCTTGTGGATGAATTCGATGGCGCCGACATCGACGCCGCGCGTCGGCTGGCCGACGATCAGCACACCCGGATCCTGCTCCATCTCCCGCGCCAGAACGATCTTCTGCTGGTTGCCGCCGGAGAAGTTCGCCGTCTTCAGGCGCGGATTGCCGGGCCGGATATCGTATTTCTCGATTTTGTCCTTGGCGTCGGCCATGATGGCATCGACGTTGAGGAATGGCCCTTTGAGATAGCGGGGGTCGTCGTGATAGCCGAGGATGGAATTCTCGTTCTCCTCGAAGGCCAGCACCAGCCCGACATGGTGCCGGTCCTCCGGCACGTGCGCTAGCCCTCGGTCGCGCAATTCGCCGGGATCGGCGGCACCCGTCAGGTCGATCGGCTTGCCGTCGAGCATGACCGAGCCTGAAACGGCATGCCTGATGCCGGAAATCGCCTCGAGAAGTTCGGATTGGCCGTTGCCGGCGACGCCAGCAATGCCGACGATCTCGCCGGCGCGCAGGTCGAAAGAGATGTCGTCGACCATGGTGACGCCGCGCGAATCCTTCACCGTCAGGTTCTTGACCGCGAGCTTGACGGCGCCGGCTTCCGCTTCGCCCTTTTCGACCCTCAGAAGCACCCGGCGCCCGACCATCAGTTCGGCCAGTTCGCCCACCGTCGTCTTGCTGGTTTCGCGCGTCGCCACCATCGTGCCCTGGCGCATAACCGAGACATTGTCGGTGATGGCCATGATCTCGCGCAGCTTGTGGGTGATCAGCACCACCGTCTTACCCTGTTCCTTCAATTGCTTGAGGATGCGGAAAAGGTGGTCGGCCTCGGCCGGCGTCAAGACGCCTGTCGGCTCGTCGAGAATGAGGATCTCGGCGCCGCGATAGAGCGCCTTGAGGATTTCGACACGCTGCTGCAGGCCGACCGGCAATTCCTCGATGATGGCGTCGGGGTCGACTTCGAGCCCGTATTCGCGCTCCAGCCGCTCGAGTTCGGAGCGTGCCTTGGCGATGCTGCTTTTCAAGAGCGCATCGCTTTCGGCGCCGAGGATGATGTTTTCCAGCACCGAGAAATTGTCGACCAGCATGAAATGCTGGTGCACCATGCCGATGCCGAGCGCGATCGCGTCATTGGGGGTCTTGATCGATGCCGGCTTGCCGCCGACGCGGATTTCGCCGCTGTCGGCCTGGTAGAAGCCGTAGAGGATCGACATCAGCGTCGACTTGCCGGCGCCGTTCTCGCCGACGATGCCGTGGATGGTGCCGCGCGCGATCTCCAGATTGATGTCGCGGTTGGCGCGCACGGCGCCAAAACTCTTGTTGATGCCGATCAGTTCGATTGCGGCTTGCGCCATGCAGCCAGTCCCACTCTTATTTTTTTATCGCTTGGTCAAAATGCCTAGCATGACGCCCCGCCCGTGCCAATTGGCCGGAGCAGTATCCACTCTCGGCAAATCCCGGTGCGCTTGTCAATTTCCAACGTGTCCGCAGGCTTCATATTCGCTAATATGACGGCGTCGAAATTCGCATCACGACGCAAGGCATTGTGGTGCAAGATCAGGGACTGCGAATGATCATGCCCGCCGACCGGCTGACGACGCTCGAAATCCGCGCCGCCGAGCAGGAAAGGACCATCGAGGAACTGTCGGGACAGATCGCCGAGCAGTGGACGGTGATCGAGCGCATGCAGCGCAAGCTCGACGCGCTGACCGATCGCTTCCTGGCGCTGGAGGAGCAAGCGGCGCCCGACGTGCCGGTGACCAAGCCGCCGCATTGGTGAGGACGAGGGGAGGGTACAAGCCATGGTCGGTGAAAGGGATCGTATCGCGCGAGCCGGCGACTACGTGCTCGGCCTGATGAACGATACCGATCGCGAACGGGCCGAGCGCGATCTGGAGATAGACCCTGCCTTCCGCGACGCGGTGCTGCAGCTTGCCGAACGCATGCATGTTTTCGACCGCGCCGAAAAACCTGCCTTGCCTGCTAATCATTGGGCGCTGGTGACGCAACGCCTCGCCGAATTGCCACAGATGCGCAGCGTTGGGCTCGGCAATGATGCCAAACCGCGAACGGTGATCCGAAGCCTGTCCCGGTCACCATACGGTGTTGGCGTGCATTCACTTGGCGGCCGGCGCGGATTTGTCGTCGCCATTGTGCTGATTGCGGTCTTCGCGCTTGGCTATCTCGTGGGTCGGCTATAGCCGGAGCTCGCGCGCCACTAACAGCATCGGGTGGCCGTCCTGCTCGAACTGCTCGACGACCACCCAGCCGAGCCCGGTATAGAAATCACGCGCTTCCCAGGTATAGAGGTAGAGCCTCTCCACGCCTATCGACGCCGCATGGGCTTCGACGGCCGCGACCAGTGCACGGCCGATCCCTTTATTGCGGTGGTTGCGATCGACGACCAGGCCGGCCAGCCATGGCGTGAGGTCGTGCGCCGGTTCCAATTCGTGGCGAACCAGCAGGCATGTGCCGACCGATATGTCGTCGATCCGGGCCACCAGCGCCGTTTCGAAGCCGTCGCCTGCCAGCAGCGTGCGTAAACCGGCGGCGTCCTCGTCCGGCGTCCTTGCGCTGCCCTCGAAAAAGGCGGCAACGCGCAATCGTGCCACCGCCTCGACGTCGCATTCGGTCATCGGTTCAATGATCGGCGTCACTCCAGCCTCGGTGCTCGTCCGTCAGAGTCTTCCAAAAACAAAACCGCCGGGACAAGGCCCGGCGGTTCGAAAATGAGTATCTTCCGATCAATACGGGCAGGCGTTGTCGGTCGTGTAGTCGTGCACCTGGATCTTGCCGGCGATGATGTCGGCCTTGGCCTTTTCCACGGCAGCCTTCATCTCGTCGGTCACCAGTGCCTTGTTGTTGTCATCCATGGCGTAGTCGACGCCGCCTTCCTTGAGGCCGAGATTCTCGACGCCACCCTTGAAGGTGCCGTTCTTGCCATCCATGAAGGCGGTGTAGACGGCAACGTCGACGCGCTTCATCATCGAGGTCAGCACCTTGCCGGGCTGCAGGCCGTTCTGGTTGGAATCGACGCCGATGCCGAGCTTGCCGGCATCAGCCGCCGCCTGCAGCACGCCGACGCCGGTGCCGCCGGCCGCGGCGTAGACCACGTCGGAGCCCTGGTCGATCTGCGTCTTGGCGATTTCGCCGCCCTTGGCCGGATCGTTCCAGGCAGCCGGGGTGTCGCCGGTCATGTTCTGGATGACGTCGGTCGCGCCGGCCGACTTGGCGCCGCCGACATAGCCGCATTCGAACTTGCGGATCAGCGGGATGTCCATGCCGCCGATGAAGGAGACCTTCTTCGACTTCGATGCCATCGCGGCCATGATGCCGACGAGGTAGGAGCCTTCATTCTCCTTGAACACCAGCGAGCGGACGTTGGGCAGGTCGACGGCATCGTCGATGATGGCGAAGTTGAGATCGGGATATTCGGCCGCGACCTTCTTCAGCGCATCCTCCCAGGCGAAGCCGGCCATGACGATCGGGTTGTGGCCGTCCTCGGCGAAGCGGCGCAGCGCCTGCTCGCGCTGCGAGGCGTTGGACACTTCGAACTCGACATAGGGCGTGCCGGTCTCGGTCTTGAACTTCTCGGCGCCATGGAAGGCAGCCTCGTTGAAGGATTTGTCGAACTTGCCGCCCAGATCATAGAGGATGGCCGGCTGGACATCCGCGGCGAAAGCCGGAAGAACCATTGCGGTTGCGGCCAGGAGGCCGAGAACGATACGTTTCATGTGATCCACACCCTGTCGGTTATTTTTTCCGTTACGCCCCGCCTGCCTGCCCGGTTCTGCGGCAGGCATGCGACGTCAGCCAGGAGTGTATTCCCCTCCCGCTCGGCGGCAATCTGGCACGGCCCGAAACAAAATTCACGCGGAATTTTGACCTTTTGGAAAAGCGTGCCAGGGGCAGCCCGCGCCGCAGCTCGATCTTTGCCGAGCGGCCTTTGCCGATCAGTTGGCGGCGAATTGGCCGGTGCGCCGCTGGCGCCTGTAGCCGATGGCGTAGAGCAGGAAGGCCAGCACCGCGAACACGGCAAATCCCGGCTGGTCAAGCACCCGAGCGATGACGCCATCCCACAAAAGCGGACTGGCCTTGGCGCGGACAAAGGTTTCGAAGGCCGCCCGCGTGTCCGGCGAGACCGCCAGCCAGCTGGCATTGAGCGGGGTCAGCACGAGCGCCGAAGCCGCCACCGTGCGCGTCGTGTCGATCACCGCCATGATGACGGAGACCGACAGCGCGACCATCGCGGCAAGGCGGAAAATGAAGCGAAACATCCAGTCTCTCCCCCGGCCGATCCTGGTGCTTTCCAAGGGATCTCCGGCACGTGTCCCGAAACGAGAAATAGAATTTGTCTGGCCCGCCCGCAACCGCGATACGCGAATTTGAAGGCCCGCGCTTTTCCGTCCCTAGGCCACAGGCTTGCGCCTGCGCCGATGGACGAGCCAGACGGCGAGAATGCCGCCGGCAATGGCGCCGACCACCAGCCCGGCCAGGCCGATGAAGGCGGCGAAATAGCCGCAGCCGCCTTCGAAGCAGCTCACCTCGGCGACATCGGCGATCACCGAGCCGGCGAAGAAGCCGACCAGGGCACCGATGATGGCGCCGAGAATGATGCCGAGCAAGGCGGCAATGATGGAAACGAAGACCGGCGGCGCTTCGGTTTGCGGCCTGGCGTAGGCGGTCCCGGCGCCGGAACCGGGGCGCAGCAGGTAGATGCAAAGCAGGCCGATGCCGATCTCGATGGCGGTGATGCCGAGGCTCCTGGCGGAGAAGACGAATTCCGGCACGGTCAGCACATAGGCCTGTCTCGCCAGCACCCAGACGATGGTGGCGATCTGCCAGATGGTGAAATGGTGGGGGAAACGCCCTGAACGGCCAAAGGCGAGGCCGAGCAGATAAAGCCCCCACAGGATGGTGATGACATTGGCGACGAGCCCGCCAACGAGGAAATAGAAGATCTTGTCGGGCAGGCCGGAATTGCCGACCAGCCACCATGCCGACGCCAGGCCATAGACCGACCACGCCATGACGAAGATGAGCCAGCCCACCGGGACGTAAAAAAGGTCGCCGCCCGGGCGGCCCGCCGGCGCCTGCCCTTTGTCCGGTTGTTCGCTGCTCGATGTCATGTCCGGACTATGCCCCCGCAAAGCCTCTGCCTCACTCGACAGGCGGCCGGCGGCGAAGTCAAGCGCGGCGGCTCTTGCGGCCTTGCCTGTGCACATCATTCGGCGCCGGCGCCCCCGGAAACCGGTGCGGCGACCGCATCGCGAACCGCCAAGTGGCCGGCAAAGCGAATAGAGTGCCGTTATGGCTTGGCATTCGGCGCGGGATCGACTAGATGAGCCCCGCGCCTGTTGCTTCGACGGCTCAGGTGCCGGGGAAGGATGTCCGCTGGTTGGGCGGCGTCCATGGCGCGGACACTCCGCGCCGCGCCCCCAAGGAGATGCATCTCCCCAACCCGCGCGGCGAAACCGGCTGGCGCGAAGGCACGGACGGAGAGGTGGCCGAGTGGTTGAAGGCGCACGCCTGGAAAGTGTGTTTACGGGAGACCGTAACGCGGGTTCGAATCCCGCTCTCTCCGCCAGTCTACAAGGTTTCCGATAAAAACTGATTATAAACAGATTTTCTAAATACCCAGATGACCCGGTGCCCCAACTCGGTGCCCCAACAAAAGGCTACCATCGCATTTCCGTTTCCCAACGTGGATTTATAAAAGTATGGCCCTGACACAAATTCAGACCATCCAATCTCTGGCGGAAGCTTTAACGTGGTTTGAGCGTGAGCTGTCTTGGGGAGTCGACCCTGCAAACCTTGGACATCTAACAGGCCGCATAGGCGAGTTGTTCACCTGCGTACTGACACGAGGCCAGATGGCTCTTGAAGTCAACCAGCGCGGCTATGATGTCGTAAGCGCAGACAATGAACGAATTTCGGTGAAGACGATCACTTCGAGCACGAGCGTTTCCTTCAATCCCAACACGTTCGAGCACGTAGACCGAGTCGTCATCTTGCGGATTAACGTTGGGGATGACAACGGCGTTTCGGTCGAGACCTTGTTGGATTGCACTGCAGCCGAAGCGCGTACTAGCAAACTCAACGAACGGCTTGTCTTCTCAGTCGGAACACAGCGCAGATTTGTACAGCCTGTGGAGCATCTAGCGGTTGTCGATTCCTCCGCCTACGGTCCCTATACGATCAAGCAATATGAGAACGGAACGATCCTAGTTTTCGAAGGCGAAACGAAAATTGAACCCGCAAAGCCTTTGCTGCGTAAAATCGCAAGCGAGATCGGCTTCGATATTCTCAATGATCGCGGCGAACAAAAGAACACTAGGCAGATCGGTGCAGGTATCTTGCGGATGCTTGCGGCACGCGCCTAAGCGCTGTGGCCAAGTTACTTGATGATCACCGGAATTTCTTGACCTGAAAGGCGTCTCGCCAACTCCATCATTACCGCTCTTGCAGTCTCCCCATATCGTGACTGCACCATGATGCATTGGCAGGGCCGCTATCCCCATACTCGCTAGCCGAAGCAGGACGGCAACCAATATGCAGCTTTCGGTGAACATCAGGAGCATAGCGATGTCCTTGCCGAAGAGCGCGTTCGCTATAAGAGCCGCAAAGTGGACCGTGCTCTTTGGATTTGAGGACCCACCCCGGCCTAAGATGGCGGCCACATTACGAAGGGACGAAACATGCGCCGCCAGCTTTCAATAGTTTGCCTACTATGGGCATCGCCGGCAAAACGCGGCAGGGAGGCGGGCACCGGGGGCAAAGATCCCCCGGACACCCTGACGAGATGGCCTCTCAAATCAGTGACCCAAAATTTCAATGGCGACGCTTCTCAGCGAGGGCCGTTCCAACCGCCAATCACCCCGCAAAGCCCACCTACCATCGCGGCCAAATCCAAATGGCCGTCCAGATCGGCTCTCTCGGTGAGCTCAGCGACGCGATGTGCGAGGGCAACTTTATCCCCGTTAAATTTGGATAACGCCGACGACTCCGGGACTGAGGCATATTTGCCAATATCCACGGTGATGTCACCCGTCACACGTCGCAGGAGGGGCTGAGAAAGATAGTTTTCAACTTCGCGCCCCTCGGTGATCCAAACATAGCCGCCCATAGCGGAAAGCTCGTCTTTCAGCCGAGTCTTGGTGTCATTCAACTTCATCCGGGGCTTTCGGGCGGGCTTCTTGCCGTCAGCGGGCTTCCCGAAGTGTCTGTCACTGTCCATCAAGATAGCCGCGTTGCGATTCAGAGCCAGCAACGAGATTAGCTTATTGGCATCTTCCGGAGCCATCGCATGCAGATGCGAAAGCAGCTTTCCCCCATAGAACATGATCGAATAGTGGACACCTTCCTTCAACTCATCGTCGGACAAAAGCTCGATCCACTTATTCAGGTAAATGCGATCCGAGGGCCCTTCTACCCAAATCACTCCGTTGGCTTGGAGGATGTCAGAAGCGCGGATGTCTAAATCATCCAGTATGTCGCGGCTGCCATTGTATCCTATGGCCCACTTGGGCAGAAGCTGAAGCACCGTCGTGCTTAACGTGGATTATCTGGCTATCACTCCGCTTTGTCGACCAATCAATACCGACTGGTGAGTGAGTAGCTATTATTAGACTGAAGCCGTGTTCCGTCCTGCGCTCGGCCAGGAAATTGAGAAGTCGCCTCAACAGAGCGGGATGAAGATTGTTCTCAGGCTCTTCTACAGATAGAATAATATTCTTCCACGCAATGTCCTCTATTTTAGGAAGGAGCCGTAGCGTACAAAGTATGAGGAAGACTGACTTCAAGCTGCTTCCGGACTCGGATAGACGGATGTCGCCCTTATTTTCTTCACGAAGAAATATCTCCCATATCTGATCCTTGTTTTCTCGACAGACGATTTCAGTGAAGTGGCTGTCGCCTCGATAAATTTCATTCAGATCGTGAAGAAGACCGACCTCGACTTCCGCACGAGGGAGATCGTCGCTGTTGATAAACGCCCTCACAAGGTTAGTGACGCCGCGACCGTTCGGCGCGAGTGTTCGACCACTGTCTCGGGGTTCCGGCTGAACGTCGCGCTCCGCTGCCACACGCAACAATCGCACATGCTCAAAAATCCGAGGCAACTGCTGCACCAATAAAGTTCGATGACCATCGGGAATTGCGCCCATTCGCCCGTCGCTAGTTGGCAAATCTGCAAACACGGGTTTCCAATTTGGTCCGAATGCGAGAGTAGCGATGGCGCCAAGAAACTGCTTACCGTAGACCCAGTGGTTGCCTGGAAGCGGGCCTCCCGATGTGTTTTCAGGAAACACCCTGCGAAGCGAAGTCTCATCTACTGCGTGTGATAGATAGGCCGTAAAGGGTCGACCGCCCACGTTGTGTTTTGACGCGTCGTATTTCTTCCCTTCTGAAGTGAATAAATCTACTAAATCAATAAAGGATGACTTACCGGAGTTATTTCTTCCAATTAGAATATTAATCGGCTGAAAGCTTAACATCGGGAACATCGTATCGCCAAAGCTTTTAAAGTTTGTGGCAGATATGGCAATCCCAGCCAAAGGATGTTGATTCACGTTAATTTCCCGCCCAAGCCAGAAGCCTCACGAATTTTCCTAGCCATCATGACTTGCAGACGAGCAGAAGAGAAGCAATCCAAACTCCTATCCTAAACTTAACCACTAATTTCGGGGGGATGGGCCGAAAGCAAAACGCTGCTAAGCGGACATCGACGGCAACTTCACGGCCTCCACAAGCGCCTTCCTAGCCTTCTCAGGGTCTTGCCCCGCGTAACCGTGCTGGCTTAGGTCAAGGTTCTTGGCCCGCTCGCTGTCGGTGCGCCCTACCACCCCCGCGAAGGTCCACTCGTCAAACCCTGCGCTCCCCGCAAGCATGGCATCAGGTGCCTTGTGCATGAACAGCGGCGAAAGGAGTGGAAATCCACATTGCTCTTGGCTTTGTCGTTCGGGCGTTCATCGACCCCCACCTTACGGCGATGCCGCGTGAACTGCTTGGCGGCTGGGTCGGAGCGCGTCTCGCGTGACTTTGGGATCGGCGGCAGGTCGTCAAACAGATAGTCGCTGTCCTCCTTTCCCTCGGTACGCCCGCTCTCCGCCAGACTCCCAATCGCCGATTGATCTCGGTGCCAGCCACAAGCGGTCTAAGGCTTGCAACCTAGAGAGTAGCCCCAGGCCTCAGGGGAACGATCCGCTCCGTCATGAGTTAGCACTTCATGATGTACACCCTGGAGCAAAACGGACGCGGTGCGATGGCCGATCTCATGATCTTGGAACTGGCCAAGGCCAGACAGCGAGTCAAGCGGGCGGAGGTCACCCTCAGGCGCGCCAAGGAAATGCTGGACGAAGATTGCGGGGTGGGAATCAATATTGCGCTCTGCGGCAGGATAAGAGCCGCTCAGCGGCGTGTGATCGAGGCCAGAGAGCGCCTGACGAAGATCGACCCAGCGGCATTGTAGAGCTCCATGATTTTGGGATTGCCGCCCCATGATGATCGCGACCTTCAACCCTGATACCGCCAGAAACGGCGACGTCTATCGCGCTGCAAGGCTTGCGATGCTGGCGCAGCAAATGATGCGGCACATAGAGTCACGGAAGCCTCGGGGCGGAAAGTCGAGCAGATGCTGGCCGCGCTGGCTGAAGCAAACGCGCTCATGCGGTAGGCCGCGTGCCACGGCCGGCGGCGTGGTTGGCTCAAATCCTCCCTTAGATCATCGTCGCGGCCTTCCAGCCAAAGCGTCCATAATTTCCGCGCCCGCATGAAGCCAACCTGTCCCAGGGCAATGGCGCGGCGCATCGTGCGCGTCGTGAGGAACCGGTCGTTGCGCATGGGCTCGATGGCTCGGCAGACCGGCGATTGTTCGGTAGCCGCCGCGGGAAAGCATCGGGCGGACCGCGAGCGGCGCTTGTGCCGGCTCCGGGCAAGGTTGCATAGTCCAACAACGCGACTCAGCGCGCTGTGCGCATCGGCTCGGAGCAATCGTGGTTGGACTTTATGACATCTGGCCCGCTTTTGTGGTCGTCGCGCTGCTTTGGCCGCTTGCGGGCATGCCGCTGTTTCAGCGGGTAGGTTTCGGATCGAACTCCTCCAGGGTGCGGGCAATAGACGGAATGCGAGGCTATCTGGCGCTTGCCGTCGTGCTTCACCACGCCGTCATCTACCATGAAATGCTGGTGACCGGCGCATGGAAGTATCCGCCATCGGCTTTCTATGGCCCGCTGGGACAGGTGGGCGTATCCTTGTTCTTCATCATCTCGGCCTATCTGTTCTGGGGGAAACTGCTGTCGGCAAAGTCCCCCGTGGAATTTCCGACGCTGTTGCTCAAGCGGGCTTTCAGGATCGGGCCTCTCTATGTTGTGGCCGTCGGCACGGCGATGGCTTTGGAGGTCGCCGATGGCGCGATCGACTATTCGGCCTTCGCGACTTACGAGCGGGCATTTTTCAACCTGCTGTTCGGTGTCTTCGGCTACGTTCCGCTTTCGAGTTCCCGCATCTGCGTATTGGCCTGCGTAACCTGGACCTTGCCCTATGAATGGCTGTTCTATTTCAGCCTGCCGATCGCGGCGATATTCAGCCGCCATCCGGTGGCCCGCATAGGCTTGCCAGTTGTTCTCCTGGCTTTTTCAATTCTCATGTCAGTGAACGGAGGCAGCCCCGCCT
The DNA here is from genome assembly GCF_016756575.1 of Mesorhizobium sp. 131-3-5. Classification (NCBI taxonomy): domain Bacteria; kingdom Pseudomonadati; phylum Pseudomonadota; class Alphaproteobacteria; order Hyphomicrobiales; family Phyllobacteriaceae; genus Mesorhizobium; species Mesorhizobium sp. 131-3-5. The sequence continues at coordinate 2,013,331 of NZ_AP023254.1, forward strand.
ACGGCTATCTGGGACTTTTCGCGGGCGGAATGTTGTGCGCAACGCTTGAAGCACACGGCCTGCTGGTGACATGGCATCGGCACGCCTTGTCCGCCGTCGCCCTGGCGATGCTGGTGGGTATCTTCGTCATCTATAAGACCGCCTATGCGCCGGGGCCGATGCTGCTGTGTATTGCCACCTTCTTCCTGGTCGTGACGGGCGCTGATTTCTTCGGTCTGCTGACGGCCTCCCGCTCAGTGCGGCTGGGTGAGATCAGCTTTGGCATCTATCTCTTGCAAGGGCTTGCCTTCGTCTCGACATTCTCCATCGCGCCCCTGCGGGCCTTCGCCATGGACAACGCCGCCCAATATTGGCTCGTGATGTTGATTGCGATGGTGCTTCTGGTCCTCATGGCGCTGGTCGCGCATCTTGTGGTCGAAAAGCCGGGCGTCTCGCTGGGAAACCGTCTTGCGGCAGTTCTTCGCCTGTCGACGCAGCGCGAGGTGCGTGAGACGACAGCCGCTGACGCAGGGCAGCCCTGGCGCATCCGGGACGTTTCACAAGACAGTCTGCAGGCCGCGCAAAACGCCCAGGAGCGATGATTCCCTGGCCATTTGACCGCCCAGCCTGATTGGCCTGGGCTGGCGTGAACGATGGGTTGTGCGGGCATGGCGATCAGAGCACGACCGCCGCGTTTCATATGAAAGCTCCCGGCCTGGAACCTCTTGGCCCGCAGCGCGTTTCACGGCGTCCCGTCCGTGGACCAGCCCGGATATTTCTCCCGGCGCTGCTTATAATCAGGAGCCTGCTTCATGCACGACAAGCTGTTTCATTCACCGGTCGCAGTGACCGTGGGCCTCGGCTTCAAGCGCGAGATTGCCTCGCTGGCCGAAATGCACGATTTCCTGACCGATTGGACGACCTCGCGCCGTGGTCCCCTTTACCGCAATGCCGTCGAGGCGTGTGGCCTTGCGCTGGAAGGCTGTATCACCAGGGACGAGGCGCGCCATGCGCTGGTCGAATTCGCACAAGCAACCGGCATCCTCTGGCCCGAGATCGAGCCGGTCATCGTGGCGCGCGCCGTCGCGCGCGGCTATGGCGGCTACGCCGCCTGAGTTTGAGGCCACCTCCCGGCGTGACGACTAACGCCGCCACCACCGAAAGCCCGGCTTGGCCTTCCCGAGCCGGGCTTCGCTTTATTGCAAGACGATCACAAGGATCGCCGTTGTCCACCAATGATGTTTGCCCAGCGGTGTAGGCGATCAACCTTTCGAATGCGCGCGCCGACGCGTCGGCTTGGGCCTCGTCGGATCGGGCTCTTGCGATGACTGCGCTGCGAGGCGCAGCTCTCTCAGCCTGGCTGTTTTTTCCTCGCGGGCCGCCCGCTCGGCATCGATCACGATCTGCGATTCACGCTTGGCGCGCTCATCGCGCTGGGTGTCGACTTTTGCACGGACCATGTGCTGCTAACTCCATTACGAGCCGGCGTTGGTTTGGAACAAATCGCCGCCTCCACCATCTTCCGGCCCCGCATGGTGCAGCGTTGCCGCAGGGGCGGCGATTACAAATGATGGTTGGAAAACTTTTGTCATCGATGTTCCGGGATAGAGAGATGTCAGTCACACCAGCCTGATGAGACAACGAGCGATGCCTCGAATACCTGGTGTCCGTCCTCGTCGCGTACCTTGACGGTGATGGCGGTGTGGTCGTTTTCGATGATCTCGTCGCGGACGATGTCGGGCAGAATACGGATCGCTTCGCGCCTTAGGCGTTCGCGCGTCTCGAAGACCTGGCCGTCATCATCGACCGTCAGACCGTCGCCATTGTAGAGGTCAAGATAATATCGAGGCATGATGGGCTGAACCTCAGACTGATGAAATGGCGAGATGTTCAACCGACAATTCGCGGACCAGCCAGTTGTTCCATCAGAGGCGGCATTTGCGGTGGAACAAGCAGCCCTAACAAATGTTAATGCCTGTCAGCGGCGAAAGGCTTAGTGCAGCCGAAGCCGCCTTTGCTTCCGACAGAACAAGATGGCGATCGGCTGCCGAAGCCCTTTCGCCGGAGATTGCGGTGCTTGAATCCCTCTATCTGAACCTGGGGCAGCATGACGCGCTGTCAGACGCCGAGAAGGCGCTGCTAGCCGGCGCCATGACGTTCGAGAGGCATTTCGCCACCGGCCAGGACATCGTCGCATCGGGGTCGCGGCCGACCTATTCGACGCTGATCCTCGACGGGCTGGCGGCGCGCTACAAGGTGCTGGAGAATGGCGGCCGGCAGTTCACCTCTTTGCAGGTGTCCGGCGATTTCGTCGATCTCCACGCTTTCCTGCTCAAGACCATGGATCACGGCATCGTCGCTCTGTCGCCCTGTCATGTCATGTTCGCGGACCATAGCCGGCTTCGCACGATCACCGAGCAGGCGCCGCACCTGACCCGGCTGTTGTGGCTGGACACGCTGGTCGACGGCGCCATCCACCGCGAGTGGATCGTCGCCATGGGGCGGCGCTCCAAGACCTCGCATCTGGCCCACCTCGTCTGTGAGCTCTTCGTGCGGCTGCAGGTGGTGCAGCGGACCAACGGCATGAGCTTTCACCTGCCGCTCTCGCAGGCTGAACTGGCCGATGTGCTCGGCCTGTCGGTGGTGCACATGAACCGGGTTATCGGAGCCTTGCGCAAGGTCGGAGTCGTCAACTGGGCAAACCACACCGTGACCATCCTGGATTGGCACCGGCTGCAGGAAATCGCCGAGTTCGATCCCACCTATCTCAGCATGATGCGGGAGCCGCGCTAAGGTATATCGATATTCAGTTGAGGTCGGGCTGCAAACGATAGCTTTCTGCGCTTCCAGTGCTCACGTACTTAAGTACGCTCCGCTCCGGTTCTCGAAAGCCATCGTTTTCGCCGCGACCTGACCTGAATCTCGACACACCTTGGGCCGATCAGTGCGCCCTCCGATCTTGCAGATTTATGCTGCTTCGGCTGCCACGTTGACCGCCGACTCCGCGATCTTGGTCAGGGCCTCGTCCGTGGCCTTCTCTTCCTTCAGCGTTGCTTCGAGAAGCGTCACGGCTTCGTTCAGGCCGAGTTCGCCGGCCCACGTCCTCAGCGTGCCATAGCGTGAGATCTCGTAGTGCTCGACCGCCTGCGCGGCGGCCAGCAGACCGGCATCGAGCGCGGGAGATCCCTTGTACTCGTCCATGATCTCGGCGCCCTCTTCGGTGATACCCATGATGGCCGCACAGGTCTTGCCGACCGGCTTCTTGCCGATCACGCCGAAGACTTTCTCCAGTCTCGCGACGTGGCCCTCGGTCTCGGTGCGGTGCTTTTCGAAGGCGGCCTTCAACTCGGCGCTTTGCGCGGCCTTGGCCATTTTCGGCAGTGTCGCCAATATCTTCTTTTCGGCGAAATAGATGTCCTTCAGCGTGTCATGAAACAGGTCGTCGAGCATTTTCTGCTTTGCCATCGTCATATCCTCTGATGCGTGAACCCTCAAGCCGACAATCTCCCGCAGGATGATTCGTTCCATCCACGCCGCATAGCGCGGTCGAGCGGTCCAACCCGACAAATCCTCATCGGGACGCCATCTCCCCCGACCCCGACGGGCCGGCAAAAACTTTTATAAAATTCCTATTTCTTTCCGCCCCGCGCCGTCTCGAACCTTTATGGCGATCGGGTCCATATTCCGCATGAGAAAAACGTCGGACGCCGCCAATCGGAATGCGGCGCGCCGTTTTCACGTAATTGCAGGTCTGCTCCGGCAGATGCCGATTAGCAAAATCAAAGCAAGGAACAAGCACAATGGACATCATTGTTCTCGGGATAGGGGTTTTGTTTTTTGCCCTATCCTTGGCCTACGTCAAAGCCTGCGACAGAATTTGAGCTGAAGGATCGAGCCATGCTTTTCGATTACATCCTCGGCGGCGGCGTGACCTTGTTCCTGCTCGCCTACCTCACATACGCCCTCGTTCGTCCAGAACGCTTCTGAAGGCACGGAAAGCCACAGCCATGACACTGAACGGTTGGATACAGATCCTTGTCTTCTGCGGGATCATCGTTTTGCTGACGAAGCCGCTTGGCTTCTACATGCACCGCGTCTTCAACGGCGATCGCACGCTGCTTTCACCGATCTTCGGCCCGCTCGAGCGCGGGCTCTACCGCATTTGCGGCACCAGCGAACGCGAGGAACAGCACTGGACCGCCTATGCGGTGGCTTTGCTGCTCTTCAACCTTGCCGGGTTCCTGGTGCTTTATGGCCTGCAGCGCCTGCAGGGCAGTCTGCCCTACAATCCCGCCGGCATGGGCGCGGTCGACCCGGCGCTCGCCTTCAACACCGCCGCCAGTTTCGTGACGAACACCAACTGGCAGAACTACGGCGGCGAAAGCACGATGTCCTATCTCCTGCAGATGGCCGGGCTGACTGTCCAGAATTTCGTTTCGGCGGCCACCGGCATTGCCATCGCCATCGCACTGATCCGCGGCTTTGCCCGCGCCTCGGGCAAATCGATCGGCAATTTCTGGGTCGATATGACCCGCTGCACGCTCTACGTGCTCCTGCCGCTCTGCATCGTGCTCACCCTGGTCTATGTCTGGCTCGGCATACCGCAGACGATTGGGCCTTACGTCGACGCCACCACGCTGGAAGGCGCCAAGCAGACCATCGCGCTTGGCCCGGTCGCCTCGCAGGTCGCCATCAAGATGCTTGGCACCAATGGCGGCGGCTTCTTCAATGCCAATGCCGCGCATCCGTTCGAAAATCCCGACGCCATCTCGAACCTGATCCAGATGGTGACGATCTTCGCGCTGGGTGCTGCGCTGACCAACGTCTTCGGCCGCATGGTCGGAAACCAGCGCCAGGGCTGGGCGATCCTGGCGTCGATGGGCGTGCTGTTCATCGCCGGTGTCGCCGTCTGCTACTGGGCGGAGGCCGTGGGCAATCCGCTGGTCCATGCGCTGGGCATCGACGGCGGCAATATGGAAGGCAAGGAAACTCGCTTCGGCATCGCCCTGTCGGCGCTGTTCGCGGTCATCACGACGGCCGCTTCCTGTGGTGCCGTCAACGCCATGCATGACAGTTTCACCGCGCTCGGCGGCATGATCCCGCTCATCAACATGCAGCTTGGCGAGGTCATCGTCGGCGGCGTCGGCGCCGGCTTCTACGGCATCCTGATGTTCATCGTCGTTGCCGTCTTCGTCGCCGGCCTGATGGTTGGCCGCACGCCCGAATACCTCGGCAAGAAGATCGAGGCCAAGGAGGTCAAGATGGCGATGCTGGCCATCCTGTGCCTGCCGCTCGCCATGCTGATCTTCACGGCGATCGCCGTTGTCCTGCCGAGCGCCGTGGCCTCGATGGCCAATGGCGGTCCGCACGGCTTCTCCGAGGTGCTCTATGCCTACACTTCGGCGGCGGCGAACAACGGTTCAGCCTTTGGCGGCCTCAGCGGCAACACGCCCTGGTACAACATCACCATCGGCATCGGCATGTTGATGGGCCGCTTCCTGGTCATCATCCCGGCGCTCGCCATCGCTGGCTCGCTGGCGGCGAAGAAGACCGTTCCGGCTTCGGCCGGCACCTTCCCGACCGATGGGCCGCTGTTCGTCGGGCTGCTGATCGGCGTCATCGTCATCGTCGGCGGTCTCACCTTCTTCCCGGCGCTCGCCGTCGGGCCGATCATCGAGCACCTCGCGATGATCCATGGGCAAACCTTCTGAGGCGACCATGCCCTTGTTCAGCAGCAAGCGTCGCAAGACCCGGCCGCCGGCCGGCAGCGAGGGGGAGGCAAGACCTCCTCCCTTCCCGACCGTGTCTACGTTCCTGGGCATTGCGGCCGTCATGATCGTGATCTGGCTGCTGGTCTATGGCCCACCCTTTTCGGCATCCAATCACCCGGTGCCGCCCAACAACACTGAAGCCGGAGCTTCAAAATGAGCCAGTTAAAATCAACCGCGATCATGGATGCCCGCATCCTGTGGCCCGCCATTGGCGGTGCCTTCCGCAAACTCGACCCGCGCACGCTGGCCCGCAACCCGGTGATGTTCGTTGTCGCCATCGTCTCGGCGCTGACGACGGTGCTGTTCGTCAGGGACCTCATCACCGGCGGCGGCGACCTGCGCTTCACATTGCAGATCATCATCTGGCTGTGGTTCACGGTGCTGTTCGCCAATTTCGCCGAGGCCGTCGCCGAGGGCCGCGGCAAGGCGCAGGCGGATTCGCTGCGCAAGGCGCGCACCGAGACCCAGGCCAAGCTCCTGGCCGGCGAGGACAGGAGCAAGTTCAAGCTGGTGCCCGGCACCAGCCTGAAGGTCGGCGACATCGTCCTGGTCGAAGCCGGCGACATCATCCCGTCCGACGGCGAGGTGGTGGAGGGTGTGGCCTCGGTCAACGAGGCGGCCATAACAGGCGAATCCGCGCCGGTGATCCGCGAATCCGGCGGCGACCGCTCGGCGGTGACCGGCGGCACGCAGGTGCTGTCCGACTGGATCCGCGTGCGCATCACCGCCGCCGCCGGCCACACTTTCCTCGACCGCATGATCTCCCTGGTCGAAGGCGCCGAGCGCCAGAAGACGCCGAACGAGATCGCGCTCAACATCCTGCTGGTCGGGATGACGCTGATCTTCGTGCTGGCCACGGCCACCATCCCGAGCTTTGCGTCCTATTCCGGCGGCTACATCTCGGTGACCGTGCTCGTCGCCCTGTTCGTCACCCTGATCCCGACCACCATCGGCGCGCTGCTGTCGGCCATCGGCATCGCCGGCATGGACCGCCTGGTGCGCTTCAATGTGCTGGCCATGTCGGGCCGTGCCGTCGAGGCCGCCGGTGACGTCGACACGCTGCTGCTCGACAAGACCGGCACGATCACGCTCGGCAACCGCCAGGCGACCGAGTTCCGCCCAGTCAAGGGCGTCACCGAACAGGAACTGGCCGACGCGGCGCAGCTCGCTTCGCTCGCCGACGAAACGCCGGAGGGCCGTTCGATCGTCGTGCTGGCCAAGGAGAAATACGGCATCCGTGCCCGCGACATGGCGACATTGCACGCCACCTTCGTACCCTTCACCGCGCAGACCCGCATGAGCGGCGTCGACATTGACGGTTCCTCGGTGCGCAAGGGCGCGGTCGATTCCGTGCTCGCCCATGTCAACCAGACGACCGTGGCCAGCTACGCGACACGGCCGAACAGCGACTCGGTTCGGGATCTGCAGGCGATCGCCGACGAGGTCGCCAAGTCCGGCGGCACGCCGCTGGCGGTGGAGCGCGACGGGCGGCTGCTCGGCATCGTCCACCTCAAGGACATCGTCAAGGGCGGCATCCGCGAGCGTTTTGCCGAGCTGCGCAAGATGGGCATCCGCACGGTGATGATCACCGGCGACAATCCGATGACGGCGGCGGCCATCGCGGCGGAAGCCGGCGTCGACGATTTCCTGGCCCAGGCCACGCCCGAGGACAAGCTCAAGCTGATCCGCGACGAGCAGGCCAAGGGCAAGCTGGTCGCCATGTGCGGCGACGGCACCAACGATGCGCCGGCGCTCGCGCAGGCCGATGTCGGCGTCGCCATGAACACCGGCACGGTCGCCGCGCGCGAAGCCGGCAACATGGTCGATCTCGACAGCGACCCGACCAAGCTCATCGAGATCGTCGAGATAGGCAAGGCGCTGCTGATGACGCGCGGCTCGCTGACCACCTTCTCGATCGCCAATGACGTGGCCAAGTATTTCGCCATCATCCCGGCCATGTTCGCCGTCTTCTACGTCGCGCCGGGCCAGACCACCGGTCCGCTGCAGGCGCTCAACATCATGCATCTGGCGACGCCGCAGAGCGCCATCCTGTCGGCCATCATCTTCAACGCGCTCATCATCATCGCGCTGATCCCGCTGTCGCTGCGCGGCGTCAAATACCGGGCGATCGGCGCCGGTGCGCTGCTCAGCCGCAACCTTCTCGTCTACGGCCTGGGTGGCATCATCGTGCCGTTCGTCGGCATCAAGATAATCGACATGGCCGTCACGGCCCTTGGCCTTGCATAAGGATCATTCCGATGCTCAAGCAAATCAGACCCGCGATCGTCATGATCGTCTTCTTCACCGTGCTGACCGGCCTGGTCTATCCGCTGGGCATGACCGGCATAGCGCAGGCGCTGTTCCCGCGTCAGGCCAATGGCAGCCTGATCGAGAAGGACGGCAAGGTCATCGGCTCCGAGTTGATCGGCCAGGCCTTCGCCAGCGACAAGTATTTCCACGGCCGGCCTTCGGCGGCGGGCAATGGTTACGACGCCGCGGCCTCCGGCGGCAGCAATCTCGGCCCGACCAACCTCAAGCTGATCGACCGCATCAAAGGCGACGCCGAGAAGCTGAAGGCGGAGAATCCGAACCAGCCTGTGCCGATGGACCTGGTGACGACGTCGGGCAGCGGCCTTGATCCGCAGATCAGCCCGGAAGCCGCCTATTTCCAGGTTCCGCGCGTCGCCAGGGCAAGGGGCATCGACGAAGCCAAGGTCAAGGCGCTTGTCGACGGCCAGGTCGAGAGCAGGGAACTCGGCTTCATGGGAGAGCCTGTTGTCAACGTGCTGGCGCTCAACCTGGCGCTGGACGCCGCCAAATAGGTGATGGCGAGGGCCGGGGATCGACAGCATCCCCGGACCTCTCCATGATCGATCCTGATGCCGGACGACAGAAGCAACGAAAACCGACCTTCCCCCGACGCGCTGCTCGAGCATGCCGAGCGGGAGGGACGCGGCCGTCTGCGGATATTCCTCGGCGCCGCCCCCGGTGTCGGCAAGACGTACGAAATGCTGATGTCGGGCCGAGCCAGGCTGGCCGACGGCATCGATGTGGTGATCGGCGTTGTCGAGACGCATGGCCGCCGGGAAACCCAGGCGCTGGTCGAGGGCTACGAAGTCATCCCCCGCCGCAAGGTCGACTACAAAGGACGCGCCCTCGACGAGATGGACATCGACGCCATCCTCGCCCGGCGCCCCGCATTGGTTCTCGTCGACGAACTTGCCCACACCAACGCGCCCGGCAGCCGCCATCCCAAGCGCTATCTCGACGTCCAGGAGATCCTGGCGCGCGGCATCGACGTCTACACGACGCTCAACATCCAGCATGTCGAAAGCTTGAACGACGTCGTCGCGCAGATCACGCGGGTCAGGGTGCGCGAGACGGTTCCCGATTCCATCATCGACCAGGCCGACGATGTCGAGATCATCGACCTGACGCCCGACGACCTGATCAAGCGGCTGGAAGAGGGAAAGGTCTATTTCCCCAACACGGCGCAGCGCGCCATCGAGAACTATTTCTCGTCGGGCAATCTGACGGCGCTGCGCGAACTGGCGCTGCGCCGCACCGCCCAGCGGGTCGACGAGCAATTGCTCAATCACATGCAGTCGCATGCCATCCAGGGCCCGTGGGCGGCCGGAGAGAGAGTGCTCGTCTGCGTCGACGCGCGTCCAGGCGGTGCGGCCCGCATCCGCTACGCGCGCAGGCTGGCCGACCGGCTTCGCGCGCCATGGACGGCGCTGCATGTCGATACGCCGCGCTCGGCCGGCATGTCCGAGGAAGACAAGGACCGGCTCGCCACGCTGATGCGCCTTGCCGAGCAGCTCGGCGCCGAGGTGACGACCATTCCCGGCCAGAATGTCGCGCAGGACATCGTGCGCCATGCAACGGCGAACAATTTCACCCATATCGTGGTCGGCCGGCCGACCCGGTCGCGCTGGCGCGAACTGATCGAGGGCTCGCTCACCTATGATTTGATCCGCAATGCCGGCGATATCAGCGTCCACGTCATTTCGGGGACCGAGCGGGATGCCGAGGCGACCTCCAGAAGGGTCAAGGCAGCGGCCGAGCAGAAGCAATTCCAGATCTGGCCCTACCTGCTCGCCACCACCTATGTCGCGGGTTCATTGGCCGTCAGCGCCGTCCTCGACCAGTTTCTCGACGTCCGCAATCTGGCGATCGTCTTCCTCCTGGCGGTGCTGACATCGGCGGTGGCCGGCGGTCTTTGGCCGGCGCTCTATGCATGCTTCCTCAGCGCCCTTGCCTTCAACTATTTCTTCCTCGAGCCGCGCTACACGCTGACGATCCGGGATCCCGAGAGCATCGTGGCGCTCGCCGTCTTCCTTGCCGTGGCGGTGATCGCCAGCAATCTCGCCGCGCGCATGCAGCGCCAGGCCGTCGCCGCCCGCTCGCGGGCACGGGCCACCGAGGATATCTACCTCTTCTCCAAGAAGCTCGCCGGCGCCGGCACACTCGACGACGTGCTGTGGGCCACCGCCTTCCAGATCGCCTCGATGCTGAAGCTGCGCGTCGTGCTGCTGCTGCCCGAAGACGGCACCATCACCGTCAAGGCAGGCTATCCGCCGGACGACACGCTGGCCGAGGCCGACATCGCTGCAGCCCGCTGGGCCTGGGAACACAACCGCGCCGCCGGGCGCGGCGCCGACACGCTGCCTGGCGCCAAGCGTCTTTATCTGCCTTTGCGGACCGGGCGCACCGCGATCGGTGTCGTCGGCCTCGACAATGACAAGCAGGGCCCGCTGCTGACGCCCGAGCAGCAGCGCCTGCTCGACGCGCTGGCCGACCAGGCGGCGGTGGCGATCGAACGCATCCAATTGGTCGCCGATGTCGACCGCGCCAAGCTCGCGGCCGAAGCCGACCGGCTGCGCTCTGCCCTGCTGACCTCGATTTCGCATGATCTGAAAACGCCGCTCTCGGCGATCATGGGAGCGGCCGGCACGCTCAAGGAATTCGCGCCGGATCTGCCCGAGCAGGACCGTGCGGAGCTGCTGTCGACGGTGATCGACGAATCGGAACGGCTGAACCGCTTCATCGCCAATCTGCTCGACATGACCAAGATCGAGTCCGGGGCAATGGAGCCGAACTATGCCTTGCACTATGTCGGCGATATTGTCGGCACGGCGCTCAACCGCGCCCGCAAGATCACCAGCGAACACAAGATCGAGGTCGATATTCCGCCCGAATTGCCGATGCTGAAGCTCGATCCCGTGCTGTTCGAGCAGGTTCTGTTCAACCTTCTCGACAATGCGTCGAAATATTCGCCGTCCGGCTCGACGATCCGCGTGCAGGGATGGGCCGACAATGGATCCGTCATCGTGCAGATCATGGATGAAGGGCCGGGCATTCCGGCGCATGATTTGGAACGTGTGTTCGACACGTTTTACCGGGTGCGCAAGGGCGATCAGGTGCGCGCCGGCACGGGCCTTGGCCTGTCGATCTGCCGCGGTTTTGTCGAATCGATGGGCGGCACCATCTCGGCCGCCAACCGGACCGACCGCCCAGGGGCCGCGTTCACCATCAGGATGCCGGTGCCGACCGAAGCGTCCGATGTCGGCAATCGCGGCGAGACCAGCATGGATCGGCCTTAATGACAAATTCGAATGTCAGGATACTGGTCGTCGATGACGAGCCGCCGATCCGCAAGCTGCTTCGGGTCGGCCTCGGCAGCCAGGGCTATGCCATCAGCGAGGCGCCGAACGCCAAGGTGGCGATCGAGCTGATGGAACAGGAAAAGCCGGATCTGGTGCTGCTCGACCTCGGCCTGCCTGGCATGGGCGGCCATGAGCTCCTGCGCAAATGGCGTGACGAGGGTCTCGACATTCCCGTCGTCATCCTCTCCAGCCGCACCGACGAGGCCGGCATCGTCAATGCGCTCGAACTCGGCGCCGACGATTATGTCACCAAGCCGTTCGGCATGAACGAACTGGTGGCGCGCATCCGCGTGGCGTTGCGGCACAAATTTCAGCAACAGGGCGAGAAGCCTGTGTTCCAGAGCGGCGACCTCAGCGTCGATCTGGTCAAGCGCATCGTCAAGGTCGAGGGCAAGGAGATCAAACTCTCGCCGAAGGAATACGACATATTGCGCATCTTGGTGCAGCATGCCGGCAAGGTGCTGACCCACCATTTCATCCTGAAGCAGATCTGGGATGATTCGACCGACGTGCAGTATCTCCGGGTCTATGTCCGGCAGCTCCGGCAGAAGATCGAGAAGATCCCCGATCAGCCGCGCTACATCACCACCGAGACCGGTGTCGGCTATCGGCTGCGTGTCGATTGAGACAGCTCGAATTGAACCTGTGTCAGCCGATGGCTTCCAGCGGCCGGTTTGCGGCCGCCGACGTTCGCAAGGCGGCGAGACAGCCGAGGATGCCAAGCGGGACGAAAGCAAGGAAAAGCCAGCTCGCGACATTGGCCGCGGCGTCGTGGTTCAAGCCTTGCGAAAAGCCGCTGGCATTGGCGACGATGCCGGCAAGGGCCGCCCCCACGGCGTAGCCGATGCGCTGCATGGTCGGCACCGCGGCGGAAGCAATGGTCTGCTCGTCAACCGGGGCGGAGGCGACGATGACGCGGGTCAGGAACGGCCAGGCAATGCCGAAGCCGCCGCCCTGCAACAAGGCGCAAATAAGGATCAGCGGGATGGAGCCCAGGGGTATCGTATAGGCAAAGCCGGCGATGCCCGCCGCGATCATCAGCGCGCCGGTGACAATGATCAGCCGTTCACGCTGCTGCGGCGCGTTGGCGACGAGGATCGACAGGATCGACCAGGCGATCGATTCGGCGGCGATGATGTAGCCGGTGGTCAAAAGCGGAATGTCGTGCAGGCTGGTCAAAAGCAGCGGCCCATAGACGCCGAAGGAGCAGGTCGCGACGGAAAAGGCGGCGACCATGGTCATGCCGGCACCGACCGGCGTGCGCCACGAAAACAGCCGCGCCGGGAACAGCCGCGAGTGCGGCTTCAGCGCGTCGATGGTGAAGAACAGTGCGAGCCCGGCGAGGCCCAGAACGATCAGCAGCGAAGAGCGCAGCAAGGCGATGTCGACGCCGGCCGAGGCGATCAGCACCACGGCGACGGCAAGGCAGGCAAGGGCGGCGAAGGGGAAAGGCGGGGCCTTGCCGGCGCTCGTGCTGGGTTTCTTCGCCTCCGGCGTGTTCAGCACCAGGAAGCTTGCCAGCGCCATGGCGGTGCCGCCGAGGGTGAAGACACCGAAGGCCCAGCGCCACGACAGGAATTCGGTCATGATCGCGCCCAGCAAAGGGCCGCTGAACGCCGCGACGCCCCAGATCGCCGACATGATGCCGAAGAGCTGCGGCCAGATGGCCCGCGAAAACAGCCGCTCGACCGAAACGAAGGCCAGCGATACCAGCGCGCCGCCGCCCAGCCCCTCGATCAGCCGGCCGGCGAGGAACAACTGCATGGAAGGCGAGGTGGCGCAGATCAGCGCTCCTGCGGCGTAAAGCAGGGCCGCGACCACCATATTGGTGCGCAGCGCCACATAGCTCACCAGCCGCCCGGCGGCGGCACCGGCGACGATGGCGCCGAGCTCGTAGATCGCCAATGACCAGCCGACGAGTTGCACCCCGGCCAGTTCGCCGACCATGGCCGGCATGACGGTTGCCACCATCGTCTCGTTGGTGGCGTGCAGCAGGATGCCGAGGCTGATGAAGCAGAAGCGCGCCAGGTCGCCGCTCGCCCACAATGCGCGCCAGTCGACCCTGTTTGTGCTGATTTCAGTCATGTCTACCCTTTTGCATATCTCGATGCCAGCGCACGGCACCAGAAGCCAGCAAGGCTTTCCGGCAGGACCATACGCATCAGGACTGCGCGCCTCATAGACGCGCTGTCCCCGTCTGGGCAGGCTTGTAGGACCTCAACCGCGGTTGAGCTCAAGCGGTTCGTTTCGGTGGACCATCGCAACGGTCGAGATTGGCCGAAGCCTCTCAACTTCGTCATCCCTGGGCGAAGCACGAGCGAAGCTCCGTCGCGGGGAGCCTGGGATCCATTCCGTGACCTTGGTCGTGGAGTGCACGGTGCTGAATTCTGGACTGTGGCGGCGCGCAGTCCCCGGCATGGATCCCTTGATGAGCGAGCACCTTCGTCTTGCGATCAATTCTCGGTGCTGCGCAGCTGGAACTGGCTGACGCCGATGGCGAGATTGATGCCGGTCTGCGTCTGCAGGCTGAGCGGCTGGAGGGTGAAGGCCTGCGAGGAGCCGCCGACCAGGAGATTGGCGCCTGCGCCGACGGCCGCCGTCACCTCGGCGCTGGCGCCGATATAGTCGCCCGCCAGCGCACCCGGCGCGTAGATGTTCTTCAGCGGCGTCAGCACCAGCCAGCCCATCACCGCCTGTTTTGTCGTGCCGATGTCGAGGCCGTATTTGTTGACGGCGCCGAAATAGGCCTCCGGCGCGAAGCTCTTGTCGGTCGGGGTGAAGGTGCAGCTCAGATCCTTGGTCGAGCCGAAGATGAAGCCGGTGCCGCCGCCTATGGCGCATTCAAGGGTACCGAGTTCGATGCCTCGGTCCTGCGCCTGCGTCTGTGTCGCGCCGAGCACGAGTGCGATCACGGCAGCGGCGATGGCTGTCTTCGGCATGGCGGTCCCCCCAAAATCAAAACGGCGCGGAACCATCCTATATGGTTCCGCGCCGCAAGGTAGAGAGGAGCGCGTGGCTCCGTTCGATCACTTGAGCGAGTGGATCAGCTGAAGCGAGGTCACGGCCACGGCGAGGTTGACGCCGGTCTGCGCCTGGACGCTGAGTGGCTCCAGCATGAAGGCGCCGTCGAAGCCGCCGACCAGCAGGTTGGCGCCACCGCCGGTGACGACGCTCGCCTCGGCGTTGACGCCATAATAGCTGCCGGCAAGGTCGCCCGCATCGCGGTCACGGGTCGCGGCAAGAACCGCCCAGACAAGCTGGCCCTGATGCGTCTGGCCCAGATCGACACCGATCTTGGAGATGACGCCGGTGTAAATCTCCGACGGGCCGTGGTGGTAGGGACGGAAGACGCAGGACACGCCCTTGTTGGAGGCGACAATGTAGGCGGTGCCGCCGTCGATGGTGCAGTCGAGCGTGCCGAGCTGCAGCTTTCCGGCGCTGGCCGGAGCGGCAGCGAACACGGTCGTTGCAAGGGCAGCGGCGCAGACGAGTTTCTTGATCATGGGAGGGTCCTTTCGCAAATCGCTTGGAATAACGGCTTGAGTGACCAGACCGTTCCGCCGAAAACTTGGCGCGAACAAGGCAAGGATTGACGGCTTAATGCGGGGGTTAACGCGCGGTTGCCGGATCGGCGGCGATCTTCAGCCCTGCGTGTCCTTTCGGACACGCAGACGTCCCCACAATGCTTAGCCGGATCTGCTAAAGCCGATATCAGCTGACGCGGGCGAGGCCGTCCTTGGCCGGCTGGTAGCTGGGGTTGAGGCGGACGGCTTCCTTATAGGATTTCGCCGCCTTTGCCTTGTCGCCGCGCCGCTCGTAGATGAGCGCCTGGTTGGCCCAGGCCTCGGCGTTCTGGCCGTCGAGCTTGATGGCCATGTTGAAGTCGGAGAAGGCGTTGTCCTCGTCGCCCGTCGCCAGATAGGAAAGGCCCCGGCCGTTATAGGGCTCGGCCGCATCCGGTGCCAGCGAGATGGCGGTCGAGAAATCCTCGATGGCGAATTTGTGCTGGCCCTGGCTTTGGTAGATCAGGCCGCGATTGTGGTAGGCGCGGGCGTCCGTCGTGTCGAGCTGGATCGCCTTCTGGAAGTCGTTGAAGGCGTCCTGGGTGCGGCCCGCTTTGCGGTAGAGATTGCCGCGGCCGATATAGGCGGCGTCATAATTGCCGTTGATCTGGATCGACTTGTTGTAGTCGTCGAGCGCGGCCGCCTGATTGCCGAGGAAGCGCTGGATGAGCGCGCGGTTGGAATAGGCCTGGTAGAAATTCGGATTGAGCTGGATGGCCTGGTTGAAGTCCTTGAGCGCCGCCTGATACTGGCCGCCGCGGCCATAGGCCGAGCCGCGCACATTGTAGCCTTCGGGATCCTGCGGATTGCGCTGGATGACCGCCGACAGCGAGGAGATGTTCTCGCTCGACCCCTGCGCCTTGTCGATGTTGTTGAACTCGCCGGTCGGGCCCGACGTCTGGCAGCCGGCCAGCACCAATCCGGAAAGCAGGGCTGCCGTCAGGGCGAAACCACGCAATGCGGTCCCGCGCTCCACGCTCATTGCGTTCATGTCTGCCCTGTCCTCACTTCAAGCCGCGTCGCTCAGGTCCGGATCCCCCCTCCGGGCCGGGTCACAATCAAAATAAAAAGGTGGCGGCGATTCCGCATCGCGCCACCTTGGTATCCTTCGAAAAGGACGAAATATTGGCGATAATCAGCGCGGCGGACGCGCTGCGCCAGCAGCACCACCGGCAGCCACCGGACGCGGCGTCATCGGCAGCAGGCCTTCGCGCTGGGCGCGCTTGCGGGCCAGCTTGCGAGCGCGGCGCACGGCCTCGGCCTTTTCGCGGGCGCGCTTCTCGGACGGCTTCTCGTAGTGACCGCGCATCTTCATTTCGCGGAAAATACCTTCGCGCTGCATCTTCTTCTTGAGCGCGCGAAGCGCCTGATCAACGTTATTGTCGCGGACGAGTACCTGCACGGGCAATCCTGTCTTTCGGGTTTGATATCAACAGGCAAGTAGCCATAGCCACTAGCCTCCGCGGCGGTCGACACCACGAATTGTGGCGGCTGATAGCAGAATCAGGCCGCGCTGTCCACAGTCGAAATGCAGGACGACAGCCAAATTGCCACGGTCGCCCCGAGATAGGGCTCCAACTACGCCGTGGCCAGGTGCAGCCGCTCGAAATCCTCGAAAAATTCGCCGTAGTCACAAGTGATCTCTTCGCCGGCGGCGATGTCGCGTGTCGCTGTCGCGCCACCATATCGCGAAAAATCTGTGTTCGGCGTCGCCGAATGGTTCATGAAGCGGCCATTGTCGACCTCATAGACCATGAAGCCCGGCCGATCCGGGCTCGGATAGGCATAGCGGTCGAGCAATTCCTTCAGAGGCTGGGGTGCGGCCTCGTATTTGTCCATCGGGATCAGCCGGTCGAAATCCGGATCAAGCCGCCAGATCGAGGCGCCCTTCCGGATCGGCTCGGCGGCGAACATGCCGACGCCCTCGATTGCGCTGGCGGCCACATAGGTTCGGATCAGCATCATGGTTTCGGGACCCGTTTCGACAGGAAACGGAATCGCCAAATCGCGCGGAAAAAGCAAGACCGGCTGCCTGCGTCAAAGCGGCGAACCGGCCTGTTCGCCGCAAACCTTCACGTCCGGTTGATCGAGACCCCGCCGTCGGCAAACAGCGCGGTTCCCGTGGTGAAGCTCGAAGCATCGGAGGCGAGGTAAAGCGCCGAGCGGGCAATCTCTTCCGGCTGCGCCATGCGTTTCAACGCATGGATGCCTTCGACGAAAGCGCGGGCTTCGGGCGTCGTTGTCGTCGCGCCCGGTGTGTCGGTGCCGCCCGGCAGCAATGCGTTGACGCGCAGGCCTTTCGGGCCGTATTCGGCGGCCAGAACCTGTGTCAGGCCGATCAGGCCGGCCTTGGCGGCGGCGTAGGCGGCCATGCCCGGCATGCCTGCGGTGTAGCCGACAAAGCTCGAGGTGAAGATCAGCGAGCCGCCGCCGCGCTCCAGCATGGCCGGTATCTGATACTTCGCGCCGAGAAAGGCGCTGGTCAGATTGATGTCCATCGTCTCGTGCCATGCCGCCGGCATCATGTCGGGCAGGGGCGCCATCAAGCCGACGGCGCCGGCATTGTTGAAGGCGATGTCGAGGCCGCCGAAGCTTTCGACTGCCAGATCGACAAGCGCCTTCGCATAGGCTTCGTCCCTGACGTCGCCGGCAAGCGCGATGGCCGTGCCGTCCGCGCCCGATATGTCGGCGACAAGCGTATCGAGCTCGGCCTGACGACGGGCCGCGACGACAAGCTTTGCACCTTCGTCGGCGAAGAGTTTTGCCGTGGCGCGGCCGATGCCGGAACTGGCGCCGGTGACGATGGCGATCTTGTTGGCGAGTGCGAGCATTTTGGGCATCCTGTTTTTCGCGCCGGTCTCGCCGGCAATCGGGATGCTTGGTCGCAGATGGGGCAGGTCGGAGCCACCCGATACCTGCGAAGGAGCGCCGTCCTGAGCTATTGCTTCAGCAGCCAGCCCAGCCGGTCGAGCGAAAATGCGTAGCTGATGGCGATGAGCAGGGCGACGACGATGCCCGTGGTCGTGCGACCCGCGCCATAGAATCCGGCAGCACCGCCGAACAGGATGACGAGTTCGAGCGCCAGCCGCACCGTGCCTGGCACCGGCACCGGTGCGCGACCCGACCGGCTTGGGTCGTTGAGCACCGCGAAAGTACCCCACAGCACGGCCGCAACGAGCGGCAAGGCGAACGCGAGGACCCAGCGCCACCATCCCTGGGAAAGGTGCCAGCCGGCAATGCCGAGGCCGAGCAGGGCGGCAAGCTCCAGCAGGAAGCGCAATGTCAGATTCCACCAGGCATTGCCCATTTTCGTCCTCCAGAATCGCGCGACGGACAATGTGGCTGAATGCACCCACGGCAGCCAGCCCGCACGGGTCTTTTTCGTCGTGGCGCAAAACGGCAAGCGCCGTCGCAAACAGCGCAAGGGTGGAAGCGCTGTTTCGCTAGTGATACACCTCGCGCGCCGGGCCGAACAAAAGCCCGGCTGCAATCCGCGAGATCTGTTGGCGCGAGGCTGGGACGTTGAAAAAATATTCGGTATTCGCCATCGCCCGCGAGGCCATGCGTGGCCACAAGGGCTGGGAGGAACAATGGTCCTCGCCTGAGCCCAAGAAGGAATACGACGTCATCATCGTCGGCGCCGGCGGCCATGGGTTGGCCACCGCCTACTATCTTGCCACGGTGCATGGCATCACCAATGTCGCGGTGCTGGAAAAGGGCTGGCTGGGTGGCGGCAACACCGGCCGCAACACCACCATCATCCGCTCCAATTACCTCTATGACGAGAGCGCCGGCATTTACGACCATGCGCTGAAGCTGTGGGACGGGCTCTCCCAGGAGCTCAACTACAACGTCATGTATTCGGCGCGCGGCGTCATGATGCTGGCGCACAATGTGCACGACATCCAGGTGCTGAAACGCCATGTCCACGCCAACCGGCTGAACGGCATCGACAATGAATGGCTGTCGCCGGAGCAGGCGAAGGAATTCTGCCCGCCGCTCAACATCTCCAGGGATGCGCGCTATCCGGTCGTCGGTGCCGCGCTGCAGCGGCGCGGCGGCACGGCGCGCCATGACGCGGTCGCCTGGGGCTATGCACGCGGCGCTTCGGCGCGCGGCGTCCACATCATCCAGAATTGCGAGGTCACCGGCGTCAAGCGCGCCGCCAACGGCGCGGTCATGGGCGTCGACACGACGCGCGGCTTCATCGGTGCCAAGAAGGTCGGCGTGGTTGCCGCCGGCCATTCCTCGGTCATCATGAACATGGCCGGCGTGCGCATGCCGCTGGAAAGCTATCCGCTGCAGGCGCTGGTGTCGGAGCCGGTCAAGCCGGTCGTGCCTTGCGTGGTGATGTCGAACACGGTGCACGCCTATATCTCGCAGTCCGACAAGGGCGAGCTGGTGATCGGCGCCGGCACCGACCAGTATGTCTCCTATTCGCAGACCGGCGGCCTGCACATATTGCAGCATACGCTGGACGCCATCTGCGAGATGTTCCCGATCTTCACGCGCATGAAGATGCTGCGCTCCTGGGGCGGCATCGTCGACGTGACGCCCGACCGCTCACCGATCCTGGCCAAGACGCCGGTGCCGGGACTCTACGTCAATTGCGGCTGGGGCACGGGCGGCTTCAAGGCGACGCCTGGTTCGGGCCACGTCTTTGCCCACACCATCGCCAGGGACGATCCGCATCCGATCAACGCGCCCTTCACCATCGAGCGCTTCCGCACCGGCCGCCTCATCGACGAGGCGGCGGCGGCGGCGGTGGCGCACTGATGATGATGGCCGAGATGGCTGTCGCCATGCCGCTGATGCTGGCGGGGGAACAAGGCATGTTCCATTTGCCCTCGGCGGACGAAGTCCGCACGCAACCGATCAGCCGCGCCGGAAACGAGGCCAACTGGCCGTTTTCCGTTGACGACGGCATATTGGCTTGTGTGTGGAGCGGCGGCCAGAAGGTGGTGATGTTCGTGGAGAACAGACCTTCCGATCTGGGCGAGGACGATCCATTCGACCCACGCCGCGTGATCGTCACGACCGATCCGATGCAACTCACCATCGGCAACATGGCGTATCGCGACCTGTTTCGTCCGGCCGCAAGTGTCGAGGAGCGTATCCGGCTCGTCGCGCCGTTTGCGGCTATGGGCCAGAAGCTTTGCGACCAACCCCCCGGCGCCCGCGTCGGCCACGGCGAATTGTAGGAACAAACAGAATGCTTCTCATCCGCTGCCCCTATTGCGAGGAAGAGCGCCCGGAACTCGAATTCCGCAACGCCGGCGAGGCGCATATTGCGCGCTCGGCCAACATGGCGGGCGAGAGCGACGACGATTTCGAGAAGTTCTTCTTCATCCGCTCGAACCCCAAGGGCATCATCTATGAGCGCTGGCGGCACATGCATGGCTGTGCGCGCTTCTTCAACGCTGTGCGCGACACCGTCACCGACAAGTTCGTCATGACCTACAAGGCCGGCGAACCCAAACCCGCCAAGCTCCCGGGAGTTGCCAAATGAGCGGCGCGTTCCGCATTCCGAGAGCCGGTCGCCTCAGCCAGGCCAAGACCGCGCGGTTCAGCTTCGACGGCCAGTCCTATACCGGCATCGAGGGCGACACGCTGGCCTCCGCACTGCTTGCCAATGGCGTGCATCTGGTCGGCCGCTCGTTCAAGTACCACCGGCCGCGCGGCTTCCTGTCGGCCGGCGCGGAAGAACCCAATGCGCTGGTGCAGATCGTGCGTGACGACGCGCGCAAGACGCCGAATGTGCGCGCCACCGTGCAGGAGCTCTATGACGGGCTCGCCGCCAATTCGCAGAACCGCTGGCCGTCGCTGTCCTTCGACGTCGGCGCGGTCAACGACCTGGCATCACCGCTGTTTTCGGCCGGCTTCTACTACAAGACCTTCATGTGGCCGAAGGCGGCCTGGAAAAGCCTTTACGAGCCGAAGATCCGCGAAGCGGCCGGCCTTGGCGTCTCGCCCGACAAGCCCGATCCCGACCATTATTCGTCGCGCTACGCGCATTGCGACGTGCTGGTGCTGGGCGGTGGTGCGGCCGGCCTCGCGGCGGCCTTAGCGGCAGCGGAAACCGGCGTGCGCGTCATCCTCGCCGACGAGCAGGCCGAATTCGGCGGCAGCCTGCGTTTCGAGACAGGGGCGAAAATCGACGGCCA
This sequence comes from Mesorhizobium sp. 131-3-5, assembly GCF_016756575.1. Lineage (NCBI taxonomy): Bacteria > Pseudomonadati > Pseudomonadota > Alphaproteobacteria > Hyphomicrobiales > Phyllobacteriaceae > Mesorhizobium > Mesorhizobium sp. 131-3-5. The sequence goes on from NZ_AP023254.1 coordinate 2,034,477, forward strand.
AGACGGTTTCGTCTGGGCGCAAGCGGCGATCGCTAAGCTCACAGCCATGGATAATGTCCGTGTGCTCTCGCGCACCACGGCCTTCGGCTATTACGCGCAGAATTTCGTCGGGCTGGTCGAGCGCGTCAGCGACCATTTGAAGGCTCCCGGCCACGAGTTGCCGCGCGAGCGGCTTTGGCAAGTACGCGCCAAGCGCGTGGTGCTGGCGTCTGGCGCCATCGAGCGCCACATGGTGTTCGCCAACAACGACCGGCCGGGCATCATGCTGGCGGGCGCGGCGCGTACCTTCCTCAACCACTATGGCGTGGCGGTCGGCAGGAATGTCGGCGTCTACACCGCCAATGATTCAGCCTATGCGGCGGCGATCGACCTGAAGAAGGCCGGCGTCAACATCGCGGCGATCGTCGATCTGCGCGACAACCCGACGGGACCGGTGATCGACGAGGCGCGGGCGCTCGGCATCGAGATCAATTTCGGCCGCGCGGTGATCCGTGCCGGCGGCAAATTGCGCGTGTCCTCGATGACCGTGCAGCCGAAGAATGGCGGCGGCGAGCGCACCATTTCCGTCGATGCGATCCTGATGTCGGCCGGCTGGACACCGTCGGTGCATCTGTTCTCACAGTCACGCGGCAAGGTCGCCTTCAACGACGAAACCAAGCGTTTCGTGCCGGGCACCTATGCACAGGATTGCGTTTCGGTCGGCGCCTGCAACGGCACCGACGGCTTGTCGGCCACGGTGGACGAAGCCTATGCGGCTGGCGCCATGGCAGCCAAGGATTCCGGCGCGAAGACCGCCAAGGGCACAAAGCCTAAGGTCGACGCCTCCGAAAGCTGGTCGCGCGGTATGCTGGGCGCGGCGCCTGGCGCCGGGCCGGACACGACGGTGAAGGCCTTCGTCGATTTCCAGAACGACGTTACCGCCAAGGACATCCGCCAGGCGGTGCATGAAGGCATGCGCTCGATCGAGCACGTCAAGCGCTTCACCACCAACGGCATGGCGACCGACCAGGGCAAGACCTCCAACATGCACGGCCTGGCGATCGCGGCGGAGACGCTCGGAAAGCCGATCCCGGAAGTCGGCCTGACCACGTTCCGCGCGCCCTACACGCCGGTCACCTTCGGGGCGATCGTCAGCCATGCGCGCGGCCCGCTGTTCGACCCGACGCGCAAGACGGCGATCCATCCGTGGGCGGAGGCCCAAGGTGCCGTGTTCGAGGATGTTGGCCAGTGGAAGCGCGCCTGGTATTTCCCCAGGGCCGGCGAAGACATGCACGCGGCGGTCGACCGCGAATGCGTCGCGGTGCGCAAGACAGCCGGCCTGTTCGATGCCTCGACGCTCGGCAAGATCGAGGTGGTCGGGCCGGATGCGGCCAAGTTCATGGAGCTGCTCTACACCAATCCGTGGGAGAAGCTGGAGCCCGGCCGTTGCCGCTATGGCATCATGCTGCGTGAGGACGGCTTCATCTATGATGACGGCGTCGTCGGCCGTCTGGCGCCGGACCGTTTCCATGTAACGACGACGACCGGCGGCGCGCCGCGTGTCATGAACCATATGGAAGACTATCTCCAGACGGAGTTTCCGCATCTCAATGTCTGGCTGACCTCGATCACCGAACAGTGGGCGGTCATCGCGGTGCAGGGGCCGAAATCGCGCGACATCATCGCACCGCTTGTCGAAGGCATCGACATGTCGGATGAGGCGCTGCCGCACATGTCGGTGCGCGAAGGCAAGATCTGCGGCGTGCCGACAAGGCTGTTCCGCATGTCGTTCACCGGTGAGCGCGGCTTCGAGGTCAACGTGCCGGCCGATTACGGCCAGGCCGTCTGGGAAGCACTGTGGGCCGAAGGCCAGAAGCATGGCGCCACCGCCTACGGCACTGAAACCATGCACGTGCTGCGCGCCGAAAAGGGCTACATCATCGTCGGCCAGGACACGGACGGCACGGTGACGCCGAACGATGCCGGTCTCGACTGGGCGGTCGGCAAGAAGAAGACCGATTTCGTCGGCATCCGCGGCATGGCACGGCCGGACCTGGTCGCCAAGGGCCGCAAGCAATTGGTCGGTCTCAAGACCAAGGACCCGAAGGTGGTGCTGGAGGAAGGCGCGCAGATCGTCGAGGATCCGAAGCAGGCAATCCCGATGAAGATGATCGGCCACGTGACGTCCAGCTACTGGTCGCAGAATTGCGGCCGTTCGATCGCGCTGGCGCTGGTTGCCGGCGGCCGCGACCGGATGGGCGACACCCTCTATGTGCCAATGCCGAACGGGGTGATCGAAGTGGAGGTTACCGGCATGGTGTTCTTCGACGAGACGGGAGGCCGCCTCAATGGCTAAGGCTGCTGCAAAGAAGACGGCTGCGGCCGCATCGCCTTCAGTCGACCGCCGTCCGGCATTGGCTGGACGCACTACGACGGCGACCGGCGTAAAGGTTGAAGTGCTGCCGCCAGCCGAGCGCATCTCGCTGCGCGCGCCGGAGGCTTCGGTCGCGGCGCTGTCGAAGGCGCTTGGCCTGACCTTGCCGAAGAAGCCGAAGACTTCCGCGTCGAAGGGCGGGCGCACCGCTCTGTGGCTCGGCCCCGACGAGTGGCTCGTCATCGACGAGGGCGGAAACGATCCACTCGCCGATTGTGCGACGGTCGCCGCGCTTCATTCGGCGGTCGGCATTTCACACCGTAACATCGCGATCTCCGTCACCGGTCCGGCGGCCGAAGCCGCGATCAATTCGGGCTGCCCGCAGGACCTGTCGCTCGACGCCTTCCCGGCGGGCGCGGCTTCGCGCACCATCCTCGGCAAGGCCGAGATCGTGCTGTTGCGCACGTCGAACGACGCCTTCCGGGTCGAGTGCTGGCGTTCGTTCTCGGACTATGTCTTTACTTTCCTGTCCGAGGGAGCCCGCGACGCGGCTGGCTGACCCGGAACGTTTTGCCGCCCGCGTTCGTTGTGCGGCAACAGGTCGAGGGAGAAGTGTCGATGCCGTCGAAGTCCGCGCCGAAGTTGCCACTCAAGAAGACGTCGGCCGTCCGCTCGCTTGAGCACGAGCAGCACGAAGCGTCGAGCGCGGAAGAGGAACTCGAGGAGGGCCTCGAGGACACGTTCCCGGCCAGCGATCCGGTGTCCATCACCAGTTCGGCGATCCCCGGCGCGCCCGCCAAGCCGGGCAAGGCCAAGACCGTTCCTGGTCGAAAATCCCGCAAGCCCTGATTTTCCGCAATTTTGGCCGAAGGCATCTTTCCAAGGTATCGCCAGTTGGGATATTCAAAGCGCTTTGGAGGAGGAAAAATGCCGATAAAAGCTGTTGTCTGGGGCGAGAACGTCCATGAACAGACCAATGCCGCCGTCCGCGACCTCTATCCCTTGACCATGCATGGCACGATCGCCGCGGCACTCAACCAGGACAAGGGCATCGAGGCGACGACCGCCACCTTGCAGGAACCCGAGCACGGGCTGAGCGAGAAGCGCCTGGCCGCCACCGACGTGCTTTTGTGGTGGGGCCATGCCGCGCATGGCGAGGTCAAGGACGAGATCGTCGAGCGCGTGCAGAAGCGGATCTGGGAAGGCATGGGGCTGATCGTGCTGCATTCCGGCCATTACTCGAAGATATTCAAGCGGCTGATGGGCACGCCCTGTTCGCTGAAATGGCGCGAGGCGGGTGAGCGCGAGCGGGTCTGGGCGATCAACCGCGGCCACCCGATCGCGCAAGGCATCGGCGAATGCCTGGAGATCGGCGAGACGGAAATGTATGGCGAGCCCTTCGCCGTGCCGGAGCCGCTGGAGACGGTGTTCGTCTCCTGGTACGAGGGCGGCGAGGTGTTCCGTTCCGGGCTGACCTACCAGCGTGGCGCGGGCCGCATCTTCTATTTCTCGCCCGGCCACGAGACCTATCCGATCTATCACAATGAGGGCGTGCAGCAGGTGCTGCGCAATGCCGTGCACTGGGCGCACAATCCGGCGCCCGCATGGTCCGGCATCACCAATGCGCCGAACGTGCCGACGGACAAGGCCAAGGAGAAGATCATGCAGAAGGGCCTGCGCCTGCATGCCGATGGCGACAAGGGTTTGAGTTGATGGGGGACCTGATCTGATGCATCGCCTGCTCTTGCTCGGCACCGGCTGGATCGCCGGACATCATGTCGAAGAGTTCGCAAAGGTTCCTGGCTGCAGCATTGTCGCCTGTGTCGATCAGCTGCCTGGCCGCGCGGCGGCGTTTGCCGCTGCCAACGAGATCGGCGCTTCTTTCGAGAGCCTTGAAGCGGCGATCGCCTGGGGCGATTTCGACGCCGCCATCAACGCCACTCCGGACGGTGTGCACAAGGCGACGACGCTGGCGCTGCTTGCCGCGGGAAAACATGTCTTTTGCGAAAAGCCGCTCGCGCCGAACCATGCCGATGCGCTTGCCATGACCGAAGCGGCCGAGGCCGCCGGCCTCGTCAACATGGTCAATCTCACCTACCGCAATTCACCGGCGATCCAGGAAGCACGGCGTCTGGTGTTGGCGGGCGCGATCGGCGAATTGCGCCATGTCGAGGCGAGCTACAAGCAGAGCTGGCTGGTCAGCAAATCCTGGGGCGACTGGCGCCTCGAGGACAAATGGCTGTGGCGGCTGTCGACCCGGCACGGGTCGACCGGGGTTCTGGGCGATGTCGGCATCCACATCCTGGACTTCGCCACCTATGGCGCGGCCCAGGATATTGTCAGCCTGCACGCCGATCTGGTGACGTTTCCGAAGGCCGAGGGCAACCGGATCGGCGACTATGTGCTGGACGCCAATGACAGCGTGGCGATGACGGCACGGCTGGCATCCGGCGCACTGGCGACGATCATGGCGAGCCGCTACACGACCGGCCATGGCAATGACCTGTCGCTGGCGCTGCATGGCACCAAGGGAGCGCTCAAGGTCGAGACCGATGGCAAGGCAGCGCGGCTGTCGGCGTGCCTGGGAGAGGACGTCGATGTTCAGCTCTGGCGCGAGCTGGCCCTGCCGGATGTCAAGCGCAACGCCCGCCGGTTTGTCGACGCGCTGGATGCCGGGCAGAATGGTGCCCCGTCCTTCCGGCGCGCCGCCGACATGCAGAAGTTGATCGACGCCGCCTTCGAGAGTTCGGCGAGCAGGCTGCCGATCTCGGTCGGCTGACATCCGGCCATCGCAGCGGTTGGCAGCCTTGGCGCAAAGCGATCAGCCAGGATTGCCGTCGCGCCAGGCGGTCTGCCCCATCAACCGGTTCATGGTCGACAGATACTCGTCTTCCGAGGTCGACCAACGCAACCTCGCCATTTCCTCGGTGTCCGGACCGGCGAGATAGCGCAGGCGGTTTGATGGATCGGTCGCCGCCGCATGGATTGTCGCAACGACCTGTTCTTCATCCGCATCCGGGAGCGGGTAGTTCGTCATCGACCGCATCATGTGGTCGAAGTAGGGCTTGTATTTTGCCGGCACGGAAACGGCCTGTGACGCCTCCATGGTGTTGGCGGTGAAACTGGTGGTGCGCATGGCGCCGGGTTCGACCAGCTTGACCAGGATGTTCTGCGATTCAAGTTCGTAGGACAGCGATTCCGACAGGCCTTCGACGGCATGCTTGGTCGCGGTGTACAGCACCAGCAGTGGTACGGCCGCCAGCCCGACGCCGGAGGTGATGTTGACGATCGTGCCGCCACCATGATCACGCAGATGCGGGATGACGGCCTGCATGACATTCATCACCCCGAAAACATTGGTCTCGAAAATGCCGCGGATCGTCTCCTTCGCGGTCGCCTCGAAGATCGAAACGACGCTGATGCCGGCATTGTTGACGACGGTGTCGATATGCCCAAATCGCGCGATCCCGGCGGCAATGGCGCTCTCTATGCTGGCTGGGTTGGTGACGTCGAGAGGCAAGACAAGCATTTGCTGGGGATAGCCGGCGGCGAGGCTCTGGTCCGGCTTGCGCATCGTGGCGATGACGTTCCAGCCTTGGGCCGCGAAGTGCCTCGCCGTGGTCTTGCCCAGTCCGGAGGAACAGCCGGTGATGAGGACGGTCTTGGTCATTCACATAACTCCTTGAGGTTATGCGGGTGATCTAGGTAAAACGTTTGGGCTGATCTATAATGGAAAATGCCAGTTAAATTACGGATCGTCTCATTTGGACCCCTTGACCGATATCATCGCCCTGTTGCGCCCAAGGACGCTGCTGCTTGGCAATCTCGCAGCAACCGGTGAGTGGGGCATCCGCTCGCCATACCAGACCGACCCCACCTTCTATCTGGTGACCGAAGGTGAATGCTGGTTCGAGCCAGACTATGCCGAGGCGGTGCGGCTGTGCGCGGGGGATTACCTCCTGGCCGCGCAGCCGTCTTCGGTGTGCTTCGTCAGCCACCCCGGCGCCAAGCTCGTCCTGTCCGACACCGAGTTCAAGCAACGCAATACGGTCAACAATGAGCTCAGGGTCGGCACACTAGCGGAAGGCCCGACGACCCGCATCCTTGGCGGCCTGATCCTGTGCGACCCGGCCAATGCCGATCTGCTGTTCGGTCTGCTGCCACGCTTCACCCATATACGGGCGGCGGAGGAAGTCGGGGAAAGGCTGGGAAACCTGATGCGCATCATCGTCGATGAGACAGACGCTGCACGGCCGGCCAGGGACATGGTGCTGTCGAGGCTGATCGAGGTGATGCTGATCGAAACGCTGCGGCGGGATGGCGCGCGGCGCGCGTTACAGCCTCAGGGACTGCTTGGCGGCCTTGCGGATCCGAAGCTGGCGAGGGCGCTCGCCCACATCCATGCGGATGTCGGCAGAGCGTGGACGGTCGCCGAACTCGCCAGAAGTGCCGGTATGTCACGCTCGCGCTTTGCGCGGCGGTTCACCGATATCGTCGGGGCGGCACCGGTCGAATATCTGCTGGCGTGGCGCATGGCGCTGGCCAAGGATGCCTTGCTGCATAGCCACAAACCGCTCAGCCAGATCGCCGCCGATGTTGGCTATCAATCGGCTAGTGCCTTCAGCACCGCCTTCAGCGGCAAGGTTGGCTGCGCACCAACTCAATATCAGGCGCAGAACCTGGGGTAGCTATCTCGTCCATGCCCGGGGAACCCCCGGGCGGGTATGCGGTCGATCTTAGAACGCGCTTGGCAGGATCCAGGGATTGATGCTGATGCCAAGGCGCGGGCCCTTGCCTTCAGCGGTATTTTCCGCGGTGCCCTTCTTCTCGACCGAGCCGGTCGAGGCGCAATCCAGCTTCACATTGGTCTTGGTGTCGACGCAGGTCGCGGCCGGCAGGTGCTTGACCGGCTGGGTGGTGCCGGCGGCGAAGGCCGAACCGGAAAGTGCCACCACGGCGGCGAGGGCGAGGAGTGTCTTTTTCATCGTCAGTCTCCGTTTTCGACGGGTGAATTTCTTCCGTACATGTACGGTTCTACGTACAAATACGACTGCCGATCGCGAAGTTCAAGTCAAGATCGTACGCGTACGATAAATTTTTTGTTAACCAAGAATTTGCCCTCGGTTTGGTCCGAAAGGGTGGCTGGAAACGAAGGAGATGTCGTTCAGCAGTTGACCAGTGTATCGGTCAATGGCGGTACGTTCTGGGTGCTCAGTGCGGCCAGTTGGAAATCGCACATGCGTTTCACGAATGCCTGCGGGTCGCCGAAGGGGTAGAAGGGAAAGGTGATCAGCAGCGAGATCGTGCCGTGGCCGACCGCCCACAACATGGTGGCGATGGCGCGCGGATCGCCTTGCAATTTTCCGGCGGCGACGCAGGCTTCGACCCGCGTGATCAGCACCTTCATCGCCGGGTTGGCCTCGTGCATCTCTTGAAAACTCCGACCTTCCGGCGGCCTGGTCTTTTCGGTCATGAAAACGGTGCGGTATTCATTGGGATTGCCGAGGCCGAAGGCGGCATATTCGGTCATCACGGCCTGCAAGGCCTCGACCGGATCGTCGGACGGATGCTCCTCGATACGGCGGGCAAGCGTTTCGAAAGCGTCCTCGGCCAACGCGAACAGAATGTCCTGCTTGTCGGCGAAATAGGAATAGACCGACATCGGCGCGTAGCCGACCCGCTTGGCCAGTTTGCGGATGGTCAGGCCCTCATAGCCTTCTTCCTGAACGAGCTTGTGCGCGGCCGCGACCAGTTCGGAACGCAGTTCGGCCTTCTGTTTCTCGCGGCGTTTCTGCACGCTCAGCGGCAAATCCGGTGCCTTTCGGTCGTGTCTGGGGTTGGTTGTATCCGGCTAAATTATATACGCTGTACGGAAACGGACAAGGGCACGGGAAGTTCCCAAACGGCATGGCTCAGATGGCGCCGACGCCGCCGTCTATGGCCAGCGCATGGCCGGTCATGAAGGAGTTGGCCGGGTCGGCGGCGAACAGGATGGCGGCGGTGATTTCATCGACTTCCGCCACGCGTTTCATCGGCACGCCGCGTGTCAGTTCGGCCAGCGCCTCTACCTCCGGCATAGCGGAGGCGCGCACGAAACTGTCCACCATTGCCGTCCTGGTGTGGGCCGGGCAGATGGCGTTGATGCGCACACCCTTGGTCGCATATTCGGCGGCCGCCGATTTGGTCAGCCCGACGACGCCATGCTTGGCGGCGGCATAGACCGAGAGTTTCGGCGCGCCGACCAGTCCGGCAACCGAGGCGATGTTGACGATGGCGCCGCCCCTGGCTGTCGCCTTGAACTGCCGCTCCATCTGCGGGATCTGGTGCTTCATGGCATAGAAGACGCCAAGCAGGTCGATCTCAAGCACGCGGCGGGCCTCGTCCGACGGAACCTGCGGCAGGCGCATAAAACTCTGGACGATGCCGGCATTGTTGACGGCGACATCCAGCCTGCCGAATCTTTCGACCGCCAGCCGGACCAGATCCTCGGACAGTTTTTCGTCGGCCACGTTACCGGCCAGGATCGCCGTCTCTGTGGGCAAGGTTGCGGCGAGATCTGCGAGCGCCTTCTCGTCGATGTCCGATAACACCAGCCGCGCGCCCTCGGCGGCAAAGCCTTTCGCGGCACCCTGGCCGAGGCCGCCGGCGGCACCTGTGATCAGCACCGTTGCTCCGTCAAAGCGGCCCATAATTGCTCCCCGTCATGTCTGCTTGTCGATCAGTCTGGCGGCGAGATGCGACAGCAGCTTCACCGCCTCGCCATAGGTCCTGGCCTTTTCGGGATTGGAGGCATTGCCGTCCAGCGCGCGCTTGTAGACACCCTGGCAGATCGCCGCCAACCGGAAGAAGGAGAAGGCGAGGAAGAAGGTCCAGTTGCCGATGCCGCTGAGCCGGCGCCGCCGGCAATAGGCAGCGACGTAGTCTTGTTCGGAAGGCAGGCCGTGCGCGGCGCGGTCGATGCCGCCGAGGCCGCGAAAGCCGGAAGCATGCGGCAGGCGCCATTGCATGCATTGATAGGCGATATCGGCAAAGGGGTGGCCAAGCGTCGACAACTCCCAGTCGAGCACCGCGATGACCCTTGGCCGGTCCGGCGCGAAGATCAGATTGTCCAGCCGGTAGTCGCCATGCACCAGCGATATCAGGCCGTCATCCGCGGGCCGGTGCGTTTCCAACCAGGCGATCAGTCGGTCCATGTCGGCAATGATGCCGGTTTCGGAGGCGCGGTACTGGCTGGCCCAGCGTGCCAGCTGCCGTTCGAAATAATTGCCCGGCCGGCCGAAATCGGAAAGACCCACCGCGTCGACATCGACATCGTGCAGGGCCGCGAGCGTGCCGTTCATGGCGTCGTAGATGGCGGCGCGTTCATCGTTGTCACGTGCCTCGGGCAATGCCGGATCCCAGAAGATACGGCCGTCGAGGAAATCCATGACATAGAACATGCGGCCGATCGGCGAGTCCTCGGCCGACAGATGCAGCATTTCGGGCACTGGCACGGCGGTGCCGGCAAGCGCCTTCATCACGCGGAATTCGCGGTCGACCTGATGCGCCGACTTCAGCAACTGCCCCGGCGGCTTGGCGCGCAGCACATAGCGGCCGCTGGCCGCCGTGATGAGATAGGTCGGGTTGGACTGGCCGGATTTGAATTTTTCGATTGAAGCAAACCCGGAAAAGCCGGGGATTTCCGCCTCGAGGTAAGGCGCAAGCGCTGCCTGGTCGAGCGCGTTGGGGTCGTTCATGCGGTCTCGGGCTGGCGTTCGATCAGCGTCAGCGTCAGCCAGCGGGCGGTCAGAGCCGGTTTCTTCGAGCCCTCGATCTCGATCGTCACGTCGTGCGCCGTCTGCACCCAGCCCGAGGGTCTCACCTTGACATCGGCCAGCACGAAGCGGGTGCGGATGCGCGCGCCGGTCTTCACCGGCGCCAGGAAGCGCAGCGAATCGAAGCCGTGATTGACGCCCATCTTGCCGTTTTCCAGCGGCGGCATGGTCTCGAAGGTCATTGCCGACAGCAGCGACAGCGACAGGAAACCATGCGCGATGGTGCCGCCGAAGGGCGTCTCGCGCTTGGCCCGCTCGGGATCGCAATGGATGAACTGGTGATCGTCGGTGGCGTCGGCGAACTGGTCGATCATCCGCTGCGTCACCACCCGCCACGGCGAAACGCCAACCTCCTTGCCGACACTGGCCAGAAGCACATCGAGACTGATCGGTTCCACGCTCATGTCCTCCAGTTCACCTCCGGCTTCTATGGCCGGAAAATGTCATTCCTTGAACAAGGTCAATCCATGCTGCACCGACTGCCCGCCGTCGATCGGCAGGATGGCGCCGGTGACATAGCTGCCTGCACGGCTGCACAAATAGAGCGTTGCGCCGGCAATGTCATCCGGTGCGCCGATACGGCCGATCGGAACATGGCCGCCGACATGTCTGGCCTGCTCATCGGTACCGGTGGCAAAGGCCGTCATCCGGCTCTGGAAAGGGCCAGGAGCAAAGGCGTTGACGGTGATGCGGCGGGCGGCGAATTCGAGCGCGAGCGTACGCGTCAGATGATGCACCGCGGCCTTGGACGCCGTGTAGGAATAAGCGTCGTCGGCCAATGGCTGCGTCCCCATCACCGAACCCAGGTTGATCACCCGGGCCGGATCGGCGTCGCTGGCGGCGGCTTCGAGCAGAGGCAGCAATTCGCGGGTCAGGTGGAAGACGGCGGTGACGTTGACGCCGAACACCTTGGCCCATGCCGAATAGGGAAAACTCTCCAGCGGCGCGCCCCAGGAAACGCCGGCATTGTTGATCAGGATATCGAGTTTGGCGGTCCGCGCCTTGACCTCGGCGACGAGTGCGGCGATGCCGGCCTCGCTGGAGACGTCGCCGGCGAAGCCCTCGGCCTGGCCGGGGGCGCCGAGCCCGTTCAACGCATTGGCAACCTGGATGCAATCCTCGCCCTTGCGCGAAGCGATCATGACGCTGGCGCCGGCCTTGACCAGCGCTGTCGCCGCCATGCGGCCGATACCGGTCGCCGCGCCCGTCACCAGCGCGGTCTTGCCGGCCACCGAAAACAGCTCGTCGAGATAGGCCATTCCAGTCTCTCCACGCTTTGCCCTGGGCAAAGAGTTCGCGTTGACAAGGCTATCCGAAGTACGGTCATCCTTGCCACGGGTAAATTGCCGGGCCTCTATGAAGGGTTAGCGACCGATGACGGAGATGAATCTCGGCATGACCGAGCGGCTGAAGCCGATCCACGCGCGCGTCGCGGCCATGGTGCGCGACGAGATCATGCCGCTCGACAAGGAATTCTTGGGCGAGGTGGGCAAGGCGGGCGACCGCTGGGTCTACAGCCCACGCCAGAGCGAAATCCTCGAAGGATTGAAGAAGACCGCCAGGGAGCGCGGTCTGTGGAATTTCTGGCTGACAGGCTCGGAACGCGGCTACGGCCTGTCCACCGTCGAATACGCTTATCTGGCGGAGGAGATGGGCAAGGCGTATCTCGGCGCCGAAACCTTCAATTGCTCGGCGCCGGACACCGGCAATATGGAGGTGCTGGAGCGCTACGGCTCGGCCGACCACAAGAAGGTGTGGCTCGAGCCGCTTTTGGATGGAAAAATCCGCTCGGCCTATCTGATGACCGAGCCTGATGTCGCCTCGTCCGACGCCACCAACATTTCGATGCGCTGCGAGAGGCAGGGCGACGATTATGTGCTCAACGGCGAGAAATGGTGGGCCTCGGGCGCCGGCGACCCGCGCTGCGCTATCTACATCGTCATGGTGCTGACCGGCGGCGAAGACGAGCCTCAGCACCGCCGCCATTCGATGATCCTGGTGCCTTCCGACACAAAGGGCGCGACCAAGGTCCGCGCCATGCAGGTCTATGGCGACGACGACGCGCCGCATGGCCATATGCACCTGCGCTTCGACAATGTCAGGGTACCGGCAGCGAACCTGATCCTTGGCGAGGGCAGGGGGTTCGAGATCGCGCAAGGGCGGCTCGGTCCCGGCCGCATCCATCACTGCATGCGTGCCATAGGCCAGGCCGAGATGGCGCTGGAGATGCTGTGCCAGCGCTCCGTGCGCCGCGAGGCCTTCGGCCAGAAGCTGGCGAAACTCGGCGCTAATTTCGACATCATTGCCGAATGCCGCATGGAGATCGAGATGGCCCGGCTGCTCTGCCTCAAGGCGGCTTGGATGATCGACCAGGGCGATGCGCGCGCCGCTGCGCCCTGGATCAGCCAAATCAAGGTCATCGCGCCGCGCGTCGCGCTGAGGATCACAGACGAGGCGGTACAGATGTTCGGCGCGCAAGGCATCAGCCAGGACACGCCGCTGGCGCGGTCGTGGACGCATCTGAGGACATTGCGCCTTGCCGACGGCCCTGACGCCGTGCATCGCCGGCAGGTGGCGCGGACGGAGCTGAAAAAGTACACGCAGGAGAAGCTCTGAGCAGCAGCCGCTAGACCATGAGTGTTCTGTCAACAACCAAGGAGTGTCGCCGATGACCATTCCCTCCGAAATGAACGCGTTGCTCCTGGTCGGCGACGGCTACACCAAGACGCCAAGCGGCAGTGCGCTCGAGGCGATGGAGCCCTATCTCGTGCCGGGCCGCATCGCGGTGCCGGTGCCCGGACCGAGCCAGGTGCTGATCAAGGTCAGCCTGGCCTCGATCAACCCCTCCGATGTCGCCTTCATCAAGGGTCAGTACGGCCAGCCGCGCGCCAAAGGCCGGCCGGCCGGCTTCGAGGGTGTCGGCACGATCGTCGCCGGCGGTGACGAGCCCTACGCCACGAGCCTCGTCGGCAAGCGCGTCGCCTTCGCCACCGGCCTCAGCAACTGGGGCTCGTGGGCTGAATATGCCGTCGCCGAGGCGGCAGCCTGCATTCCGCTGCTCGATACGGTGCGCGACGAGGACGGCGCGGCGATGATCGTCAATCCGATTACCGCCATCGCCATGTTCGACATCGTCAAGCAGGACGGCGAAAAGGCCTTCGTCATGACCGCCGGCGCCAGTCAGCTTTGCAAGCTGATCATCGGCCTGGCCAAGGAGGAAGGGTACCGGCCTATCGTCACCGTGCGCCGCGATGAGCAGATCGCGCTGCTGAAGGAGATCGGCGCTGCCCATGTGCTCAACGAGAAGGCGCCGGATTTCGAGGTCACGCTGCGCGAGGTGATGAAGGCGGAGCAACCGCGCATCTTCCTCGATGCGGTCACCGGGCCGCTGGCCTCGGCCATTTTCAATGCGATGCCGAAACGGGCGCGCTGGATCATCTATGGCCGGCTCGACCCTGACGCCACCATCATCCGCGAGCCCGGCCAACTGATCTTCCAACACAAGCATATAGAGGGTTTCTGGCTGAGCGAATGGATGCGGCAATCTAGGGAGCGGCGCGGTCCGGCGATCCTTGAAGCGCAGAAGCGCTTTTCCGACGGGCGCTGGTCGACCGACGTGACGGCCGTCGTGCCGCTCGCCGAGGCGATCGCGCGGGTGCCGGCGGAACTGGCCAAGCCCAACGGCAAGGTTTTCATCCGGCCTTGATGCTATACGAAGCCACGCCGGAAGCCCGAATACGAGGCTTTCGGCGCGTCTTTCCTGTTAGGACGCCCGCGCGTCCGGCCATCCGCAGCGGCCCGCCGAGATCACAACCGCGCTCTTCAGCCCCCTATGCCTCGCCGCTTTGTCCGTGATATGCCGCCGCCATCGAATGCCGGGACCGTGCTGGACTGAGCCTGTTCCGGGTGTTGTGGGGTGTCTTGATGACGATATCCAAGCCGGTTTTCGACCGTTTGGGATTTGGCCTGTGGATCGGGGCGTTCCTGATCGTCCTTGTCCTGGTCTTGTGGTCTCCCCACACGCGGACGGTCTGGCAAGCCTACATAGACGGCAGCGAGGCGTTGCTGGCCCGACAGCCGCTCTACAATATTCAGTCCGAGATGGGATATCTCTACGCGCCGGCCTTTGCGGCGCTCTACGTTCCGTTGGTGAAACTCGGTCCGCATCTGGGCGGCCTGGTATGGCATACTATCGGCTTCGCGGTGCTGACCTTTGCCGCGATACGGCAGGTGCGCAAGCTCGGCGGCGGGGAATTGCCGTGGCTGCTGTCCTTTGGGCTGTTCCTCGCCCTGCCGATGGCTTTGGCGGCGATCCGCAACGGCCAGGCGACGATCCTTTTGACTGGCGCCTGCTGGCTTCTCACCTTGTCGGCGCTCGAAGGACGGCGTGCCGAAACCTTCTTCTGGGCCTCGGTCGCCATCATCGCCAAGCCGACCGCGATCATCATGCTTTTGTTGGTCGGCGCCCTGCGCCTGCGGCTGATACCGGTGCTGGTGCTGGCGGTGCTGTTCGTGCTCGCCTTGCCCTATGCGTTCGCACCCGCTAGCTATCTCAACGACCAGTATCGTGTTTTTGGCGGGATGCTGACCTCGATGGCCGTCGACAACACCAGCCACTTTGTTCCCACCGATTTCACGGCCCCCTTCACCAAAATCGGGCTCCCCATGCCGGAATCCGGCGCAACCATCGTGCGCATGGTCATGGCCCTGTTCACGCTCTCATTCGTCATCTGGTTCGATCGCAAGCTTGAACGCGGGACGGCTGGTCTCGCCATCTTCCTGACGGCGACATTTTACATGTGCGTCTTCAACCCGCGCGTCGAGCCCAACACCTATGCCATGATCGCCGTGCCTGCCGGTCTCGCTATTGCCTTGTTGTGGCGCGAGGAACGAGGCGGTGTCCTGGCTTCGGTGCTGTCCGTGATGCTGTTCCTGACAGGATTGACCGGAGTCGAGCGTCATATCCAAGATTTAACGTACCCCTGGTTCCGGCCGATTGCGGTCACCGTTATCGCTGGCTTCCTGATCTGGTGGTTCTGGGCCAAGGCGGGAGGCAAGGTCATGAATGAAAGGCCTGTCGCAAATGGCTGAGTCGCGGCCCGTTCTCGATATTGTCGCGCCGTTCTTGAACGAGGCGCAGTCCGCATCGGCCTTTGCCGCATTGCTTGACAAGCTCGAAGCCGAGGTGTCGCAGCGCTTCGGCATGGAAGTCCACAAGATCCTCGTGGATGATGGCAGCAGCGACAATGGCGCCGAGCGGTTTTCACAGGCGCTGTCGGGTTCCTGGGAGATCGTGCGGCTCAGCCGCAATTTCGGCAAGGAGGTCGCGGTGCTCGCCGGTCTCGACCAGTCGCGCGGCGACATGGCGCTGGTCATGGACGCCGACCTCCAGCATTCCATGGACACCAGCCTGAAGATGATCGCCGAACTGGTGGAAAATCCCGATATCGATGTCGTCTACGCACAGAACGACCGCCGCGAAGCCAGTTGGCGGCGCAGCCAGCTGGCGAAGCTGTTCTACAGCCTGATCAACAGCAGCCAGCGGTTCGACATCCCAGAAAATGCCGGCGACTTCCGCGTCATGCGCGGCGCCGTGGTGCGCGCGCTGACCAGCCTGCGTGACAAAAGGCGCTTCAACAAAGGCCTGTTCGCCTGGGCCGGCTTCCGCCAGAAAGCCATAGCCTATTCACCGGAGAACCGTGTCACCGGCAAGTCGAAATGGAGCCGGCTCAACCTGATCGCGTTCTCGCTGGAAGGGTTTACGTCCTTCTCCGTCATCCCGCTGCGCATCATCAGCCTGAGCGGGATGCTGGCGGCGTTGGCGGGCATCTTCTACGGAGCCAAGGTGTTCTTCGAGGTGCTGTTCTACGGCATCGCCGTTCCCGGCTATCCCAGCCTCATGGTCGCCGTCGTCCTCCTCGGCGGCCTCAATCTCACCTTGCTTGGCCTGATCGGTGAATATGTCTGGGTCACGCTTTCGGAAAGCAAGGATCGGCCTGTCTATATCGTGCGCGACGTCGTGCGCGGCGTTTCGGACAGGCCGCCAGGCGCATCTGGCGCATGACGCGGCGCATTCGCCTGATCGCCGACGATTACGGCCTGGCGCCCGGGGTTTCCGCTGGAATTCTCGACTTGCTCGATCGCGGCCGCCTGACCGGCACAAGCTGCATGACCGGCTTTCCGGAATGGCCCGATGCGGCGGAGCGTATCAAGCCGCTATGCGGCCGCGCGGCGGTGGGGCTGCACCTGACCCTCACCGACCAGCCGGCCGTCACCGGCCGGTCGAGCCTGGCGCCGCAAGGCCGGCTGCCGCCGCTGCGTTCGCTGGCACTGCCGGTCCTGCGCGGCAGCATTGACGAGCGGGATGTCCGTGCCGAGCTCGACGCGCAGTACAGCCGCTTCGTCAAGGCGCTTGGCCGCCGACCTGACTTCATCGATGGGCACCAGCACGTGCATTTCCTGCCTGTCGTGCGCACATGGCTGCGGGCGCATTTTTCCGAAGCCGGCGGCCAGCCGGCGCTGCGTGGCGCTCCGGCGTTGGGCGATGCCGTCGTCGCGCCGAAGGTCGCGGCAATTGCCGCCGTGGCCGCCGGCTTCAACCGCTCTATGGCGCGCGTCGGCTTCACTCTTTTCGAGCCGCTCGCCGGCATCTATGACTGGCGGCAGCCCGAACGGTTCGCGCCGGTTCTGCAGGCCGCAGTCGAGACACTGCCGGAACGAGGCCTGTTCATGTGCCATCCCGGCCATGTCGACGACACGCTGCGGGCGCGCGACCCGATGCAAGGCGTGCGCGAGGTGGAATACGCGGTGCTGGCCTCCGACGCGTTTGGTGCAAGCCTCGCCCGCGCCGGCGTCGAGATCATGGACGGCAAGGGATGAGCGGCGCCGACCAGCCTCGCCGTTCGACCGGCAGCAAGATCGTGCGCTTCGCCATAGTCGGGCTGGCGAACACGGCCATCGACCTCGCTGGCTTTTTCCTGCTGCTCAAGCTGCATGTTGCGCCGCTGCCGGCCAACGTCATCTCATGGTCGATCGCCGTCATCTTCTCTTTCGTGGCGAATGGCTTCTGGTCGTTCGAGCGCAACCAGGCCATCCGGCTGCATGACGCCTTCCTGCGTTTCGTCTCGCTTGGGGCGTTGATTTCGCTCGGCGTCTCCAGCCTGTCGATCGCGCTGTTCGCCGGTATTGCCGGCGTGTGGCCGGCGAAGATCGGCGGTGTCATCGTGGCGGCGGTGCTGAATTTCCTTGCCGCGCGCTGGTCGATCGAAGGCCGGTTGCTGAAATAGCAGCTACTGCGCCGGCTCCACACTGACATAGGCGGCTTCCTCGAGCTCACGCTTGAGGCGTGTTTCCTCATGGGTCTTCGGTGTGACGAAGCGGCCAAGCAGGAGATAGGCGACCGGTGTCAGGAACAATGTCGAGACGGTGGCCAGCCCCAATCCGCCGACGATGACCCAGCCGAGCGCCACACGTGCCTCGGCACCCGCGCCCGCCGCCAGCACCAGCGGCACGCCGCCAAGGATGGTGCAGATCATCGTCATCATCACCGGCCGCAGGCGGATGGTCGAGGCCTGCTCGATCGCCTCGCGCACGCCGAGCCCGCGATCACGCAGCTGGTTGGCGAACTCGACGATGAGGATACCGTTCTTGGCCATCACGCCGACCAGCAGCACCAGGCCGATCTGGCTGTAGGCGTTGAGGCTGGTGCCCGACAGCAGCAAGGCGAAGATGGCGCAGGCCAGCCCAAGCGGCACCGTCGCCATGATGATGACGGCGCTGACGAAGCTTTCAAACTGGGCGGCCAGCACCAGGAGGATGATGACCAGCGCGAAGCCGAAGATGGTGACCATGGCGCTGTTGGTTTCGCCCAGCGTGGCGGCTTCGGCCAGCGGCAGGATGCGGCTGCCCGGCGGCAAGAGCGGCGTGGCGATCTCCTCGGCGCGGCTCAGCGCGTCGCCAAGCGCGAAATTACCCGAGAGGTTGGAGGTGATGGCAACCGATGGCTGCTGCTGTTCGCGCGACAGCGATGGCGGCACGGCGCGCTCGGTCAGCGTGGCTATCGTCGACATCGGCACGAAGCGGCCGTCTCCCGTCTTCAGGAAGACGTTTTCCAGATCGGTCGGATCGTTGATGGGATTGGTGGTCGAGACCAGTTTTACGCCATAGCTGCGGTCGGCGATGTAGACGTCGACGACATCGTTGCCGTCGAGCATGGCCTGCATGGTGTTGGCGAGCCCCGTGATGTCGATGCCGAGGTCGGAGGCGCGCTCGCGGTCGATGGCGACGGCCAGCTGCGGCTGCGTCGGGTCGATCGACAGGCGCGGCGTCTGGAAGCGCGGGTCCTTCTGCATCTCGGCGATGATCTTCACCGCCGCGTCGCCGAGCGCCTTGCGGTCGTTGCCGACCAGCGCGAATTGCAGGCCGTTGCCGGCGCCACGGATGCCGAGGCTGTTGGGCTGCACCGGGAAGATGCGCACACTCGGCACCTGCTTGGTGAGCTGGCTGATCTCGGCCATGATCTCCTGCTGGCTGCGGCTGCGCTCGTTCCAGGGCGCCAGCGTCATCACCATGAAGCCGGAATTGTAGGAGCCGTTCTGGCCGGCATTCTCGAAGGTCGAGCGGATCTCGCCGGAATCGCGCATCGGCTGGATCAGCTTCTCGATCTTCTGCATCTGCTGCGTCGTATAGTCGAGGCTGACGCCTTGCGGCGCATTGATGCGCAACAGCACGGCCGCGCGGTCCTCGGTCGGCGTCAGTTCCTGGCGGATGGTGCCGAACAGGGTGAAGGCGGTGCCGGCAAACAGCACCGCGACCAGAACCACGATCCAGGGCGCATCGAGGCAAGCGTGCAGGGCGCGCTTGTACGCGGTATTCAGGACGCCGCCGATACGGGCGCCGATGCCGTGGCCGCCGTCGTGGTGAAGCGAGGCGCCGGTCAGCATGCGCGAGGCGAGCATCGGGCATAGCGTAAGCGCCACCACGCAGGACAGCAGCACCGACATGGCAAGCACGAAGCCGAATTCGCGGAACAGGCCGCCGGTTTGGCCGGGCAGGAAGGAGATCGGCACGAAGACGGCGACCAGCGTCAGCGTCGTGGCGACGACGGCGAAGAACACTTCCTGCGCGCCGAGCACGGCGGCCGCACGCGGCCCCATGCCCTCGTTGCGCCGTCGCACGATGTTTTCAAGCACCACGATGGCGTCGTCGACGACAAGGCCCGTCGCCAGCACCATGGCGAGCAGCGTCAGGATGTTGACGGAGAAGCCGGCCAGATAGATGGCGGCGATGGTGCCGATCATGGCGACCGGCATCGACAGGCCCGGGATCAGCGTGGCGCGCCAGTCGAGCAGGAAGATGTAGATGACGATCAGCACCATGGTCACCGACAGGCCGAGCGCGATCTCGACCTCGTGGACCGCGCCCTTGACGAAGACGGCGTCGTCGCTGGTGATCTTGATCGCCATGCCCTTGGGCAGGTTTTCCTGCAGTTTGGCGACGGCGGCCTGAACGCCGGTCGAAATATCAAGCGTGTTGGATTCCGCCTGGCGGATGATGCCGATGCCGATGCCGGTCTTGCCATCGGAGCGCAGCGTGGTCTGGCCGACATCGGGACCGAGCGTGACGGTGGCGACGTCGCGTATGCGCGTCGTGCCGCCGATGATGATGTTTTCGAACTCCTCGGGCGTGGTCACGTCGGCCGTGGTGCGGACGATCAAGTCCTGGTTGGTCGTGGTGATCGACCCGGCAGGGGAATCGAAGGCGACCGAGGCCAGGGCTGTCCTGAGGTCGGCCACGGTGAAGCCGAGGCTGGCGAGCTTGTTCTGGTCGACGTCGATGCGGAAGATCTTGTCGCGGTCGCCATAGACCTGAACGTCGGCGACGCCGGGCACGGCTGCCAGTTCGTCCTCGATCTGGTCCTGCACCACCACGGTCATGTCCTGGACCGACATGTTGTCGGACGTCACAGCCAGCCGCATCACCGCATCGGAATTGGCATCGGCCTTGACGATGCGCGGCGGATCGGCGGTGTCCGGTATCTGGTTGGCGACGCGGCCGACGGCATCGCGCACGTCGGAGGCCGCGACGTTGAGGTCGACGCCGTCGTTGAACTCGATGGTGACGCGGCTCTGGCCGAAGGAGGAGGAAGACGAGATCGACTTGACGCCGGAGACGCGTGCCACCGCACCTTCGATCGTGTCGGTCAGCTCGCGGTCGACGGTTTCGGCCGCGGCGCCCTGGAACGTGGTGGAAACGGTGACCACGGCGCGGTCGACGTCCGGAAGTTCGCGGATCTCGACGCCGTAGAAGGCGGCGAGGCCGGCAACCGCGATGAGGACGTTGAGCACGAAGGCCATGACCGGCCTGCGGATGAACAGCGCGGTGAAGCCGGTATCGCTGGCAGCGTTGACGGATCCGGTCATGAGCCTTCGGCGGTGTTGGGGGCGCGCTGCTCCTGGCCGGCGATGCGGACCTCGCCGCCCTCGCTGACGCTCTGCGTGCCTTCGGTGACCACCATGTCGCCGCTGTCGATCTCGGCATCGATCAGCACGGTCTCGGTGTTGCGCTGGATGATGCGCACCGGCACGCGCTTGGCCTTGCCGTCCTCGATCTGCCAGACATAGGCGCCGTCCGCGCCCCACAGGATCGCCAGCGGGCTGACGGCGGGATAGGTCTCGCCGGGGAATTTCATGGTGATGGAGAACGACATGCCGGCGCGCAGCGAATCGGCGGGATTGGCGATCTTGGCCTTGACCAGCAGCGTGCGGCTCTTCTCGTCGATGTGGTTGTCGATGGCCGACACCGTGCCGGTATAGGAGCTGCTCGGATTGGCGATCGGCGTCGCCGTCAGTTGCGCGCCGACCTTGACGGCGGCGGCAAAGCGCTCGGGCACCTGGAAATCAACCAGGATCGAGGAGCGGTCATCGAGCGTGGCGATGGCCGACTGGTTTGTCACATAGTTGCCGGCGGAGATCGGCAGGATGCCGACAGTGCCTGATATCGGCGCCAGGATCGACCGGCGCTGCAGCGCAAGCTCGGCGTCCTGCAGCGCCAGCTTGGCGCCCGCCAGAACCACCTCTGCATCGGCCACCGCTACCGGCGTCGCGGCATTGGAGGCGCGCAGCGATTTGACGCGGTCGAGCTTGGACTGCGCATCCTGCAAAGCGAGCTTGGCCCGGTTCTGCGCGATGATTTCGGTCTCGGAATCGAGCGTCGCAATGATCTGTCCCTTGTCGACATGGCTGCCGGATTCGACCAGCAATTCGGCAAGGCGGCCGGAACTGTAGGGATTGACGGTCACGGAAGCGTTGGCGCGGCCAGTGCCGATCGCCTGGAGGCGGTCGTTGATGACAGCCGAGGCGGCCGGCGATGCAACGATGGTGGCAATCCGGGCGCCGTTGCGCGCCGCCTGACGGGAGCCAGCCGCCGCCGCGTCCTTGGCAAAAGGTGTGGCGCCATAGGCCCAGTCGATGCCCCAGCGCGCCAGCACTTGCGGAGCGCCGGGGTAGAAGCGCGCCCACGCCGCCGTGGCTGCGACCACGATCACAAACGCAAGGACAATCTGTTTCCAGCTCGGCATCGACACTCCAGCGGCAAGAATCGCCTGCCGGTTCCAGGTGGAAGCGGATGCAGCGACGATACGGGCTGGCGGCGAAAACCGGCCACGCCACATCCCGGTATCACCGGTTTATGGCAATTATCACGCAATCGTGCACATTAAATCTCGGTAACGTGAATTCGAGATGCCCGCCTGGCCCGGATGCGATTGGCTGGTGACCTTGCTAGCGCAGGCCTTCCATTTCACGGATGCGCCGGGCGCCGTCGGCCTCGAGCTGTCTGGTGACGGCGCCGATCAGCGTTTCGACGACGACGAAGAGCGCGGCCGAGGAATCCCACGCGGACGGCACCGCGGTTCGTCCGGCGATGACATGGCGGGCAAACCGGGCGATCGGCGAAAGCCACTGGTCGGTGAACAGCACGATCTGGACCCCGCGCTGATGCGCCTTCTCGGCGAAACGGACGAGGCTGTCCTGGTAGCGCCGGATGTCGAAGATCACCAGTACGTCGCGCTTGCCCATGTCGATCAGCCGGTCGCGCCACATGCTCTCCTGGCCGGCGAGGTGAAAGACATCGGGCTGGATGACGGCAAGGTGGGCGGCCATGTAGCGCGCCAGCGGATCGGTGAAGCGGCCGCCGATGAGGAATGTCTTGCCACGCCGGTCGGCAAGCCGTGCCGCGATGTCCGTCAGCTGCTTGTCGGAGAGGTGGCGGAAGGTCTCGCGCATATTGTCGAGCGTCGCTTCCAGCATTGGCGAGACCGTGCCGCCGCCGGGCGAGGGCGGGTTGAGCGTTCGTATGGCCGGAGACTGCAGCTGCGCCGCCAATTCGTCCTGCAGGCTCGACTGGAACTCCGGATAGTTCTGGAAGCCGAGCCGGGCCACGAAGCGCAGGATCGTTGGCGAGGAGACGCCGGCCGCGGTCGAGAATTCGGCGACCGTCTTCAGGCCGATCATCGGATAGCTGGCGATCAGCGTCTGCGCCGCTCGCCGCTCGCCGGCCGGCATCGTGCCGATGCGGTCGGCGATCAGTTCGGCAATGCTGGAAATCATCTTTTCCCCCACCCCTTGGCTTGGCCCATGAGATCGCATTTGACAAAGCCGGGTAAACTGTATGAAATCATCCATAGGGACGCAATGAGGCAAAATACGTAACATACGATACAGCGCTCCCCGGGGACGGCAGACTATGGAGAAAGCACGGCCCGCCAGCCTTGCATCGTCCGATACCGTGAGGGTGACGAACCCGGGCGGATCGAGCCCTTTCGTGCTGACCTGCGACCACGCCTCCAATTTCCTGCCCGCCGAATTCGGCACGCTCGGCCTTGCCGCCGAAGACCTGTCCCGCCACATCGCCTGGGATCCAGGTGCGCTGCCGGTGGCAACGCGCATGGCGCAAGCGCTCGATGCGACGCTGGTCGAAACCCGCATTTCGCGCCTCGTCATCGACTGCAACCGGCCGCTCGACGCGCCGGACCTCGTGCCGCCGATCAGCGAGACGACATCCATACCGGGCAATGCCGGCCTGTCGGAAAAGCAGCGCGCGGAACGGATCGCCCTGTCATGGCAGCCGTTTCACGGCACCATCGAACGCATCGTCGAGGAACGGCTGGCGCGCGGCCAGGAGACCCGGCTGGTGTCCGTGCATTCTTTCACGCCGGTCTACAAGGGTCACGACCGGCCCTGGCATATCGGCATCATCCATGACGAGGATCGCCGGCTGGCGTCGCCGCTGATATCGGCGCTCAAGCGACTTGCCGGCATCACCGTCGGTGTCAACGAACCCTATTCGCCGGCCGATCGCGTCTATTTCACGCTGGAGCGGCATGCGCGCTCGCGCGGGTTGCCCTGCGCGATGATCGAAATCCGCAACGATGAAATCTCCGGTGAGACCGGGCAGCGGAAATGGGCGGATCTGCTCACAGGCATTTTTTCGGATCTGGAACCAGAGGAGGCCACGCGGCCCAGATCGCATTCAGTCAGAAAGTCAGTCCAATCGGCCAGCTGAGAAACAAACAGGGGACTTCCAATGGCAGCACCGGGTTATACAGACGTTGACAAGGCGGAGGACGTAAAGCACCTCCACAGCATGGGCTATGCCCAGGAACTGGAGCGGCGTCTCAGCCGCTTTTCGAATTTCGCGGTTTCCTTCTCCATCATCTGCATCCTGTCGGGCGGCATCAATTCGCTGGCGCAAGGCACGTCGGGCGCGGGCGGCATCGGCATCGGCATCGGCTGGCTGGTCGGCTGCTTCGTGTCACTGACCTTCGCTGTTGCCATGTCGCAGATCAGCTCGGCCTATCCGACGGCCGGCGGCCTCTATCACTGGGGTTCGATCCTCGGCAACCGCGGCACCGGCTGGGTGACGGCCTGGCTCAACCTGCTCGGCCTGATCACCGTGCTCGGCGCCATCAACGTCGGCACCTGGACGTTCTTCGTCGGCGCCTTCGGGCCGGCACTCGGCATCGAGGGCACGCTGACCAACCAGATGATCTTCCTGGTCGTGGTCACCGGCCTGCAGGCGCTGATCAATCATCTCGGCATCAAGCTGACGGCAAAGCTGACCGACTTCTCGGGTTATTTGATCTTCTTCGGCGCGATCCTGATCGCGGTGGTCTGCCTGATTTCGGCCGAACATTGGGATTTTAGCCGCCTGTTCACGTTCCACAACTACTCGGGTGACGCAGGCGGCGGTGTCTGGCCGTCGGTTTCGAATGCCTGGGTGTTTGCACTTGGCCTGTTGCTGCCGATCTATACGATCACCGGCTACGACGCTTCGGCACACACGTCCGAAGAAACCATCAAGGCGGCGTCTTCCGTGCCGCGCGCCATGGTGATGTCGGTCGTCTGGTCGGCGCTCTTCGGCTATCTGTTCCTGGTCGCTTTCGTGCTGATGATCCCGAACATGGACGACGCCGCCAAGCAGGGCTGGAACGTGTTCTTCTGGGCTTTCGACCAGCGCGTCAGCCCCGGCGTCAAGGAATTCGTCTATCTCGTCGTGTTCGTGTCGCAGTTGCTGTGCGGTCTGGCCACGGTGACGTCGGCATCGCGCATGATCTTCGCCTTCTCGCGTGACGGCGGCCTGCCCGGCTCGGCGGCACTCGCCAAGGTCAGCCCGACCTATCGCACGCCGGTGGCGGCGATCTGGACGGCGTCGATCCTGTCGGTGCTGTTCGTCTGGGGCTCGACGCTGGTTTCGGTCGCCGGTACCTCGGCCTACACCATCGTGGTGTCCTGCACCGTCATCTTCCTGTTCCTTTCCTTCACCGTGCCGATCGTGCTCGGCATGCTGGCCTGGGGCACGCCGAAGTGGGACAAGATGGGGCCGTGGAACATGGGGCGCGGCGTGTTCATGCTGTTTGCCTTCCTTTCGATCGTGTCGATGATCCTGATCTTCGTCATAGGTATCCAGCCGCCGAACGACTGGGCGCTCTACATCACCGTCGGCTTCTTCATCCTGACGGCGATCGTCTGGTTCGGCTTCGAGCGCAACCGCTTCCAGGGCCCGCCGCTCGGCGACATCATCGCGGCACGCCAGGCAGCGATCAAGGCAGCGGAACAGGCGGTCGGCGAAACCGGCCACTGACATCTCCCATCAAGGCCATGGCCGGCACGTGCCGGCCATGGTTTCATTTATCCCTTTCAATGACCAAGCGCTGGAGTGCCACAGGAATGGCCGGAAATTTCTCGTTCGATCAGTTGAAGAAGGCGGTCTCCAGCGGTGAGATCGACACGGTGCTGGCCTGCATCGTCGACATGCAGGGGCGGCTGGCGGGAAAGCGGTTCCTGGCGCAGTACTTCGTCGATTCCGCGCATGACGAAACGCATGGCTGCAACTATCTGCTGGCCGCCGACATCGATATGGAACCGGTGCCCGGCTACAAGGCGGCAAGCTGGTCGAAGGGCTATGGCGACTTCGTCATGAAGCCGGATCTGGCGACGCTGCGGCGCATTCCGTGGCTGGAGAAGACAGCGCTCGTGATCTGCGACGTGCTCGATCACCACACCCATGACGACCTGCCGCATTCGCCGCGCGCCATCCTGAAGAAGCAGGTCAAGCGGCTCTCCGAGCGCGGCTATATCGGCTATTTCGCTTCCGAACTCGAATTCTACCTGTTCAACGAGACCTATGATTCCGCCCGCAAGAAGCACTGGCAGGGCCTAGATACCGCCTCGCCCTATATCGGCGACTATCAGATCGGCATCACTACCAAGGAAGAAGGCGTCATGCGCCGGCTTCGCAACGAGATGGAAGCCGCCGGCATCCCGATCGAGAATTCCAAGGGCGAATGGGGCCCGGGCCAGGAAGAGATCAATGTGCGCTATGCCGAGGCGCTCGACATGGCCGACCGCCACGTCATCCTGAAGAACGGCGCCAAGGAAATCGCCGAGTCCGAAGGCAAGGCGATCTCCTTCATGTCCAAATACAATTACGGGCTCGCCGGCAACTCCAGCCACATCCACAATTCGCTGTGGAGCGCCGACGGCAAGACGCCATTGTTCTTCGACAAGAAGGCGGACTGGACGCTGTCGACGCTCGGCCAGCAATGGGCGGCGGGGCAGTTGAAATACGCCAAGGAGTTCACCTGGTTCCTGGCGCCCTACATCAATTCCTACAAGCGCTTCCAGGCCGGCACCTTCGCGCCGACCAAGATCATGTGGAGCGAGGACAACCGCACCGCCGGCTTCCGCCTGTGCGGCGAGGGCACCAAGGGCATCCGCATGGAATGCCGCATCGGCGGCGCCGACCTCAACCCCTATCTCGCCTTCGCGGCGCTGATCGCCGCCGGGCTCGCAGGCATCGACGAGAAGCTCGAACTGCAAAAGCCGTTCGTCGGCGATGCCTACCAGGCGTCTCGTCTGCCTGAGATTCCGAAGACGCTGCGCGACGCCACCGAGACGCTGGCCAAGTCGAAGATGCTGAAACAGGCGCTCGGCGAGGACGTGCTCGAGCATTATGTCCACACCGCCAAATGGGAGCAGTTCGAATACGACCGCCGCATTACGGATTGGGAACTGCACAGGGGGTTTGAGCGGTACTAAGCAGTGTCGGCGCCGCCCCCTGGCCATCGCAGGATGGCGGGCGGCGTCAAACCCAAGATTTCATGAAGTGCGAGGACTGAAGGAATGACCGAAACGGTCAAGTTGAAATCCCCCATCGACGGCTCGATCTACGCCGAGCGGCCCGTGGCAACGGACCAGGCGGTCAATGCCGCGGTCGAGCGCGCCAAGGCAGCGCAGGAGAAGTGGGCGCAGGTACCGATCGTCGAGCGCGGCAAGTACATGCTGGCGATGCTCGAAGCGCTGGTGGCGATGACCTACGAGATCGTGCCGGAGATCGCCTGGCAGATGGGGCGGCCGGTGCGCTATGGCGGCGAGTTCGGCGGCGTCAAGGAACGTACCAATTACATGGTCGAGATCGCCGAACAGGCGCTGAAATCCGTGCCGGCCTCAAACCCGAAGGATGGGTTTCGCCGCTATGTGAAGAAGGATCCGCTCGGCGTCGTCATGGTGATCGCACCGTGGAATTATCCTTACCTGACCGCCGTCAACACCATCGTGCCGGCGCTGATGGCCGGCAACGCCGTCATCCTCAAGCACGCGGCGCAGACGCTGCTCGTCGGCGAGCGTTTTCAACAGGCCTTCGACAAAGCGGGCCTGCCAAAGGGCGTGTTCCAGAATGTCGTGCTCAACCATGCGCAGACCGAAAAGCTGCTCGGTTCCGGCAAGATCGACCATGTGAACTTTACCGGTTCGGTCGGCGGGGGCCGCGCCATCGAAAAGGCGGCGGCAGGCACTTTCATGACGCTCGGCCTCGAGCTTGGCGGCAAGGACCCGGCCTATGTGCTGCCCGACGCCAAGATGGACCATGCGGTTGCCAATCTGGTCGACGGTGCCTTCTACAATTCCGGCCAGTGCTGTTGCGGCATCGAACGCGTCTATGTGCACGAGAAGGTCTATGACGAATTCGTCGAAGGCTTCATCGCCGAGACGAAGAACTATGTCGTCGGTAATCCGCTGGAACAGGCAACGACGATGGGGCCGATGGCGCAGGCGCGCTTTGCCGACCTGATCCGCGAGCAAAAGGCCGAAGCGCTGCGCAAGGGCGCCAAGGCGCACATCAACATGAAGGTGGCTGACGACAAGGCCGGTTCGCCGTATCTCGCGCCGGAAGTGCTGACCGAAGTCGACCACCAGATGAGCGTCATGCGCGAGGAAAGCTTTGGCCCGATCGTCGGCATCATGAAGGTGCGCAATGACGAGGAGGCGATCGCGCTGATGAACGACAGCGCCTATGGGTTGACCGCCTCGATCTGGACCCGCGATACCGAACACGCGGTGGCGATCGGCAACCGCGTCGAAACCGGCACGGTGTTCATGAACCGCTGCGACTATCTCGATCCGGCGCTGGTCTGGACCGGCGTCAAGGACACCGGCAAGGGCGCGGGACTGTCGGCCATCGGCTATGACAATCTGACCCGGCCGAAATCCTTCCACCTGCGCGAAGCCATCTGATTTATCGAAAGACAAAAATGTCCAAGCTCATCTCCAAATGGAACTACCCCACCACCGTCCGCTTCGGCGCCGGGCGCATTCAGGAACTGCCAGAGGTGCTCGCGGCCACCGGTATCAAGCGGCCGCTCTTCGTCACCGATCCGGGCCTGGCGAAACTGCCGGTCGTCGCTTCGACGCTGAAAATCCTCGACGATGCCAAGGTGCCTTACGGCGTGTTTTCCGAGGTGAAGCCCAACCCGGTCGATTCCAACCTCACCGCCGGCATCGCCGTGTACAAGAAGGGCAAGCATGACGGCGTCATCGCCTTCGGCGGCGGCTCGGCGCTCGATCTCGGCAAGCTGATCGCCTTCCAGGCCGGCCAGACGCGGCCGGTGTGGGATTTCGAGGATGTCGGCGACTGGTGGACGCGCGCCAATTCGGATGCGATCGCGCCGATCATCGCCGTGCCGACCACGGCCGGCACCGGCTCGGAAGTCGGCCGCGCCGGCGTCATCACCAATGAGGAGACGCACACCAAGAAGGTCATCTTCCATCCGAAGCTCCTGCCGGCGATCGTCATCGCCGATCCGGAACTGTCGGTCGGCATGCCCGCCTTCATCACCGCCGGCACCGGCATGGATGCGCTTGCCCACTGCCTCGAGGCCTATTGCGCGCCGGGTTACCATCCGATGGCTGACGGCATCGCGGTGGAGGGCATCCGGCTGGTGTTCGAGAACTTGCCGAAGGCCTATGCCAACGGCAAGGACCTGGTCGCGCGCGCCCATATGATGAGTGCCGCCGCCATGGGCGCCGCCGCTTTCCAGAAGGGGCTGGGTGCCATCCACTCGCTGTCGCACCCGATCGGCGCGCTCTACGACACCCATCACGGCATGACCAATGCGGTGTTCATGCCCTATGTGCTCACCTTCAACCGTGACTCCATCGAGGAGCGTATCGCCCGGCTCGCCGCCTATTGCGGCATCAAGGGCGGCTTCGATGGGTTCGCCAAGGCGATCATCAAGCTGCGCAAGGAGTTGAAGGTGCCGCACGCGCTGCCGGGCCTGATCAAGGGGCTCGACATGGACAAGAAGCGCAAGGCGCTGATCGCCGACATGGCGGTGGTCGATCCGACGGCTGGCGGCAACCCGGTCAAGCTGACCAAGAAGGCAGCGCTGACGCTGCTGGAAAACGCTATCGCCGGCACGATCTGACGGCATTGTCATTGCCGAAAATTGATCTGGAAAATCAGGGCTAACCAAGGGGGAAAGGATGAAATGCAAGGCGGAAAGTGATTAGCCGGAAAAATAAGTGATGGCTAATTGCTACAGCCCGTTAAAAAGAGTTAACTTTTTCTGCTGCCGGCCAATGGTTTCATAAAGCTTTCATCTGGCTGTCACATGAAAACGATACCGCATCGCAGGCGTCCAACGGCGTCAGTTCAACGGAGAGAACACATGTTCAAATTCACGGGGAAGGTGCTTTCCCTCTCGGCCGCGACCCTTATGGTGTCGTCGGTGATTTCGTCCGCGGCTTCGCTGGACGATCTCGTCAAGGCCGCGAAGGCTGAAGGCCAGCTCACCACCATCGCGCTGCCGCATGACTGGTGCGGTTACGGCGACGTCATCGCCGGCTTCAAGGCGAAGTATCCGGAAATCACCATCAACGAGCTCAACCCCGATGCCGGCTCCGGCGACGAGGTCGAGGCGATCAAGGCCAACAAGGACAACAAGGGCCCGCAGGCTCCCGACGTCATCGACGTCGGCCTGTCCTTCGGCCCGACCGCCAAGGCCGACGGCCTGCTGATGCCTTACAAGGTGTCGACCTGGGACTCGATCCCCGACAGCGCCAAGGATGCCGATGGCGCCTGGTACGGCGACTATTACGGCGTTCTGTCGTTCATGGTGAACAAGGACCTGATCAAGGAATCGCCGAAGGACTGGGCCGATCTCCTGAAGCCGGAATTCGCCAACGCTGTCGCCGTCGCCGGTGATCCGCGTGCTTCGAACCAGGCCATCCAGGCGGTGTACGCCTCCGGCCTGTCGACGGGCGCCGCTGCCGGTGAAGCCGCCGGCAAGGCTGGCCTCGACTTCTTCAAGAAGCTCAACGCCGCCGGTAACTTTGTCCCGGTCGTCGGCAAGCCGGCAACACTCGCCCAGGGCCAGACGCCGATCCTGATCAACTGGGACTACAACGCGCTTGCTGGCCGCGACACGCTGAAGGGCAACCCGCCCGTCGACGTCATCGTGCCGAAGACGGGCGTCGTCGCCGGTGTCTACGTGCAGGCGATCAGCGCCTTCGCGCCGCACCCGAACGCTGCCAAGCTGTGGATGGAATACCTCTATTCCGACGAAGGCCAGATCGGCTGGCTGAAGGGCTATTGCCACCCGATCCGCTTCAACGATCTCGCCAAGAACGGCAAGATCCCGGCGGATGTGCTGGCCAAGCTGCCGCCGGCGGAATCCTATGCCGCCGCCGCGTTCCCGACGCTTGACGAGCAGGGCAAGGCCAAGGAAGCCATCAGCAAGAACTGGGACGCCGTTGTCGGCGCCAACGTCAAGTAGCACTTGAAATCCACCGGGCGGTCGCAAGGCCGCCCGGCCTTTCCTCGAAGACGGTAGCCGGCGCATGACCGATCTTACGCTTTCAAATCGAACGATTGCCTCCAAGCCCGCGCCGCCCAACGAGGCGACCGCATTTCGCCTGCCGACGCAATGGATCGGCGTGGCGCCCTTCTTCATCTTCGCGCTGATGTTCCTGATCCTGCCCACGATCTATCTCGTGATCGGGGCTTTCCAGAACAGTGATGGTCAGCTTACGTTCGACAACATTCTGCAGTTGGTCAGCGATCCGTCGATCAGCAGTTCCTACTGGGTTTCGATCAAGATCAGTTTCTGGTCGGCCATCATCGGCGCGTTTGCCGGGCTGGCAATAGCCATCGCCATCGTGCGCGGCGGACTGCCAAGCTGGACGCGCTCCGCGACCCTGACTTTCTCCGGAGTCGCCTCGAATTTCGCCGGCCTGCCGCTGGCCTTCGCCTTCCTGGCCACGCTCGGCCGCGTCGGCATCGTCACGACGCTTCTGCGTGATGTCCTCAACATCAACATCTACGCAATGGGCTTCAATTTCCTCACCACATCGGGTCTGATCGCGGTCTACCTGTTCTTCCAGATCCCGCTGATGGTGGTCATCATCGTGCCGGCCATCGACGGGTTGAAGAAGGAATGGGGCGAGGCGGCGGCCACGCTCGGCGCCACGCAGGCGCAGTATTGGCGCATGGTGGTCATCCCGGTGATATGGCCGAGCTTCCTCGGCACCGTCATTCTTCTATTCGCCAATGCCTTTGGCGCCATTGCCACGGCCTACGCGTTTGCCGGCCCGGCGCTCAACATCGTCCCCATCAAGCTCTACTCGCAGATCAATGGCGACGTGTTGCACAATCCGCAGCTCGGCTACGCCATCGCCTTCGGCATGATCGTCATCACCGGCCTGGCCAATGTCTTCTACATCTGGTTCCGGACTCGCTCCGAAAGGTGGCTGAAATGAAGTCGGGAAAATTCTGGGCCTGGGTCGTCTTCATCGTGGGTGCGGCGTATTTCTTCATCCCGCTGATGGCGACGGTCGAATTCTCGCTGCGCATGCGCCGCGGCGTCCATTCCTTCGATGCCTATCAGATCGTGCTGGGCGACGCGCGCTTCCAGTCCACCTTCCTGTATTCGGTGGTCGCCGCGATCTTCACCATCATCCTTGGTGTGCTGGTCGTCGTGCCGGCGGCCTACTGGATCCGGCTGCGTCTGCCGCAGCTCAGGCCGGTCGTCGAATTCATCACGCTCTTGCCGCTGGTCATTCCGGCCATCGTCATCGTTTTCGGCTATATCAGGATGTACGGCTCGAATTCGCCGCTGCCGTTCCTTGGCAGCAACATGGGCGCCAATGCCTTGCTGGTGATCGGCTATGCAACGCTGGCACTGCCTTACATGTATCGTGCCGTCGATACCGGGCTGCGCACCATCGACGTGCGGACCTTGACGGAAGCAGCGCAGATCCTGGGCGCCGGCTGGGGCACGATCATCGGCCGCGTCATCCTGCCCAATGTGCTGATCGCCGTGCTGTCGGGTGCCTTCCTGACCTTCGCCATCGTCATTGGCGAGTTCACCATGGCCAGCCTGCTGAACCGCCCGGCCTTTGGGCCGTACCTGCAGAACATCGGCGCGAACCGCGCCTATGAACCGGCAGCCCTTGCCATCATCGCCTTCGCCATTACCTGGGGCTGTATGTCGCTCATCCAGATCCTGTCCCGGTTCGCGCCGAAGTCGTCGAACCGCCCGAATTGACCTGAGAGAAAAGCCATGGCCGAGCCATTCCTGTCCATCCAGCACGTGCGAAAGTCCTACGGTTCCAACACCGTGGTCCAGGACTTCAGCCTCGATGTCGAGCCGGGCGAGTTCGTCTCGTTCCTCGGACCGTCCGGTTGCGGCAAGACCACCGTCCTGCGCATGGTTGCCGGCTTCGAGGATCCGTCGGCCGGCAAGATCGTCGTCGCCGGCAAGGACATTACGCGGCTGAAGCCCAACCAGCGCAATGTCGGCATGGTCTTCCAGGCCTACGCGCTGTTTCCCAACCTGACCGTGGCGCAGAACATCGCCTTCGGGCTGAAGGTTGCCGGCATGAACAAGGCCGATGCCGACAAGCGCGTCGCCGAGATGCTCGACATGATCAAGCTGCCGCAGATGGCCGACCGCTATCCCTACCAGCTCTCGGGCGGCCAGCAGCAGCGCATCGCGCTGGCGCGTGCGATCGCGCCGAGGCCGAAGCTGCTTTTGCTCGACGAGCCGCTGTCGGCGCTGGATGCCAAGGTGCGCGTGTCGCTGCGCGAGGAAATCCGTTCGATCCAGAAGAAGCTCGGCATCACCACCATCTTCGTCACGCATGACCAGGAAGAGGCGCTGTCGATCTCCGACCGCATCGCCGTCATGTATGGCGGCAAGGCCGAGCAGGTCGCCACGCCGTTCGAGATCTACAACCGGCCGGCGACCAAATTCGTCGCCAATTTCGTCGGCACGCTCAACGTGCTCGAAGGCAAGGTCACCGATGCCGCGGCCGGCACGGTTCAGGTCAACACGCAGGAAGTCTCGCTCAAGGGCAAGCTCAACGGCTCGAAGTCCGGCGACACGCTGTCGCTGGCGCTGCGGCCCGAGGCGATTTCGCTCGGCCGCCAGCCCGGCCGTGACTCCAGCCTGACCGGAGAGATATCCGAAGTGCACTTCCTCGGCTCGGTGATCCGGGTCCGCGTAGGCATCGGCGGCAACACAGTGTCGCTCGACACATTCAACAACTCGGCCACGCCGCCACCGGCGGTCGGCGAGAAGGCCGAGATTTCGTTCTCATCGGGCGACATGCTGGTCTTGCACTAGCGGAGCGAACGTCATTCCGCGGCGGTCTCTGATGCGCCGAACAACGCATCTTGATCGTCGATGCTCGCAACCCTCGATGCCGTGGGTTCGGTGTCTGTCATAACCAACCGTCGGCACCGCCCTCAGTTGGTCACTTTTAAATCCCTGGGCAGGCCAAGGCTTCGACAATCAACAGTATCCTGCCTCGGGGTACTGCCAACCGTCGCTCTTCACCGCTACGATGAGCCATGGCTCTTTTTGAACTCACCCTTGTCCTGCTTTTGACGGCTGTCGCGCTGACGGCGCTGTCGCGGCGGCTGGAGGTCCCCTATCCGTCGCTGCTGGCACTGGCCGGGGTTGGCATCGCCTTCGTGCCTGGCGCACCGATGATCGAGATCGATCCGGAACTGGCGCTTGCCCTGTTCATCGCGCCGGTGCTTCTCGATGCAGCCTATGACACGTCGCTGCGCGACCTGAAGCGCTACCGGCTGTCGCTGCTGCTCTTGGCGCTTGGCGCCGTCATCTTCACCACTGTCGTGGTTGCCTTCGTCGGCTGGAAGATGGCCGGCTTGCCGATCGCGGCGGCGATCGCGCTCGGCGCCATCGTCGCGCCGCCGGATGCGGTGGCGGCGAGTGCCGTTCTCGGGCAATTCAAGGTGCCGCACCGCATCACCGCCATCCTGCAAGGCGAAAGCCTGCTCAACGATGCCACCGCGCTCTTGATCTACCGTCTGGCGGTTTCGGCGGCACTCGGCTCCATCATGCTGAGCAACGCCATTCCGGTGATCCTGCTGTCGACGATCGGCAGCCTGATAGCCGGTTATCTGCTTGGCCGCCTCTCGCTGCTGACGCTAACCCGTATCGAGGATGCGGCGAGCAGCACCGTGGTGCAGTTCGCCGGGACGTTTGGCGTGTGGATACTGGCCGACAAGCTCGGTCTTTCCGCCATCATCACCATCGTCGTCTACGCCATCACGATTGCGCGCAGGGCGCCGCGCCGCATGTCGGCGAGACGTCGTGTCAGCACCTATTCGGTCTGGGAGTCGGCGGTGTTCGTTCTCAACGTGCTGGCTTTCGTGCTGATGGGCCTGCAGGCACGGTCGATCGTCGGCCGGCTTTCGGGCGAAGGGCAGGGCGAGGCCTTTCTGTTTGCCGCGACGGTGCTGGTTGTCGTCATCGTGGCGCGCCTCGTCTGGGTGGCGAGTTATGTTGCGATCATCCGATGGTTTGCCCGTCTCGGCGCCGAAGACAGCAAGCGGGATTTGCCGACATTTGGCGGCGCCGTGCTGGTCGGCTGGTGCGGCATGCGGGGGCTGGTGACGCTGGTGGTGGCCATTGCCCTGCCGGCCGGCTTTCCTGGACGCGACCCGATCGTGCTTGCTGCCTTCGCGGTGGTTCTGGGCACGCTGGTGCTGCAGGGGATGACGCTGAAGCCTCTGCTGCGGATACTCAACTTTGATCCCGACAGAACCGTCGACAATGAGGTTGCGCAGGCGCGCGTTGCCGTCATGCAGGCCGCACTCGACGTGCTGAGCCGCAAGACATCGGCCGCGGCGGCTGTCGTGCGCGAGCAGTACGAGGCTCAGCGCGTGATCGCGGAAAACCCGGAAGACGCACAGGCGGCAACCGAATATGACCGGCTGCGCCTCTACGCCATCAACCGCCAGCGCGACACGCTGGAGGAATTGCGCAGCAACGGCACGATCGGCGACGAAGCCTATCACCGGCTGGAGGAAGAGATCGACTGGGCGGAACTGGCGGCATCGCCAGCGGGCCGATTCCAGCCATTGACCACCGATTAGGACGGTTCTTCGACGGAGCTGAACCGCTTGCGTTGGTTGGATGCCTCGCGGCGTTTTCCGGCGGGCGGAGGATACCGGAGCGGTCCGGAATCGGTGCATGATCGCGCGGCGGGGCATGGGGGACGCTTCTGGCACAAGCCGCTTGCATTCTCCTGCACATTGCAAGCAATCCACTGAGCGGCTACTGCCATCACCGAAGGTGAGCCGGGTAAGCAATGAAGCTGGTCAGCTACAACATCCAGTACGGGTTCGGCAGCGACGGCCGCTACGATCTTTCGCGCGCGGCGCGCATCGTCGACGGCGCCGACATCATTGCCTTGCAGGAGGTCGAGCGGCACTGGCAGCGCAGCCATTTCGACGACCAGCCGGAGCTGCTGTCGCGCCTGCTGCCGGACTATCACTGGGTCTACGGCCCGGCCTTCGACATGGACGCCAGCGAGCGACGGGATGGTCGCCTGGTCAATCGGCGCCGGCAGTTCGGCACCATGGTTCTGTCGAAACTGCCGATCGTCTGGTCGCGCCTGCATGTGCTGCCGATGCACCGGACGCTCAGGCCGCTCAACACACGCAACGCGGCGCTCGAATGCATGATCCGTACGCCGGTCGGCCCGGTGCGGGTACTGTCCTTGCATCTCGCCCATATCGCCGCCGAGGAGCGGCTGGAGCAGATCGACTATCTGCTGGCCGAGCACCGCCGTGCGCCGTCAGACAGCGGGCCGTGGAGCGGTATCGATGACGAGCCTTCGCGCAACTGGACCAGCGGCGAAGCCGAGCCGGAAAATCCGCTGGCGGCGATCTGGATGGGCGATTTCAACATGGAGCCGGGCAGCGCCGAATACCGCCGCATCGTCGGCAGCACGCCCTATCATCGGGGTGCTGCCTATCTCGACGGCTTCGTCGATGCCGCCGTCGTGGTGATCGAACCCGCTGATGACTTCCACACGCATGAGAAGATCATCGACGGCAGGCTGGCAAAGCGCCGGCTCGACCACTGTTTCGTCGGCGGGATGTTCGCGGGGCGGGTCCGCTCGGTCGCATCCGACATAGGCGAAGTGGCGTCCGACCATTTCCCGGTCCGAGTCGACATCGATCTCGAAACGCCGCTCGGCTTGGGAGGTCGATAGACCCGAATGACGCTTTTCGTCTTCTTCGCGGTGCTTGCCGCAGCCGCCATGCACGCGATCTGGAACGCGCTGGTCAAGGTGCATCTCGACCGCTTCCTGTCGATCACGCTGATGACATTGGGCATGGGGTTTGCCGCGCTGTTCGTGCTCCCTTTCGTCGAATTCCCGAAGGCCGAGGTCTGGCCATTCATTCTCGCTTCGGTGGTCTTCCACATGGGCTACCGAACCTTCCTGATCGGCGCCTACAAGGCCGGCGATTTCGCCCAGACCTATCCTCTGGCGCGCGGCACGGCACCGCTGCTGGCAGCACTTGGTGGCATCGTGGTGGTGCAGGAGGTGCCGGCACCGTTTGCCATTCTCGGCATCCTGCTTTTGTCGGCCGGCACGCTGGTGATGTCGTTTCGCGGCGGCGCGCATCTGGAGAAGCTCAACCTGCGCGCCGTCGGTTTTGCACTCGGCACGTCGATCTTCATTGCCAGCTACACACTGTCGGACGGCAGCGGCGCGCGGCTGGCGGCGACGGCGCAAAGCTACGCGGCCTGGCTGTTCGTCTGCGACGCGACATGGGCGCTGGTGCTGTGCCTCATCTTCCGCGGGCCGCAGTCACTGCCCGTGCTGGCGCGCGACTGGAAGGCCGGGCTGTTCACCGGCGTGCTCAGCGGCGCGGCCTACTGGATCGTGATGTGGGCGATGACCAAGGCGCCGATCGCCTCGGTGGCATCGCTGCGCGAAACCTCGATCCTGTTCGCCATGCTGATCTCGGTCTATGCGCTTGGCGAGAAGATGACGGGCTGGCGCGGCGCTGCCGCGCTCAGCATCGTTGCCGGGGTTATCGCGCTGCGGCTGGGTTAGGCCGCACTCAACCCAGGACTGTCATCACCTGGCCGCGTCGTTCCGGGCTGAAGCGGATGACGACGATGATGCAGACGGCGACCACGCCGGCGAAAAGCGCCAGCGCATAGCCGTAGCTGCCTCCGGCCGCCTCCGCTATGCCCGCCTGATACGGTCCGCCATAGGATGCGGCAAGGTTGCCGGCCTGATAGATGAAGCCGGGCAAGGTCGCGCGGACCGCACCCGGCGACAGTTCGTTGAGATGAACCGGGATGACGCCCCAGGCGCCCTGGACGGCCACCTGCATGACGAAAGCGCCGATGGCCAGCATGAAGGGCGTGGTGCTGTAGGCCCATAGCGGGATCGACGGCAGGGCGATCAGGCAGGCAAGTGTGATGGCGTTGACGCGGCCGATCCTCTCCGACAGCGCGCCGAAGGCCAGGCCGCCGACGATGGCGCCGATATTGGCGACGATGGTGATCCAGCTCACCGTGTGAGGATCGAAGCCATGCTGCTTCTTCAGGAAGGTCGGGTTGAGGTCCTGCGTGCCATGGCTGAAGAAATTGAAGAACATCATCAGCACGACGGCATAGAGCGCGACGCCCCAGTGCTTCTGCAGCGTTTCCAGGAGACCCGGTCTGACCGATTTCCGCGCCTCGACGAAGGCCGGCGATTCCGGCACGTGCGAGCGGATGAAGAGCACGATCAGCGCCGGCACGAAGGAGAGCAGGAACATGGCGCGCCAGCCGATCGTGTAGCCGCCGATCGTCTGCTGGTAGAGCAGGCCGTAGACCACCGCCGCTAGGAGGTAGCCTGCGGGATAGCCGCATTGCAGGATGCCCGATACGAAGCCGCGCGCGCTGGGCGGGATGGATTCCATGGCGAGCGAACTGCCAAGCCCCCATTCGCCGCCCATGGCTATGCCGAACAAAGCGCGCAGGGCGAGGAAAATGCCGAGATTGGGCGAGAAGGCGGCAAGCGCGCCGATCACCGAATAGCTGACGATGTTGAGCATGAGGATGGGCTTGCGCCCATATTTGTCGGCGAGCATGCCAAAGAAAAACGCGCCGATGAAGCGCGTTGCCAAGGTCAGGAACAGTGCCTTTGAGACTGCCGGGACATCGGTGTGGAATTCACTCGCAATATCGGTGAGCAGGAATGTCAGAAGGAAGAAATCAAAAGCATCGAGCGTCCAGCCCAGGAATGATGCCAGAACGGTTTTCTTCTGCTCGACGGTGAGATTCAAGGCGTCCTCCTTTGGTGCCCCCAAAGGAACGATATGTCGCCCCGCTCGCAAAAGAGAACAGCGATCAGCCGGCTTTCGAAGAACCGGCGGTCACTTTTTCGTAAGGTCGAGGTCGAAGACCATCAATCCGTCCGTGCCGCCCTCGAGTGCGGCGACCAGCCGGGCGCCGGCGCGCTGATGAGCTTCATGGACGAGATAGGCGTCGCGGGCGGCGGCATCGCGGAAATCGATGGTGAAGCCATGGCCGAAGCCGCGCGCGAAAGGCTCGGGACTGACATTGGCACTGAAGTGGACGGTGTCCATGCCGTCGATCACCTTTCGAAGCGCCTCGAGGTCGGCATGGATCGCCGCGCGCTCGCTTTCGGGGACATCGCCGCGAAACCGGGCGAACACACAGTGCCTGATCATTCTTTCATCCCCTTCAAGCGGCCCGGTTGCCGGAAAACACCGCCGGCGGCAGCGGTTCACGGCCGAGGATCAGGTCGGCACCCTTTTCACCGACCATGATGGTCGGTGCATTGGTGTTGGAGGAGGGCACGCGCGGCATCACCGAGGCGTCGCAGACGCGCAAGCCTTCGATGCCGCGCAGCCGCAAATCCGGCGTCACGACGGCCATCTCGTCATGGCCCATGCGGCAGGTGCCGACAGGATGGTGATCGGTCTTTGCGCTGCGGCAGGCGTAGTCGAACAGTTCGTCGTCGGTCGCCAGCGACGGGCCGGGCAGCACTTCGCGCAGCACGTAAGGGGCAAGGGCCTTCTGCCGCATGATTTCGCGCGCCAGCCGCAACCCCTTGATCGACATGGCGCGATCGTAGGGATCGGACCAGTAGTTGGGATCGATTAGCGGGTGGTCGGCCGGGTCGGCGCTCTTCAGCCGCACCGTGCCGCGCGAGCGCGGCCGCAGGAAGGCCGAGTTCAAGGTGACGCCCGGATTGTTCAGCTTCTCGACGCCGGCCTCGATGCCGGAGCCCAGGCCGAGATGGAACTGGATGTCCGGCGAGGCGGCGGTCGGGTCGGCGTACCAGAAGCCTCCGGTCTCGAACAGGCTGGAGGCCACCGGCCCCTTCTTCAAAAGCAGATATTGCAGGCCGGCCCAGGCCGTGCGGTGCAGCTTGGCGTAGTTGTCATAGGTGTGGTCGCCTGTGCATTCGGCGATGACGAACAGATCGAGATGGTCCTGCATGTTGGAGCCGACGCCGGGCAGGTCATGCACGGGTGTGACGCCCACCGATTTCAGGTGGTCGGCCGGACCGATGCCCGATTGCATCAAAAGCTTCGGCGAGCCGATGGCGCCGGACGAGACGATCACCTCGCGCCCGGCGCGCAGGATATTCTTCTCGCCGCCCGGCCGGTCAACGACTTCAACGCCGACGGCGCGGCCTTTCTCGACGAGGATGCGGGTCACCAGCACATCGGTTCTGACCGTCAGGTTCTTGCGCGGGCGGATCGGCTTGAGATAGGCCACCGAGGCCGAGGAGCGGCGGGCGTCCTTCTGGGTGAGCTGGTAATAGCCGACGCCTTCCTGGTTGGCGCCGTTGAAGTCCGGGTTGAAGGGGATGCCCATCTCCTGGCCGGCACGGAAATAGGCTTCGCAGATCGGTAGCGGCGAGATCGGGTTCGACACGCCGAGCGGCCCCTGGTCGCCGTGAAAATCGTTGGCGAAACGCTGGTTGTTCTCGGCGCGCTTGAAATAGGGCAGCACGTCGCGATAGCCCCAGCCGGCGAGACCCTCTTCCTTCTCCCAGGCGTCGTAGTCGCGGGCATTGCCGCGCGTGTAGATCTGGGCGTTGATGGAGGAGCCGCCGCCGACCACCTTGGCCTGCGTGTACCAGAAGACGCGGTCCTTCATGTTTTTCTGCGGCACGGTGGACCAGCCCCAGGACGCAATGCCCTTGGTCATCTTGGCGAAGCCCGCCGGCATATGGATGTAGGGATGCCAGTCCTTGCCGCCGGCTTCCAGCAGCAGCACGGAATTCAAGGGATCCTCGCTCAGCCGGTTGGCCAGAACACAGCCGGCCGGGCCGGCGCCCACGATGATGTAGTCGGTCATGTCGTTTCCACCTATAGCCGCGGCACGGAGAGCGCGCCGTCGACATTGATGATCGAGCCGGTCGAAAAGCCGAGCCTGCCAGCGGCAAGCGTCGCCACCACCGCGCCTATGTCTGACGCTTCGCCCCAGCGTTTGGCCGGCACCAGCCCGCTGTCGATCAAGGCATCGTATTTGGCGGTCACGCCTGCCGTCATGTCGGTGCGGATGATGCCCGGACGCAACTCGAACACACCGATGTTCTCGGGCGCGAGCCTGAGCGCCAGGTTCTTCACCCACATGGAAAGCCCGGCCTTCGATATGCAGTATTCGGAGCGCTCCGGCGAAGCCATCTCGGCACTGACCGAGGTGACGGTGATGATCGATCTTGTGTGGCCGCCGGGTGTGGCCAGCATTGCCTTGGCGACGGCCTGGCTGAGGAAGACCGTGCCGCGCAGGTTGATGCCCAGCGTGCGGTCGAAATTTTCGGGCTTCAGTTCCAGCAGATCGCCGCGCACCACGGCGCCGACGCCGGCATTGTTGACGAGGCAGTCGATGCGGCCGAAGACGCGCATCGCGGCATCGATCAACACGGCGTGGCTGTCGAGGTTGGCGACGTCACAACTGACATAGGCGAGTTTTGCGCCGCGCGCCGAGATGTCTGCGTCGAGCCCGTAAGGCGCCTGTTCGGCAAGGTCGGCAACCAGGATGTCAAAGCCGGCATCGGCTAAAGCCTCGGCGCAGGCCAGCCCAATGCCGCGCGCGCCGCCGGTGACGATGGCCGCGGGGCGGGTCATGCGGCAAGCTCCACCTTGCGGATATGGTCAGCCACCCGCAACGCCTGAGCGGCGATCGACAGCGCGGGATTCACCGCAGCCGAGTTCGGCAAAAAACTGCCGTCGACCACGAACAGGTTCCGGTGGTCGAACGACCGGCAGAACGGGTCGAGCGGCGATGTCGCCGGATCGTCGCCCATCTTCACCGTGCCGCATTGGTGCGATGGCGTGCGCTTGTCGAAGGGACGTGACAGCACGATGGGGTAGCCGCAGGCGCGGAAGTTTTCGCGCATCACCTTGGTCAGGCCGTCGAGCGACTGCATGTTGGAGCGCCGCCACTGCATGACGATGTCCTTGCCGTCGACCATGATACGGCTTTCGGGATCGGGCAGGTCCTCGCACATCAGGTACCAGTCGACGGCGTGGCCGGCCATGTAATCGAGCGCGAATTTGGGCATCGTCTTCACATTGGCCTTGAGCATGTTGCCGTCGATCTTGCCGAGCAGTTGGACATTGCCGAGCGGTTTGCCGCCCTTGCCGTCCGACAGATAATAGTCGTTCAGCATCAGTGTCTTCTGGTAGACGGCATCGTTCCTGCGGCGCGGATCGATGGCCAGCATGGCGCTGGAATTGTGGTTCATGAAATTGCGGCCGACCTGGTCGGAGCGGTTGGCGAGGCCCTTGCCATCGGGTGAGGGCGAGCGCAGGAGGATGACGGCGGAATTGACCGCGCCTGCGGACAGGATGACCAGCTTCGGCGACACTTTCTTCGCCTCGCCGTTCTGGCGGTAGTGGATCGCGACGATGCTTTTGCCATCGGGTGCCGCCTCGAGATACTCGACGTAGCAGCCGGTCTCGAGCCGGATGTTGCTATCCCTAAGCGCCGCCGCCAGCGGCGCCGTCTGGGCGTCCATCTTGCCTTGGCCGGTGTTGGGAAACGCATCCCAGCCGGTTTTACCTTCCTTCAGCCAGGTGTCGATGTCGACGCCAAGCGGCAGCGAGGCTGGGTGCAGCCCGAGGCCTTTGAGTTCGGCGCGGGCGCGGGCAATCGACGCTTCGTCGGGTACAGGTTTGAAGGGGTAGGGAATCGAGTGGAACGGTTCGGTCGGGTCCTCGCCTAGCGCGCCGCGCACGCGAAACAGCTGCTCCGCCTTGGAATACCAGGGCTCGAACTCATCATAGGAAAACGGCCAGGCGGGCGAGACGCCGCCGAAATGCTCCATGGCCGAAAAATCTTGCCTGCGGTAGCGGATCAGCACCGCG
Organism: Mesorhizobium sp. 131-3-5; assembly: GCF_016756575.1. Taxonomy (NCBI): domain Bacteria; kingdom Pseudomonadati; phylum Pseudomonadota; class Alphaproteobacteria; order Hyphomicrobiales; family Phyllobacteriaceae; genus Mesorhizobium; species Mesorhizobium sp. 131-3-5. The sequence continues at coordinate 2,077,152 of NZ_AP023254.1, forward strand.
CCGTAGAATTTCGAATTGCCGCCGACATAGTAGTAGTTGCCGGGATTGAAGGCGGCACCGCCGGCTTCGCGCCACATCTCCTTCGGCCGGTAGTGGCCGTCGACGAAGATCGAGCGGGTGTCGCGGGCATGCGGGGTTGCCGGCAAGGGCTCGCCACGCTCCAGCATCAGGATCGAGGCGCCGCCGCCGGCCAGGCCGGAGGCGATCGTGGCGCCGCCAATGCCGGAGCCGATGATGACGATGTCCGGATTTGCCATGGCCGTCAGCGGATGCGGTTCTCGGTCGCCGGATCGAAGAACACCGCCTTGGTCAGGTTGAAGGCGAGCGGCGTGCTGGTGCCAGGCTGGATGTTGGCGTCGGCACGCAGCCGCGCCACCACGCCCTTGCCGCCGAGATTGGTGACGGCGAAGGTGTCGGAACCTGCCGGCTCGACGACCTCGATATGCAGGTCGGCGGTGGCGATGTTCGAGGCGTTGCGTTCGGCGCCCTCCGGATCGGTCAGCGCTTCCGGCCGCACGCCGAAAATGATCGGCTTGCCCTGGAATGCCGAGAGACCCGCCGGCGCATTGGCCATCGGCAGCGTGATCGGCTCGCGCGCCTCGCGCTGCAGCACGACAGACAGCGCATTGCCCGATGTGGCGATGGTCGCCGGGATCAGGTTCATGGCCGGCGAGCCCATGAAGTCGGCGACGAACAGGTTGGTGGGGTTGTTGTAGATCTCGGCCGGGGTGCCGAACTGCTGCACCTCGCCGTCGCGCATGACGGCGATCTTGGTCGCCAGCGTCATCGCCTCGATCTGGTCGTGGGTGACGTAAACGATGGTGGTGCCGGTCGTGGCGTGCAGGCGCTTGATCTCGATGCGCATGTCGACGCGCAGCTTGGCGTCGAGGTTGGACAAAGGCTCGTCGAACAGGAAGAGTTTGGGGTCGCGCACCAGCGCCCGGCCCATGGCGACGCGCTGGCGCTGGCCGCCCGAAAGCTGGCTAGGCTTGCGCTGCAGGAGATGGCCGATCTGCAGGACCTTGGCCACCTTGTCGATCGCCTTCTGGCGCTCGTCGGCCGGCACACCGCGCATTTCCATGCCGAAGGAGATGTTCCCGGCCACCGTCATGTTGGGGTACAGCGCGTAGCTCTGGAACACCATGGCGATGTCGCGCTTCGAAGGGTGCAGATCGTTGATGGCGCGGCCGTCGACGCGAATCTCGCCCTCGGTGATCTGCTCCAGTCCGGCGATGGTGTTGAGCAGGGTGGACTTGCCGCAGCCGGACGGACCGACCAGCACCAGGAAGCCGCCCTTTTCGAGTTCGACATCGATGCCCTTCAGGATCTCAACATTCCCGAAGCGCTTCTTCAGCCCATCAATTTCCAGAAAAGCCATGGTCGTTCCTTCTGAATTGGTCAGCCTTTGACCGCGCCCGCCATCAGCCCGCGCACGAAATAGCGGCCGGCGACGACATAGACGATCAGGGTGGGCAGAGCCGCGATCATCGCGGCCGCCATATTGACGTTGTATTCGACGACGCCGGTCGAGGTGTTGACGACATTGTTCAGCGCCACCGTCATCGGCATCGCGTCGCCGGTGCCGGCATAGGCCGAAGCGAACAGGAAGTCGTTCCAGATGTTGGTGAACTGGTAGATCACCGTGACGACGAAGATCGGCATAGAGTTCGGCAGCATGATGCGGCGGAAGATCTGGGAGAAGGAGGCGCCGTCGACCTGTGCCGCCTTGATCAATTCGGTGGGGAAGGCCTCGTAATAGTTGCGGAAGAACAGTGTGGTGAAGCCGATGCCGTAGACGACGTGGACGAAGACGAGATTGACCGTCGAATTGCCGAGGCCGAAGCTGGTTCCGACCGAGTTCTGCAAGGTCACCCCGAAGCGGCCGACGCTGCCAAGGATCGTCGCCATCGGCAGCAGCACCGACTGGAACGGAATGAAGCAGGCGAACAGCATCAGCCCGAACACCAGCGTCGCGCCGCGAAAGCGCCATTTGGTCAGCACGTAGCCGTTGAGGGCGCCGAGCATGGTCGAGATCAGCACGGCCGGAACCACCATCTTGATGGAGTTCCAGAAATAGCCCTTGATGCCGGCGCAGGTGAGGCCGACGCAGGTCTCGCCCCAGGCCTTCAGCCACGGGTCGAAGGTCGGCGCCTTGGGCAGCGCCAGCATGTTGCCGTTCTGGATCTCGTCCATGGTCTTGAACGAGGTGACCAGCATGACGAACAGCGGCATCAGGTAGAACAGCGCGAAGAGCGCCAGAAGCCCGTAGATGACGATACGGTTGACGAGCTTGGTGTTGATGCCGCCGGAGGCCTGGCGGGCAGGGGTGGCGACAGCGCTCATCGCGGCTTCTCCCTGAGTTCCGAATAGAGATAGGGCACGATGATGGCGACGATGGTCATCAGCATGATCACCGCACTGGCCGATCCGACAGCCATCTCGTTGCGCTTGAAGGTGTATTCGTACATGAAATTCGAAGGCAGCCAGGCCGAGCCGCCGGGGCCGCCGGAGGTCAGCGCCACGACAAGGTCGTATGACTTGATGGCGAGGTGGGCGAGCACGATGAAGGCCGACAGGAAGATTGGCCGCAGCAGCGGGATGACGATGCGGCGGTAGAGCTGGAAGGTTGTGGCGCCGTCGATCTGCGCTGCCTTCATGATCTCGCCGTCAATGCCGCGCAGGCCGGCCAGGAACATCGCCATGATGAAGCCGGAGGCCTGCCAGACGCCGGCGATGACCACGGTGTAGATGACGAAATCCTTGTTCTTGATCCAGTCGAAATGAAAGCTCGTCCAGCCCCATTGATGCAGCGTCTGCTCGAGGCCGAGACCGGGATCGAGGAACCATTTCCAGGCGACGCCGGTGACGATGAAGGACAGCGCCATCGGATAGAGGTAGATCGGCCGCAGCACGCCTTCGCCGCGGATCTTCTGGTCGAGCAGGATGGCCAGGAACAGGCCGAGCGCCAGGCAGATCAGGATGTAGAGAAAGCCGAAAATACCCATATTGGTTATCGACGTGTACCAGCTCGATGGCGGGTCGGTGTCGAAGGTCCAGCCCCACAGCCGCTGATAGGCGCGCGAACCTGTGATGACGTAGGACGGGAAGGTCTTGGAATTGGTGAAGGACAGATAGATCGTCCACAGGATGAAGCCGTAGACGAAGACGATGGTGATGGCGAAGCTTGGCGCCAGAACGATCTTCGGCAAGGCGTCCTGCAGGCGCGAGCGCACAGAGGTGCGTGACCGCTCCGGCGTCAGCTTGATCTGGCTTGTTGCTACTGTGCTCATGAGCTCCTCCCGTTTCGGGTCGTCCGTGCTGCGCCGTCAGGCGGCAAGGCGGCCCCGTGTATACGGGTCTTGGGTCGGCATGGTGTCGAGCCGGCCAATCCTGAGATAAAACCTTCCCCGCCGAGGCGGGGAAGGTGATTTCGAGCGTTGCGCTTACTTGGCGTCGTCGATCGCCTTGACCAGTTCGGTCACGGCCTCGTCCGAGGTCTTGATCTGACCATGGACGAACTTCGAGACCACGTCCTTGTAGGCATTGGCGACAGCCGGCGGGGCGCCATAGCCCTGGGCCAGCGAGCCGAACAGCGTGCCGCCTTCATTGGCCTTCTTCAGGTCGGCGATGCCCTTCTTGCCGCAAGCGTCGAAGTCGGTGTCCGGAACGTCGGTACGGGCCGGAACCGAACCCTTGACGACGTTGAAGGCCGACTGGAAGCTCTTCGACAGAGTGGCGGTGGCCAATGCGACCTGGGCGGCCTTACGATCGTCCGGAACGTTGAACATGCCGAACATGTCGGAGTTGTAGATCACGGAGCCGTCGGTGCCCGGGAAGCGATAGCACAGGAAGTCGGTGCCCGGGGTCTTCTTAGCGGCGTGGAATTCACCCTTGGCCCAGTCGCCCATGACCTGCACCAGGGCATCGCCCTTGATGACCATGGCGGTGGCAAGGTTCCAGTCGCGGCCCGAGAAGTTCGGGTCGACATAGGTGACGAGCTTGGCGAGGTTGTCGAACGACTTCTTCATCGTGTCGGACTTGAGCGAAGCGTCGTCGAGGTCGTTGAAGGCCTTCTTGTAGAACTCGGGTCCGCCGGTCGACAGCACGACCGAATCGAACATGGTGGCTTCCTGCCAGTTCTGGCCGCCGAGAGCGAGCGGGATCACACCCGCGGCCTTGGCCTTGTCGAGCAGGGCGACGAAGTCGTCGAAGGTCTTCGGCTCTGTGCCGCCGATCTTGTCCATGACGACCTTGTTGATCCACAGCCAGTTGACCGAGTGGACGTTGACCGGAGCCGCGACCCACTTGCCGTCATAGACCGAGAATTTCTGCAGGGCCGCCGGAACCGACTTGTCCCAGCCTTCCTTCTTCGCCGTCTCGGTCAGGTCGCCCATGACGCCGGCCGCGGCATAATCGAGCACGGTGTAGCCGAGCATCTGCGAGGCGGTCGGATAGTTGCCGGCCGCGACCATCGCCTTCAGCGCGGTCATGGCAGCATCACCGCCGCCGCCGGCGACAGGAACGTCCTTCCAGGCATAGCCTTCCTTGGCCAGGTCGCCCTTCAGCACGTTGAGGGCAGCCGCTTCGCCGCCCGACGTCCACCAATGCAGCATCTGCACTTCCTTGACGTCCGCGGCGTGCGCCGAGAAGGCAAAGCTCGTCGCAAGAGCCGTTCCGATAAGCAGTTTGCGCAACATGTACTTCCTCCCTTGTTGCATTACACGACCGGTGGAAGCCCACCGGGTTCTTCCCAACTCAGCCGACCCACCATCCGGTGCGCTGGCCGCGATGAAACTGGATTGTCTTTTCCTCGGTATAGTCCTCGACGGCGCGTTTGCCGAGTTCGCGTCCGAGACCGGACTGCTTGTAGCCCCCGAAAGGCAGCTCGGGATAACCTTCCATGAATGTGTTCACCCAAACCGTCCCCGAACGCACCCCACGCGCCACCGACATGCAAGTGTCGATGCTGGCGCTCCACACGCCTGCAGACAGACCATAGGGCGTGTTGTTGGCGATGTGCAACGCCTTTTCAATCGATTCAAAAGTGAGCACGGAGAGCACCGGCCCGAACACTTCCTCACGCGCAATGGCCATGTCCTCTGTGACGCCACGCATGATGGTCGGGTCGAGATATTGGCCGGCACTAGAGGCCAGCTGCTTGCCGCCCCTGAAGACATTGCTGCCTTTGCCTGCCGCTGCCGTAACGTAATCCGTCACCTTGGCCAGATGGTCGGACGAGATCATTGCGCCGACCTTGGTTTGCTCGTCGAGCGGGTCGCCGACTTTCACCTTGGCTGTGAGCGCCTTGACGGCATTGAGAAAATCGTCGGCGATCGCCTCGTGCACGATCAGCCGGCTGCCGGCATTGCAGCATTCGCCGGCATTGAAGAAGCCACCGAACACGGCCGCGTCGGCGGCGGCCTCGAGGTCGGCATCGGGAAAGACGATCTGGCCGTTCTTGCCGCCAAGCTCCATCGAGACCTTCTTCAGCGACTGCGCGGCGGACGCCATGGTCATCTTGCCGACGCGGGTCGAGCCGGTGAACGACACCATCTCGACCAGGGGATGGCTGACCAGCGGTGCGCCGACATCGGCGCCCAGACCGGCGAGGATGCTGACGACGCCGGCGGGCAGGCCGGCTTCGAGCAGGATGTCGCCCAGCACGAAGGTCGAGGCCGAGGTCATTTCGCTGGGCTTGACCACCGCCGTGCAGCCGGCGGCGAGCGCGAAAGGCAGTTTCTGGCTGACGATGAGGAACGGGAAATTCCACGGCGTGATGATCGACACGACGCCGATCGGCTCGCGCACGACCACGCCCAGCATGGCGTCGCCGAGATTGGCGTAGCTCTCGCCATGCAGCGTGCGGGCGAGCGAGGCGGCATAGCGCCAGATGTCGACGGCGCCGCCGATCTCACCGCGCGCCTGGGCAATCGGCTTGCCGGATTCCAGCGCGTCGAGCCGGGCGATGTCTTCCAGCCGTGCCTCGATCAGGTCGGCCGCCTTGAAGAGGATCGCGGCGCGCTCGCCGGCCTTCATGCGTGGCCACGGCCCGGTCTCGAACGCCTTGTGCGCGGCCTGCACGGCCGCTTCCACCTCGGCTTGGCCGGCTTGCGCATAGCGCGAAACGGTGAAGCCGTGGCCGGGGCTCTTGCGTTCCAGCGTGCGGCCGTCGCGAGCATCGACGTGCTTGCCGTCGATCAGCAGCCGATAATTTTTCGGCGCGGTTGAGGCCTCGGCGGGCATGGCGATGTTGAGGGGTGCGTTCATCAGGACTGTTTTCTCTAGCTTCTTGAAAATGCTGGCTTCTGCTTGGCCTTGAAGGCGTCGACGCCGGCCTTGAGGTCGCCGGTGAGCGCGATAAAGCCGCTGGCCAGCGCTTCGGTGGCGGCCGCACTTTCCTCGCCCTCGGCCACCGCGATCATCAGCTTGGCCGCTTCCGTCGCCAGCGGGCCACGTTCGGCGATCTTTTCCCCCCAGCTCTTGGCTTCGTCGAATGCCTTGCCGGTTTCGGTCACCCGATCCACCACGCCAAGGGCCAGCGCTTCGGGAGCGAGGAGTATCTCACCACCCAAGGCCATGCGCCGCACCGTCTGCGCGCCGAAGCGGCGCACGGCGCGCTGCGTTCCGGACCAGCCGGGGACGACGCCGATCAAGGTTTCGGGGAAGCCCAATTTCACATGCGCCTCGGCGACCCGGAAATCGCAGGCGACCGCCAGTTCCAGCCCGCCGCCCAGCGCATGACCGGACAGCACGGCGATCGTCGGTTGCCGCAGCCGCGCCAGCCGGTCGAACACGCGGTGACCATAGCGCACCCATTGCACCTGGAAATCGGCGGCGCTCATCGCACCCCAGGCCTCGACATCGCCGCCGGCGCAAAAGCCCTTGCCTTCGCCGCGCAAGAGCACGACGCGCACGCCTTCGGCCATCTCTGCCTCGTCGAGCGCGGCTTCCAGCGCCCTCAGCATCGGAATGTCCAGCGCGTTGAACTTTTCCGGGCGGCGCAGCGTGACGATGCCGATGGCGCCGTCCCTTTCGAATATGACGAGGCGCTCAGCCATGCGCGTCTCCGAGCGAGGCGCCGCCATTCAGCGACAGGCCGATCGGCCGATCCTGGTAGAGTGCCGCCGGCGTTACCTTGAGGTCGTTGGCGACACCGAGCGGCATCTCGGCCTGCGCCAGGACATCGCGCTCGAGGTCGATGCCCGGCGCCAGCTCGGTGACCATCAGGCCGTCGGGCGTCAGCTTCATCACGCAGCGCTCTGTAACATAGGTGATGTCCTGGCCTTGGGCGACGGCGCGCTTGCCGGAAAACGAGATGTGCTCGACCTCGTTGACCACCTTCTTGACCTTGCCCTCCTGGTCGATGTGGATGCCGCCATCGGCCAGCGAAAGCTTGGCGCCGGCATTGAAGAAGCCGGAGAAGACGATCTTCTTCGCCCGCGCGGTGATGTCGACAAAGCCGCCGGCGCCGGCGGTGACATGCGGCCGCGCCGACAGTTTCGACACGTTGACCGAGCCGTGGCGGTCGATTTGCAGGAAGGACAGCAGCGAGGCGTCGAAACCACCGGCCTGGAAATAGATAAACTGGTGCGGTGAGGGCATGATCGCCTCGGCGTTGGAGGCGCAGCCGAACTTGAAGTCGAGCAGCGGCACGCCGCCGACCGCGCCCTGCTCGATCACCCAGGTGACCTTGCCGTGCTGGCCCTCTTCCAGAAGGATGCGCGGCACGTTGGCCGAGATGCCGAAGCCGATGTTGACGGCCATGCCGTCGCGCAATTCCATGGCGACGCGGCGCGCGATCACCTTCTGCACGTTCATCTCGGCGTTGCGGAAGGTCGACAGCGGCCGGAAGATCTCGCCCGAAATCGCCGGGTCGTAAGGCGTCAGCGTCGTCTGCAACTGGTCGGGCGCGACAACGATATGGTCGACCAGCACGCCGGGCACGCGCACATCATGCGGCTTTAGCGTGCCGTTCTCGACGACGCGCTTGACCTGTGCGATCACGACGCCGCCATTGTTGCGGGCCGCAAGCGCCTGTTCGAGGCCGCCGAGATAGGCGCCTTCATGTTCATAGGTGAGGTTGCCGCGCTCGTCCGCCGTGGTGGCGCGGATGATCGAAATGTTGGGCACGATCGAGCGGAAATAGAGCCATTCCTCGCCGTCAAACTGCTGTACCGAGACGATCGGCTCGCTGGCCGCCGCGTTCATGGCGCAGCCCTGATGGCGCGGGTCGGCGAAGGTGTCGAGACCGACCTTGGTCAGCACGCCCGGCCGTTTGGCGGCGGCCTCGCGATGCATGTCGAACAGGATGCCGGACGGCACGTTGTAGGCGGCGACCGAATTGTCGCCGATCATCTTCCAGATCTGCGGCGGCTCGGCGGAGGAGGGGCCGGACGGGTAGGAACCGCACAGCGTGCGCTTCAACAGGCCGGGCTTGGCCAGATGATCGATGCCCTTGATGCCGTACATGTCGCCGGCGGCGATCGGGTGCAGCGTGGTGATGTTCTTGGGATGACCTTCGCTATCGAAGCGCTCGCCGATGGCGGCCAGCACCGCGTCCGGACAGCCGAGCCCGCTCGACGACGACACGGATACCGTCATGCCATCCTTGATCAGGCTGGCTGCCTGCGCTGCGGAAACGACCTTGCTCACTTCATGCTCCCGAGTTTCGGGTCGATCTTGACGGCCTTGCCGGAGCTGGCCGATTGCAATGCCGCCTCGGCTGCAGTGAGCGACCAGACGCCGTCCTCGCCGGTGGCGGCAGGCTGGCCTTTGTCGAGGATCGCGGCATGCAACTGACGCACCGATCTGACGTAGAGGTCCTCGCGATCGAAGCTCAATTGCTCCTCACCCTTGGCGGTGCGCAGCAGCACCGAGCCGTCGGGCTTCTGGGTCATCACATCGCTGGCGATCAGCGAGCCTTCCGAACCATGCACCTCGAAGCCGGTGCCGGCGAATTTGGTGGTGAAGCCTTCATGCGACTGGGCGATGAGGCCCGACTTGAAGCGCCAGATGCACATGGCGCCGTCTTCCAGTCCGCCGCCGGCCATGCCGGCCGATTGCGTGAAGGCCGAGACCTCGACCGGATCGTCGCCGAGCACGAAGCGCAGCGTGTCGGCATCGTGCACGGTGATGTCGAGCACCACGCCGCCGCCGGCTTCCGGCTTGGTGATGCGCCAGCCCTGCAGGGTCTCCGGCAGATAGAGGGAATGGAAGACGCGTGCGGCGATCGGCTTGCCGATGCGCCCCGATGCGATGGCCTCACGCATGGCGCGATGCGCGCCGGCGTTGCGCAGATGATGGTTGGTGCCGAGCACGATGCCGGCCGCCCTGGCTGCCGCCACCATTTTTCGGGCGTCGGCGCTGGTCAGCGCCAGCGGCTTCTCGCACAGCACATGCTTGCCCGCCTTGATGGCGGCTAGCGCCTGGTCGAGATGCAGCTCGTTGGTGGTCGAGATGTAGACCGCGTCGATGTCGGACTTCAGCAAGGCATCCAAGGTCGACACGGCGGATGGAATGCCGTTTTCCCTGGCATAGGCCGTGGCGCGTTCCGGATTGGAACTCATCACCGCCGCGATCTCGCCACCCTCTTGCGCGCGGATGGCGTTGATCATGAACTGCCTGGCGATCGTGCTGGCGCCGATCAACCCCCATTTGACACTCACGCGGCGCCTCCCGTTCCCGTCGGCCTGTTTCGCGTGCGGAGATCCGGACCGCAGCTTTCCCTGACCACGAGATTGACCGCGCCGATATGGTCTTCGGCCCGCGTGGTGCGCGACTGGATCAGCTTGAGCATGACGTGAGCGGCGCGCTCGCCGAGGCCGGCTGTGTCCACCGCGACGCTGGTCAGCGCCGGCATGTAGTGTTCGGCCTCGACCACGTCGTCGAAGCCGACGACGGCGAAATCCGGTCCCGGCTCAAGCCGGCGCTTGCGCAACGCCAGCATCACGCCAAAGGCGACGGCGTCGTTGAAGCAGAGAGCCGCGGTCGGCGGTTCAGCCATCGTGAGAGCGGTATCCAGGCAGGCGAGGCCGCCTCTGCGGTTGGTTTCGCCCTCGACGACCAGCACGTCGCGGGCGGAGATGCCCAGCGTCTCGCAGGCCTCGCGAAAGCCGCCCAGCCGTTCCTGATAAACCACCAGATCCGAGGTGCCGCCGAAGAAGGCGAGCCGGCGATGTCCTTTGGCGATCAGATGAGCCGCGGCAAGATAGGCGCCGCGATGATTGTCGGGCGCGATCACAGGGATGCGGCTTTCGGGCAGGCGGCGCATGGCGAAGACCACCGGCACGCCCGCCAATTCCAGCCGCCGGAAAGCGCCTGGCGTGGTGCCGCGCGCCGGTGACACGATGAGCCCGGCGACGCCTTGTTCCATCAGCGACTTCAGCACCTCTTCCTGGCGCACCGGATTCTCCGCCGTATTGGCGATGAATGGCACGATGCCGGCCGACTGGAAGACGCGTTCCATGCCGACGGCCAGTTCGGCGAAGAATGGGTTGGTGAGGTCGTTGATGACCATGCCGATGACGTTGGAATGGGCCTTGCGCAGATTGGCGGCGCCGCGGTTGTAGACATAGCCTACATCCTCGATCGCCTTGCGCACCTTGACCGCGGTTTCAGGCCGGATCAGCCCGCTGCCCTGGAGCACGAGCGATACCGTCGATTTGGACACGCCCGCCTCGCGGGCAATGTCGAATATCGTGGCCTTGGCCCGGCTGGCCATCTCGATGCGTCCTCCCAGTTTCCCAATCGAATTTATTGGAACGTTCTAATCACTGGTTCAATCTTGAGTCAATCGCGAATTTTTCTCAGCCGCAAAAACTGATTGTTCGTACTCAAATGGCCCAGCAGGAAAGGCTTCGTGTGCTGCAGCGCAGCATTTGCCGCCAACTTCGCCCCGAATCTTAAAGGTTCTTGATTTATTGGAACGTTCCATTTAATAGGCGCTGCAAAGGGAGAGGTCGATGGATATTGTCTTGCCTGCCGAAGGTGGACGCAACGCCCGCTACGCGCTTGTTGGACAGCCGGTGCAGCCGGCGATCGGCGCACGGTTTTCACGCGTCGCCTATGCCGCGGCGCATGTCGTTGCCGATCCCCTCGAAATGACCGATCCATGGTCGCGGCCCGCGGTCGACTGGGACAGGACGATGGCGTTCCGCCATCATTTGTGGCGGCTCGGCTTCCGCATTGCCGAGGCGATGGACACCTCGCAGCGCGGCATGGGTTTCGACTGGGCCAATGCGAAGGAATTGATCCGCCGCTCGATCGCCGAGGCGCGCACCGTCGAAGGCGCCGATCTTGCCTCGGGTGCGGGAACCGATCATCTGGCGCCGGCCGCTGCCGGGACGCTCGACGATGTGATCGCGGCCTATGACGAGCAGTTCGCCTTCATCGAAGGGCAGGGCGGCAAGGCGATCATGATGGCCAGCCGCGCATTGGCGGCTGTCGCGAAGGCTCCGGACGATTATGCGCGCGTCTATGACCGCATCTTGAGCCAGGCCTCCGGCAAGGTCATCCTGCACTGGCTGGGTGACATGTTCGACCCTGCCTTGAAGGGCTATTGGGGCAGCCGCGATTTCGAGACCGCGCTCGATACGGTGGTCGCCATCATCGAACGCCACGCAGACAAGGTCGAGGGCATAAAGATATCGCTTCTCGATGCCGGCAAGGAAGTCGCGCTGCGTAACCGGTTGCCGGACGGCGTCGTGATGTTCACCGGCGACGACTTCAACTACCCCGAACTGATCGCCGGCGACGGCAACAGGCATTCGCACGCGCTGCTTGGCATTTTCGACGCCATCGCGCCGGTCGCCAACGCCGCCCTGGCAAGGCTCGCCGTCGGCGACCGCGCCGGCTATGACGCGCTGATGGCGCCGACGGTGCCGCTATCGCGAAAAATCTTCGAGGCGCCGACCGAATATTACAAGGCCGGCATCGTCTTCATGGCCTGGTTGAACGGCCACCAGGACCATTTCACCATGGTCGGGGGCATGCAGTCGGCGCGCGGCATCCGCCACTACGCCGAAATCTTTCGCCTTGCCGACCAGGCAGGCCTGCTGGCCGATCCTGACCTTGCCGTATCACGGATGAAGAACCTGTGTGTCGTCGCAGGCATCTAAGCCGAACGAGACGTTTTCGATCACCATCGAGCGAAGGCAGAGCTACGTGGCGCTGCGGGGGAGCCGCAGTTGCGTGCATGATACCGAAAGTCTGAGATTGGATGGTGGGCGTGACAGGGATTGAACCTGTGACCCCTGCAATGTCAATGCAGTGCTCTCCCGCTGAGCTACACGCCCATCCGAAGCCGCGCATACACCATTTTTGGTCGGGCGCGTCAATAGCGAGAAAAAGGAAAGAAGGCGTCGTCTCGCCGCACCGGCAAACAGATGCCGATGCCTCGGTTGAAGGCGGCTCAGGCCGCCTGCAGCATCTTCTCGACCTCGTTGACGAGATCGCGCAGGTGGAAGGGCTTCGACAGCACCTTGGCGTCTTTCGGCGCCTTGGAATCCGGGTTCAGCGCAACGGCGGCGAAACCGGTGATGAACATGACCTTGAGGTCGGGATCGATCTCGGTGGCGCGACGCGCCAGTTCGATGCCGTCCATCTCCGGCATGACGATGTCGGTCAACAGCAGCGAGAACGGCTCCTCGCGCAGCCGCTCATAGGCGCTGGCGCCATTGTCGAAATCGCTGACCTGGTAGCCGGCGCGTTCCAGCGCCTTGACGAGGAAACGACGCATATCGTCGTCGTCTTCCGCCAGAAGAATGCGTGCCATGATATCCCGTCCGAATCACCCGCCCGAGACTGCCGCCCAGGCAGCCCGTTAACCATCCTGTATATGAGGCGGTGACGGTAAACATCAAGTGAATGCTGCGAAGCATTATCCGCATTCGGCGGGGCGATGCGGATGGCGAAATGCTGGACATGCGGCCAGCAAGGTGGCACTTTCATATCATGATGCATCGGTGTTTTCGGGTTCGTGCAAATTGAAGACGGCAGCCGAGGATTTTTCGGTCGTTCAACCCTTCGAAATCCGATCGGGCGTCGAACAGCGCGTCCCCTTCCTGTTCAACTCACCACATAGCGGCCGCTACTATCCGGAACGCTTCCTCGCCATGGCGAGGCTCGACCGCAACGCCATCCGCCGCTCGGAAGATTGCTACGTCGATGAATTGTTCGGCGGCGCCGTGGCGCTTGGCGCGCCGATGCTGGCGGCGAATTTCCCGCGCGCCTATCTCGACGTCAATCGCGAGCCTTGGGAACTCGACCCGCGCATGTTCGCCGAGCCGGTGCCGTCCTTCTGCAACATCCGCTCGGCGCGGGTGGCCGGCGGACTTGGCACGGTGCCGAAGCTGGTGGGCGAGGGGCTCGACATCTATTCCGGTCGCCTGCCGCTCGCCGAAGCCGTCGCCCGCATCGAGGCCGTTTACAAGCCCTATCATGAAACGCTGAAGCGGCTTTTGACCAGGACCCATGCCCGTTTCGGCTTTGCCGTGCTGATCGACTGCCATTCGATGCCGGCAAGCATCCGTGTCGGCGACAGCGGTCTGCGGCCGGACTTCATCATCGGCGACCGTTTCGGCATCTCGGCCACCGCTGCCCTGACCGAGACGGCGATCGGCCTGTTGACCGCGATGGGCTATACCGTTGCCCACAACAAGCCCTATGCCGGCGGCTTCATCACGGAGCACTATGGCCGCCCGGCGCGTCATCTGCATGCGCTGCAGATCGAGGTCAATCGCGGGCTCTACATGAATGAACGGACGTTCGAGAAGACTGCCGGCTTCGACGCGCTGGCCGATGATCTGACGCGATTTTCAGCGGATCTCATGGCGATGCCCGACCATCACTTCATCGACCTGCCGCTGGCCGCGGAGTGAAATAGCCGGCCCGAGGCGCAGGCGTAAAAAAAGACCGCATCGTTTGCACGATACGGTCGAAGTCTAGGGAGGAAACGCCCAAGGAGGGCATGGACAGGAAACCCTGTCCGAGGTTGAGGGTATTGTGCGGTGCACAAATGTCAAGCGATCTTCAGGCTTTTTTAATTCAGAGTGATGTGGAAATTGCGTTTCGATGACGCAGATGTGACATTCGGGCAACAGATGTCGCCGCGAATAAATCGATAAACAGGCTTGTTTTGGCGGGAAAGTGTCGGCAGAGCCCGGTGAGGCACTCGGCAATGCGGGAGAATCAGTTGGACATCAGCATCGATTTCATGCGCCGCATCGCGCAGGCGGCAGCGGTCGAGACCTTGCCGCGCTTTCGCGCCCAGGGTGCCGTCGCCAACAAGGAAAAAGGCAGTTTTGACCCGGTCACGGAAGCCGACCGCGAGACCGAACGCGCCATCCGGGCGCTGATATCGGCGCAGTATCCCGACCATGGCATTCTCGGCGAGGAGCATGGCAGCGAAAACACCTCCAGCCGGCATGTCTGGGTGATCGATCCGATCGACGGCACGCGCGCCTTCATCTCCGGCCTGCCGGTGTGGGGGACGCTGGTCGGGCTGACCGTCGACGGCGACGCGGTCGCCGGCATGATGGCGCAGCCTTTCACCGGCGAGCTGTTCTACGCCAACGCCTCGGGCTCGCACTATGAGGGGCCGGGCGGTCCGCGCAAGCTTTCGACCCGCAAGACGACAAGGCTCGACGAGGCGACGCTGTTCACCACCACGCCGGCACTGTTCAAGGGCGAGGCGCGCACGCGCTATGACGCGTTCGAGAAACAGGTGCAGCTGGCCCGCTACGGCGCCGATTGCTATGCCTTCGCCATGATCGCCTCGGGGAGCGTCGACATCGTCGCCGATCCCGGCCTGAAACCCTACGACATCGTGGCGCTGATCCCGATCATCGAGAAGGCGGGCGGCGTCGTCACCACCTTCGATGGCGGACCGGCGGAAAAGGGCGGCGATGTGCTAGCGGCGGCGACGCCGGAGCTTCACGCGGCGGCCATGGCTGCCCTTCGCGGCTGATATCTCCGCGCTTTCTTTGAAGCCGTTGCTTCAGCGCGATCTGATCGAGCGCTGGAATTCCGCCGGTGTGCGTCCATAGGCCTGTCTGAACGACGCGCTGAAATGGCTGTGGCTGGAAAAGCCGAGGTCCATGCCCAAAGCGGTCAGATTGTCGTAGCGGCCAAGCAGGTCGAGCGCGCGCGCCAGCCGCAGGCGCAGATGATAGCGATAGAGCGGGATGGCCTCGACCTGCTGGAATATTTGCGTCAGATAGACCGGTGAGACTCCGACCTCGGCGGCAATCTCGGCCAGCGTCCAGCGCCGCGACAGATCCGACGCCAGCACCAGCTTGGCGCGGTCGACCAGCTTCTGCCGTCCGGGGCTGGCGCCCGCGACGTGCGAAGTGCGCTCGCCGAGTGAGCGCCGCACCAGCGTTAGCGCCAGCGTCTCGGCCTCCAGCGTTTCGGCGACATTGCGGCTCAGGCTGTGGCGCAACAGCGCCACCAAGGCCTGCGCGCGCGGATCGATGCGCCGGCGCTGGCGGCGAAACGCCAGGACGCCGCTGGCGCGCAACTGCTCCTGCGGCGCCAGTTCCCGCAAGTGGCCTTCCTCGATGACGAGGTCGAGGCAGGCGTCGCCGCCCTCAATTGGATGGCTGACCTGGTAGGTCTCGGCCTCATTGAAGAAAAGCAGCTGATTGACTTCCGCGACCGCATCATTGCGGCCGACATGACGCACAAAGATGCCGCGATAGGCAAACACCAGATGCGTCGCCGACGTGCACTCCTCATCGCTCCTGTGACGGCATTCGCCGCTGCAGACGACATCCCGCACCCTGACAGTGCCGGTGTCCAGAAGGAGCTGAACCTTGAATTGCGACATGGCCGTTGCGCTCATCCCTCGTGCCGGAAACTGATTCCGGCATTGCGATGGGCACTTTAGGCAAGCGGCCTGCCCAATCTTGTCAGGAGACTTTCTCGCTGGGGCTGCTCAATCCCATGAGCGGCGCCTGAACTCCGAATAGGCTTGGCCGCGTGACAGACCGATGTCCTTGAGCTGTTCGTCGGTCATTTCCAGCAAGGCAAGCCGGCTTCGGCGCTTCTCCATCTGGCGGGCGAGCCATCTCGCCGCCGCGATGCATTGGGCGTGCAAGGCGTGCAGGGTGGTTACGGTGTGGACTGGCGGCACCTGGGCCTGGCCAGCCAGGCGTTGTGCCGCTGCGTGATCGGTGCGCATGGCTCATTCCTCGCTCACGCCGGCCGCCGAGGCGCCGGCCTCGTTCAGCGCCGTCGCGCATTCCTCGCAGCAGACCTCGACGGTCTTGCCGCCGACCTTGACGCGGATCGGGTTGGCATCCAGCTGGCAATCGCAGGGGGCGCAGGTTTTCTCGGTCATGATCTCATCTCCATGGCGTTCAATTCGACGCATTGAGATGAGCATTTCGGGGTGGGGGCGGGCTGTCATAATCTTTAGCGGTTTGCCCGCCGCGAGGGGCGGCTGGCCAATTATCCTGACAACGGTATGTCAGCTATGCCAGCCTTCGAAGGAACCGCGGTGCCGGTCAGGCCGTCGGATCGTCCGAGCCAGGAATGAAGGCGTCGAAGGCGGCAAGGAATTGTTCGCGGTAGAGGTCGACCTCCTGCAGGATCTCGTGCTTGGAGCCGTCGATCATCAGCAGCGAGCCGAGCCTCAGGCTTCTGGCGTAGGCCTCGACCGCCCTGGTCGAGACGACCTGGTCGGCGCCAGCGGCGATGATCAGCAGAGGCACCTGTATCCGCGCCATGAAGTCGGGGTCGCTCACCGCTTCCGACGCCTTTGCCGCTGCCTGCAGCCAGCGGATCGTCGGACCGCCAAGCGCCATTCGCGGATACTCTTCGTAGATGCGCGTGTTGCGACGATAGCGGCGCGGATCCGACGTTACCTTATTGGCCTCGAAAGGCAGCGTGTGTCTGGGCCGCGGACCCCAGGCGGCATAGAGCCGGCCAAGGCCCAGAATGCAGAGGACCGAACAGATACGGCGGACCGTCCGGATCGAGACCGGCAGGTCGGGCAGGGTCAGGAACGGCGCGATCAGCACCATGCGCCGCACGCGATTGACCATGGACGGCGCGGCAAGAAGCGCGATCACGGCGCCGGCTGAATGGGCGAGGATGTAATACGGCCCGCGGCAATCGGGCAGCACGATCTCCTCGAAGAACTGCTCCAGATCGGCCGTGTAGTCGCGGAAGGACCTGACATAGCCGCGCTGGCGATCGCGGATCAGCCGGTCGGAATCGCCTTGGCCGCGCCAATCGAGCGTGGCGACGCCAAAGCCGCGGGCGGCAAGGTCGCGGATGGTTTCGAAATATTTCTCGATGCACTCGTTGCGGCCGGACAGCAGCACCACGGTGCCCCGCATCGGGCGCGCCACCGCCGCGAACAGGCCATAGCGGATCTTCTTGCGGTCGCGGGTGACGAAAAAGCCTCCGGTGGCGTTTTCTGGCCGCGGATTGTCCTCGGATTCGTGGAAAAGCGGCGTGTCTTGGAGAAGGTCCGTCATGCGGCGCTTTGTGCTCGGCGTCTTCAGGTGCCAGCCTGTCCCGGCTGGCCTCGTCAAGGTGATAGACGCCAATGCATCAAAAGCAAAGCAAATCCGGCTTGTGCCGGGATCGTAACGGGGAAGGCCGGAAGCCGCTCGAAGGCGTGCTTCCGGCCCCTGTCGATCCGGGAGGAAGGGACGTTAACACCCGGTTCGGCCTCGTTGCGGCACCTTTATAAAACCCGGCGCCGCCAATCCTTGATCTTGGTGCCACTTTAGCGGCGGCTGTCTGAACGGGCGCCGAAGCGCCGGTTCATCTGCCGTTCATCAAGGGGCAACCCATCCAGTTTTGCCGCCGGGCGAAATCTTGAAATGCATTGGGGCGCTCCCCAAATGTGGAATGCGGTCGCCAATGTCGGGGCCGCTGGTCCTGCCGAAACGCCGCTTACGGGTTTCGCACCGGCCATACGCAAACCATGTTGCTCAACAGGAGAACACCTCATGCGTCACGTTGATTTTTCCCCGCTTTACCGTTCGACCGTCGGCTTCGACCGTCTCTTCACCATGCTGGATTCGCTTGCGCAGCCCGATGGCGCGCAGACCTATCCGCCCTACAATATCGAGCGCACCGGTGAGGATTCCTACCGGATTTCCATGGCGGTTGCCGGCTTCTCGGACGAGGAAATCTCGATCGAAGCTCACCGCAACGTGCTGACCGTGAAGGGTGAGCGCAAGGACGAGGGCAACGGTGAAGGCTCCGAGCTGCTCTATCGCGGCATTGCCTCCAGGGCCTTCGAGCGCCGCTTCCAGCTTGCCGACCACGTTGAAGTCGTCGGCGCCACGCTGAAGAACGGCCTGCTCTTCGTCGACCTCAAGCGCAACATTCCCGAGGAACTGAAGCCGCGCAAGATCGCGATCACCTCGGCCCCGGCCAAGGCCAAGCAGATCGAGGCCAAGACCGCTGCGTAATGTAGCTTAGGAATAGAACCGTCTCCTCCCGAGACGAAAGCGGCGCCGAGAGGCGCCGCTTTTTTGTTGATCGGCAGATGGATTGTTATCCGGCGATCAACTTGCCAAAGCGGTCGACTTCCTCGGCTGACGTCGCGAAGCTGGTGACGAAACGATAGAGCAGCTCGTCCTCGCCGATATGGCCGTCAAAGCCGTGCGGCTTGTGCCAGTCGTAGAAGGCGGCGCCGGCAGCCTGCAGCCTCTCGGCCTCGGTCTTCTTGATCACGGCGAACACCTCGTTGGCCTGCGGCAGCCAGGCCAGCTTCGCGTGGGCCGAATCCTCGATCGCCGCCGCGAGGCGGGCGGCCATGGCGTTGGCGTGGCGCGCTGTGTCGAGCCACAGACCGTCCTTGAAATAGGCTTCGAACTGAGCGGCGACGAACCGCGACTTCGAAAACAGCTGGGCGGCGCGCTTGCGCAGGAAGGCCAATTCCTTGGCGCGGTCGAGGTCGAACAGCACGATCGCTTCGGCGCACCAGCAGCCATTCTTGGTGCCGCCGAAGGACAGGATGTCGACACCGCGCTTCCAGGTCATTTCGGCCGGCGTCGTGTCGAGCGCGACCAGCGCATTGGCAAAGCGGGCGCCATCCATGTGCAGCGGCACGGAATGCCGTTTTGCGATGGCCGAAATCGTCTCGATCTCATTCAGGCCGTAGATAGTGCCGACCTCGGTCGACTGGGTGATCGAAACCGCCATTGGCCGTCCCCAGTGGACGATTTCGGGCGCGAAGCGGCCAATGGTCCGCTCCAGATTGTGCGCGTCGATCTTGCCCAGTGCGCCGTCGACGGCGTGCAAGCGCGCGCCGCCGGAAAAATACTCCGGCGCGCCGCATTCGTCTTCGATGACATGCGATTCGCGGTGGGCAAAGGAAATGCCGCCGGGTTTGTTGAAGGTGGTCAACGACAGCGCGTTGGCGGCGGTGCCGGTCGCTACGAAGAACACCGCGACCTCGCGTTCGAAAATCTCATTGAACCTGATGTAGACCGCCTGGTCGAGCGCGCCGTCGCCATAGGCGGTGGCAAAGCCGCCGGCCGCGGCCGACAGGCCGGCAACGATGTTGGGATGGGCGCCTGCCCAATTGTCGGAAGCGAAGAACATGCATCTGCCTATGTCTGGGGAAGATCGGGGTTTTGGGGAAAATCGGCCGGAGTTGAACGGTTTCATGCGCCAACCGCAAGGGCCAGATGCCCGAAAACCGTTAAAGCCAGCCAAGCCGACAGGGCAGGGATCGGCGACTGAAGCTTACGTTTTTCCTCAACGTCACGTAATTTTATGTCGCGGAACGCTCAAGTTTTTTGTGAATCGGTCTTGTGTGCGTCGGGGAATTCTGCCATAAAAATTTAGGACAGTAGTGCTGTCTTATTTTGTCGCACAAAACAGGCTGGATTGGCGTAACATATTGGCCTCTCCGGCTGTTGCTGCGAGCGACAGGTGGACGGCCAGACTCTGGCCTGTACGATACCAGACGCGAACCATGCGGAAAGCCGCCTGGTTCGGCAAGGATTTCGCAAGACGTGCCGCAAGGATCAGGGTGAGCCAAGCGCTTGCCGAGGCAAACCAGCGCCTGAAGGGCTGGAACGGAGGACAGGACAATGACGGACATGACGCTCTCTGCGACGAACGGCCAGGCCGCGCAGACGAAAGCGGCTGCCGTCAAAAATACGCCGCGAACCGACATTGGCCGAACTGATATTGGCCGAACCGGGTTTGCCCCTCGGGGCCTCTACGATCCGCGCAACGAACATGATGCCTGCGGCGTCGGTTTCATCGTCAACATGAAGGGCGTGAAGTCGCATCAGATCGTCAAGGACGGCCTTGCCGTGCTCGAAAACCTGACGCATCGCGGCGCCGTCGGCGCCGACCCGCTGGTCGGCGACGGCGCCGGCGTGCTGGTGCAGCTTCCGGACCAGTTCTTCCGTGAGGAGATGGCGGCCCAGGGCATCGAATTGCCGCCGGCGGGCCAATATGGCGTCGGACACTGGTTCATGCCGCAGGACGCAGCACTTCGCGCCCATATCGAGGACATCATCGCCGAATCGGCGCAGTCCGAAGGGCTGCCGCTCATCGGCTTCCGCGACGTGCCCGTCGACAATTCGTCGCTGTCGAAGGCACCCGACATCGTCGCGTCCGAGCCGTTCCATCGCCAGGTCTTCATCGGCCGCACATCAGATATTCCCGATGACGAGGAATACGAGGCCCGGCTCTATCTGCTGCGCAAGGTCATCTCGGGCCGTATCTATGCCGAGAACGACAACAAGGACATCGGCGCCTATTGCGTGTCGCTGTCGGCGCGCACCATCGTCTACAAGGGCATGTTCCTGGCCTATCAGGTCGGCGCCTATTACAGGGATCTCAAGGACCCGCGCTTCGAGACTGCGCTGATTCTCGTCCACCAGCGTTTCTCGACCAACACCTTCCCGTCATGGAAGCTGGCGCATCCCTACCGCATGGTCGCGCACAATGGCGAGATCAACACGGTGCGCGGCAACAACAACTGGATGGCGGCGCGCCAGGCCTCGGTCGATTCCGAGCTGTTCGGCAACAACATCTCGAAGCTGTGGCCGATCTCCTATGACGGCCAGTCCGACACGGCGTGCTTCGACAATGCGCTCGAATTCCTGTTCCAGGGCGGGTACAGCCTCAGCCACGCCATGATGATGCTGATCCCGGAAGCCTGGGCCGGCAACAAGCTCATGGATGCCGACCGCAAGGCTTTCTACGAATACCATGCCGCCCTGATGGAGCCGTGGGACGGGCCGGCCGCGGTCGCCTTCACCGATGGCCGCCAGATCGGCGCTACGCTCGACCGCAACGGCCTGCGCCCCGCACGCTACATCGTCACCGACGATGACCGCGTCATCATGGCTTCCGAAGCCGGCGTGCTGCCGGTGCCGGAGGAGAAGATCGTGCAGAAGTGGCGGCTGCAGCCCGGCCGCATGCTTCTGATCGACCTTGCCAAGGGCCGCATCGTGCCCGATGAGGAGATCAAGTCGGAGATCGCCACCAGGCATCCCTACAAGACCTGGCTCGCCAACACGCAGCTCATCCTGGAAGATCTGAAGCCGGTCGAGCCGCGCGCGCTGCGCAAGGATGTCAGCCTGCTCGATCGCCAGCAGGCGTTCGGCTACACCCAGGAAGACACCAAGTTGTTGATGTCGCCGATGGCGACCACCGGCCAGGAAGCCGTTGGTTCGATGGGCACCGACACGCCGATCTCGGCGATGTCGGACAAGTCGAAGCTGCTCTACACCTATTTCAAGCAGAACTTCGCCCAGGTCACCAACCCGCCGATCGACCCGATCCGCGAGGAGCTGGTGATGAGCCTGGTGTCCTTCATCGGGCCGCGGCCGAACATCTTCGACCTGGTCGGCAATTCGCGCCGCAAGCGGCTCGAAGTGCGCCAGCCGATCCTGACCAATGGCGATCTGGAGAAGATCCGCTCCATCGGGCATACCGAGGACCGTTTCGACACCAAGACCATCGACATCACCTATGGCTCGAACGAGGGCGCTGCCGGCATGCAGGGTGCTATCGACCGCCTGTGCGAACGCGCCGAGGCGGCAGTCGCCGGCGGTTACAACATCATCATCCTGTCCGACCGCCAGCTCGGCCCGGACCGCATCGCCATCCCGGCGCTGCTGGCGACGGCTGCGGTGCACCATCACCTGATCCGCAAGGGGCTGCGCACCTCCGTCGGCCTGGTCGTGGAATCCGGCGAGCCGCGCGAAGTGCATCATTTCTGCTGCCTTGCCGGCTATGGCGCCGAAGCGATCAACCCCTATCTCGCCTTCGACACGCTCACCGACATGCACAAGCGCGGTGAGCTGCCGGAAGAGGTCGACGCCTACGAGGTCGTGTCGCGCTACATCAAGTCGATCGGCAAGGGCATCCTCAAGGTGATGTCCAAGATGGGCATCTCGACCTATCAGTCCTATTGCGGCGCGCAGATCTTCGACGCCATCGGGCTGAAGACCGATTTCGTCGAGAAGTATTTCACCGGCACGGCGACGCTGATCGAAGGCGTTGGGCTGGACGAGGTCGCGGGCGAAACCGTCAGCCGCCACACGGACGGTTTCGGCAATGATCCGGTGCTGCGCAACAGCCTCGAAGTCGGCGGCGAATATCTCTTCCGCATGCGCGGCGAGGCGCATATGTGGTCGCCCGACGCGGTCGCCACCTTGCAGCACGCCGTGCGCCAGGGCTCGTGGGAAACCTTCAAGGAGTATTCGGCGCAGATCGACAGCGAGACTGCCCGCGCGCAGACCATACGTGGCCTGTTCAAGATCAGGCTGGCGGAGGAGACCGGCCGCAAGAAGGTCGCGCTCGACGACGTCATGCCGGCGGCCGAGATCGTCAAGCGCTTCTCGACCGGGGCGATGTCGTTCGGCTCGATCTCCAGGGAAGCGCACACCACGCTGGCGCGCGCCATGAACCAGATCGGCGGCAAGTCGAACACCGGCGAGGGCGGCGAAGAGGCCGACCGCTATTTGCCGCTGCCCGGCGGCGGCAAGAACCCGGAGCGCTCGGCGATCAAGCAGGTCGCCTCGGGGCGGTTCGGCGTGACGGCCGAATATCTTGTCAATTCCGATGTCATGCAGATCAAGGTGGCGCAGGGCGCCAAGCCCGGCGAGGGAGGCCAGCTGCCCGGCCACAAGGTCGATGCGACCATCGCCAAGGTCCGGCATTCGACGCCGGGCGTCGGCCTGATCTCGCCGCCGCCGCATCACGACATCTATTCGATCGAGGATCTGGCGCAGCTGATCTATGATCTGAAGAACGTCAACCCGGCGGCCGACGTGTCGGTCAAGCTGGTGTCGGAAGTCGGCGTCGGCACGGTCGCGGCCGGCGTCGCCAAGGCGCGCGCCGACCACATCACCATTTCGGGCTATGATGGCGGCACCGGTGCCTCGCCGCTGACCTCGCTCAAGCATGCCGGCAGCCCGTGGGAAATGGGCCTGGCCGAGACCCACCAGACGCTGGTGCTGAACGGCTTGCGTTCGCGCGTCGCGCTGCAGGTCGACGGCGGCTTGCGCACCGGGCGTGACGTCATCATCGGCGCGCTGCTCGGCGCCGACGAGTTCGGCTTCTCGACCGCGCCGCTGATCGCGGCTGGCTGCATCATGATGCGCAAGTGCCACTTGAACACCTGTCCGGTTGGCGTCGCCACCCAGGACCCGGTGCTGCGCAAGCGCTTCAAGGGCACGCCCGAGCATGTCATCAACTTCTTCTTCTACGTGGCGGAAGAGGTGAGGGCGCTGCTGGCCGAGATGGGCTACACCCATATCGACCAGATTATCGGCGACAGCGATCTTCTGGAAAAGCGCGACGTGGTCCAGCACTGGAAGGCGCGCGGCCTCGACTTCTCGAAGATGTTCTACAAGCCCGATGCGCCGCACGAAGCGGTGCACTGGACCGAGCGGCAGAAGCACCCGATCGACGACGTGCTCGACCGCAAGCTGATTGAACTGGCCAAGCCCGCACTGGAGGCCAAGCAGCCGGTCAAGATCGAGGTGGACATCCGCAATGTCGACCGTTCGACCGGCGCGATGCTATCGGGTGAAGTCGCCAAGCGCTTCAAGCACAAGGGCCTGCGCGAAGACACGATCCAGGTGAAGCTGACCGGTACCGCCGGCCAGTCCTTCGGCGCCTTCCTGGCGCGCGGGGTCTCGTTCGAGCTTGTCGGCGCCGGCAATGACTATGTCGGCAAGGGCTTGTCGGGCGGGCGCATTGTCATCCGGCCGCCGGAAGAGGCGAGGATCGTGGCGGCCGACTCCATCATCGTCGGCAACACGGTGCTCTACGGCGCCACCGAGGGCGAAGCCTATTTCGCCGGTGTCGCCGGCGAACGCTTCGCGGTGCGCAATTCGGGCGTCGCGGCCGTCGTCGAAGGCGTCGGCGACCATGGCTGCGAATACATGACCGGCGGTGTCGTCGTCGTCATCGGCAAGACCGGCCGCAACTTCGCCGCCGGCATGTCGGGCGGCGTCGCCTACGTGCTGGACGAGGCCGGCGATTTCGCCGAGCGCTGCAACATGGCCATGGTCGAACTGGAGCCGGTGCCGGAAGAAGACGACCTGATGGAAAGGCTGCTGCATCATGGCGGCGATCTCGACCACAAGGGCCGCGTCGACGTGTCGGGCGACATGACCAGCCATGACGAGGAACGCCTCTACCAGCTGATCTCGAACCATGTGCACTATACGGGTTCGGTGCGCGGCCGCGAAATCCTCGACGACTGGACGACGTTCCGGCCGAAATTCCGCAAGATCATGCCGGTCGAATACCGCCGCGCGCTGATCGAGATGGAACGCATGCGCATGGGCGTCGCGGCCGAATAGATTTTAAGAGAATTGCCGGGGAGCCCAGGCTTCCCGGCCCCTTTCATCGACAGTTTGACCTCGGGCGCAAGGTTGCCATGGCTGCCTCAAGAGGTTAACGGGTGCGGCGAAAACCGCACCATCTGGACAGCAGGAACTGGACTATGGGCAAGGTAACAGGCTTTCTCGAAATCGACCGGCAGGTGCACAAGTACCAGCCGGCCTCCGACCGCATCCGGCACTTCCGCGAGTTCACGCTGCCGATGTCGGATAAGGAGGTCGAGAAACAGGCCGCGCGCTGCATGGACTGCGGCATTCCGTTCTGTCACGGGCCGACCGGTTGCCCGATCCACAACCAGATCCCGGACTGGAACGACCTCGTCTACAACAGGGACTGGGACAACGCGATCCGCAACCTGCACTCGACCAACAATTTCCCTGAGTTCACCGGCCGCATCTGTCCCGCCCCTTGCGAGGAAGCCTGCACGCTGAACCTCGAGGACATTCCGGTCGCCATCAAGACGGTGGAACAGGCGATCGCCGACAAGGCTTACGAGACCGGCCACATCAGGCCCTATCCGCCGGAGAAGAAGACCGGCAAGCGGGTCGCCATCATCGGCTCCGGCCCGGCCGGCATGGCAGCCGCACAGCAGCTCGGCCGCGCCGGCCATGACGTCCATGTCTATGAGCGCGAGAGCCGCCCGGGCGGGCTGATGCGTTACGGCATTCCCGACTTCAAGATCGAGAAGCACTATATCGACCGGCGCATCGAGCAGATGCAGGGCGAGGGCGTGACCTTCCATTGCGGCGTCAATGTCGGTGTCGACAAGCCCGTCGCCGAACTGCTCGCCGAACATGACGCGGTGCTCTATTGCGGCGGCTCGGAAACGCCGCGTGCGGCCAACATTCCGGGCGACGATCTCGGCGGCGTGCATGACGCCATGCCCTATCTGGTGCAGCAGAACCGCCGCGTCGGTGGCGAGCCGATCCAGTCCGTGGCATGGCCGTCGCACCCGATCATCGCCGGCGGGCAGCATGTCGTCGTCGTAGGCGGCGGTGATACCGCCTCCGACTGCGTCGGCACCGCCTTCCGCCAGGGCGCGGTGCGCGTCACCCAGCTCGACATCCGCCCGCAGCCGCCCGAGAAGGAAGACAAGCTCGCGGTGTGGCCCTACTGGGCGACCAAGATGCGCACCTCGTCCTCGCAGGCCGAGGGTGCGGAACGCGAATTCCAGGTGGCAACGCTCGAATTCATCGGCGAGGACGGCCAGCTGACCGGCGTCAAATGCTGTGAGGTCGACGAGAAGCGCAAGCCGATCGCCGGCACCGAATTCGTCATCCGCGCCGATCTCGCCTTCATCGCGATCGGCTTTGCCGGACCGGCGATGGTGGGCGTGGCGAAGGAACTCGAGGGTGAGATGAAAATCGTCACAGACAGCCGCCGCTCGCGGAATGTCGAGGCCAATGACCGCGACTACAGGACCAGCGTCGACCGGCTCTATGCGGCGGGCGACGTGCGCCGTGGCCAGTCGCTGGTCGTCTGGGCGATCCGCGAAGGCCGCCAGGCGGCGCGCTCGATCGACGAGGCGTTGATGGGGGCGAGCGTCCTGCCGCGCTGAGACCGCTTGATCTCGGAAGCTCCGAGTGATTAAGGGGTGATCGCCGTCGTCGTGTCGGTCGCCGCGGCTGTCGCCGGCGGCTCGGCTTTCGGCGGCCATGAGAAATCGTCGGCGCGGCCGGGCGCGGCCTCCGGCGCCTTGCCTTCGATCACCAGCCGCTCCCCGGGAAGAGCCGGATTGGCGTTTGCCGGCGGGGCGGCGCCGAGCAACTCGGTGCCGCCGTCGAGCGCCGGGTCGCTGAGCAGCATGGGTGCGGTGCGGTCGATGACAATGGGTGCCGCAGCCGGCGCCGGTGCCTCGACGGGCGCGCCCGCAGGTGCTGTCGCCGGGGCCACGCTGCCGGGTGTGGCCAGGCCTAGGATCTTCATCAACGGCTTTTCGGTGTAGAAGGCGAGCTTGCGCTTGCCGGCCTTGGAGACGTTGATGCCGTCATCGGCGCGCAGCCGCACCGGCTGGCCGTTCATGTCGGGGCCGTTGGTGACGAAGGCGCCGTTCTCATCGACGAAGCCGTCCCAGACATCGACGAATTCGCCGCCATGGTTTTCGGCGGCCTGATGGTAGATGTCGTTGAAGGCCAGCATGTCGGAGGTCATCTTCGGCACCCGGAAGGCCGGCATGCCGACCCACAGGAAGGGCACCTTGGCGGTGGCGATGGCCTTGCCCAGTTCGTCGGTGCGGCGCTCATATTCCTTGGTCCAGTTCTCGGACCGGGGCTGCTCGCGCACGTCCCCCACCTTCATCTGCTGGCGGTCGTTGGAGCCCAGCATGACGACCACGGCGGTCGGTTTCTCGGTCTCGATCAGCGATTTGATCTGTTCGGGCCAGTTGTAGAAATCATCGCGCACGAAGCCCGACGAACCATTGGAGCGCGCGACGATCCTAATGGCTGGGTTGTCGGCAAAGGCTATGTCCAGGCCTTCGGCGAGGCCCGACGCCATGAAGTCGCCGACGACCAGGACGATGCGGGCGTCTGGCGCCTTTTCCGCTATCGGTGTTTGTGGCTCGATCGGCGCACGCGGAACCCTTGGTTTACGCGGCTTTGGTTTTGCCTTCTGGATGTCGAGCGGCGGCTCGACCCGCTCGCTGCGGCGCGGAAAGAGAAGGTCGCGCAACGACCATCCGCGATCTTGCTGCGGCTGCTCCTGCGCCATGGCCGGTACATGGAAGGCGCCGGCGGCGCCGATCGCCAGCAGGACGATCGCCAGAAAAAGGATCGGCGTGCGACGAGCAAGGATCGCGATACGCGCGGCCGAAACCAATCACTCCTCCATCCCCTTGCGCCTGGTTCCGCAAACCGGAGCCGGTTTTGCGGCCGGGCGCAAGTTCAAATTGCCATGGCGCCTGATATGCGCGCCCAAAATGCGCGCGGCGCTGTGGCCGGCTCTATTTTTGCCTGAGCCATTTGAGTACTTCCATGCTCGGGTAGCCGTCCTGGGTCAAGCCGACCTTTGCCTGATAGGCCATGATGGCGGTCTTTGAGCCGTCACCGATCTTGCCGTCGAACTTCCCGTCGTAAAGCCCGTGCTGCGAAAGCCGCTTCTGCAGCTCCTGCCGTTCCTCGAAGGTGAGCTTGGTGAAGGGCCGCTTCCAGTCCTGGACAAGGCCGTTGCCACCGGCGATTTCGTCGGCAAGAAGGCCAACGGCCAGGGCATATTTGTCGGCATTGTTGTAGGCCTTGATGACCGAGAAATTCCGGATCATCAGGAAAGCCGGCCCGCCACGGCCGTCCGGCACTTTCAGCGTCGCCTTGTCGGTGAGGTTCTTGAACGGCTTGCCGCTGGCCCTGACGACGCCAAGCGCCTGCCATTGCGCCAGCGTCTTCGATCCGCCCGGCAGCTTGCCGGCCGGTATCGTGACTTCGTAGCCCCAGGTCTTGCCGGCCTGCCAGCCATTCTTCTTCAACAGATTGGCTGACGTCGCCAGCGCATCGGGGATGGAATTCCAGATGTCGCGCTTGCCGTTGCCATCCATGTCGACGGCATAGTGCTGGTAGCTGGTGGGGATGAACTGGGTCTGGCCCATGGCGCCGGCCCAGGAGCCCATCAGATGGCTTTCATCGATGTCGCCGGTCTGCAGGATTTTCAGGGCCGCGACCAGCTGGGTGCGGGCATATTTCGACCGCTTCGGGTCGCCATAACCCAAAGTCGCCAGCGACCGGATGACGTTGCGCATGATGTCGTCGCGCTTGAGGATCTCGCCATAGTTCGATTCCATCGACCAGATGGCCAGCAGAATGTAGCGATCGACGCCGAACCGCGCCTCGATCCTGTCCAGCCACGGCTTCCACTTTTTCGCCATCTGCTGCCCGACGGCGACAGACTGGTCGTGGACGCGATTATCGAAATAATCCCAGGCGGGCGCGGTGAATTCAGGCTGGGTGCGCGCCTTCTCCAGCACCACCGGATCGGGCTCTTTGATGTCCCTGAAAGCCTGGTCGTAGACAGCGCCGGAAACGCCACCGGCGACGGCAGTGGCGCGGAAGCTGGCGACCCATTGCCGGAAACCGGCATCGGCGAAAGCGGGTCCGGCAGGCATCAGCAGAGCGAGCGAGAGGCTGGCGGCCGTCATGACGCTGGTGAAACGTTTTGCGGCATTGCGAACGGACATGTTTTCCTCCTTCTCTGTCTCAGGAAAGACCATTCATCGCCGAACCGGGTTAGGAATTAGTTTACCATAGGTGCCGCTTGGAACGAAAAGACACCTCGATGCTTTAACCGGTGGAAGTTTCCCTCACCCGCCCCCACTAATCTTCAATTCCGGCGTGAAAATGTCGCGGGACAGGGATTGCGGAGCCGGCCAGCAAACGGATAATTGAAAGCATGAAGAGAGTTCGCAAGGCAGTTTTCCCGGTCGCCGGTCTCGGCACGCGGTTCCTCCCGGCCACCAAGGCCGTTCCCAAGGAAATGCTGACCGTCGTCGACCGGCCGGTCATCCAGTATGTGGTGGACGAGGCGCGCGAGGCGGGCATCGAGCATTTCATTTTCGTGACCGGCCGCAACAAGGCGGTCATCGAGGACCATTTCGATATCCAGTTCGAGCTCTATGACACGCTGGCCCAGCGCGGCAAGGACGAGCAGCTTGCCCGCCTGCAGCGCCTGCAGCCGGCGCCGGGGCAGACCAGTTTCACCCGCCAGCAGGTGCCGATGGGCCTCGGCCATGCCGTCTGGTGCGCGCGCGAACTGGTCGGCGACGAGCCGTTCGCGCTGTTGTTGCCCGACATGATCATGCAGTCGGAAAAGAGCTGCATGAAGTCGATGGTCGAGCTTTACGAGGAAACCGGCAACAACATCATTGCCGTGCAGGAATGCGACCCGGCGGAGGCCCACAAATACGGCATTGTCGGCCGTGGCGAGGATACGCATCACGGCTTCCGCATCACCGAGATGGTGGAGAAGCCGAAGACCGGCACGGCGCCCTCCAACCTCTACATCAACGGCCGCTACATCCTGCAGCCCGAGATCTTCAAGATCCTCGAAGGCCAGGAAAAGGGCGCCGGCAACGAAATCCAGCTCACCGACGCGATGCTGAAGCTGGAGAAGCAGCAGGCTTTCTACGGCTACCACTATCAGGGCCGCACCTTCGACTGCGGTTCCCCGGAAGGTTTCGTCGAGGCCAATGTCGCCTTCGCGCTGTGGCGCAGCGACATGAAGGAGAACATGGCCGGCGTCATCCGCACGCTTCTCGACGAGATGACGCCATCGGAGCGGCGAGTCGCGGTATCTTAGCTGGATGGGTAATGCCAGCGCGAGCGGCTGACCGCCCCTCCTGCGCACGCGTGTTTCAGCGCTGCACTTTCAGGCCGAGGTAGATGCTGTTGGCAGTGTAGTCGCGGCCGGGCAGGTTGCTGGTCAGCTTTTCGGTTCTCACCCGGCTGGTGAGGCCGGCATAGCGGTTCAGCCACCAGGTCAGCCCGGTCTCTGCGCTCAAGATCCTGTCATGGCCGTCGATGCCGACATAGTCGCGCCAGTCGAGGCCCAGGGCCGCGTTCGCTGTAAGGTTGGCGCGGATCTGCCGTTCGGCCGTCAAGCGGCCGGAATAGAGGATATCGCCGCTTTCACCCGCCGTGGTGGTGGTCTCGACAGTGGTCTTGCCGGTCAGGCCGATCGTCGTTCCGCGCTCCGGCGACCATTTGAGATCGGCGTTGACGGTGGCGCCGGAAATCGCCTCCAGGCTCTTGTCGTCGATCGCTTCCCTCAGCCAGCCGGCCGAGAACTCGCCGGAGAGCTTCTCACCCATGTCGAGTTGCAGGCCGGCGCGAGCGCCAAGGCGGGTCGAGGAACGCTCGAAGCCTTCATTGTCGATGCGCTGATCGTAGGCCCGTCGGCCGACCTCGATTTCGGTGAACGGGGTGAGGGCCGGAGAGATTTCGTAGCCGGTGCGCAAGGTTGCCGTGTAGAGCGTGTTGTCCTGATCCTTCTGCGACAGCGTGGTGCCGTCCGAAAGCTCGGCGTCGCCGTAGAAGTCGTGCGAGACCGCGCCGGTCAACGTGTATTGCATCTTGCCGACCGCTTTTTCGACGCCAAGGCTGCCGTCGATCGTCTGCCGCAGCGGCTGGGTACTGACGCCGGCAATGGCGTTGGGCGAGGACGCCGTTTCCGGCACGGCTTCGTAGCCGAGCTTGGCGATGGCGCGCAGCTCGTTGTCGAGGTCGACATTGAGCTGGCCTTCGATGCGGCCCTGCGCATCGTGAACCCGGTAACCCGACACCGTCTCGCGGAACAGGCCATAGCCGTCGATGGTGGCGGAGTTTTCGCGCCAGTCGGAGACGGCGGCAAAGCGCAACGCTGTCTCAGACAGCAGCGCCGAGGTGCCGGCACTGCTCGAATCGCCGTTTGTGGTGGCGGTCAACCCCTGTTCGATCGATGGCCGGATGACGAAGGAACCCCATTTGACGCCGGTGGGCGCGAAGGGGTCGTCCTCGGCTTTCTTGTTCTGGCCCTCGATGGCGGCGGTACGCTCGGCGCCGGGGTCGAGTTTTTGCCTATCGGCGCTGTCGACGGTGAGAGCACGGCGGTTAGCCGCTTCCTGGTCTGTCGTGGCGCTGTCGGTATCGTCGGTCGCGGCTTGAGTGGTGTCCGTGGTCGCGGTCGCCGCCTTCTTCTTCTTCGACTTGTCGGCCGACTTGGTGCCCGTTTTGGTCCTGTCCTGATCCGCCGCGTTCTGGCCGGCGCTTGACGGACGGCGGCGAGGCTTGGGCGGCGTCGGATTGTCGGTGGCCGTGTCGTCGGTCGCCTGCGGCGGATCGAAAATGCTGCCGGTGGCGGCATCCGTGCCCGTGTCGTCGGGGACAGCGCCGGCGCTGGCCGGCAAATAGGTGCGCGGCGGCGCATCGTCCTGCGCGGTGTTGGCCGACTGTTGCTGGCCCTGGGTGGCAAGGGCGAGCTGCCTTGCCTTGCGCTGCTGGTCGGACAGGATCGCCGATTCGGAAACCTCGCCGCGCAGCTCCGTTTCCTGGGCGTGGAGAGGTGCCGGGCGAAGCAAGGCAAACATGCTGGTCGCCAGCAACAAGGTGCATACCGCCTTGCCCCGTCGTCCACTCGATTTTTCTGGCTGGGCCCCGGACATCGCCACCACTGCTTGCGCGGCGCTGTGCGCGCCATACTTACCGAACCGTAAATGCGGATGGTTAACGGAGGGTTGAGGCGGCGATCGTTCGCCCGGTTAAAGTGCCGCTGTTTGCGGGATCCTGTGACCTGTCCGGAGCCTCCGCCGCCTGGTGCCAGCGGCATTTCTGTTGGACAGGCGGGCGGCAACGCGCTAATCGCATCATCCATGCATGGCAGACCCCTCGATAAGAAGCCCCTGGACAGGCAAGCGTCGATCGATTCGGCACTGAGAACGGTGGCGACCGAGCAGGCCGGCATCGCCGCCCTTGCCGAGGCGCTCGAGAACGGACTGGCCGCGCCTTTCGCCCAGGCCGTCGACATGATTTCGAAGATCGAAGGCCGGCTGATCGTCACCGGCGTCGGCAAAAGCGGCCATATCGGCTCGAAGATCGCGGCGACGCTGGCTTCGACCGGCACGCCGGCCTTCTTCGTCCATCCCGTCGAGGCCAATCATGGCGATCTCGGCATGATCGCCAGGGATGACGCCATCATCGCCATCTCATGGTCGGGCGAGAGCAAGGAGATGCTCGGCATCGTCGCCTATTCCAGGCGTTTTTCCATTCCGCTCATCGCCGTCACATCGGGCGAGACATCGGCGCTGGCGCGCGCGGCCGATGTGGTGCTGCTTTTGCCGCGCACCCCCGAGGCCTGCCCGCACGGGCTGGCGCCGACGACGTCGACGCTGCTGCAGCTGGTCATCGGCGATGCGCTGGCGATCGCTCTGCTCGAGGCGCGGGGTTTCACGCCGGACCATTTCCGCACCTTCCATCCCGGCGGCCAGCTCGGCGCCAATTTGACCATGGTCTCCGAGATCATGCGGGTCGGCGACCAGATGCCGCTGGCCGTGCTCGGCACCAAGATGCCGGAAGCGGTGATGACGCTGTCGCAGAAGAAGGTCGGCTGCGTCCTGATCGTCGACGCCAATGGCGAACTGGCCGGGATCATCACCGACGGCGATGTCGCGCGCAATTTGCACCGCAATCTGGCCGACGTCATCGTCGACGAGGTGATGACCCGCACGCCCAAGACGGTCGATCCGCAGACGCTTGCCGGCACGGCGATCGCGCTGCTCAACGAGCACAATATCGGCGCGCTGGTGGTGACCAGGAACAACATGCCGCTGGGCGTGGTGCATTTCCATGACCTGCTGCGCATCGGCGCCGCCTAGGCATGCCGATATTCAGGTGAGGCCGGTCTGCAAATGGCTGATAGCTGCGCTTCGCCGTTCTACTGCGTCGCAGTAGACTGGGCTCACCTACAAAAAGTACACTCCGCTCCGGCTCTCGTAAGCCACCTGGTTTGGTCGCTTCGCGCCCGTCTTCGAGTCCGGCTTGGCCTGACCTGAATCTGAGCATGCTTACCGAGGTGGGTGCGCTGTGAAAGTTCAGACGCGTTCCACTGTAAGCTCCAGGTCTGTATCCGCGGCACCCGTCACGCGTACCTGTGTACCGGCCGGCAGGTCAGGCCCGGAGACTCGCCACAGCGTGTCGCCGAGCTTGATGCGGCCGCGGCCGTCCTTGATCGGCTCGGCAAGCGTCGCCATGCGGCCGACCATCTGGGCGCCGCGCCGGTTGAGCAGCGGCTGGTCGGTTGGCTGGTCGCGCCCGCCCATGAGTTTCTTGCCGACGAAGGCTGAGACCAGCGAGAGCGCCAGGAAGGCAAGGACCTGGACCTGCCAGCTCCAGATCGCCGCATCCCAGATCAGCAGCGACACCGCGCCGATGATGAGCGCGGCGATGCCGATCCACAGCATGAAGAAGCCCGGCGCGATGACCTCTACGACCAGCAGCACGAAGCCCAGGACCATCCAGTTCCACGGGCCGAGTTCGGAAATGATGCGATCGAACATAAGAGTGACCTCCTACGAACTCAGTTGTCGCTCGGGCGCACGACCGGGGGGCGGGCGGCTTGGCGCTGTGCGCCGGTCGTGCCCTCGCTGCGGAAGACTTCCTTGGCGATCTCGCCGATGCCGCCGAGCGAGCCGATCAGCGACGACGCCTCGAAAGGCATCAGCACGATCTTGCTGTTGGTGGCGGTGCCGATCTTGGCCAGCGCCTCGGTGTATTTCTGCGCGACGAAGTAGTTCAGCGCCTGCACGTCGCCCTTGGAAATCGCTTCCGAAACCACCTGGGTGGCGCGGGCTTCGGCCTCAGCCGAGCGTTCGCGCGCCTCGGCGTCGCGGAAGGCGGCTTCCTTGCGGCCTTCGGCCTCGAGGATCTGCGACTGCTTGAGGCCTTCGGCGGCCAGGATCTGCGCACGCTTGTTACGCTCGGCGGTCATCTGGCGGCCCATCGATTCGATGAGGTTGGCCGGCGGGTTGATGTCCTTGATCTCGACGCGGGTGATCTTGATGCCCCACGGATGCGCCGCCTCGTCGACGACGCGCAGCAGGCGCTCGTTGATGGCGTCGCGGTTGGACAACAGCTCGTCGAGGTCCATCGAGCCCATGACGGTACGGATGTTGGTCATCGTCAGGTTGAGGATGGCGTTCTGCAGGCCGGCAACCTGGTAGGCGGCCTGTGCAGCATTGAGGATCTGGTAGAAGGCGATCCCGTCGACACCGACGATGGCGTTGTCGCGGGTGATGATTTCCTGGCTCGGCACGTCGAGCACCTGCTCCATCATGTTCATCTTGGCGCCAATGCGGTCGACGAACGGCGTGATGATGTTGAGGCCGGGGCTCAGTGTCCTGGTGTAACGGCCAAAACGTTCGACCGTATAGTTGTAGCCTTGGGGAACTGTCTTGATGCCTTTGAACAGCACCAGCACGACAAGCGCGACAAGAACAACGACCGCAATATCGAAACCACTGAAATCCATTTGGCTCTCCCTCAGAAGCGGGCCGCGAGAGCCATTCCCGCGCAGCCGACTTCGCCAAAGACTTAAGTGTGTTTCAGGAGCGTTACAATCAGGTGATGAAGGATTGTTTGTGGGTCTGCACTCACCGGTTGAAGGCAAACAGCTC
Organism: Mesorhizobium sp. 131-3-5; assembly: GCF_016756575.1. Taxonomy (NCBI): domain Bacteria; kingdom Pseudomonadati; phylum Pseudomonadota; class Alphaproteobacteria; order Hyphomicrobiales; family Phyllobacteriaceae; genus Mesorhizobium; species Mesorhizobium sp. 131-3-5. Next base: position 2,112,130 of record NZ_AP023254.1, read on the forward strand.
CGCATCCATGTCGGCGAGTCCCTTGATCGAAGCCGAAACAATTTCGGAAGCGATGCGCGAGAAGGTGATGCCGTTGCCGCCGTAACCCATGACGGCATGGATGCGCGGATGGCGGGGGACGGCGCCGATATAGGGCAGGCCGGTGCTGGTTGTGCCGAAGGAGCCGGTCCAGGCGAATTCAGGCCTGACGTCGAGGTGCGGGAACAACTGGCCCAGCTTGTCGGCAATTCGGGCACTCTTGTCGGCGATCAGTTCGTCGCGCCGCGTCTCGTCGACAAAGTCCTCGTCCTCGCCGCCGCATATGACCCTGCCGTCGGCCGTCGAGCGCATATAGAGATACGGGTCTGACGCTTCCCAGATAAACGCCGGACCCGGCCAGAGTTTTCGCGGTTGCGGGCGCGTCGCGATCGCCCAGGTCGAGATGATCCGGTGGGCCGCCGCCGGCACGATGTCGACCAGTTCGTAGCCGGTGGCCAGAACGACATGCCGTGCCGTGATGCTGGGACCGTCTTTCGTGGCCACGATCACCTCGTCGGCACTGTCTTCGATCACCGTCGCCTCGACGGGAGCGAGGAAGCGGGCCTTGCGCTCCAGCGCCTTGAGCAGCAAGCCGGCCGTCAGCTTGCGCGGGTCGAGCGCGATGTTGCCGTGGCTGAGGATGGCGCCGCCGCGGTTGATGCCGAATGTCTCCGCCAGCGGCTGCGGCGTCAGATAGGTTGCGGCAATGCCCGCCTGCCGCCGCGCTTCGGCTTCCTCGCGCAGCTCCGACGGGCCGAGCACCGTGCCGGCCAGATAGAGCGACTGGGTGCGGCGCAGGCGACAATCGATTGCGAGATCCTCGATACGGCCAGCGAGGTTGGAAACGGCGAGGCGCGAGCGGCGCCAGGCCTGCTGTGCCTTGGCCTTGCCGATCATCTTCGAGAGCGTTGAAAGCGGCTGATCGATTTCAAACTGGACCAGTGCCGTGGTCGCAGCGGTCGAGCCTTTCAGCGGCCCGCGCCGGTCGATGCAGATCACCTGATGCCCGTCCGCCGTCAGCGCCTCGGCCATCATGGCGCCGCTGATGCCCATACCGATGATCAGGACATCGGCCTTGACGTCGCGGGTCAGCGCCGACGCCGGCACGGCAGGCGCCCGATAGGCGGACCAGACGGGCCGGCCAGTTCTGAGGTCGAGTTTGCGGGGCATCGAATTCTCCGAAGGTGCGCCTCAACGCGCCGGAGTGGCCCTTGTTCCGGTTAGAGCGGCGAGCCGCTCTGACTCTCTGGTTGACGAAATTCCCAAGGGAAAGCGCTATGCGCATTTCCCGGGAAACCGTTTCACATTTTTCCTGGAATTTCTCCTAGGCCCAGCCGGACAGTTCGCGCCGCACCATCGCCTCGATCACCGCCATGCCCTCGGCGCTGTCGTTGAGGCAAGGGATGTGAGCGAAGTTCTTGCCGCCGGCGTGATGGAAAGTCTCGGCGACTTCCCGGCCGATCTCATCCAGCGTCTCGATGCAGTCGACGGAAAAGCCGGGATTGACGATGGCGATGGATTTGACGCCGTCCTTGCCCAGTTTCTCCACCGTCTTGTCAGTGTAGGGCTGCAGCCATTCCTGGGCGCCGAAGCGGGACTGGAAGGTGGTGATCAGCTTCTTTTCGTCCCAGCCGAGCCTGTCGCGCAACAGCCGGGTCGTCTTGAGACAGTGGCAATGGTAGGGATCACCTTTTTCAAAATAGGGCCTTGGGATGCCGTGGTATGAGGCGATGACCACTTCCGGCTCGAAATCCAGCGTCGCGAGATTCTGCTCGATCGAACGCGCCAGCGCCTCGATATAGACCGGCTCGTCATAGTAAGGCGGCACGCTGCGGATGGCGGGGGCCGCGCGCATCTTCATCAAGGCGCGAAACAGCTGATCATTGGCGGTGGCCGTGGTCGTCGCGGAGTATTGCGGGTAGAGCGGGAACGAAAGAATGCGGTCGCAGCCCTGTGCGACCAGACTTTCGGCGACACTCGCGGTCGAAGGATTGCCGTAGCGCATCGCCCAGTCGACGACGACATTGGGCAGGTCGCGCAACGCCTCGGCCAGCTTTTCGCCCTGGGCGCGGGTGTAAGTGCGCAGCGGCGACTCGTTCCTTTCCTGGTTCCATATCCGGGCGTAGTTGGCGCCGGACTTCTTCGGCCGGGTGGTGAGCACCAGGCCATAGAGGATCGGATACCAGATCGCCCTGTTGAGTTCGATGACGCGCGGATCGGACAGGAATTCCCTGAGATAACGCCACATCGGCTTGAAGTCGGTGCCGTCAGGCGTGCCGAGATTGATCAGCATGACACCGACCTTGCCGGTCTTGACCGGCGGATGCCCGGCCGGCAGTGGGCCAAGGGCCTTCGCGGCTTTGGGATCGACAGCGATTGTGAGCGTCATAGGGGTTCTCCAGGAGGCGCGAACCTAATCATCCTGCGCGGGCTTTCAATGTCGCGTCTGGCCGCACCTTAACGCGTGTCCAGCTGAAAACAGAACACCCGCCCGGTTTCCCAGGCGGGTGTTGAATGGCAAAAGGCGAAGTGACGTTACTTCGCCGGGATGGTCAGCGTCGCGCCGGGCATCAGCCGGTGCGGCCTTTGACCCTTGTTGGCCTCGTAGATGAGTTTCCACTTGGTGGCGTCGCCATAGGCTTTCTTGGCCAGATCCCAATAGGTGTCGCCGGTAACGATGACATGGCTGCCTGTTGCCGGTGCGGCTTCAGCGGGCTTTGCCGGTTCTGCCGGCTTGGCGGGTTCCGCCGGCGCCGGTGCTGCCGATGCAGGGGTGGCCTCGGCGGGCTTTGCCGGCTCGGCTGGTGCGGGTGCTGGAGCCGCGGGAGCCGGAGCGGCCGGTGGCGCAGGTGCATTCTCCGTCGATATGGCAGGCGGCGTGTTGGCGATATTGCCCGAATTGGCGGGCAGTTCGGGCATTGCCGGTGCCGCTTCGGCGGGCTTTGCCGGCTCTGCAGGCTTGGCCGGTTCCGCTGCCGGGGCCGCCGCGACGGTCGCGGCGATATCGGTGATGCGGCCGTCGAGCTTGGGCGTGTAGGGCCGGTGGGCGCCGAGATAGTCGGCCACGACCTGTTCGAGACCGGGGCCGTAGTCGTAAGCATTCTTGGCCTTTTCGGCGAAGACCTTGTAGCCGTCGCCGCCCTGGCGCACGTAATTGTTGGTGGCGACGAGATAGTCCTTGTCGGGCTTGATCGGCGTCCAGGCGCCGTTCTCCATGACCTCGACGGATTTGACGCGGCCGGCATTGGGCGCGACCGATTTGTCGAAGGCGTATTTGAGGCCAGCCACCTGTGGGAAGCGCCCTGCGCCGTCCTCGATCTGGCTGAGGCCGCTTTCGAGGCCGGCGACCAGGTCCTTGCCCGAAATCTGGAAGGTCGCCAGCGTGTTCTGGAACGGCAGCACGGTCAGCACCTCACCCATGGTGACGGTGCCCTTGTCGATCGAGGCGCGCAGGCCGCCGCCATTGGAGATAACGATCTCGACGCCCTGTCCCTTGACGCGGTCGAGGATGGCGTCGGAGACAAGGTTGCCCATCGCGCATTCCTTGGCGCGGCAATTCTCGCGGCTGCCGTCGATGACGTCGGTGGTCTCGGCCACTTCCTTGTTCTTCAAAGCCTCGATCGGCGCGCCGAGTTCCTTGATACGGGCGAGCACGGCGGGATCGGGCGTGATCGACTTGTCGAGAAAGATCGGGTCGCCGCTCGCCGACTTGACGACGCCATTGTCGTCGAACACCACCTTGAACTCGCCGAGATATTTCGAATAGGAGGCCGCCTGCACCACGGGCACCTTGTAGCCGCCGGGGTTGTCGACCATCGTCGGGTAGGGGCCCGCCGCCTTCGGATCGGTGTTCGACAAGAGCGTATGGCTGTGGCCGCCGACAACCACGTCGATGCCCGGGATCTTGGCGATGATGTCGCGTTCCCTGTTGTAGCCGATATGGGTCACGGCGATGATCTTGTTGACGCCTTGCGCCTTCAGCTTCTCGACCTCGGCGGTAATCGATTTGACGTCGTCCGCGATTGCGATGTTGGGACCGGGCGAGGCGAGTTCGGGCGTGTCGTTGGTGACGGCGCCGACAATGCCGATCTTCTGCCCACCGACCTCCACGACGATCGACGGCTTGATCTTGCCGGCCGCGCCGGACTTGTCGTCGGGCACGACATTGGCACTGACGATCGGGAATTTTGCCTTGTCGAGGTAAGGCACCAGCGCGCTCTCGCCATCGTCGAATTCATGGTTGCCGAGCGTCACCGCGTCGGGTTTCATCTGATTGAGGAATTCCTCCTCCACGGTGCCCTTATAGGTGGTGTAGAACAGCGATCCTTGGAAGCTGTCACCCGCATTGAGCAGCAGCACGTTCTGACCTTCGAGCTTCTTGCGCTCCTGGGCGATCGCCGTGATCAACCGGCCGGCGCCGCCGATGCATTCGCCCTTTGTCTCCTCGTCGGCCGAACAGGTAGACTCATATTTGTTGTTGCCTTCGATGCGGCTGTGCCAGTCATTGAAATGCAGGATATTCAATGTGTAGTCGGCAAAGGATGCGCCGGCCGACAGGCCAAGCGTCGATGCGGACAGGGCGGCAATGGCGGCAAGCTTTTTCATCTTCGTCTCCCGGTGGGCTGATCGGAGGCGTTTAACGCCCTTGCTTGACTGGGGTATAACAGCCAGCGTTTTGACCATGTTCCCATCGCGTTCCGGCTGACGCAAGCGGAAATGCCGCCACTTTTTGCAGGCGCAAAAAAGGACGGCGGCCAATCGGCCGCCGTCCCCAATGTGTCCAGTGTTTGCCGGTTCAGGCGCGTCGCGTCAGCACGAAGTTCTGGCCGGACGAACTGGTGCAGTTCAACTGGCTGGTGGAGATCAGCAGGCAGTTGAAGCTGACCGGCGTCTGGCGGATCAGCGACGTCCCGTTGATCTCGACCGAAGTGGCGCCGGTCATCGTGTAGCTGCCATCGGCCAGCTTCTGGCCGGTGTCGGTGGCGACGGTCGTGAACTTGCCGCCGGTGAAGGTCGACAGGCCGGTGCCCTTGGCATCGATCCACGAGCCCTCGACGCCTTTCGGCGCGGCCGCCATCGGCGGTGCGTCGGGACCGCTTGTGGTACAGGCGGCAAGCATCATGGCAAAGGAACCCGCCACACCGATCGAAAGAACTTTGCGCGCAATAGTCATCTGAAATCCTCTCCAAACGCATCGGCCCAAAAATCGGTTTCGATTTTGGCAGGCACGATGCGAACGTCCAAAGTGCTGGAACGGGCGTGCGTCCCGCAAGACGCGCGCTGCCCCAGGCCGCATCTCTTCAATCGCCCGATTTCCGGGCGATTGCAAGGCAATGGCGCATGGTGCGCAGGGTGCTATCGGACGAGGATGTTGCGGAATTGCCACGGATCGCTGCGGTCGAGGTCCTCCGGGAAGAGGCCCGGGCGTCGGTCGAGCGGCGTCCAGTCGGTGTAATGGCCTTCGACCGGTCCGAGATAGGGCGACTGGACTTCCAGGCAGCGCTTGTAGTCCATCTCGTCGGCTTCGACGATGCCGGCATCGGGATTTTCCAGTGCCCAGACCATGCCGGCCAGAACCGCCGAGGTGACCTGAAGGCCGGTGGCGTTCTGATAGGGCGCCAGCTTGCGCGCCTCGGCCAGCGACAGGTGCGAGCCATACCAGTAGGCGTTCTTGTCGTGGCCGTAGAGCAGGACACCGAGTTCGTCGACGCCGTCGACCAGTTCGTTCTCGTCGAGCACATGGTGCACCGGCTGAGGCTTGCCGGCGGCGCCGAACATCTCATCCAGCGACAGGATCGCGTCATTGCAGGGATGGTAGGCGTAGTGGCAGGTCGGCCGGTACTGGACCTTGCCCTTCTTTGAGCGAACGGTGAAGAAATCGGCGATCGAGATCGACTCGTTGTGCGTCACCAGCAGGCCGTATTGCGCGCCCGGCGTCGGGCACCACGAGCGCACGCGCGTGTTGGCGCCGGGCTGCTCCAGGTAGATCGCGGCCTTGGAGCCGTGCTTATGCTTCTTGGCGTTCTTCGGCATCCATTTCTCATGCGTGCCCCAGCCGAGCTCGGCGGGCTGCAGGCCTTCGGAAATGAAGCCCTCGACCGACCAGGTGTTCCAGAACACATCCATCGGCTTCGGCTTCTTGGTGCGCTGGGTGTCGCGCTCGGCGATATGGATACCCTTGACGCCGGCCTTCTTCATCAGCTTGGCCCAGCCCTCGCGGTCTTCCTGCGCCGGCTCCGAGAACTCGAGGCCAAGATCGGTGGCGAGGTTGACCAGCGCCTGCTTGACGAACCACGAGACCATGCCGGGATTGGCACCGCAGGTGGAGACGGCGGTAGCACCACCGGGCTTGTCCTGCTTCTCCTGGATCATCGCCTCGCGCAGCGCATAGTTGGTGCGGCTGGCATTGTCGGCCTTGGCGTCGAAATAGAAGCCGAGCCACGGCTCGACGACGGTGTCGATGTAGAGCACGCCGAGCTTGCGGCAGAGCCGCATCAGGTCCACCGAGCCGGTATCGACCGACAAATTGACGCAAAAGCCCTGGCCGCCGCCATTGGTCAAAAGCGGCGTCAAAAGTTTCTTGTAGTTCTTCTCGGTCACCGCTTCCTGGACGAAAGCGATGCCGCGCTCGTCGAGCAGTTTGCGGTCGGTGTCGCGTGGGTCGAGGACCGTCATGCGCGACTTGTCGAACTTGAAATGGCGTTCGATGAGCGGCAGCGTCCCCCGTCCGATCGAGCCGAAGCCGATCATCACCACAGGGCCGGTGATCTCACCGTAAACGGGCCAGTTTTCATTCGCCATTTTATCGAGCACTCCTCAAAAAACACTCCGGAACAGCCGCTTGGCCGCGGCGCGACAAACCATAGATCATTGTCACAATAAAGGGAAAAGCAGCGAAACGCCTGGGAACGCAGCTGTGGAAGTGCTCGGCGATGCCACCGGGAGGCGATGGCCTGCCCGATGGCGGATGTTGAGCCGGCGTCGTATCAGCGAGCGCCGCCGGACGCGTTGATGCGTTCGCCGGTAAGCCACGCTGCCTCGTCCGAGGCGAGGAAGGCCACGGTCGGGGCGATGTCGTCCGGCTTGCCGAAGCGCTGGCCGAGGGGGACGCCAGCGATCAGCATATTGCCGAAATCGGTGCCGACCATGCCTTCGGTCATTTCGGTATGGGTATAGCCAGGCGCCACGATGTTGACACGGATGTTGCGGGCTCCGAGTTCTCTCGACAGGCTGAGCGTCAGCGTATCGATCGCGGCTTTGCTGGCGGAATAGAGGCTGGTGTTCGGCACCGGGTTCCAGCTCGAGATCGTGCCGATGTTGACGATGCTGCCGCCGGTCTCGGGGAAGTGGCGCATGGCCGCCTTGGTGGTCAAGATCGTGCCCAGCACATTGGTGTCGAACAGCCGCCGATAATCCGCCTCACTGGTTTCCTCGAAAGTGCCGAAGCTGGCGGTCGCGGCGTTGTTGATCAGAATGCTTGGCTTGCCGAATGCGATCTCGGCGGCCTCGAACATCTTCTCGACTTCGGCGGCCTCGGCCACGTCACCCTGAACCGCGGTCGCCTTGCCGCCGGCGGCGACGATCTCCTTGACCGTGCGTTCTGCAGCCTCACGGCTGGAGGCGTAGTTGACGACGACGGCGGCGCCTTCCGCCGCCAGCCGTTTGGCGATGCCGGCACCGATGCCTCGCGCGGCACCGGTGACGATGGCGACCTTGTTGTTGAGCTTGCCCATTTTGGTTCTCCGAATGGATGGATGGATTTGACATCAAGCCAATTGGCTATTCCCAAACGGGTCAGGTAGAGTGAATTTCACCATATAACTAATTCCAGGGTGGAATAGATGGACAGGCTTATGGCGATGAACACCTTTATAAGGGTCATCGAAACCGGTTCGTTCTCGGCGGCCGCGCGGCATTTGCGCGTCGGGCAGCCAGCCGTCTCGAAGGCCATCGCGCAGCTCGAGGAACGGCTCGGCGTTCGCCTGCTGTCGCGCACCACCCGAGGTCTCTCGCCGACCGATGCCGGCGTCAGCTTCTATGAAGGCGCCAAGCGCGCGGTCGACGAGGCCGACGAAGCCGAGAACACGGCGCGTGGCACTGCGGCGGCGCTTACCGGGTTGCTGCGCATCGGTACGTCGGTGACCTTCGGCCGCCTGCATGTCGTGCCGAGGCTGAAAGCCTTCCTGGATGCTCACCCGAGGCTCGACGTCGAGGTGGCGATGGACGACAGGAACGTCGACCTCGTCGAGGAAGGGGTGGATGTCATGCTGCGCCTGGGTGAAAGCTTCGCCCCCGCTCATATCGGGCGCAAGATCGCCACCTGTCGTCGTCTCGTGGTGGCGGCACCTTCCTACCTGGCACGCGAGGGCGAACCCATCGCGCCGGATGAGCTGTCGCGGCACGAGGCGATCCTTTTCGTCCGGGCAGGCACTTCCAATCGCTGGACATTCCGGCGAGGCGCCGAAGAGGTTTCGCTTGCCGGCCAAGGGCGGCTGCGCGTGACTTCCGCCGAAGGGATACGTGAGGCAGTACTTGCCGGCATCGGCTTCACGGTCGGCTCCGAATGGATGTTCGACGCGGAACTGCGCAGCGGTGCGGTACGGCCGATCCTGGTGGACTGGGCGCTGCCGCCTGTTGAATTGTGGGCGCTGGCTCCAGCCGGACGCAAGGCCAGCGTCAGGGCAAGGACATTCGTCGAGTTCCTGGCCAGCAGCCTGTAGCGGCTTAGCGCGTCATCGTCTTCAGATGTTCGATCAGCCGGTCGCGGTCCGATGTCAGGCCCTTATAGTCGAGCTGATCGAGATCGAGCGCTTCGAGCTGGGCGGCAAAGGACAGTGCGAGCGTCGCCCGGTCCGGGTGCCGCGCCAGCACGGCGAGCGGGTCGAGATGGATGCGGATGGTGAACAGGATGTCGCGTGAGGACGGCAGCTTGCGCAGCGTCTGCCGCTCGACGCGGATGAAGGCGTGCGCCTCGACGTCACCGTCGGGGAAGCGTGTCGGCCGGTTGGTGGCGCGGTCGATGCGCTCGACATTGGACAGCGGATGGTAGAGCGCATTGTCGGCCTGGATCGACCAGTTGAAGCGCTCGACCGCCTGTCCCTGCAGGCCGTCGAACATGCGGTTGATCAGTTCGGCGGGACGCGTGCCCGGACCGAAACCGGGCACGGGCTCGTGGATTTGCTGCAGCGGCTTGCCGAATTTTTCGAGCAGCGACCAGGACGAAGGAAAGCACAGCGAGCCGGCGGCGAGCCGCCAGCCGCTGTCGTCGCGGCGCATCAGGATCAGGTCTTCCTGGACCAGCAGCGAGGCCGCGACCAGCGGCGCGTCGGCAAGATCCGAAGGCAGAGCAGGGTGGTTCGCGGCGCCCACCACCGCGATGCCCGCATCGGTGCGGCGATGGGTGCGCGGAAATCGCTCCGGCAAATACGCGCCGAGCAAGTCGAGCACTTCCCGCTGGGCATCCCGCGTGCCGTCCTCCTCGACGAAAACCCGGTCGGGGATTTGGGCATAAAGCCGGCGCTTCTCGGCGAGATAAGGCAGAAGATGGCCGTCGACCTCGATCCAGTTTGCCGGCTCAAGCGGCTTCAGCCCGATGTTGAACAGCTTCGACGAGCCGTCATAAGGGGTGTGGGTGGGCAGGGCCTCGACCAAACTCATGCTTCCTTGAGAGCGTCGAGACCGGTGGCGGTCATCCTGGCCAGGAATTCGGTGACCTCGTAGTCCGCGGCGCCGGCCTTGGCGAAGGGGTCGGCAGCCAGCCTGGCATCGAGGATCTCGCGCGGGCATTGCGCGATAATGATGCCGCCGGTCCGCGGTTTCTTCGGCCCGGAAGCGACGAATATACCATCCGAATAGCAGCCCTTCAGCCATTCGATATGCGCCGCCTGCAAGCGGTCGATCTCGGTCAGGGGCACTTTGTAGTTCAGCGAAACGACGAACATGGCGTTCTCTTGGGTTCACACAAGCTTTGCGGGGATCAAGCCGCGCAGCGAATTGCCGACAAAGAGTGCCTTGGCCGACTTCAGATCGTCGTAGCTGTAGATTGCTTCTTCCGCCCGGCCTTCATCCAGAAGCTCGGCGCGCAATACGCCAGGCAGCAGGCCGCAATCGAGCCGGGGCGTTGCCAGCACGCCGTTGCCGAAATCGGCGAAGACATTGGTGATGGTGCCTTCGCAGATTTCGCCGCGCTCATTGGCCAGGATCACCTCGTCGGCCTGGGTGACGAGATACTCGGAACGGGCATGGGTGTAGAGCTGGCGCCGGCTGGTCTTGTGGCGCAGCAGCGTATTGCCTGAGTCGAGCCGCGTCCGCGCCAGCCGGAGCACCCAGACCTTGTCGGCGGCGAGCGGTTCGTAGGGCTGTGCCGAGGCCGTCGCGTCGCCGTTGCGCGCCAAGGCGAGCCGCGTGCGCATGGCGGTTCGGGCGCCATCAAGGGCGTCGCTCAACACCTCGGCTATCCGTTGCGGATCGCAGGCGAAGCCGAGCTCCGCCGCCGAGCCATAGAGGCGTGCAAGGTGGCGATCGAAGCGCAGGAAGCCCGTCCCGGGCTGCCAGCGCATGGTTTCGATCAGCTCGAAATCGGCGGTGTTCCCGTCGCGAAGCGGGCTTTGAGCAGACACTCCTGATACTCCTCCTCGGGCGTCGAATCGAAGACGATGCCGCCGCCGACATTGTAGACGGCCTCGCCGCTGGCAAAGAGCGAGATGGTACGGATCGCCACGGAAAAGCGCATCGTGCCCCCCGGTGCGATCCAGCCGATGGCGCCGCAATAGACGTCGCGCGGCGTGCTCTCCAGATCGTGCAGGATCTCCATAGCGCGAATCTTCGGCGCGCCGGTGATCGAGCCGCAGGGAAACAGTGCTGCAAACACCTGGCGAATGGTGAGACCCGGCAGCAGCTTCGCCCTGACGTCGCTCACCATCTGGTGGACGGTCGGGAAGCTCTCGATGCGGAACAGTTCCGGCACTTCCAGCGTGCCGACCTCGCTGATCAGCGAGATATCGTTGCGCAGGAGGTCGACGATCATCCGGTTCTCGGCCTGGTTCTTCTCATCGTTGCGCAGGAAGGTCTTCTGCCGCTCGTCCTCGGTCTTGGTCGCGCCGCGCGGGGCCGTGCCTTTCATCGGATGCGTTTCGATCATCCCGGCCGCATTGATCTCGAAGAACAGTTCGGGCGAGCGCGACAGCACGATGGGATCGCCCAGCGTCACCAGCGCGCCGTACTTCACCGGCTGGCGTTCGGTCAGCGCATCGAAGGCGGCAAGCGGGTCGCCCGACCATTGCGCCTGCACCGGAAAGGTCAGGTTGCCCTGGTAGCAATCGCCTTGCCTGATGTGCTGGTGCAGCCGCGAGAAGCGTTTCTCATAGTCCTCGAATGACCAGGCCGCCCGCGCATCGAAGATCGGGCCGTTCGGGGCTGCTGCGTTGCGTGGCGGCACCGCTTCTTCGACCGGAGCATCGAAAGCACCGAGGCAGATCAGCGGCGCGCGACGCCCCTTGGGCAGCAACGGAACGAGTTTCGGCTCGAGCAGATAACCGGCCTCGTAGGAGAAATAGCCGGCCAGCCATTTGCCGGCGTCGTGCGCGGCCTGCGCTGCTTCCAGCGCCGCCTGGAAATCCCGGGCCTCATGCGCCACGATGATATCGGCCGGCCGGTCGAATACGAGCTGACGCGCGCTTTCGTCGTTGCGGAAAATGGCGGCGGGCAGGGACATGGGGACCAGGATCGATGAAGCCGTCGATCGCTCTATATGGGGGGGCGCTCGCGTGCAATCGAGGGAACGGCACCTTGCCCCTCAAAGCCGACCTCGTGGCGACCTTGCCTGCCAAAAAGAAATCAGCGGGGCCTGTGGCCCCGCCGGCTTGATGATCTGCCTTTGCCGCTCAGGTGTTGCTGGCGGTTCCGGCTGTCGGAAACTGCTTGGCGAATTCCTTCTCGTCGCCGGCGGCGAGCAGCTTGGCTTGGTCGATCCAGCGTTCGCGGGCGATGCGGCCGTCGAAGTTCATCACGTCCTCGATCCGCTTGATGTCGGCTGCGGTCCAGGCGGCGATCTGGGCGAAGGTGGTGACGCCCTGCGCCTTGAGCAGCTTCTCGTTGACCGGGCCGATCCCGATCAGCCGGCGCAGATTGTCGGGCTTGCCAGCCGCAGGCTTGGCTGCCGCCGGGGCGGCCTTCTTGGCGGCTGCCGGCTTGGGCGCGGCCGAACTCTTTGCTGCCGAAGCCGTGGAGGCAGCAGGTTTGCTCGCGGCGGGCTTGGCGGCCGCGGGCTTCGGTGCAGCCGACTTGGCGGCGGCAGCCTTCGCCGGCGCCGCCTTCGCGGCTGGTTTGGCAGGCGCAGCCTTGGCCGCCGCCGGAGCGGATTTGGCTGCCGCCGGCGTTGACATCAGGGCGGCCGGCGGCTGACTGGCGGCCTTTGCTCCACCCGTCTGCGCGTCGCGCAACTGGCGCTCGAGGTCGGCGCGGGTCTTGCCGCATGCATTGAGTTCGCCGGTCAGGCGATCGCTGTCGGCACGCAGCTTGTCGCGCTCGCCGCGGGTGCGGTCGAGGTCGCCGCGCAAACTGTCGAGCTCACCACGCAGGCGACCCCAGATGAACCAGCCAACCAAAACGCCTACAAGGAACGCCAGGACCACGTAGAAAAAAGTGCCCATTGTCTCTCTCCAGTCAGATCCGTCTGCCGTGGGTCATGACCTTCGGCGATGGACTACTCGGTGATGGTTCCGCGGGTTCGCAGAACAGCCGGCTTCGGTTCGAGCTGTCGGCGATCGGCTTCTCCAGCCCATGGCCAACGGCCGTTGTCGCGTTCGCCTGAGCGTCAGGACCGGCTGAGATTCTCCCTCGCCGATCCGCATAGGCTCCGGCTGAGCTTGCGGCGAAGGCTATCATAGAGCTTGTGGAAAGCTATGGGAAAAACTTCCGCCTAGAGTTCTTCAAGAACAAATATTTAGCGAAAGAACAGTGCCGTTCCAACATGCATTCCGGCTAAACTGTTCTTTGCAAGCGAGAGCGTCTCAGCCGTCGAGCATTTCCAGTTCATCGATCAGGCCGCTGATGACACCGAGCCCGATCTGCCAAAAGGCGGGATCGGTGGCGTCGAGGCCAAAGGGCGCCAGAAGCTGCGAATGATGCTTGGTGCCGCCGGCGCGCAGCATCTCGAAATACTTGTCCTGAAAACCGCGCTCGGCGTTCTGGTAGACGGCGTAGAGCGAGTTCACCAGGCAGTCGCCGAACGCATAGGCATAGACGTAGAACGGCGAATGAATGAAGTGCGGGATGTAGGTCCAGAACACCTCGTAACCCTCGCGCAGCTTGATCGCCGGGCCGAGGCTTTCGGCCTGCACTTCCAGCCAGAACTGGCCGAGCCTGTCGGATGTCAGTTCGCCGTTGCGGCGCTCGGCATGCACCTTGCGCTCGAATTCGTAGAAGGCGATCTGGCGCACCACCGTGTTGATCATGTCCTCGACCTTCTGGGCGAGCATGGCCTTGCGCTCGCGCCGGTCGGTGGTCTGCTCGAGCAGCGAGCGGAAGGTCAGCATCTCGCCGAAGACCGACGCCGTCTCGGCCAGCGTCAGCGGCGTCGAGGCCATCAGCGCGCCCTGGCCGGCGGCCAGCACCTGGTGCACGCCGTGGCCGAGTTCATGCGCCAGCGTCATCACGTCGCGCGGCTTGCCCATGTAGTTGAGCAGCACATAGGGATGGGCCGACGGCACGGTCGGATGGGCAAAGGCACCTGGCGACTTGCCCGGGCGCACCGGCGCGTCGATCCAGTTGCGGTCGAAGAAGGTGCGCGCGATCTCGGCCATCTCGGGCGAGAAGCGCTGATAGGCGGACAGCACGGTGTTGCGTGCTTCGTCCCAGCCGATCACGGATTGCGGCGTCTCCGGCAGCGGCGCGTTGCGGTCCCAGTGGTTCATCACGTCCATGCCGAGCCAGCGCGCCTTCATCGCGTAGTAGCGATGCGACAGGCGCGGATAGGCCTCGCGCACCGCGGTGGCGAGGGCGTCGACCACGCCGCGCTCGACGCGGTTGGCGAGATGGCGGGAATCGGCAATGTCCTCGAAGCCGCGCCAGCGGTCGGAAATTTCCTTGTCCTTGGCCAGCGTGTTGGTGATCAGGGTGAAGGTGCGCAAATTCCTGCGGAAGGTCGCGGCCAGCGCCTCGGAGGCGCGGCGGCGCACCTCGCCATCGGCATCCTGCAGGCGATTGAGGGCTGGCTCCAGCGTCAGTTCCTCGCCGTCGACGTCGAAGCGAAGGTCGGCCATCGTCTCGTCGAACAGGCGGTTCCAGGCGCCGCGCCCGGTGATCGACTTCTCGTGGAAAAGCTGCTCGACGCGGTCCTCGAGCTGGTAGGGTTTGTCCATTCTGAGGTCGAGCACCCAGGGCCGGTAGTGGCCGAAAGCGGGATCGCTGGTGAGCGCGCTTTCGATCGCGTCGTCGTCGATCAGGTTCAGTTCAAGCGCGAAGAACAGGAGATGCGCGCTGGCGTCGGTCATCTTCTCCTGGATGTCGCCATAGAGCTTGGCACGCTGCGGATCGGCGGTGTTGCCGGCATAGACGAGGCCGGCATAGGAGACGATGCGGCCGATCAGTTCCTCCAGTGCCTCGTAGGCGACCAGCGCCTCGCCCAGCTTGCCGGCGCCGCCGCGCCCGGCCTCGGCGGCGAGCGTGCCCTTCCAGCGGGTCTCGAAAGCGATCGCGTCGGCGGCTGCCCTGGCGATGTCACGCTTCAGTTCCGGGGCTTCCATGCCGGCATAGAGGTCGGCAAGGTTCCATTCCGGCAGATCGCCAAGCTCGGCCGCGCCCTGACCGGACGCCGGTGCCGCAAGCCGCCGACCAAACATCATGCGCATCGACAATACCTTCTGTGAAATATGAGGTCAGAATCAAGGGGATCAGGCAAGCCGGTCAAATCGTAAGGAATTCGTTCACCGGGTTTTTTGAAACCTTATTTAGAACCCTGTGCCAAGATGATCCATGGGGATTTCGGGCGCGGGCAGTTCAAGACAGTCATGACAGGTTCCATACTCATAGTCGATGACGATCCCGTGCAGCGCCGGCTGCTCGAGGCGGCGGTGACGCGGTTCGGCCACACGGCAATCGTCGTCGACGGCGGCGAGGCTGGCCTCGATGCGCTCGACGGGCCTGGCGCCCGCGACATCTGCGTGGTCATTCTCGACCTGGTCATGCCCGGTCTCGACGGCATCGGCGTGCTGAAAGCGATGCGCGAACGCGACATCACCGTCCCGGTCATCGTGCAGACCGCCCAGGGCGGCATCGACACCGTGGTGTCGGCGATGCGCCACGGCGCCTTCGATTTCGTCGTCAAGCCGGCGTCACCCGACAGGCTTCAGGCCTCGATCGCCAATGCACTGAAAGTCGAAGCGGTCGAGGGCGAGGTCAAGCGCACGTCGCGCAAGCGCGGCGGATTGCTGACGTTCAGGGACATGATCACCCACAGCCCGGCCATGGACAGGGTGATACGCCTCGGACAGAAAGCGGCCGGATCCAACATCCCGATCCTGATCGAAGGCGAATCCGGCGTCGGCAAGGAATTGGTGGCGCGCGCCATTCAGGGCAGCGGCGACCGCCGCTCGAAACCCTTCGTCACCGTCAATTGCGGCGCCATTCCCGACAATCTGGTCGAATCGATCCTGTTCGGCCACGAGAGGGGCTCCTTCACCGGTGCCACCGACAAGCACACCGGCAAGTTCGTCGAAGCGCATTCGGGCACGCTGTTCCTCGACGAGATCGGCGACCTGCCGCTCGACGTGCAGGTCAAGCTGTTGCGCGCCGTGCAGGAGGGCGAGGTCGATCCGGTCGGCGGCCGTTCGACCGTCAAGGTCGATATCAGGCTGATATCGGCGACGCATCGCAACCTCCTGCAGCAGGTCAAGGACGGCAAGTTCCGCGAGGACCTGTTCTACCGGCTCAACGTCTACCCGATCTTCGTGCCGCCGCTGCGCGACCGCCGCGACGACATTCCGCATCTGGTCACGCATTTCATGGAAAAGGTGGCGCCCGCCGACCCGCGCCATCGCCTGCAAGGCATTTCGCCGGCAGCGCTTGCCGTGCTGGAGGCCTATGACTGGCCCGGCAACATAAGGCAGCTCGAAAACGCCGTCTTCCGCGCCTCGGTGCTGTGTGAAGGCGATGTGCTCGATGTCGATGATTTTCCGCAGATCCGCGCGCAGGTGGAAGGCACGGTCAATCTCGAAACGGACGACACGGCACCTCGCCTGTCATCGCCTCCGGAACTCCGCGATGAGGGGGACCTGGTCGGCGATGCCGCTCCAGCCGCCGAGCAGGATCGGCCGACCCTGCTTCAGCCCAGATTCGGCACGCTGCGGGCGCTCGACGAACGCGGCAATGTGCGGGCGCTGGCCGATGTCGAACTCGAGATGATCAAGCTCGCCATCGACCACTACAACGGTCAGATGAGTGAAGTCGCCCGCCGCCTCGGCATCGGACGCTCGACGCTGTACCGCAAGCTCAAGGAATACGGCATCGACCCGGAGACGGGTCGTGTCGACCGCCTCGCTTCCTAAGGTGCGTTGATATTCAGGTGAGGCCGGCCTGCAAACGGCGGCTTCCTGCGCTTCCCCGTTCTACTGCGTCGCAGTAGAACTGTGCTCACCTACAAAAAGTATGCTCCGCTCCCGTTCTCGGTATCAACCGTTTTCGGCTCGGCCTGACCTGGATCTCAACACAACTTGGGAGCGCTGGATCTCTTCCAAAAACCAGGTTCGCGTTTCCGGCACAAGGCCGGGACCAGCTTGCAATGGCAGGATTGGCCCTCTATCGGGGTTTCGTCTGGAATATGGCATGCCTGTGGACAGCTCTGTTCACGCATTAACGCTAACGGTAACAGATCGTGTTCGGCCAAAGCCGGAATCCTGATCTAAACCAGCGGTTTACCAAGAAACCTTGTGAACAATTTTTGACGGGATATCGCCATGGTGTTACCGCATTTCGGCTTCAATAAGCGATGATTAACCATTAGGATCGATATTCGGATGTGAAAACGACACATCCGTTTGGGCAAATCCGGGGACAAACGGCAGCCTGCAAGGCCTTTTGATTTGAACAGAATCGAACGACTCAAAAACGGGCGTCATGATCATTTGAGCGTCTGGCCGAGATGGCTGGCAGCGGTGATTGTCGCTTTTGGTTTTGTTGCCGCGGCGGCCACCGGCGCCAGCGCCGAAACACGTACGCTGAAGCTTTATCACCTGCACACGCACGAAAAGGCCGAGATCGTCTACAAGCGCAACGGCCGCTACGTTCCCGAGGGCCTGCGCAAGATCAACATCATCCTGCGCGACTGGCGCCGCAATGAACCGACCAAGATGGATCCGCGCTTGCTGGACCTGGTCTGGGAGGCCTATCGCGAAAGCGGCGCCACCGACTATATCCAGGTTGTGTGCGGCTACCGTTCGCCGGCGACCAATTCGATGCTGCGCAGCCGCAGCCGCGGTGTCGCCGAGAAGAGCCAGCATATGCTCGGCAAGGCGATGGATTTCTATATTCCCGGCGTGCCGCTGAAGAAGCTGCGCAACATCGGCCTGAAGATGCAGGGCGGTGGCGTCGGTTACTACCCGACCTCCGGTTCGCCGTTCGTCCATATGGATGTCGGCAATGTGCGCCACTGGCCCGGCATCAGCCGCCAGGAACTGGTCAGCCTATTCCCCAACGGCAAGACGCTGCATGTGCCGAGCGACGGCCGTCCGCTTCCCGGCTATGAGCAGGCGATGGCCGCCTACAAGGCACGCAAGGGTGCTGGTACGCCCAATGTCGAGCTTGCGAGTGCTGGCGGCAGCGGCAAAAAATCCGGTGGCTTCCTTTCCGCTTTGTTCGGCGGTGGCGGCGACGACGAAGCCGACGACAGCGCCGATGTCGAGACCGCTTCGGCCGCCCCCGCGCCCAAGCCCAGAAACCTGAAGCCGGCCGCGACCGCCAAGAGCGGCAACCTGCCGGGCATCGCCATCGTGGCGCCCGAGAATGCGCAGCGCGCCAACGTTCCGCAGATTGCCGACGAGCAGGCGCCGGAACCGGAAAAGGATACGCCGGAAACGATCATCGCCGCGCTGCCGGCCAAGGAGATTCCGCTGCCCGATTTCGCGCCGCGGCCGAAGGCCGATGTCGGCGCGCAGCCTGAGAACGTTCCGTTCGCCATGGCGGACGCGACGGCTACCACCGAACAGGCCGTGGCGACCGCGCAGGCGCCGGCGAACATGCCGTTCGGCAAGGCTGACCCCGCAGCGCTCGCGGCGGCGGCTGCCGCCGATCCGGCGCAGGTTGCCGTCAACAATATCCCTGTGCCGACATGGCGTCCTGAACGCACGCTGCCGGCGGATCTCGCGCCGCCGCCCAGCAAGGATGTGCTGATGGCGCTGGCGGATACGGCCGAAAAGGGCAAGACCGCGACGGATGCGTTCTCGGTGCTACCCTCTGCGCGGCCCGAGCCGGCCAAGCCGGACGCCGTCAAGGCCGTGCTCGACGAGGCCAACGCCCAGGTCGGCAATGCCGACGAATACAAGCAGGTCGGCAATGCGGACGAATACAAGGTTGCGTCGCTCTCCGAAGAGCCGCGCTCGGCCTTCAACGATCCGTCTTACGTCGATGTCGCCTCGCCGCGCCAGGCCGTTGCCGCCCGTCCGGCCGGTTCCGATCCGGCCGCAGCGATCGGCGCCGGCGTGAAGACAACCCGCAAGGAAGCCAGGGCCACCGCTCGCGACCAGAAGCCGGGCCCCAGGGCCATGGTGGTCGCCGCGGCGCCCCAGGCCGCCCGCTGGGCGCTGACCAGCGGCGACAACGTCGCCACCGTTTCGAGCGCGACGACGGCGCCGGGCTATGCCTACAACATCGTGCATACGCCGCCGAGCGAGGTCTATACGGCCGGCTTCCAGACCGACGCCCAGGCGCCAGATCCCAGCCGCTTCACCGGCAACGCCGTCAAGTTCCTGTCGGTCGCCCGCTTCCAGACGAAGTAGCGGCTGGCCAGATAAAACAGAAGCCGCGCTGGGCAACCGGCGCGGCTTTTTGCTTTTCAGGTTGCGGCAGATGCGATGCCGTGATGCTGGGCATCACACGCGGCTGAACTTCTCGTGAGGCCGGAACGGCACCCTCATTTCCGGGTTAGTGTGTGTGCGTTCCAACCTGAGGATATTCATGAAGAAGATTCTACTGGCATTGGTTGCAGCATCTGCCGCGATCGCTCCATCGCAAGCCGAAACCGTGATCATCAAGAATGGCAAGCATCACTGCAGGACCAGGCTGGTCACGCATTGGGTGCACCATCACAGGGTGACCGAGAAGGTCAGGGTCTGCCACTGATCCGGAACCGATAGGATCCGGGAGAATCGGCCCGGTCGGCGGGAGTCGGCCGGGCCTTTTCGTGCCAGCTGATGCAGCGCGTAGGTCCTGGTTGCGAGCCTTAGTCGATTTCCAGCGTGGCTGCCTCGCCTCTGGCCAGAAGCCGTGCGGCGTCACGCGCCGGCGGCAATCCGAAATGGCGCGCATATTCCCGGCTGAACTGGGATGCGCTTTCATAGCCGACGGCAAAGGCGACACGCGCGGCGCTGCCCGGTTCTGCTATCAGCAGATGACGCGCCTCCAGCAGCCGGACCTGCTTCTGGTACTGGATCGGGCTCATGGCCGTCGCCGCCTTGAAGTGGCGGTGGAACGAAGCGTTGCTCATATGGGCCAGCGCGGCCAGTTCCGTCACATCGATAGGCTCGTTGTAGTGCGATCGTATCCAGGCGGTGGCGCGGCGGATCTGCGACAGGCGGCCGTCAGCGCGCGCGAGCTGGCGCAGCTTGGCGCCTTGCGGCCCCTGCAGCAAGCGAAACGCGATCTCGCGTTCGAGCATGGGCGCCAGCACCGGAATTTCGGACGGACGGTCGAGCAGCCGCAGCATGCGGTGCCAGGCATCGAGCAGTTCGTCATCCAGCCGGTTGGTCACGAAGCTGTCGCCGTCGACCGCCGGCTTGTGGTCGATAAGCAGGCTGGCGATCAGCTCGACATCGAGGGCGAAGGCGATGGCCATGTAAGGACGGGCGCTGCTCGCCTCGATCAGCTGGCTGGTGGCGGGCGTCTCCACCGCATAGACGAAATAGCTGCCGGCGCCGTAGCGAAGCGTGCGGTCGCCGATCAGCACAGTCTTCGCACCTTGCAGCACGAACAGCACCGTCGGTTGGCAAAGCTCGGGCAGCGGCGGGGTCGGAACCTCGCTGCGGCCGATCGTAACCCGCGGGATGGCCGTCTTTGTGCGCCGCCCATGCGCATGGCGGCCGGCGATCGCGATCAGTTCCTGCAGGGCGTCTTCCATGTCTTCAGCATTGCCGATCCATGCAGGCCGCGCAACCGGTTGAGAGGATTAGGCAAGAGGACGCGAGTATCCGGCGCGCCAAATCGGCCGGCGCACGTCATGTCTGGGTTTCAAAGAAGGAGATGTGGACATGACGACGAAAACGAATGCGCTGATCACCGGGGCCAACAAGGGCATCGGCCTCGAAACCGCCCGCCGGCTGGCGGCCATGGGGTTCAAGGTCTGGCTCGGCGCCCGCGATGCCGAGCGCGGGGAGGCTGCGGCAAGGGTGTTGCGCAATGAAGGGCTCGACGTCGAATGGCTCGCGCTCGACGTCGCCAGCGACGACAGCGTCGCGGCGGCGGCCAGAAACTTGACGGCGCAGGTCTCCAGCCTCGACGTGCTGGTCAACAATGCCGGCATTGCCCCAGGCTATGTCGACGCGCTCGGACCTGACGGCCGCTACGAACGGCCGCCAAGCCGCGAGGATGTCGCCGACATGCAGGCCACCTATGACGTCAACGTCTTCGGCCCGGTTCGCGTCACCCAGGCCTTCCTGCCGCTGCTCCTGGCTGCGCCGGCCGCCCGTATCGTCATGGTCAGCAGCTATCTCGGCTCGATCGCGCGCGCCGCCGGCAACATCCAGTCGCCCAATATCATGGGCTACGGCAGCTCGAAGACCGCACTCAACGCCATCACCGTGGCGTTTGCCAGGGAGCTTTCGCCGCGCGGCATCATGGTCAACGCCGCCGCTCCCGGCTACACCGCGACGGACCTCAATGCGCACAGAGGCGGCCGTACGGTGCAGCAGGCCGCCGGGGTCATCGTGCATCTGGCGATGCAAGAGGCTGGCGGGCCGACCGGCGGCTATTTCGACGAGAACGGTCCGTTGCCCTGGTGAGTGAGGGCCAGGCTATTTCCTGAGCTGGCTGGCAGCGCGTGCGAGCGCTTCGATCTCGTCCCATTTGCCGGCCTTGACCATGTCGTCGGGCGCGACCCAGGAGCCGCCGACGCAGATGACGTTGGGCAGGCTGAGGTAGTCGGCGGCGTTCTTGCCGGTGATGCCGCCGGTCGGGCAGAATTTCACGTCGGCCAACGGCGAGGCGAAAGCCTTCAGCGAGGCGATGCCGCCGGACTGCTCGGCCGGGAAGAATTTCAGGAAGCGCAGACCCGCCTCGCGCGCGGCCATGATCTCGCCGGGCGTGATGGCGCCGGGCAGCAGCGGAACCTCGCTGTCGGCGGCGGCCGCCAGAAGCTCGCGCGTGATGCCGGGGCTGACGATGAAGCGCGAGCCGGCTCTGGCCGCCTCGTCGAACTGCCTGCTGTCCAGAATGGTGCCGGCGCCGACAATGGCTTCCTCGACCTCGGCCGCCACCCGCCGGATCGCTTCCAGCGCGTCGGCGGTCCGCAGCGTGATCTCGATCGCCGGCAGGCCGCCACGTGCCAGGGCACGGGCCAACGGCACGGCGTTGGCGACATCATCGATCTTCAGCACCGGGATGACCGGCTGGCCGTTGAGGAGCGACAGGAGTTTTTCGGTCTTGCTGGGCATCTGCCTCTCCATAGCCAAGGGGTGATTTCAACCGATTAGCAGACGGGTGTTTGCCTGTCCACGAAACCGGTCGCGTCGCGATGTCACGCGCCGCCAGGCAGCTTACGGGCTCCATCCCGACAGGGCCATGAAAGATACCCAAGTCCGTTTCGCCTTGAATCGGCTTTTACGAGCGTCTAGTTGCTCTGGCAATGACACCGTCCGACCCATCCCAGCCCGTCCGCGTCGCCGCGCTCTACCGGTTTGCCCGGCTCGACGCCTTCGAGACGCTGCGCGCGCCGCTCGCGGCCTTCTGCTGCGGACGCGGCATCAAGGGCACGCTGCTCCTTGCGCATGAAGGCATCAACGGCACCGTCGCCGGCAGCGAAGAAGCGATCGCCGAGCTCATCGACTGCATCGAAGCCATCGACGGGTTGGCCGGCCTGGAGGTCAAGTTCAGCAGTGCCGCGGACATGCCGTTCCACCGCATGAAGGTGCGGCTGAAGCGCGAGATCGTTACCATGGGCGTCGAAGATATCGACCCAGTGGCGAGTGCCGGCACCTATGTCGCGCCCGCCGACTGGAACGCGCTGATTTCCGAGCCCGACACGATCGTCATCGACACGCGCAATGCCTACGAGGTTTCGATCGGCACGTTCAAGGGCGCGGTCGATCCGGCGACCGCGAGCTTTCGCGAGTTCCCGGCCTGGGTGGAAGCGCACCGGGAGGAGCTCGAGGGCCGCAAGGTGGCGATGTTCTGCACCGGCGGCATACGCTGCGAAAAGGCGACCGCCTATGTCAAGTCGCTCGGCTTCAAGGATGTGTTCCATCTCAAGGGCGGCATCCTCAAGTACCTCGAGGAGGTTCCGGCGGAGCAGAGCCTGTGGCAAGGCGAGTGCTTCGTCTTCGATGAACGAGTTTCGGTGTCGCACGGTCTCGCCGAGGGTGACGCGCAACTCTGCCGTGCCTGCCGCCATCCGCTGACGGCGAGTGAGTTGGCATCGCCCAGATATGCCGCAGGCATTTCTTGCCCGCATTGCTTCGACGCCCGCACCGACGAGGACCGTCAGCGCTACGCCGAGCGCCAGCGGCAGGTCGAGCTTGCGCAGGCGCGGGGCAAGGGGCCGCATATCGGGTCCTGATCCGGGCGAGGGAGCCCGGCAAAGCGGCGGCCTGTCATTGCAATGTCAGGTTTCGGGACCTACGTCTTCGGCGTTCGAAACCTGCCCGTTCGGCCGGGCAAAAGCTGGAGGCACTGAATGTTCGATCCCAAGAAGCTTCTCGACGATCTGCTCGGCTCGCAAATTCCTGGCACCAGCGGCACCGTCCGCGACAAGGCGGGTCAGGCCGTGCAGATGGCCAAGGACAACCCGCTGGCCGCCGGTGCGCTGGCAGCGGTGCTGCTTGGAACAGGGGCCGGCCGCGAGGTGACAGGTGCCGCGGTGAAGCTGGGTGGATTGGCAGCGATCGGCGGCCTCGCCTATAAGGCCTACCAGAACTACAAGGCCGGCAACGCCCCGGAGCAGGCGCCCGCCGCCGGCGAACCGGAATTGCTGCCGCCGCCCAAGGACACCGCCTTCCATCCGTCGCAGGCGCCGCAGGGCGAGGATGAGTTCACGCTGACCCTGGTGCGGGCGATGATCTCGGCGGCCAAGGCCGACGGCCATGTCGACGACGAGGAGCGCAAGAAGATCGCCGGCAAGCTCAGCCTTTCGGGGATCGACGCCGATGCCGAGAAATTCCTGATGGCGGAGCTGGAACGGCCGCTCGACCTCGACACGCTGGTGGCGGAGGCCAAGACCGACGCGCAGAAGCTCGAACTCTACACGGCATCGCGTCTCACCATCGATCCCGACACGCGCGCCGAGCGCGGCTATCTCGACCTGCTTGCCGGCCGGCTTGGCCTGCCGGACGCGCTGGTCGACCATGTCGAGGCGACGGTTTCGGCGGCCAAGGTTCCCGCAACTAAGGCCGGGACTTCGCCCAACCCACGCTGGTAAGGGTCAGATCGGGACAGGCCGTCTTTGCGCGTTAACCTTTCGTTAACTCAGGAAGCGCATGATTCTACACAGTCGGATCGGCTTTTCCTCCTCCCAAGCCCGGTTCAGATCAGGGCGGTCGCCAATGACCGCCCTTTTTGTCGGCCCATGCCGGGGCTTTCTCCGAAAACCGGACATGATTTTTCGAGGGCATGCTCGCGCAGGTCCGCTTGCCATCGCTGCCGTCATTTGCGATGCCTTCTGCCGAGCCAGATCCTGAAAATCAGTCGGGCACGCTCGGCGCTGCCGGAGGACATCAGCCATGACCGAAGAAAGAACCGCCATCGTCACCGGCGCCGGCACAGGCATCGGCAAGAGCGTCGCCACGGCGCTGCTCAAGGCCGGCTGGAACACGGTGTTCTGCGGCCGCCGCAAAGCGGTGCTGGATGCCGCGATCGTCGAGGCAGGCCGGACCGAGGCCAAGGCACTGGCGGTCGCCTGCGACATCAGCAAGGCTGGCGAGGTCGACGATCTGTTCGAAACGGTGGCGGAAGCCTTTGGCCGCGTCGACCTGCTCTTCAACAATGCCGGCATGGGTTACAAGTCGACGCCGATCGACGAGATCCCGGTCGAAGTGTGGAACGATATTGTCGGCGTCAATCTCACCGGTTCGTTCCTGTGCGCCCGCGCCGCCTTCGGCGCCATGCGCAAGCAGCGGCCGATGGGTGGGCGCATCATCAACAATGGTTCGGTGTCAGCCTATGCGCCGCGCCCGGGCTCGGTGCCGTATACGGCGACCAAGCATGCCATCACCGGCCTGACCAAGACGCTGGCGCTCGACGGCCGGCCCTACGACATCGCCTGCGGCCAGATCGACATCGGCAATGCGCTGACCGACATGGCGCAGCCGATGACCGTCGGCGTGCCACAGGCCAATGGCTCCATCGCCGCCGAAGCGGTGATGGATGTCCAGCACGTCGCCGATGCCGTCGTCCACATGGCCAGCCTGCCGCTCGAGGCGAACGTACTGTTCATGACCGTGATGGCAACCAAGATGCCGTTCGTCGGGCGTGGGTAAGGCCGGGCTTTCGCCGCCGGCTCATTTGCCCGCCAGCGGCGCGCCGGGCTTGAAAAGCAGAATGGGCCTGATCTCGTAAACGGCGGTCGGATTGACACGGCGAAGGTCGCGGGCGATCGCGATGGCCTCGTCCCGCGTGGCGCAGTCGACGACATAGAGGCCGAGCAATTGTTCCTTGGTCTCGGCGAAAGGACCGTCGATGACCACGCCGTCGCCCGGACCGCGCAAGGTGAAGGCATCCTGTGTCGCCCCCAGACGCGCAGACGGTCCAAGCGTGCCTTCCTCACGAAGCCTTGTGTTGATCTTCAGCAACTCGGCCATCAGTGCCGTATCTTCCTGCGGCGTCAGCGCCTTGATCGCGTCTTCCACGTGATAGGCAAGGATTGCATAAAACATACGAGGAACCTCACTTCGATCCTTATCCGAGGACCGTAGCCGTTCTGGAGATGCACGCCCAGTCTTGGCCGCTTGCCTGCGGACGGCTCATGACACCGCCATGGCAGCCGGCCACAAACCATCCCGACCCGCGCGGCAGACGCCAAGCCTCACTTGGCGAGGAACGCCCCGATCCGTTCCAGCGCGCGCAAGATGTTCTCCTCGGAGTTGGCGTAGGAGAGCCTGACATAGCCTTCGCCGAGAATGCCGAAATCGGGGCCGCCGATCAGCGCCACGCCGGCGTCGTCGAGCAGTGCGGAGGCGAGTTTCTTTGCCTTCCAGCCGGTCTTCGAGACATTGGGGAAGGCGTAGAACGCGCCCTTGGGCGTGATGCAGGAAACGTTGGGCAGAGCGTTCAGCCCCTCGACCACGACCTTCCTGCGGCGGTCGAAGGCGCGCATCATCGTGTCGACATCGTCCTGCGGGCCATCGATGGCCGCGATGCCGGCGAACTGGCTCGGCGCGTTGACGCAGGACCAGCAATTGACCGCCAGCTTGCGTACCTTGTCGTAGAGATGGGCACCCTTGTCGCCGTTCGGCCAGATCGACCAGCCCATGCGCCAGCCGGTCATCGCCCAGGTCTTGGACCAGCCATTGAGCACGATCAGCCGGTCGCGGATCTCGGGGAAGCCGAGCAGCGAGCAATGCGTCTCGCCGTCATAGGTCATCACGTCGTAGATCTCGTCGGAGAGGATGGCGACATCGGGGTGCTTCTCCAGCCCCTTGACCAGCTTCTCGATTTCGGCGCGCGGCGTGACGCCGCCGGTCGGGTTGGCCGGCGAGTTGAGGATCAAGAGCCTGGTCTTGGAGGTGATCAGCGCCAGCGTTTCCTCGGCCGAAAAGGCAAAGCCGTTTTCCTCGCGCATCGGCACGGGAATGGGGGCCGCACCGGTGAATTCGATCATCGAGCGGTAGATGGGAAAGCCGGGGTCGGGATAGAGGATCTCGGCGCCGGGTTCACCGAACATCAGGATGGCGGCGAACATGGTCGGCTTGCCGCCCGGCAGGATCATCACCGTCTCGGGCGAGACCTCGACGCCGGTGGTGGTCAGCGTGCGCCGCACCACCGCCTCGCGCGTTGCCAGAAGCCCGTTGGCGGGCGTGTAGCCGTGGTGGCCGTCACGCAGCGCCTTGATCGCGGCCTCGACGATGTGCTGCGGCGTCTTGAAGTCAGGTTGGCCGATGCCGAGATTGACGATGTCGCGACCCTGTTGGGCCAGAGCGGTCGCCCTCGCGAGCACCGCGAAGGCATTTTCCTCGCCGAGACGGTCGAAGGCCGAAATCGTGTGGAGCATTTTTCCCGTCCGTGTGGTTCTTACTGTGGGGTTGCGTTTTTGTGAGCTTCGGCCCGCAAAAGTCAAACGGATTGGAGTCTTCGGTGTCGGAAAATCTCAAAGATTGGCAACCGCGCCCGCGACCCGAGCGCAAGGCGATCGACGGCCGCTATGTCAGGCTCGAACCGCTGAGCGCCTCAAAGCACGGTGACGGGCTCTATGAAGCGTCTTCCGTGTCCGATGTCGACGGCCGCTTCGCCTGGCTGCCCGACTATCCGCCGGAAACCCGCGCCGCCTTCCAGCCCTGGCTGGACAAGGTCGAGGCGAGCGAAGACCCGCTGTTCTTCGCCGTCATCGACAAGGCCAGCGGCAAGGTCGCCGGCCGCCAGACATTGATGCGCATCGATCCCGCCTACGGCGTCATCGAGATCGGCAACATCTATTGGGGGCCGCTGATCTCGCGCAAACCGGGCGCGACGGAAGCGCAGTTCCTGTTCATGAAATACATCTTCGACGAACTGGGTTACCGCCGCTACGAATGGAAGTGCAACAACCGCAACGAACCGTCGAAGCGGGCCGCGGAACGGTTCGGCTTCAAGTTCGAAGGCATTTTCCGCCAGCACCTCATCGTCAAGGGTGAAAACCGCGATACCGCATGGTATTCGATCATCGACAAGGAATGGCCGGCCCTGCGCAAAGCCTATGCAGCGTGGCTCGATCCGGCCAATTTCGACAGCGCCGGCCAGCAGAAGCGACGGCTCGAGGATTTTCGCGCGGATTTCGGCGCCTAGGAGTTTGCCATTGGCGCATTCCCACGACCACAGCGGCCATGATCACGGCGGTGCCGGCCATATGCATGGCGCGACCGACAAGAAGCGCGTGCTGATCGCCGCCTGCCTGACGGCGGGCTTCATGGTGGCGGAAGCGCTTGGCGGCCTGTTCACCGGATCGCTGGCGCTGCTGGCCGATGCCGGCCACATGCTCGCCGACGCCATCGCACTCGGCCTTGCCTGGTATGCCTTCCATCTTGCCGGGCGGCCGGCGACCGGGCAGCTCACCTATGGCTTCGGCCGGGTAAAGACATTGGTCGCCTACACCAACGGCATCGCCATCTTCGCCATCGCGCTGTGGATCGTCTACGAGGCCTGGCAGCGCCTGCTCACACCGGCGCCGGTGCTGGGCGGACCGATGCTCGTGGTGGCGATCCTCGGCCTGCTGGTCAATATCAGCTCCTTCCTGGTGCTGCATGGCGGCGACCGCGAAAGCCTCAACATGCGCGGCGCCATCCTGCATGTGCTGGGCGACCTGCTCGGCTCGGCAGCGGCAATCGTGGCGGCCCTGGTCATCCTGGCGACCGGCTGGACGCCGATCGACCCGATCCTGTCGGTGCTGGTCTCGCTGCTGATCCTGTCGACGGCCTGGTCGCTGATGCGCGCCGCAGCCCATGTGCTGCTCGAAGGCGTGCCGCCAACCCTCGACCGGGATCTGATCGCCACGGACATCCAGAGCGCGGTCAAGGGCGTGCGCGAGGTGCATCATATGCATATCTGGTCGCTGGACGGGACAAGCACCATGGCGACGCTGCATGCCTGCCTCGACGAGGGCCTCAATGCCCATCAGGCCGTCAGCGCCATCAAGAAGCGGCTTGCCAGCGAGCATGGCATCAGCCATGCCACCGTGGAACCGGAATTCGGCCAATGCGCCGACGAGGCCGACGACCACGATCATGAGCATGAGCACGATGCGGCCGCGCATCACAGCCACCATCACTAAGCCCGGTCGGTAACCGGCCCCGCCTCAGGAGTTCCACAGCTTTGAAAGCCAGCTTGACGAATGCCCGCTGCCCCGGTGCTGCATGATGGACCGCGACACCAGGAATGCCGCTATTGCCGCGCTGTGGATCATGCTGCTGTTCGGCATTGCCGCCTTCTACCTGCCAACCGTGATGCTGGCACTCGGCAGTCTCTCAACCGTGCTCGCCGGTATATTCGGCATCGTCTTCGTGCTGGCGTTTTTCCTCGTCTTCTGGCTGCGCGCGCTCAGCCAGCGCAAAAATCAGGACAAGTAAGGGAATTTTGACATGCGCATTCTGATCACTGGCGCCGCGGGCATGGTCGGCCGCAAGCTCATCGCCCGGCTGGCCAAGGACGGCACGCTGCGCGGCAAAAAGATCGCCGCGCTCGACCTGCACGATATCGTGCCGCCGCAGGCCCCGGCCATGGAGGGCGTCAGCATCAGCACCCATACCGGCGACCTTGCGGAGGCGGGCGCTGCCGAAAGCCTTGTCGCGTCGCGGCCGGATGTCATCTTCCATCTCGCCGGCATCGTGTCGGGCGAGGCGGAAGCGAATTTCGACCTCGGCTACCGCGTCAATCTCGACGGCACGCGGGCTTTGTTCGATGCGATTCGCCTGGCGGGTTTTGCGCCGCGCGTCGTCTTCACCTCGTCGATCGCGGTGTTCGGCGCGCCGTTCCCGGATATCATCCCCGATGACTTTCACCCGACGCCGCTGACCTCCTATGGTACGCAGAAGCAGATGAGCGAGGCGCTGCTTGCCGACTATTCCAGGCGCGGCTTCTTCGACGGCATCGGCATCCGCCTGCCGACCATCTGCGTGCGGCCCGGCAAGCCGAACAAAGCGGCCTCCGGCTTCTTCTCCGGCATCATCCGCGAGCCCTTAAGCGGGCAAGAGGCGATCCTGCCGGTGCCGCGCTCGGTTGTGCACACCCATGCCAGCCCGCGCTCCGCGGTGAACTTCCTGATCCATGCGGCGGAGATCGACAGTGCCGTGGTCGGGCCGCGCCGCAATCTGACGATGCCTGGCGTCGCCGTCACCGTCGGCGAGCAGATCGAGGCGCTGGAGCGTATTGCCGGGCCGAGAGTGGTAAAGCTGATCCGCGACGTACCGGACGAGACGATCTGGGCGATCGTCAAGGGCTGGCCGACCCGCTTCGAGGCGAAGCGGTCACGGGAGCTCGGCTTCAGCGCCGAGAAGAGTTTTGACGAGATCATCCGCGCCCACATCGAGGATGAGCTGGGCGGCCAGATTCCTGGGTAGGAGTTGCCATCCCATTTCGATGAGATGGGGAAGGGCCTAGACGCTGCCCGTCAGGCTGGCCGACAGCAGCAACAATCCGAACAGGAAGACGAAGGCGGCGCCGCCGATCTCGACGATCGAGTGGATGCGGTTGCCCATGCGGCCGTCGCCGGCGAAATACACCGCCCAATTCTTGGCGGTCACGGCAAGCGTTGCCAGCGCCGAGACGGTGATGGCGGTGCCTAACGACATTGCCAGCACCGACAGCAGGCCGCCGATCCAGAGCCCGTTGAGCAGCGCGAAGCTCAGCACGATCAGTGCGCCGGAGCAGGGGCGGATGCCGACGGCCGCCACCGCCGACCAGGCGGTGCGCCAGTCGAAGCGATCGCCCGACAGCAGCGCTGGATCGGGCGCATGCGAGTGGCCGCAGTTTTCGCAGACCTCGCCCACCGCGTGATCGTGATGCGCATGGTCATGATGCGCGTGATCGTGCGCGCCATGGTCGTGATGGTGGTCATGCGCGGCGTGCTCGTGATGGCTGTGCGAATGGTCATGGTCATGGTCCCCATGCCCCTGCAGTGCGTGCGAATGGGCATGCGCCGAAAGGCTGTGCGCGGCATGCGAATGGCCGGCGTGGGAATGACCCGCGTGAGAGTGCCCAGCGTGCGAGTGACCCGCATGCGAATGGCCGGCGTGCGCCGCCGAGAGACTGTAGGCAGGCGCCCTGCCGAACAGGCGCAGGATGGACGGGCCGAGCTTGCGCCACAGCAGCCAGGCGCCGAACAGGGTGACGAGGGCAAAGCTCATGATCTCCATGAACCAGGCCGCGTCGGTCATCGAGATGGTTGTGCCGCGCAGGACGAAATAGGCAAGCAGCATGACGGCGATCGCCGTCAGACCCTGCAGCAGGGCGGAGACGAAGGACAACAGGATGCCGCGCTTGAGCGCCACTTCATTGGCCACCATATAGGAGGAGATCACCGCCTTGCCGTGGCCGGGACCGGCGGCATGGAAAATGCCATAGGCGAAGGACAGGCCGATGAGCACCCAGAGCTTGCTGTTGTCCTGGCGCATCGCCTTCATGGCTGTCGCCAGCGCGCGATAGAATTCCTGCTGGCGCAGGTTGATCCACATCAGGATGTGGGCGAACGGGCCGGTGGTGGGCGCCATGCCGTCATTCACGCCGATGCCGAGCGAAGACTGGGCGTGCGCGGCATTGGCGAAATGCATTGCGGCAAAGGCGAGGGCCAACAGGCCGAATGCCAAACGCAGGGACGGTTTCGTCACCGGCTTCATCCTTCTGGCTGACAGGTCAGTTCGAGCTTGGTGGCAAAGATCTTGCTCATGTCGGTGCCTGTCGGGTCGTTGAAGAAGGCATCCGTCAGGGTCTTCTGGTTTTCCTTGATGGCTTCGTCAGGGTCCGGACGGATCACCTTGCTGGTGCAATTCGACGGCAGGCCTGCAACGGTGATGTTGGAATCCTCGGTGAAGTCGATCGCCGTGTAGAAGGTCGGGTCGTAGACGCCGATGTCGATCGTGCCGGTCAGCTTGATCGGCTCCTTGGGTTCCGACTCGAACAGGATGATCAGCTGGTCGTTGTCGAAATTGGCCATCAGATGTGGAGGCGGCACCATCGTCACGTCCTTGCCGTTCTGCGTGACGAGCTGGAAATAGTTGAATTCGGCCAGCGAGGCACGAACGGTGTCGGCGACCTCCTTCAGCTCCTTGTCGTCAAGCTTCAGGTCGGAGTTCTTGTCGAACTCCATCATCACCGTACTCGAAAACAGGTCGTCGAAGCGCCAGAGATGGCGCAGCGCTTTCACACTTTGGTGATCCGGAGAGAGGATCACGTCCAGGCGTGCCTCGGCAAAGACGTGCGGATGCACGTAAGCCGGTCCCGTCGCGGCAAGGGTCGCCGCCAGGGCCGAGGCCAGTATGATTGCGTGCCGTTTGAGCTGCATTCCCGGTCGCGATTCCCTTGGCTTTGGAGAGAAACCGAAGGTTACCAGAAAGGGGGCGAAATTGGGACCGCCAGTGCGCGTCACCCAAAAGTGCGCAGCGGTTTTGGGATCACGACACGCACAAACTCAGAGCGTGTCACCCAAAAGTGCGCAGCGGTTTTGGGACCACGACACGCACGCCACAGGAACCTGGGGCAGGTCAAGCGACCTCACGCGTCCTGAACCACTGCACCAGGAAGTCGACGAAAACACGGACCTTGGCCGGCAGATAGCGGCGATGCGGGTAGACGGCGAAGATGCCGCCGCCCGACAGGATGCGGTCGTCGAGTGCCGTCACCAGCTGGCCGCTCTTGAGATCGGGCGAGGCGATGAAATCCGGCAGGATGCAAAATCCGAGTCCCGACAGGGCCGCGGCCCGCGCCGCCATCGGGCTGTTGACCTCGATCGGGCCTGATACGGCGACGCTCAGCTGATCGTTGTTGTCGCCCTTGAACGCCCAGTTGTTCAGCCCGCGGCCGTTGGTGTCGACGATGCAGGGCATGTGGCCGAGATCCTGCGGCCGCGTCGGCATGCCATGCTTGGCGATCAGTTCGGGCGAGGCGCAGAGTTTCACCGAAAACGGCGCCAGGCGTCTCGCGATCAGCGACGAATTCTCCAGGCGCGAGATGCGCACGGCGAGGTCGAAGCCCTCCTCGACCAGGTCGACGAAGCGGTCGTCGAGCTGGATGTCGAGCACGATGTCGGGGTGCTGCTTGGCGAAGTCGATCAGCGACTGGCCGATCGGCGCATCGGCGAAGGTGCGCGGCGCCGACAGTTTGATCCTGCCGCGCACGTCGCCGGAGGATTCTCGCACGGCGTCCGCCAGGCTGTCGACCTCGCGTACGATCTCCGAGGCGCGCCGGTAATAGGTGTGGCCGGCCTCGGTCATCGAGAATTGGCGCGTCGTGCGGTTCAGCAGCAGCGCGCCGAGTTCGTCCTCCAGCTCGCGCACATATTTCGACAGCAGCGCCTTGGAGCGGCCGATCTTGCGCGCCGCCGCCGAAAAGCCCTCGGCCTCGACGACGTCGATGAAGGCGCGCATGCGGGTCAGTGTGTCCATGGTTCAGGCCCTTTGTGCTGCGTCGAGAAGTTTTCGGCCGAGCCGTATCAGGGCAATGTCGCTGCCGGAAGGGCCTAACAGCGAAAGCCCGAACGGTGCGCCGGCGACCGAGCCGATGGGCAAGGTGATCTGTGGAAAGCCGGAAAGCCCGGCGAGGCACAGAAGATGCAAGGCGCGCTCGCGATAGGCCTGGAACTCCTCCGGCGTCGAGTCGACATAGGGCGCCGGGCCCGGCACCGTCGGCAGGACAAGGAAGCCGTCCTTGCCGAGCAGGGCGCTCAGCTCGCCACGAAAGGTCAGGCGGCGCACTTTTTCGGCCTGCGCCGTGCGGTCATCGACGGCGCGGCCGAAGCCGAAACGCTCCTCGACGCCGGGACCAAGGTCGCGCTCGCCGCTGGTGATCCATTCGCCATGCACGCCCCAGGCTTCCTTGGCCTGCAGCCGGCGAAAGCACCAGTAGAGTTCATCAGAGGAAGAGCTGAAGTGCTCGGTCGAGGTCGCCGGAGCACCGAAAACCGTGCCCACCAGCGCCTTCATTGCGGCATATCCGGCAAGTGCGGGGCGGGCGACCATCTCGTCCAGCCAGGTGAGCGATATCGGGCGGTCCAGCGAATGCTGGTGCGGGTCGCGGCCGAGCAGCAGCTTGCCGACGGTCTCATAGGTCTCGATGTCGTCGGCGAACCAGCCGAACGTGTCGAAGCTCGGTGCCAGCTTCATGGTGCCGTCGAGTGAAATGCGGCCATGTGTGGTGCGCAGCCCGATCAGGCCGCAAAAACTTGCCGGCGCGCGGATCGAGCCGCCGGTGTCGGAACCGGTCGCGATGTCGGCCAGCCTGCCCGCCACCGCCGATGCCGATCCGGACGACGAGCCGCCGGTGACGCGGTCGGGCGCCGCAGGGTTCACCGGAAACGGAAGATGCGCGTTCTGGCCGAACAGCGCGAAGGCCAGCTCGTCGGTCTGCGTCTTGCCGACGAAGCGGGCGCCGGCATCGAGAATCGCCTGCACGGCCGGCGCCGTGCGCGAGGCGGCATTGCCTTCGGCGAATTTCCTGGAATTGCCACAGCCGGTGCGGTAGCCGGCGACGTCGTAGATGTCCTTGACAGCCAGCCGCAGGCCCGCGAGCGGGCCGAGTTCGGCATGAGCCACGGGCACCTGGCGAAGATCGAGGAAGGCGTTGTAGGGGCCGTGCGTGCCTGTCATCGTTCGATATCCGGATACGGTTGCATGTACATTGTTCGATGCCGGAAATTTTACAACCTGCGATACGATTTTTATTGATTGTGAAATCCTTCGCCCCTATATCGCGCTTGCCCAAAGTCGCACGTGCCTGTGGGTGTCCGCCGATCCTCGAATGGTGAGGGAAATCGGTAAGGTAACTGGAGCCAACCCCTCCAGTCGGTCTAGCGGCCAACCGCCAGCCCGAGGACACCTTGAAGCAACGACGGTGCGGGCCTTTCTGGTTCTCTGCCGGTTGTCCAAAGACCGGGGTTACTGAAGAGGCACACCTTCATTGCCGGCAGTGCGGAACGGGGTTCTCCCAATCCAAGCCAAGGCAGACAAAGCGGACCGAAGCCGGGCAAGGCCGAGGTTCATCGCCGCGAGACGGCGTTTCATGGTTCCGGGGTCTCCACCGGCTGGTTCCATGGATTTTCCGTCCCGCCTTTGTCCACCGCGTGTTCGCGAGGCCGACAGCCCGCGTCCGCACCCTTGTGCGCGCCGAAAGGCGTGTTTGGAGAAACCCGATGGCTACCCAGCGCATCCTCGATTTCCTCGCCACCCGCCGTCCGTCCGGCCCTTGCCTTGTCGTCGACCTCGATGTCGTGCGCGACAATTTCCGCGCCTTCGAGAAGGCGCTGCCCGATTCCAAGATCTACTATGCGGTGAAAGCAAACCCGGCGCCGGAAATCCTGCGCCTCCTTGCTGCGATGGGCTCGTCCTTCGACACCGCTTCCGTTGCCGAAGTCGAGATGGCGATGGACGCGGGTGCGCCCGCGGACCGCATCTCCTTCGGCAACACCATCAAGAAGGAGCGTGACATCGCACGCGCCTACCAGCTCGGTATCAAGCTGTTCGCGGTCGATTGCGTCGAGGAGGTCGAGAAGATCGCCCGCGTCGCTCCCGGCGCGCGCGTGTTCTGCCGCGTGCTGACCGACGGCGAAGGTGCCGAATGGCCGCTGTCGCGCAAGTTCGGCTGCGTGCCGGCCATGGCCGTCGACGTGCTGCGTCATGCCAAGGGCCTCGGCCTCGACGCCTATGGCGTGTCGTTCCATGTCGGCTCGCAGCAGACCGACTTGACCGCCTGGGACCGTGCGCTGGCCGACGCCAAGAAGGTGTTCGCCACGCTCGCCGAGGAAGGCATCGTCTTGAAGATGGTCAACATGGGCGGCGGTTTCCCGACGCGCTATTTGCGCGACGTGCCGGCGGCCCAGGCCTATGGCCAGGCGATCTTCTCGGCGCTGCGCAAGCATTTCGGCAATGCCATTCCCGAAACCATCATCGAGCCGGGCCGCGGCATGGTCGGCAATGCCGGCGTCATCAAGTCGGAAGTCGTGCTGATCTCGAAGAAGGCCGACAATGACAATGTGCGCTGGGTGTTCCTCGACATCGGCAAGTTCGGCGGTCTGGCCGAGACGATGGACGAGGCGATCCGCTATCCCCTCGTCACCCGCCATGACGGCTCGGAGACCGCGCCTTGCGTACTCGCCGGCCCGACCTGCGATTCGGCCGACGTGATGTACGAGAAGACGCCGTATCCGCTGCCTCTGTCGCTGACGATCGGCGACGAGGTGCTGATCGAAGGCACCGGCGCCTACACGACCACCTACTCGGCGGTCGCCTTCAACGGCTTCGAGCCTCTCCGATCCTACGTGATCTGACGGTTCGAAAGAACTGATCAGATCATCCCGGACGGGCGCTTGCCGCCCGCCCGGGCTCGCTTGTGGAACAGATCTCCGCTCGCCAGGGATTGCGGAAATGGAAATGTCAGTTGAAATCGTAGCTCATGCGCCGGCCTTCTCGATGGTCGCCGAAACCGTCGCCGACGTCGCGGCACGCGAAGCCTTGCTCGATCGTGCCATGGGGCCGATGCGGCGGAAAAAATCGTCGGAGAAACTGCGGCGGGGCCGCCGGCCTTCGGAAGGCCTGGCTTTCGTCGCGCGCGATGCCTCAGGCGGCGTCGCCGGCACGGTGCGGCTGTGGGACGTCAGGCTGGGTGAGGGCGGCCCGGCGGCATTGCTGCTTGGCCCGCTCGCCGTCGATCCGTCGCTCAAGAATGCCGGCATTGGCTCGGCGCTGATGCGCCACGCCGTGGCCGAGGCGGCGCGTCTCGGCCACGCGGCGATCCTGCTGGTCGGCGATGCGCCCTACTACGGACGCTTCGGCTTCTCGGCCGACAAGACGGGCCGGCTGGCGATGCCA
Organism: Mesorhizobium sp. 131-3-5; assembly: GCF_016756575.1. Taxonomy (NCBI): domain Bacteria; kingdom Pseudomonadati; phylum Pseudomonadota; class Alphaproteobacteria; order Hyphomicrobiales; family Phyllobacteriaceae; genus Mesorhizobium; species Mesorhizobium sp. 131-3-5. The sequence goes on from NZ_AP023254.1 coordinate 2,148,264, forward strand.
GGCCCCTATGAGCGGCATCGCCTGCTGGCGCTGGAGCTGGTGGACGGCGCGCTCGACGGCGTGCACGGCACGCTGAAGGCTTGCGGCCGCAAGCTGAAGGCCCAGGCGCCGACACTGGCCGCCTGAGGCATCGACCCCGCTATTCCTCAAACAAACGCCGCCTGAAAAGGCGGCGTTTTGATTCATTGACCCATCGGGTAATCGTGCGTGCTCAGCCGATCAACTGGCTGAGCGCCATGGCCACCGTCATGTCGCCTTCGACTTTGATCTTGCCGGTCATGAACGCCATGGTCGGGTTCAGGTCGCCAGCGATCAGCGATTCGAGATCGTCGAGCGAGAGCTTTATGGTGCAGTCGGTGGGGGCATCGGTGTTCGAGACGGTTGCGCCGTCGATGACGATGACGCCGTCGCCCCCGGTGTCGAACTTCACGGAACGATCAAACCCGCTGCTGGCCACGCGCGACTTGATCTTCTCGGCAATCTCCTGAACGCTCACGCTGTTCTCCCTGTCTGGTTGTACCTGTCGCGCAGGGCATTTCGGTCCGGCCGAAGCCCATGCGGCATCTCTGGCGATCACGGTCGCTGCCGCATATAGCTTCTGGTTGACGTTTACGTCAACGCAAATCCTGGGGACTGGTTCCTGTCGCCGCATCAATAGCCTGTCGGGCACCAGTGGTCAGTGGGCCGGCGGCGCTTCCGCTTCGGCAGGCTTCGCGGTCCCGGCAGCCGCGGTGTCGGAATCCTGCCGACGGCGTAGCCAGTTGTCGCGGATCTCGTCCTTGCTCAGGAAATTGACCTGATCGATCAGAACCTCATGCACCAGGTTCGTGCCGACGCGGGTGTTGACGGTGTCGCGGATGGCGGCGCGAAAGGAATCGAGATCGATCGTCGCCTTCTTGGTGAAGTCGATCTGGGGATTGGCGTAGAGGTAGCTGTAGACCTGGTCGGTGATGAGCGCTTCGGCCGGAATCGACAGTTTCTTTATCTGCTCCGGTTCGACGGTGTAGACGAGCTTGGCCAGGAAATAGCCGCCGATCTTGGAATCGCGGATCAGCGGCACCGAAATGACGTCGGTCTTGACGTAATCCAGCCCGCCCAGCATCGGCTTGGGTTTCTCGCCGACGCCGCGTTCACCGGCTGCCTGGAACGAATAGAAGACGGCGCCGAGCGTGGCGGCGCAGACCCAGACCGCGATGGCGATGATCTTGATCATTCAGAGCCCGACATCATCGCGCTCTCGAGCCTGTTCCATCCCAATTCAATCGGGATGGGGCTCTATCTCTTTGTTTGAGCATGATCTTTTCCAAAACCCGGCATCCATTTTTCGGGATCATGCTCTAGCCTTTCATCCGGCCGAACTCGCCGGCGGAGTAGGTGCCGTCGGTTTCGGCGCGCTGGATGGCGCTGCGCAGCAGGCTGGCGACCTCGTTGACGGCGCTCAGATGCGCCAGGATCGCCGCCTCGTTCTTCGCCAGTTTCTGGCGCAGCCGGGTCAGGCCCTCGCGGTGCTGTTCGAGGAACTCGGCTTCGCTGCCGCCCTTCATGGCGCGGGTCAGCTCATAGAGATAGCGGCTCTTGCGGGCGTTCGACGCCTTGAGATCATAGCCGGTATCGCTGCGGATGCCGGCAGTCTCTTCCTCGACCACCTCCTCGATGCGGCCGATGATGGCGGCAAGGTTTCCGGGCCGCGCGAACGGGATCGGAGCCTCCGACGCGGTCGTGCGGGCCGGCAGGTTGGCAGTGAATTCGGAAGAATCGGCCATGGTGTTTCCCATTCTAGATCTTGATGTCTGTTTTTATGGTTGTCTCGTCGCCGGTCATCGATCTGGCGGCCTTGCGCTGCAATTCCTGGACGAGCGAGGTGGACAGACGGGTCTGCTGATCGATCTCGGTCTTTTCCGGTCCGTTTGACACCGGGCCGATCGGCACCTTGCGCTTGCCGTCCATATAGTGGTCGGCAAGCAGCGACTTGGCGATGCCGATGCCGCCGCGCTCGGCCATGACGTCGGCGACGCGCTCGGCGAGCTGCGACTTCCACATGTCGCCGGCCAGACCCGTGCCATAGACGCCCTCTGTGTCCTTGGGCAGCATGTTCTGGATGAAGGTCTGCAAGACCATCGCCTCGAACTTCTTGAATTTTTTGGCCGGATCGGCTGTCGCCGCCGCCTTGTCGGCCGTGGCGCGCGACAGGATCGAGCCGGCATCGACAGACGCCGCGGTATCTAGCGAACCGGGGGTGTCGACCGAAAAGGCACCGGCAGCGGCGCCCGCGCGCTTGGTCAGCGCGGCGCGGGCAGCCTCGATATCCATCGGATCGGCAGCTCGGGCGACATCCATAACGATGTCGCTGGGTGGAGAAATCGCCAAGAAAGTCCGCCTTTTACCGGGTTTCCTTAGCCAGACCATGCCTCAACAAGCTTGTGGCAGGCTTGCGCGAGGGGGAGGAGGGCGGACTGTGGGGATTGAGCGGCTGCTTCGGGTTCTCGCCGACCTTGCCTGCGGCGGTAGGCGGATGGCCGGAGTGCCCTGCCAACGTCGAAAGTCGCTCCGCTGCCTCTACAGGTCTTGACGGGAATTGGCGTGCCTGTTTGAGAACGGGGGGCGAGACATTCGCTGCATGGGAGACGGGCAAGCGGTGGGCAAACAGTGAAGCGCGTTCTTCGAATGCTTGCCGCCGTGATTGTGGCGTCCGGCCTGGCCGGGTGCACCAGCATTTCCTACTACGCGCAGTCTGTGGAGGGCCACGTGCAGATCATGGCCGCGCGGAAAAATGTCGGAAGGCTTATCCGCGATCCCTCGACGTCCGAGGCATTGCGCGCAAAATTGACGTCGGCCAGCGCCATACGCCGCTTTGCCACGGAAGAACTGGCGCTGCCCGACAACAGCAGCTATCGCAGCTATGTCGACATCGGTCGGGCCGATGTGACCCTTGCCGTTTTTGCCGCGCCGCAATTCTCGCTTACGCCGATAACCTGGTGCTTTCCGGTCTTCGGTTGCGTTCCGTACCGGGGTTACTTTTCCCGGAAATCAGCGGCTGAAAGCGTCGCCGAACTGCAGCGGCAAGGACTGGACGTTTATGTGTCAGGCGTCACCGCCTACTCCACGCTGGGCTGGTTCAGCGACCCGCTGCTCAGCACCATGCTGCGTCAGGACGACACTTACATCGCCAGCCTTATCTTTCATGAGCTGGCGCATCAGAAGATCTATGTGAACAACGACTCCGCGTTCAACGAGGCTTTCGCGGTCGCCGTCGAAACCAGCGGTGTGAGGAAATGGCTCCGAGCTACCGGCAATCGCGCCGGATTGCGCCGCTACGAAGCCGATCGCAACCGCCGGGCGGATTTTCTCGGGCTGATAGCGAAAACGCGCGATGAGTTGCGGCAGGTCTATGGAAGTCCCCGCGCACGTGAGCAGATGGCGATTGCCAAGGCCGCCACGATCGACAGGCTGCGGATGCGCTATCGGCAGATGCGCGACAAAAGCTGGGCCGGATACCGGGGATACGATGCCTGGTTCGATGCCCCTATCAACAATGCAAAGCTCGCCGCGACTGCCGTCTACGGTGAACAGGTTCCAGCGTTCCTTCATTTGTTCGATTTGTGTTCCGGCGATTATCCAAGGTTCTACGCTGCTGTTCGCCGGATCGCGGATTTGCGCGAACCTTCCCGTGCCGAAGCGCTCAAGGCCGCGGATACGTGCAATTGATTGAGCAAGCTCGGGACCTAGCGGTCTGGCGTCGCCTTGCTCGTCAACAGTGATGATCCAATGTCTGCGTCGAGCGCGAAGCGCTCGCAGCGCTCGCCGTCGAACACATCGATGAAGCTCTCGATGTGCTTGAAGCCGAGCTTCGCCAATATCCGCAGCGACGCGAAATTGCGCGTTGCTGCCTCGGCCGTCACCTGTTCAAGCGCCAGGGTTTCAAAGGCGTAGCGCAGGACTTCGCGCGCCGCCTCGCTGCCCATTCCGTGCCCCCAATGCGCGCGCGCCAGCACAAATCCCAATGCGGCTGCCTTGGCGTCGGTTGTGCCGAAGGACAGGGTTATCGTCCCGATCGCGTCCGATACTCCCGCCTGGTCTATGGACCACTGGATCGCCCTACCGTCGGCGAACCGCTGACGCGAGCGGGCCAACCATCGCTCGCCCGCTCCTATGTCGCTGGGAATGGGATCACCGGCAAGGGAGGCGGATTCGACATCCGTCGCGCGCGCAAACCATGCCGGGATATCCCGTTCGCCGGGCGCCCGAAGCACGAGCCTTGGTGTCATGAGTTTGGGAAATCGGACTGCTTCCATGGGGGCATTTTCGACCCGAGGCGGCGCCAATGCAACGGCGCGGGCAGGCCGCGTCCGCCAGCTGGAAATGACGGCCCCGCTTGCGTCCGGAACCAGCCATTCAGCCGCAACCAGCATGGTCGCGAAAGCGTACCGTTCCTATGGGACTTCGTAGAGTTCCAGCGGCAATCCATCTGGGTCGCTGAAGAAGGTAAACCGTTGATCTGTATATGGGTCGATGCGGATTGGCTCAACGGCGACGCCGGCGGCTTCCAGGCGCATGAGAACGGGATCAAGATTGGCCACGGCAAATGCCAGATGCCTCAGGCCTGTCGCCTCTGGATAGGACGGCCTCGTCGCTGGGGCGGGGAAGGAGAACAATTCCAGCTGGACGGACCCGATCCGCAGGTCGGCCTTCCATGACTGTCGCTCTTCCCGATAGACCTCCCGGATCAGATCGAGGCCGAGGAGTTCGACGTAGAACCATCGCGACCGGTCGTAATCGGTGCAGATGAGCGCGACGTGGTGAATGGCGTTCAGCATGTTGTGAACTCTAGCGAAGCTTGGATTTGAGGCCAAGGTCACCAGCGGGCACGAAGCACTTTGTTATGTCGCCACTCAAAGATACAGTACGGCAGCTTCCAGGCTTGGCGGGGATCGGCGGACGGCGACCATGCGGCGCATTGCTGACCGGCAGATTTTGAGCCGTCAACTTTCCTGGCGCGCCGCGAAATTAGTAGCATTTCACGCTGGTTTCACGACACGTATGGAATACGGTCCAAGGGACGGGGAGAACCGGAATGAACGCTCATCGCGGCACGACTACCGCCGGGCTGGCCGTGTCGGGCGGTGTTCAAGGCATCGCCGGCATTGTCGATCCGCGTCAGGTGCAGTTTCGCAACTTTGGCAATGTTGCCGGCGCGGACGAAGCCAAGCTCTATCATGGCCTGGAGACGCCTTGGGCCACTCAGTGCCTGTTTGCCAAGCTGCTGCGCAGGATGAGTGCGGCATCCGCCGGAGGTGGCAATAAAACCAACGAGCGGATTCCGGCAGGATACACCTATCTTGCCCAGTTCGCCGCACACGACATTATCCGCAATTCCTCGCTCAGTCCCTTGTTGGCGGCCCACGAGGCAGAGCGCCGCAACGAACGCGAGGAGGCGCTCCTGCTCGACGTGCTTTACGGCGGCGGACCGTTCTCGGACCCTGGTTTGTATGTTGTGGCCAAGCCCGGTGAAGTTGTCAGGTCGCTCATGCGTACCGGGCCAATGGCACCGCCGTCACCGAACGCCATGGCGATGCCCGCGGGCGCCTGTCCCTTTGCCATACGCGACTTGCCACGCTTTCAGCAGGCCGATCTGAGCGATGGATTCGAAAGTGGTCGGACGGATGTCTTGGTCGCAGACCAGCGTAGCGACGACAACGCCAACATTGCGCAAATGACGGCGCTTTTCCTGCATCTGCACAATGCCGTGGCCGGTGCACTGAGCAGCAGCGGAATACCCAAGAAAGACGTCGAACTGCCGGCAGGTGCGTATCTTTTCGACCGGACACGCCGCGTCACGACGGCGATCTACCGGAATGTGCTGCAAAATGATTTGCTGCCGCGCCTCATCGCCAAGCCGATATGGGACCTCTACAACGAGAACGGGTTCAGACCACTGGTCGACATGCCGCAAGGTGTCCCGATTGAATTTTCCCACGCGGCATACCGCTTGGGCCATTCCATGGTCAGGCTTTCCTATGTCTTCAATGACCAGCATCCGGAAGGCGAAGGGCTGGAAAACGTGTTGCTCAACCGCTCCTCATCACGCCCGCATAGATTCCCGGTCTCCGAACACTGGATCGCCGATTGGTCGCATTTCTTCCAGATCGCCGGCTCGACGCCGCAGTTCAGTCGGCGTATCGGACCAACGGTCAACGAAGTGCTGCTGAGTGCCTACAGCATGCCGATCCTGTGCGTCGGCCCCGATTCAAAGCCACTTGACCCCGCCACGGCGGGTCTGTTGAGCGAGGCAGACAGGGCTGCACTACCCGATCCGAATGCGTCGGGACTTTTGTTCAGCGATTTGGTCCGAGGAACCATTGGTGGCCTGCTCAGGCTCGATGCCTTGATCGAACAATTGCCTCAGGCCGCTCTCGCGACCGCGCCGTTACTCGGTGATGCCGGGAAGCGTGACCAGGCTATTCGATCCTGGCTTCAAGGTTCGACCGTTGCCTTCACCGCGGCCGAGGCGACTGAGCTGGCAGAAAATCCACCGTTGCTGTTCTGGCTGTTGTTGGAGGCCGCGATCGAACAGGACGGGCTGTGTTTCGGTACCATCGGATCGGTGATTGTAGGGGATGTCTTCATGGCAAGGTTCGCGGCCTCGCGCGCCATGATCGAAGACGACCCAATTACGCAAGACCTCGTCGCCAGACTGTTTCCCACCGGCATCCCGCGAACAATGGCCGACCTGATCCTTTTCGTCGCCAGCGCGCTCAATCTGGGCGACGCCTGGCCCCGGTTTATCACCCCGCCTACAACTCCTGGAGCTTAACCATGGCTGACCCCGTCGACAATCTGGACGCCTTTCCCGAACCGATCCAAACCCTTAACTTCGAGGCGACCGGCCGCAAGGTGGTGCAATGGGCACAGGATCCCAGCACGCGTCCGCGCGACTTGGCCGAGTTCAAGGCGCAACTCGATGGACTCGTCGTCGTGCCGGACCGCTACAAGGAAATCCAGATCGTGCAGGGATACGACCACGTCTTCTTCCTGCGGTTACCGCCCAACAATCAAGTGACGCAATCGCAAAAGAAGCTCCAGGCCGAACAAGGTGGCATGGCCGACTATGGCATTCCGGAATTCTATTTCGATGCCATTCTCGAAAAGGTGCCGTTCAACCGCGACAGTTTCTTCTACTCACGCATTGCGGACTACACCATTCGGGGCTGCCGATAGAACGGGCTCTGGCAAAGGCATATGGCTGACGACAATGCCGGCCCCGGCCAGCCCTTGGCGCAGTGCCTCGAGGGCATCTGGACTGTAGATCGGAAAGCTGTCCATGAGCCATGTGCCGACGTTTCCCGGCTCCGGTGACTCATGTCCAAACCACGTCGTCTTCAGCTGCGCTAAAAATCGGTCGGCCTCTTCATGCGCCGCTTTCTCGTTGCCGAGCAAGGCGAGCGCCGCAGCCTTCCAGCCGCCGATGTACGACACACTATCGGCGGCGCGCTCGGCCGCTTCGACGCAACCGGCATAGTCGCCAAGCAGGAACCGCACGCCCGCCTGATAGCTCCATTGCAGGCGTGAAACGCCGAGTCCGGTCTGCAGCGCCAGAGTGGCAATACGCCGCGCGTTCTCGCGATCATCGCAATAGGCAAGCCCGAGAGACGCGGAGACCAAGGTCCAGGGGTCGTTGCCATTGAGTTCGCAGGCCAGAAGGAAGCTGATGGCTGCCTGCTGCGGGATGCCGTTCATGGCGTAGGACCACGCCAGATGCAGTTGGCTTCGGGAATCGATCGGATCGATCTGGGTCGCCTGCTTGGCAAACGTCAGCGCTTCGGCGTGGCGTTCGCGTCGTCGGCCGATGCCGGGGAAGATCAAATGCCGTGAATTGATGATGCCGGCCAACCCGGCGTAGGCGGCAGCGAACCGTGGTGACTCTGCGATGATTGATCTGAACAGAGCCTCGGCCCTCTCCTCTGACTCCGGGCGCCATTGAAAGATCAGCTCCTGCGCCCTCAGCCAGCGGTCGAACTGCTCCAGCGACAGGTCCGGGATGCTGGCGATCTGAACCAGCCGTTCGGACGACATGCTGACGCCCAGCGCGACGGCGATGCGGCGGATGAGCCTCTGCTGGGTCTGGTACCACTGGCTGTTTTCGATGACAAACTGCTCACTCCAGATGTAGCGCCCCGATGCAAGCTGCTTAAGCGTCATGCTGAGACGCAATGTCGGCCCGTCGATAAATCCGGTCGCCTCGATGCAATAGGCATTCTCGGTGAAGCGGGGGGGATGCCCTTCCCATTCCATTACCGCCCAGTCGCGGAATCGCACCAGGGACGCGACCAGTTCACTGCGGAAGATTTGCACGGCGTTCCGCGCGCGGACGGAACCGCTCACCAATTCGAACTCCCGCACGAACAGCAGCACGCCGGCGGCGGGCTCTTGCAGCCGTTGCGCCTGGGACCCGAACGCCTCGGCGGCGATTGCGGTCACCGCCCCCCTGTCCGTGGCCCCGATCGTACCAAGCTTGATGTCACTGACCAGTGCCTGCGTGGCGGCTGAAGGTTCGCTGTCGAACTCTGTTTCAAGCAGGTCCCAAAGCCCCTTATAGGCCCTCAAGGCCGTTGCTTGGTCGCCCATCCGAGCCGACGCTTCCATGACTGCGCGGCACCCGATCTCGTTGGTCGGATCGAGATTGAGCAGGGCTTGTCCGGCTCGCTTTAGCGCTGGCCAGTCTGCCGCAGCCTTGGCCATCGCTTCCAGACACGAGATAAATTCATCCTGAAGGCATTGCCGCTGGACGAGGACCCAATTCCGAAACGAGGGGTCGATGTCGTCCAGGCCATTGAGAAAGCTTTCGGCGACACGCTGCCTCTCCAGAAGGACGGGCGGAATCCTTCCAGCTTTCAGATCGTGCCTGATCTCACTCACATCCACTGTGACGAGCGACTGCTTCAGCGTCACGTTGAGCCGGTCTCCGACGAAGACCCCTTCGACTTCAGCCAGGCAGGTCTTGAGATCGACTACGGTTTGCCTGAGCGAGGCCCTCGCTCGTGCCTCGTCCGATTCACTCCAGAGCAAACCGCAGATGCGCTCGCGGGTTTCAAAACCATGAGGGCTGAGTGCAAGATAGGCAAGGACGGCACGCGATTTGCGGTTTCTCACGGCGATGTCTCGCCCAGATTGGCTCAGCGCTACCTTGTCAAGCGTCGTGACACGGATCAGCGGCGCAGTCCTCGTTGGGGAGTTGTGCCCGATCATCGTTGTCCCGCAACTGCCTCCGTCTACATAAGATCGGCGCGGCCGCTCGGGCCGGCCTGGTCAATGAGGGAACGAAGCCGACGCGACTGGAACGGCGACGGAAGAGGTTGCAGCCCTGGGACGAAGACTTTGGCGACGGGAATGTCAAACATCGGCGTGGTCAGATCTGCTGCGTATATGCGGTATTGCTTTTTAAGCATTTCGCCAACCAAGGATACGAAATTCAAGCCCTTTTCGGCATTTTTGTGCATCAGCAGGCTACTGGACAGGTGTGAGATGAGGTCCGTGTCGATTGCGCCAGGGGTCTCGGGGCGCTCCTCCTGCCGGCTGTCGACCTCGTCGAGCCTCTCAACTCCCTGTTCTGCGCGTTTCATTGCCGCCACATCGAGAGCCAATTCCATCTGGCACATTTCCAGCAGCGCCGCCCTCAGGGCGTTGCCCGCGTCCAGCCTGCAAGCCAGCCCGACTACCAGACCGCGACCATCCGCGTCGAAGGATAGCGCCGCGATTACAGGCGCGGGAAACTCACCCGATATGTCGAGAAACTGGGTGCATCTGCCGAGCTTCTCCTGCCTTATCCGCGCAAGCAGATCGAGCACGCCCGCGCCGGCAAGCGCTTCCAGTCCGATCAACCGGCCGCCGCGCCTGCTGCGCCACCAGGCGGCAGCCGCATCTCGCTCGATTGCTTCCAGCAGCGCCGAGGTCAGGGCAGCCTCGTGGGTTATCCCTGCGGCGCATCCGCAACTGGTCACCCAGGCGCTCCGGTTGGCGCTGCGAATGAAAAGTGTCTCGGGCAAATAGCCCTGCCGACCGTCGTCCAGCCGGCGCACGGGCACCCATCGGTCACTTTCACCGAAACCGGACTGCACCCGGAAATCATCGAGGTGTTCAGCCAGCCGAACGTCCTGCCAATGGCCTACACCATCTACCATCGTGCGGTTCATCGTCCCGTGCGGCACTTGCCATTCGCTATGATATTCGATGCCCTCGCCGATGCAGGCCTCGAATGCGCGCCCCGGGGTGAGGCCGACACCACTGAAGCTGGCAGAAGCGGGTGAGGCCGAATCTCCCCAACTGCGGTGTACCTGCGCACCAAAGAAGTGCAGCCCCGGTGCGTAGCGGGCGTGCAAGCGGAACAGATTGCCAAAGTTTGCCGCAGCTGAGAGTAGTCCTTGGCGGTTATTTGTCGCTATCAAGCCGGGATCTGTATCACCAGAGTCAAGGTAGCCGAGCGCACCGAGCAGCCCGCGTGCCATTGCAGCCTGTTCAGGCGCTAGATCTTGCGGCCGTGAACAAAATCGCGCTGCCAGTTCAAACGCGTTTGCGGCGGTCAATCCACAATCCTCGCTGTTGAAGAAACCCTTTCGCTATTGTCTGCCACTTTCGCCCTACGATCTTGATCGGGTCAACAAAACGTTGCGTGCGGGGCGACCCAAGCTCGGCAAAGACACGGAGCTAAAGATGGCCGTCATCTCACGCTGATTTCACGCTAGCTGGTCTAATGGTTGTTTCAGAGACGTCATCTCGACCGCCCCGGAGCTGAACGACCCGAACCGGACCCATCGAGACGATGGAAGATCGGCGCCAATTCATTTTCCTCCCGGGAGCGGCGCCGCGGGGCCATGACCGGATGGGGCCGGTCTGTGCCTCGCGGCCCACTGGGAAGGGCGAAACGGCTTCTTCGACACAAGGCCATTCTGGGTTTCCTCCCGGGAGCGGCGCCGCGGGGCCATACCGGATGGGGCCGGTCTGTGCCTCGCGGCCCACTCGGAAGGGCGAATTGGCTTCTTCGACACCAGTCCATCCTCGGATCAAGAAATTCGACAACACAGGAGATCAAAAATGGCAGCGCATGGCACCCCGCCCCGTGGCATTGATGCGACACGATCGCCGTTGTTCGAAGGCCGCTTCGGTCGCATGTTCCGAAATCTGGCACCCGCAACGTTCGGGGCAAACGACCAGGACAACCGACGCAACCTCAAGGCGCTCGGCGCCGCCATGTCTGCTGACATTGACGAGCCGAAAGATGGGCTCGATGCCGAGGAAAGCGGGATTCCTGCCCTCTATACCTATTTTGGCCAGTTCGTTGATCACGACATCACATTCGATCCCGTCAGCACCTTGCGTAAATCGCTGGATCCCGATGGGCTCGTGGATTTCCGCACGCCGAGCTTTAATCTGGATAATGTCTATGGCCGGGGTCCAGCCGACCAGCCTTACATGTATACGAAGGAAGGCCGCTTCCGCCACGGCGATGCAATGACAGGGGCCGGTGGCCAGTCCGGCCACGATCTGCCGCGCTTCGCCGGACGAGCAATCATCGGCGACCCCCGCAACGATGAAAACAGTCTGGTGTCGCAGCTGCAAGGGCTGATGCTCAACGTGCACAACCGGATGGTCGATGACAATCCGGGCCTGGGTTTTGAAGCGCTCCAGCAGCTCGTCCGCTTCCACTACCAGTATGTTGTCGTGAATGACTTCCTCTCCAGGATCGTTTCGCAACCGATCCTAGACGCACTTAAGACGGACGGCCGCTTCGATCAAAAGCGATTGCGGTACTTTCACTGGCGCAACTTGCCGTTCATGCCAGTAGAGTTTTCGGTCGCCGCCTACAGACTTGGCCATTCGATGGTAAGGCCCGGTTATCGGCTGAACGACGACAAGCTGCTGCCGATCTTCCCACGCGCCGGCAAGCCGCATGAGGAGGCGCTTACCGGCTTCCAGACGATGAAGCCGGGTCGCGCTCTGGACTGGGGTCGATTTATCGACATTGACAAGCGCGCAGGTGGATCGGATCCCGAGACTGGAGATCCTGCCAATGTGCGTCGGCTGCAATTTGCCTACAGGATCGACACATCCCTCGTTGGTTTCCTGCACGATCTGCCGAAAGCCGTGGCGGGCGACCCGCCGGCCTCCCTCGGCGAGCGCAATCTCTTGAGGGGCTGGCTTCTCGGCCTGCCGTCCGGCCAGAGCGTCGCACGTGCCATGGCCATCGAGCCCCTGGCCGATGCGGACATCATAATCGGCAAGGCTGTGGATGCTCCCGAGGATGGTGATGTCGTAGGCCCGATCATCGATGCCGTCACAGCCAAGGGTGGCGACGGCAAGGCCTTCGCCGACAACTGCCCACTTTGGACCTATGTCCTTGCCGAAGCGGCAACAAACAAGACCAACATGGCTATCCCGATTACAGGAGGCGGCACACGTTCCACGCCGCAGCTTGGACCGGTGGGCGGCCATATTGTGGCTGAGGTGTTCCTAGGATTGCTGTTCGGCGACGGCATGTCCTACCTGTCGCTCGATCCTTTGTGGAAGCCTGTGAGCGGGGCAGGCTTCAGACTGAAGGATCTGGTCTCCTACGGGCTCGGCATGGGGCCGTCGCTTCACTACCGGTGAGACAGCGCTCGTTGCAAAATAGACCGCTGTGGCCGATCTCATGCGATCGGCCCTGCGTTCAGCGGCGATATCTGCTTTTGAAGGCCGGCAATAGCCGACCAAGTGACCGAGATGCGGCACAAAGCGGCCGTTCGCGTCGTTCAGGGCGTGCGTCCGCAACGGGCGGTGACCAAATTCCCGCAGCTATTCCTCGCTCCGCTTCTGCGCGATCAGGTCCAGCCGTTCGCGGTCGGAGCGTTCGCGCTCGTCGCGGTTGCGCACGTCCTTGTAGGCGCGTTCGACCATGTTGGTGCGGGCATTTGCCGTGGCGATGAGGCCGGCCTCCTGCCTGGCGCTTTCCAGGCTCGTCTCCTGGCGTACCACCGCCTGGGCGATGCGGCGGTGATAGAGATCGGGGAACAGGCCGGAGAGCGAATTGTCCTGGTCAAAATGGCCGATCAATTCCCTGGCCTCGGCTTCCGCCGCGTTAGCCGCGGCTAGGAAAGTGGCGTGACGGGTCTCGTGGAGCGCCTTCAGCTGTTCCTGCACCTTGACCAGTTTCTTCAGGCGGTCCTTGCGCGTGCTCATCTCACCTCGCCAAAGTCAGGTCGACGAAGCCGTCGACGAACAGCGACAGCATGGTGCCGATGGCGAAATAGAAGATGATCATGCCGCCGGCGATGACGAAGGGCTGGGAGATGAAATAGATCGGGATCTGCGGCGTCAGCTTGTTGACGAAGCCGATCGTCAGATTGACCAGAATGGCATAGGCGACGAACGGGCTGCCGAGGCGGATGACCAGGAAGAAGGTGTCCGACACGGTGTCGGTGATGTCGACCAGGGCGGCCTGCGGGTTGAAGAAGACGTTGACCGGCGCGACCGTGTAGGACGCCACCAAAGCGCGGACGATTTCGTGGTCGAAGTCGAAGACGAACAGCATCAACAGCGCCGAGAACGAGATGATGGCGGCGAGCGCCGCCTGCGGTTCCGGTTCCTCGATCGCCGGCCCGCCCGAGCCGCCATAGCCGATCAGCATGGCGATGGCCGAGCCCATGAAGCGCAATGCCTCCATGTAGAGCCTGGTCATGGCGCCGATCAGCCCACCGACCAGCAGTTCCGATATGATCATCGGCACCAGGATCTGCGGGCGCGGATCGACGAAGGGAATGATGCGGTCCCACAGGAACGCGAGCAGGCCGCCGGTGGCGGCGACCGCCACGAACAGCCTGACCTGCACCGGCACGCGGGCGCTGGATAGGCCCGGCATCAGCATGAAGCAGGCGCCGATGCGGCAGAAGGCGAGGAACGCCGCGATGACGACGCTCTGCGAAAGAACGCTCACGATATGGTCCCGAGCACCCTGATCTCGACGCCCTTGGCGATTTCGACATGCGAGAGCACCGGCAGCGTGGTGAACAGCCGCTCGATGATCATGCGCACATAGGGGCGGGCGTCCGGCGCGGTGACGAGAACGAAGCGCTCGCCCGCCTCGAGGAATTTCTTGATCGCCTTGGTGGCGTCCTGGCCGAATTCCTCGAGCTGGCGCGGGTCGATGTCGAACTCGCGCACCTCGCCCTTGGCGTCGCGCTTGAGGCTTTGATGGAAGGCGAGATCCCAGCGGTTGCCGAGGCGCAGCACCTTGAGCACGCCGCCTTCCGAAAGATCGCCGCAGATCTGCTGGGCCATGCGGATGCGGACGTGCTCGACGATCTGCTCGGTGCGGCGCACATGCGGCGCGATCTCGGCGATGGCCTCGATGATCAGATGCAGATTGCGGATCGAGACGCGCTCGGCTAGCAACAGCTTCAGCACCGCCTGCAGGCCGGGATAGGAGATGTGCGTGGTGCAGATTTCGTCGGCGAGCTTGCGGTATTCCTGGTCCTGGCGTTCGAGCAGCGCCTTCATGTCCTTGTAGGACAGAAGCTGCGGCAGGTTGTTGCGGATGACTTCCGAGAGATGGGTGAGCAGCACGGACATGTTGTCGGCAAAAGTGTAGTTCTCGCGCTTCAAATCCTCGGCGAAGGTTTCCATGACGGAATAGGCGCGCATGCCGAAGGCCGGTTCGCGGATCTCTTCGCCGGGGATTTCGGGTACGTCGCGGCTGCCGAGCAGAACCATGATCTCGCCGACGCGCATCGAATATTCGGCGACCACCGTGCCGTGCACCTTGATCTGATAGCTCTTCGGCGGGATGGCGAAATCGTCGGCGACACGCACTTCCGGCACGACGAAGCCGTATTGCTGGGCGAATTTCTTGCGCATCTTGGCCATGCGGAAGACCAGCTCCTGATGCGAGACCAGAAGCCGGGTCGACAGCTGCTTGCCGATCAGCAGTTCGATCTCGGCGGTGGCGAGCGAGGCCTTGACCGAGTTCTTCTCTTCCTCGGCCTTGGTCGCCTTTTCCTGCGTCTTCAGCGCCTCGGCCTCGGCGAGGACGCGGTTGGCGCGCATCGGGATGATGTAGCCGAGGCCGGCCATGCCACCGGCCAGCGCGAAGAAGGGGAACAGCGGCAGGCCGGGCATCAGGCCGAGCAGCACCAGCAGCGCCGCCGCCACGTAAAGCGCACGCGGATGGGCGCCGAGCTGGCCGAACACGGCCTGGTTGGTCGAGCCGCGGGTGCCGCCCTTGGAAACCAGCAGGCCGGCGGCGAGCGAAACGATCAGCGCCGGGATCTGGGTGACCAGACCGTCGCCGACCGACAGCTTGATGAACACGTCGGCGGCCTGGCCCATGCCCATGCCGTGCCTGATGTAGCCAATGGCGATGCCGCCGACGATGTTGATGGCGGTGATGATGAGGCCGGCGATGGCGTCGCCGCGCACGAATTTCGAGGCGCCGTCCATCGAGCCGAAGAAGGAGCTTTCTTCTTCCAGTTCGCGGCGGCGCAACTGCGCGGTCTTGTCGTCGATCATGCCGGCGGAAAGGTCGGCGTCGATCGACATCTGCTTGCCGGGGATGGCGTCGAGGGTGAAGCGGGCGCCGACTTCGGCGATACGCGTTGCGCCCTTGGTGATGACGATGAAGTTCACCACGATCAGGATCATGAAGACGATGAGGCCGATGACGAAGTCGCTGGCCATCACCAGCTTGGAGAAACCGGCGATGACATAGCCTGCGGCGTGCGTGCCCTCATTGCCATGCGACAGGATCATGCGCGTGGTGGCGATGTTGAGGGATAGCCGCAGCATCGTGGCGATGAGCAGCACGGTCGGGAACGAGGAGAAATCGAGCGGCCGCTGGATCCACAGCGCCACCATCAGGATCAGCACCGAAAGCGCGATCGAGAAGGCGAGGCCGATGTCGATGAGGAAGGCCGGGATCGGCAGGAACAGCACGGCCAGGATGATGACGATGCCGAGCGCGAAGAAGATGTCGCGGCCATTCTTGGCCACCGCGCCGGGCTGGATGCTTTCGCTGATCGCCATGTAAGTCCTCGAACCATAGGCTGCCGCGCATGGGACAGCCCGGCGAGGGTAGTTGGCCAAGCTTGCGCGAGGGTGGGAGAGTGGCTAGATCGACGATCCCGCAAGAAGGAAGACCCATGCTTCTGATCATCGGCACGATCCGTTTGCCTGCCGGAAAGCTGGAGGAAGCAAGGCCGGTGATGGAGCGCATGATCTCGGGCAGCCGCGCCGAGGATGGCTGCCTGGAATATTCCTATGCGCGCGACGTGCTCGATGCGGGGCTGATCCGGGTCACCGAGGTGTGGCGCGACAGGGCGGCGCTCGATGCGCATTTCCGCTCGCCGCACATCGCCGAGTGGCGCGCGAGCTGGCCGGCGCTTGGTATCGGCGAGCGCAATCTCGTGCTGTATGAAGCCGGTGAGCCCATGCCGACCTGATCGACCGCTCTCGGCTGGACAGCAACCGGGGGCAATCAGGACTTGGCTGTGGCGGCTGTGGCGACGCCGACCAGCCAGCGCCTGACGGCGCGTTCTTCCGCTTCCGACAGCCCCTGCGTCAGCTCGCTCTCGATCGCCTGCACGCGCAGACGGCAGGCGTGCAGCAGTGCGCGACCGCTGTCGCTGAGATCGATGTGCTGGATGCGGCCATGCACGGCATGCGGCTTGCGCACCAGCGAGCCGGCCCGTTCGAGATTGGCGACGATGACGCTGAGCGTTTGCGGGGTGAGCAGCGCCATCCGGGCCAGATCGGCATTGGAGAGGCCAGGATAGGCCGCAAGCATGGTCAGCGTGGCAAATTGCGGCTGCGTCACGCCGAGATCGCCCAGTGCCCTGTCCATCCTGAGCCGATGCGCGCCGGCGGCCTGGCGCAGGAGATAGCCGAGATAGCCTTCCTCGCCGCGTTTGCCTTCGCCGGGGGCGGGTATCGATGCGTGCGGATTCGGCTTGCGCATAATGTAAGAGCTCTTATATGTTGTTCGTGCACTGATATTAGGACATTAAGGAGTCCCTGACGATGGGTCATCGGATCTTTCTTGCCGGCGCCTCCGGCGCCATCGGCCAGCGACTGATCCCGCAACTTCTGGCCGCCGGCCATCAGGTGACGGGCACGACGCGCAACGCGGACAAGGCCGCGATATTGCGCGCCCTCGGAGTCGGGCCGGTCGTCGTGGACGTCTTCGATGCCGAGGCGCTCTCGCGCGCGATGCTCGCCGCCAAGCCTGATATCGTCGTCCATCAACTGACCGACCTGCCGCCAGGGCTGGATCCGAGCCGGATGGGCGAGGCGGTCGTGCGCAATGCCCGCATCCGCGACGAAGGCACGCGCAATCTGGTCGCGGCCGCCGTCGCGTCCGGTGTCCGGCGCATGGTGGCGCAAAGCATCGCCTGGGCCTATGCACCAGGCCCGGAACCGCATGACGAAGCCGACCCGTTGGATGGCGGCGCGAGCGGCAATCGCGGCATCAGCGTCGGTGGCGTCATTGCCCTGGAAAAAGCCGTTCTCAACGCGCCATTCGCCGGCGTCGTGCTGCGATATGGCCAGCTCTATGGGCCGGGAACAGGAACCGATACGGCCGCCGGCGCATCGCCGGTGCATGTCGATGCCGCCGCCTATGCCGCGCTGCTCGCGCTCGACAAGGGTGCGCCGGGCGCCTTCAACGTGGCGGAACCCAACCCGGCGGTCTCGACGCAGAAAGCGGTCGATGAACTCGGCTGGCGCCCGGACTTCCGTTTGCCTGCCTGAATTCGGAGACATCGATATGATCGGCAATCAAGGTCGCTTGCGCACCGGCCAATCTCTTATCGCCATCAGCGCCGTAGCGGTCCTGTTCGCGCTTGCGGCAAAGTGGGCCGGCCCGGGTTTCACAGGCGTCGTGCCTGACGGCATGGAAACGCACATACATATGGCAAACGCCGATGCGGACGACACCGCCCGGGCACGGCCGAAGACGGTCGTGACGCCGATCTCCTGCGAGAGACTGCCCAACGTGCCGGGCAAGTCGATCACCACCGCGATCGTGGCGTTTCCGCCAAACGGTTTCACGCCTCGCCACCGGCATCCGGGCTCGGTAAGCGCCTTCGTCCTGAAGGGCACGTTGCGCTCACAGCTACAAGGGAGTCCCGCCGGTACCTACAGCGCGGGGCAGACATGGTTCGAGCCGCCTGGCACCGTCCATCTCTTCGCCGAGAATGCCAGCACCACCGAGCCCGCCGAATTGCTGGCGACATTCATCGCCGACGATGATTGCGGGGCGCTGACCATACCGGACTGACGACAGAACCGATTGCCTCCCGATTATAGCGGGAAGACCTCGTCAGCCGGTTTCACGGCCATAATGGCGCCTTTGATGTCGCCATTGTGGTTGTCATGCCGTGCCACCCGGCGTATCAGGCAGGTCTGCCCTTTGATATCGGCGAGCCGCCCGAGTGCTTTCCAGAAACCAGCCACAAGTCTATGCCCGCCGGCTGCGCGCGGTGCTTCTGCGATCAATTCCGCTGCTCGAGGCGCGCGGCATCGCCGTGGTCATGCTGGCGGGCGTCGTCGGCGTCATGGCGGGCATACTGGTCACGGCGATGAGCCAGATCGTGCAGGATCTACACGGGCTGTTGTTCGGCGTTCAGCCCGGCGGCCGGCTTTCCGGCATGTTCTCGCTCGCCAATCCCATGCAGGCTCTGATCCCGGCGATCGGCGGCGCCCTGCTTGGGTTGACGGTGATATGGCTGCGGCTGCGCAAATTCCGCACCCCGGTCGATCCGATCGAGGCCAACGCGCTCTATGGCGGTCGCATGTCGCTGACCGACACCTTCATCATCGCCGGCCAGACGATGATCTCCAGCGGCTTCGGCGCTTCGGTCGGCCTGGAAGCCGGCTACACGCAGGTCGGCTCCGGCCTGGCGTCGCGGCTGGCGCGCATCTTCAGGCTGCGCCGCAACGATGTCCGCGTCCTTGTCGGCTGCGGTGCGGCCGGGGCCATCGCCGCCGCGTTCGACGCGCCGCTGACCGGCGCCTTCTACGGTTTCGAACTGGTCATCGGCATCTACTCGGTCGCCAATGTCGCACCTGTCATGACGGCCGCGATCTCCGCCTCGCTGACCGCGGAAATGTTCGGCGGCGTGCCGTTTCCGTTGGAGCTTTCTGGGCTGCCGCAACTGACCGCCAGCCAATATGTGCCGTTCCTGCTGCTCGGGCTGCTGGGCGGCGCGGCCTCGATCGCCATCATGCAACTGGTGACGCTGATCGAGCGCGGTTTCAACAGGCTGTCGGTCGATGCCTCGCTGCGCCCCGTCGTCGGCGGTGTCATCGTCGGCCTGCTGGGGCTGATCACGCCGCAGGTGCTGTCCAGCGGCCATGGCGCGCTGCACCGCGAATTCGCCATGAACTATGGGCTGACCGTGGTGGCCAGCGTCTTCGTGCTGAAATTGGCGGCGTCGGCCATCTCGCTGGGCTCCGGCTTTCGCGGCGGCCTGTTCTTCGCCTCGCTGTTCCTCGGCGCGCTGCTCGGCAAGGCATTCGCCGGGGTGATGGCGTTGGTTTCCCCGGCGACCGGTATCGACCCTTCGGTTGCCGCCGTCGTCGGCATGACCTCGCTTGCCGTCGGTGTCGTCGGCGGCCCGCTGACGATGACCTTCCTGGCGCTGGAATCGACCCGCGACCTGACGCTTACCGGGGTCGTGCTGGCCGCCTCGATCATGGCGGCGATCCTGGTGCGCGAAACCTTCGGCTATTCATTCTCGACATGGCGCTTCCATCTGCGCGGCGAGACGATCCGCAGCGCCCACGATGTCGGTTGGATGCGCAGCCTGACCGTCGGCTCGATGATGCGCAAGGACATCAAGACCATCGATGCCGCGACGACGCTGGCGGACTTCCGCAAGCAGATCCCGCTGGGTTCGGCGCAGCGCGTCATCGCCGTCGACCCGGGCGACCAGTATGTCGGCGTGCTGATCGTAGCCGAACTGCATAGCGATCCCGCCGGCGGCGAGGTGCCGGTGCGCGATCTCGCGCAGTACAAGGATGCCGTCCTGGTGCCCAGCATGAACGTGCAGACCGCCGCCGAGACGTTCCAGCGCGCCGGCGCCGAGGAACTGGCCGTCGTCGAGGATTTCACCGACCACATCGTGCTCGGTCTGCTCACCGAGGGCCACCTGATGCGGCGCTATGCCGAGGAACTCGAAAAGGCACGCCGGGACCTTTCGGGCGAAGGATAAGGCTTCTCCCCGCGCGTCCCCTTGTCAATCGGCTGCGCGGCTTACTCATGCGACCTCTCCGACTTGCAGGCTGGCCCAGCTAGTGGCGCCGTGCTGGCGCCCATGGATGGCTTGTCAGTTGTACAGTGGTACTGTACATAGTGTTAAGTGCGGTGAGGAGACGGCATGAGCAAGGGGTCGGACAAGGCTTCGGCGAAAACGGGCGAGACACCGGCCGCGACGCACGCCCACCAAGTGCTGGGCATGCGCCTCAAGAGCCTTCGCCTCGCCCGCAGGCTGTCCCTGCGGGAGCTTGCGGAAGCAACCGGGACGAGCGCCAGTTTCATCAGCCAGCTCGAACGCGGCCTGACAGGGGCCAGCACCGCCTCGCTCAACCAGATGGCCTCGGCGCTCGGCGTCAGCGTCGCCATGCTGTTCGAGGAAAGCACGGCGCAAAACCATGGCGTTCTGAGACGAAGCGAGCGGCCGAGCCTGCCGCCCAGCGACGGCTGCCGCAAGATGCTGCTGTCGCGTCCGCCGCTGAGCGATATGGAGGTCTATGTCGGGGAATTCGACATTGGCGGCTCGACCGGGCCCGATCGTTACACCCACGGCGACGCGCAGGAGATGCTCGTCGTGCTGCGCGGGGTCGTCGAGGTCTCGCTCGGCGACGCCCGTCACGTCCTCGAGGAGGGCGACAGCATCGAATACACGACTTCGACACCGCATCGCTCAGAGAACATCGGCAGTGGCCGAGCCGAAGTGATGTGGATCATCGCGCCGCCGACCTCGGTGCGCGCCGAGCTTGATCAATACACGGCCTGGAAACCGCTCGCGGCCAGGTAGGTCCAATCCAATGCGGGCATCAATGGGAGAATGACAATCATGCAGAAAACGAAAGCTTTGTATCTCAGCGCCGTGATGGCGCTTGGCGTGCTGGCAACCGCAGCGTTCGCACAGGAGAAGCCGGTTGCGGGTGAGGTCAAGGAGGGGTCGCTGAAGGGCAAGACCCTGACGTTCGTCTCCTATGGCGGCATCTACCAGGACGGCCAGGCGGCCGCGCTGAAGGATTTCGTCGACAAGTCCGGCGTCAAGCTGCTCAATGACGGTCCGACCGAGATCGCCAAGCTGCAGGCGCAGGTCGAGTCCGGCAATGTCACCTGGGATGTTGTGGATACCGACGACCTGCCGCCTTACGTCTATTGCGGCAAGCTGTTCCAGAAGCTGGATCTGACGAAGCTCGACGTCTCGAAAATCCCGGAAGGCCAGGTCGGCGAGTGCTCGGTGCCGGCGATGAACTACGGCGTCGTGCTGATGTACAACAAGGAGAAGTACAAGGATAACCCGCCCAAGAGCTGGGCAGACTTCTTCGATACGGCAAAGTTCCCGGGCGTGCGCGGGATCGACGGCTCCGGCAGCCCGACGGGCGGCTTGCTCGAACAGGCGCTTAAGGTCGCCGGCGGCGATCCGAAGGCGATGACGGTGGCCGATATCGACAAGGCCATCGATGTGGTCCGCAAGCTCGGCCCCGATACCATCTTCTGGAAGACGGGTGCTGAATCGCAGCAGCTGGCGGAGTCCGGCGAGGCCGACATGCTGATGATGTGGACCGGCCGCGCCATGACCGCGGTCAAGAACGGCGCCAAATACGCGCCGGCCTGGCAGGATTGGCTGGTGGTGATGGACCAGATGACGATCCCGGTCGGCGTCAAGGATACGGACGCATCCTACGCGCTGCTCAATGCGTATCTCGGCAAGCATGCACAGGAGGTTCTGGCGGAGCAGACGTCCTACACGCCGATCAACAGCGACGCGCAGCCCAAGGTCGACGCTTCCGTCTCCGCCTTCCTGACCAACACGCCGGAGCGCCAGAAGCAGGGCTACAAGCAGAATTTCAAGTTCTGGGTTCCGAACTTCGCGGTGGCGCAGGAAAAGTGGTCGGCGCTGATGGCCGGCAACTGACCGGCTGGCGGAGGCAAAGCCCGTGAGCGCGCTCGAACCGACAACGCCTTCCGTCCTGAAACGGGGTTGGCTATCGCGGCCGTTCGCTCTCACGCTGCCGGCGCTGATTCTGCTGGCAGCCGTCATCGGCTATCCGCTGCTCACCATCGTGTTGCGCAGCCTCTCGGAGCCGCAATGGGGCGTGCAGAATTACCTCTGGTTCTTCGGTGCGCCCGTCAATCTCACGGTGCTCCAACGCACCTTTGTCATCTCGGCATGGGTTACGATCGTCTGCGTGGTCTGCGCCTATCCTTATGCCTATCTGATGACCGCCGTCGGGCCACGTGCGCGGCTCGTCCTGGTGCTCTGCGTGCTCATCCCGTTCTGGGTGAGCGGGGTGGTTCGCACGCTCTCCTGGGTTATCCTCTTGCAGGATTCGGGTGTCATCAATTCGCTGCTGCGCGCGGCCGGGTTCGACGGCATCCGTCTGATCCGCACCCAGACCGGCGTGGTCATCGGCATGGCGCAGGTGCTGTTGCCCTTCATGATCCTGCCGCTCTATTCGGTGATGAAAGGCATCGACCTCAGGCTGATGCGGGCGGCGCAAAGCCTGGGCGCCCGGCCTTCGCGCGCGTTCTTTACGGTGTACCTGCCGCTGTCGCTGCCGGGCGTCTATGCCGGCGCGATCATCGTCTTCATCCTGGCGCTGGGCTTCTACATCACGCCGGCACTGCTCGGCGGCCCGCGCTCGACCATGCTGTCGACGCTGGTGCAGACCCAGGTGCTGAGCCTTTTGCAATGGGGCCGCGGCGGTGCCATGGGCGTGGTGCTTTTGGTCACCACCTTCGTGCTCCTGGCGCTTGCGGCGCCGGTGATGCGGTCCAGGTACCGGGAAGCGGGGCGGCGCTGATGGAAATGAAGCCGCTCACACGCGTCATCCTCGGCCTCGTCTGCCTGCTGGTGGCGATATGGCTTGTCGCGCCGACGCTGGTCGTCGTGCCGATGTCGTTCAACGAGAACAAGTCGCTCGCCTTCCCGCCGCAGGGTTTCTCCTGGCAATGGTACCAGAACTTCTTCACCAATCCGGACTGGATGTCGAGCTTCCTGAACTCGGTGAAGGTCGCCTCGATCGTGGCGGCGCTGGCGACAGTGCTCGGCACGCTTGCCGCCTTCGGCCTCGACCGCATGAAAGCGCGGCCGGCCAACCTCCTGCGCATGCTCATGCTGACGCCTATGGTGGTCCCCGGCGTTGTGCTGGCCATTGGAATCTACGCCGTTTATCTCGACGCCCATCTCGTCGGAACGCTGACTGGCTTTGTCCTCGCCCACACCATCCTTGCGCTTCCCTTCGTGCTGATCGCGGTCTCCGCCAGCCTCGAAGTGTTCGACCGGCGCCTCGAGACGGCGGCGGCGAGCCTCGGCGCGGGAGCGCTGACCGCGTTCCGCACGGTGACCTTGCCGCTGATCCTGCCGGGCATCCTGTCCGGCCTGCTCTTTGCCTTCGCCACCTCCTTCGACGAGATCGTCGTGTCGCTGTTCATCACCAACCCCTACCTCAAGACCTTGCCCGTGCAGATATTCTCTTCCATTACCCGCGACGCCGACCCGACGGTTGCCGCCGTCGGGACGATCCTGCTTTTGGCCACCACGATCCTGATCGGCGGCGGCATGCTTCTTCTTGGCCGCGAGCGGAAAGGACCCCTATGAAGCCGGGACAGGAGAGCAAGGGCGCGGCGATCGATCTCGAATCGATCAGCAAGGCGTATGGCGGCTTCAAGGCGTTGGACGGCGTGTCGCTGCGCATCGAGCCCGGCGAGTTCATGACGCTGCTCGGCCCGAGCGGTTCCGGCAAGACCACGACGCTGAATGTCGTGGCCGGCTTCACCGATCTGACGAGCGGCAAGCTGCTGGTCGGCGGCAGGAACGTCGTCGGCGTGCCGGCGCACAAGCGCAACATCGGTGTCGTCTTCCAGCACTACGCGCTGTTCCCGCATATGAGCGTCGGCCGCAACGTCGCCTATCCGCTGACGCTGCGCGGCGTCGATCAGGCAGAGCGAAAGGCGCGCGTGGCAAGGGCGCTCGACATGGTCAAGATGGGCGACTTCGCGCATCGCTATCCCAGCGAATTGTCGGGCGGACAGCAACAGCGCGTGGCGCTGGCCCGCGCCATCGTCTTCGACCCACCGCTGTTGCTCATGGACGAGCCGCTCGGCGCGCTCGACAAGAAGCTGCGCGAATGGCTGCAGCTCGAGATCAAGCGCATTCACCGCGAGCTCGGCACCACCTTCGTCTATGTGACGCACGACCAGGAGGAGGCGCTGGTTCTGTCGGACCGCATCGCCGTGTTCAATCGCGGGCGCATCGAGCAGGTCGGCACCGGCCGCGAACTCTACGACGAACCGGCGACGCTGTTCGTCGGCCGCTTCATCGGCGACTCCACGGTGCTGCGCGGAGAGGCGCGAAGCGACGGCACGAGCACGGCGCTGCGCATTGCCGGCGAGACGGTGACGGCACCGCGCCGGATCGCCGGCGAAGCCAGCCCGGTCATGTTGCTGCGCCCCGAAAAGCTCGCCATCCGCCGGTCCGGCCAGGACGCGGCAGGCACCACCAACCGGCTGCCGGGGACGATCGCGGAGGCCATCTATCTCGGCTCGGGATCGAAATACGAAGTCAGGCTCGCCGACGGCTCCGTGGCGATCGTGCGCTCACCGCTGACCGGCGACAGCTTCGGCCTCGGCGACAAGGTGGAGCTCTGCTTCGACGGTGCCGACGCCAAGCTTCTGGCCGACGACAGCTCGGCCGATGCGACGCTGACCTGATCCAATCAATTCGAAAGTCATCCCATGCAAGCCAAGCGCAACGGCGACATATCGTTCTGGTATGCGGACCTGGGAGGGGTTCCCGCGCCCCGGCCACCCTTGCCCGGTGATATCGAGGCAGATGTCGCGATCGTCGGTGCCGGCTATACCGGCCTGTGGACCGCCTATTATCTGAAGAAGGCGAGGCCC
This sequence comes from Mesorhizobium sp. 131-3-5, assembly GCF_016756575.1. Classification (NCBI taxonomy): domain Bacteria; kingdom Pseudomonadati; phylum Pseudomonadota; class Alphaproteobacteria; order Hyphomicrobiales; family Phyllobacteriaceae; genus Mesorhizobium; species Mesorhizobium sp. 131-3-5. The sequence continues at coordinate 2,173,423 of NZ_AP023254.1, forward strand.
TCGCTGCGCATCGCGCTGATCGAGCGCGAGTTTGCCGGTTTCGGCGCTTCGGGCCGCAATGGCGGCTGGCTGTCGGGCGGCTTCTCCTGGTCGCGCGAAAAATATCTCAAGACCTCGACCCGGCAAGGTGTCAGCGCCATGCAGGCGGCCATGGCGGGCTGCGTCGACGAGGTGATCCGGGTGGCGAGCGCGGAAGGGATCGATGCCGATATCCGCCGCGTCGACAACCTGACGGTGGCCACCAATCCCGCGCAGCTAGAACGCGCGCGCGAAGAGTGCGAAACGATCCGCGCCTGGGATATCGATCCGAGCCGCGTCGAGATGCTGGATCAAGCGACGACGCGGGCGCGCATCAACATCCGCAATGTCATGGGCGGCTTCGTCGTCCACGGCCAGGCGCGGGTGCAGCCGGCCAAGCTGGTGCGTGGACTTGCCGCCGTCGTCGAGCGCCTGGGCGTGGCGATCTACGAACAGACGACGGTGACGGCCATCGCCAAGGGCAGCGTGACGACGAACCGCGGCACGGTGCGGGCGGAAACCATCATCCGCGCGACAGAAGGTTTTACCGCGGGCATTCCCGGCGAAGAGCGGACCTGGCTGGCGCTCAACAGCGCGCAGATCGTCACCGAACCGCTGTCCGAGGCGCTTTGGCGCCAGATCGGCTGGGAGGGTCACGAGCTTCTCGGCAATGCCGCCCACGCCTATTGCTATGCCCAGCGCACGCGCGAGGGGCGCATCACCATGGGCGGGCGCGGCGTGCCCTATCGCTACGGCTCGCGCACCGACGTCAATGGGCAGACGCAGCAGGCTACGATCGACCAGCTGCATCAGATCCTGACGACGCTGTTGCCGCAGACGGCGAGCTGCCGCATCGAGCACGCCTGGTGCGGCGTGCTCGGCGTGCCGCGCGACTGGTGCACGACCGTCGGGCTCGATACCGCGACCCGCATCGGCTGGGCCGGTGGCTATGTCGGGCTTGGCGTCTCGAGCTCCAATCTTTCGGGTCGCACGCTCGCCGACCTGATCCTCGGCCAGGACACCGAGCTTACAAAGCTGCCCTGGGTCAACCGCAAGGTCAGGCCATGGGAGCCGGAGCCGTTCCGCTGGCTCGGCGTGCATTCGATGTACCAGCTTTATCGCATCGCCGACGGGCGCGAGGCCGCCGGGCTTGCGCATACGTCGAAACTGGCCGCGCTCGCCGACGGCATTACCGGCCACTGACTGATGGAGACCAGTTTGATCGACCTTTCGACCTTCCACGATCTCGCCAAGGCCGACATCGGCGCGTTCTCACCCAAGCCCACCTCCATCGAGGGGGACCAGGTCGAGGCGGTGCGCTCGCTTTTCCAATCGCCGGACGGGACCGTCGACATCGGCATCTGGGAATGCACGCCCGGCCGCTTCACCGCCGACCGCACGGGTTCGTCGGAGATATGCCATATCATTTCGGGGCGGGTCGAGGTGAGCCGCGCCGACGGCGAGGCGCGTGAACTGGGGCCAGGCGACCTTCTCGTGCTGCCGCGGGGATGGAAGGGCGAATGGCGCATCCGCGAGACCACGCGCAAGCTCTACATGATCCAGTCGGCCGGCTGATCGGCTGATATCAGCTAGGCGGGGTCAGTGCTCGATCGGCCCCTTGGCCATCACCAGTGCTGTGCCGGCGGTGGTCGGACGCTCGATGACGCGACGCACGCGCGGCGGCTCGTCGCCGCTGTGCAGCGCCCGCAAGCGCTCGCCGACCATGGCGTCGGCATGGGTGATGCGGCCATTGTGGCGCACATATTCGAGCCAGGTCGGCGTGTGGTAGTGCTCGATCCATATCGAGGGATTTTCGAGATCGCGCGCCAGTGTCCAGTTGCGGGCGCCGTCGCGGCGGCGGATGCGGCCGCGTTCGGCCATGGTGGCGAGGAATTCCGCCTCGTCCTCGTGGCGGATGATGTATTCGATCATAATGGCGATGGGGCCGCTGCGCGGCTTCAGGTCGAGCGCCAGATGCGGCTCCTTGAAGCGGTTGAGCGGGTCGAGGTTCAGCACCTGCTGCTGCGGCAGCGGCAGGACAAGACCGATGGCGCCGCCGGCCAGCATGGCGATGGCGGCGGCGATCAGCGCCGTCTCGGCGCCATGCGCATCGGCGACGACGCCCCAGATCCAGCTGCCCAGCGCGATGCCACCGAAGGTCGCGGTCTGGTAGACCGACAGCACCCGGCCGACCACCCAGCGCGGCGTCGCCATCTGCACGGTGACGTTGAAGTGCGAGAGCGCGATCACCCAGCAGGCACCGCCGACCAGCAGGCCGAGCGACGTCTGCCAGGCGTGATGGCTGAGCGCGGCATTGAAGGCGCAGACGGCGAAGCCGGCGAAGGCACAGCGCACCATCGTCTCGCTGGAGAGCAGCTGCCGCAGCCGCACGCTGATCAGCGCGCCGCCGACGGCGCCGATGCCGAAGGCGCCCAGCATAATGCCGTAGGTCAAGGCATCGCCCTTGACGACGTCGCGTGCCACCAGCGGCAAGAGTGCCAGGACGGCGCCGGCGGAGAAGCCGAAGGCTGCGCCCCTGACCAGCACCTTGCCGATGTTGGGGGACATGGCGACATAGCGCAGGCCGGCACCCATGGCAGCGCCCAGCGACTCGCGCGGCAAGTTCGACACCGGCACATCCGGCTTCCAGCGGGCCATCACGATGATGAGGCCGATATAGCTCACCGCGTTCGCCGCGAAGGCGGCCGCGGCGCCGGCGGCCGCGACGATGATGCCGCCGATCGCCGGGCCGACGCTGCGTGTCAGGTTGAAGCCCATGGAGTTCAGCGCGACGGCCGCGGGCACCTTGTTGCGGGGTACCATGTCGCCGACGGACGCCTGCCAGGACGGGCTGTTGAGCGCCGTGCCGCTGTCGATCAGGAAAGTGAAGGCAAGCAGCGTCCAGGGCGTGAGCAAATTGTAATAGGTGAACACCGTCAGAAGCACCGAAACGACCAGCATGAAGGTCTGCGCCACCAGCATCACCTTGCGCCGGTCGAAGCTGTCGGCGATGGCGCCGGCGACAAGCGCGAACAACATGATCGGCAAGGTCGTCGAGGCCTGGACCAGGGCGACCTGATAGGGCGAAGTGGCGATCGTGGTCATCATCCAGGCGGCGCCGACGCCCTGGATCAGGCCACCGAAATTGGAAACGAGACTTGCCGACCAGACGGCGCGGAAAATGCCATGCCGAAACGGCGCCAGCGCCGAAACGCCTTCGCTGTCCGGTTTCTCGTCAATCATGGATGGGTTCCTGCCAGAGCGTGCTGATCCTTGCGGTTTCTCCGCATCGTTTGCCGAAACTATGGCATTGCGCCGCAAAGGGCGAACGTCATGCGCGGAAGATCATGGTCCAACAAGGGGATAGAGGAGGGCCAGCTTTGCTGTGAGGGGCCGGGTTCATCCGCGCGCAGCATGCCTTGCATGCCGCGATGAAATCGGCCGATAGCTGGAGCCGTTCTTTCGCGCCTTCATGTTCTGAAGCGGAATGTGCTTTTCCGCGACTTCTTCAGAACCCGTTCTGGATGCGCTGGAAGATGACGTTGGTGAAGGCCGATATCTGGCCGCCAATGAACGGGCCTGTGAGCGCCACCACCAGCATGATGGCGACGATCTTCGGCACAAAAGTCAGGGTGATTTCCTGGATCTGCGTCAGCGCCTGGATGAGGGCGATGCCGATGCCGACCGCCATGGCGACCAGCACCACCGGAGCGGACGCGGTCAGCACCGTCCACACAGCGTACTGGACGATGTCGAGGGCGTCGGCCTCGTTCATGCGGGCGGTTGGCCTAGCTTGCCGGCTTGATCGACACGCCCGGGCCGACGGGGACCTTGGTGCCATCCTGCAGCACCGCGATCAGTCCGCTGCTGGCGAGCGTCACCGAAGCCACTGTTCCGGTGGTCTTGCCGTCGGCCGACGTGATCGAGCGGCCGATGATCGCATCGGCCTGCGACAGCGCGGAGGACTGCATGATCTGGTCGAGCTTGGTGTTGGTCTGCACCGATTGCTCGACCTGCGAGAAGGTAGCGAGCTGGGCGACGTACTGCGTCGAGTCCATCGGCTTGGTCGGATCCTGGTTCTTCATCTCGGCAATCAGAAGCTTCAGGAAGGACTGGTAGTCGACCGCCGTCTTCGAGGTCGACGTGGTGGTCGAATTGGCGCCAACCGGTATCGTCGTCGTCATGTCCACGGTCATCAGTAGCGTGCTCCCACGGCCAGCGGGCGCGGTTCGCCCGGAACATCGTCATTGCCGCCAAGCGCGCGGCGTTCGAGAGGATAGAGCGAACGGATCGCCTTCAATGCCTCGTAAATATGATCCTCGCCGACCATACGGTCGATCTGCTTCAGTGCGCTGCAGATATCGGCGTCCTCGAAACTTGCGATGAGCAACGGCAGCGAGCGGCGGAACATTTCGCGGGCGTCATCAGCGCCGGCCGGGTTGATCAGCATGACCTGCACGATGAAGTAAAGCTGCCTGAGCGGCGTCGACGCCTGGTCGGCCTGAATCACATGACCTTCGAGCAGGAACTGCACGTCGTTCATCAGTTCAATGGTGACCTTACGGTCGACGCGGATGACCGCGCCGTTGATATAGATCTTCTCGTTGGGCTTCAGCGATATCTTCAGCGTGTTGGTCATTGAATGCCGTCGCGGATGATCTGGGACACTTCGATCAGCCCTTCGAAATTGTTTGTGCGGCCCTGGCGGATGTCCTCCGCCTCGCGCAGCAGCCAAAGGCCGATGGAAATCAGGTTGGCACGCAATTCCTTGGGAAGCGCATTGTCGCTGGAGCCAAGATCCTCGACGAAGATTGTCCAGACGCGGTTGGTGAAATTCAGCGCCTCGATCGCCTCCATCGAATCCTGGCCGGCCGTGGCGGCCGCCGACAGCATGTCGATCGAGCGAGTCAGGAGTTCGCGCTCACGGTCCTTGGCGTCCGAGACGGAGGTGCTTTGGACGTCGGCGTAGGAGAATTGATACATCGTCGGCTCTACCGTTCCGCTGGAAGTTGTCAGGTCAGGTAATTCAACAGGCTGAGCTGCTGCAGACGCGCTGTCAGGGCGAAGGACGTCTCGATATGCTGTGTCAGATCCGCGACTCTGGTGGCGGCCGTGGCCGGGTCGACGGCTTCGAGATCAAGGATATGGCGTTCGAACAGATCGATCTGCGTCTTCATGCGGTCGCTGGCATCGGAGACGCGCTTCTGCACGATACCGGTCTCCGACTGGACCTGGGCGATGCCGCTCAGCGCCTCGCCGACCAGTGTCTGCGAGTGGGTGACGATGCTGTCCTTCGCCGCCCGGCTGATGTTGCTGGACATCAGGCTGGAGACCATTGCCGCGGCCATGGCGAGCTTCCTGATGCCGTCACTGTTGGCGCTGGTCGAGGTCTCGGTGGTTTCGTTGAGCGCGATGCGGCTGACGATCTGCTGGTCGGTGGCGTTTGACATATTGGTCTGCCAGCCGGCGCCGAGGAACTGCGGCGCAACGTCGTTGGTGATGAAATCGTCCATCTGGGCGGCGGTGATGTTGGCCGCTGCCGGATCGTTGGGCGTGAAGCCGAATTTGGCGACGAAGGAGGCGTCGAAGGCGGCCTTGGCCGGTGAGCCGGCGGCCGTGAAATCGTTGATCGGCTTGACGTCGGTGTTGGTGCCGGCAAACAGATATTCGCCGTTGACGCTGGTGTTGAGGATCGAGGTCAGCTGCTGGAGGGTCGTCTGGCCGGTCGACTGCGTCAGGCTGTTGGAGTTGTCGCCCGATGATGCGGTGGTCAGGGCGGACAGGAAGGTCTGCGCCACGCCGGAGAGCTGGCCGAGCGACGTCTGCGTCGACGCAAGCCTTGCGGTGACCAGCCCGTTGGAATCGACGATCACGTTCAGCCGGTCGAGGTCGCGTGAAAAGGTGACGGACTGGGCGGTGCGTCCGCCCAATGCCAGGCCGACATCGGCGACCCTGCCGGTCGAGGATTCTTTCGTGGCTTTGACGAGGTCGGCCTGCATGCGCATCTGTTGATAGCGCATGGCGTTGGTGAGGGCGGCCGAAGAGACTGAAGTCATGGGTTATCCCACCGCGTTCAACAGGGCCGTCATCATGTCGTCGACGGTCTTCATCATCCGGGCCGATGCCTGATAGGTATGTTCGAGGTCGAGCATCAGCGACATTTCCTGGTCGACATTGACGCCGGTCGCATTGGATAGCGCCTCGGAGCTGCGCTGTGCCAGCGCTTCCTTCGCGTCGGCGGCGGTCGAAGCCTGCTGGCGCATGCCCTGCAGCCAGCCGATCGAATTGGCGGCGTAGTCGGAAACGCTTGATGTTGCCGAAATGCCGGCGGCGGGGTCGAACGTCATCGGCTGGTCGAGCCGGTCGCCATAGGCAATCAGAAGGCTGGAATAGGAAGCGCCGCCGCTGGTGTTGGCGACATAGGCCGCACCGTTGGCGCCGCCGTCGCGCAGCAATGTCGGATTGCCGCCGGCGCTCGGATCCATCGCCGCATTGATGCTGATCGTGCCGGCCAGGCCATTGACCAGCGTGCCCGCAGCCGGCACCGCCGGCGCGCCGGACCAGGTGAACAGGCCGGCGGCGTTGGGCATCGAGGGCGCGGTCTCGGCAAAGGCCGTGATCAGGCCGCGCGCGGTCTCGTCGAGCTGGCCCTGCATGGTCGAGGCGACGCCGTCGCGCAGCTGCAGCAGGCCGGCAAGCTTGCCGCTGGCGGTGGTGTTGCCGCCGCTTCCCGCCGAGACCGGCACATTGTCGATATAGATGGTGTTGCCGGGGGCACCGGCGGCATAGCCGGCCGCCGGCGTGAAGCTCACCGTGCGCGGTATCGTCTCGAACAGCGTGGTGCCGTCACCCGTGGTGATGACCATGTCGTTGTCGCCGCGCGTGAAGGTCGATATCGGAACATAGTCCGCGATCTTCTTCAGCAGCGCGTCGCGCTGGTCGAGCGCATCGGAAACATCGGTGCCGGAACGGGTTCCGGATATGACCGCCTGGTTGGCGTCCTGGAACTGGCCGAGCAGCGAGTTGAGGTCCTTGACCGCCGTGTCGATCTGGCCGTCGGTCTGGGTGCGGAAATCCTGAATGGCCTTGGAGCCTTCATTCAGGGAGCGCACGACCTGCTTGGCCGTGTCGATGACGCTGGAGCCGAGATTCTGGTTGGACGGCGAGGTGGCGTAGAGCTGCAGCGCCTGCTGCAGATTGGCGATGGCCGTCGAGGGCGAGGAGGCATTGTCGACGCCGTTGACCGAAACGTCCAGCTGATCCATGCCGCTGTAGAGCGCGTTCTGGCCGCTATAAGCCGACAAGGCACCGAGATTCTGCCGGAAGAGCAGGTCGTTGGCGACGCGCTGGATATCAACCGAACGCGCGCCGGGCGCCGTACTGGTGACGACGGCGATGCGGCGCGCATAATCCGGATTGGAGGCGTCCGAGACGTTGCGCGTGACAACGCTGGTCTGACGCGCGGTACTCATAAGCGCCGATTGGGCGATGCTCAATGCGGAAGATAACGACATGCTGGTCTTTCACGGGCCACGCCCGGTTTATCTCTTCAGGTTGACAAGGACGTCCATCAGGTCGGAACCGGTCTGGAAGACTTTCGAATTGGCGGTGTAGCTGCGCTGCGCCGCGATCATGTCAGTCAATTCCTCGGCGATATCGACGTTTGAATTCTCGAGCGCGCCGGAGATGATTGAACCGGCCTTGCCCTCATTGGCGAAGCCGACACGGATCGCGCCGGAATCGGTGCCTTGCGCATAGACATTGCCGGGCAGGGCCTTGAGCTGGTCCGGGCTTTGCACGTCGGCCAGAGGGATCTTGTAGAGCGGCTTGGTGGAACCGTCCTTGTACTGGGCGTAGATGGTGCCGTCCTTGCTGATCTGGACCTTGTCGATGGTGCTGGGCGCGTTGCCATTGACCTGGGCGTCGGAGACCGTGAAGCCTGTGCCGAGCTGCGTCAGCTTCGACAGGTCGAGATTGAGGCTCGCGCCACCCGGCACGGTGAATGAAACGCCGGTGGTCGCGCCGGTGAGCTTGCCGGTCGTGGTGTCGAAGGTCAGGTTGGCCGTGCCGAGGGCGCCGCCGGTGTAGGGGAACGATGTTCCTGGCGTCGCCTTCGACTGATCGAAAACCGCCACCTGCCAAGTGCCGGCACCGGTATTGGTGAAATAGACGTCGAGCAGTTTTTTGTTGCCGAGGTTGTCATAGGCGACCATCGACGATTTCGAGGTGTACTGCGCCGTGGCGGCGTTGGCGCCGGGCAGGTTGGCGGCGACGACCGGCGTCGCACCCGCTGGCAGATTGCCGCTGTAAGTACCCTGGGTGCTTGGTGTCGCGGTTAGGCCCTGGTCGGAGATGACGACCGGCTCCAGGCCTTCGAAGCCGTTCACCGTCGCCGCCGGGGTGCCATTGGCGTAGCTGTAAGCCATCAGCTGGAAGCCGGCCGCGTTGACCAGCCTGCCCTGTGCGTCGGGGACGAAGGCGCCGGCGCGGGTCAGGAAAGGCGTGCCGCTCGGATCCTGGACGACGAAGAAACCATCGCCGCTGACGGCAAGGTCGGAGACAGAGGTCGTGTACTGCAGCACGCCCGGATCGCTCACCGCCTGCCGGATCGTCGTGGTGACGCCGCCGGAATTATAGGCGCCGCCCGTCGACGGCATGATCAGGGTCGAGAATTCGGCCGAGGACCGCTTGTAGCCGGTGGTGTCGGAATTCGCGATGTTGTCGGCGGTTGTCGACAGGCGGTTGGCCTGGGCGTTCATGCCGGAAACGCCGGTCCGCATCATTCCGTAGAGGCTCATCGAGATGTCTCCGCAATATCCATGCCACTGGTGGCGAGGCTACGCGTCCTGTCTTGCGCGAGGCTGGCGCGGCGCGGCATCAGAAGACGAGCCGGTAGCCGAGGAAGCGTTTGGAATCGATCGGGTCGGTGCCCAGCTTCTCGCGCAGCTTCTTGCGCAATTTGCTGATGTGGCTTTCCACCACGTTCTCCTCGACCTCTTCGTCGAAGATGCCGTAGATGGCGTTGAAGACCTGGGTCTTGGTGACGCGGCGGCCGCGGTTGCTCGCCAGATATTCGAGGATGCGGCGTTCGCGGCGCGGCAGGGGCAGCGGCTGGCCGTCGATCTCCGGGTCGCGGCCGTCCATGAAGATGCGCATGGCGCCGATCTCGGTGTAGGCGACATCCTCATGGGCGCGCCGGCGGATGGCGGTGATGCGGGCCAGGATCTCTCTGATGTGGACGGGCTTGCGGATGACGTCGTCGACGCCGCTCTCGAACAACCGCAGCGTGTTTTCCAGGGAATGCTGCTCGCTGAGCGCAATGACCGGAGCGTCGGTGCGGTCGCGGATCTGGCGCGGAGAGATGGCGCCGTCGCGGCAGTCGCCGATCAGGAAGGCGCGCACCGATCGCAGGTCGGTGTCGGCGGCCGAGTTGACCCACTCGCCGAATTCGCCGGGCGCGAAGCCCGCGCAGGCGACGCCCTCGCGATCAAAAAGTGAATTGTATCCCTCAGTTACGAGCTCTCGCTCGTCAACGATCACGATCATCGGCCCCGCCTCCGAATCAGCACATTTGCCCCGTGGGGAAAGGCCTAACCGTTGGCGGGAATCCTGAACAACCGTCATTTCTTGTAACTAGTTTCTTGGGAGTCTGGAATCGTGCCGGTTGCATTAGCGTGCAACCAGATATGCTTGCGGGGGGAAGTTCTGGGTAAGTTAAAACGGCAAGCCCTGAGCAGTGCTACGGGCGTATTAGGGGCAGAAGATACGCTTAAGGGTTGCAGAAGGTGCGGGCGTTGGTTGTCCATTTGCCGAAACCGGTGGCGACCATATTGGCGATCACCCTGCAGACATAGACCTTCTGCGCCGGGTCGTTGTCGGGGCCGGCATGGTAGCGGGCGACGGCCATCGACCAGGTCTCGTGGCGGGCATGGAGACTGGCCAGGAAACGCGCCGCATAGTCGACGTTCTGGCGCGGGTCGAGCATGTCCTCGACGCTGCGGAAGTGCGAGGAATGATAGTGGTGGTTGATCTGCATGCAGCCGAGATCGATCAGTGTCTTGCCCTCGCGCTGGGCATTGGCGAAGGTGGCAAGCGCTTCGGCCCGGCTCCTGGGGAAGATCGCTTTTCCTTCTATATTCAATGCGTTAGGCTGAAGGCTGACTTTCTTGCCCGTCTCGGTCAAGCCGACGGCATAGAGGATGCCAGCGGGCACGCCATAGCGATCAGCGGCGCGCAGGATCTCGGGCTCGCAGGGATTGGTAGCGGCGAGGGCGGCGTTGGCGAGGCTAGATAAAGATATCGCCGCCAGCGCGCTCGCGAGATGGCGAAGCGGCGCGGCCGTGGGCTTGCGCGTCATCATGATTACCCCTTGCGGACTGCTGGCCCTGTTGCTGGCCGCCGGCTCCACCGTTGCCGCCACTGGAGTTTCCGGGCTGAAAGGCGGATTGGTCGCGGCCAGGCGCGGCCGTGAGCGGGGCGGTTGCATCCGTCCGGGTCGTAGCCGCAACTGCCACCGAAGGTTGCATGATGGTGACCTTATCAACCTCGAAGCCCAGCCCGCGCAGCGACTTGACGATTGCCTCGCTGTCGCTGGAAAGCCGGCGGTAGGCGTCGTGTGTTTCGGGCTTCAATTCAATCGAGAGTTGTTCTCCCGAGAGGCGAAGATGGGCGGTGACCATGCCCAGTTCGGCCGGGTGAAGTTCGATCTTCAACACATGTGTCGGAACGGCAACAGAGCCGGCCATCTGGGTGGTCGCGGCGGCGGTCGAAAACGCATGCTGCGGACCAACATCGGCCGCTACGGCGTTGATTACGTTGAGTGCTGCCTGGCTCATCGACGCCTGCGGCGGAGCAGGGAAGCTGCGCTCGGAAACCACGTCGACGCGCGCCTGGGCCGAGAGCTGTTTTCCTGGCTCCGACCGCAACGAGGACTGGACGTCGGCGATGGACTTCAGCTGCGGCGCCGCCTGCTTCTGTTCGACGCCCGGCACATCGGCGGTTGTGGTCTCGGGCAGCGGGCCGGCGGCCATTGCATTGTCACGCCGTGGCGCGCCAGTGCCGGCGCTCGCGTCGCGGCCGGATTGGCCGTCGAGCTTCTTCAACGGCCCGTCCACGAGTGAGACCTGCTCGGGCTTCGGCATCGGTTCGAGGTCGTCGTGCCCGGCGGCGGATGTCGCCCGATAGGCTTTTGACAGGAGCTGCCCGTCGAGCGCCGGTTCCTGTCCGGCCTCGCTTGCGTCGGCTGACTTGGCCGATGTCGAGAAATGGCGCAGGTCATGAAATGCCATCAGCAAAGGCAGATGATCGTCGAGCGGCATTGCGCTGGCTTCGGTCGCTGGCGTTTCGGTATCGGCGTCCTTGTCCGCCTCGACGCCCTTGGCGTCCTTCACGGATTTCGCTGCCGTCGATCCGGTGGGCGTGGTCCTCGCCCTGCCGGCCGGCATTGCCTCGTCCTCGCCTGCCTGTGCCGCAAGGCCGGCGGCAAGCTTGCTCCAGCGCGGGTCGCGCGCGCGTCCCTCGGTCGTCGGCTGCTTTTCCGCCTGGCCCGCGCTGCCATGCACCATCTTGCCGAAACCAGCATCATCCTTCTTGCCGGGGGCGGCCGGCTGCTCCGCCGTGCGCGCGGCGGTAAATCCTGGCAGGGCCGGGCCGAGACTGGGGGTCATTTCGGGGCGGCTCCAAGCATCTGGTCGATCAGGTCGAGCTGTCGACGGGTTTTCATCATGGCGGCGTCGGTCGGATCGGTCGTGTCGGGACCGGCAGAAGCTGCCGGCGCCGATGCCGGCAGGACCGTCGCCGAATCGGCTGAAGGCGCCGGCGCGCTCGGTGCGGCGGCCACCGTCCCGCCGGATGGCGAGGCGGCGGGCTGTTCGGAGACGGCACCCTCGACGGGCGGCAATCCGGCCGCGTCGGTGGCCTGTGTGGCGGCGACCTCGGATTTGGGCTGCGGTGCAAGGGGTGCAGACGCCGGAGTTGCCGCCGGAAGGGAAGCAGGCGGCGCCACCACCTCACCGGCGATCGCCTGTGCGGCGTCGAGCAGGGCACGGTCACCGTCCGATAGCTTGCTGCGGTCGATCTTGCCGAGCTTGGTGCGCACATCCTCGATCGTACCGGAAGTCACAGTGGACAGGCTCGAGTAAAGCTCGGCGCGCGGATCGCCCTGATTGGTGTTGCCGTCGCGGCCCTGCTCGGCCCGCGCGGAGGCAAAGGCCGACAATTCGCTGAGGCCGTCGATCGCGGCGCGGCGGGCGATACGCAGATAGATCACCTTCTCGCGCTCGGGATCCATCATCGAGGTGATGTCGGCGAGCTTGTCCTGGCTGATCGACATGTGCAGGGTAATGACGCCGGAGACGAAGGAATCGGCGAACTGGCTGGCATAGGGCGAATAGAGATAGCGCTCGACATATTGGGTGGAGGCACGTGCGAACCGTGCTGCGTCGCCTCTGGTAACGGCGATGCCGACCGAACGCCGCAGGGCCGCTTCCTCGACCAGTGTGCCGGGGCTGAGCAGCTTGGCCTCATCGAGCAGCGTGAGCGCCATCACCGGGTCATCCGTCGCCATTAGCGATCCCTTGACCAAGGCAAGAAAAGCGCCGAGGTCGCTGGGCAGCGTCATAGGATCGATTGGCCTCAGGACTTCGATCGCACCGGTGGGTCGGCCAACCAGATAGTTTATGACGCCCTTGGCGATTGAGAGGTCTTGGGCATCGACGGCCTTGGCACGAGAAACCGCCGCCTCGACGGTCACGGGATTGCCGCCGCTCATGCCGTAGACCAGCAGCGCGCGAAAATTCTTGGGGTCCTTGAAGTCCTCCGCATCCGCTTCGCGCAGCCGGGTATCAATCATCTCGAGCAGCTTCGCCTGCATCGGCATCGCGGCGTGATCGCCGGCGGCGATGCGGTCCTGGACCAGCTGCAGCGAGCGCACCAGCTGGTAGGGCTGCAGCGTGTCCTGGGCAAAGCCGGCCGACGGATATCCGGCTGCCAGCAGCAACAGGCCCATCAGCCGGCTGGTGACGGCCGCCCGCTTCATCCGCCGGTCGCCATCAGGATCTCGATGCGGCGGTTGGCCGCCGACAGGGGATCGGCCGGATCCTTCGGCTGGCGGTCGGCGAAGCCGGCGACCTCGGTGATGCGACGTTCGTCGACGCCGCCGCGCACGAGCATGTAGTAGGCGGAATGCGCGCGCGCCGTCGACAGCCGCCAATTGTCGTAGCTGGCGCTGCGGAAGGGGCGCGCATCGGTGTGGCCGTTGATGCTGATCGTGCCCTTCTGGCTGTTGACGATGCGGCCGATCTTTTCCATCGCCAGCACCAGTTCGCGGCTCGGCACCGCCGATCCGACTTCGAACATGCCGAAGTCGAGCTGGTCGGTGATCGAGATGACGACGCCCTTGTCGGTGGCTTCGACCGAGACGCCGTCGTGCAGCTTGTCGCCAGGCTTGAAGGCTTCGGCCAGCTGTTGCTTGACGTCGGCCGCGGCCTTCACGGCAGCGGCGGTCGGCTGCTTCTCCCCGGCTTTAGGCGCGGTCGTCTCTTGCACGGCGGCTGCACTATCCGCCTTGGCGGCAGCCACGGCCTTGCTGTCGCCCGCCTTGGCATCACCGGCATTGGCACCGCCGGCCTTGGTTTCGCCAGCCTTGGCCATCGTCGCGGCGGCGTCCTTGCCATCCTCGGCCAGGGGCTCGAGCGGGGCATCCTTGACGGGCGGCGCCGGCGGCACGGCCTTGACCTTGGCGACCTGCGTTTCGGCGGCCTTGTCGCCTGGCTTGAGCGGATCGCCCTCGATCTTGGGGCGTTGGGCGCTCGCCTCGGCGGCGGGTGTGGCCACCTGCTGCGACCAGAAGTCCGGCTCGAAGGGATCGCGGTAGGATGCGCCGCCCGAGGCGCCCGTCGCCGGCCCGGCGCTTTGCGCGCCGCCGTCGCCCTTCTGGCTGACATTCTGCATGACGCCGGTGTCGGTGGCGATTTCGGAGAGCACCGCATAGGGGTCGGCGAAGAGGTGATCGTCGGTTTGTTGCGGCTGTTGCTTGTCCTTCTTGGCGTCGGATGAGCCCGCGTCACCGCTGCCAGCCTGGCCGGGTTTGGCTTTCGTCTGCTGAGGTTTGTCGGCCGTCGAGCCAATGGCGCTTGGCCCGTCGCCCAGATCCTCCAGCCCCTTGCGACTCGAATTGCGGTCGACCAGCTTGACCGGGTTGAAGTAGCTGGCGACGGCCGCCTTGGTCTGTTCATTGGCGGCGTTGATGAGCCACATGACCAGGAAGAAGCACATCATGGCGGTCATGAAGTCGGCGAAGGCGATCTTCCAGACGCCGCCATGATGGGCCTCATCGTGGTCGTCATGACCCCGCCGCACGATGATGATCTCGTGCCTGCCGTGATCGGCCTCGGCGACACTCATGACAAGACCTCGGAAAGGGTTGTCGACCATTCGGCCATGCGTGTCTCGAACACGGCCTCGTCAATGGTCACGGTCAGGTCGAAACCTGGCGCCTCGACGAAGTCGAGATTTGCAGCGCGTGGTCCAAGAGATGCCTTCAGCGTTTCGAACAGCGACAGTGGCCCGCGGACGGCGATGCGCACCGCTTCGCCATCGCCGACGGCTTCGCGAACCGCGCCGGCGAGCGCTTCAAGCGAGCGCTTCTGCAGATCGTCGCTGACAATGGCGCCGATGATGCGGGCGACCGTGGCGGTGACAAGATCCGTTACGCGTGCCTCCATGGCGTCGATGCGCAGCGAGACCGCCTTGCCGATATCGCCGCCGAAGCTTTCGAGGAAAACCCTCGCTTCCTCGGCATGCGCCTGGCGCTCCGCTTCCAGCGCCGCGTCATTGGCAGCGACAAGCCGTTCCGCCAGCGTTGCCTCCGCCTGGGCAACCGCCTCGGCGATCAGCGTGCCGATATCGGCCTGCGGTGCGGATGCTTCCGGCCTGTGCTCGGATGCGGCCTGGGGCTGGCTGACGCGCGGCGTGCGCGTACCGAAATCAGGGAGAAGATCGAAAAGGGCTGCGGAGGCCATGGTTTACGCCGCGACTTCCTGGGCCGCCCATTTGCGCAGGATCTGCGCTGTGCGCTCCTCGTTAAGATCGACCATGCGGGCAAGCCGCTCCTGAGGCGCCGGCCTGATCTTCTGGCGAAGATCATCGAGTGGATTGGTGCCCGGCCGCGAGCTAGGCAAGGCGCCGATGGCGGCACCCGCATCGGCGGAAGCAGCCGCCTCGGGTGTCGGCAGCGACCGCTGGACTTCATCGAAGTTCGGGCCCGACAAAGCGGGCGCCGCTTTTGCCGTCAGCGCTGCCGCCATCGGCCGCAGACCGAAGAAGGCCACCAGGAACACCACGACGATGAAAGCGCCGGCGTTGATCAGCGTGCCGGCGTGCTGGCCGATGGAATCCAGCATTCCAGCCTGCGGGATCGCTTCGCCGTCGAGCCCGTCGATGAATTCGACCGCCGAGACGTCGATGACGTCGCCACGCTTGTCGTCGAGGCCGGTGGCCGACGTCACCATCTTCTGGATCTCGGCGACGCGCTTGGCGATCTGCTCCGGGGTCGCGTCCTTGCCCAGGATCGCCTTCAGCCGGTCCTGGTTGACGACGACGGCGATCGACATCTTGGTGACGGTGTAGCCGTTGGAGACGGTGGCAATCTTCTTGGAGTTGATCTC
Source organism: Mesorhizobium sp. 131-3-5 (assembly GCF_016756575.1). NCBI lineage: Bacteria > Pseudomonadati > Pseudomonadota > Alphaproteobacteria > Hyphomicrobiales > Phyllobacteriaceae > Mesorhizobium > Mesorhizobium sp. 131-3-5. Next base: position 2,189,106 of record NZ_AP023254.1, read on the forward strand.
GTAATTGGTGATCTCTTCCTTGCGGTCGTTCGCCGAGGTCGTTTGCGGACCCTCGGTGCTGGCCGCCTGGGTCTCCGGCAGGTTCTGTTCAACGCTCGCCGGGGTCGAAGCCTGCTTCTGATTGCTGTTCTCATTGGCGCGCACCGACTGCACCGAGCGCTCGACACGCGAATTCGGATCGAAAATGGTTTCTTCCGTCTGGCGGGTGTCGGTGTTGACCTCGGCCTTGACGCTGGCGCGGAAATTGTCAGGGCCGAGGTATGGCGCCAGCGCGCGGCGGATGTTGTCGCCGATCTGCGCCTCGACCGTCTGCTCGACGCCGAGTGTGCGCGCCGCACTGGTGTTGGAGGGATCATCGCCGGCGGCCAGCAGATTGCCGTTGGAATCGAGCACCGTCACCTTGTCGGCCGACAGGCCAGGCACGGCGGCGGCGACGAGATGGCGGATCGACTGGGCGCTTTTCTCTGCGTCGATGCCGGCATAGCGGATGACCACCGATGCCGAGGGCTGCTGTTCGTCGCGGCGGAAGTTGGCGCGCTCGGACATGACAATGTGGACGCGAGCCGCCTTGATGCCTGATATGGACTGGATGGTGCGGGCGATCTCGCCTTCCAGCGCACGCACGCGGGTGATCTGCTGCATGAACGAGGTCAGGCCCATCGCACCGACATTATCGAACAGCTCGTAGCCGGCATTGGCGCTGGTCGGCAGACCCTTTTCGGCAAGCAGCATGCGCGCCTGCGCCGTGGTGCCGGCCGGCACCAGAACCGAGGTTCCGTCGGCGCCGACGTCGAAGCCGATGCCCGCCTCGCCCAGCACCAGGCCGATCTGGTTCACGTCGGAGCGGTCGAGCCCGACATAGAGCGTGTCGTAGGCCGGGCGGTTGAGGTAGACCGAGGCGATGCCGATGACGCCCATCACCAGAACGGCGATGCCCGCCAGCATGGCGAGGCGCTTCACACCAAAACCACGGAGATTCGAGATGATGCTCTGGATCTGTTCCGGCACGATAGAGCGACTCCCAGCATGATTGTCCGCCGGAACACTAACCCTCGAAGCTTGTGCGAAAATGAAATCGGGCCGCGCTTGCGGCGCGGCCCGTGAATTGGAGGGAGCAGTGTCTGCCAGCTACGGCCGGATCAGCCGTTCTTGAACAGCGACAGGATCGACTGCGAGGAGCTGTTGGCGATCGACAGCGACTGGATGCCGAGCTGCTGCTGGACCTGCAGGGCCTGCAGGCGGGTCGATTCCTTGTTCATGTCGGCATCGACGAGCTGGCCGACGCCGCGGTCGATGGAGTCCATCAGGCTCTGCGTGAAGGTTTTCTGCAGGTCGATGGAGCTCTTGGCGGCGCCAAGGATGGTGGCCTGGTCGGTCAGCTGGCTCATGACCTTGTCGATCTTGCCGATCATCTGGGTGATGATGTCGTCGGTCACGCCTGCTGCCGTGATGTCGAGATTGAAGGCGGAAACGTTGTCGATCCTGGGGACCACCGCGCCCGCAGCCGTCTGGCCAGCGGTGTTGGCGGCGATGTCCGTGCCACCGCCGGCGATCGCAGCCGCGTAGGCGGTGTCGTACAGGTTCTGGGCGGCCGCTGTCGCGTATACGGAAGTCTTGCGGTCGAGCGTGCCCTGGTTCTTGACGGCGGTGGAAAGACCGCTGTCGAACAGTTTCGTGCTCTCGACATTGATGTCGATCGTTCCGAGCGAGATGGCGCCGGAGGAGGAGCGATTGAAGGACGCGACGATTTTGGCGTCGGGTTGGACGCCGTCATTGGGGGCCGCGACCTGCGTCGATGTCACCGAAAGGAAATTCGAACCCGAGAAGGTGGCGGCATCGGCAAAGGACTTCATCTGCGCCTGGAGCGTGGTGATTTCCGTCTGCGTCTTTGCCTTTGCGGCATCCGTCTGGCCGACGGTGGAAAGCAGCTTGGTCTTGAGCTGGCCGATCGACGTCAGCACATTGTTCATGCCGGTGTAGGCGGTGTCGACCTTCGAGGCGCCGAGGCCGAGCGCATCCTGCACCGTCGACAGCGCCTGGTTGTCCGAACGCATCGTCGTGGCGATCGACCAGTAGGCGGCGTTGTCGGAGGCCTCGGAGACCCTGTAGCCCGTCGAGATTCGCGACTGTGTATGCTCAAGCGATTTGTTGGTGGCGTTGAGGCTTTGAAGTGCGGTCAACGCCGCAGCGTTTGTCATGATGCTCGCCAAGAAACTCGCTCCTTTTTCCCAGGCCGGTCTTTCTCAAAAAACCGGCATTGCCCTCGCGAGCCGGTGGCCCGCCCGTCGATTGCCGTCGCCCCGACCGGGCCGATTCGCCAATCCGTTGTAAGCTATGGTTAACCATGACTAACGCGTTATGGTTAACGGCCTGTTAAAGGCCCGCTTTCGAGGGTTAAGAAACGAGGGTTGTGCGGGGCTGGAGCAAACGCAAAACGGGCCGCGCTTTTGGCGCGGCCCGTTTGCCTGGTTTGGTCTGCTGCTAGAGCGATCAGCCGCGGAAGAGCGACAGGATCGACTGCGACGAGCCGTTGGCGATCGACAGCGCCTGGACGCCGAGCTGCTGCTGGACCTGCAGCGCCTGGAGGCGGGTCGATTCCTTGTTCATGTCGGCATCGACGAGCTGGCCGACACCGCGGTCGATGGAGTCCATCAGGCTCTGCGTGAAGGTCTTCTGCAGGTCGATCGAGCTCTTGGCGGCGCCGAGCTTGGTGGCGGCGGTCGTCATATCCTTGAGCGCGGCGTCGACAACGGTCATCATCTGCGAGATCTGACTGTCGCTGGCGGCCGTGGTACCAGAGAAGATGGCCAGGCTGGCGACCGAATAGGTATCGGTGGCCGCAGCCGCAGCGCCCAGCGTCGGGGCCGAAGCCGTGGCAGTCTCGGCGCCAGAGACGCCGAGACGATTGGCGTCCAGGATGCCCTTCGACGTAGCAGCGGTGCCGGCTTCATACAGCTTGATGCTTTCCACGTTGACGTCGATCGTCGAGATCGAAACCGCGCCAGCGGAGGTGCGGTTGAAAGCCGAAACGACCTTGACGTCAGCGGCGGTGGTGGCCGTCGCGCCGCTGTTCACCGACAGCATGTTGGTGCCGGAGAAGGTGGCGGAGTCGGCGTAACCCTTCAGCTGTGCCTGAAGAGCGGCAATTTCGACCTGGGTCTTTTCCTTGGCGGCGTCGGTCTGACCGTAGGACGCGGTCAGCTTCTGCTGGATCGCGTTGATGGTGGTGATCGCGCTGCTCATGCCGGTGTAGGCGGTGTCAACCTTGGAGGCGCCGAGGCCGAGCGAGTCCGAAACGGTGGACATGGCCTGGTTGTCGGAGCGCATCGTGGTCGCGATCGACCAGTAGGCGGCGTTGTCCGAAGCCTGGGAGACACGATAGCCCGTCGAGATGCGGGACTGGGTGGTGTCGAGGCTCTTTTGGGTGGCGTTAAGGCTCTGCAGCGCCGTCAATGCAGCGCTGTTCGTCATGATACTGGCCATGGCTACTCGTACCTTGTTTTTACAGGTGTTTTTTTGACATACCGGCTTTTCCGGTATGACGGAGCGGCATCATGCCAATGATCGTCGAGAGATCACCCGCCATCTGCGAGCGACTATGGCGGCGAGTTCCTACCAAAGGGCTAAATCGGACGGTTAATCGAAAATAATTCGAGAAGAAAACGACGATGTCCGGCGCACCGCCCGGTACTGTCGGCGGACGCGGCTTCGGGCCGGGATCGTGACGTCAGGTGAAGGAGCGCACCAGGCTGCCGACGAGCAGGTTCCAGCCATCGATCAGGACGAAGAACAGGATCTTGAACGGCAGCGACACCACAGTGGGGGGCAGCATCATCATGCCCATCGCCATGGTGATGGTAGCGACGATCAGGTCGATGACCAGGAATGGCAGCACGATCAGGAAGCCGATCTCGAAGCCGCGGCGGATCTCGGAGATCATGAAGGCGGGCACCAGGATGCGCAGGTCGACCGTCTCCTTGGCAACGACCTGGCCGCGCTCGCGGGCGAGGTCGGCGAAAAGGTCGAAATCCTTGTCGCGCACATTGTGCAGCATGAAGGTGCGGAACGGATCCGAAATCTTCTCGAAGGCCTCGGTCTGGCTGATCTGGTTGTCCATCAACGGCTTGACGCCGGTGTTCCAGGCCTGATCGAAGGTCGGCGCCATGACATAGAAGGTCATGAACAGCGACAGTGAAATGAGGATCAGGTTCGCTGGCGTCGACTGCAGGCCGATGCCGGCGCGCAGGATCGAGAAGGCGATGACGAAACGGGTGAAGCTCGTCACCATGATCAGCAGCCCGGGCGCCACCGACAGCACGGTCAGCAGGCCGAACATCTGGATGATGTAGCCGACGGTGGTGCCGTCGGCCTTGCCGATGCCGCCCAGGTCCAGCTGTTGCGCCGCCGCGACGGAGGTGGCGGCGCCGATCAGCGCCGCGGCGAGAAGGAACTTCTTCATTCGAGCAGCAATGTCCTGATGAGAACCTGTTTGGCGTGCCCCTGGCTGCGGATCGAGGCACGTTCCTCGATATCGGCTTTCAGGTGCTGGTAACCGCTGGCGCCCTCGACCTGATGCATCTTCAGCGTGCGCACGAAGGCCAGAAGGTCCTGATGGATGTCCTCCGTCATCGCCGGCGGCTGCGGCGCGTCGTAGACCACGGATACTTCCATCCTGATCCAGGTGTCGGCGGGGGAGGCGATATTGGTGGTGATCGGCGCCAGCGCGACAAGCGTCAGTCCCGTGCCAGGCTGTTGCGCGGCAGCGGGTTCGGCGATTTTGCCCTCATTTTCAGGTGCAGCCGGCACCGATGATGGTGCGCCGGCACCCTTGAGATAGCCGCCGGACATCCAGCCCATGCCGGTGGCGGCGACCGTCACCACCAGCAGCATGGCGCCCTGAACCACAAGGGATGGACCCTTGCGAGACTGGAGTTGTTCGACATTGGCCACGGCGCTTTGTTCTCCAATCCCTAGAACGGAAGAACCTGGTCGAGAACCTGCTGGCCGTAGGCCGGCTGCTGGATCTCGGTGATACGGCCGCGCCCGCCATAAGAAATGCGCGCCTCGGCGATGCGTTCGTAGGGGATCGTGTTCTCGGCGCCGATATCGGCCGGCCGCACGATGCCGGCGATGGTCAGCACCCTCAGTTCGGCGTTGACGCGCACTTCCTGCGACCCCGTGATCATCAGATTGCCGTTCGGCAAGACATCGGTGACGATCGCCGCGACATTGAGTTCAAGCGTTTCCGATCGCTTGATCTCGCCATCGGCCGTCGTGTCCGTGGCGGAGTTGAGCGTGCCAGCACCCTTGCCGGCGGTGCTCCACTTATCCCATTGTGCGCTGAGGTCGAAGCCGAGCTTGCGGTTGGCGGTGCGGCTTCTGTCGTTCTGGTTCTTGAAATTGGCGCGGTCGTTGATCTTGATCTTGACGGTCAGGATGTCGCCCTGCGAGAGCGCCCGGGGATCGGTGAAGAGGCGGCTCTGGCGATCGTCCCACAGCGAGAACTTCTTCACCGGTGCCCGAGGTGGCTCGGGGTATTTATACAGGGAAGACGTGTTGCCGCCGTCAATGCCCGAGCCGACCGGCGACAGCGACGGTTCCTTGCCGACTTCCCTGAGGTTGGTGCCGCAGCCGGACAGCGCTGCCACCGCGCACAGGATGAGCGTTCTGAGGATCATGACGGATCTACCCTTCGGGCTGCGCTGGCCATGATGCCGGTGAGCGTCGCCGCCGCCTTCTGGTCCATTTCGTTGAGAATGACGCCGGCCTTGCGTGAATCGAGCTTCATCAGGATGGCCGCGGCCAGGTCGGCGTTGACAATCGCCAGGCGTTCGGCCGCCGCATCGGGCTTCATGCCGGCATAGATCTTCACGACGCCGTCCTCGGCCCGGGCCAGGAACACTTCACGCCGCTTCAGCCAGGTCTCGTATTCGGCTTTCTTTGCGTCCAGCGCTTTCATGCGCTCGTCGATGCCGGCCTGCAGCTGCTTCAATTCCTCGGCCTGCAAGGCATAGCGGCGGTCGCGGGCGGCGTCGGCGATGTTGGAGCAGAAGCGCTCGATCTCGCTCTGGTCGGGCGCCTTCTCCCGCGCCAGTTGCTGCGGCGCCACCGCGGGCTGCGCTCCGGGCAGAACCTGGCGAACGACATCCTCGCCATGCGCGCCGCCACTGGCAACGGCCATGGCCGCGAGAGTCGCGGCCGCGAACAGGATTGCGCGGGAGGAGCGTCTGTCGCGGGATGGGAGGGAGGGGATCATCGGCATCGCCTATTGAAGAACCAGATCGGCTTGCAGGGCGCCGGCCGACTTGATGCCTTGCAGGATGGCAATGATGCCGTCCGGCTTGACGCCGAGGCGGTTGAGGCCGGAAACGAGGGTTTGCAGGTCGGGTCCATCGAGCACCGCGACGCGGGCATCGGGCCGGCTGGCGTCGATGGCGGTGAACGGCTCGACAGCGGTTTCGCCCTTGGAGAAGGGTTCGGGCTGCACGACGCGCGGCGCTTCGGTGATGCGCACCGTCAGCGTGCCGTGGCTGATGGCGACGCGCGAGATCTTGACGTCGTTGCCAATGACGATGGTGCCGGTGCGCTCGTCGATGACGACGCGGGCCGGGGTATCGGATTCGACCACGAGGTTTTCGATCTCGGCATAGAAGCGCGCGGCCGAAACGCCCTTTGGCCTTCTGATCTGCACGGTGCGGGAATCGCGCTCACCCGCGACGCGCATGCCGAAGCGCTGGCTGGTATAGTCGTTGATCGCGTCGGCGATGCGGATGGCGGTCGAGAAATCGGGATTGCGCAATTGCAGCGTCAGCGTCGACTGGTCGTCGAATTCGGCCTTCACCGAACGCTCGACGATGGCGCCGTTCGGCACCCGGCCGGCGGTCGGCACGCCTTGCGTCAATTGTTCGGCCTGGCCCTGGGCGGTGAAGCCCGAAACGATGACCGCGCCCTGGCCAACGGCGTAGATCTCGCCATCCGCCGCCTTCAGCGGCGTCATGATCAGCGTGCCGCCGGCCAGCGAGGTGGCGTCACCCATCGAGGAGACGTCGATGTCGATGCGGGCGCCCGATTGCACATAGGGGGGCATGTTGGCGGTGACGATGACGGCGGCGACGTTCTTGGCGCGCGCGCTGCCGCCTTCGGTGGCGATGCCGAGATTTTCCAGCATGGCGCGGATCGACTGCTCGGTGAACGGCGAATTGCGCAGGCTGTCGCCCGAGCCGGCGAGGCCGATGACCAGGCCGTAGCCGACCAGCTGGTTGTCGCGCGAACTCTGCAACTGGGCGATGTCCTTGATGCGCGAGGCGACCTGGCCGGGCGGCAGCGAGCTTGGCCCGGGCGAAACGCGGAACATGCGGGTGGTGGTCGCCGGATCATATTCCGGATCGTCGTAGACGCCGCCGTTCTTGGCGGCGAGTTCGCGCTTGGCCTTGGGCGTCAGGCCGTCGGCCAGCGCCGGCTGCAGGCCTAGCGTGGCAGCGAGCAGAAGGGCAAACGGGCGCATCATGAAGCGCTGACCTGGATGGTTCCGTCGGCCATCACCGTGCCGGAGAGGATCTTGCCGCTATCGCTGTTGCGAACCTTGATGAGGTCGCCGGCCGAACCTGGTTGCAAGGTTACCGCGGTGGCCGATATCGTCAGTCCGCCGGCGATGAAGAAGACCTGCACTGCAGCACCCTGTTCGACCAGCCAGGCCTCGCGGATGGCGGCGGTCGGGATGTAGCGACCGGGCAGCAGCGTGCGCTTGGCGATCTTGCCTTGAAGCTCCTCGGCGCGGGTCGCCATCGCATCGGGCTTGTGCTTGCCGGGGATGAGGGTCACCTGTTTCAGGGCGGCGAGTTCGATGGTCTCGCCGGGGTAGATGACGCGGCTGGGGATCAGCACGACCTCGCCGGCAGGCTGATTGCTGGCGATCTGCGTTGCCGATTGATTTGTCGATTGATTTGTCGATTGATTTGTCGATTCCTGGGCGAAAGCCGGCAAGCCGCCGGCCACCAGCGCAAGGACCAGCGCGGTGCGGCGGAATGCGGAGCAGGAGATCGGCATGGCCATCATCCCTACCTGATGTTCTTGGAGACGACCGAGGCCATGTCGTCGGCGGCCTGGATCACCTTGGAATTCATCTCATAGGCGCGCTGCGCCGAGATCAGCTCGGTGATTTCCTTGACCGGGTCGACGTTGGAGGCCTCGAGATAGCCCTGCTGGATGGTGGCGAAGCCGGGATCGCCGGGCACGCCGGCATTGGCCGGGCCGGAGGCCGTCGTTTCCTGGAACAGATTGTCGCCGAGCGGCGCGAGGCCCGCCTCGTTGGCGAAGTTGACGATCTGGAGCTGGCCGAGATTCTGCAGGTCGGTCTGGCCGTCGATGCGGGCAAAGACCTGACCGGTCTTGTTGACGATCACCTCGACCGCATCGGTCGGCACGGTGATGGCCGGAATGACATTGGCGCCATCCACCGTCACCAGCTGGCCGGTGGCGTTGGTGTTGAAGGCGCCGGCGCGGGTGTAGAGCGTGCCGCCATCGGCGCCCTCGATCTGGAACCAGCCCCTGCCGGTCAGCGCCATGTCGAAACTGTTGCCGGTGCTGGTCAGTTCGCCCTGGGTGTGCACGTTGCGCACGGCCGTCGTCTTGACGCCGAGACCGATCGAAACGCCTTCCGGCACCAGCGAGGCGTTGGAGCGATTGGGTACGCCTTGCGTGCGGTCGACCTGGTAGAGCAGGTCGGAGAATTCGGCGCGCGCCCGCTTGTAGCCGGTGGTGTTGATGTTGGCGATGTTGTTGGCGATGACTTCCAGATTTGTCTGCTGGGCATTCATGCCGGTGGCGGCGATGGAAAGTGCTTTCATGACCTGCTCCTCAGATACCCATGCGACTGACTTCGAGGTAGGCCGAAACGACCTTGTCGCGGATGGCGACGGCGGTCTGAAGCGCCTGCTGCGCGCTCATCACGGCATCGACGACCTGGCGGGTGTCGGCATCGCCCTTGAGCGCCTGGAGCGACACCTGTTCGGCATTCTGCAGCGTGTTGACGGTCTTGGAGGCTGCCTGGCTCACCGCTTCGGCAAAGGAGGTGCCAAGGTTGCCCGAAGTCGCCGGCGCGACACCGCCCTGAAGCAGGTCGGTCGCCGTATCGCCCAGCCCGGGCTTCAGGTTGAGCGCGCCGATGCCGTTCACGATCATTGGTTCCTCATCAGGTCGATGGTCATTGAAATGAGGTCGCGCGCCTGCTTCACGACTTGCAGGTTGGCCTCGTAGGAGCGGTTGGCCTCGGTCATGTCGGCCATTTCGATCAGCACGTTGACATTGGGCATCTTGACGTAGCCCTTCTCGTCGGCGGCCTCGTTGCCGGGCTGGAATTCAACGGGGAAGACACTCGGATCGCGGTCGATCGAGTTCACTTCAACCGTCGAGGCGCCGGAAGCCCGGTCAAGCTCGGAGACGAAGCTGATGGTCTTGCGGCGATAGGGGTCGGCGCCGGGCGTGGTGCCGGTCGACTGGGCATTGGCGAGGTTTTCAGAAACCACGCGCAGGCGCTCGGACTGGGCGCCGAGGCCGGATGCTGCGACTTTCAGGGCTGCGGTCAGTGCGTCCATGGTCAGCTCTTCACCGCCATCATCATCATCGAGTGGAAAGCCTTGACGATCGCCGTGTTGAGCTCGAAGGAACGGCGCACCTCGCCGGCCTTGAGGAGTTGGTCCTCAAGCACGACGGTGTTCTTGGACGGCATGACCACGCCGTCATCTTCCTGCGGCTTGATGGTGAAGCCGGCATTGGTCGCCGCGCTGCCGAGATGGCCGGCCTCGGTGGTCTGCAACGACACAGCCGTGCGGTCGAGCACCTTCTCGAAGGGCTCGACATCGTTTGCCGTGTAGCCCGGCGTGTTGGCGTTGGCGATGTTGCCGGCGATCGCCGACTGGCGCACGGAAAGCCACTGCGCTTGCTTGGCGGCGAGATCGAAAAGGGAAACGGGCTCCATGGGAATCTCCGGGCATGTGCCCAAAGACTAGGCCGCCAGTCTTGCGCGGACCTTGCGGGCAGCCGCTACCTGGAAAGCTGGATCAACTGGTTGGTGCTGGTCAGCATGACCCATTTGCCGTTGCGCTGCTCGATCGACGAGACCGTGCTGGAGTCCGGCAGTATCGAGCCGCGCTGGACGATCCACAGGCCGGTGTCGTCCTCGATCATGGCGCGGCCGTTGGCGACATGAACCATGCGGAATTTCGTGACATCGGCCGGGAAGGGCTGGTCGCCGGGCGGCTGCGCCGGGGTGGCCTCATCCTGCACCGTCCCGGTGGCGAGCAGGTCGATGCTGGTGTTGGGAAGGTCCTTGGCCGTCAGCGGCGCGCTGCGCGAGGTCACCACGCCGCCACCCTCGCGTCCCGAATTGGTGCCGGTGCCGCCAAACTTGATCGCCTGAACGCCGAACTGCTCCTGGTTGAAGAAGATATACCAGGGAAACAGGGCGCAGATCAGGCCGAGCGTGACGCCGAGCGCGGCGATGACGAAGTCGCTGCGCCGGTCCGCCTTCTTGCTCAATTTTGGAAATTGCGCCTTTGGCGGCTGCGGCCATTCGGTGACGGGAAACAGGCCGTCGATCAGCGATTCGCGGCTAGCCTGCGTCATCTCGGCAGGCTCGACGCGGGAAACCACAGGCGCGACGGGCGCAGCAGCCCGAGCCACGGGTTCGGATCGGGGTAGGACCGGCTTGACGGCTCTGGCCAGAACAGCCGCGGTCTTGGCTGCGATGGCGCTGGCGGCCTTTGCCTTGGCCCTCCTCTCCTCCTCGGCTCGAGCTACCTCGGCGGCGTTCGCCGCGGCGATCATCTCATTCAGGATGCGCTCGGTGTACTGGCGTTCAGTCTCCTGATTCGGCATTCAGCTTTCCCTTGAGATGGCGGGCGAGATCGGAGAACGGATCGGCGGATGGGCGGTCCCTGGGTGATTGCGTCAGCGCCTCGTAGATCAGCGGCACCTGGCGCACGGCGATGTCGAGCTCGACGTCGGCGCCACCCTGATAGGCCCCGAGCAGGCGGATGTCGCGCGTGTCCTCGAAGCGGGCGATCATCGACTTCAGCCGCGTCACCAAAGCGCGCTGTTCGACGCTCCAGGCCTTGCCGGCCAGGCGCGATATGGACGACAGCGGATTGACCGGCGGATAGCGACCCTGTTCGGCGATCGCGCGGTCGAGCACGACATGGCCGTCGAGGATGCCGCGCACGGAATCGGCGACCGGATCATTGTGGTCGTCGCCGTCGACCAGCACGGAAATGATGGCGGTAATCGACCCCTTGCCTTCGGCCCCCGGTCCGGCGCGCTCAAGCAATTTGGGAAGTTCGGTGAAAACCGAGGCGGGATAGCCGCGGGCGACCGGCGGCTCGCCGGTTCCTGTCGCCACCTCGCGCAACGCATGGGCGAAGCGGGTGATCGAATCCAGCACCAGGAGCACACGGTGGCCCTGGTCGCGAAAGTGCTCGGCGACGCGCATGGCGGTGTCGGGCGCGCGCCGGCGCATCATGGCGCTCTCGTCGCTGGTGGCGACGACGGCCACGGTCTTGGCCATGCTGTCGCCGATCGTGTCCTCGAGGAATTCGCGAACCTCGCGGCCGCGTTCGCCGATCAGCGCCACGACGACGGTGTCGAACGCGTCGGCGCCGGCGAGCATGGCGAGCAGCGTCGACTTGCCGACGCCCGAACCCGCGAAGACGCCCATGCGCTGGCCAAAGCACAGCGGCGTGAAGATGTCGATGACCTTGACGCCGGTCATGAAGGCGGTACCGACGCGCTGCCGCGCCATGGCGCCTGGCGTCGTGGCGCGGCCCGACAGGTCTTCGCCCCTGATCAGCGGCGGACCGCCATCGATCACCCGGGTGAGCGCGTCGATGGTGCGGCCGCGCCATGAAGCATGGGGTGCCACCGCCAGCGGCCCCCTGCGGAACACCGCATCGCCGATGCCGGCATCGGCGCTGCGTTCGAAGGGAGCAACGACCACTTCGTCGCGGCTGATTTTGACGATCTCGCCGCGGCGCGCGCCGGACTGGCCGCGCTGCTCGACGATGTCGCCCAGCCTGGCGAAATCGGAAAGGCCGCGCACCTTGTAGTGCGTGGACGTGACTTCGGTGACGAGACCGCCACGCTTGACCAGCCCGTCGGCGTTGCCGAAACGCCTGATAACCCGTTCCAGTGCGGCGAGCCGATCTTCGGGCGCCGGCTGCAACTGCCTTTCGGGTGCGCGGATGGAGGACCGGTCGAGCGACATACTATGACTTCGAGCCGAGCGTCTTGATCGCCTCGTCAGTGGAAGAATCCGTCTGCCGCATCAGGGCGGCAGTGTTCTCGAAGGCGCGCTGGACCATGATCAGGCGGGTCATCTCCAGCACCGGATTGACGTTGGATTCTTCGACGAAGCCCTGGGCGATGCCGACATCGGAGCGATCGGTGACCGGCTCGGGGGTGCGCGCCGGCACGATGCCGGAATTGCCGTAGCGCACGAAATTCTCGCCCGGGTCGAAATTGTAGAGGCCGATCGAGCCGACAAGCTGGTCGTTCTGGCGCAGCGAGCCGTCGGCGCCGGCCTTGGGCGGACCGTTGCGGGGGTCGAGCTGGATCGGCGCGCCGCCGGCGTCGAGCACCGGATGGCCTTCGATCGACATCAGCTCGCCATTCTCGTTCATCGAGAAGCGGCCGTCGCGGGTCATGACGGTGCCGGCCGGTGTGTCGATGGCGAACCAGGCGTCGCCCTGGATGGCGAAATCGAACGGATTGCCGGTCTCGGTCAGCGAACCGTGGGCGCCCGAAAGATAGGTCTTGCCCGACGAGGCGAAGGACACTGATTTCTGCCCAGTGCCCGACACCATGTCCTCGAATTTCACGCCGGTGGCGCGAAAGCCGACAGTGTTGGCGTTGGCGACATTGTCGGCGATGGTGTCGAGCCGGCGCTCGAGCGCCATCTGCGCGGAAAGGGCGACGTAAAGACTATCCTGCATGATCAGAACTTCAACTTCTGCATGGCCATCATCAGGTCGGTGGAGATGCCCGCCGTGACCGGTTGGGCAAAGAGCACGCTGACTGACGTCACGGCCGTCGAGGTCGGATTGTTGATCTCGTACATGCTGGTGAAGCGGGTCAGGAACTTGCCGAGTTTCACGGGGTCGGTGAAATCCGAGATGTCGAGCTTCTGTTCGAAGAGCTGCGCCTGCTTGTCGATGTCGGCAGTGGCGAAGGAATCGGGGAGCCCCAGCGCAGTGCGCACGACGCTCGCAAGGGCAGTGTCGGCGAGCACATCGTACCAGCTGGTGATGTCGGGCGCCTTGCGCTGGAAATAAAGCGCCAGCCGCACGCCCTCATTGGTCTTGCCGGCATCCTCCTCGAGCGTCTGGCGCATATACTTGTCGACAGTCGGCTGCTGCGCCGGATTGATGGTGGTGGCGGCTTCGCCGTACTGCTCGAAGTTGAAGGCCGAGGCCAATGCCGCGTAGGCCGGGTTTTTCTGTTTGTTGGCGACGCTGTTGGGGTCGCGCACGCCACCCTGCAGGACCTGTTTGATGAGGTCCTTGTTCTCCGTCGCCGAATCGAGACCGAACGCGGCCAGCGCGTAAGTGTAGAGCCGGCTGTTCGACATCAGGTCGTCGACCGATTTCACCTTGGTGATGTTGGCGAGATAGTAGGTCGTCTCGCCCTTCACGTAGTCCGAATTCGGATCCAGGCCGGCGATCTGCGCCTGCGTGGCGTAATTCTTCGTCACCAGCTGCTGCGCCTTGTTGTAGATGGTGGCGTCGGCGCCATTGGCGGCGAAGTTGAAGGCGCTGACGAATTGGGCATAGCGCTTGTCGGTCAGCTTGTTGGCGAAACTGTTAGGGTCGGTGACGCCTTCCTTGAGCGCCTTGACCATGAAGGCCTTGGCGTAGTCCATGTCCTCCAGCCCGTAGGCCTTCATGGCAAATTTGAAAAGCCGGTCATTGTTGACGAAATCATCGATCGATTTCACCTTGGTTATGTTGGCCAGGTAATATTTGGTATCGCGGTCGACAGTCGGCTGCTGCTCGATGCGGTCGATCGACTTGTTTATGTCCTTGGTGATCAACTGGTAGCTGGTAAAGGTATTGAGCAACGTCATGCCTCCGGCCGAAGCTTAATGTCGCGACAATAACCTCACTTCCTTGCGCGAAACTGAATCGCCCAACATTCGGTTCCGTGGCAGCCCGGATTCAAGCCTCACACAAGGCACGGGGACTATCCCTTGGACCTGTTGTGAAATGCGGAAGGACCTGTCGTGGGCATTCTGATTGGACTTGTGGTGACGCTCGGCTGCGTCCTTGGCGGCTTCATGGCCATGGGCGGGCATCTGCACGTGCTGGTCCAGCCGTGGGAAGCCGTGGTCATCTGTGGCGCCGCACTGGGGACTTTCCTGGTCGCCAACCCGATGAAGACGGTCAAGGATACCGGCAGGGGCATTCTCGAGGCCTTCAAGCAGGCAGTGCCGAAAGAACAGGACTATCTGGAAACGCTCGGCGTCCTGCACAGCCTCATGCGCGAATTGCGCTCGAAGTCGCGCAGCGAGGTCGAGGCGCATATCGACAATCCGGAAGAATCAGCGATCTTCCAGGCCTTTCCGACGGTGCTCAAGAATCACGATCTGATGAATTTCATCTGCGACTACTGCCGCATCATCATCATCGGCAATGCCCGCTCGCACGAGATCGAGGCGCTGATGGACGAGGAGATCCAGACCATCAAGTCCGACAAGATGAAGGCCTATCACGCGCTGGTCGCTGTCGGCGACGGCCTGCCGGCGCTGGGCATCGTCGCCGCCGTGCTTGGCGTGGTCAAGGCGATGGGCGCACTCGACCAGTCGCCGGAAATCCTCGGCGGCCTGATCGGCGCCGCGCTTGTCGGCACATTCCTCGGCATCTTCCTGTCCTATGCCGTGGTCGGGCCCGTCGCCACCAAGATCAAGACGGTGCGCGAGAAGAAGAACCGCCTCTACATCATCGTCAAGCAGACGCTGCTCGCCTACATGAACGGCGCGCTGCCGCAGGTGGCGATCGAATTCGGCCGCAAGACGATCTCGTCCTATGAGCGGCCGACCATCGACGCCGTCGAGCAGAGCACGATGAACACCGGCGGCGCCGAGAAGAAGGCCGCTTGAGCAATGCACGACAGATCGGTGCCGACACGGTCATGACCAGCCCAGGCAGCCCCGCGCAAGCGCGTTCGTTGATCATCGAGCGCCTGGTCGGCGACAGCGGCGAGGCCGATCAGGTCATCGACGCCGGCCGCGCCATGGCCGAACGCGCCGTGCCGCTGCTGCAGAAGGGCCTTTCGGACGAGCTCGGCGTTCCCGTCATCGTCGACCTCAAGGCCGTCGAGGTCAGCCGCGTCCCCGAGGCGCGCTCGCGCGCCGGCGACAATTTCGCCATGACAGTCGTCGGTTCGCCGGCATCCTCTGATGCGATGACGCTCGTCATCGACGCTGCCGCGATCGCGATCATGGTCTCGACGCTGTTTGGCGGCGATCCGGATATGCCGGCGTCGCCGATCGAGCGCGATCTGTCGCCGATCGAGGCCGATGTCTCGACCATGGTGTTCCAGGAGGTGGCGCAGGCGCTGAACGGATCCGGGCGGCGCTCGCTCGACCTGCGTCTGCCCGTGCCGCGGGCGATGTCGGGTACCGAGGCGAAACGGCATGTGCTGCGCGACGGCGCTGCCATCCGCATCGTCCTTGGCATCTCGACGCCGGTCGACAGCGGCTCCATCACGGTGACCATGCCGCAGCGTGTCGTCCTTGCCGGCCGCGACGGCACCGCCGGCCTCAGCGAAGACGATCATGGCAGCAGTTGGCGCGCACGCTTTTCGGAAGAGGTGATGCGCTCGACGGTGGCGCTCGAAGCCACCATGCCGCTGACGCGGCTGACGCTTGGCGACCTCGCCAATCTCCAAGTGGGCCAGGTCATCGACTTCGACGAAACGGCGCAATCACGAGCTCGCCTCAGCGCGCGCGGCCAGACGCTGTTCGTATGCGAGTTCGGCAAACTGGGGCAGAATTACACCGTCCGAATCAAGCATCCCTTCGATGCCGGGCAGGATTTCATCGATGGGCTCATGCCGGCCGGTGCCGGGCGCGCCTGAGCTTTTGGAGACAACGCATGGCCAAGACCAAAGTGGAAGCAGAACTCGACCAGCCGGACGAGCAGCTAGACCGCGCCATCGAGGAATTGCGCGGGGTCCTGCATGAAGAGGAGCAACGCCCAGATGCGGCTTTCAGGGCCGCCGCGGGCGCCAATTCAAACGTCATCATGAACATCCCCGTCGATGTCCAGATCATCCTCGGCAGCACCGAGATGGCGGTGGCCGACCTGATGGCGCTGCAGAAGGGTTCGACGGTGGCGCTCAACCGCCGCATCGGCGAACCGGTCGACGTCGTGGTCAACGGCCGCAAGATCGCCCGCGGCGAGATCACGGTGCTCGAAAGCGATCCCTCGCGCTTCGGCATCAGGCTGACCGAAATCATCGCCGGCACGAAGGGCGCCTAGACATGGCTGGTGGGGCTTGCCGGTTGCAGCGGAGGCGAGAGGCAGCATGACGCCGCTGACGACCTTGACGCGCGCGCAGAAGGCGGCCGCCATATTGGTGGCGATGGGCAAGCCGTCCGCCAGCCGCCTGTTGAAATTCTTCAAGCAGGAAGAGCTCAAGGCGCTGATCGAGGGCGCGCGGCTGCTCAGGACCATTCCGCAGAGCGATCTCGAGCGCATCGTCGCCGAGTTCGAGGCCGAATTCACCGAGGGTGCCGGCCTGCTCGATTCCGCCGACAGGATGGACACCATCCTCAACGAATCGCTGTCGCCCGAAGAAATGAACGCCATCATGGGCAACAAGAAGCCGGAGGCGGCGCCCGAAGGGCCGCCACCGATCTGGCCCGATCTCGAAAAACTCGAACCTTCGCGGCTGGGCACCTTCCTGGCCGGCGAACATCCGCAGACGGCGGCCATGGTGCTGTCGAAGCTGGCGCCGCAGGCGGCGGCGAGCGTGCTTTTGACGCTGACGAAGGAGATGCGCGGCGAAATCATCAAGCGCATGGTGACGATGGCCAATGTTCCGGCGGCCGCCACCAGGATCGTCGAAAACCGGTTGCGCACCAGCGTGCTGTCGGAAACCTCGACCAAGGACACTTCGGCCGGACAGGCGCGCGTCGCCAGCGTGCTCAACGAGCTGGACAAGCCGCTGCTCGAGGAGGTCATGCAGGACCTGGAAGCCGCCGGCACGCCCGACCTCGACGGTGTGAGGGCAAGGCTCTTTGCCTTCGACGACCTGCCGCTGCTCACCCAGAAGGCGCGCGTGCTTCTGTTCGACGGACTGTCGACCGAGCTTGTCACGCTGGCGCTGCGCGGTACATCGGCGGCACTCGCCGAAGCGGTACTCTCGGCAATCGGCGCACGGTCACGGCGCATGATCGAAGCCGAACTTGGACAAGGGTCGGAGGGAGTTCCGGCTGCCGACATACTGGCGGCGCGCAAGACCATCGTGACGACGACCATCCGGCTGTCGCGCGAGGGCGCATTCGAACTTCCCGCGACGCAGAACGCCGCCTAAGGCATGTCCGACGCCGCCGACAAGGACTCCAAAACCGAAGAGGCGACGGAAAAGAAAGTCCGCGAAACCATCGAACAGGGCAAGCTGCCCCATTCGAGGGAAACCGCGATCCTCGCCTCCTTCGTCGCCATACTGGTGTTCACCGTCTTCTATGCCAAGGACGCGGTCATCAACCTCGGCATGTTCCTGTCGATGTTCCTCGAGAAGCCCGAGGCCTGGCCGATGAACACCGAGACCGATGTCATCGATCTCTACAAGATCGTCATGCTGGAAGTGGGCCGCGCCGTCGTCAGCCTGCTGGTGCTTTTGACCGTCGCCGGCATCGGCGCCTCGGTGCTCCAGAACATGCCGCAATTCGTCGGCGAGCGGATCAGGCCGCAGCTGTCGCGCATTTCGATCACCAAGGGCTGGAACCGGATGTTCGGTGCCCAGGGCTGGGTCGAGTTCCTGAAATCCCTGGCAAAGGTCGGCTTCGCCATTGCCGTGCTCACCTTCACACTGTCGGAGGATCACCGCAAGCTGCTTGCCGGGATGATCACCAATCCGGTTGCTTTCGGCCTCGTCATCCGCGGCATCGCGGTCGACATATTGGTGGCGATCGTCTTCGTCATGGGGCTGATCGCGGCGATCGATATCGTCTGGTCGCGCTTCCACTGGAAGCAGGACCTGCGCATGACCAAGCAGGAGTTGAAGGACGAGTTCAAGCAGTCCGAAGGCGACCCGATCGTCAAGTCGCGGCTGCGCTCGCTGGCACGTGACCGCGCGCGCAAGCGGATGATGACGGCGGTGCCGCGCGCGACGCTGATCATCGCCAACCCGACCCACTTCTCGATCGCGTTGAAATATGTGCGCGACGAGGATTCGGCGCCGCTCGTGGTGGCCAAGGGGCAGGATCTGGTGGCGTTGAAAATCCGCGAGATCGCGAAGGAGCACAACATTCCGATCTTCGAGGATGTGACGCTCGCCCGCTCCATGTACAAGCAAGTTTCGGTCGATAATGTGATCCCGTCGCAATTCTACCAGGCCGTCGCCGAGCTGGTGCGGATCGTCTACTCGAAAAAGGCTGAGCGCAGACAGATTTCATGAACCGCCAACCACACGCAAAATCCCGCGAGATCATCGTCGCCAGCGCCATCGAGCAGGTGGTCGGCGAACTGAGATTGATCGATGTCGCCGACTACATCGCTTTCATCCGGCTGGAGCATTTCGCCTGCCTTTCGGATCTGGTCGATTCAGCGGTGGAGCTGTTCTTCATGCCCGGCACGCTCAAACTCGGTCATGGCGGCGAGGCGCATGTCGACTGGAGCGGCAGTCCGCGCATCGTGCTCGACCTGGAACTCAGGCCACCCGGTGTGACCGTCTATTTCCAGCTGACGCTGAGCGAGGCCGGCAATTCGGTCGCGGTCAATTACGTGTCGTTCGAAAAGCCCGGCGAGGACCCCGAGCACAATACGGCGCTGCTGGAGGCGGTGATCGAACAGGCCCGGATCCGCAAGGTCGAGCCGCTGGCCTTCTGAGGTCTGTTGATATTCAGGTGAGGCCGGCCTGCAATTGGTGGCTCCGTGCGCTTCCCCGTTCTACTGCGTCGCAGTAGAACTGAGCGCACGTACCCAAAAGTACGCTCCGCTCCGGTTCTCGGTATCAACCATTTTCGGCTCAGCCTGACCTGAATCTCAACAGACCTGAGCGCCTTATCAGCGATTACTCGATCAGGCCCAACCGCAGCGCCTTGGCGACCGCCTGGTTGCGGTTGACGGCGTTGAGCTTCTGGGTCGACTGGGTCAGGTACTGGTTGGCGGTATGCACCGACAGCTTCAGGAGCCGCGCGATCTCCTCGCTGGTGTTGCCGTTGGCGGTCAGCTTCAGGCATTCCAGTTCGCGCTTGGAGATGGCTCGCATCCTGCCGGCATCGCTCGGACGGATACGCGCGACAGCGGCGAAGAGGGAAAAACAGCGGGCGTGGATTTCGTAGAGTGCATCCTGCGGCAGCGCGATCTCCGATCCCAGGAAGACGACAAGGCCGCACTGACCGCGATCGGCGTGGACGGGAAAGGCAATGCCGCTGGTGCCGGGCGCCAGGGGAGATATCTGCGCGGTCCAGGCAAGGTTGCCGAACATTTCGGCCATGGCCGCGACGCCGTCATCCGTCCACCAGCGTGGCTCCGTCGAGTTGTGGGTGTGGCGCACGATCTCCTCGCCATTGGCGCCCGAGATGAACTTCGTCGCCACGGCAATGCCGGGATAGTCGGAATCGAAGCACGGCACCAGCCGCGCCCGTTCCGGCGACGGGCTGACGAAGTACAGGCCGAAGGCCGAGGCGTTGATGTCTACCGATATCCAGCGACAGCGGCGCACGGCATCGGGAATGGTGACGGCGTGATGTGTCTCGGAGCTGAGCGAGAAGGCGCCGAAGGGGCTGCGCTGCTCGTTGAAAAGGGCCTCCGCGGCGTCCTTGATGTCGGCGTGTTTCAAATGATGCCACTCCTGATCGCCGTGGCGATGGCCATCGCACGGTTCGAGGCCGCGAATTTCTGGATGGCGTGGGTGATGTAGCTGTTGACGGTGTTGGAGGAGACGCCAAGGATGACCGCCACCTCATCGGTGGTCTTGCCCTCCGAGACCCAGAACAGGCATTCGCGCTCGCGATCGGAGAGCGGATCCTGCATGGCGGCGGCGGCGATCAGCTGCGGGATATGCGAGAGCGCGTAGCAGCATTTCAACTGCGCCTTCATCAGCGCCGGCTGGTCGATATGGCCTGATGTCGCCGCCGAGAACAGGGCGAACAGACGCTGGCGGCCGACATTCAGCCGCAGCGAGTAGATCTCGGCATGGCCGAGCACGTCGAGAAGGCGGGCCTCTTCGCCGGAGACCAGCCCGTCGGCATCGGGCGCCTCGGCGGCCACCAGCGGTCTAGGCCGGATGCCGGGCGCGACCGTGAGGGCCCCTTGGGCAAGGCTGGCGATCAGCCGCTTGCCGATCAGTTCGATGGCGTCGAAGATCCAGTTCGAGGAGACGATGCGCGCGTCGTTGCGGTCCTGGTCATGGACGATGGCGACCAGCATGTAGCTGTCGGCGCCGATCTCGGCGATCAGCTCCATGAAAAAGCTGGTCAGATCACCGCGCGACGTCAGGCGCGAGCCCAATGTGTCGGATTGAAGAAGCGCGGCGGGACTGCTCATTTGTTGCTTTTGGCCGGAATCGTTTCTGCCGTCCGGATGCTGGAGGCCAGCCGCCGAACCCGAAAACGCGTTACTTTTACGAGACACACACGAGGCGCGGGGCCGCGCCCAACCAGACGGAATCCATTCAGGGAACGCGAAGACATCCGCGTCTGGCGCCGGAAGATTCCGGAACGTGAGACTTTGGGTGGTCGCCGCGCCCCCCAAGGACCGGCTGATTCGGGTCTAATCTACCCGCAGATGAATCCGACATCAAACGCGATTTGACAAAATCGAATCCGACGGACTCACATGCGACTCAGAGGTCGACTTTCGCGGCCTTCGAGCGTGCGAAAATGCCGGGACTGCGCAAGCCGGCCATATCCGCGCTCCGTCCGATGCGATAGATTCGCAAGCGCCGAAGGGGTGGGCACCTTCGGCAATGGAGTTCGTAGCTGCGTTACGGCCGCGGTCGTTGGCAGCGGTGCCATGCGGGCTCCCGGCATCTTTTGTTTCGGGGGAAACGATGAGCGATTCATTTCGGGAAGTTACTTCCGTCTCGTGGTTCGGACGGATCAAGCGCGCGGTCGGTGGGGTTATCTTCGGCCTGCTCTTGATCGTGCTGATGGTGATCGGGCTGTTCTGGAACGAGGGCCGCGCGGTGCAGACGGCGCGCTCGCTGGCCGAAGGCGCCGGCGCCGTGGTCTCGATTGGCGCCGACAGGGTCGATGCCGGCAATGACGGCAGACTGGTGCATGTCAGCGGGCCGGTGACGGCCGATAGCGGCCTGTCGGATCCGGATTTCGGCATCGCCGCGCAAGGACTGCGGCTGTCGCGCAGCGTCGAGATGTATCAGTGGAAGGAAGAGTCCAAATCCGAGACCACCAAGAAGCTTGGCGGCGGCGAGGAGACGGAGACCACCTACAGCTATTCGAAAGTGTGGGACGACAGCCAGATCGACTCTTCGGACTTCAAGAAGCAGGACGGCCATCAGAACCCGCCAATGGCGATCCACAGCCGCGCCTTCCAGATCCCTGAAGGCAAGCTCGTCGCATTCGATCTGGACACGCCGGTGCTCGACCGCATCGACGGCGACAAGGCGTATTCGCTGTCGGCCAGCCAGTCGGCGGCGATCAAGGCCGCCTATTCCGGCACGAAGCCGCTCAGCGTCGTTGATGGCAAGATCTATCTCGGCAGCGACAACACGACGCCCGCATTGGGCGACTACCGCATCGGCTACGAACTGGCGCCGCTCGGCGTGGTCAGCATTGTGGCGCGGCAGGCCGGCAGCCGCTTGGAGCCGTACCAGACGCAAGCGGGCGATGCGCTGCTGATGGTCGATACCGGCAACGTGCCGGCCGACAAGATGTTCGCCGAGGCGGTGAGCGCCAACACGCTGATCACCTGGCTGCTGCGCGCCGCCGGTCTTTTGCTGCTGACCATCGGCTTTGCCCTGTTCCTCGGCCCGATCGGCGTGATCCTCGACGTCATCCCGTTCCTCGGCAGCATGGCGCGGATGGGAACCGGCATCATCGCCTTCTTCCTGGCGATCCTGGTCGGCACGACGACGATCGCGATTGCCTGGTTCTGGTATCGGCCGGTTCTGGCGGCAGGCATACTGGCGGCCGGCGTCATCGCGGCGGCGGCGGTCTATTATCTCGGCCGCTCACGCAAGGTTGCCGCGCCAATGGCCACGCCGAGCACAGGTACCGCAACGTAGCTTGCAAAAAAGGGCTGATATGCCGCCCTTTTTCGTCGTACCTCTTATTGTCCGCTCCGGGTTTGTGGGCAGGCTTAGCGGTCCTCGAAACCGGTCAGCACGCCGACGGCGTTGATGCCGATCTCCTCGACGGCATAGCCGCCTTCCATGACGAACAAGGTGGGAAGGCCGAGCCTGGCGATGCGGCGACCGATCTTGGGATAGTCGGGGCTTGTCAGCTTGAACTGGCTGATCGGGTCCTTCTCGAAAGTGTCGACGCCGAGCGAAATGATGACGATGTCGGGCGCATAGGCGGCGAGCTTGGCGCAGGCATCCTCAAGCGAGGCGTTCCAGGCGTCCCAGCCGGTGCCGAACGGCATGGGATAGTTGATGTTGAAGCCTTCGCCCGCGCCCGCGCCGCGTTCATCGGCATGGCCGAGGAAGAACGGGTATTCGACCATCGGATCGCCATGCAGGTTGAGGACCTGCACGTCGGCGCGGTCGTAGAAGATTTCCTGCGTGCCGTTGCCATGGTGGTAGTCGACGTCGAGGATGGAGATGCGTTTGGCGCCCTGGTCGAGGAACCACTGCGCGGCGACCGCGGCGTTGTTGATGTAGCAATAGCCGCCCATGAAGCCGGCGCCGGCATGGTGGCCTGGCGGGCGGCAGAGCGCGAAGGCCGACCTCTCGCCGCCCTTGACCAGGCCGGCCGCGGTCAGCGCCACGTCATAGGACGATTTGATCGCGGCCCAGGTGCCTTCGACGAAGGTGGCGCCGGCATCGAAGGAATAGTAGCCGAGCAGGGCATCGACACGCTTCGGCGGCACGTCGCCACGCAGGCCGCGCGTCGGCCAGGTGAAGGGCATGGCCGTGCCCTCGTGGCCGGAGGCTACCCATTGCGGCCAGACCGTCGGCAGGAAGTCGATATAGTCTGATTTGTGGATGCGCTTGGCGGCGGCAAGATCGTGCTCGAGCGGCAGGACGATCGGACCGAGCTTCTCGCTTTCGACCCGTGCCTTGATGAATTCCGCCCGCGAGGGTTTTTCAAAACCCGGCACGATCGCCGAGGTGACCAGTTCCATCTGGCCGGCATGGCCAGCATGAAGCGGCGAATAGACAGTCTTCATGAAATTCCTCTCGAAATGCGAAATCAGTCAAGGTTGAGATAGGGGCTCACCAGAGCGAGCCACATGGTTTCCACATCGTCCTCGATGAGGTCGTATGTCCTGCGATCTCTCTTCAGTCCGACCAGCCGGCAGGCGTGGCCGACCTCCATCATCACCAGGCCAAGCCGTTTGGCGATCTTGTCTTCGAGAGCCGGATTCACATGCCGCAGCCAGGCGGCGTAAAGCGCGATGATCTGCTGATCATATTCGTCCTGGATAGGCCTGAGATCGGCGTTGCCGGATATGGCCTCGATCACCGGCATCAGGGTCGCGTTTTCGAGATAGATACTGGACGTGTCGATGAAGAGCTTGCGCACTTCGCGCCGAAATTCGTCGCGGTTGGTGGGCCGGGGGACCTTGATGCGCTTCTCGATCACTTCGGGAAAGGAGGACAGCCAGCGCCGGGCGAGGTCCAGAAGAATGGCTTCCTTATTGGGAAAGTATTGATAGACCGAGCCGACCGACAGGCCCGCGCGCTGCGCAATGGCGAGCGTCGTCGGCGTCCTGGTTCCTTGCTCCCGCGTCAAGATCAGCGCCGCGTCGAGAATGCGGTCGACCACCTTGCTCGACCGTTGCTGCCGAGGCTGCTTGCGCGGCTCGAGCGCTATCCTGGTTTTGCGGTCGAGACTGCGCTTCACTGCTCTATGTCCTCGTTCCCCGCCTGGTCCCAACACGAGCGCAGGGTGCTGTCCACAATACATTCTAAATTCCGCATGTTGACAAACGCGAATAATCAGTCGCATTCTTTATCCACGCTGTCCCTAGGGATAACAAGGGGAATTTCGAAGGCAGCGGACTGGCATCGTTTTTTGTTCCGTGGCGCCGCTCCGGTGGAGTGGCAGGTCGTTGAGCGCAGGGCTGTCGGTCTCAGTCGATCATCAAAAGCGCGGAGTCGCGATGTCTGCTACGGGTACGGGTCACAATGCGGATCTGATCGTCATCAATGGTCGTGTGCTGACCATGGACGGTGGCAATCCCGTAGCCGAGGCCGTTGCCGTCAAGGATGGCGCCATCATCGCCGTTGGCAGCCGGGTCGCCATCGAAGAACTCAAGGGAACGGCCACGCAGGTGATCGACGCCAAGGGCGGTTCGGTCCTGCCCGGCTTCATCGAAGCCCATATGCATCTGTTCTCGGGAGGGGCTGAGCTCGCGCATCTTCAGCTTGGCGGTGTCCATGGCTTCGAAGCGCTGCAAAAGGCGATCCGCGACTATGCATCGACCAAGCCCGACGCAAAAATGCTGGTCGGGCAGGGCGTCGACTACACGGTGCTCGGCGACGAGCGGGTGACGCGCCACCATCTCGATGCGATCCTGCCGGATCGCCCGTTCTGCATGGCGGCGCCCGATCATCACACGATGTGGGCCAACACCAAGGCGCTGGAGATGGCCGGCATCCTGCAGGGTCGCGCGCTTGGTCCGGGCAATGAAATCGTCATGGGCGAGGATGGCCTGGCAGCCGGCGAACTGCGCGAGGGCGAGGCCTTCGGCCCGGTGCTCGATCTTGCCGGCGAGGGCCGGGTGCGGCTGGGGCTGGCGACCGGCGGCGAGCCGGATCCAATGCCATCCGCAGCCGAACGCGCCGCCGACCGCGACATCATGCGGCGCGGCCTGGCCTGGTGCGCGCGTCACGGCATCACCTCCATCCAGAACATGGACGGCAATCTCTACCAGCTCGAGCTGCTGGCCGAAATCGAGGCCGAGGAGGGGTTGCCCTGCCGTGTGCAGATACCCTTCCACTACAAGAATTTCATGACGCTCGACATGCTCGACAAGGCATCCGTCATGTCCGAGCGCTACAACAGCGAGTGGCTGTCGTCGGGCATGGTCAAGGTGTTCTATGACGGTGTGCTCGATTCCTGGACGGCTGTGATGGTCGAGCCGTATGCCGACCGTCCCGGCTGGGTGGGCGAGCCGCTTTTCACACCGCAGCAATTCATCGATCTCGCCGTTGCCGTCGACAGGCGTGGACTGCAGATCGCGGTGCACTCGATCGGTGATGGCGCAGTGCGCGCGGTGCTCGACGGCTACGAGGCGGCGCAAAAGGCCAATGGCAAGCGCGACAGTCGCCATCGCATCGAACACATCGAGGTCACCACCACGGCGGACGTGCCGCGCTTCGCCGAACTCGGCGTCATCGCCTCGATGCAGCCGCCGCACCCGCCCGGCGCCATGGATTTCCCGCTCGAGCCGACCGTGTCGCGCATCGGGCCGGCCCGCTGGCCATTGAGCTATGCCTGGCGAACCCTGAAGAATGCCGGCGCGCATATCGTCTTCGCCTCGGATTGGCCGGTGTCGCCGATCGACCCGATCCTGGGCATTCAGGCGGCAGTGATGCGCAAACCATGGGCAGACAGCGACCCGGACCAGAGTTTTTCGCTGCAGGAATCGCTCGCCGCCTACACGGTCGAGGGCGCCTATGCCGAATTCGCCGAACACCGCAAAGGCACGCTGAAACCAGGCTATATGGCCGACCTGGTGGTGCTGTCGGCCGATATGGAAAAGACGGCGCCGGCCGATCTGCACAAGGTGCGCCCGGTGACGACGATTTGCGGCGGCAAGGTGACCTATCAGGCCTGACAATGGCATGAGGCTTGCTGGCTAAAGACGGACTGAACTGTGATTCAATGCCGGGCTTGCCAACCTACCGGGCGTGTGGTCACATCGAACAGGGGAACAGCTCCGCCAGCAAGAGCGGGGTCAACAGTGAGGCGTAATCGTGCCGGACAAACCGGATCGGAATGCGATTGAAGTAGTAAACGTCAGTAAAATTTTCGGATCGGGTGAGGGGCAGGTCGCCGCCCTCGACAAGGTGTCGGTATCCATTCGCGAGAACGAGTTCTTCACGCTGCTGGGACCGTCCGGCTGCGGCAAGACGACCCTTCTGCGACTGATCGCCGGCTTCGACTTTCCAACCGCCGGTGAAATCCTGCTCTACGGTCAGGACATCGCGCCGCTGCCGCCCTTCAAGCGGCCGGTCAACACCGTCTTCCAGTCCTACGCGCTGTTCCCGCATATGACGGTTGCCGACAATATCGGCTTCGGCCTGGAGATGCTCGGCAAGCCGAAGGGCGAGATCAAGGCGCGCATCGCCGAGATGCTCAAGCTGGTCAAGATGGAAGCGCTGGCCGGCCGCCGCACGGCCCAGATTTCCGGTGGCCAGCAGCAGCGCGTGGCGCTGGCCCGGGCGCTCGCGCCGCAGCCGAAAGTTCTGTTGCTCGACGAACCGCTCTCGGCACTCGACTACAAGCTGCGCAAGGAGATGCAGATCGAGTTGAAGCGGCTGCAGCACGAGACCGGCATCACCTTCATCTTCGTCACCCACGATCAGGAAGAAGCGCTGACCATGTCGGACCGCATCGCGGTGATGTCGTCGGGCAAGATCCTGCAGGTTGGCTCGCCCTGGGATATATACGACAAGCCGGCGGAGCGCTTCGTCGCCGACTTCATCGGCGAGACCAACTTCCTCACCGCC
Organism: Mesorhizobium sp. 131-3-5; assembly: GCF_016756575.1. Taxonomy (NCBI): domain Bacteria; kingdom Pseudomonadati; phylum Pseudomonadota; class Alphaproteobacteria; order Hyphomicrobiales; family Phyllobacteriaceae; genus Mesorhizobium; species Mesorhizobium sp. 131-3-5. The sequence continues at coordinate 2,216,187 of NZ_AP023254.1, forward strand.
GCCATATCGGGCACCGGCAACGGCAAGACACGCGCGACGCTCAAATCCGGGACGACCATCGAGGCGACCGTTGCCGAAGGGTTCCAGCCGAAGGACAACGCCACGGTGGTGGTGCGGCCCGAGCATGCCAAGCTGACCAAGGACAAGGGAGACCTGTCTGGCACGGTCGAGAACATCGTCTATTTCGGCACCGACACGCATATCCATGTCCAGCTCGACAGCGGCGAGGCCTTCACCGTGCGCCAGCAGAACACACGCAGCGCAGGCTGCGGTTTCGAGCGCGGCGACAAGGTCGGCATCCTGATCGGCAACGACGCCGCGCAAGTGCTGAGGGACTGATGGCCACCGCGGAAGAAGTCGCCAAGGCAGCGGAACGGCGTGATGTCCGTGACCGCTGGCTTTTGTCAGCACCGGCGCTGCTGGTCATCCTGCTCGCCGCGACCGGCCCGTTGCTGATCGTGCTCGTCTACTCGTTCCTGACGCCCGGCACCTATGGCGACGTGAAATGGCAGTTTTCACCCGATGCCTGGGTGTCGGTGTTCATGGAACGTGACATTTTCGACGACACGCTTTCGCTTGCGGCGGCGCATGTCACCATCTTCTGGCGCTCGATCAAGCTTGCGGTGGTGACGACGCTGGCGACCTTGGCGCTCGGTTTCCCGACCGCCTATTTCATGGCGACGCGCAGCGAGAAGACCAGGGATCTCTGGCTGTTCCTGATCACCATCCCGTTCTGGACCAACCTCCTGATCCGGACTTTCGCGGTGCTGCAGATCATCCGCAACGAAGGCATCATCAACACGATCCTGCTCAAGCTCGGCATCATCTCGGCGCCGATCCAGATCCTCTACACCGACACCGCGATCCTGATCGGCATGGCCTATGTCTACCTGCCGCTGATGGTGCTGCCGATCTACGCCAGCATGGAGAAGCTCGATTTCCGCCTGGTCGAGGCCGGCTATGATCTCTACGCGACACGCTTCAAAGTGCTGCGGAAGATCATTTTCCCGCTGGTCAAGCCCGGCGTCATTGCCGGCTCGATCCTGGTCTTCATTCCGGCACTCGGCGCCTATGTGACGCCGGTCGTGCTGGGCGGCGGCAAGAACATGATGCTGTCCAACCTGATCGAATTGCAGTTTGGACAAGGACGCAACTGGCCGCTTGGCTCGGCGCTGTCGATCACGGTGATGGTCATCGTCATGCTGGCGTTGCTTGCCTATGTGCGCAACGCCGGCAAGTCAGGGGTGCGTCATGGCTAGCAACTTCTCAATCAAGCACCAGCCGGGCTTCACGGCGATCGCGGCGACCTGCTTCGTCGTGCTCTATTTGCCGATCATCGTGCTGGTCCTCTACGCCTTCAACGCGGCGAGCTCGACATCCGAATGGGGCGGCTTTTCGCTGAGATGGTTCCAGTCGGCCTACCAGAACACGCAGGTCATCGACGCAACGCTGCGCTCGTTCCAGATCGGTGCCATCGCGGCGGTGCTGTCGACCATCTTCGCCACGATGGCGGCACTCGCCACCACGCGCACCGCCCCCTATCCCGGACTCACCTTCAAATATGCGGCAATCAACCAGCCGCTGATGGTGCCCGAGATCGTCACCGGCGTGGCGCTGCTGATCTTCTTCTCGCGCATCAAGATCTTCACCGGCTATTCCGGCCTCGGTTACCTGATCGCCGCGCATACGGCGTTCTGCATTCCGTTCGCCTATCTGCCGATCCGGGCGCGGCTGGAGAATATGGACCTGACGCTCGAGCGCGCCGCGGCCGATCTCTACGCGACCCCGTGGAAGACCTTCCGCCGTATCACGCTGCCGCTTTTGTGGCCCGGTATCCTTGCCGGCCTGATGCTGGCCTTCGTCATCTCGCTCGATGACGTCGTCATCACCGAGTTCGTCAAATCGGGCGGCCAGGACACGCTGCCCACCTACATGCTCGGCCAGATCCGCCGTGGCGTCACACCCGAGATCAACGCGATATCGACCGCCTTCCTGCTGCTTTCGGTCGCGATCGTCACGTTGTTTTTCTTCGTCAGCAGGAAACGAGACTGAACCTGAAAATGGGAGTTAGAACGATGAACTGGAAGACAACGGCGACCGCCATGGGGTTGGCGCTGCTCGCTTCGACGGGCCTCGCCCGCGCCGAGGGCGTGCTCAACATCTACAATTGGGGCAACTACACCAGCCCCGACATGATCAAGAAGTTCGAAGACAAATACAAGATCAAGGTGACCATCACCGACTACGATTCCAACGACACCGCGCTTGCCAAGATCCGGCAGGGCGGCACCGGCTTCGACATCGCCGTGCCGTCGCAGACCTACGTGCCGATCTGGATCAAGGAAGGCCTCCTGCTCGAGACCGATCCGGGCAAGATGGAGAACTTCAAGAATGTTGCGCCGGAATGGGCCAATCCCGAATTCGATCCGGGCCGCAAATATTCGGTGCCGTGGGCCTGGGGCACGATCGGCGTCGTCGTCAACACCGATGCCTACAAGGGGCCGGCCGATACGTGGGGCATCGTCTTCAACACGCCCGACGAGCTGAAGGGCAAGGTCAACGTCGTTCCCGAGATGAATGACGTCATCTTTGCGGCGATCAAATATGTCGGCGGCCAGCAATGCACCGACGACAAGGCGGTGCTGAAGAAGGTGCGCGACCTTTTGGTGGCGGCCAAGCCGAACTGGATCGCGATGGAATACAACACCATCGAAAAGATGGGTGCCGGCGACTTCAAGGCAACCAGCGACTGGAACGGCTCGGCGCTGCGCCAGCGTCTGGCCAATGCGGCCATCCATTACAACTATCCGAAGGAAGGCTTTGGCCTGTGGAGCGACAATGTCGTCGTCCTGAAGGAAGCCAAGAACGTCGAGAACGCCAAGCTGTTCCAGAACTTCATCATGGATCCGGAAAATGCGGCTGGCCTCTCGGCCTTCCACCGTTACGCCAACGCCATCACCGGCTCGGACAAATACATGCCGGCCGACATGAAGGACGCGCCGGAAGTCGTCATTCCGGCCGACGCCAAGCCGAAAGGCGAATTCCAGAAGATGTGCGCGCCGGAAACGCAGGAACTCTACACCAAGATCTGGACCGAACTGCAGAAATAATCGCTGCATGCCAGACCCGGCGGCAAACACCGCCGGGTCTTTTCTTTTCCGGGAATGGCCTTTCATGGACTCCTATCGCAACAGCGATCCGCGGCCGCCGATCATGCAGGGCTCGCCGCCAGTCATGGTGCCGCCAAAGCTCGACTGGGACCGGCCGCCGTGGAACCGCTGGGCGTTCCAGCACATCAGGGAAATTCTGCCCACCGCCGAAGTCTGGCGCGGCAATGGCCATCGCCATCGGCTCCAACGCGCCGAGGTCGATCTCGACGGGCTGCCGGTCGAGGACAGCGAGGGCAGGCCCTCGACGCTCTCCGGGTTGCTGGACGAGACCTATACGGATGGTTTCCTCGTGCTCAAGCACGGCAGGATCGCCTATGAGCGCTATTTCAACGGCATGTACGTGCGCACGCTGCATCTGTCGCAGTCGATGGCCAAGTCCATCACCGGCTCGGTGTTCGGCATATTGGCCGGGCGAGGCCTGATCGATCCGGCCAGGCCGGTGACCGACTATTTGCCGGAACTCGGCGCCACAGGCTGGGCCGGCGCCAGCGTTCAGCATGTGCTCGACATGACGACGGGCGTGCGTTTTTCCGAAGAGTATGCCGACCGCTATTCCGATATCGGCCAGGTCGATGTCGCCACCGGCTGGAAGCCGGTGCCGCCGGGCAGCGATCCGGACTTCCGCTGGCCCTCGCATATGTTCGAGCTGATCCTGGGCTTGAGGGACACGGTCCGGCCGCACGGCGCGGCGTTCGAATACCGCTCGATCGAGACCGACGTGCTCGCCTTCATCATGGAGCGGGTGACGGGCAAGCGGCTGGCGCAGCTGGTGTCGGAGGAACTCTGGCAAAAGCTCGGCGCCGACGAAAGCGCCTGCTTCACCGTCGATAGCGCCGGCTATGCGCTGGCCGATGGCGGCTTCAACGCGACGCTGCGCGACTATGGCCGCTTCGGCCAGATGATCCTCGACAATGGCGGCGGCATCGTGCCGGCCGAATGGATCGAGGCGACACGCAATGGCAGGCATGGGCCTGATTTCTCCGCCAGCCTGCCGCAGGGCAGCTACCGCAACCAGTTCTGGATTGAGAATCCCGCCTCGCGCGCGCTGATGTGCCGGGGCGTGTTCGGGCAGATGATCCATATCGACTGGAACACGGGAATGGTCGTGGTGAAGCTTTCGACCTGGCCGGATTTCAGCAATCTCGCCTACTCCACGGCGACGCTGAAGGCCGTGCACGCCATCGCCGCCGCGCTGCTCTAGGCCCCCCACAAGAAACGACCTTAAAGGAAACGCCATGACCGGCAAGACTGCGTTCGAGATTCGCCACGGCTTCCGCCGCAACGAGGTGCTGCTTTCCAACTGGCGCGAAAGCCCGTTCAACCGATGGTCGTTCCAGAACCTTGGCGAACTGGTGCCGACGGCACGCGTGGCCGCGGCGTCGGCTGGTGCCGAGGCACAAGCGATGGATTTCGGTGGTTTGCTCGGCGAAAAGGTTTCGGTCGCCAGCGCGCCGGAGAAGGTCGCCGAATTCCTCATACGCTCCAGCACCGACGCGCTGACGGTGATGAAAGGCGGCAAGGTGATCGGCGACTGGTTCGCGCCGCACATGGATTTCGGCGCCCGCCACATCATCTTCTCGATCAGCAAGTCGGTGACCGCGATTATAGCCGGCATATTGGAAGGCGAGGGGGCGTTCGATCCGGAAGCGCCGGTGACGACCTACATTCCCGAAGCCGCCGGCTCGGCCCATGGCGATGCGAGCACGCGCCATGTGCTCGACATGAGCGTCAGCCTTGATTTCGAAGAGGCGTATCTCGATCCGGAAAGCGCCTTTGCCCGCTATCGCCGCGCCACGCTATGGAACCCGGGTGGCGGCACGGAAAGCCTGCGCGAATTCATCCTGTCCTTGCAGCGACTTGCCGAGCCGCACGGCCAGACTTTTCGCTACCGCTCGCCCAATTCCGACCTGCTCGGCCTGCTGCTTGAGCGCGCGTCCGGCCAGCGCTTCAGCGACCTGATGCGCGAGAAGCTGTGGCTGCCGCTTGGCGCTGTCAGCGAGGCCTCGATCGGCGTCGACATGGAAGGCACGGCGCGCACCGCCGGCGGCATTTCGGTGACGCCGCGCGACCTGGCGCGCATCGGCGAGATGATGCGGCAAGGCGGCACCGCCAATGGCCGCCGCATCGTGCCGGAGGCCTGGGTGCGCGATACGGTCAGCACTGGCGGCAGTGCGGAGGCCTGGCAGCGTGGCACGATGGCTTTCCTGTTCCCCCAAGGCCGCTATCGCAACAAATGGTACCAGACAGGCAAGCCGAGCGGTGCCTATTGTGGCATCGGCATTCATGGCCAATGGCTCTATGTCGATCCGAAGGCGGAGGTGGTCATCGCCAAGATGTCGTCGCAGCCGGTGCCGGTCGACGATCCGCTCGATGCCGAGATTGTAGCGTTCTTCGAAGCGCTGACCCAACTGGTCTGACCCGTCGGGCGCGGCTTCGTTGCCGCATGCTTTCCTGTGGACCGCCCGCGACGGTTGAAAACGTCGCGGTTGGCGAGACAGGCGTCTGCGCCTATGGTCGCCGCTCTTTTGATGAGAGCAGGAACGACATGGCATCCGACATCAAGCGCATCGCAGCCATTATCGCGGCAGAGATCAAGGCGCGGCCCGAACAGGCGGCGGCGGCGATCGAATTGCTCGACGAGGGCGCGACGGTGCCGTTCGTGGCGCGCTACCGCAAGGAGGTGACCGGCGGGCTCGATGACACGCAGTTGCGCGACCTTGCCGAGCGGCTCGCCTATCTGCGCGAGCTCGACGCCCGCCGCGACACCATCCTCGGCTCGATCCGTGAGCAGGGCAAGCTGACCGAGGACCTGGAAACCAAGATCGCTGCCGCCGCCACCAAGGCGGAACTCGAAGACATCTATCTGCCCTACAAGCCGAAGCGCCGCACCAAGGCCGAGATCGCCCGCGAGCGTGGGCTGGGACCGCTGGCCGAGGCCATCCTTGCGAACCGCGCGCTGGTGCCCGCCGAACTGGCGCTGGCCTATGTCACCGAGGAGGTCGCCGACGCGAAGGCAGCCCTTGAAGGCGCGCGCGACATCCTGTCGGAGCAGTTCGCCGAGAATGCCGATCTGGTCGGCAAACTGCGCACCTACATGAAGGACCGTGCCTTCATGCGCGCCCGGGTGGTCGACGGCAAGCAGGAGGCCGGCGCCAAATTCTCCGACTATTTCGACCATGTCGAGCGCTGGGCAAACGTGCCGAGCCATCGCGCGCTGGCCATGCTGCGCGGCCGCAACGAAGAGGTGCTGTCGCTCGACATCGAGGTCGATGCCGACGATGCGTCGCCGGTGAAACCGGTCGAACGGATGATCGCCAACGCCTATGCGATCGGCGCCAGCCTGCCCGGCGACCGCTGGCTGATGGAGGTCGCCGGCTGGACCTGGCGCATCAAGCTTTCGCTGCACCTGACGCTCGATCTGATGCGCGACCTGCGCGAGCGGGCCGAGGAAGAGGCGATCCATGTCTTCGCCCGCAATCTGAAGGATTTGCTGCTGGCCGCGCCGGCCGGATCGCGGCCGACGATGGGGCTCGATCCCGGCATCCGCACCGGCGTCAAGGTGGCCGTGGTCGACGGCACCGGCAAGCTGGTGGCGACGACGACGGTCTATCCCTTTCCGCCCAAGAACGATGTGCGCGGCACGCAGGCCGAACTCGCCAAGCTCATCCGCCTGCACAGGGTCGAGCTGATTTCGATCGGCAACGGCACCGGCAGCCGCGAGACGGAGAAGCTGGTGGCGGACATGCTCTCCGACATGCCTCCCGACGGCGGACCGAAGCCGCTCAAGGTGATCGTCAGCGAGGCAGGCGCCTCGGTCTATTCGGCGTCGGCGACGGCGGCGGCCGAATTCCCCGGCCTCGACGTGTCACTGCGCGGCGCGGTGTCGATTGCGCGCCGCCTGCAGGATCCGCTGGCCGAACTGGTCAAGATCGAACCCAAATCGATCGGCGTCGGCCAGTACCAGCACGATGTCGACCAGTACCGGCTCGGCCGCTCGCTGGAGGCGGTGGTCGAGGACGCGGTCAATGCGGTGGGCGTCGATCTCAACACCGCTTCGGCGTCGCTGCTGGCGCGGGTTTCGGGCCTTGGCGCATCGCTCGCCGACGCCATCGTCGCGCATCGCGATGCGACCGGCCCCTTCGCCAGCCGCAAGGACCTTCTGAAGGTGCCGCGGCTGGGACCGCGCGCCTTCGAACAGTCCGCCGGCTTCCTGCGCATCGCCAATGGCAGCGAGCCGCTCGATGCCTCGTCGGTGCATCCGGAAGCCTATGGCGTGGCCAAGAAGATCGTCGCCGCCTGCGGCCGCGACGTGCGCTCGCTGATGGGCGACAGTGCCGCGCTCAAGGCGCTCGATCCGCGCGTCTTCGTTGACGAGCGTTTCGGCCTGCCGACGGTGCGCGACATTCTGGCGGAGCTGGAAAAGCCCGGCCGCGACCCGCGCCCCGGCTTCAAGACGGCGACCTTCGCCGACGGCGTCGATGACATCAAGGACCTCAAACCCGGCATGCTGCTGGAAGGCACCGTGACCAATGTCGCGGCCTTCGGCGCCTTTGTCGATATCGGTGTCCATCAGGACGGGCTGGTGCATGTCTCCCAACTGGCCGACCGCTTCATCAAGGACGCGCATGAAGTGGTCAAGGCCGGCGATGTGGTCAAGGTGCGCGTCGTCGACGTCGACATCAAGCGCAAGCGCATCGCGCTCTCCATGCGCAAGGATGGCGGCGAGGGTGGTGCGTCGCGTGGTGGGCCGCGCGACAATGGTGGCGGTAGGCCGACGCCGCGCACGCCAGCGCCGCAACGCCAACCGGAACGGCCGGCCCAGCAAGGGGCCTTCGGTGCGGCGCTGGCGGATGCGCTGAAGCGCAAGTAGCTACCAGGCCAGAACAGCCGGCTCCTTCTCAACCTGCTCCAGCAGCCAGTCGCGAAAGCTGGCGACGGGGGGATGGTCGCGCTTGTCGTGCGGGACGACGAGGTAATAGGCGCTACGGCTTTGCATGGGCTGGCCGGGCGCCGGCACCAACTGGCCGCGCTGCAATTCGCCCGCGATCAGGAGCAGCGGCAGCAGCGCGATGCCAAGCCCCGCCGTGCAGGCCTGGGCGGCGGTGCCGAATTGTTCGAACTGCATGCCTGGTCCGGCCGGCGCGCTCAGGCCCTGATGCTCGAACCATTCGGTCCAGGCGCCGGGTCGCGTCGCCATATGCAACAGCGGCAGGCGGCCAATATCGGCCGGCGTGGCGATGGCGCGGCCGGCGAGGAATTCGGGCGACGCCACCGGCGCGACGGTTTCACGCACCAGCAGTGTCGAATCGGCCTCCGGCCAGTCCGGCAGGCCGTAATGGATGGCAGCGTCCAGCCTTTCCCTGGCGAAGTCGAAGCGGCCGACGCGGGTGACGAAGTTGATGGTGATGTCGGGATTGCTCTCGACGAAATCGGGGATCATCGGCATCAGCCAGCGCGTGCCGAAGGTCGGCAAAATGGCAAGGTTCAGGATGCCACTATGCCGATTGCTCATCAATCCAAGGGCCGCGTCGCGCAATTGGCCAAGCGCCGAACGCACTGCTTCGGCGTAGATTTCCCCAGCCGTCGACAGCCGGACATTGCGGCTGTCGCGCTCGAACAGGCGGCGGCCGAACTGGTCTTCGAGCAACCTGATCTGCCGGCTGACCGCGCCCTGGGTCAGATCCAGCTCTTGAGCAGCGGCAGTAAAAGACCCAAGCCTGGCCACCGCCTCGAAGGCGGCGAGGGCACTGATTTTGGGCAGGAGGCGGCGCTGGACACTCATGATCTATTCCTAACGCTCATTGATCCGTGAATCAATTTCGTTTGATTTTTTAAGGCTGCGGGCCGATAAGCCGGGCTTCACCCGTTTGAGGATCGACAAGCCATGGCCGCCGACAAGAATGCATTCGTCTGGGAAGACCCTTTCCTGATCGAGGACCAGCTTTCGGAAGAAGAGCGCATGGTGCGCGACGGCGCGGCGGCCTTCGCCGCCGACAAGCTCGCGCCGCGCATCGAGGATGCCTATCTCAATGAAAAGACGGATGCCGGCATCTTTCGCGAGATGGGCGAGGCCGGCTTGCTCGGCATTACCATCCCGGAAGAGTATGGCGGCCTCGGCGCCAATTATGTGACCTACGGGCTGGTCGCGCGGGAAGTCGAACGCGTCGATTCCGGCTACCGCTCGATGATGTCGGTGCAATCGTCGCTGGTAATGTATCCGATCCACGCCTATGGCTCGGAAGAGCAGCGCAAGAAGTACTTGCCAAAGCTTGCCAGCGGTGAGTGGATCGGCTGTTTCGGCCTGACCGAGCCGGATGCCGGCTCCGACCCGGGCGGCATGAAGACGCGCGCCGAGAAGACGGCAAACGGCTACAAGCTCAGCGGCTCGAAGATGTGGATTTCCAACGCGCCGATCGCAGACGTGTTCGTCGTCTGGGCGAAGTTGAAGGGCGAGAACGGCAAGGACGAGATCCGCGGCTTCGTGCTGGAAAAGGGCATGAAGGGGCTGTCGGCGCCGAAGATCGGCGGCAAGCTGTCGCTGCGCGCGTCGATCACCGGTGAAGTGGTGATGGAAGGCGTCGAGGTCGGCGAGGACGCGCTGCTGCCGAACGCCAAGGGCCTTGGCGGCCCGTTCGGCTGTCTCAACCGGGCTCGCTACGGCATCTCCTGGGGCTCGATGGGTGCGGCGGAAGATTGCTGGCACCGCGCCCGCCAATATGGTCTCGACCGCAAGCAGTTCGGCAAGCCGCTGGCCGGCACGCAGCTTTACCAGAAGAAGCTCGCCGACATGCAGACCGAGATCGCGCTGGGATTGCAGGCATCCTTGCGCGTCGGGCGGCTGCTCGATGCAGGCAAGATGGCGCCGGAAATGATCTCGATCGTCAAGCGCAACAATTGCGGCAAGGCGCTCGACATCGCCCGCCAGGCCCGCGACATGCATGGCGGCAACGGCATCCAGATCGGGTACCACGTCATGCGCCACGCGCAGAATTTGGAGACGGTCAACACCTATGAGGGCACGCATGACGTGCATGCCTTGATCCTGGGAAGGGCGCAGACGGGCATTCAGGCGTTCTTCTAAGTCATGCCTCAAGCTGGTTTCAGCTGCTTAAATTAGGTGCACCGCAACATCTGTGCTTGGAGAATGGCCAGCAGATGTGTCAGGGTTCGGCGAATTCGTTTGAAACGCCGATCTCCGGGGCCCCATGGCAATTCTGGCAGCCGTCTACCATCTGACCCATTACAAATACGACCGGCCGGTGGTTCTCGGGCCTCAGATCATCAGGCTGCAGCCGGCGCCGCATTCCCGGACAAAGGTGTTGAGCCATTCGCTCAAGGTCGAGCCGGCGAACCATTTCGTCAATCTGCAACAGGATCCTTACGGCAACTTCCTTGCCCGCTTCGTCTTCCCCGAGCCGGTGACGGAATTGAAGATCGAGGTCGATCTCGTCGCCGACATGACCGTCTACAATCCGTTCGATTTCTTCGTCGAGCCGTCGGCCGAGACGTTCCCGTTCGAATATCCGGAAGAGATCAGGGACGATCTCGCGATCTACCGGACGCCTGAGCCGGCAGGGCCGCTGCTTTCGGCCTTCCTGAGAACCATCGACACCAGCGCGAAAAACACCGTCAATTTTCTCGTCGACCTCAATGCGCGCCTGCAGCGCGAGATCGCCTATATCGTGCGCATGGAGACCGGCGTGTTCTCGCCGGAGGAAACGCTGGCCGCCGGCAAGGGCTCGTGCCGGGATTCGAGCTGGCTGCTGGTGCAGATCCTGCGCAATCTCGGCATCGCCGCGCGTTTCGTCTCCGGCTACCTGATCCAGCTGAAGCCCGATCTCATCGCGCTGGACGGTCCGGCCGGCACATCGGTCGATTTCACCGATCTGCATGCCTGGTGCGAGGTCTATCTTCCAGGTGCCGGCTGGATCGGCTTCGACCCGACCTCGGGCCTGCTCACCGGCGAAAGCCATGTGCCGCTTGCCGCAACCCCGCATTTCCGCAACGCTGCACCGATTTCCGGCATGGCGAGCTTTGCCAATGTCGAGTTCGGCTTCGACATGCGGGTCGACCGCATCGCCGAGCATCCGCGCATCACCAAGCCATTCTCCGACGAAAGCTGGCAGGCGCTCGACGCACTCGGCAACAAGGTCGATGCGGCACTTGGCGAAGGCGATGTGCGGCTGACGATGGGGGGCGAGCCGACCTTCGTGTCGATCGACGATTTCGAGTCCGCCGAATGGAACACCGCCGCTGTCGGTCCGACCAAGCGCGAAAAAGCCGATGCGCTGATCCGCAGGCTGCGCGAACGCTTCGCGCCGGGCGGCTTCCTCCACTACGGACAAGGCAAATGGTATCCTGGTGAGAGCCTGCCGCGCTGGACTTTCTCGCTCTACTGGCGTGCCGACGGTCAGCCGGTGTGGAGCGATCCGTCGCTGATCGCGCGGGAGAAGAGTTCGGCGGATGTCGGCCCGAAACAGGCCGAAAGCCTGCTGACTGCGATTGCCGGCGAGCTCGGCATCGACAAGGCCATGGTCAGCGAAGCCTATGAGGATCCGGCCGAGTGGCTGCTCAAGGAAGGCAAGCTGCCCGAAAATGTCGATCCGTCAAATTCGAAGCTCGAGGACCCGGAAGAGCGCAGCCGCATGGCAAGAGTGTTCGAGCGCGGGCTGACCAAACCGTCGGGCTATGTGCTGCCCGTGCAGCGCTGGAACAGCCAGGCGTCGGGACCGCGCTGGCGTTCGGAGAAATGGAAGACGCGACGCGGGCGGCTGTTCCTGGTGCCCGGTGATTCACCGGTCGGCTACCGCTTGCCCTTGGGCACACTGCCCTATGTGCCGCCGGCGCAATTCCCCTACATCGTGCCGGTCGACCCGTCGCTGCCGCGCGGCCCATTGCCGGCGCGCGAGGCGATCCTGCCCGCTGCGGCGCCGGCCGAACTGGAAGGCGCCGACGAGATGGCGCGCCGCCAGCAGGCGGCGTCGTTCACCGCCGCGACCGGCCAGCAGGACCGGGTCGAACAGGAGATCACCGAGATCGGCGGCGCGGTGCGCACCGCGCTCTCCGTTGAGCCGCGCGACGGCCGGCTGTGTGTGTTCATGCCACCAGTCGAGGCGCTGGAGGATTATCTCGAACTGGTCGCTGCCGCCGAGAACGCGGCGCGTGCCATCGGTCTTCCCGTGCATATCGAGGGCTATGGGCCGCCGCACGATCCGCGTCTCAACGTCATCCGTGTGGCGCCCGACCCCGGCGTCATCGAGGTCAACATCCATCCGGCTTACAACTGGCAGGATTGCGTGGCGACGACCACGGCGATCTATGAGGAGGCGCGGCTGACGCGGCTTGGCGCCGACAAGTTCATGATCGATGGCCGCCACACCGGCACAGGCGGCGGCAACCATGTCGTGGTCGGCGGTGCGACGCCCAATGACAGCCCGTTCCTACGCCGGCCTGATCTGTTGAAGAGCCTGGTGCTGCAATGGCAGCGGCATCCGTCGCTGTCCTATCTGTTCTCCGGCCTGTTCATCGGCCCGACCAGCCAGGCGCCGCGTTTCGACGAAGCGCGCCACGATTCGCTTTACGAACTCGAAATCGCCATGGCGCAGGTGCCGCATCCGAACCAGGGCGCGGCCCCCTTGCCATGGCTGGTCGACCGGCTGTTCCGCAATTTGCTGACCGACGTCACCGGCAATACCCACCGCTCGGAAATCTGCATCGACAAGCTGTTCTCGCCGGATGGCCCGACCGGCCGGCTGGGACTGGTCGAGTTCCGCGGCTTCGAGATGCCGCCCAATGCGCGCATGAGCCTCGCGCAGCAGCTTCTGGTTCGCGCCATTATCGCACGTGCGTGGAAAAACCCGCTCGACGGCCGCTTCGTACGCTGGGGCACTTCTCTGCACGACCGTTTCATGCTGCCGCATCATGTCTGGGCTGACTTCCTCGATGTGCTCGACGACCTCAAGCTCAACGGCTTCGAGTTCCGTCCCGAATGGTTCGATGCGCAGCTCGAATTCCGGTTCCCGTTCTGCGGCGAGGTCCAGCATGCCGGCATCAAGCTCGAGCTGCGGCAGGCGCTGGAGCCATGGCATGTCATGGGCGAACAGGGCGCGATCGGCGGCACCGTGCGCTTCGTCGATTCCTCGGTCGAGCGGCTGCAGGTCAAGACCGAAGGCCTCAACCCGGAACGCCATGCCATCGTCTGCAACGGCCGTATCGTGCCGATGAAGGTGACCGATAACCGCGAGGTCGCGGTCGCCGGCGTGCGCTTCAAAGCCTGGCAGCCGGCTTCGGGGCTGCATCCGGCGCTGCCGGTCAACACGCCGCTGGTGTTCGACATCTATGACCGCTGGTCGGGAAGGGCGATCGGCGGCTGCGTCTACCATGTCGCGCATCCCGGCGGCCGCAATTACGACACCTTCCCGGTCAACGGCAACGAGGCGGAGGCGCGGCGGCTCGCCCGCTTCGAACCGCGCGGCCATACACCATCGGCCTATGTGCTGCGCGAGGAACAACCGGCGGAAGATTTCCCGATGACCCTTGACCTCAGGCGACCGGCAAGACTCTGATCAGCGATGGCAAAGGGGAATCACAAGAGGATACGCGGCAAGCCGCAGATCCATAGCCTGCTGGAGCACTACCAGCCCATCGACGGCGTCGTCGACGAGATGGTCGACGCCGCAGGCAATCCCCGTCCGGTCTGGAAGCATTTCATCGAGGCGCTCGACGATCTCGGTGCCGAGAAGCTCGGCCAGCGTTTCGCCCGTGCCGACCAGTATCTGCGCGATGCCGGCGTCTATTACCGCGTCTACGACAAGGCCGGCGCCAATGAGCGCGAATGGCCGCTGGCGCATGTGCCGCTGCTTATCGAGGACAGCGAATGGGCCGCGATCAGCGCCGGTCTCGTGCAGCGCGCCGAGTTGTTCGAGGAAACCATCGCCGATATCTATGGACGCAACCGGCTGATCGAAAAAGGCATCCTGCCGGCGGGATTGATCGCGGCCAGCCCCGAATATTTGCGGCCTGTCGTGGGTACCACGCCGGCCGGCGGCCATTACCTGCATTTCTGCGCCTTCGAGCTCGGCCGTGGGCCTGACGGCCAGTGGTGGGTGCTGGGCGACCGTACGCAGGCGCCGTCGGGCGCCGGCTTTGCCCTGGAGAACCGCGTCGCCACGACGCGCGCGCTGTCCGATATCTATGGCGAGATGCATGTGCATCGCCTGGCCGGCTTCTTCCGCCGTTTCCGCGATGCGCTGATCGGCATGGCCAGGGAAAGCGAAGGCCGCGTCGCCATATTGACGCCGGGGCCGCTCAACGAAACCTACTACGAACACGCCTATATCGCCCGCTATCTCGGCATCATGCTGCTCGAAGGCGAGGACCTGACCGTCTCCGGCGGCAGGCTGATGGTGCGCACCGTTTCAGGCCTGATGCCGATCAGCGTGTTGTGGCGACGCCTCGATGCCGCCTTCGCCGATCCGCTCGAATTGCGGTCGGATTCGCAGATCGGCACGCCGGGGCTGGTGGAAGCCATCCGCCGGGGCGCGGTTGCGACCGTCAATGCGCTCGGCTCAGGGCTGATGGAAACACGGGCGCTGCTCGCCTTCCTGCCCAAGATCGCGCGCGAATTGCGTGGCGAGGAGCTGCTCTTGCCGAGCGTCGCGACATGGTGGTGCGGGCAGGCGACCGAACGCGCCCATGTGCTTGCCAATATCGACCGCATGGTGGTCGGCCCGGCGCTGTCGACGAGACTCGCCTTCGAGGATGATGGCCAGACCACGCTCGGCTCGACGCTGTCGGCCGGGGAGCGGGCCGAGCTGGTGGCGCGCATCGAACGCGATGGCGGCGCCTTTGTCGGCCAGGAAGCGGTGACGCTGTCGACGACACCGGTCTTTGTCGGCGGCTGGCTGGAGCCGCGGCCGGCGAGCCTGCGCGTTTATCTGGCGCGCACGCCCGAGGGCTGGACGGTCATGCCAGGCGGGTTCGCCCGCGTCGGGCTGTCGCTCGATCCGACGGCGATCGCCATGCAGCGCGGCGGCCAAGCAGCCGACGTCTGGGTGGTCAGCGACAGGCCCGTCGAGCGCGAGACGCTGCTGCCGCAAGAGGGCGACAGCTTCACGCGCACCAGGCCGGGCAGCCTGCCCAGCCGCGCTGCGGAAAACCTCACCTGGCTCGGCCGCTATATCGAGCGTTCGGAAGACACGGTGCGCATCCTGCGCGCCTATCACGTGCGGCTGGCCGAGACCTCCGATCCAGACATGCCGTTGCTGGCCGACGTCAGGGACTATCTCGAACCGTTCGGCATCGACGTCGAGACGGCGATCCCGTCAGGGCTGATCGGCACGCTCGACAGCGCCGTCTATAGCGCGGGCCAGATCCGCGACCGGTTTTCCCCCGACGGCTGGCTGGCGCTCAAGGACCTGTCGAAGACCATCCACCAGTTCGCGACGACGGTGGCGCCGGGCGATGACGCGACGCGGGCCATGACGGTGATCCTGCGCAAGCTCGCCGGTTTCTCCGGCCTGCTGCATGAGAACATGTACCGCTTCGCCGGTTGGCGGTTCCTTGAGATCGGCCGGCGGCTGGAACGCGGCATCCAGATCGCCCGCACGCTGTCCCGGCTGACCAGCCCCAAGGCGCCGGACGGCGCGCTCGACATGATGCTGGAGATCGGCGACAGCGTCATGACCCATCGCCGGCAATATCCGGTGCAGGCCGGCCGGCGCACGGTGATCGATCTTCTGGCGCTCGACCCGCTCAATCCCCGCTCGATCCTGTTCCAGTTGGAAAGGCTGAAGGCCGAGATCGGCCTGTTGCCGTCGGTCGGCGGCGAGGGGCACATGTCGCCGGCGGCGAAGGAGATCCTGCAGCTCAACACGGCCATAGCCATCAAGGAGCCTTCGGACATGACGGCAAAGGCGCTGGACGAACTCGCCTATGAAATCGGCGGTCTCTACAACAGCCTCGCCAAAGCCTATTTCGGCTAAGCAGGTTCCGCAAAAGTGTCTCACGGTTTTGCGGCAAGAACCTGCGGCAAAACAAGAAAAGTAGTCCATGCTTTACGACATCAGGCTTCATCTCCATTACGACTATGCAGCGGCGGCGGGCGGCGGTCGCCACCAGATCCGCGTGCTGCCATCGACGATATCGGGCGTGCAGCGCGTCATTGCCGCTTCCCTGTCTTTTGCCCCGGCGCCCAATGAACGGTCGGATTTCTCGGATTTCTTCGGCAACAACGTCACTTCGATTGCCTTTCGCGACGCGCATGACGCGCTCGACATCAGGATGAGTGCACGCGTTTCGGTGTCGCGGCCGGAGCCGGGGCTCGACGGGTCGCCCGATATCGGGCGGCTGCGGCAGGAACTGGCCGCGGTGCGGTCGCTGGCGTCTGACTCGCCGCACCATTTTCTGGCGGGAAGCGCTCACTCCGGCATCGATGCGGCGATCACTTCCTATGCGCAGGACAGCGTCGGCACCTCGGCCGCCGGCACGGCAATGGATCTGTGCAACCGCATCCATCGGGATTTCACCTATGACGGCGAGGCGACCACGGTGCGGACCCGCGCCAGCGATGCCTTCAGGCTGAAGCGCGGCGTCTGCCAGGATTTTTCGCACATCATGATCGCGGGCTTGCGCGGCCTCGGCATTCCGGCCGGTTATGTCAGCGGCTTCCTGCGCACCATCCCGCCCAAGGGCAAGCCGCGGCTGGAAGGCGCCGACGCCATGCATGCCTGGGTCAAGGTCTGGTGCGGGCGTGACGCCGGCTGGCAGGAGTTCGACCCGACCAACGGCATGCGGGCCAGCAACGACCATATCACCGTCGGCTACGGCCGCGACTATTCCGACGTCGCGCCGATCGTCGGCGTGCTGAAGACCACTGGCGGACAGGTCGGCGAGCAGGCCGTCGACGTTATTCCGGTTGCGCTCGAGAAGGTATGAAAGCGCGCTGAGAAGCGCGAAGCGTTCCGCTGCGTGGACGAAGCGACTTCTCAAACATCCAAGGGGCCGCTAATCTCTGTTCGTTTCGGCGCGGGCGCGGGGTCTTGTAATTGAAAGCGGTCAGCGTCGTCATCCCTGCTTACAATGCGGCGGCCACGATCGCGACAACGCTGGCGTCGCTTGGCAGTGAGGCCGAGGTCATCGGCGAGATCCTGCTGGTCGACGATGCATCGACTGACAACACGGCTGATGTGGCACGGCAGGCAGCGGCGCAATTGTCTTTGCCGCTGCGTGTGCTGCCGGCTGAATGCCGCGACGCCGGCGGCGCCCGTAACGTGGCGCTGGCGCAGGCGCTCCATCCCTGGGTGTATCTGATCGACGCCGACGATTTGCATCTTCAGGGCGGATTGCGCGCGCTGCTGCGGCAGGCGGAGAACCAGCCGAAAGCCGGCATGATCGTCGGCGCCTACCGGCGGCGGGTGAACGGGCAGGATCGGCAGATCAAGGTGCCGAACGGCTATCAGGCTGCGTGCCTGGCAAATGCTTCGGCCTATGTGAAAGGCGACATACGCTCCGTCGCCGTGGGCAGCGTGCTGGCGTCCCGGCAACTGATCGGCGATACACGGTTTCCGGTGGGCCTTGCCTATGACGAGGACACGCTGTTCTGGGCGCGGCTGATGAGCAAGGCTTCGCTGGCCATGATTCCGCAACCCGTCATGGTCTATGAGGTTTCGCCGGCTCGTTCCGACGACCGCTTCGCAATCAACCCGGTGCGGCGCTTCCTGGAGTGGCGCCGGGAATTGCGTACGCTCACCGATTGCGGCATCCCGGTCTCGGCGCTCAAGACCAGGGAAGGGCTTGTCGCCCTCAAGATCGCCCGCGTCCACTACGCACGTGGCGACCTCGACGTCGCCGCGCGCTTCCTGGCAGTGGCCGCGGCCGCGCCAAAGCGGCGGTCAGAAGCCTGGCGCTGCCTGCGTTACAGGCTCAAGCTCGCGGTGCGACGCCGGCTGTCGGCGCCGCGGGTAGAACTGCAGGGCGTCTTGTAGTCGTAAGGTTCCGCCATTCGCTTATCGCGGCCAGCCGACTTTCGCGCGGCGTGGAACCAGCTGTCGGCCAACAGCTTATCTACGCATATTTGCGTGGAGCTTACATGCTGCAGACATCCGGATTGCCGCACGGCCGGCCAACCGACGGCGCCGTTGCCCCGAAGAACGGGGCGCAAAGCGCGGCTGAGCACGCCGCGCTGACCTATGTCAGCGATGCCGAGCCCGGCATCCGCCGGCTGAAGACCGGCAAGGGATTTACCTACAAGGGACCGGACGGGAAAGCGGTCTCGGATGCCGCCAGGGCGCGTATCGAGGCGATCGTTATTCCGCCGGCATGGACGGATGTGTGGATATCGCCGGATGCCGACGGGCACATCCAGGCGACCGGCAGGGATCAGCGGGGGCGCAAGCAGTATCGCTATCATCCGCAATGGGCCGAAGAACGCGACGGCGCCAAATATTCGAGCCTCGTTGCCTTCGCCGAAAGCCTGGCCAAGCTGAGGCGCACGATCGACGGTGATTTGCGCCGCCACGGCCTGCCGTTCGAGCGCGTCGTCGCCGCGGTCGTCTGGCTGCTCGACAATACGATGATCCGCGTCGGCAATGCCGCCTATGCGCGCGACAACAAGAGCTTCGGCCTTACGACGTTGCGCGACCGCCATGTCGATATCAAGGGATCGAGCCTGCGCTTCGCCTTCAAGGGCAAGTCCGGCAAGGAATGGAAACTGAAGCTGGTCGATCGCCGTATCGCCGGCATCGTGCGGGGTGCGCAGGACCTGCCGGGCCAGAAACTGTTCCAGTATCTCGACGAGGAAGGCAACAGGCGCCCGGTCCGCTCCGACGACGTCAACCGCTACATCAGGGACGCCGCCGGCGATGCGTTCAGCTCCAAGCATTTTCGCACCTGGGGCGGCACCATCCATGCCGCGTCGCTGTTTGCGCAGACGGAGCTGCCCGAAGCCAAGGCCCAGCAAAAGCGGGTGATGAACAGCGTCATCGACAAGGTGGCCGAGCGGCTGGGCAACACGCGCGCTGTCTGCCGCAAGTGCTATATTCATCCGCAGGTTTTCGAAGCCTGGTCGCAGGGACGGCTGCTGACAGAAATGGCGGAAGCCAACAAGCGCAAGCGGCCCATGGAGGGTCTCGATGACGAGGAAGCGCTCGTGCTGAGATGGTTGAAGACGCACGAACGGTGACTGGCGGCAATTGACGGTCGCTCTATCCGTCTTTTTTTATCGACGTCGTGTCGGGATCGGTCATACTGTTTCGTCCTTTGATACAGAAAAGGACCGACCATGCTCTACGCCATACTCTGCTATGCCTCCGAAGACGTCGTCAGCTCCTGGAGCAAGGCGCAGGACGACGAAGTCATGGCCAATCTCATCAACGTTCAGGACAAGTACGCCAAGGCTGGCCGGCTTGGCCCGGTGGCGCGGCTTTTGCCGACGACAGCGGCGACGACGCTGCGGAAAGTGAAAGGCGAATCGGTCGTCATCGATGGGCCGTTCGCCGAGACCAAGGAGCAGTTCCTCGGTTTCTACACGCTCGAATGCGCCGATCTCGACGAGGCCGTCGAATTCGCCCGTGAGCTCTCCGAGGTCAACCCGAGCGGCGGATCCTATGAGATCCGGCCGGTCTCGGTGTTCAATCCCACTAAGGTGGTCGTATGACCGAACTTGCCTGGATCAGCTCCGCGATCAGCGCTGCTCGCCCGCAGGCAATGGGCGCGCTGCTGCGCTATTTCCGCGATCTCGATACGGCGGAGGAAGCTTTCCAGGATGCCTGTCTCCGGGCGTTGAAGAACTGGCCGCAGAACGGGCCGCCGCGCGACCCGGCGGCCTGGCTGATCTTCGTCGGCCGCAACAGCGGTATCGACGCGGTGCGCAAGCGCGCCAAGCAGGCGCCGATGCCGGAAGAGGACCAGATCTCCGATCTGGAGGACGCCGAGAGCGACATCGCCGAGCGGCTGGACGGCGCGCACTATCGCGACGACATATTGCGGCTGCTCTTCATCTGCTGCCATCCTGACCTTCCGGCAACGCAGCAGATCGCGGTCGCACTGCGTATCGTCTCCGGTCTCACCGTCAAGCAGATCGCTCGCGCCTTCCTGGTCGGCGAGAGCGCCATGGAGCAGCGCATCACCCGCGCCAAGGCGCGCATCGCCGACGCAGGCGTGCCGTTCGAGACGCCGGGCGCTGCCGAGCGCTCCGAGCGGCTCGCCGCGGTGGCGGCGATGGTCTACCTGATCTTCAACGAAGGCTATTCGACCAACAGCGGCGAGGCGCCGGCCCGCGCGCCGCTGTGCGAGGAGGCGATCCGGCTCGCCCGGCTGTTGCTGCGGCTGTTCCAGACCGAGCCGGAGATCATGGGGCTGACGGCGCTGCTTTTGCTGCAGCATGCGCGCGCGCCGGCCCGCTTCGACGCGGACGGCGAGATCGTGCTGCTCGAGGACCAGGATCGCAGCCTGTGGAGCCGCAAGATGATCGACGAGGGGCTGGCGCTGGTCGACAAGGCGTTGCGCCATCGCAAGCCCGGTCCCTACCAGGTGCAGGCCGCGATCGCCGCTTTGCATGCCCGGGCAGAGAAGGCCGAGGACACCGACTGGGTGGAGATCGACCTGCTCTACGGCCTGCTCGAGCAGATGCAGCCGTCGCCCGTCATCACGCTCAACCGCGCGGTGGCGGTCTCGAAAATACGCGGCCCGGAAGCCGCCCTTGCGATGATTGAGCCGCTGGAAGAAAGGCTTTCCGGCTATTTCCACTTCTTCGGCCTCAAGGGCGGGCTGCTGATGCAGCTCGACCGGGGTGAGGAGGCGCGGGTCGCCTTCGACCGCGCCATCGCGCTGGCCAACACGGCGGCGGAAGCAGCCCATATCCGCATGCATATCGACCGTTTGATGAAGGACGGCGCCGTGCGCGTGCCGGCGAAAAAGGCCAACTGAGCCGCGTTTGCCCATCTGGCTCAATCGTGTCGCCCGGGCTTAGACCATGCCGGGGTGGCGATTTTCCCTCGAAACGAGTAAGGCCACGCCATGACTGTGCCTGAAGTGCCTTTTCGGTACGCGGGCGAGATGGCGCGAGGCTTTGACCCGACGCCATATGATGACGACGGATCTGAAAGGGACAAAAATGACCATAGCGAAGGAAACGGCCGAGCTTCTGGCGAAACTGGGTGTGGCCAAGGACGCGCTAGTCGGCGGCGACCTGATCGTGCACAGCCCGGTGACGGGCGAACAGATCGCGGCCCTGAAGACCATCTCGCCGGCCGATGCGGCCAAGACCATCGATGCCGCCCACAAGGCGTTCCAGTCCTGGCGGCTGGTGCCCGGCCCGAAGCGCGGCGAACTGGTGCGGCTGCTCGGTGAGGAGTTGCGTGCGCACAAGGCCGAGCTTGGCCGGCTGGTATCGATCGAGGTCGGCAAGATCCCGTCCGAAGGCTTGGGCGAAGTGCAGGAGATGATCGACATCTGCGATTTCGCCGTCGGCCTGTCCAGGCAATTGTACGGCCTGACCATCGCCACCGAGCGTCCGGGCCATCGCATGATGGAAACCTGGCATCCGCTCGGCGTGGTCGGCGTTATTTCCGCCTTCAACTTCCCGGTCGCGGTATGGTCGTGGAATGCGGCGCTGGCGCTCGTCTGCGGCGACGCGGTGGTGTGGAAGCCCTCGGAAAAGACGCCGCTGACCGCACTTGCCTGCGAGGCGATCTTCAAGCGCGCGGTCAAGCGTTTCGGCGCCGACGCGCCGCAGGGGCTGGCGCCGGTGCTGATCGGCGACCGCGCCGTCGGCGAAATCCTGGTCGACCATCCCAAGGTGCCGCTGGTCTCGGCCACCGGCTCGACCCGCATGGGCCGGGACGTCGGCCCGCGTCTGGCCAAGCGCTTTGCCCGCGCGGTGCTGGAGCTCGGCGGCAACAATGCCGGCATCGTCTGCCCGACCGCCGATCTCGACATGGCGCTGCGGGCGATTGCCTTCGGCGCCATGGGCACCGCCGGCCAGCGCTGCACGACGCTGCGGCGCCTGTTCGTGCATGAGAGCGTCTACGATGCCTTGGTGCCGCGGCTGAAGAAGGCCTATCAGAGCGTGTCTGTCGGCAATCCGCTGGAGACCTCTTCGCTGGTCGGGCCGCTGATCGACAAGGCGGCCTTTGACGCCATGCAGAGGGCATTGACGGAAGCCACGGCCCATGGCGGCAAGGTGACCGGCGGTACGCGCGTCGAAAATGGCCACCCGGATGCCTATTATGTGCATCCGGCGCTGGTCGAGATGCAAAGCCAAGTCTCGCCGGTGACGGAAGAAACCTTCGCGCCCATCCTCTACGTGATGAAATATTCCGATTTCGACGCCGTGCTTGACGAGCACAATGCGGTGGGTGCTGGCCTGTCATCGTCGATCTTCACGCGCGATCTGCAGGAATCCGAGCGGTTCCTCGGTGTCGACGGTTCGGACTGCGGCATCGCCAATGTCAACATCGGCACGTCAGGAGCCGAGATCGGCGGCGCCTTCGGCGGCGAAAAGGAGACCGGCGGCGGCCGCGAAAGCGGCTCCGATGCGTGGAAGGCCTATATGCGGCGCGCCACCAACACGGTGAACTATTCCAAGGCGCTGCCGCTTGCCCAGGGCGTCTCGTTCGACATCGATTGAGAACGCCGAGGTCTGCCCAAGATCAGTGTCGGTGATGCTCGGCGAGCATCAATCGACACAGGGCGTACACGTCGCTGTAATGCTGGACAGCTTCTGACGCTTGTCCAGCATCGGCCCTTCGGATACCGCTCCGATCAGCGGGCCGGTCGTCGGACCAAAGGCTTCGGCGAAGCTTGGGCGCGGGCACAGCGATGCAATGCCGGATGAGCGGCAACGCTGGCCATCAATAGTGGGTGAATGTGTACAGTGGCCACAATCACGGACGCAGCTTCATTGCTACGCGGAAGCGCAAAATCGGTATCTCTTCTTGTCCGACCTGATTGCGGACGGAAATCCGCCTTACGCTTTCCCCAAAATCAGCCCTTGTGCAGGGCGCTGCTCAGTCACCGCCTTGCGATGGCGGAAAACAAGCCTTGAAGGCATTGTCGACGACAGCCAGCTTGGCGGCCTGCACGGTCATGTATTCCTCGTAGAACCCGTGCGACACCCACATCACCGAATGGCCGCGTTGGCCGAGCCAGCCAATGCTGCCGAGTTCCTCGGCGGTGCGCAGTTTGCGGCCGAGATGGGTCCGCGACAGCTTGAGCCATTTGGCGAAATCGCCGATCGAAACCACACTGGTCGGAATCCGCTCCAGGCCGGCGTGGTCCGGATCGATGCCGGACATCAGCCAGTCCATGACGATGCCGCCATTGTTGAGCCAGATGAAAAGGGAAAAGGTCTGGTTGGGTTCGCGCACCGGCTTTGAGGTCAGCAGGCCGTCAGCGATCAGCGGCTGCAGTGTGGCAAGCATGTCGGGCCGTTCCAGATATCTGCCCAGCCGGTCGCCGCCATCGATATGGTCAAGCGTGCGCAGATGGGCGGTCACCCAGCCGGTGAACCTCTCGATGGTGGCGGCCGTCGGTTGCAGGGGATGCGTGCGGCCGTCCCCGCCAGCCACATACTCGGCGATGTTGTAGTGCAGCATCTCCTTGATGAATGCATCCGCCGTATTGCGGCTGGCCACGGCGTTCTTGTGCACGACCTCGATAAAACGCGATACGGTCAGTTCCTTGCGGCGGTCGTTCCGGTCCCGCCGGAAGTGCATGGCAAGGCCGACATGGGCCATCAGCCAGCGCTGCTGCGTGGCAAAGATTGAAGCCAGTCGCGGGGTTTCCTCATAGATTCGGATCAGGGACTGCGACTGTTCCTGTACGTAGCGGTGCAAGGCCGGATGGGCGGCTATGTCTTCCAGATTCAGCGCGGATCTCCCGATCTCTTGAATCAACTGGGATAGCGAAATCACGTTCCCTATTTTTCAGCCTTCAACACCTGTGTCCAGACGTACCATTTGCGGACAACAGGGCCAGCCGAGGCATGGATCGACAGTGACGGGTTATGGCTTGGATAACAGCCGAAGGGCTGCCCGTTGAATTGACCTTCATCAGGCCAGGCATAGTTTCCGTCTCATCCGAGCGGCGGGGCGCGCGCCTTTCGGACATGAATGCAGACCAGCCGTGGTTTTGACGAGCGATAAGACATCGCGCGGCGGCGAAGCTTTGCCGCGTTCTACTTCGAAATGCGAGTGGCTGAGTGGATTATCGAAAGAGTATCGCAATTCCCGCCACTGCCAGGGCCTTGGCGACGCTTCCATCTGCACCATCGCCTCGGTCTAGTAGGCTTCCCGCCTTGCTTGCACCACTGTGCGAGGGCCGAGTGAAAAACCGGCGCCCCGAAATGGGGCGCCGAACGATCATAAGCGGTCCGCGTCAGCCATTCGGGTAATAGCCGCCATCGGAGCCGTCGCCCATGTATGTGCCGCCGCCCGTATCGACCTGCAGTTGCTGGTCGAGCTTCTCTATCTGGCCGAGCAAAGCTCGATATGCGCCGCCACCGGTGGCCGAGCGGTGAATGCTTTCGGCCTGCATCATCAGATCGTGCTCCTGCTGAGGGGTGATCGCCTTTGCATCCATGGCCTCGACGATCCCCTGCCTGACGCCCTGCAACTGGTCCAGGACCGCACTTGCCTCGACGGACATGCCGCCCGGTTCGACCCGATGGCGATGCACCGCGTAGGCGCTCGATAGTGGCACCGCCGCCAGAAGCGATGCGATTGCTATGACCTTCGGTGTAAAATTGCGCATGGTTGCGCCTCCCTTCAACGGGAAAAGCGGTAAGGCTATCGCTTTCCGATCGCGGGCAATCTGCTCCCGTCACGTCGCGATGATCCTCTCATCGCCGGCGGTTCGTGGCCCGTACCCATCGATATAGGGGCGTTCCAAACCGCTGGACGGCAAGGAACGCAAAGTTGACAGTTTGTGATCGGCGGAGAGCCGGCTCACTCTCCCGGTTGTATGCCTGCCTGCCAGGAGTACCGGGTCCGCGACGGCAATCGCCGGCACCAGCGACCAAAACGGTCGATATAGATGTAGATGACCGGCGTCGTGTAGAGGGTCAGGATCTGGCTCAGGATCAGGCCGCCGACGATGGCGATGCCGAGCGGCTGGCGCAGTTCCGCGCCCTCGCCAAGGCCGATCGCCAGCGGCACGGCGCCGAACAGCGCTGCCATGGTCGTCATCATGATCGGGCGGAAGCGCAGCAGGCATGCCTGGTAGATGGCGTCATGCGCCGATTTGTTCTCGTTGCGCTCCGCGGCCAGCGCGAAGTCGATCATCATGATCGCGTTCTTCTTGACGATGCCGATCAAGAGGATGATGCCGATCAGCGCCATGATCGAGAACTCGATGTTGAACAGGGTCAGCGCCAGCAAGGCGCCGACGCCGGCCGAGGGCAGGGTCGACAGAATGGTCAGCGGGTGCGCGTAGCTTTCGTAGAGAATGCCGAGCACGACATAGACGGCGATCAGCGCGGCGAGGATCAGCAGCGGCTGGTCGGAGAGGGAGTCCTGGAAGACGCGCGCCGTGCCCTGGAAACTGCCATGGATGGTGGCCGGCATGCCGATGCGGTCGGCCGCCGCGTTGATGGCCGCGACGCCTTCGCTGAGCGCGACGCCCGGCGCCAGGTTGAACGACAGGGTGGTGGCGACGAAGAGGCCCTGGTGGTTGACCGACAGCGGCGTGCTGCCGGGGCCATAATGCGCGACGGCCGACAGCGGCACCATGATCTCGGCTCCGGTGCTGACCGCCGAGCCGGTCGAGGCGGCCGTCCTGCCGGTGCTTGTGATGGAATTGTTGGCCTGGTTGCGCGCCGCGTCGGCGGCGACCGTCTGGGCGCTGGTGGACCGGCCTGGTGCGACGAATGTGCCGGCAACCGCATTGCTCGCCTGCGATCCTCCAACCGAACCGCCCGATGTGCTGACATAGACTTTTTTCAGCGCATCCGGGTTTTGCCAGTATTGCGGCGCCACTTCCATGATCACGTGGTACTGGTTGCGCTGGACATAGATGGTGGACACCTGGCGCTGGCCGAAGGCGTCGTAGAGCGTGTTGTCGATCTCGCTGGCCGATATGCCGAGGCGCTTTGCCGTGTCGCGGTCGATGGTGACGTCGGCTTCCAGGCCCTTGTTCTGCTGGTCGGAGTTGACGTCGGTGAGCCTGGGTTCCGTCTGCAGCGCGGCGGCGAGCTTCGGCGCCCATTCCGCCAACTCATCGAAACTGTCGCCTTGCAAGGTGTACTGGTACTGCGCGTTCGATTGCCGCCCGCCGACGCGTATATCCTGCACCGCCTGCAGGAAAAGCGTGGCGCCAGGCACACCAGCCAGTTTGGGCCGCAGCCGGGCGATGACCTGGTCGGCCGAGATCTTGCGCTCGGCCAACGGCTTCAGCGACACGAACATGAAGCCGGAATTGGTCTGACCGCCGCCGGTGAAGCCGACCGCGGCGTCGACCGCCGGATCCTTGCTGACGATGCCGGCGAACTGGATGAGCTTTTGCGACATCGACTGGAAGGAGGTCGCCTGGTCGGCCTGGATCGAGCCGGTCAGCCGTCCGGTGTCCTGCTGCGGGAAGAAGCCCTTGGGAATGGTGACATAGAGATAGCCATTCAGGCACAGTGTGGCCGCGAGCACCGCCATGATCAGCAGCGGATTGTCGAGTGCCCAGGACAACGACCGGCGATAGAAGCTCAGCATGGCCTCGAAGATGCGCTCGCTGAAGCGGTAGAGCCGGCCGTGTTCGCGTTCTCCCTCGGGGCGCAGCAGGATCGAGCACATCATCGGCGTGGTGGTGAGCGATATTGCGAGCGAGACCAGGATCGCCGCCGACAGCGTGACGGCGAATTCGCGGAACAGCCGGCCGACGATGCCGCCCATCAGCAGGATCGGGATGAAGACGGCGATCAGCGACAGGCTCATCGACAGCACGGTGAAGCCGACCTCCTGGGAGCCCTTGATCGCTGCTTCCATGCGGCCCATGCCGGAAGCGGTGTGGCGGGCGATGTTCTCCAGCACGACGATGGCGTCGTCGACGACGAAGCCGGTGGCCACCGTCATCGCCATCAGCGACAGATTGTCGATGCTGAAGCCGAGCAGATACATGACACCCAGTGTACCGACGAGGGACACCGGCACGGCCACGATCGGCACCAGCGCCGAACGCACGTCGCGCAGGAAGGCGAAGACGACGAGGATCACCAGGCCGATGGCGATCATCAGCGTCTGCGCGACCTCGCTCAGCGAAGCGCGGATGGTTGTCGAGCGATCGACCGCCAGCGACAGGTCGATGGCCGGCGAGATCGAGGCGCGCAGCGCCGGCAGCAACGCCTTTACCCGGTCCACCGTCGCGATGATGTTGGCGTTGGGCGAGCGGTTGAGGATGATCAGCACGCCCGGCTTGCCGTTGGCAAGACCGGCATTGCGAATGTTCTCGACGGAATCATTGACCTGGCCGACGTCGGAAAGCCTGACCGGCGCGCCATTGCGGTAAGCGACGATGAGGGAACGGTAGGCTTCGGCCTGGTTGGCCTGGTCGTTGGCGTAGATCTGGTAGCGCCGGCCGCCGACATCGACGGCGCCCTTGGGGCTGTGGGCGTTGGCCGAGGCGAGTGCGGCGCGCACATCCTCCAGCCCGATGCCGTAATCGTAGAGCACCTGCGGGTTGAGCTCGACGCGCACCGCCGGCAGCGAGCTGCCGCCGACCGACACCTCGCCGATGCCGTCGACCTGCGAGAGTTTCTGCGCCAGCACGGTGCTGGCGGCATCGAAGAGCTGACCCTTGGACAGAGTGTCCGATGTCATCGACAGGACGAGGATCGGGGCGTCGGCGGGATTGACCTTGCGATAGGTCGGGTTGGAACGCAGGCTGGACGGCAGGTCGGCGCGCGCGGCGTTGATCGCCGCCTGGACGTCACGCGCGGCGCCGTCAATGTCGCGGCCCAGCCCGAACTGCAAGGTGATGCGCGCGCTGCCGACGCTGCTCGACGAGGTCATTTCGTTGACGTCGGCGATTTCGCCGAGATGCCGCTCGAGTGGGCTGGCGACGGTGTTGGCCACCACCTGGGGGCTGGCGCCGGGCAGCGAGGCCGTCACCGAGATGACGGGGTAGTCGACCGCCGGCAGCGGCGCCACCGGCAATTGCGGAAACGCCACCAACCCGGCCGCCAGCAGGCCGAAAGTCAGCAGCGTCGTCGCCACCGGCCGCCGAATGAAGGGAACCGACAGGTTCATGGCCCGGCGTCCGCACCATTGGTGCGAGGAAGATTGGGGGCACGGGCAAGGTTGGGTTCGATGCCTCTGAGACGAGCCGAGAGACGATCAAACCAGAGATAGATCACCGGCGTGGTGAACAGCGTCAGCAACTGGCTGAGCAGCAGGCCGCCGACGATGGAGACGCCCAGGGGATGGCGCAGTTCCGAGCCGACGCCGGTGCCGAGCATAAGCGGCAAGGCGCCCAGCATCGCCGCCAGCGTCGTCATCAGGATCGGGCGGAAGCGCAGCAGGCAGGCCTGGTAGATGGCCTCGCGCGGCGTCTTGCCTTCATGGCGCTGCGCGTCGAGCGCGAAGTCGATCATCATGATGGCGTTCTTCTTGACCACGCCGATCAGGAGGATGATGCCGATGATCGAGATGATGGTCAGGTCCTGGCCGGCGATCATCAGCGCCAGCAACGCGCCGATGCCGGCCGAAGGTAGCGTCGACAGGATGGTGATCGGGTGGATGAAGCTCTCATAGAGCACGCCGAGCACGATGTAGACGGTGACCACCGCCGCCAGGATCAGGAACAGTGTGTTGTCGAGCGAAGCCTGGAAGGCGCGCGCCGCACCCTGGAAGCTGGTGATGATGCTGAGCGGCATGCCGATGTCGGCCTGCGCCTGCTGGATCGCGGTGACCGCCTCGCCGAGCGACACACCTGGCGCCAGGTTGAACGAGACGGTGGTGGCGGGGAATTGCCCCATATGGGTGATCTGCAGCGGCGTGGTGGCGATATGGGTGGCTGCCACCACCGATAGCGGCACCGGGGCGCCGCCAGTCGAGGAGGGCAGGTAGACGGAAGAGAGCGCCTTGAGCGAATCCTGCTCTGAAGGGGCGGCCTCGAGAATGACCCGGGACTGGCTTGACGTGGTGTAGATGGTCGACACCATACGCTGGCCGAAAGCATCGTAGAGCGCATTGTCGACGGTCGCCGGCGTGATGCCGAAGCGCGCGGCCTGGTCGCGGTCGATATCGACAAAGACGGCAAGGCCGCTGTTCGATAGGTCGCTGGCGACGTCGGCGAGCTGCGGCAGCGTGTTCAGCCTGGCAAGCAGCTTCGGCGTCCATTCTCCCAGCTCATCGGCATTGGCGTCCTGGAGCACGAATTGGTACTGGGTGCGGCTGACCTGGCCGTCGATGGTCAGGTCCTGAACCGGCTGCATATAGAGCATGACACCGGGCACGGCGCCGGCTTCCTGTTTCAGCCGCGCGATGACCTGCGTGATATCAGCGGTGCGCGCTTCATGCGGCTTGAGGTTGATCAGGATGCGGCCGACATTCATCGTCGTGTTGGTGCCGTCGACGCCGATGAAGGACGATAGGCTGTCGACATCGGGATCCCTAAGGATGATGGCGGCCAGCTGCTGCTGCCGGTCGGCCATGGCGGCATAGGAGATCGACTGTGGCGCCTCTGATATGGCCTGGATGACGCCGGTGTCCTGCACGGGGAAGAACCCCTTGGGGATGACCACGTAGAGGGCCGCCGTCAGCACCAGGGTGGCCGCCGCCACCACGAGCATCAGCGTCTGCCGGTCGAGTACCCAGGTCAGCGCCCGGCCGTAGCCGCGGATCACCCAGTCGAAGAAGTCGCGGCTGGCGCGCTGCAGGGCGTTTTCGCGCACCGCCGCCACCGGTTTGAGCAGCTTGGCGCAGGCCATCGGCACCAGTGTCAGCGACACCACCGCCGAGATCAGGATGGTGGTGGCAAGCGTGATGGAGAATTCGCGAAACAGCCGGCCGACGACATCGCCCATGAACAGAAGCGGGATCAGCACCGCGATCAGCGAAACGGTCAGCGAGATGATGGTGAAGCCGATCTGCTGCGACCCTTTCAGCGCCGCCTGCAGCGGCGTAGCGCCCTCCTCGACATAGCGGGCGACGTTCTCGATGACGACGATGGCGTCGTCGACGACGAAGCCGGTGGCGATGGTCAGCGCCATCAGCGAAAGATTGTCGAGGCTGAAGCCGAACAGGTACATGACGCCCAGTGTGCCGACCAACGACAGGGGAACCGACAGGCTCGGGATCAGCGTGGCGCGCGCGCTGCGCAGGAAGACGAAAATGACCAGCACGACGAGGATGATCGAGAGCGTCAGCTCGTATTCGACGTCGCGCACGGAGGCGCGGATGGTCGTGGTGCGGTCGGTCAGCACCTTCACGTCGACGGCGTTCGGCAGCGAGGCCTGGAGCTGCGGCAGCAGCGCCTTGATGCGGTCGACCACGTCGATGACATTGGCGCCGGGCTGGCGCTGGATGTTGAGGATGATCGCCGGCGTGCTGTTCATCCAGGCGGCAAGTCGGTTGTTCTCGGTGGCGTCGACCACGTCGGCCACATCGCTTAGCCGCACCGGTGCGCCGTCCTTGTAGGCGACGATCAGCGAACGGTATTCGTCGGCGCTCTTCAGCTGGTCGTTGGCATTGATGGTGTAGGCGCGCGACGGCCCGTCGAAATTGCCCTTCGGCGTGTTGACGTTGGCGCTGCCCAAAGTGGTGCGCAAATCGTCGAGGTTGAGGCCATAGGCGGCGAGCTTGCGCGGATCGGCCTGGACACGCACCGCCGGCCGCTGGCCGCCGCTGAGGCTGACCAGGCCGACGCCCGGCAGCTGCGATATCTTCTGCGCCAGCCTGGTGTCGGCAAGCTGCTGCACGTCGCGCAGCGGCATGGTGGCCGAGGTCAGGCCGAGGGTGAGCACCGGCGCGTCGGCCGGATTGACCTTGGCGTAGATGGGCGGCGCCGGCAGGTCTGCCGGCAAAAGATTACCGGCCGCGTTTATGGCCGCCTGAACCTCCTGCTCGGCGACATCGAGCGATATCGCCAGGCTGAACTGCAGCGTGATGACCGAGGATCCGGCCGAACTGACGGAGTTCATCTGGTTGAGGTTGGCGATCTGGCCGAGCTGGACTTCCAGCGGTGCCGTGACCGAGGACGTCATGACGTCAGGGCTGGCGCCGGGATAGAAGGTCTGCACCTGGATGGTGGGGTAGTCGACCTCGGGCAGGGCCGAGACGGGCAGATAGCGATAGGCCAGCAGGCCCGACAGCATGATGGCGACCATGAACAGCGATGTCGCCACCGGCCGCAGGATGAAGGCGCGCGACGGGCTCATTGCTGCTGCCCGGACTCCGCGTGACGATGCTTGCGGCCCTGGCCCTTGCGCTTGCCCGTGTCATCCGGCTTTGGCGCATCCGATGCGGGCTGGTCCGGCGCCGACGCCTGTGACTGAGGCGCTGTCCCGGCGGGCGTGGCAGCCGATGCCGGAGGTGACTGCGCCGAGACCGGTGCCGAGGGCTGTGCCGGGGCCGGCGCATCCTGCTGAAGGTTGACATGGGCGCCGTCGCGGAGCTTGTCGGCGCCGTCGACGACGACACGGTCGCCGGGGTTCAGGCCGGCGAGGATCTCGACGTGTTCGCCATTGGTGACGCCAAGCGTGACCTTGCGCACGGCGACCGTGCTGTCGGGGTTGACCAGATAGACGAAGGTGCCGGGCAAGCCGCGCTGGATCGCCGCGATCGGGGCGATCGCCACGTCCTTGTGCTCGTCGACGAGAAGCGCGACGTTGACGAACTGGTTCGGGTAGAGGACGCGCGTCTCGTTGGCGAAGCCCGCCCGCAGCTTGATGGTGCCGGTGCTCGGGTCTATCTGGCTGTCGAAGGTTTCGAGCTGGCCGTCGGCGAGCTTCTTGGCTCCGGCGCGGTCGAAAGCCGATGTGGGCAAAGTGGCTCCCTGCTGCATGCGCTGCGCGATCGCGGGCAATTCATCCTCGGGCACGGTGAACAACACACTGATCGGCTGGACTTGCGTGATGATGACGATGCCGTTGGCATCGCCAGGGGTGACGTAGTTGCCCTGATCGACCTGGCGCAGCCCGGCCCGTCCGTCGACGGGAGCCAGGATGCGGCAATAATCCAGATTGAGGGTGGCGGTCTGTATCATCGCCTGGTCGACCTGGACGGAACCCTGGTCCTGCGCGACAAGGGCGACCTGCGCGTCGAGGGTCTGCGGTGTCGCCGTCCCCTGCGCCACCAGTTTCTGGTCGCGGACGAGGTCGAGCTGGGCATCCCTGAGCATGGCCTGGTCGCGCACCAGCTGGCCCTGGGCCTGGGCGAGCGCCGCCTGATAGGGGCGGGGATCGATCTCGGCCAGCAGGTCGCCCTTCTTGACGTCCTGGCCCTCCTTGAAATTCACCTGGATGAGCGGGCCGGTGACCTGCGGCTTGACGGTGACGGTGGAGAGCGAGGTCACCGTGCCGAGCGCATTGAGGGTAACGTCTATCGTGCCCTTTTCGACGGCGGCGGAGCCGATCGTCGTCGGCTGCGCGCCGCGTCTGCCGCCGGGTTGCCTCGCCTCGACATGCGGACGCTGATAGAGATAGGCGGCGGTTGCGGCGACAATGGCAATGAAGATCAGCCACGGGATCCAGCGACGCGATCGGCGTGGCGCGACGGTCGTCTGCAGGGGCATTTCCAATTGCTGGTCCATGGCGGCATTCTTTCACCCCCATCCACCAATATGGCCGAAGCCTGACGAAGTCGAATTAACAGTTGGACAGGTTTGGCGCGGCCTCGCGGACCGCTCAATCACACGGGATTGCGGCTCACTCGGCCGCTTGAACGCGGCTCGCCTGGATGAGGGCGCGGATCTCCGACCGGCAGGAGCCGCAATTGGTGCCGGCCTTCAGCGCGCCGCCGATGGCTTCGACGGTGGTGCAGCCGGCTGCCACTGCCGCCACGATCTGGTTGGCTCCGACGCTGAAACAGGAGCAGACGGTCGCGCCCGCGTCCGGCCGTTCGGCACCGGCACGACCGGCGACGATCCTGAAGCGCTCGCGCTGGCTGGCGTGGACCTCTTCGAGCTGTTCGGCCGCCCAGCCGCGCGATACCGCGACCGGGCCCCGGGCGACGAACAAAGCACCCGTGAGGTGCTCACCGTCGAAGGCGGCGATGCGGTGCTGGCCGGCGTCGCGGTCGTGATAGGCGAGCATTTCGGCCGAGGGGGCCTCGAAGAGCGAGCCGGCGAAGGCTGTCCAGTCGGCGTCGTCGTTGGCAAAGGCAAGTTCAACCCGCCATCCGCCCCGGCACCTGGCAACCGCCCAGTAGTCAGCGGCAATCGCCTCGGGACGGCGGCGCATCACGGCGAACGCAAAGGCCTTTGCGACAAATTTCTCGATGCGGGCCGCGACATGTTTCAGCGCCGGCTGGCCTGAGACCGGATCGATGAGCGGTGCGGTCAATGCGTCGAGCCGGCCTTTTGCCGCGAACTGATCGGTCCAGTGCATCGGTGCGAAGACGCTGCCTTGGCGCTGGCGTGGCGTGATCAGGGCGCGGACCAGTACGTCGCCGCGCGGGCTGGAGATACGCACGATGTCGGCGTCGCCGATGCCGTGGTGCTGCGCGTCCAGGGGATGGATTTCGACAAAGGGCTCGGCGATGTGCTGGGACAGGCGCGGGCTTTTGCCGGTGCGCGTCATCGTGTGCCAATGGTCGCGGATGCGGCCGGTGTTGAGGATGAGCGGGAAGTCGGGGGTGGTGCGGGTTTCCGTCGTGGGACGGATGGCGATGAAGCGGGCTTTGCGGTCGGCTGTGTAGAAATGGCCGTTGGCGAAGAAACGGGTGGGGTGCTGCTCTGTCGTGCCGCCTCCTGGGCTCGGCGCTGGCCATTGGAACGGCGCCAGCCTTGCATAGCCCTCAGCATCAATTCCGGCATAAGCCCCAATATCGAAGTCCCGCCCACCATCATTCTCGAACCCCGACAGCGCGGCGTGCTCGCCAAAGATCTCCGCCGGCGTCTCGTGCGCGAACGCCTCGCCAAAACCCATCCGCCGCGCCACCTCCGCGATGATCCACCAGTCGGGCTTCGCCTCGCCGGGCGCCGACAGAAACGACCGCTGGCGCGAGATGCGGCGCTCGGAGTTGGTGACGGTGCCGTCCTTTTCGCCCCAGGCGGCGGCGGGCAGCCGGACATGGGCGTGACGCACTGTGTCGGTGCTGGCCAGGACATCCGAAACCACGACGAACGGGCAAGCCTTGATTGCTGCTTCGACGGCGTCCGCGTCCGGCATCGAATCGACCGGGTTGGTGGCCATGACCCACAGCGCCTTGATGCGCCCGTCGGCCACGCCTTGAAACATCTCGACGGCCTTCAGCCCGGGCTTTTGCGCGATGCCGGGCGCATTCCAGAAGCGCTGGACGCGGTCGCGGTGTTCGGGATTTTCGATCTCCATATGGGCGGCGAGCATGTTGGCCATGCCACCGACCTCGCGGCCGCCCATGGCGTTGGGCTGGCCGGTCACCGAGAACGGGCCGGCTCCCGGTTTGCCTATGCGGCCGGTGGCGAGATGGCAGTTGATGATGGCGTTGACCTTGTCGGTGCCGGACGACGACTGGTTCACGCCCTGGCTGTAGACGGTGACCGTCTTCGCGGTCGCGGCGAACAGGCTGTAGAAACCGCCGAGCTCGTCTTCGCTGAGGCCTGTGGCAGCGGCAACCCCGGCAAGGTCAAGCGCCGATGCGGCGAAAAGAGCTTGCCCGAAGCCGGTCGTGTGCGCCGTGATATAGGCGCGGTCGAGTGCATTGTGCTGGCCGAGCCAGGCGAGCAGGCCGGTGAACAGAGCGACATCGCCATCGGGCGCGATCGCCAAATGCATGTCGGCGATATCAGATGTCATGGTGCGGCGCGGATCGACCAGCACGATCTTCATCTCCGGCCGCTTTTCTCGGGCAGCGGCGATGCGCTGGTAGAGCACGGGGTGGCACCAGGCGAGGTTGGAGCCGACCAGCACGATGAGGTCGGCGCGTGCCAGATCCTCATAGGTTCCCGGCACCGTGTCGGAGCCGAAGGCGCGGCGGTGGCCGGCGACGGACGAGGCCATGCACAGCCGCGAATTGGTGTCGATGTTTGCCGAGCCGACGAAACCCTTCATCAGCTTGTTGGCGAGGTAGTAATCCTCGGTCAGCAGCTGACCCGAGACATAGAAGGCGACCGCATCCGGTCCGTGCTCGGCGATGGTTTGCGAGAAGGTCGAAGCGACGTGGTCGAGCGCCTCGTTCCAGCCTGTCCGGCGGCCGTGGATTTCGGGATGAAGCAGCCTGCCGTCGAGGCCGACGGTCTCGGCCAGTGCCGAGCCCTTGGAGCAGAGCCGGCCGAAATTCGCGGGATGATCGGGGTCGCCGCGGACGGACACTTGCCCGTCCGCGGCGACCTTCGCCAGCACGCCGCAGCCCACCCCGCAATAGGGGCAGGTGGTCCTCACCTCGCGTGCTGCGTCGATCTCCATGGTCAGGCGGCGCAGCTCGCCAGCGCTTCCAGCGCCAGGAACAGGCGCTCGCCCTCGACCTTGACTGGGATGGTGCGCACCGCGCCCTCATCGGCGCCGAGCGCCTTGCCTGTCTCCAGCGAGATCACCCAATTGTGCAAGGGGCAGGTTACCGCCGCGCCATGGACGATGCCTTGGCTCAGCGGCCCGCCCTTGTGCGGGCAATGGTCGTCGATGGCATAGACCTGATCGTCCTGGGTGCGGAAGACCGCGACCTTGCCTTGCGGGGTGGCGACACAGCGCGCACCACGGCGGGGGATGTCGGAGAGGGAGCCGATGGCGATCCAGTTCATTGGGCTCACTCCGCCGCCTGCGCAAACCCGACCGAAGCCATCGGCCGGAATTCGTGCTTGTCCTTGCCGGAGACGCGTTCCGACCATGGATCGACCTGGGCGAATTTCTGGCTGAAGACGAAGCGGTCGTAGTAGGCTTTGCGCTTGGCATCGTCGTCCATGATCTGGCGCTTGATCTCGGGGATGCCGATGCGTTTAGCCCATTTGTAGATGCGTTCGAGATATCGGCCTTGCTCACGGTACATCTGCGTCAGCGCCACGATGTGCTCCAGCGCCTCGTCTTCTGTCTTCACAAGGCCGAGCACTTCGGTGCCCTTGATGTCGAGGCCGGCGGCACCGGCGAAATGAATCTCGTAGCCTGAGTCGACGCAGATGACGCCGACATCCTTGCAAGTCGCCTCGGCGCAGTTCCTCGGACAACCGGACACCGCCATCTTGACCTTGGCCGGGGTCCACGACCCCCACATGAATTTCTCGATGCGAATGCCCAGCCCCGTCGAATCCTGCGTGCCGAAGCGGCACCAGTCGGAGCCGACGCAGGTCTTCACCGTGCGCAGGCCCTTGGCATAGGCATGGCCGGAGACGAAGCCGGCCTGGCCGAGATCGGCCCACACCGCCGGCAAATCTTCCTTGCGGATGCCCAGCATGTCGATGCGCTGGCCGCCGGTGACCTTGACCATCGGGATCTCGAACTTGTCGACGACATCGGCGATGGCGCGCAGTTCGGCGGCATTGGTGACGCCGCCCCACATGCGCGGCACCACCGAATAGGTGCCGTCCTTCTGGATGTTGGCATGCACCCGCTCATTGATGAAGCGCGACTGGTAGTCGTCGGCATAGTCGTCCGGCCAATCGCAGACGAGATAGTAGTTGAGCGCCGGCCGGCATTTGGCGCAGCCGCAGGAGGTCTTCCATTCCAGCTCCTGCATGACGGCGGGAATGGTCTTCAGGTGCTTGGCCTTGATCAGCCGGCGCACCTCGTCGTGGCCGAGCGTGGTGCAGCCGCACATCGGTTGCACGGCCGCAGGGTTGTAGGTGTCGCCGAGGGTCAGCACCATCAGCTTCTCGACCAGCCCGGTGCAGGAGCCGCAGGAGGCCGACGCCTTGGTGTGGGCGCGCACATCGTCGAGCGAGGTCAGGCCCTTGGCCGTGATCGCGCCGGTGATCTTTCCCTTGCAAACGCCGTTGCAGCCGCAGATTTCCGCATCATCCGGCAAGGCTGCAACGGCCGCCATAGGGTCCAGCGGGGCACCCCCCTGGTATGACTGGCCGAAGATCAACGTATCGCGCATTTGCGAAATGTCGGTCTGCTTCTTCTTGAGATCGTTGAACCAGGCGCCATCGGCCGTCTCGCCATAGAGCACGGTGCCGATGATGCGGTCGTCCTTGAGCACCAGGCGCTTGTAGACGCCGGCCGAGGCGTCGCGCAGCACGATCTCCTGGCGGTCGTCGCCATCGGCGAAGTCGCCGAGCGAGAATAGCTCGATGCCGGTGACCTTGAGCTTGGTCGGCGTGTCCGAATGGACGAAGGCAGCGGTCTCGTCGCCGGCAAGCTGGCTCGCCGCAACGCGCGCCATTTCGTAGAGCGGTGCGACCAGCCCGTAGACCATGCCGTTGACCTCGGCGCATTCGCCGAGCGCGTAGATGTCGGGGTCGTTGCTGCGCATGCCGGCATCGACGACGATGCCTCTGTTGACGGCGATGCCTGCCTCTTTCGCCAGCGCCGCATTCGGCCTTATGCCGACGGCCATGACCACCAGCGTCGCCGGTATGATCGTGCCGTCGGAGAGTTCCACCTGCTCCACCTTGCCATTGCCCGTGATCGCCTGCGTATTGGCCTTGGTGATGACCTTGATGCCGCGTTGTTCCACCGCGCGCTGCAGGAGGTAGCCGGCGGCCGGATCGAGCTGGCGCTCCATCAGCGTCGGCATGACATGCAGCACGGTGACGTCCATGCCTTGTGCGTTGAGACCCGCCGCCGCCTCCAGGCCGAGCAGGCCGCCGCCGATAACCACGGCCTTGGCCCGCGACTGCGCGGCGAGCATCATGGCGCGGACGTCGTCGAGATCGCGATAGGTCAGCACGCCGGGCAGATTGTGGCCGGGCACCGGAATGATGAAGGGCACCGAACCGGTGGCGATGACGAGCTTATCGTAAGGTTCGGTGACACCGTGATCGGAGGTGACGGTCTTCGCCTGCCGGTCGATGGCGACAATCTTGTGGCCCTTGTAGAGGGTGATGCCGTGCTTGATGTACCAGCCGTCACCGTGGATGATGATCTCCTCATAATCCTTCTCGCCCGACAGCACCGGCGACAGCATGATGCGGTCGTAGTTCACGCGCGGCTCGGCGTTGAAGATGGTGACCTGGTAGCGGCTGGGCGCCTTTTCCAGCAAATGCTCCAGCATGCGCCCGGGGGCCATGCCGTTGCCGATGATGACGAGTTTCTCGGTCATGTCCGGTCTCACTCTGCCGCGTAGGAAAGGGGTGACGCTTCGGCAGAAGCCGCGCGCTGCATCCTGCGGATGGAAAAGTGCATCCAGGCAAAGCCTGTGACGACGATGACGAAGAGCAGCATGAAGCAGCTCGACCACACGCCCGTGAGGTCGTTGAGCGCGCCGAAGGCGATCGGCAGGATGAAGCCGCCGAGCCCACCGATCATGCCGACCACGCCGCCGACCGCCCCAACGCTCTGCGGATAGTAGGCGGGGATATGCTTGTAGACGGCGGCCTTGCCGAGGCTCATGAAGAAGCCGAGCACGCAGGCGACGGCGATGAAGGCGAGCGGGCCGATCTCGAAATGGAAGGCGATCGGACCGCTAATGCCGCGCACGACGTAATCTGCCGAGGGGAGAGACAGAACTAGAGTCGCGACGGCACTGACCACGAAGGTCCAGTAGAGCACGGTGCGGGCGCCGATCCGGTCGGACAGCACGCCGCCATAGGCGCGGAAGACGCTCGCGGGAATCGAATAGGCGGCGCCGATCATGCCGGCGGTCGCAAGGCCGAAGCCGTAGACGCCGATCAGGTAACGCGGCAGCCACAGCGACAGCGCAACGAACGCGCCGAAGGCGAAGAAATAGTAGAAGGCGAAGCGCCAGACCTGCAGGTTCTTGAGAGGCGCGAATTCCTGCCAGAAGCTTCTGGTCGGTGCTGCCTTGCCGGCGCGGCGCTCGCGGATGACCGGATCGTCGCCGGTGGTGAACCAGAAGATGGCGGCCATGACGACGAGCGCGGCGGCCCAGATCAGCGCCACCGACTGCCAGCCCCAGGAGAGCAGCACGAAGGGCGCCAGGAACTTGGTTACAGCGGCCCCAACATTGCCGGCGCCGAAGATGCCGAGGGCCGTGCCCTGCCTGTCTGCGGGGAAGAAGCGCGAGACATAGGACACGCCGACGGCGAAAGAGCCGCCGGCGAGTCCGACGCCGAGTGCGGCAACCAGCATCTGCCCATAGGTGTGCGCAAAGGCCAGCAGGAAGGTCGCGACCGCGGCGGCAAGCATGGTCGCGGTGTAGACCAGCCGTCCGCCATAGCGGTCGGTCCAGACGCCGAGCACCATGCGCACGAGCGAGCCGGTCAGGATCGGCGTGCCGACGAGCAGGCCGAACTCGGTCTCGTTCAGCCCGAGTTCCTGCTTTATGCGCACGCCAATGATCGAGAAGATCGTCCACACCGCGAAGCAGACGGTGAAGGCGATGGTGGACATTACGAGTGCCTGCCGGGGAGCACTGTCCTGGCTGGGCGCGGCTGCGAGATTTGCGGTCATTGTCTGGCTCCGTTTTGCGGCGTGGGAGGCGCCGCGAATGTTTTGTGGGTCAATGATCAGCGGCGCGGCACCGATGCATGCAACGAGACCGAGCCCGCCGCGGCCAGGTTCTTGCTTTCAGTCTTGGCGCTGGCGGGAAATAAAAGGAGCGCGGCGGTGAATAGCGCCGCAGTCAGCGCGCTGCTGACGAGAAAGTCGCGGCGGGTGAAATCCTTCAGCGTCGTGGCCGTTCCGATCCGTACTGTCATCGTCGTCTCCGCCTGGCACCACTTGGGATCGGTGCCGCCGATTGCGTGAAAACAAAAAAGCCGCCGGCCAGGTCTTCGCGCCCGAGAGACCGGGAGCGCGTTTTGACCTGAGCGGCAGCTTTGCCTGTGGCGCCCGCCATTGGACGCCTGTTCCGTGACCCATAAAGGGCCTGGTTATTTCAAAGCAGGAACCGTGCCAGTTTAGATTGAAAGGAAAAACATAAATGAAATCAGCGATTCTTGTCCGTCGAGGGCGTGCAGCGCTACATGGCGAGCAGGCCAAAGATTGTTCATGAGGACCATTGTGCGCACAATTTTTGTGCAATGCACAAGAGTGGCGCGGAAATGATCAGGCTTCCGTGCGGACCGATTTCTGGCGCGCTATGTAGGTGTTGATCTCGTCGGGATCGAAGATCTGGCCGTCGAAGAAACCGTCCGGGCCGAGCACCAGGCCGGCGCCGGTCGCGCCGACGGCGGTTGCGGCCTTGAGCGCGCCCTCGACCTTCGCGTTGGCGCCGGGCAGTGCGACACCGAGCGGCTTCAGCGCCGAGCGGTAGAGATCGGGCCGGTAGCAGTCGCGCGCTATGGCGAGATTGCCGGGCGTGTGGGCGACATGTCCCCAGCGCACCATCTGCGTGTAGAACCACAGCGCATGGCTCTTCCACGGAAAGTTCGCCGCCTTGTCGAAAGGCACGAAGAAGTCGTCGATATCTCGCTCCGCCCCGCCGCCCAATTGCAGATGGCCGGTCAGGATCGGCATCTGCACCGCCGGCGGCTGGCCGAGGAAGCCGGGCTGCGCCATCACCGCGGCCAATTCGGCGTGGTTGGCCGGATCCTGGCACCAGCGCGCCGAATGGTGCAGCGCGCGCAGCAGCGCCGCCAGCGCCTCGGGATTCTCGTCGGCCCAGGCCTTGCGCACGCCGATCACCTTCTCCGGGCTGTTGCGCCATATCTGCGCCTTGACGGTGACGATATGGCCGGCGCCGGCGGCGACCGCGGCGCTGTTCCAGGGCTCGCCGACGCAGTAGCCGTCGATGCGCCCGGTGGCCAGCGCATCGGCCATGAAGGGCGGCGGCACAATGACGATCTCGATTTCGCGGTCTGGGTCGATGCCGCAAGCGGCCAGCCAGTAGCGCAGTTCGTAATTGTGCCCGGAATGCGGATGCACGACGGCAAAGCGCAGCGGTTCGCGGCCCGCGACCGCCCGATCGCGAATAAATGCGCGCAGTGCCGCGCCCGCGCGCGCGGGATCGAGATCGGCTTCGGCACCATGCGCCGCCATGCCGGCCCAGACAGCGTTGGAGACGGTGACGCAATTGCCGCCGAGCCCGAGCGAGAACGGCACGATGGTCTCGGAAGCGAGCGGCGTCAGCCCGAGATTGCAGGCGAGCGGCATAGGCCCCAGCATATGCGCGAGATCGAAGTGGCCGATGGCGATGCGGTCGCGGATGTTGGCCCAGGAGGTTTCGCGGTGCAGCGTCAGCCCAATGCCTTCGCGGGCGGCGAAACCAAGCTCGCTGGCGGCGACCAGCACGGCGCTGTCGAAAAGCGGCATGAAGCCGGCGGTGATCTGGTGCCTCATGCTCATTCGTCCTCCGCCGGCCCCAGCAGCCCGGCCGCCGTCACCAGGCTCTGGGCGATGTCGCTGATCTTGCGGTTCTGGTTCATCGCCGTCTTGCGCAGCAGCGTGTAGGCGGCCTCTTCGGAGAGGCCGCGCGACTTCATCAGAATGCCCTTGGCGCGATCGATGACCTTGCGGCCCTCAAGTTCACTGCGCGCCTCTTCCAGTTCGCGCGCCATGCGCGAGAAGGCATTGAAGCGGCTCACCGCCATGTCGAGGATCGGCTTGACGCGCTCTTGCCGCAGACCGTCAACGACATAGGCGGACACGCCGGCATCGACCGCGGCCTCGATCGAGGCCTGGTCGGAGCGGTCGACGAACATGGCGATCGGGCGCTTCACGGCGCGCGACAGCTGGAACATGTTTTCGAGCATATCGCGGTTGGGGTTTTCGAGATCGATGACGATGACGTCGGGTTCGATCTCGGCAATCCGCCGGGCAATGCCGGTCACGTCATGGATGACAGTGACAAGCTGATGGCCGGCCTCGCGCAGGCCGGCCTCGATGATCGAGGCGCGGATGCGATTTTCATCGATCACCAGGACGGCTAGGGAGGATCGGACCATGCCTGCATTGTGGGCAAGGCCGAGAAATTGTGCAATGCGGCATAGCACGCCGGTTGAAGGAGCGTGGCTATGCCGCACTATCGCTTGCCGCTGGATCGCCTGTGAAAACGGCGCGGCGCTTTTATTTCATGGGGGAGATCAGCCGCAGACGCGGACCTGCTCGATCACCTTGTGGTGGTGGCGCCAGTGCTTGACCAGTTCGATATGGCAGCGGTGATGGCGGTGGTGGCGTCGATAGTCGCCATTGTAGTTGCCATCATACTGCACGTTCTGGTCGTCGCCATACTGGTTGTCGTAATTCTGCCGGTGATGGCGGCGAACGACAATCTGGCCGTTGTCGGACTGATCGTCCGATGAATATTGGTTGCCATCGTCGGATTGGATAATCACGCTTGCGGCTTGCGTCGGCGCAATGACTGCGGCTGTGGCGGCCAATGCCACCATGGAAGCCAGAAATAGCTTTTTCACGTCTCGTCCTCCTGTGGTTCAATGCGTATCAACTCGCGGAGAGAATTAGCGTTCCAAAATGAATCGCGGCGCTTTTCGAAGCCGGGACGACAAGTCGGTTCTACAGGCGAACGAAGGCCGTGAGCGGGAGATGGTCGGAGGCGACGCGCGAAAGCGGCGTGTCGTGCGCTTCCACGGCTGCGATCATCCCGTGCCGGTTGGTCATGATCCTGTCGAGCGCCAAAAGCGGCAGGTTCGAGGGGAAGGTGGGAACCGCCGGTGGCTGCGGCCCGAACGTCGCGTGCAGCGTGTTGAGCGCCGAGCGGTTGCCGAGCCGCCATTCATTGAGGTCGCCAAGCAGCAAAGTCGGCTTTTCGTCCGGGCTGCTCATGAGATCGAGCACGACACGGGCCTGCTGCGAGCGCGAATGGCGCAGCAGGCCGAGATGGGCGGCGATAATGCGCAGCGTCTCGCTCCCGTTCAATTCGATCTCCGCCACCACCGCACCGCGCGGCTCCAGGCCCGGAAGCCTGATCTGATGCACGTCGCGGACGACGCCCTTCTTGAACAGGAGGACATTGCCGTGCCAGCCATGGCCCTTGCCGGTGGCCGAAATCGGCACCGGCACCAGGCCGGTTTCCCGCTCGAGGCGAGGCAGATCCAGCAGGCCATCACGGTCGCCGAAACGGTTGTCCGCCTCTTGTAGCGCGATCACGTCGGGGTCGATTTCGCGAATGACGCGGCTGGTGCGCTCTGGATCGAACTTGCGATCGACGCCGATGCATTTGTGGACGTTGTAGGAGGCGACCAGCGTTCCAGTGGCGGCGGTCGCCTTGTGCGCAGCCGCGTTTGCCTTGCGCATCCGCCTGTCGCGAATGGTCAAAAGCATGCTGGCCGGGAGGCTACGCCCGCTCATCCGCATCACATGTTCGCCATTTCAGCCGCTCTCACCACACACCTCAAATAGAGCCTTTGCGTCTATGTTCCATGACCGACGTCAAACTATTCGGCAAACACGTCTTTCTATTAAAGCCAGGGGTTCTAGAGATAGGGCGATCCCAGCCACAGAATACGATCGAACAGCCGGATGATGAATGGCCGAGCCCGCAAGGAGTCCAGCGTGACGGGAACGGCCGCTTCGATCGCCGATCCGATCCGGGCTTCGATCTCGCGGGCAAAGCCTGCGTCGAGGACCTCCAGATCGATCTCGAAGTTCAACCGCAGCGACCGGGCATCGAGGTTGGAAGAGCCGACATAGGCCCACACGCCGTCGATCGAAAGCAGCTTGGAATGGTCGAATGGGCCTTCCGTGCGCCATATGCGGCAATAATTCTTCAGGATCTGGTCGAATTGCGCGGTCATGGCGCGGTCGACGAGGAAGAGATTGTTGACCGCCGGCACCACTACATCGATCTCGACGCCGCGCCGGGCGGCGGTGATCAAGGCGCTGATCAGTTCGCGGTCCGGCAGGAAATAGGGCGACATCAAACGGATCGACTTGCGCGCCACCGAGAAGGCGCCGATCAGCAGCTTGTGATTGGTCTCGTTGCTGGCATCCGGCCCGGATGCGACCGCCCGCACCAGCATCGGCTGGCCGGGGGCCGGCGACAGCGGGGCAATTCGCCAGGCATCGCCCTTCAACGCTTCGTTGGTGGCGAAGCGCCAGTCTTCGGCAGCGACCGAGAACAGGTCGGCGACGACAGGTCCGGTGACCTTGAAATGCGTGTCCCTGGCGCTGTTGGAGCCTGCGAACTCAGCCGAAAATCCCTTGCGGATGTTCATGCCGCCGGTGAAGACAACCGTGCCGTCGACCACCAGGATCTTCCGATGGGTTCTGAGATTGGCGTAGGGCAGGCGCAGGCCCATGACGATATTGCCGTTGAAGACATCGGCGGGGATGTTGGCGCGGCGCAGATGGCCGAGGATGCTGGGAACGGAGTAACGGGCACCGACGGCGTCGATCAGCACGCGAACGGTAACGCCGCGCACGACGGCACCGGCCAGCGATTCGACGAAAAGCAGGCCGACGGCGTCATTGTCGAAAATATAGGTCTCGAGCAGGACGCTGCGCTCGGCGCC
The DNA here is from genome assembly GCF_016756575.1 of Mesorhizobium sp. 131-3-5. Taxonomy (NCBI): domain Bacteria; kingdom Pseudomonadati; phylum Pseudomonadota; class Alphaproteobacteria; order Hyphomicrobiales; family Phyllobacteriaceae; genus Mesorhizobium; species Mesorhizobium sp. 131-3-5. The sequence continues at coordinate 2,260,943 of NZ_AP023254.1, forward strand.
ATCGATCGCCGCGCACATGGCGGCATAGGCCTCGTCGCCGGTCTCCAGCACGTCGATGGCGTTGCCCGGGTTGAGCGCGCGCCGCGCCACCCTGTCGCCCAGCGTCCGCAGGCCGGTGAAGCGCTGACCGTAGCGCTCGGCGATCAGGGCTTCTTCTGCGGCGATGTCGCGCTCATGCTTGGAGGATACCGCGTCGCCGGCAAGCGGGCGCTGCGCGGTGATCGTGGCGCGACGGATGCGGTTGATGCCGGCGACGGCATAGATCAGCACGCCGAGGATCGGTGACAGCACCATCACGCCGACCCAGCCGGTGGCTGCGCGCACATCCTCCTTGGTCATGACGGCATGGGCAATGCCGACGGTCGCCATGACCGCCGAGATGATCGCCAGGATTTGGGTCCAATGAGTCGCAATGGTCTCGAACATTGCCGGGACTATCCAGCGAGCGGTTGCAGAAGGCAATGCGGCCGGTTCATGCCGCGCATTCGCCGGGTGGCGGTCGCGACCCGGGTGGGGAGATCTAGTCCCAGGCAGAGTTTGAACCGATGAAGTTCCTCTGAACTCCCGCCTGGGAAAACCAACTTAACGCGAGGGAAAGCATAGAGATGGCCTGGTCCGGCATCGTCCTGGTCGTCCAGGGCTTCCTGTACTTTGGTACCACATCTGTTGTATATCAGGGGGAACGAAATTAGCGGTGTAACACTTTAATTGGAGGCGGGGGGAGCGCCGAATGATGAGATTCAACTTCAAGGGGCCTCCCGTGGGGGATGCCGACATGTCGGTCCAGTGCCAGGGCCAGTTGCTGCCTTTCGTCCAGGAAATCGTCCAGGCGGCGGTCGCGGCGGGCTGGAATCGGGACGATGTCCTCCTGGCCTTTGTCGAACTCACCTGGGATCTGTACGAGAAGCGTCGCGGTGATCCGTAGCCGCCGCTCGTGACCTGTTGGCTCGGCGCCCCATCTTGCCGCCGATTTCGGTGCCAAGAAAACGAAGCAATGGATTCTCGGAAGCCTCGCCACGGCTGATAAACGAAACTCGGGCATGGCGAACACCTGCCGTTCCCGTGGAATGGAATGCTCGTCAACTTCTTCGGTCGGTCATTTTTTCTGTCTTTTCGCGAATAAGAATTTTTCTTTGCGCATGGGAGTTCTTCCCTAGCCGAGACGCCTGCGTTACGTTGGTTCCGGGTTCGGGCAAAGGGGATTTCAGGCGGCGGCAAGGCGGCTGAGGCGACGCGAATGAAAAATGCGGGCGAAGCTCGGGAAAGCGGCGTTTCCCGAGGCGTCGATCGGGTAGCCCGATATGTCCTGGACATCATTCCAGAAAGTGCCGGTCCCAGAAGAGCCACCGCACGTGGCAGCGTCATCCATTCCGTCCGCGGTCCCGGGTCGCAGACGTTCCTGGCCAAGGAACATTCCACGGGCATCGTGCTGAAGCCCGGACGCAAATTCAGAGCCTCGCTCGGCAGCGACAAGATCACGGAATACGATGCGCCGGTCGGATGCCTTGTCATCAATCCCGCTGGAGTCGACAGCAGCCTCACCTGGTCGCAGACCAGGGAAAACGCCGTCGTTTCCATCTCTCCCGAAGCACTGTCGGAGTTGGCTGCGCACGAATTCGATCGTTCCGATGTGGAACTTGAACCGCCTGCGTTCGGCAAGGTCGACCTGAATGCGCTCAATATTCCCCAGATGATCCATTCCCCAGATGATCACCGCCGAGCTGACCGGCAAGCTGCCGCCGAACGATCTCTATCTGGACTCGCTGCTCACCGTGTTCGGCGTCCATCTGCTGCGCACCTACACCGGCCGCAGCCGGCCGGCGGCGTCGGCCAAAGGCGGGCTCTCCGCCGCTGGTGCTCGGCGCGTGCGCGAGTACCTCGACGAGAATTTCGTGCGAAAGGTCATGGTCGCCGAACTGGCGTCGGTCGCCGGGGTTTCCTCCAATCATTTCATAGCAAGGTTCGCCAGCACGTTCGGCATTCCGCCGCATCGCTACCTGATCAACCTGCGCCTGGACTTAGCCGAAAAGTTACTCGTTGACGGCGAGCTAGCAATCGCCGAAATCGCCTACCTCGCCAGGTTTTCGGATCAGAGTCATCTGGCCGCACCATGAAGAAATACAGGGGCAGAACACCGACCATGACCGGATATGCGCCGGGCAGAAACTGAAAGCCTGGGATGGCAAAGTGGCAACACCTGCCGTCCGATAATCCAAGACCGGAATTTCCTACAAGGCTTCCGGAGTTTTCCAAAATACGTCCGTCACCACTATGCCCCAGGCATTACCGGAGTCATTCGAAATAGCATGGAGCCTGTGCATTATTCGCCATCTGGCCGGACTGATCGAATGAACCGGAGCGACAATGCAGCAACAGCTCGATCAATCACGAATTGTTTTTGGGGGGAACGGGGAGGGCGGTCTCGGGTTGAAGTGCATCTGCGAAATATCAAGGGACCGAAAGATGCGGTCTGAAGATGGCCCTCCGGGATCGGCGTCCGGACCCGGTCCCGCGCGACTGCCGGCGCTGAACGTGAAAGGCGGCCTTTCCGCCCACAGCGCGCGCAAGGTGCAGGAATTCCTGGATCAGAATTTTACGCGCAAGATAGCGCTTGCAGAGATGGCGGCGGTTTGCGGGCTTTCATCCTATCATTTCGTGCGGGCTTTCTCCCGGACGTTCCGGGTGCCGCCGCATCAATATGTGCTTGATCTGCGGCTGGACTTCGCTGAGCGGCTGCTTGCCGAAAGCGGCATGACGATCGCCGATATCGCGCATTTGAGCGGCTTTTCGAGCCAGAGCCATTTTACTACCGTAATGAAGAAATACCGGTGATTGACGCCATTGCAGGCCCGCTTCGGCAAGCTTAATTCGAAGCTTAGGTGATATATTGATCGCTTGATTCTTTTACTTTGCCTTATTAAAGCACGAGCTAAAGTAACTATCCGTTAACTCCCGCGAAGTTGCCGCAGTTTTTCTGACAAAACAGCAATTTCCTGAAATACGGCAAACCAGAATCGTGGCTTTCTGCGAGTGCTGGAATTTGTCAGACATTTCCTGGCGGCTGGCGAACGGAGAGGACCATGACCGACAATCAGATTTCGAGTGGCTCGTTTGTTCAGCATCGCGCGGCGCATTTCGCCAGGCATTGGATAGCCGGGGCTGATGCCCGCTCTCGCTCGGTTCGCCGCCGGCTGATGGCGGTCCTGCGCATGGCGCATAGCGTGCTCGGCATGCGCCGCAAGCGCCTGCGCCTGGGAGCGCTGGGCGCCGGTGGGGCGCTCGGGGCTGTGGTGGGGATCATGATCCCGCAGGCGGCGCTCGCGCAAGTTGTCATTGGCAACGGGGTTCTGACAAACGCCGCGAACTGCACGAACCCCTCCGCAGGGGTGCAAAGCATAGCGATCGGTTGTGGCAACACCGCCCCCGGCGCCGCCTCAACCGCCGTTGGCAATAACGCCCACGTGAATGGCAATAACGGCGTGGCGTTGGGCACCGGTATCACCGCTACAGGCGATGCTTCGATCGCCATTGGCTATGCGATGGGTGCCAATGGCCTCAACGCCATAGGCATAGGTGTCTTCGCGAACGCGACCGGCATCAATGCTCTTGCCGTAGGCGGGAACGCCCGCGCACTCGTGGATGGAGCATCAGCCTTTGGCGTCAACAGCACCGCAAATGGGGCGAACGCCGTCGCCCTCGGCTCAACGGCCAGCGCTTCGGGTGGCGCCTCGGTGGCGATTGGATTGTCCTCCAACGCCTCATCGGCAAACGGTTCAGCCATAGCCATGGGCGTCGGCGCCAAGGCAAACGCTGGAGCGGGCGGCGGTTCTCCCGTTTCCATCGGCACGAATGCCAATGCAAGCGGCACCGCTCCTGCCGGCTTCACGTTCGAGGCCGTCGCGCTCGGCACAGCTTCAACCGCAACGGGGGCATGGTCGGCCGCGGTAGGCTCGAGCGCATCCGCGACCGGGACCGGGTCCAGCGCGTTCGGAACCTCCGCCACAGCGTCGGCGAACCAGTCCACGGCAATCGGTAACGGGGCGGCCGCCTCCGGTGTCGGGACCACGGCGATGGGTTACCTGGCCAAAGCCGCCGGGACGAATGCCGTTTCGGTTGGCAACCAGGCCAGCGCCGGAGGGTTGAACTCGCAAGCTCTCGGCAACGTCGCCAATGCTTCGGGCAACTTCGCGCTGGCGCTCGGCAATTCGGCCGTGTCGAGCGGAGTAGGCTCCGTCGCGGCGGGCTCAGGAGCCCAGGCCACGGGCGTGTCCGCCACCGCACTCGGCAACAACGCCGCGGCGACCGCTGCGAACGCAAGTGCGCTGGGATTGGGCGCCACTGCGGGCGGTGTAGACGGCACGGCGATCGGCAAGCAGGCCAATGCGAGCGCGCAAGACGCCATCGCCATGGGCACCACCTCAATTGCGAGTGGCACCGCCAGCACAGCGGTTGGCAACGTCGCCGTCGCCAGCGGCGCGAACGCCTCCTCGTTCGGGTCCGGCGCGAATGCCACAGGAGACAATTCCCTCGCTGCCGGCGTCAGCGCCAACGCCGGCGGACTCGACAGCACCGCTCTCGGCATCGGCACCGTAGCCAGCGCCGACAATTCCACTGCCGTCGGACGTGAAGCCCGCGCCACCGGACTCAACAGTACCGCACTCGGCCGCGGCGCCCAAAGCAGCGCCCTGAACTCCATCTCTCTCGGCGCTGGGACGAGGGCGACCGGGATAGGCGCCGTCTATGTCGGCTCAAGCACTTTTGCAACGAGCGCCAGTGGAGACAACGCCATCGGCATCGGCACGGACGTGACGGCGTCTGAGGACGACGCCATTGCAATGGGGCGCGACAGCCAGGCGACGGCAACCAACGCCATCGCTGTCGGTCTACAGTCCGCCGCGCTCTCCGCCGACTCCGTCGCCATCGGCACGGGCGCGACTACCGATGGCGGCAAGGCCGTGGCCATCGGCGCCGGCAACACAGCCTTTGGCGACGGCGCAGTCGCAATCGGCGATCCGAGTTATGCCAGCGGTACCGGCGCCTTTACCGGCGGCGCCAACAACATCGCCAACAGCGATGGCACGGCGAGCGCCACCGCGGCCAATATGGCGGCGGGCGCTGTCGCCATCGGCAACAACAACACGGCGATCGGGCAGGGCTCCGTTGCCCTGGGCAATGGCTCGACTGCTGGTGCTGCCGGCCTTGCGGGCAATGTCGCGCTGGGCAATGGCGCGACGGCGGCTGCGAGCTCCGGCGATGTGGCGCTTGGCTCTGGCTCGGTGACCGTCGCAGCGGTGGGCACGCCCAATGCCGTGATCAACGGCACGACCTATGCCTTCCAGGGCATCAATCCGACCTCGACGGTCAGCATCGGCGCGCCGGGTGCGGAGCGCACGCTCACCAATCTGGCGGCGGGGCGGATCCGCGGGTCCTCGACCGATGCGGTCAACGGCTCGCAGCTCTTCGCCACCAACCAGGCGGTCGATGCCATCGGCACCACGCTCAACAACATCAATGTCGGCGGCGGCATCAAGTATTTCCACGCCAATTCGGCCCTGCCGGATTCCCAGGCCCTTGGAACGAATTCCGTCGCTGTCGGACCCAACGCCGTGGCCAACAATGCTGGTGACGTCGCGATCGGCCTGAATTCGACGTCAGGAGCAACGACCAATGTCGGCGGAGCCACGATCGGCGGCGTGAACTACACCTTCGCCGGCGGCACGCCGGCGGGCGCCTTCTCGGTCGGGTCGGCCGGCGCCGAGCGTCAGATCCAGAACGTCGCGGCCGGACAGTTGAATGGCGGCTCGACCGACGCGGTCAACGGCTCGCAGCTCTTCGCCACCAACCAGCAGGTGACCGCCAACACCACAGCCATCGCCAATATCGGCAGTGGTGTCACCAATCTTGGCAACACGATCAACAACATCGCCGGCGACACCTCGACCGCCTATACCGACGCCAATGGCATAGGCATCCGCTACGCCCGCACCAACGAGGCCGGGCTGGCGCAAACCGATTCCTTCGCGCAAGGGGTAGGCTCCACCGCCGTCGGCTACCAGGCGACCGCGACCGGCGTCAGCGGGCTGGCGCTCGGCCGCGACACACTGGCCAGCATTGACGGCAGCGTGGCGCTTGGTTCGGGTTCCGTGTCCGACCGGGCCGTGGCGCCCGCAACCGGCCAGATCGCGGCCGGTCCTTCCAACTTCATCCAGTACAACACCACCGACAAGACGCTGCTCGGCGCCGTGTCGGTCGGCACCGCCACGTCCTACCGCCAGATCACCAATGTGGCTGACGGCACGCAGGCGCAGGATGCCGTCACCGTGCGCCAGCTGCAGGGTGTGATCGCCTCTGTCTCGGCGACGTCGACCAAGTATTTCCACGCCAATTCGGCGGCCGGCGACTCGCTCGCGGTGGGTGCCGAGTCGGTCGCTGTCGGCCCGACGACGGTCGTCAACGGCGACAATGGCGTCGGCATCGGCAACGGCGCCATTGTCGACCAGACAGCACCGGGCGGCACGGCCATCGGCCAGAACGCCCATGTCATGCTGGCCGACGGACTGGCCCTCGGCACCAATTCGCTGGCGTCCGGCATCCAGTCGGTGGCGCTTGGCGCCGGCGCCCAAAGCACCTTCATCAACAGCGTCGCGCTGGGCTCGCAGTCCATCACCACGGTCGGCGCCCAGGCCGGCTACACGGCCTTTGCACTCACCGCCCCACAGACCTCGTTCGGCGAAGTGTCGATCGGCGCCGCGGGAGCCGAACGCAAGCTCACCAATGTCGCGGCGGGCTCGGCCAATACCGATGCGGTCAACGTCTCCCAGCTTAAGGGCGTGTCGCAAAACGTCGCCAATCTGTTCGGCGGCAGCACCACGGTCAATCCCGACGGGTCTATCACCGGACCGACCTATACCATCCAGGGCAACACTTACTTGACCGTCTATGACGGGTTCACGGCCGTCAACAACGCGCTGACCAACATCAGCAATGGCGGCGGCATCAAGTATTTCCACGCCAATTCGACGCTGGCCGACTCCACCGCCAGCGGCACAGACAGCGTGGCGATAGGGCCGGCCAGCGTGGCCAGCGGCACCAACAGCCTTGCCGCCGGCAATGGCTCGACGGCCACGGGCCAAGGCGCGGTGGCGCTCGGCCAGGGCGCCAAAGCCAACAACGCCAATGACGTGGCGTTGGGTTCGGGCTCGGTGACGCAGACCGCGGTCGGCACCTCCAGCACCGTCATCAACGGCAAGACCTACGCCTTCGCTGGCACCACCCCGATCGGGACCGTCAGCGTCGGCGACGCAGGCGCCGAGCGCACGATCACCAATGTCGCCGCCGGACGGGTCAACGCCGGCAGCACCGACGCGATAAACGGCTCGCAGCTCTACGCCACCAACACGGCGGTCGAGGATTTGAAATCGGGCCTTGGATCGCTCACCCAGAATGCCGTCACCTATGACACCAATCCGGACGGCAGCAAGAAGAACAGCATCACGCTGCAGGGTGGCGACGTCAACGCGCCGGTGGTCATCTCCAATGTCGGCCCGGGTGTTGCCGGCACCGATGCGGTCAACGTCACCCAGATGAACAACCGTGTCGATTACGCCATCAACACGTCCAACAGCTACACAGACAAGGTGGCCGCCACGACCTTGCAGCAGGCCAACAACTATACCGACCAGAAGCTCAGCCAGCTCAACAGCGACTTGGGCGGCATACGCGACGAAGCCCGCCAGGCGGCGGCGATCGGCCTTGCGGCTGCCTCGCTGCGCTACGACGACCGTCCCGGCAAGCTGAGCGTCGCGGCCGGCGGCGGCTTCTGGCGGGATTCGAGCGCCTTGGCCTTCGGTGCGGGCTACACGAGCGAGGACGGCCGCATCCGCGGCAACGTGTCGGGCACGGCCGCTGGCGGTCATGTCGGCGTCGGCGCCGGCATCAGCTTCACCTTGAACTGAGGCAGGAATGAAAGGACTTGTCGTACTGACTTGCCTGGCGCTCTGCGGCGGCCTCGCGCCGGCCGCGGGGCAGGTTGCGTCGCCCTACAGGATCAAGCCTTCGGATGTGGTGCTGCCGCCCGACGTGAAACTGGGAACCTATCAGCGCACGATCCGTCCCTTCGAAAACTGGACGCTGATCTGCGACGAGAACCTCAAGGCGCGCAAGAAGGTCTGCAATGTCTCGCAGGTGATCGAGGACTCCTCGGGCAACATGGCCTTCAGCTGGTCGCTGGCCGCTACGCAGGACGGCAAGCCCTACATGATCGTCCGCACCGCGCCGAACGCCAGGAGCGACGGCCTGGTGTCGCTGAAGTTCGACGGGCGGGACCAGGCGATCGACGTCCACCTGAACGGCTGCAATGAAGTGGTCTGCGTCGGCATGCTGCCGGTCGGCCCCGTCATGCGCCAGCAGATCTCGCAGAACGCCACGCCGGCGATTTCCTATCCGACCGTCGACGGCAAGACGATCACCGTGACCGCAGCAACACTCAAGGGGCTGACGGCAGCCCTTTCGCCACTCAAATGACCGGGGCAGCACAATGAGCCAGCAGGACCAGTTCATGTCCGCAAAACGCAGCAGCCCGGCCGTCGAGGCGGATCGGCAGAAGCTCGTCGAACCGACGCGGCGGCGATGGCCGCGCGTCGTCGGATTTTCATTGTTGGGGCTCGTCGTGGCCGGCCTTGGCTTCGCCGCCGGGAACTATGCCGCGATCGCCAATCTGGTCGGCAGCGCGACGGCCGCACAGCCCGAGACGGCCAACCCGGCGCTTCCGGACACGCCCTTTCTCGAGCATGTCAAGCAGGCCGGGGTCCAGGCCTGTTCGACCATCTATCCGGTGCTCGGGCAGATCTTGACGACAGGCACGAAATACAGCGTCAAATCCTTGTGGAACGACCAGGCCGCCGACAAGCATGCGGTCCAGGCCTTCGTCGGCATGGACTATGCGACGGAACGCTATAGCGGGCCTGCCGCCGGCGTCGTTTTCGCATCGCCCACCGCTTCGGGTTGCGAAGGGACGATGGTGCGGGTGGCGCCGTTCGCCAGCCCGTGCGCCGACATCCCGTCCATTCTTCCGCAAGGCAGCAAGATCACCGACCATCTCGGGCAGGTCGAGGTGTACGAGCTCGGCGGCAATGCCGGTGAGGCCCTTCTCTTGCCGACGGGCAAAAGCTGCGTGGTGATCTCCGTCGCCTCAGCGGCGAAGTAGGCGAAGCGACCAGGATCAAGGAAAGGGATGCCGACCATGAGATTGCGGGCTTTGGCAGTTTTGGGCTTGACCTTGTTGTGGAGCGGACATGTCGTTTCGGCCGACCTGGTGGCGCCGTCGGAACCGCAGCAGGAGGAAAAAGGCATCTGGGCGGCCATCGCCTATTCGCAGTCCGACAGCAAATACGGCTTCTTCTGGGGGGCGGACAAGCGGCAGGAGGCGAAGGACATCGCGCAGAAACATTGCGAGAACGCCGGCGGCAAGGCGTGCAACGTCGTCTCCGTCTTCCGCAACCATCGCCATTGGACTGACGACGACGAAACCGGCTTTCCCTACAAGCACTGCGGCGCGCTGGCCATGGCCGACAAGGTCGAGAACCGTTTCACGCCCTGGGGCGTGAACTCGGCAGAGACCCGCCTGGAGGCCGAAGACCTCGCCTTGCAGGCCTGCGAGGCGTCAGGGGCCAAATGCAAGATCCGTGAATGGGTCTGCACATGAAGCGTGGCCTCAAGGCCGCCTGCGCATACGGGGCAATCGCATTCTCGTTGATGCCGCCAGCGTCGGCTGAACAGCAGACTGCGACTGCTCCAAATGGGCCGTCATCGCTGCGCGAAGTCTATCAGGACTGGAGCGTGGCTTGCTCTGTCCAGGAGAATGCGAGGGTCTGTACGGTTTCGCAGGACCAGGTCCAGCAGAACGGCCAAAGGCTGCTTGCCATGGAGATACAAAGGCGCGCGGACGGGTCGACGATGGCCACCCTGCTTCTGCCCTTCGGCATCTTGCTCGATCCGGGGGTGACGCCCCAGATCGACGATCAGCCGCCATTGTCCCCGCAGCGCTTCAGGACCTGCTTGCCGACAGGCTGCATCGCGGTGTTTTCCATTGACCGATCCGTGCTTGGAAAGCTGAGGGTAGGCGAGGTGCTGAAGCTCAATGTCACGACAGATGCAGAGACGCCTTTGACTTTCCCGGTGTCGCTGCACGGCCTGACCGCGGCGCTCGACCGCATGGTCGCGTTGAGCGCACGGTAGGGACAAGGACCTACGCCCCCGCTTGGGCTGCAGATGATTATTTTTCCCGCATCGCCCGGCGGAAGTTCTGCGTGATCGGCTCGGCGAGGTAGGAAAGCACGGTACGGGCGCCCGTCCGGATCATCGCCTCACTCGACATGCCGGGCAGCAGCTTGCGACCCTCCAGCTTGGCGAGTTCGTTTCTGTCGATCAACACCGTCGCGGCGAAATAGGGTGCGCCGCTGCGCTCCTCCACCATGCGGTCGGCTGACACGATCTCCACGACGCCGTCGAGCGGCGGCAGATTGTAGCGCGCGAAGGCCGGGAAGCTGACGTGCGCGGGCTGTCCGGCAGCGATCGTCTCGACATCCTCCGGTTTGACCATGGCCTCGACCACGAGTTGTTGTCCGAGCGGCACGATCGTCATCAATGTCTCACCGGGTTTCACAACGCCGCCAGCCGTGTGGACCTTCAGGTCCATGACGATGCCGTCGACCGGGGCGACGACATCGGTACGGGCAAGCACGTCCCTGGCGGAACGCTCCTCCTGTCTAAGATCGAACAATTCCGCTTCGACCTTACTCAACTCGTCGACGGCCTCGTTCAGCCGCACTGTGCCGAGATTCAAGATCTGCATGTCGATCTCGGCCATGGCACTTTTGGCACGGGCGATCGCGGCGATGTTGGTAGCGCGATCCCCCTCGATCTCCTGCTGTTGCCGCCTGAGCAAAAGGTTCCGTTCGCGCGTGGTCAGTCCCTTCGCGAGCAGGGTCTCGAGATCTTTGGTTTCACGCTCGATCGCGTCGATCTGCTTATCTTTGGTGACGATAAGCCGCTGCAGCCCTGTTATCTCTTCCTCGGTCTGGCGACGGCGCTGATTGAGAATTTCCTGCTCGTCCGTCAAGTTGTGATGCTTGGCCGCGAACACGTCACGCTGCGCTGCAACCGCGTCCTTCGCGGCGGTGGCGGGATTTGCGAGCAACGCCGGGTCAAACGCGATCACGTCCTTGCCGTCACGCTCGGCCCTGAGGCGCGCGGCCAGCGCCTCTCGCGTGGCGATCCGGTTCTGGATCAGGTAGAGCTGCGCCTTTGCCTGGGTGTCGTCGAGCCGGATGAGGACCGTGCCCGCCTTGACGATATCACCGTTGGCGGCATCGAGCTCCGCGATGATGCCGCCCTCGAGGTGTTGGATGAGCTTGCGGTCGCCAGCGACCTTGACGACGCCCGGTGCCACCGCGGCGCTGTCCAACGGCGCCAGGGCCGCCCAGCCGCCTGCCGCGCCGAAGAACAGGAACATGATCGCGAACCCGGTGCATGTCACGCCCGTTAGACGCAGGGGCACGGGTTCCAGCAGGGAGGGCGGCGGGACGGGTAACGGCACGACGTTCATAGCTGTTCTCATTTCATGCCTGGTTCGCCACGACAGCCGTGCTCATTGCGCTTTGACGCGACGTACGCTTTGAAGAGGGACGCGGCCGGTTGTCGGCGCCGATCACGGCGGCGGAGATTTCCGGCGCCGGATTTGCTGGTATCGCCGGATTTGCGGGTATCTGAGTGACCTGGCGGACGCGCGCGGCGAGTTCGTTGAAGACATGGTCGCGTGAACCGAAGAGGTCTTGTTGGCCCCGGTTGAGAACCAATATCTTATCGACCTTGTCCATCATGTTCGCCCGGTGCGCGATCAGGATAATGGTCGTGCCTGCCGCCTTCATCGCGCCGAGGGCGGCGATCAGAGCGTCCTCACCCTCGCGGTCGAGGTTGGAATTGGGCTCGTCCAGGATGATGAGTGCCGGATCGCCATAGAGTGCCCGCGCCAGACCGATGCGTTGGCGCTGGCCACCCGACAGCACCGCGCCGGCTTCGCCGATCTCGGTGGCGTAACCTTTCGGCAGTCCTTTGATCAGTTCGTGGACTCCCGCCAGCTGCGCTGCCTTGACCACGTTGTTGAAGACCGCCGGGGTGATAGTCGCGAAGCGGCAGATGTTTTCGGAGACGGTGCCGGCGAAGAGCTCGATGTCCTGCGGCAGGTAACCGACATAGTGGCCACGGTCCTCCGCCGCCCATTGGGCAACGTCCATGCCGTCCAGCAACGCACGCCCTCCGGATGGGCGCCAGGCGCCGGCCAGTATCCGCGCCAGGCTTGTTTTGCCGGCCCCGCTCGGGCCGATCAACGCCATGGCTTCACCCGGATTGAGCCGGAAGCTGATGCCTTTCAGGATGTGCTCGCCACCCGGTCGGGCCAGCACGAGGTTCTCGGCCTCGAACCTGCCTTTTGGACGGGGCAGCGGCAGAACCGGCGTCGCTTCCCGGTGGTCTCCGGCGACCGCGGTGAGACGCCGGTAAGCGGCACGCGCTCCGACCGTCGCCTTCCATGTGCCGATCGCTTGCTCGACCGGGGACAGCGCGCGCCCCATCAGGATCGAAGCGGAGATCATGATGCCGGGCGAAGCCTCGTTGCTAAGCACCAGGTAGGCGCCAAGGCCCAGTATGGCCATTTGCAGGGCCAGCCGGTGGCAACGGGCGATGGCCGCGATGACGCCGCCACGGTTGGCGGCAAGAACCTGTCCCTTGTTTGCCTCGTCCTGCTGCGCCTTCCAGCCCTCCAGCAGTGGCTTCAGCATGCCCATCGCCTGCACCACCTCGGCGTTGCGGATCGCCGCCTCGGCTTGCACATAGGCCCGCGACTGTGCGTTCGCGGCCTCGGTCAACGGCTTGCGTGTGAGGTATTCGTTGAGCACCGCCAGGGCAAACAGGACGACCCCGCCGCACAGCGCCAGCCAGCCCAGCCAAGGGTGCATGACGAATATGGCGGCGAAGAACAGCGGTGCCCAGGGCGCGTCAAGGATTGGGAAGATGCTTGGGCTGGTGAAGAAATTCCGGACTTGATCCAGATCGCGCAGCGGACGGGCGTTGGCATGGCCGGGCGCCGAGGCGGCATACTCCACCGATGCGGTCAGGAGAACCGGCGCCAATCGCGCGTTCATCCACGATCCGACGGTCGCCAGCAGACGCCCGCGCACCACCTCCAGCCCCGCCATTGTCACGAGCGCGGCTGCCGCCATCAGCGACAGCATCACCAGCGTCTCAAGGCTGTGGCTGGATAGCACGCGGTGGTAGACCTGCAGCATATAGAGCGCCCCGGTCAGCATCAGCACGTTGACGCCGCCGCTGAACCAGATAAGCGGCCGGATGGCGCGTCTGGCCTCTTTCATCACCACCTGCAGGGCAGGGGGCTGTTGTCTGTTTTTCATCATCGGGACGACATCTCCGTGCAACGGATCGCGGGAGGCAGTGCGGGGGCAGCCATAGCTGCCCCCGTTGGTCAAGCGTCAGGCAACATCTACAAAAATGTGCTGCAGCGCCGTCTGATCCAAGTCCGCGTCCGCCACGTGGAAGGCGAAGTCGAGATGGGCATCCGGCGTCGTGGTCTGCGTCGAGGTGAAGCCGATGTCCGTGATCTTCAGCACATCGTTGTCGGTGGGATCCCAGTTCTGTAGGGCGAAGGTCGTGCTACCACCACCGGAGCCCGTCGCCCGCTGCAGGTCGATCGCCGTCGGTGTCTCCTGAAGGCCGGCTAGGTTCGGGTTGCTATCGGGGCCGGTGAGACCGTTGCCAGACTGCATGATCTGGACACCCTGAAGTACCCAGTTCTCGCCTGCACCGTTGTAGTCGTTCCTCTCGACGATGACGAGACCGTCGTTGTTGTCGAGCGGGAAGTCGGCAGCGTAGGCGGTAGGTACCTGCCCTGTCTTGAAGATGTCGGCGTTTGAGACGTACATCGCCTTCGTGGTAAACGTGTCGGCGGCGGTGCCTGTGCCGCCCGCGACCCCGTCGGTACCGAAATTGACGAGGTTGAGGATCAGCATCAAGTCCTCGCTGTTGCCGATACCGTCGAACTTGATTGCCATATCGTTGGCCGTCTGGTTCGGGACGTTATTGGCACCGTCGTCGGTGACGATGCCGGGGCTGTGGTCGAAGAACCGCAACGTCAGCAACTCACCCTTCTGGATCGTGTCACCGGCAACCCCGTTCGTGGCTTGGGTTGCAGAAACCCAATCCTCGAAGTTGCTGCTGATCTGCTGGCCGGCATTGAAGATGGTGTCGTTAACACCGCCGACAACCGGATTGCCGTCACCCGTCGCGTTGAACCCGAAGGGGCTCCCGTTGGGGTTCGAGTTACCGGTGAACTGCACGAAGAAGTCCCGGTCAGTCTGATCGGTCGTGGTGCTAGCGTCGAAAAGCTTCTCCACCACGATGTTTGGGTGACCGACGTTGCTCACCGGCTCCTTGGACAAGAGCTCAGAGGTGTGCAGGATGTCCTTGGTGAAGCCCTCGACCGTGTCGTTCAATGTGATGGTGTAGGTGTCGGCAACCTTGTTGAAGACAAGGGTGCCACCCGCCGTGGCAGTCTGGTTGCCGGCCGTGTTCGGGTCACTATCGTACGAGATTTGCCAGTTGAACGATGCTGAGGTGTCGCTTTCCGACTGGAGCGTCGCGAACGAGCCAAGGAACGAAGTCGTCCCTGGTGCCGGCACAAGGCCGGTGAGGTTACCGGTGAGCCCGATCTGGATACCGGCAAGGGCTCCCTCGGCATCGACGAAGTCAGAGTGCGCGGCGTCGTAGAACGAGGCCGGATGGCCGTCCGTGCCGATGTCGTACCCGAAGGCTCCGGTAGCCGACGCGTTGAGCGTGTTGGCGAGAGTCTCGTGGGTCCCGGTGCCGTTGCCGGTGTTCTGGTCCCCGTCGAACGGCACCGTGATCGTCGGGCCGTCGTCCCTGATCTGCACCTTGTCGCCAATGGCGATGCTGGTGCTGTTGGTGTCGCCGTCGCCGTCGGTGGCGGTGATCACCGCCAGCAAGGCGCTGTCGAGCATCGTCTTCACATCATTGGGGTTGGTCGTGTCCGGATGGGCGATCGCGACATATTGCGCGATGCTGAGGATGCCGCCCTGGCTGATGGAGATGGCGATGGCGACGGGATCGCCAGTCGTGGCGCCGTCGTTGCCGACGTCGATCCGGCCAACGACGAGGCCGCCCTCGACGTTGAGCAGGATGTTGCGGCCGTCGAGCGAATCGAAGCCGGAATCGGCATTCGCGCCGCTGACGCCGAGCGAAAGCGTCTGGGTGCCGGGGCCGTCGGTGCCGAAGCTCGAATTGGGTGTGACCACCGCCGAGGCGCTGGCCGCCCAGCCGAGCGCTGTGCCGAGCGCCGCGAAGGCGGCGGGCAAGGCGCCGGCTTGGTCATTGGAGCCGGCATCGACGCCGGCCGTCTCGTCATGCAGCACCTTGGCCGCGTTCTCGGTCAAGGCCGCCGTCGGGCCGTCGTCCCTGATCTGCACCTTGTCGCCAATGGCGATGCTGGTGCTGTTGGTGTCGCCGTCGCCGTCGGTGGCGGTGATCACCGCCAGCAAGGCGCTGTCGAGCATCGTCTTCACATCATTGGGGTTGGTCGTGTCCGGATGGGCGATCGCGACATATTGCGCGATGCTGAGGATGCCGCCCTGGCTGATGGAGATGGCGATGGCGACGGGATCGCCAGTCGTGGCGCCGTCGTTGCCGACGTCGATCCGGCCAACGACGAGGCCGCCCTCGACGTTGAGCAGGATGTTGCGGCCGTCGAGCGAATCGAAGCCGGAATCGGCATTCGCGCCGCTGACGCCGAGCGAAAGCGTCTGGGTGCCGGGGCCGTCGGTGCCGAAGCTCGAATTGGGTGTGACCACCGCCGAGGCGCTGGCCGCCCAGCCGAGCGCTGTGCCGAGCGCCGCGAAGGCGGCGGGCAAGGCGCCGGCCTGGTCATTGGAGCCGGCATCGACGCCGGCCGTCTCGTCATGCAGCACCTTGGCCGCGTTCTCGGTCAAGGCCGCCGTCGGGCCGTCGTCCCTGATCTGCACCTTGTCGCCAATGGCGATGCTGGTGCTGTTGGTGTCGCCGTCGCCGTCGGTGGCGGTGATCACCGCCAGCAAGGCGCTGTCGAGCATCGTCTTCACATCATTGGGGTTGGTCGTGTCCGGATGGGCGATCGCGACATATTGCGCGATGCTGAGGATGCCGCCCTGGCTGATGGAGATGGCGATGGCGACGGGATCGCCAGTCGTGGCGCCGTCGTTGCCGACGTCGATCCGGCCAACGACGAGGCCGCCCTCGACGTTGAGCAGGATGTTGCGGCCGTCGAGCGAATCGAAGCCGGAATCGGCATTCGCGCCGCTGACGCCGAGCGAAAGCGTCTGGGTGCCGGGGCCGTCGGTGCCGAAGCTCGAATTGGGTGTGACCACCGCCGAGGCGCTGGCCGCCCAGCCGAGCGCTGTGCCGAGCGCCGCGAAGGCGGCGGGCAAGGCGCCGGCTTGGTCATTGGAGCCGGCATCGACGCCGGCCGTCTCGTCATGCAGCACCTTGGCCGCGTTCTCGGTCAAGGCCGCCGTCGGGCCGTCGTCCCTGATCTGCACCTTGTCGCCAATGGCGATGCTGGTGCTGTTGGTGTCGCCGTCGCCGTCGGTGGCGGTGATCACCGCCAGCAAGGCGCTGTCGAGCATCGTCTTCACATCATTGGGGTTGGTCGTGTCCGGATGGGCGATCGCGACATATTGCGCGATGCTGAGGATGCCGCCCTGGCTGATGGAGATGGCGATGGCGACGGGATCGCCAGTCGTGGCGCCGTCGTTGCCGACGTCGATCCGGCCAACGACGAGGCCGCCCTCGACGTTGAGCAGGATGTTGCGGCCGTCGAGCGAATCGAAGCCGGAATCGGCATTCGCGCCGCTGACGCCGAGCGAAAGCGTCTGGGTGCCGGGGCCGTCGGTGCCGAAGCTCGAATTGGGTGTGACCACCGCCGAGGCGCTGGCCGCCCAGCCGAGCGCTGTGCCGAGCGCCGCGAAGGCGGCGGGCAAGGCGCCGGCCTGGTCATTGGAGCCGGCATCGACGCCGGCCGTCTCGTCATGCAGCACCTTGGCCGCGTTCTCGGTCAAGGCCGCCGTCGGACCATCGTCGTCGGTGAACAGCTTGTCGCCGACCGATTGGGTCACCGTCACGCCTTGCGACAGGTCGACCCGGCCGACGTCGAATTTGCCGACCACCGCCGTCGCCTGGAAGCGGTTGAATGTTTCCACTGCCTGTGTGCTGCTCTTGTCGGTGAACCACTGCACCGTATAAGCATCGTTGAGGTGCTGGGCGGTTATGGTTCCGTCCGCGTTGAAGGTGACGAAGCTGTTCGACACCGTCGTGTCGGTGACCGGCTGCCCGTTGCCGTCCTTGATGACGACGCGAACGATAGCCACCGCCGCATCGTCGGCAAGCGCGCTTTGGCCGGCGTCGTTGCCAAGGTTGCTGCCGCTGCCGAGATTGTTGTCGATATAGCTTCGGCCTTGCTCGGGAGAGGTCGTCGCGCCGCCGGCGCTGAACGCGCCGATCTTGACGGTGAAGTTGGTGCCCGGACTGCCCTAGGTCTGCGAGATGAAGAGCTTGGCGTCGATGACATCGATGAAGTCGGTGTAGCTCATATTATCGATGTCGCCATAAGTGCCCGGTGCCTGACCTTTGACGAAGCTGAACACGGCCGTCTCACCCGGATCGAACATCTGGTTGTTGACGCCGATCGTGGCGCCAATGCCGCCCTGGCTGGTCTTGATGTTGTCACCTGAATTGTCGAGCGATCCGTCTGCCTGGATGACCGGATGTATGCCGCTCACCACCAATCCTGCGCCCGATGTGCCGACTGCCACGAACAGATGGTTGCCGGAGTCGAGATTGTCGAAATTGAATGAGGTCGATCCCGAAGCAGAGACATTGAGAAGGTTGGTCCAGTCGATCCGGTCATCTGGATTCGCGGTATTGGGATGAGCAATGGCCTCGAAGGTCACCATCTCGATGCTGGCGCTGAGATTGTCCCCGGCAGCTTTCAGGTAGAAAGCAGCGACCACATCGCCTACTCCTTCGGTGGCGCTGGTCGTGGCTAGCACGATCGTGCCGTTCGCATAGGAATGCAGATAGATGGCGTCGCCATCGACCGTTTGCAGCGGGCTGCCATTAAAGATGACCTGGTCGCCGTCAAGCGGCGCGCCGCTGCCATCGGAGAAGAACAGCTTGCTGATCGTCGCCCCGTCAGGATTGACCGTGACGAGGCCGGCCGCGCTGACCGCGGCCTCGACATTGTCGGCATAGGCGAGCTGGCCAGCAGACAGTTGCAGGTCACCGGCAAGGCCGTTCAGGAAAGTCTGGAAAGCGGAGGAAAGCCCACTGAGATTGGCGCCGATCACGGTGTCGTTGCCGTCTACCGGCGTCTGCTGCCCCGAAGTCTGATCAAGGATCAATGTGCCGTTGATGGTGATGGTGGTGGCCATGGTCGTCGTCCTCTTTGGCGAGGTTTGATGGCGAGGTTTTATTAGAACGATCCGCACGTCCGGTCATGCCGGAATGCCCCTACCCGAGTGCATCCGGTCGCGCACTGTGCGGCCCTCCTACGCGATTGTGCCGCCGACGCGGAGGACGCGTCCATTCCCGCTTCGATAGTGTTAGGGTGAATGGCCGTAGCTGATCGAACGATATATATCCTTCGATAGATCAGGTCGGCGCGCGGCTGCACTGTTGTCGCGGCCATTGCTATCAGGCGGCTTTCCGGCCCGTTGCGGGCATGTCGATGCCGGGTTGAAAGCGATAATCAGAGCAGGCCGGTTCGGCCTGTTCTTGGACGCTCGGCATCGTTGCCATTCGCTAGCCAGGCCAATTCCGCCCGGCTGCCGAGTTGCAGCTTTTCGTAGACGTGATGCAGGTGCATCTTCACGGTGCCTTCGGATACATGCAGCCGCTGTGCGATGGTCTTGTTGCGCAACCCGCGCGAGACGAGGTCGGCGATCTCGGTCTCCCGCCCGGTCAGCCTGGATTTCGGCTGGGGCTGCGATCGGGGCATCAGCAGTTGCTGGACGATCTTGTTGTCGATCCACTTCTTGCCGACCGCCACCGCATTCACGCATTCGACGAGATAGCGGTGACTGATGCCGTCGAGCAGCAGGCCGTCGCCGTCGAGCGCCTGTATTTCCTTGATGTCGAGCCTGCTGTTCGGTTGCACGATGAAGATGACGCCGAGCGTGCTGTTGCAGGCCTTAAGCCGGGAGGAAAGACCGATCGTCTGCGGATCCGCGATGTTCAAGCCGACGATGACGATATCGGGCCGATGGCGCGCTACATAAGGGAGAATGTCTGCAGGGCGGCGGCACTGGGCGACAACATCGTGTCCAGCCTTGCGCAGTACCCATTCCAGACCGGCGAGATACACCCCCCGCGGGTCCGCAACAACCAAAGTTGACATGCGAACCGTCCGTAAAAAACGCAACGAACTTGTCTAAAAATCCGTAGATCAGGAAACCAGAGCTTAGGCAGTTTGTCAAGAAATAGCTAATATATATTTTGCTATGATAGCAAGCCAATGCTTTTGAGGCAGCCGGCATGGACACTTCGCACGGCAGCAGGTCGGAATCGTCGTCGCGGCGAGGGCCTTTGAGCACACTCCGATGCATCAGGATCTTTGAGGATCCTCGGGTGCTTGGACTCAAAGGCCGCAGGCCGTGATCGTCGGCAACGGCCCAGCGCCTGGGGTTGCTAGGGGGACTGGCAGCGGAAGGCCGCTGGGCCTGACCGACAGGGGCCTTGAGGACGGGCGGCGCCGGCTGGCGGGAATATGCACTCCTATTGATATCCGCGAAACATGCGAATGAAGGAAGTCAAAGCCGGCTGAAGGCCGTGCGACATGTCACCGGCAAGGAAGTCGAGTTTATCGGATGAAGCGCCCCGCGGCCGGTACAGCCTCCTACTGCTGGGTAGCCCAACAGGCTTAGTTGCAAATTTGCTAATATATGGACAAACTCATTGGAGCGGGGAGGAACCCGAAAACTCACCGCAATGGCCGGTGCGGCGTCCGTCGCGCCCCAAAGCCCACCCGCACCGGCCATTCCCCACGGTTAGCCTACAGCCGATCGAAATCAGCGAGCCCGAGACGTCTTCGCTGACCCTCTGCATATGCCAGGGCAAACGACTCCAGTTCGAATGCTCGGGTTAGTTCCTCGTCGCCATCGACCACACGGACGAACCACTCCCCGCAGGCTTCGATCACTTCAACGCAAGGATTGACCTCGCCGTCACGCGCCACGCTATCCATCGCAAGCTCCTTAGAAAGCAATGGTGAACGTCGATTTTATAACGGTCGTCCGAATCCGTTTTCAATATCAAATGTGTATCGGGACATTCGTTGTCTCTAGGAATTTATCCGCGCGGCAGGACGGTGCCCTCCATCCTCAGCCGAAGATCAGGCCCCCCGATCGGCACGCACGCCTCTGTCTGAGAGCGCGGGCTTTAAACCGCCTCTTCAGCGACATCAGGAGGCGTTGGCTCCGGACGCGACTTGAAATCATCCACCCGGATGCAGTTGAGGGGATCCAGGTAGCTGATTCTTATTTGAAGAATTTGGTAGCGGGAGAGAGCTACCGCCAATACAGCGCTGCAACCGAGTTCATCTGCTGAAGGGACTTCGCAAGCGAGATCAGCAGAGTCAAATCCTGTCCCCGCAACCAATTTCATCATAAATCAATAACCGTCCCGGTCTAACCGGGGCGGTTTTTTGTTGGCTGGCGCAATCGTCGTCGTCTATCGTGGTAACGATCGGCGCGGTGACCAGTCGACAGCGGCGCGCGGCCAAACGCTCAGCGCGGAAGGGCTGCGGGGCCTAGATTATCAGCCCCATTCGCCCTGCATTGCAGCCCGCACAGCCTCCGCAATCTCCGCAGCCTTCTCGTCATAAGAGAGCCGGCGGCGGGACGGGTGCCATGTGGGAGTGCACGAAATGCGATGACGGGCGCAACAGGCGGCGGCGATCGTGCCCAGAGCTACGACCTTCCGCCCCTTCAGTTCATGGCGGGTGACGCCTTCAAACGACTCGTCGAGAAGGTGCCGGGGTATTCGTGATTCCGACCGCCGCTCCTTCGGCAGAAGATGCAGACACTGTGTGACGTACAAATCCGAGCGGCTCTTTTCCAGTATCACCAAGACCCGATTTAGAACCTGATTAAACGGCATGCTCTCCAGGAAGCCGCTCGCAGCGAGTTCGCCTTGATAGGCACGAGCGGAGAGCCCATCGAGCCAATGAGTGGCTAGCAGTACCGGACCAGCCGTGGACTTCGAGATACGCTGATATGGACTGACATAGGGACCATCCAATCCTGCGTCTGCCAACGTCTCAAAGTCGTCAGTGCCCTTCAATAGTCGACGAGCTGCGATGATTTCGTAGCGCTTCATCGGCTATATCCTCTCAATCCCGCTTGTCGAACGGACCCCGCCCGCCGCGCTCGTCGCCTTGACTGAGAGGCGACAATGTCGCCGCTGTCCAGGTCGATGATGAGCCGCACTTTATTTTGCGCTGACGATCGTCACGATCGCATACAGGCTGATGCTTCACCGCGTTTGGTCAGCCGCGGAAAGGCGTGCGCGTCGACCTCTAGAAATCGTCCATTTCGCGCGGATCGATGTCGAGCAGTTCGATTGCCCGGTCGACAACCGCGCGATAGCGCATGGATACCAAAGTCGACCAAGTACTCGCCGATGTTTGTCCCCGAGGTGACCGTATTCGACTCCAAGTGCGGCCTGTCAGCGTGGGTCGCGTTGACAACCACGAACGAGTGAGAGCCATTGCTCAGCGCCATCCGACACATCAGCTCGAAATTCGTTGCATCCCTCGGGTGCAGTGTCGCCACTAGGCTGAGCGTCGACGCCGAAAAGCTACCGGGGCGTGCAATTTCGCCGGAAAGGATTCGCGAAAAAATGATCCTCATCTCAGCATTGCTGATCCGGTCAGCGGTTCGCCAAAAGTGGGTCAGGAAATCGTCCGAAATCGGATGTGTATCGCCCCCAATTTTCGCCCCCCTCCCAGGAGCAGCAAGCTGCTCTGCCGCGATCGCCAATATCTCGGCGCGACCTTCCAACATGTTGGCATCTTCGCGCAGTCGATAATTCAGCAGGGCAGCGTAGATCTCGCGATGATCAATGCTGTCAATAGCCTGGACCATCTTGTTCGTTACGGCTTCATCGATCCGCGCCTTGAGAGTTCGGTTCTTTGCCCGGTCGAACGTTGTCGGAAACAGTCCTGAGAAACCCAGTTCCACAGCCCGCGCGAAAGATACGCCGGCCGAAGGGGGCAAGCTCGCGTCTACCTTCACCTTGCCAATCGGGGAATCCAGTTCGAAACCGCCCTTGTAACCCGCGTCCTCTTTGTCTCTGCTCATTTGACTCCTTCCGTCGCCGGGGTCTTCAGGCTTCGGCGCGTTGCTGGACATTCTGCTTACTCAGTGCACGGGCAGCGGCTTGCCACTGCCCGTGTTGCGAAGATGATAGTCGCCGGTAACACCGCGGGCCTCGCACCGCGAGCGGCAGGAGCACGATAACGCAAGTCTTAAGTCAACGATGCCTCACCTTGTCCTTAAAGGTTCGGCCGATGCGCCCTGCACCAATCTTGTTGAGACGAATAACGTCGTCCAGGATATGCGGGACTGCCGTAAGATCGTACCGATATTTGACCTGATAGTGCTGCGCGAGTTTCCTTCGAGCTTTCTGGTCGTCAGTCATATGCCAATCGAGGTTCCGAAGCGCCTTGGTCTTCATCTCCCTGCCCGCATGGGCAACCACTTCGTCCGGCGTTGGGCAGGCTACGCGACACAAATGCGTCGCGACGTATTTGATCGCTCGCGTGAAGAGAAGAAAATCATCCAAGATCAAGGCGTCAGGCTCGTTAGGAGCCTTAAGTCCGAAATCGACCGCGTAAACCGGTGACCAGTAATCCACTTCCTTGAGGGCCTTGTCGATCCCTGATGCCTTCTTGCGAGTATGCATAAATCGGTTTCTGACAGCCCGATAGTATTCAAGGATAGCATACAGTTCTACCCGTACCTTTCGGAGGTTGGCGGCTTTGCCGCCTGGTAAAACGTCTAGCGCCCAGTCCAGCGCGGCTTCTTTGTCAGTCCGTTCCCGTGACTTGCGACCGCAAACCTCATCTGACTCTTCAATCAGGTCGATTAGAAAGCTTTCAAGCTGTTGATATGCTCCGACGATGTAGAGGGTCGCCGCACGCGTTGGTAGATTTTCGATGTCTAGTTCATACGCGACGATTTTGTGGTGCGCGGATCGCGTCCTGATGTAACTGCCGAGATCACCCGACGCCTGAGCAGCCTCCAGGAAGTCGCGGCACGCGACTTCGATAACCTCCGCCATGCCGTCGCCATGGCCCAGATTATCTAGGAGCTCTCGATAGCATCGAAACCTCCAGTTCATCCGCGGACTGTTGTCCGGCATTCGTTCGAGTCGATCCTTATGCTTAAGGCTCTCACGCAGGACATCAAGGTCTGGCATATGAAAAGTACCCCTCCGAATAAAGATTTCGCACCACTAGCTTTTAGAACGCAAGCGTCCGGCGCCGCTTGCCTTCAATCCGTGCGCAGACGCAAGCCGCTCAGCAATTTCCGGTCCGCACACGTAGCTCCGATTGCAAAGAGATGCGGAAGCTATACTTGTTACGCTCCGCACCTGGCGCAGTCTGACGCCTGATTCGTTCGCTTGGTCCTTCGCGCCGGCTTGGGCGTGCATTCAGGCCGAAGCAGCCGACCGGAATCGCAGCGGCACACGAGCGGCAAATCGGCAGACTGCGCGTTTTCAAGGTGAGGTGCTCTTGACTAGGCATCTATGACCGGCCATTTTTGACCGGTCAAGGAGGCCTCATCATGCTTCGCTACAACCCGGACAAATTCGCTTCGCTGTCGGAGTCCGACGTCGGCCAACGCATTTGGTCGTTTCTGACGCGGCCTGCCACTATCGCACGCCTGGAGACGGCCTCTGAGCTCGGAAAGCCCGCAGTCGAAGGCATTGAGGAACAGCTTCTGGAAGAGTTCCGTGAAGAAATCCTGGCTGGCCGCGTCAAGCAGATGGTCGGCCATATGGTCAGGCAGATTGTAGAGCAGCGCGGCTGGGTGCTCGACCAAAGCGACGTGAAGGTTCAATCGGTGCCGTTCAGCAAGGCGGCACGCTACAGGCGGCCCGACTGGATCACCTTCCATGCCTTCCGCAATACGAAGGACCCCCGCGATGTCGTCATCACCGACCGACGGCAGAACGCGCCTTTGCCGAAGGACGCTCGCTGGACCTTCTACGCGACCTTTGCCAGCCCCCTGAAGGCAGCCATCGCATTCGGCATCAACGATACACCCAAGCTTCGCCAACAAGTGCAGACGCACGGTTTTCACCGTGTCCACATCCCGCGAATGCTTCGCCGCGCTTAATCGAGAGGGTATGAGGGCATGGTGCAATTCGACGACTGGTGTGACGGAGCCGATACTCCACTCGGTAATCACCAACTCCACATCAAGACCGGTCGCGCTGCCGACCGCTCGGCGGGCGTCCAGCTATCCGCCGCCGCGGTGCCTGGGTACTATGCGGCGGAAGAGCGCGTCGCACGCGCATTGCGTCGTCTCGGCAAACCCGGGGCTGCCGATCTGGTCACAGGATTGTTGCCTCAGACAAAGCAGATCCGGTCCGGCGATCTCGGGGAGATCTACGCGACCGAATGGATCGATGCGCATAGCAGCTATCGCGCCCCGATCAAACGTCTGCGATGGAAAGATCACCGCAACATGGCAATGCGCGGTGACGACGTGATCGGCATGGTTCTCGACCAAGCCACACAACGACTTCGCTTTCTCAAGACCGAAGCAAAGAGCCGAGCCTCTCTTCGCGCGCAGACCCTCACGGAAGCACGTGCTGGACTTGATAAGGACAATGGACGGCCATCATCGCATGCGCTCTCGTTCATTTCCGCGCGCCTTCTCGAACTTGCGAACGAGCCGCTGGTGGATGCAATCGATGATGCGCTGGTGCGTCATGGCATCCCTTTGGCCAGCGTGCAGCATCTGCTCTTCACGTTCTCGGGCAACTCGCCGCAAGCATTGTTGACGCAGTCACTTCAAGCCTACCCGGGGCCGATCAATCAGTGGGGCGTCGGTCTCCACGTCGATGGCCATGCGGCCTTTGTCGGCGCTGTCTATGATCGTGTGATCGCCAATGCCAACCAACCCTGACGCTATCTCGGCCGCCATCACTGACGCAGCCGCAGCTGGCTTTCGAGGCAGACTCATCGCGCAAGGGCAGGCCCGCGCCATGATATGGCGGGACGGCGTTCTGCCTGCCGACGCGCCACAGTTCTCGCCGCAGCTCAGCTTCGATCTTCATAGCTACGCCTACGGACTCCTCGGTCTTGGCCTTCGCATGCTTGAGATGGGTGGTGATGCCGATCAGGCTCGGGTCGCTTTTGCGCAAGCTGCGACCGCCCTTGAGTCGGTGATGGCCAAGGGTAATCGCGGCGAAGCGGATCGGGACTTCCATTTCGTCATGGCGGCCGCAAGCTATCATCTCGCGCAGCTTTCCGCCCGAGCCTACTCGCTTCTTGCGATCGTCATAAACGAGGAGAACTTCTCACCGCTCGAGCGCGCATTAGCGCAGCTGATGCGGCGGGATATCAATGGTCTCCGCGCACGGGTTCATAATTATCGCCTGGATGGAGAAGGCTCTGACGCGCGGATCACAGGCCTATTTCAAGAGCGACTCGCGCTCGAACCCATTCAGCAAGCTGACGAAGCAGCTCCCGACCGCGACGGCCATGACTTCCTGTGGGAAGGGCTGGATATTGCGCTCACTGACAATTTTTTCGGCGCCATCTCGATTTTCCTTTTAGCCCTCGACCGCGGCGAGCGTGCCTTGGTCGAGCAAGCAATCGCGCGGCTGCGGAACGCCCTTTCCATCTGTGCCGAACTCAACCTCCTCCCGCAATGGTGGGCGCATCGGGTGGCTATTCATCTGCTGTCCGACCTCTGGTCCAATACCTTTCATGAGAGGGTCCCTTTGGCTCCCACGAGCGGTGCGGCACCAGACTGGCTGCGCTTGCGATCGCTCTTGATTGCGTCGCTTTCCTGCCGATCAAGGGCGGAAATCGATCTATGGCCGTCGCAGACCGAGGCGGCGGCTCGCGCCGTCGATCAGTCCGATAATCTCGTCGTCTCACTGCCGACAAGCGCCGGCAAGACCCGTGTCGCGGAGCTGTGCATTCTCCGGTGTCTTGCAGGCGGCCGCAGGGTCATGTTTGTGACACCGCTGAGGGCTCTGTCAGCCCAAACGGAAGCGAATCTCCAACGTACCTTTGGGCCCCTCGGTAAGACGATTTCGGCTCTTTATGGGAGCATCGGCGTCTCGGGGTTCGACAAGGACGCTGTTCGGGGACGCGATATTGTAGTCGCCACGCCGGAAAAGATCGATTTTGCGCTTCGCAATGATCCTTCGCTGCTCGATGACGTCGGTCTGCTGATTTTCGACGAAGGGCATATGATCGGCCCAGGCGAACGTGAGGTTCGTTACGAAGTCCAGATTCAGCGCTTGCTTCGCCGACTCGACGCCGATCAGCGCCGGATCGTGTGCCTCTCCGCAATCCTGCCCGATGGCGACCAGCTGGAGGACTTCTCCGCATGGCTGCGCCGCGATCAGGCTGGCGGGCCTATCAAAAATGATTGGCGCCCAACGCGACTCCGGTTCGGGGAAGTGGGCTGGAATAGCCCAAATGCACGCCTGAACCTCCGGGTCGATGACGAACGCCCGTTCGTGCCCCGGTTCTTTACCGGCTTCATTCCGCAGCTTTTCATCAAGCCTAAGAGAAAGCGGACGAAGATCTTCCCTTGCGACCAACGGGAGCTTTGTCTCGCCACGGCTTGGCGCCTGGTCGAAGAGGGGCAAACGGTTCTCATCTATTGCCCGCAACGCCGGAGCGTGGAGCCATACGCCGAGGTCATCGTCGATTTGCATGAACGCGGCGCGCTGTCTTCGCTCCTGGCAGTGGACTCTGCGGCGCTCCAGACGGCCATCGCTTTGGGGGAAGAATGGCTGGGCCCGAATAGCGATATTCTCAAATGCCTCCGGCTCGGCGTTGCACTCCATCACGGCGCTCTCCCTACGGCCTACCGGAAGGAGGTAGAGCGCCTCCTCCGCGACGGCATCCTCAAAGTCACGATCTCGTCGCCTACGCTTGCCCAAGGGTTGAACCTGTCGGCCACCGCTGTCGTCATGCATTCGCTTTACCGGAACGGCGAGATGATCAAGGTCTCGGAGTTCAAGAATGTCATTGGGCGCGCCGGCCGAGCCTATATCGACGTCGAAGGCCTTGTCCTTTTTCCAATCTTCGAGGATCGACGGAGCAAAAAGCACAACGAATGGGTCCAACTGATTGGAGACCGGGGCGCTCGGGAGATGGAAAGCGGCCTGATCCAACTGCTCACGGCCCTTCTCCTGCGCATGCACAAAATCGTCGGCGGTGACCTCAATCATCTGACGGAGTACGTCGTCAACAACGCGGCTGCTTGGAACTTTCCGGAAGTGCCAGGCGAAAAGCCCAAAGACCGAGATGACGCACGCAAACAATGGGAAACGCACCTCGCGACGCTCGACACCGCGATCCTCAGCCTCATTGGGGAAGAAGAGGTTCCGGATGCCGACATCGAGGCGACGCTCGACGCGATCCTGCAATCATCTTTATGGCAGCGACGGCTTCTGCGAACATCGAACGAAGCTCGCATCGCTTTAGGATCGACGCTGCTTACCCGTAGCCGGCACATCTGGGCCAATTCCACCCCAGCAAAGCGCAGAGGCTACTTCCTCGCCGGCCTCGGCTTGGCAGCAGGCCAAGCGCTGGATGCCGTTGCGCTGGAGGCCAATCAGTTGCTTGTCCAGGCGAACGACGCCCTGCTTGTTGGAGACGGCGATGCGGCAATCGCTGCGATCACCGGCATTGCCGAGCGCATATTCCCTTTCCATCCCTTCTCGCCGGATCCGCTGCCCGGCAACTGGCGCGACATTCTGCGCTTTTGGCTTCGCGGAGAGCCTTTGGCGGCCTTGGTCGCCGATGGCGATGGTGACGGCTTGCGGTTCATCGAGGATGGCCTTGTCTACCGGCTGCCGTGGGCCATGGAAGCGCTACGCGTTCGAGCGGGTGCCAACGGCGATGTCGTTGGCGGTCTCGGCGCGGTTGCCTCGCTAGAAGATTATGA
This sequence comes from Mesorhizobium sp. 131-3-5, assembly GCF_016756575.1. Taxonomy (NCBI): domain Bacteria; kingdom Pseudomonadati; phylum Pseudomonadota; class Alphaproteobacteria; order Hyphomicrobiales; family Phyllobacteriaceae; genus Mesorhizobium; species Mesorhizobium sp. 131-3-5. The sequence continues at coordinate 2,289,265 of NZ_AP023254.1, forward strand.
GCTTGGTCTAGCGCTGTCTGCGGTCGAAACCGGAACGATGAACCGGTCGGCGTCGATCCTGATGCAAGCTGGATTCAACTCACGACTCGCGGCTATCAAAGCCGTGCATGACACAGGGGCGATATTCGCCACTGGACAGGAGTTGAGAAACTGGCTCCGGTCGCCAGAAGTAGCCGCTTATGCCGCCCAGCCGGACTGGCCAACGCCCGAAACAAGGAGGATTTGGCACGATTTTGCGCAGGAGTTCGCGCCACGTGCCAGCCAGATCTGGTCGGAGCGCGCTTACTTGGCGAACGTAAACTGGACCAATCTGCCGCCACCTCCGGGGTCACCGGTTTCGCTGCATCACTGGAATGGCCAGCCTCTCGTCCTGTCACCCGAAGGATTGTCGCATGGCGTCCTCCCCTACGCATTGAACGCAGATCGCCGTGGACTTCTACGGGCCACAGTCGCAGCACAGGGTGGGCAACTCGATCTCGTCTATCTCGGCCCGGATGACCTCTGGAACGTGTAGGAGGACGTGTGACGAAGCCCCGCTCCGAACCATAGAAGGACTTTTGCTAATTGCGACTGCACGTGTCGATGGACGAGACGGACGGTGTGCGTCGACGGCTAGAGCCTCGAGATACTCAACCCTTCCTCAGGCGACTTCACCGCGTCGGCCACGAGGCAGGATCACTGTCGCCGTGGCTTCATCCAGAGCTCAAGAAACTCGGCCTGCCAGTCGTCTGCCTGGAGACGCAGCACGTGCGCGCCGCGATGTCGGCGCAGCGCAACAAGACCGACAAGGCCGATGCGCTCGGCATCGCCCATATCATGCGCACCGGCTGGTTCCGTCAGGCTCATATCAAATCGGAAAGCTGCTACCGAACGAAGCTTTTGCTGATGCACCGGCGCAACCTCAAGGCCAAGTTCCTCGACCTGGAGAACGCCATCCGCCATTCGCTGAAGGCATTTGGAATCCGACTGGGCAAGGTCGGGCGAGGGGCTTTCGAGAAAGCGGTGCGCACCGCGGTGGCGGAGGATCCGCTTTCTTCCGAACTGATGGACGCCATGCTGTCGGCGCGCGCAGCGCTGTGGAGACAGTATTGCCGGCTGCACGATCTCGTCGTCAAAATGGTGGCACGCAGCGAACTGTGCCGACGCTTCATGGCAATCCCTGGCGTCGGCCCCGTCACGGCACTTTCGTTCATGACGGCGATCGACGATCCGTCGCGGTTCCGCCGCTCACGCGATGTCGCGGCCTACTTCGGGCTGACGTCGCGGCGATGGCGGTCGGGCACCTCGATCGACGTTCAGGGTCGCATATCGAAAGCCGGCGACGCCGATGTTCGACGCTCGCTCTACGAGGCGGCGTCGGGGTTGATGACGCGCTTCAAGGGCGGGACAAGGTCAAGAGCTGGGGCCAGGCGATCGCCAGACGCTCCTGCCACCGCAAGGCCTGTGTCGCCGTGGCGCGCAAGCTGGCGGTGATCATGCACGCGATCTGGACCGACGGAACGTTCTATGTCGGCGATCCGGCGGCAAGCCAGGCGGATGCCGGCCGGCGTGCCCATGACAAGGCCCGCAAGCTGCTCGGAGCGCATCGATGAGTAGAAGACCGACAGTTGAAACGCATGGCGCCGGCACGTTGACGGACACCATCTGACACAAGGAATCCGCTCCGGCGGATGAGGACCGATGCAGACCAGGAACGACGGAACGCAAATTATCTTGCCTGCGGCCGCGCCGATCGCGAGACGGCCGGACCGCGCCGGATTGCCTGTGACGCTGCTCCGTCACTCCGATGGAAAAGTGCGCCACGACGGTTCCCGTGCTGCAAATAAGCAGCGCTGCTACGCCGTCGCAGAGCGCGGAAGACTGCACGGCGCATCGGCACTCAACGCAAGAGTACGGGATCGTGGCGTAGAGCATAGAATAGTGTATTATCGTAGGTTAGAAGAGGAGCGACGATGGATAGAAAGTCTATCAAAATACGACCGATTAAGACGGCAAGATAAAAGCGCGCACATTGTGCGGCGGTCGGTTGGTTGTTTTTGCTAGGATTTCTACCGTCCTCGGCACATTGTGAGCCTTTGTCGCAATGTGCGCTCCAATACGAAACAATTGTATTAGTTCAACAATTTGCAATGTGCGTCTCAATCGGCGTTTGCGATTGTCCACGGATATTTGGAAGTGGTTCCGCACCGCCTCGAGGTTAGGCCCTGGATGGCTGCCGCGTTGTCATGGGGGCAGCCTGCATCCTTGTCGACATCGCATCTTTGACCGTTGGTCTGCGACCTCGATCGCCCAAACGTGCGAACGTTGGACCGGCACCATGGATAAGCCGGCACCACGCTGTCTTAAAAGTTATCCAAATCGCTGATAGGCGGATGACGAGCGATGTGCATCACCAGCCGCTGCTGGCGGTGCGATATCGGCAACGATTGAATTGAGACCTATTTCGCCGTGCAGCTGACACGCCTTGAGCTCTACAATCGGGTCTGCGAGAGGCCTCTCAGCAAAATCGCTCCAGAGCTCGGAATCTCCGGCACGGTGCTAGCATCGATATGTAAGCGATATCAGGTTCCCTATCCTGGGTCGGGGTATTGGACGCGTAAATTGCTCGGGCTGCCGGTAGACTTGCCGCCGCTGCCGGAGGCATTGGACGAACTGATCGAGCTAACGGCGTCGACCCCAAAGCCTCGACGAAAGAGAACCGTCAAGGAAGGCTCTGTTCGCAAGGCCAGACCTGCCGCGAAACCCCATCGCCCGGCGCGCCATCGGCTGCTCTTCGGCGTTGAAGAGCACATGCGAAAAACACGCGACGTAAAACAGGGCGAGTTCCTTAGGCCCTACAAGAGAATCCTGCCGGATCTGATTTCCTCAGAGACCCAGTTGCTTCGCGCACTCTCGATCGCCAACGATCTCTATCTCGCGTTGGACAAACAGGGATGCCGCGTTCAAGTCGCGCCGCCTGCCGACGACCTTGATCGCATCCGCATCAAAAGACAGGAGGTGGAGAGCAAGGATCGCAAATACGGGCAATATCACTCAGGGAGCATCTGGGCTCCGGATCGACCGACTGTCCTCTATGTCGACACGGTGCCGATCGGGCTCGCCATCACCGAAATGACCGAAAGAGTGACGGTGCGATATTTCAATGGCGAATACCATCGGGAGGACAGCAGGCTCATCCGGTCCGCCAAGCCTTGGCAGCTAACGCATTCGTGGACAAACGAGCAGGACATGCCCTGCGGGCGCTTTCGGGTTGTTGCCTATTCGCCGAAAAAGGGCGTCGACTGGTCCGTGACCTGGCAAGAGACCGAGCATGAAGCGATTGGCGCTCTGATCCCGAAAATCGTGGAAACAGTGAAGGCGGCCAAGGGCACTGTTCAGCGCCTTATGGACGCCGAGGATGTGGCGGCGGCCAAAAGGAAGAAAGAAAGAGAGGAGGAGTGGGAGCGCTATCTAAAGCAGGAGGATGCCCGCAAGGTGGCTCAGGCACTAGCGGACAGCCAGCAGCAGCTCGCGGAAATTATTGAAAGGTGGGGCAGGGCGATGACAATAGAGCGCTTTTTCGTGGACGCCGAAAAGCGGTTGAACACTACGGACGATGAAGATCGCCGCAAGCGCCTGGAGGAGCGCCTGGCTCTCGCGAGAGCGATGATGGAAAGCGTCGACCCGCTGGATTTCATCGAAAGCTGGCTCGCACCACAGGAGCGATACCAGGCAAAATTCGCCTAGACGAGATATGTGCTGCCTAGACTTGTTCATGGCGGCAATGGGGCCGGGAGCAGACTGACGGCTCTTGGCTTTGAAACTTCAAAAGCGGACTTTCAAGAAAGCGCTTGTGGTGATCTGGCCAAGAAAGGACATTAATCCCACAATGCCTTGCCGGTACGCTCTGCAGCAAGCCGGCTTCGTATACTGCAGCCGCCACACCGCCCGGCTCTGTCGCCCGCCCGCTCCTGCCAGCACTTCGTGACGATCGTCGAGATGCGATAGTCGATCGGCACCGCTCACACCCCAGCCTATTCGCCTCGTCCCGTATCGGCATTGACCCGTATTATAACCCCCGTAAACTGGCTCTTGGATGAAAGCAACCTTCGTTATGTCTGACGAAAAGCCAATCCTGAGGCTTCCTCAGTGGGCAAAATGTTCGACTCGATGCAGCCTTTTCGGATGTAGGTTTCGAAGGACGCAGCCACCGAATGGGTTTGCGGCACTCGCGGCAGGCTCTATTGGGCGCGGCAGATAGTGTTATCGAGCTATCCGGAACAAGGTGGCCGGGTTGCTCCAAAGCTGGGCTGCTTTTCTTGAAGAAATATTGGACTCCGACGTTATTTCATGTATTGCTAATATGAGGGAAAAGATTGGGGACGCTACCCAAATAGGGGCAGCTCCGAAGAGATCAAGTTTGGGCGGTATTACTCCGTCTGGACTGGGTTCTTGTTGCCCCGAGGCGAGTGAGCCCCGCGCGTAAGAATCCCGAGCTACCCCCAATGCCGGGTAACCCCATGAGTAACATCAGGGGTATGTCCTATGGCCAACAAGTTGCCCAAAGCCACACCGCAGACCAGCTTTAGCGGCTCTGAAGATCATCTCATAACTGTCACCTTAAGCGGAACGGATCAGGATGGGACGGTCACGGGGTATATCCTGGCCTCGCTACCTTCCAACGGCACCCTCTACCTCGATGCTGCTCATACACAGCCCGCACTCATAAACTCTGTCTACTCGACCAATACCTTTTACTTCCTTCCTTCCGTCGATTTTAGCGGTACTGCCTCCTTCAATTTCAATGTCCGCGACAATCAAGGTGGCGTTTCGTCGAGTACTGGATCTATCACGATCAACGTTACTGCGGTGAATGATGCTCCGGTCGTGGATCTGAACGGGGCGGCTAGCGGCACATCCGCAAGCTTGAACTATTCGCCTGGTGGCGCAGCAGCAAAAATTGCCCCCTCTGCAACCGTTACAGACATCGACTCCTCGAAATTCGGCGGCGGATCGCTGCGCGTCTCGATTACTCAGAACAAGGCAACGTCTGACCAACTAACCATTGCCACCGACGCGACCGTCACGGTTTCGAACGGCTCTGTTTTTGTAGCTGGCACCAAGGTTGGCGCGGTTTCAGGCGGCAGCAATGGCTCGGATCTCATCATAAGCTTGGCAAATGGTGCAACGCCGAGTTTGGTCTCGACACTTCTCGAACATATTTCCTATTCGAATTCGTTAGGGACTCCTCCTTCGTCACCACGCACGGTCACGTTCACAGTGGTGGACGGCGGCGGAACGGCCAACGGTGGTAACGATACTGGCCTGGCAACAGCGACCATCAATATCGCCAGCGCCAATCATGCGCCGACGGGTTCGGTGACGGTTGCCGGGACAGCCACCGAGGATCAGGTGCTGAGCGCCTCGAACACCTTGGCCGACGCCGATGGACTGGGCACGATCAGCTACCAGTGGCAGCGCAACACCGGCTCCGGCTTTGCCAACATCGGTGGCGCCACCAATACCACCTATACGCTGGGCGACGCCGATGTCGGCGCGGCCGTGCGCGTCGTGGCGAGCTACACGGACGGGCATGGCACGGCGGAATCCGTGGCCAGTGCCGCGACCGCGGCGATTGCCAACGTCAACGACGCCCCGACGGGTTCGGTGACGGTTGCCGGGACAGCCACCGAGGATCAGGTGCTGAGCGCCTCGAACACCTTGGCCGACGCCGATGGACTGGGCACGATCAGCTACCAGTGGCAGCGCAACACCGGCTCCGGCTTTGCCAACATCGGTGGCGCCACCAATACCACCTATACGCTGGGCGACGCCGATGTCGGCGCGGCCGTGCGCGTCGTGGCGAGCTACACGGACGGGCATGGCACGGCGGAATCCGTGGCCAGTGCCGCGACCGCGGCGATTGCCAACGTCAACGACGCCCCGACGGGTTCGGTGACGGTTGCCGGGACAGCCACCGAGGATCAGGTGCTGAGCGCCTCGAACACCTTGGCCGACGCCGATGGACTGGGCACGATCAGCTACCAGTGGCAGCGCAACACCGGCTCCGGCTTTGCCAACATCGGTGGCGCCACCAATACCACCTATACGCTGGGCGACGCCGATGTCGGCGCGGCCGTGCGCGTCGTGGCGAGCTACACGGACGGGCATGGCACGGCGGAATCCGTGGCCAGTGCCGCGACCGCGGCGATTGCCAACGTCAACGACGCCCCGACGGGTTCGGTGACGGTTGCCGGGACAGCCACCGAGGATCAGGTGCTGAGCGCCTCGAACACCTTGGCCGACGCCGATGGACTGGGCACGATCAGCTACCAGTGGCAGCGCAACACCGGCTCCGGCTTTGCCAACATCGGTGGCGCCACCAATACCACCTATACGCTGGGCGACGCCGATGTCGGCGCGGCCGTGCGCGTCGTGGCGAGCTACACGGACGGGCATGGCACGGCGGAATCCGTGGCCAGTGCCGCGACCGCGGCGATTGCCAACGTCAACGACGCCCCGACGGGTTCGGTGACGGTTGCCGGGACAGCCACCGAGGATCAGGTGCTGAGCGCCTCGAACACCTTGGCCGACGCCGATGGACTGGGCACGATCAGCTACCAGTGGCAGCGCAACACCGGCTCCGGCTTTGCCAACATCGGTGGCGCCACCAATACCACCTATACGCTGGGCGACGCCGATGTCGGCGCGGCCGTGCGCGTCGTGGCGAGCTACACGGACGGGCATGGCACGGCGGAATCCGTGGCCAGTGCCGCGACCGCGGCGATTGCCAACGTCAACGACGCCCCGACGGGTTCGGTGACGGTTGCCGGGACAGCCACCGAGGATCAGGTGCTGAGCGCCTCGAACACCTTGGCCGACGCCGATGGACTGGGCACGATCAGCTACCAGTGGCAGCGCAACACCGGCTCCGGCTTTGCCAACATCGGTGGCGCCACCAATACCACCTATACGCTGGGCGACGCCGATGTCGGCGCGGCCGTGCGCGTCGTGGCGAGCTACACGGACGGGCATGGCACGGCGGAATCCGTGGCCAGTGCCGCGACCGCGGCGATTGCCAACGTCAACGACGCCCCGACGGGTTCGGTGACGGTTGCCGGGACAGCCACCGAGGATCAGGTGCTGAGCGCCTCGAACACCTTGGCCGACGCCGATGGACTGGGCACGATCAGCTACCAGTGGCAGCGCAACACCGGCTCCGGCTTTGCCAATATCGGTGGCGCCACCAATACCACCTATACGCTGGGCGACGCCGATGTCGGCGCGGCCGTGCGCGTCGTGGCGAGCTACACGGACGGGCATGGCACGGCGGAATCCGTGGCCAGTGCCGCGACCGCGGCGATTGCCAACGTCAACGACGCCCCGACGGCGGGATCTCTTTCGCCGCTCGCGCTAGCAGTGGCCAGTCCCTTGAGTTTTACGATCCCTTCGGACCTCTTTTACGATCCAGATCCGGGCGACCATCTCACGCTGACTTCAGCGCGGGCCAACGGAGATCCTCTGCCGTCTTGGCTCAGTTTTGATCCGGATACTGGTGCGTTTGCCGGCACGCCCTCAAACTCCGATGTGGGTACGATCGAGATTCGGATTACCGCCGTCGACACGTCCTCGGCCGAAGCGCATGTGGATTTTGCCCTCAGCGTGGTGAATGGAGCCATCGTCAACGGAACGCCCGGCGACGATACGCTAACCGGAACTATCGATGTGGATGCCATCTTCGGCCTTGCCGGCAACGATACGCTGTCTGGTTCGGCGGGTGACGATCTTCTGGACGGCGGCGCTGGCAATGACACGCTTAATGGAGGCTCTGGCAGTGATGTGCTGGTTGGCGGACTGGGTGATGACACCTTGAATGACGGCAGTGGCAACGATTCGCTTTATGGGGGAGACGGCAACGACAGTTTGAACCTGACGTATTCGGGGCCTTCGGGTGTTTCGCTGACGCAAGTGGCGGATGCCGGCGCAGGTAATGACGTAATCTCGCTGAACTCGGGTGGTGCATCGATTTCGTATGGGATTAACGGCGGCGATGGGGATAGCTTGCTGATCGCAAGTGTAAACAACTCAACAATCACTGGATCATTCGGTTCAGGGGCTGATGTGGCATTTATTGGGGGAGCATCAGTAAATAGTACGATCAGCTTGGAAATGGGCGATGGTAATAATATTTTTATTAGTAACAACTGGGATTATGGATTTCAGAGCAGTTCTTTTTCTTTGAATTTTGGATCAGGTAATGATTTTGTAGGGTACGGGTATGCTTACGGTGCTGTGCTGGGGAACTATTATTTTTATAGTGACTATGGATACCTTAGGGTCGGGGATTCTTCCCATATAGACCTTGGTGACGGAAACAATATTGCAAGATTGATCGGAAATGGTTCTGTAGAACTGATTTCCGGAGCAGGTGTCGATTCAATCACAATATCAGCAGTTACCCTGTCCGTTCAAACCGGCGGCGGCAATGATAACGTGAATGTGACCGGAGCGGGCTCTGTCTTCACCGGCGACGGCAACGACACAATCAACGCGGGCGGCTCCCTTTCGCTCGCAGCCGGAAACGGGGACGACATAGCGTACATCTCCGGATCGGTAACCGCCGATCTCGGCTCAGGCAACGATACGGTGCATCTTTCACTAACCGGCAACTCGACTCTCACCTTGGGTGACGGGAGCGACAAGCTTTACATTGATTCCTGGAATGGAACGGCTTCTGCAACTGTCACCGACTTCGTCGCCGGCGCAGGCGGCGAGACGCTCGACTACAATGCGCTGCTCAACCAACTGATCGGATGGGACGGCTCATCCAATCCGTTCGGCTCCGGCTTCATGCAACTGGTGCAAGATGGCGCCGACACTCTTCTCCAAGTCGACCGTGACGGCAGCGGCTCCAGCCAGGCCTACGCCACCCTGATCCGCTTTCAGAACATCGATCCTACAGAATTCACAGCGGCAAACTTCAATCCAGCATATCCAACAGATGGGACAACTCCTTCGGGTCAAGCGATCGATGGCACTCCAAATGACGATACTCTGATAGGCGGTGTCGGCCCCGACGCCATCTTCGGCCTTGCCGGCAACGATACGCTGTCTGGTTCGGCGGGTGACGATCTTCTGGACGGCGGCGCTGGCAATGACACGCTTAATGGAGGCTCTGGCAGTGATGTGCTGGTTGGCGGACTGGGTGATGACACCTTGAATGACGGCAGTGGCAACGATTCGCTTTATGGGGGAGACGGCAACGACAGTTTGAACCTGACGTATTCGGGGCCTTCGGGTGTTTCGCTGACGCAAGTGGCGGATGCCGGCGCAGGTAATGACGTAATCTCGCTGAACTCGGGTGGTGCATCGATTTCGTATGGGATTAACGGCGGCGATGGGGATAGCTTGCTGATCGCAAGTGTAAACAACTCAACAATCACTGGATCATTCGGTTCAGGGGCTGATGTGGCATTTATTGGGGGAGCATCAGTAAATAGTACGATCAGCTTGGAAATGGGCGATGGTAATAATATTTTTATTAGTAACAACTGGGATTATGGATTTCAGAGCAGTTCTTTTTCTTTGAATTTTGGATCAGGTAATGATTTTGTAGGGTACGGGTATGCTTACGGTGCTGTGCTGGGGAACTATTATTTTTATAGTGACTATGGATACCTTAGGGTCGGGGATTCTTCCCATATAGACCTTGGTGACGGAAACAATATTGCAAGATTGATCGGAAATGGTTCTGTAGAACTGATTTCCGGAGCAGGTGTCGATTCAATCACAATATCAGCAGTTACCCTGTCCGTTCAAACCGGCGGCGGCAATGATAACGTGAATGTGACCGGAGCGGGCTCTGTCTTCACCGGCGACGGCAACGACACAATCAACGCGGGCGGCTCCCTTTCGCTCGCAGCCGGAAACGGGGACGACATAGCGTACATCTCCGGATCGGTAACCGCCGATCTCGGCTCAGGCAACGATACGGTGCATCTTTCACTAACCGGCAACTCGACTCTCACCTTGGGTGACGGGAGCGACAAGCTTTACATTGATTCCTGGAATGGAACGGCTTCTGCAACTGTCACCGACTTCGTCGCCGGCGCAGGCGGCGAGACGCTCGACTACAATGCGCTGCTCAACCAACTGATCGGATGGGACGGCTCATCCAATCCGTTCGGCTCCGGCTTCATGCAACTGGTGCAAGATGGCGCCGACACTCTTCTCCAAGTCGACCGTGACGGCAGCGGCTCCAGCCAGGCCTACGCCACCCTGATCCGCTTTCAGAACATCGATCCTACAGAATTCACAGCGGCAAACTTCAATCCAGCATATCCAACAGATGGGACAACTCCTTCGGGTCAAGCGATCGATGGCACTCCAAATGACGATACTCTGATAGGCGGTGTCGGCCCCGACGCCATCTTCGGCCTTGCCGGCAACGATACGCTGTCTGGTTCGGCGGGTGACGATCTTCTGGACGGCGGCGCTGGCAATGACACGCTTAATGGAGGCTCTGGCAGTGATGTGCTGGTTGGCGGACTGGGTGATGACACCTTGAATGACGGCAGTGGCAACGATTCGCTTTATGGGGGAGACGGCAACGACAGTTTGAACCTGACGTATTCGGGGCCTTCGGGTGTTTCGCTGACGCAAGTGGCGGATGCCGGCGCAGGTAATGACGTAATCTCGCTGAACTCGGGTGGTGCATCGATTTCGTATGGGATTAACGGCGGCGATGGGGATAGCTTGCTGATCGCAAGTGTAAACAACTCAACAATCACTGGATCATTCGGTTCAGGGGCTGATGTGGCATTTATTGGGGGAGCATCAGTAAATAGTACGATCAGCTTGGAAATGGGCGATGGTAATAATATTTTTATTAGTAACAACTGGGATTATGGATTTCAGAGCAGTTCTTTTTCTTTGAATTTTGGATCAGGTAATGATTTTGTAGGGTACGGGTATGCTTACGGTGCTGTGCTGGGGAACTATTATTTTTATAGTGACTATGGATACCTTAGGGTCGGGGATTCTTCCCATATAGACCTTGGTGACGGAAACAATATTGCAAGATTGATCGGAAATGGTTCTGTAGAACTGATTTCCGGAGCAGGTGTCGATTCAATCACAATATCAGCAGTTACCCTGTCCGTTCAAACCGGCGGCGGCAATGATAACGTGAATGTGACCGGAGCGGGCTCTGTCTTCACCGGCGACGGCAACGACACAATCAACGCGGGCGGCTCCCTTTCGCTCGCAGCCGGAAACGGGGACGACATAGCGTACATCTCCGGATCGGTAACCGCCGATCTCGGCTCAGGCAACGATACGGTGCATCTTTCACTAACCGGCAACTCGACTCTCACCTTGGGTGACGGGAGCGACAAGCTTTACATTGATTCCTGGAATGGAACGGCTTCTGCAACTGTCACCGACTTCGTCGCCGGCGCAGGCGGCGAGACGCTCGACTACAATGCGCTGCTCAACCAACTGATCGGATGGGACGGCTCATCCAATCCGTTCGGCTCCGGCTTCATGCAACTGGTGCAAGATGGCGCCGACACTCTTCTCCAAGTCGACCGTGACGGCAGCGGCTCCAGCCAGGCCTACGCCACCCTGATCCGCTTTCAGAACATCGATCCTACAGAATTCACAGCGGCAAACTTCAATCCAGCATATCCAACAGATGGGAGCGGCATTAGCGGACAAAGTCTTTCTGGTTCTTCCATTGTCGGCACGATCGGTGACGATACGATAGCGGGCACGAGTGGAAACGATGTGCTCAACGGTGCAAACGGCAGCGATCATCTTACCGGAGGCGGTGGCAACGACACTTTGACCGGGGGATTTGGCGCGGACACCTTTGTCTTCGGAAATGGATTCGGCCATGACGTCATAACAGACTTCACCATCTCTTCCGCCGGCCACGACGTCATTCAGCTTGCCCAAGGCCTCTTTGCAGATTTCGCGGCGGTGCAGGCTGCGGCCGAACAAGTCGGTGCTGACGTTGTGATCACCCACGATGCGGATAGCACGATCACACTAGCGAACGTCGCTTTGGACCATTTAGGAAATAGCGATTTTGCGTTTGTGTGATCGAGGCTCGTAGGCCAAGGTCCACACAATGGATAGCGACTAAAGCGTTTCCTATTTTGAGAGAATCGTAGGATTTCCACAGAAGGGTGTTTGTGATTCAAGATGCTGGCTGGATGGAGGCCAGCATCTAATGACGCGAGCCCTTTCAAACGATCTTCGTGAGCGTGTTGTTGAGGCAGTTGGAGCGGGTGAGAGCCGTGCGGTGGTATCGCGCTTTGGCGTGAAGTGGTCGCAGCTTTGCCACCGGCTCGCTGGCGAAGGGCAAGACGGGCGGACACCGCAAGCGCGTTCTGGAGCCGCATCGGGCTTTCATTGTGAACTGGCGCCGCATCGGCTGAAGGACGGGTGGATGCGCGCGGGGTCAAGGTCTCGCACGACGGTCGAGTGTCGGTGAACCTGTGTGGCCGCCTATCGTTCTCGGAATGCCCGTTGGAATGAATCCACGAGCGGCTTGGTAAGGTAGGACAGGAATGTCCTTTCGCCGGTGGAGATAAAAGTCTCGACTGGCATACCCGGATAAATCTGTTCGGGCTTGATCTGCGCCGGCAGATGCTCCGCCATCCTGATCCGCACCGTATAGTAGGGCTGCCCGGTGTTCGGAGTGACTAATCTATCCGCTGAAATGTAGAACACCCTGCCTGATACCTTTGGAGTCGTTCGAGCGTTGAGCGCCGTGAACATCATGCTCGCATCCTGCCCAACCCGGATGGAGTCAACGTCTTCAGGCTTGATCTTGGCCTCGACAATGAACTGCTCCATCGTCGGGAGGAGTTCCATCGCGGATTCTCCCGCTCGGATGACGCTACCCACCGAATTATAAACGGAGTGGACCACGATGCCGTCGACGGGAGTTCGAATGGTTGTTCGGTCCAGCACCGATCGTGCGGCGTTGATCTGTTCTTCCAGGTCGGCCACCTCTGCACGGGCCTTGTTCAAATCGGTGACGGCATCCTCGACCCTGGCGGTCGTCAGCCGTTCGATTTGCTGACGATCCTCTTCAATTTGACTCAAGAAGCTCGCGATCTGCGCTTCCATGGCCGCGGCTTGGCCGACGAGGTCAGCGGTGCTGCGCAGCAAGTCAGTGTATTCGGATCGGTTCGTCAGCCCTTTGTCGAGCAAAGTCTTTTTTCGTTCCGTCTCCTCGTTAACAATCGCGAGTTGCTTTTCGACGGCCGCCTTCCGAGCCTGCATCCCGACAATCGCATCCTGGAGGGCCGCAACCTTTTGCTTCAGAATTTCCCGATCCGCCGTATAGCGGGCAAAGCGAGCCTCGAACTCCTTTTTTTGCTCGACGATAAATCCGCTGTAGCTGGGGTCGGTCGAATAAGGGCGGAGCTCATCGGGTAAATCAATCTCCTTCGAACCGTCCCGCTCCGCGTCGAGGCGGGCGACTTCAGCGCTTTGAGCAACCCATTGCTTCAGGACACGGTTGAGCTGGGCTTGTGCCAGGGTCGTGTCGAGAGTGATCAGCGCCTGGCCTTTTGAGACCCGATCCCCTTCTCGCACTCGGATGCTGGTGATGATCCCGCCATCAAGGTGCTGGATCATGACGTTCTGGCCCGCAGCCGCGACAACGCCCGGGGCGATTGTCGCTCCACCTATCGGCGCTGTGGCCGCCCAATACCCAAATCCAAGCAAGAAGACGGCCACACTCAAAAACCCCGCCAGGGACACTCGACCGGTGCGGGTATCGACATTCTCTTGCCAGTGATAAGCCCTGGCTACCACCGGGAGGGTTTGACTAGGCCCCGTCATTGGCAGCTTTCGCCTCAGTACGGGACGTTGACGGGAAGGCAACCACGCCTTCGTTGGCGACTGGCTGCGCCGCCGCTGTATGAGCCTGCTGATTCATTCGCTCGGCCAGCTGGGCTAATACGTCTTTGGTCGAGCCGTAAAGCTCTATCTGGCCATCCCGTATCACGAGCATACGGTCGCACTTGGATGCCAGTGAAGGGCGATGCGTTATGACCAGAACGGTCCTCTTGCGGGAACGTGCCTGAAGGATCGCGCGCTCAAGTGCGGCCTCGCCGTCAGCGTCGAGATTGGCATTCGGCTCGTCCAGTATGACAACCCTGGGGTCGCCGTAGAAGGCGCGAGCCAGCCCAATCCGCTGAAGCTCACCGCCCGAAAGCCGGACGCCGGTTGGACCGATCACCGTCGAGTATCCCTCGCGGTATCCCAGAATTAGCTCGTGCGCCTGTGCAAGTTGCGCCGCTTCAACCAATTTCTCGTCAGGAGCCGCGGGTTCAAAGCGCGAGATGTTCTGGCCTATGGTCCCTGGAAAGAGCTCTACGTCTTGGGGGAGATAGCCTACATGTCGGCCGAGCCTTTCAGGATCCCAGTTTCGAATGTCGCCGCCGTCGATGCGGATCGCACCCGAACGCGGTTCGATGGCACCAACAATCAGGCGCGCAAGGGTGGATTTGCCTGCCTGGCTCGGGCCGACAATCGCTACGGATTCCCCGGCTGCGACTTGAAAGCTCATGCGCTTGATCAGCGGCGGCGACCCGTCGGGCAATCCTGGAGGGTAGTAGACAACTTGATCGGCGCTCAAAGCCCCTAGCGGTGTTGGTAGCGCCACAATTTCCTTTCCCCTTGAGTTCGAATGGATGGTCCCCAGCCGTTTCCACGCAAGTTTCGCGTCCGTGATCTGGCGCCAGCTTCCAATGATTTGGTCGAGAGGCTGAAGCGCCCGGGCTGAGATCATCGAGGACGCGAATATCATTCCGGCCGTCATCTCACTGCGCAGGACCAGAACGGCACCGACACCTAAGATCGCGATTTGCAGGATCGACCGCGCAGTGCGGGAGACGCCGCCGTAAAACGCGTTGACACGAGCAACTCTATCGGAGGCCTTCACGGAACTGGAAAATCGGCTGCCCCAAAACTCCACCGTATGGGACACCATTCCGAGTGCTCGAACGGTCTCGAAATTACGTGCGAAGGTCTGAGCGGAGTTCATTGAGGCATTAAGGCTCTCGGAGGCCTCCTTGGTTGGTCTGGAGCTGGCAGCCTGATTAAGCAAGGCGATGACAGCCATCAGAACGGCGCCGACGACCGTGACGAGGAACAACAGAGGGTGGATGAAATAGAGAAGGCCCACAAAAATCGGCCCGAATGGAAGGTCGAAAAGAAAAAACAGAGCTCGCGATGCGACGAAACTCCGAAGCAGCGTCAGATCACGCAGTGCTTGAACATCGCCAAGCCCAGCACGAGGGCCGCTCATGGCAGCGAGAAAACACGTTGAACCCAAGGAGACATCGAGCTTGGCGGCGAGACGGCTCGCATACATCCCGCGGACGATTTCAAGGATGCCGAAAAGCACTAGGGAGGATAGAGCAATCAATGAGAGATAGACCAGCGTATCCAGATTGGAGGCCGGTAACACCCGATCATAAACCTGCAGCATGTAGAGGGGTAAAACCAGCAACAGCGCATTCATCAACGTCGAAAAGATACCCAGTTCGACGAGACTTCTCGACACGACAACGCGTGCGCCAGTTGTTGGCATTGGCGATCTGATCCCTCCCGACTAAAATCATATTAGAAAAAGCTGATATGTCATAGGCCATAGTGCCATCGATTCCGATATTTGATGGCGCGGGAGACATTCTGACCGGAGGGACTATCGACTTATTGTGAAGGCAGGGAAGTTCAAGCCCGTCCACTCGTGATGCGAGCGACGAGTTATAGGCCGAACTTGTGAGTGGGCGTTGACGCTAGACTTGCTCGCAATCTAGCGTTGTCTAGGTCCGCTTCTGGCGAAACCGCGGCTTCAAGCGATCGCCGGCGATGTTGATTTTGGGGAGCGGTAAAGCCGGTTTCCACAGCTGCCATGCGGCGCATCGCCGTTCGACAGCTTTGGGGCCGGAAGCGGACGGTCGTATTTTGGCAAGGTAGCTTTGAAAGCAGCCGTTCCGCATCGACCCCTTCAAAGACATTCGATCTCATCAGGTTCGATGACCGCAAGGCGTGCTAACTGACGTTTGGAATTTCCGCTGCTGGGTAATGCCCCTGCGGAACGCTGAATGGAGCGTCGACGGCAATTGTCTACGAGAAATACAGATTAATGGAAGACCACGAAGCTCGACCGAATTTCAAGATGATGTTGCGAGATACTCAACTCCGCCGCCTTCCCGCCCCGCCAGTTTGATGATTTCGGCGAATCTGGCGTCGTCGATCTGTCCGGCCATGCAGACTCCGTCGGTATTCCATCCTGGCCGCGACATTTCCTCAAATTCAGGGTCCTGCAGCCGCTCGGCCAGCCTGCGATTGGAACCGAGATAGGCGTCTTCGAACTGTCTTACGACATAGGGCGGCAACCCGAACGGCGGCCCTGGCAGATTTCGTTGAAGAGCCAAAAGCGCTTCTGACATCGGCGGTAGACCTCGCTCGTTGAGCATTCGCGCAACCTCGGTCATTTCGGCGTTAAGGCTCCGGTTCGTATGAATTTCCTGCACCTGATCGATCGTGTCGATGCCAATGCCCAACAGCATCTTGAACGCACTCAGCAGCGAACGCGGGCTGTAGTTTATCATCCGCATGGCGGCATCGGGGAATGCGCCGGCCCAGCTTTCGTAGAGACAATTCCAGTCAAGATAGGGAAAATATGCGGCGCCGGTTACAATATCGCTGCGACCGAGCGATTTGACATCCTGCGCATAGCCGCTAGCTGCCAGGATGTCCTGCCGCCTCAGGACACAAACGATCATGACGACGTCCACACCCTCCTTCTTGAAATATTCAGCCACGTGCAGCGGATTGCAGATATAAAAAAATTCGGACGATATGATCGAAACCAGATCGAACGAGAATAACGTCTCCCTCTGGTCAGGAAGGTTAGCGAGAAAAATGATATCTCCCATAGCTCGCCGGGACACATCCTGGACCAGGCTTCCGGCGACTTGATGGGAGGCCATGTCAGGAGCGACATGGAACCCGGCCTGTCGGAGGATGAAACTGTTGTATCGGAGCCAGTTCTGCAGGAACGTCGTCCCGGTCTTGGCGAGACCAATATGAAGGATTGCCTTGGGCATGAGTGCGAACTCTATGACGGACTTGTTTCTCTCTACACCTAGTCGGATCAGTTGAACAAGGATCGACGCTGCCTGTCCGTTCTCACGACCCGTGCCGACTGAGAACGGTCACAACACCGACCGGCGGCAGCACAATACTCCACATCTGCCCCTAAGCCCGGAACAAACGCCATGGGAGTCCTCAGGCTCCAAAACCCATCGCTGGAGTTTGAAGTTCCGGTCGACGCTTCCAGTTGTTGAACATCGTTGACGATAAATTTTGTGAAAAAAACGCGACCTTTAGGTCAGGCTTCGGATTGCCTAATCGTTTCTAGAATGTAGGTTGGCGGCAAACATCTTCAGAGAAAGATACCCGATGTCAGATATCGATATTGCCGGCATACTGGCCGAACAAGAGCCACTCGCCCGGTCGATCGCCGAAACGAAAAAGGTGGCTTATGAGATCAGCAAGGACGACATGCTGTTCGATTTTTTCGTCCGGGCCGTGTTCCCGACAGATCACCGGAAAGCAATTGAGGCTTATTTCACAGGGGGAGAAGATTGCGCCATACGCTTCGCCAACCTTTGCCGCGAGCACCTTTCACCCGGGCCATCCAGCGTCCTTGAGTTCGCGTCGGGTTATGGCCGCGTCGCGCGCTACGCGATGCACGTTCTACCGGATGCAGCATGGGTTTGCAGCGACATTCACCCTAACGCCATCGACTTCCTATCAAACAAAGTCGGTGTCAGGACACACCTCTCTTCCACAAAACCGGAGGACTGGACCATCGAAGGCGAGTTTGATGCTGTCTTCGCCCTATCTTTTTTTTCACACATGCCAGACGCCACTTTCGCGCCGTGGCTTTCCCGCGTTTTCACTGCGGTGAAGCCGGGGGGCATCTTAATTTTCACAACTCATGGGGCCGTCTCTCTTCGAAACATGAGAGCTGGGGGATTGTCTGCGCAATTTGATGACAACGGATTTTATTGGAACTCGAACAGTGACCAGCGCGATCTGGACGCTCGCGACTATGGAACAAGCGCCGTTTCCCCTGACTATGTTCAAAAAGCCGTATCTGATATCGAGGGCGCCGAGCTTATACGCTTCCAGCAGGCGTTTTGGTGGGGACACCAAGACCTTTATATCGTCCGGAAGCTCAATCAATGAGCTTGCTGTACAACCTTCTGATGCGTCGCACGAGGATCATGACGACTGCGACCTAGTGCGGCCGATCCGTCTTCTTTGCCACAGGCATCAGCGGCCCGTCAGCACGCGATCTAACTCTATGAAGGCATTTTCAGTACCCAACTTCAGTTACCAACTCGTGCCGGGCGCGCGCAAACCGGCGGTATCAAATCCTGCCTTGCGCGCAACAAACGGCATCAAGCGCTCGATCGCATGGAGGACGGTGCCGTCATAAGGAACGGGCTCCGATGGGTAATCATTCCAATCGAGACCCAGTTCGCGAAGCGGAAGCAATACCTTTGGTCGGCACCAGAACATGGTTCCGAGCGGGAAATCGAAAAAGTCTGCCAGCGGCATGCCGATGCCCATCCGTCTCGCCAAATCTTCAGCGATCTCCCTGTTGTCGTTCCAACCGACGAGGTGTGGATCCTCGGCCATCAAAAGACCTACCGCCGGTTTCGATGCGAAGACCGCCGCAGCCAGGTCCAGCATCGCGTGTTCGCCACCAACCAGGTTCTCCCAAAGGAAGTGGCGCCATGCCTCACCCATGGCCGCGTCGGTGCCCACGCTCCTCTTGGCGTGCACGTGCCCGATTAGATCGTAGCGACCATCAAGCAACCGCGGCAAGAATTCAGTAAGAAGCGGTCCCACATCTCGCCCTCTGTTGGGAACGATTGCGATTTCAACGGAACCGTGGTGGTCGCCGAACGCATCACGAAGATGTCTGGATTTCGCGTCGGTGTCTGTGGACAGGAACAAATCGCAGCGCGTGCGGTTACGCTTGAGCCGGAAGGCCAGGTCATCAGCCAGATCTTCATAGTAGAAATGGGCGTGAAGAGCTATACGTGGCATAGCTTCCAACGGCAGGTAAATGCCGTCGCCAGGATTGAAAACGTCCCGGGACCAGGGGCCGGCGGGGCGGCCGGCGCGGAGCCAATGGGCTAAGGGATGAGCTTTTCCCGGTCCGCACTCGTCTGGATTCGCATGTGCATAGCTTTGCGGATTGAAGCCCGCACAAGGACGACGGAACTGTGGATTGGCTGTCGAATCGCCCCCAAGGCCCATGATGCTCCATTGCAGGAGCGTGCGCCGCTCCGCCTCCAACTCGGCAACGGGCGCCATACCTGGAGGAAGAACCATTTCGATATCGACAGCAGCAGCCGCCATCAGGGTGGCAAGATCCTCGTCATGAAGTGCTGCCGCAGATGTTTTGCCCCACTCTTCGATTTGTTGCACATAGGCACTCATGTTGTAGGCCGCATGTCCAACTCGCGCCACTTCCGCTCCAAGGGCTTTTGCCTTGTGGCGGTCGTCCGCCAACCCGCACAAGATGGCGGCTGCGGCATAAGTATCGAGGTGAGGCGCAATGAGAGGACGGGTCGCAGCATCGGCCCCCAAGATTTCCGCCGTCCCACAGGCTCCTTGGAAGCACACAGTCGGGATGCCACGCAGAACTGTATCGATGGCTACGTTTGGCTGCGGATCAAGACGAGAACTGAGAAGGAAGGCGTCTGCAACGGCATATGCAGGTTCCAGGTCCGATACCGGATCAAGGATCACCAAAGTATCTCCCAGTTCTGACTGGGCTATCTGGTAGGCGAGATAAGCCGAGTAGCCACTGTCATGCTCTGGATCGTACCCATGACCGATCCAGACAAATCGAAAGCGAACATTCGGCCGCAGCCGCTTTGCTGTCGCAGCTGTGCTTATAAAAAGATCAACGCCTTTTCGAATGTGCACCATGCCCGCGCCAAGCACGAGAAAGGAGTCCTCCTCACCTTCGGGTCGCAAACGCAACAGGAACTCGCCACTTTCTTTGTCAGCCGGCTCATCGGCTGAGGACACTGGCGGCGGATCGCTGCGCCCCTGAGCCATGATATGAATTCCCGGGCGCCTTTCGAGGCCAGGAAAGGCATCGTAAGAAGACTGCGCAACGATCTCGGCAGGAAATACGACATTCTGCGCCCAGTCATAAACGTTACGCATCTTGGCCACAGGACGCGTGTAGGCGGCAAACTCATGCACCAAAGCAACGCTTGGCACCCCACAAGACGCCAAGGCAGGCACCATGATCTGCGTCTCTATGCTGTTGGCGATGGCATAAAGCGGCCTGAATTCCTCGGTGATCCGCCTGGCCAACCGGGTCGCGTCCGCCCAGTTCCAGTCCTCCCATGTCAACGGTCCAACGGACGAGGCGGCAACGGCGATGAAGTCTTTTTCCAGTTCTCCACCGCGCATCATCAGGGAAACCACCGTTGCCCTTTCTGCTAGTTTTCGGGCAAGGTTCCAGCCCAGCATCGGCGCACCTGTTCTCGAAGCCTCGTGCGAAATCAAAAGCACGACAGGCTTTTCGGACTGCGGCAAGGACGAAAACTCTAATCTATCAACGACTGAAACTCCTCGCCGACCTTCGCGCCTGCCATGGCGTTCGTAGTGCAAAAGAGGCGAAAACCCAGCGCTCGCGACTTCTGGATAACGTTCCCGATAATAAGCTGAATCAAACAGAGGCGATGCGCGCCAGCCCATCGGCTCACCAACCACCGCATAGTGCAATGCGGGATCCATACCGGCAGGTAAACGGCGGGCGTAAAATTCTGCATCGAAGTACGGCGACACTCGCAAGGCTGCAGCAAGATCTTCGGCTTCGTGCCTATTCGCGGGCAGCTGCCCTCCCAGAGCCGAAAGTTCTAACCAGACATAGGCAGGCGGTTTGAACATCCCTGCCGTCTCGTAGAAGGGACGCAAGAAATCGCCGTTGAATCGCGCATTTGGCTCCAATCCAATCCGCCAGCCAATTTCGGCGTAGTGCCCCGCTGGATCCCGCAGTTCCGGCCGGTTAAGGGCGGAACGGTAATAGTCGGCATCTACAAACCGTGCTGTTTCCAGGATATCGAGGAATTCGCGGCGAATTTCATCAGCCAATGTGCTTTCGCGACTATCCATCATGTGCGTCCCGGTCCAAGAACACGATTACGGACAAAGGCGCGGAGCGAGCGGGGAAAAAGCCGGGCCGCGCCAAGTATACCAAAGCGCTTCAGAATGGCCTCGAGGCGGCGGCGCAGGCCCAAGTAGCGCTGCTCCCATTCGGCAGCCCTGCGCTCCAAATCCGCAGCTCGGCCTTCGCACTCGGCATTTCGCTGGCGCAATTCTTGGGCCTCGGCGGCTTGCCTGAGACGCCATTCAGTAAGAAGGTTCGCGTGGCCCCGGAAAGACGTTCTCAAAACGTCCCGCTGCAAACATGCCGCGGCGAGTTCAGCGCGTACTTGAGCCAACTCGGATCGCAACCCGTCGAGTTCAGCCAAGCGTTCGGATGCCGGAAGCGGAATTTCGGTTGCCGTCGAATCAAACGTCCCGGTGGGCTGCTGCTGGTCCTTGGCATTCCCGGCGGTGCCCAGCGGCCCCTCAACGTCAACAACATACCCCGACTGGGCTAGGGCCAAAGCGGCTTCGGCTTTTTCGGCCCGTTCGACTTGAGCTTTGACGGTTTCACTAGCCGTTTCAATTTCGCGGCGGAAACCGGAAGCCTGCAATTCCGTCTGCTCCATGTGACTTCGAAGATCTGCGTGAGCGGCATGCGTTTCGGACTGAGCCATGGCCAAAGCAGCTTCCGCCTTTTCGGCTCGTTCGACTTGAGCTTTGATGGTTTCACTAGCCGTTTCAATTTCCCGGCGGAGACCGGAAGCCAGCAATTCCGTCTGCTCCATGTGTTTGCGAATCTCTGCATGAGCGGCGGCGGCACTCTTTGCTTGGGCCAGTATTTCACCGATCTCGCTCGTTTCGATGAACAGCGAATTAGGAATACTTGGAAGTTCTGATACCGACGCAACCGCAATATTGTAAGACGGTCGAGGCAACCCGTGACTGCCCTCGTAATGCGTTTCTCCTCGTCGCTCGAACGTTAGCGTTCTCGAAATTCCAGCCTCGTCATCTGCGATAAGCGTTGATCCGAGTAGCGGTCTTTGAAGGAGTATCAAGACATTGCGGAACACTCCCTTCAGCAGGGCCTCGAACTCCACACGCGAAAGCTCGTGCACGTGATAGGGATTAGCAGGGCTTCCGGGCGGAGAATAGACATCTCGTTCAGGGGACGAAAGGATGAGAAAACCAGTTGGCCGCAAAACCCGCTGAACCTCTGCAATGAACAGATCATGCTCAAAAAAATGCTCAAGCGTTTCGAACGATATGACCACGTCGACACTCGCGTCTTCCAAAGGCAACTTGCGAGCGTCTCCTTGCTGATAGCGAAGGTTGGGAGCGACATAGCCCCCCTGGGCGTGCGCTACCGCCTCCTCCGACAACTCGATGCCAACGACCGATCGCGCGACTTGGGCCAGGAGAGCGGAGCCGTAGCCCTCGCCTGATGCAACATCGACAACATCCAGGTCACGACAAAGAGCCCGGGCAAGAAAATAGCGATGAAGGTGCTCGATCTCTACCTGACCCGCTGTAGCGGTTGTCAACCGTTCGCCGGTCCACTCTAGTGCTTGCCGCGGCAGCACCCGTTCGAATATCTCGCCCATTTGATTGTCGCCAATTCCTCTCACCGGTCTAATGCGGCGCCACTTACAGCTGACCTGTCACGATGCGCTACACTACCACCAAGATCAGCGAGTGTTTGGCTCAAGCCTTCCGAAAAGGAGAGGATAGGTTGCCACCCCAGCGTCTCCCGAATGAGCGAAATATCGAGCACGCTCACTGGAACATCAAATTCCCGACCGCGCTCATAGCGAACGTCCAATCTGTGGCAGAGTTTTGTTTCAAGCTCGGCAATCACCCCGTTAAGGCTGACGCCCTCGCCACTCCCGATATTGAATACATGATGTGTGTCTAGCGGATGTGCGCGGGCCAGCGCGACCAAGCCTGCCGCTGCGTCGGAGATGTGAATAAAATCACGTATGACTTCGCCATCGCCCCAGACGACTATTGGTTGCTGCGACAATGCGTGGTGTAGGAACGTGGTTACCGCACCTAGGCCTTTTGCCAAATTCTGCCCTGCTCCAAACGGATTGGCTAGACGCGCCACACGACAATCGAGCCCGTAGAGAGCTCGATAGGTGCCTAGATACAGTTCAACAGCGGCTTTACCAGCCCCGTAGGCGGTGATCGGATTCAAACGGTGATCTTCGTGCACCGGAACGCGCAGCAGTTTGCCATAAACCGTACCACCGGACGAAGCGAAGATAAGCCTTGGTGCCTGCGATCCTTTTTTTCGGAGCGCCTCTAGCAAACCCAGTGTTGGCGCGACATTGGTTGACAGATCAAGGGTGGGATCGCTGTTGGCGCTGGCAGGGACGGATGACCATGCATAGTGGTGAATTACCGTGACCCCGTCGATCAGGCTATCCCATTGCGCGTTTGCGAGATCGAAATTACGCCATCCGACTCGCCCGTCAAGTGCAGGAGCAAATGTCGGCTTCGAAAGTGAGCGGCCGGCCAAAACGACCTCGCACCCACTTTGTACCAAGATCGCAGCAACATGTCGGCCAATGAAGCCGCTTCCACCAAGAATCAGATGGCGCTCTACAACGTTAGGCTTTACTAATTTAGATGACATGCTGATATACTGTGCTGTTCCCGAACACGGTTAACTGCGATTGCGGGAACAGAATATTGAACCGCAATTCTTGTTGGGCAAGAGTGCGAGTGGCCGTTCCCGAGTCGTTCCGTACCCTGACTGCGCCAGTGCGTCAAAGCATATTGGTTTGACAGCTTGACATTATCAGAGCGTCGCGCGCGCTCTGTTGCGAAAGCGATCTGCGAAGTGATGCACCGGCCGTCAAATGCGGTTCGTTCCGATCAAGAGCGTAGAGCAGCAGGACGTGCGCTTGATGACTCGGACCCGTGATCTCATGATTCGGCAGAAGACGATGCTCTCGAATGCCTTTGCGCTTACATGGCCGACGTCGGAAATCCCCGATGGCGCTTGCCTCGATATCCGGATCACGCTCCGGAAGAGGACGATCTGATCTCTTGCGACCCTTCGCGAGAAGGGATTCTGGTACTAGCGCAGGGATTGACTACGTGGCGACCTCCTCGTTACCGTTTCGGGGCAAGTATCGATGTTCAGGTGGTTTGAGGTGAATTTTCTGGAACGATGCACTACGCCCGCGTTTCGGGCTCAATATGAAAAGATTCGCGCGCAAGACCCCAGCATCGAAACCCTGTCCTACATGCTAGGCCCTCATCGAATCTTAGAATGGGCACATTCGGTCGGCGTCGCGACGAACGATGATCTAAAAAAGGTGGCTCCGCCCATACCGCCGTACAGTCTGAGATCGATTGTTGCAGCCTCCAGTGAGGCCTTGTTCCTTTGGACAGGCATTGTCGATGCCAGCAAGTTCATGAGCACGTATCTGCGGCATGCTGGGCCGACACCCGACAATGCGAGGATTCTTGATTTCGGGTGCGGCTGTGGCCGGATGACCCGATTTTTCGGGCAGGTCCCTGAAATCGATATTTCCGGTACTGATATCAATGCAGCCACTGTTGCGTGGTGCCAAGAGAACTTGAGGGGCGTAAAAACAGTCTCGAACAGGGAGAGACCGCCACTCGATTATGACGATGGCAGCTTTGACATGGTCTATTCCCTTTCGATCTTCACGCACCTGCCTGAGGGAGCTTCAAAGGCATGGCTTACCGAGATCGGGCGCGTCCTGGCGCCTGGCGGCGTTGCAATTCTAAGCACGCACGGGTATCCCGCGATCAACATTATTGTGGACTCCGAGACTCATCAGGGGATGTTTCGGCTACGCAAAGCTGATGCAGAACGAATGCGCGATGATCTTGAAATCAAGGGCTTTCAGTATATCCGTTGCGACCCAAAAACTCTGGCAGTGGCCAAAGCGGGCGACGACTACGGCCATAGCTTCGCGCATGAGCGGTATATCCACGAGGAGTGGCCGAAGGCCTCTGGCATGGAAGTAGTCGAATTTATTCCGGGCGGAGTGCGGGGCTGGCAGGACATGGTTGTTCTACGAAAACGAGCCTAGCCGAAAAACCGAATCTCCCAAAACTCGCTGTAGACACAGGCATAGCGCGCTGTTGATCGACCGCTGTCGGGTCACAGCTTGCTGGCTGCGCGGATCTCTATCTCTAGGATCTCTCCGTTCACGACGACCGGCGGTTTGGCAGTGCCTTTCTGTTTGAGCTACCGGTCTACGGAACCTCAAAAAAGGCACGGACCATGGTCTTCACTTCCTACACGCAGTCAGTTAAATGGCACATGGGCGGACAAAATCATCCGAGAGCGCTAATCCTTCCGCTCACTGGTTTGCGATTCTTCGCCGCCTTTGCCATTGTCCTTCATCACATCCAGGGGAACTTCGGTGTGCCGGTTACAGCGTTTCAAGGCTGGAACCTAGCTAACGGCGTCACCGTTTTTTTCGTTTTGTCGGGATTTGTCCTGACCTATTCCTACCCTTCGCTGAATAAGCTGGGCGAAACACGTCAATTCTATATCGGCAGAATTGCCAGGATTTTCCCGGCACATTTGGTGACCCTGCTGGCAGGGCTGGCATTAGGTGTGCCATTCGTTGCTTCGTATTTCTTCGCAAATGTCCTGTTGCTGCAAAGCTGGGTACCAACCGGCGATTACTTTTTCAGCTACAATGCGGTCAGCTGGAGCATCTCTACCGAGATGGGTTTTTATCTCGCCTTTCCGTTTCTAATCCGCAGTTTCGAGTCGACATGGCCCTGGAAGCTGGCAGCATGCTTTATAGCTTCGTCGGCGATTGGTCTCCTTGCCTCGCGACTTGGGCTGCCCTTTTACAGCGGCGGGAAAGATGTCGTCGTACAGGGCTTGGTTATGGTCAACCCGGCCGCAAGAATCTTCGAATTTTGTCTCGGCATGACGGCGGCATTGCTGTGGTCGCGTTCCAGCAACGATCTTGCCCATTTTAGATTTGGCACATGGGCCGCCATCGAACTGATCGGCGTCCTGCTGCTGACTTGGGGGGTTCACTGGATCAACGTGATCCTACAGCCATTCATGCGCTCGGGCGCAATGCAGTATTGGACGGCCCAGACACTCTCCCCTTCCGTTCCGGCGGCCTTGCTACTTGTTATTCTGGCGTCGAGCACCGGGCCGTTGGCGAAAGTGCTCGCCTGCCGGCCCGTGAGGTTCCTTGGCGAGATTTCATTCGCCATCTACCTGACACACCAGCTCGTCATCAGGTTTTTTGTCGGGCACCCACAGATATTGGACGACCTGTCACGACCAACGACGATTGGGGTGTTTCTGATCACCGTGCTTGCCGCATCAACAGCACTGCATTTAGTCGAAGGTCCGGCCAGAAAGATGATTCTCAGGTGGTTCGGTCGCACCCTAATGACGAATGCTGCGACCATCGACGACCAATCTTTAGTCAACCAGAGCCAAATCTAGGGTAAATTTGCCCTGTCATTGGGACCATCATGCTGACAACGACGGTTTTCGTCGCTCTGGCTGGACGCCTCAGATCGAGGGGATGGTTATCGACCGAGACCTTGAGCCTGTCAGGTTCTTGATTTTCGCAGTTGGCTATGGGGTACTAGCTGCGGCATTGCTCCCTCGTGATTCAATGTCAATTACCAGCCCGTGGGCGGACATCCGCCTGCAAACATCCGCCCAGCATGGACCGCGCGAAATGCACACTCCCGACGTTTCAATCATCGAGCGCGGCGGTGGCAGATGATTATAGCGCACTCAAAGAGATTTATCCTGATGTCGCCGTGGAAGACTGCGAGTTCTACGTGTCACGCAAGTCTAGGTCAGTACAATGAGGGCGAGTACCCCCGTTTCTTTTATTTCAATAGATTCCTCAATCGCGTTGTAACTCAACATGCCACCCTCGCTGATTTGACAGCGCTTCCCGAAGGCAAACTAGGATACAAAGTAGGAGCTTTTGTCAGGAACCCTTACGACCGTGCTTATTCAGGATTTATTCAAATACAGAGGGACTTTCAAGAGCAACCACAATTAGAAATTGAACCATCATGGATCACACAGTTAGTGAGAGCGCAGATCGCCGCCAACATGTCTCGAGTTATATCATCAGGTTTCAATTTTGACGCTTGGATCAACTTATTGCCCGAATATGAAGTATATGAACCCGGCTGCAACACAAACATGGTCCTGCACCCCTGCCACTACTGGACGCACGTGAATGGCCAGCAGCTCGCAGGGTTTGTGGGAAAAGTCGAGCAATTCGAGGACGACTTCCATCGATTTTGCGACTACGTGGACATTAAGCCGCCGGCTATTCAGCTATCAAATATCTCCGAACATGAGCCTGAACAACCGACGGGTGCCCCCTACAAATATGCCGGGAGAATGTCTCGGCGGGCACTAGACCGTATAAACGAACTCTTCGTCGAAGATTTCGAGCGTTTCGGATATGATAAGCTCTAGAATTTGCAGAAAATCGACGCCGCCTCCGCATTTTACTGATACTAGTCGAGGGCATCAGATTGACTCGGCAAATGAGGCGAACACCGGCGGTGAGGGTCCGGTTAAGGCTTGGTCACGGCAACAGCCATCGTCACCCGCGATGTCCGCTTCCGGGCAGAGGGAAGGTTTGCCTCTATGGCCGGGATGAGGCGCAAACCCGCTGCTCGCTCGCTACGGCGCTGTTTACGGCGCGCTCGCGAGCGGCTACGCGCGGACCTATTCTGAGTGACTGCCGTTCGCTTTGCGAATGAGTGCTTCCAGCTCCATTCCTAACGCGTCGGCGATGCGCCCAAGCACGCTTGCTGAAACATCAGCGCGTTCAAGGGCACTTATATGGCCGGCGATGAGGCCGCAGTTCCTCTTGAGTTATGTGCCGCCTGGTTCTGGATTACCGACTGGCTTAGAGCCTAGACCAGCCTCGACAAGTCGTCGGAAGGCCTCCGATCTGGTGGGTAGATCGGGCTGATTTCGGCGCCATTCGTCAACGCGGGCAAGCAAGTCACTCGTAAGCCGCAGTTCGAAGCGCTCAGTTTTGTTATCAATAGCATCGGGCGTGTTTGACAATGACTATGTCCGTAATGTACGGTATGTACGTAAATTGTGGTTTGCGCTTTGCGGCCGAACAACGTGCACGAACACGTCGCTCGGCCTGACCACAACCCAAGCTGATTGGAGCTCGGATCGTGATTGATTCCGACAATACCACGACTTTGCCTTTCGTCATCGGTCGCCAACGCGATGAGTTCGAGAGGCCCGGGCCCCAAGCCACAGATTCCGCTTTGAGACTATGGAGCGAGTGGCAACGAGCTCGATATGCCTCATTGCTGTTGTGTCGAATTCAGCAGCGGATGGAGGCGCGAATGATCGCTAATACCGGAATTCAGGTATTGACTGCGGGCGAGCCGATGCCGTGGCAACTATCAGTGTCTACTAGGGTTCCAGACTCTGAGCATGCCATAGCTTGCGAAGCCGAGGTCTTTGCGATGACCGAAGCTCTTAAGCTCCAAGATTCGATCCCCGAAGTCGCGGCTACATCGCTCGTCGGCGTCATCGCCAAGTTGGAAATGATCGTCGGCGCTGATCGAGATATCGGCGACCCTACCGACTTCCCGTGGCCGCACATAGGTTCCGTGCTGCGTGACTTGAAGGCGATCGCGGGAGGTTTGCCGGTTTGTTGCGGGAGCCGGGAAAGGACGCGGAGCGATATCGCCAAGCATTGGGAGTCCGCCGTCAAGCTGGTCGCCGCTCTGAAAGAGGAGGGCGAGGCGGAGCAGTCTGGCGATGTAGCGGACTTCCCACACGCCTTCTGAAGTGATGGCGCGCCTGGATGTCAGCATCAGGACGTTCCCACTTGTCGCCTGCAGCCCGACCTTAATGATTGAGACGAAACCGCACGACGCAAGTCATTGCACGCTGTGGCCCTACGATATGAACTTCGTGCTTTCCTTGGCAGTCCGAAGGACTCTGATTGCGGATCGATCCATAGTTGGGAGACCGCAATGGCAGAGGAAACCAGGACTGGCTCACAGGCTTTGGCTCCGGCGAACGACAACGGCGACCTCGCCGGCCTTGAAGGTTGCCCTGAAACCATGGTGGCGGCCAAGCTGGATGGGGTCGTGCTGGATATCGCCCGGCTGATCGGCCGGCAGCTGGCGCGGGAGGCATTCGAGGCGGGGCTGGCGGCCAACGACAATCGGCCGGGCCGCCGAGAGGGAGAGGGCAGGGTGCCGGATGGCAAACCCTCTGGGAACAGGAGAGAGGATCCGCCGCCATGACCCGTGTTGCACTCTATGCCCGCTATTCGTCCGACAACCAACGCGAGGCCTCCATCGAGGACCAACTGCGACTTTGCCGAGAACACTCAGTTAAAGAGAGATGGACTGTCGTTGGGACCTATGCCGATGCTGCCATCTCTGGTGCAAGCATAGTCCGTCGACCAGACATTCAGCGGCTGCTGAGTGATGCTCAAAGCGGGCAGTTCGAGATCGTTCTTGCCGAGGCGCTTGATCGCCTCTCACGCGACCAGGAAGATGTGGCTGGTCTCTTCAAACGGCTGCGCTTCGCCGGCGTCAATCTCGTCACCCTTTCCGAGGGTGCAGTCGACGAACTTCATGTCGGCCTCAAGGGAACGATGAACGCGCTCTTCCTGCGTGACCTTGCGGTTAAGATCAGGCGCGGACAAAGCGGACGAATATTGAATGGCTATGCAGCTGGCGGCCTTTCCTATGGCTATCGCGTGGTCAAAAAGCTTGATGAAAGCGGCGAACCGATCCGCGGTCTGCGCGAGATCGATGAGCATCAAGCCCAGGTCGTGCGCAGAATCTTTCAGGAGTTCGCGGTCGGTCGATCAGCGCGTGCGATAGCTGCTGATCTCAACAAAGAAGGTATCCCATCGCCCTTTGGTGGCGCTTGGGGCGCCTCGACGATCAACGGCAATCTCAAGCGAAGAAGCGGCTTCCTTTACAACGAAATCTATATCGGTCTGCTCGTTTTCAACCGTATAAAGATGGTCAAAGACCCAGAAACCGGCAGGCGCATCTCGCGGCCGAACCCGCCCGAAGCGTGGCAGGTCATAGAGGTCTCGCATCTACGCATCGTGGATGATGCGCTCTGGGAAGCAGCCCAAGCTCGCAAGAAGCTATATGGAGGTGCGAAACTCCATAATCGCCGACGGCCGAAACATATGTTCTCAGGGCTCGTACGGTGCGGCTGCTGTGGCGCTTCCTACACCGTGAAGAATCAAGACCAACTGGCCTGTGCTGCGCATCGTGAGAAAGGAACCTGCACCAACAGCAGGACGATCCGTGTTGGCGACCTCGAAAAGCGTGTGCTTGCTGGCGTCCAGCGGCGATTGCTGGCGCCAGATGCTATCGCAAGCTTCCTTGCCGAATATCACGCCGAGCAAAAGCGGCTGAATGCCATGAACTGCCAACGGAATAAGGAAGCTGAGAAGCGGCTCATCGGCATCGACAGGCAGATTGCCAATATCGTCGATGCCATTGCCGACGGTGTCTCGACGGCCAGCATGAGATCGAAGTTGCTGGACCTTGAGAGCGAGAAGGAAGGTCTAGCGCGAGAGCTACAAGCCATTGCAGCCGCTGAGAGCATCGTGGAGTTTCATCCGGCGGCGGTCGAGGCTTATCGCCGGAAAGTGTCAGAACTCCAGCGGACGCTGCAATCCGACGAAAGCGAGCGTCACGAGGCAGCGAGGATTGTCCGTTCGCTAGTTGCCACGATCGAGATCATTCCGACCGAGGGCAGGGGGCATATTGAGCTAAAGGTCCACGGCGCGCTGGCGGAGCTCCTCAACCTGGCAATCCGCAAACCAGGAGAGGCGCCTAACGCTGTATTGATGGTAGCGGGAGAGCGCTACCGCCTTTCCCCCCGCTCGGAAACCCCGCGATATTTTCTACAATGTCGGGCGTGATGCGCCTCTGTCTAGGTGGCGCAAAAGACCGGTCAACGGGAACACGTTGGCTTGGTCTATACCGCCGATACCAGCCCGACCGGCTACACTACCAGGGAGAAAAAGCCCGGTGCGGGGGGCGCGACCGGGCTCTTCCTTTTAGACGACAACGGCCGCGCCTAGTGATTTTGGCGCCAACGGTCCCAATGCTAAATTAGAAAGTCTGAATAAACCGTTGCAGGTCAAATCTGCCGGCGCCGCAACCCTGTCCCAAGACAGGTGGGCAAGTGACGGTCTTGCCGGGACAGCCTGTTCGGTGTGTGCCTCGCGGGCAGCATTTTCCGTCCGAGGCTACCCGTTCGCTGCAATCAAAGATTTTACCTGTACCCCCACAGCGAGGGCATCGAAACCGTCTGAAATCCGTCACAGACTGCCAGCCCCGGCTAACACACTTACGGTGCCAGCAACGGCGAAAGAGATAAGTTAGTCGCACCTAACGTGCCTACTTCCGCGCCTGACCCTCCGCTTGACGGAACATTAGTCATTCCTAAGCGATAGGGTGGTGCCCGCGTCCCCTTGCCGAAGATCGGTCTCCGATCGGTCCGCGCATCCCCGAGTGGCGCGGGCTTTCGACTGCCCAAGGGGAAAAGATGCCCGACACCAGCCTGCCACAACCTACATGGGCCGGTACTTGTAATTTAACTAAATTAGTTACAACTTATATACCTGTTCTCGGGATTGGCCAGGCGATGTATTTTCCGCAGTTTCTGGTGGGAATGCTGACGTCGTCTGGCGTCGTCGGGGCTTGGGTCTATGTGGCCACAGGATCTGTCTGGAAGGCTGTTGCCTGGTCCATTATCGCTGCGGTTTTGTTGCAGGTCGGGTACTTCGCGCTTGTGTTCAGGCTGGTCTATGGGCGGCGGCGAGACATGAAGCAAGAGCACATAGACGAGGCTACTCCGGTTCGCCCTTCCGCAGCCTCACCCCGGCGCCGCCGCCATTCTCGGGGATGAACTCGACGCCGGCCGCTTCGGATGGCGTCCAGGTTGCCCCTGGAACGCGTTGCCCCTTTTCGAATGAAAGGACGTCGGGATATCTTCGCGGCCTCAGCAAGGGCCGCTTGGTCTAGTTCAACTAGCCCGCTCTGCGTCGATGCCCTGCCCACTATCGAGTGCGGAAACCCCATAGTGTGGGATCGAGACGCTGACACGATCTTCGGTCACGCGCTTCCGCACGATCGCTGTGATCGCAACCTCGTCGCCGGCCTTGATGCCCTTCGCCATGCCACGATTCTGGCGCCGTGGGCGGCTTCGTCAAGCGGTCTACAATATCCGAACGAAAACTTGCTTGCCGGTCAGCCCGCGATCGCCATTTCAATGCCAACGCCAAGGCCGATTGCGAGGACCATGAGCTATTGCTAATTTAGTGAAATTTTAACCACTCACTTAGGACCAGGCTGGTAGGGATCGGCTTCTGTCCATATAGCGGTACTGAAAACGAATGTTTTTTCCGCGATTTCTGGTGGGGATGTTCACCACTACGGCCGTAGTGGCGATCTGGACTTACCTTGCAACGAGTCTAGTTGTTGAAAGCGCTGGCCTGGACCTTCCTCACTTTGATCGTATTGCAGGTTGGATAATCTGCTGCTGGGATTTGTGCTTTTCAATAGGTCCACGCCCGCGACGAAGGCGACCGAAGAAAAACCGGAACCGGTTCAGACCATTCGTCGAGACACCGGTGTTCATCACAGAGCCGATAATTCAGCGACAAGCCGGCCACAACCTACATCGTGAGCGTCTTCGACAAGCGAACTGGCGCAAGACTTTAGTCCTGCCATTTTCTAAGCTGAGGGAAATATAAGAACCTTAGCGCCTTGGTTCCTTCTCTCCCGGCTTTCGGCCTCTCGGAAGACCAGCAACAACATCAGCATTTCGGCGGTACCGGCAGGCGATCTGGGCGGCAGGTTCGCGGCGAGAGCTTGAAGCGTCAGGTCGTCCATTCTGCGAATATGCGCCTTTGTCTCGTCTATGACGGCGTCCAGCGCTGATAGGAATTCGGCTGACCTCTGCATCATTAGCTTTCCGTCGATCAGCCCCCCACCATTCCCAATATATGCAGCGACGCTCGCAGCTTTCTAGACGGACCTTGGTGCCACTTTAGCCCATCATAAGTCCTATTGTGCGCGTGGATATCTCCGAAACTTTCAAATACCTGACTTCTGCATCAGGTCGGCGACTCGCATGCCAAGCCTAGCGGTGAATTCGCCATTGTTGGCGACGAAATCCCAACAGAAGAAGGCTCCCAAGCAAAAAAGCAGAATGGAGAGTCGCATTAGCGTCGCGCCAAAATTCAGTGGGTAGGCATCACATCCACGAAACGGCTGGTTATTGCGTCTTTCCATCCGTCGACAGTGCGTCTGCAAGGGAACACGAGCACGTGGATCTCGTCCTCATCCAGAACGCCCAGTTCGAGGCTATAAAAGAAGGGGGCATTGAGTATGGTCTGCCACATGATCTCGACGAGGCCCTATGGGGAGAGGGATAATGGCTTCAGTTCGAATTTCCCTTCTTTGATTTTAGTCGGTGAAGAACGGCGACATCTTTGCCGGACAGGCCCTACAGGCCAGTTGTTATAATCCACGGGTTGGTGTCATATCCCAACCGTGGCTTTTCCGGCTTTGTTCCATCCGGCAATTTGGCTGTTCCGGTCAAGCTGCAGTCAAGCGCTGGCCTCGGCTTCTTGCTCGAATGTTTGGTAGAGCACAGGGCCGCAGCATCACTGACCCCCACCTTCTTCTCCTTGGCAACGGCGACACAAGTCGCAGCGATCACGAGCGCCGCGCAAACTATAACCACTCTCATCGTATTTCCCCACGGTTGCGCATCCCCAAGATGCCCCGGAGTGACGTAACGTCACTTTTATATTAGCGCAAGCGAATATTGATGACCTTTTTCGCGACAGGAGTCGCGGCTGCTTGGCCCGACTGTTCTTAGCTACCGACCAACGGCACGGTAACGGTTGTTGCGTAGTTGATGGGAAAGCTATTGAGGTAAGGGAAATCGACGACGAACGCATAGGTGGCGGTGAGATGCGCCATGCGGAAACCGCCGCTTGCCGGGTCTATGGCGATCGTCACGTTCACATCCTTCAAACCCAAGGCCTGCAATTTCTGCGTGGCGATCGATTGGATGTCGGCCTGGGTCAGCGTGTTCTGAAGCTGCAGCGAGCGCGATGATGTCTCCAGCGTATAGCGAACGCTGGAGACCGAATGCATCGACCAGCCCAGGGCGAAGATCCCGAACAGCAATATGATGAGGAACGGTGCGATCAGCGCGAACTCTAACCCGGATCCGCCTGATCGATCCCGCCCGAACCCCCTCGCCCTAGCGGACACGGATCACCTCCAGATGGCCGATGACGCTGGAGGCGGAAAAGACCCCGAAGGTGAAGGGCGGCGTCCAGGTGGCCGATGCCTGGATCTGAACATAGACCGACGGCACCTTTGGCCCGCTGCACAGAGTGGAGGCGTCTACCACGGTCGTCCCGCACATATAGATCCGGCTTAGCGTGACCTGGCCGTCCGCAGGCCGTTTCTCCCAGCTTGAAATGGCAACGGCCTGCGTCGCCGTATCATTGGTCGATCCTTCCATGATCAGGTTCGCGGCGGTCTTCACGCCGGCGCGCATCGACAGCGAACTCGTCACATAGGACCAGCCGTCGATGATGCCGAGCAGCGCCGCGCACAGGAACGGCAGGATCATCGCGAACTCGACCGCCGCGACGCCCGTATCGTCGCCAAGGATCCGTTTTGATCGGCGCTCCACGGACAGCTACTCGACCAGCGCGACGGACTGCGTCGCTGGAATGTCTCGCATTCCGAGGCTCGTGCAATCCTGGTTGATGGTTGAATTGCCGGACCACTGGATCGTATCGGCAACCACCTGGGTGCACCCGTTTTGGCCAGCGAAATTGCCGAGATAATTCACCTGCTGCTTGGGGAAATAGAGCGCACCAGTCAGCAGCGAGGTCGCCGTGCCGTTGAAGGTGCTCTGTCCGCCGGTGCCCGTCCTGTCACCATACATCAGCACGCCGGAATAGGTGCCGGACGTCGGTGCGCTCAGGGTAACGGTTGCGTTGCCGTTCATCGAGACACGCGAGGCACCGGCGAAGTAAATGGTGACGCCGTTGCCTGAGACGTTGGCGTTCGCATTCACTTTGAAGTCGCCACCCTGGATGACATAGACGCCAGGCTGCAATGTGACGTTGCCGCTGAGGCTGAGCCCGTTGCAATAAGTACCCGGCGCCAGGCTTGATTTGTTGGCGTTCTGACAGGGATTCGAAGCCGCGGGAGCGGGCAGGTCGGCAAATGGATCTGCGGCAGGCAGCGCCTGGGTTATCGGGGCCGGGCAGACGGTCGTAACGGGATTGCTGAGCGAGACACCGCCTCCCGAAATCAGGCAATCAGCCTGGAGGCTCGCCGAGCCCTGGAGCTTGATGGCGTCAGATGCGATAGAATTGGCCATCACTGAGCAGCCTGTGACTTTCACGCTGGTGTTTCCTGAAAACAGCGCTGCCTGCGAAGCGGATGGGTCGAGCGCGAGCATGCAGGCCTTCGAAGCGTTGGTAATCAGCGCCACAGCTCTCGCCTGCTCGGGTACCTGACCCTGCGTGAAGATCGAGGTGAAAATTCGGTCGAGGTTCTGGGCGACGATGACCTCGACCGCTTTCTTCGCCGTGTTCGGCCCGGACACCGGCGGCGTATTAACGACGATCGTGCCCGAGCCCAGCCCGTTCGTGGCCGCCGACCGAGTCGCGGCCGCGATGACCGTCGGCTTATCGGACCCAGAGATCTGTTCGAGCGCGCCGGCATAGGCCGCGGCATCGGCCGTCGCCTGCAATTTCAGGCTGTTGTAGTACCAGTAAGAGGTCTCGACACCAAAGCCGGCAGCGCCGACAACCATTGGCAAGGCCAGGGCGGCAATGATGGCAACATTTCCACTTGTGCCGCGGGCCGTTGCAATACGCCGAATCTGGACAAAGCCGTTGAATGCCATGGGATAAATTAGAAAGCACGCATATATGAATGAACCGCTAAACCGTCCTTTATATTTTGCCTCTGACATCGAGGGGCGAACGTTTGTTTACAAGCCATCGCTTAATTATTATTCAAGATGTCTAATTTAGAAATCGATTATGCGTTTTTCGATTCTGCTTTTTGGCTGGGCAGGTTTTTTTGGGTGGGACTTCGCCGCTAACCATGGCGAATTCACCGTCGGCCTCGGCATGAGAGTTGCCCATCTAATTCGCTAGCTTCTATACGGTAGGTTTGATGTCTTCAAACACGCGAAGAAATCCTGCGGAACTGCTGGCTACCCTTGTCGAGTGCATTGAAGACATGAACTCCCAAGTTTCTGAAATGAACGACGCTTCTCTCGAAAGACTTTTGGATTCGCTACCCGCTATAATAGCCGCAGGCAGCGCTGAAATGGTGTTGTCTGTGATGCTCTATCGGGAAATCCAGTCTCGTGATCGTGGAAACGTGGTGGCCTTCCCTATTGCCAAGCGGTAGCCATCGCCCTTCGCCTGTGTACAGGTTTGTGATGGTGCCGAGATGCCGCGCAGAGTCGGATAAGACTATTGCGGGGACCGCCAAACAGACGCACTGGGGTCGCGACCGCCCGCGGACAAGGCTGCTATACGTCATGTTTCTTGCACGACAGCGGCTAACACAGTGAAGGAAGTACCACTGTATATCGTGGGCTGATCATCTAACCGGCTGTCTCAAGAAATCGATCAGCGAAGTCAGCGAGTGCGTTCCAGTCAGTGAATTCGTGATCGCGCTCCGGGCTTGGATCGCCGCTCTTCATAACGACGAATTTGACGAACTGCTCCTGAAAGTAATCGTATTTGTTGAAGCGCAAAGCACCCCCGAGAAGGAGGGTCATGGATGGTTGCCACTCTGTCACGGAGACGAAGTGATCCACGTATTTTTGAGCTTGCGTCTTATGGTCCCTCAGCGCCGCCGAAAGACTGACGGATATGAAGGCCGAAGGCTTGTTGCTCAGCGCGTCGTGATGCGCAAATACGAAGTTCGTGACGGTTTCCTGGTGGTGCTCTTGGTGGACCGACGCAGCGATGATGAACGCGTCGAAGTGTCCGAGCTTCAAATCGGATGCGGGCGCTGCGCTGTCACGCAACTCCACCTGGTGCCCGCGCTCGCGAATACGCGTTGCCGTCCGTGCAGCAATTTTCCCCGTCTGACCTTCGGTCGTTCCATAGACAATCAGGATGTTCACGATATTCCTCCGACAACAGCGCCCCCGTCTTGTTTACCGAGAGGACCCGGGGCGCGAGCCAGGGAATAGGCTCTGCTAACCGCTGGCGAGCGCGGCGTCTGCGCAATTCAACCGTCAGGAAACCGATCTAACCTCGATCCGCTTTGCCGCTGCCTCCGGAGCTCTCGGGATGGCGAGGTGAAGCACACCGTCCTTCATGTTCGCCTCAATTCCATTGATGTCGAAATCCCCGGAGAGAGTGAACTGCCGCTCGAAATCGCCGACATCATACTCGCGATAGGCCTGGCTGTAGCCCTCTGGCGTATCCTGTTTGACGCGGCCATAGATCGACAGCACCCGCTTCTCCAATGTGACCTCCAAACCCTCGGGGCCAACGCCGGGCAGATCCGCAACGACGACAAGGCCCGTTTCGGTTTCGTAGATGTCAACTCGTGGCACGAAGACCAACTTCTCATGGGTCCGCTCGCCCGCGTCCTGCTCCGCGGGCAGCTTGCCTTCCAATTCCGGTTGGCTAGCCGGCGTGGCCTGAGAATGCTTGCTTCCCTTCGTTCCCGCTCCCGGGGCCTCTCTCTTAGCCATGACCCGCCTCCTTGCTCGCCTTCACATGAATGCGCTTTGGCTTGTCCTCTTCGGCCCGAGGAAGATCCAGAGTCAGTAGGCCATTGAGGAGATCTGCTCCAACCTTGTTCGGGTCCACCACAAACGGCAATGACACAGTCCGCGCAAACCGGCCTTGACGACGCTCGCGCCGGTGGTATGCCCGCCGGGCATCGTCAGCTTCGGTTTGCCGCTCTCCGCTGAGCGTAACGGAATCTCGGTGGATCAAGATGTCCAAGTCTTCTGATCTTACCCCAGGCAGTTCAGCGGTGATGATGACGCCGTCCTGGTTTACGAAGGCATTGACCGCAGGGAATTCCAGTCGGCTCACTTCGTCTTGGAGGCGGCGTATGTTGCGGAAAGGATCTGCGCCGAATAGCGTCCGTGCAATCATTGTCTCCTCCTCGGAAAGCCGCCCTGCAACGCCCTCAGATTTTCTGGGGCAGGGCAATCGCCGCTCTTCATCGCCCATCGGCGGAGCGCTGTGAGCCAAGTACCGAACCTACGGCTCCCACCTTGCAGCTCTTAACCCCAGAGTCGCCCAGGTGGTGCCGCAGGTTCGTCCATCATGTTTCACTGGCAATCTGGTTTACCTGACTGGATTCCCGTTCGCTTGAACGGTTCTCCATGTGTATGGCCAGGTTGTCTCCGCATGACGATCAAGAGAATGCTCCGCTAGCACTTTGTCGCCTTGACCTGAATCAATTCGAGCAGCACATTGGATGGTTCCACTCTGATCCTGTTTTGGCTAAAGCTGATTGACAACCCGTAACTCGCCGCCTCTGTACAAACCATTGCCGATCCGGATCATGTCGATTTAGGGTTCTCGGGCCGTACAGCGTCGTGTAACGCGGTGACGCGAAATGCTTCCTGTCTCACGGAAGTCAACTCGTGGCGCGGCCGCGACAGCAGCCGAAAGGTTTCAAGGACCAGCAGGCTCAACATGCCGTCGCGAGCGAAGTTCTGAGCGCAAACAAAAAAGTCCGCAGCTCGGAGCCAAGCGGGGGAATATCAATGCGAATTTGTACCGCGATGGGCGCGTGCGGGTCATAATCGCTCTTCATGACAAAGCGAGGGTCGCAGCGATGGCCTACACGGTGATTTGGTACGGCAAACAGGGCATAGTTGAAAAGGTGCCCTTCGATGCCGAGAAAGCCGCGCGGCATCATGCCCTCGCGACTTTTCCCGCTCGCAGGGAGGTTGACGGTATCGTGGCGGTGGAAGTTCGCAAGGAGGGCGGCACAGTTGTATTCAGCAAAGCAGGGGGCAGCTAAAATCTCAGCGCTTTGGGCTTAGGCCGATCTCCTCGCCCCTCACCTTTGTCGCCGATCTCTTTATCCAGCTTCCTATGCTTGTCCTGATTTTCAGTGCTGTTCGCCAACCCCGGCTGTTCGAACACGCTGACGACTACGTTCGTGCCGATTATTGGTCCTTCATAGTTTGTTGATCATATTAGCCGATGATAATAAGCGGACATGCTAGGTACTTCGTACATGCCACAATGGCCCTGGCGCATTCACCCTGGCGCCGGGGCTACAGCGCCGCTAGCCCGGCCGAGGCATGGCCGGCACAATAACACCTTGATCAGATCCAAATGCATACAGCTATGTTCCTCGCCCAACCGGTCGGCGAGCGCTGCACCAACGGCGGAACTTTCCGGCGACGACAATCTCCGGAATTAGCCGGCCAGCATATCATCGGTGACTTCGCGGCCAGTATGGCGAGGGACGATCAGGTTCGTGAGATCGAATCCCTGGCGCTTCGCTTCGGCAAGATATCGTTCGCGGGTATCCTGCGCCAGGTCTGGGCTGCGTGCGAGCAGCCAGAGATATTGCCTGTCGGGCGAACCAACGAGAGACACCTTGTATTCGGGATCGAGCTTCAGGACCCAGTAGTCACCGCTAGTGAACGGTATCCAGCGAATGTATTTCGGCAAGAAGGTTACTTTCAACCTGGATCGGGCGTCGTCGACCGGAGTGGCCTCGCCGATTGCCCGCGATGGTTTGCCGTGCTTGTCGAAACAGCGGTTGTCGACGCGAACCTTGACACTGTCGTTCAGTGAATAGTTGGCCGTGATGTCCGTCGCCGTTTCATCTTCATATTTAATCGGGAGCCGGCACAGTTCATACCATTTACCAAGATATTGGCTGAGGTTGATTGAGGTAATGGCCGTGACGGCCGAAGTGTCTGTCATGAAGGTCTCCTTGCCATCGATCCAACCCCTGAACACGCGTAGGGTTCCCAGAGGCCAAATCTTGCGATGTCAATCTCCTTTCTTCGTTCGAGTCGACAGATCCTAAGAGTTGTCCGACCGGTCGTTTGTCGCCAGAGCATTTTGGCTTGGAGAACCCGTGTGGCATAAACCAAAGGCAGAGCCGAAATCCACGACTTCGTGCGCAAGATTGACAAGCCGGACGATGCGACGATGGAGGCACAGCGGGCTGCCCTTGAACAACTTGGTGCCGTCTTCATCGAGGAGAACGGCGGCGGCATCGGAGTCCGGCTGAAGTTCACAGCGGCCGAGACCCGCTGCATAGCCACGGCAATCGATACTAGGCCGAGTGAATGCAATTTTCTCAAAAAACCCCGCTAGCTAAGAGCAAGCGGGGCAAGTTTTGACAGAAGATAGAAGTTAGAAACCGCCTAGTCGGTTGATCGTAGCCTGGTCCGAATCACTCCGGTGTCAACCAATCAAAAGATTATAGCTTGGCTACATGCAATCAGCTGTTGAAGGCCGACTCGACCTGGTGTGGCTGCGGTAGCTGTCCGTTAGGCGTCAGCTTGTCGACGATGCCGGGCAAGGCGGCGGACAGCTGCTTGAGCAGTTCCTGCTCGTCCATCCCTGTCCTTTGTGCGATCTCGCGAATAACTTGGGGCCCTATGGCGCTGCCTAGATCATTCGCATTGATCGGCTGGTTTTGCCCGGTCCCGACCCAAGAATCGGCAACACTGCCATGGCCCGCCTCTTTCAGCCTGCCGAGAAGGCCTCCGAGTCCTCCCAACAATCCTCCATCGGCAGGGGTCGTCCCGGAAGGAGCGGGACTTTGCTGTTGATCCGGCTGGCCGGCGTTTCGGCCGCTCAGCATTTTTCCCACCAAAAGCGCACCGAGCGCGACCATCAGTGGTTTGGTGATGTTTCCGCCAGGAACGGCGTTGTCAAAAAGTCCCATACCAAATCCTCCATTCAACCAAGCAAGCCCTTCGCAAACATGGCGCATCCCGGCGCATATTCAAGCTGGCTTGTGCTTTTGATGATCCTATGAAAATGATGAGCCTGCGGAGGATGGAAGAATGTCAATCATCAGTTGGATCATCCTTGGGGTTATCGCTGGCTTCCTGGGCAGCAAGATAGTCAACAAGACCGGTCAAGGTATTCTCCTCGACATCGTGCTCGGTGTCGTCGGTGCCATTGTCGGCGGACTTATTTTCAGCGCGTTTGGCGCTTCGGGCGTTACCGGCCTCAATATATACAGCTTGGTGGTTGCGGTCATCGGAGCCGTTATTGTGCTGTGGGCCTATCACCAGATCACTGGCAACCGCGCACCTTAGATCAGAATACTTCCAGCTGAGACGCCGGTTTTCCGAGCAACACGTCCGGTCGACGCCTAACCGGCGCTAGGCGGGTGCCCGTCCCTTTCCAACAGCGCGGCTGCGAATAACCTGACTCCTCCAGAAAGCCAGCTTTTGACTATCTCCTGGCGAGGAGGTCGCGAATTTCCGTGAGTAGCGCGACGTCGGCGGGCGGTGGAGCCGCTGGTGTTGCCGGTTTTTCACGCTCGAGCCTTCTGCGCAGATTGTTCACAGCCTTGACCATAAGGAAGATGATGAAGGCGAGAATGACAAAATTCAACGCCACGGTGATGAAGCTCCCGTAGGCAAAGACGGCACCTTGCTTCTTGGCGTCGGCCAGCGAAGTGGCATTGACCGCTGAGGAAAGGCCGAGAAAATAGTTATTGAAGTCCAACCCGCCAAAGATCGCACCGACAATCGGCATGATAATATCGTTGACCAGTGAATCAACGATTTTGCCGAAAGCTGCGCCGATGATGACGCCGACAGCCAAGTCCATCACATTGCCCTTGGAGATGAATTCCTGAAACTCCTTGAGCATCATCGTATCCTCCGGGTTACTGCCTGTTCGAGAGATTGAACTGAGGGCGATTGCGATAGTTGTAAGGATCCAGAACGAAACGGGGCCGGCGCGCAACTGCACCGGCCAAAGCGGGCCATGAGAACACGCTCTGAGCGTATCCTACCGCACATTATCATTGTCGCAAGTGAGACTGAGTGTCCAAGCGCCCACCCAATCTGAAACGCTCAGCCGGCCAACGCCATTCAAATACCAACGCCAAGGCCTCTAGCAAGGCCCACGAGTAGCTTCCCGGCAAAGTCTGGCGAAGGCCTGCTCGATCGGATTGAGGTCCGGAGAGTAGGGCGGCAGGCAGCAAAGCCTGGCGCCTGCAGCCTTGATCATCTGCCTCATGGCCGCCGACTTATGACTTCCCAGATTATCCATGACGACGATGTCGCCGGGCTTCAGAACGGTGACGAGATGCTGCTCGACATACGCGCGAAAGCATTGGCCG
Organism: Mesorhizobium sp. 131-3-5; assembly: GCF_016756575.1. Lineage (NCBI taxonomy): Bacteria > Pseudomonadati > Pseudomonadota > Alphaproteobacteria > Hyphomicrobiales > Phyllobacteriaceae > Mesorhizobium > Mesorhizobium sp. 131-3-5. The sequence goes on from NZ_AP023254.1 coordinate 2,331,862, forward strand.
TTGATCGGTCCGTCGAAGACGGACCTTAGGGCCACTTTAGCCCATCATAAGTCCTATTGCGCGCGCGATATCTCCGAAGCTTTCCAATGCCTGACTTCTGCATCAGGTTGGCGACTCGCATGCCAAGCCTAGCGGTGAACATTGTTGGCGGCGAAATCCCAACAGAAGAAGGCCCCCAAGCAAAAAAAGCAGAATTCGAGAGGCGGAGGAAACCGCCGAAGCTGCGCAGGCGGCAATGCTCGTTGCGCGTAACAATATCAGGGCCGCCACCGGCCTGGCCGAACGTGCGTTCGATCGTTTCGAGAAGAAGGCGGTGATCACGCCCTTGCTGGTGAAGGAGGGGACCGGGTCGTCAAGGTCTTCCCCGGCAGCACTTACCCAGCGGCTACCGCTGACGAGATCGCCCTCGGAAAATTCTACGCCAACCAGGATGAATCCTCGCCAACAATCCCGTCGGGCGTCTGGCCACTGCGGCCTAAGCGGAGAACATCACCATGTCCGAACAAGCCGGCTCCGTCACGGCCAACACGACCGCCTTTGAGGCGGCGCTTGCTCGGGCGAAAGAGCGCGCTACCGAATGAGATGGTGAGGCAGTTCTTCATCGAATTTGCCGGATCGAGCGACGAGATGCGCGAGCGGCAACTAGCTGCGACCATCGCCAAGGTTGAACCGAAGGGCCAGGCCTGATGCACAACGCAACGAAAGAGGTAAGGGCATGAAAACGCTTCCCATCGGGGGCAATGAGGTCATCAGCCTCCCTGCCTACAACGTGATTTCATCACAAGCGGTTCGGGCTCTATCGAGCGACTTGGCGACAATCCTGGCGATCCATCATCTGGAACGAAGACGACGTTCACAGCCGATACGGCCATCGGCCCATTCCCAGGCTGGACCAGGCACATGCTGCGGTGCGTCCCGTCCAGTGCCGTTCAGTTACGACATCGCTACTGCCGATTTCCCGGCCGTCACATCGGCGATCGAGGCATCACAACTCTTTCCCAAGCAGACTATGACGCTCTGTCGCCTCCCGAGCCGGCAACGCTCTACCTGATCATGGGCTGATGGCTGCCCGGCTCGCCTTGACGCTTTCGGCCGGCGTCGTGCTGGCGCTTTGCGTGGCCCTCTAAAGAACGAAATCTGTGGGGCTTGCCTTGCCGCCGTCGTCTACCTGCGGATGTACCAGCGACTACGGGGACAGTCACAACGCCGCTTGGGGTCAAGTTCGAAGCCTAACGCCCCGTCCAATGATCGTCGTTTCGCCAATAAACTGTACGCCGCCCGCCTCAAGCGCCTGCTGAAGTGCGGAAACGGTCCTTCCCTGAGGGCCGGTTGTTGCGCCACGGTCAAGATTCGCTACGCAAGTGACAGAGACTCCCGCAGCCTTTGACAGTTCCTTTTGTGTCCACCCCAACAGCGTGCGCGCACTGCGGATTTGTTGTGGCGTAACCATTCGAATCACCCCTCCTAAAAGGTCGTCCTGATTTTCGACGCCTGCTAGAACTTTCAATTCGTGTAAAATGTTCCGGAAATTAGCACACGCTGATTGAGTCGCGTTTTGCGAGTGTGTGCATGCGTCTGAAGTTCATCGAGCCTCTGGAGATGATGGGCGGCTGAATCTAAGCCGGACTTCGAAAGCGGGCGTCTAGCGCGTCGCCAAACTGACACAGGCTGAATACGACGCTCTGTCGCCGGATCCGACGACGCTTTACCTGATCGTCGGTTGATGGATGCCTAGCCGGCCTTACAAATTGGTATGTGAACGTACAACCGAATCCGCTTGAAACACCGACTGGGGCAGATCTATAAAATTCGCTTGGTTCCCCATTGCTACGAGGCAACGGCGATGGACGGCGGGACGAATGGCAAGGTCCACCCTTGCGTTGAAGTGGTCGAAGCCTGCGGCGAATGGCACGTTCGCGTCGTCGACGGCGATCAAAACAAGACCCTGACTTTCGAACTGGAATCCTACGCCCTAGCCTATGCGGAAGGCCAGCGGATGCGGCTAGGGCTCGATAAGATCGAACGCTCTAGGGCTTTTTGAGTATCCGTGCTTCCCTCAAAAGAGAGGCCCAATTGTGCTGCCCCAGCAAGGCGACAAGCTCGCTGGCTTAGGCTTCAGTTATACCGGTTGCTTGCGTCAGGCGACGCGCGACAACGCCGCCCACTGTCTCTGGTGGCCTGCCCAAATCGTCAACCATGTCGGGTATCCTTCGCTGACCCAACGGAACTAGCGCGTTATGGTTCCGGCGACCGAGACGGTCAGCCCGCGATCGCCATTCCAATGCCAACGCCAAGGCCGATAGCAAGGCCCATGAGTCGAGGCATTGGAACCGAATCAGGGGCATGCGGCTTGTTAGCTTTCAACGAAGCTTACATGAGGCGCGCCTAATGTTCCGAGACAAAGAAACACGAGCTCTAGAAGCGGCGCTGATAGCCGCGGTGCCAATCTCGATCCTGATCGCGGTGGCGATGGTTCCCCTTACGTACGGTTGGTTTGGGTAATGAGCGCGCGCGGCACAGACTTGCTTACAAGTGGATATCAAAGCACGTCCCTAAAACGGCTGTCGCCGATGTCATCTCGGTCGCCGACCTTACCGAGCAGCTATTCGCGGACGCCAAGGCCGCAGGCATTAGCAGCAACGAGATCGAGGAAGACACTGGCAGCGTCTACGAGGCGATCCTTGATGCCATAGTGCATCACGAACCTGGCATGGCTGACTGACTTGTGCGCGGCTATGATCGCCCTCAATGACAAAGGGCTGGACGTTCCAAGAACTGATCGACGCCAGGATGACGGTGACGGCGTTCTGCAACAACCCGGCCTGCCATCATAAGCAAGAGCTCGACTTAGTGAAGCTCCGCGACCGCTTCGGCGCGGATGCGCCGGCAATGGAATGGGACATCAGGCCTAAGCTTCGCTGCAAGAAGTGCAACGGTAACGACGTTGGCTTGGTCTATACCCCCAATACCAGCCCGACCGGCTACGGCAAGACCACGGGTGAATAAAGGAGTGAGGGCTCAAGCTACATTGCTTCTGCGGGCGCGAAGAAGCAGTTTTCGTGCTCCTCGGTCGGGTGCAGGCAGATATGGAAATTGTCATCGCCGGAAGGAATTACGACATCATAGGGGACGAAATAGCGTTGTTGGTGAGTGACTCTACGGTGATCGCCAGGCTTCAAGATGACGACGTAACCATCAGGTCGTGGCGTCACAGATGTGCTGGGAATTTTGTCGCACTCCCCGTTCACCAGATCGCCATGACAGCAAGCGGGTGGATAGGTCCAGTTACTATCGGCGCTGTGCGCAAATGCAGGGACATCGTCAAGTGATGCGGCCGTGGCGATCACGAGGGCGAAGCTCCCAATGGGCCGATGTGCGATCCCGTGCAATCTAATGGTTCCCCAGAACGGCGACCCCTCGCTTTTCGTAATGAGAATATATTAGCGCGGGCTAATTGTCAGCCCCTCCAAGCTGAGGGAAATTAAGGACCTTTGCACCTTGGTTCTTTCTCTCCCGGCTTTCGGCCTCTCGGATGTACGCGCGATATCTTCGAAGCTTTCAAATCCCTGACTTCTGCATCAGGTTGGCAACTCGCATGCCGAGCCTAGCGGTAAACTCGCCATTGTTGGCGGCGAAATCCCAGCAGAAGAAGGCCCCGAGGCAAAAAAGCAGAATGGAGAATCGCATTAGCGTATTCTAATATAGGACATTGAATAAGCGTTAAGGCAAATGCGCCGTCTTGAGTGCCAGGGGGTAGCGATGTCTGAACAGCCGGAAACGACCTACGTGGTGAGCGTCTACGAGGCGCCGAATTGGCGCACAGTGCTAACGACCAACGATAAGGCCAAAGCACTCGCCTGGGCGAGAGAGATCGGCGACAACGTGCGCGTCGAGGAGATCACTCCGAAGCAAATTAAGCGCTAAAGCGCTCGGCGAAGTCGGCGACATATCCTGTGATAGATCGGCGAGCTTTGCAGGTCTCGGGCTGCGTGCGTAAGCAGCAACACGATAAAGAGAACCACCACTGCTGACGCGAAGCCGGTAACGAGAGCCATCCGTGAAAACGGCCCTGATGTCGGGAGGTTCCCTTGAAAGATGGCCGACACCTTGTTGGGCGGGGGCGTTGGGGTAAAGGCGCCGGCCAGGCGAAAATTTGTCCGCCGCGCAGCATATATGCCCGATTTGTCAGCCTTGGGTTATGGTGTGATCGCGGAAGGGGCTCACCCGAACTAGGCTTCCTTATCCTCTTCACCCCAATGTCGCCAGTGATTGGGCACCACATCTACTAAATGGCCGGTTATGGCGTCTTTCCATCCGTCGACAGCGCGTCTGCAAGGGAACACGAGCGCGTGCATACCATCCTCGTCCAGAACGGCCAGTTCCAGGCTATGAAAGAAGGGGGCATTGAGTATAGTCTGCCATGCAAAAACGATGCGCTCTGTCGTCTCCGCCGGCTTTGATTTTACGCAAATCCTTAAAAGCCCAACAGCGGCCGACTCGGAGAATGTTACATTATCGCTCCCGGGAACATTAGCTGCCTCTAATGGTTGAGCCGAGCGGCAGGTGGTGCCCTCCATCTCCTGCCGAAGATCGGTCTCCGATCGGCCCGCGCTCCCTCCGCCGATTAGGGGGTGCGGGCTTTAAGAAATATGGGAATAGCAATGGCAGACAAGTCGGGCACAACGTACATCGTCAGCGTCTTCGACAAGCCAAACTGGCGCACGATCCTCACCACAAAGGATGAAGCTGAAGCCCTGGCGCTGGAGCAGGCGATGTTTCAGGTTGGCGCGAAGACGCGCGTCGAGGAGATCAGGCCGAAGCCAAAGAAGCGGTAAGTCGGCTCACTTGCACCGCAACCGCTGGGGCAGCAGAGAAAAAGCCCAGTGCGGGGGCGCAACCGGGCTTTTCCTTAGATGCACGACAGTGGCGCCTACTGATTTTGGCGCTGACGGTCCAATATTAAATTAGAAATTCTGAATAAACCGTTGCAGGTCAAAGCGGTGGACGGCGCAACCGCATTCCATCTCCAAGGCCCGGCAGCGCTTCGATCACGCAATCTCTGGTTCTTACCTAAAACCGCGCCATTCCACTGCGCGAATTATCGGGCAACGCGTTCGAGCAAAGCAACGATTTGCTTGGCGATTGGATCAGCTTCATTGTTAAACAATTCAATCATTTGCTTAGCCGGTACCACAGGCGATTGATATCTATCGTTGAGCAAGGCGGCCACACATTGCTCGACTGAAATTGACCCATCGAAACCAAACTCAGGATGCCGCTCCGGATTCGCTGTAAACCATTCACGGAGAAGCACAGACAAGGTCGGTGGTTCAGATGAAGAGAGTGCGGTTTCGACAATCCGACGGACTGCTTCTGCCCTCGGCGGCAAATCAGGTTGGCTGCGTCGCCATTCGTCGACAAGCTTCAGGAACTCCGGATTCGCGCGCATTTCAAAACGTTCAGTCTTCATCATTGCGATATAGCCGTTTACGTGCATTCCGGCAAGTACGTACAAACCCGTTGACACATTAGCCATAGCGGGATGCCGAACACCCATGTTCCGGCACCTGGCGGAGCTATGCCCGCTATCTGCCGCATCTTCCGCCTTCGCCTAGCGCTCTCATGCTGCGCACTGCCAACCAGCTTTCCGACCATGCTGCTCATCAAGAGCTATGAGGGGAAGGATCGATGAACACTCATGTCCGCGCCCTGAAGCCCTACGGAATGCCAAAGGGGATGAACCCGCGCATATGGCGCCAGGAAGTCGAGAAGCGCCTGAACGACCTCCTAGACCGCGCTATGAGCCTGATTACCGCATCTCATGGAGGCCGATTGCGATCTGGAGGAAACGGCCGACGACGAGCCGTCGATCGGCTGGGCGGATCGAGGCCCGCAAGCTGGCGGACTCAACGACGATTGCGAAATGGACGACTCCGACCGAGAGGAAAGCGGCGACGAGCATGAGCCGTCGCTTGGCTGGTCCAGCGCGACCGACCAGAACCTAGCCTTGGCCGACTTCGGCACCGCGCGCGATGTCTGTTTCTTTGATGGTGAGCAGCACGGCGGCGATGCGCCCGAGCAGCCCAACTACTATTGAACGTCGCGGAAATGTTTTCCGCCAAGCAAGGCCCGCTGCCTCATCGTGGCGGGCCTTTAGTTTTGTGCCGTAAGGACGAGCGTTTTGACGGATTTAGTTGAGCCGCCGCCCCGCTCCAGGCAATGATCCGGAATGTTTGGCCACGTCGCGTTAGCGCACTCTATTTCCTTGACCACAGCCGCCCCGGCGGGTTGGGTCTCCTCAGAAGCATACGACATCATGAAAACGGTTTTAGTTACCAGGGTTGCCAAGACTGCAACCTGGACCATAAGGGCTACGAAAGCGATCTTTTCAAGCATACGCAATTAATGCGGATGCCACGCGCCGGTTCCATCTAACTCGATATTGTCGCCCTCCCGCTGCCTCACGGTGGCGGGCCTCTGTCACTGTGCGACGAAACTGGAATCGACAATTGTGCAGTTAGCGGTATTCAGAGAGCCTACCGCGATGGCGGTATTATGGCCGCCAAACCCATTCTTTGCGCGATATTCCATGAGCACAGTCCGGCAGCCGTTTGCATTTGGTGTTGACTTGGTCCTTACGTGCTCAAACGAATCCGGATCTCTCAATCTGTCCTTGACCTTCGCGACTAGATCGCTGCTCGATCCGTCCCAGACGCTGAAGCATTTTCCAGCTTCAATGCTGGCGTGATCACCCCCCGAGCAAGCCTTCGACGCGGCAAACACCGCAAACAAAATCGCCAAGGTGACACCAACCCTTTTGTTCCGGCCCACGTCGCTGACTGAAGTCGCACTAGCTGCTGGCTGCGCTTGCGGCTTGGGCGGGGGTGACTGAGCCGCGACCCGATATCGCTTTCTCAAAATGTCACGAGCAGCCTCAAAGTCGCTCTGGTCAACGTCGCCCCTTGCGCGCATGGCCGTCAGGTCAGCCATTGCTTTACTATATCTAGGATCTACCGCTTCCCGCTTGATTCCCCCAGACGGGGGAGACCCGCCCGAGAATCGCCCTCCCATAACCCCCTCCATGTCGCGTCCATGTCGCACGGACCTGCCGATAGTCGCAGGAAACTCTTGGAAATCAACCGGTGGTGGTTCGCCCAAATTCGCGGGCGTGCTGGCGTGGTCGCCGCTGTAGACGGCCCGGCCGCCGCACAGCTCTGGGTGACAAAGGGGGACGGCAACCGGGCCTTCCGGGAATGGAGATACCCGGCCCGTCAAATATGCACAAAGGCTAATGGAAGGGCAATCTGCACGTTCCGTTCAGGTCGGCTTGTCGACGAGTGGCTTCCTTTTCGTCGGCGGCACATAGCTTGTCACCAGCTTCACGGCTGCAATGTCGACCGTCACCGGCGGGGACAGATTCACAGTAACTGTATTCTCGTCGACCGGGAGGACATTGCCGGTGAGTTCTATCGGCTGGCCTTTCTTCAGAGTCGATGTCCGGTCCACTATCGAGTGTGGAAACCCATAGTGCGGGATCGAGACGCTGACCCGATCTTCGGTCACGCGCTTCCGCACGATCGCTGTGATCGCAACCTCGTCGCCGACCTTGATGCCCATCGCCATGCGATGATTCTGGCGCCGTTGGTGGCTTCGTCAAGCGGTCTCTAATATGCGAATGAAAACTTGCTTGCCGTTCAGCCCGCGATCGCCATTCCAATGCCTACGCCAAGCCTAGGACTGAGACACTACCTGCGGTCGCGCCGGTTGGCGAATACATACGCTTCTGCTAATATAAAAGCATTTTATCAATATACGTGAGCCCAAAAAGAACCAACGCCAAAGAAATGGGGGGTCGGCGACAGAGGGAAGGAGCGCAAATGGCCGCCCATCTTATCGCGGATGTAGATATAGAAGACGCTGCCGCGTTTGAGGAATACCGGCGGGATGTTCCAGCCACGGAGGAGCGCTATGGTGGGCGATATCTGGGTCGTGCCGGTGCGACCAAGGTTCTCGAAGGTGATTGGGAGCCACACCGCTTGGTTATCGTCGAATTCCCCGACATGGCTTCATTGATGGGTTGGTACAATTCGCCGGAGTACGCCCGCCTGATCGAAATTCGAAAACGTTGCGCCAGCACCAGGATCATTGCGCTGGAAGGGATCACACCACCCACTGCGTGACAATCCTGCGAAGCGGGCCTTTGGGCCGGCAAAACAAGGATCTCAGTCTCAAAATTGGCCGGAGATATGCCTATGGAATCCAATCATGGCAATAGGGATAGAGATATGGTCTGTTATGGCGCTTTCATCGCCAAGGCAGGCTACGATCACGTTCGATCAATGACGCTGTGCCGGCCGGATTGACCTTTCGATCTGACGCCGTCCTGTAAAGTGTCGATACCGGGGAACCTAGTCATGAGCGACAATAAGCCGACTGTAGACGTTACCAAGGACTGGCAAGCATCGCAGGGCCAGAAGTCCGGTGCCACGCGCCTTCGCCTTTTCGCAGTGCTGTCGTGGGTTGTTGCCATTGGCGGCGAGATCGCCGGCATTGTTTTGCTCTACCGGCACAAATTCGACCAGGACAACCTGCCGCTACTGATCGGCATTCTGATCGGGATCGCGATTTTTGCCATCGCCGGCAGCCTGCTTTGGAAGGCGGCCAACAGGCAGGACCCGGCTCGCGAATCCGAGCCATTCAGGTTCTTCGTCCAGAACCAGCTCGGCGCGATCATCGCGCTTATTGCCTTCTTGCCGCTGGTTCTGCTGATCCTCAACGACAAGAACATGGACCCGAAGAGCAAGAAAATTGCCGGCGGCGTCGGCGCGGTGCTCGCCGTGCTGGCGACGCTGATCGGGGTCAGCTACCAACCCCCGTCGGTGGAGCAGTACACGCAGGACATGAACGCGTGCGCTTCGCAGATCAAGTCGGGGCAGCCGACCACAGCCTGTTCCCCCGAGGTCGCCGCCCAGGCGCAGGCGATCGCCACCGACTCCACCACGGTGGCTGCTGCGACGAAGGACTCGGCACACCCCAATGGCCAGGATATCGTCTATTGGATCGCGCCGGAAAACGGCGCCGCCAAGTCCGGGACAGAGCATGTCTTCCACCTCTGCGCAGCCGTCAGTCCGCTGAAGGACAAGACCGTGAACAGCGGTACCGTGACGGAGGCCTACGCACAGAACGCCATCCGCATCACCAAGCAGATCGAGATGGAACAGAAGCAGTGCGGGTTCACGACCACGACCCCATAAATCCGCGATGAACTGGCCGTGCGAGGCGAGTATCTGGCTTGCGCCCCCGCGATGCGGTTCATTGAGGATACCGTCGTTCGAATACCGGAGCGCGTGATCCAGATCGCCACAGCGCAGTTGCGACTGAACGACGCCGGGGCCGCCTCCCCTTGCGTTGAAGTGGTCGAAGCCTGCGGCGAATGGCACGATCGCGTCGTCGATGGCGATCAAAACAGGACCCTGACGTTCGAACTGGAATCCTACGCCTTGGCCTAGCGGAAGGCCAGCCGATGCGTCTAGGGCTGGATAAACTCATGCGCCTTGTAGCGCATGTGGATGAGAACGTAAGGTGAAAACCAGCATGGGCTTTGCGGCGGGCAGCTACCCGGCGATTGCGGATAGTTGTAAGGACCCAGAACAAAACGGGGCCGGCGCAGTTGTTTAACCCCAACCCGTGCAACTGCACCGGCTAAAAGCGGGCCATGATAACCGCTCTAAGCACAGCCTATCGCAAATTAGTCCTGTCGCAAGAGAGACTAAGTGCCCAAGCGCCAGCTAAAGCGGAAATTGGCTCAGCCGGCCAACGGCATCCCAATGCCCACGCCAAGGCCGAGTGCAAGGCCCATGAACAGCTTGCCGGCAAAGCTATTTCAATGGCGCGGAAGGGCGCCACCTGGCGCTCCGAGGGCTTGTGATCGTGTCTATGGCCAGATTCTTAGATCGAAAGCCGGAACCTGTGAATCCCCTCGCTCCAACAAGGTCTCTCGGCTGGGAAACGCTACGGAAAGCACGTTGGGTAACGGTTGATTCAACCATTGCTGGTATTATCTCGTAGTTAGGTGGCGGCCCCGACGGTGCGGCAGGGGGTGCTGGGTTGTCGGAGCCGCCTGCGCAGTCCGGTTGGATTTGACCGCGCTGTTCCAAATTAGGACAGCGCGGTCAATTAACCGTTAAAATCTTTTGGAACTAATTAAGCGCATGCTAATTGAATCGCGGTTTGCGAGTCCTGTGTATGCGTTTGAAGTTCGTAGCTCCCCTAATGCCGACCCTTGTTGAGAAGCCTCCGGAGGGCGACGCCTGGATTCACGAAGTCAAGTTCGACGGCTACCGTTCGCAGTTGATCATCGATGAGGACCGGACGCGCATCTACACGCGCAATGGTCACGACTGGACAGCCAAATATTCCGACCTGGTGCAGGAGGCGAAGGGCCTCGGCGCCGAAAGTGCCATCATCGACGGCGAGATCATCGTCACGAACGAAGATGGGTTGTCCGACTTCCGTCCACTCCGCAAGGCGATCACCAGCCGGCAGCACCACCTCTATTTCGTGGCGTTCGATCTGTTGCACCTCAACGGATTCGATCTTCGCGATATGGCGCTGAAAGACCGCCGGGCTGGGCTCTACGCGATAATTCCGACCGGCCTTCGCATCCAATTCAGCGACGCGCTGCCCGGCGATGCCAAGGCGATCTTCGAACTGGTCGACAAGGCCGGGCTTGAAGGCATGGTCTCGAAGCGCAAAGACAGTAAGTATCGGAGCGGGAAATCGACGACCTGGCTGAAGATCAAGGCATATACCATCGACGAATATGAACTGCTCGGGGTCGAGTGTGAGGCCGGCAAGCCGGCATTCGCACTGATGGCGGATCGAAATGCCGGCCGCTATGTCGGCTCGGCTTTCATCAATTCGAGTCAGGCCATCCGCGAGCGGCTGTGGAAGCGTGTCCAGGAGCATGCCGGGCCGGCCCCGAAGGGCCTGAAGCGGCCGGCGACGCAATGGGTCAAGCCCGGCATCATCGGCCGTGTGAAGCATCTGCGGGGCGAGGAAGACCTCCGCCACGCTTCGTTGCAGGATTTCCGTGAGGAATGAGCACGCGAGGCAGCGATTTTGTCTACCATTGGATATCGGACCACTTATCCGACGATCCGATCAGTGACCACGTACTGCTGATCATTGAAATGGCTGTGGATGCGAAACGCGCGGCTGAAGCCCAAGGCATTCCCGGTCACGAGATCGACGAGGAAATTAGCACTATCTACGAATTCATCGTGCATGCGCTGCGCTGACCGCCGCTCGCCGGAGCCTAAGCGGCAGGGCGAACCTATCGCCACATGAGCAGCGCGGAATCAACTTCCTGCATCAGTGGATAGCCGACAACGTGCCCGAGCCCAAATAGGATCGGTGCGGCCACCTACGGTTGGTTGGCGTCAGCTCGAGTTTAACTCGTGCCCTTAGGAACGAAGAAACACGTCCATCTGAATCTATAGTAGGCTTGGAACTTTGTATGGGGAATGATCACTCGATAGAACGTCATTAAACGCTCACAGAGATGGTAGTGGTCATCAAGGGAGGCTTGGGCGCGTTCCCTGGGGATAAACCACTCCGGCTCTTGTGGCTCATTGAGATAGGCAGGGCGGGGCAGGCGGACGTAATAGCCGTCTTTGGTCTCCCTCACGGCGCGAGAGTCTATCGGATGGCAATCTTTGTTGCCGCAGCAATCATACTGCAACACCGGGTCTTTTTTGCCGGTATACCAATCGTGGGCATCTGCGTCGCCGGCCAAGAGAAGCCCTGCCAGCGCGATCCATCCCCGTGGCTGTTTCATGTTACCCCTCGCTTTTAAGGGGTAGAGTATATTAGCTATATCTAATTGTCAGCCTGCAGCTCGGACACCGTCACCGAAGGTTACCCGACACGGTTCACTACGTAGGCAGGCCGCCCAGCCAGGCGATGGGCGTCCCTGGTATGCGAGGCGCGGCTGTTGAAGGAGCTATAGCCGTATCGATCAATATTATTGTTGACTAAAGTAATGGAACGTTCAATGGACAAGACAGGAACCAAAACAGTCGCGCCCGACCTTAGTCTGTCAGGCGCAGGACTTTAGTCCTGCCATTTTATATTTAAGCACGCAAGTTAATGGGCTCGACATAGGGCCGCACCTCGTGGGATCAATAGCAGAATGAATTCGAGCAGCTATGGTGTGAACGCGGAAGGATCGCACTAGGCTTCCTCATCCTCTTCCCCCCAAAGTCGCCAGTGGGTTGGCTCTACATCCACGAAATGGCCGGTTATCGCTTCTCTCCAGCCGTCAACGGCGCGTCTGAAAGGGAACACTCCCTACGGCCACTGGTGTCGCTGGCGTCATCACATATCATTAGTCATTACTAATGTAGCCAGAAAGTGCGAATGGATAAGGGCACCGAAATCGAGGAGCTGGAGAAAGGAGCATCGCGGCTCTTCTTGGCAGTGCGTAGTGGCCACGTCGAGGCGACGGAACTGCTGATCAAGCGCCGTGCCGATGTCCACAAGGAGGCGGTTCTCGGGCTGCCGATGGCCGTTGCCGTGCTGAAGAACGCCGCCGACATGGTTAGGCTGTTGCTGGCGCATGGTGTCGACGCCAACGCCCGGACGCGGGGTTAACCGACGCTGACCCTCGCGGTCACCAATGGCTGCCTCGACTGCGTCAAGGCGCTGGTCGAGGCCGTCGCTGATGTCAACGCCGTATGGGTCCAAGTCTGACGAATCGCCAGGAGCCTTCGTCAGTCGGCGCAGGCGCCACCAGCGGGTTCGCGCGCCTATGGTAAGCATGGGCTGTCATTCTTTGACGTCGTGCCCGCGCGGTTGTCATGAGGAACTGGCAGCCGTGAAATCACTCCAATCCTTAGTGACTCTTTATCGTCCAGGCCTCTCTCCGATCGTGTCGCAATCGACGATCGGTCGTGAGCGGCTCCGATAAGTCGCGGGCTGCACGATAGTGGGCAAACCGGCAATTTCATTCACGAGCTTCTTGCGAATGGCGCTCGCAAAGCCCGCAGTGTTCTCGACCGTTATAGAGAAGGCACCAGAACCGCCAATGACACAACTCTCGTAATACAGCTCGATAAAGTGCGGCCCAAAGCTGTCCAGCGTGTCGGCAGCGCGCAGTGAGATAGCCAGTCCGTTGACGGTAACGCCGTCAGTTATGAGTGCGTCGTGCACGAGTTGAAGCGGTAGACCGGCATTGTTGGGTCCGTCGCCAGATAGGTCAATAACCCTGCGCGGGCTCCCTAAGCCACTCTTCGCGAACAAAGCATTCGCAGCCGACAATGCGCCGGAAATAGACGTTCCACGGCCTTCAGTCAACGGCAGCGCCGCGAGCCTGTCTGCCAACATCAGAGCGTCGTCGAGGCTTTCGACAATTGTCCATGGCATAACGACTGTTTGCTGACGTGGCCCTGCCCATTCGAGATAAAGCACTGCGATTCTGCCTCGCTCTCCAGACTTGATCGCCCTCGCGATATCGGCGTGACGGAAGGCCTCGACGTAGCCGTCGCGTTGCACCCTTTGCTCAGAACTGCTCATTGAAGGAGATACGTCCACGGCAAGGATCAATTGCAGATCGACTTCGGCCAAGCCGCCCGCGGGACGATCTGTCGAGTGAGCCTGCGGGGCTACCGCGAAGAACAGCGTCAGCAGGCAGGCGCCCATTAGCCGCAGCACCGGTCTTGCACCCATACTCCTAGCAATCCGCAATAAGTAACCCATGGCGAGACCCTCCCGTTGACAAGGGAATTGTCGGTCCTAGGCCCCTCCCAGGTCACGAATGCCTTCCGATCATTCGCCGAAATCTGCGTTCCCCGCCCGGTCTGGCCGATGATGGCTCTTCACGACGCGGAACCGTGCTAGGATCGAAGCATCGACTGCGGCTTCGTGCTTGAGGGAATCGGCTTGAGTAGCTCGCGCCCCACCACGTTCGTACTCAACGGCGTTACTGCCGATCTGAGCAGCGAGACGTTGCGCGACAAGTCCAACAGGACAATCGCACTACGCCACCAGACCTTCGCGGTGCTTCGTCACCTTCTGGAGAACGCTGATCGCGTCATCACCAAAGACGACCTGATGAAGGCAGTCTGGAATGGGATAGCCGTGACCGATGACAGCCTGGTGCAATGCATTCACGAGATACGTGCGGCGCTCAATGACAGTCGACAGGTTGTCGTGCAGACAGTGCCTAGACGCGGTTACAGGCTGGTCCTTCCCTCAAATTCCGGACCGAAAATGGCCACCATCCTGGCAGCCGAATTGGCCCCAGACGCCCGGCCGGCAGGCAAGGATGAGCGGATCTCTCCTGCAACCTTCCGGGCGTTCAGCGAGATCGTCGATCGGCTCCTGGTGCAACATGCGGCTCGCGTGTTCGCGAGCCCCGAAGGGAACGTCCTCGCCGAGTTCACGGGTCCTGTCGAGGCGCTGCGGTGCGCGAGCGAGATTCAGCTTGAGGTCAACGGCCGGAATCGCAATGTTCCCGAGATGGAGCGCCTGCGCTTACGCAGCGGCGTTCACCTGGGTTATGTCGTGGCCGAGGGCGATCATCTCACTGGCGAGGTGGTCGAGGTTGCGGCTGAACTGCAAAGCTTGTCTCGGCCGGGCGGGATTATTGTTACAGAGGCGATCCACGCCCAGGCTCAAGGTCGGCTCTCGCTGGAATTCGTCGATCTCGGCGAGTACGCGCTGAAGAACTCCGCACGCACCTTGCGCATCTACCGCGTGGCCCTTGCCCCGGAAGAACCGGTTAGGTCGCCGTTTCGCGGTCTCGACGCCTTCGAATTCGAAGACGCCGATCTCTTCTTTGGCCGGGCGCGGGCGATTGCTGCCTGCATTGCCAGACTGGAGCAGCAGGCAGCAAGCGGCACGGCATTCCTGCTCATTTACGGGATGAGCGGTTGCGGCAAGTCTTCCCTCCTGCGCGCTGGCCTGCTGCCGTCATTGACATTGCATGGAGCCGTGGCAGGCATATGCTTGTGGCGCCACTGCCTGATACGCCTCTCCGAGGGGCCTGATGCATTCACTGTGCTGGCTGCGGCGCTGCTTCACGAAGCTGCCGTGCCGGAGTTGTCCTGCGAAGTGACTGCTGCTGAGTTTGCTCGGCTCTGCAGAAGCACGCCGGATCGAGCCCTGGTGATGGTCCGACAGGCACTTCTCAAGGCCGCCGGGCCGGCCCGGTCGCAGATCAGATTGCTTGTCGCCATCGATCAACTGGAGGAACTGTTCACGTCAGAGAGACAGCCGGCGACGCGTGAGGCCCTTGTGCGGTTCATGGCGGTGCTGGCCGCCAGCGGACTCGTCTGGGTGATCGCAGCGATCCGTTCGGACTTCTATCACCGCTGCGGTGAGGTCCAGGGTTTCTCGGCGCTCAAAGACGGCCTCGCTAGCTACGAACTCCTGCCGCCGACTGGCACAGAGATTGGGCAGATCATCCGCGAACCCGCGCGCGTTGCCGGCCTTCGTTTCGAGGAGAATGCCGAGCGGGGGCGCCTCGATGATGTGCTGCAGGATGCAGCAGCTGCCGATCCCGGATCATTGCCGCTTCTCGAGTTTGTCCTCGACGCGTTGTACGAGGCGGGCCGCGACCGCCGAGTTCTCACCTTTGCGCACTATCGTGCGCTCGGCGGGCTCGAAGGGGCTATAGCGCGCCGCGCCGACGAAGTCGTGGACTTGCTGGCGCCCGATATCCAGGAGGTCTTACCCGCGGTGCTGCGCGCCCTAACCACGGCAAGTCCGGGCGATGGAACGATCACGGCGCGTCCAGCGCTGTTCACCGAAATTGCAAGCACTGCCGCGCGTTTGGCCCTCGTCAGGGCCCTGATCGACGCAAGGCTCCTCGTCAGCGATGAGGACGCAGGAGGGCATGTCTTCGTCCGCGTTGCACATGAAGCCCTGTTAAGGCGCTGGCCGCGAGCCGGTGACATTGTGAATACCAACCGGAACTTCCTCGAGACGCGCGAACGCCTCAGGGCTGACGCCCACCGATGGCACCTGGAGAACAGGAATCGAGAGCTTCTCCTTCCGCCCGGCAAACGTCTCGCGGAGGGCGAAGAGCTGATGCTGTCGAGACGAGAGGAGGTCGACGATGCCGTGCTTGAATACATAGAGGAGTCCTTGCATGCTCATCAGCAAAAAGAAGAGAAGGACCAACACGCAGCGCGTGCGCTGATCGCGGCCGCCGAAGAGGCAAAACGCGAGCGCCTGGAGCGCGAAGCCGAGCGCCGGAGCCTCGCGGCCGCCGCAGCAAACCGGCTTGCCCGACGTACTCGCAATGCCGCCGTTGTGGCGCTAACGCTCGCTCTGATGGCGGGCGCCGGTGCACTAGTCGCGTTCAGGGCGCAGGAGGAGGCAAGGTGGCAACGGGACCAGGCGCTGCGCAATCAGTACCTTTCGCTCTCCTTCCTTTCGGAGCAGTCCGCGTCGAGAGGCAACACGGAGGCTGCGATCCTGTTGGCGCTCGAAGCGCTGTCCCCGAAGGACCAATCCGAGCGGCCATATCTCTTTGAAGCGGAGGCCGCCCTCTACAAGGCTCTGCTGGCGCACCACCAGATCAAAATCTTCCGGCACCGCGCCGGCGTCGCGGACGCGGCATTCAATCCGACCGGCGATCGCATCGTCACCGCATCCTACGACAAGACTGCCGGGGTCTGGGAAGTCTCCAGCGGTGTCGAGACCGCAGTTTTAAAAGGTCATCAAGAGGTTGTGGAGAGGGCTGAATTCAGCCCGAGCGGAAGCCGTATCTTGACTGCCGCGAGGGACGGTACTGCACGTCTCTGGGACGCCGTCTCGGGAGAGCAGCTCTTCATCCTGCGGCCGGTAGGCAACTATCCAACCGCGATCTTCAGTCCGGATGGCAACCGGGTGCTGACGGCAGGACAGGACAGCGATGCAACGCTCTGGGACGCTCGGACCGGAAAGAAAGTCCTGAGTGTGAGCAGCGACGGATATACGCGTGCAGCCTTCAATTCAGTCGGCCATAGTTTCGCGACCGCATACAGGGGAGTCGTTTCGATCTGGAACACCGCGGATGGCGTACTGACACGGTCGATTCGAGTGAGCTGCTGGCCCTACAGCCTAGCCTTCAGCCCGGACGGGAGCCGGATACTGTCCGGCGCGTGGGGCCCGCTTACATACGGCGGCCCTTCCAGCCTCATCGATGTGTCGAAGGGAACCGAGATCGCAAAGTTGGCCGGCAACACGAGCGACACACAGTTGAACGGCGTGATCTTCAGTCACGGGGGTCAGCGGATCGCCACGGTATCCCTCGATGGCGCTGCCCGGATCTGGGATGGAGCGTCAGGCACACTGCATGGCCTGCTCGGCCAGGAGGTCTCGGGTTTGAGGCTGACTGATATCGGTGGCGATGAACGCGATGAGGAGATGAACGGTGCTTTCAGCCCGGACGACCGCTTCCTGGCGACCGCCTCGGTCAATGGCCCGATCCGCATCTGGGACGTTGAACGCGCCTCGCTGGTCACGACCATCGCCGGTCATGAATCCTTGGTAGAGCATCTGGAATTCAGCCCGATCGACAGCAACATCCTTCTAACTGCTTCACACGATGGCACCGCTCGGCTGTGGGATATCAACGGCGCTCTCACGACCACGCTCTCACATGAATATCAGCCGATTTTCGCGGTCTTCAGTCCTGACAATGTCCACCTGCTGACCGGTGGCGGCGATAGCGCGGCGCATCTGTGGAATGTCTTGAGCGGGCGCGAGACAACCCGGCTCGATACACATGAGATGGTTCAAAGCGCGACGTTCAGCCCGGATGGAAAGCGCGTCGCGACGGCATCTCTTGAGGGGCAGGTCCGTGTTTGGAATGTGGTCACGGGACACGAAACCGCCCAGTTTCGCTCACGTGGCGGACTGATAGATATCCAATTTGGTCCCGACGGCAAATCGCTTCTATCCGCATCGATACACGGTACCGCGCAGCTTTGGGACGTGGCGACCGGGACCGAGCAGGCCGCCATCAATACGAGCAGCAATCTGCCGCGGGCTGTTCTTAACCCTGGCGGAAATCTGATGCTCGCGGCCCAGGAAGACAATGCGGGCCACCTCCTGAAGACGAGCGGGGGTGAGCTTAAGGCACTTGTGGGGCATCAGGACCGCATCACGGCAGCCGCCTTCAGCCCAGATGGTCAACTCGTCGCCACAGGCTCGCGCGACCACACGGCCCGCATTTGGTCGACCTCGGACGGAGAAAACGTCAGAACGCTGAAGGGACATACCGGCGCGGTAACAGTGGTCGCCTTCAGCCCCGACGGTCAATCGCTGCTGACCGCCTCGCGCGATGGAACCGTGCGGATCTGGAGCGTCGCTGGGGGGCAGGAAAAGGTTCTTAGGGGCCACAGCGCTGCAGTGAACAGCGCCGAGTTCAGTCCCAATGGCTTGTACGTCGTGACCGCGTCGACCGAAGATCGAACGGTCCGGTTATGGGCGACACAATCGGGGCGCCAGATTGCAGTCCTTGGCAGTCAGGACGAAGCAACCGTTCTACCGGGCTTTCCACGCGCAGCTTTCAGCGCCGACGGCAACCATGTTGCTATTGTTTCCGGCGAAAAAAGGATCCGCATCGTTCGCGTCTTCCAGACACCCAGGGACCTCATTGACTTCGCCCGGCGCACCGTCCCTCGCGACCTCACCGCTTGCGAGCGGCGAAGCTTCTTCCTGCCTGAAGACCCGGCAAGCGGCACTTGTCCGGGCTGAAGTCGCAACGAGGTGGTCGATCTCGGGTGCTCGCCGGCTGGTGGAAACGTTTCTGTACCGGTTATGCGATACGGCGGCGAGGCGAAGCGAGGGGGCGTCAGATGCGGAGCGAGCACAACGATCATGGGCTGCGAAGGGTAGGCAGGCGTTCGATGTTGAACAGCGTGAAGAGCCGACGGGACGGCAACTTAGCCGACGAAGAACCCCAGTCGGTCGCCGATTACGCTTACTGCTGTGGGGCCGACAGCTGAACGTCGCAATCAATCTCAGCCCTGGAACATTACGTCTAGCTCAGCGATTGGTCGAGCACATCGATCAGCCGGTCGACTTCGACAATCGTGTTGTAGTGCACCATGGAAACGCGAATGACGCCGCTGGGCGACAGTCCAAGCGCTTCGGCCAGGCGGCGCGAATGGAAATCGCCGTGACGCACGCCGATCTTGGCCTGGTCGGTTCGGGCGACGATATCCTGAGGGGCGTGGCCGTCGACCGTGAAGCTGATCGTCGGCACCCGAAATGCCGCCTGCGAGTTCTGGTCGCCAACGATCCGGACGCCATTGCGCACGCGCAACCACGACAGCAGGCGTTCGCCGATCTCCGCCTCGTGCGCCGCGATCTGGTCAAATGCGCTCTCGATCGCATGACGGCCTTTGCCTCTGCCCAGTGCCTCCAGATAGTCGACAATGCCGGCGGCGCCCCAGACAAGTTCGTAGCAGGGATTTCCAGGCTCAAGTTTTCCGGGCACTTTGTCCTTGCCGTAGAAGTAATGGTAAAGCCCGTCGAGTTCGAGCAGCAGTTCATGGCGCCCATACATGACCGCGTAATGCGGCCCGTAGGTCTTGTAGAAAGAGAATACGTAGTAGTCGACGTCGAGTTCCTGGACGTCGAGGGTGCGATGCGGGGCGTAGGCGACACCGTCGACGCAGATGCGAGCCCCGCGCGCATGAACGAAATCTGCGATTTGCCGGATCGGATTGATGGAGCCGAGCAGGTTGGAGGCATGGGTCACGCAGACCAGCCGCGTGCGAACGCTCATCAGAGCGTCGAGCGTGTCGAGGGATGGCATAAGCGTTTCGGGATCAATCTCCCAAACCCTGAAGACGATGCCGCGCTGCTTGAGGATCAACCAGGGACCAATGTTCGACTCGTGATCGAAATTGGTCACGATAATCTCGTCGCCCGCCGTCAACTGGCTTGCCATGGCGGTTGCCAGAAAGCGCACGAGCACGGTGGTGGAAGGGCCGAAGAAAACCTCCTCGGGTCGCGCCGCGCCAACGAATGTGGCGATGCGGTCGCGTGCCTGCGCCAGCAGTTCGCTGGCTTTGACCGACGGCCCGTAAGAGGCGCCGGTCTGAACGCTGGTCGTTAGCATATATTCGGCGACTCGCTCGGCCACCGGGCGCAATACTTGCGAACCGCCAGCATTATCAAAGAACGCCCAGCCTGTTTCCAGCGCCGGAAATTGGGAACGAACAAATTCGATATCGAGCGACATGGATGGCCTCTTGGGGAAAGTCTTCAACGTTCAGATTTGGCGAGCCGCTTCTCCAGCATGCCGACAAGCCGGACCAGAGGAAGCAGGATGATGAGGTAGATGGCGGCTGCTACGATCAGCGGCGTCGGATTGGCTGCCAGCGCCTGCGCCTGGTTTGCCTGTTTGAGCAGATCCGGCATTGCCACCACGGAAGCCAATGCAGTGTCCTTCATGACGTTTATGGCGTTCGAGGTCAGCGGCGGCACGACAATCCTGATCGCTTGCGGCAAGATCACCTTGAGCATGGTCGAATAGAAGTGGAGCCCAAGCGCCCGTGCGGCTTCGAATTGACCTTTCGGAATAGCGACGATGCCGGCGCGGATGATTTCGGCGGAATAGGCGGCCGATATCATCGAGATCGAGGTTGACGCGGCGGTGAACGAACTGAACCGGATGCCGGCAAAGGGCAGCGCGTAGTAGACGACGAACAGCAGCACCAGAACAGGTATAGAGCGGAAGACGTCGATGTAGGCGACTGTCACAAACCGCACAGGCGAGGGCCCATAAAGTCGCAGCATCGCCAGACCAATGCCGACAAAGAACCCGACCAGGATGCAGACGACGCCAAGTGTCAGCGTGGTGGCAAGGCCACTCAGGATGAGCGGCAGCGTCTCCACGAAGACGCGGTAGTTCAAAAACGTATCGAAAATGGACATGTCCCAGCCTCTGCGTCACGGGAGAAGGAGGCCGCAACGCGATCTCCTTCCACACAATGACCGGGATCAGAGCTTCGGCATATCCAGGACAGTCGCCGTGGCAAGCCCTTCATCGGGCTTGGTGCCAAACCAGGTTTCGTGAATCTTTGCCAGCGTGCCGTCTTTCTTCAGAGCCGTGATGACGTCGTTGACCTTGGCGGCCAGCGGCGCATCCTTGGCAAACATCACGGAGTATTGCTCCGTGGTCTTGATGCGTTCGACGACCTTGAACTGCGGTTTGTCCTTCGAATAATAGAGCAATGCCGGAATGTCCGAGATGTAGCCGTCGATGCGCCCCGCCTGCAGATCCAGCATCGCCGGCTGCAAGCCCTCATATTTGTTGATGGTGGCGATTTTCGTCTCGGCCTGATGCGCGGTGGTCCAGATATCACCGGTCGAACCCGTATCGACGCCGACGGTCTTGCCAGCCATGCCGGCGAGGCCCGTGATGCCGCTGTCGCTCTTGACGGTCAGCGACTGGTCGCTGTCGTAATAGGGCTGGGCGAAGCTGACCGATTCAAGCCGCTTCTTGGTGATCGTGATCGATGAGACCGCGGCGTCGATCTGACCGGACTGAACGGCGGCGAACAGACCGGCAAACGGGATGTTCGTGAACTTGACGTCCATGCCGAGCCGCTTGCCGACCTCTGTCATCAGGTCGATTTCAAAGCCCACCATCTTGCCGTTGGCGTCCTGGAACTCCCAGGGAACATTGCCGATGTTGGCGCCGACATTGATCTCCGCAGCGTGCGAAATGGCGGCAGTTAAGGACCCCAAGGCAAGTGCTCCCGAGATCAGAATTGCTTTAAACACTCTCATTGAATTCCCCTTTTTGATGACTTTTTTGATTGAAGTGGTTAGACCGGTCTGACCAGTCCGACCAACCAATCATGTGCCCCTGAAAAATGCAAGGCATTCCGTCCGCCAGCAGGATCGGCTACCTCTGAAGCGACCAGAGGTTCAGCCTGATCGGCGCTGTCGTCCCAGAATGGAAGAAATTCGATGCTTTCGCGTGTTCCAGTACCCCACGCCGCCGCGAGGAAAATCCAGGGCATGATCCTGAGTGGAGAGCTAAGGTCAGGTGAGAAGGTGCCGTCCCAGCGCGAGTTCGCGCTCAGTCTCGGCGTCAGCCGCGCCTCATTGCGCGAAGCCCTTCTGACGCTCGAGACCCTGGGCTTGCTGAAGACAGAGCCGGGGCGAGGGACTTTTGTTTCGCAGGGAACGCCCTCGGCTTCACGCAATATGGCGCGCTGGCGCTATGCCGACAGCTATCCGGTCGCCGATGTCTTCGAAACGCGCATCATGCTGGAGGGGCGGATCGCAGGTCTGTCATCGCAGACGCTGACAGAGATCGAGTTTCAGGCTCTCGAGGCTGAAACGGATACGATGGAACGCAATTGGGAAAGCGGCGACCTGTTGGCCAACGTTGACGCTGATCTCGAATTTCACGCAATCATTGCATCTGCCTGCCCAAACAGAATGATCGTCGATCTCTACCAGTCCCTCCGTAACAAGCTGACCGAGACACAAATCCAGCCGATCCCAATCACAGACCCTGCTCGCATGCGAGCGTCGATCGCGGAGCACAGGCGCATCATCCGTGCCTTGCGAAGTCGCGATGCCGCAAAGGCAACGAGTGAGATGCAAAATCACATCAGCAACACAGCGCGGTGCGCCGGTATCTCAATCGCTTCAAGCGTCCCCAATTCGGGTTGAATATAGACGAGATAGACCGCTGTTAACATCCCCAGAGACGTCTTACATACGTCATTGCTCGACGCTCGCCCGTAGTTGGATCAGGCTGCGCCGAAGCCAGGTTCGCATTGTGTTGAGCGGCACGTTGTGACGCTTTGCAAGCTCTGCGTAGGAGACGCCCTCCTGATACGCGCCCCTAACCGCTGCGGCTTTGTCCTTGCTCAGACTGTCTATGCATCGGGCAAGACTGGCCTGCTGGTCGTTTTCAATCAGCATTCCTCGGCCCACGGCGTCGTGTCGGCTACATCGCCCGCGGCCGCCAGGTCGACAGCTGGAGGGCGGCGCGCTCTGATAAGATCGATCGAATGATTGCGCGCAATCGCCACAAGCCAGGAGATCGGGCTGAGTTGCGAGGTCGCATATCGATCTGCCTTGGACCATATCTTTACATAGACGTCTTGCATCGCCTCCTCGGCCTCCCCACTGTCGCCCAAAATACGCAGGCATACACCGAACAATTTCGCGCATGTATGCTTGTAAAGCAGATCGAACGCCGCCCGATCATGCATGCTTGTTCGCAAGATGAGCTTTGTTATGTCGTCTCGAGTCAGCATGACGCAGCACTTCCCCCAAGCGGCTCACGTCCGCCTGCCACTTCGACCTACGTGCCTTCTGCGAGATGGGAGGAGACGTCGCGACTGACCCGAGGCTCATGTCGAACAATATCGGCCTTGCGCGCCCGACCGCGTCCCCAGCAACCATCGCTCGGAGGAACCGACGCTGGTAGCCGGTCTACCGATGAACGCCAGCGTTGATCTATTTTCTCCAGCGCGGCTTCATCGAAAGCCGACGCGTGTTCCCAGTACCTCCCATGTTCGACAAAATATCCGAGTTCAGCCTCGAGCGTGTCGGCCGTCTCGATGGAAATCGGATCGATGGCGCCCTCAAGCATCGCTCTGAGCGCCTTGATCCGAAGCGGAGTAAGGCGTTCGATAAACCGCAGGTTCACACGCGGTATGGCAAGGCGACTTTCAGGAAGATTCGAAAGGTTTAGGCAGACTGTTCCGTAACGCAGGGCTTTGGCGAACAGCCTTCCAGACTTCGCTTCCAGGTCCCTCAACGTCAAATCGTCGCGTAGCGGGTCAGCTGTCCCAAAGCCATAGAAATGCGTCGGCGCGTTGTTGGGGTAAATCATATCGCAGCCTAGGAACGCTATGAAATCAGGCCGGAGGGCCTTCAGAACCCAATAGCCAGCGGTGAAGGCCATTGTGCCGCCCGCATAGACAAAACCACCGAATTCGTTTTGGGCGGGGACAAAGGCATCCGATTTTACGATCGACGCTGCTCGGGAACGTTGGTCGCTCGGCAGGCGTTCATCAGGAAAATCATCGGGGTGAATCAAATAGTCCCAGTCGGACCGCACTCTCCAAGCGTTGTTGATAACGACAATCGAGGAAAACGTCGTTCGAGGCCATTCCCTGCATCGAACCGCATCCGGGCCACTGCCGACGATCAAGACAATGTTTGGCATGTCAGGCCTCTTTCCTGTTTTACCTTGGATCAGCGTGCGCCGAACGGGTTCTGACCATGTTTGTTGCGATACGGCTGCCGGCGCGAACTGGATCACCCCTCACGCTAAAAACTTATAGGCTGATCGGACAAAAGTTATCTGGAATATCAAAAGTCGATCAAACCGCCTGGTCTTATTGCATGCCTTTCGTAGATTGATTGTGACGTTCAGCTGTCGGCCCCACAGCAGTCAACGTACAGTTCTACAATCGGGGATCGACTGGGGTTCTTCGTCGGCTAAGTTGCCGTCCCGTCGGCTCTTCACGCTGTTCAACATCGAACGCCTGCCTACCCTTCGCAGCCCATGATCGTCGTGCTCGCTCACCTTCATGGCTCTGCAGCTTGGCGCTGATCCAAAGCAGTGCGCCGTAGATGGTAGCGCGATCATCTTTGGTGAGCTCAACAATGCCTGCCTTGACGACAAGGCCACCGAGTTCGATCAGATGCCTGGTGCGCTTGCGCCGCTCGACCTGCCAGGCGCGCATGTCATTGCGAGCCTGTGCCGCCTGCCGGCGGTTGCGGGCTGCCCGGTTGCGCTGGAGTGCCGCGAGGGTTGCGCTGAGATGCCGGAGCAACTCGCCGGGACCGGCTCTCGAAAAACATCACCCCACGCTTGGCCCATGCCTCACGCTTTGCGGTGTCTTTTGTTTCAGCGATTGCGACGAGTGCGCCGGCCAGTTCGTCGGTGTTGAGCTGATCGGCGCCGGTGGAGATCACCAGCTCGCCAAGTTGCTGAAGCTTTCGCGTTTTGAGCTCTCGAGCCTTCTCTTCCAGTGCCTTCAGTTCCGCGTCGAAGTCGCGTGGTTTTCGCATGACTGTCTCCGTCGATTGTGGATGCGACGATAATAGTTGAGCGTCCGCCTGAAGGCTTCAGGGTTGCCGAGACAGCCCGGGACGGGCTGGTCCATCCCGAGAATTTTTCGAGGGAGGGCGCGCTTATACGTCGTGCCGACGTGCGCTTTGACGTGCAAATGATCCTGTCGCGATGGCGATCTATCATCTTCACGTCAAGGTCATTGGCCGCAAGGCAGGCTCGAGCGCTGTGGCGTCTGCCGCCTATCGCTCGGCTTCGCGGCTGCGCGACGAGCGGATCGAACGCAGCCACGACTTCTCCGCCAAGCGCGGTGTCGTTCATTCCGAGGTGATGCTGCCGGACGATGCACCGGAGGCCTGGCGCGACCGCGAGAGGCTGTGGAACGATGTCGAGGCGTTCGAGGTGCGCAAGGATGCGCAGCTTGCCCGCGAGGTCGAGTTTGCGCTGCCGCGTGAACTCAGCCAGGCGCAAGGCATCGAACTGGCGCGCGACTTTGTACAAGTCGAGTTTGTCAGTAAGGGCATGGTCGCTGATCTTAATGTGCATTGGGACAGGGCAGAAGATGGCAGCCCCAAGCCGCACGCTCATGTCATGCTCACCATGCGGTCCGTGGACGAGAACGGCTTTGGGTCAAAGGTTCGAGAGTGGAACCGCACCGAGTTGGTCGAGCGGTGGCGCGAGCGGTGGGCGGAGCTGGCCAATGAACGCCTGGCGGAACTCGACATCGACGCCCGCATCGATCATCGCAGTCTGGAGGCGCAGGGCATTGCCCTGGAGCCGCAAACGCAGATTGGTGCTCCGGCTCAACGCATCGAGGGCAGCGGCCTTGACGCAGGCGACAGTGAAGCAGATCGCGCCGAACTGCATCGCGAGATCGCGCGGAACAATGGCGCGCGCATCATTGCCGATCCTAACCTCGCGCTCGACGCCATCACGCATCAGCAATCGACGTTCACCCGAAGGGACATTGCGAAGTTTGCGCATCGGCACAGCGATGGAATGGAGCAGTTCAACGCGGTGATGGCCGCCATCAGCAATGCACCCGATCTGGTCGAACTCGGCAAGGATGGACGCGGCGAAGACCGCTTCACCACCCGGCAGATGATCGAGACCGAGCAGCGCCTTCACCGCGCGGCGCAGCGTATCGATTTGGACGAGCGCCACGCGGTGAGTGAGGCACATCGTGAGGCAGCACTGGCGCGAGCTGCGCAACGCGGGCTTGTCCTGTCAGGCGAGCAGGCCGATGCGCTTGCGCATATCACCGATGGTCGCGGTCTTGGTGTCGTTGTCGGCTTTGCCGGAACCGGTAAGAGCGCCATGCTGGGCGTTGCGTACCAGGCATGGGCAGCAGCAGGCTATGAGGTTCGAGGCGCGGCCCTCTCCGGTATCGCGGCCGAGAATCTCGAAAGCGGATCAGGCATCCCGTCACGCACCATCGCCAGTATGGAGCATAGCTGGGGACAGGGCCGGGATCTGCTCACCACGCGCGATGTCCTGGTGATCGATGAGGCCGGCATGGTCGGCACGCGCCAGTTGGAGCGCGTGCTCTCCCATGCGGCGGACGCTGGCGCGAAAGTCGTCCTCGTCGGCGATCCGCAGCAATTGCAGGCAATCGAAGCCGGCGCTGCATTCCGTTCCATACATGAGCGTCATGGCGGCGTCGAAATCGGCCAGGTGCGCCGGCAGCGCGAGGACTGGCAGCGCGATGCCACGCGCGATCTGGCAAGCGGCAGGATCGGCGCCGCGGTCGGCGCCTATGACGCGCAAGGCATGGTGCATCAGGCTGCAACGCGCGATGAGGCTCGAGGTGAACTCGTCGAGCGCTGGGATCGCCACAGGCAGGCCCAACCAGAGGCAAGCCGGATCATTCTCACCCACACAAACGACGAGGTGCGCGCACTCAACCAGGCAGCGCGCGACCGCATGCGCGCTGCCGGCGATCTCGGCGACGATGTCCACGTGGATGTCGAACGAGGTGCAAGGAATTTTGCAAGTGGCGACCGGGTCATGTTCATGCGCAACGAGCGCGGACTTGGGGTCAAGAACGGCACGCTCGGCATCGTGGAGGAAGTCACCACACAAAGCATGACGGTTCAAACCGACGACGGCCGTTCCGTGAGCTTTGACCTGAAAGACTACGCGCACATCGACCACGGCTATGCCGCGACCATCCATAAGGCCCAGGGCATGACCGTCGACCGCACCCATGTGCTGGCAACGCCGGGCATGGATGCGCATGGCAGCTACGTCGCCTTGTCGCGGCATCGAGATGGGATGGACCTGCACTACGGCGGCGACGACTTCAGTACGCACGAACGCCTCGTCCGGACGTTGTCACGCGATCGCGCCAAGGACATGGCGTCGGATTACGACCAGGTCGACCCGGCGCAGAGCTATGCCGAGCGGCGCGGCATCACGTTCCGCGAGCGCCTGGTCGAGATCGTGCGTCGGATCGTTCCGGAGAAGCTGCGCGACAGGATCGGCGGGCTGCTGGACGGGTTGCGCTCGCCCGGAGACAGCGAGCCCAGGCACGAACGTGGACCTGGGCCGGGAAGGGAGATTGTTGGGGTGCGGATCGGAGATGGCGCTGCCGCGCCGGAAAGGGAGAAGCCAGGGCCGGGTGTACAGCGCAACACGGAAGCACCGCTGGATCCGGAAGCTGCGTTGCGCGGCGCTCGTACGCAAGCGCTTGTGCGTCACGCGCGTGCGCTCGACGCGATCCTAAGTACCGGAAATGCGGACGGGCAGGGGACTCCCGAGCAGATGGGCGAATTGAGAGATGCGCGCAACGCTTTTGAGAAGGTTCGGCCTCATGGTTGGCGCGATGCCGAAGCGGCTTATGTGAAAAATCCCGAGCTGGTTCGTGAAGCGAGCTCCGGCCGCGTCAGCCGCGTCGTGCTTGCTCTCCAGCTTGAAACGGAAATCCGCACCGGGATGGACATCGATCCCGGCCGCCGTGCCGACCGTTTCGTCGAACGTTGGCAAAGGCTCGACCGTACGGGACAGGAGCAATATCAGGCCGGCGACATGTCGGGTTACAAGTCAACGCGTTCGGCCATGTCCGATATGGCCAAGAGCCTTGAACGCGATCCGCAGCTTGAATCCCTACTCGCCAATTATAAGAAGGCGCTCGGCATTCAGATCGAATCCGGCCGTCGTCTCGGAGCGGAACTCGCCTTTAACCACGGCATCGGGCTCGGCCGAGGCAAAGGCATCGGAATCTGACCATTCGATTTGCCGCCGTTTCCGCGCCGTAGGCGAGTGAGACGACAAGCCTGATTGCCTGCGGCATGGGTTCGTCCAGTCTGTCCCAGCAGAAATCAGCAGCAACCAGCGACGTGCAGGCAAGTTATGTCCGAGCCGGATCGTATCATACGCCTCAAAACCGTCCTTGCCCGGGTCGGCCTGTCCCGTTCAACCATCTATCGCAAGATAGCCGAAGGCACGTTCCCGGCTCAGATCAAGATCAGTGTCAACGGGGCTGGCTGGCGTGAATCCGAGATCAACCGATGGGTCGGAGATCCAGTTGCATGGCGAACAGAGCGTTAGGTCTGATTGCGAGACAGACGAACACCCGGCCCGCCGCCGTTCTCTGGGATGAACTCTATTCCCGCTGCTTCGAATGTGTTTCGTAGTGCAGAAACGGTAGTCCCCTTTAGTTGTTCTCCCCGCTCAAAGCGGGCAACAGTATCAGGTGAGACCCCGGCATTTCGAGCCAAGTCTCTCGTCCCCCACCCAAGGGCAACGCGCGCCATCTTGCACTGGATGACGTTCATTTCGTAACGTCGATACGATTTGCGTTGATCTGCATCGTCACTTGAGATATCGTAACCCTGATACGATTATGGGAGTCGCTTACTGCGGCTGCTGATGGTGTTACGACCACCCTCAGCAGCCTTGCCACGCCCCAAGCTGTTAGGAGCTCGGATCATGACTGATTCCGACAATAGCACGACTTTGCCTTCCGTCACGACCAGTCGCCGCGATCGGCAGACCGCAAGTGAGCCTGGACGTTTGGAGGATGCAGACCCAGCAATTCTGCTGATGCGAGGCTGGTCGCGGGCACAGCACGTTTCGCACGTCCTTTGCCGACTTCAGCAGCGCCTAGAGAGGCGCGTTCTCGACGCTGCAGACCCAGAAGGGATAGATGAGAAGGTCGGTTATTCAATCGCTTGCCAAGCGGAGGTAGAGGCCACAACTGCGGCTCTAAAGCTTCAGGACAAACTCCCTCACATACAGGCGCGGTCGCTTCTTGGCATCGTCGCCAAGCTCGAAATCATCGCTGGCGCGGATCGCGACATCGACGATCCAACAGACTTCCCCTGGCCGCACATCGCGTCGGTCCTCCGTGATTTGAAAAAGATCGCGGGCGGCCTTCCTCTTGAACGGCCTGAGCGATCCGTCGTTCAGGCTGACTGTAAGCGATTTCAAGCGAAAGCGGCCGATCTGCTCGGTCTGGAAAAGCATGCATCTAAATTGCGTTTGGGGGCGGCAACCGTCGTTGGCACCAGCTCAGGATAGGAATCCTTCTGTCCACCGTGTTTGTTCAACCGACGCGACTAAGTGATAACCCGCGTTTTTCGTTACGACAGGTTGAGCCAGAGTAGCGGATCAGGGCGAAGTATGTCCGAATAGCACGCCTTGCTATCCCTTTCTGCGAGCGCCCATTGTGGCGAATTCCCTTGTCTCGCGCATAAGCACATCTTGCGAGACATGGAGGAGCTACGTTTTCTTGGCAAACTTGCTGGCCCGCAGCCATCCTGCCGACTGCTATCGTTCCGGGTGTTGTGTCCCCCGCTATTATTGCCCCGTTGCAAGCTGTTCCTGCAATGGTGGTGAAGTCCCGGAAGCGCGTCTTGCGCAAGGCGCCCGACCGGGCGATTCTGCGCCTTGCAAGCGCGCTCGCTCGCCAAGCAGCCCGCGAAGACCATGCGCGAGAACAGGCCGAGAAAACTCACCATGAATCGGACCGCGATCTACGCACGCTTCTCAACCGACCTTCAGAATGAGCGATCGATAGACGATCAGCTCGCTTTATGCCGTGCATACGCAGAGCGTGAGGGATTGAACGTTGTCGCAACGTTTGACGATAGAGCACGCTCCGGTGGTTCCGTCCTGGGCCGTGACGGTCTACTTCACCTCATGGACAAAGCGCGTGAGCACGAATTCGACGTGCTCGTCGTAGAGGCACTTGATCGGCTCTCGCGCGACATGGAAGACCTTGCTGGCATTCACAAACGCCTTTCATTTCTTGGCATCGAAATTCGTGCCGTCCACGAAGGCGTAGTGAACACCGTCTTGGTCGGCCTACGCGGTCTTGTTGGCCAACTCTACCGGGAGGACATCGCTCACAAAGTCCGTCGGGGCCAGGCCGGTCGGGTCAAAAACGGACTCCATGCCGGTGGATTAACCTATGGCTACTCTTATGTGCTCGGCGACCCTGGAAAGCGGCTAATCGCCGAGGACGAAGCGGAGATCGTGCGTCGTATCTTCAGGGAGTATGTCGGTGGACAGACCCCGCGTGACATCGCCCACAAACTCAATTGCAACCACATCCCACCGCCTCGTGGGCGAGCCTGGAATGCATCTACTATCAATGGAAATGTGCAGAGAGGGACGGGGCTGCTTCACAATGAGCTTTATGCTGGCCGCTTGATCTGGAACAGGGTCAGAATGATCAAGGATCCTGACACGGGGAAACGTGTCTCGCGCCCAAATCCCAAGGGCGAATGGCGAGTGGTCGCAGTGCCCGACCTCGCTATTGTTCCGTCCGACCTGTTCGACGCAGCACAAGCACGCAAGAAGGCGCGTGCAACCACCCATCCAAGCCACCAGCGCCGACCACGGCACATGTTGGCGGGGCTCCTGAGGTGTGGTGCCTGTGGTGCGGGTATGTCGTCAAAAGGGGTGGACAAGTCGAAGCGCATTCGTATCCGCTGTTCCGCTGCGACTGAAAGCGGAACATGCGCCGATCCCAAGACCTTTTATTTGAATACGGTTGAAGCTGCAGTCCTGAACGGCCTTTCCGCCGAGTTGCGCCATCCCGAAGTGATTGCCCAGTACGTCCACACGTATCACGAAGAACGGAAGCGCCTGGCCGCCGACACCGATGCGAGGCGCAATCGTTTGGAGCGACGGCTTGAAGAGCTAACTCGGGAGATCGAGCGGCTGGTCAACGCCATTGCCAAAGGCCACGGCGACCCAGCTGTACTGGGACCGCAATCAACTACACTGAATGAGGAGCGCAAGGGCATCTTGGCCGAGTTGGATCAGGTACCCGCTGCGACCGGAGTGATCGCGCTGCACCCTGCGGTGCTCGCCCGCTACGAGGAACAACTGAACCAACTTCAGACCGGGCTTGCCAAGGGCATTGCTTCTGGCGATTCCGAATGTGCAGAGGCAATGCGTGACTTGGTCGAAACCGTCACGGTGTTTCGAGATCCATCGAGAACCGGCGGGGTTGAAGTCGAAATCGCTGGTCGGCTGACGGTACTCTTGGGCGAGAGTGCCTTCCCCCACGGCGTCAAAGGAGTGGGGGGAATGGTGGTAGCGGGAGAGGGACTTGAACCCCCGACCCCAGGATTATGATTCCCGTGCTCTAACCAACTGAGCTACCCCGCCAGGGCGGCGAAAGGCCCGAAATCCTCGTTAAATCGAAAGGCATTTCGAGGCGTTCGCCAAGGTCGCGCGGATATAAGGTTGGGAGGGCGAGCCTGTCAAGCTTCGAAGCATTCCATATCGCCGCATATTCTCATTGCCGAAAAAAGCTTTGCCGCATGGACATTTGGTTGCAACCGCCGGGGTTGAGTTCGAAGGGGCACGTCGCTATGTCTCGGCCACGAGTTTTTAGAGTTTGAAACAGATGAAGCCGCGCATTGCAGTCCTCGGTTGCGGATACTGGGGCAGCAACCATATCCGCACCCTCAAGGCGCTTGGCGCGCTGCACGCGGTTTCCGACGCCAACCGGGCGCGTGCCGAAGGCTTTGCCAGCGAACAGGATTGCCTGGCGATCGAGCCGGACCAGCTGTTCGGCCGGGACGACATCGACGCCATCGTCATGGCCTTGCCGCCACAATATCATGCCGACCTCTCCGTGCGCGCCGTCGAGAGCGGCAAGGACGTGCTGGTGGAAAAGCCGATCGCACTGACCGTGCCGGATGCCGAGCGCTCGGTGCAGGCGGCCAAGGACAATGGCCGCGTCTTCATGGTCGGCCATGTCCTGCGTTTTCATCCCGCCTTCGAGACGCTGAAGGGGCTGATCGACAATGGCGAGCTTGGCGAGGTCCGCTACATCCACTCGCACCGGCTTGGCCTTGGCAAGTTCCATACCGAGAATGATGCGCTGTGGGACCTGGCGCCGCACGATCTGTCGATGATCCTGGCCATCACCGGTACCGAGCCGATCGAGGTGCGCGGCGAGGGTGCGGCACTCCTCGACAATCTCAGCGACTTCGCGCATCTGCACATGCGCTTTCCCAATGGCCTGCGCAGCCATCTTTTCACGTCGCGGCTCAACCCCTATCGCGAAAGGCGGCTGACCGTGGTCGGCACCAAGGCGATGGCGGTGTTCGACGATGTCGAGCCGTGGGAGCGCAAGCTTGCCGTCTACCGACATGCGGTCTGGCAGGACAGCGGCCAATGGGCCTTCACCACCAACGAGCCGTCCTATGTCGCGGTTGCGCAAGGCATGCCGCTGACGCGCGAGCTTGAGCATTTCATCCACTGCATCGAGACACGGGCCGAGCCGCGCACCAGCGGCGAGGAAGCAATCAGGGTGCTGCGCATCCTGACGGCGGGGACGGTCACCCACACCAAGTCCTGAGACCGTTTGGAGATTCTACTCTGGCGGCCATCTGATGGCGTTTTCTGCGCTTCCCCGTTCTACTGCGTGCAGTAGACCTGAGCTCACGGACCCGAATGTCCGCTGTGCTCCGGTCCTCGAAACCACCACCATATGACTCGCCAGCGCGAATTTCGAAACGGTCTCTGAGAGGGTAGTGTTTATTCGGCGGGAATTTGCGCCGGCCTTGCTGCAAGCTTCGTCAGCATGGCTTCGGCCTCGGCGCCGCGCTCGGAGCGCTCGATGAAGCCGCCGCCGAAGACGCGCGCTTCGTTACCGTCGTCGGAATAGAGCACGCAGGCCTGGCCGGGCGCGATGCCGGACTCACCGTCGGCCAGTTCGACGGACGTCACGCCCGCGACGTGGCGCAGCACCGCCGGACGCGGCGGCCTGGTCGAGCGCACCTTGGCGAACAGTTCGAGGCCGCCTTCGGGAATATCGTCGAGCGGTCCGTCGCCAAGCCAGTTCATGTTGCGCAGATAGATCTTGTGCGTCTCCAGCGCCTCGCGCGGGCCGACGATGACGCGGGCCCGTTCGGCATCGAGATGGACGACATAGAGCGGCTCGCCCGACGCGATGCCGATGCCGCGGCGCTGGCCGATCGTGTAGCGCAATATGCCCTCGTGACGGCCGAGCACGCGGCCGTCGATATGGACGATGTCGCCCGGATTGGCGGCGGCCGGCTTCAGCTTGGCGATGATGTCGGAATATTTGCCCTGCGGCACGAAGCAGATGTCCTGGCTGTCCTGCTTGGCCGCCACGGTCAGCCCCATCTCCTCGGCTATGGCGCGAACCTGCGGCTTCGACAGGCCGCCCAGGGGAAAGCGCAGATAGTCGATCTGCGCCTGCGTGGTGGCGAACAGGAAATAGCTCTGGTCGCGATCGGCATCGACCGGCCGGTAGAGCGCGCGGTGGGCGCCATTGGCACCGGAGCGAATGTAGTGGCCGGTGGCGAGCGCATCGGCGCCCAGTTCCTTGGCGGTGGCCAGCAGATCGGCGAACTTCACAGTCTGGTTGCAGGAGACGCAAGGAATGGGGGTCTCGCCGGCGACATAGCTCTCCGCGAAGGGGTCGATGACCGCCTTGCGGAAGCGCTCCTCGTAATCGAGCACGTAGTGGGGAATGCCAAGCGTCTCGGAAACGCGGCGGGCATCGTCAATGTCCTGTCCGGCGCAGCATGAACCGGCCCGGTGCGTGGCCGCGCCGTGATCGTAAAGCTGCAGGGTGACGCCGACGACATCATAACCTTCGCGCTTCAACAGGCCGGCTACCACGGACGAATCCACGCCGCCCGACATGGCGACGACGATGCGGGTGTTTTCGGGACGTCCGGGAAGGTCGAGACTGTTCATGATGCTTTCATTCTGAGCGGCGTCTGAATGCCGATGTCGAGAATATAGGTCAAGCTTTCCGCCGGCGCCAGCTTGCAAGGCGATCGACGGTTTGCGGGCGATCCGCGATCGGCCGGATTTTTTCCAACCAATTCAAGGCTTCCAGCCGGATGTTTCAAATGCCTGCGAAAAGACTAACGCGGCGTTCACGATCCTTACCTAGTCATTAGGGTCTGCTTAGGCAATTTTTAAAGCTGTGGCGGTAACGTGGCGGGGATTGGGTCTTTGAGTTTTTTGTAGAGAGTACGATGACCGATCTGGTTAGACCTAGAGTTAAGTATGTTATCGGGCCTGACGGCAGCCCTCTCACGATTGCCGATCTGCCGCCGACCAACACGCGTCGCTGGGTTATCCGGCGCAAGGCGGAAGTGGTCGCGGCGGTGCGCGGCGGGCTTTTGAGCCTCGAAGAGGCATGCCAGCGCTACAAGCTGACCACCGAGGAATTCCTGTCCTGGCAGGCGTCGATCGACGAATATGGCCTTGCCGGGCTGCGCACCACGCGCATCCAGCAATACCGGCACTAGGGCCGGGCTGAAGAGACAAAAGGGCGCGGCATTCCGCGCCCTTTTGCTTTTAGGTCGTGTCTTCAGTTGTTCAAACCGTCAGCGCCACCTTGCCAATCGGCTTGGTGGCGAGAAAGGCGTGGGCGGCCCCGGCCTCTTCGAGCGGGAAGCTCTTGGCCACATGGACGGAGAGCTTGTTCGCGTCGATCAACCGGCCAAGTTCCACCAGGCCATCGCGGTCAGGCACGACAGACATGCGCTCGACGCGGATGTCGCGCGCGCTGGCCAGCGCCCTGGTGGTGTCGTTCAGGTTCAGCAAGGACACCAGCACGCCGCCGTTCCTGATGACCTTCAGCGAGCGTTCGGCATGATCGCCGCCGATTGGGTCCAGCACCAGATCGATGTCGCTGACCCGGCCGGTAAAATCGCCTTGGGTATAGTCGATGACGTCGTCGGCGCCGAGCTCGCGGACGAAATCGAGCTTGTTGGGGCTGGCGGTGGCGATGACGTAAGCGCCGCGCGCCTTGGCGATCTGCACCGCCAGGTGGCCGACGCCGCCGGCCGCCGCATGCACCAGCACGCGCTGGCCCGATTTCAAGGCGCCATGGCGGACAAGGCCCTGCCAGGCGGTCAGGCCGGCCAGCGGCAGCGCGCCTGCCTGGACATAGTCCGCCGCCTTCGGCTTCGGCGCGATCTCGTCGGCCGGCACTGCTGTAAGCTCGGCGTAAGCCGCCGCCTGCTTGGGGAAGCGTGGCATGCCGAACACCTCGTCGCCGACCTTGAGGCCGATGACGCCGGCGCCGAGCGCCTCGACGGTTCCCGAAATATCCCAGCCGAGGATGAAGGGCGGCTCTCCGAGAAGCTTATAGTGACCAGAGCGGACGGCGCCGTCGACCGGGTTGATGCCGGCTGCCTTGACGCGGACCAGCACTTCGCCGGCCTTGGGAGAGGGATCGATCTGGTTGGCGATGACAAGGACTTCGGGTCCGCCGAAGGAATTCTGGATAACGGCACGCATGGTATCTCTCCTGCTTGGTTGGTGTCGCTATCATTTGGATAGTAATATTCCCTTGTCCAGTATGTACCTTTTTGATATATACGCACCTCATGGATAGTAATGACGACTCCCCCTTCGGCTATGATGCGTTCCGGCGGACGTGTCCTTCCCACACCGTGCTCGAGATGCTGGCCAGCAAATGGGTCTATCTGGTGGTTTGCGCGCTGCGCAAAGGCCGGCTGCGCAATGGAGAGCTTGCCCGCAAGCTCGAAGGCATCACGCCCAAGATGCTGGCGCAGACATTGCGCGTGCTCGAGCGCGATGGCCTGGTGCGGCGTGAGATCTTTCCGGTCATTCCGCCGCGCGTCGAATATGAATTGACCGAGCTCGGCCATAATCTAGGGGAGCTGCTTACCCAGATCAGGGGATGGGCGGAGCAGCACGCGCCTGACATCAAGGATGCCCGTGCCAGGGCGATCGCCGTCAATGAAGGGGATTGGGCCGCCTAGAGCGGGGATCTCGCGGCAAGTGGGTGGCTCGGGCCGATGGCCCGATGAGCTCCCCGCCCGCGCCGGTGCCGATCTCGCCGGGTCAGCCGATCATGGCGCTGCGGCCGCCGGTTTCGGCTTCGCGGACCTTGGTGTCGCGCGATTCCAGCATTTCAGCTTTGGAAAGCTCCGCTTCAGCTTCGCCGAGTAATGATTCGGCAGTGCTTCGCTGTTGGGCGAGGTCGCTTTGCGAATTTCTGAGGTTGTCGCGGCGCAAGCGCGCCGCCTTGGCGAAGGTCGGATAGGCGAAATGATTGATGTCGGTGATGCCGGCTTTCTTTTCCTCGGCGGTGATCTGAAGCTCCAGTTCGACGGCCATGCGTTCGAACTCGGCGATCATCATGTCGAGCTGCAGCAGCTGCCGCCGCTTCTCATTCACCTGAAACTGTTTCAGCCGAACGAGGTTTTCACGTGACTTCATGATTCGGTACTCCCGGAAACGCACACCCGCACATATCGTCCAAACCACCTGGAAAGGCCCAGGCATTGCCCGTGTCCACCGGCATCTCCCGAACTATGGGAAACAAAACCCTAAAGTTTTTTGCCGGCGGTAACCATTCGTTTACGGGCATTGTTAATCATACGGGTCAGGACTTAAGGCCGGGTAAAAATTCCGGTCGCCGAAGCGAAGGCGCGTCGATGAGTCCCTGGAGTCGCTTAGTCCAGGTTGTTAATGTGTTGCATTAGGAATTTGGGTATGAGATTCGTTATTAGATTCAAGAGGGTGTAGATAGGGGTTAAAAAATCTGATACCGTCATGGACGGGAAATTAGGTTTTGTTAACCATTCAATGGCAGCCTCTGCACAAGGCAACCACTGCTCCGGGGCAGGACGGGTCGTGAAATGGTCCGGCAGCAGAAAAGGGGAATGAAATGCGTGTTCTGCTGATAGAAGATGACAGTGCAACCGCACAAAGCATCGAACTGATGCTGAAATCGGAAAGTTTCAATGTCTATACGACGGACCTCGGCGAAGAGGGTGTCGATCTGGGCAAACTCTACGACTACGATATCATCCTTCTCGATCTCAACCTGCCCGACATGTCCGGCTACGAGGTCTTGAGAACGCTTCGCCTATCCAAGGTAAAGACGCCGATCCTGATCCTGTCCGGCATGGCCGGTATCGAGGACAAGGTGCGCGGCCTCGGTTTCGGCGCTGACGACTACATGACCAAGCCGTTCCACAAGGACGAGCTGGTGGCGCGCATCCATGCCATCGTGCGGCGCTCCAAGGGCCACGCCCAGTCGGTCATCACCACCGGTGACCTGGTGGTCAACCTCGACGCCAAGACCGTCGAGGTCGGCGGCCAGCGCGTGCACCTCACCGGCAAGGAATACCAGATGCTGGAGCTGCTCTCGCTGCGCAAGGGCACCACGCTGACCAAGGAAATGTTCCTCAACCACCTCTATGGCGGCATGGATGAGCCGGAATTGAAGATCATCGACGTCTTCATCTGCAAGCTGCGCAAGAAGCTCGACGCGGCATCCGGTGGCCAGAACTACATCGAGACGGTCTGGGGCCGCGGCTACGTGCTGCGCGAACCCGAAGACATCCGCGTCAGCGCCTGAGCGGTAAGCGCCGCCCGAATCATTTTTCATCTTCAACAAAAAACCCGGCTTCGGCCGGGCTTTTTGCGTCATGGATCAGCGATGAGCGGCCTCTGCTGCCTCAAGCGGCGATTTTCAGGTTGCGAAAGCGCTCGAGCAATTGCGGGCGATTGAACGGCTTCAGGAGATAGCCCTGGGCGCCGGCGCGCTTGGCCCGCATGATCGAGGCGATGTCGAGCTCGACCAGCGAGATCAGGATCTGCGGCCTTATCGGGCTTTCCATGGCGCGCACGCGGCGGATGAGGTCAACCGCCTGCACGTCCGGCAGGGCACCGTCGACGACGATGATGTCGGGCATGTCGGCGGCGCACATCTCCAGTGCGTCAAGCCCGCTGGCTGCTTCGATGACCACCATGTCGGAGCCACCCAGGATGCGTTTTGCAACCTTCCTGATGACGCTTGAATCGTCGACGAACATGCAGCGTTTCATTTCCGGGTCCTCTTTGCCTTGGGGCAATCCGGTCGTGCGGGGCATCTGGCGACCACCCTAGGCCGATCTGGTAAAGAACCCGAAAAGTCTTTAGGTAAAATTTTTGGAAAGATGCCGCCCGAGAGGCTTTTCTTCACGAATGCTTCGCTGCCGCTGCGGATTGAGCCGTCACGGCAATATTACGCCGTTGAAATACTTTGTTCTCCCGGCAAGCCGGCCGGACGCTCAGGCTGCCGAAAGCACGATTTCTTCCGCCGTCGCATGGATCGATATCGTCATGCCGGCCTCGCGGGCCAGCAGCAGCGTGTAGTAGGGCTGCACCGAATGCGCATCGATCGGCTCTTCCGGCTTGTGACCGGAATGCAGTTCGAGGAATTTCGGCGGCACGCGCAGCATCGGACCGCTTGCCGAAAGAGAAATGCGCGGCTCGGTTTCGAGATTCTCGAGGGTGACGACCAGCTTGCCGCCACGCGGAATGGCGGCGTTGGCGACGAGGATCAGGTTGAGCAGCAACTTGACCTTGTTCTTGGGCAGCAGCGCGCGCGCCCCGTTCCAGGTCAGTTCCGGCTTTTCGTTCTTGAGGAAGGCGATCGCCACCGCTTCGGCGTCGCCGGTGTCTATAAGCATGCCAGCGGAGCCTGCCGCGCCGAAGGCGATGCGGGCGAACTGCAACCGGGCCGAGGCGTTCTTGGCGCTCTGGCGGATGAGCCGCATGGCGTCTTCGTCGGCGCCGCCCTCGTCAAGCAGTTCAAGCCCATTGTTGATCGCGCCGACCGGCGAGATAATGTCGTGGCAGACGCGGCTGCACAGAAGCGCCGCGAGGTCAGGCGCGGAAAGGGTGAACAGATCGGCCATCGGTGAAAATCCCTGCAAAATTCCACAATTCCTGGCCGAGCGATTGATCGTCGCGCCTGCCCACACGAATCACGCCTCAACCCGAGGCTTTCTGAATACACAGCACCCGTACGTACAGCAACAAATCCAAAATTGTCGTCGGCAAATGGCGCGTTTGCGCAGACTTTCAGCGCCGCGCGACCCCAAAAGCCAGCCTTCGAACCGCCATCTTCCTGTGGGAGTTAATGGTTGAAAAAGGATTACGGCATAGTTTGCCCCTAACAGTCATCCTTAACGGCCGCCTAAAGAGCCGGACCGGATGCGAGGCGTCGGCGAAAGTGCTCCATGACGGAGATTGGAAGCATGTTTTCCCGATTCTACGACCGGAGTTTCCTCCGTGTCATCTCAGGCCGGAAGTTTCTCCGTGTCTGCTCAATGGCGATCACGCTCATGGGCGTTCTCGTCTTCTCGACTTCAGCCCTGAGGGCCCAGGAGTACACCGCTCAGGAGATTGTCGATTCCGGTCACAAGTTCTTCGGCGCGACATCGGGTGGGCTCGCCACCGTCGTCGAGAAGATCTTCGCCTCCTACGGCCTGCCCAATGGCTATCTGCTCGGTGAGGAGGGGTCGGGCGCGCTGATCGGCGGCCTGACCTACGGCGAAGGCACACTCTACACCAAGAATGCCGGCGACCACAAAGTGTTCTGGCAAGGCCCGTCGCTGGGTTGGGATTTCGGCGGCGAGGGGTCCCGGGTGATGATGCTGGTCTACAATCTCGACGATGTCAGCAACCTCTACAACCGCTATGGCGGCGTCGCCGGTTCGGCCTATGTGGTGGCGGGCGTCGGCTTCAATGTGCTGAAGAACAACAATGTGCTCCTGGTGCCGATCCGCACCGGCGTCGGCGCCCGGCTCGGCGTCAATCTCGGCTATCTAAAACTGACCGAGCGGGCAACCTGGAATCCGTTCTAAAGTCCACCCGTCATGACCGCAATGCCAAGTTTTCGATGGGAATTGTAGCCCTTTGACCCTCCACACGCTGTGGCAAGCTCTTGCCGCAGCGCCGGATTTCCGCCATGCCAGTGTGATGCGGTCCAGTTCCGGCGGTTGCCGCCGATAGCGGGTAGTCCTTTGGTTCAGTCGGTCCTGTTCTTTGCCCTCGGCTTTCTCTGCGCCGGCTTCCTGGCGCTGATGGTGGCTCCGGCTGTCTGGCGCCGTGCCGTCGCGTTGACCCGCAGGCGCATCGAGGCCTCTATCCCGCTCACGCAGACCGAAATCCAGGCAGACAAGGACCGCATCCGGGCGGAATACGCCATGGCAAACCGCCGCCTCGAAATGAACGTCAAGGCGCTGCGCGAGAAAGCGGCCGAACAGCTCGTCGAGATCAGTCGTGGCCACGAGGCGTTGAAGGGGTTGGCGATCGAACGCACGGACAAGAACCACGCACTTGCCGAACTCGGCGCCAAGAACGAGGCGCTGCGGCAGCGCGAAGAGGAACTGCACCGGCTTTCGGAGCTGCTCAAGGAAACCGAACGCAAGCTGGAGAAGCGGGCGCTCGAGCTCGAGAAGCTGGAGCACATGTATGACGATGCCAGTTTTTCCTCCTCCAGCCGCCAGATCGAGCTCGTGGCGCGGGAGTCCGAATTGCAGAAGCTAGCCAGCGATATCGCGCTGCTGCGCGGCCAGCGCAAGGAAGCGGACCGGCGCCAGCAGGAGATCGCGGCCGAAAGCAAGGCCGCGCGCGACGCGCTGAAGGCGGAGAAGAAAAGGGTGGCCGAACTCGACAAGAAGGTCGAACGGCTGCTGGCGACGCTCGCCGATCGTGAGGACAAGCTCGACCGCCGCGAAAAGGAGCTGGCGCGGCTGCGCGAAAAGGCGAAGGCCGAGGATGGCGCACCGGCCTTGCGGCTGGTCGGCAAGCCGGATGAAGCGGGCAGGCATGACGAGGCCAAACAGCGCGATGATCTGGACCAGGCAATCGCCAAGCTCGATAGCGACCGCGAGCGGCTGGAGGCCAGGCTGACGGCACTGGCGCGCGAGAACAAGCGGCTCAAGGCGGATCTCGGCGCCGCGGCATCGTCGGGCACGGCGAATGCCAGTGCCGCGCTGCGCGAGCAGATGAACGAGCTGGCGGCTGAAGTCGTCCACCTGACGGCCAAGCTCGAGGGGCCTGATTCCCCGATCGCCAAGGCGCTGGCGGCGCCGCAGGACAGCCGATCCAGCGGCGGCGATCGCAGCCTCGCCGACCGCGTGCGGGCCTTGCAGAAGGCGGACGCGAACTGAAACGGCGGTGCGCCGCCGCCGCCCTTGCTCAACGATGCGAGAAGTGATGCAGGGCAATGGCTGACGCGGCGGCGACATTCAGGCTGTCGAAGCCTTTCGACATGGTGATCCGCACGGTTTGCAGGCGCGCCAGCAGGCTTTCTGGCAGGCCTTCGCCCTCGGTGCCGAGATAGAGCGCCAGGCGCTGGGCCGGCCTTGCGTCGCGTATGTCGGTATTTCCGCGCGGCGATAGGGCGAATTGTTCAAAACCCCGTTCGGCGAGCGTCGCCGTAAAGCCTGACGTGTCGGTGAAGGATGCAAACGGGATCTTGAGCGCGGCGCCGACGGAAACACGGATCGCCTTGCGGTAAAGCGGATCGCAGCATGTCGCATCCATCAGCACCGCATCGGCGCCGAAGGCGGCGGCGTTGCGGAAGATCGAGCCCATATTGTCGTGGTTGGCGATGCCGACGAGCACCACCACCAGGGCCTGGCCGGACAGGGCATCCAGCAACGGTCCGACCGCTTGCGGCGTCTCCTTGCGGCCGATGGCCAGGATGCCGCGATGCATGTGGAAGCCGGCGATCGCATCCATCACCGCGCTGGTGACGATGTAGACCGGCAGGTCCGCCGGCGCCTTGTGCAGGATGTCCTCCAGGCCGTCGAGCCGGTTTTCCAGGACAAGAATGGATTCGGCGCCGAAGCGGCCGGACGACAGAAGCAGGTCGAGGACCACTTTGCCTTCGGCGACGAAACGGCCTTGCCGGCCGGCAAGATCGCGCTCGCGGATATCGAGATAGGCGGCGACGCGCGAATCCCGTGGGTCGTCGATGCGGATTGGGTCCATGTCCTGCGCTCAAATATCGAGAGCGTGGTCCGCGCGTCGGGAGAGACGCACAAGCCACGCTCCGGAAATCGTCAGCGAGGTAAGCGGGCGCAGGAGCGTCCGGTCAAGTCCCGGCGCGGCGCAATCTCTGCGCCATCTGGGACAGGTCCTCCTTGCCGGTGCCGAAAATACCATCCAGCACGACAAGCAGTTCGCGCACCGCGTCGGATTTGCAGGAGTAGTAGATCATCTGACGGTCGCGGCGGGTTTCCACGAGGTCAAGCGCCCGCAGCTTGGCCAGATGCTGCGAGAGCGCGGATTGGCTGAGCATCACCTTGTCGGCGATGGCGCCGACCGACATTTCACCGTCGATCAGATAGCTCATAATCAACAGCCGCTTTTCGTTGCCCATGAGCATCAAAAATTCGGCAGCAGATTCGGCGTTTGCGATTAGCTTTGTCGAGACCATGAATGCCCCATGCTGTTTGCTCATCGAGGCGCCATGGGGGCAATGGTGCCTGAATCCATAAATTCACTTGCGAAAGGCCACCGACGAGTCAGCGCCCTCTCTGGAGGGTAGAACATTTCTTTCAAATCTCAAGTGTTGCTTTTGATCAAATGCAATTAAGTTTCATTATTTGCCTGCCCGGCCGCCCGGCCGCCCCTGGCCATTTCGACCAGAACGGGTCGCAATTCCCGCGCTGATACCAGCGGTTGTGGGAAGAATACGCGGCAAACATTGTCTCCCGACACCAGATCCATGCCATCAACGTCCAAACCGGCAATGCTCCAGCCGTCGCCAGATGCCCCGGCGTAATGATGCGCGTAAACGGCGACCGCGTCCAGATGGTCCGCGTTCATGTGCTCGACGGCGGATTGTTCGCCCGCCGCAAGCTCTTGGACGATGGGTCCGACGGTGACGAGATCGGAGCGATCGAGCAGATAGGCCTTGCCGAAACCGCCATTGAGGCTGGCGCGCTGGGGCTCGAGGCGAAAGATCGAGAAGTCGCCGAGCCCGGCATAGAGGCTCGCCTTGGGATTGCGGTTGAGATAGCGGCGCTCGGCGCGGGCGTGCGTGTCAGAGCCACGCTCGAGCCGCGACCCCTGGCAGATCAGCGTCAGGCGCGGATATGCCAGCGGGTCGCCCTTGCCGGGCTCGCCGAGCAGCAGGGAACAGCGTGGATCGGCAAGCATGGCGGGCGTGTGCGCCGAGAGCATCGAGACCAGGATCAGCGGTGCGCCATCGATATCGGTGGCAACACCAACCCGGCTCGCCAGCGGCGACCCGGTCTGCGGCTCCAGCACCGCCAGGGCGCCGAAGCGGGCGCTGCGCAGAAGCGTCTTCGCCAAGCGGATCGCCTCGGCGTCGGTCTGGCGGATCACGTCCTTCTTTTGATCGTCCAAGGGTCTCGTCCTGCTAAGTTGATTTTAATATTCCACTTATCAGACGATGATGCCGGTTTTGGCAAGCGTTCTATGCAAGCCGCCCAAAACCGCATCGCACTTCTGGACTTATACTACTTCGGCGCCATGCGGATGGCGCCGTCGAGGCGGATGGTTTCGCCGTTC
This sequence comes from Mesorhizobium sp. 131-3-5, assembly GCF_016756575.1. NCBI lineage: Bacteria > Pseudomonadati > Pseudomonadota > Alphaproteobacteria > Hyphomicrobiales > Phyllobacteriaceae > Mesorhizobium > Mesorhizobium sp. 131-3-5. Next base: position 2,375,726 of record NZ_AP023254.1, read on the forward strand.
AGCATCTGGTTTTCGATGACGTGCAGGGCAAGTGCGGCATATTCGGACGGTTCGCCGAGGCGGGACGGGAAGGGCACGGCGGCGCCGAGCGAATCCTGCACCTCCTGCGGCATGCCGGCCATCATCGGTGTCTTGAAGATGCCGGGTGCGATGGTGCAGACGCGGATGCCGGAACGGGCGAGGTCGCGCGCCACCGGCAGGGTCATGCCGACCACGCCGCCCTTCGAAGCGGAATAGGCGGCCTGGCCGATCTGGCCGTCATAGGCGGCGACCGAAGCGGTGTTGACGATGACGCCACGTTCGCCGCCCTGCAGCGGCTCGAGCCTGGCGGCGCGGTCGGCGACCAGGCGGATCATGTTGAATGTGCCGATCAGATTGACCTCGATCACCTTGCGGTATTGATCGAGCGGGTGCGGCCCGTCCTTGCCGATGGTCTTCATACCAATGGCGATGCCGGCGCAATTGACCAGGAGGCGCGGCTCGCCAAGCTTGCTCGCCGTCTCGGCGACGGCGGCGGCGCCACTGTCGGCGCTGCTGACGTCGCATTGCACGGCAATGCCGCCGATTTCGGCCGCGACCTTGGCGGCGCGGTCGATGCCGACATCGAAGATGGCGACGCGGGCACCCTTGGCGGCAAGGGCACGCGCCGTTGCCTCGCCAAGCCCGGAGCCGCCGCCGGTGACGATTGCGATCTGGCCGTTCGGGTTCATGGCGTCATCCTCTCCCGGAGCATTTCATTATTTCACGAAAGCGCCGAACCGTTTCACATCTTCCTAGAATTGCTCCAAGAAAACAGGGATGGATCAGGCCCGGATCGACGGTCAAGGTCAAGCCATCGCCTAGACGTGCTCGGCGACCCTGGCCTGGGTGGCATGGCCGACCTCGCCCGTGAGCCTGGCCACCGCGCCCGGCGTGATCTCGTGCGACAAAAGGCGGTCGAGATCGACAGGGCGCGGCATCGAGATCTGGCCGCGCGGGATGCGCTTGAAGCCGAGCGGCCCATAATAGGGCTCGTCGCCGACCAGTATGACGGCGGGCGCGCCGGCCTTTGCAGCCGCTTCGAGTGCGATCGCCACCAGCCGACGGCCGATGCCGAGATTCTTGAAGGCCGGCCGCACCGCGAGCGGCCCGAGCATCAGCGCGCGGCCGGCGCCGGCGGCGATGCGGGTCATGCGCACCGAGGCGACGACGAGATCGCCATCGACCGCCACAAAGGACAGCGCACGCTCGTGGCCGCCGGCTTCGCGGATCTTGTAGGCGGCCAGCACGAAGCGGCCGGGCCCGAAGGCCTCGTCATTGATGGCTTCGATTTCGGGGTCGTGCGCCGGAGTTTCCGGCAGGTATTTCACGTCGGCAAGGCTCATGGTCTTTGCGTTCCGGTAGAGGAGGAAAGGTTGCTGCAAACGGCAGCGTTCGCCAGTCAGCGCTTCATCAAGCGCGGGCGCCCTTTCGTCGTCGGTCAAACCGGATCAAAGCAAAGTCGAACATGCGGAGTGTCCGCTAGCATCAATTTTCGGCCGCCGCAATTGGCCTGATGTGTTCGCCGTCTCCGTCAAGTGACGGTCTGTTCAGCGCCTGATGTCTTCGGCGGGGCAAGCTTGCGCCTAGATAATGTGAAAGGACGCAAGGAGATTCGCATGGGATTGCTGGTCGAGGGCAGGTGGCAGGATCGTTGGTACGATACGGCGGACAATGGCGGCAGGTTCGTGCGGACGCAGTCGCAATGGCGTGACTGGATCACCGTCGACGGGGTGCCGGCCGAAGGCCGGAGGCGCGGCTTCAAGGCCGAGCCGGGCCGCTACCATCTCTATGTCTCGCTCGCTTGCCCGTGGGCGCATCGGACGCTGATTTTTCGCGCGCTGAAGAGGCTCGAAGGCATCATCTCCGTCTCGGTCGTGCATCATTTCATGGGCGCCAACGGCTGGACATTCCTGGCCGAGGACGGCGCCACGGGCGACACGCTTTACGGCTTGGATTTCCTGCACCAGATCTATGCCAAGGCCGATCCCGCCTATTCCGGCCGGGTGACCGTGCCGGTGCTTTGGGACAAGAAGGAGCAGACCATCGTCTCCAACGAGTCTTCAGAGATCATCCGCATGCTCAATTCGGCGTTCGACGCATGGGACGATGCAAGCCTTGATTTCTATCCCGAGGATCTGCGCAATGAGATCGACCGCGTCAACGCGCTGGTCTATCCCGCGGTCAACAACGGCGTCTACCGCGCCGGCTTCGCCACCACGCAGCGTGCCTATGAGGAGGCGTTCGGCGAATTGTTCGCGGCGCTGGATACGTTGGAGGAACGGCTGTCAAAACAGCGCTATCTCGTCGGCGACCGCATCACCGAGGCCGACTGGCGGCTGTTCACCACGCTGGTGCGCTTCGATCCGGTCTATGTCGGCCATTTCAAATGCAATTTGCGGCGCATCGCCGACTATCCGAACCTGTCGAACTATTTGCGCGATCTCTACCAGGTGCCAGGTGTCGCCGCGACCGTGAACCTCCATCATATCAAGGCGCATTATTACGGCAGCCACGAAACAATCAATCCGACACGGATCGTGCCGGTGGGGCCGGAACTGGACTATGGCGCGCCGCATGACCGGGCAAGGTTCGCGACCTGAGATCTGCAGTCCCCGCGGCGGGGATGGTCGCTATCGGAAGGTTTCCGTGTTGATGCGAGCCTGTCTGTCAAGCTCGGCCTTCAGGAAAGGCATGCTTACCAATAGGGCGACGCGGGTTCCTCCTCAAAAACCTCGGCGATACGTCGCAGCGTTGCCGGCGTCGTTCCCTCCGGCAAACCATCGAGCGGGAAGAAGCCGGCCTCGGCGATCTCGTGGTCCGGCAGCTTCGGTATCGTCTGACTGAATTGCTCGATGACGTAAAAGCCGACATGGTCGCGGCGGCTGGAGCGGCGGTTGAAGTGCATCGACTTCAGCACCGCCGGCGCGTTCAGCGCGATGTTGCCTTCCTCGGCGAGTTCGCGCACCAGCGCCTCGGCCAGCGTTTCTCCGACCTCGACGCCCCCACCGGGAAGCTGCCAGCCGGGCACATAGGTATGGCGGATCAGGAAAACGGAATTCGTCGCGGTATCATGGACGAGGCCGCGCACGCCGAGTGTCATTGGCCGCCGCAGTACGAAATAGAGATGGAACAACCTGGCCCGCAAACCCGACCAGCCGGTCTGGCGGAAGATGTCGTCCGGATTTGCCATCAGGTGCGAAACCGTGGGTGATAAGGAAACCTTGAGTGGAAAGCGGGGCGCTGGTCGCCTATGAGGGATGGATGTTCAGGCTCGCGCATATTTCAGATGTCCATCTGGGGCCGCTCCCCGATGTATCCTATCGCGATCTCGCCTCCAAGCGCGTGCTCGGCTACGTCAACTGGCAACGCAATCGCCGGCGCCATATGCATGACGCCGTCATCGACGCCATCACCGCCGACATCAAGGCGCAGAACCCCGACCACCTCGCCGTCACCGGCGACCTCGTCAATTTGGCGCTCGACGGCGAGATCGAGATGGCCAAGCACTGGCTGGAGACGCTGGGATCGCCGAACGACGTTTCCGTGGTTCCGGGAAACCACGACGCCTATGTGCCCGGCGCCTTCGACAAGGTCTGCCGCTCATGGGCGGCCTGGATGAGCGGCGACGGCGTCAACACGCCGGTCGACCGCAACGCGTTCCCCTATCTGCGCGTGCGCGGCAATGTCGCGCTGATCGGCGTCTCGACGGCGCGCGCCACGGCCCCCTTCATGGCCAATGGCTTCTTCATGGAAGGGCAGGCGGACCGGCTCGGCAAGATCCTGCGCGATACGGCCGGGCAAGGCCTGTTTCGCGCGATCATGATCCACCATCCGCCGGTGCGCGGCGCCGTTTCGCAGCACAAGCGGCTGTTCGGCATCGCCCGCTTCCACAAGGTCATTCGCAAGAACGGTGCCGAGCTCGTCCTGCACGGTCATTCGCATCTGCCGTCGTTGTTCCAGATCGGGCTGCGCAGCACCAAGGTTCCAGTGGTCGGTGTCGCCGCCGCTGGCCAGGCGCCGGGTGGCAAGCATCCGGCCGCACAGTACAATCTGTTCGATATCGATGGCGAAAAGGGCAATTGGCGCATCCGCCTGACGCGGCGCGGCCTGACCGGGCCGGCGATACCGCCCGCCGATCTGCAGACCTTGGAACTGGGTGTGGAGGCCAGCGCTTCTATGGCCGCAGGCTGAAAACCATCGCCACGAGGCGGTCCCAGAACAAGGCGACCGACACCGCCAGGCCGACCAGCGCGCCGGCGGCGACCAGGCCAAGGCCTGACAGGAAGGCCGACCAGCCCTTGCCGCGTTGCGGCGACCGCAGCGGCGGCTCGGCCTCAGCCACCTCGGCGCGCCTCATGGCGGCGACGGCCGGCTCGACCCCGCCCTCCATCATCCTCTGGCGCTCGACGATGCGCTCGGCGACATAGCGGGTCACGGAATCGGCAACTGGCTTCATCTCGGTCGATTCGGCAAGCACCACACGGCCGATGCGGGTGTCCTTGAGGAAGCGATAAGTGCGGCGGTCGCGCCCCATGGCGACATGGCTAACGGCATCGATCCACAGGCGCGGCTGCAGCCCTGACGAAACGACGAAGTCGAAATTGTCCATGTCGGCGGGCACATCGGCAAAGACGGGTGCGAGTTCGGCGGCCAGGAGATCGAGGCGCATGCGATGCGCCTCGCGCATGTCGACGACGACATCGTCGCGGTCGGCGAAGGCGTTCTTCACATCACGGATGGCATCGGACAGTTTTCTCGACGGATCGATCTTTTCGCCTGCGTCCTTCATCGGCGTCTGCCTCGCGGGTTTGGTTAACACGGGGTTAACACAGACGCCGGCAAAATGCACTGGCGAGATGAAGCGGACAGAGGCGGTCTGGGATGTTGCGCTGAAGCGCGTCGCGTTGCGCGACGCGCTTCAGATCTTTGTTTCATGCACGTCGTTCTCCCAAAACCGAGGTCACTTTTGGGCGACATGCATTAAGCAACTCAACTGGCCGCCGCGGCGAGTTTGGGGCGAACGGGCCTGGCGCGACGGTTCATATTGCGCCGGATGATGCTGGCGATCAGATCGGGCGCTTCCTCGATCAGCATATGGCCGGCCTCCAGCACGTGATGCACATGAAAGCGCGCCGGCAGGTCGTCGGCCTGGGCGAAGGGCAGCACCGCGTCATCACTGCCCCATACCACCATCACCGGTATGGCCAGCCTGTCCAACAGTTCACGCGGGATGACGCCTTGGCGGTCGTCCCTGGTCATGGCGGCGGCGATCTCGACGAGTTTTTCCGATTGTCCGGGCCGCTTGCGCATCTCGCAGAGCATATCGGCGATGTGATCAAAAGGTCGCGCCAGTGGACCCGACATAGCGGCAAGACAGGCGAGGATCTCGGATGGGCTCCGTGCGGCGGCATAGCGGCGCAACAGCGGCCCGTTGATCTCCGGGCCGAAGCCGCCAGGCGCCAGAAGCGTCAGCGAGGCCACCTTCTCTGGCTCGGCCAGAGCCATCAAGGTCGCCACCGCTCCGCCCATCGAATGACCAACGAGATGGATGCGTTTGACCTTGCGTGCCGCAAGGTCGGCAAGAACCGCCCTTGCTGCCACCTTTGCGGGCCCGGCACCGGCAAAGTCGAACGACAGGCCATGTCCCGGCAGGTCATAGGCAAGCGTGCACGCGGAAGGGGCGAGCGAGGCGATCACGTCGCGCCAGACGTTGTGGCTACCGCCAAAACCGTGCAGCAGGACGATGGTCTTCGAACCAGATCCTTGTTCGGCGGCATAGAGCGATGAAATCATGAAGGTGGGAGCTTGTTGCAGATTGTGAAAAGCGCGGACCTGACACCAAATGCGGCTGGATTGCGCTTCACCCAGCGTCATAGCCAGTAAAATTTTCGCGATTGTTCGCGAAGGCGAGCCTGTAATTCAATGGGGTTTGTCCAGCGGAAGCCGGCAAATCAGCCCGATTGGGGGCCCTTGTTCTCCGTGCGCGACCGCCCGGCAATTCCATTGGTCCAACGGCCGGTGTTTGTTCAACTTCAGCTGGCGTCGCCGAGCCCGGCGGCGCGCAAGGCGCCGACCAGCCGCTCGGTCAGGTCGGCCGGATATTTTCGGTCGATGAAGGTCGCGCGCGGATTGGCGGCGAATTTGGGGAATTTGGCGGTGAGTTCATCGAGCAGCTTGCGTGCCAGGCTGTCCTGACCGGAGATCCTGGCGCCGATCAGCCGGGCGGCAAGATAGTGCGATTTCGTTGCCGTGGTTCTCAGTGCGGAGCTGGCGATCGCGGCCTTGCTCGTGTCGCCGAGCATCAACTCGCCGGCGAAAAGCCCGAAATCCCACCATGTCGGATGGCCGCTGGAGGCATCCACCGCATGAGCCAGAAGGGGTGTTCCCTCGGCGTAGCGGCCGGCGAAGACCAACCCATAACCATAGGCGGCCGCCATGGAGACGTCATAGGGGTTGAGATCATGGGCCTTGCGCATCCAACGCAGCGCCTCGTCGGCATTGCCAAGACGCGAATTGATGTAGCCGTAGGAACGATGCGCATAAGGACTGGTCGGGCCCATCTGCACGGCGCGATGGGCGAATGTCATCGCCTTCTCGATCGTCGCATCCGGCGGATAGGCGTAATGGTCGTTCACGGCCTCGAGGTGCAGCGAGGCGAGCTCGGAGTAAACAAGCGACGATTTTGCGCCGTTCTCGGCAAGGGTTTCGAGGCAGCGATAGGCGGCCTCGTGGGTTCTGGCGTTCTGATCGAGATAGTATTTGCCGTTGAGCAGCAGGCACTGCGTCAGGCCGTTCTGAATGCCGCTCTGCTCGATATAGTTGTAGATCGTGCCGGACGCGGGCAGTGCCGAACTCAGGATGCCGGCGATACGGTCCTCGACGGCCGATGGCGCGCTGTCGGCGGCTGTCAGGTTGCGCGACAAAAGCACACGTCCGGTCGCCACGCTCTGCAGCTCGATGGTGATCTCGCCCGCGCCCGGTCCAGGCAGGACATCGAACATGAAGCTCGTTGCACTGGCGACCGGGTCGGTCTTGTCGACCGTGTCGCGGCCGATAAAGTCGATGGTATCGAAGCCGCTCAGGCCGGCACGCAACGACGCGGCGACGCGGCTGGCGTCCGCGCCGCTGGCCTTGACGGCGATGTAGACGAGCGGCAGGGCCTCGCTGGCCGGGGACGGTGCGATGCTGCTGGTCAGGCCGGCGCTCTCGAACGTCGCCGGCAGATCGCCGCCGGCGAGCAGCGCGCCGCCGCCCTGGCGCAGGATCAGGACGCCGAGCATGGCGATGACCACAACGATCGCCATCCAGAAGAACGTGAGATGGCGCGCCACAGAGGGCGCGGGTGCCGCCGCCGGCGCCAGCAACGCGGCGGGCGCAACGGCCTCGTCGGCAGTATTGGGGTGCTCGGCTGGAGCTGCTGCCGCTGGCGCCTGCTCGGCGGGTTTGGCCACTTCCGGCAGACGGATCGCGTTGAGCTCATAGGCCGGAACGTAGCCGCCGCGTGGGATGGCGATGCGGACGGGCTCGGCGATGCCTTCATTGGCGAAATACTGCTGCAGCAATTCGCGCAGCCGGCCTGCCTGCACCCGCACCACGGCATCGGTCGACGGATCGAAATCGCCGTCCTTGCCGAAGACGTCCATGGCGATGGAAAAGCCCTTGAGCCTGTCGGCTTCGCCGGCCTGCTCGCGTTCGACGAGATAACGGATCAGCTTGCGCGCGCGCTCGGACCGTCCGAACGTTTCGCTGGCAAGCAGTCGCTCCAGTGTCTCGCGCACTGCGGGGGCGGCAGGCGTGGCATGCTGCAAGTGTCGATCCTCTCGAAGTCGGCACAGGTTGAGGCGCGATCATATAGGGCTCGCACCACCACACAAGTATACACCCGTTATGCGATCGCGTACCTCACCGGATAATTTTCCGGTGGTTAATGACGCTGCCGATGCCGGCTACAGGATTGGTGTGCCGCCGGTGTCAGCCGTTTGAGGCCAAGGCCTTGTTCGGCTTGAAAAAATGGCTGGCGCGAGAGTGGCTGTGATCTCTCGCGCCAATCGTCGGTAGATGCTACCGCGGCTTGCGGCCGACGATGCGGTTGGCTGCCGACGTCACCGCTTCCAGCGAGGCGGCGACGATGTTGGTGTTGATGCCGGCGCCGAACAGCTTGCCGCCGGGATATTCCATTTCGACATAGGAAATGGCGGATGCATTGGAGCCACGCTGCATCGAGTGTTCGGAATAATCGAGCACCGACATCTCGACGCCGACATGGCGTGACAGTGCATCGACGAAGCCGTCGATCGGGCCTGTGCCGGTGCCTGATATGGTCACTTCCTTGCCCTTGTCGAGGATCACTGCCTCGACCACGCGCCGGCCCTTGACCACTGTATCGGGATAGGTGTGGTGGTCGAGGAATTTCAGGCGCGCGCCCGGCTGGTCGACATAGGTTTCGAGAAAGCGCTCATAGATGCGCTTGGCCGGCACTTCCTTGCCCTCGGCATCGGTGATCGCCTGGATCGCCTGGCTGAATTCGATCTGCAGGTTGCGCGGCAGATTGAGGCCGTAATCGGCCTGCAGCACATAGGCGATGCCGCCCTTGCCGGACTGCGAGTTGATGCGGATGATCGCCTCGTAGCTGCGGCCGACATCGGCCGGGTCGATCGGCAGATACGGCACTTCCCAGAGGCTGGTGTTGGCCTTTTTCAGCGCCTTCATGCCCTTGTTGATGGCGTCCTGGTGCGAGCCGGAAAAGGCGGTGTAGACGAGTTCGCCGACATAGGGGTGACGCTCGGGGATCTTCAACTGGTTCGAATATTCATAGACGTCCTTCATCCGGTTGATGTCGGAGCAGTCGATGCCCGGATCGACGCCTTGTGTGTACATGTTGAGCGCCAGCGTGACGATGTCGACATTGCCGGTGCGCTCGCCATTGCCGAACAGCGTGCCTTCGACGCGGTCCGCGCCCGCCATCAAGCCGAGTTCGGTGGTGGCGATGCCGGTGCCGCGGTCATTGTGCGGATGCAGCGAGATGATCAGGTTCTCTCTGGCGTCCAGATTGCGGCACATCCATTCGATGCGGTCGGCATAGATGTTGGGCGTCGACATCTCGACCGTCGACGGCAGGTTGATGATCAGCTTGTTGTCCGGCGTCGGCCTGACGATCTCGGTGACGGCGTTGCAGATCTCCAGCGCCACTTCGAGCTCGGTGCCGGTAAAGCTTTCCGGCGAGTATTCGAAGCGATAGCCGCCGCCGGCCTTGGCCGCCATGTCGGTGATCATCTTGGCCGCGTCGGTGGCGATGCGCTTGATGCCGCCGACATCCTTTTCGAAGACGACGCGGCGCTGCAATTCGCTGGTCGAATTGTAGAAATGCACGATCGGGTTGGTGGCGCCCTTCAGCGCCTCGAAGGTGCGCGTGATCAGCTCGGGCCGGCACTGCACCAGCACCTGCAGCGACACATCGGCGGGCACGTTGCCTTCCTCGATGCACCAGCGGGCGAAGTCGAAATCGGTCTGCGAGGCCGAGGGGAAGCCGATCTCGATCTCCTTGAATCCCATGTCGAGCAGCAGGCCGAACATGCGCGCCTTGCGCTCATGGCCCATCGGGTCGATCAGTGCCTGGTTGCCGTCGCGCAGGTCGACCGAACACCAGATCGGCGCCTTGTCGATGACCTTCGAGGGCCAGGTCCGGTCGGTGAGGCCAACGGTCGGATAGGGTTGATATTTGCGGGCCGCGTCGGGCATGCCGCGGGCTGGTTCGACATGCTTGCCTGCTACAGCGGCATCAGGGCGGATCTGTTCTCGTGCGTTCATCGTCTTGTTCTCCCGGCGGCCCTCGGATCCGTCTCGGACGGATGGCTGGCGAGTGGCGCCTTTACCAGATTTTTTCGTTCGCTTGATGTGACTGCCAATTTTGAGACTGGCTAAGGAGCATGCGCTTGCGCGGCGGTTCGACCGCCGGGCGCTCCTTCAGCGAACCCGGCGATCGCCGATAAGGCCGAGAAGAAGCAGGGTCGAGGCAAGCGCGCGCACGGTCTCGCCGGCAAAGCCGGTCTGACGGGAAGCGATGGTGGCGCGCGTGTTCATGCCGGTTCTCATACAGGAGCGCCCCGGCAGAGGCAAGCGGGGGCTGAATCCGTTGAACATTATCCCAAATGCCGGTGCTCTTCCCCAGGCGCCGCAAATGCGCCAGACTTGGATGCCGACGGGGCTGCGGTGCCCTGTCACCGGGAGGTGGTTGTCGATGAATTTCGTGTTCTTCTCGCCGCATTTTCCGACCAACGGCGCCGATTTCTGCGACCGGCTGAAGAAGGCCGGAGCCACCGTGCTCGGCATTGGCGATGCGCCCTATGACGCGCTTGACGGGAGGCTGAAGGCAGCGCTTTCGGAATATTACCGCGTCGCCGACATGGAGGACTACGATCCGGTGTTCCGGGCGATGGGGCATTTCATCCACAAATGGGGCCGCGTCGACCGGTTCGAATCGCTCAACGAACACTGGCTGGAGCTGGAAGCCAACATCCGCACCGACTTCAACATCTACGGCACCAAGCTCGATTTCGTGAAGAACCTGAAGCGCAAGAGCCGCATGCGCGCCTTTTTCCGCAAGAGCGGCGTCGAGACCATCGCGCAGCGCAAATGCTCCGACCGCGCCGGCGCCATGACTTTCATCCGCCGCGTCGGCTATCCCGTGGTGGTGAAGCCCGACAGCGGCTCTGGCGCTTCCAACACTTTTAAGATCTCCAACACAGGGGAGCTCGACCAGTTCTTCCGGGACAAGCCCGAGGACGTGACCTTCGTCATGGAGCAATTCATCGAGGGGCTGGTGGTGACCTATGACGGGCTGGTCAACCGCGACGGCGAGGTGGTGCTGGCGGCCAGCCACCGCTACGACCAGAGCGTCATGGAGGTGGTCAACAAGGACCGCCATATGAGCTACACCTGCTTTCCCCATATCAGGCCAGCGGTCGAGGAGGCCGGCCGCAAGATCCTGAAGGCGTTCGACGTGCGCGAGCGCTTCTTCCACATCGAGCTGTTCGAGACCAGGGACGACCGGATCATCGCGCTGGAGGTCAACATGCGGCCGCCCGGCGCCTGGATGACCGACGCCATCAACTACACGTTCGACATCGACGTCTACGCGGCATGGGCCGACATGGTGGTCAAGGACGCCGCCGGCGGGCCATATGAGGGCAAGTATTTCACCGCCTATGCCAGTCGCAAGCGGCACCTCCACTATTTGCACAGCCATGAGGACGTGCTAGCGGCGCACCGCGACAAGATCGTCCACCATCAGGCCATCGAAGAGGTTTTCAGCCGCGCCATGGGAAATTACGCCTATCAGATGCGCTCGAAGGATCAGGCGGCGCTGCGCGAGGCGGTCGCCTATATCCATGCGGAAAAGGCCTGAGGCGATGGACATCTCCTATCACAAGCATTTCTCCGGCAAGCTCGGCCGCGACATGGAATACAAGCGCTACGGTCATGCCGGCCGGCCCGTGGTGGTGTTCCCGACCTCGCAGGGGCGGTTCTACCAGTTCGAGGATTCCGGCGGGGTGGGCGCTTTGGCCGAGTTCATCGATACCGGCCGCATCCAGCTGTTCACGGTCGACGGCATCGATTCGGAATCCTTCTTCGACAAGCATGCCGACGCCGCGCATCGCATCGGCCGCCACGAGGCCTATTTCCGCTATATGCGCGAGGAGGCGCTGCCGGAAATCCTGTCCGCCGCATCGGCTGCCAATGGCGGGCGCAGACTGAAGCCGTTGTTTTCAGGCTGTTCGATGGGCGGCTACCATTCGTCGAATTTCGTCTTCCGCTTTCCCGAACTCGCCAGTGGCGTCATCTCGCTGTCGGGGGTCTATTCGGCTCGCGACTTCTTCGGCAAGGCGCTGGAGGGCGACATCTTCTACAACTCGCCGCTCGATTACCTGCCCGGCATCGTCGATCCGAAGCTTTTGGCGCGGCTGAAGGCGCTGCGGCTGATCTTCTGCTGCGGGCAGGGCGCCTGGGAAGAGCGCATGCTGGTCGAGACGCGCCAGCTGGAACAGATCCTGCGCGACAAATCCATTCCCGCCTGGGTCGACTATTGGGGCGGCGACGTCAGCCATGACTGGCCATGGTGGCACAAGCAGCTGGTCTATTTCTTCGGCCGCTGGCTGGATGATGATCTGATGCACAGGCTCGATTGATGACGACCCCCGACCCCATCCGTCGCTTTGTCGAGGCCACCAATGAAGGTGATACCGAAGCCTTTCTCAACACCTTTGCCGACGACGCATTCTTGAGCGACTGGGGACGATCGTTCCAGGGGCGCGAGCAGATCGCCCGCGGAACCAGTCCGACAATATCGGCGTGAAGTCGAACCTGAGCGTCGTCGGCATCACGCCGACGGAAGGCGTCTATCGCGTTCGCATCGCCGTCGAGGGCAAGGGCTTCAACGGCGAGGGCGACATGACCTTCACGCTGGATGGCGACCGTATAGCGAGCCTTGTCATCACCTGACAAAGGCTGAGCCAGCTATCCTTCCTGGCAAACCGGCACAGAAACAGGCTCGTGCTGCGCCGCCGATCCGCGACGCAGGCCGAGGAAGACGACGAGGGCGGTGACGATGGTGATTGCCGCCAGCACGATCAGCAGCCTGTCGAAAGCCGTCTCATAGGCCTGGACCAGGGTTGCGGCGTTGGCCGTTGGCAGATGCTGCGCCGTTTCACCGACATTGCCGGTCACCAGCAGCTGCGCCGCGGCGGCCGCATCCCTGGAAGATGCTCCTTGAGTAGCGAGTTGCGCCGCGGTGAAGCCTGACAGGGTCGCCATGACAATGGCCACCGCCACGCCCTCGCAAGCGACACGCGTGGTGTTGAAGATGCCGACCGCCATGCCGGCGCGCTCGCGCGGCACGACGCTGACGGCGAGCCCGTCCATCAGTCCCCAGGGCAAAGCGATGCCGATACCGATCAGCACAAGCGGCGCCACAAGCGCGACGGCGACCGGCGGCGTCAGGCTCAGCCAGAGGAGGCCGGCGGCGGCGATGAGCAGGCCAGCGCCGCAGATCGTGGCCGGAGCGATCCAGCGCGCCAGCTGGCCGGCAAGCAAGGGCAGGATCAGCAACGGCCCCGAAAGGCAGATCATCAATTGCCCGGCCTCGATCTCGCTCATCCCTTCAATGCCGATGAAGCGGATCGGCAGAAGCACCAGCAGGACGACGAAGCCATAGGCGGGCGCCGCCGCCAGGAACTGGACGCCGACGAAGCGGGGGAAGCGAAACAGCGTGAGGTCGAGCATTGGCCGGCGCACGCGTCGCTCGACGATAATGAAAGCGGCGAAGAAGAGGGCTGCCGCGGCGAGCAGCGTGACGACCAGGGGATCGGTCCAGCCGCTCTGCGGCGCCTGCAGTACACCATAGGTCAGCAAGGCCAGTGCTGTCGTGAAAGTGCCGGCTCCCGCCCAGTCGAGGCCGGTCGCATCCGGGTCGCGCGATTCCCGGATAGTGCGCATGCCAAGCACCGCCGAGGCAATCGCCAGCACTGCCACCAGAACAAAGATCGACCGCCAGCCGAATGCGGATATGAGCAAGCCCGAGGCGATCGGACCGAAGGCGAGGCCGATGCCGAAACTTGTGCCGAGGAAGGAGAAGGCGCGCAGCCGCAGCGGCCCTTCGAATTCCTGGGCAAGTGCGGAGGCGCCGCCGGCGAAGGCCAAGGCACCGCCGATGCCTTGCGCGGCCCTGAACATGTCGAACCAGACGATGCCGGGCGCCAGCATCGCGCCGAGCGACGCCAGGACATAGAGGCAGAGGCCGGCGAGGAAGATGCGCTTGCGGCCGTGGTTGTCGGCCAGCGCTCCAGCCGCCATCAGGCTGGCGCCGAAGGTCAGCATGAAGGCGTTCGTCACCCAGTTGAGCGCGATCGGGCTGCCGCCGAGATCGGCCGCGATGCGTGAGAGTGCGACGGCCGGGCCGGTGAAGGTCAAGGGCATGGTCATCGCGGCAAGGCATACCGACAAGAGCACGAGCCATCGCTCGGCTGGGCCGGTTGTGGTCTTCGAGGTCATGAATTTTCCTATCTGAAGCAGCATCCGTCGGCATGCGCGTGGGTCGCGGCGCCGTCGCAACGACAAGATAGGTCAGCAGCCTTTCCGGAAAAATGGTATTATATCTCCTGATATACCGGACTGAAACGCTCGAATGGAAGATTACGATGGATCGTCTCAGTGGCCTGTTGGCCTTCGCCCGCACCGCCGAGTTTGGCAGTTTCATCGCTGCTGGCCGGGCGCTCGGCATTTCGGCCTCCGCCGTCGGCAAGAGCGTCGCAAGGCTCGAACAGGAGCTCGGCGTGCGGCTCCTGCAGCGCAGCACGCGGCGCGTCGGCCTGACGGAAGAGGGCAGGCTGTTCAATGAGCGGGTGCGCCGCATCCTCGACGACATCGACGATGCCGAGGCGATGCTGTCGCGGACGCGGGAAACGCCGCACGGACGGCTGCGCGTCTCGACCCCGATTGTCACCTATCATCTGCTTTTGCCGGTGCTGTCGGAGTTCATGTCCCGCTATCCCGAGATCGAACTCGACATCGATTTCAACGACCGCGTGGTCGACGTCATCGAGGAAGGTATCGACGTCGCGATCCGCAGCGGCGAGCTGCCCGATTCACGACTGGTGTCGAGACCCGTTGGACCCTTTCGTATGCTTTTGTGCGCGGCGCCTTCCTATCTCGAGCGCCATGGCACGCCCGACAAACCGGCGGATCTCACCAGGCATTTCGGCATAAACTTTCGCTTTCTCAACAGCGGCAGGCTGCTGGAGTGGCCATTCACGACCGGAAGCGCCGAACCGCAGACCCGCTCGAAGCTGACCTGCAACAATATGGAGGCCTTGAAGGGTGCCACGGTCGCCGGGCTCGGCATCGCCTGCATGCCCGATTTCCTGGTCCGCGAGGCGTTGCTGGACGGAAGGCTGCGCACCGTGCTGGACGATCATATCGACGGCCGTGGCCAGTTCCGGATGCTGTGGCCCTCCAATCGCCATCTGTCGCCAAAGGTGCGGGTCTTTGTCGATTTCCTTCCCGAGCGGCTTGCGGCGGCTGCCGGCCGGTGGGGGTGAAGAGTGGGCACCGAAAGCGCTGCAGCCTGTCAGTCCCGGATGCTTCTGGCAACCAGCCGGGCGACGCTCGGGCCGACGAGCAGCACGACCAGGAACCGGGCCGATTGCAGCGCCATGACGAAGGAGATGTCGACGTTCTGCGCCGCGGCGGCGATGATGGCGACGCTGTCCATGCCGCCGGGGCTGGTCGCCAGATAGGCAGTCAGCGGATCGATGCCCAGGAGATGGCTGATCAGGAAGGCGAGCCCGCCGCAAAAGGCGATCAGCGCCACGATCGAGGCGATGATCTGCGGCAGAGCACGCGTCGCATGGCGCAGGATCGGCCTGGTGAAGTTCAGCCCGATCGACCAGCCGACCATGGCGTAGCTGATTGCCAGCAGCCAGGGCGGCAGCTGCATCTCGACGCCAAGGCCGAGATGGACGACGGTGCCGAAGATGAAGGTGCCGAGGAAGAAGGGCGAGGGCAGCCGGCACAGCTTCCCCGCAAGGCCGCCGACCAGCGCGATACCTGACGTGGCGGCGAAGGCTTGGGCATCGATCGGCGGAAACCAGATGATGGGCGGGACTTCGATGCCCGATGTGTCGACCCACATCTTGGCGACGATCGCCGCCGTCATCGAAACGAAGATGACCCGCAGATACTGCATGAAGGCGACGAGGCGCTGGTCGGCGCCAAAAGCGCCGGCCATCAGCACCATGGCGGTGGCGGCGCCAGGCGAGGAGCCCCAGACGGCGGTGGTGCCGGGCAGGATGCGCCAGCGGCTGATCAGCCAGCCAAGCAGGCTGGAGGCCGCGACTGTCGCAATCACCACGCCCAGGAACAGCGGCCACTCGGCATAGAAGACGGGAAAGATGTCGGCCGAGATCGACGCGGCGACGAGACAGCCGACAATGGCCTGGGCGGAGCCGAACAGCAGGCGCGGCACCCGCACCGTGGCGCCATTGGTGCCGGCGATGATCGCCGCCAGCATCGGTCCGATCAGCAGCGCCGCCGGCAGAGCGGCCAGTTCGAGCGCGCTGGCGAACAGGGCCGAGATGGTGAGCAGGACCAGCCATTGCCAGGGCTTGCCCATACGCGCCATGCGCTCGGTGGCAAGCTGGTCGGGAGGCTGCGCCGAGGAATCCATGTTTCGGTCTTAGACGCCAAGCACGGCGATGCGAACCCCGCCGTGCTGAAAAAGCTGCCCGAAGGCCTCAGCCCGTCTTGCCGTCAGGCAATCCGAAGCCGCCGACCGGATGGGTCTCCACCTGGAACTCGAAGCCGGCGATGAAGGGGCGCGCCTTGGCGATTGCCGCCTGAACTTCCGGAAGCTGCAGCGAGGCCTTGTGGCTTGCCTGGTCAGTCCACACTTCGGTCACCCAGATCGCATCGGCGTCGGCCGGGTCGGTGGCGACGATATAGCTCAGGCAGCCCGGCAGGGCGCCGGTGCTGGCGCGCAGCACGTCCATGACCGAGTCGCGCTGGCCGCGCGCCGCCCGCATCTTGCCGATCAGTCCGTACATTCAGCTGTCTCCCCTTCAAAGTCTTCGACAAGAGTATGCGGACCGTCAGTATGCAGATAGCCGGTCACGGCATCAACTGGCCGCCATTCACCTCGATCACCTGGCCGGTGATGTAGCCGCTCAGCAGGTCCGACGAGAGGAACAGGTAAGCGCCGACGCAGTCTTCCGCCGTGCCGGCGCGGCCCTGCGGAATGGTGGCGACCATGCCCTTGATCTGCTCCTCGGTCGAATAGCGCTCATGGAAAGGGGTGAGAATCGTGCCGGGCGCCACGGCGTTGACGCGGATGCCGAAGCCGATCAGTTCCTTGGCCATGCCGCGTGTGACATTGGAGACGAAGGCCTTGGCCGAGCCGTAGAGGCCGGCGCCGCCGCCGGCACCATTGCGCGCGGCAATTGACGAGGTGTTGACGATGAAGCCGCCCTGCTTCTTCAGCCATGGCATCGCCTTGCGCGAGGCTGTCAGCACCGAACGCGCATTGAGGTCCATAACCGCGTCGTAATGCGCTTCGGTCTGGTCGGCATAGGGTATGCGGCCGAGCATGCCGCCGGCATTGTTCACCAGCCCGTCGAGGCGTCCGAAATGCTGCGCGCTGTCCTCGACGACGCGCTCGACGTCGGCGGGAACGGAAAAGTCGCCCTGGACGAGGAACACCTCGCCGCCGCTGTCACGAATGGTCTTGGCGAGTTTCTCGGCGGCCTCCTGGCTCGAATTGTAATGCAGCGCCACCCTGGATTTCTGCGCGGCATAGGCCAGCGCGAGGGCCGCGCCGATACCGGTCGAGGCACCGGTGACCAGCACCGCCTTGCCGGCGAGATCGGGAATGCTGAGTGTATTGGTGGCTGGCACTGTTGTTCCTCCGGGATGTCTGCCGCCCTTCGTAGGCCTTTGCCACCCCGGTGTTCAAGCCTCAGGGGCGCAGATAGGCATAGCCCTGGCTTTGCAGTTCCGCGAGCTTCACGACGCCACCCTTGTCGGCGGCATGGAAGCCGTCGAGCAGGTCGGCAAGCGAAATATCCATGCCCCGCATGGTGTTGCCGCAGGCTTGCGGCTCGAGCCCTTGCTGCACCAGGCCGGCGAAGCGGCCGGAGATAGCGGCCGATATGCCCTTCGACTTGAAGCTCGCCAGGGCCGGGCCATGCACGACCAGCACGATGTCGGCATTGCCGCCGGTGCCCTCATAGTGGTTCTTGATGTTGCCGAGCACGAAGTTGACCTTGTCCACATCGCTCAGATGATAGGCAACCTTCAGCCGTGGGGTTTCCGTCGCCGCGGCCTGCGCGGCCCGCAGGCCAAGAAACGTCCCGGTTCCGGCAAGAACCGCGCGGAACATGTCGCGTCGGCGCATGGCATCCTCCTCAGATTTCACCGCTATTTGCGTGGCTGCGGCCGCAATACTAGCATAAGTTGACGCTACGTCCTGTCGATGCGAGGAGAGGTCACATGACGTTCAGGGCAAGGGAATGGAAGATAATCGCGGGCGCCGGATTTGGTGCCGCGCTGCTTGGTTTGCTGACAGGCACAGCCGTCGCTGACGACGCGCTCAAGCTCAGGGAACTCAGCCCGAGCGGGGCGGACGTCTGTTTCGGCCGGGTCTATGACGCGGCCCATCTCAAGGCGCATCCGAAGCAGAAGGTGGCACGGATCTTCTTCTACTATGGTCATGACCCGGTCAGCCGGCCGAACGAAGAGCCCACGGCAAACGCCGACACATCCTATAATGGCTTTCTCACCACGACGTTGCGTGGCGCCAAGGCGCCGCAATGGGCCGGCGGCTGGTGCAACCATGAATCCGAGGATGGCACATCAGGGCCGATCCGTTGCGGCATGGACTGCGACCGCACCATGGCCTCGCTGAAGGTCGATGACAAAGGCCGTCTGGTTGTCACCGATGTCTCGGCCGACCTTTATCTCGATGCCGGATCGGAAGAGGAACTCGGCAAGGCCGAATATGACAGGCAGGCGCTGGGCACAGAGGACGACAATTTCCGCCTCGACCCGATGCCGGCCGCGACCTGCAAGGCCGAGTTCGCGCGCATCGACCCGATCGATCCGGCGCTCGGCCTCCCGCTGCGCGAGCGGCTGAAGCCCGACCAGGCCTTCTGCTACGGCCGCGACTATGACGCGGCGCATCTGGCCTCGCATCCCGACCAGCGGACGCAGTCGATCCGAGTTTTCCGCGGGCCGGTGGAACTGGCGTCCTTCGCGTCGGGCGGTGACGTCGCCAACTGGCCTGACGGCGCCGACATCGCCGTTTCGGTGACCACCAGGCTGAAGTCGGGAAAGGTCACGCAGACCTATTCCTGCCAGGGCGAAGCCGACCAGTGGCGCTGCGCGGCAAGCTCGAAGATGAGCGATTTCTCCTGCGACATCGCGCAGAAGGAAATCTTCCTCAAGCGCGGCGCTAACGGCACGATGATGCTGGCCAATCCCAACAGCAGCCTGGCGATCGTCGATCTCTGCTCGAAGGCAGCGGACGGCAAGACGAAGTCGGACGACAAGGTCTATCGGCTGGTGCCAATGCCGCAATCGGCCTGTGCGCCTTGAATACCAGCGCGTGGTCATCCTATGGCGTAGCAAGGAGCGAAGCGACGCGGCTTAGACCATAGGATCCATGCCGGGACTCCTGAGCGCTGCTGCGGTGCAGAATTGTCTTCCGCCGTGTGCTTCATCCTAGGTCGCGGCATGGATCCTCGGGTCTCCGCGACGGAGCTTCGCTCCTGCTCCGCCCGTGGATGACGAAGTCGAGAGGCTTCGACTAATTTTTCCAAGGTCGCGCCGGCGAACCGCCTCACGCAAACGGTACGGCCGTCGTGCCTTTCGGCAGCTTGGCCTCGTCGTCGGGCTCGACATGGATGGTGACGCGCACCGAGGGGATTTCGGCTTTCAGCGCGTCTTCGATGCGGTCGCAGATGACGTGGCTGGCGCCGACCGACATGTCGGCGTCGACGACCAGATGGAACTCGATGAAGGTGGCGCGGCCGGCGATGCGGGTTTTCAGGTCGTGCACCTCCAGCGCGCCCTTGCAATTGGCCGAGATGACGTCGCGGATGCGCATGTGTTCCTGCGTGTCGACGGCACGGTCCATCAGGCCGTTCATCGACGAGCCGATGACGTGCCAGCCCTGCCACAGGATGTTGAGCGCGACGATGACGGCAAGCGCCGGATCGAGGATATGCCAGCCGGTCAGGATTGCCCCGACCAGACCGCCGAAGACGCCCACCGAGGTGACGACGTCGGTCATGATGTGGTTGCCGTCGGCGACGAGCGCCGGCGATTTCTCCGCCCGGCCGACGCGGATCAGCATCCAGGCCCAGAAGGCATTGATCACCGTGGCGACGCCGTTGACGGCAAGACCTTTCCAGGGCTGTTCGAGTGGTGCTGGCGTCTGCCAACTCCGCCAGACCTCGTTGAGGATCAACAGCGCGGCAACGACGATCAGCACGCCTTCGAGCACCGCGGAGAAATATTCCGCCTTGTGATGGCCGAATGGATGATCCTGGTCGGCCGGCTTGTAACTGACCTGGATCGCCCACAAGGCGGCGACCGAGGCAATGACGTTGACGATCGATTCCAGAGCGTCCGAATAAAGTGCGACGGAGCCGGTAATGTACCAGGCGGCCAACTTCAACGCGAGCACGACAAAGGCGACCACGATCGACCAGAAGGCAAGGTTGGCGACCCTGCGCTTCGCGGCCGCCTTGGCTGCGATCGCCATCGTGTTCTCGGCTTCGGCCATCTAGGTCAGGCTGCCTTTTCCTTCGCCTTGCGCGGCAAATGGGCGACGATGTTCTCGATGATGCGCATGCCGGCATTGTGGCCGAGCGTCATGATCGATTCCGGATGGAACTGCACCGCCGCGATCGGCTCCTTGCGGTGCTCGAAAGCCATGATAATGCCGTCCTCCGTCTCTGCCGTGACGATGAAATCATCGGGCAAGCGCACCGGATCGGCGAAGATCGAGTGATAGCGGCCGACAGTGACTTCCTTGGGCAGGCCGGAGAAGATGATGCCCGGCTTGGAGACGCGGATGCGCGAGGGCTTGCCGTGCATGGGAATATGCAGTTGCCTGAGTTCGCCGCCATAGGCCTCGGCCAGCGCCTGCAGGCCCAGGCAGACGCCGAAGATCGGCAGGTCGCGGGCGCGCGCTCGCCTGATGGTCGCGGCGCAATCGAAATCCTTCGGCGTGCCCGGTCCGGGCGAGAGCACGACCAGGTCCGGCTTCAGCCGCTCGAACACTTCCTCCGGCACCGGCGTGCGCACGGTCGAGACA
The DNA here is from genome assembly GCF_016756575.1 of Mesorhizobium sp. 131-3-5. Classification (NCBI taxonomy): domain Bacteria; kingdom Pseudomonadati; phylum Pseudomonadota; class Alphaproteobacteria; order Hyphomicrobiales; family Phyllobacteriaceae; genus Mesorhizobium; species Mesorhizobium sp. 131-3-5. Next base: position 2,396,613 of record NZ_AP023254.1, read on the forward strand.
TTGGCACCGGTCTGGCGGAAGTAGTTGGCCAGCGTGTGGACGAAAGAGTCCTCGTGGTCAACGAGCAGGATGTTGACACCGTCGCCGACCCGCGCGGTGGTGCGCTCGGTGCTGGCGGAGTTGCCGGTCTTGGCGTCGCGGATGGCGGAGAGCATGGCGGATGCCTTCAGTTCGGTTTCGGCTTCTTCTTCCTCGGGGATGCTGTCGAACAGCAATGTGGCGCCGGCGCGCACCTCGGCGATGCCGTCCTTGATGCGGATGGTGCGCAGCGTCAGGCCGGTGTTCATGTCGCCGTTGAAATTGACCATGCCGATCGCCCCGCCATACCAGGCGCGCGGGCTCTTTTCGTTCTGCTCGATGAAGCGCATGGCCCACAGTTTCGGCGCGCCGGTGACGGTGACCGCCCAGGCATGGGACAGGAAGGCGTCGAAGGCGTCCATGCCTTCGCGCAGCCGGCCTTCGATGTGGTCGACGGTGTGGATCAGGCGCGAATACATCTCGATCTGGCGGCGACCGATGACGCGCACCGAACCGGGCTCGCAGACCCGCGACTTGTCGTTGCGGTCGACATCCGAGCACATAGTGAGCTCGGACTCGTCCTTCTTCGAATTGAGCAGTTTCAGGATCTGCTCGCTATCCGAGATCGCGTCGTCGCCGCGCTTGATGGTGCCCGAAATCGGGCAGGTTTCGACGCGGCGGCCGTTGACGCGCACGAACATTTCGGGCGAAGCGCCGATCAGATATTCGTTTTCGCCGAGATTGATGAAGAAGGAATAGGGCGAGGGGTTGATCGATTTCAGCTTGCGCGAAATGTCGGAGGGCTGCGTCTCGCAGCGCTCGTAGAACATCTGGCCGGGCACGACCTCGAACAGGTCGCCGCGCTTGAACGAGTCCATGGCGCGCCGCACCAGATTGGCATATTCGCCCGGCTCATGGTCGCCGCGCGGCGGGATGCGGTCTGCGGTCTTGAACGGCTCGGCGATTGCGTCGCGGGCTAAGCCTTCCGTCGAAAATCCTTCGCCCGAATAGTCGTAGCGGTCGGTCCAGGCCTTGGCGGAATAATGGTCGACGACCAGGATCTCGTCGGGCAGGAACAGCACGAGGTCGCGCTGGCTGGGCTTGCGCTCGAGCTTGTAGTCGACCGGGTCGAACTGGAAGGAGAGGTCGTAGCCGAAGGCGCCATAGAGGCCGAGATTGGCGTCTTCGTCGGTTTTGAACAAAGCGGTGATGGCGCGCAGCACGGTGAAGACCGAGGGCACGCGGCTGCGCTCTTCCTCGGTGAAGACGCGGCCGGGTTTGGCGACGTCGAGGCGGATCAGCGTCTTCGTCGTCTCGGCGATGGTGATGTCGGCAAGGCCGCCCAGCGTCTTGCCGATGACCGGCAACAGAGCCTCGCCGCGGCGGTTCAGCGCCTCGATGCGCATGGCGCGGCCCCGGGCGGAAATGACCAGCGGCGGATCGATGATGGCGGTGTCCCAGCGCGTGTAACGGCCGGGATATTCGTAATTCGAGGAAAACACCGCGCCCCGGCGCGAGTTCAGGCCATCGACATAGGCGTCGATCGCTCCCGCATACGGCCGGTCGTGGCGCTCACGCGTGATGGTGATGCCACCCGCGGTCACGAAGCTTTCAGCGCCGTTTTCCAGAACCTTCATCGTCATTGCCGTCTCCATCAGCTTGTTGGGGCAACGGACCCGGGACTGGCTTGGAAAAACAAATGGCCGCCCGGACTTTCCGTTGCGGCCACCCTCTCTTTTCACGCACGCGCGTTCGAACAGGCCGCTGTCAGCAGGCCCACCACCAAATGGTCTTGGTCGAACGCATGTTCATGGCGAAATCCATAGCGGCGAAAAACCGGATGCGCAACAGGTTTGAAACGTCTGTCCGGTGGCCGCCGCTTCAGGGGCTCATGGCACATCGCCAGGGCCGGCGGTCCCGGCTAGGCTGGACTTCCGACAATACCAAGACGGGAAACACCCATGACCGACCAGGCCGAGCGCGCGCGGACGTTCCATTCCCTTCACATCAAGGGCAACCCGATCGTTCTTTACAATGCCTGGGATCCGGGCTCGGCCAAGATCGTCGAGAAGGCCGGCGCCAAGGCCATCGCCACCGGAAGCTGGCCGGTCGCGGCCGCCTTCGGCTATGCCGATGGCGAGAAAATCCCGCTGGAACTGGCGCTCGACAACATCAGGCGCATCGTGCAGGCGGTCGACCTGCCGGTGACCATGGACCTCGAGGGCGGCTACGGCGTCGAGCCGGAAGTCGTCGCCCAGACGGTGACGCGCGCCTTGCAGGCCGGCGCTATCGGCTTCAATTTCGAGGACCAGATCGTCGGCGGCACCGGCCTGCACGACATCACCGTCCAGGTGAAGCGGGTCGAAGCGGCCGCGGCCGCCGTCAAGGCCTCGGGTATACCGGCCTTCCTCAACGCCCGCACCGACATCTTCCTCAAGGCGAAGCCCGATGCGCATGACAAGACGCTGCTCGAGCAGGCGATCGAGCGGGCGCATGCCTATGAAAAGGCCGGAGCGAGTGGTTTCTTTGCGCCGGGCCTTGGCGACGAGGGTCTCATCGAGGCGCTGTGCAGGGCAACAGGACTGCCGGTCAACATCATCGCATTGGCGCATGTGCCGCCGCGCCAGCGGCTGGCCGAACTCGGCGTTGCCCGCATCAGCCACGGTCCGGTGCCGTATCGGCAAATGGCGGAATGGCTGGAGGCCAAGGCGCGGTTGGCGATTTCGGGCTAGGTCAGTCCTCGAGCGTACCCGACCTGGCATCGGCGCTTTTCCTGTCGCCGACCAGCTTCAGCAGATCCTCGCCGGCGCGGATGATGCGACGCGAGCGGCGGGTCAGGATGATGCCGTCCTGCGGCGCGAACACTTCCGCGCGGCCATCGGTTTCGCCCGGCGCGTGGACGATGGTGGCGAGCCGATCGCCCCTGACGACACGGTCGCCGGGCTTCACGTCATAGAGCACAGCGCCAGCTCGGGGGGCGGGCATCATGTCGATGTTTTCCAACGGCGCGACGACGCCCTTGAATGGGCCGGGCGCAGGCAGCGCGCCGTCGACGACCACGCCGCGTGCCACCAGCAGCCGGTAGAGCCCTTCGGCGTCGGCTTTGGCCAGGGCGCCATCGACATCGAGGATGCCGCGATATTCGACCGTGGTGGCGACACGGCGGTCGAACTTCGCCACGTCGGCAGGAACGTTCTGGTAGGGCATGATCGAGGCGCCCTCGAAGGTGCCGTCGGTGTCCTCGCTCCACAGCACCACCGCATCGACGCCCATGGCGGCGGCGCAATCGGCCATGGCCGGCCACAGGCTGGTGTGGATGTAGAGATAGGCAAGGCCCTCATCGTCGCAATGCAGGTCGAGCACGATGTCGTGGCCGAGCGACAGCTGCACCAGGCGGGACTTCAGCCGCTGGTCGGCGCCGCCAAAGCTGGTGTCGGGCAAGAGCTTGGCGTCGGGCGCGGCGAGCAGCGGAAAAGCACGGTTGAAATTGGTGCGGGTGCCCAAATGAAAGCGGCCCTGATGCTCGCCGAAATGATATTGCGCGCGGCCGATCGGGTTGGCCCAGGGCACGATGGTGATGTCGCCCTTGATGCGGCCTTCGGCAGCGGCCTTGTTCAGCGCCGGCATCAGCGCGTCGATGGCGACGACCCCCGGCAACTCGCCGGCATGGAGGGCGGCCTGCAGATAGGCCGATAGCGCCGCCTTGTCGGCGCCGGCGAAGCGAAACACCGGGAATTCGTAGGAAACGCCCTCGCTGTCGCCGGCGATGCGTTCGATCGATTTCTGCATGACTTTCTCCAGTTAGAGCGAGAAGACATGCCTATTTGAGGGATCGCTGTCGATTGGTCCAGTCGGCCGCGCTATGGGCGCAAGATTTCCGTCGCTTTGGCGAATCGACGTCTATTCGGCGGCAGCCTGGAGCGGGACAGGCGCGCGCCGGTCCAGCGCTTGCGACAGCACCGCGACGGTGACCGCCAGCAAGGCGAGCATCGCGCCGACCAGCGGCAGTTGGGCGTAGGAGACGCCCGCCGAAAGCGCCACGCCGCCGATCCAGGCGCCTCCGGCATTGCCGACATTGAAGGCGCCCTGGTTCAGCGTGGCGGCAAGGTTCGGTCCTTCGGAAGCGGCCTCGACGACGCGGATCTGCAGCGGCGGCACGACGACGAAGATGAGCAGTCCCCAGAGGAAGACAATGCCGATGGCGACGCTGGCAATCGCGCCGAACTGCATGAAGCCGACGAACAGCACTGCCATCAACAACAGCGTGCCGATGACGGTCGGCATCAGCTTCCAGTCCGCCAGCCGCCCGCCGATGATGTTGCCGATGGTCATGCCGGCGCCGAACAACAGGAGCACCCAGGTGACTGCAGACGTCGACAGGCCGGACACTTCAGTGAGGTAGGGTTTTATATAGGTGAAAACGGCAAACAGGCTGGCCGAGGCCAGCGAGGCGATCAGCATCGCCAGCCAGACCTGTAGCCTGCCCAGCACCCGCAACTCGCCGCGCAGGCCGCCGCCGCTCGGTTCGGCGACATCCGACGGCACCAGCCAGGCGATGGCAGCGACCGAGATCAAGCCGATGCCGACCACGGCGATGAATGTGGAGCGCCAGCCGAAAGCTTCGCCAAGTGCAGTACCGGCTGGAACGCCCAGAATGTTGGAAAGCGTCAGGCCGGCAAACATCAGGGCCATGGCGCTGGCGCGTTTGTTGCGCGGCACCAGGCTTGCGGCAACGACCGAGCCGATGCCGAAGAAAGCGCCGTGGCCAAAAGCGGTGAAGACACGCGCCGCCATCAGTGTCCAATAGTCAGGCGCGATGGCGCAGAACAGATTGCCGACGACGAACGACGCGGCCAGCCCCACCAGCACCGGCTTGCGCGGCAGATGCGCGGTGGCCATCGCGACGATCGGGGCGCCGAAGACGACGCCCAGCGCATAGCCGGTGACCAGCAGGCCGGCCGAAGGGATCGACACGCGAAGGTCGGCGGCGACCTCCGGCAGCAGGCCCATGATGACGAATTCGGTGGTGCCGATGCAGAAGGACGCAATGGCAAGCGCAAGGATCGGCAGAGGCATGGGGCGTCCAGACTGAATCGGTTCAATCCGGAGATTGAACGAGGACACGAGCTATGCGCAATGCACATTGCTGCAATGCACCGATGCAGAAAGTCCCCAGCTCGAAGCGTTTCACGCCAGCGGTTTGAGTTCCTGGGCAATCGTCGGCAGCAGCTCCGAGACAGTGGGGTGGATGTGCGTCGCGCGCGCCAGCGTGTCGACCGGCGCCTTGGCGTACATCAGATCGAGCACACAATGCACCGCTTCGTCGCCGCCGGGACCGAGCACCGAACAGCCAAGGATTTCCCTGGTGTCGGCATCGACCAGGATCTTCATGAAGCCTTGCGTCTCGCCCTTTTCGACGGCGCGGCCGACACGTGTCATCGGCCGCTGGCCGACCAGCGCGCGGCGTCCGGATTTCTTCACCGCCGCCTCGGTCATGCCGCAGCGGCCGAGTGGCGGGTCGATGTAGAGCGCATAGGCCTCGATGCGGTCGCTGACCTTGCGTGGGTCGTTGTCGAGCAGGTTGGCGGCGACGATCTCGTAGTCATTGTAGGAGGTGTGGGTGAAAGCGCCCTTGCCGTTGCAGTCGCCCATCGCCCAGATGCCGGGCACGCTGGTGCGCAGCTGGTCGTCCACGATAACGGCGCCACGCTTGTCGAGGGCGACGCCGGCTCTGTCGAGGCCGAGATCGTCGGTGTTGAGCGTTCGGCCGAGCGCCAGCAACACATGAGAACCGACGGCGGGCGGCTTGCCGGCCGAGTAGGTCACGGCGATATCGTCGCCCTGTTTGGCGAAGCCGATGTCGTCGGCGCCGACATGGACTGTGATGCCTTCATTTTCGAGGATGGACAGGATGGCGGCAGAGACGTCCTCGTCCTCGCGGCCGGTCAGGCGCGGACTCTTCTCGATGACGGTGACTTCGCTGCCGAAACGGCGGAACATCTGCGCGAATTCGAGCGAGATGTAGCTGCCGCCCACGACGATCAGATGGCGCGGCAGGACCTCGAGATCCATCATCGAGGAATTGGTCAGATAGTCGATGTCGTGGATGCCGGGCAAATCGGGCACGGAAGCGCGGCCGCCGGTGTTGAGGAAGATCTTGTCGGCGGTCAGAAGGTCGTCGCCGACGCGCACCGTATTGGCGGATTCGAAGCGCGCATGGCCGCGATAGAGCGTGCATTTGTCCATGCCGGCGATCCAGCTTTCCAGCCCGGTGCGGGAGGCGCCTGAAACCTTGTCCTTGCGCGCCTTGATCTTGGCATAGTCGACGCCGACAGGGCCACTGAGCGTCACGCCATAGTCGGCGGCGCGCCGCGCCAGATGCGCGGCATAGGCGCTCGCCACCATCGTCTTGGTCGGGATGCAGCCGGTGTTGACGCAGGTACCGCCGACCAGCTTGCGCTCGATCAGCGCCACGCTCATGCCGGCTGCGTTCAGCCTTCCGGCGAGCGGTGTGCCGGCCTGGCCGGCGCCGATGATGATGGCGTCGAAAGTTCTTGCTGTCATGCCACCGCCGCCACGATCAGCAGGCCGCCGATGATCGCCACCGCGTCCTCGATGAAGGCGGCGGGCGGATCCTTGCCGAAGGCGGCCGCCAGCCGGCCGCGCCCTTCGGCGCCGCTCAACGTGCCGATGACCGCGCCGATTGCGCCGGCGATCAGGCAGACGATGGTGGCGCCACCGGTCGCGCCGATCACGGCGCCGGTGAAGGCGCCCATGATGATGCGGGCGCCGAACTGTTGCGGCACTTTACGGCTTGGCGTCGACGGCAGCTGGTCGGTGACGAGCTCGACGATGGCCAGGATCGTGAAGATGCCGACGGCGGCCCAATGGCTCATGAAGCTTGCCCAGGTGCCGGCAACCGGCAGCCAGCCGAGATAGGCGCCCCAGGCGACCGCGGCAGGCGCGGTCATGGCGCGCAGGCCGGCGATGACGCCGATCAGAAGTGCAAGAAGATAGAGCATGTTGATCCCCTCGATCACCAGGCCAGGACGGCCTCGAGACGGCAGGCTACCATAGGTCCAATATTTGACCAGTACTTGGCTTGGCGCTTTTCTGCTGGCCGCAACTATGCTTTGCAAGAACGTCAATCGGAGACCCGCCATGGCTGGAAGCGAGCGCGCGAAGATGGCGGCCGGCGAATGGTACACTTGCCTCGATGACGAGCTGGAGGCGCTGCGTGCCCTCGCGCGCGACGCGGTGTTCGAGCACAATTGCCTGCCGCCAAGGCAGCGCGGAAATCTCGGGCCGGGCCTCAAGGCATTGCTCGGCGGCGTGGGCGAGGGCGCCCGCATCGAGGCGCCGTTCCACTGCGCCTACGGCTTCAACATTCTTCTCGGCGATGGCGTCTTCCTCAACGCCGGCTGCATCATCCTCGACACGGCAGCCGTGCGCATCGGCAAGGGAACGCTGCTTGGCCCCAATGTGCAGATCTATTGCGCCGAACACCACAAGGAAGCTGCCGGGCGACAGGCGGGGCTGGAGATCGCCAGGCCGGTCGAGATCGGCGCCCGTGCCTGGATCGGCGGCAGCGCCATCATCCTTGGCGGCGTCAGCATCGGCGAGGGCGCCATAGTCGGCGCCGGCGCTGTGGTGACGCGCGATGTGCCTGCAAACGAGACGGTGGTCGGCAATCCGGCGCGACCGGTCAAGCGCGGTTGACGATCTGGCGCAAAGCGGTCAGGCCTGCGCCACCCGTTCGTCCCAATCTACCCGCCGGGAGAATTCGCGCCGATATTGCGCCGGCGATGTCCGGAGCCGCGCCGCGAAATGCTGGCGCAGCGAGGTGGCGCTGCCGAAGCCGGCCTCGAAGGCGACGATGTCCATCGATTTTTCCGTCGCTTCCAGCAGGCGTTGCGCCAGTTCGATGCGCTGGCTGGTCAGCCAGTCGCCAAAACTGGTGCCGATCGATTTCTGAAAGCGGCGTGTAAAGGTGCGCCGTGTCAGGCCGGCGGCCTCGGCGACGCTGTCCAGGCTGTGCGCCTCGCTGAGTGTCGTCCGGACCGCGTCCAGCGCCTGGGTGAAGCGGTCGGCATCCGCGCTCTTTGCCACGGGGCGTTCGATGAACTGGGCCTGCCCGCCCTGCCTGTGCGGTGAGAGCACGACGTGCCGCGCGAGCCGCAGTGCCGCTTCGGCGCCATAACGGGCGCGCACGATATGCAGGCAGCAGTCCAGCCCGGCGGCGACGCCGGCGGAGGTGACGATGTCGCCATCATCGACATAAAGCACGTCGGCATCGACCGAAATGTCGGGATGCAGGACACGCAGCTGGTCCGTATAGGCCCAATGCGTGGTCGCCTTCCGTCCCGAAAGCAGGCCGGCGGCGGCAATGGCAAAGGTGCCGAGGCACAGGCCGACAATCAGCGCCCCGCGCCGGTGCGCGCGGCCGAGCGCTTCGGTGAGCGGCTTGGCCAGCGGGGCTTCGAGATCCTTCCAACTGGGGATGATAATGATGTCGGCATCGTCGAGCGCGGACAGCCCATGCGGGACAAGGACGCTCAGCCCGGCGTCGGTCCGGATCATGCCTTGCTCGACCCCGCAGACACGGAAGTCGAAGCGCGGCAGGCCGAGCCTCGTGCGATCGGCGCCGAACACCAGGCAAGGCACGGAGAGATGAAACGGGCTGATGCCATCGAAGGCGAGGGTGGCAATGATCGGGGCGGTCATGGGCGTTTCCGGTTCGAAAGCTGGATTGTCCCAATTCTTTCGAATGATGTCAATCGGGCCACTTTTGGCTGCTCATCGAACGGCTTATTTTCGGCCCATCGCATTCAAGCCGGAAGGAAAACACCATGTCTGCCCCCGCCAACACCACACCGCGCCGCGCGCTCATCGTCATCGACGTCCAGAACGACTATGATGGCGGCAATCTGGCCATCCAGCATCCGCCGTTCCGCGACAGCGTCGTCAATGTGGCACGTGCCATGGATGCGGCGACGGCCGCCGGCATCAAGGTCGTGGTCGTCAAGCAGATGGCGCCCGAGACCTCGCCGATCTTCGCCAAGGGCAGTCACGGCGGTGAATTGCATCCCGAAATCGCCAGGCGCGGCCGCGACCACTATGTAGAGAAGATGCTGCCCTCGGCCTTCACCGGCACCGACCTCGAGGCGTGGCTGCGCGCCAACGCCATCGATACGCTCACGGTGGTCGGCTACATGACGCATAATTGCGACCTGTCGACCATTATCCATGCCGTGCATATGGGCTTTGCCGTCGAGTTCCTGTCCGACGCGACCGGCTCGGTGCCCTATGCCAACAGCGCCGGCTATGCCTCGGCCGAGGAGATCCACCGCGTGGTCACGATCATCCTGCAGTTGCGCTTCGCCGCGGTGCTGAAGACCGCCGACTGGACGGAATGCCTGAAGACCGGCGCCTTGCCGGAGCGCGACACGATCTACGCCTCCAACCAGCGGGCGCTGGCGCGCAACGCGGCTTAGGCCGTTCTGCAAACAGAAAGGGCGCCGCATCGCTGCGGCGCCCTTTGGCATTTGGGATTTTGAAGGGTTCTAGAACAGGCCTTCGATCTGGCCCATCTCGTTGAGGAAGATCTTTTCCGAGGACGGCGCCTTGGGCAGGCCGGGCATGGTCATGACCTCGCCGCAGATGATGACGACGAAGCCGGCGCCCGCCGAAAGCCTGACCTCGCGGACCGGCACGGTGTGGCCGGTCGGCGCGCCGCGCAGATTCGGGTCGGTCGAGAAGGAGTACTGGGTCTTGGCCATGCAGACCGGGAGGTTGCCGTAGCCGGCCTGCTCCCAGGCGTGCAACTGGTCGCGCACCGACTTGTCGGCAATCGCTTCCGAGCCGCGATAGATGCGCTGGACGATGGTGTTGATCTTCTCGAACAGCGGCATGGCGTCGGGATAGAGCGGCGCGAATTGTGAGGCGCCGGATTCGGCCAGCGCCACCACCTTGTTGGCGAGCTCCTCGATGCCGGCCGAGCCCTTGGCCCAGTGCTTGCACAAGACCGCCTCTTCGCCCATCGAGGCGACATAGTCCTTCATCGCCTGGATTTCGGCGTCGGTGTCGGAATAGAAGTGGTTGATGGCAACCACCGCCGGCACGCCGAACTGCCGGATGTTTTCGATGTGGCGGCCGAGATTGGCGCAGCCCTTCTTCACCGCCTCGATGTTTTCCTTGCCGAGGTCTTCCTTCTTGACGCCGCCATTCATCTTCATGGCGCGCACGGTGGCGACGATGACGGCGGCTGCCGGCTTGAGGCCCGCCTTGCGGCACTTGATGTCGAAGAATTTTTCGGCACCCAGATCAGCGCCGAAACCGGCTTCGGTGACGACATAGTCGGCGAGCTTCAGCGCCGTGGTGGTGGCGACGACCGAGTTGCAGCCATGCGCGATGTTGGCGAACGGGCCGCCATGGACGAAGGCCGGGTTGTTCTCCAGCGTCTGCACCAGGTTGGGCTGCATGGCGTCCTTCAGCAGCACGGCCATGGCGCCGTCGGCCTTGAGGTCACGGGCATAGACCGGCGACTTGTCGCGGCGGTAGGCGACGATGATGTCGCCGAGGCGCTTTTCCAGATCCTTCAGGTCGGTGGCAAGGCACAGGATGGCCATGACTTCCGAGGCGACGGTGATGTCGAAGCCGGCCTCGCGCGGGAAGCCGTTGGCGACGCCGCCGAGCGAGCAGATGATTTCGCGCAGCGCCCGGTCGTTCATGTCCATGACGCGGCGCCACACCACGCGGCGGGTGTCGATGCCGAGCTCATTGCCCCAGTAGATGTGGTTGTCGATCAGGGCCGAAAGCAGATTGTGGGCGGTGGTGATGGCGTGGAAGTCGCCGGTGAAGTGGAGGTTCATGTCCTCCATCGGCACGACCTGTGCGTAGCCGCCGCCGGCAGCACCGCCCTTGACGCCGAAATTCGGGCCGAGCGAGGCTTCGCGGATGCAGACGATCGCCTTCTTGCCGATGCGGTTGAGGCCATCGCCGAGGCCGACGGTGGTGGTGGTCTTGCCTTCACCGGCAGGCGTCGGGTTGATGGCGGTGACCAGGATCAGCTTGCCGTCCTTGTTGCCCTTCACCGATTTGATGAACTCGGCCGAGATCTTGGCCTTGTCGTGGCCATAGGGCAGCAGATGTTCGGTCGGGATGCCGATCTTCTGGCCGATCTCCTGGATCTGCTTTTTCTTGGCGGCGCGCGCGATCTCGATGTCGGACTTCACTTCGGCCATGACGGCTTTCCTCTGGATTGAACGGTGGAGGGGACGGGGTTGATCTCTATCGCATGCAGGTTGGAACCGGGCGCGCGGGCATGTTCTAACCCTGTCGCTGCCGTGGCGTCAACTTCCATGCAACTATGTTTCCTATAGAGAAAATTCCTGTGCGGCCGGCCGACCTGTCCTCGGTTCTTTCTGGCTCCGCTTGCCGCGCCGTATAGAAGCCAGAGCGGCGGCGTTTCCGCCGTCTCAAAACAGCCGCACAATGCACGGAATGCGACAGAGGCGACGGCGCAAATTCGCCATCGCTGGAACCGCGACAACCGAACGCTACTGCGTCAGGACGTTGCTGATTTCGACCATGTTGGAGCGCACGCGCAGGATGTAGAAGCCCATCGTCGTCAGATGCGTCGGCAGCAGCCAGCCATCCTCGCGGCCATTGGCGATGATGAACGGCTGTATGCGCAGGGCCGAGACAAATTGCGCGTCCATCGTGTCCCACAGGCTCTGCAGGTGCTTTTCCTTGATGACGTCCTCGAAGTCGGCCTGCGCGCCCTTCATCAGGCCATAATAGGCATAGAGCTGGCCATAGGCGAACCAGTAGCGGTCGTCGGCGCGCGTATCGAACCAGCCATTGTTGTGGTTCTCGGCACGCTCCTTGAGGATGGCGGAGGTCGAGCCAATGTCCGATGCGATGCGGTCGATATATTGCTTCAGATTGTCGGCGCGGGCATCGAAAGTGGCCTGGCAGGTGGCGAGGCGGGCATTGAATGAGCGCAGCTTGCGCACGGCGTCGCGATAGTAGCTCGGGGTCGGCGTCTTCGGGCCGAACGGGCTTACGCCGAAATACCAGGTGTATTCGTCGAACTGCAGATTGCCGCGCGCATCCTGCAGATCGGCATCGATCTGCGAGGTCGTGCGCACGCGGCCGAGATTGTCGGCGAGTTCGGTCGCCGTGCGCCGCACCGCCTGGTTGATGCCGCGCTGGAACGACGCCTTGTTGTCCATCCACGGCGTGTTGTCCCAGTCGATGCCGAACAGGCCGAGCTTGTAGAGGATCATCGACGAGATCCAGGCATTCTGGTTGACGTTGAAGTCGGTCAGATCGGCCGCGATCTGGGCAATGCCGGAGTTGCCGCAGGTCTTGGCCGTGTCGGTGCCGGTGCCGGCGGCCACCTGCTCGCCGGCGGAAACATTGCGCTTCTCGAACGTGTAGGTGTCCGGATAGTTCGGGTTGAAATTGTTCCACCACTGGGTGGCATAGAAGAAGTTGGCGTAGAGGCCGATCAGCACCAACAGGGCCAGGCCGAGCACGGCCTTGAGGATCCAGCCACGCTGCGTGTACCAGCGGCCGGCCCATAGGAACGGCCACAGGATGGCGCCAATCAGAAGGCCAATGCCGCGGCCGATCCACTGGAAAATCCGGGTGAAGAAATTGACGATCGGATCGAGCATGGCTGTGTCACCCCCTCAAAGCATGATGCCAAAAAGTTGCAGACTTTTTGGATAACATCATGCGCCAAAACAACAAGTTAGAACGAAATGACAGCTCATTTCGTTCTAGTCAGTCAGGCCGTAGAGGCGTGTGCGAAACGCCACCTTGTCCTTCAAATATGTGGTTTTCAGAACGTCCACAACATGCGATCTCCAGGCGTCGCTGAAGCCGTCATAGTCCTTGTAGAAGCCCTGCTTGTTGAAGATGTAGCGCGAGACGAAGTCCGTCGGCACGAAATCCGAGATCAGCCGGTTGGTCAGCCAGGCGTCCGGATGGTCCGGCTTGGCGCGGACCACAAGGAAGCGCTGCTGCGGGAACACATCCTCGATCTTGAGATGGCCAAGCTGGGCGATTTCGCGCTTGGCGGCGTTGAGGAAAGGGAAATTGCCGTCCTTGGTGATCAGGTCGGCATGGCTCTGGATCCAAGTCTGTAGCCAGACCTTGTCGACATCGGTCAGGTTGCGGTTTGGCTCGGCGTCGCGGATCAGCGCGCGCACCACCATCTCGGCGCGGTGCTCGAGATAGCCGGACGCTTCGATCCAGGAGGCGCGCGGCAGTTCGATGCGGCCGGTGCTGGCCAGGAACTTGAAGACCTTGTCGGCGTCGTTGATCGAGAGATAGCTCACCTGCCACGGCCGCGAGCGGCGAAAGCCCGGAGCCGCCGGATCGCTGATCACCGTCGTCATGTCGGGATCGACGAACACGTAGAGCCCGCCGAAATGGCTGGTCCAGTAGGCATTGTGGCGGAAGATCACCTGGTCCGGGACAAGCGCGTTCTCGCGGATGTCGCCGCAGATTTTCGCCAGCTCCACCATGCGGGTCAGCATGGCGTTGTCGCGCCAGGCGTCGGGCTCCTGCCTCAGCCGGTCGACAAGCTTGCCGAGTTCAGCGGCCTTACCCAGCACGTCCTCGGCTGACAGCACCTTGAACTCAACCTGGTTGATCGACAGCAGGTCTTCGATGTCGTTGACCTTGGGAACGGAATCCTCGATCTCGCCGTAGATGACATCCTTGATCGTCAGCGCGTCGATGGCGCGCTGGTTCTTGGACATGAACTCGAACATCAGCTGCGAGGTGTTGGAGAAGGCCGTGTGCACCACCGGCAGGTCGATCTGCGACGGCGTCAGGATGATGAAACGGCGATTGACCTCGTTGGGGTCGAGATAGTCGGGGTCGCCGCATTCGTCGGCGATCTCGGGCGAGAAGCCGGTGCGGTCGATCTGGAAGCTCTTCAGCTTGGTGGGAGGCAGGCCGAAGGCGGCCAGCGCCTTGTTGTAACGCTGGATGAGATGCGGCTCGTCGACGGTGAGCAGCCGGCCGTAGATGAGCTCGTTGTCGCGCAAGAGGTCGGGTTTTTTGGCGGGGTGGCTCATCTTGCCTTCTCCCCGTTCGCGGGGAGAAGGAAAGGCCGGTGTGGCTCACGCATTCCAAAGCCCCTTCTTCTTCATCTCCTCCATCTCGCGCGCCGCCCGCTCGCGCAGCCGCGCGTCGCGCAGCAGCTTTTCCACGGCGGCGTCGTCGGACTTGTCGGAATAGCGGAACTCGGAATCGGCGTAGCGGTTGATCTCCTGCATGACCATGTCCATCGAGAACGGACCGCGCAGTTCCTCGATCATGGCTTTCTTCTCGTCATAGCTCTTGTGCATGAAGGCTTCCGGCTTCTCGAACCAGTCGTCGGGAAGCTCGATGTCCATGGCGCGCATCTTGATGGCGTCGGTGACGTTCTTGATGGCGCGGCCGGTGAAGCGCGGCTCGGCGTCCTTGATCAGGTGCAGGTAGGTGCCGATGTCGGCCATGGTCTTGGGCGCGCCATTCTCCTTCATGTAGCGCTCGTAGACCTTCATCAGGCCGTCCTCCTGCGGCTTCTCATGCTCCTCATAGGCTTCGGTCACGGCGCGCTGGATTTCCTGCGCGGCGTAGAGCTCGTGCTTGCCCAGAGGGATTTCGTGGTTCTTGCCGGCGAGCAGCACGAAGATGTCGATATAGTCGTCGCGGGTCTGCGGGCCGTCGACCAGCCAGCGGGCGCCGGCGCGCTGGCGCAGCGCGTCGTCGACATTCTCGGGATAGTTGGAGAACATTCCGAACGAGCAGTTGCCGCGCACCACGGTGGCCGCGCCGGCGAAGGCATCCATCAGGACGCCGGTGATTTCCTGTTGGCCGGCAGAGGCGCGGTCGTCGGAGCGGCGCGCCGCCACCTGGTCGATATCGTCGATGGTGCCGAAGCCGATCACGCGCGGGTTGAGCACATTGTTGATGAACTGGCGGCAGTTCTGACCCGATTTGCCCTGATAGGACGAGATCTGGTCGACGCCGAAATTCTCGTAGGCGAAGGGATAGCCGGCGACCTGGCAGTAATGATTGACCAGGCCGGCGATCATCTGGATCAAAGTCGTCTTGCCGGTACCAGGCGCACCGTCGCCGATGAAGGTGAACAGGAAGCCGCCGAGCTCGACGAAGGGGTTCAGCTCGCGCTCGAAATCATAGGCCATCAGCATCTTGGCGAGCTTGACCGACTGGTACTTGGCGATGTGGTTGCCGACGACCTCTTCCGGCTTCTTGAAGGTCATCACCAGCGGCTTCGACCGCTTGCCGGGCGCGACGTCGAAGCCGTCGAGGGTGAAGTCGTCGGCATCGATGCGGATATGGGCGTTCTCGAACGGGCCGATACCGTCGAAGCGGCCTTTTCTGGCCAGCAGCCCATCGATGGCGACGCGGGCGAAGGCGCGGGCCCTGGTCGCCAGGTCGGCATCGTCCTTCGAGCCCGCGATCGCCTTGTCGAGGCCGGCGAGGATCGACTTCACCGCATCCTGCGGCGTGTCGAAAAGGAAGTCGGGTTCGGGGATGTCGTTGGGCGCCTCGCCGTCGCTGTCGATCAGCTGGAACAGGTAGGATGCCAGGCTGAAGGCCGAGATATAGGCCGAGGCGGAGAGCAGCTTCTTGAAGGTCGCCGCCTCGTCGCCCTCGAGCGGGGCGCGGGCGTTCTTCGCCTGCAGGCTTTCGAGGTCGGAGCCTTCGGCGAAGACATCCGATATGGCGAGCGCAATCGCCGTGCCACGGCGGGCGCGAAACAGAAGCGTGTGCTGCGGGATGGTCAGCAGCTGGTCGTCGGGATGGACGGCGCCGACGGTCTTCGACAGCTCTACCTCGCGCGTGCGGCGCACCGAGCCGACCGAGACGGTGGAGACGAAGCGGCGGTTGGTGCCGGCCAGCGCCGTGCCGGATTCGCGCGACGGGTCTTCCAGCACGACGATGCGGGTGATGAAGCTCTGCGCGGTGGCGCGGTGCTTCTCGATCGCCGCTTCCGGGATGGTGGTCAGGCCGGTGTCCATGAAGGATGCTCCGTGGTGTTACGGTCAGACGTCTGAAATGACCTGCCCGTTGGACAGGATGTGGACCTTGTAGCCGCCAAAGATCTTCTGTGCTTCGCCGGCGGCGTAGAGCGCCTGGTAGGCCTCGTGCGGGATCAGTGCATGGTTTTCGTAGCTCGACACGCCCTGGCGCGCGGCTTCCAGGTCGTCGGTGTTGATGAAGAATTCCTGCGTCGTCTTCTCGCTGGAAAACAGCCCCTTGCGGCCGGGCTTCTCGCCCTTGGAATAGACCTCCTGGATGGTCCAGGTCAGCAGCCAGGCGTTTTCCGGCTTGCGCACCTTGGCCAGCACTTCGGTCACCGTCGAATTGTTGTCGGTAATGCCCGCGGAATAGAACGGGCCAAGCACGACGCGGCGCAACTGCTTGGGGTGCAGCGGCTCGAAATCCTTGTCTAGGTTTACGGCAATCGTCGCCGGCGAAAGCGTGTAGGCGGAGTTCTTCTCGGTGAAATCGTCGAAACGGTGGGCGAGCTCGGGATTGAGCAGGCCGTCGACCGGCAGCGGGATGTCGACCTTGTCGTTGAGCTTGCCGTTCCGGTCGACGAGCTGGCGGACCATGTTCTCGGAGGAATCCTCCACCGTCACCATGTAGACCAGCGGCAAGTTGGCGCTGCCGTCGAAGGTCGCCCAATGGACGAGATAGTAGGGCAACGCCGTCTTCGGATTGACCGACACCTTGGCCGTCTGCGCCAGCGTGAACGGCCCGAAAGTCTGCTCGCTCTTGACGTCCTCGAGATAGAGACGCTCGGCCATCGACTTCTGCAGCGCCTCGGGGAACTCCTTGTGGCGCAGGATGAAGTCGGCCATCTCCTCGCGCAGCTCTCCGGCCAGCGGGATGTTGGCGAGCCGGCTGTCGGCCTGGCGGCGGTCGTTTTCCAGTTCGAGCAGGTTCTGGAACACCGGAAAACCGCTTTCGGCGCGCGAAATGCGGAACGTGTCCATGAAGCCCAGCCGGTTGCGCCAGCAGCCAAAGGACTTGTCGAGCCGGGCGATGTATTCGGCAACGATCTTGGCGACGATGCCGTGCCGGTAAAGCGGCGAGCGGTCGTCGCGCATGAACACTTCAAGGCCGCTGAGCGCGGCCGTGATTGCCGAGAAATACCGCGCCGCCGCGTCGTTTTCGGGGGTCATTCTGTCAGCCCTGGGATTGTCGCACCGGTGCGCGCGGCAATTATGACTGCACGTAGTTGGCCGAATTGTGCTTCTTCAGCACCTCGTCGAAGCGCCGGGCAAAGGCATCGTCGGCGAGCTTCTTGCGGCGCTGGATATCGGCGCTGGCGACCATGTTCTTCTCGTGCATTTCGAGCAGGTCGCCAATGTGCTTCTGCGAAGCGGCGCCGATGCCGGCCATGGTTTCTTCCGCCGTGTTGTCGACCTGGCTGCCCAGCGTGTTGATCTTGTGGGCGACGTCCTGCTGCGCGGCGGTCTTCAGCGAATCTTCCAGCGCCTTGTAGAGCACGATGCGCTGCTCGGTATCGATGGTCAGCTTGTTGATCAGCGTCGACTGCGCGGCGATCTGGTTGTTGAGCGAATCGACGAAGGTCTGGAACATCGAGGTGTAGCGCTCGAGCGTCTGGCTTTCGGCCAGCAGTTCCTGCTCCTTGGCCTGCTTCTCGTTGTATTCGGTGGCGAGCTTGGAGCGTTCGCCCTCAAGTTGGGTGCGGTCCTTCTGGCTGGTCGAGGCGGCGATCTTGTTTTCGATGTCGAGCAGCATCGGGTTGAGTTCCTCGATGCGTTTCTGCACGGCTTCGAGGTTCGACATGGTGGTCTTGCGGCGCTCGATCACCTGCGACAGGCTGGTCTCGGAGGTCTTGTAGCGCTGGTCGAGGACCTCCTTCTGCGCCTTCAGGATGCCGACGATGGTGTCGGACTTGGCCAGAAGTTCCTGCAGATTGCCGGCCAGCGACATGTTGCGGACGCGGTCGGTGCGCATACGCTGCTTGCGCTGGCTGGAGAAGACACCGACGAAGTTTTCCCAGCCGGTGTAGTTCTTCATGCTCTCGAACTCGGCGCCGAATACGTTGGTGGCGTCCTCGAGGCCGATGATCAGGTCGGCAATGTTGCCTTCCATCACCTTCTGCTGCTTCAGCACGTCCTCGATGCGGGCGTTCTCGATGTCGAAATTGGCGTCGCCGATCTTCTTGTCAGCGGTGGCAAGCGTGTCGAGCACGGTGCCGGACTGCTCGATCTTGGTGCGCATGTCCTGGACGACCTGCTTGGTCTTGGCAATTTCGGCATCGAAATTCTGCAATGTCGCCATAGGGGCCTCCCGCTTCGGCTTCCGGTCGCTGATTGCGAACAGCGGCGAATATATGTGGGGCATCCGGGGATTGAAAGACGTGAAGACAAGGGTCGTGTGAAAACAAAAGAATCCGCCAAGGCCTTGAAAGACAATGCAGGTGGGGTCATGGCGTGATTAGCCGGTCAGTCGGGACTAGTTCAGCTGTCATTGAACTTTCATGCCGGCAAGACAGTCAGCCCCGGCCGACGCGGAAATGCTGAATTCGGCAGGGGATTGAACCGGCTGCAGGCAAACATATCAGTGCGGCCGCACCGCACCGACGCGCACTCAGGGCTTCGGATCGGCCTTCAGATAGGCGATGACATTGGCGATGTCGTCATCATTCGTCAGACCACCAAAAGCCATTTTGTTGCCGGGAACTTTGAGCTTAGGGGCCTTGAGATACTCGGTGAGATTTGCCTCGTCCCAGACGAGACCGGCAGCGCCCGCACTCTTCATGGCTTCGGAATAATGGCCAAGGAAGCTTTCCGCGGTGCCTGCGGTGCGGCCGACGACACCCTTGAGATGCGGGCCAACCTTGTCGCGGTCGGTGGCCGCCTCATGGCAGGCCATGCAGCGGTTGAAGACGTGCTTGCCCTGCACCGGGTCGCCGCCGGCATGGGCGGCAATGGAGGTGGCAATGAGAAGAAGGCTGGCTGAGGAAACGGCTCGAAGCATGGCTGACCCCGGAGAGCTCTGGCTGACGGCCTTATAGGGCCGAGGCCTTAACAAACGCTGCACCGTGGCGAGTTGGCCGGTCGCACCCAATCCCGTGCGGAGACGACGATCTCAGGCTTGCTGTGCCAGGTCGCGGCGCAGGAAATCATGCAGCCGATCGACCGCCGGCGTGCTCGACAGCGGGTTGCGCAGGATGCCGATTTCGAGATCCGGCAGCACAGGAAGCCCTTCATTGCCGCCGATGATGCGCAGCGATGGGGGTACGCTGCGCTGCGCCAGACCGGCGACGGCGAGCCCGGCCTGCACGACCGCGATCAGGCCAAGCAGGGAGGCGCTGGAATAGGTGCAACGGTAAGACCGGTCAGCTTCGCCAAGCGCCTGCAGGACATTCATCCTGGCGGCACAGCCGGGCTCGAACAGGGCGACCGGCAAGGGATCGGTCTGCCAAGCGACATGGTTCGGCGAGGCGACCCAGACGAAACGCTCAAGCCGGATGACGTCGAGCGGCTGGTCCGGCAAGCGAGTGACGATCGCCAGGTCGAGCCGTCCTTCCGCCAGGGTTTTCACCAGCGCGGTCGACTGTTCGCAGATCAGTTCCACCGTCACCAGCGGGTGATCCTCGGCAAAACGCGATAGGACAGGTGGCAGAAGGAAGGCGGCGTAATCGTCCGGCACGCCAAGACGCACGCTGCCCGTCTCCTTCGGCCGCGTGACGCTCGCCCAGGCCTCATCCGACAGCTTCAGCAGCCGGCGCGCATAGATGAGAAAATCCTCGCCGATGGCGTTGGGGGTAACCGTTCTCGGTCCGCGCACCAGAAGCTGGTTGCCCACCATCTCCTCCAGCCGCTGCATCTGCATGCTGACCGCCGACTGGCTGCGGCCGACCCGGGGCGCCGCATTGGACAGGCTGCCGCTCTCGACGACGGCGACGAAGGTTTTCAGGAGGTTGAGGTCAAGCGGAGCAGCCATGGTGCTATCAGCATATCGAATAGCTTGATCCAAATCTATTCGCTTGTTTGAAAGCTATACTGGTGGCCAGATGGGTTTCGCCCGTCTGAGGGATTTTCGATGAAGGACATGCCAACTTCCCGTTTTCCGGCCGCGAGCCTGGCCTTGGCGATGACGATAGCCGGCACGGTTGGCGCCTTTGTCACGGAAGCGGGGCTTCATCCCGTGACAATCGTGTTCTGGCGCTGCGTGTTCGGCGCCATGTTCCTCGGCGCATGGTGCCTGCTGCGGGGCTATCTGCCGGACAGGACGCTGTCGCCGTCCCGCCTCGCGCTGGCTGCACTTGCCGGCGCCTGCATGGTGCTGAGCTGGACGGCTTTCTTCGCCGGCTTCGCCATGACGTCGATCGCCACGACGACGATCGTCTATCACGTGCAGCCGTTCTTCGTGGTCATCATCGGGGTGGTCTTCCTCAAGGAGCGTATCTCGCTCGACCAGATGCTGTGGATGCTTGGCGCGTTCCTTGGCGTCGTGCTGGCCAGCGGGCTGGTGGTTTCGCATGCGCAGGCCAGCACGGCATGGGCGCTGGGCATCGCGCTGACGCTGGTCGCCGCGCTGCTCTATGCGGTGGCGACGATCCTCGCCAAGGGCCTGGGCCGGCAGCGCGCGGAGGTCACCGTGCTTTGCCAGACGATCGTCGGGATCGTCATGCTCGCGCCCTTCGCCGATATCGGCCAGCATGTTCCCGTGCATGCATGGGTCTGGCTGGCCAGCATCGGCGTGCTGCACACCGGCATTGCCTATGTGCTGATGAACTCGGCCTTTCCGCGCCTGACGACGCCGGTGATCGGCATCATCACCTTCATCTATCCGGTCGTTGCCATCATCATCGACTGGGCGATCTACGGGCATCCGCTCGGGCAGGCGCAGGCCGCCGGCATGGCGCTGATCGCCGTGGCGACACTCGGTGTTCGGCTGGGCTGGCGGTTTCCGCTGAGGCGCGTCTCTGCGGCCTGACGCGAGTCGCAGGGAAGTAGGGTCAGGATTTCATGAAGCCGATGAAATCGTCGGGCGCGGCGCGGCCCATTTCTTCTTCCCAGTGACGGCGGCAGAGCGAGACATAGACATCCTTGCCGATCGCCACCTGTTCGCCCCGGTGGGCCACCTTGCCGTCCGGGCCGAGGCGCACGACCATCGTGGCCTTGCGGCCGCAGCGGCAAATGGTGCGCACCTCGCGCAGATCATCGGCGATCGCCAGCAGCGCGCGCGAGCCGGAAAACAGCTTGCCCTGAAAATCGGTGCGCAGGCCGTAGCACATGACCGGGATGTTCAACCGGTCGGCGATGCGGGCCAATTGCCAGACCTGCTCTTCCTCGAGGAACTGCGCCTCATCGACGAAGACGCAGTGCACGGTCGTATGGTCGTGATGTTCGGCGACGCGGGCGAACAGGTCGTCGCCGTCGCGGAACATCTCGGCTTCCGTCTCCAGCCCGATGCGCGACGAGATCAGGCCGCTGTCGCCCTTGCGGTAATGGCCGGCGACGAACAGCATCGTCGTCATGCCGCGTTCGCGATAATTATACGAGGCCTGCAAGAGCATCGTCGTCTTGCCGGCATTCATCGTCGCGTAGTTGAAGTAGAGCTTGGCCATGCCGCTCTTTTAAGCCGACTTGGCCCAAAGCGGGGAGGGGTCGCTGGCGCATTCCCCTGAAAAAGCCGGCTCGCCGCTGAAAAAGATAAGCGGCGTGACAAAAGCGTCAGCCGTGTCGCTGATTGGCCAGTCCGCGCCGTTGATCGTGATTGCCTTAACGCTTGAAACTACACCAGAATGGTGTTTGGCTGACGAAACAAGGCGGGCAGAGAAACCGTTTCCACGCTTCGCCAAAGAATCACAATGGGAGACTGTCTATGTCGCGTATGAATTCCTTCGTCGCCGGCCTCGGCCTGGCGGCTTTGTTGTCCACGAGCGCCGCCTTCGCCGGTGACGCCGAAAGCTGCAAGACCGTGCGTCTTTCCGATGTCGGCTGGACCGACATTCAGGCGACCACCGGTCTCGCTTCGGTGCTGCTCACCGCGCTCGGCTACGAGCCGAAGGTGATCCAGCTGTCGGTGCCGGTGACCATGGCTTCCCTGAAGAACAAGGACCTTGACGTCTTCCTCGGCAACTGGATGCCGTCGATGACCAACGACATCAAGGATTACACCGCCGATGGCTCGGTCGAGACCATCAGCACGAACCTGACCGGCGCCGGCTACGGCATCGTCGTGCCGACCTATGTCGCGGACGCCGGCGTCAAGTCGCTGACCGACCTTGGCAAGTTCAAGGACAAGTTCAACGGCAAGATCTACGGCATCGAAGCCGGCAATGACGGCAACCGCATCATCCTCGACATGATCAAGAACCCGAAGGACAATCTCGAGGGCTTCGAGCTGGTCGAATCCTCGGAGGCTGGCATGCTGACGCAGGCCGAGCAGTCGATGAAGAACAATGAGTGGATCGCCTTCCTCGGCTGGACGCCGCATCCGGTGATGGGCGCCATGAAGATCACCTATCTCGACGGCATGGGCGATAGCGGTTTCGGCGCGGCCACCGTGTTCACCAATGTGCGCAAGGGCTACACCACCGAGTGCCCGAATGCGGGCAAGTTCATCGCCAACCTGAAGTTCAATCTGGACATGGAAGGCCAGATGATGGACGCGATCCTCAAGGGCGGTGACGCCCAGACGGTCGCCACCGACTGGCTGAAGAAGAACCCGGACGCGGTCAAGCCATGGATCGCCGGCGTGACCACCTTCGACGGCGGTGACGCCGCGGCGGCGGTCAAGACAGCGCTCGGAAGCTGAGCCGACTTCGCATCCGGCATGACCGGATGAAGATGGGCAGCCGTTTGACAAAGGGCTGCCCTTTTTCACATCCTGTGACAAGATGACGTTGCGACAGCGCGGGGCCGAAGGCAGAGCCCTGGTGGAAGAGGGGTGAGATGGATCCGATTTCCAAATTCATGGTCGATCACAAGATCCCGATCGGCGCCTGGGGAAAGTCCTTTTTCGGGTTCCTGACCGATAATTTCGACACCATCTTCAGAGCCTTCTCCAACGGTCTGAATTTCATTCTCGACGGGCTGGTCGACCTCCTGCTGATGGTGCCGCCGGTGCTGCTGGCGCTGGTTATCGCTGTCATTGCCTGGTTGCTGCAGCGCTCGCGGCCACTCGCCATCGGCGTCTTCCTCGGCCTGATCTTCATCATCAACCAGAACCTGTGGAAGCAGACCGTGCAGACGCTGGTGCTGGTCGTCGCCGCCGCAGCCATGGCCATGGCCATCGGCGTGCCGCTCGGCATCTGGGCGGCGCACAAGCCGAAGGTCTACCGCATCATGCTGCCGGTGCTCGATCTGATGCAGACGCTGCCGACCTTCGTCTACCTGATTCCGGTCTTGACCCTGTTCGGCCTTGGTAACGCGCCCGGCCTCATCGTCACCATCATCTTCGTCATCCCGACCGCGGTCAGGCTCACGCATCTGGGCGTCGTCTCGGTGCCGAAGTCGATCATCGAGGCCGGCGAGGCGTTCGGCGCCACCAAGAGCCAGCTGTTGTGGAAGGTGGAACTGCCATCGGCGTTGCCCACCATCATGGCGGGTCTGACGCAGTCGATCATGCTGTCGCTGTCGATGGTAGTGTTCGCGGCCCTCATCGGCGCCGGTGGGCTGGGCACGGAGATCAACCGCGCGCTCGGCTCGCGCCGCATCGATCTCGGGCTTGAGGCGGGCCTCGCCATCGTCGTGCTGGCCATCGTGCTCGACCGAATGACCCGCATTGGCGTTGGAGGCAAGAAATGACCGTCGCCGTCGATTTCAAGAACGTCGATATCGTCTTCGGCGCCGACCAGGCCGGTTCGCTTGCGATGATCGACAAGGGCGCTACACGCGCCGAAATCCTGGAGAAAACCGGCAATGTGCTGGGCTGCGCCGACGCCAGCCTTACCGTGCATGAAGGCGAGATCTCGGTGCTGATGGGCCTGTCGGGTTCCGGCAAGTCGACCCTGCTTAGGGCCGTCAACAGGCTCAATGTGGTGTCGCGCGGCCAGGTGCTGGTCAAGGACGGCGACAAGATTGTCGACGTCGTCACCTGCGACGAGCCGACCTTGCGGCGCTTGCGCCAGAAGCAGGTGGCGATGGTGTTCCAGCAATTCGGCCTGCTGCCGTGGCGGACGGTGGAGGAAAATGTCGGGCTCGGCCTCGAACTTGCCGGCGTGCCGGACGCCGAGCGCAAGGAGCGCGTGCACAAGCAGCTCAAGCTGGTCAATCTCGACCAGTGGTCGAAGAAATACGCGCACGAGCTGTCGGGCGGCATGCAGCAGCGCGTCGGCCTGGCGCGGGCCTTCGCCACCGAGGCGCCGATCCTGTTGATGGACGAGCCGTTCTCGGCGCTCGACCCGCTGATCCGCACCAAGCTACAGGACGAATTGCTGCAGCTGCAGGCCGAGCTGAAGAAAACCATCATCTTCGTCAGCCACGACCTGGAAGAGGCGCTGAAGATCGGCAGCCACATCACCATCATGGAGGGCGGGCGCATCGTCCAGACCGGCGCGCCGGAAGACATCGTGCTGCGACCCGCCAACGACTATGTCCGCGACTTCATCGCCAATGTGAATCCGCTCTCGGTGCTGACCGCCTGGAATGTGATGCGCGACCGCCGCGACCTCGAGCACGGCGACAATGGCTGGGTGTGGCTCGACCGGCGCAAGACGACGCGCTTCAAGATCGACGATCACGGCCTGGTGGCGGCGGCCGAACGCGACGGCAAGCCGGCGGTCTGGGTGTCCTGCGCCGACGTCGAGGCCCAGTCGGAGGAAGCTGCGCAAGTGTTCTGGGCCAATCCCGGCACGTCGCTGAAAACCGTGATGCTGGCCATGCACCGCTCGCAGACGGCACCCGTGGCGCTGTTCGACGACCAGTCGCGCTTCGTCGGCGCCATCGGCATCAGGGATGTGCTGAGCGCGGTGTTGAGAAGATAGAGCGGTTCAGGTCGCCTGCGGCAGGCGCAGCTCCGTTACCAGCCCACCGTCCGGATGATTGGACAGGCGGATCTCGCCGCCGGCGGCGCGCGCAATGTTGCGGGCGATGGTGAGTCCCAGGCCGAGGCCGCCGGTCTGGCGGTTGCGGGACTGTTCGAGGCGCACGAAGGAGCCGAAGACGGCATCGATCTGCGCCTGCGGTATGCCAGGCCCTTCGTCGCGGATGGTGAGCGTGATCGTGCCGTCCGAGCGGTGCAGGCTGAGATGCGCCTTCTTGCCGTAGGTGACGGCGTTCTGCACCAGATTGGTGACGCAGCGTTTGAGCGCCACCGGCCGCGCGATGCAGATCAGGCCGCGCGAACGGGTGTCGTCATTGTCGAACGAGACCTCCGGATAGGGGTCGGCGATCGATTCCACGAGCGACCAGAAGTCGATGCGCTCGGCCTTCTCCTCGTTCACCTCGAAAGTGGCGAAGTCGATCACGGAACTGGCGATGCTTTCGACATCGGCGAGATCATGGGCCAGCGCCTCGCGAACCGCCGATTTGCGCAACAGTTCGAGCCGCAGCCGCATGCGCGTCATCGGCGTGCGCAAATCATGCGCAAGCGCCGCGGCGAGATGTTCGCGGTCCTCGACATATTCGCGCAGCCTCTTCTGCATGGCGTTGATCGCCCTGGCGGCGGCCCGCACCTCGCGGCTGCCCGACTCGGCGATCGGCGGGCTTTTCAGGTCCTTGCCGATCCGGTTCACGGCGGTTTCCATCATCCGGTAGGGCGCGGTCAGCCGGCGCAGCGACCAGATCGACATGATCACCACCAGGCCGGCGATCAGCGAATAGAGCGGCAGGCTGTCGAAGCTCAGGATCGGGCCGACGGGCGTGATCGGCTCGGTGAAGTTCAGCCACTGGCCGTCGGCGAAGCGCAAGGAGGCCGTCAGCTTGTCGCTCTGGGCGAAATCGGCGGCGAGCACCAGAAGGTCGCGCTCGACCTGGCCGATATCGGGGCCGGATGCTGTGCCGCTGGCGTCGTCGGCCTCACGCGTTGCCGGATCGCGCCGCACGCGCGCATCGGTGATGCCGAACTTCGACAGCCGGCCGACGAGAATATCCTCGAGTTCGGCCAGTTCGTCATCACCGGCGATCGAGGAGGTGACGGCGGGCGTGTCCGAGACGGTAAGGGCGTAAGTCGAGTTGAACAGGCCCGCCGCGGTTGCCTTGCGCTCCTCGGGCGTGGCGCCGCTCATCAGCTGCACCAAGGAGAAGGCGCGGTCGTTGAGCCGGTAGAGGTCGACCACATCGTTGGCGGCGGCGCGGTCGCGCGAGACGATATAGAGGGTCGCGACCTGGCTGATGAGAAGGCCGGCAATGACGATCAGCAGCACCCAGACAGGCAAGGTCTGCGGCAGGAAACGTCTCATTCGGAGGTCGTCTCGGGCAGGAACTGGTAGCCGCCGCTGCGCACCGTCAGGATCAGTTTCGGCGTTTTCGGGTCATCTTCCATCTTGCGCCGCAGCCGGCTGACCAGGATGTCGATGCTGCGGTCGAAGGAATAGTCGCTGTCGCCGCCGGAAAGCTCGATGAGCTGGTCGCGGGTCAGCACGCGCTGGGCGCTCTTGACGAAGGTCTGCAGCAGGTTGAACTCGGCCATGGTCAGCTCGACCCTGACATCGTCGGGCGCCGTCAACCGGCGCCGCGAACAGTCCATCGTCCAGCCGGCGAAATGGTAGATCTGCTTGGTGGTGGTGCGTTTCGGTTCCGAAGTACCATTGCGCCGCAGCACGGCACGGATGCGCGCCAGAAGTTCGCGCGGATCGAAGGGCTTGGGCACATAATCGTCGGCGCCCATCTCCAGGCCGACGACGCGGTCGGTGGTCTCGGTGACGGCGGTCAGCATGATGATCGGCGTCGAGTACTGGGCGCGCAGGTCGCGGCACAGTTCCAGCCCGCTCTTGCCGGGCAACATCACGTCGAGCACGATGAGGTCCACCTGCGCGCGGCGCAGGACAGCCTCCATCTCGGTACCGTCGGCGGCAACCGAAGTGTGCAGGCCCCGCTTCTGGAAGAACTCCTGAAGCAGGTCGCGGATGCCCTTGTCGTCGTCGACGATCAGTATGTGTGCGTCGGATTTCACGAGGTGCCCTGTCTCGATTGCCGGCCAAGTCATTCCTGGCAGGTGAGCCACACGATAGAATTCGGGCCATATGTTGGCCAGTGCCTTGCTTTTCAAGGGAGAACGAATTCGGCCTTCTCCACATGGAAAGCGATGGCCGTGCTGAAGCTCTTTGTTTCCATGCGTGCGGTTCCAAAACCGGGACCGATTTGGACGATACGCATGGGGCGGGCGGGCCAGACACAATCCAGAAACAAAATTCTACAATTGGGAAAAACTCCTGAAAAGGTAGGGCGGCATAACGGAGCCGTGGCGGTCAGATTACCGGCTGCGACGCAAAATCTCCGGGTTCACGGAAAAACCGATGCCAAGCTTGTCGATCAGTTTGTTGGGTGCGTTGCTGGGCCTTGGCCTGGTCACTGCCGCTGTTGGACAATCGGACGCAAAGGCGCCGCTCACCCGGAGCGAACGGTGCGCCAATCTCAGCCACCAATTTGATGAAGCCCTCGAAACCCATGCCACGGCAACGCAGGTCACCGCGGCAAAGGCACTTCAGAGAAAGGGCAACCGGTACTGCGCCGCCAAGAAACAGGCACAGGGCATCCGGATGCTCGCCAACGCTTTGAAGCTGCTTGGAGTGACACCGAACGACCCGGTCCAGTGACACTCAACTTGACCCGCATAAAAAGGAAATGAAGCCATGAAGAAGTCCATCCTCTCCGCCACTGGTCTCGCCGTCGCTCTGGCTTTCGCGATGCCCGCTCTTGGCAACGCCGCTGCCACCACGACCGCTGCTCCGGCTGCTGCTGCCACCACGACCACCCCGGCCCCGGCTGCTGACGCCACCGCCAAGCCCCCGGTGAAGAAGGTCGTCAAGAAGGTCAAGCACAAGAAGGCTCCGGCCAAGAAGGTTGTGAAGAAGGCGACGGACAAGGCTGCTCCGAAGAAGCCCTGATCGGCTCCGAAGCCCGTTTCTATCAAGGCCGTTCCAGCCGTAGCCGGCTGGGGCGGCCTTCTGCCAGGCACCTGATCGAGCGGCTGAATACCGGTGGCTTGCAGCCGGCCACCTCGATCTGACTTAACCCGTTTTCAACGCCGGCCATGTAGGACAATCCGCATGAAGAAGCGGCTTTCGTCCATTTTGCGTTCGATGGTGATTGGCGGCCTGGTTGCCACCGGTGTCGCCAGGGTGCTGATTCTGCTCACCGCCAGCCCCGTGCCCGATCCTGCCAGTGGCCGCACCGAGCCCTCGCTGTTCGCGCCGATAATTTCCAGCAACTGGGACTACATCACACCTGTCCAGGCGTGGCTGCTGATCGTGTTGCTTGCCGTGACGCTGGTCTGCGTCGTCGGATGGCCGATCGCGGCCTGGATGGAACGCCGGGCGGATGCCGGTGCCAACCGCCGTATCTTCGGCCGCCAGGGCCGTTGAACCGCGCCCGACAATTTCCCACATGATTGTGAATACCGGGCCGGCCCACCGGCCGCCCGCATGCCAATCAAAATGGACGATCGCTGCCGCCCGTGGCAAAATACCGGGTAAAGCCCGATCGCGAAACTGTCGGTTCCGATGCCAGAAATCACCACAAAACCGCGAACCAAGGTCAAGCCGCAGACCGAGCGGCCGAAGCTCTACAAGGTCATCCTCATCAATGACGATTTCACGCCGCGGGAATTCGTCGTCACGGTGCTCAAGGGCGAGTTCAAGCTCAGCGAGGACCAAGCGCACCGCATCATGATCACCGCGCATCGGCGTGGCGTCTGCGTGGTCGCGGTCTTCACCAAGGATGTCGCCGAGACCAAGGCGACGCGTGCCACCGACGCCGGCAAGGCCAAGGGCTACCCGCTGCTGTTCACGACCGAGCCGGAGGAGTAGAGGAGTGGCGCCTCTTCCTTCTCCCCTTGTGGGAGAAGGTGGCCTCGCGAAGCGAGGTCGGATGAGGGGTGTTCCAGCGAACACCAACGCCTCACTCCGCTGTAACAGCCCTCAACCGTCTCGGCGCTGCGCGCCGATCCACCTTCTCCCACAAGGGGAGAAGGAAGAGGCCCTGCGCTACCGCCCCTCGCGGTACCACATCGAGCCCATGGCCAGGAGCAGCAGGCCGAGGCCGAGGAAGCCGCCGAACAGCGGCACGCGCGAGACGGCCTTCAAGACGCTATCGTCGGTGGTGCGCAGGCCGATCCAGTCGCTGCCGGAGGCATCGCCGGCCGAGCGCACCGGCACGATGGACGGCAGGGTCACGTCGCTGCCCAGCGCCGTCGATGACGCCAGCCGGCGCACGCTGCCGCCGGTGGCTTCCGCCGGTGGCTTCAGCCGGTTTTCGGTGGAGACGACGTCGGCGAATTCCGGCGCGTTGACCGGTCCGACATGGGCGAGCGCGGTGAGATCGCCATTAGCGACCTGGAAGAGGCCGATCTCATTGGTCTGGACGCTGCCGAGGAAAACGCCGGGCTCGGATTTGTCGAGCTTGACGGTCACTGTCTTGCCTGAGGGCGTGATGATCTGCGCGGAGCCTGGATCGTCGGCCATGGTCTGGCGGCGGATCTCCAGCACCATGCCGCGTCCCTCGGCGGTCAGCCGCTCTTCCTCGAGTTCGGGCTCCTTCATCAGCCAGTGGGCGATGCGCCTGTAGAGCTGGACATGCGGACCACCGCCCTCGAAGCCGCGCGCCCACAGCCAGCCCTGGTCGGACAGAAGCATGCCGACGCGGCCTTCGCCCTTGCGGTCGAGCAGCAGCAGGGGCCGGTTGTCGGCGCCCTTCATCACCACCTCGCCTTGCGGATTCTGCACGCCGATGGTGCGGAACCAGCGGCTCCAGTGCGGCGGCTCGGTGGCCGAACCATCGAGACCGCGCGTCACCGGGTGACGCTGGCCGAGGTCGGTCAGGCGCGGATAGAAGGCCTTTTCCACCACTTCGCCGGTGGGCATGGCCGGCAGCGCTGACATCAGCGGCGTGCGCGCGATCGAAGCCTCGCCGGCATATTCGGGGCCGGCGGCGATCAGCAGCGCGCCGCCCTTTTCGACATATTCGGAGATGTAGTCGTAGTAGAGGATCGGCAGCACGTCGCGGTGCTGGTAGCGGTCGAAGATGATGAGGTCGAAATCCTTGATCTTTTCGACGAACAGTTCGCGCGTCGGGAAGGCGATCAGCGATAATTCGTTGATCGGCGTGCCGTCCTGCTTTTCCGGCGGCCGCAGAATGGTGAAGTGGACGAGATCGACCGAGGCGTCGGATTTCAACAGATTGCGCCAGGTGCGCTCGCCCGCATGCGGTTCGCCCGAAACGAGCAGCACGCGCAAATTCTCGCGGATGCCGTCGACCAGCGCGATGGCGCGGTTGTTGGTGTCGGTCAGTTCTCCGGGTTCGCGGTCGATGGCGAGTTCGATGATGTTGCGACCGGCGCCGGGGATGGTCACCTGCAGCGGCATGGCCTGGCCGACGGTGGCATGTTCGACCGAGACCTGCTCGCCATTGACCGAGACGCGCACATCGACCGGGGCGGCTTCGTTTTCAGTCGTGATGACGCGGTAGGTCATGTCGAGCGGCTTGCCGACGATGCCGAAACGCGGCGCGTTCTCGAAGCGGATGCGGCGGTCCTTTTCGTGGTCGTTGCCGGTGATCAAGGCGTGCAGCGGCGCGTTGAAGTCGGGCGCACCCGGGGGCGCGTCATGCACCTCACCATCGGTGATCATGATGGCGCCGCCGATGCGCGACGGCGGCACGTCGCGGAAGGCGCCTTCCAGCGCGCCGAACAGCCGTGTTTCGGTACGCTCCTCGGCGGCATCGGACTTGCCGGCCTCGACGACGCGGACGTCGAACTGCTTGAAGCGGCCTAGACGCTGCTGCAGTCCGGCGAGCGCTTCATCGGTCTGCTTGGTACGGTCGCCGATGTCCTGGCTCTGGCTGCGGTCGACGATCAGCGCGACGACGCTCTTCAGCGGCTCGCGCTCCTCATTGAGGAACACCGGGTTGAACAGGGCGGCGGCCAGCGCCAGCAGGGCGACGAAGCGCAGGACACCGCCGCGCTGGCGGAACCACAAGCCGACAAGCGCCAGCAGCGCCAGCGGCACCAGCACGAGGGCCAGCAATGGCCATGAGATCAGCGGTTCGAAGGAGATCGACCAGTTCATTGGTTACTGCCCCAGCCGTTCGAGCAGAATGGGGACATGCACCTGGTCGGATTTGTAGTTGCCGGTCAGCATATACATCATGATGTTGACGCCGGCGCGCAGCGCGTAGACGCGCTGCATCGGGTCGGCTGGCACGGTCGGCAGCAGCGGGTCGCCATTCTCGTCGACCGCCCAGGCGCCGGCGAAATCATTGGCGGTGATCATGATCGGCGAGACGCCGTCGCCGGTGCGTACCGGCCGGTTGTCGGCGTTGCTGGCGTCGAGCGAGGCCTCGACCCAGAGCGGGCTGCCGGCGAAGCGGCCGGGGAACTCCGGCAGGATGAAGAAGGACTTGGTCAGCACGTGGTCCGACGGCACGGGCTCCAGCGGCGGCACGTTGAGGTTGGCGAGGATGTCGCGCAGCCGCTCTGTCGCCGGGCTGGTCGAATCTGCGCCGATGCCGTTGGCGAACTGGTCGCGCGTGTCGAACAGCACCGTGCCGCCCTGTTGCATATAGGCGTCGATGCGGGCGATCGCGGCCTGGCTCGGCATCGGGGCGGCCGGATCGATCGGCCAGTAGATCAGCGGATAGAAGGACAGTTCGTCCTTCGCAATGTCGACACCCGCAGGCGCGCCGGGTTCCAGCGCGGTCTTTTCGATCAGGAAGCGGGTCAGGCCCTCGAGCCCGGCGCGGCTTATCGAATCGTCGCCCGGCACGCCGGTCAGCACATAGGCGATGCGGGTCTTCGAAATCGCCGTGATGGCCGCCTCGTCGCCCGGCTTGGCATCGTCGGCGCGGGCGAAATCGGCATGGCCGAACAGCGCGCCAAGCGCGATCACGACCGCCGCGGTGGTGGCCACAGCGCCGGCACGGCGCCGCCGGCGCGAGAACAGCCCGCCCATCCAGAACACGGCCAGCGTGTCGAGCAGCATCAGCACCAGGGCTGATGTGACCAGCGAACCTTTCAGATTGCGGGATTCATCGAAGGCGTACTGGATTGATGTGACCGGAACAGTGAGTTGCGGGCGCGCCAGCGGCACGAACGTGCTTGCGGCGTCGAGCAGGTTGTGGGCGAAGACGCCGGTATCCGAGCCGTAAAGGCCGGGCGGGTTCTCGAAGGTCACCCGCGCGCCGGCGCTCGGCACCAGCGGCCGTGCATCCGGCGTCGGCGGCACCAGCGAGCCGTCGGCCGCGATCATGCGGTAGGGTGCCAGCGATGTGGCGGCGGCTTCGGCATTGGCGATCGCCGCGCCCTGGTTGCGCGACAGCTGCACGATGCGGCGCAGCATCTCGACGAAGCTGCCCGAGATCGGCAGGTTCGACCATGTCGCCTCGGGCGTGACGTGGAACAGCACCAGCGTGCCCTTGCCCTTCTTCAGCCCGGTGACCAGCGGCGTGCCGTCGGCAAGAGCGGCCCAGGTGCGCTCGACGATATCGGGCGTCGGTTCGGCCAGCACCTGCCTGCTCACGGTGACTTCAGTGGGCGGCGCCAGATCGGCGAAGGGACCGGCCTTGGGGAATTCGGTGACCGGCTGCGGCGAGGTCCAGGACAGCGCGCCACCGAGCGAACGCTCGCCGGTGCGCAGGCGAACCGGCAGCAGATCGTCGTCATTGCCGGCGGCGGCCAGCCGCGAGCCGGCGAAACGCACCAGCGTACCGCCATTGTCGACCCAGTCGACCAATCGCTGCCGGACCTGCGCCGGAATGGTGCCGATGTCGGCCATGATGATCATCGCCGGCTTCTGGTCGAGGATCTGCGGGATGGCGTCGGCGAGATCGGCGCTGGAGGGTTCGACCAGATCGGCGAAGGGCTGCAGCGCGCGCCTGATATAGTAGAGCGGTGACAGAAGCGGCTGCGCCTGGTCGGCCTCGGCCTGCGATAAGAGCCCGACGCGGCGGCGCTTGGAGCTTTCGTCGAGCACGCGCACCGCACCCGCCTGGCGTTCGCCGTCGAGGGCGATCGAAGCGAAGTCGTTGCGCAGCTCGAACGGCACCGCCATGGTGCCGGTGGCGGTGGCTTCGCCGGGCGTGAAGGTCAGCGTCGCATCGGCGATGCGGCGGCCCTTGTCGTCGAAGGCGCCGGCGGTGACCTGCGCCGGTGCCGGGTCACCCGGCGCGCGGATGGCGGTGAGCGCGAAACCGTCGACCTGGTTGTCCGCGCCGGTGAGGCCGGTCAGCGAAAGCCGGTCGGCCGTTGCCCAAACCACGCGTGCCGCATTCTTCGACAACAGCGTGTTGAAGGCGGCCTCGTCGCCCTTGGCCGCGAGGCCGTCGGCCAGCACGGCGACACTGGCGCCGGGCAAGGTCTGCAGCACGCCGGCGACGCGGGCATAGACGGCGGGCCGGTCGGTCGGGATCGGCCGCGGCTTGGCGGCGCGCAGCCGGTCGAGTGCGGCGGCGGCATCGAAGGGGCCGATCTCCGCATTGGCCTTTTCGGCGGTGAAGGCGATGATGACCGGCACGCCGTTCGAGCCGGCATCCTTGATGAGCCGCTCGGCGGTGGCGACGCGCTTGTTCCAGTCGGCGGCGCTCGCCCAGTCATTGTCGATGACCAGTGCAAGGGCTGCACCCTCGGCCGGCAGTTTTTCGCGCGGGTTGAAGACCGGCTCGGCCAGGGCCGCGACGATGAGGCCCGCCATCAGCAGCCTGAGCAGCGTCAGCCACCAGGGGCTTTGATGCGGCGTCTCCTCGCGCTTCAAGACGCGCGCCAGGATCTTCAGCGGCGGGAAGATCTCGGCCTGCGGCTTGGGCGGCGTCAGCCTGAGCAGCCACCAGATCACCGGCAGCGCCAGCAGGCCCCACAGCACCGTGGGAGCGCCAAAGGAGAGCGGCAGCCAGCTCATGCGCCAACCACCTTTCCAGGTTGACCGCCAGCGGCGGTCGGCCCGAATTGACCAGCGCGGCCGCCGGCGCTAGGCCCGGCATAACCCCCATCGGCGGTCATGGCCATGTGCAGGCGCACCAGCGCGTCGGACGCGAGCCGATCGGTGTGGTTGACGGTAAAACTCCAGCCGAGCCGCTTGCACCAGCCGGCCAGCTCCTGGCGGCGGGCGGTGTAGAGCAGGCGGTATTCGTCACCGAGCATTTCGGCGCGTCCGGCGGTCAGCTTTTCGCCGGTCTCGGGGTCGGTGAACTCGGTGCGGCCGGCATAGGGGAAGGTTTCCTCGGCCGGGTCGGCAACCTCGATCAGATGGGCTCGCACGCCATGGCGGGCGAGCACGTCGAGCCATTCCATCGTCTCCTCGACCGGGTCGAGGAAATCGCTGGCGATGACGATGTCGCAGAAGCGCCTGATGTCGGTGAGGTCAGGCTTCGCCGGCAAGTCGCCGGCATGCATCAGCTGGGCGGCGATGCGCTCGGCGCCGTTGCGGGCGGTGAACGGATCGGTCAGGCCCGGCCAGGCGATGCGCTCGCCGCTGCGCGACAACAATTCGGCCATGGCCAGCGCCAGCACCAGCGCGCGCGACTGCTTGGAGACGCTGGCGCCGGTCGATTTGTAGAGCATGGACGGCGAGGGGTCGGCCCACAGCCATACCGTATGGGCGGCTTCCCATTCGCGGTCGCGCACATAGGTGTGGTCGTCGCGCGCCGAGCGGCGCCAGTCGATGCGTGAGGAGTCGCCCTCGACATAGGGCCGGAACTGCCAGAAATTCTCGCCGATGCCTCGTTTGCGGCGGCCATGCCAGCCGGCGATCACGGTGTTGACGATGCGCCGCGCCTCGACCAGCAGGTCGGGCACCAGCGAAGCCCGCAACCGGCCACGGGCGAGCGCGTCGCGCGTCGCTGCCGGAGCCTGGACCTCGCCGATACGCGCCATCAAATCCCTTTCACGAGTTTCGCCACCACGTCACGTACGCTGGTGCCTTCGGCGCGGGCGGCGAAGGTCAGCGCCATGCGGTGCTGCAGCGCCGGCTCGGCCAGCGCCCGCACGTCGTCGACCGAGGGCGCCAGCCGCCCATCGTAGAGCGCGCGCGCCCTCGTGCACAGCATCAGCGCCTGGCTGGCGCGCGGGCCGGGACCCCAGGCGACATGCTTGTCGGTCTCGGCATTGCCTTGCCCGGGACGCGCCGAACGCACCAGAGTGAGGATCGCCTCGACGACGCTTTCGGGCACCGGCATGCGGCGGATGAGCGTCTGGATCTCCTTCAATCGCGCCGGCTGCAGCACGTTCTGCGCCTTGGCGTCCTCGATGCCTGTGGTTTCCAGGAGGATGCGGCGCTCGGCCTCGATTTCGGGGTAGAGGATATCGACCTGCATCAGGAAGCGGTCGAGCTGGGCTTCCGGCAACGGATAGGTGCCTTCCTGCTCCAGCGGGTTCTGCGTCGCCAGCACATGGAAGGGGGCGGGCAGGTCATAGCGGGCGCCGGCAATGGTGACGTGGTATTCCTGCATGGCCTGCAGCAGCGCCGACTGGGTGCGCGGCGAGGCGCGGTTGATCTCGTCAGCCATCAGCAGCTGGGCGAAGATCGGCCCGGGGATAAAGCGGAAGGAACGTTTGCCGGTCTCGTCCTGCTCCATCACCTCGGAACCGAGGATGTCGGACGGCATCAGGTCGGGCGTAAACTGGATGCGGCGCGAATCGAGGCCGAGCACGATTCCCAGCGTTTCGACCAGCTTGGTCTTGGCGAGGCCGGGAACACCGACCAGCAGCGCATGGCCACCGGCCAGCAGCGCCACGAGCGTCCGCTCGATAACACTCTCCTGGCCGAAGATCACCCGGCCGACCCCGTCGCGGATTCTGGAAATGTCGGCCAG
Organism: Mesorhizobium sp. 131-3-5; assembly: GCF_016756575.1. Classification (NCBI taxonomy): domain Bacteria; kingdom Pseudomonadati; phylum Pseudomonadota; class Alphaproteobacteria; order Hyphomicrobiales; family Phyllobacteriaceae; genus Mesorhizobium; species Mesorhizobium sp. 131-3-5. Next base: position 2,432,618 of record NZ_AP023254.1, read on the forward strand.
CGCCTTTTCGGCCTCGGCGATCATATCCGTTTCGCTGATCGGGCTTTCCTTGACCATCACGCTCATTCGGCTCGATCCCTTTGGTTGGAAATACCGGCCCGCACCATATCATAGGTTGCCGCGATTCGGCCTCGCGTAGCGCCTATGGTCGAACTTAAATCACAGACTTAGGCTGACAAGCGGAACAACAGTGACTATTTCGTGACGATGACGGAACACGACGAACATCGCCAACAAAGCCTTACGCAGGCAACCGAGGCGCGCGGCCTGGAAGCGCTGATCTCGCGCGCGGCGCGTGCCGGCAAGGGTGCGGCGCCCGTCGAACGCTGGAATCCCGACTTTTGCGGCGATCTCGACATGGAGATCAAGGCCGACGGCACCTGGTTCTATCTCGGCACGCCGATCGGCCGCATGCCGCTGGTGCAGCTTTTTTCCTCGGTGCTGCGCAAGGACGCGGACGGAAGGACTTATCTGGTCACGCCTGTGGAAAAGGTCGGCATCCGCGTCGCCGATGCGCCGTTCATCGCCGTCGAAATGGATGTTTCGGGCAGTGGCGACGAACAGATCATCACCTTCCGCACCAATGTCGGCGACGTGGTCGAGGCGGGGCCGGAACGGCCGCTGCGTTTCATCGACGAGAACGAGACCGGGGGCCTGAAGCCCTATGTGTTGGTGCGCGGCAGGCTGGAAGCGCTGGTCGGGCGGCCTGTCATGTACGAGCTGGTCGGGCATGGCGAGGAGATCGAGATCGGCGGCAAGGCGATGTTTGCCGTGCGCTCAAAGGGCGCGGTGTTCCCGATCATGCCGGCGGACCAGTTGAAACGGCTCAGCGTATGATGGACCGCGTGTCACTGATGCCGTTTTCATCGGCGGATTTTCGCGCGCGCTTCGCCGCCCAGCCGGATGCCCATGCCGGCGACGATTATGGCGACCATCGCTTCAATCCGGGCCATCCGCGGCTGAACCCGGGCAAGCCGCTGCGCAATGCGGCGGTGCTGATCCCCGTGGTCGATCACGAAGACGAAGCGACGGTTTTGCTGACCAAGCGGGCCGAAAAGCTGCGCAACCATTCGGGGCAGGTGGCCTTTCCCGGAGGCACCATCGATGCGACCGATGCCAGCCCGGAGGCGGCGGCGCTGCGCGAAACCTTCGAGGAGATCGGCCTCGATCAGGACCGCATCGAGATCATCGGCCGCATGCCCGACTATGTCGCCGGCAGCGGCTATCGCATCGCGCCGGTGCTGGGCATCGTGCGGCCCGGCTTCCAGCTCGACTTGAATGCCGACGAGGTCGATGCCGCCTTCGAAGTGCCGCTGCGCTTTCTGATGGATCCGGTGAATCACAAGCGCGACAGCCGCATGTGGAACGATCTCGAATGGTTCTTCTACGACATGCCCTATGGCGACCGCCGCATCTGGGGCGTCACCGCCGGCATCATCCGCACGCTCTATGAAAGGCTCTATGCGTGAGTGTTTCGATCGCGGGCAGGGCCGACTGGCTTGCCGACAAGCATTTGCAGCGCCTGCTTGCCGCCCTGGCAGAAGGCGGCGAGGAGGCCCGTGTCGCCGGCGGCGCCGTGCGCAACACGCTGATGGGCCAGCCGGTCGCCGATGTCGACATCGCCACTACCTGTTTGCCGGAGGAAATCATCCGCCGCGCCGAGACGGAGGGTTTCAAGCCGGTGCCGACCGGTATCGAGCATGGTACCGTCACGGTGGTCGCCGGCGGTAAGCCCTATGAAATCACCACTTTGCGCGCCGATGTCGAGACCGACGGCCGCCGCGCCAAGGTGTCGTTCGGGCGCGACTGGAAACTCGATGCCGAGCGGCGCGACTTCACCATCAACGCCCTCTACGCGGACGCGGATGGCTCCGTCGTCGACCTGGTCGGCGGCATCGCCGATATCGAGGTGCGACGGCTGCGCTTCATCGGTGATGCGGAGGCACGCATCCGTGAGGATTATCTACGCATCCTGCGCTTTTTCCGCTTTTTCGCCTGGTATGGCGAAGGCCGGCCTGACGCCGAGGGGCTGAAGGCCTGCGCCCGGCTGAAGGATGGCCTGGCGCAACTTTCGGCGGAGCGCGTCTGGTCCGAGCTGAAGAAACTGCTTTCGGCGCCTGATCCGTCGCGGGCGCTGTTGTGGATGCGGCAGGCTGGCGTTTTGACCGCCGCGCTGCCGGAAAGCGAGAAATGGGGCATCGACGCCATCCACGGGCTGACCAAGGCCGAGAAGGATCTGGGCTGGGCGGCCGATCCGATGCTGCGGCTGGAGGCGATCGTGCCGCCGGATGCCGCGCGCATGAAGACACTGGCCGAGCGGCTGAGGTTTTCGACCGCGGAATCAGACCGTTTGCGCTACTGGGCGATCTCCACGACCGTTGAGCCGAAGACGACCGAGGGCGAACTGGCGAAAAGGCTCTATCGCGGCGACCGGCAAGGATTTGTCGACCGCCTGCGGCTGTCGCTTGCCGGAGCCCGGATGCGCGCTGTCGAGGACAATAATGCGCTGCTCGAGGCCGGCGGCTTTTCGCGCCTGCTGGCCTTCGCGCTCAAATGGGAAAAACCGGTGTTTCCGCTGAAAGGCGCCGACCTGACGGCGCTCGGCGCCACGCCGGGGCCTAAACTGGGCGAAATCCTCAAGAACCTCGAGACGGAATGGATCGAGGCGGGATTTGCCCCTGATCGCGGCGCGCTGCTCGAACGCGCCGCGAAGGCGCTTGAAGCTTAGACTTGATCCTGGCCGGACGACCGTGCCGAAAGAAAAGCCATAACCGAGGCGACGATTTGACCGGGCGAAGCGTCGCTTTCCTACCTGATCGCCGTGGGAGCCAGCGCGCGCGAAAGGCTTGCCTCGCCCTTGCCGTAGACGGAGGCGTTGTAGTTGACCAGCGTGTCGGTACGAGCCGTGTTGAGCAGATCGTTGGTGATCTGGATTGGCGTGGCGCTGGTGAATTTGCTGCCGATGATCGCCGCATATCCTGAAATGATCGGTGCGGCGAAGGAGGTGCCATAAAGGCCTGTCTTGCTTCCATCGACACCAACAACGAGGAAGTGGCTTTGCACCAGCGGATTGGAGCCGGCGGTGTTGGAATACCAGGCAAGCTGGGCCTTGCTGGACGTCGTGCCGTTGGTGGACAGGGCGCCGACGAAGATCGCGGATGGTTTTCCGATCAGGGCAAGGTCGAGATAGTCCTGCTGGCCGTTCGTGATCCCACCCACGGCAACCGAATCGTTGCCCGCGGCCTTCGAAACAACAGCCGTTCCCCTGGTGGCATAGGAGATGATGGAGGCCTCTTCCGGGGCCCAGCCGATCTGGTTCGAGCTGTAGCCCGCCCTGGCGTACATGCCGTAGCTCAGATTGAGCACGTTCAGGCCGGGCGCCAGGCCAACGGCCGAACCGGTTGAGAAGTCCTTCGACCTGATGGTCGCCAAGGGCGCGATCATGCCGGCTTCCTCACGCGTCCATTCACCGTGGCGCTGGGTTTGAACGCCGACACCGAAATTGCCGGAGAAGCGCGATGTGCTGGAGAAATCGTCGACGATCGTGATCGTGACGCCCTTGCCCTTGTATCCCGCCGCCCAAGCGGCGCCTACGTCGGGGCTCATCCACCGCTGCACTGTTGGCGTGCCCGCGGCCGGGATCGTTGCGCTCACGCATGTGGACAGGCCGCCGCCGTGGCACAGCGCGGCCATCTCGTCCGCATTGACCGCCTCCTGTGCCGACGCCATCGGCGCCGACAGGATGGCGAGAGCCGTGGCGATACCGAATTTCAGGCAACTCCGGGACATGCTCTTACTCCGTTCCGACAAGAACCAAGACGGGTGATCGCGAACTTCGGGGCGAGATGATTTTCTCATTTACATCCTCCCGGCGATCAGAAAGTAACACGGTAATTCAGCCAGATGTGCTGGCTCTCCGGTTTAGCGTTAACCAGATATTTCAAGGTTTCCTCAGGCGCCATCTGGCTGGCCGCGAGCCGGCAATTGACGCTGTAGGTGCCAAAATCACCGTAGTCGGCTTCGCAGGACTTTTCGGTGAGCTTGCCGCCGATGGTCGTGGTGAGTGAAAGGGAAAGGGTGCTGTTCGGGTTCGGATGCATCTGAGTGAGGAAGCCAAGCTTGAGGCTGGGCTCGATCCGATACTTCTCGCCCTGTTCGCCGGTCCCAAATCCCCAAAGGATGCCGGTATCCTCCGTGATCTGGGTGAGCAGGTCCACATGCATGTCGACCCAGCTTGCCCGGTACCATTGGTTGAATGAGACAAAGGTCCCGTTCTGCAGTTCGTAGCCGCCATTGCCCAGGCTTCTCGCGCGATCACTGAGCGGCGAGCCCTGATGTATGTCGACCAACGATGTCGTCATGTCCTGGGCAGCAGCCGGGGACGCCCCGATGAGCGCGCCCAGCAGGAACACCATCGTGCCGAACCTCACTCGACTGCCGGACTTTTCGCGCATGCGCGAAACACCTCGCCCCACTGATTCCGGACCAGTGCCTGGTGGCGAAGGGCTTCTCTGGCAGCCCACTGTAGCCGGATTATCCGACCGACAGTGGCACGGGTTCGGTTACCGCGTGGTTTATTTTAGCTGAGGCAAATATGATTTTTTGACCCTGCGGGGTCTGGCTCGCTCGGCGTCCGCGATGGCGCTTCCATTCAATCTCGAAGCGCCAACGCGGCTGTTTTTCCGTTGCCGACGGCTCCTGGCCAGGGCAAAGCCTAGGCGGCGTCGCGCACCTTCTCTATGCGCGAGCGGATCGCTTCGATCATAGTTTCGCGGATTGTCGTCTCGCCATGCGTCTCGCGCATATGCTCGACGGCACGGCGCATCACTTCGGCTTCCTCGTCGGCACGGGTGTGCCACTCACAGCCGGGAACAAGCGAGCCGCAGTGGAATTGCTTCATCGGATTTCTCCTTTTCCTCCAGGGAGCCGGTCGAGGCTCCGCCACTTTTTTGGCCCACGGTCCATTCCCGGACGTGGGCGGGGCGAGAACTATAACACGGGAGGGGCGGTCTGGTTGCATCAAAGCATCGCGCGCCACCCGCCCTGTCTCCTCGACTTGACGCGATTCCGGACGGAATTGCTCCGGCTGATCCTACGGCCAGCGCACCTCCGGCGGCAGGCTGGACAGGATCGAGGCGACGTTGCCGCCGGTCTTCAGGCCGAAGATGGTGCCGCGATCGTGAAGCAGGTTGAATTCGACATAGCGACCACGGCGGATGAGCTGTTCGTCGCGGTCGCCGTCTGTCCAGTTTTCGTTGAAATTGGCGCGCACGAGGTGGCCGTAGACGACGAGGAAGGAGCGTCCGACGTCCTGGACGAAGTTGAAGTCGGCGTTCCAGCCGCCCTTGTCCTCGCCAGAATGCAGCCAGTCGAAGAAAATCCCGCCAACGCCGCGCGGCTCGTTGCGGTGCGGCAGGAAGAAATACTCGTCGCACCAGGCCTTGAATTTCGGGTGGTCGGCAATGGCGGCGTTCTTCTCGCATGCGAACTGCATGGCGCGGTGGAAGGCGACAGTGTCGGGGTCGTCCTGGGTGCGGCGGCGGTCGAGCACCGGCGTCAGATCGGCGCCGCCACCGAACCATTGCCTCGAGGTGACCACCATGCGTGTGTTCATGTGCACGGCCGGAACGTTGGGGTTCCAGGGGTGCGCGATCAGCGAGATGCCGGAGGCCCAAAAACGCGGGTCTTCCTCGGCGCCGGGCATCTGCTTCCTGAATTCGGGCGAGAACTCGCCGTAAACGGTCGAAGTGTGGACGCCGACCTTCTCGAAGACACGGCCATGCATCATCGACATGGTGCCGCCGCCACCCTTGCCGGCATCACGTTCCCAGGGTGTCTTTTCAAAGCGGCCCGGCGACCATGAGGCGAGAGGGCCCTGGAGATCCTGCTCGATCTGCTCGAAAGCGCCGCAGATGCGTTCGCGCAGCGCCTCGAACCACAGGCGCGCCTTCATCTTCTTTTCTTCGATGTCGGCGGGCAGGCCTACCAGTATTTCAGGTCGTTCCAAAATGTCGTCTCCGGTTGCGGGGCGACCGCCCCTACAAATGACTCGTCTTTTGCCGGCGCGATCCCTAATCTCTTAGGGAACAGGGTCAAGTCACTTTGCTTTTGCGCATGATCCTTTCCGAAACTCGGATTCCGATTTTCGGGTCATGCGCCAGGCGCAGGGAGTTGTTTGGTGCGCACCCCGGCAAGACCGCCGCTGGATGGCCTGAAGAAAAGGCTCGATCAAAGCCGGGCTGAGCGCGCACGCATGCCGCGCGACGGTTTTCTGCGTGAGACCTTCGTCCTGCCGCGCTCCGATGCGCGGCTCAAGGCCAAGGAGTGGTTCGAGCGCTTTCCCAAGCAAGCCTACTGGACCGAGATCGAAAGCTGGTTCGAACGCCCGGGCGACCTGATCGAGTTCACGATCAGGCGGTTGCCGGCGGCGGACTAAAGAACGTCACGAGAAAATAGGTCGCGCAATTTTGGAGAATCCAGGATCAGGTTCTCGCCAAGTAGCTTGCCGAATTTTTCAAAGCCCATTTTCCGCGCCTCGTCGAAGCTCAAGGACGTAAAGAGCGTTGGCATGCCGCCGGAGTCCACCCGGTAGATCGTAATGAGTTGTGTCTCTTCTTCAGGTTGGATTAGATGTCCCAGCACTGACGGTTCCTTCCGTATCGCCTCATAGTCGCATTGCTTTCATTCAGGTTGCAACCAACCTTCTCGCCCCAGTGCCTTCCTTCGCCAGCCGGTCGCCCTTGTTCCTGAGCGGGCATTTGTCGATCGACATGCAGCCGCAGCCGATGCAGTCGGTCAGCCCGTCGCGCAGTTTCTTCAGCTGGGCGATCTTGTGGTCGAGCGCGTCGCGCCAGGCGGTCGAAAGCAATCCCCAGTCGTCGCGCGTCGGCGTGCGGCCTTCCGGCAGGGAGGCCAGTGCCTCGCCGATTTCGGCCAGCGAGATGCCGACCTCCTGCGCGACCTTGATGATTGCCACCCGCCGCAGCACGTCGCGGCCATAACGCCTCTGGTTGCCTGACGTGCGGTGGCTGCGGATCAGCCCGCGCGTCTCATAAAAATGCAGCGCCGACACCGCGACGCCGCTGCGCATGGCCACCTGGCCGACCGTCAATTCCGTTACCGGTGCCATTTCTCACTTTCCGCTTGACCTCAAGTTAAGTTGAGCTTGTAGCGAAGAAATGTTGATTGGGCAATGACAGGAGAAGGCGATGTGCGCCTGGGTGAGAATGACCGGAGAAACCGCTGTCGTCGGCGACGACGAGGCCATCGATGGGCCGCCGATCCTATCCGAGCTGCCGGACGGCTTCGCCCGCCACCATGGCGACGGACAGCGCGACATTGATGCTGCGCGCGCTGCCCTGCATGGGGATGGTCAGCCGCGCATCCGCCGTCTGATGGACAGGATCCGGCACGCCCGCGGATTCGCGGCCGAACAGAAGCATGTCGCCGTCGGCAAAGCTGAAGTTGGTGTAGGGGGTCGCCGCCTTGGTCGACAGAAGCACCAGCCGGCGCCCGTCCTTCTTGCGCCGGTCCTCGAAGGCGTTCCAGTCGACATGCCGGGTCAGGGCAGCCATTTCGAGGTAGTCCATGCCGGCGCGCTTGAGCGCCTTGTCGGAAAGCGGAAAGCCGGCCGGCTCGATGATGTCGACGCCAAGGCCGAGACAAGCGGCGAAGCGCAGGATTGTCCCGGTATTGCCGGCAATGTCCGGCTGGTAGAGCGCGATGCGGAGACGACAGTTCATTTCCGCATCCTTCTAATAAGTGGCAGATCGGCCACAGGAGTTTCCCGGTTTTGGAAATTCCTGGACCTGCGGGTGGCCATTTTCTGCGAAGTCGGGTATGTCAGTCGCATTGTCAACCCGAACCGATGGAGGGGACACTCATGATGACCATGCACATCCAGCGCCCCTCTCGTGGGCTTGTACGCCTGCCGGCGGCTTCGGTTCGACGATTCTCCTGACTCTCTAAGACTTGATCGCACCGATTCCCGCCGAAACGATTTTTCGGCTCTCGAAGGAATCCTGCGATGTTTTTCAAAAAGTCAAAAGGGCTGAACGCCCCACCTGAACATGTCCGGACCGACTCGTTCAGTCGCGTCCGGACCGACACTTGTCGTGTCCAGACCGATGCCGAGCGTCGGTTGCGGACCGAGGCAATCCGTGCCTCCGGCCGAATGCCGGCGGACGATGTTGCTTGGCCTTTTCATCTCTATTTTCATACGGAGGACGGACCGATGTTCGATCCCTACAGAATACCGGGCTCGAGGAGCCTGCATATCCACCGACTGCCGACCTGGGCACTGCTGATCGGCGAGACCCATTCGTCGGCGGTCCATGCCGAAGTCCGGCGCCGGCCGCATCGCGGCATGCTGCCGGATGTCGATTTCTCGCACGCTGTTCCGGACCCCAGCCGGCCTTCGCTGGTGCGCCGGATCATCCGGCTGATCCGGCCGGGCGCGAAAATCCGGCTTGTCGACACCGCGCCGTCAGGATCAGCAAACGAGCCTGTCGGCGAAAAGCCCGCGAACCCCTATATAGCGCGAAGCAGGGCCGACGGTCCGGATGATTCCGGACCGTCGGCCCTCGGCGCCACACGGTCCGAGGACTTCGTACGTTCACGCGCCGCGTAAGCGGAAAACAGATTTTCACAGGCATGACCTATGTTGTTGTTCAGCTGGTTTGAAAGAAGGCTCGATCCGTTCCCCGCGGCGGAACCGGTCGAGCCGCCCAAGACTCTGGTGGCCTTCTGCCTGCATTATACGCGCGGCGCCTGGCCCTATATCCTTGTCGACGCGGTGCTGGTCGCGGCCATCGCCATCGCGGAAGTGTGGATGTTCGGCTTCCTTGGCCGCATCGTCGACTGGCTGTCGGGGCAGAATCGCGAAACCTTCCTTCAAACGGAAGGCTGGAAGCTTGCCGCCATGGCCTTCATCGTGCTGTTCGCACTGCCGAGCACGGTATGGGTGCATTCGCTGCTCAACCAGCAGACGCTGATGGGCAACTATCCCATGCGCATCCGCTGGCAGGTGCACCGCTACTTGCTCAACCAGTCGATGAGCTTCTACCAGGACGAGTTCGCCGGCCGCATCGCCACCAAGCTGATGCAGACCGCGCTCGCCGTGCGCGAATGCGTCATCAAGGTGATCGACGTGCTCAACTACGTCATCGTCTATTTCCTGGGCATGCTGTTGATCGTCGGCTCCGCCGACTGGCGGCTGGCCGCGCCGCTGGGCGTCTGGCTGGTCGGCTACATCCTGTTGCTGCGTTACTTCATCCCCCGCCTGGGCAAGGTCGGCGAGGAGCAGGCCAATGCGCGCTCGGTCATGACCGGTCGCGTCGTCGACAGCTACTCCAACATCCAGACGGTCAAGCTGTTCAGTCATGCCAAGCGCGAGGCGACTTTCGCCAGGGAAGGCATGATGGGCTTCCTCGACACGGTCTACCGGTCGATGCGGCTGGTGACGGTGCTTTTCGGCACGCTCTACATCCTGAACGCCCTGCTGCTGTTCTCGGTCACCGCCATTTCGCTGTGGCTGTGGATGGGGCAAGTGGTGACGATCGGCGCGGTCGCCGTGGTCATCGGCCTGGTGCTGCGGATGTGGGGCATGTCGCAGTGGATCATGTGGGAGATGTCGGGCCTGTTCGAGAACATCGGCACCGTGCAGGACGGCATCGCCTCGATCTCGCTGCCGCGCCTTGTCGAGGACAGGCCGGACGCGAAGGAGATCGCCGTTTCCAGGGGCGAGATCCGCTTCGAGGATATCCGCTTCCACTATGGCAAGCAGAAGGGCGTGATCGAAAACCTGTCGCTGACGGTGAAGCCGGGCGAGAAGGTCGGCATTGTCGGCCGCTCGGGCGCCGGCAAGTCGACGCTGGTCAATCTGCTGTTGCGCTTCTACGATCTGGAAAGTGGCAAGATCCTGATCGACGGCCAGGAGATCGCCGGCGTGAAGCAGGATTCGCTGCGCGCCCAGATCGGCATGGTCACGCAGGACACCTCGCTGCTGCATCGGTCGGTGCGCGAGAACATCCTCTACGGCCGGCCTGATGCTTCGGACGAGATGCTTGTCGAGGCGGCTCGGCGGGCCGAGGCGCTGGACTTCATTGGCGGGCTCGCCGATCACAAGGGCCGCAAGGGGCTCGACGCCTATGTCGGCGACCGCGGCGTCAAATTGTCCGGCGGCCAGCGGCAACGCATCGCCATTGCTCGCGTTATGTTGAAGGATGCGCCTATACTTATCCTTGACGAGGCGACGTCGGCGCTGGATTCCGAGGCGGAAGCGGCCATCCAGGAGAACCTCTACAAGCTCATGCAGGGCAAGACCGTCATCGCCATCGCCCACCGGCTGTCGACAATCGCGGCGATGGACAGGCTTGTGGTGATGGATCAGGGCCGAGTCATCGAGGAAGGTTCGCATGACGAACTGGTCGCCAAGGGCGGGCTCTACGCGCAGCTCTGGCAACGCCAGTCGGGCGGGTTCCTGCTCGAGGACATACCGGCCGAAATCGCCAATGACGTGATCGCGAAGGGGCAAGCCGCAGAATGATGGCCGCCGCATGATGACAGCCATCTATCGCTGGTTCGAGAACTGGGTCTATCCGTTCAGGGAGCCGGCGAATCTTCGGCCGCCGTCGAGCGTCGGCGGCTTTCTCTGGCACTATGTCGGCCAGGCGAAGTTCGCCTTCTTTGCCATGCTGGTCATTGGCGGCATCGCGCCGCTGGTCGAGGCCGGCCTGTTCTACTTCGTCGGGCGGCTGGTCGATATACTCGACCAGCTTCCCGGCGAGCGCAGCTGGCACGCGCTGTGGACCGCCGCCGGCCCCGAGCTGGTGTTCATGATCGCGGTCGTGCTGGTCATCCGCACCATCGTCGTCGGCCTGTCGGCACTGGTCGACGAGCAGACGATCACGCCCGGCTTCTACAATCTGGTGCGCTGGCAGGCGCACCGGCATGTGTCGCGCCAGTCCTATGCCTTCTTCCAGAACGATTTCGCCGGCCGTATCGCGACGAAAGTCTGGCAGGCGGGGCAAGCGACCGGCGACCTGATGGAGAGTTTCATCGAAGTCGTCTGGTTCATGGTCGTCTACACGGTGACGACGCTGGCGCTGGTCGCCGGACTGGATCTCAGACTGGCGGTGCTGGTGGTGATCTGGATCTCCGCCTTCGGCTGGCTGGCAAAGCTCTATCTGCCTGCGATCCGCAAACATGCCGAGGCGACCGCCGAGGCCGGCTCGATGATCAATGGCCGCATCGTCGATTCCTATTCCAACGTGCAGACGCTGAAACTGTTCACGGCCGACGGCGACGACCGCTACATCCGGAACGGCTTCGACATTTATCTCGACGCGCTGCGCCCCTTCACCCGCCGGCTGACCGGCGTGCGCATGGCGCTGACGACGCTGTCGGGCATCATGATCACGGCGATCGGTTGTTTTGCCGTCTATCTCTGGGTCGAGGGCTCGATCACCGTCGGTGCGGTCGCCTTCACGCTGTCGCTGGTGCTGCGGCTCAACATGCTGCTTGGCCGGCTGATGATGCAGCTCAACAGTATTCTGCGCAATCTCGGTGTGCTGGAGAATTCCAAGGCGCTGATCTCGCAGCCGCTGGGGCTTGTCGATGCGCCCGACGCCAGGGAGCTTGTCGTGGCCGGCGGTCGCATCGACGTAAAAGGGGTCGAGTTCCACTACGGCAAGGGGTTCGGCGTGCTGAACGGCATCGACCTCGTCGTCAAGCCGGGCGAAAAGGTCGGACTGGTCGGGCCATCGGGTGCCGGCAAGACCACGCTCGCCAATCTGATCCTGCGGCTCTACGACCTGGAGGGCGGGTCGATCACCATCGATGGCCAGAATGTTTCCGACGTGACGCAGAATTCACTGCGCGCCAATATCGGCGTCGTCAGCCAGGACACCGCGCTCTTCCACCGTTCGCTGCGCGACAACATCAAGCTCGGCATGCCTGACGCAACCGACGCCGACGTGATCGCCGCGGCAAAAAAAGCCGAGGCGCACGACTTCATCCTGGGCCTGCGCGACAACCGGGACCGAGCCGGCTACGAGGCCTTTGTCGGCGAGCGCGGCGTGAAACTGTCGGGCGGCCAGCGCCAGCGCGTGGCGATCGCCCGTGTCTTTCTGAAGGACGCGCCGATCCTGATCCTCGACGAGGCGACCTCGGCGCTCGATTCCGACATCGAGGCGGCGATCCAGGAGAATCTCGCTCGGCTGATGGAGGACAAGACGGTTATCGCCATCGCCCACCGGCTGTCGACCATCGCCGCGCTCGACCGTCTTGTGGTGCTGGACGGCGGCCGCATCGTCGAGCAAGGCACGCATGACGAACTGGTGGCGCTCGACGGGCTTTATGCGCGGCTGTGGAAGCGGCAGTCCGGCGGCTTCCTCTATCACGAGGAAAGCGTGCTCGAAGAGACGCGGCCGGCGGAGTAGGCGCATGGGCGGAACGCCGGAAGTCGGTTATGTGCTCAAGCGGCTGCGGCCGACCACGCCGGCCTTCGACAGGCTGAAGGATGAGAGCCGGCTGGAAGGCTACTGGATGCTGGTGCGCCTGGCGGATGGTTGGGCAAGCGGCCGCAACAAGTTCCTGAAGCGGGGCGAGGCGTTGTTCGGGGCGTGGCATGGCGCCGAACTTGCCGGTGTATGCGGGCTGAACATCGATCCCTATGTCGAGGGCAGGGACCAGGGGCGGGTCCGGCACCTGTTCGTCAGCGCGCCTCACCGCCGCGCCGGCCTTGGCCGCATGCTGGTCGAGACCGTCATCGATCGGGCACGCCGCTATTTCACTGCGTTGAACACCCGCGCGCCGCAGGACGCCTTCGGCTTTTATGAAAGGCTTGGCTTCCGGCGCGTGGAAGGCGAAGAATTCGTCACCCACCGCATGCGTTTCGGGAAGGGGAACTGAAATGTCCTTGCGTCCACCATCCCATCTTGCCGGCTCTTCAGCCGCTGAAGCGGCCTTTGACGCGCTTGGCCACGAAATCCTGGCCGAAAAGGCGGCCGCACTTGGCCGTGCCGGCCAAAAGGTCGAGGAAACGCTGGCCAGGTTGCGCGACAATGCAGATGAGGAGTTGCGCCCCAGGCTTCTCAAGGAGGCCGCCGAGGCGGTGCACGGCTATTTCATCCAGCGCGAGCTGTGCGGCTTGCGCAAGCACGATGGCGTCATCCGCGAATACGACATCCCCAGGGCTGTGCTGGTCAGGCTGGGCGCCCGGTAGGCTCGGAGCTTGCGGCGCTGATTTCCCTATGGAATCGCGCCAGGCGGATGGCGAGCGCTTCGGGATTCTCGTCGGCGACGAAGTGCCCGCTGTCGGCGATGATGTCGCCCACGACTTTTGAGAGCCCGGCCGCCCGCAGGCCATCGACATAGTCGCCGATCTCGCCGGGCTCGGCCGCACCCCTCAGATACAGCACCGGAACCGCGATCGGCTTACCGGCCCACTTGGCATTGGCCTCGGCATCCTCGGGGAAGGCGCGATACCAGCCGAAACCGGCCTGGAGGCTTTCGGGCCGGGAATAGGCCCTTGCGTAGATTTCCCTGGCATCGTCAGCGATCGAGGCCCCGTCCTTCGAAAGCACATCGAAGAAGAAGTCGAAATAGGCGCTCTGATGGCCGCTCACCAGCGTTTCCGGCAAGGCTGGAACGGCATGGAATGCAAAGTGCCAGATCCGCGGATTGCGAATGACCTTCTCCCATGGCGCTACGCCTGGAATGACGACATCCATGATCACCGCGCCGGACAGAATCTCCGGATGGTCGCGCAACAGGGCGAATACGATCTGGCCGCCGACATCATGGCCGGCAACCACCAGGTGCCGCAGCCCGCAAGCTTCGGCGACGCCTCTCATCAGCCTTGCCAGGGTCCGCTTGTCGCCGGCCCGGGGCATGCCTTGCGAGCCACCGATGCAGGGCAGGTCGGGGGCGACGACCCGGTAGTCGGCTGCCAGCCGGCTGATCACCCGTTCGAACGCGTAGGAGCTTTGCGGCCATCCATGCAGCAGGAGGAATGCCGGCGCTTCGGGCGGACCCGCCTCGCGGATGGCAATGCTCAGCCCTTCGATTTCGACGGTCGAGATTTGCATGTCCTGATCCTGCCGACTGCCTATGCCATAGATCTAGTCGGCAATCGGGAAATCGACAGGGCTATCAACCGTCACTCGAGCCACTTCGTGATGAACGTGCCGTTCTCGTGAATGTCGGTCGTTTCCAGCGGACCCGGACCGAGATTGGTGAATTTGTGCGGCGTGTGGGGTGGCACGATGACAATCTGGCCGGCGGAAGCCTCGATTTCCTTGTCGCCCACGGTAAACAGGCCAGTGCCCTGGCGGATGATGAAGATCTCGCTGTAAGGGTGGGAATGCAGCCGCGGGCCGCCGCCTTCATCAGGCAGGTAGTTGAAGATCAGGCAGGAGTTGGAGCCGTAGGCGCCGCCTTGCAGCTCGCCCTTCCAGTGGTCGGAGCGAACCGCCCATTCCTCACGGTCTATGACGTGTGCCATGCCTGGGAGGATAGATCACACCGGCGCCCTGTGTCGAGGCAAGCTGGAGCCCTTGGATTTACGGTTGTTTCCCGGTTGTTTAGCCGCCTTTTGCGGCCATTCGCCGTCCCGCCGGACAATAGGGGATTTTGTCCCCGCGACAATCTGCCCTTGTGCCTTGACCCGTCTGGACAAAAACGGGCTTCACGCATAAACCGAAGTCCAAATGCCGGAGGAATTCGCTAGCCTGTTCGCCATGCGCTGTCGGGTTGGCGTGATTGAGCGGGGAACAAGGCTCGGCCACCGGCGCGGAAGAGGCGAAAGGATCAGGCACCCGTGAGCGCAACCGATATCCACGATCCCAATCGTCGAGATTTTCTCTATGTCGCCACGGGCATGGCTGCCGTGGTCGGGGCCGGCGCCGTCGCCTGGCCTTTCATCGACCAGATGCGCCCCGATGCCTCGACGCTGGCGCTCGCCTCGGTGGAAGTCGATGTCGCCTCGCTGACGCCTGGCATGTCGCTGATCGTCAAGTGGCGCGGCAAGCCGGTCGTGGTGCGCAACCGCACCGAAAAGGAAATGAAGGACGGCGAGGCCGTCAACCTCTCCGATCTCAAGGATCCGATCGCCCGCAACGCCAATCTGCCGGCCGATGCGCCGGCGACCGACGCCAACCGCACCACGCCCGGCAAGGAAGCCTGGATGGTGATGGTTCAGGTCTGCACGCATCTGGGCTGCATCCCGCTCGGCCAGGAAGGCGATTTCGGCGGCTGGTTCTGCCCGTGCCACGGTTCGCAGTACGACACGGCCGGCCGCATCCGCAAAGGCCCGGCGCCCGAGAACATGGCTGTGCCGGTATTCAAATTCATTTCCGATACCAAGATCCTTATCGGTTGAGGCAGGGGATATTTCGATGAGCGAGGGACACTCGACCTATACGCCCAAGACCGGTATCGAACGCTGGTTCGACGCCCGCATGCCGCTGCCGCGGATGGTCTACGACAGCTTCATCGCCTATCCGGTGCCGCGCAACCTCAACTATGCGTGGACCTTTGGCGGCATCCTGGCGATCATGCTGGTGGCGCAGATCCTGACCGGCATCGTGCTGGCCATGCACTACACGGCCGACACCAATCTCGCCTTCGGCTCCGTCGAAAAGATCATGCGTGACGTCAACTCCGGCTGGCTGTTGCGCTATATGCATGCCAACGGCGCCTCGTTCTTCTTCATCGCTGTCTACATCCACATCTTCCGTGGCCTCTATTACGGCTCCTACAAGGCGCCGCGCGAGTTGCTATGGATCCTGGGCTGCATCATCTATCTCCTGATGATGGCGACCGGCTTCATGGGCTATGTGCTGCCATGGGGGCAGATGAGCTTCTGGGGCGCCACCGTCATCACCGGCTTCTTCAGCGCCATTCCGCTGGTCGGCGACTGGATCCAGCAGCTGCTGCTCGGCGGCTTTGCCGTCGACAACCCGACGCTGAACCGCTTCTTCGCGCTGCACTACCTCTTGCCGTTCATGATTGCCGGCGTCGTCGTGCTGCACGTCTGGGCACTGCATGTGGTGGGCCAGTCGAACCCGACCGGCATCGAGGTCAAGTCGAAGACCGACACCGTCGCCTTCACGCCCTACGCGACCATCAAGGACGCGTTCGGCATGATCGTGTTCCTGTTCTTCTTCGCCTATTTCGTCTTCTACCTGCCGAACTATCTCGGCCATCCGGACAATTACACGGTCGCCAACCCGCTGAAGACCCCGGCCCATATCGTTCCGGAATGGTACTTCCTGCCGTTCTACGCGATCCTGCGCGCCATCACCTTCAACATCGGGCCGATCAATTCCAAGCTCGGCGGCGTGCTGTGCATGTTCGGCGCCATCGTCATGCTGTTTCTGGTGCCGTGGCTCGACACCTCCAAGGTGCGCTCGGCGGTCTACCGGCCCTGGTACAAGCTGTTCTTCTGGCTGTTCGTGGCCGATGCCATCCTGCTGGGCTGGCTGGGCTCGCAGCCGGCGGAAGGCAGCTATGTGTTCATGGCGCAGATGGCGACGCTGTTCTACTTCGCCTTCTTCCTGGTCGCGCTGCCGGTGCTTGGCCTGATCGAGACGCCGCGCAGGCTGCCGAACTCGATCACCGAGGCGGTGCTCGAAAAGAACAAGGGCGGCAGCGGGCATCCGGCGGGCGCCACGGCCGCGCCAGAGACCAAGGGCTGAGCGGTAGAGAATCTAAGGGGATTTGGCATGAAAAAGATTCTCACCTCGCTGGCGCTGGTCGGCCTTGTGGCTGCCGGCACCGCAGCGTTCGCGGCCGAAGAGGCGCACAATGCGGCGGCACCCACGCATTTCCCGATCAACGAGCCGAAGGAAATGAGCTGGAGCTTCACCGGCCCGTTCGGCACCTATGACAAGGCGCAGCTGCAGCGCGGTCTGAAGGTCTACAAGGAAGTCTGCTCGGCCTGCCATTCGATGAACCTGGTGGCGTTCCGCACGCTGTCGGACCTCGGCTACAACGACGCCCAGATCAAGACGCTGGCCGCCGAATACACCATCCATGACGGCCCCAACGACGCCGGCGACATGTTCGACCGTCCCGGCAAGCCGTCCGACCATTTCCCGGCGCCGTTCGCCAATGAGGAAGCCGCGGCTGCCTCCAATGGTGGCGCCGCCCCGCCCGACATGTCGCTGCTGGCCAAGGCGCGCGGCGTCGAGCGTGGCTTTCCGCAGTTCGTCTTCGATATCTTCACGCAGTATGACGCGGGCGGGCCCGACTACATCCATTCGCTGCTGACCGGCTACGACCAGACGCCGCCGGCAGGAATGGTCATTCCCGAGGGCACGCACTACAACCCGTACTTCATGTCGGGTGTGTCGCTGAAGATGCCCAAGCCGCTCTCCGACGGCCAGGTGACCTATGACGACGGCTCGCCGCAGACCGTCGACCAGTATTCGCGCGACGTGGCTGCCTTCCTGACCTGGGCCGCCGAGCCGCACATGGAAGACCGCAAGAAGACGGGCTTCCGCGTGCTGGTGTTCCTGCTGCTCTTCGGCGCGCTGGTCTACCTGACCAAGCGCAAGGTGTGGGAAGGCGTGGCCCACTAAGCCGCGCAACCAACGACCAAGAAAGGCGCCGAAAGGCGCCTTTTTGCATTTCCGGCGACAGGTTGTGTCACATGGCCGTCACCGCCAACGGCGATCCTGCGCCATTCCCAACAAAGGATCGCACCCATGAAGAAATTCGCATCGCTGACCGCCGGTCTGCTGTTGCTGGTCATCGGCTCGGCCGCCCGGGCCGAAGACGCAAAACCCTTCGTCACGAACAAAGACATCGACTTAACGATGATCCTGCCGCCGCCACCGGCAAACGATTCGGCGCAGACCAAGGCCGAACTCGGCGAGGTGCTGACGCTGCAGGTGACGCGCACGCCCGAGATGGCAGCCAGCGCCGTTGCCGACTCCGAGGAGAATGTCTGGCGCTTCGCCAATGTGATGGGGCCGAATTTCAACAAGGAGAAGCTGCCGAAATTCAGCGCCTTCTTCGATCGCGTGGTCGAGACCGAAGGCGCTGTCGTCGATCCGGCCAAGGATGTCTGGAAGCGGCCGCGTCCGCATCAGCTCAGCGATCTCGTCAAGCCGGCGGTCAAGCTGTCGAGCTCCGGCTCGTGGCCGTCCGGCCACGCCACCGTCGGCACCATGATGGGCATCATCCTGGCCGACATGGTTCCGGAGAAGCGCGCCGGGATCATGGCGCGCGCGGCCGAATACGCCCACAACCGTGAGGTTGGCGGTATCCACTATGCGTCCGACGTAGAAATGGGCAAGATTTCCGGCAGCGTCATTGCCGCGGTCCTGCTCAACCGCGACGACTTCAAGGCCGAATATGAAGTGGCCAGGGCAGAGCTTCGTTCCGATCTCGGCATGTAATCTTCGTCAGCAGTCGGCTTCGACGCGAGGGGCGCTTCAGGCGCCCCTTTTCTTCTCACGGCCATGCTCGGCGGCAGTTCAGCAATTAGTCCGTTGGCAGGGCTGCATCGGATTGATATTCGAGGCATCGAAGGGCGGCGAATGTTGGCCCGCCACGGCCTTGGAAATCGATGATGCGACTCAACGACTGTCATAACTTTTCCGATTTCCGCCGCATGGCGCAGCGAAGGCTGCCGGGCCCGATCTTCGACTACATCGATGGCGCGGCCGACGATGAGGTCACCTATCGCCGCAACACCGAAAGCTTCGAGACCTGCGACCTCGTTCCCAACGTGCTGCGCGGGGTGGGCGAGATCGACATGTCGGTGACGGTGATGGGGCAGAAGCTGGCGATGCCGTTCTATTGCTCGCCGACCGCCCTGCAGCGACTGTTCCACCATCAGGGCGAGCGCGCGGTGGCCAAGGCCGCCGCCAAATACGGCACCATGTTCGGTGTTTCTTCGCTTGGCACCGTCAGCCTCGAGGAAGCGCGCGGGATCAGCGCCAGTCCGCAGGTCTACCAGTTCTATTTCCACCGGGATCGCGGCCTCAACCGGGCGATGATGCAGCGGGCGAAGCAAGTTGGCGTCGAGGTGATGATGCTGACCGTCGACAGCATCACCGGGGGCAATCGCGAGCGCGACAAGCGCACCGGCTTTGCCATTCCCTTCAAGCTCAACCTCGCGGGGATGGCGCAGTTCGCGCTCAAGCCGGCCTGGGCGATCAATTATTTCACCCATGAGGGGTTCAAGCTGCCGCAGCTCGACGAGCATGTCGACATGGGCGGCGGCACGATGTCGATCAGCCGCTATTTCACCGAAATGCTCGACCCGTCGATGACCTGGGACGATGTCGCCGAGATGGTCAGGCAGTGGTCGGGGCCGTTCTGCCTCAAGGGCGTCATGTCGGTCGAGGACGCCAAACGCGCCGTCGAGATCGGCTGCAGCGGCATTGTGCTTTCCAATCATGGCGGCCGGCAGCTGGATGGCTCGCGGGCGGCATTCGACCAGTTGGCCGAGATCGTCGATGCCGTCGGCGACCGGATCGACGTCATCATGGATGGCGGCGTGCAGCGCGGCACGCATGTGCTGAAGGCGCTGTCGCTCGGCGCCAAGGCGGTTGGCATCGGCCGTTACTATCTGTTTCCGCTGGCGGCGGCCGGCCAGCCGGGTGTCGAACGGGCGCTTGAACAGATGCGGGTCGAGATCGAACGCGGCATGAAGCTGATGGGCTGCAGTTCGATCGGACAATTGTCACGCGAGAACCTGCGCTTCCGGTGACCAGGAGAGCATCGGCGCGGACGGTCACTGCGCCGGTCCAGGCCAATCCTTTGCCGGACGCGCTTGTCTCGGCCGCCACATCGCGCTAGCCGTTGTCGGTCGCGGCGGGCTACGATCTGCCTCCCGCACGTTTCAAACCTGTCAGCTGGATCATCCGGAGCCGCCTCATGAAACCTTCGCTCGAAGACACGCTGCTGGCCGCGATCCGCACCATCCCGGATTATCCCAAGCCCGGCATCCTGTTTCGCGACATCACCACGCTGCTCGGCAATGCGCGCGCCTTCCGGCGCGCTATCGACGAACTGGTGCATCCCTATGCCGGCCAGAAGGTCGACAAGATCGCCGGTATCGAGGCGCGCGGCTTTATCCTGGGTGGCGCCGTCGCTCACCAGCTTTCAGCCGGCTTCGTGCCGATCCGCAAGAAGGGCAAGCTGCCTTTCGAGACGGTGCGCGTCGCCTACAGCCTGGAATACGGGCTGGACGAAATGGAGATGCACAAGGACGGCATTTCCCCTGGCGAAAAGGTGATCCTGGTCGACGACCTGATCGCCACTGGCGGCACCGCGGAAGCGGCGGTGAAGCTGCTGCGCCAGATCGGCGCCGATATCCTTGCCGCCTGCTTCGTCATTGACCTGCCGGACCTCGGCGGTCGCGCCAAGCTCGAGGCGCTTGGCGTGCCGGTAAGGACGCTGATCGGGTTCGAGGGGCATTGAGGCAGCAAAATACTGCACGGAGACAAGTACGGGGTCGAGCTTGATGTCCGCGGCCTGCCGGGTCCCCGCTGCTTCGCAGCGTCCCCGCGTTCGTCAGCCTTTCATCGTGCCACTGGCACGATGAATTCGCTTACGCGAACCGGCTACTCACCCACCTTCACCAGCACGGCGCTTTCAAACTCCAGCACCTTGTCGCCGGTCGAATCGAACGCTTCCGCGCGCAGCGACAGCATTCGCCAGCCGGGGCGCGAGGCGATGGCGCGATGGGACAGCGCGGTGCGGCTGAAGGTGATGGTCTCGCCGGCATGGACCGGCTTCAGCCACTTAAGGTTTTTGAAACCGGGCGAGGGGCCGAATTCCGGGACCGGGCCGGGGCCGTTCCAGCTGGCCCCCTCGGCATCCATGCTCGCTTCGAGGTTGAGCTTCATCCAGGTGGCGGAGGTGTGCCAGCCGGAGGCGCAGAGCCCGCCGAGCACGCTCTTCCTGGCAGCCTCCTCGTCGATATGGAAGATCTGCGGGTCGTATTTGCGGGCGAACGCCTTGATCGCTTCGGGTTCGAATGTGTGCGAGCCCAGCGTCACCGTGGTGCCGATGCGGAAGAATTCATCCAAGGTCATGCCTGATACCCCGCGGCATCGCGCGTCAGGAACATGACGGAATTCTCAAGCTCGAAGACGCTTTCGCCGCGCTGGTTGACCAGCTCGCTGCGCATGGTGATGAAGCCCAGTTGCGGTTTCGATCGCGACAGGCGTTTGGCCAGGACAACCAAATTGCCTCTGAGCGTATCGCCGGCCAAGACCGGTTTCTTCCACTTGACCTGGTCGACGCCGGGCGCCCCCTGGCAGGTGGAGTCCAGGAGGAAGGCATCGCACAACATGCGCATGAACATGGCGCAGGTGTGCCAGCCCGAAGCCGAGAGGCCGCCGAGGATGCTGGCCTTGCCGGCTTCCTCGTCGAGATGCATCGGCTGGGCATCGAATTCACTGGCGAACTCGATGATCTCGGCCGCACTCACCTGTTTCGTGCCGAGGTCGAACGAGGCGCCCTCGACGAAATCCTCATAGGCCCATGTCTTTGCGGTCATGTCGGCAATCCGGCTAAATCCCAAGGATCGGGCAACCCGGATGCAGGCCGGCAGCGATTTGGTCAAGTCCTTTCTGGTGAGCCAGGCCGAGGGCGCGGCTGCCCGTCGCGGCGCTCAGAGCCAGCCGCGGCGGCGGAAATACCAGAAGGGCAGGATCGCCGACAGGATCATCAGGCCGATGGCGAAGGGATAGCCAAGCTCCCATTTCAGCTCGGGAATAACGTCGAAGTTCATGCCGTAGATCGAGGCGACCAGTGTCGGCGGCAGGAAGATGACGGCGGCGACCGAGAAGATCTTGATGATGGCGTTCTGCTCGATCGAGATCATGCCGAGCGTGGCGTCGAGCAGGAAGGAGATCTTCTGCGACAGGAAGGTGGCGTGGTCGGCGAGCGACAGCACGTCGCGCGACAGGGTCTTGATGCGGGCGCGGACATCCTTGCTCATCTTGGTCTGGGTCGCGACATGGGCGAGGAAGCCGGCAAGGCGCTGCAGCGAGATCAGGCTGTCGCGCACGGACGAGGCGATGTCTTCCTTGCGGCCGATGGCCTTCAAGAGCTCCTGGAAGTCGCGGTTGCGCTTCGACACCTTGGTCGAGCGTGCCTCGAAAATGTCGCGCGAAATCGCCTCGATGTCGCGGCCGGCGCGTTCGAGGATGTCGGCGAGACGGTCGACGATCGCCTCCAGCAGGCCGATCAGGATGGTGTCGCCACTGGTGCAGCCGGTCGCCACTTTCTCGGCTCGCAGCGGGAAGGTCTTGAAGGCCTTCGGCTCATGGTAGCGAATGGTGATCAGCCTTTTGCCGGCAAGCGCGAAGGTGACCGGCGACATCAGGGGATCGTCGACCTCGGTCTGGGCAGGCAAAGTGGCGGTCATGAAGTAGGCGCCATCCTCGATGTAGAGACGGCTGGAAATCTCGATCTCCTCCATCTCCTCGCGGGTCGGGATGGCGACGCCGAGCCAGCTCTCGATGGTGGCTTCTTCTTCCTTGGTCGGACTGATCAGGTCGGCCCAGACGACCCTGTCGCCATCGGCCAGCAGGTTGTCGACGACGCGCAAGCGATCATTGTCCACGACAAATGCCTTGATCATCGCCAGATCTCCCCTGCGAAGGTTCGGATTGCGCGTCGTGTCGGATTGCACGGCTCTTCGTCGTGTGCGCGACCGTGTGGCAGCCGCTTAGACCCGTGCCATGACAAAATCAAGACAAGCCCTGGAGCCGGGCCGGGATCGGCCGCTCAGAAGAACTCGTCGAGCAGCCGATACCAGGAAAGCTTCGCCGGCTCGGTTTCCGGCGGCCCGTACCGTTGGAGAAGAGGCACTATCCAGGCCTCTGCGAGATTGTAGCGGATGCTCCGGCAGGCGAGCGCCAGATCCTGGTGGCGATCCGCCAGGCGTCAGGTATTGAACTTGAACAGCATGATGTCGCCGTCCTGGACGACATATTCCTTGCCTTCGTCGCGCGCCTTGCCGGCTTCCTTGGCCGCCACTTCGCCGCCCAGCGTGACGAAGTCGTTATAGGCGATGGTCTGGGCGCGGATGAAGCCGCGTTCGAAATCGGTGTGGATGACGCCGGCCGCCTGCGGGGCCTTGTCGCCCTTGTGGATGGTCCAGGCGCGCGTCTCCTTCGGCCCGACGGTGAAATAGGTGATGAGATGCAAAAGCTCATAACCGGCGCGGATGACCTTGTTGAGCCCCGGCTCGTCGAGGCCGAGCGAGGACAGGAATTCCATCTCTTCCTCGTCGGAGAGCTGGGCGACTTCGGCCTCGATCGCGGCCGAGATCACCACGGTGCCGGCGCCTTGCGCGGCGGCCATCTTTTCCACGGCCCTGGTGTGCTCGTTGCCGGTCGCGGCATCGGCCTCGGCGACATTGCAGACATAGAGCACGGGGTGCGAGGTCAGCAGGTTCAAGCCCTGCAGGATGCGCAAATCCTCGGCCGAGATGCCCTTGAGCAGGATGCGGGTCGGCTTGCCGGCCTGCAGCAGTTCGAGTGCCGCCTCCATCATCGGCAGCACGGTCGTTGCTTCCTTGTCCTTGCTGCCGGCGCGCTTACGGATCTGGACGATGCGGCGCTCGAGGCTGTCGAGGTCGGCGAGCATCAGCTCGGTCTCGACCGTCTCGGCGTCGGCGACGGGGTCGATGCGGCCCTCGACATGGGTGATGTCGTCATCCTCGAAGCAGCGCAACACATGCACGATGGCGTCGACCTCGCGGATGTTGGCGAGGAACTGGTTGCCCAGCCCTTCGCCCTTCGAGGCGCCGCGCACCAGGCCGGCAATGTCGACGAAGGAGATGCGGGTCGGGATGATCTCCTTGGACTTGCCGATGGCCGCGATCTTCTGCAGGCGCGGGTCGGGCACCGCCACCTCGCCGGTGTTAGGTTCGATGGTGCAGAACGGATAGTTGGCGGCCTGCGCCGCCGCCGTCCTGGTCAGCGCGTTGAAGAGCGTCGACTTGCCGACGTTGGGCAAGCCAACGATGCCGCATTTGAAACCCATTTTGTCCAGTCCTATCGGAAAAGCGAAATTTGATGAGGGCTATGGGCGATAGGGGTGATCAACGTCAAGCCCCGTAAGGCCGCATGCGTGCCCGCTCAGTCCTTGTTGCCGAAGAGTTTCTTCAGCATGGCAGCCATCGGGCCGGTCTCCGGCAGTTTGGCGGGTGCTTGTTGCGACCGCGCCTGGCGGATGTGGCTTTGTTGTTTAGGCTGCTGCTTCTGCGCCGGCTTTTCCAGCTCGGCTATCGCCTTGCCCTGGACGGCAAGGGCGGCCTTGTTCATGAAGCCGGATTCGTCGCCCTTGACGATCATGGCGGCGTTGTCGGCGATCGCGTCGAGCAGGGGATCGAGCCATTCGCGGTCGGCCTTGGCGAAATCGCCGAGCACATGGTGCTGGACCATTTCCTTGACGCCGGGATGGCCGACACCGATGCGCACGCGACGGTAGGCGTTGCCGACATGGCCGTCGATCGAGCGGATGCCGTTGTGGCCGCCGGCGCCGCCGCCGGTCTTGATGCGCAGCTTGCCTTCGGCAAGGTCGATCTCGTCATAGAAGACGGTGAGCGCGGAAAGCTCGAGCTTGTAGAAGCGCAGGGCTTCGCCGACCGACTGGCCGGACAGGTTCATGAAGGTCTGCGGCTTGATCAGGATGATCTTTTCGCCGGCAATCGTGCCCTCGGCGATCAGGCCCTGGAATTTCTTCGACCAGGGCGAAAAGGAATGGCGGCGGGCGATTGCGTCCGCCGCCATGAAGCCGACATTGTGCCGGTTGTTAGCGTATTTCGCGCCCGGATTGCCGAGACCTGCAAACAGCAGCATCGTCTGCTCCGGGCGGAAAGAGTTACTTCTCTTCAGCGGCAGGAGCCGCTTCAGGTGCAGCCACTTCAGCCGTCTCTTCCGTCTCCGGCTTCATCGCCGACGAACCGGCAATGGTCGCGATGGTGAAGTCGCGGTCGGAGATGACCGGCTTGACGCCGGCCGGCAGCTTGACCGCCGAGATGTGGATCGAGTCGCCGATGTTGGTGCCGGTGAGATCGATGGTGATGAATTCCGGGATCGCATTGGCCGGGCAGTGGAACTCGACTTCGTGACGCACGATGTTGAGCACGCCGCCGCGCTTGATGCCGGGCGACTTGTCCTCATTGATGAAGTGGACAGGCACGTCGACATTGACCTCGGTGTCCTTGCCGATGCGCAGGAAGTCGACATGGACAGGGAAATCCTTGACCGGGTCGAGCTGGAAGTCCTTGGGCAGGACCTGGATCTTCTTGCCGTCGACATCGATCGTGGCGATCGTGGTCAGGAACCCGCCGCCATGGATCTTGTAGTAGATGTCCTTGTAGGTGAGAGCGATCGCCAGGGGAGGCTGCTTGTCACCGTAGATTACTGCAGGCACTTTACCGTTGCGGCGAACTGCACGGGCGGACCCCTTACCGACCTGTTCGCGCGCTTCGGCCTTGAGCTCGTAAGTATCGTGGCTCATGGCTTTTCCTTTCGCGTGTTATGGAGCGTTTGCGGGAAGGCAATTTGCCCAAGCCGTAAACGTCGAAAGCCGCCAGACCTCGATGTCCGAATGCGGGCACCCGTTTTGAGACGGAGCTTTGTTCGGGATCACAAGGGAAGGCAGCCTTCCGCCGCGTTGCCTCCAAGGGTGTCTACGCGGGTGGCGGCTCTATAGCGGAAGGTGGCGAGAGGCGCAAGCGGTTGGGCTGGAAGGCATGAAGAGCCGTTCGAGGGTCGATCTTCATCTGACAGTCCGCCAGCGCTTGCCATGCCTGCGGCGGACAACCAGCGATGGCAGTCATCATTGCCGCGGCATATGTTTAGACAACCAGCGGCGAAGCTTTTGGATCAAAGTGCGTCTGACTCGCGCTCGGGAGCTGATCTGCACGCGCCAGTCCGGAATAACATTCTCGGATTCCGTGCTCCCCGCCCGAACCTTCTGCGCCAGCCATGTCATGTCGACGAGCGCGTATCCATTGGCTAGCAACCGGTTGGTGAGCATCAGCTCATTGAGAATAGCCCGAGCCTTGCTTTCGAAAAACGGTAGCGTTTCAGGTGTAAGATCGAACCTTGAATGCCAGATTACTCCCTCGCCAGCTCCGTCGCCGGTGAGCCAATGCAGCAAAGACTGCTGATATGCTCGCGAGATCGGTGCGTCATCACGGAAGGGCTGTCGAGGGTTGCCGGTGAAAATCGGCGTGTCCCTGCCGACGCTTACCAGGGATCCCAGGCTGCTGAGTTGCCGCGGGTTCATCAGGATGAACGAACTGCGGAGCCATGCCTGCGAGCGGATTCCGAAAATCGAGAAGGGCTCGCGGCGAGAATCAATGCAACCCAGCGCTCCCTGCAAACCAAGCAACGACCGCAACGAGCCACCATCAATCAATTTGAGATGGTCAGGTGCTGATGCCGCGAAAGCAGAAGTGGCCAAGTGGACCAGATCATACTGATGAAGTTTGGCGCCGGTATGATTGATGCCGCAGTCCCACGCGGAGAATTCCCAATCTTCATTCGACCCGCCGATCAGTTCGACCCCGCGGTCCAAATCAGAGCCATGACCGACTGGCAGCGAATTGTCGATCACGAGCATGCGATGCTCAACGTCCGGCATCTGGCGGGCGAACATAGCTCGCAAGTCCTGCCATGCGGTCGGATATTTTTCGGTGCCGTGACGCACCAGAAGGGTCAAAACACGAAGCGGCTGGGCGTGCATGGCGAATCCAGAAAAAGCGCAGAGAACGCAAGCAAGTCTTCAGAATTTCTCCGCTGCCGCAGGTCATGACGAAGCCACTTATCCTGGGGCTGATCACACCCATTCATCTCATCTTCGCCGCGGCATTCCCTATAGCAGAATCGAGAGCCTGTGGGTCAATTCCCCGCGACTCCGCATGCTCGAATTTCGTTTCATGCCAGCCTGGGCACGAGAAGCGAACTAGGGAGCATTTCGATGCCGTGCGAGCGCGGTCAAGTCGCGCCGAGGCAGTCAAGAGTCAGCCGGTGGCTACCGATCGCCGCTCAACGTATCGCGCAGCGCCTGGATTTGCCGGTTCAGCGTATCGAGCTCAGCCAGCGTCATGCCCGAGCGCTCGATCAAGGTCTCGTTGAGGCAGTTGCACTGGACGAGCAGCGCGCGCCCGGCCGATGTCAGGTCGACCTGGACCTGGCGCTCGTCCGCCTGGCTGCGCTGGCGGGTGACCAACCCGGCCTGTTCCATGCGCTTCACCAGCGGGGTGACGGTGCTCGATTCCAAAGCGAGCCGATGGGCGACCCCGCCGACCGACATGCCATCGGCCTCGCCCAGCGCGTTGAGCACGAGATATTGCGGATAGGTGATCCCCATCTCGTCCAGCATCGGCTTGTAAGTGCGGTTGATCGCCATCGAGGTGGCGTAGAGCGTGAAGCAGAGCTGATTGTCCAACGGGAGGGGCACGACGCATTCCTTTGCCGATTAATCACGAAATATGTACCACGAAAAATGATATCGCGATACATATTTTTGTGGACATGGCTTCCGCGCTGCGCTAGCCATATAGATATCGCGATATTGTTTATCGCGAAAACCAATCAAAGGAGATTGAGATGGCTTCGCAGGCAAAATCCGGTTCCGGCAGCGGCACGATCACCACCAAGGACGGCACGCAGATTTTCTACAAGGACTGGGGAACCGGTCAGCCCATCGTCTTCCATCATGGCTGGCCGTTGAGCAGCGACGACTGGGACGCACAGATGCTGTTCTTCCTGGCACAAGGCTACCGCGTCATCGCCCATGACCGGCGCGGCCATGGCCGCTCGACGCAGACGGATATCGGCAACGAGATGGATACCTACGCCGCCGATGTCGCTGAACTTGCCGCGCATCTCGACCTCAAGAACGCTATCCATGTCGGCCATTCGACCGGCGGCGGCGAGGTGGCGCGCTATGTCGCGAAGTACGGCTCGGGCGGCCGCGTCGCCAAGGCGGTGCTGATCGGCGCGGTGCCGCCAATCATGCTCAAGACGGCTGCCAATCCCGGCGGCCTGCCGATCGAGGTCTTCGACGGTTTCCGCGCTGCCCAGGCTGCCAACCGCGCCCAGTTCTTCCGCGACGTTCCTGCCGGTCCGTTCTATGGCTTCAACCGTCCGGGCGCCGAGGTTTCGCAAGGCGTCGTCGACAATTGGTGGCGCCAGGGCATGATGGGCGGCACCAAGGCGCATTACGATTGCATCAAGGCTTTCTCGGAAACCGACTTCACCGAGGATCTGAAGGCGATCGACGTGCCGGTGCTGGTCATGCATGGCGACGACGACCAGATCGTCCCGATCGCCGACTCGGCGCTGCTGTCGATCAAGCTGCTCAAGAAGGGCGAGCTCAAGGTCTACAAGGGTTTCCCGCACGGCATGGCGACAACCCACGCCGATGTCATCAACGCCGACCTTTTGGCCTTCTTCAAGGCATAGGTCGCACCCGGCACAACAGCGGCACCCGCCATTGCGGCGGGTGCTTCGGTCGGCTTCAGACGATGCTCATCGGACGCGCCTGGCAGCGCTGGCGGCCTGTCGCGGTCGCACTTCGCCCGGGCGTTGCATTGCGCGCGGCCGTGAACGATAGTTTCTTGACCGGACAGGCGTGAGACATCGGATCGAGCGTTTTTGCGCCCTCCGCCTCCTCCGGCATTCGTGATCCGGAGGGTGGAAAATGAACGCGGAATCGATCGACTACAACGGCCTGATGCAGGCTAACCTTGCGCGAGTATTCGGCGAACGCGATGCCGACCGGCGCCTTGTGGCGATCCGCGAACTTTACGCCGGCGATGCCGTGCTTTACGAGCCGGATGCTTCGGCAACGGGCCATGCCGCCATCAATCATGCGGTGAGTAAGCTGCTGTCGAGCCTACCGCCGACGTTCGCCTTCACGGCGACGGGCCCTGCCGTCGGCCATCACGGCGTCGGGCGGCTGCAATGGCAGTCCGGGCCGCTCAACGGCCCTGTCGCCGTCACCGGGATCGATGTCGCGCATTTGCACGGCAACCTGATCCACTCTCTTTTTGTTTTTCTTGATCCCGCCGGCACCTGATACGCCCGTTCACTGAACGAGTTGCCATGCCCGAAACCGGCCTTGGAGCCTTGCTTCGCCGCGTGAGAAGGAGGGCAACGCGGCGTATGATCTTATCCACGCCCACGCTGCCTCCGTCTTTAGCAACGACTGTCTAGGCTTTTCTTGCTTCCTTCATGTTGGGCAGGAACACCGTCAGCAGGCCCAGGAACGGCAGATACGAGCAGATCTGGAAGACGAAATCGATGCCCTTCATGTCGGCGACGACGCCGAGCACGGCGGCGGCAATGCCGCCCATGCCGAAGGCGAAGCCGAAGAAGATGCCGGCGATCATGCCGACGCGGCCCGGCACCAGTTCCTGGGCAAAGACGACGATGTTGGAGAAGGCCGACGAGAGGATGAGGCCGATCAGAACGGTCAGCACCATCGTCCATTCCAGATTGGCGTAGGGGAGCGCCAGCGTGAAGGGCAGCACGCCGACGATCGAGAACCAGATCATCGCCTTCTGTCCGTAGCGATCGCCGAACGGGCCGCCGAGCAGGATGCCCAGCGCCGAGGCGCCGAGGAACAGGAACAGCATCACCTGGCTCATCTGCACCGACACTCCGAACTTATGGATGGAGTAGAAGGTGTAGTAGCTGGCAAGGCTGGCGATGTAGGCGTTCTTGCTCAGCACCAGCAGCGTCAGCACGACCAGTGCGCTCATAACCTTGCGGCGCGGGAAGGGCGAGACGAAGCTTGCCGCCTTGCGGGTGCCTTGCGCGGCGCGCAAGCGGCTGTACCAGCCGCCGACCTGCCACAAAACGACGATGCCGATCAGCGAGCCGACGGCGAACCAGGAGATGCTGGTCTGTCCGAACGGCACGACGATGAAGGCCGCCAGCAGCGGCCCCATCGACTGGCCGAAATTGCCGCCGACCTGGAATAGCGACTGCGCCAGGCCAAACCGGCCGCCCGAGGCGAAACGCGCGATGCGCGAGGATTCGGGATGGAAGATCGCCGAGCCGACGCCGATCAGCGAGGCGCCGATCAAGAGCAGATAATAGTGCCCGGCATAGGCCAGCACGACCAGGCCGATCAGCGACGAGGCCATGCCGTAGGGCAGGGAATAGGGCATCGGCCGCTTGTCGGTGATCATGCCGATCACCGGCTGCAGCAAGGACGCCGTCACCTGGAAGGTGAAGGTCAGCAGGCCGATCTGCCAGAAATCGAGGCCGTAATTCTGTTTCAGAAGCGGATAAATGGCCGATAGCAGCGACTGCATGATGTCGTTGATGCAATGGCAGAAGCTCACCGCCAGGATGACGGTGAAGGCCGTCGCCTGGGCTGAGGCGTGACTGGCGGTCGCTGGTGACGCGACGCTGGCGGCTGTCGTATCGGTCAAGGCAGGCTCCGTGGTCTTTTTGGCGGGCACGCCCGCAGGCAATCTGGCGGACGCTCCCGCGGCCGCCTTAGGGACGGTTGCCTTATAGGCCGCTTGCCGCGCGACTTCTTTCGTGGTTTGGTCCAATAGTTTCGCAAGTGGGCCATACAAGATGCCGCATGGCAGGGAAATCTTCCGCGCCGGCAATGCCGATCTCGGCCAATTGCACCAGAGCCGCTGGCAATGGCTGGAGGAAGTCGCCGGACCGGCGGTGGCATTGCCGACCGAATATCCCGACGGCTACCACGTGCCGCAACACCGCCACAGGCGCAGCCAGTTGCTGCACGCGCTGGTCGGCGTCGTGCTGGTGACGACGCGGCATGGGCGCTGGATGGTACCGCCAGACCATGCGATGTGGATTCCGGCCGGCATCGAGCATTCCGTCGAGATGCTGGGCGATGTCTCGATGCGCTCGGTCTATGTCATGCCGGGCGCGATCCCGGGGCTGCCGGAAGGCTTGCGCGTCGTCGGCGTCACCGCGTTGATGCACAGCCTGATCGTGGAATCAGAGAAGCTGCCGCAAGGCGGCGAACTGGAAGGACGCGGCGGGTTGATCATGAAGCTGTTGCTGCATGAGATCCCGACCTTGCCGGAACGGCCGCTCGGTCTGCCATTCCCGTCCGATGCAAGGCTGGCGGCGCTGTGCCGCCGCTTCGTCGCCGCACCGTCACCGCATGCGACGATCGACGAATGGGCCGATGCCGCCGGCATGAGCCGGCGCTCCTTCACGCGCGCCTTCCAGCGCCAGACCGGCCTGTCGCTGTCGACATGGCGCCAGCAGGCCTGCCTGTTCGCGGCGCTGCCGCGGCTCGCCGATGGCGAGCCGATCACCCGGGTGGCGCTCGATCTGGGCTATGACAGCGTGCCGGCCTTCATCACCATGTTCAAGCGCATGCTGGGCTCGTCGCCGCGCGGCTATATGCGCGGCGCGCGAGACAATGGCGAAGGCATAAGGCGAGCCCCGCCTCGCCTTGAGGCTCCTGCGCCATAATAAGCGGCGCCGAGCGCACTGACGCCTAGTCCATCTGAACGCCGCTCGCCTTGACGATCGGCTCCCACTTGGCGAGTTCAGCCTTCACATGCGTTGCCAACTCTTCCGGGGTGGAGGCCACGATCGTGGCGCTGAATTGGCCCATGCGCGCAATCACATCGGGATCCTGCAGCGCCTTGGCTGCTGCCTTGTGAAGAACCTCGATCACGTCCGCCGGGGTGCCGGCGGGCGCGAACAGGGCGTTCCAGCTGTAGGTTTCATAGCCAGGAATGGTTTCGGCGATTGCCGGCACGTCAGGGAAGGAGGGAACGCGCTCCTTGGTGGTGACGCCCAGGGCCCTCAGCGTCCCGCCCTTGATATGCCCCGATGAAGACGGCAGGTTGTCGAACATCATCGGCACCTGATTGGCGATGACGTCGTTCAGGGCCGGCCCGGCGCCCTTATAGGGTATGTGCTGCATGCTCACGCCGGCCATCGTCTTGAAAAGCTCGCCCGAGAGATGCAGCGGGGTGCCGTTGCCCGATGAAGCGTAGGCGTATTTGTCCGGGTCCTTCTTCAATAGGTCGATCAGTTCCTTGACGTCCTTGGCTGGAAATTGAGGGTTCACGACCAGGACGTTCGGTACCAGCACAAGCAGCGATATCGGAGCAAAATCCTTCTCCGCATCGTAGGGCTTGGTCTTGAGGATGAGCGGGTTGAGTGCGTGTGTCGCAACCGTGCCCATCAGAATCGTGTAGCCGTCCGGATCCGCCCGGGCGACTTGGGCCGCGCCGATGCTGCCGCCGGCGCCGCCGACATTTTCAACGACAATCTGCTGGCCGAGGTTTTCGGACATCTTGTTGGCGACGAGGCGCGCTACCAGGTCCGTGGAGCCGCCCGCGGAAAAGGGAACAACCATCGTGATGGTCCGGTCCGGGAAATCGGCGGCCCAAGCCGTCGGCGCCGAAAAGAGAGCCGCGACGGAAACGGCAAGCCCGAGCAAAGTCCTTCGCCGGATTGGCATATGCTACTCCTCCATTGTCTACGGGGGCAGTATGCCACGGCGGGCGCGCCAGGAGAAATGTCTGCTCGCGAGGGGCGCAGACAAGGAGCCGACGGTAGGGGCGTACGCTCCGCCCGGCCGACGTTTCGTCGATCGCGGGGGGTTAGTCGAACAGGCTCGACACCGATTCCTCGGTCGCTGTGCGCGAAATCGCTTCGCCCATCAGGTCGGCGATCGAGATGACGCGGATGTTGGGGGCGTCGAGCACGCCTTGCGTCGGCTGGATGGAATCGGTGATCACCAGTTCCTGCAGCTTCGAGCCGCTGATGCGCGCGACTGCGCCGCCCGACAGCACGCCATGGGTGATATAGGCGGTGACGCTGGTGGCGCCGTTGGCCAAGAGTGCATCGGCGGCATTGCACAGCGTGCCGCCGGAATCGACGATGTCGTCGATCAGCAGGCAATCCTTGCCGGCGACCGCGCCGATGATGTTCATGACTTCCGATTCGCCCGGGCGCTCACGGCGCTTGTCGACGATGGCGAGCTGCGCGTCGAAGCGCTTGGCCAGCGCACGTGCCCGCACCACGCCGCCAATGTCGGGCGACACCACCACGACATTGCCGAGCTGCTTGTATTTCGCCTTCACGTCGCGCGCCATCACCGGCACCGAGAACAGATTGTCGGTCGGGATGTCGAAGAAGCCCTGGATCTGGCCGGCATGCAGGTCGAGCGTCAAAACGCGGTCGACGCCGGCGCGGGTGATCATGTTGGCAACCAGCTTGGCCGAGATCGGTGTGCGGCCCGACGCCCGGCGGTCCTGCCTGGCATAGCCGAAATAGGGAATCACCGCCGTGATGCGCTTGGCCGAGGAGCGCATGAAGGCGTCGATCATGATGAGCAGTTCCATCAAATGATCGTTGGTCGGGAAGGAGGTCGACTGCAGGATGAAAACATCCTCGCCGCGCACGTTTTCCTGGATTTCGACGAAGATTTCCTGGTCGGCGAAGCGCCTGACACTGGCCTTCCCCAGCGGGATGTTGAGATAGCGGGCGACCGCTTCGGCCAGCACCCTGTTGGAATTGCCCGCGAAGAGTTTCATGCACCGTTCCTGGTGGAGGATGGGAAGGCCTGACAGACTCTCCCGGACCTTTTAATCGGGCTTTTAGCGGCCCGCGCTGGTATTGCAAGCGCCGAGATCGGGAATCCGCCGGCTAAGCTGAAGAAAGGTTCGTGCCATCGCCGAGAGGCAACACTCAAGCATGCCTTGCTAGCCAGCCTTGCCACCCAGGAATGCCGCGAACTGGTCGATGGTCTGGTCGGCGATCGCCTGCATGGTGGCCGGAGAGACGCCCTTCCAACTGTCGGCGCCCGTGCCGGAGCTGACCGAAGGCGCCTTCATCTGGCCGTTGATGCGGTGCAACCGGTTGCCCGAGGGGTCGTAGACGTCCCAGACATAGATGACGGTGGTGTCCTTGCCCTCCGAAATCGCCGAGAAATAGCCTTTCAGCACATGGGTCGCGGTCTGGTCGGCGCTGCCGGCGAGCGTAATTCCACGCTGCCTGGCGCGCGTCTGCAGTTCCGCCGTCAGCGGGGTCGCGGCCTCGACCGAAGCACCGACGATCGGCGCGATCTGCAGCCGTGTCTTCGACAGGATGGCAGCACTTTGCGCCGAGGT
Source organism: Mesorhizobium sp. 131-3-5 (assembly GCF_016756575.1). NCBI lineage: Bacteria > Pseudomonadati > Pseudomonadota > Alphaproteobacteria > Hyphomicrobiales > Phyllobacteriaceae > Mesorhizobium > Mesorhizobium sp. 131-3-5. The sequence continues at coordinate 2,466,744 of NZ_AP023254.1, forward strand.
GAGCGGCGTGGTGGTGGTTGCAGCAGGCGCGGTGGGTGACGCAACTGCAACGGTGGCCGTCGTGCTGCCCTGGGCTCCCGGCGCAACCGGCCCCGAAGTCGCCGGCGGGGTGATGGCGGAAGGTTCGAGAACGTCCTTTGCGTTGGTGCAGGCAGCCAGAGCCAATGCCACAAGCAATGACACGGTCGTCACATGCGATCGTCTCATTTGCCTTCTAACTCCTTGGCGAAGAACGCCTCCCATTATGGATTCACTGTACGATCAAGTCGAGATCATGGCGGGAAAGCGGCTTCGGCTGGGATTCGGTGGTCAGGTAGGTGCGGCCAAGCGTCATCGCCGTCTCGGTCTCGGAATCCATGATGATCATGTGGGCGAACAGCGTCATGTGCGGCGCGATCGGCTCGGGATTGCCCTGGTAGAACATCGGCATGTCCATCCAGGACGGCGTGAAGCGGGCGCCGACGGAGTAGCCGCAGGCGTTCAGCCGGTGCTTGGTCAGGCCGTGCGCCTCCATGGTGCGGGCGTGGGCGTCGAAGACGTCGCCGAACGTATTGCCCGGCGTCATCGCCTTTTCCACCGCGAGAAGGGCGGCACGCGCGGCGTCGAACAGCTCCTGATGGCGCTTCGACACCTTGCCGGTCAGCACCGTGCGCATCATCGGCGCATGGTAATGATGGAAGACACCGGCCCATTCGAGCGTCAGTTGGTCGTTCTTTGTGAGCTTGCGGCGGCCGGCCTTGTAGCGGCACAGCAGCGCATCGACGCCCGAACCGATGATGAACTCATTGGCGGGATAGTCGCCGCCGCCGGCAAAGATCGCGCCCTGCATGGCGGCCAGGATCAGCGCCTCGTCGCCGCCCTGCTTGATCAGCGGCAGTGCCGCGTCCAGCGCGTCGTCGGAGAGATTGGCGGCCTTCTCGGCCTTGGCGATCTCGGCCGGGCTCTTGAACAGTCGCAGCCGGCCGACAATGCCGGATGCGTCGGCGATCTGGCCGAAGGTCTGCAACTGCTCGTCCAGCCGGCGGCCATTGTAGGCGGTCAGGCCATGGGTATCGTATTCGACCCCAATGCGGGCGCCAAGCAGGTCGAGGTCGTTGAGCAGGTTGCGCAGGTCGACTGCCGGGTTGGCGCCGTTGCGGTCGGTCCACAGCACGATGTTGTCGATGATCGAGGTGTGGCGCGCCTGGCGCAGGTCGGCCGAGCGGGTCAAGAGCACCATCGAGCCGTCGGCCTTCACCACCAGGCACTGGAAGAAGCAGAAGCCGAACGTGTCGTAGCCGGTCAGCCAGTACATGCTTTCCTGCGCGAACAGCAGGATGGCGTCGAGCTTCTTCTCGGCCATCTCGATCATCAGCCGGTCGCGCCGCGCGTCAAATTCCGATCGTTCAAAATGCAGCGCCATTATTCACTCTCCAAAACGATGGCCGAAACCTGCCGGCCGTAATCGGGTTCCTTGCGGTGCGTGGTGCGCCGGTAGGAGTAAAACAGATCTTCCTCGGCATAGGTGCAGCGGCCGAGGCCTTCAGCGGTCACGCCGGCCCTGATGAGCCGGTCGACCGTGTAGCTGACGAGGTCGAACATGGCATGGCCTGATCTGGCGGAGGGCGCGAAATAGCCGATGTTCTCCGCGTCGGCCTCGACGAAGCGGGCGACGAATTCCGGCCCGACTTCGTAATTGGCGGGGCCGATCGAGGGGCCGAGCACGGCGACGATGTTTTCGCGCCGGGCGCCCAGGCTTTCCATGGCTGCAACTGTGTTTTCCAGCACGCCCGTAAAAGCGCCTTTCCAGCCGGCATGCGCCGCGCCGATGATGCGTGCGCCGGAATCGGCAAACAGCACCGGGCCACAGTCGGCGGTCGAGGCGCCGATGGCGATGCCCGGGCGGTCGGTGACGATGGCATCGGCCTTGGGCCGTTCGCCGGCAAAGGGTTCCCTGGCGACGATGACGTCGGGCGAATGGACCTGCCAGGCGGTCAGCAGATGGCTTGCCGGCACGCCCATCCAGGCGGCGACACGGGCTCGATTCTCGGCCACCAGCGCCTTGTCGTCATCCGACCCGGTGCCGATGTTGAGCCCCTGGTAGATGCCGGTCGAGACGCCGCCCCTACGGGTGAAATAGCCGTGGCGGATGCCTTGTGCCTGCGCCTTGTCCAGCAGCGGCGACCGAACGGGATCCGGTTTGGTCTGATTCAGCATGCGGGCGTTGTTGTCCGTGTGGGCGGTTTCGTCAAGAAAAAGTCGGGAAGCGAGACGGCCGGCGGTTCGGCCGCTCTTTTACCGGACGCGAGATTGGGAGGGGTAGCGGTGAAAAGTCAATCCGCCGTCGAAAAGGGCCGGATCGGCACTCCGCGCGGCAGGACGGCAAGCACCTTGAATAGTTCGCCCATGGCCTGCGGCCCGGCGAGACGCTCGACATCGCCTGATATCTTGTCGCGGGCCGCCTGGTCGCCATCGGCGCCAAGCCGGCCGGCGCGCTCGAGAATGCCCATGCCGAGCAGGAAATCGCCTTGCGTCGACAGATGGGCGTCGAGACCATATGCGCGCACGGTGGCGGCAAGGGCGGCGAAATCAACATGCGAGGTGAGATCGGCCTCGCCGGGGTTGGCCAGCACATCTTCGTGATTGTGCTGGCGCAGAGCCTGCAGCGTGTCGCCGACCCCCGGCTGCAGATGGCCATAGTCGAGAAACAGGCCGGCGCCTCCGTTTGGGGCCATGCGGCCGGCAATGGCGGCCATCAGCGCGGTGCGAGCCGGTGCCACTTCGACGATCGCGCCCTGCGGCGCTTCAGCGGCGTCGGGGGGCAGCAGCGTCGGGTCGACCGAGCCGGCGCCGGCGAAGAAACAGAGCGTGTCCTCGTCGTCGAGGCCGACCATGCGCTCGCGCCAGCCCGTGCCGGCGCGGACGAACTGGCGGACCGGCACGGCGTCGAACAATTCATTGCCGACGATGAGCAGCGGCTGATCGGGCAGGGTGTCGATGGTCTCGTGCCAACGAACCGCGAAAGGTGTCACGTCGAGCGTCTGCTTCTGGATTTCAGTCAGGCGCGGGCTGGTCTCGATCATGGCGAAGGCGGCGCCATTGGCCAGATCAGGATCGAGCCGCGACAGGGTGCGCAGCATGTCCTTCATCAGCGTGCCGCGACCGGGGCCGATCTCGGCGATGGTCACTGGCATCGGCCGGCCAATCGCTGTCCAAGCTTGATAAAGCCAGACCGCGACGAGTTCGCCGAACATCTGGCTGATCTCCGGCGCGGTGACGAAGTCCCCAGCGGCGCCGAAGGGCTCGCGTGTCGTGTAGTAGCCGTCCGCGGGGTCGAACAGGCACATGGCCATGTATTCGTTGACGGGAAGGGGGCCGAGCGCCTCGATCAGGTCGACGATGCGGGTCTTCAGCCGCGTCATGTCGCCTGCGGCTGTGCTTGCTTCACCGGCTTGGCTGTGGCCATCGCCCAAATGCCGGCCAACACCATCGGCGTCGACAAGATCATGCCCATTGTCAGCCAGTTGGTGCCGAGGAGGTAGCCGAGCTGCTGGTCGGGTTCGCGGAAGAACTCGACGAAGATGCGCGACAGGCCATAGCCGCAGATGAAGGCGCCGCCGACGAAGCGCGGCGTCTTCAGCTTGAGGCGCGAATGGGTGAGGATGCGCAGGACCAGGAACAGAACCAGGCCCTCGAGCAGGGCCTCGTAGAGCTGGCTCGGATGGCGGGTGAACGGCCCGCCATTGGGGAATTCTATTGCCCAGGGCACATCCGTCGGCCGGCCCCAGAGCTCGGAATTGATGAAGTTGGCGACGCGCACCAGACCGAGCCCAACCGGCACGCCGGCGGCCACGAGATCGAACAGCGACCAAGTGCGGATGCCGCGCTTGATGGAAAACAGCGTCATGGCGAGGATGACGCCAAGCAGGCCGCCATGGAACGACATGCCGCCTTGCCAGACGGCGAAGATGTCGAGCGGGTGCGCGATATAGCGCGCCAGGTCGTAAAACAGCACATAGCCGGTGCGACCGCCGAGGACGACTCCGATGGCCGCCCAGACGATGAAATCGTCGAGATCCTCCGGCTTCATAGGCAGGATACCGTCGGGCCAAAGCTTCGGATTGGCGGCGAGCCGCTTGGCATACCACCAGGCAAAGAGGATGCCGACGATGTAGCCGACGCCGTACCAGTGCACCGCCAGCGGCCCGATCTGGATGAGGATCGGGTTGATGTTTGGGAAGGGCAACGAGGCCAGCGGCAGCAGGAAATATTCGTTCAACGGGGAGCTCTCGGTTGCGGTCGCATTCGGGCGCGGACCATGCGGCAGGGTTTTGGCAGGGTCAAGGCAAGCTGGTCGCCGTCAAGTGTCGCGACGGGTCACCATTGCCAGCCATCGCGCCGTGGGGGTGGTGCGCTCAACCCTTTGCGGCCACCCATTGCCGCAATGCGTCGTTGATCCTGTCCTGCCAGCCTGGACCGTCTTCCTGGAAATGGTCGAGCACGGCCCGGTCGATGCGGATCGAAACAAGCTCGCGCACATTCGGGGCGGTCGAGGGTTCGCGAACGGGCGCTGCCGGCTTCTTGACCGGCTTGAAGGCCGCTTCGGCGGCCGCGAACGGATTTGTCGGTCGGCGTGGGGGCGTTGCCATTGGGTGACCCTGACTGGAGGTGACTCGTGCTTGGCGGAAGTCGCGATGAAAACGCCACAATAGGCGACTTAGCGCCAGCCCGTATAGGGCGCCTTCATGTTGTCAATTTTCCGGAAACAAGATCGTCTCGATGTCCATCGCACCATGTATTATGTGCAGTACCTCAACGGTGTCGGTGCCAACGCGATAGAAAATCAGATAGTTGCCGTGGACGCGTCGCCGGATGGCGATAAATGCCGCTCAAGGAGCGGATAGCGCTCCGGCATGGTGCACAGCTCCATACAATCGCGGCGCAATTCCTGGATAAACGTTATGGCCCGAAATGGACTGTTGAGCGCGATGTAATCACCAATGGCTTCAAGGTCTGCCTCGGCTTGATCTGTGAAGACCAATTGCCTCACTTGGTCTTCTCTGCCATTGCCCTGTATTTGGCTTCAAGCCTGTTCAGTACCTCGTCACCAGGCTTAACTCTGCCTGCATTGGCATCTGCGATGCCTTTGGTGAGGGCTGCATCGAGGGCGGCGAGGCGCTTCTCCCGCTCTTCGACGAGGCGAACGCCCTCACGCAGCACTTCGCTCTTCGAATTGTAGCGGCCCGTGCTGACGAGCTGGTTCACGACATCTTCGAGACGGCTGCCCAAGTCTGCGCTGATGGCCATGATGGCGCTCCTAAAAACATCCTAGAACAATAATAGTTATTGATCGAGTTTGCCAGTGATTTTGCCGGTGATTTGGTGAGGGATCCGACTTGATGCCGCACCGGCCCTCAACGTTCTTGCATTCGGCGCTCCGCGCCACTACGTCATTTCGAGCAAAGCGAGGATTTGCCATGTCGACCGGACCGAACCGCATTCTCGATGAATTCGCCAAGCTGATGACTGATGCAGCGGGTGCCGCGCAGGGCGTGCGCCGCGAGGTCGAGACCGCCTTCAAGGGCCAGGCGGAGCGCATCCTCAATTCGATGGACGTGGTGCAGCGCGAGGAATTCGAGGCCGCGCGCGAGATGGCCGCCAAGGCCAGGGACGAGAATGCAAGGCTTGCCGCCCGCATCGAAGCGCTCGAGGCCAAGCTCGCCGAATTCGCCGGTGATGCCGCACCAGCGGCGGCGGCGAAGCCCCGCGCAAAAAAATAATCGTTAAACTTTTCCACATAGTCCGATCCTGAAAATCGCTTTGCCGTGAATCGCTTAACGGCATTGCATGAATCTTTGTGACAGCGCCTTTCCACATGCGAATGACGCAGTGCGAAAAATTGGGCTGTTCACGCGACTCCCGATCAATAGACTGAATTTGTTGCATGATTCGGAGCAGGGTCATGCGGCCGGGCGGTGGGGTCCGGTCTGGGGTCTTTGCGTCGAGAAGTAGTCTTTAGCGCGAAGAAAGTCCTGGCCGTCCGAGTTCTAGATCAGATTGTTCGTTGTGTGTGCCCTCCCGCGGAGCGTGTGGCGGCGCTCCTCAGAACGACAGGAAGCATTCCATGGAACTTCTCGAACTCGAATTCTCCCGCGAAATCCATCCGGTGGATGTTATCGAGCAGGTGGCCCACAACAATGACTGGTCCTTCGAACGGGCCGGCGACGATGAAATTTCGATCTCGGTCGCAGGCAGCTGGACCGACTATCACGTCTCCTTCTCCTGGATGGAGGATTTCGAGGCGCTGCATCTGGCCTGCGCCTTCGATATCAAGGTGCCGGAGACCCGGGCGCTGGAAGTGATGCGGCTGTTGTCACTGATCAACGAGCAGATGCTGTTCGGGCATTTCGACCTCTGGGAGCAGGAAGGCGCGATCATGTTCCGTCAGTCGCTGCTTTTGGCCGGCGGGGTCGAGCCGTCGAGCCAGCAGGTGGAGGTGCTTTTGTCCTCGGCGCTGGAAGCCTGCGAATGCTATTTCCAGGCTTTCCAGTTCGTCGTCTGGTCGGGCACCTCGGCCAAGGATGCGCTGGCCGGCGTGCTGTTCGAGACCTACGGCAACGCTTGAGCGGCGGCGAGGCAGACAAGACGAGATGAGTTCGAGCAGCGAGCGTAAGCCTGAGATCAGTTTTGCCGATTTCGGTCGTGTCGACATCCGCGCCGGCACGATCGTCGAGGCCGAACCATTTCCGGAAGCGCGCAAGCCTGCCTTCAAGCTTAAGATCGATTTCGGACCCGACATCGGCATCAAGAAATCGTCGGCGCAGATCACCAAATACTATACGCCGGAGACGCTGGTCGGCCGGCAGGTGTTCGCCGTAGTCAATTTTCCGCCGCGCCAGATCGGGCCGTTCATGTCGGAAGTGCTGACACTGGGCTTTCCCGATGAGGAGGGCGCCGTGGTGCTTGGCGCCATCGAGCGCAAGGTGCCGGACGGCGGGCGGTTGTTTTAGGATGCGTTGATATTCAGGTGATGCCGACCTGCGAACGGCGGTCTCCTGCGCTTCCCCGTTCTACTGCGTCGCAGTAGAACTGAGCTCACGTACCAAAAGTACGCTCGTCCCCGGTTCCCGAAGAGCACCATTCTCGGCTCGGCCTGACCTGAATCTCAACACATCCCAGGCCACGATGTCCTTAGGCCGCCAGCTTGCGCGTCCTGCCGAGCGCTTCCTCGACCGTGTCGAGAAACATTTCCGCACAGGCTTTCCAGCTGTAGCGCATGGCGCGTTCTCGTGCCTGCGCACGGTCGACCTCGAGCGCGGCGAGCGCGGCTTCGCGCAAATCGTTGGAGACCGCGCCGCCAAAGCCGTCGCCGACAATGTCGATTGGCCCGGTCACCGGATAGGCGGCGACCGGCGTGCCGCTGGCCAGCGCCTCGATGATGACATTGCCGAAGGTGTCGGTGCGGCTGGGGAAGACGAAGACATCGGCCGAGGCATAGATCTCCGCCAGTTCGTCATTGGGACGATGGCCGAGGAAATGCGCGTTGGGGTAGCGGGACTTGAGCTTGGCAAGCTCCGGACCTTCGCCGACGATCACCTTGCTGCCGGGCAGGTCGAGGTCGAGGAAGGCGGAGAGGTTCTTCTCGATGGCGACGCGGCCGACGCAGAGGAAGACCGGGCCGGGGAGGCCGAGGTCCTTGCGCTTGTCCGGGCGGAAATGGTCGGTGTCGACGCCGCGCGTCCATGGCCTCAGCTTGTTGAAGCCGCGCGCCGAAAGGTCATCGGCGAGCGACTGGGTGGCGACCAGCGTGCCCTGGCCGGAATTGTGGAAGTCGCGCAGCCAGCGATAGGCCCAGCTTTCCGGCACCGGCAGGCGGGCGCTGAGATATTCGGGAAAGCGCGTGTGATAGCTGGTGGTGAACGGCCGGCCGGCATTGCGGCAATAGCGCCGCGCCATGATGCCGAGCGGCCCTTCGGTGACGATGTGGATATGGTCGGCCTTGTAGGCGTCGATCAGGCGCGCGACATGGCCTGGCGTGGTCAGCGCCAGCCTGATGTCGGGGTAGGTCGGCAGGGGGAGCGTGCGAAAGATGTTGGGTGTCAGGAAATCCACCGCGACGTCGAAGGACTTCAGCGTTTCGGTGAGCCGCTCCAGCGTGTGGACGACGCCGTTGACCTGCGGGCGCCAGGCGTCGGTGACCATCAATATGCGCATGGCGGCCCTTTGCTGGAAAGGTCGACGGTTGCCTTGAGACGATGCCGGAACGGCGACCAGCCGCCAGCCCTCGCTTCGCTCCAGCGCACCCGGGCGGGGACGGGATCGAAGCGAGGCGGCAAGGCCGAATCAAGTGAAGTCGCGCGTTTCATGCGCGCTCTTCACCATGATTTCATGACGGGCGGATGAAGCAGTCCTTCTGGGACCATGATCTTATCCGAAAACCGGTTTCCACTTTTCGGGATCATGCTCCGCCTAGGCTGGAACCTTGATCACCGCGCGCAGGCCGCCGAGCGGGCTGTCGTCGAGGGTGATGTCGCCGCCATGGCTGCGGGCGATGTCGCGGGCGATCGACAGGCCGAGCCCAGTGCCGCTGGCATCGAGGTTGCGGGCTTCGTCGAGCCGCACGAAGGGCTTGAACACGTCCTCGCGCCTGTCGGCCGGAATGCCGGGACCATTGTCGTCGACGGTGACCACGAGCGAGCCACGGCCGTGATCGGCGCTGACCTCCACCGTCTTGGCATAGCGGAAGGCATTGCCGATGACGTTGGACAACAGCCGCGCGAAGGCGTTCGGCCGCACATGCACGGTCGGATCACCCGAAAGCGTCGTCGACAGCTTGCATTTGCGCAAGGCGGCCTCGTCGCTGAGCTTCTGGAAATAGGCTTCGAGATCGAAACGTCCCGGGTCCTCCGAGGCCTCGCCGCGGGCAAAGGCGAGATAGCCTTCCAGCATCGACTGCATGTCGTCGATGTCCTGGTTGAGCGCCGCCTTGGTCTCGGCCTTGCCGCCGGCCAGCGCCAGCTGCAGCTTGAAGCGGGTGAGGATGGTCCTGAGATCATGGCTGACGCCGGTCAGCATGGCGGTGCGCTGGTCGATCTGGCGCTCGATGCGCTCGCGCATCTGGATGAAGGCAAAGCCGGCGCGGCGCACCTCCTCGGCGCCGCGCGGGCGAAAATCGCGCGGCATCGGCCGGCCCTTGCCGAAGCTTTCGGCGGCCTCGGCAAGCGTCAGGATCGGTCGGATCTGGTTGCGCAGGAAGGGGATGGCGATCATCAGCAGCACCAGCGAGGTGCCGACCATCCAGATCAGGAAGATGTGGGTGTTGGAGGCATAGGCCTGGCTGCGGCGCACGAAGACGCGCAGCACCTTGTTCTCGAGCTGGACGCGCACCTCGACGATGTTGGAATTGCCGACCGTGTCGATCCAGAACGGCCGGTTGATCTGGCGGGTGATCTCGGACGAGAGAACGTCGTCGAGGATCGAGAAGAACGGTTTGGGACCGGGCGGCGGCAAGGGATCCGGCGGCAGCAGGTCAACCTTCAGCTGCATGCGGTCCTGGGCGATGCGGATGACGTTGGCGTAGTCGGCGTCGTGCGGATAGGTCTCGATCAGGTCGATGATGGCGGCGATGTCGCGCACGGTGGCCTGCGACAGGCGCTGCGTCACCGTTGCCCAATGGCGCTCCATGAAGACGAAGGCGACCACCGATTGCAGCAGGATCATCGGCGCGATGACGATGATCAGCGAGCGCGCGTAAAGGCGCTTGGGCATGTAAAGCGAAACGAGGCGCCAGAACCGGTTCCAGATGCGCGGCACCGCCTTGAGCGTTCGCGTAGCGCGTGCGCTCAAGCCGTCAGGTCCCGGCCCTTCCAGTTCCGTCGTTGCCATTGGCTCTTTTCATTTCGCCCGCGGCCCTCGACCAGGAAGACGATTCCGTTAAATCGTCTTCCTGATCTAACTCTTTGTTGGAGCATGATCTTTTCCGAAAACCGGTTCCCACTTTTCGGGATCATGCTCCAGAGCCGCGGCCGGTATTCTATTCCACGCTGAGCCGATACCCAATACCGCGCACGGTCTGCAGCCAGACAGGATTGGACGGATCGCGCTCGATCTTGCGGCGCAGCCGGTTGATCTGCACGTCGATGGTGCGCTCGCCGACCTCCGAATCGTCGCCGACCAGTTCGTGGCGCGGGATGGTCTCGCCGGCCCGCGCGGCAAAGATGGCCAGGATCTCCTGCTCGCGGTCGGTCAGTTTCAGCGCCTCGCCGCCGCGCTTCAGTTCACGCCTGGCGATCTGGAACGTGTAGGGGCCGAAGACCAGCTGTTCGACCTTGGGCGTGGTCGCCGGGCCGCCGCGGCGCAGGATGTTGTTGATGCGCAGGATCAGCTCGCGCGGGTCGAAGGGTTTTGGCAGATAGTCGTCGGCGCCGGCCTCGAGCCCCAAGATGCGGCTGTCGGTTTCCGAAAGCGCGGTCAGCATCAGGATCGGCACGTTCTTTTCGGCGCGCAGCGATTTGGTGAGATCGACGCCGCTTTCGCCGGGCATCATGACGTCGAGCACAAGCAGGTCGAAGTCGAGGCCGGCGAGCTTGCGCCTGGCCTCGCCGGCATTGCCGGCGACGGTGACGCGAAAGCCGTTTTCAGTCAGATACTGTTTGAGAAGATTGCGGATGCGGGTGTCGTCGTCGACCACAAGCAGATGCGGCGCGTCGTCGTCCGGTGCGGCCGCCTGATCGACCCTCTCAGTGCTCTCCATGGCTTTTTCCTGACATTTTTGCGGACCCAACGTCGATCTGAGCTCTCAGTTCCGGATTGACCATCGCTTCGAGGAAGCGTTCCACCAAGGCCCGTTCGGTGGCGCCGGAATCTTCCAATGCAGCACGGATGCGGCGTGACTGTGGCCGCGCCAGGGCCAGCGCCAGCGCGCGGCCCTTGGCGGTGGGATAGAGTTCGCGCTGGCGGCGGTCGCGCGGACCTTGCAATTGCACGACATGGTCGGTGTCGATGAGCTGCTTGAGCACGCGCGCCAGGCTCTGCTTGGTGATCTTCAGCACGTCCAGCAGTTCGGCGACCGTCAGGCCCGGCCGGCGGTTGACGAAATGCAGCACCCGATGGTGGGCGCGACCGAAGCCATAGTCAGCCAGGATCTGATCGGGATCGGAGGTGAAGTCGCGATAGGCAAAGAAGAACAGTTCGATGATGGCGAAGTCTATGCCGTCCTCGATTGACATCGCGGTCCTGATCGGCTTTCCGGCGGCTGGGCTTCGATCCGTCATCATTTCTCCATGGGAACGGGAGATTATGTCAGTACTATTGACGTAATTTCCCTGCAATGGTAATTTTTGACAAGCTTTTGGGCGGATTGCGAACGAAAAGGCAAGGCAGGCCGGTTTTTCCGGAACTTCCTGAGTTTGCCAGAGCGCGATTATCCGCCTACGCTTCGTAACACCGGCCGGCGTCTCCAATCACACGGCGCGGCCAAAAAGAACACGCTACGACACTAAGGATATGCGGGCCGCGACCCGCGGGAGGTTACCATGGCATCCGTTCCCTTCGATCAACTGGACGGCTTCATCTGGATGAATGGCGAATTCGTTGCGTGGGGCGACGCCAAGATCCATGTTCTGACCCACGGTCTGCACTACGCCAGCGCAGTCTTCGAGGGCGAGCGCGCCTATGGCGGCGAGATCTTCAAGCTCAACGAGCACACCGAGCGCCTGCATGAATCGGCGCGCCTGCTCGGCTTCAAGATTCCCTATTCGGTCGCCGAGCTCAACGACGCCTCGACCACGCTGTTGAAGAAGCAAGGGTTCCAGGACGCCTATGTCCGGCCGATCGCCTGGCGCGGCAGCGAGCAGATGGGCGTTTCGGCGCAGAACAACCGCATCAACGTCGCCATCGCCATCTGGCAGTGGCCGAGCTATTTCGATCCGGCGCAGAAGCTGAAGGGCATCCGCCTCGATGTCGCGGAATGGCGCCGGCCCGACCCGCGCACGGCGCCGTCGAAGTCGAAGGCCGCCGGCCTTTACATGATCTGCACCATGTCCAAGCACGCCGCCGAAGCAAAAGGCTATGCCGACGCCATGATGCTCGACTGGCGCGGCCAGGTCGCCGAGGCAACCGGCGCCAACATCTTCTTCGTCAAGGACGGCAAGATCCATACACCCAAGCCCGATTGCTTCCTCGACGGCATCACCCGCCGCACGGTCATTGGGCTCGCCAGGGACCGTGGCCTGGAAGTGATCGAACGCGCCATCCTGCCGGAAGAACTCGAAGGCTTCGAACAATGCTTCCTGACCGGAACAGCGGCGGAAGTAACGCCGGTTTCGGAGGTCGGACCTTACCGATTCGAGGTTGGCGAAATCGCCAAGAATCTCATGAATGACTATTCTGCCGCGGTTCAGCCGAAGCACGCGATCGCCGCAGAATAACGATAGTCACAGCTTTTCGCGCAAGCAGGGGTGGTTTTCGGGCCGCCCCTTTTATTTCAGCGTTTCTGCATTTGACTTTCAGTCAATTCGGCGTCTCATGATGGTGTCGGCCCGGGAGGCTGGCAGCTATGGAGGGACTAATCATATGGAAACGCTTCTTCCGATCATTGTACAGGTGATTACGGGTATCATCGGTGGTCAGGCGGTCGGTGTTGCACTCAAGAACGCGGCGATGGGCCAGCTTCCCAAGATTCTGGGTGGCGCCATTGGCGGCGTCGGCGGCGCGGCAATCCTCGGCAGCCTGCTTGGCCACGGCGCGGTCGATCCGGCGGCGGCTGCTGCAGCGACGAGCGGTCTCGGCAGTGCGCTCAACCTCGACAACATCATCGGTGGCGCCGGCGGCGGCGCGATCCTGACCGGCATCATCGGCGCCGTCATGGGCGCCATGAAGAAGTAAGTCTGACGGTCTCGGGTTTGTTCAAATGGGCGGCTTCGGCCGCCCATTTCTGTTTGTGCAACGACTGACTGTTCGTCTTTCGAGGGTGGACGCCCTTCATTCGCGCCTCTACATCACCGCGTGAACATCGAAAGGACGATCATGGGTCAGCTCAATGCCGGCATCGTGCCGGTCACACCGTTTCAGCAGAACTGCACCATCCTGTTTGACATGGACGACAAGCACGGCGTCGTCGTCGATCCGGGCGGCGACATCGACAAGGTGCTGGCGGTGCTGAAGGACAATGCGATCACAGCCGAGGCGATCTGGATCACGCACGGCCATATCGACCATGCCGGCGGCGCCATGGAGCTGAAGGAAGCGCTCGGCCTCGACATCATCGGCCCGCATGCAGCCGACAAGCCTTTGCTCGACAATCTGGAGAAACAGGGCAGGCTCTACGGTATTGCCGGCGCGCGCAACTGCGTGCCCGACCGGTTCCTCACCGAAGGTGAGACCGTGTCGTTCGGCGGCCACGTATTCGAGGTGCTGCATTGCCCCGGCCATGCGCCCGGCCACGTCGTCTATTACAACCGCGCGGCCAAGTTCGCCCATGTCGGCGATGTTCTGTTTCGTGGCTCGGTCGGCCGCACCGACCTGCCCGGCGGTGACCACGCAACGCTGATCGCCTCGATCAAGGACAAGCTCTTGCCGCTCGGCGACGATATCGGCTTCATCTGCGGCCACGGCCCTGGCGGCCGTTTTGGCGAGGAGCGGCGGACCAATCCGTTCCTGGTCTAAGATCAGCGCCTCCACTCGAGGTCGTAGAGTCAAAACAAAGGAGCGCTGGCCTTGCGGTCAGCGCTCTTTTGTTTGGGGCAGGGAAGCCTCAGTTTGCAGTGCAAAAATGCTGCTCGCCGTCATTGCCGGTGAAGGTGCCGGTGCGGGAGTTGAAGCTGCGATAGCGGTCCGAGCAGTATTCGTACCAGTCACGCGTCCACGGCTCGGCATAGCGATTCGCATAGACCACCCGCGGTTCGACATAGTAGCGGCGAACCGGTGCCGGGCGGATCCGCACGTCACGATCGTAGTAACCGTCATTGTAGTAGCCGTCATCGTAGTAGCGGTTAGCATCAGGCGGTGGCTGGTCATTGGCCAGCGCGCCACCGATCAGGGCGCCGGCGGCGAGGCCAAGCACACCGGCGGCAATGGCGTCGCCATTGCCGTGGTGGCGGTGATGGCGCCATTCATCGGCGTTGGCCGCGGGCAAGGCCACAAGCATGGTGGCCGCCATGGCGGCGGACAGCACGGCTGTCTTGAAAATTCTGTTCATCTTGGTCTCCTTCGTACCGGGCCGTGCAGTTTTGCAGGGGATGCGGTCCGGCTTTACCCAAGACTAATATGCGACCGTGGCTGAACGGAGGCTGAACGGATTTCGACCTGCCGGTCCAAGAGAGGCGTCAAAAACCAGGCTCTGATCGAGCTGGCTGCGCTGCTGGAGCCGACAGTCTCAGCCGACCGACAGGTTGACGGCCTTGGGTCCCTTGCCGCGCTTGTCCGGCTCGGTGTCGAATGTTACTTTCTGCCCATCTTCGAGACCGGGAAGACCCGACGCCTGCACGGCCGAAATATGGACGAAGACATCCTTCGCGCCATCGTCCGGCGTGATGAAGCCGAAGCCTTTGGCATGGTTGAAGAATTTGACGGTGCCGGTCTGCGGCATGGGAAGCTCCTTTGATCCCATAAACTCCAGTCTCGGGCCGGCAAATGCCCGAGAGGAAATTTGTCCTTTATTTTAGCGTCATCGGCAAGAGAAAGTTTTGTGGGCACTTAAAGCGCGTCAGCTTTAAGCCCTTGTTATGATGCATGTCGTTGACACGGAGCAGGATCCACTTCTGGCCGACATGCACTTATGCTGCGCCACGGACATGAAAAAGGCGCGACGAAAATCGCCGCGCCTTTTTAAAAAATCTGTCTGCATGCCCACAGGCTGGGCAAGCTTCAAACCCTCGTTCGCCCGCCGTCAGGGACGCGCGGCGCCGATGGTTCAGGCAGCGCGGAGGTTGACCGCCTTCGGGCCTTTGCCCATGCGGTCCGGCTCGACGTCGAAGGTGACCTTCTGGCCGTCGACGAGCGTGCGCAGGCCCGATGCCTCGATCGCGGAAATATGGACGAACACGTCCTTGGCGCCGCCGTCGGGCGTGATGAAACCGAAGCCTTTGGTCGCGTTGAAGAATTTAACGGTGCCGGTCTGGGCCATTGGGGAAACTCCTTCACCCGTTCAGTCTTTGGTGGTCCTGCCCGCCACCTGGCGTCGAGGGCAGTTCCCGGTGGTTGCTTTCGGCAGTCATGCATTGGCGCATGGTCAAACCCCCCGCCGAAAAACGGGGCCGTCAGAGATTCACAGTATCGGGGAAAGGTCGTCCAAAACGTTCCGCTCTCCGGGTCGCAAATGCCCGAACACGGAATTTATCGCACGGAAACGTGAAGGTTGCAAGATAGCGCCGCGGGCCGCCACACAGAGCGCATCCCGACGCAAGAATCGACCGATCTGAGCGTCGACGGGCCGCAAATAGGCCTCGTTGCCGGGCCGGTCATTGACCCACAGAGAGGATCGCGCATGGGCCAGTGTTGCCGGCGGATGCCGGCCATGGCCGTAATCGCCGTTTCCGCCCCCGCGAACGCGGTTGCATCCGACAGGGTTGCATTTGACAGGGGAATGGCGAGGATCGTGATCGGGGATGGGATCGAGGGAGAAATCAGCATGAAATTCCTGGCGTCGGTTTTTTCGCGGCAAGGGTTTGCCGTCCTGTTCCTGTCGGCGCTTCTGGCCGCCTGCACCGTGGTCGTCGATGATGGGCCAGGACCACGCCCGCGGCCGCCGCGTCCCGAACCGGAATTCTGCACCAGGCAATACGAGCCCGTTTGTGCCCGGCGCGGCGGCGACCGCCAGACCTTTGCCAATGCCTGCCTTGCCGACCGCGCCGGCTACCGCATCGTGCGCGACGGCCCCTGCCGCGGCGACGGCGGCGATGGTGGTGGCGAAGAGCAGACGTTCTGCACCCGCGAATACGCGCCCGTCTGCGCCCGCCGCCATGGCGAGATGCGCAGCTTTCCCAATGCCTGCGAAGCCCGCGCCGCGGACTACCGCATCGTCGGCGATGGCCCGTGCTGAGAGGGCAGGTCCGCCTTCTCCCGGGAGAAGGTGGATGCTGCTTAGAACAAGAGTTAGACCTTGCCAGACGGCACTTTCGCCCGCCGGCAATAGGCAATGAAGTCGGCCGCGGGCATGGGCCTGGCGAACAGCCAGCCCTGGCCATAGTCGACATCGCGTTCCAAGAGGTAGTCGGCCTGGGCCCGCGTTTCGACGCCTTCGGCGACAATCTTCAGCTTCAGCGTCTTGGCCATGTCGATAATGTGCGGCGTGACCGAACTGGTGGCGGAATTCGTGCTGATCGTGTCGATGAACGACTTGTCGATCTTGAGCGCATCCAGCGGCAGCCCTTCGAGATAGGACAGGCTGGAATAGCCGGTGCCGAAATCGTCGATCGCCACCGCATGGCCAAGTTCGCGGGCACGCGTGAGCGTCGATCGCGCCGCCTCGATATCCACGAAGCCGCGCTCCGTTGCCTCGAGCCAGATCTGCCGTGGCTGGATTCCCGTATGCTGCAATGCCCTTGCGATAACCGGCAGAACCCGCTCCGTGCCGACGTCGGTGGCGCTGAGGTTGATGGCGATATGAAGGGAGCGATCGGCAACCAGAAGGCTGTTGAGGTCGGACACGACGAGCGCAATGACCTGATCGGTGATCGCCGTGATCAGTCCGCTCTCTTCGGCAAGTGGAATGAAATGATCGGGCTGGACCAGGGATCCGTCCGGCCGCGTCCAGCGCACCAGCGCTTCCGCGCCGATGC
Organism: Mesorhizobium sp. 131-3-5; assembly: GCF_016756575.1. Classification (NCBI taxonomy): domain Bacteria; kingdom Pseudomonadati; phylum Pseudomonadota; class Alphaproteobacteria; order Hyphomicrobiales; family Phyllobacteriaceae; genus Mesorhizobium; species Mesorhizobium sp. 131-3-5. The sequence continues at coordinate 2,483,501 of NZ_AP023254.1, forward strand.
AAGTGCCGGTCCTGAGTTCGACGATCGGCTGATAGTGGACGATGAATTCGCGCTTGCGCACGGCGATCTGCAATTCGCCCAGGGGCGAAAGACGCCTCCGCGACAGCCAGACGACCATGCCGATGATGAAGGCGGCAATGAAGGCGCCGAGCGGGAGCAGCAGACGCTGCTGCCGGCGCACACCGTCCAGAATCTGGCTTTGCGGTTCGGTGGCGACGGCGATCCAGCCGGTCCCGCGCGCCGTGGCAAACAGGAGATCGTCGTCCAGGCCTTCTTCAGGACCGGCGACGATCTTGCCGATACGGGCGGGATCGGGGGCGTTCAGTGCGCCGACCAGGATGCCGTTTTCCGTCGTCAGGGCAAGTTGGACACCGGGGTCGACGATAATGTCGGCAAAACGCACCGGATCGACAAGGGCGTTGTGGTCCTTGTAGCGCAGCGCCATCAGCGTGTGGCCCGCGCTCATCACCGGCTGCATGCGAGCGGTGACGGCAATGCCGTCGCTGGTGACAAAGTCCGGCTTCGATTGCGCGACGCGACCGTCGGTCGGTCCCCATGACGAGCATTTGAGCAGGCCATTTTCGAAATAGCCCATTTCCTCGATGGTGCGTGTGTTGATGGTGAGCTGTCGCATGCGGGCGATGTGATCCGCCGAACAAGGGATGCCGGTGAAGCGGTCGATCTGCCGCAAGGCATCCCGCGCTTCGTTGAGCGACATGTCGGCCCTGGCGATGGCACGGCCGGCGAACAGATGCAGCCGTTCGTGTTCGTTCTGGACGGCCTGGGTCCATGAAAGGTGAAACATCGCCGCGATGGGCGCGATGGCGCCAGCCAAGCCCAGCACCACCGCCGTCACGAGGATGCGTAGCCTGTCCATACGCCTCCTGCCCCGGCCGTGGCTGGCGATCTTGCCAGCCGAAATAGTCTCGGGCCCCCGTTTTCGGCGGCAGGCGGATCTTATTGTCTCGTCCTTACACGAACTTTAATGAGACCCGCGGCAAGCACGGCTTCTTCGACAGCCGGCTAGGATGGATAAGCCCCGTCGGCCGGCCCGGCATAGAGCTCGCTGCCGTGCTCATCGGAAATGCGCAGGCGGTCGGGGATTTGCGGCATTGCGAGCGTGTGGAAGAGTGCGGCCGCGGCCTGCAAGGCGGCGCGCAAGGTCGGTGCTTCCAGCGACACCTTGTCGAGCGTTGCCTCCTCGGCGTCGCGTGACCGGTAAAACTCGATGACGAAGTTCAAGCAAGCCTCCGTGGCAGGACTTGGCATGGGCCTGTTGTCAGTTCATCGCCTGCCCAGGCAGGGGATGGGGCGCATGCGAAGCATCCCAAGGCTGTCAGCCCTTGGACTTCGGCTTCAGGCCGCTCTCCGCCTGCTTGACCGCCGAACCGAACGGGGAGGCGGGCTTGGCCAGGACCTTGTCCTTCTTCGGCTTGCGCGCTTCGCGATTGCTTCGCTGTTGACCTTTGGACATGGACTGCTCCTTGTGCGTTTTGGCTGGCGGTTCGGGATCTCAGACCGCTGGATTGTTGGCGACAGCCGGATTGTCGGCCGGTTCGAGATTGTCTTCCGTGGTGACCCGCTCGTGGGTCTCCTGCTCACTGCGGATACGGTATTGCGGCGAGCCGTCCTTGACCGGCAGCCTGCTCTTGATCTCGAACAGTTCGGCCGTCTTCTGGACGAGGCCGGTGCGGCTCTTCATGCGCACCGTCTGGCCGATGGCGAAAAGGTGCGAGGGCGTGTCGTTGCGCGGACGCGCATTCTGCTGGAAACGGATCATGCTGCATTCTCCCGGTCGCGCTTCAGCGCGGATTCGAGTTCGAGGTGGTCGATGGCGACAAGCTGGCTGGTCGTGGGGTTCTTTACCGCCCTTGCCGGCAGGTGGATAAAGGTGGCGACGCGGCGCCAGGCGATGCGTGACATGCCCTCGATCAGCTCTTCATCATGATCGATGTCGTAGTCGCCGGCCGGCAACGGTCCTTCCAGGCCTCCGAGCATGAAGGATGCCGTGAAATGGGCGATGGAATAGGTGGTACGGTCCGGCATTGTCCTGGCCTTGGTTGGTTCACACCTTGGGCGTCACGTAATAACAGCGGCCTGAACGCAAAAAAGCGGGGACGAGCCCCGCTTTTCTATTTCCGGCCATCGCTGGAAATAAGCCGCTTTCGAGAGCTGCCAGTACATCCGTGGTCAGCGTTCATCGAATTCGGCCGGATCAGATCAGTTGCAGATTGGCGGCCGACTCGCGGCCCTTGCCGTCACGCTCCAGGTCGAACTGCAGCTTCTGGCCTTCGGCGAGGCCGGGAAAGCCGGCGCGCTCCAGCGCACTGACATGGACGAAAACGTCCTTGCCGCCGTCAGCTGGTTGAATGAAGCCAAAACCCTTCTGGCCATTGTAGAATTTCACGATTCCCGTGGTCATATCTGTCTTTCGCGGATTGAAAGATCGTCGCAGGGCGAATGTGCCGTGCGTCATCGACGATTTGGAATGAGATTGGCGGGTCGAGAACCTCTGACGCCGCGAGATGCCAATTCTGGCCAAAACGATCCATCTTATGTAGATCGATTGGCGCGGATATTCAAGACGATTTGGAAATTAAACCCGTTCAATTTGAAAAATAGATGGCTACAGGCGCTCCGATATTTCTGCTATGGTTCAGCATATTTCTAAAAAATTCTTGAGAGCGTGTCGGAATTTTTCTCCGGCTCGGTATTTTTTATTTACTCCGGAACGAGGATAAAACCATGGTTTCCACAAGAGGCTCAAGGGGGAAGACCGTCGCGGTCAATCCGATCATCAAGCCAATCGCCATCCACGCCATTGCCGTTGGCCCGACCGGCCAGCCGATGATCGTCAAGTCGGCACGGCTGACGATCAGAAGCGATGAGGCGGCAAGGCGGACGATCTCCGATACCGATGGCACGGTGAGGCGGGCGAGGCAGGTTGCCGAGACCAACCGCCTGATCTGATCGCTCAAGGCATCCCAAAAGAGCTCGGAACCCCGCGAAGACTTGAACCTGCAGCGCCAATGGCCTAGATCGCGGCAGGCGGACAAACACGGCAGGTTTCCCATTAACAGAGATCAAAGACGAGCGGCGGGTGCGGGAACCAGGTCTGGCGCGGGCGGACAGCCGCCGCTGGGTCTCGACCAGTATGTGCAGCAGGCCCTGCAACTGCACCAGGCCGGGCGCCGGCAAGAGGCAGAATCGATCTACCGGCAAGTCTTGGCGCGCCAGCCCAAACACGCGGCGGCCGCGCATTTCCTGGGGCTGCTGCTGCACCAGGCCGGGCGCAGCGAAGAAGGGTTGGATCTCATCGAGCGGTCGGTGAGCCTGCAGCCGACGAATGCCGATTTCCTCAACAATTTCGGTACGGTGATGCGCGATCTCGGCCGCGTGGCCGCGGCAATCGACTTTTTCCGCGGCGCGGTGGATCTGCGGCCGGAGCAGCTCGCCGCGCGCGACAATCTCGGCTCGTCGCTGAAGCAGCTCGGCCGGTTCGAGGAGGCCGAAGAGATCTATCGCGGCACGGTCGCTCGCAATCCCTTCCATGTGCGCGCCCGCATCGGGCTTGCCGAAACCCTGCAGGAAGCCGGACGGCTGGACGAGGCGCTGGCTGTCTTCCGCGAGTCACTGACCATCCGCCCCAAGGATGCCGACCTGCTGCATGGGCTGGGCGTCGGAATGATGGAAAAGGGCAAGCTCGACGAGGCGGCCGAGCTGTTTCGGCAGGCGCTGGCGGTCAACCCGGGCATGGCAACGGCGTGGCTGATGCTGACGCAGGTCAAGCGCCAGAAGGAGCGCGACGCCGAATTGTCCGGCATGGAAGCCCAGCACGCCAAGGCGCCGCAAGACAGCCTGGCGCGCATGCAACTGTCGTTCGGCCTCGGCAAGGCCAATGACGATCTGAAGGACTATGAGAAGGCCTTCGACTATTTTGCCGAAGGCAACGCCATTCGCCGCAAGGGGATCGACTATGATCCCGTCAGGACGCGCGAGGAATTCGCGGCGATGAAGACGGTGTTCGATGCCGGCTTCTTCGAAAGGCACAGACCGAGCCCGATCACCGATGACGCGCCGATCTTCGTCGTCGGCATGCCGCGTTCGGGCACGACGCTGGTCGAGCAGATCATCGCCAGCCATCCGCAGGTCTATGGCGCGGGCGAGCTCAGCATCCTGAAGAACGCGGTCGGCAAGCAGTTCCCAGCGACCATGCCGGGTGGCTTTCCGTGGGGCGTATCGGATACGGACGATGCGGATTTCGCCGAGGCGGGCCAGGCCTATCTCGACATGCTGCATGCCCGCTATCCGCATATCAGCCACGTCACCGACAAGATGCCGGGCAACTTCCTGCTTGTCGGCTTCATCCACATGATGATGCCGAAGGCCAAGATCATCCACTGCGCCCGCGATGCGGCGGCAACCTGCCTGTCGATCTACAAGGTGCATTTCCGCGGCGACAGCCACCGCTACGGCTACGATCTCGGCGAGCTCGCCGACTTCCACAATCTCTACACCGACATCATGGCGCATTGGCACAAGGTGCTGCCCGGCGTCGTGCATGATGTGCGCTACGAGGATTTCGTCGCCGACCAGGAAGGGCAGAGCCGGGCGCTGATCGAGTATCTCGGCCTGCCGTGGGACGATGCCGTGCTGTCGTTCCACGAGACCGACCGGCCGGTGCGCACGGCTTCCGCCGCGCAGGTGCGCCAGCCGATGTATCAAGGCTCGGTCGACCTGTGGAAGCGCTATGGGGACCGGCTGAAGCCGCTGCTCGACAAGCTGGACTGAGATTGAGGTGAGGCCGGCCTGCGAACGGCGGTTCCCTGCGCTTCCGGTACTCACGTACTTAAGTACGTTCCGTTCCGGTTCTCGGAAACCACCATTCTCGGCTCGGCCTGACCTCAATCTCAACCAATCTTGGGGCAGAGCAATTCAAAGCTCGATGAAGGGCTGGAAGCCGCCGAAGATCATGCGCTTCATATCGAAGGGCATGGGTCCCAAATCGGGTGTCAAACGCGGATCGGCCATCACCTTGGCCATCACCGCGTCGCGGCTCTGCCTGGATTCATAGAGCGCCCAGGCGAAGACGACGATCTCGTCGTCCTTTGCCTGAACGGCACGCGGAAACGAGGTCAGCTCGCCATAGGGCACGTCATCGCCGATGCATTCGACATACGCCAGCGCGCCGTGTTCCATCCATATGGGGCCTGCGAGGTTGGCCAGCTTCTTGTAGTCATCGAGTTTGGCCTTTGGCACGGCAAGCACGAAACCGTCGACATAGGACATGGTGAACTCCTTTGCTGAAAAGCGGGCGCCGGGTCGGCGGGGATACGACCCGGCGCGGTGAGCGCGTCAGCCCTGACGGGGGACGCCTGCTCGCTACTTCACCGGTGCGTTCATCGCCCAGGCGACGCCGAACGGATCGTCCAGCTGGCCCCAGCGGTCGCCCCAGAACATCACCTGCAGCGGCGTGACCACTTCACAGCCGGCATCGACGGCGCGCTGCCACCAGAAGTCGATGTCGCCATCGTCGAGATGGAGCTGCAGCGTGTAGCCTTGAGCAGCCTTGTGCGGATGGCCGTGTTCGGGATAGGCGTCGCCCAGCATCAGCGTCGAGCCGTTGATGTGGAGATGGATGTGCATGGTGCGGCCTTTTTCATCCGCCGGATATGCAAACACCTGCTCGGCGCCAAAGGCCTTCTTGTAGAAATCGGCGGCCTTGAAGGCGCCGTCCACCTGCAGATAAGGGGTCAATCCGCCGAGCACTTCTGCCCTGGGCTGAATGGGGGTCTGGTCAGTCATGTCTTGCTCCTCTTTGCATTGGGCTTGGCCTAGCGAACCACAGGACGCACGAGGTGACGGCAATCCTACATGGCGGCGCAATTTTTTTTGCGGGCCGGGCCCGGACGGACCGGGCAGCCGGCGGGTTTGAGGGGCAATCGCATGGACAGGCTGGTCGCGGTCATATGACCTTGGCCGAGAAGGTTGTTGCACGGCGGCTGTTCTGCGCGTCAAAGAGTTCCGGGAAGCCGATGTCCTTGCGCAATTCGGCTGGCAGCGAGAGCAGGATGCGTTCGCTGCGATGCCGGGCACGTGCCGCCGCATATTGGGTTGCGATGCGACCGATGGATGAAAGGACCGACATGATGTTCTCTCCCTGGGTTGAAGCCGGCATCATCGTGTCGGCATCCCAAGGACGCGGCAGGTTCAGGCGATCCGACAGAGCGCTGGATCTTTTTTCGGGCAGCTTGAGACCGGCTGTTCCAGCGCGGTTTAATTCAGGCCGCTGTGTCCAAGCGCTCGATCGTTTCAAGGTCGGCTTTCTTGGCCTCTCCCTCTACGGCAAGGTCGTAGCTCGCCTGCATGTTCATCCAGAATTGCGGCGTGGTTCCGAAAAACTTGGCAAGGCGTAGCGCGGTGTCGGGCGTTACCGGTGTCGCCTCGCTTGCCAGGCGCTCGATGCGCGTGCGCGGCACATGCAGCTTTTTGGCTAGCGTGTAAGGCTTCAGGCCAAGCGGGACGAGGTATTCCTCTCGAAGGATTTCTCCGGGATGAATGGGAGGGTTGATGTTCAGCATTTGAGACCTCCTTCAATGGTAGTCAGTTATTTCGACATCCTCAGCCTGCCCGTCCACCCAGCGAAAGCAGATGCGAAACTGGTCGTTGATGCGGATCGAATGCTGACCGGCACGGTTGCCCTTCAAGGGCTCGAGCCTGTTGCCTGGGGGAGTCTTCAGGTCCGACAACTCGGTCGCGTTGTCGATCATGAACAGTTTCCGCTGGGCCGATCAAACAAGGTCCGACGGGAAGCCCTTTGGAGACTTGCCATTCGAAACGGCCTCGCTGGTCTTGTCCTTGAACGAGCGTATCATCAGTCGAATCCAAGAAACGTACCATGGCATGATACGTTTCGGGAGTCAACGATACGTCTCATGAAATGATACGAAATTCTGGCCTGCCGACGGCAAGCCGGAATTCTGCCTCGCCGCTCAGCCGCCGGCTTCGGCCACCTCGCGGAAAAAGCCCTCGGGGTCTTCGACCTCCGTCAGCTTCCGCTTCTCGATCAGCCAGAAGCGGTTGCCTATGGCGCGGATGAAGGAGCGGTCGTGCGAGGCGAGCACGCAGCTTGCCTGGTGCTTCAGCAATTCCTCCTCCAGCGCTTCCTGGCCATCGATGTCGAGATGGTTGGTCGGCTCGTCGAGCAGATAGAAGTTGGGGTTGGCGAGCCTGAGCGCCAGCATCATCAGCCGCGCCTTCTGGCCGCCGGACAGCACGCCGATCCTTTTCTCCTGCATCTCGATGACCACGCCGGCGCCGGCAAGCAGCGAGCGGGCGCGCTGTTCGCCGACATCGTAGCGGCGCGAGACCATCGCCAGCGGCGTGTCGTCGCCGCTGATGCCCGACAGCGCCTGGTCGCTGTGGCCGAGCACCGTGGACGGTGTCACCTTCACGTTCACGATCGTATCGGGTTCGGCGATGGCGTTGCGGATCAGGCTGACGAAGCGCGACTTGCCGACGCCATTGCGGCCGAGCAGCACGATGCGGTCGCCCTGGCAGATATGGCGCTTGCCGGTCCTGAACAGCAGCGTGCCGTCGGGCGTTTCCACCACCAGGTCGTCGAGTGTGATCAGCACCTTGGCGTGGGTGCCACGGTTGGCGAGCCGGATCGCTCCGGCCGACTTCTCGCGATGTGCCGATACCGCTGCCTCTTCGAGCTTCTCCGCCCGTTCCCTGAGCTGCTTGGTTTTCACCACCAAAAGGTCGCTGCCGGAATTGATGCCGATATTGTTGAGCTTGGCGGCCTGCTTTCGCAGCTGCTGGGCGACCTTCATGTCGCGCTCGAATTTTCGCGCTGTCGAGGCGTCGACCTCGTCGAGCGCCTGCCTGGCGCGGGAGTAGGGCAGCGCAAACACCGGCGATTGTTCCGGGCGCAGGAACAGCGTCCTGTTGGTGGTGGCGTCGAGGAAGGCGCGGTCATGGCTGGCGATGACGACGGGCACGTCGCGCGGCAGCGCATTCAGCCAACTTTCCAGCTGGCTGATGCGGGCAAGGTCGAGATGGTTGGTCGGCTCGTCGAGCAGCAGCACGTCGGGATCGGTCACCCAGACACGGGCGATCAGCGCCAGCCGCTGCCAGCCGCCGCTCAGCGCCTGCATTTCCCGCTCGCGCATCGTCTCGGGCACGTCGAGAGAATCCAGCACTACGTCGACGCGCCACATCTCGCTTTCGGCCTGCTCCGGCGGCAAGGCGTCGGCCACCACCTGATGAAAGGTGCGGCCGAGAAGGGCAGGGGGAACCGATTGCTCGACGTGGCCGACGCGCAAGCCGCGCGTGCGGGTGATGTCGCCTGATGTCGGCTCCATCTCGCCGGTCAGGCATTTGAGCAGGGTCGACTTGCCGCGGCCATTGGCGGCAACGATACCGAGACGGTCGCCGGCGCCGATGGTGAGGTCGAGGTTTGCGAAGAGCGGCGCACTCATGGTGACGCCGAGGGATTTGAGGCTGATCAGGGCCATTTGGATTTCTCTGGTCTTGCCGGAAACAACTCCGGATGCACTTTGACGGTGCGCGTGCTGGCCATCAGGCTCGGCGTTGCGGCACCACGAAGGGCAGACCAAAAAATCGAAGCGGGAAAAACCCGGACCGTCCCTGGTCAGCCCTGCAAGCTGGCTTGCAGGGCAGAAATCGGGCCACGCTGACGATGGTGACGATGAAACGTGAACACGTGAGCCCTCCTTTCAAGACGTTCGAGTGTGCGAAGCGATTACACCAAAGGCGGGGCGGATGGCAAGGCGGCCGCTTTCGCCCGGCGCGGGAACGGATCCAGCACCAATATGCAGCCGCCGATGATCGCCACCGCGCCGAAGGCCTGGATGATGGTCAGCGACTCGCCAAGCATGATGGTGCCAACCAGTACGGCGATCGTGGTCACTGCGAATTCGACGCTGATCGTCCTGGTCGCGCCGATGCTGGCCACCAGCCGGAAATAGACGACGTAGGTCAGCGCGCTCATCACGCAGGCGAGAAGGACGAGATAGAGGAAATCGACAGGACGCGGCATGGCCGGCACCGGCACGGCCAGCAGCAACGGCAGCGTCATCAGCCCGCCGAACAGGAAGGCGGCGCCGGTGAGTTCGAACGAGCCGGCCGAGCGCAGATGGCGATTGGCGTAGTTGCTGCCGAAGGCGGCGGAGAAGGAGCTGAACAGCGAGGCGGCGCAGCCGAATGCGAAGGACGGCGTGATCGGCACCGAAGGGAAGCCGACCAAGACCACGATACCCGCGGCGCCGAGCAGCAAGCCGGCAAGCCCGCGAACGGTGATGCGCTCGAGCCCCCATAACTGGCCAAGGATCATCGAGAACAGCGGGATCGCGGCAACGAGGATGGCCGCCATCGCCGTGCCGATACGCGGCGTGGCGTAGGACAAGCCGATCAGCTGCGCCGCGACGGTCGTCGCGCCGACGATGGCGAAGTGCCCCCAGCCGGCCCTGAAATCGAGCCGTCGCCGCGTTGCCGCCGCCAGCAGGAAGAGCGTGATGCCGGCGATCAGCGAGCGCAAGGTCACCGCGCCGACCCAGCCGAATGCGTGCACCACCTTGAGCAGCACGAGGAACGACAGGCCCCAGGTGACGGCAAGGAAGGCGTAGGCGGCGATGTCCCTGGGTTTCATGAGGTGGGGGCGGATGGGAGCTTTGCTGGCAGAGGCAGGATTGCAGCCGTGCTATCGCTTCCACCGCCTGGCGGCAAGCGCGAGCGCATAGTCCAGAGGCTGTTCCGATTCAAGGTGCGCCGATGGAGCGCTTTCCTTCTCCCCTTGTGGGAGAAGGTGGCCTCGCGAAGCGAGGTCGGATGAGGGGTGATCCAGGGAACACCAACGCTTCATTCTGCTGGAACACCTCTCAACCGTCTCGGCGCTGGCACGCCGATCCACCTTCTCCCACAGGGGGGAGAAGGAAGAGGCCGCTACTTCCCCGGCCTGCCCGTTTTCCCGGGCCGGCGCTTCTCCCGACGCGCGTCGCCCGGGTCCTCGTAGGAGCCGATGCCGGTGCGCTGGCGGATGATCGGTTTTTCGTCGCGATCCTTCGCGTCTATCCTGCCGGCGCCCACAGGGGGGGAGATCGGCTGGGGCTTCGCCGGCACTTTTCCCTCGACCGGTTTTTCCGTACGCCGCACGGTCATCTCGTCGAGCGAGTTCTTCTTGAACAGCGGCTTGACCGGCTCGCCGGGAATGCCGAAGTCGGAGCCGTGCGCTTCGGACGCCGACTGCTTCTTGAACAGCGAGCGCGACACCGCACCTGCCGGTGTCGGCATGTCGGTGCCAGGCCCCATGTCGTCGATCGAGGGTTTGGCGAACAGCGGCTTCTTCACCGGCACGGCGCCGTCGGCGCCCATCCCGTCGAGATCGGGCTTGCGGAAGAGGTTGGGCCGGGCAGCCTTGGCGGCCTCTTCGGCGGCGCGTGCTTCGTCGAGCTTGCGGAAACGCTCCTGTTCCTCTGCGGTGCGATGCTTGGCCACACCCTTGTTGTGCTTGCCCTTTTCGCGGCCCGAGACCGGGCTTTCCATGTCGGCGTATTTGGCCAGCGGGTCTTCGGAGATCGACAGTTCCATCTCGCGCAGCCGCTTGATCTCGTCGCGGATGCGGGCGGCCTTCTCGAAGTCGAGATTGGCGGCGGCATCGCGCATCTGTTTTTCCATCGCGTCGAGATGGGCCTTGAGGTTGTTGCCCATCATGGCGCCGGCGCTGTCGGTGAACTGCGAGATGTCGGCGCGGACATGGTCCTTCTCGTAGACCGAGTCGAGAATGTCGGAGATGCGCGACTTCACCGATTCCGGCGTGATGCCATTGGCGGCGTTCCATTCCATCTGCTTTTCGCGGCGGCGGTTGGTCTCGGCCATCGCCCGCTCCATCGAACCGGTGACCTGGTCGGCATAGAGGATGACCTTGCCGTCAACGTTACGGGCAGCGCGGCCGATGGTCTGGATCAGCGAGGTTTCCGAGCGCAGGAACCCTTCCTTGTCGGCATCGAGAATGGCGACGAAGCCGCATTCGGGAATGTCCAGGCCTTCGCGCAAAAGGTTGATGCCGACCAGCACGTCGAAAGCGCCGAGGCGCAGATCGCGCAGGATCTCGATGCGCTCCAGCGTGTCGATGTCGGAGTGCATGTAGCGTACGCGCACGCCTTGTTCGTGCAGGTATTCGGTCAGGTCCTCGGCCATGCGCTTGGTCAGCACCGTGACCAGCGTGCGGTAGCCGGCCTTGGTCGTTTCGCGGATCTCGCCGACGACATCGTCGACCTGGCTTTTGGCCGGGCGCACCTCGACCGGCGGGTCGATCAGGCCGGTCGGGCGGATAACCTGTTCGGCGAAGACGCCGCCGGACTGTTCCATTTCCCAGCCGCCGGGCGTCGCCGAAACGGCGACGGAGAGCGGACGCATGGCGTCCCATTCCTCAAAGCGCAGCGGCCGGTTGTCCATGCAGGAGGGCAGACGGAAGCCATATTCGGCCAACGTCGCCTTGCGCCGGAAGTCGCCGCGATACATGCCGCCGATCTGCGGGACGGTGACGTGGCTTTCGTCGATGAACACCAGCGCATTGTCGGGAATGTATTCGAACAAGGTCGGCGGCGGATCGCCCGGCTGGCGGCCGGTGAGATAGCGCGAATAGTTCTCGATGCCGGCGCAGGAGCCGGTGGCTTCCAGCATTTCGAGGTCGAAGCGGGTGCGCTGTTCCAGCCGCTGCGCTTCCAGCAGGCGACCGGCGCGCTCCAGTTCGACCAGACGCTGCTTGAGCTCTTCCTTGATCGACTTGATCGCTTGGTTCAGCGTCGGGCGCGGCGTCACATAGTGGGAGTTGGCGTAGATCTTGACGCTCTTCAGCTCGCCGGTCTTCTGGCCGGTCAGCGGGTCGAATTCGGTGATCTGCTCGATCTCGTCGCCGAACATCGAGATCCGCCAGGCGCGGTCTTCAAGGTGGGCCGGGAAGATCTCGATCGTGTCGCCGCGCACGCGGAACGAGCCGCGCACGAAATTGATGTCCTGCCGCTTGTATTGCTGGGCGACGAGGTCGGCGAGCAGAGCGCGCTGGTCGAGCCGGTCGCCGATCTGCATCTGGAAGGTCATCGCCGTATAGGTCTCGACCGAACCGATACCGTAGATGCAGGACACCGAGGCGACGATGATGACGTCGTCGCGTTCGAGCAGCGAGCGCGTCGCCGAATGGCGCATGCGGTCGATCTGTTCGTTGATCGAGGATTCCTTCTCGATGAAGGTGTCGGTGCGCGGAACATAGGCTTCCGGCTGGTAGTAGTCGTAGTAGGAGACGAAATACTCCACCGCATTGTCGGGGAAGAATTTCTTGAACTCGGAATAGAGCTGCGCGGCCAGCGTCTTGTTCGGCGCCAGGATCAGGGCAGGACGCTGCGTCTCCTCGATCACCTTGGCCATGGTGAAGGTTTTTCCCGAGCCGGTGACGCCGAGAAGCACCTGGGTGCGGTCATTGTTGTCGACGCCTTCGACAAGGTCCTTGATGGCGGTCGGCTGGTCGCCCGCCGGCTCGAAGTCCGACACCATCTTGATGGCGATGCCGCCTTCCGACTTTTCCGGCCGGGCAGGGCGGTGCGGCGTCCACAACACGCCGTCCTTGTGCAGCGGATTGCCGGATTCGATCAGCGCCGACAGGGCGGCCACCGTGGCGGTGACGCCACTGGAGGTCATCGTCTCGGCTTCTTCCAGCGAGATGTCGAGGCCGGCGACCGGATTGAGGCCGGCTGCGGTGCGCTCCCTGGCTGTCGCCGCGCCACCCATCGAGGTGCCGCGCGCGGTGCGGCCGGGGGAGGTCGAGCGCTCGGGGATCTTCTTCGACGGCTTTGGCGCTTTGCCGCCGTCGCCCTTGCCGGCCTGGCGCCCTTCGCGCTCCGCCTCCTGCTCGATCTGCTCGGCCCAGTCGGCGATCGAACCGGTCAGCGGCGTGCCCGACAGTTCGGCCTGCGGCATCTCGGCGAAGCCGCCTCTGTGCAGCGGTTCCGAGGCGTCGAGGAAATCGGTCAGCGGGCTGCGCCGCTTCGGCGCGGCGCGGTCGTCATTCGCCGTCGGCGGCGTTCTTTTCTCGGGGGATTTGGCCATGCCCCGAATATGGGAGGTCTTGGCGAAAATGGAAAGAGCGCGATGCGGTGGGGCGCATGCCTCGATGCGGCTCCTGACAGAAGGCTGTCAGGAGAAGGCAATTGCCGAGGGGGTACCTGCCCGCGGTCAGGCGCCGCGGGCGTTGTCCGTCGCCACCTGGGTCGGCGATCCGTTGAGGCGCGGGACCACGACGAGACGTGTGACCTTGCCCTTCTTGAAGGCGGCGAGGAAGCGGGCATAGTCCCTGAAGACGACGCAGCCATTGGACTCGGCGCGGCCGCCGCGCAGCATGTAGGTATGGGCGAGCAGGCCGTCGCGGTTGTATTTGTTGCCACCGCCGACCGGAGTCAGGCGCAGGGCCTCGACGCCATGGAAGCGCGATTCACGCAGCGACAGATTATAGGTGTTAGGCGGCGTCGGGCCACGATCCTTCACGTGGACATAGCGCGGCTGGTCGACCATGGCGCCGAGGCCGGAATGCGCCTCGAGCCGCTGGCCGTCCGGCATGTAGACGGTCTTGGCGCTGATGTCATAGACGGCGACGCCGTGGCCGGCTCCGCTTCCGCCGCTTGGTCCGTTGAAAAGATTCCTGAACGCCTGGCCAAGGCCGCCCGACGGCGTATCCGGCTTGGCATAGGCCAGCACATCGCCGCCCTCGCCAGACCGGCCGGCCCGGGCAGGCCTTGTGGGCTGGGCTTGCTGGACCGGCTTTGCCTGCGGCGCCGGCTTCTGCTGCGCGATCTTGGGCTGAGCAAACTTGGGCTGCGGCGCCGGCTCATCCTGTTCCACCACGGCCTTTGGCTGCCGCGGCGCGTCGTATTGCGGGCGGCGGGTCGGCAGCGGCACGTCGTCGGTCAGCGCATCCGGCAGCGAAGCGGCGTCGCCGGGCTGTTGCGGCTGGGTCTCGGCAGGTGCAATCGCGACATCGGCGGAGGATTCGGTCATCGGCAGCGGCGAGGCGAATGCTTCGTCCTCGACCGGCAGGGACTGGACGAGGGCCAGCGCCAGCTGCGTGTTGTCAGGCGTCTGCGACTGGGCGAGGCCCATCGGCGCCGGCGCGGTCTGGACGACGCCGGTATCGGCACGGGCAAAGCGTTCCGCCACGGGAGCCGGCATGTCGCTCGACAGGCTGGCCATCACTTGGACCGACGGAACTAGCGACGCCTCGGTAATCTGCGGTGCGGCCTGGGAAATCACCGGGCGGGCGTCGGCCGTGGCGACGGGCTTGCCGGCGCCGGCAAAGGCGGCGGCGAGCTTGGTCGGTGACAGCGACGCCTCCATGCGGTCGAAGCGCTCCTGCGCCTTCGACTTCAAGATTGGCTGTTCGGGTCTTGCATGGATCGTGAGGCGCGCGGATTTCTCACCCAGCGGGCTCACTCGGGCCAGCTTGAAGCAGCTAGCGCCGCATTGCACGGCATGGTCATGCAGGGCCTGAGCGCCGCCATGGGCATTGGCCAGCGCGAACGGCGCCGAAGACCTCAGGAAATGCTGTTTCAGCGGATCGGCCATCGCCAGCGAGCCGGGCATGGCCAGGGTCTGGGGCAGGCCGCTCGATGTCGCCGACAGCGAGGCGCCGACGGAACTGAGGCCGGCCATGGTGCCGATCAGCCAGAGGCCGACGGCGGCGCTGGCGCCGGGCACCGCGATCCAGCGGACGATCCGTTTCGGGTTGAAGGAAGGGGTGCGCTGCGCATCGACGAACTCGCCGCCCTCGCGCTGGTCCCGGATTATTTTGTGTTTACTCGACAACGCCATGCAACCAATCTCGCTCCAATCGGTTTTCCCCGTACGTGGCCTTGTCAGCCGCGACGACCATTCTGCGAGTGATCCCAGGGTGGTCCCCGACGCGTTTGCCGCGCCTGTCGTTGATTGCCGATTGCTTCAAAATATGGACAAAGTTGGTTAACCAATCCCTCTCAAAACCAACCGAGAGACGTGGACTTTGTGCCAAAAAAGGCTCGTCCACGATCATGCACGCGGTATTTCAGCCCTTCCGATACTGGTTTGCTGCCTGTTTTTGCCGACCGAGTCAAGCAAAACAGCCATTGCTAATATAAGACAACGCCGCCCCGGCGAGCCCTGCGGCAATGCGGCGCGCCGTTCCTCGGTCCTGAAAAAGCCGATGGCATCGACAAAACTGTTGCCCGCTTGCCACATTTTTTCGGCCTGCACGGTCGTCCCTCGACGCCCATTGACTCGTTTTGGGAGGCAGTGCAATCGGGTTGAAGTGCTTGGTTTTGGGGTGGCAAAGGCCACTTTTGGAGGCTTTTTCCATGAAGCGTCGGGATTTCTTGACGCTGTCGGCGGGTGCGGCGGCGTTCTCCATTCTTCCAGCCACGGTCAGGGCCAACGTGCCCGTGCCCTACGACCGCAACGCCGAAGTGCCGTTCAACGACAAAAAATCGTTCATCGACTGGATGGTGGCCAATCGCGGCGAGGATCCGAAGTTCTTGGCGCAGCGATTCGATCGCTTCCAGATCATGGTCTACAACAAGGACGTGCTGGACGATCGCAACAAGCGCGCCTTTCTTTTGACACCGCGCGAGGAATTCGTGCTGCCGCAGAATCTGGGCCGCGCCTACGACCATGCCTTCCTCGACATCGGCTATGGCGTGACGATTTCGGGTCCGCACCTGGTCGGGCGGATGACGACGTCGATCGACGTGCAGTTCGGCGAGGCGGTGCTCGAGATCGGCACTGGCTCGGGCTACCAGTCGGCCTATCTCGCCAACCTTACCGACAAGGTGCACACGATCGAGATCATCAATCCGCTGGCGCAGCGCACGCGGCGCACCTATGACGGGCTGGTCGAGCGCGGCTACAGTGAGTTCGGTTCGGTCACCAGCCGCAATGCCGACGGCTATTATGGCTGGGACAGCGTCGGCCCGTTCGACAAGATCATCGTCACCTGCGGCATCGACCACATCCCGCCGTCGCTGCTGCAGCAGCTGAAGCCCAATGGCGTGATGGTCATTCCGGTCGGCCCGCCGGGCGCGCAGCACGTGCTCAAGGTGACCAAGCAGCAGCTCGCCGACGGCACGTTCAACATCGTCCGCTCAGACATCTACAATGGCAAGGTGGTGCCGTTCGTGCCGTTCACCAAGCTGGAAGGCGACCAGATCGTCGGCACGCATAACGGCTGAGTTGCCGTGCCGGTCCAAGCCTGTCGGGCTAAACTGCCGCATCAAGGGGCCTGAATGACGGCTGTTGTATCGACCTCTCGACCTAGCATCGCCTCGCTGGAGGCGCCACGGCTCGTGCATTACCTCGCTGTCGGGCTGATCGCCGGCGCCATCATCGCGCTGCAGATCGCTGTCATGCGCGTGTTCGCCGTCGGCAGCTGGTCGCATTTCGGTTCGCTGGTGGTCAGCCTTGCCATGCTCGGCTTTTCGCTGTCCAGCGTCGTCATCTTCGCCGGCAAGGGCTGGTTCGACCGCCACTGGCAAGGTGCCGCCACCGCGGCCCTGCTGCTGATCGGCCCGCTCGCCGTGGGCTCCAACCTGGTCGCCCAGACGGTGCCGTTCAACGCCATCTTCCTAGTTTCCGACCCGGCGCAGAAATGGCGGCTGCTCGCCAATTTTCTGCTCTATCTCCTGCCGTTCCTGGCCGGTGCGTTCTTCCTCGGCATCGTCTTCCTGAAAAGCCGCACCGCCTTCGGCCGCGTCTATTTCGCCGACCTCACCGGTTCGGGGCTCGCCGGCCTCGCCGTGCTGGTGTCGCTCTATCTGTTCGCGCCGGAAACCATCATCGTCGTGCCGCTGCTGTTGTGGGCAGCCGGCTCGCTGCTGTGGTTCTTCGCATTCGGCGCCTGGAAGAGCGTCGTCGCCGGCGTGGCCGTGGCGGCGCTGTCGATATCAGGCTATCTCATGCTGCCCAACCTGCTCGGCATCCCCGACATTGCCGTGTCGCAATACAAGGGCGTCGCCTATGCCCGCAACTTTCCGGACGGCAAGCGCATCTACCGCAGCGTCTCACCCTTCGGCGACCTGCAGGTCTATGCCAGTTCCTACATGCATTTCGCGCCGGGCCTGAGCGACAATGCCGCCTTCGGCATGCCTGAAGTGCCGGCCAACACCTATGTCGGCATGTATCGCGACGGCGATGGGCCGGAAGGCATCATGCGCAACCTGGCGCCGGCCGAGCAGGTCTATTTCCGCTATCTGCCGATGCATTATCCCTATGTCATCAAGGACAAGCCCAAGACATTCGTCGTGCAGTTCGGCGGCGGCATCTCCACGCAGGCCGCGCTCAATGCCGGTTCGACCTCGGTGACCGTCGCCGAGAGCAATCCGATGACATTGCGGGCGTTCCGCGGCCCGGTGCTGAAGGACGTCACCGGCGATATCCTGGCCGAGCCGCGGCTCAAGGTCATCGATTATGACGGACGGCTGTTCCTCGCCAACACGAGCGAGCGGTACGACGTCATCGACCTCAGCCTCGCCGACAGTGTCGGCCTGTCCAATCCCGGCGGCTTCGCCATCTCGGAGAAATACGCCTACACGCGCGAAGCGATGCTGAGCTACATGCACGCACTGGCCGATGGCGGCGTGCTGTCGATCACCTTGTGGAACAAGGAAGAGCCGCCGAAATCGGTTCTGAAGCTCTATTCGACCGTCGCCGAGGCGGCGAAAACCTTCGACCCGCAGGGTGCCGCCAACGACATCTTCGCCGTGTCGAGCTATCTCTCGACCACGACCGTGCTGTTCAAGCGCGGCGGCTTCTCCGAGGCCGAAATCAAGACGCTGCGCGACTACACCAAGTCGATGTCGTGGGAGGAAGTCTATTATCCAGGAATGATCTATGACGGTTCGGGCGCGCGAAAGGTACTCGACGATTACCGCGCCTCGATCTTCGGCAGCGGACAGGACGCGACGCTGACGCAGCAGCCGGCCGCCGGCGCGACCGCACCGGCCGACCCGACCGCACCGGCAAATCCCGATTGCGACCCGACGGCGCCGGCCGATCCGACGCTCGACGCCTGCGCGGGGGCCGGCGGCGATGCCGGCCCGCTAATGCTGCCGGCGACGGAACTGCAGCGCATGACCTGGCACGCGCTTTTGACAGGCGGCTGGGAACAACTTGCCGGCGACTACGTCTTCGACGCGCGGGCGCTGAGCAACGACCAGCCCTATTTCGCCGCCTATGTGAAGGTCGCCGATTTGCCGCGCACGCTTGACCGGCTCGACCTGTTCCAGGACGATTGGGGCTATCTGTTGATCTGGGCGACGCTCGGCATTGCCTGCATTACGGCGGCGTCGCTCGTGCTGCTGCCGGTCATCTTCGGCTGGCGCATCGTGTTCTCGCGCTCGCGCGGCAAGCTCGGCACCATCCTCTATTTCGCCTGTCTCGGCCTCGGCTACATCATGGTCGAGGTCGGGCTGATCAGCCGCTTCACCGTCGCGCTGGCCAACCCGACGGTGTCGGCCTCGGTGCTGATCTCCTCGATGCTGGTGTTTTCCGGCCTCGGCAGCCTGTTTGCCGAGCGCATCTTCGACCGCGCCAGGACGGTGTTGCCGCTCGTGCTGCTGGCGGTGTGCGGGCTGCTGCTCGCCTATGGCTTCTATCTGTCGCCGGTGCTCGACCGGATCGGCGCCTATCCCTATACGGTGCGCCTGCTGCTCTGCTTTCTCCTGGTGTCGCCGCCGGCCTTCCTGATGGGCATGCCGATGGCCACCGCCATGACCTGGCTGGCGCGGCTCGGCAAGGAGCATCTTTTCGTCTGGGCCTGGGGCATCAATGGCTGTTTCTCTGTCATCGGCTCGGCCGCCGTGCCGATCGTCGCCACCAGCTTCGGCTTAAGCGCCGTGCTGCAATGGGCGGCGATTGCCTATCTCATCGCCATTCCGGCCTTCTTCGCCGTGCTGTTGCCGTCGAAGGCGCCGTCCATCCGGCTGGTGGCGGCCTGATGCCGGACCGGCGCGCCATCGTCGCCGGATTGCTGGCCACGGCGATGTTTCCGGTGGCCAGCCAGGGGGCGCGCTTGCGCAAGGCCATCTCCACCATCGTGCCGTTCAAGGCATCGCCCTTTCCCTACTGGGGCAAGCTGCCCGACGGCTCCGCGCCGTTTCTCGACGTCATGGCGGCGGACGGAAGGCGCGGCCACACCTCGCCGCGCGGCGGCATTTATTGGGAAGACGAGACCTATTCCGACCGCTCGACGCTGCTGGCCGTGCCGAAAGGGTTCGATCCGGCCAAGCCGGCGGTCATCGTGGTGTTCTTCCACGGCAATGGCGCCACCTTGCAGCGCGACGTGGTCGGCCGCCAGCGAGTGGTCGCGCAGGTCGAGGCGTCGGGCCTCAACGCCGTTCTGGTGGCGCCGCAATTCGCCAGCAACGCGCAGGATTCTAGCGCCGGTAATTTCTGGACGCCGGGCTATTTTGCCAAATTCATGGCCGAGGCTGCGCAAAGTATGGCCAGGCTGACCGGCGCCAAGGCGGCAAAGTTCGACGCCATGGCGGTGGTGCTGGTGGCCTATAGCGGCGGCTACAATCCGGCCGCTTCCATTCTCAGGAACGGCGACATCGGTGGACGCCTGCTCGGCGTCGTCCTGCTCGACGCCGTCTTCGACGAGGCCGACATTTTCGCTAACTGGATCGCGCAGCACCGGCAGAGCTTCTTCGTCAGCGCCTATGGCAAATCCTCGGCCTCCGGCAATGCCGGGATCCGGCAGTTGCTGGCGGGCCAGGGCATCGCCGCCAGTCCCGATCCGCCGCGCCGCCTCGAAGCCGGCACCATCGCCTTGCTTGCATCCGATGCCGCCCATGACACGTTCGTCACCCGTGCCTTCGTCGGCAACCCGCTGCAGTGGCTGCTCGCCCGGTTGCACGGGTTTCAGCGCTAGGACCTTTTGGCACTCCAGTCCCAGTTCTTATCCATGCTTCTGATTGCTATTGTCATCGCCCAGATGTTGGATCCGCTGCGGATCCTGCTGGTCGGGATCGCCTATTTCCTCAGCCGGTCGGTTAAGCGGCCGGGCGTGGCCTGGCTGGGATTGTGCGCGGCGATTATCGTCATCGCCGCTGCATTTCCGTTCGTTGTCCTTGGCCAATCCGGCGACATTGCCTGGACGACCACCGCGATCGGCGTGATATCGAACGCACTGATAGTAGCCGCCATGGCCGGGTTGCTGCGGCTCCAGCGATGGCTTTTCCAGCTTTTTGTTTGACGTAATTTCTACGGGAAAACCGTTTCACGATTTTCCCGTAATTGCTGGCGGACCCGGCGAATACGGGGCTCCTTTCCCCGCTTGGCGAGGGCAGGGACCCAGGTTCTCAGTTAAACCACAGCGCGAACGTCAAAAACCCGCCGCCGCCGAATTCGCGCTGGATCTGGTCGAAATCCTCGCCGGTCAGGATCCTGCCGCTTTCCAGATAGGGCGCGATGCCAGGGCCGGTGATCGACAGCACCAGGTCGAAAGGCTTCGGCTCGTCGAAGAAGCGCTTCATGTTGATGCCTTTGCCGGTGATGCGGAAATGCGGCAGCAGCGCGCGGCCTTCGAGCAGGTCCTCCGCCATGCTCAAGGTGGCCAGCCAGGCCTGCACCTGCTCCTCGCCGACTTCGAGGCCGGTCAGCGGGTTCTCGCCCTTCTGCTGCGGCCCGGGCAGCCATTCGCGGTCATTGTCGGTCTCGGCGCGGATTGCCTTCCAGTCTTCGCGTGACAGCCGGATCATTTCGAGCAATTCCTGGCGTGCCGCCTTGCGGCGCTCCGGCTCGACCACCGGCCAGTTGATCATGTGCACCATCGAGATGAAATCGGCGATGCGCCACTCCGAGGAGAAGATGCTCGAGCCCATCTCGCTGGGCGGCGGCACCAGGATGTCCTGCAATGGCAGTTTGGCGCGCGGGAACAGCATGTGAAAGGAGCCGTCGAAAGTGGTTCTGAAATCATGCGCCAGCCAGAAATCGGCCTGCGCCATCAGGAACTCGGCATAGCCTTGCAGCCAATAGCCGTCGGCGCGGTCGAAACGGAAGGTCAGCACCGGTGCGCTATCGCCCTGCGAAATGCTGCCGTGCGACAGCGCGGCCATGATGGCCGCCATGCTTTCGTCCGGTGCGATCATGCCGTCCTCGTTGAGGTCGATGCCGACATGGGTGAGATCGATGACCATGCCGATATCGGCATCGGCCGGCACCGAGCCCAGCGTCGCGGCGGATTTTGCCAGCCTGTCGCGGAAGGCGAACAGTATGGCGCGGAACTCTTCGTAGGTCAGCGGCTCGGGATTGGGATTGGAGGGCACCGGCAACTGCATCAGCGGCAGCATGAAGGATTGCGGGCTTTCGAAACCGTGGCGGTGCAGGCCGCTGGCGAGCAGTTCCAGTGCGGTGAAGAACTCACCGGCGCCGGCGGCATAGGCCGATGCCGGATCTTTCGGTGCGGCCGCCTCCAGCGTCGACAGGGCGCTGTCGCGCGCGGCCACGGTCTTCGCCTCGAAAAGCGCGGTTGCCGCTTCGGGCATGGCGGCTTGCGCCGAAGACAGCGGCACAAGCAGAATGAATGCGGATGCCATCAGGCTTGCTATTCGTGTCATCTTTCCCTCCCAAGCATTTGTCGCCGACGACCATACACAGATTTGCGGCTATTTGCGGCGTCGCGCCCGTCAGCGCCGATGCGCTGTCCACATCGTTGCATGATTGTCGAGGGATGCGCTTCAACCCGCCCGGCGGACGGTTTACAGAAGGCAAACGATTGGGCGTCGCGTGTCGAATTATCCGCTCTCCTACAAACTGTCCTGGCTGCCGCGTTTTCTGAAGCCGTCGCTTGGCGGTGACGGCAGCGGCTTTGCGCCGATGGCGGGGAGGTTGATGGAGCCGCCGCCAAAGCGGACGGTGCGGCTGGCCTTCATCGGGGATATCTCGGCCGTGGCCAACCGCCGGGCGCCGCACTGCGATCCGGCGATCAAGGCCCTGCTTGGCGCTGCCGATCTGGTGATCGGCAATTGCGAAAGCCCTGTCGTGGGCAGGCCGAGCGCGGTGCTCGGCACGAAGCTCGGCACGCATCATGCGATGAGTGAGCGGTTTCTGGCCGAGGCGCTCGCTGCGGCCGGCATCGCGCACGAAAGACTGGTGCTGTCGCTGGCCAACAATCACGTGCTCGACCAGGGCGTCGCCGGTTTCGACGAGACGGTGGCGGCGCTGAAGCGGCTCGGCATCCGCAGCATAGGCCTTGCCGCCGATGGCTCGGTGCAGCCGGTCAAGGTCGGGCTGTTGAATGTCGGCTTCGCGGCCTTCACGCTATGGCGCAATGCAGATGAGAGCCTGTTTGCCGGGCGTGTGTCGATGGGCAGCGATGCAGAGCGCTGGCCGCGCGGGTTCGACCTTATTTGCGCCGTGCCGCATTGGGACTGGGAGTTCCGGCATTTTCCGCAGGCCGGGACGAAGGCGCTGGCGAGGCGCCTGGCCGGGCAGGGCGTCGGGCTGATCGCCGGCCATCACGCCCATGTGGTGCAGCCGGTGGAACGGATCGGCGAGACTGTCGTCGCCTATGGGCTCGGCGATTTCCTCGGCACTGCGCTCGCCCGCCAGCCATGGCCGGGGCGCATTGGCGGGGTTTTTGTCGCGGATGTCAGCGCGGAGGAGGGGACGCGCGGTGCTGTTGCGGCTTACCAGGTGCATCCGTTCGCGCGGCTGCGGGACGGGGATCATGAGCGGCTTGTGCCGGTGGAGGCGTTGGACTGTGTGATAAGGGGAAAGATTGAAAGACGGATGAGAGCAATCTTTCCTTAGAGCTGCAAGCGGCGAGACTATTCTACAAGCGTCGTGCTTCCCCTCGTCCGCCTGCCGGCACCTTCTCCCCGTATAGTGACGGGGAGAAGGGAGATTAGCCGTGCCGGCGGCGCTCCACTTGCAACGCTGGCAATTGGCGAGACCATCGATGACGGCGTCCTTCGCCCCGTTTGCGGGGAGAAGTTCCCGGCAGGGCGATGAGGGGCAGCGCGAGCATCTGTTGTGGAGGCACCGCAGTCGATACATCCGACAAAACCAGCTATCATGAACTTGTCGAGGCGACGGGGGTGGCGGTGGAAGCAGCGGATTTCATGCCTGATGAGGCTGTCATCGCCGGCATCCGGAAAAACATCGAGGCCTATGAGGCGGCGCGGGCTTCGGCGGTGCGGCAGGTGCGCTGGCGGGTGCCGCTGTTCGTCGGCCTGGTGCTGGTGGCCGTGGCGGTGATCGCCTGGCTGTTCAACAAGGTCGCCGACCCCAACGAGCAATGGTTCTCGACGCCGCATGTATTCCTCTATTTCATCGGCTTTGCCGCTTCGATCCTGCTGTATTTCCAAGCCATGAAGCCGGCGACGCGGCTGCAGCAATCGTTCCGCGACACGCTGCTGCCGATCATCTTCGGTTTCATCCGTGACATCGGCTACCAGCATGGCGGCAGACCGAACTCGTTCGACCGGCTGCCGCGCGAGGCGGTCGGGCCCTTCAACCGGCAAGCCTTCGACGATGTCGTTTCCGGCCACTACGAAGGGTTTCCATTCGAGCTCTACGAGGCCGAACTGCGGGAAGGCACCGGCAAGGGCTCATCGACGGCCTTCAAGGGTGTCATCGTCGCCTTCGAAGCGGTCGAGCCGTTCCCGGGAATCCTGGTGGCGACGCGGCGGACCAATGCGGTCGTCGGCTTTTTCCGCGGCCTCTTCGGGTCCAAGCTGCAGGAACTGTCGTCGGGCGAGCCATTTCTCGACGCGGCCTACGAATTCCGCACCGACAATGTCGAGGCGGCGCGGCCGCTGGTGACCGGCCGTCTGGCGCAGGCGCTGAAATGGCTCGGCGAGACCTGGCCGGACGATCCGGCCCGCGTCGCGCTCAACGGCGGCGACGGATTCCTGCTGTTGCCGCAGGCGAAGAATTTCTTCGAACTGCCGGAGATTTCGGTGCCGCTCGACTACACCAGGCATGTCGCACCGATGATCTCCGACATGGGCGCCATGCTGGCGACGGCCGCGCTGGTGCGCAAGATCGGGGCAAAGGACGAGGCAAGCTAATCCGACCGGGCATAAGATCAACAATCGTAACCGGATTCCTCGTGCATGGTGTCTGCTTCTTCCTTAGATATTCTCTTGAACATCACACAGACGGTGAAGCTGCCGACTTGACGCCCGTCGCGTCTGTATCCCCAGTCGGAAATATCGTCCCTGGTGAATTCTATGTTCTGGCCGAGGACGACATTTCGCACTGCTACCGGTTCGTTTGCCAATATGCCGACGAAGCCGGTTTCGGTGCGTCGGAACGGGATGACCCAGAAGTGCTCGCTGATATCCCCATCGTGCACCTCGACCTTTAATTTGAACCTGTCCGTCCCCGAGGGCGGCGCTTCGGTCAGGGCCAGGAACTCATCCAAGCTGGCACGCGCCTTCGCAATCGCTACCGCCATCTCGGGATCGTCCCTAGCAAACATAACCGTTTTATCGCCGCCTGGCTCAGCGCCTTGTGCGCCGGCCAATCCCGGCGCCAGCGCCAGCATCAGGGATATCATGGTTCGGACTGCCAGTTTCATGGTGAGTTCCCCCTCGTCGTAGCGGTTGCAATGATCCTGTATCCATTTCGAATTTGCAACCACGGCGCGAATTTGTCCGCTTGTGCGGTGGCGGTTGAGCCGATCCATGAAACAAAATTTGTATCAACCGAAGGTCAGCGGGCTGTTGCGTGATGCAATCCGGGGCGGATTATGGCGGCTGCGAGATGGCCTCGATGCACCCGCCGCAATCGCCTAAACGATTCTTTTCGTGGGCGAACAGCGCTCGTCGAGGCAAACGAAACGGCTGGAAACCGCGCCAGTCGCAAGCAATGTGTCAGAATTAAGCCTATGATTTCCTTTGCGAAAAGTCACTCAATGTGATTTGCGGCCAGCAGACTTTCAGGCCCAGTGTCGGCTCGTTCGGTGCTGTCGTTGCCCAACGCGGCGGCCCCGGAAAAGTGAAACAGCACGGAGTGCAATCGATGAAGAAGACCCTCGCAACCACCGCCGCTCTGCTCGCCTTCCTCGGTACGGCCTATGCCGCGTCCGTTCAGGGCACCATCCAGGCGGTCGATCCGACGACCAAGTCGATTACGCTCGACGACGGCAAGATCTACCAGCTGTCGCCGGAAGCGAAGATCGGCAAACTGAAGGTCGGCGCCAAGGTGGCGGTAACCGTCGATGACAAGACCGGCATGGTGACCTCGATCAAGAAGGCTTCGTAGCCGCGAGCGTCATGCGTCGGCAGACCTGCTGACCGTACTTTTCAGCCCCTGCTCCAATCTTGGCCGGTTCCTTCGGGGATCGGCCATTTTCGTGCTCTTGGTCACTCACCGCCAGGCGGCCAGGGTGGCGGAACGCTGCCCCGACGGCGCCCCTATGGTTTTTGCCAAAGAGCCGCGCTATCCCTTGGCCAACGGGGGATCCGCATGGCTGACGAACAGAAGGGGTTTCGCCTGTCGCGCCGGCTGGTGCTCGGCGCGGCTGTCGTCGGCGGCGCGGTGCTGTGGGGCGGAACAACAATGGCGCGGCTGGCACGCGGACCGTCGGGGCCGAAGAATGCCGGGCGCATCGCCGACATCGATGGCATTGCCCTGCCGCTGAAACCGATCGCCAGCCCGCCGGCCTTTGATCCTTCGCTGCCCTGGTCGGCCAAGGGCGGCGACATCAACGATGCCAGCGGCCTGTCGCGGACGCCGGTCTATGGCGTGGTCGAGATCAGCGAGGAGGACCATATCGCCAAGGCGCTGGCCTTTGCCCGTGCCAACGGGCTGAAAGTGTCGCTGGCGGCTGTCCGTCATTCGATGGGCGGCCATGCCTTCGATGACAATGCGCTGGTGCTCGACCTCAAGAAATTCAACAAGGTCAGCGTCGATGCGGCGGCCAGGACCATGACGCTGCAGCCCGGCGCGCGCTGGCACGACATCCAGAACCTGCTGCATCCGCGCTTCGCGGTAAAGGCGATGCAGTCGACCGACATTTTTTCGGTCGGCGGCTCGCTGTCGGTCAACGCGCATGGCATGGACCACCAGGCGGGTTCGGTTGCCGGCTCGATCCGCTCGATGCGGATGATGCTGGCCGACGGGTCGGTGACGACCTGCTCGGCCACGCAGAACAGCGAGCTGTTCCGCCATGTCGTCGGCGGCTACGGCCTGTTCGGCGTGGTGGTGGAGGCAACGCTCGATATCGTCGACAATGCCGTCTACCGCACTTCGCGCGAAATCATCAAATCCGACGATTTCCCAAAGTTTTTTGCCGATGTGCTGGAGCCGAACAAGGATATCGGCCTGTTCTACGGCCATCTGTCGACGGCACCGGGCAATTTCCTCGAGGACATGATCGTCTATCGCTACGACAAGGTGGCCGAAGAGCCGCCGGCCGACCAGCCTGATATCGGCGAGCCGGGCTCGGTCGGGCTGAAGCGGGTGATCATCAATCTGGCGAAATGGGGCAGCGTGTTCCAGGAGCTGAAGTGGTTCACCGAAAAGACGCTTGAGCCGAAATTCGAGAACTGCACCGTGGCGCGCACGACAGCAATGGCGCAAGGCGAGGCCTGCCTCGTCACCCGCAACAACCCGATGCACGATTCGGTGCCGTATCTGTTCAACGATCTAAACGACGAGACCGACATACTGCACGAATATTTCATTCCGCGCGCCGCCTATGTCGAGTTCATCACCGAAGCGCGCGAGATCCTGCGCAACCAGTCCCTGCCGGTGCTCAATGCCTCGGTGCGCATCGTCCATAAGGAGGATGTGGCGCTGACCTATGCGCCGGAGCCGGCCTATTCGCTGGTGCTCTACATCAACCAGCCGACCGATACCGACGGCAATGCGAAGATGCGGGCGCTGACGCGGGCGCTGATCGACGTGACGATCAAGCATGGCGGGCGCTTCTTCCTACCTTACCAGCTACATTATACGGGCAAGGAGTTGCTGGCCTCCTATCCCGAACTGCCGGCCTTCCTTGCGGCGAAGCGGCACTATGACCCGACGGAACTGTTTTCCTCGACCTTCTACCGTGCCATCAAGGCGCTGAGCGGGGTGGCGTAGGAAGCAGGAGAACAATCGATGCGCATGCTATCGGCGGCAGCCCTTACTCTCATCGCGCTGTGCGCTGGACCGGCCGGGGCCGAGGACCTCAAGGCCTTCAAGCTGACCATCGACGGCGTGGCGGTCGATATCGATCCCGGCGAGAGCACGACCATCACGCTGCCCGGCGGCAAGCAGAGCAAGGTGACGCTCGAGCGCAACGACTTCGCCACCTTTTCAGGCGGTAGCTTCTCCTTCGTCCATCCGACCGGCATTTCGGTGACCAAGACCGATCTCGGCGAGAACATCACGCAATATCTGATGGCTTCGGCGCTGGGCACGATCGTCGTCGTGCAGGAATACGGCAAGATGAATCCGGTGTCGCTCAACCAGCTGATGCTGCAGGAGATGACCAGGGAATCGGTGCAGGCCGGTGCGACGCTGACGCAGCAGCCGACGACGCGCAAGCTCGCCGACGGCAAGGAACTCACCGGCATCCGCGCCGAGGTGAAGACGCGCACCGACACCGCGTATTTCGAGATCGTCGGCTACGGCCTGGCCGATCGGGGGCTGTTGTTCGTCACGCGCGTCGGCAGCGGGGATCTGGCCACCGAACAGCCGCTGATCGACAAATTCTGGGAGAGCCTGAAGCTCAAGATGTAAAGGGACTAAAGCCCCGTTGGCACCAGGCCAGCCAGCCAGTTCACTGAGCGTTTGGCCGCATCGGCGGTCGCGGAAGCTGCACGGCCAAGATCGGTCTTGACCACGGCATAGCCGTTCTTGGTGCGGTAGAGCACGCCGGTTCCGCCATCGACCACCTGTTCATAGGCGACGGGCCGGGCGGCATCCGCGTCGACGGTCGTCGTCGGCGAGCCGACGGGCACGCTCGGCCGATGGCTCAGTTCCGGAGGCAGCGGGCTTTCCGTTCGCACGATCCTGCTGGCGGGCTTGAGTTCCGGGCGGGATGCGGTGGCGGCCAGTTGCGAGGAGGATGACGAACCCTTGGGGCGGCAGATGCCGGACACCAGCGGATAGTCGAAATTGCGCTGGTGCAGGATCTGGCTCTTCATCGCGGCTTCGCATTCGGCGATGGTCGACCACTTGGCAGGCGTCTCGCCGATATATTCGCACAATTTGGCGTCGCAGTCGCAGCCGACAATGGTCATGGCGACAAGGGCGGTCTTGATCACGGTCTTGTCCCTTCGAGATGCCCCCCGGCAGCCCATTCAGGTGCATGTCGCCCGTCAGGCAACGTGCACCATTCCATCGCGCGCGAACAAGGCGGGATTTGGCCGCGATTGTGGAATGAGCATGGCCGCGCGTCTGATCTTGGCCGGGCGTGGCCGAAAGGCCTCAATAATCGTAGACGTGTTCGAGCTTGGCGCCGGCCTTCATCAGCGACGATAGCACCAGATGCAGCTTGCGCACGGCCACGACCATGCCGGTGCGGCGCGTCGAAGGATCGGCCGGCAGCGGATAGCTGAACAGGATGCGCATGCCTTCGGGGACGGCGATCGAGTCGGTCGACAGCATGGTGACCATGATCTCGTCATTGCCGCCGATCTCGACGAAGGAGACGCCCTTGTCGATCAGCCGCGGGATCATGTCGGTGAAGACCTGATAGCGCTTGGTGACGAAGATGGTGCCGTCAGGACCCAGGTCGCGCTCCAGCAAGGTGTCGGGCTCGTTGCGGGTGGCTTCGCCGACCGGGCCCTTGGCCCAGACATGGATGTCGAGGAAGGCCGGGTCGGAGGTCGCGGCGAGCGCCTTTTTGATCAGGTCGGCATAGCCCTGCTTGATGGTGTCGGCGAGGCCGAAGGCGAGCTTGCGTTCGCTGGTGCGGACGGAGCTGTCGCCCGGCGCCGGCTGCACGGCAAACAGGCCGGCGCGCTTTTCGGCATAGGCGAACTGGTACCACGGCACTTGGTCGAGAAAGCCTGCGTATTCGGCCGCCACCTTGGCCTGGTAGATGTCGGCGGCGGTGCGCTTGGCCGATGTCGCCTCGGTGACGCGGCCGACCGTGTTCTCATAGGCCCATTGCAATATGTGCTCGATCGAGTGGCTGGTGCCGATGATGACCAGCATCTGGTGGTTGGCATAGTTGAACTTGTATGGGGAACTGGCGCGGATCACGGTGGCGTAGTCCTGCCAGAAGCGGCCGACATAGGACCAATAGGGAAATCCGCTCGGCTGGTCCTTGGCGACGAAGCCGGCATATTCGCGCGCGGCGTAGACAATTGCCCATTCGGGATAGGTGAGGAAGGTCGATTCCTCAGGCCGTTGGTAGCCGGGGATTTCGGCGCGGACCTTGTCGGCCAGCGCCTTGGGCGGCGCGCCATCGGCAATGCCGGGCAGCGGCGTCTTGTCGAGCGACGGCGTCGTCAGGAAACCGTAGCTCAGCCCGACGATCGGGATGAGGATGATGATGACGATCAGCCAGACGATCGTCTTGATGACGCGCTTCAGCCAGCGGAACAGCAACATGGCCGGTCAGGCCGTGGCGAAGTGGTCGTATATGCGCTTCGACAGCCAGAAGCCGACATAGACGGCGAAGCCGCCGATGACGAGATGCGGCAGGTTGGCGAAGAAGCGGGTGGGGAACTCGATGTCGTTGAGGGAGCGGAAACCGTTGATGAAGATGCCGGCATCGAGGCAGCCGGAGCCGGTGATCAGCCCGAGCACCCCGTCGAACAGATAGACCGATCCGAACAGCTTGAAATAGAACACTGCCTGGCGATGCGAGATGAAGGCGGCGGCCAGCGCCCAGACGCCGGAGAAGGCGTGCAGCAGGTCGTCATACCATTG
Source organism: Mesorhizobium sp. 131-3-5 (assembly GCF_016756575.1). Taxonomy (NCBI): domain Bacteria; kingdom Pseudomonadati; phylum Pseudomonadota; class Alphaproteobacteria; order Hyphomicrobiales; family Phyllobacteriaceae; genus Mesorhizobium; species Mesorhizobium sp. 131-3-5. The sequence goes on from NZ_AP023254.1 coordinate 2,513,420, forward strand.
CAGCGAGAACAGGCCGAACAGATTGCCGTTGGCATCGTTGAACGCCGGTATGTAGCCGATGGCGACGACCGCGAAGAACAGGAAAGCATAGGCAACGGCAAGCTTCTGGATCAGCGTCATGAAGTATCCCCCCTCCTACGAGCCCGTTAAAACGGACTCTGGCGACGTTGGGATACTAACCGATTTTAGCGCGCGGTGAAGCGGCGCCCGCAAGATCGCCAGCAAAGGAGATCAAGGGCCAAAACGACAGTCGGCGCCGGGATTTCTCCCAGCGCCTCCCTGTCAGATCAGGACACGGTCGCGGCAGCAACTTCCGTAAAGTCGTCGCGCCATGCCGGCCTTGATTTTGACGGTCCTGCCAGCCACCACCCCAAGGCAGTGTCCGTTCCAGACCACGCTGGTCTTGGCCCTTGCGGGCTTTGCCCTGCGTGCCATCGAAGGTTTTTGCCGTCCTTCATGGCAGCATCGGTCCGCCGTCGGCGTTGGCACGCTTTCCGCGGCCCCGTAGGTCTCGGCTACCGTCCCTCGAAACAGGCAAGCCTGCTCTCGCTCCGGGCCGTACGGGCCTCAGGAAATCCGCCTTTCACTTTCGCCTTTCGGCTTGGCGATCGGTGGCCGCCTGAGATGGGTTTAACGTACGCCGGGTAAGGGGCCTGGGGAATGGCCATGGGCCTGTGGATAGCGGGATTATCGGGGACCGTTTGGCGAGGGCCCGGGACCTTCGGTGCCTGCTGCCTTAAACAGCCGTCCCCTCTTTTCGGCGCTCGGATCGACAGCGCCCCTTGCTCCGCCGCCGGGCGCGGGCTTCAATGCCGGCAAACGATCGGACATGGATGTCCGGCGCCGGGGAGGGTGCGTATTGAAAGTCGGGGTGGTTCTCAATCCGATAGCCGGTGGCGGCCGGCTGAAGCGGCATTGGCCTGAGGTTGCCGCCTCGCTGAAAAAGCACTTCGGCGATTTCGAGCTGCGCGAGACACAGGCCGAGGGCGATGCCGAACGGTTGGCCATCGACCTCGCGGCAAACGGCTTCGACCTGGTGATCGCCGCCGGTGGCGACGGCACCGCCAGCGAAGTGGCCGACGGGCTGCTGCAGGCATTCGAGGAGAGCGGCAGGACGACCGAGCTTGGCCTGCTGCCATGCGGCACAGGCATCGATTTCGCACGCGGTCTTGGCCTGCCGAAAGTGGTGGACGCGACCTTGAAGCGGATCGCCGGGGCAGAGGGCCGCAAGGTCGATGCCGGGCGCATCTGCTACATCGACGACCATGGCGCACTGGCCAGCCGCCACTTCATCAACATCGCAAGCCTTGGCCTGTCGGGCGCCACTGACCGCGCCGTCAATGCCGACAAGCGCAAGGGCAAGATGTCGGCCAAGGCGCTGTTCCTGTGGCGCACCGTGGTCGAGTTCATCCGCTACCGCTTCCAGCATGTGCGGATCACCGTCGACGACGGCGCGCCGGTTGAGGCGCGCATGGCGCTGGTGGCGGTGGCGAACGGCAAGTTCTTCGGCGGCGGCATGATGATCGCGCCGGATGCCGAGCTCACCGACGGAGAGTTCGACATCGTCATCCTGCGCGCGGCTGGCAAGCTGAAGCTGATCTGGGATATCCGCCTGCTCTATGGCGGCCGGCACCGCAACCATCCGGCGATCACGATCCTGCGCGGCAAGAAAGTGGTTGTCGAACCGCTCGACGATGTGGAAAAGAACGGCGCGCTGGTCGACATAGACGGTGAGTCGCCCGGACGCATACCGGCGACCTTCGAGATCCTGCCTGGCGCGCTGACGCTCAGATATTGAATCAAGGCGTTGCCAGATTGATTCAAGTCTCTTCGAAACTGAATCCGGCTATCGATTCAAGCAGATGAAATTGCTTGGTTTTCCGGTCTCCGGTCAGATTTCCAGTCTGGCTGGAAAACCAGGCGCGCGCAGGTCGGTGCCGACGGCATCTTCGAGCAATTTGACGATCTGGGTCGACCAGGCGCTGCCGCCATAGGCCGCCTTGCCCTGTTCGAAAATCGCATTGACGCGGGATGCCAGCTCCAGCGGCACGCCGAAATCCTTGCCCATGCCCAACGCAAAACCGAGGTCCTTCAGCGCCAGGTCCATGGTGAAGCCGATGTCATAGGAGCCGTTGAGGACGAGCTGGCTTTCGGTCTCGTGGACGAAGCTGTTGCCGGAGGAGGCAACGATGGCGTGGTAGGATTGGGCGAGGTCGAGCCCGCCCTGCTTGGCCAGCATCAGCGCTTCGCCGGCGGCGACGAGGTGGATGAAAGCCAGCATGTTGGTGATCACCTTGATCACCGCGGCCGAGCCGATCGGCCCCATCAGGAAGGAACGTGCGCACATTGCTTCGATGGCCGCGCGATGGCGTTCGTAAAGGGCTGCATCGCCGCCGACCAGGGCGGTGATTTTGCCGGCCGCCGCCAGATGCACGCCGCCGGTGACCGGGCATTCCAACGTCTCGACACCCTTGGCCGAGGCGAGGGCGGCAAGCCGCACGATCTCGTCGCGGCCATTGGTCGACATCTCGATCCAGGTGCCGCCCTTGGGCAAGCTCTCGAGCAAGCCGCCGGGTCCGGCAAGCACCGCTTCGCTGACCTTGGGCGAGGGCAGGCAAGTGATGGCGTTGCCGGCCCGCGCCGCCGCGTCGGCAGCGCTGTCTGCTGCCGTGGCGCCGAGCGCCACGAGGCGCTCGACGGCAGCCGGGTCGCGGTCGAAGACAGTGACCGCAAAGCCGTTGCGGATCAGGCTGGCGGCAAGGTTGCCGCCGAGATGGCCGAGGCCGATGAAGGCGTAGCTCTCGCTCACGGCATCAACGGGGTCTGCATCATCTGCAGATGCAGATCTTTGCCGGTGTAGGGATGCGCATCGCAGACCGCTTCGTTGAGCTCGACGCCCAGCCCCGGTTCCTTCGAGGGGATGACGTTGCCGTCCTGCCACTCGATCTTCTTCTTCAGGAGCGTGGCGTGGAAGCCGTCCCACTGCTTCAGCGATTCCAGGATGAGGAAGTTGGGCAACGTCACCGCCAGCTGGATGTTGGCCGCACCGACGATCGGCCCGCAATAGCAGTGTGGCGCGACCTGAATGTGATAGGCCTCGGCCATCGCCGCGATCTTCTTGGTTTCGAGAATGCCGCCGGAGCGGCCGAGATCCGGCTGCAATATGGTCGCGGCGCGGTTTTCGATGACGCGGGCGAATTCGAACTTGGTCGTCAGCCGCTCGCCGGTGGCGATCGGGATCGAGGTCGCGCGGGCGACCTGCGCCATCACTTCGGGCATGTCGGGCGGCACCGGCTCCTCGAACCACAAGGGATCGTAGGGCTCGATGGCGCGGGCCATGCGCAGCGCGCCCGACGCGGTGAACTGGCCGTGCGTGCCGAAGAGGATGTCGGCGCGGTTGCCCACCGCCTCGCGGATCGCCTTGACCATGCGGGTGGAGACGTCGATGTCGATGAGGCGCGGCTGATGGCCGTCGAAGGCGGTGTAGGGACCGGCCGGGTCGAGCTTGACGGCATTGAAACCCTGCTCGACATATTCGAGCGCGCAGGCCGCCGCCATTTCGGGGTCGTTGTAGACATTCCTGCCGTCCGGCGCGTCCTCGGAATGGACACTGCCGGTGTGCGGGTAGAGGTAGGTGTAGGAGCGCAGCGTCTCATGCACCTGACCGCCGAGCAGTTTGTAGACCGGCTTGTTGGCCTCCTTGCCGATAATGTCCCAGCAGGCCATTTCGAGCGCCGAAAAACAGCCCATGCCGGAAACATCGGGGCGCTGGGTGAAGCCGGAGGAATAGGCGCGGCGGAAGAAGTTCTCGATGTCGTGCGGATCGCGACCGACGAGATAGCGCTCGGCCATGTCCTCGACCATTTTCGCCGTGACATGGGCCGAGAAGGTGGCGTTGTAGGCTTCGCCATAACCGACCACGCCGCCATCGGTGGTCAGCTTGACGAAGATGAAATACTTGCCGCCGATGCCGGGCGGCGGGTTGCCGACAACCCAGGTCTTGACGTCGGTGATCTTCATTTTTGGTCCTCCAGAACCAGTTCGGCGCCCTTCCACCCGGTCATGACCGAGGCGGCGTTGGTGTTGCCGGTGATGTTGTCGGGAAAGATCGAGGCGTCGATGACGCGCAAGCCTTCAAGCCCGTGCACTTTCAGGCGCGGATCGACGACGGCGCGCGTGAGATCGGGCCCCATGCGGCAGGTCGAAACCGGGTGATAGACAGTGCCGGAGCGTTTCCTGAAATCCGTGATCAGGTCGGCGTCGGACTGGATCGACGGGCCGGGCAGGACTTCTTCCCTGATGATTTCGGCCATTGCAGGCATCGAGGCGATCTTGCGCACGAACTTCACCGCCGCCAGCATCTCCTCGACATCGGCATTGGTGGAATAGGCGTTGGCGGTGATCTTCGGATAGTCCAGCGGATTGCTGGAGCGGATCATGATCTCGCCCCGGCTCGACGGGCGGCAATTGGACAGGCCGATGGAGAAGCCCGGCCAGGGGTCGGGCGTCAGGATCGGCCGTTCGCCGCTCTTCGGGATGACGGTCGAGAAGGCCTGGAAATAGAGCTGCATGTTGGGGCGCGAGAACGCCGGGTCGGTGCGGAAGAAACCGCCGCCATGGTTCATCGACAGCGACAGCGGTCCCGAGCGCGTCAGTATGTATTGCATGCCGACCAGCAGCTTGCCCCACCAGGGACGCAGGATCTGGTTGAGCGTCGGCACCTTGCCCTTGAAAGTGTAGTTGATTCCGACATGGTCCTGCAGATTGGCGCCAACATTCTCGTTGGCGTGGACGATCGGGATGCCCAGCCCATTGAGCAATGCCGCAGGCCCGATGCCGGAAAGCTGCATGAGCTGCGGCGAGTTGATCGAGCCGGCGGACAGGATGATTTCACGGCCGGCCCGCGCCGTTTTGGTCTGGCCGTTCTGCAGATATTCGATGCCGACGGCGCGTTTGCGTTCGAACAGGATGCGGCTGGCCAGCGCATTGGTCTCGACGCGGACATTGCCGCGCGTCATCGCCGGGCGCAGGAAGGCGCGCGCCGCCGACATGCGGCGGCCGTTCTTGGTCGATATCTGGTAGGTGCCGACGCCTTCCTGGGCAGCACCGTTGAAATCGGGATTGAGCGGCAGGCCGGCCTGCTGGCCGGCGGCAAGATAGCGCTTTGTCAGCGGGTGGACGGCGTTCGCGGTGTCGCTGATGTGCAGGGGACCACCGGTGCCACGCCATCTGTCGGCGCCGGCCTCATTATCCTCGAGCGCCTTGAAGATCGGCAACAGCTCGTCATAGCCCCAGCCGGGATTGCCGGCGGCGCGCCAATCGTCGAAATCCTCGCGCGCACCCCGGATCCAGACCATGGCGTTGATCGAGCTCGAGCCGCCGAGCAGCTTGCCGCGCGGCCAGTGGTCGACATTGCCGCCGAGACCGGGGTCGGCTTCCGTCTTGTAGTTCCAGTTGACCGCCGGATCGAAGAACGTCTTGCCGTAGCCGAGCGGCATCTGCACGTAGAAGCGCTGGTCCGTGCCGCCGGCCTCCAGTACCAGAACTGAGAAGCGGCCCGAGGCCGACAGTCTGTCGGCGAGCACGGAGCCGGCCGAGCCGGAGCCGACGATGATGAAGTCAAAAGTCTGCATGATTGAAACGGGCGGCTCCGGAAATCTGGCCGCAGCCTAGACGCGAGGGGTTCGCCGCGTCGCCGGGCCTTCCGGCATGCGTTGTGAAAAATGCGACTGGAATGCGAGGTCGAGTTGCGGGGAATATCGACAATCGCGCTTGATAAGCATGGGGTCGACAGCCTATGCGAGGGCATTCGTTTGCTCTGGCCACTCTGCGGAAGGCAGGAAATCATATGCGGACCCTGTCGGATGCGTTCATTCCCGAACTGCCGGGTTACTACAAGGGCAAGGTCCGGGAAAATTACGATCTGGCCGACGGGCGGCGCATCATCATCGCCACCGACCGTCTCAGCGCCTTCGACATCATCCTGACCTCGATCCCGTTCAAGGGCGAGATCCTCACCCAGACGGCGCGCTACTGGTTCGAGGAAACCGCTGATATCTGTCCGAACCATGTGCTCGAATATCCCGACCCCAATGTCGTCGTCGGTACAAGGCTCGACATCCTGCCGGTCGAGATCGTCGTGCGCGGCTATCTGGCCGGAACCACGAGCACGTCGATCCTGACCCGCTACAAGCGTGGCGAGCGCGACATGTACGGCATGCGCCTGCCGGACGGTTTGCGCGACAATGAGAAGCTGGCCGAGCCTGTCATCACGCCGACAAGCAAGGCGGCGGATGGCGCCCATGACGAGCCGCTGTCCAGGGCGGAGATCCTCGAACAGGGACTGCTCACGCAGGCGCAATGGGACACCGTCTCGGATTACGCCTTGAAGCTGTTCGCGCGCGGCCAGGCGCGTGCCGCCGAGCGCGGCCTGATCCTTGCCGACACCAAATACGAATTCGGCACAGACAGAAGCGGCACCATCATCCTGGCCGATGAAATCCATACGCCCGACAGCAGCCGGTACTGGATCGCGGCGAGCTATGAACAGGCACTGGCCAGCGGCACGCGGCCGGACAGTTTCGACAAGGATTTCATCCGCTCCTGGGTGGCGGCGCGCTGCGATCCTTACAAGGACCCGATCCCCAGGATTCCAGACGAGATCGTCGAACAGGCCTCGCGCATCTATGCCCAAGCCTACGAGGCGATCACGGGCAAAGCATTCGTTCCCGATCTTTCCGGGGACACGGTTCTCGATCGCATCCGTTCGAACCTGGTGCGCTACTTCTAGCAGCCAGGCGAAGCTTTGCCCGGCGCGCGTTGACGCGTCCGCGCCATGACGCTACGGGATCGAGGGCAGTCGATCTCAAGCCTTCGACCTCGGGGGATTTCTCGCATGGTGCACTACGCGGACGGACGGCCGATCGGAGACCTCACATTGCGCACGCTGGCCATGCCTTCGGACGCCAACGCCGCCGGCGACATCTTCGGCGGCTGGGTGATGGCGCAGATGGACCTTGCCTGCGGCATCCGCGCCGCCGAGCGCGCCAGGGGCCGCGTGGTGACGGCGGCGGTCAAGGAGATGTCCTTCGCCAAGCCGATGAAGATCGGCGACACGCTGTGCATCTACACCCATGTCGAACGCGTCGGCCGCACCTCGATGACGCTCAAGGTCGAAGCCTGGGCGCAGCGCTATCTCTCCGATTTGATGGAAAAAGTCACCCACGCCGATTTCGTCATGGTGGCTTTGGACGGCGAGGGCAAGCCGAAGGCCGTTCCGGCCGAGGGTTGACGAGCCCATTCTCGCGTCCCGTTTTTCCAGCGCAGGGCAATTGTAACATCGCCCGTTCCAGCGATGCGCTCCGCGACATTCAATGGTTGCTTTCACGCCCGATTGTGCCGGCGTTGGGGGAGAGACAATGCGTCAACACATACTGAACAGCTGGCTCGTGGCAGCCCTTGTCGCTTTGGTCTGCCTGCTCGGCGTAACGGCCTATGCCGAAGTCAAAAACGACCTTCGGCCCATCGCCTGCCCGCAAGGCGACAAGGGTGACCGGAAGCCGGCCGCGACATGCGTGCCCTGAGCACGGCGCCCTGCGATGGCTTGGCGCCGAGAAGCTGAAGGAGTTCCTTTTGGTCCGCGATTGTCGTCGTCAAAGTAGCGTGTGTGCTGGTCTGCCACCGGCGCCATAGGACAAAGTTGCGAGCCCGCGTCAAGAGGACCACGACTTCCCTGCCGTCCAGGCAATTCCGCTCAACGCAAAACTCTGGATTCCTTGCCGTGCAAGGGTTTCAGCCATGCATGACGTCGAATTTTTCGCGTGCCTCGCGCACACGCTGCGTGTTCCTGCGTGCCCATTCGCCAAGCGCGCTGACCGGGATCAACAGTTCGTGACCGAGCTCGGTCAGTTCGTAGTCGACGCGCGGCGGAATGGTCGGAAACACGGTGCGGGTGACGAAGCCGTCGCGTTCCAGGCCGCGCAAGGTGGTGGTCAGCATCTTCTGAGAGATGCCGCCGACAGCGGCACGCAGCTCGTTGAAACGCAGTGGTCCGTGGCCAAGCTTGCCGACCACGAGCACGGTCCATTTGTCGCCGACGCGCTGCAGGATTTCCGAAATCGCGCGACAGTCTTCGGTGTTGTGCGGGTGCCTCAGTAACAAAACGGTGCCTCCTTGCGTCGGCAGTTGACAGTATCTCATATAGCGCCGGTATCTAAATGATACCAGCTTATTACCGGAATGGAGAGCCCCCCATGTCAAAGCCGAAAATCGCCATCATCGTCGGTTCGACGCGCGCCGCGCGCTTCGCCGATGTGCCCACGCAATGGATCGCCAAGATCGCCAAGTCGCATGCCGACATCGATGTCGAGGTCGTCGACCTCAGAGATTTCCCGCTGCCCTTCTTCGACGAAGTCGCCTCTTCCGCGTGGGTACCGTCGACCAACGAAGTGGCGCAGCGCTGGCAGAAGAAGGTCGCCGAATATGACGGCTTCATCTTCACCGCCGCCGAATACAATCACGGCCCGACGGCCGTGCTGAAGAACGCCATCGACTACGCCGCCAACGAGTGGAACAAGAAGCCGGCCGGCTTCGTCGGCTATGGCAGCGTCGGCGGCGCCCGCGCCGTCGAGCAGCTCCGCCTCCATGCCGTCGAACTGCAGATGGCGCCGGTCAAGTCGGCCGTCCATATCGCCTGGGGCGACTTCCTCGCCGTGCGCCAGGGCGAGAAGAAGCTCGAAGACCTCGACCACCTGAACCAGGCCGCCACCGCGCTGGTCAACGACGTCGCCTGGTGGGCCAAGGCGCTGAAGAAGGCGCGCGATGCCGACGTGGTCGACGAGGAAATCAAGGCGGCCTGATCGCCGGTCGAATTGTCCTCCCAAGGGATATGGGGCGGCGCTTGCGCCGCCCTTTTCAATTGTGAAACGCTTGTTGCCGGTTGCCGGTTGCCGGTTGCCGGTTGCCGGTTGCCGGTAGCCGCTAGCAATCCGATTGCCACACGCCCGACACCAGCCCGAACGCCTATGGGCAAGGCCAAGGGCGGGCGGTGAGAGGCCTTAGTGCCCCCTAGCTAGACCGGCACCGTCAGAGCGAACACATCGCGCCAGAAGCGGGTCCCGAGCCGCAACGAGCGTAAATCGGCCGCAAGGTCATCATATCCCGTCCAAGTTGTGGACACATCCTTTTTCAGGGCGCACTCTTCAAGCACGAAACCCAAGCAAGAGTTTCGCCCAATGCCTCACATGCTTGAGACGCGTCGCTGATTGCATGACCCATCCGGATATTTCCGGGTGGAAGTCGTTTCTTTGTGCGCCTGTCCGAGATCAGGCTACGGCCCAAATAGCACGCTGCAGCCCGTTCCGGATCAACTGGGAGGGAAACAGCATGCCTCATCTTCAACGCAGAGAACTTATCCAGGGAAGCGTGGCCGTTGCCGCAATCGCGGCTCTCCATGCCTCGCGGGCTTACGCTTTTCCGACACGGCCCGGCGAGGAAGTCGTCAAATGGCTCGATCAACTGCCGCCGAATCCGGTTCCGCAGGTCATCAAGAATCAGCTCGTCTGGGAGGATCTCGATGCCTGGGTAACGCCCAACGACAAATTCTTTTCGATCGCGCACTTCAACCGGCCGGTCATCGAGGAAAGCGCGTGGAAGCTGGAAATCGGCGGGCTGGTCAAAAAGCCGATGGCCCTGACGCTTGCCGACATCAAGTCCCGGCCGCGCGAGGAAGTCACCTTCACGATCGAATGTTCGGGCAATACCGGCCTGCCGTTTTTCAACGGCGGAATCGGCAATGCCCGCTGGGCGGGTACGCCGCTCGCTCCGATCCTGAAGGAGGCCGGGGTTCACGACAGCGGCATCGAGGTTGTCTTCTGGGGCGCCGACGAAGGTGAGATCAAACGCGCCGACGAGGTCACGTTCAAGCAGAATTTCGCGCGCAGCATGTCGCTCGCCGAAGCAATGGATCCAAAAAACATCCTTTGCTACGAGATGAACGGCGCTCCTTTGCCGCCCGACAACGGCTTCCCGCTGCGGCTGATAGCGCCGGGCTGGTACGGGATCGCGAACGCGAAATGGCTCAAGCGCATCGACGTGCGCGACCAGCGCTTCGAGAGCCGGTTCATGGGACGCGACTACGTCACGGTCCGCGAGGAAGACCATAATGGCGAGACCGTGTGGGCGGAAACCTCCGTCGGACGGGCAAGGCTCAAATCGGCACCGGCCAGGGTTACCCATATCGGCAACGACTACCGAATCGTCGGAGCCGCCTGGGGCGCGCCAGTCGACCGGGTCGAGGTGAAGATCGACGATGGGCCGTGGATGCCGGCGACCATCGACGACGCCGACAAGGCGGAGTTCGCCTGGAAGATGTGGTCTCTCGATTGGCCCAAACCTTCCGCCGGGGAGCACACTGTCACCTCACGCGCGATCGATACGAGCGGCAACATCCAGCCGGCGATGAGTGATCCGTGGATCGCCAAGAAACACACCTACTGGGAGAGCAACGGACAGGTGACGCGCCGCATTCAGATCGGTTGACGGTTGCGCCGGGCAAGTCCGCCGTCCATATCCTGGCGCGACTTCCTGGCCGTCCATCAGGGCGAGAAGAAGCTCGAAGACCTTGAGCACCTAAACCAGGCGGCCACGGCGTTGGTCAATGATTTCGCCTGGTGGGCAAGGCGCTGAAGAAGGCGCGCAATGCCAAGGGATACGGGGCGGCGTTTGCGCCGCCCTTCTAGTTATAGCGGCTCAAATCGAAAGCTGCCGCCCGACCGGACGACGCGGCCAATGCCGGGCGAGTCCAAATGCGCGCCGGCAACGAGGTAATGATCGTCCGCCGCAAGCGCCAGCAGCCGCAACCGGCTCTCGCGCGCCTGGTCCTGATCCGTATCGAATTCCCACGTCACCTCGGGCCGATCGAACTGCAGCGATGGGACGTGAACGGTATCGCCCCAGATCAAAATGCTCTCGCCGCCGCTCGAAGCGCGAAAGCAGCTGTGACCCACTTCATGGCCGTGAGCGCCGATAATGTCGACATGGGTCCCGAGACGGTCTCCGGCCTCGAACGGTTCCGCCATGTCGTGAAACCGCTCGAGCCGCGCTTCGGTGCGGAAGAGGTCGAGTTCCTGCCTGGGAACGAGCAGGCGCACCAGGCGCGGAAAAGCGTCCCGGCCGTCGGCAAGCACAAGACCCTGGATGTGGTCGAGATGCGTATGGGTGAAGCAGACGGTACGGACTTTTTCGACATCGATGCCGGCTTCGTCCAGCGCCTGGGGAAGCCGGCCCATGGTCGGGTGCCAGGCATTCGCAGCGCCGGTATCGATCAGTGTTATCTCATGTCCATCGTCAATCGCGAAGGCGTTGACGGAAAGCCTGAGTTGGCCGCCAACCAACGCGACTTGTTCGGGCAACTCATCGCCAAACGGCTTGTCGCCGCGTTGCCGAAGCCGCCCGACCGGCATGTCGACGTAGCCATCGCGCAAGGCGGTGATGCGCAGGTCACCAAGAGTGTAGGTCCGATAAAGTTCGCCCGAAGCTATGCGGTGCATTTGCCGATCCGTTTCTGCAGACAATCTGTGACGGGCAGCCGGCGTCGGCAACCCGGCAAGTCAATTCGATCTAGGCCATAAGCGCGTGCTGCGCCTGCCGCGGCCGGATGATGCAGTCGGCGAGACGATGCTTCTCGTCCAGCGCATCAGCATGGTGCTGGCCCCATTGGCAGAGCGCCAGCAGGATCGGCTCGAGGCTGAGGCCGAGGCTGGTCGCCGAATATTCGACGCGGGCGGGCACTTCGGCGAAGATCTCGCGGCTGACGAGGCCATGCTCCTCCATTTCGCGCAGCTGCTGGATCAGCACTTTCTGGGTGATGCCAGGCATCATCGCCTTCAGCGCCGACAGCCGCCTTGGACCATCGAAGAGATGGTAGAGGATGACCGCCTTCCAACGCCCGGCGATCACCTTCAGCGCGCGCTCCGCCGGCAGCATCGGCAGTCGCTTGATCGGCATCTTGCTGGCTGGGCCGGCCATGGTCACCTCCTGGTCAGCAGGGGAGAAATGAGTGTGTAGTCGCGGGCTCGCAGATAGTGGCAAACCACCGCCGATGCCAGTGCGATCGGAGTTTGCCATGAAAGCCGTTCAATTCAGCCGCTTCGGCGGCCCCGAGGTGCTCGAGATCGTCGAGCTGCCGGCGCCGGTCCCGCAGGCCGGCGAGGTGCTGGTCCGCGTTCACGCCGCCGGCATCAACTTCTTCGAGGTGCTGATGCGCGCGGACCGCTACGCGGTGACGCCGCAACTGCCGATGTTTCCCGGCGTGGAAGTGGCTGGTATCGTCGAGGCCGTCGGCGAAGGCGTGGATGCTGCGCTTCTGGGGAGACGTGTCGCGGCGCCGCTGTTTGCCTCGCAGCGCCCTTATGGCGGCTATGCCGAGCAGCTCACGATATCAGCCGATCTGACCGTGCCGCTGCCGGATGACGTCTCTTTCGAGGAAGCGACAGCGCTGATGGTGCAGGGGCTGACGGCACTGCATTTGCCGCGCCAGAGCCCGCCTGAGGGCAGGACGGTGCTGGTGCCTGCCGCTGCCGGTGGCGTCGGATCGCTGCTTGTCCAGCTTGCTAGGGCAAAGGGCGCGGCCAAGGTGATCGCGGCCGCCGGCGGCGCGGGCAAGATCGAGCTTGCTCTGTCGCTCGGCGCCGATGCCGCCGTCGATTACATCGGATCGGACTGGCCCGCGCGCGTCCGCGCGCTGACAGGCGGGGAGGGTGCAGACATCATCTACGACACGGTTGGCGGCGCGCTGACGGCTTTGTCACTGCAGGCTTTGGCGCCCGGCGGCGAACTGGTGTTCGCTGCACTCGGCCGCTATGGGCTCGAACCTTCCGATCTGGAAGCCATGATCGGCCGTAACCAGTCGCTGAGGGGTTTCGCGCTGCTGCCGCTGCTGTCGCCGCAGGTGTTGCGGGCGAGCCTGTCGGAACTGTTCCAGCTGGCGGCGAGCGACCGGTTGCGGGTCGCGATCGGTGGCCGGTTCCCGCTCGGCCATGCCGGCGAGGCGCACCGGCTGCTGGATGAGCGACGCTCGACCGGCAAGGTCGTGCTGGTGCCCTGACGGTATTATTCCCTGGAGAGGCCATCGAGCAGCCAAGCGGGAGAGGACTTTATCAACTCACCCCGACGGCACGTCGCGCTGCGTTCTCCAGCGCCGCAGCCATGATTTGGCGGCGGCGCCACTACCCCTTGGGCCTATCTCATTTCCCCGATCTGCACTCGTTCCCCCGATCACGCCCGAGTGACTTGCATAATGCAACTAACTTGGCTATGTGTCACTTTCATTTTGAAAGAGACTTCCGGCCATGGTTGCAAAAACAAGCTTCGAAACTCGCCCGTGCCCCATAGCGCGTAGTCTCGACGATGTGGGCGAATGGTGGAGCATCCTGTTGCTCAGGGACGCGTTCCAGGGGCTGACGCGCTTCGACCAATTTCAGAAGAGCCTGGAGATCGCGCCCAACATTCTCACGCGCCGGCTGAACAGCCTGGTCGAGCGCGGCCTGTTCGAAAAGCGCGCCTACTGCGAGCGGCCGCTGCGCCATGAATATGTGCTAACCGCCAAGGCGCGCGATTTCCGACCGGTGCTGCTTTCGCTGCTCGCCTGGGGCAACAAGCATCTGGCGCCCGAAGGCCCGAGCCTTGTGGTGGTGGACAGGGCGGACGGGCGCTGGGCCGAGCCCGTGCTGGTCGACCGCCAGACCGGTCGAGAACTCGACGGCGAGGGCTTCACCATGGCGACAGCCCCCCGGGCCACCGACCGCATGCGGCAGCGCTATCGCTTCAGCACGGAGGGTTCGGGCCTGCCGCTCATCGACAATGTCGATCAAAGCCGTGAAGAGGCGCGGGGCAAATGAACAAGGTTCTCTCCGCCGCCGAGCTGCAGCCGGCGCAGCCATCCGCCGTCCAGATCCCCGCGCCCGCCAAAAGCCGCCGCAAGCCGTTCGTCATGCTCGGCGCCGCGATCGCCATCGGCGTCGCCGGCTGGTATGGCTTTCAGTGGTGGCAGGCCGGCCGGTTCCTGATGTCGACCGACGATGCCTATGTGGGCGGCAATGTCACGCCGCTGGCGCCACGTGTTGCCGGGCATATCGATCAGATCCTGGTCGAGGACAACCAGCATGTCGACGCCGGCCAACTCATCATCCGCATCGACGACCGGCCGTTCAAGGCGGCGGTGGAGCGTGCGCGGGCTTCCGTCCAGCAGCAGCAATCGGCGCTCGACAATCTTCGCGCCCAGATCTCGCTGCAGAATTCGCTGATCGAGCAGGCGCAGGCCGATCTCGAAGCCAAGAGTGCCGCCGCGACGTTCACCGCACAGGACGCCAAGCGCTATGAGGTGCTGGCCAGCACCAGGGCCGGCTCGCAGCAGGACGCCCAGAGAAGCCTTGCCGCCGATGGTCAGGCCAAGGCTTCCGTTTCCGCCTCGCGTGCCGGGCTTGCCGCCGCCAGGCAACAGCTCGACGTGCTCAACACGCAGATATCGGAAGCGACCGCCGCCGTTCTGGCCGCAAAGGCGGATCTCGACACGGCTGAACTCGATCTCGGCTTCACGCAGATCCGCGCTCCCATCGACGGTATCATCGGTAACAGGCTGGCGCAGGTCGGCACCTATGTCTCGCCGGGCAGCTATCTGCTGACGATCGTCCCGCAGAGCGGGTTGTGGGTCGATGCCAATTTCAAGGAAGATCAGTTGCGGCGCATGGCGGATGGACAGGCGGCGACGGTCTATACCGACATCGCGCCCGACCAGCCGCTCAAGGGCCATGTCAGCAGCCTGGGGCCGGCGACGGGCGCGATCTTCAGCGTGATCCCGGCGCAGAACGCGACCGGCAATTTCACCAAGATCGTCCAGCGTGTTCCCGTCCGCATCACCATCGACCCGGACCAGGCGCACAAGGTCGCGCTGCGGCCGGGCCTCTCCACCGTCGTGACGGTCGATACCGGCGCGCACTGAGGGCATCATGTCGGAGCGCCCGCAATCCTTCTTCGCCAGCATCCTGCCGTTCATGGTGATGTGCGTGGGGATGTTCATCGCGCTGCTCGACATCCAGATCGTCGCGTCGTCGCTGCAGGACATTGGCGGCGGCCTGTCGGCGGCGCAGGACCAGATCGGCTGGGTGCAGACCTCCTATCTGGTGGCGGAGATCATCGTCATCCCGCTGTCGGGCTGGTTGACACGGGTGTTCTCGACACGCTGGCTGTTCACCATCTCGGCGGCCGGCTTCACGCTGGCAAGCATGCTGTGCGGCTTCGCCTGGAGCATCGAAAGCATGATCGTGTTCCGCGCGCTGCAGGGGCTGCTCGGCGCGTCGATGATCCCAACCGTGTTCACCTCGTCGTTTCACTATTTCCAGGGGCCGAGGCGGGTCTATGCGGCCGCGGTGGTCGGCAGCATCGCCTCGATCGCGCCGACGCTCGGGCCCGTCATCGGCGGCTGGATCACCGATACGCTCAACTGGCACTGGCTGTTCTATGTCAACGTCATTCCGGGCACCATCATCACCATCCTGGTTGCGGCTCTGGTCAAGATCGACAAGGCCGATCCGTCGCTGCTGAAGGGCGCGGACTATATCGGCATCGTGCTGATGGCGGTCAGCCTGGGCACGGCGGAATACGTCCTGGAGGAGGGCTCGCGCTGGAACTGGTTCGACGACGCGACCATCCGCAATGGCGCTATCGTCGCCGGCATCACCATGGTTCTGTTCGTCATCCGCAGCCTGACCTATTCGCAGCCGGTGGTCGATTTCCGCGCCTTCGGCAACCGCAATTTCGCCATCGGCTGTTTCCTGTCTTTCGTCACCGGCATCGGCATCTTCGCCACGATCTATCTGACACCGCTGTTCCTTGGCTATGTCAGGGGCTACGACGCCTTGCAGACCGGGCTCGCCGTGTTCTCCACCGGCGTCGCCTCGATGATCGGCGTTCCCGTCTACATCTTTCTCGCCAAGCGCTTCGATACGCGCTGGCTGATGATGTTCGGTCTGGCCTCCTTCGGCGCGTCGATGTGGAGTTTCAGTGCCATCACCAGCCAGTGGGGCGCGGCCGAACTGCTGATCCCGCAACTGTTCCGTGGCTTCCCGCAGGTCTTCGCGGTGGCGCCGATCGTCAATCTCGGCCTCGGCAGCCTGCCGCCCGAGCGGCTGAAATACGCCAGCGGCCTGTTCAACACGATGCGCAATCTCGGCGGCGCGGTCGGCATCGCCATTTGCGGCGCGATCCTGAACGACCGCACCAACTTCCATTTCCTGACGATCGCCTCGCATCTGACGCCGCAGAACGAGGCCGCGATGCGGCTCGTCGACAACGTCGCGCTGCGCTATGGCCAACTACCCGGCGCTGTCGCCGATGGCCATACCGCCTCGCTGAAGCAGCTGTGGGCTCTCGCCTATCGCGAGGCTTCGACCATGGCCTATGCCGATGCATTCCTGGTGATCATGGCCGCCTTCGTCATCGCGACCGCGCTGGTGCCGTTCCTGCGTAACGTCACGCCGAAGGCACCGCCGCCAGACGCCCATTGAGGTGGACCACCGCACCGGCTTGCGGTGGATGCAGGCCTATGAGCTAGTCGCCCGCGCGGGCGAGCAGCAGCGCGCGCTCCCTGTCATTGCCGGTCAATTCTGCAGCCTGGCGGAACGCGGCACGGGCTTCCGCCTGATGTCCGAGTTTCTCCAGAAGATCGCCGCGCACCGTGGGCAGAAGATGCGAGTCCTTCAGGCGCGGCTCGTCCTTCAGCGCCTCGACGATGGCGAGGCCCTGCGCAGGCCCGAACGCCATGCCAACGGCCACCGCCCGGTTGATTTCGACGATGGGCGAGGGGGCCGCCAAGGCAAGGGCCTGATAATAGGCTGATATTGCAATCCAGTCGGTGTCGGCTGGTGTCGCGGCGCGGGCATGGCAGGCGGCGATCATCGCCTGCAAGAGATAAGGGCCTGGTGTCGATGTCAGGGTCATGGCGCGGTTCAGGCCGTCGAGGCCGCGCCGGATAAGCGACCAGTTCCAGCGCGTGCGGTCCTGGTCGAGCAGCAGGATCGGCTCACCCGCCCGGCCGGTGCGGGCAGGGAAACGCGAGGCGTTGAGTTCCATCAGCGACACCACCCCCTGCACCTCGGGCTCATCAGGCATCAGCGCCGCCAGGGAACGACCAAGGCGCAGCGCCTCGCCACAGAGATCGGCACGCAGCCAGTCCGGTCCAGCGGTCGCCACGTAGCCTTCGTTGAAGATGAGATAGACCACCTCCAGGACCGCGGCGAGGCGTTCGCGCCGCTCTTGCCCGCGCGGCGTCTCGAACGCGATGGCGGCATCGCGAAGTGCCCGCTTGGCGCGCACGATGCGCTGGGCGGCGGTGGCTTCGGGCACCAGGAAGGCGCGGGCGATCTCAAGCGTCGACAGCCCGCCCAACAGGCGCAGGGCGAGGGCTGCGCGCTGCTCGGCCGGCAAGACGGGATGGCAAGCGGTGAAGATCAGCCGCAAAAGGTCATCGTCGATATCCTCGTCGAGCGCCGACTCGATGTCGGGCATCTCGCGCTCCAGCTCGGCGAGGTCGATAGCGAGTTCGCGGTGCTTGCCGTCGATCATGGTGGTGCGGCGCAGCCGGTCGAGCGCCCGGTTCCTGGCGACCTCAGTCAGCCAGGCCGCCGGGTTGCGCGGGATGCCGTCCCGGGGCCAGCGCTCCAGCGCCAGCAGGAAGGCATCGCCGGCGACCTCCTCGGCCAGCCCGATATCCCTGAGATAGCGGGCAAGCCTGGCGGTGAGCTTCGGCTGCTCGATGCGCCAAACCGCTTCGATGGCACTATTGGCCGTCAACCCTTCAGCTCGCTGAAGCCTTCCACCACCTTCTGGACGTCCTCGGGGAAATCGCTCATCTCAAAGACGCGTCGAACCTCGATCACCTCATTTTCCCCTGCGGGGCAGCGGCGGGCCCATTCGATGGCTTCCTCACGTGAGCGCACGTCGATGACCCAATAGCCCCCCAGCACTTCCTTGACCTCAGCGAACGGCCCGTCGGTGACGACGGGCTTGCCGCCCTTGAAGCTGACCCGCGCGCCCGATGACGGCGGATGCAGCCCATCGAGCGCCAGCAACACGCCGGCCTTCTTGAGCTCCTCATTGTATTTCATCATCCCCTCCACCCCCTTGGCGTCGGGCCTGACGTCGGGCGCCGCCGCTGCGTAGCCGCCGGGGATCATCAGCATCATGAACCGCATGGTCTCTCTCCTTGGTTGGGTTGGTTCGATGATACGACGAACGAGGGGCGGCGGAATCGACAGGGGTGCGAAGAAAAGTTCGAATCCCTGATCGTCGGCCGAAGACGCTCCGGGGCTTCGGCTCCCCGGCCTCTCGTTGGCGGATGTCCGTCACGGCGCATTGTCGGCGATGCGGTCAATGGCGTCGATCAGCCGTTTCCGCTCCTTGTTTATCCACTGGCCCTCCGCGTAGTTCTGGAGAAACGTTTCGACAAACTCGACGGGGTTGTCGCCGACGATCGCGCGGATCGGGGTTCCGTGCGCCGCGCTCTGCTCGAAGAGGTCGGCGAGATCCTCCAGCATCGACACCATGGTGTCCCCGTCCGTGATCGCCCCGAAATACATGAGGTACCGGTCCAGCGCCTCGATCGCCGCGCGATAGTTCGCCGGAAGCTTTTCCGTGCGCGCCTTGTACTGCCGGTAGCGCTTCTTCTGCTCGATCGACCCTGTGATCTTCTCGATCCATCCTGTGACCATGTCTATTTCCTTTCCGTGTTGAGCTGTTCGAGCCGTTCCGCGAGGAAGGTCCACGTCCTCCAGAACTCTTCGAGGTAGTCCCGTCCCCGGGCGTTGATCGAGTACACCTTGCGGGGCGGGCCCTTCTCGGACGGGATCTTCTCCACGTCGACGAGGCCCTTTTGCTCGATCCTGACGAGCAGGGCGTAGACGGTGCCTTCGGCGATGTCCGAGAAGCCCTGATTTCGCAACAGCGCCGTGATCTCGTAGCCATAGGCGCGCCGCGCGGACAGGATCGCGAGAATGATCCCCTCCAGCGTGCCCTTGAGCATCTCCGTCATCTGCTTGCCCATGGAATACCTCTTCATGCTACTCAGTGTTGATGAGTACTGGTACTTAGCATCGCTTATTAGTGATCGTCAAGCCCTGCAACGACAATGACAAAGCAGGATGTCGGCATGTTCACTTGCGGCTCGACCGGTCGGAGCCGGCGGCAGGACCGGACAAGTTGAAAGGGCTGCCTTGGGTGACCGGTTGGACCGCCATATGGTCGGGGCTGCCATCTGGCCCCGTCCTTTTGCCCTGATATGTCAGCTGCATCCGTCATCGAGAAAGCCCGCGTGAAATCATCCAGCCTGGCCGGCGCCGTTTCCCCCACGATCCCGGTGCTCGTCTGCGCCTTCGGCATCTTCCTTCTGTCCGGCATGGATGCGGCGATGAAGGTGCTGGTCATCGCGGTCGGCGTTTACAACACGGTGCTGTGGCGCAGCATGCTGGCGACATTGGTCGCCGGCACTGGCTGGCTGGCGGGGCCGCGCTCGCTTCCCGCCGCCTCGGTGCTGAGGCTGCATGCGCTGCGCGCGGTGGTTGTCGGTATTGTCCTGCTGTCATTCTTCTGGGGGCTTGCAAGGCTGCCGCTGGCGGAGGCGGTCGGGCTCAGTTTCGTGGCGCCGCTGTTCGCGCTCCTGCTGGCCGCGCTGCTTCTGGGCGAAAGGATACAGCGCAAGGCGATCTGGGCGTCGCTCGCCGGCATTGCGGGCGTCGCAATCATCGTGGCGGGCCAGTTCGGGCAGAAGACCTATGCCGGCGATGCGCTGCTCGGCACCGCTGCGGTGCTGGTCTCGACGGTGTTCTATGCCTACAATCTGATCCTCGCGCGGCGACAGGCGATGCTGGCCAAGCCAATCGAGATCATACTGTTCCAGAACCTTTGTGTCGCGGTCATGCTTGGTCTTGCCGCGCCCTGGCTCGCTATTGCGCTGCCCGGCAATCTTTGGCTTCCGCTTGCCGGGGTGACGGCTCTGTCGCTCGCCGGCCAATTCCTGATGAGCTGGGCCTATGCGCGGGCCGAAGCGCAATATCTGATCCCGACCGAATATTCGGCCTTCATCTGGGCGATCGCGCTCGGTTGGTTCTTCTTTGACGAGGCGGTGACCTGGACCACGCTGGCGGGAGCCGGCCTCATCGTGGCCAGCTGCCTGATCGCCGCGCGCTCCAATCCCAGACTTGCCGAGCCGATCGAAGTCGCGGTTTGAGGGGAAGTGCCATCCCGGCGTGTCGTCGCATTGTTGCCAAAGCGGAAATCGCACGACCCTGTCAAAAGCAGGGAGCGCTTTTGCAAGTAGATCCGCGCCTATTGTAAAATTTTATTAAATATTTCGCCGGTCGAATTACGGCCTGTAGACCATTCGTCGGGTTGTTGTGCTTCCAGTCCCGGAAAACGTCACTCAACGGTCGATGTCATGGTGAACTATGTGGCAAGTTCCTGGAACGGTATCGTGCATGGCAATTTTGGTCCGGATGCGGTCGCCTGGAACTCGTATCGAGCGATCCGAGCAGGCCAGGCATCACGAGGAGGATTTATCCGATGAGCTTCTTCGTCAATGCCCTAGGCGTTCCTCTTCCCTATAGCGGCGCTTCCAACCATTGGTACTCTGCGGCAGGGTCCGGGCCGGACCTGTATGGCAGCTCCGGAAACGACTCATTCTACGGAGCATCCGGTGTCAACGTCACCATGCACGGAGGCACAGGCGATGACATCTATTACCTCTATGCGGCGGGCAACAAGGTGGCGGAAGCCGTTGGGGCAGGCATCGACACGATCAGCACATGGATGAGCTATAAGCTCCCCGACAACGTCGAGAATCTCGTCGTCACAAACGCCAACAACTATGCTTTCGGAAATGGGTTGGACAACATCATCACCGCCAAGGCCGGGCACCAGACTCTGGACGGCGGCGCGGGAAACGATGTGCTGATCGATGGTGGCGGCGGTTACGACACTTTCATCGTCTCGAAAGGCAACGGAAGCGACCTGATAGCGAATTTTGCCGCCACCGATACGGTCCGCCTTAATGGCTATGGGTTCACGTCGTTCGACGCCATCCACTCAAGCATGATCCAGGCGGGATCGAACGTGCTGTTGAACCTCGGGTCCGGCGAGATCCTCGCGTTCAAGGACACGACCATCGACAAGCTGCAGCCCAGCCAGTTCGAATTGCCGATCGACAAATCCGGGATGCAGCTCTCCTTCAGCGACGATTTCAACACGCTGAACCTTCACAATAGCCAGGGCGGCACGTGGGATTCCAACTTCTGGTGGGGAGCGCCGAATGGCAGCACCTTGAGCAGCAACAACGAGCTGCAATGGTATATCGACGCCAACTACGCACCGACGAGTTCCGTCCATCCGTTCAGCGTGAACAACGGCGTGCTCACCATCACCGCGGCGCAGGCGCCGGCGGACATCAAGCCGCTGATCAACAATTACGAATACACCTCCGGCATCCTGACGACCCACGATTCCTTCTCGCAGACCTATGGCTATTTCGAAATACGGGCTGATCTGCCGGAGCACGCCGGCGCCTGGCCGGCCTTCTGGCTGCTTCCGGAAGACGGTTCATGGCCGCCGGAACTCGATGTCGTGGAGACGATCGGCCAGGCCCCGAACTCATTGATCATGACGGCGCACTCGAATGAAACGGGGACGCACACCAAGGTCACGTCGATAGTGAGTGTCTCGAACCCCGACGGCTTCCACACCTATGGCCTGCTCTGGACGCCGGACAAGCTCGTCTGGACCTATGACGGCGTGCAGGTCGCGGAAACGGCGACGCCGTCCGACATGAACAAGCCCATGTACATGCTGGTCGATCTTGCGGTCGGCGGCTTGGCCGGCACCCCTCCGGATCATCTGGCCACGCCGGCCGAGATGAAGATCGACTATGTCCGCGCCTATACGCTGGACAATGCGCCGGCAAACGCCCTGAACATCACCAGCACCGCCCAGCACAGCACTGCAACGCACAGCAACAGCTTGGCGCACGGCGGCTCCGAGTTCGGGGGCCACGCGTAAGGTCTCGGGAACATGCAGTGTCGGGGAATGTGGAA
This sequence comes from Mesorhizobium sp. 131-3-5, assembly GCF_016756575.1. Taxonomy (NCBI): domain Bacteria; kingdom Pseudomonadati; phylum Pseudomonadota; class Alphaproteobacteria; order Hyphomicrobiales; family Phyllobacteriaceae; genus Mesorhizobium; species Mesorhizobium sp. 131-3-5. Next base: position 2,535,553 of record NZ_AP023254.1, read on the forward strand.
ATGACTGGACCGGCTGGCCTGCGTCCGGTCTTCATGCGCGCCATCGCCGATGTCGGCGTCTTCTCGCTGTTGATCAACGTCCTGCTGTTGGTGATTCCGCTCTACCTGCTGCAGGTCTATGACCGCGTGCTACCGTCCTCCAGCGTCGAGACGCTTGTCTATCTTTCGGCCATTGCGGTTCTCACGCTCGCTTTCCTCGGGCTTCTGGACGCGATCCGCGCCGTTTACACGCAACGCGTTGCGGCGACCCTCGACCAGAAACTGGGCGCCAGCACATTCGCCGTTTCGCTTGGCGCGAAATATGCCGGCGGCCTGTCGCCGCTGCGCGACCTCGCCTCGGTCTGCGCCTTCATCAGGTCGCGCGGCGTGGCGGTGTTGTTCGACCTGCCTTTCGCCCCTGTCTTCCTCGCCTTGCTCTATCTCATCCATCCGGTGCTGTTCTGGGTGACGGTCGCCGGCGCGGCGCTTCTGCTTTTGCTGGTCGTGGCCAACCAGCTTGCCATCGGCAGGAACGACGCCTTGTCCGCGGAGCGTTCGGCCTTGGCCAGCCAGGCGGAACAGGCATTTGCCCGCAATGCGGAGACGCTGCGCGCCATGGGCATGGTGGAGAACGCCGCGCGGGTCTGGGGACGGCACGTGGCGGCAGCGCTCACCTTGCATGACCGTTCCTCGAGTGCCAATGCGATCTTCAGCGGCGCCTCGCGGGCGCTGCGCATGATGCTGCAACTGGCGATCCTGGGCGCCGGCGCATGGCTGGTGCTCAAGGGGCAGATGACGGCAGGCATGATCTTCGCCTCCTCGCTGGTGTCGTCGCGCGCGCTGCAGCCGCTCGACCAGTTGATCGGCGCCTGGCGGCAGATCGCCGACGCCCGGCGGGCGTGGAAACGGCTTGAGACGGCGTTTGCGGCGCGTCCGGCTGAAGCGCGCAAACTGCTCCTGCCCGATCCGGCAGGCGCGATTTCCGTGCAGGACGTCTTCTTCATGGCGCCGAATGCGCAGCCCGGCACCGAACCCATCCTCAAGCGGCTGAACTTCCAAATCGGCGCCGGCGAAGCGTTGGCCATCGTCGGCCCGAGCGGCGCCGGCAAATCGACGCTGGCGCGGTTGCTTGTCGGTGCTGCCCGGCCGACCGGCGGTGCCGTCAGGATCGACGGCGCCGACCTCAGGACCTGGGACGAAAACCAGCTCGGAAAGCATGTCGGCTACCTCGCGCAGGTAGTCGAGCTCTTTCCAGGATCGATCGCGCAAAACGTCGCCCGCTTCGACCCCGATGCGGATGACGCCGCGATCATCGAGGCAGCAGGGCGGGCTGAGGCGCATGAGCTGATCCTGGCGCAGCGGGACGGCTACCAGACATTGATAGGCCCGTCGGACAGAACGCTGTCGGGCGGTGAACGCCAGAGGATCGGGCTGGCGCGCGCCTTCTACGGCAATCCCAGAATTCTCGTCCTGGACGAGCCCAGCACTCATCTCGACGGCACCGGCGAGGCGGCGCTCGAGGCGGTACTCGCCGCCGCGAAGGCGGCCGGCGTCACGATGGTCGTGATCACGCATCGCCCTTCGATTGCCGCGTCCTGCGACCGCGTGATGCTTCTGCGCGGCGGCACGATCGAAGCCTTCGGCCCAAGCAGCGAGGTGCTGCGGCATTCGGTCGTTGGCAAGGGCCTTCCCACGCAGCCGAATACGGTGGTGACAGGGTCATTCGCCACGACGATCCGCACGCATAACATCCGTTTTGGGTCGTAGATGATGGTGGTGCAGAGCCTCGCCTGGGAGGGCAGCCCGCGTACCAACATAAGACGCGTGGCATTCGCCGGATACGCGGCAACGGCGCTGTTGGTGGGTTGCTTTGGCTATTGGGCCGTCAGCGCACCCTTATCCGGAGCGGTGATGACGCAAGGCACGATCTCGGCGACCGGCGGCAACATACTGATCCAGCATCCCGACGGCGGCATCATCGAGGCGTTGCTGGTCCATGACGGCGATCGCGTGCAACAGGCCCAGGATCTGATCGTGCTGGATCCGACAGCCGCGCAGGCCGAGCTCAACCGGCTGACGAGACAGTCGATCGCGCTCAGGGCGGCTGCGGCGCGGCTGGAGGCGGAACGCGACGGGTTGGACAGGCTCGCGCCGATCACCAAACCGGCGCCGGCATCGCTCCAGGCCGATTTCGAAGCCCTGATCCGAGAACAGCAAAAGGAATTCGACGCCAGACTCGCCCGCTTCCGATCGGAACAATCGATCCTCGCCCAACGACTGGCGATGCATCGGCAGTCCGTGGTGGGATTGCAGTCCCAGAAAGAGGCCGTTCGGCAACAAGCCGAAATCGTTAAGAAGGAACTCGGCATCAAGACAAGCCTGCTGGACAAGGGCCTCACCAATCGTACCGAATACTCGCAGCTTTTGCGCAGCGAGGCCGATCTCGTCGGGCAGGCCGGGGCGCTGGAAGCCAATCTGGCGGCGGTCAACACCCAGATCGTCGAAGCCCAGGAGCAGATCGAGCGCCTGACCACGCAACGCGTGGAGGAGGCGCTGACGAAGCTGGACGAGGTTCGTTCCAACCTGGCCGACATCGAGGAACAGATCAGGGCGGCCGAGGCGGTGCTGCGGCGGACGACGATCAAGGCACCGGCCGCGGGCATCGTGGTGTCCTCGACCTACAATGCCAAGGGCAGCGTGATTGCCCGCGGTGAGAAGATCATGGAGATCCTGCCTACGGCACCGGGTCTGATTGTCGATGCAAGGCTGCGGCCGAAAGACGTCGATCAGGTCCGTGTCGGCCAGCCGGCGAAACTGCGATTGTCCGCCTTGAACATGCGGCTCACCCCCGAGGTTTCAGCCACCGTGGCGCAAATTTCCGCGGACCGGCTCGTCGACGAGGCGACGCACGAGCCCTATTTCCGCGTCAAACTCAGGATTGCCGCCGACCTGCCGCCCGGCGTGAAGCCCGAGCAGCTTTATCCCGGAACGCCGGTCGAGGCGTTCATTAGCACTGGCGACCGGACTTTCTTCGAGTATCTGGCGCGGCCGATGCTCGATTCCTTCGCTCGCGCGTTCACGGAGCGGTAGTTGCAGCCGGCCGCGCAATCCGCCGGCCAACCGTCAATGACCGCCATGGTGCAAAGCCGACATTCAGACAATCACCGCACCGCCTCGCGGTGGGTGCCGGGCAGGCGGGTGGCGATCAGCTTGTCGATGCGGCGGCCGTCGAGGTCGACCACCTCGAAGCGCCAGCCTTGCGCGTCGACGCATTCGCCTGTCGCCGGCAGGCGGTGCATATGCGACAGCACATAGCCGGCAACGGTCTCGTAGTCGCGGTTTTCGGGCAGGTCGAAGCCCAGAATCTCGGCCATCTCGTCGGCCTGCATATAGCCGGCGAGCAGCCATGAGCCGTCCTCGCGCTTGACGGCGTTTTCCTCGTCACCGGCATCGAGGTCGGCGCGGAACACGCCGGTGATGGCTTCGAGAATATCGGCCGGCGTGACGATGCCTTCGAAATGGCCGTATTCGTCATGCACCAGCGCCATCGGCACGTCGGATTCCTTGAGTTTGTGCAGCACGTCGAGCGCGTCGGCCTGGTCGTAGACGATGGGCGCGGCGCGCACATGCTTGCGCGGGTCGAGCGTGCGGCCGGCAAGGATCGCGGCCAGCACGTCGCGCGTCTGGACGACGCCGACCATCACATCGACGCCGCCGTCACCCGCCGGCAGGCGCGAATGCTGGGTTTCCATGAGGAGCTTGCGGATCGTCGTGTCGTCGGACTGCAGGTTGATCCAGTCGACCTCGGTGCGCGGCGTCATCACCGCGCGCACGGCGCGGTCGCCAAGCCGCATGACCCCGGCGATCATGCGCCGCTCGTCGGATTCGATGGTGCCGTGATGCTCGGCCTCGGCGACCAGCATCTTGATTTCCTCGTCGGTGACCTTCTCCTCGCTTTCGCCGCGCTGGCCGAGCAGCCACAATATGGCGCGGCCGGAAATGTCGAGCAGGAACACCAGGGGCGCCGAGACGGTGGCGAGGATGGTCATGGCTGGGGCAGCGCGGGCGGCGACGCGCTCGGGATCGCGTAGCGCGATCTGCTTGGGCACCAGTTCGCCGACGATCAGCGAGAAATAGGTGATGATGGCAACGACGATGCCGACGCCGAGCGGATCGGCGACACTTTCGCGCATGCCGGTCGTGGCCAGGAACACGGACAGCCGGTCGCCCAGCGTGGCGCCGGAAAAGGCGCCGGAAAGCACGCCGACCAGCGTGATGCCGATCTGCACCGAGGACAGGAACTTGCCGGGATTGGAGCCAAGATCCAGCGCCCGGCCGGCGCCGTTGACACCACGGTCGATCATCGCCTTGAGCCGTGCCGGGCGCGATGAAACGATGGCGAGTTCGGACATTGCCAGAAGGCCGTTCACACAAATGAGGACGACCACGATAGCGATTTCGACGTATAGCATGAGGGCTCAATAGCATTGCGACGGGTCGCTCGAAAATAGTCCGGCAGCATTTTTAGAAAATGACAGTTCGGGCTGATGAAGCGGTACGGTTACGCGGCGTCGCACGGACCATGCATTGTTAGACCGCTTCCGACCACGGCCCTCTCTTAAGGTACATTTCACTGCGGCTGCTTCAGCACGCCGATGATTGCCTTGCCGTCGGTGAAATAGGGGTCGCCGCCGCCGTTGCGGCCGGTCCTGGTGGCGCCGATCCCGGCCATGTCGCTGGTCGATGCCAGCTGGCCGGCAGCCTTGAGGTCGCCGATCAGGAAGTCGCGTTCGGCGTCGATATCGGGACCGATATGATGGGTGATGGCGCCAGTGTCGTGGCTGAGGCCGACGCCGCGATCGAAGCTGGCGGCACCCAGCCAGAGCGGGCGGCCATCGTCGCCGACCGTATCGGTCTGCCAGAAACGGACGTGATGGCGCCGGTCGGCGCTGTCGCCCACCGGCTTTTCGAAAGCGAGATCCTGGGCGCGTCCCTCGAACAGCAGGCGGCTCATCGGCGCATCGGGATAGGGGCGGGAAAACAACACACTTTCGCCGATGTCGATCGCCGTTCTCAAGGTGACGGCGTCAGCAGTGTCCCAACCGGCAATGGCGAAGGCATGGACCACCTCCCTCTCGGTGCCGACAAGGCCGACATTGATCGGGTCGCCAGGAATGCCTTGCGGCGTGTGCGTCAGCATTTCGAAGCGCTGGTCGCGAAAGCCGCGCTCCCGGAATGTCCAGAATTCCGGCGCCGCGACATAGGCAAGCGCCAGATAAGCGGCCAGCAAGGACGCCAGCCAGATTGTCGCGCGTCGCCGAAGGCTTCGTTGGCTCATGAAGAAGGCTCGATCCGTACGGTATCTGTTGCCTGACAGCCTTTGGAAATCAATGGCCAGGAATGCGCAGCCGGTCTATTGTCAGCCATCGTTTTTGCGCGGGGGCAGGAATGAAGGGGAAACCGACAAGCCGCGGACCGATGGCGTTGACCGCCGACCTTGTCGCGAGGGTCGAGCGCATCGAACCGGATCCCGGCCCCGAGCCTGGAACAGCCGAGCATACCGACGCGGAGTTCGACGGCCTTGTCGAGCAACTCCTGTCGCAATACCGGCCTGAAGCGCTGTGGGTGTTTGCCTACGGCTCGCTGATCTGGAATCCTGAATTCGTTCCTGTCGAGCAGCGCCCGGCCACGGCGCCAGGGTGGCACCGCTCATTCTGTCTGAAACTGACCCGCTGGCGTGGGACCCGCGAGTTGCCTGCCTTGATGCTGGCTCTCGACCGTGGTGGCAGTTGCAACGGCATTGTTTACCGGCTGCCGGTGGAAGATCATTTCGGGCAACTCGGCCAGTTGATGCGCCGCGAGATCGATGCCAACCCGCCAACCAACGTGCCGCGCTGGATCAAGGTCCGGACGAGGGACGGTCCGCTGCGCGCCCTGGCCTTCGTCGCCGCGCCAGATGGCAGGGCCTATGCGGGACGGCTGCCGCCGGAGCAGGTTGCGGATACGCTGGCGCGGGCCGCCGGACATTGGGGCTCGTCGGCGCAATATCTGTTCAGGACCGTCGCCAAGCTGGAGGAAAGCGGTATCCACGACCGGAATCTCTGGCGCGTCCAGGATCTGGTGGCACGGCACATCATCGCTACCACCGCTGGCGCCGGGCCTGACTGATCATCTGCTAGCGACAGGCGCGGTAACCGTTCCTGCGGTTCTTGATGTCGAAGTGGAAATGGTTGCGGTGGTCGTAATTGTAGCCGGGCCCGAGCACGGTGGTGAAATACTGGCAGCCGTCGGCGCGCACATTGTTGAGGAAACCGCGCGTGCGGAAGGCGAACAGGCCGGGCTTGCGCACGTCGATGTCGTCGCCATTGTTGAGCTCGATGCTCATCACGTCGAGCGCGTTGCCCTTGCCGTGCTCGGACAAAACACCTTCGCCGGCGATGTTGCGGCAGGAATAGCTCGAGCCCTGGTGGATGGTCTTGACGCCGGAGAAGTAGCGCCAGCGGGCGGAGGGAACGAGTTCGTTCTTCGTCCAGGCGGCGAAGGTGGCGGCCATGTCGCAGGTCAGCGTCGCGGCGGGCTTCATCTCGACACTGCCGATGGCCGTGACTTTTACGGGATAGTCGATGCCGCACTGGCCTTCACGGATCGGCGCGAGGTCGGTATAGGCGACATCGAGGCGCTTCAACTGCTGGCGGCAGTCGACTTCGCTGGCCGGTATCTGCTCGACCGGCGACATCGGCTCATCCATGCGCGGGTAGGCGGCCTGCGTCATGTAGGGATTGGACGGAACAAGCCGCTGCATGCCGGTATATTGCGGCACGGCCGCGGTTTGCGCGCCGACATCGACCGCCGGCTGCAGCGACAGCACGCTGCCGGTGTTGCAGGCCGAAACCGCCGCGAGGGTAAGGCCGGCGGCCAGCAGCGTCGCGGGTTTCGATCGGCGCGCGGTGGCGAAAAACACGGCGCGAAATTTGCCGGCCATTGGCGGAATCCTGTCCCCGAACCTGATCCCGATCAGGTTCTACCTTTTGCCTGACCATGATCTTTTCCGAAAACCGGTTTCCACTTTTCAGGATCATGGTCGGATATCCGGCATTTTAACGATCAAGGGTAAAGGAAAACTCAGCGAGCGCGTTCACGTCTGCGGCGGAAATGCGGCGGCGATCCTTGAGGACCTACTGGCAGAACGTGCCGCCATGCCTGCGCGGTTCGAGATCGAGGTGGAAGTGCAAGGCGTGGTCGGCGTCGGCGCCCGGTCCGAGCACGGTCTTGAATGGACCGCAGGCGGCCTTGCGCACCGCGTTGAGGAATTTGGCGTCCTTTTCAGGCGGTGTTGGGCCGACCTCGACCTTTCTGCCATCGGACAAGGTGAAGCTGGCGATGTCGAGCGCATTGCCGAAGGCGTGCTCGGACAGTTTCCTGGTGCCGTGGCGCGGACGGCACACGAAGGCCGATGCCTGGCCGATCGATTTGAGGTCGGCGCCGAGTTCGGTTTTCGCCGCCGGCTGGATGACGTCGGCGGCAAATCGCGCCGCCGCTTCGGCCATCGGGCAGTTGAGCTCGGTGCCGGGTGCGATGGCGATCGACTTGCCAAGGCGCTTCAGCACCAGGGGGTAGGGGATGGAGCAGCCGATTTCGGGATTGCTTTCCGCACTGTGCTCCTCGAATTCGACGCCGAGCGCCTTCAGCCGATCGCGGCAGGCGACTTCCTCGGGGGGCATCTTTTCTCCGGGCCGGTCGGCCGAGCGCGGATCGGGAAGCATTTTCTCATCGCCGGCATCCGCCGGTTTTGGCGGCGGCTGCGGGGCTACGGCAGGAGGCCCAACCTCTGGTTCCGTAGTTTCGGGCCTTTGTGTCGGGATCGGCACCTCGGCTGGCGGCTCCGGCTCGCTTTCCGTTTCGGTTGACGGCTCTCGGGACGAAGGTTCGGGGGCTGACGGCTCGGTATGTGCCTGCTTTGCCTGACGAGACTTTTCCTCATTGAGCTGTTTTGAGGCGTCCGGGGCCTTTGGAACTTCCGTCTTTTGCCCCTGCGCCGGTGCGGCGTCGGCCTTTGGCGCGTCCGTGGGACGCGGCTCGGGCACTGGCACCTGGGCGGGCGAGGCCTGCTGCTCCTGCGTTTCCTGCGGCGTCTGCTTTGGCGCGATCTGCTGCTTGCCGCGTGATCTGCCGCGGTGCTTGCTTTTCGGCCTCAATGGCTGGTCCAGACGCTGCGTCGACGACTGATCCATCCGAGGGGACAGCGGCTGGTAATGCCTGTGACGATGTCTGGCGTCGGCCGGCGTCGCCAGCAGAACCGCGGCCGCCAGAGGCAGCGCCAAGATGCAAAGTCGGGAAAAGCTCAGCGTTGCCATCGCTCCGAAACGGCGCCAGCATGCTGAAGTTGCCTGGACGGACGCTTTCCGTCGATCACAATCGGTTACCGCGGCGTTACGCGCCGATCGCTTCGAGGCCTTCCTCCAGCCAGTCGGCGAGCAGCGGCATGCCAAGCAGGTACTTGGCCGTGCGCTTGTTGGCGCGTTCGCGCGCCGCCGTCACGGCATCCACCCATTCCGAGGCGTCGTAGTCGCCGCGGCCGACCCAGGCGAGCGCGACCAGTTCGGCGGCTTCATCGACATTGAGGTCGTTGATCAGCTCGCGCAGTTCCTCTTCGGTCAGGTTTTCCGAGCTTTCCTCGGCAAGGCCGTCATGGTGATGATTGTCGTGCGTATCGCCGTCGAACTCGATCTCGTGTTCGGCGCCGTCGGCATAGTCCTCGTTGACGGCGGCACTCAGCGCCTTGGCCTTGAGGATGAACAGGCGCACGGTGTCGGGGCCGATCGAGAGTTCCCAGTCCTTTTCAAGCCGCCGCTGCACGGGCCGTCTCCGTCAGTCGTTTGCCCGGATGATAGCGGATTTCAGGCATCCGTCACCTGATGTTCTCCACGTGAATTTTTCCGGGATGAAACGCGGGACGCTTAGCGTTAGTGTTGCATTCTCACCCCTCAAGGAGGCTTCGATGCACAAAAGAATGCTGATCCAGGCCGCGACTGCCCTTGTCGCGCTGCAGTTCTTCGCTGTCCCGGTATTCGCGGCGGGCAGTAGCGGTGGTGGCAGCGACCAGACTGTCACCCAGTGCAAGAAGGGAGAGGTCTGGGACAAGAAGAAGAAAAAGTGCGTCGCACCCCAGGAAGGCATGCTGGATGACGACAGCATCTATGATGCCGGCCATGCGCTGGCGATGGCCGGGCGCTATGACGAGGCGATCTCGGTGCTCACCCTTGCCGCCAACAAGCAGGATCCGCGCATTCTCAACTATCTCGGCTATTCGCACCGCCATTCCGGACGTGTCACCGTCGGCCTCGGCTACTACGAGGAAGCGCTGCGCATCGACCCGAACTACACGCTGGTGCGCGAATATCTCGGCGAGGCGCATCTGCAGATCGGCGACCTGGCCGGCGCCCAGCAGCAACTGATGGAAATCGAGAAGCGCACGGGCAAGGGCTCGCGCGAATACGGCATGCTGTCCGAGCAGATCGAGCATTTCATGCGGAGCTGATCAGCCCCCAAAGAGTTACCGAAGCGGCCGCGAGCGATCGCGGCCGTTTTTGTTGCCTCCCGCCTCGTTCGCCGCTTCTTCAGGTGAAAGCGGGGATGATTTTTGCAAAACCGATTTTTGGGCGTGAAAAACCCGCGAAGATTGCTATATTAGGGCAAATTGCGGTGAAACGGTTCCGTTAGCCCGAGGCTGCCGGACCGTTTTCTTTTTGTACCCAACGACAAGGCCTCCCCCGAAACGCGGGGGCGGCGGCAGGAAAGGTCAGGCATCATGAACAAGGTCCCGATGACAGGCGAGGGGTTCGCGTCATTGAAGGAAGAACTGCGCTGGCGCCAGCAGGAAGAGCGGCCGCGCATCATCGAGGCGATCTCCGAGGCGCGCTCGCATGGCGACCTGTCCGAAAATGCCGAATACCACGCCGCCAAGGAGGCGCAGAGCCTCAATGAGGGCCGTGTCAACGAACTTGAGGACCTGATCGCGCGCGCCGAGGTGATCGACGTCACCAAGCTCAGCGGCGACAAGGTCAAGTTCGGCGCCACCGTCGTGCTGGTCGACGAGGACACCGAGGAAAAGAAGACCTACCAGATCGTCGGCGACCAGGAAGCCGACGTGAAGTCCGGCCGCATCTCGATCTCCTCGCCGATCGCGCGCGCATTGATCGGCAAGGAAGTCGGCGACGCCATTGAGGTCAATGCGCCCGGCGGTGCCAGGGGGTATGAGATCGTCCAGGTGCAGTTTATTTAGGACCTTTTGATAATTCTACTCTGGCGGCCGACTAGCGCGGTTTTCTGAGCTTCCGGTGCTCACGTACTTTAAAGTACGCTCCCGCTCCGGTTCTCGAAAACCCCGCTATTCGACTCACCAGAGCGAATTCTGAAAAGGTCCTAGGCTGGCGCTTGTAATTTAAGATTAAGCAGCCTGTCCGCCTCCGCCACTACCTCAGCCGGCGTCAGACGCTCACCAGGCGCGGCCAGCAGTGTCATGGCAAACTGCCCGCGCGGGCCTGTCAAACCCGGCTCCGTCGCCAAAAACACCGCGACCGTCGGCAGGCCGAAGGCGCTGGCCAGGTGGGTCAGGCCGGTGTCGGCGCCGATGACCAGCGTCGAGCGGCCAAGGATGGCGGCGATGTCGGCCAGCGGCGATTTCGGCACCACGACCGTCGACGGCACGGCCCTGGCGATGGCTTCGGCAACAGACTTCTCACGTTCGTTCGACCAGGTGGTGACCGGTGTCATGCCGCGCTTGATCAGCAGGCGGGCGGTTCCGATCCAGTCTTCTACAGGCCATTTCTTGTCCTCGCGGCTGGTGCCGTGCAGCAGGAAGGCGGTCTTTCCGGTGATGGCGGCGAGAGCACCGGGTGGCGGCACGATGCCTGAAGCGAGCGTCGACAGATCGGGCTGGTAGCTAAGCGCCAGCCCGAACAGCCGCCGCGTCCGTTCGATGGCGTGCAGGTCGCGCGGCACGCCGTAGGTGACGTCGTAGAACAGCGTGGCCGAGGGTTCGCGCGCGCTCGACCGGTCGAAGCCGGCGATCGGTGCGCGCGCCTGGCGCGCCACCAGGGCCGATTTCAACAGGCCCTGTGCGTCGATGACCAGATCATAGCGGCATTCGCGCAAGGTTCGGCGCAGCGCGGCAGCCTCGCGCCAGGTGCTGCTCTTCAACAGCGCCTTGCGCCAGCGCCGGATGGCCACCGTGTGGATCCTGCCGATCGCCGGGTGCAGGGCGACGATGCCGGTAAACGCCTCCTCGACGCACCAGTCGAAGGATACGTCGGGCCGGTGCAGGCTGGCATCCTCGACGGCCGGAAAGGTGTGGATGACATCGCCCATGGACGATGTCTTGACGATCAGGACCTTCATGCCGCGGCCGGGATTTCCAGCAGCCGCTCCGCCGCCGCCGCGACCTGCCCGACTTCCAATGTCTTCAGGCAGTTGAGATGGCCGAGCGGGCAGACCTTCTGGTGGCAGGGCGAGCAGGAGAGGTGCAGCCAGACCAACTCGCGCCGTTCCGCCAGCGGCGGCGTGTTTTCGGGCGAGGTCGAGCCGTAGACGGCGACTATCGGCGTGCCGACGCCCGCCGCGACATGCATCAGCCCGCTGTCGTTGGAGACCGCCAGCCTTGCCGCTGCGATCAGGTCGATGGCATCCTCCAGACGCGTCTGGCCGGCGAGGTCGACGACGCCGGGAGCAAGGGCCGCGATCTCCGCGGTGACGTCGCGGTCGTTCTTCGAACCGAACAGGGCGATCTTCAATCCCTTATCCATGAATTCGCGGGCAAGGCCGGCATAGCTTTCGCTCGGCCAGCGCTTGGCCGGGCCGAATTCGGCGCCAGGCATCAGGGCCGCGAATTTCTGCGGCGCCAGCCCGAAACGATCGAGCAGGGCGGCCTGGTTGCCGGCATCCACGGTCAGATGGGGCGCGCGGAAACTGCCGCCCTTGGCGAGGCTGAAATAGGCCTGCGCGGTGCGCCGTTTCACGGCGTCCGGCAGCGGCACGATGTCGGTCAAAAGGCCATAGCGCATCTCGCGCAGATGGCCGACACGGCGCGGAATGCGGGCAAAGAAGGGGATCAGCGCCGATTTCCAGCTGCCGGGCAGGATATAAGCCATGTCGTAGCGGCCGCGCAGCAGGCGGCCGAAGCGGCGGCGATGGGTGAATTCGAGCGCGCCGGGCTTCAGCGGGAAATCGATCTGCTGGCGGATCTCGGGCATGCGCTTGACCAGCGGTGCCGCCCAGGCCGGCGCCAGCACGTCGATCGCGGCGTTGGGATGGAGCTCTTTCAGCGCCGAAAACAGGCACTGCGCCATCACCATGTCGCCCACCCAGCGTGGGCCGATCACGAGGATCGTTGGGCTTTCAGCCATTCGACATAGTCTCTGACACCGGTTTCCACTGTCCGGAACTGGCCGTTGTAACCGGCCGCGCGCAAACGGGACATATCAGCTTGCGTGAAGCTCTGGTAGCTGCCCTTGAGGTGGTCGGGGAAGGGGATGAACTCGATCTCGCCCTTGCCCAACGTGTCGATGACGGTTTCGGCGATAGCGCGGAACGGCTGGGCGTGGCCGGTGCCGCAGTTGAAGATGCCGTTCGCGCCTCGCTTCCACAGCCACAGATTGACGTCGGCGACATCGCCGACATGGATGAAGTCGCGGCTCTGTTCGCCGGGGCCGAAACCGTCATAGGCGCCGAACAGTTTCGGATTCTCGCCGCGCTCGACCTGGTTGAACAGATGGAAAGCGACCGAGGCCATGACGCCCTTATGCGCCTCGCGCGGGCCATAGACGTTGAAATAGCGCAGGCCGGCGACCTGCGAATGATCGGTGTCGAAGACGGTGCGCCTGACATAGTCGTCGAACAGTTTCTTCGAATAGGCATAGACATTGAGCGGCCGCTCCAGCGCCGGATCCTCGCGAAACTCGGAACCGCCGCCATAGACGGAAGCCGAGGAGGCGTAGAGGAAAGGCACGCGCAACGCCTGGCAGGCATGCAGCAGCCGCTTCGAATAAGCAAAATTCACCTCCATCATGAACTTGCCGTTCCACTCGGTGGTGGTCGAGCAAGCACCTTGGTGGAACACGGCCTCGACGCGGCCGAGCGACCCGGCCTCGATGCGCGGCAGGAAGTCATCCTTGTCGAGATAGTCGGCTATTTTCAAATCGGCGAGATTGGCGATCTTGTGGCCGTCGGTGAGATCGTCGACGACGAGGATGTCGTCATGGCCTTCGGCATTGAGCGCGGCGACGATGTTGGAGCCGATCATGCCGGCGCCGCCCGTGACGATGATCATGAAGGCCTCTGGTTGCTTGCGATTCCGGTCCTTATAAGGGAGGCCAGCCGGGCTGTCGACAAAGCAGGTGCAGGCGTCACAGTGGCGCCGCAAAGCTTCCGCTCAGTCAGCACCGATCATGAGGGACAAAAATGCCGTCGACCGAACTGCTCATCGCGTTCTTCGCCACCACGGCGATCTTCGCCTACATCCCCGGTCCGGCCATGCTTTATGCGGCGGCGCAGACGATGGCGCGCGGGCGCTGGTCGGGCCTGACGGCGGCACTTGGCATCCATCTCGGCGGTTATGTCCATGTCTTTGCCGCCGCCGCGGGCCTGTCGGTGCTGTTCCATGCCGTGCCGCCGCTCTACATGGCGGTCAAGCTGGTCGGCGCGCTTTATCTGATCTGGCTCGGTGTCTCGCTGTTTCGCAAGCGTGTTGAGGGCGACGTGGCGCTGCCCGCCATCGAGCGCAAATCGGCCCGCCGCGCCTTTTTCGAGAGCATCACCGTCGAGGTGCTCAATCCGAAAACCGCGATCTTCTTCATGGCGTTCCTGCCGCAGTTCATCGATGCCTCGGCGGCCTTGCCGGTGTGGCTGCAATTCGTAGTGCTGGGCACCATCGTCAATTTGATGTTCTCCTCGGCCGACATCGTCTGCGTGTTCCTGGCCGGCCTCGTCATCGGCCGGCTGCGGCGATCGAGCCGGGCGCAGCGGCTGATGCAGCGGGCTGGTGGGGCCGTGCTGGTCGGGCTCGGCGTCCACGTTGCCCTGCAGAAGACCTGACGCGGCGCCGCCGTTGCGCCGGTTCGAATTGCGGTATATCGGCAGGCATGAACGACCGCCAGCCGACACCCTATATGTTTCAGCGACTGTTTTTCCCCGCGCGTTGCCAGTGATATGATCAAGCACAATCCGCCTTCTCCCGAACCCTTGCATCGAGCCATTGCCCGCTTTGGCGGCGTCACCGTGCTGGTGGTCGGCGACCTTATCCTCGACCGCTTCGTCAACGGCGTCATCGAGCGGATTTCGCCGGAGGCGCCGATTCCCGTGCTGCATGGGCGCGGCGAGACCTCGGCCATGGGCGGCGCCGGCAATGTCGTGGCCAACATCGTCTCGCTTGGCGCGCGGGCCATCCCGGTTTCGGTGATCGGCACGGACACCGCCGGCGACAGCCTGGTGCGCATGCTCGGCGAGCTTGGCGCCGAGACAGCGGGACTTTCGCAGCAGCGCGGCCGCATGACCTCGTCGAAGAGCCGCTTCAGCGCGCTCAACCAGCAGGTGCTGCGCTTCGACGAGGAAGAGATCAAGCCGCTGCACGAGACAGAGCGGACAGGGCTGATCCGGCATTTCCGCGCGGCACTGACGGGGGCCGACATCGTCATCCTGTCCGATTACGGCAAGGGCATCCTGCTCGACGGCGTCGCCGCCGAACTCATCGCCATCTGCCGCCAGGCCGGCAAGCCGGTGCTGGTCGATCCCAAGGGCCGCGACTATGCGCGCTATGCCGGCGCGACCGCCATCACCCCCAACCGCAAGGAGCTTGGCGAGGCCGTCGGCCATGCGGTGTTCGCCGATGACGAGATCGTGGCTGCGGCGCGCGAACTGATTTCGGCGCATGGTTTCGACTTCGTCGTCGCCACGCGCAGCGAAAAGGGCATGAGCGTGGTGGGCCCGGACGAGGCGCGCCATATCGCTACCCAGGCGCGCGAAGTGTTCGATGTCTCGGGCGCCGGCGATACGGTGATCGCGACGTTCGCGCTGGCGCTTGCATCGGGGGCTGATCCGGTCGCGGCGGCCTCGATCGCCAATGCAGCCGGCGGCGTCGTGGTGGGAAAGCGCGGCACCGCGCGGCTGACGGTCGAGGAGCTTACGGGCGCGCTGTTTCGCTCGCACGGACCGACCGCCCACAAGGATGCCATCCTCGATGCCTCGTCGGCCGCGCGCATGGTGGCGGCCTGGAAGGAAGAGGGCCTGAGCGTCGGCTTCACCAATGGCTGCTTCGATATTCTGCATGCCGGCCATGTCAGCCTGCTGCACGCGGCGCGCAGCCAGTGCGACCGGCTGGTGCTCGGCCTCAACAGCGATGCTTCGGTGCGGCGGCTGAAAGGGCAGGGCCGCCCGGTCAACGACCAGCATGACCGCGCCTGCGTGCTTGCCGCCCTTGCCTCGGTCGATGCCGTCGTTGTCTTCGAGGAGGACACGCCGCTGGCGCTGATCGAGGCGCTGCTGCCCGACATCCTGGTCAAGGGCGCGGATTATACGATCGACACCGTGGTCGGCGCCGATGTGGTGCAAAAGGCCGGCGGGCGCGTCGTGCTGGTCGATCTCGTCGCCGGCAAGAGCACCACCGGCACCATCGGCAAATTGCGCGCCGGCTCTACAAGCTGAGGTTTTGATGTCTGAACTGAACGACTATCTGGCCCGCTCGGCGGCCGCGATCACGGCGATGGTCGAGCGTGACCTGACCGGCGAGATGGAGCGGGCGGCGAACGCCGTGGTGACGGCGCTCTCGTCGGGCAAGGCCTTGTTGATCGCCGGCAATGGCGGTTCGGCGAGCGACGCCATCCACATCGCCGGCGAACTGGTCGGCCGCTTCCTCAAGGAGCGCAAGGCCTACAATGTCATCGCGCTGCCGGCCAATGCAGCGGTGCTGACGGCCTGGGGCAATGATTACGGCTTCGACACGGTGTTCTCGCGCCAGGTCGAGGCGCATGGCGCGGCCGGAGGCGTGCTTCTGGCGATCTCGACCAGCGGCAATTCGCCGAGCATCCTGGCCGCCGCCGAACAGGCGCGGATGATGGACATGACGGTGATCGGCCTGACCGGCGACACCGGCGGCAAGCTCAAGCCGCTGTGCGACATCCTGCTCAACGTGCCCTCGACCTCGACGCCGGTCATCCAGCAAGGGCATCTGTGCCTCTACCATCATCTCTGCGAAGTGGTCGAAGCGCGTCTCAGCAATGGCTGACAGGACGGCCACGCCACATCCGCTGACCGAGCCGGGCGTGTGGATCGAGCGGATTGGAGACCGGGTTTTCCCGCCGCATCTGCCGGCGCTGTTCCTCGACCGCGACGGCACCATCAACGTCGATACCGACTATCCCAGCGACCCGGCCGAGATCGAGCTCAGGCCGCAGATGCTGCCGGCGATCGCGGCCGCCAACCGGGCGGGAATCCCGGTTGTCGTGGTCACCAACCAGTCCGGCATTGCGCGCGGCTATTTCGGCTGGAGCGTCTTTGCGGCGGTGAATGGCCGCGTGCTCGACCTGTTGCGCGATCAGGGCATGTTCGTCGACATGGTGCTTGCCTGCGCCTACCACGAGGCCGGTGTCGGACCACTTGCCATTCCCGATCATCCGATGCGCAAGCCCAATCCGGGCATGCTGGTCGAGGCGGGCAAACGCCTTGCTCTCGATCTCCAGCGCTCGCTGATCGTCGGCGACAAGCCAGCCGACATGCAGGCGGGAGAGCGCGCCGGTCTGGCACGGGGCTGGCTGGTCGACGGCGAGGCGGCGGTCCAGCCCGGCTTCGCCATCAGGCCCTTGCGGGACAGCAGCGACCTCGGTGACCTGCTCGCAGCCATTGAAACGCAAGGCCGGGACAACAGGTCCTGATCCAGGCCTGACTGCTCACACGGGATCGTTGCGTTCCGAGGCTTCGTAGAGCTTTGCCTCCGTGGCGAAGGAATAGATCATCACCGACATCGAGTAGACGAAGCCATGCCGGCCGCACAGGAAATAGCGCTTGGCCAGGTAGAATTTCAGGAAGTTGCCGAACGGCGACAGCACCAGCCGCACCAGGCCGGGCTTCTTGCCCTTCTCGACCAGCGTGACGGCCTTGAGGCTGGAATAGGCGTTGGCCCGGGCAAGATCCTCCTCGACCGATATTTCACGGCGATGCAGCAGGACACCCTCTTCGATCGTGCCGGTCTCGCCGGGCACCTGGAAGGCTTCGTGCACCCGCGCGGTGAGATCGATGGTGGCGCCTTCCCGGCGGAAAAGCCGCATCAGCCTGTTGTGCAGCACCCAGCGGTGCGCATAGCCGTAGCCCTTCAGCCAATCGCGGCGGCGGATGTACCAGCCGCGGATCTTGTCGTCGGCGGCCTGAGTGATGGCCACGATCGACTGCCGCAACTGGTCGTCGACGCGCTCGTCCGGGTCGATCGAAAGGCACCAGGGCTGGGTCGCGTGGTCGAGCGAGAATTGCCGCTGACGGGGAAAACCCGGCCAGTCATTGTGCAAGAGCCTTATCGGGTAGCCCTTGGCGATATAGCTTTTCACGCATTCAATCGTGCCATCCGTCGAACCGGAATCGACGATGATGATCTCGGCGCAGAAGTCGATGCTTTCCAGGCACGGGCCGATCATATCGGCCTCGTTCACACAGATGATAAGCGCCGAGACCGGGCTTGCAAATCGAGTCATGGTCCCCTTCCCATGGCGGGCCGCCCCCAGAGCAACGCTGCTTTCGCCATCTGTACCCAAGCAAATCCGCGCGGAAAACCGTTACACACTTTTCCTGGAATCGTTTGAGAAACCAATCAAGCGGTCAGTCAAGCGACGAAGTCCGGCAGAGCCGTCCAGCCTTGTACATCAGCGTCTGTCGAATACCAACGCGGTGTCGATGTGGCGAAGGCCAGGAATTCACCGGCGCGCAGGCGTTCGTCAGACCTCAGGGACGCTCGAAGGAAACCAGGCCTTCATCCTTGACCCTGCGGATGGTGAGCGCGGTCCGCACCGTGTCGACATTAGGGGTCGAGGTCAGCTCCTCGATGACGAAGGTCTGGAAGGCGCCGAGGTCGCTTGCCACGCAGTGCAGCAGGAAATCGGATTCGCCCGAGACCATCCAGGCATCGCGCACGATCGGCCAGCCGCGCGTGCGCTCGGCGAAGGTGCGCAGTTCGGCATCGGCCTGGTGATGCAGGCCGACCAGGCAGAAGGCGACGACATCGAGGCCAAGCGCCGGGGCATTGAGCAGCGCGCGGTAGCCGCGGATGATGCCGGCCTCCTCCAGCCGCTTTACCCTGCGCAGACAGGGTGGGGCCGAAATGCCGACGCGGTTCGACAGCTCGACATTGGTCATGCGCCCATCCGCCTGCAACTCGCGCAGGATCTTCCAGTCGATGGCGTCGAGGTCGGCTTTCAGGGGCATGGCGGTCTCAGCTCGGCGCAAGAATCTTTCGCGATTTTGTAATTAAACGACTTTTGTGTTGGCGCCAGCCCTCATCAACGCGATTTTTGAACGGTAACGAAAGCGGCAATGACGCGAATAACCGCTTGGGCCGAAGCTTTCCGGGGACGACGGCCCGTTCGTCTTGCTGGCGTGGTTGGCAACCCTTACATTAAGCGCGAATTCCAAGTCTTTTCCCACGGCACTGTCTGCCCCGCAGAGGTTTTAGATGACCACCAAGCACGCGCCCGTTCTCATCATCGGTTCCGGCCCCGCCGGCTATACTGCGGCGGTCTACGCCGCTCGCGCCATGCTGAAGCCGATGCTGGTTGCCGGCCTGCAGCAGGGCGGCCAGCTGATGATCACCACCGATGTCGAAAACTATCCCGGCTTCGCCGATCCCATCCAGGGACCGTGGCTGATGGAACAGATGCTGAAGCAGGCCGAGCATGTCGGCACCGACATCATTAACGACATCATCACCGAGGTCGACCTCAACGTGCGGCCGTTCCGCGCCAAGGGCGATTCCGGCACAACCTACACCGCCGACGCGCTGATCATCGCCACCGGCGCGCAGGCCAAGTGGCTGGGCATTCCGACCGAGCAGGATTTCATGGGCTTCGGTGTCTCGGCCTGCGCCACCTGTGACGGCTTCTTCTATCGCGGCAAGGATGTCGCGGTGGTGGGCGGCGGCAATTCGGCGGTGGAGGAGGCGCTCTATCTGTCGAACCTCGCCAAGAGCGTCACGGTCATCCATCGGCGCAGCGACTTCCGCGCCGAGCGCATCCTGCGTGAGCGGCTGCTGCAGAAGGACAATGTCCGCGTCATCTGGGACACCGTGGTCGACGAGATCACGGGCCGCCCCGGCAAGGCGCCGCTGCCGCCGTCGGTTGAAGGGCTGAAGCTCAAGCATGCGGTGACCGGTGCCGAAAGCCACCTCAAGGTCGACGGCGTGTTCGTGGCGATCGGCCATGCGCCGGCGGTCGAGCTGTTCGTGGGCAAGCTGAAGCAGAAGCCGAACGGTTACTTGTGGACGGCGCCGAATTCGACCCGCACCGACGTGCCTGGCGTGTTCGCGGCCGGCGACGTGACCGACGATGTCTACCGCCAGGCGGTGACGGCGGCGGGGCTCGGCTGCATGGCGGCACTCGAAGCGGAAAAGTATCTGGCCGGCATCGAGGTGCATCGCGAAGCAGCCGAATAGCGGCCGCTCTGAACTGTTAAAAAAACGGCTTAGAAACGCCGTGTAAAAGCCTGATTTTTCATTCAGACGCCAACAGAACGAGGGGAATCATGGCGTTGGACTGGGACAAGCTACGCGTGTTTCACGCTGCGGCGGAAGCGGGGTCGTTTACGCACGCGGCCGAGACATTGCACCTGTCGCAATCGGCGATCTCGCGGCAGGTCAGTGCGCTCGAGCACGATGTCGGCGTGCCGCTGTTCAACCGCCATGCGCGCGGCCTGGTGCTGACCGAACAGGGCGAGATGCTGTTCCGCACGGCGCATGACGTGCTGATGAAGCTCGAGACCATCAAATCGCGCCTGACCGAGACCAAGGACCGGCCCTCCGGCGTGCTTCGCGTGACGACGACCGTTGGCCTCGGCGCCGGCTGGCTGACCGAACGGGTGCAGGAGTTCATCGAGCTTTATCCGGAAATCAGCCTGCAGCTGATCCTCGCCAATGAGGAACTCGACCTCACCATGCGTCAGGCCGATTGCGCCATCCGGCTGCGCCAGCCACAGCAGCCGGACCTGATCCAGCGCCGCCTGTTCACCGTTCATTTCCATCTCTATGCGGCCCCTTCCTATGTCGCCAAGCATGGCAAGCCGGCCTCGGTCTCGGAGCTGAGAAATCATCGCATCGTCACCTTCGGCCTGCCGGTGCCGTCGCATCTGTCGGAGTTGAACTGGCTGGAGACGGTCGGCGATTTCGAGGGCGGCCAGCGCGTGCCGTCGCTGCAGATCAACGACATCTTGTCGATCAAGCGCGCCGTGCAGGGTGGCGCCGGCATCGCCATGCTGCCCGACTATGTCATCAACAAGGACTCCGGCCTGGTGCAGCTTTTGCCGGAAACCGAGGTGCCGTCCTTCGACACCTATTTCGCCTATCCCGACGCGATGAAGAACCAGGCCAAGCTGCACGTGTTCCGCGACTTCATTATCGCGAAAGCGCGCAGTTGGTCATTCTAGCCCTAGCGGACGATCGGCGGCACTGGTGATCTGTTCGCCCCGCCAGGGCGTCAGGCGCGGCAGCCAGCCGGGGACGTTGCGGCGGTAGGTTTCATAGTCGGCGCCGTAGCGGCGGGCGAGCGTCGGCTCCTCGTAGAATTTGACAAAGGAGCCCATAACAACAGCGCCGATGACGGCATAGGCGACAAGCGTCCAGCTCGAGAACAGCAGCGCCTGGCCGAGGATGATCGACAGCACGGCGACATACATGGGGTTGCGGACATGGCGGTAGATGCCGCCGATCACGAGCTTCTCCGTCGGCGCGACCGGGGCCGGCGTGCCCAGCCCCTCGAGCGCGAAACGGGCGAAAGCATGCAGCAGAACGGCGGCAGCAGCGGCGATGAGGACGCCGCCGGCAGGAACAAAGCCCGGCACGGTGGACCACGGCAAGCGATAATGATCGCTGAGCAGCCAGGGAACCAGCCCGGCGACCACGCCGGGTGCCACGATGAAGAAGGCCATGCTGCCGGCAATCGCCGAAAACGTCCGCATTGGCTGCTTTCTCTCCGATTGCCTCAGAAATGAACGTCTGCTGCCTGCTTCTACATCATTGCGTAGTTTTGGTGGCTTGGGGCGAAAACCGGCCGCGATTCACGCTTCTGTAGTGACGATTGCGTGGTTGAGCGCCCCATTTTTGAAGATTCTGCTGGTCCTATTGGCTTCTGGAGTGGGTTGGACCACAGCCTATGTCTTTTTGCATGCGTGTGTTGCAAAATAGATGCTTGTTTCTTGGGCATGTTGAGCACATATATAGATCATCTCCTGGGCGCGTTCTCCTCCCATTAGCGCCCTCGAGTGTTCCCCTCTGGAGGTTAGCCTTAACAGGCACTTCCAATCAAACTCAGCCGGATCTTCATTGATCCGGCTTTTTTGTTGCGCGGACCCTGCCGGGATGGCTGAGAATTTCACGAGAGTTGCCGCGTAACAGTGTCATGTAACCTCTGGTAACATGACAACGATGGCTTCTGCTGCTATGAAGGGCGCAGGACGCGGTGTGGTTCGAACGGGAGATGGGGGCATCACTCGTACGGCCCGGGCTCAGGCGGCTACCGCGTCCCAACCCCTTTCCGCCGAAAGCGGCGACTGTACATGCGGCGGACCTGCCGTTTCCCCTCCCAAGAAAACGGTCCGCAAACAAAACGGCGTCCGGCTTCCCGGGCGTCGTTTTTGGTTTTTGTCCCCTCGAACAAGGGTTCGAGGGGATGGTGCGTCAAGATCAGGATCAGGCTGCCTTGCCGTTGGTATTCATCGCTTCGTCGGCGAGACGGCCGGTGAGTTCGGCCATATGGTCGAAGACGGCGCGATAGCTGGCGACGCCCGCGGTCGCCGAGCGCAGTTCGATGATCAGGTCGCCGATCTCGGCCTGCGGCATGGTCGCCTCGACGACATCCCATCCCGGCCATCCCGGCCGCGCATCATAGCCGAGGATCTGCCCGCGCCGCTGCGGGATCAGCGCGATGATCTTCGACGTCGCGTCGGACGGCGTGACGATCTCGACCTTCATCACCGGCTCCAGCAGCACCGGCGAGCAGGCGGCCATGCCTTCCTTCATCGCGAGCTTGGCCGCCATCTGGAAGGCCATGTCGGAGGAATCCACCGCATGGTAGGAGCCGTCCGACAGGTTGACGGCGACGTCGACAACGGGGAAGCCGAGCGGGCCGTTCTTCAGGTAATCGCGTATGCCTGTCTCGACCGACTGGATGTAGGTCTTCGGCACGACGCCGCCGGTGATGGTGTCGGTGAACTGGAAGCCGGAGCCGCGCGGCAGCGGCTTGATCTCGATCACCACATCGCCGAACTGGCCATGTCCGCCCGACTGCTTCTTGTGGCGGCCGCGCTGCTGCGCCGATTTGCGGATCGTCTCGCGATAGGGCACCGCCGGCGCGTGGCCTTCGACCGGGATCTGGTTCTTGCCCTCCAGCCGCTCGCGCACGACGCGCAGATGCATTTCGCCGTGGCCTGACAGCACCGTCTCTGCCGAGTCCTGGTTGTGGCGCAGGCTGAGCGAGGGATCTTCCTCGGCCAGCCGCTGGATGGCGGCCGACATCTTGACCTCGTCCTTGCGTTCCTTCGGCCGCAGCGCGAAGGCGAAGACAGGCTGCGGCGGCTCGAACGTAAACAGCTGCTTGGTGCCGCCCTTGGCCGAGGTCAGCGTCTGGCCGGTCTTGACCTCGTCCAGCTTGCCCAGCGCCACCGTGTCACCGGCCTTGGCGGCGGCGAGCTTGAACTGATCCTTGCCGAGCATCTTGTAGATGCCGGAAACCTTGGCGGTGTCGCCGCCGGGCAGCCACAGCTCGGAGCCGTCTGCGACCTGGCCGGACAGGATGCGCGACACCGACAGCTTGCCGCCATGCGGGGTGTGGATGGTCTTCATCACCTGGACCACGGTGGCGCCGCCGTCCGAGGCACCAAGCCGCTTGCGGGTCGCCTCGATGTCGGGCGCGTCGTGGCGGATCGCCTTCAAGAGGCGCAGCACGCCGTTGCCCCTCTCGGCGGTGCCGATCAGCACCGGCGTCACCACGCCTTCGCGCAGGTCGGCGGCGAGATCATCGAAGATCGCGTCCTTCGGCGGCTCGATCTCCTCGAGCAACTGTTCCATCAACTGGTCGTCATGGTCGGCCAGGGTTTCCAGCATCGAGAAGCGCGCTTCCAGTTCGCGGGCCTTGTCGTCACCCGGTATCTGAGCCACCTCGCTTTCGGCATATTCGCGGTAGATGTAGGCACGCTCCAGCGCCAGGTCGATCGAGCCGATGACGACGCCGTCCTTGCGCAGCGGAATCTGGCGCAGCAGGAGCGGCACCGAGCTTGCCGGCTGCAGCATCTTCAGCGTGTCGCGCACGCCTGATATCGCCTTGTCGACCTTGTTGAGGAAGAGGATGCGCGGCACGCCGAGATCGTCGAGCTTGCGCATGATGAGCTGCAGGGCAGGAATCTTCTTTTCGTCCGCCTCGGCCACGACCACCGCGAGGTCGCAGGCGGCCAGCACCGGCTCGGCCTCGAAGGAGAATTCGATCGAGCCGGGACAATCGACGAAGGTGATCTGCTCGCCCATGAATTCGGTGGTTGCGATCGTCGCCTCGACGCTCATGGCGTGGGCGCGCGCCTCCGGCGAATGATCCGAGACGGTGCTGCCTGATGAAACGGGATTTTGTCGGGGGATGGCGCCCGTACGGGCCAATATGGCTTCGAGAAGTGTCGTCTTACCGCTTGCAAAGGGACCGACTATGGCAATGCATTTCGGTCCCGTGCGTCGTCCTCCGGCGCGAGTACCCATGGCTGACCTCCACTCAGGCGTTTCCCTAGGGACCGACTGGCATGCATGGTTCAGGCGTGGTCAATCGGTCCTTAGCGGCGGCCGGCCTGTTCGACCGTCGCGGGCGGGGTTCTTTTCCTGTTGCCACCTGCCCTGAAGCATCGTCCCACTTGTTTGCCGGCAGGGCAAGGGAAATAGAAATCCGCTGCCGTGCGGTGGGGTCTCAGGCGCTCAGCGCCAAGGGTTCGGCATCGATGGCGCGCAAGGGCGCCACCTTGTCGCGGGGCGCCGGCCTGCCGAAGAAGTAGCCCTGGAAACGGTTGCAGCCGGCGGCCTTGGCCAGCGCGAACTCTTCCTGCGTCTCGACACCTTCCGCCACGATGGTGACGTCCTGGATGCGCGCGATCTGCGCCAGCGCCGAAACGAAGATCTGCGCCACTTGGTCATGGGCAAGGCTGCGTATGTAGGAGCGGTCGATCTTGATGCTGTCGATGGGCAGGGTTTTCAGATAGTTGAAGCCGCAATGGCCGGTGCCGAAATCGTCGAGCGCAATGTGGAAGCCGAGGCCGCGCAACACTTCGAGGCGCCGCAGGATTTCGGGCGTGGCGGCGGTCGCCACGGTCTCGGTGATCTCGATGATGAACTGCGTCGCCGAGCAACCGGTTTCCTTCAGCACGCGGTCGCACATGGTGACCATCTCGTCGCGATTCAGCTGCTCGCCCGAAACATTGATGGAGATGCGGCGCCCGGGGAAATGGCCGACATCGGTGCAAGCCCGCTTAAACACCCATTCGCCGAGCATGTCGATCAGGGTCGAGCGTTCGGCGATGGGGATGAACTCGGCCGGCGAGATCAGCCCGCGAACCGGATGACGCCAGCGGATCAGCCCTTCGAGAGCATAAGCGGACCCGTCCGGATTGACGATCGGCTGGTAGTGCAGTTCGAGTTCGCCCAGATAGACCGCCGCGCGCAACTCCCGCTCGACCAGGCGCCGGTAGCGCTTGTCGGACAGCATCTCCTCATCGAATACGGTGACGCGGCCACGGCCGGCCGCCTTGCTTTCGTAGAGCGCCAGGTCGGCAACCAGCATCAGTTCCGCCGTGTTGGAGGCATGAGCCGGCGCCAGTGCCACGCCGACCGAGATGGAGAGCGGAATGGTCTTGCCTTCATGCGATTTGCCGGCTCGCATCGTATCGAGCAATTGCCTGATGTCCTTGTTGATGGCGGCGAGGTCGCCATGCGGAATGATGACGCCGAATTCGTCGCCGCCCAACCGTCCGACCATGCCACCGGCAAAGACGCGTTCCGACGTCTTGACCAGGTGCACCAGGGCCAGGTCACCGAACTGGTGCCCGAACGTGTCGTTGAGCTGCTTGAAATGATCGACATCGATCAACAGCAAAGTCGCCTCGCGCCGGTCGCGCATGGTGCCCAAGCTATCGCGCAGCGCTTCGAGAAAGTAGCGCCTGGTCATCGCCCCGGTCATGGCGTCCCTGGTCAGGAAATGATGTTTTTCTGCTTCCGCCGCTTCCGCCGAGCGCAAGCGATGGACGACGCTGCTGCGCATGTACATCAGTGCCAGCAAGGCAAGGCCGGTGGCCAGGCTCGAGACGGCGAAGGCGCCGCCCGAGGGCAGGTTGCGCGAGATGTCGAAAGCGCCGAATGCGGCGGCGCCGATGCTCAGCAAAAGCAGGGCCTGGATGCCGCGATAGATCCGGCCGCTATGGTCCTTGATCGTCGCCAGTATGCTCATCCGACGGCCCCCGCAATGCAGGCTCACGGCTAGTGGCGAGCCGTTAAGAAGACATTGAATTCGCCGTTGCTTCGCCCCGTGCCGTCATGCGCGAAAGGTTCATGGTTAAGGAGAGAAAACCGCTTCTTCCTCCAGACAGCCGAAACGGCCGGTTGCGCCTCGGGCGATATCGGCGGACAATGTTTTTGCCTCGACGAGCAGCGGCGTTTGCCGCCGGTCGCTTCACCACCAGTTTCAGGATCAGACGATGAAGATCATTGCTTGCGGCAGCGTGCCGACCATCATAGCGCCGGAGAAATACTTCACCGGCCGGGTTCTGCAGACGCCGATCATCGAGGCAGAGGCGCCGGCGCGGCTGAGAGCGACACTGGTCAGCTTCGAACCGGGGGCGCGCACCCACTGGCACACACATCCGCTCGGCCAGACGCTTTATATCACCTCGGGCGCTGGGCTTGCCCAGACATGGGGCGGCCCGGTCCAGGAGATCAGGGCAGGCGACGTGATCTGGTTCGCGCCCGGTGAGAAGCACTGGCATGGTGCCGGGCCGAAGACGGCGATGACGCATATCGCCATGCAGGAAGCGCTCGACGGCGTCCATGCCGACTGGCTGGAGGCGGTTTCCGGCGAGCAATATGGCAGCTAAGACCTGACCAGCCGCGGACGGCGGGCCTATTTGGGTCGCACCATGCTCAGGAACAGCGCGGAAAGGTTTGCCGCGAGTTCGCTGCCGTCGCGCACGCCACCTTCGATGGCGTGATCGACTGCGCCGTGCAGCCCGTTGAACAGGACGATCGCGGCGAGGTCCTGGTCGTCGACGGACCAGGCGCCGGCTTTCGTGCCGGCCGCCAGCAGGGCAGAGAGATCGCCGAGCAGCGGGTTGTCGCCTTTCATCTGCCGCTGGTCGGGGCGATGGTCGTGGAAGACGACGTCGTGCAGCCGATGGTCATCGAGATAGGCCTCGATGCCGGCGCTGACGAAGCTCTTCAGGCGCCCGGTCCAGTCATCAGTCGGGCAGGCCTCCATGGCGCTCAGGATGCGGGCGCGAAACCCCGCCACGAACCGCTCGCGCAGGGCGGCAACGACATCCTCCTTGGAGGTGAAGTAGAGATAGAAGGTGCCTTTGGCGACTTCGGCCCTGGTGGCGATCTCGTCGATCGTCGTGGTGCCGACGCCCTTGGCAACGAACAGCGACGTGGCGGCCCGCAAGATATCGTCACGGCGCACCTCGGCTGGCTTGGTGCGTGGTTTCAGTGCCTTCCTGGCAATGACAGGCATAGGGTTCGGCTCACCGTTCGGGTCTTTCCGCAGCACTGGCTTATCGATTTTCATTAACCTGCTTCTAACGGCCTAGACAAGCTTTTTATAATGATTCCAAAGTGACTTATCCATATTGACTGACCGTCGGTCAGTGGCATAGATGGCTGCATGTTTCATGTTGGGATAGACCATGCCGAAGAACCGCCTGCCGCTCGTCGCCGCCGTCTATCTCGGCACGTTTGTCGCCTTGCTCGACGTCAGCATCGTCAATGTCGCGCTGCCGACCATCCAGCAGGCGCTGCACACCGATTTCGGCGGCATGCAATGGGTGGTCGATTCCTACACGCTGTGCCTGTCGGCCTTCATGCTGTCGTCGGGGCTGATCGGTGACCGCTATGGCCGCAAGCGCTCATGGCTGGCCGGCGTCGGCATCTTCGTTGCCGGTTCGCTGATCTGTGCCGTCGCGCCCAATTTGCCGGCGCTGCTCGCCGGCCGCGTGGTGCAAGGCATTGCCGGCTCGCTGCTTATTCCTGGCGCGCTGTCGATCCTGACGCAGGCTTTTTCCGATCCACGCGAGCGGGCCGGCGTCATCGGCGGCTGGGCCGCGTTCGCCGCCGTTTCTCTGGTCGTCGGCCCGGTGCTGGGCGGCATTCTGGTGCAGACAGTCGGCTGGCAGAGCATCTTCCTGATCAATCTGCCGCTCGGCCTTTTCACCATCACGCTGGGCGCCGTGTCGATCGAGGAGACGGCGCATCCCGAACATGCCCATCTCGACCTTGTCGGCTTGGCGCTCTCGATCCTGTGGCTCGGCGCGCTGACCTTCGGCCTGATCTCTGCCGGCGAGAACGGCTGGGGCGATGCCGGGACCATCACGGCCATCATTGCCGGTGTCGTTGGCCTGGCGGCCTTCCTTGGCTTCGAGGCGCGCACGCCACGGCCCATGCTGCCGCTCGGCCTGTTCCGCGACGTGCGCTTTGCCGTCGCCAACGTCGCCTCGTTCGCACTCGGCTTCACCTCCTACAGCTGCGTCTTCTTCTTCTCGATGTTCCTGCAGCAGGTGCAGGGCTGGTCGCCGACGCAGACCGGCCTGCGCATGGCGCCGGCCTTCCTTGTCCAGATTGTCGTGTCACCCTGGATCGGCCGGCTGAGCGGCCGCTATGGGCATTCGCTCTTGATGACGACGGGCTATGTGCTGATCGGGCTTTCGATGCTCGGCATGTGCTGGGCCGGGCCGTCGACGCCATACACGTTGCTCTGCGCCCTGTTCATCATCAACGGTCTCGGCAATTCGCTGGCGATCCCGACCGGCAGTGCCGCCGCCATGTCCTACGCGCCACGCGAGCGCTCCGGCATGGTGTCGGCCGTCATCAACGCCACCCGCCAGAGCGGGCTGGCCATCGGCATCGCGCTGCTTGGCGCCTTGATGAGCATGCGGGCGACGAGCCTGTTGACCGGATATCTCCGCGATGCCGGTGTCGGCAATGCCGAAGCGGTGGCTCGTGCCGCCATATCACGGCATGATTTCGCAACCGACGCGGCAATCGGCGAGGGTGGCGTGCATCGGCTGTTCGCCACCGCCTATGCCGGCGGCTTCCACGCCGCGATGCTGACGGCGGCGATTGCCGCCTTCCTCACCGCCGCTCTGCTGATCATGGTCCTGGCGCCGGCCGAGGCGCGTTCGGCCAGGCAAGCAAAGCAACAGGCGTAAGCAGCCTCGCCTCCCAACAAAAACCCGGCGATGATGGCGCCGGGTTTCTTTTGTCGCCAGATCGATCCGATCAGGTCAGCGATGCCGTGAAGCGCTGGATGCGCGTGCAGGCTTCCTCCAGCAGCGACTCCGAGGTCGCATAGGAGATGCGGAAGTTGGGGCCGAGGCCGAAGGCCGAGCCGAACACCACCGCAACACCTTCCGCCTCGAGCAGTTCCGAACAGAAGGCCTCGTCGGTGTCGATCACCTTGCCGGCCTTGGTCTTCTTGCCGATCAGCTGGGCGCAGGACGGATAGACATAGAAGGCGCCTTCCGGCGACGGGCACGTGATGCCGCGCGCCTGGTTGAGCATCGATACGACGAGGTCGCGCCGCCCCTGGAAGATCGCCTTGTTCTTCGCGATGAAGTCCTGCGGGCCGTTGAGCGCCTCGACGGAAGCCCATTGGGCGATGGTGCAGGCGCCCGAGGTCTGCTGGCCCTGGATCATGTCCATCGCCTTGATCAGCTGGACCGGACCGGCTGCATAGCCGATGCGCCAGCCGGTCATGGCATAGGCTTTCGACACGCCGTTCATGGTCAGCGTGCGCTCATAGAGCTTCGGCTCGACTTCGGCGATGGTCTTGAAGACGAAGTCGCCATAGGTCAGGTGCTCGTACATGTCGTCGGTCAGCGTCCAGACATGCGGATGCTTCAACAGCACGTCGGCCAGCGCGCGCAGTTCGGCTTGCGTGTAGGCCGCGCCCGACGGGTTGGACGGCGAGTTCATCAGCAGCCATTTGGTCTTCGGCGTGATCGCCTTCTCCAGCACTTCGGCCGTCAGCTTGAAGCCATTGTCGATCGAGGTGTCGGCGAACACCGACGTGCCGCCGCAGATCGCCACCATTTCGGGGTAGCTGACCCAGTAGGGGCGGGGGATGATGACCTCGTCGCCGGGGTTCAGCGTCGCCATGAAGGCGTTGAACAGGATCTGCTTGCCGCCGGTGCCGACAATGGTCTGCTCGGGCTTGTAGTCGAGATTGTTCTCGCGCTTGAATTTTTTTGCGATCGCCTCGCGCAGCGGCACAATGCCCGAAACCGGCGGGTACTTGGTTTCGCCACGGCGGATGGCTTCGATCGCCGCATTCTTGATGTTGTCGGGCGTGTCGAAATCCGGTTCGCCGGCGCCGAGGCCGATAATGTCACGGCCGGCATTTTTCAGCTCGCGCGCTTTCTGCGTCACCGCGATGGTGGCGGAAGGCTTTACGCGGGAAAGGGTGTCGGCAAGAAAGGCCATGACCAGATATCTCTCCTTGGGAAGATCGGCGCGGCCAGGAGCGGCCGCGGCGCTTCTCATGTCGCATGATTTCGCTCAGTGCAAGCATTGTCGGCTGATCCAGGCCTCAACGAGCCGTGATTGCCACCTGTAGGCGGCAACAAAAAATTCATTAACGGGCGGTAAGGGCTTGAGTGGCAGGATCGCAATCCATTCCGCCATTTCGCGGAGCGAGGGAACCCTTGTCGCGCAGCATCGGGCTTGCCCATATCATCCGTCATGATGACGGCACCTCGTCAGGTGTCTGGGGCATCTACACGCTGCAAAGCGCCTTCCAGCCGATCTTCGCGTTCAAGGAGGGCAAGCTGTCGGTTGCCGCCTTCGAAGGGCTGATCCGGCCGTTTCGCGACGGCGAGCCGCAATCGCCGATGGCCTTCTTCTCGACCTGTCCGGCCGCCGACCGCCTGCATGTCGAGGCGCTGACCAGAACATTGCATCTGCTCAATGCCGGCGCCTGCCTGCCGCAGGAGGCGTCGATCTTCGTCAATTTCGACCCGTCGGTGTTCACCGAGCGGTCGATCGCCGACAATGCCCTGCGCGAAATGCGGCTGGTGCTGCACGAGGCCGGCATCGATCCGGGCCGTGTCGTGTGCGAGGTGACCGAGCAGAGATCGGCATCGCAGGAGACCCTGCACAGCTTCGTCGCCGCACTCAAGGGCAACGGGTTTCGCATCGCCGTCGATGACTATGGCGCCGACGATTCCGACATCAACCGCATCAAGGAGTTGCGGCCCGACATCGTCAAGTTCGACGCCACCTGGATCACGCAGCTGATGGAGTCCGGCGCCGGCTTCGCGCTGTTGACGACGATGGTCAAAAGCTTCGAAGAACAGGGCATCCGCACGGTGTTCGAGGGCATCGAGGAAGGGTGGCAGCTGGAGCTCGCCGAAAAGTCCGGCGCTTCCATGGTCCAAGGTTTCGTGCTGGCGCGGCCGGAACTGGCGCCGACGAGTTTCCGTGTTTTCGGGAAAACTCCGGACCCGGTTGCCGCCGCAAGTGATGCGTCCACTGCCTCCACCGTCGCTCCGCGTACGGCGCGGCCGGCAAAAGCGTTCGGGCGCAGGGTCGCGCCATGAGGATCGAGCGGCGGCGCAATGTCGGCGAGGCGATCTTCGTTGACGAGATCGGCATCGAATACGGCGTCCATGGCGAGTTCCGCCTGCGCAGCGCCTACCAGCCGATCTTCGCGCCGCTTGGGCGTTCGCTGCACGCAGTGGCGGTCGAGGGCCTGATCGAGCCGCACCGCGCCGGCAGGGCAGGGTCGGCGCGGGCGTTCTTCGAAAGCGTTGCCCCGGCTGACCGGGTGTTTGTCGAGACCATGTGCCGGGTGCTGCATCTCAGGAATTTCCACAATATCGGCGTCGACGGCCTCGATCTGTTCTTCAACTACAATCCGATGGTCAACGACCATTCCGGGCGGGCGCTGGCCGAGATCAGGCTGATGAGCCGGCATCTCGGCGAACTCGGCCTCGCCCCCGGCATGCTGGTCTGCGAAATCACCGAACAGGCGGCGGACGAAGCGCTTCTGGCCCAGCTGGTGCGTGAAATGCGGCGCGACGGCATCCGCATCGCCATCGACGACTTCGGTACCGGCCATTCGACCGAGGAGCGGGTGAGCCTGCTTCAGCCCGACATCGTCAAGATCGATGGCGGCTGGTTCGCGGAGTTCTGCCGCCATGCCGCCGCCGAACGCTTCTTCCGCCCGCTGGTCTCCAGCCTGCATGACCGCGGCGCCAGGGTGCTTGTCGAAGGCATCGAGCAGCCCGTCCATCTGCGCGTCGCGCTCGACGGCGGCGTCGACCTGCTGCAGGGCTATCTTCTCGCACGGCCGGCGCTGGCCGGCACCATCTTCAACGAAGTACCGCTCGTTATCGATGCGCTGCTGGGCAGGGAGAACAATGTCGTGCCGCTGTTCGGCTAAGCGACTTCGGCGACTGGCGAAAGCGGTGCCACAGCGTCCTTCTCCCCGTTCTACGGGGAGAAGGATGCTCTCATCAGCGCCGCTGATTGTCCCACCAAAACAAATCATTGGTTGAAGGCACGGCGGCTGCGATAATCGCCTGGTCAAGGCAGCTCCGGGGACCGATCCATGATACTCTACAGCATGATTGACAGCGGCAATTGCTACAAGCCGCGCCTGCTGATGGCCAAGCTTGGCCTCGCCTTCACCACGATCGAGGTGAGTTCGCATACCGGCGACACGCGCAAAGCCGATTTCGTTGCCAAGAACCCGAATGCCATGGTGCCGCTGCTCGAACTCGACGACGGCCGCCGGCTGGCCGAGTCCAACGCCATCCTGCTCTATCTCGCCGAAGGCACGCGCTTCCTGCCGGCGGACAAGTATGAACGTGGGCTCGCCTATCAATGGCTGTTCTTCGAGCAATACAGCCACGAGCCCTATATCGCCGTGCGCAAGGCCCTCCTGACCTTTCCCGAACGCGCCAGGGATGCGACGCCCGACCGGCTGGCGATGACGCTGGAGCGCGGCCATAAGGCGCTCGGCGTGATGAACAGATATCTGGAGAACAACGCCTTCTTCGCCGGCACTGCCTTCAGCGTCGCCGACATCGCGCTCTATGCCTACACGCATACGGCCGAGCAGGGCGGCTTCCAGCTCGACGCCTATCCGGCTGTCGTGGCCTGGCTTGGCCGCGTCGAGGCGGATCCGGGGCACGTGCCAATCGAGTGGGTGGGTTGAGACCTTCTCAATAATTCAACTCCGGCGGCCACCTAGCGCGGTTTTCTGCGCTTCCGGTGCTCACGTACTTAATCGTACGCTCCGCTCCGGTTCTCGAAAACCACGCTATCTGACTCGCCAGAGCGAATTCTTGAAAAGGCCTCGGCGCTGCGGCTAAAGACGTCGAAAGTTTCCGGCTCGAACTTCGGCCAACGCCTTTTTGGCAGACTCGTCCAGTCGACCTGCCTTTGCATCGGCCTCGATCATCGGGGTTGCAAAGTTAAATGGCTGAACCCAGACAAACAAAAAGGCGGGATAAATCCCGCCTTCCCATGCTTGGTAGCCTGATTGGGAGCGTCCGGTCCGGGCTGGCAGCTATCTGCTGTTCCAGCTTGTCGGGTCTTTCCGCTCCGGGCCCGCTTCTCGCGCGACCGTCAGTACATCCGTGACTTGCCGCGCGCCCCGAGCTCTCGCCCGGCGCGCGCCATTCGCAAAATCAGGCTGCCTTGCTCAGAGATCCAGCGGACGACTTGCCAGTGCGGCGGTCCTGCTCGATCTCGAAGTTGATCTTCTGGCCTTCGACCAGGGTCGACAGTCCAGCGCGCTCGACAGCGGAGATGTGGACGAAAACGTCCGCGCCGCCCGCGTCAGGCTGGATGAAGCCGAAGCCCTTGGTGGCGTTGAACCACTTGACCGTTCCAGTTGCCATAAAAATAGTCCTTGCATTTGCTTTGGTTTGACCGGACCGAAGTCCAGCCGGTGTGCATCGAGATTTTGGAGATAGACGTCAGCAAACGCGAAGATCGCGAGGCCCGGATCGATCGGCCGAAATATCAATGGGGCTGATATAGGCTGCTTTCGTTCCAAAAACAAGACTGCGTGAGAAAGCTGTGATTGAAGGCCTGCCCAACGGCCGCCCCAATCTGGTGGAACCGTCGCGGCGGATCGCGCTGTCCGTGGGCGGCGGATCAGGGGAGGAAACCATGAAAACCATAGTGCTTGCCGCCTGTCTGACGCTGGTGGCCGCCGAGGCGCAGGCGATCTCGCGCTATGACCCGACGCATATGAGCTGCGGCAAGGTGCAGTCGACGATCGCCAGGCAAGGCGCGGTCATCCTGCGCTACCAGTCGAAACGCGTGCCTGGGCTGCCGCTCTACGACCGCTATGTGCAGAGCCAGCAATTCTGCACCATGGGCGAGGTGCGGACGCGCGCCTATGTGCCGAGCGCCGACACCAGTTCCTGCCCGGTCTACAACTGCAAGCGGCCGGACAATGACCGGCATTTCCGCCGGCGATTTTTCCACAACAATTAGGGCGACGCCAAGTAGGGGCAGCGCTCGCGCCGGCGGTTCAGAACCCGAAGGACACCTGCGCCGGCGGCGGCGGGCCGACGCGCACGCCTTCCATGGCCAGCATCTTCTCCTTGGTAACGGAGCCGCCGGGCGCCGAGAAGCCGCCGATCTTGCCGCCGGCCGCCAGGATGCGGTGGCAGGGGATGACCAGCGGCACCGGATTGGCGCCGAGGGCCGCACCGGTTTCGCGCGGCAGGCCGGCATGACCGGCGCGCTTGGCGAGTTCGCCATAGGTGATGGTCTCGCCATAGCTGAGTTTTCGTGCCGCGTCGTAGATGGCCAGGCGGAAATCGTCGACGCCGTCGAGATCGACCGGCACATTGGAGAAATCGACGTCCTCGCCGGCGGCGTATGCCTTGATCGAGGCGATCAGCTCGACCACCCATGGCGGCTGCGCGGTGGAGGCGGAAACACCGCTATGGCGCAGCAGCCGCCGCTCCACCGATTCACGGCTGCGTTCGGGCAGGCAGAGCCGGATCAGGCCCTTTTCGCTCCAGGCGATGCCCATGAAACCGATCACTGTTTCTAACACTGCGTGGCCAGCTGTGATCGACGGTGTCGTTTCCATGATGCGCTCCTTTCCGCAAAGTGGCGAAATCCGGGATTCCTGCCGGTACATATCAGGAACAATATGGCATCACCGCCCGCGTCTCGCCACCCGAAAACCACCGGATGGCCCCGATTGCTACCCTGGAATCGCTGGTGTAAGGGATTTCTTAACACCCCGACGAACCGGACCCGAGCGCGGCTTGCCAGCAAAACAAACCCTTATCGCGATCGGCGTGATCGTGGCGGCAGCCGGCATCAGCGGCTGCACCTCGACCTCGCAGATGAAGCCTGCGCCGTCCCTGACCGAAACCGCGACCGTTGCCGGCAGCGATGCCGGCTTCACCATACCACTGCCGGAGACGGTTTCGGTGCTGCCGCAATCCTCGGGCATCGCGCCAGTCCAGGCCGCCGAATTGACGCCAGGTGCGGCGACCGCGCCGGCGCTTGATCCCGCCGCCCAACCGGCCGCGGCGACCGCCGCCTTTGCCGGATCGACGCCGGCCGCACCCGCCGTGCCCGCTGTCATGACCGCCAATGCCTGGCAGGCGCCGCCGCCGGCCAGGGCGGGTAAGCCCGTAAAGGCGGCTCAAACGGCTCAGACCTACACCACCGCCGGGCTCATTGTGCCGGCGGTCGCCAGCAGCGGCCAGAAACTGCCGGGGGTGCAACAGGTCGCCTATGTCGTGCCGCAGAACCCGGCTTCCCTGGTGCAGTTCCCCTCCGCGCCGGTTGGTCCGGCGCAGGAAGAGCACACGGGCATGCGTGGCGATGTCGACCGTCTGATCGTCAAATACGCCGCGCTCTACCAGGTGCCGGTGGATCTGGTGCGCCATGTCGTCAACCGCGAGAGCACCTTCAATCCCAAGGCTTACAACAATGGCCATTGGGGGCTGATGCAGATCAAGCACGCGACGGCGCGCGGCATGGGCTATGACGGGCCGGCCAAGGGCCTGTTCGACGCCGAGACCAATCTGAAATACGCGGTCAAATATCTGCGCGGCGCCTGGCTGGTGGCCGGCGGCAACGCCAAGAAGGCCGACTGGCTCTACCAGACCGGCTATTATTTCGACGCCAAGCGCAAGGGCCTGCTCGAGGCGACCGGCCTCGGTGTCGACCGCAAGCGACGTCCACAGCCCGACGCCTGAGCGCGATGCCTGAACCGCGCCCGCCGGCCCTCAACGACATCCGGCTGCGCAAGATCCTCGACGAGACGCTCGTTGCACCGCACTGGCCGGAAGGTTTTGCCATGCGCTGCTTCGAGCCAGGCGACGCACGACCCCTTCATGCGCTGCTGAGCGAGGTGTTCGACGACGGCGCCGACGGCCCGTTCGACGAATGGTGGCCACGCATATCGGATGATCCCGAATTCGACCCGGCGCTGTGCTTCCTCGTCATCGACGGCAAGGGCCGGCTGGCGGCAGCGTCGCTGTGCTGGACGTCTGCTTTCATCAAGGATCTCGCCGTTCACCCCGAGGCGCGCGGCAAGGGCATCGGCGAGGCGCTGATGTGGCAAGCCTTCGCCACCTTTCGCGACCGCGGTGCGGCCCATGTCGACCTCAAGACCAACACGGTCGAGAATGCCGCCGCCGTGCGGCTCTACGAGCGGCTGGGGATGATGCCCGTAGCCTGGGAAGGCTAAGGGCCGATCGCTTCCTGCCGGTTGGTGCCGGCCGATTTTCCCGCCGCCGAGCGGAAATCCCGGCGCAATGTGAACAGCTTCACATAAGCGGCCGTCGGTCCATGCTAACGAAGCGTCATGACGCCAAACGGCTGATCTGGATCGTCGATCAGCTGGGCACAGGAGGAAGCCGCACCGGCATGTGTCGGCGCCTCCAAGGCAGGTCCCGCGCTGGGGTTTCGGGGCCTGCCTTCATGCGCGATCTTCTCCCTAAATATCCGGCGCATTGCCGATCTTCTGCTTGATCTCCAGCGCCCAGGCACGGCCTTCGTCGCCACCCCACAGCAGCCAGGCGATATAGCCGGCCGACGGGTTGTCCTCATTGCCGTAATTCTTGCCGCGCTTGTCGACCTCGTGGCGGGCAAAGTAGCTGACCATGCGGCGGATGGTGGACGGTGCGAGCTTTTCGCGGTTCTTCATTTCGGTCGCCCGCGCCACGCCGATCTCGGTGCCGCCACGGCCGAACTCTCCGCGCAGCCGCAAGCCCTTGGCCGCATTGTCGGCCACCACTTGCGGGCAGCGCAGGTCAATCTCGTCGGCTTCGTGCATTTTGTCCGCCACGGCTCGCTTTACCTTGCCGTGAGAATGCCGGGAAGCCTGGGAGGTTCCCTTGCAATGAATCGCCGCGCCATCCGAAGAAATGTCGGGAATCGGTCGTCGCCAAACGTCCTTGGGTCGCAGAACAACAGCGCCGGGACGCCGGCGCCGACTTAAGGGAGCCGATCATGATCACCTTTCCCAACGAATCCGCGAAATATCGCACCGCCCGCGAAAAGCTTCTGAAGAAGGAAATCGAGCTGCGCCGCGCTATGGAAGCCGTGGCCGAGGCGCGGCGCGCGCTGCCGCCGGGCGGGCTGATCCGCCAGGACTATGTCTTCGATGCGCTCGGTGCCGACGGCAGGCCGGCGAAGACAAAACTGTCGGAACTGTTCGCGCCGGGCAAGGATTCACTCATCCTCTACCAGATGATGTTTCCGCGCCATCCCCAGGAAACGCGCGACGTGGCGGTGAGCGGCGGCACGGCCAAGCTCGCCCGGCCGGACCAGCCATGCCCGTCCTGCACGGCGCTGCTCGACCAGTGGGACGGCGCCGTCGGGCATCTCGAAGCCGCCGGCTTCAATTTCGCCGTGGTGGCGAAAACCGCGCTGGAAAACCTGATCACGCTCAGCCGCGATCGCGGCTGGAAGAACATGCGGCTGGTGTCGTCGGCCGCCAACAGCTTCAAGCGCGACTACAATGCCGAGGACGCCGATGGCGCGCAGATCCCGCTGCTGTCGGTGTTTCACCGCGACGGCGACGCTATCCGCCATTTCTGGTCGTCCGAGCTCGGCTTCGTGCCGCCGGAGCCCGGCCAGGACCCGCGCGCCATCGGCACCTGTGAGATCCTGTGGAACCTGATGGATTTCACCCCGCAAGGCCGGCCGGATTGGAGCGAGCAGCTGCAGTATGGCGAGGCGTGCTGTCACTGAGCCCAGGACGTGTCGGCTTCAGTCGCCGCGCTTCAGCTTGGAACGGCTTTTCGGCAAGTGGTCGCTATCCCACCTGCTCGACGAGCCAGGCGGTGCTGGTGCCTGCTTCGGCCGGAACATCGGAAGGCCCGCCGCATTGATAGGAGACGGTTTCGACCCCCTTCACGGATTCGAAATGCGACCGACAACAGTCAGCAGCCTGTGGGACTTGGTGCGAGAAAGCCTGGTTGGCTTTGTCAACGACAATGCCCTTAGCCACGGCGCGGCGATGGCCTTTTATGCCGCCACGTCGCTGGCCCCGGTTCTGATAATTGTCGTCGCGATAGCAGGCATTGCGTTTGGGCATGACGCAGCGCAGTTGGCTTTGTCTGCTCAGATCTCGGGGCTGATGGGTTCAGACAGCGCGGCGGTCCTTCAAACCGCGCTCGAAGGGGCATCCAGCAAATCATCGGGGACCCTGGCGGCCATCATCGGCACGGCCACTTTGCTCGTCACCGCCTCCGCGGTGTTCGGCGAGATGCAGCAGGCCCTGAATGCAATATGGAAGGTTGAAGCGAAAGGGAGTTCGCTGTCGCGGCTCTTGCGCGCCCGTGCGGCAAGTCTTGGCCTGGTCGCCGCCCTTGGCTTTATGTTGCTGGTCTCTTTGGTGGCGAGCGCGGCGATCTCGGCTTTGGGCAATTTGATCAGCGCTCAATTGCCGTTCGGCGAATTTGTTCTGAGCGCGATCAACACCCTGATATCCTTTTCCCTGATCACCGTGATGTTTGCCGCGATCTACAAAGTCCTCCCGGACCGTGCCTTGGAATGGCGGGATGTCTGGATCGGCGCTGTCGTGACCGCCGCTCTGTTCACGTTGGGGAAGTCGCTTATCGGTTGGTATATCGGCACAAGTGCAATCGCTTCCTCATATGGCGCGGCCGGAGGGCTGCTCGTCATACTGCTCTGGGTCTACTATTCATCACAAATCTTTCTACTCGGTGCGGAGTTGACCCGCGCCTATTCCGTTCGGCATGGCAGCAGGTCCGACTTGTACGGACTGGTTCACAATGCTCCCGCTTCAGAAAACCTTGTTTCAATTCGCCGCAGGACCGGCGCTTCGGGCGCCGTTGCGTTGTTGGCGGTGGCGTGCGTGAGCGCAACCATGACGGCCTTCCTACTGGGGCCTCGTCGCCCGT
The DNA here is from genome assembly GCF_016756575.1 of Mesorhizobium sp. 131-3-5. Lineage (NCBI taxonomy): Bacteria > Pseudomonadati > Pseudomonadota > Alphaproteobacteria > Hyphomicrobiales > Phyllobacteriaceae > Mesorhizobium > Mesorhizobium sp. 131-3-5. Next base: position 2,574,418 of record NZ_AP023254.1, read on the forward strand.
AGAGCAGGGGTCACGCTGCAATCGTGAGGCCGCTTTTCATCCTTCGGACTGGAGAAGCGGCGCGTCGGCAACCTCACCGCCTCTGCCGCGTTGGGCCTTCGAGGACACCTCTCACGGAGCGCTTCGATGAAACCGCATCTCGCCACCGCCATGCTGGCCCTTCTCGCCGGAACGCCTTCAGCCTTTTCCCAACAGCCGTCCAGCGACGTGCCGCCCGTTTCTGAGAACAAGGTCGACACCGAAACCTTCACCAGGACCCTGGCCAGCGCCAACCGCTTCGAGATCGAAAGCGGCAAGCTGGCCGAGAAAAAAGCCGTCGCGGCCGATGTGAAGGATTTCGCCGCACTGATGGTCAAGGATCACACCAAGGCCGGCGAAGATTTCAAGGCGGCGCTTGATAAGAGCCAGACCACGGCGTCCGTCACCCCGCAAGGCCCGCCGTTGCAGCCGAACGACCAGGCGATGCTCGACCAGCTCAAGGCGCTCGACCGCGACGCCTTCCAGGCCAAATACATCACCTTGCAGACGCAGGCACACAAGCAGGCCGTGGCGATGGTTTCCACCTATGCGCAATCCGGCGACGACCCGGCGCTGAAGGAATTCGCCAAGAAGACGCTGGAAACGCTGAAGATGCACGAGATGCATTTGAAGGATTTGGCGGCGGTGCATTAGGGCGCGGCTTGACCCTTTTCGGGCGTCGAACGCCTTGAGCCATGCGAAGGGCCGGGGGTGGCCGATCCACCTGCCGGGTCCCCGCTGCTTCGCAGCGTCCCGGCGTTCTCCGGCCTTTCATCGTGCCACTGGCACGATGAATTCGCTTACGCGAACCGGCCGCTCACCCCACAAGGGGAGAAGGGAAGAACGACGCTGGCGTTCGCTGGCCGCCACGATAAGCTCCCTGCCAACCCAGGGAGCATCACCATGAAAAAACAAGTCATCGAAGTGCCTGTCATGTCGGACAAGGTGCGCTCGCTCGGCCTGCCTTGTTCGACGGCGGTGAAGGCCAATGGCTTCGTCTTCATCTCGGCGACGCCGCCGGTGGACATGGTGACCGGCGAGATGGTGCGCGGCGACATCGAGGTGCAGACCGAGGCGTCGCTGAAGGCGCTGAAACATTGCCTGGAAGCGGCCGGCACCTCGCTCGACAATGTGGTGATGGTGCGCATCTACGCCGTCAATTCCGGCTTCTACAATGCCATCAACCGGGTATACGCCAGGTATTTCTCCACCAACCCGCCGGCGCGGAGTTTCGTGCCGGTGGCGTCCTGGCCGATGGAGTTTGATATCGAGATCGAGTGTGTGGCTGTGGCGTGAGTTTCCTCTGCGAACCGGCATCCATGCTGGCCGTTTCCTGAAATTTTGGGTCTGCAAAAAACGCCGCTTCATGGTGACGCGTGGTTTCCACTACGCGGCGACTTCCAGACGACAATGCCGAGAGCGCTGGCGTTCAGCCTCGAGCGAGATAAGCTCGCCGTAACCGCAGGGAGATCGCCATGACCAAGGAAATCGTCGAAGTGCCGGTGCTGTCGGCGGCTGTGCGCGCGCTGGGCGTGCCGTTGTCGCTGGTGACCAAAGCCGCCGGGCTGGTCTTCGTCTCCGGCACGCCACCGCTCGATCTTACGACCGGCAGACTGGTCAAGGGCGACATCGAGGTGCAGACCGAGGCGTCGCTCAAGGCTCTGAAACACTGCCTGGAAGCGGCCGGCACCTCGCTGGACAATGTAGTGATGGTCCGCATCTACGCCGTCAATTCCGGCTTCTACGGCGCGGTCAACCGGGTTTATGCCAAGTATTTCCCGGAAAACGCGCCATCGCGGACGTTTGTGCCGGTGGCGTCCTGGCCGATGGAGTTTGATATTGAGATTGAGTGTGTTGCGGTGGGGTGAGTTCTTGTGGCATTTTGATGGTACAGAGCAAACACTTGCGGCATTATTCGATCTGGAGGTAGGATCGGACGGGTTTGGTTGCCCTGCGAAATTGTATTGGCGAATAGATGATATTTTCGAAGCTCGTTTTGAACGGATGGCGTCAATTTGAAGAAATTGATATCATTTTCCATCCAAGACTAACAATCATAACAGGTGCAAATGGTGCTGGAAAAAGCACATTGCTACGCCTGATCTCTCAGCATTATGACTGGGGTCAGCCTTTGCTGTCTACGCCAACCTACAGCAAAGAAGGGATAGTTCGATATGTTTCTGGACTATTCCCTTGGCTAAAGAATAGGGCCGAGTCACCGAGCGAAAGCGTTGGCAAGTTCATTTACTCAAACGGCATAGAGGCTAACCTAATCGTGCCTGCAGTAAGCTCGATAATGTACAACGTAGAGATTCGCCCGCAGCCAGGGGTTCAAGGCCTTCACATCGGATCGCATCGGCCCGTTCCTACCTATCAGCAAGTTGGCAATATTCCAACAAATGCAATTGGGGCGGAGCAAGCTTATCAAATTTATCATCAGGAGGTGATTCAACGGCAGCAAAATGCCTATACTCAATTTAGCCCTATCTACAGAATGAAAGAGGCCATCATATCGATGGCCACATTTGGACCTGGAAATCGCTATGTTCAAAGGAATGAAATCGTAGCTAAGCTTTTTGAAGATTTTAAGAATGTCCTCAGCAAAACGCTCCCTCCATCGATCGGGTTCAAAGATATTAGCATCAGGATTCCTGATGTAATAATTGTCACGGATACCGGAGATTTTGTTATTGATGCTGCCTCTGGCGGCTTGATGTCGCTGATAGATTTGTCGTGGCAGATTTTCTTGTATGCTCATGACAAAAAAGAGTTCGTAATCACGATAGATGAGCCCGAGAATCACCTGCATCCGTCAATGCAAAGAGCGTTGCTAAATCGGCTAATTTCCGCCTTTCCAAATGCTCAATTTATAATCGCAACGCATAGCCCCTTTATTGTTTCTTCAGTAAAGGATTCCTCTGTTTATGTTTTAGGTTACAATGCTTCGGCAGAGTCGAGCGACTCTGGCGTTAAGGCAAGGGTTTCTTCTTTGAAATTGGATCGAGCGAACAAAGCTGGAACTGCTAGCGAAATCCTTCGCGATGTTCTTGGAGTGCCTGTAACCTTACCGGAGTGGGCAGAAGCTGATATACGTACAATAGCAAATGAATTTCAGATTGAGAATTTAGATTCCGAAAATATCGTTCTTCTGCGACAACGATTAATTGAAGCGGGACTGGGGGAATATTATCCAGAGGCATTGCGGCAGATTGCGGGGCCTCAATGATCCGCCTAACAAAAGTGGCAAAACCAAAGATTCTCGAAGACAATGAGGCAGTATGGACTGCAGCTATAGTAAATAAGCTTAATGCCGGTGAAGCTCCGACAAATACCGAGAAAACGCGATACCGAAACCCTCAGATTAAGACCGCGCTTGTCGCAGAAACTCATGGGAAATGCGCGTACTGTGAGAGCAAACTTCTGCATATACACCATGGCGACGTCGAGCACATTTACCCGAAATCGCTAGATCCGTTAAGAACGTTTGAATGGAATAATCTTACCTTGGCATGTGAAATTTGCAATCAAAATAAATCTAACAAAGACCCACTTCTTGAGCACATTATTGATCCCTATGTTACCGAGCCATCTGACCACTTGATTTTTAGCGGCCCATTAATTTTTCCGCGAGGTACAGCAGCAGGAACTAGTACACGAGCACTACTTGATCTTAATCGTGGAGAGTTGTCAGAACGTAGAAAGGACCATCTTGAGAAGATAATGGGGATCATTGATACTGTCTCACGCGCAGACCTTCCTGTCGCCACGCGGCGCGCGATTTTCACTGACTTGCGTGACCGTGAGGGGCATCCAACTGCGCCATATGCAGCGATGGTGCAAACTGTTATCGGCCAGGTTGTGGCGTCTCTTCCTGTCGAGGTAACAAATTAGAAAGCTACCTTCGTCCATTCGTCGTGTCGTTTGGACACGGGCGTGTCGGGTTTGTTCGCGTCTTTGTCCCTGAAGCTCACAAGGCGCTCCACCCTGCCCAAGGTCAGCTAGTCCCTCAAGCAAAATACTCCTGCAGCGGCCTGACCTCGAGGCTCCCCGCCTTCAGCGCCGCGATCGCCTCGGCCACGGCCGCCGCACCTGAAAGCGTCGTGTAGTACGGCACCTTCTGCATCAGCGTCGCCCTGCGCAGCGACTTTGAGTCCGACACCGCCTTCTGGCCGTCGGTCGTGTTGAAGACGATCTGGACCTGGCGGTTGCGGATGGCGTCCTCGATGTGGGGGCGGCCTTCGAGCACCTTGTTGATCTTTTCGGCCACCACGCCGTTTTCGGCGAGGAAGCGCTGCGTGCCTGAGGTCGCCAGCACCTTGAAGCCGAGGCCGGCGAGGCGCTTGACCGCAGGCAGGATGCCTTTCTTGTCCTCGTCGCGCACCGAGACGAACAGCGTGCCGGAGCGTGGCAGGTCGACGCCGGCGCCGAGCTGGCTCTTGGCGAAGGCCAGCGCGAAATCGCGGTCGAGGCCCATGACCTCGCCGGTCGAGCGCATTTCCGGTCCGAGCAGAATGTCGACGCCGGGGAAGCGGGCGAAGGGGAAGACGGCTTCCTTGACCGCGATATGGCCGGGATTTCTGGGATCGGGCATGGCGCCGTAATGGGCGAAGGCGTCTTCCAGCGTCTCGCCGGCCATGATGCGGGCGGCGATTTTGGCGATGGGACGGCCGATGGTCTTGGCGACGAAGGGCACGGTGCGCGAGGCGCGCGGGTTGACCTCCAGCACATAGACCGTGCCGTCCTTGATCGCGTACTGCACGTTCATCAGCCCGCCGACATTGAGCGCGCGGGCGAGGGCCGCCGTCTGGCGCTCCAGCTCGTCGACCAGCTCGGAAGGCAGCGAGTGCACGGGCAGCGAACAGGCCGAGTCGCCCGAATGGATGCCGGCCTCCTCGATGTGCTCCAGAATGCCCGACACAAAGGTCGCCTTGCCGTCGCAGAGGCAGTCGACATCGACCTCGATGGCGCCGGACAGATAGGTGTCGAACAAAAGCGGGTTCTTGCCCAGAAGCGTGTTGATCTGGCCGGTCTTGTCGTTGGGGTATTTCTGCTTGATGTCCTCCGGCACCAGGCCGGGCACGGTGTCGAGCAGGTAGCTCTGCAGCATGCTCTCGTCATGGATGATCTGCATGGCGCGGCCGCCGAGCACATAGGACGGGCGCACCACCAAGGGGAAACCGAGCTCGCCGGCGACGAGGCGGGCCTGTTCGACCGAATAGGCGATGCCGTTCTTCGGCTGGCTGAGGCCGAGCTTGTGCAGGAGCTTCTGGAAGCGGTCGCGGTCTTCGGCGAGATCGATCATGTCGGGCGAGGTGCCGAGGATCGGGATGCCGGCCTTCTCCAGCGCATCCGCCAGCTTCAGCGGCGTCTGGCCGCCGAACTGGACGATGACGCCGACCAGTTCGCCTGAAGCCTGCTCGGCGCGCAGGATCTCCAGCACGTCCTCCGCCGTCAGCGGATCGAAATAGAGCCGGTCCGACGTGTCGTAGTCGGTCGAGACCGTCTCCGGGTTACAGTTGATCATGATCGCTTCATAGCCGGCATCGCGCAGGGCGAAGGCGGCATGGCAGCAGCAATAGTCGAACTCGATGCCCTGGCCGATGCGGTTCGGTCCGCCGCCGAGGATGACCACCTTCTTGCGCGACGAGACCTGCGCCTCGTTGGCGAGGCTGCCTGCGAACGGCACTTCATAGGTCGAGTACATGTAGGCGGTGGGCGAGGCGAACTCGGCGGCACACGTGTCGATGCGCTTGTAGACGGGATGAACGTCGAGTTTTTCGCGGATCTTCGTGACCACTTCGGCGTCGGTCCTGGTCAGCGACGCCAGGCGGGCGTCGGAGAAACCCATGGCCTTCAGCATGCGCAGGTTGACGGCATCCTGCGGAATGCCGTGCTCGCGGATGCGGGCTTCCATGGCCAGGATGCCGGCGATCTGTTCGAGGAACCACGGGTCGATCTTGCACATTGCGTGCACGTCTTCCAGCGAGGTGCCCATGCGGATCGCCTGCGCCACCATGCGCAGCCTGTCGGGCGTCGGCGTGCCGAGCGCGGCACGGATCGCGTTGCGGTCGTCGGCGTGGTTGGCAACCGTCGCCCCGTGGCCGAGGCCGGGGATTTCGATCTCGTCGAGGCCGGTAAGGCCGGTTTCCAGGCCACGCAGCGCCTTCTGCAGCGATTCCTGGAAGGTGCGGCCGATGGCCATGACTTCGCCGACCGACTTCATGGCGGTCGTCAGCACCGGCTCGGCGCCGGGGAATTTTTCGAAGGCAAAGCGCGGGATTTTGGTGACGACGTAGTCGATCGACGGCTCGAACGAGGCCGGCGTGGCGCCGCCGGTGATGTCGTTCTCCAACTCGTCCAGCGTGTAGCCGACGGCAAGCTTGGCGGCGATCTTGGCGATGGGGAAGCCGGTCGCCTTGGAGGCGAGTGCGGAGGAGCGCGAGACGCGCGGGTTCATCTCGATGACGACGAGCCGGCCATCGGCCGGGTTGACGGCGAACTGCACGTTGGAGCCGCCGGTCTCGACGCCGATCTCGCGCAGCACCGCGATCGAGGCGTTGCGCATCATCTGGTATTCTTTGTCCGTGAGGGTCAGCGCCGGGGCGACGGTAATCGAGTCACCTGTATGCACGCCCATCGGGTCGATGTTTTCGATCGAGCAGACGATGATGCAATTGTCCGCCTTGTCGCGGACGACCTCCATCTCATACTCCTTCCAGCCGAGCACGCTCTCCTCGATCAGCACTTCGGTGGTCGGCGAGGCGTCGAGGCCGGACTGGACGATGTCGTAGAATTCGGCCCTGTTGTAGGCGATGCCGCCGCCGGTGCCGCCCATGGTGAAGGAGGGGCGGATGATGGCGGGTAGGCCGACATGGTCGAGCGCCTGGGCGGCGATCGCCATGGCATGGCTGATGTAGCGCTGCTTGCGGTCGCCTTCGCCGAGGTTCCACCGGGTTTCCAGCGCGTCGAGTTCGGCGTCGAGATTCTCCGGCTTCTCGGCCTTGAGTGCGGCGCGCTCCGCCTCGTGCGTCTTGCGGTCGGCGTTCTTGACGTCGGTGGCATTGGCCAGCATCGACTTCGGCGTTTCCAGGCCGATCTTGCTCATCGCCTCGCGGAACAGCGCGCGGTCCTCGGCCTTGTCGATTGCCGTGGCGTCGGCGCCGATCATCTCGACATTGTAGCGGTCGAGCACGCCCATGCGGCGCAGCGACAAAGCGGTGTTGAGCGCGGTCTGGCCGCCCATGGTCGGCAGCAGCGCGTCCGGCCGCTCCTTGGCGATGATCTTGGCCACGACTTCCGGCGTGATCGGCTCGATATAGGTGGCGTCGGCCAGTTCCGGGTCGGTCATGATGGTGGCCGGGTTGGAATTGACCAGGATGACGCGGAAACCTTCCTCCTTCAGCGCCTTGCAGGCCTGGGTACCGGAATAGTCGAATTCGCAGGCCTGGCCTATGACGATGGGGCCGGCCCCGATGATCAGGATCGACTTGATGTCGGTGCGTCTTGGCATGTCATAGGTCCGTTCGGCGGGCGGCTTGCACAAAAAACCGGGACGGGAAGACCCGGCCGGTTGTGCTCGCGATTCTGGTATCAGGCTAGGTGGGCCTTATAGGGAAGAGTTTTGGCGGATGTAACCCCGAAAATGCGGGATTAGGCAGCAGGAAATAGGCAGTAGGGGTTGGGCAGGAGGCAGTAGGGCTTTTCAAGCGCCTTGGACGTACGTCCCTACTGCCTATTCCCTACTGCCTACTGCCTAATCCCTAACGTCCAAACGCCACCGTGTCGGTGATCTCGAAGCGTTCGGAGACGCCGATGCGGATCATGCTCAGGCTGCCCTCGCGGGTGAAGCGGAAATCGCCCTTGGTGTCCGAGCCGGCCGGCAGGCCGGCATAGAAGGAGATGAGGCGCGTACCGCCGTCGGGCCAGGTCACGGTGATATCGGCCTTGTCGGCGCCCTTGTGGACGATGGCTGCCGCGCAACGCTGCATCGGCTGGCCGACATAGCGGGCGCAGGGGATTTCGACGCCACCACCCTGGGCAAGCGAGGTCGGCTGCGGCGGCAGTTCGGCGACGGTCTGCGTGTCGACGGCGGGCGCGGCGCCGTCAGGACGCGGCGTGGGAACGGGAAGCGATCCCGCCGCCGAGCCGCTATCCGCGGCCGCATCCTGGGCGAGGGCGGGGATTTCGCCAGTCGACGGGGTTTCATTCGCCGCCAGCGCCAGGCCATAGGCATCCTGCATGGCGATCTCGGCGGTGGATTTCATCGGGGCTTCTGGCGCGACGGGGTGGGCCGCGCCGCCAAGCCGCGCCGTCAGGTCGGGCTGTGCCGCCGCCGGCGGCGTCGCCGCATCGGGCGCCGCGCCGGCATCCGCCTGGTCGAGGGGCACGGTCGCCGGGTTGAGGGGAACGAGATAGCGCGCAGGAGCCCAGCCGATGGCTTTGGGATTGTCAGACTGGACCTTGCACCAGGGGTGTCCGTCAATGTCGTTGCAGCCGAGGTTCCTGACGCTGGCGCCGGCGGCCAGACGTGCCTCGGTCTTGCCGATCGCCGACGGTTTGGCGCGGATATTGAGCAGGTCGTCAGGCGCTAGGCCAGTGACGACGGAGATGAAGGGCGTCTCTTCGGCATGGGCCGGGACAACGGTGGACCACGCCGCCATCAGCAGCGGAGCGGCCATCAGCGCCAACAGCGTTGTCCGCAGCGTAATTCGGCGCCTCGTCACTTGGCTGTCGGCGATCAATTGCATTCCCAAAGGCACCGCCAGAACCCAAAACGCTGCCGCACGCGAAGCCGGTTTTATAAGCGACGCTGCGCCGCCGTGTCTATAAGCGAGATGTTTTACGCCTTGAGTGTGGCCGCGAAGGCGTTTCATCAGGGTCGGATGAGGTTGCGTTCAGCCGGGGCATGAACGCGAGGCATTCCCCCGGGGCATGAGCTTCGTTCAGCCCGGCATGAAGCAAGCTTCAGCCTGGCATGAAGCAAGCTTCAGCCTGGCATGAAGCCGGTCCTCAGCGCGTGGGCCCATTCCGGGCGCCCCGCCTGTTCGGCCTGTCGTGCCGCCGCTTCGTGATCGTAGTCGACGGCGATCGTCTCGAAACGATCGGGCCGGCCGGCGCCGCCCAAGGTGACGATGCCGTAGCGCGCATGCGGCGAGCCCTGTTCGGAAACATGCGACGGCGGGGTGGAATCGTCATAGGCGGGGCAGCCGATGCTGCCCGGATTGAAGATGACCGGACCGTCGGGGATGCGGACCAGTTCCGGGCGGTGACTGTGGCCGCACAGCGCGATGCGACAGGCGGGGTCGAGCGCTTTCAGCCGCCGCCTTATCGCCGCCAGCGGCGCGCGCACCAGCTGGCCGTCGACGACCGCGTCGAGCAGATATTTCTCGTCATGGTCGGGGCGGGCATGGAAGGCGACGATGCCGGGCGCGATCTCCAGCGTCAGCGGCTGCGCGAACAGCACCTGGCGCTGCGCCTGCGTCAGCCGCTCCTGCGCATAGACGTCGGACGCCCACATGGTCTCGTCGGCCGGATCGACCGCGACGCGGCGGTCATGGTTGCCGCGCACCGTCGGCAGGTTCAGCGCTTCCAGGCGCTCAAACGTCTCGCGCGGCCAGAGCGGGCCTGAAACGCTGTCGCCGAGATTGATGGTGAGCTCAGCGCCGCCGCGCTCACGCAGATCCTCGAGCACGGCGTCGAGTGCCAGGACGTTGCCGTGGATATCGGCGAGGACGGCTATGCGCATGCGGCGTGCTCCCATGGTGCGGCCCCATCGGGACTCCGGCCCGTCTTCGTTATCAACCCGCCGCCTTTGTTATCAAGTCCCCGCTTTCGTCATCAGTCGTTGAGTTCGGGGCAAGCGGGGCACTGCGCGGCCCGCCCACGGCTATCGCGGTAGCACTCCATCTGCTACCGTCCACGCCGTCCCAGTTCATCTATCTACGTAGACAGCTTCGGAAGGCACAGGCGATGACCCGTGACCAGATGTTCGCTCACCTCCGCGCCGCCAATGACGTGGCGCGCGAGGCCGCCGCGCACGGGCACCATCCTTTCGGCTGTGTGCTCGTCGGCCCCGATGATCGCATCCTGATGCGGCAAGGCAACATCAACACCGTGCGCCACGCCGAAACCGAGCTCAGCCGGCGTGCCGCGGACGCCTATCCGCCGGATTTCCTCTGGTCCTGCACGTTGGTCACAACTGGCGAGCCCTGCGCGATGTGCACCGGAACGCTCTACTGGGCAAATATCGGCCGGCTGGTCTACGGCTTCGAAGAGACCAAGCTTCTCGCGCTGACTGGCGACCACGCCGAGAATCCGACGATGAACCTCTCGTCACGCACGGTCCTCGGCTCCGGGCAGAAGCCGGTCGAGGTCCACGGCCCCATCCCGGAGATGGAGGAGGAACTTCTCGCGCCGCATATCGGTTTCTGGCAGCGCTAGCGGCGACAGAGCTTTAGCTTGGAACCTGCAGATCTAGGCCGGCACCTCAATATCGTGGCCGCCGACCGCCGGCAGAGCGGGGTCGTCGACGGCGGCGGCGATGACGCTGTCGAGCAGGCCGGGGAAGCGGGCGTCGAGGTCGGCGCGGCGCAGCGTGATCATGCGGTTGGTGCCGACCACTTCGGCGCGGGTGACGCCGGCCTCGCGCAACTTGGCGAGGTGGTAGCTGAGATTGGTCTTGGAGCCGAGATCGAGGAACTGGCTGCAGTTCAGCGCCACGCCTTCCTTGCTGGCGAGATAGCGCACGATGGCGAGCCGCGTCGGATCGCCGAGCACGCCAAGCACGATCGGCAGGCTGATCTGGTCCGTATTGGGATGAGGTAGCGTCATGGCTGGAACCTAAGCGCAGTTCGGGCCGATTTCAACGCATCCGTCCTCGCTGGCCCGTACACACTGTTTCTCCATTTCGATCCGTGCCGAACGACCGTGCTGACACAGGGCTGTCAGGATGGTTCAGCTATTTTGCCCTGGCTTCATTGACATCATGCCCTGCTATGTCCAATTGTTCAATAACTTTTGAACTAAGGACACATGCCATGGACAAGCGGATCTTTTGGCTTGCGCTCGGATCGTTTGCGATCTCGACCGAAGGCTTCGTCATCTCCAGCCTTCTGCCCGACATCGCCAGGGATGCCGGCATTTCCATTCCACTCGCCGGCACGCTGATCACCGCCTTCGCGCTCGCCTACGCCATCGGCACGCCGATCCTGGCGACGCTGACCGGTGAATGGGACCGCCGCCGCGTCATCCTGTGGACGCTGGTGTTCTTCGTCATCGGCAACATCGCCGCCGCCCTGAGTTCCTCCTTCGAAGTGCTTCTGATCGCGCGCATCATCATGGCGCTGTCGTCGGGGCTGTTCGCCGCGACCGCGCAGGGCACTGCGGTGGCGCTGGTCGATGACCATCACCGGGCACGCGCCATCGCCGTCGTCGTCGGCGGCACCACGGTGGCCGTCGCCGTCGGGGCGCCGCTCGGCGCGCTGGTCGCGACGATCGCCGGCTGGCGCGGCACCTTCTATGCCATTGCCGGGCTCGGCGCGCTCGCCGGCGCCATCCTGTGGTACCGGCTGCCGCGCGGCATCGTCGGCACAAGGCTGCCGCTGAAGCGCCGGCTGGCGGCCGCCATGCGGCCCGGCGTGATGCCGATCCTGGTGACGACATTGCTGGCGCTGACCGGCGCGTTCACCGTCTTTGCCTATGTCGCGCCGCTCGCCATCGAGGGCGCCGGGCTCAGCCAGATCGCGCTGCCCGGCATGCTGCTCGCCTTCGGCGTCGGCGCCGTCATCGGCAACATTGCCGGCGGCCAGGCGGCCGACCGCTTCGGCGCCACCCGCACCGTCGGCTGGTCGCTGACGCTGAGCGCCGCCATGCTGGTGATGCTGTCGGTCGTGCCGGCCTTCCTGCCGCAGCATATTGCCGGTCCAGCGCTGATGGCGATGATGGTGCCGTGGGGCATCGTCGGTTGGGCGTTCCCGCCGGCGCAGGCCAGCCGCATCATCAAGCTGGCGCCCGATGCCGCGCCGATCGTGCTGTCGCTCAACGGTTCGGCGCTCTATCTCGGCGTGGCGCTGGGCGCGGTGGTGGGCGGTGGCGTGCTGCGCTACGGCTCGCCGGTCGATCTCGGCCTGGTTGCCGCGGCCTTCCCGATCGTCGGGCTGGGTATCGTGCTGGCCGGCCGCTGGGCGGCACGGCCGGTCGCGATGCCGGCCGAATAGTCTCTTCGAAAGCCGTCGGCGGCCAATCCATTTTGACGCAATTCCCAAGGGAAAGCGCTACTCGCTTTCCCGGGAAAACCGTTTCACACTTTTCCTGGAATTGCTTAGGTAGCCGGCGGCAAATCAAAATCCAGCGCGCTGATGTCATCCAGCACCGCGCGCAGGCGTTCCGCCTTTTCCTTGCCCACCACATCCTCGAAGCGCTGCTGGGCGGTCTGCCACAGCTTCATCGCCTCATCGAGCTTGGTCCGCCCTTGCTGGGTCAGCCGCACCCGCTTGATGCGGCGGTCGTCCGGATCGGCGAAGGTCTCGACAAAACCGTCGCGGATCAGCGGCTTCAGCGTGTGGCCGAGCGCCGAAAGGTCCATGACCAGGGCAGCGGCAATGGCGCCCATGGCCGGTTCGTCGCCGATATGGATCTGGTAGAGCAGGCCCTGCTGCGTGGCCTTGAGGCCGGATGGGGCCTGCACGTCATCATAGAACTGGCCGAGCTTGCGCGTTGCTCGCCGCAGCATGGCGTAGTTGCAGGCTGTCAGCCCGGGCAGGGTGTCTTTCGGCATGGTGGTTCCTCGGCGCCGGAGAAAATCCTGTCCGGTCGCTGCCCGACAAATAATCCCGAACGCACTCATTGACAAGATAGTGGCATATGCCTATTTCGTCGAAAGTGGTATATGCCACTAAATCAATCAGGCGGCATGTCGGCGCGCCGAGGCGAATGGCCTGCGGTGCCGGCGGCCAGGTCGAAGCGAACAGAGATAGAAGGAACAGGACAATGAGTGGACAGGCAAACAAGGGCACGGCGGTCGTCACAGGCGCCTCATCGGGCATCGGCGCGGTCTATGCAGACCGGCTGGCCGGGCAGGGCTATGATCTGGTTCTGGTGGCGCGGCGCGCCGACCGGCTCGAGGAACTGGCCGAGAAGCTGCGCTACGCCTACGATCGCAAGGTCAGCTTCATCGCAGCTGATCTGTCCGACGACGACGATGTGCGCCGTGTCGAGCGGATGATATCTGCCGATGACAGCGTGACGCTGCTGGTCAACAATGCCGGCCTTGGCGGCCAGCAGGTGGTGGCAACGGCCGACGCCGACGCGGCCGAACGCATGATCAAGGTCAATGTCATTGCCTTGACCCGCCTGACCCGTGCCGTGCTGCCGGGGCTTCTCGCGCGCAACCGCGGCGCCATCGTCAACATAGCCTCGGTGCTCGCCTATGAAACGTCGTTCGGCGGCATCTACAGCGGCACCAAGGCCTATGTCGTCAACTTCACCGAAGCGCTGCAGCGCGAGGTCGCGGGCACGGGTGTGACGGTGCAGGTGGTGCTGCCGGGGGCGACCCGGACCGATTTCTGGGAACTGGCCGGCAGCGATATCGACCAGCTTCCCAAGGAAATCGTCATGTCCGCCGACGATATGGTCGATGCCGCGCTTGTCGGCCTGGCCAGGGGCGAAGCCGTGACCGTACCGGCACTTGCCGATGCCGCCAAACTGGACACGTTCCTCGGCGCCCGCCAAGCCTTCTACGGCAGCCTGCACGCCGACAAGCCGGCGGCGCGCTACGCGGCTTGAGGGCTATCCATGCTTGGGTTCCTCGCCCCCACGAATGTGGGGGAGAGGTGGCTCGGCGAAGCCGAGACGGAGAGGGGGATTGGCGCAATCCTGTCCGTGAATTGGCTTCAAGAAGCCCCTTCCAGCCGCTGGCGCCCCCTCTCCGACCGCTTCGCGGCCACCTCTTCCCCGCTCTAGCGGGGGCGAGGAGCCCAGGTCCTGCTAGGACGGTGTTCTAAGCCGACCGCCACATCGGGATGATCGACGCGGCCAGCACCAGCGCCAGCACGATGTTGAGGGCGCGCCATTGCCATTCGGTCTTCAGCAGCCGGGCCAGGACCATGCCGGCCATGCACCAGAAGGACAGGGAGATGGCGGCGGTGAGGCCGAAGGTCGAGCCGAGCAGCAGAGCGAGTTGTCCCGGGCCGTCGGCCAGTGCGGCGAACGACGCCGCCGCGCCCAGCCCCATCGCCCAACCCTTGGGGTTCATCCACTGGATGCCGGCGCCGCCGAGAAAGCTGTTCGGTTTGGCCATCGCCACGTCGAGATTGGGTGGCCCGGCACGGCCGATCTTTACGGCCAGCCACAGGAGATAGAGCGAGCCAATCACCTTCATCGCCAGTTGCAGCGACGGCACCGCAAGCAGCAGGCCCGCAAGCCCGGCCGCGGCGGCAGCCGTCACCGTAGCGAGGCCGGCGGCGCTGCCGATCATCAGCGGAACCGAACGGCGAAAGCCGAACTGCGCGCCCGAGGCGGTCGACAAGGTCGTGGCGATGCCGGGCGTGGCGGTGGCCACGAAGGCAAACAGGATGAGCGGCAGGATAGGCTGGAGCATGGGGCGTCCTTGTCGTAGCTCCATGGTAGGCCCGTTCTGGCATCAGTAAATGCAATGTTTGCGATATTCGGCATTAGCATCTATAATGCTGAGATGATCCGCAATCTCGATACGGCGCTGCTGCGCACCTTTGTCACCGTCGCCGACAAGGCCAGCATGACGGCGGCCGCCAACGCGCTGCATCTGACGCAAGGCGCCGTCAGCCAGCAGGTCAAAAGGCTGGAGGAGACGCTTGGCTGTGGCCTGTTCGAGCGTGACCGGCGCGGCCTGCGCCTGACGCGGTCCGGCGAGCGGCTGTTCGACAAGGCAAGGCGCCTGCTCAGCCTGAATGACGAGATCTGGGCCGAGATGGCGGGCTCGGTCGTGGCCGGCCAGGTGCGGCTCGGCGTGCCGTACGATCTGGTCGGCACCTTGCTGGCGCCGGTGCTGAAGACCTATGCGGAAACCTATCCGCAGGTCGAGATCTCGCTGGTCTGCGCGTCATCGCCGGAATTGGCGTCAGCGCTTGCGGCCGGAACCATCGACCTTGCGGTGATCGAGGAGCGGGTCGGCCCGACATCGGGCGAATGCCTGGCCATCGACCGGCTGGTCTGGGTCGGCGCCCGAGGCGGCACTGCCCGCGCCAAGCGCCCGCTGCCGGTGTCGATCGTCGCCGACACCTGCGCCTTCCGCCCGGTGGTGCTTGCGGCGCTCAACGAGCATGGGATGGAATGGCGCACCGTGTTCGAGAACGGCAACATCGACGCCACGACGGCGACGGTGCGCTCCGATCTTGCCGTCACCACCTGGCTGGCCTCCACCGTGCCGGCCGATCTCGACATCTTGCCGTTCGATGTCGGGCTGCCGCCACTGCCGAATTTTGCCATTAATTTGCATCTGCCGCGGCACGGCGTCGGCCCGGCCGCGCAGGAGTTCGCGCGGCATATCAGGGATGGGCTGGCGCGGCGGCCGGCGGCGGCTTGAGACCGTGCGGAACTTGGGTTCCTCCCTCCGGAGGGAGAGGAAAGGTCCCAAGGCCGTCCGCTACTTCCAGTTCCTGCGCCGCTCCAGCTCGGCGACGGACGGTTCGCCCGTGACAAAGGAGCCGACCTCGATTTCGCCTGATCGTTCGTAGGTCGCGATGATGACGCCGGTGCTGGACGTCTGCGACTTCACAAGCTTGAACGCGGCCGGCATTGCGCCATCGCCGAACAGACGCTTGCCCTTGCCCAGCAACAGCGGGAAGATCATCAGCCGGATTTCGTCGATCAGCCCGTTGGCGAGCAAGGTCTGGATCAGGTCGGCCGATCCCTGGATGAGCAGGTCGGGTCCATCCTGCTTGCTGAGGCGGCGTAGCGCCGCGACGATATCTTCCCCAAGCCATTGCGTGTTCTGCCAGGTGAGTGTGTCAGGCCGATGCGTGGCCACATATTTGGTCGCGGGGTTGAAGGCATCGGCGATAGGATCCTTCTGGTACGGCCAATAGGCGTTGAAGATGTCGTAGGTTCTGCGGCCGAGCAGCAGGGCGAAAGGTTTGGAGAAGAGTTCGTCCATTGCCGCGCCGCCCACCTCGTCAAAGTAATGGAAGGTCCAGCCGCCGAACTTGAAGCCGCCGACCGGATCCTCTTCCGGCCCGCCGGGTGCCTGCATAACACCGTCGAGGCTGACGAAGGTGGCGGCGATGATCTTTCTCATGGGTCTCTCCCTTGTTCCATCCACGCCGTCGCCGGCGGATTGTGGCCCAAGGACGGCTGGCCCGCACCCACCCCGACAGGGCCTGAGAAATTTTGGCCAAATCCGCGCATCGATGCCTCAGCTGCCGGGTTTGGCACGGACGTCTTTCGTCGAGAACCAGACGTCGCCGAAGATCGCCGTGGCGGTGCGATCCGGCGCCTTGTGCTGCGTAAGCCAGATCGAGCGGCTGCGCATGGCCTGCTCGCGTGTCGGGATCTTTGCCGCAAGATCCGCAACCGAGGCACCGATGCAGGGGATGAACCAGGAGCGCATGAAGGGATCACAGGCAAAGCCCTTCTCGGTGCGGGTCACCATCACCGCCAGCGGGACGCGTTCGGACGGGCGCCAGGGGAAGATCATGCGACCGCCGGGGCGCAACGCCTTCAGCCATCCGACCGGCGGGGCGATGACGCCGGCGTTGACATAGATGATGTCGGATGGCGGCAAGGGCGTGGTCACGGCGTCGCCATGGACCACCGTCGCATTGCCGTAGATTTCGAGATTCTTGCGCGCCAGCTCGGCCAGCCTGCCGTCGAGCTCGAAGGCGGTGACGGTGCCGCGAGGTGAAACCAGCCTGGCCAGCACGGCGGAGTAGTAGCCGGTGCCAGCGCCGATATGCGTGACGGCCTCGCCGGCTTTCGGCGCCAGTTTCCCGATCCACATGGCGTGCAGGAACGGCTCGCCATTGTTGATGCCCTTGTCGGCATCGAGCGCCACGAGCACGTTCTGGTAGATATGCGCCGGGTCGGCGCTCGGCGTGGTGACCTTGCCGCTCCCGGCGACGATCGTCCATGGTCCCGGGCCAAGAAAGGCTTCGCGCGGAACAGTGGCGAAGACCTCCTCCAGGCGTGGATCCGATGAGGCGGCATTGGCCGCCATCAGCCGGGCGTAGAATTTCCTGATGTCTTCAATGTTGCTCATGACGCCAGCAAAGATAGCGCGATTTGGCGGTTTGTCGCGCTGTCTGGCGGAATTCTAGCTGACCCCGAACAGCGTGTCGTAGAGCAGCTTGAAGTTGAGCACGAGGATGATCGCCGCGACCACCCAGGCGAGTGCGGCCACGCCGCGCGGAATGGCGAGGTTGCCCATCTTCTTCTTGTCGGAGACGAACTGCACCAGCGGCACCACCGCGAAGGGCAATTGCATCGACAGGATCACCTGGCTGAACACCAGCAGCTGGCCGGTACCCTTCTCGCCATAGAGCGCGGTCACAACCACCACGGGAATGATGGCCAGGCCACGCGTCAGAAGCCGGCGCGCCCAGTTGGGGATGCGCAGGCGCAGGAACCCTTCCATGACGATCTGGCCGGCAAGCGTCGCCGTCACTGTCGAATTCAGGCCGGAAGCGAGCAGCGCCACGGCAAACAGGATCGAGGCAATGCTGAGGCCGAGCAGCGGTGACAGCAGCTCGAAGGCCTGGTCGATCTCGGCCACATCCTGGTGGCCGGTGTTGTGGAAGGCGACAGCCGAGACGATCAGGATAGCGGCGTTGACGAACAGAGCCAGCATCAGGGCGATGGTGGAGTCCGCCGTCGCCCATTTGATGGCGTCGCGCTTGCCCTTTTCGGTGCGCTCATAGGCGCGGGTCTGCACGATCGAGGAGTGCAGATAGAGATTGTGCGGCATGACCGTGGCGCCGATGATGCCGATGGCGATGTAGAGCATCGCCGGATTGGTGACGATCTCCGAGGACGGCACGAACATCGAGTGCAGGATCGTGCCGGCCGGCGGCGCGGCAACGAAGATCTGGATGGCAAAGCAGCTGAAGATGATGATCAAAAGCGCGATGACGAAGGCTTCGAGATAGCGGAACCCCTTGTTCATCAACATGAGCACCAGGAACGCGTCGAGCGCGGTGAGGATCGCGCCGCCGATCAGCGGAATGCCGAACAGAAGCTTCAATGCGATCGCGGTGCCGATGACTTCGGCGAGGTCGCAGGCGATGATGGCGAGTTCGCAGGCGATCCACAGCACGAAATTGACCGGGCGCGGATAATAGGCGCGGCAGGCCTGGGCGAGGTCGCGGCCGGTGGCGATGCCAAGCCGGGCGGCCAGCGCCTGCAGCAGGATCGCCATCAGGTTGGACAGCATGATGATGAACAGCAGCGTGTAGCCGAACTGGGCGCCGCCGGCGAGGTCGGTCGCCCAGTTGCCCGGGTCCATATAGCCGACCGAAACCATGTAGCCCGGGCCTATGAAGGCGAACAGCCGGCGGAACCAGACGCCCGAGCTCGGCACGGCGATGGTGGAATTGACTTCGCGTAGGCTGGGCTGATCGTCCTCGTCCCGTCCGGCGAACCGCCATGAGGATCGAGGGGCTGTGGCTTCTGCGTCTGACATGAAAAGGCTTTCCGAGACTTCCGGGGATATCCATAAGCTATGCCATGGCTCAACATTATGCAATATGCTATATTTCATTGTTTGTGCTTTTTGCCCGACGTTCGGCCGGGTTTGCGAAACCGCAATCGGAAACGCCGGTTGCGCCTGTGGGGGAATGCAAATAAACGGCCTGAAGAATCAGAGCCCGTGCTATAA
The DNA here is from genome assembly GCF_016756575.1 of Mesorhizobium sp. 131-3-5. Taxonomy (NCBI): domain Bacteria; kingdom Pseudomonadati; phylum Pseudomonadota; class Alphaproteobacteria; order Hyphomicrobiales; family Phyllobacteriaceae; genus Mesorhizobium; species Mesorhizobium sp. 131-3-5. Next base: position 2,593,280 of record NZ_AP023254.1, read on the forward strand.
AGCAGGAACGGCTAAACTCCCGAGGAGGAGCGCATTGGCGCTGAAGAACAGACCTGTCCCGCGTGAGCCATTGCCCGACGCCGATGTCCATTCGGAAGGGTTCCGGCAGCAGCGCCAAGCGCGCCGCAGCGCGCTAGTCGAAGATTATGTCGAGCTGATCGCCGATTTGATCGAGGACGGCAACGAGGCACGCCAGGTCGACATCGCCGCGCGGCTCGGCGTCGCGCAGCCGACGGTGGCCAAGATGCTGACGCGCCTTTGCGCCGACGGGCTGGTGTCGAGAAAACCCTATCGCGGCGTGTTCCTGACCGAGGCCGGCCGCAAGGTCGCGGAGGAAAGCCGCATCCGTCACCAGACGGTGGAAGCTTTCCTGCGCTCGCTCGGCGTCAGCGCCGAGACCGCGCGCATCGATGCCGAGGGCATCGAGCACCATGTCAGCGCCGAGACGCTGGAAGCTTTCCGCAAGGCGATGACGGTGTCGCGCTGAGGCGCCCGATCGTTCCTGGGGAGGTGGAACCGCAGCCCCTTGCGCACGTTGCTCCTGACATAGCGCGATATCGCACCAAGGGAGGAAGCAATGGGCGTCGAACAAGCACCAACCGCTAAGGGCAAGCAGGCCGCCAAGGGATTGAAGCAGGCCGCGGCGAAGGACGAGCGCAAGACCGAAGCCGAGACCGGCCATCCCCTGAAGAAGGGTGCGGCGCGTTTCGAGGAGCGCTCGAAAAGCTCCGATGGCAAGAGCGCCGGCGCCAAGCAGAAAAGCTGAGGCCGCGCCGACGTCGGCGGCAGGCGGAAGCTGTCTGTTCAGCTGCCGGTTGCCCTCCTATGGCTCCGGGCGTTCGAGCCCTTTCAGCCGGCGGTGCAGATATAGTCCTCGCGGCAGGGATGCGCCTTGTCGCAGGCGCGCAGGCCGGCGGTCTTGGTGAATTCCCTGGTGCAGAATTTGTGGTCCTTGCCCGAGGCGATGCAGTCGTTGAAGCCGGTCTTGGCGAGACGGCCGCAGGTCGCCTCTTCGGGAAGCTTGTCGCAGCTCGCCTTGCGCAGCATGCCGCCGGGAAAGCCGCCGGTCTTCTGATCAGGATTGTCGTAGCGCTGGCGCGCCGCGCCATAGCCGGCGAGTTTGACCAGTGGTTTCTTGTCCCGCGCGGGATCGATGGCGCAGGCCTTGGCGGTGGCCGGCGAGAGGCGGCAATACTTGTCGTTGCCCCATGACGACATTTTGATCTCGCCGAATTCGACGGGATCGCCGACCGCGGTGCCCTTCTCGCTGACGCAGGTGCCGAAGCCCGGATGGATGGCGCTTTCGTGGACGCCGGCGCAACGCAGGCCGGCACCGCAGGTCCAGTCCTTGAAGCTTGCGTCGTCACCGCGATAGCAGATCGAGCCCCAGCCATTGTAGAGATCCGTGCCGTTCAGCGCTTCAGCATATTTCTGGTCCGGGCGGGCGGCGAAACCTCTGGTGAAATCGGGATGGCCGCCGGCGGCGAATTGTTCGACGATGGCGCGGCGGCGCGGCAGGTCAGCGAAGAACACAGCGGAGCCCGGCACGAAGACGGCGTTGCGGCGCGGTTCGCTGGCCGGGTCGGCGCCGGTGTAGTGGAAGCCGGCAATGCCATGCGTCTGATGGCAGCCGGTGCAGCTCATTTCGTTCAGCCGCAAATTGAAGCCAGCGACCGACTTGATGGTGGCCAGGGTATTGCCTTTGGCGACATAGTCCTTCAGCGCCTTGTCGATGTCGGCGTCGTCGAGCAGCCCATAGGCGATGTTGTTCTGCGAGCGGCTCAGGCCGCCGGGCGCGACGGAAACGGCGTTCTTGGCCAGGAATTTTTCGTCAATGACGAGCCGGCCATGGTCGAGATCGTAGATGTTGCGGTCGGTGAGCAGCCATTTGGCGAAGGACTTGCCGTCGGCCAGCACCGTGGCGCGGTCGATCTGGTTCTCCATCTTCGCTTCGTAAAAGCTCGAGGTCGCCGGATCCCATTTGAAGATCTTCAGGAGATATTCGGCATGGCCGCCGAAATCGCGCCGTGTCGAAGCCGACAGCCGCAGCACCTGCATGTTGAGTTCGAGCCGCATGATCTGCGAGGAATTGAGCATGGCGCCGGACAGCGGGCCTTCGTCGGAGCGCAGCCAGGCGGCCAGTTGCTCGGGCGGCAGGTCCTTCTGCCCGGCGGCGAGCCAGCGTTGGGCGACGTCGGCGCAGGATACGTCGGTGGCACTTGGCAGATCCTTCGAGGCACGCGCCTGCACACGCTTCGGCTTGGCGTTGAAGACCAGGCTCATGGTCAGAGGCAGGCGCGAGGAGATGCGCTGCGCCACCTTGCCCTTGGCCGGCTTTTCGGTGACCGAATAGTGGAAGCGGTAGATCAGCCTGATCTCGCCGCATTCGGTGTGGCCGAGATAGCCGCGATCCATGCGGTTGACAACGCCGGTCAGGTCCAGCGTCGAGCCGTCATCGTCGATGTATTTCGGGTTGAATTTCTGGCTGGTGTCGTTCGACTTCGCCATATCAGCGACATAGGGGTCGGGACTGGTCTTCGGCTCGTCCAATATCTCCTGCTTGACCGTGTCGCGCACCGTGGCCAGCGCCGGCACGGAAAACAGGCCGCGATTGTCGACGTCGCGGGTGAGGCCGAGCGCGGGGCCGAGCAGGCGGCTGATCGACAGCCCGCCGCGCTCCAGCGCCTGCAAGGTGGCCGGATCGGTGACGGCGACGCTGGAATCAAGCGTCACGGCGCCGGCCGGCCCGAGGCCAAGGCAAAGCAGCGATGCAAGCAGCGACAGGAATTGGCCGATCGTCCTCAAGTCTCGCTCATCCCCCCATGTGGACGATGCTACAGACCTTAAGCGCGCGGGGCCAGAGCGATGTCCATGTGGTACCGGCATCGAAAAACACTGTGACTTGGCGCAACCATTGGGATAATTGTTTGTTGGGTTGAGCCGGCCTTGCCGGAGCAACGAGGAAGTTCATCACGGGGAGTTGCCATGCTCTGGAGAGGCCGTCGTCAGAGTGACAATATCGAGGACGACCGCAGCGACAGCGGCGGTGGTGGGATCGGCGGCGGCGGCGGGTTCCAAATTCCTATCGGCGGCCGGACCGGTGGCGGCGGCAGCATCCTCCTCGTCATCCTGGTGGTGATCGCGGGATGGTATTTCGGCTTCGATCCCTCGGCGATCCTGGGCGGTGGCGATGGCGGCCTACTGCCGGGTGGCGGTGGCCAGATATCGGACAATAGCGGCGGCCAGGGCGGCGGCACGGCACCCGCCAATGACGAGATGAAGCAATTCGTCGCGACCGTACTGGCCGAAACCGAAGACACCTGGACTGGTATCTTCAAGTCGCAAGGCCTGACCTATGAGGACCCCAAGCTGGTGCTGTTTTCCGGCCAGGTTCGCTCGGCTTGCGGCTTTGCCTCTGCGGCGGCCGGGCCGTTCTATTGTCCGGGCGACCACAAGGTCTATCTCGACATGACCTTCTTCCAGCAACTCGACCAGCAATTTGGTGCCTCGGGCGAGTTCGCGCGGGCCTATGTCGTCGCGCATGAGGTCGGTCACCACGTGCAGAACCTCACCGGCATCATGTCCAAGTTCAACCAGATGCGGCAAGGCATGAGCGAGGCCGATGCCAACCAGCTTTCGGTGCGCATCGAACTGCAGGCCGACTGCTTCGCCGGCGTGTGGGCACATTACACGGCGCAGAAGGGCATATTGGAGCAGGGCGACATCGAAAGCGCGCTCAACGCCGCCAAGCAGATCGGCGACGACACGCTGCAGAAGAGGACGCAGGGCTATGTCGTGCCGGAAAGCTTCAACCACGGCACTTCGCAACAGCGGCAGACCTGGCTGGCGCGCGGCTACAAGAGCGGCAAGCTTTCGGACTGCAACACGCTGAGCGGCCCGATCTAAGCACTCGCCTCACGGGGCTGGCCTAACGACGAAGTCGTCGTCAGGGAGAGTCAGGATCAACGATTCCTGGCTGTTCTCGCATTGTTCCTTTTTGCGCGCTCGCCTATAAGGTTCGTCCGCCTGCGCCCCGGGCGACCAGAGGAGCCTGACCCATCATGATCGACCCCAAAACCGCCAGGCGGGGCCTCGCGCTGGTTTTCACCACGCTGCTGCTGGATATTATCGGCTTCGGCATCATCATGCCGGTGCTGCCGGCCTATTTGCAGGAATTGTCCGGTGTCAGCATCAGCGGCGCGGCGATCGAAGGCGGCTGGCTGTTCTTTGTCTATGCGGCCATGCAGTTCTTCTTCGCGCCAATCATGGGCGGGTTGAGCGACCGGTTCGGGCGGCGGCCGATCCTGCTTGCCTCGGTGCTGACCTTCTCCATCGACAATCTGATCTGTGCCGTCGCCTGGTCCTATCCGATGCTTTTCATCGGCCGTGTGCTGGCCGGCATTTCGGGCGCCAGCTATTCGACGACGTCGGCCTTCATCGCCGACATCTCGAACGACGAGAACCGGGCGAAGAATTTCGGCCTGCTCGGCATCGCCTTTGGCGTCGGCTTCGTCATCGGCCCGGTGCTGGGCGGGCTGCTCGGCACGTTCGGGCCGCGCGTGCCGTTCTTTTTCGCCGCCGGGCTCGCCTTGGTGAACTTCCTGATCGCGATGGTCTTCCTGCCCGAAACGCTGGATGAAAAGCATCGCCGCCGCTTCGAGTGGAAACGCGCCAACCCGGTCGGCACGCTGCTGCAGATGCGCCAATACAAAGGCATCGGCTGGATCGGCCTGGTCTTCTTCCTGATGACGCTCGGGCACATGATGTATCCGGCGGTGTGGTCGTTCGTCTCCAGCTACCGCTACGGCTGGAGCGAGCAGCAGATCGGCTTTTCGCTCGGCGCCTTCGGCCTGTGCGGCGCGATCGTCATGGCTGTCGTGTTGCCGCGTGTGATCCCCTGGCTCGGCGAATGGAAGACGGCGGTCATCGGCCTGACGTTCACGGCGGTGAGCGCCTTCGGCTATGCCTTCGCTTCGCAGGGATGGATGATCTATGCGGTGATCGTCGTCGGCTGCCTGGAAGCGCTGGCCGACCCGCCGCTGAGAAGCCTCGCCGCCGCCAAGGTTCCGCCTTCTGCACAAGGCGAGCTGCAGGGCGCGATGACCTCGCTCTTCTCGATCACCTCGATCATCACGCCGCTGCTCTACACGGCGATCTTCTCCTGGTTCACCGGGCCAAGCGCGCCCGTGACTTTCGGCGGCGCGCCCTATCTGGTCGGTGCGTGCTTCCTGGTGCTGGCGCTCATCGTCTTCGTCACCAAGGTGGCGAGGCCGGCGACGATGACAAACGCCACGACCGTCGTCGCGGAAGATGGAGCGCAGGCATGAGCCATGACGGCCGCATCGCGCTGACCAGGGACGGGGTATCGCTGTCGCGGCTGGTCTTCGGCGCCTGGCGCCTGCTCGACGGCGGTGTCCGCCCGGATGCCGATCAGGTCGCGCGGCTGATTGGCACCGCCGTCGATCTCGGGCTGACCAGTTTCGACCATGCCGACATCTATGGGAACTACGAAGTGGAGGCGGCGTTCGGCGCCGGGCTGTCGCGCTGGAAGGGCAAGCGCGATCAGATCGAGCTGATCTCGAAATGCGACATCATGCTGGCCTCGGCCAACCGGCCGCAGAACCGGCTGAAGCATTATGACACCAGCGCCGCCCACATAACCGCATCGGTCGACCGCTCGCTCGCCAATCTCGGCACCGACTATCTCGACCTGTTGCTGCTGCACCGGCCGGACCCGCTGATGGACGCCGACGAGACGGCGGCGGCACTGGCCGGGCTGGTCAAGGCAGGCAAGGCGAGGGCGGTCGGCGTTTCCAATTTCACGCCGTCGCAATTCGATCTCCTGGCCTCGCGGCTGCCGTTCGCGCTCGTCACCAACCAGATCGAGATGTCGGTGCTGAAGACGTCCGCACTGGCCGACGGCAGCCTCGACCACGCGCAGCGCCTGGCCTACGCGCCGATGATCTGGTCGCCGCTCGGCGGCGGCTCGCTGTTCACCGGCAAGGAAGGCCGGGAGGCAAGGGTGCGGGCGGCGCTCGCGGCGGTCGCCGCCGAGGTCGGCGCCGGCGATCTAGCCGCCGTCGCCATCGCCTGGCTGCTGCGGCATCCGGCCCGGCTGGTGCCGGTGCTGGGGTCGATGAAGCCGGAACGGCTGGCGGCCATGGTCAAGGCGCTGGAGATCAATCTCGACCGCCAGCAATGGTTCGCCATATTGGAGGCGAGCGAGGGGCGGCCGGTGGCTTAGGATCAGGCCCGTTCGGCCAGCAATTCCTCGCCGCGCTTTTGCCGGATCAGGTTGACGAAGCGGCGGAACAGATAGTGCGAGTCCTGCGGGCCGGGCGAGGCTTCCGGATGATGCTGGACCGAGAACACCGGACGGCCGGTGAGTGCGATGCCGCAGTTCGAGCCGTCGAACAGCGAGACGTGGGTTTCCTCGACGCCCTCGGGCAGCGAGTCCGCGTCGACGGCAAAACCGTGGTTCATCGAGACGATCTCGACCTTGCCGGTGGTGTGGTCCTTGACCGGATGGTTAGCGCCGTGATGGCCCTGGTGCATCTTGGCGGTCCTGCCGCCGAGCGCCAGCGCCAGCATCTGGTGGCCGAGGCAGATGCCGAACACCGGAATGTCGGTCTTCAGCAGATCCTGGATGACCGGCACGGCATAGTCGCCGGTGGCTTCCGGATCGCCGGGGCCGTTGGAGAGGAAGATGCCGTCCGGCTGCATCGCGAGGATTTCTTCCGAACCGGTGTTTGCCGGAACGACAGTCACCTTGGCGCCGAGGCCGGCAAGCAGGCGCAATATGTTGCGCTTGACGCCGTAGTCGATGGCCACGACGTGCAGCGATGGCTCGGCCTGTTCGCCAAAGCCTTCGTTCCACACCCAAGGCGTCTCGCGCCAGACCGAGGACTGGCCCGAGGTGACTTCCTTGGCGAGGTCGAGCCCGATCAGGCCCGACCATGCGGCGGCGCGTTGCTTCAGATCGTCGAGGTCGAACACGCCGTCCGGCGCATGCGCGATGACGGCATTGGGCATGCCCTTTTCGCGGATCAGCGCGGTCAGCGCGCGGGTGTCGATGCCCGAGAGCGCGACGATGCCGCGCTTCTTCAGCCACTGGTCGAGGTGGCCGGCGGCGCGGTAGTTGGACGGGTTGGTGACATCGGCCTTGAACACGGCCCCGACTGCGCCGGCGCGGGCGGCCGGATTGAGGTCCTCGATGTCCTCGCCATTGGTGCCGATATTGCCGATATGCGGGAAGGTGAAGGTGACGATCTGGCCGGCATAGGACGGATCGGTGAGGATTTCCTGGTAGCCGGTGAGCGCGGTGTTGAAGCAGACTTCGGCGACGGCGGAGCCGGTGGCGCCCAGGCCGCGGCCCTCGATGACGGTGCCGTCGGCCAGCACCAGAAGGGCGGTCGGCTTTTCGGTGGCCCAGGCGGGCGTCATCTCGGCCATGGCGGCACTCCTATCTGGCTGTGCGCTTCGATGACGGACCATCCGCGCAGCAAACGGCGTGGCAGCGATTTCTCGAGCCTCAGCACGTCAATTCATTGTCTTATGCAAGGCCGAGTACATAGGGGAAGGTGCCAGAACGGTCAATAATGCAGCCAAGGCCCCGCATCGATTTATTTCGTCGAACAATATCAGTGGTTTGTCGGTCAGTTCAAGATTTGCCTTGTGCTCCCGGCGAGGTTATGGTCCGCGCCGTTTGTAGGAGAAGAGCACGATGCGCGGAAAGATCGCCGAATCCCTGAAGAGCGCGATGAAGGCGCAGGACAAGCACCGGCTGCCGACATTGCGGCTGATCCAGGCCGCCATCCACGACCGCGACATCGCCAATCGCGGGTCGGGCAAGGATCCCGCCAGCGATGAGGAGATTCTGCAGATCCTGGCCAAGATGGTGAAGCAGCGCGAGGAATCGGCGAAGGCATTCGAGGACGGCAAGCGCCCGGAACTGGCCGCACAGGAGCGTGGCGAGATGGAGATCATCCGCGGCTTCCTGCCGACGCAGCTTGACGACGCAGCGATCACGGCGGCGGCGCGCGAGGCCATCGCGGCGACGGGTGCCGCCAGCCAGAAGGACATGGGCAAGGTGATCGCCGCGCTGAAACAGAAATATGCCGGCCAGATGGATTTCGGCAAGGCCAGCGGCATCGTCAAAGGGCTGCTGCAGTAGGGCGTCGCCGACACGATCCAGCCGTCGAACCATGTTCAAAGAGGTCGACATTGCCCGCCTGAACTGGGACGGTGTGCGCATCGCGCATCGCGCATTGCCGGCTGCCGCCTTCGCAGGCGCATGAACTCGTTCCGGCTTCGGAGCCGGGTGCGATAGCGACAGGCTACAACGGCCAGCGCCAGGCCGTGGTCCAATTGGCCAACGGCAGGACCGTCGCCCGCACCATACCGCGCGGCACGATCGGGCTGACGGGTGCAGAGCCCATCTACTGGCTGCGAACGCAGCGATCCGCGGAAATCCTGTAGATCAGCGCGTCGCCGGATTTGCGGCGCGAGATCGCGACGGCATTGGGTGTCGGCAACCATGCTGATCTGGCCGACATGCATGGCTGGGCGGACCGTCATGCATGGGCGATCCTCGACCGGTTTCGCGCCGCTGCACGAAATCGGCTGGCCTTGTCCGATGTCGTGCGCGATGGCCTTGTGCGGCAGCTTTATAACAGGGTCTACTGCGCGAAGTTTGGCGGTCGCGCCGACGGCTGGCGCGGATCGCCGCTGGACGGCCGCGGGCTCGGCCGCACGCTGGAATTCATCGAGGCGCATGTCGATGCGAGCTTGAGCATAGCAGCGCTCGCCGCCGTTGCCGCCTACAGCCCGTTTCACTTCGCGCGCTCGTTCAAGCTGACGACGGGATGGTCGCCGCACCAATATGTGATGGCCAGACGGCTCGAGCATGCACGGGCGCTGTTGTTGGAAGGGAACAGGTCGACGGTGGAGTCCATCGCCTACCGCTGCGGCTTCACCAATCTCAGCCATTTCCGAGGGCTGATGCGCTCGCGGTTGGGCGTCCTGCCCAGTGAGGTCGTGAGCTAGTTCAAAACAGCAAGATTCGACCTGTTCGCCGTCCGCCCGATCGCCCTACCGTGCCTTGCAATTCATTCTGGCAACGCGAACCGGGGTTGGCTCATGGCAACGACAAATGCTCCCCTTTCAGGCAAGGTGGCTGTTATCACCGGCAGCGCGCGCAATATGGGGCGCGCTTTCGCCGTCGCGCTGGCGCGGCTCGGTGCAGACATTTCAGTCCATCATCATGGGACCGCTTCAAAGAGCGATGCCGAGGAAACGGCACGGCTGGTGCGCGAACACGGCACGCGCACCATCATCGTCGACGGGGACCTGACCGACACCAAGGTCGTCAAGCACTTGTTCGAGGCGACCCTCGGCGCGTTTGGCCGCGTCGATATCGTCATCAACAATGCCGGGCTGGTGATCAAGAAGCCGTTCACCGACATCAGCGAGGCCGAATTCGACCGCTCCTTCGGCATCAACGCCAAGGCCGCCTTCTTCGTCATGCAGGAGGCAGCACGCTGCATCGCCGATAATGGCCGCATCATCAACATGGGCACGACCATCCTGGGCGCGACCATTCCCTTCTATTCGGTCTATGCCGGGGCGAAGGCCGCGCTCGAAGATTTCACCCGTGCGCTGGCCAGGGACATCGGCGGGCGGGGCGTCACCGTCAATGTGGTCGCGCCCGGGCCGATCAACGATCCCTTCTATCACGGTGCCGAAACGCCGGAGTCGGTTGCACGGGCAACGACCGCCAGCGTCGTCGGCCGGCTGGGGCATATCGAAGACATTGTTCCGGTGATCGAGTTCCTGGCTTTGCCGCAATCGCAATGGATCACAGCGCAGACCCTTTTCATCAATGGCGGTTACCTGGCCCGATAGGGTCAGCAGGCCGAAATGCGTACTGTCCGGCCGCGCCGGCGGCGATAGGGACTGTCCTTGCCATGACTTTGGCTCTCGCCGCCCCACACAAGGGTTGCGGGGCCAAATAGGTGTTCTCACACTACCTTGCATAAACAGGTAGCGTGCTATATACAGGTCGCGAATTCGAGGCCTGCCATGACCGACTCCATCCTCGTCCAGTTGCGAAAAGGCGCGCTTGATCTGTGCGTCCTGGCCGTGCTGTCGCGGGGTGAGAGCTATGGCTATGAAATCGCCAGCACGCTGGTTGCCGCGGTGAACATGGGGGAAGGCACGATCTATCCCCTGATGCGCCGGATGCAGAATGACGGGCTGGTCGCCACCCGCATCGTCGAGTCGAGCAGCGGGCCGCCGCGTAAATATTACCGGCTCACGCTACTCGGCCAGCAGGCTTTCGAAGCTCACCGCCGCGACTGGCGATCCTTCGCGGGGGCCGTCGACAAACTTCTCGAGGATTTGCCATGACCAGGGATGCCTTCTTGCGCACGCTGAGACAGGGACTCGCCGGCCTGCCGCCGCAGGAGATCGAGGATATCGTTGGGGACTATGCCGCCCATTTCGCCGATGCTTCGGGCCGCGGCGAAGCGGAGGTCGCGGCGGCCCTGGGTGATCCGACAAGGATCGCCCGCGAGCTGCGCGCCGAGGCCGGCCTGCGCCGTTTCGAAGCGCATTGGAGCGTGTCGAACATGCTGGCGGCGACAATCGCCCTGGCCGGCCTTGCCTTCGTCGACATCGTCTTCCTGTTGCCGTTGCTCATCACGGCGGTCGTGCTTGCGCTCGGGCCTGGTATCACGCTCGTTGCCATCGGCGTGCTCGGCATCAAGATCATTCTCACCACGCTGATGTTCGAGCCGGGCACTGCCTTCTCGCTCACACTGGGACGCCTCTTCATCGGCGCTGGACTGGTGAGCGGCTTCCTTGGCGGCGGCGCCTTGCTGCTGCTGGGCATGGGCGCGGGCATACGGGTTGTCGGGCGCTACGCCCGGCTGCATTCCCGCATTGTCCAGCCAGACCGCTCCGTTTGAGCGCCGCCAAGCGCTTGCAATTCGTCATCACGTTGAAGGAAACGGATCATGACTGGAAAACTGGCACTTGTCGCAACTGCCGGGTTGGTCGGCGCAGCCCTGTTCTTGGCCGTTGGCATCGGGCTTGCAGGACCGGATTGGGTCAACGCGGGAGGATCGTGGATCAGCGGCCAATCCACCTGCGGCGCGATCACGTCCGTCAGAAAGGAAGTTACGCTGCCGTTCAGCGCCAATGACAGCTTCACCATCGCTTTGCCGGCTTCGGTCCGCTACCAGCCGGGCGACAAGGCCGAAGCTGTCGTCAGCGGCGATTCCACGCTGATCGATCATGTGCGCATGGAGGGCAGCCAGCTCAGCCTGGATTGTGAGACGGGCTGGTTTTCGCCCCGGCTCGACGTCACCGTTTCGGGACCGGCGATTTCGGACTGGAGACTGGTCGGCAGTGGCGAGCTAACCCTGTCGCAGGTCAACCAGCCCGAGCTGCGGCTGAACATTCGCGGCAGCGGCAGCGTGGTTGCCAATGGCACCACCCAAGCGGTCGATCTTGAGATCTCCGGTTCAGGCTCGGGGCGGCTCAAGGACCTGATCGCCCAATCCGCGCAGGTCGAGATCCGCGGCAGCGGCGACGCGGAGGTTACCGCACAGGCGGATGCGGATGTCTCGATTTCCGGCAGCGGTGACGTCGATCTCTATGGGCACCCGACCATGCGGCGGTCGCAGTTCAGAGGCAGCGGCAGCATCACGCAGGTGCCGTAGCCGGCGGCCTGCAATCCTCGAAAGGCTGGATCGTGACAGGCTTTAGGGCTAGCCAGCCTGGCCCGGGGAGCGCTCGGCATCTCTTAGGGGATTTTCCGAGGCTCCAATACGCGGCGCAAGGCCGGCGCTTTCTGCTGGATGTGATCCCATAGCCGGTTGGCGACCGGCCCGTGCGGCCGGTCGCGGCGGCGCGCCACCACCAGTTCGTCGGTGCGGCCCGGCATATGGCGGCCGGCAATGGAGCGCAGGCGTCCGTCGTGTAATTCGTCCTCGATCAGGAAGCGGGGCAAGTGGCCCCAGCCAAGGCCCTGCAGGATAATCTCCTTCTTCATGCCCTGGTCAGGCACCAGGCATTGCGGCGCGCCTTCGACCATGAAGTAGTCCTGCCGTGGCGAATGGCGGGCGGTGTCGCGCATGACGCATTGGGTGAGCGCCCGCATCTGGTCCAGTGTGATCGGCTGCGTGAGGCGCTCGGGCAGGAAGCCCGGCGCCACCACCGGAATGAACGGCACCTTACACAGATCGATCCATTCCACCCGCGCGTCGCCCTTGTCGATCCAGTGCAGGATCAGATCGGCCTCGTCATCGAAAAGCCGCTCCCAAGGGCCGCCGACGGCTTCGAAATGCAGATGCAGCCGCGTGCCCGGGCATTGGGCGAAGAACCGTCCGAGCATGCCCAGCACCTGCGGCCGCGGGCAGAGGTCGCCGATCACGACATGGATCTCGCTTTCCTCGCCCATCGAGAGCTGGGCGGCATGGACGCGCAGGCCTTCCAGTTCGCGCAGCAGCGATTGCGCCCGGCGGTGGAACGACAGTCCCGCCTCGGTCGGGCGCACGCGATAGCCGGTGCGATCGAGCAGAACGAGGTCGAGCTGTCGTTCGAGCTTGGCGACGGCGGCGAACACCGCCGGGTGCGAGCGATGCAGCAGTGCCGCCGCAGGCTGAAAGCCGCCGGTGCGGATCACCGCATCGAAGCACTGCAAATCGTGCAAGGTGAATTCGGCCATGTCGGATTCAACTACAGAGTTTGTCCCATCTTTGTAATATCAACAAAAGCCCGCCACGACTACGTTCCGCCTCATTCAACCTTCCAGAAGGACTCTTCATCATGAGTGAGCTGAATTTCGTGACTGTCGGCGACGGCACGCGCATCGCCTATCGCTTCGATGGCGATGCCGCAAAGCCGGTGCTGGTGCTGTCAAACTCCATCGGCACCACGCTGCACATGTGGGACGGGCAGGCCGGCGAGCTTTCAAAACATTTCCGTCTTCTGCGCTACGACTTTCGCGGCCATGGCGGGTCAAGCGCCCCGGTTGGTGCCTATTCGCTCGACCGGCTTGGCCGCGACGTGATCGAACTGCTCGACGCGCTCGGTCTTGGGCGGGTGCATTTCCTCGGACTGTCGCTCGGCGGCTTCGTCGGGCAGTGGCTTGGCATCCATGCGCCGGAGCGGATCGACAGGCTGATCCTGAGCAACACCTCGCCGCATCTGGCGCCGGCAAGCTATTTCGACGAGCGGATTGCCGTTGTCCGACAGGCGCCCGACATGGCTGAAACCGCCGAAATGTTCCTCGACAACTGGTTCCCCGCGCGGATGGTGGCGGCCAACGAACCGGTCATCGAGGAATTTCGCACGATGCTGCTCGCTATCGACCGGCAAGGCCTGGCTGGCCTGTTCGCCGCCGTTCGCGATGCCGACCTTCGCCGCACGGTGGCGCTGATCAACCGGCCGACGCTGGTGATCGCCGGCGAGCATGACACGGTGACGGCCGCCAGCCACAGCGAACTGATCGCAGCGGCCGTGCCCGGCGCGAAGCTGATTGTGCTGCCGGCGGTCCACCTGTCGAATGTGGAGTATCCGGCGGAGTTCATGGAGGCCGTGCTCGGTTTTCTGCGCTGACCGAGAGTCTACTCCCGTGGGGTCTGCTGTGGAGCGGACCTCACGGCCCCTTGCACATCGGTACCGGCTGCGGTGGCGGTGCCGGGTGGTCCTGCTTGTATTGGGCGATGATCGGTTCGAGGGTTTTTCGCGGCCAGAATTTCGGCGTGCCGATTTCCTTCAGGCAGGATGCGTTCCAATAGGGTGCTTCGCCCGATGGCGAATGGCTTTTTGCCGCCTGCGCGACAGCCGCGATGTCACGCGATTCCGGATAGATGTAGAGCGTCGTCGGATTGTCCTTGACCATCGCGATGATCTGCTGCGCATCCGTTGGCGACCAGCTGGTGCAGCCATTGCTGCGGCCGCCGGCATAGTCCACCAGCTTGCCGAACGGCACCAGGCCGTCATGGTCGGCGTAGGAGCTGTCGGGGCTTTTGCGCATGCACATGCCGCGCAGCACCTGCGCCGCATGGCCGCCGATCACCCGCTGCCTGGCATTGGCGGCTTCGCCTTCGCCGTCGAACTGGATGAAGGTGCGCTGGAAAGCCACGTCCTGTTTCGCACCGGTGCGATAAAAACCCTTGAAGGATGTTTTCGCCTCGCTGGTCATGTAGGCGCCGCCGGCGGTCAGCTCGGAATCCATGGCGTTGCCGAAATTCTTGGAGCACCGCCTGCCGTTTGAAAAGTCGACCGTGCCTTTCAGATTCCGGCCGCCGCCGTGACCCGACGAGATGGCGTGAAACGACTGGCTGGCCTCGCAAATGACGTAGTACCGGCGTCCGAGCACGCCATTGCCCATGTCGCCGGGACGCGTCGCATCCATGGCGAAGTAACAGGGATTCCTGACCGCGCCTTGCGCCACCTTTTTCAGGTAGAGCGCGCGCGCCCGCTCCAGCACCACGGTCGAGATCTGGCCATCGCTGTCGCCGACATGGGCCTGCAGCCAGGCCGGGATGGCCGAGGGCGCGGCAATGGACCGGGCCGTCGCGGTCAGGGCAATGACGATGACGAGAAAGCTGAGGGTGACGACCACACCCAGAGGGAAAAATCTCAACCGCACCGGTTCAAGTCTCCTGCCGAGGCCATGCGAATCCCTGCGGTGTTATATCCGCAATCCATCATAAAATGTCTCGCGGCAATCGGCGAAACACATCTTGTTTAGCGCGCCGCAAGTCCGCACGAAGAACCGGGGCCGGCGCGCACCGCCCATAGGCCGGGATGCTGGTCCAAGGCTTGCGGCTCCACCGACATGCGCGATTTTCGATCCGCAAGGGTTGAGCTATGATGTGATTCTGGCGTGGCCCACGCCTCCTCCCTCCAATGGGAAGCATCTGTTCATGCGGGGCACTCTCATCACCGAACCGACTGTTCGAGCGCAAGGCATAAGGAGGGGTTGCGAAAACGGCTCGCACCGGGAGGTTTGCCATGAAACTATCCGCGCCCATCTACCATCTGAAACGTCAGGCCAGGCTGTTGTCGCGCCAGGCAGGGATTCCGCTCCACCAGGCGCTTGATCGCGTTGCCGCGCAGCAAGGTTTTACCAGCTGGAGCCTGTTGGCGGCCAAACTGTCCGAGGCAGCGCCCGCCGGCGGATTGTTCGAGCAACTGAGACCCGGCGACCTGGTCCTGGTCGGCGCGCGACCCGGCCACGGCAAAACGCTGATGAGCCTCGAACTCGCGGTCGAGGCGATGAAGTCAGGCCATCGCAGCGTGTTCTTCACGCTGGAATATACGCAACGCGATGTGCTGGACCGGTTTCGCGCCATCGGCGTCGAGCCGGCCCGGTTCGACCAGTTGTTCGAATTCGACACTTCCGATGCCATCAGCGCCGACTACATCGTCAGGATCTTGCGATCGGCGCCACGCGGCACGCTGGCGGTCATCGACTACCTGCAATTGCTCGACCAAAGACGTGAGAACCCCGGCCTGATGGAACAGGTGTGCACACTGAAGGCTTTCGCGCGCGACAGCGGCGTCATCCTGGTTTTCATCTCGCAGATCGACCGATCCTACAATCCCGAGACCAAGCCGGTTCCCGATATCGGCGACATCAGGTTGCCCAACCCGCTCGATCTGTCGCTGTTCGACAAGACCTGCTTCCTGAACAAGGGCGAGATCCGCTTTCAGGCGGCTTGAGCACAGCGCTGGCCACGGCTATGCCTGCCGCCAGGGAGTATGCACCATGATCGAGATCGTCAAACCCGCGCTTGAACATCTGCCGTCCTACAAGGCGGCGCTCGAGCGCGGCTGGTCGCCGGATAATGTCCGGCTCCAGGAGGCGGCGCGCGAGCAGTTGGCGGCGATAGAGCAGGATCCGGTCGCCTTTCTGGCCAGCCTCGACGATGCCGAGGCCAGGGGTGGCCCGATCACCTTGCCCGACGGCACGCAAGTGCCGCGCCTGCCGGGCTTCCGCCGCTGGATCTGGGATGGCGAGGCATCGGGCTCGATCGGCTTTCGCTGGCAGAAGGGCACGGCGGAACTGCCCTCGCATGTGCTTGGCCATATCGGCTATGCGGTGGTGCCGTGGAAGCGACGGCGCGGCTATGCCACCGAAGCCTTGCGGCAGATGCTGGACGAGGCGAGGTCGGTCGGCCTGCCCTATGTCGAGATCACCGCCAAGCCAGGCAATCCGGCGTCGCACAAGGTGATCCTGGCCAATGGCGGCAAGCTGGTCGAGCGCTTCTTCGAGGACGCCGCCTATGGCGGGGTGGAGAGTTTGCGGTTCCGGATCGAGCTGTAGGTCGCCTTCTGGGCGACATTAGCTAGCGTTGCTGATCGCGCAGCCAGTCGGCCAGCGATGCGCGATGCTTGCCGGCCCTGCCGGTGAAGGCCCCGGCGGACAGCATGGAGTTCAACACCGCCTCGTGCGTGGCTTCCGCCGCCGCGCGAAAAAGGATGTCGATGCGCGCCTCATTGAGCGCGAGCAGGGGCACCAGATCGCGGCTTTCATCGTGGTCGACCAGATTGCCAGTGCTGAAGGCGATGGCGATGTCACCACTGCCATGGCCCCAGAAGGAGCCGAGCCTGGCGATGCCGGCTCCGGCGCGGCGCGCCACTCTTTCAAGCTGGCGGTGTTCGAGCGGCACATCGGTTGCCAGCACGATCATGACCGAACCGCGCTCGACCCCGGCCGGTTGTCCGGGGTCCGGCCGGCGCCCATCGGGCAGAACGAGGTCTCCGGATCTGCCGAAATTCGACAGAACGAGAACACCGAGGTGATAGCCGCCGCCGAGCGCGATTCTTCTGGACGCCGAGCCGATGCCGCCCTTGAAGCCGAAGCAAGTCATTCCCGTTCCGGCGCCGACATTGCCTTGTTCGACTTCGCCCTCATGCGCGTCCGCCAGCGCGGCGAGGGCGTGTTCCTCTGATATCGCCAGAGCCTGGATGTCGTTCAGCGGACCGTCGTTGCATTCGCCGACCAGCGGATTGACGGTTCCGGTGGAGCGGCCGATATCCGGGTTCTGGCGGATGGCGTCGCGGATCAGCGCCGTGGCGCAGGTGCCGACCGAGAGCGTGTTGGTCAAGAGAACAGGCGTTTCGATGGTGCCAAGCTCCTGCACTTGCGTCAGGCCGATGGTCTTGCCGAAGCCGTTGATGACATGGCTTGCCGCCGTCACCTTCTTGCGAAACAGATTTCCGCCATGCGGCAGGATCGCGGTCACGCCGGTGTTGGTGTCGCCGTTGCGCAGCGTGCAATGGCCGACGCGTATACCGGGCACATCGGTGATCGCATTGCGCGCGCCCCCCGGCAAGATGCCGCAGCTCAGGCCGAAATCGCTGACAGTGCTCGCCATGTCTGCTCCTGGTCTCACGAGCGCACGCGCCCAAGCCGAGGTCCGCGCCGGACCGGATTTCGCTATCAGACGTGCTCGTCCGCACACAGCGCATGGTCGGACAGCGCGCGAATGACGTAGCAGTCGCCGACCGTCTTGCCGTCGCAGCAGGAGGCGATGCGCTCCAGCTCGGTTTCCAGCCGCTTCAGTTGGGCGATCTTTTCGCGCACCGAAATCAGCTGTTCCTGCGCGATCTTGTCGGCATGGCCGCAGGGCTGCTCGGGATGACCGCTGAGATCGATCAGGGCGCGGATGTCTTCGACGGCGAAGCCGAGGTCGCGGGCGTGGCGGATGAAGGCCAGCCGTTCCAGCTCGTGCCGGGAGTAGCGGCGCTGGTTGCCTTCCGAGCGCTCGGCCGCCGCGACCAGGCCCATCTGCTCGTAATAGCGGATGGTCGGCACCTTGACCCCGGTGCGGCGGGAGAGATCACCGATCGAAAACATGCATTTTGCCTCTTGAAGCTCTAGTGACTAGAGCAATTACAGTGCCTGGCATCAGGGTTCAAGACCCGTGCGGCGGCACGCCGCGTGGGTGAGAAAGCAGACGGGTGATGGCATGACTTCTCCTCTAACGCAGACACGGTTCAAGATCGGCGGCATGGATTGCGCGTCGTGCGCGGCCAAGATCGACACGGCGGTGCGCCGTCTCGACGGTGTCGCGGATGTCTCGGTTTCGGTGACCGGCGCCAGCATGACGGTCAGCCATGGCGGGCCGCTCAACGACGACAAGGTGCTGCGGCAGGTGGCGCGGCTGGGCTACGGCATCGTCAAGGCGGAGGCCAGGACCGATGGGCCGGAGACCAGGGCGCATGATCATGCCGCTCATGATCACGAAGGCCATGACCATGGCGGCGGCCAACAAATCACCAAAGAGGCCGCCGGGTCGTCCCATCTGCACAGCCACCCCGCACGGCAGGCGTGGTGGCGTACCCGCCGTGCGGCGCTGACGCTGGCTTGTGCCGCAGCGGTGCTCGCCGCCTATGGCATAGGCCATCTGTTTCCTTCGGCCGAGCGCTGGGCTTTCCTGGCGGCGTTGCTGGTCGGTCTCGTGCCGATCGCGCGGCGCGCGCTGATGGCTGCCTTGGCCGGAACGCCGTTCTCGATCGAGATGCTGATGACCATTGCCGCTGCTGGTGCGGTGATGATCAATGCAACGGAAGAAGCCGCCGCCGTGGTGGTGCTGTTCCTGATCGGCGAGCTTCTGGAAGGGGTCGCCGCCGGCCGGGCGCGGGCCAGCATACAGGGCCTGGCCGATCTGGTGCCGAAGACGGCGCTGGTCGAGCGGGGAGGCGGCACGGTCGAAGTTCCCGCCGAACAGCTCGCCGTGGGCCACGTCATCGTGGTGCGGCCGGGCGACCGCATCCCGGCCGATGGCGAGATTGTGGAAGGCTCGAGCGACATTGACGAGGCGCCGGTGACCGGCGAAAGCACGCCGAAGCGCAAGGGTGTCGCGGAACCCGTCTTCGCCGGCACGATCAACAGCGATGGCGTGCTGAAAGTGCGCGTGACAGCGGCGGCTTCCGACAACACCATCGCCCGCGTCGTGCGCCTGGTCGAGGAGGCGCAGGAGGCCAAGGCGCCGACCGAGCGCTTCATCGATCGCTTCTCGCGATACTATACCCCGGGCGTGCTGGCGGTCGGCGCGTTGGTAGCCGTGCTGCCGCCGCTCATCGCCGGCGGCGACTGGAGCGAATGGATCTACAAGGGCCTGGCGATCCTCTTAATCGGCTGCCCCTGCGCGCTGGTCATCTCGACGCCCGCCGCGATCGCCGCCGGTCTGGCGACCGGGGCGCGGCGCGGCCTGCTGATGAAGGGCGGCGCGGTGCTGGAAGGCTTTCGCCGGATCACGGCGGTGGCCTTCGACAAGACCGGCACGCTGACCGCGGGCAAGCCTGCCATTACCGACATCGTTGCCTATGGCCGCGATGAGCGCAGCGTGCTGGCGCTGGCGGCAGCGCTCGAACAAGGCTCCAGCCATCCGCTGGCGGTGGCGATCCTGGACAGGGCCAGCGCCGCCAAGGCGCCGGTGCCGATGCCGCCGGCGCTGGCCGCCAGAGCGATCTCGGGCAAGGGGGTTGAGGGCAGTGTCGGCGGCGTGACTGTCTTCCTCGGATCCGGCCCGGCGGCGGACGAACGCGCAGATATTACGGAAGCACAGCGCCTTGCCATCGACAGCCTCAACGGCCAGGGCAAGACCGTGTCGGTGCTGGTCGCCGATGGCGTGGTGGCCGGGCTGATCGCCGTGCGTGACGAGCCACGGCCGGATGCGGCGGCTGGCATTGCGGCGCTCAAGGCGGAGGGCATCCGCGCGGTGATGCTGACCGGCGACAATCGCCGCACGGCGCAAGCCATCGCCGCTTCGCTCGGCATCGAGGCGCGGACGGAACTGCTGCCGCAGGACAAGCAGCGCATCGTCGGCGAATTGCAGCGCGAGGGGCTGAAGGTGGCCAAGGTCGGTGATGGCATCAACGACGCGCCGGCGCTCGCCGCAGCCGACATCGGCATCGCCATGGGCGGCGGCACCGACGTGGCGCTGGAGACGGCGGACGCGGCGATCCTGCATGGCCGCGTCATGGACGTTGCCCGCATGGTGCGGCTGTCGCGGGCGGTGATGGCCAATATCGGCCAGAACATCACCGTGGCGCTGGGACTGAAGGCGGTGTTCCTGGTCACCACCATTTCAGGCATTACCGGCCTGTGGCCGGCGATCCTGGCCGACACCGGCGCCACCGTGCTGGTCACCGCCAACGCCATGCGCCTGTTGCGCTGGCGCGGGTGAGGCTACTCCGCCGGTGCCGTCAGCGGCGGCGTGGCGTTGCTGCGCGCTTCCCAGACCTGGGAGATGGCAGCCACCACCACGGCGACCAGCATGGCGAAAGCGCCCACCACGGGCAAGCTGCGGTAGCCGTAGCCGGCATTGAGCATGGCGGCGCCCAGCGACGCGGCCAGCGCGATGCCGACATTGAAGCCGGACGGGATCAGTGATGAGGCAAGATTGGACGCGTCGGCCGTCCAGGCCAGGATGCGGGTCTGGATCGGCGTGCCGATGGCGAAGTTGAGGCCGCCCCAGATGACGATCGCCACGATCATCGGCACGGGGTAGGGGCTGACGGCATAGATGACCGCCAGCGTCACCGCTTGCAGGGCCAGCATGGTGATGAGCGACGGCATCAGCTTCCAGTCCGACAGCTTGCCGCCGAGGAAGACGCCAAGCGTCGCGCCGACGCCGTTGAGCAGCAGCACCCAGGGCACCAAGTCTTCGTCGAGCCCGGTGACCTCAAGCAAGGTCGGCGTGATGTAGGTGAACAGGCAGAACTGGCCGAGCATCAGCATGAGCATCAGGATCAGCGAGGTCCAGACCTGCTGGCGCGCCAGCACGCGGACCTCACGCGCCAGGCCGGCGGGCTTGGCCTGATACCCGGCGGTGCGCGGCAGAAGGGCAGTCATCGCGAGCGTTGCCGCCACGCCGAGCGCACACATCACCCAGAAGGTGGCGCGCCAGCCCCAGATGTTGCCGATGGCGGTGCCCGCCGGCACGCCGATGACGTTGGAGACGGTGAGGCCGGACAGGATGACCGCGACCGCCATGCCGCGTTTGTCCTCGGGAACCAGGCCGACGGCGACCACCATGGCGACGCCGAAATAGGCGCCGTGCGCGACTGCCACGGCGATGCGCAGCAGCAGCATCGAGGTAAAGTCGGGCGCCAGCGCGCAGGCCGCCTGGCCGATGGTGAAGACGATGGCGAGGCCGAGCAGCAAGGTCTTGCGCGGCAGGGATTTGGTGGCGAGCGCCAGCAGCGGGCCGCCAATGGCGATGCCGCAGGCATAGCCGGAGACGAGATAGCCGGCGGATGGAACCGAAACGCCGAGCCCTTCCGCCACTTGCGGCAGCACGCCGGCAATGACGAATTCGGTGGTGCCGAAAGCGAAAGCGGCGATGAACAGGGCAATGAGCGGAAGCGACATGGGAAAGCCTTGGCTGGAACGGCGTCAAACCACGGATGGGCGGCGCGGGCAATCCAGAAATTTTTGTCGCGACTTTAGGTTTTCTTGACCGAATTCCCTCGCGTCAGCCGCTGGCTTGGCAATCGGCAGTGCATGCCGGCAGTGGGCAAGCTGCTAGACCGGGGTCCTGCGCCCGTAAGGGATCTTCAGCCATGCGCGCTCATGAAAATAGTAGAGCAGCGACTTGGTGAAGACCTCCGTCACGCCGATGGCGGCCGCCAGCTTGATGCTGCCAGTCACCACAAGCGAGATGATCATCGTGTCGATGGTGCCGGTTATGCGCCAGGAAAGCGCCTTGGCGAAACTGCGCGAATGGGTGTCCATCGATTTCCTCCCGGGGGCATCAGATGCTTAGCCGACGGGCGGGAGGGTGAGCAAAGACTAATTTTGCCGTCCGAGCCGGAACGACGCAAGCTTGTTCCCAAATTGACGCCGCCGTGGCAAATCCCTTCTCGTTAGCTGGCCTTCAGTCGTGATCCTGTGAGAAGGCCGCGCTCTTCGAGCACCGGATAGGCCATCGAGGCCAGCAGTGAATTGATCTGCTTCAGGTCGCGGATGGTGTCGAGGTGGATCGAGCTGGTCTCGACGCTTTTGGCGGTGCCTTCGCGCAGCCGCAGGAAATGGCTGGCGCTGGTTTCCTTCTCGCGGTCGCGCAGTTGGTCCTTCTCCAGCACCAGCTGACGCGCCGTTTCGGGGTCGCGCGAGACCAGCACGTTGAAGGCAAGCCTTGCATTGGCCAGCACCGAGCCGTGGAAGGCGCACAATTCGCTCCAGCCCTCGTCGGTGAACTCCAGCCCGCGATCGACCTTCTTCTTCACGTGCACCAGCATGTTGCGCACGATGATGTCGCCGACCTGCTCGAGCTTGACGCAGGCGCCGATCAGTTCCTGGCAGCGCAGCGCCTCGTCCTCGGTCAGCGGGTTCTTGGTGACCTTGGCGAGGTAGAGTTTGATCGCCGCATGCTTGCGGTCGACACGGTCGTCGAGGGCGGCCAACGCCTTGATCTTGTCGGTGTCGGCACTCTCGTAGAGCTCGATGATGCGCTTCAGCATGATCTCGACTGTCTCGCAGACCCGCACCACCTCGCGCGTCGCATTGGCCAGCGCCTGGCTCGGCACATCCAGCGCGCTCTCGTTGAGCGCGGACAATTCGATGACGTCGAGCGAGGCGGCCGGCGCTGCCTTGGTGCCGAGCGCGACGATCTTCTCCGAGGCGCGGTAGACGAAGCCGGCCAGCGGTAGGCCGGCCAGCAGGATGATGACGTTGAACAGGATGTGGGCGTTGACTATCTGGTCGGCCGCCGTCGCGCCGAGGAAGCCGACATGCGGCCGGACGATCATGAACAGGACCAGCATGACCAGCGAGCCCAGCCCGCGCATCAGCAGATTGCCGATCGGCACGACGCGCACAGCGGGCCCGGCTGACCGGGTCAGCATCGGGGCGATGATGGAAGAGCCGAGATTGACGCCGAGGATGAGGACGACGCCGAGTTCAGGGCTGATCAGGCCGCGGCCGGCCAGGGTCGCCATCAAAAGCACCGCGGCGATGCTGGACTGGAACAGCCAGGTGATCAGCGCCGCCAAGAGATAGGCGGTGATGGAATCGCTGGAGAAGTAATTGATGATGACCGGCATGAGCTGGCTGTTGCGCAGCGGCTCCGACGCCTGGCCGATCATTTCCAGCGACAGGATCAAGAGGCCGATGCCGACCAGGATGCGGCCGGTCTGGCGCCAGTCGCGACGCTCGGTGGCCATAAACATCACCGTGCCGGTGATCAGGCAGAGCGGCACCAGCAGCGTGAGGTCGAAAGTCAGCAGCTTGACCACCAGCGCCGAGCCGATCTCGGCGCCGCGCACGGCCAATTGGCCGGCGGCGCCCGAGACGATACCAGAACCGGCGAAGGAGCCGACCAAAAGCGTCACGGCAGTCGAACTCTGCAGGGCGATGGCAAGGCCGGTGCCGGCCAGCACCGCCATGATCGGATTGCGCATGGTGGCGCGCAGCCTGTGGCGCAGCACATCGCCATAGGCGCGCTCGACGCCGGTCTTCACCATGCGGGTGGCAAACAGCATCAGCGCCACGGCGCCGGCCAGATGCAGAAGGACGACGGAGCCGCTCATTTCGGCGCCTGCATGAGGACAGGGCACGCAGTGCGGGCGGCGCGGCGAACAGGCGGAAAAGCAAGGGTTCGAATCATGATCATGACACTGTGAATAATAGCGGGAATATTTTAGCCGGATAATAAAACTTTGTCGATTTCAAGAGGCCGCCGCGTGGCGACAGGCCGTGTCGGGAAATGGACGGGTACGCAAATGGTTGCACAGCCGGGCTTTGGCCGATCCGGAGAACGGCTGCTTTTGCCGAGTGGCCGACACTCGTCTTTGCGATGATGTTCAAATATCTGCAATAAGCAGAAGATTTCATTACACAATTGTAATGCCGGCGTTCAGTTTCAGTTCATCCGTCGGCCGCTATTCCTCGGGCATCGACAACCAAGGAGATTTCTCATGAAGCGCATTGTTCTTTCTGTCCTCGCCGTCTCGATGCTGGCCGCCACCTCACTTGCCGGCCAGGCCGCGCCGATGAACGCGCCGGTCGCGCCGCAGTCGAATTACACCAAGGTCGACTGGCAGAAGCCGGGCCACCACAATGATGTGAGGAAGCGCGTCTTCAAGAAGAAGGTCGTCGTGAAGCGGAACCACTGGCGCAACGGCCAGAAATATTCGGGCTGGAGGCAGCACAAGCCGATCCGCGACTATGGCCGCTACGGCCTGCATCGTCCCGGCCGCGGCCAGGAATGGATCCGCGTCGGCAACGACTATGTGCTGGTGAGTGTCCTATCCGGCATCATCTTCGGCGCGATCGCCGCGCATTAAGCTTCCAGCATTGGCCTGGAAAAGAGGGCGGCCCGCAACGGCCGCCTTTCTTTTTGCCCTGTGGAAACCGGGTATGGCCGGTATTGGGGGTCGTCGGATTTCGCTGGCATGATTATATGGTGGGGAAACGAGTTCCCTCAATGCGCTTTCCGCCCGCCTTTCTCGACGAGATCCGCGACCGCGTGCCGATTTCATCGGTTATCGGCCAGCGCGTCGCGTGGGATCGCAGGAAGACCAACGCGTCGCGTGGCGACTTTTGGGCCTGCTGCCCGTTCCATGGCGAGAAGAGCCCGTCTTTCCACTGCGAGGACAAGAAGGGCCGCTACCATTGTTTCGGCTGCTCGGTCTCGGGCGATCATTTCAAATTCCTGACCGAACTCGACGGAATGAGTTTCCCCGAAGCGGTCGAGAAGATCGCCGACATGGCAGGCGTGCCGATGCCGGTGCGCGACGCCCAGGAAGAGCGGCGCGAGAAGGAACGCGCCAGCCTGACCGACGTCATGGAGATGGCGACCACCTTCTTCCAGGAGCGGCTGCAGGGGCCTGAGGGGGCAAAGGCCCGCGCCTATCTCAGGGACCGCGGGCTGACGCCGGCGACGCAGCAGTCGTTCCGGCTGGGCTACGCCCCGGACAGCCGCAACGCGCTCAAGGAACATCTTGCCGCCAAGGGCGTGCCGAAGGCCGATATCGAAGCCTGTGGGCTGGTGCGGCACGGCGACGACATTCCGGTCTCCTATGACTGGTTCCGCGACCGCATCATGTTCCCGATCCCGGATTCGCGCGGCAAGATCATCGCTTTTGGCGGCCGGGCGCTGGCGCCCGATGCGCTGGCCAAGTACATGAACTCGCCCGATACCGAGCTCTTCCACAAGGGCAACGTGCTTTACAATTTCGCCCGGGCGCGCAAGGCGCTCGCCAAGGATGGCACGGTCATTGCCGTCGAAGGCTATATGGACGTCATCGCGCTGGCGCAGGCCGGGTTCGAGAATGCCGTGGCGCCGCTCGGCACCGCGCTCACCGAAAACCAGCTCGAACTGTTGTGGCGCATGGCGCCGGAGCCGATGCTGTGCTTCGACGGCGACAAGGCCGGGCTGAAGGCGGCATGGCGTGCCGCAGATCTGGCATTACCGTCGGTGCAGGCCGGGCGCTCGGCACGTTTTGCGCTGCTGCCGGAGGGCAAGGATCCCGACGACCTGGTCAAGGCCGAAGGGCCGGACGCGTTCCGCGCCGTGCTCGCCGACGCGCGGCCGCTGGTCGACCTGTTGTGGATGCGGGAGACTGCGGGCGGTGTCTTCGACACGCCGGAGCGCCGGGCGGAACTGGGAAAGACGCTGCGGGAGTTGACCAGCCGCATCCGCGACGAAAGCACGCGCTATCACTATCAGCAGGAAATGCGTGAGCGGGAAAAGAGCTTCTTCGGCTCGCAGCGCGATACACGGCAAGGGCGCCAGGACTGGAAACCGGGGCAGGGCAAGGCAGCCGCACCCGGTGGGCAGTTCGCCAAGCCTGGTGGCGGCCGCATGGCGATCACCGAAAGCCTCGGCCAGTCGGCGCTGGTCAAGCGCGGCAGCGAGGGCATGTCGGTGCGCGAGGCGACGATCATCGTGGCGCTGGTCAACCATCCGGCGCTGATCGACGAGAATTTCGCCCATGTCGAATTTCTCGACCTCGCCAATTCCGAACTGCAGCGGCTGCACGCCGCCATCCTCGACGCGATGGCGCATGACATGGCCAATGACCGCCACGCCTTGGTGGCGACGATCGAGCGTGCCGGCTGCGCCGAGATCTGGGAGCGCGCCGTCGGCCTGATCCGGCGGGCACGGCAATGGCCGGCGCTGGAGACGGCAGCACTCGACGACGCCCGCGACGCTCTGAACCAGGCGCTGCACTTGCAGCGCAGCGCGCGCACCTTACATAAGGAGCTGAAACAGGCGGAAGCGGCGCTCGAAGCAGATCCATCGGACGAAAACTTCCGCCATCTGATCGAAATTCAGGCGCAATTTCAGGATGTACAGGCGACGGAAGCGCTGATCGAAGGATTCGGCGTTTCGTCGGGCAGGGCTGGGCGAGCCTAAGTGCAACTGAGTGCAGGAATGAGAGCGTGGCCGGGCTTCCCAGGGGAGCAAGGCGCGCTAAGTCGGGTAATTGATTCGCTTTTTTCATGCGAATCATGCCAGAGGCGCTTGACCTTCAGACAGAATGGCGGAATCAGGACGATTCGAAACGTTAACCCGCACCCGCGCCGACGGGAAATGAGCGATGTGAGGTACTGGTCACTGGACAGGCAGGCCGCCTGCCACAGATATCAGGGTTAATCTGGACTTAACGATCAATGAAGTTAGTGGCCCGGTGAAGCGCGTTTCGAAACGAGCCTATCCGATTTGACTGGTCCGACAGCTTACGCGGCCCCGATGCCCGGCCGCTAGGAGAAGATAAAAATTATGGCGACTAAGGAAAAGGAAGAGGTCGAGACCGAACGCGAAGGCGCCACCGATGGCCCTCTGCTCGACCTTTCCGATGATGCTGTCAAGAAGATGATCAAGGCCGCCAAGAAGCGCGGCTATGTCACGATGGACGAGCTGAATTCGGTGCTGCCTTCCGAGGAAGTGACCTCCGAGCAGATCGAGGACACGATGGCGATGCTGTCCGACATGGGCATCAACGTCGTCGAGGATGACGAGCAGGGCGAAGAGGCCGAGGCCGGCGACACCGCGGCGGACGCCGAGGAAGACGCCAACGAGCTGGCCGAACAGACCGGCACGGCGGTCGCCGCCACCACCACCAAGAAAGAGCCGACCGACCGCACCGACGATCCGGTGCGCATGTATCTGCGCGAAATGGGCTCGGTCGAGCTGCTGTCGCGCGAGGGCGAAATCGCCATTGCCAAGCGCATCGAGGCCGGTCGCGAGACGATGATCGCGGGCCTGTGCGAAAGCCCGCTGACCTTCCAGGCCATCATCATCTGGCGCGACGAGCTCAACGAATCCAAGATCCTGCTGCGCGAGATCATCGATCTCGAAGCGACCTATGCCGGCCCGGAAGCCAAGCAGGCGCCGGTGGTCGAGCGCATCGAGGAAGCGCCGAAGGCCGAGGAAAAGCCGCGCCGCGGGCGTGACGATGAAGACGACATCACCAATGTCGGCGCCGATACGCGCGGCATCGGGGACGATGACGAGGAAGACGAGGACGAGGCGAGCCTGTCACTGGCGGCGATGGAAGCCGAACTGCGTCCGCAGGTGATGGAGACGCTCGACGTCATCGCCGACACCTACAAGAAGCTGCGCAAGCTGCAGGACCAGCAGGTCGAGAACCGTCTGGCCGCCGCCGGCACGCTGTCGCCCAGCCAGGACCGCCGGCTGAAGGAGCTGAAGGACCAGCTGATCAAGGCGGTGAAGTCGCTGTCGCTCAACACGGCGCGCATCGAGGCGCTGGTCGAGCAGCTTTACGACATCAACAAACGCCTGGTGCAGAACGAGGGCAAGCTGTTGCGCCTCGCCGAAAGCTATGGTGTGCGCCGCGAGGAGTTCCTGAAGGAATACCAGGGTTCCGAGCTCGATCCCAACTGGACGCGCGCGATTGGCAATCTGACCTCGCGCGGCTGGAAGGAATTCACCAAGAACGAGAAGGATGCGATCAAGGACCTGCGCGCCGAGATCCAGCACCTGGCCACCGAAACGGCGATCTCGATCCTGGAATTCCGCAAGATCGTCAACCAGGTGCAGAAGGGCGAGCGCGAAGCCGCGATCGCCAAGAAGGAAATGGTCGAGGCCAATCTGCGCCTCGTCATCTCCATCGCCAAGAAATACACCAATCGCGGCCTGCAGTTCCTCGACCTGATCCAGGAAGGCAATATCGGCCTGATGAAGGCGGTCGATAAGTTCGAATACCGCCGCGGCTACAAGTTCTCGACCTACGCGACATGGTGGATCCGGCAGGCGATCACGCGTTCGATCGCCGACCAGGCGCGCACCATCCGCATCCCGGTGCATATGATCGAGACGATCAACAAGATTGTGCGCACCTCGCGCCAGATGCTGCACGAGATCGGCCGCGAGCCGACGCCGGAAGAGCTGGCCGAAAAGCTCGCCATGCCGCTCGAAAAAGTGCGCAAGGTCTTGAAGATCGCCAAGGAGCCGATCTCGCTCGAAACGCCGGTCGGCGACGAGGAGGATTCGCATCTGGGCGATTTCATCGAGGATAAGATGGCGATCCTCCCGATCGACGCGGCGATTCAGGCCAATCTGCGCGAGACCACCACGCGGGTTCTCGCCTCGCTGACACCGCGCGAGGAGCGTGTGCTGCGCATGCGCTTCGGCATCGGCATGAACACCGACCACACGCTGGAAGAAGTCGGCCAGCAGTTCTCGGTCACCCGCGAGCGTATCCGCCAGATCGAAGCCAAGGCGCTGCGCAAGCTCAAGCACCCGAGCCGGTCGCGCAAGCTGCGCAGCTTCCTCGACAGCTGAGACAGACCGACAGCAAAATCTAGAAGGGCGCCACTGGCGCCCTTTTTCGTTTGTGGCGCGCGCTCTTGCAGCTCGCAGCCTTCGGGAGGATAATTTCCAGGTCGGATGCATTTTCTGGGCGACAACCCGGATGCCCGCCCCGGCGAAGATGCCGTGCTCCGTGGCCCCGGAGGGAGGTGTGCCATGACAAGCTACATCGTGCTGATGAACTGGACGGAGCAGGGCGCGAAGAACGTGCGCGACTCGCCGAAGCGGCTCGATGCCGCCAGGAAGCAGCTGGGCGACATGGGCGGCTCGTTCAAGGCGTTCTACCTGACGATGGGTGAATACGACATGGTGGCGGTGGTCGAAGCACCCGACGATGCCGTCCTGGCACGTTTCTCGCTGATGCTTGCGGCGGCCGGCAACATACGGACGCGGACGCTGAAAGCCTTTCCCGAATTCGCCTACCGCGAGATCATCTCGTCGCTTGGATAGCAAGCGGCAGGTTTGAAGGCGATGACAAGGGTATCCGGCCTGACGGCGCTTTGCCGCAGGACAGGACGCTTCGCCGTGATAGACTGCGGCCAGGGGAACGCGATGAAGAAAGTCTCGATACTGGCTGCCAGCCTTGCCTTGATATCGTCGATGCCTTTCGCCGCAGGTGCTGCCGCGCAAAAACCGGTCGGCATGGCCAATCCGGCATCCGCCCATTGCGGCGAGATCGGCGGGCGCCTGGTGATCAGGAAGGACAGAGCCGGCAACGAATACGGGTTTTGCCGGCTGCCCAAAGGGCGCCTGTGCGAAGAGTGGGCGCTGTTTCGCGACAACAAATGCATCGGGCCAAAGGCGGCGATGGGCGGCAAATGAAATGCGCGCTGTCATAGGGTGAGATGATGTCCGAAACACATTCGCATCTTTGGCCCGGCGTGCCGCTCGCCCTTGGCTCGGCCGCTCTGTTCGGCGCGACGCCGCCGCTTTCCAAGCTGCTGCTCGATGCCGTGAACCCCTTCATGCTGGCTGGCCTGCTCTATCTCGGCGCCGGTCTCGGCCTCGCTCTCTATCGCTTGCTTCGCGGCAAGCAGGCGGCGGCTGGCGAACCGCAACTGGCCGCCCGGGATATCCCTTGGCTGGCGCTTGCAATCGGCATGGGTGGCATCCTCGCGCCGGTGCTGTTGATGTTCGGCCTCAGCCTCAACACGGCATCCAGTTCAGCGCTGCTGCTCAACCTGGAAGGGTTGGCGACGATGGCGATCGCCTGGCTCGTCTACCGCGAGAATGTCGACCGGCGCCTGCTTTTCGGCGCCTTCGCCATCCTGGCGGGCGCGGTGCTGTTGTCGTGGGACGGCGGCGGCGTTGCCTTCAACCCGGGCGCCCTGCTGGTGGCGGGGGCTTGCGTGGCCTGGGGGCTGGACAACAATTTCACGCGTAGGATTTCAGCCACCGACCCCGTGGTGATCGCCATGCTGAAAGGCCTGGTGGCGGGTGCAGCCAATGTCGGGTTGGGGCTGGCTGCCGGGGCGTCGTTTCCCACGACGCCCATTGTCGCGGCCACGGCCGCGGTCGGCTTCCTCGGCATCGGCGTCAGCCTGGTGATGTTCATCCTGGCGCTGCGCCATCTCGGGACGGCGCGCACAGGCGCCTATTATTCGCTGGCTCCGTTCATTGGTGCGCTGCTGGCCATCGCCATGCTGGGCGATGCCGTCACACTCAAGCTGGGGATCGCGGGGCTTCTGATGGGCGTCGGCCTGTGGCTGCATCTGTCGGAACGCCACGACCATGAGCATGACCATGAGGCGCTAGAACACGAGCACAGCCATGTGCATGACGAGCACCACCAGCACGATCATGACGGGCCTGTGAGTGAGCCGCATTCGCATTGGCACCGGCATGCGCCGATGCGCCACCGGCATCCGCATTATCCGGACCTGCATCATCGGCATAGCCACGGCTGAGCATGCCAAGATCATGCTCAAGCAAACACCCAAGCCTGAACTGACCGTCTGGTACAACACGCGTTGCCCTGTCTGCGATGCGGGCATCATCTGGCAAAAGCGGCGGCTGATCGAAGCGGTCAAGGCCGGGCGGATCGAGTTTCGCGACATCAATCTGGAGCCGGCGGCGCTTGGCCGTTTTGGCGCCTCGCTGGAAGACATCCGCCGCCGGCTGCACGCCACCGACGCGGCCGGCCGGCTGCTGGTCGGCGCTGATGTCGCGATTGCCATATGGCGGGCGACACCGGGCGAGGGCTGGCTGGCCACGCTTTTCGGCAATCCGATGGCCTTGCCGCTGACACGCCTTGCCTATGATCGCTTCGCCGACCTGCTCTACGCCTGGAACCGGCGCAAGGGCCGCTGGTAATCCTTGTCTTGCCTGTCGCCTCTCGCAGCGTTGACTTCAATCAATGCTGCCCCGCTCGATAGCACCGACTATGGAACCATCACTTTTGATGAGGGTCTGGGATGGAGAAGATCGACTTCAAAAAAATCATGAAGGCGTTCTGGCAGCCTCCTGCCGGTGTGTTTTCCCTGGTCGATGTTCCCAAGCTGCAGTTTGCGATGATCGACGGCAAGGGTGACCCGAATACCTCCGAAGAATACCGGCATGCGATCGAATGGCTCTACTCGGTGAGCTATCCACTGAAGTTCATGTCGAAAAAGGAACTCGGCAAGGATTATGGCGTGGCTCCGTTGGAAGGCCTCTGGTGGGCCGAGGACATGTCGAGCTTCCTGACGGGCGACAAGGATCTCTGGTCGTGGACCATGATGATCATGCAGCCGGACTGGATCCCAGCCGAAATGTTCGAGGCGGCTCTCGAAAAGGCGCGCGCGAAGCTCGGCCAGCCGCCCGAAAGTCTCAGATTGCAGTCCTTTCACGAAGGGCTGGCGGTGCAGATCATGCATATCGGACCCTATAGCGCGGAAGGGCCTACGATCCTGCGCCTGCATGAGGAATTCCTGCCCGCCAACGGTCTCGTCGAAAGCGGGAAGCACCACGAGATCTACCTGGGTGACCCCCGCAAGGCGGCACCAGAAAAACTGAAAACGGTGATCCGCCAGCCGGTCACGAAACGATAGACCTGACGACACCGCAGGTCGAAGGGGCCTGAAGGTACCTTCGAGCCCGATGTCAGACGCTCGCGCAATGGTCGTCGACCCGCGAAGCGCCTTCTAGCCGCGTGTCCGGCGAAAGCAAGCCTCTGGTTCCATGCCTCGATACATCGTAAGATATATCTTGACTCCGAAAGGGAAGCTGCTTAATTAAGATATATCGTAAGATAGAACTCAAGGAGCAAACATGCACAGACATAGTCATTTCGGCGAACGCATGTTCATGCACATGGCCGGCAAATTCGGTGGCAGAGGGGGCGGCGGCTTTGGTCCGTTCGGCCATGGCGGTCGTGGCGGCGGACGTGGTGGTCCGGGCGACATGTTCCGCGCCGGCCGCATGCTGGCCGACGGCGACCTCAAGCTGATCACGCTGTCGCTGCTGGCCGAGGCGCCGCGCCATGGCTACGACATCATCAAGGCACTGGAAGAGCGCACCAGCGGCATCTACAGCCCGAGCCCGGGCGTGGTCTACCCGACGCTAACCTTCCTGGAAGAGGCCGGCTATGCCGTCTCGTCGAGCGAAGGCAACAAGAAGGTGTTTTCCATCACCGAGGCCGGACAGGCGCATCTTGCCGACAATCGCGAGATGATCGACGGCGTGCTCGACCACCTCGAGCGCTTTGGCCGCAAGATGGCCAAGGCGCGCGATTGGTTCGGCTGGAACGATGATGGCGAGGACCGCCGCGGCGGCCGGGGCGGCCGTGGCGAGCGTTCGGAGACGCGCGACGAATTCCGCGCCATCCGCCACCGCCTGCGCGCTGCGCTGGGCGACATCGTCGATGCCCCGGCCGAAAAGCAGGCCGAGGCGATCGCCATTCTCGAAGCCGCGGCGGAAGCGCTGGAAGCGCTGACGCACCGCTGATCCAGGCGCAACAAACGCATGAAAAAAGCCCGGGGCGACCCGGGCTTTTTTGCGTCAGCGCAGATGCGGATCATTCCTTGCCGACATATTCGCTGATCAGCTTTTCGTTGCGGGCCTTCTCGATCTTGGCGGTCATCTCGGCCGACAGGCGCTCATCGGTGCGGTACTTGACCAGGTTCACGAGGCTGCCCGTGAGCAGAAGGATGCCCATGGCCCAGTAGCCCTTGGTCGACAGGTCGACTGGCGCCAGCCACAGCGACAGGCCGAGCATGAAATAGGCGGCTCCGACCGAGGCGGTGTTGAACATGATGTAGGTCTGATTGGCGTTCATTGGAGTTGTCCGTGGGTTCGATGGTGTTGGGTTGATGGAGTCAGGTCTGCAAAGACCGGTTTCAGTTGATGGTCTTCAGGCGCTCGAGCACGTCCCTGGCGCGCACCCTCACCGCCGGACCGTGTCCAGCATCGGCAAGGCGATCGCGGATCGCTTCGTGACGCAGTTCGCCGTCGATCTCGTCGAGAATGCCTGCCTCCTCGAACGGATCGCTGGCTGCCTTGATGCGGGCGAGCAATTCCTCGGCGTCGTTGAGGCTTGCCGAATGGCCGATCGACCTGACGAGGCGTGACTGCGCCTTGCGCTCGGCATCGATGGCGCGGGCCGAGATCATACCCTGGTTCAAGTCGATGATGCGGCGATGCGCCCGCTCCACCGAAACGCGCATCCGTAACGTCTTTTCGCCAAGGCTCTGCACCGTGGCGCGGCGGACTTCGCGCTCATTCTCCAGTTCGGCGATGGCGGCGGCACCGCTTTCGGCAAGCCCGGTGTTGCCGGCGGCCAGCGCGCTGAGCGTGCGGCTTTCGAGATCGGCGTGGCGTCGTTCGAGCTGGTCGAGACCGGCCTGCTCGGCGCGCTGGCGAACGATCAGCGTGGCGAGTGTCTGCTTGGCGGCGGCAAGGCCCGTCTCGGCGTCGCGGATGCGTTGCGCCAGAAGGTCGATGGCGAAGCGATCCTTCAAGCCGTCCTCGGCCCGTGCGCTGGCGCCGTCGAGCAATGTTCTGATCAGGCTAAGCATGGGTCTTCTCCCTTCGAGTGTTGCCGTGAACAATGTTCACGAAGCCAACATAGCAGGAAATGAACATTGTTCAAGAGGATTTTTGAACGCTGTTCACGAAATCCCGGATGTGGTAAACGGAGGGGCGATCGTGGTTCGAACAGCCCGGGTCGAGGGCAAGGGCATCCATAAGGACAAACATGGCACTGGACAGGGAAGAAATAGGCGAGCGGGTGCTGGCGATTGCCGAGGTGCTGCTCAACGAGGGCGGCATGGACAATCTGAAGGCCAGGACCATCGCCGAGCAGGCGGGCATTTCGGTTGGCTCGGTCTACAATCTGTTTTCCGACCTCGACGGGGTGCATCGTGCCGTCAACATGCGGCTACTCGAACGGTTGGGCGCGGCAGGGGCGGCGGCGATGGCCGATCTTTCCCAGCGCGGCATCACCGATGTGCGCCAGCGCCTGCTGGCACTGGCCAGCGCCTATGTGCGTTTCGTCGAGGCGCATCCGGGCAGCTGGCCGGCGCTGCTCGCCTTCAACAGGCGCCGTCCGACGCTGACCGAGCCGGATGCCTATGAGGCGCGGCTCGACCAGCTGTTCGAGATCATCGCCGGCGTGCTCGCCGGCGGCGACTTCGACCTCGACGACCACACGCGCCGGATCGCGGCCCGCACATTGTGGTCAAGCGTGCATGGCATCGTCACCAGCGGCTATGCCGGCAGGTCCGTTCGCCGGCAGGCCGACGAGATCGACCAGCAGATCGAGCTGCTGGTCGCCGTCTTCATCAGGGGGCTGGAGCACGGCGGCGCATTCGCGCATGCTGGGACAACAGCGTAGTGGCTTGACGTCGAGGGTTGACGCGTCGCTCGGATTCGCGAACGTGGCAGAGCGGGGCAATGAAGAGCCGGATGATGACGACAGTCAACGATTCTACCCCAGCAGCGCGGGAATTATATCTTGATCTCCTGGTCAGGATATTGCTCAACACCATTTACCGGGATCCCGCCATCAACCCGGGGGTCCGTCCGATGGTGGTCGAGCCGTTCAACTCGAAAACCCGCGCGATCGGCAAGGATTGGCCAACCCAAGCTCACACGATGGTCGGCCAGGCTCGCCTCGAGAACTTGCGCAATCTATCGCAGCAGGTGCTGGACGACGGCATCGTTGGCGACTTCATCGAAACGGGCGTCTGGCGCGGTGGCTGCTGCATCCTGATGCGCGGGGTTCTTGCCGCGAACCAGATCCATGACCGCAAGGTCTATGTCGCGGACTCATTCGCCGGCCTGCCGGCGCCAAACGAAGAGCTCTATCCCCGGGATGCCGGATGGAACCTTAACGTGTTCAAGGAGCTGGCAGTCTCGCTGGAGACGGTCAAGGACAATTTCTCACGTTATGGGCTGCTCGACGAGCAGGTCGTGTTCGTGGAAGGGATGTTCAGCGACACGCTGCCGTCGCTGTCGGCCGGGCCGTTCGCGCTGCTGCGGCTCGATGGCGATCTGTACGAGTCGACCATTGTGGCGCTGAATTCCCTTTACCCCAAATTGTCCCGGGGCGGTGTTGTCATCATCGACGATCGCGCCCTCGATCCATGCCAACGCGCGGTGATCGATTTTCGCGATCGACACGGCATCACGGCACCGATGCAGGAGGTCGACTGGACCGGATCCTGGTGGCGCAAGGAATGAAAGTTGTTAGCGAACGCGACGGAGATAGCCGTTGACGTTCCACGTCACATTGGTGCCGAAGTGGTCGCAAAGGCCGGTATCGATTTCATAGTCCTGTCCACGATCGCGCAAGAACAGCTCGACCGCACGGCGCGGGCCGCCCATCAGCCTGGCGACATATTCAGGGCCATAAAGATCGTCGACAATACCGTCCTCGACGACAATATACTCTCCGGCAACCAACCAACGATCGAAGAAGCGGAGCACGGCGAGCGTCGTCTCGCAATGATGGTCCGCGTCCTCGATGACGAACATCGGTCTGAGGAGGTTCTCCATCAGATCCGCCGGTAAGGTTGCCGCCAGGTTGCGACCGTCGCCACGATGAAACGTCACGTCCGGCACGCTGATCGAGGGCGGCGTGATGTCGATCGAGTGAATGACGCAGTCGACCCCGAAGCTGCGCAGGATATCGGCAAACCAGAGCGCGCTGCCGCCCCATTTGGAGCCGATCTCGATCAATGTCCGGGGCTTCTGCTGCCAAAGCAGCATTTGGTACAGCGCCAGATCGAATGGATTTTTGTAGGTGGGCACGCCCTTGTAAGTGTAGCGCATCGCGCCGTCTTGAATGCGCGCAAGCGGTGCACCAAGCAATGCACTTCCGATGGCAAGACGTTCAATCATACGGTTGTCCTTCAAGCCGACGTCAAACCCGATTATCCGGTATGCCGCCGAGAAAAAGCGTGAGCGGGACACTCTTCGATTGGCGGTTCAGAAGGCAGTTGCGGAAGAAACTCGTTGGCCATGAACGGCTTACTGGTACGAAATATCGTCACCCATATTCAAGGACATTCATGGCAGGCAGCGGTATATTGCCGATCGCGATTGAATTCCCATGCGCCCCCCGCAACCC
Source organism: Mesorhizobium sp. 131-3-5 (assembly GCF_016756575.1). NCBI lineage: Bacteria > Pseudomonadati > Pseudomonadota > Alphaproteobacteria > Hyphomicrobiales > Phyllobacteriaceae > Mesorhizobium > Mesorhizobium sp. 131-3-5. The sequence continues at coordinate 2,629,637 of NZ_AP023254.1, forward strand.
ACACCGGTCACCAGGACAGGGGGGAACAGTGAGAGGGGGCTGGAACGCGGCGGCACATTCGCGCATGCTGGAACAACAGCGCCGTGAATCGCGAACTGGGCAGGCCGCGATTGCAGGGCGAACAAGGAGATTTGAGCGATGTCTTTTTTGAAACGTCTTTTCGGCGGCGGCGGTGAAGCGGCCGAGCCCAAGAGTGCGGCACCCGCCAAGCAGGTCGAGCACAAGGGTTTCCTGATCAGCGCCACGCCCTACAAGAACGATGGCCAGTACCAGACGTGCGGCATCGTCTCCAAGGAGATCGACGGCGTGGTGAAAGAGCACAAATTCATCCGCGCCGACCGCTTCGCCGGCCTCGACGACGCCGTCGACATCTCGATCAAGAAGGGCATCCAGCTGGTCGATGAACAGGGCGAGCGGATGTTCGGCTAGGGCTCGGCCACGTGCCGCCAGCATAAATCCAGCTTATCATCACCCCTAGTTTTTGAAGACGTTACAGTGTCTTTCGCCATCTGTAGCTTCGACGCTACAGATGGGAAATGACTGGGATTTGGTGGGTCGATGCAGACACATGCGCGGGTGGTGATTGTTGGCGGCGGGTGCGTCGGCGCGGGCATCCTCTACGGTCTGGCGAAGCGCGGCTGGACCGACATCGCGCTGCTCGAACGCACGCAGCTGACGGCCGGCTCGACCTGGCATGCGGCCGGCCTCGTCCCGTCCTATGCCCGCAACATCAATATTGGCCGGATGATCAACAAGACCATCGAGATCTATGAAGGGCTCGAGGCCGAGACCGGGCAGCCGGTCGGCTGGCACAAATGCGGCCAGCTGCGCATTGCCAATTCCAGGGACCGGCTCGACGAATACAAGAGCTATATGAGCGTGGCCGAGGTTCAGGGCATGCGGGCGCATTTGCTGTCGCCGGCGGAGGCGAGGGCGCTCTGCCCGCTTCTCGACAACAAGCAGATGCTGGGCGCGCTCTATCATCCCGATGACGGCCATATCGCGCCGGCCGACGTGACCCATGCCATGGCCAAGGGCGCGCGGGATCTGGGCGCCAAGATTTATCTGAACACCGAGGTCACCGGCTTTCAGCGAACCGCCGGCGGCGAATGGCGGGTCCAGACGAACAAGGGCGACATCATCTGCGAGCATGTGGTCTGCGCGACCGGCAATTACGCGCGCCAGACCGGCGCGCTGCTCGGCCTCGACATCCCCGCCATCCCGATCCTGCACCAGTACTGGATCACCGAGCCCGTGCCGGAGATCGTCGAGCGCAAAAAGCAGGGACGCGCGGAAATGCCGATCCTGCGCGACGAGGGTTTCGAAGGCTATCTGCGCGAGGAGGGCGACGGCTTCATGTTCGGGCCCTACGAGCGCACCGAACACCTCAAGCTGTTTGCCGAGGATGGCGTTCCAGCCTGGTTCGGCGCCGATCTCGTCGAAGAGGATTTCGAGGCGGTGTCGTGGAACTGGGAGCAGGCAACGCAGCTCGTGCCGGCGCTGGGACGCGCCGGGATCAAGGCCAATGTCCGTGGCCCCTTCCAGATGACGGCGGATGAGCTTCCCCTGATGGGACCGGCCTGGGGCCTGCCCAATGTCTGGCTGGCCGAGGGCGTGCCGGGCGGCATATTGTGGGGCGGCACGATCGGTTATTATCTGTCGGAGCGGATCGTCGAGGGCGGCAACAGCCTCGACATCTCCGATCTCGATCCGCGCCGCTTCGGCGACTACGCCAACAAGGCCTGGACGCGCGAAAAGGTGCGCGAGGCCTGGGGCACGCATGCGGAGCAGAAATATCCGGGACAGGACATGCCCGCCGCCCGACCGCAGAAGACCGCACCGTCCTATGCGCGGCTGACCGAACTGGGTGCGGTCTGGGGCGTGCTCAACGGCTGGGAAATGCCCAACTGGTTCGCGCCCAAGGGCGTCGAGGCCAAGGACCAGTACAGCTGGCGCTGGACCGAAAAGGGCGTGTTCGTCGGCGAGGAGGTGCAGGCCGTGCGCAACGCCGTCGGCCTGGTCGAGATGACGCCGATGACCAAGTTCGAAGTGTCGGGGCCAGGTGCGGCCGCCTGGCTCGACAGGATTCTCGCCAACCGGTTGCCGGCGACCGGACGGGCCGTTCTGGCGCATCACCTCACCGCCGCCGGTGGCGTGCAGGCGGAATATATGGTGGCGCGGCTTAGCGACGATAGTTTCTACCTGATTTCGACGCCGCGCGCCGAGCGCTGGAATTTCGACGATCTCACAAAACTGCTTCCCGCCGATGGCAGCGTCAGCCTGAAGAACGTCACCAACGAGCGCGGCTGCTTCACGGTCGTTGGGCCAAAGGCACGCGAAGTTCTACAGCCGCTGACCGAGATCGACCTGTCGAATGCGGGCTTTCCCTGGTTCGGCGTGAAGAGCGGCAGCGTGGCGCTTGCCAGCGACGTGCGGCTGTTGCGCGTCAACTACGAAGGCGAGCTCGGCTGGGAACTCTATCATCCCATGGCCTACCAGCGGCAATTGCTCGACGCGATGCTGGGAGAGGGCGAGAAACATGGCATGCGCCTCGTCGGCCTGCATGCGCTGGAATCGCTGCGGCTGGAGAAATCCTACCGCGCCATGTATCGCGACATGAATCCCGAGCTCAACGCGCTGGAGAGCGGGCTTGAACGCTTCATCCGTCTCGACAAGGGCGATTTCGTCGGCCGCGACGCGGTCCTGAAATACAAGGCGAGGAACGATCAGCGCAGATCGGTGACGCTCAGAATAGAGACCGACGGCGCCAGCACGCTCGCTTCCGAAGGTCTGTACATCGGCGGCGAGCTGGTCGGGCGCATCACGTCGGGCGGCTATGGCTACACGCTCGGACATGATGTGGCGCTGGCGCTGCTGCCGGAACGTCTCGGCACGCCCGGCACGAGGCTCGACGTCGCGATCCTGGGAGAATGGAAGACCGCTGAGGTCATCGCGGATTCGCCCTATGATCCCACCTCGGCCAGGGCGCGGATGTAGCGCGCCCGCCCTGAAGCGTTGATGCCTCAAACCGCCAGCGAATAGCCCAGATCGCGCAATGGCAGCTGGCGCACGCGTTCTCCGGTGGCGGCGAAGATGGCGTTGCCAAGGGCTGGCGCCAGCGCCGGGAAGGCGGGTTCGCCCATGCCGGTCGGCGGATTGTCCGACTGGATGAAATAAGGATCGATGGTCATCGGCGCGAAGGGCATGCGCAGGATCGGATAGGCGTTGTAGTTCTGCTCCTGTATCAGGCCATTTTCGATGTTGATCTTGAGCCCCATGGCGGTCGAGAGCGCGTCGGTCGACGCGCCCTGCGCCTGGGCTTCGGATCCGGCCATGTCGATGATCGGGCCGACATCGAGCACCACCAGGATGCGTGCGATCTTGATCCGCTTGTTGGCGTCCACGCTGAGTTCGACCGCCTGCGCGACATGGCCGGCATGGGAATAACACCAGGCCAGGCCCAGTCCGCTGCCCTTCGGCAGCGTCTTGCCCCAGCCAGCCTTGTCGGCGCACATCTTGATCACGCCGGTGGCCCGGCTGGGGCTGAAGTTGACGGTTCTGTCCTTGGGCACCAGTTCAGGCACGTCGCGGTTCACCGCGTCGAGAAGGAATTCGACATGGTCGCGACCCGATGCAAGCGACAGTTCATGCATGAAGCTTTGCGCGGCGAAGACCTGGGCATTGTCGCCCGGCGCGCGCCAGGCGCCGGTGGGGATCCTCAGCGGGAACATGGTCTTGGCGCGGCGCAGGTTCGGCGCCTTGATCGAGTATCTCAGATTGTCGGTAAGGTTGGCGCCTGAAGCCTCTTTCTTCCCGTCGGCGGTGAAGGTGATGAAGTGTTCCTGCCAGGCGTCGAGCCTGCCCCCCTTGTCGATCGCGCCCTTGAACTGGTGGTAACCGGCGGGCCGGTAGAAGTCGTGGGCGAAATCGTCTTCCCGGGTCCACTGCAGCTTGACCGGGTCCTTGACCCTTTTGGCGATGGCTGCTGCCTCGCAGGCATAGTCGTTGACCAGCCGCCGCCCGAAACCGCCACCGACCCGGGTCTGGTGCATCACCACTTTTTCCGGCGCAATGCCTGCCACCTTGGCGACTATCGGCAAGCCCCGATCGGGTTGCTGGGTGGGCACCCACATTTCCATCACCCCGTCATGCCAATGCGCGGTGGTGTTCATCGGCTCCAGAGGCACATGCGCGGCGAAGGGATATTCGTAGTAGGCCTCCACGGTCTTGGCGGCATTGGCGAAGGATTTGTCGACGTCACCGATGTTGTCGTCGGGCTTTTGCGGGAAATTGGCCGCCTGCTTTCTGGCCTCGGCAGAGAATTGCGACGTTGAGTCCCTTGAAGCTTCGCTCAGATCCCAATCCACCTGAAGCTTGTCCTTGGCCTGGAACGCGCTCCAGGTATCCCTGGCGATGATGGCGACGCCCGGCATCACTTCGACCATCATGCCGGTGCCGTCCACAGCGAAAGCGTCGAGGACGCCGTGCAGGGCCTTGATCTCGTTCGCATTGAAGGACCTGACCTTGCCGCCGGCAGCCGGACATTTGGTGTAGGTGGCATAGACCATGCCGGGAAGCTGGACATCGATACCGAACAACGGCTGGCCGCTGACCACCTTGGGATCGTCGACGCCGCGATAGCGCTTGCCGATCAGGCGGTAGTCTGCGCGGCTCTTAAGCTTCAGGCTCTTGGGATCGGGCACGGGCATTTTCGCGGCGGCGACGGCAAGCGACCCATAGGTCGCGGACCTGCCGCTGGCGGCATGGGTCAAGACGGAATCCCTGGCGGTAATCTGCGAGGAATCCACCGCCCATTGCCCGGCGGCCACGGCGACCAGCATCGCCTTGGCACCGGCACCGGCCTGGCGCAGCTGGTCCCATGCATGCGGGATGGAGGTCGAGCCGCCAGCGCCCTGGCTGCCATAGACCTTGGGATTGATATCGGCCTGTTCCATGACGACATGGTTCCAGTCGGCGTCGAGTTCGTCGGCAATGATCACGCCGAAAGAGGTCTTGATGCCCTGGCCGATCTCCGGGCATTTGGAATAGATGGTGATCGTGTTGTCCGGAGCGATACGGATGAAGGCGTTCATCGCCTGGTCCTTGCCATCAGGCTCATCGACGTTCGCCGTTTCGGCGGCGAACGCTGTACCTCCCAGACGGAACCCCAGCACCAGCCCTGCGGCGCTTGCGCCGGCCAGCTTGAAGAAGGTGCGCCGTCCCATGGTCAGCGACACCCCGGCTGGCGGCACCGAACGGACCTCGCGTATCAGTGCCGAGAGGTAGGCGTCGGATTGGGCAAACTGTGTGTCAGCCATTGGGTGCCTCCTTGGATTGCTGCGCCGCCTGCTGTCGCAAAGCGCTCACATCCTTGCCTGTTAAGTCAGCGCCTTTGGCGCCGAACCGAGCGGTGACGTAGTTGGCCACCGCCGCGATGTCGTCGTCCGAATAGCCAGCGCCAAAGGCCGGCATGAAGATCCTGCCGTCGGTGGTCTTGCGGTTGACGCCGTTGATGACGGTCTGCGCCACATTGGTGGCGCTGGGGTCGTTCACCGCGCGCACGCCGGTCAGCGTGGCAAAGCCGGTGACCGGGCTGACACCGGTCCAGTCGTGGCAGGAGGCGCAGGCGCCGGCGAAGATCTTTTCGCCCCGCGAATTGGCATCCGCCGCCACGCCTTCCCTGTACGAGGCAGGTGCTGCGGTGGTGACGGTGCGCGGCAGGTCGCTCGCATGGGCGGGGATGCTGCGCAGATAGGTCGCCAGGGCACGGGTGTCGTCCGGCACGAGATAGCTCAGACTGTCGTCGGCGGCTTCACCCATCGGGCCGGCGGCGCCGCCATGACCATTGGCATGACCGGTGGACAGATAGGAAGTGAGATCCTCGTCGCTCCAGTCGCCGAGGCCGGAAACGTTGTCGCCGGTGATGTTGTAAGCGCGCCAGCCGGCGGTAAGGGTGCCGGCGAATTTGCCATGATTGTCCAGCGCAAAGGCCAAATTGCGCGGAGTATGGCAGTCGCCGCAATGGCCCATCGCTTCGGCAAGATAGGCGCCCCGGTTCCATTGCGGGCTCTCACTGGTGTTGGGGCGGAAGCGTTCATCGGGATTGAACATGACGTTCCAGAGCGCCAGCAGGCTGCGCTGGCTGAAGGGCCAGGAAAGCTGGTTTTGCCTGGCCGGGGCATTCACCGGCGCCAGCGTGAAGAGATAGGCCTTGATGGCCAGCGCGTCGGCATCCGTCATGTAGGTGTAGGAGCTGTAGGGCATGGCGGGATAGAGTTTCGCGCCGTCGGCGCGAATGCCCTTGTGCACGGCCGCGAGAAACTGGGTGTCAGTATACTTGCCGATGCCGGTCTGCTTGTCCGGCGTGATGTTGGTCGAATAGATCGTGCCGAACGGCATGTTGAAGGCGAACCCGCCCGCAAAGGGCGCGCCGCCCGGAGCGGTATGGCAGGCCTGGCAGTCCGCCGCATGAGTCAGATATTCGCCGCGCTTCACCAGATCGGCGCTGGCAAGCTGAGCCGGGACGCCGGTGACATCGGCGCCATGGTAGTCCGCCAACGCCACGGTCGAGCCGCCGGCAAAGGACATCGGATCGCGGCCGAGATAAAGCCAGCCCGCGAAACCAAGTGCGACGACGACGATGACCGCAACGACGATGCCGATGATTTTCTTCATGGTCAGGCCGATTTGGCGGCGGCGTTCTTGATGGCCCGGCGGATGCGGATATAGGTCCCGCAGCGGCAGAGATTGCCCGCGATGGCGGCGTCGATGTCGGCATCGTCGGGCTGCGGGTTCGCGTCCAGCAGCGCCGTGGCCGACATGATCTGGCCGGCCTGGCAATAGCCGCATTGGGGAACCGCGGCTTCCATCCAGGCCTTCTGCACCTTGGCGCCGTTGGGCGTGCTGCCGATCCCTTCTATCGTGACGATGGCGCGGGTGCCGACATCGCCGACGGTCAACTGGCAGGAGCGCACCGGCTTGCCGGCCACATGCACCGTGCACACGCCGCATTGGGCGATGCCGCAGCCATATTTGGTGCCGACGAGGCTGAGATGGTCGCGCAGCACCCACAGAAGCGGCATGTCTTCCGGCACATCGACGTCTCGCGACTGTCCGTTGATTGTAAGCGTGAGCATGTGTCCATCCCTGGCTGACGGCGTAATCGATCGAACGACAGATTTGCTCGTCAAAATGATAGGGGAGGGATGGCCGGCAAGTAGGGAACGGATCGTACACATTTCCGGCATCGCCGCTGCCGGGCGGCCGAGCAGAAGCAGAGGGTTGGCTTCGTCAGCCGCGGTTCTTTTGCTATCCCGTGCCGCGCGTCTCCGGCCCACTTCGCCAGTTCCCGTTCCAGGCCCACCAGAGCTGATACCAATGCAAGAAGGGGACCGTTAGCAAAAATCGTGCGCCAACCAGTTTCGCACACGTCAATTTCAGTGCCCCGCGCCCTCGTTAGATAAAACCAAAGCCGGCCACCGCCGGATAATCTCCGGTCGCCCGGAACAAAGCTGACTGGCGCAGGTTAGGTCCCCAGCACATGTGTGCATGAAAGGATCCTTCCCATGAAAACGCGCCTACTTCTGGCCTCACTGGCCACAGCTACAGCCATGGCTTTTGCCTTGCCCGCGCTTGCCGCCGACAGCGCACAGGACTTCGTCGACAAGGCCGCGGCCGGCGGCATGTTCGAGGTCGATTCCAGCAAGCTTGCCGAAAGCAAGGTGCAGGATAAGAGCGTCAAGGATTTCGCCCGCAAGATGATCGACGATCACGGCACCGCCAACGCAAAGTTGGAAACAATCGCCGGCGAGCAGAAGCTGACGGTTCCGAAGGAGCTGGATGCCAAGCACAAGGGTGACGTCGACACTCTGCAGAACGGCAAGGATCCGATCGACGGCCCCTATGTGCAGATGCAGCGCGACGCGCATGCCGATGCCGTCAAGCTGTTCGAGAGTTACGCCAAGGACGGCGACAACGTCGAGCTGAAGACATTCGCCCAGCAGACCGTGCCGACGCTCAAGATGCACCAGGAGATGATCGAAAAGATCGCGGCGACCATGGGCACCCAGTCGTCAAGCTCGCAGACGCCAAAGGTCACGGTTGGTGACAAGCCCGAGCAAGCTCCTCCGCTTCCCGGTGCGAACAGCTTCACCGAAGACCAGGCGAAGGGCCGCATCCAGGATGCCGGTTTCGCCGATGTGTCAAAGCTGACCAAGGACGACCAGGGCATCTGGCGTGGCCAGGCCAACAAGGACGGCAAGAACACCACCGTGGCGCTGGACTACAAGGGCAACGTCGTTGCCGGCACCAACTGAAACTAAGATCCAGGAGATCGAAATCATGAAGACCGTAACCGGACTGTTCGACAATTATGACGATGCTTCCGACGCCGTCGGTGAATTGGAAGCCAGCGGTGTGCCGCATGACGATATCAGCATTGTTTCCAGCAATGCCGACAATCAGCACGACGATGACGGCTCCAAGGCCGCGGATGACGCCGCCGGCGGCGCAGGACTGGGAGCAGCGATCGGCGGTGCCGGTGGACTGCTCGCCGGACTTGGCCTGATGGCTATTCCCGGCGTTGGTCCCGTGGTGGCTGCCGGATGGTTGGCTGCCACTGCGGTTGGAGCCGTTGGCGGCGCGGTGGTTGGCGGCGCGGCTGGCGGCATCGTCGGGGCGCTCACCGATTCCGGTATCCCCGAGAATGATGCCCACGTCTACGCCGAGGGCGTGCGTCGCGGCGGCACGCTGGTCACTGCCAGGGTCGATGATCAGCTGGTGCCGGCGGCCGAAAGGATCCTGGGCCAGGCTAAGTCCGTCAATCTCCAGGAACGGCGTGGCGAATACCAGGCCGACGGTTGGACCGGCTTCGATCCGGACGCGGAGAATTACCGCTCGAATGAAATCGGCCGCGACGGCGCTCGCGACGTGAACCGAGTTTGATCGACAGGGCCTCGCTGCCGAAAGGCGGCGGGGCCTTTCTGCCGAAGCTTGGGTCAGCGCATCAAGCCGGCCGCACGAAGCGCATCTTCAATGACCTTGCCAACGCCTGTAGCAGAAGCGCGTGAACCATCGGCCTCCGGTTGTTCGACAGGTTCCACACGCGCTGGCCTCGGCCTTTCCGGCGCAACATAGGTGCGCAAGGCCGCAGCCGCCGTGGGATGCGTCGCCGTAGCGTCAACCGTCGCCTCGCTTCGGGCATCGGCGCCTGCGAGATTCCAAAAAGCCGCCATGCGTCTCGTCGACGATATTCCAACATCCAGCATGAACGGCGCTGCGTGGCCCAAACCGTCCGGTCCCACCGTGTTCAAGGGGGTGCCATGGCCCATGCCGGCAATGGTGTATTTTTCGATCACCTCATTGCCATCGGCGTCGCACCAGACCTGTCGCCTTTGCCCGTCGACAGTCTCCGTTCGACCATGGCCCGCATCGACGCGGTGAACGCCTTGCCATTGGGCGACAAGGGCATCCGCGTTGGACGGCGCCACCGTGCGATCGGCCGTGCCCTGCCAGATCGAAATCTTCGGCCAACGCCCTTCGTGCGATGACGCCTGCGCCAGGCGCCGCTGGAGTTCCGACTTAGTCGGGCCACCATGCCCGCGCATGCGATCGAACGCTTCCGGAATCGTCGATGCGCTGCCATAGGCAAGGCCCGCAATGATCGCGCCGCCGGCGAACACGTCCGGATAGGTTGCCAGCATTGCCGCTGCCATGGCGCCGCCCGCTGAAAGACCGGTGATGAAAATGCGCTCTCGGTCCAGGCCATGCTTCGTCACCATGGCTTCGATCATCCGGCGGATGGAAAGCGCTTCACCGCGATCGCGGGTTACATCTTCGGGCACGAACCAGTTGAAGCAGAGATTGGCATTGTTGGCTCGCTGCTGTTCGGGGAACAACACCGCAAACCCTTCTTCGGCCGCCAGGCGCGACCAGCCAGCGCTGTGATCGTAGCCCGCCGCGGTCTGCGTGCAGCCGTGCAGGACGACAACCAAGGCTGCTCCCCTCGGCAAGTCCTCGGGTGCGTACAAACGCGCCCGCAGGGCACCCGGATTGGATCCGAACTCGGCGAGATCGGACAGACTGTCGGGGTGGTTTTGTTGGGAAAATGCCGTCCTGCCTCGCATGGCCGAAAGGCGAAAGATCGTATCTGAGATATTCCGCAAATCGAAATCCTAGCCGCCGGAGTGGCGGAAGCCCGAGCACAATGCACTTGCAGCAACATCGCTGCTGCACTGCACAATAACAAGCTTACGCAGGGGTAGGTGAGAGGCGGATGCTCCGTTCGAGGCCGTTCCGATTCTACTGGTCCGAAAAACTCACGCTCACGCCGCGCTGGCGAAAATAGGCCTGCATCAATTTGCGGCCCGAGCGGTTGTTTTGCGCCAACTTGGCCGGATCGAACACAGCCTGTTTCATCCCCTCGCGTGTCAGCGCGGCCTTGAGTGTCGCGATATGTGCGTCGATGTCGGCATTGTCCGCCCGAAGCGATGCATAGATATTCTCGGTCGCCTCGGCCACGGTCAGTTCGCTCACAGCTGTCGTCCTCTTGTTGATTGGGCGGCGGCTTAGCACAGATTCGCGGCGCCGCCGATACCGATGCGTAGCGGCCAGACTGGTCAGCCACAGGGATCCGATCGGCGCCGCGCCCTAGGCCGGGCTGTTCTTGGCCGACTTCGCCAGTTCCTGCTCCAGATCCACCAGTTCCTTGCCGCCTGCCATCAGGTTGAGCAACTGGTCGCGGGTGATTTCGCCCTTGGCGTAGGTGCCGGTGCTCCGACCTCGCTTCAACAGCGTGAAGCGGTCGCCGACGACATAGGCGTGATGGACGTTGTGGGAAATGAAGATGACGCCGATGCCGCGCGCCTTGGACTGCACGATGAGCTTCAGCACCACCGATGCCTGGTGGACACCTAGCGCCGAGGTCGGCTCGTCCAGGATCAGCACCTTGGCGCCGAAATAGACGGCGCGCGCTATAGCCAGGCATTGCCGTTCACCGCCCGACAGCGTGCCGACCGGCTGTTCGGGGTCGCGCAGTTGGATGCCCATCGCCGACATTTCGTCATAGGCGGTGCGGTTGGCGAATTCGGCGTCGAACTGGCTGATCGGCCCGAATTTGCGCATCGGCTCGCGCCCGAGGAAGAAGTTGCGCGCCACGCTCATCAGCGGCACCAGCGCCAAGTCCTGGTAGACGGTCGCGATGCCGCTGTCGCGCGTATCGGCGGGCGAGGCGAACCGCGTCGGCTTGCCCTGCACGCGGATTTCGCCTTCGTCCGGCGTGTAGACGCCCGACAGGGTCTTGATCAGCGTCGACTTGCCGGCGCCATTGTCGCCGAGCAGGCAATGCACCTCGCCGGGGCAGACATCGAAGGACACGTCCTTCAGCGCCACAACTGAGCCGAAATATTTGCTGACCGATTTCAGTTCGACATAGGGCTCGGCCATCACCGGCTCCTCATGGCGCGGTTGCGCACATAGCTGTTGAACAGTACCGCGATGACCATCATGGCGCCCATGAACAGCTTGAACCAGTCGGTGTCGATGCCGGTGTAGAAGATGCCCATCTGAACCACGCCGAAGATGAGGGCGCCGAACATGGCGCCGATGGCTGACCCGTAGCCACCGGTGAGCAGCGTGCCGCCGATGACGACGGCGATGATGGCCTCGAATTCCTTTTGCGTGCCGCGCAGCGTGTCGGCGGAGCCGGTGACCAGCACCTGGATCGCCGCGAACAGGGCGGCCGCGAGTGCCGTCATGACGAACAGCGTGATCTTGGTGCGCGCCACCGGCACGCCGAGATTGCGCGCGGCATTGGCTTCGCCGCCGGCGGCGAAAATCCAGTTGCCGAAGCGGCTCCGCGTCAAGAGCCAGGTGCAGGCCAGTGTCAGCACGATCCACCACACGATCGACACCGGAATGCCTGATATCGACGGCATTCCGTCCGCCCGCTTGCCGATCAGGCCGAGGTCGGCCAACCAGGCGATCAGGCCTGAGAATACCTGGCCAGAGAACAGGCTGTTGAGCGGATCGTTCTGCGCCAGCTCGTGCACGCCCGACACCTGGGTCCGCCCTGAAATGCCGCGCGTGAGGCCAAGAGTGAGGCCGCGCAGCATGAACAGGCTGCCAAGCGTCACGATGAAGGAGGGCAGTCCGGTCCTGACGACGGCGAGTCCGTTCAGAGCGCCAATGCCGCCGCAGACGGCGAAGGTGAACAGCAGCGAAAGCCAGATCGGCCAGCCCCAGAACACGGCGGGGATGGCGATGAGGATGCCGGCAAAACCGATCATCGAGCCGACCGACAGATCGAACTCGCCGGCGATCATCAGCAAGGCCACGGGTGCGGCGAGAATGCCAAGCTGGGCCGAGACTTCGAGGAAGTTGACGATGCCCTTGGCGCTGAACAGTCCCGTGTTTCCCGCCGTGATGGCGAAGAACACGAAGACCAGCACGGTGCCGGCGGCCGCGCCAAGCTCCGGCCTGCTCAGCAGGCGGCTGAGGCGTGAGACGGACCGGACCCGCTCGTCGCGAATCTCTGAAACCATGGCTGCTTGCCCTTCACATAGAGCCGTTCACCGTTTCACGGAAACGCCGAACAGGACTATCTCCTTGCCTTGACGCAATTCCGGACGGAAAACCGTTCACACTTTTCCTGGAATTGCTCTGATGAAACGGCCGGGGCGGGACCCGGCCGTCTGTGTTAGCGCTTGCCTTGTTTCGACAGCTCGATGACCGAGGCGGCGGTGTCCTTCGTGACGAAGCCTGGGCCGGTCGGATAGTCGGCGATCGGCATGATCTTGTACTTCTTCCAGAGATCGAACATCGCGACCGGGATATAGCCCATGGCATATTGCTGGGCGTCGATGCCCCATTCCATCTTGCCGCCGACGACGGCCTGCAGGATCGTGGGCGAAAGATCGAACGTGCCGGTCTTCACCTTGCCCGACAGGCCCAATTCATCAAGCGCGGCCAGCGTCGGTTCGGCGCCGCTGGCGCCGACGGCGAGGATGAATTGTGTATCGGCATGAGCGGTCATGTAGGCGATCACGCGGTTCTTCATTTCGGTCGGGTCGATGACGCCGTTCATCACCGGCACGTCGACGCCCAGACCCTTGGCGAAGCCGGCGCAGCGGTCGTCGAGGCTCGAATTGCCGACCTCGTGGTTGGCGCAGACCGCCTTGGTGAGGCCGAGCGCCTTGATGCGCTCGCCAGCCATGACGCCCGCCTGGAATTCATCCTGCCCCATGAACAGCAGGCCGCCAAGGTCGTGGGTGAGCTTCGAGCCGCCGGAATCGATGACGATCACCGGGATGCCGGCGGCGACGGCGTTCTTGACCGGAGTTGTAAGGGCGGCCGCGTCGGGGATCGAGACGACCAAGCCGTCGGGCTTCGAGGCCGCGATGGCGTCGATCATTTGCCCCATCTTGGCCATGTCGAAGGTTTCGGGCGCCAGATATTCGGCCTTGACGCCGAGCGTCTTGGCGGCATCGTCCATGCCGTTCTTGACGACCGACCAGTAGGGATCGCCGCTCTGGCCATGGGTGACGAACACCACCCGCGTTTGGTCGGCGGCCGCAAGGGTCGTGGCCGCCGCCATCATCGTGAAGCCGGCCAGCAGGCCGAGCGCAGGCTTTATTAATTTCGCAAGCACAGACATAACAACCTCCTGTTTGTTTTCCGCCGCCGCAATTACGGTCGGCAGTCCAGTTGCCCCTTTAAGCTGTGTTGATATTCAGCTGATGCCGGCCTGCAAATGGCAGCTTTCTCCGCTTCCGGTGCTCACGGACCTAATGTCCGCTCCGCTCCGGTTCTCGAAAGCCGTCATTTTCGGCTCGACCTGACCTGAATCTCAACACACCTTTTCCAGTTTCATTCCTCAGCACTGGTTCCCTGGAGGCCGAACAGTGGCCTCGATCATTCCATGACGGTAAATCCGGCTTGCCTCGCCATGCGCGACAGGTTCTTAAATCCCATCGTCGCATAGGTCAGCGGGTTGGCCTTGTTGGGGTCCTGCTCGGCCTCGACGACCAGCCAGCCGCTGTAACCATTATCGGCCAGCACGCGCAAAATGGCGGGATAGTCGATGAAGCCGTCGCCAGGGACGGTGAAGATCCCTTCCATGACGGCGCCCATGAAACTCATGTCCTCGGCGCGGGCACGCTCGAGCACGGGTTTGCGCGCGTCCTTGCAATGCACATGCACGACGCGTTTGACCTGCGCCTTGATCAGGGCGAGCGGGTCGCCGCCCGAGAAGATCGAATGGCCGGTGTCGTAGAGCAGACCGACCGCCTCGCCGGTATGCCGCATCAGCAGGCCAACCTCGGCATCGGTCTCGACGATGGTTCCCATATGATGATGAAAGGCCATGCGCACGCCGAAATCCGCCATCCTTTCGGCGAGTGCCGTCAGCTTGCGGCCATAGGCCGGCCATTCTTCCGGGCTCAGGGCCGGGCGTTGCGAGATCGGTCCCCAGATGGCGTTGTGGCGCCCGCGCGAGGTGTCGGCATAGACGACATGGGTAGAGCCCATATCCTTCAAGAGCTGGAGATGCGGCGTGATCGCATCCATTTCCGCGCTGACGTCCTTCTCGTCGCAGCGGCCATCATACCAGCCGGAAATCACCGCGAGGCCATAGCGGTCCATGATCGGCTTCAGCTCGGCCGAGCGGCGCGGAAACTTGCCGCCAAGTTCGGTGCCGGCATAGCCGGCCTGCCTGGTTTCGCTGAGGCAGACTTCAAGCGGCGTATCGCCGCCGAGTTCCGGCACGTCGTCATTGGTCCAGGTGATCGGATTGATGCCGATGCGAACCGTCACGGGCGAACTCCTGATTGCTTCGATTGGGCGAGGTGGTGGCGGGTCAGCCCAGCCAGCAGCGTCATGTCGCGGCGCGCATGCTCGGCGGTGTTGCGCACCGGCGTACCCTCGACGATTGCCGACCAGAAACCCTTCAGCTCCTCGACGAAAGCCTCTTCATAGCCGCTGCGGATGTCGCGGCTGGAAAGCGTGTGGCCGTCGCCGGTGCGGACGGTCAGCCGCGTCGGCTGGTGGTTGAGATAGGGCGAGGGAAATTCCAGTTCGAGCGAGGCGTCGTCGAAATGGAGCGTGATGCGCTCGCGGTAATCGGGCAGGCCCGGAGTGGCGATATGCACCATGGTCCACAATGCCTGGCCGCCGAGCAGCCGGACAGTGCCCTGGCCAGCTTCGCCTTTGGCGAAGAGCGAGGCACCGACGATTTCGCCATCGGCGACGCCGAGCGCATCGAGCAAGCCATGGACGGCGTTGACGTCGTGCACGATCGACGAGGAATAGGCGCCGACAAAGCCGCGAAAGGCGTGGGGATCGTCGATCCCGGGCACCGCGCGGTCGACCTGCTCGCGCTGCCTGGCTTCGGTCGAGGCAATCAGTTCCGGCGCGACGTCGTCACCCCGGCAAGTGGAGGCGTGCCGGATGAAGGGCCAGGCGTCGGGATCGTTGACCTCGACCGAAACGGAGCGAAGTGTCCGCGCCGTGCCGGGCAGCATGGTCAGCGCCGCCTCGTAGCTCGGGTCGAAACGCTTCATATAGCCGACCTGGAGGACCTTTCCGGCGCGATCCCTCGCGGCGATCAATTCGTCGATGTCCTGCGCGCCGTAGCAAAGCGGCTTTTCGCAGAAGACATGCAGGCCCCTGGCAAAGGCAGCGAGGCTCTGTTCGCGGTGCAGCGCATCCGGCGAGGCGATGACCACGGCGTCAAGCGGCATGGCGAGCAGCGCGTCGAGATCGGAAAATGTTTCGAGGCCGAATTCCTGTGCGACGAAAGCGCGGACTTTTCGCGACGGATCGTAGACGCCAAGGATCTTGAACTGCCGGTGCAGCTTGAGCAGGTTCGGAATGTGCTCGACCTGGGCGACGCCGCCTGCCCCGATCACTCCCACCCTTATGCACTGCATCGGCCAGCCCCATCTGAACCCGAACGCTTTTTTCTTGAGGGTAGGCCTCCTTTGGTTCCATTGTTAGAACCAGATTCTATTGATTTTCGGGAACCAGATGAAGACCAGCTTTCCCGTCGACGGCATCGCCCTGGATCGCGACAGCCCCGCCAATCTGCACCGGCAGCTCTATGTCCAGTTACGCGGCCTGATCGAACGGCGCGTGCTGCCGAGCGGCCACGCACTGCCCTCGACACGGGTCATGGCGCGGGATCTGAATGTCGGGCGTAACACGGTGATTGCCGCTTGCGACCAACTGGCGCTGGAGGGCTATCTGGCGATACGTCCGCGCAGACCCTCAGTGGTGATGGACCTACCGACGCGTTCGGCAGTTGCGGAACAAATGTCGGTGGAGGACGCCAATCCGCTATCGCGGCGCGGGCAGACCATGCTTGCCCAACCCTATCATCATGGCCGGCCGGGTATGCTTGCCTTCCATCCCGGCATGCCGGATCCGGATAATTTTCCGTTCAACACCTGGTCGAAACTGCTCAGCCGCCGCGCTAAGTTCGCCCATATCGATCTTTTCGGCACCTATCACGTCAAGGGCTATCCGCCGCTTTGCGAAGCCATAGCGCGCTATCTCACCGCCTCGCGCGGCGTGAAGTGCACCGCCGAGCAGATCGTCGTGACCAATGGCGCACAGTCGGCTTTCGATCTCCTGGCTCGGCTGCTGATCGATGATGGCGACACGGTGTGGATGGAGGAGCCTGGCTACTACGGCGCCGGCTCGGCCTTCGTCTCAGCCGGGGCGAAACTGGCGCCGCTGCGTGTCAGCAATGCCGGCTGGGATCTCGATCCGCCTGATGTCGTGCCCCGCATGATCTTCGTGACGCCCTCCTGCCATCACCCGCTCGGCATAACCATGCCGATGGAGCAGCGGCTCAACCTGCTGCACATGGCCGAGACCTGGCGCTCGTGGATCATCGAGGATGATTACGACGGCGAATATCGTTTTCAGGGCCAGCCCATTCCGGCACTGCAGGGCATCGGCGCGTCGAACCGCGTGGTCTATGTCGGCACTTTCGCCAAGATCCTTTTCCCGGCCATGCGTCTGGGCTTCATGGTGGCGCCCAAGGCGATCGACCATACGATCGTCTCGGCGCTGAGCGTGAGCGGCCAGTTCGCCCCCTTGCTGACCCAGGCCGCGCTGGCGGACTTCATGAATGAGGGGCACTTCACCCGCCATCTCAGGCGGATGCGGCGGCTCTATGCGGAGAGACGGCAGTTCTTCCTGGAAAGCGCGCAACGGCACCTCGGAGAATGGCTGGATTTCCACGCGACCGAATCCGGCATCCAGGTCGTCGGCATTTTCCGCGACACATGCAGCGACAGGGCGGTTGCCGAGGCGGCGCTCCAGCAAGGCATCAACGTGTCGGCGCTGTCGATCCAGTACCGCCACGGCACGCAGCAGAACGGCCTTGTCATGGGCTTCGCGGCCGCCGATGCGCAGACGACCGAAAAGACGATGCAAAAGTTTCGCACCGTGCTGCAAAGCCATTTTTCGCGAATGAACAATTCAAGATAAGAAATTGAGATTATGTGCTTTTTAAGCCTGCATCGTGCTGCTGGCGGTGCTAGCCTAGATCTGCCATCCGTTCCCGACAGCGCACCTCGTCGATCGGCCTGCCAAGCGCAGCGAAGCGTGTGGCTGCTTCCTCGAACGCCGCGACCGCCCGGGTTTTGTTACGCTCGGCCCGGCGCTGCACGCCGCGTGCTTCCCACACGGCCGCCACCCAGGGGCCGCCGTTCCACATGCCGGCGACCCGCTCAGCCTCGTCGAGCCGGCGATTGACCTGTTCGATCTCGCCCGCCTCGGCCAGGGCAACGGCGGCCGCCGTACGGAAGGTCATCGAGCAAGGCTGGCAATTGCAGCCCGATGACAGCATGCGGTCACCTTCGCGAATGGTCTCGGCGATCCTCTCGGAGGTGGCGGCGGCGCGCACCTCAAGCCCTTTCAGGCTGATCAGCAGGTGCGGCGCCAGCCAGGAAGAACGGGCAAGGGTGGTGGCGCGGTGGATCAACCGTCCTGCCTGCCATTTCTGGTGGCGGGCAAGCGCGAGTTCCGTCAGGCGCTGGAGCGCCAGTACGCGGCCGGCCACGGTTCCCACCTGCGCGTAGAGTCTTTCAGCGTCGGTCAACATGCGTTCGGCCTCGGCCAGCTGGCCCGAGAAGAGCGCTGCCTCGCCCAGCACGAGCGAGGCCAGGCCGCGCCCGGCGACCGAGCCGGCGCCTTCGGCCACCGACAGGAGCTCTCGTGCAGAGGCGGCTATGTCGTGGTGGCCCTTGGCACTGCAGAGGCAGAATTCGGCCAGGCACAGATGCCCGTCAAAAACGTTGGAGACGAAGGCTGGCTTGGAGCGGACCCATTCGATGAACTCCGCCCTGAACAGTTCGCGCCACTGGCCCTGCATGTGCGCCACCAGGCCGATCAGGGCGCTGGCCTCGCCAACCTCGCGAGCCAACCCCGCGCCCATGGCCAGTTCGCGGGTTTCCCGGCCAACCTGGCCGGCCTTGGCGAAGTCGCCGCTTTGCAGGTGCAGCAGGCCCCAGGCCAGCGAGGCGCGGATGCGGTCGCTCAAGCCGACGGGGTCTACAGAGGGCACGGCCAGCGCCTTTTCGTACAGCTTCACGGTTTCGGCGCCCGGGCCGACGCCGAGGTCGATCCGCAGGCTTTCGCTCAGCTGGTTGAACAGCCGGATCGCCTCGGCGCGGTTGCCGGCGTCGAGCGCCGATTGCATCAGGGCGCATTGTGCCTGCTCGTCGGCCGGGTCCAGCGCGATCAGGCGCTGCCAGAGCTTGCCGGCCCGCAGCACCTCGGCATAGCGCTGCCGCAGGGACTGGCGGGGCGTTTCGAACCAGTCGACATAGGGGTCGTCCGGCAGCAGGTCTCCCGTGTAGAGATCGGCGGCCGCTTCACAGGCGGCGGGATCTTCGCCGCGCAAGGCAAGCCTGGCGGCGGCCTCGAAGGTCTCGACGTCGATCTCGAGGTCGGCGGCCGGGGCGAGGGCAATGATATCGGCCGCCTGCTCGATGAGGTCATGGGCGCCCAGCGCGCGGCGGGCAAAGTGGATGGCCTTGCGCAGATTGGCGCCCGCGGCCTCCGGATCGAGATCGGGCCAAAAGGCCTCCATGACCTGTTCGCGGTGGATACGGTGGGAGCGGGCGACGGCCAGCAGCTTCACCAGCGCGGCGCCTCGATCCCGGCGCCACGCCGCGGCCGCTACGACCTGATCGTCCAGACTGACGCTGAAGCCGCCAAGCAATTGAATTCGGACACGCAATCGAAAGGCCCTTTCAGGATGCGAGGCCCGCGCGTGCCCGAAATCCGGCCGTCACAAACACCTGCGCGGCGGGGAACGCTGGCGGAACATAGGTTGCCTAGTCTGCACCCGTAGTCAATTCCAACCGTCTCTCACAGGAGGATCAAATGTCACTTCGTATCGCCGACATCGCGCCCGACTTCACCGCCGAAACCACCCACGGCCCAATCAGCTTCCACGACTGGCTGGGCAATTCATGGGGCATCCTGTTTTCTCATCCCAAGGATTTTACCCCCGTCTGCACCACTGAACTCGGTTACATGGCCAAGCTGAAGCCCGAGTTCGACAAGCGTAACGTCAAGATCATTGGGCTTTCCGTCGATCCGGTCGAGCGTCATGCCGGATGGGCTGATGACATTGCCGAGACCCAGGGACACGCGCCGAATTTCCCGATGATCGGCGACCCGATGCTGGCCATTGCCAAGCTCTACGATATGCTGCCCGCCACGGCCGGCGACAGCGCCGAGGGGCGTACGGCGGCCGACAACCAGACGGTGCGCCATGTCTACGTCATCGGGCCCGACACGAAGATCAAGCTGATGATCGCCTATCCGATGACCACCGGCCGGAACTTCGACGAGATCCTGCGTGTGGTGGACTCCATGCAACTGACCGCCAAGCATCGCGTCGCCACGCCGGTGAACTGGCGGCAGGGCGACGACGTGATCATCGCGGGTTCGGTATCGAACGACGAAGCCAAGGTGCTCTACCCCGAGGGCTGGAAGCAGCCCAAGCCTTATATCCGCATCGTGCCGCAGCCTCACAGCAACGCCTGAGCGTTCCCGAAGACATCAGGCAACAGGAGGTGACAGTATGAAAACCCGTATCCTTATCCTCGGCGCCGGTTTCGGCGGGCTCGAGCTCAGCACGTCCTTGTCCGAAGCTTTGGGTGACAGCATTGCTGTCACCCTGATCGACAAGTCGGATTCCTTCGTGTTCGGCTTTGCCAAGCTTGACCTGATGTTCGGCCGCGCAACCGAAGCGGCTGTGCGGCTGCCCTACGCCGACTATGCCAAGGCTGGCGTCACGATGAAGCGCGAGACCGTCACCGCCATCGACCCGGAACGGCGGCGCGTGACGACGGATAAAGGTGTGCATGAGGCGGACATATTGGTGATCGCTCTCGGCGCCGACTATGATGTCTCGGCCACACCAGGCATCACGCTCGGCCGCAACGAATTCTACTCGGTTCCGGGCGCCGCCCATATGGCCAAGGTGCTGCCCGGTTTCACCCACGGTCATGCCGTGATCGGCGTCTGCGGCGCGCCTTACAAATGCCCGCCCGCGCCCAGCGAATGCGCCTTGATGCTGCATGACTACCTGACCGAGAGGGGCGTCCGGGGCGACTGCCAGATCACCTATGTGAACTCAATGTCGAGCCCGGTGCCGCCTTCTCCCGAAACGTCGAAGGCGCTTCTGGCCGCCTTCGCCGAGCGCGGCATCACCTTCATCCCCAGCACCCGGGTGGTTTCCGTGGACGAGGGCCGCAAGGTTGTGACGCTCGACAATGGCGGCGAACTGCCCTGCGATCTGTTCCTGGGCGTGCCCCGGAACCGCGCGCCCGATGTCGTCGTCGAGGCCGGCATCACGGAGGGTGGCTGGGTCACAATCGATCCGCGCACACTCGAAACCCGCTTTCCCGGCGTCTACGCGCTGGGGGATCTGGCCAATACGGGTGCGCCGAAGGCGGGCGTCTTTGCCGAGGGCGCCGCACGCACCGTTGCTGCGAACCTGATCGCCAGGCTCCGCCATGAGGAACCGACGGCCAAGAACCCGGGGGCAGGATCCTGCTACATCGAGTTTGGTGCCAACCGGATCGCCAGGGTGGATGTGGATTTCTTCTCCGGCCCAAAACCCACCGGTGCTTTCTATGAACCGTCTGAGGCTTTGCGGGTCGACAAGGTGAATTTCGGCTCCAGCCGCAAGGCCCGCTGGTTCGGGCATTGAGCTTCGACAAAAGCGGGCGCCGATGAATTGTCACCAGCGCCCGTCGATCCGCTTCAGGCCAACTGCAACTGCCTGCGCGGCAGGGGTGGGAAGGCGATCGCTATGCCCGCGGCGCCCAGGCCGATAAGGGCCGAGCCGATGAACAGCCAATGGTAGCTGGCATAGGCGTCGAACACCATGCCGCCGGCGAGCGGGCCGAGCGCCATGCCGAGGCTGGACAGCATGGTGGCGGCGCCGAACACGGTGCCGAGGATGCGCTGGCCGAAATATTCGCGCGCCAGCACGGCATAGAGCGGCATGACGCCGCCATAGGTGGCGCCGAAGATGACGGCCAGCACATAGAACTGGTCGAGCTGGCTGACCGAGAGATAGGCGGCAATGACGATCGCCTGGATTACCAGACCCGCGATCAGCACCGGCTTGACGCCGAGCCTATCGGCCAGCACGCCGTAGAGAAGCCGGCCGCCCAAGCCAGCGAGGCCCTCGACACTATAGATTGTGACGGCCGCCATGGGGGCGACGCCGCACAGCATGGCGTAGCTGACCATGTGGAAGATCGGCCCGGAATGGGCGGCACAACAGGCAAAAAAGGTCAGCCCGAGCACGATGAATTGCGGCGAGCGCAGTGCCTGGGCCACGCTCATGCCGGTGCCCTCGGCGACCGGCGCGGAAGCCCCGCCCGCCACGGCGGGCTTTGGCGGCTGACGCACCAGAAGCACCGCCGGCAGCAGCAGCACCCAGGCCATGATGCCGATGTCGAACATGGCGGTGCGCCATTCATAGGCCGAGATCAGCCAGCGGGCGAAAGGCGAGATCGTCATGGGGGCAACGCCCATGCCGGCCGAGACCAGCGAAACCGCAAGGCCGCGGTTGGTGTCGAACCAGGCCGTGGTCAGCGCGATCATCGGTGCGAAGAAGGCGCTGGCGGCAAGCCCGACGAGGACGCCATAGCTGATCTGGAAGGTCAGCAGCGAGCCGGCGCGGCTCGCCACCACAAGTGCCAGGCCGAGCAGCACGGCACCGATCGCCACGACGATGCGGGCGCCGAAGCGGTCGGACAGCGCGCCCCAGGCGAAACCGCCGAGGCCCATGACCAGGAAGTTGAGCGTCATGGCGCTCGAAATGCCGGCGCGCGACCACTGCGTGTCGATCGCCATCGGTTCGAGAAAGATCGCCAGCGAAAACATCGTGCCGATGGCGACACAGGACATCAGCGCGCCTGCCGCGACGATGACCCAACGATAGGAAAGTTCCATGCAAATCTCCCATGCCAGAGGGCAGCGCTGCGCGCTGCTTGCGTCCGAAGGACGATGGCACCGAAACCGATCCTACAATCTGGTTGCATTTTTTATCCAGTCCGAAACGCTGCTCCAGGCATGCGGGCCGCTCTGTGGCACCAGTCAGATCGGCAGTTCCGACGTGTACTTGATCGTCCAGCTCGGCACGTCGGTCTTGACGTTCTGGACGCCCTTGATGCGGCTCAGATGCTCCGACTGGAAGCGGCGATAGTCGTTGACGTCGGCCGCCACCACGCGCACCAGGGCATCGCAGTCGCCGAGCATCAGGTAGCATTCCATGACCTGCGGCAGCTTGGCCACTTCGGTGGCGAAGTGCTGGATCGTGTCCTCGTCCTGCGTCTTCAGCCAGATGCGGGTGAAGAAGGTGAGGCCCTTGTCGATGCTGGCCGGGTTGAGCACGGCGACATAGCGGTCGATGACGCCTGCTTCCTCCAGCAGCTTGACACGACGCAGGCAAGGCGAGGGCGACAGGCCAACCTCGTTGGCCAAATCGTTGTTGGCCATGCGGCCGTTGCGTTGCAGCGCCCGCAGGATGCGCCTGTCGATGTCGTCGAGTTTCATGGCTCTGGATTCCATATCTTTAATAATATGTGACATTCAGTGCCAAAAATGGAGGAATTGCAACAATCTTCGCAACCAAATTGCGGAGAAGTGTGGGTATGTTTGCCGCCGGTATCATGAGAGTTCAAAACCCAGGGAAGCGGCGGCCGCGAGGCCGGCCGGCGGCAGAGCATGAGCATTTCACAGGCAGTCGAAGCGGCGGGCGATGGTTCGGCATCCGAGTTCCGCCGGGGCGTGGCGTCCTGCGCGCCGGTGCTGTTGGGCACCATCCCCTATGCGCTGGTGCTTGGCGCGCAGGCAACCCAGAAAGGGTTGAGCACGCTCGAACTGTCCATGATGACGGGGCTGAACTTCGCCGGCGGCTCGGAATTCGCTGCGATCCAGTTGTGGACGTCGCCGCCGCATATCCTGCTCATCGTCGCCATCACCTTCCTGGTCAACAGCCGCCATCTGCTGATGGGAGCAGCACTTGCGCCGTTCCTGCGCGATCTGCCGCGACGCAAGGTGTTTCCAGCACTTTTCGTCCTGTGCGACGAAAGCTGGGCGCTGGCCCTGGCCGATGCCAAACAGCGCGCCGCGGCGGGCATCACGCCGGCCTTCAGCCCGCGCTACTATATGGGCGCGGCACTGGCGATGTACCTGACATGGTTTTCCTTCACCACGCTTGGCGCCTTGCTCGGCCCGATGCTCGGTCATGTCGAGACCTATGGTTTCGACATGGCGTTTCCAGCCGTCTTCCTGGTGCTGATGCGCGGCATGTGGAAAAGTGTTTCGGCGGCGCGGCCCTGGCTGGTCAGCCTGGTCATTGCTGCCCTTGTCTATCTCTTCATTCCTGGTGCCTGGTATGTCGCGGCGGGCGCGGTGTCGGGGCTGCTTGCCGCCTGGCTGATGGCAGGTGACGCATGATCGACACGGCGACGCTTCTCACCATCGTGCTGATGGCCGGCGTCACCTATCTCACGCGGATCGGCGGCTATGTCGTGCTGCGCAACCGCGTGCTCAGCGCGCGTGCGACCGCGGTGATGGAGGCGGCGCCCGGTTGCGTGCTGATCTCGGTCATCGCGCCGGCCTTCGTGTCGCGCAATCCCGCCGACCTTCTGGCGCTGGCCATCACCTTCATCGCGGCGACGCGGCTTCCCATGCTGCCGACCGTGCTGATCGGCATCGCTTCGGCGGGGCTGCTCAGGCATTTCATCGGCTAAAATGAAAAAGGCAGGCGCGAACGCCTGCCTTTCGAGTTCAGATGATCGAGAGCCTTACGCGGCAACTGCGGCCTGCTGGCTGGCGACCACGGCGTCGACCTTGGCGGTCGCCTTGGCGAGCGCCGCGGTGACCGCGTCAGGACCCATGCCGACGCCTTCGATGCGGATGACGTCGACATCGGTCATGCCGAGGAAGCCGAGCACGCCGCGCAGATAGGGAATGGCGTGATCGAACTGAACGGCCGCACCTTCCGAATAGATGCCGCCCGAAGCCAGCACGATATAGACCTTCTTGCCGGTGACGAGGCCCTTGGGGCCGTTCTCGCCATAGGCAAAGCTCCGGCCGGAGCGGGCGATGTGGTCGACCCAGGACTTCAGCGTCGAGGAGATGTTGAAGTTGATGAAGCCGGTGGCGAGGATCACCGTGTCGGCGGCGAACAGTTCGTCGAGCACGACGTCGGAGACGCCAACGACTTCAGCCTGGCGCGGGGTGCGCGCTTCAACCGGCGTGTAGATGCCGGTCGCGTAGTCGGCATCGATATGCGGCAGCGGGTTGGCGACGAGGTCACGCACGACAAGTGTGTTCGACGGATCGGCGGCCAGGAGCTTTTCGGCGAATTCGGTGGCGATGCGGGTCGAGTGCGAGGCGGCGCCGCGCGGGCTCGAGGTAACGAGAAGAATGGACATAGCGGGTTTCTCCAGTGGAATGAATTGTCTCGCTAGATATGGGATATCCATCCATCAGATAAACTGGTATATTTTATATACGATCCATCCACAAAATAGATACAGCGATGCAGCCCAATCCGACACTCGACCAGCTTCAGATATTCGTTGCCGTCGCCGACAGCGGGAGTTTCTCGGCCGCCGGCCGCAGGCTCAACCGGGCGCAATCCGTCATAAGTTATGGCATCGCCAATCTCGAGGCGCAGCTGGGGCTGAAGCTGTTCGAACGCGAGGGCACGCGCGAGCCGCAACTGACCGAGATCGGTCGGTCGATGCTTGAGGATGCAAGGCGCATGATCGGGGTGCTGCAGCGTATGCGGTCGCGCGTCGATGGCCATCATCATGGACTGGAGGCCGAAGTGGCGCTGTCGGTCGACGCGACGTTGCCATCGCCCGTGCTGGTGCGGGTGCTGAAGGCGTTCGAGGCGCAGTTTCCGACCGTGATGATGCGCCTGCATATAGGCTCGCTTGGATTGATCCCGGACCACGTCGTCAATGGACAGGCCGATCTCGGCATTGGCGGTCTGCTGGGCGAGGTCGACGTCCATCTCGTGCGCATCGGCTTCATGTCGATGGTGCCGGCGGCGGCCCCCGGCCATCCCCTGGCGCTGCTGCCGAAGCCGGTGAAGATCGAGGATGTGCGCGAGCACACGCAACTTGTCGTCACCGATCAGTCCGAACGCACCAAGGGGCGCGACTATGGCGTCTTTGCCTACCGCACCTGGCGGCTTTCGGACATGCGCACCAAGCATACGCTGATGCGCGAGGGGCTGGGCTGGGGTGGGCTGCCGCGCTGGCTGATCGCCGACGATCTGGCCACCGGCCGTTTGGTGGAACTTGATCTCGAACCCTACGAGGAAATCAGTTCGCCACTGTTTGCCATGCATCGCAACGATCGCAGCCCGAAACCGGCAGCCGCCTGGCTGATCGAACGGTTCAAAAGCGAACTCGGCTGCTTCAACGAGTTCAAGCCGGGCGAGGTGCCTACAGCGCCGCGCGTCCCTGGGGACGCGCAAAGGACGCTGTAGAACCTTGATTTTGCGCATGATCTCCAGCGAACGTCGATTCCGATTTTTGCTGATGCGAACCTTTGGTTCGGGGTCATGCGCTGGGACGAGTCGGAGACAATCCGTCAATCAGCGCCATGAGCACGGCGCGGTAATCCTGCGCCGCGGCGCCGGCCTCGATGGCAAGTGCGGCGCGGTCGAAGGCGGAGGCAAGCAGCGCGGTCAATGCATCCACCGGCAGTCTCGTCATCGCGTTGGCCCGCATCGCCGCGACCAGGCCCTCGCGCAGCGAGCGGTTGCCGTGGCGGTTGTCGATCGCATCCATGGCGGCGCGGCCAAGCACGGCGGGGCCGTCAAGCAGCAACAGCCGCGTGCGGCCGGGCGCGCGCATGGCGGCGAGATAGGCGTCGGAGCCGGCGATCAGCGCATCGCGGGCCTCGAGCGAGGGTGGCGAAGCGCGCTCGATCTCTTGCGCCACCGCCTGCGCCTCCTGCTCGACCACGGCGGCGAACAGCGCCTGCTTGTCGGCGAAGTGGTGGTAGAGCGCGCCGCGCGTCACGCCTGCCGCGGTGACGATCTCCGGCGTGCCGGTCTCGGCATAGGATTTTTCCGTGAACAGCTTTCGCGCCGCCGCGATCAAATCGGCGCGCGTCGCCTCGGTGCGGTCGCGGTTGGAACGGCGCGCGGATTCCTGTTGCATACATGCAGCCTGTATGTTAGTTCGATTTACATACAGACTGTATGTTATGCCCAGGGAGAAGGAAAGATGAAGACCACAAGCTATTATCCTGTGCTGATGACCGGCGACGTCGCCGGGACGGCGGCCTTCTATGTCGAGCATTTCGGCTTCCGGCCGTTGTTCGAAAGCGACTGGTATGTGCACCTGCAATCGGTGGATAATAAACGCGTCAATCTCGGCATCGTCCAGGGCGACCACGAGACGATCCCGGAGGAGGGGCGGGGGCGCAGTTCGGGCCTGTTGATCAATTTCGAGGTCCGCGACCCCGATCCGGTCTATGAGCGGATCCTCGCCGCTGGCCTGCCGATCCTGCGAACGCTGCGTGACGAGCCCTTCGGCCAACGCCATTTCATCACCCGGGACCCCAACGGCGTGCTGATCGATGTCATCAAGCCGATCCCGCCCAGCGAGGAATTTCTGGCGCAATATGCCGAGGGCGCAGCGGGGGTTTGACCCTCAGCCCGCCCTTGCCGCCGGCGTCACCGCCACCTGGCTGACGCCTGTGCGGCGCACCACCGTGCACAGCGTCTCGCGGCCGATGCGGTCGGCGTCGAGCATGCGCACAAGGTCGTCGACGCCGGTGACCGGGCGCCCGTCTATTGCCGCGATGATGTCGCCCTCTTTCAGCCCCGCCTTGGCCGCCGGGCCGGTCTTTTCGACGCTGCGCAGCCGCACGGCGGTGCTGGTCGACACTTGCGACAAGAGCGCCGCGCGGCGCGGCAGATTGGTTGTATCGGCCGAGACGCCGATGAAGGCGCGCCGCACGCGGCCGAAGCGGATGATCTCCGAAATGACGAAATTGGCGGTGTTGGAGGCGACCGCGAAGGCAATGCCTTGCGCGCCGTGGATCATGGCGGTGTTGACGCCGATGACCTCGCCGGCCGACGACACCAGCGGCCCGCCGGAATTGCCGGGATTGAGCGCGGCATCGGTCTGGATGACGTCGTCTATCAGCCGGCCCGTCGAAGCGCGCATCGAGCGGCCGAGCGCCGAGACGACACCCGAGGTGACCGTCCATTCGAAGCCGAGCGGATTGCCGATGGCGATGGCGATCTGGCCGCGCCGCAGCCGCTTGGAATCGCCGAGCGGCGCGACGTCAGTGAAGCTGCCATCGGCGCGCACCAGCGCGATATCGGTGTCGGGATCGCGGCCGAGCACGCGGCCCTCGCTTGAGGCGCCGTCCGGCATCGACACGCGCACCGTCCTGGCATCTCCGACGACATGGAAATTGGTGACGACCAGCCCGTCCGGCGCGATGACGAAGCCCGAGCCATGTCCACCCTGGCCGCCAATGCGCTCGATGCGGCAGACGGCCGGACCGATGCGGTCGACCGCGTCGGCGACCGTCATCGAATAGGCGTCGAGCAACGTCTCGTCAGATTGGAATTTGGCGGCGGCGAGGGCCATGGATGGGCTCCGTGTTTTCAGGCTTGATCGTGATTTTCCTGTTCGTGCCGTCATCCCAAAACCGCTGAGCACTTTTGGGCGGCACGCACTATATGTGCGGAGCGGCTGGAACGGCCGCGACCTGACCAGATGGCCAGTCAAACCGCCAACTAGCCGTCAGGCGAGTACCTCCAAGGGCGCCGTCGGGCGATATCTGGGACATGACGAACCCCAGGAGACATCCATGAGTGATTTCAATCTGAATGCGTTTTCGCAAGCCGTTGCCGACCTTGCCGGGAAGGCTGCGCCGGCAATGGCGAGCTTCGCCACCCATCACCACCGCACGGCAAGCGCCTTCCACTGGAGCGACGGCTATTTCGTCACCGCCGAGGAGGCTGTCGAGGCCGGCGAGGAGATCGAACTGACGCTGGCCTCTGGCGGGACGGTGAAGGCCGAATTGGTCGGTCGGGATCCGTCGACGGGCGTTGCCCTGTTGAAGCCCGCGGATGCGGCCGGCGCGCCTGTCCTTACCAGGGCGGATGCCGTTCGGCCGGGTAACATCGCCATTGCCATCGGCAACAGCCAGGGTTCCGCGCTGGCGGTGTCGGGCTCGGTCGGCGAAGTCGGCCCGGCCTGGCGCTCGATGCGCGGCGGCACGATCGACCGCCGCATCCATCTGGCTGTCGGCGCCGGCGGCCGCTTCGAGGGCGGCCCGGTGCTGGACGCCAAGGGCGCGCTGATCGGCATGCTGTTATTCGGGCCGCGCGGCCGTGCGCTGGTCATGCCCTATGAGACGATCGAGCGGGCAGTGGCGACATTGCGCGAAAAGGGCCATGTCGCGCGCGGCTATCTCGGCGCCGGCCTGCATCCGGTGCGCGACCGCGACGCCCATGGTGCGATGGTGATGAGCCTCGACGACGCCGGTCCGGCCAAGGCCGCCGGCCTGTCGCTGGGCGACATCATCGTGGCATGGAACGGCGAGGCCGTGCATGGCCCGCGCGACCTGATCCGTCGGCTCGGCCCTGACAGCGCCGGTGCTTCCGTGACGCTTGGCGTTGTGCGTGGCGGTGAACAGCGCGATGTGACATTGACCATCGGCGAAAAGCCGCTGAGCTGAGAGGATCGATGGAAACGCTCGCCGGCGACCGGATCGTGAGCAACAGCGCCGCTTCGCGGCGGCTGGTGGTGCTGGTTGCGCTCGGCGATGCCGCGCGCGCCGAGCGCCTGGCCGCCACGCTTGCCGCCAGCGACGACCTGCTGCCAGTGGTGGCCGGCGGCGGCAGGGCCGATGTCGCCATCATCGATGACAGGAGCGGAGATGCCGCGCCGGCCTCCATACCGCGCGTGCTGCTGTCAGGACGCACCGGCGGCGAGCGGCCCGCCGGCGAGGTGTTCGCGGTCATGCCCGCGAGCGCCGACGATCTGCTGATCGCCGCGGCGGTGCGGCTGGCGGCGGCCGGCTATCGCGTCACGGGCGAGGGCAGAAGCGGGCGCCATGAGGATTTCCATGCCGGCCAGGACGAGCCGTTCGAGGATGAGGTCCTGGACGAGCATGCCGCCCGTCCAGCGCTGTCGCCGCGCGAGGCCGAAGTGCTGGCGTTGCTCGCCGAAGGCGCGCCCAACAAGGTGATCGCTCGGCGGCTCAACATTTCCGTGCACACGGCGAAATTCCATGTCGCGGCGATCCTGATCAAGCTGGGGGCGGCCAACCGCACCGACGCCATCGCCATTGCGATGCGGCAGGGGCTGGTGCTGGTTTAGCCTCCGCTGCGTAACCCACATCCGGGCATCTCGGGCCTTGCGCTGTGGTCGCCCGCCGCGCAAAGGTTCGCGCCTGCCATGTAGCAAGGGAGGCGCAAGGAATGTCGCTCAAGGGAAAGACGCTGTTCATCTCCGGCGGGTCGCGCGGCATCGGGCTGGCGATCGCGCTGCGGGCGGCGCGCGACGGCGCCAATGTGACGATCGCCGCCAAGACCGCCGAACCGCATCCCAAGCTGCCGGGCACGATCTACAGCGCGGCGCAGGAGATCGAGCAGGCCGGCGGCAAGGCGCTGCCTGTGCTTTGCGACATCCGCGAGGAGGCGCAGGTGGCCGAGGCTGTTGCAAAGACGGTCGAGAAATTCGGCGGCATCGATATCTGCGTCAACAATGCCAGCGCCATCCAGCTCACCGGCACGCTGGAGACCGACATGAAGCGCTACGACCTGATGCACCAGATCAACACGCGCGGCACCTTCCTGGTCTCCAAAATATGCATTCCACACCTGAAGTTAGCCAATAATCCTCACATCCTGAATCTGGCGCCGCCGCTCGACATGAAGGCCAAGTGGTTCAAGAACCATGTCGCCTACACCATGGCCAAGTTCGGCATGTCGATGTGCACGCTCGGGATGAGTGCGGAGTTCGCCAAGGACGGCATCGCGGTCAATTCGCTGTGGCCGATCTCGACCATCGACACGGCGGCGGTGCGCAACCTGCTCGGCGGTGCGACGGTCGCGGCGATGAGCCGTTCGCCCGACATTATGGCCGACGCCGCGCATGCCATCTTCATGCGGCCCTCGCGTGAGACATCAGGCAATTTCTACATCGACGAAGAGGTGCTGCGCGCCGAGGGCGTCAGCGACTTTGCAATCTATGCGCCCGGCGCGACCGGACCGCTGGCCGGCGACTTTTTCGTGCCGGACGAGGTGTTTGCGAATTCGGAGACGAAGGTCAGAAGCATTTACTGACTGGAACCACGCCCTGCCGGCGCTGCCCTTCATCCGCGTGCCGGCACCTTCTCTCCGTCTAGTGACGGGCGAGAAGGGAGCCTCACACCTCTTCCTTCTTGCCTTTGCTCAAACCCATCAGCCTGTCGATATAGGCGAGCATCAGCGCCGAGACGACGAAGGCAAGGTGGATGATGGTCAGCCACATCAGCTGGTCGGTCGAATAGGAGGATGAGTTGAGGAACACCTGCAGGAGGTGAATGGAGGAGATCGCGACGATGGTCGAGGCGACCTTGACCTTCAGCGAGCCGACATCGATCGTGCCCAGCCAGTGCACGCCGCCGCCGTCCTGGTCGTCGAAGCGGCTGACGAAGTTTTCGTAGCCCGAGATGATGACCATCACCACCAGCGAGGCGACCAGGGCGGCATCGATCAGGCCGAGCATCTTCAGGATGGTGTCGGTGTCGCCGAGCATGAATACCGTGGTGATGAATTCGTAGAGCTTCTTGCCGAAGGACAAGGCATAGACGGCCAGTGCCAGGCCGAGCCCGATATAGAAGGCGACCAGCAGCCAGCGCGAGGCGAGGATGATCGATTCGATGGCGAGTTCGAGACGCTTCATGAATGGTTCCGGTTGTTCCCTGGTCGGTGGCTGTATTTCGGCCAGGCCGATGCTTTTTGCAAGATAGCAAAAAACCCCGCCGGAGAGGGCCGGCGGGGCTCAATGCGTCCCGCTGGAGTCGGGACGGGGCAGGGAACGCCCAGCCCTGAATCTGGGGTCAGCAAGCCTGTGATTCAATGAGCCGGTTCCGATGCCGGTACAAATCTTCTTGAGCCCGGTGCCGGGATCCGAAGCTCTCCCATCCCCGATCGAGTCGGGGATGGGTGCTTCTCGCCTTGAGTCCGCAAACCAGGTCATGGTTTTGAAATCATGACCTAATTGTTGCTGGCGACCGGTGCCACCAGCGAGGTGATGCGGCGGATGGCGACGCGCCGGTTCTCGCGGTTGGGCGCCGAGGTGTTGACCTTCAGATACTGCTCGCCATAGCCCTGCGTCGTCAGGTTCTCCGGTGGGATGCCGAAGGCATTGGTCAGCGCTTCGGCAACCGCTTCGGCGCGGCGGTCCGACAGGGCAAGGTTGGCTTCCGGCGTGCCGACGGCGTCGGTGTGGCCCTCGATCAGGAAGGTCTCGGCCGGGTTCTTCTTCAGCAGTTTCTCCATGGCGCGAGCGACGCCCTCGAGCTTCTGCACCTCGGTGTCGGAGATCGAGGAGGAGCCGAATTCGAAGTTCAGCGTGTCGAGGTCGACGCGGCGTGCGATGTCGCGCACGCGGGCCGAACGCTTGACCTCGTCGATCGAATAGAGACGCTGGACCCTCTCCACTGGCGGCTGGTCGAGGAAGGTGTAGTAGTCGTCATCGCTTTGGACATCCTCGGAATCGAGGATGTACTGCCGGCGTGGGATGTTGAGCCGCATCGGCGGCAGGTCGTCGCCGGGATCGCGCCAGTCGCCGTCATCCTGATAGTTCCGCTCGTCGACATAGCTCAGCACATATTCGCGCCCATCCGGCGTGATGCGCGAACGCTGGATGACATCGCCGTAACGGTTGCGGATGGTGACGATCTGGACGCCATTGTCGCGCTGGACCGTCTCGCGTGTACGGCCCTGCGACAGATCCTCATAATAGACGTCCTTGGCGCCGCGGTTCATCCGCGAGCCCTCGTTGCTCTGGACGATCGTCTGGCCGCCGAGCTGGATGATGACGCGGTCGCCGATCTCCTTGAGCACGTCGACGCCCTTGGGGCGACGGCGGTCGCGGATGTTCTCGTCGGGCGCCCGGTCGAGGCGCTTGCCCTTCTCTTCCGTTACCGGGACGAGCTTTTCAGGCTTGATCTCCTGCTGGGCTGCCTTGTCGTCGGTTGGAGGCGGACCCTGGTCGACAGGAGCAACCACCGGCTTCTGGCCCTGGTCGCCGCCTTGCTGGGCGTTCTGGCCACCATTCTGCTGTTCGCCATTCTGCTGGCCGTTCTGGTCGCCATGCTTGCGGCCGCCGCCCTTGCGCTGGGCATCCTTCTGGCTGTCGAGGATGGGTGCAGCGTTCTTGTCGGCGGGCGCTTCGCCCTGCACGGGGTTTTCGCCCTGGGCAGGCGCGGCCGTGTTGCCATTGGCGGGCTGTTCACCGGTTGCCGGCTTCACGCCATTGGCCGGTTGCTCGCCCGTCGCGG
Source organism: Mesorhizobium sp. 131-3-5 (assembly GCF_016756575.1). NCBI lineage: Bacteria > Pseudomonadati > Pseudomonadota > Alphaproteobacteria > Hyphomicrobiales > Phyllobacteriaceae > Mesorhizobium > Mesorhizobium sp. 131-3-5. Next base: position 2,662,721 of record NZ_AP023254.1, read on the forward strand.
GCTGCTTGCCCGTCTGCGGTTGTTCGCCTGTCGCCGGCTGCTCGCCATTGGCGGGCTGTTCGCCCGCGGGCTTCCTGCCGTGCTTCTTTGTCTTGTCCTGGGGCTGCTCGCCCTGGGTCGCGGGCTGTTCGCCGGCAGGCGCGGGTTCAACCTTCGGCGTCACGGCTTCGCCGGCCGGAGCTTCCTTCGGCGTGGGGGCGGCTTCCGGCGTCACCGCCGGGGCAGCAGGCGCCTCCTTCTGCTGCTCCTGCTTGTGTTTCTTGCCGGGCTTGACTGGCTGGTTGTCGTTGGCGGGCTGTGTCTCACCAGCCGGAGCCTGTTCGGCCGGCGCCTGCTCGGTCTGCTGCTGCTGATCGCGCTTCTTCTTGCGCGGCTGCTGCTCTTCTGCGGGTGCCGCCTGTTCGGCCGGCGCCTGCTCGGTCTGCTGCTGCTGGTCGCGCTTCTTCCTGCGCGGCTGCTGCTCTTCTGCGGGTGCCGCCTGTTCGGCCGGCGCCTGCTCGGTCTGTTGCTGCTGGTCACGCTTCTTCTTGCGCGGCTGCTGCTCTTCGGCGGGTGCCGCCTGTTCGGCCGGCGCCTGCTCGGTCTGCTGCAGGTCACGCTTCTTCCTGCGCGGCTGCTGCTCTTCGGCGGGGGCTGCCTGTTCGGCCGGCGCCTGCTCGGTCTGCTGCTGCTGTTCGTGCTTCTTCTTGCGGGGCTGCTGCTCCTCGGCGGGTGGAGCAAGCTGTTCGGCGGCCGGGGCTGCCTGCTCGGCCGGCGCCTGTTGGGCCTGCTGATCGCGCTTCTTCTTGCGCGGCTGCTCCTGGTCGGTCGGCTGTGCCTCGTCGCTCGGTGCGTCCTGTGCCAGGATCAGCGGCGTTCCACCGCCTTGCGTGGGGTCGAACGCGGCACTTCCCTGAAGCGGGAACGCGCCCAACGGCGCGGATGCCATCAACAGGCCAAGTGCGGTGCCTGCCAGAATCCGTGGTTGGCGTTTCATCGAAAACTCTCCTTGTGGGGTCCCATCCTTGCCGAAACCGATCTTAGCCCGATTGGTTCCAGTTTGGCGGGGATAGACGCCGTACAGGGCGATTGGCCGGCCTTTTGAAGGCAACTTCGTGTCATTCGGCCCCGTTGCGGCCGCATTTCAACCGTTGTCGCGCTTGACCTTGGCGACGGCTGGGGCCACATCCCCAGAATGGAAACGCCGTTCTGGAAAACAAAGACGCTGGAGCAGCTGAGCCCGACCGAGTGGGAATCGCTGTGCGATGGCTGCGGCAAATGCTGCCTGTCGAAGCTCGAGGACGAGGACACCGGCGAGATTTACTGGACCAGCGTCGGCTGCCGGCTGTTCGACGCGCAGACCTGCCGCTGTTCAGACTACGCCAACCGGCTGGCGCGCGTCCCCGATTGCGTTGGGCTGACGCCGCAGAATGTGCGCACCATCAGCTGGTTGCCAAGCACCTGCGCCTACCGGCTGGTGGCCGAGGGCCGCGATCTCTATTGGTGGCACCGGCTGGTGTCGGGCAGCGCCGAGACCGTACACGAGGCCGGCATCTCGATGCGCGGCCGGGTGAAGGCGAGCGAGACCGACCTGGCCGAGCCTGAAGATTATTTTGATTATATGCTCGACCACGAGCCTTGAGGTCCGTTCCGCACAGCTCCGAACAAGGAATACGAGCAACAACGTTTTGAGCGCGCATTGCTCGAAACCTGGCGAAGATTTCTTTTTCCCGCCATATGAACCGCAGATGAACGGCGGGTTCGTAAACAGTTCAGACAGGCTGGTGCATTCTCCCATCATCGCTTTCAAGAGGACGGGCACAAGCCCGCAACAAGGAGAGAAGACCATGTTCAACACGGTGAAAACGGCAGCCCTCTCGGCCCTGGTCGGCCTCAGCGCGCTGACAGCCATTCCCGCCCATGCCGACAGCCTCTATCTCGGCTTCGGCAACAACCAGGATCCGCGCTTCGGCGTCTACGCCGGCGACGACGGCTATCGGCATCGCCGCGATGAGCGCCGTGACGACTGGCGCGGTGACGATTGGCGCCGCGACGGCTGGCGCCGCGGCTGTTCGCCGGATCGCGCCCTCGACAAGGCGGAGCGCATGGGCCTCTACCGAGCCCGCATCGTCGACGTCAACCGCCGCGTGGTCAAGGTCATGGGCCGCCAGGACGGCGACCGCGTCGTCGTCGTGTTCGCCAACCAACGCGGTTGCCCGGTTATCTATCGCTGAGGCTGCAAATCGGAGTGGCATCATCTTCTTCGAAGATGAGCCTGGAGACGTGATCTCTACGGGGTCAGTCTGGAGACACGACCTTCTATGAAGGTCGGTCTGGAGGCATCATCTTCTTCGAAGATGAGCCTGGAGACATGACCCCTACGGGGTCAGTTTGGACTAGCGGAGCCCCCTGTCCCATCGGGCGGGTGCGGCTCGAAAAAACCCCGCGGGAGCGATCCCGCGGGGTTTTTCATACATGCGCCGGCCGACAATCCATGGCTGGGCGAAGAGCCCGGCCAGGGATTGTCGGAGCTGGTTACTTCAGTTCGAAGGTGACGGTCACCTGGACGTTATAGGCGTTCTCGCCGGCCTGCACCGGCGCGGCGCCTGCCGCGGCGTCGAAAGCCTTGGCGTTGATCGGCATCGGTGCCGGCCTGATGTTCTGATCCGTGATCTCGAGCACCTTGCCGAGGCTGACGCCGGCCGCCGCGGCAAGCGTCTTGGCCTTGGCCACGGCGTCGGCCACCGCTTTCTTGCGCGCCTCGGTGACGGTGGCCGCCGGATCGTCATTGGTGAAGGCGATGCCGCCGCCCTGGTTGACACCGAGCGAAACAGCCTTGTCGAGGATCTCGCCCGTCTTGTCGATGTCGCGCACGCGGACCGAAAGCGTGTTGGTCACCTGGTAGGCGACGAGCTCGCCTTCCTGGCTGCCATCGGGTTTGTTGGTGTAGTTGTAGCGCGGGTTGATCTGGATGCCCGCCGTCTGCAGGTCGCGATCCTTGATGCCTGCCGCCTTCATCGCCGCGATCACGGCGGCCATGGCGTCGTTGTTGGCATCGAGTGCGGCCCGCGCCGTCTTGGCTTCGCGCATCACGCTGAGCGACAGCAAAGCCAGGTCGGGAGGGGTGGTCGCTTCGCCTTCACCCGAAACAATGATGCGGGCGGGCGTCGGCGAATCGGCGGCTCCAGCCATCGCCGGAAAAGCGATTGCAGCGGCGAGCGCGAGGGGCAAAAGATGTCTGGTCATGAAAATCTCCTTGGTCTGCGATCCAGTCGCAAGAGGTCGCGTAGGGCGCGATTATGGGTTGATTTGGGCGTTCCGCGAAAGCCCGTCGGGAAAGCCTTGTGCCGGAAAGCGAAAGACATTAATCCAGCCCACGTGGGGCCTGTAGCTCAATGGTTAGAGCCGGCGGCTCATAACCGCTTGGTTGGGGGTTCGAGTCCCTCCGGGCCCACCATCGTCCTCTAGACCCTGTGTAAATCCTACAAACTGCTGTTTCCAAAGCGCTTTCCGCCCTGTATGGTTCCAACATCGGCTCCAACATTTTGGTGGTTTGCGTGGCAAAGTCGCTGGTCTTGTACGAAAGAAAAGCGCCTATTTTTACGTGCGCAGGATACCCGAAGAGGTCCGCTCGCTGCTTGGCGGCAAGCAACAGGTAACCCGGAGCCTCAACACCACGGACTTTCGTGTCGCTTCCGATAGGGCGAGGAGGAAGGCAGCGGAAACGGACAAGGTTTTCGCTGATGCGCGTCTGGGCAAAGCGCCAAGCGCGGCGGCAAGCCGTCGCGTCACGCGCGAACAGCTTTTCGATGCTGCCCGGCTGCACCTATGAGGCCTGGACCAAACCTGCACGACGGGCCGCTTTCAAAAATGCCCTTCTTGCTTGTTGCGGAGCCCGCCATCCGTCCAAGGAGTCGCGGCAAGTGCGGCAGGCAGCTCGATAGCTTGGTCCTCTCGCCCATTCTGGCCATTGGTCATGAAGGCACTCAAGTGCTTCCCAACTGCTGGCAACCACCCGCTCCCTTGAGGGTCTCACGCGCAGTCTCACTGGTTCGGAAAATCGAATATCCCTCATAGCTTTCTCCGTTCCCACGGACAGATTACATCGGCTTGTTGTAGGGGCCTGTCGAAGCGGCTCCGAAAGCGCCGACTGCCTTGGCCGCGACGATGTCGCCTGCGTCCGGTACAAGCAGATCCATGCGGCGGGCGAAGGCAATAAAAGTGCTGCGAGCGGTTTCGGCATCCACCTCGCCGGCGAGGGCTGCCCGACAGGCATTGAGCGCCACGCCATGAGCAGGGTTTCGCTTCGATGGCGGCCATTCATCCAGCAGGACAAAGGCGTCTTTTACGCTTTGAATGTTGGTCGGAAACCCAAGACCCACGAGCACCCTCACGGGATGCTGAAATTGATTGTGTTCCATGCTTTCCTCCGTTTCACGTGATTGGCTCAGTCGATCGGAAGCCGTTCCCACGGCGCGTGCGCGATAGATTGCGTGCGTCGCGCCTTAGCCTGCCGAACTCCCGTTTCCAGGAGGGCCTTTGCTGTCGGTAAGATTCCGCGCAGCCAGAAACATCACCGTGTATGCCGCTTTGCGCCGGTCCCAACCCGCGGCCTCTGCTCTGTCGAGCAACTCGACCAGTATCGGGTCAAGCGCAACCTTCAGGTCTGCTTCGTAGTTCAGATCGGTGGCCGCACGCGACGGCGGGGGGATTACGTTCAAGTTCATCACGTTCATGGCTCTACCCATTTGTCAGGGTGTCCGCGCCCACCGGGCGCGGACACAGCCGTTACCATCAGAAGTCCATGCCACCAGCCGGCATTGCCGGAACGGCGGGTTCCTTCTTCGGCTTCTCGGCAACCATCGCTTCCGTGGTTACCAGCAGGCCGGCAACCGATGCCGCATCCTGGAGTGCGGTCCGCACCACCTTCACCGGATCGATGACGCCCTCGTTGTAGAGGTCACCGAAGGCGTTGGTCTGCGCGTTCCAGCCCCAGCCGAACTCCGGTTTCTCACGCAGCTTGCCGACGATGATCGAGCCTTCCGCGCCGGCGTTCTCGGCGATCTGGCGCACCGGCGCCTCGATCGCGCGGCGCACGATCTCGATACCGTGTTTCTGGTCCTCATTCTCGGCCTGCACGCCGTCCAGTGCCTTGGCGGCGCGCAGAAGCGCCACGCCGCCACCTGGCAACACACCTTCCTCGACCGCAGCGCGCGTCGCATGCATGGCATCGTCGACGCGATCCTTGCGTTCCTTGACCTCGACCTCGGTCGAGCCGCCGACGCGGATGACGGCGACGCCGCCGGCGAGCTTTGCCAGCCGCTCCTGCAGCTTTTCCTTGTCGTAGTCGGAGGTGGTCTCCTCGATCTGCGCCTTGATCTGACTGACGCGGCCCTGGATCTCGTCCTTCGAACCGGCGCCGTCGACGATGGTGGTGTTCTCCTTCTCGATCGACACCTTCTTGGCGCGGCCCAGCATGTTGAGCGTGACATTCTCAAGCTTGATGCCGAGATCTTCCGAGATCGCGGTGCCGCCGGTTAGGATGGCAATGTCCTCCAGCATCGCCTTGCGGCGGTCGCCGAAGCCGGGCGCCTTGACGGCGGCGACTTTGAGGCCACCGCGCAGCTTATTGACGACCAGCGTCGCCAACGCCTCGCCCTCGACATCCTCGGCGATGATCAGCAGCGGTTTGGACGACTGCACAACAGCCTCCAGCACCGGAAGCAGCGCCTGCAGATTGGACAGCTTCTTTTCGTGGATCAGCACATAGGGCTCTTCCAGCTCCACGCGCATCTTGTCCTGGTTGGTGATGAAGTAGGGGCTGAGGTAGCCACGGTCGAACTGCATGCCTTCGACGACTTCCAGCTCCGTTTCCGCGGTTTTCGCTTCCTCGACGGTGATGACGCCCTCATTGCCGACCTTCTGCATCGCTTCCGCAAGGAAGCGGCCGATCTCGGCATCGCCATTGGCCGAGATGGTGCCAACCTGGGCGATCTCATCATTTCTGGTCACCTTGCGGGCGTTGGTCTTCAACTCCTGGACAATCGCCTCGACGGCCTTGTCGATGCCTCGCTTCAGGTCCATCGGGTTCATCCCCGAGGCAACGGCCTTGGCGCCTTCCTTGACGATCGCCTGCGCGAGAACGGTCGCGGTCGTGGTGCCGTCCCCGGCGATGTCGTTGGTCTTCGAAGCGACTTCGCGGACCATCTGCGCGCCCATGTTCTCGAACTTGTCCTCAAGCTCGATTTCCTTGGCGACGGTGACGCCGTCCTTGGTGATGCGCGGGGCGCCGAACGACTTGTCGATGACGACGTTGCGGCCCTTGGGGCCGAGCGTCACCTTCACCGCGTCGGCGAGGATGTTGACGCCGCGCAGCATGCGCTCACGGGCGTCGGAATGAAATTTCACTTCCTTGGCAGCCATTGGATCACTCCTTCAATAGGCAGCTTCATTGACTGGATTGCGGTTGAAGCCTCGGTCAGGCGGCCTTCTTGACCGCCGAGATCTGCTCGATCACGCCCATCACGTCGCTTTCCTTCATGATCAGCAGGTCCTCGCCATTGAGCTTGATCTCGGTGCCGGACCATTTGCCGAACAAGATGCGGTCGCCGGCCTTGACATCGAGCGGCGTGAGCTTGCCGCTCTCGTCGCGCGCACCCGGGCCGACGGCGATGACTTCGCCCTCCTGCGGCTTCTCCTTGGCAGTGTCGGGGATGATGATACCGCCGGCCGTCTTCTCTTCGGCCTCGATGCGGCGAACCAGGATACGATCGTGCAATGGACGGAACGTCATGTCGTTCTCCTTCAGGACAAACAGATTTTTGAGGTTCCTCCACACCGGACCGGCAATATCGGACCGGTGCAGGGCGTCGCGACCCCTTTCTCAGGCATCGCGCGCATATCGAGCTAGTTTTGGAATTTTCGAGTTTCAAGGGCTCGCCAGAAAAATTTTGGCGCTCTGCATTCGAGAGTGCTAGGGACATGAATTCATGAAGCTATTTTCGCTGGGACGCGCGATTCCAGGTCTTGAAATTCGACCCGAACTCATCGAAATTTTTTGCGGTTGGAGTCCCGAAAGGGATCACTGCAACACCAACGGTGCCAAGGAGATTGTCAGGAAACGGAGACCATCGATGGAACGAACCTTGTCGAAAATGCCCTTGATCGCCCCTGAGGCCTCTGATCCTTCGCTTGACCGCCTGCTGTTTCCGGCGCGGCACTTTAATCACCCCGATGAGGTGGTGGACGACCGCACGCTCGACACTCAGGAAAAGCGCGCCATTCTTGCCTCATGGGCATCGGATGCTTGCGCTGTCGAATCAATGCCCGCGCTGCGAAAGCCACCGGGTGCTCCTTGCCCGGTGACGTTCGACGCCGTCATGGATGCACTTCGCCGACTGGACGATAGTCGCGCCGAGCTTGCCAGTGACTTCAAGGAACGGCGGGACCGAGAACGCCCGCAAAACCTTGACGCCTGAATGCAACAAGGAAGGAGAGACGCATGGTCAGCAGGGAATTCCGGCTGCAGATGGAGGGCTACGGTCTCACAACCGCGGAGATCCACTACCATCTCCCCGATCATCCAAGCCTTTTGCAGCTCTACGTTTGGCAGGAATACGATCTCGCACCGGAATTCCCCACTCTGAAAGGGTTTCTGAATTACTGGGAGCGCGAACTCGAAGGCGCGCTCCATTCCGTGCGCGTTGCCCATCACCGCTTGATCCGGCCTTCCGAATGGCAGGCGGTAGACGGCATTTTTACCATTCAATAGCCGGCGCCCAATCGTGGCGACCAGCGCCACCCGTCCGGCTGCCGACACCCCTTGAGCCCAAAAGAGGTCTTTCCAATCTCTTTCTATGTCGAGCGCAGCTTGGCGGATGTCGGGCAGAATTCCGTCTTGTTTGCTATGGCGTCCAAGCTCGTCGACTTGCCGGATCCTTGCCACGCAGAGGCGAGGCAGGATCGGTTGCCACACTGTTTGAAGGGAGGTCACCATGGAAGATGGAATGTTCAAACAGGCGATCTTCGTACGAGATGATAGCTTCGCTCTCCGAAGGATCGCTTGTGTCATGGATGCGATAGAGTTTCTTGAGGAATGGCCGCTCGAAAGGCGCGGCCTGCTTCACGCAGCGGCGAGTGACACTTGCTACTCCGCATATGATGGTCGAAAGTCCGTCGATGCGGCACACAAGACATTTACGACTTGGGCACGCAGGGTCGGTGTCATTGAGGATGTTCCCGCGGCGCCGCCTTGGATGACAGGGCCCAAGATTGGCGGTGCAGGCCGTCGCGCTGACGGTTGATCTCGCGTGCGGCGGCGGTCGTGCCGCGCACCCGATCGATAACGTCAGCGGTGCCACGGGGTGAGGAATCGACCAGGATCCTGGACGATTGTGGGCATCTCCGATCGATAGGGAAGCTGGACATCGAAAGCTGAGCGAACTCGCCAAACTCGTCGGCAGTTTGCCCTTCGCCTCATGAACACGAGCGGAAACTACGCCATTGCCCGATACCTCGCGCTGCGGCGCACCTGTTGACTGTGTGCCAAAGCTGCCCCCGACCAAGGATTAGTAGCTGGTCTTGCGATCGTGCTTGCTGCTGAAGTGCCAGCCGGATCGAGGCAGGCCACTTGCTACAGCACGGCAGGGCGACGGATGAAACGCTCCCGTTGAAGCGCATGATGGTTCCGGTCGTTGCCCAAGGCGTGTCACCCCTGAGGCCTGCGCGATGCGTCGGGTCTTGATGTCAAAATGGCGCCAAAATCGTTGGCGATCAAAATGCAATGTGCCCTTTTTGGGCTGGCATTGAATGGAGGTTAGCAATGATCCGCAAAGTCGCAATCGCCAGTGCTCTTGTCGCCATTTTCAGCATCCCTGCATTTGCAGCCACGGAGTACTGGGTGGCTAAGGATGCGGCGACCAAGAAGTGTGAGGTGGTGACCAAAAAACCGGACGGCACAAAACTGACCGATGCCGGCAATAAGACCTATACAAGCAAGGCCGATGCCGAAAAGGCATTGAAGGAACTGGCTGCTTGCAAATGAACTGATGGCTAGTGAGGGCCGCTCTGGCCTACTCCTGGGCGGCCTACACTGTCGGCCAATAGTCGTCTTCGCAGTCTTTCAGGAATAAGGGCTGGCAAGACACTTGCAGCGACGGCCTCGCGAACTGTCATGCCAACGACACACCGTTGTCGGGCGAGGCCGTCCAAATCTGCGAGCATTCTCAAGACCTTAAACGGCGCGCTTGGAATCGTTGGAATAGCGTGGCGATCCATGCATCTCTGATCAACTACCGACGCCCGGATGCGCCCGGGCCGGATCTGCCACGTCGCCTTCGTCATCGGGCTCGATCAGGTCGATTAGCGCTGCCACCCGTGTTCCCGGCAGCGGTCGTCCCTGGCTCATCAACGCCTCGTCACCGAAGGCCCAGGCCCATGCCTCTCTCAACTCCTCAAGCGAGGCACCGGACGCGATGATTTCCGCAATCGTCGCGTTGTCCACGGGTCCGAGAACCGAGACAACGTCTTGGCGTGTCATGGGCATCCTTTTTCCTCCGTTCGAAATACCAGCGAAGCAGATGGGTATTCGATGGAGCGCTTGCCACCAGCCATTTCGAAGGCGGTCGCGAAAATGCCTTGGCGGTCCCTCTTGACGCAGCGGAAGTCAATTCCCAACTCATTCCTCGTCGGTCGCCGCACAAGGGGCCGATGTGTCAGGGAGCGCCATGCTTCTTGGCGTTCCCTCGTACCTATGTTGCTCCAAGGAGGATGTAGTTATGAGAACGAACCTGGACTTTTCCCCCTTCTATCGGTCGAGCATCGGCTTTGACCGCATCTTCAACCTGCTCGAAAACGCCAGCCCGCCACAGAACGCGGACAACTGGCCGCCCTATGATATCGCCAAGCTCGGCGAAGACACCTACCGCATTGTCCTCGCGGTCGCCGGCTTCGGGGAAGATGAGCTTACGATCACGCAGGAGCCAAATATGCTCGTGATCGAGGGCGCCAAGACAGAGGACGACGAGGTTCAGTACCTCCATCATGGCTTGGCGTTGAGGTCGTTCGCGCGCCGCTTCGAACTAGCCGATCATGTGACCATTGTCGGGGCAAAGCTCGAAAACGGTCTGCTGATCATCGACCTCAAGAAAGAAACTCCCGAGGAGATGAAGCCGCGCCGCATCGCGATCAATGTCGAGACCGACAAGAAGGCGGCGTCCAAGCGCATTGAAAGCGCGGCGGCCTGATCTTTGGCGGTCGGCCCGCACCCCGTCCTGTCGTGGGTGGGGTCCGGGTGCGACCCAACACGGAAAGGAGAAGGATCAAATGAGCGTACGTGACTTGATTCCCTGGAGCCGTGGCGGCAGCCAGGCACCGAGCATTTATCGCGGTGACGACATGGATCCGTTCCTGTCGTTGCACCGCAATGTCAACCGGCTATTCGACGAGGTGTTCCGCGGTTTTGACACGCCTTCGGCGCTGGGCCGCATGGCCCCTCTCAACGGCACTTGGCCAAGCGTGGAGTTCTCGGAAACCGATCAGGAAATCCGGGTGACGGCCGAAATCCCTGGCCTCGATGAAAACGACGTCGAGGTCATGCTGGATGATGGTGTTCTGACACTTCGCGGCGAGAAGAAGGCGGAGACCGAGGACAAGGACCGCCAGTTCAGCGAACGCTATTATGGGCGTTTTGAGCGGCGCTTTAGTCTCGGCCGTGAGGTTGAAGACGACAAGGTGGCGGCGACGTTCAAGAACGGTGTGCTCACCGTGACATTGCCCAAGTCCAAAAAGGCGCAGGCAAACACCAAGCGCATCGCAATCAACGGCAACAAATGACGGTCGCGAAGCAAGGCCGGGGCTCGATGAGCCCCGGTCCTCGCAGATGGCGAGGAACGTCAAATGACGTCCAACAGCCTCAAATGAAAGAGCCGTCATGGGATGCTGAATCAACCTTGCAACCCCAGGGAGTTAACAAATGACCAGTCTGGCTTTCCTTGCCCCCGTGCAGGTTAAGACCGGTGACGTGATACACGACATCGGATCGGTGCGGGAGGCGCTCGTATACTTGAATCAATGGCCGACGGCCCGTCGGGGGCCGGTATACAACTGCGCGGTGAGGAGCTGCAACGCCGCAATCGCCGAGCAGATGACAACCGAAGAGGCGCGACAGGCATTTGTCAGCTTTGCCAGGATAGCCGGGGTGCTGGCCAGATCCGATTTTTCGCCACTGGCCGGGGCTGATCAAAAGCTGTCCGTTTCTGGGCGCAGTCTCTGACCTTCTGTTCAGGACTTTTCTAGGGCGCGTATAGGCCAGTGAAATTAGACTGGACGAGGTCGATAACGGAATCACACGGAACGATACGGGAAGATTTCTGATTTTGGCCCACGAAAAAGCCAATAAAATCAATGATCTTAATGTCCTCCGGGCCCACCAATTCTATCATAAATCTATAACCGTCCCGGTCTAACCGGGGCGGTTTTTGTGTTTCAAAGGACCACCGCCTGGGTGTAATTTAGTCTGGGGAACCTGGATTCGACCAGGACTAAGAAGTCAGAGTGTTTTGATATTCTTTGATTTTAAACGCTAATCAGCCAATCCGTTGCCATGAAATGCGTCGTACAGGCTGCACTAGGCGGCAATCAATCGGCTTTCGATGGCTTTCATGGCAGCGCCATCGGCGGACTTCCGGCAACCATCAGGGATGCGATTCCAAGCTTATAGTGTTTGAAGGCGACGCCCTACCGGTGTTCGTCCTATTGCTTAGTCACCTTGCCATCCTCGCCGGGCTCTAAACTCGGCCCAGAACGGGGAACCCGCGTTTCTTCGGCGATCACCACAAGCGCCTCCAATGTGACTGCGATTCCAGACATCAGCGCGGAAATATCCGTGTTCCCACCGGGCAACGCCAGTTCGCTAGCCCTGCTTTGCATGCTCGCACTCAAGTCCTTGAGTTTCAGCCGCAGGTCGTCGTCCATGTTTACTCTCCGGTTTAGGCCCTCAGAGGAACGCGCTTATGAGCAACCAGTTCCGTTGATTTGTGGCGTTGTGAGCTGTTCAAACCCGCGTATTTCCAGCGGTGGCACTTGAGCCTGAAACAGGTCAACCAAGTGAGCCCGAGGATGCCCCTGACCCCTGCGCGGAACAAATTTCGCCCATACAAGTTAGGAGGTGGTAGTTACGGGGGATTCCGCGATGCTTCTTGCCTTGGACGACGCGAGATCGACGGCTGTATTGGCCGGCAAAGGAGCAGATGCGGAAATCTTCGGCGTGATCGATCTCACCAGTAAAAAGGAAACACGGATCGGCGGCATCAGCTTGGGGTGCGCTATCCAATTCGTCGCCAACGCGTCCGTGCTTGGCTACGATGTTCGCAGTGCAATGGTCCTATACGGGGAACCTGGAACGCCTAGCTTGAGGGTATGGGACTGCGAACATCTATGGACGCAATATGGTGGCGCTCTGCTCCAGCCATCCGAACCAGGGAAGGGGCTTGGACAGGCCTAGGCGCGGTTGCGCAACAGCACGCACCGCCGGATTGGCGTTGTTTTTGATTGCATTGCTATTTTAGTAGCCCCTTAATATCGCGCGTTGATTTTCAGCGCTTTTTGGGGAGAAGTGTCATGCCTAAGGTTTCGAATCTCTTTTTTAAAACGGCCGTTGTGTGGCTTATCCTGGGGATCGGCGCCGGCTTGCAGATGGCAATCTCCGGCGACCACGGTTCCTTCCCGGCCCATGCTCACATCAATCTGCTCGGATGGGTCACCAGCGCTATATTCGGTGGGTACTACGCGCTCAACCCGGCTAAGGCGGAGCGGAAAATCGCAATGATCCACTACGGTCTCTATAACGTTGGACTGGTGATCATGCTGCCTGCGCTGTATCTGATGCTGCATGGAGGGTATTCAGCGCTTGAGCCGGTCGTCGCTGCCGGCTCGCTGTTGGTGGCTACTGCTGTGCTGATATTTGCCTTTGTGGTTTTCTCCAGCACGAGCGTGCGATCGGTGTCGGGGCTATCTCCAGCCACCCGCTGAGGTCGCCAGAAGCGGCTTGAGCGACGATGCTACCCTTTGGCAACCAACCCTTCGCTGCCGTTGACCTATGATGGGTTGATCCGTAGCCAGCTGTTGGCCCGCCCTCGGTTCCCATTGCGGGCGGGCTCTTTCTTTGCCCTGTGATCGGCGGTACCCGGCTTGTTACTTCTTTCGAGAAAACTCGAGAATCGTCGCAACGGTTTCGGGGTCTAGAGGCTCGTGCCCTCTTCATGCCAGAAGACTTGGCGTAAGTCGCGCTGATCGACCTTCTGGCCGCAGTTCGGGCAGTTGTAGAAATGGCCCTCTTCGCGGATGAGGACGCCACCGTGCAGCTGGCCGGGAATGAGTGGCACAAGGTCTGATAGCTTCGTCATGGCGATGCCGACCCTCGACGAATACGAGCTGCTCGGCGTCGAGCGTGAGGCCGGCAAGCCGGCATTTGCCCTGATGGCCGATCGCAAGACCGGCTGCTATGTCGGCTCGGCTTTCATCAACTCCAGCCGCGCCATCCGGGAGCGGCTGTGGAAACGTGTCCAGGAGCACGCAGGGCCGGCGCCAAAGGGCATGAAGCGGCCAGCGACGCAGTGGGTTAAGCCCGGGTTGATCGGCCGTGTGAAGCATCTGCGGGGGGAAGACGACCTCCGCCACGCCTCGCTGCAGGACTTTCGGGAGGAATGAGCACGCGAGGTAGCAATGATCCACCATCCATAGTCGGAATTCTGCTCCCTTTCCTTACATCTTTGTAAGGTCTGCGTCATGTGAACGGATGACGATCGATCAGGACGAGTGAAATCTATTAGCAAGCCCAAAACGGAGGTTGTTGTGATGGGCGGTTCTCATGGTGATGTATTGACCGAGCGGTCACTCGAGGGGAGCGCTTATACCGATTACCGATCGAGCCATCAGAAGCCAGGCTACGGCACCGATTACGCCGAAACCTTCCGTTCCGGCTACTATGCTGCCTTGTGGTCGCGGATCGAACGCCCCCTGGTGGAAGGCATTCTCAGCCCTCTTGGCGGGCCGGTTCGCAGCTGCCTCGACTTCGCGTGCGGCACGGGCCGCGTCGCAGCTGTTGCAAGTCCATTGTTCGGTGAGGTCGTTGGCGTTGACGTCTCTCAATCCATGCTTGCTTGCGCGCGGGTCCCGGGCAACGTCAAGCTGGTGAAAGCCGATCTGACGGTTGCCCCCCTTTCGAAAAGATTCGACGTGGTTACAGCTTTTCGATTCTTCTTGAACGCTGAAGACACTCTTAAGCGGGACGCACTGTCGGCCATTCATGAGCATTTGAACGACGGTGGGTTGCTGGTTTCGAACATCCACATGAACGCAACCTCGCCGATGGGGCTGGTCTACCGCTTTCTCAACCGATTTCAGGGGCGCGTGGTTCGCAGTACGTTGAGCATCCACGCATATCGCCAAATGCTCGTTTCCAAGGGGTTTGTCGTCGAACGGGTTATCGGTTATGGGTTTTTGCCGCGACCCGGGTGGCTGTTGCCGACGCTTTGCGAAATACTGGTCGGGCCTGTTGAGACGATATGCAGGAGAGCTGGCGTCCCAGCACGCTTTGCTCAGAATTTCTTAGTGGTCGCCAGAAAACGATAGTGAAGCGCGCCAGGAAGATCATCGAAATCGACTAACGGAACCGAAGACCGCTCGCGAGCTTAATTCTCGATGAGCTCGCGCGGAATCAACTTCCTAGATCAATGGCTGGCCAACAACGTCCCTGAGACGACCAAGGCCGACGTCATCTCGGTCGACGAACTGACCAATAAGCTGATCGCCGACGCTAAGGCGCTCGGCATCAAGCGGGCAGAGATCGACGAAGAGGTCGACAGCCTCTACCGCACTATCCTCGACGCGATTGTGCATTACGACCCCGGCCTAACCGACTAGCCCTTGTCAGAGAGCTCGATCAGAGGAATATAATCCTCCCGTTGCGGCGACCCTTCATTCAAACGGAGATCGCCAATGGCCAGAACCAAACCTTCCAAGCAGTTATCGCAAGCTGAAATCGAAATCTTCCTGGTAGCAGCGGAAGCGCTGCACAAGAGCATCGTGAAGCCGCTCATCTCACCTACATGCGATCACTACCGCGCAACGCGAACCCTGCATGAGGTGCTGTTGAAGACGGTGCGAGAAGTGACTGGGAAAGAAGTCGAGTTCGTCCGCTGGTTTGGGGGCGGCTCGGCCTAAGCGT
Source organism: Mesorhizobium sp. 131-3-5 (assembly GCF_016756575.1). NCBI lineage: Bacteria > Pseudomonadati > Pseudomonadota > Alphaproteobacteria > Hyphomicrobiales > Phyllobacteriaceae > Mesorhizobium > Mesorhizobium sp. 131-3-5. The sequence goes on from NZ_AP023254.1 coordinate 2,677,926, forward strand.
TTTAGCGCCGCCCACTTGAATCAGAATACATCAGTTTTGGCTAAAATACGGAACGTCCAACGAATGTTACCGGAACCAAAGTGGTAACGTCAGACCTTCGCTGGGCAAGGAGCAAGACCTTAGTCTTGCCCATAGATCACCGCTCTTCTGGGGATAGAGGAAAAAGCCCGGCGCGGGGGCGCAACCGGCCTTTTCCTTCGGTGAACGACAGTGGCGCCTACGATCTTGGCGCCGACGGTCAAACATTAAATTAGAAAGTCTGAATAAGCCGTCGCAGGTTGAACCCCTCGCACGGCACACATACCCTCGAATATTGGCGAATGAGGCGCGCTATCATCTCCGGGAACATTAGCTGTCTCTGAAAGTTGATCAGCGCGGCAGGTGGGGTGCCCTCAATCGCCTTCTTGCCGAAGATCGGTATCCGATCGGCCCGCGCTCTCTCCGCCAGAGGAGTGCGGGCTTTCGACGTTACGGGGCAGCGATGGTCGACAAGCCTGCAACGACAAGACAAGCCGCAACGCTCGACACGGCGAAGGAGATCGGCGACAAGGTGCGGGTCCAGGAGATCACGTCGAAGCCCAGGGCAGTGCTAGGCTAAGCGGTGGTAAGATCTTCCGGCGGCGTGAAATCACCGTTGTCTTAGGTGGCGTTCGAACATCGCCAGCTTGTATTCGTAGCCAATGCGCACCTTCGCCTTGCAGCCGTCGCATTTGAAACTGCCGATCGTTGTTACCCACGAACCCATTTTTTTCGTCGAGTGTGAACAGGCCGGACATTGAAACTCTATCGCCACGTCGCGCAGTTCATTGGACAGGGGCATCGCATCTCTCCGATTGACGAACCGCCGCCCATTTTACGGCAGCGGCAGACGGCCAAGGATCGCGGGACTTGCTGAAGTGTTGGAACGCCGCCCGCTCTGGCAACCTTTAGCGAGGTCTAATGTTCCAGCGCCTCGGAACCAAAGCCGCAACACCAGACCTTGTTAACTGCTTCTCTATGACAACCATGCCATTTTGCCTTCTTAGCGAGTTTCCACCCCAGCAACGCGCCGCGCTTCAACGACCCCACATTTGGCGAGGGCACTCGATCCGACCTGCTCGCTCGTTCTGGCTTCTAAGGCAGGCCCGGCCGGCCGATTTCACGATCAAGCTTCGTCCCGCTGGCGTGAACTCAGCGTGATTTTGACAGGGGACACCTAAAGGCGGCTGTCTGCGGCGACCAACCGGCAAGCGTTGGCGCGATTAGTAATTGCCAATTCGTAAGGGCGCAGCCGGGAACCGGTTCGGGCAAATGGACGTTTCTTTTATAGGTCACGTCTTGTTGAATCGTGACAGGAGGATACTCAGATGAACATCAAGATGCTCACAGTGGGCGCGATTGCGCTTTCCATGATGACCGGTTCGGCTCTTGCCGCTGGCAACACATCTGCACTCGACGATCCGGCAAAGATGTCGCCGTTCTTCACCGATGCCGGCATGAAAACATTGAAGACGGAAAAGGATTTCAAGACCGCATGGGCGGCCATGAAACCCGATGAACAGAAAGCGGTGTTGAAAGATTGCGGCGATACCACGCTCAACAAGTCGCACGCAGATTTCTGCGCCATGGCAAAGAAGATGGGCGGCTGAATCTAGCCGGACGTCGAAGGCGGGCCCAAGGTCCGCCTTCGAGCAATAGCAGAGGAAGCGCTGCACAAGAGCATCATGAAGCCGCTGATATCGCCTACATGTGATCACTACCGGGCAACGCGTGTTCTGCATGAGACTCTGTTGAAGACGGTGCGAGAAGTGACCGGCAAGGAAGTCGAGTTCATTCACTGGTTTGGAGGCGGTTCGGCCTAAGGTATCACCGGCGACGATCCTCCGTTCATCCGATGGAATGGGAACAGGACCTGGCGCGGCCGCCTGCGGCGTAGGTCAACAGGCTTAATTGCGGGATGGCTTACGTAGGGGTAAGTCAATTACGCGGGGAGGAACCCGAGCCCCCACCGCAATGGCCGGTGCGGTGTCCGTCGTGCCCCAACGCCCCCACCGCACCGGCCATTCCCCAACGTTGGCTACAGCCGATCGGAGACAGGAAGCCCGAGGCGTCGTCGTTGGCCTTCGGCGTACGCCAGGGCGAACGAATCCAATTCGAATGATCGGGTCAGTTCTTCGTCGCCATCGACCACACGGACGAACCACTGCCGGAGGCTTCGATCAGCAGGAATCAACCAGAGAAACATCTCAACGAACCAGCGGTTTATCGTTTTCTCAGGTGGCGCTCAAAAATCGCCAGCTTGTCTTCGTAGCCAATCCTCACCTTCGTCTCGCAGCTTTCGCATTTGAAGCTGCCGACCGTTCTCAGCCAGGATCCCTTTCTCACCGTCGGATATGAACAGACCGGACAGTGAAACTCGATCGCTACATCGCGCAGTTCATCGGACAAGGGCATGGCACTTCGTCTCTTCCACTCGGGCAAAACCGGTGCTCAAAACGAATGGAGGAGCCGATGGGTTTCATCGGAATCAGAATTTTCGTACAAGCACTCGCACCAGCCAAGTAGATCGGCGACAGGTGCGGGTCGAGGAGATCAAGCCGACGCCGAAGAAGCGTTGACGGTGCGCGATGGAACATTCGGCGCCGCGTATGGTTTCTGATGCGGCCGAGGCCACCCGCGTCGGCAAGAGCTTCAATCGCCGCCCAGCCTTGAAGGGGCACTTTTGCCGAACTTAGGGTTTTGGTCGCCTGGTACGCCATTGAACGCCGAGCCGGGGCTTTCTTCCGCCTGACTGTTCCATTGCGTTTTTGGCAGTTCGATGAACAATTCAAAGACAGACCATCCCACCGCCATAACAAAAACGGTAGCCGCGATGATTGGAAGGATGCCCATCCGTGGGGGTTTCTCTTCTGAACCATCGGGGGTTATCGAAATCACACTCTGGTCCTGCCACCAACCAAACGGATGCCGTGTTAATCCAGCACGCGTCGAAATGTTCCAGGGGGTAAGCTAAAGGCTCCCTTTCGGATGCGCTTGACGATTTCAGGCAACTTTTTGGAGGGCGGGCTCGTAAAGCAATTTAGTCGCCCTGTTATGTCCCTCATGCCGGGGCGGCTGGCTCGCTGAGATTTCGTTGGGGTTATTCTCGGCGAGCCTACATCTCGCAATTTTCGATGATGCCTGCTTCACCGTCGGGAAGCTTGTGGCCCGGCTCCTTCCTAAGCCTCACCCCAGCACCACCGCCATTCATCGGAATCCCGATTAGACCCTAAAATGGCCTGCCGGCGCGCATCATGGCCCGAGCGATTGCGAGCTGTGTTTCCGTCCTCGCGTTCTCTTTCTGAGTCATATTGTCCGCTGCGATCAGCCGCTTCAGTGACCGCAGCATGCAATCAACGATGGCCTGGAAGCCGGGCTCCATCGCCTCCTGGCAGTCGATGACTCGGTCTGGATAATCGTTCGCTTCTCTTGGTCGACTGATCATCTCACCCCCGCCAAATAGCTGTCGCCGTGTTCGCGATGTTCGAAACAGACCAATGTGATGATTGTCGGCTTTGCAAATCCGAACGGCGCGCGCTTCCCGCACACGTCAAACTCGCAGACATGATTTTCGATCCGTCCACTTTGCCGCGCCGCCGTCATGCCTTCGGCAAGCTTGATGGGTTCGTCGCTCACAGCGGATTGATCGGTCCGACCAGGGCAGGGTGATCATTCGGCTGCCTGTTTATGACGGTCGAATTGACGTCGCGCCCAACTCGGTTGAACTGCAACTGGCCGTCGATGTCGTGGCTGAGGATATCTTTCAGATATTCCTTCGGCGTCCCCGGGTCGAGCCATGCGTCGTAATAGGCCTGGTCGAGGATTGCCGGCTGCCGGTCGTGGGTTTTTCATTCGGCTCGCCGGCCGGCTGGGGATGATTGTGCAGCTGGCGACATCGAGATTAGTGTTATACGCCCAGAGCCCGACGAACGAAAAAGGCGCGTAGTCCGTAGATGTGCCAAGGATCTTTCTTGCCGCCGGCCGACGAGATCGTTCATTCGTAGAAGCCATCGGCAGGGATCAGGCAGCGTTTCGACTTGAAGGCCGCAGCGGTATCGATGCCTTCAATCCTGGCGTTGAACATGGCCGCCTTAGGCATCTCTTTTGCCCAGAACAGAACAAGCCACCAGCGGCCCTCGCACACGCTATGGCTGCCGTTTTCGGCGGCGGTGACCTCGACTCAAACGATTGGAACATTAGCGATCCTTAAGGGTTGTCTCGGAGAACCCTTTTGGTGGAACCCATGGCCGAGCTGACATTCGCTTTCGTTTATTATTTAGGGCTGACGGGCAGCGATATGGTCGGCGCTGCCGTGTCATTAGCCGCGGGCCTGCTTGTCTATAACGCCATGCGCGAAGATCAGCCACATCGATAGTGCACCCGGCGCACGAGTAGGCTTCGACTATTCTATCTGCCCAAACGTACATTGGCTTGGCTCCTTGTCCGGGCGCCAGCGCAAAAGCTTCGTTCCATGCCGGAAGCGGTTGCCCGTGACCTGGTCGAAGCGAACCTCCACGACCAGCTCCGGTCTGACCGGCTCCCATTCGCCACTACGCTCGGTGCTCCAGCGGCTCGGGCCGCCCGGCGCCTTGCCGGTGAAGCCGGATCCGCCAAGCAGATGTCCCAGCCTTTGCGTCAGCACCGCACGCTCGTCATTGGCGATGGTTGATGTGAAGCCGACATGGTCGAGCAGACCATCGCCATTGTATAGCCCGAGCAGCAGCGATCCAACCTGTCGTTTGCCCTTTTGATAGCGGAACCCACCCACTACGCAGTCGGCCGTGCGCAGGGGCTTTACCTTCACCATCGCACGTTCGCCCGGCTTGTAGGGATCGTTGAGCAGCTTGGCCACGACGCCGTCCGTGGCACCGCCGGTACCAGCACCCTTCAACCACTTGTCCGCCGTCGCCAGGCTCGTGGTGGCCGGCGAAAGCCGCAAGGTCTTGGTCTTTGCCTTGGCAACCAAGTCTTCAGCTTCTGCGCGCCGATCGTGCAATGGCAGTTCGACCAGCAGCCGACCTCCCGGGGCCACAAGCATGTCGAAGACGACCAGCTGCGCGGGAGTTTCTCGACTGAGCTTGCGGATGCGGCTCTCTGCGGGATGAAGCCGCATCTGCAGCGCGTCGAAAGAGGCACGGTCCTCGATCTCCACTATGATTTCACCGTCGATGACGAATTCGGTTGCCGCAAGCGCACTCAAGGCCGCCATCAGTTCTGGAAAATAGCGACCGAGCGGTTTGCCGGATTTTGCCCTGAGGTCGACAGCCTTGCCGCTCTTGAAGCCGATGCAGCGGAAGCCATCCCATTTCGGTTCGTACTGCCAGAGACCGTCTTCTCGCGGCAACGCCTCCGCCGTGCGTGCCTCCATAGGCTGCGTGTTCAAGGGTAAGGGAAACTCGACGTCAGATGCCGTTACCATTGCTCTTCCGTATTGCGATGGGGCAGGTTGCCGACGCCCGCTTTTCGTTCCATTGACTGGCTGTCGAGCGATTTCGGCGGGCCTCTCCTCGATCGACGTGGAGTGACAAGCGCAAAAGACTAGCAGCTATTTCGTTGTGGTGTTGAATTCACGATTTGCAGCGTAGTTGATCATGAAGGTGCCTGGAGGGGCACGAACGCCTTCCCTCACATTCGAGAGAGTGACTGTCGTGCTCTGTCCTCTTTCGTCGGTGATGCTCCATCTGCGCAGATCGAGTGATTTCCTATCGAAGACCATAGTGATGTTCGAGTTTCCGAAGGCCGACTTGTCGGCCAGCTTGATGGTAACCTGGGCGCCATCGTCTTTGATGCCTTTGAGGCGATTGCCAGAGAATTTGACCTTGTCGTCCAGTAGAAGCTTGAGCGGCGTCTTCGAAAGAGCATAGAGGCGCGATGTCTTCAGCTTTTTGTTGTAGATTACGACGGATTGTCCATCTGCGATTAAGCTGATCCCTGATTGGCCGGTATAATTGAACCGAATCTTTCCCGGGCGTTGGAGAATAAATCTACCGCTGGTCTTTTCACCTCTTGGGTCAGACTGGACGAAGTCCCCGGACATGGATTTTACGGATGAGAAGTGGTCGGCAATCGCCACCGCATCTACAGGCGCGGCCGAGACCGCAGGGGTAAGTTCGAAATTTATCGCGCTAGCGCTGACGACCACAAAGCAGAAAGCCAGCAATCTCCTGATCTTTTCCATTCACGTATCCAACTTCAAGCGGGTGCTTGATCGAAACAGATGGGGCTCCAGCGCAAATCTGGTCTTGCCGATTGCGATACAATGCCCGGCTTCGCTGGCGTGCCGAAGACAGCTGGATGGCTCTCGGACCGCTCCGCCAGCAACCGCCGCCTATTGAGCCGCCGCCCTGCTGCGCACCCAAGCTCCCGGCGAAGAACATGGTGACCAGCGCCATGGAGTCGGTTTCGTGCTGCTTTCGCGGCCGCTCCACTCACTAAATCGTACGTGCGTGATGCCCGGCTCTCCAGTTTGAGAGCCGGGCCAAAAGGCTTCGGTCAATATCCGTTGTTGTCCTCCTGCTGAATGACAACGTGGCGGTGACGATGGTGCGATCTATCCATCGGCCCTCGGATAATGACGGCGTCGGAGCGGTGATGACGGCGGCCGTGGTCGTAGAATGCAATATCCCCATGGCGGCGGTGATGGAGACGATGTCCTTCACGGTAGACAACCACGCGGTCATTGTTCCAGTGATGGTGTCGGTGATGTCGATGAGTCTGGACTACGATCGCGTCGGCCGAGGCCACGGACGGTACGAGAAGGCACAGTGCCAAAGCACCAAGTATGACGGCTTTCATTTAAGATCCTCAACTAATTAAGACGGCCCTTCGCCTGCTTAACATTGTGCGATCGCTTTGGTTCCGACATGAAAAGCGTGCGCAGGCTGTTCTTGCCGAACTTTGGATGCTCATGATGGAGAGCCAAAACGCGGAGGCCTCTTAACAAGCTGACTTATGAACAGCAGCGTCGAAAGTCCGTCTGCGGTAACTGTGCCGAGACAAAGATTCCTGTCGATTCCCCCACCGAAGCGAGGGCAATCAGTTTGGCTCACCGTTTCAGCAGAAACCGTTGGAGAGCCGCCACGTAGCCCGGCCTTTTATATCCGAGTCACACACGCAATTCCGGCCACTCAAATATTGCAACATTAGGCACTCGGCGTCGGGGGTGCCGCGGAGGCGTTCCTGCCAGATCACTGGTTGATGGAAACGAGGACTGCCTTGCAGAGATCTTGAAGGGCCCGTGGCAAGACATCAAAGCTGTTGTGCAAACATTCCAGAAGCTGGCTCGGCTTCCAGGCTTCCTCGGTCACGATCCGGCACTGTTCGGGCAATGGGAGATCGCCGGCGGCCATGGAAGCGCCGAGCGCGTCAAGCTTCGAGATCTGCTCGGCTGGTGGGCACTATGAAGGATCGTCGAGAATCGTCCTCACCTTTTCGGCAAGGTCTTCAAGGCTGAAAGGCTTAGGCAAAAGCTGCGTTCCAGGATCGAGGATTCCGTTGTGAACGATGGCGTTGCGCGTGTAGCCCGTGGTGTAGAGAACCTTGAGCTTGGGATTGCCCCTGCGCAAGATATCCACCAACTGACGTCCGGACATCTCCGGCATAACCACGTCGGTGAAGAGCAGGGACAATTGCTGTCCAGCTTCAATCATCTTGATCGCTTCGTTAGGACCACTGGCTTCGACGACCGTATAGCCAAGTTCGCGCAATGCTTCGGCCGATACTGCGCGGACGCGATCCTCGTCTTCAACCACCATGACGATTTCGCTTGGCACGCCGCCATCTATCGACCTTGATTTGAGCTCGGGAGAATCCTGCTCGGTGCCGCCATAATGCCGTGGCAGATAGATCTTGATCGTCGTGCCAACGCCGGGCTCGGAGTATATTCTTACGTTGCCGCCCGATTGCCGGACAAAACCGTAAACCTGGCTCAGGCCAAGCCCGGTGCCCTTGCCAACGCCCTTGGTCGTGTAGAAGGGATCGAAGGCCTTGGCGAGGACGTCCGTGGTCATACCCGTGCCGGTATCGGTAACTGCAATCAGCACGAATTGTCCGGCCGCAATGGCGGACTCACGAGCGTATCGCTCATCGACATAGGCGTTCGACGTCTCGATGGTCAGCTTACCGCCGTTGGGCATGGCGTCGCGTGCGTTGACCGACAGGTTGAGCAGGGCACTTTCAAGCTGACTGGGATCGGCCTTGACCTGCCAGAGGCCGGCTCCGAACGCCGTCTCGACCTTGATCGTTTCCCCAAGTGTGCGCATCAACAGCTCGGTCATTCCGCCGACCAGGCGGTTGGCGTTGATAGGCTCCGGCTTGAGCGGTTGTTGTCGTGAGAAGGCCAGCAGCCGCTGGGTGAGGGCGGCGGCGCGGTGGGCCCCATCCATGGCGCCTTCGACAAACCGACCGACGTCTGTCTCACCTTTGGACAATTTGCGCTGAAGCAGATTGAGCCCACCGATGATGACGGCAAGCATGTTGTTGAAGTCGTGCGCAATGCCACCTGTCAACTGACCGACCGCATCCATCTTTTGAACCTGCCGCAGCTGTTCCTCTGCCTTCGAACGTTCCGCCACTTCGTCGATGACGCGTTGTTCCAGCGTGGAGTTGAGCGTCTGCAGTGCGGCCTCGGCACGCCGCCTTTCAGACAGCTCGCGTTCGGCTGACTGGAAGAGGCGGGCATTGTCGATCGCGGTTGCGGCATGGCCGGCGATGCCCAGAAGGGCACTTTCGTGTTCAGGACCAAACTTGCCGGTCTCCGCGTGTCCAAAGAACAAACCGCCTAGAACTTCGCCGGAGTTCGACACGACTGGCACGGCCAGATAGGAGCGAACCGGGAGATGGCCTTCCGGCATGCCCTTGTGCGGCGCATTCTTGCCGTACCGCCGATCCTTGAGGATATCGTCCGACCTAACCACGCCTTTCCCGAGGAAAGTCGGTTCGAACACCGCGGTCGCACGTGGCATGGGGTAATTCTGGAAGGCCGAGCGCGGAGCGCCTGACAGGGCATAGAGCATGTAGCTGCCGCCCTGAGCGTCGAGCACGTTGTAGAAGAAAGCCCCAAACTGGGCTCCGGAAAGCTCGACGCCGGCATCGGTGGTGATTTGCACGATCTTGTCGAGATCGAGTTCCGCAGCGACCGCCGCGCCGGTATCGTTCATGATCTTGAGGTGGCGCTCTGCTTTTTTGCGATCCGAAATGTCGATAACCGTGCCGATAAATCGAACGGCCTTGCTGGCTTCGAAAATGGCATGGCCGCTCGCCGCCACCCAACGCTCTATCCTGTCCTCCAGGCCAATTGTTCGGTACTCGATGTTAAATCCTTCAAGACTGTCTGGAGCGATTGCTCGCCGGACCGCCTCATCTGCCCGGATACGGTCATCTGGATGGAGGCCGGCGATGAAGGAGCCCTCATAGGTAACCTCATCGTCCGACGTAATGCCGAACAACGCCCGGCATTGTGCGTCCCACCGCAAATGGTCAGCGACCGGGTCGTAATCCCAGATGCCGATTGCGGCCGCCTGGGTAGCCAGGCTCAAGCGTTCCGCGGTCTCGGCAGCGCTCTGATCCGACCTCACCCTTTCTATATGCGCCCACGACCGCTCCGTTACCTCTGTGAGAAGTGCAAGCTCATTCTGAGTCCAGACCCGCGGAGCGCTGTCGTGGATCGCCATCAGCGCGGTCAGGCGCCCCTCCTTGACAAGGGGCATGCAGATGGTGGCGGCGATGCCGATGTCCTGGAACGTCGCAGCTTCTTCGAGCGGCAACTCGACGTGATTGTCGTTGACGATCAGAGGCAGGCCCTGATGGAGCTTGCCCACGGCGAGCTGGCCAAAATCCCGAAGACTGTAGTAGCCGACGATGCTCGAAGACCCTTGCCGGTGCCAGTCTCCCCGGATCGTGAAGTGGTCCTGGTCAGGCTCCATATCGGCATAGGCACAGATTGCGACGCCGAGATACTCGCCAAGCATCCTAGTCGTGATCTCGAGCACCGCGTCCGCGTCCGAACTTTTCGAGGTTTCTTTCCCCAGTGCGTCGAGGAAGCGCAAGCGAGCTTCATTCTGTCGCAACTCCGCCTGCGCGCGCCGTCGTTCGACTGCGGTACGCGTTCGCTCCGCCATCTCGCGAACGAATTCGATCTCTTCTGTCGACCAGGATCTAGGCCTGTTGTGATTGAGGTAGAGCAGGGCCACAAAGCCAGCCCGTTCGGTGACCGGCATGTTGATCAGGGATTGAGCGCTGATCGCTTTCAGTGCCTCTGGGTTCTGGCTTGTCCGCGGATCTGTGTCAGCATCCTCAAGGACAACAGTGATGCCGCGCTTCAGGTCATCGATATACGTGCCGTAGTCGCGGAAATGCAGCACCCCGGCCAAACTCTTGATCCCCGGGGCGTTCCAGTCGCGTTCGATGGAGATGGTCTCGTTCGCGAGATCGATCGTTCCATATCCGGCCCGGCTTACATCCAGTTCCCGCCCAATGATTTCGGCTGCGGCGTAGGCCAGGTCGTCAGGGTCTTCGACCAGCCGCACGAGGTCCCCAAGCTCAGCGAGCGCAGCACTCCGCTTTCTCGCACGAAATGTCTCGGTGACGTCAAACCCTTCGCAGAATATCCCTGTGATGAGGTTCCCGCCGTCGTAGAGGGGAGCGTAGATAAACGTCAGGTGGCGCGTCTCCTCGGGACTATCCGCCGAGCGGCGAAATCGGACCGGAAGGCCCTGCGCTTCAAACGTCGTACCGCTGCGGAAGACGTCGTCGAGGCGTTCAAAAAAACCTTGTCCCTCCAGGCTGGGAACGGCATCTCGAATGGGTCTCGAGAGCCAATCACCGCTGTTGAAAACCTGGCGATGGGCGTCATTCACGAATTCAACGACATGGTCGCGACCGCGCATGATAATGATGAAGCCTGGTGCTTGTTCGAACAGATGGATCTGACGTTCAGCAGCGAGGCGTTCGCGCTTTTCGGCCAGAAATCGATCCGTGGTTTCCGTGCAGACGCCAAACAGACCGCCGGTTGTCCCAGTCTCCGGCTGCGTTATGGGGTTGTAGGAGAACGCGAAATGGGTCTCTTCCGGCGCACCGTGCTTGTCGATTCGGATTTCAATGTCGTCCATATGTACAGATTGGCCCTGGTAAACCAGATCAAACATCGGGCCGATCGTCTCCCATGCCTCTGCCCAGACCTGTTGGCTGGGCAGCCCGAGAGCGGTCGGGTGCTTGCGGCCAAGGATAGGGATGAAGGCATCGTTGTAGAGCCAGATGCGGTCCTGGCCCCAGACGACGAACATAGGTTGTGCAGAGCCTAGAATTAGATCGACGAGTGTCTTCAGCTCTGTGGGCCATGAAGAGACCGGCCCGATAGATGTAGCGCCCCAACCAAACGAACCGATACGCTCAGCCATTTCTCCGGCGCTGCGAAACGCGGCGCTCGCCCTGTCCTTGCTGGATGGTCCCAAGATATCCCCCGAAATATCGAACCGGACAAAACGGCGGAACTCGGTTTTGGTTGCACGGCAAGGGGTAGGGCAGCGGGCGCCGCATGAAAGCAGACGCGGTATCGACATCGCTGTTCAATTTTTCCTTGAAAGCACGTTGTCTCAGGTGACCCCAGCAGACCAGACGCTGACAGGACCCGAACACGCATTCTCGCTGACAGTGCGTGTTCGTTAGATAGTCAGTCTGCGGTTTTGCCCAAAGTGTCCGCTACCACGGCACCCCGCTTGCCCATGGGCAGTGGAGGGCCGGTGGTCGAGTCCACTGCTGTCTGGTGCTCCATCTCGGCATTGATGGCTGCGCCAGCAATGAGGATGATGACGGAAATCCACGTCCACATCATCAAACCGACAACAGCGCCGAGCGACCCGTAGGTGGCGTTGTAGTTGGCAAAATGCTGCAGATAGAACGAGAACAGCCACGACGCTGCGATCCATGCTGCGGTCGCAATCAAGGCGCCCCAACTCAGCCAGCGCCACTTGGCGCGTTCGCGGCTCGGTCCGAAGCGATAAAGCAGGGATATTCCGGTCAGCATCGCGGCGACCAGGATCGGCCACCGGGATACTGCGACAAGCGTCTCTGCCCACGCATCAAGATAGAAATAGCGCAAAAGTGCGGGAACGACGCCCACGGTCAGGAGCAGCACGATGCCGATAAGCAACGCTCCGACGGTGAACAGGATCGACATCAGGTTGAGCGTGATGAAGCTGCGTTTCTCCCGTTCCTCATAGGCGATGTTCATCGCATCAAAGAGGGCCTTCATGCCGCTGTTGGAACTCCACAGTGCGATACCAAGGCCGATGAAGAAGCCTATGCCAAGAGCACCGGGCTTCTGCATGGCCAAGGCTTGCAGCTGACCTCGAATGAGGTCCAGCCCCCCTGACGGAAGCAATCCGCCGAGATATGCGACATGGTCCGCAACCGTAACCGGGTCCGCGACAAAGCCATAAATTGAAATGAACGCAGCCAAAGCCGGGAAGAGCGCCAGCAGCAAGTAGAACGTGGCACCGGCCGCGACGAGCAGAACCCGGTCCTTGTTGAATTCCTCCCACAGGCGCCAGAAAATATCCTTCCAGCCTAGGGCTGGTATCTGGGATGGCCACGCCGCGTCGCGCCCGCGATCGCCATCCTCTGATCTCAGAGCCGCCTTGCTCTGTTCAGTTGTTGATGCAGCGCGACTTGCGGCTTCTCCGTCGATCAACGACGCATCATTGCCGGGTGCTGTCCTCACTTTGCGCCACATTCGGCCAGAACTCTATGGCGAGCGACCAGTGGGCTGCCACGACCCGGGCCTGGGTTGCGGTCGAGCGCTTCCACCAATTCGCCTCCTAAATGCCCTGACTCATGTCCTCAACGTCGTGAGCGGCAAAGCTGTTCCCGCTACGCCTCAAAGAGCGACCACGTCGTCGGGCTGCAGAATGATTTTCGGCAGGCGCGCATCTTTTTCAGACAAATCGACGTTCGAACAAGTGCCCATCAGAGGATAAAAAGTTGAAGCGTTGAGTGAAGCCGATCTCACATCGAGGCGGTGCTCGAGGAAGCTACCGATCAGATCGTCAACCGAACGGCTCACTTTTTCGGCGCGTGAAACATCCGCGGTCAGTTGGCGGACTTCTTCTTGGCCGCCGCTGGATTTTGACCGGTCGCCGCCGACGTCTTGGCGTCCTTGGAATGAGCCGCGATAGCTGGGCCGGCGCCGGTTGCCTTGCGCATGTCTCCACTCGATTTGTCGGCTGGCGCCTTGCGACCCAGGCCGGAGAAGAATCTGCTGAAAAAGCCCACGTCATACTCCTGTTCGCGCCCTGAGACGCCGATGCGTTGATTGTTTGGATGAGCCTGGCGAACAATTGACCGAGGCTTCTACAACGCGATGAACCCGTTAAGCCGCATCTGCTGCGACGTTGACCGCCGACTCCGCGAGCTTGCTAAGCGCGACGTGCGTCCTCTTCTCCTGGTTTGTTGCCTTCTCAATCAAGGCACAGGAGGAACTTCACGCTTGCCGACTGGTTCCGGCATGAAAGCCAAAAAGCGACGTCAGGATGTTGAAGCGGCCCATCCAACCGACGCGCCTTTTCGGACAGCTAGGTTGACGGGAAGTCAAAGTCAGGCAGGAATGACTGTGAGTTATGAACTAGGATCACATACGAGCGGTGCGTGAGTTGCTCTCCAGGGGAGCGGTCCATAGGAGGGAGGAGCTTTGAGGCAACCGATCCTGGTTTCGGCATCCTGAAGCGTAAATTTGTTTGGTGATCTGCGAGGGTCATGTCGGCTCATGCTGCGACTGGGCGCAATCCCAATTTGCCCGTGCGTCGACCGAGCTTCGGGCTATCGTCGCGTGGGATCCACAATGCAACACTGGCGGACCAGCGGGCGAATGTTCTGGTGAAACACTTGCGTGGCGAACAGGTTTTGCGGCACGCTTCCTTGCAGGGTTATTGGGAGGAGAATGATGCCAATTCGGAGAAAGGCGACTGAGGCTGGTATTTTTGATCCGGCCGAAATGGCTCTGCTGGGCCGGGTGTTCGAGCAGCTGAAGCTCGAAAATCAATCACCCGACGAGCGTGACGCAATCGCCTCCAGAATTATAGGCAACTACATGGCAGGCGTCGTCGATGAGGATGAGCTGGTTTCGCTATCCAGGCGACCGTTGGGCCGTTAGAGGAAACGCGGAACTTAAACCTTGCGGTCGAGCTTATCGCGCCATGAGTGCACGCGGAATCGACTTTCTGGATCAATGGATCGCTAACAATGTCCCCAGGACGATGAAGGCAGATGTCCTCCTGGTCGATGAACTCACGCACAAGCTAATAGCGGACGCCAAGGCGCTCGGGATCAAGCGGGCCGAAATCGATGAAGAGGTCGACAGTCTTTACCGCACGATCCTCAATGCTATCGAGCATCCCTTGCCTGATTTTCCCAAGTGACCCGTCACGGTTCGCAGCGGTCGATGCGTGCGACTTTCGATCCGCTGGTCTGGAACATATGTGACTTCCGAGGGTTGGTGATGCGGCAGGCAACGCTCCCTCGCGCCACTGCTGAAGATCGGGCCAGAAACCTTGATCGGCCCGCATTCTTCGATAAGGCGCGGGCTTCCCCTTTTTGGAAGAGATCGCGCATGTCCCAGACCATTCAACCGCCGATATTGCCGGAAGGAAGTCCGGATCGGGCGGTCAACTGTGAGGTGGCCCTGGAAGCGGCGTTCGCGGCCTTGGTGGCTGAATCAGAGGCCCAGGGATGGACAGCGCAAGAGACTGCGGAAACCCTGCTCAAAATTGCGACCGAACATATCAATCTGCTCGGAGCGGCCGTCGATCCTAAGGCCTAAGCAGAGGTCGCGCCAAAGGAGGCGTTGCTATGCCCGGCCTTGACCGCCTTGCGCTACTCGGCGGATCCATTGATTGTGAATGGTGAAGCGCTGGGGACGCACTGCAGGGTCCAGCCCGTCGACGTTGGCTGCTTCTGGTATTCGGCAATGGCGGCCGTGCATTGTTCCCGCTTGTCGAAAGTGCTCGGCAACACCGCCATGCCGCCCTGCGGGCCGGCAATTACCAGATACCAGATCAGCGCTGCTGTCGAAGTCATGGCGGTTCCTTGTTCCAACCCCGACGCCATAGCCGCTGGCGGCCGGATCACCTTAGGCCAATGGCCAGGAATGGGCTAATCGTCATTAAGAAAAGGCGGCGATCAGGTCGGCGCCGTCAATCAGACTCCGCCATCACCGATGCGACCTTTCGAAACACCTTCATGTCGCCGCGGTAATGTTCACGTCCGTGAACTTTGTTCTCAGCTTTGCAGCAGGCGTTTCCAAAGATGAGATCTTGCATCTTATGACCGTCAGTTGGACCCGTCGCCGGGAGAGGCGACGGGCTTTGGCCGGCAAGGCCGGTCAGTCGTAGATTTTGATGACCTTGTGGGTGGTTGGATCGACCAGAACGGTCCGGTTGTCGATCACGACGTAGCGGTATTTGACGTTGGGAACTTCGCGAAGTTCGACCGTGTCAGGCAGCGCCGTGCCGATGTTGAGTTCCACTCCGGGAACCTTCACCGAAGCAAGCGGCTGCTTCTTCACATATTCACGGATGACCGTTTCCTGCTCCGGCTGAATGATGATGTCCTCGGCCGCCGCGACGCCGACGCCTGCGAGCAGAAAAAATGCCGCGGCTGCGGCAGACAGATGCAATTTCATAATCTTACTCCTCGTGAGATTGGCTCCGATCGGTGGTGTCGAAGCTCAGCTGCCAACTTGGCGTGGATGCAATCGTTCCCTTGGGAGGACTTCAGTCGGAGGAGGTGGTTGGACCAAAGTCCGGTCGAATTCCGCAATGGTCTTGCCGTCGGTGCAGCTTGGAACGGTCATCTGTCGCGGAAGTTGTCAGCCACGGAACTGAAGGAAAGAATTCATGGACAGAAGTGTTGGTCAAGCGCGTTGGTTGCTGGCGCCAGTTTTCGTCTTGGCCATATCCCTGCTCGTCATCGGAATATCCCATGGCTGAACCTGGACAGTCCACATTTCAAAATCCGCGCAGCTATGTCCCTTCCTGCGTTGATAACGGTTCGCTCGCTGCTTTGGCGGCGAGCGAACCCGTCAACTTCAATTTAGCCAGCGACGGGTGGTTGGATGTTCAATGACAAAAAGACTCGCCTCATAGAGGCCGGTTTCCTCCTGGCAGTGCCCATTTGCGTGGCTCTGACCGCGCTGGTAGCCGTATTCGCTCTGGCCAGGATATGATGGTGTGGTTGTATCCACTTCGGCGTTTGGCGCAGGAACGAGCTACGGCTTCACAATCATGGAGCCGCTAGAATGAACCGGATCCTGTTTATGACGGCCGACTTCCTTTCCCGGCCGCCAGGCTTCTACGTCATGATGGTCGCAATGGTATTGTGCACCGCGCTGGTGCCATTCGGACTGACCAACGCGGTCACTTATGTCCTTTCGGTGGCCGCCATCGTGATCACTGGTGTTGTCCTGATACAGGGCTATCGCGATACCGCGGCCATTCACGCCAAGCTCGATGAGATCGTCGTTTCGCTTAGGGAGACCAGAAACGACGTGGTCGGCCTGGAGCATGCCGAGCCGGAGGAGATCCGCGAAAAGCTTGCCATGCTCGAACAAGAAGCAGCGCAACGAAATGGGCGAGCCACCTGATTATTAAACGCCAGCTTTCTTCGACTATCAGCAGGCTCAAGGCCCTCGTGCAACCAGATCGGCGCTCGCGGGTTCTTGACCTAATGAAACGGCGCCTCGATCTCCTCCGAAACCGGTCAATTCATGGACGTCTCGATTACGCAAACATCGGCCGATAAAATCAAAGCAGGTAAGAGCGGCCTGCTGCTGATTTCTGACAATTACGATGCGTTCGCCGCGCGTGTTTTAGCGGCGAGGGGCGCGGCTCGCACTCTCGATCTCATGTACTATCTCTGGCATGACGACCACACGGGGCGCTTGCTTTTGCAGGAAGTTGTCCGGGCGGCCCAGCGAGGCGTACGGGTCAGAATGCTGCTCGACGACGTCAATCCGCGCAAGAGCGATGCCGCCTATTTGGCGCTGAGCAACCATCCAAACATCGAACTCAAATTGTTCAACCCGAGCGGCATCAGAGCGCGCGGCCTCATGCGCGGCGCGGAAGTCCTCTTGCGGCTTTTTGCATTGACAAGGCGGATGCACAACAAGGCGTGGATTGCCGACGACAACATCGCAATTGTCGGTGGGCGCAATGTCGGCGATGCATATTTTGACGCGGCGGAGACGAATTTCCGTGACCTCGACATGCTGCTTCTCGGTCCCGCCGTCCAGCAAACCGCACAGATCTTCCAAACTTTCTGGGTATGCCAGGACGCGAAGCCAATAGCTGAACTCGGTGCAGCCGCTCCAGGCTCGCATGCCCCCTATTTCGAGGGAAGAGAGGAGAAAACCGAGTCGACGCTTCTGAGCGGGGTCAGGGACAAGGGCTCCATCGCCGAGTTCATATCGGCGAGCAGCAACGTACATTGGGTCGAGCGCGTGCGCGTGATCTCCGACCCTCCGGAAAAGGTCCGAGGCTGGAGACCGCGCGGTTGGCTGATGAAGGAGTTGCTCCCAATCATTCAGTCGGCGCGCAAGCGTGTGGAAATCGTGTCCCCGTATTTTATCCCCGGCAAGAAGGGATCAAAAATCCTCGGCGACCTCGTCGACGACGGGGTGCAGGTCGCTGTGTTGACCAACTCCTTGGCCGCGACCGATGTCGCCGCGGTCCACGGGGCATACGCCAACTATCGCAAGCGCTTGCTGAGAATGGGCGTGCAGCTTTTCGAGCTCCAACCCTTTAGCCGGCAGCCCAAGATTTCCGTATTTGGATCCAAGGGCGCCAGCCTGCACACCAAAGCGTTCAGCGTCGACAACAGGATCGGTTTCGTCGGATCTTTTAACTTCGATCCTCGGTCCGTATCCCTGAATTCGGAAATGGGAGTGCTTTTTGAAGACGAGAATCTGGTCGCGGAACTGCAGCATAGGTTCAAATCGGAGATAGCGCCGGAAGCGAGCTACCGGCTCGAATTGAAGAACGAGGTTCTTCGCTGGCATGGCAGCGATGAAGGCAGACTGCAAACCTATACGCGCGAACCCGAGGCAGCATGGTTGCGCCGCATCCTGGCCGCCCTGGTCAGGCACCTCCCCATCGAATCTCAGCTTTAGCCGTACGTCGACAGATTCTGGAAATGTAGACGCTCTCTCCCAACGCAATTCAAGCGGGTTCCCATCCGCCTGAACCTTGCCGAAAGGAATAACTGGCTGAGGTTTCGAACCCGGACTGCAAAGACTGCCATGCCCGACATTCGATAGAGATCCTCGGGTGCTCGATGCGAATGATGTTAAACGAATTTGCAGCTTGTCGTACCCGCGAAGAAACCGCCGTCCCCGCTTGAACAAGCAGCGCCGCATAGCCGTCGATGAGGTAGCGCCGTGCGCTCGAACCAGCGCGGTGAAGATGCTGGTGCCCAGACAATATGACATCTACGCCGTTGCGCGAGAAGGCATCCATTGCCAGATCGGCGCGGCCCACGATGCCGTCGTCGTTTTCCAGGTCTAGCCCTTCGAAAGGATGATGCGTGACCACTATCCGGGTAACGTCATCGGACATATGTGCGAATTTTTCCGTCGCCGCCTCGAGTTGACGGACGTTGATCCTGCCGTCCTTGATCGTCAGGGATCGTGCTGTGTTTATCCCGACCACAGCGACTTCGCTATCGGCGTAGAACGGGTCCGTGTCCGCCTCGATGTAGCGCCTGTAACGCGACAGAGGCGTCACCGCACGCGCGAAGACATTCCAGAGCGGCACGTCGTGATTGCCTGGCACTACGATGCGGGGGCCAGGGAGGGAATCGAGAAACGCGCGCGCCTGCAGGAATTCGTCTTTCCGGGCGCGCTGCGTAAGATCCCCCGAAACGACGAGCAGATCAGAGTCGACTGCAAGAACCTCTGCCGTGATCGCGTCCACAAGCTGGCTCTCTGTCTTTCCGAAGTGCAAATCCGAAAGATGGACCAGGGTTCTCACTGAAGTTCTCCGCTTTCAGCTACGGTCGCCGGTTTTGTTCGTTCTGGCTGGTGCGATGACTTTCAGGGCCGCCGGCCGAACCTGAAAATTCAGGGGCGTGTCCATGCTGACGGCTTCGCCGTCCAGAGAAACCAGCATGGCGTGGCGATGCGATGTGATTTGCAGCGAGTTGGCGCGATAAATTTCAAGATCTCGGGTCGCGTCGATCATGCCGAACGCGATTTTGAACGGAAGCAATGCCAGCCCAAACCACGACTGCTGCTTGACGACGTAAACGCAGAGTTCCTTTGACGAGAGGCTGCGGCGATGGCCAAGATCGGCGATGTCGTAGAAATTGTTGCCGACGAACACGCAAGGCGTCCGCAGCCTCTCGCGGGTGCCTTGGGCAGCGACGTGGACAGCCTGCCACGAGGCGGATCTCAACGTTCTCATCAGGGCGGGTCCGATGGCGGCAAGCTTGCCGAACCCGCGGCGGCGCTGTTCGGTTGAACGCTTTGCAACAAAGAACGGATAGATCCCAATCGATGAATTGTTGAGAAAGACTCGGCCGTTGACCTCGGCGACATCGACAGTGACAGGCTTGCCGGTCGCGATTGTATCGATCGCCGCCGTCAGGTCGAGCGGCACACCCAAATCCTTGGCAAAGTGGTTCAATGTGCCGAGCGGAAGGACGCCAAGCACCACATCCGTCCCCGCTAGCGCCGAGGCCGCGCTGCCGAGAGTGCCGTCGCCACCGCCCACCACCAATATCGATCCATGGCCGGACCTCGACTTGTTTTCGGCAACGAAGCGCTGAGAGAGCTCTCCAATCTCTCGCCCTTCCACCAGTCGCACATCGGCCTCGACGCCACGTTCGGCGAACCCATCCCGCACGGCTCGCTCGATGTCGCCCTTGCGCGCCACGGCGCCGGCACTTTTGTTGATGAGCGCCACAACCTTCAAGTCTTCAGTCTCCGCTCCGGCCATTCCTGAAACCATAAAGCGACCATCCAACACAGGATCGCCCAGCCAGAACCAATGCACCATCCGGCCAAGACATCCGTCGGATAGTGGACCGCGAGATAGACCCTGCTTACGCCAACGGCCAGCGTCAGAAAGACGGCGAGGGCCATGAAATACACTTTGAGGCGGAAATCCTGATTTGCGTGTGAAAGAAGGGCGCCCACGGTCAGAAACGTGATCGCCGAAAGCATAGCATGGCCACTCGGGAAACTTGCAGTGAACACCCGCGTGACATGAGGAATCTCCGGCCTGGGGCGGTTGAAGCTTAGCTTGAGGATCGTGCCAAGCAGTTCCCCGCCGGCCACCGCCACTGCCATCCAAATGGCCAGAGCCCGCTTGTGGACAAGAAGCAGATAGGCAACCCCTGCCATCAACACGAATCCAAGAAACACCACGCTGCCGATCGAGGTCACATCTCTGGCCGCTTCCTGAAGCCATGGCGGACCGATCGGGTAGGCCTGATCGGCCCCACGCAGGGTCGACATGATCGCCAGATCAAATTTGGTCGTATCGCCTTCCAGGACCTCCTCGGCGAGCACTCCGAAGCCGAGAACGAGGCATGCAACGAGCATCCCCACGATGAGCCTGTTCTTGCCTTGCGGAGAACGCCCGAAGGGCCGGCGCTCGATATCTGGGACTGGTTCGCTCAAGCGCCGGACCTCATTGGTGAGGCACAACGGCGTCGCGAGTACGAGGTTCCCTCAGCCATCACTGCGGTCAGGACGGCAGAAATCTGCGGCGGCGCTTCGCGACAGCCCGGACACGACGTCGTTGGAATGGCCGTGAGAGCCTCACTTCAAGAGGGAACCATTGAAAATTCTATCCGTTGAGGTGTTCACGAAAAGCAAGCGGGGCAACGTGGATCAAGACGACGCTTCACCAATATCATCTGGCGTGGAAGGCCTCGACTATGTCCTGCGAGGCGGATACGCAAAATTTCGTTCACATCTTGTAGAGGGCAGGCCTGGTTCAGGTAAGACCACACTTGGTCTGCAGTTTCTGATCAAAGGCGCGTCGGATGGCGAGAAATGCCTCTATATAACGCTGTCCGAGAGCAAGCGTGAACTGCACTCAGTCGCGGAACGGCATGGATTTTCTCTTGACGGCATCGAAATCCTCGAGCTGGTGCCACCGGAGTTGAGCCTCGACCCATCGCAGTTACAGACTCTGGTTCATTCGTCCGATCTTGAACTCGGTGAGACCGTGCAGTCCGCGCTTGCCGAGATCGAGCGCATGAAGCCGGATCGCGTGGTGTTCGATTCCCTGTCGGAAATTCGCCTCTTGTCGCAGGGCTCGTTACGCTATCGGCGGCAGGTCCTGGCTTTGAAAAGCTTTTTCCTGCTCAACAATGCAACGGTGCTTCTGCTCGACGATCTCACCGCTGAACATGACGATCTAAACCTGCATTCGATCAGTCATGGCGTCATCCGGATGGAACAGCTTTCACCGATCTATGGCGGAGAGCGGCGGCGGCTGCGCATCATCAAGATGCGCGGCGTTCAAATTCGCGGCGGCTTCCACGACTTCGTCATTAGACCGGGCGGCGTGATGGTGTTTCCGCGCTTGGTTGCCTCCGAACATGAGATGGCCGAACATGGAACGCCGGCAACCGGTAATGGATCTGTCGACACACTCGTGGGTGGCGGGCTGGACCGCGGCACCAGCACTCTCCTGATGGGACCTTCTGGTGTCGGCAAGTCGACCATTGCATGCAGCTATTGCCATGCTGCTCTCAAGCGCGGCGAACATGTGCTGGTGCTTCTGTTCGATGAAACCAAGCGGATTTTCCTGGCGCGCGCGTCTGGCCTCGGCATGGATCTGGGGCCATTCGCCGTCAATGGAAGTTTGCTGCTGGAACAGGTGGATCCGGCGGAATTGTCGCCTGGTGAATTGTCGTCGCGCATCCAGTCGGCTGTGGAGCGCTCAAGTGCAAGGATCGTCGTCATCGACAGCCTGACCGGGTATCTCAATGCCATGTCGGAGGAGCAGCATCTTGTGCTGCAGATGCACGAGATCCTGACATACCTTAATCAAAAGGGCGTTGTGACGATCCTGCTGTTGGCCAATCATGGGCTGATCGGTCAAATGTCAGCCCCCGTCGACATGACCTATCTCTGCGATTCCGTAATGCTACTGCGTTTCTTCGAAAGCGGCGGCCGTCTGAGACGAGCTATTTCCGTGGTCAAAAAACGCGTCGGGCCGCATGAGGACACCATTCGCGAATTCAAGATAAGCGCGACCGGCCTGGCCGTCGGCGAACCACTAGAGGAGTTCCGAGGGATACTGACTGGCGTGCCCACCTACGAGGGTAAGCAAGGCAACCTGCTGCAAGACAAGTCATCGTGATGCCTTCAGACCGCAGTGTGCTCGTGCTGGCGCCGGTCGGGCGCGACGCGAAGGTCGCGTCTGCAATCCTCACGGAGAACGACATCAAGTCCCACATCTGCGCCACGCTCGACGAAGCAGTTCCGCTGTTGGACCAAGCTCACTGCCTTTTGGTTACAGAAGAAGCCTTGATCAGTTCCAATCGAAATCAGTTTGCATCGTGGCTCAATCATCAACCGACGTGGTCGGATTTTCCGATCGTGTTACTGACGATGCGAGGAACGGAGATCGACAAGCGACTCGCCTTTCTGGATCGCTATCTGATCGTTCTCGAGAGGCCTTTCCTGGCGTCGAGTCTTGCAAATTCGGTGCGCTCGGCTTTGCGAGCCCGCGCCCGTCAACTCGAGGTCAAGTCATATATCGAACAGAAGCAAGAGGTCGCCGACCGGCAAAAGCTGCTGATCAGGGAACTCCATCACCGCGTCAAAAACACGCTCGCAAATGTCCGGGCGATGATGGGGGCAACCGCCAAATCGAGTGGTAGCGTGGATGATTTCGTGCGCGATTTCTCTGCCAGGATCGTCTCGCTCGCCGACACGCATTCGATGCTCACCGATGACTATTGGCAGATGGCTTCCTTGCACAAGCTGCTGGAGTCGGAACTGCGCCACTACGATACGACCGACAAGTCGCGCGTAGTGCTCGAAGGGCCGAACGTCGCGCTGGTCGCCGATATCGCGATCCCGATCGGGATGGCGTTTCATGAACTCGCGTCCAACTCATCGAAATATGGCGCGTTGTCCCGCCCCACAGGGCGTCTCGAAGTCCGGTGGTCGGTGAGCAATTCGGAAGGAGAGCGAATGCTCAATCTGGATTGGCTTGAAAAGGGCGGGCCGAAGGTCGAGCAACCAAGACGGCGCGGCTTCGGTACGACGTTGCTGGAGAAAGTCGTCGCCGTGCAGTGCCAAGCCAAGGTTGAGTTGAACTATCATCCTGACGGTCTGCGGTTCGCAATGGCCTTGCCGCTACGCGACACGAGGCTTGTCCCCGCCTACTGACCTCAGCAAGGTGGCGCTCCGCTTCGGTGGTGGCCTATATGCTCCATCGCTGATACTGATGACCTTTCCTTACAGCGTAGGCGTAAAATGATATCGGATACAGGGAAGCCCGAGGCGGTCGAGCAACTGCTCGATACGCCCGAACTCGCGACCGCGCTGGAGAGCGAACAGTTCAAGAAATTCCTCGACCAGGTGCCTATTGCGATCGCCGTTTCAGACCTGATCGAAACGGAGCGCGTCGTTTATGCCAATCCGGAATTCGAAAAACTCTCCGGCCTGAAGGCCGCCAGTCTGGCGCGAAAAAACTGGGCAGCGCTGTCCGGGACTGGGATCCGTGAGCAGAAGGACAGGGCGCTGGCCGAGAGCGTTATCAATGAAACGGATTTCGTCGGCACTTTCCGGCTGGAGCGCGGCGTCGGGGGACCGGCAGTCGTTGACGCCTACTCAAATTTGATTGTGGACGATGATGGCAAGACTTGTTTCCGGCTGGTCGCCTTGGTGGACGTATCCTCTCACGGCGAGGAGGCGCCCTCGGTAGAGGAGCGTGTCCGGGAAAAGGATACATTGCTGCGGGAACTGCAGCACAGGGTAAAAAACAATCTCCAGATGATCACCGCACTCATCCGGCTGGAGACCCGCAATGCGGCGGAGCCCGACCAGAAACGGTTCGAGAGGTTGGCCGGCCGCGTCGACGCTCTTGCGATACTCTACCAGGCGCTGTCGAACGACGAGCAGAAGGATGAGATCGATCTTGGTATCTATCTCAGCCAGATAGCATCCGCGGTAATGGCTTCGCATGCGGTGGAAGGCATACGCCTGGACATGAAGGTGGATACCTATCCCGTGTCGATTAACGTTGCGATGCCCACGGGGCTGGTTGTGAACGAATTGCTGACCAATGCGCTCAAACACGGCTTCAAGGGACGAGAAGGCGGCACGATAACGCTTCACAGCGTGGTCGATGGCGACGGATGCCGCATCACCATCGCCGATGACGGGGTTGGTTTGCCGGAGGGCGAGACATGGCCGAAGCCCGGCAAGCTCGGTGCTCTCATCGCGCGCTCCTTGACCGAGAACGCCAAAGCGCAATTCGAAGTCAAATCCAGCGCCACTGAAGGGACCAGGGTCACCATCGTTTTCAAGCGATCGGCAGCGACGAGCTGACGATGTTCTATGCTGCGGTTTGAGTGGCTTGGGCGGCCCAAATAGACGCCGACCGTGCAAGGCGATTTCGATGGCGGCTCTGTTCATGGCGACTTGCTCGTCCATGCGACTGTCATGCTTGGACCTGACGTCAATATCGTGGCTCCGGCTGCAGGCCGCGGCTAACTAGGTGGCGGCACTACATTTTCTATCTCTTGTGCTGAACGCCTCGTAAGATCCTTTGGGATCTCGCCTACCAGCACGGCCGAACGTTTCTGGTGGTAATGCTTGCGAAGTTCACCAAGCGTGCGTGGGGCAGCGATGACGATCAGATTGGCAATTTGATCGCCGAGGACCTGACGATTGAGCAGATCGGCGGTACCGGCCGCAAAAGCCGCGTCTTCTCGTCCACCGGCTTGAACACGGGCGGAAGGAACTGATGCCGCAGCCTGATCGTATCCATGACGTCACCAACTACGGTGACGAAGAGTTCGTTCTCGAACAGCCGGTACATTTCGGTCTCGTCGTCATAGAGGCGCTTCGATGCGGTCATGAGGCCTGACTCCAACCGGTCGTGGATTGTGTGTTGTGGGAAGGCCCTTGGCCTCCGCGGATCCGGCAACAACGCCACTCAATGTCCTACCCTTCATTCCGACGGCAGCCCGGTCTTGTTTTGTTCTACAGTCCGTTCCCTGGCAGCGAGGAAAATGCCGCACCATAGATCGACCTTTGCCCTTGCCTCAGTGTCAAATGACATCAGGCTCGGCCTTTCTCTGTAAACGTCCATGCATGGCGACGCGGGTGATGGAGTTGTCGGGCGGGGCAGGGCGCTCCTGAAGCCGAATGCCCTTTGCCCAGAGCCGCAGCGCCTCCCAATGGATGCCGACGGTCACCTTGAGTGTCAGCAGAGGATACGAGATGAATGCGCGCAGCAGACTGGCATCGCTCAGCGCCCGCCGCTTGCCGGCGAAGCTTGCCACCATCAGCGGCCCTTGGTCGTCGCTGGCAGTGATGTGTATCGCGACGTTTTCGCCGGGGAGGCCGATGCGGAAGCGATAGTTCAATCCCATGGCCATGAAAGGCGAAACGTAGAAGCGCTTGTCGCAATGTTGCCTGACAGTCTCGTCGTGCCGCTCGCCGACAGGGATCAGGTAGCTGTGGCGCTGCCCAAAGGTGTTGTTGACTTCGTAGAGGATCGCGACGAGGTCGCCCTGCCGGTTATGGCAGAAATAGATGCTGATCGGATTGAAAGCGTAGCCGAGCGTGCGCGGCATCGAGAGCAGTCGGATTGGCCCCGCATCCGTCTCGATCCCTGCCGTCTCAAGCATATCTTCGACATAGGCTTTCAGCGATCCGCCCGAGCCATCGCCGTGATCCGTGTCAGCGAAGCCAAACAGATTAAACCGGTTGTGTGACAACAGGCGAAGCCGCTTGCTCACCGCATCGATCTCGTCGAGGTCGAGCAGAAGGAAGAAAATGCGGTAGGAAAGGCGGTGCCGCCGCGGCTTCAGCCGCTGGTGCATTACTTTGCCAGAGTAGAGGGCCGATTTCAGCTCCGGCATCACGCCGCCTCGAGGTTGCGCCGCGCCACGGCGTCGATGATGTGAATGCGCGCTGACTCATTCGCGACGCTCCAGGGCCGGCGTACACCGCCAAGCGCCTCAGCCACCGCAAGCCCGGCCTGCAGGCCGTCCTCGTGGAAGCCGGCGCCGAAATAGGAGCCGCAGAACCAGGTTCTTCGACTGCCCTGCAGCGACCACAGCCTTTGCTGCGCGCGCATCGCTGCGGCGTCGAAAGCCGGATGTTCATAGGTCTCGCGATGCAGAACGGTATTGGCCGCCGGTTCTACGACAGGATTGAGGGTGACGAAGAGCTGCTGGTCATCAGGCAACGATTGAAGCCTGTTCATCCAGTACGAAACAGACAGTTTTCGGGTTTCACCCTGGCCCTGTGTCAAATAGTTCCAACTCGACCAGGCGCGCTTACGCCGCGGCATCAGGCGCGCATCTGCATGCAGCACCGCCTCGTTGCGGCTGTAGCCAAAACTGCCGAGCAGCCGCGTCTCGTCGTGGCTCGGATCGTCAAGAATGCGCAGCGCCTGGTCGGCATGGGTGGCGATAACGACGTGGTCGAAGCGGTGCTCTACGCCTTCGCAGTCGGTAAGCCAAGCCGCGCCCCCGCGCCTGGAAATCAAGCGCACGCCGCGCCCGGCATATGAACGGCCGGCGACGCTCCTCGCCAGTTGCTCGACATATTTGCGGCTGCCGCCATCGACTGTGCGCCAGGTTGGCCGGCCTGCCAGCTTCAGCAGGCCATGGTTCTGGCAGAACCGGATGAAGGCGGTCGCTGGATAGTTGCCGACATCAAGCGCCGGAGTCGACCATATGGCTGCCGCCATAGGATAGAGATGATCCTCGCGGAATGCGGCACCGTAGCCCCTGGCATCGAGATATTCGGCCAAGCTGATCTCGCCGATACGCGCGATGTCGTGGGGGGCCTCTCGATAGAAGCGCAGCAATTCCTTCAGCATTTGCCAAAAACGCAGCCTACCGACATTGGACGGCTGTGCGAGCAGCCCGCCCAATCCGGTTCCCGAATACTCAAATCGTCCGCCGTCGAGCGAGACGGCAAACGACATGTCCGACGCCTTAGTGCGCACGCCGAGATGCGAAAACAGCGCCGTCAGGTTGGGATAGGTTACTTCGTTATAGACGATGAAACCGGTGTCGACCTGTGTGCCGCCGACATCGACGGTATTGCTGTGGCCGCCGAGCCGCCGGTCCGCCTCGAATAGCGAAACCTTGTGGCGCGTTGAAAGCAGCCATGCTGCGGACAGGCCGGAGATGCCGCTGCCGACGATGGCGATGTCCATCGGCTTGTCCGCTTCGAAATAGCCGCCGATCGTCATTCGTGCCCTCCGATTTGCTATGGAAGGGACTGACGTCCTCCCCTAGGTTTAATTTCTACGCAGCGGTGCGGGCTGTGGATCACCGTGTGCAGCAATCGCTGCGCGGCCAGTGATCCGAAAGGGATTGCCGCGCGTAACAGGGCTTATGAATGCAGGACATCATTTCATTGCCGACAAAGCGCTTCTTGCTTTCGATCTCGCGGAGAGCGGATTGGCGGTGACCATACGCGACGAGGGGAGCCTGTCGGCGCCGGAAGCGACCCGTTTGATGGCGGCAGTCGCGGCGAACCGCGATCGAGTGGCATTCGCGGCACTGTTCGGCTTCTACGCGCCGCGGCTGAAGGCTTTCCTGAAGCGTTCGGGGATGACGCCGTCCGCCGCGGAGGACGTCGTGCAAGAAACCATGCTGCTTGTCTGGAAAAAGGCATCGTATTTCGATCCCGCGCGTGCCGGGGTGTCGACCTGGATCTTCACCATCGCCCGCAACGCGCGCATCGACCGGCTGCGCCGCGAAAGCCGGCCGGCGGTCATTGCCGAAGCCTTTGATCCGTCCGATCAGCCTGATGCGCCGGTTTCGGGCGAGCAGGCGATCATCGCGGTGGAGCGCGAGGACCGGGTGCGGGAGGCGCTCGATCTTCTGCCGCGGGAACAGGCCGATATCCTGAAAATGTCATTCTTTGGCGAGGTAACGCAATCCGAGATCGCCGACGCGATCGGCATCCCCCTCGGCACCGTCAAATCACGCGTGCGGCTGGCCCTTGGCCGGCTGCGCCAAATCCTGGACGACCTCAAATGATCAAGCATCATCCGAGTGATGAGACGCTCTTCCGTTATGCCAACGGCTCGCTCGAATCCGGGCCGCGCATCGTCGTGGCCGTCCATGTCGGCGCCTGCACGGCTTGCGCCGAGCGCATTGCCGGATTCGAAGCGCTTGGGGGCTCCCTTCTGCACGATATCGAGCCGGAGGACATGGAAGCTGGGGCCCTCGATCATGTGATGGCGATGATCGACACCGGTGAGGCCGGTCGCGGCAAGGCCGCGCCGGCTCAGAGGCTTCCGCGCGCCGATGTGGGCATCCGCTTGCCTGAGGTGCTTGACGACTGTGGCATCGGGCCATGGCGCTGGATCGGGCCGGGCGTGCGCTGGAGCCGCGTGACGCTGCCTGATGACGACAGCGCCAACGTCATGCTGCTGAAGGTCGTGGCCGGCCGCAAGCTGCCGGAGCACACGCATGCGGGCTATGAATACACCCACATACTGAAAGGGGCCTTCTCGGACGCGCGCGGCCGCTATGGCCCGGGGGATCTCGACGAGGCCGATGACGACGTTCAACATCAGCCGATCGTCGACAAGGACGGCGAATGTATCTGCATTGCCGCGCTCGAAGGGCAGATGAAACTGAGCGGCTTCTTCGGCAGGCTGATCCAGCCTCTGTTCGGCGGCTGAGGTCCGGCAATGAGCGTCGTCTCGGCTATCGTTCTAGCGGCGGTCGCTCTTTGTGCCACCATGGCGGTGGCTTGGCTGGTCGCGATACGGACTGGCAGCTCCGGCTGGGTCGATGCGATCTGGTCTTTCGCCGTCGGCATCATCGGTGCCTTCCTGGCGCTCGTCCCATTTGTTGAAGGCGACAACGATCATAGGCGATGGCTGGTCGCGCTTTTGGCGCTGGTCTGGTCGCTGCGGCTCGGCGTTCACATCGCTGGCAGGACGATGGGCGACAGCCGCGACGATCCGCGCTATCGCCAGCTCAAGCAGCAATGGGGCGCCAGTTCCTCAAGCCGGCTGTTCTGGTTCCTTCAGGTCCAGGCGGCCGCGGCTTTCCTGCTTGCAATGTCGATCATGGCTGCCGCCCACAAGCCGGCTCCGGGGCTGGGGCCCGGCGACTGGATCGGAGTTGCGATCTGGGTGGTGGCGATTGGTGGCGAGGCGCTGGCGGACAGGCAACTGAATGCTTTTCGAGGCGATCCTCGCAACAAGGGCAAGGTCTGCGATGTCGGCCTGTGGCGCCTATCCAGGCATCCCAATTACTTCTTCGAATGGCTGGGCTGGCTGGCATACATGGCCTTCGCGATAGGCTCCCCCTCGGCCTATCCATGGGGCTTCGCCGCACTTGCGGGTCCCATATTGATGTACTGGCTGCTGGTCCATGTCTCCGGCATCCCGCCATTGGAGGCACACATGCTGCGCTCGCGTGGGGTACAGTTCCGCCGTTATCAGGAGCGCGTAAACGCGTTCTGGCCGGGCGTGCCGATGGCGGCAACAACCCGGGAAGGGACATGACAGTGAGCCTGATCTCATCCGCAATCCGTGCCGTCGAGAGCACGCCGATTCCCGATACCGCCACACGCTTTGGTATCGGCGTCCTGGTAGGAAAAACGCGCCGGCGGCTTGCCAAGGCGGGGTCGGTCGACGCGAAGCGGTTTGCTTGTGCCATGGCGGACTATTCCATCGCCGAGCACGCGCAAGCCGCAAACGAGCAGCACTACGAACTTCCGCCCGAATTCTTCGCGCTGACGCTCGGTCCCAATCGGAAATACTCCTGCTGCCTCTATCCGAATGGGGACGAGACCTTGGCCGAGGCCGAGATCGCGGCGCTGGAGCAGACTGTCGAACATGCCGGCCTTCGCGATGGCCAATCCATTCTCGAACTTGGCTGCGGCTGGGGTTCGCTGACGCTTTACATGGCTAAGCGTTTTCCGGCCGCCCGCATCGTGGCGATGTCGAATTCGACGCCGCAGCGCATGCATATCGAAGCGGAAGCGGCGGCGCGCGGGCTGCGCAATGTCGAGGTCATCACCGCCGACATGAACGGCTTCGAGCCGCGAGAGCGCTTCGACCGCATCGTGTCGGTCGAGATGTTCGAGCATATGTCCAACTGGCGCGACCTGCTTGCCCGTATCCGAAGCTGGCTGGAGCCCGAAGGCAGGCTATTCGTCCATGTCTTCAGCCACCGCCACAGTCCCTACCGCTTCGATCATCGCGACGACGCCGACTGGATCGCACGGCATTTCTTCACCGGCGGCATCATGCCGAGTCACGGGCTGATCGGTCACTTTGCGGACTGTTTCGCCATCGAACGCGACTGGCGTTGGAACGGCATGCACTATGCGCGCACCGCGCAGCAATGGCTTTCGCGCTTCGATGACAATTACAAGCGCATCGGCGAGATCCTTGCCGATGTCTACGGGCGGGATGCGGCGCTTTGGTGCCGGCGCTGGCGGCTGTTCTATATGGCCACCGAAGGTCTGTTCGGTCACGATCAGGGCAGGGAATGGGGCGTCAGCCACTATCTGCTGCGGCCGGCCTGGTAACATGGAAGGACTTGCACGGCTATGGCGCCGGGTCGCCGGTTACGCGGCGCATCCCGACCCCTTGACCAGCGCGGCCAATTGGATTGCACTGGTCGTTGCCTGGAACCAGCCGTTCTACCCGCTGTACCTTTGGGCGGCGGTCGGCGCCGACAAGATAGCTCCTTCGTTTCTCACGTTCATGTCAACGCCGATCTTTCTGGCTGTTCCGGCTGTTGCCAAACGGCATGCGCTGGCCGCCCGCGTCCTGCTGCCGCTGACTGGCATCGCCAACGAGATCGTGAGCACCAAGGCGTTCGGCGTTGGATCGGGCGTGGAGATTTTCCTGGTTCCCTGCGCGCTGATCGGTGCCGCGCTGTTCAGGCCGTCGGAGCGGGCGATCGGGCTCTTTGTGGTGGGGCTTAGTGCGATGGCCTATTTCATCCCGCATCGCTTTTTCGGCGAGCCGCTGGCCGGTTACACGGCCGCCGATAACAGCGCCATGGCCGGCTTGAATGCCTTGAGCGCCGCGACGTTGATCGTCTTCATCGGCTGGCTGTTGTCGGGTGCTGTGCCGGCCCCGCAACAGCCTGGCGATCAGGCGCCGCGCAGATAGTAGCGGGTCACCAGGAAGCCCACAGTGGCCGCAACCGCACTGAGCAGCGAACCCCAGCAGATATCCGCCACAGTGATGATCGTCGGCCAGCCGCGGATCGTGGCCTGGTTGGTCAGATCGTAGGTCGCGTAGGTGAAGAAACCATAGAGCGCGCCATTCAGCGCGGCCGTTGTCCATTTGCCGCTCGAAAAAGCCGGCGACGTTGCGAAGATTATGAGACCCACGACATAGATCAGGTAGAATGCCGCAGCAGGAACAGGGTTGAATACGTCAACCAGTATGTCCCCGACATAGCGGCGGTAAAGGCGCTGCGACATCGTCGTGAGCCATACCGCGTCAATGGCCAGGAAAGCGATCAGAGTGGTTGTGTAGGCGACGGCATACCGCATCATGAAAACCTTCCCGTTGTTGTTTGATCCACTGGCTCAATCCTTTAAGGACTGATAGACGATCAATGCCCTTTCTCGTGCCGCACCGTGGTCTACGATCGGATTGGGGTAGGTCTTGCCGAGCACGATGCCTTTGTCCTTCAGCACGGCAGCGGGAGCCTCCCATGGCCGATGAATATAGCGGTCGGGCAATGCAGAGATTTCCGGGACGTGCTGACGAACGTAGTCGCCGTGAGGGTCGAACTTTTCGCCCTGCAGCACCGGATTGAAGATGCGAAAATAGGGCGCCGCATCAGCTCCGGATCCGGCCACCCACTGCCAGCTGGCCGGATTGTTTGCGGCGTCCGCGTCGACCAGAGTGTCCCAAAACCACTTTTCGCCGTGGCGCCAGTCGATCATGAGGTCCTTGATGAGGAAGGACGCCACGATCATGCGCACGCGGTTGTGCATCCAGCCCGTTCGCCACAATTCGCGCATCCCGGCATCCACGATTGGATACCCTGTCAGGCCGCGCTGCCATGTCCGAAGCGCCCGTATGTCGTCCCGCCACGACATTGCGTCAAACTCCGGCCGGAAGTTGCGCACTGAAAGATCGGGATTATGAAACAGCATATGATATGAAAATTCCCGCCAGCCGATCTCCGCACGAAACTTCGAAGTTCCCGAGCTTTTCGATCTGCGCAACGCGGCGAATATCTGGAATGGCGTGATCTCGCCGAAGGTCAGATGCGGGGAAAGTCGCGATGTTGACGGCTGGCCAGGATAGTCACGTTGGCGTTCATAATTGGCCAGGTCGTGCTCAATGAATTGACCAAGCCTGGCCTGAGCGCCTTTTTCGCCTGGTGTCCAAGTCTCGCGCAAGCCAGACGCCCAGTCGGGTTTGCTAGGCAGCAAGTCAAGCTCGTCCAGGCGCAAGCCGCCAAGCTCACCCCTCCAACCATCAATCTGTCCCGGGGTATCGATCGGATCGCGAACATCGACCTTGTACGCCATCGCCTTCCAAAATGGCGTATAGACTTTGTAGAAGCCGCCGGAGCCAGTCTTGAAGAGCGAAGGTTCATGCAGGAGCGCGCCATCGAAGCTGAGTGCCGTGAGCCCCTTTTCGCGCAGGGCGGCTTTCAGCCTGGCATCGACCCCCGCCTCCGAGGGGTCGTAACGCCTGTTCCAGAACACGCAATTCGCGCCGCTGGCGTCGATCGCCTTGGCGACGGCGTCTTCGGTGCGTCCATGTGCCAGAAATAGATTCGCTCCAGCCTTGCGAAGCAGATCGCCAAGGGCCGCGAGCGAGTGATGGAGCCACCAGCGGCTGGCCGCTCCCATGGCCCTTAGACCTTTGGTTGTCTCGTCCAGGATATAGAGCGCCACGACGGGAGCGCCGCGATCGGCTGCCGCCGCGAGCGCGGCGTTGTCACCAATGCGCAGGTCGCGCCGGAACAACACAATGGTGGGAGCTTGGGCTTGTCGGCTCATTCCGTCTCGCAGATCATTTTGCCGGGGTCCAGCGCACGTTCTTGCAAATCAAGCCTGCGCCTATGCAGCCCCGCGTGGTGAGGCCCCCTTTCTTCACCGTCAATGTCATTGAATAGGTACGGTTTCGCTTGGGGTCGTAAGCCTTTCCGGCCAGCGTGCCTTGTGACGCCGGTCTTAGCGTCATGATCAGCTTGTCGCCGGCCTGTTCACCCTTGCTGGTGTCGCCGACCCACAGATTGGTCGCGCACAATTGCTGTCCACAAGGCGCGATTGAGACCTTGGCGTTGCCGTCGTCTCGCATCCATATGCCGCGGCTGTCCGAGAATGCGTCGGCTTGTGCCGCCGACCCGAGAAACACGGCACAAAGGAATGCGATTGTCCCTTGCATCGTCCCAATCTCCACTAACTGGCTAGATCTGTTGATTCTACGCTGCTCCGGGACGTTTGGATCACCGGTCCCGATTGGCGGCGGCAGGGACCAAGGACCGCCGGGGTTCATTTCCGGCAAAGGTGGAAACTTCACCGGGTCAGCGCCGAGAGATTAGCGGCAATCTGACATTGCGAACTGACATTTCGCTTGTGGCCCGACAGCCGTCGGTTAGCCAAGCGCCCCATGAACGCGGGTAGAGATTAGCTTCGCCACGGGCCTAAATGGTGACGTGGCCAGCAACCGGGTTTGCATTTTCTTCTGCCGGGATGTGAGTGCTTCCGATGAGGCCCACCGCGCCGCCGCGCATCACTCAGCATAGTTCTTCGCTGGTCTTCAATGATCCTCCCGAAACTGATCGTTATGATCCATGTCAATGAGCGGGTGGAATACAGTTCAGCCTTCGGCTCTATCCGGCCTTAGAAGGAAACGTACGGGTGAGGTAGTGTTGGATTGTGTCGACGAGGCGGTCCGAATCGGCGCCCCAGATCAGGTGGTCATCGCCCGGGAGCTCGATCAGCGTGGCGCCAACAATGCGCTCGGACAGGTAAAGTGCTTCTTCGACCTTGACCCATCGATCGCCTTTCCTGTGGAGTATGAGAGTGGGCACATGAATCGCGTGGAGGATACTACGGACATCGACTTCGGCGCCCCAGCGCCATAGTGCGATCGCGTCGGAAGGAGACGCCGAATTCCTCAGATAGGCTGCAAACCATTGTTGCTCGTGCGCATCGTTCGCCAAGCTCGGCGCCCCTCTTCCCAAATCCCAAGGCTCTCCCCACTTGCGTTCGATTTCGGCCAGTTCTTCTTCCATGTCCTCTCTAGTCTTTGCCCAAGGATAGTCCGGTGACCAAAGTCCTTGAGCATAAGCACCGTGAAGAATGAGTGCCTCGGTTCGTTCGGGATAGGTCGCCGCAAAAAGCATGCATAGGACGCCCCCTTCGGAACTGCCGAATAAGACTGTCCGTCGCGATCCAATTGCATCGAGTACCGCCCGCAAATCGTCCGCCCGCTCCTGCATCGTTGGAAAGCCCACGTTGCGATCGGAAAGCCCAGTGCCTCGCTTGTCGATGCGGACCAGCCGGCAAAATGACCCAAGCCGCCGCAGCACATGCGTAAGCCGAGGAGATTCCCAGGCATAGTCGAGGTTGGAAACCCAGCCCTGTACGTAGACGAGGTCGAACGGCCCCCCGCCGGTTACCTGATAGGCAACGCTGACCCCGCCCGACTTTACATAGTGTGTTTCTGGGCGCAGCGAGGCTGGCACCGGGTTATCGACTGGATTTCCCTCATAACTTAAGCACGGTGTTACGCTCGGTTTGGACGGTACGAAACGGCTAGCACGGAGCCTGTCGTTCAGCTCACGCGTCTCCTTCTCCGGTTCCACCTGGAGGTGCTTGCGAAGGACCTCGCGGCATTGGGCATACTGCCTCAGTGCCATGTTCAGTCGGCCTTGGCGGGCGTAGATTTGCATGAGGCCTCGGTGGATGTCTTCCCTAAGAGGATCAGACCCGATCAAGCGCCTCGCTGCCTGGACATATGCGGCCAGATTGTTCTCGACCGAATAGTGATGAAGAAGTTTTTCCAGAACGCCGATCCAAATCGTCCTCAATCTCTCACGTTCCACCCTGAGCCAGTCGTTGAACGGTTCTTCCTTCAGGGCGAAGCCATCGAGCAAGTCACCGCGATAGACAACGACGGCTTGCTCAAGCTGCTCGAGGGCTATACCTGACGCTAGGCGCTCGAACCGTGCCACATCGATCTCAAGATCGTCGAGCTTGAGGGTGACATTGTCGCCGTGTGCCAAAAGGCGTCGGCCGTCTACCGATGGCAACGCCTTCCTGATCGCCGACAGAGCCTGTCTAAGGTTCATCCGCGCCTGCGGCTCCCCAGTATCGCCCCATAGAAGCGCGGCGAGTTTCTCGCGCGAATGGGACTGTCCAGGATTGAGTGCGAGATAAGTCACCAAACCACGCGCTTTGCGGCTCAGCGCTGCATTGGCAAGCTCGCCTCCAGCAAGAGTGAAGCCGCCGAATAACAGAAGTTGTGTTTGCGCCACCGTTCGCAAGCCATGTTGGACACTCGATTGTTCCCCGGACCTGGTGCGACTTCAACTGCAATCTGGCTGGACAGACGCTTTTCACGAACCAATCACAGTTCTTCGTACGCATCCCTCACGGCCATAGGAGAGGCTCTCAAATCAACACTTCGCAAGGGAAACGCTATGCTTGGCCCCAGCCTTTCCGATTGGCCCATTCGATCCAGGAGATCGTCAACGGTAGAACAGCCCCCCGGCGACATTCGGTTATCCCGTTATGACCTTGCACTGGCATCCTACCTGGAACAACAAGAAGCCCATCGCGCAGCGATCATGGCATCTCGACAACATGCGCAGATACGTCTGGGCACTCTGGCGCTCCTGCGTCTATCGAGGGTCGGCCGCTTCTTGAAACGGACAGCCCCGCCGCGATAAGACCTGTTGCGCTTCATCCGTGACAAAGCAGACAGTCTGCGTGCGGCCCCATTTCGGTCATTCACTACAAGGGAGTTCCTGGCGACCTGCGGCTAAATCGGCGATATCTCGAAGCCTGTAATTAGTCGCGTTCATCGTCCTTAGGTTCGCCAGACCATACGAGAGAATACGAAGGAAATGGGCTGGCGAACCACCCGCTAACGTATTGATTTTGTGTGGAAAACGTTGACCCTCAGCGACTAACTTAATCGTTATTTGCCAATGGGTTACGAAGCGGTTCGCCCAAATTGATTCAAGAAGCTGATCCAGCCACTCGCTGATCGCATTTACCTTCTGCCGAATGGCAGCTTTGCGCCTCATATTTGCGTGACAGCCGTCGAACCTTGGTAGCAGATTTTGCTAACGCCTCGGCCGAAATCGTTTCCGACCGAGCTGCTGTTTCGATTGCATCCGCGATCTCGTCCAGTTGGGTGCCGGTATCAGCGAGTAATAGGAAATCGCAACCGGCGTTAAGCGCATCAATTGCCACCGCAGCAACGCTATCGCCACGCATGGTGGCCATGGAGTCCAAGTCATCGGCCATAACGATACCATCAAAGCCGAGCGTCTTCTTCAAAACTTGGACTACGGTTTGCGACCGCAGCGCCGCTTTTGCATGATCGTAGGCCATCACAATGGCGGGGCCGACCATTATCATTTCCACCCCGGCAGCAATGGCAGCTCTAAAGGGTGCCAGTCCTGCCTCGACATCGGACAGAGCAAGGGGATTGATTGCATTCTCATCGACGGCCGGGTCGCCAGTCGTCGTGCTGTAACCTGGAAAATGCTTGGCAGTTGCCGCGACGCGTCCACTCTGTACGCCACGGATATAGGCCGCAGACAGGGTCGCGACCAACTCTGCGTTGTTTGACCATGTCCGCCCTTCCAACCATTTGTTCGGACCGGTCAATACGTCGACCACTGGCGACAGGAAGACATTGATGCCCATGCTGCTGGCCCCGGTTGCGATCAGCTTTGAAATCTCGGCTATCTCTTCTTCGGAGGCAAAGGGCAGATCGCGCAGCGCAGGAAACTGCGGAACCAAATCATGCAGGCGGCAAGTCCCGCCCATCTCCTGGTCCACTGCAGCAAGGAGCATGCCTGACCGTGCGCGGGCGGCATCGGTTACCCTCTGGAGGGTCTCCGCTGTCTCGGAATTTCGTCGCGAATCACTCATCCGGCGGGCCAGATATTCGTCGCGGCTTTCTCCCAGCAAGAGAGAGATTCCCCCACCGTCCAGAAACCGCTTTGTCGCATCACTGAGCAGCGTCCCGTCGAAGGCCGGGAGGAGAACCGCGCGTGCATCCTCGGTGATCGTGAAGGTCATAGGTCACTCCATCTAGATCCATCTCAAACGCTGCCTACTTCCGCAGAGCAAGGCTTGATGTCAAGCAGAAACGTGTATAATCAGGCGTTGAGAGATGAATGATTGTGCGAGAACACGGCACGGAAGCCGCCTGGTTTTGCATGTTCTGTAGTGCAGGTCGAACTCGTAACACACAGGGCTGGGCTCACTTGGCATAGGCTGCCTTGCATGGACTGTTCAGCTGTCCGCCCGGAGGATCAATGGTCAAGTTTGCACATATCGCGCTGTGGACACGCGATATCGATCGCGTCTGCGCATTCTGGGAGCGGATTTTTGATGCTGAGATCGGACCGCTTTACGAAAGCCGCAACCGGCTTGGTTTTTCATCGAGATTTCTTTCGCTGAAAGGCGGCATCATCGAAGTGATGTCTGGCCCCTGGGTCGCCGATAGGACGCCGAGCATGTAGGCTATGCCCACATAGCGATTTCGGTGGGCACTCGCGATGCAGTTGATCAGCTTGCTTCGAAGATGGAAAAGGAAGGTGTTCTGGTCGCCGCGCCGCGCCGCGCCGCGATTGACGGGAGACGGCTTTTATGAGGCGGTGATAGAGGATCCTGATGGCAATCTGATTGAAGTCACGACGTGAACGACAGAAGATGCGTATCGTGGCAGGAGATTCTGAGTGGCGAGCAAATTGGCGGACGAACTTCCTTTGGGCAGGCGAGACATTATTACCGCTCGGCTTGACCAGGGTCAGCCTGTCGTATCCGCGGCACTTGCGGTCGAGTTCGATATCTCCGAAGACGCCATACGACGGGACTTGAGGGCGATTGCAGCGGCGGGGCGCTGCCGCCGCGTCTATGGTGGAGCACTCCCGCTTCTTGCAAGCAGTGTTCCAATGTCAGTCCGAATGGACACCCGGCATCGACAAAAACAGGCGCTTGCGCAAACCGCCGCGACGATGATCCAGCCTGGAGAATTCATATTTCTGGACAGCGGTAGCACCAATCTGGCGCTGATCGATTTCTTGCCGAAAGGCTACGATCTGACCTTGGCCACCAATTCCATAGATATTGCCGGCGCAGCGCTGCGAAGACAGGACCTGAGACTAATCATGCTCGGCGGGACGGTCGATCTTGCAGTCGGCGGTTGCGTTGATGCGGCGGCCATAGGAAGTCTCTCGCAGATGAATATCGACAGATCTTTCCTCGGCGTCTGTTCGGTTTCTCCGACATCCGGCCTAAGTGCATTCGACATTGCTGACGCGACCTTCAAGCGGGCACTGCTGGCGGCTAGCGATTATACTATCGCCTTGGCTACGACAGATAAGCTCGAGGTGCGAGCGCCGCACCGCGTATCCGAGATCAGCGAGATTGGCTGTGTCGTGCTTGAACATGATGCGCCAAAAAACCACCTCGACGATCTAGTGCGAGCTGGAGCCAATGTTGTAAAGGCCCTTCAGCCTTTCTGACATCAGCGGATAACGCGTCTATAGTGCGTCTGACACCATCTCGATCCTCTCTTCGGTGACCGCGTCGAAAAAGTGAAGCCGGTGATGCAGCAATGTCAGTTCAAGGTTGTCGCCGGCAGTTGGGCAGACCGTCTGATCCGAAGCGCGCTGTGTGATGGGGCCTATTTTCGTTTCAGTGAACACCAGACGCTCGTGTCCGAGGTTTTCGGTAACTGCCACCCTTCCTGTGATCGTCGGGCCCCCGCCATGCGCGCCGACAACCACGTGCTCCGGCCGTATGCCGACGATCACCTTGGATGGCAGGGCTCGCTTTGCCTTGACGGCAATATCCTGGTCCCCGATGCGTATGGTTGTCTGACCTGAACTCTCCGCTTCGAACGTATTCATTTTAGGAGAGCCGATGAAACGGGCGACGAAGAGGTTGGTCGGCTTGCTGTAGACCATATCAGGCGTGTCATACTGCATCAGATTGTGGGTGCCCTTCACCGCAATCGGGGCAAGCACCGCGATCTTGTCGCCCATGGTCATCGCCTCGACCTGGTCGTGCGTGACATAGATCATCGTTGCTCCCAGCCTCTTGTGCAACTGGCGCAGTTCCAGGCGGATCGAAGCGCGGAATTCCGCGTCCAGGTTCGACAGCGGCTCGTCGAACAGAAACACCTTGGGATGACGAACGATGGCGCGGGCCAGTGCGACGCGTTGGCGTTGGCCGCCGGAAAGCCTTCCGGGGCGCTTGTGCAGATGATCCGTCAATCCAACCATCTTCGCCACCTCACGAACGGCGCGATCGATTTCGGTGGCATCGATTTTCCGGATCTTCATGCCAAAGGCGATATTCTCGAAGACCGACATGTTGGGATAAAGCGCATAGTTCTGGAAAACCATTGCGACATTGCGGTCGGCAGGATTGGCTGCCGAAACATTGTCTTCATCGATGAATATGTCTCCGCCCGAATGCGGCTCAAGCCCTGCTATGAGGCGCAGGATCGTGGATTTGCCACAGCCGGAGGGACCGACCAGGACCGTGAACTCACCGTCGGCGATCTCCATTTGCAGCGACTTGACGATGGTTGCGGACCCGTAGGCGATGTCGATGTTCCGAAGCGAAACGTTGGCCATTTTCCAGTCCTTGTGAAATCTGTGCACTGTTGGGTTGCGGCCCCAGCCCGCTAGTGTGGGCTATTTGACCGCGCCCAGGCTCAACCCCTGCACGATGCGACGCTGCGCGACGATTGCAAAAAGCGCCATGGGCAAAATGACGATGATGGATGCGGCCGACATCGCGCCCCAATCTATTGAGGCGTAGCCACGGAATCCCGCTACGGCCAGCGTGACTGTCTGTGCCCGGTCGAAAGTCAGAGCGAGGGCAATGGTCAACTCGTTCCACATTTTAATCGAGTTGAGGATGGCGGTTGCCGCGAGTCCTGGAGCCGCGATCGGAACGTAGATCTTCCAGATGATCTGTGCGGTCGACGCGCCTTCAAGCTGAGCAGCCTCAGCCAGG
This sequence comes from Mesorhizobium sp. 131-3-5, assembly GCF_016756575.1. Classification (NCBI taxonomy): domain Bacteria; kingdom Pseudomonadati; phylum Pseudomonadota; class Alphaproteobacteria; order Hyphomicrobiales; family Phyllobacteriaceae; genus Mesorhizobium; species Mesorhizobium sp. 131-3-5. The sequence continues at coordinate 2,718,379 of NZ_AP023254.1, forward strand.
GACGAAGGCACATCGGCAAAGAAGGCACGCACGAGCCAGATAGTGAACGGCAAGGTAAAAATCTGATAGACGATCGCCAGTCCGATCACCGTGTCGTATAGGCCGACATATTGATAGAATACATACATCGGGATCACGAAAAGGAACTCGGGGAGCATGTAAGATATTAGCAGCCAGACCAGAATGGCCTTCTTTCCCGGCACGCGGCGTTTGTTCAGGATGTATGCGGCGGGGATGCCGACGGCGAAAGCTATAAGGTTGCCCATCACACACACGAGCACGCTATTGAAAAATGCGCCCGAAAAACCACTAGTGGTCCAGGCGCGTTGAAAATGCTCCCAAACCGGCGAGAAAAACCAGACCGGCGGAATGGCGAAGGCGTCGGTGCGGGTTTTCAGAGCGATCATCAAGATCCACAGGATTGGGAAGATCGAAATAATCGCAGCGAGAATTGCCGCGGCGTAGCGCCAGGCGATGCCGATGGATGACGGTTTCACGATGCGTCCTCTTCGGTGGTGTCGAGCCGCAGGTAGGCAAGGCAAAGCACCAGGATGATCACGGAAAAGACCACCGAAAGTGCCGCGGACTCGCCGAAGCGATGAAACTTGAATGCGGTCTGGTAGGCCAGCGTTTGCACGACTTCAGTGGCACGGAGCGGTCCGCCACCCGTGGTACCGAAAACAATGTCAAAGATCTTGAGCGTGTCCACCGTGCGGAAAATGATCACCGTGATCAGCACCGGCTTGAGCATCGGCAAGGTGATGTGCCGGAACGTTGCCCAGGGACTGGCGCCCTCAAGCTGCGCGGCTTCGAATGGCTCGGCCGGCAAGCCCTTGAGCGCGGAGGACAGGATGATGAAGGAAAAGGCCGTCTGCCACCACGTGTCGATCATAATGATGGAAGGCATAGCGGTGGGCACGGTACCCAGCCAGGCAGGACCGGCGATGCCAATTTGGGAGAGGAAGTAATTGATGATCCCCTGGGTCGGGTCGAGCAGCACTTTCCATACCAGGGATACGGCGATACCGGAAACCATAAGAGGCATCAGAAGAATGGTCCGGATTATTCCCGCACCCACGGAGAGGCGATTGATGACCAGCGCCAGACCGAGTCCGAGCAGGGTCTCCACGACAACGGCAGAAACTGAAAAGATAACGGTGTTGAAGAATGCGCCGCGAAACTGAGGTTTGGTCAGGACGTTGATAAAATTTGTCAGTCCGACGAAATTGCTGGTTTTGCCCCAGTTCCAGTCGGTAAAGGACAGATAGACTGAATAGATCACCGGATAGAACGTGTTGACCGCCAGCATCAACAATGCCGGGACCAGAAGCCAGTAGGGGCTAAACGCCGTACGCCGCATGGTCTTCTCCAACATCAGGGGCATTTGTAGGCCGGCGCGGCGGGCGAGGCATCGCCCCGCCCGTGGCAAGCATTATTGGAACGTGCCGGCCAGCGCTTCCTGCAAGCCGTTAGCAGCATCTTGCGGAGGCGTGCCCGCGACCATCGCGTGGATTGTGTCTACAATCTGCAGGACGACTTCACTCCAGCCTTCGCGAAAGACGGAGGTTGAACGGGTGTGCTGCATCTGAGTCTGGACCGCCTCGATATAGCCTGGGTTGAGTGCGGCCTTATATCCCGCGTCGGCCCAGGACGAGAGGCGCGGAGCGCCGCCGGTGTTTTTGCCAAGTTCGGCGGTCATGGCAGTGCCCGTCGCCCATTCGACGAAGAGCCAAGCGGCGTCTTTCTTCTTCGAGTTCTTTGGGATCGAGATGCCCCACGACCAGTGACCGCTATAGCCGATGTTGCCAGCGGATGGGGGAAGGGGCGCATAGCCGACCTTCCCGGCGATCTTGGATGAAGCAGGGTCTTCGAAGCCAGGGCCAAAGACCGAAGCGTCAACGAAAAAGGCAGCGTGCCCTTCGGAAAAGAAGCGACTGGCGTCTTCCCAGCCATACGACAAGACACTTGGTGGGCCGGCCTTCAGCAGGCCCGCATAGTAGGACAGGCCTTTGGCAATGCGCGGATCGTTGAACCGCGGCTTGGCCCAATCGCCATCGAACCAGATGTTTTCCGGCAGCGCCGCAGGCTGGTCGCCCCAGGCATCAAGCACGATCCCGGTCATCGTGTCGACAAGCTCGGCCGATCGCTTGCCGCGCATCGCGGCGCCGAAATCTTGCCCACCGCCAGCCGCTGTTACCTTCGCGGCATCGGCCATCAGCTCATCCATCGTCGCCGGGACCTTACCGTCCAGATACTTCTGGACGAGGTCCTTATTGTAGAAAAGCGTATAGGCTTCGAAGGAGATCGGGATCGAATAAAGCTGCGCCGCTGAATCGTTTACCGGAAACGTGGCGCCAAGTCGGAAGCCAGCAGGGTAGTCCTGCAGGTTGTAAGTGGGGTCTGTCTTGGCGTCGTCGTTCAGGTAGGGCGTGAGTGGCTCAACTGCGTCTGCGCTCCATTGTTCGAACAGTGCCGAGTCCATCTGGACCATGTAGGCATCGGCGACAGATTCCGTGGAGCGAACCGCGAGGTTCATGCGATCGGAGTAAAGGTCCTCGGCGAACGCTGAGATATTCACCTTAATGCCGGTCAAAGCCTCGAACTGGGAAATGTTCTTTCTCAGTGCAACGGTCCAAGGGTGCTCACTGAGAAGAACGGTTATTTCCGTGCCCGACTGAGCTTTCCAGTCGATGGCGAAAGCCGGGGCTGCCGCGGTGGTCAGAGCAGCGAGGGCTGCGGCGAGAATTTGCGCATGTCTTGTCAAACTCACTCTCTTCGTACTCACTTCGGACCCTCCTAAGGCAGCGTTACGTTGACAGCTTGTATTAACATGCTAATATCCTAATGTCGAGTCATCAAAACAGACGAATCGAGGAGCCGGCAAATTGAGTGAGCGAGGGTTCCGTAAGATGGGGGTTCGCAGGACCGGGGGCGTACCGATGTACGCGCAGGTGTCCGACATTCTAGCGGCGGACCTTGAGAGCGGCGCTAGGAGCGAAGAAGGCCCGCAACTGCCTTCGGAAAGCGCGCTCGCCAAGGAGTTCAAAGTATCCCGGGTGACGGTGCGGCAAGCGCTGAAGCGGCTTGAGGCGCGAGGGCTAATATACAGCGAACAGGGCCGTGGGTATTTTAAGACTGCGACACGCTTGGGGGGCGTCTCCGGATTTCACAGCTTCACCCAAGAAGTTCGCAAAACGGGCGACACGCCTGGCACCATCGTCCTTGAACGGCAAATTGTGGCGTCCTTGCCCCAGGATATGCAGAACCATTTGATAATTCAGCATCCGGCAAATGTTTCCCTCGTCTATCTCAAGCGCGTTCGCACGATAAACGAGGTGCCGATTGCGATCGAGGACGTCTACCTGCCGGTCGATATGTATTCCGGTATCGAGGGACTGAGCGTCGGAGAAGGCTCTCTCTACAGCCAGATCGAAGAGCGTTGGGGCGTGGTCCCAGCCTGGACCGATGCCCTGTTTGAGCCCGTCGCAGCAACCGAGGAGGAGGCGCGGGTGTTGAAGGTTCCCGTCGGGAGTCCGCTTTTGGTCGTTTGGCGTGTCACCCTGACAGAGAGCGATGACGTAGCGGAGTATGTGAAGTCCACCTATCGTGGGAGCGATTTCAAACTGCATGTCAGTCGCTATCGACTGGCGGACTGAGCCCGCATGACCGAGAAACTTGTCATCGGCTTGGACATTGGCGGAGGAAGCACGAAGCTTGGGCTCGTCTCGCCTGGCGGCACGATCGTCGCGCGTCGGCGGCTGACCTACGCTAAGGCGGCTACCGGCGATAAGATCCTCTCCGACTACGCCAGTGCCATCGACGATCTGATGCGCGGTCAAAAGGTCGAGCGGCTAGCCGGGATCGGCATCGGCTACCCCGGTCACATTCTCCCGGATCATATCAGTGGGGACGACAGCAATGTGCTGGCACTTGATGGTATGCCGATCGCCGAAATTCTGAAGCGCCGTTTTCAGTGCCCGGTCGGGCTCATGAACGATGCGGATGCGGGAGCGATTGCCGAGTATCGCTTCGGAGCCGGTCGTGGGGTCGATCGGCTGTTGATGGTCACCGTCGGCACCGGTATCGGTCTGGCTTTCCTGGCGGATGGTGTGCCGACAAATACTGCGAACGGGTGTCTTGGCGACGCCGGCCACGTCATTGTTGTGCGCGACAATCCAGTCCGGTGCCGGAAAGGCTGTCTGGGATGCCTCGAATCCGTTGCCTCAGGCCAGGCAATCGAAAGGCATGCTCGTCGGCTTCGGTCTGATCATAAGGCCACAAGTGCTACCGCCGCGCTCGTGCGCGATGCCCTGGGCGGCAATGCTTCAGCGTTAGGCATAATAGCCGAAGCCGGGAACTGGATCGGCATGGCTGCAGCCAGCTGGTGCAATATTTTTGCCCCGACAACGCTCTTGATCGGCGGCGGTATCAGCGCAGCAGGCGCGGTCCTTGTTGACGCCATCCTTCTTGAAACGAAGCGTCGCGGCATGCCCTCCAACGTCGAAAATGTGCGATTTGGGATCGCCGAACTCGGCAACGATGCGGGGATTATTGGAGCGGCGGCACAGATGTTCTGAGGCAGCTTTTCCAGGCCCGTCTCATATCTCGAAATTTACGGATGGAGTTGTCATGACTGTTGCAAAGAACTTCTTGGCCGATATCCACGAACAGCCCGCAGCAATACGCCGCGCCTTGGCCGGAGTGACGGGAGAGAAAGCTGCTCAAATAGAGGCACTCTCATCTGCTGTGGCCAACGGCAGGATACGCCACATCATCTTGACCGGAATGGGGGGATCGCTTTTCAGCGCTTACGGAAGTTGGCAGCGCTTGGCGCGTTTCATGCCCGTGCCAGTGTCCCTTTGGGACACTTCCGAACTTATCCAGCAGGCCCCAGAGCTCCTGCGTAGCGATACGCTGGTAATCGCAATTTCGCAGTCGGGAGAGAGCGTCGAGCTGAAGAAACTGTCCGAGGGCCCGATCCGACCATTCTTTCTAATCTCAATCACGAACGGACCGACAAATTCCTTATCGGAATGGGCCGATTGCGCTGTAGCAACAGATGCCGGCAAGGAAGACGCGGTCTCAACCAAGACCTATGTGGCCGGACTAGTGGCGCTTTACGTTGTCGAGCGGCTTTTCCTCGGTAGATCCGAGCATACAGTGGTTGACGTTGAGGCCGTGGCTGAGGCCGCGGCTGCCAGTCTTGGCAAGTTTGAAAGCCGCAGCCACGAGATTTTCGAATTCCTCGGTCATGACAAACCGCTTACCTTTATTGGCCGCGGTGCGAGCTATTCCAGCGCAGCCATGGGGGCATTAATGACTGCCGAAGCCGCGAAGCTCGACTGTACAGCGTTGACTGGTGGACAGTTCCGCCACGGTCCGCTGGAGCTCGTAAGAGAGGGCTTTCGCGCGGTGCTATTCCTCGGAAGTGGTCCAGAACGCGAGCTAAACGAACTAACGGCATTGGATATCGCTCGCTTCGGAGGGCGCTGTGTTGTCGTCTGCTCCAGTCCTCCGGATGAATTACGAAGGCCGGAGATTGAAATTCTGGAGTTGCCTTACGCGACCGAAGCCTTGTTGCCAGCTCTGGAGATCATTCCGCTGCAGTTCATGATGGTGCCTTTGGCCGTAGCCCGTGGGTTTCCGCCCGCAGTTTTCCTCAATGGCACCAAGGTGACGGTCATCGAGTAGCCAGCCTCCGGACCAAACTTATTGCACCCAAGGACTCGGTTTATGAGTAACAAATCCAACGAATACGACTATGTCATCGTGGGGGCAGGGTCCGCAGGTTGCGTTCTGGCCAATCGCCTGACGGAGGACCCCAACGTCTCGGTCTGCCTTCTGGAGGCGGGACCCTCGGACCGAAGTCTCTTTATCCAGATGCCAGCCGCGCTGACGTTCCCCATAGAAAGTGACGTCTACAACTGGAAATTCGAAAGTGAGCCTGAATCCGCCTTGCATGGTCGCAGGATCGGCCAGGCGCGCGGCCGCTGCCTTGGTGGCAGCTCGTCGATCAACGGCATGGTCTTCGTCCGCGGCAACCCCAAGGACTATGACCAATGGGCCGGGGTTGGCGTCGAGGGCTGGAGCTTCGCCGACTGTCTGCCATATTTCATCAAGATGGAGAGCTTTGAGGACGGCCGCGATCCCAACAGGGGCGGCTCTGGCCCGTTGAGCGTAACCCGAAGCGAGGCCAAGCATCCGTTTTACGATGCTTTTCTGCGGGCAGGTGAGCAATATGGGCTCGGCAACGCCGGTGACTATAACAGCGGCAGCCAGGAAGGCGTGCACGTAACTCAGGCCACGATCCGCAAAGGCGTGCGCTGTTCGACCGCCGCAGCCTATCTGCGCCCGGCGATATCGCGCCCCAACCTGACCGTCAAAACCGGCTGTCTCGTTGAGAGGATCGCTTTTGACGGCACGACGGCAAAAGGCGTCGCCTATGGCCGCGATGGTCAGGCCGAAAAGGCGATTGCTGGGCGTGAGGTGATCCTGTCTGCCGGAACGATCGGTTCACCTCATCTCCTGATGCTCTCGGGTGTGGGTGAGGCCGGTCACCTGCGCAGCCATGGTATCCCGTTGGTCGCGCATAGCCCAGGTGTCGGGCAGAACCTGCAGGATCACGTCGTGGCCTCATTGCGCTTCCGTTCCAACGGCGCCGACGCCATCAACCGCAAACTGGAAGGTCTCGGACGGGTCAAACTTGGTCTGGAATGGCTGCTGTTCAGGTCCGGGCTGGGTGCTACCAGCTTCTTTGAAGTAGGCGCCTTTTTCGATGGCGGCAGCGGCACGGACTATTTCAACCTGCAGCACGAATTCTTGCCCTTTCTGGCCGACTTCCAGTCCGGAAAGGTGGTGCTTGGAGACGGCTTTCAATATTTTGTCAGCCAAATGCGCCCGTTCAGCCGCGGCGCGATCCGACTAAAATCAGCGGACCCAAAACAATATCCGGCAATTCGCTTCAACTATTTCGATGACCGGCGCGATATGACCGAAATGGTAGACGGTGTTCGCAAGACTCTGGAAATGGCCGGACAGGCTGCCTGGAGCAGGCACAGCGCGGCGCAACTGGACGATGTCAGTCGAAATTCAACCGATGCCGATATCGAGGTCTTTATCCGAAATGTCGCGAACACAGAACATCATCCAATCGGCACGTGCCGGATGGGCACGGACGGTGACGCGGTAACGGATGCCGTGGGTCTGGTGCATGGAATTGACCGTCTGCGCGTAGTAGACGGCTCAATCTTGCCGAAAATCCCCTCGGCCAACGTCAATGCGCCTATTATCATGGCTGCTGAGAAAATAGCAGCGGCGATTGTCAGGTCACATTAGAGAGAGCCGAATTCGCTCGCAGGAATAGACTCGGCATTGGATGGCGAAGTCCAAAGCCCGGCCCAGACAATCGAAAATGGGTACTGACTCAAGAGGGCGAGTGCGTCGCTCTGCGTCGGGTAAGAGGTCTCTGCGAAGTTGCCGTGGGAATTCAACTGATGTCGTCTGTCCCTTCTGGCGGCTAGCTATGATCGCGCCTTGGGGGTAGCGATCCAAGGTGTCACCTGCCAACAACGTTGTTAGCCGATCAGCGTATCAAAGTCAGGGCGGCTCTAAGAGGTAGGATGTTGGCAAACAGGGTTATCGAAATGCCGACTGCGATACGCAGCGGCCGATTCTACTGCAACCTGTTTTTCTTCGCTGCCGGCATCGGTCTCGGGTCGTGGGCTTCTTGCCTGCCCGTCCTCAGTGCTCAGAACAGTCTGGAGAAGGGCGAGCTCGGGCTGATACTCCTTTGCTTCGCACTGGGCGCCATCGTGGCGATGACGAATGTTGGACGGCTTACGGCGCGCTATAGCTGCAGCACGCTCAGCTTAGGCGGAGCGGTGACGTTCGGCGCAGCGCTTGTCATCGTCCCATTTGTGTCGGGCAATGCCTGGCTAGCCTCCATCGTATTTGTTGCAGGTTCCGGCTTCGGCACACTGGATGTCTCGATGAACACCGATGCATCCGCCCTGGAGCGTCGCTCCGGCCGGCATCTGATGTCTTCATTTCATGCAATGTTCAGTTTTGGTAATCTGGCTGGCGCTTTCACTGTCGGCCAGATCTTGTCTCACGGCGGCGCGCTGGCGGTTTGTCTAGGCGCGACCGGCATCGGCGTGGCCGTATTTGCGATCGTCGCCAACTTAGGCTCATCGCGAAATGCTGACCCGACCGATGCCCTTCGAGCTCGAGCCAGCAGCGGCGGCAGGCTCGACCGTGTGCAGAAAGCGTATCTTTATCTGATCGGGGCAATCGCCTTCCTGTCCATGTTGGGTGAAGGCGGAATCATGGATTGGAGCGCGATCTATATTGTCAATGTGTTCAGTGGAACCGAAAGCGCCGGCGCCTACGGTTTTGCGGTCTTCGCAACGATGATGGCGTTCGGCCGCCTGTTCGGCGACGCAATCACCACCCGCATAGGTTCGACGCGGCTCCTGTACTATTGTTCGATCATTTGTGCGGCTTCGGTAGGGTTGCTGGTGCTGGCAGGCAACCTCGTCGTCGTCTTCCTTGCCTTGGCCCTATGCGGGTTGAGCGTTGCCAATCTCGTACCTTTGGCATTCGCTGCTGCCGGCCGTTCAGGCGGCGCAGCCGCCGGCCGCGCGATGTCAATCGTGACGACGATGGGCTATGCTGGCTTGCTGACGGGACCTGCGGTGCTTGGTTTCGTGGCGCAGGCATATTCTCTTTCAGTCACCTTCATATTGATCGCCGTGGCGTTTATCCTGGTTGCACTGGCTACGCGGGTGCTTCGCAAAGACTGACGCGGCCATTGCCGGACGCAGAACAGCTAGCCGTTGATCAGCGCCAGTGCTTCCTCGTGTAAACGGCGGTTTGCCGAAGCCAACACCGCGCCACCATTTTCTGCCGGCTTTCCGGCTAGATCGCTAACGACGCCTCCCGCCTGTTCGATGATTGGGATCAGTGCCGCGATGTCATATGGCTGCAGGCTTGGCTCGAGGCAGAGGTCGATCTGGCCGGCAGCCAGCATTGCGAAGGCATAGCACTCGCCGCCGTATCGGGTCATTAGTGCGGCGTCCTTGAGACGAGAGAAATTGATGTCGGGAAAATCGGGGAAGCGGTCTGGTGAATTGGTGTGAAGGATCGCTGTGGCCAATGAGCCCGCGGCCTTCGTCCGGAGCCGGCTCGGGCCTGATGCCCCGCTGGTCCATGCTTCATTCCCCGTTGCCCAGAACCGTTCGCCGGTAAAGGGCTGGCTCATCATGCCCATGCAGGCTCTCCCCTCGACCGTGAGCCCGATCAGGGTGCCCCACACGGGAATGCCGCAGATAAACGGCCGAGTTCCGTCGATTGGATCGATGACCCATTTGACCGGGCCCTGGCCGCTTTCGCCAAACTCCTCGCCAAGCACCGCATGGTCCGGGTATTCCGCTGCGATCAGGGCACGGATAACCTGTTCCGCCTTCTTGTCGGCAATCGTCACCGGGTCGAAGCGATAGCCCGGCTTGACCTTCTCCTCGACCTCCATGGGCTTGCGATAGTAGGCTAGGGCGACGTCTGCGGCTGCGTCAGCGAGCCGATGGAAGAAGGAGATGTCTGGCAGATTGTGCATGGCGTCCTACCATTCGCTGCGGGAAGGGATGCTGGGATGCGGTCGTCAGGCGCCGACAAGGCCCCGCATGAGCGCGTTGAGGCTGCGGGCCACGTCGTAGCTGTTTTCCTGATGCTGCCGTCGGCAGAACAGCTCGCAGCTCCACCAGCCGTCATAGCCCGTCGACTTCACCGCATCGACCCATTCTTTGAGGTTCAGCACCCCACGTCCCGTTGGCACGTCCCGCAGCACGCTTTCGTCAGGGACACCGCCGGCAAAGGAGAGGGAATCGCAGATGTGGACGCCGTAGAGAATATTCTTGTCCAGCCGCGCGATGCGCTCGGGCGTGTCGCCGGACGTGTAGCAATGCCAAAAGTCGATCACGAGCCGAATGTTATCGCGATTGGCGATCTCGATTGTCCGAAGCTGCCTGTCGATCGTGTTGAGCGGCGTCCAGGACAGGGCCTCCAGGTAGATCAGCAGCCCATACTGTGCCGCAAGGTCGGCGACCGCTGCCAGATTTGAAGCGGTGAGATCGATCTGCGTCTCGAGCGGCAGACCGACGACACCGCGGTAAAGGCCCGGGGTCGCGACGGCGGAAGCGTCATCCAGAGCTTTCAGGCTGAGCGGGCCAGTGATGACCTGTACGCCCTTTATGCCGGCACTGGCGGCAAGCTGAAACAGGCTGTCGGCTTCCCGCATCAGCGCGGCCCTGCCTTCACTCTGGCGCTCGATATCGACAAGGAAGCCCGTCCCCGGCACGTACATGCCGTCAAAGGCCTTGTTCAGATCCTTGGCCGTGAAGCCGGCATCCAGGAAAGCGCGCATCTTGGCGGCCGAGACTTCCAGCCCGTCGAACCCGATCTTGCGCACGATGTCGAGATCGATCGCCAGCGTCGAATGCCGGGCGGCAAGGGAGTGAAAGAGGATCGGATTTTTCTTCGTCATGATCAAACGTCCGTCTGGCCCCTGTGGTTTGTTGGCGTGACGCCGCGCCCGCCGGCATGTGGCGCTAGGCTTGAATCGGAACCGTCCGGCGCCTTTTCGCTGATATGACAATGGCCTCTGCGGTTCGTAGCGCGATCACGCTATCGACGCCCTGCGCCAGCCAGGATGGTTCCTGGCCGCGCGAATTCACGAATTCCCTGATGGTCGCCAGGCTGAAGTCGTGGTCGCGAACCGGGACAAGTTCGCTCTTGCCGTCGATGCGTCGAACCAGTGTTCCCGCCCGGCCATTCAACGTGCCTTGCGCGATCAGGGCGCCCCTGTCGCCGGCGACCAGCACCATACTTTCGATATCGGCGGTCCTGAAGCTCTCATGGGCTTGAAAGAGACTGCCATCGTGGAGCCGCACCAGATAGGCCACGTGACCTGGCGTCTTCTGGTCCTGCGTGCCCAGCGCGGACACTTCGACAGGCTCTGCCCCGGTCAGGAAACGCGCCAGGTCGATGTCCTCCACGGTGACGTCGAGGTAAATGCCGCTGCCCTCGTTGAAGTCCCGGGCTCTTCGGTTGGGAGGGGCCTGATAGGGCCCTCCACGTATCAGAACGATCGATTGAACCGCGCCGATGTCGCCATCGACGATCAGCCGGCGCATCGTTTGGTGGATGGTCGAGGCCCTTAGTCGCTGGTTGACCGCCAGCAACGCTCCGCTTTCCTCGCAAAGCCGCACCAGTGTGATGGCCGTCTTGCTGGTCCCCGAAATAGGCCCGTCGCACAGGATGTGCTTGCCGGCCCCGGCCGCGGCCGAAATGTAATGAGGCCGGCGCTGGAGCCTTGCGCTGATATAGGCAAACCTGACGGTTGGATCCTCAAGGACAATCGCCAGGTCTGTCGTGGCATGCGGGATACCGAGATCTTGCGCGAAATAGGCGGCATCCGTCTTGCTTCGGCTCACCACCCACAAGGGCGAATGGTCGACGGAGCGGATGGCTTCGACCATCAGCTCCGTGGCGATGGTTCCCGTGCCCATGAAGGACCAACCCGCCTTGGTGCCTGTTGCCACTGGAACATTCCTCTCTGGCCATTCGTGCGAACTATGCAGTCGGCTTCCGCTGTCATCAACTTCGCAGCCCATTGAAGTCCTTCTCACTTTGACGTAGCGATAGCGCCTTGTTGCTTCATAGCGCTGAGGAGAAACGCGCAGTGAATTACATGGGCGAAGATACTGGCGCGCTGGCGGAGAACCTCAGGACCCTGTGCGACCGGCACGGTTCGGTTGCTGCAGTCTGTCGCAAGATCAACGTGAATCGCCAGCAGTTCAACAAGTACCTTTCCGGGGCCCATGTCCCCTCCGCATCCAACATCCGGATAATCGCCAACTATTTCGGGCTGAGCGTGCCGATTCTTTTTTCGGATCCCGATGAGTTTCGGACCCTCGTGGATGGTAACTTCTTTCACGCGATGGCGACCGCGCGGCAATTGCCCGAGTTTTCACGGTTCATTTCCAACATGATCGTCGAGAACAATTCGCAGGACTCGGAAATCGCCGGTGTCTACGACCGCTACCAGTTTTCGTCGATCTACAAGGGATTTGTTCTGAAGTCCGCGTTCTGCATCTACAGGAACCGGGAGTTTTTGCAGCACTATTACGTCGAGCGGTTTCCAAGTTTCGACAATCCACGAAAGATCGAGTACATCTTCAAATATTACGGTTTCTGCTTTCCGCTGGCGGATAGACTCTTCACGGCGGATTTCGAGGGCATTCAGTGCAATGAACTTACGTTCGGCGTCTATGCGCAGGTGAAGCGCAACGCCAAGCGGTTCATGTTCGGCATTTCCAGCGGCATCGCCGCGAACGTCTTCCGCCAACCCTATTCGACCAAGGTGGCCTTGCATTACCGCGGGCCGGGTCTGCTGCGCCGAGAACACCTCAGTGAACTAACGGTCATGGATCGCAACGATCCGGCGATTCCGCGCGAGGCCCTGCAGTATCTGGGGGATGGGCTGGACATGATCCAGATGTGAGGCCTGTGGCCTCGGCGGCCACAGGGAAAGTTCCTCGCAACGATGCTCAGGGATGAAGTTCGATCGCCAGCCAGACCGAGTCGGTGTCGGCATAGTAGCGATGCCAGGGATACGTCCACTGGTTCTTGCCCGTCACCCGGCAGAACGGATCGTGCGAATAGCCGACCGGCATCACCACGTCCTCATACATCGTCGACGCCGATCGTTGCCTGAACTTCTGCATACGGCCGCTGCCATGGATCTGCGTATGGGTTTCCAGGAACGGATGCTCGTTGTGAATGAAGCAGTCCGTATCGCCCGGCGACCACCACAGATTGAGTTTCAGCCTGAAGGTCTGCTGTGCCTCGGCTGTGCGACGCTCATTGGTGAACACATAGGGATCGGTGGTTACCGTGCCGATCTCATCCTGGGGCGAAATGAAAAGCGGCGTGTCGCGCGGGAAACTCTTTATGCGGTTGCCGAGCCAGTCCCAGCCGCGGAACATGCAGCCGCCGAGATTGACGGCATTCTTAACCCTGAGAAGTGCTGCACGCTCCGCCGATTTGATGCGTCCTCCCTTCAACTGGGTGGATTTCCAGGCAGGGACGACCGCTGGATGCTCGTCGCCGGTGATCATGGGCGAGGGGCTGATGTTGACGACGACGGCGTCCTCGACGTCATATTCGACGACGTTCTCGACGAGCATGGCGAAAATGAAGTCGTCGGCGAACGATAGGTCTCTGGCCTGGTTCTTCATCATCGTATCTGGTGCATGAATTGTCATGAGACCAACAAGCCACACGGGCGTAGCCGGCGGAAGTGCGCGGATCGATGAATTAATTCGCAGGATGACGTCGGATATGCGTCATATTGCGTCGCTTCGACCGTCGAGACCCGGTGCTCCTGCTGTTCGGCACGGGGCGTGTCACGATAGCCGATGTCGAATGCGGTTAGCCCGTTATCCTTCTGATCGTTTGGCGTAAGAACTGATCGGCCGAACGGGTCTGATGCACTTCTTCTCGAATGGTGCGTCATCTCGCGTCAAGGAAACGCATTCTGCGAACTTGTCACAAGCCCTCGATTGTTTGCCTACTTGCGCTATCACCGAGGGCCGGCTTTCAGGGACCCTCATCTTGAGCAGACGATCGCTTGAGGCAAAAGAGCAAAAAAATCAGAGGGTCGAACAGATGAAGCTGACGGGCGGTCAAATCGTTGCAAGGGCACTCAAGGAGTATGGCGTCGAGTACGTGGCTGGCGTTCCCGGCCACGGCATCTGGTCGCTGTTTGACGCCTTCCTGGAAGAGGGGTCGACCCTTCCGTTCATCCAGGTCATGCATGAGCAGAGCGCCGTCCACATGGCTGACGGCTTCTTCCGGGCCAGCGGCCGCCCGATGGCCTGTTCGACCTCGATCGGTCCCGGCGCGACCAACACGATCATCGGCCTCGCGACCTGCTATGCCGACTCGATTCCAGCCTTCTATGTCTCCGGCGGACCGGCCACCCATATGAAGGGCCACGGCGTGATGCAGGAGATCGAACGGCAGAACGAGAACGCCTTCCCCCGCATCACCGAGCAGGTCACCAAGCGTTCCTACAAAGCTGGCCGCGTGGATGAACTGCCCTTCATCATGCATCGCGCCTTTAACACCATGCTCAGCGGCCGCCCAGGACCCGTGCATGTCGAGGTTCCGATGGACATCCAGGTCGAGGCAGCCGATGTCGAGATTCATCCCCTCGACCTTCGCATGGCACGAGGCGTTTCCTATCCCGACCCGCAAGCGGTCGAGCGCGCCGTGAAGCTGCTGCTCTCGGCCGAACGTCCGGTGATCGTGGCGGGCGGGGGCGCCATCTCGGCGAACGCATCGAGCGAACTCACCAGGCTGGCGGAAAAACTGGGCGCGGCGGTTTCCATTACCTGGAACGGCAAAGGTGCGATCTCCGAAGACCACGCGCTGTTCATCGGCGCCGTCGGCCAGACCGGCACCACCTGCGGAAACAGCATCACCGCCTCGGCGGACGTCGTCATGTCGGTGGGCTGCCGTTTTACTGACTGGTCGGCCTCCTCCTACGCCAAGGGCGTCAGCTTCTCGATCCCGCCGGGCAAGCTCATCCACATCGATCTCGATCATCACGAGATCGGCAAGAACTATCCGACTGAAGTCGGCATCGTGGCCGACGCCAGGGCGTCGCTTGAAGCGATGCTCGCAATGATCTCGGACGCGGAGTCGGCAAAGGCGGTCTCGCGACGTGAGGCGTTCCTGGCCGATGTCCAGAAGGCAAAGGCTGACTGGGAGGCAATGCTTGCGCCGCGCCGCGACAGCCGCGAAGCGCCGTTCACGTCACAACGGCCGCTTGGCGCATTGCGCAAGGTCATGAACCGTGACGGCATCGTCGTCGTCGGCTCGGGCAACACTCAAGGCGCGGTCAAGCAAACGTTCCCGATCTACCAGCCCCGGACACATCTCACTTCCGGCTCGTTCTCGCCGATGGGCTGGGCCGTTCCCGCTGCCATGGGCGCGAAGCTGGCAATGCCGGATCGTCAGGTTGTCTCCATCACCGGAGATGGCGATTTCATGATGTCGCTGCCCGAACTCGGGACGGCCGCGATGAACAACATTCCGGTCGTGTTCCTGGTCCAGAACAACCAGGGTTACATGTCGATCCGCGGCGGCCAGCGCAAGTTCATGGGCCGTCACATCGCCTCCGAGTTCAACCGTCACAAGGGCAATGGCGAACCCTATAGCGCCGACATTGCCGCGGTAGCCAAGAATTTTGGCGTGGAGAGCTGGAAGGTCACCTCCGACGAGGATCTGGAGAAGTCGCTGAAGGCCGCACTTGATTGCGGCGGTCCGGCACTGGTTGAAGTCATGACATCACGCGATGCAGCCGGCCCGTTTGCCACCGGCTGGTGGGATTTTCCATCGCCCGCCTACTACGAGAAAGAACAGGCGGCTTACACCGAGAAGCGCGTGCTCGAACAGCACATGTAGCCGTGCCTGGGGCGAGCAGCCCTGGCTGCTCGCGCTTCATTCCATCGATTCAGACCGCAGTGCGGGGCGTAGGCCCTGCAAACGAAGAGCCATTGCCATGATACGCACCATCAAGTCGGCTCGAGGCAGCGTTGTAAACGGCGGCAACGGTGCCGTGACGAGCGCGGTCCAGACACTCCTCGATCAGGTCGAGCAGGAGGGCGACAGGGCCGTCCGCGAACTGTCGATCCGTTTCGACAAGTTCGACCGGGACTCCTATCGCCTGACCAAGGCCGAGATCGACGCTTGCATCAACTCGCTGACCGGGCGTGAACGCGAAGACCTTGATTTCGCGCAGGACCAGATCCGCAAGTTCGCCGAGGCGCAGCGCGCAACACTGCTCGATCTTGAGATCGAAACGCTGCCGGGCGTCGTCCTTGGGCATCGCAACGTGCCGATCCAGAATGTCGGCTGCTACGTGCCGGGCGGAAAGTATCCACTGCTGGCCTCGGCGCACATGACGGTGCTCACGGCAAGGGTTGCCGGCTGCGAGCGCATCATCACCTGCGCACCGCCCTTCCAGGGCAAGGTCGCCGAAAAGATCGTGGCCGCCCAGGCCCTGGCCGGGGCCGACGAGATCTACTGTCTCGGCGGCGTCCAGGCGATCGCGGCCATGGCGTACGGGACCGAGACGATCGCTCCGGTCGACATGGTGGCGGGGCCAGGCAATGCCTATGTGGCCGAAGCCAAGCGCCTTCTGTTCGGTAAGGTCGGCATCGATCTCTTTGCCGGTCCAACCGAGACTCTGGTGATCGCCGACGACAGCGTCGATGGCGAGCTGGTTGCGACCGACCTGCTCGGCCAGGCCGAGCATGGCGTGAATTCGCCGGCGGTGCTGATCACCAACTCCGAAAAGCTGGCACTGGACACAGTCGCCGAAATTGAGCGCCTGCTGACGATCCTCCCAACGGCGGCGATCGCGGCAAAGGCCTGGGAGGATTTCGGCGAGATCATCCTGTGCGAGACGATCGAAGAGATGGTGGCCGAGGCCGATCGTCTCGCTTCCGAACATGTCCAGGTGATGACGCGCGACCCCGACTACTTCCTGAACTCCATGAGGAACTATGGCGCGCTGTTCCTGGGGGCTCGCACGAACGTGTCGTTCGGCGACAAGGTCATAGGCACCAACCACACCCTGCCGACCAACAAGGCGGCCCGCTACACCGGCGGGCTCTGGGTAGGCAAGTTCCTCAAGACCTGCACCTATCAGCGCATCCTGACGGACGAGGCCTCCGCGCTCATCGGAGAGTACGGCTCGCGTCTCTCCCTCATGGAGGGCTTCGTCGGCCACGCCGAGCAATCCAACATCCGGGTCCGCCGCTACGGGGGGCGAAACGTCGGCTATGCCATGCCGGTCGATCCACGCTGACTGCCACCGCCCGATAACAGCCGAACGGGCGACCGGGCATTTCAACATCAACAAGGGGAATGACGATGACTGAACTCAAGAAAATTCTGTTGGCCACGACGCTCGGCCTGTCCTTTGCGGGCCAGGCAACCGCCCAAACCAAGATCGAGGGTCTGCACGTATGGACCTCGGCAAGCGAGGTCGGCGCGCTGAAGGTGCTCACCGACAAACTCAAGACCATGGGTTTCGAATGGCAGGACAGCGCGGTCGGCGGCGCCAATGGCGCCAACGCCCAGCAGGCGCTGCGTACCCGCGTTGCCGCCGGCAACCCGCCTGCTGTGATGCAGTTCCTCGGCTTTGAAGGACTGGGCTGGGCCAAGGAAGGTGCGTTGCGTTCATTGAATGATCTGTATGCCAAGAACGGATGGAAGGCGGATCTGCCGCCGGTCATGCTGCAATTCCTGGAACAGGATGACAGCTTTTTCTCGACCCCGATCAACATGCATCGTCAGAACTGGGTCTGGGCGAACAAGGCTGTCTTTGACAAGGCAGGAGTCGCCATTCCCACGAGCTGGGATGAACTGATTGCAAGTGGTGAAAAGCTGAAAGCGATTGGTGTTACCCCGATCGCGATGAGCGATGAAAGCTGGCAGATCGAAGAACTGTTCGAATCGATGCTGATCGATGTCAACGGCCCCGATTTCTACAAGAAAGCCGCAATCGATCTTGATGAAACGGCGCTCTCCAGCCCGGAGATGATCAAGACCTTCGAACTTCTGGGCAAGGTGCGTGGATTGCATGATGCCGGCTTCACCGGCCGTGACTGGGCGGCAGCGACGAACTTGGTTGCTAACGGCCAGGCTGGCATGCAGATCATGGGCGACTGGGCGAAGGGCGAATTCCTCGCCAAGGGCATGAAGCCGGGCGTCGATTTCCTGTGCTTCCCGACGCCGACCGCCACGCCGAACTACAAATTCGTGTTCGATACATTCGGCGGCTTCAAGATCGATAATGCCGATATTGCAAAAGGGCAGGACGCGGTCGCGGAAGCGATCATGGACCCGGAGGTTCAGAAAAAGTTCAACCTGATCAAGGGTTCGATCCCGGCTCGTCTCGACGTGGCGATGGACGATTTTGACGACTGCGCCAAGCGCAGCTTTTCGGACCGCGTCGAAGCCATCAAGAACAACGCCATATACGGATCGCTCACTGACGGCTTTGCCGTCGAGCCGCGCTTCTCCGGCGTGTTCCAGGATGTGGTCGGCAAGTTTTTCGTCACAGACATGAGTGCGGAAGACGCGGTCAAATCCCTGGTCGACGGCATTAACAACGCACGCTGAGGCGCGCGTTCAGCTGCCGGGGCATTTCCTCCCAGTAATGTCCCGGCAGCGCATTTCCTCGCCGCTCCACTGACCAAACCACAGGGCAAGTCGATGAGCAGACCCACCCCATTGTCGGACCGTATTGCGAATTGGCTGCCGCGGCTGGTTCTGGCACCCAGTCTTCTGGTTGTGCTGGTTGCGGTCTACCTTTTCATCTGCTGGACCGGTTGGATTTCGCTCTCATCTTCCATGATCGTGCCGAAATACGATTTCGTCGGCTTGAATCAATATGTCCGCCTGTGGTCGACGCCGCGCTGGCATACGGCGGTGTTCAATCTGTTTGTCTTTTCAGCACTGTTCCTCGGCCTGACCACGGGCCTCGGACTGTTGATGGCGATCCTTCTTGATCAGAAGATACGTGTCGAAGGCACCTTGCGTGCGATTTTTCTCTACCCGATGGCGCTGTCCTTCATCGTCACAGGTACCGCCTGGAAATGGATCCTCAACCCCGCTCTGGGCGTGCAGAAGGTGGTCAATGATCTGGGCTGGACCAGCTTCGTGTTTGACTGGATCGCGCAGCCGACTTTCGCGATTTATTGCGTCGTGATCGCCGCCGTATGGCAGTCCACCGGCTTCGCCATGGCGATTTTCCTGGCCGGCCTGCGCGGCATCGACAATTCGGTCATCAAGGCCGCACAGATTGAAGGTGCAGGGTTGCCGCGGATATATCGAACCATCGTCGTTCCGATGCTGCGGCCTGCCTTCCTGAGCGTGATCGTTCTGCTCAGCTACATCGCGATCAAGAGCTTCGATCTCATTCTGGCGCTGACAAACACCGGGCCCGGTTCCTCGACCGAAATGCCGTCGACCTTCATGTACTCGGCCACCTTCAGGCGTGACCAGATGGGCGTTGGTGCGGCCAGCGCCATGATGATGCTGATGACAGTCGCGGCCATCATTGTTCCCTACCTCTATTCAGAGCTGAAGGAGCCCCGCGATGGCCACTAATGCAGCGTCTCTCCGTCGACAGCATGGAATCGGTCGTGCCTTCATATACGGCAGCCTGTTTTTCATGGCTGCATTCTACCTGATGCCGCTCTGGGTGATGATCACCACTTCGGTGAAGCATCTGGATGAGATATATGCCGGCTCCTTTATTGGCCTGCCGACGCAAATCAGCTTCGACGCCTGGCGCAGCGCCTGGTCCGAGGCTTGCAACGGAACTGCCTGCAGGGGCCTCAAACCTTACTTCATCAACTCGCTGCTGGTGACAGTCCCGGCGGTGATCCTGTCGACCGGCATTGGCGCGATCAACGGCTACGTGATCACCAAATGGCGGTTTCCCGGCTCAAACGTTATTTTCGGGCTGCTGTTGTTTGGCTGCTTCCTGCCGTTTCAGGCGGTGATCCTTCCCATGGCGCAAACCTTGGGCATCCTTGGTCTCGCCGGTACGCTTCCGGGGCTGGTGCTTGTTCACACAGTCTACGGCATCGCGTTCACTACGCTGTTTTTCCGCAATTATTTCGTCGGCATTCCCGATGAACTTGTAAGGGCAGCGCAAATCGACGGTGCCGGGTTCATTCGGATCTTTGTGTCGATCATGCTGCCAACGGCGCTGCCGATCATCGTCGTGTCCTGCATCTGGCAGTTCACCCAGATCTGGAACGACTACCTGTTCGGGGCGTCTTTTACCGCCGGCGAAAATGCCCCCATCACCGTAGCCCTCAACAACATCGTCAACGTCTCGATGGGACGCAAACAATACAACGTCGACATGGCCGCCGCCATGATCGCCGCCCTGCCTACCCTCATCGTCTATGTTGTTGCGGGACGTTACTTCGTGCGCGGCCTGACGGCCGGCGCAGTAAAAGGTTGATCCAAATGGCAACTCTCGAAATCGATCGCGTTCGAAAATCCTACGGCGCAGTTGACGTCCTGAAGGGTGTCAGCATTTCGATCACCGATGGCGACTTTCTTGTTCTGCTTGGCCCATCGGGCTGCGGTAAATCCACCCTGCTCAACATGATCGCCGGGCTTGAAAGCATCACGTCGGGCGAAATCCGGATCGCGGACGAAGTCGTCAACGATCTGCCGCCGAAAGATCGCGACATAGCCATGGTGTTCCAGTCCTACGCGCTTTATCCGACCATGACGGTGCGTCAGAATATCGAATTCGGCATGAAAATCCGCGGTGTGCCGCCCACTGAACGTGCGAAGGCAACTCTAGCGGCAGCCGAGATGCTACAGATGAGCCATTTGCTCGACCGTCGCCCAGGTCAGCTGTCGGGGGGCCAACGCCAGCGTGTGGCGATGGGGCGTGCTGTTGTTCGCCAGCCGAAGCTATTTCTGTTCGATGAGCCGCTGTCCAATCTCGACGCCAAGCTGCGCGTCGACATGCGCACCGAGATCAAGCGGCTGCATGCACGGCTTGGAACCACGACTGTCTATGTGACGCATGACCAGATCGAGGCGATGACCCTGGCGACCCGCGTCGCGGTCATGAAAGACGGTGTTGTGCAGCAACTGGCCGACCCACAGACGGTCTATGACAGGCCGGCAAATGTCTACGTCGCCAGGTTTGTCGGCTCGCCCTCGATGAGCCTGATACCGGGAAAGCTGGAGATCGACTCGGCGACTGCCGTTGCGGTTCTCGACGTCGTCAACAGGGAGCCAGTGCGTATTTCCGGCATTCCGATCACGAAGGAAAGCGCTGCAAAATTCAACGGGCGCAAAGTCCTCGTCGGCATACGGCCTGAACTGTTCAGTGTCTCTGCCGTCGAGCCGGGCAGGACACTCTCGGTCCATATTGATGTCGTCGAGCCAACCGGCCCAGATACGCTGGCGCTGTTCCAGATTGGCGGCGTCGAAGTCACCGCCCGCGTCCCTCCCAAGACGGTAGAGGCCCGCAAGACAGCCACCTTGTCGGTCGATACGAGCAAGATCGTTTTATTTGACGCCCAAACCGAAGAGCGGATCGACTGAGGGCCCGATGATGGACCACACCGCAGACATTGTCATCATCGGTTCCGGCATCGGCGGCAGCTCGCTTGCCTATAGCCTCGCCGACACCGGAAGACGCATCGTGATCCTGGAACGCGGGGAGCACCTCAGGGATACGCCAGAGGCGCGCGACGATATCGCCATCTTCCAGAATGGCTTCTACAGATCGAGCGAGGAATGGCTGGCGACGGACGGCGAGAGCTTCCTGCCTGGCAATTACTACTATGTCGGCGGCAATTCGAAGTTCTTCGGCGCAGTGATGTACCGCTACAGGCAGGAAGATTTCAATCCGCGCGCCCACATGGGCGGGCACTCGCCTGGCTGGCCGATCTCCTACGCTGAACTTGAGCCGTGGTATGAGCGTGCGGAGATCCTGTTCGGGGTTCGCGGCGATGCCAGGCAAGACCCGACCGAGCCGCCGCGTAACCGACCATACAGTTATCCCCCCGTTCCCGACGAACCTGCAATCGCGACTGTACGCCGGCGGCTGCGGCAGACCGGAATCCATCCGGCAAGCCTGCCGCTCGCCGTCGATATCGACGCGTGGCTGCGGCGGGCAAAAACAGGCTGGGACGCTTTTCCGAATACCGGCAAAGGCAAGATCGATGCGGAGGTCGGCCCGCTCACACAGGCGTTGGAGCATCCGAATGTCACGCTGATCACCGGCGCCAATGTTCAGCGCCTGGTAACGGACGCGTCAGGGCGGAGGGTGATGGCTGCGGTTTTCATCAAGGATGGTGTCGAGCACAGCATAGTTGCCGACGTCTTCGCCGTGGCTGCCGGCGCTGTGCAAAGTGCTGCGCTGCTGCTTCGGTCGTCGAATTCGGTTTATCCGAACGGTCTTGGAAACAGTTCCGATCAGCTCGGCCGCAACTTCATGAACCACAACACGACGGCGATGCTGGCCATCGACCCTTTTCGTCGAAACACCGCCGTCTATCAGAAAACGCTGGGATTCAACGATTTCTACAACAAGGACCCGCTGGGCAGCTTTCCGTTGGGCAACGTACAATTGCTCGGTCACATCACCGGCAATATTCTCAAAGCCAACGCGCCGTTGCTGCCACGCTGGCTGGCCGGTCTCGTCGCGCGAAACTGCTACGGCTGGTTCCTAACCAGTGAGGATCTGCCCAATCCCGAAAGCCGTGTGACCATCCGCGACGGGCGCATCGTCATGAACTGGGTCCGCAGCAATATGGGTGCGCACGAGACATTAATCAGGCGGACGCGGGCAGTGATGCGCCAAGCCGGCTTCCCTGTTGTTCTCACCCGAACTTTCGGCCGCAAGACAACTTCGCATCAGTGCGGCACGGCCAGGCTCGGCAGCGACTCGAACACATCTGTCGTGTCGCCTGATTGTCGGTCGCACGACATTGCGAACCTCTATGTCACAGACGCATCTGTGCTGCCGACATCGGCGGCAGTAAATCCTGCGTTGACTATAGCGGCTCTGGCTCTGAAAGCCGGAGCGGCGATCAGGGCGATGTGAACCATGGCGAATTTTGGATCCGCTCGATGGGGAATTCTGCCGCGATCCGAGACAGCCGCAGGCAAGTGCGACTACATCGTCGTCGGTGGCGGCTCAACCGGCTGTGTCGTTGCTTCCCGACTGTCCGAAAATGCTGATGTCTCCGTCGTCCTGCTCGAGGAGGGGCCGAATGATATCAACCCGTACATACATATACCGGGGGCATATTATAAAACTGCCCAAGGGCCTTTGCTGAGGAGAATCCCCTGGGTGCCGACGGCCGGGCAATCGCCCGATGCAACGCCTACAATGGTCCAGGCGAGCGTCCTGGGCGGCGGCAGTTCCGTCAATGCCATGATCTATATCCGCGGCGTTCCTTCAGACTATGCGCGTTGGGAAGAACTTGGCGCCAGCGGCTGGAACTATGGCGATGTTCTGCCGTATTTTCTTCGCTCGGAAGACAACAACAGGTTCTGCAACGAAGCGCATGCAATTGGCGGCCCGCTGGGGGTCTCCGACATCGACAACATTCATCCGCTGACACGCGCTTGGCTCCAGGCATGCCAGCAGGCGGGTCTCCCTTATAACCACGATTTCAATTCTGGCGATCAGGCCGGATCTGGCCTCTACCAGATCACGGCCAGAAACGGTCTGCGCAGCAGTGCCGCTACTGCTTTCCTGAAGCCTGCTCGCCGTCGCCCGAACCTGCAGGTTCGGACACGCGCACGCGTCAGCCGGATCATCGTCGAACAAGGCAGGGCGACCGGCGTCGAGTATTTCGTGAACGGTCGCAGGTGGGTTCTCCACGCAGAGCGCGAGGTCATCTTGTCGACAGGCGCAATCTCTTCGCCGAAACTATTGATGTTGTCGGGCATCGGCCCGGCGGACGCACTGCGCAGACATGGGATCCAGGTGGAGATGGATCTACCAGGCGTAGGCCAGAATCTGCAGGACCATATTGAGATGTCGCTGGTCTACCAGCTCAACGGACCGCACAGCTACGACAAATACAAGAAGCTGCACTGGAAGGCCGCGGCAGCACTGAACTACCTTCTGTTTCGTGGCGGGCCGGCTTCATCGAATCTGATAGAAGGCGGCGCCTTCTGGTGGGGAAACAAGAATGAAACAGTGCCCGACGTCCAGTTCTTCATGGTGGTAGGTGCCGGTATCGAGGAAGGCGTCGATGCCGTTCCTGGCGGCAATGGCTGCACCGTCAACCTTGGTCAGATAAGACCGCGCTCTCGCGGCGAAGTCACGCTTCAGAGTGCGAACCCTGCCGAAAATCCGCGAGTCGCGCCCCGATATTTCTCCGATCCTTACGATCTTGACGCGGTGACCGAAGGCACCATGGCTGCGCTCGACATCATGGAGAAGCCGGCAATCAGCCGCTATATCGCGGCGCGGCAAACGCCTGCGCCCACGATGAAGACCCGCTCGGACATCAGAAACTTATGCCTTGAAACGGCCCATGCTGCGCTACACCCAGCCGGCACCTGCCGGATGGGCCAGGACGAAATGGCGGTTGTCGGCCCGGATCTTCGTGTCCGCGGGATTGACGGACTACGCGTGGCGGATGCCTCGGTCATGCCGACGCTAATCTCGGGAAATCCCAACGCCGTTTGCATCATGATAGGCGAGAGAGCGGCATCGTTTCTGTCAGAGGCGGCTTGACTATCCTTGTCATTGCTTGCCGGGAGGCACCTTTGCTTCACGCCGCGTCAAAAGGATTGACACTGCGAAACTGTCCGACATGGCACGGTGCTGTTCGATACCGAAGTCGCGACCGTGGAGATTGGGGCGGGAGTAAGGGGATGGGCTGGTGAAGTCGAGGTTCATTAAAGATGAGAGGACAGTCGTCGACGCCGGCAATTACGGCGACGCCGGCGAGAAGGTAGTCAGGATCGACAATGAAGGCCGGGGCCTTGCTGGCATCCTCAACAGGCCTTGCGGCATCGCAGCGCCGGCTGTCGTTCTGATGCTGCACGGATTCACGGGTCAGAAGAATGAATTCCAGCTCGCCAAAAGGGGTATTGGACTGTTCGCCTATGCTGCTGCCAAGCTAGCCGAGCAAGGTATTGCAACGCTGCGAATCGACTTCAACGGTTCGGGCGACAGCGCTGGCAATTGGATCGACACGACGTTTTCGGGCCAGATTAACGACGCGATGCTGGCTTACGACTACCTACAGGCGCTGCGCGACGTCGACGGCAGCCGTGTCGGCATCCTCGGCTACAGCCAAGGCGGTCTGGTCGCCTCACATGTTGCCGCGCTACGACCGCAGGCATCGGCGGTAGTACTGTGGGCGCCGGTGACGAACCCAATGTCGACTTTTTCAAACCTCGTTGGCGCCGAGACCGTGGCCAGGGCCATCGCGGGAGAAGCCTCAGAGGAGATCAGAACCAAGCTTTCCTGGGGAGGCGAGACAATCCTGAAGGCGGCGTTTTACAAGGAACTGCCGCTGTTTGCTCCTGCCGTCGCAATCTCGAAATATCACGGTCCACTGCGGGTCGTCGTCGGCATGCGGGAAATGATTGTGGCGCCGCAGCCAGCGGAGGGACGGTCGCTGCTGACCCATCACGGTGGGGTCAATGATCTCGTCGAGGTGGATTCCGGTCATGACTGGAATGCCGAAACCTCGCCGGATACCGTAGAGAATGTTCTCATTCCGAGCACTGTCGAGTGGTTCGGCAGATATTTGAACGTCTGACCTGTCTTGGGACCTTTGCGAGCCAGGCCAGCTTAGCCGTCACCCATGCCCCAATGAGCGCAGGGGACGATGTTTCTTGCGTCGTCTGGTTCGTACCGGAAAACCATAGGAGATGATTTTGCGCCTTGAAGACATGTCGGTAGAGGGAGCGGCGCATGGCAGCATCGCCGTTAACGGCGGCACCGCGTCTTTTCGTTCTGACGGGAAGACGGACTGGTTTTTCTCACCCACAGGCGCGACACGCATGGCCAATGTGCCGCGGCTGGTGTGGGAAGTAAATGAACCGGTATTTTCCCTGTCGGCCAAGGTGTCGGTTGATTTTGGATCCGCGTACGACGCAGGAGCGCTTTTTATCGAAGCCGATGAGGAAAATTGGGCGAAGGTCGCTTTCGAGTATTCTGCCCATCAACTGCCTACTATCGTCAGCGTCGTCACCCGTACCGCGTCGGACGATTCGGATGGTCCGAAATTTTCCGGAGCTTTCGTTTATCTTCGGATTTATTGCGACGGCAAAACGAGTGCCTTGCATTTCTCCGACGACGGGAAATTCTGGAAGTTTCTGCGCTGGTTCACGATCACCGGCCTAGATGAGCGGCCGGTCAAGATCGGACTGGGCGCGCAGTCCCCCACTGGCACGGGCGTAACTGCGACATTCAGCGACGTGGAGCTGAATTTTGACGTCATCGCGGACCTGCGCAACGGGCAGTAAAGCGAGCTCGCCCAACCCTAATGTCCACCGGAAGCGACAAGGGGCGGTTGACGGGAACCGCTCCTGATGAATGAACCTCAGACCTGCACCGATCGGCCGGTCTTTGCCGCTTCGCGGGCGGCCAGAGCAAACTTCAGTGATTTCAAACCCTCGCGGCCTGTCACCGTTGGTGAGCCATTACCCGCCATGGCTGCATTGAAGTCACGGACGACCTTGTCGTAGGCGTTTTTATGATCGATCTGTTCTTCGGCCTCTTCGCCATTCCTGCGCACGAATATACGTCCACCACCACGCTGGAGAAGAACGTCGTCTGCAAACACGAAAGCCTTCGTGCCAAAGAGCTCAACCGTCGTTCTGGCGTGATCAATGGCAAAGCTCTCGGTGAACTGCACCATTGTGCCCGTCTTCATCCGTGCAATGATCGCCACCGTATCCTCGACTTCTGTCGACGTTATTCCGTTGTTGGCAGTCATAGCGACGACCTCCTGAGCCTCCGTGCCCAGGATGTAGTGCAACAGATCCGCGTCGTGGACGGTCAAGTCGAAGAACACGCCAGCGCCGGCGGCGACGGAATCGGTTCTCCAGCCGCGGTTGGCGACCGGAAGCAGCACACCGAACGTCATGCGGGCCGCGACGATCGTGCCCAGCTCGCCATTCTTGACCAGGTCGTGGAGACGGATATGGGTCGCCATATTTCGCAGATGGTGATTGATACCGAGAACGCGTCCGTGCCTGTCGGCCGCCGCGATCATGGCTTCGGCTTCCGTGGCGGTCACCGCCATTGGCTTTTCCCCAAGCACGTGCTTGCCTGCAGTGAGCGCCGCGATCGCATGCGGCGCATGCTTCTCGTTGGTGTTGCTGATGTAGACGGCGTCGACGTCCGAATTTAGGAGCGAGTCGATCGTCTCGTGCACATCAGGAATCCCGTTGCGGTCGGCATAGGCCCTGCCGCGCGCAGCATCAGAAGTGAACACCGCTGTGACTGCGCTGTCGAGCGTGCTGTTGATCGCCGGTATCAACCACTCCTCGGCGATGCGGCTCGCACCAATCAAGCCCCATTTGTAACGTTTGCTCATCGATGTCTTCCCTGCTGAAGTTTGCGTCAATGAAGGTGTTGTGCCGACCCGGCCGGCGCAATTGTCTCGGCCTTTTGTCCGTCGAACAAAGAGGCGGGGGCTGGTCGCGATCAGCCGATCCGGTTTCCGGTCTGCTTGTTGAAAGCGATCAGTTTCGTGGTGTTCAACCGGAGCCGGCTTTCGCCGAGGCCCGTTATCGAGCCGGCACGGAGTCGCGCCGTCATTTCGCTTCCCGCGTATTTGAAGATGATGACGTCGTCGGAGCCAGTCGGCTCTATAAGCTCGATTATGACGTCGATATCGACGTCGTTTTCTCCAAGGCTTGCCGTGTCGGCCATAGCGAAGTTTTCTGGACGGATGCCGAACGTGAGGGAAGAACCAGACTCCGCAACGTGAGGTACAAGTGCGGCGGGCAGGGCGATCGCATCCGGCGCATTGCCAAACCTTGCCGTCAGGCTGTTTCCGGACCGGACCACTTTGCCGTCGACCAGATTGATGCGCGGCGCGCCGATGAATGTTGCAACGAAGATGTTGGCCGGCCGATCATAGACCTCGTTGGGCGTGCCGACCTGCTGAAGCGCGCCCTTGTCGAGAATTGCAATGCGCGTGGCCAGGGTCATTGCCTCGATCTGGTCGTGGGTGACATAGACTGTGGTCTTGGCCATCCGCTGATGCAGCTTCTTCAACTCGGTGCGCATCTCGACCCTGAGCAGCGCGTCGAGGTTGGACAGAGGCTCGTCGAACAGGAAGATGCTGGGTTCGCGCACGAGCGCGCGACCGATGGCGACACGCTGGCGCTGGCCGCCGGATAGTTGCGACGGCTTGCGGTCCAGCAGGTGCTCGATTTGCAGGAGCTTGGCGACATCCAGTACGGCGCTGGCCCGTTTCCCGGCGGGAACCTTCCGCATCTCCAAAGGGAACGCGATGTTCTGGCGCACGGTCATCGACGGATAGAGCGCATAGGACTGGAACACCATCGCAATGTCGCGATGCTGGCAGGGCAGGTCGTTGATCACCTTGCCGTCCAGCCTGATCTCGCCCGAGGTCACGCCATGTAGGCCGGCTATCGCGTGCAGCAGGGTGGACTTGCCGCAACCGGATGGACCGAGCAGCACCAGGAATTCGCCGGAATCGATATGCAGGTTGATGTCCTTCAGCACCGCGAGGTTGGGGCCGTAGAATTTGTTGATCTGGTTGAGTGCGAGGGATGACATCGACGTACCTTATGTAGAGGCAAGTGGCCTAGTGGGCCAACTGCGACAGGAAAAAAGCACAGGCTTCGCGCTCCGTCGGAGCACGGTTCAGGTATGGCAGCCGATTGGACCAGAATTCGAGAGCGTGACGGTTGCGGCCGGGAGCGGGACTAGCTTTCGGGCCCTCCCATCTTGTTGATCAGAACGGTCGGTCCGGACCTCTTCCAGTCGAGAACGGCATCGAAGCCCAGCAATCTGCGCCGGGACAGGGTCAAATGGTCAAACATGGCCTCGTAAGCCTGAAGCGGCTCCCGGGCCGCGATGGCGTCGACGATCAATGCATGTTCGTGGCGAACGATTTCCAGTCGGGTCTGGGAAGCGGCGGTGGCGAACTGGCCGGTCAGCCGCATGCCGAACACGATCTGTTTGTGCAGCATCGACATGGTGCTGGCGTACATGGAGTTCTGCGAGGCCCGCGCGACGGCGATATGGAAATCCAGGTCGAGATCGCCGAAGGCCTCGTCGCTCATGCCTTCCTCGAAAGCATTGTGTGCGGCGATGATGATATCCATGTCCTCATCGCGGCGGCGAAGGGCAGCCACCGCCGCTGCGTCGCATTCGATGGTGAGCCGGAACTCGAATGCATGAATGAGATCGGCGATGTTCTCGATTGGGCGGAAACCTTTCGCAGGCGCTTCTGAGCCGTTCAGCACATAGCTGCCTGAACCCCGCTTCGAGTTGATGATGCCGTCATTGCGCAGCCGGATGAGGGCTTCGCGCACCACAGGGCGGGAGACGCCATGCTGTTCGGCAAGCTCCATCTCGGTCGGTATGCGTGTCCCCTCGGACCATTCTCCGCTGTCGACGAGTTGCCTCATCGTCTCGTAGAGCCGTTCCGAAAGTTTTGTCCTCTGGGGGTAAGCCATCCTGGCGCCTCATTACATATTTGTAAATCTACACGGCATTTGTAAGATTTCAAGCTTGATTTATGCCTAAAAGTCAGACATTGTCATTTTGTTTGATGCTGAGCACGGTGTGAAACCTCCCTTCCCACCAGCCTTGCAGCAAACCGCCCGCCGGGACGCATTGCCAGAGGCCTGACACGGAGAATCCGCGTTTAGCACAGCATTGTGCGGATGCGGCAACGGCGGCCCCATGCACTGCATCGGGCAATCCTGAGACAGGACCGGCAATGGTTCCGGCGGGCGCGATCCGCCGCAACGGCCGCTTCGGTTCAAAGACGCGTGGCGATCAACCTGAGGGCGTTCCCAATGAACCTGCTGCGGCCGCTCTATGAGGGGATATTCGGCACCACGGCGCATTGGAACTATCATGCGTGGCTGATGTTCACGATCTGGATCGTGCTTATTCCTGCCGTCCTGCTGCTGACGCGTTTCGGCAAGCCGGCGCCGACGCTGGAGGGTATCCCGAAGGGAAGTGCCAAGCTGGGCCGCAAGCTGTTCTGGTTCACAATGCACCGGGTCGGCTTGTCGGCGCTCGCGACGGCCAGCGTTGTCGGCGGTCTCGTCGCCATTGCCGCCAACGGAGGTTTCAGCGCCACGCTCCATTCCGTGTTCGGCATCGCGACAGTGGTCCTGAGCGTAATGCAGATCGTCAGCGCCTGGTTCCGAGGCTCGCACGGCGTCAGCAAGACCGTAGCTTCAGTGACTGCCGAGCCTCCTGCTACGCACGGCGATCACTATGACATGACGGCACGGCGGCGCTGGTTCGAGGCCTATCACAAGACGGTCGGATGGGTGACAGTCGCCAGCGCGCTGGGCGCGGTCACCACCGGGCTTTCCCAGTATTGGGTGTCTGGCATGGGTACGGTTATGGCATCTCTGGCCGTGCTGTACGCACTGATCGCCGTCGTCCTTGAAGCACGGGGCTACCGTCACGACACCTATATGTCGAATTTCGGCACGGGCGCGCATCACCCGTTCAACAGGCAGAGGATAGAGGAAATGTCGCGGCAATAGCCTCGACAATTTCGAAACTCCCGCGGAGTGTCGGCCTGACTTGCACGCTTCGGAGCGCGCCCCAAAAGCCTGCCCTATATTCAGGTGTCGAGCTGGTTGACGCGATCGGCTTCGATCCTCTCGCCTTCGCGCTCGCCGGCCGGCCCATATCCACCACCACCGGGCGTCTGGACGACCAGTGTATCGCCGGCCGGCACCAGCTGCTTGCCTTTGCCACGCAGCCGCGTCCCCGATTTCAGACCAACATAGCCGGCACGGCCCTGTTCTCCGCCAAACCGGCCGCGTGCAGGATGCTCGATGCGATCGAGTGCGGCATAGATGTAGAACGGGTGGTTGTCGCGGTGGCCGATCTCGATGGTCTGGCCGAGCCCACCCCTGAACCGCCCGTGTCCGCCGCTTCCGGGTGTCAGTTCCTTGCGCCAGAAGACCAGCGGCGTCATGGTTTCCAAAATCTCGATCGGCACGCCGGAAACGCCGCTGGGAAAGGCGGTCGCGCTGAGCCCGTCGTCGCTCGGGCGGGCGCCGGTTCCCCCGGTCTGGACGGACAATGCCGAGAACCTCGCAGTGTGTCCGATGCCTTGGGTCAGACAGGCGTCATGCGCGTCCTCGAGGATGAGATTCCAGAGCGAGGATGCGCCCTCGGCCAGCACCTTGTCGGGTACGATCTGAGCCAGGCAGCCGTAGACGACGTCGGGAAGCATCTGGCCGATTACATGCCGTGAAGAGACCGGGGCAGGGCGCTGCGCGTTGACGATTGTGTCTTCCGGGGCGGTTACTTCGACCACAGAGAGCGACCCCGAATTGTTTGGCACCTGGGGAAAGAGCGCGCAGGCGATCGCATAGGTGGAATAGGCCTGTGCATAGCTCAGAGGCACGTTGATTCCGCGCGCCGAAAGGCCGGACGTGCCCGTGAAGTCGACTCTGATCAGGTCGCCGGAGATAGTCGTCGTCGCAATCAGGGAAACAGGCTTGTCGTAACCGTCGATCACCATCTCGGCGGTGGTCCTGCCGGCCGGCAATCCTGCTATGGCCGCAAGGGCTGCCTCTCGGGAGCGGCTGACGATCTGGTCGCAGAGCGGCGTTAGATCGCCCAGCGGAAATTCGCGCAACATCTCGCGCAAGCGGTCCACCCCGATCGTATTGCAGGCGGCAAGCGACATGAGGTCGCCTTCCATTTCAGCGGGGTAGCGCGAGTTGCTTCGCGCAAGCGTCATCAAGGTTTCGTCAAGCTTGCCCTCGGCGATCATCTTCATCGGAGGAACATAGAAACCTTCTTCGAAGACGTCGCGGCCGTCAGGTCCGAAGCCGATTCCGCCGACATCCATGAAGTGGCAGGTAGAAGCGAAAAGCCCGACCATCGAGCCTCCAAAGAAAGCCGGCGTGACGGCGACGAAATCATGCAGGTGTCCAGTGCCAAGCCAGGGATCGTTGGTGATGTGGACGTCCCCGTCCTTCATGGATGCCGCGGGAAAGCGCGCGAGGAAGTGACGAACCGATGCGGCCATCGTGTTGACGTGCCCCGGCGTACCGGTGACAGCCTGCGCGATCATCCGGCCATCCGGGTGGAAGAAGCCGGCGGAAAGGTCACCGGACTCCCGTACGATCGGACTGAAGGCGGTGCGCCGAAGCACCTGGGCCTGTTCCTCGACGACGGCGATCAGGCGATTCCACATGATCTGGAATTCGATCTCGTCGATGGCGGGCCGTTCTATCTGCTGCATGGAAGTCTCCATTATTCCGCGGCCGCCGCGACGCCGAAGGCCGTGTTGGTCAGTTCAAGATGGCCCAGCCAGTCGACAGCGACTTCAAAATGAGCCGGCACTACCGTATTGGTCTCGGATTCGGTGATGACGGCGGGGCCGGCGATGGAATGACCTGAGGCAAGATCTGCGCGCAAATAAACCGGCGCCTTGACCGATCTCCCGTCGAAATCGACAAAATCCGTCCAGCCGCTCGGTCTGGGCTTGGCGCTCACGGAGTGAATTTCCTTGAGCGTCTCGCGTGAGGGCTGGTGCGCTGTCGCGGTGACGGCCCAGGTCAGAATCTCGATGGCGTGGTTCTGCAGGAAACGGCCGAACACCGCCCTGTAGTGCTCTTCGAAAAGCTGGCGCAGCCTTGCGGAATCGATGGCGGCCGAATCTCCGAGCGGCAGATCGATTTCCAATTCGTGGCCTTGGCCGACATAGCGCAGAAATGCCGACGTGCGCAGTTCGACCGGGCGGCCGTTCGCCGCCGGCTCGACCACCGACAGGGCTTCAGCATGCATCCGCAGTATTAGGTCGCGAATGGCGCCGTCGTTGACGTCGACCAGACGGCTGTGGCGGCTGTGCACGATCTCATAGGCGAGCGGCGCTTCCAGGAAACCAATTGCCGAGCCGACGCCTGCGCCCATCGGCACGATAACCTTTTCCAGACCGAGCTTGCGGGCTAGTTGGGCCGCATGCATCGGCGCCGCGCCGCCAAACGCGATCATGGTGCGCTTGCGCAGGTCCTTGCCATGCTCCGCCGCATGGACGCGGCTCGCGTTAGACATGTTTTCCTCGACGATGGCCGCGACCGCCGAGGCCGCGACTACCGATTGTAGCGACAGTGGGGAGCCGACATGATCGCCCAGCGCCTTTTCGGCAAGGTCGCGGCGCAGCCCGACCTTGCCGCCGGCGAAGTTCGTGGCGTCGATGCGGCCGAGAACCAGATCGGCGTCGGTGACCGTGGGACGGTCGCCACCCCGGTTGTAGCAGGCCGGACCCGGTTCCGACGACGCACTTTCCGGCCCTACGGTCAGGCGACCAAGGCTGTCGACCTGGGCAATGGAGCCGCCGCCGGCGCCGATCTCGACCATTTCGATGACCGGGATGCGGACCGGAAGGCCGCTGCCTCTCAGGAAGCGCTCGGTGCGGTCGACCTCGAAGCTGCGGGACTTCAGCGGAGTGCCGTTGTCGATCAGGCAAAGCTTGGCGGTGGTGCCACCCATGTCGAAGGACACGATTTCCTTCAGGCCGCAGTCGGCGGCGATCTTGGATGCAAGGATGGCGCCGCCGGCAGGGCCGGATTCCACAAGGCGTATCGGGAAGGCCGCAGCCTGGTCGACCGTCGTCAGCCCGCCGCCCGACGTCATTAGTAGCAGGGGCGCGCGCAGGCCTCGACGGGCAAGTTCCGTCTTCAGCCGGCCGAGGTAGCCAGCCATGATCGGACGGATATAGGCATTCGCCACGGTGGTGGAGGCACGCTCATATTCGCGCACCTCCGGACAAACCTCGCAGGAGAGCGAGAACGTCACCTGCGGCAGGGCGGCGGTCAGGATTTCCCGGACCTTGAGCTCATGCGCCGGGTTCGCATAGGCGTGGATGAATGAGATGGCGACGCTTTCGATACCGGCGCCCTTCAGTGCCTCGCCAAGGTCGGCCACCTTGTCCTCGGGCAAGGTTTTCAGCACCGTGCCATCGGCGGCAACCCGCTCCGCAATGACGAACCGGTGTTTCCTGCCCACCAGAGGCTGCGGCTTCCTGATAAAGATATCGTATTGATCGTGACGGCTTTCCGAACCGATCTCGATCGTGTCGCGAAAGCCATCCGTAGTCACAAGGGCTGTTTTCGCCCCGCGCCGCTCGATGATGGCGTTTGTGGCCAACGTCGTTCCGTGCAGGAAGAGATCAAGATCCGCAAATGAGAGCGACTTCTGCTTCAGGAGGCTTTCGACACCTTCCAGCACCGCTTCCTCAGGCGCCCGCTTGGTCGTCAACACCTTTGTGGAAGAGCGTTCGCCCGCTATTTCGAGCACGACATCTGTGAAGGTACCGCCGATGTCGACGGAGACACGGTTCATTTGCGCGTTCATGGCCTACCCTGGGAAACGGAATTGACTATAATTTGTCTGACTAAGATCGCTATGTCAATCCTGTAGCTCCATCAACCCAGAAACGTGCTTGAAGCGCATATTTCTGAGTGCCTATTTCCTTTCCGTTGAAAACATTCAATTTATTTGAGATTTCTGATATCATCGAGCCGGCATTTGAAGTTTCTACCTGGTCCGACCTTTTCAGATTTCGCATGACAAACCGAATTTCAATTGACAAATATGTAAAAACAAAAGACTGTAGAGGCGACCGGCACTGCGCCGGGTCGGAGGAGTGGTTGGTGTGGCTCTAGGCATCGCCGGAAAGGCAGCTTCGCAACTCACCGGGCAGCATTGTTCCTGGTGCAGGATGGCGACATGCTTGGAGCCGGAGGTTGGTTTGGCTTACCGGCCCGCCTGCGAGGCCCTGGAGCTTGCAAGGAATTCAGAATTGTTCGGAAATTGAGATGACATTTGCGACGACAAGAAATTTCGGCAACTGGATAGATGGAAGCTGGCGTCAGGCAGCGGGGCGCGAGATCAATCGCCGCAATCCAAGCAATGGCGCACTAGTCTCGCGGTTTCGGGATTCCACCGAAGCCGATGTCGATATGGCGGTATCGTGCGCGAAGCACGCGTTCAGGACGAAGTGGGCTGGTGCGACCGGGGCCGAGCGTTCGGCAGTCCTCGTGAATGCGGCCGATATCATCCGGCGCCGTGCGGACGAACTCGCTTTTTTCGAAATGGCCGAAAGCGGCAAGCCCGTAAAGCAGGCGCGCGTCGAAATTGAGCGGTCTTCCATGCTTTGGGATTATGCTGCGACGCAGGCGCGTTCCATCACAGGCGAGAGTTTTGGCCAGCTCGGCGAGTTCTATTTCGCGGCGACGGTGCGTGAGCCCCTCGGCGTTGCGGCCATCATCACGCCCTGGAACTTTCCGTTTCTGATCATTAGCCAGAAACTGCCATTCGCTCTGGCGGCGGGCTGCGCCGCAGTGGTCAAGCCTAGCGAACTGACGAGTGCGACGACCTTGCTGCTCGGCGAAATTCTCAAAGACGCGGGCCTGCCGGACGGTGTCCTCAACATCGTCGCCGGGTCGGGTGCGACCTGCGGCGATCTGCTCCTGCGTCATCCTGGCATCGACATGATCTCGTTCACCGGCTCTACCAAAGTGGGCAAGCATGCCATGCGGGTCGGCGCCGACGGCATGAAGAAGGTGTCGTTGGAGTTGGGCGGCAAGAACGCGCACATCGTCATGGCGGATGCCGATCTGGACGATGCGTTGGATGCTGCTCTGCACGGAGCATTTCTTAACGCAGGTCAATCCTGCAACCAGGGCAGCAGACTTCTAATCCAGGCCTCCATCGCGCCGGAATTCATCAGGAAATTCGTCGATTGCGCCCGGCAGGTGAAAGTGGGTGACACGCAGGCTGAGGGCGTGCTGCTCGGCCCGATCATCAACAAGGATCAGTACGACAAGATCGTCGACTACATTGCCGTCGGCAAGGCGGAGGGGGCGACCCTGGCGCTGGGCGGCAAACACCGGGAAGAAAATGGCGGGTATTTCATCGACCCTACTGTCTTCACCGGCGTGAAGCCGCATATGCGCATCGCGCGCGAAGAGATTTTCGGTCCGCTCGTGTCGATCCTCGAATTCGAGGCGCTGGAGGACGCAATCGCTCTGGCGAATGAGTCCGTCTACGGCCTGTCCGCCGGCATCTGGACCGGAAATGTGTCGGCCGCGATGAGGGCGGTGCGTTCGCTCAATGCCGGCACGGTCTGGGTCAACACCTATCTCGAAGGCCCAGCCGAGCTTCCTTTCGGTGGTGTGGGCGAAAGCGGCATCGGCCGTGAAGTCGGCAAGCTCGGCGTCGAGGAATTCACCGACATCAAGACGGTCCAGATACGCAGCGGCGGCTATTCCCGGCGCTGGATCGGACAGGCGATTGAGGCTCCCAATGCCTGACACGGCGATCAAGCCCGAATATGACTACATCGTTGTCGGCGGCGGTTCGGCTGGCTGTGTCGTGGCCTCACGTCTGAGCGAGAATCCGGATGTGACGGTG
This sequence comes from Mesorhizobium sp. 131-3-5, assembly GCF_016756575.1. Classification (NCBI taxonomy): domain Bacteria; kingdom Pseudomonadati; phylum Pseudomonadota; class Alphaproteobacteria; order Hyphomicrobiales; family Phyllobacteriaceae; genus Mesorhizobium; species Mesorhizobium sp. 131-3-5. Next base: position 2,754,641 of record NZ_AP023254.1, read on the forward strand.
CTGCTGCTGGAAGCTGGCGCCAGGAACGATACACCGCTGGTGCGTTGGCCGGCCGGCTATTCCCGCTTGCAAGGCAACAAGGTGCGCTGGGAATGGTCGACGGTGCCGCAAAAGCACCTCAACAATCGGAAATTGCTGTTCCCGCAAGGCAAGCTTCTCGGTGGCGGCAGCTCAGTCAACTCGATGGTGTACATCAGGGGCAACCGGAAAGATTACGATTCCTGGCGCGAGCAGGGCAACGAAGGGTGGGGCTATGACGATCTGCTGCCCTATTTCCGTCGGTCGGAAGACAATGAGCGTTTTGCCGACGCTTTCCACGGCACCAGTGGGCCGATGGGGGTTTCGGACCAGCGCCTGCCGATCGACCTGACCCGGAAGTTCGTCCGCGCGGCCCAGGAGGCCGGGTTCAATCACAATCCGGACTTCAATGGACGCGATCAGTATGGCGTCGGCTACTACCAGGTGACGCAGCGGGCCGTTCGCCGCAGCAGCACCGCAGCCGCCTTCATCTATCCGAACCTGTCACGGCCAAACCTGACCGTGGTAACCAAAACGCGGGTGACCGGGATTGACGTGGAACATGGCAGGGCGCGGTCGGTCACTTATCTCGCGCCAGGTACCAACCGAACCGCCAGCGTTCGGGCGGGCAGCGAGATCATCGTTTCCGCAGGCGCGGTCAATTCGCCGAAACTGCTGTTGCTTTCGGGGATCGGACCAGCTTCGGAGCTGCGCCAGACAGGCGTGGAAACGGTCGTCGACCTTCCGGGTGTTGGCAAGAACCTCCAGGACCACATGGATGTCTATTGCTGCGTCAGCCTGAATGAGCGCGCGTCGTACAACGGGCACGACCGGGGCCTGATGGCCGCTTGGCACGGCCTGCAGTTCCTGATGTTTGGAACTGGTCCGCTCACCAGCAATGTGTGCGAGGGCGGCGCCTTTGTCAGCACAACCGGCAACAATGACTGGCCGGACATCCAGATGCATTTCCTGCCGGCCTACGTCATCGATCATGGCCGCGTGCGCGTTGCCGGGCATGGAATGACGTTAAACACGGCCTATCTTCGCCCGGAAAGCCGCGGCCAGGTGACGCTGGCGTCGACGGACCCCATGGACGATCCGCTTATTGACCCGGATTTCCTGTCCAATCCGAACGACCTGCGCCACAGTATCGACGGCTTCAAGCTGGCGCGCGAAATCCTGTCGCAACCGAGCTTCACCAGACTGTACAAAGCCGAGCATCTGCCCGGAAAGGATGTGCGCTCTGACCAGGAGATCACCGAATACATAAGGCAGTGGTCCAAGACCGATTTCCATCCGGCTGGAACCTGCAAGATGGGAAGCGACGACATGGCGGTCGTCGATAGGGATTTGAAGGTGCGTGGCGTGGACGCACTGCGGGTCATCGACGCTTCGATCATGCCGACGCTTGTCAGCGGCAACACTAACGCCCCCTCCATCATGATCGGAGAGCGAGGCGCGGACGCCATCCTTGGAAGGCGGGAACAGGCGACAAAGCCATCGGCCACGCTGCGCAGGCTTTCGCAGGCAGGCGCGACCGTCAGCGTGGCTTGAGAGAATGACTGTGAGCCAGAGCCGCCCATTGATCCTTCATATGTTTCACACCGCGCCGGCATTGGTTGCGGTGTTCGAAAGCCTTGCGAAGGAACTCGCTCCCGGCATCGTGCTCAAGCACACGGTGCGGGAAGATCTGCTGAAATCGGCGATCGAGTGTGGCAGTGCTACGCCCGAGATCATAGGCGCGGCCGCCGAAGCCATGCGGGCGGAATTCCGGCTGGGAGCGGATGCCGTAATCTGCACCTGCTCCACGATCGGGGCAGCCGCCGACGTCGCCCATACGACTTCGGACAGGCCCGTGCTGCGCATTGACCGGCCCATGGCGCGCGAAAGCGTCAGGACTGCAAGCCGCATTCTGGTCCTAGCGACGGTCGGCACGACAATCGCCCCGACGGTCGCACTGATCGGGGCCGAATCCAGGGCCGCAGGACGTAAGCCCGATATCGATTCAATCGTGCTGGAAAGAGCGCGACAGCTTTTTCTGAGCGGTGACATCGAGGCTTATCTCGACGCGGTGGCGGAGGGCATCGCCGCGGCCACGCTCGACGCCGACGTGGTAGTTTTGGCACAGGCCTCTATGGCTGCCGCATTGCCACTCGTCGGCAAGACCGAGGTTCCGATCCTGACCAGTCCCCGCATCGGGTTCATCGGCGCGCTTCGCGATCTCGAGCCCGGCGGCGCGTGGGGGGCTTAGGCACAAGTGAAGGCTTCCAACAGAATGATAGACCTCCGCAGCGACACGATCACGACCCCGACCCCGGAGATGATCGAGGCGATGTCGCGCGCCGAGCTCGGCGACGATTTCTTCCGCGACGATCCGACTGTGCTCGACTTTGAGGCGCAGGTCGCTGATCTGCTTGGAGTGGAGAGTGCGATGCTGGTGATCAGCGGCACGATGGGAAACATCGTATCAGCCATGGCGCTGGCGCCGCGCGGCACCTCGATCATCGTAGAGGCGACCGCACATATCCACATCAACGAAAGCGGCTGGCCGTCGACGATTGCCGGCCTGACACCACGTCCTGTCCAGGGCATAGGCGGCATGATCTCCGCGACGGCGCTCACTGACGCCATCGCTGCGGGGCAGTCGCGGTTGAGCGCTCCGACGAGCTTGCTGTGCCTGGAAAACACTCACAACGCGGCTGGCGGCAGGGTCATGAGCCCGGAGGATCTCGCAGTTTTGGCCGGCATCGCCCACGACAACGGCCTTAATGTCCATCTCGATGGTGCGCGCATCTTCAATGCCGCCATATCCCTCGGCCGATCGGTCAGCGATTTCGTTCAGCCGGTGGACACGACCACATTCTGCCTGTGCAAAGGCTTGAGTTGCCCCCTCGGTGCGGTGGTTGCCGGGAGTTCCGAAATCATTGAGAAGACCCGGCGCTGGAGGCAGATTATTGGCGGTGGCATGCGTCAGGCCGGCGTGATAGCCGCAGCCGGACGCGTCGCGCTGCGTACGATGGTCGCTCGCCTCGAGGAGGATCACCAGAACGCAAAACTTCTGGCGACACGATTGAGAGATGCCGGTCTGGATGTCGATCCATCCGCTATTGAGACCAACATCGTGTTTGTCAATCTGCCGTCGGGTAACTTCGATACGGCCTACCTGCATTCGGAAATGCTTGAAAACGGCGTGCGTATATCGCCGCCCAAGGCAGGCCGCTTGCGCCTCGTCACCCACCGGGAAATTACGCAATCGGAGGCTCTAATGGCTTCGGATCTCATCGCCAAGACCTGCGAGGCGGCGCGGGGACGACAGTTGTCTAGCGTGAACAACGCCGGCATGGACGCGATCTACTAGAGCGCTTCCGATGTCTCCATTTCACAAATTGCAGTCTCGCGGAGTGCCTCATGCTTCTCGGCATCATCGCTGACGATTTTACCGGCGCGAGCGATATAGCCAACACGATCGCCAAGGGCCTTCACGGCCAGGGCGGGCTCAAGACTGTCCAGTTCCTCGGCGTTCCGGTACAGGATCCGTTGCCTGACATCGAGGCTGGCGTCATTTCACTGAAGACCAGGTCCATCCCGGCCAGGGAAGCAATCGACCAGTCGTTGGCGTCACTTGCATGGTTGCGGAAGCAGGGATGCGAGCAGTTCGTGTTCAAATACTGTTCAACCTTCGATTCCACGGCGGAGGGCAACATAGGGCCGGTCGCAGAGGCGATCGCAAAAGCGCTTTCCGTCAGGGGTGTCGTCGCCTGTCCGGCGTTTCCGACGGCGGGCAGAACCGTCTATCAGGGTCACCTGTTTGTCGGCGGCCGGCTTCTCCACGAATCGGGTATGCAGCATCATCCTCTGAACCCGATGACCGACCCGGACATAAGGCGCTGGCTCCAGCAGCAGTGCGGAAGCGTGGTTGGCTATGTCGACTGGCCTACGGTCAAAGCGGGCGGCGACGCTATCGCGAATGCGCTCAGGGCGTCGGCGGCAAAAGACGAGGTGCTGGCGATTGTCGACGCCATCGACGATGCGGATTTGCTTGCGATCGGCGCCGCCGTCAGAGACAGCCGGTTTGTAACCGGCGGATCCGGTATTGCGCTCGGCCTCCCCGCCAATTTCATCGCACAGGAAAAGGCTTCGGGCACGCTGCCCGAGAAAGCAGCAGTCGAGGGTCCTGAGGCGATCCTTGCCGGCAGCTGTTCCAGTGCGACGCGCGGCCAGATCGACTTCCACCTGCAATCACATCCCGGCCTCGCAGTGGCGGTCGACGAGGTGATGGCCGGCGCGATGACCGAGCGGGATATCGTGGCATTCGCCCTGGCAAATGAAGGGCGTGCGCCAATCGCATATTCTTCCGCCACACCGGCTGACGTGGAAGCGGCGCAAGCCCGATACGGTCGGCAGGCGGTGGCCGACAGACTGGATCGATTGTTTGCGAGTGCCGCCCGAGACCTCGTAGATGCCGGTGTCAGGCGGCTGGTCGTCGCGGGCGGCGAAACCTCCGGCGCGGTCGTCAGCGCGCTTGCGGTTCAGAGCGTCGCAATTGGCGAGGAAATCGATCCCGGCGTGCCTGTCCTTTCAGTGGCAGCGCCGGTTTCCATGGCGCTCGCGCTGAAATCCGGCAACTTCGGGTCACGCGACTTCTTTTCCAAGGCACTTCAACGAATGGCGGGGCGATGACAAACGAAGATCAAGCTCGGGCCGACATTGTCAGGCTGGCAAAGTCGCTCTTCGACCGGGGTTTTTCCGTCGGATCGGCAGGGAATATTTCCTGCACGGTGGAAGACGGCATTCTGATCACGCCGACCAATTCCTCGCTGGGATTCCTCAGCGCGGACAGGATTTCCAAGATCAGCCGGGATGGCCGGCACATATCTGGCGACAAGCCGTCAAAGGAAATCTTCCTGCACCGTGCCTTTTACGAAAGTCGACCTTCGACCGGCGCGGTCGTCCATCTCCATTCCACCTACTGCACCGCACTCTCGTGCCTGGCCGATGTCGATCCGCAGGACTGTATCCCTTCGCTGACGCCTTACGTGATCATGAGGGTCGGGCAGGTCCCTATTGTTCCCTATGTCAGGCCCGGCGACGAGAAGGCAGGCAGGTTAATCGATAATCTGCGCGGGAAATACGCCGCCGTTCTGCTCGCCAATCACGGGCCGGTCGTCGCCGGCAGGAATCTGGAATCCGCCGTGTTCGCAGCGGAGGAACTAGAAGAGACGGCCAAGCTGCTCATAATACTTCGGACCATGAAGGTGCGCTATCTGACCGAGGCTCAGGTCGAGGAACTGGCCGCCGCCTTTGGAAAACCGTAGCGAACGGGATGCGGGCAGCTAGCGGCTGAATCAGCCCTGCAAGATGGCATCCACACCCTTCTTGGCCAGATCGATGTCTTCCTGCGTGGAGAGACCGCTCACCGCGACGGCCCCGACGACCGTCCCATCGACAATGACAGGAAGCCCACCGCCAAAGCCGGTGTAGCGGCAGTCGCCATAGGAGCCCATGTCAAAACCCGCGCCCCGGGCTCTCGCGGCCTGCCCGATATCCATCGAGGGCCGCCGCTCGCGCGCGGCGGTCCACGCCTTGTTGGCTGCGATCAGGATGGACGGATAGGGCGCGCCATCGAGGCGCGACAGGGCGATCAACTCGCCCTGCTGGTCCGCCACGGCGATCACCGCGCATTTGCCATCGGCCAGGATCGCATCGACGATGGCCCTGATCGCACGTGCCGCGTCGGCGTGGCCAAGCGAGGGAACAGTCAGCATGATCCGGTCATCCAGCTTCAGGCCTGTTCGATCGAAATCGTTCGTCCCGTCGCGGCCGCTTCGGCGACGGCCTTTGCCAGCTTCAGACTCCAGACGCCGTCATCGCCGGACGAGGATGGCTTGCCCTTGTCCTGGATTGCCGCGATGAAATCGGAGATGCCGCGCTCGTAGGCCACTTTCAGGTCGAGGGGAATTTCCCGGTCGCCGTCCTTCGTGCGCAGGATCACGCGGCCGCCAGGCGCCTGGGACATGACGTCGATGCCCAGGATGCTGCCCTCACTGCCATGGATTTCGACGCCACGCGGTCCGTAGCCGACAACGAAACTGTCATGGCATTGCACAAGGATATCGCCCGGAAATTCCCAGACCGACATCACGCTGTCCTCGATGTGTTTCGGACCGGCTCCCGAGGTCGCGGCGATGGCCGCTATCCTGATTGGGTTGCCGTCAAGGTAAAAGCGAAGAAGGTCGCCATTGTGAACGGTGATGTCATAGATGACGCCGGCGCCGGCAGCCTTGTCGTGCAGCCGCCAGGTCTTCAGGCTGTCCGGCAGTTCCCCGGCGTGGAACACGCGAATCGAATTGACCTTTCCGATCGCGCCCTGGTCGATCAGGCTCTTGATGGCGCGATGGCTCTCCATATTTCGAAGATGGTGGTTGGTCGCTAGAACGACGCCCTTCTTTCGGGCCGCATCCACGATTGTCTGGGCATCCGAGGGTTCAAGGGCCAGAGGTTTCTCGCACAGGACGTGCTTGCCAGCCTCGATCGCGGCCAAGGAGTCTGGCAGGTGGCGGTCGTTGGTCGTGCTAATGTAGACGGCTGCTATTTCAGGGTCCGCGAGCATGGACTCCACTGAGGCATAGCCGGCAGCAATAGCCTTGTGGTGGGCGAAGGCCTTCGCCCTGTCCAAATCCGAACTTACAATCGCTTTCACCTTCCCGGACGGGTGTTTCCGGATTGAATCCACCATCCATTCGCGTGCAATCGTGCTTGCGCCGATCAAGCCCCAGGTAACGGTATCGGCCATCCTGTTTCCTTCCCTGCTGGTTTCCCGCGACGCGCAGGCCCGCGTCGCAGCTCGATTGACGATTTGTCTGACAATGACGGTGTTTGTCAATTAGTCTTTTGGAAAAGATGGAGGTCGCAGCATCAGCTAAATGCCATTTTTCGCATATTTTTCAGCACGATATTGGCTTCTTAGAGCACTCGTCTCTAAAAAATTTCGAGCGCAGGTCACTTTGATCGCACCCAGTTATTGACAGATATGTAAATTGTAAACATGATAGTCAGACATTGGTGGCCAACTGGGAGGTGCAGCTCGCCGGCACGCGATGCGAGCACATGACCGAGCGGATAGAAGGTGAGGCCAGTCTGCACGCACAAGCGGCGATCGACCCGGCAATGCCAAATGCCGCTGAAACACAATGTCGTCAGTCTTAAGCGCTGGATGGCTGATTCAAGTTCGCAAGTTGTCAGAAAAACTAAAAAAGGGGAATTCAGATGATTACGCGCAGTTTTGTCATTGCTTCCATCATGCTTTCGGTATCCACGTCAGTGTCATTTGCGGGAGGAGAAAATGTTGAAGTCATGCACTACTGGACCAGTGGTAGCGAGGCGGCTGGTCTGGATGTATTGAAGCAGCTGCTGGAGAAGCGCGGCGTCGCCTGGTCTGACTCTCCGGTTGCCGGTGGTACCGGAATGAACATGGTGCAGGTCCTTCGTGCACGCATCGCGTCCGATACCGCGCCGTCCGCCGCGCAGATGCATGCACAGCAGGTACAGGCCTGGGCTGCCGAGGGTGTACTAACCGATCTCAGCGATCTGGCCAAAAAGGAGGACTGGGCCAAGATCATCGCTCCGGAACTGGTGCCGCTAATATCCTATGACGGCAAGACCGTCGCTGTGCCGGTCAATGTCCACCGGTCAAACTGGCTCTGGTACAACAAGAAGGTATTCGACAAGGCCGGCGTCCAGCCGCCGACTACGTGGGACGAATTCAACCAGGTCTCCGAAAAGCTTCTGGCCGCGGGCGTGACGCCACTGGCCCTTGGTGGGCAGCCCTGGCAGGAAGCCGATCTGTTCGAGAACGTCGTGCTTGGCCTCGGCGGCGCCGACTTCTACCGCAAGGCTCTGATCGAGCAGGACGAGGCGTCGATCAAGAGCGATACGATGGTCAAGGTGTTCGACCAGCTTCGGCTCATGAACAAGTTCGTCGACAAGAACTATCCCGGCCGCGACTGGAACCTGGCGACCCAGATGGTGATCAAGGGCGAAGCCGGCATGCAGATCATGGGCGACTGGGCCAAGGGCGAACTGTCGCTCGCCAAGATGGAGCCCAATGTCGACTACGGCTGCTCGCCGGCGCCCGGCACCAAGGGCGACTATGTCTGGCTGACCGACAATTTCGGTTTCTTCACCACCAAGGACGAAAACCGGGTCAAGGGCCAGATGGAGATGGCGTCCGCCATCCTCGACAAGGACTTCCAGGAAGCCTTCAACATCAAGAAGGGCTCGATTCCGTCTCGCGTCGACGTCTCGATGGACAAGTTCGATTTCTGCGGCAAGGCGGCCTATGCCGACCGTGCCGAAGCGCAGAAGACCAACACGTCACTGCCTTCGCTCACGCATAATGCGGCGACGGGCGCGACCAAGACCGGCGTCTTCCTGGACGTGGTCTCGACCTTCTTCGAAACGCCCGGCATGACCTCGCAGCAGGCCATCGACCAGCTCGTAGCTGGGCTGAAGTCGGCCGAGTAAGAGCGGCCCAGCAACACGACGCCCTCGAACCGGTGTTCGGGGGCGCCTCCTCAAGCATTTCGCAGCTCGCGCCGTGATTGCCGGCTCGCCGCACCGCGGGGCCGTATCCGGAGCAGGCAGAGAGGCCAGACCGTGGCGATGAGTTTTCCCGATACCGGCGCTTTGGCCGCATATGGCGGGCACAGGTCCGGCACTCGGCTGTGGCTGGCCAAGAACGCGTCGCAGCTGGCGCTGGCTCCGTCGGTGGTCATCGTTCTAGTAGTCATCTACGGCTTCATGGTCTGGACCGGCGTGATCTCGCTCACCGCGTCCAAAATGCTGCCCAATTACAACTTTGTCGGATTTGACCAGTATGGTCGTCTCTGGTCCAACCCGATCTGGCAGATCGCCGTATCGAACATCTTCATATTCGGCTTTCTGTTCATCGGGTTCTCGACGACAATCGGCCTAGCTCTGGCGATCCTGATCGACCAGAAAATCCGCGCGGAAGGGTTGCTCAGGACTGTCTATCTCTACCCGATGGCGCTGTCCTTCATCGTCACCGGGACGGCGTGGAAATGGATCCTCAATCCAGGTCTCGGGTTGGAGCGCATGCTTCACATATGGGGCTGGGAGAGTTTCAAGTTCGACTGGCTGGTCAACACCGAATATGCCATCTACACCCTCGTCATCGCCGGCGTCTGGCAGTCTTCGGGCTTCGTAATGGCACTGTTTCTGGCGGCGTTGCGGGGCGTCGACGACGACCTTGTCAAGGCCGCAAGGCTGGACGGGGCAGGGGCGACTCAAATCTACCGGCGCATCATCATACCCCAGCTTGGCCCGACCTTCATGACGGTGGGCGTCATCCTGATGCAACAGGCTGTAAAGAGCTTCGATCTCGTCGTCGCCCTGACGTCGGGCGGGCCCGGGAACAGCACAAACCTGCCCGCGACCTTCATGTATACCCAGACCTTCGGGCGTGACCAGATGGCGGTCGGTGCAGCCAGCGCCATCATGATCTTCATGACGGTGACCGCGATCGTCGTTCCCTATCTCTATCTCGATATCAGGAACAACCGCGATGATCGGTGATGGCATCATTCTGCAGCGCGGGCCGTCGCATCATGTCGCCCGCATCTTCATCTACATGTGCCTCATCATCGTCGCCATGGTTTATCTCCTGCCGCTGCTGGTCGTGGTCCTGACCTCTGTCAAGGACCTCGACGACATCCGCAACGGATCGATTCTTTCGCTTCCGCAGCGTGTCACCTTCGAGCCTTGGCGCCAAGCCTGGTCCGAGGCCTGCATAGGGCTGCGCTGCTCCGGTCTCAAGGGTTTCTTCGTCAACTCGATCGTGATGATCGTGCCCGCCGTAACGATTTCCACAGCGGCTGGGGCGATCAACGGCTACGCACTGACGCAGTGGAAATTCCGCGGTGCGGATCTGATCTTCGCTATGCTTCTGTTCGGCGTGTTCATTCCATTCCAGATCATCCTGATCCCGATGGCGCGTACCCTGGGCGCAATCGGGATAGCCAACACCGTGGTAGGACTCATAACCGTCCACGTGGTTTACGGCATCCCGTTTACCACCTTGTTCTTCCGGAATTATTTCCTGTCGCTGCCGTCGGATCTGGTCAAGGCAGCACGGGTAGACGGCGCCGGCTTCTACCAGACCCTTTGGCGCATCATCCTGCCGATTTCGGTGCCCTGTTTCGTCGTGTCGATCATCTGGCAGTTCACCAACATCTGGAACGATTTCATCTTCGGCACGACGTTTACGTCGGGCGACAACGTTCCGGTCACGGTAGCGTTAAACAATGTTGTGAATACGACAACGGGCGTCAAAGCTTACAATGTCGATATGGCCTCTGTAGTCATGACCGCTTTGCCCACTCTGGCGATATACGTGTTCGCTGGCAGATATTTCCTGCGCGGTCTCATGGCCGGCTCGATAAAGGGGTAGGCCGTTCTCTGGCCGGTTCGCAGGGCTGAAGTACGCCCCGGCGCGCGTAAAGCGGATTCTCGTGACGTCGACCGTCTCCTGAAATGCCGCGCAACCCAAGCGCTGGGCGTGACCAACGATATCGTAGCTGCGCCTGGTTTTCGTAGTGCTATCCAACCAGTGGTCACAAGAATTCTGTTTGCCAAACCAGGCCAAAGGGAGTGCGGGATGGTTCCTGGGAAAGATATTCACCGTGGTCACTCATGGACCGTGAAGGCTGCCTCGGTAGCGATAGTGGGCGCCCTAATTTTTGTATCTTGGCCACACATCCTTCTCTTGCTTCTGGAGCAAGGCAGAAACAGGGAGATGTCGGCAATTGCTCAAAAATCGATGGTTTCCCAGCTCTTGAATCAAAAGCCGTAGCGACTGAGACGAAGAATGCGCAGCTTGGAAATTGTCATTGAATCGGAGCCCTGTGAAGCCTGACATGAAATTGCGCGACCTACAGCAATGCCTTTGGTACGAGACAAAAGTGCAAGCGATAGCGATGCGCTTGGTCGACAAATGGGGTTTTGCGAATGCTCAGACGCGTGCACAGGCGGTGGCTCACCGCTGTGCTGGAACGCGCGCGAAGATTGCCAGAGATATTGCTGTGTCGGTAACCGACTGCAACCGCTTGGATATTTACTATCACTGACAAGGGGCTAGCGGCTAGGCACGCACTGCCGGCAAAGTTCTTTCGACTCCTCCAGGCATATATGTGCAGTCGGATGGAATGGCATATCGGAAAGAGAACTCACTGCGCATACTAGTCCTCCTGGTCCGTAGGTTCGCCTGACCATACGAGAGAATACGAAGGAAAAGGCTTGGCGAACCACCCGCTAACGTATTGATTTCCTGTAGAAAACGGTGACCCTCAGCGACTAACTTAATCGTTATTTGCCAATGGGTTACGAAGCGGTTCGCCCAAGTTGACTCAAGAAACTGATCGAGCCACTGGCTGACCGCATTATCTTCTACCGTAGAGGGCAAATTTCGCGGTCGCCCGGAAGCAGACATCTCCGGCGACCGCGCTAGAAGCCGGACACCGGCTCCAGTTGGGCATCGCGCCGAGCTACCGTCCATCAGTAGCTGTCGATGAAACGCGCAGTCTCCCGCGGTGCTTTCGCGCCATGTTCCAGAGGGCCTTCGGCGATTGTATTAGCGTCTGACGACAGCCGTACTTCCCCTGACAATCAGCCTGATGGCCAGCTCCCGTTGTCTGAGATGCAGTCGCTGCGATGGCGACGCCAAGATGTAGTCGGCGGCAATCCGGCCCATGTCGCGCGCGGGCACCTCCAGTGTGGTCAGTTCGGGCGAGGTGAGTTCCGCAATCTCCAGATTGTCGAATCCGACAACCGAGACCTCCTTCGGGACTGCGATGCCTTCGGCGTGGCAGTACTTGATGGCGCCGGCCGCAAGGATATCACTGCCGCAAAATACCGCAGTAGGTCTTCTGACGTCGTCCATTAGCCGCTGCATGCAGGTGCGGCCGTCATCCAGCCTGTACGCTCCCTCGACGACTGGAACCATGCCCTGATCGATGCCTGATCGTTCGAGTTCATTCAAGAAACCGTCGCGGCGGCCTGCCGCGCGATCATTGTCTTGGGTGATGCCGGCGATCATCGCGAATTTGGTGTGGCCGAGGTCGAGCAGGTAACGGGCGGCGGTTCGCCCTGCCTTTTCGTTGTCGAACCCCACGGCCGCACCTGCCTCGGTCGCCTTTGACGTGTAGGTATATACATAGTTGATGCGCTTCTGTTCGAACATGGCCAGAGTGGCTGGTCGGTGCGTTGACCCGACAAGGACTACAGATTCGACCCCGCGCTCGACCAGCAGACGTGCCTGCTCGTATTCATGATCGATGTCGTAGCCCGAGGTGTTGATAATGAGCGAAACGTCTTTTTCGGAAAGACGCGCCTGAAGTCCATCGACCATCGTGGCATAGATAGCGTGGTCCAATGTGGGGATGATCGCGCCGACCAACCTTGTCCGGGTCGACCGCAGCGCCCTGGCGGAACCATTGGGTACATAGCCAAGATCGCGCGCCGCCCGGACAACACGATCCCGCACGACCTCGTTCACGTTGGGATTGCCGTTGAGCACGCGGGAGACGGTAGCCGGCGAACAGTTTGCAAGCCTGGCCACGTCAATCAGCTTTGCGCCGCCATCCTCGATATCCATTGAGCCTCGAATCCGACGGTTTTCGAGAAACCGTTTTCCAGATGACACACTTCTTTTCTGAAGGCTACACCATCTCTCTGTGAGAAACCCTTTCAAATTGGGCTTGACAGCTATGAGAAAAGGCGTGAAAACGATTTCACAATGCGCAACTCATAGCGCAGAACCAAGGGAAGAGAAATGCTCAGCGGCATCAAAGTCGTCAGCTTCTGCCATTTTCTGCAGGGTCCTGCAGGCGCCCAATATCTCGCGGATATGGGAGCGGACGTGGTCAAGGTCGAACCCATCGACGGCGCCCATGAACGCCGCTGGTCGGGTGCGGACGTCTATGTGGAAGGGATCAGCGGCTTCTATCTCTGCGCCAACCGCAACAAGCGCTCCATCGGCATTGATCTGAAGAGCACTGAAGGCAAGCACGTCGCCCGACGTCTGATCGCCGGGGCCGATGTGGTGATGGAGAATTTCCGGCCGGGCGTGTTCACCAAGCTTGGCTTTGACGAGGAAACGCTCCGCGAAATCAACCCCAATCTGATTTTCGCCTCGGCGAGCGGTTTTGGCGCAACAGGCCCGATGGCGACGAAGCCCGGCCAGGATCTTCTCGCCCAGGCGCGCTCCGGTCTGATGAGTGTCACCGGAACCCCGGAACGTGGCCCCACGCCGGTCGGTGCGGCGATCGTCGACCAACATGGCGGGGCACTTCTGGCGATGGGTATTCTGGGTGCATTGGTGCGCCGCTTGCGGGATGGAAAGGGGACTCGTGTCGAGGCAAGCCTGATCAACTCGGCGATCGACCTGCAGGGCGAGGCGCTGGTCAATTACTTCGCCGGCGGCTTCAGCCGAGAGGTGCTCAACCGCGAGGCGAATCTGGCGACGTGGTTCCATGCCGCGCCCTACGGTGTCTATCCTGCCTCCGACGGCCATGTGGTGGTGTCGCTGTGCGATTCTTCCGTGCTGGCCGAAGCGCTCGACAGCGACGGTCTGCGCGAGGTAGTCGGTGTCGACCGCTACGTCGAACGCGACGACTATGCTCGCCGGCTGGCCAGCGCCACCGCCCGCTTTACGGTGGCCGAACTCGCCGAGCGCTTTGACCGCCATGGCATCTGGTGGGCGCCCATCAATTACTATGACGATCTGCTGGCCGACGCGCAGCTCAGCCACGCGCAAGTGTTTCGGCAGGTGAACGTGCGTGGCCGAACGATCCACCTGGTCAACCATCCCAACCGCTACGACGGCGAGGTGCCCGCGCTGCGATACCTCGCTTTGGAGATCGGCGAGCACACGCACGAGATTCTGGACGAGCTTGGCTATGCGGATGACGAGGTTCAGCGCCTGCTGGCGTCAAAGGCAGTGGTCGCTTCGCGTGAAAAGGGTGATCGCATGGCAAGGAAGGCGTCGTGATGCTGGACCAAGCCTCTTCCACCGCAGGCGCCTCCGCGTTGCCTGAAAAGCCGGCATCCCTCAACCGCGGACTTGCCATTGTGACGGGCGGCCGTCGCGGCATCGGGCGGGCCATCTGTTGTGAGCTTGCGCAGGCGGGTTTCGATATCGCTGTCGTCGACATAGTCGACGATGAGAATGCCAGCGAGACCGTCAACCTTGCCCGCACGCACGGACGAAATGCCGCCTTTTATCGCAAGGACATATCCGAGACCTCGGACAATGCGGCGTTCATAGAGCGCATCGAAGCCGATCTGGGGGGAACCACTTGCCTGGTCAACAACGCCGGCGTCCAGGTTTCCGTGCGCGGTGATCTTCTCGATGTTACCGAGGAGAGCTTCGACCGGCTGGTCGGCATCAATTTGCGCGGCACGTTCTTCTTCACCCAGGCGGTAGCGCGCGCGATGATTTCACGGCCGCAAGCCCGGCTCGAACGGTCGGTGGTGACAATCACCTCTGCAAACGCTGGCTTGGTCTCTCCGGAAAAGGGGCCGTACTGCATATCCAAGGCCGGACTGTCGATGGCTTCCCAGCAATTTGCCATTCGTCTGGCGGATGCAGGCATCCGGGTACACGAGATTCGCCCAGGCCTGATCCAGACCGACATGACCGCCGATGTCTACGACAAGTATTCGGGGCAGGTCGAGGCCGGACAACTCTCGGCAATCAGGCGGTGGGGGCAGCCCGAAGACATCGCCCGCGGCGTGGCGACATTGGCCGTCGGTGGCATGCCATTCAGCACCGGGGACATCTACCACATCGGCGGCGGCATGCAGATGCATCGCCTGTGAGCTTTTTTTGAGAAGCCGAGAAAACGATTTCTCGGTTTGGGAGACGACGTGATGAAGGACGCAGTTCTCGAAATGCGCGGCATCCACAAGCGCTTTCCGGGTGTGTATGCGCTGAACAATGTCAGCTTCGCCGTCAGCAGGGGAAGCGTGCACGGCGTCATCGGTGAAAACGGCGCCGGCAAGTCGACATTGATGCGTGTCCTCTCTGGCGCGTTCCTGGCCAACGAGGGTGAAGTGGCCATCGACGGGGATGTGGTGGCTGCGCCGACGCCTGAGCGGATGCTCGAGCTCGGAATCGCGGTCATCTATCAGGAGCTCGCCCAGGCTCCGCATCTCACGGTGGCTGAAAATATCTTTATCGGCCGCCTGCCGAAGACGCGTCTGGGCACGATCGACTGGCGCCGGGCAAAAGCCGCCGCCCAGGATGTACTCGACAGGCTTGGCTTCCGTGTCGATCCGGCAGCGCGCATCGACACAATCAGCGTCGCGCAGCGCCAGATGGTGGAGATCGCCAAGGCGATTGCCCGCGAGGCTCGCATCGTCGTGCTTGATGAGCCGTCCGCTGTTCTGGGCGACGCCGAGCTTGAGCATCTCTTCAAGACGATCAGGCGGCTGAGCAGCGAGCACGGCGTTTCGTTCATCTACATCACCCATCGCCTGAAGGAACTCTATGAGATCTGTGACGAGGTCACCGTGCTGCGGGACGGCCAGGTCGTCGCCTCGATGCCGCTTGGCCAGACGACCACAGCCGATCTCATCAGGCATATGGTCGGGCGCGAACTCAAAGACGTGTTCCCACCGCGCTCGCAGCCCGGCGACGAGATCCGCTTAGACGTACGCAACCTGTCGCGGGCCGGCGTGCTGAAGGATATCTCCTTCAATGTCAGGCGCGGCGAGATTGTCGGCATCTGCGGCCTTGCCGGCGCGGGCCGGACCGAGGTGTTGCGTGCCATCGCCGGCGCCGATGCGCTCGACGGCGGCGAAATCAGGATCGACGGCCAATTGGTCGCCATCGACGGGCCGCGCCGCGCGCTTGCGCACGGCGTCGGCCTGTTGCCGGAGGATCGCAAGACCGAGGGGCTCTTCCTCGACCAGTCGGTCGCATTCAACGTCACCGTTTCCCAAATGGCGTCGTTGACCCGCGGCGGCCTGATCAGTGGCTGGCGCGAGCACGACGCTGTCTCCCGGTTCATCCAGCAGATGCGCATCAAGACGCCGAGCCCCAGCACCAAGGTCCGCACGCTGTCGGGCGGCAATCAGCAGAAATGCGGCATCGCCCGTCAGCTGCATGCGGGGACGGAAATCCTTCTGGTCGACGAACCGACGCGCGGCGTCGACGTGGCAGCCAAGCGCGAAATCTACGACCTGCTCGCCGAATTGACATCCAAGCGCGGCGCAAGCGTCGTGATGGTCTCGTCCGAATTGCCGGAAATCCTTGGCCTCTGCAATCGCATCATCGTCATGCGCGAGGGCGCCATCTCGGCGGTTCTAGAAGGCGAGGACGCAACCGAAGAAACAATCATGGCCCATGCGGTTTGGCAGTGAGGAACGACATGAGCACGCGTAGCTATCAACAATTTATCGGCGGTCGGTTTGTCGATGGTTCGGGTTCCGGTTCGATTGATCGCCGGTCGCCGGCCACAGGTGACGTGGTCGCCCGCTATGCTGATGGCACACCCGAAGATGTCGATCTTGCCGTCGAGGCGGCGCGCATCGCCTTTGAGGATGGGCCGTGGCCGCGTATGAGCGGCATGGAGCGCGCCGAGGTCCTGAACCGTCTTGCCGATCTGATCCGCACCAACCGCGACCGGCTGGTCAGGATTGAGGTCGAGGAGGTCGGCAAGCCAGTTCGTTTTGCGCGTGGCGATATTGATGGTGCCGCCGGCCTGACACGCTATGCAGCTTCGCTGGCCATGCAGATGGCGGGCCTTACCTACACGAACATCGGCGATGGCAAGACGGCGCTGATCAGCCGCGAACCAGTGGGCGTCGTGGCGCTGGTCACGCCATGGAATTTCCCGGCGCTGATCCTGTCGCAGAAAGTCCCGTTCGCGCTCGCCGCCGGCTGCACGGTGGTGCTGAAGCCATCGGAGTTCACGTCAGGCTCAGCGTTCGAGATCGCCGCGCTGGCGAGCGAGGCCGGCGTGCCGGCCGGCGCCTTCAATGTCGTCAGCGGTTATGGCGCCAGCGCCGGCGACCACCTGACGGGGCATGCGGGCATCGACTTCGTTTCCTTCACCGGTTCGACGCGCACCGGCAGCCGTGTCGTCGGCAACACGTCCCGTCATCTGGTCAAATCCTCGGTCGAACTGGGCGGCAAATCGGCCAATATCGTCTTTGCCGATGCGGATCTGGACGCCGCGGCGGACGGCGCGCTGATGGGCGTGTTCTTCAACAATGGCGAGTGCTGCGTTTCGGGGTCACGGCTGTTCGTACAGTCGTCCATCGCTGACGATTTCATCGCCAAGGTGGTGGCGCGCTCCCGCAAGATGAAGGTCGGCGATCCGTTCGACGACGACACGGATGTCGGCGCGCTGATCGACCACAATCATCTGGCCAAGGTGACCGGCTTTGTCAAAAGCGGGATCGAGGAAGGTGCCCAACTGGTACTCGGCGGCGATGTAGCGGCAGGGGCGGTCGGTCATTTTCACGAAGCGACCATTTTCGACCGGGTCGAGCCGCATATGACCATCTTCCGCGAAGAAATCTTTGGCCCGGTGCTCAGCATCACACGGTTCGATACGGTGGATGACGCGGTGCGGTTGGCCAATGACACTGCCTATGGCCTGTCCAACTACATCTGGTCGAAGAATATCGACACGGTCCTGACCGTCGCCAAGCGGTTGAAAAGCGGCTGGGTGCAGGCCAACACAATCATTGACGGCGCCCCGCAGCTGCCGCTCACCGGGGTGAAGGGATCCGGCTTCGGCTACGAGATGGGCCAGGCGGGCTTTGAAGAGTTCACCCAACTCAAGACGCTTCTCATTCAGACCGGGCCGCGCGCTCCGGTGTTTCCGGTCTGAGGCGGGTCATGACCATTCCGCGCCTTATCGTCACCGATGTCGACCGCACCTTGCTGACGCACGACCATGTGCTTCCGCAGAGTGTGGCCGACGCTCTGCACGTGGCACGAGAGGCCGGCATCATGATTGTTCTGGCAACGGCGCGCTCGCCACTCGGGCTAAAGCCCTATGCGGAGAAGCTTGGGATTGCGGGCCTCGCCATCTGCTTCAACGGTGGCTGGATCGGTAATGTCTCGACCGGCGTTGCGCTGTCCGAGCAGCGGATTGGCCGCACCGATGCGCTGCACACCATGGCCACGGCGCAAGCGGCGGGCGTTCGGCCAATGTGGTTTACCGGCCACGCCATTTACGCACTTGCCGAAGACCCGATCATCGTACGCGAAGCCGGCGTGACCGCAGAGCCCTTGATCGTGGCGAAGGCGCTGGAAGACCTGCCGGGGGAACCCGGCAAGATCATGTGTGTCGCCGCGCAGCCCACGGACCGTGAAGCCTTTGGAGCTCTCCGCGTGCAGCTTGCCGGGTGCCTGTCGGTATCGGGATCGCATCCACGTCTGCTCGAGATCGGTCCGCTCGGCATCTCCAAGAAGACCGCCATCGCGACCGTTGCGGCTGACCTCGGAATGGCGGCGCAGGACTGCGCCGCCGCCGGCGACGCCGAGAATGATCTCGAGATGCTGGCCTGGGCCGGAACGGCGGTCACGGTCGAAAACGCGGTCCCGGAAGCCAAGCGGCTCGCGCATTTCGTTGGACCGTCGTGCGACGAGGGCGGGCTGGCCGATGCGGTGGCCTGGCTGCTGCAACGGCAATCGACCCTCGCAATGGCAGACGAAACGGGAGGAAGGAATGGCTGAGATGACAACGGGACAAGGGTTGGCGTCGATCCGGCCGGGGTCGGTGGGTCGGTTGCGAGGCTGGGCGCAAAGCCTTGGCCTGCTCTGGGTCCTGATCGTGTTGTGTGCTTTCGCGGTGTATCTGTCGCCGAGCTTCATCCAGACCGGCAACATGTTGAATGTCGGCCGCCAGGTCGCGCTGTTTGGCATCGTCAGCGTCGGCATGACCTTCGTCATTCTGACACGCGGCATCGATCTCTCCGTCGGTTCCATCGTCGGTGTCGTCGCGGTTGCCACAGCGCTGATGCTCTCATCTGGCGTTCCAATCCCGTTGGCGATGATCGCGGCGCTGGGGATGGGAGCCGTGTTCGGCGCCATCAATGGAGCTGGCGTCGTTTTCTTCGGCATGCCGCCCTTCATAATGACCCTCGGCACGCTGGTGATGGGGCGCGGCATTGCCATGACAATTGCCAACGGCGAGCCGAAGACGCTTGGCGATGCTTCGGATGCTTTCTCCTATCTGGGCAGCGGTTTTCTCTTCGGCATTCCCGTACCGATCTGGATCTTCGTTGCCATCGCCGCCGCGGCTTTCGTGGTCCTGCGACACACCCCGTTCGGTCGCCAGATCTACGCGGTCGGTTCAAACACCGAGGCGGCGCGGCTTGCCGGCATCAACGTGCCGCGCGTGCTGATGTCGGTCTATGCGATCTCAGGAGTGCTGTCGGCGCTGACCGCCCTGGTTTTCGTCTCGCGGCTGACCGTTGGTGAGCCCACCGCTGGTACCAATCTCGAACTCGAGGCCATCTCGATCGTCGTCATCGGCGGCACCAGCCTGTTTGGCGGCGAAGGCGGCGTCATCGGCACCGTGATCGGCGCCGCAATCATCGCTGTCATGGCTAATATATTGAATTTGCTAGGAATATCGCCGTTCACGCAGCAGGTCGTGAAGGGCGCCATCATCATCGCCGCGGTGATGTTCGAGGTCTACCGTCACAAAAGACGGTCCTGACATCCGTGCGCGGCGGCACTTGCCAGACGGCTGACCGTCGCGCTTTGGAGCCTGAAATGAAAAACAATGGAGGAGTGAAGAAATGACCAGTCGCAGACATTTCCTACGCACCACGGCACTTGCCGCAACCCTGGTACTGGGCGCCATGATGCCGGGCGCGGTCCTGGCTCAGGACAAGATCAAGATCGGCTTCAGCCAAGGCACCATGAACCATCCTTGGCGCGTCGCCATGGTGGAGGGCAACAAGAAGTACGCCGCCGAGCATTATCCAGATGTCGACCTCATCGTTACTGACGGCAACAACGATGCTTCCAAGCAGGTGGCAGACGTCGAAAGCCTGATCGCACAAGGCATCAAGGTGCTGATGATCTCGCCGCTGACAGAGCAGGCACTGACCCCGGTCGTCAAGGAAGCAATGGATGCCGGGATCAAGGTTGTGACTCTCGACCGCAAGGTCAACACGCCAGTGACCGTTCATGTCGGCGGCGAGAACCTGCCGCTCGGCGTTGGCGCGGGAGAGTTCCTTGCCAAGAAATTGAATGGCAAGGGCAACATCATCGAGTTGCAGGGGACGGCGGGGGCATCGGCTACCATCGATCGCAACAAGGGGTTTGCGGAAGCAATCGCAAAGCACCCGGACATGAAGGTGGTCGCATCGCAGAACTGTGACTACACCCGCGACAAGGCGGTGAAGTTCATGGAAGACATGGTGCAGCGGTTTGGTCCCGGCCAGATCCAGGCGGTGTACGCGCACAATGACGAGATGGCACTCGGGGCAATCCAGGTGCTGGAGGCCGCCGGCCGGCTCAATGAAGTGGCGGTGGTCGGTATCGACGGCCAGGAGACTGCTTTCGAGGCGGTCAAACAGGGCAAGCTCGCCGCAACCTTCGTTTATCCATTCGTGGCGCCGGAAGGGATCGAGACCGCCTACAAGGTGGCCAAGGGTGAAGAGGTCCCGGAGACGATCACCTTGCCAACGGTTTCAGTGACGCCGGACAATATCGCCGACATGATCGGCAAGGGCTTCTAAGTCCTGCCTGGGCAACGGGACGCCGCACTGGCGCGGCGTCCCGAAATTTCTAATAGGAACTGAATGATGAGCGACAAGAAACCGTTTGCTGCCCATGGCGTCATTCCCGCCTGCCTGATGCCGTTCACCGCCGATCTGGCTGTCGATGAGAGCGCCTACCGCAAGCACCTCGCTGACGTCTCCTCGGTCGAAGGCATTTCCGGCATCACCATCAATGGTCATGCGGCCGAAGTGCACGCGCTCACCATCGACGAGCAATACCGCGCGATCGTGGTAACCAAGGATGTGTTGCAGGATCAGGTTCCGACCATTGTCGGTGTCTATACAAACTCCAGCCTCGAGGCCGCGCACATCGCCGCTTATGCTGAGCGGGAGGGCGCCGACGCGCTGCTGGTTTTCCCGCCGGACTTCATGACGCTCGGTGGGCATCTGCGGCCAGAGATGATCGTCGAGCATCTGAAGCGCATCACCGATGCGTCCAACCTTCCCATCATCCTGTTCCAGTATCCGCTGGTATCGAACCTTGCCTACCCGCTACAGACATTGCTCGACCTCTGCCGTCGTTTTCCCTCGATCGTCGCGATCAAGGACCAGTGCGGCGATGGCAATTTGCATGAACGCCAGATCCGCGAACTGAAAGCGCTCGACCGTCCGGTCAACACCCTCACCACCCACAGCGCCTGGCTACTCGGCTCGCTGGCGCTTGGCTGCGACGGGCTCCTGTCGGGCGCCGGCAGCGTCATCGCCAGCCTTCAGGTTGCGCTGTTCCGCGCCGTGCAGGCGAACGATCTCAAGACTGCCAAGGCGATCAATGACCGCATCTATCCGACGGTACGGGCCTTTTATGACGCGCCGCTTCTCGATATGCACAATCGCATGAAAGAGGCGCTGGTGCTGCTCGGGCGACTGGACGAAGCTCACGTCCGGCCCCCACTGATGAAGCCAGACCCCGCCGAGATCGAGAAGATCCGGGGACTGCTGGCTGCTGCCGGATTGAGCGCGGAGACGCTTTACAGGAAGGTCGCCTAATCGATGATGGACCGCCTCGTTCAGGCAGTGGAACCGGCGCCCGGCATCCGACTGCTGACGCTCAACCGGCCGGACAAGCTGAACGCGTTGTCCAAAGCGCTGCTGGCCGAATTGAGCCACCTGCTTGCTGGCTATGACGCCGACAAGGAGGTCGGGTGCGTGGTGCTGACGGGTGCCGGTCGCGCCTTCGCGGCTGGCGCCGACATTTCTGACATGCTGGAACGCGGCGTCGCCTCCTATACCGATCCGGAGCGCCTGGCATGCTGGCGCGCCATTGAGGGCTTCTCCAAGCCGATTATCGCCGCCGTGAATGGCTATGCGCTGGGCGGCGGGCTGGAGCTTGCGCTGCTGTGCGACATCATCATTGCCTCTCAGGCAGCTCAATTCGCGACGCCTGAAATCAAGATCGGCTCGTTCCCCGGCGATGGCGGCACACAGCGTCTGCCGCGCCTCGTTGGCAAATCCTTTGCCATGCAGATGGTCCTGACCGGCGACATGGTTGATGCGACGCTCGCCGAGCGCAAAGGACTGGTCAGCGAAGTCGTGGCGGCCGACAGGCTCCTGCCACGGGCGCTGGAGATCGCCACTGCGATCGCCGCCAGGTCGGTTGCGATCACGCCCTATGCCAAGAAGGCCGTTCTGGCGGCATTCGAAACCGAACTGCAAAGCGGACTCGAGATCGAGCACCGGCTGACCGTCGAGGCATTCGGCAAGGAGGACCGGATTGAAGGGCTGCGAGCCTTTGCCGAGAAACGGGCGCCGGTCTTCAGGGGCAAATAGGACTGAGGAGCAAGGTCCGCGGCCGGATTTCGTCGCGCGACGGGACGACGCCTTCGGGCGCAAGTGGAGGCAGAATATGTGGGATTACATCATTGTCGGCGCGGGCTCGGCCGGTTGCGTGCTGGCAAACCGCCTGTCGGAGGATCCTGACGTCAAGGTCCTGCTGCTGGAGGCTGGCAGCCGGGATTGGAATCCGATGATCCATATTCCTGGCGGCATCGGCAAGCTGTTCGGGTCGGGCGTCAACTGGCGGTTCCACACGGTGCCGCAGAAGAACCTCGACAACCGCTCCATCTGGTATCCGCAAGGCAAGACCCTTGGCGGCTCAAGCTCGATCAACGCGATGATCTACATCCGATGCCAAAAGGAGGACTACGACAATTGGGCAGCACTCGGAAACGACGGTTGGGCTTATGAGGATGTCTTGCCCTATTTCCGTAAATCCGAGGACAATGATCGGCTCGCCAATCGCTATCACGGGCAGGGCGGTCCGCTCGCAGTTTCGGATCAGGTCGGTCCGCACCCATTGACCCGGGCCTTTGTCCGTGCCGTGCAACAATATGGCCTGCCGTTCAATCCCGACTTCAACGGCGACACTATGTATGGCGCCGGCTTCTACCAGGTCACCTGTCGCGATGGCCGCCGCCGCTCGTCCGCCGTCTCCTATCTGCATCCCGTCAGCGGGAGGCCCAATTTGACAGTCAGGACCCATGCCCGGGTCACAAGGATCGTTGTCGAGAACGGCCGCGCCGTCGGCGTTGAACTTTCCGAGGGCAAATCGCGGAAACTGCTGCGGGCCGAAAGCGAGGTGATCGTATCGGCAGGGGCCATAAACTCGCCGCGCCTGCTGATGCTGTCCGGCATCGGTCCGGCCGACGAGTTGAAAGCTCTCGGGATCGCTCCGGTCGCCGATCTCACCGGTGTCGGTCGGAACCTCCAGGACCATCTCTGCACCAATGTCCATCTGACGCTCAAGGATCCGATCAGCTATGACGGCCAGGATCGCTATCCCAAGGCGCTCCTGCACGGCATTCGCTGGTTGCTCTATCGCAACGGCCCTGCCGCCTCGGTCATCGTCGAGGGTGGCGGCTTCTTCCAGAGCGAGGGAGCGAAGCGGCCCGACCTTCAGATTCACATCGCGCCAGCGATGGTGGTGCGCGGCGGCCAGACGCGGCTCGACGGGCATGGTTTTACCATCAACTCGACATTCCTTCGGCCACGTAGCATCGGCTCGGTGAAGCTGCGCTCGTCGAACCCCGCCGACGAGCCGCTGGTCGACCCCAACTATCTATCTGATCCCTACGATCGCGGCATGGCACTGAAATCGGTTCGCATCATCCGCGACGTGCTGGCGCAAAGTGAAATCGCCAAATTCGTCAAGGTCGAACGGCTGCCTGGGCCGGCTGCGAAAACCGACGAGGAACTGATGGCCTACATCAGGCAATATGCCTGCTGCGACTATCACCCTGTTGGCACCTGCAAGATGGGTGTCGACGAGACCGCAGTCGTCGATCCCGAACTGCGTGTGCGCGGACTCGACGGTTTGCGGGTGATCGACTCTTCGATCATGCCAGTCCTGATCAGTGGCAACACCAATGGGCCAACGATGATGATCGGCGAAAAGGGCGCCGATCTGGTCAAGGGGGTCCGGTCTGCACATGCCCGCCACGTGATCGCAGCAGTAGCGTAAGTCTTCGGAGACCAGGCCGATGCAATTTCTTGTTTTGTCTCGCCGTCGAACGGACCAATTCAGCGACGCCGATTTCGAACGCCTAGTGGCCAGCGAGGGTGCACAAGCTCGCCATCTCTATAGCATCGGCTTCACGCGCCAGATCTGGCATCGCGGCGACATGCCCGGCGCTTGCCAGGTCGTTGAGGCAAAGGATGAGGGTGAAGTTCACGAGACGCTGGCGACGCTGCCGCTGGCGAGGGCAGGGATGCTCGATTTCGAAATCGTCCCGCTTAAGCCCTATGCCGGTTTCAGTCTGCCGTAAGGTCTGCTGTTGTCGCCGAGTGTACAACGCCGCCTATGGCGCGAAGCGTCCTGGCTCGGACAACCGACAGTAACTTAGTACGGCTAATATTGCGTCGCTGGCGGAATGCGCCTCTCGGGCCAGTCCTTTCCGGAAGCGGACCGTCTGCTTCCGGCCCAGTTCGGACTTCAACTCACTATTCCCGATAGCCGCTCCCTGATCCGCGCCTATTGCTCGACCGATCCAGAACTCCTGATCAGCCGGTCGCCGCGCTGAGCAAATAGCCTAGGCTCCGGGCACCGTCCGAATTCGACCGGAAACTACTCCATCGCCGATGGCTTTCAAAGTTCATGGTAGGCTTTCAAACTGTTCCAGCGTCGCAATCGATTGCTCGGCCGCAGCGGCGGCTATGGAACAAGAATTAATAGGGTTGCGTTCGTTCACCGTTATCTCTCGACCCTGCCCAGAGAACCGACAGCGGCGCTGTATCACCGCCTAGGGTGGCAGGTGGTGCACGGCAATTCGGACTATCGCAAATTAATTGCGGACTTATGATTATATATGGTCCGGTTCGGCAAGGGTATCTTCGCGTCATTAGACACGAAAGGAGATCGCCATGAAAACCGCGCTTATCACTGGAACCTCGTCGGGCTACGGCCTCGAAACCGCCAGGCTTTTTCACGCCAAGGGCTGGAATGTCGTCGCCGCCATGCGCACGCCGCGTGAGGATGTCCTACCCAAATCCGACCGCATCCGGATTATCCCGCTCGACGTTACCAATGCGGACAGCATCAAGGCAGCGGTCGAAGCGGCAGGCCCGATCGACGTGCTGGTCAACAATGCCGGCATCGGCATGTTCGGCGCCTTCGAGGCGACGTCGATGGACACGGCCCGCCAGGTCTTTGAGACCAATACGTTCGGTGTCATGGCCATGACCCAAGCGGTGATTCCCCGGTTCCGCGCCCGCGGTTCGGGCACCCTCATCAACGTCACCTCCAGCGCCGTGCTGGTCCCGATGCCGCTGGTCGCCATCTACACGGCCAGCAAGACGGCCATCGACGGCTTCACCGCGTCGCTCGCTAACGAACTCAATCACTTCGGTATCCGCGTGAAGATGGTTCAGCCGGGTTACGGGCCGACGACGGCGTTCTCCCGCGATGCGGGTTCCTATGTCGAGCGCTTCATTCCCGAAGCCTATGCCGGCTACGCCAGCGAGATCTTCGCAGAGATGACCCGGCCGATGGCACACACGGTGCCTGAAGACGTCGCCGAGGTTGTCTGGCAGGTCGCACACGACGACTCCGCGACGATCAGCTTTCCCGCCGGGCCCGATGCGGTGGCGATGAGCCAAGCGCGCCATGCGGCCGCTGCCTAGTTCCGTCGCCATATCTGCCGCACCCGGTGAATTTGCCGTCAGGTGCGGCAGAGGCTCTTCGCACGATACCCGCAGGATCATAGTCGCCGTCGCCGGGTGGCCGCAGCCTTCTTGGGCTCTCGGCCTGGGGGGTAACGCAGCTGCTGTTCTTCCCTGTCGCTCACCAAGGAGCGAATTCCGCGGAACACCAGCGTGATGGCTTCGTCGCGTCCGATATCGTCGGCGACCGCCTTGCGCAGCCAAAGCCCATCGATCAGCGCGGCAATGATAAGGCTCGCTTCGTGCAGGCGCGCCGCATCGAACATCCCGTCAAACACTGAAGCCAGATTGGAGCGCAGCCGCCGGTGGAACAGCTGCTGGAGCCGGGCATATTGCTCGTTCACGCCGGCTTCCGCGCAAACCGACATCCAGGCGCTGGCGATGGCGCGGGTAAAAGCCTGGCTGGGAAAGTTCCCCTCGACGATCGCTTCCAGCCGCGCCCAATTGGTCGGCGCCGCGCTGAGCCGCGCGATGACGTCTTCCATCAGCAGGCGGTTGTTGTAGCGCACCATGCCGAACAGGACTTCGTCCTTGCCCTTGAAATAATAGGCAAGAATGCCGGGCGACATGCCGGCTTCGCGGCATATGCGGGCCGAGGTCATGCCTTGCAATCCATGCTCGAGGAACACGCGATGCGCGGCCGCGATCAGCTCGATGCGCCGGATGTCTTCGATTCTGGTTCGCTTGCCTTGAGTCGCCATTTCCCTTTTTAGCAAATAAGATTTTTGTATGCTCGTACAAGATTCTGTATTGACATATAGCGCCGAGGCCATAGCGTTGGCGGGCAGTCGTCTCATCAAGAAAACGGGGAACCAAAAATGCGTACGACAGTCATTCTTGCCTTGCTTTCAGGGTTGATCGCATCGCCCGCCATGGCCGCCGATGCGGCGCAGTGCCAGAAGGTCCGCATGGCGGATTTGGGCTGGACCGACATCGCACTCACCAACACCACCGCCGAGGTGATCCTCGACGCCTTGGGCTATGACGCCTCGCAGACCTTGCTCGGCCTTGGCGTCGCCTATTCGGCGCTGAAGGAAAACGACATGGATGTGTTCCTGGGCAACTGGCG
Organism: Mesorhizobium sp. 131-3-5; assembly: GCF_016756575.1. Taxonomy (NCBI): domain Bacteria; kingdom Pseudomonadati; phylum Pseudomonadota; class Alphaproteobacteria; order Hyphomicrobiales; family Phyllobacteriaceae; genus Mesorhizobium; species Mesorhizobium sp. 131-3-5. The sequence goes on from NZ_AP023254.1 coordinate 2,781,711, forward strand.
ACCGGTGCAGGACGAGGAATACAAATCCTATTTCGACGAGGGATCGGTCGAAGTGCTCGGCGTCAATCTGGAAGGCGCCAAATACACGCTCGCCGTCCCGCAGTATGTCGCTGACCAGGGCATCAAAAGCTTTGACGATCTCGCAGCCCATGCCGACAAGTTCGGCAGCAAGATCTATGGCATCGAGGCAGGCTCGAACAAACCGTTGCTCGACATGGTGGCGGCCAACCGGCACGGGCTGGGCAACTGGCAGATCATCGAGTCCAGTGAGGCGGCAATGCTGACGCAGGTCGCAAACTCGGTGGCCGACAAGGGCTGGGTAGTGTTCCTCGGCTGGGAACCGCATCCGATGAACCTCGACTACAAGATCACCTATCTTTCCGGTGGCGACGTCGAGTTCGGACCGAATTTCGGCGGTGCCACCGTGCGCACCATCGCCCGCAAGGGCTTTTCGACAGAGTGCTCCAACGCAGCCAAGCTGTTCGCCAATCTGGCCTTCGATCTCACCTATGAAAACTACGGCATGCGCATGATCCTGGGGGAGGGGAAATCCGCCGACGAAGCCGCCCGCGAGATGATCAAGCGCAATCCGGACAAGCTCGCGAAATGGCTGGACGGCGTCTCGACCTTCGACGGTCAGCCAGGCTTGCCGGCCGTGAAAAGCGCGCTGGGTCTGTAGATGAGCCACAGCATGCTGGCCGCCGTGCTGGAGATGCCATGTGAGCCGCTGCGCATAATGAATGTGCCGCGGCCGGAACCGGGTCGCGGTGAAATACTGGTTCGCCTCGAGGCGAGCGGCATTTGCCATACCGACGTGCATGTTTGGCAAGGGCATCTGCGGCCGGCGTCGGGCCAGCTTCCAACTGTCCTCGGCCATGAGGGCGTGGGCAGGGTGGTGCAGTTGGGCACTGGCGTCACGAACTGGCGCCATGGCGAGCGCGCCGGCGTCGCCTGGCTTCACGATACCTGCGGCCGCTGCGACGAATGCCGTTCCGAAATGGAATCCTTCTGCCAACACCAGCGTGCGCACGGCTTTGATGTTGCAGGCACCTTTGCCGAATATGTCGTTGCCGATGCACGCTTTGCTGCGCGACTGCCGGATGAGGGCGATGCGGCGGTGCTGGCGCCACTGATGTGCGCTGGCTTGACCGCTTTTGGCGCCGTGCAAAGGGCAGGGGTCAAAGCCGGAGAGATTTGCGCCGTTTTCGGCTGTGGTGGCTTGGGCCTTTATGCGATCCAGATCGCCCGGCGGCTCGGCGCAAGGGTTGTCGCCGTTGATACGGACGAGGCCAAGCTCCAGCTCGCAACCTCGCTTGGCGCCGAGCATACGCTACTTTCCTCGCCTGGTCTGGCCGACAGCTGGCCGGCGAACCTGCGTGCCCATGTCTGCATCAATTTTGCGCCGACGCCAGCAACCTGGGGCGCGATGATCGCGGCAATCCGCCCGCGAGGCAGGATCGTCGCGGCGGCGATGGTGTCGCAAACGGTGCCCCTCAGCCAGGAGTGGCTTACAGCCACCGGCGTCTGGATAACGGGGACAAGCGTGGGAACGCGCGCGCAGATGCACGAACTGATGCAACTGCATCAGGCGCAACCTCTCGATACACAAATAGAGCGCGTCGCGCTTGCGGAGGTGAGCAGCGCGCTGGACCGGTTGAAAGCGGGAAACGCCGAAGGACGACTGGCGATTGTCTTTGGACCGCATCTGCCATAGCGGGAAAAATCGCGGCGACCTGGGTGAACTGACTGTCCCGGTCGGTTTCTTTCGACCGCCAGCGGCAAGCACCGCCAACCCGACCAGCCGCGGGATTTGGCCAAGCTAAGTTGATTTTTAGGACGATTCACAATTGAAAAGTGCTATTTGTTAGCTAGGGTCCAAGAATGACCGACCCACTCTGCGAAGTCATTGAACTGCTCCGGCCTCGGGCCGTGTTCACCAAAGGCATCAGCGGTGCTGGCCGCTGGGGCGTCCGCTACGATGATTTCGGGCACCCGAGCTTTGCCGTGATCCTCGACGGGGCGTGCCGCCTTGTGGTGGACGGCCAGGAGCCGCTGATGCTGGAAGCCGGCGACTTCGTGCTGCTTCCAAGGACCCCTGGCTTTGTCATGTCGGGCTTCGAGGCCGTCATCCCGGACTTCATAGATCCGCACATCGCGGCCCAGGCCACGGGCGAGGTGCGTCACGGGACGCAAGATGGGCCACCCAGCGTGCGCATCCTTGGCGGCTACTTCATCTTCGATAGCGAGGATTCAGGCCTTCTCGTCTCGCTGCTGCCGGCGCAGGTCCATGTCCGCGGTGTCGAGCGGCTTTCGATCTTGGTGAAGCTATTGATTGACGAGGCGGCACAGCGACATTCCGGACGCGATCTGGTGCTGACCAGACTCGTCGAGATTCTTCTGGTCGAATCCCTACGGCTGACACAAACATCCGACGCGCCGGCCGGGCTGCTGCGCGGTTTGGGGGATGTGCGGCTAGCCGAGGCTATCCGGCAGATGCATACCGATCCGGGGCGCCCCTGGACGATGGCGCAACTCGCAAAGGAGGCCGCACTTTCCCGATCGTCATTTTTTGACCGTTTCAGCCGCAGTGTCGGGGTGCCGCCGATGGAGTATCTCTTGGCTTGGCGCATGGCCATGGCGAAGGATCTGCTGCGCCGTCAGGAGATCCACATCGCCGAGGTCGCCGAGCGCGTCGGCTATGGCTCGGCAAGCACCTTCAGCACGGCCTTCAGCCGCTATGTCGGTCAGCCGCCCGGCCGCTACTCCAAGACGACACCACATTAGACGCCAGTCATCCCGTATTTTTGAGCAAGCTCGCCCCAATGGAACCTTTAGCTGCTGTTCTTAGCCTACTTGCACCGCGCATGGTCTTTGCGAAATTTTTTGATGGCGCCGACAAGTGCGCTGTGCGGTACTGCGATTCTGGCGATACAAAAGCTATGCAGTGCTCTCGGCCTCTCGGTTGCGAAGAAATGGCGTGCTAAGCGACTAGTGCCCGTCATACGTCGCAGCGATTTCGGCAGATTGGGATGGTCGGCCAGGGAGCACTCCATTGCCTATCTGATCCAACTCGGGCAGCAGGAAGATTCCGTCGCGCACGGTACCGGCGGCGCCACGAGCTACAGTGTCGGCTTCACTTCCGGCGACCTCAATAGGCGGCAACGTCAAACCGTGCAGCAAGTTGGCCCCAAGAACCGCTTCGACCTTCTTTTGAACTCTCGGAAACAAGACAGCCAGTGGGCCGCCGAGGACTATCCGAGCCGGGTTCAGTATGTGGATCAGATTGAGCACACCAACAGAGATGACTGCTGCCCATGTGTCGAGCGTGGTCTCAAGGGCTCCACCGGGGTTGGGTATAGCCGCCAAATTTGCCAGCCCTTCTGCGATCGATTGCTCATCGGATAGAAGTGACAAGAAAGGGCCGTAGCCTCCAAGCAGGCCTAGGGTCTGCGATTTGGCGTCTTCGGGTTTGGCGGAGAGGACCATATGACCTATTTCGCCAGCAAACCCACTGACTCCTTCAGCAACACGCCCGTTGCGAATGATAGCCGCGCCAACGCCTTCCGACAGCAATACGACCAGCAAGTCCTCCGTGTCATGCGTATCCAGCGCACCGATGGCCGCGGAAAGCGCTACGGCGTCGTTGCACACCCGGATCGGCCAGGGTGCTCCAAGCGAGGTTGCGACCAGCGGTCCGATATCGATATCCTCCCACTCCAGCAGTTTTGCCGATACCACGACCCCGTTGCGATCCACGATGCCGGGGACGGAGATTCCTACGCCCCGCACCCGCTTCGTATCGACTCCCGCCCCCACGACGAGACGGCGGGCCAGGTCCGCAATTGTTTGAGCAACAGGGCCCGCATCGCGAAAATTCTTGCTGTTGGGGACGACTATCTTGTTGAGCAAAGTCCCGCCGAAATCGACAAGCACGCCGGTCAGCCACGTGCTCGACACGTCGATCCCGATGAAGAAGGCTCCCTTCGGGTTTAGCGCGACCCGTATTCCCGGCCTGCCGACCTTGGGGGCCTCCTGCGGTTCGGTCAGTTCCATCGCCAGATCTGCCTGGAGCAGCACTGCAATAACGTTGCCAGCGGTTGCGCGGGTTAAGCCGAGTTCGCGGGCAATGTCGGCGCGCGAAAGAGGGGAAGCCCTTCGCAACAAGCGCAGACACCTCGTCTCATTGACGTGTCGGATGAGGTTGGTGGTTTTCAAGTTGCTCGTCTTTTCGATCGTCTGTTCGGTTGCAATCGTCCTGTTAACGTCAGGCAGCCGGTCGCGTCCAGCGTGATTGGACGCCCCCCACTTCAGAGCCGTGGCAACTCGCATCGAAATTGCCCATTGACGACCACTGAAGCCTATTAGTATAGGTTCAATGCAAATACAAGATAAGACCTCGATAGCGAACAATTTTGACGACCGCTGACCAAACCTCTGGCTGATGGGTGACCTGCGCACTCATCAGGCGAAAACCCCAATCCAAAAAAGGACATCTGCCATGCTGAAGGGTATTGATCCCGTGTTGTCACCCGATCTTCTCCGTGCGTTGCGGTCCATGGGGCATGGCCACGAGATCGCAATCGTGGATGCCAACTATCCCTGCGATAACGACGCCCACATCATTCGCCTGGATGGTGTCCTGGGCACTCGGATCCTCGAAGCTATCCTCTCGGTGATGCCGCTTGAAAGTGCCGATCCACATGCGGCGTGCCGCATGATTGTCGATGAAAATCCTGAAACCGAGCTGCCGATATTCGGCGAATTCCTGGAAATCGTCTCGAAGCATGCCAGTCGGTCGTTGGCGTTGGCGCCGATTACACCGGCCGAGTTCAAGGCTCGCGCCAAGAAAGGCTTTGCAATCGTCCTGAGCGGCGACGGGCGGCTCTATGGAAACATCCTGTTGAAGAAGGGCGTTGTCGCCCCTGCGAACTAACGAGCTCGTTGCATTCGCTGGGGGCTTGCGTTTTTCTTGTTTCGAGAATATGTATTGATTGTAAACAAATTCGGCGTTGGCTTTCTGGGAGGACATTTATCCGCAGCCTGCGCACCAAACCTGGGAGGATGGATAAAATGAGCACAAGGATCTTAACGACAGCCCTGGCAGTTGTCGGCTCTCTGCTGATGTCGGCCCCGTCATGGGCAGCCGACAAACATCTGACCATCATGCTGTCGAGCCCCGATCTCGCGTTTCCTTTCTCGGTCCACATCATGAAAGAGATGCAGGATGAAGCTGCAAAACTCGGCAATATTGATGTGGTGGTGAGTGACGGTCAGCGCAATTCCAGCAAACAGAGCGCCGACATCGAGGCTGCAATCACCAAGGGCGTCGACGGCATCGTTATCAGCCCGAATGACTCCGCAGCGCTGGCGCCGGCAATCCAGGAGGCGATCGATGCCAAGATTCCGGTTGTGACCGTCGATCGCTCTGTCGACAGCGTCAAGGGAATTCTCGCCCATGTCGGTGCCGACAATGTGAAAGGCGGCGAGGTTCAGGGCCAACTCATCATCAAGCTGTTTCCGAACGGAGCCAATGTGATGAACCTGCAGGGGCAGCCGGGCACCAGCGCAGCAATTGACCGCAACAAAGGTCTACACAACGCACTTGATCCACTGGCGACCAAATACAAGTTCGTCTTCGAGGACACCGCCGGATTTGATCGTGCCAAAGGTCTTTCCGTTACTGAGTCTGCCTTGGCGTCGATGGGAACGCCGCCGGACGCGATTGCCGCGGCAAACGATGACATGGCGCTCGGGGCCTTGGAGGCGCTGAAGGGCCGCGAGTTGACTGGCAAGGTAAAACTGATCGGATTTGACGCCCTGCCTGAATCCCTCGGCAAGGTTCGCGATGGAAGCATGACCGGGACCATCGAGCAGATGCCGGGCAAGCAGGGCAGGCAGGCGGTTGATATTCTGGTGGCCTTTGCCCGCGACGGAAAAGCGCCGGAAAACAAGATCACCCTTCTGACCCCGATCGCTGTGACGAAGGACAACCTGGATGCAGGCGAGCGCCTGGGCGAACTCAAGTAGCCATCCGGCGGTCTGCGCGCGAACGCAAATTCCTCCCAATTTCGATCGCGGGCATGGGTGAGGCCGCCGAGAGCGGCCTCACCCTGAACGGCTCACAGCCTCACGCGCTTTCCGGGCCACTGCTTTTCATTTGGATACTCCTATGTCTCAGACTCTCTTGCAGATGAACGGCATCACCAAGTCGTTTGGCGGCATTTCCGCACTCAGGTCGGTGGGCTTGCGTGTGGACACGGGTGAGGTCCACGCACTGCTGGGAGAGAACGGTGCCGGCAAGTCAACCTTGCTCAAGATCCTATCGGGCGCTCAGCTGCCAGACGGTGGCGAGGTTACCTTTCTCGGCGTGAAGGCGGCGTTCAATTCTCCCCAGGATGCACAGCGCTGTGGCATCGCGACGATCTATCAAGAATTGACGCTCGTTCCTGGAATGTCGATTGCCGAGAACATCTTTCTGGGTCGTGAACCGGGTTGGGCAAACCTCGTGAACTGGCGAAGGTTGTTGAACCAGGCGCAAGGTTTGATGGCGAGGGTCGGGCTGGAGAAAGATCCTCTCACCCCCGCCCGTGACTTGTCGGTGGCCGAACAGCAACTGGTCGAGATCGCGCGCGCCCTTTCGATGAGATCGAAACTTATCATCATGGACGAACCGACCGCAGCCCTTTCAAATGCTGAAGTGGACCGGCTCTTTGATATCGTGAGCGGGTTCAAGGCCGATGGTCTCAGTGTCATCTTCGTCACGCACCGCCTGGAAGAGGTGATGCGCGTGTGCGACCGCTTCACCATACTTCGGGATGGCAGGTTCGTTTGCGATGGAAACGTTGCCGGCACATCCATCGATGCAATTATTCACCACATGGTTGGCCGCGAAATCACGGCAACGCAACGGCGTCCGGCGCCCGCGGCGACCGCTGCGGTCGTTCTCCGTGTCGAGCATCTTTCGCGGCGCCGGGGTGCTGAAGGGCTCAATGCGATGGCCCTTAGTGACATTAGCCTCGAGGTTCGACGTGGGGAAATTCTGGGGATTGCCGGCTTGGTTGGCTCCGGCCGGACGGAAACCGCGAGAGCTATCTTTGGCGCTGACCCCTTCGATTCCGGGAAGGTCTTCATCGACGGGGTTTTGTTGCAGGCGACGTCACCGCAAGACGCAATTCGCCAAGGCATCGGATTGGTTCCGGAAGACAGAAAGCAGCAAGCCCTGTTCCTGTCGCTGTCGATACGCGCAAACCTCACAGTAGCTGCGCACGACAGAGTTTCCCGGCTGGGTGTCTTCATCAATTCAAACGCCGAGGACACATTAATCGCGCAATATAAGAAACTGCTTCGCATCCGAATGGTGGGACCGGAGCAGATTGTATCCGACCTCTCCGGCGGCAACCAACAGAAGGTTGTTCTGGCGCGCTGGCTCGCTTTAGGTCCCAAGGTCCTTATCGTCGATGAGCCCACCCGCGGAATTGATGTCGGCGCCAAGGCGGAAGTCCACAATTTGTTGTTTCAAATGGCAAGCAGTGGGATCGCGATCGTCGTGATCTCTTCGGAACTGCCTGAGGTGCTGGCGATAAGCGACCGGATCATCACGATGCGCGAAGGCCGAGTAACGGGCGAAGTGCAGGCGAATGCCGCCAGTCCTGAGATGCTCATGGCTCTGATGACCGTGGATGCGGTTGCGGCATGAGGCAGGATGAATCAGGGGAGAAGAACATGGTACAAGTGACGGCAGGTGAGGCGGTCGGAAGGCGGCCCCAGTTTCGGCCAATCAATGTTGCGGCACGTTTTGCGCCGGTGCTTTTCTTAGTTGTTCTCATGATCGGATTCTCGATCCTTGAGCCGCGCTTTCTCACAGCGCTGAACCTCTTCAATGTCCTTCGACAAGTCTCCATCTACGGATTGCTGGCGATCGGAATGACGTTCGTCATCCTCACGGCCGGCATTGACCTTTCAATCGGCTCAATTCTCGCGATGGCTGGCCTGGTTGCTGCGGTGGTGGCAAAAGGTGGCCTCGACAACCGTTTCAGCGTCGGTGATGGCTCTGCCTCGTTGGGACTGGGTTGGGAGTTCGCCGCACTTGCAGCGATCGGTGTCGGCGTCGCAGCCGGTCTTGTTCAAGGGCTTGCCATCACCCGGTTCAAGGTGCCGCCTTTTGTTGTGACGCTCGGGGGCATGTCAGCCTTTCGCGGCGCGGCTTTGCTCTTTTCTGGAGGTGGCCCCGTAAGCGGATTCGACGATGCATTCGTTTGGTGGGGCCAAGGCAAAGTTGGACCGGTCCCGGTTCCAGTTCTGATCTTTGTCGTGTTCGCCGTCATTGCCCACATGACATTGAGCTACACCCGCTATGGTCGACAGATTTACGCCGTCGGTGGGAACCCTGAGGCCGCACGTCTCGCGGGCCTCAATGTCCGCAAGATAATCCTCAGCGTCTATATCATCACTGGCTTTTTTTCGGGGCTGGGAGCCTTCGTCCTCGCCGCACGGCTGAACTCGGCTGAAGCTGTGGCGGGGACCGGTTTTGAACTGACTGTCATCGCCTCGGTCGTGATCGGTGGGACCAGTCTGTTTGGTGGCACCGGCACGATATTCGGCACGGTCATCGGGACCGTTCTGATCGGTGTGTTGCTCAACGGCTTGGTCCTTCTCGACGTCTCCGCCTACGTCCAGCAAATCATCATCGGCGTCATCATCGTTCTGGCGGTCGCGTTCGACACCTTCGTGAAATCCCGGCGTAGAGCCTTGTGAGGGCCGGTGCGAAACGCTCGAGCGCTACCCACCGCTCTTGGAGTTTCGCCAGTTCGCAAACACCCAAGCACTGCCTGGTCGAAAAGCCTCGTGACCTATGGAGTCCCTTGAGATGACAAAAAGTTCTCTGCCCAATTTTGGTCTTGACGGGAAGGTCGTGATGGTGACAGGCGCCGGGCGCGGCATCGGTCGTGCCTGCGCGCTGGCATGCGCCGAGGCCGGAGCCGATGTCGTGGCAATTGTTCGCGACAACAGTGCCGGCGCAGATCTGGTTCCTGCCATCGAAGCACTCGGGCGCCGCACTCTGCTCGTCAGGCTGGACATATCCCAGACCCGGCAAATCGAGCACAGTGTGCGAGATGCGGTAGCTCATTTCGGACAGATCGATGTGTTGGTCAACAATATCGGGATATCGCGCCGAAGCCCGGCCGAGTCCGTCAGTGAAGAAGACTTCGATCTGGTTCTCGGCACGAATCTGAAAGGCACGTTCTTCCTGACGCAGGCTGTTGCAAAGACGATGATCGAGCGAAGGGCCGGCCGCATTCTGAACATAAGTTCGCAAGCTGGGACCGTCACATTGCGTGGGGAAGCGATCTACTGCATGTCGAAAGCAGCGATCAATCACCTGACCCGGTGCCTGGCAGCAGAGTGGGGGCCACTGGGAATAGCCGTGAACAGCATTTCACCGACCTTTATCTGGACAGACTCAACCCGTCCATATCTGAGCGACCCTGCAGCTCACCAGCAGACGCTCGCACATATCCCATTGGGTCGAATTGGGGAGACGGAAGATGTCACCGGAGCCGTCATCTACCTGGCCTCACAGGCAGGCTCTCTTGTCAACGGGGCGAACCTGATGATCGATGGCGGCTGGTCAATTGCGTGAAATCAATGGACGCCTAATGGGATCGTTGCCACGATCCCGTTCGGCTGCTTTTGTAAAGCAGGGCCGGTTGCGCACGACCGGCTCGCCACGTGAAGCGTGATCCAGCGGATCGAGGCAAGACTACGCGTAGAGCCGAACTGAAATGTCTTCTGGACGTGTTTCGTGTCGGCTGCGCTTGATATCTCACGCCCGGGCCGATGGCAGCCGGGGCGTGAGCTTGTCGGTAGAGATCAGTTGGCGACCTTCCCGCAGGTGGTGAGGGCGTCTTGCGGCGTGCAGACTTCGGTGCCAGTCTTGATGAACGGTTCGACGGTGCCGCCTTTGCTCAGCTTGTCCAGTGCCATGATGGTCTCGTAGCCCATGTCATAGGGGCGCTGGCCGATATTGTAGTGGCTGAGGCCGGCGGCAAGCAGCGGCAGCTGCGGACCGAAATTGTCGCCGAAGACAACGACCAAATCCTTGCTGTCGAGACGCGCCTTGAGCGGCGTCATCGCCTGCTTGTAGGCTTCCGGCGCGTATTGCGCCCAACCGCCGACCGCAACGAAGGCGCTGAGACCTGGATTGTTGGTCATGACGTCGCGCACCTGCTGGGCGGCAAGCGTGATGTCGTCATTGTTGTAGACCGGGCAGCCCGACGGCTCGGTCCAGCCGTTCTGGCCGGTCAGGCTCTCGACGCCCTTGTCCTTGGTGACGCCGGCGAGCGTGTCGCGAATGCCTTGCACGCGCGCCTTGAGGTTTTCGGAAGCCGGCGCGCCGGACTGGATGCACACCGTGCCGCTCTTCTTGTGGGCGAGCACCTTTTGCGCCAGCGCCACGCCGAACTCGTAATTGTCGGTGCCGATATAGGTCGAGCGCAGGCCCGCATCCTCCGGCAGCACGTCGGTGTCATAGGTGACGACAGGAATGCCCTTTTCCTTGGCCATCTTCATGATGCGGGCCATGGCCTTCGGATTGCCGGCCGAGATGCCGAGGCCGGCGACGCCGCGCGTGACCATGTCCTGCGCCAGTTGCACCTGCTTGGCCTCGTCATATTCCGTCGGTCCGAGATAGGTGCATTTGACGTCGCCGAGCTTCTTGGCGGCGGCTTCGCAACCGGCCTGGATCGGCGGGCTGAAGGCGTTGTTGAGGACCTTGAAGACGAGCGCGAATTCCCGCTCTTCGGCCTTGGCCTGGACCGCCGTCATACCGATTGCAAGGCAGGCGATGGAAAGCGTGGTTCTAAGCGTTTTCGACAGCGACATTGTTTCCTCCATTTGGGTTCGCCGTGACGTGTCCGCCCTAACTCTTTGTTGGAGCATGATCTTTTCGGATTCATGCCCTAGCGTCGCACAGAGCGGATTCTTTCCAGGAGGACGGCTGCAAGGATGAAACATCCCACAAACGTGCCCTGCCAGAACGGGTTGACGCCTGCCAGAAGCAGCGCGTTGCGAATGGTTTCTACGAGAATGGCGCCGATGCCGGCGCCAAGTGCCGAGCCAAAGCCGCCGGTCAGCGAAGCACCGCCGATCACGGTCGACGCGATGACCTGCAGCTCATAGCCGGTGCCGATCGAGTTGGTCACCGCGCCCAGCCAGCCGACTAGGAAGATGGCGGTCACCGCAACCATGAAGCCGCTGAACGCATAGGCCGAGATCTTGATCAGATCGACCGGGATGCCCGACAGGCGCGCCGCTGGTTCATTGCCGCCAATGGCAAAGAGATAGCGGCCCCAGCGCGACATGGTCAGCAGGAAATGCAGGACGATGACGCCGATGACCAGGGCGTAGACCACATTGGGCAGGCCGAATGTGTAGCCGCCGCCAAGCGCGACGATCGCATCGCTTGCCCGGCCGAATTCGTAGAACACCTGGTTGTTGGTCAGCACCAGCGCCAGGCTACGGCCGATCGACAGCGTCGCCAGGGTGACGATGAATGGCGGCAACTTGACGTAAGAGATAATCGTACCGTTGACGGTGCCGCACAGCACGCCCATCGCCAGCGTCGCCGCGATGCCGACGACCAGCGGCATGTCGGCGTTCAGCACGATGCCGAGCGTCACGCCGCACATGCCCAGGATCGAGCCGACCGAGATGTCAATGCCGCCGCTGATGATGACCGGCGTCATGCCGATGGCCATGATGCCGACGAAGCAGGCGTTCTGGAAGATGTTGAGCAGATTGCCGGGCGTCGCAAATTTCGGCGCGATCATCGACACGACGAGACCGAGCACCAGTATGGCAATGGCGATCCAGGTTTCCTGCGCCAGAAGCACGCGGTTCAACAGCGTGCGGCTCGACCCTTTCAGAAGGTCAATCTCCATTCCGGGATGGTCGTCGGGGGCGCTCATGGCATGGCTCCGTGGCGAGGCTGTTTCAAGCGGCCTGGATGGCGCCGGTGATCAGGCCGGTCACTTCCTCGGGGCTGGATTGGGCGATCGGCTTGTCGGCGACCTTGCGGCCGCGGCGCATCACCACCACGCGGTCGCAGACCTCGAACACGTCGGGCATGCGGTGGCTGATCAGGATGACCGAAAGGCCCTGGTCCTTCATGCGGCGGATCAGGGCCAGCACTTCGGCAACCTGCCTGACGCTGATCGCCGCAGTCGGCTCGTCCATCAGCACGATCTTGGACTTGGCCAGCCGGGTCCGGGCGATGGCCACTGCCTGCCGCTGGCCACCCGACATGCGCACGACCAAATCGGCGGGCCGTGTCTCCGACTTCAACTCGCGGAAAATCTCGGCCGAGCGGGTGTTCATGCTCTTGTGGTCGAGCACCTTCAGCGGCCCAAGCTGCCTCATGATCTCTCGGCCGAGGAAGACATTGGCCGACGCGGTCAGATTGTCGCAAATCGCCAGGTCCTGATAGACGACCTCGATGCCGTGCCTGCGTGCATCCGCAGGCCCCGACAGCAGCACCGGTTTGCCTTCGAGAACATAGGTGCCGGACGTCGGCTGGAAATTGCCGGCAATGGTTTTAACCAGCGTCGATTTGCCGGCGCCATTGTCGCCCATCAGGCCGAGAACTTCGCCCTCATTGATGTCGAGCGAGACATTGTCCAGCGCGCGGACGGCACCGAAATCCTTCACGATATGTTCGAGACGCGCTAGAACCGGCATCGCATCCTCCCATGCAAATTTGTAAGTTTTGGATACAAATCATCGTTTGAAACTTGGGTCAATAGGCGCGGAAGGGCAAATATTTTGTTGCACTGCACCCAATTTTGGCCCTTTCAAATCGCAGAGAAAGTCAATTAGTATGTCAATCAAACAAATCGCGGAGGAAAACGTGCTGGTGTCGACCGATCTTCGGCCGAATGAAACGCGGGCCCTTGCGGCGCTGTTTCGTGCCGGCGCGTTGAGCCGGGCAGCGCTAGCACGCGATCTCGGCCTGACCCGCTCGACCACGGGCGCCCTAGTGCTGGGCCTGACGGAAGCCGGTCTGGCGCGGGAACGGTCAGACGGAGCGGATGACGAGCAGGACGGCGAGGGCCGGGTGGGCCGCCCCGGTATCCTGGTCGAGATCGAAGGCGATGGCGGCTTCTTTCTCGGCGCCTATATCGGCGTCAACTGGATCGCAGCCGTGGCTGTCGATCTTGCCGGCGCGCAGCGTGCCAGCGCCTCGAGAGCTTTTGCCGGCCGGGGCAGCACGCCTGAAGCCGCGGTCGCCATTATCGAGGAACTCGTCGGGGAGATCCGTTCGCAATTGCCTAAGGGCACGCGCCCCTACGGGCTCAATGTCGCGGTACCCGGCTTCCCAGCCGCCGACGGGGTTTCATATCACGCCACCATCCTTGGCTGGCACGGGGTCAACCTCGCGGAGCTCTTGGGCAACGCCTTTCGCGAAGATTTTCCGATCCTGTTGGAAAACGATGCCAACGCCGTCGCGGTGGCCGAGACATACCGGGCACAGCCGGGCAGGGACGATGAGGATGCTCTGGTCATCCTGATCGAGAACGGCGTTGGCGGCGGCATTATCAATGCCGGCAGACTGCATCGCGGTCGGCTTGGCGGCGCCGGCGAGATCGGTCATTTGCGCATTGGCGATGAAGGCTTCGTCCACGATGCGAAGCGGCCTGGCCGGCTGGAATCCTATGTCGGCAAGGATGCGCTGCTCGCCCGCTACTTCCACATAAGCGGGCAGCGCGCCGGTGTGGATGAGTTTGTCGCAGCGCTTGCCGGCGGCGATCCGGCGGCCGTCGCCACGGCGCGCGACTGGGCGCTCTGGTTCGGCCGCGGCCTGGCGACGCTCGCCTGCACCTTGCAGCCGGAACGCATCATCCTCTCCGGCTCGGTCAATGCCGTCTATCCCTTTGTCGCCGAACAGGTGGAAGCTTTCCTGCTGGACTTCCTCGCCGAAGGTTATCCTGTTCCCAGGATCGAACTGTCGCGTGTCGGCGCAGACGGTCCGGCACTGGGCGCTGCCTGTCTGCTGCATCAGGCAGCTTTGTCGGGCGATCCGCAATTTCAACTTCGCGGCCTCGCCGCGCGCTAATCAGGAGAGATTCCATGCCTCGCAAAGACGAAAAGCGGCTGCGTGTCGGAGTGCTCGGCTGTGGTCCGATTGCGCAGGCAGCGCATTTCGAATCCTGCACCAAGGCGCGCAATGCCGATCTCTATGCCATCTGCGATGTCGCCGACGATCTGCGCGACAGGATGGCGGCCACTTTCGCGCCCGAAAAATCCTATGCCGATTATGGCCAGATGCTGGCCGATCCCGACCTCGATGCCGTCATCATCGCGACATCGGACACGTTCCACGTCAAGGCGGCGGAACTGGCGCTGGATGCCGGCAAGCATGTGCTGTGCGAGAAGCCACTGGGCGTTTCGGTCGAGGAAGTCGAAGGCTTGCGAGCGGCGGTCGACAAGAGCGGCAAGGTGCTGCAGGTCGGCCACATGAAGCGCTTCGATCCCGGCATCCAGGCGGCGAAGGCTTTCGTCGACGACGAGATGGGCGAGCGGCTGGCGTTCAAAGGCTGGTATTGCGACAGCACCCACCGCTATCCCATGACCGATGCGGTGCAGCCGCTCATCATCACCAGCGCCAAGGCGCGCAAGCCTTCGGTTAATCCCAAGGCAGATCTGCGCCAGTACTACATGCTGGCGCATGGCAGCCATCTCCTCGATACCGCCCGCCATCTGCATGGTCCGATCGAGGCCGTCGAGGCCCGGCTTACCGAGCGCTACGGCGCCTATTGCTGGTTCGTCACCACCATCTTCGCCGACGGTTCGGTCGGCCATTTCGACCTGACGGTCGCCGTGCGCATGGACTGGCACGAAGGGTTCCAGATCTACGGCCAGAACGGCAGCGTTCTCGCGAAGACCTTTAACCCCTGGTACTACAAGAGCAGCGAGGTCGACATTTTCCGCGAGGCCGATGGCAGTTGGCATCGCACGCTTGGCGCCGACGGTCACTTTTATCGCCGCCAGCTCGAAGGCTTCGCCGATGTCGTACTGAATGGCGCGCCCATGGTCGGCGCCGGCATCGAGGACGGCATCGCATCCGTCAGGGGCATGGCGGCAATCGCCCGCTCCGCCGCTGCCGGCGGCCGTATCGTCGACCTCGCCGATGTCGACGGGGTTGTCTGATGCAGCTTGGGATTTTCGCCAAGACTTTCGCTGCCACCGGCGCCTTGCCGGTGTTGCGCGCGGTGGCGGATGCCGGCTACGCGGCGGCGCAGTTCAATATGGCGTGCCTTGGCCTGCCATCGATGCCGGACAGCATCGATCCCGATGCGGCCAGATCCATCGCTGAGGGCAGCAGCAAGACCGGCGTTTCGATCGCGGCGGTTTCGGGAACCTACAATATGATCCATCCGGATCGCTCGGTTCGTGTGTCAGGTCTTGCCCGGCTTGAGGTGTTGGCCGCCTCATGCGCCGATATGGGTACGCGACTGATCACGCTGTGCACCGGTACAAGGGACGCGCAGGATCAGTGGCGCTGGGATCCCGACAATGCCACAGAGGCGGCTTGGAGCGATCTCCGCACCGAGATGGAGGCGGCGATCGCGATTGCCGACCGCTTCGACATCGAGCTTGGCATCGAGCCCGAACTGGCCAATGTCGTCTCCAGCGCGCGGTCCGCGCGCCGCCTGCTCGACGAGATGAAGAGCAAGCGCCTGCGCATTGTGCTCGATCCGGCCAATCTGTTCGAAGTGGCCGACGCAGCCGAGCGTCATCGCCTCATCGACGAGGCCGTTGAGTTGCTGGCCGCGGAGATCTGCATGGCCCATGCCAAGGACCGTCACGCGGATGGCAGTTTTGCCGCCGCTGGACAGGGCGTGGTCGACTTCCCGCATTTCATCACCCGCCTGAAAGCCGCCGGCTTCGACGGTCCGTTGATCACGCATGGCCTGACAGAGGCCGAGGCGCCCGGCGTCGGTGCGTTTCTGCGCACCGTGCTGGAAGAGAGCGACGACAAGTGAAACAGACCTTCGGTCGTAACGGCATCGACCTTGCCTACCGGGATGTCGGCGCCGGCCTTCCCGTCGTCTTCCAGCATGGGCTGGGCGGTGATGAAGCGCAGGTCGCCGACGTGTTTCCCGATCTGCCGCAGACACGGCGGGTGACGCTGGAATGCCGGGGTCAGGGCGGATCCGGCTACGGGCCGGTCGAGCGGCTTTCGATCGCCACGTTTGCCGAGGACGTCGAAGCGCTCGCCGAGGCTATCGGCATCGGTGCGGCTGTCGTCGGCGGCATCTCGATGGGCGCCGCGCTGGCGCTGCGTCTGGCGGTGCACAAGCCGGCTCGCGTGCGCGCACTGGTGCTCGCCCGGCCTGCCTGGGTGTCCCAGGCTGCACCGGCCAATATGAAGCCCTATGCCGTGGTCGGCGATCTCTTGATTCGCTATTCGCCCGAACACGCCAGGCGTCTGTTTGATGACAGCACCACGGCCGCCGAACTGGCGAGGCTGGCGCCGGACAATCTCAGCAGCCTGCAAGGCTTCTTCAATCGCCCGGACCCGGTTCTGTTCGGCAGGCTGCTGGCGGCAATCGCCGGCGATGGTCCCGGCATGAGCGAGGCCGACATCCGTTCCATCGCGGTTCCGACCCTGGTCATCGGTCACGACCATGACCTCGTCCATCGACTGGCCGACGCGCAGGCGCTGGCCGGGCTCATTCCGTCAGCCCGGCTTTGCACAATCACCGCCAAATCGCAGGATCGCGAAGCCTACCGGCGGGAATTCCGCGCCTGTCTTTCGGAATTTCTGGAAACGCTCGCATGACCGACAATACGACGGACGACACGATCGCCGTGGTCGAGATCGGCGGCACGTCGGTCAAGGTCGGCTTTGCCGACCATGGCTTCCCGGTGGATTTTGCCCGCACCTACCCCACTGCGCAGCTGCGCCAGGGAGCGCCGGTGGCGGGGTTGGCCGATGCGGTCACCGCGGCCTGCCGCGATGCAGGCCTCAAACCTGCGCGCGTCGTTGCGACCGTGCCGGGCTTCATCGACCGCGACTTCGACACGGTGCTGCACACCGCCAACATTCCTGAACTGAACGGCATCCGGCTGGGCACCGAACTTGCTCAGAGGCTCGGCGTTCCCGTCCGGCTCGAACGCGATGTCGTGCTGCAATTGCTGGGCGAAAGCGTTGCCGGCGCGGTGAAGCGGCAAAAGGAGGTTCTGGCGGTCTATCTCGGCACCGGCATCGGTGCGGCCTATCTCGGCAAGGACGGCATTTTCAGGGGTGGCGGCTGGGCGCTCGAGATCGGCCACATGCCGATCTACCGGCCCGGCGATGGCGAACCACCAAGCCGGGTCGAGACCTATGCGTCAGGGGCAACGCTCGTCGAACTCGCGACGGACTACGATATCCCCGTGGCCGAGCTGTTTTCGGCGACCGGGCAGCCGCCGTCGTTGCGCGAATGGCTCGATGAGATCGTCTGGCAGCAGGCGGTGACCATCGCAACGGCAGCCGCCCTGCTTTCCCCGCAGACGATCCTGATCGGCGGCGGCATCGTCGACATGAAGTCCTATCCCCGCCAGACGCTCAAGCAGCGCATCGCCGACAGCCTGCCGCATTCGCTTCTTGTCCAGCCTCTGGACATACGCTGGGCGGCCCTGGGCTGGCAGGCGGCCATTCATGGCGCTGTGCTGCTCGCCGCAGTGTGATCGCGCGGTGCACGCGCCATTTCAAAGCAACGCGGTTTCTGCGAAGTTCACGATTTTGGTCATGAAACGGCGGACTACGTCTTGCCAGTCATGCTCTTGGCGGAATCCGAGTAGCGCGGGCAGGGCGGTCCGATATTTGCCTTCGTGGATCCCGAGAGCGACGATCTCGTCGCTTTGCTCGCATCATAACGGACGGCGTCTATAAAGCGATGACCATTGTCAAGGCCAGTTGGCGTGGCACAGGACGCCTTGTTGACGGGGAACGTGTTGAACGATCCCGCGGGCCAAACGGCAGCTTACTTACAGATTGTGCCGAAACCGGACTGGCAGCAAACGGCCCGTTTTGGTCATTCACTACAAGGGAGTTCTACCTGCGGCTAAATCGGCGGTATCTCGAAGCCTGTAATTAGTCGCTTTCATCATCCTTAGGTTCGCCAGACCATACGAGAGAATACGAAGGAAACGGCTTGGCGAACCATCCGCTAAGGTATTGATTTCCCGTCGAAAACGACGGCCCTCCGGGCCCACTAACTTATTACAAATCAGTGGCTTACGCTTAATTCTTCGATCTTGAATAGAGTGTTGTCGCGTAAATCTCTGCCTTTGGGGTGAAATGATCGACCTCCCAGGCTTCATTGTTGCCGAGATCCTCGGCGCCCTTGTCGCCTTGTTCCTTGCGGGCAGGTTGTTGGCCGGGCCGAAGCCCGTCACTTCCGCTGCAAAACAGTTCCTCGTCCCAAATCGGCATGGACCTGGATTTCCATCGCAGGATCTGGGATCGTCTCAGCGATTTGGATGAGCTCGCCCACCATGGCGTGATTGCCGGCTACACCGCAAGACTGACCCGTGCAGTCTCGCGCAGATGCTCGAGGAAGGCCCGCACGGCCGGGTTGGTTCGCCTGCTCGACGGCCACAGCGCGGTGATGTTGTCGCGCTCAACGGCAAAGTCGCCGAGTACTAAGGCCAGTTCACCCCGCGCGACGTAAGGGGCGGCGACGAAAGTTGCGCTGATGCCGATACCGCCGCCGGCGACCAGGGTTGCCATCACCCCTTCGCTGGCGTCGACGATGATCCTTGACGTTGGCACAATCTCAATTTCGCGCTCGCCAATCCGAAAGGGCCAGCGGAAGGCTTGGCCGCTGCTCTGATACCTCAGATTGACCGTGTCGTGTGCTGCCAATTCGTCCGGATGCGTAGGCGTGCCCCGCGCCGCCAGATAGGCAGGCGCGGCGTACGCGCAAAGCCGCAACGGGGAAAGCCGGCGCGACAACAAACGAGAGTCCGCGAGTTCTCCGATGCGAACCGCGATATCAATGCCCTGTTCGACGATGTCGACCAGCCGGTCGTCAATTCGAAGGTCGATGCTCACCTTTGGGTGAAGCTTGCGGAAGGCGGGCAAGGCGGGCGCGACCAGATGGAGCCCGATCGGCAGCGACACTGCAATCCGCAAGGTGCCGGTCGGCTCAGCGCGAACGGCTTTGGCGACCTGTTCGATCTCCTCCGCGTCACGCAACAGCCTTACAGCCCGCTCATGCAGCTCCCGGCCCTCGGGCGTCAGCGTGAGGGACCGGGTAGTCCGGGTAAACAAGGAAACGCCCAGTTGCTGTTCGAGGCGCTGGACACTCTTGCTGACAGCGGACGGGGAAATTCCAAGCGAGCGGGCAGCCGCCGTGAAGCTCCCTAACGATCCGGCCCGGGCGAAAGCAATCAAACCCGTCAGCCGATCCAGTGCGACTTGTTCCTTCATGGAACAATTAAATCAAATCGGGCGGCAATTATCAACTTGGAGTCGAGCCTCTATGTCCACGTCCTGTGAATGCACTCGGTGGAGAGTTCCCATGACCAAAATAATGAAAGCGGTTCGCCTGCACGCGTTCGGTGGCCCTGAACAACTGATCTACGAGGATGCTCCAAAACCGGCGCTCAAATCCGGAGAGGTGCTCGTCCGCGTTCATGCCGTCGGCCTCAACCCGCCCGACTGGTACCTGCGCGAGGGCTATAAGATGCTCCCGGCTGAATGGCAGCCCAAAGTTTCGTTCCCGATCGTGCCCGGCACCGATGTCTCAGGTGTCGTCGACGCGGTCGCCGACGACGTGCAGGGCTTCGCGGCCGGCGACGAAGTCTATGCGATGGTGCGCTTCCCCGCTGGGCTGGCTGGTAAGAGCAGCGCCTATGCGGAATATGTCGCAGTGCCGGCGACGGAACTTGCTCTGAAGCCCTCCGGCATCGACCATGTTCACGCGGCGGGCGCGCCGATGTCGGTGCTCACCGCATGGCAGTTTCTGATCGACCTCGGGCACAACGAGCCCAATCCCCTCCAGCCGCACCAGCACGAGCCGGTCCCGCTCGCGGGAAAGACGGTGCTGGTCAACGGCGCGGCAGGCGGAGTCGGCCATCTTGTGGTGCAGCTAGCGAAATGGCGCGAAGCGCGAGTGATTGCGGTGGCGTCCGGTGGCCACGAGACGTTCCTCCGCGACCTCGGCGCCGACGATTTCATCGACTATGGGAAGGTCAAGCCCGAGGAAGTGGTGGGCGACGTGGACCTCGTCGTCGATGCGGTCGGCGGCCCAGCGACGGCCCGCTTCCTGCCAACGCTGAAACCGGGCGGCGCTCTTTACCCGATCTTCCCGCTTGGCTTCGACGGCAGCGACGAAGCCAAGCGGCTAGGCGTCACCGTCTCCACGACTCAGGTCCGTTCTAACGGCGCGCAGCTTGCAGAGATTGTGCCGCTTCTGGACAGCGGCCTGATCCGCGTTGGAGTCGACAGCATCTTCACCCTGGCCGAGGCCCGCAAGGCCCACGAGCGCGCTGCTGCCGGTCATATTCGCGGCAAGATCGTCCTGACGGTGGCACGCGGTCAACTGGCGTGAGCGCCTCGCCGAAATTCTCTCACGGCACCATGGCATGGTTCGAAATGGTCGGCACATTGATGTGCGCCGCCACAGCTCGAGCAGGCCTCGAGCCCGACCTGAATTGGTCGCTCGTGGAGCGCTATGTCGACGGCGCGACACTGCCGGACGGGCGTATTCAAGGCATTCGTTTTGACATTGTGAACGGGGTGCCAGCGTTCCGAATAGGCGTTGACAAGGACGAGCGGGGCGACGTGACGATCGAGGTATGCTCCACTACGGCCCGCGAGCTGAACCTGCTTTACGCCGCCGATCCGGCGTATGAAGCTTTTCGCGACCGGGCTATACGCCAGGGCCGGATCCGGGTCGATGGAGATCTTGGTGCGATGGCCCATTGGCTCGCTGCACTCCACGACCCAATCGTTGACCACACAAGCTGAGTTACGTTGGCTACGAGAACGAATCGACGCGCCAGCAGTCTAAGCTGGGCGAATTTGGTCGGTTGCTGTTTTTCCTGCCTCGGAGACATTGCGCATCGAAGTTACGCCGCTAACTGCTGGAGTTCATGGCCCGTTTGGATACCCACAAATCGCCTGGAAACCCCGTCGATGGCTTTGCGGCTCGACGGGTATTATCTGCCCTACGCATCGGCCTCACCGCAGGCTGGCACACAAACTGCGGGCGGACGAGCGGGAAACCCGGGCTGAAGGCGGTGCCGACTGTCCTGCCGCGCTCAAGCATTCTAGGGATTTGATTGAGGGTTGCGAGTGCGCTGACGCCGAAGCCTATGTCCGCGAGACACTTTGCAGGTTGTGACGCTCTGCCGGCGCCGATTGCAGGATGACCGTCTCTGGAACCTGATTGCAACGTAGCTCTGAGACCTGCGGCCACCACAGATGCTGGTCTGGGCCACACAAGGATATGCCGAGGGCAGATGCCTGCGGAAGTGCGGCCAGCGACAAGAAGCCCGGCTTCTCGACAGTAAGCGAGAGGTCCCTTGCGCCCTGCCGGGCCGGCCGCCCGTTGAACCATCTACAGCCTGGAGGATGCGACCGCATGCATGACCTCGTTTCGCGCCCTGGAATACAGCGCATGGACCACCGTCGCCGATGGCCTTCGCCCGCTGGACACGCTGGTGTTCACGGCCGGCATTGGCGAAAACGCGCCGTTGGTCCGGGAAAGGATCGGCGCCGCCGCGGCCTGGCTTGGAGTCGGCCTCGACGAGAAGCGAAATCGGAGAGGCGAGGATGTTGTCAGCAATCCCAATTCCAGCGTCGATGTCCTGGTCGTTCCAGCGGATGAAGAACGTGCTGTCGCGGCGGAGATGTCGATCTTGCGATCTCTGTGGAATCAGGATGGACCAGGCCTCTAACCGGCTGCGCGCGCCCCTAGTTCCCGCCGAACCAGGACGAGCGTCGCATCGTCGGGGTCAGTCGTGACCGTGAAACCCATGTCGCGCTCGACCTCTATCGCGGCACGGTTTTCACGGCTCTCGATCGACTCGATCGCTTCGAGGCCAAGTTTTTCGGCATATTTCGAGATATGGGCGAGCAGGTTCCAGCCAACGCCCAGATGCTTGCGATCCGCGCGAATGCAGATCGCGACCTCGCCGGTTCGGTCGGCGCGATCGCTTGCCAATGTAGCAACGGCGATCAACATCCCGTCGGTCGAGAACGCCACGAAATTATGGATGTGGGCATCGTCTGAACGCGTCATCGCCGCCAGCCGTTCATGCGAAACTTCCTTCACGGCGCCGAGAAAGCGGAAACGCAGGTCTTCCGGGGTGACATGCGTGAAGAACTCGGCCAGCGTCGGCTCGTCCTCAGGGCGGGCGCGACGCACTTCGAAGCGAAATCCCGTGTGGGTGGTAAGTGTATCGTTCATGACAATAGGGTCCCTGATCTGAGGCTGACGTTACGCTGTCTGCTTGGGAGGGCTCATTCGCCCATGGTCTGCAACACGTCCTGCTTGAGGATTTCGACGCTGCGCAGGTTGAGCAGGCGGATCACGCCCTTGTCCTTCAGCCGGGTGAAAACCCGCGACACGGTCTCAATGGTGAGGCCGAGATAGTCGCCGATGTCCGTGCGCGACATCGGGAGCTCCACCTGCCGCAGACCGCCTTGGCGCTCCACCATGTCGACCAGGAAGGCGGCCACGCGTTCGATGGCGTTCTGGCGACCCAGGACGAGGAGGTGTTCCTGGGCTCTGGTCAACCCCTTGAGCGCCAAGGGCAGCAACTGATGCGACATGTCAGCCCCAGCATTGAGGCGGAAAACGCGAACACCGGTGGCATTGATCGCTTCGGCGAAGAAGTGGTGCGTCGCGCCGGCTTCGAAGCCGAATGTCTCTCCAGCAAGATGGAAGGCGCTGATCTGCCGGCGTCCGTCAGCGAGCAGGCGGTAGATGCGCACGGCGCCGAATTCGACTTGATAGAAGGCACCAGCTTTCTCGCCCTGGGCATAGATTTCTGAACCGGCTGGAAAGAAGCTGATCGGCTGGACCGGTCCGGAACCGAGTGTCGCTGGCAGAGCCGGCTGAGCAAGATGCGACGACAATGAAATCCTGGAGGAGGTGTAGGCTTGCATGGCTGTCTTCCCGGTTGATCCGTGGCACAGCAATCGCGCAAATCGACGGGCGCCGAAATTCGGTTATGTCCCTACGGGAAACTACCTAGGCCAGGCCCGGGAGGCAGGCGGAGACGTTGATAATGGCCGGTGCATGCCTCGAACGTGCGCCGCAAGTCATTTCGGCGATCTACCGTGCCTGGGTCTAATGTTGCAGCGTCGCGATGTAACCCGCCAGGTTGTGGATGCGTTCGGTGGTCACCACCTCGCCGCCGTTAGGGCCGTAGGTTTTGGCATCGTCTTCAAGGAATACCCGACCCCAGACAGGCATCTCGCGTTTGCCATGGCTTGATACGGCATAGCGACCGTCAATTGTTGCAAAGACCCTGGAATAGGGAAACGTCCCACCATTCCGTTGGGAAAGATGCGTCAGGTCAGCCGGTCGCTTGACCAGCAGGTTGCGCAAGGGACCGTCACCCTTGCCGTCGATACCGTGACAAACGGCGCAGGAGTTCAGATATTCTGCCTGGCCGTAACTCATCTCCTGCGACCTGGACGCTTCGCAGGCCAGGGTCGCCAAGGCTGCTGCGATCAGAAATCTCATGTGCGCATCCGCCGATTGATCGGCTGAGCCTACCGCGTAAATCCGCAGACATGTTGATCCGGATCAACTGGGCGTCCGCGTGGTCTTGATTCAGCGCAATGAGCGCGGCGAACGGTCTGGCTATCGTCGTCACGGAATTTGGCCAAGAACAGGAGCAACTGCCATGGCTTTCAAGACGATCCTTTCGGTTACGGGCCCGCATATGAGCGACGACGATCTCAAACTCGCTGCCGACCTTTGCGACGAAATTGGTGCCCATCTTGCCGTTCTTGCTGTTGCCATCGCCGCGCCGCCACCGGTCGGAGAGTATGCGGCAATCGTTTCGGAAGACTGGCTGAAGGAGCGGCAGGTCGACGAGACGCTCCTGAAGAAGCGAGTGACTGCCGTGTCGGCCTTTCTCGCCGGCAGGGCGCTTTCGGCCGATGTCTCCAGCGAATATCCGGAGGTTGGCGGGGCTGACGAAAGAATCGGTCGTCGTGCACGCTACGCCGACATTACGGTGATCGGGCCGGAGTTGCTCGCTGGCGAGACGTTGAAAGGCAAGGTGATCGAGGGCGCCTTATTTTCGTCCGGGAAGCCGCTGCTGATCGTTCCCTCGGGGAGTCGCGCGACACTGAAGCCGAAACGGGTGCTGGTCGCGTGGGACGCCCGCCTGGAGGCATCGCGCGCCGTCCGTGAATCACTCGAAATGTTGATCGGCGCCGACCAGGTGCGCCTGGTCATGGTCGATCCGGTTGAGGACGAATATCACCATGGTCAGGAACCCGGTGCCGATGCCGCCGCCTATCTCGCGCGACACAGCGTGAAGGTTATGATCGACCGGCTGCCGAGTTCAAACCATTCCATCGCCGACGTTCTTCGCCAGCACGCGATCGATATCGCAGCCGACCTGATGGTGATGGGCGCCTATGGCCATTCGCGATTGCGCGAGCGCATCTTCGGTGGCGTGACCAGGTCGATGCTTGAGGAGCAGTCGCTGCCGATCCTGATGGCGCGATGAAGTCTGACCGAGGCGTCGCGGCTGCATTCTTGGATCGTTTGCTGGCAATGAACCGCCTCGGCTTTCTTCTTACTCGCATCGGACCAGGCGAGTGCAGGATCGCGGCAAGGGATTGATCCGACCCAGAGCAGTTCCTCCTCATTCGCGCCCCTCATCGAGCGTGTCGATCGGGACGGCACAAAGGGATCCATTCGACCGTTTTGCCAGGCATCGGACTTCAGTCGCGTCGCTCCACCAGGCTATCGTCGACAAGGGTGTCGGATGGGTGGACGACGACGCTCGCGCCGGGTTTCAGACCCGTCAGCACTTCCGCAGTATCGTCATTCATATGCCCGATTCCAATTTCGGTTTGTTTGGCGCGGCCGCCATCGGCTACGAAGACGTTCCACCGGTCGCCGTTCCTGAACAGCGCCCCGATCGGCACCTGGATGCATCGGACGCACTCCCAGACGGTCATTTCGACGAAGACCCGATAGCCGTGGCCGAGCCGGACATCCGTATCTTCCAGATCCAGAACGACGGTAACCCTCTGCTCCTCGATCCCGAGCGCGGAAACCTTGGTGAATGCGGCCGGATCGACGCGTCTCACTCTCGCATGCAAAGCATGATCCCCGCCCCAGTCACTGATCTCAGCCTTTGTCCCAGGGGCGATGCGCACCGCGTCAGTCGACAGCAGGTCGACAGCGATCTCCAGATCGTGGACGTTGCCGATTTCGGCGATCTTGGCGCCGGCCGTTACGGCTTGTTCGCTCCTCGCCATGACGGAGAGAACGTTTCCGTCGATGGGAGCCAGAAGATTGACGCAGCAGCTTTTACCGGTCGGGTCCGCCGGATCAGGCTGCAACAGGCGGGCCTCGGCGTTCGCAAGTTCCGCATTTCTGAGTCCTATGACCGCTTTCGCCGCGTCGACAGCGGCTTTTTGCAGGTCGACTTCGTTGGTGAGCCTCTGCAAGGCGCTCTCCGAGACAAAACCGGACCCGAACAATTTGATTGTCCGAGCCAATTCGTCCTCCGCCAGCTTCAATGCCGATTGCGCACGCTGCAAGTCGATCTCGGCAACACCGACACCAGCGCGCGCCGCGTCTCGGCTGGCAAGCAGTTCGGCTTCCGCGCGCCGGTCGATCAGTGGCGGGTCGAGCGGATGGATGGCGGCAACAACGGTATTGTTCGCTCTCACCAAGTCGCCTTCGTTCACCACCGTGCGCGTCAGATGACCGGCAATCGGCGCCGATACCGTGTAGACGTCGCGCACGCGCGTCATACCTTCCTCACGGACCGTGACTCGCATTGGCGCTGCGGTCACTTCGGCCAAATCCACCAACGCCGGCCGCGTGCGCAAAGCCCAACCAAAGCCGGCGACGACCGCAACGGCAAGGAGCGCAAGCCCGACGCGTTTGATCCAGATCGACTTCATTGGACTAATCCCTTGTCTTGAGGACACGCACGAGATCAAGGCTGTCGATACGACGCCGAACGATTAGCGCCGAAAGCGTGGCCACGGCGAGCACGACCAGGCTGGCAAGCGCGAAGGTGGACCGGTTCACCACGAACGGAATGCGGAAGAGGTCGCTCTCGAAACCCCTGACGACCGACCACGAGAAGAGATAGCCGAGGATCCAGCCAAGCGGTTGCGCCAAAGCGACGATGCTGGCCAGTTCGATGAGCAGGACACTCGACACTTCACTCCTGGTGAAGCCGAGCACGCGCAAGCCGGCGAGTTCGCGGGCGCGCTCGGAAAGCTGGATACGGGCGGAGTTGTAGACGACGCCGAAGGCAATGATGACGGCAAGTGCCGTGTAGACGCTGGTCATGATCGTGATGTTCTCTCCGATTGTCTCGCGGAAGCGCTGGCGCGATATGCCCTGCAGCGCGATTGAAGCGATAACGGGCGTCTGCTTGATGGCTGTGTAGAGGTCACCGAGGCGTGCCGAATCGATCGCTACCCTGACCCCGGAAATGCGGGGTCCGCCGCCGACCAGCCCGTCGAGCGCCTCGGCGCGCATGTAGACGGCGAGCCCGACATAGCTCTGGACGATGCTGGTCACGGGAACGCGGACCACTTGATGCGCCTTTTCGAGCAGTTCGACCTCGGCCAGATCACCGATACGCAGGTGGAGCAGCGAGGCGACCCTTTCGGACAGCATGAGGCCGGCCGGCGGCGGGTCGATTGGATCGAGATTGAGATCGAGAACCCGCGCGAGGTCCGCCTGTCGGGGAACACTCGAGATCACCAGCCGGCGCTCACGATAGCCATGGTGCAGGATCACAGCCGTTGCCCGGAACGGCTCCGCGCGCAGCACGCCCGGCATGGCTGCGACAGACTGCAGGGCGCGCGGCGGTTGCTCGACACCGAACGACAAGGTCGCATCCTGTCGCTCGGCACGGAAGAAAACCGTGTCGACCATGAACGCTATGGAATCGAAGGAGAATAGCGCCGTGACCAGGAGAGCGACGGCGAGCGAGGTCCCCAATGTCGTCAGCAACGAGCGCACCGGCCAGCGCACCAGATGCCTGAACGCCATGATGGTCAATTGCGAGAAAGCCGACAGGAGATTTCCGTCGCTCGTGAGGAAGGCCCGGTATCGGGCGGGGGCGGGGGGTTGCATGGCGACCGCCGGCGGAAGCGTCACGACGCTCCAGATCGCCCGCGCCGCGCCCAACAGCGCTGCCAGTGCGCTTGTGGCGGCGGCGATGGCATAGAGATCGAGGCTTTGCTGGAAGATGAGGAAAGGAAAGGAGAAGAACCGGGCATAGAGCCTGGTGAGGCCGTGGCCAAGCCAGTTGCCGGCACCGGCGCCGATGGCGATGCCGATCAACGCGATCACCAGCGTCAGCTTGGCATAATGCCAGCCGATTGCCCCCGATCCGTAGCCAACGGCCTTCATCAGCCCGATCTGTTCGCGCTCGAGCACGATCAACCGCGACAGGATCATGTTGACCAGGAAGGCCGACACAAACAGGAACACCGGTGGAATGACGGTGGCCATGGCGCGAAGCTGGATCAGCTCATTGTCGAGGAAGGCGTGGGATATCTGGTCGGCGCGCCCGTGCGCACCGGTTCCACCGAACGGCTTCAGGATACGGTCGACCGCGTCCTCGATCGCCTGGACGTCGGCACTGCGCTGGGCGCGTATGGCAACATCGTTGAATGCGCCATCCATGTCGAAGATGCCGGCAAGCACGGCTCGCGGCATGAAGAAGACGCCGAAGCGCCGCGGGTCCGGCACCATGTCGCCAGGGCCGAGCGCGTAGATGTATTCGGGCGTGAGTACGATGCCGGTGACGGTGAGCGTCCGCTTTCGGCCGTTCAGAATGGCGTCGAACGTGCTGCCGGGTGCCATGCGATGTGCGGTGGCGAACCGTTCAGTGACCGCTACCTCGCCGGGGCGTCCGGGTTCAGGCAGTCGGCCGATGCGTAGGTAAAGTCTGTTGGCAGCGGGCACGCCGCGGTCGGGGATCGAGACGGCGATTGCGGTTGCCGGTTCGGCCATGCCAGGCATATCCAGCAAAACCGGCTTGACGATGCGCAGTTCGAGGCCGCTGACCCCCGCGATCGATGCCATGCGTTCGCGAAGGTGAAGCGGCGCGCGCGTCAGCCCCGAGAAGACGGTGGCAAACCGGTAGCGGTCATAGAATGCGGTGCGGGTTTGCTCCAGCGAGCGATAGCCTCCGACTGCGATGACGATCGTTGCAACGCCGCAGGCCATGACGAGCGCGATGGCGAGGACCTGCGCCCACATCCGCAGGATATCGCGCAGAAGCTTGCGATCGAGGACCGGCACGGCACTACCAGCTTACTTCGGCGGGCCGTGCCCGCTGGTCGTTGACCGCGGCATCGGCAATGCGACCGTCCTTGAAAGTGAAGACGCGGTGCGCGATCTGCCGGATGCCGGCATTGTGCGTGATGATCGCCATGGTCGTCTTCATCTCCTCATTGATCCGCGACAGCGCTTCGAGGACCAGAATGCCTGTCTTCGAATCAAGGGCGCCGGTCGGCTCGTCGCACAGCATGACTTCCGGGCG
This sequence comes from Mesorhizobium sp. 131-3-5, assembly GCF_016756575.1. Lineage (NCBI taxonomy): Bacteria > Pseudomonadati > Pseudomonadota > Alphaproteobacteria > Hyphomicrobiales > Phyllobacteriaceae > Mesorhizobium > Mesorhizobium sp. 131-3-5. The sequence continues at coordinate 2,810,481 of NZ_AP023254.1, forward strand.
TTTGGCGATCGCACGGGCAATCGCCACCCTTTGCTGCTCGCCGCCGGAGAGTTGGGCGGGGAAATGCGCCATGCGATCCCTGAGGCCGACCATCTCCAGCGCCTCATCGGGCTTCATTGGATTGGACGAGATCTCGGTGACCAGTGCGACGTTCTCCCAGGCGGTGAGGCTCGGGATCAAATTGTAGAACTGGAACACAAAGCCGACATGGTCACGCCGGAAGCGGGTGAACTGCCTCTCGGAGAACGCGGTCAGATCCTGGCCGCGAAAGCGGACCTCACCTGCGGTCGCGCGGTCAAGCCCGCCCATGATGTTGAGCAGTGTCGACTTGCCACTGCCTGATGGTCCAAGCAGGACCGCGATCTCTCCCTCATAGAGATCGAGATCGACACCGCGCAGGGCGAACACCTCGACCTCGCCTGAGCGGTAGACCTTGGTCACCCCATGGGCAGAAAAAATCGGAGACTGCATGCTTCCCGGGCCTTGTGTGTCCCGCCGACAGTCGCGGCATTTGCGACTGGAAACCTTGATGCTCGTCAAACCTGCCGACGGGCCTGCCGGATGGAAAACAGAATTTGGAGCAGCTCAAGCAGGCCGGGAGCTTGGTCGTCTGCGGGAGGAGTCTGCGCTTCAGCGCGCCGCCGCGGTCGACGCCAGCTCCACGCCGTGCGCACGATGTCGTCCATGCTCCACGGGGTTCCCAACCGAGCACTTTGCGAACGCGGCTGCGTAGTTCACGGCCGTGCCTTGTTTGATAGGATATTTTTCCTATATGCGGGTCACCCATGTCCTCCCCTGACATGGGGAAGCGATGGGTTATCCTCCCTGATCAGTCGCGATGCTGAGCCCGCTGCCACCTCCCTCCGGCAGCGGGCTTCCTTTTGTCGATGCATCTGATTGAGTGCGGTGGGACTCGACGGCGAGGCCATCCATGCAGTGCATGAAATTGCTGATTACGGATTCCCCTGGCGCGGACGCAATCTTGTAGGTCCGCATTTCGGTGTTTGAATCTGGGCGTGCAAAATGCACCTCATAGACCCCAGCAATCACTGCCCTGATGAAAGCCGCGGCGACAAGAGGGTCTTGTGTCGTCGCCATGAGGGTACCGTCGTCATAGTTTTCGTAGTCCAAATGGCCGAGCGAATTGAATGTGCGCGAGCTGAACGCAGCGTCTGAAATCCGCACTATTTGATATGTGCCTGATGGGGTGAGGTCGGCCGCGCCCATCAGAAAGCCGGCCAGAACCGTTCCGTCGAATTTGTTGTAACCGGCAATCGTTATGAACTTGACGGCTTCCCGCGATGGCGGGTTGCTGACGTCTAGGACGATCTCGCATACCCGTGCTTCTTCGCTCTCGTCGGCCCAATTGCTGTATGCCACCCGCGTCGGAAAGATCGTCGAGCCGGCGCCCTGGCTGGCGCCGAGCAGAGTTAAGGCGGTCAAAAGGCGAAGTGCGACGAACATGCGTTCAATTTCTCCGCGCTATCCGGCTCAGCCGGCGCCGCGATCAGGACGCAATGGAGGCTATCTGGACATCATTCCAGGACCGAAGCCCGAGCGCCCCATGCCCATGCCCATCATCGGCAGGACGATATCGTCGGCGGCCCGCCTCTGCTCATCGCTCAGCTTTGCGTATAGTTTCTCGACTGCCGCCCTCACGGTCTTCACCTGTTCCAGACGCGCTTCGAGATGGCTCTGTTGGTAGGCCAGTCGCTCGGGCAGGGGTTTCTTCACGAACTCGCCGTCCTGGAATTCCTTGAGCATGTCCTGCATCAACGCGTTGTGAGACTCGGCCGTGCTGCGGATGACACCGGCAAGTTCATCCCAGGACGGCATCTGCTCCTCGGTGATCTTCAGTTCAGTCTTGAGGAAGGCGAGGCGTCCATCGACTCGATCGAGCATCTGGTCTGAATCATAGCCACCCATGGGGCCGCCCATGCCCCATTGACCCATCATCATGCGGCCCAAGCCCCAGCGAGGCCACCAACCGGAATCGTTCTCGTCAGCCCCGGCCACAACAGGCATCGCGACAAGGCTCAGCATCAGGCCGGCGACGACACTACTGCGCAAATTGGACATCGGTCGTCTCCTTCACAGCGGATTCGAAGTGTCAAAGAAATCACACGGCGGCGCTGAAGGCCTTGACCTGCATCAATGGGTGCCGTCGATACGGCCATAGCTGTAGGTGTGGATTGCTCGGGAGAGCTTTAGTAAGAGAGTGGCTTGAAGCTACGGAAGTCCCGCGCCATCTGAAGCACGCCTTTATGCGACAGACGCATCGGCGGGATTAGACGCGGGCAATTTGGCTGTGATATGTGGGTGCACGGACGAACAGGGAAGCCGCTGCGGCTGCTTATGTGATGAGTGGATAAGCGGATCGCCCGCCTGAATATCGAGCATTTTCGCCAGCGCTTGGCAGAGGAGCAAGATCAACTCAAGCGGAAGGCGTTGCTTGATCTGCTGGAAAAAGAAGAAGAAAAGCTCCGAAAGGCCGAGGAGGCCGACAAGGGAACAAACGGGCACAGCAACAAATAGAAAAACGCGGCAATGCCGCTAGACATCTGTCTTGTCAGGTTTCCATGTTCTCCAATGGGTAGGTGAGATGTCCAGCCGTTCCTTCGTGGCCGACTTGGTCCAGCCTGCCAGTATGCGCCTGCAGGGAAAAACGAGGGCGTGAACGCCGTCCCCGTCCATGACGGCCAATTCCAAATCCCGATCAAAAGGGGCGGTCGATATTGGTTGCCACATAGATTCATTCTTGGAAGGAACGGCCAAAGCGTCCTTGACGCAGGTCAAATCCAAAGACCAGGCATCTTGCTTGCCGGCCACGTGAATGCCGTCCAAACGGCGATCACTAGTCGAGTTTCCCGTAGTTGGGCTGCCACGTTCCGCAAGGTCTGCCATTTCATCATCTCGCTGCTATGCAGGTCCGGCACGTTCGATCGTGTCTCCCCTGCTTTGGGGGGTGACACGCGCGGGAGAGCTCTCGGTGGCGAAGCTGACTTCACCAAGATCGAAACGACGATCTGCCTCTGATGACATCAATGGCGCAATGTCTGGCATTGCGAAATTCGGTTTGATCCTTACGGGGTTTCACCTAGCCAGCCGCAGCGGACCTGCGTTGGCGTAAATGGCTTTGAGCGGCCCGCACTTGGGTGTAGAATGTCGTTGTCCTGGCAATTGAGGAACGTCATGGACCGCTTTATTGCGCGTGCCAACATCGCCCACTTTCAGGATCTGCTCGCGCGCGAGACGGACCCCGAACAAAGGCGTGTCATCGAAGGTTTGCTGGCGTTGGAGCAGAAGAAGCTTGAGATAGCGGAAAGTCAGGCTCGCGATCACTCCCGCGTGCCCGGCAAACTAGGAAGCGTGGTCAAGCCCTCGCGTTGATATAGCGAGGCGATGCGGCGGTAAGTCGAAATGGCTGCGCTATCCCGACTGGGGTAACCACCTAAATGCTACTTGGGATATCGCATTTAGTGAAGGTCTCAGCGCGCCGGACTGACGCGCTGAGACGGACAACGTTCAGCACGCAGGTTATGCAGCCTTGACCGTAATCTTCTTCTCGGCCTTCTGGGCTTCGGCTGTCTTGGGCAGCTTCACCGTCAGTACGCCCTTGGTGAAGCTTGCATCGATCTTGTCGGCGTCGACGCCTTCAGGCACCTGGAAGGAACGCTGGAAGGAGCCGTAGCGGCGCTCGGACAGATAATAGTCCTTGTCCTTCTCTTCCTTTTCTTCCTTCTTCTCGCCCTTGATCGTCAGCGTGTGATTGGAGAGCTTGATCTCGACATTCTTCTCGTCGATGCCGGGCAGTTCGGCCGTGATCTCATACTCCTTGTCCTTTTCGACGAGGTCCATCGCCGGCGCCACTGGCCAGTCCGCGCTGCGTAGCGACGGCAGTTCTCGACCGAAAAGGGAGCGGGTCGAGGGCAGCCGGAAATCGAAAGCGTGGAAGTCGTCGAACAGTCGGTCGATTTCGCGGCGCAGGCTTTCGAACGGTGCCGTCCAGTTGTCGGACCGGGCAGGGGCAGTGCTCTTCTCTGTCTTGACGGGGAGTTTGGTGGCAGCTTCAGCCATGGTTCTTCTCCTTTGGTGAGTTGGTCGGCAGGTATCGCCGCCTCCACTCTTCCACCTTTAGGTCTCCCATGAGGCGCTAGAGCTGGAGGTCAACGAACCCGCTCGCCGGGTGTCGTCGCCGAACTGGTCCATTGCTGCGCGAACCCGCGGTCTTGCCGCGATTTATCGCGCCCGCGTCACCACGTCCGGCTCAGCCTGACGAGGACTGCATCAAAGCCGCTGCACAAGAGAGGCTCATTGATTGGGATCAATGGCGAGAGAAAAAACCGTGCGCCGGAGCTCGAATTTAGAGGCGACGACCAAAAGATCCCGAGGCGATTTGAAACCGCCCTCGGCACCGCGCGGCAGCCCGATGATCAAAGGTGCTGGCGCTCAAGTTCGGCGCAGGAGTAGCCGAGTGCGGACAGTCCATCTGCAAGATGGTCCGCGAGCAATGGCGTCCCACAGAGATAGTCGGCTACATGCGCATTATGAGCGTGGACTGCCTGCTGGCGAACACTTCGCCATTCATCGGCCGAATGGTCGTCGCGGCCCAGCCACATCAGGGCGACCAGGTCGATCTGTGCGTCGAACGAAAGCTCGGAAATCAGCGACTGCAGTTCTTCAAGAACCGGGTCGTCGGCATGATCCTCCAGGATCGCTGCGGACCGGTCGTCGGAAGGATTGGAGGCAGGGTTGGGTTCGGTGACCGGATCCTTGGCGTCGAATTCGCGCGCCTTCATGATGATGAAGCATACGGTGTCGAGGGGAACTTCGAGTTCCGTTTCACCATTGCCAACGCTCTTCGCGGCTCTTTTCATCATGCCGTTTCCTTCAGTTGCTGGTCACTTTCGCGCCCCCTTACGACGCGTTTGCCGAGCATCGGACCACGTGTCTCGGTGACGACCGTGCAGCGCCCTTCCGGCTGGCCTTCGGCCTGGAAATAGATCACGACCCAGTCGCGCGTCTTCGCCAGTTCGTGCGCCAGCCTGGTGTTCGAGAAGAACGCGGTGAAATGCCAGTTGTCATGGCGCGCATGCAGCACCGGCAACCAGGCCTCGCCTTTCGGGTTGAAGCGTTTCGGTGCAATCTTGCGAAGCGCGCCAGCCGCTGCCTTTTCGCGATACATGTGATCGACTTCGAGCAGCATCGACACTGGCGGCAGGGGGTGGGACTGATAGGCCCTTGTTGTGCGAACCCTTCCCAGCCGCTCCGCGAGGGCTGCCGCCAGCATCTCCTTGCGCCTGTGACCGATACCCTTGATATGAAGTGCGCCGCTATGAAGCGCGTTCTCCAGGTCTTCGAGGGTCTCGAGCTGACCGTCCTCGGCGAGGCGGTGCGCGTATCGTGGTCCGATTCCGGGGATTGAGCGAAACAGCGCCTCCGGCTCCATCTCGCCGCGCAGCCGCTCCAGTTGGGACCAGCGCCCGGTCGCAACGATCTCGGAAATCGCCCCGGCCAGGCCTGTTCCGATTGCCGGGAGGGCGACGAGGCCATCGCGTCCCTCCCTTGCCAGGATTTCGCTGACGGGCCGTTCCAGTCTGGACACGACCTCCGCCGCCCTCCTGCAGGCCCGTGCGCGGAAACCATCAGCGCCCTGGCTATCGAGGAGATCGGCAAAATCCCGGAATTTTCCCGCGACCCCGATGTTCTCGGGAAGTGGTGTCGTCGCCATCGCCGTCATTGGCTTCATGCCAGCGTCTGGCGTAGTGGTCTGCAGAGGCTCCGGCATGACTTTTCTCGGCGCAGGAGTTCAAGTGTCGATCGATCCTCCTAGGCCGTTCGTTGGCTCGTATCCTTGACCGGCGTCAATCCATCGGACTTCGAAGCCGGATAGAAGAAACACATGGTTCTTCGCGCTCGAAGGTTCGGAGCAACTCGGCGCGGCAACGGTGAGTTCGGTTCGTGCGACGAGAATGAGTGAGAGTGAGGGGAACCATTCGATGGAACCGCCGGACGTATCGGCCACCACACGCCGCCAACCCTACGACTTTCTCAGAAGCTTGGGCCCAGGCCTGATCACGGGCGCGGCTGATGACGATCCAAGTGGTATCGCCACCTATAGTCAGGTGGGCGCGCAATTCGGCTACACGCTCGCATGGACCATGCTCTTCAGCTATCCGCTGATGGCTGTAACTCAAGGGATCAGTGCCGGGATCGGCGCGGTAACCGGCCAAGGTATCGCGCGCAATCTGCGTCGGCACTACTCTCCCTGGCTGCTGCGTTTCGCCGTTCTTCTGCTGCTTGTCGCCAACGTCATCAACATCGGCGCCGACCTCGGCGCCATGGGGGCGGCGCTTAAATTGCTCTTGGGTGGCCCGCAGTCCTTGTATGCGGTCCTGTTCGCTTTGATTTGCAGTTTCCTGGAAATCTTCGTGAGCTATCGGCGCTACGTGATGGTGCTTAAATGGCTGACCATGTCCCTGCTTGCCTATGTGGCGGTGGTGCTGTCGGTTCATGTGTCGTGGGGCACGGCACTCTATGGCACGCTGGTTCCGCAGATCGCCTTCGACGGCGATCACGCCATGGCGCTGGTTGCCGTTCTTGGCACGACAATCAGTCCTTACCTCTTCTTTTGGCAAGCCGGAGAGGAAGTCGAGGAGCAGCACCGGCAACATCGTCAACGGCTGGGCGCCAACTCTCACGCTGCCGGGCCGGAGCTGTCGCGCATCCGGGGCGACACACTGTTCGGAATGGGCTTTTCCAACCTGGTGGCCATTGTCATCATCATCGCCACCGCGGCAACGCTCCATGCCAACGGGATCACGCAGATCCAAACCTCATCGCAGGCGGCCGAAGCACTCAGGCCCGTCGCCGGGGAGTTTGCCTTTGCCGTTTTCGCCATTGGCATCATCGGCACGGGCATGCTTGCCATCCCCGTGCTTGCCGGCTCCGCCGCCTATGCCGTTGCCGAGATGTTTCGTTGGCCCGAAGGCCTCGATCGACGCCCGCAAGATGCCAAGGCCTTCTACGGCACGATTGCGGTCGCAACGCTGGGTGGAGTGTCCCTGACTTTTGTCGGCATGGACCCCATAAGGGCACTTTACTGGAGCGCTGTCGTTAATGGGGTTCTGGCCGCGCCACTGATGGCAATCATGATGATGATTGCCACGAACCCGCGGATCATGGGTCACCTTACATTGCCGCGCTGGATGGTCTTCGGCGGAGCGCTCGCCACGGCGGTCATGGCCCTGGCCTCAATCGGCTTCTTCGTGCTGTGACAATTGCCGCTGAAGGCAAGGTAAAGGCCGAAATCACCAAGGCGCGTCTTCAGGACATCAACACGATCTTCGCGAACCTCAAGGCCGGCAAGGGCGAGGGACGGAGGATGCTTGATCTTTCTGAGCCCGTTCGCAAGCCGGTGGCTGAATGCAAGGCCGTTCCCGCTTGACGAAAGTCGGCTGCGCGCAGCGACGCCTCCTACCGATGGCACCGTCGCAGACAGCAGGGCGAGCGAAAGTCGGCGACTGTTGAGCCAGATCAATGCGTCGCTCTGTCGAGGATGCTGTGTTTTGGGTGGGGGTGAAAAGCCCCCATACAAAAGGAGACGGATCATGACGGATTTAACATTGCGTCAGAACATTCTCGATGAGTTGGAGTTCGAGGCGAGTATCGACGCCGCCCACATTGGCGTCGCCGTGGAAGAGGGCATCGTCACCCTCACCGGACATGTTTCTTCCTACTGGGAAAAGACCACCGCCGAAAATGTGGTCAAGCGAGTCAAGGGCGTGAAGGGTATCGCCGAGGAAATCGAAGTCCGGCTGATTGGACAGAAGGGGACTGCGGACGACGAGATCGCCAGGCGTGCGGTCGATGCGGTCACCTGGAATGTGTCCATCCCGAGGGACAAGGTGCAGGTCAAGGTCCAGGACGGCTGGATCACGCTGACCGGGAAAGTTGAATGGCAATACCAGAAGAACGCGGCGGCCGAGGCTGTGCGCGGGCTGGCCGGTGTCGTTGGCGTGGCCAATCAGATCGAAATCACCCCACGTGCCTCGGTACCCGACGTCAAGAAGCGCATCGAGGATGCGCTGAAACGTGATGCGGAAGTCGAAGCCCAGGCGATCCGCGTCAATGTGCGGGATGGCAGGGTGACGCTTGAAGGCAAGGTCAAGGCCTGGTCCGAGCGCCAGGCAGCGGAACGTGCCGCCTGGTCGACGCCGGGCGTCCGGATGGTGGAAGACCGGATCGCGATCGTCTGATGGCTCGACCTGGTTGACGCGGCGGCTCAAGCGGCCGTCGCGCCGATAGTCCGAGGCACGCGCCACCGCGAAGTGCATCTGGCGGTGAAGACCGCGGCCAATGATGGCGAGGCAACGCCTTCGATCTATGTCAAAGGAGAAACAACATGATTATGACCACTGGCACGCTGGTCGCGGTAACCGACGGCGAGAAGTTGCGCCTGTTTCGCAACAAGGGCCACGAACCCCAGATCGATCTGGTTGAGTTGGGCGAGCCGACGCTTCAAGCGGCCAACACCGGCTCGGGCGGTCGCCACCGCAGTTCCACCGCCAATCCCGACGACTCTCGTCTGCGGGAAGATGATTTTGCCGCTGCCGTGGCCGAGTATCTCAATCGCGAGGCGCTCGCGGGAGCGTTCGAGCATGTGGTGGTGGTTGCCGATCCGCGCACGCTGGGCGAACTGCGCAAGCACGTCGAGCCTTCGCTTAAAGCGAAACTGGCGGGTGAACTCGGCAAGGATCTCGTGAAGCACTCAGTCGAAGCCATCGAAAATACGTTGGCGGCGGCTTGAGCAATCCGCACAGCCAGGCTGCTACCGACGACCGCCACGGGTGGTATGGATGCCTCGCGCTGCCTAAGATTGGTTGGGAAGGGCACTGCCGGCGGCGGCCGAGATTGTCGCCAGTGGTGCTAGCGCGAAATCTTCAGTCAAGAGCGCCGCGGTAGCGCCGGAGCCCCGATGGCCAACAGCTCCTGCGCTAAAGGAGAGAGAAAGTCCGACCCGAAGAAGACGAGAAACTGTCCAGTGATCAAGGGAATTCGCAGTACAGGACCATCGTCGCTGGAAGTTGCTACGCTTCGGCGTCAGTTCGACATAAGCCGATTGAGCCAAACCTCATCCAACAGCGAACGGGTAACTCCGCCAAACACCCATTCCCTTAGTCGGCTATGCCCGTAGGCGCCCGACACGACTAGGTCTGCTTTGACGGAAGCCAAGAAGTCTATGAGTCGATTTCCTTCCTCTTCCGACTTTAGAATTTCGGTTCGCGCTTTTATGCCGTGCCCAGCGAGGAAGCTGGAGACGTCCTTGATGCCGTCTCCAATCCAATCATCCGGATTGGTACCAACCGCCACCACAGTGACTTCATTGGCTATGGCCATCAGTGGCACCGCATCCGCCACGGCGCGCCTTGCTTCGCGCGTGTCCTTCCAGGCGACGACGACCTGGCCAAGTGGCAAGCTCGCCGCGCCACGGGCGGCGACCAGCACAGGTCTACCGGCGCGCAGCACCAAACTGCCCGGATCAGCCATCCGGTAGCCGTCACCCGTCGATGCGCCCAAGGAGGCGCCAGTGACCACAAGGTCGGCAAGAAGAGAGGCTCTGACGAGGACGTGATCTGGGTTCTCGACCGTTTCACGCCATTCCGCCTTGACCGTTCCGACGACGAGCTCGTCGAACTTGGAGTGCCGATCATTCAGCCTTTGCCGGATTTCGTTCCTCGACTGCTCCCAAATCTCTGCGGCAATCGCTGCGCCCTCGGGCGCCATCGTCACCGGCATTGGAGCGTCGGCGGCGCAGAAGCCAATCAGCTTTGCATCGAAACGTTCGGCAAGTTCGATGCCGATCCGCGTCAGCGGTTCGACTGAGCCATCAATGCCAAGGTTCAAGAGAATGGATTTATAGCTCATCGGGCGCTTCCGGTTCGAGAGTTTCGGTGCACCGAAGCTAGTTTTGCAGGAACGTTCTCACCTTGATGTCGATCAAAATGTAGCGGCTCAGGGGATGCGGGATTCGAAATGGACCACTTCGCCGTCCACAACGAAGGCGCCATTTCCGATGTGATGGATCGTCTTCGGTTTCGGTTGAACCGGGTCGATCCAGGCTTTCAGGACCTCGAGGACAAACAGGTTATATCTGTTCACCAGGCGTGTATCGACGACCCGGCATTCGAGATTGGCGAAGCATTCGGCGATCAGGGGAGCCGAAACGCGCTCGGCGGGAAGCGGCGTCAGCCAGGCTGTCGCGAACTTGTCAATCTCGCGTCCGGAGCAGTTTCCAACCTTGACGACTTTTTCTGCGAGGCCAATGGCAGGGATGGCGATCACGCATTCCTTGGTTTGACGCAAGGCGAAGAAGGAGAAGTCGTCGCTCGATACGACGCAGGCCATGGTCGGCGGCGCGATCCTCGTCATCATGTGCCAGGACATGGTCATGACGTTCGCGCGGCCCTGTTTTGACCTGGTTGTCAGGAGGACAACGGGACCAGGCTCGATCAGCCGATAGACTTCGGCAAGCGGCAGTTCCTTCATCGCGTCCTCGTTTCTGCCTTTTACAAGGCAATTGTTCCGGCGATGTCGTGACAGGCAATGCCCTTTGTCGCCTTGATCAATGTCAAAGACGGGAAGCGGGGACGAGAAGGGGAATGCAGGAGGTCGACGCAGGTTTGCGCCTAGCGGGCGATTGATCGGGATCAATGCATGCCGGAATCGACCTTGCGATGTTCGATTAGAGCCACACGAGGATCAGTTCATGTCCGCTGGAGGCATTCTCTTTTGGGGCATCCTGCTTTGCCTCGTTTGGATCGCCGGTGTCGGCATCTACTTCGAAATGGCGTCTTCCAAGAGACGCAAGCTCGGTGCGGTGAGTCATGGCTTTGGCCGCCGCTCAAGGCCGCGCCATCCAAAGATGAGACAGTGAATGCCGAGATCGAGGAGGCCATCATGATTTGGAATGCGGAAGAATTCTGCGCGCCGGAATTGTCCCTGTCTGTCAAGGCAGGGCAGAAGCTGTTGGAGGCGACCACCGCGCTGCAGATGCATTCCATCAAAGCGTTGTTCCGCTGCCAGATTGAAGCTGCGTCCTTTCTTCGCCGGCGATTTTGGGACGATCTGAAGCTGATCGAAACGCTGAGGGATAGCGATGAATTCGCCGATAGCTTCGACGTGTTCGCCAATTTTTGGCAGAATGCCGCATCCGACTATCTGAAGGAGGTGGGCGAGTTCGCGTGCATCGGCGCCAAGCTCGCGATGGAGACGGCCGGACAAGTCCGTAAAGAGGCGGATACGGCGATCGACGACATGGCAGCGGCAACCCTGACGCCCTGAAGTGTTGCAATCAAACAAGAAGGCGAAATCGATAGCTGGACGAACTGAGGTTCCGATCAGTCGTCTGCGTATCGTGGAGGAAGCGCTCATTGGCGTTTGAGCCAAGTCAAGGCGCTGCATATCTTGATGCCGTATGCGACGACTATGAAACGCAAAACGCTGTTGAAGATTTTCATCGTTGCGCCCATGCTCGCAGGCACGCCGGCAGCTTGGGCAAACGACAATCTCCAGGTTTCCCATGGCCGAAGGATAGTGGAAGCGAACTGCGCACGGTGCCATGCAGTCGGTCGGACTGGCGTTAGCTCACATCCGGACGCACCGCCTTTTCGCATGCTGCATCTGCGCTACCCGATCGAAGACTTGGAGGAGGCGCTGGCGGAGGGGATCTCGACTGGTCACCCGGACATGCCGGAGTTTGTCGCCGATCCCCAGCAGATCGGGGCGATCGTCGCCTACATCCGTACGCTTGACCGTTGATTTGGCTGCCGCGTTCGACTGAAATCCGAAAACCAGTCCTGGCAATCCGAGGGGCTTGTTCTCGAGGATTCCTCAGAATGTATGCGCAACGTCGTGATCGTCAAAGGGATAGAAGTGGGCCGCCTTCAACGTCAACGGGACGTCATGGCCCTCGATGAGCACCTTGACCCATTGGTCCCCGAAATCGTCTTGCCAGGAGTCGGTAACGCGACATCTTGCGGCGAGGTCCATGCCAATCTCTATCTTTTCGGTTCTCTTTGCCATCCTGAACTCCTGTCGTACCAGCGCGATCTGCCAATCGCGATCTGCCCTTTCAGCGTCTTTCGCGCTGACCATATCAACATGGTCAATCTGTTTAGCCGGGCCGCCGCGGACTGGCATTGATGCGCATCAATTGCAGATCTGGCGGCGTTGATCGTGATCAATGACGTTCGGGCGCTCGGCTGATCTTTTGTCGCGCATCGGGAGACCACTATGCGCACCAACGAAACACCGCATTACGATGCCAGCGTGAACACCACGGGTTGCTGCCCCAAATTCAACCCGGGCGGCTGGGACGATCAGGAGTTGCACTTCAAAGACAAGCCGTTCGTGAGGGCGACAACCCATAGCGTCCTGCATGTTCCAGTGAACATGGGCAGCGTCTTTGCCCGTGTCAGCGAGCATATCGACGGCGCCGGCGTCTCTGCCGAAGGTCAATACATTGTCCTAAGCCGCGATCTCTCGCCGTGGACGAGCGAGCATCTTTTCTCGGTTTCGAAAGCCGTGCCCGAGGAGGAAATGACCAGGCTGACAGGCGACTTCGTCACCAAATTGTTCGAGGGGGCGTTCGAGCAGGTAAGGGGCTGGCACGAGGAAATGCTTGAACTCGCGCGCCAACGCAACCCCAAGGCCAGCGACGTGTATTTCTTCTACACGACCTGCCCGAAATGCGCCGCGGCGTACGGCAAGAACTACGTTGTCGGAGTAGCCAAGATTTCCTGAGCCCGGCGAGGCTAGGGCTCGAACCAGGTGCCCTGACGCCGCTTGACGATCTCCGCCGCGTCCTCGAGCCGGCCGATCGCCGAGGGATTGCCCGTCGCCTGGACGAACTCGATTGCCGCACCGATCTTGGGTCCCATCGAGCCGGCGGGGAAATCCTTTGCCGAAAGTTCAGTTGCTCCGACATTGCGCAGTGCGCGGGCATCCGGCGTGCCGTAGCCCACATAGACCGCATCGACATCCGTGAGCATCAGCAGCATATCGGCCTTCAACTGGCGCGCCAGCAGCGAGCTGGCCAGGTCCTTGTCGATGACGGCTTCGACGCCGACCATAGCGCCATCGTCGCGCGCGACAACGGGCACGCCGCCGCCGCCCGTGCAGACGACGATGACGCCATGGTCGACGAGGAAGGAGATGACGGATGCCTCCAAAATCTCGATCGGGCGGGGCGAGGGCACGACCCGGCGCCATTTATCGCCATCGGGCGCTATGCACCAGCCGCGCTCTGCTGCGAGCTGCCGCGCTGTCGCTTCGTCATAGACCGGGCCGATCGGCTTTGTCGGACTGGAAAATGCAGGGTCGTACGGGTCGACTTTCACCTGTGTCAGCAGTGTAGCGTAAAATCTGTGAGAGGCGAGGTTGGCGAGCTCCTGTTCGATCATGTAGCCGATCATGCCGGCGCTCTCCGCGCCGAGAACATCGAGCGGGAACGCGCCGCCAGGCGAGGCCGCCGACTGGAGCGCAAGCAGGCCGACCTGCGGACCGTTGCCATGCGTGATCACGAGCGAATGGCCCTCGTCAATCAGTGCGGCCAGGGCGGAGGCGGCACGCTTCACGTTCTTGCGCTGATTTTCGGCGGTCATCGGTTCGCCGCGCCGCAACAGCGCGTTCCCGCCGAGGGCTGCAACGATCAGCATCTCAGTTGCCGATCGTGGCGACGAGCAACGCCTTGATCGTGTGCATGCGGTTCTCCGCCTGGTCGAAGACGATCGAGGCGCCGGACTCGAACACCTCGTCGGTCACCTCCATGCAGTCGATGCCGAATTCGCGCGCGATATAGGCGCCGACCTCGGTCTCGGTGTCGTGGAATGCCGGCAGGCAATGCATGAATTTCACATGCGGATTGCCGCTGGCCGCCATCACTTCCTTCGTCACCCGGTAGGGCGTCAGAAGACGGATGCGCTCCGGCCAGCCGGACTTGTCCTCGCCCATCGACATCCAGACGTCGGTGTAGATGAAGTCGGCATCCTGGACGCAGCCCTTCATGTCTTCATCGAGCCGGAAGCGGCCCCCGCTGCGCTCGGCGAGTTCCTTGACATGGTCACGGAATTCCTGGTCGGGCCAGAGCTCCTTCGGCGAGGCGATGCGCATATCGATGCCGACCTTGGCGGCTCCCAATGCCAGCGAAAGGGCGACATTGTCGCGTCCCTCGCCGACGAAAGCGACGGTCATGTCCGACAGATGCTTGTGCGTGAACTCGCGCATCGTCATGAAATCGGCGAGGATTTGCGTCGGGTGCGCTTCATCGGTCAGGCCGTTGTAGACGGGCACGCCGGCGTGCGCCGCCAGCATTTCGGCCTGGTGCTGGGCAAAGCCGCGATACTCGATGGCGTCATACATCCGCCCGAGCACGCGGGCGGTGTCCTTCATGGATTCCTTGTGCCCGATATGGCTACCGGACGGACCGAAATAGGTGACGTGGGCACCCTGATCATAGGCCGCCACCTCGAAGCCGGTTCGTGTGCGCGTCGAGTCCTTTTCGAAGATGAGGGCGATGTTCTTGCGAACCAGGCGCGGTATCTCATGCCCAGCCTGCTTGGCGGCCTTCAGATCGGCGGCCAACTTCAGAAGGAAGCGGATTTCTTCGGCCGAAAGGTCATCCAGTGAAAGCACCGAGCGGCCATGCAGGTTGATCGACATTGGATATCCTTTCAGATCGGGTCGCGTGCAATGGGGCAGGTCATGCAATGACCGCCGCCGCGGCCGCGGCTGAGTTCGGCACCCTCGACGGTGATCACCTCGATACCCGCGCGCCGCAGAAGCGTGTTGGTGTAGACATTGCGGTCGTAGCCGATGACGACGCCCGGCTCGACCGCGACGACGTTGTTGCCGTCGTCCCACTGCTCGCGCTCGGCCTCGTAGCGGTCGCCGCCGGTGGCGATGATGCGCAGCGATTTCAGGCCGAGCGCTTCCGCCACAACCTTTGTGAAGGGGGCGTTCTCTTCCCTGACCTCGACCGCCGCATCGCCGTCTCCGGGCCGGATCGAGAAGGTGCGCAGCCTGTCGACCACGGGCGGATACATGGTGGCAAGGTCCCGGTCGCAGAAGGTGAATACGGTGTCGAGATGCATGAAGGAGCGGTCGCGCGGCATCAGCGCCGCGATGACATGCGTGGCTTCGCCGGCTGCGAACAGACTGCGGGCCAGATCACCGACCGCCTGCGGGGTGGTGCGCTCTCCCATCCCGACGAGAACGACGCCCCCGCCGACGGGCATGACGTCGCCGCCTTCCAGGCTGATACCTGTTCCTGCCTGGGGCGATACGAACGGAATGCCGCTGTCCCGGAAATGCGGGTGGAAGCGGTAGACCGCCTCGACATTGGCCGCTTCCGGTCGCCTGGCAGGCCAGTACATGGCATTCACGGAGACAGAGCGGTAGATCCAGCAGGAGCTGTCGCGGGTGAAGAGCTGGTTGGGCAATGGCGGCAGGACGAAGTCCTGAGGCGCCAGCGTTCTTCCAGTCAAACCCTTGGGCTCGAACGGCAGCTCGGCGCGAGCGATGCCGCCTATCAGACAGGTTGCCAGCAGGCCGGCCGACATCTCGTCCAGCCAGCCCCGAATCTCGTCGACCATGTCGAGGCCGACCACGCCGGCATGCACCCGGCGATCGAGAAGCCAGTCGCGGGCCTTGCCGATGCCCATCGTCTCGGCGAGGAGCTCGCCGAACGAATGCACCGCCACGCCGCGCTCACGCAAGGCATCGACGAAGACGTCATGCTCCTGGCGCGCCCGCTTCACCCACAGCACGTCGTCGAACAGCAGCGACTTGCAGTTGTCCGGCGTCAGCCTGCGCAGGCTGAGATCCGGCCTGTGGACCATCACCTCGCGCAGGCGACCGACTTCCGAATGAACCCCCAGATTTGCCATGGGACGGCTCTCAAAGCGCGCTGACGGCGCCGGTCCACATCTCGTAGACGGCAAGGATTGCGACAGCGACGAGCGCGACTGCGATGACGGCCTCCACCGGGTGGAAGGCACGCTGATTGGCCTCGCGGCGGGCCCAGACGTAGAAGATGATGCCCGGCGCATAGAGGATGGCGCACATGAACAGATACGCCGGTCCCGCGGCATAGACGAGCCACAGGCCGTAGATCGTGGCCAGAATGCCGGCAACGAGCGGTCCCGTTCGGCTTTCGCCGCTTTGATAGCTTTCCCCAGTCAATGCCAACTTGGCGGCAAAGGCGCCCGAGAAGATGTAGGGGACGAGAATTGCCGCCGAGGCGATGTAGAAAAGCGCCTGGTAGGTGCTCTGGGCAAAGAGTGTGATCACCAGGAAGGCCTGGACAAGCAGGTTTGTGATCAGCAGGGAGGTCGAGGGAACGCCGCGTTCGCTCTCATGGCCGAAGAATTTCGGCATTGTACCGTCCTTGCCGGCGACATGCGGAATCTCGGCGGCAAGCAGGGTCCAGCTCAGGAACGCGCCGACGACCGAGACGACCAGCGCAAGATTGATGAGCACGGCGCCCCAGGGCCCGACAACCGCTTCCAGCACGCCCGCCATCGAAGGGTTCTTCAGCGCGGCCAACTCGGGTTGGCTGAGGATGCCGAGCGAAAGCAGCGATACCAGCGCATAAAGCGCGAGACACGTGAAGAAGCCGAGCACCGTCGCAGTCGCGATGTCCTTGCGGCGCTCTGCGCGTGCTGAGAACACGCTGGCGCCCTCGATGCCGATGAAGACCCACAGCGTCACCAGCATCGTGCTCTTCACCTGAGCGGCGATCGTACCCAGAGAGGCGTTGCCGAGCCCTGTGAAGTCGAGCGACCAGACATTGAGCTTGAAGGCTACCGCGACGACGCCGACAAAGAGGACGACAGGAGCAATCTTGGCGATGGTCACGACAGTGTTGACGATCGCAGCCTGGCGAATGCCTGCAAGAACGAGGAAATGAATGATCCACAAAAGGATCGATGCGCCGAGCACCGCCTGCCAGGTATTCCCGTCACCGAAGGCGGGGAAGAAATAGGACAGCGCGCTGAAGACGATTACCGCGTAGGACACATTGCCGACCCATGCGCTGATCCAATAGCCCCAGGCGCTGTTGAAGCCGATGAAGGGGCCGAAGCCGGCTTTGGCATAGGCGTATGGGCCGGCATCGAGTTCGGGCCGACGCACCGCCAGCGACTGGTAGACGAATACCAGCGCGAGCATGCCGGCGGCCGTGACGGTCCAGCCGATCAGGATAGCAAGCGGACCAGCGCCGGCCGCCATATTCTGTGGCAGGATGAACACACCCGAGCCTACCATCGAGCCGATGACGAGCGCGGTTAGCGATCCCAGTCGCAGCTTGGTCGTGGCCGGACTGGCAGATTCTTCCCGCATAGGGATATCGAGGTCTGTTGTGGCCATGAGGCCCTCCCACCTTTGGAATGATAGGAGCAGTTCAACAGGAATGGGGCCTGGCAGCCTTGACGCCGGTCAAATCTGGATTGGCGCCGGAGCCGACCGCAAATCGCGCCCCCTAGAGGAACCGCATGGTGCAATAGCCCGCAGTCGCAGCGGTCAAGGTCATGCCGGCCAGCGGTAGCCAGAATTTCACCGGCCCTGCGGACATCGCCAGGCACAGGCGTCCAATGGCGTTCGCCATCAGCGCCGTCAGCACGGCTTGCCCGATGGTTTCGATGGAAATCGAGTGCTTGGCCAGCCGCAAGGCGCTGAGCACCGAGGCATCGACATCAAATGCACCCGCGATCGCGGAACTCGCCAGCAGGCCCTGTTCCTTGAATTGGAGTGCCAACGCGGCGCTCGCTGTCGAGGCGAATGCGAACAGGAGTGCAAAGATCAGCAACGGCATCAGTTCGAATGGATTGCGCGTCGCGCCAGGGCTTTCCGGTTTTTGCCCGGGGATTGCCAATGCGATTGTTCCGCAGACGCCGAATGTCAGCGCCGCGGCGAGCGCGGGTAAGGCGATGAACGCGGTCACGCCCGGGGCGAGTATCAGAACCACGAGGCAGACACGCAGGATCGAGACCATCGCGGCCAGCGAGGCCGCGCCTGACAGGGACAAGGAATTGTTCGACGCGCTTGCAGTACGAGCCAGTGACAAGGTGACGGCAGTTGATGACACGACTGCACCGGCAAGCGCGCTCACAATCAAACCGCGGGCGTTTCCGAGGACACGTACGGCGACGTAACCAGCGAACGAAATTGAGGCCATCAGCACCGTCAGGAGCCAGATCTCCCGCGGGTTGAAGCCTTCCCATGGGTCAAACGTGCGGTTCGGCAGCAGGGGCAGGATTATGGCGGTCATCACCGCCAGGACCAATGCCGAGCGAAGCTCGATCCAGGTCAGGCGTTTCAAAAGCCCATGCAGGATTTCGCGGCTGGCGAGTAACGTCGCCAGCGCCGTGCCGCCCGCGGCGGCCACGCGAAAATCGCCGGCCACGCAGAGCGCGCCAAGGGCAAACACAGCCAGGCCCGCGATAACGGTCGTGACACTGAAATCCTCATCGTGCGCGGCTTCGCGTGCCTTGTACCAAGCGAAGATCCCGGCGAAGGCGAGGAAGCCGGCGATCAAGACGGAAATCGCATTGAGCGCTTCGGCCAACGCCGCGATAATGCCGCCGAGAAGTCCCGCAATGCCGAATGTCCGAATACCCGCCGTGCGGCTATGAGCCGGCGCGTCGCGCTCCTGCCAGCCGCGCTCCAGGCCGACGAGCAACCCGATCGCCAAAGCGACGCCAAGTTGGACTATGAGAGAGTCCATGGTGGGCATGCCCTTGGCCGGATTGCGGATGCATCCAGCCGGTGTCGACCAGCAGTCATACAGCCTGCTTTCCGCCATGCGCGCCGCGCCAAGTCAAGCCTCCATCGCCTCACGGCCCGAGACTTCCACGATGAATATCCTGAAGAACACATGCGGGAGATGTTCGGCGACCGAGGACGTAGCCGGCTTGAGCGCGCCAGGCTCCCACCAGTCGGTGTGCCTGCTCAGCAATGACCATGCGTGATCAAGTTGCACCTTGTGGCCGATCCGGTCCGGAAGTTCCTCATACCTGCCATTGACGATGACGCTCTTCCAACCTCGGGCAGCGCCATGTTCGTCGACCTGCACGGACACGAGCGGATTGGCGCGCATCCAGTCGATCTTCTTTCCCGGCATGGAAAAGGCATAGAGGTGGTTGTCGGCATGGGCGTAGTAGAAGGGCACGATATAGGGTTGCCCGTCCTTCGCGCAGGCAAGGCGGCCGACGCGATTGGCCGTCAGCATTTTCGTGCATTCCAGAGTCGAAAGCGTGCGGATCTGCATCGGTATAACTCCTAAGTGCCGGCTTTGTGCCGCGATTTGCCCGCGGCGTTTGCGCCGGAGTGTCTTTTTTCGGCAACATGGCGCCGATCCTCGCGCGCCATAGCCATCATCTCGAGGACCTCGCTGTCGGAGAGCTGCGGAAAGCTGCCATAATAATAGCCGAGCGCTCGAAATCGGGCAGGCTGAATGAGACAGATCGTCAAATCTGCTTCCTGCGCCAGCTCTTCCACGGTCTCCGGCGGCGCGACAGGAAGTGCGACGACGATCTGTCGCGGCGACCGTCGCTTCAACGCCCGGATGGCCACTTTCATCGTCGTTCCGGTCGCCGCTCCGTCGTCAACGACAATCGCGGTTTTGCCGGCCACCGACTGGGGCAGCTCTTTTCCGCGAAATATTTCCCGACGCCGCTCCAACTCCGGCCGTTCCTGCGCGATCAAAACACGTAATGCGCTGTCGCCGAGAGCGTAGGCCTCCACGATCTCACGGTTAAGAACGACGTCCGGCGGATCTCCGTCCACGATGGCGGCCACCGCCAGTTCCGGATTGCCAGGTGCTCCGACTTTTCGAACGATCATCAGATCCAGCGGTGCCTTCAAGACCTTGGCAATCTCGGCGGCGACGGGAACGCCACCGCGTGGCAAGGCCAGCACGATCGGATCCCTCAGCTGAAGCGCCTCCAAAGAGGCTCCGAGCTTCTGTCCAGCGTCCTGCCGATCGCGAAACATCGCTCATCCCTCCGGCCAGAGTTGGCGCAGCGACTTCTTCATCGAGTTTCGGACCTGGACGATTTCGCCATGCGAAATGTGACGGTCGAGAAGTCGGAACACCGCACCAATAGCCTTGTCGACGTCGATCTCCGGCTCGTAGCCAAAGCTGTCGCGAACGCAAATGACGAAGTCGCGCTTCTTGCGTTCCCACGCCGGTTCGGCCGGGTTCCACCCTTCGAAATAGATGCCTCTGATCAACGTCGGCAACTGGGCGGACAGATCGGCCATTTCTTCAGGCGAGAGCCAGTCGCGCAAGGTGTGCAGGACGGCCTTCAACAGCCGGAACGCGCTTTGTTCGTTCCAGTCCAGATCCTTGGCGAGCTCGTTTACCCATTGCTGGGCCTGCTCGGCGGCATGTGTGATTGAAGCGTGCGAAACAGAATGTGTCATGGCTGCGATCCTTGAACGTGGTTCCTTCTCCTCCATTGGAGCTTCGCGCATTGCGCTGGACCAAAGTTCGACGTCGTCGATTTCAGCCGCCCGACGTTGCCGTCAGCAGCGGAACGATCCGGTCGCTTTTGGCGACCGAGGGCCGTCCTGCCGAGCCGTAGGGAATGCCGAGCGCGTCCCATGTCTCGACCAGCGCGTCCTGCAGTCCAGCGATCAGCGCATCCGAATGGAACGGCGTCGGCGTGATGCGCAGCCGCTCGGTGCCGCGCGGCACGGTCGGGTAGTTGATCGGCTGGATGTAGATGCCGTGCACGCCGAGCAGGCGGTCGCTGGCCATTTTGCAAAGCTCGGGATCGCCGACCAGCACCGGCACGATATGGGTTGGCGAGTCCATCACCGGCAGGCCGGCGGCGGCAAGCACCTGCTTGGTCCGGGATGCCTGCTGCTGCTGGGCATCGCGCTCGGCCTGCGAGCGCTTGAGATGCCGGATCGAGGTGGTGGTGGCCGCGGCGATCGCCGGCGGCAGCGCCGTGGTGAAGATGAAGCCGGGCGCATAGGAGCGCACCGCGTCGATCACCGCGCTGGTGCCGGTGATATAGCCGCCCAGCGTGCCGAAAGCCTTGGCCAAGGTGCCCTGGATGATGTCGATGCGGTCGGCCAGGCCCTCGCGCTCGGTGATGCCGCCGCCGCGCGGTCCGTACATGCCGACAGCATGGACCTCGTCGATATAGGTCATGGCGTTGTAGCGCTCGGCGAGCTCGACGATTTCCCGGATCGGCGCGATGTCGCCGTCCATCGAATAGACGCTTTCGAAGACGATCAGCTTGGCGCGTTCGCGCCCCGCCGCCTGCAGCAGGCTTTCCAGATGCGCGACGTCATTGTGGCGGAAGATCTTCTTCTCGGCGCCCGAGCGGCGCACGCCTTCGATCATCGAGGCGTGGTTCAACTCGTCCGAGATGATCAGGCAATTGGGCAAAAGCCGCGCGATCGTCGAGATCGAAGCTTCGTTGGAGACGAAGCCGGAGGTGAAGACCAGAGCCGCGTCCTTGCCGTGCAGGTCGGCAAGCTCATGCTCGAGCTCGACCAGCGGGTTGGAGGTGCCGGAAATATTGCGGGTGCCGCCGGCGCCCGAGCCCATCTTGCCGGCCGCGTTCTGGAACGCGGCGATGACATCGGGATGCTGGCCCATGCCGAGATAGTCGTTGGAGCACCAGACGGTGATTTCCTCGGCGCGGCCGTTGGAGCGCCAGATGGCGCGCGGAAACTTGCCCGCGATGCGCTCGAGGTCGGCGAAGACACGATAGCGACGCTCGGCGTGGAGCTGGTCGATCGCTTCTTCGAAGAACCGCTGGTAGTTCATGATGAACTCCTGTTCGGGATGCCTTGGCCGGTGGCGGCAGGCCTTATCCTCAGGGTCACCATACTCGGCTTGCGAGCCTTGACTTTGAGCCACATCAATTCGCAACTCCAACTCGATTAAAGCGATAGAACGGAAGTCATCGAGTGTTTGCTGGGTCTTGAAAGGCGGCATTCCTCCACAATCCACCCGCCCGCCCAAACGGAGACGCAGGCTGACTTTCCTGGCAGGGCCGCGTCCGCGTTGGTCTGGTCGGGGCGGACTTTTATGCTCCATCTAAAATTCGGCTAAAGGTAGCCGGCTTGGTCCGAAATCACTTGCAAAACTGATTCAAATCAAAGCGCGCGGCGGCGTCTCGATTCACGATGATCGGATGTGGAATCCAATTGCAAGCGCCCCGTTTGGCCGAAGCCTCGAACTAGCCGTTCTAGACGAGGATGGCCTGCACGCGCTTGTTTTTCCTTGCGAAAAGGGCCGAGAAGGATGGGTGGATGTCGCTAAGCGCGTTCGTGTCGACATCAGGCCGACCCACTGGCGAGACTGGAATCCAAAAGAGCGGCGTGCGAGCTTGCTGCGAGACCTGTCCTGACGGTTGCCTCAAAGCGTAGCGGTGTCAGGAATCAAATATCGCCTTAGTGTCTGGGTTCGGCGATCAACGCCATGCGCACCAAGTGTGAGAGACTGCCCGCACCCATCTTGCTCATGACATTGGCACGATGGATTTCAACCGTGCGCGGGCTGATCCCGAGATCGTAGGCAATCGTCTTGTTCGGCAGACCGGAGACGAGCCCGTCGAGCACCTGGCGCTCACGTTCCGAAAGAGTGGCAAGATTCTTCCGGATCTCAGTTGATTGCGGGTGTGCCGCGATGGGATGGCTGCGGTGGTTCAGGGCCGAACGCAGCGAATCGATGAGAATCTGGTCGTCGAACGGCTTTTCGATGAAGTCGGCGGCGCCTTCCTTCATCGCCTGGACGGCAAGCGCGACATCGGCGTGCCCCGTCATCACAATCACCGGCACGCTCAACCCGCGGGATTTCAGTTGCCGCAGGAACTCGATGCCATCGATACCGGGCATGCGCACATCGGTGACAATGCAGCCCTCGACTTCCTTCGGTTCTGTCGCCAAAAACGCGGTCGCCGACTCATAGAGGCGCACGGCAAAGTCGGCCGTCGCGAGAAGAAAGCCTAACGATTTGCGGACATCGACATCATCGTCGACCACATGCACGACATCACTGGCCACTATCGACCTCTTCCTTTTCTACTGCGCGCAGAGTGAAGCGGAAGGCGGTTCCGCCACCAAACATCGACTCAGCCCAGATATGACCGCCGTGCGACTCGACGATAGTGCGACAAATAGACAGTCCGACGCCCATCCCCTGCTTCTTCGTGGTGACGAAGGGCTGGAAGAGTTGGGCCGAAACCTCCGGCGCCAATCCCGGCCCGGTATCGATCACACCAACCTCTGCCATCCCGTCATGCCGGGCCGTGGTAGTGACACGCAGCTCGCGGCGCGCCGCGCCCTGCATGGCCTCGACGGCGTTCCTCATAAGGTTCAGCAACACCTGCTCAATCTGAATTCGATCGGTCAGGACGAGTTCGGCCGCCGGGTCGAGATCGTAGGTGACACGCACATCTGCCTCCCTCGCACCGACCAGAGCGAGGGATGAGGCGTCCTCGATAAGGGCTGGCAGGCGTTCGACCTGGCGCTCGCTTTCTCCTCTGGCAACGAAGTCCCTGAGACGACGAATGACGTCGCCGGCGCGCAAGGCCTGCTCCGCTGCTTTTTCGACAGCCTCTCGCAACATGGTCGCGTTCTCGTCGTTGCTTTTATCGAGCAGGCGGCGACTGCCTTTGAGGTAATTGGTGATGGCTGTCAGCGGCTGGTTGATCTCATGCGCCAATGTCGAGGCCATTTCCCCCAGCGCGGTGAACCTTGCCATGTGGAGCAGCTCCTGCTGCTGTTCCTGCATCCTCGCTTCCGTTCTATGGCGCTCGGTCAGGTCGCGACAGAAGCCCGTGAAGAAACGGCCCGTTCCCGGATGCATTTCGCCCACGGCTAGTTCCATTGGAAAGGTCGAGCCGTCCTTGCGCATCCCAGTCACAGTGCGTCCAAGTCCTATGATGCGGCGTTCGCCGGTGGAGAGGTATCTGTGCAGATAGCCGTCGTGCTCCTCCCGATAGGGGGCGGGCATCAGCAAACTGACATTTCGACCGATGACTTCGCTGGATTTGTAGCCGAACAGCGTTTCGGCAGCCGTGCTGAAGGACTGCATCAGCCCCTGTTCGTCGATTACGACCATGGCATCGGGCACGGTCGCCAGGATCGAACGCAGGTGATCCTCACGCAGCTGCAGCGCGGCGTTAGCGAAGGACAGCTCGCTGACGTCCGTGCCTTGAACGAATATCGCCGTGATCCGGCCGTCCTTTGCTCTAATGGGCTGATAGACGAAGTCGAGGATGCGTTCTTCCGCAACGCCCGTTTCGACGTTGCGATAGACGACCTTGACGCTTCGGCCCACATAGGGTTCGCCGGTCTCGTAGACGCGATCCAGCAATTCGAAGAAACCTTGGCCCTCGAGATCGGGAAAGGCTTCGCGCATCGATCTGCCAATGACTTTTCGCTGGCCAACCATTCGCTTGTAGGCGGCATTCGCCAGCTCGAATACGTGCCCGGGCTCTCTGAGCAACGTCATGAAACCTGGTGCCTGCTCGAACATCGATGCAAGCAAATCATGTTCCGGCAAATCGTCACCTCGCGGCAAGCCGCTTGGCGGGGCGGCCGCTTCGGCGATGATTTCCGCGGAAGCTGGGTTCTTCTGGGTCACATTCATTCTGCATCAGGAGGAACACTGGCGATCGCTGGTTTAGCATCCATGCAGGCATTCGCAAACATGGAGCTGCCGGAGTTTGATTAGCGTCAAGGTCATGCACCTCGCGGAATGGCACTCATCAACCAATCATCATCTCCTGAAGGTGCCGCATGTCCTACAAAACGATTGTCGTCAACTTGGCCGTCGATGCCGATCCCGCGCCAATCGTTAAGCTTGCGGGAGAATTGGCGCACCGCTTCGATGCTCACCTCGTCGGCTTCGCTGCCGCGGACGTTCCGCCTTTGGTAACCACGGGTGAAGGCCTAGTCTACGAAGGCGAGGTCATGCAGGTCAAACGGCAGGAGATCGAGAAGCGCCTTGCCGAACTGCGCGACATTTTCGAAAGCCGCGTCCCGCACTCCATCAGCAGCGAATGGAAACAATATATTTGCGGTCCGACTCGCGCTCTCGGGCTGGTAGCCCGTTCAGCTGACCTGATCGTGACAGCCGATGGCGGCGAGGATGTCTTCCGCGCCCTCGATATAGGAAGCCTAGTGCTCGGGGCCGGTCGCCCCGTGCTGGTCGCGGCTGGCTATGCCGAACACCTGATAGGGAAAACCGTACTGGTCGCTTGGAAGGACAGCCGGGAGGCACGAAGAGCCTTGTCCGATGCCTTGCCGCTCCTCGCCAAGGCTGAAGAAGTTGTCGTCGCCACAATGGAAGCCGCCTCGGAAACGGATGTTCGAGACAGCCTCGCCGACGTCGCGCTGTTTCTGGAACAGCATGGCATCTTGGCGCGGACCGAAGTGATCGCCGGTGCCGCGGATGGCGAGGGGCTCATTGCGTTTGCTCGCTCGGTGGGCGCCGACCTGATCGTTTGCGGGGCCTACGGCCACAGCCGGCTCAGGGAATGGGCCTTTGGCGGCATCACACGCTCTCTGATTGGCGAGAGCGGCATCAGCCGCCTGTTTTCGAATTGACTGCACGACCATGGTGACAACAACGGCAGATAGCCCGGATCGGCTGGACGGCGGTCCAGGTGAGGAGCGACCGATCAGCCGCTTTTCCGGCCATGTCGAGGCTGCATACTGGTCGCTCGCCACCGATGAGCTTGTGGGCCGGCTGGAAACCTCAACTTCCGGCTTGTTAAGCGTTGATGCTGCTATCCGGCTGGCCAAATTCGGTCGCAATGCACTGGCGCCTCGGGCCGGCGGATCGGCGCTAAGCGTATTCGCGCGGCAGTTTCGCAGCCCGTTGGTCCTGATCCTGGTCTTTGCCGCCGCCGTTTCGGCGTTCGTGGGGGAGGGGCATGAAGCTGCAATCATCGGCGTGATTGTGCTTGCCAGCTGCGCCCTCAGCTTCACTCAGGAATATGGGGCATCTCGAGCGATGGAGGTGCTGCAGCAGCGCATCTCCCGCAAGTCGACCGTGCTGCGGGACAGCTTCGAACGCACCGTCGATGTCGAGGAGATCGTTCCCGGCGACGTTGTCTGCCTGTCGGCTGGCTATCTCATCCCTGTCGACGGCGTCATCCTGGAGTCGCGGGATTTCAACGTCAGCGAATCCGTTCTGACCGGCGAAACTTTTCCCGTCGTGAAGTCCACCGGCCGCTCCGCGCCCGAAGCCGGCATCGCGCAACGGACCAATGCCGTATTCACCGGCACCTCGGTTCGCAGCGGAACGGCAAAGGTGCTGGCAGTCGCCACGGGGGCGCGCACCGAATTCGCATCGATCGCCGAAGCATTGGAGCGACGGATACCTGAGACCGAATTTGCCCGCGGCATCAGGATGTTCGGATATCTGATGACCGAGATCATGCTAGTGATCGTCATCCTGGTGTTCTTTGCCAATGTGATGCTCAACCGGCCCTTCGTCGAATCCCTGTTGTTTTCACTGGCGCTGGCGGTTGGTCTGACGCCCGAACTGCTTCCGGCGATCATCAGCGTGACCTTGGCCCGGGGCGCCCGGACGATGGCCGCCGGCGGTGTCATCGTGCGACGTCTCGAGGCGATCGAGAATCTCGGCAGCATGGACCTGCTGTGCACCGACAAGACCGGGACGCTGACCGAGGGCGTCATTCACCTCGATGGATCGTTCGACGTCGAGGGCAATGCGTCGACCGACGTCCTGCTTTTCGCCCGGCTCAACGCAACTTTGCAGACGGGCCTGAAGAATCCTCTTGACGAGGCGATTGCGGGCGCACCGCATGGACAGGAGGATTTGTCCGGCTTCACCAAGATCGATGAGATCCCCTACGATTTTGTGCGCAAGCGCCTGTCGGTCGCCGTGCAGGACAGCAAGCGCGAACTGATACTTATCACCAAGGGAGCCGTACAGAACGTCCTCGATGCTTGCGGCTTCGTGCAAGGTTCGCATGGCTTGACGCCCCTGGGCGCGACGGAACGCAAGGCGATCGACGAACGATTCAGACGCTGGAGCGCGCAAGGCTATCGGGTTCTCGGCTTGGCGACCCGGCGATTTCAGAGCAAGGCGGGCGTCAGCCGTGACGACGAGACTGAAATGGCGTTCGCGGGGTTCCTGCTGTTTCTCGATCCGGCAAAGCAGGGGGTGCGGGAGACATTGTCGGCGCTTGCCGACCGAGGCATCGGCGTGAAGGTCATTTCCGGCGACAACCGCTATGTCGCGGCGCATCTGGCCGAGGCCGTGGGCCTGCGGGCCGACAGGATCATGACCGGCGAGGATCTATCGAAGCTGACGAAGAACGGGCTTCTGGCCGGCGTCCGCAATACCGATCTTTTCGTCGAGATCGACCCGAACCAGAAAGAGCGCATTGTCGAGGCATTGCGCCGGAGCGGCCATGTGGTCGGCTATCTGGGCGATGGCATAAACGACGCGCCAGCGCTTCATGAGGCAGACATCGGCATTTCAGTCGATACGGCTGTCGATGTGGCTCGCGAAGCCGCGGACATCATCCTGCTCAAGCGCGACCTGAGCGTGTTGGTGAGGGGCGTCGACGATGGCCGCAAGACCTTCGCCAACACGATGAAGTACATCTCCATCACGACCAGCGCCAATTTCGGCAATATGATCAGCATGGCCGCCGCCTCGCTTTACCTGCCGTTTCTGCCGCTGCTGGCCAAGCAGATCCTGCTGAACAATTTCCTCTCCGACATACCGGCCCTCGCGATTGCGGGTGACAATGTCGATGTTGATCAGGTGCGCCGTCCGCGTCACTGGGATATTCATTTCGTGAGACGTTTCATGGTGAGTTTCGGACTGGTGAGCTCGCTCTTCGACTTTGCAACCTTCGCGTTCCTGCTTCTGGCCGTTCATGCCACGGCAGCTACATTCCAGACCGCGTGGTTCGTGGAATCCGTGCTCACCGAGCTCGCTATCGTGCTCGTCGTGCGGACCCGCAGGAGACTCTGGCGCAGCCGTCCGAGCCTGTTGCTTGCTTGCCTGGCCGTCGGCGTCGGTGTTGTCGCCATCGCCATTCCTTTCGCCCCGTTCGCCGGCTGGTTCGGGTTCGTGCCTCTGGCAACACCGGTACTGGCAGGGCCGCTCGCGATCACAGCGCTCTACGTGCTCGTATCCGAGCTTACAAAGAGCTGGCTTTTCGACCACGGCAGCCGAACCAAGCCCAGCCGAAAAACCGCGGCCTCAAATCCGCACCGGGCCGCGCCAATCCGCATCCCGGGCTGAGCCGAAGGATGCGGTTCGATGTGGACGGCCCGATGTCCTGAAGTGCGAGGTCAACCGCCGACGGCGGCCTTGGTGACGTTCACGCCGAGGTCGTAGACCAGCTGCCCACCAAAATAGGCTGTTACCGTGACCAGGGCGGCGCCTGCGATTTCAATGGCGGGTATGGCCGGCCCCAGCGTTTTCAGCTCGCGATTGCGCACCCACAGTGCGAGGCGGAACAGACCCCAGCCCAGAAACGCCAGAGCGCTAACCTCGCCCAAGCCTTCGTGAATCTCCGCTATCTGGCTGCTGAACCCCGCCGCCTCGGCATGGTCGAGGGCGATGCCGCCAAAGAACCAGGTGCCGACGGCAAAAAATCCCGCGGCTGCCGCCGCAAAGCTGGAAATCGTACCCACACCAGTGCGCTTCGTAACGGCGTTGCGGTTCGCGAGCGCGGCGACGTCGATGATCACGAGCGTGTACATCAGCACGATGGGAAAATGCACCAGAATGGGATGGATATGCTGAATTTCAGGCATTGCAAATATTCTCCAGGAAGGTTGAGGCTATTGGTCAGTCAGGCGTCTGATCGGTTGTTAGTCGTCGCTGTCGTCAAGTTCTTCGTCACCGCGCCCGGTGGACCTGTCGCCGCCACATTCGTCTTCGCCGACGCTTTTGACCGCCTTGGGACCGATGGCGCTCATCATGGGGATGGCCTCAAGGTCGATTGTCGGGGAAGACGTGGCGGGTGCGGTTGCGCATGATCCATGGTCGGATTCCGCGGCGACGGGTATGACAAAGGCGGCTAGACCTCCAAGAGCGACAATTAGGACAGGAAGATTGCGCATGGTTTCAGCTCCTTCTCTGCGCGACCACCATCGGGCGCGGCGGCCCTTGATAGAGACGTGTTCCTTGCTGCCGGCTGACGATGGTTGACAGCGGTTTGACAGCTTCGGCATGCGACAGGCCTCTTCGATGAAAATCGTGTTGATGCGCCTGGCCGCTCTGGGGATCGCCGCACTTGTGCTGGCCACGCCCGTTGGCCGCCAGGGCGCACAATGACGACGATGAGGTCGCCGCCGGCGCCAGGACCGGATCGGCAAGGGGGAAACGGGGTGACCCGCGGCAACGCTGTCTGCTCTGCCGCCCCTGCGTGTCGATCAGATCGTTGTCGGGAAGCTTGCCCGCTTGATCCCATACATAAGCCCCGGACGAGGCGACCACGAAGGAGACAAGGCGATCTGTTCCACAAGCGCTGTTCCAGTTTCGAGCTCGGCGCAATCGGCTCGAGAGCCGGCGGCGCCAATGTGCTGAAAGCCACTGCCCGCGTCACTTTTTGGGGAGTGCTGGCAATGGCATTGACCGCAGGCATTGGGGCAATATTCGGTACCGCCAGCTAGGTTTCTGGGCGAGAAGATCGGCCCGTCGGGCGAAGCAATTTCACGAAATGCATAGCCCTCCTTGATCGAGATCAACGTCGCGAGCCGCCTGGGATGGCAATGAATTGTCATCTGAGGAGTATGACGACATGAGCTTTCTGGAATATCTGATCGGGGTTGACGCCAGAACTGCCTTGATGGAACGGATGATGCAGAAGATGGGCGTCGACAGGCAGCTGAAAGTTGTGGCGGATCACGCAGCCGTGACCAGTCGTGCCGGTGACCGGTGCAGGTCTTGCGGCCATCAGGACGAATGTGCGGTCTGGCTCGACGAAACCGAGCATGCCGACCATCCGCCGGCCTATTGCCGCAACAGCGACCTGATCGCTCGATTGCAGTCCCTCCGCTGACCCCTTGGCGGCCCCGTCGGCGTGAACTCGAAGGACTTAAGGGATGACGCGCAAGCGATTGTCGGTGATCTTGGCGGAACTGCTCTTCCTGGGCGCTGCTTTCGGACTTACCTTCGATGCGCTCGGCCTGCTGGCAGGAAAGCGCGAGCAAATAGCGGCCGACTGATGTCGAACAGCCTGTTTCTTCTGGAAGCCTTTCTGCTCTTTGTCGCTCCGGGGCCAACCAACGCTCTCCTGATGGCGGGCGCGGTCAAGCGCGAGCAGGCGACCAAACTACTGGCGGCACAGGCGTGCGGCTATGGAATGGCGGCGGGTTTCTGGCTTTTGTCGCGTCCCTTGATGCCGCCTGACG
This sequence comes from Mesorhizobium sp. 131-3-5, assembly GCF_016756575.1. Taxonomy (NCBI): domain Bacteria; kingdom Pseudomonadati; phylum Pseudomonadota; class Alphaproteobacteria; order Hyphomicrobiales; family Phyllobacteriaceae; genus Mesorhizobium; species Mesorhizobium sp. 131-3-5. Next base: position 2,840,919 of record NZ_AP023254.1, read on the forward strand.
CCATTGAGATGCTCAAATTCGTCGCGGTTGGATGGCTTTCGATCCTGGGGCTGCGCCTGATAGCCAGCAATTCGATCGACGTATCGCAACGCCGCGATGGCCTGTCCGTGCTGGCAACCACCGTGCTCAATCCCAAGGCTTTCGTCTATTGCCTGGCGATGGTGCCGATGGATGCCGGTCCGGGTAATCTCGGCATCTTTTGGATGCTGCTCGTAGGGACCACCGCGCTTACAGGATCGCTATGGGTTTTGCTGGGCAAGCGGCTTCGCGGAAGCAGGCGGATAGCCGACAAGGTCGCGGGCGCGGCGCTTTTTGGATTTGCCCTGCTGCTGCTTCGACCGTTGTTGATAGCGGCTGCGGTCTAACGTTCTACAGAAAGCGATAAGGCCGATGCACGCTCGTCAGGAGACGAGCACGACCGACAGCGGTCCGGCGTAGAAGAGCTTGTCGGTGACTTTCTTGACCCCGGCGACGTTCTCCGCGGCAACGATAGCGGCCTTTCGCTGGCGCTCGTCGAAAATGGCGCCATTCAGTTCGACCTCTCCTTTTTTGACGGTGACGCCGATGAGGTCGCCGCCGACACTCCAGGACTGCCCCTGCAACTCGGCGAGAATGTTCCTGCGTATGACCTCGTCGTCGACAGTCGCGGAGCCTGACCTGGGCAGAGTGCGAAGCAGGACACGCATCAGATCGGAGCGGCTGACGATGCCGACGATCTTCCCCGCGTCAAGGATAGGCACGTTCTTGATGTCGTGGGTCGCCATGAGGTCTACAATCTCGGCGAGCGAAGCGCCAGGCGCTGCCGAAACGACGCTGGTGCTCATAACCTCGGCCACTCGGCGGCTGCTCGACCGGACATACTCGTCGGCGAGCTTGCCAGGACCGACAAGAAATTCTAGCCAGCGAGGCCGCGCCCTTCTGATGCCAAGTTCGCTGCGGCGCAGGAAATCGCCCTCGCTAATGACGCCAGCCAGCGATCCATCGTCTCCCAGGACCGGCAGGCAGCGGATGTTTCTGGTCAGCATCAGATTGGCCGCTTCGGCGACTGAGGCAGAGGCGGTGATCGTGACCACCGGCGTCGTCATGATGTCCCGAACTTGCATAGAAATCTCCCGCTTTTGATCAGCTTCTTTTTCGGATGCCGGAAGCGGCGCTGCCTTGATCTACGTCAGTTTGTTCGGTGGCCTTCGCTGTTTTGCCGGTCAGGCTCGATCAGTATCCGCTCGGCAGCTCCGTCGAGATCCTCGTACTGGCCGCTGCGCAGAGCCCAGAGGAAGCCAGACAAGCCGAGCGCGCCCAGAAACAGGGCCACTGGTATGAGATGGACGTGAGTGGTCATGGACGAGCCGCGTGGATGACATCGGTGCGGCGTCGGGCCGTCACAGCTTCAGGCGCGGCTTCCGCCACTGTGTGAAGCCGCATCGCATTTGTAATAACGATCAGTGAAGAGGCACTCATCGCGATCGCCGCGATGAGCGGCTCGACAAGCTGCAGCTCGATTGCGTTTTGGATCCAAGTCGGCTGCCGCCTTGGCCGGCATTTGCGATGGATCAAAGCTCGATCGTTCTTCGCCGGATAGATCGATGACGACCGGTCTTGACACCGAGCCGTCGTGAACCGGTGGCAGCGTCGATGCGTTGTGCCTCAGCCGGATCGGCTTAAACCATCGAAGGAGTCGGAAAATGACCGAGCGTCCCAGCGCCAATCGCTTGTCTACCCAGGAATTGCACGACATAGATGCCTACTGGCGCGCCGCCAACTATCTCACCATCGGGCAGATCTATCTGCTCGACAATCCGCTGCTGCGCGAGCCGCTTCGGCTGGAGCATGTCAAGCCGAGGCTGCTTGGCCATTGGGGAACGTCGCCGGGCCTCAGTTTCATCTATGCGCATTTGAACCGGGTAATCCGGCAACGCGACGCCAATGTCATCTATGTCTGCGGTCCCGGCCATGGCGGACCAGCGATGGTCGCCAACACCTATCTCGAAGGCGCTTACAGCGAGATCAATCCAGATATCGCACCGGGCGAGGCCGGAATGAAGAGGCTCTTCCGGCAGTTCTCGTTTCCCGGCGGCATCCCAAGCCATGCCGCGCCCGACGTGCCCGGCTCAATCCATGAAGGCGGCGAGCTAGGCTACGCGCTTTCGCATGCCTATGGCGCGGCCTTCGACAACCCGGATCTGATCGTCGCGTGCGTCGTCGGCGACGGCGAGGCGGAAACCGGGCCGCTCGCCGCCTCCTGGCACTCCAACAAGTTCCTAAACCCCGCGCTTGACGGCGCGGTGCTGCCGATCTTGCATCTCAACGGCTATAAGATCGCCAATCCCACCATTCTCGCCCGCATCCCCGAGGAAGAGCTGCGTGCGCTGTTCATCGGCTATGGCTACGAGCCACTGTTCGTCGAAGGCGACGACCCCGCCTTGATGCATGAGCGGATGGCCGTCGTGCTCGACGATGCGCTCGATCGCATCAAGGCGATTCAGGACGCGGCCCGCAGCGGCGCGAAGCCCGCGCAGTCTCGGCCGAAATGGCCGATGATCGTGCTGCGAACCCCGAAGGGCTGGACCGGTCCCAAGGAGGTCGACGGACTGAAGACCGAGGGGTTCTGGCGCGCCCACCAGGTTCCACTCTCCGGCCTCGCCGAAAACCCCGCGCATCTGAGGATGCTCGAGGAATGGATGAGAAGCTACAGGCCTGAAGAGCTTTTCGATGCTGCCGGCGCGCCTGTGGCTGCGATCCGCGCCACCGCGCCGGAAGGAAACAGGCGCATGAGCGCCAACCCGCATGCCAATGGCGGCCTGCTGCGCCGGTCCCTGGAACTGCCCAGCCTGCAAGAGCATGCCGTCCTGGTCGAGCGGCCCGGGGGCATCAAGGCCGAGTCGACCCGCGTGATGGGCCGTTTCCTGCGCGACGTCATGGCGTTGAACCAAAGCGCAAGGAATTTCCGCATCGTCGGGCCCGACGAGACGGCTTCGAACCGGTTGCAGGACGTCTTCGAGGTGACGGAGCGCGCCTGGATGGAAGAGATACTTAGCGAGGATGTCCACCTGGCACGGGAAGGCAGGGTTCTGGAAATTCTATCCGAGCATACGTGTCAGGGTTGGCTGGAAGGCTACCTGCTTACCGGGCGTCACGGCTTCTTCTCCTGTTACGAGGCCTTCACGCACATTGTCGATTCCATGTTCAACCAGCATGCGAAATGGCTGGATGCCTGCCGCAAGCTCGCCTGGCGGCGCCCCATCGCTTCGCTGAACTATCTGTTGTCCAGCCATGTCTGGCAGCAGGAGCACAACGGTTTCAGCCATCAGGATCCGGGCTTCATCGACGTGGCGTTGAACAAGAAGGCGGACGTCGTGCGCGTCTATCTACCGGCGGATGCCAACAGCCTGCTTTGCGTGACCGACCACGTGCTGCAGACATGGAACCGCATCAACGTCATCGTCGCCGGCAAAGCCAATTCCTGGCAGTGGCTGTCCATCGAAGAGGCGAAAGTCCACTGCAACGCCGGCATCGGCATATGGGAGTGGGCCTCGACCGACGGTGCGGCCGAGCCGGATGTGGTGATGGCCTGCGCCGGCGACGTGCCGACGCTAGAGATGCTGGCCGCAGTTCAGATCCTGAAGCACTACATTCCCGATCTCAAGGTCCGTGTGGTGAACATCGTCGACCTGATGACGCTGCAGCCGAAGGAACATCATCCGCACGGGCTGTCGGATCGCGAGTTCGATGCGTTGTTCACCAGGGATAAGCCTGTCATCTTCGCCTATCACGGCTATCCATGGACCATCCATCGCCTTACCTACCGGCGGACCAATCACGACAACATCCACGTGCGCGGCTACAATGAGGAAGGGACGACGACGACGCCGTTCGACATGACGGTGCTCAATGGGCTCGACCGCTATCATCTCGTGCTCGGCGTGCTCGACCGCATTCCCGGGCCGGCCAGCGCGCACATCCAACTGAAACAGGCCATGGAAGGCAAGCTGATCGAGCATGGAGCCTATATCCGCGAGCACGGGCAGGACATGCCCGAGATACTCGGTTGGAAATGGGAGGGGTAGTCGATGACGATGGGCCAGGCTGGCAGGATACGATCCGCAAAAGCGGCTGGGACCGCTCGGCAATGACCGATGCAATTCTCGTTCTCAATGGCGGCTCATCGAGCCTGAAGTTCGCCGCCTTTCAAGGGGGCGACGAACTTCATCTGCTGGTGCGCGGCAGCGTTTCGTCAATAGGCGAGCGGCCCCGACTCCACGTTGCGCCCACGGCAACGACGCCGCCCTTCGACAGGAGCCTGGGCGAACAGCCGATCTCCATCGGCAAGGCATTCGAGGCCGTCGCGTCCTATCTGGCGGACCGCGGTCTGTTGCAACGGGTGCGCAGGGTCGGGCATCGCATCGTTCATGGCGGTCGGGAGTTTACCCGCGCAACCTTAATCGACGAGCGCACACTCGATGCCCTGCGCAAGCTCAAGCCGCTCGCCCCAATTCATCAGGCGATAAACCTCGAACTCGTCGACCTGGCCAACCGCCTTCTGCCCGGCGCCATGCAGGTAGGCTGCTTCGACACCGCCTTTCATGCGATGCAGCCCGAGCTTGCAAGACTTTATGGCCTGCCGCATGAGCTGTCGCAGCAAGGCATCGTGTCCTACGGTTTCCATGGGCTCTCCTACAGCCACATCGCCAGCGAGCTCCACAACCGTTACGGCGCTGCCGCCGGCGGCCGAACGATCGTTGCCCATCTCGGCAGCGGAGCAAGCCTGTGCGCGATGACGGAGGGCGTAAGCCGCGCCACCACAATGGGTTTCTCAACCCTTGACGGCCTTGTCATGAGCACGCGTTGCGGAGCGATCGATCCCGGCGTCCTCCTGCATCTTCTGCAGGATCGGAAGCTGTCGCCTGATGAGCTGATGGACTTGCTCTACGAGCGATCCGGCCTGCTGGGAGTATCCGGCATCTCCGGGAGCATGCAGACGCTGCTTGCGTCGAAAGACCCGGCGGCGATGCGTGCCGTCGATCTTTTCGTCTACCGTGTCGGGCGTGAGATCGGATCACTTGCCGCGGCGATAGGCGGGCTCGACACCCTCGTGTTCACTGCTGGCATCGGCGAGCATGCGCCCGTGATCCGGCAGAGAATCTGCGAAGCAGCCGGATGGCTGGGCGTCGCGCTCGACAAGGAGTTGAACGCCAACAGCGAAGAATTGGTCAGCGCCCCGGATTCCCTCGTCGACGTGCTTGTCATTCCAGCCGACGAGGAACGTGCGGTGGCCGCCAAGATAGAGCGCTTCGGCACCTCTGTGGGCGGTGGACCGTTCTAGCCTGGCAACTTGGCGCCGAGCTTCCGCTGAACAAGGACGAGCGACGCGTCGTCGGAGTCCGTCGTGACGGTGAAGCCCATTTCACGCTCGAGTTCGATCGCTGCGCGATTTTCGCGGCTTTCGATCGACTCGATCGTCTCGATGCCATGGTCGTCGGCATAGCGCGCGACATAGCCGAGAAACTCCCAGCCGACGCCAAGATGCTTGCGATCCTCGCGAATGCAGATGGCGACTTCGCCACGCCGGTCGGCCGGATCGCTGGCAAGCGTTGCCACCGCGATCAGCATTCCGTCGGTCGAAAAGGCGAGAAAATTATGGACGTGCGGATCGTCGGAGCGGGTCATCTCCACCAGTCGCTCATGCGAAACTTCCTTCAAGGCTCCGAGGAAGCGGAAGCGCAGGTCCTCCGGCGTCACATGGGTGAAGAACTCGGCAACGATCGGCTCATCGTCGGGGCGTGCACGGCGCACTTCGAAGCGAAATCCGGTGTGGGTTGTAAGTGTGGTTTTCATTTTCCGCCCCTTTCAGGATTGATGCGCGGGATTGGCTTAAATGGCCTCATTCCCCCATTGCCAGCAGCGTATCGCGCTTGAGAATTTCGATGTTGCGCAGGCTGAGCAGGCGGATAACGCCTTTCTCCTTCAGGCGGGTGAAGACTCGCGAAACGGTTTCGATGGTGAGGCCGAGATAGTCGCCGATGTCGTTCCGCGACATTGGCAATTCCACCTGCCGCAAACCGCCCTGACGCTCCGACATCTCGACGAGGAATGCCGCGACGCGCTCAATGGCGTTCTGACGGCCAAGCACCAGGAGATGTTCCTGCGCCCGGGTCAGGCCCTTGAGCGCGAGAGGCAGCAGCTGGCGGGACATATCCGTGCCTGATGGAGCGCGGAAGGTCCGGACACCGGTTGCGTTGATCGCTTCGGCGAAGAAGTGGTGAGTGGCGTCGGCCTCGAACCCGAAGGTTTCTCCCGCCAGATGGAACGCGCTGATCTGCCTGCGGCCGTCGGCGAGCAGGCGGTAGATGCGGACCGCGCCGAATTCGACTTGGTAGAGGGCACCCGCCTTTTCGCCCTGGGCGTAGATCTCGGCGCCTGCCGAGAAGAAGCTCACCGGCTGCACGGTCGCGCCGTCAAAGATGGCGGCTGGGTTCTGCTGGGGGAGGTATGACGGCAGTTCGATCTTGGCGGAGGCGTACATGGCTGTGGTCCCGGTTGATCCGTGACAACAGCAATCGCGCAAAACCGGCAACGCCGAAATTCGGTTATGTCCCTACGGGAAACTACCTAGAGCCGAGCTCGAGAGCACCCGATCGATCCAGGTCTTGCCGTCCTAGTTGCGCTCTCTGTGCGATTGACCGCGATCAAGGCTGGCATGCCTCGGCAAGGCAACTATCGAGTCGGAACCAACCATCCAACCAAGGGAATTTGGTCATGACCTCCGACACCGTCGAAATCTGGGCTGGGATACTCGGCCTTGCCTATATTGCCGCCTTGGGCCTTTATTCGGAAATGCTTTCCGCCCGGAAGCGCAGTCGCGTTGCCGCGAGCTACGGCTTCGGTCGCCACACCAGGCCGCGCGCGGCGAGGAGCAAGCACTCGCGATAATACCGTTCCCCGTCGGACAGAGCGTTCAACTCCTCATTTCGAGGATACGTCATGAAGGCAATGGTATTGGAGAAGCCCGGTTCGCCGTTGAAGGCTATGGATCGCCCCGACCCTACGCCGCGACCGGGCGAAATAAGGCTCAGGGTCGAAGCCTGCGCCGTCTGCAGGACCGACCTGCATGTCGTTGACGGCGATCTGCCGCGGCCGAAGTTGCCGCTTGTGCCCGGCCACGAAATCGTCGGCATCGTGGACCTTGTTGGCGAGGGCGTGTCACAGTCTCGGCTTGGCCAGAGAGTAGGCGTTCCGTGGCTGGGACATACTTGCGGGCATTGCCCCTATTGTGTCGCCGGTGCCGAGAACCTTTGCGATCTGCCTTTTTTCACCGGCTACACACGTGATGGCGGCTTCGCCAGTCATGTCGTTGCCGACGAGCGTTTCGCCTTCGATCTCGACGCCACGGCGGATCCAGTGTCGCTAGCGCCACTCCTATGTGCAGGGCTGATCGGCTGGCGCTGTCTCAAGAAGGCGGGCGGCGGCAGGCGGCTAGGGATCTACGGCTTCGGCGCCGCCGCGCATATCATCACGCAAGTCGCGGTCTGGCAGGGACGTCAGATCTTCGCCTTCACGCGGTCCGGCGATGCTCAAGCACAGGAATTCGCGCGCTCGTTGGGCGCTGTCTGGGCAGGGTCGTCCGAGGAATTGCCCGCTGCCGAGCTCGACGCGGCGATCATTTTCGCCCCGGTCGGCGACCTGGTGCCAGCGGCTTTTCGGGCTGTGCGCAAAGGCGGCCGCGTGGTTTGCGGCGGTATCCATATGAGCGACATCCCGCCGATGCCTTACCGACTTCTCTGGGGAGAAAGAGAGTTGGCTACAGTCGCCAATCTTACTCGCCGTGACGCGGAGGAATTCTTCCCGATAGCGAAGCGCGCTCAGGTGCGCACGCACACAAAGGTCTATCCGCTGGAGCAGGCCAACCAGGCGCTGGAGGATTTGCGGATGGGCAGGCTGAGCGGCGCAGCGGTTCTGCGGCCATGATGCCTTGGATGAGTTGGCCGGCCAGTTTGACTTGGCGCAAGGACAGCACGCGACCGCGCAAGCAGGATAGGCTGGGAATGTAAATGCTTGTCCTGCCACCCGGATGGAGGATCGTCATGAAGACCATATTCAAGCTTGGACTTGTCGCAGCCATACTCATCACCTGCAATACCGGCGCCGTTCGAGCTGCTTCACTCGTCAAGGTCTCCCTTTGGGACAAAGGCGCAAGTACTGAGATGCCAATCGGCCTCGTCTATGCGACGCCAGGACTGGACATGACAAAAGCCACCATGGGCATGAAGGTTTCGCCCGGTGCCCTGAAAGCCGGAAGGGTCACCTTCAAGGTGAAGAATGATTCCAAGGATACCGTTCACGAAATGATCGTGATGTTTCTCGCCGACCCGAAGAAGTCCCTTCCTTACATTGACGCCGAGAACCGGGTCGACGAAGACAAGGCAGGCGACAAGGGCGTGGTTTCGGAACTGGATCCCGGCAAATCTGGATCATTTGACCGTTGATCTGAAAGCGGGAAAATACCTGCTCATCTGTAACGTGCCAGGCCACTACGGCGCCGGCATGTGGGCCGAATTTACAGTTGATCCATAGGCTGGTGGCTCTCGGCTGAAATCCGCGACCGCTTTAGCTTCGCAGCTTGGGTGAAATCGCCAGTTTCGCTCGAAATTTAGGGCACCCTGCCAAGAAGTGGCTCGGCATTTGTCGGCCGGAGCCAGCACTCCCGATTGCTCTCGCGATTGTTACGGCCACCGACCTCAAAGCCCTCGCTCGCCGAGCAGACGCATTTGCCCGATCCACTTCGCCCGTTTCGCCTTGCTCGTGCTGGCGACCATGCCGAACAGCGTTTCCCTTACTGGCCTGATGCCGACAAAGTTGAGGATGCTGCGTCGCATGCCGGCAATCCCGTGGCTGAGGAACCAGATCCGGTAGACGGCCGCGGGCATTCCCATGGTCACGACCAGGCGGGCGGAGCGACCACGCAACAACGATTTGGCGAAACCCTCGCCTTTGGCTGGGTAGGCGAACGCCGTGCCTGGTCGCATCACCTGCTCGAGGAAAGCCTTCAGCATCGCCGGCACTGTGCCCAGCCAAAGTGGGAAGACAAAGACGAAATGCTCCGCCCAGACGACCGCCTCGGCAGCTTCCTTGAGACTGTCGGGGATCGCTCCGTGCTCGAACTCCTGCATCGTCCGAAGGAGCGGAATGTCCAGCAAGGCCAGATCGATCCTGCGTACGATATGGCCCGCACGTTCAGCACCATCGGCGTAAGCAGAAGCCAGAGCCCGGCAGAGCCGCTCCGGTGATGGATCGGGGTGGCCGATGACAACGAGGATATGGCGAGGCACCACTTGGCTCCTACCAACCAAGAAACTGCTAGGGCCGTTCCACGCGGGCGACCTGGTAAGTGTGCATGGCTCCGTTGCGCCTTATCGAGACATACTCGCCGGTCACGAAGCATTCGTCGTCGAGGTGAAATCCGGCCTCGTCGTCACGGTCGCCCTCGGTATAGTCGAAAAACCATTGTCCGCCCGGCTTGCGGCGCAAGCGCCCGATAAGATCGTCTTCGCCGGCTCGGAAATGGCGGACGCGGCAGAGCGCCTGGTGTGATTTCCATTCCTTGGCGTCCAGTCGTCCTTCGTCTGTGAGCGGTGCCAGCACATCATAGCCTTCCTCGCGGTCGCCTTCCGGATGGCCTTTTTCGCGAGCAAGAAGCAGGCGGATATTTCTGAATTTGGGGGTGAGGTCGTGCAATGCGGTCATGGCAAACTCCTTCGAGGCCATTCCTATCGCAGCGTCCGAGCTGGGCCTTGATCAAGGTCAAATGGCCTGACTTCGCGAAAGGTTAGCTCGTGCCTGTCGGAATATGCTCGCGAACCCAGCCAACGATCTGGCTGGCGCTCATCGCGCCCGAGATTCGCGCTATTTCTTTCTGACGATGAAACAAGATCATCGTCGGGATGCCGCGAATACTCAGTCTCGCCGCGATAGCCTGCTCTTTGTCGGAATTCAGCTTGATCAGCCGAACGTGAGGCTCAAGGGCCTTGGCGGCGGCTTCATAGGCCGGCGCCATCATCTTGCAGGGACCGCACCAGGGAGCCCAGATGTCGACTAGCACGGGCAGACTGCCGCGCCCGACCTGGCGATCGAAGTTTGCCCCATCGATGTCCTGCGGCAATCCCGAAAATAGCGGCGCACCGCACTTTCCACATTTCGCGTCGGTGCCATTCCGGCCGCGCGGCACGCGGTTGACCACCCCGCATTTGGTGCAAACCACCAGATTCTCCTGCGACATGACCTTTCGGCGCTCCTATTTCCGACTGTGCCCTAAACGCCCCTCGCCAAGCGCACGCAGCGCATTGAGGATGACGGCGACGTCTATCCCCTCCTGAAGCAACGCGCCTGCCACTGGCGTCAGGTGCCCCATGGCGGCCGCGATCATCGCAGCGCCCGAAAGCGCCAGTCCCACAATGATGCTCTGCAGGGCGATACCGCGCGTGCGCATGGCGATCCGCAACGCCTCCGCAACCGGCTGCAGGCTATCGGTCAGCACGACAACATCGGCGGCTTCCGATGAGGCCGTACCGCCGCGAGCTCCGAGCGCGACGCCAACGGTCGCCGCGGCAAGCGCAGGAGCGTCGTTGATGCCGTCGCCGACCATCATCGTCGGCGCCGTCGCCTTCTCGACCTTGACCGTTTCGACCTTGTCCGCCGGCGTGGCATCGGCAAACACGGCGTCGAATTTGAGCGAAGCGGAAACTTTTTCGGCGGCCGCGCTGTCGTCGCCGGTGAGCATGACTATCCGCGTGACGCCTACCGCACGCAAAGCGCCAACCGTTTCGATAGCATCTTCGCGTATGGCGTCTCCGAATGTGAAGATACCGGCAAGTCGGCCATCCAAAGCCACGAACACCCTCAGCACTTGCGCGCTCCGGTGCCGTTTTTCAGCACTTTCCGCCCATCCTGGCAGCGGCCCGCCCCCAAGAACGAGCGGCCTCGACCCGGCGGCGACCGACATCCCGTTCACCAGACCCTTGAGGCCTTCTCCACGATGCTCGCGGACATCACAAGGTTGGGAAAGCGTTAGCTTTCTACGGCGGGCGATGCGGACGATCGAATCCGCAAGGACATGGTGGGAGGCCTGTTCGAGCGAGGCCAGCAGCCGCAGCACTTCATCGGCTTGCCGATCTGGAGCGACGTCGATCTCGATCAGCTCGGCGCCGCCCAGCGTCAAAGTTCCCGTCTTGTCGAAGATTGCGGTGCGTATCTGGGCGAGCGCCTCCAGCGCCGCGCTGCCTTTCATAAGAATGCCGGCGCGGGCAGCGCGCGATACGCCCCCGATGAACGCAACCGGCGCCGCGAGGATCAGCGGGCAAGGCGTGGCGACCACCAGAACCGCGAGCCCTCGGATCGGGTCACCCGAAAGTCGCCAGGCGATACCCGCGAGCAGGAGAGTGACCGGGAGCAGGAGCAGCGCGAAACGATCAGCGATGCGTATGAATGGCGCTTTGGCCGTTTGCGCTGCCGCGACCATGCGCACGATCGCGGCATAAGTGCTGTTGTCGGCGATGGCCGAGGCCCGCATGAAAAAGGCTTCGCCGGCATTGACTGTGCCGCTGCGCAATGCGTCGCCGGTGCCGCGACGCTCCGGCAGGGGCTCGCCGGTGACTGTCGATTCATCCAACACGGCCGAAGCGTCGATCAGGAATCCGTCGACCGGCAGCAACTCGCCGGCGCGCACCAGAAGCTCGTCGCCGACCGCTACTTGCTCGATCGGAACCGTCTCGGTGCCCTGTGCGCATTTACGATGCGCGACGCGCGGCGCCCTATCGGTCAGCGCTCTGAGATTACGTTCCGCCCTACCACGCGCGAAGTCTTCCAGCACCGTGCCACCGGCATACATGATGGCGACAACCACCGCTGCCAGAGCCTGCCCCAGCAGCAGAGCCGCCGACATCGAAACCAGCGCGATCGCGTCGACGCCGATCCGGCCGATCCAAAAATCCCGCAAGATGGAGATGGCGAGTACGACAACGACCGGCAGGGTCGCCACTGTCCAGATTGTGTCGGGCGAGAGGGGACCAGTACCGCTCCGCCACACGCCCAACCCAAGTGCCAGACCCGTTATGGCGATGAGCAGCAGCGCGCGCCGCAGTACGGACTCGTCCATGGCGTCAGCCATCAAAGTTCGCTGATCAATTCCTGCAGCGCCCGCCATGCGAAATGCGGATTGCAGGCGCCGGGGATCATGTAGGGCTTGAAGTCGACGCCCAGCTTGACCTTCATCGTGTGCTGGATATCGATCCTCGTCAGGATGCCGAAGCCCTTGCCAGCAAGCTTTTTGGTGACATGTTCGATCGCCGCGGCAAACGGCATGTCGAGGTTTTTGCTGAGATAGTAACGCATAGGAGCCTCCTTCGACGGAATACCTTCGCCCACAGAGCAGCTTGGTCGCAAGCGTCGCTTTAGCTAGCCGCAGGAGGCCGGTGCCGCTTTGATCCAGCGCAATGAATGCTCGCCGCCTTCGGTGAATGTGACGGCAAGGAGTTTTCCGGGATGACGATCCGAAATCTTGAATACGCGATCTCACCGAAATCCGTCGTTGTCGTCGGTGCGACCGGGCGCGAAGGCTCTGTCGGTCGCATTGTCCTCGACAACATCGTCGGCGGCGGCTTCGAGGGAGAGATTTGGCCGGTTAATCCCAAACACTCGCAGGTGGCCGGCCACCGTTGCTACGGTAGGGTTGCCGACCTGCCGGGCATTCCCGATTTGGCCGTGATCGTTACCCCTCCCGACACCGTCCCCGCTATCGTGCGTGAGTTGGGCGAAAAGGGGACGCGAGCTGCCGTCGTCATCACCGCGGGGCTCAATCACGCCAATGGTCTGCGCCAGGCGATGCTCGATGCGGCCAAGCCCTCGCTTATGCGCATCATTGGGCCGAACACCGTCGGGCTGATGGTCCCTCCAGCGAAGCTCAACGCCAGTTTCGCCCATATGGCGGCGAGGCCCGGGAACATTGCGCTGATCTCGCAATCCGGCGCGATCGCCACGTCGCTGATCGACTGGGCGGCCGAGAACAATGTCGGCTTTTCCCGGATCATTTCCCTCGGCGACATGGCGGACGTCGACGTCGGCGACTGCCTGGACATGCTGGCGGGCGATTTCCACACGCGCGCCATCGTGATGTATCTCGAAACGGTACCCAATCCGCGCAAGTTCATGTCGGCCGCGCGGGCGGCGGCGCGCCTCAAGCCGGTCATAGCAATCAAGCCTGGCCGGCACGAACAGGCGGCCAGGGCGGCGGCGACACACACAGGCGCGCTTTCTGGCGCGGACAGGGTGGTGGACGCCGCCTTGCGACGGGCAGGGGTGCTTCGTGTGGATGATCTCGCGGAGTTGCTCGATGCGGCCGAGACGGTCGCGCGCCACGCTCCCCTCGAGCGAGCACGCGTCGGCATCGTCACCAATGGCGGCGGGGCCGGCGTTCTTGCCGTCGACAAGCTCGTCGATCGTGGAGGCGAGTTGGCTGAACTTGCGCCTTCGACGATCACGCGGCTCGACCATCTGCTCCCGCCGACCTGGTCGCGTGCGAACCCGATCGACATCGTCGGGGACGCGGCGCCGGAGCGCTACGGGGCGGCGCTCGAGGCCTTGGCGGCGGATCCGGGAACGGACGTCGTCCTGGTGATGAACTGCCCCACCGGACTTGGTTCTTCGGCAGGCGCGGCCAGGAAGGTGGCCGAGCTCGGCGACGAGGGCGAGATCGGAGGAAAACCGCTTCTGGCGTGCTGGCTGGGCGAGCACACCGCGCGAGAGGGCCGGCGCGTCCTGACGGAAGCCGGTATCGCCTGCTTCGAGACGCCGGAGGACGCCGCGATCGCGGCGTCCTATCTCAGCAAATGGTCGCAGGCGCAGCGGGCGCTCCTGCGGACGCCCTCGAGCCAAGGTGATGACCGGGCCGACGGCAAGGCCGCCGCACATGCGATTTTCCGGCAGGTGGCCAGCGAAGGACGGCGCATGCTGACGGAGCCGGAAGCAAAAGCGGCGATAGCCGCCTACGGTATCGCCGTGCCTGAAACCATTGTCGCCGGCACCGTCGCGGAAGTGGCGCGGGCAGCCGGCGAGCTTCTCGAAAGCTCGGAAAGAGTGGTCGTCAAATTGCTGTCGAAGGTGGTTTCACACAAGTCCGATGTCGGCGGCGTGGTCCTCGACATCGCGACCGCCGAGAAGGCGGCGGAGGCCGCCCGGTCGATCGAGGCACGCTTGAGCGCGCAGGCGGCGGGGTCGAAGCCGGACGGCTACACCGTGCAAGCAATGGTCGCGCGCAAGCATGCGCAGGAACTCATTTTGGGCATGAGCGTGGATCCGATGTTCGGGCCGGTCATTCTGTTTGGCGCCGGCGGCACAGCTGTCGAGATTGTGAACGACACCGCGATCGCCCTGCCGCCGCTTGACGACGTGCTGGCCGCGGACGCGATCGACGCGACCAGAATAGGCCGCCTGCTTGCCGGCTATCGCGATCGCAGGCCAGCCGACCGAGCCGCGATTATCGCCGCGCTCAACGGTCTGTCGCAAATGATCGTCGACTTTCCCTGCCTGGTGTCCCTCGACATCAACCCACTGCTGGCGGACGCAGAGGGCGTGATAGCGCTCGACGCCCGCATCGAAATCGACCCGCGCCGGGTGGATGAAACGACGCCAAATCCGGCTCTTGCGATCAGACCCTATCCGTCAGGATGGAGTCGCGATCTTCTCTCCGACGGCCTCTCCTTCCACATCCGGCCGATCATGCCGGCGGACGTAGCGCTCTATCCTGCGTTCCTGGCCAAGATTTCACCCGATGATCTGCGGCTACGGTTCCTGTCACTCCGGAAGAACTTTCCGGATCAGATGTTGAAGCGGCTCACCCAGCTGGATTATGATCGCGACATCGCCTTCGTCGCGCTGGAAAAGGACACGGGAGCGCTGGCCGCAATCGGCCGGCTTTCCTGCGACCCCGATCACAGGACCGGCGAATATGCCTTGCTCGTTCGGTCGGATCTTCAGGGCCATGGCCTCGGATGGGACTTGCTGAAACAGCTCATCGACTATGCGAAGGCTGACGGCATCGGTCGTATCGAAGGCACAATCCTCAACGAAAATTGCAAGATGATCACAATGTGCCGCGAGTTCGGCTTCTCGATTGCGCACCATGCCAGCGAGCCGGGCCTGTCTGTAGCGAGGCTGGAGGTCAGCTAAGCGACGGCAGTGTCTATCTCATCCTGTCTTTCTGAAGCTGACCGCGGTTGAAGCCATGCCTTCCATCAAGGCCACCATCTCGGCGGTGATTTCGGCCACCTTGCGGTCCGCCTCGATCTTGCGCCAGGTCAAAGCACCGGCGTCGCGCTGCAATTGCCGTGACAGGATGTCGACCGTGGCATCCGACGGGCCGCCCTTGCGCTCGCCGACCCGGCGCCAAAGCACGGACGGATCGGCGGCCAGCCAAAATCCTGCAAACGGGACATTCGCCTCGTTCGCGGCGCGTTCGACCTTGTCGCGATCCTTCGGTTTGTCGAATACCGCATCGGCGACGACGGAGCCGCCTTCGGCAAGGATCAGTCCCGAACGCCAGGCGATCTGGCGATAGACGCGTTCAGAGACGCCGGGCCGGTAGGCCTTGTCCGGCAGTCTTGTTTCAGCGGGCACGCCATGCATTGCCTTGCGGATGCGGTCGCTCTCGACGATCCGGGCGCCAGGCGGCGCGCCGATCCGCGGTGCAAGCGCCTCGGCGATCGTCGTCTTGCCCGAGCCGCTCAGACCACCGATCGCGATGAGCCGAGGCGGCGTTTCGGCAAGCAGGACTTGCGCAAGCTGGAAATAGGATCGTGCGTCGGCGACCAGCTTTGTTGAGTCCTGGCTGCCCTCCTCGACCTGTGTCGCGGTCACGTGAGCACGCACAGCCGCCCGCACCGCCATGAAGAAGGGCAGCAGGATGAAGCCGTCCTCGTCGTCGGCGTCGTCGAGATAGCGATTCATCACCAGATTGGCGAACTCCGGAAAACCGCGATGCCACAGGTCCATCAGCAGGAATGCGAGATCGTAAAGGACATCGACGGTGGCGATCTGATCGTTGAACTCGATGCAATCGAAGAGGCGAGGCTCGCCATCGAAGACGCAAATGTTGCGCAGATGCAGGTCGCCATGGCAGCGACGGACCCGGCCTGTCGCCTCGCGCCGGTCAAGCAGAGCGGCATGGCGGGCGAGGGCGGCGCGAAACGCCGCGTTGAGCGTATCGATCTCCGTTTCATCGAACACGTGGCTTGTCGCAAATCCGGCTGAATTGATTGCAAGCACGCCGCCGATGTTCTCCGATCCGCCGGCGGCATGGATCACGTCGGCACTGCGGTGGTATTGCGCAATCCTGCGCGCCACATTCGTCATCAGCGCCGGGGTCAACGTCCCTGCGGCGGCCATGCGATCGAGGAGGTTCGACTGATCGAAGCGAACCATCTCGATAACGGCATCAACCAGTTCGCCCGATCCATCCAAGGCAAGCTGGTCTCCCGCGCGCGTGATGCGGTGGACATCGAGATAGAGACCGGGAGCCGTTCTGGAGTTCAACTCCACTTCCTTTTCGCACGCGGCGACCCGCCACTCCGGCGTCGAAAAATCGACATAAGGCAGCTTGACCGCGCGCTTCATCTTGAATGCGCGTTGGCCGACAAGGAATATCCGGGAGATATGGGTTTCGATCGTCTCGACCGGGCCAGCGTCGCCATAGGTGGCGGGGTCCTTCAGCATGTCGACCACGGTGTCTTGGTTCTGAACGATCATCGCCTGTCGCCTTGACTTTGGTTGCCTTATCCTTCGAGTCGCCAGCTCCGCGTGTCGTGCTAGCGCTGGAGGGTCTTGACGTAACCGGCGAGGTTTTGAATCCGTTCCGTGGTCACGGCCTCCCCACCGTAGGGACCGTATTTCTTCACGTCGTCAGGCAGGAACTGATTGCCCCAGACCGGCATGTCGCGCTCGCCATGCTCCGGAACGAGGCCGCGGCCGTCGATTGTCGCGTAGACCCGCCAGTAGGGGAACTCCCCGCCATTGCGCCTCGTGAGCGTGGTCAAATTCGCAGGGCGCTTCCGCAACAATTCAGCCATCGGTCCGTCACCCCTGCCGTCCACGCCGTGGCAGACGGCGCAGGAATTCAGATATTCCTGCTCTCCGTTGCTGATCTGCTGTGCCGCCGCGGCGCTCAGCGTCAACGCGAAGAAACCCATCGTCGTCCGGAATCTCATTTGATCCGCCTCCAGCCTTTGGGTCAGGCTAAGGCGTTCCGCGCGCGCAGACGTTGATCGGGATCAATCTCGAGTAGGCCTTGCCGTGTTGCCGTTGGTCATTCCTCGTCTACTGGCCCGATGGCTGGGCGCTGCGCCCGGATCGAAGATCCACAGAAACGATGGCTCGACCTCGCGGCTCGTGCCGGACACGGCCTCCCTTACGTTCTCCTCATCACGCTACCATTGAGCGGGTGGTACGCCGCCTCCCGGCTGGCGAGAAACGGGCGCGATCCAAAAGTATCTGCGCCTTCAGGATAACTGGGCTGAAGCCTTTCGATCTTTCGGCTGAGAATTGCGCTTGATTGATAGTGGCGAGGTCCAGCTTGGCCGCCGCTGTCCCGCCGCAAGTGAGGGCAAGTGCCGCAGCCGCGACGAGAAGGAGCCTGACCATCGATGCACTCCACCAGAACCAGTTCGTACGACGCAGCAAGGCCGATATGGTTCACCGGCCCCACTCTAGGACCTGCTCCGCAAAACCCCGCAAGCCAGCGAGCGCCGCCTCGCCAGCTGGCAATTTGCAGCTGAGGCGGCGGCGCGGGTCTTCGCTGGCCTAACGTTTGGCACTCAACCGTGCGCCATTAAACTTCTCAGCCATGCGAGAACCTTGCTGCCTCCAAGCGTCCTGCGCACCCTGCCGGCCGCCCAGTCGGCCCGCATCGTGGCACCGGCGTGGCAACTGCAGACGATGTCGTGCAACTGCCAGTCGGACAGTTCGAAGAAGCGCTTGGCTTCGCCGTAAGTGTCCGATTTCAGGCCCGATTGACGCAGCAATGAATCATCGAAGGCAACCGTGATCGGCGACCCGGTTGCCCGTGCCTCTTCGCGGAGCCCGGAGTTAAGATGCTCGGTACCGGTGAGCGCGGTCAGGCAGCGCGACGGATTCATTTCGAGCAGTTCCGCCCACCGTTCGATCCGCTGCTCTCTGGTCATCAGCAGGGCCGGCGCCATCGGATTGATGTCGGCGATCGACTGCAGTTCCTCAAGTGTCTGGTGTTTCATGACTAGCTCCTGTTCTTAGTTTTGTTCTTAGCTTTCAGCGGCGTCCGCAGCCTGTCGTCTTCGACCTACGGTCTTCAGCTCGACGTCCAAGAGCTCGCGGCTAAGAGATCATGGGCGCAAGCCGCTCGGGTTGCTCAAGCGACCTTCAGCCGACAGCACGCAGCGGCATATAAAGCGAAAGAACCGTCATCGATCTCTAATGTTCCAACGGCAGGGACAGATTTCGTGCAGCCGGCGCACAATGGCTCAAGCCAGGGCAGATCGGCGGTGTGAAGCGTGTGCGCGGGGACGAGGAGGCGCGCCACGCATCGCTTCAGGACTTCACGGAAGGGCCAGAAAAAGCCCTGCAACAAAACCTAGTTTCAGCGGCTCCTTTGTTTGGAGGAACCCATGTGGCCGACATTCGATAATGGGGATGAGCGCACGGCAGGTTGACGTTATGTGTCGAGGCCGACTCGAACCGCTCGCCAAGCAAGGGCAAGTGCTCTATGCTCCCATCTCCTGCGGTATCGAGATAGGTTGTCCTGGCGGGGGCGTTCCATGTTCGAAGTCGTCGCATTCTGTCGAAAAGTGCGCGCGAAGGCCGCAGCCTTTAGCTTGGTCCTTGCCGCGCTGTTGGGCTTGCTGTTGCTCGAACCGCACGCCGCCAACGCCGCGCCGAACTGGACGCTCGATCCTGACGCCTCGGTGCTCACCTATCAGTCGG
This sequence comes from Mesorhizobium sp. 131-3-5, assembly GCF_016756575.1. NCBI lineage: Bacteria > Pseudomonadati > Pseudomonadota > Alphaproteobacteria > Hyphomicrobiales > Phyllobacteriaceae > Mesorhizobium > Mesorhizobium sp. 131-3-5. The sequence continues at coordinate 2,859,912 of NZ_AP023254.1, forward strand.
TCAAGAAGAACACGATCGTCGAGACCAACAAGATCAGGAATATCACCGGCACGCTGAGTTCCGCCGGTGACGCCAAGGTCAGCTTCGATCTCAATTCCGTCGACACGGGCGTCGACCTGCGCAATGTGCGCATGCGCTTCCTGTTCTTCGAAACATTCAAATATCCGACGGCCGAGCTGACGGCGAAGGTCGACCCGGCCGCATTTGCCGACTTGCCGGCCAAACGCCGGATCAAGGCAAGCTTGCCGTTCCGGCTGAGCCTGCACGGCGTCGATAAGGATCTGGAGGCGAGCGTCGTCGTAACCATGATCAGCGACACTCAGGTTTCTGTCGCCTCAGAGGCTCCCGTCGCGGTGCATGTCGAGGATTTCGGCCTGCTGCCGAACGTCGACAAGCTGCAGCAGGCCGCCAATGTGACGAACATCGTGCCCACCGCCTCGGTGTCCTTCGACTTCGTCTTTGTCGCCGACGGCAGCAAGCCGGCCGCGGTGCAGACAGTCGCTGCCGGCACCACCGGTGTCGGTCCCGTGGCCACCGACGCCGCGAAGGCCAATTTCAGCGACGAGGAGTGCCTCAACCGGTTTGCCGTGTTGTCGCGCACCGGCGCCATCTACTTTCGTCCGGCTAGCGCCCGGCTCGATGCCAAGAGCCGTCCGCTGCTCACCGAAGTTGAAGGTGTCGTCGGCAAATGCCCGACCCTGAAGGTGGAGGTCTCCGGCTACACGGACTCGGACGGCTCGCCCGAGGCCAACAAGGCGCTCTCCGAACGGCGCGCGCAGGCGGTTGCCGATGCGTTGGTCGCCGGTGGCGTGCCGCGTCAGCAGATCAGTGCCGCCGGCCATGGCGAGGAGAGCCCGGTTGCCGCCAATGACACGCCGAAAAACAAGGCGCTCAACCGGCGGATCGAATTCTCCGCCACGAAGCTCGCGAACTGAGGTCGGGGTGGGTTCCCGTACAATCGCGTTTTGCGCCGCCTTGCTTCGCGGCGCCGGCCTTGTCGCGCTCGTCCTGCTTTTGACTTTGACGGCCGCCAGTGCCGAGCGCCGTATCGCGCTGGTGCTCGGCAACTCGCAATATCAGCACGCCGCGCCGCTCGCCAATCCTGCACGCGATGCCCAGGCGATGGCCGATCGCCTGCAGAACCTTGGTTTCGAGGTGGTCTCCGGCTTCGATCTCACCAAGCAGCAGACACAGACCACGGTCGCCCAGTTCGCCAAGCAGGTGCGCGGCGCCGATGTGGCGCTGTTCTTCTATGCCGGCCATGGCCTGCAGGTTTCAGGCAAGAACTATCTGCTTCCGGTGGATGCCGCGCTCGAGGACGAGACCTCGCTCGACTTTGAGGCCGTGTCGGTCGATTTCATCTTGCGCCAGATGTCTCGCGAGACAAGCATAAGGCTGGTGTTTCTGGACGCATGCCGGGACAATCCTCTGGCCGATGTGCTGGCAAAGACCGCCGGCATCAAGGGTGCAAGCAGCGGCCTTGCGGAAATTCCGATCGAGAATGGCGGCGCCGGAACGCTCGTCGCCTTCGCCGCCAGTCCCAACCAACTCGCCTATGACGGGTCCGGCGACCACTCGCCCTTCACGACGGCATTGCTTCAGCACATTGGGGAATCCAATGTCTCCATCACCGAAGCGATGAACAGAGTGACCAGCGACGTCTTCAAGGCGACCGCCGGCAAGCAACGCCCCTGGATCAATGTCTCTTTGACCACCGAGGTCGTCCTGCACAAGGTCGATCTCAACGCGCCGTTGATCGTCGGCGAGGCGAGCACCCCGCAAGCTGAAGCCGGATCCGACACGCGCAACACCGGCGCTTCGCCAGGCCAGAACACCGACCAGCTTGCGCTTGATACGCTGCGTGCGAAAATCCCGAAGCTCGCTACCGACGGCCCTATCCTTTTCGATCGTCCCGTCAAGTTTGGCGACCCGGCGATCGACGGCAAGAGCATCGCCCAACTGATCAAGAGCGAACCGCTTTTCAGTCCGGTGGAAGGCCTCGACAAATCGGTCTGGGAAGGCAAGCACTGCGACAACTGCCATGAGTGGAATGAGGTCCGCCTTTGCGAGCAGGCGAAGAATTTCGCCGCCAACGACGTCTCGGTCCTGCGCCTGCAGCATCCGCTTGGTACGCGCTTCAAGGTCGCGCTGGCCAGATGGGCGCAAGGCGGCTGCAAATAATGCCGGCCTGAGGCCAGCAATGACGGGTGGCGCGTAGGGATCGGCGAATGCCGTTACGCCTCCATCTCCGCCATCTGGATGCCCATTTCGACAAAGGCCGAAAGCACGGAAAACCGGTCCGCCAGCGAGGCGCGGGCCAACCCGGCCAGAATTCCGGCATTGACGGCATGAGCGGCAGGAAATCCGGTCGACACCATGTCGAGAGTCGGGTCGCGCCACACCGCTGCCAGAGCGATCCAGGCGGCCGGTGTTGCCGGCGGCAGGTCAAGGGAATTGCTCAGGACGGCTTGATGGTGGGGATTGTCAGGTTCGCCGACGCGGTCATGGACAAGCGCCAGCAATTCGAGATCCCGGTCCGCGAGGAGCTCGGCGAGATTGCTCAGGCACTCATGTCCCCACCAGACGGCGGCTCGCTCGGGCAGAAGGTAGGCACAGAACGTGACTGCTTCTTCCGGCACGCGCCCGGCAAGCAGGGCTCGGCAAAAATCAAGCGGCGGCTGGCCCGTGGCCAGCGATTTCATGTCCCTGGCGATGGCGGGACAAGCAAGAAACAGATCCCGTGCCGTTCTGTATCCGAGTTCATTGGCCATGGCTGCCACACCCCAAGAACCACCAGAACAGCACTCAAGCCTGTGGCCGAGCGCCGGTCAAGCGTCAGTCGTTGGCAGATGGCGGCCACGAGCGGCATGCGTTTGTTCACAGACAATCGCTTCCCGATTTGATATGATGCGCGCCAGCGAAATCCTCTTAGACAGGAGTGACGGTCATGCGATGGGGCAGTTCAGCCTTGGCATTGGCGGCCATGCTTCTTGCAACGCACGTCTTTGCCGATCCGCTTCAGAAATCAGAAGACATCGTCAAGTTCTTCGCCGGACAGTCCGGCAATCTGGGTGCCGCGCGCGGCATCTGCGTCGGCACCGAGGAAGAGTGCAAGAGCAAGGCCGAGAAGACTGGCTCAGCTGCACAAAAGACCGGTCTCGACATGATGATCAATTTCGCCCTTGATTCCGCGCAACTCGACCAGACGGCGCGCACCGAACTCGACGAGTTCGCCAAGGCGCTGAAGGACAATCGGCTGAGCACGTTCAGCTTTGTCGTTGAAGGTCATACCGATGCAACCGGCCCCGATCGCTACAACCAGGACCTGTCGCAGCGCAGGGCCCAGTCGGTGGCCGCTTTCCTCGAAGCGAACGGCGTTGAATCGGCGCGGCTCGAAGCGATCGGCCTGGGCAAGTCGCACCCGCGGGTCGCCAATCCTTACGATCCGGTCAACCGGCGCGTGGAAATGCGCATCAGGACCGAGTAAGCGGTCGCCGCCAGGCCGATCCGGCAACAGCGATAGCGGCAAAAGGGAACTCGTCCAACGCGGGTTCCCTTTGGCTGACTATGATCAATATCTCATCGCACCGCCGATCACGACGCCGCTGCCGAAAATCAGCGCCTTGGTCAGGAAGTCATTGTTGTCTCTCCGCGGCTCGTCGCGCATCACAATCTCCCTGTTGCGCCAGCGCTCGACGATCTGCTGTCTTCGCGGTTTCCGCTGCGCCATCGGTTTCAGCGTGCGGGTCTTGTGCACGACCTGTTTCTTCGGTGGTGCGGTGCGGACCTGGTCGGCGGCCGAGGTGCGAACGGCCGAGCCGGGATTCGCGTTCGCATCGTTCGTGTCGAGCGACGCGACCTGCTTGCCCGCCTCGGGGCCCTTCAACTGGTCGATGTCGAGCCTTGCCACCGTGGCGAAGCGGCCGCTTGGAAACTGGTCGAGATAGGCCTCGTAATAGGGAATGGCATTCTTTTTCGAAGCCTCGTCCCAAAGCCGCTGCTCAACCTGCCAGGACGGCGGATCGCTTGCGATCGGCGCGGGGGCGGGCGAGGCCGTCGTCCTGGCTGCATCGGCGATCGGCGCCCCCGCGGCCTGTGCCGACGGCTTGCCAAGGAAAACCTCGCGTCCCAGCGATGCGTTGTGCCATGGGCGCTGCCGGCCCTGCGTGGCTTCCGTCACGTCGCCGCGCACGCGCGTCAGCGCGCTCTGAATCTCGACACCGGGTTCGGTCAGGTGCTTGGCCAACGCCAGGGAGTAGGGGCTGTCGACGCCGTCGCCGTCGAAAGCGATAGCGCCGGGATCGGTTGCGTAGGCGATCAAGACACCGCCGGTGCCGACGCCGTCTGCCTTTGCATCCACCGGCGCGAGGCCGGCGCCAAGCGAGCGGCTCTTGGGCAGAGCCGCAGCCAGGGTACGACCCAGCGGATTGTCGCGGCAGGCATCGAGAATGATGATGCCAACGGCGGGATCGGCAGGCAGCGCCGCCATGAACTCGTCGATCTGAACCGTGCGGGTCTTGAGATAGGCGGGCGAGGTCAGGTCGGCATCGACCGGTATGAGATAGTTCTTGCCGTCGACCTGCATGCCGTGGCCGGCATAGAAGATGACCGCGAGGTCGGCGTTGTAGGATTCTTCGGTGAATTTGCTGATCAGGCCATGCATACCGGCATTGTCCTGGTCGACACCTTCGATCACGTCGAAGCCGGCGTTGCGCAACGTCGACGCAATCAGGTGGGCATCGTTCGCCGGGTTGGGCAAGGCAACGGCGTTGACATATTTGCTGTTGCCGATGACCAGCGCGACACGCTTGCTCTCGGCTGTTGCGGCCTGGACGCCGAAGGCGGCAAGGATGGAAAGGACAACTCCGCTCAAAAGGATGGCAAACAGTTTCATGGATCAGCCCTCCTGCCCATCGGGGCACGCTATGGATCTCTGCGCATGCTCAATTCGTCAGCGACGAAGTCGCTTCGGCCAAAAATGGCTCTCAGGCTTGTGTAGCCCCGACGACAGCTTAGGTTCACCGGATCCCCCGGCTTCCGCAGATATTTGTCGAAACCGATCGACCAGGCGATCGTGCCGCCTTTGAGCCGGGACGGCCACTAGAACCGTTCACCGTTTCACGGAAATGGTGAGCCGTTCTGTTCACACTTTTCCTGGAATTGCTCAGCCCGGCTCAAGCGTCTCTTGGATTGAATTGAGCAACGCGGTTATCGCCTGCTTGTATTTCTCGAACTCCGGCGACGTCTGCCGGACCTCGGTCGTGGTTGTCGCCGGCTGGCTCTGATCGGTCACCACGCGCGGCACTTTCTGCCCCATTTTCCGCTCGGCCCAATCGATGACGTAGCCGACGGTCTTGCCGGTCAGGAACGGGTTGGCCTGGATCACGGCTGCGCCCAGAACAGCGCTCAATTGCGACGAGCCGGACGCGGCCAGCACCTGGTGTGCCCCCTCCATGCCGAGGAAATGGCAAAGATACAGGCGACCGGCGGTTATCTGGTGGCCGCGGGCGCGCAGATAGGCCTCGCCTTCGCGCGCCAGGTTGCGCACCATTTCGCGTGACAGCGTCGCGTCATAGCGAAGCGCGAGCAGGTCGGCGGTCGAAAGCGATCGGGCAAGGTCGGGACGATAGGTGTTCATCATCCGGATCCAGGTCTTGGTGATGAACTGGCCGGCGCCGGTTGCCGACGAGTTGGGGTTCTTGGCGCGGGCGCTGCCGCCGCTTTCGACATGGACGATCCGGTCGGTCAGCGTCTCGACCGCGGAATCGCCGGGCCCGCCGGAACTGACGGAAACGGCGGTGGCGACGGTGGTGACTGTCCCGAGCGGGTCGATCGCCTCGCCGTTCTCGTAGAGCTCGAAATGCAGATGCGGGCCGGTCGAAAGCCCCGTCGTGCCGATATAGCCGATGACGTCGCCGGCCTTCACCTTGGTGCCGACACCGCTGGCGATGGCGAATTTTTGCATATGCGCGTAGCGCGTCTCGCGGCCGTTGGCATGCGTGATCTTCACCAGATTGCCGTAGCTGCCGCCATCGCCCTGGAAGGAAATCTCGCCGTCGAAGGCCGCCATGACCGGCGTCCCGACCGGAGCCGCCCAGTCGACACCCTTGTGGATCCGAACCGTGCCGAGGATCGGATGCTTGCGCGGGCCGAAGGTCGACGTCATCACCCCGGCGACCGGCGTGACCATGCCGTTGGTGACGTTCAGCGAGCGAACCTGATCATCGCCGGTCACGCAGGCATACTGGCCGTCACTTTGCTGGAAGACGAAGCAGTCGAGGTTCTTGTCCTTACCCAGGACGCCGACGTAAAGCACCCGTCCGGAGATCTCGCCTTGGTCGCGCGGCGTCTGCGAGTAGATCATCACCAGGCGCTGGTCCTCGCTGGCGAAAGCGTCGAGATCCTGTCCCCTCGACAGATACATGATCGCTTCGCCGATCACGCTGGTCGGCACCTTGTTGCGCGCCGCGGTCGAGTAGATTGCGTCGAGCAGCCGGTACTGCCGCTTGGGTCCGCCCTGGTCGGAGGCACCCGAATAGTTGAAGAGGTCCTCGCGAACCCAGGGGTCGACGCCGGAAACGAAGGCGCCCGCTGCGTTGCGCGTCAGCGTGCCGACATAGACGTTCCTTGCGTAGACCGAGACCTGCATCAGCGACATGGTCGTCGTCTCGCGATTCGGCCGGAAGCCGCGCATGGCGACCACGAAACCGGACTCGAGCCCGTCGCGCTTGAACAGCGCTTTCAGCGCCTCGCCCGCAAGCCTGGCGTCGTCCGCTGAGAAATGCGCGTCGAGCACCACGCTATCCAGGCTGCGGTCGTTGAGGATTTTCACGAAAGTGTCCTCTGTCGCCGCGAAGCGCTGATATTCGCTGGTGACGGTCGCGACGGTGGTGTTGTTCTCGATCGCGGTTTTCTTGAAGGCGGGGAGCGCTGCCTCGCCCTGGTCGATGGTCTCCCCCCAGCCGGCCTCGGGGTCGTCTGCGTCGGCCTTGGGCGCCGAACCGGCGGGGGGCTCGCCCGCGTCCGGCGGCGCCTGCAGGTCGTTCGCCAGATCGCCCGGTTGGTCGTTGGGCGCCGCAGCAGGTGCGGGCGAGGTCGGTTGCTGATCGTCTGGTGCTGCGGTTGAAGGCTGCCGCTGCGCCTTGAAGAAGGCAAAATCCTCCTGCGTCGACGGGATCGTCGTCATGAACTTCTCGCTGGCGCTCAGCATCACGTCGGACAGAATCTCGATCTGCGGCGAGGCCCCGGAACTGTCGAGTTCGGCCGGGCGCGCAACCGTGTGGCCCTTCGTGGCGGTGTCCGCATCGGGCGCCAGCGTGATCCACATCGGATCACCGGCAAGGTCGATGATGGCCGGCACATAGACCGAGGCGTCGGGCGGCACGTCCTCCATGCCTTCGACGGGATGCAGTTCCTCATCCTCGTCGCCGAACGACCAGTTGTCCTTCGTAAGATAGAAGCCGGTGGCGATCGCGATGACGGTGAGCGTTGCAACGCCAGCAAGAACGCGGCGCCAGAGTTTGCGTCTGCGCTCGGCCAGGCGTGCCAGCTTCTTCTGTTTGAAGCTCGTGTCGATGCTGTGCGTCACGGGCTGTTTCCGGTCAGGAAATAGGTCCAGCGCACCTGCTCCAGCGTGTCGACCTCGACGAAACGCGCCGCGATATGACCGCGCTGCCAGCACTCCTCGATGCCACGGATGGAGAAGCGGCGCCGATCAACGCACATCTCGGTCGATCCGTTGAGGATCGCATGGCCGAACACGTCGGTCGCGTAGAGGTAGATGTAGCGGTTGGCCAGTTCCTCGCGGATGACGTTCACGCATTGGTTGGCGCCGATGGTCCACCAGCCATCGGTCTGGTCGGCATTGTCGACCTTCTGTCCGACGGCGAGGTTGACGACGTCGAGCGTCTGGTTGCAGACGGTGAATTCGGCATGCGCGCTTCTGGTCGAGAAGATAACGAGCAGCGCCGCGCCGAACAGCGCGGAAAATGCCAAGCGGTCGGAGAAGTCCGCCAATAATCGAAACCAGCTACGCTTTGTGCGTGACGAAGGCTGGCAAAATGAATGCGAGGGGCGAAGGTCCATCGGCGTTCATATCTATCCGCCGAGCTGGAAATATTTGGCGGTGGCGGAGAACTGCGGGCCGTCGGCGCCGATCTCCTCGAGGATCTTTGGCAAAAGCTCGGAGACCGGTGTCGGTCTCGAGAACATCGCGGCCTGAACGTCCTTTGGTCCGGTGATCACCAGCATGATCTGCGGCAGGGGTTTGCCGGCCGCCTTGTCGGCGGCGCCTAGACCGATCGGGATGTTGAAGGTCGCCTTGTCGGTCTGCGCCACGATGCGATCATCGAGGTTGAAGGCGATGCCCCTGTGGTCGATTAACATGACGTTGGAAACCAACCCGCCACGCGTTACCAGAGTGCCGCTGATCGGCGCGCCATCCGGCACCGATGTCCGGTCGAGAACGAGCCGCGGACTTTCCACACGGTTCCGGTCGAGGACGCGCAGGAAGTTGGTCACTTCACACTGGGGCTGTTCGATGAGACGGACATTGATGTCCGGCTCGAGATGGAACCTCGAGCGAAAATCATTGAGCATCTGCTCGAAGGGCTGCACGGCTGTTGCGAGGCCTTCGATGGCGGCGGAGCTGGCGGTTTGCGATGTCAGCGACGCATAGAAACAGTCGCCGCCGCTGAAGTCGCGCACCCATGAGGCGCGTTGCGCCGCCTCGTCGACCGGCTTCGCCGGCGGAACCGCCGGCTTTGGCACATTGATCGCCACTTCGGTATTTTCGGGCCGTGTGGTTACCGGCGGCTGCGGTCGCTGGGACGGCTGCGCTGCCTGTGTCGGCTCTTGGGGCGAGGTTGGTGGTGTCGGCTCGCTGGCGGCCGGGGGCGGGGCCACCGGTTTAGCCGGCGGGCTGGTCGGCTGGGCCGGCAACCGGCTCTCCGAGGTCGGTGGCGAGGAAGCCTCCGGCTTGGCCAGCTTGGAAAGGATCTCGACCAGGTCCGTTGCGCTGGGTTCTGTCGCCGGCGGGTTTGCCTGCTGCGCCGGCTTGCTCTCTGCCTCCGCCTGGCTTGGCGTGGACGTCTTCGGTGGGTTAGCGGTCGGGTTTTGGGCAGGCTTGGTCTCGACCGGGGGCGCTTGCGCCTGACTGTTGGCCGTGGTTTCGGGCGGCGCAGGCTTGCCGACGGGCGGCGCTACCGGCGCCTGCTCGGCGGGTGGCCGTGCTTCTGTTGCCGGCGGCACCTCGGGCCTGGTGGTCGGCATGGGGATTTCGGTAGGCTTGGCCGCCTCCGGTTTCTGCTGGCCCGTAGCGTCCGCCTGGTTCTCGGCCGGCACTGGGGTCTTCACCTCTGCATCCGGTAGGGCAGGTGGGTTCACCGTCTCGATAGTGGCGGCATTGTCGGGTTTTGAAGGCTCTGGCTGAGGCTGCATCGGCGGCTGAGGGTTCGATGCTTCCGGCTGCGGCGTTTGAGCCACCGGCTTGGGGGCTTCAACAACGGGTTTGGGCACCGGCTTCGGTGTCAACGGTTTGAGTTTCTCTTCGGCAGGCGGAGGCGCCAGGATGCCGCTGAAGTAAAGGCCGCCGCCCAACAGGACCGCCAGCGTCACGAGGCCGCCGGCGACAGCCGGCATCCGCGACAATTTTCGCGGCGCAGCCGGCATGGGCGTGCTGGCCGGCGCGGGCGCTGGCGCAGGCCGTGGTTGTGACAGATGCGCCGGTCGCACATGTTCAACAAAGTGCTTTTCGCCCGCGGACGTCGAAGGCTGCGGCCCGGTGTCGGACAGCGCCGTCCAGCCGGCGCGCGGCAAGCCCGCGCGGTCACGCGGACCATACGATGCCGGCGGCAATGTCACGTCGACATCCTCGCCACGCGTTGCCCTGGCGATCTCGGCCATGCTGGCAGGCCGATCCCGCGGATCCGGCTGCAGCATCGCGGCAATGAGCTCTTGGAAATCGGGGTCGATGTCAGACAGGTCCGGCACGGTCCGGCGTTTCTCGATCACCTCGTATTGCGAGCCGCTCATATCGAGCGGCTTTCCGCGCAATGCCGCGGCGAGCACCAGTCCGAGACTATAGATATCGGACTGCTCGCTGACCTCACCGCCATAGAGACCGAGCTGTTCGGGCGAGACGTAATTGTATTTGCCGGCGAACTTCCCGCCGATCAGCGTTTCACCGCCTGCGGTCGCCGACCGGGCTATGCCGAAATCGATGATCTTGGCGCTTTCCACCTGCCCGCCAGGCAGGATGATGTTGTCCGGCGAGAGGTCGCGGTGAACCGCGCCCGCCCGGTGCACGGCCGCGAGCCCCGACGTCAGGCGATGGCAAAGTCGCCGCACTTCTTCCGCCGGCATCGGTCCGCGACGCATTACGTCGAATAGCGACTGGCCGTCCACGAACTCCATCGCCAGATAGGGGCGGCCGATCCTCGGATCGATGGTGAAGACGTGATAGCGCACCACTGCGTCATGCGACAGGTGATTGAGGATCGACGCTTCCTTGCGGAACAGCGACAGGATCGTCTGATCGCGGGCGAATTCGGGCAATACGATCTTGATCGCCACATGGTCGCCGGTTTGGATGTTGTGGCCGCGATAGACCTCTCCCATGCCGCCGGAGGCGATCCTCTCGTCGAGTTCGTAAATGCCGCTGAGCTGAGTGCCGACGCCGGCATAGATGTCGTTCGTCGATATCCGGGTCTTGTCGTCGTCGCTCATCTCGCCAGGCTCTCCGCTCCGGACCGATCCGAATGGAGCGCGCCGTTGCGACCGCCGCCGATCTTCACGAGTACGATGGTCACATTGTCGGTTCCGCCGCGCGCCAGCACCGTCTCCAGCAGGCTTCGGCACGCCGCTTGCGGCGTTGCGGATATCACTGCGGCTTCGATCTCGGCGTCGCTGACATGCGCCGTCAGTCCGTCGGTGCTCAGGACGAAAACATCCCCCGGCATCAGCTCGCCCTGCTGGAAATCGATCTCGAGCTCATCGCTGACGCCGACGGCATGGGTGATGACATGGCGGCGCGGCCAGGTAAGCGCTTCCTCCGGGCTGATCATGCCGCGGTCCAGCAGTTCCTGGACCTCGGTGTGATCCTTCGAGACCTGAAAGATCACACCGTTGCGGACCAGATAGATGCGGCTGTCGCCGGCCCACAGGCCAGCGAAGCGTCCGTCCATTGCAAGCAAGGCCGCGAAGGTGGACCCGATGGTGATGCCGCGGGATCGCGAGATGTCGCGGATCTCGGAATTGGCGCGGCTCAGCCGGTCTTCGAAGCGCGCGCGAAGGTCCGGCGCCGAGCTTGCAATGCCGATCGTTGCCAGATGATCGACGATGCTGGCCGATGCGACCTCGCCGGCCTCGTGCCCGCCCATGCCATCGGCCACCACCCACAGGCCGGTCTGCGGCTCTATCAGGTAGTTGTCCTCATTGTGGTCGCGCACGCAGCCCTTATGGCTTACGCCGAAGCTTTCGATGGGAAGGGCGACAGAACTCAATTTGCCACCAAGCGCTTCGCGAGCGTCCTCTGTGACCAATCATGGGCGGCGTGCCGATGCCACTTTGCCACAAGCGCATACGTTAGAGTACCGAAATGAGGGCTGCGGCCGGCGGCGCGCTGGAACACAGCCATGTCAGAACGCCTTTGGACAGCTGAAGCCGGACAGGGCCGGTAGCAGGAATGGATTGGCCCCCGGTCCGGTCTGCATCGTGTAAGCGACGTCTCGTCCGCCGATCACGAAGCGAGCTTCGGTGTTGGCGCCATTGGCGGTGATGGTCGCCTTGTCCAACAGACGCTTCAAGGCCCACGGTCCTTCGAATTTGAGAGCGGAGTCGCGGCCTGGCATTTCCGGCATCAGGCTTAGGCTGGCGGAACCAGAGGCAGTGCTGTTCGGCCAGGTCACTGTGCTTGGCGCGTTCCCCGTCTGGCTGCTCTGGACGGTCTGGCCGTCAATGTCGAGAACTGCGTTGTCTGCGTCGCTATTCAGCGAAAAAGGCGTGATGGTGATCGAAACCGACGGCACCGAGCCGCCGGAAGGGAAGAAGGCGCTGCGGATTTCGGCGGCCGCCTGAAATGATTTCAAGGTCGACTTCGCCAGGTCGCGGCTGGAGCGGGCGTCCTGTCTCCAGGTCCATTCCTGGCCGGTCATGTCGATCAGCGGCGCAAGGTTCTGCGCGAAGAAGCGGTCCATCAGCCCGCCCGGCGCGAAGAGCTTGGCGAAATCCGCTATCGAGATCTCTTCGGTGCCGTCACTGACGAAGGGATAGCGACCGTTGACCGCCTCTTCGCAGGCTCGTGTGACCGTCTGGTCGAGGTTCTGGTTGAGGTTGGCCACCGAAGCTTCCGCGACATTGCCTTCAAACTCGTCCGCTGCCGCGTTGACCATGCGCGCAAGCGGCTTCGGAAGGCGCGAGGCGTTTGCGCGCAGCGTGGAGATCTGCAGCTGCAGGTTGGCGTTGACGCGTTCGGTCTGGGAAGGGACATCGGCCGAAAGCTTGAGGCTTTGAAAGATGTCGCGGAAATTCCGCGTCAACGCATCGAGCGGCCGCCGTCCACTGGCGCCGCTGACCAGGGCCTGGAACGGTCGAAACTGTGCCTCGACGCTCGCACCGGCATTCTGCGCGACAGCCGGGTCCAATCCGGCTCGGCTCTGCGACTTGCCGCCAGCGATCTGCAGGCCGATGCGTGCCAGACCTTTGGCCATGCTGGCGGGGTCTTCTTGCGCTGCGCTCTCGCCCTCGGCCGTGGTGTTCTGCTTCGTCAATGCGGTCTCATCGGCGATCGCGGTGAACAGCTGATCGAGAGGCGAGTCCGGCGCGGCGAGGGCGGAAAGCGCGAGATATTGCGGCTTGTCCTTGAGCAACGCCTTGAACTTGAGCTGGTCGAGCACGCGGTTCCATGCGGAAGAGAATTCCTTGCCGTAGCGGTCGATCAGTTCGGGGCCGAGCTTGGGCAGGTCCTGGTCGATGCCGCCCTGTTCGCCGCCTCCGCCGAGCACCCACTGGTCGTTGACGAGCATTTGCGCGATGCGCGAGAGCTGCGGCAGGAAGAAGCGGTTGAAGCCCGCGCGCGTGTAAAGTCCAGGAACGTTGAGATCGGCGAGGTCGCTGCCATCCATGCGTTCGAACAGCAGCTGCGTCTCGGGACCGGCTTTCGCGGCGACGGAGAGGTCCTCCAGCCTTGCGGCGTAGACGGCCGACCTGATCAGCGCCGAAGCGCGGTCGGCAAGGCTCATGCGCCCAAGCGAGCGTTGCGCGGCTTCGATCAGTGGCTGGTTGAGCTCAAAGACGGGATCGTAGGCGTCGTCGAGCGCGAGCATCGCACGCAGATGCTTTTCGAGCTGCGCGCGGCCCTCGCGGTTGTTCTCGCCGGGATAGCGGTTCTCTTCCCAATCCTGCCTCATCCAGGAGACAATCAACTCGTCATCGACCTTCGGAGCCTTGCCGCCCAGCATCAGGTAGATCTTCAGCGGTTCGTAAAGCGCGATCGGATCGGCCATCTTGGCCTGGATGGTGCGCTCGGCCTGCACCAGCAGCCGGGAGCGGAATGTCCGCTCGAGCGCTTGTCGGTAGGCGGTCCTGGAGGCCGACAGCAGCCTCTCGCGCTGGCTGAGCCCGAACGTCTCCTCGATCGGCTTTGCCTGGTCGCCGTTCTCGTAGCCAGCCGGCAGGTTGCGCAACTGGTCGAGCGGGCCGATGACGTTTTCGAGATCAACGTCGGTCACCGTCGTGCTCTTCAGCAGTGAATCGGCGCTGTCGCGATACTGTGCCATCGCCTGCCGGGTGGAGGCGATCAGCGACTTGTTGGCGAAGAAGCTGAGGCCAAGCACGCCGAGAGCCGCCAAGGCCGCCAGCGCAATGGCGGCGAGGCCGCCAAATCTCGCGAGCCTGGCGCGCCGTTCGGCCGCTCGGTCGAAGGATACCCAGCCCGATTCCGGGAAGATCACATTGGTCAGCAGATCGTGCAGGAAGAAGCTCTTGCCGATGCCGGAAAGATGCGCCTGCGAGGTGCTGCCGAAGCTGCGGCCGATCGTGCCCAGCACCTGGTCGAACGGGGTTCCTTCCTGAGTACCAGAGGAGAAATAGAGGCCCCGCAGGCTGACATTGACATGCGATCGAGAGGCATCGAACAAGCTACCGATAAAATGCGCTATCCGGTTCCCCAGCGCACCGAACTGTGCCGGGAAGCCGAAGATGGCGATGCGCGCCACCGGGTCGGCCTCCTCCTGCAAGCGATCGACAACTTCTTCCGCCAAGCGCTTCGCCAGCCCGTCGAATTCGGCCGGCGCCTCGCCGGCCATGTTCCTTGTGCGATCGGCGGTCTGGAACGTCGCGCCCCACACCTTGCGCCTGCCTGCTTCGTCGAATTGGCCGAAATAATCCATGAAGCCGGAGACGAGATCGGCCTTGGTGAAAAGCAGATAGACGGGAAACTGGATCTTCAGCGTCTCGTGCAATTCGCGCAGGCGGCTTCTTATCTCGGTCACATGCGCCTCGATTTGCTGGTCGTCGAGGCCAATGAGATCGGCGAGGCTGATGGCCAGGATCACGCCGTTGATCGGCTGCCTTACGCGGTTTTTCTTGAGCAATCCGAGGAAAGCAAGCCAGCTTGCCTTGTCGCGCTCGCGGTCCGATTCCTGCGTCGTGTAGCGGCCGGCCGTGTCGATCAGCACCGCCTCATCGGTAAACCACCAGTCGCAAGACCGCGTGCCGCCGACGCCGGCCACCGGCTGGGCATTGCCGGAGCCCGCAAGCGGAAATTTCAGCCCGGAATTGACCAGAGCCGTCGTCTTCCCGGCGCCTGGCGGGCCGATGATGATGTACCAGGGAATATCATAGAGGAAGTTGCGCTTTCCGCTCGTCCGCTTCAGCGTCGCGATGGCCTCGCTCATGCGCGCTTCGAGCACCTGTGCATCGTCGTTGCGCTCGTCGCTGCGCACGATGGCCGCTTCGAGCGCCCTTTGCGCCTTGCGCCTTTGCCAGAAGCCGATGCCGTAGAACAACGCCAGCACGGCCACCGTTACCCCGATGATGACCGCCCTGAGCCACACGGATCCGAGCGGGCGGGTATCGGCGAAGCGGATCAGCGGTCCGGCATACCAGACGGCGGCCGAGAAGCCGGCCAGGGCGAGCACGCTGAATATCCGCAGCACCCAGCCCATCAGTTGCCGTTCTCCGCCGAGCCGGTCTGCAAGGTCTCCTGTTTCGGGATCATCACGTCGACGCGGCGGTTCTTGGCGCGGCCGTCCGCCGTCGCGTTGTCGGCGATGGGTTCGTCTTCGCCCTTGCCGTCCACGCTCAGACGCGACGGATCCTTCAATTGCCTGGCGATCATCGCCTGCACGGCCTTCGCGCGGGCGACCGAGAGATCGAAGTTCGATTTGAACGTGCTCGACTTCTTCGGCTTCACATTGTCGGTGTGGCCGACGATCTTGATCGGTCCGGCTTCGGCGTCGAGCGCCGTGGCGATATCGGCCGCGATCGGCTGGAACTGTGCCTTCAAATCAGCCTGGCCGGATGCGAACAGAAGCTGGTTGCTGATCTCGACGACGATGAAGTCGCCCTTCGTACCGACGTTCAGTCCGCCAGCGGCGATCTCCTGGGCGAGTGCCGCGCGGATGCGGTCGATCTGCGTGGTGTCCGGGGGAGAGGGTGGCGGCGGGTTGGCTTGCACCGGTTCGGCGGGCGCCGTCACGCTGGCGCGTTCAATGGTGACCGGGGTGGAAGGATTGAGCGCCAGCAGCGCGCCGGCGGTTGCATCGCCTTCATCGGTGATCAGGATCCGTAGCCCGAAAAAAGCCGCCGTCACCAGGGTCGCCGCGGCGGCTGCGATCGCCCATAGAGGCAGCCGCCCTCTTGGCCTGGTCATTGCCGCCGCCATGCCTTGCCACCGGGGCGAAATGTCCTCGGCGGCGCGCGGCCTGAAATAGCGCAGCGTGTCGTAGACGTCGCGCCGGACGCGCTCGAGTGTGTTGCGTTCGCTGGACAATCCCCGATACTGGCCCTCGAACCCCAGCGACAGGCAGGCATGCATCAATTCGAGCAGGTCGTAATGCGCTTCAGGCTTGGCGAGGAGGTTGTTCAGCGCTTCATAGAAGCCGGTGCCTGTCGGTCGTGTGTGGAAGAACCGCGCCACCAGACTGTGCTGAAGCCAGGTTTCCTTGTTCGGCCAGGGCAGGTTGCCGACGAGATCGTCGGCGGTTTCGCAAAGCGCGAATTTCGCGATCCGTGCGTCTTCTTCCCCAATGCCGGCTTTGGCGATGGTGTGGTCGAAGGTCTCGATGGCGTCTGCGATGTGCTCCGCCAAGGCCGCGGCTTGCCGTTCGACCGGTATCAGCCGCAGCTGACCGAACAGCATGAGCAATGGGGCTGCGGCGGATAGGATAGGATTTGTCGCGGCATACTTCACGCCAGCTGTGGCGTCGAGCAAGGCGTCCTGCTGCAACGCCGGTGCCGCCGCGGGCTCAGCCCCGTGGCCGGCTTCCTGAAAGACCACGGTTCCGGACGACCAGCCGGGGGGCATTTGTCGGCCGAGGCCGGGGTCGAACACTGTCGATTCCCTGGCGGGTGATGGCGCACCGGAACGATCGGGAGCCACGCGCGGCTTTTGTCTTGGCCGTGGTGCGCGGATGACGGTTTTATCCGGCGGCTCGGAGGGATCGTCCTTCGAGCTCATCGGCGCACCACCGTCGAGGTGCGCGTACCAGGCTGGGTATCAACAGCGAGCCGGATGGAAAGACTGATCTTGCCGAAACATGACATTCCTGCACACGCCCCAAGCCACACCGCTTTGCCAGCCAGGCAAGCGCCCATGCGCTATCCTAGTCGCACGGCAAGCCGATTGAAATCGGAAAGCAGGATGATCAAGGAAGCGGCTTCTTCCACGGGGTCCCTCACACAGCCCGTAAGAGCGTTGCTGACGACATTTGCCGAGCGCGGCTATTTCTGCTTGCCTGCCTTGGCGTAGGCTTCGGCGAAATAGGCGAGGAAGACATCCAGCATGCCGTTTTCGTGCTTGTCCTCCATCGTCCGCCACGTTGCGACGAGCGCGTCCCAGGCCTGGCTTTTCCTGGACGAAAAGGACGCAGGCGGGATTCTTTTGGCGATCGCCTCCGGCGACAGGTCGTCGAGGAGCCGCGAGAGCGCGGCCTGCATGGCGGCGTAGGTTGCGATTTCGTGGGTCTTCAGGTCGCGGAACGCATCCTCGATGCTGTGCCTGGCATCGAGATAGCCGGCCCGGCGCTTGGCAAACATGATCTCGAGTATGTCGTCGGTGCCCGGCACGAATTTCAGCGGGTTGTTGTCCTCGGCGCCGATCATGGTGCGGTGCGCGCTTTTGGCGAGCACCTTGGCCGCCGCCCGCGCCTTGAGCAGCAAGGACAGCTGCTCGACCGTGGTTCTCAGCACCGCACCGATCTCCGCAGCGACGTCATGCGGGTCGCGCGACTGCAACAGCTCCGGCGATAAGCCGGCCGCCCTGGCGATATCGCGCAGTATCCCGTCCGCTTCCGCCGACTGCTTGACCGGGACAGCGGGGCCGGGCTGCAGCGCCGAAGACGTCGGCACCGGCGTTGACCCGGCCGGGCGCTGCCCCGCTGGATTGTGGAATGGCGCGCTGCCAAGTTCCAGCGGCCTTCCCGTCGAGGGCGGCAACTCGCGTTGCGTTGAACCGGTCCTGGCTTGCGGATGGCCGGTGGCGGCGCGCTCTTCGTCGACCGAAACGGCGACGACATAACGGCCGATCAGCAGCCGGTCGCCTTGGGTCAGCCGATGCGGCGCATTCATGCGCTGGCTGGAGCCGTTGACGAAAGTGCCGTTGCGCGAGACGTCATGAAGCCAGAACGAGCCCGCCTGATAATGGACTTCGCAATGCCGGCCTGAGATGAACTTGTCGGGGTCGGTAAGTGTCCAGTCGCAATTTTCGCGCCCGATTTCGAAGCTGCGGTCGCGGGCGGCATAGCTCGCCGAAATGCCTGGCGGCAGTCTGTCAACATTGCTGATCTGGAGCGAAATGAACATTCGACGCCACTGGCAAACCTGAAATCCTAGGCATTCTAGCATCTTGCCAGCGCAGTGGGAGAGGTGCGCGTCACATGAATGCACGCCACGGTTTAGACATTGCTTCTGTTTGGCCTCCATCAAACATATGCTAGGCTTGCAGAGGTCCGATGCGGTGAATTCGAAAACCTTCCGTGCGTGATGCAATTTACGGAGCGGGGGCTTCAATCCATCACACTGGCGGCTGCGTCGAGGAGGGGCACGCCCCATGGCGAACGAACGTGCCACGGTTGTACACACGCCGGTTGGCGCCGATGTGCTGACCTTCACCCATCTCGTCGGTCGTGACGAGATCAGCCGAAGTTTTGCCTACACCGTCGGGTTCGTCAGCAAGAGCCGAGACGTCGATCCGCTGAAGATGCTGGGCGGCGTCGTTTCGGTCGAAGGTGAATCCGATCCAAAGCGTTGGTTCAGCGGCCTGGTGTCGGATTTCAAGCTTACGCGCATAGAGGACCGGCTGGCCTACTACGAGGCCACCGTCAGACCGTGGCTCTGGTTCCTCGGAAATACCACCGATTGCCGCATTTTCCAGAACATGACGGCTGTGGAGATCGTCGAAAAGATCTTTTCGAAATACGGCATCGCAAAATTCGAGAAGCGCCTGCAGGGCTCGTATCCATCGCGCGAATACTGTGTCCAGTATGACGAGAGTGATCTCGATTTCGTACAGCGGTTGTTCGAGCACGAAGGCATTTTCTATTTCTTCGAGCATGATGAGGACAAGCACACGCTCGTGCTGTGCGATGCGATGAGCAAGCTGAAGCCGGCTCCAGGCTACGAGAAGGTGCTTTATAATTTCGAGGGCTATGGCTCGCGACGCGACGTCGAATACATCACCGAATGGATCCCGGGCAGTGCGGTGCGGCCAGGCGCCTACGCCCATACGGACTATGACTTCGAGAAGCCCGGCGCCGATCTGATGGCGAAGTCCGCCCAGCCCTTCAGCCACAAGGAGGCTTCGGGCGAAAACTACCGCCAGCCCGGAGCGCATCTCGATGTCGGGCGCGGCGACACGATCGCGGGGATCCGCCGCGAGGAACTTCAGGCAGTGCACCATCGCAACACCGCCGTCGGTACGGTGCGCGGCCTTTTTTCCGGCTGCAAGTTCACGCTCGAAAGCTTTCCGCGCGACGACCAGAATACGGAATATCTGGTTGTGAGCGCCGAATACCGCCTGTTCGATCCGGGCTACCGGACCCAGAACGAAGCCCACATCGAGAATTTCAAGGTGGTGCTGGGCGTAGCGCCCACGAAATTGCCCTATCGGCCACCGCGCATCACGCCCAGACCGATCATGCGCGGCCCGCAGACGGCAACGGTGGTCGGCCCTTCGGGCGAAGAGATATTCACCGACAAATATGCGCGGGTGAAGGTGCAATTCCACTGGGACCGCCTCGGCAAGAAGGACCAGAACTCGTCCTGTTTCGTGCGCGTGTCTCAGACCTGGGCTGGCAGCGGCTGGGGCTTCATCCAGATCCCGCGCATCGGCCAGGAGGTCATCGTCGATTTCATCGAGGGCGACCCGGACCTGCCGATCATCACCGGTCGCGTCTACAATGCCTCCGAGATGCCGCCCTACGCGCTGCCTGCCAACGCCACGCAATCGGGCTGGAAGTCCAATTCCTCGAAAGGCGGCGGCGGCTACAACGAGCTGATGTTCGAGGACAAGGCCGGTTCCGAACTGGTCAATTTCCAGGCGCAGAAGGACCACCATCTGCTGATCAAGCACGACCGCAACAAGACGGTACAGCACGACCAGTCCGACCGCATCGACCATGACGCCAAGCACTCCGTCGGCCATAACCTCGACGAGGACGTCGGCAACAACAAGACCGTCAAGGTCGGCGTCGACCAGACGACGAACATCGGGTCGAACGACACCGAAACGGTGGGCGCGAACCGGTCGCTAACGGTGATGGCGAACGAGACGATCCACGTCGTCGCCAATTCGACGGAAAACATCGACGCCAGCCACTCGCAAACGGTCGGGCTGGTGCAGACGGTGACGGTCGGCGCGGCGCGCGTCGATACCGTGGGCGCCACCGAGACACGGAGCGTCGGCGCGGCGCAAACGAATACGATCGGGGCGTCGCGGAGTGTGACGGTGGGGGCGGGGCAGAGCCACGATATCGGGGCGGATGATGGCTGGAACGTAGCGGCCAGCCAAAGTATCGAGATCGGCGCCGATCAGGGCCTCAAAATCGGCGGCGCGCAGAACACCGAGATCAGCAAGACATGGACCGTCAAGGTCGGCCAGGATGCCTCGACCCAGATCGACGGGGCGCACGAACTCAAGATCGGCAAGAAGAGCCTCACCCAAGTCGGCGAGGATGCGGGGATGGTGGTCGGCAAGAACCTGACTATCGAAGCCAAGGACTCGATAACGATCAAGACCGGTAGTGCAGAGATCCTTATGAAGAAGGATGGAACGATCACCATCAAGGGAAAGGACATTACGATCAAAGGTTCGGGAAAGATCAATGTCGACGCTTCGAGCGATATCGTCATGAAGGGCAGCAACATCCTGCAGAATTGAGGTTCGAAATGGTTGCGTTGAAATCGCGGATCGAGGGTGTCGTTATCGGGGTTCTGTTGGGCTTCGAGGAGGCCACGCCGCTGGTCGTATTTGCAGGCAATCCAAAGGAGACCGCACTCAAGGCGAAGAGCCTCGTCGCGCTGGGTCCGGACGCGATCGCCTCCGAAGTGGCACTGTTGTTCGAGGAGGGGGATCCACTACTTCCGCTGATCGTCGGACGCATTGTCGATCCGACCCGCGACCCGCGCCCGCGGGCGTTCAGTGACGGGCGCCAGGTGCGGATCCATGGCGAGGAACGCGTCGAACTCCGCTGCGGCAAAGCGACCATCATCCTCGAAAAAGACGGTCATATCACCATTCGCGGCACATATGTCACCAGCCATGCCAGTGCGGCAAATCGTATCCGCGGTGGCTCGGTCAACCTCAACTGATGCCGCGCGCACCCGTCCTTCCGAAAATCGTGCGCCAGCACGCGGAGATGGCGGCGTTCCTGTGGACAGTCTACGACCGGCACCTGCTGCACCCGGACGAGAATCCCGACATGGACGCTGAGCGGCTCGCGCGGCTGGTCGAGCGGCTGGAGGCGCATTTGGACGGGCTGTGGGTGGCGGGACCGGAGGGCAAGCGAATCGCTCAGGAACGGTTCGCCGAATATCCCGAAGCGGGCGAGCTGTTCGTCGTGCGCATGCTGGAGGCGAAGCGCCCGATCCCGGTCACAGAGCTGGACCTTAAAAAGGTCAGAGAATATCTCGGGGCGAACGGGGTGTAGATCGCTAAGCGAGCTGCCGCGCCCGCTTATCCGTCGTGGCGCACTTCTTCCCATACGTCGTCCGGCAGGTCCGTGATGACCCAGGCGTTTTGCCGCCGTTTGGCGACCCCCTTGTGATCGAAATACCACAGCACGCCATCCGCGACATCAATGAGCAACGGGCTCTGCAGTTCGTCCGGCAGGGCAATCTCCTCTTCCAACTGCAAATCCTTGCCGAGGACATGGATCACCGTATCGCCAAGAAGGTGGGGCCGGCCACCGACTAGGCAGATGGAATAGTAGTTCTCGGCGAAGCCCGGCTGCGAGAAATCCTCGAAGCCATCGGGATCCCGACCTGCGACGATCAGACCACCGCCGCCCGCCGCTAGAAAGCGACCGTCCTCTAGCACGATAACATCCTCAAGATAGGTGCTGCCGGGTAGGTCCACGCCTGTCCAGCGGCGTTTATTCCGCACGTACAGGCAGCCGATTTCGCCTGCCAACTGGGTCTCGAAGCGCTCCTTCGCGGCAAGGTATTGTGGCATCGTGCCTGTCTCTGCGATCCGGTCGAGTTCGGCTTGCTCGGCGGCGGTCGGCTCACGGAAGGCTGCGGCGGTGTTGCCGCATGCCGCCCACTCCCCATTCGCGTTTCGCGCCACGGCCTCGAATGCGTTGTCGCCCAAAGCCTCGTCATCCGAGTCGGCTATTCTTGTCCACGCGTCCCGTGTGTCGCGCACATAGACTTGCGAGCCGTATCCGCAGGCAATCAGTTCGTCGCCCAATTGCCGAATTTGGCTCATCGAGCCACGGCCCTCTTCGTCGTCACCGGCGCCCGCCTCCGGAATCTGCTCGCTGGCAAATTGCTGGCCGACGAAAGTGACATCGCCGTCGATGCCGAGGGCCGCGAGCAGCGCCCCGTGACGCCAGCCGTCGAGTCTCGTCAGCCACACGAGCGTCGATTCGAAATGCACATAGTTCCATTCAGGCATGCCCGGCGCTCGGTGGAGCGTAAGCCTGCTGAACTGCGGCCCGTCCTCGAGCAGGCCGGTCGAAATTGCGAAGCCGTCGGCAGACAGCGCACAGGCCGCCCAGATATCGTAGTTGCTCATGATATTGTCGTGTTCAGCATTTTGCTCGCCGCCGCCTTGTTAGGAAGAGTACCTGATGTGCGGCCGACCTGGTTCGGCCCGATGTTTGCGGTCTGCCTGGTTACCGCGGCCTTTGCCTTCGCGATGCACGCGGCCGTTGGATTGCCATTCTTATCCTGCTTGATGTCGCTTATCGACTTCTTCGACTCAGCGATAATGTCACCGAGGTTCGCGGTGTTCCAGGTGCCGTTGCTTTTCATGGTCTCAATATGCGCCTTCTTGGCCGCGCCTTTCAGATTGGCCGGTACCTTCTGCCCGAGCTTCTTGAGTGCTGCCCGCTCCTTCTTGTGGATCTTCTTGTGCGCCGACTTGCTGACACAGATGCAGACGCCTTCACCGATCGACGGCGCGTTCTTCACGCGCTCGCCGATGTTCCGCTTCTGCCTGCCGAAGGTCCGCGTGATGGTCGAGGCGCCGGCCGCCCCAGCGGCGATCGCCTGGTCCCGCGTGCCCGTGCGGTAGGCCTTGTCCGGAACGATATGATGCGCCTCGCCGGGAGGCTTCGCGTTCGCGCAGGCAGCGGCGATGTCATCATAGGAACCGACGAGGCAGTCCGCGTCCTGGCCGGGTTTCAGGTCGGCGGCCGCGACCTTCGGCCAGGGCGGTGCATTGCCGACCGGCGAGGCATGGTTATTCGTTGAGATGTCGGTAAACCGGCTGATCGGCTCTCCATCCATCTTGACGTTGCCGGACCAAGCTTCGGCGTACTCCTTGCCGGTGTTTTGCGAGCTGACGACGCCCTTTTTCGGCGCACACCCCGCTTCGGTCCCCATGGTCTTGGTGTAGTAGGACTGGTTCTTCTGCGTGACGGTCTTGCCGCCGATCTTGACTGTGCTCGTCCCTTTGTCCGTGTCGGAATCCGTACCAAAGCTTGGGTAGGGAATCGGCACGCCGGGCGGCGTGGCCGGCGTCTGCGGCGGCGTGAAACAGACATCTGGAAAAGCCGCGATCACCTGATTGGTCTGCGCCTTGCAAGCGATCTCGAGCCCATTCGCGAACACGGTCATGCGGCGACCCGCCTCCGCGGCATTCGGCCCGCGGTCAACAGCATCGCACCGCAGGCACCGTCGTCGCCCGAAGACTCGATCAGCACCGGATCGCCTCGGTCGTACCCTTTCATGGCAGCTGTCATGGCCATGCCAACCGTCATCGGCACGACAGCGGCTCCGACATTGCCGAGACTTTCAGCTGGGCTCCAGAAGTCTTGGAAACCATGATGGCCTCGGACGAGCCGCAACGAGGCAATCGCTGCCTGCTTGAAGAAATAGCTCTCGCCGATCAGATCCGAAATCCGGTAACCGATATCGCGCATTTCCATCCCCGAGGCGTCCAGAGCCATGCGGTAGGCTGCGGTCATGCCGTCGCCGCGGAGAGGAAGATCGGTATGGTTGTAGATATAGGCCGGCTCGCGGGCCAGGCCGAGGCCGAGGAGGCGCATGGTGCCGCTGCCTGGGCGGGTGCAGAGGATAGCAGCGGCAGCTTCGCCGGGGATGAAGCCATTAGGGTTGTCTGGGGTGAGCAGGCGTCGTTCGGCCAGATAGTGGTCGATCGTCAGTCCCGCCAGGTAGCTGTCGACGCCGCAGATCATCACGTAAGGTACGCTGCGGTCGGCCAGCAGCCGACGGGCCTGGTCGAGTGCGACGTGGCCGGAGGGCCGGCCGTGGGCGACGATTCGCGTTCGGTACGGTGAGGCGATGCCGGTGATCTCGGCGATGCGCGCAGCGAGGCGTGCGGCTTCCGGGGCGAGCCGGCCGGGCCGGTCTTCTTCGGGGAGGCAGAGGATGAGCGCTGCTGTGCCATGTGCCTCAGGAACGGGCTCGAAGGCCTCGAGGATGGCGGCCGCGGCCATGTGGGCCAGCCGTTTCTCTCCTGTGAACTTGCGCGGCAGCGGCACCGGGGCGCCGACCAGCCAGCCGCCGCCGGGGCCGACGAAGCGGGTTTCCTGGAACCCGTCGAGCTTGGCGCGCATCGCGGCGCATGCCGAGGGGGCGTCGAGACCGACCGCGGTCACCATGCCGATCGAAACGATGTCGAGCTCGAGTGTCATGCCTCCTCGATTTCTCCTTCCGCGTCAGCACCGTTTGCACGGACATAGGTTCGCCCGGTCGCTCGTGCGCGCAGCATGGATTGCGTCGGCGGCCCGATCCAGCATTCCGAAAAATCGAGGATCGTGCGCTTGAGCCGCTGCTGCAACCGCCAAACCAGCGAGAATCGTCGATTTTCTAGATCGAACAGGATGGTGTCCGGAGACAGTTCACCGTCGAACACCTTGTCCTGCTCCTTAAACAAGGTCATCGGCAACGCCGTCGCCGGCAGGCGGAAAACCTCCTTGCCCATCGGCGTCAGATTGATCAGCTGCACGTCCTCGCCGCCGCGCGGATGGTCGATCTGCTGGTCAGGCGGCGCCATCTGGAAATAGCGCTCATCGAAATCCGGTGGAAGGAACGGAAAAATATTGTCGATCCAGTTCTGGTCGTAAGTGCCGCCATATTCGATGCGTCCCGGCCAGCCGCGGCCCATCGGCCCAAAGCTCATCGGCTTGTAGTCGCCAAAGGGTGAGCGCACTTCCTCGCCGACCGCCTGCGTGTTGGGCAGGCGCAGGCCTGGGACTAGGCGCTGGTTCTTGGTGCGCGACCATCCGGTTCCGACCGGGTTGTATTTGTAGCTGGCCGGAAGCTTGTCCTCCGGATCCAGCCTGTCCACGCCACCCCAGGCAACGTCATAGGAGATGGGCAGTTTCAGGAAGGGTTGCGGCGACGTGGCGGTAAAGACCGGACCGATGGAGCGCCATTCGCGGTGGCCAACCACCTCGAACAGCTTCGACCAGTTGCCGACCTTGATCCCGACCGGCACGCGCTCGACCGGCCGTCCGCCCGGCGCATAGGCGCAGCCATTGGCGATCACGTCGCAGCGCGGCTTGCGGAAGGCGAAATCTGTCTCCCACAGCGTCGCCGAATAGCCAGGCACACCGGTCTGGGTGTCGGCCATGACCAGCGGAACCTGTTCGGCCGATTTCTGCACCAGCCCGCCAGGCTTCGTTGGAAAATCGAAAGTGCCCTTGACCACGACCACGATCCACTCGTGGCCGGCCTTGTCCATGCCCATGGTGAACTGATGCGGAAAGCCCATCTGGTTCCAGATCTGCATCAGCTGGTCTCCCAGCTTGCGGCGAAGATCTGCTCCAGGGTCGGCTGCGGCGCTTGCTGATCGACATCGAAAATATCCGTATGCGCCGTCCACGCCACGAACTCGTCGATGAGATCGCCCTCGCCATCGACAAGCGGAACGGGCAGGGCGGCCAGTGCCGCGTCGAGTTCGTCGGGTGTCAACTCTCCTCGCTGCGCCGCCAAGGCGAGGGTTTCGATGCTTTCGAACCATGCGTCCGCAAAAGCCAGCTTAAGGGGCGCCTCCGGGAGCCTTGCGACGACGCTCAATGGAAATTGCCGGCCGACCCTGTCGGCGCTTTGCAGTAGGATGCCGGCCGAGGCGCCGAAGGAGCCAGGCCCGCTGAGGAAACGCAGCGCAATGTGCTGCGGCCAGGTTTTAAGTCCGAACAGCGGCACGATATGCTGCGCCAGCCAGCGGTCCCATCCACGCACGAAATCCGCCGGCAGCCGCCGGGTCACGAAATCGCCGGTGGCGGGCATCTTGCCATAGAAGCCGGGCACGATCAGATCTGCGGCGGACATGTGAACTTCTTGAACATTTCGAGCGTGTAGGGGTTCTCGACGCTGGCGGCTTTGAGTTCGAAATCGGCCCACATCCCCTTCGTGCCTAGCCGCAGGCTATAGACGTCGGTGAGCTTGGTCGCGGCGAAGCGGCCGCCGCGCAGCATTCTGAGCCACGCCCAGCTGCCGGTCTCGTTCAGCATCACTTCGGGCGAGCCGTCGACCGGCTGGAAGGCGAGCGAGATCACCCCGGTGCCATCCTTGCCGGGCCACGTCATCGGTTGCGGCCTGGTGGCGTTGTTGTAGTAGACGAGGTTCTGGCCATCGAGGTTGAGCGTGACACGCGCCACGTTGGGGGAGAGGTCCTTGGGCTCCAGCGTGAAGTTCATCACCGGGCCGGTGCCGCCCGGAAACAGATCGTCGCGGATATGCCTCGCCTGTTCGAACGCTGCGAGCGCCGCTGGGTCGAGGCCGAAATCGGCACGCCATTTCCACGGCTCGCTGGCGGTGTCGACATAGTTGATCAAATGGTCGGTGGTGAAGGCATCGATCAGGCCGGTCGGCCCGAACAGACGTTGGAAGTCGCGCACATTGACATCGACCGCGCTGTCCGGGCTGAACGGATAGCGGTTGTTGAGCGCCGCCTGGCAGAAGGGCAGTATATCGGCCCGCCAGATGGCGTTGAGCTCGTTGGTTACGGCTTTCTGCGACAGCCCGCTGGTGTCGCCGGCAATGCCGCCCAGCCACTCGTTGATCGGCGAAGGCAGGATCTGCGCCTGCCTGGCGACGGCACCCGTCAGTTCGGCGAGGCCGCCCTGCTTCTTGATCGCATCCTGCGGGTTGGGATTGGCGGTCACCGTCTGCAACACATTCGACAGCGCCGTCAGCGCCACGACGGCGGCGTCGAGCGCCGGCGGCTGGCCGTCGACCTGGGCGATGGTGCCTTTGAGCGGCTTGAAATGCTCGGCAACCAAGCTGCCGGTCATGTCCACCTGGTTGGCGGAGCCGGCGCGCGGCAGGAGCTTGGCGCCCGAGGTCACCACCTTGCCCAGCTTGCCGAGTTTGCTGAGCAGCTTGGAGCCGGTCTTGGCGGCAGCGCCACTTTTGTCGTCGGCCGGCGCATCGTCGGAGCGGGTGAGGTCGGTCTCCTGCACCACTGCCGTCAACAGGCGCTTCAGCGCGGAGTCGGCGCTGGAAAGATCCTTGAGGTTTTCACTGGCGATGTTGAGATCGGTAAGCGGCGCAAGCCGCATGTCACGCAGGAAAGAGTCCCACTGGGCGATATAGTCGTCATAGTAAAGCTTCAAGATGTCCTGCGAGAGCGCCGAGACCGACGTCTCCGAATTCTCCGAGCAGCCGCCGGCAAACACCGCGCGATCGAGGGCCGCCTGTCCCGCCACATCCTCGACCCGGTCGAGGATCGCGTCGTGGAAACCGGCATAGGTGTAGGGGCCAGAAACACCGACGCGCAACGTCTTGTCGGAGCGGCGCGCGAACACCTTGGCGCCGTTCGGCCCGGCGAAATTGGCCGGCACCCATTCCTTGACGGCGGCTACCTCCGGGTCGGCCAGGAGCTGCTTGTAGGCGCGCTGCGGCAGTGAGATCGTGCATACAGTCTTCAGCGCCTCCGCGACCAGTGCCTTGTCCGGGGCGATGTAGCTGTCGTCGACGGCCATGCGGCGGATGGCGGCGATTTGGTGGTCTTCGGCGTCGGCCGTGGGGAAAGGCGGAGCCGGCGCGAATTGCGGCAGGCTGTTCACCCACCAGTTCTGGACGAAATCGGTGTCCATCTGCGACAGGCCGGTCATCATCCGGTAGGTCTTCAGCGCGCCGAGCATGAAATCCGGATCGCGGATTTGCCGCCACATCGTGGCCTCGAGCAGGGCGACCATATGCGGCTCGAGCACGTTGCGCAGCGCATGGTCGTAGGTATCGGTCTGTGCGCGCACCAGCTCCGGCGAAGCGGTCGGGCCGAGCAGGTTATGGACGGCGCCTGGCGGCGGCGTTCGGGCGGTCGCCACCGCGTCCATCGCCGCCAGCGCGCCATCCATGGTCGGCTGCTCGACCGCGGCCGGCGTGGCGGCGACTTGGGTGAGCGGCCCTTGCAGGGCTTCGAACTGGCCGGCCTGTTCGGTGATCGCATTGCGGTTGTCGAGGTAGGACCAGGTGAACAGTCCGCCGGCCAGCAGGGCCGCGAGCGCACAGGCGGCGGCGGCGCCGCGCCAGATCCAGGCGCGGCGGCGCTGCGCCAGCGGATCGAATGTGCCAAGGCCAGCCTCCTTGAAGATCACTTCGGTGAGAAGGTTCCTGAGGAAGAAGCTGCGCTTCTCGACGCGCGCCGCCGGCATGGCGCGGCGCGGCGGCAGCCCGAAGGACGATGACAACGCTGCGGTCAGGCGGTCGATGGGGGCACCTTCCTGTGTCGCCGATGTCAGATAAAGGCCGCGCAGCCACGCGGCTTCCTCGTAGCGGCTTTCGCCGAACATCGCCTCGATCAGCACCTGGATCGGCCCGCAGAGGCTCGCCAACTGCGCCGGAAAGCGAAAGATCTCGGCGCGCGAGCCAAGCTTGTCTTCGTCTTCAAGGCGCGGCACCAGCCTTCGCTCCAGCTCGGTGCCAAGCCTGGCCAGCTCAGCCTGGATCATGCTTGCGTTGACGCGGGCATCCAGCGCAAAGGTGGTTCCCCACACCTGCTCGCGCGCACTCGTCGACAAGCCGCCGAAGAAGGCTTCGAACCCTTTGATCAGGTCGGCCTTCGTCAGCATCAGGTAGACAGGCAGACGAATCTCCAGTCGATCGTTGAGCTCCGCCAGTCGGCGGCGGATCTTGCGGCCGTGCGCCTTGATTGCTTCGTCGCCCTCCGAGAGGGCATCGATCGACAGCGCGACGATGACGCCGTTGAGCGCACGCCGGCCCCGGTGCTTCTTCAGAAGGTCCAGGAAGCCCAGCCATTCCGCGGCGTCGACGTCCGGCTGGCTCTCCTGCTGGACGTAGCGGCCCGCGGTGTCGATCAGCACCGCGTTCTCGGAGAAAAACCAGTCGCAGTTGCGCGTGCCGCCGACACCCTGCAGATCATCGGTCAGATCGATTGGAAAATTGAGGCCCGACTGGCGCAATGCCGTGGTCTTGCCGGTGGCCGGAGGCCCGACGATCACATACCACGGCATCTCGCGCAGGAACTTCCGTCCGCCGAGCTTGCGCCGCTTGAGCTCGGCCATCACCTCGCCGAACTTGGCGCCGACGGCTGCAACGCTCTCTTCGCCGGGGGTGAGCTGCTTTTCGGCCACGGGTGCCGAGATCTCGGCGACGAACATGCGGTTGGCGCGGATCGCGCGCCGTTGCGCGATGATCAGCCAGATCAGCCACAGGATGATCAGCCCCGCGATGATGGCGATGCGCACATTGTCGGATTCGAACGGCGAGTACGGGCCGACCTGGACGATCGGGCCGAACACCCAGATCAAAAGCGAAAGCAGCGCAATGCCGATCAGCGTCCAGAGAAAGCGCGAGGTGATGACCGCCCAGAGGAAGCGCAGGATGAACATCTCAGAGCCTCTTCTCGACCAGGACCTCGACGCGCCGGTTGAGCGCGCGGCCCTCGCGCGACGAGTTGTCGGCCACCGGATCGGAGTCGGCGCGGCCTTCGGAATGGATGCGCTCCTGTGGCACGCCAGCCTGCACCAGGAGGTCCGCTATGGTTTGGGCACGTGCCTCCGAGAGCCGCTGGTTGCTCGCGAGCGGGTTGGACCGTTGCAGGCGCACATTGTCGGTATGGCCGACGATCGTGATGTTGCCGATCAACTCCTGATTGGCGAGGATCACCTTGGCGATAGACTGGATCAGGGGCTCGTAGCCCTGCGACAGTGTCGGCCGCGAAGACTGGAAGAGCTCGGGGTTGGAGGACTGGATGATCAGCTTGGCCAGCGAGACGCTCTCGGTACCGCTGAGCGCGCCCTTGAGGCTCGCCGGCGCTTCGGCCTTGAACGCGGGCAGCAGCGCGAAATCGACCGGCTGTGGCGGTTCGGGTGCGGGCGCATCCTGCTTGGGTGCGGCGCGGGTAACGTCCGCGCGCGAGGCCGGCGGCAGCGTGCGCACGAGGGCGGAGAGTTCGACCGCCTGGCTGCTCAAGCTCATCGACAGACCGATATAAGCGACGGCGGCGGCGACAACCGCGGCAAGTGCCATCACCCAGATCGGAACGATGAAGCGCTGCGGCTCGTCGGAAGCGATCACGCCTTTCCAGTTCGGCGACAGCGGCGCGTCCTCGGCGTCGGCATTGCGCAGGAAGCGCGCGGCTGCCACACGCACGGCATTGAGCGAGCGGTCGCCGGCGCGGCCGGGCACCCGATACTTGCCGCGGAAGCCGAGCGCCAGGCAGTAATACTGAAGCTCAAGCATCTCCCGGTCGCGGTTGGGATGGCGCTCCAGCTCGTCAAGGCGGGTGAAAAACTGGGTGCCGGCATCGACGTCGCCACGCAGCATGACCACCAGAGGCTGGCGCGGCCAGGCGCTGGCGCCGCCCCACGGCGTGTTCAGCGCGAGGTCGTCGAGCAACGCCGCCACGGCCCAGGCCGCCTGGTCGGCGCGCTCCAGCGAGGAGCCCGCTGCCATGGCGGCGTCGCGCGCCTGAACCAACTCGTCGAGCAGGCGCGTGCGCATCGCTTCCGGGTTCTCCGGCGCCAGCGCGCTTTCGAGCTCCGGCGCGAATTCGAGCAACGGCGCGAAGATATTGATGAGCGTGTTGGGATGGGCGCGCGCCCTTTTGACCGGCGCGCCCGGTGCCAGCGGCGCCATCGGCCGTGGGGCGGCGCCCGCCAGCCTGATGCGTGTGCGTTCGCGATCCTCCGACAGTCCGAAAGGATCATCCCGGCTCATGGCCTCACCTGTTCACTGAGTAGCAGTCGACCTGCGGCTCGCTCGGCAGGACACCGGAAACGCCGATGACGAAGCCGGGGGCGTCGAGCAACGAGGCCCAATGCTCGCTCTTCTGGTCAAGCTCCAGGCACAGCCGGTCGCCATCATAGGGAATCTCGCGCGGCTGCGAATGAAGCGGTTTCAGCGGAATGCCCGGCAGGCGCGACTTCCAAAGGCCTTCGAACTGGTCAGCCGCGCCGACTGTCGCCTGGTTGACGAAAATCTTGCGCAGCGCGTCCTCCGACAGTTCCGATCCGACGCGGATGACGATGCGGCTGGCGACCAACAGCTTCGGGTTGTCGATGCGCACTTTCCAGACATTGGTCGCGTGCCGCATGACCGGCAGCGCGCGCGATTTCGGCTCGATGTAGCGCAGGCTGAGGATGAGCGAACGCAACGCGTCGGCCAGCGCCATATAGGCCGGGCCGGGCGCCATGTGGTCGTAAGCCGGCAATTCGCCGAGCCGCCGCGAGCTCGAGCCGTAGGTAGCCATCTCGCCGGCCAGTCCGGCCAGTTCGAGATAGAGTTCGGCCGGATGAAAGACATCCTGCGCGAGCATGTGGGCAAGCCGCGGGCGAGCGGCATTGGCGAGGTGCAGCATCAAAAGGTCTTCGACGCTGCGGCCGGCGCCGCCCATCACCATCTTGCCATGCGCTTCGGCGATCTGGTCGAGGCCGGTCACCACTTCCTGCAGCAATTGCCGGTACCAGTGGACCGCGCCGGTGATCAGCGTCGGCGGCAGGAACGTCTCATCGAGCGAGATGCCGCCGTCGGCGCGCACGCCCTTTATGTCGGCGATCGGCAAGGCGGTATAACCGCCGACCGATTTGCCGGGCGCGAGCAGGGCGGCTTGCGGGCGGGCGATCTCGATCTCTTCGGGATCGGCGCCGCTCTGGACGGCGTCGCGCACCGAAACGATCTTGCCGTGGTAGCGCGCGCCCGTCGATGCCGCATGCGCCGGATCGAACCCGACGCCACCGGGTGGCTCGAGCGGCAGTGCCACCAGCACCGGACCGGCGCCGGTGTCGGCCGTGACCGGCAGCGGCTTGGGCGCATCCATCAGTTCCGGGATGGAGAAGGGCGTGCCGTCCGGGAAAATACCCCGGGCGGACACGATCGAGACCTGGCCGGCGTCGAGCAGCGACTGGTCGAGGGTCAGTTGCTGGAAGCCGAAAGTATGGAGCTGGCCGGCCTGCAATGCGCCGCGCACCATGCCCTCGAAGAACCGATCCTGCTGCTGGAAGTGCTGGGTCCTGAGAAACAGGCCCTCCGACCACAGCACCCTGTTTGCATCGCTCATGCCACTACTTTCTGCCCACAACCATCCGTGGCCCCTGTCGCTAGGCGGAAATGCCGCCCTTGCCGAGGCTGACATTGACGGTGAATTTCGACCCTGGCGATACCGACTTGGTCGTGCGCCAGTTGCGTCCGCCCGGCTCGCGGATCAGCGCCACGAAGCCGAGTGCCGTGGCGTTCGGCTCGACCGTGATGGTCTTGGCCGCCGTCTTGCCTGGCGCGACCGAGATCGTGTCGGAGCCGATGAGGTCGGCACCGAGCGCCGAGCTCGCATCGCCCTGCAGCGCGAAATAGTCGGCCGAGTTGAACTTGCCGGTGCTGGCAAGCCGCATCACCAGTACCGTCACCGGCCTGTCGCCGCCGCCCGGTCCTGGATTCATGCCGGCGCCTCCGGTCACGTTGACCGAGATCACCGATGGTTTCGGCGGGCCGCTCTGGCAAGCCGCAAGCAGCCCCGTAGCGCCGAGGGCAACGACGAATTCGCGTCTGTCGATCATGTCCTACTCCTCCTCTTCATATGCGTCCCTGAAGTCTGCGCCGATCTCGCCCAGGAAACTCGATTCCGCGCTCTGGGCGATGTCGCGATGGCGTTTCTGGTAGAGCTCCCACAGCTTGGCATTACGTCCGCCGGAGAGCAGATTGCCGATGGCGGAATTGGACTTGAGCTCTTCCTCGATCGCGGCCGGATCGAAACGGTCGATCATGCGCCGAAGCGCGGCCTGAACGCCGCGCCAAGCGCGTACGTGATGCTGTGCAAGGTCCTTTACCGCATCGTTGATCGCCGCCTCGCCGGAGAGAAAGCCCGGACTGCGTTCCGAGATGATGGTGACAATGACATCCTCGGCCGTCGGCAGGAATTTGAGCGGGTTGACTTCGGAGGCGCCGACCACCGTCTGGGCGACGCGCGCGCTTCCCTTCTCCTCGGCGCGCTTGCGCAGGAGTTGCATCAAGCCATCCAGCATCAGCCGGTATTCACGCCCGAATTTTTCCATTTCGGCGATCGGATCGCGGCCGGGAAAATCAGCCTCCTCGACGCCCATGCCGCGCAAGAATGCGGCGCGAAGCGACATATCGCCGGATGCGGGCTGCGCCGGACGCGCAGGCTTGGGCGCTGGAACGGCGCGTCGCGGCGGCGGTGGCTCGGCCGGCTGCACCGGCAAATCCCAGGCATGCCCGGCTCGTGGCTTTTCAGCCTGATGCTGCACACGTCCTGCCGGGGCGGCGCCGTTGGCGAGAGGCGGGGTCGCTGCCGGCCCAAAGCTGAAATCGTCATCGAAGCTGGCCGGCTTTGCCGCATGCCCGGACGCATCGTTGCGCGAAGGCATTTCGCCGAACCCGAACGGATCTGGCTGACCTGGAGCAGCGACATCACCGGATTGCGACGTCGCCACCGGGTCGAGGCTGAACGGGTCGTCAAAGGCAGGCGAACTGCGTTGGCTCGATGGGCGATCATAAGCCCCGGGAACAGGCTGCTCGAACGGGTTCGGCAGGTCCGCCGGGCGTGGCTGGCGTGGTTCTTCCTCGACCTTAGCCGAGAAGAAGTCGTCACCGCCGATGCTGGCAGGCGTTCTCGCTCCTGGCGATGACCACGCAGGCGCGGGATGGCCGGCGACAGGGGCTGGACCGACCGACGTCCGGTTCGCTTTGGATTGAACCTCGACGTGGAAGATATAGTCGCCCATGCGCAGCCGCATGCCGTTCTGCAGCCGCATCGACCTGCCAGGTCCCAGGGGGCTGTCGGAGTCATCGACGAACAATCCGCTGCTCGACGTGTCGGTAATGAAATAGCCATCCCGGTCGCCGCTGATCCTGCAATGCGCGCGCGAGACGAACATGTCCGGGTCGTCGATCTGCCAGCCGGCATCGGCGCTGCGCCCGATCACCAATTCGCCCTCGTCCAGCCGGGTCTGCCTGACCACTTGCGAGCGCGGGCCTTGTTCCAGCGTCAGCAGCAGGCTCATGCGGCCGCCTCCGCCATTTCCGGCCGCCAGCCGACGATGGTGTGCAATCTGAGATCGTCGGCGTCACCCTTTTCGGAGGGCCGCGCCAGCCAGGCCGTCCGGCCAAGCTGGACAGTTCCGACCCGTGGCAACGGCACGGCTTCGCGCGCGAGCACGATGCGCAAATCGACGTCGAGCGTCTCGCCGATCATGTCGCGCACCGCCTTCTTGAACAGGCCAAGACGCCGTTCGCCGGGCAGGAACGACCTGAAGTCGTCAAGGCTCAGCGGACCAACGCGCAATTCGATCCTGCTTTGACGGCTGAACACCCGCGGCCCGATCGTCGCGCCGCGTCCAAGCCCGGCATGGGCCTTGCCGAGACGCGTCTGCAGTGCCGTCGGTATGGTGATCCAGGCGGCGACGAATTCCTTGATCTGCACCGGCACCTTGAAGGCGGTGGCGAGAAACAGCGTCAGCCGCTCCACGCCGTCGACCTGGTTGGCGAGCGATCCAGCCTGTCGCAGTCGCACAGTGTCGAGTTCGGGATCCTGCGTGCCGGGAAGGCCGATCCCGGACATTGCCTCCAGCATGGCGCGAACTCGCCCGCCGACGGACCGCTCGACCTGCACCGCCGGATGCGCGTCAGCCCAGGCGCGATAGTAAAGGGCCATCATGCGGTGTTGCAGGATGTTGACGAAATCGACGAAGGTCGTGTCGCTGGTCTGCTCGGCATCGGCCCCGGTGAACCAGCGCTGCGACAGCCGGTCGAGCACCCAGCGTGTCAGATGCAATGGCATCGGTCCTTCCGGTCCAAGCAGCCCGAGATTGGCGACGGTCACACGGGCGGAGGCCCCGACGCCCTGGAACTTGACGACGTCGCGGGCCGAGAAGCTCAGGCGGACATGCTGGCCAAGTCTCGCCGGCTCGCGGTCGGCCGTTCCGGAATGGCCGAACAATGCACCGCGCTGTTCCAGGCGCCGCAGCAGCTCGAAAAAATCGAAGTTCTCCAGCGACGGTTCAGCAGCGACCGTTGCGGGCTCCGCTAGATCAGGCAGCGATTGCCGGGCGTCATCGGCCATGGCACATCCTCCTGCTTCTGCAGCAACCGGGTACGGGTCCGCACAAATCCGTTTATCCCTGCATGGCGGGCGAACAGCCGCGAAAGCAGGGCCGAAAGCAGCAGCGAACTTTGCCCCGCCAGCACGGACTGGTCGACATGCAGTGTCACTTCGGTGCCGCGTCCGAAACACATTGGCCCGTCGATCTGGAGCCGCTCGATCACCGGGCGTGAATCGATGCGCACGATCGAATGCACGTTGCGGGCAAGGCTGGGATCGCCGCGATCGGCATAGAGGTCGAGCAAGGCATGCAGCGGATCGACGCCACGGCCTTCCTGGGCAAGGCTGAGGAAGTTGAGAGAGAGCTGCGCCACCAGCCGCCAGGCGAGATTGTCGGCGCGGGATTCGCCTGCCGCGCTGGCCGGGAGGGACGCCGGGATTGCCGGCTGCGGCGCCCGCAGCGCTCCAAGCAAGCGCACTGCTTCGACAGGATCGGCCGTCTCCAGCGTCAGCGTCGGCGTGTCGTCCAGGATCGGCAGGTCGCGGTTGGTGCACAGCGCCGTGATGTCGAGACGCTTGAGCGGCCGGTTTGGCGAGCTTCCTGCCGGCCGCGAGACGGCGATGAAGACATCGTCGCCCGTGTAGGAGGTGCGGGTCAGACCTTCGCGCCGCTCGTCTTCGGTGGCTCGGCGCGGACGTCGCTCGATCGAATAGACCCAGCCGCTGCCGCGGTTCTGCCCCAGGCTGAACAATTCTGGAATTGTCGCCTCGCCGCTCTCCGCGTCGGCGTCCTCGACCCGGGTGACCCGGAAGATCTCGAAATCCCGCGCCCGGGTGCGGTCGGCGTGCAGCACCTGACGCGTTTTGCGCGGATCGATCTCGATGACGTTGCATTCGCGTTCGAAGAGATTGATGACCGGTGTCACGAACAGTTCGAAGTCGGCTACCGTCACATCGGCGAGCTCGGGCACCGGACGCCGGAACAGGAAGATGATCTCGATCCCCGCATCGCACTTGCGCACCACCGGCTGGAGGCCGGCGACCCGCACATAGTGGAAGCGCTCCGGGATCATAAAATATTCGCGCAGCAGCCTGTATCCTTCGAAGGTCGGACGGGTGCGCGGCATCAACGCTTCGTCGTCGCGGATGCCGATCATTTCGGGCTCGGGCAGCGCCGTCAGCGGATTGGTCTTGCCTTCCGCCCGCGCGCCGAGAGCCGAGCAGGCGCCGAAGATCGCATCGAAAAGCAAGGGTGCCCTGGCACGCCCGGCGAAATAGAGGTCGAGACGGTCGAGCGACAGTTCGCTGAGCTTACCCTTTCCCGTCCGGGCAAGGGTGACGCGAAACGCCGCCTCGCCGCGCGCGTCGCCGATCATCGCGATTCCGGCAGCGGCGAGCGCGCTGCGATCCTGGAAATATCCGACCGAGGCGATCGCGATCGGCCACAGCGTGACCTCCTGCGCGGTGGTGAACGTCGAACGCGTCGAAAGCCCTGGATTGAGGCCGGAGACCAGTCGTGTGCCACGCGGGACGGCGTGGCCGGCAATCATCGACTGGACCTGCTGGCCGGGTTTCAGCACAGCCATCGCCGTCGCGGGCGCCGGCGTCACCAGATCCGGGTAAAGCACATCGAGCACGGCGCGCGAGAAGCGCGAGCGCTCCGCGTCGACCTTGAGACGGGTGCGCGCGGCCAGGAAGGCCACGCCGTCAAGCAGCCGTTCCACATAGGGGTCGGGGCAGGGGACCGTGTCGAGGGAAAGATTGCGGGCGACCGCCGGATGCATGTCGGCGAATTCCGCGGCCAACGCCCGGATATGGGTCAGTTCTTCTTCGTAATACTCCACGAAGACCCGATCCATCTCAGGTCTCCCGGAATTCGGTTCGTGCCAGGCCGTTGTCGAGATTGATCGTGGTGCGCAGCCGCATACGCTCCGGTGTCGGGGTCATGATCAGCACCGCGTCGATCTCGATCTTGAGGCCGACGGTTTTGTCACCGAGCGTGACGTTGACGGTCGTGGCGCTCTCCTTCAGGCGCGGCTCGAAGGTGGCAAGCACCGTGCGGATTTCGCGCGCCAGCGCATCGCGGTCGAAATCCCGCGAAGAGCGGCCGGAAAAGGAGGGCACGCCATAATTGACGACGCTGCGGCGCACCTCGGGAAAGTCGGCCAGTGATGGCAGTTCGTCCAGCGGCTGTTCGTGTTCGGCATCGGAAAGCATCGGCACGGATTCGAAGCGCTCGGTGTTGAACAGCGCCTCGATGTCGCGCCGCACGGCTTCTCTCAACACGCGTGCCGAAACCACCACGCCGCGGCTTTCGATCTCGGCGCGATGCTCGGTCTGGAAGGCCAGCCGGTGCAGGCGCCGTCTCTGCTCAGGCGTCAGTTCGGCGTCGGTATCGATGGCGCGCGCGCTGCCGTCAAGAAGAGCCCCGACGCGCTCGGCGCCGAGTTCTTCATCCAGCAGACGGCGCAGCCCGTCGATCTCCGACGCCACACCCGGCAAGTCGTTGACGAGGCGGTCCCACAGCGAAGGCTGGACCGCCTCGCGCTTTGCCCGCGAACTGCCGGCAAGCTGCGGCTTCGCGCCAGGCCGCTTGGCCTCACTTGCCGACATAGACGTCCATTTCGATCTCGTCGTCCTTGTCGTAGACGAACTTGATCTTCTTGTAGGCGAAGCTGACTTCTTCCTCGATAAGATCGGCCTCGTCGGCGGCCTGCCGCATATCGTACTCCATGACCGAGGCGTCGGTGAGCGTCACGACCAGATAGTCGCTGGTCTCGCCGTCAATGGTGCGGCGTGCCGAGAACACCACCTCGTCGAGCGCCTTGTTCTCGAACAGTGCCTTCTTCAGATACGGCGACGACTTGTCGTAGTGCTTGATGAACTTGATCATTCCCATCGACACACGGCCGCGTCGCGAAAGCGAATTCGGGTCGTAGGGCGCTATCATCTTGTAATCGACGCCATGCACTTCGATCTCGTCTTCATGGCCGTCGCGCTTGCTCGGGCCCTTGATGTCCGGGACTTTCAAAAAACCATCGATCTTCATGGAAGGAGCCTCGCTTCTCTCTGTGGTCGGCATTGTCTTTCTCCACCGCTTTCAAACGAAACAAGATGACTTCGCTGCGACTTCAGCCCTTCACTGACGGCAGTTCCGACACCAGCCGGAGAGAGGCGTTGATGCCTTCCAACTGGTAGTGCGGACGCAGATAGAAACGGGCATTGTAGTAACCGGGCCGGCCTTCGACGCTGTCGACCTGAACCTCGGCCGCGGCAAGCGGACGCTTGGCCCGCGCCTTGTCGTCGGCGAAGGCCGGATTGGCCAGCACGTACCGGTTGATCCATTCGGTCAACCAGATCTCCATATCGGTGCGTTCCTTGAACGATCCGATCTTGTCGCGCGCGATCGCCTTGAGGTAATGCGCGAAGCGCGACACCGGGAAGAGGTAGGGCAGGTTGGCGCTCAGCCGTTCGTTCGACTGGGCGTCGGGGTCGACGAGGCGCCCGGCGCGCGTCTCGTCATCCTGGAGCGAGTGCGCGCCGATGAAGGCCGCGAGATCGGTGTTCTTGCGGTGCAAGATCGGCATCAGGCCGAGCTTCGCCAATTCCGCCTCGCGCCGGTCGTCGATGGCGACCTCGGTCGGGCATTTCATTGCGATCGAACCGTCGTCCGTCGGGAAAGCGTGCACCGGCAGGTTGAGCACCGTGCCGCCATTCTCGACGCCGCGGATCTGCGTTCCCCAGCCATAGAGCTTATGGCTGCGGTTGATGTTGACGCCCATCGGGAAGGCGGCGTTCATCCAGACATATTTGTTGTGGTCGCCGCCCACCTCTTCCTCGAAGGTGAAGCCCTTCACCGGAACGGTTTCCGAGCCGTAGGGCAGGCGTGCCAGCACGCGCGGCATGGTGAGCCCGATATAGCGGGCGTCCTCGCTCTCGCGCAGCGACTGCCATGAGGCATAGGCCGGGTTGTTCACGATCATCTGCAGGTCTTGCGGGTTCGGCAGCTCCTGCCAGCTGTCCATGCGGAACAGCCGCGGCGAGGCGGCCGCGATGAATGGCGTGTGCGCCGAGGCACAGACACCCGAGATGTTGCGCAGCAGGCCGACGTCGCGCGGATGGTTGGAGAATTCGTAGGCGCCGATGATGCAGCCGATCGGCTCGCCGCCCAGCATCGAATACTCGTCCGTGTAGACTTTCTTGAAGATCGGGCTCTGGTCCCACATCTGACCTTCATAGTCTTCGAGCGTGTCGGCCAACTGCTCCTTGGAGATGTTCATCACCCGGATCTTCAGCTTGGTGTCTGTCTCGGTGTTGTTGATGAGGTACCAAAGGCCTCGCCAGGTGCCTTCCATCTCCCGCACTTCCGGGGCATGCAGGATCTCGTTGACCTGCGTCGTCAGCATCTTGTCGATGCCCGCGATCAGCGACTTGATCGACTTGATCGCGTTGGACGAGATGGTCGTCGTCTCGGAACGGGACTGAGCGGCCAGCGCCAGGTTGCGCACCAACTGCTGCAGTTTCTCGCTGTCGTCCTTCTTGACCTTGAAATCCTTTTCAAGGAGGCCGCTGAATTCGCCAAGATCGATGGCTTCGGCCTCGGCGGTAGCGGCTGCGGTCTTTTGCTGTTCGGCCATGACTTACTCCTCGCCCTTGCCGTCAGAAATCGCCTGGCCGGCGATCTTGCTCAGCAGCGGCTCGTTGTTCAGAAGCTGCGCGATGCGCTTTTCGGCGTCGACCCGGCCATCCATGAAGCCCAGCAGTTCCTCGAGTTGACGCCGCATCTTGAGGATCTCGGCCAGTTGCGGCACCTGCTCGGCGATCTTGTCCGGCGCGAAATCACCCATTTTGGAAAAGGTGAGATCGATCGCCAGTTCCTCGTCCCGCTCGGCGCCCTCAGCTTGCGGCAACGTGTTCTTCACGCGCGCCTTCACGCGCGGTCCCATCGCTTCCATGAATTTGGGGAAGCGATTGGCGTCGGTTTCGACGAAATTGCGGTCCAGAACCGACTTCGACGCTTCCTTGGTCTGCGAGGCGCCCGAAAGGTCGGCCATGACAGCCATGACGAACGGCAACTCGATCGTCGTGGGGCTGCCGTAGGTTTCGACGTCGTAGGCGATCTGCACGCGCGGGGCGCGGTTTCTTTCGATGACCTTGGCTTTGCTCTCTGCTGGCATGCTGGTTACCTCTCATCCTTCTGGGCCGGCTTCTTGGGATCGGCGACACCGGCAAGCAGCCGGAATTCCTTCAGCCCCGACGGGGCGAGATCTTCCATCAGTTCCACGAAATCCATGTGCACCATCCTGCGCACGCGCCGGGCGAGGTGCGGGATAGGGCTGGACGGTTCAGTGCGGTCGTAGAAGGCGACCACGAGATCGAGGCATTTGACGACATCGTCGCGCGAGTTGATCCGGTCAGGCAGGCCGGCGCTGGGTTCCACAGAGCTTGCCACACTTGCCATCGTCTCGGCTCCATGACCGTTTTGGGTGGGCGTCGATGCCGGTTGGGCCGGCTGCTGGGCAGGCTTTGCCGCACCGTTGGCCATGGCGCCGGCGCTGGAGTTCCGCTCCAGCGTCGTCAGCAGGCGCTGCAGGAACTTCTTCAGATCCGGAACGGCCGCGCCATTGCCCTCGATGCGGGCATTGAGCGCGGTATCCACCGCCTCCAGCGCCGAAATCGCGGCGCGCGCATCGGCCAAAAGTGTCGTGACAGTGTCGGCGGCCTGATCGATCTGCGCCGCGCATGCTGTGCGCACCCGGTTCAGCAGCTGGTTGTGGGCGGCCGCCAGCGCCGCCTTTTCGGCGGTTCCGAGGCCCGAGGCAGCTTCCTGGAGCATGACGCGCTCGTCGAGCGCTGCCTGTTCCAGGTCTCGCCCGCTGATCGGCCCGATGGCGCGCGGTGAGAAGAAGACGGTCTGCCTGAGGTTCGCCAGCAGGCCTTCCTGGCCGTTCTGGAGGTCAAGCAGCGCATTGATGCGTCGCAGCGCCGCGTCGCGCGGCGTGGCACCCGTCCGCAAAGCCGGATGCATCGTATCCCAGTACTGGTCGAGAGTCCTCGCGATCAGGGTCAGCCCTTGGGCGAGGCCGGCGAGCTTCTCTTCATTGGCCAGCGCGCGCGTGACGATGACCAGAAGGCGCAAATCCCGGCCGCGCGACTGCAATTCTTCCGATTTTTCGAGGACTGCCGCCCAGTCGACAGCGCTGGTTGACTGCGAAGCCTTGTTGCCACCGTCGTGGACGACCTTGAGCTGGGCTTCCGTGAGCCGCTCCAGCTCATGAAAAGCCGGGTCGTTGCGTAAGTCCTCTCCCGACGGGTTCGCGCCGTCCAGAGGATTCAGCCAGAGTGCGAGATCAATCACACCTACCCCCAGCAAAGGGCCCTGTGACCCATGTGACGCAACGTTATCATCGGTCCCATGCCACGACAATTGAGCACTTCCCCAAAAACTAACAGAAGCTGAATCTCCCGCAATCTTTCAACCAAACCCATTGCGCGATTGGCGGGCCGCGCATGCGAAATGGCTCGCATGGTTTGGACCCCAGGTGCGGGTTTGTTTGAGGAGTTTGCAGGGCTTGTGTAACCACGAGGTGCCGCCCGAACCGGGTCGGAAGGCCTCTTTCGTCACGCGGCTTTGTCAAGCGGCCGCTTCTATGGCAGGGTACGGTCAGCAGATTTCGGGGGCAGGTTCAATGGAACAGCGCCGATCGTCGCAGAGTTTCAAGCGCAAGGAACTCGTTGCAAAGCTCAATCCCACGGGGGTGCGCGCCTTCAAGGCCGCCGCGGACACGGCCAAGATGCGCGGCAATCCCTATGTCGAACTCGTGCATTTCGTCCAGCAACTGGTGCTGTCCGAGCGCTCGGATGTGCAGATGATCGTCGCCGATGCCGGGCTGGATGTCAGCCGGCTGACGGCCGATATGACCCGCGCCATCGACAAGCTGCCCTACGGCGCGACCTCGGTGGAGGAATTCTCCGATCACATCTTCCACGCCATACAGGAAGGTTGGAGCCTGGCCACACTGCAATTCGGTGTCGAGGAGGTGCGTAGCGCGCATATTCTTCTCGCCTGTCTGAAGACACCGGCGCTGGAAGGGCTGGTTTCGAAAATCAGCGCCGAATTCGACAAGATCGACGCGGACGGGGTCATCGCCCGCTTCGCCGACGTCACCGAGGGCTCGCTCGAAGCCGGTCCACCTCCTGCCGCGGCTGCGACCGAAACACCGATGAAACGCGGCCCGGGCGGGGATTCGGCGCTCGCCAAATACGCCACCGACCTGACCCAGCGTGCCCGCGACGGCAAGATCGATCCGGTCGTCGGCCGCGATCCTGAAATCCGCCAGATTGTCGATATCCTGATGCGCCGCCGGCAGAACAACCCGATCCTGACCGGCGAGGCAGGTGTCGGCAAGACGGCGGTCGTCGAGGGCTTTGCCTTGCGCATCGCCCAGGGCGACGTTCCGCCGACGCTTCAGAATGTCAGCGTACGCATGCTCGATGTCGGGCTGATGCAGGCGGGCGCCAGCGTCAAGGGCGAGTTCGAAAAGCGGCTGAAGGCTGTCATCGACGAGGTCCAGGCCTCCGAGACGCCGATCATCCTCTTCATCGACGAGGCGCACACGCTGATCGGCGCCGGCGGCGCGGCGGGAACCGGCGATGCGGCCAATCTCCTCAAGCCCGCGCTCGCGCGCGGCGAGCTTCGCACCATCGCCGCCACGACCTGGGCCGAATACAAGCAGCATATCGAGAAGGATCCGGCGCTGACCCGTCGGTTCCAGGTGGTCAAGATCGAAGAGCCTTCCGAAACGGTGGCCGTGCTGATGTTGCGCGGTGTCGCCGGCGTTCTCGAGCAGCACCACAAGGTGCAGATCCTCGACGAGGCGATCGAGGCCTCGGTTTCGCTTTCGCACCGCTACATTCCGGCCAGGCAGCTGCCGGACAAGGCGGTCAGCCTCCTCGACACAGCCTGCGCCCGCGTTGCCGTCTCTCAGCACGCTACGCCCGCGGAGGTCGAGGACATTCTGCGCCGCCGCCAGGCGCTCGAGGTCGAGGAAGGCATCATCGGCCGCGAGGCGGCGATCGGCATCGAAGTGGCCGACAGGCAGGCTCG
Organism: Mesorhizobium sp. 131-3-5; assembly: GCF_016756575.1. NCBI lineage: Bacteria > Pseudomonadati > Pseudomonadota > Alphaproteobacteria > Hyphomicrobiales > Phyllobacteriaceae > Mesorhizobium > Mesorhizobium sp. 131-3-5. The sequence continues at coordinate 2,903,387 of NZ_AP023254.1, forward strand.
CGTGGAGGCCGGGTTGGCGGAAACCGAGACGACGCTTGCAGCAGCGCAAGCGCGCTGGGATCGGGAAAAGGCGCTTGTCGCCGAGATACTCGACCTGCGCGCCAAACTCCGAGGCGAGGGCGTGCCGCTTGACGCGGTGGAGGGCGGGGAAGCCGCTTCGGGCGAGGCCGTCGATGCGTCACCTGCCACGGCGCATGAAAGCAAGGCACCTGAGGCCAAAACGCCGAAACCCGAGACAGCCGAACCCAAGGGCTCGAACACCAAGGCCAAGAAAGCAAAGGCGGCAAAGACGGAGGCTGCTGCTGCGCACGAGCCCGTGCCGGATTCCGCTGCCGACCTGGCGCGACTGCGCGAATTGATGGCGGAACTTGCCGAGGCGCAGGGCGAGACCCCGCTGATCCTGCCGTCGGTCGATCGCAACGCCGTGGCTGCCGTCGTCCAGGACTGGACCGGCATCCCGACGGGACGGATGCTGTCCAGCCAGACCGAGAAGGCGCTCAAGCTCGCCGCGACCTTGTCTGAGCGCGTTGTCGGTCAGGACCATGCGATGGAGATGATCGCGAGGCGAGTGCAGACCAGCCGCGCCGGCCTCGGCGCGCCGGAGAAGCCGGTCGGCGTGTTCCTGCTTTGCGGCCCCTCAGGCGTCGGCAAGACCGAGACAGCCCTGGCGCTTGCCGAAACGCTTTATGGCGGCGAGCAGAACCTGATTTCGATCAACATGTCCGAATTCCAGGAGGCGCACACGGTCTCGACGCTGAAAGGCGCGCCACCCGGTTATGTCGGCTACGGCAAGGGCGGCATCCTGACCGAGGCCGTGCGGCGCAAGCCCTATTCGGTGATCCTGCTCGACGAGGTCGAGAAGGCGCATCCGGACGTACACGAGATCTTCTTCCAGGTCTTCGACAAGGGCATGATGGACGACAGCGAAGGCCGCCGGATCGACTTCAAGAACACGCTGATCCTGCTCACCTCGAATGTCGGCTCCGAGGTCATCATGGACCGCACGAAGAACGGCACCTTGCGCACCGGCATGGACGACCTGGACACCGCCTTGCGCGGCCCGCTGCTGAAAGTGTTTCCGGCCGCCTTCCTCGGCCGCGTGGTGACAATCCCTTACTATCCGCTCTCGGACGCGATGATCGAGGCGATCACCAGGCACCAGTTCGGCAAGATCGCGCGGCGCCTCAAGGCAACCAACGATGCCGAGCTGGTGATCGGCGACGGCGTCATGGACATGGTCAAGGCGCGCTGCACCGAGATCGAGTCCGGCGGACGCATGATCGACGCCATCCTCACCAACACGCTGCTGCCGGAACTCAGCCGCGGCGTGCTCAATCGCTCGCTCGAGGGCAAGAAGATGACAAAAGTCACCGTCGGTGCCTCGTCGGAAGGATTTACCTACTCTTTCGAATAGAGCTCGTTGGGATTTGCCGTTCGTGCCCTAGCGCCGACCAAAACGCATTCCATTCCTATGACTGGTCAGGCCAATCATTGGCGCACCGGCACTCCTGGAGTTGCTCTAGATCACCGTTTCTCCTCCATCGACAACCAGGATCTGACCCGTCATGTACGAGGATCGGTCAGACACCAGAAACAGCACTGCCTCGGCGATCTCCTCGACGCTTGCCCAACGGCCAAGCGGCACCCTTTCGCGGATGTAGGCTTCGATGGCCTCCCGGCCTCCCATCTGAGCGATGAAAGGAGCATTGAAGGGCGTGTCTACCCAACCTGGGCAAAGCGCGTTGACGCGAATGCCGAAGCGGCCATAGTCGCCGGCCATCTGCCTGGTCATCGCGATCACCGCGTGCTTGGTCGTCGTATAGGCGATCATCTCGCGGTCGTAGAGCACGCCGGAACTCGACGACGTGTTGAGGATGACGCCGCGGCCTGCCTTCTTCATGAATGGCATGACGATGCGGGCACCGAGGAAGTGAGCCCGCACATTGAGCGTCCAGGAGGTGTCGAAGCCTTTCACGCTCACACCGAGCACGTCGCCTTCGACCTGTACGCCGGCATGATTGTGCAGGATGTCGATCCTGCCCTGGGTGTGGATGAAATCGTGAAAACCGGCTTCAAGCGCCTGATCGTCGGTCAGGTCGAACACAAGCGCCTTTGCCCGGCCACCGGCGGCAAGAATCTGTTCGACTGTCGCGCTGGCGCCGTCGGCGCTACGATCCGCCACGCCGACGACCGCACCCTCGCGCGCGATGATCAGCGCCGCCGCCCTGCCGATGCCGGATCCCGCGCCGGTGACGATCGCGGTCCTGTCCTTCAGGATCATCCCTCTTCACCCTTTCTCGCCGGCTTGTAATCCTGCATCATCCGGCGGGCGGGCCTCGCCCGCTCCGGTGCGCGCCGATCAACCTTTGAGGACAAGACAGGCATGTACGACTTCGGCCCCTTCGAGTTCGAGTCGAAGCAGGATTTTTTCGACAAGGCAATGCGTTTCTGGAATCCCGACAAGACCAGGTTCTGGCAGAAGGCCGGGATCGACCTGGTGATCGGCAGGCGGGAAGGTTATTTCCTCTACGACATGTCGGGGCGCCGCCTGATCGACCTGCACCTTAATGGCGGCACCTACAATCTCGGTCACCGCAATCTGGAGCTGGTCGAGACGCTGAAGAGCGCGCTCGACTATTTCGACATCGGCAACCATTGGTTCCCTTCCGTGGCGCGAACGGCGCTGGCCGAATCCCTCGTCAGTGTCTCGCCCGGAATGAATTACGCGATCTTCGCGCCGGGCGGCGCGGAGGCGGTGGACATCGCCATCAAGAGCGCCCGCTATGCCACCAAGCGGCGCAAGATCGTGTCGATCATCAAGGGCTATCACGGGCATTCGGGGCTAGCCGTGGCGACCGGCGACGATCGCTTCACCAAGATCTTTCTCTCCGACCAGCCGGAGACGTTCATCCAGGTTCCCTTCAACGACATCGACGCCATGGAACGGGCGCTCAAGGGCGAAGACGTCGCGGCGCTGATCATGGAGACAATTCCCGCCACTTACGGCTTCCCGATGCCGAAGGATGGCTATCTCAGCGCCTGCAAGGCGCTGTGCGAAAAGCATGGCGCGATGTACATCGCCGACGAGGTTCAGACCGGCCTGATGCGCACCGGCAGCATGTGGGGCTGGCAGGCCTACGGCGTCCAGCCGGACATCATGGTGACGGCAAAGGGCCTGTCCGGCGGCCTCTATCCGATCAGCGCGGCGCTGGTGAACGACAGAGCCGGCGGCTGGCTCAACGAGGATGGGGCCGCCCATATTTCGACCACCGGCGGGGCCGAGCTCGGCTGCGTCGTCGGCCACAAGGTCATCGAGATGCTGCAGCGGCCCGAACTGGTGGCCAATGTCGGCACCGTGACCGAGTTTATGGCGCAGGCCATGCGCGAGATGCTGGTTCGTCACGGTGACATCTTCACCGGGGTACGCCAGAAAGGCGTGATCCTTGGCCTGGAATTCAGCAATCACCCGGAAGGCGCCGTCTTCGTGTCGCGTGCGCTCTACGAGCAGGGCGTCTGGGCGATCTTCTCATCGCTCGACAAGCGGGTGCTGCAGTGGAAGCCCGGTATTCTCCTGGACCGCGAGACCTGCCGGGACATTATGGATCGCTTCGACGCGGCAATGCCGCGCGCCCGGGAGTTGCTGCATCAGGCAGGCAAGGCGAGTTGACATGGTCCAACCCTCGTTGAAACTGCCAGGCGTCCAGTTCGAGCTGGCGGCTGGGCTTGCCGAGATCGCTCGGGTTCCGCCAGGGGACAGGTGTGCAAGGATGGGGCAGGACGGACAGTGATGGATTTCGACGCGCTCACCCACGACCAGCAACTCGGCATCCTGCAGGAAACGGCGGAGGCGGCCACCGCCAACTACGATCTGCCGGCGGATGTTTCCGTCGAGATGATCAACCTGTCGGAGAACGCGACCTACAAGATTGCGGCTCGCGACGGCCGGCGCTGGGCGCTCCGCATCCATCGCGACGGCTACCATTCAAGGACGGCCATCCAATCCGAACTGGCCTGGCTGACCGATCTGCGCCAGACCGGGATCGTCCCCACGCCCGTGCCGGTCGCGGGCAAGGACGGCGAACAGATCCAGCGTGTCGGCCATCCAAGATTGGCGCAACCACGCCATGTCGTGTTGTCGCAATGGGAGACCGGTTCGGAGCCGGGCATAGGCGAGGCGCTTGGCGAACCTTTCGAACTGCTGGGCGAGGTCACGGCGCGCATGCACATCCACGCCCGGCAGTGGAAGCGCCCTTCCTGGTTCAGCCGCCATGTGTGGGATTTCGAAACAAGCCTCGGCGAGGAGAGGCCGCTTTGGGGACGGTGGCGTGACGGCATCGGCGTCGACGCCGCGAAAGCCAGGCTCTTTGGCCGCACCGCGGAGCTGGTCGGCCGCAGGCTCACTGCCTTCGGCAAGGGCCATGACCGCTTCGGCCTCATCCATTGCGATCTGCGGCTCGCCAACCTTTTGATCGACGGCAAGACGGTGAAGGTCATCGACTTCGACGACTGCGGCTTCGGCTGGTATATGTACGACGCGGCGACGCCCATCTCTTTCTATGAGCACGAGCCACAGGCAGCCGATCTCATCCGGTCATGGACGACCGGCTATCGCCGTGTGCTTGACCTGCCGAGCGCGGACGAAGACGAGATCCCGACCTTCGTGATGCTGCGCCGTCTGCTCCTGGTCGCGTGGATCGGCTCGCACGCCGAGACCGACCTCGCCAAGTCGATGGGCCTTCCCTATACCGAGGGAACGGTCGGGCTGTGCGAGGCCTATCTGAGCAAGTTTTGAACCATTCTATGCCAGTGCCTCCAGGCTCTCCGGCAGGATCTGGCCGCCATCGACAATGATTGTCTGTCCCGTCACGTAGCCGGCTTCCCTCGACGCAAAGTAGAGCGCGGCGTAGCCGATGTCCTCCACGGTTCCGAGCCGCTTGAGCGGGATCGAGGCGGCCATGGTCTTCTGGTAGTCCTCGCCCAGGCCGACAAGGCCCTCGGTCACGATGTTGCCCGGCATGACGGCGTTGACGGTGATGCCGTATCTCGCCAGTTCGATGCAGGCCGTTCGCATGAAGCCGAGCTGTCCCGCCTTGGTGGCACCGTAGTGCGACCACCCGGGAAAACCGGTGATCGGGCCGGTGATCGACGACGTCAGCACGATGCGGCCCTGGTCGGATGCCTTGAGATAGGGAACCGCTGCCTTGACCGCGTGGAAGGTGCCCTTGAGGTTGGTGTCGACAACCTCGTCCCATTGCTGCGAGGTCATGTCCTCGAGCCGTGCCTGCGGGAAGATGCCGGCATTGGCGCACAAAACATCGATACTACCGTTTCTGGCGGCTGCCGCTGCAAGCGCGCGCTCGATGCTGGCGAGCGAGGTAACGTCGCCAACCACGCCAAAGGCGCCATGGCCGATCTCGGCGGCCGCGGCTTCGGCCTGGTCGGCATGGCGCGCAACGATGGCGACCTTGGCACCCGAGAGCGCGAACACCCGCGCTATGCCCTTGCCGATGCCTTTCGACCCGCCGGTAACGACGACGGACCGACCCCTCAAAGACTGGGTCATGACTTGAAGCTCCAAAATGAGACGGGGACAGAGTGATGCTCCGTCCCCGTTGAGGCAAGAAATCCAGGGCGAGGAATGCCTTAGAACGTTTCACCGTTTCATGGAAACGGCGAACCGCTCTAACTCTTTGTTTTAACGCAATTCCGGACGGAAAACCGCTCACACTTTTCCTGGAATTGCTCTAGCCCTCGTTCACCATGTGACCGATGTTCTCATAGGCCTTGGGGTTGGCCGACTTCAGCACGAAGCCCCAGATCAGGCCGACGACAAGGATCGCAAGCCCGACATAGGGGATGCTCCTGGCAAAACCATTGGTGCCGCCCAAGGTCGCCAGATTGGCGACCAGCGTGTAGACGAGGACCAACTGCACAACCAGCGAGATCAACGGCGCGATGACAGTCGTCAGCATGCTGCCGCCGCCGTTCTTCTTGAACCACATATAGATGGCCAGCGAGACAACCGCCTGCAGCACCAAAAGCAGTCCGGTGCCAAGCACGGCAAACAGCGTATAGACGCCAAGCCAGGCCTGTCCCGACGGATCGTCGAAGCCGTAGGCCAGACCGTAGAGCAGCACCCATACCGCCGCCAGCACCGACTGCAGCGCCGAGGCCTTGTGTGGGCTCTTGTGGTGGTCATGCGTCTCGGCGATCACCTGCGGCAGGACGCCTTCGCGCGCCAGCGAATACAAATAGCGGGAAGCGGTGTTGTGGAAAGCCATGCCGCAGGCGAAGGAACTGGTCAGGATGAGCAGCGACATCAGCTGGTAGCCCCAGCCGCCGACAAAAGCCTGCACCGGTGTCAGGAAGAAGTTCACGCCGTCGGAGAAGGCCTTGGCTACCATATCGGCCTCGGTCGGATAGGCCGCCACCGCGCACCAGCTGACGAAGGTGTAGAACAGGCCAAGGCCGATGACCGAAATCAGCAGCGATTGCGGAATGATGCGCTTCGGATCGCGGGATTCCTCGGCATAGTTCGGCGCCATCTCGAAGCCGACCCACGACCAGAACGCCATGAAGATGCCGACGGCCGCTTCGCCCGCCGGTATGGCGACGGTGCCGACCTTCTGCTCGGCGACAGGAGTGAACACCTTGAACACATTGAGCGAATCGCCGGAAAAATTCGTCCCGCCATGGGCAAAGATCACGCCGAGCGAAAAGATCACCAGCATGATCACTTCAAGAATCAGGGCTATGCCGAGCAGTCGTGCCGACACTTTCACGTCGCGGTAGGCGAGCGCTGCGATGACCACGATCATGGCGAGCGCCAGCACGATCCACGGAACGTTGATGCCGAAATGCTGGGAAAGCCAAAGATTGCCGAAAAAGGCGAACAGTCCGGTGAGGGAAGCCTCGAACAGCGAGTAGCAGGCGAGCGAGCCGATGCCCGCCGACATGCCCACCTCGCGGCCGAGCCCCTGGCTGATGAAGGAGTAGAAGCCGCCGACCGACGATACGCGCGATGCCATCGCGGCATAGCCGACCGAGAAGATGGTCAGCACGATCGTCGCCATCAGGAAGGCTGCCGGCGTGTACTTGCCGATGCCGTAGCCTGCCGCGAACGGGACATTGCCCAGCATCGCCGACATTGGCGCCGCGCCGGTGACGGCCAGAAAGAGCACACCGGCGAGCCCGACGGCCTTCGAGTGCAAAAGATTGATGCTGTTACTCTTCGAGACGTCGATCGTCCCGCGTGCAGTTTCTATCGCCATGAAGCCCTCTCCATTCGTGACAGCTGTATGCAGTTCCCCGCACCGGGCGGCCGATGTGTCCCAGCCTGCTCGTGCAGCCATGACACTACGGACGCAGCGTCACTTTGCCAAGGCCATGATTTTGCATAGCTCGCCGCTCGACATGACGTGGCAATAGATCATGTTGATGATTTCGAGCTCCTTGCGATGAAGCTCCTCGGTCGCCGCGGCGCAGCAATCCTCGAGCACGATGACCGCATAGCTCTCGTCCGCCAAGCTGCGCACTGTCGAGGACACGCACTGGTCCGTGAAGATACCGCAGCAGATGACATTGCGGATGCCGAGATTGTGAAGGATCAGGCGCAGATTCGTTCCCGTCAGCGCGGAATCGGTGGTCTTGGTCACCACGATCTCGTCGCCGGCCGGCTGAAGCTCGGCGACCAGCTGCGACGGTGCGTCGTTCTTTGGCAGCAGCAAATTGTTCCAGCCCGGCATTTTCTGAGAGAGTGAGCGGTCACGCCCGTCCTTGGTGTGGCAGGCGATGCGGGCAAAAAGGCATTCGATGCCGTTTTGCCGTGCCAGCGCCAGCAGTCTTGCCGTGTTCGGTATGACCGTGCCGTGCATGCGCTCGTGGAACGGCGTCCACAGATCGTAGCGTTGCTGTTCCTGCGGCGACAACGATGCGCGATCCGGCCGTTCCAGGTAGGTGTTCTGAACGTCGATGACCAGGATGGCGGTTTGCGCCGGCACCAGCACCGGATCATCCGGCTCGGGTGCGCCGAGATAGTAGAGCGAACGGAATCCGGTTTTCCAGCTCATGCGGTCCTTTCAGAAGCGGAACGTGAAAAGGCCGCGAGCCGCGTAGGTCTCGGCGGCTTCCTCGATGAAACGGGCGATGCGTTCGGCCTGGTAGGTATCGCGCATGGTGGCTGCGGCCTGGAGCAATTCTTCCTTGGATTTGGCGCGACCGGGGCGCAGCAGTTCATAGACCTGCATGATGAAATCCTGCGGCACCTCGACAAGCTCTGCCCCACGCTCGAAGTTGAGTGCCAGTGTCGGCCGTCCGACATCGCGCGCCACATCGGCCTGTGCCTGCAGCGCTTGTGGGGTGATGCGAAGGTCTTCCATCGTCACGTCGCCCGCAAGCACCGAATCCAGCGTTATCTCGGCAAGCGACTTGCCGCGCTTGCCCGTCACGGCGCCGGGCTGTGTTTCGGCGAGCGGATAGTCGGCGCGTGTGTGGGTCACGATTTCACCCCCGTCAGGATGACGTCGACCTCTTCGGGAGCCGCACCAGCCTCGGTCAGTCCGGTTTCGATGGCGTAGATGAGGGCGACGCGGGCGTGGTAGCGAGACCCCATGGCCTCGCCCCGCTGCGGCACCACGACAGGCTCCGGCATTTCACCCAGCGCATAGGCCGCCGCATTGGCACCCAGCGCGCGATAGTGCTCGAGCCTGGTGATCGGCGCATTGGAAAACAGTTCCAGATTGTTGTGCGGCTGGCGGCCACGCTGGTGGATGACGGCCGTGCCCTTGGCCTGGATGCCGATGCCGATGCCGCTGCCGGCCATCCGGGCGGCGGACAGGCCGAGGAAGGAGGTATCGGCCGTATGGCGGAAGCGGACGACGCGCGCCTTGAGCCCGCGTGCGCGGATTGCATCGAGCATGGCGCCGAGCACTTCGGAGAGCCGATGTCCGGCCGTCGTCCGATAAAGCTTGAGCCCGAAAGCCGGGCTGATGCCGATGACCACATCGTCCTTCGCCGATCCGTTGGCCGCCGGCCCAAGGTTGCGATAGCGGATGTGCCTTGCTTCGTCCTTCTCGTGCAGGGCTTCCGAGCGCAACACTTCCTTCTGGTCCAGCACATCGCGGATGTCGTTGAGCTGCAGGCGCCGTTCTTCGGACACACGGTAGCCGGAACCCGGGCCGAGATAGTCGTTTGGATCGTTGACCGCACTGACGATCCGCCCATTGCGGATCATCGCCGATGTCTGGAGATAGTCACCGGAAAGGCGCAGCTTGACCACGTCGAGGAGGTTCTCCGCCTCTTCTCGGAAGCCACGCTTGGCCAGCGCCTTGACCACATCGATCACGGTGATGCCGCGCTCCTTGATGGCTTCGCTGATAAAGCTGACGTCACGCGGCATCAGGCTGCGCGTATCGTCGGAACCGGAAGCGTAGACCACGCTGCTCTTCATATCCTCGGTCGGTGAGGAAAGGCCGAGTTCCTCGAACACGGCGGCGATCGCTTCCACCGCGCGCTCGCGCAGCTCGATCGCGCGTGACTCGGGCAGCGGCGTCAACCCGCCATCGGCCTCGAAATCGCGCTGCAGCACAAGATAATCTTCCAATTCCTCGCCGTTGATCAGCGACGGGTTGAACGAGTTGTCGTATTTCAGGATCGATCCCATCCCGGAGCAGATCAGGTCCGAGCCGGCAATCAGGTAGGGAAGGATTTTGGCGCCGACGCGAATTTCCGATTCGGTCGAGCGCGCGTCATTGCCAGACGCGCATTCGAGATCGAGCCAGACGGCGATGAGGTTCTCGGCCATCAGCTCGCGAACACCGCCGGGTATGGTGGCGGTCAAAGGCGCTCCGTCGATGCCGCCATTCTGCGTGCCTTGCACCCCCATGCCGCGCTGCAGGCAGAGGCAGCGCGCTTCCAGGTAGAGCAGCGACTTGGCTTCATGGAAGCCCATCAGCAACTCGGAGCCGGCACCCGACGTACAGCGCATCTTGACGCCGCGCGAGGCGTAGGCGGCGGCCAGAAATGCCTTGGACCACGGTGTGTCGTCGCCATCGGTGAACGACTTTTCAGTGCCGTAGACGGAAACGGTTTCGGCGTAGGAGGTAAAGCCGGCCATGGCGATGCGCAGCTCTTCGGCTTCCTCGCTGGAGCATTGGAACAGCGTTCCCCAGCGACCGACCGCGCCGCCTACCGCGCACGCCACCGCGTTGGACCAGGCGTTGCGCGAAACGCGCATCGTCGTCTCGATCTCGTCGAAGCCAAAGGCGACGGCGGTCGCGGCATCGGCGGCGAGCTGCAGCGGATCGTCCTTGGCGTTGGTGACGTGTGCCTGGTTGCCCGGCGTCTTGCGGGCCCGCATCTTCGAGTAGGCGAAGGCGATCTCCAGGGCGTTGAGCTGCGACACGACCTCAGCGAGTTTCGCAGGTGTCATGCCGTGGGCAAGCCGCACCAGCGTCTCGCGCGGCACGTTCATGTCGACCAGCCAGCGTGCGACGGTCGCCGACTCCAGCGCCATCGCTTCCGGCGCCACCTCCGGATCGATGTGATGGCGGGCGATGAAGCGGTCGATCATGTCGTAGTCGTGTTCGAGCACCCCATCGAGGGATACGACGCGCCCGTCCTTGATGCCGATGCCTGGTTTCGGATCGGCCGGACTGGAGAAAGCGGAGAAGCCGTTGGCGGGGTCTTCCGCCGCAAACTTGTCCAGCCGCAACGGCCGCTCGTCCCAGTCGGCGAAGCGCTTCCAGCGGTTCAGTTTCGGCGTCATGCGTGCGATCCTCGACCCGGCCGAAAGACTAGTGAATGCTTACCCGCCGCACAATGACCCTGGATCGACCGCCGGCCAAGGGGGCGCACGCCACAGGCTCGAAATACCCGAAGCTCCTCGCCATCCTGTCGATCTTCAGCAGAGGCGCGATGTGTTTCGGCATCGAGTTCGGCCGCCAAAGGTCAGGTTTGGCCGGGCACATCTGAAGCCGCACGTCTCACCGGCCCGACCGCTCCGCTGCCATGAGCAACGAGGTAAACATGTGCGCGTAGTTCTCCGCCTGCACGCTCCAATCCCACTCTCGGATCGTCTCGATCATACGGGCGGCCATCCGCGACCGGAGCGATGGCGTGTCCCGCAACAGGGCGAGTTTGTTCGCAAGCCCTTCCGCGGTTCCATCGAAGAACAGCCCGTTGTCGCCATCCCGAACCAGCTCGGGCATGTTTCCCACACGGGTCGTCACCAAGGGGACACCGCACGCCGCCGCCTCCAAGCAAGGATTGGGAGTGCCTTCGCTGCGACTGGCGCAGACATAAACGTCGAGATCCCGGTAGAAGTCGAGCATTTCGTCATGGTTGCGCCAGTGTTGCTCCCGAATCGCAGTCTGCAGTCGCACGCCCGGCACGGCAGCGACCGCGGGCTCGATGACGTCGTGGAAGCCGCGATGTGCCGGACCATGGTTGCCGAGACTTCCCGCCCATCCGACGCGGAGCTCGCCAGAATAAGGTTGCGGCTCTGGCGGGGGGCAAAAGAATGTCGTGTCGACTCCATTGGGCGTGTAGTGGACCGGAATACGCAGCAGAGGGGCGTATTCGTGCTCGAGCTTCCGATTGTTGACAAAGACAGCGCGCGCCAACCGCTGCAGGATAGCGAGCCCGGGCTCGCGGAATTCGCCCTCCATCTCTCTGTGACTGCAGATCCCGATGACCAGCCTGTCAGACCGCCGGGCGAGGACCGATTCCGGCAGGGGCAGCTTCGCGATCTGGAACCAATAGAAAATGAGCACGATATCCGCGGCGTTCACGTCGGACTCAGTCACATCATGCTGAAATCGTTGGACGATCTCGAACCTTCTTGCCAGCACGCGCCGAAGGTTCTGGGCCTTTCTATCGATCGCCCAGCCGGGTCGGTCCGCGATCGCCAGTATGCGGGGTAGGTGTCCATCGCTCACGAGGCGTACCGCGCAAGCCAGTGCGCCAACCATGGATTGGCCTCGTCCAGATCATCGTCCGTCGCAGTGGTTCGCACCTGGGTAGTGTCGGGCAGTTGGATATCGCCTGGTCGCAAGCGGGGTCGCCATCCGTGCCAACCACGACCGTCGACCTCCTCGCTCAGGAACCGCCGGCCGCCATACTTGCGCGCGGCGTGCTCTGCGCTCAGGAACAGATAATGCTTCATCCGAAAACGCTCGGGGGAGAGCCTCACCGACCCCTCGAAGCGTACGCGATGGCCGCCTGACCACGCGATCTCCATGGGGCCGTCCTGTTTCTGGTACGCACGGACGCAGTGTGGGGAGGTCGGCCGGAACGGGTAGTAGGTGCGCAGCGTGTGTTGATAATTGGGATTGTCATGATCGGGGGCTTCCCTGGTGGGAATGAACGTGAACTCGGAAGACTCGATCGCATTGAAACCGAGTGCGTCGGCTGCCGCAATGGCGGAGACCAACGATGAGTACGAAGTCGGCGGAAGATGGATCTCGTCAGCGTCAAGATGCATGAACCAGTCAGCCTCGAGCGATTGAAATAGTTCCTCTTTGCGACGAAGAAGCTGCTCCCAGCAATACCAGCCGTTGTGCGGGATGCTTTCGATTCCTATCAATCCGGCCCCGAGGTAGCGCTGGGCAATCTCAAGCGTTCGGTCAGTCGACTGATTGTCGCAAATGTAGACCTGTACGCCTTGACGAAAGAGGTTCTCGAGACATCCGGCAACGAACCGTTCCTCGTTCCGTGTTGTAAGGACCGCGACGACTCGCGGGGAGTTCCGATCACGCGCAGCACGCCCAATGTGGGTGTTGGGATCGACCAAGTTCTTCAATCCTTCGTTGTATGCTTCCGGATGCCATGCTGGCCGGTCAACTGGCGCATTACTGAACTTGGCCGAAATGACAAGTCTAAAGACTCAGCGCTGCCGATGCCAACGCGCCGTCACCTGAAGTGCAACACGCTCATAGCGGTTCCCGTCGCGATCGCAAGTCTCGGGAATATGCGTATTCGGAAACACTCCAGACCGCCGGCTCGAGCCGGCTAGCGGCCCCAGATGACGGCATTCTCGTGCCGTTTTATGATGTGTTTCAAATTCTCGAAAGCGGTCGTGACGTGGCCCGCGAAGCGCTCCGCCGCCGGAGAGCGCGGCCCGCCAACCCGGCGCAGGATGCCCAGTGAGCGGCTGGGCTGCGGGATTTCATAGGGCAGCACTGTCACCCGGTTCTCCTTGCGCTGCGCGAAGACCACGGAAAATGGCAGCACGGCCAATGCATCTGTTTCTGCGAGGAAGTTGATCACGCTCATCAGCGAGCCTCCCGAATAGCGCACGTTCAGGTCCGACATGCCGATGCTCATCAGGATCATCTGCAGGTCCGACATCAGCGGAGAGCCGGGCAGGGGCGCCACCCAGGGAAAGCTGGTCAGGTCATGCGCCCTGAGGCGGCGATTGCGCAGCAGCGGATGGTCCGGCCGGCAAGCCACGACATTGCGTCCGGGCAGGATCTCGGTGAATTCGAAGCCGGGTCCGAGGTCGAGCACGCCGATCGGCACGATCCCGAGGTCGATCTGGTTGCTCTCCAGCGCCGCGACCATCTCGGGCAGGTTCATATAGCTTTGCTGGACGGTGACCTCGGGCTCGAGCTTCTGGAACTCGCCGATCATCCGGCTGATCATCGCATCCATGAAGAAAGGCACGCCGCCGACGCGGACGACACCCTTGGTGCCTTTCATGAACCCCTGCACCGCATCCGACGCCTTGCGCGAGGCCGTGATGATCGTGCGGCCCTGCGCCGCCAACTGGAAACCGAGCGGTGTCGGCTGCAGCGGCCGGCGGCCCTTCAGGAAGAGCGGCTCGCCGACCCGCGCCTCCAGCATGGCCAGCGATCGGCTGACCGCAGGCTGGGTCAGGCCCAGCATGGCGGCTCCTTCCGACACGCCGCCTGCATCCAGTACCGCGGCGAGCTGCATCAAGTGGCGCTCGTTCAGCTTCATAGCAAAACGCTATACAAGGGCCACCACATCTCATCAAGCATCGTCTCGGGTCGTGTTATCCCGTTTGGCAAGGGGAAGGAGGCCCCGGCGAAATGGACGGCCAGCACGACCCCCAGAGGGATGAACTCCCCAAGGCGATCTCGACGCAGGCCGAAGAATTCGCGCGGCGTCTGGCGGCAATGGGCCAGTCCCGCCTGGCGGCGGCGGCACAGGCCGCGGTCGATGGGTTGCACGCACTGATCGTGGAGTTGCGACCCTCCGGCGAGGAATTCCGGCTGGCGATCGATTTTCTGACCGAGGTAGGCCATTACGCCGATGCGCGGCGCCAGGAGTGGGTGCTGTTCGCCGATGTGCTGGGCGTGTCCTCGCTGATCGAGGATCAAAACAGCCCGCGCCCCGCCGGGGCGACCCCCAACACCCTGGCGGGACCTTTCTACCGGGCCGATGTGCCGGAAATGCCGCTCGGCGGGAACATTTCGCGCGATCACAAGGGCGAGCCGCTGGAGGTTACGGGGCGGATCGTGACGCTCGGCGGCGCGGGGATCGGCGATGCCATGGTCGAGATCTGGCAGGCCAATGCCGAGGGCCTGTACGAGAACCAGGAACCGGACAGGCAACCGGAATTCAATCTGCGCGGACGCTTCCGTGCCGATCCGCAGGGGCGGTTCCGCTTCATGACGGTGAAGCCGAAGGGCTACACGCTGCCGGCGGATGGTCCGGTCGGTCAATTGATGTCCGCGCTCGGTCTTGGCCTCGAGCGACCGGCCCACATCCATTTTCGCGTTTCGGCACAGGGCTTCGAAACGCTGACGACCCACATCTTCGACCGGTCGGACCCTGCGATCGGCCGGGATGCCATTTTCGGGGTCAAACCCGAACTCATGGCCGAGTTCCGCGCGCTGCCGCCCCATGGAGGAAAGCGCAAGCACGCACTCGACCTCAATCTCGTGCTCTGCCCGCAGCGGCCGGGCGAAACCGAAACCTCTGGGAGGAGATGACCGATGGCCCGTATCAGCGGCTACCACCATCTGACACTGTCGACCGACGGCGCTCAGGAAGATTTTGATTTCTATACCAAGGCACTCGGCCTGCATTCGGTGAAGCGCACCGTCCTGTTCGACGGCGTCATCCCCGTCTATCACCTCTATTACGGCTCGCCCGACGGCGATGCCTCGACGATCATCACCACTTTCCCGTTCCGCAAGCCGGGCGTCTATGGCCGCCGAGGCACCAACCAGTCGCGCACCATCATGCAATCCATTCCCAAGGGGGCCGCGGATTTCTGGGTGGACCGGCTGAACGCGCGCGGCATCAAGGCCACCAAGATCACACGCTTTGGCGCCGACCGCGTGGCTTTGGCGCATCCCTGCGGCATCTCGCATGAACTGGTGGAAAGCGACAGCGATCCGCGCGCGCCCATCACCAACGAGGCACAGGACATCGGCAAGGCCCACGGCATCAAGGGCATCTACGGCGCGGTCGTGGCGGTGATGGATCGCACCGCGATGGACGACTTCCTGACCATCGCATTGCCGCTGGAGAAGGAGGCGGACAATCACGAAGGGCTGGTGTTCCGCGTGCCGGACGCGAGCGGCGTCAATCAGCGGGTCGAGGTGATCGTCGATCGCGACAGCGCACAGGGCACCTGGACGCTGGCGGGCGGGACGATCCACCACCTCGCCCTCAACACGGGCGACGAAGATAACCAGTTGAAGCTGCGCGCTCATATCGAAGGCCTCGGCTTCACCGATATCTCGGAGCAGAAGGACCGCAACTATTTCAAGTCCTGCTATGTCCGCTCGCCCGGCGGCGCGCTGTTCGAACTTGCCTGGACCACGCCGGAAGGCTGGGCCAAGGACGAACCCCCGGGCCAGATCGGCAAGACGCTGGTCTTCCCGCCGTGGTTCAAGGACCGCGAGGGCGAATTGCAGGCCGGTCTGGAACAGGCGGATTTCGCGTGAGCTCAGGCAGCGGTCCACTCCGGCTCGGGCCAAAGGGCGCGGAAGCGAAGGCGATCTGCGTCTTCGTCCACGGCCGCGGCCAATCGCCGGAGGAGATGCAGTCCCATGTGCTGTCGCGGCTTTCCGCGCCGGCCGTGGCATTCATCCTGCCGCGCGCGCCGCTCGGCGCGTGGTGGCAGGCGCGCGCCGTCGACCCGTTGACGCCGGTCGCCCGCGCCCACCTTTCCGACGCGCTCGATCATTTGGCGGCCGCTGTGGTGGCGGCGCGGGCGGAATTGCCCGGACTGCCGCTGCTTCTGGCGGGCTTCTCGCAAGGGGCATGTCTGTCGATCGAATATCTCTGCGCCGGGCTGCCGCCGCCGGACGCGCTTGCCGCCTTCACGGGCTGCCGCGTCGGTGTGCCAACGGACGGGCGCTCCGAAGCCGTGCCGGCCGGCGTGCCGGTCTATCTTTCCGGCAGCGATTCCGATCCCTGGATTCCGGTTTCGGCCTTTGCCGACACGGCGCAGTCGCTGGGCCGCGGTGGCGCGAGCCTGCGGGCCGATCTGTTCCCCGGCCGGAGCCACGAGGTTTCGGATGCCGAGATTGCAATGCTGGGCACCATCATCGCCGACCTGGAAGCCGGCCGGGGTGCACGCATGGGAGCGGCGCGATGATGGACAGTTTCACCTTTCCCGGGCTGACGACGCGGGTGATCTTCGGTGCCGGCACGATGGGCCGCGCGGAGGAGGAGGTGCGGCGGCTCGGCCATGACAAGGCGCTGGTGCTGTCGACGCCCCATCAGAAGGCCGATGCGGACAAGCTGGCTCAAAGCCTTGGCGGCCTCGCCGCCGGGGTGTTTGCCGGCGCGGTCATGCATACACCCGTCGAGGTTACGGAAAAGGCCGTCGACGCCTTCCGCGCCAGCGGCGCCACGGCGGTCGTCAGCCTCGGCGGCGGCTCGACCACCGGGCTCGGCAAGGCCATCGCCGTGCGCACCGGCGCCGATCAGGTGGTGATCCCGACCACCTATGCCGGCTCGGAAATGACCGACATCCTCGGCGAGACGGCGGCCGGCGAGAAGACCACCCGCCGCTCGCCGGACATCCGCCCCGAAACTGTGATCTACGACGTCGATCTGACAATGAGCCTCCCGGTTGGTCTCACCGTCACCTCGGCGATGAATGCGATCGCCCACGCCATGGAGGCCTTCTACGCCCCCGACCGCAACCCGGTGATCGTGCTGATGTGCAGGGATGCCATGGCTGCGTTCCGGGACGGCATTCCGCGGCTGATCGAGGATCCGCAGGACCGCGCCGCGCGGACACAGGCGCTCTATGCGGCCTGGTGCTGCTCGTCCGCGCTCGGTTATGTCTCGATGGCGCTGCATCACAAGCTGGCGCATGTCTTCGGCGGCTCGTTCGACACGCCGCATGCCGAGACCCACGCCATCCTGCTGCCCTACACGACCGCCTTCAACGAAGTGGCGGTGCCGGATCTGCTGCGGCCGATCGCCGATGCCTTCGGCGGCGGCTCGGCGGGCGGCGGGCTCTGGGATTTCGCGCGTTCCGTCGGCTCTCCGCTGAGCCTGAAGGAGATCGGCATCAAGGAGACCGATCTCGACCGTGCGGCGGCGATCGCGGTGAAGAACGCCTATGCGAATCCGAGGCCGATCGATCCGCGATCGATAAGGGAACTCCTCCAGGCGGCGTTTGAGGGACGCCGTCCAGGGAGCTGAAAAGAGGCAAGAGGGAGGAAGAGCAGATGATTACGAGACGGAGCTTACTGAAAGCGTCGGCGGCGACAGGCCTGGCGCTTGCCGGTTCCCGGCTGGCGACGCCGGCGCTGGCGCAGGGCGCCAAGATTCGCCTGGGCTATGTTTCGCCGCAGACGGGGCCGCTCGCCGGCTTCGCCGAAAGCGATGCCTACAACATCAAGGCTTTCCTTGCGTCCGAGGCGGGCAAGAATTTCGACGTCATTGTCAAGGACAGCCAGTCGAACCCCAATCGCGCGGCCGAAGTGGCCAAGAACCTGATCGTCGACGACGAGATCAACCTGATGCTGGTCGGCTCGACGCCCGAGAACACCAACCCGGTCGCCACCACCTGCGAGGCGGAGGGCGTGCCGGTCATCTCGACCATGGCGCCGTGGCAACCCTGGTTCATTGGCCAACAGGGCAATCCGGGCGACCCGTCGTCATGGAAGCCCTTCAAGTTCGCCTATCATTATTTCTGGGGTCTCGAAGACATCATCGCCGTCTACACCGGCATGTGGAAGCAGCTTTCCACCAACGGCAAGGTGGGCGGGCTGTTCCCCAACGATGCCGACGGCAATGCCTGGGGCGATCCGAAGAACGGGCTGAAGCCCGGCCTCGATGCCGCCGGCTTCGGCCTCAGCGATCCCGGCCGCTATCAGAACCTCTCGGACGATTTCACCGCGCAGGTCAACGCCTTCAAGGCGGCAAATGCCGAGATCGTCACCGGCGTGGTCATCCCGCCCGACTTCACCACTTTCTGGAACCAGGCCCGCCAGCAAGGCTTCAAGCCCAAGGCGGTGACGGTGGCCAAGGCCATCCTCTTCCCGCAATCGGTCGAGACGCTCGGCGATGCCGGCCACAACCTCTCGTCCGAGGTCTGGTGGTCGGCCTCGCATCCGTTCAAGTCGTCGGTGACGGGCCAGAGCTCGGCTGACCTTGCGGCGGATTTCACCGCCAAGACCGGGCGTCCGTGGACCCAGCCGATCGGCTTTGTCCATTCGCTGTTCGAGGTGGCGGCCAATGTCATGGGCCGCGTTTCGGATCCGACGAATGCCGAGGCGATCGCGGCGGCGATAGCCGCCACCGACATGACGACCGTGGTCGGAAAGGTGGCCTGGAGCGGTGCGGGGCTGCCGCCTTTCGCGGCAAAGAACGTCTGCAAGACGCCGCTCGTCGGCGGCCAGTGGCGCAAGAAGGCCGGCGGCGGCTTCGATCTGGTGATCGTCGAAAACGCCACCGCGTCTGAGATCCCCACCGCAGGCAAGATGGAAGCCCTGGCCTGACGCCGCCGGGGCGGCGGATGCCGCCGCCCTCGTTCGGCGCGACCCGAGGATGACAGTGATGATACTCAGGCTGGAAAACGTCTCGAAGTCTTTCGGGGCCCTGAAGGTTACCGATGGCGTGACCGTCACGGTGCCGCGCGGCGAGGCGTTGGGCATCATCGGTCCGAACGGGGCGGGGAAGTCGACGCTCTTCAACCTGATCACCGGCAATCTGCTCGCCAATGAGGGACGCATCGAATTCCTCGGCCGCGACGTCACCCGCGCCCCAGCCATGGATCGGGTGCGCATGGGTGTCGGCCGCAGCTTCCAGATCCCGCAGCCCTTCGAGGGGCTGAGCGTGTTCGAGAACCTCCTGACCGCCGCCGCTTTCGGCCGGGGCGGCCGCGAGGCCGAAATGGTCGACGATTGCGCCGGTATCCTCGAAGAGACCGAACTTCTCCGGAAGGCCAATGTGCTCGCCGGATCGCTGAGCCTTCTCGACCGCAAGCGCCTGGAGCTCGCCCGCGCCCTGGCGACGGGACCCGAGCTGCTGCTTCTGGACGAGATCGCCGGCGGGCTGACCGAGGGCGAATGCAAGGCGCTGGTCGCGACGATCAAGGCGATCCACGCCAGGGGCACGACGATCATCTGGATCGAGCATGTGCTGCACGCCCTGAGATCGGTGGTCGAACGGCTTCTCGTGCTGGATTTCGGGCGCGTGATCGCAATCGGTGAGCCGGATCAGATCATCGCCTCGAAAGAGGTTCGTGAAATCTATCTGGGGCTCGAGGTCTGATGCTGCTGGAGACGCGCACCCTCACCGCGAATTACGGCCAGTTCCGGGCGCTGTTCGGCGTGGATATCACTGTCGCGGCGGGCGAATGCGTGGCGATCATCGGCGCCAACGGTGCCGGTAAATCCACGCTGATGCGTTCGATCACGGGCGTGATCCGCAACGAGGCCGCCATGGTTCTGCACCGGGGCGAGCCCATAGGCGCGCTGTCCTCGGCCGAGATCATGAAGCGCGGCATAGCCATGGTGCCGGAAGGGCGCCGGCTCTTTGCCTCGCTGAGCGTCGAGGAAAACCTGCTGATCGGCGGGCAGGCGCGCAAGGCGCCCGGGCCGTGGGGCCTGGAGGCGGTTTACGAGCTCTTCCCGATCCTGCGCGAGCGGCGCAAAAACCCCGGCACGGCGCTCTCGGGCGGCCAGCAGCAGATGGTCGCGATCGGCCGGGCGCTGATGTCCAATCCTGAATTGCTGCTCTGCGACGAGATCAGCCTCGGCCTCGCGCCCGTCGTCATCCGCGACATCTACGCAGCACTTCCCAAGATCCGTGAAGGCGGTGCCGCGATCGTGCTGGTCGAGCAGGATATCGGCAAGGCGCTGGCGGTGGCCGATCGCGTCTATTGCATGATGGAGGGCCGGGTGACGTTGGTCGCCAAGGCGGCCGAGGTCACGCGCGAAGAAATCCATTCCGCCTATTTCGGGGTGGCGGTATGACGAGGCAGCCCCGCATGCCCCGGCAAATTTCCCGCCGCCTGACGACGGGGGCGCGGCGATGATCTGGCTGGACACCCTCGTGCAGGGAATGCTGCTGGGCGGGCTCTATGCGCTGTTCGCAGCCGGACTGAGCCTCGTCTTCGGCATCATGCGGCTGGTGAACCTCGCCCATGGCGACCTGATCGTCTTTGCCGCCTATCTGGTGCTGATGGGCGTCACCTTGCTTGGCCTGTCGCCCTGGGTCGCTGCGCTCATCGCCATGCCGGTGATGTTTACGCTTGGCTGGCTGCTGCAGGCCGCCGTGCTGAACCGGGTGCTTGGCAAGGATATCCTGCCGCCACTCCTCGTCACGTTCGGCCTGTCGGTTGCCGTGCAGAATGGGCTGCTCGAGGCCTTTTCCGCCGACAGCCGGCGCATTCCGGCAGGCGCATTGGAGGGGGCATCGCTCGATCTCGGGCTGGTCACCTTGGGGGTCATGCCGCTGATGACCTTTGCGTCCGCGATCCTCGCCATCGTGGCCTTGAACAGGCTCTTCTATCACACCGCCCTCGGCCGTGCCTTCCGCGCCACTTCGGACGACGCCGTGACGGCGGGCCTGATGGGGATCGAGCCGAAGCGAGTGTTCGCCGTCGCCACCGGGATCGCAATGGTCGTGGTGACACTGGCGGCGCTCTATCTCGGCATGCGGGCGAACTTCGATCCCTCGATCGGGCCGGCGCGGCTGATCTATGCCTTCGAGGCGGTGATCATCGGCGGCCTCGGCAGCCTGTGGGGAACGCTCGCGGGCGGGATCATCATCGGCGTGGCCCAGACGGCCGGCGCGGCGGTGAATCCGGAATGGCAAATCCTGGTGGGCCACATCGCCTTTCTGGTCGTGATGCTGCTCAAGCCGCGGGGCCTGTTCCCGCGCGCAGTGGATTGAGGGCGGCATGTATCGGCTGACAACCCGCACCCGCGCCGGAACTGCCACGGAAATCGCCGTGTTCGTTCTCGTCCCGGCCGGGCTCGCCTTGCCCGCCGTGACCTCGCGCGGTGTCATACAGGACCTGTTCTTCATTCTCACCATGCTGACGCTGGCGCAGATCTGGAACCTGCTGGCGGGCTATGGCGGTCTCATCTCGGTGGGCCAGCAGGCCTTCGTCGGCATCGGCGCTTATGCGATGTTCGCTGGCGTGATCCTGCTGGGCTGGAACCCGGTTGCCGCGATCCTGCTGGGCGGCCTTGCGGCGCTGGCCCTGGCCGTTCCCACGGCCTTCTTCGCCTTCCGCCTGCAGGGCGCCTATTTCGCCATCGGCACCTGGGTGATCGCCGAGGTGACGCGGCTGCTGATCGCGCAATGGAAGGCGCTCGGCGGCGGCACCGGCACCTCGCTGCCGCGCGAGGCGACCAGCAACATCATGGGCACGGATGCGATCCAGGCGCTGTTCGGCGTGCGCGAGGCGGCCGCGCGCGACATTCTCGCCTATTGGCTGGCGCTGGCGCTGGTCGTGGTCGTCACCGGCTGCATCTACTGGCTGCTGCGCAGTCGCCTCGGGCTGGCGCTGGCAGCCGTACGCGACAATGTCGAGGCGGCCCAATCGGTCGGCGTCGATGTCGGGCGGCTCAAATGGGCGGTGTTTCTGATCGCCGCGGCCGCCACCGGACTGACCGGCGCGCTGATCTTCGTGCAGACGGCCCGCATCTCGCCGGAGGCGGCCTTCGCCGTCACCGACTGGACGGCCTACGTGATCTTCATCGTCGTCATCGGCGGCATCGGCACCATCGAGGGACCCATAGTCGGGGTGCTGGTCTTCTTTGCGCTGCGTTCGGCGCTGGCCGACTACGCCAGCTGGTACCTGATGACACTCGGCCTCGCCGCCATCGCGGTGATGCTGTTCGCACCGAAGGGGCTGTGGGGGCTGATATCAGCCCGCAGCGGCCTGCACCTGTTTCCGGTCCGCCGCAGGCTGGCCGGTCTGAAGATCGAGGGAGGAAATTGATGGCGGATATCGAAACCGACGTACTGGTCGTGGGCACGGGCCCGGCCGGCTCGGCCACGGCGGCACTTCTCGCCAGCTCCGGCGTGGCCAACATGGTCGTGAACCGCTACCGCTGGCTGTCGAATACGCCGCGTGCCCACATCACCAACCAGCGCACCATGGAGGTGCTGCGCGACCTCGGGCCGGAAGTCGAGGCCGAGGCTGTGATGCACGCCTCGCCGCAGGAACTGATGGGCGAGAACGTGTTCTGCGAAAGTCTGGCGGGCGAAGAGCTTGGCCGGATGAAGAGCTGGGGCACCGACCCGCTCTCCAAGGCTGAACATCTCCAGTCGTCGCCGTCCTTCATGAACGATCTGCCCCAGACCTTCATGGAACCGATCCTGTTCAAGACGGCGTGCGCGCGCGGCACGCAGGCGCGCATGAGCACCGAATATGTCAGCCACGTCCAGGATGCGGACGGCGTCACCACGACCTGCCGCGACAGGCTGTCGGGCAAGGACTTCACCGTGCGGTCGAAATTCCTCGTCGGTGCCGATGGCGGCAACTCCCTGGTGGCCGAGCATCTGGGCCTGCCGTTCGAGGGCAAGATGGGCGTCGGCGGGTCGATGAACATCCTGTTCCGGGCCGATCTTTCGAAATACGTCGCGCACCGGCCAAGCGTCCTCTACTGGGTCATGCAGCCCGGCGCCGATGTCGGCGGGATCGGCATGGGTCTCGTTCGCATGGTGCGGCCGTGGAACGAGTGGCTCATCGTCTGGGGCTACGACATCAACCAGCCGCCGCCCGATGTGACGCCGGAACTGGCCACTGAGGTCGCCCGCCAGCTGGTCGGAGATCCCGGGCTCGAGATCGAGCTCCTGGGCGCCAACACCTGGACCGTGAACAACTGCTTCGCCACGCACATGCAGAAGGGGCGAGTGTTCATCATGGGCGACGCCGCGCATCGGCATCCGCCCTCGAACGGGCTTGGCTCCAACACCTCGATCCAGGACGGGTTCAACCTCGCCTGGAAACTTGCCAAGGTCGTCAAGGGGCAGGCGGGGATCGGGCTGCTGGAAAGCTATTCGGCCGAGCGTGCGCCGATCGCGCGCCAGATCGTGACGCGCGCGAACCAGTCGATCGCCGAATTCGGTCCGATCTTCGAGGCGCTCGGCATGGATGGCGGCGTGGATCACGACAAGATCCAGAAGAACATGGAGGCCCGCGCCGACGCCACACAAGCCGCCGAAACGCAACGCGAGGCGCTGCGCAAGGCCATCGCCTTCAAGAAGTACGAGTTCGACGCCCATGGCGTCGAGATGAACCAGCGCTATGCGTCGGGCGCCGTCGCAAGCGACGGCCAGCGCGAGCCGGCCTTCGAGAAGGATCGCGAGCTCCACTATGCGCCCACGACCTGGCCGGGCGCGCGTCTGCCGCATGTCTGGGTGTTCGAGCGCTCGGGCCGGAAGATCTCGACGCTCGACCTTTGCGGACATGGCGAGTTCACGCTGTTGACCGGCATTGGCGGCGAGGCCTGGGTTGCCGCTGCCGACGCGGTGGGCGCGGAACTCGGTCTGCCGATCCGCACATATGTGATCGGCCCGCGCCGCGCGGTCGAGGACCATACCGGCGACTGGGCGCGCGCACGCGAAATCCGCGACGCGGGATGCCTGATTGTGCGTCCCGACCACCACATCGCCTGGCGCGCCGAAACGCTGGCGGCCGATCCGGCGGCGGAGCTGCGCCGCGTCTTCAAATCCGTTCTGGCGCGCTGAGGAGGATCCCATGACCGACGACCACGAACACGGCTATTTCACCGAAACCAACTCGGCCGAAGTCGTCGTGGCGCGCAACAAGAACGCCAAGGACCAGCGGCTCGGGCAGGTCATGGAGGTCATCACCCGCAAGCTGCACGAGGCGGTGAAGGAGATCGAGCCGACGCAGGAGGAATGGTTCGAGGCGATCATGTTCCTGACGCGGACGGGCCAGATCTGCAACGAGTGGCGGCAGGAGTACATCCTTTTGTCGGATGTCCTCGGCGTCTCGATGCTGGTCGACGCGATCAACAACCGCAAGCCGTCGGGCGCCTCGGAATCCACCGTACTGGGGCCATTCCATGTCGCCGACGCGCCCGAACTGCCGATGGGCTCGAACATCTGCCTCGACCAGAAGGGCGAGCCGATGTTCGTGCATGGCCGCATCCTCGACACCGAGGGCAAGCCGATCGCGGGCGCCAAGATCGATGTCTGGCAGGCCAATGACGAAGGCTTCTACGACGTCCAGCAGAAGGGCATCCAGCCCGACTTCAACCTGCGCGGCGTCTTCCGCACCGGTGCGGATGGACGCTACTGGTTTCGCGGCGCAAAGCCCAAATACTACCCGATCCCGGATGACGGGCCGGTCGGCAAGCTGCTCGGCGCGCTGGGACGCCATCCCTACCGCCCGGCGCATCTCCACTACATCGTCGAGGGCGAGGGCTTCGACGCGCTGACCACGCACATCTTCGATCCGGACGACCCGTATATCGATACGGACGCCGTCTTCGGCGTGAAGCAGAGCCTGCTCGCCGAATTCCGCAAGGTCGAGGATGCCGACGCCGCGGCGAAGGCCAAGGTTGCCGCGCCGTTCTACGACGTGGAATTCGATTTCGTGCTTTCGCGAAAGAAGAAGTGAACCGCCGCGCCGCGGGTGCCGCGAAGGCGCCCGCACGCAGGCCGGTATCGTGCAAATGGGAGGAAACTGATGGCCGCACTTGAGAAGATGTTCGATGTCAGAGGCAAGTCGGTGATCGTCACCGGCGGCGCCAGCGGCATTGGCCAGGCCTATGCAGAGATCATGGCCGAGCATGGCGCGAAGGTCTGCATCTTCGACCTGAACCCCGCCGGGCTGGAGAAGACCGTCGCCGCGATCAGGGCTTCGGGCGGCGAGGTCTGGGGCCAGGTCGTCGATGTCGGCGACCGCGCGGCGATGGCTCGAGCCTTCGACAAGGTGGCCGAGAAGGCGGGTTCGATCGATGTCGTGTTCGCCAATGCCGGGATCGACGCCGGCCCGGGCTTCAACACCCCGACCGGCGAGAGGAACCCCGAGGGCGCCATCGAGAACCTTCCCGACGAGCACTGGGACAAGGTGATCGAGATCAATTTGACCTCGGTCTACACCACCATCAAGCATGCCGTGCGGCACATGAAGCCGAATGGCGGCGGCCAGATCATCGTCACATCGTCCATCGCCTCGCTGATCAACGAGAGCATCGTCGGCACCCCCTACATGCCGGCCAAGGCCGCGGTGAACCATCTCGTTCGCCACATGGCGATGGAACTCGGCGCCTACAACATCCGCATCAACGCCATCCTGCCCGGACCGTTCATCACCAACATCGCCGGCGGCAGGCTGCGCAACCCGGCGGACCGCAAGGCCTTCGAGGCCCAGTCGCTCGTCGGCCGCATCGGCGATCCGGAGGAGATCAAGGGTTTGGCGCTCTACCTGGCGTCGCCCGCCGCGTCCTACGTCACCGGCTCGCTGATCGTCATCGATGGCGGCTCGCTGCTGCGGATGACCTGAACAAGTTTTGAACTGACGCCGGTCTCGTCGAGGGGACGGGCCGGCTTAACCAAGGGAGGAAATGACCATGACCTACTACAACAAACTCGTGAAATCGGGCTTGCCCAGCCGCCGGACCGTGCTGAAGGGGCTTGGAGCTGGTGTTGCCGCCGCCAGTACGCTGGCCATGCCGCGCTATGCGCGCGCCGCGACGGCGGGCAAGATCAA
The DNA here is from genome assembly GCF_016756575.1 of Mesorhizobium sp. 131-3-5. NCBI lineage: Bacteria > Pseudomonadati > Pseudomonadota > Alphaproteobacteria > Hyphomicrobiales > Phyllobacteriaceae > Mesorhizobium > Mesorhizobium sp. 131-3-5. The sequence continues at coordinate 2,929,530 of NZ_AP023254.1, forward strand.
GCTGGGTTATCTCAGCCCCACCACCGGTCCGCTCGCCCTCTTCGGCGAGACGGACGGCTACACCTTGCAGAAGATCCGCGCCCTGCTCGGCGGCCAGCTGCAATGCGCCAACGGCAATACCTACGAGATCGAGATCCTCGACCGCGACAGCCAGTCCAATCCGAACAAGGCATCGGAAATCGCCGGCAACCTCATCCTGAACGACGAGGTGCACCTGCTCGTTCCGGCCTCGACCACCGATACGATCCTGCCCGCGGCCGAACAGTCCGAACTCTATGAGACGCCCTGCATCTCCTCGGGCGCGCCCTGGCAAGCGGTGATCATGCCGCGCGGCGGCGGCAAGCAGACCTTCGACTGGACCTACCATTTCTTCTGGGGTCTCGACGAAGCGCTGAACACCTTTGTCGGGCTCTGGAACCATCTGGAGACCAACAAGAAGGTCGGGATGCTGTTTCCCCAGAACATCGACGGCGAGACCTGGGGGAATGACGAATACGGCCTGCCGGCACCAACCCGCAAGGCCGGCTACGAGGTCGTCGTGCCCGGCTACTTCCAGCCGCGCACCAATGACTTCTCCGCGCAGATATCCGAATTCAAGAAACAGGGCTGCGACATCATCGGCGGCATCACTTATCCGGACGATCTCAAGACCTTCGTCACCCAGTGCAACCAGCAGGGCTTCAAGCCGAAGGCGGTCACGGTGGCGGCAGCACTCTTGTTCCCGGGCGGCGTCGAGGCGATGGGTCCGCTCGGCAACGGCATGTCCTCCGAGGTCTGGTGGACGCCCGCCTTCCCGTTCAAGTCGTCGCTGACTGGCCAGGTCAGCAGCGACATCGCCAGCCAATGGGAAGCCGATTCGAAGCGGCAGTGGACACAGCCGCTGGGTTATTCGCATGCCCTGCTCGAGGTCGCGCTGGACATATTGAAGCGCTCCTCCAATCCGCTCGACCGGACGGCCAACCGCGACGCGCTGGTCGCCACCGATCTGCAGACGCTGGTCGGCCATATCAAGTTCGACGGTTCGGCGCACAAGAACATCTGCAAGACGCCGATCTTCGGCGGCCAGTGGGTGAAGGGCGAGAAATGGCCCTACGACCTGAAGATCGTCGACAACACGGTCAATCAGCTCTTCGCGCCGCAACAGGCGATCAAGCCGATCGCCTGGTGACATGAGCAGGGACGCGGACGGATCGATGGATAGGGAAATCCTGCTGACGGCGCGCGGCGTGTCGAAGTCCTTCGGCGCCGTCCGCGTCCTGCATGAGGTGAGTTTCGACGTGCGTCGGGGCGAGGTGCTGGGCATCCTCGGCCCGAACGGGGCGGGCAAGACGACGCTGTTCAACATGATCAGCGGCGATTTGAAGGCGTCCGGCGGCGAGATCCAGCTCGGCGACACGGCGCTGCGCGGCGAGCCGCCCTTCCGTCGCTGCCAGATGGGGATCGGACGGACCTATCAGATCCCGCGTCCCTATTCCGGCATGACCACTTTCGAGAACCTGCTGGTCGCCGCCGCGTTCGGCGGCGGCCGGTCGGAGAAGCAAAGCTATGCCTTCTGCGCCCAGGTGCTGCGCGATTGCGAGCTTTCCGACAAGGCCAATGTCTCGGCCGGTGCCCTGACGCTGCTCGACCGCAAGCGGCTGGAACTGGCGCGCGCGCTGGCGTCGGATCCGAAGCTGCTGCTGCTGGACGAGATCGCGGGCGGGCTGACCGACGATGAATCGAAAGCGCTGGTGGCGCTGGTGCGCCGCATCCGCGACCGCGGCATCACCATCGTCTGGATCGAGCACGTGCTGCATGCGCTGCTGGCGGTGGCCGACCGGCTGTTGGTGCTGAACTTCGGCGAGAAGATCGCCGAAGGCGTGCCGGCCGAGGTGATCGCGCTGCCCGAGGTCCAGCGCGTCTATATGGGGATCGAGGCATGACGGCCGTTCTTTCCACCCACGGGCTCTTGGCCCGCTATGGCGATTTCCAGGCGCTCTACGGCATCGACATCGAGCTGCACCAGGGTGAGGCCGTGGCCCTGATCGGCGCCAACGGGGCAGGCAAGTCCACCCTCCTGCGTTCGATCATGGGCCTGCTCCCGGTCGGACGCGAGATGGTGCGGCTGCACGGCGACCCTGTCGGCGGCACCGCGACCGACCGCATGGTGCAGAAGGGCGTCGCCATCGTGCCGGAGGGCCGCCGCCTGTTCACCGGCATGTCGGTCGAGGACAATCTGCGCGTCGCCATCGACCAGGCCGCGCGCATGGGCGCCAAGGGCGGATGGACGCTGCCACGGCTGCACCAGCTGTTCCCGATCCTCAAGGAGAAGGCCCGCACGCAGGTGCAGAGCCTCTCGGGCGGGCAGCAGCAGATGGTGGCCATCGGCCGCGCGCTGCTGTGCCAGCCGCGCGTGCTGCTCTGCGACGAGATCAGCCTCGGCCTTGCACCCAAGGTGATCCGCGAGATCTATGCCGCTCTGCCTGAAATCCGTGCCACCGGCACGGCGATGATCGTGGTCGAACAGGATGTCGGCCTCGCCCGGAGCGCCTCGGATCGCCTCTACTGCATGCTGGAGGGGCGCGTGACCCTGACCGGCAGGTCGGCCGAAATCACGCGCGAGCAGATCGGCAAAGCCTATTTTGGAGCGGGCCATGGAGTGGTTTGACGCCTTGGTGCAGGGGATCCTGCTGGGCGGCATGTATGCCCAGTATGCGCTCGGAATGGCGCTGATGTTCGGCGTCATGCGCATCGTCAACATCAGCCATGGCGACCTGGTGATCCTGCTGTCGCTGATCGGCATCTCGATGGCCTCGGCCTGGGGTCTGGGACCGCTGCCTGTGCTGATCGTCTTGGTGCCGCTCGCGGTGCTGATGGGCTGGGTGCTGCAGAAGGCCGTGCTGAACCGGGTTGTGGGCAGCGATCCGCTGCCTTCGCTGATCGCGACCTTCGGACTGTCGATCGCGCTGCAGAACCTGATGCTGCAAATCTGGTCCGCCAACAGCCGGTCGCTGCCCGGCCATGGGATCGAGAGCCAATCCATCGAGATCGGCAGCGTCTATATCGGCCTGCTGCCGCTGATCGTGCTGGCGGTCGCCACGGGTCTGACCTGGGGCCTCGATCTGACGTTGAAGCGCACGCGCTTCGGCCGGGCGCTGCGCGCCGCGTCGGCCGATGTCGAGGCGGCGGCGATGACCGGCATCAACCCGCGCGCCGTCTATGCGATGGCGACGGCGGCGGCGGTCGGCATCCTGGGCTTTGCAGCCGTCTTCCAGGCGCTGCGATCGACCGTCGCGCCGGCCGATGGACCGGCCCAGCTGATCTACGCGTTCGAGGCGGTGATCATCGGCGGCATGGGTACGGTTTGGGGCGCCTTCGTTGGCTCGATGGTCCTCGGCATCTCGCAGGCCATCGGCTTCCGCATCGATCCGGGTTTTGGCGTGCTCGCCGGACACATCGTCTTCCTGATCGTGCTGGCGACCCGCCCCCAGGGCCTGTTCGGAAAGGCATTGGCATGAGCGCGATCCCCTACACGGAAGCTGAGGCGCCCGAGGTGCTGGTGCAGCGCCAGACCCGGTCGGGCCGCGTCGCGATGACGCTGGCGGTGCTGGCGATGATCGCTGTCGCGGCCATGCCTTGGTGGGCCTCGACCGGTACGATCCGCTCGATCCTGGTGTTATGCTGCTACATCGCAGTCGCGCAGATGTGGAACCTGCTCGCCGGCTATGCCGGCCTTGTCTCGGTGGGCCAGCACGCCTTCATGGGTGCGGCCGGCTACGCGCTTTTCGTGTTGGCGCAGACCTACGGCATCAATCCGTTCGCGGCGGTCTTCCTGTCGCTGCTGGTGCCGGCGGCGCTGGCCGTGCCGATCTACCTTTTGCTTCATCGCCTGGACGGTCCGTATTTCTCGATCGGCACATGGGTGGTGGCCGAGGTCTTCCGGCTGACCGCCTCGAACCTGCCACTGGTCAATTCCGGCGCGGGCATGTCGCTGCGCGTGATGAAGGATTATTCGGCCTTCGAGCGCAATGTCGCCATGTCACTGCTCTGCGCCGGCATGCTGCTGGTCACGCTGGGCGGCAGCTACTGGCTGCTTCGCTCGCGCTTCGGCCTTGCGCTGATCGCCATGCGCGACAATCCGGTTGCGGCTGCCAGCCAGGGCGTGAATGTCGCAAAGCTGCGCTTCCTCGTCTACGTCGCGTCGGCGGTCGGCTGCGGCCTTGCGGGCGCGATCTACTTCATGGCGCAGTTGCGGATCACGCCGGGTTCGGCCTTCGATCCGATGTGGGCGAATGTGGCGATCTTCATCGTCATGGTCGGCGGCATCGGCTCCATCGAGGGCGTTCTGATCGGATCCCTGATCTTCTTCATCGCTGACCGCTGGTTCGGTGAATACGGCGCAACCTATTTCGTTGTCCTCGGCCTGATGACGCTGCTGGTGGCGCTCTACGCCCGCACCGGCATCTGGGGCCTGATCTCGAAACGGTGGGATGCGCCATGGTTCCCGATCCGACGCAAGCTCGTCGATCCGGACCGCTGAGAGGGAGGGTTCTATGAAAGCAGCCATCTTCGATACGGTCGGCAGTCCGCTGCGCGTCGGCACGGTGCCGGACCCGACCCCGGCGCCCGACGAGGTCGTCCTGCGTGTCGCCGCTTGCGGCATCTGCGGCAGCGACTTGCACATCACCGAGGATCCAGCGCCTTTCGGCATCGTTGGAGGCTTCGTCCTCGGCCATGAATTCGCCGGCGACGTCGTCGCGCTGGGATCACGGGTGGCCGACCTTCGGATCGGTGACCGTGTCGCCGTCGTGCCGATGCGCGGCTGCGGGCACTGCCAGGCTTGCCGGCGCGGCGATCCAGGCCGCTGCCCCGACATGGTGCTGATTGGCGGCGGCTATGCGCAATACGCGGCCGTCGCCGCGCGCCAATGCCATGTCCTGCACGAAGAGGCGGCGATAGAGGATGGCGCGCTGGCCGAGCCGCTCTCGGTCGCGCTGCATTGCATCGTGCGCTCGGGCATGAAGCCGGGAGACCGGGTCGCGATCCTGGGCGCCGGACCGATCGGCCTGCTCGTCGCCTTCTGGGCGCGGCGGATGGGGGCGTCGTGCGTGGTCGTGGCCGATATCCACAGCCATCAGCGGGACCGCGCGCTGGCGCTTGGCGCGACCGGTTTCGCGCTATCGGGCAACAAGCTGGCCGAGAACCTTGCCGATCTCTGCGGCGGCGCGCCCGATATCGTCTTCGAATGCGTCGGCAAGCGCGGCCTCATCGACGCGGCGGTCAAGGCCGTCCGGCTGCAGGGCACGGTGGTCGGCGTCGGCCTGTGCATCGGCGGCGACGAATGGGACCCGTTCGTCGCGCTGACCAAAGAAGTGAACCTGCTGTTTTCGGTCTTCTTCCATCAGCGCAACGAGTTCGGCGTCGCCCTCGATGCGCTGCGCGGCGGACCTTTCGCGCCGCAGGCGCTGATCACCGAGCGGATCGATCTGTCGCCGGTTCCGCAGGTCTTCGAGAGCCTTCGCCGCCGCACGACGCAGTGCAAAGTGCTGATCCAGCCCGACCTTGTCTGAGGAGGAATAGAATGACCGTCCAGTTCGAAACGCTCGAATACGATGTCGGCGGCATAAAAACGGTGGTGAAGGCCATCGGCAAGGGCAAGCCCGTGCTGTTCCTGCACGGCGCCTCGACGCTGGAAGGTTTCGACTTTGCAGCAGGTCTCGCCGACCGTTTCCGCGTTCTGTGCCCCAGCCATCCGGGCTTCGGCTTTTCGGGTGCCGCGCCGCATGTGGTTGGCATGTCCGACATGGTTCTGCATTATCTGAACCTGCTCGATGCCCTGGACCTGCCGGAGAAGCCTCATCTCATCGGCTTTTCCATGGGTGGCTGGATGGCGACCGAGCTGGCTGGCCTTGCCCGCGAGCGTTTCGACAAGGTGGTGCTGGTCGCGCCGGCCGGGCTCAACGATCCCGCGCATCCGGCGACGGATTTGGGCGCGGTGGCGCCGCAGGAACTGCCGGCCTATCTGGCGCATGACGTCTCGGTGGCGTTGCGCTATTTCCCCGACGGCTCGGACCCGGCCTTTGCGGAGGCCTTCGGCGCCGATCGCGCCCGTGAGGGCGAGACGCTGGGTCGCCTGCTGGCGCCATTCGGCATGGGCCACCCGAATCTGCGCCGTTTCCTGGCGCGCATCACCAATCCGGCGCTGGTCGTCTGGGGCACCAGGGACCGTCTTCTGCCCGCCGGCCAGGCGCCACTCTTCGTCGAGGCGCTCCCGGATGCACGCCTGATCCAGGTCGAGGATGCCGGCCATTTCGTCATGCAGGAAAAACCCGAAACGCTGAGCAAGATCGGCGACTTCCTCGCCGGCTGATCACATTTCAAACAAGGAGGAGAAAACGATGAACAAACCCATCAAGCATGGCTCTTGGGGAACGACCGTCGACCATCGCGACCTGCTGAAGAAGATCGCGGAGATCGGGCCGATCTTGGAAGCCAATGCCGCCGACGACGAGGAGAGCGGCGAACTGACCCAGGCTAGTTTCGAGGCGCTGAAGCCGCTGCGCATGTCGCATATCTTCGCCGCCGAAAGCCTTGGCGGCGCGCAGTTGCCACCCACGCAGGGCCTTGAACTGATCGAGGCGATCACCTGGCATTCGGGTGCGGCGGGCTGGGTTTCGATGGTGCATTGCTGCATCGGCGCGATGTCGGCGGCCTTCCTGCCTGACAGTGCGGTCGCGCGGCTTTTCGCGCCGGGCACCGACAACCGCTTCTCGGGGCAGGGCGCGCCGCTGGGCATGCTGAAGAAGGTCGACGGCGGCTACCGGCTGAACGGCAAGTGGAGCTATGGCAGCGGATTCAGCCACGCCACCTACAGTCACAGCGCCGCCTTCGTCGACGACGGCTCCGGCAAGCCCGCCAAGGACGAGAACGGCAATGTCATCGTCATGTGCGCCCATGCGCCGATCTCCGAGCACAAGCAGCTCGGCAATTGGGACGTGCTGGGCCTTGGCGGCACGGGCAGCATCGACTACGCGGCCGAGGACGTCTTCATCGCCGATGATCTCGTCTTCCCGATCCTGACCGCGCCGCCGCTGCGCCAGAAGGAGTTCTTCAGCCTCGGTGTCGTGGGCCTCGCCGCCATCGGCCATACCGGCTGGGCGCTGGGTGCCGGCCGGCGGATGCTAGACGAGATCGCCAAGTTCGCCCGCTCGAAGTCGGGCCGCGCCGGGCTGATCGGCGAGAGCGAGAAGTTCTGGCACGACTACGGCCGCGCCGAGGCTCGCTATCGTGCCGCCCGCGCCTTTGTCTTCGAAACCTGGCGCGACGTCGAGGCGACGGTCGAGGCAGGCAACAGGATGTCGACGCGACAGATCAGCCTTGTCCATCTGGCCAAGTCCGAGATTCACGAAGTCGGCGTCGATATCTGCAACTTCGCCTACCGCGCGGGCGGCGGCGCGTCGCTGCGCGCCGGCGTGATCCAGCGCACCTTCCGCGAGATGATGGTGGCGGCCAACCACTTCACGATCGCGCCGTCGATCGTCACCTCGGCCGGCCGCGATATCGGCGGCATGTGGAGCGACCGCGTCTGGCAGTTCTACGACCTGATCGAGAAGAAGTAGTCCGAAGGGCCGGGCGGGGGACGCCGCCCGGCCCCTTTTTCCAAGCAGCAGAAGAGACATGTCGATGAACGCGCCGCATCCGATGACCAACGCCTTCCGCGAAGCCTTTCGCCGCCATCCGGCGGGGGTCGCCGTGATCACGGCCGACCCCGGCGACAGGCCGGTGGCGATGACCGTGTCCTCGCTGATCTCGGTGAGTGCGGCGCCGCCGGTCGTCGCCTTCTCGCTTTCGATGAAATCGACCTCGTCCGAGCCCCTACTGCGGGCCGAGACCATGGTGATCCACCTGCTCCGCTTCACCGATATCGACCTGGCGCAACTCTGCGCATCGAGCGGCGCGGAACGCTTTCCGCCCGGGGGCGCCTGGGCACGGCTGCCGACGGGCGAGCCGCGCTATACCGGCGTTTCGACCTGGTTCCGCGCGCGCCGGCTCGGCCTGCTGCCGATCGAGGGCGCGACGCTGGTCGCGGCGGAGCTGCTGGAAGGCGACGTACAGCCGGACGAGGTCCCTCCGGAGGCGCATTCGCTGGTCTATCTCGACCGTCGCTGGCATCGCCTGCACAAGGAACTGGACGGCGTGGCCGAGCTGCTTGATTCGTCACGTTTTCTTTGAGCCCGCCCGTAGGCGAGTCGGGCTCAAAATATCGCGCGACGCTGCGGCGAGAGGCCATCGCGCCGCCGGAAGGGGCTGCCACCCGCCGCGGGTGATCCCTGCGCTAATTTGGGTTCCCCAAGCCGTTTGCTTTGCGCCACGCCTCGTATTCTGCGCGGGCGTCGTCATGCAGCGGATAATAGCGTTGCAAAGGAGCGCCCTGCATAAGCTTCTCTCGCGAGAACTCTTCCCAATCGTGATGTGTCTTTGCTTCTTCGATGACCTTTGCGGCCATGGCGACGGGAACCACCACGACGCCGTCATCGTCGGCAACGATGATGTCGCCGGGGATCACCGCGACACCGCCGCAGGCAATCGGAACGTTGACGGCATTGGGGTAAATGCTGGTCTGAACATGATAGTTGGGCGTCCAGCCGCGCAGCCAAAGCGGCAGGTCGAGCTTCTCGACATTGGGCCTGTCGCGCATGCATCCGTCGATGACGATGCCCGCGCCGCCTCTGCCCTTGAAGTAGGTCGACATCATGTCGCCGAAGACACCCGAGCTCATGTCGCCGCGCGCGTCGACCACGACCACGTCGCCCTCCTGGGCGTGATAGAGCACGTGGCGGTGCAGTTGCGTCTCCGGATCGGCATATTCACCCTCGTTGAAGAGATCCGGCCGTTGCGGCAGGAATTGCAGCGTCAGCGCCGGCCCGACGATCGACTTGCCGTGATTCTGCGCCACCGGACCGACCATGTGGGGATTGCGGAAGCCCATATGGCCGAGCGTGCCGGCAACGGTCGCGGCACCGATCTCCCTCAATCCCTCGATCAGGTCCTTGGGCGGCCGAATGATGTCGGAGGTATGCGTCATGGTGGACTCCGGTTGAAATTGAACTACCAGTTGGTGACAGAACCGTCGCGGCGCTTGAGGTGGGGTGCCTCCCAGAAACGGAAACTCTGTGCCTGGATCGCCGTCTCGTTGACCTCGACGCCGAGCCCCGGCAGATCGCCGACCGGATAGGCGGGGCCGTCGAGTTGTGGTTGCACGGGGAAGAACTCGGAACTGTCGAAGCCCAGCTTCCTTTCGGGCACCCTGGTCTCGAGCCAGGCGAAATTGGGGACCGCGGCGGCGAGATGCACTGTCGCGGCCGTGCACACCGGGCCCAGCGGATTGTGCGGCATCAGGTCGACATAGTGCGCCTCGCTCCAGCCGGCGACCTTCATCGCTTCGGTGAGCCCGCCGACATTGCAGACATCGAGCCGGTTGAACTGATGGATGCCGCGCTCGATGTAGGGCAGGAACTGCCACTTGCTGGCAAATTCCTCGCCGATGGCGAACGGGATGTCGGTCATCGTGCGCAGGGATTCGTAGGCTTCCGGTGTTTCGTCGCGTATCGGCTCCTCGAGGAAATCGAGCACGCCGCGGCCGAGCTTGTTGCAGAAGCTCGCCGCCTCGGCCACCGACAGCCGATGATGATAGTCGATGCCGAGGACGACCTCGTCGCCCAGCGCCTCGCGGGCCTTGTTCAGCATCCGGGCGGTCACGCCGATCGACTCGCGCGGCTCGAAAATGTCCTTGCTGCTTTGCCCGGCGGGGAAGAAGCGGATCGCCTGCCAGCCCTGCTTGTACAGCTCGCGGGCCCGTTCGATGGCGACATCGCCCTCGGCCTCGTCACCGGTCGAAGCGAAGGTGGGGATGCGGTCACGCTGCTTGCCGCCGAGCAGTTCGTAGACCGGCACCCCCAGCGCCTTGCCCTTGATGTCATGAAGCGCGATGTCGATGGCGGAAATCGCCGCCTGCAGAACGCGCCCGCCTTCAAAATACTGGCTGCGATAGGCCTCTTGCCAGATCCGGCCGATCTGCAGGGGATCGCGGCCGATGAGGAATTCGCGATAGTGCTCGACCGCGCCGGTCACGGCCCTTTCGCGGCCGCTCAAGCCGCTCTCGCCCCAGCCGAATATGCCCTGGTCGGTCTCGACCTTCACCAGCATCTGGTTGCGCGTTCCCACCCACACCGGGTAGGGCTTGATCGCCGTGATCTTGAGCTTCGTCGTCATCCACGCCCACGTCCCAATCGCATCCGCCCTGTCTCAGGCGGCCTCGAGTGCCATTTCAGTTTCGCCGTCGAACAGGTGCATCCGCTCCTGGTCGAACTCGAGCCAGATATGCTCGTCAGGTTTGACGGCAATGTTGGGGGACACGCTGATGTTGACGATGGCGCCGGAGAGGAGCGCCTGCACGAAGGTGACGTCTCCGGTTGGTTCCACCGTATAGGCCTTGGCCGGGATGGCGCCGGGGACCGCGCTTTTGTGGAGTTTGATCGTCGAGTGTCGCGCACCGAGCACGACCTTCCTGGTGGTCGCGCTCTGGGCCTTGCGCGCGTTGCGTTGCGACAGCTGGAGGCTCCAGCCTTCGGCGCTCTTCAGGACGGTGTCGCCGTTTGCCGTCGATGCCTCCAACGGAATAAGGCTCATCGCCGGGCTGCCGACGAAGCTGGCGACGAACATGTTGGCGGGATGCGCGAAAACCTGCGCCGGCGAATCATATTGCTGCAGAAAGCCGCCGTTCATCACAGCCATCCTGTCCGCCATGGTCACGGCTTCGAGCTGGTCGTGCGTCACATAGACGATCGTCGCCTTGAGGTCCTGATGGAATCGCTTGATTTCGGAGCGCATCTGGACGCGCAGCTTGGCGTCGAGATTGGACAGCGGTTCGTCCATCAGGAACACCGCGGGGTCTCGAACAAGCGCCCGGCCAAGCGCCACGCGCTGCTGTTGACCGCCCGAAAGTTCGCGCGGCTTGCGCTCGAGCAACTGCGTCATGTCGAGCACACGCGCCGCTTCGCGGACCTTCTTGTCGATCTCGGCCTTGGGCAGCTTGCGCATCTGCAGCGGGAAGGCGAGGTTCATATAGACCGACTTTTGCGGATAGAGCGCGTAGTTCTGGAACACCATTGCGATGTCCCGGTCCTTGGGGTCGAGATCGTTGACCACCTGGTCGCCGATGACGATGTCGCCCGATGTGATCGGGATCAGCCCGGCAATGAGATTGAGCGTTGTCGTCTTGCCGCAGCCCGAGGGGCCGACGAGCGCGACGAACTCACCATCATTGACCGTCAGCGAGACCTCGTTGACGGCTTTGAAGCTGCCATAGGTCTTGACGAGATCTTTGAGGACCACATGGGCCATCGGCAACTCCCTAATGCTTGACCGCGCCTTCTGTAAGGGCGCGTACGAAGTATCGTTGCAGGACGAGGAACAGCACCACGACGGGCACGCTCATGATGAAACTGGCCGCCATCAGGCCCGGAAAGTCCGTCGTGTTTTCCGAGAAGAAGCGCTGGATGCCGACCGGCAGCGTCAGCTGTTCGTTCTTGGAGAGGAAGGTGTAGGCGTAGATGTACTCGTTCCACGCGCCGATGAAGGAATAGATCGCCGTGGCGATGATGCCCGGCGTCGACAGCGGCATCACGATCAGGATGAAGGCCTGGAACCGCGTTGCGCCATCGATGCGCGCCGCCTGCTCGAGCTGCACCGGGATGTTGTCGTAGAAGCCCTTGAGCAGCCAGATCGCCAGCGGCAGGCCGAAGGTGAGGTAGGTGAGAACGAGCGAGCCATGCGTGTTCACCAGCCCGATCGCGCGCATCAGGATGAAGAGCGGCACGAGAAAGATCACCGCCGGGAACATGTTGCGCAGCAGGACGGTGAAGAACAGGAAGTTCCGGCCCGGGAAGGTGAAGCGCGAAAACGCGTAGGCCGCCGGAACCGCCACGATCACCGAGAGGACAGTGGTGGCGGTGGAGACGAAAAGGCTATTCCAGAAGAAGCGGAGGAAGTCCTGGCCGACGCTGTTCTGCGGATCGAGCAGCTTCTGGTAGCTGGCAAGGGTCGGTTGGTCAGGCCACCATTGCGGCGGGAATTGCATCGCGGCAAAGCCCGACTTGATCGAGGTGAGCAGCATCCAGACCATCGGCAACGCGGTGTAAAGCAGCATGAACACGAGGAAGATGCGTCCGCCCCACCGCCATCCGTCGAAGCGCAGGCGGCGACGGGCCTGGCCTCGAGCGGCTGTCTCGGCGATCGTGCTCATGCACTGCCATCCTTCCTGTCGTTGCCGCTTAGCGCGCGGACGTAGAAGTAGCCGAACGTCATCAGGATGATGAACAGCAGCACCGAGTAGGCCGACGCCACCCCCCAGCGCTGCCGGCCGAAGGCGAGTTCATAGATGTGGGTGATCCAGATATGCGATGCGTTCGACGGACCGCCGCCGGTCATGATCCAGGGGATGATGAAGGAATTGAAGTTGGCGACCGCCAGCAGCAGGATCGTCACGGTCGAGACGTTTCTCAAATGCGGGAAGGTGACGTGCCAGAAGCGCTGCCACGCATTGGCCCCGTCGACTTTGGCGGCGCGCAGCAACTGGTCGGGGACCGTCTGCAGGCCGGCCATCATCATGATCATGGCAAACGGAAATTCGCGCCAGATGTTGACGACGATAAGGGAGGGCAGCACCGTCGAGACGCTGTCGATGAAATTCGGCGGCCGGTCGGCCAGTCCGAGGCCGACCAGCACCGCGCCGATGATGCCAAAGTCCGAGTGGTAGATCCACTTCCAGATATAGGAGGCGGCGACCGCGCTGATGACCCAGGGAATGATCAGGATGGCGCGCAGCACACCACGGCCGAAAAAGTCACGGTGGAGCGCCAGCGCGGCGGCAAACCCCAGGACGAAGGAGATGCCGGTGGACCCCACCGTCCAGATCAGCGTGTTCCAGGTGACCTTCCAGAACACCGCACTGGTGAGGATGGCGGTGTAATTGTTGAAGCCGACGAAGGTCTTGTCGCGGAGCTGCAGGCCAGGCGGCGTATTAAAGAACGACAGCTCGATCGTGTAGTAGATCGGATAGGCGATGACGACGAGCATCACGGCGATCGCGGGCAGCACGTACGCATAGTCAGCGCGATGCTCCCAGATCTTGCGCAGCACACCGGATTTACCGGGTTGCAATCTTCGGCGAGCCTCGGTCTTGCCGGTCACGATCGTCACTTTGGCGTGCCCTTGTTCTTCGGAACGAACCGGCTGACCCTTGGGGCAGCCGGTCAGGATCGCAGGTCAGGCTCGGACTAGAGTCCGCCCATCAGGTCTTTCACCTTCTTGGCCGCGTCGTCCGCTGCCTGATCGACGGTCATCGCTCCAGTCAGGGCATTCTGCAGCATGTCCGGGATGATGATGTTCATGATCTCGGGAGATTGCGGCAGCGCCGGGAACGGGATGCCGTATGGCAACATCGAGGTCGTGACATCGAGGAACTTGATGCTGTCCAGACGCTCTTTCATCCATTTGGTCTTGAAGCCGTTGAGATTGCCCGGGTTCGAGCCGGCATAGGCCATCTTCAGCGACCATTCCGGGCTGGTCCACATGCAGATGATAGCCTTCGCGGCCGGTTCGTCCACCTTGCCGCCCTCGACATATTCGGGCTTTAGGATGTGGATGTTCGAACCACCGAAGACGACGGCGCGCTTGCCGTCGGGGCCGGTCGGGATCAGGCCGTAGCGCATGTTGTCGATGACGGTCTGCGCCTTGTCCTTGTCGGTGCCGGTCGCCTTCTTCTGCAGGTCGAGCATGACATTGTAGTCGGACGGGTGCGAGATCATCATGCCGAGCTGGCCGGCGAGGAACAGCGGCTGGTTGTCGGCCTGCTGGTTGGTGAGTGCCGAGACCGGAACCGACTTGTCGCGGACATACATGTCGTAAGAGGCTTGCAGCGCGGCCTTGCTCTGCGGGCTGTCGAGCTCGATCTGCTGATAGGTCGGGTTCGCCGAGGTTTCGTCGAAGACGCCGCCGCCATAGGCCCATAACTGAGGCATGAAGCGGTACGGGGTATTGCCGGCATTCTTGCGGGCCACGAGGCCGTAACCGGCAATGCCGAGCTTGTCATGGATCTGCTTGGAATACTTGACGACGTCGTCCCAGGTTGCCGGAGCCTTGTCCGGATCGAGGCCCGCGCGCTTGAAGATATCGGCGTTCCAGATGAACGCCATCGTCTCATTGTTGGTTGGAATGCCGTAGGTCACGCCGTCCCAGGTCACGGCTTTCATGGCGCCGGGCCAGAAATCATCCGCCGAATACCCTACATCCTCGGGCTTGAGCGGCTGCAGATAGCCCTTTGAAGCGAACTCGGTGCCACCCAGGATTTGCAGGCGGACCGCCATCGGCGCCGCATTGCCAAGGAGCGCCGTGCGGAATTTGTCCAGGAGATCGTTGTAGGTGAGGGCCTGTTCCTCGAGCTGGATGTTCGGATAGGTCTTGCGGAAGGTCTCGAAGAAATCCTTGTAGTACTGGCGCAAGAGATCGGGGTCGCCCTCGAACACGCCCTGATACCAGAAGGTCAGTCGCCCCTTGTAGTCGAGCGGGGTGACCTTGCCGCAATCGGCGGCCGTGTCAAATTCCTGCGTGCCCGCAATGGAGCGCACATATTCCGGCGACCACTTGCTCAAGTCGACCGGCGCCGCGCCCAGGGCCGGTGCGGACATCAACGATGCGATCAATGCAGTGGAGACAGTGCCGCGCAGGACGGCACCGCCGAGTGTGATCCTCGTCATAGGTATCCTCCAGGTTTCTCTCCCATGCCGCTCTGCATCGAGGCGAGCGGCCTTACTCGTCGGTCGCGGGGACATCTCCTCAAATGTATCCCTTCGAGCAATTTATACGTTTTCAGATCGCAGATTGGCTGTCAACGCAACAAATCGTACATTGTTTATGGAAATCGTGCGTGATATCGAGAAAGGTGTGTATTCATGGAAGGGGGAGCCGGCCTTGGCCGACACGCGGGAATTTAAAGCAGAGCCACCCGAGGGGATCGATCCTCTCGGCGCCTCGAGCGAGGGCGCCTCGCTTTATGAGCTGATCAGGGAGGACATCATCGAGGGCCGGCTCGCCGCCAACGAGCGTCTGGTGGTCACCGATCTGGCCCGGCGTCACGGCACCTCGACCAATCCCGTGCGCGAGGCCCTGCAACTGTTGCGCGGGGAAGGCTTTGTCACCTTTCTGCCCAATCGCGGGGCACGCGTGCGGCCCATAGATCAGGATTTTGTCCGCGATATCTACGAGATCGGTGTGCTGATCGAGCCGGCCCTGACGCGATGGTTCGTGAGCATGGCCACCGACGAGGACATCGCCGAACTCGAACGTCTTCAAGGTCTGATCGAAGAGAACAATTTTGCCGACACGTTCAGGCACAGCGAGCTGGACACCGCTTTTCACACCGTGATGTACCAGAGGCACTACAACCGCCATGCCGCCGAGCTTTGGTGGAAACATCGCGAAGTGCTGCGCGCCGTGAGCCGTCGTTTCAATTTCACGCTCGCCCGGCGTGCCGCCATCATCCGCGAGCACCGCGAGCTCATCGCGCATGTGAAGGCGGGAAATGCCGACGAGGCAGCCGAACTCATTGCGCGCCATGTCGAGGGCTCCGGGCGGCATGTCCTTGAACACATGCGCGCGCGCAACGCCGCGCGGGCAGGGTAGATCAATCGGCCCGGAACACCGCTCTTTAGGTCATCCAGATGAGGATAGTTGAGAGATGAAAATCACGAGCATTCGGCCGTGGCTGATCAAATCCGATGCCTCCTATTGGGGGGAGTACCTGTTCGTCGAAGTGACGACCGACGACGGCGTGAGCGGCTGGGGGGAGATCACCACCACGACGAAGCTTGCCAACCGTGCGCTCTGCACGATCCTGCGACAGATCGGTGCCTCCGTGACCGGCGAGGACCCGGCGCGCATCGAGCAGCTGTGGCACAAGATTTTCCGCAGCTTCACCTATATGGGCAGCCGCGGCGCCGCCGTCGAATGCGTGAGCGCCATCGACATAGCCCTCTGGGACCTCCGTGGCAAAGTCCTCGGCAAGCCGATCTACGAGTTGCTTGGTGGTCCGGTGCGCGAGGAAATCGCGCTCTACACCCATCCCAACCAGGCCAAGTTCACCAGCAAGGAGGCTGTGGTCCGCGAAATCAGGGACATCGTCGAGTCCGGGCACACAGGGCTCAAGTTCGACCCTTTTCCGCATCAGGGCCGCGGCCCCGATGGGCTGTCGCGCGAGCAGCGGGACGGCTACCTCGATGGCAGCATGACCCGCAAGGACGAGCGCGAAGCGGCCGAACTCACGGCGCTGATCCGCGAAACGGCGGGTCCTGACGTCGATATCCTCATCGATGCGCATGGCCGCTTCGACGTTCCCACCGCCATTCGCCTCTGCCGCAGCCTGGAGGAAGCCGGCCAGATCGACTGGTTCGAGGAGCCCTGTCCGCCCGAAAGCCTCAACGCGCTCAAGCAGGTGCGTGACAAGGTCAGTGCTCCAATCTCATGGGGCGAGCGCGGCCACACGAAATGGGATTTCGTGCCGGTGCTCGAGAACAAGCTCGCTGACTACATCATGCCTGACGTCACCTGGACCGGCGGCATTACCGAACTCAAGAAGATTTCCGCCCTGTGCGAAGCCTACTACATCCCGGTCTCGCCGCATGACGCCGCGGGGCCGATCAACGTGGTCGCGGGGGCGCAGGTGATGATGACCGTTCCGAACTTCTACAAGCTCGAAACGTCGGAATGGAACCTGGGCAAATACGATCATCTCATCGACAGACCGCTCGACGTTTCGAACGGCAGCCTCAAGCTGACGTCGAAGCCTGGTCTCGGTGTCGAGATGAACCGCGATTACCTGCAAGCCCACGAGATCGAGCTGAGCTAGCAACGCTCAATGCCGGGCGGCGTTCGCGGCGCAAGCCCCCGACCAGAACGAGGATAGATCATGCCAAAGACGGGTGGAGCCGGCGAGGCTCTCAATCGGGTCAACACGAATTCCAAGCCATCCGACCTTCGCATCACCGACATGCGGGTGGCCGAAATCGTCGGCGCGCCATTCACCTCGGCGCTTCTCAAGATCTACACCAACCAGGGCATCGTCGGGCTCGGCGAGGTGCGTGACGGCGCCAGCGCCACCTTCGCGTTGATGCTGAAAAGCCGGCTGCTTGGCGAGAACCCTTGCGATATCGATCGCCTGTTTCGCCGCATCAAGCAGTTCGGCGGGCACGGCCGGCAAGGCGGCGGCGTGTCGGCGGTCGAGATCGCGCTGTGGGATCTCGCCGGCAAGGCCTATGGCGTCCCCATCTACCAGATGCTCGGCGGCAAGTTCCGCGATCAGGTGCGCGTCTATTGCGACACCGACGCCGAGAAACCGAGCGGCACCGAAACCGGAAAGCGCCTCAAGCAGCGCATGGATCGCGGTTTCACCTTCCTCAAGATGGATCTGGGCTTGATGCAGATCGCCCATGTCCCGGGCGCCGTGTCCGCGCCAGCCGGAGCGCTCGACGGGTTTCATGCCAATCCACGCGGCCGTGGCGGCACGCTTGAGGAGCGCAAGGCCCGCAATCTCGCCTACGACGCGCAGAACGTGCAGCACCCGTTCACCGGCCTGCATTTCACCGAAAAGGGGATCGATCTGCTCGAGGAGTACATCCACCAGGTTCGCGAGGTGATCGGGTATGAGATCCCGCTCGCCATCGACCATGTCGGCCACATCTCGCTGCAGGACGGCATACGCCTGTCGCGCCGTATCGAGAAATACGTTCCGGCCTGGCTGGAGGATGTGATCCCCTGGCAATATACCGAACAGTACCGGCTATTGCAGCAGGCCACCACGGTGCCGATCTGCACCGGCGAGGACATCTACCTCAAGGAAGGCTTCGAGCCGCTGCTCAAGAGCGGCCTCTCGGTCATCCACCCGGACCTGCTCACCAGCGGGGGCATTCTCGAGACCAAGAAGATCGGCGACATGGCGCAGGATCACGGTGTCGCCATGGCGATCCATATGGCCGAAAGTCCGATCGCCGCGATGGCCGCCGCGCATGTCGCGACCGCGACGGAGAACTTCATGGCGCTCGAATACCACTCCGCCGATGTCGACTGGTGGGACGATATCGTCACCGGCCTGCCCAAGCCGCTCGTCAAGGACGGCTTCATCACTGTGCCCGACAGACCTGGGCTGGGCATAGATGATGTGGTCGACGAGGTGATCGGCCAGCATCTGCAGCCCGGTGTCACGGGGATATGGCAATCCACCGAGCATTGGGACAATGAATATAGCTGGGACCGGACCTGGAGTTAGCCCAGGCCCCCTGCCATCATTCCCCTCAGGCTCACAGGGCCTACGACCGACCATTGGTGTCGACCTCTCCCAAGGGAGAGGCGAAGAAGGAACGGACGAAACCATGATCTACGAACTGCGTATCTATGACTGCCTGCCGGGCAGGCTGCCGGCTTTGCTCAAGCGCTTTTCCGAGCAAACGCTGGCCATCTGGGAGAGGCATGGCATCCGCCAAGCCGGGTTTTTCACCACGGCGATCGGCGAAAACAGCAATCGCCTCACCTATTTCATCGCCTGGGAATCGCTGGCCGAGCGTGAGGCGAAATGGGCGGCTTTCGTCACCGATCCGGCATGGCACAAGGCCCGGGACGAGTCGGAGCGCGACGGGCAGATCGTTGCCAATATCAGCAGCCAGCTGCTCACGCCGACAGCTTTCTCGTCTGTGAAATAGGACTGCGCCATGAAGATCACCGACCTGCGCTGCGCCGTCATCGGCAAGCACCCGATCGTCCGCATCATCACGGATGAAGGCCTCCATGGCCTTGGCGAGGTCGAGTTCACAAAGACCTACCTCAAGCCGTTTGTGCTGCATTTCCGCGAGGCGTTGATCGGCGAGGATCCGACCGACGTCGAGCGGGTGATGTTGAAGATCCGCCAGCGCGGCTCGTTCAAGCCTTATGGCGCCGCCGTCTCCGCCATCGAGCACGCCTTATGGGACATCGCCGGCAAGGCGGCGGGCGTGCCGGTCTATAAACTGCTTGGCGGCAAGGTGCGCGACAAGGTGCGCGTCTACAACGGCTCGATCCGCCGGAAACGCGCCGGCGACCGGCCGGAGGATTACGCCGCCGACGTCAAATGGATGATGGAGCAGCCGCAGAATTTCTTCATGGTCAAGCAGGGAATCTCGTTCCACTCCAACATGAAGGACAGCATCGAAGGCTTCCATTACGGCGTGACGCAGAAGAAGGCCGGTTATCACGGCGCCATGGATCAGGGCGTGATCAGCGAGCGCGGTTTCAATCACATGCTCGACTGCGTGATCGCGATGAAGGAGGTGCTGGGCGACAAGGTCAGCCTGGCGCTCGACTGCGGCCCGGGCTGGATGCTGCCCGATGCGATCAAGTTCGCCCGCGCGGTCGAGAAGTACAATCTGATGTGGCTGGAGGACATGCTGACCGGCGACTATGTGCCGTGGGTCAATCCGCAGGCCTATCGCGAGCTGACCACCTCCACCTCGACGCCGATCCATACCGGCGAGCAGATCTACCTCAGGCACAATTTCAAGGAACTGATCGAGACGCAGGCGGTGCGGGTCATCGGCCCCGATCCGGCCGATATCGGCGGCATCGCCGAACTCAAATGGGTCGCCGAGCACGCCTACATGCACTCGATCCTGATGGCGCCGCACGGCACCGCGAACGGCCTGCTCGGCCTCGGCGCGCTGATCAATGTCTGCGCCACCTTGCCGGCCAATTACGTGGCGTTCGAATATCCCAGCGCCTCGGACCCGTGGTGGGAGGAACTGGTGATCGGCCTGCCGGCGCAGATCGTCAGGGATAGCATGGTGGACCTGCTGGAAGCGCCTGGCCTGGGGCTCGATATCGACGCCGAAGCGGCCAGGAAGTATCTCAGCGAAGAGGATGCGGGCTTCTTCGACTGAACCATCCTTCTTTCACCATGCGAGCCGGTGCCTGGCGCCGGCTTCCGACAGCCGCTCGGGCGACGTTTGCGGTGCTCGCCGCCGGCATGGGCCCAAGCTCATCTTTCCTTGTTGAGGTCGACCGCGCCGGGAGTAATAGTCGCGGCGGAGTTCGTTTGGAGGACGAGATGACGCTGAGCTTCGACCCGAGGGCGAAGGCCACGACGCTTTACCATGGCGAATTCCGGCCGATGTTCATCGGCGGCAAGTGGGTCGCGGCGCAGTCCGGCCAGGAGATGCAGGCGCTGAACCCGGCGACAGGCGAGGTGCTGGCCACGGTGCCGCGCGGCGGGACGGCCGATGTCGACGCGGCGGTGGCCGCCGCACGCGCCGCCTTCGAAGGGCCGTGGTCGAAACTCTCGCCGTACGAGCGGCAATGCGTGCTGTTGCGCATCGCCGATCTGTTCGAGACGCATTGGGAAGAGCTCAGCGTTTCCGACACGCTCGACATGGGACTGCCGATCACCCGCACGCTGGCCAACCGGCGCCGCGTCATCGGCATGCTGCGCTTCTATGGCGGGATGGCGACGGCGCTGCATGGCGAATCCATCGACAATTCGATCCCTGGCGAGATCGTCTCCTTCACGCGGCGCGAGCCTGTCGGTGTCGTCGGCGCGATCATTCCCTGGAACGCGCCGACCGCCGCCTCGATCTGGAAGATCGCGCCGGCGCTCGCCACTGGCTGCACCATCGTGCTGAAGCCCTCGGAGGAGGCGTCGCTGACGCCGCTGCTGATCGCGCGTCTGATGCAGGAAGCCGGCGTGCCTGACGGCGTCGTCAACATCGTCACCGGCACCGGAGCCGAGGCCGGCGCGCGGCTCGCCGAGCATCCCGACGTCAACAAGATCGTCTTCACCGGCTCGACGCTGACCGGACAAGCGATCGCGCGGGCGGGTGTGGCCAACCTCAAACGGGTTTCGCTGGAACTCGGCGGCAAGTCGCCGATCATCGTCTGCCGCGACGCCGACATCGACAAGGCCGTTCCGGTCGCGGCGATGGCGGTGTTCGTGCATTCGGGCCAGATCTGCATCGCCGGCTCGCGCCTGTTCGTGGCGCGCGAAATCCACGACGAGTTCGTGCGCCGCGTCGCGGAATTCGCCGGCAGGCTGCGCATCGGCCACGGCATCGAGGCGGAGACCGAAATCGGGCCGCTGATCAATGCCAGGCAGGCCGGCAAGGTGGAGGGCTATATCAAGGCCGGCAGCGACGAGGGCGCGAAACTGGTCGCCGGCGGCTCGCGGCTGACGGGCGCGCTCTATGATGGCGGCAACTTCATTGCGCCGACCGTCTTCGGTGCTGTATCGGACAAGATGACCATCGCGCGCGAAGAAATTTTCGGGCCGGTCATTTCCGCCATGCCCTTCGACACGCTCGATGAGGCCGTGGCGCGCGCCAATGCGACGCCCTTTGGGCTCGCCGCCGGCATCTTCACCACGCATCTCGGCACCGCGCACAAGCTGGCGCGCCGCATCAAAGCCGGCTCGGTCTGGGTCAATATGTACCACGCCATCGACCCGGCGGTGCCGTTCGGCGGCATGAAGATGTCCGGCTATGGCCGCGAAGGCGGCATCGAGCATCTGCATGAGTATCTGGAGACCAAGTCAGTCTGGATCCAGACCGACTGATATTCAGGTGAGGCCGGCCTGCGAACGGCAGCTTCCTGCGCTTCCGGTGCTCACGTACTGTAAGTACGCTCCGCTCCGGTTCTCGGAAGCTACCGTTCTCGACTCGACCTGAGCTGAATATCGACACACCCTGGCGCGTGTGGGGGTGATGCGCTGCGCAGTTTGCCCCGGCGGCCAGGCAAATCGCGGGCCAGGCAAACCGGTGCCAGGGAACCTTTGTTCTGCTGGTGATTTTTGCCTATATAGAAATGCGAACGGCCAGGAGGGTGTTGCCGATGACGACAAAACGGTTTGCGATCTGCGCTCTTGCCGTGGCAATGGCCTGCGGCATGTCAATTTCGGCCTTCGCCGGGTCCAGGCATCGCCACCACCAGGCCGAGCCGGAACGCTACGTTCCCGCCGATGACGATTTCATCGGCTTCCTGTTCGGCGGTCCGCGCTACTACGACCAGCAGCTGTTCACGACGGCGGCGGGCGCCTGCTCCTACCACCGGGTCGGGCCGGATGCGAACGCGTTGAACAAGATCAACGATCATCATTGCGGGAAATAGCTGGGCCGCGCAGCGCAAGCCAGTTGTCGCCAATTTCCGGCAACCTGGGGCAACTTTCAGCGGCCTGAAACTGGCTGATTTCAACGGTTTGTATCTGGATCCGCCAGTTCTGCGCGAATCTCGGCGCCGTGTTCGTCGCGCGCGGGACCTTTGGTCGGCGTCTTTTGCGCCCATCCGGAAAAGCGCGGAGCAGCGGCTGCCTGCAGGACGCCGTCCACCGCCAGCCAGGAACCACGCGCGGCCATGTGCGGATGCCGGGCTGCTTCCCATGGGCTGAGCACCGGGGAGACGCAGGCATCCGAGCCTTCGAACAGGCTGGTCCATTCGTCGCGCGGTTTGGCGGCAAAGATCGCCGCCAGCCGGTTGCCGAGCTCCGGCCAGAGATCGCGGTCGAATTGCTTGGCGAATTGCGGATCGGCGGCGAGGCCGAGCCTGTCGAGGAACAGCGCGTAGAATTTCGGCTCGATGCACTGGACGCTGATGAAACCGCCGTCGGCGGTGCGATAGACGCGGCACCAGTGCGGGCCGTCGAGAAGGCTTTGGCCGCGTTCGGCGACGAGCCCGCCGGACTGGCCGAGCACCATCAGCAGGTTCATCATGTGGGCCGAGCCGTCGACGATGGCCGCGTCGACCACTGTGCCTTGGCCGCCGGCACGCGCGTTCATGATGGCGGCCAGCATGCCGATCACCAGATAGAGCGCGCCGCCGCCTATGTCGCCGGTGAGCGTCGGCGGCGCCATGGGCGGCTCGCCCGGCAAGGAGGCATACCAGAGCGCGCCCGACACACCGGTATAGTTCATGTCATGGCCGGCAGTGCCGGCCAGCGGACCGTCCTGGCCCCAACCGGTCATGCGGCCATAGACCAGCTTTGGATTGACCGCCAGGCAGGCATCCGGACCGAGCCCGAGGCGTTCCATGACGCCGGGCCGAAATCCCTCTATCAGGCCGTCGGCGGTGGCGATGAGGCGCATCAGCACGGCGACATCCCCGGCATCCCTGAGATCGAGCGCGATGGAGCGCTTGCCGCGATCGAGCAGCGAGCGTTCGGGCAGGCCAGGCATGGGCGCCTGCTTGCGGTGGACGACGATGACATCGGCGCCGAGATCGGCGAGCAACATGCCGGCGAAGGGCGCTGGCCCGAGCGCCTCGATCTCGACGATACGCGTCCCCTTCAGCATTCCACCCTCCACGGCGTTCAACCCTAGAGTATGGGCGCAAGGTGACGGTGTGTAACCCCGCTGTTTTGGCATTGAAGCAAGTGCCGCCCGCATATACTTCAGGGCCATGAAAAAAATCGGTTTTCTATCATTCGGGCACTGGACGCCCTCGTCGCAATCGCAGGTGCGCTCGGCTTCCGACGCGCTGCTGCAGTCCATCGATCTCGCCGTCGCGGCCGAGCAGCTCGGCGCCGACGGCGCCTATTTCCGCGTGCATCATTTCGCCCGCCAGCTCGCCTCGCCATTTCCGCTGCTGGCGGCGGTCGGCGCCAAGACCAGCCGCATCGAGATCGGCACGGCGGTCATCGACATGCGCTACGAGAATCCGCTCTACATGGCCGAGGACGCAGGTGCCGCCGACATCATCGCCGGCGGCCGGCTGCAACTCGGCATCAGCCGTGGCTCGCCCGAACAGGTGATCGATGGCTGGCGCTATTTCGGCTATCAGCCGCAGGAAGGCAAAAGCGACGCCGACATGGCGCGGCATCACGCCGAGGTCTTTCTTGACACGCTGCGCGGCCAGGGGTTCGCGCAACCCAATCCACGGCCGATGTTCCCCAACCCGCCCGGGCTGCTTCGGCTCGAGCCGCATTCGGAAGGCCTGCGCGAGCGCATCTGGTGGGGTGCGGCCACCAACGCCACCTCGGAATGGGCGGCCAAGCTCGGCATGAATCTGCAGAGCTCGACGCTGAAATTCGACGAGAGCGGCAAGCCGTTCCATATCCAGCAGGCCGAACAGATCCGGATCTATCGCGAGGCCTGGAAAGCGGCCGGGCACGAGCGCGAGCCGCGCGTCTCGGTCAGCCGCAGCATCTTCGCGCTGGTCGACGACCGCGACCGCGCCTATTTCGGCCGCGGCAATGAGAGCCGTGACCAGATCGGCTTCATCGAGGAGAATACGCGGGCGATCTTCGGCCGCAGCTACGCCGCCGAGCCCGACGTGCTGATCAAGGAATTGGCGCAGGACGAGGCGATCGCCGAGGCCGACACGCTGCTGCTCACCGTGCCCAACCAGCTCGGCGTCGACTACAACGCCCATGTCATCGAGGCGATCCTGACCCATGTCG
This sequence comes from Mesorhizobium sp. 131-3-5, assembly GCF_016756575.1. Lineage (NCBI taxonomy): Bacteria > Pseudomonadati > Pseudomonadota > Alphaproteobacteria > Hyphomicrobiales > Phyllobacteriaceae > Mesorhizobium > Mesorhizobium sp. 131-3-5. The sequence continues at coordinate 2,954,026 of NZ_AP023254.1, forward strand.
CGCCGGCCCTGGGCTGGCGCTGACGGCCGCGCCATGTAACCATCGATCGCGGCGGGCGATTCAGGAGGTTACGGCATGGGGAAGAAGGCTTTGATTGCCTGGGGCGGTTGGGAAGGCCACACGCCGGAACGCAGCGCCAACGTCATTCGCGCGCTGCTTGAGCGCAACGGCTTCGATGTCACGCTGGGCCAGGGCACGGCGATGTTCGCCGATCCGGAACTGCCTTCCTTCGATCTCATCGTGCCTGCCATCACCATGTCGACGATCGAAAAGGCCGAGCTGCAGAACCTGACTGCCGCGGTTCGCGAAGGAACAGGCCTTGGCGGCTTCCACGGCACGATGGGCGACAGTTTCCGCAACGAGCCCGATTACCAGTTCATGACCGGCGGCCAATGGGTCGCGCACCCCGGCAACATCATCGACTATCGGGTGGTGATCACACAACCCGACGACCCGATCACCAAAGGCGTCGGTGATTTCGCCTACCGGTCGGAGCAGTATTACATGCATGTCGACCCTAGCAACGAGGTGCTGGCGACCACCACTTTCAGCGACGCGCATTTCCCGGGCATTGACGGGGTCGTGATGCCGGTGGTCTGGAAGCGTCGGTATGGCGCGGGAAAGGTTTTCTACAGTTCGCTTGGGCACACGGCGGATGAGTTCGCGGTGCCGGAAATGGCGGTGATTGTCGAGCGTGGTTTGCTTTGGGCGGCGCGGGGATAGCGGCAATGGTGGTGCTCTGCGGCGCCCACCTTCTGTGACGGTCGGTCGAGACCAACCATGGCTTAGAAACAAATGGGATTTGCAAGAAAACTTCGAACCATGCTCGGCCTTCGACGAGCTCCAAAGCCGGAAAACATACCGCAGCATGCATCGATTGGCCGTAGAACACTCTTCTACACAAAGCCCAGCAATATCTTTGGCTGTGACGAGACCTCACCGCTTGAGATAGGAGCGTTCTGCTCCATAGCGGAGGAGACGCTATTCCTTTGTCGTGCCAATCATCCGACGCACTTTGTCTCGACTTTTCCATTCGAAGTCCACATGACAAATTCGATCGCGGCCTATGATGATCTGGTGGTCAACGGGCCGACAAAAATCGGCAACGATGTCTGGATTGGACGACGCGCAATCATCCTGCCGGGAATAACCATTGGAGACGGTGCCGTTGTCGGAGCCGGCTCGATCGTCACGAAGGACGTCGCACCCTACGCGGTGGTCGCCGGAAATCCTGCCAGGTTGATCCGGAACAGATTTACGGATGACCAGATCGCCAGTTTGCTCGCTATTCGCTGGTGGGAGTGGAGCGACGAGAAGATCAAGGCCGAACTGCCGACGTTCTTCGGATCGATTGATGCCTTCATCGCCGCCAACCGTGCATCATAGCCCAGCCCTCACCCAATTCCGCCCGTGACCACATAGGCGCCAACGGTGCGTCCATCCTCAAGCCGCACCACCGCGGTTACGATCGAGCCATACGAACCACACCAGACGCTGTGGAACCGCTGATGCTCGGCGGCCGGCACAAACACACGCCCGCTGAAGTGCGGGCCGCTCCGCTGCATCGCGACCGTCTGTCCGTTGACATGCACTTTGATGCTGGCGTTCTCCGCCTCGGCCGGCAGGTCGAGCGTGATGGTGATCTCATGCTGATCGCCTGAGGTCAGCGTCTCTGCGGCAAGCGCGATTGCGAGCGGACGTGCCTCACCGTTGCCAGCTTGGCTGGGTCGACCTGAAAACACATCGTCGGCGAGTTCAGGCGTGCGGGGCGGGCTTGTGCGGCGCTGGGTGGCGGTCTCGTAGTCGCCGGCCATGCGCAGCAGGCTTTCGTCGTCATAGGCCTTGCCGGCGAAGGTCAGGCCGACCGGCATGCCGATATCGGCCATCGTGCCCATCGGCACGGTGACGGTCGGAATGCCGAAATGGCGCCAGACCAGATTGCCGTTGGCGACCCAGGTGCCGTTGCGCCAGGCAAGGTCCGCCGACGCCTCGTTGATGTCGGCGTCGGCCGGGCCGACATCGGCGGCGGCGGGCAGCACCACGGCGTCGATGCCTTGCGCGTCGAGCCAGTCCTCGAAATCGATCCGCCGTGTCGCTTCCAGCCCCTTCAGGCCCTCTTCAAGCGTCGGGATATCCCTGAAGGGCGTGACGCCGGATTTGGCGCGCTCGACATACTCCGCCAGGTCGAAGCCGCCCTCGTAGCGATCAGGCAATGTGCCCGGCGGCTGCGGGAAAATCCTTGGGCCATCCACCGAAGCGAGATCGGGGATGTTCGGGTCGGCGTTGGCGCGCAGGAAATCGTCCCAGCCCCACATGCAGAGATCCCAGATTTCGCGGTCGGCGAAATCCGGCGGCACCAGCCCGCGCTCGACCATGGTGCGGGCGCCGGGACGGTCGCGCTCGTAATTGGAGACGACGGGAAAATCGACCTCGACCACCTCTGCGCCAAGCCGCTTGAGATCGGCCGCCGCCTGCTCCCACAGGGCAAGCACCGAGGCGCGGGTTTCGATCGGTTTGTCTGCCTCGCTGTCGCGGCCGATATACATTCTTGGAACGCCGAGCCGCTTGCCCTTTAGCGAGCCCGAAAATACCAGATCGGTATAGCGTTGCGGCCGTAGGTCGGCGCTTTTCGGCAGTTCGACCCAGGGCTGCGCGCGCCAGAAATCGCCCCGCGTCTGCGGGTCGTCGGCGACGATCACGTCGAGCAACTCCAGCATGTCTTGCATGGTCCGCGTGTGCGGCACCACGACATCCATCGTCGGCACCAGCGGCCAGTTCCCGCGCACGGAAATGACGCCGCGCGACGGGGTGTAGGCGACGAGCGCATTGTTGGTGGCCGGCGCCCGGCCGGACGACCAGGTCTCCTCGCCGAGACCGAAGGCGCAGAAGCTGGCGGCCGTTGCAGTGCCCGAACCATTCGATGACCCCGACGCGAAGGCGGCGGTCAGGTAATCGGCATTGTAGGGGCTTTCGGCGCGGCCATAGACACCGCGTTGCATGCCGCCATTGGCCATCGGCGGCATGTTGGTGAGGCCGATCAGCACCGCCCCGCCGGCGCGCAGCCGGGCGATGGTGAAGGCGTCCTCATTGGCGACCAAATGTTCGAAGGCCGGCGAGCCGGACGCGACCGTCAGGCCTTTGACTTTGTAGCTGTTCTTGGCGGTGTAGGGGATGCCGTCGAGCGGCCCGAGTACAGCACCTTCGCGCCGCCGCTGGTCGGAAGCGGCGGCTTCTTCGAACATAGCTGGATTGAGCACGGGGACGGCGTTGAGGCTGATACCATGCCGGTCGAAATGCGCGATGCGCCTGAGATACGCCGCGACCAGCTCGACACTGGTGACCGTGCCGTCATCGAGGGCGCGGCGCAGTTGGTCGATCGTCGCTTCGACGAGGTGAAGGCTGGCATAGGTCATCACTGGTTCCAGGCTGTTGTCCGCACGCCATGGATGAGCGAGCCCGCCGGCTTCGGCAAGGGCCAATCGGCAGTCTTTGTCGGAACGTATTGTTCCTGCCTGTACCTTGCCGGCAGGGCTCAGGCGTCCCCGCCGCTCTCCTTCATCCTCTCGATGATCCCGGCCATCAGCGCCAGGTCGCGGCGGGAATCGGCGAGGTCGGTCAACGGCTTGGTGCCTTCAGCGATGTGGCGGTGGAAAATCTCCAGTTCGTTGGAGAAAGCATCGCCATAAAGCGGGCCGAAGCTTTTCGTCACCGGGCCGAGCGGGCCGGCTTCGGTCACTTCCAGCCGGGTCGGCAGGCTGCGGATGTAGGGCGTGTCGTAGATGATGCGCACGCGCCGGGTGTTGGAGCGCACTTCGATCATGGCGTCGAACAGGCCGAGATCGTCGACCACCGCGTCATAGAGGCAAGCGAAATGGCCGTAATCGAAGGTGACCGAGGTGTTGGCGCCGCCATTGGTGCGGTGCGCGGCGACCACGCCCTTGGGCTCGCCAATGAGCCCGCGCATCGCCGAGATGTGGTGCGAGGACAACGCCGTCAGCCCGCGATAGGCGCGCACCAGGTCAGCCGGCGCGTCGGTGCCGACAACCTCGCGGATCAGCGCGTCGCGCTCCCTGGCGCCGCGCGCCAGTAGGGCAGGGTCGATGTCGTTGGGGTAGAGGATGTTCCGGCTCTTCTTCAGGAAATGCCGGCCCTCCGAGATCAGGTCGAAGATGCGGACATGGGTAATGTCGGCATGGGCGGGCAATTCGTCCCGGGCCGCCAGGTAGGCCGGCGCGTAGCGGCGCATATAGCCGACGAACAGGGTCTTCCTGTAGGCCGGCATCAGCGCCAGCAACTCGTCGATCTCACGCACCGTGAGACAAGCGGGTTTTTCCAGCAAAATGTGCTTGTCGGCTTGCATGGCCGCGCGCACAAAGCGGCTGTGAGTGTCGTCCGACGACAGAACGAAGACGACGTCGATGTCGGGTGAATTGATCAGCGCCTCGGCCGTGTCGAAGGCTCTGGCGGCATATTCGGATGTGACGAGCGCCACCAGGCTCGGAGAGACGTCGAAGACGCCCGCGATTGCCCAGCAGTCGCGCTGGTCAGCCAGAACAGGCAGATGGATCGACTGCGCGACCTCCCCAAGACCCACAAGCCCGACACGAAGTGGTGCCACTCTCAAACTCCCTTGATTTCATTTTGTAGGGTTGGCCGAAGCGGCCAACGATTGATTTCACGGTTGGGCAGATCACGCCGCTCCGGTGACCAGCGCGACCAATTCGTTGCCTGACGTCTCCGAGGCACGCACGGTCGCCGCCATCTTTCCCGCCCGCATCACCCAGATCTGGTCGGACAGGCGCCGCACCTGATCGAAATTATGGCTGACCAAGATGACCGAGACCGACTGTTCGCGCAGGCGGCGGATCAACGCCTCGACATTGGCGGTCTCCTGCACGCCAAGCGCTGCCGTCGGTTCGTCCATCACCACCAGCTTGGCGCCGGAGCCGACGGCGCGGCAGATCGAGATCGCCTGCCGCTGGCCACCCGACAGGCGGCGCACACGTTGATTGATCGACGGCACGTTGATCGACAGGCGCGACAGCATGGAACGGGCCTCGCGCTTCATCGCCTTGCGGTCGAGGAAAGCGAAGGGGCCGATGCGGCGCACGAGCTCGCGGTTGAGGAACAGGTTCTGCGCCACCGTCAGTTCGTCGATCAGCGCCAGGTTCTGGTGCACGGTCTCGATGCCGGCCTTGCGCGCCCCGTCCGGGTTGGAGAAGGGGTGCTCGCGACCGTCAAAGACGATCGAGCCGGCATCCGGCACATGCACGCCGACCAGGCAGCGGATCAGCGTCGACTTGCCAGCGCCATTGTCGCCAATGACGGCGGTGACCTCGCCGCGGCGCGCCTGGAAGGCGACGTCGGTGAAGGCGCGCACGCCGCCGAAATGCTTGCTCAGGCCATTGCAGGCGATGATCGAGTCCGAGGCGGAGGAAAGGCTGACGGCGCTCATTTCTGGTACCGCATGATCAGCGCTGCCAGCACCACGATGGCGCCCACGGCAAGCGGTTGGTAGAAGGCCGAGACGTTGAGCAGCGTCAGCCCGTTGACCAGCGCGGTGAGCATCAGCGCGCCGATGGCCGGGCCTAATATGCTGGCGCGGCCGCCGAACAGGCTGACGCCGCCCAGCACCACCGCCGCCACGGAATTCAAGAGCAGGCTGGTGTTGATCTGCGGTTCGGCCGAGCCGATGCGGGCAACCAGCAGGATGGCCGCAATGCCGGCGCAGAAGCCGGAGATGGTGTAGGCGGCGATCTTGACGCGGTTGGTGCGAATGCCGAGCGCGCCGGCGCTTTCGACCTGGCCGCCGGTCGCCAAGAGATGGACGCCGAAGCGCGTGTGGTAGAGCGCGATATGGGCCACAATCACGGCCGCGATCGCCACCCAGACCGGATAGCCGAACGGCCCGAACGAGCCCGAAGCGAGTTTCAGCAGGAAGGTCGAGCCGACCATCGTCGGTTCGCCGCCCGACAGGATCAGGCCAAGCCCGGTGATGCCAGACAGCGTGCCGAGCGTCACCACGAAATCGGGGATCTTGCCGGCGGTGATGATGAGGCCGTTGAGGAAGCCGATGGCGCTGGTGGCGAGCACCGCGAGCACGCAGGCGATGAAGATGCCGTAGCCCGCCGCGTTGACGAGACCAAGGATGATGGCGCCAAGCATGACGGCCGCCGCCAGTGACAGGTCGATGCCTGACGTCGCGACGACGAAGGTCTGGCCGATCGACAACACGACCAGGATAGCCGCCGCCAGCAAGAGCGCCTGCAGATTGGCGACGCTGAGAAAGACCGGCTGGGCGATGCCGAAGACGATGACGAGACCGACCAGGCCGACGACGGACGCCCAGTCGGCCCAGAAGGAAGGATCCAGGAGGAGAGCCGACAGGGAGGGGCGGCTCTCCTCCGCCGCGCCCGCCGAATGGGCGACGGGCGCGTTGTCCGTGGGATTGCTCACTTCAGCATCTCGCGGAAGGGATCGGGATAATCGCCGCCGGGACGCGGAAAGTTCTTCAGCGAGGCGTCGGCATTGGCCTTGTTGATCAGGAGCACGGGTGCGGGCACGTTGGCGGGCAGTTCCTTGCCCTTGGCGGCCAATGCACAGGCTTCGACACCCATGGCGCCGACGACATAGGGATATTGCGCGACGGTGGCCGTGAGTTCGCCTGCCGCGATCGATTTCAGCGCGTCGACGATGCCGTCGAGGCCGATCACCTTGACGTCCTTGCCCGAGGTCTGCACGGCGCGTTCGACGCCGAGCGCCATGATGTCGTTGGCGGCGAAGAAGCCGGCAAGATCCGGGTGCGCCGCGAGGATGTCGGTGGCGGCGGTCAACGCCTTCTCACGATCCCAGTCGGCGCTCACCATCACCACGACCTCGAGCTTGCCCTCGACGGCCTGCTTGAAGCCCTTGATGCGGGCATTGGAGCCGACATCGCCCACGATGCCGGCGATCAACGCCACCTTGGCGCCCTTGGGCACCAGCTTCAGCATTTCCTCGCCGGCCAGCGCGCCGGCGGCGACATTGTCGGTGCCGATATAGGTCGAGACGGCAAAGCCGGCGGCCTTGGCCTGTTCGGCGTCGATGGTCGAGTCGATGTTGACGATCGGCTTCTTCTTCTGGGCGACCGGCACCAAAGCCTGGACGAGGTTGGAGACGCTGATCGGATTGACCAGGTAGCAATCGAAGTCCTGCATGGCCATGGCGGTCAGGCGGTCGGCCTGGCCGGTGGCGTCGCCCATATTGGCGGCGGCCTGGACGCTGACATTGACGCCACTGGTCTTGCCTTGCTCCTCGATGCCCTTCTGCATGGTCTGGAAGAAGGGGTTGTCGAGGCCCTTGACGATGGCCGCGACCTTGGCCGCGTCCTCGGCATGGGACGGCGCCGTGACGATGGTTGCCAGCAGGCCCGCGCCAAGCGTCAGGCCGTTGAAGATGCGCATTTTGTTCCTCCGCTTCTTGATTGTTGGATGTGTCTTGTCGGCAAGCCCACGGACGCCCGTGGCCGGTGCTGCGAGAGCCATGCTTGCATCGGCAACGCCACGCGGCCTGCGGCCCGGCGAACGCCAAACGTCTCGCGGACGACGGACCCCGGTCGGGACCTTTTCCATGTCAGGCATTTCTCCTCCCAGAGCGCTGACCTAGCCCCATCAGCGTTTGCGCATGTTTTATAAAAAATTGACACGCGTCAAGATTTAAAATGGTGCGAAGCGATTTTCGCTCGTTGGGCCGCAGCGCGCGCGCTTCACAAGTTCACCCCGGCAAAAAAATTCCACCCTCATGCAACCTCTGATGGGCGCGTGCGTTACAAGGCTCCCCGGGATGGTGAGGTTTGCATTGGCAAACCATGGGTGCTGCCGTCGCTGTCGTCGCCGAGCAACTGTCAGAAAAATAATGCAGATCAGACACATCGAAACGGCTTGCAAGCGCAGGCTAAAGCTCGCAGAGGTTGTGCAAAAAAGCGTGCCGTTTGAGAAGACTTAATACCGTCATCCAGCATGAAAGGGGAATCATGCCTGACCAGAATGCCCTGATCCGCGCAGCCATCGGACGGCTGTTATCCGAAAAGACCGGAGTCGCGGTCATTTCCATGAGAGAGAGTATCACAGAGTTGCTGGCAGTGACCGGCGTGGCGCTCACCATCGAAACCCTGCAGGACATGCTGCTGGAAATGGCCGAGGTGCGCGGCATGACGGTCGTGCTCGACGTTTAGAGCTTAACCTTGTCTCGGAAACCGCAAACCCCTCCAACGCAATTCCTGCGGGAAAGCAGGCCTGCACTTTTCCTGGAATTTGCTCAGGCTCCGTCTCTTTGTTTTTGACGCAATTCCCAACCGGAAAGCGCTACGCGCTTTCCCGGGCGGCAGCGGGTAGCCGTTCAGCCGCGACCGGGCCAAGGCGTTCTGCTTTGCCGGCTGGTGCAAGCGTGCCATCACCGTAGATCATGCGGCCGGCACGGAAGGTGGCGCGGACGCGTGGCACGGGATGGCGGTCGGCCACCACGAAATCGGCCAGAAGGCCGGGCTCGATGACGCCGCGATCGGTGAGCCCCAGGGCGTTGGCCGGGTTGGCGCTTGTCAGCGCCGCCGCCGCCGCGAGGCCATCGCCCCGCAGTTCCGCCAGGCCGAGCACGGCCGGCAGGATGGAGGCCGGATGATAGTCACTGGCCAGCATGTCGAGCAGCCCGGCTTCATAGGCCTGCCGGGCGGAAAGATTGCCGGAATAGGACTCGCCGCGCAGCGCGTTGGGCGCCCCCATGGCGGTATGCATGCCGAGCCTGCGGGCTTCCTGCGCCGCTTCCAGGGTCACCGGGAATTCTGAGAGCGCTGCGCCCAGGCCATGCACCAGTTCGACCTTTTCGAGCGTGTCGTCGTCATGCGAGGCGAGCACGATGCCGGCGGCCTGGGCTCGCGCCGACAGGTCCTGCAGGGCGTTCAGCACATCGCCCTGGCCATTGCGGCCCGCCATGCGCTTGCCGACGACCTCGGAGGCCGCGGCAACGGACATGCCGCGCTCCTTGGCGATGCGGGCGATGTAGAGCTCGACGTCGCGGTACTGGCCCTGTCCGGGCGTGTGGTCCATCAGCGAGATCAAATGCAGCCTGCCGGCGTCCATCAGCTTCTGCAGCGTGGGAATCGCCGGGGTGAAGGTCACTTCGAAGCGGGCGTGGATGCGGTGGTCGACCAACAAATGGTCCTTCATCCCGGCAATGGTGTCGATGATAACAGTCGTATGGTCTTGCGAGCGCAGCACGCCGCTGGTGACGCTGGCGCCGATGAAGGAAAGCGCGGCATAGGCCGTGGTGATGCCGCAGGAGGCGAGCTTCTTGTCGAGCTCTGCAATGCCGATCCGCATCGGCACGTGCACGCCGATGCGCGGCTCGACTTCCCTCTCCACCATGTCGCCATGCATGTCGATGAAGCCGGGCAGCAGCAGGCGGCCGCCACCCTCGATATCGGCATGCCCGACAGGCTTCTCGCGGATCTCGGCGATCCGGCCGTTCTCGATCCTGACGGCGCCGTTCGGGATGACGCGGTCGCGCAGGACAATTTCGAATTCACTCAGCCACATGTCATGTCTCTTGCAAGGCAGTGATTTCAAGGTGGATTTCGCGAGCGACAAGGTCGGCGACATCGTTGGGGCGATGGACGACGCCGATCATGGCGATGATGCACCGGCTTGCCGACGCCTCGATCACGATCTCTCCAGGACATGTTTTCTAGTTCACTCGAATGCCGGTTTCCATTTGATTTTTATGACATTTTCATGAAAGCCGGCGCCTCCCGGAGTGCCTGCCTCAGCCGGTGCAAGCCCGTTCCGACAGCCATTCGGCGGTTTGCTGGCTGGCCCGTTCGGCGGAAAGCTCCAAACTCAGCCCCTGCAGCAGGCCGTGCAGGAAGATCCCGGTGAAGCAGTCGCCGGCGCCGATCGTGTCGGGCACGGAAACCTGCTTCAGCGGCGTGACGTGATTGAGTGTCTTGCCGTCATAAAGCGAGATTGGGCGCAGTCCGTCGGTCAGCACCAGTGTCCTCAGGCGAGGCCCGGCAATCGGCGACGCTCGCTCCCAGATCCCTCGCGTGTCCTCGCCGGGAAAGTCGGCGCGCGATCCGATGACAATGTCGGCCGGGCGGTTCGAGGCGCTGCGCAGCGGAAACTGCGAGACGACAAGCGGGATCGTCCGCAGCGAGGCGACGAGGCCGTCGTCGAGCACCAGGGCGTTGAGATAGGCGGCGTCGCCCCTGACAGGCTCCGGCGCGGCGAAGGGAGGGCGCAGCTGGCCGCCGGTGTTCAAAATGGTGCGCTCACCGTTCGGCTCGAGTAGGATTTCGGTGAACTGGGTTTCACCGGGCCATAGGGTGACGTAGCCGGTGTCGATGCCGCTCGCCTGCAATTTGGCGAGTGCTTCCCGGCCATGGTCGTCGTCCATCAGATTGCTGATCAGCCGGACATTGTTGCCCAGCTTCGCCAACTGCGTGCCGGTGTGGAAGCCGCCGCCGCCAAGCCTGACAACCCGATCGGAATAGGTGATGCGCGAGCCCGAGGCGAGGGGCGATGACAGCGACCAGACCTGGTCGTGATTGACGTGGCCGACAACGATGACTGTGCTCATGTTCCCCCGCTTTCGGTCTTCGGTTGCCCAGGCCTGGCGCCAGTGCATCGGCGATGAGGCCGCGCGGGCACGCTCTTGGCGTACTATGACCGGGGTCGGCGTCACCGTCGACAAGCGCTTCTTCGTCAAGCGCTCCGGCGTCGGCGTGGACGCAGACACCGTCCACGCCATGGGCTTGCGCTCTCCGCGCGCACCGCCACCAAGCGTCTCCCCAAATTCCGTGAAAACGGGGGACACTGCTTCAACACCGACCAACGCGACTTCGTCGCCGTCTTCAGCCGTCAGCCCTGCACGAATTCGTAGGCCTGGGACACCAGGCCGTCACCGATCTTTCGTGTGTTGACCAGTTGCAGCGGCTTCTTGTCGCTGGTCTCGTCGAAGAGACGCTGGCCGGTTCCCAGCACGACCGGGAACACTGTCAGCCGCAGTTCATCGGCCAGGTTCTGTTCTATCAGTGTGCGCACCAGCTGATAGCTGGCATAGACCAGGATTTCCCCGTCCACTTTCCGCTTCAGCGCCGAAATCTCCTTTACCGCATCGCCATTGAGGACCGTGGTGTTGCTCCACTGAGGATGGTCGAGTGTCGAGGACACGACGTATTTGGGGATGCCGTTCATTCTGGCCGCCCACTTGCTGCCTACGCGGACGTCCATAAAGGGCGTCCGGGACGCGAACCACTCGAAGCTGCGCCTGCCCAGCAGCAGCGCCTCGGCACCCAGCACTTCCTCCGTCTCGTTGGCGGTCCAGTCTTCGAGGTCCTTGGCCCCTGCGGACTGGCGGAACCAGCCACCCAGCTCGAAGCCTTCCTGGCCGTCCGGATCCTGGACCACTCCATCGAGTGTGGCATTTGTGCTGATGACGATCTTTCCCATTTCGGTGCTCCTTTGACGATATTGTCGCTGGTGTAGACGCCGCGGCATCGCAAAAGGGGGCGCTCCGCGACCGCCCCTTTTGAGCCCTGGCCGGCGTCCATACAGTATGGAACTGCACAGAAGGAGGCGTGGCGTTGGCGAGAACGGACCTGATGTCGAGGGCGCGGAGCGGCGACGGCGAGGCATTCCGGGCACTGACCGAGCCGCATCGTCGCGAGCTGCAGGTGCACTGCTACCGGATGCTCGGATCGTTTCAGGATGCCGAGGACGCTCTCCAGGACACGATGCTCGCTGCCTGGCGAGGTCTCGAACGTTTCGACGGACGTGCCTCGCTTCGCACCTGGCTGTACCGCATCGCCACCAACCGCTGCCTCGACGTGCTGCGCTCCGCTCGCCGACGTCCTGCAAAGCAGTGGGATATCCCGGGTATCGAACCGCCCGAACCCACTGGACTCGGCGAAATTCCCTGGCTCGAGCCCTATCCCGACGCCCTTCTGGACGGCGCGATCAGCGTGCCGCTCGGTCCGGAGGCGCGCTACGAGCAGACCGAATCCATTTCCCTGGCCTTTGTGACCGCCCTGCAGATCCTGCCGCCTCGCCAGCTCGCCGTCCTCATCCTGCGCGATGTCCTTGGATTCCACGCGCACGAGGTCGCCGACATGCTGGACACGTCAGTTGAATCGGTCAAAAGCGCTCTCAAACGCGCGCGTGCGGGAATGCAGCGCCGACTGCCGGTAACCACTGACCGAGAGCCGCCGCCAGCCGGCAACTCACCTGGCGAGGACGCGATCGTGGCGAAGTTCGTCAGCGCCTACGAATCCGCCGACATCGATGCGATGGTGGCTCTGTTGACCGACGACGTCTTCTTGTCGATGCCGCCGGTGCCGCTGGAATATCGGGGCCGAGACATTGTGGCCCGCTTCTTTGCCCCCATCTTCGGCTCGGGACGGAGATACGAACTGGTGCCGACGCGCGCCAATTGTCAGCCGGCATTCGGCGTCTACCGGCATACCCCCACAGGTATCCACGGTTCAGGCCTCTTCGTGCTGGCTCTCGCCGACGACCGGGTCTGCGCCATGACCGCCTTCGAAAAGACGGTCCTGCCCAAATTCGGCCTGCCGCAATCCCTCCCGGGTGCACAGTAGATCGCCTTCGGCCTGACCGCAGAACCGCTCAGGGTTTTCCTATAGCCGCTGGAAGGCGCGAAACGGCCAGGGGACGAAGGTCACCTCTCAGCCGAATACAGCCGACAAGTCACGCAGGCGTTCCCAGATGCCCACGCCGCCTGCTTACCCGCGCTTCTCAATCACCGCATACAGGACGTTGCGGTTCTCGCCGAAGAACACCTTGGCCTCCACCGCGTTGCGGTCGACGCTGGCGTTGACGATGTTCCACATGTCGACCTCCGAGCGCAGCAGCAGCACCCAGTCCATGAAGGTTTCCCGGTAGCCGGCGTCAGGGGTGCCCTCGGCGTAGTTGGCGAACAGGAATGTGCCGTTCGGCTTCAGCATCTGCAGGCAGGTCTTGGTAAGTTTCACGGCGACATTGTGCTGGAGGTAGTCGTAGAGGCCCGAGGCGTAGATGAGATCGAACTTGCCGAGCTTGTGGCCCCGCGTCAGCACGGTCCGCACCGAGCCGTCGATGGCCTCGACCGCGGTGCCCTGGAAGTCGCGTGCGATCAGTCCGACGCTTTGCGGGTCCTGGTCGAGCGCGACCCAGCGCTTGAGACCGCCCTCGGCCAAGGCGACGGAGCGGTTGGCTTCGCGCAGATGGCCTGCGGCGATGGCGAGCACCTCGGTTTCGGGTCCGTTCTTGGCCGCCGTCTCGTCGACATAGCGGGTCAGGAGATTACGCCGTTCGCGTGCCGCCACGCATGACGGAACGTTCTGGGTATGGCTGTAAAGCGCCTTGCCGATCTCCGAGGCGCTGGCCACGCTCTCGGCCACGTGCGGGTCGCAATAGATGTAGTCGAGCAGCTGCGCGTCGCCGGAATAGCCCCTGGGCTTGGTGAACGACCAGTGCGTCAGCGGATCCTGGAGAAAATACTCCAGGATCGGGTGGTTCTGCGCCACCGGTATCAAGGCCTGCCAGACGTCCGAATGCACCTTGGCCCGCAACCCGCTGAGCATCGACAACAGCCGGCGAACGATCTCGGCGGGATACTTTTGCTGCTCGATCTGCTGCTGTGTGGCGTGGAGGATCAGTGCCAGTTCCGCGCGGGCGGTTTCGAACTCTTCGCCATGATGCTCGAGCTTACCTCGGCGCAGACTGTCGGCGATGATTTCTGCGGTAATCAGGCTTTGGCCATCAAACACGGTTTGCACACCAGGACTCCTTGGTTAACAGTCAGTTAACTTATTGCGTAGAATGCTCCATTTGCCAACGGCGCTTCGGACGCATTTTATTGTTATGATTAATTTCCCGCTAACCATCTCAATTTATTAGCGATCTTGCAGATAAGATTCTGGGTTCGAGTTAACGCAAACTTGTCTGGCGCCATCGCATTTTACCGCGTGGCAATCGTGTCGCGTCCCAAGGAGTCGTCCTGCGTGGGGGCAGAAGCTGGAAAAGAGTTCGGAGCGCAAAATCCCCCAACACTGGGATTTGTGAGCGAACGCGCGTCGTCCAGATCGGCCGATACGGTTGATGTGGAGCCGTATGATCCGCGCCAGGAACTGGGGGCGGCGGAACTGCGCATCCTTTACCGCGCCGAAGCCCTGGCGAAGCGACGGAAAGACGCCAGGCCTGGGCTCTGGATCGCCGTCGTCATCTACGTGCTGTTTTCGGTATCGGACCTGCTGCTGATACCTGACGTGGCGGCCTACACGATCACGGCGCGCTTCGCGGTCGGATTGGCCGCTCTGCTGACCCTGGAAGCACAGCTTCGCCGGGGCGTGGCGACGGAGTGGCTCGACGTGACCTGCGCCGCGGCGATCATCTTCGGCTATGTCGGCTGGTTGTTCCCGGCATCCCTGGGCGCCAACAAGGAAACCGTTGCCTACTACATGGTGTTCGGCACCATTTTCATGATGAGTGCCAATCTATTTTTCACGTTCAGCTTCAAAGTGTCGATCATAACGTCGACGATCATATTGTGCATCCTGTACGTGGTGAACTATTTCCTGCCCGCCTCGCTGTCATACAAGATGGTGTTCGGGACGTTCTATGTTTCGTGCTTCACCTTCACCTCCTATGTGAACTGGAAGCTGAATGAAGAGCGCTACAACGTCTTCCTGAACGCGCTGGAAGCCAAGATCCAGCACAAGGAGGCCACCGAACGCGGCAAGGCCCTGCTCAGACTGTCGCGGACGGATCCGCTCACCGGCCTGGAAAACCGGCGCGCCATCGACGAGAAGCTGCGCGATTACTGGAGCGACTGGCAGAAGCTTGGCAACGGCTTCGCGGCCATCCTCATCGACGTCGACTTCTTCAAGAAGTTCAACGACTGCTACGGCCACCAGGAAGGCGACCGCTGCCTGATCCATGTCGCCAACGCGCTGAGCGACCTGATCAGGGACTACAATGGCTCGATCGGGCGTTATGGCGGCGAGGAATTCATCGTGCTCGCCCGCATGGACAAGAAGGACCAGGTCGCGGAACTGGCGGAAGCCATTTGCCGCACGGTGGAGACCCTGGCGATCACCCATGAGTTGCGGCGCGACGGTATTTCGATCGTGACGGCGAGCGTGGGTGCTGCGTTCACCAGGACGCAGGCCGGCGCCAAGCTGGAGAAGATCATCCACGAGGCGGATCGCGCGCTCTATCTGGCAAAGGCCAGCGGCCGCAATTGTGCCAGGCTGTTCGACCCGACCGATCCGCAGAGCAGCGACGAGAGCGAGAACCTCGCGGCGCTGCTGAAGATCGCGATCGGCCAGGGCCTCGTTTCACTCGTCTACCAGCCCATCCAGGATGTCGTGTCGGGCCGCGTCGAAGCGGTGGAGGCGCTGATGCGTCTCAAGATGCTGGACGGAACCCTGGTTCCACCGAGCCTGTTCATTCCCGTGGCGGAACGCACCGGCGCGATCCTGGAACTCGGCCGCTGGGCAATACGGACGGTGTGCACCGAGCTGCTGGCGGACGATCACGTCCCTCTCGTCAGTGTCAACGTCTCGCCGATCCAGCTCAAGACGCCTGGCTTCGCCGCGTCCGTCGCGACCATTCTGGGCGAGACGGGCGTGACCGGCAACAGGCTGGCCTTCGAGATCACCGAAGGTCTCGAGATGGAGATGCACTCGGACATCCTGCGCTGCATCAGCGACCTGAAGCTGCTTGGCATCAAAATCTGGCTCGACGATTTCGGCACCGGCTTCGCCGGCCTTTCGTGGCTGCGTCTGATCGATTTCGACACGGTGAAGATCGACCGCTCGTTCCTGCACGATTGCGGCACTCCGAAAGGCATGGCCATGCTGCAGGACATCATCGCGCTGGTGCGCAATCGCGGCCACCAGATCCTGGTCGAAGGCGTGGAAACCGACGAGCAGATCGCGCTGATGCGCGAGTTCGGCATCGACAGGATCCAGGGTTTTCGCGTTGGCCGTCCGGTTCCTGCCGCGAGCTTCCAGGCAAGGCGGGGCGTCCAGAAGCGTCCGTTCCTCAGGTCCGCATAACAGAGGCGGGCGAACTCACCCCAGCAGATTGCGCGCCGTGCGCATGAAGATCCTCGAGCCGATCGGGATCAGGTCGTCGGGAAAATCATAGTCGGGATTGTGCAGGGAAGGGTGCCGTTCGCCGGCACCGAGGAAGAACATCGCCGATCTCGCGCTATGGCCGAACAGGCCGAAATCCTCCGAGGCGCGCATCGGCAGGGCTTCCTGCCCGTGCACGACGCCTTCCTCATCGAGCGCGCGTTGCAGGTGCTCCACCGCGTCCGGGGCGTTGACGCTGGCGACGAAGATTTCGTGATAATCCCAGCGTGCGGAGAGGCTATGGCGGGCCGCGATCTCGGTGACCAGCGCTTGCGCCGCGGCGCACAGATCCGCCATGCGCTCGTCGCGGCGGGTGCGCAGCGTCGCCCACACCTCGGCATGTGCGGGCGCGATGCCGAACACGGCTTCGCCCATCGCGGCATGGGTGACGGTGACCATGGAAAAATCGTCGTCGGCGAAGGTGGCGCGGCCGAGCGCGGGCAGCGCCGGCATCAGTTCCGAGATCGCCGGCATCGGCGAAATGCCGGTCTCGGGCATGGAGGAATGCGCGGTCTTGCCCTCGAGCACGATGCGCATGCCGCGCGAGGCGCAGTTGACCACGCCGGGCTTGAGCCGCACCTCGCCGAACGGCACGCCGGGCAGATTGTGCAGCGAGAAGGCGAAATCCGGCGCGATCTCGCCATAGCGCGGATCGGCGACGACGCCGGCAGCACCATTGCCGGTCTCTTCCGCCGGCTGGAACATCAGCACGACGCGGCCGCTGGCCGGGCGCTCGCGCCCGAGCTGGCGGCCAAGGGCGGCCAGGATCGCGGTGTGCCCGTCATGGCCGCACATATGCGACTTCCCCGGCACTTGCGAGGCATGCGGCACGCCGGAAAGTTCCTCGATCGGCAGTGCGTCGAGTTCGGAGCGGAACAGCACGGTCGGCCCGGCCTTGCCGCTGTCGTAGACGGCCGCCACGCCATGCCCGCCGAGGCCGGTCAGGACCTTGTCCGGCCCGGTGTCGGCGAGGAAGGAGACGACTTCCTTCGCCGTCTTTTCCTCCTCATTGGAGATTTCCGGCTGCCGGTGCAGCTTGCGCCGCCATTCGGTCAGCTCGACGATATCCCGGTTGGTCAGGGTCATGCGTTTGCGCCTCCGTTTGTTCCGATCGGCACAGTGTCGCAAACGCCGCTAGCGCACGCGATTGGGGCAGAGCGCTTTGAACTGGTC
The DNA here is from genome assembly GCF_016756575.1 of Mesorhizobium sp. 131-3-5. Taxonomy (NCBI): domain Bacteria; kingdom Pseudomonadati; phylum Pseudomonadota; class Alphaproteobacteria; order Hyphomicrobiales; family Phyllobacteriaceae; genus Mesorhizobium; species Mesorhizobium sp. 131-3-5. The sequence continues at coordinate 2,971,364 of NZ_AP023254.1, forward strand.
CAGCGTCACATCGTATGACGAGGCGCCGGAGCCATCGAGCACCACATTGTCATCGATCGATGTGATCAGGTAATCCGTGGTCACCTCACTGCCCTTGTTGCGGCCCTGGAACAGCATGTTGGCGCCATAGAAGGTGGTGAATTTACCGGTCTTGCAGTTGGCCGTGATTTCGAAGTGCAGCGGCGACTTCATTTCCGCGTCAATGCACTCCTTGGAGAAATCGTGGCCATATTCGCGGCAGTAGACGCCGGCCTTCTGCCTGTTGTGCTTGGCCAGGATGCTGGCCTGCTCGGAGCCGATGCCCGACCTTTTGACGATGGTGAGTTCCATTCCCACCTTGTTGCCGTAGTAGATGGTCCTGGCTTCGGCAGAGGTGGCCAGCAGCAGGGCGGGAAGCACGAGCAGAAGACGTCGCATGAAAAATCCTCCCTTTGGCCGGGAGGATTTCACGCACGCGATCGCACGGTCAAGGCCTCAACGCACAACCGCCGCCGATGGGCATGTCATCGGCGGCGGCGCTACGCAGTTTCTGGACTGGCCTTACTGATTGATCTCCGGCTCGACCAGCTTTGCCAGGTTCCGCAGCGACTCCTGCCAGCCGAGATAGCAGGCCTCGACCGGGATGACGTCGGGAATGCCGGCCTGGGTGATGTCGATCTCGGTGCCGACCGAGACTTTTTTCAGGATCACCGTCACCTGGATCTCGCCGGGCAAATTGGGATCGTCGAACCTGTCGGTGTAGCGCAGGCGCTCGCCCGGAACGAGTTCGAGATATTCGCCGCCGAAGGCATGGCTGCCGCCGGTGGTGAAGTTGCGGAACGACATCTTGAACGTGCCGCCGACCTTGGCCTCGAGATGATCGACCGTGCAGGTGAAGCCGTTCGGCGGAAGCCATTTGGCCAGCGCGTCGGCTTCGACGAAGGCGCGATAGACCTTTTGCGGGCTGGTGGTGAGAACGCGGTGCAAACGTACGGTACCGGGCATATCGTGTCCTTTCATGATGCCAGTTCGATGTCCCAAGGACGAACGGGGCTTGACCGATCCGACACGGGCTCGCAAATTTTTCGAGAACCCGGCCACGGGGCTGTCACGAAGGCGTAGGGCAAAACAGGTCGATTTGGGACTCGATTTTACGGTGGCTGGACTAATCGTCGCAAACGACGAACCCGATAGCCATTATGAGGAGAGTGTTTATAACGGTCGCTGAAATCGCGATATCCAAGGGGAGACGATGCGCTACATACGTCCGCTTTCAATCGAAGATGCCGTCGGCCAATTGGCCGGATCGGCTGGCACGGCAGCCATTCTGGCCGGAGGCAGTGACCTCTTGGTGAGGATGAAGGGGGGCTTCGTCGAGCCCGACCTGATCGTCGACATCAAGTCGATCGCCGGCTTGAGCGACATCCGCGAAACCGCCGACGGCTTCAGCATCGGTGCTGCCGTTCCCTGCGCCGTGCTGGGCGAGAATGCCGCCCTGAAGAAATCATGGCCGGGCGTCGTCGAGGCGGCCAAGCTGATCGGCTCCAAGCAGGTGCAGGGACGCTGCACCATCACCGGCAATCTGTGCAACGCCTCGCCGGCGGCGGACAGCGTGCCGGCATTGGTGGCCGCGGGCGCCAAGGCGGTGATTGCCGGACCCTCGGGCAAGCGCACCATTGCCGTTGAGGCCGTGCCGACCGCGCCGGGCAAGACCTCGCTCGCCAAGGGCGAGATCATCGAGGCGATCCTGCTCGACAAGCGCTCGCCGCGCTCGGGCGATGCCTATCTGCGCTTCATTCCGCGCACCGAGATGGACATCGCCGTGGTCAGCGCCGGGGTGAACCTGACGATCGACGAGCATGGCGTCGTCACAGCCGCCCGCGTGGCGCTGGGCGCGGCGGCACCGACCGTGCTGCTGGTCGACGAGGCCGCCGAGGCGCTTATCGGCAGGAAGCTCGACGAGGCAGCTCTCGAGCGGTTGGCAAAAGTCTGCGCCGGCGCCTGCCGCCCCATCGACGACAAGCGCGGTACCATCGAATTCAGACGGAAAGTCGCGGGTGTGCTGGCCAGACGTGCCGCAACGACCGCCTACGCACGTGCAGGAGGCAAATAATGGCTGGCATTGCAGTCTCGACGACAATCAACGGCGACAATATCGAATATCTCTGCCAGCCTGACGAGACGCTGCTCGACGTGCTGCGCGACCGGCTCGGCCTGACCGGCGCCAAGGAAGGCTGCGGCACCGGCGACTGCGGCGCCTGCAGCATCATCCTCGACGACCGGCTGGTCTGCTCGTGCCTGGTGCTCGGCGCCGAGGCCGAAGGCCGGCGCATCGAGACCGTCGAAGGCATGGCGCATGGCGACCAGCTGCATACGCTGCAGCAGAAATTCCTCGAGCACGCCGCGCTGCAATGCGGCATCTGCACGCCGGGCTTCCTGATCGCGGCCAAGGACCTTTTGGCGAAAAACCCCGACCCGACCGAGGAGGAAATCCGCTTCGGTCTCGCCGGGAACCTCTGCCGCTGCACCGGCTATGACAAGATCGTGCGCGCCGTCCAGGATGCCGCAATTGTGATGAAGGGAGCCTGAAGATGAATTTCGATCCGCGTTTTTCCGGGCGTAAATTCGCATCCGTCGGCACGCGCCCCATCCGCCCCGACGGCGTCGACAAGGTGACGGGCCGCGCCCGCTACGGGGCCGACTTCAACATGGCCGGCCAGCTGGTCGGGCGCGTGCTGCGCAGCCCGCATGCGCATGCGAAAATCCTCAAGATCGACATTTCGAAGGCGGAAAAGCTGAACGGCGTGAAGGCGGTGATCACGGCGAAAGACCTGCCCGACCTCACCGATGGCGATGCCGCCATGTACGACATCCTCGACAATTGCATGGCGCGCACCAAGGCGCTCTATGACGGCCATGCGGTGGCCGCCGTCGCGGCGATAGATGCCCGCACGGCAAGGCAAGCGCTGAAGCTGATCGAGGTCGAGTACGAAATCCTGCCGCATGTCACCGATGTCGACGAGGCGATGCAGCACCACGCCCCGCTGATCAACGACACGATCTTCACCGAGGGGCTGGAGGAAAAGCCGGTAAAGCCCTCCAACGTCACCAAGCGCAGCCAGTTCGGCCATGGCGACGTCCATCAGGGCTTTGGGCACGCCGATTTCATCGTCGAGCGCTCCTTCAAGACCGAGCAGACGCACCAGGGCTATATCGAGCCGCATGCCTGCGTGGCGAGCGTTTCGTCCGACGGCACCGCCGACCTCTGGGTCTGCACGCAGGGCCATTTCGTCTATCGCCAGCATTGCGCCCAGCTGCTCGGCATGGAAGCCTCGAAGCTGCGCGTCACCTCCTCCGAGATCGGCGGCGGCTTCGGCGGCAAGACCCATGTCTGGGCCGAGCCGGTGGCGCTTGCCCTGTCACGCAAGGCAGGCCGGCCGGTGAAGCTGGTCATGACCCGCGACGAGGTTTTCCGCGCCTCGGGTCCGACCAGCGCCACCTCGATCGACGTCAAGATCGGCGCCCGCAAGGACGGCACCATCACCGCCGCCGAAGCGACGCTGCGCTACAGCGCCGGCCCCTATGCCGGCTCCTGGGCCGAGATCGGCGCCATGACGGCGTTCGCCTGCTACAAGCTCGATAACGTCAAGACCGTCGGCTACGAAGTGCTGGTCAACCGGCCCAAGACCGCGGCCTATCGCGCGCCCTCGGCGCCGATGGCGGCCTTCGCGGTGGAAAGTGCCGTCGACGAGCTCGCCAAGGAGCTTGGCATGGATCCGGTCGACTTCCGCATCAAGAACGCCGCGCAGGAAGGCACGCGCTCGTCCTACGGCCCGGTCTATGGGCCGATCGGCATCGGCCCGACGCTGGAAGCGGTGAAGCACCATCCGCACATGAAGGCGCCGCTCAAGAAGAACCAGGGCAGGGGCATGGCCTGCGGCTTCTGGTTCAATTTCGGCGGCCAGACCTGCGTGGACCTCAACATCGGCATGGACGGCTCGGTGTCGCTCGCCGTCGGCACGGTGGACGTGGGCGGCTCGCGCGCGTCGCTGTCGCTGGTGGCGGCGGAGGAGCTCGGCATCGACTATGCCCAGCTCAAGGCGGTGGTCGCCGACACGTCCTCACTCGGTTACAACGACATGACCGACGGCAGCCGCGGCACCTTCTCGTCCTCCATGGCGACCATCTCGGCCGCCCGCAACGCGATCAAGATCCTGCGCGAGCGTGCCGCGCAGATGTGGGACATTTCCGTCGACGACGTGGTCTGGGAACTGGGCCACGCGGTCGCCAAGGGCGAGAAGCACGGCAATCTCGGCAAACTGTCGCTGAAGGAGATCGCGGCCGAATCCGGCAAGACCGGCGGGCCGATCGCCGGTCACAGCGAGCTCGTCGCCGACGGCGCCGGCGTCTCCTTCGCCACCCATATATGCGACATCGAGGTCGACCCCGAGACCGGCTCGACCCGGGTGATCCGCTACACGGTGGTGCAGGATGCCGGCAAGGCGGTGCACCCGACCTATGTCGAGGGCCAGTACCAGGGCGGTGCCGCGCAAGGCATCGGCTGGGCGCTCAACGAGGAGTATATTTACGGCAAGGACGGAAGGCTGCAGAACGCCGGCTTCCTCGACTACCGCATCCCGGTGTGCTCCGACCTGCCGATGATCGACACGCAGATCCTGGAAATCCCCAACCCCAACCACCCCTATGGCGTGCGCGGCGTCGGTGAAACCTCGATCGTGCCGCCGCTGGCCGCCATCGCCAACGCGGTGTCGAACGCCGCCGGCGTGCGCATGACCCACATCCCGATGTCGCCCCCGCGCATCCTGGCGGCCATCGAGGCGGAACGGGGAGGCTGAGCATGATGCCGAAAAGTGCGAAGCGGTTTTCGGATAACATCATGCTCCATCAGGAATAGAGGTCTGGCGAATGGTCGAAGTCACCCTTTGGGGCGCGCTCGGCCAGCTCGCCGGCGGCAAGAGCAAGGTCGAGGTCGAAGCCAAGGACATCAGGGAACTGTTCAGGAAACTGGCTGAACAGTATCCCGGGTTTGAACCGTGGATCGATCGCGGCATAGCAGTTGCGATCGACGGGACGATTTATCGGGATACGTGGTCGAAGAAGCTGCCGGAGGGGGCGGAGATTTTTCTGCTGCCGAGGTTGGCTGGGGGGTGAGGGGGCAGTGGCTCGCTGCCATCATTTGGCGCGTCAAGGTGTCGAACGTCTTGGTAGGGGCCGAAAGCAGGCCGTCCGGTATCCGACTGCACCCGGAGACAAGCTGCCGTTTAGCTTGTGGCCCTACAACAAACGTTGGAGCACTGTTGAATTACCGCGTCAGACGTGGGCTCTGGCGAGGCGTTGCAATGCCGCAGACAAGCTCAGATTCGTGCCTTAGCCCGCACGCCTCCACCATCCGACGGGATGGTAAGTTCGTTGGTGAGATAAGCTCGTAGACGTGGGTCGCGTTGAGATCGCGGAATACGCTGACAATCATACGCGCGTTGACATAGCTGCCCAACCCTTTACCCCGCTGCGCTTCCGCCACAGCAACAAGCCCGCCCCAAGCATATTGGTGATAGGGGCTGAAGGAGTTGTGTGGCAGGTAGCCGTGAGCCGCTGCCACTACAGTGCCGTCCTTTTCACCAATCGTCATAGTGGATGCGGGGCCTACGCCGCCCGTCAGCATTGAGCCTGAAAACGGCACCACGCCCGCATCATTCATAAGGGTCTGAATTCTAGCCATGTCCCTACCCTGCGGGTCGGCCGGCCGCTCAAGCTCCCTAAATTCGTCCGGTAGACCATGTGACAGGATTGCCTCCGAAGCTGCGAGAGCGGAACGGCGATCAGCGAGGAAAACGTCCCATCTATCGAAGCGGAAACCCTGCGCTTCCAGATGGGACTGTAGCTTGTCCGCATTGCTGGATGGGATAAGACGGAAGCCGCAGACGCCGTCGCGATCGAGAAATTCAGCAATCCGTGCCCAGCCCAGTCGCTCGGGGTCGTCGCAGCCCATGGTACGCCCTGTCTGGCAGGCACCGGCTGTTACGTTGATGAACTCAGCACTCGCCTCCGCCTGGGCCTGCAGGCGCTGCTGTATCGGCGTGCCGAAATAGCCTGTCATGATTGTTCCCTCCGAGGGTTCAACCTACCCAGAGAGAAATAACTTGCCAAGCAACCGTCGCCACGAACGCTAGCCGTCCCATCGCAAACATGCGGAGCCATACGCATGGCCACGGCGCCTCAGCCGTCCCGTCTGTTCGGTAATTGGCACGGCCACCGGTTTCATCACGATGTATTGTGTCCGATCTAATCGGACACGTTATGGTCCACGAGCTAGGATCGCATCGAAATTGCAATCAACGAGTCGGCGACGCGGTCGAGGCGGCAGGAGTTGTCAGCGTTGGCGACGGCGCAGCCCTCGTCGCCGGCCAGATTACTGAATGGCGGCTTTGGCAACATAGAATCGCGGCACGAATGACTGACTTGAGGCGCGAAGCTGTCCGGCAGCTTGGCCGGACGACAACCATGCGGTCCCGGCGTTGAAGGCAGCGGAGCGGACCTGCCGTCGACCTCGTGTCGACATTCCGCCGAAGCCAACCGTCGAATTGTTGAAGCTTTATCGTCGCCGATGAGTTATCCCCCAACCAACACTGTTCGACACGGAGTTGCGACCAATTGAGCGTAGCCTTTGCCAAGGAGGAAAGTGCTGAGGCAGCGTCGGAAACCATCCTGCCGGCTCGGCCTATTTCCGATCGGATCAACCTCGTCACCGAGGCCGGTCTCAGGATGCTGCATGGTGAATTGGCGCGCGCCCGGCAGGCGCTTGAGGCCGCCAGCGTGCTGGAAGACGTCAATGAGAGGCGGCGGCAGTCGGCGGTTCCGGTTCGCGATGTCACCTATTATGCCGAGCGCGTCCGTACGGCGCAGCTCATGCCGGCGCCGGCGTCCAATGACGTGGTCGCCTTCGGGCACACCGTTACCTTCGCGCGCGATGATGGCCGCACCCAGACCTTCCGCATCGTTGGTAAGGATGAGGCCAACCCCGCGCAAGCTTCCATCTCGCATGGTTCACCGGTGGCGATCGCGCTGATCGGCAAGAGCGTTGGCGATGTTGTCCAGCTCGGGCAGCGCGAGCTCGAGATCCTGTCCATTTCCTCGTAGACTCCCCTCCTAGGAGACCACCCCCGCCGCCTTTGCCCGCAGATACGCCAGCCCCGCCACCGCCAGATCCCCCACGGCCATCCCCCGGAACACGAACGCCGTGGCCTCGCTTGGGCCCTGCCGCCCCGCAAAATCGCCGCAGACCAGGCCGGTCAGGTCGCCGGTGACCAGCGCGGGGTCGACCATGGGTTTGGGCATCTGCTTCTCCTGCTCCAGATCGTCGACGACGATGCGGTCGAGGCGACGCATCGTTGCGGGCAGCCAGGGCAGTGCCAGGTCGGTGATGGCGGTGAAGCTTCCCGGTTTCAGCCAGTTGGCGTCGAGGAACGGTTCGGGTTCGGGCACCAGCGTCACCGTCGACACCACCATGTCGGCGCCCTCCACCGCGGCCCTTGCGGTGTCGCAGGGGATTGCGTTCAAGCCCCGCGACCGCGCCATCTCGCAAAGCGCGTCGCGATTGCTTTTGCCGCGACCGAAGGCGCGGATTTCGCGCAGCGGAAAGAGGTCGGCGAACGCTTCGAGGTGGCCGCGCGCTTGCACCCCGCAGCCGATGAAGGCGACGGACGACGCATCGGGCCTTGCCATGCGCCGGGCGGCGACGGCGCTGAGGCCCGCCGTGCGCTTGGCCGTCACCCAATTGCCGTCGACCAGGGCCAGCGGCAGGCCCGTCTCGGCGTCGAGCAGGGTGATCAGCGAATTGATCGTGGCCAGTCCGCGCGCGGCGTTGCGCGGGTTCACCACCAGCGACTTGGTGGCCAGAACCGGCGGCACGGTGGCGACGCCCAGCGTGGCCATGAAGTAGCGGTCGTCGCCCGGCCATACGGCCGCCTTCGGCGCACACCAGACCTCGCCTCGTCTCTGGCCGACGATCTGGCGTTCGATCTCGTCGACGATTTCTGGCGTGGAGATCGCCAGGCGATCGAGAACCGCCGATGACAGATAGGGCAGGGTTTCGGCAGTGTTCATCGTGTCATGTTTCCCCAGGAAAACCATCAGACTACACGATGCGCGCGGGGTCGAAAGCCTCGCGCCGCGAGCGGTGTTGCGGCACGCGAGGTCAGGCCGCGCCGCTCAGGCGTCTTGCGGCGGGGTCGAACAGCGCTTCCGCCGCCAGCGTCTGGCTGGAATGGGCTGCCTCGTAGGCAAGCGCCTCGGGCGCGGGGAGGGCGGGCGAGAAGAGAAAGCCTTGCGCGACCATGCAGTCGAGCGAGCGCAGGATCAGGCGGTCGGCGTCCGTCTCGACCCCCTCGGCCATGACCTCTATGCCCAGCGTTCGGCCGAGATCGATGACCGTCTTGACCAGCGCCTGGTCCTCGACGGACTTGGCCAGGTCGCGCACGAAATGCTTGTCGATCTTGATCTTGCTGATGCGGCTGTCCTTCAGCGCCACCAGTGTCGAAAAGCCGGTGCCGAAATCATCGAGCACGATCGAGATGCCGGCGTCGGCGAGGCGGCCGATCTTTTCGTCGACCCGTTCGCGGTCGACCGGCGCTTCCTCGGTGATCTCGATCTCGAGCATCGCCGCGGGCAGGTTCCTCGCCCTCAGCATGTCCAGGATCATGTCGTCGACATTGCCGGCCTCGAGCTCGCGCGGCGACAGGTTCATGGCGACCCGCACATCGCCGCGGCCGTTCTTCACCAGGGCCTCGATCATGGCGCAGCAATTGCGGAACACCGTTTCCGTCAGCAGCGGAAGCAGGCCGGTCTCGCGCGCCGCGTTGACGATCTCGGGCGGCGCGATCGCGCCATGGAGCGGGTGCTGCCAGCGCAGCAGCGCCTCGAAGCCGACCACGGCGTTGGTGTCCAGGCGCACCAGCGGCTGGAACCATGAGCTGAGCGCGCCGGCCTCGGCGGCGCCGCGCAGGTCGCGCTCGATGCAGTGCTTGCGCTCCAGCGCCTGGTCGAGCCCGGCATCGAAGAGACAGTATTCGTTCCTGCCCTTGCGCTTGGCGGCATAGAGCGCGAAATCGGCCCGCAGCAGCATTTCCGTCAGCCGCGGTTTTTCCGAGATGTAGATGCCGATCGAGGCGCCGACGCGCACGGAGTTCAACTGCGGATCCGGTTGCGCGATGGCCGCGATGAGGGCTGAGGCGAGCGCGCCGGCCGCTTGCCAGGATGTCGCGGCGGGGAACAAGAGCACGAACTCGTCGCCGCCTATGCGCGCGATCGTCGCGCCTTGCGGCGCATGGTCCTCGATCCTGCGCGCGACCTTGACCAGCAGATCGTCGCCGATGTTGTGGCCGTAGGTGTCGTTGACGGATTTGAAGCCGTCGAGGTCGATCAGCATGGTCACGAACGGGCCGTCGGAAGGCCCGAGCTCACGGATCGCCTGCTCGAGCCCGTACCGGTTGAGCAAGTTCGTCAGCGGGTCGCGCCTGGAATTGCGGTCCATCTCGGCGGCTAATTCCGTCGCCTCGTATTTGAGGCGGCTGGCCTCGCGGAAGCTGGCCTGCCCGATCAGCGCGCTCCTGACCATTCCGCAGAGGAAAAGCACGATGGTGAAAGCCAGGACATAATTCTCGATGCCGCCCTTGGCCGCCACGCATCCGGCGGCGACCAGAAGCGGCATTGTCATGAAATTGATCGGCGCCGGCGCGTATGAGGCCGAGTAGGTGACCGCGCCCGCCGACAGCCCCGAGAGCACGATCAGATAGAGCGGCGCCTGGGCCGTGGTGTATCCGTCCGCCAGCAAGGCCAGGAAAGACCAGGCTATTCCCGACAGCAGGGCCAATGCGCCGTAGAGGGACAGCCAGGCGCCGACCCGCCTAGGGTCTCCGTCGGAAATGTTCGGCCGGAAGACGGCAAGCACCAGGCGCGCGCCGTTGATGATGCTGACCGTCGCGAACCACAGGACCGCGTCAAGACCGCCATGCGAAAGCAACTGCACGACCAGGACCAGCGCCGACAGCACCGTGCCCACAGGCATGGAAATGAAGATCCCTTTCCTCAGATCAGCGAACTGATCGCGGAGGATCCCCGTTGCCACGGCTTCGCTCTGCCCCTTGGGAGGGGGGCCAGCAAACAAGCGCTGGAAATGCCTTGCCATGGCATCGTGGTTAGGACAGCGGAATGAAAATCGTGTTAAGGATTTCAGCGGTTTACGGCTTGCCTTGCAAATAAAGGCAGACGCCGTTCCGCGGCCGAGGTTCGCAATGCCCCCCTCGGTAGCGCTGGGTCATGCGGTCGTTTTCCGGCACCGGCTGGTGGTGGATCAGGCCTTCCAGCGCGCCGACCTCGCGGTCCCTGCGCTCGAGCGGCTATCGAGAGCCATGTTCCCGGCCGTGCAGACGACCCCGGGCAGCGGACCTTGCTTAAACCCTTGTTCTTGGGCTGAATGGCGCAACGCAGCCACGCTGCGAGGGAGGGTATCGAGATGACCCAAGACAGTCCAAGACCGCTTGCCGAGATCGCCAGCTATCACGCCCATATCTATTTCGACGGGCCGGCCGAGCGGCAACATGCCGAATGGCTGCGCCTGCGCATCGGCGAGCGTTTCCGCGTGCGCCTGGGCAATTGGCACGAGGGGAAAGTCGGCCCGCATGACCAGGCCATGTACCAGGTCTCCTTCGCCAACGAGATTTTCGGCGCGCTGGTTCCGTGGCTGATGCTGAACCATGGCGGCCTGAGCATCCTCATCCACCCGAATACGCAGAACCCCAAGCGCGACCATCTGGTCGATCCGGTCTGGATCGGCCGGCCGCTGGGGGTGCATGGCGAGGTGCTTCCGGATGAGCATGAGGCGGAAGAGGCGCTGGAGCCGAACACCGAGCCGACGCTGCCGGCGTAGGGCCTGGCCAGCTATCCGTCGCACGGGATCGGGCGTTCGCAAAAAGCCGACAAGTAAGGTACCGTGCCTAACCGAGCAGCCCCTGGATGGTGGCCGCCACGGCTTGCGGCGCGTACGGCTTGGGCAGGAAGACGCCGCCGGTCGGCATGGCGTCCCGGGTCGGCTGTTGCTTGCCTGAGGTGATGATGATCTTGACCGGCGGCCAGCGGTCGCGCACCGCTGCGGACAAGCGCAGGCCGTCCATGGAGCCGGGCATGTCGATGTCGGTGAACAGGATGGCGATGTCCTGACGGCTTTCCAGTATTTGGATCGCCTGGTCGGCATTGCTCGCCTCCAGCACGCCAAACCCCGCCTCGCGCAGCTCGTCGGCGATGGCGAACAGCAGAAAGGCTTCGTCTTCGACGACGAGGACGGTGACAGGCGTCTGAATGGTCATAGCATGCCTTATGTAGTCAGTACGGTGCTGTCGGCAATTGGGGTGCCGGTGCGTTCAGCACGCATTCGACGCCGTCGGGGTGGTAGTCGATCTTGACCGATCCGCCGAAGTCGGTGCCGAAGACGCGCTCGATCAGGAACCGGCCGAAACCGCGCCGGCTCGGCGGCGTCACCGGCGGCCCGCCGCTTTCGCGCCAGCGCCAGATCAGCCTGATGCCGCCCGAACTCTCGTGCGACGGTCGCAGCGACCATTCGATGACCACCTTGCCTTGCGGGGTCGACAGCGCGCCATATTTCAGCGCGTTGGTGGCCAGCTCGTTGACGGCGAGCGCCAGCGTCAGCGCCATCTTCGGGTTGATCGGCAGGGCCGGGCCGGAAATCGAGATCTGTTCGAGCGGGAAGGTGGCGATGGTGTTGTCGACCACTTCGCGGATCGAGGCGCTGGTCCAGCGGGTCTTGTTCAGTATGTCATGGGCGTTGGCCAGTGCGCGCAAACGCTCGTTGAAGGTCGCGCTCGCGGTGGCGATATCGGTGTTGCGCAGCGTCTGCGAGGCGATGGCCGCGACCATCGCCAGTATGTTCTTGATGCGATGTTCGAGCTCGTGGGTCAGCAGCTCCTGCCGCGCCTGCGCCTCGCGCCGGTCGGTGACGTCCTGCATGACGCCGAACATCTTGACCGGCTTGCCGGTCTCGTCATGGACGAAATCGATGTGGCGCGACAGCCAGCGCAATTCGCCCGTGTCGGGACGCCGGATGCGGTATTCCACGGCGGGCACGGCGGTGCCTTCTTCTCGCGTACGCGGGTTGGAGCGGACATCCTTGTCCTCCGGAATGACGATGTCTTCCAGCACCGAGATGTGCACGCTGTCGCGCGGCGACAGTCCCCAGAGACCCCAGAAGCCCTCGGAGCCGACCACGGTTCCGCTGGCAATGTCGAGTTCGAGGGCCGCGATGCCGGCGGCATTCTGCGACAGCTGCAAGCGGCGCTCGCTCTGCAGCAGGGCCTGGGCCGCCTGCTTCTGGTCGTCGATATCGGTGTTGGTGCCGATCCAGCGCAGTATGGCGCCGTCGGCATCGCGGATCGGGACGGCGCGGGCAATGAACCAGCGATAGATGCCGTCATGCCGACGCAGCCGGAACTCGGTTTCGTAGAAGGTGCCGGCGGCCAGCACGTGCTGCCACTTTTCCCCGGCCGCGACGATGTCGTCGGGGTGCACGATGTCGGCCCAGTCATGACCGTCGAGCTCGCCCGGTGTTGCACCGGAATAATCGTAGACGCGCGGGTTGAACCAGTCGAGCAGCCCCTCCGGCGTCGCCGTCCAGACGTGATTGGGCATCGCCTCGGCGAAGGTACGGAACTGGGTCTCGCTCTGGCGCAGCGCCTGTTCGGCAAGCAGCCGGTCGGTGACGTCGACACCTTGCACGAAGATGCCGAAAACCTCGCCAGCGGGATTGCGCACCGGCTGATAGACGAGGTCGATGAAGCGGTCTTCGATCGCCGCACCCGGCGTGCGCTGCAACTCGGCCCTCAGCGCGTGGCCGACGAATGCCTCGCCGGAGTTGAAAACCTGGTCGAGCAGTTCGAAGAAGCCTTGGCCTTCGACCTCGGGCAAGGCCTGGCGGATCGGCAGGCCGATGATGTCGCGGTGGCCGACGAGCTGCATATAGGCGGCATTGGTCAGTTCGACGACATGCTGCGGGCCGGACAGCATGGCCATGAAGCCCGGCGCCTGTTCGAACATCTGGCGCTGGCGGTCGCGCTCTCCGGCGCGCCAGCGGTCGGCGGCAACCTTGGCGGTGGTCTCGATGACGATGGCAACGACGCCGGCCGGTTCGCCGCTTTCGTCGAGCACCGGCGAATAGTCGAGATCGAGCCAGACCTGTTCGGGCCTGCCGGTGCGGTTGAGCGTCAGCACCTGCTCGCGATAGGCCAGCGTGTCGCCGCCCAGGCACACCTTCATGATGTTGTCGTTGAAGTCGGCGACTTCGGGCCAGCCTTCGCGCACTTTCGAGCCGAGCAATTGCGGATGGCGGCCGCCGGCGAATTCCGAATAGCCGTCATTGTAGATCATGACGCCATCCTCACCCCACAGCATGACGATCGGCACCCTGGAGCGCAGGATCAGCGAGACCGCCGTCTTCAGGCTCTGCGGCCAGACCTCGATCGGTCCGATCGAGGTCTGAGCCCAGTCGAAAGCCGCGATCAGCCGGCCGAGCTCTCCGCCGCCGGCGAGGAAGGCATGACGACGATCTCCTATCGCGTGTGTACTGGTCGCTGGCATGGCGTCTCGTGGATCGGTCGGCGTTTATTCGGGTTCAGTCGGGTCGTCGCTAGGATTTCGGGCGTCGCCGTCAACGATTGCCCGCCATCGGTCGTCCCACCCACGTGACTTCGCGCCACCGGCGCGCCGCCGAACTGTCTCGCGTTCGATGAGATTGTGACCATGCATGCCCCGACCTGCAGAACCCGGGACGGGGCCGATCGGTTCCCGACGCGCGGAAATTTCCTTGGAATACAGGGCCTCGCCGCGCAATGGTCGGCGATTCTACCGAATTTCTTTGCAACCCGTTAATTTGGCCATGCTGTCAATAAGCGTTTGCTAATGCATGCCGGCCGGGACCGCGTAGCGGTTTGGGATAACGGCATGCGCGAAACTGATTGGTTTGACGCGGGGTACGCAATGACCAAGAATCTCGGCAACGCACGTTATGTGCCGCCCAAGGACATGAAGGTTTCCTTCTTCGGCAAGGTGGCCCCAGCGCTGTTTCCGCTCGTCGCGGCGGCGCTGGGATACATGATCGGGCGACAGTTCTTCGGCCTGTAGGTTCCGATCGCTCGGCCGAAATATCAGCCACTGATTTCGGCTGCCGCGTCCTCGGCATTGGCATCGGCCCGCTTGACGCGTTCGCTGGCCAGCAGCACGACCGGGCAGGCGACCGCGGCGAGCACGGCTGTCGCCGTGTCGCCGAAGAACAGCTCTTCGCCCGGCCGTTGGGTGACACCCATGACCACCATCGCGGCCCCTTTGGCCACCTCCCTGGCGATCGCCCTGTCCGCCGTGGCTCGCGTGCGGATCGCGGTGTCGACGGCGACGCCGTAGCGGTCCGCGAGATCGGCGACATCCTTGAGCACGGCTTCCTCCCGCCGGTGCGAGACCGTGCCCGGCCCGCTGCCTTGCCTGGCTTGCGAGACATAGAGCACCTTGACGCGGGCCCGGTGCGGCCGCGCCAGCGCCAGCGCGAAATCGGCGGCGCGGCGCGCGACTTCGGTGCCGTTGACGGGGACCAGTATCGTCGTTCCGGCGCGCAGCGCCGGCATCTTTCCATTGGCCTTGGCGCCGTTCAGCACTAGGCAGAGCGGGCCGTCGAAACCACTGCTGATGTCCTTCAGCGCGCCGCTGAAGGTGCCTTTGTCGGTCAGCGTGTTCTCCAGTCCGACCAGCAGAAGCCCATAGCCCTTGCGGGCTTCCGCGGCGATTGTCTCGGCGCTGGCTTGAAGCTCGGTGCGGGCGGTGAGATGGACCTTGTCGACAAGCGTGTCCTCGGCCTTGCTGACGGCCCTCGCACTCCTGGCCGCGCCTTTCTTGACCTCCCTCGACGCCCGCTCCGAACCCTTGTCGCCGACCTGCCCGGCGAGCTCGCCGTCCTGAAGATGAAGCAGTGTGGTCGGCATGCCGCTGCCGCCGCCGACCAGGCCTGCGAGATAGGCGGTGAACTTGCCGACCGGGCTGTCGTCGACCAGCAGCAGCAAGCGCTCCAGCCTGGAGACGAAGCCGCGCTCGTCGAGCAGTTCGCGCTCGACGCGCTGCTTCTCGGCATGGCCGACCGGCAGGCGGCCGAGCGCCCAGCGCAGCATGGGCGGCATGGCGAGCGTGGTGATGACGGCCATGGTGACGATCATCGTGAACAGATTGTGGGACAGGATGTTCATCGACAGGCCGATGCTGGCGACGATAACCTCGGTCGAGCCGCGGGCGTTCATGGCGCTGCCGACGGCGGTGGCTTCCTTCAGCGACATGCCGGCCAGCCGGCCGCCGAGGAAGGCGCCGCCGAACTTGCCGATGCTGGCGATGGCGACCAGTGCCACCGTCAGCAATGCCAGCGTCGGATCGGTGAGCACGGTGAGGTCGGCGGACAGGCCGGCCATGCCGAAAAACACCGGCATGAACAGCGCGGTGATGACGCCGCGCAGCTGGCTCTCGATGTGGTCGGACAGGATCGGCGATTCCCCGACCAGTATGCCGGCGACGAAGGCGCCGAGCACCGTGTGGACGCCGATCAGGTTGGTGATCAGCGCCATCACGCCCATGATGATGAGGATGACCGTGATGACGGCATATTCGCTGCGGAAAGAGTCGTTGCTCCAGCGGATCAGCGTGAAGACAAGCCGGCGGCCGACGGTGAAGGAGAACACCATGAACAGCGCCACCGAGACCACGGTGGTGATGAGCGGCACGACCTGCAGGCTGCCATGGGTGGCTATGCCGAAGGTGATCGCGATGACCAGCCAGCCGATCGTGTCCTCGATGATGGCCGAGGAGATGATGACCTGGCCGAGATTGCGGCGCATGAAGTTCATCTCGCGCACCACCATGGCGACGATCTTGACCGAGGAGATCGACAGGGCCGTGCCGAGGAACAGTCCCGCGACGACGCGCTGCCGCGGGTCGGGCAGCAACGAGTCCGGCAGGAAATGCGCCAGCGCGAAGCCGAAGGCGAAAGGCACGACGACGCCGGTGATCGAGATCGAAAAACAGGCCGCCCCGACGCGGCGCACCAGGCGCAGATCCGTCTCCATGCCGGTCAGCAGGAGCAGCAGCAGGATGCCGAGCTGGGACACCGCATCGATCATGCCCTTCTGCGCCGGATCGCTGGAGAAGATCAGGTGCTGGGCGTCGGGCCATATCCAGCCGAACAGCGAGGGGCCGAGCAGAATGCCGCCGATCAGCTGACCCATGATCGCCGGCTGGCCGTAGCGCTGGAAGATTTCGCCGAGGCCGCGGCCGACCAGCAGGAGAAGCACGATCTCCGCGACGAACAGGCCCTCGGCCGAGCCGCCCATGCCCGAGGCATGTCCGGGCGGCTGGGCGGCGAAAGCGCGGCTTGCCGATGCCAGGGCAAGGGTAGCCAGCACGAGGGTGGCCGCGAGACGGCCTGACGTCGTTGCCGGTTGCCGGTTCATGGGTTCCCTCAAGCGTCGCGGCGGACTGACCATGACAACGCATGGTCGGCCTTTGCGTTGCAGCCGCCCGTTGCCGCATTTGGAAGTTATCGAGGTCAGACGTGGACATCACCGAAGGCGAGCTCGCCGTCGCCGCCGGACGCGAAAAGGACGATGGCGAACAGCCAGGCATAGAATGCAGCCACGCCGACCACGATCACCACGCCAGGAATGGGGCCAAGGGCGGCGCTGTCGACGGCATAGCGGAGCGAGCCGACGAAGCCGGTTCCGGCACCCCCGACCTGAAGGCTTGGCGTCGATATTTTCAGCACCCATGCCAAGAGCAGGATCAGGAAGAGGTAGATGTAATTGCGGCGCAGGCGCCGCGCCAAGGCGGCGCGTTGCGACAGCAGGAATTTCGGCGCGCGCAGGCCTTCGCCGACGATAAGCAGCCAATCCGAGGCGAAGTCGGGTTGCGGGGAGAAGATCTGCGCGAAATAGTGGCGCTCGAACTGGCGCACGCGGGCGCGGTAGAAGTCGAAGAAACGGTAGCGGCGCGCCTCGATCCACAAAAGCAGCAGGATCAGCAGCATGGCGAACAACAAGACGCCATGATGGGCGCTGGCCGTCGACAGTGAGACCGAGAGCATCGCTGCCACCACGGTGATCGCCCAGTTCGTGGTCCTGTCGAGCCGATCGCGCCAGCCCGCCATGCGCGCGATTTCGGCGCGATGGAAATGCGACAGCGTGTTCACGCGCTCCGTCGATGAAAGGACGGGACCCGCGGGCGTCGCCGACGCATCGTTCATGGCATCCTCCGGCAAGGACTAAAACAGTTTGCCGGCAACATTGTTCCCCTGGGTCACCTGGCGTGATTGTAAGAACGCCCGGTCATTCCGGCCCGCCGATCCAGTCGACCAGCAGGGCGGCGGCGCCAAAGACTGCGCTGATGGCGCACACGCAAGTCCAGCCGCCCCAAGTCCAGGCAACTCCGGCCAGCAAGGAGCCGATGGCGCCGCCGATGAAGAAGATGCCGACGAACAGGCCGTTGAGCCGGCCACGTGCCTCGGGCTGAAGCAGATTGACGGCACGGCGGCCGAGCGTCTGGTCGCCGGTGACGCCGATGTCAAGCAGCACGGCGCTGATGCCCATCAGCGCCAGCAATTGCCATGACGCTTCGGACTGAGAGGCGCCGGCCCAGGCGGCGAGTGCCATCGCGCCGATCAGCACGAGGTGACAGACGATGGTGGCGGATCGCGTCCAGCCATGGTCGCCGGCGCGGCCGAACAAAGGCGTGACCACGGCGCCGCCGGCGCCGACGAGCGCGAAGAGGGCAATGCCGCGCTGGCCAAGGCCGAAGGGCGGCTGTGCGAGGCGCAAGGCGACCGCCGTCCAGAACAGGCTGAACGCCGCCATCACCAGCGCCGCGGTCAGTGCGCGCCGCCGCAGCACCGGCTCGTCGCGCAGCAGCCCGAACAGTGAGGCGATCAGCGCGCCATAGGTCGATTTCGCCTCCGGTCGCCGCTGCGGCAAGGTGAAGGCGAGCACGCCGGCGAGCAGGACGAGCGCGGTAGCACTGAGGCCGTAGAAGGCGCGCCAACCCCACGCGTCGGCGACGAGGCTGGCCAGCGGCCGCGCCAGCAGGATGCCGATCATCAGCCCGCTCATCACATCGCCGATGACCCGGCCGGCCTCGCCGGGCGGCGCCATCGAGGCGGCGATCGGCACAAGGATCTGGATCGCCGAGCAGGCAGCGCCGAGGATGAACAGGACGATCAGCAGCGAGGCGATGGTGGGCGCGAAGGCAGCGACGCCCGCCGCAAGGGCGGCCGCGGCCAGCATGCGCAGGATCAGGGCGCGATTTTCGGTAAGGTCTGCCATCGGCACCAGGAAGAACAGGCCGGCGGCATAGCCGAGCAGCGTGGCCATGGCGACAAGGCCGACGCTGGCGGCGCTGGCGCCGAGCGACCGGCCGATCAGCCCGACCAGCGTCTGCGGCGCGAACAGATTGGTGACGATGATGCCGGTGGAGGCGGCGAAGAGCAGCGTCTGCGGGCCGGTGATGGTGCCGGCGGGCAGCCGCTCGCACAGCTGGCCATCATTGGTATCAGGCATGGAGTCCTCAGGAAGTTGCATATTGTGGGAGGACTTTATGCCGAAGCAATATCATGCTACAATTCAATCAATTCGATAATGATTATGCGAGATGTGCATGAATATCCATGACCTCGAAGCCTTCATCGCCGTGGTGGAAACCGGCTCGATCGTCGGCGCCTCGGCTAGGCTCAACCTGACGCAGCCGGGCGTCACGCGCCGCATCCAGAATCTCGAGGATGGGCTGGCGACAGCGCTGCTCGACCGCCAGTCGAAGCCTCTGAAGCCGACGGCGTCCGGGCGCGAGGCCTATGAGCATGGAAGGCGCGTGCTGCGCTCGCTGGAGGATCTCAGGGCGGGCGTGTCGCCGCAAGGCGAGGTCAAGGGCGAGTTCCGCCTGGGCGTCATGCCCTATCTCTCCGACGCGGCACTTGCGCTGCCGCTCGACACTTTGCGCGCCGCCTTTCCGCAACTGACGCTGCGCATCACCTCGGGCTGGTCGCCAAGGCTGGTGGAGCAGGTGGCGCGCAGCGAACTCGACGCCGTGGCGGTGTGCCTCGCCGAAGGCCTGGCGCCGCCGGACGAGCTGGTCTGCGACGATCTCGGCGTGCAATCGGTGCTGCTGGTCGCATCCCCCAGCCTCGGCGTGCCGAAGCCGGCGAATCTCGCCGACCTGTCGCGCTTTGCCTGGGTGATGAACGAAAACGGCTGCGGGTTTCGTGCCTTCATCCGTCAGAGTTTCGAGGCGGCCAGACTGCCGTTCCAGGTCGGGGTAGAGGCGCTCAGCGTCGACCTCAGAATGTCGCTGGTGGCACGCGGCCATGGCATCGGCATCGTCACGCCCGGCGCCTTTGCCGACAGCCGCTGGCGCGATAAGGTGGAGGTCATCGACTGCCCCGACTTCAAACCGCAAGTGCGCGCCTGGCTGCTGCACCGCCCGCCGGCGGGACGGCTCGCCCGTCCGATCGCGCTGTTTCGAGATGCGCTGATCGACGGGCTGAAGGTGCCGATGCCGCTGGTGTCGTAGGGAGGCTGACGACCAACTGGATGTGCACCTTCTACCAGTCGCAATGACGGTCGACATCGCCGACGATCACTTTGCATTACCAGGTCTTGACCCCTCCGCAACGAACCCCAGATCGACCATGCCGCCGCCAGATGAGCCGGTGCAGACTCGGGCGTCAGCTCCATGGGCGGCGGTCTTGTGACCGTCGAACTCGGGCATCATGTGCCGGAGCGTTACAGGAGACCCGCGACCGGGCGAGGGCGTTCCCAAAGGTTGAGCGGATCGGACCAGAAGCAGAGCCAAAAAAGCAGCACAGATGGGGCGGGGGAGCGATGCCGGCTTCAGACGGCGCGTTGTCCTCCGGAGCATGGCAGCCACAGCATACAAACGTGCCAGAAACAGGATCAAGAAGGAGAAAGTGCAATGACCATTCGTGATCTCATGCCGTGGAGCCGCGACACCAGCCAGTCTCCGACCCTCTTTCGCGAAGGCGATCGGGACCCGTTCATGGGCCTGCATCGCGAGATGAGCCGCCTGGTCGACGACATGTTCCGCGGCTTCGAGTCGCGGCTTCCGTCCATGGGCAGGTTGTCTTTGGCCGGCACCGGTTGGCCCAGCGTGGAAATCTCCGAAACGGACAAGGAGATCCGCGTGACAGCCGAGATACCCGGCATGGAGGAGAAGGACATCGAGGTGTTGCTCGATGACGGCGTCCTGACGTTGCGCGGCGAAAAACACTCCGAGACCGACGACAAGGAGCGTCAGTTCACCGAGCGGTTCTATGGCCGCTTCGAACGTCGCATCCCGATCGGCTTCGAAGTCGCGGAGGACAAGGTCGCCGCCGACTTCCGCAACGGCGTACTGTCCGTGAGCTTGCCGAAGTCCGAGAAGGCGCAGAGCAAGGCAAAGCGCATCCCCATCGGCGGCAAGAGCACCAAGCACTAGAACAGACCTGCCGGGCGCGCGTGCCGCGCACGCCCGGCATTGACCGGCGGATTTCGCGCCGGTCGCCCTTGAGAATCCCCCAGCGTTCGGCAACATGGCGGCAAGGCTGGGAGCGCAAGGATGAACAAGGCCATTTCCGCCGCACCGGGCAAGTCCGTACCGCGCAAGGCGCCGATGGCGCTGACCGAGGCGCTGGTGGCGCGGACCATGCGGGTGGTCGAGGATGCCGGGCCGACGCCGGGCATGGTCCATATGCAGGACGCCGACTATGCGCGGTTTCGCGACGAGATCCTGGCCTCGGCACCGCCCGGACCGCTGAAGCTGTTCGCCTATGGCTCGCTGCTGTGGAAGCCGGCCGGCGAGGTCAGGGGTGGCGAACGCGCGGTGGCGCGCGGCTGGCACCGGTCGTTCTGCTTCACGGTGCAGCGCTTTCGCGGCACGCTCGAGCAGCCCGGCCTGATGATGGCGCTCGACCGTGGCGGCCAGTGCCGGGGCATGGTGTTCGAGATCGCCGCGCCGGTCGCCGCCAATCTGGAAGCGCTGCTGCGCCGCGAGATGACCATCCTGCCCGCCGTCAACGTGCCGCGCTGGCTGCAGGTCAGCACGGAAGGCGGGATGAGCCAGGCGCTCGGCTTCGTCGTCGATCCCGCCAATCCGCGCTATGCCGGCAAGCTCGACAAGTCCGCGGTCGCGGCGACTTTGGCCAGGGCCGTCGGCCACTGGGGTTCGGGCGCGCAATATCTGTTCGAGACGATCCGCCATCTCGACGCCTGCGGCATACGCGACCGCAATCTCTGGCAGTTGCAGGAACTGGTGGCGCAGGAGATTGGGCGCGACCATGCGGCTGTCTAGCCGTTCGCGGGTCTACCGGGGACCGTGCGAACCAGGAAATCCCGAAAGCTTTCCGGCGGCTTACCCGTAAGCGTGGTGAAATCGCTGGAGGTCGAGGTGTAACGGCCCTCGGCGATCGAGGCGCATAGTGTGGCGAAAGCCTGTGGCCAGGGGCTGTCGAGGCGCGCCGACGCCGAAGCCAGATAGTCGCTGAGGGCGCAGGGACGATAGCGCAGGGGCCGTGCTGTCGCCTCGGCATAGAAGGCAGCGATCGCGTCGAAGCCCTGCGCCCGATCTCCGGTGATTGTGTAGAGGGTGCGGGATGTGTCGGTCTTTGCCGCCGCCGCGGCGACGGCCGCCGCCACGTCGTCGCGCGAAACCGGCGCGACCAGGCCCTGTCCGGCAGGCAGCGCCAATTCCCCCGAGGCGGGCTCAAGCCAGGTGTCGAGAATGAAATCGCTGTAGAGGCCGCAGCGCAGGATGGTCGAGGGCACGCCACAGGTGGCCAGCCGGCGCTCGGCGTCACGGTAGACCGGTGCGTAGTAGAAGGGCGAGGGTTCACCGATATCGACGATGCTGGTGAAGGTGATGTGGCGGACACTGGCGGCCGCTGCGGCCGCGATGGCGTTGGCGTGATGGCACATGACCGCCTCCGCAGCGCCATCGCTTGAAATCAGGACCAGCTCGTCGATGCCGGTGAAGGCTGTCTTCAGCGCCGAGGCATCCTCATAGTCGCCGACGCGCAGCGCTGTTTCCCGGGGCAGGCGCCCTTGCGCGGCCTCAGGCTTGCGGACCAGCGCGGCCACCTCGTGGCCTGATGACACCAGCCTCGAGACGACCGCGCGTCCGACATGGCCGGCGGCTCCGGTGACGAGGATCATCAGGGTGCTCCATCTTCTGCTCAGTCCAGTCTTGTGCCAGTCCAATCTTGCACTTGACGAACATATATCCCTGCGGTTATACGTCAACCAATAGCCAACGGGTTATCGATCTGACATGCCGGATACCCATGACATGCTCTTCAGGACGCTCGCCGACCCGACCAGGCGGGCGATCTTCGAACGGCTGTGCCGCCAGGGCGAGCAGACGGTGGGAGCGCTGACGAGCCAGTCCGGCGTCTCGCAGCCGGCCGTGTCGAAGCATCTGGGCGTGCTCAAGCAGGCTGGGCTGGTGCGCGACCGCCACGAGGGTCGCCAGACGCATTACAGCGCGCAGCTTGGCGCGCTGGCGCCGCTGATGGACTGGACACGCGAGATGGCCGGGTTTTGGGAGGCTCGGTTCGATGATCTCGAGGATTTGCTCAAAAGGATGGACCAGTGAACGATAGTGCCACTGAAAACCGCACTGTCGTCGTCGAGCGGCAGATCTCCCATCCGCCGGAAAAACTTTGGCGCGCGCTGACGCAACCGCATCTGATCGAGGAGTGGCTGATGAAGAACGATTTCAAGCCCGCTGTCGGCCACCGCTTCAACATCAGCGCCGATTGGGGCGGCGTGCTCGACTGCGAGGTGCTGGCGGTCGAGCCGAACAAGACGCTGTCCTACACCTGGAACCTTGCGCACCAGGATCCGGCGTTCGATCTCAGGAGCGTGGTGACCTTCACGCTCACCCCGACGCCAACCGGAACGCATCTGCGCATGGAGCAATCCGGCTTCCGGCCCGAGCAGCGGCGCGCCTATGGCGGCGCCAAGATGGGTTGGCCGCGATTCTTCGAGAAGCTGGAGCAGCTTCTCGACCGGACGGACTGAAATCCACCGGCCGATTTGAAAAACCGAAGCTGACTTCACCGGGCGGCCCACCGCCAGCAAAACCTATGGAGAAAGACGATGAAGATCAAACTGACCAGCATCTATGTCGACGACCAGGAAAAGGCGCTTGCCTTCTACACCGGCGTGCTCGGCCTGACCAAGAAGGCCGATTTCAGCAATGGGCCGTTCCGCTGGCTGACGGTCGCCTCGCCGGACGAGCCCGAGGGCACAGAGCTGCAGCTGGCGCTCAACGACAAACCGGCGGCCAAGGCCTACCAGCACGCGATGTTCGAGCAGGGTCAGCCGGCGGTGATGTTCTTCACCGACGACATCAAGGGCGATCATGAGCGCATCAAGGCGCGCGGCGGCAATTTCGCCATGGCGCCGACCGAGGTGACCGGCTCGACCATCGCCAAGCTCAACGATGGCTGCGGCAATCTCATCCAGATCACGCAGCTGGCGCGCTGGTAGCGCGCCCGGTTTTCACACATTTTCACGGGAGGTAAAATTGGACTGGAGCAAATGGATCAGGCAGGCGCATCGCTGGCTGTCGATCATCTTCACGGCGACCGTCGTCGCCAATTTCGTCACCATGGCGTTTGGACAGCCGCCCGCCTGGGTGGTTTATTCGCCACTGCCGCCGCTCTTCCTTATGCTGTTCAGCGGCCTCTATATGTTCGTGCTGCCCTATGTCGCGAAAGGACGCAGCGCACAGCGGGCCAACGGATAGGAGGAAGCGCATGGCCAAGTCGACGGCCGCCAAGGCTGAGCCGAAGCTGCTTTCGGGCGGCAATCCGCAGATCGCCAAGGGCTACGGCGATGCTCCCGTGCGGGCCTATATCGCGGCCATGCCGGGCTGGAAGCGCGAGATCGGCGGGCGGCTCGATGCGCTCATCGAGCGCGCCGTGCCCGGCGTGCATAAGGCGGTCAAATGGAATTCGCCTTTCTACGGCGCCGAAGGCGAAGGCTGGTTCGTCAGCTTCCATTGCTTCACCAGATACATCAAGGTGGCCTTCTTTCGCGGCCTGTCGCTGGATCCGGTGCCGCCGGGCGAATCCCGGAGCCGGGACACGCGCTACCTCGACATCCACGAGGACGACGCGTTCGACGAGGCGCAATTCAGCGCCTGGGTGAAGCAGGCCAGCCAATTGCCTGGCGAGCGCATGTGAGCGCGCTATTGTTCATGGTTTGAGGAGAAACAGCATGACCGGATCGCAGGAGAGCAAATCTGCCTCCGAACTGATCGACGGCAGGATCAAGGAACTCGGCGACTGGCGCGGCGACATGCTGGCCCGGCTGCGCGCACTCATCCATCAGGCCGATCCCGATGTGATCGAGACCTGGAAATGGCGCGGGGTTCCCGTCTGGGAGCATGACGGCATGATCTGCACCGGCGAGACCTACAAGAGCATCGTCAAGCTGACCTTCGCCAAGGGTGCTGCGCTGCCCGATCCCGCGCGCCTGTTCAACTCCAGCCTCGACGGCAATACGCGGCGGGCCATCGATTTTCAGAAGGGTGAGGAGGTCAATGAAGAGGCGTTGAAGGCGCTCGTGCGGGCCGCCGTGGCGCTGAATACTTCCAAGGCTCGAAAGTAACTGCGTCATGGGCAGTTATCCTACGGTCGACGTTAGCGCTGCCCCTCACTGTCCTGCCGGACATCTCTCCCCGTAAACGGGGCGAGAGGGCCTGGCCGCAACGCCGGCGCATTTTCTGCAACGCTGGCGATTGGCGAAATCGGCCACAACAGCAGCGTCCCTCGTCCCGTTTACGGGGAGAGGATGCCGGCAGGCAGGTGAGGGGCAGCGCCGGCGTTGGAAGTTGTGGCGATTTCGACGCCCACGCGACCATGGGATCTGCCGGAAGGCAGCTGCTGATATCGCCTCGCACACCGCAAACCAGCCGTGTTTACGATCTGGGAAGCTTGACGGTGCTAGATAGCGCCGGATGATGGCTGGCCGCCTTGGCCGGCCCCCGGATGGATTTGCCATGAACAGCCCGATGCGCATGCCGTGGGTGGACACGGCCAAAGGCCTCTCGATCATCCTCGTGGTCATGATGTACGCGGCCTACAACACAGGCGAGTACACTGGCGGCGTCGGCTTCATGCACTATGTCATCGGCTTCGCGACGCCGTTCCGCATGCCGGAATTCTTCCTGATCTCCGGCCTGTTCCTGTCGCAGGTGATCGACCGGCCGTGGCGGCGCTACATCGACCGGCGCGTCGTCCACTATCTCTATTTCTACGTGCTGTGGGCGATCATCTCGATCGGGCTCAAGATCGGCATCTTCAGCCGCGATCCCGCAGGCATGCTGCACGATCTGGCAATGGCCGTCGTCCAGCCCTATGGCGTGCTGTGGTTCATCTACATGCTGGCGGTGTTCGGCCTTGTGGCCAAGCTCTTGCGGCAGTTCGGCGTGCCCGCCTGGATTGTCATCCCGGGTGCTGCCGCATTGCAGATGTGGGCTCGGCATCCGGACAGCTATGCGGTCGAACAGTTCGCGGCCTATTTCGTGTTCTTCTATGTCGGCTTCGTCATGGCGCCGCTGGTGTTCCGGCTCGTCGAATGGACACAGCCCCGCCCGATGCTGGCCGTCGCCGGTCTGCTCTTGTGGGCTGTCGCCAACGGCCTGCTCGTCTATTCGCCGGGCTATGCCATGCAACCGGTCGGCATGCAGATGGGGCTGGCGGCGTGGCCGCCGCTGCATCTTACTCTGGCCGTCGCCGGTGCGGTGGCGCTGTGCGTGCTTGGCGGCGTGCTGTCGCAATTCGCCTCGATGGAATGGCTGCGCTGGCTCGGCGAACATTCGCTGGTCGTCTATGTCGCCTTCACCATTCCGATGTCGCTCTTCCGCGGCGCCGCACTGGCAAGCGGCCTGCTGACCGACACCGGCATGCTCAGCCTGGCGGTACTGATGGTCTCGATCATCAGCCCCGTCGTACTCTATCTCATCATCCAGCGCGTCGGCTTCGGCATGTTCCTGTTCGAGCGGCCGGCCTGGGCGCATATCGACAACAGCGCGCCGCTGGCGGCACCGAGCGCGGCGCTGCCTGCTGCCGCCGCTCAATCAAGCCGGACATAGCCGAGCCTGAGCAATTCCAGGAAAAGTGTGAAGCGGTTTTCCGTCCGGAATTGCATCAAAACAAGAGCCTCAGCCGTCCCGCAGCCACACCAGCATCTCGCCGGGCTCGCGATTGTCCCAGGCGTAATAGGGGATGGCGGTCAGGCGCGTCTCGACGCTGGCCGGCGGCTCACGTCGGTAGAGCCCGTCCTGCCAGCCGTCGCCGGCATCGGCACGCGCCGTGGCTGAAAGCGTCACCACGCCGCCCAGCAGTTCGGGCGCTTCATGCGCCTCGATGCCTGCCGTGCGCGGCAGGGTCAGGCGATGCAGCCGGCTGTCATTGTCCGATGCCTCGACGCAGTAGATCAGCGGCCCGCGCGACAGCGCGACGCGGCCGGCATCCTGCCGGACCTCCGGATTGGCGTAGAGCCGCTCGATCGGCATTTCGAGGTCGAGCCGGACGCGGTCGCCCTTTTTCCAGCTGCGCCGGATCGCGGCATAGCCGTCGCTGGTCATGTCTTCGAGGTCGACCGCCTCGCCATTGATCTCAAGCGTCGCGCTGCTGCTCCATGCCGGGATGCGCAGATGCAGCGTGAACTCCAAGGGCGCTTGCGGTTCGACCGTGATCTCGACCGCGCCGTCCCAGGGATAGCGGCTCGCCTGCGTGAGCTGCACCGGCGTACCCGCAATGTCGAAGCGGGCGGTGGAGTCGCCGTAGAGATGCACGGCCAGCGCATCGTCCGCCAGGCTGTAGAAATAGCTGCCGATCGAGGCGACCATGCGCCCGACATTGGGCGGGCAGCAGGGGCAGCGGTGCCATTTCCACCTGTTGTGCCGGCCCCGGCTTTCCAGCGGGTTCTCGTAGAAGAACAGCGAGCCGTCGAGCGACAGGCCGGAGATCGAGCCATTGTAGAGCGCGCGCTCCATCATGTCGGCGTAGCGGGCGTTCGGCCCCATGCCGAGCATGCGGCTTGCCCAGAACACGAGGCCTACCGCCGCGCAGGTCTCGGCATAGGCGCTCTCATTGGGCAGGTCGTAGTCGCTGGTGAAGCCCTCATTGTGCGCCGACGGGCCGAGCCCACCGGTGATGTAGAGGTTTTTCGTGGTGAGGTCGTCCCACAGCCGGTCGAGCGCGACGCGCAGGCTAACGTCGCCATATTCGGTCGCGATGTCGGCCATGCCCGAATAGAGGTACATGGCCCGCACCGCATGGCCGACGACCTTGTCCTGTTCGCGGACCGGTCTGTGCGACTGGCTGTATTCATAGGTCTTGAAATGATAGGCCTTGGGGTCGGCGCCACGGGCGCGCGCTTCCTCGTCGAAATAATGCGGCTGTTGGCCACGCTGGTCGATGAAGTACTTCGCCAGATCCATGTATTTCTGCTCGCCCGTCACCCGCGCCAGCTTGACCAGCGCCAGCTCGATCTCCTCATGGCCGCAATAGCCCTTCTTTTTGCCGGGCTCAGGCCCGAGCACCGAGGCGATGTGGTCGGCGTAGCGGCACATAATGTCGAGCAGCTTGCGCTTGCCCGTCGCCTGGTAGTAGGCGACCGCGCCTTCGATCAGGTGGCCGGCGCAATAGAGCTCGTGGCAGTCGCGCAGGTTGGTCCAGCGCTTGCCGGGCTGGATGCGCTGGTACCAGCTGGAGAGATAGCCGTCCTCCTGCTGCAATTTGCCGTACATGTCGATGACGGCGTCGATCTTCTTCTCCAGTTCGGGGTTCTTGCGCCGATAGAGCGAATAGGCTGCGGTCTCGATCGTCTTGCCGAGATCGGAATCCCAGAACATCTGCGTCGTCACCGTCGAGCCGGTGAATTCGGCGCCCTGGCGGTCCGCTTCATCGGGCGAAGGCGAGTGGAAGGGGATGACGATGCCGGGCGAGGGGCGGTCCGGATCGATCTGCTCCAGCATGCGCGCCTCGACGCAGCGCTCGTAAAGGATGTCGGCGGTGCGGGTCGCCACCGCGTCGGCGCGGTCGCCCCAGAAGCCGTGCACATCGACCTGCGGCACCGGCAGCGGCCGGAAGGCGAGTTTCGGCTTTTCCTTCGTGGCGGGGCGGGGGGATGGCGATGCGGTCATGAACTCACTCCATTCAGTCTGTCTATTTAACGGCCCCGGCCATCAGGCCGCGGATGTAGAAGCGCTGCAAAGCAAGGAACAGGATCAGGCACGGCACCATCATCACGGTGACGCCCGCCTGCACGGCGCCCCAGTCGATGGCGCCGAAGCGGCCCGACTGCAGTGCCGTCATCATCACCGGCAGCGTGAATTTGGACTGGTCGGTCATCAGCACCAGCGCGGCGAGGAACTCGTTCCAGGCGCCGAGGAAGGCGAACAGCGCGATGGTGACGACGCCCGGCCAGACCAGCGGCAGCATCACCTTCAAAAGCATGGTGGCGTTGCCGGCGCCGTCCATGCGCGCAGCCTCCTCGATCTCGCGCGGCACGGCGTCGAAGGCGTTGCGCATCATGAAGATCGAAAACGGCAATTGCAGTGTCACATAGACGCCGACCAGGCCGGTCAGCGTGTTGTGCAGGCCAAGCTTGGTCAGCACCAGGAAGATCGGCGTCAGGATCGACTGGAACGGGATCATGATCGTCGACAGGATGAGGACGAAGAACAGGTCCTTGAACGGAAAGCGGAAGCGCGAAAAGCCGTAGCCGGCCAGCACGCTGACGATGACCGACAAAAGGACGGTCATCACCGAGACATAGATGCTGTTTTGCGCCGAGGCCCAGAGCCCGTCGCCGAAGGAGTTGAGCGTGGCATAGTTTTCCAGCGAGAAGCCCGTGGTCGGCCATGGCGGCAGCGGCGGCAGGCGCGCCTCGGCCGCCGGCTTGAAGGCCGACAGCGCCGTCCACACGATCGGCGCGACGAACAACACCGAGGCGATGATGCCGGTGGAGTGCCTGGCGAGGCGGGCGGCAAACTTGCCCCGGGCTGAAATCGCCTGCGCCATCAGTCGAGCCCCTCGGGCTTGCGCAGCAGCCACAGCTGGATGAGGCTGAGCGCCACCAGGATGACCAGCAGCACCATGGAGAGTGCCGCGCCATAGCCCAGCTTGAACGACACGAAGGACTGGTTGAAGATCCAGTAGACCGCCGTCAGCGTCTGGTTGCGCGGCCCGCCGCGCAGGATGATGTAGAACTGGTCGAAGGCAAGGATCGAGCCCGCGACCGACAGGATCAGCGCCAGCGCCAGCGTGCGGCGCATCAGCGGCAGCGTGATCGCCCGGAACCGCGCAAACGGCCCGGCGCCGTCGATCACGGCGGCCTCCTGCAGGTCCTGCGGGATCGATTGCAGGCCGGTCATCAGGATGATCATGGTGAAGCCGGCGACTTTCCACACCACCATGGCGATGATCGACCAGAAGGCCGGCTGGAAGGTGGCGAGCAGGTTGAACTTCCTGTCGATCAGGCCGAGGTCGTAGGCGGCCGGGCTGAACAGGCCGGAATCGACGTTGAGCAGCCATGACCAGAGCAGGCTCGCCGAGGCGAAACCAACCACCGCCGGCATGAAGAAGAACGTGCGGTAGAGGTTGGTTAGCGGCCGCGGCTTTTCGATGAAGATCGCCAAGGGAAAGGCGACGGCGAAGATCGCGATGGTGACGATCACCGTGTAGTAGCCGGTGAATTTCAGGGCATTCCAGAACCTGGTGTCGCGCAGAATCGCCCAGTAATTGTCGAGGCCGATGAAGGCATGCTCGCCCATCAGCGGCCAGTTGTGCAGCGACATCCACGCCGTCATGCCGAGCGGGATGACGAAGAACACCATGACCAGCGCCACGGCCGGCGCGACATAGATGAGGCCGATCCATTGCCGGCGTCCGGCGCCGACGAGTTTTCGGGCGCGGGGCGGGGCGGCGGTGCTTGCGGCGATGGTGGTCATGCTTTGCCTGTTCTTACGTCGGATCCAATTGGACGCCCTACCTCCCCCTTGTGGGGAGGTCGGACCGCAGGTCCGGGTGCGGGACTGGCGCTGACCCCCACCCCGCTGCTTCGCAGCGACCCTCCCCACAAGGGGGAGGGTAAGGAATTGCCGGCCACCCGCCCAGGGAGAAAGGCGGGCGGCCGGCAGGCGGCCGCTACTTCTGCGGCGCCTGGTCGATGATCGACTGCATGGTCTCCTGCGCGTTGGCGATGGCGCCATCGACATCGTCGCCGAAGAAGACCTCGTTGATCATCTGCGTCCACGGGCCGTTGGCGGAGTTGATCAGATCGTTGAACACCACCGAATAA
This sequence comes from Mesorhizobium sp. 131-3-5, assembly GCF_016756575.1. NCBI lineage: Bacteria > Pseudomonadati > Pseudomonadota > Alphaproteobacteria > Hyphomicrobiales > Phyllobacteriaceae > Mesorhizobium > Mesorhizobium sp. 131-3-5. The sequence continues at coordinate 3,001,807 of NZ_AP023254.1, forward strand.
GGCGTCTTGCCCTTGGCCATGGCCTCGGCGGCGATCTGGTAGCGCGGATCGAGATCCTTCAGCGCATCCTTGGCGATGTCGCCGCGCACCGGCAGGCTGCCATATTTGGCGAGGATGGTCTGGCCTTCCAGCGAATAGGCGAAATCCAGGAATTCCTTCACCACGGCGAGCTTCTTGGTGCCCTTGGTGACGACGAAATTGTCGCCGCCGGCGAAGGACGACCAGCCGCCATCCTTGCCCGGCAGGAAGGTGACGCCGTAATCGACATTGGGATACTGGGTGTTGAGCGCACCGATGGCGAAGGCGCCGGAGGGCGAGATGCCGATATTGCCGGCGGCGAAGGCGGCAAAGAAGTTCGCGCCGGTGTCGGTCTGCGCGCCTGCCGGCACCAGATCCTTCTTGACCATCGAGCGGTAGAGATCGATGGCGCCGCGCAATTGCGGGCTGTCCAGCGTCGCCTTGGAGCCGTCCGCGCTCAGGATGTCGCCACCAGAGGCCCAGATCAGCGGCGTGAAGGTGAAGATGTTGCAGCCGCCGCAATTGCCGGAGAAGTAGAAGCCCTTGATGTTGCCGCCGAGCGCATTGACCTTCTCGGCGTCGGCGGCGATCTCGGCCCAGTTGGTGGGGCCTTTTTCAGGGTCAAGGCCGGCCTGCTTGAACAGCTTCTTGTTCCAGATCAGCACCGAGGCGTCGGCCGAGAAGGGCAGGCCGTAAATGTGGTCCTTGTAGGTGCCGGTCTTGACATGCGCCGGCGACAGGCTGGCGAAATAGGGCAGGGACTTGGCCCAGTCGGTGATGTCCTCCAACTGGCCGGCGGCGGCGAAGGAGGGGGTGTAGATGAGGTCGAGCGACAGCGCGTCGGGCGCCGTGCCGCCGGCGGCGGCCGCGCCATATTTCGGGATGATCTCGGCATTGGGGATGATGTCGAGCTTGATCTGGTCCTTATGCGCCTTGTTGTAGGCGTCGACGATGCGCGGCATGAAATTCGAGCCGTCGGCCCGCACCCATATGTTGGCGGTGTCGGCGGCGGCAGCGCCGAGACCGCTGCCGAGAACGGCAGTGGCCAGGGCCAGTTTGGCAATCAGGTTCCTCATGTTTTCCTCCTCCAAGGGTTGGCCGCTGTGCGCGGCTTGGCGCCGGTCACGCGGCGCTTTCGTTTTCAGCCGTCCGGTGAGCGGCCGCAGGACTGACGCACCACCAGCCGGCACGGCAGTTTTCGAATGCCCGGCGCGGCGGGCTGACCGCCGACCAGGGATAGCAGGGTCAGCCCGGCCTCGCGCCCGAGGGCGACCAGGTTCATGTCGACCGAGGTCAGCGGCGGGCGCGTCGCTTCCGCGACGATCTCCCAATTGTCGAAACCGATGACGCCGACATCCCCGGGAACGTCGAGGCCGCGCTCGCGCAAGGCATCGATGACACCGCGCGCGATCTGGTCGTTGCCGCAAAAGACGGCGTCGGGCCGTTCGCTTTTGCCGTCGAACAAGTGCGCCACCGCTTCATGTCCCCAGGCTTCCGACCAGGCGCCGAGCAGCGGATCGGTGACCGGCAGCCCGTTTTCGGCGAGCACGTCGCGATAGGCCTGGGCGCGGGCGTGCACCACGGCAAAGCTCGCCGGTCCGCTGACATGGGCGATGCGCCTGCGGCCAAGCCGGTAGAAATGTTCGACCGCCAGCCGCGCGCCGCCGGCGTCGTCCGAGACGAAGGCGACGGCGTCGGGATCGGGCTGGGTGAAGGCATAGATCACCGGGATGCGCAGATTGGCGAGATCGACGGGCAGATGGCGGTCGATGCGTTTTCCCGTGGCGATGATGCCGTCGACGCGCTTGTCGAGCATGGCCTCGACATGCAGCTGGCCCAGCCGCGGGTCCTCCTCGACATTGCACAGGAAAACCGAGACGCCATTGTCGACGAGCGCGTCCGAAATGCCCGACATCAGCGGCAGCGAGAACCGGCCATAAGTATCGTTGGTGAGCAGGCCGACGGTGAAGGAGCGACGCCTGAGCAGGCTCTGCGCCAGGCTGTTGGGGCGGAAGCCCAGGCTGCGCGCCGTCTCGCGGATGCGCTCGCGCGTCTCGGCGGTCATGCGCCCCTGGTCGTTGAGTGCCTTCGATGCGGTGGCAACGCTGACGCCGGCCCGCGCCGCCACGTCACGCAAGGTGACGGGCTTGGGGAAAACCGGAACAGGCTGATCGTCCGATACCATCGAGGATCCTTAGTTGGGAAAAGGTTTTCTCTTACAGGCCGGAACAAGGCCCGGCCAATGGCCGAGCCCGATCGAAACTGTTTGGAAAAACCTTTTCTCATGTCGAGGCTAAGCCAGATCGGGGGATCGTTCAAGGGGAAAGTTGACGTCGGCGATCGCTTCACCGCAAGCTTGGCATCGACGGATTTTCGCCGGAGATTCCGCTGCCGCTCCGGAAGTGTCAGCTAAGTGTTAATCGCTCCTGCGCCATGGTGGCTGTCCGCCAAGACAGCAGAGCCCCGCAATGTCCGACACACCCTACAATCCCAAAGGTCCGGCGCGGCCCGTCGCTTCGGCACGAAACGGGGAGGGTGGGCAGGATGCGCGTCGGGCCGAGCGTCGCCGCGATGCCGACATCTCCAAGCTCAACGCCGAACTCGCCGCGCAGGCGGCGCTGATCGCCGGCCAGGAGGTTGCGCTGGCGCACAGCCGCAAGATCTTCGACCGCGCCTCGGTCGCCGCGCGCATCGGCGTGTGGGAATGCAGCCTGCCCGGTGAACAATTGCACTGGACCGATGTGGTCTACGACCTGTTCGATCTGCCTCGCGGCACGGCACTCGACCGCTCGGAGATCATCAAGTGCTATCCTGCGGAGTCGCGCAAGGCGCTGGACAGTTTGCGCAGCCGCGCGATCGCCGAGCGCAGCGGCTTCACCCTCGACGCCGAGATCACCACCTTCGCCGGCCACAGCCGATGGATCCGCATCACCGCGACCGTGGAGTGCGAGGAAGGCGTGCCGGTGCGCATCTTCGGCATGAAGCAGGACATCACCGAGGAAAAGATCCTGTCGGACCGGATGCGCTATCTCGCCGAATTCGACGCCATGACCGGGCTTGCCAACCGCGCCCGCTTCCAGGCGCGGCTGGCGCAGGTGGATGCCAGCCGTCCACTGGGCGCGCTGCTGCTGATCGATCTCGACGGCTTCAAGGCGGTCAACGACACGTTCGGCCATGTCGTCGGCGACGAGTGCCTGAAGGCGGCGGCCGAGCGCCTCGCCGAAGGCTGCGGCGAGGCGGATCTGGTGGCGCGCGTCGGCGGCGACGAGTTCGCGGTGCTGCTTGGCTCGCATCTCGACCGGGCTGCCGTCTCCGGCGTGGCGCGCGAGATCGTCGAGAGCATGGGCAAGCCGGTCGCGATCCGCGGCCAGTCGCTGCGGCTGGGCGCCTCGGTCGGCATTGCATTTGCCGGGCAAGGCGCGCCTTGCGACCTGTTCGCGCAGGCCGACACCGCGCTCTACGCCGCAAAGGCGGCAGGGCGCAACACGTTCCGCATCTTCAAGACCGAGGCCGGCGGGAAAGGCCGCAGCGCTGCGGCGTAAAGGCCTGAGTTTTTCAGGGAAGGCCTGGATGGCTTCCCCTTGGAATTGTTTGCGAACAAAGAGATAGGGCTGTGATTTGAAGCTCTGAATCGCCTGACGGCACACTGCGTGTCGGTCATTTATTGTCCGCGCAACCTGGATACTCACCTCCCAGTGGCACCGCTCGCACCTTCGGGATTTCGGGCCACAGAGTCTGCCGAAGAGCGACGCCAGGCGACATTTTGCAAAGTGCCGACAGAACAGCCGTGGGACTTAACGTTTCCGCAAGCATTTCCCCGTTAGGTCGGTTGCAATGGCCTCGTGGCGGAGCGGCTACGCTGGAGACGGCAAATCTCTGAAGCCTCGGTTCGATCCCGAGGCGAGGCCTCCAAAAATCTTATCGCCGAGACCCTGGTGCCCGACCTCTTGTCGCGGCCGATTTGCGCGGTTGCGGCCATTGTCGCATCCGACGATCATGGCCACGAAGATGTAGGGCCGACGTTAAAACCACCCATCTGCATTTGGCATGCAGGTCGCTCACGAAAAGAGTGCTATGGCAGGAGCGCGAGCCTGCTCGCTCCGATCTTCCCCGACATTCGAGGTCATTTTCGTGCGTGAACCGCCATCGCTGCCGGTCTTTGGAAAACTCGGCGTCAAGCCATCCGTCGCCGTCGTGGCGGCGCCAGCCGCCTCGGTAGGCATCGTGCCGCGCTTGCGGGAGGTTGTGGCCGCGCATGGCGGCATGGCGCTGAAGCTGTCGGTGATCGCGTGGACGATTCTGGTCCTGGGTACGGTGTTTTTCATGTTGCAGGGCTGAGGATCATGGCAAACCGCTACGCGCTGCGCATGGATCTGCCCCAGAGCTGGGCCATCGTCGATGTGTTCACCGGCCAGCCAGCCGTGATCAGGCAAAAGGTGATGGTTGGCATGAGCCCGCGCGAGGCCGAGGACATGGTCGTGCAGATGAATGTCGGCGACATCAGGCGTCGGGAGAGGGCGGAGCGCAAGGGTTGAACGTTCCGGCCGCCGGCCCACAGGACCAAGGCCCGCAACACCAAAACCAAGAGGATTCCCGTGAGAGCGAGCCTGAGGCAAAAGATACTGGAGGTCTGCGACCGCAAGATTTCCGAGAAAGGGCCTGCCGTGGGCGTGTCGTTCTACGCGTTTTTCGCCAACAGGAATGACGATCCCGAGCTGCTGATGGAAGCAGCGGAATGGTGGATCAGGACCCACCGCCTCGACCATTTCGAAAAAGCCGCGAAGATACGGACGATGATCGAGGACATGGACCTCGGCTGATCAGCCGAAGTCGTCTGATGTCAGCACATACATGCTCTTGCGCGTGCGGCCGTAGGCCTTCGACGCAACATCGCGAATGACGCTGCTCTCGGTGTCGAACGTTGCGAGGTAGCCCGCTTCATCGGCGCTGGTTCGCGGCTGGATCTTGGTCATCGCATCGGCGGCGACCGAGAAGGAAATCTGGAACATCCCGTCATGGCCGACGAAGCGGATGCGCTTGCCGGCTTCGTCATAGCTTCGGCTGCGGTTGGGGAAGGTCAGGCTCATGTTTTTGCCTCCGTTGCGGCGGCCTTCTTGGTCGCCCGCTTCTTCTTCGGCGTCGGGTTCAGGGCTTCGGCGACGCGGTCTGCCTCTTCCTTGGCCAGGCGCAATGTCCTGAGCTTTGCGGTCTTGATCTCCCTGGCCTTCGCCTCGGACATGTACTCGGCGGTTGCCTTGTTGCGCTCCGCCGTCTTCTTCTGCTTGTCGACGAAGCGGGCTTCAGCTTTTTCCATGATCGTCTGGTTGCCGTCGGCCATCGCATAAATCTCCTTGGTGCTGGAATCGTGAAAATGAACTTGTCCGATAAATAGGCACTCGACCGGCAAAATTCAATTTTTTGAATTATTTGACCGCCTTCGGATATCACGAAACGGCAAGGCGAAATAATACTTTTCAATATTTATCGGGTCCGCGAATAATTTTTGGCACTCCTATCTATCGAGTGCCAAAGCGCCTATATGGGGGAAGCGGCCGCCTAAGCCGGCCCCAGAAAGAAGTTTTCATGAAGTTTCGGCCACTCCACGACCGCGTCGTCATCCGGCGCGCCGAAGGCGATACCAAATCCAAGGGCGGCATCATCATTCCCGACAATGCCAAGGAAAAGCCGCAGGAAGGCGAAGTCATCGCCGTCGGACCCGGTGCACGCGACGAAAACGGCGCGCTTGTGCCGCTCGACGTCAAGGCCGGCGACCTGATCCTGTTCGGCAAATGGTCGGGCACCGAGGTCAAGATCGATGGCGAGGACCTTCTGATCATGAAGGAAGCCGACATTATGGGCGTCATCGAGAAGAGCGTCGAAGCCAAGAAGGCCGCCTGACTGGTGCGCCGCGCCTTCCGCGCGGGGTTCGTCCACTCCAAATTCGAACGGGATTGAAAAAATGTCTGCCAAGGAAATCAAATTCGCCACCGACGCGCGTGACCGCATGCTGCGCGGCGTCGAGATCCTCACCAATGCGGTGAAGGTCACGCTCGGCCCCAAGGGCCGCAACGTCATCATCGACAAGGCCTATGGCGCGCCACGCATAACCAAGGACGGCGTCACCGTCGCCAAGGAAATCGAGCTTGCCGACAAGTTCGAGAACATGGGCGCGCAGATGGTGCGCGAAGTGGCCTCGAAGACCAACGACCTCGCCGGTGACGGCACCACCACCGCGACCGTGCTGGCCGCCTCGATCCTGCGCGAAGGCGCCAAACTGGTTGCCGCCGGCATGAACCCGATGGACTTGAAGCGCGGCATCGACCAGGCGGTTGCCGCAGTTGTCGTCGAAATCAAGGCGAAAGCCAAGAAGGTCAAGTCGTCGGCCGAGATCGCGCAGGTCGGAACCATCGCCGCCAATGGCGACGCAACCGTCGGCGAGATGATCGCCAAGGCGATGGATAAGGTCGGCAATGACGGCGTCATCACCGTCGAGGAAGCCAAGACCGCCGAAACCGAACTCGACGTCGTCGAGGGCATGCAGTTCGACCGTGGCTATCTCAGCCCGTATTTCGTCACCAATGCCGACAAGATGCGTGTCGAGCTGGAAGAGCCTTATGTGCTCCTCCACGAGAAGAAGCTTGGCAATCTGCAGGCGATGCTGCCGATCCTCGAAGCCGTGGTGCAGAGCGGCAGGCCGCTGCTGATCATCTCCGAGGACGTCGAGGGCGAGGCGCTTGCCACGCTGGTCGTCAACAAACTGCGCGGCGGCCTCAAGGTCGCGGCCGTCAAGGCGCCGGGCTTTGGCGATCGCCGCAAGGCGATGCTGGAAGACATTGCGGTGCTGACTTCAGGCCAGATGGTCTCCGAGGATCTCGGCATCAAACTCGAAAACGTCACCATCGAGATGCTCGGCCGCGCCAAGCGCGTGCTGATCGAGAAGGATACCACCACGATCATCGACGGCGCCGGCACCAAGGCGACCATCCAGGCGCGCGTCGCCCAGATCAAGGGCCAGATCGAGGAGACGACCTCCGACTACGACAAGGAGAAGCTGCAGGAGCGGCTGGCCAAGCTGTCGGGCGGGGTTGCCGTCATCCGCGTCGGCGGCGTCACCGAGTCGGAAGTGAAGGAAAAGAAGGACCGCATCGACGACGCGCTGAACGCGACGCGCGCGGCGGTCGAGGAAGGTATCGTGCCCGGCGGCGGCGTCGCTCTGCTGCGCGCCCGGTCGGCGCTGTCGGGCCTCAACGGCGCCAATGCCGATGTCACCGCCGGCATTTCGATCGTGCTCAGGGCGCTGGAAGCGCCGATCCGCCAGATCGCCGAGAATTCCGGCGTCGAGGGCTCGATCGTCGTCGGCAAGCTCGCCGACAGCAAGGACCACAATCAGGGCTTCGACGCCCAGAACGAGACCTATGTCGACATGATCAAGGCCGGCATCGTCGATCCGGCGAAAGTGGTGCGCACCGCACTGCAGGACGCCGGCTCGATCGCGGCTCTGCTGATCACCGCCGAAGCCATGATCACCGACGTTCCGGCGAAAGATGCCGCGCCTGCCGGTGGCGGCGGCATGGGCGGTTACTAAGAACTCGGCCTGCCTGCGGGGGCGGCTTCATCGAAGCCGTCTTCCAGGTCTGAGCTGAATCCACGCCGGTTTTTGCAGCCGGATACGATCGCCGGGGGATCTCTCCCGGCGCACAGGCCTCTAGCCCAGGAGATCGATCCATGATCGTGTTCGCGCAGAAGCCACAGACGGTCGTCACGACCGAAACCACCGAGGAAAGCCGCTTCGACCGCATCCGCAGGATTGCCGCCGACAAGCACAAGAAATCGGATTCCGACACGGCAACGCCACAAAAGGGCGAACCCAAGCGCCCGATGTAAGGTTGCACCGCGCCGCTACTGGCCGTTCAACCTCAGCACCACACATCGCGCGTCAACGGCGCGAGCTCGATGCCGTTGGCCGAGCGGGGTCCAGCCAGACACCTTCCTGTCGGCAGTATCGGCGCGTCCGGTATTGTCATTATATTAGCTTAAGCGCATATTCATCTGGCAGTAGGCCCTTGGCCGCCAACGCGTCCCAGGGCGCCTGCAATTGTTCCGAAAAATAAATCACTCCGTGCCGCTCGAATTATGGAGCCGCACGAGACAATGACATTTGGAGGAAATACCCATGAAAGTGACTATCTTGGCAAACTATGCGCCTCATGCCGCCAAAGGATTGATGCAAGGCTCCGACAGGCAGGCTGCGGTCAAGGCGCTTTTCGAAAGCGTTGGCGGCAAGGTGAGCAGCGTGATGTTCACGCGCGGCATCTATGACGTCGTTGTCAATGGCGAGGTGCCGGACCAATCAGCGGGGATTGGCATGTCCCTTGCCGTGCGAGCGAGCGGCTCACTGACCGAGATGGTTGTGCTGGAAGAACTCGACATGAAGGCAGTGCTCGCAGCCGCCAAAAAGGCTGCCGGCGCTTACAAACCCGCCGGCTGATGGACTTGCCTGCTTGATCAAGGCAGCACGGTTTGATGGACGTGCCGTGCTGCCGACTGACGGACAGGGCATCTTCTTGCGACTTTCGCGGCGACTGGAATTCAAGCTAGTATCGTCGAGTGGTCGTTTGGTGCAGAGAGCTTGCGGAAACGGAACCGCGATTCCCAGTTCGGAGACAAGCCATGTTCGCCGCCAAGGCCATCGACACCTCGGACAAAGCCGCGTTCTATCGCGACCTCGCCGCTCAGCTGAAGGCACTGCTCGACGGCGAGAGCGACTCGATCGCCAATGCCGCCAACACCGCGGCGCTGATCTTCCAGATGGTGCCGGACCTCAACTGGGCCGGCTTCTATTTCCTGGCCTCGGACGAGGAGCTGGTGCTGGGACCGTTCCAGGGCAAGCCGGCCTGCGTGCGCATCGCGGTCGGCAAGGGCGTGTGCGGAACCGCGGTCGAACTCGGCACCTCGATGCTGATCAAGGACGTGCATGATTTTCCCGGCCACATCGCCTGTGATGCCGATTCACGTTCGGAACTGGTCGTGCTGCTCGAGGACGATGAAGGCGTGTTCGGCGTGCTCGATCTCGACAGCCCGCTGCCCGGCCGCTTCGACAAGGCCGACCAGGCCGGCATCGAGACGCTGGCCGCGATCTATGCGGCCGCGAGTTCGTTCGAGGATTGAGCGCGCATTTTTTTTCCGGGCCGGCTGTCTAGGCACGATCCCCTAGGCGGAAGAACATCGCCAGCTTCAGGCTCGTCGCGATCCGTTCGGCCCGGTCGCCGAACACCGCGGCGATTTCCGGCCCAAGGAGTTCGGCCGCCGTCTGGCTGAACATGGCCAGCCAGATGTCGAAATCGGCCTCAGTCACGTCCCCGAGCTTCAGGTGCGCCGGGACCGGGCGGCCATGATAGTCGCCCGTCTTGAGGATGACCGAGCACCAGAAGTCGGTCATCTTCTCGAGATGCGGTTCCCAGTCGCCGGGGATCTCGCGCGCGAAGATCGGTCCGAGACGTTCGTTCTTGCGCAGTCGCGCATAGAATTCGCGAACGAGCCGGCCGATCGCAGCGCGATCGACGCCTGCATGATGCAACGGCTTTTCCGGGGCCGGACGCGCATGATCCGCCAGCGACGATTTCAATGTCATTGCAGAAGTCCTGTTGTTGTCGTGATCAGGAAAGCCGAAGCCAGCGGATGGCGGCTTGCACGAGGTTGAGCCGGTCGCGCACGAGGCGGAATCCCAGATTGTCGGGCGGCGTGCCGACGGCGCAACCGCCGCTTTTCCCGTCCCTGATGAAGTTCGACATATAGGTGCGATGGAAACCTTCCACGACATGAACGCCGCAATTGTCGATCGAGCTTGCTATGCCGGCGCCGTCGGCGGCTTCCGTCGTATGGACGTAACAGGTCGAAGTCCACTCCCAGACGTTGCCGGCAATGTCGCCCACCCCCTTGGAGTTGGGTCCAAATCCGCCCCTGATCCTCGGCTGCGGGTCCGGTTGCCGCCCGAGTGAAGCCTCGGCGCGATATTGGACGAGCCAGCGCTGCGCCGGGTTGTTGGGGTCGGTCTCGCCACCTTCGATGTCGCCGCGAAAGCGTTCGCCCGCCGCATAGGCCCATTCCACGTCCGTCGGCAGGCGCCATGCCGATCCGGTCTCGGCCGAGAGCCAGTCCGCATAGGCCTCGGCATCGATATGGCTCACGCCCGTAACCGGAACATTGCCGCTGCCGCGGCCATCGGCCGGCTTGCAGGCGCCGGCCATGACGCAGCGCCGGTAGTCCGAAGCGCTTACCTGGTATTTCATGATCTCGAAGGGCGCTGCCACCGTTGCCCGCACCACGGGAGCACTGACGGGGTGGTTCTGCCTGAGGAATTCCCCGGGCAGCGGATGAGCGAACGATCCGGGCGCGAGGGTGACGAGTTCGGAGCGCGCCAGGAACTCCCGATCCGGCACCGGGAGCCAGCCGACGGCGCCTGTCGCGCCCAGCGTGAACAGCGCGCAAGCCAGACCTCCGAGAGCCAGGATGGGGTTGAGGGGCATGGCAGTTTTCCCGCGTTCGCGGCCCTGCAGGAATGTCGCAAGGCCGCGTCTACCTTAGGACCCGAGGCGGCAGCTAGGACGCAATCGCCCTTGGGGCTTCAACCTGCATCATCAGGTCGTCGTCCCAGCTTCCGTCGACCGTGAAATGCGCGGTCGCGCCGAGTTCCACCGCCTCGATCAGATTGTGGTTGACGTAGGCGTAGACGCCCGGCTGCAGGAATGTGTAAAGGGCAGCGCCGGCCGAACCCCCGCGAATGAACCAGGTTTCGAGGTCCTTTGCCGGCGGGTTCGCGAACTTGCCCTGTTCCCATACATGGTCGCCATGTCCACCAATCAGGTGCGGACGTGTGTCGCGATTGGCCTGCGAATGGACGATCAGGACAGTCTCGCCGACCTTGGCCTTCATGGCGTTCTCGCCGGTCAGCGATCCTGCCTTGCCGTTGAACACGACGTGGGTGGGGATCAAGCCACGCATGACCTTCACCGTGTCGTCGTAATTGTCGCCGGCCGAGTCATACTTCTTGAATTTACCCTGCTCGTCGCGGGGAATGTAGAAGTCGCTTTCGCCGATATAATAGATGTGGTCATAGCGGACCGGCTTGCCCTTGTCGTCCTTGAGCCCGTCGCGCGGCAGGATCATGATCGCTCCGTTCATGCCCGAAACGACATGCCAGGGGATCATCGGACCGCCGGGCGCGCAGTGGTAGACGAAGGTCCCCGAGCGCGTCGCCTTGAAGCGAAGCGTCGTCTGCTCGCCGGGATTGACCAGGGTCAGCGCACCGCCGCCAAGCCCTCCGGTGGCGGCATGGAAGTCGATGTTGTGGGCAAGCGTATTGGTGTCGGGGTTGATCAGCGTGAGTTCGACATAGTCACCCTCATGCACGACCATCAGAGGTCCCGGGATCGAGCCATTGTAGGTCATGGCGTTGAGCTGGGTGCCGTCGGCGTCGATCACCATCGGCTTCTCTTCTATGGTCATCGTGAATTCGACGACCTTGGGACCGCTTTTGGCCACCTGGTCGTGGGCATGGACGAAAGGCGGCGCGACCAATGTCACCTTCTCCCGCGGCAAGCCAGCGACTTCCTTGGCGCTGGCCATAGCCGGCATCGAGCCGACCGTCGCGACGGCCGCAGCCGCAAGAACAGACCCTAACAGGGCTTCGCGTCTCGTAAGCATTTCCCGCTCCTTTTTTTGAACCGTTCGATACTTGGAGAATAAGCCTTTCCACGAGGACTTCTTTGCGCTGGCGCAAACTTGAGATTCATTTGTCTTGATCTGGTTCTGCCGGGGGAGCGATGCCTGTTCGGGAGACCGGCAACTGCCGGTGAATGGAAATGCCCGCACGGCGCCGGGCGCCAAAACGTCGTGTGGGAGTGACGGCGCCGAAGCCGCCACTCCCACAGGACTTTGCAATTCCGATGTCGAGCGCGGACAAAACCTGTCTGTCCGCCCGGCATTCGGCCTCGATCAGTTCGCCTTCGTCACCTGGGCAAACAGCGTGGGGAACACGGTCTTGGCCTTGCCGACCTGCTTGACCGCCTGCGCCGCGTCGAGGTTCACGGGCTTGCCGACCACGATCAGAGCCACCATGCCCATCCCGTAATGCGGGCTGCACTTGACGCCGTAGACGCCTTCCTGCGTCATGGTGACAGTGGTCGTTTCACCCATCTTGCTTTTGATTTCCTGGGCGCCGTCGGGGGCCATTCCCTTGATGGTTTCGACATTGTGGGTCTTGTCGCCAGGCACGAACTTGATCGTGTCGCCGGGAGCCGCCTTGATGAAATCAGGCTGGAAGACCATGGACCCCTTGTCTCCCTTGGTCAGCAGCTGCACGACGTGCTCTTCGGCGTTTGCGACGCCGGCAAGCGCAAGCAGGGCGGCGGCCGCGGCGATCAGGTGGAATTTCATGGGTAAGTCCTTTCTTGGGTGCATCACGGCTCAAACCGTTGCAGCCTTCTAGCCGACCGCACGGACAGGCGATTTGCGCTGGCGCAAACTGGCGCACGAAATATAGACTGGGTGCCGGCGTCATCTGGAGCCGTGGGCAGCGAGGGTTTGGGGTTGCCGCTTGACCGGTCGATCATCGCGAGGCTTTCGCTGTTCGAGGGCCTGGGGCCCGCGGAGCTGGACAGCATTCTGCGGGATGCCCGGTCCGTGCGCTTTGCCAAGGAAACTGCAATTTTCGAGCAGGAGGCCGAGGCGCGTTCGTTCTACGTGCTCTTGGCGGGACATATTCGCGTCGTGCGGACCACGCCCGACGGGCGCCAGGTGATCGCCCGCTACATCAGTGAAGGCGAGATATTCGGCGTTGCCGCCGCACTCGGCCGGCTGACCTATCCGGCAACCGCGATCGCCGCGGTCGACTGCGTGGTTCTGGTCTGGCCGAATGCCGTGTGGCCGGATCTGTCATCCCGGTTTCCCGTTCTTGCCGCGGGAACGTTCAAGACGGTCGGCGCGAGGCTGCAGGACACGCAGGCGCGCGTCATGGAACTGGCCACCGAGCAGGTCGAGCAACGCGTTGCCAGCGCGCTGCTGCGGCTGGTGAAGCAGACGGGGCGCAAGACCGATGCCGGCATCGAGATCGACTTCCCGATCTCTCGCCAGGACATCGCCGAGATGACGGGGACGACCTTGCATACGGTGAGCCGGCTGCTGAGCGCCTGGGAGGAACGCGGGATCATCGTCAGCGGCCGCCAGCGTGTCACCATCACCGACGCGCATCGCCTGGTGATGCTGGCGGAGCATCGGGACGGCTGACCGGCCCGCCGGCGATGGCGCGTTCAAGGCCTTTCAGGAAATCGGCTTCGTCAATTCGATGATCCCGGCAGGCCTCGGCGATCGAATGGAACGGGGCGATGTGGCAGCCCACGCAGTGCATGCCGTGCCGGATCAGCACGGCGATGCTTGCCGGCCATCGTCTCATGACGTCGTCCATGGACATGTTCGGATCGATCCGCATGGGCGTCTCCTTCGTGGTTCTCCCCACTTCGACCGTAGCAGAGGCGTTTGGCCGGTCGTTGTGCTGGCGCAAGGAAGGAGCGTGTCGGAAAATGGAATGAGATGCGGCCAGGCAAACAGCCGACGTCTCTGCGAACGCCGGTATGCGAACCTCGTGGAAAGCTTGCCGAGCTAAGCGAACTTCACCAGCATCAGGCTGAATCCGCCGATGAACAGGAAGGCGCAGAAGGCGAGCGCCAGCGGACGCAGGCCGCGCGAGCGCAGCTGCGAAATGTCGGCCTGCAGGCCCATGGCGGCAAGCCCCATGGTCAGCATGATGGTGGTGGCGAGCGCCATCGCTGATTTTACTTCCGCCGGTATGGTGACCAGGCTGTTCAACGCCACGACGGCGATGAAGGCAGCAACGAACCAGGGCATGGGCGGCCGTGCCGCCGATTGGTCGCGGCTGCCGCGCCGCGCCATCAGGCCGAGCGCGATGACCATCGGCGCCAGCATGGCGACGCGGGTCAGCTTGGCGACCGTGGCGATCTCGCCGGACTGGGTGCCGTTCTGGAAGCCGGCGCCGATGACCTGCGCCACCTCGTGGATTGAGGCGCCGGCCCATAGGCCGAAAGCGTGCTGGTCGAGGCCGAGCAGTGGCGCCAGCAGCGGGAAGCCGAGCATGGCGACGGTGCCGAACAGCGTGATCGAGGCAACGGCGTAGGTGACGTCCTCGTCGCGCGCATCGGTGACGATGTTGGTGGCGACGATGGCGGAGGCGCCGCAGATCGAGGTGCCGGCGGCAATCAACTGCGCCAGCTTGCGGTCGACGCCGATCAGCCGGCCGAGCGTGACGGTGAAGAGGAAGGTGGCGCCAAGCGTCGCCGCCACGATGCCGACGCCGCCGGCGCCGATCGAGACGACCTGGCCGAGCGTCAGCTGGAAGCCGAGCAGCACGATAGCGAAGCGCAGCAGGCGCTTTTGCGAGAAGGCGATGCCGGCCTTGGCGTGCACCGGCGTGCCGAGCACGTTGGAATAGACCATGCCGGCGACGACGGTCAGGATCATCGGGCTGAACAAGGCGAAGCCGGAGACATTGTGCGCCGAGAAGGCCACGGCCGTGATCATCGCCACCAGCACAATGCCGGGGATAATGCCCTTCCACACCGAATCGAGCCGCTTGCGGCTTGCGGCCAGGTCTGCCGATATCAGGCTCTTCGGAATATCGTTCGCGATGTGGGTGGCGGAAGACAATGCAATGCTCCAGGCAGGTATACCGGAGGAATGCCATTCCTGAAACGATCTTTCCAACGAATTGTTATGGTCAGAATGATCGATTTTTACGAACGATCAGCAATCATTGACAAGCGTTGGCGCTGCCCCTCATCCACCTGCCTGCCGTTCGTCTCTCGAAAGCCAAGCAATTGGCTTTTTGTCCGCTGTGCGGATCAGTCCTCAGCTCCCCGTACAACGGGGAGAAGGGAACTGGCCGCGTCAGAGCTGCGCCTCGATGGCCGCCTTGTCGATGACCGACCAGACGTTCCTGATCCGGTCGTTCAGAAATTCATAGAACACATTCTCGCTGAACGAGACCTTTTTGCCGTTGATGGGCAGGCCGAAGAAGGTTCCCTTCGGCGTGCAGTTGAACTGCAGGCGGCTTGCGATGAAGGGCGGGTCGGAGACCAGCAGCTGGACGTCGAAATAGAGATCCGGGATTTCGCGAAAATCCCGCTCCAGCATGGCGCGGTAACCTGACAGCCCGACACGGTCGCCATTGTAATGCACCTCGTCGTGGACGAAGCGATGCAGCCTTTGCCAATCCTGGTTGTTGAGGCAGTCGATATAGCCTCGGTAGAGGTCAGTCTCGGTCACGGCGACGGTTCCGGGTTTTCTTCAATCGCGTTCCGGCAGGAAGATAGAACGGCTGCGAGCGCAGTCCAGTCGTTCTAGCCGCGGTAGCGCAGCGCATCCACCAGCAGCGAGAAGGCCGGCGTCGCCTGGCGACGGCTGGGGTAATAGAGGTGGTAGCCGGGGAAGGGTGGGCACCAGTCTGCCAGCACCCGCACCAGCCGGCCGTCGGCCAGATGCGCGCGCAGCTGGTCCTCGGGCAGATAGGCAAGGCCGAGGCCGGCCAGCACCGCGTTCATGCGTAGCCTCGCCGTGTTGAAGATCAGCTGGCCCTCGACGCGCACTTTCAGTTCGCGCCCGGCCTTTTCGAATTCCCAGGCATAGAGCCCGCCATAGGTCGGCAGGCGCAGGTTGATGCAGTTGTGGGTGGTGAGCTCCTGCGGCGTGCGCGGCTTCGGCTGTCGGGCGAGATAGGCGGGCGATCCGACCACGGCCATGCGCATGTCCGGGCCGATGCGCACCGCGATCATGTCGTGCGCCACCTGTTCGCCAAGCCGCACGCCGGCGTCATAGCGCTCGGCGACGATGTCGGTCAGGCCGTAGTCGACGATGATCTCGACCTTGATGTCGGGATAGTCGGGCAAAAGCCCTGCGATCGCCGGCCACAGCACCGCCTCGGCGGCGTGCTCGCCGGCGGTGATGCGGATGGTGCCGGCGGGCTTTTCACGCAGGGCGCTCAGCGCGGCGAGCTCGGCCTCGATCTCGTCGAGCCTTGGCCCGACGGAGCGCACCAGTCGCTCGCCGGCCTCGGTGGGCGCCACGCTGCGCGTGGTGCGGGTCAGCAGCCGCACGCCCAGCCGCTCCTCCAACGCGCGCACCGTGTGGCTGAGCGCCGATTGCGAGACGCCGAGCTGTGCCGCCGCCCGGGTGAAGCTTTTTTCCCGCGCGACGGCGAGGAAGGCGGTCAGCTCGTTCAGATTGTCTCGCGGCATTGATGAGTCCTCCTCATAAGTACATGCCGGATATAGCATCTAATCCAGATCAATCGCAGGCGCTAAATAGAGGCCATTACAATCGGGCTGTCGGAATCGGCGGCCTTGAAGGCCTGGGGCAGCGTGCTGTCCGGCGTCTAGAAGGAGAAACCATGGACATCAAGCGAAGCGGCTCGCAGCCTTCCGCGAAAGGTCCAGCCGACTACTTCACCGGCACGGTGCGCATCGACGCACCATTCAAGGGCAGCGAGCCGACCCGCGTCGGCGGCGCCACCGTGACTTTCGAACCCGGCGCGCGCACCGCCTGGCACACGCATCCGCTTGGCCAGACGCTGATCGTCCTGTCGGGCGCCGGCCTGGTCCAGCGTGAGGGCGGCCCGGTCGAGCCTATCCGCCCCGGCGACATCGTCTGGTTCGTGCCCGGCGAGAAGCACTGGCATGGCGCGGCACCGACCACGGCGATGACCCACATTGCCATCGCCGAGGCCCTCGACGGCAAGGTCGTCGACTGGATGGAGCATGTCACCGACGAACAATACGCGGTTTGAGCAAGCATCAGCGCTTTGCGCTCGGACCGATACCGCAACGAAGGAAACCAAAATGATCGATAAACCAGTGCCGCACAGGAATCCGTTCTCCGATATCGCGCCCGCGCTCGGCAAATACACCGACGATGTGTTGTTCGGAGATGTCTGGAAACGGCCCGGCCTTTCGCCGCGCGACCGCAGCCTCGTCACCGTCAGCAGCCTGATCTCGAACTACCGGGTCAACGAGATGCCTTTCCACATGAAGCGGGCGCTCGACAATGGCGTCACCCGCGACGAACTCATCGAAACCATCACACATCTCGCCTTTTACGCCGGATGGCCGGTTGCAAGCACGGCGATCGGCGTTGCCCGCAAGGCTTTCGAGCAGGCGGATGCCGAGAAAAAGGAATAGGAAAATGCCTTGGTCGAAGGACGAACTCGAGAGGATCGCGGCAACCGACGATCTGCATATTTCGCCTTTGCGCGATGACGGCGTGACCCTGGGCACGCCGACCTGGATCTGGTCGGTCGTTGCCGACGGCACGCTTTATGTGCGCGGCTACAACGGTCAGCAGTCGCGCTGGTATCGGGCCGCGATCAGGCAGAAGGCCGGACGCATCACTGCCGCCGGCCTGACCAGGGACGTTGCCTTCGAAGCAGTCGAGGGAACCGTCAACGCCCGCATCGACGACGCCTACCGGGCGAAATACGCAGCCAGCCCTTATCTCGCACCGATGATCGCGGCGCGCGCCCGCGCCGCCACAGTGCGGATCACACCGAAGGAGAATTGAAATGCAAAAGCGCACACTTGGAAAGAACGGTCTCGAAGTCTCGGCCATCGGCCTCGGCTGCATGGGCATGAGCCATTCCTACGGGCAGCCGATGGAGACGCCGGATGCCGTTCGCCTGATCCGCTCCGCGTTCGAGCGCGGCATCACCTTCTTCGACACAGCGGAGGTCTATGGGCCGTTCAAGAATGAAGAGGTCGTCGGCGAGGCGCTGCGGCCGATCCGCGACCAGGTGGTGATCGCCACCAAATTCGGCATCGACATCGCCGGCACGGCCGGACATGAGGGCATGGACAGCCGGCCGCAGCATATTCGCGACGTCGTCGAGGCCTCGCTCAAGCGGCTGAGGACCGACCGCATCGATCTTCTCTACCAGCACCGCGTCGATCCGGTCGTGCCGATCGAAGAGGTGGCGGGGACGGTGAAGGACTTGATCGGCCAAGGCAAGGTCAAGCATTTCGGCCTCTCCGAAGCGGGCGTGCGCACCATCCGCCGCGCCCATGCGGTGCAGCCGGTCGCCGCGCTGCAAAGCGAATATTCGCTGTGGTGGCGCGAACCCGAGGAGGCGATCCTGCCAGTGCTCGAAGAACTGGGCATCGGCTTCGTGCCCTTCAGCCCGCTGGGCAAGGGTTTCCTCACCGGCGCCATCAATGCCGATACGCGGTTCGACAGCAGCGACTTCCGCAACACCGTGCCGCGCTTCGCGGAGGAGGCGCGCAAAGCCAACCAGGCGCTGGTCGACGCGATCGTCGCGATTGCTGCGCAGAAGAAGGTGACCCCGGCGCAGGTCGCGCTCGCCTGGCTGCTGGCGCAAAAACCCTGGATCGTCCCGATCCCCGGCACGACGAAGCTCAATCGCCTCGAGGAGAACATCGGATCGGCGGCCGTCGCGCTGACGGCCGAGGATCTTGCCGACATCGAAAACGCGGTCTCGGCGATTGCCGTGCAAGGCGAGCGCTATTCGCCGCAACAGGCGGCCAGGATCGATCGCTGAGGCGGAAGGAAAATCCCATGACAGACAACATCAAGAACAAGGTCGTCGTCATCACCGGCGCCAGCAGCGGGCTGGGTGAAGCCGCCGCGCGGCTGCTGGCCAAGGAGGGCGCGAAGCTGGTGCTGGGCGCGCGCCGCCTCGACCGGCTCGAGGCGCTGGCCGCCGAGCTTTCGCTGGGCAAGGATGCCATCATGCAGACCGACGTCACCGATGTCGGCCAGGTCCGGCGGCTCGTCGACCATGCGGTGAAGACGCATGGCCGCGTCGCCGTGATTATCAACAATGCCGGACTGATGCCGCATTCGCCGCTGGAGCGCGGCAAGGTCGAGGATTGGGACCGGATGATCGACGTCAACATCAAGGGCGTGCTCTATGGCATCGCCGCGGCGCTACCGCACATGAAGACGCAGAAGAGCGGCCACATCATCAACGTATCGTCGGTCGCCGGCCACAAGGTCGGGCCGGGCGGCGCGGTCTATGCCGCCACCAAGCACGCGGTGCGCATCATCTCGGAAGGGCTGCGGCAGGAAGTGAAACCCTACAACATCCGCACCACCATCATCTCGCCCGGCGCCGTGGCGACGGAACTGCCCGACACCGTCACCGAGCCCGATGTCGCCCAGGGCGTGCGCGCGCTCTACGACCGGGTGGCCATCCCCGCCGATTCCTTCGCCAGGACGGTGGTGTTCGCCATGAGCCAGCCCGACGAGGTCGACATCAACGAGATCCTGTTCAGGCCGACGGCGCAGGAGTATTAGGCGCGCGACGGGGACGTCTGACGTTCGTTCGCATCACGCCTTTGGCGATTGGCTGAAGCACCAACACTTCGTCATCCACGGGCGGAGCAAGGAGCGCAGCGACGCGGCGCAGACCCGAGGATCCATGCCGGGACCCCAACGCGCCACTACGGTTCGGAATCCTGCTCCGCTGCGCCTGTCAGCAAGGTCGCGGCATGGACCTCGGGTCTCCGCGACGCCGCTGCCGCCCCTCGCTCCGCCGGTGGATGACGAAGTCGCGGGCTTGGGCCAATCCCGAAATCTTGACGCGCCGCGCCTCATGCTCCAGCTTGGCGTCATGTTCGCCCTCGCGCCCACAAATACACAGCGACGCCGCCACTGCACAGTGCGGAGCGGCGAGCTGATTGCGCGACGACAAAGGCCGGCAGGATAGATCCGGTTCGTTCGTTTCCAGCCCCGCCCGCGACGCCGCCGGCGGGGGTTTTCATGTCTGGAGCATTGTCATGACCATCAATTCTTCCATCCGGTTTCGGCCGGCCGAACCCGCTGACGCCGCCGCGATCAGGGACATCGTGCGATCAGCCTATGGCAAATGGGTGCCGGTGATCGGCCGCGAGCCGCTGCCGATGGGCGCCGACTACGGGAAGGCCGTTGCCGAGCATCCGTTCGAGCTCGCCGTCGCCGACGGCCGCATCGTCGGCATGATCGAAACCATGCTGGCCGGTGATCATTTGTGGATCGAGAATGTCTGCGTCGCGCCGCAGGCGCAGGGCAGGGGGATCGGCCGGCTGCTGCTGGAGCGGGCCGAGCGGAAGGCGCTCGAAGCAGGCCGCCTTGAGCTGCGCCTGCTGACCAATGGCGCCTTCGAGGCCAATGTGTTGTTGTACAAAAGGCATGGCTATACGATCGACCGGGAGGAGCCGTTCATGGGCGGCATGACGGTCTATATGAGCAAGAAATTGATGCGATAGCCGGCAAATCGGAGGCATGGACAAGACGATGGCTGCCAGGGTCAAATTGAGGCAACTTCCCGGCTCGTACGCGATTTCGCGGCTCGGGGCGGGTGACGGCATTCCCGGCTGGGCGGACGGGCCGGGCTTCGTCAGCATCACCAGGACCGACGACGAGCTTTCGATCACCTGCCTGCAGGATCGTGTTCCAGGCACGGTCAAGCACGATGGCGACTGGGTCGCCTTCAAACTGCAGGGACCCTTTGCTTTCGACGAAACCGGCATCGTGCTGTCGGTCATCCAGCCATTGTCGGAAAACAAGCTGGGCATCTTCCTGGTGTCCACCTTCGACGGCGATCACCTGCTGGTGAAAGCGGCGGACCAGGAAGCGGCGCGCCAGCATCTGGTCGAGGCAGGACACACGCTGCTGTAATCCATCCCATGCCGTCGAAAACGGCTGGGTTCTCTGGCCCAACGCCTCTGGCTCAATCACTGGCGCGCTGGCTCAACCACTTCGGGGGTTGCCTTTGACGGTGCGGTTCGCGCATCGTTATTTCTAGCTGGATATCACGGTCGGAACGGCCCTGCGGCACCCCAAGGAGAAACCATGTCACACAATCTGCAGTTCTATATCGACGGCGCGTGGGTCGATCCTGTCGTACCGAACACGCTCGATGTCATTGATCCCTCGAATGAGGATGCCTTCGCGCAGATTTCGCTCGGCTCCAAGGCCGATGTCGACAAGGCGGTGGCTGCCGCCAAGCGCGCCTTCAATTCGTTCGGCTTCACCTCGGTCGAAGAACGCCTCGATATCCTGAACCGCGTCATCGCGGTCTACAAGAAGCGCAGCAAGGAACTGGCGCTCGCCGTGTCGCGCGAAATGGGCGCGCCGCGCCAGATGGCGCTCGACAGCCAGGTTGGCGTCGGCCTGGCGCATCTGGAGAAGATGGCGGAGACGCTGAAGACATTCCAGTTCCGCCACGCCAAAGGTTCCTCGCTGATCGTCAAGGAGCCGATCGGCGTCGTCGGCCTGATCACGCCGTGGAACTGGCCGCTGAACCAGATCACCTGCAAGGTCGGCCCGGCACTTGCCGCCGGCTGCACCATGGTGCTGAAGCCGTCTGAGATCGCGCCGCTCGATGCCATCATCTTCGCCGAGATCATCGACGAGGCCGGCGTGCCGAAGGGCGTGTTCAACCTCGTCAATGGCGACGGCCCCGGCGTCGGCCAGGCGCTGTCCAGCCACCCCGACGTCGACATGATGTCGTTCACCGGCTCGACCCGGGCCGGCATATTGGTGGCCAAGGCCGCCGCCGACACGGTCAAGCGCGTGCACCAGGAACTGGGCGGCAAGTCGGCCAACATCCTGTTCCCGGATGTCGACCTGGCCCGCGCCGTCACCAAGGGCGTCGCCGGCTGCTTCGGCAATAGCGGCCAGTCCTGCAATGCGCCCACCCGCATGTTCGTGCCGCGCGACCGCCATGACGAGGCCGCCGGTTATGCCAAGGCGGCGGCAGAAAAGTTCGTGGTCGGCCCGGCCGACGGCGCCAACACCAAGCTTGGCCCCGTCGTCAGCCAGGTCCAGTTCGACAAGATCCAGGACCTGATCCAGGCCGGCATCGACGAGGGTGCGACGCTGGTCGCCGGCGGCCCTGGCCGCCCCGCCGAACTCAACCGCGGCTACTATGTCAGGCCGACGGTGTTCGCCGACGTCACCCACGACATGCGCATCGCGCGCGAGGAAATCTTCGGGCCGGTGCTGGCGATCCTGCCCTACGACACGGTCGAACAGGCCGTCGAGCAGGCCAACGACACCGTCTACGGCCTTGCCTCCTACATCCAGGCCAAGGACATCCAGAAGGCGCGCGACGTGGCCGCACGCATGCGCTCCGGCAATGTCTACATCAACTATCCGGCCTGGGACGCCGGCCTGCCCTTCGGCGGCTACAAGCAGTCGGGCAACGGCCGCGAATATGCCGAATACGGGCTCGAGGATTTTCTGGAGATCAAGGGCATCGCGGGGTATGAGGCGGCGGAGTAGGGACGACGGCATTGATCAGCGGACCGGCCGTTGGTAGGCCGGTCGCCGGAATGATTTTTGGGAAAGACCAAGCCGGCAGGCTCTTACAGATGGGCTACCAGTGTTACTGCGCTATGTGAAGCCGTGCCTGTGGATTTGGCCCGCGCGATCTAGCTTGCTGGGCGGAACATGCTCGAACTGTCTGAGATCGATTAGCGCACCTTTTACTTCGAGATCGCAGCGCTCTGGCACCCATCGCCATTGTTGACCCAAGCGAGGGTGTGGATTGTCGCGCCAACGCTTCACCTCTAGGCCGCCCACGTTGTTGCGTTCAAACTCGGCTGGCCAAATCTTTGCCGATGGCATTGTCAACGACGTCAACAACTCTGGCTCAGACATCTCAACCGCGCCGCACCGCGGCATGGGCGCGCGGGATGCTGCTTCGAGAAGTTTAGGCAAAAGCACTTTGATCAAATGCTGCGTCGCTGCGTCTCCAATTTCCGGACCTTGCCAATAGCAGGCGCGAAGTCCACTGCGGCCACTGAAAAACAGATCGCATAGTTCAGGCGGGTCCAGCCTAAGAGTGAAGACGGCTCGGCGCGCCTCCTTCTCCTGAGCTGTCTTCCCTGAGTAGTACGGTTCTAGCCCGGGATCCAAAACGGTCGAACCACGGGCTATCCGATCAGCGACCTCTTCAAATGGGACTTGCTGTGAGAGAAACGTCTTCCGGCGCTCTGGCAAACCGAGATAGTACCATTCACTTTCAGGAATGAGGCCTGGGGGCATCGTATCGCACCGAGAAGGGCTTTATCGGGAATACTTCGGGTTGCTCCTATATAGAACAATGCCCAGCCGTAGCCATGCCTGCATCTGACACATGTGTCTCTGGAGGATGACGACGTTTTCGAAATTGAACGCGCATCCTCATCCTTGCCAATTGGCAAATGCATGCTATATCTCTGCCAACAGCAGGGTGAGCAACATGCAGCTTCAGTCCATCGTCACCACGCCGGCCGCGGTCGGGTCAGCCATTTCGGATGAAGAGGCGGGCGCGCTGGCGCGCACCACGGTCAATCTGTTCAAGGCGTGGAACCTGACAGACCTCGAGGCCTGCATCCTGCTCGGCGGCATGTCGGCGCGCACCTGGGCACGTTGGAAGACTGGGGCACGTTGGAAGGAAGGCGGCATCGGCCGGATCGACCGTGACCTGCGCACCCGCATGGCGCATCTGATGGGCATCCACAAGGGCCTGCGCTATCTCTTCACCGAGCCGGCGCGCGGCTATGCCTGGATCCGCAAGCCCAATGCCACGTTCGGCGGCCAGTCGGCGCTCGACCTGATGCTGCGCGGCGAAATCTCCGACCTTGCCGCCATGCGCGAATGGCTCGATGCGGAGCGCGGTGCATGGTGAGTGGGCTCGCGGTCCGGCGCCGCGTCCACTGGCCCCAGACGTTTCGCATCATCCGCTCCATCCATCCGCCGATCGACCTGTTCGAGGACATTGCCGATCCGCGCGACTGGGAGGCGCTGGCCGCCGTCGAGGAGAAGACCAACCCGCGCATAAGGCTGGAGATCGGCGATCTCGGCAAGGTCACGGCGGCAAGGCGGGTGTCAGGCCCCGGCGCCAGCTTCGTCATGGCGCCCTTCGTGCATTGTTCGACGCTGCGGCCCGGCCGCTTCTCGGATGGCAGCTACGGCCTCTATTATGCCGGCGACAGCGAGGATGTGGCGCTCGCCGAAACCATCCACCACCACCAGAATTTCATGCGTGCCACCAATGAGGATCCCGGCTGGACGGCTGACTTTCGCGTGCTGATCGGCAGCGTCGACCGCGACCTCGATGACGTCAACGGCGTGCCCGGCGTGCTCGACCCGGACGATTACACCGCCTCGCAGGCGGCGGGGCGGGCGCTGCGGGCAGGGGGCAGCGACGGGCTTGTCTGGAACAGCGTGCGCATGCCGGACGGGCAATGCATCGGCATCTTCTGGCCCGACGTCATCCCCGTGCCGGTGCAAGGCCGGCACTACTCCTACCACTGGGACGGCAAGCGCGTGGATTTCGTGCGCCAGCACGATACGGGCAAGGTCCTGGCGGTGACATGAGGGGATAGCGGCGCATTCGCCCGCGGAGGCTGGCGCCCGGCGGCGCTATTTCGGTTTCATGCTGTGTCCGGAGACCAACGTGCTCCGATTGCCTTCGAAAATGGCATGGATTTCCTGCCATATCGGCTCTACCCGATCTATATATCGGTTGAGATCGATGCGAGGTGAAGATGGACCGCGACATCATATTGAAGGCACTGGCGCATCCGTTTCGGCGCGATGTCCTGGCGTGGCTGAAGGAGCCTGAACAGCACTTCGCTGCGCAGGCGCATCCGCTCGAGATGGGTGTCTGCGCCAGCCAGTTCGACCATCGCGGCCTGGCGCAGTCCAGCGTCTCGGCGCATCTGGCGACGCTGGCATCGGCCGACCTCGTGACCACGCGTCGGGTCGGCCAATGGGTGTTCTACAAGCGCAACGAAGAAACCATCGCCGCCTTTCAGGCCGCCTTGTCCGATCTCTGACGATCCTCCCCCGATCCCCGAATGCATGAAAGGCATTTCTCATGACTACCCTCTTTGATCCCTTGCGGGCCGGCGACCTGACGCTGGCGAACCGCATCGTCATGGCGCCGCTGACGCGCAATCGCTCGCCCAATGCGGTGCCCAGCGACCTCTCGGTGACCTATTACAGCCAGCGCGCCACGGCTGGCCTGATCGTGACTGAAGCCACCGCCATCAGCCATCAGGGCCAGGGCTACGCCAACGTGCCCGGCCTCTATGGCGCGGATCAGCTTGCCGGCTGGAAGCGTGTCACCGACGCCGTCCATAGGGGCGGCGGCAAGATCGTGGTGCAGCTCTGGCATGTCGGACGCATCTCGCACAACACATTGCAGCCCGGCGGAGGCAAGCCGGTGGCGCCGTCGGCGATCAGGGCAAACTCCAAGACGTTCCTGGTCAAGCCGGATGGCAGCGGCGAATTCGCCGAGACCTCCGAGCCGCGCGCGCTCGATGCGGCCGAACTCCCCGGCATCGTCGATGATTTCCGCCGCGCCGCCAAGGCGGCGATAGAGGTGGCGGGTTTCGACGGCGTCGAGATCCATGGCGCCAACGGATATCTCATCGACCAGTTCCTGCGTTCGGGCACCAACCATCGCGGCGATGCGTATGGCGGGTCGATCGAGAACCGGACGCGCTTCCTGTTCGAGGTGGTCGACGCGGTCACGGGCGCTGTCGGCGCCGGCAGGACCGGGATCAGGCTGTCGCCGGTGACGCCCGCCAACGACGCTTCGGACAGCGATCCGCAGCCGCTGTTCAACCATGTGGTGACGGGCCTCGGCAGCCGGGGCCTCGCCTATATCCACATCGTCGAAGGCGCGACCGGCGGCGCGCGCGACTTCAGCCAAGGCGACAGACCGTTCGACTATGCGGAGCTCAAAGCCACCTATCGCAAGGCCGGCGGCACCGGCGCCTGGCTGGTGAACAATGGCTACGACAAGGAACTGGCCGAAAAGGCCGTCGGAGACGGCTATGCCGACCTTGTCGCGTTCGGCAAGCTGTTCATCGCCAACCCCGACCTCGTCAGCCGGCTTAAGCGCAATGCCGACCTGAACGCCCCCGACAAGGCGACGTTCTATGGCGGCGATGCCAGGGGCTATACGGATTACCCGACGGCGGCCTGAGCCGCCCACCTCAGACGGTGTGCCCTTTCGCTTCCAGCGGAAGGGCAGCCGCTCGCCCGGTCCATGATCGGACTGAATATTTGACCCGAACGGCGTACAGATCCGTTGCACCGCAACGCTAACGGCCGCCGGACTGATCGACGGCCTTTCGCCGCCCTCAGTGCCTTAAAATCTTGCTCAGGAAGGCGCGGCTGCGGTCGGTCTTGGGGTGTGAGAAGAACTCGGCGGGCGTGCCGCTTTCGACGATGGCGCCGGCGTCCATGAACACAACGCGTTGGGCGACCTTGCGGGCAAAGCCCATCTCATGCGTCACCACCATCATGGTCATGCCTTCCTCGGCGACGGCGACCATGACGTCGAGCACTTCCGAGATCATTTCGGGGTCGAGGGCGGAGGTCGGTTCGTCGAACAGCATGATCTTGGGCCGCATGCCGAGACAGCGCGCGATCGCCACGCGCTGCTGCTGGCCGCCGGAGAGCTGCGCCGGATAGGCGTTGACCTTGTCGGCGAGGCCAACCTTGGCCAGCAGTTCGCGCCCGGCATGCTCGGCCTCGGCGCGCGGGATCTTGCGGACATGGATCGGAGCGAGCGTGACGTTTTCGAGCGCGGTCTTGTGCGGGTAGAGGTTGAAGGACTGGAAGACGAAGCCGATCTCGGTGCGAAGCTGCGTCATGTTGGTGGCGGGGTCGCCGACGCGCTGGCCGTCGACGACGAGGTCGCCATCCTTGATCGTCTCCAGGCCGTTGATGCAGCGGATCAGCGTGCTCTTGCCCGAGCCGCTCGGGCCGCAGACGACGACCACTTCGCGCGGCTCGACGCTGAGCGTGATATCCCTGAGCACGTTGAGCGCGCCGAACCATTTGTTGACGCCGCGAAAGTCGATCATGCCGGTCTTGGTCAGGCCCGGTTGGGTCATGCCCGCTTTGGTCATAGTGCTTGGCCCTTTGGGGTTCGATGTCACAGCTGCACCTCGCCATGCGCCGCGCCCATGCGGCGTTCGAGCCGGCGGGCCAGCATGATCAGCGGATAACAGACGATGAAATAGCCGACGCCGACCAGGAAGAAGACCAGCAGCCCATTGGGGACACGTTGCACCACCAGCCAGCCGACGCGGGTGAGGTCGGTCAGGCCGATGGCCGAGACGACGGAGGAATCCTTGATCAAGAGCACATATTGCCCGACCAGCGGCGGCAGCACGATGCGCATCGCCTGCGGCAGCACCACCTGGCGCATGCGCTGCCAGCGCGACAGGCCGGATGCCAGCGCTGCCTCGACCTGGCCCGTCGGCACCGAACGGATGCCGGCGGCGACGATCTCGCAAATGAAGCAGGCGGCGAGATTGGTCAGCGCGATGATGCCGGCGGTGAAGGCGTCGAGCTCGATGCCGAACTCCGGCAGGATGAAGAAGATCAGGAAGATCTGCACCAGGAACGGCGTGCCGCGGATGAGGTCGACCCAGGCGCCGATGACGCTGGAGATCAGCCGGTTGCCGCCGGTGCGCAGGATGCCGAGACCGAAGCCGAGCAAGGTGCCGAGCACCAGGCTGATCAGCGACAGCACCACCGTCATGCCGAGACCGCGCAGAGCCAGCGGATAGGAGCCGGCGAGGCTGAGGAATTGTTGCCAGATCATGCGCGCGCCCCCGCCGTGCCGAGCCAGCGGCCGGAGAGAACGGCCAGTGCCTTCAGGCCGTAGTAGAGCAGCAAATAGAAGGCGGCGATGGTGAGAAAGCCTTCCGCCGGCATGAAGCGGTCGGACGCCAGCAGTTGCCCGGCGCGCGTCAGCTCGGCAACCGAGATCAGCGACAGCAGCGCGGAATCCTTGACCAGCACGATCGCCTGGCCGAGCAGCGGCGGGATCGTCACCTTGAAGGCTTGCGGCAGGACGACCAGGCGCATGCGCTGCGTGTAGGTCATGCCCGAGGCGACGCTGGCCTCGACCTGGCCGCGCGGGATCGACAGGATGCCGGCGCGAATGATTTCAGAGATATAGGCGCCGCTGTTCAAGGACAAAGCGAGGATGCCGACGACGAGTTCCGGCAGCACGAAGCCGAGTCGCGGCAGGCCAAAATAGAGGAAATAGAGCTGCGCCAGCAAGGGCGTGGCGCGCACAGCGTCGATATAGGCCTTGGCCGGCGCGCGAAACAGCCAGCCGCGCTGCAAATTCATGGCGCACAGCACGATGCCGACGACGAGTGCGCCGACAAAGGACAGCGCCGACAGCCAGACGGTCGTGACCAGGCCCTGGCCGAACAAAGGCAGGTATTCGACGATGGTGCGGAAACTGAAATTTTCGAGCATGGCGCGCAGCGGTGTGAGTAGGCAGTAGGCAGTAGGCAGTAGGGGAGTGTGTCGGAATGGAATGGCTATTCACCACTCACTATTCCCTACTGCCTAATTCCTATTCGCTAATTCCTCAGTGGTCTTTCTTCCAGGCGTCGGAATTCACCCAGTAGTCGAGGTTCTTCTGCAGGCGGCCGTCGATGGTGACCTGATTGAGGAACAGGTTCATCCAGATAAGCAGGTCCGGCTCGTCATAGCGGGTGGCGAAGGCAAGCGGCTCCTTCGACAGCAGCTCCGGCATGATGGTGAAGGTGCCGGCCGGATAGGCGGTCGACTGGCCCTTGACCGCCGAGACGTCGTTGACGCCGCAATCGGCCTGGCCGTTGTTGACCGCGTCGAGCAGCAGCGGACCGCCGCCCTTGTAGCTCTTGATGTCGGCATCGGGGAAGGCGGCCTTGGCTTCCTTCTCACCGGTGGCGCCGAGCAGCACCGCGATCTTGGCGCCCTTGGCCTTGCAGTCCTCGGTGGTCTTGAACTTGCTGTCGGCCTTGGTGAAGACGGTGCTGCCCGTGTACATGTAAGGCGTGGTGAAGGCGACCTTCATGCCGCGCGCCAGCGTCGGCGTCATGTCGGCGACCAGAAGATCGGCCTTGCCCGACAAGAGCGCCGGGATCAGGCCGTCCCAGTCGAAGTCGAGGAAGGTGATCTTCACACCCATTTCCTTGGCCATCAGCTCGGCGAGTTCGACCGAACTGCCGGTGCGTTCGCCATTGGCGCCGACAAGCGAGAAGGGCGGACCTTGCGTCTGTACGGCGACGCGCAATTCGCCGCGCTTGGTGATCTCGTCCAGCGTTCCGGCGCTGGCGGCAGCGGTCA
This sequence comes from Mesorhizobium sp. 131-3-5, assembly GCF_016756575.1. Classification (NCBI taxonomy): domain Bacteria; kingdom Pseudomonadati; phylum Pseudomonadota; class Alphaproteobacteria; order Hyphomicrobiales; family Phyllobacteriaceae; genus Mesorhizobium; species Mesorhizobium sp. 131-3-5. Next base: position 3,031,024 of record NZ_AP023254.1, read on the forward strand.
AGCCCGCGAGCGCAAGTCCGGCAATGAAAAGTCTGGCAATCTTCATTCTGGCATTCCTCCCAGTTGTTGTTTGCCCGCGGATTCCCTTGGGCGCTTTTTTGAGCGGCGGCGCCGTTTGCCGGCGGCGGCCACCGTTCGAAAATCCTCAGTCCCAGGCCACCGTCTCGGCAATTTTGATGCCGCGTTTGGCCAGTTCGTCGAAGAAGGGTTCGTCGGGAACGTCGAGCAGCGGGTTCAAAAGGCCCGGCGTGGTGATCTCGCGCCGCGCCAGCATCTGCGCCACGATGCTGGCGGGATAGCCGACGCCGAGGCTCATGCCGAACAGGCCCGAGGTCAGGTCGCGCTCGATAATCAGGTCCGATGTCACGGTCTTGGCGCGGCCGCCTTCGAGGCCGGAAAAGACATTGCGCATCACGCAAAGGTCCTTCTCGCCGGGGCCGTATTGCAGTTGCGGGCCGAGCAGCCGGCCGAGGAATTCGCGCGGGCTGCTGGAGGTGCCGGGCACCTTGTCCTCGGAGAGAAAACCAAGCTCCTTCAACGGCGCCCAGAAGGCCGACCATCCCGGCCAGCGCAACGTGTAGCGGCCGGAGCGGCGCAGCCCGTTTGCGGAGGGAAGCATCTCGACATAATGCAGCGCGTCACCATTGGGGAAGGCTTCCAGCCGGCCGAGGCCGGGGACTTCGATCTCATGGATGAAAGGGCTGTCATGCTGGCGCGCGGCGGGTACTTCGACGCGCTTGCCGTCCTCGATCATGACGCTGTCGCGGTTCTGGCTGACCAGGACCATGTCGAAGTTCCAGCTCACCTTGTAGCAAAGCGGCTTGGCCATCGCCTTCGGCTCGGGGATGCCGCCGCAATAGGAATCGATTGATGTGATCGCATCGAACTGTTTTGCGGCGCGGGCGTAGAGCACGAGGTCGATGCCGGGGTCGAGCCCGCATTCGGTCATGATCGAAACACCGGCGCGTTCGGCTTCCGGCGCCAGATCGGCGATGGCCTTGCCGTAATTGGTGGTGACCAGCGGCGTGCGGGTCGCGATGGCGGCTTGCACCGCCTCGCGCATCAGCGGCTGCGGCAGCAAATCTATGACGGCGTCGGCGTCAGCCAGCACATCGGCCAGCGCCGGCCCGATCGCGCCGTTGGGCATGACGAAGCGCACGCGGGAAAGGTCGGTCAGATCAGCCAGCCGGGCCGCGCCGTCCGGCGTGGTATCGACGCAGATCACCTCCTCGACGCCACTGGCGACAAGATCGGCGATGGCCGCCCGGCCTTGCAGGCCGAGGCCGCCGAGAACCGCGATCCTCATGCCGGCTCCTTGCGGTCGTCCGACCAGCAGCCTTCCGGCAGGCTGACCCATTTGTTGCAGGACGCCATGACGACGAAGGTCTCGCTGCGCACGACCTCGCCCGGCTCGCCGGCGCCGGGGATCAGTTCGCTGGTGACGCGGTAGAGATCGGCGACGTCACCGGCCACCGTCACGTCGACGATGATGTCGAAGCGCCCGGTGACCACCGAAGCCGAGTTGACGAAGGGCAGTTCGGAAATGCGCTGCGCCAGTTCACGGGCCCGGCCGCGCCCCTGGGCATTGATGCCGACAATGGCCGAGATCAACTCGGGCCGTTCGGTCAGGTTCAGCAGGCCCACGATCTTGAGCAGGTTGCGGTCGAGCAAATTGCGCAGCCGCGAGCGCACAGTGGGCACCGAAATCGCCAAGATCTCGGCGAGCCGGTTGATGCCCGGCTGCGCGTCCTGCGACAGCTGTTTCACCAGCCGCCGATCGGTCAGATCGAGATGTTCCCGCAAAAGCCAGTCTTTCACAAATGAGAGAAGTAGATGCTATTTTCTTTCTTATGTGAAAAGACAGTATGGGAAATTTTTAATAACAGCAAGGCTCGTATCGCCTCTGGGCTGTGACCCTCTCTTCTTCCATGCAGGCAGGTGGGATCAAGCGCCTGGTGGTAGATCGGTCGAAGCCGACGCAGGGGCCGCTCGAGGGCGCGGCGCATGGGCTGGCAAGGCGTGGTCTTCGCCTTGCTGTTGCATCTTCGAATTCAAGGGGTCAGGCGAGCTCGGTGGGCTCCGGCGTGGCGCGCAGGCGGCCGACATCGCGCACCGGCGGTGCGCCGAAGAGGCGGGCATATTCGCGGGAGAACTGGGAAGCGCTTTCATAGCCGACGGAGAAGGCGACGCCGGCCGCATCGCCCGACGTGGCGAGCAGGCGGCGGCGCGCTTCGTTGAGGCGGATGCGCTTCTGGTACTGGATCGGCGTCATCGCCGTGACCGCCTTGAAGTGGCGGTGGAACACCGAGGCGCTCATGCCGCCCATGCGGGCAAGATCCTCGACGCGGAACGGCTCCGCATAGTGGTCGCGGATCCAGGCCAGCGCGCGGCGAATCTGCGACAGGCGGCTATCGGCCCCGGCAATCTGGCGCAGCATGGCGCCTTGCGGCCCCTGCAGCAGCCGAAACAGGATTTCGCGTTCGAGCAAGGGTGCCAGCACTGGGATTTCGGCCGGATGATCGATGAGCTCCATCATGCGCAGCCACGCATCGACCAGCGCCTCGTCGGCCCGGCTGACGGCAAAGCCATGGCCGATCGGCGCCTCGGCAACGGGCGGCATGTCGAGCAGCAGCGGAGCGATCAGCGTGGTGTCGAGGGCCAGGCTGACCGAGAGGTAGGGATGCTGCGGGCTGGCCTGCAAAACCTTGCCGACGGCCGGCACTTCGACCGCGGCAATGAAGTAGCGGCCGGCGTCGTAATGCAGCAGCTGATCGCCGATCATGACGGATTTGGCGCCCTGCAGGACCAGGCAAAGCCTTGGGTCGTAGAGCCCCAGCAACGGCCCGGTCGTCGCCTCGCCCTTCATGATGGCCACGCGGGGAATCCCGGTTTCGGTCAGCCGGCCGCGCGCATGCCGCATCACCAGCGCTTTGAGGTCGTCGAGCGATTTCATCACAGCCTGTAGATCGCATCGGCGCGGCCGGCAATCAAGCTCCCGGCAGGAATAGGCAAGAACTCACCAGTTTTCGGCACGCGGCGGCCAGCGGTCCGCCCCATCTCTGCCGCAGACCAACCACAGATCAAACTGGAGATGGACATGACCGACAAGACCGCACTGGTAACCGGTGCCAACAAGAGCATCGGCTACGAAACCGCGCGCCGGCTGGGCGAAGCGGGCTACAGGATCTGGCTGGGCAGCCGCGACAGGGAACGCGGCGAAGCTGCGGCGGCCGAGCTCAGGCAAAAGGGGCTTGATGTGCGCATGCTGGAAATCGACGTCGCCAGCGACGCCAGCGTCGAGGCCGCCGCGCTGCGCGTTTTTGAGGAGGACGGACGCCTCGATGCGCTCGTCAACAATGCCGGCATCCTGGGCTCCATGCTCGCTCCCAGTGAAGAGCCCATAGCCATCATCAAGGATGTCTACGAGGTCAACGTGTTCGGCCCGATCCGTACCACGCAGGCCTTCCTGCCGCTGCTCAAGGCTGCCCCGCGCGCCAATGTGGTGATGGTTTCCAGCGGGCTGGGGTCACTCGGCGGGTTGACCGATCCGGCCAGTGAATTCTATGCGATCAATATCCTTGGCTACAACAGCTCCAAAACGGCGCTCAACGCCGCCACCGTTGCCTTCTCGAAGGAGTTTGCCGCAGCGGGTATCAAGGTCAATTCGGCCGATCCCGGCTATACCGCGACGGACTTCAACGGACACAGCGGGTACCGCACCGTGGGGCAGGCGGCCGAGATCATTGTTCGCTTGGCGACCCTGGACGAAAACGGTCCGACCGGCGGCTATTTCTACGATGAGGGTCCGTTGCCCTGGTAACGGCCCGGCAGGCCACCCGTTTCGGCTCCGGCCAGGGCCGCGGCCAGCAGCTTTGCCTGCGGTGTCAGTTCGTCGAAGCTGCGGGCGCAGAGGTTGAGCTGCCGCGTGGCCCAGTCGTCGCTGAGCCGCAGGCTGCGCACCGTGCGGGCCGAGCGGCGGGCGGCACTCTCCGGCACGATAGCGATGCCGGCGCCTTGCGCGACCAGCCGGCAGACATTGTCGAGGCCGGGCACGCGGATGCGGATGTGCAGATGGCCGCCCAGGCGCGCGGCCTGACGGGTGATGTGCTCCTGCAGGGCATGGCCGAGGCTGAGGCCAACGAAGGATTCGCCCAGCATGTCTGCGAGGCTGGCGCTATGCAGGCCGGCAAGCCCCGGCCAGTTCCGCGCGGCGATCACCACCAGCCGGTCGACGAAGAACGGCTTCTGTTCGAGATGCGAGAGGCCGGCCCAGGTCGCGGCGATGCCGAGATCGGCCGCACCGCTGGCCACCGCCTCGGCGATCTCGTGGCTGGGGCGCTCGTCCAAATCAATGTCGATGCCGGGGTGGCCCACCAGGAAGGCCGGCAAGGTATCGCGCAAAAGCTCGGCCGTGGCGGCGGTGTTGGCCACCAGCCGGACACGGGCGCGCAGGCCGCCGGCATAGGCGCCGAGGTCGCCGGCCATCGCCTCTATCTGGTTCTGCACGGCGCGCGCATGATGCAGCAGCGCCTGGCCGGCCGCCGTCGGCACCACGCCGCGGCGGCGGCGTTCCAGCAGCGGCGCGCCGAGCCGCTCCTCCATGCCCTTGATGCGGGCGCTCGCCGAAGCCAGAGCCAGCCCGGCAAGCTCGGCGCCATGGGTGATGCTGCCGCGCTCGGCCACCAGCAGAAACAGCCGGAGATCGGTGAGATCGAAGCGCATTTCTTGCTCCCCGCTAGGTGCACGGCGTTGGCTTCAGCCTTCGTCCTGGACGAAGGCTGACAGCGCAACTTCCACATTGTGCGCGGGCCCGATGTCCGTCAAATCTTTTGCGATGGAGATTTGCGATGAGCGAAAAAGCGCGGGCCGGCTCGGTATTCTTGAAGGGCATGGCGATCGTGCTGGCGGTCGCCGTGGCCTCGCTTGCCATGGCGCAGGCACAGCCTGGCCCGCGCGGATGCACGACGGCGGTTCTCGTCAATCACGATGCCGTGCCGGCGAAACCGGATGCCGATGCCGCGGACATGCTGCTGCATGATTGATCCCGTGGGCATGCTCAGCGCCAGCTCCATCGCCTGGATCGGCGCGATCTTCTTCGCCGCCGGTTTCGTCAAGGGGGTCGTCGGCATGGGCCTGCCGACCGTGGCGATGGGCCTGCTGGCGGTGACGATGCCGCCGGCCGAGGCCGCCGCCTTGCTTCTGATCCCGTCGCTGGTCACCAATCTCTGGCAGTTGTTCACCGGCCCCGCCTTCGGCGCCCTGTGCAGGCGGCTGTGGACGATGATGGCCGGCATCATGCTGGGCACCGTCGCGGGGGCAGGGGTGCTCACAGGCGCGCATGCGGGCGCGGCCTCTGTGGGGCTTGGGGCAGCGCTTGTGCTTTACGCCATCCTTGGCCTGTTCAAGCTCAGCTTCACCACGCCGGCGCGCCACGAGGCCTTGATGTCACCGCTGGTCGGCGTGGCGACCGGGCTGGTCACCGGCGCGACCGGCGTCTTCGTCGTTCCGGCAGTGCCCTATCTGCAATCGCTGCGGCTGGAGAAGGAAGATCTCATCCAGGCGCTCGGCCTGTCCTTCACCGTCTCGACGGCGGCCCTTGCCATCGGCCTGTTCAGGACGGGCGCGCTGGCATCGCCGGCGGCGCAGCTGACAGGCTCGATCCTGGCGCTGCTGCCCGCGCTGGCCGGCATGTTCATCGGCCAGGCGCTGCGGCAGGCGATGGGCGTCGAGACTTTTCGAAAGGTGTTTCTTGTCGGGCTGCTGACGCTGGGAGTGTATCTGGTGCTGGAGGCGTTGCGGTGAGGTTGGTCTCACTCGGCAATCGACCGGATAACCCGCGCCGGGTTTCCGCCGACAAGCGTGTTCGCGGGAACGTCTTTCGTGACCACCGAGCCCGCCGCGACGACGGCGTTTTCGCCGATGGTCACGCCGCCGATCACCGTAGCGCCGGCGGCGATCCAGACGTTGCGTTCGATGACGATCGGCTTCGCGTTGGTGAAGGCGCGGCGCCGTGACGGTTCGAGCGGATGGCCTGATGTGATGAGGCTGACATTCGGCCCGATCAGCACGTCGTCGGCAATGTCGAGCCCGCCAAGATCATAAAAGGTGCAGTTCTGATTGATGAAGACATTGCGCCCCACCCGGGTGTCGGCCCCGCCGGTCGCGTAAAAGGGCGGGATCAGCAGGAAGCTGTCGTCCACTTGTCTGCCGATCAGTTCGCTGAACAGGGCGCGGACCTCGTCCGCGTCGTTGAACGTCAGACGGTTGAGACGGGCGGTGATCGCCATCGTCCGCTTGACGTCCACCAGCATGGCCGCCGATTCCGACGTTCTCCGGGGGATTATCCTGGTACGATCCTCACGCGCCATTCGTCGTTTCCTCAGAGGCCCGGTCGAACGAATGTTGGCGCGCGATGGCCGCGCCGGGATGCGCCCCTTGGCTGTCTACTTGAGCATGATTCCGAAAGCCGGTTCCAGCTCTCGGGGTCACACTAACTCTTTGTTTTAACGCAATTCCCAAGGGAAAGCGCTTTCGCGCTTTTCCCGGCAAAACCGTTTTACACTTTTCCTGGAATTGCTTTAGCGCACGACGAGCACCGGGATTGCGGTGTAGGACAGCACTTCCGCCGTCTGGCTGCCGAGAAGCAGCTTGCCCAACCCGCGGCGGCCATGCGAGGCCATCACGATCAGGTCGCAGCCTTGCGCCTGCGACAGTTCCAGGATCGCCTCGGCGGGCCGTTTGTCCTCGACATGCACAAGCTTGGCGGACACGCCGGCCGCATCGGCCGAGGCCTTGCACTTGGCCAGAACCTCCTTGCCATATTTGCGCGCCTCTTCCTGGTAGACCGCCAGTTCGTCGCCCGCCGCATAACCGGCCATTGCGCCGCCCCAGGCGAAGATGGGGAACGGTTCCGAGACCGTGACGAAGGTGACGGCGGCGCCGATGCCCTTTGCCAATGTGAGGCCATGGGCAACGCCCTTGTCGGCCAGTTCCGATCCGTCGGTGGCGATAAGCAGATGTTTGTACATGATGATCTGACCTATTGTGCAAGGGCTGGGGCCCTTGGGGGTGGCGGGAGCCTTGGTGGCTCCTCCTGATATAGTTGCGCCGCCGGTCTGCTCACAGGGCAAGCGTCATGTGGATCAGGGCCAGGCGAGGGGGCGCCGCGGCGATCTTCCGGTACCCCTGTTGGCTTTGGCTCGGTTGCGCCGCGACCGAGGTGGTTGCGAAGAAGAGCAGGCTCCGAAGACCACGCGCGGGAAGGTCGACCTTAGTGGCTACCTTACGAATTCGTATATCCGCGGCGAGGCGGCGGTAAGTTACGACATCCAACATTGAGATCATCCGCTGCCTTTGACTGACACGTCCCACCGAGAATACAGCAAATGATGATTGCCATGGGCGCTCCGCGGCCATTACGGCCAACAGGCCCAATAAAACGGTCGCCCTCCAAGTTTCGGCGCAAGCTGAACAATTGGGTGCATGAAAGCAAATGGGCGGCGCTTCGGTGGATGTTCCGGCGCGATATCGCCGCCATTCGATCGGCCCTCGGTGCTGAGCCGTTCACTGCAATCCTTGCTCAATATCCCGACATTGCGCTGAAGCCGGTTCGGCCGTATCTCGCCGCCAATTTGATGCGTATCCATCGTTGTGCAGCCGTCATTGGTCACTACACCGCGGCGGCGCGTCTTTTGACCGAGGCCGCCCTGGTCGAAAGCCACACGCGCGGTCGTCATCTCCTGGCAATGTCGACCGTTGCCGGTGAAGTCACGGTGGAACTGACGGGCCAGGCAGGTTTGTACCGAGAGGGGGAATGGCGCCTTCTCCTGCGCCTGGAAGGACGTCCCGTCATCGAAATGGCGCTCGCGATTGTGGACCGGTCGCTTCTACGTCTCGGTGGCGGCGGCAAGATCCTCTATATCGGCGCTCTGAAGTCGACGTCGACCGGTGTGCAAGGTCTCGAGGATTCCCGGATACTGACCAAAGCCATGGAAGGTCTGCGGCCGAAAACCCTGCTGCTCCTGGTCGCCCAGACTTTGGCATCCTCACTCAAACTGCGTGGCCTTGTGGCGGCATCAAACGCAGGCCACGTCTTTTCGAGGGACTATGCTCTGCGCCGCCGCATCACCGCGGACTATGACAGCTTCTGGGTGGAGTCCGGGGGTAGGCCAATACGTCGGACGATGTATGCCTTGCCCCTGGTGAAGGCTCAACGCGATCCAGCCGACTACAAGCCGAACAAACGGGCGCAAATACGCAAGCGTCAGCGCCGCGAGGTCGAAATCGCGCGTTCTGTCAGCGAATCCGTCAGGCTGTTGCTCCGAAGCTGAACGCCTTGCCGGGCCTGCATCCAGCCAGGTGGCCCACCGCAGGCGCTGGGCAGCTCGCCGAGCATGCCCGGCGGGCCAATCGCGAAACGGTATGATCCTTGGCTTAGAACGGTGCCGCCGGCAGCTCCTGGGTGCCTTCGAGCTTCACAGCCTGGAGTTCGTTCGCGTCATAGCCAAGAGCTCGCAGGATGGTGGGAGCTACCTGCGTCGTCTGCACCAGAGCGGGCACCGACCTCGGCTTGAGCGAAGGACCGCTGATGAGAAGCGCCACGTTGCGATCGTTCGCATTGGCGCCGCCGTGCTCGGCAATCTTCGAGCCGGATGTGTAGACCACACCCGGATTGACCGTGGCTATGAAGTCCGGCGTACGGCTGTCGGTGGCCGGATCCTGATAGGCGAGAGCAAGGGCATTCGGCGGCTGGATCTGGGCGATGCCTTCAGCCTTGCTCGATTTCTCGAGATAATCCTGCGCGGCCGCGAGGTTTTTGACCCTGTCTTGCGGCTTGAGCCAGATCAGCGCGGCGTCGTCGGCGATGTGGAAGGCATAGCCCGGTGTCTTCGTATAGGGATCATCGTCCAGTGGCTGGAACGACGCCGGGTCGATGGGCGACTGGCCATGCTTCGAGGCAAGTATGATCAGGGTCGAATTGGCGAGTTTGTTGTCCTTGAGTGCGGCCATCAGTTCGCCGACAGCGCCATCTACATAGGCGAGCTGGCCGGCGAGACCATTGCCAGGCGTGCCGCTGGCATCCAGATAGCCGCCCACCAGACCGGCCTCGTCGCCGGGACCGGCCTTGGGAAGCTTCTGGCCCACGCTCACCGCCTGGAAATTCATGCCGAAAAGCGTGGGAACCGCCGCGGGATGCGAGCCGGTGCTGTCGAGGCCTTTGATTTCGTTGAGCACCGCCTGGACCCGCGCTTCATCGAAGTCGCGCTCGGCCTTGAAGCTTCCCGTCGTCTTGACCTTGGTGCCCGGAATCAGGCTGTCCTGTTCCAACGCGTAGAGGTCGTCGATGCCTTTGCCCGAAGGTCCGTTCAGCCATTCATAGGCGGGGTGCTTGTCGGACCAGGCCGTGCGGCCGCCATGCGCTTTCACGATTTCGAAGACGTTGTTGACCCGCACGAAATCATGCGGATAGACCACCGAGCATTTGCCGTTGATCAGCGTCATCGGCAGCTTTGACGGGTCGATCTGGCTGCGGTAATCGCCTGGCTTGCCACCACCATCAAGGCGCGTCGAATCGACGTCGATGTTCTCGGCGAAGGCCACCTCGGCACCCGGCTCCCCCTTGCAGTCCGAAGCCGGCGCGAAATAGGTGCGGTCGTAGCTGTCGTCGTAGAACACGCCCGTCGATCTGGGTGTGCCGCCGGTTACCTGTGCCACAAGGCCAGGAAACGAGTCGGACGGGGCGCTGGCGAGCGCATTCGGATAGAAAATCCCGGTATCGGCGAGCGCGGCGAGCGAGCTTTTCGGATTTGCGGCGACATAGTTTGCCAGATCGAGCGCATGAAGCCCGTCGACGCTGATGAGCAGTACGTGCTTGTAGGGCGCGGCGATGGCGCTGGAATTAGACAGCGCGCCAGCCAATGCCGCCGTCAGCGTACCGGCAGCCAACGCCAGAGATAGTGTTTTCATTGAAGTGTCCCTCGTCTCGCAGCCCGCGATGGATCAAGGATAGGCGAGTGCACATGACAGGTTCATGAAAACTCGTTGGCAAAGGACCTTACGGATTGGTAAGCCAGCGGTGATGCAGCGGAACCGCCGCCGCCAAGCTGCGACGCGCAGGCGGCGAAACGGCGCTCAAGTGCCGCGATGGCCGCCGGGTCTTTCGCTCCCTTGCGCCGACCGCTACAGCTTTGGCCCGACATCAACGAGGGGCCGAGCGTATGAGCAGCGTGTATCCGCAAATCCATCTGGTGCGGCATGGCGAGACGGCGTGGAGCCTTTCGGGGCAGCATACCGGTCGCACCGACATGCCGCTGACGCCGGCGGGCGAGGCCGCCGCGCGGGGCGTGGCGGAGCGGCTCAAGGGTCAGTCGTTCTCGGCGGTGTGGTCGAGCCCCTCGCAGCGCGCCTACAACACCAGCGTGCTGGCCGGCTTTGGTGCGCAAAGCGTCAGAAACGACGATCTGCAGGAGTGGGACTACGGCGCCTATGAGGGGCGCACCACCAAGGAGATCCTGGCCGAGCGGCCAGGCTGGAACGTGTTTCGCGACGGCTGCCCGCAAGGCGAGATGGCCGCCGATGTCGGCGCCCGCGCCGACCGGATCATCAAACAGCTTCGCGAAGCCGGCGGCTCGATCCTGATCTTTTCCAGCGCGCATTTCCTGCGCGTGCTCGCCGCCCGCTGGCTCGGCCTGCCGCCGGAAGGCGGCGCGCTGTTCGTGCTCGATACGGCCAGCATCAGCGTGCTCGGCTACGAGCATGATCTCAGCGAGCCGGTCGTGCGCAAGTGGAACCTGAAGTAGCGGCGGCTACTTCTCGAACTTCCGGATCGCTTCGGCCGTCACCGGCGTGAAGAAATTCACCAGATTGCCGTCGGGGTCGCGAAACAGCAGCGAGCGGTTGCCCCAGGGCATGGTGGTCGGCTTCTGCACGGTCGTGTCCCTGATGAAGTCCGACAGCCTGATGAATTCGGCATCGACATCGTCGACGCGGAATTCGAGGATGGCGGTGTGGTTGTCGGCCGGGCGGGCGATGTCGCCGCCGAACAGCATCAAGGTGCGCGTGCTGCCGATCGCCAGCGTGCAGGAAGGGGTCGCGAGTTCCGCGAAGTCCTCGGTGTAGACCGTCACCGGCATGCCGGTGATCTCGCCGTAGAAGCGCGCGAGGCGCTGAACATCCGAGGTGATGATGCGGACAGAGACGAAATTCATTATTGGCTCCTTGATCGTCGAAGCCGCGGCCGGGCTTCCCGGCCGCTCTATAGGCCAGGCCTCCTGACAGCTTTCCGTCAGCAGAGGATTGCGACGGCTACGCTTCCGGTCCGGACCAGACCGGCGGCAGGCCGAAGGCGGCGAACAGGCCGGGGCCGAGCGGGGCGACATAGACCGTGAGCGATACGATGCCGCCATCGGCCGGCTCGATGACATGCAGGGATTGCGCGCGCCATTCCGGCTCCTGATGGCGCCGGGCATAGATCGCGACCGCCGGCTGGCCGTTGGCCCGTGTCGCCACGGCGCGGTAGCCGGCGAAATTGCTCCACACCGTCTTGAAGAAACCATGGATCGCCTGACGTCCCCGGTACCAGTCGCGCCATGGCGGCATGTGGTAGGTGGCGTCCTCACGCAGCAGCGCGACCAAGCCGTCGAGATTGGCGGCCTGCCAGGCGCTGAGATAGCGTTCGAGCAGCACGCCTTCCTGCGGGTTGGGCTGCGATCGTTGCTGGGGGCGTCCCTGCGGATAGCGCTCACCCAGCGTCGCGCGCGCCCGCTGCAGCGCGCTGTTGACCGAGGCGGTCGAGCCGCCCAGCAATTGCGCGGTCTCCAGCGCCGACCAGCCCAGCACGTCGCACAGCAGAAGGGATGCGCGTTGCCTCGGCGGCAATAGCTGGATGGCGGCGACGAAGGCAAGCCGCACGGCCTCGTTTGTCTCGTAGCGCGCATCCGGGCCGGGCTCGCCATCGACAAGGTCCGGCAGCTCGGCGTCGGGGTAGGGCTCCAGCCAGGAGAGCTCGGCGGCGGCCGGCCCGGCGGCGGCGCGCCCTTTGCTCGGCGGCCGTGCGGGCTCTTCTAGGATGCGGTACGCCGACGACCGCGCCTTGATGGCGTTGAGGCAGGCGTTGGTGGCGATCGAATAGAGCCAGCCGCGCGGCGAGCCGCGCCCGTCGAATTGCGCGCGGCCGCGCCAGGCCTTGAGGAACGTCTCCTGGACGAGATCGTCGGCCTCGTGCAGCGAGCCCATCATCCGGTAGCAATGCAGCTTCAGCGCCCGGCGGTGGGCCATCGTCAGGCGCTCGAAGGCAGGCCGATCGAGGATCGGCCCGCCTGTCGGGTCCAGCGGCTCAAGCGGGCCGGGAGCGTCTGTCATATCGAGCCTGCCGTGCGGAGTTCGTCTCGCATCCTGCGCGCCTCATGCCGCAGCGGCAAGGCCGCTGCCGCTGACCGTGAAGGCGATGCCTAGCACCTTGCCGCCGGCCAGCGCCACCACGGCGCGCCCGACATCGGCGGGCGTCTGCACATCGCCCATGCTGGCCAGGAAATCCGCCGGGCTGATGCCGAGATAGGCGGAGATGCTCGAAATGCCGCGCTGGCCGACGCCGGTGCCGGCCATGATGCGCATCGGCGCCAGCGCCATGAAGCGCAGGCCAAGGCCAAGCCGGTCGGCCTCCTTCTGGCTGTGGGCGGCGAGGAACATCTGCATTTGCTTGGCGCCGGAATAGCCGCCGGAGTTCGGCGGTCCGCCGCTGAATGCCGCGCCGCTGGAGATCAGCACGACGCGGCTGCCCGGCTTCAACCGGCCCTGAAGTGCTGCCCTGCAGAACAGGAACGATGCCTTGACGTCCGTCTCCCAATTCGCCGAGAAATCGTCCCAGCTCTGGTCCTGGATGCAGGCCGACGGGGCAAAGGCGCCGGCGCAGATCACCAGCACGTCGGGCTGCAGCGCGGCGAACACCGTGTCGGGCGCCGTGTCCTGCGTGGCGTCGGCGGCCAGCGTCCTGACTCCAGACGCCTCCCAGGCGAGCTCCTTCAGGGCTTCCGCGCCGCGGGCGACGGCAAGCACATCTGCGCCTTCGCCGAGCGCAGCTTCGACGATCGAGCGGCCGACACCCCGGCTGCCTCCGACCACGACGACATTTTGACCTTGCAACGATCCCATGGATCACCTCGCTTTTCCGGCCCGGACAATTCCGGCGCCTGTAGGTGAAGACAGGGGAGGCGGGCGGAAATCATCGGTGGGGCGGCGAAAATCTTTCGCGGGCGCGGATCAGGCGGCTCTCATTCGTTGGTAGTGGGGTCAATTTGAAACTCTTACATGAAAAAGGCCGCTGGTGGAGAGCGGCCCTGCCGACGACGGGAGTCGAACCCGCAGTCTAATTAAAGACATGGTTTGCCATGGCCTTACCATTCGGCCGAACGCCGGCTGGCTCAATCTATCAGGCCGCGCTCTTTTTGTAAGGCCGCGCTTTGGCGGCGGACAACCCCAACGACGTCACCGTGACGCATGATTTCGCCAGTGCCGCCGAAGCGCAGGCCTTCATCAAGAACCCAAAATTGAAGGAGGCGATGGCGAGCGCTGGCGTGGTCGGCGCGCCAAGCATGTGGATCACCAACAAGGCTTGATGGGCCGCCGCCCATCTCCTCGTTCCAACGCAAACTCCCGACGGAAAACTGAGCCTGGGCCGCTTGCGGTCTGGCCGGCGGGACGCTTGCTCAGCCGCCCAGCAGCGCCAGCTCCTCCGGCGTCAAATGCCGCGCGGTGCCCTTGGCGAGGCCGCCCAACGGCAGCCGGCCGATGGCGATGCGGATGAGGCGCTTGACCTCGATGCCGTGCGCGGCGAGCAGCCGGCGGATGTGGCGGTTGCGCCCCTCGTCCAGCACGATCTCCAGCCAGGCGGTGCGGCCGCCGCTGCGCAAAAGCGCGATCGAATTGGCGGCCAGGGTCTCGCCGTCGACGCTGACACCCGCACGCAGCGTTTGCAGCATCGCTTCGTCAGGCACCGTGCCGACCTGGACGTGATAGGTCTTGGGCAGATGCGAGGCCGGGTCCATCAGCCGGTTGGCGAAATGGGTGTCGTTGGTCATCAGCAGCAGGCCTTCGCTGGCCTTGTCGAGGCGGCCGACCGGCGAGACAAAGGGCAAATCGAGTCCTTCCAGGCAGGTATAGACGGTGTCGCGCTGTTGCGGGTCGTCGCGGGTGGTGACCAGCCCGCGCGGCTTGTTGAGCATGACATAGACCTTGCGTTCGGCAACGACAGGCGCGCCGTCGACGACGATGCGGTCGCGGTTCAGGTCGACGCGCAGCGCGGCATCGCGCACCACCTTGCCGCCGACGCGCACGCGGCCTTCCGCGATCAGCACCTCGGCCTGCGTGCGCGAGCACAGGCCGAGTTTCGACAGCGCGCGGTTGAGGCTGACGCCGGGCGGCTTGGTCGTGGGCGATGTCGGTCGTGCTGCCATTCTGCTGCGGGTCGGTCCTTTGTATCGGACAGATGGCATGGGAGGCGCGGGAATCGCAAGCGATGGCCTTGTCCTGGATCAAGGTCGCGGTCGGCAGGCAATCGTGTAATCGGTCCGACAGTCGGGCGGCCGCTTACACGGCGTTCCCGACCAGCGCGCCGATGCCGGCGGTGAGCGCCATGGCGAAGGCGCCCCAGAAGGTCACGCGCAACGTTGCGCGAAGGATGTTGGCGCCGCCCGCCTTGGCGCCGATGGCGCCCAGCAGGGCAAGGAAAAGCAGAGACGCAAGCGAGACCGCCAGCACCAGCATGGAGGCGGGCGACACCAGCACCATGAGCAGCGGCATTGCCGCGCCCACGCTGAAGGTCGCCGCCGAGGTCAGCGCCGCCTGGATCGGCCGTGCCGTGGTCATTTCCGAAATGCCGAGTTCGTCGTGGGCATGCGCGGCCAGCGCATCCTTGGCCATGAGCTGGTCGGCGACCTGGCGGGCCAGGTCCGTCTCCAGCCCACGCTTGACGTAGATTTGCGCCAACTCCTCGCGCTCGAATTCGGGCTGGGTCGCGAGTTCCTGGCGTTCGCGGGCGAGGTCGGCATTCTCGGTGTCCGACTGGGAGCTGACCGAGACATATTCGCCGGCCGCCATCGACATGGCGCCTGCCACCAGGCCGGCTATGCCGGCGACCAGAACCTGCGAAGCCGGCGCTGCGGCCGACGCCACGCCGACGATCAGGCTCGCGGTCGAGACGATGCCGTCATTGGCCCCCAGGACGGCGGCGCGCAGCCAGCCGATGCGCGACACCTGGTGGTTTTCGACATGCAGCCGGCTCATGCTTTTCTCCTGATCTTGCCTTCGAGTTTCGTGGCGGCGGCGACTGTATTGGAAATCGTGCCGTACTTGCGGACATTCTTGTGCAGCAACTCCAGCCGCTGGTCGGTTTCATCGGTGTCGACGACAAGCTCGTAGTCGATCGAGGCAATCCCCGGCGGGCTGTCGCGCCGAACGGCATGCAATGCGACCATGACGCCGCGCAGTTTGAAACCGAGCATCGGGGTGACTCGTTCGATGCCCTTGATCATGCAGCCGGCGATCGCCGCCAGAAGCAGTTCGGCTGGATTGAAGGCATCGGCCCGGCCCTCGAGACTGGTGTCGAGAACGAGTGCGGCGTCCTTGGTCGTGGCTGCGCTGCCTCGTGCATCGGTCCGTCTGGCTTCGACGCTGTATTCGAACATGGGGCCACCTGCTTCGCCGCCCGCGCGGCGGGCGCCATTCAGGCGTTTCTAGCCTCTTTTCAGGAATCCGGTTTTGATCCACGTCAGAATCCGGCCCTGCTGGCCCCGTTCACGTGCACGGCACCCCGCTGGTTGCGGGCGAGGCCGCCATTGTGAAGGCGATAGTGCCTCAACCGGCCTGTTGAGCCATGACGATGAAGTTGCCGCAGGTGTCGTCGAAGAAGGCGGCGCTGACCGGCCCCATGCGCCGGGGCGGCCCGAGAAATTTCACGCCGCGCCCGGCGAGGCGGTCGAAGTCGGCCTGGATGTCGCGGCTGGTGATCAGGGCCGCCGGGAATTGGGCATCATGGAGCGCTTGCTGCGCAGCACGCGCCGGCGCATCGCGATTGGGCTCGAGAACCAGTTCAGCGCCGTCGGCCTCGTCCGGAGACACCACCGTCAGCCAGCGGGCCTTGCCGCCGTCGTAATCATGCTTTTTCACGAAACCGAGGACCGACGTGTAGAAGGCCAGCGCCTTGTCCTGGTCATCGACCTTGATGAGGATATGACGAAGCCGCATGGTCAAATTTCCTTTTGTTCGCGTCGGGTCAGCGTCCGCGCTCAATCTCGCCCGTTGAAGAACGCCGTCAGCACCGGCGCATGCGCGGCGGGTTTCAGCATGTGGTTCTGGCCGGCCAGCGTCTGGTAGCGCGCATTGGGCAGGGCCTGTGCCAACGCCTTGTTGCCATGGCGCATCCACGACGGGCTTTTTCCGCCATCGGTCACCAATGTCGGCACGCCGAGCGTGGTCCAGCGTGCGGGATCCAGCGGCTTGCCGAGCTGGTCGCCGGCGACGATGGCGCCGTCATAAGGCAGCGTATGCGCCACTGCCTTGAGCTTGCGCCAGATCGGCGTCAGCTTCATGACGGCGATCAGCAGGCCGGGCATGCCGACCGATTTGAGGAAGGCCCTCACGGCGTCGCCGCGCCTGTCGTCCGCGATGGCTTGGCGGATCGTTGCCCAGTCGCCTTGCGTGGTCGTGCGGCTGTCGTCGACGATCAGCGGCGCTTCGTAGAGCGCAAGCCGCCTGATGCCGGGCAGGCGGGCTGCCGCCATCAGCGCCAGCATGGCGCCGGAAGACATGCCCCAGACATAGGCTTCGCCGCCGGCCGCCCGCAGCACGGCCTCGATGTCATCGATCTCGCGCTCGACCGTGTAAGGCGTGGTGTCGCCGCTGTCGCCACGGCCACGGCGGTCGTAGCGAAACACGGTGAAACCGCCTTCCAGCGCCTTGGCCAGCGGGCCGCTTGGACCCATGGTGCGCGAGCAGAGCGCGCCGTCGACGAGGATGAGCGGATGGCCCTGGCCGCGCCGCTCGCAGGCGATCGGCGTTCCATCCCGCGACAGCACGGCTTGCGTGGTCGGTTTGGCGTTCTCAGCCAGCATCGTCGGCTCCCTTGCCTATCAGCAGTTCCAGCCGGTCGAAGCTCTGCATCCAGCCGCCGCGCATGCCGAGCGCCAGCAGGCGTTCGCGGTCGGCGGCAGTCGCCAGCGTCACCTCGAAATGGACATGGGTGCGCGCGCCGTCGGGCGTGAAGCTCACCGTGTGGCGGCTCCGGCCCGGCGGCTTGCCGGCCCATTCGCGGATTTCAGGATCCGGTTCGTCGTGGTAGCTCAGCCTGGCGTTCTCGACGACTTCGAGATAGCTGCCCTGGTTGCGGTAGAGCGCGCCACTGGCGGTCAGCATGTCGATGCGCCAGCAGCCGCCGACGCGCACGTCGAGCACGCAAAGGGGAATGGTGCAGTCCCTGATGCCCCACCATTGCGCCACCAGGAGCGGATCGGTCCACAGCCGGAAGACGCGTTCGACCGGCGCGTTGAAAATGCGCTCGATGGCAAAGCTGCGGTCGGTGGTTGCGGGCGCGGTCATTCCGGCCTGTCCGCGCCGCGCCGCAGCAGGTCTTCCATGCGGTCGAAGCGGCCTTCCCACAGCTTGCGGTAGTCGTCGAGCCAGCGGTCGATGTCGCGCAGCGGCTTGAGCTCGATGCGGCTGAGATGTTTTTGCGCCGCCCGGCTGCGGGTGACGAGGCCGGCCTGCTCCAGCACGCCGACATGTTTGGAGACCGCGCGCACGGTGAGCGCGAAGGGCTGCGCCAGTTCGGCAACCGACGCTTCGCCGTCGAGCAGCCGGGCCAGTATCGCCCGGCGCGTGGGATCGGCGAGGGCGGCGAATGTGTCGTCGAGGGAGGTTTGATGAGCCATTGCGGAACCAATCAGTTCTGGAACTAGTTGGTTCTAATAAATGGTTTTAGCTGAGCCGTCAACGCGCTTTACGGGACTGGGAGAGCTCGGGGAAATACGGCGTGAAGCCCCAGGCTCCCGTCTTTTTGTCCGCGATGCCGTTCAGCACTTCGAGCGCGTCGGCCGGCAACTCCAGTTCGGCCGCCGCCAGATTTTCCCTGAGGCGGCCCTTTTACGTGCGCAGCACCCGGTAGATCGCGGGGATGCCAGCACCGTCAGCGGCGTCGAGGAGAGGCCAGGCCGAACAGCAGCGAGATCGCCAGCTCCTGGAAGATCGGATCGGTCAGGATCACCGCCGCGCCGATCATGGCGGCAAGCGCGGTCAGCAGGATCGGCTTGAACCTGATCGCGCCGGCTTCGATCAGCGGCGCGCTGGTAGCATGGGGTGCCTCGTTTCGTCTCCGATGGCCAAGCGCTGTCTGGACCTCATGTTGCCACAATCGGGAAATGCGATGGAACAGGCATCAGCAATGGGTCCAACACGTTGAAGAGCACTGTATTTCGTGCCCTCGTGGCGCTCCTCGGTACGGCGTTGCCGGCGCGGGCAGATGAGGCATGCATGGCCAATATGGGACGGTTTGAGCTCGGGCAATATGCCTGCCTGAGGGTCGGCGAGACGAGCCACCTGGCTCGCTGCGAGGTCAACCTCGATATCTTGTCCTGGAACGAGGTGCTTGACCATTGCCCGGGCGGCACCGCGCCGAAACCCGCGGCGGCTACGTCTGTTTGCCGGGCCAACGGCAAGTTCATCCCGGGCGGCGGGTTTGCTTGTCTCGTCGTGGCCGGCAGCACGCACCTGGCGCGCTGCGACACCGTGCTCAATGCTCCGTCTTGGACCAAGGTGCAGGAGGGATGCCCCGGCGCACCGCTGCCGGAAGCCACTCCGGATGCCCAGGTGCATCCTGGGCTCAAAAATCTGTTGTCAGGTCCTCGCCGCCTGTTTGAACGGCTGCGAGACGCACTCTGAAGTCAGTGACGATTGGCGGTGGCGCTGTGCTGATCCTGGTTTGGCTGGACCGCCTGTTTGGCGTGGAGAGATTTCGCGTGATCCATGTGATAATCCGGCCCGCCGTCACCTTCACGTGCGCAGCACCCGGTAGATCGCGGGGATGACCAGCACCGTCAGCAGCGTCGAGGAGGCCAGGCCGAACAGCAGCGAGATCGCCAGCCCCTGGAAGATGGGGTCGGTCAGGATCACCGCCGCGCCGATCATGGCGGCAAGCGCGGTGAGCAGGATCGGCTTGAACCTGATCGCGCCGGCCTCGATCAGCACCTCGCTCAACGGCCTGTCGGGCGACGCCGCATGGCGGATGAAGTCGACCAGCAGGATCGAATTGCGCACGATGATGCCGGCCAGCGCGATGAAGCCGATCATCGATGTGGCCGTGAACGGCGCCCCGAACAGCCAGTGCCCACCGAGGATGCCGATGAAGGTCAGCGGGATCGGCGTCAGGATCACCAGCGGAACCTTGAACGAGCCGAACTGGGCGACGACGAGGATGTAGATGCCGAGCAGCGCGACGCCGAAGGCCGCCCCCATATCGCGGAAGGTCGCCCAGGTGACTTCCCATTCGCCGTCCCACAAAAGCGTCGGCCGGCTTTCATCCTCCGGCTGGCCGTGCAGCGAGATCGCGGGCTTCGGCAGTCCGGTCCAGTCCTGCACGTCGATGGCCTTGCTGACGGCGAGCATGCCGTATAGCGGCGCCTCGAAGCTGCCGGCAAGCTCGGCCGTCACCATTTCGGCAGCGCGGCCATTGTGCCTAAACACCGGGAACGAAGCGCGCTCCGGCGTCACCCGCACGACATCGCCGAGTTCGACGACGCCGCGGTCGCCAGGCAGCACATTGGCCGGAATGGGGGTGGTCAGGAAGCGCTCGTCGAGCGTCCTTTCGCCCTTCGGCCGCTCGATGCGGATCGGGATCGGCTGGCGGCCACCGCCGCGATGCGAATAGCCGACGGTCTTGCCCCCATTGAGGATGGCAAGCGTGTCGAAGACGTCGCTTTCCTCGACATGAAAGAACTCCGCATCGTCGGTGGAAATCGTGGCGCGAAGCCGGCGTGCCGGCTGTCCCCAGGAATTGTCGACGTCGACGATGAAGGGCACGGAGCGGAACGCCGTTTCGATCCTGGCGGCGACCTTGCGGCGGGTCTCGCCGTCGGGTCCGTAGATCTCGGCCAGCAGCGTTGCCATCACCGGCGGGCCGGGCGGCGGCTCGACCACCTTCAGGCTGGTGCCTTGCGGTACGGGGATCGTGGCGATGCGCTGGCGGACGTCGAGCGCGATCTCATGGCTGGAGCGGGTACGGTTCGCCTTCGGCAGCAGGTTGAGCGCCACGTCGCCCTGCTGCGGCTCGGTGCGCAGGACGGCATGGCGGACGAGGCCGTTGAAGTTGAAAGGTGCCGCCGTCGCGGCATGTGTCTGGACCGATCGGACCTCCTTCAATTCGAGAACCCTGGCGGCGACGGCCTGCGCCACCGCATCGGTGGCCTCGACGGAAGACCCTTCCGGCAGGTCGATGGTCACCGACAGTTCGGACTTGTTGTCGAAGGGCAGGAGCTTGACCGTGACATGCTCGGTGTAGAACAGCGCGAGCGAGCCCAGGGTCAGCACGCCGACGACGAGCAGGAAGGCCCAACTCGCCTTCTTCGAGGCCAGGATCGGCCGCGCGACGGCGGTGTAGGCGCGGCCGAGCGGGCCGCCATTGCCATGATCCTGATGGGCATGCACCGGCGCCCGCCCGGCAAGTTTAAGCATCAACCACGGCGTCACCATCACCGCAACGAAGAAGGAGAAGATCATCGCCGCCGAGGCATTGGCCGGAATCGGGCTCATATAGGGGCCCATCATTCCCGAGACGAACAGCATCGGCAGCAGTGCGGCGACCACGGTCAAGGTGGCGACGATGGTCGGGTTGCCGACCTCCGCCACCGCCTCGATTGCCGCCTGCCGGCGATCGCGGCCGCCGCCCATGGCCCAGTGGCGCGAGATGTTCTCGATCACCACGATGGCATCGTCGACGAGAATGCCTATCGAAAAGATCAGCGCGAACAGCGAGACGCGGTTCAGCGTGTAGCCCATGACGCGCGAGGCAAACAGCGTGAGCAGGATGGTCACCGGAATGACGACGGCCACGACCATCGCTTCGCGGCGGCCGATGGCGACCCAGACCAGTACGATGATCGAGATCGTCGCCAGGCCGAGATGGTAGAGGAGCTCATTGGCCTTGTCGTTGGCGGTCTCGCCGTAATTGCGCGTCACGTCGATCGAGATATCGCCTGATATCAGCCCGCCCTGGAGCAATGCGACCCGGTGCAGAATGGCGTCGGCGACGGCGACCGCGTTCGATCCCGCGCGCTTGGCGATGGCGAGCGTGACCGACGGCACGCGCTCGACACCAACGCCGGCCCTGGTGACCGTCGACACCAGCGTATCGCCGGCGTCGGTGGCGAAGGCGACGTCGGCCACGTCGCGGACATAGACAGGGCGGTTGTCACGCGAGGTCAGAAGCAGGTTGCCGATCTGGTCTGGCGAGGCCAATGTCTCGCCGGCGACGATGTCGATCTGCTCGCCCTTGTCGCGAACACGTCCGGCGGGAAAGGCCTTGTTGGCGCCCGACACCTTGGCGGCGAGCTGCTGCAGGGTGACGCCGTAGAGGGCGAGCTTTTCGGGGTTCGGATTGACGCGGATGATCTCACCGGTGTCGCCGACCAGGTAGGTCAGGCCGACATTGTCGATCTTGGCGATCTCGGTGCGGAGTTCGCGCGCGACGCGGGTGAGGTCGTTGGCCGTCATGCGCGCGGCTGCCTGCGGCTTCGGCGACAGCGTCAGCGTGACGATGGCGACGTCGTCGATGCCGCGGCCGACGATCAGCGGCTCGGGCACGCCGACGGGAATGCGGTCCATGTTGGCGCGCACCTTGTCGTGGACGCGCAGCACGGCAGCGTCCGACGAGGTGCCGACGATGAAGCGGGCGGTGACCATCACCTGGTCGTCCCGCGTCTGCGAATAGACGTGCTCGACGCCGTCGATGCCCTTGACGATCGTCTCCAGCGGCTCGGTGATCAGCTTGACGGCGTCGTCGGCCTTCAGTCCGTCGGCGCGCACGAAGATGTCGACCATCGGCACCGAGATCTGCGGTTCCTCCTCGCGCGGCAGCGTGAGCAGCGCCACCAGCCCGAAGGCGAAGGCGGCGACCAGGAACAGCGGCGTCAGGGGCGACGCGATGAAGGCCCGCGTCAGCGCGCCGGCAATGCCGAACGAGGCGGGACCTTTCATGGCGTGACCACGACGTCGCCAGCCGCAAGACCGGTCAGGATCTCGACATAGTCGCCGTCGGCGCGTTTGGTCCGCTCGCCCGCGACCACCGCGCGCTCGACACTGCCGCCGCCTGCGGCGACGCGCACGAAGTCGATCCCCGAACGGGTCTGGATTGCCGAAGCCGGCACCAGCAGCGCGGAGCGCTCGGCGACCGGCAGCTCGACCAGGACACGGGCATCGATGAAATTGGTATCGAGATCATCGACCTCGACGTCGGCGATGACGCGGCCATTGTCGATCTGCGGATAGATCTTTGCGAGGCGGCCGGGGGCCTCCTTGCCGCCGGTATTGATGCGGATGGCGGCGCCCGCTCTCAGCGACGCCGCGTAACGCTCCGGAACGGCAAGCCGCAGGAACACCCCGCCGCCGCCAATGGTGGCCACAACCTCACCGGCCATGATGACCGCGCCACGCGTCACCGGCACGGTCAGCACGCGGCCGTCGCCGGGCGCAAAGACATCGCCCTCGGCGCCCTGCTGCACGATCACCGAACGCTGCGCCTCGGTCGCGGCAAGCTGGTTGCGCGCGACGTCGACTTCGGTGCGCAGCTGATCGAGACGCTGCGCGGTCATCACGCCCTTGTCGACCAGCGTCTGGCCACGGGTAAGTTCGGACTGCGCCGTCTCAAGCTGCGCCTGCAAGGCACGAAGCTGGGCGTCCAGAGCGGCGACCTGAAACGCGATCTTGTCGTCCTGGACGGTCGCGATCTTCTGCCCCGCCTTGACCAGTTCGCCCTCCGTGACGGCCAGATCGACGACAAGGCCGCCGATACGGGCGCGCGCAGGAACGGTGTCGCGTGCCTCGACACGGCCATAGACCGCCTTCCATTCGGTCACCGTCGTCGGCGCCAGTGTCAGCGTGCCGGCAAACGCCGGAGAGGCCGCCAGCAACGCGGCGAACAAAAGGGGCATGCGCATGCGGATTTTCCTCAGAACGCGCATCCCGGCTTGATGCCGAGCTTGCGGAAGACCATCGCCGCGGGGCAGAAGCCGGTGAACGCCGACTGCAGCATGTTCAAGCCGACGAAGACCGTCAGCCATACGAACAGCGGCGAGACAAAGGCGGTGAGCACGACGGACAGCAGCACCATGACGCCGGCGAAGGCGAGAACGGAACGGTCGAGGGACATTGTCATCTCCATTTGTATATGATGATATCTAAATATATGAATATTACCACTGACCGCAAGAGGCGATGCCAGATTTGTCGCTGGCGGTGCACCGCGCCCGCCAACCACCGTCCGCAAAGGCTAGCGCGGGTCAGGCTCCCGGGACGTCGGTTGATGCCTCGACCTTGATCTGCTTGAGCTTATCGATCCCAAGCGCCTGCAGTGCGAGGCGCTCATAGAAGGGTTCGGACTTGCCGGCCCTTATCTTGTGCAGGAAATACTTCTCGAAACCGACCTTAGCGGTGTGCACCCATTTGCCGGAGGACGACCAGTTGACATTGCGCGGCGGGATCTGCGGCTGCGCCACGAAGGCGACGCCGGAATCGCCGAAATCGGCGAGGCAGACCGCATTCCATGTGCCCTGGGCGTCAGGCTGCTTGCCCTCCACCAGCCGGCCGATGTTTCGCGCCGTCGCCGTGACCATGGATTCGATCATGAAGCCGGTCTTGGGCACGCCAACGGGGACCGGCGTCTTGCCGATCGGCGGGATGGCGACGCAGACGCCGACCGCGAATATTTCGGGGAACGCCGGGTTGCGCTGGTGCTTGTCGACAAGGATGAAGCCGCGCGGATTGGTCAGGCCCTCGATGCCGCGCACCGCCGCCACGCCGCGAAAGGCCGGCAGCATCATGGCATAGGCGTGCGGCAATTCATGCGCCTGCCTGACCGACCCGTCGTCGGCGAGTTCCTGGACGAACATCTTGCCGGGCTCGACCTTGTCGACCTTGGCGTTGCAGATCCACTTGAAGTGATGCTGGCGCATCTCGCTCTCGAGCAGGCCCTTGGTGTCGCCGACGCCGTCGAGGCCGAGATGGCCGATATAGGGTTCGGAGGTGACGAAGGTCATGGGCACGCGGTCGCGCACCCTGGCGTCGCGCAAGGCCTTGTCGAGGATGAAGGTGAATTCGTAAGCCGGCCCGAAGCAGGACGCGCCCTGGACAGCGCCGATGACGACCGGACCCGGCTTGGCGACGAGCGCGTCGAAGGCCGTCCTGGCCTTGAGCGCGTGATCGATGTGGCAAACGGACTGGGTGTTGTGCTCCGGCCCGAGACCCTCAATCTCGTCGAAAGCGAGTTCGGGGCCGGTGGCGATGACCAGATAGTCGTAGGAGACGGATGAGCCGTCGTTGAGTTCCACCGTGCGCTCGACGGGATGGACGCGCCTAGCTCCCTGCGGATGAAAACCGATCTTGCGCCGTGCCAGCACCGGAGCAAGGTCTATTTCGACCGCTTGCCTGTCGCGCCAGCCGACGGCGACCCAGGGGTTGGACGGCACGAATGAATAGTGGCTGCCATTGTTGACGACGGAGACCTGGTGTTCCCCGGCCAGTCCGTCGCGAAGCTCGTAGGCCATGATGGTGCCTCCTAGCCCGGCACCCAGGACGACTATATGCGCCATGTTCTTCCTCCGTTGCGGCGTCGCTTTGGCGCAACGCCGACACTGCCGATCCCTTGCGGGATTGGTTGATCTTGCGCCATTGTGGCGGGCTGCGACTTGACGCTGATCAAGCGACGTTGACGGAGCGAAGCATCGGCATCGATCCATCGACTTGACAGGCAGCCGTGCCAGGCTAATATTATTTGTAAATCTTAATATGATAATGTGTTCATATGCGCAACATAAAAATAGCCGAACTGGACAAGCAGGCGCGCGAAGCGTCCGAACTGCTCGCCGCGATGGCAAATGAAAAACGGCTGATGATCCTGTGCCATCTGCTGGACGGCGAGACGAGCGTGAACGAACTGGCCGAACTGGTTGGGATGAACCAGTCGGCGCTGTCGCAGCAGCTTTCAAAGTTGCGCGCGCTCAAGCTCGTGGACACGAGGCGCGACGCCCAGCAGGTCTACTATCGGTTGGCTTCGGTGGAGGTCGAGCGAATCCTGCAGACGCTCTACGGCATCTATTGCGAACCGCAGACACGGATCGCCAGGGTCGGCAGCCGGTAGCTGCCGACCGACGGCAGCAATGCCTTATGCCGCTTGCTCGGCTTCACTGCCGATGCCGTTCAGCACTTTGAGCGCATCGGCCGGCAGGTCGAGCTCGGCCGCCGCCAGGTTCTCGCGGAGATGACTGAGCGAGGAGGTGCCGGGGATGAGCAGGATGTTGGGCGCGCGGCGCAGCAGCCAGGCGAGCGCCACCTGCATCGGCGTCGCGCCGAGTTTCCGGGCGACATTGGCCAGCGTGTCCGACTGCAGCGGCGTGAAGCCGCCAAGCGGGAAGAACGGCACATAGGCGATGCCGTCGGCGGCAAGCGCGTCGATCAGCGCATCGTCGTCGCGGTGCGCGATATTGTACTGGTTCTGCACGCAGACGATCTCGGTGATGCTGCGTCCCTGGGCGATCTGGGTCGATGTGACGTTGCTCATGCCGATATGGCGGATGAGGCCCTGGCGCTGCAATTCGGCGAGCGTGTTCAACTGCGGCTCGAGGGATCCTTCGGCGGGGCCGTGGATGCCATGCATGGAGCGCAGGTTGACGACCTCGATCACATCAAGCCCGAGATTGCCCAGATTATCGTGCACGGCCTCGGTCAGTTCCTTGGGCGACATTGCTGGAAGCCAGGATGCATCGGCGCCGCGCCGGGCGCTGACCTTGGTGACGATGGTGAGGTTGGCGGGGTAGGGGTGCAGGGCCTCGCGGATGATCTGGTTGGTGACGTGCGGGCCATAGAAATCCGATGTGTCGATGTGGTCGACGCCGCTGGCGATCGCCTCGCGCAGCACGGCGAGGGCTGCGTCACGATCCTTCGGCGGGCCGAAGACGCCCGGTCCCGCCAGTTGCATGGCGCCGTAGCCGAGGCGCTTCACGGTGCGGTCGCCGAGTTTGTAGGTTCCGGCCTTGCTGATGTCGGTCATGGTCTCATCTCCTTTGGATCGGCCCAATGTAGACAAAGCGCGCCTGCGCGATAATATGGCGCAATCGGCACAGCCTGTGCGGAAAGGCGAACAATGGCAGCGGATCTTGGCGACCTACAGGCGTTCATCGCGGTGGCGCGCGCCGGCGGCTTTCGCGAAGCGGCCCGGGTGGGCAATGTCAGCGCCTCGAGCCTCTCGGAGACGGTGCGGCGGCTGGAGACCGGGCTTGGCGTACGGCTGCTCAACCGCACGACGCGCAGCGTCGCCCCCACCGAGGCCGGCGCGCGCCTGCTCGAGCGGCTCGGCCCGGCGCTCGGCGAAGTCGAGGCGGCGCTCGACGTGGTCAACGGCTTTCGCGGCCGCCCGGCCGGCACGCTGCGGCTCAACGTGCCGGTCGTCGCGGCGAAACTGGTGCTGCCGCGCCTGTTGCCGCCCTTCCTCGCCGCCTATCCCGACATTCGCGTGGAAGTCACCGCCGAGGACAGTTTCGTCGACATATTGGCGAGCGGCTGCGACGCCGGCATCCGCTATGAAGAGCGGCTGGAGCAGGACATGATCGCCGTGCCGATCGGCCCGCGCCGGCAGCACTACGCCACCGCCGCCGCACCTTCCTATCTCGACCGGCACGGCCGCCCCGAGCACCCGCGCGACCTGTTGCATCACGCCTGCCTGCGCGGCCGCTTCGCCAGCGGCCTGACGCCGCCCTGGGAATTCGAACGCGACGGCGAGGTGGTGAGCGTCGAACCGACCGGCCCGCTTCTGGTCAGCACCGGCACGGCGATGGCGCTTGCGCTCGAAGTGGCGGTCGCCGGCGGCGGCATCGTCTCGCTGTTCGAGGACTGGCTGCGCCCCTATTTCGACGATGGCCGGCTGGAGCCGGTGCTGGAACCCTGGTGGCAGGAATTCTCAGGCCCGTTCCTCTACTATCCCGGCCGCCGCCTCACACCGGCGCCGCTCAGGGCGTTCATCGATTTCGTCGGCACGATGCGCTGGGGCTGATTTCGAGCCGATATCGCGCCGCCGGATGGCCATGCCCGTTGGCCCTGCTTGTCTGGTTCCTTCGACAAAGAGTCAAAAGCCTGACGTAACACTTTGTTGTCATTGAGGGACTATCGAGGGGGCGATACGGCGAAAGCCCGGTGACAGGAAAGGCGCGCAATGGGTTCGCCCTGGTCCGAATTGCTGGCCAATCTCGCGGTCGTTGCGATGTTCGTTTCGGTCTGGATCCACACGCATGTGTGGCTGGATCGCAGGCCGGCCCCGGTAAAAGCCGCGGCCTTCGGCTTGCTTATGGGCGCCGGCGCCATCGTCGTGATGCTGACTCCCATGCAGTTGCAGCCGGGCGTGCTGGTCGATCTCAGGGCGACGATGATCGCCATTGCCGGCTTCTTCGGCGGTCCCGTCGCCGGCATTGTCGCCGGGGTCATGGCCGGTGCTTTCCGGACTTTCGAGGGTGGCATCGGCGCCTTCGCTGGAGCGGTCGGGATCGCGGCCACCATGCTGGTGGGCGTTGCCGGCAATCTTGCACTCAGGGGCCGCCGGCCCAGCATGGCCGACATCATGATCCTGGGTGCCGCAGCCGCGTGTGGCTCGCTGCTCGGCCTCAGCGTCCTGCCGCGCTCGGTCGTACAGACGGTTCTGCCGCAGGTGGTGTTTCCCTCCAGCCTGCTCATCTTTGTCTCCGTGGCAATGTCGGGGCTGGCGCTCTACCAGGAGCGGCGTCGCTTGGAGGCGCTGCAATCGAGGCGCATCTTCAAGGCGGTGGTCGAGACATTGCCCGACTGCCTAAACGTCAAGGATCTCGACGGACGCTTCATCGCCGCCAATCCGGCAACCGCCGAGTTGATGCACGCAGCCAACGCGAAGGCGCTGATCGGCAAGACGGACTTCGATTTCTACCCCAGCGAAACGGCGCGGGCATTCCGCGAGGACGAGCTCGCCGTCCTGGCATCCGGCACCGCCTCCACCATCGAGCAGCATCTTCACCACGAGGACGGCACCGATGGCTGGCTGGCGACACTGAAGGCGCCGTTTCGCGATAGGACCGGGGCCGTCATCGGCCTGATCACGCACAATCGCGACATCACCGAGCGCAAGCGGCTGGAGACCGAGCTGGCGGAAAGCCAGGCAAGGCTGGGAGACGCGCTCACGCACATGGCCGACGGGCTGGTGATGTTCGATCCCGCCGGAAAGCTCATTCTGTGCAACGCCCAGTATCGGGCCCTGTTTCCGAAGACGGCCGACATCAGGGTGCCCGGCACCGACTATCGCGACATATTGCGTGCCTCGGTCGCACGCGGCGAAAGCATCACGCCGCCCGACGCCGTCGAGGGCTGGATTGCCGAGATCATGGTCACGCAAACGCATGCCAGCCACCGCCAGATCCGGCTCGCCGACGGGCGCTGGCTCGACGTGCGGACCCGGCCGACCGGCAATGGCGGCAGCCTGAGCGTGTTTTCCGACATCACCGAGGCCAAGCAGGTCGAGGCGGAATTGCTGGCCGCCAACGAGAAGCTGAACCTCCTCGCGCATCGCGACGGGCTGACCGAACTGTTGACCCGGCGGGCCTTCGACGAGGCGCTGGCGCGCGAATTCGCCCGCGGCCGGCGCAACGCCACACCGCTCAGCCTGCTTATCATAGACGTCGACTGGTTCAAGCGGTTCAACGACCATTATGGCCATCCGGCCGGCGACGAATGCCTGCGCGCCGTCAGCGGCTGCATCGAGGCGACGGCGCGGCGGCCGGCCGACGCGGCGGCCCGCTATGGCGGCGAGGAGTTCGCGATCGTCCTGCCCGAGACCGACGCCAGAGGCGCCTTCGTCATCGCCGAGACCCTTAGAGGCAAGGTGCGCGACCTCCGGCTTGCGCATGCCGGCAGCGAAAAGGGCATCGTCACCGTCAGCATCGGGGTAGGCACTTTCGACGGGAGTGCCGACATCGAGATTGCCGATCTGCTGCGGCGCGCCGACGAGGCCCTCTATGGCGCCAAGGCCGCCGGGCGTGACCGCGTGCATGGCTGGCGCCCGCATCTGAGCGAACCACGCACGACGGGTTCCCGGCACAAGGCGTGAGCCCTGGTCGTCACACCACTGTCATGGTCCGCTGCCACTAATCCATACATCTGGATAGATGGATTGATGGACAAGACAACAGCATTGCTGGCGCTCGCAGCACTCGGCCAGGAAACCAGGCTGGAGGTGTTCCGGCTGCTGGTGCGGGCCGGGGACGAGGGCGTGCCGGCAGGCGAGATCGCGACGCGGCTCGGCACGGTGCAGAACACCATGTCGGCGCATCTGAAGATCCTCGGCCAGGCCGGGCTGGTCCATGCCGAGCGCGAAGGCCGCAGCATCCGCTATACGGCCGACATGACCGGGTTTCGCGATCTGCTGGCCTATCTGATGGAGGATTGCTGCAATGGCGCGCCGGAGCTTTGCCAGCCGATCCTCCAGGCGGTGACCTGCAAATGCTGAGCTTGACATGACCGATCTTCGTCGCCGCCTCGCAGCCGAAGCCTTGGGCACCGCCATGCTCGTCGCCACGGTGGTCGGTTCGGGGATCATGGCCAGACGGCTGACCGGCGATGTCGCACTTTCGCTGCTCGGCAACACCCTTCCCACCGGCGCCATTCTGGTGGTGCTGATCACCACGCTGGGGCCAATCTCCGGCGCGCATTTCAACCCGGCTGTTACCCTGGTTTTCGGCCTGCGGCGCGACATTGGCTGGCTGGCCGCGCTGGGCTATATCACTGTCCAGATTCTCGGCGGCCTCGCCGGCACGCTGGTCGCGCATGCCATGTTCGAGCTGCCGCTGCTGCAGGTGTCGGCGACGGTGCGCAGCGGGCAGGGGCAGTGGCTGGCCGAACTGGTCGCGAGTTTCGGTCTGGTCTTCACCATCCTTGCCGGCTTGCGCTTCCGCAGCGACGCCATCCCCTGGCTGGTCGGGCTCTACATCACCGCAGCCTATTGGTTCACGGCCTCGACCTCCTTCGCCAATCCGGCGGTGGCCATAGCGCGTGCCTTCTCCAACACGTTTGCCGGCATCCGGCCCTCCGATGTGCCGGCCTTCATAGCCGCGGAACTGGCGGGTGCGTTGCTGGCGCTGGCGCTGGCCGGCTGGCTGCTGGCTGAACCCAAGACCTTCACTGACTAGACCGTTACTGAGATGAAAGGCCCGCAATGACCATCACCATCTATCACAACCCGGACTGCGGCACGTCACGCAACACGCTGGCGATCATCCGCCAGTCCGGCGAGGAGCCGCAGGTGATCGAATATCTGAAGTCGCCGCCGTCGCGTGACAGGCTCGTCGAATTGCTCGAGGCGATGGCGATGACACCGCGCCAATTGCTGCGCGAGAAGGGCACGCCCTATGCGGAACTCGGCCTAGGCGACCCCAAATGGAGCGACGACGAGATCCTCGATTTCATGCTGGCGCATCCGATCCTGATCAACCGGCCGATCGTGGTGAGCCCGCTGGGCGTCGTGCTGGCCCGGCCGTCCGAAAAGGTCCTCGACATCCTGCCAAATCCGGAGATCGGCGCGTTCACCAAGGAGGACGGCGAGGTCGTCATCGACGCGAGCGGCAAGCGGGTCGTCTGAAGCCTATTTCGATATTCTTCGAAATAGGACTTGACGGTTTCCGTCGCCGGCCATATGCTATTTCCATGAAACTCGAACAAGCAGCGAAGCAGCTGGAAGCGCTCGGTAATCCGACGCGGCTGAACCTCTATCGTATCCTGGTGCGGGCCGGCGAAGCGGGCCGGCCGGTCGGCTTCCTGCAGGAGAGCCTCGGCATCGCCGCCTCGACGCTGTCGCACCATCTGCACCGGCTGATCCTCACCGGGCTGGTCAGCCAGGAGCGGCAGGCGACGACGCTGATCTGCCGCGCCAACTATCCCGTGATGAACGATCTCATCGGTTTCCTGGCCGACGAATGCTGCGCCGATGCCGCCTGCAGCCCGGCAGCGGGGGACGCGGCCGCCTGATTTTTTTGCCTGTTATTTCGATAGTACCGGAAGGATAGAAGCTGATGCAAAACGATCTGCCCATCGCCGTCATCGGCGCCGGTCCGGTTGGTCTCGCCGCCGCTGTTCATCTCATGGCCCGGGGCCTGCCGGTGAAGCTCTATGAGGCCGGCAGCGGTGTCGCGGCAAATCTGCGGGATTGGGGCCATGTGCGGGTGTTCACGCCCTGGCGCTATTGCGTCGACGAGGCGGCCAGGAAGCTGCTCGAAGCCCATGGCTGGCGGATGCCGGACGCGGAAGCCTTTCCCACCGCCGATGAACTCGTCGCGCACTATCTCGAGCCGCTCGCCAACCTGCCGGAACTGGCGCCAGCGATCGAAACCAAGGCGCGTGTCGTCGCCATATCGCGCTGGGGCGCCGACAAGGTGCGCGGCAGCGAGCGTGGGACGCGGCCCTTCATGCTCGTGGTCGAAACCGCCAATGGCACCAGGCGCGACAGCGCCCGCGCGGTCATCGATGCCTCGGGGACATGGCGCACGCCCAATCCGCTCGGCGCCGGCGGCATCGCCGCCGAGGGCGAGGCCAACTTCGCCGACCGCATCGCCTACGGCATCCCCGATGTCCTTGGTCGCGACCGTGCGGTCTATGCAGGCCGCACGACGCTGGTCGCCGGTTCCGGCCACTCGGCGGCCAATGCCTTGCTCGACCTTGCCAGGCTGGCGGAGGCCGCGCCCGGCACCGCCTTCATCTGGGCGGTGCGCGGAACCGACCTCGTACGCATCTATGGCGGCGGCGACGCCGACCAATTGCCGGCGCGCGGCGAACTCGGCGCCGATATCCGCGACCTCGCCGAAAGCGGCCGCGTCCAGCTGGTGACGGGCTTTGCGACGCTTGCGATCCGCGAGCGTGACGGAAGGCTGATCGTCGAGGGGCAAAGCGAGGACGGATTGCTGCAACTCGGCCCCGTCGACCGCATCATTGCCGCGACCGGGCAGCGCCCGGACCTGTCGCTGACCCGGGAGCTCAGGCTCGATCTCGATCCGTGGCTGGAAGGCGTCAAGGCGCTCGGTCCGCTCATCGATCCCAACGAGCATTCCTGCGGCGACGTGCCGCCGCATGGCCACCGCGAACTCAGCCATCCGGAGCCAGGCTTCTACACGGTCGGCATCAAGAGCTATGGCCGCGCGCCGACCTTCCTGCTGCTCACCGGCTACGAGCAGGTGCGCTCGGTCGCGGCGGCGCTCGCCGGCGACATGGCGGCGGCCGACGCGGTGCAATTGGTGCTGCCCGAAACCGGCGTCTGCACGGTGCCGGCTGGCCGTGCGTCGCAGGGCTGCTGCGGCGGGCCGGCGCCGGCGGCGATCGATGCGTGCTGCGTGGCGGATGCCGACGCCAAGGCCGCCGGCAAAAGCGGTTGCGGCTGCGCGGGCAAGATGGAAGCCGCCGAGTGAGCGACGCCAAGATCCCCGCTTGCGCCATCTGGGCGCTGGGCACCACGCAGATCGTCGGCTACGGCACGCTCTACTACAGCTACAGCATCCTGGCGCCGGCGGTGGCGGCGGAACTCGCCTGGTCGCAGCAATGGGTGTTCGCGGTGCTGTCGGTGTCGCTGCTGGCAAGCGCCATACTGGCGCCGTTCGCGGGCAGCCTGGCGGACCGGGTCGGGGCAGGGCGCCTGATGGTGCCGGGATCGCTGGCGGCGGCGGGTGCGTTGCTGTTGTGCGCGCTGGCGCCGGGGCGCGCCGGCTTTGCGCTTGGCGTGCTGGCCATGGAACTCGCCTCCTGCTTCGTGCTCTACAGCACGGCCTTCGTCGCCATCGTGCAGCTCGGCGGTGCGCGGCGCGGCATCACCCATCTCACCTTGATCGCCGGCTTCGCCTCGACCCTGTTCTGGCCACTGACGACGCTCCTGCACCAGCATCTCGGCTGGCGCGAGGTTCTCGCTCTCTTTGCCGCGCTCAACGCCTTTGTCTGCCTGCCGATCCATTGGTGGCTGGCCCGGCTTTCCACCCGCATCGGCAAGGCGAGGGAGCGGGTCGTCCCGGTCACGGCGGGCCTATCAGGGCCAGCGCCCGACCGGCGATGGTCGCTCCTGTTCGTCCTGGTGCTGGCCGGCTTTGCCATAGAAGGTTTCATGCTTTCGGCAATCCTCGTGCAGATGGTGCCCTTGCTCACTCTGGTCGGTCTCGGCGGGGCCTCGGTGCTGGTCGCCAGCCTGTTTGGCCCGTCGCAAGTGGCGAGCCGGCTGGTGAACATGCTGTTCGGCCGCGGCCTGTCGCAGACATCGCTGGCGCTCGGTGCGACCGCCGGACTGGCCGGCGGCCTTGCGGTGCTGCTGATGGTGGCGCCCTCCGTTCCCGGCGCCATGCTGTTTGCCGTGCTTTTCGGCTTCGGCTCGGGCCTGATGAGCATTGTCGGCGGCACGCTGCCGCTCGAATTGTTCGGCCAGGAGCGCTACGGCTCCTATGTCGGCTGGATCACGGCGGCCCGCCAGTTCAGCTCCGCCTTCGCTCCGTTCGGCCTGACCCTGATGATATCGGGCCTCGGCGTCTTCCCGGCCTTGTGGCTCAACGTCGTGGTCGGCCTGTTCGGCATCGCCGCCTTCGCACTGATCAGCCGGCAATCGCGTAGGGGTGAAAAGGGCGGCACGGCCGATGCGACGGCGCCGGGCGCGGACAGTTTTGCAGCAGCGCCAGGTTACGTGTCAGGTGCTCGCCTGAAAACGCTGAACTGAAAGGACTGAGAGGAGCCCCATGGCGTCAGATGCAGATGGTCGAGTGTGCGAAACAGTGCAAAGCCGGATCCAAGGACTTGGGCGAGCTTGCTTGCATCGTATCGTTGAACGGGCAGGCCGCTGCATTTCTCCGGCCCGTCGAGCGCGAAAGTCGCGATCATCGCGTAGCCATTCGGTGCGAGTGCCCGTCCGAGTGTTGAGAGGTAAGCGTCACGATCCGCTTCTTCGACCATGAAATGGAAGGCAGCCCTGTCATGCCAGACATCGTAAAGTCGCCTCGGCGACCAGGTGCGAATGTCAGCCACGATCCAATCGATTTGGCCGCCTGTCCCGGCCAGTCGACCGCGAGCCGCCGCGATCGCCGCCGCAGACAGATCCAGGACAGTGACGTCCTCAAAGTGTTGTTCCTGAAGATTATCCACCAATCGAGAGGCGCCGCCCCCTACGTCAATGATGGCAGAGCTGCGATCGGCAATCTCTTTTATCAACGAAAGAGAGGGCTCGGGATTATCTTGGAACCAACTGACGCCGTCCTCGCGTTTCGATTCATATGTTGCGTTCCAGTGCAACTGCGATGCCTCTTTCTCCATCGGGCCGGGCCTCACTTTTGGTGACACCCTTCAGCATATCAGTCGCGGTCGCCGGCCGGTGATCAAATTGTGGGCACGATTATTCAGACCGGCAAGGATTGATCCAGCAGGGCTGTTCCCGCCAAGGCGCAAATTGCCGCCAGCTGAAATTGCGCGGAAGTGCCAACCGATATTGCGTTACGCTTTCCCCCGGCAGTCGCGGTAAATGCGGGGACGACCGATCCCTCCGCGCCGATCGTCAAAACCATCGTTATCGAGGCAGCGCCGGCTGAGGTCTGGCAGGTGCTGACGACGCCCGCGATGATCCGGCAATGGATGTCGGACGAGGAACTGACCGGCAGGCTGGAAGGGCATGCCGGCGGCGCGATCGTGATACGCGGGCTGCTGCATGGCATGCGGTTCGAGAACTATGGCACGGTCCGGGCGTTCGAGCCGGAGCGGCTGTTCTCCTACAGCTACTGGAGCACGCTGTCGGCCTCGCGCCTAGCGGACGTGCCCGAAAACCATACGCTGGTCCGTTTCGCCCTGGCATCGGCGGATCAGGGAACGCAGCTGACGCTGACGCTCAGCGATTTCGCCGAACCGGCAATCCGCCCGCATGCCAATCTCTACTGGGGGCCGACCTTGCAGATCCTGAAGGCGGTGTGCGAGCGTCCTTGACGAAGACGCCGCGCAATGAGCCCAGCCTTTACCCCTTTGGACGCCGCGCCAAAGCCCGGATGCGGTCGGCGACCTTGCTGTCGATCGGGTTGTAGACCGTCAGGTTCAAATCCGGCCGGCCGTCGACCGCGAAGGACGAGTATTCCAGCTCGATGTCACCCAGTTCCGGGTGTTTTAGGCGCTTTGTCCCGTCGCCATGGGCGAGCACGTCATTCTCCTGCCACAGCGCGGCGAACTCGGCGCTGCCGCTGCACAGTTCGTCCACCAGCTGGGTGACCTCGGAGACGGCGCCGGCACGCGCCGCATCGGCCCGGAAAGCGCCGACGACGAAACGGGCAAGGTTTTCCCAATCATGCTGCTTGGCGCGGATGTGGGGCGTGAGGAACATGAAGCGCAATATGTTGCGCCGGCCGGCGGGGATGGTGCCGTAGTCGGTCAGCACGATCTCGGCGGCTCGGTTCCAGGCGACGACGTCCCAGGTGGCGGTCTTGACCAGAGCGGGGCTGGCCTCGAGCGTGTCGATGAGGCGCTGCAGCCGGGGGCTGACGCCCTCGTCGCCCCGGTAGCGGACCTCGGGCGGACGGCCGAGTCCCAGCATGAAGAGATGTTCGCGCTCCGCCTCGGTCAACAGCAGCCCCTTGGCGATGCGGTTCAGCACATCGGCCGAAGGCGCGCCGCCACGGCCCTGTTCCAGCCATGTGTACCAGGTCGGGCTGATGTTGGCGCGCTGGGCGACTTCTTCGCGGCGCAGCCCCGGCGTGCGCCGGCGCCCGGAGAAGCCGAACGAGGCGGGATCGAGCCGGGTGCGCCGGTCTTTCAGGAAGGCTGCGAGCGTGCCGGCTGAGTTTGTGGGCATCCTGTTAGCCATTATACCATGATAAGATCACTACTTTAATGGAATAATAGACCGGGGATACTGCGCGGGCAACTGTGCAGGAGATTTTGCATGCGTATCTTTTTGACCGGCGCCACCGGTTTCATCGGCTCGGCGCTCGTTCCCGAACTCATCCAGGCCGGCCATCAGGTGATCGGCGTCACCCGTTCCGATGCCGGCGCGGAGGCGCTGGCCGCCGCGGGCGCCGAAGTGCATCGCGGAACGCTCGAGGATCCGACAAGCCTGCGCAGAGGCGCGGCCGAAGCGGACGCCGTGATCCACACCGCCTTCGACCATGATTTCTCGCGCTTTGCCGAGAATTGCGAAAAGGACAGCCGTGTGATCGCAGCACTCGGCCAGGCATTGGCCGGATCCGACCGGCCGCTGGTCATCACGTCGGGCGTCGGCATGGGCAGCCCCGGACATGGCCAACTGGCGGTCGAGGACGTCTTCAACGCCAGCCATCCCAATCCGCGCATCGCATCGGAACTCGCCGGCAATGCCTTGCTGGAGGCCGGCATCAATTTGTCGGTCGTTCGCCTGCCGCAGGTGCACAATCCGGTCAAGCAGGGGCTGATCTCGCCGCTCATCGAGATCGCGCGCGAAAAAGGCGTCTCGGCCTATGTCGGCGAAGGCCGCAATCGCTATTCGGCGGGGCATCTCTCCGACGCCGCGCGGCTCTACCGGCTTGCTGTCGAAAAGCGCCGGCCGGGCGCGCGCTATCACGCGGTCGGCGAGGAAGGCGTCGAGGTGCGCGCCATCGCCGAGGCGCTTGGCCGGGGCCTCAACCTGCCCGTCGTCTCTATCGCGCCGGAAAAGGCTGCGGAGCATTTCGGCTGGATGGGAATGTTCGCCCCCATGGACCTGCCCGCGTCCAGCGCGCTGACCCAGGCACGGCTCGGCTGGCACCCGACCGGCCCGACGCTGATCGCTGATCTCGACGCCATGCGCTATTGAGGCGCTGCGGCCTCAGCCAGGGCTGACGGCGTAGCGCAAGTGGATCAGCCCATGCGCCAACGTTTCGCAGCTTGTCAGCGACAGCTGCATCTTGCCGGCGAGGCCGCTTTCGCCGAACTCGACAAAACCCTGGTTTCCCGCCCGCGCGTCGAGCGCGGGCGCGACGAGCAGGCTTAGTTCATCGACAAGCCCGGCCGCGAAGAAGGAACCGTTGATGCCGGCGCCGCCTTCGAGCAGCAGACGCCTTATGCTGAGCTCACGCCCGAGCACGTCGAGCATGGCGGCGAGATCGATCTCGGCCGTCTCCGACACGATGTAGGACACGCCGTCGGCGGCGAGCTCGGCCAGATGGCTGTCAGAGACGTCACGCCCAAGCAGCACCACGACATGGTCGCCGCCGACATCGGGCTTGGCGAAGTGGAGCTTGCCGGAGGTATCGAGCGCCACGGCATAGGTTCCCGCGTCGCGTTGCGCGAAATGATGCGGCCGCTCGACCTTGCCGGCATGCGCCGGCGGGTGCGCGCCGGCCTTGCTCATCTCGGCCATGGTGATACGCCCGACGATCCAGGCGTCGCCCTGGAGATCGCCGTGGATCTGCTCATAGAGGCCTGACCACCCGGCCCGGGTTCCGTCCCGGCTGGCGGTGTAGCGGCTCGGATGAAGACTGCCGTCGAGCGAGGCGAGCATATGGCAGATGATATGCGGCTTCATGCAATTCTCCAGGGACGGACTGATCTTCAGAAGGACTCGGGGGTTCAAACTAGGGCCGCAGCCCCGGAATGGAAGCCGAGGCAAGTCGGTTTGATCAAAATTCCGACAATTCCGATAATTCGCCTCCAGCACTGTTATATCGATGTTGCACAAATGGTTGACCCTGGGTTAGCATTCCCTTGCTGATGCCGATGGGAGGCAGTTTTTGCAACGGCGATCAGCTGGAGCGGCATGCGCTGTCCTGCGCAAGGAGGATGCTCCAACACTTTGAACCGACGCATGATCCTTCCTGAAACCGTCCCGGTTTCCGGGGCGTGCGTTCTTGTGGAGGAGATCAACCATGAACAGACGTGAATTCCTGATGACGTCCGTGGCCGCCGGCGCCATGATGCTTGCAGCACCTTCGGCGTTCGCCGAGGACAAGCTGACCATACTGGGCTCGGTGCCCAATCTCGGCTTTCCGTTCTTCGTGCACATGCTCAACGAGATCAAGGCCGAAGCGCAGGCGCAAGGCGTTAACCTGACCGAAAGCGACGGCCAGAATTCAGCCACCAAGCAGACCGCCGACATCGAAGCGGCGCTGGTGCAGAAGGTCAACGCCATCGTGATTTCGCCGCTCGACGTCAACGCGCTGGCGCCGGCGATCGAGGAAGCGGTCAAGGCCGGTGTTCCCGTGGTGACGATCGACCGCCGCGTCGACGGTGTCCAGGGCATCCTCGCCCATGTCGGCGCCGACAATGTCAAGGGTGGCGAGGCGGAGGCGCAAGCCATGGTGGCGGCGTTCCCCAACGGCGCCAAGCTATTCCATCTGCAGGGCCAGCCGGGTGCTGGTCCGGCGATCGACCGCAACAAGGGCGTGCACAATGTGCTCGATCCCCTGAAGGACAAGTACCAGATCATCTTCGAGCAGACCGCAAACTTCGCCCGCGCCGAGGCGTTGTCGGTGACGGAAGCCGGGCTCGCCGCCAATGGCAAGCCGGACGCCATCATCTGCGCCAATGACGACATGGCGCTCGGCGCGCTCGAGGCTTGCGCGGCGCGCAACTTCACCGACGTCAAGATCTACGGCTTCGACGCGCTGCCGGAAGCGCTGGTTGCCGTGCGCGACGGCAAGCTCGCCGGCACGGTCGAACAGTTCCCCGGCCAGCAATCGCGCACCGCCGTGCAGATCGCGGTCGCCTACGCCAAGAACAAGACCGAGCCGAAGGAGAAGCTGGTGCTGTTGACGCCGATCGTCATCGGCAAGGACAATCTCGACAAGGCCGAGAGGTTGAGCGAGACGAAGTAGGCTGATTGGATGAGGCCGGCGGGACAGCACCCCCCTCTGCCCTGCCGGGCATCTCCCCCGCAAGGGGGAGATCGGCAGTGTCGATGACGGCACTTTCCTTGCGACGTT
This sequence comes from Mesorhizobium sp. 131-3-5, assembly GCF_016756575.1. NCBI lineage: Bacteria > Pseudomonadati > Pseudomonadota > Alphaproteobacteria > Hyphomicrobiales > Phyllobacteriaceae > Mesorhizobium > Mesorhizobium sp. 131-3-5. The sequence goes on from NZ_AP023254.1 coordinate 3,070,212, forward strand.
GGAGATTAGCGAAAGCCGAATGGACAGCCAATCTCCCCCCTTGCGGGGGAGATGTCCGGCAGGACAGAGGGGGGTGTTCACGCGCTGACGGGACCAGCATGAACCGCATCGAGGAAGCAATCATTGGCTGAAGCCGCACCTGTCCTGCTTGCCGTCGAGGGCGTCACCAAGCATTTCGCCGGTGTCACCGCGCTGAGCGACGTCTCGCTCGACATCCACCCCGGCGAGATCCTCGGCCTGCTCGGCGAAAACGGCGCGGGAAAATCGACGCTGCTCAAAATCCTGTCGGGCGTCATGCCGCCGTCCAGCGGGCGCATCACTTTCGACGGCGCCGACTACGCGCCGTCAAGCCCGCAGGATGCCAAGCGGCTCGGCATCGTCACCATCTACCAGGAGCTCAGCCTGATCCCGACGCTGACGGTGGCGGAGAACATTTTCATCGGCCGCGCGCCGGTCGGGCCGTTCGGCCTGGTGAGCTGGAAGCGCATGGAGCGCGACTCGCGCGACATCATCGCCCGTGTCGGCCTTTCCATCGATCCGATGACGCCGGTCTCGGCGCTGTCGGTGGCAGAGCAGCAGCTGGTCGAGATCGCCCGGGCGCTGTCGCTCAAAAGCCGGCTGATCATCATGGACGAGCCGACCTCGGCGCTGACCGAGACCGAGGTGCAGCGGCTGTTGTCGATCATGGGCCGGTTGCGCCAGGACAAGGTCGCCATCATGTTCGTCACCCACCGGCTGGAGGAGGCCTCCGCCATCTGCGACCGCATGACGGTGCTGCGCGACGGGCGGCTGGCCGGACATCTCGACCGCGACAAGGGGCGGCCGATCCAGTTGCCGCGGATCATCGAGAAGATGGTCGGCCGAGCGGCCTCCGAACTCTATGCAAGGCCGTCGCAGCGCGCGGTGGCCGGCGATGTCGTGCTGTCGGTGCGCGGTCTGCGCACCGTGCGCGATCCCGAGGCGCCGCATGCCATCGTGCTCGACGGCGTCGACATCGATCTCAAGGCCGGCGAAATCCTCGGCGTCGCCGGGCTTGTCGGCTCGGGCCGCACGGAGCTGGCGCGCGCCATTTTCGGCGCCGACCGCATCGCGGCCGGAACCATCACGCTCGACGGCAAGCAGATCGCGCCGGCCTCACCGGCGGATGCCATCGCGCTCGGCATCGGCCTGGTGCCGGAGGACCGCAAGCACCAGGCGATCTTTGCCGCGCTTGGCATCCTGCCGAATTTCTCGGTCGCGTCGCTCGGCACGTTCAGCAACGGTTTCGGCTTCATGGCCGAGCGGCGCGAGCGCGACGCGCTGTCGGGTTTCAGGAAGATGCTGTCGATCCGCATGGCCTCGGCCGAGCAGGCGATCGAGGGCCTGTCCGGCGGCAACCAGCAGAAGGTGATCCTGGCGCGCTGGCTGGCGCGCGATCCGAAAGTGCTGATCGTCGACGAGCCGACGCGCGGCGTCGATGTCGGCGCCAAGGCGGAGGTGCATCAGATCCTGGTGCAATTGGCAGCGCGCGGCATCGCGGTGATGATGATCTCGTCCGAGCTGCCCGAAGTGCTGGCGGTGTCGGACCGCATCGTCACCATGCGCAGGGGCCGCATCACCGGTGAGATGCCGGGCGTCGAGGCAAACGAGGAAAAACTGATGGAACTGATGGCGCTCGACAAGCAGGATGCTCTTGGGCAAGACGCGCTTGGGCAGGATGCGGAGGATCAGGCACGATGAGCATCGCTGAAGAGCAGAGCCAGCGCGGCGGCGCGACGATCGCGCGGCTGTTGATGAGTTTCGGGCCGCTGCTGTTCCTGGCGGCGCTGGTCGTCGTCTTCACCGTGCTGAAGCCGAGCTTCATCGACCCGATCAATCTGTTCAACATCACGCGCCAGATCTCGATCACCGGGCTGATCGCGCTCGGCATGACCTTCGTCATCCTCACCGCCGGCATTGACCTGTCGGTCGGCTCGCTGCTGGCCTTCTGCGGCATGGTCGCCGCCGTCGTCGCCAAGGGCGGTGCGGCCAACACGCTGTCGCTGTCGACCTCAGGCACACAGGGCTATGGCTGGTTCGCGGCGCTGCTGGCGGCCGTCATCGTCGGCGCCGCCGCCGGCGGCGTGCAGGGGCTTGCCATCACCCGACTGAAAGTGCCGCCCTTCGTCGTCACGCTGGGCGGGTTGACGGTGTTTCGCGGGCTGACGCTGACCATCTCCAATGGCGGCCCGATCTCGGGCTTCGACGCCTCTATGCGCTGGTTCGGCACGGGGTTGATCGGCCCGGTGCCGGTGCCGGCCATCATCTTCGCCATCGCCGCGATCCTGTGCCACATCGTGCTGCGCTACACGCGCTATGGCCGCGCCGTCTATGCCGTCGGCGGCAATGCCGAGGCGGCCCGATTGTCTGGCCTGCGCGTCGACCGCATCCTGGTCTCGGTCTATGTCATCGTCGGCTTCTTCGCCGGGCTCGCCGCCTTCGTGCTGTCGGCGCGGCTCAATTCATCGGAAGCGGTGGCCGGCATCGGCTATGAGCTGACGGTGATTTCTGCCGTCGTCATCGGCGGCACCTCGCTGTTCGGCGGCATCGGCTCGGTCGGCGGCACGGTGGTGGGTGCGGCGCTGATCGGCGTGCTGCAGAACGGGCTGCAGTTCAACAATGTCTCGTCCTACACGCAAAGCATCGTGATCGGGCTGATCCTGATCCTGGCGGTGGCGTTTGACCGGTGGCTGAAGTCGCGGGTGCGGAGATGAGGGTGTTCGACGGAACGAGGCGTTGATGATTTTGCGCCGATATACCCGCCGCAGAACAAGCGTGGCGCCAAGCTGGAGCACCCCTCATCCGGCTCGGCGCTGACGCGCCGATCCACCTTCTCCCATAGGGGGAGAAGGGAAGATGGCGCATCACCCCGGCAACTGCTCCTCGATCACCCGCGCCGAGCCCGGCACCAGATGCCCGGCCTGATCGAAGCGCAGCACCACCACCCAGTTGAAGACATCGCCGGGCCATTTGCCGTTCGGCAGCAGCGCCTGCGGGTCGGCGCCAAAGGCCTTGATGAGTTTTCCGAGCTGGCCGTGATGCCAGGCGATCAGGATCGACTGCCGTGGGTTTCACTGGAGAGTGCGGCGACGAGGGCTTGGACGTCCTTGTCGGCGAAGCGCTGGTCGATGGGCAGTTTCAGCGCCTGGCTGAGCGGGGTGAGCGTCAGCCGCTCGCGCGCGCTGTTCTTCGAATCGGCGCTGGCCACCAGCATATCGGGCCGGAAGGCGACACCGTCGAGCAGGAAGGGCTGGAAATAGGCGACATAGGCCTGCGCGCGGGCTTCGCCCTCGGGCGACAGACCGGGTCCGCTGTCGGGCTTTTCGCCATGGCGCACGATCAGCACCGTGGCGTCAGCAAGCCCTGATGTGCTGTTGCCGGCGGCATGGGCGGACAGAGCAAGCGCCATCACCCACAGGGCGGCGAGAACGAGGGGTTTCATGGCGGTCCTTCCCTGGGTTTCGAGCCGACCAATCAACGTATCAATTCGACGGAATCAGGGCCGCCACGGTACCCACGGCATCCCGGCATTGAACCAAGGAGATGCGCGGCCATTTCCCGGCCCGGTTGCAAAACGATCGCCCTTTGCTAGAAAGGCCTGGGGCGGGTGGCATCGTGAGAGACCTCATGTTTGCCGATATCATCAGGCCGATCAGCTTGAGTTTTTCGCTGCTGCGGCGCTTCTGGCCGCAGCTTGTTGCGCTGGTGCTGGCCGGGGTGCTGGCCGGCGATCTCCTGCTGCAGCTGGCGGCGAAAGTGGCGCTCGCCAATCATTTCGCCGGGCTTGCCATGCTGACACTGGTGGCGCTGGCGCAACTGGTGGTGACGGTGGCGATGTTCCATGTGCTGCGCTCCGGCCTGCCGCATCTCTTGGCCGCGCAGCGCGGCGCCGACAAGGCCGCGGAGGAGCAGGTCACTGGCGACCGGCGCGGCTCGCGGCTGGTGCGCATGATCACCATCGCGCTGTTGCCTTTCTTCGCCTATTACGCGGCCTGGGGGTTCCTCGGCGATATCGTGCGGCAATATTCGCGCGCCACGCTCGACCAAGCCGATTTCGGCCAAGCCGGAAATGTGCTCGACGTGCTGGATTCGCGCTGGCTGCTGATCTCGGTGGCGGTGTCATGGCTGATCCGCCGGCTGGCCAAGTTCATGCAGACGAAAACCAAGACCGCCTCGTTCTGGCAGATCGTCGTGGTGATCTGCGAGACCAACTGGATCTTCGTCGGTCTCTATGTGATCAGCCGCTGGAAGGATACGGCGCTGCAATGGCTGATGAGCCGGTCCTTCTGGTCGGTGGTGCAGGCGTCGGCCGATGGGCTGGCGAGCCCAGTGCCGGTGGCGACGGCGGCCCCGATGGTGCCGGTCGAGATCACCTCGATCGCGCCGTCGACGGTCGCCATCAACCTGTTCTTCTACATGCTCCTGCCGCTGATCTGGCTGGTCATGGCGGCGCTGATCTATGGCTATGACGTGCGCGACGATGCGGCCCTGATGCGCGTGCACAATCGCGTGGAGCGCTTCGGCAAGCGCTATGCCGGCCTGCCGAAATTCCTGCGCGACTTCGTCGAGCATTTCATCGCCGGCTACCGCTCGCGCTACCTGCCGATCGCCAATGGCGTGCGGCTGACGGTGAGTTCCAGCCTTCTCCTTCTGTGCACGCTGATCATCGGCTATCGCCTCATCGACTGGGGCGCCGCCTGGCTGTGGCTCGGCGCGACACGGCTGATCGGCCCGCACGAGCTCGATGTCTGGCAGATCTTCTCGCACGGCGTGACGCTGCTGTTCGGCAGCCCGTTCCAGGATTCCTCCACCGGCATTTTGATCGAACCGATCAGGATATGTTTTCTCGCCGCCGTGCTGGAGACGGCGTTTTCGCTGTCGAAGGGTAGATGAGCTACCTTCTCCCCGTTTACGGGGAGAAGGTGCCGGCAGGCGGATGAGGGGCGGCGCTGTCGCGAAAGAATTGAGCTTGATTTCGCAGGGCCGGCGCTGGCCGTGACGTTAGGCAAATCAGCCACTTACCGGAGCGTCGGCGCTGCCCCTCATGGCCCTGCCGGGCATTTCTCCCCGTATAGTGACGGGGAGAAAGTAGCTACTTCGGCGGCCTTTGAAAGCGCAAGAACCAGGGCCGCTCGCTGCCCAGCCCGACCGCCGGGCGAATGGTTTTCACCGCGTCTTCCGGCACGATGAAGATGTCGCCGATGGTGACGGTGTCGCCCTTTTTGACGCCGGAGAATATCGCCGAGGTGCAGTTCGTCACACCCGCCGGCAGGCTGACGCCGGCGATGACATCCGGCAGCGAGCGGCGCCCGGCGGCGTCGGTCAGCATCAGCTTGCAGCCCAGCCACTGCTTTTGCAGGTCGGGGTCACCTATCTTGACCGAGAACGTGGCGATGACGGCGAAGGCGTGGTCGGGCAGGCGGTCGGCCTTGCCGCCGCGCAGATCGGCCAGTTTCCAGTCACTGCCGCCGAACGGCACGGACTGGCCGAAATCGACATCCCTGGCGATGAGGTCCTCGCCATGCAGCCATTCGCGCAGGCTGTCATAGCTGGTCTCGGCCAGCGTCAGCGGCAGCAGGATGGCAAGCGCCACAAGGCTGCGCCGCCGCCATTTTTGCTCGGCCTGCCGGTCTTCGCTGGCGATCGGTCCAGGGGCGGTAGAAACGGCGCTCATGACTTGCCTTGAGGTGGCGGCGCATCGAGGTCGTATTCCGGCAGCACATCCGCCGGCTGGCCATCGGCGCTTGTCGGCACCCCATCAAGGCTGATGCGCGCTTGCGCGTCGAGCGGGCCGAACTGGCGCGCTGCTATCAGCAGGCTGGCGCCGCGAATCTGGTCGGGCGGTATTTCGAACACGAACAGGCCGCGCTTCTCCAGGCCCGGATCGACGCCATGCGGCGGCATGTCCTGGCGGTAGCCGAGCCGTTCCGTCTGGTGATAGCGCAGCCCGGTCGGGCCTTGCCAGGTGCCGTCGGCAACCGTGGTGGAGGCAGCGGTGGCGGTGAGGCTGGTCGTCACCACCGCCCACAGGCCGCTGGTGGTCAAAAGCTTTTGCTGGCCGAACTGGTTGGTTTTCAGCGCGCGGGCAAAGACCACCTTGTCGAGCCGGACATCGAAGCTGCGCGCGCGGATGGTGTCGTGCATGGCGCCATCGGCCGGGATCGGCGCGGTGAGGTCGGCATAATGCGGCTTTGACACCTGCATGCCATAGCTCAGCACCACGGTCGCGCCGAGGATGACGAGATTGCCGAGGATGCGGATTCTCATGAGCCGGTTCCCGGCACGTCGGCGACCGGCAAGGTGATGGTGCCGAGCCGGTAGGGATTGAACCAGCCGGGCATGCCATAGAGGTTGTCGCGCGGCTTGAAGATCTCGGCGGTGACGCCGAAGCTCAGGCTGGCCGGGACAATGGCGTCGCCGGCCAGCGGCCAGACATAGGCCATGCGCTCCGTCATGCCGGGATGCAGTTCCGGCGTCAGCGTCTCGTCCCGCGTCAGCGCGATCATCGGCATGGGATCGGGCAGGGCGAGCCCGTCCGGCTTGAAGACATCGAAATAGGCCTTGTCGGATTGCGCGGTGCGATTGGTCAAGTCGGCCTCCAGCACCAGCGCCTTCTGGCCGGGCTTCATCAGCACGCCATAAACCTTGGCGTGGCTGACATAGGCGCGCACCGGCTGGACGCGCCAGCGTCCGGCATCGATGGCGGTGTCGAGCGGCAATTGCGGCGGAGCGTGGGCGGGGAGGGCGCCGAAGGCGCCCATCAGGCCGGCGACGAACAGCGCCGCGATGGTTCCCGCGCCGGCCGTGATCCAGGTTTGAACTTTTGAGCGGGCAGTCCTGAACATTCCAAATCATGCACGTCGAACGAAGAGCCACCCACGCGCAATCTAGAAAGAAACGGAACCGATTGGAACCCGCAAATGGCTGGTCCAGCGTGCCGGGCCTCAGGCCGCTTCGAGCGCCCACAGGCGATGGCCGTAGCGGCGGAAGAAGCGGGCTGCGAGACGCTGCTGCCTGGCCCGAACGAGATCGGGCAGGCGCCGTTCCTGGCGCCAGCGCGGCATGTTGCGCCAGCAGGCGATGAAGCGGGCGGTGTCCTCGATGGCCTCCTGCGCCGACAGCGCCGGGCCGATTGCCGCCAGGAACAGTGGTTCGGATTGTTTCAACTCGTCGATGACGGCCTTGCGCCGGAAATGATCCTGGCGGGCGTGCGTGATGCCGTTGCGGCGGATCACCTCGAAGGCTTCGAGCAGAGCAGGACTGTCGCCGGTGTAACCGCAGGCGCGGGCGAAATCGGCGGCATCCATCACTGCTCCCGGGTCTGATGCGGCAGGCGACTCACATCTGCGAGTTGTTGAAAGCATAACTCAAAAACCGATAAAAGGGAAACTTTTGGGAAAGTGTTAAAACTGCGACTCGACTCCCGGCTCAAAACACAGGATTATAAGAACAAATCAGGAACAAACGGGGTGGAGAGGCAATGGCATTGCCGGGCAGGAAACCAGTCATCGCGCATGTCGCCTCGATATCGGTCGAGTGCGCCGATTGCGGCCGCAACAGATGGTGGAAACCGGATGAACTCCGGCGTTTCGGGGTGACGGGCAGCACGCCGCTGGCGGAGCTTTCGGGCCGCATCGTCTGCTCGGCCTGCCGCGCCGACGGGCTGCCGGGGACGGCGGTGTCGATCCAGGCCGCCTTCATCGACGAGCGTCAGCGCGTGCGCAGCGAGGCACAGATGCTGAGCGAGCGCGAGGTGCTGGTGGAGGGGGCGAGGCGGGCTTGACAGGGGGTGGCGGTGGTTTTTCCTTCTCCCGCAAGGGGAGAAGGAAAAAAGTGCGCTAATATCCCAGCAATTCCTTCAGCGGTATAACCCGCCAGACATGCTTGATCGCGTAGCGGTTGAAGGTCAGCGTCTTGGGCGGATTGTACTGCTCGACCACCAGCTCGCTCGCTGTGCGCTTGACCAGTTTCTTGACGAAGGCCTTGCCGTTCTTCTCGTTTTCTTCCGGAAACGTCTCGATCACCACATGGTCGCCGGGCACGGCGTCGCGGCCGCCGCAATAGATGAGGTCGCCGGGTTCGTAACGCGGCACCATGGAGTCTGAGAGTACATGCAGCGCGAACACCTTGGGCAGGTTGCGCACGCCCGGCGGGCGCTGGACATAGCCGGCGGGCTCGCCGTTGAAGGTGAAGTCGCCGTCGTCGCCGCCGACCGCCGCACCCAGCACCTCGATATCCATTGAGCCGGCGGGCATCGGGCCGGCATCGGTGACGATCTCGGCGTCGGCCACCGGGCCGGCATCGTCGAGGAAGACGACCTCGCCTTTGCCCAGCGCCACCGGGTCGACGCGCAGGAAGGCGGCGGTCTTCAGGAGGTTCTCGGTCTTGGGCAGGTTGCGGCCGGTTTCCCAATTGCCGACAGCGGCGACATCGGTGTCGTTGTGCTCGGCAATGTGGCGCATGACCAGGCCGCGCTGCTTGCGCGCCTGGCGTATCGCCGCCCCGACCTTGATCGACAGTTCCGTTTTGGCCATGGCGCCCATGTGAGCGATGAAAGCGGTTCTCGTCTATGAAAGAATAGCTTGCATATATTTTTGAGTTATGCTTATATCTGGTCATGCAGAACCTGTCCAGCTTTCATGGCGCGATAGCGCCGGCCTCGCGTGAGGCGAACAAGGCGACTGAAGTCGCCGCCCATTCCCTTCCGTCCTGGCCGTCCTCCCCGGCCGGGGCTAAGCCCGAGCGCTTTGACGCCTCGGGTCCGGCCCGCCTGTCCCTGGCGGCCGGAGCGGCCGGAGCCGCCGCTCCCCTCGGCTCCGGCCCCCAATTCGACCGGCCCGTTTTGTCCGCCGGTCCCTACGTGCGCTCCTGCATCCGCACGCAGGACGGCACTGTCATCCTATTCGAGCCGATGACGGGCAGGGCGGTTTCCGCTCCCGACAGCAAGACGGCGGAGGCGCGGCTGGCGCGCCTGACTGCCGGACACGCGATCCGCCCCGGCTGATCCGGCCAAGAGCCGGCTTTAACACCGAAAACCCTGACCGTGGCCCGGACCGGGCCCGAACCCTGACGCCTTGCCGACGGCGCGCTCTCCAGTGCTGCCGAAGGCGCACCCCTGGATGGAGCCTGGACATGGCAAGCTACAGCGACGCCGAACTGCAAGAGATCGCCCGCTGGCTGAAGGAGGGGCTTTCGGCCTCGAGGATCGCGGCGGCGTTCAGCGCACTGCGCGGCAGCCAGGTGTCACGTAACGCCATCATCGGCATCGTCCACCGCAACGCCATGCTGGGCGCGATCGGCTTTGCCAATGGCCAGGGGATGCCGCCGGTCGCGAGACAAGCCGCCGGCGAAAGGACAATGCGCAAGCCGGCGGCCGTAGAGCGTGCAAATGGCAAGGCCAGCGGCAAAGCAGTGGCGCAAGAGCGCGCCGGCGTCCATCCGGCAGAGGGCGCGCGCAAGAACAAGGCCCGGCCCAGGCGCGATTCCTCGCCGGCCTGGCTGCCGCCACGCCTGTTCGTGCGCGAGGTGGGCGTGCTGATCGCCGATGGCGAGGCGTACCGTCTAGAGCCGCCCGCGCCCCAGCGTGGACCGATCGGCCGCCAGCCGCATGGCGTGGCGATGCGCTTCATCGACTGCCTGTTCGACCGCTGCCGCGCGCCGCTCGATCTGACCCTGGAAGAAGATCCGGAGAACGACGCGCCGGGCGGCCGGCCCGGCGCCGACATGCTGTGCTGCGGCATGCGAACCAAGGAGCAGAAAAGCTACTGCGGCTACCACCAGGCGCGGTTCCAGCGGCGGGTTTGCACGTGAGAGCTTGCCTTCTCCCCGTCTCTATACGGGAGAAGGTGCCGGCAGGCGGATGAGGGGCAGCGCTGACATGGCAGGATTAAAAGCAGATATGAACGTCAAGCATCCAGTTCAGGCGCTACTCGTTCAGACGCCGGCGCCGCCCCTCATTGCCCTGCCGGGCATTTCTCCCCTTATAGTGACGGGGAGAAAGACGCTTGGCCTATTTCGGTATCTGCCGGCCCTGTTTGGGCATGCGGCTTTGCACGGTTCGTGCCTCCAGCCGCATCGGCGGGCCACCCTCGGCAACCAGGATGCCCGCGACGCGGGCAAAGCCGGTGAACACCTTTATCGCGTCGGATTCGGAGATCTGCGCGGCGATCGCGGCACTGCAGGCATTGAGCGCGCTGCGGTAGACGTGACCGCGACGCTCGATCGGCCAGCGCTGCAGGAAATCGGCGGCATCGCTGACGCTGTCGATCTCCTCGACATGCCCTTCCAGGTTGACTTTGAGCGGCACTCCGGTTTTCAGCGTACCCACGGCGTTCACCTTCGATCTCAGCGAGACTATAAAGCCCGCGCTTATAAACGCGCAAGGCCGCCACGCGGTTGCATCGCCGCGGCGTCACGGGCCGGCGGCGGCGTCGAGCCAGTCATGCGCGCGGCTTCTCGGCTTCACCACCAATATGCCCTGTTGCCTGGCGGTCTTGCTGAAGGCCTCGAAGGCCGTTCGCGGGCAGCAACTGCCCTCGACCGCCAACCTGACCAGCCTTGCGGCTTCGATATAGGCGGGTGCGGTCTTGTCGGGCCATTGGTGCCGCAATGCCGTTTCGGCGTCGGCTACCGAGCCGACCAGCATGGTCTTGTTGTCGCAAAAGCGCAGCGTAATCGGCATGAACGCCGTCATCGGCAAACCTCCCCTTGGCACGGACGCGTCATAACGTGCGGGCCGGCGGCTGGTTCCATTAGCTTGCGTGCAGGCACCACATGAGCGAGCGGCCCTTCATGCAGCTCTATGTCTCCGATTTCGTCGGCGACACCTTGCCGCTCTCCACCGAGCAGATCGGCGCTTACATGCTGATCCTGATGGCGATGTGGAACGCCGGCGGCCGGCTGCCCGACGACGACGCCAAGCTGGCGCGGGTGGCGCGCCTTTCCCTGAAAAGATGGCGCGCCATCAGCGTCGATCTGCTGAGCTTCTTCGAGCGCGAGGCGGGCGAGATCGGCCACAAGAGGCTGACCAGGGAATTGCACAAGGCGCAGGTCAAAAGCGAGGCGAGGGCCGCCGCCGGCGCACGCGGTGGAACCGCCACCGCCTTGAAAACAAAGGCTCATGGGGCGGCAAATGCCGGCGTTTTGCCACGGCATTCTCCAGACTCCAGAAACCAGAGTGAAAAAGCTTCCGCTTTTTCCCCTGAAAATGCGCAGCATTTTTCGACTCATGGAGATCACGAGGTGGCAGGGGGCTCCTCTGAAAATGCGCAGCATTTGTCCCCTGCTGCGGGCAGAAACAGACCAACTCCCAGTTTTTCGGGGAAGAAACCCGCCTGGCAGCGGCCGAAAACCCACACCGACGCCGCCAACGCCATCATCGAGGAGATTCGCAGCCATGACCGCAGCCGAACTGCAGCAGGCGACGAAAGCGCTGGCCGCGATGTTCTCATGCTTCCCGCAATCCGCCCTGACTGACGTCGAGATGCAGATGCGTGGCTATCTCGGCGCGGTGCGCGACGCCGAGCTTGCCGATCTGCAGGCCGCCATCCAGCGCTTCGTGCGCGGCGAGGTGAAAAGCGGCAACGCCCAGTTCTGCCCATCGAGCGCGCAGCTCTGCATCGAGCTGCGGGAGCGACGGGTGATGCGCGAGCTGATGGCTCGGCGGGCGGCCTCACAAATCTTAGGTTCCTCGCCCCCGCAAGGCGGGGGAGAGGTGGCCCGGCGAAGCCGGGACGGAGAGGGGGGCGACCTCCGCCAAGCCAAAGCCGGTTGAGGATGGAGCACGAAATCCCGTTGTACGTCGGGCCGTTTCCCTTCGACCGTCGGCGCTACCCCCGCTCCGTCTCGGGCTTCGCCCGATCCACCTCTCCCCCGCTTCGCGGGGGCGAGGAACCCAAGTTCTGCAAGGCCAGCTCACCATCCAACCACCCAACCCAAGGAGCCACCCATGCCCAAAAAAGCCAAAGCCGCCAAGCCGCAGGCCCCCAAACTGCCGAAGGGCGAGGCAGAGCAGGTGCGCATCCGCCGCGAGCTCGGCCATGATTTCGCGCTCAGCGACGACGCCTTCGGCCGCAAGCGGCTGGCCACCGGCACGGCCGAAGCGCGGCGCGTCTATGAAGTGTCGAATGACGGCTACACCTCCACCGGTGGCATCGTGCGGGTGCGCAATGTCGACCCGCTCCTGGGCATCACCTCGCTGTCGCGCCAGCAGCGCGAGGCCGGCCAGCGCTACCGCGAGGATTTCCAGTGCAGCCAGCAGGCGAGCGTGAAGCCGATGCGCTGGAGTGAGCGCGTCGACGGCCGCCGCCATGGCGGCGGCATCGCCGACAGCGTGCTCGACTCCGGCCGGGCGCATGCCGCCGCCACCAGGGCGCTGGGGCACTGGGAGGTCGCGGTGGTGGTACGACAAGTCTGCTGCGTGGGCGGCTCGATCAAGAGCCTGGCTGAGCAGACCGGCGAGGGCAGGGACGTGGTGACGAAGCTGTTGAAGGTCGGGCTGGACCTGCTGGCGGTGCATTATGGGATGATGATGGGGCGGTGAGGGCCGGCGCGAACCAATCCGGCCGGCGATGCCGGCCGGATCAGTTCACGGGATCAGATTATCCGCAGACGCGGACTTCCTCGACGATCCTGTGATGATGGCGCCAGTGATTGATCACTTCGATGTGGCAACGGTGGTGCCGGTGGAAATAACGCGGCCTGTAGCCGTCATCATAGGGGTCGTAGGGGCTATAGACATAACGCCCGCCGCCATAGTCCCCATAGCCATCGTAATAGTCATTGCCGTAATAATTGTCGAAGCCGCCGATGCCGATAAAGACGTGACTGCGGGCGGCGGCCGGGGCGATCATCGCCGCCGCCGAAGCAATGGCGATAACCGAGACAAGCAGGAGCTTCTTCATGGCTACCTCCTTTTCAGGTTGATCTAATATAACTCTCGGGAGGCGAGCGCGTTCCATGGATTTTACGATCCACCGACCAGACCAGAGCGCGGAAAGGTGACGCTTGGGCGCTATGTGGCGGAACCGGTTGAGGCCGGGTTAGGGGCTCTTCCTTCTCCCACAAGGGGAGAAGGAAGAAGCGCTTTGTCTCCCTAAAACAGCGCCTTCTCCAACGGCCCTTCCAGCGTCTCCGCAAAGGCCGTCGCCAGATGATGCCGGTCACGGAAGGCCAGTTTGCCACCGATGAACACGTGACACTGTGTCGGGCCGCAGAAGCGGTCGGTGAGGTCGACATAGCGCGTGTCGGGCACGCTTTTCACCACGGCGCGCTCTTGCGCCGCAGTGCTGTCGTTCGCGGCCTGCGCCCTCGGCGTGTCGCAGCGCGAGGGGGCCTCGCGCCACCACAAAGCGCGGGCCACGCAGGAATCGGCGAAACTGTCGCCGATCGGCGTGTCGCGGATGACGGCGGTCTCGACGCCGGCCTGGCTGAAGGCCTGCAACGTGGAGCGCAGGCCGGCCTGCCAGCGCGCGGTCTCGGCCTTGCGGCCGGCGGCGGGCATGTCGCGCGTCAGATTGCCGATCGAGAATTCCGAGATCACCACCAGGCGCGGCTTGCGGCGGATGATGTCCGTGATCGCCTGTTCGCGCCAGGCGTCGCATTCGGTGTAGTCGCGCTTCAGCACCGTGTTGAAGGTCGAAAGCCGTGACGCGCGGCACGAGGATTTGAGATAGGTGACCACCTTGGTGTCGTTGCGCTTGGCCGCTTCGACCAGCGGCGTCGACCAATGGTCGGCGTGTGAATCGCCGAACAGCACGATGGTGTGGGCGGCGTCGGCCGGGCCGAAGGTGCAGGGTTTCGGCTTCACCGTGTGGAAGTCGAGCAGGCAGTTCTTGTCGACGGCGCGCGCGATGGAGGGCTGTTCGGCGGCCTGTTCGATGCCGCGCTGGGCGGAGTCGATGTTGCGTGCCGCCAGATGCGCGTTGGCATAGGCCGCCGCCACGCCCATGCCGGTCAGCGCCAGGGCGGGGGCGAGTGCTCGAGCGCCAACGGTCAGCCAGCCGCCGCGCCGCGCCGGGTTCTCGATCAGATGATAGGTCAGGAATGCCAGCGCCAGCGCCAGCGCGCCGCAGCCGAAGCGCTGGAGGATGCTGAGATCCGGCGCCAGCATGCCGGCATAGACGATGACCGGCCAGTGCCAGAGATAGAGCGAATAGGAGAGCGTGCCGACCCACTGCAGGGGCGCTAGCGAAAGCACGGAGGCAGGCGCAAGAGCCTGCCAGCGGGCCGGGCTGGTTTCCGCCGCATCGTTCTCTTCGCCGGCGCCGCTCAGCAGCACCAGCACCGTGCCGGCGACCGGCAGCAGCGCATACCAGCCGGGGAAGGGCAGGTCCTCGCTCAAGCTGAGATAGGCGACCGCGATCAGCACCAGGCCGAGCCAGCCTTCCGCTGATCGAAGCCATGGCCGCTGTTGCCACAAGGCCGCCGGCGCCTGCGTCGCCAGGCCGCCGGCGGCGAACTCCCAGGCGCGCAGCGGCGAGAAGTAGAAGGCCCAGGCCGGCGAGAGGCTGGTCAGCCACAGGCAGGCAGCGAAGGAGGCGAGGCCGGCGACGCCGATCACCACGACAGCCATGCGTCGGTCCGGACGCAGCCAGGCCGCGAAGAGCAGCAGAGCCGGCCAGACGAGGTAGAACTGCTCCTCCACTGACAGCGACCAGAAGTGGATGAAGGGGTTGCTCAAGGCGTCGGCGGCGAAATAATCGAACGACCAGCGCAGCAGCCACAGATTGATGGCATAGGCCGAGGCGAACATGGCGCCGCGCGAATAGAGTGCCTGCTCCTGCGGCGCCAGGATGAAATAGCCGAGGCCAAGCGTCATCAGGATGACGAACAGGGCCGCCGGCAGGAGGCGCCGGGCGCGCCGCGCATAGAAGCGCCAGAGGTCGAGCCGGCCGGTCTCGGTGATCTCGCCCATAAGGTGCGTGGTTATCAGCCAGCCGGAAATGACGAAGAAGATATCGACGCCGGCAAAGCCGCCGGGCAGTGCCGAGAGCCCGAAATGATAGGCCACGACGCCACCGACCGCCAGCGCGCGCAATCCCTGTATATCAGGCCGAAACGATGCCGCCACG
Source organism: Mesorhizobium sp. 131-3-5 (assembly GCF_016756575.1). Classification (NCBI taxonomy): domain Bacteria; kingdom Pseudomonadati; phylum Pseudomonadota; class Alphaproteobacteria; order Hyphomicrobiales; family Phyllobacteriaceae; genus Mesorhizobium; species Mesorhizobium sp. 131-3-5. The sequence continues at coordinate 3,085,301 of NZ_AP023254.1, forward strand.
ACAGCTCCTTCGTTACTTAAAGCCCGCCACTTGTCTCGGCGCAACCGGCCGATATCGCAATGCAACAATGTTTTCGCAGTGCAACATGGCCAGAACAAGGAAATGGTCGGAAAGGCGGCGGCTTCGCCGGCTGACACTCAGCCCGGCACCCGCGCACTGCGCGAGGCGTAGAGGCCGGCCGCTGCCGCGAGGATGACCAAAGCGGCGAAGATCGCCAGCTTCTGCGGTGTCGCGCCCTGCGGGCCGAAGGCGACGGCATACATGGTGCGGCCGGGAATGAAGGTCAAAAGTCCGGTGATGATGAGCCCGAAAATATAGGTGCCCTGCATGATGCGGCGGTGGGCGGCAATGTTGCCGCCGCGCGCGGCGCGCACGCCGCGCCACAGCATCACCAGTACGAACAGCGACAGAAGGTGGATCGGGCTGAACGGTCCCCACAGCCGGATCGTCCAGATGAACAGGCCGGAGCCGGCGACCGTCGCCATCAGCGCCACCCAGACGCGGCCAAGCGCGCGGTGGAGCCGGTCGCCCTTGGTGCGCCAAAGCTGCACGGCGCCGAGCAGCAGCGCGGCAATGGCGATCAGCGCGTGGAGCTGGATGACGGGCGAGGCATGGAACAAGGGGCTGAGCGACATCGGTGTTCTCCACGATATCGCGGATTATGGCCGATGAGACGCTGAGGCAGCAAGGACGGCGATGCGACTTCTCGATCCGGCCGCCCAAAAAAACAGCCCCGCCAAAGGGGCTGTTTTTTCAATGGTCTGGGAGCGTTACTTGCTGCCGCCGTTCTGTTTCACGCTGCTGCAGAATTCCGGATGGGCGTTGGTGGGATTGGCGTTCTTGGCCTCATCATCGCAGGCCGCCATCACCATCTTCTGGTCTTCCGGCGTCAGCGCTTTCCAGGCCTTGATGAACTCGTCATTGCTGCGCATCTTCTTCATGGTGGAGTCCGTGTAGAAGGGCTGCATCTTGGCCGGGTCGTCGAGAGCCGAGGTCCCGCTGCCCGATGCGGCGAGAGCCGAGCCGGCAACCATCGAAAGCGCCATGGCGCCAAAGCAGATCATCTTGGTATTCATAATGGATTCCTTCCCTGTTGCTTTGTGACCGTCTAAGCAACGATCAAGGGTGTAACGGGAGGATTTGGGTAAAAGTTCCAATTTCCCACGCAAAATGAACTCGGTTTTCTAAAAATGGCATACGAAAGATTTCAACGTTTGCAAGTTTCATTCATTCGCGCAGGAGAAAGCTCTCATCTGTTGGCGGATGGCTGCACAACGACTTGCCCCGACGTGCACCGTGGCTAGCGCCGAAGTTGGCCGGACGTCTAGGAGCCCAGCGATTTGAGAACTTCCCGGCTCTCTGATTGTTCCGCGCCGGCGGCCTCAAAAAAGGCCCCACCGGCAGCACCGGCGGGGCATTGATCGGAGGTCTGCGATCGCCCGGGAGGCGATCCCAAAAAGCCACGGGAACGGCATTCGAAAAGTTTCACCGTTGCGTACGTCGCCCGTCGCCGATGGCGGGTCTCAGCCGCTTGCTGGCCGGCGGCCCTGGTCGCGCCGGGCAAGCAGGTTCGCCACCACCAAAAGCACGATCGACAGCGCCATCATCAGCGTCGCGGCGGCGGTGATGGCGGGCGAGAGTTTTTCGCGCAGGCCAATGAACATTTCTAGCGGCATGGTGCGCTGGCCGGCACTGGCCAGGAACTGCACGACCACCACCTCGTCGAAGGAAGTGACGAAGGCAAACGCCGCGCCCGAAAGCACGCCGGGCAGGATCAGCGGCAGCATCACCCGGAAGAAGGCGGTCAGCGGTTTCGCGCCCGAGATGGCGGCGGCGCGCATCAGATTGCGGTCGAAGCCGGTGAGGCTGGCGCCCACGGTGACGACGACGAAGGGGCTGGCAAGCGCGGTATGCGCCAGGATGATGCCGGCATAAGTGCTGGCGAGCCCGATGCGGGCGTAGAACAGATACGAGCCGACGGCGGTGATCACCACGGGGACGATCAGCGGCGAGAGCAGCAGCGGCATGACGATGCGGCGGCCGGGAAATTTCTCGTTCGACAGTGCGATGGCCGTCAGCGTGCCGAGCGTTGTGGCGATCAGCGTCGTGCCGAAGGCGACGATCAGGCTGTTGCCGATCGCCGACTGCCAGCGCTGCGTGCCCAGCACCACCTCGTACCAGCGCGTCGACAGGCCTTCGAGCGGGAAGATGAAGAAGGCGCCGCTGTTGAAGGAAAGCGGCACAGGGATGAGGATCGGCACCAGCAGGAACAGGATGACCAGCCCGCACCACAGCCAAAGCAGCGCGACGCGGATGCGTTCACCAGGAGTGGGGTAGGGCGAGAGCAGCATGGCTACACCATCTTCAGGCGGTCGAGGCCGAGGATGCGGGCGAAGATGCCGAACAGGGCCAGGGTGAAGACCAGCAGGATGAAGGAGAGCGCCGCCGCCATCTCCCAGTTCAGTTCGACATTGACGTAATTGGCGATGAAGTTGCTGATCAGCTGGTCGCTGGCGCCGCCGATCAGGGCCGGGGTGATGTAGTAGCCGAGGCACAGGATGAAGGTGAGCAGGCAACCGGCCATGACGCCGGGGAAAACCTGCGGGAGGTAGACGCGCCGGAAGGCAGTGAAGGGTCTAGCGCCGAGCGAATAGGCAGCCTTCATCTGCGAGGGCGCGATGGTGCGCATGACGGAGTAGATCGGCAGCAGCGTGAAGGGCAGCTGGATATGCGTCATGGCGATGATCAGGCCGATGCGGCTGTACATCAAATCGAGCCGCTCGGAGGCGAAGCCGAGCCACAGCAGCATGTCGTTGACCAGGCCGAATTTCTGCAAGAGCACCGTCCAGGCGGCGGTGCGCACCAGGATCGAGGTCCAGAACGGCAACAGCACCGCCACGATCAGGATCGCCGCCAGCCCTTTCGGCACGCTCGCTATGAGATAGGCGAGGGGAAAGCCGAGCAGCAAGGTGGCAAGCGTCACGGCGGCGGCGACGAAGAAGGTGCGCAGGAACACTTGCAGGAAGATCGCCTGTTCGGGCGGCACGCGCTCGATGCCGCCGTCGGCGTTCCACCTGAGGTCGAGGGCGCTCAGCAGGTAAAACGAGGTGAGGGCGTGGGTGCCGTTGGAGATGGTCGGCCAGGTGCCTGGCGCCGACCAGAAGGGCACGGCTTTGACGATCTCGAGCGGCGGCTTGCCGGCGGCGCCTTCGAGCTGGCGCACGGTTTTCAGCACCTGGCTGCGGGCGCCGGGCAGGCGTGCGTTGAGCGCCTTGGCCAGCTCATAAGCGGTGCCCTTGGCTTGGTTTTCGCTGAGGTCGGCGGCGAGCGCGATGAAGGCGGCGTCCGCAGGCAGGCCCTGGCCGTTCCAGTCGGCAAGGGCCTGGCTGGTGCGCGGCAGAGCGTCCGCGATGGTCGGGTCGTAGACGGCGCGCGACAGCAGCAGCACGATCGGGATGCCGAAGCTCAGGGCCAAAAGCAGGAGCAGGGGTGCTGCCAGCGCCAGCGAACGCAGCCGGTCGCCGAATTCGGCGCGCCGCATCGCCGCCGACGCGGTTTTGGGATCCGCGCCGGCGGCCGGCCGGCCGCGGGCCAGCGCGGGCCGGTCGAGTTCGCTGGGCTGCAGCGCCGACATCAGGGTCTACTGCGCCAGCCAGGCGTTGAAGCGCTTGACTAGGTCCTCGCCATAGTCGCCCCAGAACTCAGTGTCGGCGACGAGGTAGGCGCCGGCCAGATGGTCGGGCGCGTTGGGCAGTTTCGGCAAGGCATCGGCCGCGACGAACGAAGCCGCATCGGTGCGCACCGGCCCATAGGTGATGTAGCTGGCGAGCTTGGCGTTGGTTTCCGGCTTGGAGATATAGGCCAGGTATTTGTAGGCGAGCTCAGGGTTCTTGGCGCCCTTCGGAATGGCGATCATGTCGTATTCGAGGATCTGGTTGTTCCAGACGATCTTGAAGGGCTTCTTGTCGGTGTCGATGGCGTTCTGGATGCGGCCGTTCCAGGCGGTGGTCATCACCACTTCCTTGGAGGCGAGCAGCTGCGCCGGCTGCGCGCCGGCATCCCACCAGACGATGTCGTTCTTGATGGTGTCGAGCTTCTTGAAGGCGCGGTCGACGCCTTCCGGTGTCGCCAGCACCTTGTAGACGTCGGCGGGTGCGACGCCGTCGGCCATCAGCGCCCATTCGAGGTTCTGCGCCGGGAATTTGCGCATGGCGCGCTTGCCCGGAAACTTCTTGGTGTCGAAGAGGTCGAGCACCGAGGTCGGCGCTTCCTTCAGCACGGTCGGGTCATAGGCGAGGATGTCGCCGTAAGCATCGAGACCGACACCGCAATCGAGCGCCGAACCCTCGATGAATTTGTCGCGCGGACCGATCTTGGAATAATCGAGGCGTTCCAGAATGCCGGCGTCGCAGCCCTGCAGCACGGTCGCGGTTTCCACCGTCACCAGGTCGATCGGCACGTTGCCGGTGTCGACCATGGCTTTGACCTTGCCGAGATCGCCGAGATATTCCTGCTCGAGGATTTTTGCGCCGGTCTCCTTGCTGAACGGCTCGAACCAGGCCTTGCGCTGGGCATCCTGCCAGGCGCCGCCGCTGGCCATGATCGACAATTCATCGGCAAGCGCGGCGTGGCCGATGCTGAACAGTGCGGTGGCCGCGGCGAAAGCGAGCATTCGGGTATTTGCGATTTTCATTTTTCTTCCCCTGTTTTTGAGATGGATCTGTTCTTGGCTTGGTTCAGGACGGCCCTGCCTTGGCGGCCGCGGCATCTGCGGGAAAAGCGCGGCAGTCCTGCGGCGCGCAGGAGACCGTGACGGCCTCGCCATTGGCCATGGTCGCCTCGGGGCCGACCTTGACGGTCAGCACCTGGTCGTTGCCGAGCCGGGCCAGAAGCCGCAGATGGTCGCCAAGATAAATGCGGCCGTCGACCGTCGCGGGCAGGGCGTTGGCACCGGCCGGCATAAGGCTCAGCCGCTCGGGGCGGATGGCGACATGGCAGGCATTGCCCTGCGCCACGCCGATAGCGAGCGCCGTGAGTTCGCCCCCGCCGGTCAGCCGCACGCGGCATTCCTTACCCGAAACGCGGTCGACGATGCCTTCCAGCGTGTTGTTCTCGCCGATGAAGCTCGCCACGAAGGAACTTTGCGGGGCGTTGTAGAGATCGTCGGGCGAGCCGAGCTGGGCGATGGCGCCATTGTTGAAGACGGCGACACGGTCGGACATGGTCAGCGCTTCGCTCTGGTCATGGGTGACGTAGACGATGGTGACGCCGAGCATGGTGTGAATCTGCTTGATCTCGAGCTGCATGTGCTCGCGCAATTTCTTGTCGAGCGCGCCGAGCGGCTCGTCCATCAGCACCAGGCTCGGTTCGAACACCAGCGCGCGGGCCAGCGCCACGCGCTGCTGCTGGCCGCCGGAAAGCTGCGCCGGCTTGCGGTCGCCGAACTGCTTCAGCCGCACCATGTCCAGTGCGCGGCCGACGCGGCCGGCAATGTCGGCCTTGCTCACCTGGCGCACGGAGAGCGGGAAGGCGACGTTCTCCGCCACACTCATATGCGGGAACAGCGCATAGTTCTGGAACACCATGCCGATGTTGCGCTGGTAGGGCGGCAGCCGGTCGACCGGCCTGCCTTCCAGCGTGATGGTGCCGCTGGTCGGCCGTTCGAAGCCGGCCAGCATGTTGAGCGTCGTCGTCTTGCCCGAGCCGGATGGGCCGAGCAGGGTCAGGAATTCGCCACGCGCCACGCCGAGGTTCAGCCTGGTCACCGCGAAGGCGCGGCCGTCATAGGATTTCTCGACATCGACGAAATCGACGAAGGCCGGGCCTGGCGCGGAGGCTGGCGATGATGCGGCCAGGGCGCTCATCGGGCGCGACCCCGAAACGCAGCGGCTGAAGCATTATGCGGCTTGTGATGCATGGTTCCATCCCATTGGAAGCCCGCATCTCGGCGGGTCGTCCAAACTTGTATGCTCACACAATCTATCTAAAATCGAGCATAGATGCAGACAACTTTGGGCGTCAAGCCAGTTTTTCGGCGATTGTGTGATATTTTCGCTTGGAGTTCTCCGGTGTTGAGTCACACAAGCGCTATTGTCCGGCGAATTGTCTTATGCTAGAGCGCTTACATCAGTCCCAGCCCGAATCCTGTCCGTATGCTCAGCGATCTCCGCCTTACCGAGGATGAAAGTCCGGTCTATCGTCGTCTCGCCGACGCGATCGCCGAGCGCATTGCCGCCGGCACGCTGGCGGTCGGCGACCGGCTGCCGCCGCAACGCGACATTGCGCGGGCGCTCGGCATCAACGTCACCACGGTGACGCGGGCGCTGGCGACGCTGCAGCAGCGCGGCCTGCTGGAGGCGCGGCCAGGGCGGGGCACGACGGTGGCGGCCAGGCAGGCCGGCGAGCGGCCCGGTTTCGTCTCGGCGCCGAGCGACGAGAGCGGCATCATCGACCTCTCGGTCAACCGGCCCGCCACCTCGGCCTATCTCGACGCGCTGGCGGCTCTTTTGCCGCGCCTGTCCAGGGATCCGCACTATGCCTCGCTGCAGGACTATCACCCGCCGGAAGGGCCGCTGTGGGCGCGCGCGGCGATCGCCGACTGGCTCAAAGCGGTTGCCGGCGACGGCGACCCCGGCCGCGTGGTGCTGGCGGCCGGCGCCCAGCACGGGCTTGATTGCCTGCTCGGCGCGGTGACGCGGCAGGGCGAGGTGGTGCTGGCCGACGAGGTGACCTATCAGGGCATCAACGCGCTCTGCCGCGTGCATGGGCTGGATCTCAGGGGCGTTGCCATGGATCGCGGCGGCATGCGGCCGGATGCTTTCGACGCCGCCTGTGCGCAGCTGCGCCCGCGCGCGGTTTTCCTGGTGCCGACGCTGCACAACCCGACGACGATTACGCTCAGCGAAGCGCGCCGACACGAGCTTGCCGCCGTGGCGCGCCGCCACAATGTGCTGATCATAGAGGACGACGTCTACAGGCCCTTGGCGGATGAGGCCCTGCCTTCCTTCGCCAGCCTGGAGCCGGAGTTGACGGTGCATATCGGCGCGCTGTCGAAATGCCTGGCGCCCGGCTTGCGGCTCGGCTTCGTCATCGCGCCGCGCGCCATTGCCGGCCAGGTGGCGGCGGCGCTGCGCATCAATTGCTGGAGCATCAGCCCGCTGACGGCGCTGATCGGCGCGCGCATGATCGAGGACGGGGCAGCAGCGCGCGTCATCGAGGTGCAAAAACAGGAACTGCGCCAGCGCCAGGCGATCCTGAGCGAAATCCTCGGCCGCTATGATGTGCAGAGCCAGCCGAGCGCCACCCATGCCTGGCTGCGCCTGCCCGAACCCTGGCGCGGCGCCGGCTTTGCCCGCACCTGCCTGGAACGCGGCGTGGCGCTGCTGCCGGGCGATGCCTTCGCCGTCGGCCGCGAGCCGGTCCAGCACGGCGTGCGCATCAATGTCGGTGCGGCGCGTTCGCAGGACGATCTGCGCACGGCGCTGACCATCATGGCCGAGCTGCTGTCGGCCGGGCATCTGCAACTGCCGGGTTTTGTCTGATGCCTGCCGCTCAAAAAGGGCGGCGCGGTTTTGGGACAAGGACAGGCGTGGGGGGAACAACAAGTGACAGCTTCGAAGAGTGTCGAGATCGCCGTGATCGGGGCCGGCGTGGTCGGGCTGGCGACGGCGCTGCGGCTGGCCGGCGACGGCCGCGAAGTCGTGCTCATCGATCCCAACGAGCCGGGCTCGGGCGCCTCGTTTGGCAATGCTGGGACGCTCGCCGAATATGCCTGCATGCCGGTCGGCAATCCCGCGGTGCTGCGCGCGCTGCCGAAACTGCTTCTTGACGCCGACAGTCCGTTCTCGCTGCGCTGGAGCGCACTCATGCATCTGGCGCCGTGGCTGCTGCGGTTTGTCAGGCAGTCGCTGCCGGCCGCCACCCATGCCAATGCCGTGGCGATGGCCGGGCTGCTGGCCGATTCCCTGCCGGCCTGGGAGGAGATGGCTGTCGAGGCCGATGCCGCCGATCTGCTGCGCCGCAATGGCTGTCTCTATCTCTATCGTCGCCCGGGCGATCTTGCCGGCGGCGCGTCGAGCCGGGCGTTGCGCGCCGAATTCGGCGTCGACCAGGCGGTGCTCAGCCCGGAGGAAGTGGCCGCGCTGGAACCGAACCTGCCGGCGGTGCAGGGTGGCGGGCTGTTTTTTCCGCAGTCGATGAACCTCACCGATCCCCAGACCATGATGGCGCGGCTGCTCAAGGCGGCGACAGGCCGGGGCGTCGCCTTGCTGCGGGGCGAGGTGACAGAACTGCGGGCCGATGCCGGCGGTGTCGACCTCAGCGGTCCCGGCCTGCGGCTGCGCGCCCACAAGGTGGTGATCGCCGCCGGTGCCTTTTCGCGGCCACTGGCGGCGCAGGCCGGCGACCGCATCCCGCTCGAAACCGAGCGCGGCTATCACCTCGAATTCGCGACGCCGGCGCCGGTGCTGACGCGGCCGGTGTGCCCGGTCGATCTCGGCTTCTACATGACGCCGATGGCCGGCCGGCTGCGCGTCGCCGGCACCGTCGAACTCGGCCGGCTGGCCTCGCCACCCAATCCGCGCCGGCTGTCGCTGCTCGATCGCGGTGTGCGGCAGTTTTTCCCCGCGCTCGGCCAGCCGTCTTCAAAATGGCTGGGCTTCCGGCCTTCTCTGCCGGATTCCAGGCCGGTCATCGGCCCGTCGCCCGGCAATGCGAACGTGATCTACGCCTTCGGCCATGGCCATCTCGGGCTGACGCTCTCGGCCGTCACCGCGCGGCTGGTTGGCGACCTCATAGCCGGCCGGCGACCCAACAGCGAAAGGCTTGCGCCTTTCGCCGCCAGCCGGTTCTAACCGCCGCTGGCTGCCGGCGCCGTCTCGATCTCCTGGAGATAAAACACCTTGCTGGGCTGCAGATGGTCGACGCAGAGCTGCGCCAGCACCCAATTGTCCCGGCGCTTCAGCGCCTGGATCATCATCGCGTGGTGCTGGCGCGAGACGTCGAGCTTTTCCCTGTCGGCCAGCGAATTGGCCCGCACCGGCAGGCTGAGGCGCATATAGTGTTCGATCGAGGCGACAAGATAGGCATTGCCGCAGGCCGAGAACATGGTCAGGTGGAAGCGGTCATTGGCCTCGTGGATGCCCCTGAGGTAGCCTGCATCGACATGGCCGCTGTAGATGCGGTGGATCTCCTCCAGTTGCGCGATAAGCGCCTCGCTGACCGGCAGGGGGATCATCAGCGCCGCCTGGCGCTGCAGCATTTCTCGCACTTCGTAGATCTGCCGCACTTCTTCCGGCGAGAGCTGGCGCACCATGGCGCCCTTGTTGCGCTCGCGAGTGACGATGCCGAGTTTTTCCAGCTGGTACAGCGCCTGGCGGATGATGTGGCGCGAGACCGGGAAGCGGGCCAAAAGCGCATCCTCGACCAGGCGCGTGCCGGGCGCCAGCCGGCCGAAGATGATGTCTTCCTCCAGCGCATGCACGGTGTCGGCTTCCTTGCCGCCATAGTCGAAGCTGTTGAGCATCGCGTATCCCTGCTGCTCCCGGCTTCCTGTCCACCGGGAATGCCAGTCTAAAGCGGTTCATCGTTTCACGGAAATGCCTAACCACTGCATTTCCCTGCTGGGCGCAATTCCCCGGGGAAAGTGCCGCGCGCATTTCCCCGGGAAAACCGTTTCACACTTTTGCTGGAATTGCCTGGCCTTCGCGCACAAGGCTGACGACGATCTGGTCGAGGAGCGGGTCGTCGAGGCTGACGGGCCGGCACATCCCCAGCACCTGCCTGAGGCTGATCCTGCCGACTTCCTGGCGCATGATGACCGACACGCAGGCCGGTCCGGAACCGGTCAGGACGAATGCCTTGCCGACCAGAACCGGGTCCGAGAAGGGTGCCCATTGTACGGTTATGACAGACGGCTCCCTGGTCTGGCGGCGGTTGATGCCGGCGAAATAGATCCAGTTCAGGCGGGAGATCGCCACGCCATAATGCCAGCCGGGGACGCGCGCTCCACCCTGTCGATGGCCCTCGGCCCAGCGGGTGACGCGCCGGAAGGTCACCAGTTCGGGCTCGCGCCGCACAAAGGTGACCGACCGCACCAGCAGGTCGGGACGGTCGGGAATCGTGAAGTAGGTGAAGTAGGTGCCGCCGGCGATGGCGGGAGCCGGGCCGCGCATCATGTTCTCGTAAAGCGTCTGGTGGATCGGCAGCAAGGTCGGGTGTGCGGGCGCGGCGGCTTCCGGCGCGCGGTACAGTTCATCCTCGTCGATATGGAAATAGTCGCAGATGATCCTGGCTGTCGCTCGATTGGGCACGCTCTTGCCTTGCAGATAGCGCTCGAACTGGGTGCGGTTCATGTTCAGCCCGCGGCACACGGCGGCCACCGACGCATGGCTGCTGACCAGCCGTCGCAGATTCGCGGCAAGATTCTTGCGAATTGGCACGAAACCGCCCCTCGACAGTCGTCCGAACCATTATTCAAGTAATCGCTTATATTGCGCCAATCTCGCACAACATCGCGGCGCTGCGAATGGGACCTTCGACCAATATGGCGCGGCGCGGGATTATCCTTGTTCAAGCCAGGAACCAATGCGTGCGGCCAGCCGTTGGGTCGCACGGAAGGGACATCCGAAAAATGACTGACGAGCAAGAGAAGCCACCGGCCGCGACGGACGACGTTGTTCGCCGTTTGGTCAACAAAACCGGGATCACCGAAGCGCAGGCCCGCGAGCTTGTCGCCTTTCTTGGGCGGAACAATTGGACATCGCTGTTGCGCGAAGCGCGGATATTGAACCCGAAGCCCTAGAGCCGTTTGAAAGCGGCAAGCCCGAGGTGCCCACCCTGGCCTTCGGCGAAGGCCAGGGTGCTTGGCGGAATCGACCAGGATATTCTGGACTGGATTGTGCGCAAGTAGACTTTGCCGCCCTTGAGAGTGCCCGCGCCGCGTCAGTCGACGTCGATGATTTTTCGTGGGGCTTTGCGGGCCCACGCATCAGACTCCTGATTTATTCTTCTGTCGGCAACATAGCCGCAGGGGAGGGCATCGGTATGATGGTTCCTTGCGGTTACGCACTTTCGGGGCGCACGGTCTCCACCTGAAGCGCTCCAGCCGGAAGTGGACGCAACAGTTCGGCTTCCGGTTTTGTCAGGTTGATCCAGGCCGCCCAATCAGCGGGCTGAAGAACGACAACCTGGCGATTGTGGTAGGGCGCGATATCCGGCCCGGGGTCCGTCGTCAGCATGGTGAAAGTGGGGGGCTTGTTGCCGACGGCTTCACGCCAAAGCCCCGCAATGGCCAGGAACGGGGAGCCGTTGAGCGTAAAGCGATGTTTCGCCTTCGGATATTTCGCGCCGGTGAATTCGAAGAAGCCGGACGCCGGGACGAGACAACGTTTGCTGTTTGCGAATTGCCGGCCTTCGGAGCGGAAGTTGAACACTGGCCCGCCTTTGGGACCGGCCGGCGGAAATCCGAATGTCATCGACGCCAATTCGATAGCGTCGCTGCCGGCGGTGGCGCGCATTATGGGCGCCGGGTCGTTGATGCGAATGTCATCGGCTTGAGGCAGGTCAAGTTCGCTCTGGTGGCTGGGTATTCGAAGCGTCAGGGACTCCATCATCCGGCAATACTCGGCCCATGCCACATGCTGTTCGTAGTCATTGCACATATCCGGCACTCGCTCTCAATGCGCTGGATTCTCGTATAGCGGATTCCTCCGCCGCCGATGAAGTGCTTAGCCGGCCTCGGTTTCAGCGCGGCGAACCAGTGTCCGTGCCGCCTCTTCCTCGAGCTTGCCAAGCTTTGCCTTGATCTCCTTCGGGTCGGCATGTTCGAGACCGACCACGTCGTTCCTGGCGTCGTTGAGCGCGACGATGATCTCGTCGAGCTTGGCGTGGATGGCGGCGGTGTCGCGGTAGCCCTGGATCAGGACGACGCCGGTGATGATGATAGCCGCCACGGACAAGGCATAGGTGACGGCGTTTGTCAGGCCGAAGGGCACCAGGGCAGTGCACACCACCATGGCGACGATGATGACGTAGAAACCCGGCGGGCGAGACAGGAAGTCAGCGCTGGCGAAGAGGAATTTGTTCATGCTTCCCACCGACCCTCCAGATGTTCACCAGGGCCAGAGCAGTTCCAGGAAAATTGTGAACGGCTCGCAGTACGGAATTGCATCACACAGGCACGGGCATGCGTTTCAGGAGAACGACCGCATCCAGGCCACACCGCAATCCTCACTCCCTCGAGGGCTTCGTCTTGCGGGCGTCCTGTTCGCCATTCAGAAGACCAAAATCCGCTGAACGCGTGCCGCTGTTGGCATGCAGGAAGCCATCGGCGGCGAGGCCACGGCGCAGCAACTCACGCACGGCGGCCGCTCGGCTTGGCATGCGCTTGTCGAAACGCCATGTGTCGAGGGCCGCGAATTCTTCCTCGTTCAGCATGACCTGCAGGCGTTCAGGACGCTCGAGATTATCAGCCATCGTGGAGATCCTTCTTCCGGCGATGCCGGCGGTGAGCCGAATGAGTAAGTGACTTATGTGCCTCACAATCTGCCAATGGCCTGTTTGGTTCCGAGGTAGCCAAATACATTTGTTGCATCAGTCCCTCAAAGTGCTCCGGTTACATCACTAGCTCAACATACTAACTAATTGATTTTATTAATACTTTTTTCACAATTGGCTTGCTTTAACGAATCGTGGGGCGCATGGTGAAAGTGAGGGAAAACCCAGTCCGCTGGACAGGAGTTTGCCATGCACAACTACCCGATCGAACTGCGCGACGACCTGAATCGCACGCTGATCAAGACCATCTACGATTTTGGAATCGTCAACGTTCCAGTCCTTGCCGCTCGACTGGCCGGCCGCCATTGCGACCTGTCGCTTGCCGACGCCGAACGGCTGGTGCTGGGCTTCGCCCAGCTCTATTCGGCGCCGATCGAGTTCGACCGCTCAGCCCGCGATTGGCGGTCGAGGGAGCCTGTCGGCGCGGACAATAATGGCCTGCTGCTCGATATCGTCGAAAACGGATTCGGCCGCGCCGCCTGACGCTTGGCCGGCGGGTTTCGGCTGGTTTGGTTGTGCGGGCTGATGCAGGATCCCCGCAACGGTCGGCCGGATTCCATCCGTATCCGTCAGCCCTAATATCCGGTGATGCCCCCCACTGCCGACGCGGGCGGCAATCTCGCCGCCGACTTCACAATCGCTGGACCTGGCTGCGGCGTGTGCGCAGCCAGGTCCAGTTCCGAGTTCAACCCAGCTTCACCTTCGGCTCACGCGCCCAGAAGCGCAGGTCGCCGAGACTGGCAATGAAGCCCGCGACATCCTTGGCGGAAGCCAGCGCAATGACCGCCTCGTCCTCGACAATACCGGCCTTGTCCAGCAGCGGGGTCGCCGCCTCGACGAAGCCGATGAACTTACAGTGCGCGAAGGCGTCGGCGACGAAATCGCGGGCGGTCGATTCCTTCAGCAGTTCGGCCATTGCAGGCTTTGCCGGCAGCAGCGCAATGGCGTCGTAGAGGACAGACGGCGCGCCGGCGATCATCTGTTGCGCGTCGATCCAACTCCCGTCGCTGGCCTTGGCGCCGCCGACCTTCGGCGCGATGATCTCGAACTTGGCGCCGGCCTTGGTCATCCCCTGCTTCAGCGCATTGAGCAGAGCTGCGTCGGTGCCGTCGGTCACCAGCATGCCGAGCTTGCGGCCCTCGAAGCGACCGGGGCCGTTCTTGAGGATGCTGAGCTTGTCCGACGCGGCAAGGTCGGTGCGCGTCGGCACCGCCGCATCGGCGGGCTTCGGCATCGCCTTCAGGCCGAGCGCATCCGCCACCTTGCGAGCCAACGCATCATCGATATTGAGAAGGTGGGACACGATGCGCTCGCGGATGACCGGGGTCTGCACCTTGCTCAGTTCGAAGGTCAGCGCCGAGGCGATGTGGCCTTGTTCAACGGGGTGCTGGCTGATGTAGAATTGGCGTGCCTGGCTGTAGTGATCGGCAAAGCTTTCGGAGCGCAAACGGGCCTTCGGCCCAGCTTCGGCTTCGGCAAAGGAACGGAAGCCCTTTTGCGGGGATTCGCGCGGGCCTTCATCCCATGAATTGGGCTGGTAGTTGGCCCGGCCGACCGGGTTGCGCATCGCCATATGTCCGTCCTGCTGGAAAGTGTGGAAGGGGCATTTCGGCGCGTTGATCGGGATGTGGGTGAAGTTGGTGCTACCCAGCCGTTTGATCTGCGTATCGAGATAGGAAAAATTGCGGCCCTGCAGCAGCGGGTCGTTGGAGAAGTCGACGCCGGGCGGCACGTTCTGCGTCATGAACGCCACCTGCTCGGTCTCGGCGAAGAAATTGTCGGGCATGCGATCGAGCACCAGGCGGCCGACCGCGATCGGCGGCAGCACCTCCTCGGGAATGATTTTGGTCGGATCGAGGATGTCGAAGTCGAAACTGTCGGCGAAGGCCTGGTCGAAAAGCTGCAACTGCAGTTCCCATTCCGGGAAATTCCCGGCGTGGATCGCGTCCCAGAGGTCGCGGCGATGGAAGTCGGGGTCCGCGCCGTTGATCTTGACCGCCTCGTTCCAGGCGACCGACTGGAGGCCGAGCTTCGGCTTCCAGAGGAATTTGACGAAGGTTGATTCATCCTTGGCGTTGAGCAGCCGGAACGTGTGAACGCCGAACCCTTCCATGAAGCGCAACGAGCGCGGGATGGCCCGGTCCGACATTGCCCACATGATCATGTGCATGCTTTCCGGCGTGAGCGAGATGAAATCCCAGAAATTGTCGTGCGCGGTCTGTGCCTGTGGGAAATCGCTGTTGGGCTCGGCCTTCGCGGCATGGATCAGGTCGGGAAACTTGATCGCATCCTGGATGAAGAATACCGGCATGTTGTTGCCGACAATGTCCCAATTGCCTTCCTGCGTGTAGAGTTTTACGGCGAAGCCGCGCACGTCGCGGGCAAGATCGGCGGAGCCCTTGTTGCCGGCAACGGTGGAGAAGCGCACGAAGGCCGGTGTCTTTTCGCCGGCGCGCTGGAAGATGTCGGCGCGGGTGTATTTAGCCAGCGATTCGTACGTCTCGAAATAGCCGTGGGCGCCATAGCCGCGCGCATGGACGACGCGTTCGGGAATGCGCTCGTGATCGAAATGGAAGATCTTTTCGCGGAAGTGGAAATCCTCAAGCACGGTTGGCCCACGGGCACCGATCCTCAGCGAGTTCTGGTCGTCGGAGACAGGGCCGCCCTGTGCGGTCGTCAGCACCTCTGCCGAACCGGAAGCGGTCTGGTGCAGTTCGCCGCCTTCGCCGCGCTGCAGTTTCTGATCGTGGATGGTCGCGGCCGTCCCGGCCGCTTTGGATGCTTGCTTCGCCATGACTGAAAATCCCTGGGGTCAACGCGCGGGCTGCGCTGGTTCCTCAATCTCTGGAATGGCAATGCGTTCCCGGCTGATTTCAAATCCGCAAAGAAGAAAGCCGCCGGTTCGAACGGCGGCCTCCAATTGTCTCTAGAAAGCGAAGAACCCTCAGAGGTTCTTGTTGATTGCGGCCGCGGTCTTGTTGGTCGCGTCCTTGACGGCCGACTTGGCGTCGCCGACGGCTTTCTGGACCTTGCCCTTGGCCTCCTGTGCGGCGCCTTCGGCGCGCAGGCGGTCATTGCCGACGGCCTTGCCGACGCCTTCCTTGGCCTTGCCTACGGCCTGATTGGCGAGACCAGAGGCCTTGTCACTTGTGCTTCCCATGGAATGTTCCTTTTTGCGAATTGTCTGCCTGACCGGCGGGGACCAACGTCGCGTTGTCAGGAAGGTTCCTCATGCCATGAAGAGCGCGGCAAAACGAAAAGGCCCGCCACCGACGCGAATCGTGACGGGCCTTCTGGAGTCGGTCGGGCGTCCCACCGCCCGGCCTTTTACAGAACCTGTCAGCGGGGTGATCGTTCCATCACGACGTGAAGCCCGCCGGCTTCCGGGCTTTCGC
This sequence comes from Mesorhizobium sp. 131-3-5, assembly GCF_016756575.1. Taxonomy (NCBI): domain Bacteria; kingdom Pseudomonadati; phylum Pseudomonadota; class Alphaproteobacteria; order Hyphomicrobiales; family Phyllobacteriaceae; genus Mesorhizobium; species Mesorhizobium sp. 131-3-5. The sequence goes on from NZ_AP023254.1 coordinate 3,101,251, forward strand.
AAGATCTCGCAGGACGATGGAAATGCGGTGCCTCGCCCGTCAGTTCCGATCCACCGGCTTCGATCGCATGCGCGAGACCGTCTCGCGCTCGGCGCGCTTGGAGCGCAGCGGCGGCAGGCCGCGGTCGATCAGGTCCATGTCCTCCAGCACCATGTCGCCCATGCGCTTGAAAGCGATGTCGAGCGCGCCGGCGCGGTGGGCCGAGCGCAGGAAGCCGGGCAGGGTGCGAACCGGATGATCCAGTGCCGGCGGCTCTTCCGGGAAGACATCACTGGCGGCGACGATGTGGCCGCTCTTCACCGCCGCCATCAGTGCGGGGAAATCGACGACGCCGGCGCGGCTGAGCAGGATGAAGGCGGCGCCCCTCCGCATGCTGGCGAAGGCCTCCGCACCGAGAAAACCCTGGTTCTCGGAGGTCACCGAGGCGACGACGAAGACGAAGTCGCTCGAGGTCAGCACCTCGTCCAGCGAGGCGGGCTCGACGCCATTGTCGATCAGGATCGATGGCGGCAGCCAGGGATCGAAGACTTTGGTGTTGACGCGGAAACCCGTCAGCAGCCGGTTCAGCGCGCGGCCGAGATCGCCGAAGCCGATGATGCCGACATCGGCGCCCGACAGCAGCCGCGCCGTCTGGTTGCCGTCGCCGCCCCACAGCTCTTCGCCCTTGCGGAAGGCGAGGTCGGCATCGACGATGTCGCGGGCAAGGTTCAGCGCCATGGCAAGGCCAAGCTCGGCCACCGGCTCGGCGAACACCAGACCGGTGGTGACGATATGGATGCCGCGCGCGAACAGCGTCTCGTAAGGCATGTTGTTGAGGAGGTTGGACTCGACATTGAAGACGCAGCGCAGCGCCGTCATCCGACCCAGCGTCTCCGACGAGATCGGCGGCTGGCCGACAATATAGCGGGCCTGCGCCAGCACATTGGCCGGCAGTTCGGTGACACCGTCGGCCGTGGTCTCGACGATGCGGTATTTCGCCCGGAAGCGCGCCAGCTGCGGCGGCGTGAAGATCAGTTCCAGCGAGCGCGGTTCCGGCGCGCTGATCACCAGCGGCAAATCGTTGTTTGGCACGATGATTCCTCCCGACGCGGTCGACGCCGCGCATTTTTGCTTTGCCCATGTCGTTGCCCCCAAAACCGTTTACATCTTTGGGCGACATGTGGCTCCGCAGCTAAAATACCGCCGATGAAACGATTTACAACTGCGAAAAATCGATTTACTCGTTTCTCATGCGGACAGAAATGCCTCTGTCCGCGCCTCGGGAGGAGGAGCAATGGCGCACAGGCAAGACCAGCAGCGGCGTGCGTCGATCCACGACGTGGCCAGCCGTGCCGGCGTGTCGGCGGCCACCGTCTCAAAGGTCATGGCCGGCGTCGCCACCGTGAAGCCCGAGAATGCGCAGCGCGTCTTTGACGCCATCGAACAGCTCGGTTACCGCGTCGATCCGCTGGCTTCCGACATGCGCCGGGCCAAGCGCCGCATCATCGGCGCCATCATGCCGGAATTCGAAAGCGAGTTCTTCGGCCAGATGGTCACCCAGCTCGAAAGCCTGGCCGAGCAGCGCGGCTATACGCTGGTGGCGGCGTCGAGCCGCGAATCCGAAGCCCGCGAAACGGAAATCCTCGCCCGTATGCATGACTGGCGGGTCGCCGGCGTGGTGCTGGCGCCGGTGCGCAACGAGCATGGCCCGGCGGCCGCCTTCATGAAGGCCAACGGCATGACCGGCGTGCTGATCGACCGCGTGCTGTCCGACGACGCCTTCGACACGGTGTCGGCCGACAGTGCGGCGGCCAGCGCCGAAGTGGCGCGTGAACTGATCGGCAAGGGTCATCGTCACATCCTTGTCGTCGGCCTTGGAGAGCAGGCGGCGACGGTGCGCACCCGTCTCGATGGGTTTCGCACCACCGCGCTGAACCTGGCGCCGGATGTGCGCATCGATGTCGTGCTTGCCGAAAGCGATGTCGAACCGCTCAGGGCACAGCTGCGTGATTACTTTGCAGAAGGCGAGCGCCCGACGGCGGTCTATTCGCTGTTCCTCAAGGGCACGCTGGTGGCGCTGTCGGAGTTCCGGCGGCGCGGCTGGCACTGCCCCAACGACATTTCGCTGGTCGGCTTCGACGACGCCGAATGGATGCAGGTGACATGGCCGGCCATCGCCGCCGTGGTGCAGCCGGTGCGCCAGATCGCCGGCCACGCCATGGAGGCGCTGTTTGCCCGGATTGAAGGCGAGGAGGGGCCGCCGACGGCACGTCTCGAACCTTGCAAGGTTTTGATGCGGGAATCCGTTGGCTCGCCAGGCAACGGCCCGCATTCCGCAAACCCGCAATAGAAGCTTCGGCGACAACAGCATCGCGACCGCGCGATCACAGAGGCTGAGATGAACACTTTTGGACTGCACACTTTCGCCATCGCCCCGGTCTGGGACCTCGACCTGATCGAGCCGCAGATGGACCGGCTGAAGGGGTTGGGCATCGGCCTGCTCGAAATCCCGCTGCTGCGACCGGAAGAGATCGACACCAGGCGCACGCGCGCTTTTGCAGAACGCTGGAATGTCGAGCTTATCCCGTCGCTTGGCCTGCCGGCTTCACTCGATGTTGGCGCGCGGCCGGACGAGGCGCTGGCCTTTCTCGAGCCGGCCTTCGGCGTCTGCGAGGCTGTCGGCAGCAACGCGCTGGGCGGCGTCACCTATGGCACCATCGGCAAGACGTCGGGACGCGCGCCAACCGAAGACGAGATCGACGGCATGTGCCGCTTCCTGATGCGCGCGGCCAAGGCCGCCAAGGCGCATGGGCTGAAGCTCGGCATCGAGCCCTGCAACCGCTACGAGACGCATCTGATCAACCGCGGCATCGATGCGACGCGGATCATCGAACGCGTTGGCGCCGACAACATCTTCATCCATCTCGACACCTATCACATGCATATCGAGGAGGAGAGTTTCGAGGCCGGCTTCAAGGCGGCGGCGCCCTATCTCGGCTATGTCCACGTCTCGGAAGCCAATCGCGGCGTGCCAGGACGCGGCATGCTCGACTGGGCGGCCTGCATGAAGGCGATCGCTGACATCGGCTACACCGGCGCCATCACGCTCGAAAGCATGAACCATGTCGACGCCGACATCGCCGGCGGGCTCGCCGTCTGGCGCCCGGTGGCGGAGAACCCGGACGATGTCATCGGTGCCGGCCTGCCGTTCCTGCGCGAGGCGGCGAGGAAGGCGGGGCTGCAATTGGCGTGAGGGTTTCCTCGGATTATGTGGCCCGCCGCGCTGGGCGGCGGATGTAAGCAATAACATCAAAGCGTTAGCGCGTTGCTCTCAGCCCACAAACCTGGGCCTGGCGCGCTTCCCGTCTCCGCGGGAAGGGAGAAGGGAACACGCCTCGGCCTTGGATGGCGGGAGAAAGTGGGAGGACCCTCACGCCATTCCGGGCTCCCGGCGCGGTCCCAAATGGCGCATCTTGCGGCCGATGATCATCAGCTGACGCGCCGTGTTGTTGCGCAGGCGCCGCACGCGCCATTCCAGTCCGGTTTCGGTGGTGATCTGCTTGGCGTAGAAGCTCACTCGCATGCCTGCCTTATCGGAGGCCACCTTGACCGGGTCGTCATAGAAAGCGCCGATCTTGTCAGCCGCCATGCCTGGTGTTTCCAGCCAGCGCGGAATGTGAACGGAATGGAGCTGATCGACATCGACCATGACCCGCCCGATGCCGACGCCCGGCGTTGGGCATGTCGTGTTGAATGCGTCGCCGATGAAGACGACGCCGTCGCGGCGATGGCCTTGTGTCGTGGTCAGATTGACCTGCCTGACCTCGACCGGGCTCGCCACCTCGAAGTTGCCGCACTGCGCCGCGATCTCGGGCATCAGTTCGCGAAGCATCTTCTGCGGATCGGCGCGGAAGTCCCGCGTCCATTGTTCGGCGACGGTGCGATAGACGAACATGTTCGCGCGCATCTTGTCACCGATGGGAAAGACGGTGAGATAGGCGACACGGTCTGAGGCTCTCTTGCCGTAGCAGGTGACGGCCCCAAAGGCGCAGTCACGCCGCGCAAGAGCGAGGTCGAATCCCATCGACAGCGAATGCGCCTTCGACAATTCGACGCGCTCGACGCCGATGGCGCGCCGCACCAATTCGCTGTAGCCGGTGGCCACCACCAGCAGGCGGGCATCGATGACGGCGCCGTTGGCCAGCACAAGCCGCTGCCGGTCAGGTCCGGTCGAGACTTCGGCCACCTTGCCGATCGTGATCGGCACTTGCGGCGGCAAGGCATCGCGCAGGCCGTTGATCAGCGCACCATAGGAAAATGCGTACTCCCACTTCTTTTCACGGGCGAAGAATTGACCGAGGCGGAAGACATCAACGTCGGTAAACGGGGTGACGAGCGGCATGACCATCTTGTCGAGGCCGAGCTTCTGGAACAGCTGCATTTGATCCGCACCGATCTTCTCGGCCCGGAATTCGTCGTGATGAACGCGGTGCGGATCGATCAGCGCCACCTTGCGGCCGGCGTTTCCCAACAGCGTTGCCAGGGTGGTGCCGGCCATTCCGGCGCCGACGATCGCTACGTCGACTTCGGTCGGGCCAGCCGCTGCGGTGGTCATGTCTTTGCCTTTCTGCTGGTCATCTTGCGCCTGCCACAATCTGCAGTGGAAATATCTTCCGGCCCCATATCAACCTCAAGCAACCAGCGCGGGTGGCTGGTAGTAACGATTGTTTACGTTAACGACGAACGCTTCTGTTTCCAGCGCGGCGCGATCGCCGAGCCATCGATGAATTCCAGGCCGCCCGCCTCGTTGAGCGTGTGCAGCTTGCGCCCATTCCATAGCGCCCCAGGAGTTAAGATGGTCTCGACGACTTGCTCCATGCCGTTCAAATCAAGGTGAGCGACGCGTGCGATGCCAAGGGCGGCGCCATAACTCCTGCGGCAATCCTGCACCGGGCGCAGCAATTGGCCGTTGCGCTCAACCATGCGGCCGGCCGGTCGCGCCGAGGCGATGTCGACCAGCACGGGGTTCTTGGGATGCGGTGTCCAGGGGCCGCGGAAGTCGGGCGCCGACCAAAGATGCAGCGCATCGGAGAAGGCGCCGCCGCCGTCCCTGACAGTGGCGAACAGCCACCAGCGCCCGCCATGCTCGACCAGAGTGGCGTCGCTGGCGACGATGTCGGACAAGAGCGTGGCTTCCTTGACCCATCCGCCGGGGAAGGCGGTGGCGCGATAGAGATCGACTGTGCGGTTGGCGCAGCTTTCCGGCACCATCCAGACCTCGCCGTCGCGCTCGAAGACGAAGGGGTAGGAGAGGTGGTAGGGCAGGTCGAGCACAGGCTCGGGGCGGCCGATCGGCCCCGACGGGCCGAACGGCACGGCGGAGATGATGGCCCGGCCCAGCCGGTGGATATAATCCTCGACGAACAGGGTCACTTGTCCCCGGTACAGGATCGGGAACGGATCGGCGTAGAAGCGGCTGCCGTCGTCGGGCAGCACCTGCCAGCCGGCTGCCGGATGGACGCGCAGGTCGAACAGATCCTGCCCCTTGGTCTCGCGCCAGCCGACCTTCCAGTGCGGGGCATTGTAGCAGAGATGGTAGATCTTCTGGACGATGCCCCGCGCCAGCGCCTTGCCTGCCCTGATGCCGAGTTTGGTGGGCGAGGGTATCTGCGGCGGGGCACCGGCTTGCGCCGGTTCGGGCAGCACCGGCAGGGCGGCCCGCGCCGCGCCATTCACTGCCGAGGGGGGCATTGCCGCGAGGATGAGGCTTGCGGTGCGCGCGAGCATGTCCTGGAAGGAGGCCAGCGCGATGCCGCCATATTCGGTGCCCAGGCGCCCTTCGGCAACGGTGGCGCCGCTCTCCTCGACGCGGGCAATCGGGGTGCGGCCGTCCAGGATCAGCGCCAGCAAGGCTGCTTCGCCGGCGGCGCCGTCATAGGTGACGCGCCAGACCCGCGTTCCTTCCAGCCTCACATCGCCGCAGAGGTCGATCACCAGATCGGGAGAGGCGGGCGGCTGCGTCCGATAAGGCGCCAGCGCCGACAGCGGCAGGCGCTTGGCCAGTCCGTCCGCCGGCAAGCCATGGATGGCTGTCTCAAGCTGGAAAAGCGCGGCAGCGCTGCCCGGAATGCCGCCCCCGGCCGGCCTGGCATCGACCGACATCTCGACCTGCGCCAGTGCCGCCAGGCGCTGCAGCAGCAGCAGGTGAAAAGCACGGACGCATTCGCTGTCCAGGCGCAGGCTCACTTGCATGTCGCACCCCTAGCATCTTGATCGGTGTCTGGCCGGTGTTCGAAAATGGGGCAGGAGAGATGGCCGCACGGATGGTCTGGACTGATCTGCTGCCCCATTTCCATCCGTCTCCTGTTCACCAGCGCCGTGTCGACATGCACGTGCCTTTATGAGGCAAACTCCGTGCCAAAAATCAGAAGAGCTCTCAACATAATTAACAGTGTTTTAACAGTTGGAGGAATAGCTAGGTCGAAGCTGCAATTTACACTTGCAGGCACACGGAGTGTTGTCGGAGCGACCTTTGCAATCATCCCTGCTCTCGTTGCCGCAACAACCCGCTTCGGAGGCGATGCAATATGCCGCCCCGGAGCCAGTGCCGACGGCGTCCTATGCATCCTCGACCGTCGAGCTGGGTGACCTGAAGCGCATATTGGTGCGCCGCCGTTTCCTGATCTTGTTGACCGCCGCGCTGCTGACCCTCGGGGCGCTGGCCTATGGCTTGCTGACGCCGGCGCTCTACAGCTCGGTGGCGGAAATCCTCATCGATCCGCAAGACCTGCAGGTGGTCACCAACGACGTCAATCCGAGCCGCGTTCCGCCCGATGGCGGCATCACCATGGTGGAAAGCCAGGTCAGCGTCGTCCAGTCGACAGGTGTCCTGCTCAAGGCCATCGAGGCGACCAAGCTGACCGAGGATCCGGAATTCAACGGGCAGGGCGGGTTGGTGAGCCGTCTGCTCGGCGGCTTGCTCGGCTCGGGGTCGGCCGAAACCGACAGGACGGGCAAGACGCTCGATGCGCTGCGCCGCCGGCTGGCGGTTAAGCGGGCAGACAAGGTGCTGGTGCTCGACGTGATCGTCACCGCCAAGAGCGCCGACAAAGCGGCGAAGCTCGCCAACGCCATCGCCCAGGCCTATCTGGCCGATCAGGCGAGCGCGCGCGCCAAGATGGCCACGGACGCTTCCGATTCCATCACCGCGCGGCTGGAGGAGCAGCGCAAGCGCGTGCAGCAGGCCGAGAACGCCGTCGAGGCCTACAAATCCGCCCACAACATGGTGATGGCGGCGGGCAATCTGGTCAGCGACCAGGAACTGACCGAGATCAACACGCAGCTTTCGGCGGCGCAGAGCCGCACCGCGGCGCTGAAGGCGCAGGTCGACCAGCTGCGCCGCTCCGGCGGCGCGCCGGACGCCACCTCGGAAGCGATGCGCTCGTCGGTCATCTCCAGCCTGCGGGCGCAGGAGGCGACGCTTGTCGACCAGGTCTCGCAGCTTGGCACGGAGCTTGGGCCGCGCCACCCCTCGATGATCGCCGCACAGCAGCAGCTGCGCGACACGCGCGCCCTCATCGCGCGCGAACTCGGACGCATCGCCGCCGCCGCCGAAACCGACTACGAGCGGGCGCTGGCAAACCAGCAGGCGCTGGAGGCCAAGGTTGCCGGCATGAAGAGCAAGTCGCTCGACACCGACCAGGCCTCGGTCAAGCTGCGCGAATTGCAGCGCGACCTCGAGGCGGTGCGCTCGGTCTACGCCACCTATCTGCAGCGAGCGCAGGAAACGCGCGAGCAAATCAATGTCGACAGCACCAATGCGCGCATCATCTCCAATGCGATGCCTGCCCTGAACAAGAGCTGGCCGCCTTTGCCGCTGCTGGTTTTCGGCGCCCTCTTCGGCGGGCTGGGACTGGGCACCGCGCTGGCGCTGATCGCGGAATATTCCTCGCCGACCGTGCTTTCCAGCGCGCAGATGCAATCGGCCATCGACGCGCCGGTGTTTGGCGTGCTGCCGGCAAAGGCAGGCAGTGGCCGCCGCTGGTGGCCTTTCAGCGGCGCCGCCGCCGCGGCCGGGCAGAAGACGGATGCGGTCGCGGGCCTGGCGCTGAGGCGGCTGTTCGCCTCCAGCCGGCGTCCGCCGAACTGGCCGCTGGTGCCGTCCATCCTGCTGACGTCGCCGCCGGAAGACGCCGCGCATCGGGGCCGGGTGGCGCGCCTGCTCGCCAATGCCGCGGCCGCCAGGGGCAGCCGCGTCCTGTTCATCGACACCAATGCCGTCAGCGGCAAGAAGGAGCCGCAGCCCGGCCTGCTCGACGTGCTGCGCGGCGAATATGCCTTCGAGGCGGTGAGCCAGCACACCGCCGGCAGCAATGTCGCGGTGCTGGGTAGGGGCCGGCAAAAGGCCGTCTTCTCCGAGGCGCAGGGCGTCTACTTCACGCAGCACATGCTGGCCCAGGCCGGCCGCAACTTCGACCTCGTCGTCGTCGACGGCGGCGCGCTGGCAGACAATCTCAATGCCTCGCCGCTGGTCGCCATGGTCGACGAGATCGTGATGGTCGCGACGCTGAACTCGACGCCGATGCGCGACGTCACGGCGGCCTCGCAGGCCATTTCCGTCATGGGGCGGCTGCCGACCGGCGCCTTGCTGGTCGACGAGGCGGCCTGACGTGGCCGCGACCGGGACCGACACCCGGACAGCCAACCCGGCGGCCGGCTGGGCCGGTTCCGGTCAAGTCCGCGCCGGCGATTCCGTCGACTGGATCACGCGCTTCGGCCTGGTCGCGACGGTGGCGCTGCTGTTCGCCATCTCCGGCGGCATGCTGTGGCTGGTGGGCTACAATTACGACGGCCTGACCGGCAACCCGGCGACCAAGATCCATCCGTCGACCTATCTGCTCGTATTGGTGTTTGCCTGGCGCGCCTGCACCTTCGGCAACCCGGTCGGCTATATGGTGGCCGTCGCCGACCGGCGGCCGGCCAGCACGCTGATGGCGGTCATCTCGATCGTGCTCTTGGTGGTCGTCGTCGCCAGGCAGCGTCCCGGCATGGCCGGCATGGTCGACACGTTCGTGGCGCCGGCGCTGCTGGTTATGATGCTGGCCGAGGACGACGAGAAGACATTCGCCCGGATGCAGACCGTCGTTCACGCCATCATGACCGTGAACGCGCTGCTCGCTCTGTTCGAGTTCGCCACCAAGACGCTGCTCTTTCCCTATCGCCTCGACGGCGAGGCGTTCATGAGCGACCTGCGCTCGACGGCGCTTCAGGGCCATCCGCTGTCCAACGCCACGGTCACCTCGATCTATGTGCTGGCGCTGCTCTCCGGTTCGAGATCCCTGTCGATGCCGGTGCGGCTCGGATTGATCGGCCTGCAATGCGCGGCCCTCGTCGCCTTTGGCGGCCGCTCCGCGATGGTGCTGACGATCGTGCTCGGCGGCTGCTACCTGCTCATCCAGGGGCTGCGCGGCTTGCGCACGGGGCGCGTCAACCTGCTCGGCGCGGCGCTCGGCCTGATCCTTGCCGCGCTGGTGCCGGTCGTCATCGCCGTCGCGGCGGCATACGGCTTCTTCGATGCGCTGCTCGAGCGCTTCGTGTCGGACTCCGGCAGCGCCAATGCCCGCGTCGAGATGTTCGAACTGTTCAAACATTTCGAACTGCGCGACCTGATCGTGGGGCCTGACATCGACCTCATCGAGAGCCTGCGCCGCATCAGCGGCCTCGAGCAAGGCATCGAGAACCCGATCATCCGCATGGTCCTCTACCAGGGCGCCTTCTTCACCTTGCTGCTGTTCGTCGGCTTCGCGCTGTTCATGCACGAAGTCGCGCGCCGCTGCCATGCCGGCATCTGGCTGCTGATGTTGGGCTGGCTGATCCTGCTCAACACCTCCGAAAGCCTGGCGTCGAAGACGACGCTGATGACCAAATTCGTGGTGATCGCGCTGGTGCTTTATAGGCCGGCAAGGGGTGTGATGGGGCAGAGGGTGCAAGCCGGGCGAAGGTAGCGCCGTAGAACGCGACGATTGCCTGTGTGGAACGGTGGGTGCCTATCCCGGCATCACCAACCCAAGCGCCTCGACCATCGCCGGATCCAGCGCGCGCGTGGTGTCGTCCATCATGCCCATGCCGTCGAAGAGGTCCCAGAAGGCCCAGGGGAAGCCGGCCGCCTCGGCGCTCTGGCGGACATCGGAAATGTAGCGGGCGCGGTCGGGGTTGGGGGCGGCGGTGTAACGGGCGTCGGTGCGCAGCGCGCCGAATTCGCCCATGATGACACGCTCCGGGGCAATGCCGTTTCTGTCGGCCCAGTCGCGCGCCTGGCTGAGATATTTGTCGATGAACCAGCGGTCTGGCCGGGCGTCGAAATAGACTTTCAGCACGCGCTCGGTTTCGGCATAGGCGGCCTGCTTGTCCGCTTCCGAGGTCTCGGTATCCTGCGCCATGCGCGTTCTGACCGAGGCGAGCGTCGCGTCGAGCGAGCCGGCGGAGGCCGGCCACGGCACATTGTTCAGCGAGCGGTAGACCGGCTCGCGCATCCAGGGCGCGCCCTGATGGCTGAACAGATAGGGCTCGTAAAAGTGGAAGGTGAACAGGATCGGCTCGAAGGATGCCAGCGGCGCCGGATCGAGTGCCGCCAGCCCGCTCACCATCGAGCCGCAGCCGCCGGTGACGACCAGCGGCAAGGTCCGGGCTGACGCCCTGGCCGCCGTCAGCAGGGACGCCTGGACCTGCGACCAGACGTTGGAGTCACAGGATTGCGCCGGTTCGTTGACCGGCTCCAGCGCCACCATGCCTGGCGTGAACCGCGCCAGCCTGCCGGCAAGCTCGCCGACCAGCGCCCGGTACAGGTCGAAGGCCGGAGCCTCGGTGCTGGAGACCATGCGATCGGGGTTCCAGTAATGCGTGGCGCCATTGGCCTGGACGTTGACGATGATGCCGAGACCGGCGTCGAGCGTGGCGCCTACGGCGGCGTCCAGCATGTCCAGCAGCTTGCCGCGCGTGGCGGTGTCGGCGGCCAGGAACGGGCCGGGATCGACGGGCAGGCGGATGAAATCGAGCCCGGTGGCGCGCAGCCGACGGAGGTCGTCCGGGGTCGGCACCGGCCGCTGCGACTGGAAGGGCGGCCAGTCATAGTCGGTGCGCGGTGCGGGAAATTCGCGTGTCAGCGCGAACCAGGGCCAGGCGTTGACGCCACGGCGGAAACGCCATTCACCACTGGCCGCTCGCGCGGACGAAAGCGGCGCCAGCGCGGCAGGCACCAGCGCCGTCGACAGCGCGGTGGTGAGAAGCCGCCGGCGCGACCAGCCCGTCATACCGCGCCGGGCGAGGGGCGGTCGATCGCGGCCGTTCGGGCTGACGTGACGCCGAGAAGCCGGTAGGCTTCATTCTCATAGGCCAGCAGCACGTCCTCCCAGCGGAAGGCTTCGCGGGCGCGTGTCCTGGCGGCCTCACCGCAGGCCTTGACCAGCGCGTCGTCCTCCATCGCCTGCTGCATCCGCTCGGCGCAGCTTTGCGTGTCGGTGAAATAGATGGCGGCGGCTCCGGCGACCCATTTGTTGTAGGGATTGTCGTGCGCGATCACCATGTTGCCGGCGGCCAGCGCCTCGACCAGCGACGGGTTGGTGCCGCCGACCGTGTGGCCATGCATGTACGCGCGCGCATGGTACCGCAGCGCCTTTACCGCCGCCTGGTCGTAGATGGCGCCGGGCAGGACCACCGAGGCGTTCGCTGCCTTGCGGACCGCGGCATGATAGGGGATCTGGTCGGACAGCGTGCCCAGCACCACCAGCTTCATGTCGCGCTTGCGGCTGCAGAAGGCTTCGACGATCGGCAGGATGCTGTTGTCGGGCTCGATGCGCGCGATCGAGATCAGGTATTTTCCGGGCTCGAGGCCGAGCGCGCGCACCGGCGCTTCGGGTGCCGATGTCACCGGATCGGCGCCATAGGCGATGGTGGAAATGGCGCTGCGCGGCCGGCGCGTCGCCAGGTGATCGGCAATGACCGGATGATCGGCGACCAGCCGGTGCGAAGCCCAGGCGCCGATCCACTCATTGAGCCAGAACCAGGTGCGCGCCGCGCGCCCCCATTTGGGGCGGCGCCACTCGATACCGTCCATATTGGTGATGACCTTGCGCCGCATCAGCCTGAGCCAGGTCAGGAAGACCGCGCCATTGTAGCCGAGCACCAGGCAGACGCCGGGCCGGCGCGCAGCGTCTAGCACGCATTGCCAGTCGAATTCCAGCGTCGCGCGCGGGCCTTTCGAGGCGACCTGGACGTGGATGAGGTCGATGCCGCGCCAGCTGTCGAGGCGCACCCTCTGGTCGACCCGCTCGACCTCTTCCTGGCAGTAGACGCCGACCTTCCAGCCGCGTGCGACCATAAAAAGCGCCAGTCTCTCGGCGAAGGTCTCGAAGCCGCCATGGGCCGCGGGGATGCCGCGCGTTCCCAGGATCAGGATGGAAGGCTGTTCCGGTTTCATGGCTGCTGGCGCTTTCAAATCCGTCCGACCCGCTGTGGAAGGCTGTCCCGTCTCGGCCTTGCAATAAGCCTGCCAGGCCCGATTCCAGCCATTGTCGCATTCGGGTTGTAAAATATTTGTTCCAGCCGCCGGAGTTGTTTCACTATCGGTCAACTTTCCGAACGTATGTGTACCGAAACGAGGCGATGCCGGGGCCAGTCGGCCCGCGAATGGATATAAATGGATATATTAGCCCGGCATGAACCTTGCTGATGGACTTCTGCGCGCCGGAATCGGCGGAAGGCGTGCAGCGTTGGTGTGGTGAACCGGATCCAGATCCGTTTCGTGACCACACTGAAAACCAGTGAAGTCCAAAGGGGTCTTGGGCTTGACGTTTCCGGTCGCCGGTATGGTCAGGCGGCGGAATTGTCACACCACCCCTGGCAGAAAGATGCGCGTGAAGATGCGGATTGCCTGCATCCACCAGGGGTACGAACTCTACGGCTCCGACCGCAGCTTCGCGGAGAGCGTGGCGGCGCTGCGCGCCGCGTTTCCGTCGGCCGACGTCGAAGTGGTCCTGCCGCGCAGCGGACCGATCGTCGAAATCCTTCAGCCTCATGCCAGCCGCATCGTCTTCGAGCCGCTCTGGGTGCTCAGGCGCCAGGCGATGCTGAGGCTGGCGACCATTGAGATGGCGCGGCTGCCGGTCGCGCTGTGGCGGGCATGGCGGCGTCTGCGCGATTGCGACCTCGTCTATGTCAACACTTCGATCGTCGCCGATTATGCGCTGGCCTCGCGCCTGCTGCCTTCCAAGGCGCTGCTGCACATCCATGAAATTCCCGAAGGCGTGTTGCGCCGGATCCTCGTCGGGCTCATGCACTGGAGCCGTGCCGATCTCATCTTCAACTCGAAAGCGACGCGCGACACGTTCGGCGAGCCCAGATCCGCGCGCTCCTATGTCGTCTATAATGGCGTTGCCGGTCCCGCCGTGGCGGAGGCGATGACCTATGACGGCAAGCGCTCGCTGCGGGTGCTGTTGCTTGGCCGCGTCAACCGGATCAAGGGCCAGGAAGTGCTTCTGGAGGCGATCGCCTCGCTGCCGGCCGAACTCAAGTCGAGGATCGAGGTGCGGCTGGTCGGCGGCGCCTTCGAAAGCGTCGAGCGCGAGCGCGCCCTGGCCGAACTGGTCGAGACCATGGGGCTGGCCGGACAGGTCAGCGCCTTGCCTTTCATCCCGGATCCTTCGGAGCATTATCGCTGGGCCGACATCGTCACCGTGCCGTCGCGACGTCCGGAATCGCTCGGCCGCGTCGCCATCGAGGCGATGGCCTATGGGCGGCCGCCGCTGGTGTCGGCGATCGGCGGGCTGGTCGAAGTGGTGGCCGACGGCGAGACCGGCTGGCATGTTCCGCCAGGCAATGCAGCGGCGTTGGCCGCGAAGTTGCAGGAGATCATCCTCGCCCCCGAGACCTGGCGCGGTTTCGTCGCCGCCGGGCGCAAGCGCTACGAGACGGTGTTCAGCGAACCGGTCGCCGCGGCCGCGATCGCGGCGATCGCCGCCGACAAGCTGAAGGCTGCCATCGCCAGGCCGGGCCGGACGGCAAGCACCCGGCAGGCGGAGACGCGGCCGTGAAGTTCCCCCTCCATCTGGTGCGGCGCCTCGTGCTGATGATCGGCGGCGAGGCGATGCAGAGCGGCTTTCACTTTGCCCTCAACATCGCGCTTCTGCACATGTTGTCGGCGCAAGGCTACGGCCTTTTCGCCATAGCCATGGTGATGGGCGGCGTCGGCCTGTCCTACATCAGATCGCTGACCGCCGTTCCCGCCTCGATATGGATGGGCAAGAGCACCAACAGTGCCGGCGTCGATGCCCATGACGTGGCCTTCGGATCCGCGGCGCTGGTGGTGGCGCTGCTGATGGCCGTCGGCACGGTTATCCTGATGCGTCTCCTGGGCGACCCGAGCGGCATCGCGGCCGGCTGCTTTGTCGGCGCATGGTCGCTGCGCAGCCATATGCGCACGGCATTCTTCGCCCGCCGCCAGCAGGTGATCGTCTCCGTCAGCGACGCGGCTTTCACAATCGCCGGCACCGTGTTCGCCGGCCTGGCGATCTGGTTCGCCGGGGCCGCGCTGCAGACTGTGTTCTATGCCCTTGCCGCGGCCAATGTGATCGGTATCCTCGTGCTGGCCCGGCTGGCGCCCCGCACGCTTCGCATCAGCTTCCGCATGCCGACGCGGCGGCGCTACACCAGACTCTGGCGCCAGCTGTGCTGGTCGGCCTTCAGCGCGACCACCACCAACATCCAGGGGCAATGCCTGGCACTGCTGGTCGCCGGCATTGCCGGACCCGCGGCTTACGCGCCGCTGGCGGCGGTGATCGTGCTGTTCGCGCCGCTGCGCATCATCAGCCTTGCTTTCGTCAACATGACGCAGCCGGAGCTCGCCAAGCTGATGCGGCGCAATGAAACGCGCCGCGTCTGGTCTCAGGCGAAGATCTGGTCGGTCGTCATGGGGCTCGGCGGCCTGGCCTATGGATGCGCCATCCTGTTCGTCCTGCCGATGATCAAATCCCAGGCCCTGCAGGATGCCTCGGTCGAGTTCATCGGGCTCTTCGTGACGGTCAATTTTATCCCGATCATGCTCTACATCATGCCCCGCATCGTCCTGGAGATTTTCGGTGATTTCCGCATCGTCGCCTTCATCACCATGGGCGGCGCCATCGTCGGGCTGGCGCTGATCGCCATCCTGCTGGCCGTCGCGTCCCCACCATGGGCGCTGCTGGGCTCCGCGGTCTCCGAGACCTTCGTGCTCGCGGCATCATGGTATTTCGCGCACCACCGCATGTGGAACATCGAGCATCCGGACCAGCAGCGTAACAGCCGTTTGGGCTCCTGGCGGCGGGCGGTCACGTTCGCCGCGGTAAAGCGATAGGAGATGGATGTGGCTGGCCAGGTGGTACAAATTGCTGCGGTGGATGACGGCTTGCCCGTAGGGGAAGCCTCCCGTCCGGTGACCGTCCCCGCGAACGATGCGTACACGGCGCGATTGCACACAAGCCTTGAAGCGGTCAGGCCGCTCTGGCTGCGCTTCCAAATGGACGGTGTCTGCACCGCCCACCAGCATTTTGCGTGGGTGCAGGGGATCGTGGCGCGGCTGATGCCTGCAGGCGCGGAGCCGCTCATCGTTGAAGTGAACGACGCGGTGACGGGCGCGCCCTTGATGCTGGTGCCGCTGATGCTGCGATCAGCCTTCCAGCATCGGGTGATCGAGTGGCTGAGCTGTGGCGTGTGCGACTATTCGGCACCGCTGCTGGCCGATGCGGGTGCGTGGACCGCCCAATCGGCGCAGGCTGCGTGGGCGGCGGTGCGTTCCGTGCTGCCGTCGGCGGATCGCTTCCATATCACGGGAATACCGCAGCAGATCGGCGGCGTCGCCAATCCCCTGGCCTTGCTGACGACCACGCGCGATTCCGTCCAGACCACCTTCGGTCTTGCCATCGATGGCGACCCGGAAACCGTGCTCAAGCGTCTCTGCAGGCCATCTTTCGCCAAGGAATTCGGCAAGGACTGGCGCCGGCTCGAAAGGCTCGGCGATGTGGAACTCGTCCAGGCCGGTTCGCCGGACCAGGTGGAGGAAATCTTCGGCGAACTGGTCCGGATGCGGCTCAGCCGCTTCCGCGAGCTTGGCCGCTTCGACCTGCTGACGCAGGAGGCGGTTGTCGATTTCTACCGTGACGCGGCCATCCAGGGCTTGTCGGACGGTTCGGTGCGGCTCTTCGGGCTGCGCGTCGGCGGCTCCCTGATCGCGGTTCAATATCTGCTTGTCCATCAAGGGACTGTTCATGCTCTCCTGATAGCCATGGACCAGAGCGTCGTGCCCAACGTCTCACCTGGAATGGCGATCATTGGCAGGTTGATGAGTTGGGCACGCGAGCAAGACTTCGGCTATTTCGACCTGTCGGTCGGCAACCAGAGCTACAAGGAACATATGGGCGCCAAGGGTTCGGTTCTTGTGGAACTCTGCCATGGGTACACGATGCGGGGCAGGGCGGCGAGCAACGCCATCGATCTACGCAACCTGACCGAGGCGTTCGTGCGATCCAAACCACGGCTGCTCAATGTGGCCCAGAGACTGATGCGAGGTTTGCGGCGTTCGCGTGGAGGACGTTGAGAGCAGGCCTGAACGACGGGAGAAGTACGTGGCAGGCCAGGCAGTGCGAATAGTCGCGGTTGGGGATGCACCGGACCAACCTCTTTCCCCAATTATCGCCGGTTGGGGCGCCGCCGCGCGCTTTGCCGCGCGGCTGCACACCAGCTTCGATTCCGTAAGGCCGCTGTGGCTGCGCCTCGAGGCGACCGGCTTGTGCACGGGCCATCAGGGCCTTGCCTGGGTGGAAGGGATCGCAAACCGTCTGATGCCCAAAAGCGCGGAACTGCTGGTCGTCGAGGTCAACGACGCCGCAACGGGCGCGCCGGTCATGCTGTTGCCGCTGATGCGCCGCCGGGCCATGGGCCATTATGTGATCGAATGGCTGAGCTGCGGCGTGTGCGATTATTCCGCGCCGCTGCTGGCCGATGCGAGGCCCTGGACCACGCAGAGCGCCGACGCCGCCTGGGCCGCGGTGCGCGCCGTGCTGCCGCCGACGGACCGCTTCCACATAGCGGGGATTCCGCGAGAGATTCATGGCGTCGCCAATCCGCTGGCGCTGCTTTCGCAGGCGCGCGATTCCATCCAGATCGCTTCGAGCCTGGCCCTGAACGGCGATCCGGAGACGCTGATCAAGCGCATCTGCAAATCGTCCTTCGCCAAGAATTTCCACAAGCACTGCCGCCGCTTCGAACAGATGGGCAAGCTCGATCTGGTCGAAGCCGAGACGCGCGACATGGTGGAGGCGCATTTCGCGACGCTGCTCGAGCTCAGGCTCAACCGCTTCCGCGAACTCGGGCGCTTCGACCTGCTGACGCAGGCGCCGATCGTCGAATTCTACCGCAATGCCGCCCTGCAGGGCCTGTCCGACGGCTCTGTGCGGCTGTTTGGGCTGCGTGTCGGTGAAGCCTATCTCGCCGTCATGTACGTACTTGTCATGAAGGGCACCTTGCACGCGCTTTTGCTCGGGATCGATCACGACGCGGTGGCCAACGCCTCGCCAGGCCTGACGACGATGGGCAAGCTGATGATGTGGGGGGTGGCGCAGGGGCTCGACTGTTTCGACCTGTCGGTCGGCAGCCAGAGCTACAAGCAGCACATCGGCGCTTCGAGCGCGGTGCTGGCAGAATTGTGCGAGGCGGTGACGCTGCGCGGCCGGGGCTCGACCACCTTTATCCAGTTGCGCGGCAAGACCGAGCTTTTCGTGCGCTCCAAGCCCGGGCTGTACAAGGCCGTGCAGGGCGTGATGCGGCGATTTCGGAGATTGAAGAATTGAAGAATTGAAGAACGGCTCCCGAAGCGGCTTCGGGAGCAGGAATTGATGGCCGTGCGCCACGACGTGACGGCTCACAGCGGCTCGGTGTCGAAGAGCAGCATCGTCACCAGATCGTCATCCCCGGCGAATTTGCGCCGGTCCTCCGCGCAGGCGCGGCCGATCTCGCTGGCAAAGGCTGTGCGAATGGCCTCCAGACTGTCGAAATAGAGGATGGCGACCCTGTAGGGCGTCTCGCCCGGCAGGACGTTCATGACCGGCGACCGGCTGATCTCGTAGCGATGCAGTCCGGGCAATTGCTTGGCCAGCGGCACGTGAATGTCGTGGTAGTGACGCTCGAAGGCCGCCGGATCGGCGGGGGTTTTGTAGATGACAAGCATCTTGGCCATGGTGGTGCTCCCTGTTTGAGGTGATCGCGCCTCGTCGGCGCCGCACCAATGTCGTTCGCCGGAAGCGGATTTCGACAGGGATGCGGGTTTTCGCGAGACCAACGGCATGGGGCCGGCGCCAGGAGACGTTCCGCGCCTCGCCATCTTGGCCGCCGGCCGGTGCCTGCGGCTGCGCACTTGATCCATGTCAAAGCGGATCGGCGTCGATGCTTTTATCTGGTTCAGTGTCTTGGGAAGGACACAAGGCGGTGGGTGGTTCCGGACCGGCAAGTTGAAAACAGCTCCGGTCCGGACTGCCTGTCCCTAGCCATGGCCGATGCTTCATGTTTTGATTCAATCCCGCGGGCAAGCACCTTCAAAACTCTGGCAGAATTTAACCGAACTGCAACTCACGATCTGTATTAGGTTGTGTGAGGGCTAAGAAACCAAGGGCTTGCAATGCCATCAATTGTTTCCCGTTTCATGCGAGATGAAACCGGTGCTACCGCCATCGAGTATGGCCTGATCGCCGCCCTCATCGCGCTCGCCATCATCGCCGGCGCCGGTGCGCTCGGCAATGCGATCAACGCCAAGTTCACGAAAATCGGCAACACGCTCAACAGCAGCGGGTCGTAACGGTCGGCCACGGTCGCCAACCCGCGAAATTGACAGGACAGTTCGTCTCCGTCATCCTTGAGCCAGTCGCCTGATGTGTCAGGGCGACCGAGGGCAGCGTCATGTTCAGTCCCGTCACCAGCCAGAATGCCAAGCGCGCCGCGGTGCGCAAGGCGCTCGACGCCCACAAGGTCTACATCACCGCGCAGAGCTTTTCTGACGGCGCCTACCGCGCCCGCGTGCTGGTCGACGGCGAGGCCTATTGGGTGGATGAGTTTCGGCTGAGCCAGCTGCAGCAGGGCCTGTCGCCGGCCGAGCTCGAGCTGACCCCGGCCGCCGACGATTGACAGCGTGACTTCCATCCGTTCCGGAATGCGGCGGTTGCTCCTGCTTGCCAAGCGCTTCGAGCGCTGACCCATGCCCGCTCCCGCCAAACTCAAAACCTATCGCGCCAAGCGCGAATTTTCCAAAACGCCGGAACCGGCCGGCGGGCTGATCACTGGCGACGACAACCGCTTCGTCGTCCACAAGCACCACGCCACGGCGGATCACTATGATCTGCGCCTGCAGGTCGGCGACGTGCTGAAGAGCTGGGCGGTGCCGCGTGGGCCCTCGCTCAATCCGGCCGACAAGAGGCTGGCGGTCGAGACCGAGGACCATCCGCTCGAATATATCGATTTCGAGGGCGTCATTCCCGAGGGGGAATATGGCGGCGGGCCGATGATCGTCTGGGACACCGGCACCTGGGCGCCGATGGACGATGTCGAGAAGAGCCTGCGCACCGGCGCTTTCAAGTTCCGGCTGGCCGGCGAAAAGCTCAATGGCGGCTGGATGCTGACCCGCCTGAAGCCCAAGCCCGGCGAAGACGAGAACAAGAAGAACTGGCTGCTGTTCAAGGAGCGCGACCTCGCCGCCGACACGGCGCTGAATATTCTGGAGGCGCGGCCGGAAAGCGTGAAATCCGGCCTGCGCATCGAGGAACTGGCGGCCGCCGCGAAACCGCCAGCGAAGTCCGCGCCAAAGCCGGGTTCCCTGAAGCCCGGCGAACTGCCAGGCGCGGTGAAGGCGCCGGCGCTCAGCCGTATCGAGCCGCAGCTGGCGACGCAGGCACTGAAGCCGCCGGGCGGCGAAGGCCCTGCCCAGAACACCAACGAACTTTGGCTTCACGAGATCAAATTCGACGGCTACCGCACCATGGCGCATCTGTCCGACGGGCAGGTGCGGCTGATCACCCGGGGCGGCATCGACTGGACGAAGCGCTATGGCGACCTGCCGCATGCGTTCGCCAAACTGCCGTGCCGCGAGGCGATCATCGATGGCGAGATAGTCGTGCTCGACGCCAAGGGCATCAGCCGCTTCGCGCTGCTGCAGGATGCGCTGGCCGAAGGCGCCGGCAGCAAGCTGCATTTCTATGCCTTCGACCTCCTGCATCTCGACGGCTGGGATTTGCTGAAAGTACCGCTCATCCGGCGCAAGGCGCTGCTGGCTGAGCTGCTTGGCGGGCTCGGGGCGAATTCCGCCATCCAGTTCTCCGACCATGTCGAGGGCTCGGGGCAGGGCCTGTACGACCAGGCGACGGAGCTCGGGCTCGAAGGCATCGTCTCCAAGCGCGCTAGCGCGATCTACCAGAGCGGCCGCACCAAGAGCTGGACCAAGTGCAAGGCGCTGCAGAAGGACGATTTCGTCATCGCGGGTTACACGATTTCCGACGCGGCGGAAGGGCTGGCGGCACTCGGCATGGCCGAGTGGGAGGAAGGCGAGCTGCACTATCGCGGCAAGGTCGGCACCGGCTTCGATGCCGAGACGGCAGCCGACCTGCTGGCACGGCTGGAGCCGCTGACATCCGGCGCCACGGCGCCGGAAGGCGTGCCGCGCGAGATCATGCGCGATATGCATTGGGTGAAGCCGCTGTTCTCGGCGCGCATCCATTACGCCAACCGCACGGCGGACAATGCGTTGCGCCATGGCGTGTTTCGCGGTCTCAGGGATGTCGGCCTGTCGACGCCGGTCTCGGCCAAGCGCAAGCGGCTGATCTCGGAGGCGGATCTTGCCACCATCTGGGTGACCAATCCGGAGCGGCGGCTGTTCGGCAAGACGGGGCCGACCAAGCTCGATATCTCCGTCTATTACGCGCTGGTCGGCGACTTCATGCTGCCGCACATCCTTGGCCGTCCGGTGTCGCTGGTGCGCTGCCCGACCGGCCTGCCAAAGGATTGCTTTTTTCAGCGCCACGCCTTCACCGGCATGCCGCCTTCGGTGGTGACGTTCCAGGCGACCAATTCCGAGGGCGAGACCAAATCCTATCTCTCGGTCGAAGGGGCAAAAGGCTATCTGGCGCTGGCACAGTTCGGCGTCGTCGAGTTCCACACCTGGGGCACGCACCGCACCAGCCTCGACAAACCCGACCAGATCGTCTTCGACCTCGATCCAGGCGCGGGGATTTCCTGGCGCGAAGTGGTGGAAGCCGCCGTCCACATCAAGGGCGAGCTCGAGGGGCTGGGGCTGGTGCCGTTCGCCAAGACGTCCGGCGGCAGCGGCATCCACATCACCGTACCGGTGACGAAAAAGCAGAACTGGAAGAAGCTGCACCAGGCGACCAGCGCCATCTCCACCCATCTGGCGGCGACCGCGCCCGACACATTCACCACCACCATGGGCAAGGAAAACCGCAAGAAGCGCATCTTCATCGACTACCACCGCAACGCCCGCGGCCACACTTCCGCCGCGCCCTATTCGCTGCGCGCCCGTACCAATCTGCCGGCCTCGACGCCGGTGAGCTGGAGCGATCTGGAGGCGATCGATGCGCCGCAGGACTTGAATTATTCCTCGCTGCCGGGGCTGCTGGAGACGTCGGGCGATCCCTGGGCGGATATCGAGGATTTTGCGCGGGATTTGCCGACCCATCTTTCGTCATCCTAGGGTCTGCGCCGCGTCGCTTCGCTCCTTGCTCCGCCCTAGGATGACGAAGAAATGGGGAGCTTGTCGTTGTCAACCTCTGTCTAGGCCAAGGAGTCCAAGTCCATCGACGCTTCATACAATTTGAATTATCCTCCGCCCGCGACCCTCCAGCGCCCTAAAACACTTCGTCAGGGATTTGCCGGTATCTTGCGGGGTCGGTGTAGGATTTGCGCAGCCTTGTTCGTCCTTCGGACGAAAAGCGCTGAGCAGTATCAGTGCATGGCCGCGTAGGAGTGTATCATGGCGCCCAGGGCAAGTTGGAAGGGTTATCTCAAGCTCAGCCTCGTCAGCTGTCCGGTCCGGCTCTATCCGGCGACGACGACCAGCGAGCGCATCTCGTTCAATCAGCTGCACAAGAAGACGCATAACCGCATCAACATGAAGCCGGTCGATCCCGAACTCGGGCTCGTCGAGCGCTCGGACCTGGTCAAGGGCTACGAGTACGAGGACAAGCAGTACATCATCATCGATGATGCCGACCTCGACGCGGTGCGTATCGAATCCAACCACACGATGAACATCGAGGCCTTCGTCGACGAGGGCGAGGTCGATGTCATCTACCAGGACGCGCCCTATTACCTGGCGCCGGACGGGGCGATGGCCGAGGAAACCTTCGCCGTGCTGCGCGAAGCCATGCGCAAATCCGGCAAGCTGGCGATCGCCCGGCTGGTGCTGTCCAGCCGCGAGCGGGTGGTGACGATCGGCGCGCGCGAGAACGGCATGTTCGTGTGCACGTTGAGGAACCCGAACGAAGTGCGCGGCACGGCTGAATATTTCGGCAACATCCCGGCCGGCAAGCCCGACCCGGAAATGCTCGAACTGGCCGAAGCGCTGATCAAGCAGAAGAAAACCACCTTCGATCCGAAGGATTACGAGGACCGCTACGAGATCGCGCTGATGGCGATGATCCGCGAGAAGCTGAAGGGCCACAAGCCGATCATCGCGGCCGCCCCCGAGCGTGGCAATGTCATCAATCTGATGGATGCGCTGAAGGCCAGCCTGTCGCAGTCGAAGCCGCCGGCCAAGTCGAAGAGCAAGGCCGACGAAGTGGTGGCCAAACCCGCCGCCAAGAAGGCGGCAGCGGGCGGCGCGCCTGAGAATCCGCTGAAGGCCAGTCTGCTCAAGGCGGTCGGCAAGAGCAAGAAATGACGGCACCGGCCGTTTCGGTTCCGGGGGCCGTCTTCGGTACCATCGGCGCGCTGGCGGCATTTCCCTTGCGGCTCGCCGCGCGGGAGGTCGAGCGCCAGCACGGCCAGCTGAGGCGCGGCATCACCAGGCGTACGACGCATGTCGTGTTCGGCCGCGCGCTGCTCGCCAAGGCCGGATTGACGAAAAACGGCGATGTCGGGATCGAGCGCCGCGTCGCCGTCGAGCGCGCGGCCGGGCGCACGCTGATCAGCGAGAACGGTTTTTTGCGCCTGCTCGGCCTGATGAAGGCGCCGGAGGCGTCATCACTGTCGCGGCAATCGCTGATCGATCAATCGCGACTGTTGGGCGCCGACCTCGACCTGCTGTCGCTGTTCGATGCGTTCGAGCATGATTGCGAACCCTATTCCTTTCGCGACCTGATCCTGGCGCGCAAATATGCCGGGCTGGTGGCCGGCGGCGCGACCTGGGGCGCGATCGCGCGCTCCGTGCACCGCTCCGGTCCGGTCGCCTCGCTCACCGCCAAATCGCTCAACGTCGGCTCGCAGCACGGCCGCCCCGACGCAATCTATCTCGAAGGCGGCCAGAGCGAGCTCGACGGGCAATTGCTGTTCGATCTGGGCGCCGCGGCACAAGGCGACGACACGCTGGAAGATTTGTTCGCCGAGGCCGAAGCGGCGGAGGAGGGCGGCGACCACGAAGGTGCTGCCGCACTTTACCAGCGCTGCCTCGCCATCGACCCCAGCGACGCCATCGCCGCCTTCAACCGCGCCAACTGCCTGCGCGCCGGCGGCCACGCGGCGGATGCCGCGCATGACTATGCCAGGGCGATAAAGCTCGATCCGGCCTTTGTCGAGGCCTGGTTCAACCTCGCCGGGCTGATGAGCGAGCAAGGCCGCGATGCTTCCGCGCGACGGCATTTGCAGAGGGCGATCGCGCTCGACAGGAGCTATGCCGATCCGGTGTTCAACCTGGCCAGGCTGGAATTCGACGCCGGCAATCTGCCCGAGGCGCGGCGGCTGTGGGTGCGGTATCTGGAGCTCGACGCGGAGTCCGAATGGGCCGGGGTGGCTGCCAAAGGCGTGCAGTTCGTGGATATGCAGCTGGCACGGACGGCGGGGTGAGGGGGATCAATGGTCGCGCTTGAACACCCCCTTCTGTCCTGCCGGACATCTCCCCCGCAAGGGGGGAGATTGCGCGCTCACCCGCTTTCGCCAATCTCCAGCGCTGCAAAGGTGGGCCGGGCGTGCGAGTTGCCGATCTCCCCCCTCGCGGGGGAGATGGCCGGCAGGCCAGAGGGGGGGTGTGACGGAACGCGGCCTTTCCGGGAAGACCGCCCCATGACCAGCTTCCTCTTCGATGGCTTCGACACCGCTCCCGTCACCATCCTGCTCGCCCATGGCGCCGGCGCTTCGATGGATTCCCCCTCGGTGACCGCCACCGCCAAGGCGCTGGCCGTCGCCGGCTTCCAGGTCGCGCGCTTCGAATTCCACTATATGGCTGCGCGCCGCTACGGCCAGCGCAAGCCGCCGCCGCGTGCCGAGACGGTCAACCCGGAATATATCAAGGCGATCGCTGATCTCAGGGCCAAGGGCGTGACCGGGAAGCTTATCATCGGCGGCAAGTCGATGGGCGGGCGCGTCGCTTCGATGGTCGCGGACGAGATGTTTGCCAAGGGCGAGATTTCAGGGCTGGTCTGTCTCGGATATCCCTTCCATCCGCCCGGAAAACCCGACCAGCTGCGCACCAAGCATTTGACCGGGCTGAAGACGCCGACGCTGATTTTTCAGGGCACGCGCGACGAGTTCGGCACGCGCGACGAGGTGGCGGGTTATGGGCTGTCCGATGCGATCGAGGTGATCTGGCTCGAGGATGGCGACCATGATCTCAAGCCGCGCAAGAGTGTGTCGGGATTCTCGACGTCCGATCATCTGAAGACCATGGCGGAGACGGTGAAGGCTTGGGCAGGCCGGATCGCCTCCTGATCCAACCATGAAACTCGCCACCTTCAACATCAACAACATCAACAGCCGGCTGGAAAACCTGCTGGCATGGCTGGCGGTGGCGAAGCCCGATGTCGTCTGCCTGCAGGAACTCAAGGCGCGCGACATGCAGTTTCCGCGCACCGCGCTTGCCGATGCCGGTTTTGGCGCGGTGTGGAAGGGTGAGCCGACATGGAACGGCGTCGCCATCCTGGCGCGTGGCGCCGAGCCGGTGCTGACCCGCGATGCCTTGCCCGGCGACGATGCCGACCGGCAGAGCCGCTATATCGAGGCGGCGGTCGACGGCATCGTCATTGCCTGCCTCTATGCGCCGAACGGCAATCCGCAGCCGGGGCCGAAATTCCAGTACAAGCTTGCCTGGCACAAGCGGCTGGAGGCGCATGCGGCGCAACTCCTCGACACCGGCCTGCCGGTCGTGCTGGCCGGCGACTACAACATCGTGCCGGAGCCGCGCGACATCTATGCCACGCGCTCCTATGACGACAACGCGCTGGTGCAGCCGGAAAGCCGCGCCGCATTCGCCGCCCTCATCGAGCAGGGCTGGGTCGACGCGTTGCGCAAGGTCTATCCGAAGGAGACGCTCTACACCTTCTGGGATTACCGCAGGAACCGCTGGCCGCGCGATGCGGGCTTAAGGCTGGACCACATCTTGCTGTCGAAGACGCTCGCCCGCCGACTGAAGGGGGCGGGTATCGACCGCGACGTGCGCGGCGAGGATGGCGCCAGCGATCATGCGCCTGTCTGGGTGGAGTTGAAGTAGCTCGCCTTGGTCATCTCCCGGCAAGCGGCGACGCCCCGGAGTATTCGCGCTTCAGCAGGCTCATGATTTGGGCGTCGACAGGCTCGTTACCGTCCTGCCGGCCAGCACCGGTTTGGTCGCCTGTGTCATGGACGCTCCCTTGATTGGCCCAGCCTTGTTTCGAACGAAGCACGGAATGTCCAGCCATTTCCGTGCGTTCGCGCCCACGCGGCATTCGCTCCGGCGGCCACTCGACTCCGCCGCGGCCTTGCGTAAGATCGGTCGCGGCGAGGGAATTCGATGCGACCACAGCCTGCCAATATCGAGGCCGATGCCGTCATTGGCGGCATCATGAGCCTTGCGCCATGACCAGGGGTGCCGACAGGTTGATGGCGGTGCTGCTGATGGCGCTGGCCGCGGCTTGCCTTGTCCATCTCTATCTCTTGCCGGGCGGCAAGGGTTTCGGCCTGACGGTCATGCATGAGCCTTGGGCGACGCAGCTGGTGGCCTTCTCGCTGCTGGCGTTCGCCTGCCTCGTCGGCGCGGTGCTGTTCTGGGCCGGGCTATTGCCGGGGCGGCCGACGCATCTGGCCGGGACACCGCTGTTCGGCCGCGCGGCCGAGGCGAAGGAGACCGGCAGGCCCGGCCTGCGCAAGATCTTTCTCGCGTTGCCGTTG
This sequence comes from Mesorhizobium sp. 131-3-5, assembly GCF_016756575.1. Taxonomy (NCBI): domain Bacteria; kingdom Pseudomonadati; phylum Pseudomonadota; class Alphaproteobacteria; order Hyphomicrobiales; family Phyllobacteriaceae; genus Mesorhizobium; species Mesorhizobium sp. 131-3-5. The sequence goes on from NZ_AP023254.1 coordinate 3,127,609, forward strand.
ATCGTGCTCGCAGCACTGGCCGTCGACCGCTTCGGCCCGTGGGGCGGCGGCGAGGTGGCCAGCCTGCCGAACGAACCGCCGAATGAACCGAAGACGGCCGAACCCAAGCCCAGTGAACCCAAGCCCAGTGAACCCAAGCCCGATGAACCCAAACTTGCCGAGCCCAAACCCGCCGAGCCGAAGGGCCAGGATGTCGCCAGCGCACCACCGGCACCTGAGCCTGCCCCTGCGCCAGCCCCGCAACCAGCTCCGCCACCGATAGCCGCCAACCCGCCGCCGGCATCCGCGCCGCAGGCGCCGGCCGCTCCGCCGGAGGTCGCGGTCGTTCCGCCGCCCACCGTGGCGCCGTTGCCGCCACCACCGCCGGCGGCGCCGACGCAGCCGGACGGCCATCGCGACGCGGTCGTCTGGCTTTCGGTAGCGCCGGACGGCCGATCGATCATGAGCGCCAGCACCGATCGTGTGATCAAGCTGTGGGACATTGGCGGCAAGCACCTCATCCGCAACCTCGGCGTCCACAAGGACATGGCGCGCACCGCGCTCTATATGCCCGACGGCGTCAGCGCGCTGACGGGCGGCGACGATGGCGAGATCGTGCTGCGCAAACTTGCCGACGGCACTGTGCTGCATGTCTTCCAGGCCGGCCAGAATGGCGGCGTCAACAAGCTGGCGATCAGCCCGGACGGCAAGCGTGCCGTCAGCGGGCATGACACCGGCAATGTCATCGTCTGGGATCTCGTCAACAATTCCGTGCTGCATGTGCTGACCGGACACGACTGGTCGATCAGCGCGGTCGCCGTCTCGCCCGACGGCAAGCAGGCGCTCAGCGGCAGCATCGACGGCACGCTGAAACTCTGGGACATCGAGAGCGGCAAGCAATTGCGCAGCTGGCACGGCCACGAGCAAGGCACCTATGGCGCGGTGTTCACCGCCGACGGGCACCATCTGATCACCGGCAGCGGCGACCTGACGATCAAGGTCTGGGATCTCGACAACGGCCGCGAGGTGAAGCGCTTCGAAGGCCATGAAGGCACGGTCTACACGCTGGCGCTGTCGGCCGACGGCAAGCGCCTGCTGTCGGGCTCGCTCGACGGCACGGCACGGCTGTGGGACATGGAGACCGGCAACCAGATCGCCCTGTTCGACAGCCAGACCGGGCCGATCTACGCCGTGGCCTTCGCCCCCGACGGCACGGTGCTGACCGGCGGCTACGACCGAACCATCAGGGATTGGCCAGCGGCTGGAGGGGATGGTGTGGTGCTGTTTGCCGGCGCCCCGGGTTGAGGGTCTGGTGAGGCTGGTTCTTCTTGTTGGGCAAGTTCTTGATCGCCTTCCCCGCCATGCTATGTAAAAATCATGTCAGCACCCAGCCTCATGGCCAAAGCGCCACTCGTCGTGATCGATCTTCAGACCGGCATGTTCGACGGCCGGCACGAGCCGCCGATACACGACGCACCTGCCATTGCCGAGCGCGCCCGGGCGGTGATCGACTGGGCAAGGCGCGGTGGACGCAAGGTCGCTTTCGTCAGGCATGATGGACCCGAAGGCGATCCGCTGGCGCCGGGCGAACCGGGTTGGCCGGTGTGGCCAGCCCTTGGCCAGGCCGACGATGAGCCGACCTTCGCCAAATCCGTGCGCGATGCTTTCAGCAATCCGGCCTTTGGCGACTGGGTCGCCGGGCAGGGAGACGGGGGCGTCGTGATCCTCGGCGCACAGAGCGATTTTTGCGTCGCGGCAACCGTCAGGGGCGCGATCGCCAGGGGGCTCGGTGTCACCGTGGTTTCCGATGCCCACAGCACGCTGGACAGCGCCAGCGAGAGCGCTGAGCAGATCATCGCCCGGCACAATGACGAATTCGCCGAGGCCGGCGTCAATCTGGTGACGACGAAGGTGCTGGTTGGCGGCTGAAGCGGCAGTCATAGCAGGCCTGCCCGCCGGACGGATCACAGTGCCAAGCCATGGCCGACGCGGGCGGGGGGGCGCATTGTTGGGATGGCTGGGCGCCCGCGTCAACCAGGGCGGCTCGTACCGCCGCGATAACACAATGGCACATTGCCGGGCCGCCGAAACTTCCGCGAAAGCGGAATAGGCAAGAGCCGCGGTGCGGATTCGCGCTCTGCCTCGCCGGAACATTCGCCAAGGGCAATTTCGTGAAACAGTTTTTCGCCGCCGCCGCATTGACCCGCGGCGGGCGGGCGGCGAGGACTGGCGCTTTCAGGAGAGAGGCGCCCATGAGCGAGCGGACGATTTTGAGCGAACAGACGATTTTCCGCAACGCGAAGCTGGCCGATGGGTCGCTGGCGGATTTCTTCATCACCGGCGGCCGCTTTAGCGCCATCGCGCCAGCCGGCAAGGCGCCGCCGGCTGATTTCGCCGCCGTTGCCCCCGGCACCGTCGACCCCGCCATCATCGACCTTGATGGCCAGCTTGTCGTGCCGGCCTTCGTCGAGGGCCACATCCATCTCGACACCTCGTTTTATGGCGATGCCTGGCGCCCGCACATTCCCTGCACCAACGGGTTCGACGTGCGCGAGCGTGTCGCCTTCCAGGCGCGAAACCTTGCCGGCGCCGCGCCGATGGCGGAGCGCGCGAAGAACCAGCTCGAGCTCTGCGTCGGCAATGGCAGCCTGGTCATGCGCAGCCATGTCATGGTCGACGCCTCGGTCGGGCTCAGCCATGTCGAAACCATCCTGGCCGTGCGCGAAAAATACCGCGACCTCATCGACATCCAGCTCGTTGCCTTCCCGCAAAGCGGCATCCTGTCCTCGCCTGGCACGGCGGAACTGCTCGACGAGGCGCTGAAGCTCGGCTGCGACCTTGTCGGCGGGCTCGACCCCGCCAGCTTCGACCGCGACGTGAACGGCCATCTCGATGTGGTGTTCACCCTGGCGCAGAAGCATGGCGCCGGCGTCGACATCCACCTGCATGATGGCGGCGCGCTCGGCCTGTTCCAGGTCGAGGAGATCGCCGCGCGGACAAAGGCGCTCGGCATGGCGGGCCATGTCGCCGTCAGCCATGCCTATGGCCTTGGCGACATCCCCGCCGACGCCGTGGCGAAGGCCGGCGCGATGCTGGCGGCCGCCGGCGTGGCGATCATGACCAACGCGCCCGGCAACCATGCCTTCCCGCCGGTGGCGGCCCTGCGGCAGGCTGGCGTCACCGTGTTCAGCGGTTCCGACAACATCCGCGATTCCTGGTGGCCCTACGGCGATGGCGACATGCTGAACCGGGCCAACATGATCGGCTATCGCTCCGGCTTCTACGAGGACCGCGAGCTCGAGGCGGCGTTCGATGTGGTGACCCGTGCCGGCGCCAGCGCGTTGGGGCTGGGGGACTATGGCATCGTTGTCGGCGCCAGCGCCGACTTCGTCGCCATGGCGGCCCAGCACGTTCCCGAGGCGGTGGTCGCCGTGCCAAAGGACCGCACGGTCTATCGCCGGGGCAGGGCGGTAGCGAAGGATGGCAAGATGGGGTGAGGGTGTTGGCCAGCAGCCTCCCCCCGACAGGGGAAACAAGCGTTGATTACGGGGAGCCGCCGCCGACCTTGTTTCTCTTGCCAGAATTTATGTTCCACTTCGAAATCTTTGAGCCGTAGGCGTTCGACTGAATGTTCCATCCGCTTGAGCTTGCACCAAGAGAATTTGCGACCCTTAGATACTGGTAAACGTTTCCAGTTATGTTTCCAAAATTTGCCGCGCTGTCGACAATGACGCCAGAGCCACTGCTTTTACCGAATGGATTGAAGATGTTGTTCTCTGCAATTACGAATTGATCGCCACCGCCATTAATATGGATCCCGCTTCCGGATTTTGGTATCTCAATCGTATTGTGTGTTACATATAGACCGACAATCGGGGAAAAAGTGGCAATAGTATCGCCCTTAACGTCAAATGAACTATCAGAGATGTTGATCTGATCAACCTCCGATTCGGCCGCTGGAACGACAATTCCAGCTTCACCATTGAGGAAATTGCTCTGAGTCACAAAAAGTCCCTGAAACAATGTTCCAAGCGAAATACCATTCGCAGTATTAATAAAATTGCTCTTCGAGACCATCATGTTAAAAGCGTAGCAGTGACTGGTCGCGTTGCCCGTAGCAAAAATTCCCTGCATGCTGGAGCCGTTCTCTCCAAAGAAGTCGACGCTATCAACATCAACAAACGATAGATTGTTAAGGGTTAACCCTCGACCCCAGTGATTTCTAAAGGGAAAACTTCCCGTGCCTTCAATCGTCAGATTGCTGAAACGCGACGATTGTTTTGACCCTCCGCAATCAGAGCTGGTGACAGCGATCGCATCATGATCGTTCGCCGTCGCCGATAGAACAGCCATATTGTCCATTTGGATGGCTTCCTCGTTCGACAACGTGAAATTGAATCCTGCCGTCGTTCCAGTGAAGACGATCTTGGTCACGTTGGGGCCAGCGCCATGGACCGCAATGCTCGAACCCACGCCAGGTTTCGCCGTGGCCGGACCGCTGAATCTGTAGGTCCCAAGCCCGAACGATATGCAGATCGGCCGATTGCCAAAATGGCTTATGGCGGAATTCCAAGCCGCAAGATTGTCGGTCGAGCCGTTGCCGTTGCCACCGTATGCCTCAATCGCGACGCAGCCTGATATCACGTCGTCTGGCTTCGGGGGGATGGGCTGTGCAAAAGCCAACGATTGGAGCGACAACCAGGCGACCATCAATGAAAGGCAGCGAAACATGGAAACCTTTCTCCCTATATCGGGACATAGTTCGGTGCTGCCGATGGGCATGCTAATTGTGGCTTGACGGTGGAGGAGTCAGTTACATTTCAGTAAGATTCCCCCTATGAGGCCGTCATTTCGGAGGGCGGCCGCGCGGCATGCAAGCTGATCAGTTTGCCGCACTGCGATCGGTAGCCTGAAACGATCGGGCGGGTGGGGAAGACAGCGCGCGTTGATCCGACGGCTCATCCTTGAGGTAGAGCAAGCCGCCCAGGACGAGGAATACAATTCCCACCGCCACAAGTCGGACCATCAACACGGCGACCGCTGTAGCCGGGCCGTGGCCTGTTCTGGTGATGATGGACCGATGGTGCATCGCTCTTCCTCGAAATTGGATCCGGTCCGCAAACTTGGCGGTTAACGATGGCAAAGGCGGGATGTTCCCGATGACGGGCCGTATCGGTCTTTTGCGTTTCCTTTTGGGACCAAGGTCTTAGGTGCCTGAAGCAAAGGTCCGGCGGGTCCTGTTCGGTTCCGGCAATGTCCATTGGATGTTCCGCTGTTTTAGCCAATTCATATATAATGCCTTTACCCTACCGGAGGCAAAAGCGGGCGTCGGACAGGGCAGAATATCGGCCGACCGCCATGTGACGATAGTGTGCTACCTTCCACATCTATCGGACAAAAGGCCTTCCTCCAGGCAGATCAAGTGGAACCTCGTTCAGCCGGGACGGCGAGGCAAACAGGCTCCTGCCGATGTTCAGGAATTCGAACTTGCAGACCTCGCGCCGGCTTTGCGGCGCTGCCATGTCGCGGTTGCGCACCGGCATGGTGAAGCCGAATTCGCCGCCTTGCCGGCCGCCGCCGATCGATCCAGTACCGGGGCGGGGTTAGCCCTGAGGATTACGCCGACATTGGGAAGCGTGCGTTGTGTCCCTGAAGCTAGCCCAGCCACCACCACAGCGCCGCAAACACCACCAGCGCGGCCGCTACCGCCAGACCCAGCATGATGTAGGAGCCCTTGATGATGTCGCGGATGATCTTCTTGATTGTCTCGCGGTCGTTGAGGTTGGGGAAGGCTCGTTGGGCAGCGCAACGCCGAGGAAATCGCAGAGCGGGCCCCAGCCTTCGGTCACTTTGTAGACCAGCAGCCTGTGCGGCGGCACCGCAGCCTTCACCTCGTCGATATAGGTGTTGTAGCGGGCAACCGCCTTGGCGCGGTCGTTCATCACGCCGTCCAGCGTGCGGCCCCATATCAGCTTGCGCGACATGTCGCCGAATTTCCAGGCGAAGGGCGTCAGCCATTCCAGGATCTTGAACTGCCAGACATTCTCGGTGAAGTAGATTGTGTCGGCGCCGCGCGGATGCAGGGTCAAAAGCACCTTAGCGTCGGGGTAGGCGGCCAGCAATTCTTTCCACACGCAGCAGCCGGGATTGTCGACTGTCGCCGTACAGTTGGCGAAGACGCGGTTCCAGTCGTGCTGGCTGCCGGGTGGGCTGTTGGCCACCTTGCGCCAGAAATCGAGATGGCCCTTGTTGGCCTTGTTCATGATCACTTCCTGCATGTGATAGCAGGGCAAGCCGAGCCTGTTCAGCGCGGCAAAAGTCGACCACGTGCCGGTGCGGCCGAAACCGGCTCCAATCAGTTCGAGCGTCATTTCCCCATCCCCCGGACTTATTTTCTGCGCTACCCGCAGTCCTTGAGCATCGAATTGCTCCCGACCAGGTCAACGCGCAACAAATTTCGAGGGTGGGCTAAGGTCGGACGATCACATAGTTGCGTAGTTGCTAAAATAATGGAACTTTGTCCGCGGGCATTGGGAATTCGGGCAGGGAGTCGTGCGAAACCGCGTGGTTTCGGCGATGTGGGATCGATGTATTTTGGGCAGTTTCTCGTGGGGATGTCAGCCACGACCATTGTCGTCGCGGGCTGGGCTTACATGGCCACCGGGTCGTTCTGGAAGGCGCTGGGCTGGACGATAGCCGTGCTGGTCCTCCTCCAGGTCGGCTATTTCGTGCTCGTCATGCGGCTGATCTACAGGCGCGCCCGCAAGGCGGCAGATCAGGGCGAGGTCGACGCCGTTCCGCCGCTGCATCGCGACGGTGTCTCGCTGTGAGGCAGACGCTTGTGAAGCCGGACAGTTGTGAGGCCGGATACTGGGGATAGCAGTGGATGACCCGCTACCAGCCCATCCATTCGCGCGTGCGCCAGGCAAGGCCGACAAAAGGAGCCATCAGCGCTATAAAGACAAGCATCAGCGTGAAGGGATGCTTGGTCACGGAGGGACGGGGAGCCATGGCGCGATCATCCTTGCTGGAGATTAATGCGTCGAACAACGTCATGACGGTCACATGGTTGCATCTGAATGGGCCACGTTATCCGCGCTGGAACCGGATGCGGGCGCTGGCGTTTTCCCGATGTGACCGGTGAGGCTGCCACCTCCGCCGGCACGGTTTGAGGCTCGCCTTGCTCCCGGCCGGGCGAGCCTTTTTCATGTCTTCGACAACAGTATCTGGAACGACATCGTGCGCTCTACGTTAGCTGTCGCTAAGGCAACAGGCGGATCGCATTCTTTCGAAAGGGCACCTCGGATGCATCTTCCGAGGAAAGTGTATTTCACGAGATATCCCTAAAAAATATAATAATCACGGATTTTTGAAGCCTTGATTATGTGTTTTCGCCTGTTTCCGAAAATAATCAAAATAGGCATTTGTTGGGCGTGCCGCATTTATTCCACAAATTGCGATGGAACCTCGTGGCAGTGGTCGAGTTTTCCTACAGGGCGGGAAGCCCGGGCAATTGATATGGAGGTTGTTATGAAACATTATCTTTCGAGTGTGGCAGCCGCGATCGTCCTGATGGGCGGCATCGGTGCGGCTGTGGCGGACACAATCGTCGTTCAGCCGGAGCAGGAGACGGTGGTTCGCGAATACGTCAAGAAGCAGCCGCTGGCGTCGGTCAATCTGTTGGGCCTCGAGCTCAAGCTCGGCTCGCCGGTGCCTGACAAGGTCGAACTGCGCGAAGTGCCCAATGTCAAGTATCGCGTTGCCGTTATCAACGACCAGACAGTTCTGGTCGACCCCGACACACGTCAGATCGTCGAGGTGCTGCACTGATCCATGGCTCGGCCATGACAGTGGGTGCGACGCCAGCATAGCTTGGGAAAAGCCCGCCACGGTTCGTGGCGGGCTTTCTTGTGAAGTTGGCTTTGCGGCCGCCTATTCGGCGGCCAGCTTGTCCTGCGTGTTGGTGTCGAAATCGCCGGCGTCGTGGCGCTCATGCAGCTGCATAGCCGGTTCGCCGAAGGCGCGGTTGACCATGCGGCCGCGCTTGACAGCCGGGCGAGCGTCGATGGCCTTCGCCCAGCGCTGGACGTGCTTGTATTCCTGCACGGACAGGAACTCGCCGGAATCATTGTACATGCGCCCGAGCGCCAGCCCGCCATACCAGGGCCACACCGCCATGTCGGCGATCGTGTAATCCTTGCCGCCGAGATATTCCGTTTCGGCCAGCCGGCGGTCGAGCACATCGAGCTGCCGCTTGGTTTCCATGGCGAAGCGGTCGATGGCGTATTCGAATTTCTGCGGCGCGTAGGCATAGAAATGGCCGAAGCCGCCGCCCAGATACGGCGCCGAACCCATCTGCCAGAACAGCCAGGACAGAACTTCCGCGCGCGCCGGCTGCTCGGTGGGCAGGAATTCGCCGAACTTTTCGGCGAGATAGACCAGGATCGACCCGGATTCGAAGACGCGCACCGGCGTGGCGCCGCTGCGGTCCATCATGGCCGGGATCTTGGAGTTGGGGTTGATCTCGACGAAGCCGCTGCCGAACTGGTCGCCATCGTTGATCCTGATGAGCCAGGCGTCGTATTCGGCGCCCTTGTGGCCGCGCGCCAGAAGCTCCTCCAGCATCACGGTGACCTTGACGCCATTCGGCGTCGCCAGTGAATAGAGCTGCAGCGGATGCTTGCCGACGGGCAATTCCTTGTCATGCGTCGGCCCGGCGATCGGCCGGTTGATGCTGGCAAAGGCGCCGCCATTTGCCTTGTTCCAGGTCCATACCTTCGGCGGAGTGTAGTCTGTCATGTCGGGCCTCGTGGGGAAGGGAAGGACGGGAATGGGCGGATCGATCTACAGCTAGGGCTGCGGGGGCGAAAGTTCAACTTGCGTTGAACTATTGTTTATGTGGGAAAAGCGCTTCTTCCTTCTCCCCTTGTGGGAGAAGGCAAGAACTATCGATGCGCACCTTGCACCATCCCCTCCGAGGCATACCTATAAGAGAAGCCGCCAAGCATTTGCATCGCAGGACAAAATCATGGCCATCAATCCCAATCCGCGTTCCGTCGTTGCCGTGCGCGCGACCGTTCCCGAAGATGCCTTCACGGCCGGCGCGCTGGGCACGCTCAGGGAAGGCAGCGGCGTCATCATCCGCAATGACGGGCTGGTGCTGACCATCGGCTATCTCATCACCGAGGCCGAGGAGGTCTGGCTGACCGCGCATGATGGCCGTGTCATCCCGGCGCATGCGCTGGCCTATGATCAGGAATCCGGCTTCGGCCTGGTCCAGGCACTGGCGCCAACCGGTCTGCCGGCGGTGGCGCTGGGCGATGCCGGCAAGGCCAGGATCGGCGACGCGGTGGTGCTTGCCGACGGCATCGGCCGGGCGGTCGAGGCCAAGATCGTCACCAAGCAGGAATTCGCCGGCTATTGGGAGTATCTGCTCGACGAGGCGATCTTCATCGCGCCGGCGCATCCATCCTGGGGCGGGGCGCCGCTGTTCGGCGCCGATGGCGCGCTGCTCGGCATCGGTTCGCTGCGCCTGCAGATGAGCCGCGCCGGCGAGGTCGCCGATATCAACATGGTGGTGCCGATCGACCTGTTGCCGCCGATCCTCGATGATCTGCTGACGCGCGGCCAGGTGGCCAAGCCGCCGCGTCCGTGGCTCGGCGCCCTGTCGGCCGAAAGCGACGGCAAGGTGGTGGTGATGAGCGTGACGGAGGGCGGCCCGGCGGCCAAGGCCGGACTGCGCCAGGGCGACGTTATCTCCGAGGTGCGCGACGGCGCGGTCGACGGTCTCGCCGATTTCTATCGCAAGCTGTGGGACAGCGGCTCGGCCGGCGCCGAGATCCCGATGCGCGTGGTGCGCGACGGCCGCGAAACCTGGCTGCGCGTCAAATCCGCCGACCGCGGCAGTTTCTTGAAGAAGCCGCAGCTGCAATAGGCCTGATGTCGGCCGGGCGATGCATCCCAGACTGCTCAAGACCTTTCTCGCTGTGGCGCGCAGCCGCAACATCACGCGCGCCGCCGAGGCGGTTCACCTCGCGCAATCGAGCGTCAGCGACCAGATCCAGTCTCTCGAGGCCGAACTGGGCGCTGCCCTGTTCACACGCTCGAAGTCCGGCTTGGAGCTGACGCCGGCGGGGCTGGCGCTGAAGCCTATCGCCGAAGAGCTGCTGCGGCTCGACGGCGATGCGCGCGCGGCGGTGCTGGCGGCCGCTGGGCGCACCAGCGGGGCACTGACCATCGGTGCGCTGGAGACGATCGCCTCGGCCCGTCTGGCGCCCTGGCTGCCAGGATTCCAGGCGGGCCATCCCGATATCACCGTGCGGATGAAGGTGGCCGACAGCGGCACGCTGCGACATTTGCTGGAGGACGGCGACATCGACGTCGCTTTCTGCTTCGAGCGTCAGGACGGTGCGAAGGGCGCGGCCGACGGACGCCTGGCCAGGCGCGCGATAGGGGCCGAACCGCTGGTTCTGGTCGCGGCTCAGGGACAAGGCACCGCGCCGCGCGACCTGGCAGACCTTGCCGCGCTGCGCTTCGTGGCGACGGAGCCCGGATGCGTCTACCGGCATATGTTCGACACCGCCTTTGCCGAGGCGGATATGGCGCCGCCCAAACCAGCGGCCGAAGTCGGCAGCATCGGCGCCATTGCCCGGCTGGTGGCGAGGGGTGCCGGGCTCGGCCTCATTCCCCGTCTCGCCGTCAGCGATGCGCTGGCGCGCGGCGATCTCAGGGAATTGCCATGGCCCGGCCGAATGCAGGCGGCACCGCTGACGATGATCTGGCGACGCCGGCGCGTCCAGCCGCCGGCGCTCAGGCAATTGCTCGCCGCCGCGCGGGACACGCTGGCGCCGGAACGCCTCGAGACGGGTTCAGAACTTGAATCGGCTGATAGCTCCAAAGCACTGTTTCCAAACAACTCCCTGGCGAAGACTGCCGCCAGCTAAACCAGCCGGTGCCCGCCTTCGACATGCAACGTCGTGCCGGTGGTAAATCCGTTGCCGATGAGGAAGAAAATGGCGTCGGCGATGTCTTCGGGCTGGCCGACCCTGCCGACCGGCAGCCGCTCGGCCATCGCCGCCAGCATCTCGGCCTTGCGGTCGCCGGCGACCAGAGCCCAGATCGTGGTGTCGATCCAGCCGGGCGAAACGGCGTTGACGCGGATCGGCGCGAGTTCGACGGCAAGCGCCCGCACCAGCCCTTCGAGCGCGGCGTTGACGGCGGCGACGACCGAGCCGCGCGCGGCCGGCCGATACGCGGCGATGCCGGAGATGAAGCTCATAGAGCCGTTCGCGGCAAGCCGTGGCGCGCCGTGATTGGCAAGCAGCAGCGGGCCGAAGAGCTTGCTGTCGACCATGCGTTGCGCCGCCTTCAGGTCAAGCTCCGGCAGCAGCCTGTAGGCGCCCTCGATGTCGGCCGCCGTGCTGACGATGTGGTCGAGCCCACCGATCTCGGCGAACAACGCCGCGACCTGGTCTTCCCGGGCGATGTCGACGACGGCTACCTCCAGGCCGGAGGGATTGCCAAACGCCTCGCGTGCCTGTCGCAGCCTTGCTTCGCTGCGCCCGGCGATGATGACTGTGGCACCAGCCTCGACGCAACGCCTGGCAAGCGCCAGGCCCATGCCGGAGCCGCCGCCGACGATCAGGATTTTCTGGTTTGAAAGGTTCATTTCGCTCTGCCTTTGCTTTGACGGGACAAGGGCAGGGAATTGGCAGGTCGGTGTGCCGAGAAGGAAACGGAAGAAACCGATAGCGCCATCGGAAATGCCGATGATGCCGCACATGAATGCGGTTCCGGTCAGCGCACCAGTGGGCTGTCCCAGACGGCGAACAGCAGCGCTTTGAGCTGGTCGAAGCGCTCCGGCCCAAGCTCGGTGCGCCACTCCTCCTCGATGTCGCGCAATATGTCGACCATCTTCCAGAAGGCGGCGTGGCCGCGTTCGGTGGCGTGAACCACGCGCGCGCTGCCTTCGCCGTCGGAGCGGACAATATAGCCGTAGCCTTCGAGGCTGCTGAGTAGCTGGTTGATCGCCTGTTTGCTCATGCCGGCACGTTCGGCGATGGTGCCGGGGCGCGCGCCGTCCGGGCCGGGAAACTGCAGCACGGCCATGTGCGGCAGACGCAATTCGTCGAAACCGGCAGCGTTGAGCTCCTTGATCAGCCGGCGCTGGATGGCCTGCGCCGGCACGCGCAGCAGGGCGCCGATCAAAAGGTCAGTGGTCTTGGTCTGCAGGACTTCGGCTGAGGTGGCCATTGACGATCCGGTAAATTGAGTTTACAGATAACTAGTAAATGTAATTTACCGGAGGGGTTTGCGCAATGTCAGCCATCGATCTTCAGGTGAACCCAGCCAACGAGACCATCGGCACCAAGGGGTTGTCGGTCCGTTTCCTGGTGTCGGGCGAAAATTCGAACGGCAGCGTCGCCACCTTCGAACTGATGGTGCCGGGCGCGCAGCGCCTGCCCGCGCCGGCGCACAGCCACGATCATTACGAGGAAACGATCTACGGCATTGACGGAGTTTTGACCTGGACCGTGAACGGCAAGCCAATCGAAGTTGGGCCGGGGGAGGCGCTGTGCATCCCACGCGGCGCCGTCCATCGCTTCGACAATAATGGCACAAGGGATGCCAAGGCGCTGTGCGTCATTACGCCGGCGGCAATTGGTCCCGACTATTTCCGCGAGGCATTCGGCTTGCTCAACGCCGCTGCCGGCGGGCCGCCTGACAAGGCTGGGATGATGGAGATCATGCGCCGCCACGGGCTGACACCGGCAATGCCGCCACCGGCCTGAAGCCGGCCGAGGGACAGGGCGCGCCCCTTATTCCTGGCAAGCGGCGAAAGCGTCGCCCGCGTTCCAGTCCCGGAATGCGACGGTCCGGCCTTCAGTCGACACGGTCTCGTGCTTGGTGCTGCCGTCCGGCTGCTGCTTCGAGCTGGTGCCCTTGCCGGTCAGCACATTGTAGTCGCAGGCGCTGGCGGCATTCTCCTGCAGGTAATCATCGGAATCATAGGCGAAGCCGGCAACGATGAAGGCGCCGTCGCGGTAGGCGATGGTCAGCGTCTGGTTGGTGCGCTCGCTGCCGATCTCCGGCGCCGGCAGATAGAATTTGATCGAGCCGTTGGGCAGCATCGTCAGCTCCGGCTCGGTGTCGGAGTTCTCATAGCCCGGCTGGTCGTAACCGTTCCACTCGCCACCGATCTGTTCGCGCACGATTTCGACGGGCTTGAGGTAATTGTGCTCCTTGTCCCCGAGGAAGAAATGGATGTCCATCGGGTCGGTCGGCCCGGTCTCGACCACCATGGCAAGGTCGGGAGCGCCGTCGCCGTTGAAGTCGCCGGTCAGCGCGGTGATGATCTTGCGGGTTTCGACCGGTTCGGCCAGCGCCACGCCCGGCAGCAGCAAGGCAAGGCCGAAGAGCAGAGATTTCATTGTGGCATGTCCCCCAAGCCTGGCATTTGTGGTCCTATAGCACGGTGGCGACGTGTCGCGCTCCTCCATCGGGTCGGTTGCGCTCCAGCCGCAACACGGCGATGTATAGTGCGTTCCCTATTTCGCGGCACCGTGCCTCACTGCTGACGGGAATTGACGGTGGGCGATGCCATGATGCCGGGAATCGCAGGATGACGGAGGCAAGATGACAGGGACGCCAGCGACAATGACTCTGAACCGGCAGGCCCGCTGATGGCGCCGGTCAAGGTCGATCCGGACAAGGTCCGGGAATTCCCCGACGCGGCAAGTTTTTATGCCTGGCTCGGCCAGCACCACGCCTCCGAAAGCGAAGTGTGGATCAAGGTGCACAAGGTCGGGTCGGGACTGAAGTCGATCGCGCCGAAGGAGGCCATCGACGTCGTGCTGTGCTTCGGCTGGATCGACGCGGTGCGCAAGGGGCTGGACGAGAACAGTTTTCTCCAGCGCTACACGCCGCGCGGCAAGAAGAGCATCTGGAGCAAGATCAACATCGACAATGTCGCGCGGCTGGTCGAGGAGGGCCGCATGACCGGGCATGGGCTGAAACAGGTCGAAGCCGCCAAGGCCGACGGGCGCTGGGCGCGCGCTTATGGCGGCAGCAAGGAGATGAAAATCCCCGACGATTTGCAGGCGGCCATCGATGCCGAACCGGCGGCGAAGGCGATGCTGGAAAAACTCAGCGCGCAGAACCGCTTCTCGCTCGCCTTCCGCACCCACAACATGAAGACCGAGGCCGGCCGCAAGAAGAAGATCGAGACCTTCGTGGCGATGCTGAAGCGTGGCGAGACGATCTATCCGCAGGGCAAAAAGTAGTTCTCAACCGCCCGAATGCGGGTCGATGCTGTAGGGATGGATCGGATAGCCTTGGCCGACGGCGTCGCGCACGCGGCCGGTCCAGGCGAGGAATGCCGGGTAGTCCGCCGGCGAGAAGCCGCAATCGCCGGCACGATGGCTGTAGGCATAGATGGCGATGTCGGCGATGGTGAGGTCGTTTCCGGTGAGGAACGGCGTCTCGCCAAGGCTGCGATCCAGGGCGGCCAGCGTGCGGGCGCCGGCCTCGCGCTTGCCGGCAACCATGGCGTGGTTGCGTTCGAGCCGTCCGGTCAAGGTCCAGAAGCGCAGTGAGCCGATGACGGGCTCGACATTGTACTGTTCGAAGAACAGCCACTGCATCACCTTGGTGCGCCGGAAGCGGTCCGCCGGCAGCAGAGGCGTGCCTTCGGCGAGATAGGTGAGGATCGCATTGGACTCGGCGATGGCGCTGCCATTTTCGAGCTGGAGCACAGGAACCGCGCCGGCCGGGTTGAGGGCAAGGAAGGCATCGGTGTGGCTCTCGCCCTCGAAAATCGAGACGAGGCGGGTCTCGCAAGGGATCTTCAGCAGGCCGAGCAGGACCCGGACTTTCCAGCCATTTTGCGATGGCAGATAATCGTGAAGCGTGAGCATGGCCGATCCTCGTGATGGGTGGACGATCGCATGGCGAGACGTCTGGCGACACCCGATTCCCGCTCGGGCATGAGGTTTGGGAAGGGCAAATTGCGGAAACCTCGGCGCTTGAACACCCCCCTCTGTCCTGCCGGACATCTCCCCCGCAAGGGGGGAGATCGGCAGCTTCAATCGCGCTGCTCTATCCTGCAACGTCGATGATTGGCGAAGGCGGAGCCAACATCCAATCTCCCCCCTTGCGGGGGGAGATGTCCGGCAGGACAGAGGGGGGCGTGACGGAACGCGACGTCGGACAGCTCGATCATTCATGCGCTTGATCGCACAATGACTGCGATCTCCGCTGCCTAACAAACCAATTCGGCCTGTGCCATCTTTCCCCGACACGACAAACAGAGGCATCCGAGAATGACCACGCATCCCAAAAAACTTGCCCTCATCACCGGCGCCAATCGCGGCATCGGGTTGGAGACCGGCCGCCAGTTGGCGAAACTTGGCTTCACCGTGCTGCTCGGCGTGCGCGATCTGGCCAAGGGCGAGGCCGCGGCGAAAGGGCTCGACGGCCACGTCGAGGCCATCGCGCTCGATGTCGCGGCACCCGACGCGGCTGCAAGGGCAGCCGATGAGGTCGAGCGCCGGTTCGGACGGCTCGATGTGCTGATCAACAATGCCGCCATCCACTACGACACCGGCTCGCGCGCCTTGCGGCCGGACTGGACGGTCATCCGCGAGGCGTTCGAGACCAATGTCTTCGGCGCCTGGCGGGTGGCGGCCGCCTTCGCGCCGCTGCTCAAGGCCGGCGGCCACGGCAGGCTGGTCAATGTGTCGTCCGAAGGCGGTTCGCTGGCCTCGATGGGGGCTGGCGCGCCGGCCTATTCGACATCGAAGGCGACGCTCAATGCGCTGACCCGTGTGCTGGCGGCAGAACTGCGCGGCTCCGGCGTGCTGGTCAATGCCATCTGCCCCGGTTGGGTCGCCACCGACATGGGCGGGCCGGGCGGACGCCCGGTGGCGCAAGGGGCGGCCGGCATCATCTGGGCCGCGACCTTGCCGGACGACGGCCCGACCGGCGGCTTCTTCCGCGACGGCAAAGGACTGCCGTGGTGAGCGAACAGGAGGCGAAGATGAGAATCGGAGTTCTGGGCGCCGGCATGATCGGCGGCACGGTAGGGCGGCTGTGGGCGCAGGCTGGACATGAGGTGAGCTTTGGCGTGCGGCATCCCGAGCGGCTGCGCTCGATGCTTTCCGGCCTTGGCGGCAAGGCCACGGCCGGCTCGGCGCTCGATGCCGTTGCCGGCGCGGATGTCGTGCTGGCCGCCATCCCGTTTCGGGCCTGGCCCGGTGTCGCGGCCGAAATCGGTGCAGCTCTCGGCGACAAAGTGCTGCTCGACGCCACGGTGCCCGACCCGCCGCGCGACGGCGCTTTCGGCGACGCCGCACTTGCCCGCAAGGACGGCGTGGCTTTCGCCGTCGCGCTGCTGCTGCCGCGCGCGAAGCTGGTTCGCGCCTTCAGCACGGTCATGTGGACAACGCTGCAATCGCAGGCGCACCGCGCCGGCGACAGGATCGGCATTCCGCTCGCCGGCGATGACGAACAGGCCGTTGCCCTTGCCGTGCGGCTGGCGAGCGACGCCGGTTTCGACCCGGTCGTGGTCGGACCGCTGTCGCAAGCCCGGCGCTTCGATCCCGGCACGGCCGTCTTCGATAGCGGCATGAGCGGACCGCAGGTTCGGGCCGCACTCGGGGTGGCTTGAGGCGGTTCACGATCTGAATCGTGGAATTGCCGTAAGCGCCTGTTTAGACGCACTTTCAGCGGATCTGACTGCCTTGTTGCGCACAAGAAAAAGCCGCCCTCGCTTTTCAGCGAATGGCGGCCTTTTCCCGGGAGGAAGTCAGAAAGAAAGCTGGCGATCAAGCCGCCTTGGCGTGGCCGTGCTTCTTGTGGGTACGCCTGTGGGTGTGCTTCTTGGCGACGTGCTTGTGGCCGTGCTTCCTCACATGCCGGTGGTGCTTCTTGCCGTGCCTGACATGCTTCTTGACGTGCTTGTGCGCGGCAGCCTGGGCCGGCTTGGCCGTGGCAGCGGGAGCCGTAGTCGACGCAGCGGCGGCGGGAGCCGTGGTCGACGTGGCGGGAGCCGGAGCCGTGGTCGGCGCAGCGGCGGTGGTGGCGGCCGCGTTGGCCGTGCTGGTGCCGACAACCGGCATGGCCAGGCCGAGCGCGATGGCGAGACCCAGGGCGGAGAGGAGGGGCTTGTTCATGATAGGCTTTCCTTCGGATTGATGGTTGCTGTCACTGGTCGAGGTTGACCGGTGTCACTCCAAGAAGTTTCAGGGCGTTGGCGTAGGTCCGGATGCCTTGCGCCTCCTTACGCTCGGCACAAAACCGGTTGGCCTTGTCCTGGAGTGCCTCTGCCGTGGCGATCTGGCTGGCGCTGGCACCGGGTTCGGCTTTGGTCCGGATGGCTCCGTCGAGTTGAGAACCGAGCCGGCTGCAATATTCGCTCCGGGTAACCGCCGCCTGCGCACCCGATTGCGCGACCGCAAGCATGGCGAGCGAAATGCCTGCGAGGGCACCCATCCATCCGGTCGAACGTCGTTGCATTGTCGGGACCATCCCTTTGCGTTGTGTGGCGACCGCTGTCCGGTGGCTACGAGGGTGGTTATCGCAGACGATGTTTTCTTCAGTTTTTCCCGCATGTTGAATCTTGTTTCTGAAGTGTGTCTGGCTCTCACCCTCCCCCTCGTTGGGAGGGTCGCTCCGCGCAGCGGAGCGGGGTGGGGGTCTTTTTAAGTCGGCGCCGCACCCCCACCCCGTCCCACCGACCTTGCTTCGCAATGCCGGTGTGCCGACCCTCCCCACAAGGGGGAGGGTGAAGCGCTGCGGCGCTTGCGCCTCTTCCTTTGCCGCCGTCCTTCGCGTAAGGCGCCGGGCAAATCCTTTCAGCGCAGGCATAGTCCGGAAACCGCATGATCAGACTTGAAAGCATCAGCAAGCAGAACGGCCGTCAGCTTGTCTTCATCGAGGCGTCGGCTTCCCTGCAGAAGGGCGAGAAAATTGGCCTTGTCGGGCCGAATGGCGCCGGCAAGACGACCCTGTTCCGCATGATCACCGGCCAGGAGCAGCCCGACGAGGGCCAGGTGCAGGTCGATCGCGGCGTCACGATCGGCTATTTCAGCCAGGATGTCGGCGACATGGAAGGCCACAGCGCAGTCGCCGAAGTGATGAACGGCGCCGGGCCGGTGAGCGACGTGGCGGCCGAGATGGCGGAACTGGAAGCGGCGATGGCCGATCCCGACCAGGCCGACCGGATGGACGAGATCATCGAGAAATATGGCGAGGCGCAGCATCGCTTCGAGGAGCTCGACGGCTATGCGCTGGACGGCCGCGCCCGTGAGGTGCTCGACGGTCTGGGCTTTTCGCAGGAGATGATGGACGGCGATGTCGGCAAGCTGTCGGGCGGCTGGAAGATGCGCGTGGCGCTGGCGCGCATCCTTCTGATGCGGCCCGATGTCATGCTGCTCGACGAACCGTCCAACCATCTGGACCTGGAAAGCCTGATCTGGCTGGAGCAATTCCTGAAGGGCTATGACGGCGCGCTGCTGATGACATCGCACGACCGCGAGTTCATGAACCGCATCGTCAACAAGATCGTCGAGATCGATGCCGGCTCGCTAACCGCCTACTCTGGCAATTACGAATTCTACCAGCAGCAGCGGGCGATCGCCGACAAGCAGCAGCAGGCGCAGTTCGAGCGCCAGCAGGCGATGCTGGCCAAGGAGATCGCTTTCATCGAGCGCTTCAAGGCGCGCGCGTCGCATGCCGCGCAGGTGCAGAGCCGGGTGAAGAAGCTCGACAAGATCGACCGCGTCGAGCCGCCCAAGCGCCGCCAGATCGTCAATTTCGAATTCCAGCCGGCACCGCGCTGCGGCGAGGATGTCGTCACCTTGAAGAACGTCCACAAGGCCTATGGCAGCCGCAGCATCTATGAGGGGCTCGACTTCCAGGTCCGCCGCCGCGAGCGCTGGTGCATCATGGGCGTCAACGGCGCCGGCAAGTCGACGCTGCTCAAGCTGGTGGCAGGCGCTTCCGACCCCGACACCGGCACGGTGGCGCGCGGGCCGAGCGTGAAAATGGGCTATTTCGCCCAGCACGCGATGGAGCTGCTCGAAGGCGAGCGCACCGTGTTCCAGACGCTGGAAGACAATTTCCCGCAGGCCGGCCAGGCGCCGCTTCGCGCGCTCGCCGGCTGCTTCGGCTTTTCCGGCGACGAGATCGAGAAGAAATGCCGCGTGCTGTCAGGCGGCGAGAAGGCGCGGCTGGTGATGGCGCTGATGCTGTTCGACCCGCCCAATCTGCTGGTGCTGGACGAGCCGACCAACCACCTCGACATCGCCACCAAGCAGATGCTGATCGAGGCGCTATCGCAATATGAGGGCACCATGCTGTTTGTCTCGCACGACCGGCATTTTCTGGCAGCACTTTCGAACCGCGTGCTGGAACTGACGCCCGAAGGCGTCCACACCTATGGTGGCGGCTATACCGAATATGTCGAGCGCACGGGGCAGGAAGCGCCAGGATTGAGAAGTTGAGGGCGAGCCCAGATCACTGGGTGCCATGCCGCTTCGATCTGTGTTGATCGCTCAGCCGGTCAGTCTAATCCGGCGATGCGCAGCCCCTCGATATAGCGCGCGCGATCCTTTTCGTGGACGATCGGGTGGTACCTCTCGACCCAGTCCACGGACACGGATGGATGCAGGCGCCGCGTCTGCGCCAGCGCATGGGCGGCGGCGGCGCGATCGCCCGCCATGCCTGCCGAGGCGGCGTATGTGCGCCAGGCCGTTCCAAAATTCTGCCTGAGATCGACCGCACGCCGTTCGAACTCGGCAGCCTCGGCATAACGCCCGGCCATGAAATGACAGAGGCCAATGACGGAAAGGCTGCCCGCCTGCGTGAAGTCGCGCGGGCTCAGCCGGTCGGCCAGCGCGACATGGTGCAGGCCGTCGTCGGGCATGCCCGCATAGGCATAGGTCGACCCAAGGATCATATGCGCATAGGCCAGGCTTGGATTGAGAGTAATCGCCTCGGACAAAGCTCTCACGGCTGGATCGAAACGGCGCGAGGCCATGTGCACGAAGCCCGTTGCGAAGTGCGTCCAGGGGTCCTCCGGGTCGCTGCGGATCGCCCGTTGCGCCATGTCGTGTGCGGTCGGCAAGGCCGCTTCCGCATCGGCCAGTCCAAGCATCGCCTTTGCCGCTAGGCCCCAGGCGATCAGGCAATTGGCGCGCGGATAATCGGGATCGATGTCGATGGCTTTCTTGAGCAGCCGCTCTGCGATCTCGAAATCCGGCAGCGAGGCCCATGTCCAGACATAGGGCATTGCCTTCATCACGAAGCCCCATGCGTCGAGACTGCCCGGCGACCGGCTCTGGAAACGCTCCTGCTCGGCCACGTAGAGCCTGGGCTCGATGGCGCCGATGACGCTCTCGGCTATCTCGTCCTGAAGCGCGAAGAAATCGGCGATTTGGGCATCATAGCGTTCCGCCCAGATCTGGCGACCGGTGTCGGCGTCGCTGACTCTGGCGTTGATCCGCAAACGCTGTCCGGAGCGGCGCACGCTCCCGTCGAGCACATAGCGCACGCCAAGCTCGCGCCCGATCTGCTTCACGTCGACCGCCTTGCCGCCATAGGTGAAAGACGAGTTGCGGGCCGAGACAAAGAGCCAGCGCAGCCGCGCCAGGCGGGTGATGATGTCTTCCGCGAGGCCATCGCCGAAATATTGCTGCTCGGCGTCGTCGCTGAGGTTGGCAAAGGGCAGCACGGCGATCGAGGGTCCGGCCTCGGCGCTATCGGCAACGGCCGCGGCCGCGTCGAGGCAATCCACCGTACCACCGAAGCGATAGCCGATCCGGGGGATGGTCGCGATCCATTCGGCGTCGTCAGGCCCCGGCCCAAGCAGTTTGCGGAGCAAGGCGATCTGGACGGACAGGTTGCTTTCCTCGACCGCCGCGCGCGGCCATGCCGCGTCCATCAGCGTCGCCTTGGACAGGACTTCGCCCGGCCGTTCCACCAGTGCCGCCAAGAGCAGCACGCCGCGATATCCGACCGGAACGGGAACGCCCTGCCGGAGCAGTGTTCCCGCCTCCGGATTAAGCTCGAACGGACCGAATGCGAACCGTTTCCCCACCATAGCGCAAAAATAGCATCTTTTCGGAGCTTTTCGGAACTATTCGGTCGTGTGACCCGGACGAAATCCGCCCGCAGGGGTCATCCTGTCACCATGTTTCGTGACAGGAGAGCCGAAAATGACCGCACTTGTTTTTGACCGTATCGGGTTTGAGACCGAGGCCAGCCAAACGATTCCAACGAGCAGCAAGTGTCCGCGCGAGGAAGAATTCCGCGCCGCTCTCGACCGCTATATGGCGGACTACATCGCCTGCCAGAAGCGCCGCGAATGCCAAGGCGCCCGGACCGACCTGACTAGTTCAGCACCCGCTCGTCGACTTCGTCGATGCTTGTCGTGCCTGTCAGCGCCATGGTGACGGACAATTCCTTGCGAAGGATGTCGATGGCGGTCGCCACGCCGGCCTCTCCGCCGGCACCGAGGCCGTAAATATAGGCTCGACCGACCAGGCAGCCCCTGGCGCCAAGAGCGAGCGCGCGCATGACATCCTGGCCTGACCGCACGCCGCCATCGAACAGCACCTCGGTTTGTGATCCCACCGCTTCAACAATCTTCGGCAGCCTGGAGATCGTCGATGGCGCGCCATCCAGCTGCCGGCCGCCATGATTGGAAACGACGATGGCGGTTGCACCGGCCTTGCTGGCGATGCGCGCATCCTCCACGTCGAGAATACCCTTGATGATCAGCTTGCCCGGCCAGATGCTCCTGACCCACTCGATGTCATTCCAGTTCAGCGCGGGATCGAACTGATGCGACACCCAGTCCGCGACTTCCCTGACGCCTTGCTGGCCTTTTACATGGCCGGCGAGATTACCGAACGTCCAGCGTTTGGCAGCCAGCATTCGCCGGGTCCAGCCGGGCTTGGTCGCCATGTCGAGTAGATTTCGCAGTTTCAGCGCCGGCGGAACCGAAAGCCCATTTTTGACGTCGACGTGCCGCTGTCCCAGCACCTGCAGGTCGACGGTGAGCACCAGCGCGCTGCAACGGGCAGCGAGCGCCCGCTCGACGAGCGAGCGCACGAAGCCACGGTCTTTCATCACATAGAGCTGGAACCAGAACGGCTTCTCGACCGCCTCGGCAACGTCCTCGATCGAGCAGATCGCCATCGTTGCCAGCGTATAGGGGACGCCGGCCGCCTGCGCGGCGCGACAGGCATGGATCTCGCCGTTGGCCCATTGCATCCCGCCAAGGCCGATCGGCGCCAGCGCTATTGGCAATGAAACCTTCTCGCCAAGGATCGTTGTTGCGGTATCCCGTTGCGAAACGTCGACCAGCACGCGCTGGCGAAAAGTGAGGCGCTCCAGGTCGGCTCTGTTGGCGCGCAAGGTTTGTTCCGAGTAGGCGCCTGCCTCGACGTAGTCGAAAAAGGCCCGGGGAACGCGGCGGCGGGCAGCCTGCCGCAGATCCTCTATGCAGGTCATGGTCTTCAGCGGCAAGGCGGCCGGTCGCGCCTTGGACCGGTCGCGAAGCGCTGCAGCTTCACTGATTTGTCCAAGATCAGGGACTGCCGTGATCAGCCTGTCCATCGTCGCCTCCCATTGAATATTAGGTATATCTGATGCATTGAATGCCGGGTGCACGCGGATGTAAACTCACTAGCGAGTATACATTCGTCGGCTTCAGCCCCGTGCCCAGATCGTCCGACCAAACCCGACCAGACATATTGCAGGCGGCTTACAAGCTCTTTCGCCGCCGGGGATTCTTTCGCGTCGGCATGGACGAGATCGCGCGCACCGCTGGCGTCACCAAGCGCACGCTCTACTATCATTTCGACAGCAAGGACGCGTTGCTGACCGCGGTGCTTGCATCACAGCACGAGCGGGCGTTCGGCGCGTTCCAGACCTACGGCATCGACCTGTCGGGCGGTCCGGAGCAACTGATCGACAAGCTGTTCGGCGGACTGGCGAGGTGGTCGGCCAAACCGCGCTGGGCGGGATCGGGATTTACCCGGCTGGCAATCGAACTTGCCGATCTCTCGGGGCATCCCGCACGCTCGATGGCACACCAGCACAAGGCCTTGATGGAACAGCAACTGGCAACCCTTCTCGCCAAAGCGAACGTGGCAGCGCCGCGCGAGCGGGCGCGTGAGCTGGTCCTGCTGGTAGAGGGTGCGATGGTCATGCTGCTGATCCATGGCGACCGAGACTATTGCACCGCCGCGGTCGAGGCAGCCAAACGGCTGGTCGTGGATAGACCGGCTGTTTGAAGCGGATGTTCGGTCTTCGTCGGCCAAGTGCCGCCCTCTGCTCTAGCCAAGCAGTTCAGGCTGCTGCCTGAGGATGCGGTCGTGCAGCGGTTGGCATTGAAACCAGCCGGCATGGGGCGTGCCGTTCACCGCCCGGGCGGCTTTGGCGTTTTCCGGGTCGACCTGCAGGGGTATCCCCACACTTTCGGCGAGGAATTGTGCCTGGCAACACCGTTCCATCGAGATGAACCACCAGACGGCCTCGTCGACGGTCTGGCCAACCGCCAGCAAGCCATGGTTGCGCAGGATTGCCGCCTTGTGTCCGCCGAGGCACTCGGCAATCCGCGCCGCCTCGCTCGCCTCGGTGACCAGCACCCGCGTGTCGTCGAAGAAGACGTGATTAGAAGGCGCAGGCGTCCTGCGTAATGGGATCGAGCAACCGGCCGACCGCCGACCAGGCCTTGCCATAGATGGAATGGGCGTGCGCTGCCGCCACCACATCCGGCCGTGCCGCGTGGATCTGGTGATGAATGGCGAATGCGGCGACATTGACCGGCATCGTGCCCTCGACCACGGCGCCGGCGCCGTCGACCCGAATAAGATCCGAGACGGTAATGTGCGCAAAATGCATGCCGAACGGATTGACCCAGAATGTATCGGTAAATTCCGGGTCGCGGGCCGTGATATGCCCGGCAACGCCTTCACTGAAGCCCAATGCCGCGAATATACGGAAGCCGGCGGCAAGCCTTTCCTTTCGGTGCTGCCGCTCCTGTTCGAGGTTCTCGAAGCTGGGTGGCCCGCGCAGCTTGAAAAGCGGCCCATAGGCTGCCCGCTTGCTTGCGGCCAGATCGCTTTCGGTGTCTGGAATTGATGTGACGATGTCCATGACGCTCTCCCTGGGGCTGCACCGTCGGCATGACGGCTGGCCTCAGATTGGCGAAGCTGGGGATCGGCGTATCAAGGTCTCCGTAAATTGTTCCGAATTCTTCCGAATAGGCGCAAACTATTCGTTGTCGTGGCAATGATCGGCCCAACCTGTTGGTGCTGGGCGAGCGGACCAACCACTTCGACATCGCCAGGACGTTTTGTGACGCCCGCCGGCATTGGTCGCTCTTGGCCATTGTCGTCTTGGTGCGCTCAGCCGAGTTCCTGGGCGAGGCCGATGAGAAGGTCTCCGGGTCCGCGAATGTAGCAGAGCCGGTACACGTCCTTGTACTGAACGACCTCGCCTGCGAGCCGCGCACCGTGCTTGCGAAGCCTTTCAAGCGTATCGTCGATGTCGTCCACGGTGAACATGACGCGCAGGTAGCCCAGAGCGTTGACCGGGGCGTTGCGGTGATCCGCGACGACGGGCGGCGTGAGGAAACGGGACAGTTCGAGCCGGCTGTGGCCGTCCGGCGTGCGCATCATGGCAATCTCGACGTGCTGATCGCCCAGTCCGGTGACTCGTCCGGCCCATTCGCCTTCGATCGTGGCCCGCCCTTCGAGCTCGAGGCCGAGCTCGCGAAAGAAATCAATCGTCTCTTCGAGGTCATCGACGACGATTCCGACATTGTCCATCCGTTTGAGCGCCATTACGTCCAACCTCGTGTCTGGATCAAAAGCGTGTCCGTCTCAGGGAAAAGGCGGCTGTCGGGCCGACGCCGCCTTCTGGATTTTCCGTCCGACCTCTTAGCGTCGAAGGAATGGGTCCCTTACCTCAACGAGATAGCCAAGCCGCTGAGATCGGCGTTGACCTGCAGCCCGACCTGCTTGCCGGAGAGTTCGAGCTGGGCACCCCTGTCATTGGTCATGACGATCACCTGGGCGCCTTTGCCGAGCGTGCCGCCGCCGCCCGCCGCACCGTAGACCCCCGTCACATCGCGGACGCGCCTGATGTGCCGCACGGTGCCGCGGAAATAGGTCTTTGAAACGCCGAAGGCCAGGCCGCCCGAGACGCCGCCGATCGAGATGGGATAGGTTTTGCCGTGGAAGGTGAACGTGCCTTCGCCGCCGGAGCCGCCGACGAAGAAGGCCGCCTTGTAGACGGCAAAGCGGATCGTGCCGCTATCGGCATGCGCGGAGCTGGCAAAGCCGATGCCCGCGGTGGCGATGGCGGCAACCGCGATTCTACGAAATCCGGACGAAATGTTCATGATGAAAGCTCCTCAAAGTCGCCGCTTGCCCAACCGGCCGGGCGCGCCAGCGCTGTGTTAAAGTTACAACGGAACAGTCTCGCCCGTCATTTGGTTCCAGGCACGCGGCCTGAATCTGGCCGCGGGAAGATCGACATGAAGCGAGGCCTATGGCAAGCGCTGCGGCGAGACATCGCGTACACGTGATTGGCGCGGACGCGACGCCTGCGAGTTCTGCGGAAAGCGAGAAAGGCTTCGGGATGAGAATTGCGATGCGAATTGCAGTGTCCGTCGCACTGGCCGCGACGGTGGCCGGATGTGCGACCTCTCCGGTCGACTATGGCGCGTCGCTTTCGCCGCAGGATCCGAAATGGGCCTCGCCGGATTGCCAGCAGGCGCGGGCGGCGGCTGCGGCCTACGAGGTTCGCGAAAAACAGCACCCGGGCTGGGAATTCGCGGCCCTTGGCCCGTACGGCTTAGGCATCATCGCGGCCACAAAGGAGGCCGAGCAGAAGCAACGGAAGCTTCACGCCCGCGACGTGCACCTGCAATGCTCGAGCCTGCCCTTGCCGAAGGAGTTGCAGGGCGATCTAGGCCCGGGCGCAAAGGCGAAATATCCGTAGCCGTCGTGAGTCCTCGAAGCGCTTAACTCGAGCTTTATGTCACCAGCCTTTGGAACGTAAATTCATTCGCCAAGTTCTTAGCGTCAGGACAAGCGAAGGGACATCGACACATGCTGACCGCCGTTCGAGCCATGATTGGCCAAGCCCGCTTCACCACCGCGAAGAGCGAACCCGAAGCGCAGAGCACCCGGCACACGCCGATCTCGAAGGAACTCGAGACCCTGGCCGCGATCCGCTTGACTGACATGGCCGGCCTGGGAGCCTGGTCTCCGGACCGCTGATTGGTTTCGACACGGGTCGGACCGCATCGCGACGGTTTGCTGTGGTCGAACGCTCGGTGATATTCCGACTTCCAGCCTGCTGCCGGCTGAGGCTTTATGATACGGCGTTGATCGCAAGTTGCGCAGCGAAGGCCCTGGCATAAGCGGGCCGGGCTTCCCCGCGCGCCACATAGGCAGCCAGGTTTTGATATTCGTCCAGAATGCCTGACATGCGTAGCCGAAGCAGCACCGACACCATCAGCAGATCGCCAGCGCTGAACGCACTATCGAGCCACTCGGCGGCGCCCAGATAGACCGAGAGCTGGTCCAGCCGCGCACGAACACGGTCCTTGACCAGCGGCAGGCGCTCCTCGCTCCAGGACCTGTCGGCTTCGAATATTCTTGCCGTCACCAATTCGAGGATGGGCAGCTCGACGGTGTTGAGGGCGGCAAACATCCAGGTGATCGCACGGGCGCGGGCATCGCGATCCCTGGGCAGCAGGCCCGCATGCCGTTCGGCAAGATGAAAGACGATCGAGCCGGTCTCGAACAGACGCAGAGATCCTTCCTCATAGGTCGGGATCTGGCCGAACGGATGGATGGCCAGATGGTCCGGCGCCTTCATCCCGGCGAAGGAAACGAGACGAACCTCATAGGGCTGCCCCACTTCTTCGAGCGCCCAGCGCACGCGCGTATCGCGCGCCAGTCCCTTGCCGCCATCGGGCGATCGTTCAAAGGCGGTGATGGTGGGGATCATGAGAGGCTCCGAAGGGTTAGTGTCCAGGTCTTGCGCTTGCACACAGAGGACGAACGACCGGGGCTGTTCCCGACAAGCTGCCTCGTTTTTAGCGCAGCAGGCCTTCCGCCTCGAATGTGTCCCAGCCCTCGAGCTTTGGCGGTGGAGCGTCGTCCTTTCCCAAACTCCTGGCGCTGCGAGCCTTGGGCTCCCGCTTTCCCGCGCGCGTCAGTGCGGCCTTGCCGGCGCCGCGCCGCCTGTTCTCGGTGACTTCCCGCGCATCTTCCTCCCGCCAGGCGCTCGCCAAGTCGCGATCGAGAATGTCCTCGATGTGGCGTGGATCGAAGACGTGGAAGGTGACGGCCTTGGACCGCCCGCGCATCTTGACGGTGCGGGTGCCGATGCTCTTCAGGCGGCCGTCCTTCAGCCACTTGTGACGCTCGCGGGCCGAGATGGCGAGAATGTCTTCTGCCTCGCGCGGAAGCACGGGCAGGGCTTCGATCCCCTCCAGTGTCCTGGAGATGGTTGCCGAGGCCGCCTGGAACGCATCCGCGTCGGTTTTCAACATGCGCAAGACGATGCGGCCCGTCTCGGCCTTGGCAAACTTCCTCACCACCCATGGCAGGCGGGCTCGAACTTCACGTTCGATTCCCTTGAGGCGCATGGAGGAGCCAAGCGTTGCCGATGGCGGCAGCGGCCATTCGGCGACCACTGACTCTTTAGGGGTGTCGCGCTCGGATGTGCGATCAGAAGCGGTGGCAATTGCGGCAACGATGCCGCTCACGATCTTTCGCAGGGAACCACGCTTCTTGTCTGTCATGTTTCATGTTCGCTCATCAGCTGCCTTCGTGGAACGGCAGTTCGTACAGCAGACAACCGAAATCAGGCTCAAACAGTTCCTTTAGGATACGCAGCCACCTGTCCGGGTTCGCCGAACCATCGCGACGCGGCCTGAGCGGCGCACTCCAGATCAGGCTCACCATCAGCGGCCCAGGCGACAAAGCCACCGGGCGCGCGAGCACGGCGCTCAGGCCCAGGCGCTCCGTGGCATCCCCGGCGACATAGGCGATCCGCCTGCTCCATCTAGCCCGCGGCCAGCCATTTGCGCGACTGGGCGAAGGCCTTGAAGGCCTTGGCCTCCATCGGGCGGCCAAAAAGGTAGCCCTGCAGGATGTCGCAGCCTAGTTCCTTGAGGATGCGCGCATGCTCCATCGTCTCGACGCCCTCGGCGACCACTTCGATGCCGAGCGATTTGCCGATCTCAATGATCGACGCCACAAGGTGCCGTTGCGCCACTGAGCCGGTGATGGGTGTGATCAGTTGGCGGTCGATCTTGAGGCGGCGCGGACGCAATTTGAGCAGCGAGACGATCGAGGCGTGGCCGGTGCCGAAATCGTCGATCTCGATGTCTATGCCGAGCTCCTTGATGTGGTCGATATTCCACGTGACCAGGTCGTCGTTTTCATCGAGGAAAATGGACTCCACCAGTTCGAACGACACCGTTCCCGCCTTGATGGCGAGCTTGCGCAGACCTTCGATCAGGTCCCTGTCCTCCAGCCGCCTGGCCGAGACGTTGACCGACACGCGCGGGATGTTGAGATGGCTGCGCGACCAACGCTCGAAATTCTCCAGCGCGTGTTTGAGGACTATGCGGTCGATCAGCGCCACGACATTGAGTTCTTCGGCCACCTTGAGATAGGCGTCGGGGGCCAGGATGCCGCGTCGCGGGTGCTTCCATCGCGACAACGCCTCGACGCCGACGATCTCGAGCGTGCTGGCGTCGAACTGCGGCTGATAGTAGGCGACGAATTCGTTCCGCTCCAACCCGCCCAGGATCTCGTCGGCGATCTGCTTGGTCCGCACGATCTCGCTCTGCAGCTCCTCGTTGAAGAACTCGTAACGGTTGCGGCCACGGCTTTTGGCCCGATAGAGCGCGAGATCGGCGTTGACCAGCAACTGTTTCACGTCGACGCCGTCGTTGGCGGCAATGCCGATGCTGACCCCGAAACGGCACGGATGACCGCGATAATCGACAGGCTGGCGCATGTCCTCGATGATGCGGTGGGCAAGTGCCGACAGTCCGTCATCGTCAAGCCCATGGCTCACCACGACGAACTCGTCGCCGCCGATGCGCGCAACGAAATCGTCACCGCCCGCATTGGCCTGGATGACCTTGGAGGCATGCACCAGCATGGCATCGCCGGCTGCGTGGCCGAGTGTGTCGTTGATCTGCTTGAAGCGGTCGAGGTCGAGATGCAGCAGTGCCGTGCGCCGGTCCGGTTCGCCGATCTCGGCCAGAAGTTCATCGAGATAGCGGCGGTTGGGAAGGCCGGTCAGCGAATCGTGCAGCGCCGCATACTCGATATGTGCCTTGGCGAGATTGAGCTCGGCGTTCTTCGATTCCGTCAACTGGCGTTCGCGAATGAGGTTTTCGTTGAGCAGCACGTCGCTGGTCACGTCCCATTCGGCGCCGATCAGCTTGGGCGTTCCGCCGATGTCCTGGAAGTAGGTCGCGCGCGTGCGCACATGGCGGACGGTGCCGTCGGGGCGCAGCAGCCGGTATTGTGAGGAATAGGGGCCTTGTTTGGCCGCGGCGAGATCGAAGTCCTGTCTCGCCCGCGCGAGATCTTCAGGATGGATCGCCTGCGCCCAGTCATCATAGCCGCGCGGCTTGCCGTCGGCTGACTTGCCGTAGATCTCGTTGACGCGGTCATCCCACACCATTTCGTTGGTGGTGAGATCGTGTTCCCAAACGCCGATACCAGAGGCTTCCAGCGCCAGCTCCAGGCGCCCGGACAGGCGCCTCAACTCGGCGTAGTTTTTCTGCCTTTCGCCGAACAGCCGACCGGCCACCATGATCGGCAGCACCACCAGCGCTCCGGCGAGCAACATGAGCGACCGCAAGGCCCACTCGTTTTTCGGAGCCGCCGGCCAGCCGGCCTTGGGTATGGCGGAAATCTGCCAGGAGCCCGACGGCAGCTGCACATCGGCCGATACGGGATTTCCGGCTATGACATTGCCGCCGCCGAAAAAGCGTTCGCCGCCACCGCCCAGCGCATCCTTGCCGGTGAGCGCGACATCGATGTCGAGATCAGGGTCGGTCAACCCACTCGCCGCGTAGAGTCGGTCGACATCGACGACCGCCGAGACGATGCCCCAGAAACGGTCGCCGCCGCCCGCCGTCGGCACGAACACCGGAATGCGGCCGATGAAGCCGCGCCCGCCCTGGGCGAGGTCGACCGGACCGGCAAACACCAGGACCCGCTGGTCGCGCGCCCGCAGCGCCGCCATGCGCTGCGCCTCGTTCTTGCGGTAATCGAGCCCGATCGCCTTCTCGTTGCCTTCCATGGGGTACATCAGCGAGATGACCAGGCCGGGCGCGCCGGCAATGTTGCGCAATTGCGATTTCTGCTGGAACAGATTTCCGGCAAGCGAGGCAAATCGCTGCTGGCCCATATAAGGTTCGGTATCGATGGCCGAGACCAATCCCTGAACAAGCTGAAGATTGCCGTTAATGTTGCCTTCGAGCTTGGCGCGGATGATGTTGACCTTGGCCAGCACATCGGCGCGCGCCAGTTGGTCGGAGACCCTCCTGTTCTGCTGGTCGGCAACGATGGAGCAGACCAGAAGGACGACAAAAGCTATCGCCGCCGGCAAGTTGGCGGAAGAAAAAACGGCCCGTCTCACGCGGCCGAGGCTGAATCCAGTGATGGCCAATTCGACCCGGATACCTTTCCTGAACTGTAGCTCATCGAACGACTGTAGTAGAAAACGCTTAAATTTGCCCTTCCAGGCTGGTGGTAAGTTGCGGCATCGGCTAAGGCGGGCGAACGAGTTGCGGAAGTATAATGGCAAGGCGGTTTGCGTTTCTCCTGGTGCGCGACTTCACGCTGTCGCCGCTGTCGCTGTTCATCGACACGCTGCGGCTGGCGGGTGACGAGGGCGACCGCAGCCGCAGGATCGAGTTCGACTGGGAGATCGTCGGCGAACGCGGCCTGCCGATCCGGGCAAGCTGCGGTGTCGAATTGCTGCCGACCAAGGGGATCGGCAATCCTGAGGATTTCGACAATATCGTGGTGGTCGGCGGCCTGCTCGACACCAACCGCACCCTGAGTTCCGACAAGGAGGCCTTCCTGTTGCGCGCCGCCGAAAAGGGGGTGCCGCTGACGGCGCTTTGCACCGGAAGCTTCGTGCTGGCGCGTTACGGCCTGCTCGATGGCTACGCCGCCGCTGTCAGCTGGTTCCACATCAAGGATTTCCGCAACCAGTTCCCTGACGTGAACGCGCATGCCGACAGCCTGTTTTCCGTCGACCGTGGCCGCTCGACTTGCGCCGGCGGCACGGGTGCGGCCGACCTTGCCGGCTATTTCGTGTCCCAGTTCATCGGCCAGAAGGCGGCGGAAAAGGCCGCCAAGATCCTGGTGCTCGACCGCATCAGGAGCAGCCGCGACGTGCAGCCCGTCGGTGACCTGTTTCCGGCAGCGTCGAGCCGCGCTGTCAAGCGGGCTTTGCTGTTGATGGAGAGCAACCTGCAGGAGACGCTGTCGATCGGCGAGATCGCAACCCGCCTGAATTGCTCACGGCGCCAGCTTGAACGACTTTTCGGGACGGAACTGGGCATCGGTCCGATGGCGGCTTATCTGGCACTCAGGGTGCATCATGCGAAGTCGCTGCTGGAAGGCAGCGACCTGCAGATCGGCGACATCGCCTATCGCTGCGGCTTCACCAATGCCGGTCATTTCAGCCGGGTGTTCCGCCAGCAGACAGGCATCACGCCGACCCATCTGAGGCATCCCAACCGCCTGGCGGGCGTCGCGGCGGGGCAATGAGCCGGCCGCATGGCGCCACCTCAGCTGCGCCTGAACCACTCTCGCTTTCGCGCATGCCAAGGCAAGCCGCTTCAAAGGCGAGCTGGGGTGCACCAAGACAAAGGCCAGGCCTTTCGAGACCGAGACGACTTGGCTTACAAAGCCCAGGATCGGAAGCGGAACCGCAGGTTTAGTCTAGGCTTACACAAACACGATCGGGTTACGCTCCTGCCGCGCCGCGCCGATCAGTGCGCGCAATGCACCGACAAATCCCCTGAGGTGTTCGTCGGGACTGATTTCAAGGAGATCCAGTTCCTCCTCGATCTCGCCGAATCCCGTTTCCTCAATTACGTCTCCGGCATGGCTGCCAGAGTAGAGAACAAGCCGCTCAAGCGCCGATGCCTTGCCGAGATGTCGAGCAATCCTGCCCCGAAGGACGCCGATATGAGAGATGTTGCCGAGGAGTCGCTCACACGCTTTGGCGGCATCCCAGGAGACGCGCGCGCCATCTGGATAAACGACCTCGCATTCTCCCGAGATCGGCTCACGCTCAAAGCGATATCCGGGAAACTCCTGTTCCAGGGCCAACATAGCTTTGTAAACGACCGCTGAAAGGCTCATCTCAATCAATTTGCAAGTCAGAAGTGTTCAAGGCCTTCCTGCCAACTATCCGCATCACGAAATGCGCTGACCGTCCTCGTCGAGCAGAACGCAGCCTTCGGGATCGAAGCCGAGGTCGATCGCCTCGCCTTCGCTAAGGACGCGGCCGGTGATCGGCGCGTTGGCGCGGATGCTGGTCTTGCCGCCGATGTCGATCTCGTAGATGGCGCTGCCGCCGAGATACGAGGCCGAGACGACACGGCCGGACAGCCTGTTGGCGCTTGCCGCCGCGCCGACCGACAGTTTCTGCGGCCGCAGCACGACAGTGACCTTGCTGCCCTGCGCAAGCGGCCTTGGACAGGCCACCTCGACCGTCTGGCCGGTGGCAAGCACCACCGCCATTGCCTGGCCGGCCCGGCTCACGGTCCCGGCCAGCATGTTGGCCTTGCCGAGGAAGTCGGCGACGAAGGCCGTGGCGGGCGTTTCATAGACCTCCTGCGGGGTTCCGATCTGCTCCACCGCGCCGGCGTTCATCACCACGATGCTATCCGACATGGAGAGCGCTTCCTCCTGGTCGTGGGTGACGAAGATGGCGGTGATGCCGGTTTCCTTCTGGATCTTCTTGATCTCGACGCGCATCTCCTCGCGCATGTTCGCGTCCAGCGCCGACAGCGGCTCGTCGAGCAGCAGCACCTGCGGCTCGAAGACGATGGCGCGGGCGAGCGCGATGCGCTGCTGCTGCCCGCCCGACAGCTGCGACGGCAGCTTCTTCTCGCTGCCCGGCAGCCGCACCATTTCGAGCGCCTGGCCGACCTTGCGGGCGATCTCCGGCTTCGGCACGTTGCGGTACTTCAGGCCGAAGGCGACATTGTCGAAGACGTTCTTGTGCGGGAACAGCGCATAGCTCTGGAAGACCAGACCGATATTGCGCTTGTAGATCGGCACGTCGTCGACCCGGCGCCCGTCGATCATGATCTGGCCGCCCGAAATGTCGACCAGGCCGGCGATGGAGCGCAGGATCGTGGTCTTGCCGCAGCCCGAAGGCCCGAGCAAGGTGACGAAGCTGCCCTTGGCGATCGACAGCGAGAAATCGCGTACGGCGACGAACTTGCCATAGGCAATGTCGATGTCGCGGAACTCGACCGCCGCCTGGCCGGCCCTGGCGCTGCCGCCCGGAGCGGGTGCGCCCGCGCCGGGCCTTGCCACCCCGGCCGCTTCCGGCCGGGGCACTTCTGAAAGGTGGTTTCTGTCAGGCACCTTTCGAGATCCTGTTCCACTGCTTGGTCCAGGCGTCCTCGTTGGTCGCCCAGTAGACCGGGTCGGCGAAGGTCAGCGACTTCATCGTGCCGGTCTTGTCGAAGGCCGGCAGCTTCTCGATCTTCTCGGTGAGCTTGACCTTCGTCGGATCGAGCGACGGCGGATAGCTCTGGCCTTCGGCCACCGCGATGGCGGTCGCCGGGTCGAGCATGAAGTTGACCAACTCCTCGCATTCGGCCATCGGCGAGCCTTTCAGGATCAGCATGTCCTCCATCCAGGCATAGGAACCGGCCGGGTCGAGATAGCCGATCGGATGGCCCTGGTCCTGCAAGGCGGCGACGCGGCCCGACCAGGCGTCGGTCACCACGATCTCGCCCTTGGAAAGCAGGTCCATCAGCTCCGCGCCGGAACTCCAGAACTTCTTGGCGAGGTCGCGTGTCTCGCGCACCTTGGCCCAGATCGCGTCCATGTCCTTGAGGTTGTTGGGATCCTGTCCGGTGGCGAGCGCGGCGTACCAGACGCGCGTGGTCATGTCGGAGTAGCCGCCGACCTTGCCGGCATATTTCTTGTCGAGCAAAAGGGCGGCGCCCTTTTCCTTGGCTTCATCGGGCGAGATCACCTTGGTGTTGTACGCGATGCCGGTCGTGCCGTAGTCGTAAGGCACGGCCGAGAGTTTCGGCGTCAGCTTGCGGAACGGATCGATCATCGGCTGCAACACATTGGCCATGTTGGGAATGTTGGCCTCGTTGATCTCCGAGGTCAGGCCGCCGTTCACATATTTGATGTAGTAGTTGACGCCGGAGGAATGGATGACCTGGTAGTCTCCGGGCTTGGCGGTCTTGATCTTGGTGATGATCTCGTCCTCGTCGCCGAACGTGCCCTGGACCACCTTGATCTTGGTCTTGGCCGTGTAGGGCTTGAAGGCATATTTGTCGATCGCGTCCTGCACCGTGCCGCCCCAGCCGTCGAAGCGAACTTCCTCGACCGCGGCGAGCGCCTGCCGCATCCAGGGCATGTCGAGACCGACCGCGGCCGCTGCGGCGGCGGTCAGCGTCAGGAAAGTGCGGCGGCTGAGATCGCCGTTTTGATACCTATCGTGCAGCCGTTCAAGCCGCTTGCCGTTGGACAATTTCATCGTGCTTCCTCCTTTGGTTCGTCGCGTCGTTTCAATCTGGTCAGGCTTTGCAGGATCAGGCCGCCGAGCAGCGGGATGCCGACGGTCACCAGGATCATCACGGTGCCGAGCGCATTGATTTCCGGGCTGATCGAGATCTTGAGCATCGACAGGATCTGGGTGGGCATGGTCTCGACGCCCGCCGGCCGCCAGAACAGGCTGGCCGAGGTGTTGTCGAACGAGATGGTGAAGGCGAGCAGCGCGCCGCCGACGACGGCAGGGATAAGCAGCGGCAGCGTGATCTCGCGGAAGGACGAGAAGCGCGAGGCGCCGAGCGAGAGCGCCGCCTCCTCATAGACGCGGCGGATGCCGACCATGCGCGCCTGGGTGATCAGCACCACATAGGGCACGGCGAGCAGGATGTGGCCGAGCACCAGCAGAAGCATGGTCCGCGGCTGGTCGACCGCCTTGATCAGCACCAGGAGGCCGACGCCCAGAATGGTCTCCGGCACCAGCGCCGGCAGGATCACCAGCGTGCTCAGCGCCTGCTTGCCGCGGAATTCGAAGCGCACCAGCGCAAACGACGTGACGACGCCGATGGCCGTGGTGACGGCTGATGTGACCAGCGCGATCCACAGCGAGGTGCGGAAGGCGGCCAGCACCGGCTCGTTGGCCATCAGCTTGCCGTACCATTGCAGGCTGAAGCCGGTCATCGGGAAGCCGCCGAACATCGAGGCGTTGAACGACAGGATCACCGTCGCCACGATCGGCGCGAACATGAAGATGTAGACGCAGACCGTGACGAGGCCGGTCAACCGCCAGGCCCATCTGCCTTCCTCTTTGCGCCGCGCCTTCATCCGCCCAACCCTTTGACGATCTGCGACATGCCCATGAAGCGCGTGTAGATGGCGGCGAAGAAGCCGAGCACGAGGAACAGCACGATCGAAAGCGTGGCGCCCATCGGCCAGTTCAGCTCGCTCATGATGGTGTCGTAGATCAGATTGCCGAACAGTGCGTCGCGGCCGGAGCCGAGCAGCTGTGGCGTGACATAGCTGCCGGCGGCGAGCACGAAGCAGAGCAGCAGGCCCGCCGCGAGGCCCGGCAGCGAAAGCGGAAGCGTGACCTCGCGGAACGCCTGCGCGCTGGTGCAGCCCATCGAGCGGGCCGCCGAAATCAGGGTGCGGTCGATACCCTCGAGGCTGACATAGACGTTGAGGATCATGTAGGGCAGCAGGAAGTGCAGCATGCCGAGGATGACCGCGCCCTCATTGTAGAGCATCGGCAGCGGCTCGCTGATGATGCCCAGCTTCAGCAGCGCGACATTGATGACGCCCTGTTCGCCCAGGATGTTGATCCAGGAAAAGGTGCGGATGGTGAAGCTGATCCAGAACGGCACGATGAGCAAAAGCAGCAACAGCCACTTGTGCTTGAAGGTCGTCGCCCAGATGAAATAGGCCGGGAAATAACCCAGCACCCCGCAGAGCAGCGCCGTGATGGCGCCGACCCGCAGCGTCTTCAAGAGGAAGCCGGCATAATAGCTGTCGGTCAGGAATTCGTGCCAGTTCGCCGTCGTCAGTGCGCTGGTTTCCACGCCGGCGGTGACGAAAGTGAAGAAGGTGTAGGCCGCCATCACTGCGATCGGCAGCACCAGGAAGAAGATCAGCAGCAGCAGCACCGGCGCGACCAGAAGCCATGCCAGCCGTGGATCATACAATGTCCATCGTCGTTTCATGAGCACCCGGTGCGCTTTCTTTGAAGCGCCTGTCTTGTTCCCGGGCCAAGATTGGGTGATTGATCGCCCGATGTCTACACCAGGCGATTGAGCCAGCGGACATCGGGCGCGTCGCCGGCTGCGATCGCCGCCGGAAACACTGTCGGCGGACGGCATCGCAGCGGCTTCGGTAGGCGAAGCTCAGCCCTTCGCGATGCCGCGTGCGATCAGCCGTGCCAGGCGCTCGGAGAATGCCCTGGCGTCGGCCGGCTTGTCGCCGTCGAGCACGCGCGCCTCGTCGTAGAGAAGATGGGCCGCGTCGTCCTTGAAGGCCTGGTCCTCGTCGCCGAGGCCGGCCAGCGCCAGCACGCGCTCATGGCGTGGATTGATCTCCAGGATGGGCTTGGCCGCCTTGTCGAGGCGGCCGGCGGCGTTCATCAGCCGCTCGAACTGCCGGTCGGGACCATGCTCCGGAGCGACCAGGCAGACGGCGCTCTCGGTCAGGCGGTCGGAGGCCTTCACATCCGAGACGGCATCGCCAAGCGCCGATTTGACGAAGGCGAGGAAGCCGTCGACCTCGGGCGCTGCCGTCACATCCGGCTTCTTGGCGTCGTCGAGCAGCGGGATGTCGGACAGTTCGGCGACGCCTTGCGTCACCGACTTGAACGGCTTGCCGTCGAAGTCCGGCGCCATCGTCACCCAGAAACTGTCGACGGGGTCGGTCAAGAGCAGCACCTCGATGCCGCGTGCCTTGAAGCCTTCGAGCTGCGGCGAGGCTTCGAGCCGGGCGCGGTCGTCGCCGGCCATGAAGAAGATCGCCTTCTGGCCTTCCTTCATCGCCGCGACATAGTCGGCAAGGCCGCGCCAGCCTTCGCCCGAGGCGGTCGAATGGAAGCGGGCGAGCTTCAGCAATTGCTCGCGCCGCTCGTAATCCTCGTAGAGCCCTTCCTTCAGGACGACGCCGAAATTCTCCCAAATCTTGGCATAGGCCTCGGCCTCGTTCTCGGCCAGCTTGGCGAGGTCGCCGAGCACGCGGTTGGTCAGGCCCTTGCGGATGGAGGCCAGCAGCGGGCTTTCCTGGATCATCTCGCGCGAGACGTTGAGCGGCAGGTCGGCGGAATCGACCAGCCCACGCACGAAGCGCAGATAGCGCGGCAGAAGGTCGGCATCGTCGGTGATGAAGACGCGGCGCACATAGAGCTTCATGCGGCCCTTGCGGTCCTGGTCGAACAGATCGAACGGCCGCGAGCCCGGCACGAAGGCGAGCACCGAGTATTCCTGCCGGCCCTCGGCGCGGAAATGGATGGTGGCGGCCGGCTCGTCATACTGGCCGGCGACGCTGCGGTAGAAATCGGTGTATTCCTCTGGCTTGATCTCGCTCTTCGGCCGCACCCAGAGAGCCGTGCCATCGGCGATGTCGCGCGCCTCGGCGCCGGGCTTTTCGACGAGCGTGATCGGCACCGGCACATGGCCCGATTGCGACTTGGCCAGCTGCTCCAGCCGGTAGGAGCCGGTGTAGGATACGGCGTCGTCCATCAGATGCAGCACGACGCGGGTGCCTCGCTTCGGTGCGGCTTCAAGAGGGGCCGGCGCGATCTCATACGAACCCTTGCCGTCGGACGACCAGCGCCAGGCTTCCTCGCTTCCGGCGAGGCGGCTGATGACATCGACGCGGTCGGCCACCATGAAGGCGGAATAGAAGCCGACGCCGAACTGGCCGATGAGTTGCGTGTCCTCCGTGCCTGAGCCGACGCGCTCGATGAAGGCGCGCGTGCCCGAGCGGGCGATCGTGCCCAGCGCCTCGGCCATGTCGTCGCGGCTCATGCCGATGCCATTGTCCTCGACGGTGATCTCTTTGTTGTCCGGATCGGCCGAAATCGAAATGCGCGGCTTGGGATCGTCGCCCAGCAATTCGGGGTGGCTGACGGCCTCGAAACGCAGCTTCTCGCAAGCGTCGGCGGCGTTGGAGATCAGCTCGCGCAGGAATACGTCCTTGTCGGAATAGACCGAGTGCACCATCATGTGCAGCAGCCGCGAAACATCCGCCTCGAATGCCCTGGTTTCCGTCGCTTTCGTGTCCGTCGTCATTCAGATTTTCCCACGCTGTTCATCCGCCCGCCGCGCCGGGCGCGTTCGGGACTTTCCTTTCAACCATTTTTTGCGGTGCTGGCAACTGCGTTCAGTGTGCCAGCGCGCCGACGATATGGTGGTGGGATGCGAAGGCGACAAGAGGGCGCCTGCGGGCGAGACTATCGATCTCCCCCCTCGCGGGGGAGATGGCCGGCAGGCCAGAGGGGGGCGTGAAGGAACTCGGCCTTGCCTATTTGCTGGGCTCAGCGGTGACCGCATCTTCCAAAGGGTACAGCAATCCAACGCTATGAGACGTCGGCGGGTCAGCGCCCCCCTCTGCCCCGCCGGGCATCTCCCCCACGAGGGGGGAGATCGGCAGCGTCAGCGTCGCGCCTACTTCCCCGCCATGTGATCCGCCAGCGCCTGCGCCTGCGCAAGTAGCGCCGGGTAGGCCGGGGTATCCGGCAGGCTCTTGCCCATGCAGGCGCGGAAGTCGTTGTCGCCTTTCGTCCAGGCGGCGTTGGCGGCGTCGGATGTGTTTTCGTCGCTGTCGTCGGTGGCCTGCTTGGCGAGTTTCTGGGCGGCGGCGTCGGCGGCGGTCCACGCCGCGTCGCAGGCCGCGATCTTCGGGACGGGCGGTGTCGCGGGCGCTTCGGCGATCAGGACGCTGTTGCCCTTGACGACTGTGACGACGACCTCCTGGTCGGAGTTCGGTCCGATATCCTGTGCCCAACCGCCGAGGCGGGCGATCGCCATGTCGGCGCCGTCAGGCTTCTTGAGCGCGAAGTCGAGCGTGCCGGTGAAGGCGGCGTCGCTGCCGATGGCCTGGGTGTAGAAGGCATCGAGCTTCAGCGCCGCGTCGAAGCTGGTGGGCAGTTTGAGATCGGCGTCCGTCTCGGCGGCGCGCGACTTAAG
Organism: Mesorhizobium sp. 131-3-5; assembly: GCF_016756575.1. Taxonomy (NCBI): domain Bacteria; kingdom Pseudomonadati; phylum Pseudomonadota; class Alphaproteobacteria; order Hyphomicrobiales; family Phyllobacteriaceae; genus Mesorhizobium; species Mesorhizobium sp. 131-3-5. The sequence continues at coordinate 3,167,075 of NZ_AP023254.1, forward strand.
CCAGTGCTCGACCAGCCCGCGCGTCGAGGCTACGATGCTGGGACCATCCTCGGTGCCGTGGCGCAGCCCGTCCAGCATGCCGAAGCCGACATCGGAGGAACTGAGGCTTTCGATGTTGATCTTGCCGGCGGCCGGAAAATCCTTGACCGTGAAAGGCCCGAGCAGGGCGGAAAGCCGCTTTTCGAGATCGGCGCGGGCCTTTTCATTGGCCGCATCGAGCGTCTCCACCGGTGCGTTCGTGCTCTCCATCGCCGCGATGTCGGCAATCGCCTTGTCGCGCGCGGCTATATAATCGTCCTCGGGCGAGGCGGCGAAGGCAGCACTGCTCGCAAGGGCACACATGACCGTCCAGACCAACCGCATGACAGAACCTTTCTTCGTGGCGGATCAACAGGCCAGGCAGCCATCGGGCAGCTTTGCGGCTATTGCGCGGCAGAAAACGCCGAGGCGAAACATCCTGAACGGGGAGGCATGGCAAGCGCTGCCATTAACCATCGATTAACTATCCGGTCGCCTTTGAATCAAATTTGTTGGATACTGTTTTTAGGCCAAACGAGGCTGCTCAAGAGGCCGGGGAAGACAGTAATTGCAAGCTTGGCGCGCCACTTTCGGTCGCGCGGCAGGCTGAAATCAAAGAAGAAGCGACGGACCACCGTCGCCTTGCGGGGAGGCGTCAGCATCATTCTTGATGAGGATCGCCAGAATGAAGATCGAAGACGCAGTGACCGCTGTAACAGCCGAGGCCAACGCGCTCATGTCCTGCCTCGGCCAGCCCGTGGTCGCCTATCACGTGACGGAAATCATGCGAGAGGCCAATCTGGAACACGCCAGGCGGATGCAACTCGCCCTGATGCAGCGAAGCATCGAGGCGCTGGTCGATGACGGGCTGGAGGATGTCGCCGCGGAGCGGTATGTTTCGCAGTTCCACGGTCATCTAGGCTCGACGTGGAGGCTGCTGCACGCTTCGGATGGCGTGGCGCATTGAAGGAATGGCTTACGGACCAGATCGTAGGGATACGGCTTGGCTCACGCCTTCTGCCTGGTCAGCCGCTCCAGCGCATCCACGATCAGGTCGCAAAACTTCGCGTGGTCCAGCTTCATCGCCACGGTGTGGCGGAAGTCGGTCTGCTCGCTCGCCGTGCCGCCGAAATGGCGCATGCCGCCCATTTTCTCGAAATTGCAGACCGTCATGCCCTTGGTCCAGCGGCCGGCGATTTCGACGCGGATGTCGGCCCTCTCGGTGATGAAGATGGTCGGGTCGATCATGGCCGCGACGCAGCAGGCGTCATGGATGGCGGGATACTCGATCTGCAGCAGGCCGCCATGCGTGGTCGCTATGAACGCCCAGATATCGAGGATGAACCTTGCCATCGGGCCGCCTATGGCGCGCACGCGGTCCTGCAGGTCCGGTGTGGCCAGTGCCTGGTGCGTGAGGTCGAGCCCGACCATGGTGACGTCCCAATCGGCGCGGAACACCACGTCGGCGGCCTCCGGGTCGGCATAGACGTTGAACTCCGCCGCGGGCGTGATGTTGCCCCGCGTAAAACTGCCGCCCATCGCGACGACCCGCTTCACCCGTTCGACGATGCGCGGGTCCTTGCGCACGGCGAGCGCGATGTTGGTGTAGGGACCGACCGGCACCAGCGTCACCGTCTTCGGCTCATGCGCCATGACCGTGTCGATGATGAAGTCGACGGCATGCCGCTTGTCGAGCTCGAACGAGGCGGGCGGCAGCACCGGGCCGTCGAGCCCGGTATCTCCGTGGATCTCGACGGCCAGCACCTGATCGATGATGAGCGGGCCGGGAGAGCCCTTCGCCACAGGCACCTTGATGCCATAGGCGGTGCACACGGAAAGCGCGTTACGCGTGGTGTTGTCGACATTGTGGTTGCCCGAAACGGTGGTGATGCCGAGGAGATCGATCTTGGGGTTTCCGGCCGCGAGCAGGATGGCGATCGCGTCATCATGCCCGGGGTCGCAGTCCAGGATGATCTTTTCCATGGTGGGCACCTCCCTTGTCGGCCGAACCTGTGGGCACAAGAGGCTGGCGCGCGCGCGCAGTCAAGGTTTTGCGCTCGACCACTCCAGAGTTCGTTTGCTCCCCGCGCGGGTCCGGACGGCCAAGCCTCTTTTGGAGACCGCCCGCCGGTGCATCGCCGTTGCTGATTCAGACAGAGCCGTCTTTGCCGCATGGAGCAGGGGAAAGCTTCATTCGTTCGTTCGAATGACAACAAGCAGGGAAATAGGAGGTAGCGTCCAGGTGACGCGGCATCCCAGCGCCGTGGCTCGAACTAAGTGGAGAATACGATCGCGGTGAGGGTCGCGCCAGGTGGAGTCAAGTGATGAATCATTTGCAGGGTACCAGGTCCAAATGTCTGCGCTTTGACTTCACCTTTACCGAACGACCGCCTTCGATTTTGCTTCACGGGATATGTGGCAGCGGGCGTAACGCCGTGCTGCCCCTCGTTTCGTCACTCCTCATTTTGCTGTTTGCGTCTCCGGCAAACAGCCAGCTGGCGCCCGATGCGTCCGCAACTGCCGCGGCCAATGGCCGTTCGCCGGTCGCGGTTTCGAACCGCACCGATATCGCGAAAGACGAGGGTGAGCAGGCCTTGCGCCGCGAACTGGCCGCGGCTCGGGCCGAGTTGGCCAGGCAAGCGCAGGCCCTGAAAGCGCAACAGCAGACGGACGCAGCGCTCACGCTCAATCTGGAGACGGCGCAGCGTGCCATCGAAGATTTCAGGGCGGAAGCCAGCCTCTGGGACAGCAAGAAAGCCTCTATGCCTGAAGCGCCTCCCTCCGGGGATGGCTCCCAGGCTGCCACGAAGCAGGCGCTTGATGAGCAAAGCCATAAGGTCGGGCTGCTGGAACAGGAACTCGCCACGGCTCGTCAGACGATCGATGCTCTCAAGACAGCGGCAAATCTGTCTGTGGCGCAGCAGGCCGAGGCCGTGAAAGACCGGCAACAGGCCGACGCCGCCGCGAAGCAGGCGCTGGATGAGGAGCGCCATAAGGTCGGGCTTATGGAACAGGAACTCGCCACGGCCCGTCAGACGATCGATGCGCTCAAGGCAGGCGCAAATCTGGCCGTTGTGGACCAGGCCAAGGCCGTGAAGGACCGACAACAGGCCGATGCCTCTTCAAACCAGGCTCGCAAAGCGCTCGAACTGGAACGTCAGCGAGCAGATTCAGCCATGCGTGACCTCGACATCGCCCGCAAGGAACGCGACACCCTGAAGCAGAGCTCGATGGATTTGAGCGCGGCGCTCGAACAGGAGCGCGAAAGAGCCAACGGCCTGGCACGCAGTCTCAGCGCCGCGCGCGAGGAAATCGACAGCGCCAAGATCGACAGTATGAAGGAAAAACGTCGGACCGCGGCCGCGGTGCGTGCGCCTAAAGCAGGTGCCTCCAAGACCGCGCTCGCAAGTTCACCGTCGCGCCCGGTTGCAGCCCGTAAGCCGGGCGTGCTGAAAAAACGCAAGGTGAAGGGTCCAAAGCCGCCGCAGCCTGTCATGATGGCAACCTTCGCTCTTCCCCCCGCATTGCTGCCAACCCGACCACTTTCGCAGTGAAAGACAGGTGAGCGAAATGCACGGCGCAGGGAGGATGACATTGAAAAAATACTTCGTGGCCGCGTTGACGATCGGCATCGCGATCGGGCCTGCCTCGGCTCTCGATGCGGGTTTAGGCGGTAAAGTCGGCGGCGTCGGGATAGGCGCCGGAGTGAGCGCCGGTTCGCAAGGCGCATCCGTAGGGGTGGGCGCGAGCGTAGGCGGTGTCGGCGGAGCAAATGTCGGCGCTTCGGTCGGCGCAGGCAACGTAGGCGTCAGTGCCAGCGGTAACGTTGGCTCCGCAAGCGTCAGTGCCGGCGGTAACGTTGGCTCCACAGGCGGAGGCCTTTCGACAGGTGTCGGCCTGGGCGCCGATCCATCCGCCGAAAACGGATCGGCGGCCGCTGCCAGCGGTTCGGCCGCCACGGCAGCCAGTTGTTCTGCCGCGACGGGCACGGGTTCTGCCGCGACGGGCACTGGATCTGCCGCGACGGCCACTGCCACGACCGCCACTGCCAGGACCTCCAGGCCATCGATCGCCCTGCCGCCCGTCCTCAGGCCTTCCAGAGCCGGCCAGGGCGACCTCACCAGGGGATATCCCTTTGCACCCCTGGAAGCACTGAAAGCGAAACCCGGCACGCCAGTCGCGGTCGTGCAAGCCTGTCGCGCGGCGATCCTGTCCGCCGCCAAGCCGCTTGGCGCCGTCCGTGTCCGCGCGGTCAGCGCAGGTGCCTTGCGTCGACGTGGGGGGGCGCTGACGGCGCCGATCCAAGTGCGAATAGACTATGCGGGACGCGGTGGCATCGAAATCCGGCAAGCGCAAGTCGGCTGTCGCCTCGATGCGGCGGGCAGGGTGATAGCGGTAAAATAGACCCGATCTGCAACAGGGCACGCGGCGCTCCGCCGGCGTCGCCCGAGTTGGGCCGGCATATGCGGCCCCGCTACCCCTTCCGCTTCTCCACCTCAGCCTTCCGCAGCAGGAACCGCTGGATCTTGCCGCTCGGCGTCTTCGGCAATTCCGCGACGAAATCGATTTCGCGCGGATAGGCGTGGGCCGAAAGCCGCTTGCGGACATGTTGCGCCAGTTCCTCGGCCAGTTCCGGGCTACCCTGATAGGCGGGCGCTAGGATGACGAAGGCCTTGACGATCTCGGTGCGCTGCGGGTCGGGCACGCCGACCACCGCCGCCTCGTTGACCGCGGGATGTTCGATGAGCGCGCTTTCGACGTCGAAGGGGCCGATGCGATAGCCCGACGAGGTGATGACATCATCGGCGCGGCCGATGAAGGAGATCGAGCCGTCCGGCTCATATTCCACCGTGTCGCCGGTGCGGTAATAGCCGCCTGCGATCGCCGGCGTCTCGGCCTGGTGGTAGCCGTCGAACCAGCGCAGCGGCGAGTTGGCGATGTCGACGGCGAGGATGCCGGGCTGGTTGGGGCCGAGCTCGTTGCCTTCATCGTCCAGCACCACCATGCGATAGCCAGGCATGGCAAAGCCGGCAGAGCCCGCGCGCACGGAATGCGAAAGCCCATGGTGGTTGTTGACCATCATGCCGTTTTCGGTCTGGCCGTAATGGTCGTGGATAGGGGCGGCGAGATGGGCGTCGAACCAGCGGATCACTTCCGGGTTGAGCGGCTCGCCGGCGCTGCTCACCACCCGCAGCCGTCCCTTGATGGGGGCGGCAGCTACAGGCCCTTCGGCGAGCAGCAGGCGGAAGGCGGTGGGCGAGCCGGCAAGGCTGGTGACGCCGAGCCGCTCGATGATTTCATAGGTGCTTCCGGCGGCGAAGGCGCCTTCATTGAAGGTGGTGGCGATGCCGAGCAGCAGCGGGCCTGTAATGGCGTAGTAAAGGCCATAGGCCCAGCCGGGATCGGCGATGTTCCAGAAGACGTCGTCGGGGCGCAGTCCGATCGCATCGCGCATGTAGGCGCCGAAGGCCAGCAGCGCGCTGAGCGGCACCGGCACGCCCTTGGGCAGGCCCGTCGTGCCTGATGTCGACATCATCATGAACAGGTCGTCCCCCTTGCGCATGACGGGTTTGCAATCGGGGGAGGCAGAGGCAAGCGCGGCGCGGAAGTCGATGTCGCCCTGGGGCAAGGCATCGCCAGCACCAAGAATGGTGGCGATCGGCGGGCAGTTCTCGATCTCGTCGAGCTTGCCGCGATTGGCCGGATTGGTCACCACCAGCTTGGCGCCGCTGTAGCCGAGGCGGTGCTCGATCGCCTTCGGGCCGAAGGCGGTGAACAAGGGCTGGTAGACGGCGCCGATGCGCCAGGTGCCGAGGATGAGCGCGACGAGTTCGGGAATGCGCGGCAGCATGCCGGCGACGACATCGCCGGGACCCACGCCTGCATCCTTGAGCAGGTTGGCGACGCGGCCCGACATATCGGCGAGGTCGTCGAAGCTGAACAGCCGGAGTTCGCCACCGGCCGAGATCGCGCGCAGCGCCAGCCGGTTCTCACCGGTATGGCGGCCGCAGCATTCGACATAGGCGTTGATGCCGGTCGCCGGGTCGCCGTCAAGCCTGGCGATCTCATCCTCGATGCGAAAGCGCGCGACGGCGTCCTCGTAGCGTGGCAAGCCGGTCATGTCAGTCCTCCCTGGCGGCGCTCCATCTCCCCATGGCGCGCCTTCATCAGTCAGATTGCCTGAAATCGTGGTGATGGTCGATTGCGACGAAGGTGGACCGTGAGGCGGCAGGCATTGGCCTCGGTTGCACCGGCCTGTATCATAGCCAGGTGAATGCAGGAGAGGAGGCTCGGACGTGCGGCTGGAACGGAACCTCTGCCACTGGCGAATCTGGCTCTGCATCGCCGTGCTGGCGCTTTGGCCGCGTGCTGCGTCGGCCGACGCCATTACGCCGGAGCGCATCGCTGTCGCCTTGTCGAAGCTCGAAGCGCTCGCCCAAGGCGCTGTCGCGGGCGGCGGGGTGCCCGGTCTCGCCATCGCGGTGGTGCACGACGATGACGTGATCCTCCTGAAGGGTTTCGGCCATCGCCAGGCCGGCAAGCCGGAGGCGGTCGACGCCGACACGGTGTTCCAGATCGCCTCGCTTTCCAAGCCGGTCTCAGCCACCGTCGTGGCGGCGCTGGTCAGCGACGGGATCGTGTCCTGGGATTCGAAGATCGCTGACCTCGATCCGGCCTTCCGGCTGGCCGATCCCTATCCGACCAGCCAACTCACCGTCCGCGACCTGTTTTCGCACCGCAGCGGACTGCCCGGAACCGCCGGAGACGACCTCGAGGACATAGGCTACGACCGCGCCGAAATCCTGCATCGCCTGCGGTTCGTGCCGCCATCGTCGAGCTTCCGTGCCGGCTACTCCTACAGCAATTTCGGATTGACCGAGGGCGCCGTCGCGGCCGCCATGCCGACAGGCAAGTCCTGGGAGGAGGTCGCCGAGGAGAAGCTCTACCGACCGCTTGGCATGGCCTCGACCAGTTCCCGTCATTCGGACTTCGTCAAGCACGCCGATCGTGCCGCGCTGCACATCAAGGTCGATGGCGCCTGGGCCGCCAAGATAGAGCGCAATCCGGATGCGCAGGCGCCCGCGGGCGGCGTCAGCTCGACCGCGCGCGATCTTTCGCAATGGGTGCGCCTCATCCTCGGCAACGGGGTCTATGCCGGCAAGACGCTGATAGCGGCCGATGCGCTTGATCAGACGCATGTGCCGCTGATGACGCGCGGCAAGAACCCTGTCTCCGGTGGCGCGTCCTTCTACGGCCTCGGCTGGAATGTCGAATTCGGCCGGCATGGCTTGAGCTGGGGCCATGCGGGTGCCTTCAGCGTCGGCGCACGCACGCTGGTGACGATCTTCCCGCAGGAGAAGCTTGGCATCGTCATCGTCGCCAACGCCTTCCCGACAGGCGTGCCGGAAGGGCTGTCCGACAGTTTTGCGGACCTGGTCTTCGAGGGTTCGGTCCAGAAGGACTGGGTCAAGGCATGGGACGATATCTATGCCGGAATGTTCGGCCCGGCGGTCGCGGCGGCCAAGGCCACCTATGCCGCGCCGCCATCTCCGGCAAGGCCAGCCAGGCCGGCAAGTGCCTATGCCGGCCGCTACGCCAACGACTTCTTCGGCAATGCTGTCGTGGCGAGTGCCGGAGACGGCCTTGTGCTCAAGGTCGGCCCGGCCGGCGCCCGGTCCTATTCCCTGGCGCATTACGACGGTGATCTTTTTCTGACCTTCCCCGATGCCGAGACACCGGACAGGCCAACCAGCGTGAGCTTCGTCCTCGGCCCCGACGGCAAGGCGTCGGCCATCACTATAGGCTTCCTCGACGACAATCATCTGGGCACGCTGCGGCGTGTGGGTGACTAGGGGCTGACAGGGGCAACGAGCGGCGCCCGGTCGCAGATCTTGTGCCGCAGCTCATCGTTCCAGATATACTTGCGCGATGTCGGATCGTCGCAAAGATTGATGCGATGGTTCACCGCACCGTACTGCCACAACACGATCGCGATGGACGATAGTGCCAGCGCTGGAAGCAGTCCCCACCTGACAAGCGATCGGATTTTTCTCACGGCGCATTACTGAGGTAGACTTTACGAAAACGAAAACGACGTCCACTTTGCGCCTGCATTGCGGACGCTACGCGGAGCTCGATTGCATTCCCATCTGCAGACATTGGGGCCTTGGGTGCCGGTCCGAATAGGTTTGAAATGTCCGCTACCGGTCTACAATCGTATCACGCGGAGCGGCACATCATGGACCACTTGAATCTGCTGCAAAAATCGCTGCGTGTGGCAGGCTAATTGGCTGGGGCAACAGCGATCTAACCGAGACTCTCGGCTCTGCACTGCGCCGGGTTGCTCCAGAAGGCTCCGGCATAGCGACCCATCGCGCCAAGTTGCGCGGCGAGCATGTGATATCCTTGGTGAACGGTGGCTCCTTGGTCTTTAGCGATCTGCAGGAGTTCTGTTTCGGCCGGGTTCATCATTGCTTCATTGTCGCCTCTGACAGGCATTGTCTAATTTTGCTTGATGCCATGCGGACGACTGCTTTTGCCATTCAATAGCAGACCGACCGCTTCCAGCCCATTTCAGACATTCGGTCTCAAGCGCACAGCTCCAACGGCCGACGGATTCCAACTGCCGGTGGCGCTATAGTTTGGCTAATTGGTCATGCCGCAGGCAAATCTTGCCGCGGATGGTCAATCATCCGGGTTCTTCGACATACGGTTGGTTCATCTCGGTCAGATGATGCGGAAGAAGGAGCCGTCATGCCGACATGAGCGATTCAATCTACCTGTCGCTACACCGAAATGTGGCTCGACCTTCGGCCCACTCACCTGGAATCAGTTCGGCATCCCGATTATAGCGCGCACAATGGGTTTGCGCCTTTCCGGCGACGGCCTGCATCCCGTCTGCCGTGACGTTCAGATAAGTGATGCTACGCGGAGTGGCTGCCAACTCCTTTGTTTGGCAACCACTAAGGCAAAGCCAACAACAACGAACCATGCCAATTGTTGGGTGCGAGCGCCTGTCTCCGTTTCGGTTTCAAGGATGTGCATTGGATCGTTTCTGCTGTTGTAAGCGTCGACCACGCGCTCAGCGCTGCGCTCACAGTGTGAGCGGCGGCAGCGCTCCATGGGCAAACTCGCAATCGAGGTTCCAAATCCCGGCGTTCTGGCGTACGCGCAAAAATGTCGCGCCGTCGCCAGCGGGTGGCGGTATCGCGTTGACGACGCACTTGTAGGTGGATGCGCCGTCCACGATATCGAACGTCTCGCTCATGACGATGTCCGCGTCGATACTGTTTGCAAACGGAAAGGGAGCGTATAGCGCGGCGGTGTGTACGGAATGCACGCGGGTGATTGAGTTGCCGGAGGCATCAAGCAGGTCCACGGTGGCGACATAGCCCCGATGTTCGTCGCCCGACAGAAACACTACGTGATCAATTTTGTTGACGGCGATATGAGCGAGCACCTCGCGCAGCGTGTTCGGATATCCGTCCCAGCCGTCGGAATGTATCGCACTCAGATTTGAGGGGTCGAGGCGTTCATCACGTTGCACCGCGCGCCGATGACGCGGGAGCAGCATGGCCGACGACACGACGAACTTCGGCAGGAAATGGGACCCAGACTTTCGCAGCAGCCAACGTTTGAGTTCGCGCATGGTCCCCGGTGCAAACAACTCGGCACTCGCCAGACTCCCGACCCTGCGATGGGACCGTTCCGTACGTGTGTCGAGCATGAAGAAGTCAAAGCCATCGAATTTGAAGGTCCTTCTCCTGAACATTCCACGCTGGTATTTCCAATACGCCTTTAGGCCTAATGTTTTCTTCTCTTTGTTCTCGTTGTCGTCGGGGATCGCCTCCCAGTTGTCGTCGATCTCGTGGTCGTCGAGCAACATGAACGACGGAATCCGGCGCAATGCGTTGCGCACGTTCCGGTTTCGCAACCACGCCTCATAAGGCAGACGATATCGATCATCATGCGAACGCGGATCGTAGAGCCCAGCGGTCGGGTCGACATACACCTGGTCGCCTGCGAATACGGCAAACCGCGGCTTGATCCCCCCGCTCGCCTCGAGCCGCGCGACTATCTCGCCATAGGAACGGTATGCCACAGGCTCATCGATGAACCCAGCGGGATACTGGCACGATGCGAGCAAGAAACTTGTCCCGCCCGGTACGGGGGTTGGAGGCGGATACTGCGGCGGATCGTATGGGATAACGCCGTCCATGAGGTCGCGATCCTGCTCTATCAAGCGTGGGAGTGCGGCCACCCCGGTCGGCGTCTTCACCTCGAACCGCAGTGACGTCATAGTCCCGGGCGTGACCCCCGGCTGCAACGTAACGTCACGAGTGCCGTTGTTCTTGGAGTAGCCTTTCGACCGTGCGCTGAGTGGCTCGAGCAGCCGCGATGCGGCGTCCGCGATTATCTTGAATTGCGCGAACGTCTCCTTGCCTCCGACTATCCCGTCCTCAACAAATTTCTTCGGATCGAGCCGAAGGACAGTTTCGTCCACCGCGATGGCTCGGAAGTAACCGTCTGGTAACCCAACCTCGAGGGGCGGCAATACCTTGGGGTCGGGATAGGCGAGCAGCACGAGAAGCGCGTTGCCGGGATGAGCCGCGTCGTAGTTCGGCATCAGGGTCGGCAACGGAACTTCGAACGCGGCCCATCTATTAGCCGCTAGCTTCGGCGACTTGTAGACCACTATATGGTTGACGATGTAATTCTGTTCCCAGGGTGCGACCGGGTTATCTGGCCGCAGAATTTGGCCGCCGACAAGTTGGATGCGCAGCATCAGTGCAGCCTCGGGTGCTCGAAGCGACGGCATCGCCCCGACCCGCACCACGAGCGCCGGCGTTTGCGGCCGCTCCTCGGTGATGATTGGCCCTATCCACGGGGGATATGCCGTCATCTCCGTGTCAGGTTGGACCTGGCGAGCGGGGCTAGGGTCGTCCAGGAATTGCTCGATCTCCCGGAACGTGGCGTGCCTTGTCGTGCCGACCAGCGCATCCTGATGCCCGGCCCCCGGATTGATCCACGACCGGCGGTAGTCGCGCCCGGCGTCATCGAGGATCTGCGACATGCGGTCCAACGTCGATACGTGCGACAACCCGTTCTCCGCACCGTGCACGCTAAATGTCGGAAAATTCCAGTGCTCAACAAATGTCTCGCGTGAGACGAGCTGGTTCTGGCCTCTGAAATTCGTCATCATCGAGTAGCGCGCGAAATGCAGTGCCGTCGACACGGTCCTCAAGCTTAGCGCGCCGAAATGCTCATCGATGTAGCGCAGCATCTCTGGTTCCATGTTGGCTACGTTGAAGTCCCGGCCGTAAAGCGCGTCCATGCGATGCCGCGTCCGAGTCCAAGGTGTACGTTTCCACGGCCAGAGTGGATTCTCGATTTCGAACTCCCCGACGGGATAGGGCATCGTTGAGAGCACCCGATCCAAGAGGTCATCGGCAAGCGTCGGATTCTTGGGATTGAATTCATAAGTGTCAGGAAGGAAATCGATCAGATACCGTACCACATAGGCGCGGAAGACGTTTGCCGGTGAGAAGACGACGAGCGGCCCGACCTGCGTGAACGCTGCTCGATGAACCAGATTATCGATCTTGCCTCCGAGCACAGCGATGCTGAACACGATGGTCCCCATGCAGTGCGCGACGACGTCGACCTTGTGGTCGAAAGACTCGCCGGCTGCCTTCACTATCACTTTCCGTACGTCTTGGTTGCCTATCTGGTCGAAGCTCCACGCGTCCTTTGCGGTGCGATGGACAGGGCTGGTCCTGAGATCGGCGACCCATACGTCGCGTCCACTTTTCCAAAGATGGCTCGCAAAATTCGGGTTCACCGCGTGATGAGCAAATGTGGTGCCCCCGGCGCTGTAGCCATGCAGCATCACGACCGGCCTTTTTTTGGTGCCGGGATGCGGATAACGCGTGACCAGCACTTTGCCCCGAGTAGGCTTGCCACCGATGTCCGGCTTCCTTGACCCGATCGGTATATCGATGATCTGCGCCTGGACTGAGCCAACCCCCGGGAGTTGCAGATTGGTGGGCGGCCGGAAATCGACGACGTCGTTTGCTGGGTCGACGTCCTTGTCGGGCGATCGAAAGCTCCAGATATGCTGGCCAAGCAGCAATCGCACGAAGTAACCTAGGAAAGCGGCAAGCTCGCCGATTGTGGCGACGCCGTCGCGCTGTCGCGTTACCCGAAACAGCGGCACGCCGATGCGGGCGAGATAACCCACGTCGAGTTTCAGCACGCAGTCGGCGGTGCTGCTCAGCCCAGGGAAACGTTCCAGCGAGACCTCCATGAGCTGGCGCCACGGATTGCAGCACCTCTCATAGGTGAAGGTTTTGGTGCCGACGATACGGTCGCCGGACAGTAGCAATTTGGCGTGCGCATCTGGTGGGCCGATCCTGAGATCGTACACGAGTGCTCGGATCTCGCCGGAACGGCTGGCGATCGCAAGGCCCGACTTAACGCGACTGAATAATCCTGGGCGGGATCCTGGGCCGACGTCATCGCCGACAATTGCCTGGTAGATATCGCGCAGGCCTCGATTCAGAACCCATGCCTTGCCCGCGCGCCACATGCGACCCAACACCCAGGTCTTCTGGCGCTCAAGCACCTTCAGGGTGCCCGTGAGTGGCGCGCTGAATTCAGCGATAGCTTCGAGTTTCTGTTCCCTTAGGCCTGCCGGATCCCAGCTCTTCTCGAGCAGATCCCAATCGGTTTGCGGGAACATGCGTATCATGCTGCGGGACAACAGCTCCGACTGGTCCGTGGCAACGTTCAACGTGGGGTCACCGCCATTGCTCGGCGTCAGATCGGCGAGCGCCGTGGGCCCAAAGCGCAGCGTCAATTCGACTACATACTCACGGTTTTCCCCATTTTTCAGCTTCACGCGCAAAGGGCCAACAAGCCGCTCGACGATTTCGACTTCCGTCCGGGGTGGTAGCGCCGGAGCATCGGTCGAGCGAAACACCGGTCGGGTCAGCGGAGCGCCGGCTACGGCGCGTCGTCCCAAGTCGTAGCCCCAGTCTTTGGCGAGCTTCTCAGCGGCGCGCAACGCAATCGCTGAGATGGTAAGTGCGGGATTCGTTCCGAGCGCGGTAGGGACGATCGAACCGTCAAGCACCACCAGACCGTCGTGGACGGCGCTTGTATTGTTCGTCGAGAACACCCGGCCGAGATGATCTACGACGCCCATCGCCCCAGTGTCGGCCATGGTGCAGCCGCCGAGCGGATGAACGGTTGTCAACGGCCCTCGTTTTTCCTGGAGAAGCCAAGTATGTTTTGACGGCAGTAGCTTCCAGAGAGGGTTCGCTATGACGCGTCCGCCCGAGTTCTTGGTGAGACCGGCGATCACCTCGATCTGCTTGTCGAAGACGGGCAGGTTCGGCAGCGTGCTCCAACGCATTCGCGCGATGCCGTCGCGGTCGCGGTCGGCAGGCGCCGCACCGTCCCTGTCGGCAATCCGAGCAGGCTCGAGTTCGATCGTACCAGCCGCTCCGTCGTCGGACATCACGGCGTAGAGCGCGGAACGCTCGATGCGTTGGTCCGACACGACATAGGCATCGTCTTTTGGGAAGCCTTGCTGGTGGGTTGACCAGTCGATCTCGTCGAGGGTGTGCAAGGTATTGACCGTCGCAAAAATTTCCGCGAATGCGATGCGAAGGGACGCCGGGACTGACATCTCCTCGATGAGAACGCCCGCTTCCTCGCGCAGGTCGATGATGCCCGTGATCGTCGGGCCGATCGCACGTCTGGATGGCTGGGTGGCATCGTTGGCTACGGTGTTGACGGATGCCCTGGTGCCATAGTCGGCGATCAGCATGTCACCGTTGGTCGAGCATCGCTTGCCGAGTTGTGCGCTCGAGAGCGGCAGGCCGATGATCTGCGATCGAAGCATTATCTCGGTGGATCCCAGCGTGCCTGCCGCCAACACCACCTTACCTGCCCGAACCCGCAATACGTCGCCGTCACGAGCACGAAGCGCGGCGTTGGTATGGACGCTGTTGACGATCCAGCCGGTCGTGCCGTCCTTCTCGATGCTTAGCACCGTCGCGCCGCTAAATATTTCTGCGCCTCTCTGCTGGGCACGCACGAGCAGATTGACATCGAGCGAGTTCTTTGCGCCGAAATTGCAGCCCGTTGCACAATCACCGCAACGCAGGCATTGGCTGAGTTTGACGTTGCCCGAGCTTTTAGTGTTGTTAGCCATCGCGACGGTGATCGCCGCTGGTCGGAAATTGTTGCGCGGCGCAATATCTCTGATTGATGTAAATTTTTGCGGCGCACCATCGACGTGGCTCTCGATTGTGTTCCGTGCACCATTTATGCTCCCGCCAAGCATGTCCGCCGCGCGCTTGAAGAATGACTTCCAGTCGGGCAAGCTCGCAAGTTGGCTCGGCCACCCCGTCTGGAATACCTTCTGCAAGGGGATTTCCATCACACCGGCATTGATCAGCGAGCCGCCGCCGATTCCACTGGCAACGACCGTTGTCACCTCAGGTCCAAGCCTGACGTCGAAGAGACCTTCCTTGTTTTTCTCGTGCCGAATGTGGCCTGGCAGTTCACCCAGACCGGTGGGGAACGAACCCGGCAAGTATTCCTTGCCGCGCTCCAGCACGCCCACGGTAACTGGTACTCCGTTCTTACGGCGGCCTGCAAATGTGGCCGCAGCGATCGCACCGCCGTAACCGCTGCCAATGATCAGGACGTCGAAGTGCTGGACCGCAGGGGTCTTTCGGACGCGATCGATGAGATGCTCAAAACCCTGAGAGATCCAAGCCGTTCGCGAGTTCGTGTCGAGCCCCGCGTCCCTCATCACAATCTCCCGGCGGCTATGTGCGAGCCATCACGAAGCGGTGAGAGGTTGAAGAAGCCTGCGTCCCCTATCTGCGGGAGGTCATCCGCCAATAAGTCGAAGTGGCACGAAACCCAGACCATTGCACACCCGACGGGTGCGAGAAAGTCGATCGGCATGGACGTTTGCCCCCTCAACGACCGCCAAATCATATATGAAAATTGGTGTATTGGCAGGAGGTAAAGTGGCGTATCGTAAATACGAGTTGGTTTGCTATTTGCGTCGAGGTATTCGGCGTCCGTGTCAAATTTGTCTGTACAACTATAGGTAGGAGGTCATGGGGGGTAGTTGTGAGCTACTTGGGAGTTTGCTGCCATTAAAGCTCCTTGCTAGAATTCACGGCACGTCTGGAGATCGCCCTGCCGCCATTGAATTTCCAGCTGTCGTGATGTTTGTTGATGTATCCCGATATACGGCCTTTGGTCGAACAGCTGGCACGGCGCGGACAAGAAGGACTTGAAAAAATCCCGAGGCTGCTGAGCCTATCCTATGCCCGATGCGCTGAGCAAATCCTCGATCGTGGCGGTGAAGTGCTTTACTTTGCGGGGGACTCTCTCCTGGCATATTGGGCGGCTGACTCCGACAACCTTGGAGCTGCCGCCCAGGCCGCAGCCGCCTGCGCCGAAGCAATCTGCCGTGATCGCAACGACCGGCCAGACATCTCGACGAGCCAAATTGCTCCGGCCCTACACGTTGGCGTGGGCGCCGGCACACTCTGGGCTGCTTCGTTGGGTGGCCAGCCGGTCTGGAATCTGGTCGCCGGCGGTGATGCCGTCGCTCTGGCTGCAAAATCACAAGCGCTTGCGGGCCGCTGGGAATACGTGCTCTCTGAAAGCGCAATGAAAGCGATCGTTGACGGGGTTGCGGGTCACCAGCAAGTCGGCTTGAAAGCGTCATCGGACCTGCTACGTCCCCAATGGTTGGCGGAGTTCCTGCCTCCACAATTGCAAGATGTGTTGCTTGTTCACGAGCAAAGCGCGAGAATCGCGCTTAACGTTTCTGCGATAGAGATCGATGAAGATCGCCGTTTGGACGCCCGTTTGGATGCACTGGCAGAGATCAGACCCGTTTCCGTACTTTTCGCCCGCATAGTAGGGCTAGATCATCACGATCCGCTTGCGTTGTCCCGTCATCAGACGCTGTGTGTATCACTCCAAGAGATCCTGAGAGGGCGAGGCGGACCGCCTGGTGAGTTGCTTTTCGACGACAAAGGCCTGGTATTCATGGCCGCATTCGGTGCGCGGGGTGCGTTTCACCGTGACGACCCACAGCGTGCCGTCGATGCCGCCCGCGCCATAAGCGTCACCGTTTCGCGATTGGGACTCTCCGTCTCGGTCGGCGTGGCGACAGGCGATGCGTTGTTTCGCGTCGTGGGCAGCTTGCGAAGGCGGCAACTTATGGTCTTCGGCCCGCCGGTCAATCGCGCGGCGCGACTGATGACGGCGGTCTTTGGGGATGTCCTCTGCGACGCACCGACCGAACGGGCGAGCAGGGCGACATTCTCTTTCGAGAAGCGTGGTGCGTTTCAGTTGGAGGGACTTGGGGATATGGCGCCCGTGTTCCGTCCATTGGAGCCCCATTTGCCGGCGCTACTTCCTACGACGCTCATTGGCCGCCACAGTGAACTGGAATTTCTTAGGAGTGCGTTCGAAGAAGCACGCGCCGGCACGACCCGTCTGGTGGCGGTGGTTGGTGAGCCAGGCATCGGGAAAAGCGCACTGGTGAGTGCGTGGTCCGATGAATTGCGTTCGACCGGCACTATGGTTTCGGTGGCACGCGCCGAGCGGGATGATCGACGTACCTCTCTGCTGACGTGGCGGCGTGTACTGGAATCCGTTCTTGGCTTGCCTGCCGACAGCAGTGGCGTCGATGTGCTTGAGAGCCTCATCGCAAGTGTCCAAGGTAATTCGTCAATTCTTGGGCGAGTGCCCTTGCTCGGGGACATGTTGGCCGTCGAGATCGCCCAGAATGAAGGAACTCGGCACCTAGAGGGCGCTCATCGTGCTGATGCTACGATGCGCCTCTTGGGCGATATCATAGGCGAATTGGCGCCACGCCCCTTGGCATTGGTGCTTGAGGATAGTCAGTGGCTCGATTCTGCGTCGTGGCGACTCGTTGAGTGGGTTCTCGGATCACTATCTTCATTGCTTATTATCCTATGCCTGCGCGCCGAGGAGGTTCCGGAGGAGTTCAAAAATCTGCACCGACGGACCCAGGCGGCGCGGAAGAGCGCAACTAGATCGGGAGCCGACGATCCCTCACTCTTCTGTCGCATTCTGGAACTTGAGGAACTCAGTGAAGGATCGATCTCCCAGTTGGCTGCTCGTACATTGGGGGCCGTGCCCCCAGACGAGGAGCTGGCGCGACGGGTCTCGGCGCTGGCCAGCGGCAACCCTTTTTTCGCTGAGGAAATCGCGCTGACATTGAAGAGCGAGGGACTGATCGCCATGCGCGATGGTTTCTGGCGTCCGATCCGTCCACTCGACGGCCTTCGATATTTCGAGGGTGTCGAACGGGTCATACGAGAGCGCGTCGATCGCTTGGATACTGTTGGCCAGGACGTAATCAAGGCCGCAGCGGTAGTAGGGCGTTCGTTCACCAGCGAGGCACTCGAGGTATTGCTTAAGGATGTCTTGCGTCCCGACGCCGTGGGTGCTGCCGTTGAATCTCTTGTGGCCGCGCATTTGGTGCGCCGGGGGAATGTGGAAGGGAACTACGAATTTCGGCACGATCAGACCAGAGACGTCGTCTATGGTTCGATCCCAGGCGATCTGCGGCACAAGCTGCACGGAGCCTTGGCTAGCTGGATCGAATCAAGTCCGGGAGATTCCCTAGGAGCGGACACTGCAGTTCTCGTTCAACACTTTGAGGCCGCCGGCAATGACGAGAAGGCAGTCAAATATGCCGATTTGGCAGCAACGAAGGCGTTACAGACTGGTGCGTTTCGAGAGGTGGCCGCATTTCTTGACATCTGCTTGGCACACGAACCAAAGCAGCCGACTTGGAGCGTTGAACAGAAACTACAGGCGGTACGTTGGCGTAGGCAACTCGCCGAGGCGCATTATAGCCGTGGCGACATTCACGCTCAGGGGATTGCTGTAAGGCGCGCGCTCCGAGTGGCAGGTGAGCCGGTTCTTCGGTCACCTACAACGATTTTGATCCGTCTGCTCTGGCGTGGCTTGCGGCTCGCCTTCCAACAAGCCTACCCCCCATCGCCAAGATGGGTCCAGCGGGATGATCTGCGCTTTTGGGAGCGAGAACTGGCTCGATGCTTGAACCAAGCGGCGATGGTCGACTATTTCGAGCTTCGCTTTTCGCTGGGGATGTACAATCTCGTTGGGGCTGTAACACACGCGGAGCGCACCGGGTTCTCCGTAGAGATGGCAGTCGCGTCCGCGCAACTAGCGTGTGGGCTCGGCATTTTGGGTTGGCGGAACGCGTGCGAACACTTCATGGAAAGGGCAGAACGGGTCGCGCTCGCGCTCGCCGATCCAGCAGTCCATGCCCATGTTTGCAACCTCGACGCGCTCTGGCACCTTGGGCGCTGTGAATGGTCGGTGGTCGATCGCCGCCTCGATCAGTCGCAAGAGTTGTGTCTAAGGGCCGGAGATCAACTGAGTTGGTGCAACGCACAAGGAATGCGCTTCTGGTCATTGTATTATCGCGGCGATCGGAGTGCATTGGAGCATACCTCCCTTGCGCTACTATCGCGCGCGCAGAACGCCGGAAACATCCAGCAAGAAATCTGGGCGCTCCGATGCAAGGCGCTGTGCGTGCTCCATATGGATAACCCTCGTGAAGCGATCGACATCCTTCGACTAATAACGTCCGCGATGCTCGGCTCGGTCGATCTCGCCGCGCAGATCTCGACCAAAGGAGCACTTGCACTTGCCCTCGCGCGTGCCGGTCTGCATGCCGAAAGTATCCAGGCCGCGGTCGAAACACTGCGCTTGTTGCGCGTGATGCGTCGACCGTCTTCCCACAGCACATTGGTCGGCATTTCAGGAGTTTCCGAACTGCTTTTACGTGGCCGTGAAGCTGGGCTCTCGCGCGAGTACGACCAATGGAGCGAATGGGAATGCCAAGCGCTGCATGAGCTCAAACGCTACAGTCGTGTATTTCCAGTCGGCGTTCCACAATACGGTCTTTGGACCGGCGTCGCGCAGTGGTTGGATGGCCGCCACGCCCTCGCCGTCTCTACTTGGAAACAAGCACTGGCAGCGGCTGGGCGGTTGTCCCTACGACAAGACGAATCGATGATTGCCGCAGAGTTGAGACGCCGGCAATAGTGAGGCGAGCTCAAAGGCACACATCCATCATTGTGGCAAATTCTCGCGGACTTGCTCCTGACCAGAAAGGGCGTAGCGGGTCTCTTGAGCCCCCAGCGTGGTTGGATTGCCCGGAGTGCGAGCAAACGGCGCTCCGACATTCAGTCAGCGTATCCTTTGCCCATTGGTTGGCAGCTTTAATGTGAAGGCGGACATCGCTGGCGCCGACCCCATGCGCGGCATCGCGGCATAACGATATTGCAGATTACATTTGTCAGGGTGGAGAGTTGGTCAGTGTCACAGCGGTCCTGTAGGTCAGCAAGCGCTTTCGGATCCAGAGAGCCGTTTGCGATTACCAGTCGTGTCGGCGGTCGCAGTCAGTGGCCTTGATCCGACAGTCGGGGGCAGCAACAGCAATGCTGACGCCGAAACGTTTCCGAAAACTTCCGAAAAGTCTAGTATGCCCAAATGCAGGGGACTCGCATCGCTTTCGGTCCGTTCGTACTCGATCCCGACATCGGTACGCTTCTTAGAGAAGAAACCCCGATAGCTGTTGGGCATCGTGGGCTGACCCTGCTTGCTGCGCTTACGGCACGGCCCGGAGAGATACTGACCAAGGCCGAACTGATGGATGCTGCCTGGCCAGGCACCGCCGTTGAGGAAGGCAACCTTACCGTTCAAATCGCGACACTCAGAAAGGCCCTCGGTCCGGCTGATAACGGCGGCGAGTGGATCGCCACGGTGCCTCGCGTCGGCTACCGCTTCACCGGGACCGTCGAGCCGGTGGCGAGCTCATTCCGCAGGCCTACACCACCGTCCGGCAAGCCGTCGATTGCGGTGCTGCCTTTTGCCAACTTGAGTGGCGATCAGGACCAGCAGTATCTCAGCGACGGCATAACCGAGGACATAATTACGGAGCTGGCCAGGTTCCGGTCCCTACTCGTCATCGCGCGCAATTCATCCTTTCAGTTTCGCCATCCGACATTGGACGTTGCCGAAGTCCATCGCAAACTAGGCGTTCGTTACCTCGTCGAAGGCAGCATACGAAAGCTCGGTGATCGCATTCGGATCACCACACAGTTGATTGATGCCGCCGCCGGCACTCACCTGTGGGCTCAACGGTACGATCGGGCCCTCGACGACATCTTCGCATTGCAAGACGAGCTTGCGGCTCTCATCGCCTCGATGGTCGAAGGCCAAGCGGAGGCCGATTCTGCGAGCCGGACGAGACGCAAGCCTCCGGCCGATTGGGATGCGTACGACTACTACCTGCAGGGGCGCGCACACTTCTACCGATATGAATTGGATAAGTCCGAGCCTCTCTTCGTCCGGTGCATCGAGCTAGATTCGACGTTCGCTCAAGGCCATGCCTTCCTCGCGCAAGCCCTCGTCGGCAGATTTTGGTACGACAACGATCCCCGGACGCTACAGAAGGCCTGGGACTCGGCACAAACGGCGCTCGCTCTCGACAGGAGCGATGGCGTCTGTCACCAGAGCATGGGGCTGGTGCTTATACACATGCGCCAACATGGCGATGCGGGAGTGCATTTCGAGCGCGCGCGCTCGTTGAATCCGTTAGACGTGAACATAGCAGGGGACTACGCAAGCTGGCTCAACTACGGCGGACAGGCCGAGACGGCGCTGAGCGTGCTCGAAGCTGCGCTCCTGCGCGACCCGTTACCTCCGATATGGTTCTGGGAGGTGAAGGGCAGCTCCCTGTTCCTGCTAGGACGGTATTCGGAAGCCGTCGGTTCGTATCAGAAGGCCGGTGACCAATTCTTCATTCACGCCTTCCTCGCGGCGTCGTACGCACATTTGGGCGAGATGGAGAAGGCGCGCGCTGAAGTCGAGAGCGCACTAACGAGGAAATACGACCTGACTGTCCGGCTGATGTCAGGTCTCCCGTTCGCCGACCAAGTCGCCCTCGAGCTGTTCATGTCAGGCTTCAGAAAAGCTGGTCTTCCCGGGTGAAGGCACCAGCTAGCCGAGGCGACGGATTTGACCACAAATGGCCTACTTCACTGGTGGGGCCGTGATCGGCGATGCGCCTCATCCTTGCCGTTCCCGGGCGCCGGCCGAAGGTGTTCGTCTTTCTATTCCAGATACGGGGTCAGCACATCTTCGATCCATTTCATGAATGCGCGGACTCGACGTGACAGGTTGCTGCGATGTGCCACGACGAGGGACACGGCGAGCGCCCGGCGGCGAAAATCGGGTATGATCTCCACCAGCGCTCCACTCTCCACTTATTGGCCAACCCCCAAGAGTGGAGCCTGAATCGGGCCAAGGCCGGCGAGGGCGGCGGCTTCGTAGGTCTGAGCGCTGTTGACGTGTAGCGCACCTGGCAACTGAAGCGTCGCGTAGCTGTCGCCGTCCGGATACTCCCATCCATGGGGTCTTGCGCCCAGCATCGTCGAAAAATGAATTGTCCGATGTTCCTGACGCTGGAGATCCTCCAGCGATCGAGGGACGCCATAGCGCGCCAGATAGGCGGGACTGGCAGCGTTGACCATGCGCAACAGGCCCAGTGGGCGGGCAATCAGCGTCTCGTCCCGTATAGGGCCGGAAGCGTTCGAGCAATTCGGCATCCCGAAGGGCCGCTCCGGACCTGCCGAAGAAATGTTTGGGGCCGTGAATGCAGGTTGGATGGACCTCGGCATTGCGGGTACGGAGCACGTAGCGGGGACGACCTCTGCGCGCGATGTATTCGAGGCTGCACGGAACGCCGCGAAGGCGTAAGCCCGGGATGGATCAGGCATGACACGGAGACTTCCCGCGCCTGCGTCGGACGCGTCGCGGGAAGCGCTCAACAGTCAAGCTAGCGCGAGGCGGCTCCCATTCCCGCCTGCCTCCCACAATGCGCCGCATTTCGCGGCCCTCAAGAATGCCTAGCGATCGGGGTCTCTCTCGTCCGCTTCGCACAATCGATGTAGTCAGGATGCCTAAACGTCCACTTCTGACTATTCCCAGCGTAAAGCTGCCAGACCGCATCCGGTCCAAACAGAACGCTCTGTTTCTTCTACATCCGGCTTGAGATTTTTCCCCTAGGTATCGACGGCGCACGGGGCTAGCATAGGGATCACTGGGGGTGTGCGATGACAGCTGTCTCGATACGCCGGGCGGACTTCATGATGGTCCTGGCTTATGCCTCGGACCTCGCCACTGGCCATTCTCGCGACTTCGCGCTGAAATCCTGCGTGCTTGCAATGCGGATCGCCGACCTCGCGGGTGTTTCCAATGAGGTTCGGCGCAACGCCTACCATCAGTCGATGCTGCGCTATGTCGGCTGCAATGCCGACACGGACCTTCTGTCGGCCACGTTCGGCGACGAGATCGCCCTGCGCCAGGATCTTGTCGGTCTCGACATGGGCAATCGTGCGGAACTGGGCAGGGTCTTCGTGCAGGCCTTCAAGCGGTTCTACTACGATCTCGAGCCTGACGCGCAGGGCAGGGCGATCGAGGCCGCGATGTCGCAGGCGCTCGCGGTGGCGCGCCCGGTGCTCACCGCGCATTGCGAGGTCGCGCAACGGATCGGCGAGCGGCTCGGCCTGTCCGACGAGATCCGGCGCAATCTCGGGCAGATCTACGAACGCTGGGACGGCAAGGGCCTGCCGCGCGGGCTGAGTGGCGAGGATGTCCTGCCCGCCGTGCGCCTGATCACATTGGCGCAGGATGCGATTGCGCTCAGCGATGCCGTCGGCATCGACGGGATGGCCGAAACCGTCGCCAGCCGCGGCGATGGTCCATACGAAGCGGATCTGGCCCGGCTCGTCTCGGCCAACGCGGCGGTCCTGATGGAGGGCATCGGCGCGACGGTCGACCGCGAAACCATCCTGGCGCTCGAGCCGGATCCGCCGGTGACGCTGGACGAGGGGGCTTGCGATGAGGCGTTCCTGGCCATAGCCGACATGATCGACATGCGCATGCCGTTTACGCAGGGCCATTCGAGGATGGTGTCGGAACTGGCCATGGGTGCGGGCAAACGGATCGGGCTGCCCGACCTTGACGTTCGCGCGCTGCGCTGGTCGGGCTGCATCCACGACATTGGCGAACTGGTGGTGCCGGTGGCGACCTGGATGCGCAACGGTCCGCTGTCGGTGCGCGAACGCGACGCCGCACAACTGCACGCCTATTACGGCGAGCGGGCCCTGGCCTCGTTCGGTCGCGAGGGCGAGGCGATGGCCGCGCTCGTGCTTCGCCATCACGAGCGCCTGGATGGCTCCGGCTATCACCGCAAGGTCGGCGGCTCGGACCTGTCCCCGGCGGCAAGGATCCTGGCCGCTGCCGAAGCCTTCCAGACGTCGCGAGAAGAACGTCCGCACCGCAAGGCGCTGTCCAGCGAGGCGGCCGCCGCCCAGCTGCGCGCCGCCGTGCGTGACGGCTGTATCTGCCCCGACGCCGCCGAGGCCGTATTGTCCTTCGCCGGGCAGCCATCGCGGCGAGCCGTGCCGCAAGCGCTGGCCGGCATGACGCCGCGCGAGATCGAGGTGCTGCGCCTGATCGCCGCCGGGCTCACGGCGAAGGAAGTGGCCAAAAAGTTGGATATCTCGCCCAAGACCGCGGACCACCATATTCAAAGCGTCTATTCCAAGATCGGCGTGACCACCCGTGCCGCGGCCGCGCTCTACGCGGTCGAGCACGGCCTTGTCCGACCAGGCGAAACGCAAGCATAGGGAATCCACCCCATGTGCGCCCGCTCCGGGGCGCGCATCGTAGTCCTGTCGACGGTTCAATGGTGACCGCGACCGACAGGAGGAAATCAGATGCTTCTCGCAACCACCAAAGTGGCTGATATCGACCACTTCATCCGTATCTTTTCGACCAAGGGCGCAGACAAGCGCCGGCTGCACGGCTCGAACGGCGCGACCGTCTTCCGCGACCCCAGCGAGCCCGACCGCGTCTGGGCGATCTTCGACTGGGACGCCGAGGGCTGGAAGAATTTCGTGTCCGATCCGGAGGTGCCAGCGATCCTGCAGGAAGCCGGCCATGTCGGCAAGCCGCAGGCGGCGCTGCTGCTCGGCCACTACGAGGCCTGAAGCCCCGCATTGAGCGCCGCCTGCCGCTCGGCGGCGGCGCGTGCCCGACGAACCCCAGATTTGGAGAAATCAAATGGATCCGAAACCCATCAAGATCGGTCTTATCGCCGAACTCACCGGCCCATTGTCTTTCATGGGCGTTGCAAATGCGAACCTCACCACCATGCTTGTCGACGACATCAACGCCAAAGGCGGCCTCCTCGGCCGGCCAGTGGAACTCGTCATCGAGGATGGCGAGACCACAGACAGCGTTGCCAAGGCAAAGGCCGCGAAACTCGTCGACGTCGACAAGGTCGACGTGGTCGTCGGCGGCATCTACAGTTCGACCCGCCTGGCCATCAAGAGCGAGGCGGTCACCCGGGGCAGGACGCTCTACATCTACACCGAGCAGTATGAGGGACAGGAAAACGATCCCCTGATCTTCTGCACCGGGCCTGTGCCCGCCCAGCAGGTCGAGCCGCTGATACCATGGCTCATGAACAGCACCGGCGCGAAACGGTTCTATTTGCCGTCGGCCGATTACATCTGGCCCCATTTGCTGAACAAGGCGGCGAGCCGGGCGGTGCGCGCCAATGGCGGCGAGATCGTCAGCGAGGAGTATTTTCCGCTGGACACCGTCGATTTCCGGCGGACGGTGCGGCAGATCATGGCGAGCGGCACCGACGTGGTCTTCAACACCATCGTCCCGCCGGGCCTGACGCCGTTCCTCGAAGAACTGCACAAGGCCGGTTTCGGCAAACGCGGCGGCAAGATCGTCTGCACCTACTTCGACGAGAACTTCTTCAATCTGGTGCCGTCCGATCAGATCG
This sequence comes from Mesorhizobium sp. 131-3-5, assembly GCF_016756575.1. Classification (NCBI taxonomy): domain Bacteria; kingdom Pseudomonadati; phylum Pseudomonadota; class Alphaproteobacteria; order Hyphomicrobiales; family Phyllobacteriaceae; genus Mesorhizobium; species Mesorhizobium sp. 131-3-5. Next base: position 3,192,072 of record NZ_AP023254.1, read on the forward strand.
AAGGCCTCTACAGCTGCCTCGACTACTACCAGGAACTCGACGAACCGTTCGGTCGCGCGCTGTTGCGCCGCTACGGTGAGCGGTTCCCTGGTGGGGCTACCCTGACCGCGGGCAGCGGATGCACCGGGCACTACCGGGCGATCAAGATGTGGGAAGCGGCGGTGAAGGAAGCGGGCAGTGCCGAGCGGGACGCGGTCATCCGGGCTCTCGATCACGCCCGCATCAGCCAGGGACCGGGTGGTCCGGCCGAAATGGTCCCCGGCCAGCATCATGTTCGCATGAACATGTACATAGCGCAGGCGCAGGGCGGTCGATTCCGGGTTGTGAAGAATTTGGGTTCGATCGATCCCAACGAGCGCGCGCTTAGCGACGAACTAAGCAACGCGGGGTAACCGGCGGCGTCGGAAACGGACAGTCCGCTTCCGGCGCTAACCCGGTGTTTGAAGGTGTTTGGCGCTGTCACCAGAGCAGCGGACCTTGCCCGCTGGTTCACACCTCACGACCCCTGGCCGTAGCGGAGCAGTTTGAAGCAGTCGCCGCTGCCCGACTTCGACTGTGATAGCACCGATCTTGAGCGGTCGAGCCATTCCTGGTGCGACCTGGCATCGGCCTCGATCGCATTGACGGGGGCCGCGCCGACGAAGCCGCGCCCTTGGCTGAACAGCCAGCACGCGCGGGCCAGATGCTGCCTGGAGCGCTGGCGCAGCAGATCGGCATCGTAGAAGATGTCGAGCACCTCCTGCTTGACCCGGCGCTCCTTTTCCGGGTCGGCGACCGCTGCCTCCGCCGGATCGCCGCCGATCGTGTCCCGCAGGTCCTTGTAGTCGAGGGCGAGCTGGGTGGTGGCGTATTTGATCTCGCTCTCGTCGCGCACGATGTCGAACCACAGCCTGGAATCGAGCTCGTTGACGACAAAAGAGGATTCGAAATCGCGCGACAGGTTCAGCACCTCGAAGTCCGCGAGATCGACGTCGCGCTCGACCAGCAGGATCCTGGCCGCCTGTTTGCCGAGCTCTGTCCCGTGAAGACTGACCGCGGTGTTCTTGCCGCCGAGTTGAGGGCTGAGATAAGGCCCGCCTTCATCCAGCAACTCGTCGAATTCCTCCAGCGACTGCATGACCGGCGCGCCGCGGGCAATGCGCGCGGCGAGTTTGGCGAGAACCTGCTGCAGTTCCGTCTCGCGTCGGCGCTGGTCCTGATAGTTCTGCTGGAAGAAGAAGATGAACAGCGACACGCCGATACCGATCAGGATCACGCCCAGCTGCGAAAAGATGTTGCGATAATATTCGAGCAGCTTTTCGCGATGGCGCACGTCGTGGCGCACGCTGTGGGCGACGCGAAGATTGACGATCAGCGACAGGATGAGCAGCCCGGCGCCGACCAGGATGAGGCCGCCGATGAGGAGGTAGCCATGGCCCGTGCTGAAATCCATCCCTTTGCCCCAAGACCCCAGACTGCGCAGAATACTGCCATTTTGCTTCAATACCTACGGTTTCGTCGCGATGGGGTCGATGGCGGCGAGATTCCTACAGGTTCGCCTCGGCGAAGATGCGCGCGGCCCAGTCGAGGAAGACGCGCAGGCGCGGCGAGAGCTGGCGGTTCTGCGGGTAGAGCGCCGACAGCGGTGTCGGCGAGGGCGGGTAGTCGGCCAGCACTTCGACCAGCATGCCCTGAGCAAGATCCTTCTCGAAGCGATAGCGCGGCGCCTGGATGAGGCCGAGGCCGAGCCGCGCCAGGTCGGCGGCGGTGTCGGAATTGTTGGCGGCGACGCGGCCCGGCAGCCTGATCTCGCGGGTCTTGCCGCCGACGGTGAATTCGAAGGGCAGCACCTCGCCGGTGCGCGACGAGACGAAGCCCACCGCCTGATGGCTGTCGAGCGCGTCGGGGGAGGCCGGTGTGCCGTGGCGAGAGAGATAGGCGGGACTGGCGCAGGTCATCTCGCGGATCATCCCCAGCCGGCGCATGATCATGCCGCTGTCGGGCGGCTCGCCCACACGGATGACGCAATCGACGCCTTCGCGCACGAGGTCGACCAGCCGGTCGCTCTGGCCGATCTGCAGGTCGATGCGGGGGTAGCGTGCAAGAAACTCCGGCAGGCGCGGCAACAGGAAGGTGCGGGTGAGCAGCGTGCTGGCGTCGATGCGCAGCAGGCCGAAGGGTTCGGCCTTGCGGAAGGCGGCTTCCGCATCCTCGATCTCGGCCAGGATCGACAGGCAGCGCCGGTAATAGGCCCCGCCGTCCTGCGTGGCGTTCACCTGCCGCGTCGTCCGCTCCAATAGCCGCGCGCCGAGATGTTCTTCGAGCCGGCGGATCGCTTCCGTCGCGGTTGAGCGCGGCAGGCCGAGATCGGCGGCGGCAGCGGTGAAACTGCGCCGCTCAAGCACGCGAACGAAGAGCCGCATCGTGTCCAGGCGATCCATGCTCTTTGTTCGCAATTTCCGAATAGTGATGTCAAGAGACGGCTGATTATCCGGCAAATGGCTGTGTCTATATCCGTGTCACCAGCAATACGGAGAGACGTCCATGACAAACCAGCAGACAAGTGCGGGCCAGCAGACAGGTACGGGCCAGCAGACAAGTACGGGCCAGCAGACAAGTTCGGGCAACCCAATCAGAACCGCGATCGTGACCGGCGCTTCCAAGGGCATTGGCGCGGCGATCGGGCGGCGGCTTGCCCGCGACGGCTTCGCCGTCGTCGTCAATTATGCACGGGGCCGCGCCGAGGCCGAAGCGGTCGTCGGCGCGATCGAAGCCGAAGGCGGCAAGGCGATCGCCGTGCAGGCCGACATCGCCGATCCCACGGGCATCGCCACCCTTTTCGATGCCGGCGAGAAGGTGTTCGGCGGCGTCGATATCCTTGTCAACAATGCCGGCATCATGAAGCTGTCGCCGATCGCGCAGACCGACGATGCGTCCTTCGACGCGCAGATCACGGTCAATCTCGGCGGAGTGTTCCGGGGCATGCGCGAGGGCGCGAAACGCCTGCGCGAGGGCGGCCGCATCGTTAATTTCTCGAGCAGCGTCGTCGGCCTCTACCAGCCGGGCTACAGCGTCTATGCCGCCACCAAGGCGGCGGTCGAAGCGATGACGCATGTCCTGGCCAAGGAGCTCGGCGCGCGGCGCGTCACCGTCAACGCCGTGGCGCCCGGCCCTGTCGAGACCGCGCTGTTCATGGACGGCAAGAGCGCGGCGCAGGTCGAGGCTACGGCCAAGATGATCCCGCTCGGCCGGCTCGGCCAGCCCGACGACATTGCCGGCGTCGTGTCGTTCCTGGCCGGGCCGGACAGTGGCTGGGTCAACGGACAAATCATACGTGCCAATGGCGGCGCGATCTGAGGGGCAGTCGCCGGTGTCTTCAGCGACCCGCTCCACCCCAAAGCCTGAAACCCAATCCGCACCAGAAAAGGAAACGATGATGCCATTCGCTAACATCAAGATCCCGCAGGCCGCGCTCTCCAGAGCGCAGAAGAAAGACCTCATCCACCGGACCACCGCCATGTTCGTCGACTTTTTCGGCGAAGGCGTGCGGCCCACCACGATGGTGCTGGTCGAGGAGGTCGCCGACGGCGGCTATGGCCGGGCCGACGAGGTGTTCGTCATACCGGAAGCCTATCGCGCCAAGGAGTAGGGGCGGCCCTGGTCGGCAGGCCTCATATGACGACTGGTTGCCGCTGATACCAACGTCCGCTCTGTGCGCGGGGGCCTTCAATGCATGTCGGTTCCCTGAAAATCGATGCCCCCCTTTCGGGCGGCATGCATCAGGCCCGAGACAGGTGGACAGTCCCGAGCTGTCCACCTGTCCTGGGCCCCTGCCTCTCCTGATTTTTCAAGATACCAGGCTCAGCGACCGCGCTTCGGCGTCACCCGACCGTTCGGCTTTCCCCGCGGTTCGATACCGCTTGGGCGCGGTGCCGGTGGCGCGCTTGAAGGCATTGCTGAAGGCGCTTTCCGAGGTGTAGCCAAGGGAGCGGGCAAGCACCGCCACCGGGGTATCTTCCTCGCGCAAGGCGCGCTCGGCCAAATGCATGCGCCATTGCGTCAGGTAGGTCAGCGGCGCGACACCGGCGGTCTGCTTGAAATGGAAGGCAAAACTGGTGCGCGACATGGCGGCGGCCCTGGCGAGTTCCTCCAGATGCCAGTCGCGACCGGGGTCGCCATGCATCAGCCGCAGCGCCGGCGCCAGGCGCGGATCGGCGAGTGCGCGCAGCCAGCCGGCGGGCATCAGGCTCGACGTCTGCAGATGCGCCCGCAGCACCTGGATGAACAGAAGTTGCGCCAGCTGCGCCGAGGCAAGGCTGGCGCCCGGCTGGCCATCCGCCTGCTCGCGCACCAGCTGGTCAAGGATCCAGCGCAGGATTGTCGCTTGCGGCGACGAGGCGTGGATGTGGATCCACGGCGGCAAGACGTCGGCCAGCAGCCGCCCGCTCGCCTGGTCGAGCAGCACATGGCCGCCAATATGCGTAAAATCCTTGCCGTCGCCGAGTTGGGCGATCTTGCAACCGGAGAACACCGCCATCGCGTCGAGCGGCGGCACGGACAGGTCGCTGGCGAGGATGAAGGAGCGCCGCGATGCCAAAAGCAGCACGTCTCCTGTTTGTGCATGCACCGGCTCGTCCTCGCCCTCGAGGCGGATCCAGCAACTGCCCTTCACCACGGCGAAGAATTTGATTTTTTCGGGCGCCGGAAAGCGCAGCGCCCATGCTCCGCCGGCAGTGAAGCCGCCTGTCACCATGGTTTGCGCGCTGGTGAATTTGAGGATGTCGGAGAAGGGGTCACCGGTCATTTTCGTACTTTCGCGCAATTTATGCGGATTTTCAAGCATTCACAATCCGATCCGGTGCGCCTAGCTGATGGCCAATGAACATCAGGAGACTGACATGAACGACGAACTGGTGCTGGTGACCGGGGGCTCTGGCTTCATTGCATCGCACTGCATGCTGAAGCTGCTCGACGCCGGTTATCGCGTGCGCACGACGGTGCGTTCGCTCGAGCGCGAAGCCGAGGTGCGCGCGATGCTCAGGGAAGGCGGCGCCGAGCCCGGCGATCGGCTGTCCTTCGTCGCCGCCGACCTGACCGGGGACGCTGGCTGGGCGGAGGCCGTCGCCGGCTGCGCCTATGTCATGCATGGCGCATCGCCGACGCCCTCCGGCAGCCAGACGCGCGAGGAGGATTGGGTGAGGCCCGCCGTCGACGGCGTGCTGCGGGTGCTCAAGGCCGCGCGCGATGCCGGCATAAAACGCGTGGTGCTGACCTCGGCCATCGGTGCTGTCGCCATGGGCCATGCGCCGCAGACACGGCCGTTCAACGAGACCGACTGGTCCGACCTCAGCGGCGCCGTCGCGCCCTACCAGAGATCGAAGACGCTGTCGGAGCGCGCCGCCTGGGATTTCATCGCTCGCGAGGGCGGCGGCCTCGAACTCTCCGTCGTCAATCCGGTCGCTGTGCTCGGCCCGGTGCTCGCCGCCGATTTCTCGCATTCGATCGGGCTGATCAAGCGGCTGATGGACGGCATGCCCGGTTGTCCTCGGGTCAACTCAGGCTATGTCGACGTGCGCGACCTGGCCGATCTGCATCTGCTGGCGATGACCAGTCCTGCGGCCAAGGGCGAGCGCTTCATCGGTATTTCGGGCCACAGCCTGTGGATGGCGGATGTTGCGAAAGTGCTGCGGCGCAGGATGGGCGCGGCAGCAGCCAAGGTGCCGACCAGGGAGATTCCCAATTGGATGATCCGCCTGCTGGCGCTGCGTGGCGATCCCACGACGAAGATGCTGGCCAGGCATCTCGGGGTGATGATGGACGCCACCAGCGAAAAGGCGACGCGCCTGCTTGGCTGGACGCCGCGCCCGGCCGAGGAGGCGATCGTCGCCACGGCCGAGAGTTTGTTGCGGCTGGGGTTGGTGGGTGGGTCAAAAGCGTAGGCGGGTCTTTCGCCTCAATCCCTCCGAGACATCCCGACCCAGTCAGCCGCCACCTCGGCGAACAGCCAGTCGCGGAACGCCTTGATCTTCTTCTGCCGCAGCGCGCCGTCGGGATAGACAAGGTAGTAGCTGGCCGCCGATTTCAGCGCGAGGTCGAAGGGCCGCACCAGTCGCCCTGCCGCGAGGTCGGCCGAGACCAGCGCGCTGCGGCCGAGCAGCACGCCTTCGCCATGCACGGCAGCCTCGACGGCGAAGGTGGCGGAATCGAAGCGCACGCCGCGCTTGGGGTCGATGCCATCGACTCCGGCCTGCTGCAGCCATGTCGCCCAGTCGATGCGAAAGGCGTCATGGATCAATTTGTGGTGCCTGAGGTCCTCGGGCCGGCGCAGCGGATGTTCGCCTTGCAGCAATTCCGGGCTGCAGACCGGGAAGACCTCTTCGTCAGCGAGAAATTCCGCCGTCACGCCGGTGTAGCCGCCCTTGCCGTAGCGGATGGCGACGTCGATGCCGTCGCTGACGAAATCGGCCAGCACGCCCGAGGTCGCCAGCCGCACGTCGATATCGGCATTGGCGCGGTGGAAGCGATGCAGCCTCGGCACCAGCCAGCGGCCGGCGAAGCCGTCCGACGTCGAGACGTTCAGGATGCGCGTCGAGCGGTCGGGCGTGGCGGCGATGGTGGCGGCGGCGATCTGGTCGAGCGCCTTGCCGACCTCGACCGCATAGGCCGCACCGACGGCGGTCAGGCGCACGGATCGCGTTCCCCGATCGAAAAGCTGGATGCCGAGCCTGTCCTCGATGTTGCGGATGGCGCGGCTGACCGCGCCATGGGTGAGGTTGAGCTCTTCCGCCGCCCTGGAGAAGCTCAGATGCCTTGCCGCGGCGTCGAAAGCGGGCAGGGCGGTGAGGGGCGGCAATCTGCGCGGCATGGCCTCGACCTGTGAGTGTTGCTCACAAATCCTGCACAAAGAGTCGTTTGTCGTCCAGCCCGAAAATGCACAATATCGCTGCGTACCGCGCATCGATATCGACCTCTCCGGTTCTCCGATGCGTTGAAAGACCAACGAAATATGTGAGCGATCGTCATGCTCGCCCGATGGGCGGCACGAGCACGCTTGCGCCCTGACGAACGTAGGAGACAGACAATGACCTTGACCCTTGGATCCATTGGCGCCGCGATGAGCGGCCTCGCCATGCGCAGCACGGCAGCCTTCGAGCGCCGCCGCGTGCGACGCCGGATTTCCCGGTTTTCCGACCGCCGCTTGCGCGACATTGGCCTGGAGCGCGACTGGGACGGTTCCATCCTGCGCAATGGGAGGGGGATATGACCAGCACCCTGATCATCGGCGCGACGGGGCTCCTGGGCAGCGAAATGGCCAAGGCCAGCGCGCGCAATGGCGACAGCCTGCATGTCCTGGTTCGGCCAGCAACCTCAGCCAATGAAGAGCGGATGCGGCTGCTCAAGGCGTTGGGCGCCACGGTGCATGTCGGCGATCTCGACGATTATGGCAGCCTCGTGCGCGCCGTCGGCAAGGTCGACCGCGTCATCAGCTCGGTGCATGTGGGTTCGGCCAGCGAGATGACGCTGGTGCGCGCAGTGAAAGATGTCGGGGTCTCCCGCTTCGTGCCCTCCGCCGGCTTCGGCCTCGACTTTGCCGCCGCCGCCCCCGGCACGATCGCACCGCTCGACATCAAGAGGGCCGTGTTCGACGCGGTCAGGGAAGCTGATCTGCCCTATACGATCATCTATACCAACGGCTTCTTCTCGACCTGGGTGGCGACGCTGGGCGATTTGACGCGCTTCGGTTCGGCCGTGCTGCCGCCGGATGAGGTGACGCTCTATGGCGACGGCACCGTTCCGGCGACCTTCGTCAGCGAGAAGGATATCGCCGCCGTCACCATGCGGGCGCTGGAGGATCCCGCCGCAGTCCGCACGGAAATCCGCATCGCGCGGAACAGGATCACGCAGGGCCAGATGATCGACCTCTGGCGCCGCGTCAGCGGCCGCTCGCCGCGCGTCGTGAATATGAGCGCTGAGGAGTTGGAGGCGTTGATCGCCGCTGTGCCCGGCCTTGGTCTGTTGCGGGCGTTCTGGATCCGCGGCGAGACTGCGCTGGAGACGGATACTGTGGAGGCGGGTGTGCTTTATCCGGAGCTGAGGTTTGAGAGCATTGAGAGTGCATTTGTAGCGATGGCCGAGAGGGGTGGAAGGACTGGGTGAAGGGGGCGCTGAGCGGCAAGGGCCGGCGTTCTGTCGCGCCCCCTCTGTCCTGCCGGACAGAGGGGGCGCCGTAGAGTGTGACGGGCATGGTTGGCGTTGCGACAGTGGTTGACCGAACCGTCCATCCGGCCGATAGGTCCGCGCGACCACTCCGAGACCTGCTATGACCGACCTCAAAGATGTAACCCGCCCCCCCGACTGGCAGGACGATGTCCGCCAGGGCGTGCGCCACGTGCGCGACCTTGCCGCCCTGCCGCTGTCGCCGGCCGAGCGCGCCGCCGCGCAGGAGGCCGCCAGCCGCCACAAGGTGCGTGCGCCGAAAGCCTATCTCGACCTGATCGACTGGAACGACCCGGCCGATCCGATCCGCGCGCAAGTTATCCCGTCACTGGGCGAACTGGAGGAGACGGAGGGCGAGCTTGGCGATCCGATCGCCGACCATGAGTTCAGCCCGGTGCCGCGACTGACGCACCGCCATGCCGACCGGGTGCTGCTGTTCCCGACCTATCAATGCGCGGTCTATTGCCGGTTCTGCTTCCGCAAGGAATCGCTGACCTCGATCGGCCGCGGCTATACGCGCGAGGCGCTGGAGCCGGCGCTGGCCTATATCGCGGATCATTCCGAAATCCGCGAAGTGATCCTGACCGGCGGCGATCCGCTGTCGCTGCCCGACAAGGCCCTGGCCGAAATCTTCGCGCGCATCGAGGCGATCCCGCATGTGCGGCTGCTGCGCATCCACACGCGCGTGCCGGTGGCGCTGCCATCGCGCATTACATCAGGGCTGGTCGCTGCGCTGCAGGGCCGGCTGATGATCACCGTCGTCACGCATTTCAACCACGCGCGCGAGATCACGCCCGCGACCGAAATGGCATGCCGCACGATGCGGCAGGCCGGCTTCGTGCTGCTCAACCAGAGCGTTCTTCTCAAAGGCGTCAACGATACGGTCGAGGCGCTGGAGGAGCTCTGCCGCGAACTGATGTACCGGCTGGGGGTAAAACCCTATTACCTGCACCATGGCGACCTGGCGCGCGGCATGGCGCACCGACGCACCACGATCGCGCAGGGCCAGGCGCTGGTGGAAGCGCTGCGGGCGCGCCTGTCGGGCATCTGCAATCCCGTCTATGTGCTCGACCTGCCGGAAGGCGGCGGCAAGGTGCCGCTCGGGCCATGTCCTATCGAGGGCCGCGACGGGGAGAGCTGGCGGATACGCGGCCAGGACGGCGCGGTGAGGGATTATCGGGAGATCGTGGGCGAATAGGGCGGCGCTATTCCCCGACAAACGCCAACACGACCACGCGTGGGGCGATGCAGTAGGCGAGGCTGACCTTGCGGCCGGTCTTCGTCGTCGCGCGGCCGGCATCGAGGTCCACGGCGATATCCTCGTAGCCCAGCACCTCGCGATCGAGCGGAAAGGCCGCCTTGTAGACCGCTTCCTTAGCGCAAAACAGGATGCGGCCGGCAAGGCGCGCGTCCGCCGCGCCTATGCGATCCGCGCCGGTTGCAACGATCGCGAAAATGTCGTCCGGCAAGGGTTCGGCGGGCTCGACGTCAATGCCGAGCGAGACGATACCGCCGACAGGTGCGACCGCCGCCACGGCCATGTCGTCGTCGTGGGCGAGCGAGCCAATTATTCCGTCCGGCCAGACCGGGGCACCGGATGGCGCGCGCATGATGGCGACATCCGTGATGCCGATATCGGCCAGCAGCCGGTGCGCGATCCAGCGGGCGGCACCGCTGGCGAGCCGCATGGCCGGCTGGCGCGCGGGGATGGAACGCGCTTCCTCGGGCAGCAAGTGGGCCTCATCCGCGTCGCCTATCACCCGGCATCCGGTCCGGACATTTCGGGGCGCGATTGCCGCCATCGCCTCGGCCAACGCGGCTTCAGGGGAGTGTGGCCGCGTCAAAGGGTCATCCCCTCGGCAGGACGAGATCGGCGATCATTTCTCCATCCTCGTCGAGCCCTTCTTCCACGAAACCGGCGGTGCGATAGAGCTGGCGTGCCGCTTCATTCTCGGGTTCGTAACAGATCGAGACGTGCCTGACGTGACCGAGCCCGCCGATCTCGTGCAGCACCGCGCGCAACGCGGCCTTGCCGTAGCCTCTGCCCTGGCTGGCGCGGTCGATCATGAAGCGGTAGATGCGCGCCTCGTCGTCATCTTCCGGCGCGTCGTACATCAGGAAACCGACGATGCGATCCCCGGCCATGATTGCGCGGGGTCGCGCGTCCTCGTCGGTTTCGGCCTCTTCCAGCGACGCCGCGTTGCCAGCGACAAGATCCATCTGCTCCGGCGCCAGTTCCAGCGACGCGACCAAGGCCCGATTGGCCTTGGTCACCGGAGCGAGGCGGATGTCTCCGGCCTTCAAGCCGACGCCTTGGCGCCGTCGTTCGTGACCGGGATCACGAAGCGATGCAGCTTGGCCGGGTTGCCGCGCCAGATCGAGTAGGGCTCAAGCTCCTCGCCCTTCATCACGAAGGAATCGGTGTCGGCCACCGATCCTTCGCCCATCACGACGCCGTAATGGACAAAGGCGGACGGTCCGAGCGTGCAGCCCTTGCCGATGCGGATGTAGTCGGACTTGAACGCGCCTTCCTCCAGCGAGTGAGCCTGGATGACGCAGCCTTCGTTGAGTGTGGCGTCATCGCCGATCTCGACCAGGGAACGTTCGGTGAGGTTGGCTCCGCCATCATAGACGCGGCTGCCGACCTTGACGCCCAGCAGGCGCAGGATCACCGGCCGGAAGGGCGTGCCGGCGAACAGGCGCACGATCGGAGAATCGGCAAGCTTCCAGTGGCGTTCGTGGCGCCAGAAGGCGACGTCGTAGATCGTCGTCATCTGCGGCTTCAACCGGCCGAAGCCAAGGCTTGCCCGCTCGACAAAGATGTAGAACGGAATGGTGATCGCCGAGGTCAGGAGAACGGCGACGAAGAGAGCGACCTCCGCCCATTCCGTGTAGTAGTTCAGCGCCCGGTCCCAGATCGCCAGCGTGGCGAACAGCATGACCCATTGCGTGGCCATGAACAGGAGGATCGTCACCGCATTGTGCAGGTTCTTGTGCGGAATACGCTGGCGTCGGTCCGCCTCGTCGACGCCGGCGATGAGTTCCTTGTCGCGATTGACCATGCGCGGGATTTCAAAGGCAGGCGAACCGAGGAGCCCGACATTCTCGCGCACCGGCCCATCGATGGGGATCATCACCTTGGTGCCGAGCAGGACGTTGTCGCCCGTGCGTCCATCCGGCGGGTAATAGATGTTGTTGCCGAGATAGTTGCGTTCGCCGATGCGCGTCCGCTCGAGCCGGAACGCCGAGGCGGATTTGTGCATGTTGATCATGAACAGGCCGTCCGACACCATGGTCTCGGTGCCGATCTCGCACAGAAGCGGGTTTTCGTGCTGCTGGTTGGAGCCGAAATTGGAGCCGGTCTGCACCACCTTGTTGAGGTTCCAGCCGATGGCGCGCATGTAATAGACGATCGCCGAACTGTCGCCGAACAGCAGCCCCAGCACACGGGAATTGCTGGTGAACTCGGTGGCGGTCTGCAGCCAGTAGCGGAAGCCGTAAAGCGTGTAGGTGCGGCCGGGTTTCAGGATCACGCTGAGCAGGCGCGGCAGCACCGTCGCGGCGAGAAAAGCCGCGGCGATATAGCCGAAAAGCGTGACCGTGGTGCCGACGGCGACCACGCCGATCGTCTCCTGATAGTCGTCGCCGACATTTTCCCAATAGCTGTGGAACAGCAGCGGCAGCGGGATGACAATGGCAAACAGCCCGATCAGTTGGACCGCTTCGAAGAGGAAGCGCCGGATGTCGGAAGGGTTCTCGTTGCGCACCTTGCAATAGTCCGCCGCGGTCGGCACGGCCGGCGAGCCATGCCAGTGTTCGCCATCCGGGATGCTTTGCCCGCGCTGCAGCGAGGACGAATGGCCGAGCTGGGCGCCGTCGCCGATCGAGGTGTCGATGTCGAGCGTCGAACCCACGCCGACGAAGGCATCGCGGCCGATGGTCAGCGGTCCCATGTGGATGTAGCCGGACTGCGCCCGAAAGCCGAGGATCAGCGATTCCTTGCGCAGGATGCTGTTGGCGCCGATCGAAATCAGGTCCGTACAGACCGGCACGGATTTGGATTCGATGACCGCGTTCTTGCCGATCCTGGTTCCCAGCATCTGCAGATAGAAGCTGTAGAGCGGGCTGCCGCGGAACAGCACGACTGGGGCGGTGCGGATCAAGGTCTTGACCACCCAGAAGCGGTAGTAGCGCAGGCCCCAGATTGGGAAGGCTTCCGCCTTCCAGCGGCCGACGAGTACCCATTTCGCCAGGACGGCAAAGCCCGTCATGCCGAAGAACACGCCGGCCGAGAGCGCGACGCACCTGATATAGAGCTGCAGCGGATCGTCGAGCGTGTCATACATCCAGTTGAGGCCGATGTTGAGCGCCCACAGGCCCGCATAGCTGTAGACCCCGTAAAACAGCAACTGCGCCATTCCGCAGGTCCAGTAGGCAAAATTCGATGCCTGGCGGGTGAGAACAGGCTCGTTGGTGGCGGTCGTCACCTCTTCCGAGACGCTCAGGTGCTTGGCCAGGCGCGCCACCGTCGGATGGAGATAAATGTCGCGCATGGACGTCGTCGCCCATTCCTTGCGGGTGCGCACACGGGCGCAGAAATGCGCCATCAGCAGCGAGTTGGCGCCGAGATCGTCGAAGAAATTGTCCTCGACCGAGACCTCGTCGAATTTAAGCACCGCGGCCAGCGCCTCGGCCAGGAAGCGTTCGTCGTCATTGCCGGGCGCAACCATCTCGCGGTCGGCGGAAAGCCGCACGCTGGTCGGCTTCGGCAGCTGGCGAAGGTCCACCTTGTTGGAGACCGTCATCGGGATCGCCGGCAGCTCCTCGAGATAGGAAGGCACCATGTAGTCCGGCAGGCGACGCTTCATCGTCTGGGCGAGATCGGCGCGCGAGAGCGCCGGCTGGCCGGCCTTGGGCGCGTAATAGGCGACGAGTTCGACGCGGCCGGGCTCGATCTCCCAGGTGGTGACGGCAGCCTGCGCGATCTCGGGCTGGTCCAGCAGTACCGCCTCGATCTCGCCGAGCTCGATGCGATAGCCGCGGATCTTCACCTGGGTGTCGATGCGCCCGGCATATTCGATCTCGCCGTCGCCGTTGATCCGGCCAAGGTCGCCCGTGCGGTAGATGCGCTGCGAGGGGTTGTTCGGCAGGCCGATGAAATCGGCGATGAACTTCTGTTCCGTCAGGTCTTGCCTGTTGAGGTAGCCGACCGCGAGCCCGATGCCGGCAATGCCGATCTCGCCCAGTTCGCTGGGCTCGGCCAGTTCCGGCAGCGACGGGTCGAGGATGACGATGGAATAGGTGGGCAGCGGCGCGCCGATGGTGACGGGCTTGTCCGGCGTCAGCGCACCCATCGTTGCGGTGACGGTCGCTTCCGTCGGGCCATAGGTGTTGAGGATCTGCCGCCCCGACTTCGACCAGCGCACAACCAGATTGTGCGGGCAGGCCTCGCCGCCGACCAGGAGCGTGCGCAGGCTGGGCACATCCGATGTCATCGACGACAGCAGTGTCGGGCTGCAGGCCATGCAGGTGATTTCATGATGGCGCAGGAAATCCGCCAGTTCCTCGCCGACGAGCGGCATCTGGCCGGGCGCTGGTACCACGGTCGCGCCGGCGACGAACGGCACCCAGATCTCCTCGGAGGAAAAGTCGAAGGCAATCGTCATGCCCTGGTAGACGCGATCGCCCGGCCTGTAGCCGTAGGATGCGGCGGCGACGCGGATGAAGTTGACGAAGCTCTGATGCCGGATGGCCACGCCCTTCGGCCTGCCGGTCGTGCCCGACGTGTACAGGATGTAGCAGATGTCTTCCGCCGGCGCCTCTTGCGGCTTCAGCGGCGCGCTGGACTGTTTGGCGATCTCGGCGGCGGCGCCGTCGATCAGCACGTGGGGAACCGGCAGTTGGTCGGCCCGCGACGCATAGGTGGCGATGGTGACGATCAGGCTGACGCTGGCGTCTTCGATGATGAGCGCCATGCGCTCCTGTGGAAAGGCGGTGGCCAGCGGCACGAAGGCAGCGCCTGCCTTCACCACGGCGAGCAAGGCGACATAGGTCTCCGCCGAGCGGTCGAGAATGAGCCCGACCCGGTGGCCCGGCCGCACACCGCGCTTGATCAGCACACGGGCGAACTGGTTGGCGCGGCTGTCCAGCTCCTGATAGGTCCAGGCACGTCCGTCGGAGATCACTGCCGGCAAGGTGGCGAACGTTGCGGCGAGCTCTTCGAAGACCGTGTCGAGCCGCTCGCCGGGTTGGCCCGCCCGCGCGAAATCGGCGCCGGTCAGAATCTGGCCATGCGCGGCCAGGGTCCGCTGAGCGCCCCTTACAAGGGTATCGACGCCTGCCAGCCCATTCTGGGCCAGCCCAGTTTCGGGCTGCGCGCCTGGTCTTGCCGTGTCCCTGTCCAGGGCAGCAATGTCGATACCGTAATCCATTTCCATACTTTCTCGTCCTGGCCGCGTATCGCCCGGCTGTTCATGCCGCTGTTCGAGCAGGCATTTTCGGCTGTGCCGCTGCTGCAATTTGACCCTTGTCGATGGCGGACCGAAGCTTCCGAAAAGGAAATCCGCGCAGTCCCCCGCGGGATGGTTATGCCATGCGATCTTTTCGCCAGTTTTTCCGAATTGTTGAAACTTGTTTCTGAATTGTGTCTGGGCGCTCCTCCTGCCTTGCCCCTGATGGTCTTTTCCGGAGGTGATGCCGCCGCCTTTCACCCAGGCTCTGCCAGGCCGCGATCCCTCAAATCCGCCCCTTCCAAAAAATCTCACTGCCCTCGGGAATAAAGCACCGCCTTGCCGGGTCTTCCCTTCAGCGGGGCCAATCCGGCCCGCGACGCGAAGAAACGAAACAAGGATTTACCTGAAATGACCAAGCTCGCTCTCAGCGTGGCTGCGATGTTGCTTGCCTCGAGTGCTGCCTTTGCCGGCAGCGACCATGGTGCCAACAACTCCAACCAGCCTGTCGCTTCCGTCGACACCAATGCCACCGCCTCGATCCCTTACACGGCCTATGTCGATGCCAAGACGACCGGACCGAGCCGGCCGGCGACCAAAACTGATGCGGACGAACCCGGCCAGGGCATCTGGGGCCGCTGAGTTCAGGGGCGGGACAGCCTCGAGGTCCCGACCCGATCCGCGATCAGGACGGGGGGCCATGTGGCGTGGCCCTCCGTCGCTCCTACCGCGATCTTTTGCCGCCACCGCAACCCACAGGAGACCACAATGTTCAGCATGACACGCCGCACAGTGCTTCAATCCGCCGCCGCCGCTGCCGCTTTCGGCCTTGCCGGCAAGCTTGAATTCACCCGCCCCGCTTTCGCCGAGACGCCCATGGAGCCGACCGTCGGCTTCTACAAATACACGGTCGGCGACATCGAGGTCACCGCCATCTATGACGGCATCTGGAAGAAGCCGCATGACCCTGCCTTCATCAAGAATGTTTCCGTCGACGACACCAAGGCGGCGCTTGCCAAGGCAGGGCTGACCACCGACTTCATGCCCATCCCGCTCACCGTCGTCGTGCTCAAGATGGGCGGCAAGCTGATCATGATGGATGCGGGCTCCGGCGTCGGCCAGTGGCAGGCCAACGCCACGCATCTGCCGGCCAACATGGCCGCCGCCGGCATCGACTACAAGGCGATCGACACCATCATGATCTCGCATTTCCACCCCGACCATGTCTGGGGCTTGATGGAGAAGGGCACCAACACGCCGGTGTTCCCCAATTCCGAGCTGATCGTCAACGCCACGGAATACAATTGGTGGACCGATCCGAGCCGGCTGGCCAAGCTGCCCGAAGGTCGCAAGCCGGCGGGCAAGCGCATCGCCGAGAACTTCCCGAAATGGAAGAACTGGAAGCTGGTCGAGGACGGCGCGGAAGTGGCGCCCGGCATCCAGATCATCGCCGCCCCCGGCCACACGCCGGGACATTCGGTGTACCTCGCCAATTCCGGCAAGGAGCAGCTGATGATCTCGGCCGACACCATGTATGTGCCGGCCCTTCTGGCGCCGCATCCGGAATGGCAGGGCAGCTACGACCAGGATGGGCCGACCGCGATCACCACGCGCCACAAGATCATCGACCGGGTGATCGCGGACAATATCCGCATTTCCGGTTCGCACTTCCCGTTCCCCGGTACCGGCGTCTTCGTCAAGGACGGCAGTGCCTATGGCTTCACGCCCGTTCAGATATGAGACCGTTTGGAAACTCTACTCTGGCGGCCATCTGAAGGCGTTTTCCGCGCTTCCCCGCTCTACTGCGTCGACGCAGTAGAGCTGAGCTCACGGACCCGAACGTCCGCTGCGCTCCGGTTCTCGAAACCACCATCCTATGACTCGCCAGAGCGAATTTCGAAACGGTCTCTCAACGCTAGCGCACAAACCAAGCGAGAAAGACAATGAAACAGCTTCTTTTGGGCAGAAACGCCCTGTTCGGTCTGCTCGGCGCCATCGCCGTGCTGACCGTCGTTCCCGTCGCAACGATCATGCCCGCCTATGCGGTGGATGATATCGAGGGCGCCGACGCACCCGATCTCACCGCCGTCCAGGCCAAGATCGCCGCCAAGGATTACAAGGGCGCGCTGGCCGATCTGCGCGACCTCGCGCAGGACAACCAGCAGGCAGATGTCTACAATCTGCTCGGCTTCACGCTGCGCAAGACCGGCGACGTCACCACCGCGCTGACCTATTACAACAAGGCGCTGGAGCTGAAGCCCGACCACAAGGCCGCCCGCGAATATCTGGGCGAGCTCTATGTCGAGACCGGCGACATGAACAAGGCCAAGGAGCAGCTGGCCTCGCTGCAGAAACTCTGCCCCGCCGGCTGCGAGGAGCTTTCCGACCTGCAAAAGGCCATCGACACCAAGGTGACGCAGTAAGCGGTGACCCGTTCCAACTCCCCCACGGACGTGGCTACGGCTTGAGCTTGGCCGTGCATTGGGGGAACCACGGGGGAGAGGAGGCCGCCAAGCGGCCCGAGTTGGGGACTGGCACTGACCGATCCAGTCCCCACCACAGTTTGGGCGCTCGTGGCTGGCGCCCATTGCCGGAGCCGGCGCCTCTCCCTCGAGCCGGCTCCGGCCTTTTCGAACATCACATCCGGCAGGCGCCGTTTTCGCGCGTCGCACGGCGCGCGGCGCTTGCCTGTGCTCAAAGATTGGAGGCTGACCATGACACCGAACGAATTCGCCGCGAAGCTCACCGGCCTCGCCACGAAATACCACATCAGGGACGTGACCCTGCTTGCCGGCCGCCTGCTCATGTCCTTCATCTTCCTGCATGAGGGCGTGACGCTGGCCACCCATTTCGACGGCGCCGCCAAGGCGATGGCCGCGCAAGGTGTCGGGCTGCCGTTGTTCGTCGCCACCATCGCGCTGCAACTGGGGGCAGGGCTATCGGTGGCTTCAGGGCTGCTGACGCGGCTGGGCGGCATCGGGCTCGGCCTGTTCTGCCTGGCCACGGCCTTGCTGTTCCACGTCAACTTCGCCAGCCAGAACGAGCTGCTCCATTTCGAAAAGGACCTGGCCATATCAGGCGGCATGTTCGTGCTGGCCGCCGTCGGCGCCGGCCGGATCTCGCTGGACTGGCTGCTGGCCCGCCACCTGCAAAAGCGCCAGCGCGACAGGGAAATGGTCAAGGCATTGCTGGCCGTGGAGAGCGAGTTCTCCATGGACGTGCGGCTGCCGGTTTGAGGCAGCAAGGGCTGCCGCCTTGCGCCTCGCCAGCCGCTTCAGTGCCGACCCCTGCAACACGCTCGCCCGCTGGAACCAGTCCCGGTGCTCCGCATTCTATTAGCGGGGACGCAAGGAGTGTGTGATGAAAGCGGTTTTGGCACTGGTCGCAGGCTTCGTCCTCACCCTTGCGGTCTTCGCCAGCGGGCTGGCTTTCGCCGCCTGGCTGATTCTGGCCAAGCCCGTGCATCAGGCTCGGCCCACCGACAGTGTCTCGCAACTGTGGACCAAGGACGCACAGCCCGTGGACAAGGCCGCGCCGGGCCTGGAGCGCGTGGCCGCCGCGCAGCCTCCCGCACCCGACGCCGCCGCCAGGGTGCAGTCGGTCGACCCGACCAAGACAGCCGCGGTGGCGCCCGGGGCAGGAGAGCAGCAGGCCAGGCTGCCGGCTGCCCATGTCAGCTGGTGCGCGGACCGCTACCGCTCCTACAACCCCGACGACAACAGCTACATGTCCTACAGCGGACAGCAGCGCCCCTGCGTCTCGCCCTATCTCGACACCAGTGCCGACGCCGGCCAGCCCGCGCAGCAGCCCGACGAAGTCAGCTATGACGAGGGCGGCGCGGCGCCGCTGGTCGCGACAGCGGACCTTTCGGACGACCACGTCCAATCCTGCTTCAGCCGCTACCGCTCGTATCGTCCCGAGGACAACAGCTACCAGCCCTATTCCGGTGGTCCGAGGCGCCAGTGCGAATAGGCGACGCGCGCCGCTTGCCATGGAAAGTGCGGGCAGAACTTCGCTTCACGGTTAGGCGGAGGCTCCCGATTTAGGGCGCGCAGCGCTTTGCGGCCGCATTCCACGCAAAATTCCACTCTTTGAGCGGTTCTTACCACGCCCTTTCCCACGCCCGCACAAACACCACACCCCTACAAGACGCCCCAACAGCGCAACAATGAACCGAGTGCGCTGAAACCTGCAGCCGCAGGGATCCTGTGGGGGTCGCGGTTGGCCGGTTTCGCCCGAGACCATGAACACACAGCCTCACGAACGCGATGCGGGCGGCGCGTCGAGGCCGATGTCAACTTGTAGAGATGGAGACTTGAAATGAAGAAGATCATTCTGACTGCTGCTGCGTTCCTGTTCGCCTCCGGCATGGCTTTCGCCGGCTCCGACCATTTCGGCTCGGACTTCGTCCCGGCCGCCGGCAGCTACCCGACCACCCATTCGATGATGTCCTCCAAGGCGGTCGACCCGAGCGTCACCAAGAGCATCACCGGCAGCGCGGCGGGACAGTCGATCCTCGACATGCCGGCCGAATACGGCCAGGGCATCTGGGGCCACTGATATCAAGGCTGCCCAGTACGGCCTGTATCCAGGTGGCGGGCTTGCCCCGCCGCCTGGATCATTTTGCGTCCTGTCCGGCGCCTCGCGCCCTCCCACCGATCCGGCAGTTCCACCCGGACCGGCGATCACGCAGATTTTTTGGATCAATCCCATCACCGCGGCGTTCATCCCTGACACGAAGGAGGAACGACAATGGGCGACGAAAGGCACGAGAAGATCCAGAAGCGCGCATACCAGATCTGGGAGCGTGAAGGCGGCGGCGATCCCGAGCATCATTGGCACCGCGCCGAGGCCGAGATCGACAGGGAAGCGGCTCTGCCGCTGACGGCCGACGACGCCTTGCCGCAGACCCGTGAGATAGCCAGCACCGACGTTCTGGAGGTCGAGGAACTGGCCATGCGCACCGGCATATCCGGCGACGAGGCGCAGGCGCTGCTCGACCGCCTCGGCACCGACCGCGCCGCAATCGAGCAGGCGGCGCGCGGGCTGAAGGCCAGGAAGGGCGCCAAATCCTGATCGGGGAGGCTGAGATGATCCGCAAACTCAAGGATGGCAAATACCGGCTCTATTCACGCAAGAAGGACGAGAAGACCGGCAAGCGGCGGAACTTGGGGACATTCGAGACGCGCCAGGCGGCGCAGAAGCATGAAAAGGAGGTGCAGTATTTCAAGCGGCATTGAGGGGGCGCTGGCCTCTGCAGCGCCGGGTGTCCACCTCATCCCTTGGCCGGCTCTTCGTAGATGCCAATGATGAGGAGCCATGCGCCTGAAATCAGGAAGGCGAACAGGACGATGGTTCCAAGGGCCGCGATGTAAAGGCCCACGCCGCGCCCGAGAATGAGGAAAATCGCGCCTGCAACCTCGGCCAGGTAACACATCGTGCCGCCCGCCAACCGCGGCCCGGTCAACCCGATGGTGCTCATCCCCGCCTTGATCGCCACGACATATCCCCTGACGAAGATGAATGTCGCTATGCCCCAGAGCAAAAGCCATTCGAGGCCGAGTGCCGGAAGATATTGACCACCCAGAAGCGCAAGGCTGCATGCCATGAAAATCGCGCTGAAGCCCGACAGCATGTTGATTGCCCGGTTCTTGTGCGTCGTGTTGCGGACAATGCGTTCGGGATTGATCGAGATCGCAACGAAGATCAACCCGGCAAGCCCCGCCGCGCCGCCGCCCACCATGACGAAGAAATCAGTCCATTGATCCAACATGACTTGCCCCCCGAGCTTCAGCTGGCTCGATGGAGGCTAGCATGGCTGCGTTCTCGAACTCCACGGGGCGGGATAACTGATCGCGGGGTTTGTCGTTCCCACGTTCGGACCGGCGCGGCGTTCATCCCGACGGAGCAGGCAGCGCTCGGGCTGAAGGCCAGGACGGGCGCCAAATCCTGATCAGGGAGAGCGAGATGATCCGCCAACTCAAGGACGGCAAATGCCGGCTTTATTCACGCAAGACGGATGAGAAGACCGGCAAGCGGCGGAACCTGGGGGCGTTTGAGACGTGTGAGGCGGCGGAGAAGCATGAGCGGGAGGTGCAGTATTCAAGCGGCATTGAGGGAGGGCTGTTCGGTGCGTACCTCTGGCGACCGCGATGGCGACACGTTGCAAGCTTGCGTGACCGATTTACTCTTAATTCCGCTAAGCACACGGCAGCTTTGCGCCTCATGTCGTCATTCGGGCCGACTTGGCGCTTGTCTGGACATAGGGATCGATGTGAAAGCGAGACGGGCGCATGCATGTATCGCGTCGAGCGCTGCCATCGGATTGGGCATGCCAATCATTGAACTGGCCGCGGACGAAGCGGAATCGCTCCGCCCGTCACGCCAGATTACGTCAGCTCATAGTAGAAATCACAAATCAGGTCCGCGACCTTGACGGCCTCGAAATCCGTCATGTGTGCGGCGGTCTCAACAGCGACCGTTTCCATATCGTCTTGATCGATAGCAAGCAGATCCAGTATTTTCGCAAACTTGAACTTGAGTTCCGGGTCACCATCGAACTCATCGATCGTAACGTCCAGAATGTTCGTATTTGCGTCGATCAGGCGCGTTTGAACACTGTCGGAAGAGGCTGCTAGCGTCCTGATCGCCGCAAAAAAGTGCTCGCGCGCGTTGGCATATTTGTCGTCCATTTTTGATACCTTTATGGGTGAAGCGCTGCGCCTTGGACGTGAGACGCGCACCGCGACTTACGCTTTTGGCATGGCCTGAGTCAACGACACAGACGCGGCCCGTCGCGCGCCGATATCCGTGAGCGGCCGGACTGCAGGCGACCATTCAGACAACGCTTCACCGCATGTTCGAGCTTCAAAGGACGGCAAGCGCCTCGACCAAAACTGGATTGCAAAGACTGGGGACAGTGCTGATGGAGATGCCGGACGATGATGAAGACACACGGCCGTGCATTGCAGCCGGAACGCTGGGCACTTCAGGAAATAGGCGGCGTTTGCAGGGCCATCTTCAAAAGCAGGGCGGAAGGCCTGCGTTTGCGAACCCGCTGCGAACCGCGCAGCGGGTTGCTATGTGCCTTTTCGCTAACGAGCGCTCAGTCAGGCATAGGCCGGCTCGCGATTGGCCATCACATACGCGCCACTTTGCCCGCCACCTGGCACGCGCGGCGCGACGGCGGCGGGGCAAGGCGGCGGATCATCATCATCGTCCCTGCCGGTAAAGCGCCGTCTGCGCGGCGATCCATTGATGCGCCGGTCATGGCGATCGAACGCCACGGTCCACGGCATTGCCCGACGCGAAAGAACCTTGCCGGCGGGGCCGACTTGATTCAGCGCCTTCAGGCATCGCAAGATATCGTCGACGGGGACGATCTTGCCATTGTCCAGTTTGCGTAGGGTGGGGCGATTTTCGACGGCATGCGCATCCGATGCCCATGATGCGAGCAAGGCGCGCTTTTCGTCCAAGGTCATGCGTGGATGCTTGAGCACATCGCCCGGGCTGTCGAGAAGGCAAAAAAGACCCTCGAAACGCCCGGTGCGCCGGGTTGGGGCGCGGAATGTTTCAGTCTGCTGATTCATCTCCAATCTCCGCAATCGAGGCCTCCCGACCGAAGCTGGGAGGCGACCGCAGTGTTCGTGTTGAAATATCGGCGTCAGGCAACCTTACGCGGTTTCTCGACGTCCTGGCTGATCTGCTTGTTGACCGCCATAGCGTCGCCAGAGCCGATGTTGATGCGGCGAGGTTTCAGTTCCTCGGGGATTTCCCGCACGATCTCGACGCTGAGCAGGCCATTCTCCAGGGTCGCAGCGACGACCTTCATGTGGTCGGCCAGCTTGAACACGTGTCTGAAGTTGCGCAAGGCAAGGCCCTGGTGCAGCACCTGACGCCCCTCCGTGTCGGTGGATTTCTGGCCGACAACCACAAGTTCCGGGCCATTCTGCGTCAACTCCACCTCTTCGGAACTGAAGCCGGCAATAGCCATGGCGATACGGTAGGCGTTTTCACCGGTCTTCTCGATATTGTAAGGCGGCCAGTCGGTCCTGGCGTTGTTTTCGAGCATGTCGAAAAGACGATCGAATCCGACGGTGGTTCGATAAAGCGAGTCAAAGGTTCTCATAGCCACATTCTCCTTGAAGCAACATGGGTACAAGGTGCGCCGCCCAACGGCGCCGCCCGTCGTCGAGCCATACAGCCTCGACGGCGAACGATTTGGGAAGCGCCGAAAAACGCTTCAAGGCCCCTGCGCAAAAAAATTTGAGCCTCTAGATGGTACGAAAAACCGCTGCCGGGAGGAGAGCGGCGAGACGACCTCGCCAGCTTGACCATATGCCTTCTTCAGCAGCATCGCACGACCTCACATCCACGCGAGGGTACTGCCTCATGTGGTCCGGAGAATCGCTCAAACCAGCGATTCAAATCTTGCAGCGTCGACCGGTCGACCGAACAGAAATCCCTGCCCGAAATCACAGTCCATGTCGCGCAACAGCGTGCGTTCCACCTCTGTCTCTATTCCCTCGGCGACGACATGAAAGCCGAGTTCCCTGGAAATCCTGATGATGGACTCGATGATGACCCGCTTGGAACGGCTTTGCGCTAGTCCTTTGACAAAACCGCGATCGATCTTGATCTCCGTAAGGGGGAAATCTTCGAGGTAGCGCAGATTGGCGTAGCCGGTTCCGAAGTCGTCGATGGACAGGCCGACGCCCAGTTCGCGCAGATGTCTCATGATCAACAGCATTTCCGCGGAACTTTCGACCATCAAGCTCTCGGTGAGCTCTAGCTTGATCCATGCAGCATCGGCGCCGCTGGCGGTGAGCACATCGGAGACAAATTTCGGCATGTCGCGAAGCTTGAACTCGAGCGGCGAGACATTGAACGAGAAGACTATCGGCACTTGTCGGCCCCGGTTCACGCGCGCGGCAAAGTCCGCGACGGTGCGAAGTCCTCGGGCGCCGATATCGAGTATAAGACCCGTATCTTCGGCATGGCCGATGAACTTGTCCGGCGACTGCATCCCAAACAGCCCATGGTGCCATCGCAACAGGGCTTCAGCACCGACAACCGTTCCCGTGGCGAGGTCGACCTGCGGCTGGTAGTGAAAATCGAACTCGTCATGTTCCAAGGCCTGCTGCATTTCGCTGGTCATGCGCAGTCGGTTTCGCGCACGCTTATCGTCCTCGGAACTGAATGCGCAGATATCGAGGAACGCCGACGACTTCGACCGATGCAAAGCGGCACCGGCACGACGAACCAGCGTTATGGCGTCCGTCGTCTGGTTGCCAACGACATAGCCCATCGCGAAACGGATCCCTATCGTTGCGCCCGCAACGAGATAGCGCGGCGCCAGGGACTGCCGGATCATTTCGATTGCCGCTTGGGCCTCGTCGGCATGGCCAAGCGGCTGAGCGAGCGCAAACTCATTGGATCCCGTGCGGCAGATCAGTGCAGCGCCTGTGTTGGTCAGGCGTCGCGCAATCTGCATCAGCACCTGGTCGCCAACGTCATATCCGTACCCTTCGTTGATGTCATGGAAACGAGCCATGTCGATCTTGACAAGCAAGATCCGCCGTTCCCCTTGACGCAGCAGGATGTCGACGTCCTCGACGAAGGCGTATCTGTTGAGAACACCGGTGAGCATGTCGGCGCGGGTGCTCTGGGCAATTTGCGCGGCGGCGACCCTGCTCGCCGTCACGTCCCGCATCAGTCCGATATAGTGCGTCGGCTCGCCACCAGCGATGCTCATAGGTGCGAGGCGAAGTTCGTTCCAGAACCAGCTACCGTCCTTGCGGTAGTTCTTCAGCGTGACGGCAACATCCTCACGCCGGGCGATGGCTTCACGAATGGACTGGATTTCGGGTTGAAGGCGATCACTGCCTTGCAGGAAGCGGCAGTTTCTCCCGATCAGTTCGTCGCTGGAATAGCCGGTGATGTCCTGGAACGCGCGGTTCACGTAGACCAGCGCCATACCCTTTTCACGCAGATCGCTGATGGCCAAACCATCCCTCGATAGATCGGGCAGCCGGGCCGCGATCTCTTGCGGCACGCCATAGCGGCGCGGGTTCGCGACCGCAGTACTGCGGATCAGATTGCCGAACCCGGCCTTGAAAATCTCTGTCATGTTGGGGCGACGGCTGATAGTGTCCGGAGATGCATGCCCCCATAGATGGCCAGCTATCGCGCGTATTCTACTGGCACGATCAACAGGTTCCGTAGCGGAATGGCCGACGTGGCGTGGGCCGCCGTCGGCTGCGACTGATTTAGCGGCTCAGTGACGTACTCGTGCACCGGAAAGCGGCATCGACATGAACGATGAGCCTGCCCACGCGCTCCGCAAGTCCGGCATCCGCGTCATGGGCGAGATGTGCTGGGGCACACACATCTGCGTCTTCTACGAAGCGGAACAGGACCTGCTTGCTACAAACGCTTCCTATTTCGCGGCCGGGCTGGAGAACAACGAGTTCTGCATCTGGGCGGTCTCCGATCCGATCGACGCAGAGACGGCGAAGGATGCGCTACGGCAATCCATCCCCGACATCGATGCGCGCCTGATGGCCGGCCAGATGGAAATCATTGCTGCTACGGACTGGTACCTACCTGGCGGCGAGTTCGACATACAGCGCATCACCGGCGGCTGGAACGAGAAGCTGCGCGCAGCGTTGGAACGGGGGTATGCCGGGATCAGAATCAGCGGCAACGCATTCTGGATCGGGACCAGCCACTGGCAGGAGTTTTGCCAATACGAGCATGAACTCGACCACTCGCTGGCGGGTCAGAAGATGCTCGTTTTGTGCACTTATTCCCTGTCGGAAAGCAGGGCCGTGGACCTGCTCGATGTCGCACGAGCACATCAATTCACCATCACCCGGCGAAACGGAGAATGGGAATTTCTCGAGACGCCGGAGCTCCAGGCTGCTAAGCAGGAAATCAGGAAGCTGAATGGCGCATTGAATATCCTGGCGGACACCAGCCGCGCCACTTTCACGGCTCGCGAGCGTATCGTGCTCGCCCAAATCGTCAGGGGCTATTCGAGCAAGGAGATTGCTCGCACCTTGAAAATTGCCCCACGAACGGTCGAGTTCCATAGAGCCAACCTTCTCAAGAAAACCAACGCGCGGAGCACGGTCCAACTCTTGCACATGGTTCTTGGCGAGTAGCACAAGTCCGGGGTTGCTTCTGCGATGGAAGCTGGACCGGAGCCTGCGCTCCAACGCGGCCTGCGAGTGCTGTTTTGCCCGGTGATGAAAACTGCGATATGCGATGCGTTTCCGGGCAGGCTCTGCGGGTCTAACGTCCGCTGTCACTTCTCGGCAGCCACAAGTCGCCAGCCGCTTCCGGCCCCTATCAAGACATTCAGGGTGTTGGGGGTAGCGGCCGCAACTGGCGTTTAGCCCGACCTTCCAATTTCTCGAAGACTGCCAAGTCGCACCCCCTCGTTAACCATTCGTTAACCATTCCCTCGCTAGCGTTTACCTCTCAGTAAGGATTCGCCAGCCGTGACCTTTGCCGCTCCCCTCGAGGCCAAATCCATTCGCTTTCGTGCCCGTTCTTTCGTCGCTTTCACATTGACCCCGGAAGCGCCCATGGTGGAGTGGCTGCAGGGGCTGGATCACTGGATCGGCAACTCGCCGGGCTATTTTGCCGGGCGGCCGGTGCTGCTCGATCTGAACAGTTTGAAGCCCGCGCCGAGCGAGATCGCGGCACTTGTGGCGGAGCTGGGGACGCGCGGCATCCGCATCTATGCCATCGAATTGGAAGGGGCCGCGCTCGGGCCCGACCTGCCGCCTCTGCTGGTCGGCGCCAAGGAGGCGACGACGGAGGGGCTGCTGCCTGGCCGCAAGGGCGGGCAAGAGGCTTCCGGCAAGGAAGGCAAGGCCGCCGAGGGCAGGGCGCCGGACCACGGCGTCGATGCTGGCGGCGTTGCCAAGGGAAAGGCTGGCGCAAGCAAGACTGAGGAAAGCGTGCCGCAGGTTTCGCATTACGATTCGGGCACGCTGATGATCAAGACGCCGATCCGTTCTGGCCAGGCGATCATGCATGCGCATGGCGATGTCATCGTGCTGGGCTCGGTCGCGTCCGGTTCGGAGATCGTCGCCGCCGGCTCGATCCATGTCTACGGCACGCTGCGCGGGCGCGCTTCGGCGGGCGCGTTGGGCAACACCGCCGCGCGCATCTTCTGCCGCCGCAACGAGGCCGAGCTTCTGTCGGTCGACGGCTGGTACATCACCGCCGAGGAGATGGAAGGGGTGTCGCGCGGCAAGCCGGTGCAGGCCTTCCTCGACGGCGACGGTCTGCGCGTCGAGACACTGAGCTGAGAACGGTCGTCAGGGCGGCTGGGATAAAACGAACAACAACGGAGGCTTTTTTCATGGGCAAGGTAGTGGTGGTCACATCGGGCAAGGGGGGCGTCGGCAAGACCACCTCGACGGCGGCGCTCGGTGCCGCCGTGGCCAAGACCGGCAAGAAGGTGGCGCTCGTCGATTTCGACGTCGGCCTGCGCAATCTCGACCTGATCATGGGCGCCGAACGCCGCGTGGTGTTCGACCTCGTCAACGTCATCCAGGGCACGGCCAAGCTGTCGCAGGCGCTGATCCGCGACAAGCGGGTCGACACGCTGTTCCTGCTGCCGGCTTCGCAGACGCGCGACAAGGACGCGCTGACGGAAGAGGGCGTCGGCGAGGTTATCGACAAGCTGCGCTCGGTGTTCGACTATGTCTTCTGCGACAGCCCGGCCGGCATCGAGCGCGGCGCGCAGCTCGCCATGCGCTTTGCCGACGAGGCGGTCATCGTCACCAATCCGGAAGTGTCGTCGGTGCGCGATTCCGACCGTATCATCGGCCTGCTCGACGCCCGCACCATGCGCGCCGAACAGGGCGAGCAGATCGCCAAGCACGTGCTGGTCACCCGCTATGACGCGGGGCGGGCCGCACGGGGTGAAATGCTCAGCATCGACGATGTGCTGGAAATCCTGTCGGTGCCGCTGCTCGGCATCATCCCGGAGAGCCAGGACGTGCTGCGCGCCTCCAACCTCGGTGCGCCGGTGACGCTGTCGGAGCCGCTCAACACCGCGGCCAAGGCCTATATCGACGCCGCAAGGCGGCTGGAAGGCGAGGATCTGCCGGTCGTCGTCCCCTTCGAGCGCAAAGGTTTCCTCGACCGTCTGTTGGGAAGGAGGGCGGCATGATGAACGTGTTCGACCTTTTCAAGCGGCGCTCCAGCGCGCCGGTGGCGCGCGAGCGGCTGCAAGTGCTGCTCGCCTATGAGCGCCGCAACCGCAGCCAACCCGACCTGGTCTCCATCCTGCGCGAGGAGATCATGGCGGTGATCGCCAAGCACGTGCAGATCGACCAGGACTACCTGCAGGTCTCGATGGACCGCGGCGAGACCATGTCGACGCTGGAGATCGACATCCAGATCCCCAACAAGAGCGCCGTGCCGATGGCGATCGCGGGATAGCGCCGACGCCATTTCCTCGCCCCCGCAAAGCGGGGGGTCCGAAGGACGGGCGAGACCCGTGGCTCGCCCCGGCAAGGTGGCCGCGAAGCGGTCGGAGAGGGGGCAGCGCGGCGCTCGCCGGTGCCCCCTGAATTCATTGAGGCCGAGCCATTCCCCCGCTCCGTCTCGGGCTTCGCCCGAGCCACCTCTCCCCCACATTCGTGGGGGCGAGGAACCCAGATTCTGCGAGGCCAGCGCAGCCCCGCACCCTCACGCCGCCGTCTGCGCGAGGCAGCGGATGACCAGAGCGAGGGGAGGCCGGCGCCGCATCTGGAGAGTAAGCGATGGGCACCGGCCCGGGCGGATCGACAGGTCCGCCGCGAAGGAACGGTAGCGAGTCCGGGCACCGCATGGCATTGGTGCGATCGCGCAGGGTGCCAGCGGCACGTCATGGGCCCTTGATTCGGATGGCCGAGCGGCGCACCAGGAATCGCGGTCCCGGCCCTTGTCAGTCCTGCGGTTCATGCTGGTAGAGCTCGTCCATCGAGAGTGATGCCAGGGCGCCGAAGGGGGCCTGCTTCTTCACCCGGCCGCCGCTCAGGATCACCACGTCGTCGCAGAACGAGATGGTGCTGTAATGGTGGCTGATGACGATGGTCGTGCGCCGTCCCGCTCTCGACTTCAGCGTCTCGACGATGGCCGCTTCCGACAGTCCGTCGACCGCATTGGTGGCTTCGTCGAGGATGAGCAGATCGGGGTCGCGCACCAGCGCCCTGGCCAGTGCGATCCGCTGCCTCTGTCCCGCCGACAGATTGACGCCCCTGTAGCCGACGAGCGTCTCGTAGCCCTGAGGCAGCCGTTCGATGAACTCATGCGCCTCGGCCAGCCTCGCGGCGCGCTCGGCGTCTGCGAGTGTCGCCGCGTCCTGCCCGTAGCTTATGTTCTCGAAAATGGTGCCGTCGACCAGCTCCAGCTCCTGGCTGGCCAGCGCGATGTGGCGCCGCCACTGGTTGGCGTCGATGCGGTCCAGTGGCGATCCATCGACGAGGATCCTGCCCGTGTCCGGTTCCACGAAGCGGCACAGAAGATTGACGATCGTCGTCTTGCCGGCGCCGGAGCGGCCGATCAGCGCCGTCGAGCGGCCGCTGTTGATTTCGAACGTCGCGGCATGCAGCACCACTTCACGCTGGTCCGTGCCGGAATAGGTGAACGTCACGTCATCGAACTTGATGCCCCTGCGCAAACCGTGGAACGGCCCATCGCCTTGCGGCGGCTTGGGCTTGCCCGTGGGATCCAGCATCCATGTCACCTCTTCCAGCGATCCGCTCAGGCCCTGCAGCTGGCTCCACGATCCCTGCAGGGCCCGCATATGCGGCTGCAGCCTGTAGAGCAGGATGACGAAGGCGATGATCAGCGGGAAACTCACCTGCGCCAGCCAGGCGCCGATCACCACCGCCAGGAACAGCATGGCGTGGAGAACCTCCGTCAGCGGCGGCAATGCGCCCTGGCGGACCTGCAGGACGAAGGAGGCGCGGCGAACCGCATCGGACGCGGTGTCGAAGATCGCCTTCTCCCGGCCCTCCTGGCCGAAGATGCGGATCAGCCGACCGGCATGCACCAGATGCAGCATCTGCGAGGCGAGGTGGCTGTTGCGCGAAGCGACGCTGCGGCTGGGCTCCTTCAGATTGGCCGAGAGGATGGCGTGCGCGATCTGGACGAGCGCCAGGCCGAGCGTGACCAGCAGCGTCATGCGCCAGGACAAGAGCAGCAGGAAGGCCAGCAGGATGATGGCGGCCGATGCGCTGACGACCGACGACAGCATGATCTGGATGGCGTCCGATGCCCGCCAGGATTCGTTCGAGATGATGTTGAGCAGCCGTCCGGGGCTCTGCCGCAGGAAGAAGGGATAGCCGACCCGCAGCAGCTGCTCCGACAGTGCGCTGCGGATCGAATGGCTGGCCTTGCCGGAGATGAAGGTCGTCAGCAGCGTGTTGGCGAAGCCGAAGATGTTCTTCAGGACGATCGAGCCGAGGATGGCGGCCGAAATGACGACGAGCCGGTCGCGATCGCTGAAGCCCGATCCGACTTGCTGGAGAACAGCGGAGAAGCCCGCCATTCCCGTCGCATCGCCATGTCCCATGATGATGCCCAGCAGGGGGATGATCAGGCCGATGCCGAACCCTTCGAGGGCAGCGCCGACCAGGCCGAGGACGACCACGGCCGGAACCAGGCGCAGTTGCCGCGTCCCGAAGGCGCGGAACAGCATCGGCAGGCTAGGCGGGAGCAATGGCATCAGGCCTCGGCATTGGCTTGTTGGTCCTGCCGCACCGGCTCGGCCTGCGGTCGTCTCGCCAGCAGTGCGTATCTGGCCGCGCCGAGCACATTCATGCCGACGATCGGCCAATGCGACAGATCGAGTTCGCGATCGAAGGCAGGCCCGCCCGCCAATTCCCGCAGGGCGCCTCTCACGGCCCAGTAGAAATGGCGAAGCAGCCAGGGCGCATGGCGGGCATGTTTCAGGCAGAGCCCGCCATTGCCCAGGCTGTAGTCGCGGTGGAGCTTTTCGATGGCTTTGCGATCGCGCCGGCCATGGTGGTGGAATATCGTCATGTCGGGCACATACTCGACCGGGATGCCGAGCAGCACCGCCCGCACGAGGTAGTCGGTATCCTCCGCCGACCGCAACGGCCCGCCCGCGCCGAAGCGCTCGTCGAAATCGCCGATGCGGGCCGCGACGTCGCGGTGCATGGTCATGTTGCAGCCCAACACGAAGCCGCCGGGATGAATATCGGGCGTCAGCCGCTCGCGCACCCGCGATCGCTTGATCGTGAAAGGCAGGTCCCTGGGATCGCCAAGCTCGACACGGCCTCCCCGGATGAGCCCCTGTTCCCCGGAAGAATAATGTCGCTCCAGATCGCGCAGATAGTCGCAATGCACGGCGCAATCATCATCGACGAAGACCAGCACGCGCCCCCTGGCGCGCCTCAACCCGGCGTTACGGGCCGCCGCCAGCCCGGGGCGTGGCTCGTTAACGGGCGTGAATGGAATGTCCGACTTGGCGGCGATGCTGGCCAGCCGTTCCGCCGTGCGGTCGCTCGAGCCATTGTCGACGACCACGAGCTCGGCCGCGAAGCCGGCATGCGCACGGCACGCGGCCTGCACCGACTTGATGCAAGCCTCGAGCACCGCGACGCGGTTGCGCGTACAGATGATGAAGCTGACTTCCGGCGCCGATCGGTCCGGGCGCGGTCCGGCCGGGGCGCCGCCAAGCGCCGTCGATCGCTCGCGCCGCAGAGGCTGGTGGGCTTTGATCGTCATTCCTCTAGCCCACCTGATGAGATGCCAGAACCGCCGCGGCGGGCGCGGATTTGAAGAAATATTCCACGGCGTCCGCTTGCTTGCCGGCCGACAGCGAGGCGAGGCTCAGCCAGGGTGCCAAGGCGCCCGGCCGCAGCGCATATTTCTCGCGCCGCCGGATGGCGTTCCACTTCGCGGTCCGCGTCAGCAATTCATGCGTCAGGGGCGGCTGCCTTTCGTCGGTCACGAGCTGGTAGAGGAAATAGAACAGGTTGAGCGCGCCGGCCTCGAAGCTCGGCCGCGTCTCGGCCGGCAGGGAGCGGATCTGCTGCTCCAGCGCGACTATGAAGTCGGCCGCGCGGGTGACCGTGTCGAAGCTGACCGCTTCGCCGATGTCGCGCAGGTCCCACGTGGCTTCCGCGAGGCCCTCACGCTCGAGGTTCTCGGCCACGATGCGCAAATGCGTCCTGCGCATCTCCTTGCTGTGCCGGCTGGTCACGCTTGCCTGATGGACGCGGTAGACGAGCAGGTTCTCGGGCATCATGGCCGCCGGGTAGCGAGCGGCCAGCCGCCTGAAGAGATCGAAATCCTCGGCGTGCCTGTAGGTCGGGTCGTAGTGGAGAGCGGCGTCTTCGATGACCTTCCTGTTGTAGACGACCGTCGGGTGCATGAAGATGGTGAAGAACATCGCCAATATGGGCATGCGGCCGAACCGGAACACCGGATCGGGCTTGCCCCTGGCGATGCGGCCGCGGATCAGCATGTCGACGCCGGCGCCGCAGAAGCCGAGCTCGGGCCGCTGCTCGAAAAGCGCCACCTGGCGCGCCAGGCGCCAGGGATAGGCGACGTCGTCGGCGTCCATCCGCGCGACCAGCTCGCCGCTGGCGACCGCCAGCCCTTCGTTGAGCGTCGCGACGAGGCCGCGGTTTTCGCGCGAGATGATCGAGACGCGGCTGTCGGCCTGCCGGTATCGCTCGAGGATCTCGAGCGAATTGTCGCTCGAGCCGTCGTCGATCGCGACGACCTCCAGGCGGCGGTAGTCTTGCCGCAGGATGCTTCCAAGTGCTGCGGCAAGGTAGGGGCCGGCATTGTAGACCGGCAGCAGGACGGAAACGAGCGGCGCGGCGGTCATGGTCTTGCATCCGTCCGCGGGAGGTCGAGAGATGGCGCGCGGCCGTCGGGCGATCCGCCGGGATAGGCCTCCACCGGCCTCGCAAACCAGCCGGCACGGCCTGCCTGGGCTCGCCGGACATAGGGGAAGTGGGGCTTGAGGCTGTTGAGCGGCCTTTCGAAAACCAGCCAGGAAATCGCGGCCACGACAATCGTGGCAATGCTTGCAACCAGGAACCGTCCTGACCCTTGCTCCGAGACATTAAGTGGAATCCAGGGCTGCGACTTGACGGCGAGCGACAGCAATATCGGATGATAGAGATAGACGCCGTAGCTGATACGGCCGAGGGCGAGCAGCGGCGGCAGCTCCGCAAACCTGCCGGGGATGCCGCCAAGGCTGCGCGAACAGGCGGCGACGATGGCCATCAGCGGCACCAGGGGCAGGACTTGCAGCAGCAGCCAGCGGGCCCACTCCAGCGTTGGATCGGGAGGTGCCGGGACAAACCACTCGATCATCAGGAACGCGGCCGCGAAGGCAGGCCAGCCCAGCCGCATCCATTGCGGCAAGCCGGCGCCCCTCGACCGCCAGCAGGCAAGCAGCGCGCCCGACGCCAGCGCGTCCATGGATGCCGGCGGCAGCAGGTCGCGCGCCAGCGCCGGAGTGGCGGTGACCGGCCAGTAGAAGCGATAGGCCAAGGATAGCGCGATGACGCCGATGCAGATCTGTTCGAAGCGCCGGTATGGGGCCAGCAGGACCACAAGCGGCCAGGCAATATAGAACTGCTCCTCGATGCTCAGGCTCCAGAAATGGCAGAGAACCCAGGGGTTCCAGTCATTGCGCAGCGCATACCACAAATTCGACAGGTAAAGCGCATGCCAGACCAGCGATCCCCTGGACTGCTCCAGATCGAACAGCCAGACGAAACCCAGCACGGCAAAATAGGGAGGGAATATCCGCAGCGCCCGCCTGATGTAGAAGGACCGCAGCGCGGGGCCGGCTTCAAACGCGGCGGCCGAACGCGCTTCCAGGAGCAGGCGGGTGATCAGGAAGCCGCTCAGAACGAAGAAAAGCCGCACGCCGATATGGCCCCAGAACGAAGATCCTCCCGCCGCGTAGAAATGGGAATACATCACCATCGTCACGGCGATGGCCCTGAGCGCGTCCAGCTGGATGTCGCGGGCGTTTGCCATCAGCGGGGGGCCCGATGTCCGCGATGAGGCTGGCAGAGTGCCGTTTCGAGCGGCAGACCAATGCACGCGAAATTCGCCGGGGCGCCATCAAACCCGCGCTGTGCGAGCCTGCCTGGGTCGATCTCGCAATCGACGGACGGACGGCTCAAGTCGGTCAACCCGGCGGAATCCTTCACGGCGTATGTCCAGTCGCAAAACGAGTCCCCCAGCGGATGGTTCGGTCACCGCATTGTGCAGCGCAACACAAAAAATTTAGCGACCTGAAATACTTATGTGAGCAAGGCCAAAAATTGGCAAAAATCCGCAATTTTTTCGGATTCTGGAAATTCCCCATAGCTTTTCAACTTTTTGGTTGGAGTTGTATTGGCTTGCTCGCCCTAGTTGATCAGAAACATTTCTGCTCGAGCAGATAGGAAGCATCGGAATTTTCGTTAAAAAAACCTCGAGATTTAAGAATCTACATTTTACCTATTTTGGTTCATTCGGAATCATCCGGCGAATGAACTGGAATCGTTAGCTTTTTGCGATGCAGCATAGTAGCCTTCTTTCGTTGGCTTACCACGCGGCTTGCTTCCCTCAAAAGCAGGCATCCGGCCAAGCTGCAGGTTGCTGGAAAGGCCTTTCATACGGCAAAACCATGGCTCGCCAGCGCCTCACAGCGCCGCGAGTTGACCTCCAACTTGCGATATATGTTTTTGATACGGCGCACGGCGTCGTGAACAAAATGTGTAACCAAAATCGGGGGCCGTCCGTTTATGATGCGACGGAGGCCATGCGATGTCGCGCACCTACGATCTTGCATCCGATGTTATCCGGCGTGTCTATGAAAGGCGCATAGACGCGCCGGCGATCCTCGATACCGCCAGCGAATTTCCCAACGCGGCGAAGTTCACCGGCGCCTGGCGCGACATCCGTGATGAAGCGCTTGGCGTGCGTGTGGGCAAGATCCCGCGCTTCCACGACATCATGCCGGAGCAGGCCGATATCTCGGCCAATGACGGTCTCGACTGGCGCATGTTCGTGCTCAAGGCCTATGACATGGGGGTGCCGGAGAATCTGGCGCGGATGCCGGTTCTCAGCCGCTTGCTTGCCGAATGCCCGGAAGTCAAATCGGCGGCTATCTCGTTCCTGGCGCCGCGCAAGCACATACCCAGCCATCGCGGGCCGTTCCGCGGCATCATGCGGTTTCACCTAGGCCTGGTCATGCCGCGCCAGGCCGATGGCCGCCCGGCAACCATCATGATGATCGACCATCAGGAAAAACGGATCACCGACGGCGAAGGCATGCTGTGGGACGACACCTATCCGCACGAGGTGATCAACAACGCCGATGAAGCGCGCATCGCCCTGCTGCTGGATGTCTGGCGCCCGGGCATGCCCTGGGACATGGAAATGCTGTCCCGGATGATCGTGCGCGGCGTGCAGGCGGGCATGCGCCGCCGGGGCGTGTCGTTCAGTGGCTGAATCGGCGAGGGCGCCAGCGCGCCTCGACATCCTGTCTTGACCCTATCGAGCTGTCAGCGCTGCCTCACGACAGGCAAGCCGGTTCGGCCTATCCCGTGCTGCCGCGTCTGCATATCGCGGCAGGGAAGGACAAAACCAAAGTGACATCGATGCCGGTTGCCAGTCGCGAAGCGGCGCCCTTGCCTGTCGCGGCGCTGATGGGGGCCATGGTGTCGATCCAGATCGGCGCCACCTTCGCCAAAACCCTGTTCCCGCAGATCGGCGCGCAAGGCACGACGACGCTGCGGCTGGTCATCGGCGCGCTGATGCTGATCGCGGTGCTGCGGCCCTGGCAGATGCGGCCGACGCGCGCCACCTTGCCGTGGCTGGTCGCCTATGGCGTGACGCTCTGCGCGCTCAACCTGCTGTTCTATGCAGCCCTTGCCAGGATCCCGCTCGGCGTCGCCGTGGCGCTGGAATTTTCCGGGCCGCTGCTGGTGGCGACGCTGACCTCGCGGCGCGCCAGCGACTTCGCCTGGATCGCGCTTGCCCTGGCCGGCATCATCCTGTTGTCGCCCTTCATCCACTCCTTGCAGCCGCTCGATCCGACCGGGGTGATGCTGGCGCTGGCGGCCGGCGGCTTCTGGGCGCTCTATATCGTGCTGGCGCAGAAAGCGGGTGCGGAGCTTGGCACCCGCACCACCGCCTATGGGATGGCGATCGCCGCCGTGCTGGTGCTGCCCTTCGGCGTGGCGCAGGCGGGAATGGGGCTGCTGGCGCCGTCAATCCTGGTCAGCGCGCTGCTCGTCGGCCTGTTTTCCAGCGCGCTGCCATTCTTCCTGGAGATGGTGGCGCTGACCCGCATGCCGGCCCGCATCTACGGCACGCTGACGTGCCTGGAGCCGGGACTCGGCGCGCTGGCCGGCTTCCTGTTCCTGCACGAAAGCCTGACCCCGCCGCAACTGGCCGGCATCGCCGCCGTCATTGTCGCTGCCGCCGGGACGGCGCTGACCTCGAAGCCGCCGGTGCCGTCGCCGGAATAAAGGTGGACGCTAGGACCGCCCGGCGACGTCAATTTTGGCGCGAGCCGGCGCCCTGTTGTCGTCAGAACTTGACGCTGCGGTTGGAGCCCGGTCGCACAGTCGTCGCAAAATCGCCGCTCTTGCCGGGAATCGTACGGCTGGCAGCTGCGTGGCACGCGGGGGAGAAGCCATGATGAGACTACCGATCATGGCGGGCCTCGTTCTGGCAGGTTCTCCGGCGTGGGCAGGCGACATACCCTATGCGCCCTCGGCCAATGTCCCCGACTATGTCGCGACGATGACGGTGCAACCATCGGGAAATTCGGCCGGATCCCATACGAGGATCGTCACACATCATGACGGCTGGGTCCGTGTGGACGAACTCGGAACTGTCATCTACGGAAATCCGGCAAAGCAAATAACGGTCTCGTTCCTTAGGGATTCAAACTATTCCTCTGTTTCGGTAAACCGTCGGACGTCGACGTCCTACGAACGAATTCGCGCAGTAACGGAAACCGGCCAGACCGAGACGCATGCCGGCGAGCGATGCGACGTGCGGGACGTCGTGCGGCGCGATCCAGACAAGCAGGTTCCTAAACTGCAATGGCTGAGTTGCCTGACGGCTGATGGTATCGAGATCGCCACGAGGGTGTTTGTGAACGGCTCGCTGTTTCAATCGACGGCGATTGTCAGACTTGATCGGCGCCCCGTGTCCGCCGAGAAGGTCGAGCTGCCTGCCAATTTGCTGGAGGTTGCCCAATGGCTGCACTTCGACCATCCGCCACCCCAAGCTGCAACCGCTGTCAAGCGCCCACCGGATTTTGCCATGCACATGCAATGGCAAGGTGCGGTCAGGGCATTGCGGCGGCACGATCCATGGACCTACGATGAAACATCGTATCCCGATGGACGGCGAACCCTAAATATCCGCAACGACCAAACGGGGCAGGCACTATCCTTCGGGGCCGCCAAGGGCGGTGCGTTTGAGCGTCTCTCCATATGCGAGAAATGTCAGTTGGCAGATTCGCCGGCTATTCACCTCGGCCGCAATGTCATCCCGGAGAGCATGGGCCGCATGGACAGTGTTCTCGGCGAGGCGTGCGACTGGTTCGACATGGCTCCGGGTACGTTTGACATAAACCTTTCGCAATGTCTGACGCAGGACAAAATCCCGCTAAAAATCGGCAGTGGTGGAGCGTGGGGGCCACGTGAGGAATTTGTCGCCGATGAGGTTCAGCGCCGAGAACTCAAGCCCGAAGAGATTCTTCCACCCAGCGATGTCCTGAACCGGTCGAACTGGGATTTTCCAGGATAGGCGGGGAGATAAACCGGATGACGGCACTTCATTGCCGCCAGGGCGGCACCGGCGCGAAGCGCTTGCTGATCCAGTCGGCGAAGGCGCGGGTCTTGGCGGCCTGTCCCTTGGCTGAGGGCACGACGACATAGACCGCGCCTTCGTCGGCCAGCGTCCACTCCTCCAGGACAGGTACAAGGCGTCCGTCGCCGAGCTCGCGGCCGATCAGCCAGTCGGTGCTCATCATCAGGCCGAGGCCCTGCACGGCGGCCTCCACCAGCACCTCGGCATCGTCGCTGACCAACGGTCCGGAAACCTCGACGCGTGCGCGCCGGCCCTCGCGGTCGGTCATCTCCCAGGCCGGAAAGGTCTGGAAGCCGCTGAAGCCCAGGCAGGAATGCTCGAGCAGCGCCTGCGGCGTCCGCGGCCTGCCTCTTCGGGCGAGATAGGCGGGGGCGGCGCAAAGCAGCCGGCGCCGCGTCGCCACCTTGCGCGCCACCAGGCGCGAATCCTCCAGCGCGCCGAGCCGCACGGCGACGTCAAAATTCTCGGCGACCAGATCGGCGAAGCGGTTGGAGAATTCGGCCTCGATGCGGATATCGGGATATTCGGCAAGGAATTGCGGCAGCAGCGGTCCGATCCACATGCGCCCGAACGTGCCGGGCAGCGCCAGCCTGAGCAGGCCGCGCGGGCTGCCGTCGGCATGGGCCGACGCGGCGGCCTCTGCCTCGTCGACGGAGGCGAGGATGGCGCGCACGCGTACCAGGAATTCGGCACCGGCTTCGGTCAGCGACACGCTGCGTGTCGTGCGGGAGAGCAGCCTGACCCCCAGCCGCTCCTCCAGCGATTGCAGGCGCCGCGACAGGATGGTCGCGTCGCGCCCGACACGCACTGCTGCCCTGGTGAAGGAGCGCGCCTCGGCGATGGCAGCGAAGGCCGCCATTTCGGCAAGGGCCGCCGGTTCGTGAGATTGCTGCATTTTCCGCATTACTCAAATGCAAAATGAAACGATTATATAGGAATAGCGCAGCAGATAGGTTCACTCAACCGTCAATCGTCCCACCGGAGTGAAAACCATGAAAGCCATCGAACTGAGCCAACCCCGGCTCGACGCCTTCCGCGCCGCCACCGTCGCCACCCCCGAACCGCAGCGCGGCGAGGTGCTGATCCGCCAGCGTGCGGCAAGCCTCAATTTCGTCGATGTCGCGGTGGCGAGCGGCAATTATCCCGGACCGAGCTTTCCGCTCATCCCGGTCGCCGACGGCGCCGGCGAGATCGTGGCGCTGGGCGAGGGCGTTACGAGTTTCAGCACGGGCGATCGCGTCGTCGCCCATGCCAAGCCGCGCTGGATCGGCGGAAGGCCGCGGCCCTACGAAATGACGCAGATGCGCGGCATCTCGTTGCCGGGGTCGCTGGCCGAATATGTCGCGCTGCCGGCCAATTCGCTTGTGCCGGTCCCGGCGCATCTCTCCTTCGAGGCGGCGTCGACGTTGCCGATCGCCGGCACCACGGCATGGAACGCGCTGCGCACCGCCAATGTCGGGCCGGGTTCGGTCGTCGTGCTGCTCGGCACCGGCGGCGTCTCGATCTTCACCCTGCAGCTTGCCAAGGCGGCCGGCGCCACCGTCATCATCACCTCGTCGTCGGACGAGAAGCTGGAGCGGGCGAAGGCGCTGGGCGCCGATCACCTCATCAACTACCGTGCGACGCCGGACTGGGACGGCAAGGTGCTGGAACTGACCGGCGGCCTTGGCGCCGACCTCGTCGTCGAGACCGGCGGCACCGCCACCTTCGCCCGCGCCATCAACGCCACGGCGCCCGGCGGCACGCTGTTCACCATCGGTTTCGTCACCGGCGCCGAGGCCACGATCAACCTGCTGCCGGTCATCATCAAGGCCTTGAAAGTGATCGGCAACAACACCGGGTCGGTGTCCGACCTTCGCGACGCCGCCCGCGCCATCGGCGCCGCCGGGATCAAGCCGGTCGTCGACAAGGTGTTTTCACCTGGTGACGCGGCCGAAGCCTACGCCCACATGGCTGCCGGCGGCCTGCATTTCGGCAAGCTGGCGTTCGGGTTGGAGTGGTAGGGGCGAAAGCGGACGGGCGCGTAATCTCCAGCGCAAAGGGAGATTACGCGCTCCACCCTCAGATCAGCTTCTCCAGCGTGATCGGCAAATCCCGCACCCTCTTTCCCGTCGCGTGGAACACTGCATTGGCGATCGCGGGCGCGACACCGACGATGCCAAGTTCTCCGACGCCCTTGCCGCCGAGCGCCGAGGAGTGCGGGTCGGGTATGCCGACCGAGATCACCTCGATATCCGGGATGTCGGCATTGGTCGGCACCAGGTAGTCGGCGAGGTTGTTGTTGACGATGCGGCCATGGCGACGATCCATGATGCCTTCTTCCAGCAGCGCCTGGCCGATGCCCATGATGATGCCGCCCTTCCATTGGCTTTCGGCGAGCTTGGGGTTGTAGAGCCGGCCGGAATCCAGCGCGGACACCACGCGCGACACGCGCACCGTGCCGAAATCCTCGTCGACGCGCACCTCGATGAAATGCGCGCACCAGGAGTAGCGCGAATAATCGCCCTCGGTGTGCGGCAGCGCCATGGCGATGGTGGTGTAGTTCTTGTAGCGGTCTTCCGCCGTCGAGTTGGCCGGCATGGTGTCGCCGGTCGCCTCGATGCGGTCGCGGCCGACGCTCTTGAGCAGTTCGGCGATCGAGACATCGGGGCCGTCGCCGCGCGGCGAGCCGATGCGGCCATTGGCGACGACCAGAGTGTTGGCCTGCAGCGCGTGGAAGGGCGAGCGCGGATCGCTGATCGCCAGGCCCACCAGTTGATCGAGCGCCGAGGTCGCGGCCTTGTGGACCGCCCCCGTCATCACGCCAGCCAGCCGCGAGCCGCCGCTGACGCCGGCGCGGGCAAAGCGGGAGTCGCCGAGCTTCACCACAACATCGTCGGCCGGCACGCCGACCGTCTCGGCGGCGGTCTGCGCCAGGATGGTGTAGGTGCCCTGGCCCATGTCGATCGAGGAGCTTTCGACCTCGACCGAGCCGTCGGCCAGGATGCGCACGAGAGCCTCGCCGTAGGCGCGCCGCACCGGATAGGTGCCGGCGGCGACGCCCCAGCCGATCAGCTGGTTGCCGTCGCGCATCGAGCGCGGTTTCGACGAGCGCCTGGACCAGCCGAAGCGCTCGGCGCCCGCGGCAAAAGCCTCTCGCAACTGCCTGGTCGACCAGGCTTTTCTGGCGTGCGGATCCTGCTCGGCATAGTTTCTGAGCCGAATCTCCAGTGGGTCGATGCCGACCTCATAGGCGAGCTCGTCGATGGCGCTTTCGATGCCGAAGGCCGACGGATTTTCGCCCGGCGCCCGCATGGCGCCCGGCACCACGGAATTGACCCGCACGACATTCTGCTTCGAGGAGAAATTCGGCGTCGCGTACATGATCGAGGTGACCGAGCCCAGCGGCTCGACCCACATGCCGTCGATGGAGGTTTCGTTGACGCCGCGATGCACGATCGACTGGATCATGCCGTCGTGGTTGGCGCCGATCGTCACCGTCTGGCGCGTCGCGGCGCGGCCGCCATAGCCGGTAAAGGTCTGCAGCCGCGTCATCACCAGCTTCACCGGCCGTCCCAGCATTTTGGCGGCACTTGCCGCCACCGCGCCATGGCTCAGCGCCAGCGCCTTGGAGCCGAAGCCACCGCCAATATAGGGCGAGACCAGCCGCACATTCTCGAACGGCACTTCGAACCATTCGGCGTAGGTGCGGGCCATGCCGTCCAACCACTGGCTCGGCTCCCAGACGGTCAGATGATCGCCCTCCCAGCGCGCGATCAGGCCATGCGGCTCCATCGGCGCCTGGTATTCGCGCGGCGTGTTGTAGGCGGCGCAGATGCGCACCGGCGCGGCGGCGAAGGCTGCGGGCGCATCGCCCCATTCCTTGGTCATGGCGTCGATCGGTATGCCGTCGCCGGCCTTGCCGTCGCTGAGATCGACGATGGAAGGCGTCTCGTCATAGCTGACCTTGACCAGGGCTGCCGCGGCGACCGCCTGTTCGAAGGTTTCGGCGACAACTGCCGCGATATGCTGGCCGGAGAAGGTAATGTCGCGCGCCAGCGGGCAATAGGGCTTGTCCGGCGGCGGCGTGCCGAACCAGTCGGATGCGGTCCTCAGGCTGATGATGGAGTCCGGCGTCAGCACCTGCAGTACACCGGGCGAGGCTTCAGCGGTTGCCGTGTCGATCGTGCGCACCTTGCCCGAGGCAATCGTGCTTTCGACCAGCACGGCATAGGCGAGGTGCTCGAGCTGCTGCTCGACGGCGTATTTGGCGGCACCGGTGATCTTGGCCGGGCCGTCGACGCGCGACAGCCGGCCGCCGACGGCTTCCGCCAGTGCGCCGTCGGAGGCGTCGCCCCGTCTCGATTCACCAACTCTGATGTTGTGAACGGTCATGCCGTCTCTCCCAATTTGAGGATGGCGCGCGCGACAACGCGCGGCGCGAGTTCGATCTTGTAATGGTTGGCGCCTTGGTCGACGGCGCCTTCGACGGCGAGCAGGCTGGCGGCGCGGACGGTTTCCGGCTCCAGCACCTTGCCCTTCAGGGCGTCTTCCACGGCACGGACACGCCACGGCTTGGTCGCGACGCCGCCGAGCGCGACGCGCAGGTCGCGGATAGTGCGGCCATCGGCTTCGAATTCGATGCCGACCGCCGCACTTGCGGCGGCGAATTCATAGGACTGCCGGTCGCGGATCTTCAGATAGGTCGAGCGCCGGGCGGCGGCGGAGCCGGGAATTTCGATGGCGGTGATCATCTCGCCCGGCTCGATCGCATGTTCCCTGTCGGGCGTGGCGCCGGGCAGCAGGAAGAAGTCATCCACCAGAAGCTTGCGCTCGCCGAGATGAACTGTTGCGTCGAAGGCGACCAAAGCGGTGGCGAGGTCGCCGGGATACATGGCGATACAGGCCTCGCTGGTGCCGAGCACGGCATGTCCGCGGGTGACGCCGCCGATCGCCGAACAGCCGCTGCCGGGATCACGCTTGTTGCAGGCGGAAAAGTTGGAGGGGTCGCGGAAATAGGGGCAGCGCGTGCGCTGCATCAAATTGCCGCCGATGGTCGCCATGTTGCGGATCTGCGCCGACGCCGCCTGCCACAGTGCTTCGGAGATGGCGGGGAAGCGGCTCTTGACGTCGGCGTGGTCGGCGACATGGCCCATTTTGGCGAGCGCGCCGATGGTGGCGCCGCGTTCGTTCACGTCGATCCGGTCCAGCCCCTTGAGGTGGGTGATGTCGACCAGCATGTCGGGCTCGGCGACGCCGCATTTGGCGAGGTCGATCAGCGTGGTGCCGCCGGCGAGCAGCATGGCGCCGGGCAGGGCAGCCGCCTGGCGGGCGGCGTCAGCCGAACTGGCGCGCAGGTAGGAAAAATCCCTCATGATGCGAACTCCTGTGCTGCCTGGCGGACGGCGGCGACGATGTGCGGATAGGCGCCGCAGCGGCAGAGATTGCCGGCCATGTATTCGCGGATTTCTTCGTCCGAGCCGGCATGGCCCTCGCGGATGCAGGCCACCGCCGACATGATCTGGCCCGGCGTGCAATAGCCGCACTGGAAGGCGTCCTGTTCGAGGAAGGCAGCCTGCACGGGATGCAATTCGCCCTCCCGTGCAAGCCCCTCAATGGTGGTGATGGCGCGGCCTTCGGCTTGCGCGGCCAGCGTCAGGCAAGCCAGCACGCGCTCGCCGTCTATGTGCATGGTGCAGGCGCCGCACTGGCCATGGTCGCAGCCCTTCTTGGTGCCGGTCAGGCCGAGCCGCTCGCGCAAGGCATCGAGCAGCGTGACGCGCGGTTCGAGCTGCAACTCGTGGTGCTGGCCGTTGATATCGAGATGGACGGGGATTTTCGTCATGGGCGTCTGGCTCCAGTTGCTTGACGCTGAGGGGAAGGAATTGGTGTCGAGGCGGGCAAGGGCAAGGGGGGCGGACGGCTAGGTGTTGGCGGAAGCGCTGGTGACAGCCAATCTCCGCCCGCGAGGGGAGATCGGCAGCCTGGCCGCCTTCGCCAATCTCCAGCGGGCAA
This sequence comes from Mesorhizobium sp. 131-3-5, assembly GCF_016756575.1. Classification (NCBI taxonomy): domain Bacteria; kingdom Pseudomonadati; phylum Pseudomonadota; class Alphaproteobacteria; order Hyphomicrobiales; family Phyllobacteriaceae; genus Mesorhizobium; species Mesorhizobium sp. 131-3-5. The sequence goes on from NZ_AP023254.1 coordinate 3,235,595, forward strand.
AGACGGCTTTACCTTGCAGGTTCGAATTGCGTGACATACGGGGTTCCCTGCCTATATGATGAAAGCACTCCACTTAAAGCGGAGGTGCCTCCGTTTGTTACGTGGGGGCTGGCCCGGCTGGGTTCAAGTCCCGATATTTTGTCCGTGGAGAAAAAATTGGCCGAAGCCGTCATCGCTGAAGACACCGCCGCGGAAACCAAGCCGCTGCGCGCCGATGCCCAGCGCAACCGCGACCGGCTGGTCGAGGTGGCGGCTTCGGTATTTGCCGAGCGCGGCATCGATGCCTCGCTGGAGGAGATCGCGCGCCGTGCCGGCGTCGGCATCGGCACGCTCTACCGGCATTTCCCGACGCGCGAGCATCTGGTCGAGGTGGTCTACCGCCGCGAGGTCGAGGCGCTGTGCGCCGCCGCCGGCGAGCTTGCGGCAAGGCATCCGTCCGATGTCGCGCTGGAGGAGTGGATGCGGCGCTTCGTCGATTACATCGCCACCAAGCGCGGCCTGGCGACCAGCCTGCGCATCCTGCTCACCACCAATTCGACGCTGTTTTCCGACACGTCGGGGCGGGTCTCGCAGGCCTTGCGGCAACTGGTCGAGGCGGCGGTGGCCGACGGCACCATCCGCGGCGATGTCGATGCCTCCGATGTGCTGCACGCCCTGTCGGGCATCTATTCCGCGCCCGATACGCCGGAGTGGCGTGACCGTTCGCGGCGGCTGGTCAAGCTGTTGATGGATGGCTTGCGGTTCGGGGCGGGGAACCCCGCCAAGGCCTGACGGTCTCCAAGACCGGTCTCAGCGAAGCAAAAACCTCGTAAACAAGCGCCTCCGTTAGCCATGGCAGGCCAAGCCCGTGCGCCGCACTTGCATATGAATGCGAGCGGTTGTTAAAATCCTCACATTCAGGTGACCAACAGGCCCACGCATGACAGCTCGCAAGGCGCAAAGGACGGCACGGTTGATAGATCTGCTGTCGCAGCGGCGGGTCATCCATCTCAGCGAAGCGGCGGCGCTGCTTGGCGTCTCCGAGATGACGGTGCGGCGCGACATCGCCACCAACCAGGGGCAGATCGCCTATCTCGGCGGACACATATTGGCGGCGGCCGAGATCGAGGCCGATATCCCCTATGAACTGGCGACCGCGGCCGACAGCCATGCGGTGGCCAAGCGCGAAGCCTGCGCGCATGCGGTGCGCAAGATACGGCCCGACGAGACGATCTTCATCGACTGCGGCACGACGCTGATCCATCTGATCGATCTCATTCCCGAAAATTATCAAATAACGGCAATATGTTACGCCATGAATGTCGCGGAGCGGCTGAGCCGCAGGCCCAATGTCACCATCATCATGCTGGGCGGCGTCTATCATCCAGCGTCGGCGTCATTCTCGGGCACGCATGATTTCGACATTTTGAACAGCGTCGGCATCAACGCGGCCTTCCTGTCGGCCGCCGGCGTCGATGCCAAGCGCGGTGCCACCTGCGAGCATTTCCACGAGGCGGTGGTGAAGCAGAAGGTGATGAGCCTGGCGCGCGAAAATTACCTGGTCATCGACTCGAGCAAGATCGGCAAGCTCAAGCGCGCCTTCTTCTCAGCCATGGACGGCTTCGACGCCATCATTACCGAGCACGGCGAGGTCGGGCCGGATTCATTCCTGCCGCAGGCCTGACTCCGTTTGACATTTCACTGGTCTGATGGAAAAGTCACAAAAAAAGTAAGAGAAGTCCCAAAAGGGCTCGACAAGGGTAGGGGACGCGTCAACGGGAGGAAGTGCGGGCGTCATGATCGAACAGGGTTCGATTGCGCCATTTTCCGGGACGCCCTTGCTGCGCGTCGAGGGCGTCAGGAAGCGGTTCGGCGGCGTCAATGCGCTGCGCGGCGTCAGTCTCGAAATCCGCGCCGGTGAAGTGCACGCACTGCTCGGTGAAAACGGCGCCGGCAAGTCGACGCTGATCAAGATCCTGAGCGGCGTGCATGTGCATGATGGCGGCTCGATCGAAATCGACGGCAAGCCTGTCTCGTTTTCTTCGCCGGCCCAGTCGCGCGATGCCGGCGTGGCCGTCGTCTATCAGGATCTGAGCCTGGTCGAGTCGCTGTCGGTCGCCGACAATCTGCTTCTGGGGCGAGAGCCGAAGACGCGGCTCGGCTTCCTGAAAAAACGCCAGCTGGTGGCGCAGGCCGAGGCTTTCCTCAAATCGCAGAACATCCCGCTCGATGCCCGTGCCATGGTCGGCTCGCTGCCCTTCGCCTATCGCCAGATGACCGAGATCGCCAAGGCGCTGATGGGCGATGTCCGCCTGCTCATTTTGGACGAGCCGACCTCGGCGCTGACCGATGATGAGGAGAAGATCCTGTTCGAGGCGATCCGGGCGGTCGCGGCGCGGGGCGTCGGGGTGATCTATGTCACGCATCGCCTCAACGAAGTGTTCCGCATTTCCAACCGGGTGACCGTCTTCCGCGACGGGCAGAACGCCGGCACCTTCTTCACGGCGCAAACCAATATGCGGCAATTGGTCGGCGCGATCGTCGGGCCGGATCACGCTGTGCTGAAAGCAGATGGCGATGCACCTGGGCAAGACACGGCGTCATCGGCCGGTTCATCTGAAAAGCCCGTGCTCGAATTGAAAGGTGTCAGCAATGACCGGCTCGACGGGGCCAGTCTCGAATTGCGCGCCGGCGAAATCCATGGCCTTGCAGGGCTGATCGGCAGCGGACGCACCGAAATCCTGCAGACCATCTTCGGCCTGCGATCCGTTCAATCGGGCGAGGCCAGCCTGGACGGTGTCTCGCTGAAGGGCACAGACCCGGCAGCGGCGATCGGGCTGGGCATCGCGCTTGTGCCGGAGGACCGGCACGTCCAGGGCCTGGTCCTCGAACATTCGATCGAGCGCAATCTGACCTTGCCCCGCCTGCCTTATTTCTCGCGCCTTGGCTGGCTGCAGCGGCGGCCGGCGAGCGAACATGCCAATGCGGCGATGCGCCGGCTGGCCGTGAAGGCGCCGAGCGCGTCGACCATGGTGAAGAACCTGTCGGGCGGCAACCAGCAGAAAGTGGTGTTCGGCAAATGGAACGAACCACGGCCGCGCGTGCTGCTGCTCGACGAGCCGACGGTCGGGGTCGATGTCGGCGCGCGCGAGGAGATTTACGGCGTCATTCGCGCCGCGGCAGCGGCCGGCAGCGGCGTGCTGCTGGTGTCTTCGGACCTCTCCGAACTGCTGCAGCTTTGCGACCGCATCTCCATCGTCGTCGATGGCCGGATCACCAGGACGATCGCGCGGCCGGACTTCGGCAGCGCCGAGGATCTTCATCACCTCATTCAACTTTCGCAGCCATCGGAAGAGCACGCGGCATGACCGACATCCAAAGCCCAGCGAAAGCCGCAGCCAGCCAGCCAGGTGGTCGCTCGGCCTTGCAGCATCTGCTCCAGGGCGACCGGCCCTACATGCTCTACGTGGCCTTCGCCATCATGCTGATCGTGTTCAGCCTGGCGTCGCCCTGGTTCCTGTCGATCGACAATTTTCTCAACATCGGTCGCCAGACGACACTGGTCTCGATCATCGCGGTGGGCATGACATTCGTCATCATCTCCAGGCAGATCGACCTGTCCGTCGCCTCGACGCTGGCACTTTCGGGCATGAGCGCATCGCTGGCCATGGCCTTTGTCGCCAACAGCTGGGTCGTCGGCGCCGTGGCGGGGCTGGGCACCGGGGCGCTGATCGGGCTGCTCAACGGTGTCTTGACCACGCGCCTGGAAATCCCGTCCTTCCTGGTGACGCTGGGCACGCTGAGCGGCGCGCGCGGCCTGGCGCTGATGGTCACCAACACCAAGCCGGTCATCATCACCAACGAGTATTATTTCGCGATCTTCGGCGAAGGCTCGGTGCTCGGCATACCGGCGCCGATCCTGTGGACGCTCGGCGTCACCATCGCCGGCATCTTGCTGCTGCACTACAGCGTCTATGGGCGGCGGGTTTACGCGGCGGGCGGCAACCCGACGGCCGCGCTCTATTCCGGCGTCCATATCAAGCAGGTCACGACGCTCGCCTTCGTGCTGACCGGCACGCTCGCCGGGCTGGCGTCGCTCATCCTGTCGGCGCGCTCGCACGCGGCGCGGCCCGATGTGGTGCAAGGCATGGAGCTCGACGTCATCGCCTCGGTCATCCTTGGCGGCTGCAGCCTGTTCGGCGGCCGCGGCTTCGTGCTCGGCACGCTGCTCGGCAGCCTGATCATCGGCACGCTCAACAACGGACTGGTGCTGCTCGGCGTCAGCTCGTCACTGCAACTTGTCATCAAGGGAGCAATCATCGTCGCCGCGGTCGCGTTCACGAGGAGGTAAGGCGCACGCGGAAATCAGCAGAAGCCGCCGACTCCAAACGGCAAAACAAATATCAACAATCAACGGAGGAAGTCATGAAATCGGTTCACTCGCTTTTCTGCACATTGAGCCTCGCCGCCAGCGCCTTCGCGCTGTCGACGTCCCTGAGCGTGGCGCAGACGCCGGACACTTGCGTTACCGGCGTCGACATGGCGACACTCGGTCCCAAGGGCATTGTCGGCCAAGGCCCGCATGGCGAGAAGGCAGCCTCGCCCGACGAGCTGAAATTGACCGACGAAGAGGCCGCCAAGGTCAAGGCCGGCAAGTTCAAGGTCGGCATTTCCATGCAGACGGTGAACCTCGACTGGTCGCAATTGCAGGTGCAAGGCATCAGCGAAACGCTGGCAAAATATGGCGTCACCGTCACCGGCGTGGCGTCGGCCGAGTATCAGGTCGACAAGCAGATCGCCGATATCGAGAACACCATCCAGCAGCATCCGGACGGCATCATCTCCATTCCCGTCGATTTCACCGCGACGGCGCCGACCTACAAGAAGGTGGGCGAGGCCGGCATCAAGCTGGTGTTCATGGACAGCATCCCCGTTGGCCTCTCATCTCCCAAGGATTTTGCCTCGATGATCTCGGCCGACAGCCAGGGCAACGGCCAGATCGCGGCGCAGATCCTGGCGTCCTGCATGCCCAAGGGCGGCACGATCGGCCTGGTCAATTTCGGCGTCGACTATTTCAGCACCAATGAGCGCACCAAGGGCGTCGGTGAGTGGATGAAAAAGAACCGTCCCGACATCGTCATGAAGCAGGTCGACTTCACCGATCCCTCGAAGGTCTCGCAGATCTCCGGCGACTTCCTCACCGGCAATCCCGATGTGAAGGGGCTGTTCGCGGTATGGGACCAGCCGGCGCTGGACACGCTGTCCTCGATGCGCGCGCAAGGCATTGACATTCCGATCACCACCGTCGATCTCGGTCTGCAGTCGGCGATCGAGATCGCCAAGGGCGGACCGCTCAAGGCAACCGGCTCGCAGCGCCCCTATGACCAGGGCGTCGCCGAGGCGCTGGCGATGATGAAGGCGCTGATCGGGCAACCCACGCCCGCTTGGGTCGGCGTGCAGTCGCTGCCGGTGGTGCAGTCCAACGTGCTGGAATCCTTCAAGACTGTCTTCCATAAGGATCCGCCGGCCGAACTCGTCGACGCCTGCAACAGCGCCAAGCCGAAGTGCAATTGAGATAGCGGCATGGGCGCGGGAGAGATCCCGCGCCCACAATAGCCGGAACGGCCATTCATCCCGGGCGTGGGGCATGCTAGGCGTCAATAGCTTGATTTGCCTGTTATCCACGTTTTCGAGGGCATGCGATGTATGTAGGCCGTTCCTACAAACTGATCGATTTCGCGCTGTGGTCGCGGCGCAGCGTCATCTACATGGTGGTGGTGAGCGGACTGGCCGTCGCGGCCTACCGTCTTCCGGGCATTGCCGGGTTCTCGGTGCCATGGTCTGTCGTGCTCGTGCTCGGCACCACCGTGTCTCTCGTCGCCGGCTTCAAGAATTCGCAGGTGCTGACCCGCAGCGGCGAGGCGCTGCAGGCCTTCACGCAAATCATCGCCAGCAGCCGGATGTGGTCCAATTTCTGCCGGGACTTCCTCGACGCGCCGACGGCGAGGCAGCTCATCTACCGTCATATCGCCTGGATGACGGCACTGCGCTTTTCGCTGCGGCGGCCGATGCCCTGGGAATCGATGGGGAAGGCGGCCAATATCGAGTATATGCGGCGCTACCGCATCAGCGAGGACAAGGGCTCGCTCGCCGAGGAATTGCCGCCGCTGCTGGCCGAACAGGCCGACAAGGTGCTGAGATCGCCGCAGCCGGCGCTGGCCCTGCTCGAAATGCAATCGGTCCAGGTCAACGCGCTGTTCAAGGACGCCAAGCTCCCCCCGCAGATATACGTCGAACTGACGAAGCTGATCCGCGACTTCCACGATCAGCAGGCGCGCTGCGACCGCATCAAGAACAATCCCTATCCGCGCCAATACGCCATCGTCAGTTCCATGTTCGTGATGATCTTCTGCACGCTGCTGCCGTTCGGCGTCGTTCCGGTCTTCGCGGAGATGGGCAAGCTGGGCGGTGCGCTCGGCACATTCGGCATCTGGCTGACGATCCCGTTCAGCACGCTGCTGGGCTGGGCCTACATGTCTCTCGACCAGGTCGGCGAAAGCAGCGCCAACCCGTTCGAGGGCAATGCCAACGACGTTCCGATCTCGCAGATCTGCCGCGACATCGAGATCGAGCTGCGCGCGGGCCTTGGCGAGGCTGACCTGCCGAAGCCCTTGCTGCCCGTCAACGATATCGCGACCTGAAGTGCCTGATCTGGCGCGGCTACGCTTTCGCTTCGACGAGGATCACCAGCGATTCCGGCACCACGCCATCATGCGCCATGGCGTCGGCGGCCGCCTTGCTCTGCATTAGCGCGGCCATCTTATCCATATCCGGCACGTCCATCATCACGGTCACCCGTTTCGGGTTCTGCGGATCGACGAAGGTGCGGATGTTGGTGATCCCCAGCGAGCCGAAAAGCTCCTTGCGCTTGGGTGAACTGAGCCAGTGCTTGCTGTCTTTCGAGATGTTGTGATGGCCGATTACGGTTGGCATGGCATCCTCCCCAGGGTGACGCCGGCGGTCGATATCGCCCGCCTGATGCTGCGATCCACCTGTACGGGCCAGTGAGCGCCGTTTCCCGTAGACTGTCAATTAGCTGTTGCTGATGGAGCTGTCGCGACGTGGAGTCACCGACAGATCAGGGCTGCGAACGATGTGGCGTGCGTTCCACCCGTGCCTGGAGTTATGAATTGTAAGCCATTGCTGCCGGTTGAGGATATCGAAACCTAGGCGGGACTGACGCCTATTCCGAGATTGCTCGATTGCCGATCGCGACGCCACCCCAGTCCTCAGGCGCGACGTCGGCGATCGACTGAGAGAACGTCCAGTGGTGGCCGGCGAAGTCGCGACAGGAATATTGCCGCTCGCCATAGGGGAAGCTGACCGGCGGGCTCAGGATCACGGCACCGTGGCGCACAGCTCGCTTGTGATGGGCATCGACATCCATGACACGCACCATCACCGCTAACGGCGCGCCGGCCTGCTCCGGTATCGGTTCGCCCTTCTTCGATCCGGCGACAATCAACGCTCCCTCACCGAAGTCGAGTTGGTGGCGGTGGTTGCCGATGATTAGCCTCTGTTCGAACCCGAAGACGTGGCAGAGCCAGCGGCTGGCCGTCTCGACATCGGGATAGGCGAGCACTGGTATAATCGTGCTCGCGGGCATCGACCGATTGGTGATCATGTCATCTCCCGTCGCGTTTGGTGCAAGGGCATGAAGGCTGTGCGCGAAGCGCCCAGCGCCTCAACTATAGGGCGACCAGCACTGCTGGCGGGGTCCGCTATAAGGCTGATAGCTGTTGTCCCAGGCGCGGTAGGAAACGTAGCGCTCATGGCACCAGCGTACGTGCGCCGCTTCCAGACGCACCGCGGGACGCGGCAATGGCGCGACAGTCGCCGCCGCGACACCGGCGGCAAAGGCGGCGGCGGGGAACCAGTAGCCGTTGTAGTAGCGGTAGCCCGGCCGCACGCGGACATAGCCGCGATAGCCGTTATAGTAGTAGCCGCCGCCGACGACGTAGAAGCCGCGCCGGAACCACACCGGCGTCGGCGCTGTGGTGGCCGATGCCGGGGCAGAGGCCGGCACGACCGGCAGGGCCTGAGCCGGCGAGGCCAGCACCGAGGCGCCAATCATCAAACCGCAAAATGCCGCAAGCGTCCGTTTCATCATGTCTCTCCTGTGGGATGGGTTGTCTAGGGGATCACTGGCGCCGGAGCGCCCGCAGTTCGGAGATGGAAAGCGCACCGTCGCCATTCGTGTCCGCCCGCAGCAACCGGTCGGGAATGAAGGCGGCAAACTCGTCGCGCGAAATCTTGCCATCGCCATTGCGGTCGATGCGGCTGGCCTGTGCTCGGAAGTCGGCGAATTGCGCGGCCTGGAAGTCTCGCTTCGACTTCACCTGCTCGACGGCAGTGCGCACTTCGCCCGCGTCGAGCAGACCATTGTGGTTGGCATCCATCCGGTCGAACATCCGCGCCCGCGCGGCCTGGATTTCGCTGAACTCCAGCTTTCGGTCGCCGTTGGTGTCGATACGCCGGAAGAGTTCCCTGGCGCCGCTGCCGTCCGCCGCACAGGCGCTGCCAGCGCCAAGCAGCAGGCCGGCAAGGGCTACGACGATCTTGTTCATGCTGGTCTCCGCATTGGGTCGGATGGTCCGCCGCGGACCGTCCTTGCAGAGCCTTCTACGCAGGCCCTTTTGTGCTCCTACGCGCGATCGGGAGATTTTTCTCGAGATGCTGCGGGCGCAACTGCCGAGCGATGCCGCGACGCAGATTGGCGCGTTCGAAAAGAATCTCCCGTGTCGAGCGTAGGGTCCGGCCCGGTGCTGCGTATCGGTCAGCAGTCGCCCCCCGCGACCCGACCACGAAAGGATCATCATCATGAAACGTTCAGCACTCATTGCGGCCTTGCTTGTCGGACTTGTGCCGCTCCGTGCGGCGCAGGCACAAGACATGCCGGGCCAGCGCATCCTGCAACGCATCGATACCAATGGCGACGGCGCCATCTCCAAGGACGAGATGACGGCCGCCCGCGAGCGGCTGTTCAGGCGGCTCGACCGCAATGGCGACGGCGTCATCGACGAGAAGGAGATCGACAGCGCCCGCCAGGCGATCGAGGATCGCGCCGAGGTGGCGCAGGCGCGGCTCGGCAATCGCTGGCGCCGCCTCGACACGAATGGCGACGGCAAGGTGTCGCAACAGGAATTTGCCAGCAGCATGCCGTTGTTCGACCTCATTGATCGCAACGGTGACGGCAGGCTTTCCGCGGACGAGATCGCAACCATCCGCAAGCTGATAGCCGAGCGTGCCAACTAATCGGCAGCGATCATTCCCTTTACAAAACAAGGAGTACGACATGTTGTTTTCAGTAAAGATTCCGGCGCTCTGTATCGGCGCGGTGCTTGCCTGGTCGGCCGCTTCGCCGGCCTCGGCCGAGGAGTGGCGGCGTCCGACCGCGCATGGCGGCGAGATCAGCCGCAGCGTGACCCGGGACGGCAATGTCTATACCGGCTCGACCACCCGCACCGGGGCCAATGGCGGTGCCTACACATCGAGCTCCAAATGCATTGGTGGCGTTGTTGATCGCTGCGCCAGAAGCTATTCTGGCACCGGCCCGAATGGGCAGACCTTCTCCGGCAAGCGTGTATCGGCGGCGGGGCCGTTTCGAGGCCGTTCGGCAGGTAGCTTCACCGGTCCTAACGGCAAGACCGTCTACGGCATTCGCCGCTGGCGCCGCTGACATCTGGTGATGGATTTGAGCCCGAAATTCGTTTCTGCGCCGATCCGGATCGATGCGAGGTTCGGACTCGCCATCGAAGTCTTGCCAACCGGTGGCCGCCACCGTGCAGCATGACGAGCCCAGAGGCGACGACGAGCTTCTGGCCCGCATCGCCGGGGGCAACCAAAGCGCGCTGTCCGAGCTCATCGCTCGCCATGGCCCCGGGTTGCGAATGTTCGCGGCGCGTTATCTCGGCAATGCCGGCGACGCCGAGGATGTGGTGCAGGAGGTGTTCGTGACCGTCTGGAAACAGGCCGCGCGGTTTGATCCGGCCAAGGGGCGGGCTTCGACCTGGCTCTACCGGATCACCGCCAACCGATGCATTGACCAGCGTCGACGCAGGGCGCTACGCAGCTTCATCGGGCTGGACGACATAAGGGATGAGGTCGCCGCGCCGGAGGCGGACGCCGAGGCGACGACCGCGGCGCGGCAGGAACTGGCGATCGTCCGCGACGGGCTCTCGCGCCTGCCGGAACGGCAGCGCATGGCGGTACTGCTGAGAGCCGTCGGCGACCTCGACATCGCGGCGATCGCCGAGGTGATGGGCGGCAGCATCGGCTCGGCCGAGCAATTGCTGGTGCGCGGACGGCGTGCGCTCAGGGATCATTTGGCAATGGCGGCCGTGAGCCGCGAAAGGGAGTCCTCATGACACGGGACGAATTCGAACGACACAGCCTGCGCTTTGGCGCTGCGGTCGAGACATGGCCGGCGCCTTTCCGCCAGCAGGCGCTGGCGCTGCTGGCGGCCGAGCGCAAGGACGACCCGGATGCCGCGCTCGATCGTCTCGTGCTCGAAGCGGCGCTGACCGATGGCGACGACCAGGCACTGGCGCGCAAGGTGCTGGCCCGTATCGAAGCCGGCTCGGCACGCCCGTCTCTCTTGCCGCGCCTGCTCTTCAGTCCGGCCGGGTTCGCGGCCTGCGTCGCTGCCGTGCTGGTGGCGGCAACGTTGGCAGGCTACCAGGTGGCGCGGCTACAGGATGATCCGTCCGATACGGAGCTTCTGGCGCTGGCGTCCGGTTCGTCGCTGGCCGATGGCGGTATCGCGGCCGACGCGGAAGGGGAGGGCTCGCTTTGAAGCGTCCCTGGATATGGACGGCGACGCTGGTGCTGCTCGCCCTTTCGCTCGCCGTCAACTTCTTCCTGGTCGGTTATGCCATGCACGGGTTGCGCCAGGGCGCGGCGGCGCGCGTACTGTTGTCGGAAATTGCCAGCAGCTATCCGCCCGAGGTGAGGAAGGAGTTCCGCGGCATTCTGCGCGACAACCGCTCGCGCACCTTCCAGGCGTTGCGCGACTTGCGCAGTGCTCGCGCCAATCTGGCGGCGGCACAAACCGCCAAACCCTTTGATGAAGCGGCGGTGAAGGACGCGATGGCGGCGGTGCGCAGCGCAACGACCAACCTTCAGGCGACCATGCAGGATTATCTCCTGACCGCGCTGAAGAACGTTAACGCCAAGCCCGCCGCGGGAGGCTAAGCCGCGACGGCCCTACTGGCGGCACAATCGTCGCCGACCTATGTCGATGTCCAACCGGCTTGCGATCGCAAAGATGGAACAATGCGGCACGACAGGCTTGTCCTGACCCTGATTTGGCGCGAGCTCTCGGCTGGCCTGCGCTCGATGCGCCGACGCGATCTCGTTTGGATCGTCGCTGGCGGTGGGGCGTTGCTCGCCTACGCCATTGCCGACATCGTCGTCGCCTTGCATGCGGTATCCGCCACCCTGCGTCAGGCGCAGGCGCTGTGGGCGGTCGGCTTGCCGGGGGTGCTTCTTTGCCTTGGCGGCTTCGCCGGCAGCGCGATCGCAAGACTTTGCCTGTCGCGCGCCTTCGCGCCGTTCCTGAAAGCATTGCCTCTTTCACTCATGGAGCGCCGGCGCGTGGCGGCCGTGGCGGCATGTGCGCTGGGCGTTCCCCTTGCCTTCATCGCGGCGGCGGCCGTGGGCCTTGGGTGTTTCGTCATCGCAAAACCACTGGCGCCGGCCTGGGGTCTCGGTGCCGTGATGCTGTTTGGCGCCGGCTTTGGCGCGGCGGCGGTGCTGCGCCTGCGGAGCGCTCGCGACCTGGTCCTCAGCGATAGTGCCGATCCGGTGAGCGATCCGGGCGGGCGCAAGCCTTGGCTCGGCGCCTTCGATCGTTCGACGCCGGCCTGGCTCTCGAGCTGGGCCTGGGGCCTGCCCGCCGGGCGCGTAAGGCTTTCATGGCGGCTGGCGGGGGCAGCCATCCTGTTTGGCCTGGCGGCGATCGTTGCCGGCTCCATCAGCCTTGCCCGCCATGATGCCGTGCCGGCGGCGATGGCCGGGCTGACCGGCGGCCTTCTGGTGTTCATGTTGAGCGCGCGGTTCCATCCACTCGGCTCGCCAGTGCTGCGCACGGCTCCGCTCGGCTTCGTCAGGGCCTGGCTGCGCCTGGCGCGGCTGCCGCTGCAATTGTCGCTCGCCTTCTTCCTCCTGCCGGCGGGAGTCGCCCTGGCGGCGGAACCGTCGGCCTGGGCGATGCCGCTCGCCAGCGGCTTCTGGCTGCTGGCGCTGAACGGCGCCTATGCGGTGTTTGCCGCCTATTTCATGACCGCGCCGTTCGTCGCGGCGCTGAGCTTCCTCAGCGCCATCGCCTACGCCAGCTACGAGACGCTCGAATATGGGCGCACGGTGCTGATCGGTTTTGCCGCCCTTGTGCTGTTTCTGTGGCACCAGGCGCAACGGAGATATCGCCATGGATAGCAGCATCGATCCTGCCGAAATCCTCGCGGTTCGCGGGCTCAGCGCCGGCTATGCTGGCCGCGCGGTCGTCAGCGGCATCGACCTGTCGCTCGACAGGGGCGACATCCTCGGCCTGCTCGGCGCCAACGGTTCGGGCAAGTCCACCTTGCTCAGGGCCATGACCGGCCAGATCCGGCCGCTCGGGGGGACCGTGGCGATCGATGGCGCCGACCTTGCGAGGGCACCGGAACGCGCCAAGTCAGGCTTCGGCCTTGCCGTGGATCCATTCGACCTGCCGGCGGCGCTGAGCGGGCGGCAATATCTCCAACTCGTCGCCTCGATCCGCGGCTGCGCCGAAGACGACTGGCCTGGCGTCGATGTCACTGATCGGCTTGGGCTCAATCGCTGGATCGAACGGCCGATAGCCGAATATTCGCTCGGCACGCGGGCCAAGATCGCCATTGCCGCGGCCCTGCTCGGCGCGCCACCGCTGCTGATCCTCGATGAGTCCCTGAACGGCCTCGATCCGCTTGCCGCCTTCGAGGTGAAGCGCATCATCCTGGCCCTGGCTTCCAATGGCCGCCATGCCGTCATCATCTCCACCCATGTCGTGGAAGCAGTGCCGGGCCTGTGCAACCGCGCCATCCTCCTGGCCGATGGCCGCATGGCACGCGCGTGGCACGCAAGCCAACTGGCCGAGGCCGGCCAGATGCCCGGCGCCTTCGAAGCCGAAGTCATGCAGGCGCTGACGGTCCAGGCGGCCGATGGGTGATGGCACGTCGCGCCTGGACGGCTGAAACCCAGCCGTTTCGCAACGGCTGCGGTCACGCAGGGCTCAAACCTCCAGGCAGACCTTGCCGAAATGCTTCCGCGCTGCGTAGTGCGTGAAGGCGGCGGCTATCTCGCGCAGCGGGAAGCGACGGTCGATGACGGGCTTGATGCGATTGACGTCTATGGCGCGGATCATGTCCTCCTGGTCCGCCCGGCTGCCGATGGAAATGCCGCTGATGCGGATCTGGTTCGAGAATACGGCCGGGATCGAGACATCGGCCGCAAAGCCGGTCAACACGCCGATCAGGGCGATGTGGCCGCCTGTGCGGCAGGCGGCTATGGACTGCGCCAGCGTGGCGGGGCCGCCGACTTCGATCACGTGATCGACGCCGCGGCCATCCGTCAGCTCCCGAACCTTGCGGCTCCAGTCCTGCACGGCCTTGTAGTTGATGACGGCGTCGGCGCCGAGGCGGCTCAGCCGCTCCAGCTTTTCCTCGTCGGAGGAGGTGGCGATGACCCGGGCGCCGGCGGCCTTGGCGAATTGCAGCGCAAACAACGACACGCTGCCGGTGCCCAGAACCAGCACCGTGTCGCCGGGCCTGACCTTGCCGGATACGACCAGGCCTCGCCAGGCGGTGACGCCGGTACAGGTCAGCGCCGCGGCTTCCGCGTGCGTATAGCCCGCGGGAGCTTTGGTGAAGGCCTGCGCGGGCATGCAGACATATTCGCTGGCGAAGCCGTCGAAACTCTCTCCTGGAATGTCGCGCCTGGTGGCGGGCGTCATGTCGCCGTCCAGCCACCAAGGATAGAAGACACTGACGACGCTGTCGCCGGGCTTGAGCACGTCGACATTGCCGCCGACAGCGATCACTTCACCGGCACCGTCGGACAGCGGCACGCGGCGGTCGGCCAGCTTTGTCTTGCCTTGCACCGCGAAATCGTCGCGCATATTCAACGAGCAGGCGCGGATCCTGACCATCACGTCACCAGGGCTCGGCTGCGGCGGATCTTCCTCGACCAGGTCGAGCCTGTCCAAGCCACCCGGCGCTCTCAGCCTGACCAGCCTCATTGTCTTCTCCGAAATGTGGGATGTTTGATGCAGGCGCGCCGGCGCTATCGGATGTGACGGCCGGAAATCACCCGCAGCCAGGGTGCGAGATGAAAGGCGCTCATCAAGAGATACATGGCCGGCATCCCGGTTAAAGACGGGCCGGTGAGCGGGGAGGCGCCCATGCACAGCATGGCCGCGTCGCCGCCTTGAAGGCAGGAAAGCAGGGCCATCAGGGCAAAGGTGGGCGCCGCGCCGAGGCAGAGCCAGTCGGCGACACCAAGGGTGGTGGTGCTTTCACGGGTCGCGCTGGCGGTATTTATGTGGGTATCGCTCATGATCTTAATTCCTTGATGGTCGCGGTCCTTCAGGATTTGGTCTCCTCTCCCTCGCCAAGAGCGAGGGAGAGGAGCGCTTTCCTGTCCAGTCCCTGCTTACTCACCCTTATCCCTGAAGGCGGCTTCGCCGGCGGCGGCCACTTCGGCCCATTTCTTGTCCGCCCCGGCTTCGTAATTGTCGTGCCAGTTCCACCAGCTGTAGAGCGGGGTCTGGGGATAGCCTTCGGGCGAATCCTCCCAGATCTCCTGGCGGCCGAGCGGGGTAGCGTCGAGATAGCTCCAGACCGTGCCCATCTGCTCGTCGCCGCGGCTGTTGATGAGATAGGTGCGGAAGACGCGGTCGCCGTCGTGGATGAAGACGTTGTGGCCGTGCCATTCGTCGACGCCGAAATCCTTGTCGAAGCTGTCGGTGATCGTGTACCAGGGCATCTCCCAGCCCATCCGCGCCTTCAGCCTGACAATGTCGGCCTGCGGCGCGCGCGAGGCGTAGGCCAGCGTGGTGTTGCGGGCGTTGAGATGGGCGAGGTGGCCGACCTGGTCGGCGCCGAGCGAGCAGCCGCGGCAGGCATGATCGGGCCAGCCATAGACGCCCGGCTCGAAAAAGGCGCGGTAGATGATCAGCTGGCGGCGGCCTTCGAACAGGTCGAGCAGGCTTGCCTTGCCATTGGGGCCTTCGAACACATAGGCCTTGTCCACCTCCATCCACGGCATGCGCCGGCGTTCGGCGGCGAGCGCGTCCTTGGCGCGCAGCGTCGCCTTCTCCTTCACCAGCATCTTTTCGCGGGCGGCGTCCCATTCCTGCCGCGAAACGATCGGTGGGGTCTTCATCGTCATGTGCTTGGTCATTGGTCTTCTCCTTTGTCAGTCATGGTGCCGTCGCGGGTCGTGATCGCCTTGGGATCCAGGCTAGAGCGATGAGGCTGGGTGAGGTGAGTTACATCTGCGACGGGATTTGAATCATCCGGCCCGGCGCAGCAGGGGTGGCGGGGCCGTGCGGTGTGTTCGAGATTGTCGGTTGCAGGCATTTTCAACTATCCCTAATGAGATGCTTACTATGAATACCTGAGATGCTCAGGCTAACGAGTGCCGGAATTGGCGTCAACGGTGCCGATGGCGGCCTCAGCCACATGGCTAGGTCTCCATCGGGCCAACGCCGCTTGCTGACCGGCGGTGGTGATTTAAGTTAGGGCGCAAACGTGCCGGGGTGGGAGTTACAAGTGTGACGGGATTTGAATGGACTCGCTGATCACCGCGGCGGCGCTGGCGCTGGCGGCGGGCGATCCGCTCGGCGCGCTCGACCGCGTCGCCTTGCGCGAGGACGCGCCGGCGCTGGCGCTGCGTGGCATCGCCATGGCGCAGCTCGGCGATTTCGATCGCGCCAAGCTTCTGTTGCGGCGGGCGGCGCGCGCCTTCAGCCCGAAAGAGGCTGTCGCGCGCGCCAGATGCGTCGTCGCCGAGGCCGAGATCGCGCTGGTCTCGCGTGATCTGGGCTGGCCGGCCAAGGCGCTCGACGCGGCGCGCACGACGCTGGAAAAGCATGGCGACCGGCTGAACGCGGCGCATGCCGGCCACCTCAAGGTGCGGCGCCTGCTGCTGATCGGCCGGCTCGACGAGGCCGAGCACGTGCTGGCCGGGCTCGACCCGACGCCGCTGCCACCGGCCGCGCGGGCCGCGCATGAGCTCGCCGTCGCCGGCATCGCCATGCGGCGGCTCAGAACCCGGCCGGCGCGCGCGGCGCTGGAATGGGCGCGCAACGCCGCCCGCCAGGCGGGGATTCCAGGCCTCATAGCCGAGGTCGCCACCGCATCGCTCGCGCTGGAAACACCGGCGGCGCGGCTGATCACGCAAGGCACGGAGCGGCCGCTGCTGCTCGAAGAGGTCGAGGCGCTGCAGGCATCGCCGGCGCTGGTCGTCGATGCCTTTCGCTACACCGTGCACGCCGGGGACAGGACGGTTTCGCTGGCGAGCCGCCCGGTGCTGTTCGCGCTGGCGCGCGCACTCGCTGAAGCCTGGCCCGGGGATGTGTCGCGAGAGGAGCTCGTGGCGCGGGCCTTTGGCGGCAAGCATGCCGATGAATCGCACCGCGCCCGGCTGCGTGTCGAGATCGGCCGGCTGCGCGCCGAGCTTGCGGCACTTGCCGACATCAGCGCCACCAAGCGCGGTTTCACGTTGGCGCCGCGCCTGGCGCGCGCGGTGATGGTGCTGGCGCGGCCGATCGAGGAACGCCACGCCGCCGTGCTGGCCTTGCTCGCCGACGGCGAAGCCTGGTCGAGCTCGGCGCTGGCGATGGCGCTCGGAACCGGCCAGCGCAGCGTGCAGCGGGCGCTCGAGCCGCTCGCCGAGGCCGGCAAGGTGCAGTCTTTCGGCCATGGCCGGGCGCGCCGCTGGATGACGCCGCCGGTGGCCGGATTCACGACCACCTTGTTACTCCCGGCGCCGCTGCCAAACGGCTAAGGTGTTGCGATATTCAGGTGAGGCCGGTCTGCAAACGGCGGCTTCCTGCGCTTCCGGTGCTCACGTACGAAAAGTACGCTCCGCTCCGGTTCTCGGAAGCCACCATTTTCGACTCGGCCTGACCTGAATCTCGACACACCTAAATCCCGTAACGTAGATCAGCGGATGACGACCACGAGGATCAAGACATGAAGCATTCACCGGCCGAAATCCTGCGCGAATACGGACCCTTTCCCGGCGTGGAGCGGATACATGGGGTGAGCTTCGACGGCGAGAACGTCTGGTTTGCCTCGGGCGACAGGCTGAACGCCTTCGATCCGCAAAGCGGGCAGACGCTGCGTTCGATCGATGTCGCCGCACACGCCGGCACCGCCTTTGACGGCCGGCATTTCTTCCAGCTCGCCAATGATCGCATCCAGAAGATCGATCCCGATACGGGCGCGGTGCTCGCCACGATCCCGGCGCCCGGCGGCGGCCGTGACTCCGGGCTGACCTGGGCCGAAGGCACGCTGTGGGTGGGGCAGTACCGCGAGCGCAAGATCCACCAGATCGACCCCGAGACCGGAAAAATCCTGCGCAGCATCGAATCCAGCCGCTTCGTCACCGGTGTGACCTGGGTGGATGGCGAATTGTGGCACGCCACCTGGGAGGGCGACGAGAGCGATCTGCGCCGCGTCGACCCGAGAACCGGCAAGCTTCTGGAGAGGCTCGACATGCCGGCCGGCATGAGCGTCTCGGGGCTGGAATCCGACGGCGCCGACCGCCTGTTCTGCGGCAGCACATCCACTCCGGTGGTGCGGGCGGTGCGCCGGCCGAAATGAGCCGGTTCCCCTGACGAAGACATCAAGTCTGTGAAGTCGCCGGCGAATTTGTCCGCCGGCGACTGGTCGTCGTCCCGGCACGTGCCTAGATAGGCTGGGTCGGGCGACCGCCCGGACATTTCTTCGCAAAGGATCCGACCATGCCAGAACAGATGACGTTGAACGACGGCACCGCCATTCCCCAGCTAGGCCTTGGCGTGTGGCAGGTCGATCACGGCATCACCGCCGATGTGGTGGGCTGGGCGATCAAGGCCGGCTACCGGCTGATCGACACCGCGCAGGGCTACCGGAACGAGGAAGGCGTCGGCGAGGCGATCCGCGCCGCCGATGTGCCGAGAAGCGAGCTGTACATCACCTCGAAGCTGCGCAACGGCGCGCATGAGCGCGACGCGGCGCTGCGCGCTTTCGACGACACGATGGAAAAACTCGGCATCGAGCAGCTTGACCTGTTCCTGATCCACTGGCCGGTGCCCAGCCGCGACAAATATGTCGAGGCCTGGAAGACCCTGATCGAGCTGAAGCAGGCCGGCCGCATCAAGTCGATCGGCGTTTCGAATTTCAACAGGGATCATCTGGAACGCATCATCGGCGAGACCGGCGTTGTGCCGGTGGCCAACCAGATCGAGCTGCATCCGCGCTTCCAGCAGCGCGCGCTCAGGGAATTTCATGCCGGGCATGACATCCAAACGGAGAGCTGGAGCCCGCTCGGCAGCGGCCGGCTGCTCGGCGACCCGACGATCGCGGGCATTGCAGCGAAGCATGGCAAGTCCGCCGCGCAGACGATCATCCGCTGGCATCTCCAGCAAGGGCTGATCGTCATCCCCAAATCGATCCGCCAGGACCGCATCGCGGCCAATTTCGACGTCTTCGACTTCGAACTGGACGCGCAGGACCTGAAGACGATCGCGGGCATGGATTCGGCCGACGGACGGGATGGACCGAACCCGGCGACGGCGGCGTTTTTGTTTTGAGGTCAGGCTCTTGCCAAAGCAGCAGTGCTAATAAGGGCGCGCCGACGGCAAAACTGCCGATCTCCCCCTTGTGGGGGAGATGCCCGGCAGGGCAGAGGGGGGGGGCGCTGGCCCGCCGGCCTCTCAGGATCTGGTTCCTCGCCCCCGCGAAGCGGGGGAGAGGTGGTCGCGAAGCGGTCGGAGAGGGGGCCTTCGTAAGGCGCTGGCACTCCTGCCGGAGCATTCCAGCACAGGTCAGCGCCATTCCCCTCTCCGTCTCGGCTTCGCCGAGCCACCTCTCCCCACTTCGTGGGGCGAGGAACCCAAGCTGGACTTCTGTCCTGCCGGACGTTCGTCGTTCAGAAAGCCAAGCGATTGGCTTTCTGTCCGCTACGCGGACCACTCCTCAACCCCCACGAGGGGGAGATCGGCGGCTTCACCGTCCGCGCTCGCTAAATTCCGACCCATCCTAGGGCCGCTTACGCCTTTGCGCTAAATCCCAGACCCGTCCAGTTGTTGCGCGTCGTCGCCTTCCCAGGGGGCGGGCATCGAGCCGCCGCGGCTGAGGTTGGCCGAGGGCATGGGCATCCAGCATTTCAGCTCGGGTTCGGCATATTCGACGACGCGGCCGGGCGAGGAATCCGATGCGCGCCAGCCTTCACCGGCGAACTGGTCGCCGCGCGACCAGTAGGCGAGGTCGACTTCCGCCGGCCCCTGTTCGGAGGGTCGGACCGTGACCAGGATCCGGCTGCCGTCCTTGGGTGCCGTCGACATGTGGCGCCACCGTTCGGGCTCGTCCATCGCAATTCCTCCTGCCTTGGTGCGAGATGAAGTGTCGCCTTGCCATCGATGGTGGTCAACCCACACTTTGTCGGATTGCACCTGCCGGGCGCGTCCTTGGTCTGGCATGTTCGCCAGGACCAGGAGTGACACTCATGAATGACAAGGTCGAGCCGAAGCCGGGCGGAATGAAACTCTATTTCAGCCGCAACCCCAATCCGCGCCTGGCGGTCGCGGTGGCGCGTCATCTCAAGGCGCAGGTGACTTTCGAATTCGCCTCACCCTTTGCGCCGGGGCAAGCGGAGCGATTCAGGCCGCTCAATCCCAATCTCTCCATTCCCATCCTGGCATGGCCTGGCGGCAGCCTGTGGGAGGCCGACGCCATCGCCTGCCGGCTGTCGCGCGCGGCGCGTTCCGATTTCTGGCGCACCGGCGAGGACGAGCCCGAGATGATTCGCTGGCTGAGCTGGGGCAAGGAGAATTTCATGCGGGCCTGCGACACCGTGCATTTCGAGCGCGGCACCAAGCAGCGCTATGGCATCGGGCCGATCGATGAAGGCAAGGTCAAAGAGGGGCTGCGTGACTTCCACCAGGGAGCCGCGATCCTGGAGGCGGAACTGGCCGACCGGCAATGGCTGGTCGGAACGTCGCTTTCCTATGCCGATTTCCGCATGGCGGCCTTCCTGCCCTTCAACGATGTCGCCGGCCTGCCGCTCGGCGACTATCCCGCGCTCATCAGCTGGTATCGCCGGCTCGAAGCCATCGAGGCCTGGCGCGACCCGTTCAAGGGGCTGGATGCACCGCCCCTGGCACCGGTGCCGAGGCAAGCTGCGGCCCTGTAACGGGTAGGCTGACGACCGGCGCATACAGAAACGAAACTTGAAGACGCCGGCCGCCATTTGGGGCGTTGGGGTGCATCTCGTTGGGGCGCGATGCAAGGTCAGGCTAAACGGATGGCCGGCCTCCGCAACCGCAACGCCGGCCCATGGTGAACAGCTGGTTACTATCCACAGGGGCGGCTGATGGCGGCCGTTCCTGCCGACCCTTCCCTCACATCTGTGCGCAACACCGGGCTGCCGGCCATCGGTGCTCGACGGGCCGCGCCTGGGTTGCTAAGCCCCATGCCGCGCAGGAGACCTTTTTGAGTCGAGACATGACCGTTGCGATCGAGATGGGACACACCACGGCGGGCGCCCCAGCGAACCTCGATCTCGAGGAACTGCTGGCGACCCGCCTTCTGGTGCAGGGCAATTCGGGCTCCGGCAAGTCGCATCTGTTGCGCCGCCTGCTCGAGCAGAGCGCGCCCTGGGTGCAGCAGACCATCGTCGATCCCGAAGGCGACTTCGTCTCGCTCGGCGAGCGCTACGGCCATCTGGTGATCGATGCCGAGGAGCACACCGAGCGCGGCCTGCAGGCGGCCGGCGAGCGGGCGCGCATCCACCGTGTCTCCACCGTGCTCAACCTCGAAGGGCTCGACGCCGAAAACCAGATGCGGCGCGCCGCCGCCTTCCTCGGCGGGCTGTTCGAGGTTGCCCGCGACCACTGGTACCCGATGCTGGTGGTGGTCGACGAGGCGCAGCTGTTCGCGCCGGCGGTGGCCGGCGAGGTTTCCGACGAGGCGCGCAAGCTCTCGCTCGGCGCCATGACCAACCTGATGTGCCGCGGCCGCAAACGCGGGCTCGCCGGCATCATCGCCACGCAGCGTCTGGCCAAGCTCGCCAAGAATGTCGCGGCCGAAGCCTCCAATTTCCTCATGGGCCGCACCTTCCTCGACATCGACATGGCGCGTGCCGCCGACCTCTTGGGCATGGAGCGGCGCCAGGCGGAAGCCTTCCGCGATCTGGAGCGCGGGCAGTTCATGGCGCTGGGGCCGGCGCTGTCGCGGCGGCCGCTCGGCCTGCGCATCGGCCCGACCGACACCAGCCCGCGCAACGGCACGCCGCGGCTGATGGCGATGCCGGAGGCGGCGCTCGAGGATGCCCGCGCGATCATCCTGGCGGCGCCGCCGCCCGAGACGGTGCGCACGCCGCGCCGGGTGGCGTCACCCGACCTGCTCGACCAGCTGATGGCGGCAAAGTCGGCGGCGCTGGAAATCCGCCCCGAACCGGCGGAACCGCAAATCAGCGCCGAGGACCTGGCGGAGCGGCGCGAGCGGGTCGACCGCGTGCTGCGCGCCATCCTGGCGCAGCCCGATGCGGGTTTTCGCGTCATTGGCGTGCTCTACCAGGAATTCGTGGTGCGCTGCCGCATCGAGGGCCTTGCCTCGGTGGTGCCGGACCTCGCCGAATTCCGCCGCATGCTGACGCGCGCCCGCGCCGGGCTCGGTTCCGAGACGACGCAGGACGATGCGTGGCGGGACGTTTCCGTGCGCGCCTCGCTGCTGCCCGACGACATGCAGGGCGTGTTCATGATGATCGCGCGCGCGGCCAAGGAGGGCTGGCCGTGCCCGAGCGACGCCGCGATCGCGCGCGCCTATGGTTCGCACTCGCTGCGCCGCGCCCGCCGCCTGCTGACCTATATCGAGGAGCAGGGCCTGATCGTCTGCCAGCTCGACGGCACGGGAAGGCGCACCGTGACGCTGGTCGAACTCGCCTGGGCCACGGCCCCCGGCGACCCCAATGCCGAGGAGGCGCAGCAGGGGAGCCTGGCGCTGTGAGGGCGGCTGTGGCGCGTGCGACTCCCGGCGCGACATCGATGCACGGGGCAAGACAAGGCTGACCGGTCAGCCCGCCGCCGCAATGCCGGCGTGGTGGCTGCCCAGCTGCCATAGGGGCAGGGGGAAGCGGCCGTGCTGCACTTCGAGCAGGCGGAATCCGGCCCCGCCGATCAGGCGCAGCGGATCGCGGTTGAGGTGGCAGCCGCCGGCGATCGATCCCCACAGCCGGTTCAGCCGCTGCTGCCAGCGGCGGCAGCGCGGTCCCTCGGCCTGGCCGTGCTCGATGAAGATCAGCCGGCCCGTCGGCTTCAGGACGCGGCGGATTTCGCTCAGCGCCGCCTGAGGGTCCGGAATGGTGCAGAAGGCATAGGTGACGACCACCGTGTCGGCGATGCCGTCGGCCAAAGGCAGGCTTTCGCCTCCGGCGCGGATGCATTCGACGGCGAAGGGCATGGCGCGGCTCTTGGGTGCTGCGAGGCCAAGCATGGTGCCGTCGGGGTCGACGCCGACCAGCCGCTCCACCTTGGCGGCGTCGTAATAGGGCAGGTTGAGGCCCGAGCCGAAGCCGACCTCGACGACGACACCTTCGGCCCTCGGTATGACGCGCCTGCGCATTTGCGTGAATGCGCCGGCCGAACAGCCGATATGGACGAAATAGGGCGCGACGCAGCGCGCGTACCAGGAGAGGCAGGTCTGGCACATGGCTCAGCCTCCATGTCTGGTGTTGGCGCCTAAGGTAAGCCGTTCTGGCGTGTGATGGCTTGATGTATTGACCGGTGACATTTCTCGCTCCAAGGGAGTTGATCGGGCCGGATCGGCGCGATTTCGCGGGGATGGATAGAAGGCCGGCGTCCCCTCAACGTCCTCTCCTTGCGCGGCCGCGTGCGGATCGATGGAGCTGATACAACTCAGGCTTCTGGGTTTTCCGGAGTTCCGGCTGGACGGGCGGCGGATAGAGCTCGCCTTGCGCAAGGCGGCCGCGCTCGTCATCTACCTGGCCGAGGCCGGCGGACCGGTGGCGCGCGACGTCGCCGCCACGCTGCTGTGGCCCGAGGCCGACGCGGAAGCCGCACGCGCGCGCCTGCGGCGCACGCTCTACAAGATCCGCGTCGCCTTCGGCGAGGAGATCATATCAGCCAGCGCGGCATCACTCAGCCTGCGCCCGGCAGTCGAGGCCGACGCCATCGCCTTCGACCATGCCTGCGACGCCGGGCGTCTCGACGAGGCCGCCGGCCTCTACAGCGGCGACTACCTCGCCGGCTTTTCGCTGCCGGATTGTCCCGAATTCGAGGAATGGGTGTTTTTTCGCCGCGAGGCCTTGCGGAGCCGGCTGGTGCAGGCGCTGGAGCGGCTGGTGGAAGCCAGGATCGCCGGCGGCGCTGCGCGGACTGCCGTGCTGCACGCGACGCGCCTCGCCGCCCTCGACCCTTTGAGCGAAAGCGCGCACCGCCATTTGATCCGCGCCCATCTGGCCGCCGGCGACCGGGCGGCGGCCGAGCGCCAGGGCGAGGCCTGCGTGCGGCTGCTGCGCGACGAACTCGGCGTGGCGCCGGACCCGGCCACGCTGGCTCTGCTGCACGCCAGCGATGCCGAACCGAAGATGCCCAGAACCCGCTATGTCGCCGTGGACGGCATCCATATCGCCTACCAGACCATAGGCAGCGGCCCTGCCGATATCGTGCTGGTTCCCGGCTTCATCTCGCATGTCGAGCGCATTTGGGAAGACAGGAGCTGCCGCGCCTGGCTCAGCGCCGTGTCACGGCTCGGCCGGCTGATCCTGTTCGACCGGCGCGGCATGGGCCTGTCCGACCGCGTCGGCGCCCGCCCGACCGTCGAGGCGACCGCGCGCGACATATTGGCTGTCATGGATGCGGCCGGCAGCCGCAAAGCCGTGCTGGTCGGCGCCTCGGAGGGCGGGCCGGGCTGCATCCGCTTTGCCGTCGACCACCCCGACCGCCTGACCGGCCTGGTCCTGTGGGGCTCGCTCGCCAAGGGCAGCCGCGCGCCCGACTACCCCTTCGCGCTCACCTCGGCGCAGTACGACCTCTGGCAACAGCGCCTGCTTGCCGGCTGGGGCGGCCCGGCGGAAATCGAAACCTTCGCGCCGAGCGTCGCCCAAGACCGCCAGGCGCGCGCCTGGTGGGCCGGCCTGCTCCGGGCCGCCTCCAGCCCCGGCGCCGTCGCCGGCCTGCTGCAGGCGCTGCGCGACGCCGACGTGCGCCCGCTGTTGTCAAAAGTCAGGGCGCCGACGCTGGTGCTGCACCGCAGGGGTGACCGGGCGGTGCGGGTCGAGGCCGGGCGGTACCTAGCGGGAAGGATTGCGGGGGCACGATTTGTCGAGGTGGAGGGGGAGGATCACTGGTTCTGGGTGGGGGAGCAGGGGGTGTTGCTGGAGAGGATTGGGGGGATGGTAAGGGGTGGGTGAGGGGGCGACGAGGCGATGTAAAAGTGCACTGTCACCGTAATTCGCCAATGATGGGTGTTGCCGGCGATGACGCCCGCCGCCGAGGGCAGCACCAGGGGTTCGGCGAGTGACAGGGACGGGCCTTGATCAGGCCGATAGGAGCAGTCCGCCGTCGAGCAGGCTCGAGGTGACGTGGAGCGCCGTGACGGCCTGCCAGTATTTCACGCCGGACGGCGGGTCTCGTGCTCAACGCCGGGGAAGCCGCCGACGCGCGGCGTTCAGAATGCCTTGAACGTATCCCTGGAGGTCAACATCACTTGGCCGTTGAATGAGATCGAGAAATCACCAAGCTGGTACTGGCCCTGGCCGTTCTTGACCAGAATGGCGCCATCGACCTTGTTGGAGCCGCTCTCGACGCTTCTGACGATCCTGTCGACGTAGCGAAGGCTGCTCCTGGCGGAAAGCATGTCGTTCTTGGCCACCTGTTGCGCCAGACGTTGCAGCTTCGGGTCGTCGCCGACACTTTGCATGCGCTCCTCAACTGCCTTGGGGGTCAGACGCGCGAGCGTGTCGTTCAGAGCCGGCAACGCCTTTTGCAGGCTAAACAAGGCATCGGATGCCATCCTGGTGGCGTCGCCATAGTTCAGGCCCTGGTTGGCAATCGTCTTGTTGCCCTGCGCCTGCGGGCTGCGGTCGGCGGCGGCCTCCATCTCGTCCTGGACGGCCCACATATAGGCATGTTCGTCCATGGCCATCACCGTCTCCCGCGTCTCGCCGGCAGGGATGAAGTGGCGCTCGACGGTGGAGTCCTTATGCTGGCGGTCCGCCTCGACCATCGAGGCGATGAAGCGCGTATACTCGGCATAGAGCTCGCCATAATTGGCCTTGCCGGCATGCATGTAGGGGTCGTCCGCCGTGGTGGTGGAGGCAGACGAAGCCGCCGGCACATCGGGGGCCTGGCCGAAGCTGCCGAACAGATCGTATTCGGTGCCATCCTCGTCGCCGGTCGCGCCCGGATGAATGACCGGGGCCTCGGTCCGCAACGCCGTGCCCGCTTTGGCGAATGTCTGCTGGCTGGTGCCAACAAGGCCGCTCCTGGCCGACAGCAGCTTCTGTATCGTAACGGTGAGGTCGGAACTGATCTGCATCGAGCAATCCTTGAATGCCTTGCCTGCGATTCGCAGAATGAAGCATGGCCGTTAAGCAAGGGTTGAAAGTGAGTGCCCGAAGGAAATAGTTATTCTGACACCAGTAGCGCTCGCCAAATATAATTCAACGACAACTAATATAATTGGCAAATCCGCTGAAGCGACGATTTTCTGGAAGCTGATTGTATTGCGACGAGATCTGGACGCGCGCAGGCGATAAATTCATGGCCTGCCGCTCAAAGTTCCTGTCACCGCTCCTCCACGATCCGCAGATACGCCGCCGTCACGAACAGCACGATCAGCCCGAACAGGATGCGCCTTGCCCCCTCCGGCATCTGCAGGATCGTCAGCAGCGTCGTCAGCACGGTCAGGATCAGGGCGCCGACGATGGTGCCGGTGTAGCCGCCGCGGCCGCCGAAGATGGAGGTGCCGCCGATGACGGCGGCGGCGACCGAGGGCAGGACGAGCGGTTCGGCGAGTGAGAGGGACGGGGCCTTGATCAGGCCGATATAGAGCAAGCCGGTTATGCCGGCGAGCAGGCTGGAAGTGACGTAGAGCGCCGTGATGACCTGCCAGTATTGCACACCCGAGAGGCGCGTCGCGTGCTCATTGTCGCCGACGGCGTAGAGCAGGCGGCCGAAGCCGGTGCGGGCCAGCGTGAAGACGATCAGCGCCGCCAGCGG
This sequence comes from Mesorhizobium sp. 131-3-5, assembly GCF_016756575.1. Taxonomy (NCBI): domain Bacteria; kingdom Pseudomonadati; phylum Pseudomonadota; class Alphaproteobacteria; order Hyphomicrobiales; family Phyllobacteriaceae; genus Mesorhizobium; species Mesorhizobium sp. 131-3-5. The sequence goes on from NZ_AP023254.1 coordinate 3,262,101, forward strand.
CACGAACAGCAGCAGGGCGTTGGGAAAGCCTGATGTGACGCCGGTACCGAGCCAGGCGAGGAAGTCGGGGATTTTCGCGCCCGACGCGATCACCGTGCGCTGGTAGACCTGCAGGCAGCCTGTGCCGATCAGGCTGGTGCCCAGCGTCATGATCAGCGGGTGGACGCGGAAGACGCCGACGCCGATGCCGTTGACCAGGCCGATCAGCACCGCCGGCATCATCGCCAGCAGGAAGGCGACAGCCGGGTCCTGGTTGACGATTTGCGTGGCCATGATGAAGGCGCTCATCGTCGCCACCGTGCCGACCGACAGGTCGATGCCGCCGGTCAGCATGGTCATGGTCTGGCAGCCGGCGAGGATCGCCAGCGGAATGGCGAATTTGATGGTGTTGGCGATCCAGCGCTCGTTGACGATGCCGGGGCGCAGGATCTGCAGGATCACCACCAGGATGACGAGCAGGATGATCAGCGGGACGAGCGGCCGGTCGGCCAAGAAGCGTTTTATGCGGCGGCCGAGGGGGACGGGGGGAGGCGTAATCGCGGTGGTGCTCATGGGGTGGGTCCGGTTCGCGATGGGGTGATGTTCTGCGAGGCTAGCGCCCTACGGCGCCCCCCTCTGGCATGCCGGCCATCTCCCCCACGGGTGGGGAGATCGGCTGTTGTCGCGGCTTTCGCCAATCTCCAACGTTGCTGAGAAGAGTGGGGCGCCAAAGCTGCTGATCTCCCCCCTCGTGGGGGAGATGTCCGGCAGGACAGAGGGGTGCGTCGTAGGGCGCAGCGCTTCATTTCATACCCACTCCTCATTGCCGCCCCCGCATCGTAATAAACGCCCCGAACATCACCACGGCCACCATGATGGCGCCTTCGATGATGGCGGTGACGTTGGGGTCGATGGCGAGCAGGGTGAGGTCGGTGCGCACCAGGCGCAGCACGAAGACGGCGACGATGGGGCCGAGCAGGCCGCCCTTGCCGCCGCCGAGCGCCACGCCGCCCAGCACCACGGCGGCAACGCTGGCCAGGAGATAGGGGCCGGGGATGGGCGCGCCGATGCCGGTGCTCATGGTCAGCGCCAGGCCGCCAAAGGCGGCGAACAGGCCCGACAGCGCATAGGCGATGATGCGGGTGCGCTTGACCGGCACGCCTGAGCGGAACGCCGCCAGCTCGCTCGAGCCGATGGCATAGATGGACAGGCCAAGGCGCGAGCGCCTGAGCGGTATCCATATCACGCAGAGGCAGACGATCAGCACCAGCAGCGCCTTCGGGACCCAGGCGTCGATGGCGTCGGGCAGGCCCGGGATCGGCACGGTGCCCGAGATCAGCGCCTTCAGCCATTCGGCGGCGCCGCCGCCCGGCGCGTCGAGCACCAGCAGGGCGGCGCCCTGCAGCACGAACAGCATGGCGAGCGTGACGACGATGTCGGGCACGCGGGTGACGACGATCAAGAGGCCGTTGAGCGCGCCGAGGACGAGACCCATGGCGAGCACGAAGGGCACCACGAACAGCGCGTATTCCTCGCCAGCGCCCGCCATCATCGAGGCGGCGGTGACGCTGGTCAGCGCCATCATGGCGGCGACCGACAGGTCGATGCCGCCGGCGATGACCACCACCGTCTGCGCCGCGACGGCGAAGGCATAGGGCAGCACGGCCCGCGCCAGCGAGCCGAAATCGCCGCTGCCATAGCCGGGCTGGATGATCCTGGTGGCGATGAACAGCACGATGAGCAGGGCGAACAGGCCGATGACCCAGCCCTGGCGGCGTAGGAAATGGCTCATGGCGCCGTCCCCGAAGACGGGGACTGGGGATCGGCCAATATACCGATATCGGCCTTGGCGCCGCGCGGCAGGCCGTAGGCGGCGCGCATCAGTGCCGGCTCGTCGGCCTCCTCCACGGCGAAAATGTCGACGAGACGGCCGCCGAAGATGACGATGACGCGGTCGCAGACGCGCTGCACCTCTTCCAGTTCCGAGGTGTAGAACAGCACCGACTTGCCGTGGCCGGCGAGCTCGCGCAGCAGCTTGTAGATCTCCTGCTTGGTGCCGACATCGATGCCGCGCGTCGGGTCGAAGCACAGGATGGTGCGGGCGTCCGCCGCGATCCAGCGGGCGATGGTCACCTTCTGCTGGTTGCCGCCCGACAGGCGCTGCACCTCGCCCTGGGCGCGGGTGTCGATCTGCAGCCGCTCGATGGCGCTGAGCACCTTTGCGCGCTCGCGGCGCATGGGGATAGGTCCCCAGTTGCGCAGCGCCGCACTGAAGGGCAGCGCGATGTTTTCACGCACCGAGCGCTGCATGGCGAGCGCCTCGGACCGGTCGCCCGGCACATAGGCGATGCCCGAGCGGATGGCGTCGATCGGGTGCGAAAACTTCACTGGGCTGCCATCGACCTCGATCGTGCCGCCCGAGGGGCGGATCGAGCCGGCAAGGGCTGCGAACAATTCGTCCTGGCCCTGGCCTTCCAGCGCCACGACGCCGGCGACTTCGCCATCCCTGAGATCGAAGGAGACGTCGTTGAGCTTGGCGCCGACGCGCAGATTGTGCACGGAGAGCCGCGGCCGGGCAGGGGTGGGTGCCGCCTTCTCGGCGGCGCTGCGCGCGGCGACATGGGTTTTCACGATGCGGGTGCCGAGCATCAGCTCGACGATCTTTTCCTCCACGCCCGGCACGATGTCGACGACGCCGACGGTCTCGCCGTCGCGCAGCACGGTGGCGCGGTCGCACAGCGCCGAGATCTCGACGAAGCGGTGCGAGATGAAGATGACGGCGCGACCGGCATCGCCCTGGCGGCGCACCACTTCCAGCACTTTTTCGGCAAGGTTGGCGGGCAGCGCGGCCGTCATCTCGTCGAGCAGCAGCACATCGGGCTCGACGGCCAGGGCGCGCGCGAGGTCGAGCACGCGCAGCACGGCCAGCGGGATGTCGCGCGCGGTGTCGCGCAGGTCGAGGTCCGCAATGCCGAGTTCGCGCACCCAGGCGCGGAACGGCTCGACCGGCGTGCCGGTCAGCCGCAGATTGGACAGGACGTCGAGATCGGGGATCAGCGACGGCTCCTGGTAGACGGGCAGCAGGCCCGCGCGGCGGGCGGCGGCGGGCGAGCGTATGTCGCGCGCCTCGCCCCGGATCAGGATGCGTCCGGCATTGGCCGATATCGCGCCGGTCAGGATCTTCACCAGCGTCGACTTGCCGGCGCCATTGGCGCCCATCAGCGCATGCACTTCGCCCGGCAGGACGGAGAGCGACGCGTTGCGAAGGGCGGCAACCGCGCCGTAGTTCTTGGCGACGCCAGTGGCGTCGAGGAGGGGGCTTTGCGGCAACGGGTTTGTTGTCAAAATGTGTTGTTCTCGATCTCTGCGGCGGTGCGGCAAGTCGGCCGAAGGCGGCGACTTTCCTTCCCCCCTTGTGGGGGAAGGTGGATCGGCGCGTAGCGCCGAGACGGATGAGGGGTGTTCCAGCGGAGTGAGACGTCGGCATTGCCTGGAGCACCCGTCATCCGACCTCGCTTCGCGAGGCCACCTTCTCCCACAAGGGGAGAAGGAAGAAGCGCGTCCTTACTCGCCCGGCCCCTTGCAGGCGACGATCTGGTCCTTCGTATACGTCGTCCAGTCCGGGATCGAGATCGAGACCGGCCATTCGGGGCTGAGCGACGGGTCGGCGGCGGCTTTCAGCTTGGCCTTGCCTTCCTCGGTGGCGTTTTCCCAGAGCTGCGGCTGCACCAGAACGGTCTGCTGTGCCGGCTTCTTGCCGTCGAGGATCTGCAGCGCCAGCGTCACGCCCGCGCCGCCGATCGAGCCGGGGTTGGTGACGGCAGCGCCGACGAGGCCCTTTACCGAGCTCAGCTGGCCGACGAAGCCGGCATTGTCGGCACCGACGATCGGCACCAGCGGCGCCTGCGATTCCACCAGCGCGTCGACGATGACGTTGTCGATGCCGGAGGTCCAGATGCCGTTGATCGGCGTTCCCGTCGACAGGAAGGAGAGGATCTGCTGCTTGGCCTGGTCTTGCTGCCAGCCGGTGAAGACTTCCTGCGCCACCTTCACGTCGGGGAATTCGGCCAGCGCCTTCTTGAAGCCTTTGTCGCGGTCGGAGTCAGCCGAAGCGCCGGCGGCGCCGCGCATGTAAAACACCTCGCCCTTGCCGCCCATCTGCTGGAACAGCCATTTGGCGCCGAGATAGGCATATTCCTCCTGGTTGTTGGAGATGATGTAGGCCGACGGCTCGGTGACCGCCTGGTCGACGGCAACGACGACGATGCCGGCCTTGGTGGCTTCCTCCAGGCCCGCCTTGATGCCGGCCGGATCGGCCGGGTTGACGACGATGGCGTCGACCTTGGCGCTGATCAGGTTGCGGATGTCTTCCAACTGGCCGGCGGCATCGGTGTTGCGGTGGGCGATGTTGAGTTTCGCCACTTCGCCGGAAGCCAGCGCCTGCGCCTTCATGGCGCACACCATCTCCTCGCGCCAGCCATTGCCCTGCACAGTGTTGGAAATGCCGATCGTGTATTTGCCGGCGGCCGACGAGACGCCCATTGAGGCCAGCAAGGCAGCGCCCGCAAGGAGCGGGACCATGGTCAGGATTTTCTTCATTTCAGACTTCCTCCACATTGTTTTTCAGTTTCAGTTCCAAGTCGTTGAGGCATGCCGTTCAGAAAGAGAGTCAGGCGGCTCAACTCGTTGTTCTCCGCATGTCGTTACCGGCATGCTTTTCACTTGACGTAGGGCCGCAGAACGTCGCGGGCGAGCAGAAAACCCCGCTTCACCTGCTCGTCGCTGCCTTCAAACCGCCTGTCCTCATGTTCGATGATGACCGATCCGTCATAGCCGGCGCGGTAGAGGCCGGAGAAGAAGCCGCTCCAGTCGACATCGCCCAGCCCCGGCATGCGCGGCACCTGCCAGCCTATCCCGGCCGAGAGGATTCCGCGCTCGTACAAACCATCATGATCAATCATCAAATCCTTGGCGTGGACATGCAGCATGTAGGGGCCGAATTCCCTGATGAAGCGGGCCTGGTCGATCATCTGCCAGACCAGGTGCGAGGGGTCGAAATTCATGCCGATATCGCCGCCCCAGGTCTCCAGGATGCGGCGCCAGACCTGCGGCGAATAGGCGATGTTGTGCCCGCCCGGCCATTCGTCATAGCTGAAGATCATCGGGCAGTTCTCGAGGGCAAGCTTGATGCCATGGCCGCGCGCAAAAGCGACGATTTCGGGCCAGACTTTCAGCGCGTCCTGCCAGTTGTCGTCGACGGTCTTGGACGCATCGCCGCCGCAGAAGGTGTTGACCACGGGCACGCCCATATTGGCGGCCAGCACGATCACCTTCTTCAGATGGCCGATCACCGCCTCGCGATGCGCGGCATCCGGATGCAGCGGGTTGGGATAATAGCCGAGGCCGGAGATGGTCAGGTGCTTTTCCGCCAGCGAGGCGGTAATTTCTTTCGCCTTTGCGGGCGAGGTGGAGGCCGCGTCGATATGGCTGGTACCGGCATAGCGCCGCGTCGCACCGGAGGTTTTCGGCCAGCAGGCGATTTCCAGCGCCTCGAAGCCGGCAGAGCTGGCCCAGGCGGCGACATCGGCAAGCGGCGTCTCCGCGAAGGGTGCGGTGAGCAGTCCAAGTTTCATAGTGCCTCCCCTGGCCGTGTCTTCACGGTCGATGTTTATAATGCCTATTGTTTGGATCGTTTCAACCTTGCGGCCTCATCATGTTCGAGACTGTGCCGGACAGCCGCCGTCGGATCGTCCGAAAGCAGCTCGCCCAGCGCCGAAGTCACGGCCGCGCGAAACGCAGCGTTCGCGGCAAGGCCAGGGTCGAAGATCGTGTCGATGGCAAGGATGGCCGAAGCCAGAGCCGGTGCATCGCGGCCAGTGGCGTCGGCGATCTTGGCGACTTTGCCGGCATAGGGATCCGACACCGGCCAGCGTTTGCCGAAGCGGTCCGAGGCCTGGATCAGATAGGCCATCCAGCCGGCGACCGGCACCGACAGCAAGCCGATGGAGGCGCCCTGGCGCAGCCGGTCGCGGATCGGGTTGAGCAGGCGTTGCACGATCTTCTGCGAGCCATCGGTGGCGATCTGGTGGTTGCGGTGGCGGATCGCCGTGTTCTTCAGCCGGCCGAGGCTCTGCTCGACATAGGCCGGTGGATTCATGCCGGGCACCGGCATCAGCGTCGGCAGCGTCTGCTCGACCAGCATGCGCCTGATGAAGGCCGACAGCAGCGGGTCGGCGATGGCATCCGATGTATGCTCCAGCCCGGCCAGCACGCCGAGCGTGGCGAGCGTCGTCTGGGCGCCGTTCAGCACCCGCATCTTGAGATGCTCGAACGGCGTGACGTCGTCGACGAAGGTCGCGCCGACCAGGTCCCAGCGCGGCACGCGGCCGGCGAATTTCTGCTCGATCACCCATTGCCGGAACGGCTCGCCGACGGCGACGGCGGCGTCGCGGTAGCCGAACCATTGCTCGACACTGTCGAGATCATCCTGCGTCACCGCCGGCGCGATGCGGTCGACCATGGCCGACGGGAAGGCGGCATTGGCCGCGATCCAGTCGGCAAGGCCATTGCCGCGCCGTTCGGCAAAGCTCCGCACGACGGTTTCCAGGATGACGCCGTTGGCCGGGATGTTGTCGCAGGAGAGCAGCGTCAGGGGCCGGCCATGCGTGGCCCGCCGCAGCTCCAGCGCCCGCGCGAGGATGCCGGGCACGCTGCGCGGCGCATGAGGGTTGGCGAGATCATGGACGATGTCGGGATGATCGAGATCGAGCGCGCCGCTCGACGGGATGTGGCAATAGCCTTTCTCCGTCACGGTCATCGTCACCAGTTCGATATCGCGCGAGGACAGCACCGTGAGTGCCGGTGCGGCACTTGCCTGGCTGTCCACCACCTTCACGATGCTGCCGATGACGCGAGCCTCGATATGGCTGTTTTCGCGAATCAGCCTTGTGTAGAGCCCGCTCTGCCGGCCGAGCGTGTCGGCAAGGGTGGGCGGACGGATATTGATGCCGACAACGCCCCAGCGGTCGAACTGGCGCGCCAGCAAATCATCGGTGTATTCGGCCTGGTGGCAGCGGTGGAACGCGCCGACGCCGAGATGCGCCATGCCAGGCGCAAGAGTTGCCCGGTCATATCCAGGCGTCCGGACAGCGGCCGGAAGCTGATCCAGCAAGGCCGGCCCGAGCGTTTCCGGCGCTGTCGAAGTGGCGTTCACCGGTTCGCCCCGATCACCGACTGCTCCTGGTCGATCACGGCGCCGGTCATCGGCCCGGCCGCGTCGGAAAGCAGGAAGACGGCAAGGTTGGCGATATCGTCCGGCTTGAGCAGCCTGCCGAAAGGCTGCGCGGCATTGGCGGCGTCGAGCCAGCCCGGACCGTGGCCCAGCGTCTCGGACTGCATCACGCGTTCGGCCGGCGTGTCGGTCCAGCCGACATTGATGCCGTTGACGCGGATGCGGTCGAAACGGTGGGCGTTGGCGGCGTTCTTGGTCAGCGTCGCAAGCGCACCCTTGGTGGCGGAATAGACGGCGAGTTCGGGGGAGCCGCAATGGGCGTTGATCGACAGGATGTTGACGATGGCGCCGGGCTCCCCGCGCTTCCTCATGTCGGCAATCGCCGCCTGCATCAGGAAGAACGGCGCGCGCGCATTGACGGCGAACAGCGAAGCCCAGTCGTCGAGGCTGGCATCGAGGAAGGAAGCGCGGTCGGTCAGGCCGGCGGCGTTGACGAGGCCATCGATGCGGCCGAAGCGGTCGATGCAGGCCTGCGCCAGCAGGACAGGGGCCTGCGGGTCTCCAAGGTCGGCGGCGACGAAGACGGTCGGCGTCCCGATGGCCGACAGTTCTGCCGCCACGGCGTCGCCGCGCTTGCCGTCGCGTCCGGTGATCAGCAGCCCGCCGGCGCCGGCGTGCGCCAGCGCCTCGGCGATGGCGCGGCCGATGCCTTGCGTCGCGCCGGTGACCAGCACGACCTTACCTTGGAGATGAAGCTCCATTCCTCCTCCCGGAACAAAGTTTCTATTTTTTAAAATATGGAACGGCAATTCCCGATAGTCAATTGTGCCAGCAGCGCCTCATGCGCCGCGTTTTGCCGCGACGCCTTGGACCAGCGCCATGCCGACCGCCAGAGACGCCGCCAGCGAGCGGAAGCCGGCGAAGTCGGATTCCACGACTTCCAGCCAACTGTCCGACAAAGCGATCAGCGGGCTGAAGGTGCTGTCGGTGATGGTGACGATGCGGGCCTTGCGTTCATGCGCCACCGCGACAAGGTCGGGCGTGATCGAATTGTAGGGGCTGAAGGAAACGGCCAGCACGGCATCTCGGCCGCCGATGCAGCCGACCTGGTCGAGCGCGGAGGAGCCGACATTGTCGACCAGCACATTGCGCACGCCTTGCTGCGACAAGGTCAGCGACAGATAGGCGGTGACCGGGAAGGCGCGCTTGGAGCCGATGACATAGATCAGCTCGGCCGCCGCCAGCAGCGTCACCATCTTCTCGAAGCTCTCGACGTCGAAGCCGGTCTCGATGCGGCCGAGCGAGGCCTGCGAGGCGCCGACCATGCCGCGCAGGAAATGCATGGCGGCGTTGGGTTCGACCTCGGCGCGCGGCTCGCCGCGCGCTTCCGGCCAGGAGCCCTTTACGTGTTCCTTGAACAGGCCCTGGAAATCGGAAAAGCCGGAATAGCCGAAGATCTGGGCAAAGCGCACCAGCGTCGAGGGCTGCACGCCCGCCTGTGCCGCCACCTGGGCGATGGTGCCGAGTGCGACATCGCTCGGATGCTGCCACATGAAGATCGCCACCTGGCGCAGCCGCTTGGGAAAATGCACGGTGCCGGAGGAGAGCACGGCGCGCAGTTCCTCATAGGTCTGCGGCTTGATGTAGCCCAACGCCGCCAGCGAGCGCCCGCGCTTGCGCGTCGCCGCCTCGTCGGCATGAGATCGTCCCGAAGATTTGCCCGCCCCACTCATGATCGCAGGCTAGCGTGGCACAATCGTATTACAATACGGAAATTGGAAATTGTGTTCGAAAGTGTTAGGCCTCACCGTCGTCATCCTAGGGCGAAGCAGGAGCGAAGCTCCGTCGCGGAGACCCTAGGATCCATGCCGTTACGGAAGGGAAAATTCCGCACCGTCGCAACGCCTTGAAGTCACGGCATGGATCCTGGGGTCTGCGCCGCGTCGCTGCGCTCCTTGCTCCGCCCCAGGATGACGAAGTGATAGGTGGAGGAGAAAACATGGTCTACGCAACATCGGATGGGTCGGCGGGCAAGCGCCTGAGGGTCGGCATGGTCGGCGGCGGCCGCAATGCCTTCATCGGCGCCGTGCATCGGCTGGCCATGCGCCTCGACGACCAGATCGTGCTGGTGGCCGGTGCGCTGTCCTCCGACCCGGAGAACGCCGCCGCCTCGGCCGCCGAGATCGGCATCGCGCCGGAGCGCAGCTATGCCGATTATCACGCCATGGCGCTGGCGGAAGCCGGGCGCCCTGATGGCATTGAGGCGGTCGTCATCGTCACGCCCAACCATCTGCACGCACCGATTGCCACCGCCTTCCTCGAGGCGGGCATCGATGTGATCTGCGACAAGCCGCTGTCGACGACGCTCAGCGACGCCGAGGCGCTGGTGACGCTGGCGCGCGCCAAAAAACGCCGCTTCGTCGTGACGCTGAACAACACCGGCTACGCCATGGTCCGGCAGGCGCGCGAAATGGTGATGGCGGGCGAACTCGGGCGGATCGTGTCGGTGCATGGCGCCTACATCCAGGACTGGCTGACCAAGCCGATCGACGCCGAGGGCCAGAAGCAGGCGGAATGGCGCACCGATCCGGCGCGAGCAGGGCAGTCGGCGGTGCTGGCCGATATCGGCGTGCATGCCTTCAATCTGGCGAGCTATATTTCGGGTCGTGAGGCCGAGGCGGTGTCGGCGGACCTGTTCACCGCGGTGCCCGGACGCCGGCTCGACGACAATGCGCATGTCATGGTGCGCTGGGCTGATGGAGCACGCGGCACGATCCTGGCCAGCCAGACATCGCCCGGCCACTACAATGATCTGTCCGTGCGCATCTATGGCGACAAAGCCGGGCTCGAATGGTGGGGCGGGCGGCCGGAGGAACTGCGCTTCTCGCGCTATGGCGAGGAAACCCGCACGCTGGTGCGCGGCGGCCATGGTTCGACCGAAGAAAGCCGGCGCGTCTCGCGCATGCCGGCGGCGCATCCGGAAGGCTATATCGAGGCCTTCGCCAATTTCTACCGCGACGCCGCCGACATCATCCGCGCGCATCGCTCCGGTGGCGTGCTCGATGCCGCGCGTGCGGCGCGGGTGCCGGACGTTGTCGATGGCGCGCGTGGCGTGAAGTTCGTCGCGGCGGCGGTGGAGTCGAATGCGACGGGTGGCGCGTGGACTGCGGCGCGGTTTGCGGGGTGACAGCCGATCTCCCCTACGAAGGGAGATTGGCAGCTTTGCCGCCGGCAATCACCCGATCCCCAGCCGCTTCGCCAGATCCGACAGCATCGGGCGCTGGCCCTGCAGAAGTTTTACCTCCGCCTCCGGCAGGCTGAACCAGCCGGCCCTGTCGACCTCCGGAAATTCTTTCATCGACCCAGATCGCGGCGGCCATTCCATGGTGAAGCTGTTGCTCTTGATCGTGGCGACATCGATCTCGGTGCTAGCCTCGACCGACCAGGCAATGACGATCTTGCCGCCCGGTTGCTTGTAGTCGCCGAGGCGCGCGAAGGGGCCGTCGATTGTGATGCCGAGCTCTTCCCCGGTCTCGCGTTGCGCTGCCGCCAGTTCGTCCTCGTCCTCGTCGACGAGGCCTTTCGGGATCGACCAGGCGCCGTCGTCCTTCTTTGCCCAGAACGGGCCGCCCGGGTGAACCAGAAGCACCTGGATATCCCCATCGTTTCGACGATAAATCAGCAGGCCCGCACTGCGTTTTGCCATTTTTGCATGTCCGTTTGCGGCGCCGGTGCGAGGCCCGCCGATTCTTGAGTCGATCATGCGTGCTGAACTTGCACCGGGAAATTGCGACGCTATGTCAGATGCATCTGCATTGCACCTCATCCGCGAGTTCGGCAATCTGATAGCATCGATTCTGGGGCGGCGTCGAAATCAGTTGGGGCGTCCGGAATGCAACTCGGTCTGATCGGCTACTACAGCGATTTCGTGGTCTATCCGCTGGTGATCGCCCTTCTGGGCGTGGCCGGGCTGATCGAGGCCGGGGAGGAGAGTGCGCCGGACTGGATCGGCACGGTGGTGATCTGTCTCGGCCTTTGGACGTTGATCGAATACGTCCTGCACCGCTTCGTCCTGCATCATGTTCCCTACATCAGGGATCTGCACGACCGTCATCACGTCGAAGAGCGCAGTCCGGTGGGCACGCCGACCTGGCTCAGCCTGGGCGTGCATGCGTTGATCGCGCTGCCCATCTGGTTGCTCTCGGATTTCGCGACCGCCAGCGCGGTCGGCTGCGGGCTGATGCTGGGCTATCTCTGGTACATCAGCGTCCACCACATGATCCACCACTGGCATCCCGCCCATCCCAGCTATCTCTACACGCTCAAGCGCCGCCACGCGGTGCATCACCATATCGACGACAACGCCAATTTCGGCGTGACGTCGCTTTTCTGGGATCGGGTTTTCGGCACGGCCCGGCTTTGAGGGCAGTAGGGCAGCCGTTCAACGTCGCTTGCCGCGGCCGGCGGGTGACTTGGCGCCGCGAGGTCCCGTCTGAACCGGCGTGTTGTTCTGGTTTTCGTCGGACAGTTTGCGCCAGCGGGCCAGGCGCTCCGGATCGAGCGTGCCGGCCTTCGACGCTGCCTGCACCGCGCAGCCCGGCTCGTGCATATGCGTGCAGTCGCGGAACTTGCACAGCGGCGCCAACTCGGTGATTTCGGCGAACAGCGTGTCGATGCCGTAGGCGACGTCGCTGACCTGCAGCGTGCGCATGCCCGGCGTGTCGATCACCCAGCCGCCACCGGCAATGGCATGCAGCGACCGCGCCGTGGTGGTGTGGCGTCCCTTGGCGTCGTGTTCGCGAATGGCGCCGGTCTGCTGCGGTGATTGCTGCGCGGATCCGGCCAACGTGTTGACCAGTGTCGATTTGCCGACGCCGGAGGAACCGATCAGCGCCACCGTCTGCCCCGCGCCGCACCAGGCCGCGAGTGCGCCCGCGGCGTCCGCGATGCGCGGGTTCAGCGTCACCACGGCCAATCCGCGCTGCAGCGCGGCGGCCTGGCTTTGGTACGCCTCGGCGTCCTCGGCCGTATCGGCCTTGGTCAACAGGATCACGGGTGTCGTTCCGGCCTCGTTGGCCAGCGCCAGATAGCGTTCGAGCCGGGCGATGTTGAAGTCGGCATTGCAGGACGTGACGATGAACAGCGTGTCGACATTGGCCGCTGCCAGCTGTGGCCCCCTGCCGCCCTGGACGCGGCGCTCCAGAACCGTCTTGCGGGTCAGGCGACGCCGCAGAAGGTGACTGTGCGGCTCGACCAGCACCCAGTCGCCGACGGCGTAGTCGCCGGTGGTGGCCTGCGGCGCCAGGGACAGGTCGGTTTGTCCCGTCTGCGACAGGCCGCTCAGCCGGTCTCGATGGACCATGGCAATGCGGGTCGGAATGAGGTCTGCATCGCCCGGTTCAAGCTGGTCGCCGAAAAATTCCGACCATCCAAGGCCGGCAAGGGAGGGGGAAGAGGCCGTCACGGCTTCGACCAAGGGCACGGCGTCGCTGACATCGGACAGTGTTCCCGGCAGGATGGGAGAGGCGCGGACCTCTCGGGATGGGCGATCCGCCCGTCCCGCTGTATGGGCGGCACGGCGGGGTTTGGCAAGCGTTGCCGGTTGTCGCAACAGCCCGGTGAAGATAGATTTGTGTCGGGGTCTGAAGCAGGGGCGCGCCGGGAATGCTTCTGCCATTCTTGCATTGGCCTGCAACTCGTCGCCACGGCAGGCTGAAATATCTGGCTCTTTTCGCGCCGTTCATCCTCTTGTCCGGCTACATCGCCTATGGCTTTGTCGGCATCCAGATTGACTCGCCGCTCGCCGCCTTAAGGCACTTTGCCGCGCTCCCCAACTGTGCGGCCGCCCGCGCCGTCGGGCTTGCCCCCGCGCGCAGGGGACAGCCGGGCTATTGGCCGACGCATGATTCCGACAAGGACGGGATCGCCTGTGAGCCTTGGCATGGGGGAAGCGGCAGCGGCGTCGGCGTGCATCGCTATTGGCGGACCGGCGGATAGCTCACAGTTCCTTTTCCGCCAGTTCCCTGAATTCGTCAGGCACGGAGCGCGCCGCTTCCAGCGCCACCGTGCCGTAGCCGACGGCCTGCTTGCCGAAGCGTTCGCGGATCTTGTCGATGGCGCGGTCGGCGCCGAAGCGGGCGAGGCCTTTTTTGCTGCCGGGCCGGCGCTTCTCGTCGGCGAGGCCAAGCGGCAGGTCGAGCTGCAGTTCCGCGCTTTCCTCCAGATGCGAGACCGAGATCGCCAGCAGCGAGATGGTCTTTTCGTGTGAATGGTCGGCGAGCACGCCGCGCACAAGGTCGCCGGCGATCTCGGCCAGCATGGTGGTCGCCGAGATAGGCTGATCCAGCGTGATCGAACGCGTGACGGCGCTGAGATCGGCAAAGCGCACGCGCACCGTCACCGTGCGGCCCGGCCGCGCCTTGGCGCGCAGCCGGCTGGCGACGCGGTCGGCCAGATGCAGCAGCGTCGGCACGATCACCTGCGCCACGGCAGGCTTTTGCCCAAGCGCCGATTGCGCGCCGGCCGAGTGTGCCCGGCGCCCGGTCTCCAGTTTCCGCGGATCGCGGTTCCATGCGAGAGCGGCGAGCTTTTCGCCGGCGGCGGGACCGAGCAGCCGCGTCAGCGCGCCGCTATGCGTCCTGGCCAGCTCGCCGATGGTCTCGATGCCGATTTCGGCCAGCCGCGCCTTGGTCGCCGGACCGACGCCCCACATCAACGAGACCGGCAAATCGTGCAGGAAGGCCAGTTCGTTGCCGGGGTCGACCACCACCAGCCCGTCGGGCTTGGCGACCTGCGAGGCGATCTTGGCCAGATGCTTGGTGCGGGCGACGCCGATCGAGATCGGCAGGCCGAGTTCGGCCCGCACGCGGCGGCGGATCGCCGTGGCGATCTCTTGCGGCTGCCCGAACAGATGCGTGCAGCCGGCGACATCGGCGAAGGCCTCGTCGATGGAAATGCGCTCGACCACCGGCGTGAAATCGTCGAGCACCTTGATCGCCGCGTCGCCCAGCCGCTGGTAGTGGCTGAAATTGCCGCCAACGAAGATCAGTTGCGGGCAAAGCTCGCGCGCCTTGCGCCCCGGCATGCCGCCGCGCACGCCGAAGGCGCGCGCTTCATAGGAGGCGGCGAGCACCACGCCGCCGCCGACCGCGATCGGCTTGCCGCGTAGCGACGGGTCGAGCAGCTGCTCGACCGAGGCATAGAAGGCATCGAGATCGGCATGCAGGATGGTGGCTGTCGTTTCCATCCGGCTGCATATCCGCGGTTGCTGATGGATCGGAACGAATAGAGAACATAACATGTACATCTGTCAAGCGGCATGTCCGCGTCCGGCTGTATCGCCTGCTCTCTTCCCGCGAAAATTGCGCGGCCCATGTCGGATCGCGGTTTTCAACAACGTCTTCAAGACGGGCAACGAGGCTGTCAGCATGCCTGAATGCGGAAGGAGCACGACATGACCGACCACATCATCGCGCCTTACTCGGACTGGTTTGAGGCGCACAAATCGCATCTCGCAAAGGAGAAGGCGTTGACCCGACAGCGTCAACAACTCGCGGCGGAGCGGCGCGCGCTGCCGTGGCTGCGCATCGACAAGCTCTACGAGTTCGATACGACCCAGGGCAGGAAATCGCTGGCCGATCTCTTCGGGGGTCGCAGCCAGTTGATCATTTATCACTTCATGTTTCCGCCCAATGCGGACTATCGCTGCACCGGCTGTTCATTCCTTTGCGACCACATCGACGCCGCCAACCAGCATCTCAGGCATCACGACGTCTCCCTGGTCGTCTGCGCGCGCGCTCCCCTGGCCGAGCTCATGGATTTCAAGGCGCGGATGAATTGGCAGTTCGATTGGGTTTCGTCATTCGGCAGCGATTTCAATTTCGACTTCCAGGTGTCGTTCACCGAGGACCAGATCAAGTCGGGCAAGGTGCTGTTCAATTTCGAAGAGGTCGCGATGAAAGGCAGGGATCGCGGCGGCGCGACCGTTTTCTACAGGGATGACGATGGCACGATCTACTGCACTTTCCAGGTGCGGAGCCGGGGCGGCGAGAACCTGATCGGGACCTATAGCTATCTCGACCTCACTCCCATCGGCCGCAATGAAAACGGGCCATCGCATACGCTGGGCGATTGGGTTCGCCTTCACGACGAGTATGATGGCTGACGATCCGTCATCGCCGCGCGGTTGGGGCGCCTCGGCCTCGCGGCATCCTTCAAGAGTTTCGGCGATCATGTGTTCGCCAGATGTTCGGCCCGCAGCGCCGCCTTCATCCGTTCCAGCGCCGGCTCGCCGCCGGCCGCCAGTTCGTCGGCGGTGCGGGCGAGCTGATCGTCGGCCTTGCGGTGCTTGCTGCCCCAGGCGCCGAGCGTGGCCAGCACCGGCAACAGGTCGATGCCGGCTTCCGTCAGCCGGTAGATCGCCTTCAGCCCGTGGCTCGGATCGTCGCTGCGGGTGAGGATGCCTTCGTCCTGCAGGGTCTGCAGCCGCTCGGCCAGCGTGCGCGAGGAGATGCCTTCATCCGATTGCAGGAATTCGCGAAAATGCGTTTTCCCGGCGAAGACCAGATCGCGGATGATGAGCAGCGTCCAACGGTCGCCGAGCAGTTCCAGCGACAGGCTGATCGGGCAGCCGGACCTTTCGCGCGTCGACATGTCTATGGTTCCATTTTTAAATCACTTTACTCTTGACACCATTTTTGCCTTGCGTCAACGGTTCCAAAAGTAAAGCAATTTTCTTTGAGCCGGACAGACGAGGAGACGACGATGAAGAAGCTTATCTTGCAGATGCAGATGTCGGTCGACGGTTTTGTCGGCGCCAATGACGACCATCGCTGGCAGCTCTGGGAATGGGGCGACGACATCGGCTGGGACGAGGAGCTGAAGCAGGATTTCAACACAGTCTTCGCCGGCATCGACACCATCCTGCTCAGCCGCAAGATGGCCGAGGAGGGCTATCTCGGCCATTGGGGCAATGCGGCGAAGAAGTTTCCACGCGATCCGTTCTACGCCTTCGCCCGGCGCGTCGTGGAGGTCCGGAAGGTGGTGCCGAGCGACAGGTTGAAAACTTCGCGCTGGGAGCACACGGCGGTGGTGAGCGGCGACCTGCCGCGCCAAGTCGAGGCGCTGAAGGGAGGCGAGGGCGGCGACATCATCGTCTTCGGCGGCGCCGGCTTTGCCTCGTCGCTGATCGCGGCCGGACTGGTCGACGAGTTCCAGCTGTTCATCAATCCGGCCGTGCTGGGTGCCGGCCGCCGCATCTTCGACCAGGGCGGTTTTCGTAACCTCCGGCTGCTCGGCTCGAAAGCCTATGCCTGCGGCATGGTGGTCAACCGCTACGCCCCGGCGCGGTGAGGGGGCACGGCGAAGGTTCCCGTCAAAAAACTGTGTGGGCAGAATCCTTTGCCCTCGTCTCTTCGTCTTCAAGGCGCGGTCGCCGGTGGGGCGGCCGCCTCACTGCAGACGGAGAGATGACGATGATCCTGGTGACGGGTGCCACGGGGCTGAACGGCAAGGCGATCGTGCACGAGTTCGCGCGGCAGGGGCATGAGGTGAGGGCGCTGGTGCGCGATGCGGACCGGGCGTCAGTGGCGGGGCTCGGCGGCCTTGTCGGCGTCGAACTGGTCGAGGGCGACATGCGCCTGGCGGACACACTTGGCGCGGCACTCGACGGCATCGACCGCGTGCTGATGATTTCGACCGCCGCCGACGACATGACGGAAACGCAGTGCCGTTTCATCGATGCCTGCGGCCGGGCCGGCGTCGCGCATGTGGTGAAGTTCTCCGGCGCCGAATCCAACATCGGCTACGATGCGAAGAGGTTCCGCTTCACCCGCATGCATGAGTAGGTCGAACGCTATCTGGAGGGGGCCGGCATGGCATGGACGCATCTGCGCCCCAGCCAGTTCATGCAGGTGTACCTGCGCGATGCACCGACCATTGCCGCCGAGGGCGCCTTCTATCTCGCGCTCGGCGAGACCGAACTGTCGCCGGTCGATGTCGAGGATATCGCCAAGGTGGCCTTCCGGCTGCTGCGCGATGGCGGCCATGAAGGCGAGAGTCTCGATATGACCGGGCCGCAGGCGCTGACGATGAGCGATATCGCCGCACTGATATCGCAGGCGATCGGCAAGCCGGTTCGCTATATCGATGTCAGCCCCGCAGAGCGGCGGCGCAACCTGCTGGCCAGCGGCGTCCCGGCCGGCTTTGCCGATGCGCTGGACGAACAACTGGCCGAGCGGCTGCGACGGCCGAAATCGCGGGTGCATCTGGTGACGCACGACATGTTCGGTGTGCGGCCGACGCCGTTCGTCGAATTCGCCCAACGCCACGCCGCGATGTTTCGGGGTGAGGGCTAGCCGGGGCGGAAAATCGTCCGCGGCGACGTATCCTTTTTGTCGGCCCATCCGTCTCTGCTGCTCGAAAGGTCGCGCGGTCCGCGATCCGTAACCCAGGAGAGCATCATGGCGAGCATCGAGAGCGAAGCAAACAGGAACCACTACGCGGCGATCGGCGCCAATGCCGGCAAAATGAGCCCGCAGGCGTTCGTCGAGTTCAACGATGCCAGTTGGACGGCGCTGACCGGCGAACCCGGCGGCGTCGACTATGTCGAGGTGGATGCCGGCGGCGTGCCTGCGCTATGGGTCGTGCCGAAGGGCGCGGACGAGCGGCGGGTGCTGTTTTATGCGCATGGCGGCGGCTTCGTCGGCGGCTCGATCTACACCCATCGCAAGCTGGTCGGCCATCTGGCCAAGGCCGTCGGCTGCCGGGCCTTGCTCTATGGCTATCCGCTGGCCGACCAGGCCAAGTATCCGGCCCAGCTCGAGGCGGCGATGACAGCCTGGGACTGGCTCATCGACCAGGACTTCGACACCAGGCGGATCGCGCTTGCCGCGGATTCCTGCGGCGCGGTGCTGACCTATGGCGTCCTGCAGCGGCTGCGCGCGCGGGAGCGGCCGCTGCCGGCCGCCACGCTGATCATCTCCGGCTGGTTCGACATGGCGCTGACCGCCACCAGTTACGAAACCAACCGTGAAAAGGATCCCTTCTTCGCCAAGGGAGGCGTCGACTGGCTGGTGACCAACTTCATCGGCGACTACGATCGGCTCGATCCGGAGGTCAGCCCGCTCTATGCCGATTTGAGTGGCTTTCCGCCGGTCTTCCTGCAGGCCGGCGCCGACGAGACGCTGGTCGACGAAAGCCGCATGTTCGCCGAGCGCGCGCGGCAGGCTGGCGTCGAGACGCGCCTCGACGTCTTCGACGACATGCTGCACTCCTTCCAGATGATGGCCGGCCGGGCGCCGGAGGCCGACGACGCGATCGGCCGCCTCGCCGCCTGGGTGCGGCCGAGGCTCGGGCTGCCGGATGCCGGTGACAATGCCGTCAGCGGCAAGGTCGCCGGCGGCAAGGCGGCGTAGGCATGAGAGGGCCGATCGGGTCGCACTTCGGGCTTGTGGATGCGCAGCGCTTGCGCAATGCTGCGGTGACGCTGAGCGACGTGCCGCGATGAACCAGCAGATCCGCAATTCCCCTGAGACGAGGCAAGGCATCGAGCCGCGCCTCGACCCCGAAGGCCTGTTCGACCTGCGCTACAGGGCGTTCCTGGAGACGGTCTCGCATTTGCGCGTCCGTCTGCACCGCTATTGCGCGCGCATGACCGGCTCGGCCCTCGATGGCGAGGACATCATGCAGGAGGCGCTGTTCGAGGCCTATCGCAAGATCGGGCTGCTCGACGACACACAGGCGCTGCGGCCGTGGCTGTTCCGCATCGCACATAACAAGTGCATCGACTTCATCCGCACCCGCCGCACGCGGCTCAAGGCCGAAGCTGGCTATGCCAGCGATGAGATCGTGCTGCCGGTCGAACCCGCCGGTGCGGGCGCCGGCCGCGCCATCGAAAGGCTGGTGGTGCACCTGCCGCCGAAGGAGCGCGCCTGCGTGCTGCTCAAGGATGTCTTCGACCATTCGCTGGAGGAGATTGCCGGCTTGGTCGGTTCGACATCGGGGGGCGTCAAGTCGGCACTCAATCGCGGCCGGGCCAAGCTCGCCGCCTTGCCGGCGCAACCGGTCGCGGCGCCGGCGCACGATCCCGAACTGGAGCGGCTGCTTGGCCGCTATGTCGAGCTCTTCAATGCCAGGGACTGGGACGGGGTGCGGGCGCTGACCAGCGCCGACGCCCAGTTGCGGGTTTCGGACTGCTACAACGGCCTGCTCTCCGACTCGCCCTATTTCGTCGAGTATGAGCGCGGCGAGCCCTGGCGCATGCGGCCAGACACGATCGAAGGGGAGGCCGTGCTGGTCGTCGACAGGCTGCATGGCGAGGTCTGGCGGCCAGCCTATTTCGTGCGCGTCCACGCCGACGGCGGCGTCATCGACCGCATTGCCGACTATTATGCCTGTCCGTGGATCCTGGAGATGGTCTTCGGCGACGCGGAACGAGGCGGCGCTTTCCCTTCTCCACAAGGGGGGAAGGTAAGAAACGCTCACTTCGCATCGTGAAAAATGAT
This sequence comes from Mesorhizobium sp. 131-3-5, assembly GCF_016756575.1. Classification (NCBI taxonomy): domain Bacteria; kingdom Pseudomonadati; phylum Pseudomonadota; class Alphaproteobacteria; order Hyphomicrobiales; family Phyllobacteriaceae; genus Mesorhizobium; species Mesorhizobium sp. 131-3-5. Next base: position 3,281,814 of record NZ_AP023254.1, read on the forward strand.
GCCGACCGTGTGGCGCATGCCTGAGCGCAGGCGGCTGACGCCGTGGCGCAGGTTGACGCGGTAGTTGCCCTTCGTTCCCTGCACCGGCCGGTTGTGGACGGCGAAGGCCACGGCGTCACCCTGGCGCAAGGGCACCACCTCGACCCGGCTCTGCATGCGCGGCCGCTGTTCGGTCAGCACGAATTCGCCGCCGGTGAAATCCTTGCCCGGCTCGGAGAGCAGGATCGCCACCTGCAGGGGAAAGGCGAGGTCGCCATAGAGATCCTGGTGCAGGCAGTTGAAGTCGCCGGGGACATATTGCAGCAAAAGCGGCGTCGGCCTGACCTGGCCCGCGGCGTGGCACTGGTCGAGAAATTCGGCATGCGTGGCGGGGTAGCGCAGGGGGATCGCCATGCGCTCGTTCCAGCGGTTGGCGACCTCGGCCAGCCTGGGATAGAGCGCGCTGCGCAGGCCGCCGACGAGGTCGGGCAAGGGATAGCGGAAGTAGCGGTATTCGCCCTTGCCGAAACCGTGCCTGGCCATGTGGATGTGGCTGCGGAAATGCTCTTCCTTGATGTAGAGGCCGGCGATCTGCCGGCACTCCTCAGGCGAGAGCAGTTTTTGCATCACCGCGCAGCCGAAGCCGTCGAGCTCGGCGGCCAGCGCTGGCCAGTCGTAAATGGCGACGCGTGTTTCGGCGGCTTCCACCGCCGCTGTGGCAACCTTGGCATGGGCGTTCATATCGCGGCCTCCTTGTCGAGCAGAGCGCGCTTGCGTTCGATGCCCCAGCGGTAGCCCGACAGCGTGCCGTCGGCGCGGACCACGCGGTGGCAGGGAATGCCGAGCGCGATGGCGTTGGCGGCGCAGGCGGTCGCCACGGCGCGCGCGCCGTACGGCTGGCCAAGGCGCCGGGCAAGCGCGGTGTAGGTGATGGTGGCGCCGCAAGGGATGGCGCGCAGCACCTCCCACACCCTTTGCTGGAATGGCGTGCCGTGGCCTATGTCGAACGGCAGGTCGAGGCCGGCGCCCGGCGTTTCGATGAAGCGGGCAATCGCGGCGAGATCATCGTGGAGGGCACCCTTGTCTTCGACCAGCACCTTGCCGGGAAAGCGGTCGGCGAGGTCCTGCTCCAGCGCGTCGGCGTCCGAGCCGATCAGGATGGCGCAGACGCCGATCGCGCTGCGCGCCGCGAGGATCTTGCCGATCGCGGATTGGCCGACGGCGTAGGCGATGGCGTCGAGGGTGGCAGCGTTGCTGGTTGTCGCGGGCATGTGGGTTTGCATCGGGTTCATTGTCTTCACTCCTGTGTCTGTGGCTGAACCCTAGCTGTGTGCCTTGCGTCCCTCACTCCGATGCTTGCTTTCAAATTCAAATCTCGGGTTTTAGCCAGAATGGTGCAGAGGTAAGCACCCTACGGCGCCCCCCCTCTGTCCTGCCGGACATCTCCCCCACGGGTGGGGAGATTGGCAGCTTTGGCGCCACGCTCCTTGCTGCAACGTTGAAAATTGGCGAAGCCGTGATCACAGCCGATCTCCCCCCTCGTGGGGTAGATGTCCGGCAGGACAGAGGGGGGGGCGCCGTAGAGCGCTGATTTGGACTATTTCGCATTTCGCCGAGAATGTCAGGCAACGCGCGTGACGGACACCTCACCCAGCAGGAACACCTCCCCACTCAACAACCGCAGCTCAACCTCGCCACTCGCAGTGCGGCTCCATACTGCCTTACCATCATCGACCAGTTCGCCGATGGCGGCCAAGACCTGTGTCTTCGCGTCTATGGCAGCACCGTTGGCGATCTCGATGTTCGCACCGGCGGCGGAAGGCCTTGCCATCGTGCGCATCGCCGGTCGTCACGCCCGCGAAGACCGGTAGGCCCTGTCGGCGGCCTTCGCCGACCCGTGGGCCTCGCGGTCGAGCAGCGCGCGCTTGCGCTCGGCGCCCCAGGCGTAGCCGGACAGCGCGCCGTCCTTGCGGATCACGCGGTGGCAGGGAATCGCGACCGCATGGGCGTTGGCGGCGCAGGCGGCGGCGATGGCGCGGGTTGCCTTGGGAGCGCCGATGCGCTCGGCGATCTCTGCATAGGAAACCGTGTTGCCGACCGGTATGTCCTGCAAGGCCTGCCAGACGCGCTGCTGGAAGGCGGTGCCGCGCACGTCGAGCGGCAGGTCGAGGCCGAGCTGTGGGGCCTCGACGAAGCCGACGACGCGGGCGACCAGCGCCTCGTAGTCTTGGTCGCCGCCGATCAGCCGCGCCTTGGGGAAACGGTCCTGCAGGTCGCGCACCAGCGTGTCCGGATCGTCGCCGAGCAGGATCGAGGCGACGCCCTTGCGGCTCGACGCGACCAGTATGGCGCCGAGCGAGGTCTCGCCGACGGCAAAGCGTATGTCCTCATTGGCGCCGCCCGCACGATAGCGCGTCGGCGTCATGCCGAGCATGCCGGTGGATTTCTCGTAGAAGCGCCCGCTCGAATTGAAGCCGGCATCGTAGATCGCCACTGTGACGCTGGCGCCGTCTTCCAGGCCCTGGCGGACCCGGGCGGCACGGTGTGCGGCGGCATAGTCCTTCGGCGTCAGCCCGGTGATTGCCTTGAATACGCGGTGGAAATAGCCGGCGCTGCGGCCGGCGGCATCAGCCAGTTCAACGAGCGAGGGCTCTTCCTCGCTCTGTTCGATCCTGCGGCAGGCATCGGCGACCATCGCGGCATTGCCGGCCTCCAGCGAAGGGCCATCCGGGTTGCAGCGCCGGCAGGCGCGAAAGCCGGTCGCCTTCGCCTGAGCCAGCGTGTCGTGCAGTTGCACGTTGGCAGGGTTGGCGCGCCGCGACGGGCAGGAGGGCCGGCAGTAGACGCCGGTCGTCGCCACCGAATACCAGAATTGTCCGTCCGCCGATTTGTCGCGCGCCACGATGCGCGCCCAGCGCGGGTCGTCGGTGACCGGCAGCGGCGTGGATTTCAGGTCTTTGGCGAGAGTGATGAACATGCCGCATTGGAGCCGCTGGAAGCCGGCCCCGCCACCCGTTTCCTGCCAACAAAGAATATGACAAGATCGACCCGGAGGAGGTGCGATGGAAAACATTCGATCCCTTAAGACCGAAGCCGATTACGATTGGGCGATCGTCGAAATCACAAGATATTTCGATAACGAGCCGGAGGTCGGCTCGCTCGATGGTGACCGCTTCGATGTTCTCGCGACCCTGATCGAGACATATGAGAACAAGCGCTACCTGATTGAGGCATCCGATCCCGATGACGGGTCGCGTCCAGCCGGATTCAAAGACTCGCTGTAAGCCTTTGTTTTCGCGGCATGGACCGGTTCTCCTACGCTGCCCGCTTGGGCTCCACCGCGAACGGGCTGAGCCCGAGCCAGGTCTGCATTTTCTTGCCGATAGCCTGGTCGCCGGTCAGGGAAACCTTCGCGCCGGCCTTCTCGACGGTCAGCAACCCCATCCAGATTGCCGTCATCGTGTGCAGGTCCGTCGCGACGTAAAGGTCGACATCAAAGCCCGGATCGTACCAGCACAAATCGACCTCGCCGTGCTTTTCGACGATCAGCCACCATGAGCGTTTGGACGCCGGCAGATCCTGATACAGAAATTGTATCACCGTGCGTCCTTCAGGGAGCGGCGAGGGGTTCAGATTGCGCCGCATGTCCCACATCAGCAGCGACGGATCGAGGTTCTTGAGCGACAGCCGGGACTCGACCCATTTCTGCCCCCAGAACCCCATTGCTTCGACGACGGGGCGCAAATCGCGGCCCGCCTCGGTCAGCCGGTAGTCGAAGATGCCTTTCTCGCCCGGCACCTCCTTGCGCTCGACGATCCCCGCCAACTCGAGCTCCTTCAACCGTTGCGACAGAAGGGTCGGCGACATTTTGGGGACACCGCGGCGCAAATCGTTGAAGCGGGTCGAACCCGCCACCAATTCGCGCATCAGCACCATCGTCCAGCGGGTGCACAGCACCTCGGCGGCCATCGATAGCGGGCAGAACTGCTTGTATCCGTGCTGGGTCATGATCAGTGCTCCTCCCTCGAAGCTGGGCCGAACATTAGGCCCTCATGAATGAAGCGGCCAGTACGGAAACTGTACCACCCCAGTACAGATCGCGGACTGGTTGACGACTGCCATGCCATGCGAGCCCTTTGACCGGTTGCACGGGATACCCCTGTGCGCCGCAACCAGGAGACGACCATGACTGCCTACGTTATCGCGGACATCAAGATGAACGATCCGAAATGGGTGCCGGCCTACGCGGCCTCGGTGCACGACATCGTCCATAAGCATGGCGGCAAATATCTGTCGCGCAGCGGCAATGTGAAGACGCTTGAAGGCAAGCCGCTCGAGACCACGCTGATCGCCCTGATGGCGTTCCCGTCGGAAGCGGCGGCGCGCGCCTTCACCAACGATCCGGCCTATGCGCCTTTCGTTTCGGCGCGCCGGGGCGGCAGCGACAGCCGCTTCCAGCTGATCGACGATACCGATCTGGCCGGAACGATCCCGTATCTGCCGAAGGGATGATCCTCCCCGGCATTCCTCTCAGCGATTTCGGGATCTCCAAGCAACAACAGCCACAGCGCTTGCCTGCCGGGCCTCCGTATTTCCGGCGGCCGGCCAGCTGTGCTTTTTCAAGAAGAATGGAATGGACATGATGTCAAATCTTCGCAACAGGCTCGTCATGGCGGGGGCCATGCTGGCAGTCTGCGCCACCTTCGCACAGGCGCATCAGGAAGCGGCCAGCACCGAGACGGGTTCGAATCCGCTGGCCGAGAAGGTACGGGCGGCCAACAGCCGGTTCCTCGACGTCAAGGCGGCGACGGCCGAGGGCTACGCGCCCATTCCCTGCGCCAGCGGCATCAGCGGCGGCGCCATGGGCATCCACTACGTCAACGGCAAGTATCTGAAGGACGACAAGATCGACATCGCCCGTCCCGAGGCCGTGATGTACGAGCCGATGGCCGATGGTACGCTGACGCTGGTGGCGGTCGAATACATCACCTCGAAGGGGCCGGCGTCACTGGAAGGCCAGCTGTTCAACTTCAACAGCGCCCCCAATCGCTATGGCCTGGGTGAATTCTACGAGCTGCATGTCTGGGCCTGGAAGGGCAACCCGACCGGCACGTTCGCCGACATGAACCCGAAAGTGTCGTGCGAACACACGATGGCGCCGAGCCAGTAGCCGGCAAGGTCAGGCGGCGCCAATGCCGTCTGGCCTTCCGAAAGGCGGTGGGGTTGTTCGCCCGGCCTCAGCCAGGCCCGGTCATTGCGGCGCCGGTTCGGGCAGAGGCAGGCGCATCCCGATGGTGTCGCGGCTCGTCCGCGGCAGAACGAAACGGCCGGTCAGGTACCAGATCACGGACACGACAAGGATCGAAAGGTAGCCGTCCACGGCATAATGCCAGCCTGTGTAGACCGAGCCGAACAGGATGAGCGCCGCGAAAGACCAGCCGGCGACGGCCCAGCGGCGGCCGAAACCGCTCAGGAAGAACGCGTTGAGCGTGACGAAGGCGACATGCATGCTTGGCATGGCGGAGATGCCGCCGCCCAGATCGGGGCGGCCGCTTGTGTAGGCTGTGAGCAGATAGCTGGCATACATACGGACCGGCGCGGCGTAGCCGTTCCGCGCCAGGGCGGTCCGCAATCCGGCGAACCGGTCGCCGCCGTAGAACTGGTCGTGAAATATCGGGCCGGCGGAAGACAGCGCCATGGCCAGAACGGTGCCGCACAGGATCGTGGTCAGCGCGAGCGCCCAGAGATAACGCAGACGCGCTGCCGGGCTGTTCCAGAAGGCGACGAACAGCAAGGTGCCGAACCATTGCACGTGCCAGCCATATCCGTAGCCGATGAAGATGACAGCCGAAATGGATTCGGGAACGACGCGATGCGCCCATGTCCAGGGATCGGCGCCATGCAGCCCAACATCGAGCTCCACCAGCATGCGGTCGGCATAGAATGGCACGATGTCGGGGATGGCGATCTTGAAGGCGGTAAAGGCGGTTATGCCGAGAAAGGACAGGAGGATCACCGGTGCGGCGCCAAGCCAGCGCTGCCTGAGCATGTCGAGCATGAACCGTGTCGGGCTATGCCTGGCAAATGTCAGCGCCATGACGCCGAGGCCGGCGGCAAGAAGCGTCGGCAGGAAGAAGACGAATGGCTCCGCGTAGGATTGCGCCAGGTGCATATAGCGGCCCGGCTGCAGGCAAAGCGCGGCCAGGGAATAGGCCAGGCACAATGCGGTCAGCAGCCAGCCGCTCCTGGTCGCGGCGATGTCCAGGTCAAAAACGCCAAGCGGGCGGCGTTCGCCGTTCCGCTGCGCGGTGTGCGCACTCATTGAGGAAACCCGCCAACTGCCCAAGCATTAACAGGGGTATTTCGTCGATGAAGTATTACTATTCGATTACACTTTGGGGTGGATAAAAAATACAAATATTGAATGCCTATATTTCTTCCCTTTCCGTCAAGGATTCGTTGACGAAGATGTCATCGTTGAATGCAGAAGTAGTGTCTGCGCCGGAGCGGTTTCCAAACCCGAAAGGTTGTCGGGCTTCGGCCGCAGTCGAAGCGGGCCATCGCCTGGTCGGCGATGGCCCTGCGGATCAGGCGGCCCTGATCAGGCCGAGCTGGGTCAGCGCCGCGACGCCGTCGTCGAGGCCGATCTCCTCTACGATCCTGCCGTCGATCACCTTCAGCACCGTGGTGCCGGTGAAGCGCATGGCGCGGCCGGTGGCGGCGGGCAGCGAACCGGCGAGGAAATCGCCGAAAGCCGGGCCGGTATGCGTGCCGCCGCCCTCCCACTGGCCGACGACAAAATCGCCCTCGGCGATGAGATCGGCGGTGGCCCAGAAGTTGAGATCCGGGAAGGCGGCGCGGAAATCGGTCATGAAGGCCTTGATGTCGTCGCGGCCCCGGCGCGGCTCATGCAGCGAATATTTGAGCAGCATGTCGGGCGCGGCGATGTCGTCGACGACGGACAGATCGCAGGTTTCACCCCAGAAGTCGGTGAACCATCTGACGACGACGGCCTTGTTGTCTTCCTGTTTGGTCATTGGGAGCGTCCTTTCGTGTTTTGCTGGGGTCATCCGCGTACCAGTGTCGCTGATGACCTGAGCCATCCCTAGGACCATCGGGGGAGCGCAAAACTCCGGTTCTTGCCGGCCAATCGAAAGACGAGGCGCCACGAAATATTGCAAACGGGAAGGCATGCCTGCCGCGTCCCGGTAACTGTTTCTTCTCTGGTTTTGTCGCAGATTGCCCGCGGGTGGAGCAGGCGAAAACAGACGATGGCGCGTCAGGGCAAGAAAAGTCGCAATGGAGCGTTCTGGGCCAAGGCCCTGGAGCGGGCCCATCTTGGCGTCTGGGATTGGGATCTTCGCACCGGCGACTGCTTCTATTCGCTGACCTGGGCGCGAATGCTGGGCTACGAGGAAGATGAACTCGCCAACACCAGCGATCTGTGGCTGCAGCTCACCCATCCCGACGACCGCGAGCGGGCGCTGGCCAGCGGCGACCGCCACATTGCCGGGCTGACCGATGCCATCGAGACCGAACTTCGGCTGAAGCACAAGCAGGGCCACTGGGTGTCGGTGCTCGACCGCGGCGGCATCGTCGAACGCGGCGCCGATGGGCGGCCGCTGCGGCTGATGGGCGTGCAGACCGATATTTCGAAGCAGAAGGCGGCCGAGGCCGCGCTCGAACAGGTCACCATGCGCTTCCGCCTGGCACTCGCCGCCAGCGGCACCGGAATCTGGCACCACGACATCGCCACCCACAAGAGCTATTGGGATGCCCGCACCAGGGACATATTCGGGCTCGTTGCCGACACCGACGAGGTGACGGCCGACCTTTGGCACAGCTTTCTGCACCCCGACGACAAGGAAGCCACCGAGCAGGCGCATTTGCCGCCTCCGGGCTCGGACGCGGTCACCGCCTGGCAATACCGCATCATCAAGCGTGACGGTGAGATCCGCCATGTCGAATCGCTGGTGCGCTTCGTCGCAGCCGCGGGTGCCGCCGGCCAGGTCCTCGGCACGGTGCGCGACATCACCGAGGACAAGCTGCGCGAACAGGAGCTTGCGTTTGCCGCCCGCCACGATGCGCTGACCGGCCTGTGGAACCGCGCCGCCTTCGACAGGCTGCTGGCCGACCACATCGCCGCGGGCGTGCCGCTGGCGGTGTTCTACGTCGATCTCGACTACTTCAAGGCGCTCAACGACTTCGCCGGCCACGCCGCAGGCGATCTGGCGCTGAAGAGCGTGTCGGCGGGGATCAGCCGCTGCCTGCCGCCATCGGCGCATGCGGCGCGGCTCGGCGGCGACGAGTTCGCCCTGCTGGTGCCCCATTGCGACGCGGCGCAGGCCGAGCAACTGGCGGGGGCCATACTGGCGGCGGTCCGCGGCGCCGATCTCGGCCTTGCCGCGACCGCGCGGCGGCTCGCGGCAAGCATCGGCATCGCCATCGTCAACGACCGGGCGACGACGGTCGCCGACGCGCTGGCCTGCGCCGACGATGCCTGCTACGCGGCCAAGGCCGCCGGGCGCGATCGCTTCGCGGTGTTTTCGGCCGAGGCCGCCACCGGCGGCCTCAACGCGGCGCGGCTCGCCGCCGACACGGTCGACGCCATGGAGGACGGCCGGCTGAAACTGTTCGGCCAGGAGATCCACCGGCTGGGCCGGCCTTGGCAGGAGACCCGCCATGTCGAGGTGCTGGCGCGGCTCGCCGGACGCGGCGGCAAACTCATCCCGCCCAGCGAATTTATCCCGGCGGCGGAGCGCTTCGGCATCGCCGCCAGGCTCGATCGCTGGATCATCCGCACCGCGCTGTCGCGGCATGGCGCGGCGATGAAGTCCGGCGCGATCACGCTCGGCTTCAACCTGTCGGCGCAGACGCTGAGCGATCCCGGACTGTGGGATTTCGTCGACAGCATCATCGAGGAGACCGGGGCGCCGCATTCCGGCATCGGCTTCGAGATCACCGAAACCGCCGCCGTCACCAATTTCGACGCTGCCGAGACGTTCGTGCGCAAGGCGCGCGAGCGGCGCTGCAAGGTCAGCCTCGACGATTTCGGCGCCGGCATGAGCTCGTTCGAATATCTCAGGCGCTTTCCGGTCGATGCCATCAAGATCGACGGTTCCTTCATCGAGCACATCGCCGAGAGCCGCTTCGACCGCGAGATCGTCTCGGCCATATCAGGCATTGCCCGCAGCGTCGGCTGCGCCGTCGTGGCCGAGAAGATCGAGCAAGCCGAGACGCTCGACATCCTGCAGGCGATGGGCGTCGATTTCGGCCAGGGTTTCCTGCTGCACCGGCCCGAGCCGCTGGAGCAGATCGTCGCGCGCGCCACCGGGCCGGCAAGCGCGGCGCCGGCCCGCAAGGCGTCCTAGTCAGATTTGCCGCACCATCGCTTGCGGAAATTCCAGCACGCCGGTCTCGGGCCGCCTATGCTGGGCTTCCGCCACCGTCTCGATCAGGAGGTCGAGGGCCTCGCATGCCGAGCGGCTCGTCTCATCATTGCCGCGCAGATAATGATAAGCGCGTTCGAGATGGATGCGGGCGGCTGAAAAATCGCTGGTCAATGGTTCCCTCCATGATCCCGCCCTAATTTATCTTGGCCGCCCCGGCGGAATGTGGGGTAAATATCCACAGGCGGGTTTTATTCAAATACCGAGGAATCATGGCCGCGCTGTCAGGAGAGACAGCGCGCAACGCTTTGCCCTGCCTTGTCGTGCGTCTAGACTGCGGCCTCCCTTGTCCGAAGTGACATTGATGATCGTCCAGGCCTGCATCAACGGCGCGCGTCCGCGCGACTTTCACCCGAAGCTGCCGCTGACGGCGCAGGCCATGGCCAGCGATGCCGCTGCCTGCGTCGCGGCCGGTGCCGCCGAGCTGCACATCCATCCGCGCGGCGCCGATGGGCGTGAAAGCCTGACCGCCGTCGATGCGACGGTGCTGGCCGTGCGCCGGGCCTGCCCGGGCACGCTGGTCGGCGTGTCGACCGGCGCCTGGATCGAGAACGATGTCGCGCGCACCCGCGCGGCGGTCGCCGGCTGGCGCGAGTTGCCCGACTACGCCTCGGTCAATCTCTCCGAGGCCGACGCGCCCGCCGTGATGGATCTGCTGCGCCAGCGCGGCGTCGGCATCGAGGCCGGGCTCGCCACGATGGAAGACGCCGAGCGGTTCGTGGCGCTCACCGACCACGACCGGGTGCTGCGCATCCTGATCGAGATCGACATGCCGGACCTCGCCGCAGCACTTGACGAGGCAAGCGGCATCGCCGCCGTGCTCGAACGCGCCGAAATGCGGCGGCCGATCCTGCTGCATGGCGTCGACGCCACCGTCTGGCCGTTCGTCGAACTGGCGCGCCAAAAGCGCTGGTCGACGAGGGTCGGGCTGGAAGACGGCAAGACGCTGGCCGATGGAACCGTGGCCAAGGACAATGCGGAAATCGTCGCGGCTGCGGTGGCGGTTTGCCGCTCCGCGTCCGCCGGCTGAACCGCGGTCTGCCTCAGCTCTGCCGGTGGACCGGTGCTGTCCACGCGCGCAAGATGTGCTTCTGGATCTTGCCGGATGCGGTGCGCGGCAGCGTATCGGTGAGCAGGAACTCTTTCGGCACCTTGAAGCGGGCGATACGGGCGCCGCAATGGTTTGCCAGATCGGCCGGGTCGACCACGCATCCGGGTTTCACCACGATGAAGGCGCGCCCGACTTCGCCCCAGCGCGCGTCGGCGATGCCGATCACGGCGGCTTCGGCGATGCCGGGATGGTCGAGCAAGACGGTTTCGATTTCGACGGGATAGACGTTCTCGCCGCCCGAAATGAACATGTCCTTGCGGCGGTCGACGAGGGTGACGAAGCCTTCCTCGTCACGCCGCGCGATGTCGCCGGTGCGGAACCAGCCATCGGCGGCGAAGGCGCGCTCCGTCTCTTCCGGGCGGTTCCAGTAGCCGGGCGTGATCGAGGGGCCGGACAGCCATATCTCGCCGGGCTCGCCGGCCGCGACGTCGCGGCCATCGTCGTCGACGAGGCGCAGGCCGATCGTCGGCGCCGGCAGGCCGGCCGAGCCTGCCTTGCCGGCGATGCGGTCGGCCTCGACCGGCATGCCAAGCACCGTGCCTGCCTCGGTCATGCCGAAGCCGTCGGCCATGCGCACACCCTGGGCCAGCCACCAGCGGATGTCCGTGGCCGGATTTGGCGCGCCGCCGGTGAAAATGGCGGTGAGCGAGGTCCAGCGCGCCGGCGTGAAGTCGGGGTGTTCACGCAGCATCCTGGCCATCTGCGGCACGCAGAAATAATGGGTGACGCCAAGGGTGGGATCGGCGAGGCGGCGATTGGTGGCGCCGGCATCGAAGCCGGGCGAGATCAGCACGGCGCCACCCTGAAGCAGCGTCGGACGCAGGCTGGTGAGGAGGCCGATGACATGGAACATCGGCGCGTCGCAGAGGAAGATGCTGGCATTGCCGACCCGGCCCAGCACGCCGAAATTGACCGCCGTGGCAAAGGCATTGCGCTCGGTGACGATGACGCCCTTTGGCCGGCCCGACGTGCCCGATGTGTAGAGGATGATCGAGGGCGCATCGTCGGCGGGCAGGGGACGGCGCGGCGCCGGCGCCGCTGCCTCGACCGCCACCGCGAAGGCGGCGACATCGACAGGGATGCAGCGCCCGGGCAATGCCGCCTGCGGGACGGCGTCATGCAACAGCAGCGCCGGATCGCAATCGGCAAGGATCGCCTGCTGTTCGGCACTTGCAAGGCGCCAGTTGACCGGCACGAAGATGGCGCCGAGCCGCATTGAGGCCTGCTGCAGGATCAGGAGGTCGGCGCTGTTGCGGGCCAGCGTGGCGATCCGTTGCCCGGGCTTGACGCCGTAGCCGGTTTCGAGAACGCGCACAGTGCGCTGGATGGCCTCGTCAAGCGCGGCATAGGTCCAGCGCCGGCCGGAGGCCAGGTCGACGCAGCCAACACGGTTTGGCTGCGCGCCGGCATGCAGGGCCACCGGGTCTGAAGTCGTCAAGGCCGGCATGCGCATCTCCTCCCAGATTGCGTCGATGGCTCGCGTCGTTGGCTTGTCGCGTCATCTGGCCTTGTCGTAAGTGCCGAGGCCCGGCTTGTAGCTCTTCTCGTCGATGAACTGGCGGATGCCTTCCTTGCGGCCCTCATTGTCGTGCGAGTTGGCCGCCTCCTGGGCGCGGACCAGATAGTCCTCGGCATTGTCATAGGTCATTTCACCGACGCGGCGGATGGCGTCCTTGGTGGCCTTCAGCGCGATCGGGTTCTTCTTCAGAAGGATGTTGGCGACCTCGGTGACCCGCGCCTTCAACCGCGCCAGCGGCAGGCTTTCATTGACCAGCTTCCAGGCGGCGGCCTTCCTGCCATCGATGAGTTCGCCGGTCAGCGCGTGGTACATGGCATCGCGCATCGACAGCAGGTCGACCACCACCTTGGTGGCGCCGCCGCCGGGCAGGATGCCCCAGTTGATCTCGGACAGAGCGAACTGCGCCTGGTCGGCGGCAAAGGCGAGGTCGCAGGCGAAGAGCGGGCCATAGCCGCCGCCAAAACACCAGCCATTGACCATGGCGATGGTCGGCTTGCCGTACCAGCGCAGGCGCCGCCACCAGCCATAGGCTTCGGATTGCGCCTTGCGGATGGCGCCGAGCCCCTTGGCTTCGGTCTCGCGGAAATACTCCTTGAGGTCCATGCCCGCCGACCAGGCGCTGCCTTCGCCCGACAGCACGAGCACACCGACATCGGCGCGATACTCGAGTTCGTCGAGAACCTCCATCATGCGTCGGTTGAGCGCCGGGTTCATGCAATTGCGCTTGTCCGGTCGGTTGAAGCGCACCCAGGCGATGCCGTTCTCGACGTCAAAGGCCACGGTTTCGTCGGTCATGGTCGGTCTCCTCCCGCTCCATCACAGTCATGGGCAATTGCTATAGTCATGGAAATTGCTATGGAGCATAGCGATCTCAATTGCTATGTCGCATAGTCTTTTTCGCTTGACAAGAGCCGACGTCGCGGCGATCGGTTGGCATGGACGAAACCCAGCCTCACACCGGGCCAGAAATGATGCCCGACGACGCGCTCGATGCGCAGATCGGCTACAATCTCAAGCGGGCCTCTGCTTTCGCGCTCAATGATTTCGCGGTCGAACTGACCGAAGCGGGCCTGCGCCCGGTCACCTACGGCATGCTGGCGCTGATCGACGAGCGGCCTGGCATCCGCGCCGCGGAACTGTGCCGTCTTCTCGGCATGAAGAGTGCCAACATGGCGCCGCTGCTTGCCGAACTGGAAGAGCGCGGGCTGGTCGAGCGCGACGACCATGCCGAGGACAGGCGCGTGCGGATGCTGACCCTGACGCCGGCGGCCAGACAGGCCATGCCTGGCTGGCGGCGACAGGTTCGCCGGCACGAGGACAGGTTCCTGCAAAGGCTGACGAAGAAGGAGCGGGCGACGCTGCTGCGCCTGCTGCGCCTGATCTGGACGGAGGAAGGGTGAGGGCTAGTTGGCTTCCTCGTCCGGCGCGGAAAGCCGCAGCATCAGGGCGAGCAGTGCGATCACCGGCGGAACGATAAAACACCATACATTGGCGTAGGCATAGCCGAGGGCGGCGGCCGCGCAGCCGGCGGCGAAGACGGCGACCGCCGCCGCCATGCGCCGCAGGCGGGCAATGAGCGCCGGGCGAGCCTCCGGGGCCGTGCCGCCGACGAGGTCGGCGAGATCGATCATGATCTGGGTGGTGGTGCCGGTCATCAGCGTCGAGGGCGGGGCGGCCGCCAGGTGGACCCGGTGCACCGCGTTCTGGATCGCCATGGCGGCGACCAGCACCATGCCGGTTACGATGGCGGCCGCGCTGTCGCCGCTGGCAAAGGGGCCAAAGCGGATCGCCAACGCGGCGCCGATGACAAGCAGCGCCAGTTTGGTTCCTAACAGGACCCCGAGCGCCTGATGTCCGCGCCGGCGCAAATGCTCGCCGGCCAGCCGGGTCAGGATGACGACGATGCAGAACACCGGCAGCGCCAGCAGCTTTGCCAGAACGCCCGAAATGCCGAGCACAAGGGAAGCGCCGAGGGTGACGAAATTCCCCGTCACATGCGCGGTGAACAGGCCCTGCAGCGCCAGGAAGCCGGCCGTGTCGACATAGCCGCCATTGAGGCTCAGCAGCAGCGGCAGTGTGGGCTTCATGGCGCCGTCGCCGGAACCAGGAAGCGGTCGGGCGCCAGCGCCGCGGCGGTGACGCCGAGTGCCGTGACATCCTCCGGCAGGGGCTGGCCGCGCATCAGAGCCGCGCTCAGCCTGGCCAGGGTCAGCGACACCTGGAAACCATAGCCGCCCTGGCCGCCGAGCCAGAAGAAGCCGGGCAGGCGCGGGTCGAAGCCGGCGACCGGCGTGCGGTCCGGCGCGAAGGTGCGCAGGCCCGCCCATGGCGTCGACGGACGGCCGATGCGCATCGTCGTCGCCTGCTCGATGCGGTCGACGGCGATGGCGACATCGATATCTTCCGGCCAGGCGTCGCAAGGCTCGGAATCGGTCTCGTCGGCGAGCGAGCCGATCAGCCTGCCGGCGTCGGGCTTGAAGTAGAATTGTTCGTGCAAGTCGACCACCAGCGGCCAACTGGCGATGTCGGTGCCGGCGGGCGGATCGAACAGGAAGGCGGTGCGTCGCTTGGGCTGGAAGCCGAGGCCGGAAAGCCCCGCCAGGCCAGCGACGACATCGACCCAGGCGCCGGCGGCGTTGACGACGATGTCGGCTGGATAGACACCGGCGCTCGTTTCCACGCGCAGGCCGCCGCCGTCTTGCGAAATGGCGCGCACCTCCTCGCTGGTGCGGATTGTGCCGCCGCCGGCCTTCAGCGCCGAGGCGCAGGCCGCCAGCATCTTGCCGGTGTCGATATCCACGGCGTCCGGCTCATAGGCGCCGCCGCAAGTGGCTTCGGCGGCAATGGCGGGAACCAGCGCGTGGAGTTCGGCCGACGACAGGCGGCGCACGCTGGGCACCAGTGCCTGCAATTCATCGGCCAGCTTGTCGATCGCGGCGCCGTCGCCTTTCCAGCCGACATGCAGCGCGCCGCGCCGATGGGCGATGAAGCCGCCTTCGACGATTGCCTGCCGGCTGGCCAGCGTCAGCGCGCGCACCAGCCGGTTGCCGTAGGTCTCGGTGAACAAAGCGGCGGAGCGGCCGCTGGCGTGATAGCCAAGATGCGGCTCGCGCTCGAGGACGGTGACTTCAGCCCAATCCCGCAAGGCCGCCGCAAGCGACAGGCCGGCAATGCCACCACCGATGACGACGATTTTTTGGGGAGGATTCGACTGCATCCAGCAGTCGTAAAAATGATTTCGTATCCAGTCAAACGGCGCGACCTTCCCTCGGTCGTTTGCGCAGCCATTTCTTCCCGTTCCAAGGGGAGAATGGCCGGCAGGGCAGTGAGGGCAGCGCTGGCTCCGCTGATCGGCAACGTCCTCTACAAGGCCACAGCCCGCCCCAATCCTCGACGAACCGCCTCGCGATAAGCAAGGTCGGCCGCCACCAGGTCCTCCATGGCAACACCCATGGCCTTGTAGACGGTGATCTGGTCGGCGCTGGTCCTTCCCGGCCGCAGCCCAAGCAGCATCTCGCCAAGCTCGGTTCCGGTTTGCGGATCGATGCCATCGAGTTCGCAAGAGCCGACCGGGGTAGGGGCGAAGGCGTCCCTGGTCTCGACGAACAGGCTGGCCCGGCCGACAAGCTCGACCGGCAGTTCGCCCCCGGGCGGGGCGACGCCCACCGACGAGACATGCGTGCCGGGCCGCAGCCATTCGGTGGCGATCACCGGCTGGTAGGAATGCGTGGCCAGGCACACGACATCCGACGAGCGCACCGCGGCCTCCAGATCGCTGACGGCGACGACGCCCGGATGCAGCGCTGCCAGTGCCTGCGCGTCCGCGAACTCCTTCGAGGCGACGCGGATTTCGGCAAAATCCCGCACCAGCGGCAGAAGGTGCAAATGCTGACGGGCCTGCACGCCGGCGCCGACCACCGTCGCCACCCTGGCGTCGCGGCGGGCCAGTTCCCGCACCGAGAGCACGGCCGAGCCGGAGGTGCGCACGGCGGTGATATAGGTGCCGTCCATGACGCAGACCGGCATGCCCGTTTGCGGGTCGAACAGGTGGATGGTGGCGAGATGGCTGGGGATCGCGCGGGCGATGTTGCCTTCGAAGACGTTGACGATCTTCACCGTCAGATGCATGCCCGCCATCCAGGCCGGCATCGCCAGCGAATAGCCGGCTTGCGGAATGTCGAGCTGTGGCCGCGCCGGATTGACGATCTCGCCGCGGGACAATGCCTTGAAGCCCTCCGCCAACGCATCGAGAAGCCGGCGCAGGTCGATGCATGTTTTCACCTCGCCTTCGCTCAGGATGAGCACAGCTGTGTCGTCCTTGGTCTGAGCACTGCGGGTGGTCGGTGTGGCTGATATCATGGGATTTGCCTTTGGTCGGGTTGCGTTGCCCGCCAATGGTATTGCCACTCGACAGCGTGATGAAATATGCTGTTTTCGCGATTTTTGCGTGATAATCGCGCTATCCGTGGCCGGAAAGTGTGAATTCAAAAAATGGACGATCTCGACCGTATCGACCGCTCGCTGTTGCGCTTGCTGCAGGAGGATGGCCGTCGCACGACGCTCGATCTGGCCCGCCGCGTCGGCCTGTCGCCGACCGGGGCGGCGCAACGCATCAAGCGGCTGTTCGCCGAAGGCTTCATCCGGGCGGTGCGGGCCGTTCTCGACCCGGCCCGGATCGGGCAGGCACAACTCGTCTTCATCGAGGTGCGGCTCGATCACACGGCGCCGCATGTCTTCGACCGCTTCGCCGAGGCGGTTGTGCGGGCGCCCGAGATCATCGAATGCCACATGGTGGTCGGCGGCTTCGACTATCTGGTCAAGGCGCGCATCGCCGATATGGCGATGTTCCAGGATTTCCTGCAGCGGGTGATCCTGCCGCTGCCCGGCGTCAGGGAGACGCATACCTACGCCTCGATCGCCAATGTGAAGCCGGACGCGCTGCTTCCGATCTAGGACGCGGACTCGCTAGCGCCGAGCCGTAGCCTGGACGCTAGACGCCCGAAAGCAGACGTACCGAATTTGGTCCAGCCGGCGGCGCGCGACCTCACAGCTCAGATGGCCAGCCCGATCGCTCGGCTCGACGCAAAGACGATTTTACGATCAGGCGATGGAAAGGCGCAATTCCCGCGATATAGGCCCGCCCTCCCAAATGATTGAAGGTCACGACCGTTGTTGCGACAAGTCGACGGCGCAAAGCGGACTCTTCAACCAAAACGGACAAACGGAAGTCGAGATGGCGATCGTCCTCGCCAAGAATAATCTCGTGACGCCGCCGATCGTAGACCCGAAAGAAATCGATCCTGTCGGTCGCAACGTCATCGCGCAACGCAGACGATGTCTTGAGACCAAACCCCGCAACCAAAGTGTCCCTTAGAGCTATTAGCCAGCCAACCCACCGCGCCTGACCCATAAGCATGTGGGCGGCGAGGCGCTCGGCGTCGCCGGTCGCATTGCTTGGCAGATCGATCGCGAATGCGTCAGCGAAGCCTGCCTCGGCGTAGAGCGGCCTAAGCGCGGAATGTTGCGGCAAATCGACTCGAGCAACGCGCGTCAAAGATGTTCCGCCCCGGACTGAATGGAAGCGAAGAGGTGGTGCGTTCCAATAGCACGAAAGGGCTCTCCATCAAACGTGTCGAGGAACTTCTGCTGATGACCCTTCCGCGACCTCGGGCAACGTCCGCTCTTCCGCAGCTTGGGGGTGAGCGGACATAAGTCGGCAAGCCGCTTGATGAGTACACGCCCTAGACCAGCGGCCGTTCCCCCGCATCCAGCAGCCATTGCCGCACGGCCTGTGTCGGTTCGGGATGGCGCTGCTTTCTCGGCATGACGACATAAAAATCCTGCGTGCCGCGCATATCGCCGCTGACCGGCTGGACCAGGCGGCCGGCGGCGAGATCGGCTGCGACGAGGAAGCGGCTGGCCAGCGCTATGCCCTGGCCGGCGATGGCCGCGTCGATGGCGAGGCTGGTCTGGTTGAAGCGCATGCGCTTGAGCTCGGCCGTCATCTTCAGGCCGACCGCCTTTTCCATGAATTCCGGCCACAGATTGTGCGCGTCGTGCAGCAGCACGTGATGCTGGATTTCGGCCGCCGGGATTTCGGCGGTCCCGATAGGCAGCAGAGCCGGGCTGCAGATTGCGATGATCTGCTGGGGAAACAACAGGTCGACGATCAGGCCGGCGCCGAAGGGCGGGCGGCCTTGCCGCACCGCGACGTCGACGCCGTCGGCCTGGAAGCTCGACAGGCTCTCGCTGGCCAGCACGCGCAGGTCGACCAGCGGATTGTCGGCCATGAAATCCTGCAGCCTGGGGATCAGCCATTTGGTGGCGAAACTCGGCGTCACGCTGATCGTCAGACGTGCCGGTTCGGGGCGCAACAGCTGGGTTGCCTCCGAGATCAGGTCGAAGGCGCGGCGGATGTTGGGCACATAGGCGCGGCCCTGATCGGTCAGCGCCAGGCCGCGCGGCAGCCGCTCGAACAGTTTCGTGCCGAGATGGGTCTCCAGGCCGCGAATGTGCTGGGCTACCGCACCTTGCGTGACGTTCAACTCCTCGGCGGCGATGCGGAAGTTGAGATGGCGCGCCGAGGCCTCGAAGGCGCGCAGCGCATTCAGCGGCGGCAGGCTGAGGAAGGCTTCGGGCATGCAGGAGTTTTTCTACTGGTTGATTTCAGGCATTCTGGTTCGAACCGGGTGACAAAACCAGTTATATCACCGTCCAAATACCGAAAACACCGGTTGCGGTGCCTGCCAACCCTGAGAGGAAAATCCGATGAGTGTAGAAAAAGTGGCTGTTGTCGTGGCCGGCGGCAGCGGCATGGGGGCTGCGGCGGCCAAGCGCCTGGCGGCGGATGGGTTCAAGATCGCCATTCTCTCCTCCTCGGGCAAGGGCGAGGCCCTGGCCAAGGAGTTGGGCGGGCTCGGCGTCACCGGCTCCAACCAGTCGAATGACGATCTGCAGCGCCTCGCCGACCTGACGCTGGAGCGCTTTGGCCGCATCGACGTGCTGGTCAACAGCGGCGGCCATGGGCCGCGCGCGCCGATCCTGGAGATCACGGACGAGCAGTGGCGCACCGGCATGGATGTCTATCTGATGAACGTCATCCGGCCGGTGCGCATCATGGCGCCGCACATGATCAAGCAGAAGGGCGGCGCCATCATCAACATCTCGACGGCCTGGGTGGCCGAGCCGAACGCGATGTTCCCGACGTCCGCCGTTTTCCGCGCCGGAGTGACCGCCTACACCAAGATCTTCGCCAACACTTACGCACCGGACAATGTGCGCATGAACAATGTGCTGCCGGGCTGGATCGACAGCCTGCCGGCCACCGAAGAACGCCGCGACAACGTGCCGATGCAGCGCTACGGCACATCAGAGGAGGTCGCCGCGACGATTGCGTTCCTGGCTTCGGAGGGGGCGGGCTATATCACCGGCCAGAACATCCGCGTGGATGGGGGTGTTATCCGGGCGCTGTGAAGCTTCGGAGCTCGCCACTCTCGCGGCCCATGCGCAATTCTTTCAATCATTTCTTGAAATCGGTACCAGCCATTTCATGGTTTGATGCTTCCTGCCAAGAGGGGAGACGTCATTGACCGACTTCATCGGATTGCCGAAAGCCGAAGTGCACATCCACATCGAGGGCTGCTTCGAGGCCGACGATGTGATCGCGAACTGCCAGCAAGCCGGCATTCCGCTACGCGCGCCGCGCGACAGGCTGTTCGAAGCCCATGACCTCAAGAGCTTCCTCGAAATGCTCGACTGGTTGTGCGGGACTTTTCGTACCCGCGAGCAGCTCGCCACCACGGCCTACAAGTTCGCGCAGCGCATGGGCCGGAGCGGCGTGCGCTACGCCGACGTCATCGTCAACCCGACGCACTGGCCGCACTGGCATAAGGACATTGCGGGGATGATCGACGCGTTCGATGCGGGTTTCGCGGCCGCCGAACAGGATGGTCACCCGCCGGTCGGGCTTTGCGTCAGCCTGCTGCGCACCCAGTCGGCGGCGGAATCACTCGAGCTGGTGGCGTTGCTGAGCAGGATCAGGCACAGGCGCGTCGTCGCCCTGTCGATCGACGGCAACGAAGCGGCCGCCGGCCGCACCGGCCCGCGCTTCGCCGAGGCGTTTCGCCGTGCCGGCGCGGCGGGTTTGCGGCGCACCGTTCATGCCGGCGAGTCGAGCGGCCCGGAAGGGGTTCGCGACGCCATCGAATTGCTGGGCGCCGACCGCATCGACCATGGGGTGCGGGCGATCGAGGACCCGGAACTCGTCGACTTGCTGGCGCGCAAACAGATCCCCCTGGGCATCTGTCCGGTCTCCAATCTGGCGCTCGGCGTCTACCCCTCGCTTGCACAACATCCGATCGATGCCTTACGCAAGGCCGGCGTCCCGGTTTCGATCAACACCGACGACCCGTCGCTGCTCGACACCACGCTCGAAGCCTCCTACGCCGCCTGCGCCGAGACCTTCGGCTGGGACGACGAAACGATCCGCCATCTCGCCGCGACATCGGTGCAGGCGAGCTACGCCGATCCGGCGCTGAAGGCGCGGATCCTGACCGATCTGGCGGCCTGGCGGAGGTAGCGGCCGCTGCCGATTTTCGCCATCATGCCGTCTGGCTGATTACGCGGTCAGGGCTTCCGGCTGGTCGAATAGCGCATGAAGCTCGGACACCGGCATAGGGCGGCCAAAATACCAGCCCTGGACATCCGTGCAGCCATTCTCCTTGACCAGCCTGTACTGGTCCTCTGTCTCGACGCCTTCGGCGGTCGTCGTCATGCCAAGCGTGGTGCCGAGTTCGGCGACGGCCTTGACGATCGCCCGGCTTTCGCTGCTCTCGCACATCAGGCTGACGAAGCTGCGGTCGATCTTGATGCGGTTGAACGGGAACGACCTGAGATAGCTCAGCGAGGAGTAGCCGGTGCCGAAATCGTCCATGGCTATGGAGATGCCGAGGTCGCGCAGACTGTACAGCGTGTTCAGCGTGTTTTCGTTGTTCGCCAACAGCACCGACTCGGTGATCTCCAGTTCGAGCCGTGACGGCAGCAGGCCTGAAGCCGCGAGCGCCGCGGCAACCTGAAGCGACAGCCCCTGCTGCTTGAACTGGGCCGGCGAAAGATTGACCGCGACCTTGACGGGCAGGGGCCATTTCACGGCGTCGGCGCAGGCACGCCGCATGATCCACTCGCCAAGCGCGTCGATGGCGCCTGTCTCCTCGGCCAATTGGATGAACTCCGACGGCGGCAGCAGGCCGAGGCGCGGATGGTTCCATCTTACCAGCGCTTCGAAGCCGGTGAGCTGCGAGGTCTTTGCGTCGTGCAGCGGTTGATAATGCAGGACGAACTGTTCTTTCTTCACGCCGAGCGCCAGTTCGGACTCGAGTTGGCGCCGCTCCTGCAGCCTTGCGTCCATTCCCGGCTCGAACGACCTGCAGGTCCCGCGCCCCTCCATCTTGGCCTTGTACAAGGCAAGGTCGGCATTGCGGATAAGGGTTTCCGAACTTTGCCCGTCGTCGGGGAAGACGGCGATGCCGATGCTGCCGCCGATGTTGATCTTGTGGCCCTGGATGGAGAATTCGTCGGACAAGGCATGAATGACACGGCTTGCCAGCACGCCGGCCTCGTCGTCGCCGTCGAGCAGGAGCTGAAGGATGACGAACTCGTCCCCGCCAATTCTGGCGACCATGGCGGTTTCGCCGGCATGGTGTTTCAACCGCTTCGCCACCGCGCCGAGAAGCTCATCGCCGACCGGATGGCCGAGCGTGTCGTTGACCGGCTTGAAACGGTCGAGATCGACGCAATGGACGGCCAGCTTCTCGTCGTCCCTGAGGCTTCGCAATGCCTCGTCCATCGTGTCGGCCAGGAGGCCTCGGTTGGGCAGGCCGGTGAGAATGTCATGCGTGGCCAGGTGCTGGATCTGGGCGGTGCGCTGCTCGACCCGACGCTCAAGGGTCTCGGCGGCCTCGACCTGCATCGTCATCGTGCGCCCGATAGCGTACCAGCATGCCAGCGCCAGCAGCGTGACCAACGCGACGGCCGCATAACCGGCCAGTTCGAATTCCCGTACGGACTGGACGTCCATGTTGTTGTCGAACCGGCTGTTGGGGAAACCGGCCCAAAGACGCCACGCGCTCCTGGGATCGTTGAGCGAGAGCGGGATGACTTCGGAATAGATCAGATTGGGGTCGGCCGCCGTGAAGGCCCGTGAATCCGCCGCCAGGGCCGTCGACATCTTGTGCTGGTCGGATTCAAAACCGTAGCCTGAATTGACGATGACGTAGTCGCTGCCAGGCAACAGTTTCCGCAGCGCCGAGGTGAGCATGATCGCCGAGACGGAGCCGCGCAGGCTGCCATCCTGGCCGAAGACCGGGACCGAAAGGATGAAGCCTGAGCGATCGGCGTCATTGCCGGTATGGATGAAATCGGTGTTGTCGCAGGTGATGAGCTCCTTCGTGCCGATGATCGGCACGTTCAACCCGTCGATGGCGCTCGAATTCGGATAGTTCGTCTTTAGCCAGGCGAGCTGTTTGGCCAGCTCATGGTATTCGTAGGTCTCGATCTCCTCCGGCGGGCGGGTCAGTGCATTCTCGTTCAGCTTCGCCTGTTTGTCGCTGCCGGCGGCATCGGATCTCGCCTTGGCGTTCACGATCAACTGGTCGAACTGGAGGATCGGCTCCTCGAGCTTGCCGGTCGCGGCATCGAAGCGGTCCGGGCTGAAATCCACCGGCAGGAAGTAAACCTCGGAAATGGAGACGTTGTTGGCGAGGTTGTTGTAGATCTGCTGGATCGTCGCGCGGCCCTCATCGCCAAGGTTCGTGCCATGCCGGTCGAGGTTGCGCACGCTCGGCAGATAGCTCAAGGTGCGCACATTCTCGTAGACGGCCCGCAAGGCGTCTTCGACGGTCTTGGCCGTCGCTCTGGAAGCTGCCTGGGAGTTCTCGACATAGCGCTCCTTGGCCAGCGCGAAGTTTCGCTGGGCATCGATATGCAACGCCGCCAGCGTCGCCGCCCCGGTCAACAGGATCACAACAAATCCGGCCGCTCGCCTGAATGCGTTCATCTGCGTCCCACCATCGAGTGACGAGGAATACCGCAAGGCGGTTTAGGAAGCGCTAATGGGATGTGTCTTTCTTTACCGGTCCCAGGCGTTGCGGCGCATCGGATCCGGTAGATCGAGGCACCTTCTTTTCACCGGCGAACAGGCCAAACCGGTTAGGGCGGTTCAGTTCGCTGGCCCCGCCTGCTGGTCGGCGTCGGTAAGCGTGCCCAGGAAGGCGACGATGTCGTCGATTTCGGCGTCGTTGAGCGCCGGTTTGTCGCCGGGCTTTTTGCCGTTGAAGGGTGGATCCTGATTCAAGTTTCCCCAGTAAGCCTTTGGCAGGTCGTCATATTTCCTGACCGTGCCGTCGGCATTCCTGGGATACCAATGGCCCGGATCGGTGTCGCGGCTGGCATAGAAGGCGACCGCGTCGCGCAGCGTGTGCAAGGCGCCATTGTGGAAGAAGCTCTTGCGCAGCGCGACGTTGCGCAGGGTCGGCGTCTTGAACAGGCCGCAATACTCAGTCCGTCCCTTGAAATCGGTGCGCAGCGGGCCGCACAGGCCGAGATCGGCATAGGCGGGGTCGGCATTGGCGGGAAGCGCCGCGTTGCGCGGCACGGCGATAGCGATCAGGCCGAAATCGGTGAATTGCGGCGGCTCGCCGTCATTGGCCGGTTCGCTCAAGTGGCAACTGGCGCAATTGCCCTTGGTCTCGTCCTCGAACAGCGCGCGGCCGCGCAATTCCTGCGCCGTCAGCTCAGCCTTGCCGGCGAGGAAGGCGTCGTAGCGGCTGGAATAGGGGTAGAAGTCAGCAGCGCTCTGCTCGAACGTGCCGAGCGCCTCGGCGGCGGCGTCGAAGGCATCGCTCGCGTGGTCGAACACGTCGTCGCCGAAGGCCGCCTTGAACTCATCGGCATAGGCGGCCTTGCGCAAGGCGGCGGCGACGGCGGCCTCATCCTTGTTAGCCATCTCGAAGGGCGAGAGCAGGGGGATTTTCGCCTGGTCCTTGCCATGGTCGGCGCGGCCGTCCCAGGTCAGGCCGCCGGTCGGACCATTGTCGACGCTCTCGTCGCCCTCGTCCTCGGAATCGTAGAAATGCTCGGTGAAAGAGGGCGCCGCCTGGAGATAGCGCAGCGACGGCACGGCGCGCACGCCCGGTCGGTCGAGGTTTAGACCGCCCATCTCGACCGGATCTGCCGACGCCGGACCGAAGGCGTGGCGCGGGTCATGACAGGACGAGCAGGCCTGCTTGCCCGAAGCCGAGAGAGCGGGATCGAAGAACATTTTGCGGCCAAGGGCGGTCAGCGCTTGCGCCCGGGCAAAAGCGTCGGCGCGCGATAGGGGGCCGGGTTGGACGCTGCCGGTTCCGGCGCGAACAAGAGTTGCCGGCAAAGCGATGGCAAAGCCGAACAACGATGCGGCAGCGGCCGCGATCATCAGGCGTTTGCCTCGTCCTGTCGTCATGCGTTCCAGGTCCATTTCGCTCAGCAGTTAGGTTCGCACTGCGACGGATTGATGACTGGTTCGGCGCTTACGAAACCGTGTTCGCGCGGATCAGTTCGCGGCCGATCGGCTTCGGCGTCTCGCTGCGCAGCACCAGTGCCGTGGTGACCGCGCCATGGCGCGCGACGGCGTCGACGATGGTTTCAAGGTGGGCGGGCGAGGGCACGACCACTTTCAGGATGAAGCAATCCTCGCCGGTCAGCCGGTGCACCTCGGTAATCTCGGGCATTTCGGCGAACTGCTTCAGGCAAGGGCGGATGTGCTCATGCGTGGTGCGCACGCGGATGATGGCCATCATGCCGAGGCCAAGGGCGGCCGGGTCGATCACCGCGGTGTAGCCGGCAATGACGCCGCGCTCCTCCAGCCGCTTGACCCGCTCGGAGGTGGCCGGCTGCGACAGGCCGACCCGCCGGCCGAGTTCCGATATGCCGATGCGGCCATTCTCCTGCATGGCCTCGATGATGGCGATGTCGGTCGGGTCGAGCGGCGCGCGCTCATCGCTGGTCCTCATGGTGTCACTTTGAATCCATCGGTAAGGACATGATTTTTCCGATGATTTCCCATTCCCGGTGCCAGCGCAAGAGGTCACCATGCACCGATGATCGATAGGAGCAAGGCGACATGCCGCATTTCATCATCCTGCCGGGGAGCGGCGGTTCCGGCCCGGCGCATTGGCAATCGCGGTGGGAAGACGCCAATCCGGCGATGCGGCGCTTCCGGCCCTCAAGCTGGGCCCTGCCCGATTTCACCGACTGGCTGGCGGCTCTGGAGGCCGCGGTGATCGCCGCGCCCGAGCCGCCGGTGCTGGTCGCGCACAGCCTGTCCTGCCTGCTTATCGCGCACTGGCAGAAGATTTCGCAAAGGCCCGTGAAGGCGGCCTTGCTGGTCGGCGTTCCCGATCCGGCGTCGGCGGTCTTTCCCGAATACGGTATGGCTTTCGCCAAACTTCCCGAGGGCAAGCTGCGCTTTGCCTCGCTTGTGGTGACCAGCACCAACGACCCCTATGGTTCGGCGGAGTATGCCGAGGCGCGGGCGACGCAATGGGGCAGCCGCCTGGCCGTGATCGGGCCGTTCGGCCACATCAATGCCGAAAGCGGCCTGGGCGACTGGCCGGAAGGTTTTGCGCTTCTCGACGGGCTGGTGTCCTAGGCTTGAAGGTGGTGGCTCAGCCGCCATTCACCAAAGCGAGGATAAGCTTCTGCAGATTGCCGCCCGGGCCGAGTTCGACGCGGTCGAAATCGCGGCTGGCCTGGCGCTGCGCCTGCGAGAGTGCGGACAGGCGCTTGGTCATCTCGCTCCGGATCTTGCTGCATTTGGGGTCGTCGGCAACCGTCAGGCCGACGGTCGCCGCCTCGATCTTGCGCACCATGTCGACAATGGTGGCGCCATGCACCTTTTCATGGGCACTGACGCCGGCGAGAAAAACCTCCCAGTTCTTCTGGATGGCCGGCGGCAGCGGCGCGGAGGGGCTGGGCAAGGTGTAGGTGATGATCAATTTCGGCTTCGCCGACACCAGCACGCAGGCGCCGGCCCGTGCCTGATAGTCCCTGGTCCAGGTCAGCTTGAAATTGGTGTGGGCGATGGCGCGGGCGACGCCGACATTCGGCCCGTTCTCGCCGATCGAGCGATAGAGTTCCGGCCCGGACTGACCCGAAATGGCGTAGGTTTCGACCTTCTCGACCGGCTTCCATTGTGCGTGGGCGGTGACAGGCAAGGCCACCAGGGCGGCCAGCAGAAGACACAGACGAACTCTCGACACAACGCTCTCCAAACCCGGACCACACGACCTTGCCGCAACGGGCAATGTCACGGGATCGCTTTTCCTATATGCTGGTTGCGGGTGCCGCAATTGTCAGGGGGAAGTCATGAAAGCTGGATATCTTGTCGTCGCCGGTGCCGTGGCCGCATTGCAGGCCGCGCAGCCGGCGTTTGCCGCGTCGTGCAGCGGCTGGAGCGCGAAGATGGAGGAAGACGAGGGCGGCAGCGTGCTGACCGCTTCGGTCTGCGGCGGCCCGAAGGGCGACGCGTATCTGATGCTGGCCTGTTTCGACAAGCCGGTGCTGAGCTACGACCTCGGTACCAGCGGCCAGCAGATGGAGCCCGGCCTCAGCGGCGCGTTCGATTTCAAGGCTGACGGCAAGACGGTGACCAAGACCCTGCAACTGGAGGCAATGTACAATTACTTCGTGGTGGACCTGGAGAAAGCCGATCCGCTGCTCGATCTGTTGCGTGGGAAGGGCGATGTGTCTGTCGGTTCGGCCAAGTATGGTTCGAACAGTTTTGCGCTAAAGGGTTCGAAGGGGGCCATCGGCAAGGTGCTGGCGCAGTGCGGGAAGGCGAAGCCTGCCGCTGATGCGGATTGAGCGGCTACCGCATCACCCCGCCCAACCTTACCGCCGCCGCCCTCAATTCCTCATCCGAAAACCCGGAAAAGCCCAGCACCAGCCCGTGCTTCGGCGCGCCGTCGATGAACATCGCGGACAATGCCCGTGCGCCAACGCCCACCGCCTTTGCTGCTTCGACAATGGCCGTGTCCGGCCCGTTGCCCCTTAACATCGCCATCAGATGCAGCCCTTGCTCGGGCGCCGTCACATCGAGCCTGTCGCCGCAATGCGCCTGCAGGCCCGCGGCCAGCACGTCGCGCGCGGCTTGCACGCGGCGGCGCACGCGCCTGAGATGGGCGGCGAAGTGGCCTTCGTTCAACAGGTCGGTCAGCGCGCCCTCGGCCAGCGTCGAGGGGTAACGGTCGGAGCGCGCCCTGATCGCCATGACCGCATCGAGCAACGGCTCCGGCACCACGACATAGCCGATGCGCAGGCCGGGGAAGAGCACTTTGGAGAAGGTCCCGAGATAGGCGACGCGGTTCGCGCCATCCATGCCTTGCAGCGAGGTCAGCGGCGGGCCGGCATAGCGGAACTCGCTGTCGTAATCGTCCTCGATGATCCAGGCCTCGTTGCGCCGCGCCCAGTCGAGCAAGGCAAGCCGCCGGCGCATCGTCATCGTCACGCCGAGCGGATATTGATGCGAGGGCGTGACATAGGCCGCGCGCGCCTTTGGGCAGAGACGTTCGCCGATCTCGGGATCGAGCCCTTCGCTATCGACCGGCACGGCGACAATCCTGGCGCCGCTGCCGGCCAGCACTGCGTGCGCCATGGGATAGCAGGGATTTTCCAGCCACACGGCGTCGCCGGGGCGAAGTGCCGCGCGCGCCAGGAGGTCGAGCCCCTGTTGCGTGCCCGAGGTCAGCAGGATCTGGCCGGCGTCGCAGCGCACGCCGCGCGCGGTTCGTAGATACGTGGCAATCGCGGTTCGCAGCGGCAGGCCGCCGCGCGGATCGCCGTAGCGGAAATGCTCGGGGCCGGGGCGGGCGAGGTGGCGCGACAGCAGGATGCGGAACACATCAAGCGTGCGCGGGTCGGACACCGCCACGCCAAGGCCGCAAGGCAGCGAGATGGCGGCGTCGATCTCCGGCGGGCGCGCCTTGACCAGCGTTGTCGGCAAATACGGCACGTCGGGAGCGACGAAGGTGCCGGCGCCGACCTTGGCCACGGCAAAGCCTTCCGAGATCAGCATCTCGAAACAGGCGACCGCCGCCGAACGCGACAGGCCGAAGCGCTTTGCAAGGTCGCGGGTGGTCGGCAGCTTTGCGCCGGCAGCCAGCGCGCCGGTCTCGATCAGCCGCCTGAGCGCGGCGTAAAGCTCGCGGCTGCGCGGTCCGTCCCCGGGCAGAACCGGGATCAGCGCCGACCAATCCGGCGGATTGGTCTGATTTTTGTTGCTGTGATTGGTTCTTTTCTCGACCAATTCCATGGCGCATGGTTGGCAGACAACAGCCGAGGATGCAAGCCGTGAACGACGTTGCCGCCAGCTTTCCGACCACCAGCCGCAACCGGGTCAAGCGCCTGCATGAGCGCGGCAGCTACGACCATGCGGCCGTCTTCGCGGTGCTGGATGCCGGGCTGCTGTGCCACGTCGCGTACACCTTCGACGGCCAGCCCTATTGCACGCCGACCATCCACTGGCGCGAGGGTGACATGCTCTATTGGCACGGCTCGTCGGTCAGCCGCATGCTGCGCCAATTGCGCGGCGGTACGCCGGCCTGTCTCACCGTGTCGCATCTCGACGGGCTGGTGCTGGCGCGCACCGGCTTCAACCATTCGGCCAACTACCGCTCGGCGATGTGCTTCGGCACCGCGCGGATTGTTGATGAGCCGGAAGAGAAGATGAAGGCGCTGGCCGGCGTTGTCGACCGCTTCTACCCCGGCCGCAGCGAAACCTTGCGGCCCATCTCGGCGCAGGAAGCCAAGGCGACCATGGTCATCGGCATGCGCATCGAGGAGGCATCGGCCAAAGTGCGCGCCAAGGGCGTCGCCGACGACGAGGAGGATTATGGTCACCCGGTGTGGGCCGGGGTCATCCCGGTGCGGACCGTGATCGGCGCGGCCGAGCCGTGTCCGAGGCTGCTGCCCGGCATCGAGCGGCCGGGGAATCTGGCTGGGTATGCAGAAGGGGAAGGGCTGGACGCGGCGTTGATGCAGGCGCAGGCGGTGTATGAGGGCGAGGTTAGTTAGCACCTCTCCCTTCTCCCCTTGTGGGGGAAGGTGGATCGGCGCGCAGCGCCGAGACGGATGAGGGGTGTTCCAGCGGAGTGAGGCGTCGGCGTTCCCTGGAGCACCCCTCATCCGACCTCGCTTCGCTCGGCCACCTTCTCCCACAAGGGGAGAAGGGAGAGCTCACTTGCCGCCGCCACCGCCTCGCGCTATCCCGGCGCCATGATCACCTTCCGCAAGGCGCAAGCTTCCGACCTGCCGGCAATCGTCGCGATGCTCGCCGACGATCCACTGGGCGCTGCTCGCGAGGATGCCTCCTTGCCGCTGGCCCAGGGCTATCTCAATGCTTTTGCCGCGATCGATGCCGACCCCAACCAACTGCTGGCGGTGGCAGTGGACGGGGCCGAGGTGATCGGTACGTTGCAGATCACCTTTCTTGCCGGGCTGTCGCGCAAGGGCGCCTGGCGCGGGCAGATCGAGGCGGTTCGTGTCGCCAGCCATCGGCGCTCGGGCGGCATCGGCCGGCTGATGCTCGAATGGGCGATCGATCAGTGTCGGTCGCGCGGCTGCAGCCTTGTGCAGCTCACAACCGACAAGGGGCGGGCGGACGCGCACCGTTTCTATGAAAACCTTGGCTTCACCGCCAGCCATATTGGTTACAAGAAGAGCCTCTAGATGCAACTCCGTTCCGCCCCGGCGGCGACTGGCGTATAGCGGCAGGCTTTCAGGCACTATTCAAATTGCCTGACAAAGCGGATATAGGTCAGCTACATTGACCTATATGAAAATCGTCTGGGGAGGCGTGACTTGACCCTTTTGAACCTGTTGGCTTCGCGCTCGTCGCGCATGAAGGCCTCCGAAATCCGCGAGCTGCTGAAGCTGCTCGACCAGCCCGACATCATCTCCTTCGCCGGCGGCATTCCCGATCCGGCGCTGTTTCCGGCCGATGCCATCCGCGATGCCTATGCCGAGGTGCTGGGCGGCGCGGAGGCAGGGGCGGCGCTGCAATACCAGGTGTCGGAAGGTTATTTGCCGCTGCGGCGCTGGATCGCCGGGCAGATGGGCAAGCTCGGCGTCGCCTGCGACGAGGCCAACATCTTCATCACCTCCGGCTCGCAGCAGGCGCTGGATTATCTGGGCAAGCTGTTCCTGTCGCCGGGCGACACCGCGCTGGTGACATGGCCGACCTATCTCGGCGCGCTGCAGGCCTTCAACGCCTATGAGCCGCGCTATGACCGTCTGCGGCCGGAAGGCGGCAACATGACGCCGGACGCCTATCGCGCGGCGGCCGCCGCCCCCACCGGTTCTTCAAGAGGGGGCGGCAAAGTCAAGTTCGCCTATCTGGTGCCCGACTTCGCCAACCCGACCGGCAATACACTCGATCGAAAGCAGCGCGAGGCGGTGCTCGACCTCGCTGGCGAACTCGACATCGCCATGATCGAGGACGCCGCCTATCGCGCGCTGCGCTATGATGGCGAGGGCGTGCCGCCGATCCTGGCGCTCGATTGCGCGCGCTCTGGCTCTATCGACAAGGCGCGCACGCTCTATTGCGGCTCGTTCTCGAAGATCCTGTCGCCGGGCATGCGCGTCGGCTGGGTGTGCGCGCCGCGTCATGTGGTGGAAAAGCTGGTGCTGATGAAGCAGGCTTCCGACCTGCACAGCCCGTCGATCAACCAGCTGGTCATGCACCGCGTCGCCGAATCCGTGTTCGACGGCCAGGTCGACAAACTCATCGGCGCCTATCGCCAGCGCCGCGACGGCCTGCTCGGCGCGCTCGAAGCCAACATGCCGAAGGGCGTGACCTGGAGCCGGCCGGAAGGCGGCATGTTCGTCTGGGCGACGCTGCCGGAAGGGTCGGACGCCACCGAGCTTTTGGCTCGGTCGGTGAAGGAGGCGCGCGTCGCCTTCGTGCCCGGCAACGCTTTTTACGCCGACGGCACCGGACGCAACACGCTGCGGCTGTCCTTCACGCTGGCCGACCAGCGCGCCGTGGCCGAGGGCATTCCAAGGCTGGCGGCGCTGCTGAAGGGGTAGGCCGGTCAGAGAAGGCGGCATTTCTATGCCGTCACGGTGACCAGATGCTTGAGTATCGCAAGCCTGGTGCGCGCCAGTCTGCGGAGCGGTTTTTCAAAGCGTTCCTCGCCGGCCTCGACGACGAAGATCAATGTCATGAAGTCGAGCATGAACTCGTCTATTGCCGTGTCGACCGCCTGCGACTTGCCCTTGAAGCGTCGCAGCAAGGCGTTTGCTTCCTCGACGTCGCCAACCCCAGCGCTGTCGATAAGCGCTTCCAGTCTCTGAAAACAGTCCAATCGATGTCCCTCCCGCCGCGCCACGAAACTCCGGTTTGATCGGAAAGTTCCCGTCAGGAGAATTTCTCCTGAAAAGAGGTCTGCGTGGAACCTCTTTAGCCGACAGGTGTTCCTAGGTGTCTGACCCCCCGCAGACATCCGAAGGCCTTGTCAACGAGGCTTTCCAAAGCCCGCCGGTTTCCCCCTCTCCGGCGGGCTTTTCATTTGCAAAGGACCGAAGGGCGGGATTTTCGGCGACGACGCCGGAAGGCAGCGCCTGTCAGTAGCCTGCGCCCGCCCGCATTGACGGCGCCCCAAGCGAATTTAGATTTGGAACATTGCGAGGAGGAATTTTCGTGGAAACCCAGGAACTGCATCGCGGCCGGCTCATCGACCACATCCAGCTGGTGGTGAGGGATCTCGCCGCCAGCCGGCGTTTCTACGAGGCGGTCTTGCAGGTGCTCGGCGTGCCGATCGGCGGGACCGGCGAGGATTATTTCTGGTCCGATGAGCTGTTCATCTCCAGCGCCGACAGCCGGGCAGCACTGGGAAAGCTCACCGGCCGTCACCATCTGGCCTTCCAGGCCAGGGACCACGCGATGGTCGATGCCTTCTACAAGGCCGGGCTGGCGGCCGGCGGCACGGACAATGGCGCGCCGGGCGAGCGGCCCTATCATCCCGGCTATTACGCCGCCTTCCTGCTCGACCCCGACGGCAATAACATCGAGGCCGTCCATCACGGTGCGCACGCGCGCAGTGCCGCTTCGGTGAAGATCACCTTCTAGAGACGGTGCACGAACGGCGCGGCTCGCGAAGCATCGTCATTCCCGCAGGGCACGCATTTCCGTTTCAATCCGTCGAGCCGCACGGCGGTTCAGGATGATGACCAAAACAAGGAAGGCAAAGGTCGACCCGCCTCCGACCAGCGCGAAGATCGGGCGCGCGGGATTTGTCGCCCATGATCCGAGATAGATCATGACGAACCCCGGCACTATTGGCCCGACATACCAAAGCCAGGCGGATCTCAGCAGGTCGCGCTCATGAGCCAAGCGCTGTTGCAGATGGCCCATTCCACTTGTCGCAAGATCGAATCCGGCACGTGTGCTCTTGCGGAAGATATTCAAGCCCACCAACAGGAGGCCGAGCACCAGCGTTGCAAATCCTGACGCCATGATCCATTCCGCCGACGAGTCGGCTGCCAAGAATGTCACTGCACTGGTGACGAGCAGAAAGGCGGCGGCCATGCCTGCGGAGACATATTCCAAAGTGTTGCGGCGCTTGGTGGTTCGGCTCAAAGCGGCATGTCGCGCCTTGATGTCTTCGAGATTTATGGCCGAGGTCATAACAGGTTGTTCCTTCCAGGAAGATTGTGACCGGTTAATCATCGTACTGCCTCCAGAACGACCTGGCCGGCCAGAACGCGCTTGATGCGGCTGATACGCGTCGCCACCGCGCCGGCCGAGAGACCGGAAACCTCCGCGATGGTCGCGGCATCCTCCTCCTCCAGGTAGAGGATCATCACCTGCCGATCGATCGGCTGCAGGCGGTGGAGCATTGCGTGGATCCGGGCCAGCGCAAGCCGGTCGGATACCTCCGTCTCCGGGGAGGGATTCGGGTCAGCGGCGATCTCCGCCGCCGGGTGATCGAGGCCGATCATTCCTTTCAGGCGTCGGGCTCGCCCGATATGATCGGCAGCGACATTGTGTGCCACACGGTAGACCCAGGTGCGCAGCGAGCAGCGCTCATCGAAAGACGTCAGGCTGCGCCAGACCTGCAGATGGATATCCTGCAACAGGTCCTGCCGCTCGATAGGGTTTGCTTCGTATCCAACTGCCAGACGAGCCAACGCGGGACCTAGCTGATCCACCGCCTGGATGTAGAGCCGGTCGACATCCGGTGGCGCGGCCGCTTCGGCACCGCCCCTCTCGTTTTGGTAAAGCATGGTCATGTCAAGGTAGTCGTACCCAAACGAAATTTCTTACAGACCAACCGAAGACTGCGCCGAACCTTCGACGCACTGGCGCACCAGCACCAATTCGAAGCACTGACCAGGTGGCCTTCCTTTTGTCCGACATCCTCGATACGAGATGGAAACCCAGCCGCGGAGTTCCATGGATACATCGCCCGAAACCGTGCCGTTTTTCAGCCAGTGGGAAACGCCTGACATGACGCTGGCCGTGCTCGCCGATGGCGCTGATGTGGCGCTGCGGCGCGATCCGCTGTGGCGGGGGTCGGGAGCGGAAACACCAGACGAATATGCGGTCTGGGCCGCCAACATCTGCGGCATGGCGTGCCTGAAAATGATCCTGGCCACGCGCGGCGAGATCGTGCCGACGATCGACTTGGCGAGACGCTGCACCCGATATGGCGGCTATGTCGTCAACGAAGGCTCGATCAGGGGCCTGATCTACGCGCCCTTCGTCACTTTCGTGAAGGCGGAGTTCGGCCTGGAGGCGCAGGTGATGACCAATGTCGCGACGTCGGACATTCCGGCGATCCTCGCCCGCTCACGCTTCTTCATCGCCTCGGTCAGCAGTTCGATCCGCTGGCCCGAGCGCGAGCCGCCGTCGAAGGGCGGCCATCTGGTGCTGGTGACGGCGGCGTCGGATGATGGTTTTCGCTTCCACAACCCATCCGGCCATACCAGCGCCACACAGGCCAACGCAGTGTTATCGCCAGCCGATTTCGATCGTTTCTTTGCCAATCGCGGCATTGCCGTCACCATTTGATTTCTAAGGGGTTTCAATGACTAAAAAGACCAGGGTCGCCATCCTCTATGGCGGGCGCTCGGCCGAGCATGACGTGTCGCGGCTGTCGGCGGCCAATGTGCTGAAGGCGATCGACCGGACGCGCTACCAGGTGGTGCCGATCGCCATTTCCAGGGATGGCAGATGGCGGCTGCAGCCTTCGTCCGAGGCCGGCGCCGACGGGGCAGGGGCTCCGGTGTCTGAGGATGGCGTGGAGGTAGCCCTGCTGCCAGGCGGCAAGGGCCGGCTGGTGGCTCTCACCGAGAGCGGCGAACAGCCTGACCCTGTCGATGTCGTCTTTCCCGTGCTGCATGGGCCGTTCGGCGAGGACGGTTCGGTGCAAGGCTATGCCGAGGTTGCCGATGTCGCCTATGTCGGCTGCGGCGTCCTGGCTTCCGCCGCCGCCATGGACAAGGATGTCGCCAAGCGGCTGCTACGCGAGGCAGGGCTTGCCGTTGCCCGCTCGGTCACCGTGCTGAGAGGCGAGGTCGGTCCGTTCCAGGAGATTGCCGGGGCGCTTGGGCTGCCCTTCTTCGCCAAGCCGGCGCGCCAGGGCTCGTCCTTCGGGGTGAGCAAGGTGCATGACAGGGATGGCTTCGAACAGGCCGTCGAAACGGCTTTGCGCTATGACAGCAAGGCGCTGATCGAGGAGTTCGTCGACGGCCGCGAGCTCGAGTGTTCGGTGCTGGAGC
Source organism: Mesorhizobium sp. 131-3-5 (assembly GCF_016756575.1). Classification (NCBI taxonomy): domain Bacteria; kingdom Pseudomonadati; phylum Pseudomonadota; class Alphaproteobacteria; order Hyphomicrobiales; family Phyllobacteriaceae; genus Mesorhizobium; species Mesorhizobium sp. 131-3-5. The sequence goes on from NZ_AP023254.1 coordinate 3,316,687, forward strand.
GGGCCGACGGTTCGCTGACGGTTTCGCCGCCCGGCGAGATCATTCCGGCCGACAAGCATGGGTTCTACACCTATGAAGCGAAGTATTTCGACGCCGACGGCGCGCTGGTCAAGGTGCCCGCCGATGTCCCGGCGGATGTCGTTGCCAGGACGAGCGAGATGGCCGCGCGGGCTTTTCGGGCGCTCGGCTGCGAGGCCATGGCGCGCGTCGACTTCTTCCTGCGCGCCGACGGTTCGCTGCTGGTCAACGAGGTTAACACGCTGCCCGGCTTCACCGACATCTCGATGTACGCCAAGGCGCTGGCGGCGATCGGCATCGGCTACAGCCAGGTGATCGACGTGCTGATCGAGCACGCGCTGGCCAGGCATGCGGCGCGCTGATCGGCTCTGTTCAGCGTCACGCCACGCTTGCCGCCGGCCTTGGCCCGAGCATCCCGATGGGCGGATAAAGGCACTTCTCTCCATTGTCTCGGCCGTAGGGAACATACTGACCCGCCCGGAATTGAAGGGTAACCAGCGGTCTGCCGGCAAATGTTGCACGCCGGCTCAATATGTCAGACCATGGCCGCTGGCAGGGGGAGAGACATCAAGTGGCGGCCAATCGTCGAAACGGGACGGCGTCCGAGGCGCATGGGCTGGACGATATTCTTGCGGCTGCCGCGCCCCATCCGCGAACCGCGTTGCCCAATGTGGCCACCACCGTCACAACGGTGGCGGCGCTGTATTTCGGCCGCGAGGTGTTTCTGCCGATCGCGATCGCCCTGCTTTTGACGTTCGCGCTGGCGCCGTTTGTCTCGGCGCTCAAACGGGTCGGCATTCCCCGCATCGCCGCCGTCATCGCCAGCGTGCTCAGCGCCTTCGCGGCACTTGCCTTGTTCAGCTTCGTCGTCGCCACGCAGGTCAGCGAACTGGCGCAGAACATTCCGGTCTACCAGACCAACATCCTGGCCAAGATCCGCTCGCTCAAGGAAACCGGCGTCGGCGGCGGTATCATCGCCAGATTGAGCAGCGTGGTCGAGCGTGTCGGCCAGGAGATCGACCGGCAGGACGCCACATTGCCGGCCGCCACCGCGGACAAGCCGCCGCGCGAGCCGGTGCCGGTCGAGATCGTGGCGCGCGAAAGGCCGCTCGAAGTCCTGCAGAACATCGTCGGCCCGCTGATCAGTCCGCTCGGATCGGCGGGTCTGATCATCGTCGTCGTCATCTTCATGCTGCTCGAACGGGAGGATTTGCGCGACCGCTTCATCAGGCTTGTCGGCTATGGTGACCTTCACCGCACCACCGAGGCGCTTCAGGATGCAGCCAAGCGGGTGGGCCGCTACCTGCTCATGCAACTGGTCGTCAACATCGTCTACGCCATACCGATTGCGATCGGGCTGTGGATCCTCGGCATTCCCAATGCGCTGTTGTGGGGGATGCTGGCGCTGGCATTGCGGTTCGTTCCCTATATCGGTCCGGCCATCGGCATGCTTTTGCCGCTGTTCCTGGCGCTGGCCGTGGCGCCCGGCTGGTCGCTGGTGTTGTGGACTGCTGCCCTGTTCGTGGTGATGGAACTGGTCACCGGCAATGTAGTCGAGCCCTGGCTGTACGGCTCGCGAACCGGACTGTCGCCGTTGGCGATCATCGTTGCTGCCATCTTCTGGACGTGGCTGTGGGGGCCGCTCGGCCTCGTTCTGTCGACGCCGCTCACCGTCTGCCTCGTGGTGCTGGGCAGGCACGTGCCGCAGTTTGAATTCCTCGACGTGCTGTTCGGCAACGAGCCGGTGCTGGAACCGCATGCTCGGCTCTACCAGCGGCTGCTGGCCGGCGACCCGGACGAAGCCACCGATCATGCCGAGGAAATGCTCGAGGAGAAATATCTGGTCGAATTCTACGACAAGGTGGCCATTCCGGCCCTGCTGCTGGGTGAGCGCGACCGAGTGCGCGGCGTCATGGGCGACCTGCAGCGACGGCAGGTGGCGGCCAGTGCGCTCGCGCTGGTGGCCAATCTCGAAGACGATGCCAAGGAGGAAGCGGCCGAGGACGAAAGCCCGGAAGCGGGCGAGCCCGGCGATGCCGCCGACGAGGACGAGGCCGAACTGCCCGACGGCACCGGCATGTCGCTGCTTTGCGCCGGCGGGCGCGGCGAGCTCGACGATGCCGCCGCGGCGATGCTGGCGCAGGTGCTGGAGGTCCAGGGGGCGACCGCGTCGAAGGCGGGATTTGCCGACATGGAACCTGCCAGCATTCGCCGCCTCGAGCTCGAAACCATCGACACAGTGGTGGTCGGCTTCCTCAACCGCGATTCCGTCAAGCACGCCCGCTTCCTGGTCCGCCGGCTGAAGCGCGCGAAGGCGGCACTACGGGTGGGCATCGTGTTCTGGTCGGAGACCGGCAACGGAGACAAGGAAGCCGCCGACAAGCTCGCCCAGGACATCAACGCGGATTTCGTCGCCCACGGCATGGTCGACGCGGTGACCGGCGCGCTGTCGAACGAGCCGCCGGTGGCGCTGAAGCTCGTCGCCAAACGGCGCATGCGCCGGCCGCGCGCCGCGCCAAGGAAGGTGCCGGCCGCGGCGGCAAGCTAGGGGTGAAAACCGATAGTTGCGAGCGCGCTGGTTCGGCCCAGGCGGACCCTGCCGGCAAAGACGCTCACGACGGCTTTGCGCGGCATCCCGTCGCCCAGCGGATCATATTCCGGCGATCGGCAGCTCGACCGTGACATTCGGCCGGCGCAACGACCTTTCGCAGCCGCGTATCGGGATGCCTTTCACCGAAAACGTACGCCGCAAGGTCCCGTCCGACTTCAGAAGCCGATATTCCGATCTCAGTTGCGCATCGCGGCTGAAGCCAAGCGGACTGCTCGGGTCCGGCTTGACGATACTGCGAGTTTCATCCTGGTAGTCGGCGATCCCTTCAAGGAGCGCCTTGATTGTCGCGGCAATCTCCGTGCGATCCTCGGGGCGCTCGATCACGGCATCCAGCAGTTCGCCAAGCTTGCGCAACGGCACCTGACGGTCCTGGTTCGCATCGCCATTGCGATAGGCAATCTCGACATCGACCAGGCTGAGAACGGAAACGAACTCTTCCTTGAGCAGGAAAATTCCGACATTCACAGGCTGCGCCGTCGGGTTATGCGCCGTCTTTTCCCTGACGCTCTCGGTTTGCTCGTCAGTCTGGGTGTCCTCTCTCCCGGTTTCTATGCTCTGCTTGCGGGAACGGTTCGTCTCGGACACTTGGGAATCGATGGCGGATGTGGTCGATTCCGCAAAATCCTGTCGAACCTCATTGGTCGATCCGCGCGCATGAACCCGGGCGTCCGCGCTGCCTCCGCCGATTTCGACCGAAGCCTCCCCATGGAAACTCCCTTCGAATCCATAATCATAGTTGTTCGTGCCGGACCTTTTGTCGGCGGTATCCTTGAGCTGCTTGTTGAAATTATCTTTCGCTTCCCGGTCCTGACTGTCCAACACGGTGGAGGTCAGCTCGTTGCTCGTCGATGTTCTCTTCTTGATGATCACCTTGTAGGTCATCGAGCCGCCGGGCGACAGGCTGATGGAGTCGACCAGATCATCCCGTGCCAGGTCTCCGCGAAAGCTAGCAAGCTGATATTGCTCGACCAGGAAGAGCTGTGGCCGAAGGTCCTCCGGCGCGGGTATGCCGCCCTGCGTAAACGGAACACGCGCCTCCCTGAGCTTCGCCTGAAGCGGAGCCAGCGACATTTGAAAGAAATTGGCCTGGAGAGCCATGTAATTCTGAATCATGCCCGGCTTGATCACTGGAGGTTGTTGGCCAATGACAGCCGGAGGCATGGGGACATTGAGGCCGGGCAGGTCGACGGTTTCTCTGAACGCGGCTGAAGCGCGGAAGATTGCTGGCATCGAAAACCCGAATGGGGTTGTGTCCGGGCCCGGTTCGAATCCGAGCAGCAGGAAGGCCTTCAGCAGTCCGTTCTCGGTCTTCAGGTCTACCGGCGGGATGCCCATCGGATCGGGATTCGGTGCCGCGTTACCGCCCGAGAATCCCACGAAAACATCTCGTTTCAGGCCGAGCGAGATGAACACCGGCTCCGGCCGGAAAGGTACGGAATCCTCGGGGTTGACTTGCACCGATACACTCGGGCCGAGTTGCGTTTCGGCTGCGCCTGGGTCAATTGTCGTTTGCTCGTTTGGCATGGTCCGTCGCCCCTCCTGTTAACGGGATTCACAAAGCTGCAAAGTTAAATAAACTCGAACATATCTTGTGGGCATATCGATGCGCCTCTGAGACAATATGCCGTGGACTCTTTATACTATATCAGCTGCATTCTTGTCGCCTGTTTCCTCCGAGTGACCTGCTGGCGATGATAGAAGGGCGATTGGAATCTGATCGACACCTGCTTCAACCTTGACGTCAGCTACTGTAGGTCGGTGCTTTTGCCCTTGATGCCGAGCTCGGCAGGATGAGAACTCATGATGCATGACGATCAGGTGGATATCGACATCGATATCGCCCGCCAGATGATCCGCGATCAGTTTCCCCAGTATCGTCATGACGACGTCACCTCGGTCGGATCGTCGGGAACCGTCAACGCCATCTTCCGCATTGGCTCAAAGAGCGCTGCGCGGTTCCCGCTGCGGGCGATGAAGCCGACCGAATGCGCCGATATGCTTCGATCGGAGGCCGCCGCCATGGTCGAGATTGGACAGCATTGCCTGTTTCCTACGCCGCAACCGATTGGGCTCGGCCAGCCCGGTCCTCGATATCCAATGCCATGGGCAGTGCAAACGTGGATCGAAGGCGAGGTTGCCACGCCGAACGGGCTCAGTGGATCGGCGATTTTCGCCCTCGACCTTGCAAGCCTCGTGGCGTCGTTGCGCCAGGCGGACACACGGGGCCGACGCTTCGACGGGCAAGGGCGTGGCGGACATCTCCCCGATCATGACGATTGGATGGCTGTCTGCTTTGAAAACAGCGAGGGCCTTCTCGATGTGGCTCGACTGCGCGATCTGTGGGCCCGGTTGCGGGAGTTGCCCGCCGCTGAGCCCGTCGTGATGAGCCACAAGGACCTTATCCCGCCAAACCTTGTCGTGCAGGGCGAGCGTCTTGTCGGCGTGCTTGATGGTGGCAGTTTCGGGCCGACCGATCCGTCGCTGGATCTGGCGGTCGCGTGGCATCTTCTCGACCGCGAGCGAAGGGCGACCTTTCGGAGCGGCCTTCAAGTCGAGGACCTCTTATGGAAGCGCGGTGCTGCCTGGGCGTTCCAGCAGGCCATGGGCCTCGTCTGGTATTACCGTCGCACCAACCCCGCCATGAGTGCGCTGGGGCGCAGCACGCTGTCTCGCATTCTCGACGATCCTGACATCTGAACTCTGGCTGCCGGCGCGCGCCGGGCACGCCGCGGCGATGCTGGCGCAGTCGCTGGAGGTCCAGGGGGCGACCGCGTCGAAGGCTGGCTTGGTTTCAAGAGTGCCGTTCCTCGGTGCAGCCCTACATCAGCTGTCCTTGGTGATGTCCCAGTCAGTTCGGACCATCCTGGCATGGTCTTCGATATAGTTCGCGATGACGTCAGCGCCGTTGGTCCAGGGGACCGCCTCGCAGCGCGCCGCCATTCCTTCGCGCTCGGTGGGATCGAGCAGCTGTTCGATGAAGCGGTCGACATGAGGAAGGTCATGGTCGCGGCGCATCAGCAGGCCAAAACCGCCAAGCTCTGCCCAGCGGGCGCGGTTGAGCTGCAGGTCCATCTCGTCGCTCTCGTTGGGCACGAACAAGGTCGGCACCGCGCCAAGGATGTTCTCATGGAACGTGTTGTAGCCAGGCGCGACGACCGCGGCGTCGAATGCGCGGCTGTAGTTGAAACTCGGGAACAGCTCGACGATGCGATGCCTCGGCCCGACCGGCTCGTCCGACTCGAAATCGGCGCGGATCGGCGAGCGGATGTCCAGCACCAGCGTATCGGGACGGTCAAGCACGGCCTTGAGAACGCCGTTGCGGACGCCGCGCATGTCGAAATTGCTGCCGGAGCCGAGTTGCAGGGCGACGACGGTCATGCCATCGGATATTTCGAGGAAGTTGCGCGCGGCGGCCCTGTCCAGGCGCTGATTTGGCTCCAGCAACAACACTGGCGGAACCAACAGAACCTTATCGCGCACTTCCGACGTGGGGCCGTGATCGAATTCATCGGCCAGTTCGCCGGGCTCTATAACAGCGTCGAAAGCGTCCGCCATCTCAAGGAACGGGCGGTGCGATTCCCGCCACATCGGTCGACGGACCCAGATCGAGAACAGGTTGGGGTCCATGGCCAGGGCTGCGACGACACCGTCGAAGACAGCTGTGGCGTCATAGGCAAATACCGCTGGACGCAGATGACTGATCAGGTCGAACAGTTCTTCGGCAAGCACGTCGTTCCAGTCCACGGGCGCGGCATCGATGCCGCGGTGATGGGTCAGGAAGTGAGCGTGATAACCCTCCTCGGCTGCAATTTTCATGGCGTAGGACATTGTCGCAAAAACGGGCTTCAGCCCTCGCGACAGTCGCTGCGCGACAGCCAGCTGCTGCGCGAGATGCCCCATTCCGATGCCGTTGGACGATGCAAACAGCACCTGACGTATCGGCAAAGGCTGGATCGTCGACGCCCGCACGGCCGCCGCATCCCGCGGTTTGGAAATGTTGAACAGCCTCTCAAGGCGTTGCGGGAAGAGCTCGGCGGAATGGTGCCGGGCAACGAACTCCCTGGCCAACGCCGATTGCCGCGCGTAGGCATCCGCGTCGGTGATGAATTTGCCGATGACGCCCTCGACATCTCTCGGCGCCGCATAGACTGCCGCGTCACCGAACAATGGCTGGAAGTGCGCGGGGAGAATCGTGACGAGACCTACCGCGAGCGCTTCGAGGATCGTGCGGCCAAAAGCCTCCGACCAGGAATCGCTGTGGTAGTAGACATAGAAATCGAGCCCTTGGAGAAACCCGGCAATGCCGGTCCATGCAAAGGGCAGTATTTCCCAGTTTGCCGGCAGCGGACCATAGAGTTCCCTAAGGAAGGGACCGCCGCCCAGGATCCTGATGCTGTAGCGGGCTGCGTCGGCAGGATAGATACGCAGCGCGTCGGCGGGTCTGCTCGGCCATTTCAATTTGTCCGGGCGGGCATGGCGGCCGATGATGACCGGATTGTGCGGCGGGCCGTCCGGCCTGCGAGGCCAGTCGTCGAGATCGATCAGATTGGTCCAGTTTTCAGGCAGGAGTTCCGCGCCCGCAGGCAAATGACGGGGCAAGGCATCGCGAACGACGGCGCTGACGGTGGCGAGCCAAACCTTGACGCCAAACGCCCAACGGCAATTGCTTACGATGCGCGCGAGGTCGTACTGCAGCTTGCCCCGCCGGTCGACCATGGGATGATGGAGAACCATGACCATGCGTTCGGTCCGGATGCCGGTCCGCCTGGTGAAGCGGTTGGACATTATCGCCGGATGGTGCACCAGGACGAGGTCGGCGTCGACCTTCGTGTCCGGGTCGATCCGTTCTGTCGCGCCGCCATCAATCAGTGCCCGCAAGTCGGGATGCATAGGGTAGGGGTTACGCAGCAATGGTCCCTTCACGGCCAGCAAGCCTGTCTTGAAACCCGCGCGGGCGGCCGCTCGGATTTCCACGGCGAGCGCGGTGGAGGTGCCGCCTTCGAAGCGGACATCAGCGACAAACAGAATGTCCAGCCTCATGATCTGGGCATGTCCGGGGCGTTGCGGACGGATGCCGTCGGTGCCGCCGCCAGGAAACTATCGATAGTCGTGCCGTAAGCCAGGACACGGCGAGGCCGCCATTTTGCAAGAAGGAGCCCCCAGTGCTCCCGCAAATAAGCCTGCCAGGGCATGTCGGCTGCGTGCAGCCGTTGCTCAACCAATGGAGGCAGATACTCGAAAATCACACCGTGACGGCGGAATATCGTGAAGTCCGAATTGTCGGTCAGATAGATGAGCCGGTCGCTCTTTCCTGAGAGCTTGCGCTTGGTCGTAACAATGATTTCTTCGAGAAGGTCAGGATCGACACCTAAAGTCGTAACGATAATTGCCGAAATTTCCTCTTTGGATTTGTATACATAAATATTCCCCGGACCTTCATCTCCCGGATCCTGCTTATCCTTTCGAAGGAAGAGTTCCTTGAGCTTTCTCATCTGGATGGCGCTCACATGAGGGATGCAGGAATCTACCAATGGCGATTTGTACGTGTCAAACGTTCAGGTCGATGCGCCGCGCCGTGTGATGCCGACGCATTGTCGTTGAGCTGCAACCTGCACGGCCATGGCGAGAAAGCCCCGCAACGGCGGCACACTCCGGTTACATGCCGTCGTCAAACTCGGTGGGCAGTCCGTCAGTAAGCAGGACTGGCACACTCGCCTGCGTTCCCCTTGACTATAGGGCAGTAGGCGTATTTTCTTGTTACGGCGTGACGTTGAAAGTCCTGATGCGATGCCGCGGCCGTTTTGGTCGAGGCTGGAGCGACGCAAATGGCAAGATTGCTGCTGGCAAAGATGGCTTCGGCCGCCGCCTTGGTTTCGACCTCAGTCATGCTGAGCGGATGCTGGACGATTGCAGGAAGGCCCATCCTCTGCGATTTCGGTTTTTCGCTGAAGGATGGACGGTGCGCCAAGGTCACCAAGGTCACCAAGGTCACCAAGGTCACCAAGGTAAGTACGCCTCAACCCGACAAATCGAGTTCGAAGCGTGGCGATTCCCACTATTGATCCGCCGCCTTGTTCGCCACCAACTCTTTGGTTTCTGATAGCGCAATCATCTCGAATATCGCGCAATGTTGATCACGCGTTACGGACCATTCTGTTTGATATATAGTTCAACTTCTCCGTCTATTTCCTTTCGCGTTGCGGGGTCTATTTTCTTGGCTATCTCCGCCTTCGCCTGTTCTCCCTGATCGGCCCGAAGCCTCGCGGCGAGGGAGGCGTCGAAGTAGGCTCGTCGCAGGTCAGGCTTGCCGGTGAATAGCCCGTCGCGATGCCCCCAGGCGAGACGGACGTAGGCGTACTCATTTCCCCGGTTTGCGGAAAGCTCAAGGAGGGTCAAGGCGCGGCGAGGATCGGCAGCCAGCTTGCGGTCGCCTTTCAGATACAGCTGCGCCATAAAATACGGTGCGTACCTGTTGCCCATGTCGTTTGCGCGCTGCAACAGTTCGAGTCCTCGTGGCACGTCCTTTTTCACGCCTTCGCCCGCGAGATACGCCTGTCCCAGATTTGCCATCGCATCGATCTGGCCGGTATCGGCCGCTGCTGAATACAAGGAGGCCGCCTGGACATAGTCTTGCTTCACACCAGTGCCGAGGCGGTAAGCGTCGCCGAGCGCCGTGATCGCATTCGCCCAGCCACTTGACGCGGCCAGGCGATACCAAAGAACGCCTTCCTGCGGCAGCTTTGGTACGCCTTGGCCAGCAATATAGGCGGAGCCGATGTCGGTCCTGGCTCTGAGATTGCCAAGCGCAGCGGCCCGAACGTAAAAGTCGAACGCGCGGCCGTAGTCGATCTCGCGCCCCATGCCGACGCGCGCCATGTAGCCCATGTTGATCAACGCGGCGCTGTATTGCTGATTGCCGGCCAATTCGTAGAAATGCTCGGCCCAGCTATAGCGCCTGGCAATTTCCAGAACACGGCCGAACTGGAACTGCAGGCGCGGGTTGTTGATGTCGGCCGCCAGTGCAAAAGCGCAAGCGCGCAACGCGTCCCGAACATTGACGAGCCCGTTGGTGACACCAGGCACGGCGCGCTGTGGATCGTTGGGATCGGCGGCGTAGAGATCGCAATCCGTCACCATCGTCCGCATGCCGCGCTGCGTGTCGGGCAGGTTGCTCGGCCAAATACGAAAGGTCTCGCTGACGGCGCGCTCGCCGGCCTGCTGGAACACGAACTCCTCGCTCAACGCCTTGTCACTCGCCTCGACCGGCGCCACCGCCGCGATCGAGCTGGAGACCAGATTGCCGTTGACGTAGAGTCCGCGCTTGGTCAACGCAGCCACCTTGAAGCGGCTCTTCTCCGTCGCCTCGGCCGCGTAGCGGCTATTGGGAAAGACCTTCACAAAGCGCTCGAAGTCCTCCGGATTCTGGCTGTCGCTGATGAAGGACCATAACACCTCATCGATGGTCAGGCCGCCATTCGCTTCGGCGGCGTGCTCGGCTTGCGCAACCTGCTTGCCGGCGTCGCCCTGCCGGAAGACGAATTTCGTTTCGATCGAGCCGGTGATCCAGGGAATTTGTGAGCCGGCTGTCGCCTGGCGAACGTCGCCCCGCACCGTGCGGAACGTGTCGTACACATCGAGATTGGGCATGAGCAGGGCGTTGGCGAGCGCCGACGAATAGGGGCTGTTGATGCCCGTCCCGTCATAGGCGACCTCGCCGGCGCCGGTGGCAAAGGCGAGCAGCACCTGGCCGCTTCCGGCCTCCGTGTAGGCGAGGCCTTGCTGCAACCCCTTCTCCTTGGCCACCGGATTGTTGCGGCAAGCGTCGAGGATGAAGACTTTCACGCCGACCGGATCGTTCTTTACGATGTCGATCAGGTCGTTGAGCTTCATGGCGTCGGCCGCGACGTCCTTGGCCGACGAGATCCGGGTATCGACGGGGAGCAGCAGGTTCTGGCCGTTATACTGCAAGGCATGGCCGGCGTAATAGAAGACCGCCATGTCGGCGCCTATGAGATGCGCGCGTATCGCGTCGTTCAGGTCTTTCTCCGCCGATTTCTTGACATCATAAAAGAGCAGGACGTCGAATTTGAGCTCGGTCAAGGTATTGGCGATGAGCTTGGCGTCGTTGCGGGGATTGGTCAGCGGGGCAAACGGATATTCGCTGTTGCCGACGACAATGGCCGCACGCCGCTCGGCGTGGGCCTGGGCGAGCCAGAGCGTGCTGAACGTGGCCAGGAACGCGAGCAGGAGGCCCTGCCTCAAATAGCTGGAAAAGCTCTTTCGCAACATGCCTTCACCGCCATTTCCAGAGGGAAGCATCCGGCTGATCATAACCCAAGCAACGGAAAAATTCCAACGGCCACAGGCGCTGCGCATCGTCGGCGTCAGAACCTCATGTACAGCGAGGGCTTCAGATCAGGCGGGAAAAACCCATCGGCGCTGATGTCGGCGAGGCGCGCCGGGCCGAAAATGTTCCGATATTCGGAAGTGAGTTTGACGATCGACGGCAAGCGCTCGCCCATGACATCAGCGCGGATTTTGTCGCGCATGGCATGGTGGACGCCGTGACGGGCGCACGCCGAACGAGCCGTCGTTGGCGCTGAAGTTCGTCGCCAACGGCGCCGGACGCAGCGGTGGGGCAGGGTTAATTCGTGCCCGCCGGAACACAATGTTCAGCCAACGCGTTTCACGATCCAGGAAGGGACATTCTTATTGGAGGCTGAACATGCGCAGCTTCGAACTGGTCGATCTGCTTTACGTGGTCGAGGCCTGCAAGCACGATCGCGTGGTCGGAAATTTTGTCTCGATGGCTGAAGGGGTGGAAGAGTTGCGGGTTCTGACCGGCGATTTCGTGTCGCCGGACGACGTGGTGGCAAACGCCCTTTCCACTGTAGCGCTTGCACGAGGCTGCTCAGTCGTGTTCGATGAACAGGCAGGGGCTGAAATCCAGCTTTGATGTCCTGACGGCCAAATCCTGGCGGCATTGCCCAGCTCTGCTTGCATGACGCTGAAACCCATTCTGCAGTCGTTCGGCCACGGTCGATTCATCGGCAGGTTTCATAGAACGCCCGCCACCTGGATGTGGCGGGCGTTTCAGAGCGAGCGCCCAAGTCAGGTCAGGATAAGGACGATCTTCAACGTATCCGGATCGACGATGACGATCCGACCGTCGGCCAATACGAAATACTCGTAGCTTTCGTAGGCTGGTACGATCTTGACGATGCGCGCCGGCAGACGATGCAGCCGGATCTTGTGCCGGGGAACCTCGACGCCGACAGTAATGTCGAAATCGATATTGGAGACCGGCTCGACCCGGGTCTCCTTGATGACCTGGGTGATCTGGGTTTTCTGTTCGACAGTCACATTGCTGATGGAAGCAGTCGACCCCTGATCAGTCTGTGTCGAGGCCTTGCCCTGGGCCTGCTGATCGGTGGTAGCATTTGCCTTGCCTTCGGCCTGCTGATCCGTCTGGACCTTGGCCTTGCCCTGGGCCTGCTGATCGGTGGTCGCGTTTGCCTTGCCCTGGGCCTGCTGGTCCGTCTGGACCTTTGCTTTGCCCTGAGCCTGCTGATCGGTGGTCGCGTTTGCCTTGCCCTGGGCCTGCTGGTCCGTCTGGACCTTGGCTTTGCCCTGGGCCTGCTGATCGGTGGTCGTGTTTGCCTTGCCCTCGGCCTGCTGGTCCGTCTGGACCTTGGCTTTGCCTTGAGCCTGCTCGTCGGTCTTGAGCTTGGGCTTGCCCTGGGCCTGCTGGTCAGTCTGGACCTTGGCCTTGCCCTGGGCCTGCTCGCCCATCTTCATCTTCGAGCCTTTTTGACAGTTGGCCGCAGCGGCCGCGCAATTGGCGTCACCGCCCGACTGGGTTTCAGCCGGCTGTGTCTGAGCAATCGCGGCACCGCATCCGATGCCGAGCGCGAGCATGCTGGTGATCAGAATTTGCTTCATGGGAGATCTCCTCGAAAGCATCAGTCCCTTCGCGGGGTAAACCTCAACGAAAAAACTTCGTTCCCGGCGAATTGGCAAAATCGACAGGCGGAAATCTCGGGAGACAGGCGGGGACAATCACATTCAGGGATGCTGTCGATGAGATCCTTTTCGCGGAACTGCTTACGGAGCGGCCGTGCATGGACGGCTGGCAATCGTCCGCATCGGCCGATCCGGTAATGATTGCCGCCGGGCCTTCGCCGCGCGATCGAGACGAGCTATCGATCGACCATCGCCATGCCGCGCTCGCCGTAGCGCGGGCCGGAGATTTTTCCTGGCGCCAGCGCCTCGTCCAGCGCGGCCATTTCGGCGGCGTCGAGTTTCAGCGAGGTGGCGGCGACGTTCTCCTCCAGATATTTTCTGCGCTTGGTGCCGGGGATCGGCACGATATCGACAGCGAAATCGCTGCCTTTGCCGAGCAGCCAGGCCAGCGCGATCTGTCCTGGCTTGACGCCCCGGGCGGCCGCGATGTCGCGCACCGTGCCGGCCGCCTCGACATTGGCGTCGTAGTTCTCGCCCTGGTAGCGCGGGTCGTTGCGGCGATAGTCGCCTTCCGGATAATCCTCGGCGCGCCTGACATCACCGGTGAGGAAGCCGCGGCCGAGCGGCGAGAAGGGTACCAGGCCAATGCCGAGTTCCTTGAGCAGCGGGATGATCTCCGGCTCCAGATTGCGCTCCCACAGCGAATATTCACTCTGCAGCGCCGAGACGGGAAAGACGGCATGCGCCCGGCGGATGTTGGCGCTACCGGCCTCCGACAGGCCGAAAAAGCGCACCTTGCCCTCGGCCACAAGCTTGCCGACTGCGCCGGCGACATCCTCCATCGGCACATCAGGGTCGACGCGGTGCTGGTAGAGCAGGTCGATATGGTCGGTGGCGAGCCGGCCGAGCGAGGCTTCCACAACCTCGCGGATATGCTCGGGCCGGCTGTCGACGCCGCTGAGCTGCTTGCCGTTTTCGATGCGGAAGCCGAATTTGGTGGCGATCGTCACCTGGTCGCGCTTGCCCTTCAGCGCCCGGCCGAGCAATGCCTCGTTGGTGTGCGGGCCATAGACCTCGGCGGTATCCAGGAAGGTGCAGCCAAGTTCGATGGCGCGGTGCAGCGTGGCGATGGACTCGGCCTCGTCGGCCGGGCCGTAGGACTGGCTCATGCCCATGCAGCCGAGGCCGATGGCCGAGACCTTCAATCCCTGGCTGCCGAGTTTTCGTGTCGCGAGGATCATGGCTGCGCTGCTCCGTTTGGGGTTTGCAGCACCATATAGAGCGTGTGCTCAGTTGCCATAGGTGTCCAGCGCCACCTCAACCGACTGTGATCAAGGGTGCCAGGCACCGTGCAGGCTCGGACCGGAGCCATCCGTTCACATGTTGGAAGCGACGCCACGACCGGAGGGCGCCGCGTCGGAGCGGCATCACTGGATCGAGGCTGGCTGCGAAAGGATGAGGGGGCTGATCACTGGTTCATCACCCTCGACGCCGTTTCCAGACAGCACCAACCCGCTGCCCAACGTGTCGAATTCGATTGCCGCTCCAAGCATTTGGGCAGCCTGCAAAACCAGGTATTCAACATCCTCGAGCGCGACATTCTCGGCCAGATTCATGACCCTGACCTGCTCGGCCGTCACCGTAATGTTGACGATGCCGGCCGTCTTGAACGCCTTCTCGACCGCTGAATTGACGTCATCGCGCAGGCGCATGGAGTAATCGTACCGCATCGAAACCTCCCAAAGGGAACGGTTTTCTGTTCAGATTGGAGCATGCGCCCGGGGTGTCGGCCTGGCAAGTAAAATCTGTGAAATATACAAATAAAATCAGTTAGTTAGTGAAATTACAGGAATGCGTATCAGACGTTCGATGAGCATCATGCGTTTGATGTGCGGAGGGCTCACTGGCCGGCCTTGACGCGTAATGGGTGTTACCATAATTAGAAGCTGAATGAGTTAGATACTAACTCACCGTATTTTTAGTCCTGAGCGAGGAGCGCGCACATGGCTGAACTGGAACGCCCGGAACGGCTGCAGATCATGCTCACCACGGACGAACTGGCGGCGCTGGAAAACTGGCGCTTCGAAAAGCGCATGCCGAGCCGCTCGGCAGCGGTCCGGGAGCTGCTGCGGCGCGGTCTTTCCTCGGACGGGTTCCTGACGGCCGAGCAGGGCGTCAAGTCGCAGGAATTCGGCGTGCTGCCCGAAGGCGACGGCAAGACAAGCGATCGGCCTTCGGAGTGAAGCTTGCTTCATCCGTGGCGCGCCGCCTATGTGAATTGCGTCCGGGGAGATTGTCTTGATCCGCTTGCGCGCTACCTCATGCCAATGAGCGAAATCGTGGCGGCGACGGCAACAAACAACGAAAAACAGAGCGCGACCGCCGACGCACGCCTCGCGGCCATCGTCGATTCCTCTTTCGATGCCATCATCAGCAAGGATTTGACCAGCATCATCACGAGCTGGAACCTGGCGGCTGAACGCATGTTCGGCTACACCGCCGAGGAAGCCGTCGGTCAGTCGATCCTGATGCTCATTCCCGATCACCTCAAGAGCGAGGAGACCGAGATCATCAGCAGGGTTCGCGGTGGCCACCGCGTGGCGAGTTATGAGACGACGCGAAGGCGCAAGGACGGCGCGCTTATCTCCGTCTCGCTCACGGTTTCGCCGATCAAGAACGCCAATGGCGAGATCGTCGGCGCCTCCAAGATCGCCCGCGACATTTCCGCCGCAAAGGAGAGCGAGCGCCGCATCAGGCTTTTGATGCGGGAGGTCAACCATCGCGTCAAGAACCAGTTCGCGGTCATCCTGTCGATGGTCAGGGAGACGAGCAAGCGCTCGAGCGACCCGCGGGAGTTCGAGGAACTGATCCGCGCCCGCATCATGGCGCTGTCGCGTTCGCATGATCTGCTCGTCACCTCGGAGTGGGCCGGCGCCAGCCTGTTCGACCTGATCCAGGAACATCTGAAGCCTTTCGGCCGCGAGGAGCAGATCCTGCTCTCCGGCCCGGTCCTGACGCTGCAGTCGAATGCGGTACAGAATCTCGGCATGGCTTTCCACGAGCTTGGCACGAATTCCTCCAAATATGGCGCGCTGGGCAGTGAAGACGGCCAGGTCGAGATCACCTGGACAATAGGCTCAAGCGCCCAAGGCTCCGGCACCCAGGACTTGGGTGCCAAGGACTTAGGTGCCAAGGACTTGGGCAGGAGTGTCGGCGCATCGGGCGGACGCGACTTCCAGCTGCTCTGGACCGAGACTTCCACGCCTCGCCCGGACGACAAGGGGGACGAGAGTGCGCGCAAGGGGTTCGGCACCGTCGTCCTGCAGCGGGTGGCGCCGCAGTCGCTGGGCGGTTCGGCTCAACTGGAGCGCTCGCCCGGCCGTCTCAGCTGGCGCCTCAGTGCACCGCTGGCATCGATCATCGTGCCGCAAGCCGGCATCGAAGGCGACGACGGCGCCGCGCTGGGCTTCGGCATCTGAACGTCCCGTATGCCCCGTAAAAAGAGATTGGCGTCGTTTCTCCGTCCGGCAACGGTTGGATTTTGATTGCCACTGCAATCGCGGCACTGTTCAAGACCAGCGATAATCAGGCGATGGACACAGCCAGCCAAGGGCGTCGTGTCCAACCGGGGCGGCAGGTTTTCCGCCGCCCCGGCTTGCCGGTCACCGGTGATGCGGGAGATGCCTTTCGGCGTCGACTTCCCCAACGGTGAAGCTCTGGAAGCCCGGCATGAGCTGCCATATGGCTGCAAGGCCTATGATCAGATAGGCCAGGCGGGCCAGCATGGCGCCCCCAAGGACCGTGCCGATTACGTCATAGCCGGTCACACCCATGGACAGCCAGTTGAGACCGCCGAGGATGATGAGGGCGAGCGTGACGAGGTTCATGATGCGCATAAACGCCTCCTGATGTTGCCTGACAAAAAGACGCCTGCAAAAAAACGCCTGCCGTTTCAAACGGTTCCCTCGATCACGAAACTGTGAACGAGGGTTGCGATCCGTGAATGGGGCGCGGGCTACTCGACCAGTATATGCGCCTCGCGCGCGGCCTCGATCAGAGCCTCCCTGGCGATATCGGGAGGCACGTCGCCGCTTGTCGCTTGGCGGCAGGCGCGCAGCGCGGACTGATGTTTCAGGCTGCCGGCGTCGCGCCAATGTGTCGTCAGCAATTCAATGGCCTGCTGTGTATTGGACAGGTGGCGGGTGGCGCCGGCCACGCCGACCGAAACCACCACCGGCTTGGAGAACCATGCAGGTTGCATTGGAACCTCGACAAGGTTGCCGGCGAAAAACGCGCATGTCGGCGCAAGGTTTCACCGGTTCCAATCACTGTCGCGTGAGGCTGGGCACTGCTGTGGCGACATCTTCGAATGTTGGCTCGGGGATACGCACGAGGCGCGAGACCTGAAGGTCCTGCGGGCTTTCTCGATCGAAGCGGAACGCGTTCCCCGATCCGTTGGCACTGCCTGGAAAATGGCGTCGTTAGCGCACTGGAAAGCACGCGTGGTAACTGTTGATTCAACCATTGCTGGTATTTTATATGGGTGTGGTGGCGGCTCCGGCAGTGCAACGGGGGCCGGGTTGCCGGAGCCGCCTACGCGGTCCGGTTGGGGTTTGACCGCGCTGTTCCAAAATAGGACAGCGCGGTCAACGATTCGTTAAAATCCAAAATAGCTAATTAAGTCCCTGCTAATTGAGTGGCGATTTTGCCGCGACGGGAAACCGGCATTCGATCGAAGATGAATGACGGGCTGATGGAACATTAGTCGTTTCTAATTGTTTGTGTTTGTCGGCAGGGCGGGGGCATCTCTGCCGAAGATCGGGCTTCCGATCGGCCCGCGCGCCTCTGGCCGAGAGCGCGGGCTTTCATCCTTAGGGCGGCCCGGTACACCTCTGGTTGGGGAAAGCAGCGCACCGGGCCTAACCGGCTTGGGGCGGCTGCCGGCTGGCCATATATGCGGCACGTCCAATTCAACTGAAGCATTCAAATGAAGGAGATGTATATCGCGATTGGATAAAGTAACGGAACGTCCAATGGACGATACCGGAACCAAAGCGGTTACATCAGACCTTTGCGCGAGAGCCATTGGTCCCCATGGGAAAAGCCCGCCACGGGAGCGACCCGCAGCGGGCTTTCGCAGTGGCTACATCCCGAAGGAATCGACCGCTTGTGATTGCACTGTGAACCACGTGGCCGCGTTAGCCTATGGTGTGATCGCGGAAGGTAGGCTTGGGGCTCGGTTGCAAACACGGTGGGATGTGCCCGCTCGATTGCCGCCGAGACACCGGGGAAGGCGGCTTTGCGTTCTTGTCCGGGGCCATGTCCTGAACATCCCTCATGCGGTGGATGTTCGACAGAAGGAAGGTCCAGAAGCCAGCGATCTGATTGTGGCTGGTTCCCGCTCATGGGCTCGAACCACGATTCACGCCTTCAAAGGGCGCTGTCCTACCATTAGACGAAGCGGGAGAAGCTCGGATGCTTATGCCGTCAGGACGGCGAGGCGTCAATTCGGGAAGTTGTCGACCGGCTCTTCGCAGCGATAGACCGGGCAGTGCCCGTCGCGCGCCGGGATATAGGCCGACATCGGCACTTCCGGCCAATCGCATTCATTGCCGAACTGCCTGACATAGCGGTCATAGGTGTTCGGTCCCGTGGTCAGCACCACGGCGCGACGGCTCTGGATCATGGCCCGGATCTCGGCACAACTCATGCCTCGGCTGTCGGGGCGGGCCTCGGCTGCAGCGGTCGCCGCGAGCACGGCGCCCAAGGACATCAACAGGACAGGAAGGCGAGCGGGCATGACGGCTTCTCTTTGGTTCAGGATGCTGCATTGTCCCATAAAACCCGGGATGTGTCCGCCGGTTCCGCGACGGGCCGCGCATTGCGCGGGCAAGACGCGGTGGCCGCCCACGCAACCAAATCGGGCATCGCGCATTGCTGGTCATGGATGGCAGGAAGCCTTACGAAACGCCGCAATGGTGGCCCGGAAACGAGGGCCGCGAAGCCATGTGCTGTTCCTTCTGCGGCGGCCGAGACCACCGCTTCGAGGAGTGCCCGCAAAGGGCCGATCCGCCTGGCACGCAGCATCAGGACGATAGCGGCCACTCTCGGCCTTCCCGACGCGGCTAGAACTTTTCCGTCAGTCAAACCTACCGCACGATGCAATGCAGGCCGCACCGCGGGCGCGACCTGCGCTGTCGGAGCTACATTCTGACCTTGCCGCTATCGCCAATCTCCGGACGGCTGTCGCTGACTGCCGCCGCCAGCATCTTCACATAACTGACCACTGTGCCGGGACTGTCCCAGTACTGAGCATCCTTTGGGGTGATCTTGAGCACGCGGATCGCCGGATCGTCAGCGCTGTCCCACCAGGCCTTGGCCGGTGTCGACCACAATTCCTTGATCTTGGCGCGGTCATTGGAGACTTCCGCCTGTCCGCTGACGGAGACGTATTTCTGTCCACCGGAATCGGCAAAGGCCAAGGCGACATTAGGCTCCGCCTCGATCTCATCATCCTTGTGGCTATCGACGTCGGTGAGGAAGTAAACGGCGTTCTCACCCCGCACGACATGCGCCGCCATCGGTCGCGAGCGGATGTCGTCGCCTTCGCGGGTGGCCAACATGCAGAAGCCTATCTTATCCATCAGCTTCCAGACACGGTCGAGGTCGTTTTTCTCAATGGCCATCAGTTTCCTCCTGGTTCAAAGGTCGAGAACGCAACTCCGTCCGCTTGGCAAGGTTCCCTGTCGCGCATCGGAGACGGCAGGTTCCACCCGCTCGCCTCGTGGACGGAACTCCCGCACGTCGTCCACGTTGTGCACTCCAGATATTCAGAGGGAATCATGGAACAACTCGTCGAGGAATTCGGCCATCCGAGCTACACCTCGTTCCCGGTCATTGCCGCGCGTTTGCTGCTCGCGGCGCTTTACGGCGCGGTGATCGGCTTCGAGCGCGAATGGCGCAACCGTCCCGCCGGGCTGCGCACCCACATCCTGATCTGCGTGGCCGCTGCCACCTTCGGCATCCTCACCATCGAGATTGTCCATGCGCCAATGTTCGCGCAGGACTCCGTCAAGGTCGATCCGATCCGCGTGGTCGAGGCGGTGACTGCCGGCGTTGCCTTTCTCGCCGCCGGGTCAATCCTGTTTTCGCGTGGAGAGGTGCACGGGCTGACTACAGGCGCCGGGATGTGGCTCGCCGGCGCGATCGGCGTCGCATGCGGTCTCGGCCTGTGGCAAGTGGCCGGTCTTGCCACGCTGATCGTGCTGGTCGTCGCGGGGCTGGTCTATCGGCTCGGTCCCCACCCGCAAGACATAAAAGGGGATCGCGGTGCGCCGTCTCCTCGCTCGGGCGATAGTGCAGGCAAGGTCGACCACTAGGCGCGATCTGGTTCGCCGAAGAAATTCGCCAATGCCCGGGCGGTTTTTTGCCACGCCTCCTCGGGGAAGAAATGGCCGCCGGGCATGGCTTGGCCGCGGACATCATCGGCCCAGCCTCGCCAAAGAGCCAGCGGCCCGCCTTCGCCCGCGTACCAGTCGGCAAGCGCGCCTTGCCCGCTCCACAGCGCCAGCACCGGACAGCGGATACGCCGGCCGGCGGCCTTGTCGGCATGGTCGTGCTCGCGGTCGAGCGTCGCCGCCGCGCGGTATTCCTCGCAGATGGCGTGGATGTGGGCGGGATCGCGCAAGGCATCGACATAGGCCTGGCGCACCTCGGGCGGAAATGCCGACGGCGACGATCCCCAGCCGCCGAGCGCGTTGTCGACGACCGCCTCGGCGGCTCCCGCCAGCATCAATTCCGGCAAGGGCTCGGGCTGCGCCAGCAGCGACCAGGGCCAGTAGCCCTGCGCCAATCTGGCGTCGGCCCGATCCCAGGCGTCGGCCGTTGCGACGATGTCCAGCACCGCGAGCTTTTCAACGCGGCCGGGATGATCGAGTGCCATGCGGTAGGCGACCCGCCCACCGCGATCATGGCCGGCGACCATGAAGCTGCCGAAGCCGAGTTTGGCCATCAGGGCAGCCATGTCGGCGGCCATGGCCCGTTTGGCGTAAGGGGCATGAGCGCTGTCGGACGAAGGGCACGCGCTGGCGCCGTAGCCGCGCAGGTCGGCGCAGATGACGGTAAACCGCTCGGCCAATTCAGGCGCCACGTCGCGCCACATCAGATGGGTCTGCGGAAAACCGTGCAGGAGCAGCAGCGCCGGACCGTTGCCCGCACGGCGGATAAATATGCCGGCTTCGCCGGTATCGATTTCCATCGACTGAAACTTACCGAACATGGTGGTGCCTCCTTGCCGGCAACGGCCGGAGGCCGGATTTGGTTGCGGGCGGTCGCTCGGTGTCCACCTTTGTTCGCCAACCTTTCGCGCGGTTGGGCGTTGTCCCTGCGAGGAAGGCTGCCGCGGGCGGCCGTCAAAGTAAGAAAAAGCAAAAGGAGGCTCGGATGAAACCTCTGGTTATCGCGTCGCTGATGCTGGCCCTGGCCGCGCCGGCGGCTGCACAGACGGATCAGCAGCAGGGCACCGACAACCCGGCCCCACAGGCCGACAAATGCCGGGTCCAGCCCGATCAAGGCAAGCAGCAGCCAGGTGGCGGAAATCTGAGCGAAAAGCTCAATGATTGCGGCGGGGTGCTGAAGCCGCCGGCCACCGGCGACCAGGGCATGGCCACGCCGGCGCCCGACGTAGGCAAGACACCGGTGATCAAGCCGGGCGAAGTGCCGGCCCAGCCGCCCGCCAAGTAGAAAGCTTGGCTGGTGGCGTTATCTCCGCAAGACGGAACCTCGTATCCGACGAAACGTTTCTTTCAGGAATTCAATTTGAAAGGACGGGGCATTGAGAGATATTGCCAGCACAGCCACGTTTATTGCCTCTATCGCCATCGTCATCGTCCTGATGCTGATGGCGCCGAAGAGTTTTGGGTTCGAGACCTCTCATCCGATCGTGGATGGCGATCTGCCCACGCAAAAATAGGGATCGGCATCAACAGAGAAGCAGGCGAGGGGCATCGCCTGCTTTCTTGGGTTAGCGGACCAGCACGCCGGCATGATCGCACAGCGCCGTGAAGGCTTCCTGCGCCTGTGCCGCGCCGTCCTTGTCTTCCAGGGCCGCCTCGATCTTTTCGCGCGCGGCCTGGTAGAAAGGACCGCGGCTGGCATGCGGCCAGTCGATCAGGATTTCACTGGCGTCCTGCAGGGTCGCCACCTCACGGATCGTGTCCGAGCCGTGCGGCTTGATCCGCACCGGTGTCGACAGCATCATTTCGGCCATTGTTTTCCCACCTCCGGTTTTCCCGCTATTATTGGAGGATGCGGGCTTCGCGCGCGGCGTCGATCATCGCCCGCATCGCCTTTTCCGGCGGCGTCCAGCCGTCCAGCGCGTCGCGGCAGGAGCGCAGCGCCGCCCGGTATCGCCGGCCCTGGCCGGCCGGCCAGTCACCGAGGCATTCCAGGCCCTCCCAGGCGCTACGCACGACGCGTTCACGCTCGGGGGAGAATTTCAGGCGGATTGGTCGGGGGAACATCTTGTCGTTCAACTGAAGTCTCCGTGCATGTCGCCCGACAGTGACCGCGGATGTGGGACAACGGTACTTTGAGGGGCGCCGGATAACGCCGTCGACAAGGGAGGGTTCCAGGCCCGAAAGATCAATTTTCAGTCGTGCGCGACGGCGTCGGACAAAGGTCGCGGTGGCGGCGGAGCGGCGTCTTCCGGCGCTGGCCCATCAAGGGGCCGGTCGTGCTCGAACTGTTCGGTGCCGGGCAAGGCATGCAGCCAGGTCTCGCGGCGGCTGATCCACAATTCATATTGCGGCTCCAGGTCGGTCGGCGCGACGTCGAGGCTGCCGAGCATCACCTCGACTTCATCGTCGCCGATCCAGGCGACGCGGCCCCCGCAGGTCGGGCAGAAGCTGCGCGTGCCGTAAGAGGCGACTTCGCCCGATGTCTCGAAGGCGTCGCGCGGCCAGATGGCGAAGGCCGAATAGGCCGAGCCGCTGGCCTTGCGGCAGTCCTTGCAGTGGCAAAGGCCGACGCGTGTTGGCTGGCCGGTGACGACGAAATGCACGCCGCCGCACAGGCAACTGCCGGTTCTGCGTGTGGTGTCGGACATGATCGCGGCCCTCCCTCGGTCTGGCTTTCGTCAGTCTGGCACGCCGGGGGCCGGGCAGAACAGATGCTCGCCATTTCGTTGGTCAGAAACCGGGAAAAAATCCGGTTCATCGTACCGCCGAACAGGTTGGTGCTACCAACCCGTTCGATGTGGCCCGCAGCATCCTTCAACGCAATGCCGGCGAAATGGTTGCGGCTCGCTGCCTAGCCGCGCGCGGCCATGTGGTTGTCGAGCTTCTTGCGCGACGGGCCGTAGCGCTTGATGATGGTCTGGGCTTCGCTCTGCGGGATGCCGTATTTGCGCGCGAAGGCGGCGACCTCATAGGTCTCCTCGCTCGAAACCAGCTTGCGGTCCTGCTTGATCTTCGTTTTGTCGTCGGGCATTGCGTGCCTCGCTTTCTGTCAGCCGCACGGTCGCGGAACACCAGTATATAGGATGCCGCGATCAGACATAACAGCGATCGGCGCTGCTGGTTCCATGGCAGACGGCGGACAGAAGCCTGCCGGACGCGGATCGCAGGCTGTCAGGCCGGGGCGGGGCCAGCGGCGTGGGGATCCCCTCGCCGCATTCGGCGCAAGGCGCGCTGGCGCCGGGACAGCCGCGCTGATGCGTGCCGGCGGGACAGCAAAGCCCGTTGGAGCTTGTCCAGCGTGGGCATTGGAAAACCTGCCCGGTGCCGCCACAGCCGCTACACTCGAGGACCGGTGACCGGACCAGATAGGACCCCGTCCTGAACCTGACGCTCGCGCCCAAAACTTACCCCCCAAATGGATGCACCGGACATGCCTGTACATTAGCCATGTCTACAATATCACTTTGCCGGTTACGGACAAGTTTCAGGATCGCAAATTGTTGTTGAACGTTGGCGCCAAGGGCCTGGCGCGTCGGCCTCGGTCAGCGTTCAGTCTGGCGGCGAGACGCGGCCTTGCCGCGATCCCAGCCGGCGGCCTCGACCTTGTCGAGCAGCGGGTCGACATGGGGACGAGCATCTCCCGCCAATCCTGGCAGCAACCATCGCCGGATGCCGCCGCGCGGCGATAGTCATCGCTTTTGGCCATGGTCGATTCCCCCCTGGCCGGGGAGGATGATGCTATCAGCTGGCAACCGAAAATAATCCGATTTTACTGGCGCGGACGGCCGCGGCACTCCACATCTCAGCAATCTTGCCGGCATGATTCCGTGCAATCCTGGGATCGGGCAATGACAACGGGGGTTGCCAATGACTGACACGCAAGGGAATTCGAACCGTGCCCAACTGCACGGTGCCGTCGGGTCGCGCTCGATCGGCAGCGGCATTGTCGCACTGGCCATCGTGTTGGCGCTGGTCGGTGCCGTCATGGGGTCCTGGTACACGATCGACCAGGGCGACCGCGGCGTGCTGTTGACCAATGGCGCATTGAGTTCGGTCGTCGATCCCGGCCTGCATTTCAAACTGCCCTGGCTACAGCGGGTCGAGAAGATCAGCCTGCGCCAGCAGGTGTTGAAATGGGGCTGCGAGAACCAGAGCGATTGCGGCAATTTGCCGGCCATGCAGGCTTATTCGCGTGACCAGCAGCCGGCCGACATGCGCGTCACCGTCAATTTCCACGTGCCGGAGGCGGAGGTCTCCAACGTCTACACCAATTACGGGTCGATCGAAGCGCTGGCCGACCGGGTCATCGCCCGCAAGGCACCGCAGGAGATCAAGACGGTGTTCGGCCAGTACGACGCCGTGTCGGTGATCCAGAACCGCGCCAAGTTCAACAAGGATGTCGCCGACGCCATCTCGTCTGTGACCGACGGCCCGGTGATGATCGACAGCGTCCAGGTCGAAAACATCGACTTTTCAGACGCCTATGAGCAGGCGGTCGAGGCAAGGATGACGGCGCAGGTGGAAGTGCAGAAGCAGGAACAGAACCTGCAGCAGGAAAAGATCAAGGCCGACATCGCGGTCACCCAGGCCAAGGGCCGTGCCGACAGCGTGAAGGCGGAAGCCGAGGCCAGCGCCTACAAGACAAAGATCGAAGGCGAGGCGACCGCCGAAGCGATCAAGGCGCGCGCCGCCGCCCTCGCCAACAATCCACTGCTGGTCGAATTGACCAAGGCCGAGAAGTGGGACGGGCAGTTACCGAAGTCGATGATCCCCGGATCGACGGTGCCGTTCCTCGAACTCAGCACGCCGGCGCCGGTGGCGAACTAGGTCCAGGCGAGGCAACGAAGGGCCAAATGATCATCCCGCGGGCTTCGGGAGGGAATCATGCCCTTGGTTCAAAAAGCTCGACCACGTTGCCGGACGGGTCCTCGCAAAGGATCTGGCGGCCGCCGGGGCCGTCGACGATCTCGTTGCGGAACGGCACGCCGGCATCGCGCATCCGGGCGGAGAGCGCCGGCAGGTCCTGCACCTCGATCACGATGCGGTTCCAGCCGCCCGGCTGCGGCGTACGGCCATCGGGCATCGGTCTTGCCGCCGACGCCATCGGGCCGGCGAGCCAGAACGTCAGGTCGTCGCGCTTGAGGATGGCCATCGCCGGACCGAACTGCTGCCGCAGCGCGAACCCCAGATGGCTGGTGTAGAATTCTATCGCCAACTCGACATCGCTGACGAGATACCGGACCGTCGCCATTGCTGGCTCTCCTCGCAAACTGATCAAGCCCCCCTGTTGAGGGTAGCTTTCGAGGCAGACCGCGGCAAGGTTGCAGCCCGGCGACGGCGTCCTGTCGGCAAGCGCCGGACCGGTGCCGACGTCCGTCGCGGCAGCGTTTGCGAACAAAAAATTCCGGGCCGGTGTCGGAACTGCACGGTGTCGCTCGTCCTTGGGTCGATATCCATTGCAACCCTGGAGAGACAGCATGTCGGACTTCACCCAATCGCCGTGGCAGACCGCGGCCCTTCTCATTGCCCGCCTGATCTTCGCCGCCGTCTTCCTGATGGCGGTGACCTTCAAATTCATGGGCATGGGTGCCACCGCAGGCTTCATCGCAGCCGCCGGCTTTCCGTTTCCGCTGTTCCTGGCGTGGTGCGCGGCGATCCTCGAGGTGGCGCTGGTGCTGTGCTTCCTGAGCGGCGCCTTCTTTACACAGGCAGCGCTGATAGCCGCCGCCTATGTGCTGTTCCTCGGCTTCGCCTTCCACGGGCCCAGCCACTGGGCCGGCAACCAGGCCGAGTTCGGCTTCTTCGTCGACCATTTTTCGTTCATGGCCGGACTGCTGTTTGCCGCCGTGCATGGCCCGGGCAGGGTACTGGCGCTGAACCTGGGCTGGCCAGGCAGGGCATGAGCAGGCCTGGCCTCACAGCTTGTCGTTGTTTGTCAGGTTCGAAAGGACAGCAAGGACTTATCCGCCATCCGGCGTGCAGCCGGTTGTGCCCTGAGGTACGAGCGTGACAAAACGACTGATGTCATCACGATTTGATAGGCGCCGATCATGGCGCCTATGACAGGCAGGATAAAAGACGCGGGGCTTGAATCCTTTGGATCGATGCCCAGCAGAGAGGCCAGCAACATCAATATCGCTACGAACAATACCGTAAGCAAGCCGAACGAGATCAGCAGACGCGGGAACGCATAGCCGAACACTTTGGAGCCGCGTTGGCCGGCAACTGCAAGCGTTTGGTCATCATCGGCAATGACCGCAGGCAACATGGTGCCCCATTTCGCGAACGCGGCGATGCCGGAAAGAACCCAGACCAGGAGCGCTGCCAGCATGGCGACGGATGGACGGATGCCGCCGATGACCATGACGATCCCAAACGCAAGTGGACCTATCGCGCCGAGGAAGCCGAGCAACAGGCAACGCTTCACGAAAGTGAAGAATGCCTTGGGCCGTTCCTTCAGCCAATCGGATACCTGGTCGGGATCAAGCTGTGTCAGAACGGCGATGTGAGCAGGAATCGCCAAGAAGCTCGAAACCATTACACCGACGAAGATTGAAGCTCCGGAGTTGATGTGTATGAACCTGTTGAGCAACGCTAGTCCACCGGCCAAGAAGACGTATCCGACAACCCATTTCCAGTTGCGGATATAAACTTCGAGCGAAGCCGCCCAAATATTGTCCTCGACCAACACCCCGTCTCCCATCTTCGCCCGACTTGCAATCAGTATCGCTGCCGCGTTGCGGTTTTCTTAATTGCATAGGGCCAATTTTCATCTTATCGACGTCGAGATCGCCAAAGAATTCGGCACTAAAATTGGGGAGAGTCAAAGCGTGCCGCAGGCGCGCAACGAATATGATCGGCGCTCTAAAATAGTGTGTGAAACAGCGGGAGCACAATTCTTGCAACGCAAATAGCGTAACTATTTCAATCGCCCCTGCGTGATGTCATCACATCTGATCGTTGTAGGGTTCCTTCATCTGGCCGACCATGCGGGCCAGTTTCGAGAAGGACGGCATGTCGGCTTCCGGCTGGCACTGGTTGGCGAGTTCCAGCAGCCGGATCGGAAAATTGACGGCGTCGCGGCTCGACGCCGACATGCCGTTGGACCGCTCCTCGCCGGTTTCGCTGGCCTCGGCCTTGCGCAGCGCGATATCGATCTCCTCCGAAGTCAGCACCCCCTTGCGAACCAGGACGTGGTTGATCGAGGCGACGGCCATCAGCAGGCCTTCGAGTTGCAGATTGGCGACGTTCATGGTGTTCCCTCCATTGACCAAAGAGGAAACGCGCCAGCGGCGTTTCCGATCCGAAGCCAGGCGCGGAGCCCGTTTCAACCGGGATGCCGGCAGGCGCTGGCTCGTGCTACCGGCCTATTCCTGCGTCAGGCGCTCGCCATATTCGCGCCACACCGCCTTGACCTCGAGGCTGCCGAGGCGCGGGATCGACGGATCGCCGCAGGTGATGGCGACGGCGCTGATGTCGTAGTTGGGGTAGGCGTTGGCGACGAAGCGGATCGCGTCGCCAAGCGAGTTCACGCGGATCATCGGATCAGCCTGGCCCTGACCGGTGCTGCGCACACCGGAAACCGTGGCTGGAGCATGCCGCATCCTGAAGACGGATGCCATGGCTGGCCTGTCCATCGTCCTCTCCTACAAGGCCGTACGACGCGAATCATTCCATGAGCTTCTTCTGATGGTCCCACAGCTGCCGGCTGATGAAAAGCCGGCTAGCCAATGCGGGCATCAGTGGCGCAGAGCTTGACCGAGAAGGAGGGTTTTTGATGATATAGGAATTTTTTCCTTGACCGGGTGAGGGCAGCCATGCTACATATTTGTCCATGGTGCTGATTTGCGCCAACGACCCGCCCGCCGAGGCGGGTTTTGTGTTTCTGCCCCCCTTTCTGTGACGGCGCTGTGGCTGCCTATTTGAACGCTGGCGGGCCGTAGAGCGCGACCTTTGCGAGCAATCCAATGACCCAACGCTACGCCACGATCATCACCGACGATGACGGCCGCGAAATCGTCAGCGCCATCGGCGCGTTTGAGGGTGCGGCGCCACGCCCGCGTCTGGGCCGGATCGAGCCGGTGGCATCCGGCGTGCTGATCGGCATGGTGCGGGATGCTGGCGGCGGCTTTTCTTTCGAGCTACCGGGCGCCGGCGCCAACGCGGTGTCGCTTGCCATGGCGCGGCTCAAAGCCCGGGCCGCCGCGCCAAAACCTTCCGCGATCGCAAAATCCAAGCGGACAAAGCGGATGAAGAAGAAAGCCGTCCGATCGAGGAATCCGGCCGGATCAATGCCGAAGACAAGCAAGGCGGCCAACAATGCCGCTGCGAAGGCGATGGGTCAGGCCGATGGCTGACGAAGCCGATGCCAGGCCGGTGCGCCGCATGACAAAGCCGGCAAGGCGCAAGCCCAGCCGCGCGGCGGTTGCGCAAAAACCCCGCGCGAAGCGGACGAAAAAGACGCTGGGCGGTGATTTTCTCGCCGCCGTGCGGGCCGATTTCCGCGCGCATGGCGCCGGCGTCATCGCCGAGGTGCGGGCCGACAAGCCTGACCAGTATCTGAAGATCGTGCTGTCGGTGTTGCCCAGGGATTTCGATGCCGCCGTCAACCATCTGGACGCTTTGAGCGATGAAGAGATCCGCAGCCGTATCCGCAGCCTCGAAACCGTCCTCAGGCCGTTCCTCGCAGAACCCGCCGATATCAGCGAAGACCGAGTATCTGGCGCTGCTGGCGGAGCTTGACCGCCGCAGACGCGGCAATCAGCTGGCGGCGTACAAGCCGTATCGGCGCCAGGCCGAATTTCACGCGGCAGGGGCGCTGAACCGCGAAAGGCTGTTCATGGCCGGCAACCAGCTCGGCAAGACGAGGGCTGGTGGCGCCGAATGGGCGATGCACCTGACCGGCCGTTATCCCGCGTGGTGGCAAGGCAAGGTTTTCGACACGCCCGTGCGGCTGTGGGCCGCCGGCGTGACCGGCGAAGGCACGCGCGACAACCCGCAGCGCGTGCTGGTCGGCCCGCCGCAGCAGCAGGCGGCCTGGGGCACCGGCATGATCCCGGCGGACGCTATTCGTCAGACCGTCATGGGCCGCGGCGCGCCGGGCGCGCTCGACAGCGTCGTGGTGCGCCATGGCGGCGGCGGCGATGTCCAGGCCGGTGAGAGCGTGCTGTCGTTCAAGAGTTTCGAGAAAGGCCGCGAGAAATGGCAGGGCGAGACGCTGCACGGCGTCTGGTTCGACGAGGAGCCGCCGCTCGACATCTATTCCGAAGGCCTGACCCGCACCAACGCGACCAGCGGGATCACCATCGTCACCTTCACGCCGCTGCTTGGCATGAGCGACGTGGTGTTGTTGTTCCTGTCGGCGGGGGAGGTGGAGAGGATGGGGAAGGGGTGAGAAGCGGTCCGCGCAGGCCTTCCCTTCTCCCACAAGGGGAGAAGGAACGAGCCGCCGCGTGTCGCCCGAAAATCTCGCCTTAACAAAGTGATACGATTGACATCTCGCCGATTGATTCAGGCCGCCTCATGTCCCGTCACGTCACCTTCATGACCATCGACGATGCCTCCCATTATTCGCCCGACGAGCGCGCGGCGATCGTTGCCGCCTTTCGGATATCCTGTTCGAGGTGTTCATGCGGAAGTTCAAGCCGGCGACGGAAGACTGAAAGGCGGCAGAAGCGGGCTTTCGTATTTGCGATGATTGCTTCGTTATCTTCCCGGCCGGCTACACGGCGCGAACAAGCTGATGGCCGTGGCGGCCTCAGGCCCCGATATATGTGCTTCTCAATGGAATCTGGTTTTGAAGACGCGAAAGACTTCACACCAGAGGCGGAAATCGGCCAGTCGCCCGGCGAAGTGTGCTTCCATGGCGCAGTAGGCCGCTGCGGTCTGCGCTTCAGGCCCATAGAGCTCGATTGCGGCAATGACTGCATCGTTAGGATCGGCAAAATCTGAAAGCCTGAGCGCCGCGCCATTGTCTGTCCGGAGCATCGAGCAACACCTTCTGTTCAGCGCCTTCAAGCCGCATATGTGGCGCAAATCATGCCTGCGGCCCAGCGGCTTGGTTGCTAGTGGGACTGGCAGCGGAAGGCCACTGGGCCTGACCGGCAGGGCCTTAAGGATGGCAGCGCCGACTGGCAAAGATGTATGCACCCCCGCCCATATCAGCGAAACATGCGAACGAAGGAAGGGCAGGGCGCGCTGGCTCCGGCCGGCGGGCTTTTCGACAGCTGCTCGATCCTTGAAAACAGCGATTCAATCAGCCTCCGCTGAAATTGCTCCCAAAACGCCTTTGTTGGGCGGAATGGAGCACCAATCGAATGATGCGCTGGCCTCCCGTATCGTTGCAAAATACATGGCCGGCATCGTTGGGGAAGCCGAACTGAATTCGCTCCCATGCGGCCACGTTAAGCCAATCGCTCGTGGATCGCATGTCGCCGGTATTCGGAACGGAAACAGGCTTCGCAGCTTCTATCTGAGCGAAGCTTGTTGAGGCAGGGCCTAATGTTCAGTGACAGGGAAACCCGATTATTAGAAGCAGGGCTGTTCATGGCGGTGCCGCTCTCGATCCTGATCGCGGTCTTGGTGGTTAGCCTTACGTTTGGCTGGTTTGGGTGACAGATTGCACGCGGCGGGGCGCGGTCCAGGAATAGCTCCAGGCCTTGCCCTGCGTCCGAGAATTCGCGCCTGACGGCTCGATCGAGCCAATGCCCGCCTCGGCTCACGCCGGGGCGGGCTTTTTTGCGTTTGTGGCGCCCGCCCGGCCACTGCTATATCGCGGTGCAAGGTTGCCGGACGCGCGGCGGCGTTGATCCAGCCCGGGGTTACGGATGCAGATTGAACGATATGACGGGAACCGCGAAATATTGCTGCCGCTGTTTGCCCTTGCCGACGATTCCCCCATGCAGGTTTCCAGCTATATCGATGAGGGCGAAGTGCTGGTCGCGCGGGAGGGCAACAGGATCATCGGCCACGTGCAACTCATCGAGACAGGCGAGGGCGGTGTCTTCGAGATCAAGAGCCTGGCCGTTCGTCCGGCAAGGCAGAGCGAGGGCTTGGGGCGCGCCCTTGTCGCGGCGGCAGTCACCCGCTGCCGCGAGCGCCACGGCCGGCGCCTGATCGTGGCGACCGCGGCGGCCGATATCGGCAATTTGCGGTTTTACCAGAGACAGGGCTTTCGAATGTCTCGCATCGTGCAGGATGCGTTCGGGCCATCGACCGGTTACCCCGAAGGCTCGGCTGTGAACGGCATTCCGCTGCGCGACCAGGTGGTCTTCGAACGCGACCTCGGCGCGGATTGAGGTGAGGATCGTCCACCCCGCGCTCCAGCTTCGGGACCGTCGCAAACCATCCAATAGCCCGCTCCGGTTCGCCGGGCGGGCTATTTTGCGTTTCTGGGCTTAGGCGAGGATGTTGACGGCGCGGGCGGCGACCAGTGCGATCGTCAGCAGCGATATCATCGACTCGGCCATCATCAAAAGCTTGGCCCGCTGCGACAGCGGCAAGGTGTCGGTCGGCGAAAACGCCGTCGCATTGGTGAAGGCGAGGAAGAAATAGTCGACGAAGCCAGGCAGCCAGTCGCGGATCTCGCGGTCGTTCAAGGTCATTTGCGGGAACAGGAAGTCGGAATGGGCGCGATTGACGAGGCCGCAGGTCGGCGGCCCGCCGCGGTCCGTGCTCCAGAACCACAAGGCAAAGACGATGACATTGGTGACCCAGATGTTGAGCGCGTCGATCAGCAGCGTCTGGCCGGTGGAGCCGGCATGGCCCGCCAGCAAGGCGCGCACCAGGAAGACCAGCGAACCGCAATTCATGATGCTGACGACGCCGGTCATCACCAGCGCGGTCCTGCGGATGATGACGCGAAACCGGCCGACCAGATACCAGTGCTCCTCCTCGACCGCTTTCTGGCTGGCGACCTGTGTCCAGGCGGTGGCGACGGACAGGGGCACGAGCAGGGCGGCCTCCAGCGCCGGCGCCAGCCAGCGCGGGCCGAACGAAAGATCGTTGATCACTAGGAGCTGCAAACAAATGATGACGAGGACCGCCGCGCGTGCCAGCCAGAAGTCGAGCGCGCGATGGTGGATGACGGCATGCTGGTGACGCATCGAATATCCGGGATGTTCAGACAGGATCAAATGGGCGGCTGTTCTGCCGGGGGAGGGCAACGTAGCGCCGAAATTCCTGCCCAATCTTGGTCTTGCAATGGCCTGCAAGTATACTTTTTCGTAAGCTTTGACGTTGGGGCTGTTCGGCAAACCAGACGATGTGGTTTAAGCGCCGCATGGTGGGAATAGACGACTCCATGGATGGTTGGGAGCCGGCGGGGCTGACTGCCGCCGGCCTTGACTCGTCATCTGTATGGCCCGGCCTGCTCCGCCATCCCTGGTATTTGTTGGCGCTTTTGTGCCTGGTGCAGATCCTGTGCTGGACGGTGGTGCCGGCACTGATCGATCCCGCCCCGCCCGGCGATGTGGTGGAAGGTTTCATGTGGGGCCGCGAATGGGTGCTGTTGACCTACAAGCACCCGCAGCTTCCAGGCTGGCTGCTAGAAACCAGCCATCTTCTGACCGGATCGTTCCGCTGGCCACAATATATGCTTGCCCAGCTGACGATCTCGTCGACCTTCATCCTGGTCTATCTGCTGGCCCGCGACATGCTCGGGCAAAGCCGTGCGCTGGCCGCCGTGCTTTTGATGCCGTCGGTCTATTTCTTCGGCTGGCCGACCCCGCAATTCAATCATGACTACGCGCAGATGCCGTTCTGGGCGGCCATTTGCTGGTTGCTCTGGCGCGCCGGCCGTGGCGGCGGGCCGGGCTGGTGGCTGGCGCTCGGACTGGTGTCGGGCGTCGGGCTCTATGCCAAGTTCTCCACCGGCCTGCTGCTTGCCTTCGGCGCGCTCTGGCTGTTGTATGACGCACGCGCGCGCAGCCGGCTGGCGACGCCCTGGCCATGGCTCGGCCTTGCCGTCTTTCTCGCCGTTGCCGCGCCGCTGGCCATCGCGCTCTACCGCATCGATTTCCTGCCGCTGACCTATTTCGCAGCCCGCGACCAATGGGTGACCGAAAACCGGGCGCGTCTCTACTACATCGGCGTCCAGATGGCCGGGCTCTCCGGCTTTCTTCTGGTGCTGACGATATCCGGGTTGTTGCGGCGCTCGCCGGCCCCAGAAGCGCCGGTCGAGCGCGGCATTCTGGTCTATCTCGTGTGGATGGGGCTCGGCCCGGCGACCCTGATCATGGTGGCCTCGTTGTTCACCGGCACCGGCGAGTCCTGGGGCGCGCCGATGTACAATCTTGTCGGCGTCACGGTGCTCGCCTTTCTCGGCCACCGGCTCGGCGCCATCGAGATGCGAAGGCTGGCGATCTGCGCGTTCCTCTGCATCCTCACCATGTCGGGTGCCTATGCGGCGCTGCGCTGGACGGGCTGCAATGTGCGGGGTCGCCTGGACGCCGTCTGCTGGCCGGCACAGCCGATCGCGGACGAGGCCGAGGCGGTCTGGCACGCGGCGGCGCCCGGCCGGCTCGACATTGTCGGCGGCGATACCCAGGTGGCTATGCTGGCGGGCCTCAATGCCTATGACAAGCCGTCGATCTTCACCGATCTCGATACGCGGTTCGCGCCCTGGATCACCAGGCAGCGCTTGCACGACCACGGCATGCTGATGGTTTGGCCAGGGCATGACGTTCCGCCGCAGTTGCAGACATGGCTGGGCAACCTCCCGGTCAAGACGGTTCTTTTCAATTGGTCGCGCACGGCGCCGCCGGTGGCAATCAGCTTTGCCGCCATTCCGCCCGGCACGCTGTATCCGCCGCTTGCCGTCGACAGCCGGACCCTGCATCCGGGCAACTGAAACGGTTCGATCCCCGACCGCGTCGTGATATCGTTCGCTCATGGCCGCGTTGTTTCCACGCGACTGGACGAAGCGGACGACAATGCCCATCTATTGGGAAATCCAATTTTGTCCGCGCAATTCCGGGCGGGAAACCGCTACATGAGCTGGAATTGCCTTTTGAGGAGACGTGACATGGCGACTTCGACCGAACGCGCAGTGCTTGCCGGTGGCTGTTTCTGGGGCATGCAGGATCTGATACGGCGCTATCCCGGCGTCATCTCCACGCGTGTCGGCTATAGCGGCGGGGATGTAGCCAACGCCACCTATCGCAACCACGGCACCCATGCCGAAGCCATCGAGATCAATTTCGATCCGGCCGTGATCAGCTATCGCACGCTACTGGAGCGCTTTTTCCAGATCCACGATCCGACGACGCGCAACCGCCAGGGCAACGATGTCGGGATGAGCTACCGTTCGGCGATCTACTATACGAGCGACGAGCAGAAACGCGTCGCCGAAGACACCATCGCCGATGTCGATGCTTCCGGCCTGTGGCCTGGCAAGGTCGTCACGGAAGTCGCGCCGGCCGGCGCCTTCTGGGAAGCCGAGCCCGAGCACCAGGATTATCTGGAGAAATATCCAAACGGCTACACCTGCCACTTCGTCAGGCCGGGCTGGAAACTGCCGGTTCGCGAAAAGGCCGCATCCTAACGGTTGGCACAAAGCATCGTTGGAAGTGATATCGAAAAGCCGCCGGATGTCCGGCGGCTTTTTTGTTTTTGGACAATCACTTACTTGCCACAGTTGTTGTCGTTCACGGTGGGCGCCGTCAAATTGCCGTTGGCATCGGACTGCGCACCTTGTGGGTTGGTCGGGCAATTCCGATCCGCATTGGAGTTCATGTCGCCCGGCGCGATGGTGGTGCTGTTGGTAATTGCCGGATCGACCGTATTGGGCGAAGCCGGCGTGCTCGGGTCTACAGTCACTGAGTGGCCGCTGCCGCCTGACCCATCCATGCCGTTTGCGGTGTTGCTTTGCGCCATCGCGGAAGTGGCAAGCGCAACGGTGAACGCCGAAGCTGCGAGGATTTTCATGAACATGGTTTTGCCTCCATTTCTGTGAACTCGCCGCGTTGCGACTGGTGGGACAACCTCTCGGCTTGGCGAAGGTTCCCCATAAAATTCCGACTGCGCGGCGTCGCCAGCGTCCACGCAACGGCCAGAGTTGGTGCAACGCTTTTGGCCCGGTGCGCTGAAAAAACGGCTTCCCCTTCCGTTCGAATGGTGCTTTAACGCGTCCATCCACAGGGGTGCTCCGTACGGTCGGGGCTGAGACGGGGGCGGCAAGCCCACAGACCCTAGAAGCTGATCTGGGTAATACCAGCGGAGCGAGGCGGGCTATGTTTTCAGGCGCACAGATTTCCCTATATCCCATGGCCGACGATTTCGTCGGCGTCATCCTGGGCGCGCTCGGCGCGCTCGATCCCTACCGGGACAGGCTCCGGATCGAAACCGACGACATCTCGACCTTGCTGGTCGGGCCGCCCGAAGTGTTGTTCCCGGCGCTGCGCGACCTGTTCGTGGCGGCGGCGCAGAGCGGCAAGCATTGCGTGCTGTCGGCCGCCATTTCGCGCGGCTGTCCTGGCGAGCCGGACGATCCGATCTGCCGCTCCGACGCGTTTGGCGGGCCTGTCGGGCCGCTCGGGCCGCGCAAGGAAGCCGCCATCGCCGCCGTGCGCAGTGCTGCTGCCACCGGCCAGCCGGCGGCGGCGCAGTTCTCGCTCTATGTGATGGGCACCGGCGACCACATGGATGAGATCTATGGCTGCATCGATTTCCTGAAACAGTCCGGCGTCTACGATCGCTCCAAGAATTTTTGCACCAAACTGCGCGGCGATACCGGCGCGATCTTTTCGGCGCTGAACGAAGCCTTCTGCCGCTTCGGACCGGGCGCGGGCCACGTAACCCTTCACGTCACGGTTTCCGCCAACAGCCCCACCGCTGTCTGAGTCTGAAACACCCGCTTGCTCTACGCGCGGTCAAGGTTGTCCTCTCGTGGTCTCATTGTCGTCAAGCCGCCCGCGGCAGCTCGCGGGTCTCTTCGCCAGGGCGGCACCGGCCGTGATGTCGGTCGGGTTGCTGCTCGTGGCCTGGGAACTCTACGCAAATTATTCCGGCATCAAGCCGACGATCCTGCCGGCGCCGTCGCGCGTCTTCGAACAGGCGATGCTCAATCGCGAGGCGCTGATCGACAACGCCGTTCCCACCATCCGCGCCACGCTGATCGGCTTTGCCTGCTCGCTCGGCGCCGCTTTCGCGCTGTCGATGCTGGTCGACTTCTTCCAGCCGCTGCGGCGCGCGCTGTTTCCTGTCTTCATCGTCAGCCAGACCTTGCCGCTGGTGGCCATCGCGCCGCTGGTGGTGCTGTGGTTCGGCTTCGGTCTGACGCCAAAGATCATGCTGGTGGCGCTGGTCACCTTTTTCCCGATGCTGGTGGCTCTGGTGCAGGGCTACGAGGCGACCGAGGTGGAGATCGGCCAGATGCTGCGCGCCATGGGGGCAGGGCGCTGGCGTGTCTTCGTTCTGGCGCGGCTGCCTTCGGCACTGCCCTATTTCTTCGCCGGCCTGCGGATCTCCATCACCTATGCCGTGGTCGGCGCCATCTTCGCCGAATATGCCGGTGCGGCCAAGGGACTGGGCATCTACATGCTCAACGCCAAGAACAATTTCCGCCCCGATCTGGTGCTGGCCGCGGTCGGCGTGAGTGCCGCGCTCACGCTGATCCTGTTCGGGCTGACGGCGCTCTTGCAGCGCCTCGCCATGCCCTGGGAACGGATCGGCCGTCAGCCGGCAGGGAAGGGGCCGGGGCGATGAGCCGGCTCGAATTGCGGCATGTGCGCAAGGCGTTTGGCGGGCTCGACGTGCTCGCCGACATTTCGCTCAGCGTCGGTGCCGGCGAATTCGTCTCGATCCTTGGGCCTTCGGGCGCCGGCAAGTCGACGCTGTTCCAGCTTCTGACGGGTGCCGAGCATGGCGAAGGCGAGATGTTGTTCGACGGCATGCCGCTCGACGACCATGGCCGGCATTTCGCATTCATGCCGCAGCGCGACGCCCTGATGCCGTGGCGGCGCATCCTCGACAACACGACACTCGGGCTTGAAGTGCAAGGCGTCAGACGCCAGGTGGCGCGGGCGCGGGTCGTGCCGCTGCTTGCAGAGTTCGGCCTTGCCGGCTTCGAGCGGCATTTTCCGGCACAGCTTTCCGGCGGCATGCGCCAGCGCGCGGCGCTTTTGCGCACGGTGGTGCAGGAGCGCGACATGCTTTTGCTCGACGAACCGTTCGGCGCGCTCGACGCATTGACCCGTGCGGCCATGCAGCGCTGGCTTGAGCAGATGTGGCGTCACCATCGCTGGACGGCGCTGCTGATCACCCACGATGTGCGCGAGGCGGTGTTCCTGTCCGACCGCATCTATGTGCTGTCGGCGCGTCCGGCCCGTGTGTTGCGTGAGATCACGGTGCCCTTGCCGCGTCCGCGAGATCCGACTGGCGCCGCCGCGCAGCAGGCCGGCGCACTCGAGGCCGAGATCCTCGACATCTTGCTCAACCCTCAACCATCCAAAGGACATGACCATGACTGATATGACACGCCGGCAGGCCCTGCTGCTCACCCTTGCCAGCGGTCTTCCGCTGATCGCTGGAGCGAGCCGCGTCTTCGCCGCGACGCAAAAAGTCACCGTCGCGCTGGACTGGACTGTCAACACCAACCACATCGGGCTGTTCGTCGCCCGCGACAAGGGATTTTACCGCGAGGCCGGCCTCGAGGTCGACATTTTACCCTATAGTGACACCGGCGCCGGCACGCTGGTCGCCAACCGCGTTGCAGACTTCGGCATCAACGGCACCATCAGCCTGTTCAGCCAGAAGACCGGCGGGGCCGACTTGAAGGCCGTCTACGCCGTGGTGCAGTCCGAAACCGGCCGCGTGGTCTTCAATGCGGCGCGCAGCGAGATCAAAAGTCCCAGGGATCTTGACGGCCTGACCTATGGCGGTTTCGGCAGCGCCTGGGAAAACGCACTGATCTCGACCATCATCCGCCACGACGGCGGCAAGGGCAATTTCGAAACGGTGACGCTTGGCACTTCCGCCTATGAAGCGCTGGCCAATGGCTCAGTCGACTTCACGCTCGAGGTCTCGACCTGGGAGGGCGTCGAGGCCGAACTCAAGGGCGTCAAGCAGCGGAGCTTCGTCTATGCCGACTACGGCGTGCCGGACGAGCACACGACGCTGATCTCGTCGAGCGAAGCCTATCTCAAGGCAAACCCGGCATTAGCGTCGGCCTTTATCCAGGCAACGCGGCGCGGCTATCAGTTCACCGTCGATCATCCGGCCGAAGCCGCCGCGCTGCTGATCGCCGGCAACAAGGACGCCTTGACCAATCCGGCATTGATCGAAGCATCGCTCAAGGCGTTGATCGACGGACACTATCTGCGCGCGGAGAACGGCGCCATCGGTACGATGGATCCGGCCAAGATGGACGCCATCGGCGACTATCTCTTCAAAGCGGGCATTTTGCGCGACGCGGATGGTAAGGTTCTGACGCAGCGCCCTGATTTTGCAGGGTATTTCAGCAATTCAGCTCTGGGGTAAGGTGCGTCGGTCTGCCTTTCGCGCCTCGAGGGAATGGCTGGCTAGCCAAAGGCGCTCGGTTGGCGTGAAAGCTTCCCATCGTTCAAAGCTTTTCAACGCGTCATCTGGCAGCGTTCTCGAACCTTACTTCGCGCCAAGGCTCAGCGCCTTCTTGCGGTCGGCCTCGGCGCGCTTGTGGTTGCCCTTGGCTTCCCACGCCTGGCTTCGCGCGTTGTAGGCGGTGGCGAAATCCGGTTGGAGCTTTATCGCGTGGCTCAAATCGGCGATGGCGCCGTCATAGTCCGCCCTGCTGGTCCGGATCACGCCTCGGCCCAAATAAGCAAAGGGGTTTCCGTGATCGAGGCTGAGTGCCTTTTCGAAATCGCGCAACGCAGCGACGTCCTCATGCCTGCCCATCCATATGAGTCCCCGATTGGCATAGACCCTTGCGTCCGAGGTGTTGAGACTGATGGCCATGTTGTAGTCCGCGAGCGCCCCGTCGTAATCGCCTTGGAAACCGAGGTTCTGGCCGCGGTCGTAATAGGTCTCGGCAAGATTCGGATTGAGCGTAATCGCCTGGCTGTAATCGGCGACCGCATGCGCGTAATCGCTCTTGGCCTCCCAGGCCACTGCTCGGGCTAGATAGGCGTCGTGGAATGCAGGAAAGAATGAAATCGCCTTGCCATACAGGGCTATGGCGCCGTCATAGTCGTCCTTGCCATACAGCGCTTGACCCTTGTTGAAGGTCTGTGCGGCCAGCGAAGTCCAACTCGGCCTGGTCGCTTGCTCGCCAGCCCGGCCAACGGCTTGGCCCGGCATGTTCGATGCGTTGGCTTCGTCCCTTGCAAGCATCGCCAATTCGCGACCCTTGCGGGCGAGGGCCATCTTTGGATCGAGCTTCAGCGCTTGGTCCAGGTCGGCAATCGCCGGGTCGTAGTCGCCCTTGGTGAACCAGACAGTGCCACGTGCAAAATAAGCCGGCGCATATTGCGGGTTGAGTTCGATCACGCGGCTGTAGTCGGCGATGGCACGATCCAGTTCGTTCTTGTTTGTCCACGCGACGGCGCGGCCGATGTAGGCGTCTGAATGGCCGGGATAGAGTTTGA
This sequence comes from Mesorhizobium sp. 131-3-5, assembly GCF_016756575.1. Classification (NCBI taxonomy): domain Bacteria; kingdom Pseudomonadati; phylum Pseudomonadota; class Alphaproteobacteria; order Hyphomicrobiales; family Phyllobacteriaceae; genus Mesorhizobium; species Mesorhizobium sp. 131-3-5. The sequence goes on from NZ_AP023254.1 coordinate 3,356,298, forward strand.
TCACCTCGCCGAAGTCGGTGATGGCTGCGTCGTACATGCCCTTCTCGACAAACGACAGACCGCGGCCGACATAGGCCGAGGCCTTTCTTGGATCGAGCGCAATCGCCTCGCTGTATTCGGCGATGGCGCGATCGAATTTGCCTTTGTCGTAGAAGGCGTCGCCGCGGTCGATGAAAGCCTTGAGGTCCTTTGGGGCCGGGCCTACGGCGTCCGGCGCGGCGCCACCCTCTGCCAGCGCAGCCACCGTCGCTTTGCGCGCAACCGTATAGTCTGGATTGCTAGGGCTGAGCTTTATGGCTTGATCGAAGTCGTCAATCGCCTTCGAATAGTCCTTGCCGTCGGCCCACGCCATGCCGCGCCCGTAATAGCTGGCATCATCCTTCGGATCGATCCCGATCGCCACCGAATAAGCAGCGATTGCGCTTCCTGCGTCGCCCTTGGCATGCTGAGCCATGCCTTTGCAGTAAAATGCGTCGCGCGCCTTTGGATCGAGCGCGGCGGCTCGGTCGCAATCGGCGAGAGCACCATCGATGTCCCCAAGGGTGATCTTAGCGAGGCCTCGGCGAAAATGCGCCGCGGCAAAATTGGGGGCGCGTTCGATGGCCTGGCCGTAGTCGGCGATCGCCTGCTGGTAGGCGCGTTTGGCAGCCCAGGCCTTGCCGCGGCCGAAATAGGCGAACCGGTTGTCCGGGTCGAGCGCGATCGCGTGGTTGTAGGCGCCGATGGCCTGATCGTACTTGCCCATGTCCAGGAAGGCATCGCCGCCAAGGATCGCTTCCAGGGCCCGCGGGTCGTTCGCCTCCAGGGCCTTCGCGGCCAGCGTGTCCTGCGTGGCCGTTACATCGGCAACGACGGCTCGCGGCGTCGGCTGTCGGGTGTCCGGCAATGGTGGCGGTTCGCTGTGGTTACCCGCAACCTGTTCACTGCAGCCTCCCGTCCATTTTGGATCGAGTTCGGCGGCGCGACGGCAATCCGCCGCTGCACCGACCATATCGCCCTTCAGTGTCCTGGCACCGGCCCGGCTGAAATACGCTTCGGCGCTCTCGGGATCCAGGTTGATCGCCTTGTCGAGATCGAGAAGTGCGCCTTCGATGCCATATTTTGCAAGCCGCGCCTCGGCGCGCTCGAGCAGGATTTTTGCGGCTGCCGGGTCCTTCCCTGTGGCAACCGACGGAGCTGTTTCGCCTGGGGCGTGTTCGCTGCAAGAGCCTGCGCGCTTCGGGTCGAGTTCGATGGCGCGCCGGCAGTCCGTGGCGGCAATGGCGTAATTTCCCTGGGATGCCTCGGCAAGCGCCCGGTCGTAAAAGGCCTCGGCGTTGTAAGGATCCAGCTGGATCGCAAAGCTGAATGAGTCTACCGCGCCTCCGACGTCGCCTTGCACCTGCTGCTCCAGCCCCCGTTTGAGATTCCAGGCAACGAGTTCGGAATGATCCTCTTTGGGGTATAGTTGCAGCGGCTCGTAAACCGGGGACGCGGCAGGCTTGGGTGTCTGTGGCACAGCCGGCGCCTTCGCGCCCACCGGCCCTGTGTCGCAGCCACCTGCCTTTTTCGGATCGAGCTCGATGGCCTTTCGGCAATCGGCGGCACCGCCGGTGGCGTCGCCGCTGCGGGTGCGCACCAGGGAGCGACCGAAATAGGCCCTGGCATAGTCTGCATCAAGAGCGATCGCTCTGTCGAAATCGGCTATGGCGCGATCGTTGTTGCCCTTGCTTGCCCACGCGACGGCTCGGTAATAGTAACCGTCGATACCAGCGGCATCGAGTTCGACTGCCTTGCTGGTGTCGGAAATCGCGCGAATCCAATCGTTCTTGCCAAGCCAGGCGGCACCGCGGTTGGCATAGGCGTCGGCGTTCTCGGGATCGAGGCCCAGCGCCACGTCATAATCGGCGATGGCGGGATCGAATTCACCCTTGGCGGCGCGGGCAATGCCGCGGTTGATGTAGACGATCGCGTCCTGCGGATCGATGCGGATCGCCTCGTCATATTCGGCGACGGCGCGCACCAGGTCATTCTTCCTGTCCCAGGCGATCCCGAGGCCGGCATGCGCCTTGCCGTTGCTGGGATCGGCCTCGATCGCCTGCTGAAAATCGAGAATGGCCGCGTCGGTCTTGCCTTTGCGCAGGAAGGCAGCGCCGCGGCTGGAATAAGCATCGCTGGACGACGGCTCCAGGCTGATGGCGGCGTTGAAATCCGCGATAGCCCGGTCGTTGTCTCCCTTGTCGTACCAATCGGCTCCGCGGTTGAAGTATGGCGAGGCCTGTTTTGGATCGAGCGCAATCGCCTCACTGTAGTCCGCGATCGCCCGATCTTGATCCTGCCTGTCGTCCCAGGCGATGCCTCGATAGAAGTAGGCCACGACGCGGATGCGCGTCACCTCCGTGGTGTCCTTGGCAATCGGGGTGCAGGCGGCGATGCGCTTGTCCGGCTCGATGTCCTTGCCGATGCAGGTAGCATAATCCTTCTCTGCCGCGAGCGCCGATACGTTCAGCGCAAGAACGACAGCAAGCCCAGCCAATAGCCGGCTGGGCGAAAGCTTCATCGGCACACGCAATCCGATCGCGGCTGCGGACAATCCCACACCTTTCCAGCTCGTCATATTGCTGGTCCTCCCCCGAAAAACCTTGGTCCGCCTCAACGGTTAATCCATGTATTGTTCCTTATTTGTTCCAAAAATGCAAGCATAAATTGTAGGCCCGCGCCGACACTGCCTGAACCTGATCTCGCGCCTGACGCGAACCCGATTTGATGCCGATCCGATCTTCCCGGTTAACCGCCCGGCAATGGTTGCGTGCAATGGTCCCTTCGAGGGATCATTGGGGTGTTTGCGTTGCTCACGTCAAAAAGTGAAGCGTTTTCGCATAGTAATGAGGGCGGATTTTTCTCCGCCGCGCGAAGGCGTGACATACTGGTCGACCTGCGCGAAGGCTTCTTTCGCCTCTGTGCCCTGGCCTGCGCGGGGCTGTTCGTCTATCGCGGCGTGTCCCAGCTCGTGGAGGACCCGACCCGGCTCAACGCCGCGCTGGTGGCGATTTCCGAGATACTCACGTTCACCTGGCTGCTTCTGTCGCGGCGTCCGGTGACGCGTGATTGGAATCCGCTTACGGTCATCGTCTCCGTGACCGCCAGTTTCGGGGTTGCGCTGATCAGCCTCCAGCCCGGCATAGCGCTTGTTCCGGTCTATTTCGCCGCGCCGCTGCAGTTCGTTGCGCTGTTGTTTGTCATCTGGGGCAAGATATCGCTTGGCCGTTCCTTTGCCATCCTGCCTGCCAATCGCGGCGTGATGACGGGCGGTGCCTACCGGATTGTGCGGCACCCGATCTATGCCGGCTACCTTGCCGGCCATGTGCTCTATCTGCTGTCGGCCTTTTCCTTCCACAACCTCGCGGTCTATGCGGTCATCACCTACATGCAGCTGTATCGTATCCTGCGCGAGGAGGCTCTGCTGGCCGCCGAGCCGGAGTATCGCGCTTACATGGAACGTGTGCGCTACAGGCTGTTCTACCGCCTATTCTGAGGGCAGACTGTCGAAAGGCCGAGTGGCGTTTGGCTTGTGGCCTGCCGCGTATGTTAATAGCTGTTCGCCGTTTCTCAGAAACGCCAACCTGCCCATCTCGTGTTTTTGGCAAGTTCCCAAGGGAAGCGCTACGCGCCTTTCCCGCGAAAACCGGTTCCTGGAACTGCCTCAAGCCTGTTGACGGCCTGGTTTTCCAACACCGCCCGCTGGGTTCTGCGAGCACAGCCATCGTGGCCGATGTCCAATCGTCACGATATGCGCTAGGCGTCAGCAATATGAATCGATTTTCTTTCCGCGCGATAAAGGTATATCGACGATTATCGTTCTCGATTTGGAATATTTTTTACATATGTATTATAGTTTTATCACTCTTATAATATATGCATTTCATCAATAAATACCATCATCTGCGTAAGTATGCGCCGAATGAAACTGAATCTCACCTGCGGCGTAGCTGAATGTGCAGTCGGCTGTGCGCCGGCTGTCATAGGGCAACGACAACAGGAGAGTGTTATGGCTTTCACCATCAAGACAGTCGCCAGTGTGTTGGCGGGTAGTGCAATGGTCCTCGTCCTTTCCATGCCCGCAAGCGCGGCTGGGCTCGGCGTCGGCGCCTCGGTGGGCGGCAGTGGCGGTATCAATGCCGGCGTCGGCGCCTCGGTCGGTGGTAGCGGTGGCGTCAACGCCGGCGTCGGCGCTTCTGTCGGTGGCGGCGGTGGCATCAATGCCGGAGCCGGTGCCAATGTCGGCGGCTCTAACGGCGCCAGTGCCGGGCTCGGTGCTTCCGTCGGGGGCAGCAACGGCATCAATGCCGGAGCGGGTGCCAATGTTGGCGGCACGGGCGGCGTCACCGCCGGGCTGGGCACTAATGTCGGTGGCGCTGGCGGCGTCACCGCCGGCCTCGGCGCCAATGTCGGTGGCACCAGCGGCGTCGGCGTCGGCTTGGGTATTGGTGGCGGAACCAATCCCAGCAATCCCTCGAACCCCAGCAATCCCAGCAATCCCAGCCATCCGAGCCTGCCGGGTGTCGTGGCGCAGATGTCCAGCAGCCAGGTTGCGCGCATGAAGAAGCGCTGTGTCGACGTGCTCGGCAGCGAAGGCACCTATGATCGCGACCTGCGTCAGCTTTGCCTGTTGATCGCCCGTCGCTGAAGCCAATGCTGCCAGGGATGGAGCCGTGAGGCTTGGCGCCCTGGCCTCCGGCCGGTCGGAAGCCCGCCATTCAGGCGGGCTTCCTGCGTATCGGGCCTTTCAATTCCGACCCTGTATCTATCGGGACAATCGGGTCCTTTCGTTCGCCGGTGGACATTGGGGGCGGAACGGTAAGGCGGCTCGAGCGTTCTCGTCTTCGAAACACCGTATCAGGCGGTGCTCAAACCGGCGCATCAGCGCCCAAGGGAGCGGGAAAAATGAGCTTAGGCACGATACTCATCATCATTCTTGTCATTGCGCTGCTTGGCGGCTTCAGCGGGCTTGGCGGCGGGCCGTTCTATGGAACGGGCTACTACGGCGGCGGCGGGCTCGGGCTTGTCTTGCTTATCATCATCATCCTTGTCGTGCTGGGGCGCATCTAGCTGCCTGCAAGCAGGATGATCGCAATCTCGTGACCGCGCCGAGGCCGAGGCGCACCGGATTGTGATGCAAGCAAGCCGGCTTGTGATCCGAAATTCCGCGGGACTCGCGTATGGTGATTTCGGTCCACACCCCCCGTGGAAACAAGAGGAGAGGGTCCCACCCCTTCATCCTCCTCCAAGGCCCGCCCCGGTATCCCGGAGCGGGCTTTTGCGTTGAACCCGTGGGAACCGGCTGGCGTCGAGACAGTTGAGTTTGCGTTAGGCCCGCAACGCTCAGAACGACACTCTGCGAAACTCGCGATGATCTTCACGTCCTGTGGCGGCTCGCGGCCATATCGAGACCTCCACAGCATAGACGCGCTGATCGGCATCGCGAAAGCAGAGGCTATCAAGGTGATACGCCACATCGATCGCGCGGCCTGAACAGGAAGAAGGATTGGATGAACATCAAGGAGATGACGCGACAGGATTGCGTCGCCCTTTTGAAGGCGCAACGCCTTGGTCGCCTAGCCTGCGTGCGTGACCATAAACCCTATGTGGTGCCGGTCCATTTCGCCTTCGGCGAGAATTCCATTTTTAGTTTCTCGCTTCCCGGCCGGAAAGTCGACTGGATGCGGGCCAACCCCCATGTCTGCCTTCAGGTCGACGATGTCGGGGGTGTCGATGGCTGGAGGAGCGTCGTGGTGGAAGGCGTGTTCGAGGAATTGCCCAAAGCGCCTGATCCGGATGCCGGCTTGACGAGCGCCGAAAGGATGACCGCTCCCGTCGATGGCGACCGCCAGCTTGCCTGGTCGCTTCTTGCCACGCATGCGAATTGGTGGGAGCCGGGAGCACTGAAGCCCGGCGATGCCCTGGCGCCCTCGGGCAGCCATCTCTTTTATCAGATCAGGATCGAGGTGCTGTCGGGAAGGCAGGCCTCGTGGTAACGGTTCTTACGCCGCGCGCGGCACCCGTGAGGTGAACGTTGCCCGGGTGACCGAGACGCTGGTGCCGTCGTTGTCGCCGATGACTTCCACCTTGGCCTCGAGCTGTTTCACCAGCGCCTCCACGATGGCTGTTCCAAGGCCGGTGGCCGGCACGTCGTTGGCGATCTTGCCGACGCCATTGTCCGAAACCGTCAGTTTCCAGTCACTGCCGGCGGTCTCGTAGCTCACCTGGATCCGAGCGCCGTCCTTTTCCTTGGGGAAGGCATATTTGATGGCGTTAAGCACCAGTTCGGTGACGATCAGTCCGAGGCTGACTGCCTTTTGCGAGTCCATCCTGCCGCCTTCGGTCGTTACGGTGACTTCGATCGGCTGGGCCTCGCCAACCATCGAAGTGGCGAGGCTTCCGCACAGCTTCGAAAGGTAGGAGCCGACATCGATCTCGTCGACGCCGACCGAGGTGTGGAGATGGCGCTGCACCTCGGCCACGGACAGCACGCGCTGATGGGCGTCCTTGAGGTGTTGGCGTGTCTCCTCCGACGTGACAGAGCGCGCCTTCAGCAACAGGATGCTGGCGATGATCTGCAGGCTGTTGGCAACCCGGTGCTCCATTTCGCGCAGCAGCACGTCCTTCTGCCGGAGCAGATCCTCGGTGCGGCGCAGCAGCTCTTCCTTTTCGCGCTCGATGACACGGCGGGCGGTGATGTCATTGAAGGCAAGAAGGATAGTGACGGCCGGACTGTGGTCGTAAAGCACCTTGCGGGCGTTAAGCAGCATGGTGCGGCGGCCGATCCGCGGGAAATCATGCTCGACCTCGAAACCGTCCATGGCGGTCTTCTCGGGAATGATCGTCTCCAGAAGCAGGCGAAGCGCGGGAATGTCCCACTGACCGTCGCCAAGGGCGTAGAGCAGCGTACCTTGCGTCTGTGCGGGGTCGACCTCGAATGTCTTGTAGAAAGAGCGGCTGGCGGCCAGCACACGAAACCGCTCGTCAAGCACCAGGAATGGCTCGGTGATCGTGTTGACAATCGCCTGCGCCAGCGTTTGCGCATCCTCGATATTCGCAATGGGTTGAAACATGGGCAAAAGCCAAGCGAGCGGCGTCCTGCCGCTCCAAGGATTGAAGCTATACCTTTGCAGGACCGTTGTCGCGAATTGAATCCGCCAGCGGCTGCGTCGCGGGCGTATCGCCGAAAGGAAAAGACGGGCACTGGGCCCGCCTTATCCAAATGGTCAATCGGGCCTGCGCCCAATCGCGGTGCGTCAGTTCGCGCCGCCGAGCTGCTTGGTCATCTTGCAGAAATTGTCGTGCGACTTGCCGATGACACTGTCGCCGCAATCCTTCGTCATCGAGGTGCGGTCTTCGTCCTTCATAGCCATCCAGGCTGCCTTGAACTCCTTCTCGGACTTCATGGTTTTCATGCCGGAGTCTGTGTAGAAGGGCGCCATCTTTGCCGGATCGTCCAGCGCGGAGGTGTGGGTGGCGGCGAGCGCCGAGCCGGTCATCATTGCAAGCGCCATCGCGCCCATGGTCAGCATCTTGAAGTTCATCTGGAAATTCCTCTCTATCGAGGTCATTGGAATAAACGACCTGCAGATAAACGGTGTCGAGAGAAAACGGTTCCTCTATATCGGTAAATATTAAAACCAGATTTTATTTTTACCGAGTCTACAGCGGGGCGTCGCCGCTACTCCATGTCGGGCACGTCGCCGCTAACAAACAGCGTGGTCGGCGGGCCGTAGTCGCCAAGTGTCGGGTCGGCATCGCGGCTCCAGGCGATGACGCCGACATGTTTTGCCGCCAGACCTCGGGCGGTGCGTATGGCGCGGTCTTCGCTCTGCTGGTCGGCGGGGCCGAAGGCGGGAAACAATTCACCGTCCTCGCCGCGGTCGAACGCGACCACGACGATCAGTTTGGGATTCTTATGCTCTGTTGATTGGGACATGTTGCTCCTTCGACCTGGAACCTACCACACTACCGGGAACAAGGGCGGTCCGTTTGACCTGTCTCGGCATCGCATTGACAGGAGGTTTACAGCCATGTATTGAACAGGACTATACAGGTTCACTGAACAGGTATGCATATGAAGCGGCGCGCGGTTCAACTGTCTCCCGGCACGGGCAAGCCCGAGCAGATCGCGACCGTTCTGGAGCATGAAATCCGCTCCGGCGTGCTCGGCTTCGGCGACCGCCTGCAAAGCGAAAACGAACTCGTCCAGCGCTTCTCCGTCAGCCGCAACACGGTCCGCAAGGGTCTCGAGGAACTGTCCAGCCGCGGGCTGATCACCACCAAGGTCGGCATCGGTTCCTTCGTCACCTTTGATGGCAAGCCGGTCGACGACGCCATCGGCTGGTCGCGGGCGCTCGCCAATGCCGGCGCCAATGCCGAGACGAGGACGTTGCGGCTGGAGGTCATCGAGGACGCCGATCTCGCCGCCTTGCTGGAAATCGAAAGCCCCTTCTTCATCGCCGTCGACCGGGTGCGCACCAATGCCAGCGACGGCCACGCGATCTCCATCGAGCGCAGCCGCCTGCCGCTGTCGCCGGAGCTTGAGGATGTGCCGCTGCGCGGCCTGCGCGAAGGCTCGCTGCACCAGACGCTGCGCGATGCCGGCCTCATCCCCGACCATGGCGAGGAATGGGTCGGCATCGAGATGCTCAATGCTGAGGATGCGGCGATCCTCGGTTGCCCGCAAGGCACGCCCTTCCTGCGCGGCCGCCGGCTGACACGCGCGGCCGATGACCGGCCGATCGAATATGTCACCAGCCTGCTCAACCCGGCGCATTTCGCGCTGCATATGAGGTTCTGAGCGATGGCGGATAACATTATTCTCGATCGTGCCATGGGCGCGCTTGTCGGCGGGGCGCTGGGAGACGCGCTCGGCATGCCGACGCAGCTCTTGTCGCCGGCGCGTATTGCCGAACTCTACGGCCATGTCGACGATTTCGTCGCGCCCTTCGCCGATCATCCGGTGTCGAAGGGATTGTTGGCCGGCACCATCACCGACGATACGGAACAGGCGCTGCTGCTCGGTCGCATTCTCGTCGAGTCAGGCGACCGTTTCGATCATACACGCTGGGTCAACGCGCTGCTCGACTGGGAGCGCGAGGTCAAGGCGCGTGGCAGCTACGATCTTTTGGGTCCGTCGACCAAGCGCGCCATCGATGCCATCAACAATGGCGTGCCGGCCGAGGAAGCGGGGCGCAGTGGCGACACCAATGGGGCGGCCATGCGCATCGCGCCGGTCGGCATCATGATGCCGCTGGAGCCGCTCGACGCATTCGTCGCTAAGGTGGCCGAGACCTGCCGCGCCACGCACAACACCTCGATCGCCGTTGCCTCTGCCGCAGCGGTCGCGGCCGCCGTCAGCCGCGGCGTTTCCGGCGGTGACTGGCGCGCCGCCTCCGATAGTGCCGTCGCGGCGGCGCGGCGAGGGGTGACGCTTGGCCATTGGGTGACCGGCGGCGACATCGCCGCGCGTATCGTCTGGGCGCAGGATCTGGTGCGTGGCAAGGTGACGGGGGATGCAATCCGGCTGATCACCGACCTGGTCGGCACCAGCGTCGCCAGCCAGGAATCTGTTCCGGCCGCCTTCGCCGTGCTGGAGGTCGCCGGCGGCGATCCCTGGCAAGCGGCTGTGATCAGCGCCAATCTTGGCGGCGACACCGACACGATTGGCGCCATCGCGGCCGGCATGGCCGGCGCCTGCACCGGCCTTTCGCGGTTGCCGCAGCAGCATATTGCCCGGCTTGTCGGCATCGACATGTCAGAGGTGCGCGCGCTTGCCGCCGATCTCGTGGCGGCAAGGGTGGCGAAGACCGGCAAGGATGCGGCGGCATGAGCGGGCGCCTCGTCCATATCGGCAGCGCGGTGGTCGACTATGTCTACCGCATCGACGCCTTGCCGGCGCCGGGCACGGAGAAGACGGCATCGAGCTTCGCCCGGGTCGCCGGCGGCGGCTTCAACATGATGGTCGCGGCCAGCCGCACCGGCATGACGGTGGTGTTCGGTGGGCAACTCGGCAGCGGGCCGAACGGCGATTTCCTGCGCTCCGCCTTCGCCGCCGAAGGCATCGAGACGCTGACGCCGCCATCGCCGGATATGGACAGCGGCAATTGCGTTGCCATGATCTCGAGCGATGCCGAGCGCACCTTCGTCTCCTGGCCTGGTGCGGAGAGCATTCTCACCCTCGACATGATGGCGCCGGTATCGGTGGCGCCCGGTGATTGGGCGTTCACCTCGGGCTATACGCTGAGTTATCCCGGCAGCCGCGACGCGCTCACCGGTTGGATCGAGGCGCTGCCTGCGCAAACGCCGTTCGTCTTCGACCCGACGCCGGTCATTTCAGACATTCCGCGTCCCATCCTGTCGCGCGTGCTTTCCCGCACCACATGGCTGAGCTGCAACGCGACGGAGGCGGCCGAGATTGCCGGCCCAGGTGATGTCGAGAGCCTGGCGGCGCGGCTGCTTGCCGACCATTGCCCCCGGGCCGCCGGTGTCGTCATCCGTTCGGCCGCCAAGGGCTGCCATGTCAGGCTGGCCGACGGCACGGCGCAGACCATTGCCGGCTTCAAGGTCACGGCGGTCGACACCAACGGCGCCGGCGACAGCCATATCGGCGCTTTCGTCAGTGCGCTGGCGCGTGGTGTGCCGCCCTTCGAGGCGGCGCGCTACGCCAATGCGGCAGCCGCCATTTCGGTCACCCGCCATGGCGGGTCATCGGCGCCGACCGACACGGAAATCCAGACTTTCCTGAGCCAGGCCGCCGCGACCGGCGCGCCGGGCCAGAACCAGAAGGCCCATCAGACAGCCTGACAAGCCCCGCCAAGCGGGCAAACAAAGAGAGGAACCAACATGCGCATGCCAAGACTGACTGCTCTCTTGACGGCGACCGCCGTCTTCACCACCGCACTCACGCTGGCCGCCAGTGCCGCCGAAGTGCATGTGCTCAACTGGAAAGGCTACGGCGCCGACGAACCCTGGGCGGTCGCCGCCTTCGAGAAGGCGACCGGCAACAAGGTCGTCAACGACTTCTTCAATTCCGAACAGGAAATGCTGACCAAGATCCGGACCAATCCGGGGCTTTACGACGTGGTCATGATCAACGCCGCCTTCAACGACCAGGCGATGGCGGAAAAACTCATCCAGCCGATCGATACCTCGAAGCTGCCGAACTATGCCGACATCAGCAAGGACAAAGCCGGTTCGCCGATGCTCGACCATGACGGCAAGGTCTATGGCGTGCCATGGGTGTGGGGCCTGACGGCGCTCGCCATCAATGAAAAATCCTTCGACAAGCCGCCGACGTCGATCGCCGAAATGTGGGATCCCAAGCACAAGGGTCGCGTCGTCATTCGCGACGACGCCGTCGAGGCGGTGCAGTTCGGCGCTATCGCCACCCGCCAGAACATCAACGACATCAAGGATATGGATGCGGTCAGGACGAAGCTCACCTCGCTGATGCCGCAGATCAAGACCTTCTGGAGCTCGGAGAACGACTGGAACCAGATGGTCGCCTCCAACCAGATCGACATCGGCACCTATTGGAGCGGCTCGGCCGACCGTGCCAAGACGCATTTCAAGCTGCCGGTTTCGCTGGTCATTCCGCAGGAAGGCGCCGTCGCCTGGCTGGATGCCTTCTCCATTCCGGTCGGCTCCAAGAATGTCGAAGGCGCGCAGGCCTTCATCAACTGGATGATCGACCCGAAATTCTACGTCGAATGGGTCACCAAGGTCGGCGCGCCTGTCTCGGCAAACACCAAGGCGGTGGAGGCGCTGCCGCAGGATGCCTTCAACCGCAAGGTGATGGGCGATCCAGAGGTAGCCAAGCGCATCCAGTTCCAGGCGCCGATCACCGATGCCCAGCGCGAGGCCTATCTGGCGCTCTGGCAGCAGCTCAAGGTCGACGTGAAATAAAACCCACGTCCGGGCCAGCCGGCGGTTCGCGCCGGCTGGTTCTTCCAATCCTGGGGAGGAGGGTCTTATGGCAGTACAGGGAGCGGTCGCGTCGCGCAGCGGGTTGAGATCGGCTCTGCCGTTGCTGGCGCCGGCCTATCTCTGGCTGACGGTGGCGATCTTCCTGCCGCTGTCGGCCATGGTTTTCTTCTCTTTCATGACCGACCTGCCGCTGTCGGGAAAGCCCTGGGCCTTCACGCTTGGCAATTATGCCGCCTTCTTCTCGCAGAGCCTTTATCTCACGCTGCTGCTCGCCTCGCTGCGCCTCGGCCTCGAAGTGACCCTGTGGTGCATCGTGATCGGCTATCCCGCCGCTTACGTGCTGGCCAAGGTGCTGAAGGGCCGCAGCCGCGAAGCGATCTTCCTGCTGGTCATCCTGCCGTTCTGGTCGAACGGGCTGGTGCGCATCTTCTCCTGGGCGATGGTTCTGCGCGAAGGCGGCATACTCGATACGGCGCTGAACGCCGTGCTGCCGTTCAAGATCAACATCGATCTGATGTATTCCTATCCGGCCGTCATCATCGGGCTGGTGCACTCCTACGTGCCCTACATGGTGCTGACCTGTTATCTCACCTTGCAGGCGATCGACGACTCGCTGATCGAGGCCGGGCGCTCGCTCGGCGCTTCGCGGCTGCAGGTGCTGAAGCGGGTGATCATCCCGCTGTCGATGCCGGGTCTTGTGGCGGGGGCGGCGCTGATCTTCGTGCCGGTTGTCGGCTCGTTCATGGAGCCGCGCATCCTCGGCGGCCGCACCGGCACCTTCTACGGCACGGTGATCGAGGACCAGTTCGTCGCCGTGTTCAACTGGCCGCTGGGAGCGGCATTGTCCTTCATCCTGCTCGCCGTCGTGCTGGTCATTCTGGCGATCGCCTCGCCGGTGCTGCGGAGGGCTGCGTGATGGCGACCACCCGAATCCTCGAAGGACTTGGCCGCCTCTACATCTTCCTGCTGCTCGCCTTCCTGTATCTGCCCATCATCATCATGGCGCTGATGTCGTTCAACGTCTCACCCTTCTACCAATTGCCGTTCGAGTGGACGACCGAATGGTACGCCTCGCTGTGGCAGAACGACCAGCTGATCGCGGCCACCTGGAACAGCCTCGAGATCGCAATCATCACCACGCTGATCAGCGTGGTGCTCGGCTCGGCGGCGTCGCTGGCGCTCTACCGCTACGAATTTCGCGGCAAGAAGGTGCTGCAGGCGCTGCTGTTTCCGCCGATCGCCATTCCGTGGCTGATCACCGGCACGGCGATGCTGATCTTCTTCTTCGGCGTCGGCATCGGGCGCGGCCTGTTTGCCATCCTGCTCGGCCATGTCGCCTTGGCGCTGCCCTATGTCATCGTCGTCGTCTCGGCGCGGCTGCAGACCTTCGCGCCGGAGCTGGAAGAGGCGGCGCGCTCGCTCGGCGCCAACCAGTGGCAGGTCACAATGCGCGTGACGCTGCCGTGGATCATGCCGGGCGTCATTGCCGGCGGGCTGTTTGCCTTCGCCGTGTCGTTCGACCAGTTCGTCGTCTCCTACTTCCTGTCGACGCCCGGCCAGACGACGCTGCCGGTCGAGATCTACGCCGCGATCCGCAAGGGTTTCACGCCCGAGATCAATGCGGTCTCGACCATCATCATTGTCGTGTCGATGGCGCTGATGCTGCTGACGGCACGCTTCTTCAAATTCGGCGGAGAGAAATAATGGCCGGCGTGCAGGTATCGAGTGTCTCGCGCAGCTTTGGCGCACACAAGGCGCTGGACGATGTCTCCATCGATTTCGCCGATGGCGGCTTCTATGCGCTGCTCGGACCGTCGGGCAGCGGCAAGACCACGCTGCTGCGCCAGATCGCCGGCTTCGATTTTCCCGATACCGGCCGCATTTCCATCGGCGGCGAAAGCGTCGAGCGTGTGCCGGTCGAGAAAAGGCGCATCGGCATGGTGTTCCAGAACTATGCGCTGTTTCCCAATATGAGCGTCGCCGACAATGTCGCCTTCGGCCTTTCGGTGCGCGGCGAGGCCAAGGCGGTGATTGCCACGGAAGTGCAGCGCGCGCTCGATCTCGTCCAGCTCGGCAAGCTCGGTGGTCGGCGTCCGCACCAGCTCTCCGGCGGCCAGCGGCAGCGCGTGGCGCTGGCGCGCGCCATCGTCACCAAGCCGCGCGTGCTCCTGCTCGACGAGCCGCTCGGCGCGCTCGACAAGGCGCTGCGCGTCGACATGCAGATCGAGTTGAAGCGCATCCAGCGCGAGATCGGCATCACCACCATTTTCGTCACCCATGATCAGGAAGAAGCGCTGACGATGAGCGACCGCGTCGGCATCCTGCGTGACGGCAGGCTGGTGCAGGAAGGGCCGCCGGAGGAGATCTATGACCGGCCGAAAAGCGAATTCGCCGCCACCTTCCTCGGCGACGCCAATATCTTTCGCGGCGATACGACCGGCAACGGCATCCGCCTGCCGGACGGCACGGCGATTACGGCGGGAGTAGGGGCAACTCTTGCCACCGGCGCCAAGGCCAGCTGCGCCGTGCGGCCCGAGCGCATTCGGATCGGCACCGATGCAGGGGCTTTGGATGGCGATGCCAACATGCTGAAGGGGCAGGTTTCCAAACGCATCTTCGCCGGCAACAACAGCACCTATTTCGTCGAGCGTGACGGCCAGACGCTGAAGGTCATCGTGCAGAACACCGGCGCCGACCGGCTGGCGGAGGGGCAGGACGTGGTGCTGCGCTGGTCGCCGGAGAGCACGGTGTTGATTGCGTCCAATTAGGCCTAAATGGGGGAGGCTGGCGCCCGTCACCCCCCTCTGCCCTGCCGGCCATCTCCCCCGCAAGGGGGGAGATCGGCAGCTTTGGCGCTGCTGCTCTTCCGGCAAAGCTGAAAATTTGCGAAAGCAGAGATGACGGCCAATCTCCCCCCTTGCGGGGGAGATGCCCGGCAGGGCAGAGGGGGGTGCTTCCCACCATCCTGTCAGGCATAAGCCCGGAGCATTCCGATGACGCTAGAACTGACCGCACAGGACCAATCCATGCTCGACGGCGAGCAAGGCCCGTCGGCCGCCGCCGCCATGAAAATCCTGGTCGCCTTCTCCAACGCGATCGGCGCGCGCGGCCTGCTCGACATCAGCGGCGCCCATATCGATGGCTGCCTCTATCACGGCAAGGCCGGGCTCGATTTCGTCGAACGGCTGGTCGAGGGCGGCGGGCGGGTGCAGGTGCCGACGACGCTCAATGTCGGCTCGTTCGACCTCATCCATCCCGGCATGGTGAAGATGCCGGCGGCGGAAGAGGTGCCGGCGCGGCGGCTGATGAAGGCGCATCTGGAGCTTGGCTGCCAGGCGACCTTTACTTGCGCGCCTTACCAGACGCGGTTCCGGCCTGAATTCGGCCAGCAGGTCGCCTGGGGCGAATCCAACGCCATCGTCTTTGCCAATTCGGTGATCGGCGCGCGCACCAACCGCTATGGCGACTTCATCGATTTGTGCTGCGCCATGACCGGGCGCGCGCCGGCCTGGGGCCTGCATCTGAGCGAAAACCGGCGTGGCCGCATCCTGTTCGAACTGGACATCGCCGAGGCCGAACCAAGCGACAGCCTGTTCGTCGGCGTCGGGCTGATCATCGGACAAGCCAGTGGCGACCGCATTCCGGTCATATCAGGCCTGCCGCAGCCGCGCGACGAGGATCAGCTGAAGGCGCTTGGCGCGGCGGCCGCGACGACCGGTGCCGTGGCACTGTTCCATGCGGTCGGCATCACACCGGAGGCCAACACACCAGACGAAGCGTTTCATGGCCACGCGCCGGATGAGACGATCCGCATCACCCCAGCAGACATCGATCATGCGCTGTCCAGATTGTCCGGCGTGGCCGATGGGGCGCCGCTCGCCGCCGTATCGCTGGGCACGCCGCATTTCTCGCACGAGGAATGGACGCGCCTGTTGCCGATGCTGCGCGAGGCAGCGCCGGGCAGGGGCATCCCGATCTATGTCAACACCGGTCGCGCGACGCTGACGCGGCTGCAGGAGGAGGGCGCGCTGACCGGCATGGAGGCGTTCGGCCTGATCCCGGTCGCCGACACCTGCACCTATGTCACCTCCATCCTCGAGCGGCTCGACGGCGTGGTGATGACCAATTCCGGCAAATGGGCGCATTACGCACCGGGCAATATCGGCGTGACCGTCGCTTTCGCCGAGATGGCGGATTGCATCCGCTCCGCCGCTGCCGGACATGTCGTGCGAGGTGCCTCATGACGCAACCCGTTGCAAAGGACGCCGTCGATCGGCTGGGCACTTTTCAACTCGCCGGTGAGGCCGATGGCCCGGCTTTGGTGTTCTCGCAGCCGCTCAGTTTCTGGGGCGGCATCGATGCCGAGACGGGGGACATCATCGACCATTCGCATCCTGGGCTGGGCAAGAACGTTGCCGGCAGGATCCTGGTCATGCCAAGCGGGCGAGGCTCATCCTCCTCGTCCTCTGTCCTGGCCGAAGCGATCCGCCGGGGCACCGCGCCGGCCGGCATTCTTCTGGAGCGGCCTGACCCGATCCTGGCGGTGGGAGCGATCGTCGCCGAGTTTCTCTACGACGTCCATATGCCGCTGGTGGTCTGCGACATTGCGGGGATCGTTTCGGGCGACCGGATCGCGGTGCGTGTCGGTGAGCAGGGCGGGGCGGTCATCCGTAAAGCCCAATAAACGCTGCCCCCGGTGATTGGTGTCGCTGATGGGAAATGATGGTGCCGGCCTTGGCTGACCGGCAAGCCCTGGCGCTATATGCTGTCCTCTAGGGAGGAATGGATGGCAGGCACGGATTTCGAACCGGATGTGAAGGTTCGCACCAGGGAATACCGGATCGGCTGCGTCGGTGCGGGCATGATCATGGCCGAATGCCATCTGGCCGCCTATGCGCAAGCCGGCTTCCCGGTGGTTGCGATCGCCTCGCGGACGAAGGCCAGCGCCGAAAAGGTGGCGAAGCGCTGGGATATTCCGATCGTTCACGCCACGCCCTTCCTGCTGCCGCTTTTGTTCCAGCTCGGCTTCGGCCTCTCGCCCGTCGATGCCGGCTTGATGATCCTGGCCTATTTCCTTGGCAATCTCGGCATGAAGACGGTGACGACGCCAACGCTGCGGCGTTTCGGTTTCCGTTCTGTGATGGTGGTCAACGGCATCATCGCCTCGGCCTCGATCATGGCTTGCGGGGTGATCTCGCCGCAGACGCCGCAGGCACTGGTGGTGGCGCTGATGCTGATCGCCGGCCTGTCGCGCTCGATGCAGTTCACCGCGCTCAACACGCTGGCCTTCGCCGATATCGAAGCCGCGCAGCGCAGCTCGGCGGCGACGTTGTCCTCGATGCTGCAGCAGGTGGCGATGCTGTTCGGCGTCGCCGTGGCGGCGGCGATTCTCAATTTGTCGCAGATTGCCAGGGCGCAGCCGGCGCTCGACCTCGTCGATTTTCGAATAGCCTTTTTCGTGATCGGCGCCATCGGGCTGGTCGCGGCGCTGCGTTTTGTCGTCCTGCCGCCCGGCGCTGGCGCCGAGGTTTCCGGCCACGCGCCGAGGAATTGAGAATCGGATTTTCTCGCCTGAAGCGGAGATAAATTCCGCCTCATCCTTTCGCCTTGATGCCGCACTTTCGCGAATGGCTGCGATGGCGCAATCGATTGCCAAAAATGCAGGATTTTCCGGGCATTGCACCAGTTTTGGCAATCGATGCGTCCACTCGGCGAATATCGGCATATGGCCACGTTCTGAACTCGGATTCATTTGACGAACCGGCGCAGAGCCGATTAGCTTTTGCTTTCGGGATGGCAGCGCTGCCATCGGGGCAAATGCAGACATGAATGCGATCGGCTGGCTAAATCTCAGGAGCCTGAATCAGGAAGGCATTGTCTTTGCCATCGCGGTGGTGCTGTTCGTTGCCGCTGCCATCGGCCTGCCAGGCTTCATCGACCCCAACAACCTCGTCGCTATCGTCAGATCCGTGTCGGTGCTGGGCATTCTGGCGCTCGGTATGCGCCATGCACACGCCGTTGGTGTAGCGGTAGCCGTCGAGGAGCGTCTTGGTCGAGCCGTCCCTGGGGTCATAGACCAGCAGCCGGCCGGTGGCGCGGTTTTCGATCGAATCCAGCGCCCAGTCATGCGCGTCGTAGCGCTTGGTCGAGTCGGTGAAATAGATGCGGCCGTCCGGCGCGATGTCGCAATCGTTGGGATCGCGCAGCCGGGCATCATCGACGATCGAGGTCCAGGAGCGCGCGGTCTCGGCCGTCAGGCGTTTTACCTCCCGCTGCGGCGAGACGGAATAGAGCCCCATGGCGCCGACGCAGCTGATCAGATTGCCTGTCTTGTCAAAGGCCAGGCCCAGCGGGAAGCCGCCAATATGGGCAAACACTTCCGACTTCACATAGTCGGGCGCGAAGAAGCGGACGATCTCGCCATGGCGGGTGCCGCAATAGAGATGGTCGTCGCAGTCGAGGATGACGTCCTCCGCAGCCGGAGCCGAGCCCAAGGTGATCGACACCTTTCCGTCGCCCATCACGGCGCTGGCGCTGTCGCCATCGGGCGACCTGACGGTAGCGCTCGAAAGCGGCAAGCTGCTGATATCAGGCATGGACGTTTTGCTGCCGGCGGATCTCAGCTGCATAACCGCGCTCGCTTATGCCGAGGACGGCACGTTGTGGCTGGCCAATGGTTCGGCCGCGCATGCGCCGTCGCAATGGGCGGCCGATCTGATGAAGAAGGGGGCGTCCGGTTCGCTTTGGAAGCGGGACGCCACGGGCGGCGCGTTCCGCAAGGTGGCCGGCGATCTCGCTTTCCCCTATGGGCTCCATCCAATCGGCGGGGACGTGCTGGTCAGCGAGAGCTGGCGCCATCAGCTCATCCGCTTCGATGGCGCCACCGGCAACCGTTCGACGGTGCTGACGCATCTGCCCGGCTATCCCGCGCGGCTTGCGCCGGCCGGCGATGGCGGCGCCTGGCTGGCGCTGTTTGCGCCGCGCAACCGGCTGATCGAATTCGTTCTGCAGGAAACGCATTATCGTCAGGACATGATCGGCCAGGTGCCGCCGGCCTACTGGATCGCGCCGGCGCTGGCCTCCAACCGCAGCTTCCTCGAGCCGCTGCAATGCGGCGGCATCCGCACCATGGGCATCCACAAGCCGTGGTCGCCGAGCCGTTCCTACGGGCTGGTGGTCCGGCTCGACGCGAAGATGCAGCCGCAGTTCAGCCTGCACAGCCGCGCCAACGGCACACGCCATGGCATCTGCAGCGTGGCGGAAAAGGACGGACGGCTGTTTATCGCCTGCAAGGGCGGCGATTGCGTGCTGGCCGTCGACCTCGTTTCGGGAGGTTTTTGATGGAACCGATCGTCCGCCTCGAAAACGTCACCAAAAACTATCGTGGCGTGCCCGCCGTCAAGAATGTCAGCTTCGACTTGCGCAAGGGCGAGATCCACGCCCTGCTCGGCGAGAACGGCGCCGGCAAGTCGACGCTGACCAAGATCATAGCCGGCGTGGTCGACGCCACGTCGGGCAAGATGTTTCACAAGGGCCGTGAGATCGCCTACGCCTCGCCGCATGCCGCCCTCGAGGCCGGCATTGCCATGGTGTTCCAGGAAACCAGCCTGGTGCCGTCGATGACGGTGGCGCAGAACCTCTATCTCGGCACTGAAAAATTCCTCAACCGGCTGCGCGGCACGTATATTTCAGCACAGCAATTCCTGCAGTCGCTGAATTTCCCGGTCGATCCGAACGCCATGGTGGCGACGCTGGGCGCCGCCAAGCGGCAGATGGTTGAGATCGCGCGCGCCGTGCACCACAATGCCGAGATCATCATCTTCGACGAGCCGACGGCGACGCTGACGCCGGAAGAAAAGCGCCACTTCTTCGCGCTGATCCGCCGGCTGAAGGCGAGCGGCGTCTCCATCGTCTTCATCAGCCACGCGCTGGAAGAGGCGCTGATGATTGCCGACCGCATCACCATCCTGCGCGACGGCGAACTGGTCATCACCGACGACACGTCGGCCTTCGACCGCGACAAGATCGTCGCCGCCATGGTCGGGCGCACACTGTCAGGCCAGATCTACCGCCAGCGCGACGAGGCCAAGCTGCGCAAGGCCGGCAAGAAAGTGCTGTCGGTGCAGGACATTTCGATGAGCAATGTCGTGCGCAACAATTCCTTCTCGATCTTCGAGGGCCAGATCACCGGCGTGTTCGGGCTGATCGGCTCCGGGCGAACCGAGACCTTCAAGATCGTCTCGGGCATCTACAAGCGCGATTTTCTGCGCGGCGGCGCGATCGAGCTCGACGACAGGCCCGTGCGCTATCTCGTGCCGAGCGAGGCTGTGGCCGACGGCATCGTCTACGTCACCGAGGACCGCAAGAGCGAAGGCATTTTCGAGACGATGGGCATTGCCGAAAACCTGTTCGGCGGGCTGCTCGCTGCGGGCCGCGAAAAGGCCTGGGTGATCAACCAGCAGGAGATGCGGCAGCTTTCCGCCGAATGGACGAAGACGCTCAACATCAAGGCGATCAACGACAATGCCCGCGTCGTCGAACTGTCCGGCGGCAACCAGCAGAAGGTGGTGATCGGCAAGGGGCTGGTGCAGCAGCCGCGCATCGTCATCTTCGACGAACCGACGCGCGGCGTCGACGTCGGCGCCATCGCCGAGATCCACCAGATCATCAACCGGCTGGCGGATGAGGGTCTGGCCGTCGTGGTGATCTCGTCCTATTTGCCGGAGATCATGAACCTGTCGGACCGGATACTGGTCTGCCGACAGGGGCGTATCGTCGAGGAGTTTTCGCCGGCTGAGGCCACGGAGGAGAAGATCATGTACGCGGCCGTGCATTAGATTCAGGTGAGGCCGGCCTGCAAATGGCGGCTTCCTGCGCTTCCGGTGCTCACGTACTTCAGTACGCTCCGCTCCGGTTCTCGAAAGCCACCATTTTCGACTCGGCCTGACCTGAATCTCGACGCCGGCGCTGGGAAAGTGAATTGAGCCAATCGATTGGGCGGATCTGCTCAGAATCTGATTCAAAACGAAGGGAACCCCTCCATGGCCACGACAAAACTCCTCAACGATGCCGAGGTCGAAAACATCCCGGCGGTGAAGGCCGTGTTCGATGACATCAGGGCGACGCGCAAATCGGACTTCGTCAACAATTTCTGGCGCGGGCTGGCCAATGATCCGGTGTCGCTGAAGCGGGTGTGGGAGCAGCTCAAGGCGGTGATGGTGGCGGACAGCGCCATCGATCCGTTGACCAAGGAGATGATCTACATTGCCGTCTCGACCGCCAATGGGTGCTCCTACTGCGTCCATTCGCATACGGCCGCGGCGCGGGCCAAGGGCATGACCGAGGCGCAGCATGGCGAGCTGGTGTCGATCATCGGGCTCGCCGGCCAGACCAACCATCTGGTGACGGCAATGCAGATCCCGGTCGATCCGCAATTCGAGGTGAAGTAAGGGCTGCGCCAGAATCGGAATTTTCATGGACAAGACGACCAGATTTCCAATTTCGCTCTCCGGCTACGAGATTGAAGGGCTGGTCGGAAACGATGCTCCACGGTTGGCGCCGCTATACCAGGCCTGCTCGGACTATGTTGAGCTGGAGCGCGGCGAGCCGCCCAATGCCAACAGCGCGAGGGAGGAATTCGAAAGCTTTCCGCCCAACCGCACGGATGCCGACAAGTTCGTATTTGGATTGAAAGCCATCGATGGCGAATTTGTCGGCTTGCTGGCCTGCGACCGCGATTATCCGCAAGCTGGGTGTTGGTGGATTGCATTGCTCATGGTCGATCAAGCCCTTCGCGGACAAGGGGTGGGACGAGCCCTGTGCGACGACTTTTTCAGGTGGCTGAAATCGCAGCGGGTCACTCGCGTCGAGCTCGGCGTACTCACGGAAAATGAGCAGGCGCTTCGCTTTTGGCAGGGGCAAGGTTTTGGCCCGGTACGGATGGCGGGACCCGTCAGCATCGGCTCCAAGCGGCATATGGTCGAGGTTTTAGGCCGACCGTTGTGAACAAATCGGTTGCGCGTCCCGGAGGACGCGACCCATCCAGCACGCTTGCGTGTCTGGAATAATGCATATTGGCGGCCGCCGCTGAGGCTCCCACCGGCGCTAGTCCACAGTTTGCCCAGCCGCTGTTAAGGAAGTGACATGGAACGGCACTAAGGAAGCCCCCATGCGATGCCGCTTGCCTGGGGGCGCGGCTCGCATGGTGGAGCCGGCATGAAAATCGTTCAGATCACAGACACACATTTCAGTCCGACCAAGCCGCACTTCAACGGCAATTGGGCGCCGCTCGCCGCCTGGATCGAGCAGAGCTGCGCCGATCTTGTCATCCACACCGGCGACCTCAGCGTCGACGGTGCCGACAAGGATGACGACATCGCCTTCTGCATGGATCTGATGCGGGAAGTCTCCGCGCCGATGCTACTGGTGCCCGGCAATCACGATGTCGGTCATCTGCCGGGCTCGCTGCAGCCGGTCAATGCCGGACGCCTCGAGCGCTGGCGCCGGCTGGTCGGCCCCGATTACTGGATGGAGGACGCCGGGAGCTGGCGTCTCATCGGGCTCGACAGCCTGCTGATGGGCTTTGACGATGCCGAGGACGAGGCGCAGTTCGAATGGCTGCGCAGCGCGCTGGAAAGCCGCGGCGGCCGGCGCGTTGCGCTGTTCGCCCACAAGCCGCTGTTCGTCGATGCGCCCGGCGAGGGCGATACCGGCTACTGGAGCGTCAGGCCGGCGGAGCGCCAGCGCCTCTACGACCTGATCGCCGCGCACGATGTCGCGCTGTTCGCAAGCGGCCACCTGCACCGGGCATGGCAAGGCCGGTATGAAAACACGTCGCTGGTCTGGGGTCCGTCGGCGGCCTTCGTCGTCGGCCACATGGAGCGCGACATGCCGGGCGAGCGGCTGCTTGGCGCCGTCATCCATCAGTTCGGGCACCAATTCGGCGATACGGTCGCCAGCGAGATCGTCGCCATCCCCGGCATGACGGCTTTTGTCCTCGATGATGTGGTGGCCGAGGTCTATCCGCACGAGGCGCACAAGG
Organism: Mesorhizobium sp. 131-3-5; assembly: GCF_016756575.1. NCBI lineage: Bacteria > Pseudomonadati > Pseudomonadota > Alphaproteobacteria > Hyphomicrobiales > Phyllobacteriaceae > Mesorhizobium > Mesorhizobium sp. 131-3-5. Next base: position 3,379,288 of record NZ_AP023254.1, read on the forward strand.
TTCGAAAGCGGGTCGCGTCATGAGCGCGCTATCGCTTCGCGGCCTGAAGAAATCCTTCGGCGGCAATGCCATTCTGAATGGCGTGAGCCTCGATGTCGAAGCCGGCGAATTCATCGCGCTGGTCGGCCCCTCGGGATGCGGCAAGAGCACCTTGCTGCGCATCCTGGCCGGGCTCGACCATGCCGACAGCGGCGAGATCTTCGTCAGCGGCAGGGACATGTCGCCGGTTGCCGCGGCCGACCGCAACATCGCCATGGTGTTCCAATCCTACGCGCTCTATCCGCATCTGACGGCGGGACAAAACATTGCCGTTCCGCTGGCCATGAAGCGGCTGAGCCGGTCGCAGCGCCTGCCGCTGGTCGGCTCCCTGCTGCCCGGCCAGAAGGAGATCCGCACCGGCATTGCGCACGATGTCCGCGAGATGGCGGGTCTGCTCAAGATCGACCATTTGCTCGACCGCAAGCCGGGGCAGATGTCGGGTGGCCAGCGGCAGCGCGTGGCGCTGGCGCGCGCCATGGTGCGCCACCCCAGCATCTTCCTGATGGACGAGCCGCTGTCCAACCTCGATGCCAATCTGCGCGTCCATGCCCGCGGCGAGATCGTCGAACTGCACCGCCGCGCTGGCGTGCCGACGCTCTATGTGACGCACGACCAGGCCGAGGCGCTTTCGATGGCCGACCGGGTGGCGGTGATGATCGGCGGCAATCTGCTGCAGCTCGCCGCGCCCGATGTGATCTACAACGATCCCGCCCATATCGAGGTCGCGCGCTTCGTCGGCCAGCCGAGGATCAACATTATCCCGGCGCTTGCCGAAAACGGCCGTGTCGGCTTCGAAGGCATCCGGCCGGCTTTGCTGGAGAAGGTGGCAAACGGCCCGGTCAGCCTCGGCATCCGGCCGGAATTCGTCAAACTGTCCCCAAGCGGGCGCAGCGGCCTTGCCGGGCGGATCGAGCGTCTCGAATTCCTCGGCTCGGAAGTCATTGCCCATTGCCGCCTCGATGCCTCGGGCGACAGCGTCGTCGCCAAGCTGGCGCCTCAGGAGGCGAGGGACTTGATCGCCGGAATGAAGGTGGGTGTCGTCCTGGCCCCTGAACAGGCGATGGTCTTCGGGCCGGAGGGAAAGCGGCTGCGCATCGCGGCGGGTGCGCGGCAGGAGCCGGCCTATGTCTAGCGTCGCGCTGGCGGGCAATGTCGCGAGCGCCGCGGCACTGCGCGCGCGCAGCGAGGACCGGACCGCCTGGCTGCTGGCGGCGCCGGCCATCGTGCTGTTGCTGCTGTTCGTGCTGTTGCCGGTGGCTGCCGTCATCTTCCTCGGCTTCACCGATTTCGAGCTCGGCTACGGCAAATTTCGCTTCGTCGGCTTCGAGAATTATGCGCATCTCCTGAACGACCGCACCTTCCGCCGGTCGCTGTGGAACACCTCGGTCTATACGGCGATCGTCGCGCCGGTCTCGATCATGCTTGGCCTGGGGGTTGCGCTGCTGATCGAAGGCGAGGGACGGGCGCGCGGCTTTTTCCGCACCGTCTATTTTCTGCCCGTCGCCTCGCTGATCGTCGCCATGGCGACGGTCTGGCAATACATCTTCCACCCGACGATCGGGCCGCTCAACGCTTTACTCTCGCTCGCCGGCATTCCCGGCCCGAACTGGCTCGGCGCGTCGAGCACCGTGCTCTACAGCCTGTCGATCATCGGCATCTGGCAGTCGGTCGGCTTCAACATGGTGCTGTTCCTGGCGGGGCTGACGGCGATCCCGCGCGAGCTCTATGCCGCCGCCCATGTCGACGGCGCGAAATCGGCGCTCGATCGGTTTTTCCTCATCACCTGGCCGATGCTCGGGCCGACGACGCTGTTCGTCGTCACCATCAGCATCACCAATGCGGTGAAGGTCTTCGAGACGGTGAAGATGCTGACCGACGGTGGGCCCAACAAGGCCTCCGAAGTACTGCTTTTCACCATCTACCACGAGGGCTTCGTCTATCTGCGTGTCGGCTACGCCTCGGCGATGACGGTCGTCTTCCTGGCGATCCTGGTCGTGCTGATGCTTCTGCAATACCGCGTGCTCGACCGGCGGGTGCATTACACATGAACAGCATCCCGGCCGGCCGCATCATCCGCTTCGCGCTGCTTTCGCTCGGTGCGCTGATGATCCTTGCGCCCTACATCTTCATGATCTCGACGGCGGGCAAGACGCAGAGCGACATTTTCACCTCGTCGCTGTCGCTGATCCCGCAGCGTTTCTACTTCGCCGAGAATCTCGCCAAGGCGTTTGCCAAGGTGCCGATGGCGACGCTGCTGTGGAACGGCGTCGTCGTGTGCGGCCTGATCTTCTTCTTCCAGGTCGTGGTGGCGATCCCTTGTGCCTACGCGATGGCCAAGCTGAAGTTCCGCGCCGCACGGCTGATGATGGTGCTGGTCATGCTCGGCCTGCTGGTGCCGATCCACGCGACGGCGCTGCCGCTCTACGTCGCCTTCGACCGGATGTCGCTGCTCAACAGCTACACCTCGCTGGTCGCGCCCTTTACCATATCGGTGTTCGCGATCTTCATGTTCCTGCAGTTCTTCCGCGCCATGCCCGACGACTTGCTGCACGCGGCACGGCTCGACGGCATGTCCGAACTCGGCATCGTCGCGCGCGTCATCGTGCCCAATGCCTGGCCGGCTGTGACCGCCTTCGCGATCTTTTCCGTCGTCGCGCACTGGAACGATCTCTACTGGCCGCTGATCGTCGTCAGCAAACAGGCCTACGCCACGCCACCGCTCGGCCTGATGTATTTCCGCGCCGCCGAGGCCGGCGACGACTACGGCGCGCTGATGGCCGCCACGCTGATCATCACCCTTCCTCTCGTCGCCGCCTTCCTGCTTGCGCAGAAGCGCTTCGTCGAGGGCATCACCATGACCGGTCTCAAAGGCTGACCGGGCCAACAAGGAGCACGAACGATGAAGCATATTTCCAGGATCTTCGCCGCCGCGGCGGTGTCGCTGGCGGCGGCCCTTCCGGCCTATGCCGAGACGACGCTGACGGTTCACTACCCGATGCCCGGCTTCTTCAAGAACGTGATGGACACGATCTCGAAGAAGTTCATGGAGGAAAATCCCGACATCAAGATCCAGTTCGCCAGCCCGTCGGCGACCTACGAAGAAGGCATCCAGACCATTCTTCGCCAGGCCGGCACCGACGAGATGCCCGACATCACCTTCATCGGCCTCAACCGCCTGCGCATGCTCAATGAGCGTAACGTTGCCGTCGATCTCGGCCCGCTGGTCAAGAAGGAAGGCAATATGGCGGAGCTCGGCTTTTCCGACACGATCCTGAAGCTGGCGCAGGTCAACGGCAAGCAGGTTGGCCTCGCCTTCGCCACCTCCAACCCGATCATGTATTACAATGCCGACCTGGTGAAGGCGGCCGGCGGCGATCCGGACAATCCGCCCAAGACCTGGGATGAGGTCATCGCGCTCGGCGGCAAGATCAAGGCTCTCGGCAATGGCGTCAACGGCATCGACTTCCGCTGGCAGGGCGACGACTGGATGTTCTCGGCGCTGCTGTTCGGCGCCGGCGGCAAGATGCTGAACGAGGACGAAAGCAAGGTCGCCTTCAACGGGCCGGAAGGCGAGAAGGCGGTGGAGATCCTCGAGCGGATGGTGAAGGAGGGCGGCATGCCGGTCTTCACCAAGCCGGCGGGCGAGCAGGCGTTCGCGGCCGGCAAGGTCGGGTTCGAATTCCAGACCACCGGTGCGCTGGTCAACACGATCAAGAATGTCGGCGACAAGTTCACGTTGCGCACCGCCAAGATCCCGCTGATCGATCCGGTCAACGGTCATCTGCCGACCGGCGGCAATGCCGTGGTCATCCTGACCAAGGACGCAGCCAAGCAGGAGGCGGCCTGGAAGTTCGCGAAATTCGCCGCCGGCCCCTATGGCGCTTCCGTCGTCGTGCCGGGCACCGGCTATGTCCCCAACAACGAGCTGGCTGCGAAGTCTCCCGAGTATCTCGGCGATTTCTACAAGAAGAACCCGCTGTTCCAGGCCGGGCTCAGCCAGATGCCGCGGATGGTTCCGTGGTATGCCTTCCCGGGCACCAATGGGGTCAAGGTGACGCAGACGATCGTCGACAACCTGTCGCGCATCGTCGACCAGTCGGCGACACCGAAGGAAGCGCTCGACGACGCGGCCGGTGACGTCGAAGGCATGCTGCCGACGCAGTAAGGTGTCTCACTGTCAGTCTTCCCTTCTCCCCTTGCGGGAGAAGGTGGCCTCGCGAAGCGAGGTCGGATGAGGGGTGTTCCAGGGAACGCCAACGCCTCACTCCGCTGGAACCATCCGTCTCGGCGCTGCGCGCCGATCCACCTTCCCCCACAAGGGGGAAGGAAGAAACTGTGCTATACCGGCCGATACACGCGCTCCGCCGTGTTCCAGAAGATATCGGCCTCGGCTTCTGCGCCGTGCCCCGCCACCGCATCGCGGTGCACCTTGATCAGTTCGGCGTGGCTGGTCCAGAGCTTCTCGATCGGGAAGTTCGAGCCGAACATCAGATGATCCGCGCCCAGGATGTCGATGGCGTTGTCGACGATGTAGGTGATGACAGCCGGGTCGTTGCGGTGGACGAAGGTGCCGAGACCGGACAGCTTGGCATAGAGATTGGGTGCGGCCGACAGCGTGCGCAGGCCAGCCTTCCAGGCCTCGGTGGTTTCCTCACCCATGCCGGTCAGCATGCCGGCATGGGTGAGGATGAAGTTGGTCTCAGGGTTCTCGCCGACCAGCGTCAGCCCGTCCTTCATCTGGGCGGGGAAGAGCTGCAGGTCGAAGGACAGGCCGTAATCCTTCAGCCGCGCGACATTAGCCCGCACCTTGGGGTCGATGACCTGATCGGCCGAAGCGGCGAAGCGGAAGGCCGGCGTCTCGTGCCAGTGCAATTGCATGCGCACCCCGCGCAGCAGCCTGTATTTCATCAGCCGGTCAATCTGCGGCCGGACATCATCGACCGTCATGTCGGCATAGCCGACAATAGCGTGCGGCCAGCCGGTCTCGTCAGCGGTCTTCTGCAGGAAGGCGACTTCCTTCTCGAAATCCTGCTTCGCCCAGTTGGTCTGGACATAGACGGCTTTCTCGACGCCTGACCCCTCCTGGTCCTCGAGGAATTCGCCGATCGGATAGTCGCGGCGGATCGGCTCGTAGGGGCCGAAGATGCGCGGCACCATCGGCCCGACCAGCCAGGGCTGGTCCTTCTGGCGCCAGATGTGGAAATGCGCGTCGATGGCTTTCTGCATCACGATACCCTTTTCCAGATTGTCGATGCGGCAGGGGCAGGGCGGGCGAGCGACAGGATGAATTCGGCGAGGCTGGTCAGCGACGAGCCGTCGATGAGATCGTCGAGGTCAGGCAGGATGGCGCGCAGCGCCGCCGTTGCCGGGTGGAAGCGCGGGTCGCCGGCCAAAGGCGTGGCCAGCGACAGCCGGAAGGCGCGGGCGCTCAGCCTTCGCATCGCGGTCTCCAGCTCGGCATGATCGCCGCGCTCCAGCGCGTCGGACAGGATGAGCACCGCCGCACCGCGCGCGAAGGACGAGAAGCGCGGCACGGAGAGAAAGGCGAGCAGCGTCGGCCCCATGCGGGTGCCGCCGTCCCAGTCGTCGACCTGCGCCACCGCACGCGCCAGCGCCTGGTCGCGGTCGCGGATGCGCAGCGCCGAGGTGATGCGGGTCAGCCGCGTGCCGAAGGTGAAGATCTCGGCGCGGTCCGCACCTTGCACGGCGGCATGCGCCAGCTTGAGATAGTCCGCCGTGTGCAGCTTCATCGAGCCGGAGACGTCGATCAAGAGCAGCAGCTTGCGCGGCACGGTCTGGCGGCGGCGCAGCAGCGGCGAGGGCACGTCGCCGTCGGCGCTGACGATTTCCCTGAGCGAGCGGCGCAGATCAAGCTTGCCGCGCGAAGCGGTGCGAACGGTGCGGAAGGAGCGGCGGGCGGGCAAAGCGGAGGAGAGCTTGCGGCGGAAGGCGGTCAGGCTGTCGTCGTCGCGCTGGAAATCGCGCGTGCTCAACTGCTCGAGTGCCGAAGATAGCTCGCCGCCTTCCTGGCTGCGCTCGGCCTCGATCCGCTCGTTATCGGCGCCGCCATCATCCTTGATGCGGGTTTCCTCCTCCGCTTCGCCTTCGACCACGGCTGAAGTGTTCCCATAGAAATGGCTCTGGAAATGGGCTTCGAATTCGTCGCGGCGATCGGGTGGGGGTGCCAGCGTGGCGAGGGCCGCCTCGCGAATGTCGGCCATTGAGCGCGGGCCAAGTAATGTCACCGCTTGCATGAAGCCGGAGATTTGCTCCGGTGCGACGGCGAAGCCGTAGCGGCGCAACAGCCGGCCGAAGCTGAGGAAGGGTTGGGCGGCGGGAGGTAGGCTCTCCTCCCCCCGTTTACGGGGGTCCGCAGGACGGGTCGAGACAGGCGGCTCGACCCCCGATGCCGGCAGGCAGGTGAGGGGCAGCGCCATCTTCTGCCCATGATGGCGCTGCCCCTCATCCGCCCCTTCGGGGCACCTTCTCCCCGTAAACGGGGAGAAGGGATTGTTGAGGTCGCGGCTCACCCCAGTGCCTCCTCAACAATCCGGCCAAGCTCAGGCGCGATGTAGGAGAGGTCCTCCTCGTCCTTGATCAATACGCCGATGGCGCGGCGGAAGGCTTCCGGCCAGGGGCTGCCGCCTTTTTCGAGGATGGTCGCGGCATTGGCCCATTCCACGGCCTCGGCGATACCGGGCGGCTTGGCCAGCGGCCGGGCACGGATAGTCTGCACGGCTGCCGCCACGGCGCGCGCGGTTGCCTCGGCGACGTCGCCGGCGCGCAGCATGATAATGGCGGCCTCGCGCCCGGCATCGGGATAGCCGATCCAGTGGTAGACGCAGCGGCGGCGCAACGCCTCGGCGAGCTCGCGGGTGCGGTTCGAGGTCAGGATGACAATCGGCTGGGCTGCGGCGCGGACGGTGCCGCGCTCGGGAATGCTGATCTGGAAATCGGAGAGGAATTCCAGCAGCAGCGCCTCGAATTCATGGTCGGAACGGTCGATCTCGTCGACCAGCAGCACGCGCTGCTCCGGCGCCTTCAGCACCTGCAGCAGCGGGCGGGCGATCAAAAAACGGTCGTCATAGATGTCGATCTCATGCTCGCCGGCATGGCGGATGGCGAGCAGCTGGCGCTGGTAATTCCATTCGTAAAGCGCATGCGCGGCATCGATGCCTTCATAGCATTGCAACCGCACCAGATCGCGGCCGAGCAGCTCGGCGATCGCTTTGGCCGCTTCCGTCTTGCCGACGCCTGGCGCGCCTTCGAGCAGCAGCGGCTTGCCCAGGCGTATCGCCAGGAAGATGGCCGTGGCCAGGCTGTCGTCGGCCAGATAGCGCGAGGCGGCAAGGTGCTGCGTCACCGCCTCCGGCGAGGTCGCGACGGACTCGGCTTTCACCTTGGGCATGTCAGTTCGCCGCTTGCGCCTTGAGCGCGCGCAAAATGCGCTCCGGCGTGATCGGCAGCGTGTCGATGCGCACGCCGACGGCGTCGAAGACGGCATTGGCGACCGCCGGTATCTGCGGATTGGCGCACATTTCGCCCGGTCCCTTGGCACCGTAAGGACCATCCGCCGAAGGCCGCTCCAGGACGATGATCTCGGTTTGCGCGAGGTCGCCAGGACCGGGCATCAGATATTGGTTGAAGTCGGTGCCGCCATGGTCGCGGTTGGGATAATAGGGCTCGGTGGTTTCGTAGAGCGCGTGGCTGATGCCCATCCAGGAGCCGCCGACCAGCTGCTGCTCGACCATTTTCGGGTTCAGCGCACGGCCGATCTCGAAGACGTTCTTGACCGTTAGAACCGTGACCTCGCCGGTCTCGTCGTCAACCTCGACTTCGGCCACGGTGCAGGCGTGGGCGTAGCAGGTCGACGGCTTCATCGCGCCGGTTTCCTTCTCCGGATAGGAGCGCGGGATCAGGAACATGCCGCGGCCCGATATGGACCGGCCGCGCTTGAAATGCGCCGACAGCGCGACATCGAAGATCGAGATCGATTTCTGCGGCGCGCCCTTGACCAGTATGTTGCCCTGGCCGTCGGTCTCAAGATCGGAAGCATTCACTTCCAATTCCTCGGCCGCCACTTCCAGCATCACCTGGCGGGCTTCCCTGGCCGCCTGGATGACGGCATTGCCGGCGCGGTGCGTGCCGCGCGAGGCGAAGGTGCCCATGCAGTGCGGACCGGTGTCGGTGTCGGCGGTGTCGACGACGACGCGGTCGGTGGGCACGCCGATCGTCTCGGCGCAGATCTGCGCCATGATCTGCTTCATGCCTTGGCCGAGATCGACGGAGGACAGCGTCACCATGAAATTGCCGGTCGGTGTCGAATGCACCAGCGCCTGGGTCGGGTCGCCGCCGAGGTTCATGCCGGTGGGATAGTTGATCGCGGCGACGCCGCGTCCACGCCGGATCGCCATGTCAGGCTCCCTTCCTGTAGGAGGACATCGCCATATATTTCTCCGCCACCGGCCAGTTGGCGGCGCGCGAGGCTTCCTGCATACACTCGATGAGTGCTGCCCCTTCCGTCGGCTGGCGGTGTGCCTTCATGTCGCCGTCGCGATAGGCGTTGATGAAGCGGAATTCGAGCGGGTCCATGCCGATCAGCCGCGCCAGCTTGTCCATCTGGACCTCCAGCGCGAAATCGCCGATGGTGACGCCGAAGCCGCGCATGGCCGAGGACGGCGTGCGGTTGGTGTAGACGCAATAGGTGTCGATCCAGACATTGGGGATGGTGTAGGGGCCGGGATAGTGCCCGGCACCTTTCTGCGCGCCATAGGGCGAGTGGCGTGAATAGGCGCCGGCATCGGTGTAGCCTGTGACCTTGCGCGCGACGATGCGGCCATCCTTCATCACGCCATCCTTGATGACCACCTTTTCGGCGGCGCGGGGCGAGGAGATCTGCATCTCCTCCTCACGGCTGTAGACAAAGGAGACCGGCCGGCCCGTGAGCTTGGCGCCGAGGATGGCGATAGGCTCGACGATGACGTCGACCTTGCCGCCAAAGCCGCCGCCGACGGTGCCGCCGACGAAATGCAGCTTCGAGCCCGGCATCTGCAGGATGATCGAGGTGTTGTCGAGGGTGAAGAACATCGCCTGCGTGTTGGTGTAGCAGGTGAAGCGGTCATTGCCTTCGGGCGCCACCACGCAACCGGTGGTCTCGGTCGGCGCATGCTCGATCGGCGAGGATTGGTAGCTCTGCTCCAGGATGTGGTCGGCGCTGGCGAACCCCGCCTCGACATCGCCGAAGCGGACCTTGCGGCACTCGCCGCTGTCATAGAGATAATAGTTCTGGCCGTGATATTCGTTGACCAGCGGCGCGCCGGGCTTCAGCGCTTCCTCCATGTCGAAGACGGCCGGCAGCACTTCGTAGTCGATCTTGACCTTGGCGGCGGCCTCCTGCGCGGCGCGCTCGGTCTCGGCCAGCACCGCCACCACGGCCTCGCCCTTCCAGCGCACCTTGCCGTCGGCCAGCACCGTCTCGTCCTCAGGGCCGATCTGGATGAGGATCAGGATGGTGTAGACATTGTGCGGCACATCCCTGGCGGTGAGGATTTTCACCACGCCGGGATGCTTCTCGGCCTCCGAGGTATCGATGCTGCGGATGCGGGCATGGTGGTGCGGGCTGCGCACCATCTTCAGGTGCAGCATGCCGGGAAAGCTGCGGTCGGCGAAAAAGGCAGTCTTGCCGGTGACATGGCCGGGTGAATCCGAACGGGGCCGGGGCTGGCCGATTTCGTGCAGATCGTCCTTGCGGACATCGGCGAAGTAGTTCTTGCGCAGTTCCATCTTTGCTTCCCCTCAGAGCATGATGCCGAAAAGTGTGAAGCGGTTTTCGGACGACATCATGCTCTATCTCTTTGATTTAGAGCCGGATTCGGATTTCAGGTCGAACAGACCTGAAATCATCCGGCTCTAGGCCGCGTTCTGCGAATTGGCGCGGGCCGCGGTGAGCACCGCCTGGATGATCGGCTCGTAGCCCGTGCAGCGGCAGATATTGCCCGACAGCGCCTCGACAACCTCGTCGCGGCTGGGGTTGGGCGTGTGGTCGAGCAACACCTTGGCGGCCATGATCATTCCCGGCGTGCAGAAGCCGCATTGCGTGGCGAAGGTGTCGAGGAAGGCGCGCTGCAGTGGATGCAGCACGCCGCCTTCGGCAAGGCCGGATGTCGTGGTGATGGCAGCGCCATTGCAGGTTTCGGCTAATGTCAGGCAGGACAGCCTGAGTTCGCCGTCGATGATGACCGAGCAGGCGCCGCATGTGCCCTGGTGGCAGCCGCCTTTCGGCGAAGTGTCGCCGATCTTGTCGCGCAAAGCGTTGAGTAGCGTCGTGCCGCTGTCGATGAATTCGGCTTTCTCGGAGCCGTTGAGCGTGAATTGAACCGGGACCTTCGCCATGTTTCCTCCTTGCGCGCCTGCCCGACGGATCGGACAGACGCGCGCCCCCCAACGGTGATTTCAGGCCAGCAGCAGCCGGCCGAGATGGACCGGCAGGACTTCAGCGCGGTACCAGGCGCTGGCGATCGGATCTGTGATCGGCGCAATGCCCTCGGTGGCGGCGGCCAGTGCTGCCGCGATGCCGTTCTGGTCGAGTTTCTTTCCCTTGAGCGCCTTTTCCGCCGCCTTAGCCCGCATTGGCCGGTCGGCCATGCAGCCAAGCGCGATCCGCGCCGAGGACACGGTGCCGTCGGCAGCCTGTTCCAGAACGGCCGCGATGCTGAGCACCGAAACGCCTTTGGGCTTGACCCGCGACACTTTCAGAAAGCGAAAGCCGTCGGCCTTCGGCAGCGTGAAGCTCACTGACGTGACGATGGAGCGGCTGCCGTCCCGCCTGACTAGAAAAGTCTCGATCGGCAATTCGCCATCCTCGGTGCCGACCGCGGCGTCGAGCGCCAGCAAGGCCACGGCGAAATCGCCATAGGGCGCCGGCGCGAACAGATTGCCGCCGACGGTCGCCATGTTGCGGATCGCCGGACCCCCGACGGCGCGTGCGGCCTTTGCGAGCGGGCCAAGGTCGGGATGACGAGCGATCGCCGCCATGATCACCGAAGCGCCGATGCGGACCTTGCCGCCGGCGGCCGCGATGGCCGACAGGGCCGGGTCGGTCGACATGACAAGGCCGGAGACCGAAACATCGCCTTCACTGGCCGCGCGGACCACGAGGGTACCGCCGCCGAGGTAGCGGGTGCCGGCCGTCTTCAGCGCCGCATTGGCGTCCTTAACGGTCGGGAAAGTCTGGAGGGCAAGCGCCATGGAACGCTCCTGTTATCAGTCCTGGCCGGCAAAATGGCTCTTCAGGGCGTTGAAACCGCCCTGGAAGACGTTGGCGCCCATGCCGGCGGCGATCTTGTCGGCTTCTTCGGGCGCTGCGTCGAAGCTGGCGGTCCATTCGGCATAGGTCCGGTCGCCATCGGTGACGCGCCTGAGTTGCAACGTCGCCTTGTGGTTGGTCAGCGGCTGCGGCGTTTCCAGGATGGAATAGCTGACGAGGTAGTTCTCATCGGAAAAGTCGAGCAGTTTTTCGCGCAGTCGCGCGCCGGTGATCAGCTCGAAATTGCGCACGCAGCCGATCGTCGAGGCGTTCTTGCCGTCCTCGATATGGCTTTCGACCATGCGCGGATGCCAGCCCGGCAGTCCGTTGAAATCGCGTATGCGCGCCCAGACCTTTTCGACCGGCGCGTCGATGACACTGGAGATGGTGACTTTTGCCATAGGACGTTCCCTTGCGAATGCGACAGTCGGGCAAGGGTAGGGCGCCTTTCACGGCGGCACTTATCAAAGCGTCTTGCGCGCGTATCAAGGAGTCTGAAAAAGCAGGCTCAGGCGGTTGCCCGCGCGGCCTCGCGGTAGAGCGTCGGCGGCACGCCGACATGGTCGCGGAAGAAGCGCGAGAAATTGCCCTGCGTGGTGAAGCCGAGATTGCAGGCAACCGAGATCAGCGGCTCTTGCGACCACTGCAACTGCCGCACCGCTTCCTCCATGCGCAGCGTGTTCCAGTAGACATTGGGCGTCAGATTGGTCTGTTCCTTGAACAGGGCGAAGAAATGCGGCCGCGACAGGCCGACGCTTCGCGCCACATCGTCGAAGGAAATGCGCTCGCAGACATTGGCTTTCATCAGCTGGATGGCCTTGCGGACGCGGAAATCCTGCATGGTGTTGATGCGGGTGCGCGCCTCCTGCGGCGCAGACGCATCGGCGGCATCGAGCACCGAATCGATGAAGCGCTCGATCTCGTAATTGGCGACGTCGTCGACGCTCTCATTGTCGGTCAGATGGTCGAGCAGGCTGGCGGCGGCCTGGTGCAGCCATGGCTCGAGCGTGATCTTCGCCTGGGCAAACAGCGGCGCGGAGGAGGGCAGGTCGCGGCGGCGGCGCGCCCAGTCGGGATCGATGTAGAAGGCGAGAAACAGACCTGGCATCCCGTTTTGCGACAGGACGTGGCTGTGCGGCTGGAAGGAATTGATGCCGGCGGCGGTGCGGGGGCCGAGCCGCACCGTCTCGCGGCCGATGGTCATCTCGCCGGCGGTGCCTTCGAGCCAGATGATCAGATGTGCCTCGACATGGGCATGGGTGACGAAGTCGCTCGCGACATTCAGGACAGAAACATGTCCGAACCGGCCCCAGTAGAGCCTGATCGCTTCCGTCATGGGTATATCCTCCCGCAGACGACTGGCCTCCCTTCGTCTGCATCGAGGATTGTGCGGCCGGTTTCCAGCTTCCGTCAAGGCATCGGCCGTTGGCCGATAGGCAGGGCGAGCCGCTTCAGGCGATTTTCAGACTGAGCGATAGGAGGTGAAACGAATAACGCCCGGCACTTTCCTTCTCCCACCAGGGAGAAGGAAAGGCGCTTGAATCAGTCGCTGCGCCTGAAATTGCGGATGCGGTCGAACAGCACCGCCAGCAGGATGGCGCCGCCGATGAAGGTGCCTTGCCAGAAAGCATTGATGCCGAGCAGGCCAAGGCTATTGCGGATGACCTCGATGAGGGCGGCGCCGACAATGGCGCCGAAGGCGGTGCCGACGCCGCCGGCCAGGTTGGCGCCGCCGATGACCGTGGCGGCGATCACCTGCAGCTCCATGCCGGTACCGAGATTGGTGGTGACGGCGCCGAGCCATCCGGTCTGGATGATGCCGGCAATGCCCGCCGACAGTGCCGAGATCATGTAGACGGCGACCTTGATCTGCTTCACCGGGACGCCGGTCAGCGTCGCCGCGTGCTCGTTGCCGCCAATGGCGAAGATGTGCCGGCCGAACTTGGTCCAGCGCAGGATGAAGCCGGTGATCAGCGCCAAAAGGATCATGTAGAGCACCGGATTGGCGATGCCGAACACCCAGGCGCCGCCGCCGAGCGCCAGCAGCTTGTCGTGGTCCGGCCCGAACTGGAAGACGACGGTGTTGTTGGAGGCGACCATCGCCAGGCTGCGGGCAATCGACAGCATGCCGAGCGTCACCACGAAAGGTGGAAAGCCGAGATAGGCGGTCAGGATGCCGTTGAAGGCACCGATGGCGAGCGCGGTGGCGATCGAGGCAAGGATGCCGATCTCGATTGAATAGCCGGCATGCATGGTGACGGCCAGCACCATCGACGACAGGCACAGAACCGAGCCGACCGAAAGGTCGATGCCGCCGGTGATGATGACGAAGGTCATGCCGAGCGCGACGATGGCGACGAAGGTGATGTTGCGGGTGATGTTGTAGAGGTTCTTCGACGTTGCGAAGGCGTCGGTGGCGAACGACAGGAAGATGCAGGCGAGGATGACGGCGATCACCACCCAGAAGGTCTGGGTGGAGAACAGCCGCGACAGGAAAGTGTGCTGCTTCTGCGCGATCGTCTGATCAAGGGTGACTGCCATTATCGACCTTTCCTGCCGGCGGCGATGCACGCCAGCCTGGTGAAATCCGGATTAGCCGCGCTCACGAGACCTGCTCGATGGCGCCAGTGATGAGCCCGGTGACCTCCTCGGGCGAGCTCGACGCGATTGCCTTGTCGGCGACCTTGCGTCCGCGCCGCATGACGATGACGCGGTCGGCGACGTCGAACACGTCGGGCATGCGGTGGCTGATCAGCACCACCGCTATGCCCTGGTCGCGCAGATGGCGGATCAGGTTGAGCACTTCGGCGACTTGCCTGACCGAGATCGCCGCCGTCGGTTCGTCCATCAGCACGATTTTGGCCTGCGACAGCATGGTGCGGGCGATCGCCACCGCCTGGCGCTGGCCGCCCGACATCTGCTTGACGAGATCGCGCGGGCGGGTCTCGGACTTCAGCTCGGCGAAGAGCTGGCCGGCGCGCTTGTACATCGCGGCATAGTCGAGGATGCGGAATGGACCGACGCCGCGCCGCAGCTCGCGGCCGAGATAAACATTGGCGGCGGCCGTCAGATTGTTGCAGAGTGCAAGATCCTGATGGACAATCTCGATGCCGTGCTGGCGGGCCTCCGCCGGCTTGTTCAGGATCAATTCCTTGTCGTCCATGCGCATGGTGCCATGGCTCGGATGGAAATTGCCGGCGATCATCTTGACCAGCGTCGATTTGCCGGCGCCATTGTCGCCCATCAGGCCGACGACCTGGCCGGGTTCGATCGACAGCGACACGTCGTTGACAGCCTGGATGGCGCCAAAATGCTTCGAGATGTTGGTGAGTTCGAGAACCGCCACCAGCCTGTTGCCTCCCATGTCTTGCTGCATGCCTTTTCCAGGTCGCAGCTCCGATATCGTGCTCCCCATTCCTCCCGGAAGCAACGATCTTCGGCATTTACGCGAATGCCTACTCGGGCGTCAATTGTCGAAATTGGCTATTTGTCAGACGAATAGTGACATGTGCTTCTGAAAAATCCGTTTTGTAGGACAAATAGCAATTGACGTTGGCGCCGCGCCGTTATTAGTTGATGGTCGGAGAAAGTTTTCCGGTCCCAGGCCTTTGTCGCGACGGGACCGGTGGGAGGTTATCGGCCGGTCCGGCACGTTGCCGGTCCGGTCGCATCTGAAAATGCTTATCGGCCTTGCCCGGCGGCACGAGCGTTGGCTCTGCCATCTCGCATCAAGTCGATTTGTATGGCGGGCACGCCGTGTCCGTCTGTTTCCAAGGGAGGACTGACATGAGGAAAACAGTATTGCTCGCCGCCGTCGCCGCCATGGCGCTGGGCGCCGGGCCGGCTTTGGCCAAGAAGCAGCTCGTCATCGTGGTGAAAGGTCTCGACAACCCGTTCTTCGAAGCCATCCATCAGGGCTGCGAGAAATGGAACAAGGAGAATGCCAGCTCGGAATATGAGTGCTTCTACACCGGTCCGGCGTCGACTTCCGACGAGGCCGGCGAGGCACAGATCGTCCAGGATATGCTGAGCAAGCCCGACACCGTGGCGATGGCGATTTCGCCGTCCAACGCGCCGCTGATCGCGCAGACGATCAAGAGCGCCAATCCGTCGATCCCGATCATGACCGTCGACGCCGACCTTGCCAAGGAAGACGCAGCCCTTCGCAAGACCTATCTCGGCACCGACAACTACCTGATGGGCAAGAAGATCGGCGAGTACATCAAGAAGGCCAAGCCGAAGGGCGGCACGATCTGCACGATCGAAGGCAATCCGGCTGCCGACAACATCCTGCGCCGCGCACAAGGCATGCGCGACGCTCTGACGGGCAAGGAAGGTCTCGCGACACTTGCCGGTGAAGGCGGATGGACGGAAGTCGCCGGCTGCCCGGTGTTCACCAATGACGACGGCGCCAAGGGCGTTCAGGCGATGACCGACATCCTCGCCGCCAACCCCAAGCTCGACGCCTTCGGCATCATGGGCGGCTGGCCGCTGTTCGGCGCGCCGCAGCCTTATCGTGACCTGGTTGGACCGCTGAAGGACCGGCTGGCCAAGAACGACTTCGTCATCGGCGCCGCCGACACGATCGGCGACGAAGTGGCGATCGCCAAGGATGGTTTGGTCACCGCGCTGGTCGGCCAGCGGCCTTTTGAAATGGGCTACAAGGCGCCGTCGGTGATGATCGACCTGATCGAGGGCAAGAAGGTCGACGATCCGGTCTTCACCGGCCTCGACGAATGCACCAAGGATACGGTCGACACCTGCATCCAGAAATAGGTCTTTCGATCCGGGGGCGCTCGGCAACGGGCGCCCCGTCAATTCCTGAGCGAGACGCCGTGACAAGGGGCAACAGGCTCCGGCCTTGACGCGTCCGTGGTTTGGATTTTTCGGTGACGGGATCGGCGCGCCAAAGGGTTCGGAGTATCTCCGGGCGACAGGCGGCCGACCTATTGGAACGTGGATGCCCCAGGACAAGGCAAAGAGACAAGCCAGCCGGGCCAAGGCGCAAGCCAGCCGCGATCCGGCGGTCGTGCGCAGGGCGGATGCGGCGCACTTTCCCGGGTCCAGTGTTCATGCCTCGCTCGCCAGCGAGATTGGGCTGCGGATCGTGCGCGGCGACTATCCGCCCGGCAGCATCCTGCCCAACGAGGCCAAATGGGCGGAGACGTTCAATGTCAGCCGCTCGGCGGTGCGCGAGGCGATCAAGATGCTGATGGCCAAGAGCCTTCTGGCATCACGTCCCAAGATCGGCAGCTGGGTCGAACCGAAGGAGCGCTGGAACCTGCTCGACCGCGACGTGCTTGCCTGGTACGCGACCGCACCCGACCGTGAAACCTTCCTGCGCACCGTGCAGGAGTTCCGCCATATCATCGAGCCGCAAGCATCCGCCTTCGCCGCCATGCGGCGCAGCGACGAGCAGATGGCCGAGATCAGCCTGGCCTGCCGCGAGATGGGGGAGGCTGCGAACCTGCCGGAACGCATCCGTGCCGACACGCGCTTCCACCTCGCCATCCTGCGGGCCTCGGGCAACGACCTGCTGGTGCCGCTCGGCGTGCTGATCGAGTCCGCACTAGACCATCTCTTCGTTTTCACGACACGCCAGGTCAGCGACCAGAACCGGGCGCAGAAACTGCACGAGGCGATCGAGAAGAACATCCGCCTGCAACGGCCGGCGGCGGCGCGCAATGCCGTGCACAAGCTGCTCGCCGACACCGATGAGGGGATCGGCAGCCGGCGGCGGTAGCCGTCCGGCCGTTAGAGCAATTCCCGGGAAAGCGCGTAGCGCTCTCCCTAGGGAGTTGCGTCAAAACAAAGAGTTAGAGCCTTAAATCGTCTGCTTCTTACCATCCTTGGTCGGCATCAGGTCGACGCCGTTGACCTTGCCGATATGCGTCGCCAGCATCGGCACGAACTGCTCGGCCGGGCCGGTGGCATGGGCGCCGGCGAAGGAGTTCTTGGTGGCGTTGCCGAGCGGGTTGGCGATGCCGGCGGCACCCGCCATCGATTCCAGATAGGTCAGGTCCTTGAAGGCGTTGGCGATGGTGAATTTGTGGGCGTCGCGGTCGCCTTCCAACGTCCAGCGCATGAAGGTCTGGTAGAAGCCGCAATCCATGCGCCCGTTGCGGATGACGCTGTCGAAACGCGGCGGCGAGATGCCGACCTTTTCGGCCAGGGCCAGCGCCTCGGAATAGATGGCGGCGTAGCCCAGCGAAATGAAATTGTTGAGCAGCTTCATGCGGTGGCCATCGCCGGTGTCGCCAATGTGGACGATGCGGCCGGCCCAGGTCTCGATCACCGGCTTGACCCTGGCAAAGACGGCGTCGGGTGCGCCGACCATGGCGTCGAGCGTGCCTTCCCAGGCTTCCTTCGGCGTGCGGCTCAGCGGCGCGTCGACATAGTCGATATCAAGCGCCTTGAGTTCGGCCGCAAGCGCCATGGTCGAGACCGGGTCCGAGGTCGAACAATCGACGACGACCGAGCCTTTCTTCAAGCCTTCCTTGAGGCCGCCGGGGCCGCGGATGATGGCTTCCACTTCGCGCGAACCGGTGACGCAGATGAAGACGATATCGGACGCTGCCGCGACATCGCGCGAGGTCGACGCCTCCTTGGCGCCGCGGCCGAGGAGGTCCTCCGCGGGTTTGCGGTTCTTGCGGCCAAGGAATGTCAGGGGATAGCCCTTGTCGACGATATTCTTGGCAATGCCGTGCCCCATCAGTCCAAGGCCGATGAAGCCGATCTTTTCGCGCGCGGTGGTGGTGTTCATGTCGTCGTCCTATCCCAGATTATCGATAATTGCGCCGCTGTTTTAGCCATATGCGGTTGCAGAAAGCAATATTGTCTGACAATAGACGGTAATTCCAGAGCCTGTCATGGAGACCAGAATGACGAAGCGGATCATGTTCACCGGCGGCAGCGGCAAGGCTGGGCGCCATGTCGTGCAATATCTTGTCGAACAGGGCTGCCAGGTGCTCAACATCGACACCAAGCCGCTCGACAATCCCAAGGTGCGCACGCTGATCACCGACATCACCGATGGCGGGCAGGTGTTCAACGCGCTGTCGAGTTATATGGGCCTGCACGAATTCGACCCCTCGCTGCGCCCGCAGCCGGTGGATGCGGTGGTGCATTTCGCTGCCATCCCGCGCATCATGATCACGCCGGACAATGAAGTGTTCCGCATCAATGCGATGGGCACCTACAATGTCATCGAGGCCGCGGTTAAGCTCGGCATCCGCAAGGTGATCGTCGCCTCCTCGGAGACGACCTACGGCCTGGTTTTCGCCAACGAGCCGCGCGACCCCAAATATTTCCCGCTCGACGAGGAGTATGACGTCGACCCGATGGACAGTTATGCGCTGTCCAAGATCGTCAACGAAAAGACCGCGCGTGCCTTCGCGCAGCGCAACGGCACCGACATCTATGCCTTGCGCATCGGCAATGTCATCGAGCCGCATGAATATTCGCTGTTCCCGAAATGGTTCGCCGATCCCGGTTTCCGCAAGCGCATCGCCTGGAGCTATGTCGACGCGCGCGATCTCGGCCAGATCACGCTGCGCGCCATCGAAAAGGACGGGCTCGGCTACCAGGTGTTCAACGCCGCCAATGACGACACCTCGTCCGACCTGCCGACGGCCGAACTCCTGAAGCGATTCTATCCCAACGTGCCGGTCAAGGCCGAACTCGGTGAGTACGAGACGCTGCTGTCGAACCGCAAGGCGCGCGATATGCTGGGCTTCCGTCCGGAGCATAGCTGGCGCAAATACGTCAAAACCGCCTGAGCAAGCAGGCAAAACGGGGTTGGGCTGTGCATAGCGGCGCGCTTTGCGCCCCAACCGCCCGGTGGTGCTTGACAGCTTCCGCAAACCGGCCTTTCTGAAGTCCATGCGGGACGCAAAGCCGAACAAGGAAAAATCGCCGAAAAAGCCGGCATCCGCCGAACGCCCCTCCGGTGTTCGCCGGCCCGACGCGGCACGCATTCCCGGCGCCAGCGTGCACACGTCGCTGGCCAGCGAAATTGGCCTGCGGATCGTGCGCGGCGATTATCCGCCCGGTACCATCCTGCCCAATGAGGCGAAATGGTCGGAAACCTTCAGCGTCAGTCGCTCGGCGGTGCGCGAGGCGATCAAGATGCTGATGGCCAAGAGCTTGCTTGCTTCACGCCCCAAGATCGGCAGCTGGGTCGAGCCCAGGGAACGCTGGAACCTGCTCGACCGTGACGTGCTCGCCTGGTACGCGACCTCGCCCGACCGCGAGGTGTTTCTGAAGACGGTGCAGGAATTCCGCCACATCATCGAGCCGGAAGCCACCGCCTTCGCCGCCATGCGGCGGACCGACGAGCAGATGGCCGAGATCAGCCAGGCCTGCCGCGAGATGGGTGAGGCGGCCAGCCTGCAGGAACGCACGCGCGCCGACACACGCTTCCACCTGGCCATCCTGCGCGCATCCGGCAATGATCTTCTGGTGCCGCTCGGAGTACTGATCGAATCCGCGTTCGACCATCTCTTCACCTTTACGACACGGGCGGTCGACGATCTCAATCACGTGCAGAAGCTGCATGAGGCGATCGAGAAGAACATCCGGCTGCAACGCCCGGACGCAGCGCGCGCCGCGGTGCGCAAGTTGCTCGCCAACACCGATCACGTGATCAAGTCGCGCTAGGGTGTGTTGATATTCAGGTGATGCCGGCCTGCGAACGGCAGTTTTCTGCGCTTCCGGTGCTCACGTACCCAAACGTACGCTGCGCGCCGGTTCTCGAAAACCACCATTCTCGGCTCGGCCTGACCTGAATCTCAATACACCCGAGGCTGGAGCTAACCTTCCTTCGCGCGGCCGAACGCTACGCGCAATTCGTCCTTGGCGTGCTCGAGCACTCGCCTGCGCGTGGCGGGCAGGTTCTTGCCGGCGCGGTTGATATAGAAATTCAGCATCGACATGGCGGATTGAAAAGGTTCGGCCTTGCGGCGGTGGCTGTGTTCGGCCGACCGTTTGAGCGAGGCGGCGATCTTCCTGGCATCGTCGGACTCGAAGATGTGATCCTCGAGATCCATGGCGTCGCTCTGCTCGGTCACCTCGGCCGACCATTTCTGCCTGGCAGCGGTCATGGCTGGGACTCCTTTGCGGTTTGATGGTCGGAAAACTCCAGACATTGGCGTCGGTTCCCGCCTTCTGTCCGCTCTGGAGCCACGGATTTGCCTGCTGTGGCGCTGCTGCACGCAGAGAATGCGCCGATAGTGGTGCAAACGGCGGCCGGTTTTCGAGACCGCCGACAGGAAACGCCTTTGACCCGAACCGACTTGAACCGGCCCAGTCCCGGCATAGACAGTTCCTACGCTTGGGTGCGCCTGGCCATATCGATGGTGCTGGCGACGATCGGTGGGGTCGGCATGTGGGCTGTCGTCGTGGTGCTGCCCGCGGTGCAGGCGGAGTTCGGCGTCGACCGCGCCGCGGCATCCATGCCCTACACCGCGACCATGGTGGGCTTCGCCGCCGGCAATGTGTTGGTCGGCCGCGCCATCGATCGCATGGGGTATTGGATCCCGGCGCTGATTTCCTCCGTGGCACTCTCGGCCGGCCTGCTGCTTGCCGCACTTTCGACCTCGATCCTGCAATTCACCCTTGCGCAAGGGTTGCTTATCGGTGTCGGCACGTCGGTGATCTTCGGGCCGCTCATCGCCGACATCTCGCACTGGTTCAACCGCCGGCGTGGCGTCGCCGTCACGGCGGCGGCGGCCGGTAATTACCTCGCCGGAACGCTCTGGCCGACCATCATGCCGACGCTGATCAAGGCGGAAGGCTGGCGCTTCACCTATGCCGCGATCGGCATCTTCTGCCTGGTCACCATGGTGCCGTTGGTGCTGATGCTGCGGCGCGGCGCTCCTGAGGCTACCGCCGCCGGCTCACCGGGAAGCCGGTCTGTGCAGCCGATTCCCATGTCGCCGGCGGCGCTGCAGGCGCTGCTGGTTGTCGCCGGCCTTGGCTGCTGCGTGGCGATGTCGATGCCGCAGGTGCATATCGTCGCCTATTGCATGGATCTTGGCTACGGCATTGCGCATGGCGCCGACATGCTGTCGATCATGATGGCGGCGGGCGTCGTCAGCCGGCTCGCTTCGGGCTTCATCGCCGATCGCATCGGCGGTGCGAAGACCCTGGTCATCGGCTCGGTGCTGCAATGCCTGTCGCTGCTGTTTTACATTCCGTTCGACGGGCTCGCCTCGCTCTACGTCGTGTCGTTGGTGTTCGGCCTGTCGCAAGGCGGCATCGTGCCCTGCTATGCGATCATCGTGCGCGAATACCTGCCGGCCAAGGAGGCCGGCCAGCGTATCGGCATCGTCATGATGGCGACGATCTTCGGCATGGCGATCGGCGGTTGGATGTCGGGCTGGATCTACGACCTGACCGGATCCTACGCCGTAGCCTTCCTCAATGGCATCGCCTGGAATTTGCTGAACATAGTGGCGATCGGGCTGTTCATGTGGAAGGCAAGGCAAAGGGCCGTCATGGCAGCCTGAGGCGCGCCTCGGCTTGACAATAGGCAGGCACTGCGCGACCCCAGACATCAAGGGTTGCGGCGATAGGCCGGTGAGATGGCGGCAGCTGAGATGATCGTACTGCGGATGTGTGCAAGCGGACCTCGGCCTTGATCAAGCCGCGCTCGCGCCGCGGCGGCGGCCGCCCGACCATAGCGGATGTCGCGCGCAAGGCCGGCGTCGGCGCCATCACCGTGTCGCGGGCGCTGCGCGAGCCGGAGCGCGTCTCGGAAGAATTGCGCCGTCAGATCCAGGCCGCCGTCGACGAGCTCGGCTATGTGCCGGACCCCAATGCGCGCGCGCTGGCCTCGGCGCGCGCCGAGGTGTTCGGCGTGCTGGTGCCATCGCTCACCAACAACGTCTTCGCCGAGGTGGTGCGCGGCATCTATGACAGCCTGTCGGACAGCCCGTTCCGCATCCAGCTTGGCAACACGCACTATTCCGGGCTCGAGGAGGAGCGGCTCTTGCAGCTGTTCGGCTCGCAGCGGCCGGCAGCGCTGATCGTCGCCGGCATCGACCAGACGCCTACCTCGCGAAAACTGCTCGAAAATGCCGGCTGCCCCGTGGTGCAGGTGATGGAGACCGGGCCCGATCCCGTCGACATGATGGTCGGCTTCTCGCATTTCGACGGCGGCAGGACGGCGACCGAGCACCTGATCGAGGCAGGGTATCGCCGCATCGGCTTCATCGGCGCGCGCATGGACCCGCGTTCGCAGCGGCGCCTCGCCGGCTACCGCGCGGCGATGGAGAAGGCCGGGCTGTTTGATCCGCGCCTGGTCACCACCACGCCGGTGCTGTCTAGCGTGCCGCTTGGGCGAGAACTGTTCCGCGATGCCCTGGCCAAGATGCCGACGCTCGACGGCGTGTTCTGCAACAATGACGACATCGCGCTCGGTGTGCTGTTCGAATGCCACCGCGCCGCGATCGATGTGCCCAAGACCATCGGCATCGTCGGTTTCAACGATCTCGACATGATGCAGGTGGCGTTTCCCTCGATCACCAGCATCCGCACCTACCGCTACGAAATCGGCAGGCGTGCCGTGGCCATGGCACTGGCGGCGATCGCCGGTGACCGGCCGCAGGAGCGGGTCGTCGATCTCGGCTTCGAGCTCAAGCGCCGCGAGAGTACAGCCCGCTGAACCCGCTTTCTAGAAGACGCTCAAATGGTGCTTTACACAACGTTATGGTAGCGCTACCATTTTTCTGAACGAGCCTCGCCTCTGAAGTGCTGGGTTTGTTTATTATACATAAGCAACAGCTCATGCTTGTTTATTATGTATAATATGATAGTTTTTCTTCGATCGACGGGGACGGCAAAGGGGAGGTGGCGCAAAGGTCGTTGGCACCTGGGTAGGCGTGACTGGGCAAGGCGGGAGGGCCTGCCGGAAACGCGAGAATTGCATGAAACTGAAGCAACAAATCAGAACTGCAATCGGGAGGATTATCGATGATCAAGTCAATCGTCGGTGGCATCGTTGCCGCCACTGCATTCGTTATGTTGAGCTCGTCGGCGATTGCCGCGGGTCCCGAAATCGTCAAAGGTCCGGCTGCCGAGCCTGACTGTTTCGCGCCCTGGGCCGCTGACACCCAATTCTTCAAGTTCCCCAAGAAGGCTGGGCCGTACCGCATCGCGCTCG
The DNA here is from genome assembly GCF_016756575.1 of Mesorhizobium sp. 131-3-5. Lineage (NCBI taxonomy): Bacteria > Pseudomonadati > Pseudomonadota > Alphaproteobacteria > Hyphomicrobiales > Phyllobacteriaceae > Mesorhizobium > Mesorhizobium sp. 131-3-5. The sequence continues at coordinate 3,402,795 of NZ_AP023254.1, forward strand.
CCAATGGCTATATCGCCAATACGTGGCGCATCCAGATGGTGCAGACCGCGAAGGCCTATGCGGCGCAGAAGGACGTCGCCGCGAAGCTGAAGGAATTCAAGGTCGTCTCGACCGGCGAAGATGTGCCGGCGCAGATTTCGGCGATCAACAACTTCATCGATTCCGGTTATGACGCGATCGTCGTCAACGCGCAGAACCCGACCGCATTCGGGCCAGTGATCAAGCGCGCCAAGGAAGCCGGCGTCGTGCTGGTTGCCTTCGACAACATTCTCGACACCAAGGACGCCATCAACGTCAATGTCGACCAGAAGGGTCTTGGCGAGCTGTGGGGCAAATGGTTGGTCTCCCATGTGCCGAATGGCGGCAAGGTGCTCGAGGTGCGCGGCGTTGCCGGCACGTCGGTCGACACTGACCGCCACACTGGCATCCACGAGGTTCTCGATGCCTCCGGCAAGAAATGGGCCGTCACCGAGGTCGTCGGCAAGTGGGACGACGGCGTTGCGCAAAAGGCTTCGGCCGATGCGATCGCCACCAACGGCCCCTTCGACGGCGTCACCGGGCAGGGCGGCGACACCGGCATCGTGCAGGCGATGATCGATGCCAAGCATCCCTTCGTGCCGTTCGGCGGCGAGACCGAGAACGGCTTCCGCAAATTCTGCGCGGCCCATGCGGCCGACGGGTTGAAGTGCTCGTCGGCCGGTACTGGCCCGGCGCAGGTGGCGGTTGCCATCAAGACGGCGATCGCGGCGCTTGAAGGCAATGTCGTCCCGCAATCGGTCAAGCTGCCGCTGGCGATCGTCGAGGATCCAAACTTCAAGGCTGGTCAGGATTTCTTCCCCGACCAGTCCGACAATTTCTTCGTCGGCAATTCCTTCCCGACCTGCGGCATCAATTTCACCGCACAGGAAATCATGGGGCAGACCAAGGCGGACCAGTAGGCTGCACTCCCGGCGCCGTGGGATCTCCCGCGGCGCCGGTCAATTGATACGCTCAAAGCGCCCCGGGGAGGGCCGATGGACAGTGCGGTTCCGCTCTTTCAGATGGAAGGCATATCCAAGCGCTATGGTGGCGTGCGAGCTCTGGAAAAGGCGGAGCTTGTCGTCACATCCGGCAGCATCCACGCTATCCTTGGCGAAAACGGCGCCGGCAAGTCGACGCTGATCAAGGTCATGGCCGGTGTCGTGGCGCCCGATGAGGGCCGCATGACGCTGGATGGCCGTGAGGTGACCTTCCTGTCGCCAGCCGCCGCCAACCAGGCAGGCATCGTCTGCATCTTCCAGGAGCTGTCGCTGGTTCCAGATCTCAGCGTCGCCGACAACATCGTCATTTCCGATCCGCCCAAACGCTTCGGCATGATCGACCGCAAGGCGCAACGTCGCGTCGCAGAGGAAGCCCTTGCGCGCGCTGGCGCGGCCGACATCCATCCGCTGGCGCTGGTCAAGGACCTTCCCCTTTCAAGAAGGCAGATGGTCGAGATCGCCAAGGCGCTGGCCAGAAAGCCACGCATTCTCATCCTCGACGAGGCGACATCGGCGCTCACGGCGGCGGATGTCTCGAAGATTTTTGGCGTCCTGAAACGGCTGCGCTCGGAAGGGCTGGCGTTGCTATATATCTCGCACCGCATGAACGAGATCGCCGAACTTGCCGATCAGTGCACGGTGTTCCGCAATGGCCGCAATGTCGCCAGCTACAAGGCCGGCTCGAAGAGCGACAATGAGGTGGTCGAATTGATGATCGGCCGCGAATACAGTCACATCTTCCCGCCCAAACCGGCGACCGTGCCAGCTACAGCCGCACCCAGGCTTGAAGCCCGCAAGCTTTCCTGGGCAGACCGGCTGCACGACATCTCGCTGACCGTCAGGGCAGGCGAGGTGGTCGGCCTCGGCGGTCTCGACGGCCAGGGCCAGCGCGAATTGCTGCTTGCCTTCTTCGGCGTGCTGCGCGGCCTTTCCGGCGAGGTGCTGATCGACGGCAAGCCGGTGGCGATCAGCAGTCCCGCGGCGGCCCGCGAGGACGGCATCGGCATGGCGCTGATCCCCGAGGACCGCAAGACCGAAGGCTTGATGCTGCCGATGACGGTGCGCGAGAATCTGTCCTTCGCCGCGCTCGATCGCTTGTCCAAGGGCGGCATCATCGACCGCGCCGCCGAACAGCGGCTGATCGACGATATGGTCGGCCTGCTCGCGATCAAGACGGCGGGCCTCGATATTCCGGTCGGCGCGCTGTCGGGCGGCAACCAGCAGAAGGTGGTCATCGCCAAATGGCTGATGCGCCAGCCGCGCATCATCCTGCTCAACGACCCGACGCGGGGCATCGATGTCGGCACCAAGCAGGAGCTCTATCAGCTGATGCGCAAGCTGGCGGACGCCGGGGCCGCGATCCTGTTCTATTCGACCGACTATGACGAGCTGATCGGCTGCTGCGACCGCGTGCTGGTGCTCTACGACGGCGCGGTCAAGCGCGAACTGGTCGGCGCCGAGATCACCGAGCGGGCGCTGATAGCGAGCGCGCTCAACATCCATGGCGAGGAGAGCCCGGTGGGCCTGGGAGCAAGTGCGTGAAAGATTGGCGCTACTGGCTGGCAGAGCAGCGCGGAACGCTGCTGGCGCTCGGCATCTTCATCGTCATGTTCATCATCTACACCTCGAACCACCCGGCCGGCTTCACCGCCAATGTGGTGCAGACGGCGGCGAACAAGGGCGTGCTGCTCGCCTTCGTCGCCATGGCGCAGACGCTGGTGGTGATCACCGCCGGCATCGACCTGTCCGTCGGCATGATCTTTCTGCTTACCAACTGCCTGGCCTCCTGGCTGGTGGTGGGCACGCCCATGCAGACGACGCTCGGCGTCATCGCCGTGCTGGCGGTCGGTCTTCTGTGCGGCGCCATCAACGGCGCCATCGTCATCTACGGCCGGCTGCAGCCGATCGTCGCCACCATCGCCACCGGCGCCGTCTTTTACGGCATCGGCCTTCTGCTGCGGCCCTTTCCAGGCGGCTCGGTCAATGAGGACCTGGCCGATGCGATGACCGGACGCGTCTTCGATGTGGTGCCGGCGAGCCTCGTCGTGCTGTTCGCCATCGTGTTGTTGATCTGGGTGCCGTTCAGCCGCTCGGTGCTTGGCCGTGCTGCCTATGCGGCGGGATCGTCGGAGACGGCGGCCTATATGTCGGGCGTTCCGATCAGGCGCGGCAAGTTCGCCGCCTACACGCTGGCCGGGCTGCTGGCCGCGATCGGCGGGCTGTTCCTGACCTTCTTCACCTATACGGGCGACGCTGCCTATGCCAGCGGCAACGCCTACACGCTGTTCTCGATCGCCGCCGTGGTGCTGGGCGGTGTCTCGCTGTTCGGCGGCAAGGGCAGCGCCATCGGCGCCATCTTCGGCGCGCTGGCCTTCCGCACCATCGGCGATCTGTTGTTCGTGTTCGATTTCGATCCGCTCTGGCAGCCGCTGTTCCAGGGGGTTATCCTGCTGATCGCGGTCAGCCTCGGCGCCTTCGCCCTGTTTCGGGTCCGCAACCGGCTGGAGTGGTTCCTGTGAGCGAAACGACATTGGGCGGCATTGCCGGCCGCATGCCGAAATTCATCCGCCGCGCCGATCCGGCTGTGCTGACGGCATTCGCCTGCATCGTGCTGTTGCTGTTCCTCGGCAGCCTTTATTCCAGAAGCTTCCTGTCACCTGAATATCTGCTGCAGCAGTTGAAGGTGGCCTCGTTCCTCGGCGTCATCGCCACCGGCATGATGCTGGTCATCCTGCTCGGCCAGATCGACCTGTCGGTGCCGTGGTCGGTGGCCGCGGGCGCCATGATGGCCTGCGCGGCGGCCGCCTACGGCCCGGTCGGCGTGGTGCTGGCCATTCCGTTCGGCATCTTCTGCGGCGTGCTGATCGGCGTCGTCAACGGCATCGGCGTCGCCTATCTGCGCATTCCCTCGATGATCATCACGCTTGCCACCAATGCCGTCGCGCAAGGGCTGATGGTGGTCTATACCGGCGGTTTCTCGCCCCAGGATTCGGCCACGGGCGCGATGCGCTACCTCGCCACCGGCTTTGCCGTTCCAGGCGTGCCCAATGCGGTCATCATCTGGGCGCTGATCGGGGCGGCGATGGTCTTCGTGCTGACTCGCACCGGCTTTGGCCGCACCGTCTACGGCATCGGCAACCGCGAGCGCGCTGCCTATCTATCCGGCATCGACACAAGGCGCGTGGTGATGATTGCCTTCGCCGTCTCCGGGGGACTCTCGGCCTTTGGCGGCGTGTTGCTGGCCGGTTATGCCTCGAAGGCGGCGCAGTCGATGGGCGATGCGTATTTGCTGCCGTCGATCGCCGCAGTGGTGCTCGGCGGCACCTCGATCCTCGGTGGGCGCGGGTCCTATCTCGGCACCGTCGCCGGCGTCATCCTGATCACGCTTCTGCAATCCATCCTGTCGGTCATGCAGATGCCGGAGGCGGGGCGGCAGATCATCTATGGCGTCGTCATTGTCGCCATGCTGCTGCTCTACGGCCGCGCGCCGGCAAGCCGCTAGAGCCGGATGATTTCAGGCCGGATCGACCTGAAATCTGAATCCGCCTCTAAATCAAGGAGATAGAGCATGATGTCGTCCGAAAACCGCTTCACACTTTTCGGCATCATGTTCTAGCCGTGGACGAAGAAGCAGCGCAGGCGCGGGCGGGCGCTCCCGGTTCGGTGCCTCCGGCGATTGTGGTGATGGGCGTCGCCGGATGCGGCAAGTCGGCTGTCGGCATTGCGCTGGCGGCCGCGCTGGGGGCCGTCTTCATCGAAGGCGACAGGCTGCATCCGCCGGAGAATGTGGCGCGCATGGCAAGCGGCGAGCCACTTACCGACCAGTTGCGTGAGGGCTGGCTCGACGCCATCGGCGAGCGCATCGCGGCGTCGGTCGGCGAAGGGCAGGGCGTGGTCGCGGCCTGCTCGGCGCTGAAGCGCGGCTATCGCGAGCGCCTGCGCGGTTTTTGCCCCGACATCGTCTTCCTCTATCTGGAGATCGATCCGGCGACGGCAAGGCAGCGGGTCGCCAGCCGCAAGGGCCATTTCATGCCGGCAAGCCTGGTCGACAGCCAGTTCGCCATTCTCGAGCCGCCGGGGAGCGATGAGCGGGCGCTGACAATCGACGCGACGCGTCCCGTCGCCGATGCCGTTGCGGACGCGATGCGTCTGCTGGCCAATTCGTAAGCCGGTACCGTCGCCTGTCATGGCATCGCCATGGGCGATCATGGAACCTTGCTATGACAAACGCCGCCCCCAGCCGTCGATCTAGACTAAATCTGCGAGGACAGCTCGACCGGGAAATCGTCGTTATCGGCATCGCGCATGGCGGCGAGGCTTCTGTTATCGAGCACCTCGGCAATTGCCTGGCGCACCTCCAGCATCATGTGCCGGACCTGGCAGGTCGCCTCGTCGCAATCCTCGCAGCGCTGGTACTGCGTGCGGCTGGCGCAGGGTATCGGCGCCAGCGGGCCGTCCAACACACGCACGACATGGCCGATCTTGATCTCGGAAGCCGGGCGAGCGAGGCGATAGCCACCTTCCTTGCCCTTGCGGCTCTGGACAAAGCCGGCATTGCGCAATTCGCCCAGAATGGCATCGAGGAATTTCTTCGGGATGTTGTTGGCGACAGCAATGTCGTTGACGAAGGCCAGTTGGCCCGCCGGCAGGCCAGACAGATGCACGAGGGCCTTTAGGCCGTATTTGCCTTTTTTTGTCAGCATGCCCGAGTCAACCCGTTGAAGCCCCAACCACCCCGCATCTGGCGGCTGTTTGTGTGCAAATAATGACGGTTTCGCTGTGCGATGATATTTCGCGAAAACAAGACGCCGAATAGCACGTTAGGCACAAACGCGTTGATTCTTTGTAACGTTTTGCCGGGATGATGCCGTATTCGTCCTGGCTGATGGCAAAAACGAAGAAAGCCGGCTCATTGCCGGCTTTCCTCATCTGTTCAATCCATGCCGCAACCGTCAGCGGCTGCCATAGGCCTGGTCGAGCAGGCCGCCGGCGGCAAAGTGCTCTTTCTGGATCTTGTCCCAGCCGCCGAAGACGTCTTCCACCGTCAGCAGGCGCACGTCCGGGAAATCGGCCTTGTATTTGGCGGCGACGGCTGCATCACGCACCCGGTTGCCGTTCTGGGCGAGGATGTCCTGGCCCTCGGGCGTGTAGAGGAAATCGAGATAGGTCTTGGCCAGTTCGCGCGTGCCGTGCTGGTCGGCGACCTTGTCGACGATCGCCACCGGGAATTCGGCGAGCAGGCTGACCGAAGGCGCGACCTGCTCGAACTTGTCGTCGCCATACTCCTTGCGAATGCCGCGCGTCTCGGATTCGAAGGTGATCAGCACGTCGCCGATCTCACGCTGCACGAAGGTGGTGGTCGCGGCGCGGCCACCCGTGTCGAAGATCGGCACATTGTTGAACAGCTTGGTGATGAACTCCTTCACCTTGGCATCGTCGCCCTTGAAGGCTTCCTTGGCGTAGGCGGTGGCCGCCAGATAGGTGTAGCGCGCATTGCCCGATGTCTTCGGGTTGGGGAAGATCACCTGCACGTCGTCGCGCACCAGATCGTTCCAGTCCTTGATGTGCTTGGGATTGCCGGCACGCACAAGGAATGAAGGCAGCGAATAGAAGGGCGAGGCGTTGTTGGGGAAGTCCTTCTGCCAGTCGGCGGAGACGAGCCCTTTCTTGACCAGGAAATCGACATCGGTGACCTGGTTGAAGGTGACGACATCGGCGCCAAGCCCTTCGGCAATGGCGCGGGCCTGCGCCGAGGTGCCGGCATGCGACTGGTCGACTGTCACGCCCGGATGCCCGGCGACGAAGGCCTTGTTGACCTGGACGAACAGTTCGCGGCCGACGTCATAGGAGGCGTTGAGCAGCTTGTCGGCCGACCAAGCTTGGGAGGATGCGAGGAACAGGCCGGCAACGGTGGCAACGCCAAGGAAAAATCGCTTCATGAAAAGGCTCCGGATGCAATGCGTTATGGCTTGACCATAGCCGTGGCGCAGGGGGCGGGGCGAGGCATGGGTAATGGCTCCGCGACCTTGCCGCGAGAAAAGATATGACCAGCACAATGGTTCCTTAGAATTCTGTTTCAGACGACACACGCTTCGGCCTGCGTCTTTCTGTTGCTTGCCTAGGACTGCTTTTTGGCATATACATATGGCATATACAAATGGAGGCGACCATGCCCCAGCATCGCAGCACAACAACGCCGCCACCGAAGGAGGCGAAACTGTTCCGCAACAACCGCAGCCAGGCGGTGCGCATTCCTGTCGAATTCGAGCTTCCCGGCGACAAGGTTCTGATCAGCCGCGAAGGCGACCGCCTTGTCATTGAGCCGCTTCGCAAACCTGGGCTTACCGCGCTGCTCGCCCAATGGGCGAAAGAGGCGCCGCTTGGTCCTGAGGACGACTTTCCGGAGATCAACGATGCGCCTGTCGAAGCCGAAGACATTTTTTGATGCGGTTCATGCTGGATACCAACATCATCAGTGACATGATCCGGAACCCGGCCGGCAAGGCCGCCAATGCAATGGTGCGCGAGGGAGACGCCGCCGTGTGCACCAGCATCGTCGTTGCCTCTGAATTGCGATATGGCTGCTTCAGGAAGGGATCGACCAAGCTGCTCAAGAAGGTCGAGGACCTGCTGGCTGAGATCCCCGTCCTGCCGCTCGACGTGCCGGTGGATGTCGAGTACGGCGCACTTCGCGCCGAGCTGGAGGCTGTTGGCCAACCCATTGGCCACAATGACCTTTTTATTGTCGCTCACGCCTGCGTGTTGGGCACCACGCTGGTGACGGCCAACATCGGGGAGTTCACCCGGATACGGAAGCTGAAGGTCGAGAACTGGCTGGAGTAGCGCTGGCCTGGAGATCAGGCCGCGGGAAACAGCTTCCAACGCCCCGGACGGAACGCCACCCGGCTCTTCTGCGCCGCGGGATGTCCGACGGGCAGTTCGATCTCGACCCGCTGGCGTTCGCCGCCGATCTCGAGTTCGACGCGCCGGGTGCCGGCGACGCGGCGGCTGGCGGCGACCGTGCCGGCGATGCAGCCGCTGCAGCCATCGAGCAGTTCGACGTCGTGCGGGCGGAAATAGAGCGTCGCCTCGCCCTCGGGCGCGTGCGGCGCCGACAGCCCGATCGGGCGATCAGCGAGCCAGATCTCGCCATTCTCGACCTTGACGGGAAGCGAGCTCGATTCGCCGATAAAGCCGTAGACGAAGGGTGAGTTCGGCGTGTCATAGATATCGTCGGCGGTGCCGACCTGCTCGATGCGGCCCTGGCTCATCACCACGACGCGGTCGGCAAGTTCCAGCGCCTCTTCCTGGTCGTGGGTGACGAAGACGGTGGTGTGGCCGGTGCGGTCATGGATCTCGCGCAACCAACGGCGCAACTCGCGGCGCACCTGCGCATCGAGCGCGCCGAACGGCTCGTCGAGCAAAAGCACCTTGGGTTCGATCGCCATGGCACGCGCCAGCGCGACACGCTGGCGCTGGCCGCCGGAGAGCTGTGCCGGATAGCGCTTCTCCAGCCCTGAAAGCTGGACGAGGTCGAGAAGCTCGGAAGCGCGACGGCGGATTTCTGCTGCCGGCGGCCGCGAGGCCCTGTGCCGGACCTTCAGGCCGAAGCCGATATTGTCGGCCACCGTCATGTGCCGGAACAGCGCATAGTGCTGGAAGACGAAGCCGACATTGCGCTCTTGGATCGACTTCTGCGAAGCATCCTCGTCGCCGAAGAAGATCTTGCCGCGCGTCGGCCGTTCCAGCCCGGCGATCAGCCTGAGCAGCGTCGTCTTGCCGGAGCCTGACGGCCCCAGCAAAGCGATCAGTTCGCCCGACTTGATGTCGAGCGACACGTCATGGAGCGCTGGAAACCGCTCGAACTCCTTGCGCACGTTGGCAACGCGAACTTCCATTTACAAAACCTTTTTTGGTGGATGCATGTCGTTGTCCCAAAACCGGTAGCCACTTTTGGGCGACATGCATCAATGTCCGCGCGTCGCGGCGAGTTCGGCGCCGTAGCGCATCTCGAGCAGTGTTTTCAAGACCAGCGTGACGAGCGCCAGCCCGGCAAGCAGTGAAGCGACGGCAAAGGCACCGACGGCATTGTACTCGTTGTAGAGGATTTCGACATGCAGCGGCATGGTGTTGGTCAGGCCGCGTATATGGCCCGACACCACCGACACCGCGCCGAATTCGCCCATGGCGCGCGCGTTGCACAGCAGCACGCCGTAGAGCAGGCCCCATTTGACGTTGGGCAGCGTCACATACCAGAAGGTCTGCCAGCCATTGGCGCCAAGCGAAAGGGCGGCTTCCTCATCGCCATTGCCCTGTTCCTGCATCAGCGGGATCAGTTCGCGGGCGACGAAGGGGAAGGTGACGAAGACGGTGGCCAGCACAATGCCGGGCACGGCGAACAGGATTTGGATACCGTGTGCCTTCAGCCACTCGCCGAGCAGCCCCTGCGCCCCGAACAGCAGCACATAGACCAGGCCCGAGATGACCGGCGAGACCGAGAAGGGCAGGTCGATCAGCGTGGTGAGAAACGCCTTGCCCTTGAACTCGAACTTGGCGATCGCCCAGGCGGCGGAGATGCCGAAAACGACATTGAGCGGCACCGAGATAGCGGCGACAAGCAGTGTCAGATGGATGGCCGAGCGTGCGTCCGGCTCGCCCAATGCCTGCGTATAGGCGCCGACGCCTTTTGCCAGCGCCTCGTGGAAGACGATGATCAGCGGCAAAAGCAGGAAGACGCCGAGGAAGATAAAAGCGATCGCCATCAGCACGGCCTGTGCCGGACGGCTCTCGGTCACCGCCGCCGAGCGGCTCTCATGGTAGGGTTCGTAGGATTTGATTTCGGGATCAGCCATAGCGCTTGCGGCTCCATGTCTGCACGAGATTGACGACCAGAAGCATGACGAACGACAGGGCCAGCATGATCGCAGCGATCGCGGTCGCCGCCGGGTAATTATATTCCTCCAGCCGGATGACGATCAGCAGCGGTGCGATCTCGGATTTGTAGGGCAGGTTGCCGGCGATGAAGATGACCGAGCCGTATTCGCCGACGCCGCGCGCGAAGGCCAGCGAGAAGCCGGTGATGATGGCCGGCGCCAGGCCCGGAAATAGCACGCGGGTGATGATCTGGAAGCGGCTGGCGCCAAGCGTGGCGGCGGCTTCCTCCACCTCCTTATCGATCTCTTCCATGATCGGCTGCACGGTGCGCACGACGAAGGGCAGGCCGATGAAGACCAGTGCCACGACGATGCCGAGCGGCGTATAGGCGACCTTGATGCCGAGCGGCATCAGCAATTTGCCGATCCAGCCGTTCGGCGCATAGAGCGTGGTGAGCGCAATGCCGGCCACCGCGGTCGGCAGGGCGAAGGGCAGGTCGACCATGGCGTCGACAATGCGGCGGCCGGGAAAGCGGTAGCGCACCAGTACCCAGGCAACGAGCGTGCCGAAGACGACATTGACAGCCGCCGCGAGGAAGGCGGTGCCGAAGCTGATTTCCAGCGCGTTGATGGTGCGGCGGTCGCTGGCGATCGCCCAGAATTCAGCCCAGCCGAGCGAGGCCGAGCGCCAGATCAGCCCGGACAGCGGAATGAGGATGATGAGGGTGAGGTAGGCAAGCGAGAAGCCGAGCGTCAATCCGAAACCCGGAATGACACTCGGCTGCCTGAATCGCCACCCCGCCTGCGCGGGTGCTGTGGTCATGGAGTTCTGGATCGTCCCTTCTTACTCAACCAGATTTTCGCTGAAAGAAGCCCATTCGCGGGCTTCTTCGGGCACTGCCCAACCTCACTGGGCCGGCTTGTAGATCTGGTCGAATATACCACCATCGCCGAAATGATAAGGCTGCGCCTTCTTCCAGCCGCCGAAAAGCGGATCGTCGATGGAGATCAGCTTGATGTCGGGGGTCTTGGGCAGATCCGCCGGCGCCACCAGTTCGGGCTTGGCCGGACGATAGTGGTTCTTGGCGATGATCGTCTGGCCTTCCTTGGAATAGAGCCAGCCGAGATAGGCTTCCGCCACCTTGCGCGTGCCCTTGGCATCGACATTGGCATCGACGATCGCCACCGGCGGCTCGGCCAGGATCGATGTCGGCGGATAGACGATCTCGAAATTGTCGGCACCGAATTCGTCGAGCGCCAGATAGGCGTCGTTTTCCCAGCCGATCAGCACGTCGCCGATGCCCTTTTGCGCGAAGGTGACGGTCGAGCCGCGCGCGCCGGTGTCGAGAACCGGGGCATTGGCGTAAAGCTTGCCGACGAATTCCCTGGTCTTGGCTTCGTCGCCGCCATCATGGGCGTTGGCGTAGGCCCAGGCGGCGAGATAGTTCCAGCGGGCGCCACCCGAGGTCTTCGGATTGGGGGTGATCACCTGGGTGCCATCCTTGACCAAGTCGCTCCAGTCGTGGATGCCCTTGGGATTGCCCTTGCGGACCAGGAAGATGATGGTCGAGGTGTAAGGCGCTGAATTGTTTTCGAATTTCTTGCGCCAGTCGGGATTGATCTTCTTCGATTTGGAGACGATGGCGTTGATGTCGCCTTCGAGCGCCAGCGTCACTACGTCGGCGTCGAGGCCGTCGATCACGGCGCGCGCCTGGGCGCCCGATCCGCCATGCGACTGCTGGATGGTTACCGTCTCGCCGGTCTCGGCTTTCCAGTGGGCGGCGAAGGCCTCGTCATAGGCCTTGTAGAGCTCACGCGTCGGATCATAGGACACGTTCAGGATGGTGGTGTCGGCGAACGCGAAACCGAGCGTGCCGAACTGGACAGATGTGGCGACCAGTGCGCCGAGCAGTTTCCGGAAATGAGGTTTGGTCATTTCTGCCTCCGTTGAACCCGCGCCAAATCTAGCGAATTGATAGAAATTAGATGCATCGAATGTTGCCTTTTTTGTCCTCCTGAAGAAAATCTTCGACGATCTTCGGTCGCATGGGGAAATATTTTCCTCGCCGGCGCTCGGCGCGGATTCGAGGTTCTATCTAGGGATGCGCGGTGCCGAGGCAAGGCGCGCTGGTCCGGCAAATCACTCGGCGCTCACCGGGAAATCGAAGCGCTGGGTGGGAAAGGGCTCATGCCGGAGCGTATAGTGCCACCATTCGCGCGCGTAGTTCTTGAAGCTGCCGGCACGCATGGCCTCGACGAGCAGCCTGCGGTTTGCTGTCGCTTCATTGCCGAGCGGGCGATGCGCCGTCTCGCTCATCGGGTCGAAACAGTCGAAACCGCTGCCGAAATCGAGCGTATCGGCATCGATGGCGCCGCAAGCGGATTTGGCGACGGATGGGCCGTCGGCCCGCGCGATCGCGACATCGACGGTCGAACCGCGCGAATGGGTCGACAGTTCGCCGACATAACCTTTGGCGATGAGGTCGCCACGCCGAACCCCGGGATACCATCGCGGATCGGGCGGCCCGCCTTGTCGCGTCCAGTCGCCCATGTCGGCGACGGCACGGGCAGGGCGGTAGCAGTCGAAGACCACCAGCGTCAGGCCTTTCGCGGCGATGGCCTGCTGGACGCCGGCAAGAGCTTGCGCCGCCTGCAAGGTGAGAATGCAGACAGGTGCATCGTAGCCGATCACCTTGCGGTGCAGGAAATTGTCCGATCCGGCGTAGCGGATGTCCTGATGGATCGACGGGGCGATATCGGCGAGGCGGACGAAGCCGGCGGGCAGGGGGTCGGCAAGTGCCGGCAGAACGGGAGCGACAATCGTCAGCGCGTAAAAGCCAACGCGCAGAATCGCCTGGCGCACTCTATTCAACGAACACTTTCACGCTGGCCGCTCGCCCGGCCGCGTCGATCACGGTCAGCGTCGAATAGCCGGCGCCGTCCGGTTGCCAGGTCGCGGTACGGCGGCGGTCGAGGCCAACCAGCGGTTTGCCGTTCGCAAGCCAGCGGAACGGCGCACGGCCGCCTTGCAGTTTGAGCACCAGCGGCGTGGCGTCGGCGGAATTCGTGGCGAGGTCGACGCGGGCGCCGTCCGGCGGGAAGATGATTGTCGGCGCGGGCTCGGTCGGCGTCGCCTGCACCAGGCCATCGGCGCCGGCGCCGAAGCGGGCAAGCGTCACCGGCAGGTCCTCGCGCTTGGGGGTGAAGGCGCCGGGCGGCTTGCTCGGCAGCGGCACGGTGGCAAGGCCCGAGCGGACAAAGCCCTCGAACAGGATGGGGGCGGCCGAGACGTAGCCGGAAAGGCCCGGCACGGCGCTGGCATCGGGACGCCCGACCCAGACACCTAGTACATAGCGACCGTCGAAGCCGACCGACCAGGCGTCGCGGTAGCCGTAGGAGGTGCCGGTCTTGTAGGCGATGCCGCGCTGCAAGGCGCCTTCGGGTGGCTTGACCCCCGACAAGATGTCGATGATCTGCCAGTTCGCCTGATCGTTGAGGATGGTGGCGGTGGTGCGCTCGGCATTGGCCGGCTCGGTGCCGTCATGCAGCGTGTGCGTCTTGCCGCCATTGGCGAGTCCCGTATAGAGCTGGACCAGGTCGCGCAGCGTGACGCCGACGCCGCCGAGGCCGATGGCCAGGCCCGGCGCCTCGTTGATCGGCAGGATCGGGTTGACGCCGGCTTGGCGGAAGCGCGCGGTCAGCCGCGCCGGACCGACCGCGTCGAGCACGCGGATCGCCGGCACGTTGAGCGACAATTGCAGCGCCTGGCGGACGCTGACATCGCCCTGATAACCCATGTCGAAATTCTTGGGCCGGTAGCCGCCGAAATCGACCGGGCTGTCCTCGATCAGCGTTTCCTGCGCCACCAGTCCCTGTTCGAAGGCGAGGCCATAGATGAACGGCTTCAGCGTCGAGCCGGGCGAGCGCACGATCTTGGTCATGTCGATCCAGCCGGAACGGCTGGCATCGAAGAAATTGGCCGAGCCGACTTCGCCGAGAATCTCGCCGGTGCGTGAATCGGCCAGCACCATGGCGACGGACAGACGCGGTCCAAGCTTGGTGGCGGCGTCGCGCGCCACCTGTTCCAGTCCTTCCTGGACGCTTTTGCGGATCGTGAGTTTGAGCGGCTGGCCGGGGACGGCCCTGGGCAGCATCGCATAGGCGGCGTGCGGGGCAAGCGCCGGCAAGGTGCGGCGCAGGCCCGACACGTCGTCAAGCGCGGCGCGCGCGGCCTCGCGTTCGCCGATCAGGCCCGAGGAGACCATGCGGGTTAGCACACGGTCACGGGCGGCGTGGGCGATTGCCAAGTTGCGGTCGGGCCGGCGCTTCTCCGGCAATTGGGGCAAGGCGACGAGCAGGGCGGCTTCGGAGACGGTGAGCCGCTTCGGCTCCTTGCCGAAATAGGCAAGCGAAGCGGCGCGCACGCCTTCGAGGTTGCCGCCATAGGGCGCCAGCGTCAGATAGCGTTCGAGGATCTCGCGCTTGGACAGCCGCCGCTCGATCTGGATGGCGCGCAGCATCTGCTTGATCTTGGAGCCGAGGCTGCGGCTTTCGCGCGGCTCGATCAGGCGGGCGAGCTGCATCGAAAGCGTCGATCCGCCGGAGACGATGTGGCCGCTGGTGATGAGCTGGCCGGCGGCGCGGCCAAGCGCCAGAACGTCGACGCCCTGATGGTCCCAGAAGCGCTTGTCCTCATAGGTGACCAGCATGTCGACGAACTGCTTGTCGACCTGGTCGAGCCGGGTTTCGAGCCGCCAGTAGCCGTCCGGCGTGGCGAAGGCGCGCAACAGCTGGCCATCGCGGTCCTGGACTTCGGTGGAGACCGTGAGTTCCGCCGGCAAGGGTGGCGGGAAGGCGCGGTCGAGTTCCCACAGGGTGGCGACCGATAGCGCGAGGATGCCGGCGCAGGAAGCTGCCGTTATGGCGGCGCGGCGGAGGAACTTTCTTGAAAGCATGGAGCCGCCCCTCATCCGGCTGCTGCCACCTTCTCCCCGTATAGTGACGGGGAGAAGGAAGCTGTGATGATCGCCGTCGCCATTTGCATGATCGCCACCACAGGCGCCTTACGGTGCCTTGATCTCCATCATGCCGGTGGCGGTGCGGGCCGAATATTGCGGCCGGTACATGTCTTCCACCGTCGCCGCCGGATGGGCGTAGGTGCCCGGCGTTACGGCGCGCACGACATAGGCGAGCGTCAGATTGTGGTCGTGATCGCCGTCGGCCGGGTTGAACGCCGCGACGAAACGGTCGTCGCGGAATTCGAGATGAGCGGCGTCGGTCTGCGCCAGCCAGGAGAAGTTCGTCAACTGGGCGCTGGAGACCAGGCCGGGATTGTCGATCTCGAAGCCGGCCGGCAACAGGTCGGTGACCAGCAGGCGCGACGGCCAGCTGTTCTGCTCGGTGACCTTGAGCACGACGACATAGCGTTCGTTCTGGGTTGCCTCCGTCACATTGGCTTCGGTGCCGTCGAGCTTGTAGTAGGTGCGGCTGATGGTGAAGCCGTCACCGCCGGCCGGCAGGGGCTGGATCGGCGACGCCACGGTGGTGACGACGGCCTGCAGCGGGGTCTTGCCGGTGTTGGCGATTTCGAGCGGGCTGTCGACCAGTTCGGAGCCGTTGACCTGGTTGGAATAGCCGCCCGAATGCGGCGCGCCATTGACGGAGAGCGCAATCGAGTCATTGCCTTCTTTCAGCGCGCGGGCCGCCAGCAGCATCCAGGAATCGTCCTGGGTGCTGGTCCAGCGCGCTTCGGCGCGTTGCCGTGTCACCAGCTTAATCAGCTCCGGCACGACCGACGACACCGGCTTCGATTCCGCCGCCAGCGACAGCATCGCCGCGCCGTCACGCAGCGCCGAACCGTAGTCGGAGCGGTACCAGTCGTAGTCGGTGCTCGATTTGGCGAGCTGTAGCGCGGTCTTGAACGTCGCCTCCGAGCGCTGGGTGTCGCCGTAGAGCGCAAGGCTCGCCGCAAGCTGGGCAACGGCCATCGGGCTCGAGAAGGCTTCGAGTTGGGTGTCGGCATAGTAGCGCAGGTCGCCGATCGAGGCCTTCTTGTTGCGGGCCAGGACGTAGAGGGCGTAGGCGATCTCGCTGCCGCGGTCCTGTACGCTCTGGTCGTAGCCGAGCGAGTTCTGCAGATTGCTCAGCGCCTGGTTCATGGCCTGCGCCGGAACGTCGTATTTCTGCTCGCGTGCCCGGGTCAGGAACTCGCTGACATAGGCGTCGAGCCACAGATCGCCGGAGCCCGGACCCCACAGGCCGAAGCTGCCGCTCGAGGACTGGTAGCTCAGAACCTTGTAGATGGCATCCTGGATACGGCCATGCAGGTCGGGGTCGCTTTCCATGCCGATGCCGGAGGCCATCTCGTTGACATAGAGGAGCGGCATGGCGCGGCTGGTGGTCTGCTCGGCGCAACCATAGGGGTAGCGATCGAGCGTCATCAGCAGCGAGGGCACGTCGAAGGCAGCCGCCTGCGAAACGCCGACGCTGACGGAAGCACCCTCAAGCAGGCTTGCCGCCAGCAGTTCCTTGTCGACGCGCAGCGCGCCGCCATTGCCCTTGAGGTCGACCACAAGGCGCGTGGTGACCGGCAATTGCGCCGGGCGCACGGGCACGTAGAGCGTCTGCTCGACCTTGGTCCCGTCGGCGTGCGCCAGCTTGATGGTGAGCGAGGCATTGCCCGGCGTCTTGGCGATCAGCGGCACGGTCAGCGTCTGGCGCTTGCCCTGGGCGAGCGTCAGCTTCTGGGGCAGGGGCTTGTCGCCCGTCGACAGGTCGCCTGTCGTGTCGATCGAGAAGGCATAGTCGCCGGCCGGGCCGTCGGTGTCGGCCACGTCAAGCCGCATGACGGCATTGTCGCCGGGCGCCAGGAAGCGCGGCAGGCCGGCGGTGATGACCACCGGGTCGCGCACGATGACATCCGACTGGGCATGGCCGACCGCTTCCTTGGTCCAGGCGACAGCCATGACGCGCACGGTGCCGTTGAACTGCGGGATGTCGAAGTCGATCCGTGCCTTGCCGTCGGCGTCGAGCTGGACCGGGCCGGAGAAGAAGGCGACCAGCTTTTCGGTGGGCGGGCTGCCTTGCGCCTGCATGTTGGCGCCGTCACCGCCGGTCCTGAGCTTGCCGGTGGTGCCGAGCGAACCGTCGATCAGGCGGCCATAAATGTCACGGATCTCCATGCCCAGCATGCGCTGACCGAAGAACCAGTTCTCCGGGTCCGGCGCCTTGTAGTTGGTCAGGTTGAGGATGCCGACATCGACGGCGGCGACCATGACATAGGCGTTGGTCCCTGGCTGCACGCCGGCCACGGAAACCGGGATCGACAGCTGCTGGCGCGGCATGGTCTTGTCCGGCGGCGTCAGCGTGACCGCGAGCTTCTTGGCGCCCGGATCGACCGTCAGCCATTTCACGCCGATGGCGCGGGCCGGCATGCGCGTCTCCTGCGCATCGCCCGGCCGGAACAGGGTTGCCGTGACATAGGCGCCGGCGCCCCAGTCGTCACCGACGGGAATGTCGACGGTGCTGCCGCCGGCTGGCACGGTGGCCGTGATGGTCTTCAACAGCTTGTCGGATCCGATATTGATCAGAAGTTCGCCGGCAAAATGCGGCGAGACCTTCAGCTTGGCCACTTCGCCCGCGGCATAATTGTCCTTGTCGAGAGCGATTTCGAGGCCGTCAGGCGTTTCGGTGGTGGTCGAGGCGACATACCAGCCGGCGTCGAACTCATAACTGGTCGCGGGACCCTCGGGGTCCGAGGTCTCGACCTCGAGCCGGTACTGGCCCCAATCGACCGGCACGGAGACGGTGGCGTCGCCATCGGCGCCGAGGTCGATCTGGCCATTGGCGATCGATTTGGTGAAGGTCACCGGTTCGTAGCTCCACGAATTGTTGGAGCGGTACCATTGGTAATTGCGTTCGACCTTGACCAGCGTCCACTGCGCGCCTTTCAGCGCCTCGCGCTTGCCGGCCGGATCGACCGCGATCAGGCTGAACTTGGCCGTGCCGCCCTGCGGCACCTCATCATCGGCGAAGTCCGGACGGATGCCGATCATATGGCCTTGCGGGCGGATACCAATGTTGAGCGAGCGCTCGATGGCGCGGCCGCCGGTTTCGCGCATGCGCACCGTCACCTTGCCGTCGACCAGCTTGGTGGTCGAGGGCAACTGGTCGACGGTAACAGGGAAGGTCGCCTTGCCGTCATCGCCAACCACCGGCAGGTTGGTCAGCGGCGTGACCGTGGGCTCAGCCGACTGCTCATCGGCGAGGCCGAAGGAGAAGTTGGGGAAGCGGTCCCAGTCGCGCGCCGTCGACAGCGTCAGCTCGCCTTCCAGCGCCAGGCCCGCCGCCGGCGCGCCATAGAGGAAGCGGCCGTCAATGTTGATGTTGGCGGTTTCGCCGCGCTCGATCTCCTGCTTGTCGGCCTTCATGTCGAATTCGATGCGATCCGGCACGAAATCCTCGACCAGGAACATCTGGCTGGCGACCGCCGGCTGCTTCGGGTCGGTGTAGATCGACACCGACCAGGTGCCGCGCATGGCATTGGGTTCTAGCGGCAGGTCGACGGCATGGCCGCCGGCCGAAGCGCCGTCGCTGACGATGCGGCGGTCCTCGACGCCGTCGGGACGCGAGAAGATGAAGGTCAGCGGCAGGTTCTCGACCGCCTTGGCGGCGCCATCGCGGGCAAGGGCCGCGACATGGACATCCTCGCCGGCGCGGTAGATGCCACGCTCGGTCCAGGCATAGACGTCGAGCGCGCCGGGCGCCGCGCGCCCGGTGACGCCGCGGTCCGACAGATCGAAGCCGGCCTTGGACATGTCGAGGAAGACGAAATCACTGTCGCCCTGCTTGGCCATCAGCACGGCCGGCACCATGCCGCCGTCGCCGCGCGTCAGGCCGGGATTGAAGACGGCATGGCCGTCGGCATCCGATGTCGCGGTGCCGAGAACCTCGTTGTTCCTGGCAACCAGCGTCAGTTCGGCGCCGGCGATCGGCTTGGCCGAGCCCAGCGAACGGGCAAAGACATTGAGCCCGTCCTGGCCGGTATAGGTCGACAGGCCGATGTCGGAGACGACGAACCACTGCGTGGCCAACGAATTGTAGTCGTCGCCTTTGCCGTCGACGGCCTGTGCGGTCAGCACATAGACGCCGGGCTTGCGCTGCGGCAGCGCTTCGTCGACCGGGAAGGAGGTGGTGACCTCCTTGTTGAGGTCGTTGACGATGTCGAGCTTGCCCTGCCAGACCGGGGCGCCCATCTGCTCGGAAATGTTGGAAATGTCATAGCCGTCGAGCTGGTGCAGGAACTGGTAGCCCGACAGAAGCTGCGCCAGCGAACGATCGCCGATGCGGTAGAGCTTCATCTCGGCGGCGTTCATGTTGACGGTGACGACCGGAATGCCGCGGCGCGCGCCGGACGGCAGCACGAAACTGTCACCGGTGAAGCGGGCGGAAGGGGCGCGGTCCTGCACATAGATCGACAGCACCACGGGAGCGGCGGTCACTTCGCCGATGGCCGCCGGCAGGCCGGCGCGGAAGGTGACATCATAATGCTGCCCGTGTTCGAGGCCTTCGACGCAGATCTGCTTGTCCTTGGCCTCGACGCCCTTCGGCGGCGCATTGTCGACGGTGACGAACTGCGCGTAGTCGACGCCGGTCTTGACCAGTTCCTCGGAGAATTGCGCGCAGATGCGGGGCGCGCTGGTGTCGGCATCGACGCTGTGGTCGACGACACGGAAACCCTTGCGGGCCTTGAGATCGGCATAGTCGGCCTGCACGGCCGGCGACGTCACGAGCGCAAGGCTCGCCTCATAGGCCTGCAGGGCCGGGCGGTAGAGATCGCGCTTGTCGAGGCCGGCGCCAAGCAGCGCCAGCACGTCCGCGCGGGTCTTGGTGGTGCGCAAGAGCTTATAGGCGTTGAAGGAGGCCGAAGTGGCGTTCATCGGCAAGGTCGAGGCTTCGGAGGTGTTGGCGGCGGGCTGCACGGCCAGCGTTTCACGCGCCAGATTGAGCCAGAGCTGGCCATCATCGGGCATCACCGAGACCGCAGCCTCGTATTTCTGCATGGCGGAGCGATGGTCGCCGGTCAGCATGGCCTGTTCGGCCGAGTTGATCAGGGCGGCCATGCCTTCGGTCGGTTTGTCGAAGGCCGGGCCAAGCAGCCTGTTGCGGTATTGCTGGGCCTGGTCCGCCATCCAGTTGGGGAAGAAGGTCAGTTCCGGCGGCGCGCCGATATCGGGATCGCCGTCAATGTTGACGACCTTGCCGGCGACCGCGCCGTTGAACGGTTTGAGTTGGTTGTAGTCGGATTTGAGAAAGCACCATTTGGCCTTGGTGTTGTAGGTGAAGGCGCGGCAGGCCCGATCGCCAAGGCATGTCGTCTTGCACTGGTCGAGGGTGACATTCTGGTCGGATCTGAGATCAAAGCCGAAATAGTCGGAATTGTCCGTCGTTGCGATTCGCCGGGCCTCGGCCGCTTGCGCGACACCATTCCAGGCCAAGACATTGGCCCAGGCGAAGAAGAGAAGGATCAGGATCGACAGACCACGAGCCGCGCGCATTGCCATAACACCCTCCAGACAATTGCAGACGTCCAGGCATGTTCAAGCTTCAGTCAAGCTTGTCAACGCAGGACGCGGCAGGGTTCCGCCTGCCAACGGTTTCCTTTCCGGCCGATGACCGGTAGTACCTCCATAGGACAGGGGATCACGCATTCTTGCGGCGACGCAAAAGGTGTGAATTCCAAGCCCGTCCTATTTCAGACAATTGGATTGTGGCCCCTTTACGAGCGCTTCAGAACTTCATTCCAATTTTAGTTTTGTAACCTAGGTTGTCTTAATGCCGGCGCATGAAGAGCAGATGTCAGGAGGGACCGCGCCAGGGCGCGTGCTTCCGCGCGCCCTGCTTTTGGCCATGATGTGCGTGAGCGTGCTGGCCGCCGAATCAAGTCCTGCGGCCGCGTTCGAGCTTTTCGGCATCAAGCTGTGGGGATCGTCCAAAGACCAGGACGCCGATATCGTCGATCCGCTGCGCTACGCCGTGACCATCACCGCGCCCGATGCCGACAAGGATCTGGTCAAGAAGCTCGAAAACGCCTCGGCGCTGAAGGGCGACGAGGATCGGCCGGTTTCCGGTTCGCTCGGGCTGATGGCCAAGGCGCGCAGCGACCGTGAACAACTGGTTGCCGCCCTTTACGCCGATGCCCGCTACGAAGGCGTGGTCACCATCACCATCGACGGCAAGCCGCTCGACGAACTGCCGCCGGATGCAGAATTCAAGGGGCCGCAGCCCATTCCGGTGGCGATCAATATCGCCGCCGGCCCGAAATTCACGCTTGGCGATATCAGGCTGGAGGGCGACGCGGCGGGGTTGATGAGCGCCGATTACGGCTTGATATCCGGCGGTGACGCCGGATCCGGCGCCGTGCTCAAGGCCGAGGCGCTGATCGTGCGGACGCTGAAGGAGCAGGGCAGGCCGCTGGCCAAGGTGACCGACCGGCAGATTGTCGCCGACCATGCCACCTCGACGCTGGACGTGACACTGACGGTCGCGGCCGGGCCGGTCGCCGGCTATGGCGCGACCACGGTGGAGGGTACCGAGAAGGTCGATCGCGACTTCACCGAATACATGACCGGGCTGAAGCGTGGCAAACAGTACTCGCCGCAGGAGATCAGCGACGCGCGCGACCGGCTGCTGGCGCTGGAGGTCTTCAACAGCGTCACCTTCAAGGAAGCCGACAAGCTCGACGCCGACGGCAACATTCCGATCGGCGTCCAGGTCAGCGAGCGCAAGCCGCGCTATTTCGGCCTGGGCGGCACCTTCTCGAACACGGAAGGGCTGGGCCTGGAAGGCTATTGGGGACACCGCAACCTGTTTGGTCACGCCGAAAAGCTGCGCATTGATGGCGCCATCAGCGGCATCGGCAGCAACAATCTGTCCGATCTGAACTACAATGCCGGTATCATGTTCGAGAAACCCGGCGTGATCGGGCCGGCGTCGAAGTTCTTTGCCAGCTTCAAGACGGTGCTCGAGCATCCGGATGCGTATGACCATTTCTCGGTCAAGGGCAGCACCGGCCTGTCCTACGAACTCGACAAGAAGCAGACGGTCTCGGCGGAAGTGGCGCTCGACTATTCCAGGATCACGGATGCGTTCGGCAAGCACACCTACCTTATCGCCAGCGTTCCCCTGCAATATGTCTACGACAACAGGGATAGCAGGCTGAACCCGACCAGGGGCTTCCGGGTGCTGGCCTATGCCGAGCCGAGCTACGACATATTGAGCGGTGCCGCCTTCCTCAAGCTGAAGGGCGAGGGATCGGCCTATCAGTCACTGGATACGGCGTCGAAATTCGTGCTGGCCGAGCGTGTCGCCATCGGTTCGATCGTCGGAACCGGGCTGCAGAACGTTCCGGCCGACCGGCGCTTCTACTCCGGCGGTGGCGGTTCGGTGCGCGGCTATGCCTATCAGGGCATCGGCCCGAAAGACTTCACCGGCCAGCCGATCGGCGGCCTGTCCTTCTTCGAGACCTCGGTCGAAATGCGCATCGCGGTCACCGACACGATCGGTATCGTGCCGTTCGTCGATGCCGGCACGGTGTCGACCAAGTCGGTGCCCAACTTCTCCGACGTCAAGGTCGGCGCCGGTGTCGGCCTGCGCTACGTCACGCCGTTCGGCCCGCTGCGCATCGATGCGGCCGTGCCGCTCAACCGCGATCCCAGCGATCCGCATTTCGGCATCTACGCAGGCATCGGGCAGGCGTTCTGACATGAAGACGGTGTGGCGCATCCTTCGCATTGTCCTCTATACGCTGCTGATCGTGGTCGCGGGCGCCATCGGCGCGCTCGTTGTCCTGACCAAGACAGAGCGCGGACGCGACAATCTTGCCGGCATCATTTCGCGGCTGGCTTCGAACGACGACCGCAAGATCACGGTCAGCGGCATTGACGGCATCTGGTCTGGCGCGCTCAGCGTCGACCATGTGGTGCTGGAAGACCGCCAGGGCGCCTGGCTGGTGGCGCGCAAGGTTGCCGTCGACTGGTCACCGCTGGCGCTTTTGTCGAAAAGCTTCAGCGCCGACCGCATAGCCGCCGAGCGCATCGAACTGGCACGGCTGCCGGTGGCGGGCACACAGCCGCCGGAGCAGGGCGGCACGACGACGCTGCCGGTTTCCATCGACATCAGGCAGATCGACCTGCCGGAAATCGCGCTTGGCCAGCAACTGGCCGGCAGCGGCATCGCCGAACTCGCCGCCAAGGGGATGCTCAAGGCCGACGCGGCGCCGCTGGCGGTCGAGACGGTGCTCAACGTCACCCGCCACGACGGCAAGCAAGGCAATGTCGACGCCAAGATCCACTTTGCACCGGCAGACAACAGGCTCGACCTCGACCTCAAGGCCTCGGAGCCGGCCGGCGGCATCATCGCCAATCTGCTCAAGCTGACCGATACGCCGCCGGTCGAAATAGCCGTCACGGGCACGGGACCGCTTGCCAACTGGAATGGCATCGCCACATTCATGGTCGACGGTAAGATCGTCACGCAACTGACGGGCCGTCATCAGATCACCGACAAGGGCAACCACGTCGAGGCCAAGGGCGACGGCGAGTTCGCGCCCTTCCTGCCGGAAAATCTGAGGCCGCTGTTTACGGGCAAGACCAGCTTCGATGTCGCAGGCACCGCCACATCGGCCGGCGGCATTAGCGTCGATCGGGCTAGTATCGAAAGCGACGCCATCCATGGCTCCGCGACCGGCATCGCCGATCCGGCCGGCGCCAGCGATCTGTCGGTCGAAATCGCGGCCAAAAGCGCGCCGGTGCAGATCGTTGTTGGAAGTGCGGCGCAACCGATCACCATTGCGATCAGGAACGCCACCGCCCGCGCCTTCGGCGACGGCAAGGCGCCGATCGTCGACATCGGTGCCTCGTTGGCTTCAGTGGTGGCGGGCGGCACCCAGCTCAACGATATTTCGGCGCAGATCCACTCCGACGGCTTCGACATCCCGAACCGCGCCGGCCCGGTCGCCGTCAAGCTGACGGCGGGCGGGCTGAAGACCGACGTGGCGACGCTGGCGCCGCTGGTCACCGGCAAGGTCGATGTCGACCTGGCGGGATCGCTGAGCAAGGACGCCATCGCCATCGACCAGGGCACGCTGCGCTCCGATGCGCTCAACGCCTCGCTGACCATGACGGTGGCGCTTGCGGATCTGTCGATGCAGCTCAAGATGAATGCCGATGCGGTGTCGACCGCCTTGCCGCCGCAGATCAGTTCCGTGCTCGGCGAGCGGGTGAAGTTCTCGGCCGCCGCGACGCGCGATCCGCAAGGGGCCTTTGCCGCCAATTCGATCTCGTTGACCTCCGGCTCGCTCAGCGCCAGCGGCACCGCCAGCGCGCAAGGCACCGACATCCAGGCCGACATCAAGGGCACGCTAGGCGATGTTTCGGTGCTGTCGCCGATGGTCGGCGTGCCGGTGGCCGGCGGCGTCAATTTCGCCCTTTCGGCAAGCGGCGCCAGGACGGCGCCGGATTTCACCATCTCCGCCGACAGCGACAGCCTGACGGCCTCGGGCCGCACGGTGAAGGCGATCAAGCTGACGGCAAGCGGCAAGGCCGACATAACAAGCCCCTCGGCCGATGTTTCGCTGACCGGGTCGGTCAATGACCAGCCGCTCGATATCAAGGCGGCGCTGGTGACCAGCGAGGGCAAGCGCTCGATCAACGGTTTCCTGGTCTCGCTCGGCGACAACAAGGTTTCCGGCGACCTGGCGCTCGATGACAAGCTCATGCCGCTCGGCACGCTGACGCTCGCCGCACCGGCAATCGATCAGCTGGCGGCACTCGCCGGCCAGGCCGTGACCGGCGACATCAACGGCACCATCCTCTTTGCCAAGGACGGCGACGCGCCCTCCGTCACCATCGATGCGAAAAGCACGTCGGTCGCACGTGGCGAAGTGACGGCCAAGGCGATCGCCATCAACGCGCTCATCGCCAACTATCTCAAGGCGCCGGCGATCTCGGGCACCATCAAGGCCGACAGCGTCACCTCAGGCGCCACCGAAATCAGCGGCATCGGCGTCGACCTGAAGCGTGACGGCGAGTGGACCAATTTCACCGGCGGCGCCACGATCGCGGGCATTCCGGCGACCGCCGCCGGCCGAGTCAAGATCGCTGAGGGCACCACCAGCGTCGAGATCGCCTCGGGCGAAGCCACGGTTCGCGGCATCAAGGCGGCAATCGCTGCACCCTCGACGCTGAGCATCGCCAACGGCACGACCAGCATCGAGAAGCTGGCGCTCGATGTCGGCGGCGGTTCGGTGACGCTGTCGGGCAGCGCCGGCCAGACGCTCGATCTCGCGGCACAGTTCTCCGCGCTGCCGGCGGCCCTGGCCAATGACTTTGCCCCCGAGCTCGATGCGGCGGGCACGCTCGGCGGCGCCGCGCAAGTGACCGGGTCGCCATCCGCTCCCGAAGTTCGGTTCAACGCGCAGCTTGAGGCCGCCGAAACCAGCCAGACCCGCCAGGCCGGGCTCGGGCCGCTTGCGGTCGATGCGGCCGGTGTCTACACCCTGGCCGGCGGCGTCGTCCTCGACCATGCGACGCTGTCCGGCGACAAGATTTCCGGCGAGGCCTCCGGCACCATCAATCCGAATGGCGCCAGCGATTTTGCCCTCGACCTTACATCGTCGGGACCGAGCCTGCCGCTGACGGTCGGAAGCGCCGAGAGCCCGGTGAAGCTCGAGATCCGGTCCTTGTCGGCGAAGGTGGCGGGTGAGAGCACGCAGGCCCGCCTTGACGTCTCCGCGATCCTGCCGTCAGTCACCACCAGCCCGGCGAAGGTGGACGGGCTTGTCCTGGCACTGCACTCGGATGCGTTCGATCTCAAGAACCGCGCTGGACCGGTTTCCGGCACGGTGTCGGTGGACAAGGTCGGTCTCGACAATGCCGCCATAGCGCCGCTCATCGCCGGCAAGGTGACGGCCGCGCTGAACGCCCGGCTGACGTCGGACGGCGTCGCCATCGACAGCGGCTCGCTCAAGAGCGATGCGCTGAACAGCCAGGTCGCCGGTCAGGTGTCGTTGCGCGATGGCACCATCGACCTCAAGCTCAGTGCGGATGCCCCATCATCGGCCTTGCCGGCGGCGGCGCGTGGCATGCTTGGCCAGCGCGCGCAGATCAGCGCCACGCTGAAGCGCGACCCCAATGGCGGTATCAATGTCGATGGGCTGAAGCTGGTCTCGGGCGGACTGACCGCGCAGGGGCAGGCGAGCCTTGCCGACAACAAGCTGGCCGCCGATATCACCGGCGCCCTTGCCGATGTCTCGCCGCTGTCGAAGGACGCCAAGGGCGCCATTGCCTTTGCGCTGAACGCACAGGGACCGGCCATCGCGCCCGATCTGTCGCTGACGGTCAACAGTGATCGGCTGCTGGTGGCGGAGCGCGAGATCACCGGGCTGAAGCTCACCGCCACCGGCAAGGCGGATGCCGCCAACCCGGCGGCGAACGTGCAACTGACCGGCACTGTCGCGGGACAGGCCTTGCAAGGCAGCGCGGTGCTGGCGACGGCGGACGGCAAAAGCGCGATCAATGGCCTGCTCCTGTCGCTGGGCAAGAACCGGATTTCCGGCGATCTGGCGCTGGACGACAAGTTCGTGCCGGAAGGCACCATCTCGCTCGACCTGCCCGATATCGGCCCGCTCGCCGCGCTGGCTCTGGAAAAGGCGGAGGGCGACGTGCGCGGCACGATCGCCTTCACGAAGAACGGCGCGGCACCTCAGGTCGCCATCAAGGCGGCCACCGCCTCGATCACGCGCGGCGATCTCCAGGCGAAGGCGGTTTCCATCGATGCGCTGATCGCCAATTATCTCGCCGCACCGGTGATTTCGGGCAATATCCGCGCCGACACCGTCACATCGGGCGGCATCGTGATCAGCGGCATCGATGTCGACCTGAAGCGCGACGGCGACTGGACCGGCTTTTCCGGTGGCGCCACGGTCAAGGGCATTCCGGCCAAGGCCGCCGGCCGCGTGAAGGTGGCCAATGGCACGACCACCATCGAACTCGCTTCCGGCCAGGCGACCGTCCAGGGCATCAGGGCGGCCATCGCCCAGGCTTCGACGGTCAGCATCGCCAACGGCACGACGACGCTGGACCGGCTGGTGCTCAACCTTGGCGGCGGCACGGCGACGGTGACCGGCAAGGTCGGGCAGGCGCTCGACATCAATGCGGCGCTGGCCAAGGTGCCGATGTCGCTCGCCAACGGTTTCTCGCCGGGGCTCGATGCCGCCGGTTCGATTTCCGGCACGGTGAAGGTGACGGGCGCGCCGGCGAGCCCTTCCGTAGCCTTCAATATAGACGCGGCCGGCGTGCAGACGTCGCAGACCCGAGGCGCCGGTGTCGGCGCGGTGAGCGTGTCCTCCTCCGGTACCTTTGCCGGCAACAAGCTGACCTTCAACGCCAATGTCGGCGATGGCGCCGGCCTTGGCCTCAAGGGCGGCGGCACGGTGACGACGGCGGGCACGCCGGCGCTGGTGCTCGACTTCAATGGCGCCGTGCCGTTCGGCATGCTCAGCCAGAAGCTTGCCGCGCAGGGCTTGTCGCTGTCGGGAACGGCCACCGTCAATGTCCAGGTGCGTGGCCCGGCGACGTCGCCTGTCCTCGGCGGCAGCGTCAGCACATCGGGCGCGCGGCTGGTCGATGCCCGCTCGGGCCTGGCCGTCAACGATCTCGCCGCCGACGTCTCGATCGGCGGCGGCGTCGCCAGGATCAACCGGCTGACCGGAACATTGTCGACGCGCGGCAGCCTTTCGGCCAGCGGCACGGTCGGCATCAACCCGGCGCAAGGGTTTCCGGCCGACCTGTCGATCAAGCTCACCGACGGGCGCTATACGGACGGACGCGTGGTGACCGCCAATCTCGGCGGCGACCTGACGATCAAGGGACCGCTGGTATCGGCACCGGTGATTGCCGGCACCGTCAATCTCGCCAAGACCGTCATCACGGTTCCGGACAAATTGCCGGGCTCGCTCTCGGCGCTCGACGTCAAGCACAAGAACGCGCCCGCCGCCGTCAGGGCGCAGGACAAGGCGCTGCGGCCGCCAACGACGTCGGGCAAGAGCGGCGGTAGCGGGCTTGCGCTCGACGTCACCGTCAATGCGCCGAACCAGATCTTCATCCAGGGCAGGGGCGTCGATGCCGAATTCGGCGGCTCGCTCAAGCTGACCGGGCCGGCCTCGTCGCCACAGGCGGTCGGCACCTTCACCTTGCAGCGCGGCCGGCTGTCAATCCTGGGCAAGCGGCTGACCTTCACCGAGGGAACGGTGGGTTTCTCCGGCTCGCTGGTGCCCTATCTCAACCTGACGGCGACCACGACGACCGCCAGCGCCACCGTCACCATCGTGGTGTCGGGCGAGGCGACCAATCCTAAGTTCACCTTCTCCTCGGTGCCGGCGCTGCCCGAGGACGAGGTGCTGGCGCAATTGATCCTCGGCCGGTCCATGTCGAACCTGTCGCCGCTGCAGATCGCGCAACTGGCCGAAGCGGCCGGGCAACTGGCCGGTGTCGGCGGCTCGACGTCGCTGCTTGAGAATCTGCGTAGCGCCATCGGCGTCGACGATCTCGACGTCACCACCGACGACAAGGGCGGCACGGCGGTCTCGGCCGGCAAGTACCTGAACGACCGCACCTACGTGACCATCCAGAAGGGCGACAAGCCCGGTTCGGGCAAGGCCACCATCGACCTCAACGTCGGGCGTGGCGTCAAGTTGCGCGGCGAGGCGACGGACGCCGGCGAGGCCAAGGGCGGCATCTTCTACGAAAAGGAATATTGAGGGCCTGGCCCTCACCATGGCCGGGACTGGCGCTGTCGTAACCCGTGCCAATGTCTCAGTTTAATCGCCTTGAGTAGATTTTGGCGAAATCTGGGCGCACTAGCAATTTTGCGTCAAGACTGTCGCTATCGCGCGTACCGCTCCCTTTTCAAAGTTGCACATTCGTCAACATGTTCCCAATCCAAGCCGTCTTTGACATCATGGCCTGGATGCGGAATGTTAATCGGCGGAAAGCCAACAATGGGAGTTAGTCATGACAATCTACAAGAGTAATGGCGATCGCGTTCCGGATCACATCCTGGCCATGGCCGAAGAAGCCAAAGCAGGTAAGGTCGATCGCCGCGAATTCCTGGCCATGGCAAGCGTCTTCGGCGCCTCGACGGCGATGGCTTATGGCCTTCTCGGTCTCGCCGATCCGACGCCTGCAAGGGCAGAAGAGGTAAAAGGCAAGAAAGGCGGCACGCTGAAGGTCGCGCAGTGGATCAAGGATCCCAAGGATCCTCGCAAGGCCGACTGGTCGGAAATTGCCAATGCCGAGCGCCAGGCGCTGGAGCCGCTGGTCAAGTACACGAGCGAATATACGTTCCGCCCTTATCTGCTGGAAAGCTGGGACGTGAACGACGACGCCACCCAGTACACGCTGCATGTACGCAAGGGCGTAACCTGGTCGAACGGCGACCCCTTCATAGCCTCTGACGTCGTCTTCAACCTGAAGCGCTGGGCCGACAAGAAGGCCGAAGGCAATTCGATGCCCGGCCGTCTCGGCTCGCTGGTCAAGGATGACAAGCTCGACGAAAGCGCCGTAACGATGCCGGACGACCACACGGTCGTGCTCAAGCTCAGCAAGCCTGACATCGCGCTTATCCCCAACATGTGCGACTATCCCGGCCTGATCGTCCACAAGACTTTCGACGAGAAGGGCGGCGACTTCAAGGCCTGCCCGATCGGCACCGGCCCATTCGAGCTCGTCTCCTACGACGTCGGCCAGAAAGTCGTCTACAAGCGCCGCGAAGACAACAAGTGGTGGGACGGCGAAGTGTTCCTCGACGGCATCGAATTCATCGACTACGGCACCGATCCGGCCGCCATGGTCAGCGCTTTCGAGGCTGGCGAAGTGCACACCAACTTCGAAACGTCGGCCGACTATGTGTCGATCCTCGACAAGATGGACTTGGTCAAGTCGGAGATCGTCACGGCCTCGACCATCGTCTGCCGCACCAACGTCAACAACAAGCCCTATGGCGACCAGAAGGTGCGCAACGCGCTGCAGCTCGCGGTCGACAACAATGTCGTCCTCCAGCTCGGCTATGGCAATGCCGGCTCGGTCGCCGAGAACCACCATGTCTGCTCGATCCATCCGGAATATTACGAGCTCCCGAAAGTTGCCCGTGATCCGGCCAAGGCCAAGGCGCTGATGGCGGAAGCCGGCCAAGCCGACTTCGAACACGAGCTGATCACGGTTGACGAGGACTGGCACAAGAACACCGGCGACGCGATCGCCGCACAGCTGCGCGACGCCGGGATCAAGGTGAAGCGCACGGTGCTGCCGGGCTCGACGTTCTGGAACGACTGGACGAAGTATCCGCTGTCAATGACCAACTGGAACATGCGTCCGCTCGGCGTCCAGGTTCTGGCCATCGCCTATCGCACCGGCGAGGCCTGGAACGAGGCTGGCTGGTCGAACCCCGACTGGGATGCCAAGCTCAATGCGGCACTCGCCGTCGCCGACGCTGCCAAGCGCAAGGACATGATGAAGGACATCGAGCAGATCCTGCAGGCTTCCGGCATCATCATCCAGCCCTACTGGCGCAAGCTCTACAGCCACTCGGTCAAGGCGGTGCAAAACTACAAGATGCATCCGACCTTCGAGCGCGACTACGGCAAGGTCTGGCTCGATCAGGCCTGATCGATCGGACCTGGGAAAGGGGCATTGCCCCTTTCCCTCCCTCTTTGCGTCGCCATTGCAGGTTCGTCCGCAAAAAATACGGACTCACCCGGGAAGGCCGTGCAATAAAAACAGGGTTGATCGCATTCGAGGGCCTGTTTGACGGCCAGTCCGCCGGTGACGGCAGGCGAGGCTTTGAAGCCGGCTCAAAACCCAACCCCATCGGCAGGGGGCCGTCATGCTTTCCTTCATTATCAGGCGTCTTGGCACCATGGCATTGACGATGCTGTGCCTGACGATGATCGTCTTCTTCCTGATCAACCTCGAACCCAACCTGAAGAAGCTGGCGATCAGCCAGACGGAAATGCACACTTCGGCCGAACAGCTGGAGGACTGGCTGGTCAACCATGGCTACCGGCAGAATTTCTTCGTCCGCTACGGACAGTGGCTGGGCCTGCTGCCCAAGCAGCCGGTGACCGACCCGGCGACCGGCAAGCCGACGCAGCGTTTCACTTTCTGCAACGACCCGGTCGTACCAACCTTCTCCGGCGTTCTCGAAGGGGATTTCGGTTGCTCGACCAAGTTCAAGACAACGGTTGCCTCTAAGCTGTTCCCGGCACTTGGCGCCACCGGGATCCTGATGTTCTGTGTGTTGGCGGTGATGGTGCCGGTATCGCTCTTGATCGGCATCCTGGCCGGCATGCGCGAGGGATCGCGAACCGACCGGGTGCTTTCGGTGGCCTCGATCGCCTCGACGGCGACGCCCGAATATGTGTCGGGCGTCATCTTCACCGTCATCTTCGCCTCATGGCTCGGCTGGTTGAACGGTTCGGCAGCGTCCGCAAGCCAGGGCATCACCTTCTACAATTTCACCCTGCCGGTGATGACGCTGGCGATCTACGGCATCGGCTACATCGCCCGCATGACCCGCGCCTCGATGGTCGAGGTGATGACGCAGCAATATATCCGCACCGCCCGGTTGAAGGGGCTCTCCTTCGGCGGGGTGGTGGTGAAACACGCGCTGCGCAACGCGCTGATCGCACCGTTCACCGTCATCATGCTGCAATTTCCCTGGCTGCTCACCGGCGTCGTCATCGTCGAGGTGATGTTCCGCTACCAGGGCTTCGGCTACACGCTGGTCGAGGCCGCTGGCAACAACGACATCGACCTTTTGCTTGGCTGCTCGCTGGTCTCGGTGTTCATCGTCTTGATCACGCAACTCATTTCCGATGTCGGCTACGCGTTTCTCAATCCGCGTATCAGAGTTCAGTAGGGGGCGAAGCGGATGCAGGTCCAATATATCAGTGCCTTCAGCGTCGTTCTCGAAGTGCTCTCGCGCTTCTGGCCGGTCTGGGTTGCGCTCATCATCGTCATGGGTGCGAGCTTCGCCTACAAGAAAAGGCTGGCGCTCTACGGACAGCTGTTCGACAGCGGCGTCGGCATCGTCGGGGTCGGCATCTGCCTGTTCTGGCTGTTTACGGCGATCTTCGCATCGACCATCTCGCCTTTCGATCCGCTGGCACAGGTCCCGGTGATGAAGGACATGCTGCCCGGCGCCATCGAGCCGCAATCGGGGCTTGTCTATCTGTTCGGCGGCGACAAGCTGGCGCGCGACGTGTTTTCGCGCATGGTCTATGGCAGCCAGATCGTGCTGATCATCGCGCCGGCGGCGACCGGCTTCGCGCTGATGGTCGGCATCACCCTTGGCCTGCCCGCCGGCTATTACGGCGGCAAGATCGATACGGTGCTGTCGTTTCTGGCCAACCTCGTGCTGGCCTTCCCGGTGATCCTGCTGTTCTACCTCTTGGTGACGCCGGGCATCATGGACACGCCGATCCCCTATGCCATGGCCGGCGTGTTCTTCCTGTTTCCGATCATCTTCTTCAGCGTGCTGTTCTGGACGCGTTACAAGAACCGCCCAGACCGGCTGTACATCCTGCTCGGCCTGACGCTGATCATAGGCGGCTGGATCTATCTCGGCCTCGTGTTCGACAAGGACCCGCTGCACATCGTCCACATCGATCCCAATCAGCTCAATATTTTCGTGGCGGTGGTGTTTGCCTCTAGTCCGGGCGTGTTCCGCATCGTGCGCGGCCTGGTGATGGACATCAAGACGCGCGACTATGTGGCGGCGGCGCAGACGCGCGGTGAATCGCCCTGGTACATCATGCTTTGGGAAATCCTGCCCAATGCACGCGGACCGCTGATCGTCGATGCCTGCCTGCGCATCGGCTACACCACCATCCTGCTCGGCACGCTGGGCTATTTCGGCCTCGGCCTGGCACCGGAAAGCCCTGACTGGGGCACCGCGATCAAGGATGCCAGCCGGCTGCTGCGCTCCTTCATCCATCCGGCGCTGCCGCCGACGATCGCGCTGATGTCGTTCGTGCTGGGGCTCAACCTGTTGGCCGACTCGCTGCGTGAACAATCGATGAAGGACTGATTGACGGGCTCCGGCCCGCATCTGGTAGAATTTGGATTGGAGCGACCCATGAACGAGGCAGTTCGAAATCCCGCAGAGCCGATCATAGAGATCGAAAACCTGTCGATCTCCTTCTTCACCCGCAAGGGCGAAATACCTGCGGTCATGGATTTTTCCTGCACGGTCATGCCCGGCGAGGCGATGGGCATCGTCGGTGAATCCGGCTGCGGCAAGTCGACCGTGTCGCTCGGCATCATGCGCGACCTCTCCAACATCGGAAAGATCGTCGGCGGCAGGATCAAGTTCCAGGGCAAGGACATGGGCGAGCTCTCCGAGGAGGAGCTGCGCGCCATTCGCGGCAACAAGATCGCCATGATCTACCAGGAGCCGATGGCCAGCCTCAATCCGGCGATGAAGGTCGGCCAGCAGTTGATGGAAGTGCCGCTGATCCACGACAAGGTGTCGAAGGAAGAGGCCTACAAGCGCTCCCTCGAAATGGTGCGCGCGGTCAAGCTGCCCGATCCCGAGCGCATGATGCGCTCCTATCCGCATCAGCTCTCCGGCGGCCAGCAGCAGCGCATCGTCATTGCCATGGCGCTGCTGTCGAAGCCGGCGCTGCTTCTGCTCGACGAGCCGACGACGGCGCTCGACGTGACGGTGGAGGCGGGTATCGTCGAACTGGTCAAAGGGCTGGGCGAGAAGTTCGGCACGTCGATGATCTTCGTGTCGCACAATCTCGGCCTCATCCTCGAGACCTGCGACCGCATCACCGTGATGTATTCGGGCGAGGCGGTGGAGACCGGCAAGATCAAGGACGTGTTCGACCGGATGCGCCACCCCTATACGCAAGGGCTGTTCCGTTCGATCCCGCTGCCGGGCGCCGACAAGAATTCGCGGCCGCTGATCTCCATCCCCGGCCAGTTGCCGCTGCCGCATGAGCGGCCGAAGGGCTGCAATTTCGGTCCGCGCTGCCACCATTTCGTCGAGGGCGTCTGCAACGCCGCCGAAATTCCGATGGTCGAGGTCGCCGGCCACGAAGGCCATTTCTCACGCTGCGTGCGCTTCAACGAGATCGACTGGGAGGCGCTGCCGCCCGGCGCCAAGAAGGTCAATGAGCGTGTCGTGCCCGGCGCGCCGGTGCTCAAGATCGAGGATCTGCGGAAATACTACAAGGTCGGCGGCAGCGAGGTGTTCGGCTCGAGCGAAGGCCGCGTCGTCAAGGCCAACGAGACGATCTCGTTCATGGCGCGCGAATCCGAGACCGTCGCCATCGTCGGCGAATCCGGCTGCGGAAAGTCGACATTGGCCAAGGTGCTGCTCGGGCTGGAGACGGCGAGTGCCGGCACGGTGACGCTGGGCAACAAGGAAATCCAGTCGACGGGCATCGAGAGCCGCAGCGTCGAAACCGTGTCGTCGATCCAGATGGTGTTCCAGAACCCGTTCGACACGCTGAACCCCAGCCATTCGGTCGGCTCGCAGATCATCCGCACGCTGGAGAAATTCAATGTCGGCAAGACGGTCGCCGACCGGCGCAAGCGCATGCTGGAACTGCTCGACCTGGTGAAGCTGCCGCGCGCCTTTGAGACGCGCAAGCCGCGCCAGCTGTCCGGTGGCCAGAAGCAGCGCATCGGCGTGGCGCGCGCCTTTGCCGGCGATGCCAAGGTGGTGGTGGCCGACGAGCCGGTCTCGGCACTCGACGTGTCGGTGCAGGCGGCGGTGACCGAACTGTTGATGGACATCCAGCGCAAGAACAAGACGACGATGCTGTTCATCAGCCACGATCTGTCGGTCGTGCGCTACATCGCCGACCGCGTCGTCGTCATGTATCTTGGCTACATCGTCGAGCAAGGCACGACCGACCAGATCTTCGCGCCGCCCTATCACCCCTATACCGAGGCGCTGCTTTCGGCGATCCCGATCGCCGACACAAGCGTGGTGAAGAAGCACATCGTGCTGGAAGGCGACATTCCCTCGGCGATGAACCCGCCGTCCGGCTGTCCGTTCCAGACACGCTGCGGCTACAAGAAGCTGGTGCCGGACAATCTGTGCGAAACCAAGGTGCCGCCGGTCAAGCATCTCGGCGACGGCCATATGAGCCTGTGCTGGCTGTCCGACGATGTGCTGGCGACGATGGAGCCGGTGATCAAGTTCGACAAGGAACACGCGGCGCATGAAGGTGTTCCGGACGATGCGCACGGCACCGGGCCGGGTCCGACCGGAACGGCGCCCAACCGGCCGCGTGGCAAAACGGGCAGCGCGGAAGCCGACCAGATCGGGGACGCCGTGGAGCAAAGCGAGGCTGGCATGCGAGCCCGTCGCCACGAAGTGCGCGACGAGACTTCCGAAACCGGTGTCTCCAAGCCGAAAGATACGACAAGGCGGCACTAGCCAGGGCTGAGTGTCAGCTTCCGCACTGGCGTAGCTGCGATTCATAATCCCGCGCCATCTTGTCGGTCGCCCGGGCGTAACCCTGCACGCCGGCGTCGCCACGATTGCCGCGGCCATAGGCGGTCCAGCCGAGATAGTAGGCGAGGTAGAGATTGTAGGTGTCGTTGCGCGCGACGCCGTAAGTGTCTGCCGTCTTGGAATGGTACCAGCCGACGAAATCGACGGCGTCGGCGAATTTGGTGCGCCGCGCCGCCCAGTTGCCGGTTTCGCGCTGATATTGCGACCAGGTGCCGTCCAGCGCCTGCGAGAAGCCGGTGGCCGACGAGACATGCTTCCAGGGAATGAAGCCGAGGAGCTTGGTGCGCGGCGGCCGGGCATTGCTCTTGAAGCCGGATTCCTTGCGCACCGTCGCCATCAGCACGGGGACCGGCACGCCATATTTCTGCTCAGTGCGTTCGGCTGCCGACTGCCAATTGTCGAACCAGCCGTCATTCTGGTCGAAGACGGCGCAGACATTGTTGATGTGGCTGGGCGCTGTCGCGCAGGCCGAAAGTGCCAGCAACACGCCAACTGCTACAATTTTACTAAAACTCGATCTACGCATTGGATGAGCAATAGGCCGAAATCATAAAGGGAATCTTGCCGCCGCCGTTAACGCCTCGCAGTCACGAGCGCTCGGGAAAAGGCCCTGTATATATTCCGACGCCTTCTGTCGCTTTTGATAAAATGGCGCTGCATAAATGCCGCCTTGGCTAAAATCGCGCCTGTAAACGGCGTATTTCTGACAGCTTGCCTGGTTTGCCAAGGCTTTGATGCCTGGCATGAACGAACCAAGACGCAAGCGTGGCGCCGAGCGCACCAGCAACCGGGGGCCGGCGCCCATCCCGCAGCTGCCGCAGAGGCGGGTGACCAATCCCTATCCGCCGATGGCGTTGCTGTCTCCAGACCAGATCGAGGCGATCCATCAAGCGTCGATGCATATATTGGAGAATTTCGGCATCGAGGTGATGAGCCCGCGGGCGCTGTCGCTGTTCGAGCAGGCGGGTGCCAGGGTCGACCACGCCTCGGCCAATGTCCGCCT
This sequence comes from Mesorhizobium sp. 131-3-5, assembly GCF_016756575.1. Lineage (NCBI taxonomy): Bacteria > Pseudomonadati > Pseudomonadota > Alphaproteobacteria > Hyphomicrobiales > Phyllobacteriaceae > Mesorhizobium > Mesorhizobium sp. 131-3-5. The sequence goes on from NZ_AP023254.1 coordinate 3,439,280, forward strand.
CGATCGCGGCATGGTCGACGAGGCGCTGAAGACGACGCGCTCCAATTATACACTGACGCCGCGCAATCCGGCCAACACCATCCATCTTGGCGGCAACACCATCAATTTCACGCTGGTCGCCGGCCCACCCAATGTGCACGACATGGAGCGCGGCCGCCGCGCCGGCAATCTCAAGGATTATGCGGACCTGACCCGGCTGGCGCAGCATTTCAACTGCATCCACATGCTCGGCAACCAGGTCTGCGCGCCGGTCGAACTGCCGGCCAATGCGCGCCATCTCGACACCTACTTCACCAACCTGACGCTGACCGACAAGAGTTTTCATGTCTCGGCGATCGGCCGGGGCAGGGCGCTGGACGGCATCGAGATGATGGCGATCGCGCGCGGGCTGACATTGGATCAGCTGCGCGACGATCCCGGCATCGCCACCATCATCTCGGTCAACTCGCCGCGCCGCTTCGACGAGATGATGGCCGAGGGCCTGATGACCATGGCCGAGTTCGGCCAGTCGGTGGCGGTGACGCCGTTCACGCTGATGGGGGCGATGAGCCCGGTGACGCTGGCGGGTGCCTTGGCGCAGCAGAATGCCGAAGCGCTGTTCGGCGTGGTGCTGACGCAGCTGGTGCGGCCGGGGGCGCCGGTGATGTATGGCGCCTTCACCTCCAATGTCGACATGAAGTCCGGGGCGCCGGCCTTCGGCACGCCTGAAAACACCAAGGCCAACATTGCGTCCGGGCAATTGGCGCGGCGCTACGGGCTGCCCTACCGGACGACGCCCGGTTCGGCCTCCAATGCGGCCGACGCGCAAGGCGCCTATGAGACGCTGATGGCGCTGTGGGGCGCCGTGCTCGGCCATGGCAATCTCGTCTATCACGCCGCCGGCTGGCAGGAGGGCGGGCTGACGGCATCGTTCGAAAAATTCATCATCGATGTCGAGATGATCCAGCACATGATGGAGTTCCTGAGGCCGATCGTGGTCGACGAGGCCGAGCTTGCCGTTGAGGCGCTGGGCGCGGTGCCGACCGGCGGCCATTTTTTCGGCGAGCCGCACACGCTGGAGCGCTACGCCACCGCTTTCTACCAGCCGATGCTGTCCAACTGGCAGAATTTCGAAGCCTGGGAGGAGGCCGGCAGCCTCGATGCAACGGCGCGCGCGACCCGGCTGTGGAAGAAGGCATTGGAGGATTATGTCGAGCCGGTGATGGATATCGCTGTGCGCGAGGCGCTGGAGGCTTACATGGCCAGGCGCAAGGAAGCGATCGGGCAGGGTGAGCCGTGATACCTCCCATATCGATTCATCTCACCCATACAACTCACTGATATCAGAGAAAAATCCATGAAATCGCATGCAAAGGTCGTGGTCATTGGCGGCGGCGTCGTCGGGTGTTCCGTGCTGTTTCATCTCGCTCGCCATGGCTGGACCGACGTGGTGCTTCTGGAGCGCGACGAGCTGACATCAGGCTCGACCTGGCACGCGGCGGGCGGCATGCACACGATCAATGGCGACCCCAACGTCGCCAAGCTGCAGAAATACACGATCAGCCTCTACAAGGAGATCGAGGAACTGTCAGGCCAGGCGACCGGCGTGCACCTGACCGGCGGTGTGCTGCTCGCCGCGACCGAGGCACGGCTGGACTGGCTGCGCGGTGTCGTCGCCAAGGGCCGCTATCTCGGCATCGACCTGGAAGTGATCTCGGCGAAAGAGGCCGCCGAGCTGATGCCGCTGCTCGACCCCAAGCAGTTCGTTGGCGCCGTCCGCAACAAGGAGGATGGGCATCTCGATCCCTCCGGCGTCACCCATGCCTATGCCAAGGCCGCGCGGAAGCTTGGGGCGGAAGTAGAACGCTTCACCAAGGTCGAGGACATTGTGCGGCGGCCCGACGACCTATGGCGCGTCATCACCAACAAGGGCGAGGTGGTGGCCCAGCATGTCGTCAATGCCGGCGGCCTGTGGGCGCGCGAGGTCGGCCGCATGGTCGGGCTCGAATTGCCGGTGCTGGCCATGGAGCACATGTATCTGATCACCGAGGACATGCCGGAAGTCGCCGCCTGGAACGCCAAGACCGGCACCGAGATCATCCATGCGGTCGATTTCGATGGCGAGCTCTATCTGCGCCAGGAGCGCGGCGGCATGCTGATGGGCACCTACGAGAAAGCCAACAAGCCGTGGTCGGAATACCAGACGCCTTGGAATTTCGGCCATGAATTGCTGGCGCCCGACATCGACCGCATCGCGCCGTCGCTGGAGGTCGGGTTCCGGCATTTCCCGGCCTTCCAGAACACCGGCATCAAGCAGATCATCAACGGGCCCTTCACCTTCGCGCCCGACGGCAACCCGCTGGTCGGGCCGGTGCGCGGCCTACCGGGCTTCTGGGTCGCCTGCGGTGTCATGGCCGGCTTCAGCCAAGGCGGCGGCGTCGGGCTGGCGCTGTCCAACTGGATGATCGAAGGCGACCCTGGCGCCGATATCTGGGCCATGGATGTGGCGCGCTATGGCGACTGGGCGACGATGGCCTACACCAACGCCAAGGTGCGCGAAAACTATTCCCGGCGCTTTTCGATCCGGTTCCCCAATGAGGAGCTGCCCGCCGGACGGCCGCTCAAGACGACGCCGGTCTACGATCTGCTGTCGGCCACGGGCGCACAGTTTGGCGTCGCCTATGGGCTGGAAGTCCCGCTCTGGTACGCGCCGGAAGGCGTCAAGGACGAGTTCTCCTGGCGCCGTTCCAGCGATTTTTCCCATGTCGCCAGGGAAGTCGCGACGGTGCGCGACGGCGTCGGCCTCTCGGAGATTTCGAGCTTTGCCAAATATAAGGTTACGGGCGAGGGGGCGTCGGCCTGGCTCGACCGCCTGCTCGCCTGCAAATTGCCGAAACCCGGCCGCATGACGCTGGCGCCGATGCTGAAGGATGACGGCAGGCTGATCGGCGATTTCACGCTGGCCAATCTGGGCAGCGATGGCTGGTTCCTCGCCGGCTCCGGCATTGCCGAGCAGTACCATATGCGCTGGTTCGAGGCGCATCTGCCTGGCGACGGTTCGGTTCATATCGAGGCGCTGGGCGCGAAACTCACCGGCCTTGCCATTGCCGGCCCCAAGGCGCGGGAAGTGCTGGCCAAGGTCAGCCGCGCCGATGTCTCCAATGCGGCGTTTCCGTTCATGGCGGTGGCCAGGATGGATATCGGCATGGCGCCGTGCCTGGTCGGCCGCGTCAGTTACACCGGCGATCTCGGCTACGAGATCTGGGTGGCGCCGGAATATCAGCGCGCGGCTTATCATGCGCTGACGGCAGCGGGCGCGGAATTCGGTATCGGCCTGTTCGGCTCGCGCGCGCTAAATGCGCTGCGGCTGGAGAAGAACTATGGCTCATGGGGACGCGAATACCGTCCGATCTACGGGCCGCTCGAAGCCGGGCTCGACCGCTTCGTCGCCTATGGCAAGGAGGCTGATTTCATCGGCAAGGCGGCAGCGCTGGCCGAGCGCAAGCAAGGCGGCAAATTGCGGCTGCGCAGCTTCATTGTCGACGCCGACGATGCCGATGTCATCGGCGACGAACCGATCTGGTTCGGCGGCGCGGTGCGCGGCTGGGTGACGTCGGGCGGCTACGCCCATCATTCAAAGAAGTCGGTCGCCGTCGGCTATGTGCCGAAGGAGATCGCCGACGAGTGCGACGGCTTCGAGATCGAGTTGCTGGGCAAGCGCCATGCGGCGCGTATTCAGGCAGCCCCGCTGTTCGACGCGAATTTTGAGCGCATGCGGGGGTGAAGGTTCATCCCCAGCGGGGACATCAGGCCTCGCTGCGATTGTCCAGCGCAAAGGCGCCGGCGCCGGCGAAGACCAGATAGAGGAAGATGAAGCAGAAGGAGATTGCCGCGTCGCCGCTGTTGTTGACCGGGAAGAAGTCACGCGGCATGTGCGCCATGAAATAGGCGATCGCCATTTCGCCGGCCAGAAGGAACGCCACCGGGCGTGTGAACAGGCCGAGCGCCAGCAGGATGCCGCCGGCGAATTCGAGGATGCCGGCGGCTGTCGTCAACCCGGTGAGGGCGTGAGGCTGGGCGCTGACGGGGAAGTTGAACAGTTTCTGGCTGCCATGTTCGATGAACTGCAGCGCGGTCATGATGCGCAGCACGCCGAGTGCCTGCGGCAGGTATCTGGAGAGGCCTTCAAAAAGCTTCATCTGAACTCCTTTTCGCCCTCCCGGCCCGGCCATAGATCATGGTCCGACGATGGACCATTCACTTCCCATGGCGCGCCATCAACAATCGGTGATTGGAAATGTTCTCCGGTATGCCCTTTGATATCGTTCTCGTCAGGGTTGCATTTGTATCGCTATGGTTGTATTGATGTGGGCACTCTAAACCTGTGGGTTCTCTTGCCATGAAAAAACTCGTCGTCAGCCTATTCGCACTCCTTGCAGGCACCAGCTTGGCCATGGCCGAGGACGCCGGTTGCGAGGCCTTCAAATGGCCGGTGACGCGGGAACAGGCGCTGTTTGCCGCGGCGCCCGCAACGCCGGCTGGAGCGGAGCTGGCGGTGGGTGCCGCCGCGGATCTGGCATTGGTTCCGGCGGACAAAGCCGGTTTTACGCTGCCGCCCGAGCGCGCGCCGGCGGGGGGCACGTTCGGTGCCGTCGCCAGCGTGGAGGTGCCGGCCAGCGGAGCCATTCAGATCAGCCTGTCGGGCGAAGCCTGGATCGACGTCATCCAGGACGGCAAAGCCATCAAGTCGGCCGGCTACAGCGGTGTGAAAACCTGCCCCGGCATCCGCAAGAGCGTGCGCTTCAAGCTCGCGGCCGGACCGGCCATCGTTCAGTTCAGCGGGGCGAAAAAGGCCGAGCTGAAGGTTGCGGTGCTGACGCCGGAATAGAGCGGCAAATAGAGCAATACGGCCTTTCATCGGTGGTGAGATGAAAGGCCGCCGCTTCGTGCCGTCGAAGCTGCCGTCAGCGCACCGGCGCCATCAGCGCGAAATGCGCGCCCTGCAGATCCTGGCACTGCACGATCCAGCTGCCGCCGGGCACCTCCATCGGGCCCATCAAGATCTTGCCGCCATTGTCGGTGACGCGTCTTGCGGACGCGTCGATGCCGGTGACGTTGAAATAGAACTGCCAGACCGGGACGGGGATTTGCGCAGGCTTGTTCATGATGCCGCCGCCGGACTCGGGGCCGGCCGTAAACGTCTGGTAGATGCCCATCGGGCCCATGTCGAAATCACCGGCATTGGTCCAGCCGAACTGGCCGGAATAGAAGTCGAACGCGGCCTTCCAGTCGCTGGTGTAGAGCTCGTGCCAGCCGATATGGCCGGGTGTGCTGGCCGGCACGACGGGCTGGTCGGGGCCGTTGGGCTGCAGGAACATGAAGGTCGCGCCTTGCGGGTCGGCGACCACGGCGAAGCGGCCGACGCCCGGAATGTCGCTGGGTTCGCAGTGAACGCCGCCGCCGGCGGCTTTCAAGGATTTGGTCGAGGCGTCCACGTCGTTGGTATGGATGTAGCCCAGCCAGGCCGGCGGCGCTCCCATCTTCCTGACATCCTCGGGCATCGTCATCAGCCCGGCGACGCCACGCTCGCCGACATTCATGACGATGTAGCGCGGCATGCCGGGCGCTTTGTCGAAGGGCTGCGCCGTCCAGCCGACAACCTTGGTGTAAAAGGCCTCGGCGGCGTCGAGGTCGGAAGTCATCAGCTCGTACCAGAAGAAGGGCATTTGGGATTTCGGCATGGTCGGTCTCCTCACGGTTCAGCATCGATCGTTGTCCGATCCACCGCAGGACGATCCAGGATACGGGATTCCGACAACCGCCCGGACAATAATGCCTGCCCATGACATGCGTTCCCGGTTGCGTGCCCCGCGATTTTCGATTTCTCTACGGCAAAGGGGGTGTTCATGCGCCAGATGTCGCTCACGCCGGAGCTTGTCGCACTGTGCCACAGGGAAGAGGCCGATCCTGGCCCAGACTTGAGTTGGACGGAGCTGAAGGACGGGGATTTCCAGACCCTTGCATCGCGGCTGTCCGGCGAAGCGGATGAGGGGCCGCTGTGGGTGTTTGCCTACGGCTCGCTGATCTGGAAGCCGGAATTCGAATCGGTCGAGCAACGGCTCGCCACGGCCTTCGGCTGGCATCGCTCCTTCTGCCTCGACATGGTCCGCTGGCGCGGCAGTGCTGCGCAGCCGGGGCTGATGATGGCGCTCGAACGCGGCGGTCGCTGCAACGGCGTGATCTACCGATTACCGGAGGGTGAAAAGCCGGCGCAGATCGAAAGGCTGCTGCGCCGCGAGATCAGCGACCATGAGAGCGTCAGCTCGGTCAGGTGGCTGCCGGTGCATACGGCGCAAGGCGCGCTGCGGGCGCTGGGTTTCTGGGTCGGCGTGAAGGGCAGGGGAACGTCGCTCAGCCAGCCGCTGGACAGAGTGGCGAGCATATTGGCCAGGGCCTGCGGCCATATCGGTTCCGGCGCCGAATATCTCTACAACACGGTCAGCCATCTCGAAGCGTTCGGCATCCATGACCGAAATCTGTGGCGACTGCAGGAACTGGTGGCGGACGAGGTCCGGGCACTCCATGGCCGGCCGGTCGACGAGGGTAGCGCACCCAGGCAAGAGCAGCCGTCCACTGCATAACATGAGTAAAAAAATCATGTTTTTATCGAGCCTTTTCAGCAGCTTGTGCCAAAAATTGACCAATTGATAAAAAAATAAAACGTGCTAGCCTTCCCCAAAACGAAAACATGGGGAACTGACAATGCCAGAAGGCCAGTTCAAGGAAGGTATCGTCGGCGGCCGGCTTCCAGCCGAGCAGTATGCGGACAATTTTTCCGACCTGCATCCGCCGCTCGATCATCACGAGGCGTTGGTCGAATCCGACCGCTGCTATTTCTGCTACGACGCGCCGTGCATGAACGCGTGTCCGACCTCGATCGACATCCCGCTGTTCATCCGCCAGATCTCGACCGGCAATCCGATCGGTTCGGCCAAGACGATCTTCGACCAGAACATTTTGGGCGGCATGTGCGCCCGCGTCTGCCCGACCGAGACGCTTTGCGAAGAGGTCTGCGTGCGCGAGGTGGCCGAAGGCAAGCCGGTGCAGATCGGCCGCCTGCAACGCTACGCCACCGATGTCGCCATGGCCGAGAACAAGCAGTTCTATCCTCGCCCGGAGCCGACCGGAAAGACGGTTGCCGTGGTCGGCGCCGGCCCGGCCGGCCTTGCCGCCGCGCACCGGCTCGCCCGCCATGGCCATGACGTGACCATATTGGAGGCGCGGCCGAAGGCCGGCGGCCTCAACGAATACGGCATCGCCGCCTATAAGAGCGTCGACAATTTCGCCCAGGCCGAGGTCGATTATGTCACGGCGATCGGCGGCATTGACATCCAGAACGGCAAGGCGCTCGGCCGCGACTACCAGCTCTCCGACCTGATCCGCAATTATGACGCGGTGTTCCTCGGCATGGGGCTTGGCGGCGTCAACGCGCTGCGCGCCGATGGCGAGGATGCCGCCGGCGTCACCAATGCGGTAGAGTTTATCGCCGAGCTGCGCCAGGCCGGCGATCTCGCCAGCCTGCCTGTCGGCCGCCGCGTCGTCGTCATCGGCGGCGGCATGACGGCGATCGACGCCGCCGTGCAGTCGAAGCTGCTCGGCGCCGAGGAGGTGACGATCTGCTACCGTCGCGGCCAGGAGCATATGAACGCCTCCGGGTTCGAGCAGGACCTGGCCGCCGCCAACGGCGTCACCATACGCCATTGGCTGCAGCCGAAGCGGGTGATCGCTGACGCCGGCCAAGTGTCGGGCATCGAACTCGAATACACGGCATTGAAGGGCGACAAGCTTGCCGGTACCGGCGAGACGCTGACGCTCGTCGCCGACCAGGTGTTCAAGGCGATCGGCCAGAGCTTTGTCCCGGCCGCGCTCAACGGCAGCGAGGCCTCGATCGAGCTCGAAGCCGGGCGTATAAAGGTCGATGGGGAAGGGCGCACCTCGCTGGCGAAAGTCTGGGCCGGCGGCGACTGCATCTTTGGCGGTGACGACCTGACCGTTTCGGCCGTGGCGCAAGGGCGCGATGCGGCGGAAAGCATACACAGGAGTCTGACGCAGGGATAAGCATCATGGCCACGGTGGAACCGGGCATCGCCCGTCACTACGACATAGCGGGTCTCGAGCAGCGCATCCTTGCCGCGCTCGCCGATACGGGCGTGGACGTTGCCCATCTGCGTGCCGGCGATCTCGAAGCGGTCGACGAATTCCACATTGGCGGTATCGCCGCCACAAGGGAACTCATCGGGCAGATGGGGCTGAAACCAGGAGCCATGCTGCTCGATATTGGTTCCGGCGTGGGCGGTCCCGCCCGTTTTGCCGCCAACGAAGCCGGGGCCGATGTCACCGGCATCGATCTCACGCAAAGTTATGTCGATATCGCGACCAGCCTGTCGAAGCGCACTGAAATGGCCGACAGGACGCACTTCGTGCAAGGCAGCGCGCTGGACATGCCGTTCGCCGATGCCGACTTCGACGCGGCCATGATCCTGCATGTCGGCATGAACCTTCCCGACAAGAAAAAGCTGATGGGCGAGGCCGCGCGTGTGCTAAAGCCGGGCGGCGTCTTCGCCGTCTACGACGTGATGCGGCTCAAGGACGGCGCGCTGACCTATCCGCTGCCATGGGCTTCGGACGAGAGCATGTCCTTCGTTGCCACGCCCGACGACTATCGCTCGGCTGCCACGGCTTCCGGCTTCTCCGTCGTCGCCGAGCGGCGGCGCGGTGCTTTCGCCGTCGAATTCTTCGCCGCGACGCGTGCCCGGATGGCCGCCGCGCAAGCGGAAGGCAAGAAGCCGCCGCCCGGCGTCGGCCTCGTCATGGGCGAAGACGCCCATACCAAGATCGCCAATGTCACCGCCGCGCTTGAAGGCGGTATTCTCGCACCCGTTGAACTGCTTCTTCGTCTCGGCTGAAAGGGACCTGTCATGGCAGACCTCCGCAACAATTTCGTCGGCATCAAATCGCCAAATCCGTTCTGGCTGGCCTCGGCGCCGCCGACCGACAAGGCCTACAATGTCATCCGCGCCTTCAAGGCAGGCTGGGGCGGCGTGGTGTGGAAGACGCTGGGCGAGGAAGGCCCGCCGGTCGTCAACGTCAACGGCCCGCGATATGGCGCGATATGGGGCGCCGACCGGCGCCTGCTCGGCCTCAACAACATCGAGCTGATCACTGATCGTGACCTTCAGACCAATCTGCGCGAGATGAAGCAGGTCAAGATGGACTGGCCCGATCGGGCGCTGATCGCTTCGATCATGGTGCCTTGCGAAGAGGCAAGCTGGAAAGCCATCCTGCCGCTGGTCGAGGAGACCGGCGCCGACGGCATCGAGCTCAATTTCGGCTGCCCGCACGGCATGTCGGAACGCGGCATGGGTGCCGCCGTCGGCCAGGTGCCGGAATATATCGAAATGGTGGTGCGCTGGTGCAAGCAGTATACGCGCATGCCCGTCATCACCAAGCTGACGCCCAACATCACCGATATCCGCAAGCCCGCGCGTGCGGCGCATGCCGGCGGCACCGACGCGGTGTCGCTGATCAACACCATCAATTCGATCACCGGTGTCGACCTCGACAGCTTCGCGCCGATGCCGACCATCGACGGCAAAGGCTCGCATGGCGGCTATTGCGGCCCAGCGGTGAAGCCGATCGCCATGAACATGGTGGCCGAAATCGCGCGTGATCCGGAGACACACGGCCTGCCGATCTCGGGCATTGGCGGCATCACCACCTGGCGCGACGCGGCCGAATTCCTGGCGCTCGGCGCAGGCAATGTGCAGGTGTGCACGGCGGCGATGACCTACGGCTTCAAGATCGTGCAGGAGATGATCGCGGGTCTCGAAAACTGGATGGACGAGAAGGGCCACCGCTCGCTCGACGACATTATCGGCCGCGCCACGCCCAACGTCACCGACTGGCAGTATCTCAACCTCAACTATGTCGCCAAGGCGCATATCGACCAGGACGCCTGCATCAAATGCGGCCGCTGCCACATCGCCTGCGAGGACACTTCGCACCAGGCGATCACCAGCATGGTCGATGGCGTGAGGCATTTCGAGGTGATCGAGGCCGAATGCGTCGGCTGCAATCTGTGCGTCAATGTCTGCCCGGTCGAGAACTGCATCACCATGGAGCCGCTGGCCGCCGGCGTCATGGACCAGCGCACCGGCAAGCCGGTGTCGCCGATCTACGCCAACTGGACGACGCATCCGAACAACCCGATGGCCAAGGTGGCCGCGGAGTAGGGGGCGGCATTCAACAAAAAAGCGGCGCCTTCGGGCGCCGTTTTTCACTTTCCTATTGCAGATAAGAAATATCCACGATAAAAGATGTCCACGAAAGGGAGATCGGCATCATGAAGCTGGGCGAGGGCGTTGAGGCGGCCATCCACTGCACCGCCACGCTGGCGAGCGTCGAGGGCAACAGCACCATGCCGGGCGCTGCTCTCGCTGAGTGTTTCGGCCTGTCGGCGAGCTATCTGCTAAAGCATCTCAACATGCTGACCGCCGCGAGCATCCTGGAATCGGTGCCGGGGCCGGCGGGTGGCTATCGGCTGGCGCGGGCGGCCGAACGCATCACTCTGCTCGATATCGTGCTGGCCATAGAAGGGCGCGAACCGGCATTCCGCTGCGGTGAGATCCGCCGCAACGGTCCGGTCAAGATCGATGCCTCGGCCTATGTCAAACCCTGCGGCATCAATGCCGCGATGCTCAAGGCCGAGCGCGCCTATCGGGCAGCGCTTGCTGAAGTGAAGCTGTCCGACATCGTGGCGGATTACGCGGCAGAAGGCGATCCGCGATCCTTTGCCGCCAGCTGCGCTTTCGTGGCGCGCCACCAGCGGCCGCAGAAATCCAGTTCAACCCCTCAAAAGCAAATGTGAAAGGACATTAGATGAAACAGAGGATGCAATTCTTCGCCAAGGCGCCGGAGATCATGAAAGCGGTGTCGGCGCTGAACAAGGCGGTCGACGAATGCGGGCTGGAGGTCAGCCTGTTGCATCTGATCAAGCTCAGGGCCTCGCAGATCAACGGCTGTTCCTTCTGCGTCGAAATGCACAGCCGCGAGGCGCGGCGCGACGGCGAAACCGAGCAGCGGCTCTATCTCGTCGCGGCCTGGAAGGAATCGCCGCTGTTTTCCGAACGCGAGCGCGCCGCTTTCGCCTGGACCGAGGCGGTGACCCTGATCGCCAACAATGGTGTGTCGGATGAGCTCTATGCCCGCACGCTTGAGCATTTCTCGGAAGAGGAGTTGGTCAAGCTGTCGGTGGCGCTCGGCATGATCAACACCTGGAATCGGCTCTGCGTCCCGTTCCAGGCCATTCATCCGATGCCGGCCGCCAAGGCCGCCTGATCTTATCGCTATTGGAGCGCCGTCGAGGAGACGGCGCTCCCCATTGTTTTCAAAGGGAGTGTTTTATGCCTGCCGATTTGCCATCGACCTTGTTGTTTCTGGGCCGCCTGCTGCTTGGCGGCGCCTTCGTCTTCGCCGGCCTGCGCAACATCCAGAACGCGGTCTTCCTGTCCGGGCTGATGGCGGCGCGCGGCGTGCCGCAAGCGCGATTGGCGCTGTGGGCCGGCATTGTGCTCCAGATCATCGCCGGTCTCCTGGTGATGGCCGGCCTGTGGACGGCAACCGCCTGCGCGGTGCTGGTGCTGTTCCTGATTGCCGCCACGCCGATGTTCCACAATTTCTGGGACCACCAAGGCCCGGACCGCGCGGCGCGCATCAACGGCTTCGTCGGCAATGTCGCGCTGGGCGGCGGTTTCCTGGCGTTGATCGCTCAGTCGCTTTAGGGGCAGGAGTCAGGCCGCGAACCGCAACCCACCATCGCAGGTCAGCACCTGGCCGGTCATGAAGCCGTTGGAGACGAGGAAGGCTATCGCCGAGGCGACATCCTCGGCGCGGCCGATGCGGCCGACCGGCGTCTTGCCGGCATATTCAGCAAAGACCGCCTGCCGCTGGTCGTCGGGCAGAAAATCCCACCACGGCGTGTCGATGACGCCGGGCGCCACGACGTTGACGCGCAGGGGCTTCAGCTCGACCGCCAGGATCGGCGCCACGGTCAAGAGCATGCCGTTTATCGCGCCGATACCCGCGATGCCGGGCATTGTGGCCTGAGCCGACACCGCAGATATGAAGGTCACCGATCCAGATCTGTTAAGCGTCGGCAATGCCGCCTGCAGGCAGGACAGTTGCGGCCGCACCTTCTCTTCGACGCCGCTGCCGATATCGGCAAGGTCAAGCGTCTCGAACGGGCCAAGGCCCTTGCCGCCGCTGGCCGCCAGGACGAGGTGGTCGAACGGGCCGAGGCGCTCGAAGAACTGGTGGACCTCATGCGGTTTCGACGCATCGAACGCAGCCTTGTCGGCGGCGCCGCCGAGGCTCTTCCAGGCGCTGATAAGCTTGTCCTGGTTGCGCCCTGTGATGGTCACCTTCATGCCCGGGCCGAGCAGTTTTCGCGCGGTCGCCAGGCCGATGCCGGACGAGCCGCCGATAATGACTGTGTGTTCCGTTCTGTCGCTCATGAATTCAGGTCCTTCGATTTTGATGAGGCCGGGCCGATAAGGTCGAGGCTCAGCTTTCGCAATTGTTGCCGTGCCCTGGCGTCGTAAGCCTGGGCATCGGCGCGGGTTTCGCGCAGTCCGTCGAAATAGAGGCCGCTGCGGCCTGCGAGCGCGGGTGAGGCGGCAAGGTTGACGATGGCTTCGGCGCCGGTCTCGACCGAACTCCATGGCGTCACGCCGGCCTGCCGGACCATGGTGGTGTTCATGTAGCTCGCCGGATGCAGCGCGTTGACGGTGACGCCGGTGCCTTTCAGCTGTTCCGCCAGATCGACGGTGAACAGGATTTGCGCCAGCTTGCTCTGGCAATAGGCGCGTACGCCGCTATAGCCGTGGGTGAGCATCACGTCGCCGAAATCGATCGCCTGCTGGCCGGCCGAGGCGACGTTGACGATGCGCGCCGGAGCGCTGGCCTTCAGCAGCGGCAGAAGCTCCGAGGTCAACAGGAAGCCGGCAAGATAGTTGACGGCGAAACGCAATTCGTAGCCATCGGCGCTGACCTGCCGCTTGGCGCCTGCCGTGCCGATGCCGGCATTGTTGATGAGGATATCGAGGCGGTTCGTTCGGGCACGTACCGCCTCGGCGAGGTGGCGAATTTCGGCCAGCGAAGCAAGGTCGGCGGCGAGGAACTCGGCCTTGCCGCCGGCCGATTCGATCTCGGCGACCGCTGCCTTGCCGCGCGCCGCAACGCGGCCATGCACCAGCACCCGGGCGCCGTCGGCACCCAGCCTTTGCGCGACGACGCGGCCGACGCCGTCGGTCGAGCCGGTGATGAGGATTGTCTTGTCTTTCAGGTCCATGTCCAGAGCCTCCTGTCTGCTGCTCTGAAGGCAAGATGGGACGTCTGGCCGATCTCAAACAGTTCAAACTTTATCCTGGTATCAATACTGCTATAGTACGCGTCATGGATGCTCCGTCTCATTCCGCTGAAGACAGCCGCCGGCGCGAGCTTGGGGCTTTCCTGCGCTCGCGCCGCGAAAGGCTGACACCCTCGGCGACCGGCATCTCGACTGGTCTCAGGCGCCGCACGCCAGGCTTGCGCCGCGAAGAGGTGGCGATGATCGCCGGTGTCGGCACCACCTGGTACACTTGGCTGGAACAGGGCAGGGACGTGCGGCCTTCGGTGGAGGTGCTGACGGCGCTTAGCGGTGCGCTGCGCCTCGATGCCGTCGAGAAGCGGCACCTGTTCATCCTTGCCGGGCGTCAGCAGCCGGAGCGCCGCGTCGCCGCGCCGGAGAAGGCCGATGGTCCCTTGCTGCACATGTTGCAAAGCCTCGTCCTGCAACCCGCCTACGTCGTTGGTCGGCGCTGGGACGTACTCGCCTGGAACAGGGCGGCCGTCGCGGTGTTCGGCGACTACGGCCTGCTGGAGGGTGACGCTCGCAATATCGTCCACATGGTGTTCACCAGCCCGCACCACCGCCGTCTGCTGGTCGACTGGGAAGAACTCGCCCGCGTGGTGCTCGCGTCGTTTCGCGCGGAAAGCGCCAAATATGTCGGTGATCCCGATTTCGACCGGCTGATCGCGCTGATGATGCGCTCGAGCCCCGAGTTCCGTGACTGGTGGCCTCTGCGGGACGTGGCGCGAAGACTGACGGGTGTGAAGCATGTGCGGCACCCCATTGCGGGTGCGATGACATTCGAGCACATGAGCCTGTCGATCGACGATGGTTCTGACATGAGGCTGATCGTCTACACGCCGCTCGCCGAGCAGAACTCGATCGTCAAGCTGCAGTCCTTGCTGGACGCGCTCCCCGCCGAGCGGCGTAGCGCCTGAGCCGTCGTGGCGGAGTCAGCCCTTCGGCTTCAGCCCCTCAAGAAACAACTGCTCCAGGAACCTTGCCGCGTCCTCGAAGCGGCCGTCGCCGCCACGGTTCGGCCCGAGCACAGCGCGCACCTGGACGTCGAAATCGGCGTAGTGCTGCGTCGTTGCCCAGATCGAGAAGATCAGGTGCCAGGGATCGGTCTTCGCGATCTTGCCGGCGCGCATCCAACCCTTGATGACGGCGGCTTTCTCATCGACCAGCGTTTTCAATTCGCCCGCCAGCAGCGGCATGATGCGCGGCGCGCCTTGCAGGATTTCGTTGGCGAACAGCCGGCTCTCGCGCGGGAAATCGCGCGCCATTTCGAGCTTGCGCCTTATGTAGCTCCTGAGTTCGGTCATCGGATCGCCGATGTCGTCGAGCTCGCGCAGCGGCGCCAGCCAGGTATCCAGCAGGCGCTGCATCAGCGTCTCGTGAATGTCCTCCTTGCGACGGAAGTAATAGAGCAGGTTGGGCTTCGACATGCCCGCCGCCTCGGCGATCTGGTCGATGGTCGACCCGCGGAAGCCATGGGTGGAGAACACTTCGAGCGCGGCCTCCAGGATGAGTTCGCGCTTTTCCTGCTGGATGCGCGTGCGGCGAGGGGCTTCCGTGCCGGTGTTCACCGTTGCGAACCCTCATGTTGCCAAATCTCGCATTCAAGGTCATCTGGACCAATTCTCTGGACCAGTTTTTCCCTAGGCTGTGGAACGCACTTCAGGAGCCGCATTTCCGCTAGTAATCCCTTGACCGCCGACAGGGCGGTGCTAACGTTTGTCCAATCGGTCAAAAATTTGCGTAGCATGAAAATGGCGCAAGGACCAAGCGTTGGACGCACCGAAACAGGTTACAAGGGGAAGTCTTGGTCATGTCCAACCGGCTGAAAGTCACGCCGAACGATCTCAGTGCATTCTGGATGCCGTTCACGGCAAACCGGCAGTTCAAGCAGGCGCCACGCATGTTCGTGTCCGCCAAGGACATGCATTACACGACCAGCGATGGCCGCAAGGTGCTCGACGGCACCGCCGGTCTGTGGTGCGTCAATGCTGGCCACTGCCGGCCGAAGATCACCGAGGCGATCCAGCACCAGGCCGCCGAACTCGATTACGCGCCAGCCTTCCAGATGGGTCATCCGATCGTGTTCGAGCTGGCCAACCGCCTGGTCGACATCGCGCCCAAGGGCATGGACCATGTCTTCTTCACCAATTCCGGTTCGGAATCGGTCGAAACGGCGCTGAAGATGGCGATTGCCTATCACCGCATGAAGGGCGAGGGCGCGCGTACCCGTCTCATCGGCCGCGAGCGCGGCTATCACGGCGTCAATTTCGGCGGCATCTCGGTCGGCGGGATCGTCTCCAACCGCAAGATGTTCGGCACGCTGCTCGGCGGCGTCGACCACATGCCGCACACGCATCTGCCGGAAAAGAACGCCTTCTCGAAGGGCGTGCCGGAATATGGCGCGGAGCTCGCCAACGAACTGGAGCGCATCGTTGCCCTGCATGACGCCTCGACCATCGCCGCCGTCATCGTCGAGCCGGTCGCCGGCTCCACCGGCGTCATCCTGCCGCCCAAGGGCTATCTGCAGAAGCTGCGCGAAATCTGCACCAAGCACGGCATCCTTTTGATCTTCGACGAGGTCATCACCGGTTTCGGCCGTCTCGGCGCGCCGTTCGCGGCCGACTATTTCGGCGTCACGCCCGACATCATGACCACCGCCAAGGGCGTCTCCAACGGCGTCATCCCGATGGGCGCGGTGTTCGTGAAGAAGGAAATCCACGACGCCTTCATGACCGGCCCCGAGCACATGATCGAGTTCTTCCACGGCTACACCTATTCGGGCAATCCGATTGCCTGCGCCGCGGCCCTGGGTACGCTCGACACCTACAAGGAAGAGGGCCTGCTCACCCGTGGTGAAGAACTGGCGCCCTATTGGGAAGACGCGCTGCACTCGCTGAAGGGCGAGCCGCATGTCATCGACATCAGGAACATCGGCCTGATCGGCGCGATCGAGCTGGCGCCGATCGCCGGCAGCCCGACCAAGCGTGCCTTCTCGGCCTTCGTCAAGGCGTTCGAGCGCGGCGCGCTGATCCGCACCACCGGCGACATCATCGCGCTGTCGCCGCCGCTGATCATCACCAAGGGCCAGATCAACGAACTGATCGACCATGTGCGTGAAGTGCTGAGGTCGATCGACTAAACTTGCTTTTACCTGGGCGGGTGGCGATGGGAACCGCCACCCGCCCAGATCTTGAAATGGAAGGACTTTGAATGGCCGCACCCGGCGAGAATCTGCGAATCAATTCAGACCGTTTGTGGGATTCGATAATGGAGATGGCGAAGATCGGCCCCGGCATTGCCGGCGGCAACAATCGCCAGACCGTGACCGACGAGGACGGCGAGGGCCGGCATCTGTTCAAGCGCTGGTGCGATGCCGCCGGGCTCGAAATGGGTGTCGACGAGATGGGCACGATGTTTGCCCGCCGCGAAGGCACCGACCCCAGCCTGCCGCCGGTTTACGTCGGCAGCCATCTCGATACGCAGCCGACCGGCGGCAAATATGATGGCGTGCTCGGCGTGCTTGGCGGCCTGGAGATCGTGCGCTCGCTCAACGATCTCGGCATCAAGACCAAACATCCGATCGTCGTCACCAACTGGACCAACGAGGAAGGCGCGCGCTTCGCACCGGCGATGATGGCGTCGGGCGTGTTCGCCGGTGTGCTCGACCAGGCCGACGTCTATGGGCACACGGACAAGAACGGCAAGAAATTCGGCGAGGAGCTGGAGCGCATCGGCTGGAAGGGCACCGAGAAGGTCGGCGATCGCAAGATCCACGCCTTCTTCGAACTGCATATCGAGCAGGGGCCGATCCTCGAGGACGAGGACATCGACATCGGCGTCGTCACCCATGGCCAGGGCCTGAAATGGCTGCAGGTGACGCTGACCGGCAAGGAAGCCCATACCGGCTCGACGCCGATGCCCAAGCGCCGCAATGCCGGGCTCGGCATGGCCCGCGTGATCGAGCTGGTGCACGAGATCGCCATGGACTACCAGCCCGACGCCGTCGGGGCGGTTGGCCATATGGAAGCCTATCCCAATTCGCGCAACATCATCGCTGGCCGCACCGTCTTCACCATAGACATCCGCTCGCCCGAGAAGGAAGTGCTCGACGCCATGGATGCGCGCGTCCGCGAAGGCATCGACACGATCTGTGAGGCGCTCGACATCCAGTACAAGGTTGAGCAAGTCGGCCATTTCGATCCCGTCACCTTTGATGCCGGCTGCGTCAAGGCCATCCGCGATGCCGCCGACCGGCTTGGCTATACGCACCGCAACATCGTCTCGGGCGCCGGCCACGACGCCTGCTGGATCAACCGCGTCGCGCCGACCGCAATGGTTATGTGTCCTTGTGTCGATGGGTTGAGCCACAACGAAGCCGAGGAGATCACCAAGGAATGGGCCGGCGCCGGCGCCGACGTGCTGTTCCACGCGGTGGTGGAGACCGCCGTCATCGTGGAGTGAAGTTAGCCATCTAGATTCCAAACGACGCTCGCAAAGAAGCGCGAAGAGAACAAGGGAACAAGACAATGACCAAAGTCATCAAGAACGGCACCGTCGTCACCGCCGACCGCAGCTGGAAGGCCGACGTGCTGTTCAGCCACGGCAAGATCGTCGCCATCGGTTCGGACCTGCATGGCGACCATGAGTATGACGCCACCGGTTGCTATGTCATGCCGGGCGGCATCGACCCGCACACGCATCTCGAAATGCCGTTCATGGGCACCTATTCGGCCGACGATTTCGAATCCGGCACGCGGGCCGCCCTTGCCGGCGGCACGACGATGGTGGTCGATTTCTGCCTGCCGGCGCCGCAGCAGTCGCTGCTGGAGGCCCTGCAGATGTGGGACAACAAGACCTCCAAGGCTGCCTGCGACTATTCCTTCCACATGGCCATCACCTGGTGGGGCAAGCAGGTGTTCGACGAGATGGCGACCGTCGTCGACAAAGGCATCACCTCGTTCAAGCACTTCATGGCCTACAAGGGCGCGCTGATGGTGGATGACGACGAGATGTATGCGTCGTTCCAGCGCTGCGCCGAACTTGGCGCGCTGCCGCTGGTGCATGCCGAGAATGGCGACGTGGTCGCGGCCCTGTCGCAGAAGCTGCTGGCCGCGGGCAACAACGGTCCGGAAGGTCACGCCTATTCGCGACCGCCCGAAGTGGAGGGCGAGGCGACCAATCGCGCCATCATGATTGCTGACATGGCCGGCGTGCCGCTCTATGTCGTGCATGTCTCGTGCGAGCAGGCGCATGAGGCCATTCGGCGGGCGCGGCAGAAAGGCATGCGGGTGTTCGGCGAACCGCTGGTCCAGCATCTGACGCTGGACGAGACGGAGTATTTCAACAAGGACTGGGACCATGCGGCGCGCCGGGTGATGAGCCCGCCCTTCCGCAACAAATTGCACCAGGATTCGCTGTGGGCCGGCCTGCAGGCTGGGTCGCTGCAGGTGGTGGCGACCGACCATTGCGCCTTCACCACCAAGCAGAAGCGCTTCGGCGTCGGCGATTTCACCAAGATCCCCAACGGCACAGGCGGCCTCGAGGACCGTCTGCCCGTGCTGTGGACCAAGGGCGTCAACACCGGGCGGCTGACGATGAACGAGTTCGTCGCGGTG
This sequence comes from Mesorhizobium sp. 131-3-5, assembly GCF_016756575.1. Classification (NCBI taxonomy): domain Bacteria; kingdom Pseudomonadati; phylum Pseudomonadota; class Alphaproteobacteria; order Hyphomicrobiales; family Phyllobacteriaceae; genus Mesorhizobium; species Mesorhizobium sp. 131-3-5. Next base: position 3,458,342 of record NZ_AP023254.1, read on the forward strand.
ACCTCGACCAACATCGCCAAGATCCTCAACATGTATCCGAAGAAGGGCGCTATCGTCGAAGGCGCCGACGCCGACATCATCGTCTGGGATCCGAAGCGCAAGAAAACCATCACCTCGAAGAAGCAGCAGTCGGTGATCGACTACAACGTCTTCGAAGGCGTCGAGGTGACCGGCCTGCCGCGCTTCGTGTTCTCGCGCGGCGAATTGTCGATCGAGGAGGCCGAGGTGAAGGCAAAGCTCGGCCACGGCCAGTTCGTCGGCCGCGAGCCGAACGCCGCGGTCAACCGGGCGCTGTCGACGTGGAAAGAGATCACCGCCCCGCGCAAGGTGGAGCGCACAGGCATCCCGGCGACGGGAGTTTAGGCTTGGCGCGTTCGGCCGCGCTCATCTCGATGGTCTTGGCGGCAGCTGCCGGTGGCCCGGCGACCGCGGTTGGCGTGCTGGCAGGCTCCTGGGGCAATGATGTCGGCTGTGCCGGCATCAAGGCCGGTTATCAGAACAGTGATGCCTACATCCTGCTGACCGCGGAAGGCATCGAGACCTATGGCAGCGGTTGCCGGTTCGAGCAGCAATTGACCCCAATGCCGGGTCCGCAATCGCTGCGTTCTACGTGTTCCGCCGAAGGCGAGGCGGGAACGACGATCGAAACAATTGTGGTCACCAACAAGGGTGCGGATGGCTTCTTCGTCACCATTCCCGGCCTTGAGGAACTGGGGCCGCTGCAATCATGTTCGTGATGTTGTGAGCATTGGGAGTTGGGGGATGAGCATGCGCGGTTTCGGTTTGTCTGTTGCGATGACGCTTGTGCTGGCGGCGGGACAGGCTTCCGCGGCAAGCATTGATCTGTCGAAACCCTATGGCGACAAATATGGCTGCATCAACCGCAACGGCCAGGAAGTCGCCGCCGATCAGATGCTGCTTTTGACCGACAAGGAATTGATTACCGCCGCCAGCGCCTGCACGTTCACGAAGACGCAAGCGCAGGCTGACGGATCGCTGGTGGTGACAGCGACATGCGAGGCGGAAGGCGAAGAGGGACAGGCGCCGACCAATTTCACCATCAAGCGCAGTGCCAAGAACGCCAAGAAGCTGACGATCGCCGATGCGGACGGCAATGTGATGGGGGAAGTCTCGCGGTGCAAATGACGGCGATCCCGTCGACCTCAGGCGACCAGCGCATCCAGTTCCGGCAGCAGGACGACGCTTTCCTGTTCGTTGGGGTCGGTGCGCGCAATGACGGCCGAGGACGGAGCGTTGCTCAGATTGGCCGGCAGATGCGGCACGCCGGCCGGAATGTAGAAGAGGTCGCCGGCCTTGACGACGATGTGGTGCTCGAGCCGGTCGCCATACCAGGTATGGACCTCGCCGGAGAGCACGTAGATCGCCGTTTCATGGTTCTCGTGCAGATGCGCCTTGGCGCGGGCGCCGGGCGGCATGGTGAGCACATGCATGCAGATGCCGGAGGAGCCGACCGACTCCGTGGCGATGCCGGCGAAATAGGTCAATCCCTGCTTGCCTTCATAAGTGCTTTCAGGGCGGATAAGATGACAAGTGGGTTTGGGCGACATCGGGGAACTCCGGGCGTCGATTTGCATGGAACAGGGCCAATGGGACAGGGCGAGTGGAAAACAACATCGCGATAAAAGCAATCGGATTCCTGCCGGCGCCCCTTTGGCGGGAACAGGCAGGCAGCAGCCGATGACAGGGATTTCGCCAGCCGTCGTCGCGGCAAGCAAACTTGGCCTCACCTTCCAGACCAATGACGGCCCCGTCCAGGCACTGTCCAATGTCGATCTGACCATCGGCAAGGGGGAGTTCGTCTCCTTCATCGGACCGTCCGGCTGCGGCAAGACCACGCTGCTGCGCGTCATCGCCGATCTGGAGAAGCCGACCTCGGGCACGATCTCGGTCAACGGCATGACCGCGGAGCAGGCACGCGAGAAACGCGCCTATGGCTATGTCTTCCAGGCCGCCGCGCTGTTTCCGTGGCGCACCATCGAGCGCAATGTCGCCCTGCCGCTGGAGATCATGGGCCTGTCGAAGGCCGAGCAGGCGGAGCGCATCAAGCGCACGCTCGACCTCGTCAACCTCGCGGGCTTCGAGAAGAAATACCCCTGGCAGCTTTCCGGCGGCATGCAGCAGCGCGCCTCGATCGCCCGAGCGCTGGCCTTCGACGCCGATCTGCTGTTGATGGACGAACCGTTCGGCGCGCTGGACGAGATCGTTCGCGACCACCTCAACGAGCAATTGCTGCAGTTGTGGGCGCGCACCAACAAGACCATCTGCTTCGTCACCCACTCGATTCCGGAAGCCGTGTATCTGTCGACGCGCATCGTCGTCATGTCGCCGCGCCCTGGCCGGGTCAGCGACATCATTGAATCGACGCTGCCCAAGGAGCGGCCGCTCGATATCCGCGAGACGCCCGAGTTCCTGGCGATCGCCGCGCGCGTGCGCGATGGTTTGAGGGCAGGGCACAGCTATGATGATTGAGGCGAAGCGCTAGATGGATAGCTTCCGCGACAAGCTCGTCCCCGTGACCTCGATCCTCGCCGGCGTGGTCGTGCTCTGGTACGTCTTCGCCGTCATCCTCAACGCGCCGTTCCAGCGCGATCTCGACACCCGGGCCAACGAAACGCCCGGCACCGTCGAGTTCATCGGCAAGACACTGGCGCAGCCGAAGCCGACGCTGCCGGCGCCGCATCAGGTGGCGGTGAACTTCTTCGAGAACACATTTCTGCGGCCCGTCACCTCTAGCCGCAGCCTCGTCTACAATGCGTGGGTGACGCTGTCGTCGACGCTGCTCGGCTTTGCCTTCGGCACGGCGCTCGGCATCATCATCGCCGTCGGCATCGTGCATGTGGCGACGCTCGACCGCAGCCTGATGCCGTGGATCATCGCCTCGCAGACGATTCCGATCCTGGCGGTGGCGCCGATGATCATTGTGGTGTTGGCGGCGATCGGCGTCACCGGGCTGATCCCGAAGGCGATGATCTCGACCTATCTGTCGTTCTTCCCGGTGACGGTTGGCATGGTGAAGGGGCTGCGCTCGCCCGAAATCATGCATCTCGACCTGATGCATACCTACAATGCCAGCCGCGCGCAGACCTTCTGGAAGCTGCGCGTGCCGGCCTCGGTACCGTTCCTGTTCACCTCTATGAAGGTGGCGGTGGCCGCGAGCCTGGTCGGCGCCATCGTCGGCGAACTGCCGACAGGTGCGGTCGCCGGCATCGGTGCCAAGCTGCTCGCCGGCGCCTATTACAGCCAGTCCATCGACATTTGGTCGGCTCTGGTCGCGGGTTCCATCGTGGCGGCACTGCTGGTCATGGTGGTCGGTATTGCCGGGCGCATCGTCGATCGCGCTATGGGCGGGAGGCCGGCATGAACTGGCTGAAACCCTCCTGGCAAGCCGTGCTGGCGATCGTGCTGTGCGTGATCGCAACCGCGCTCGGCGCGATGTCGAAGCCGGAAGCGGCAGCGCTCGCGGACCCGACCGCCAGCATCAACTATCCCTATCTCGGAACCAAGGGCTTGATGCTCGGCCTGGTGATCGTGGCGGCACTGGTCTCGATGGTCAGGATTCCATCGCTTGCGGAGGCCGTCGTGCTGTTCGTCGGCGCCCATTTCGTTGCCTGGCTGCTGATCTCGGGCATTGCGGGGTTCGAAGGCACGGCATTGGCACCGTACTTCCTGCTGCTCACGGCCGCCTGGCTGCTTGGCTGGCGCTGCGTGGCGGTGCTGTCGGGGCTTCGCCCGATGGCGGGCTCGGCCCGCAACGCGCTGCGCCTGATCATCCCCGCCATCTTCGGAGCCTGGATCCTGATCATCTGGGAAGCGGTGACGCGCGGCGCCGGCATTCCCTTCATCCTGTTGCCGCCGCCAAGCGCCATCGGCGCGCGCATTGCCGGTTCGCTGCCGGTGCTCGGCGCCGATGTGCGGCAGACCATCTTCAAGGCGGTGATCTTCGGCTATGTCGTCGGCAGCGGCGCCGGCTTCATCACCGCCATCCTCGCCGACCGCGTGCCTTTCCTGCGGCGTGGGCTTTTGCCGATCGGCAACATGGTCTCGGCGCTGCCGATCATCGGCGTGGCGCCCATCATGGTCATGTGGTTCGGCTTCGACTGGCAGTCCAAGGCGGCGGTCGTCATCATCATGACGTTCTTCCCGATGCTGGTGAACACCGTCGCCGGGCTCGCCGCATCAGGTCATATGGAGCGCGACCTGATGCGCACCTATGCATCGGGCTACTGGCCGACACTGATCAAGCTCAGGCTGCCGGCAGCCGCCCCCTTCATCTTCAACGCGCTGAAGATCAACTCGACGCTGGCGCTGATCGGCGCCATCGTCGCCGAGTTCTTCGGCACGCCCGTCGTCGGCATGGGCTTCCGCATCTCGACCGAGGTCGGGCGGATGAACATCGACATGGTCTGGGCCGAAATCGCAGTTGCAGCACTTGCGGGTTCGGTCTTTTATGGCGTGGTCGCTCTTGTCGAAAGAGCCGTCACGTTTTGGCATCCCTCTGTCCGTGGTGGATAGGGGCGGTGGGTTTAAGGGTGCTAACTTCAGAGGGTAAAAACATGAAAAGACTTGTCATTCCAGTTCTGGCCGGCGCGATGTCGCTCGCCGCCTTCCAGGCAATGGCCGCCGACAAGGTGACGTTGCAGCTGAAATGGGTCACGCAGGCCCAGTTTGCCGGCTACTATGTCGCCAAGGCCAAGGGTTTCTATGAAGCAGAAGGCCTCGACGTCGACATCAAGCCCGGCGGTCCCGACATCGCCCCCGAGCAGGTGATCGCCGGTGGCGGCGCCGATGTCATCGTCGACTGGATGGGCGGCGCGCTCGCCGCGCGCGAAAAGGGCGTGCCGCTGGTCAACATCGCCCAGCCGTTCAAGAAGGCCGGCATGGAACTGGTCTGCCCGAAGGACGGCCCGATCAAGACCGAAGCCGATTTCAAGGGGCATACGCTGGGCGTCTGGTTCTTCGGCAACGAATATCCGTTCTACGCCTGGATGAACAAGCTTGGCCTCAAGACCGATGGCGGCAAGGACGGTGTCACCGTGCTCAAGCAGAGCTTTGACGTGCAGCCGCTGATCCAGAAGCAGGCCGATTGCATCTCGGTCATGACCTACAACGAGTACTGGCAGCTGATCGACGCCGGCTACAAGCCGGAACAGCTCACCGTGTTCAACTACTCGGCGATGGGCAACGACCTGCTCGAGGACGGGCTCTATGCGTCGGAAGACAAGCTCAAGGATCCGGCCTTCGCCGACAAGATGGTGCGTTTCGTGCGCGCCTCGATGAAGGGCTGGAAATACGCCGTCGACAACAATGACGAAGCGGCAGGCATCGTCATGGATGGCGGCGGCCAGGACGAGAACCACCAGAAACGCATGATGAGCGAAGTCGCCAAGCTGATCGACAATGCCGACGGCAAGCTCGATCCGGCGACCTATGAGCGCACCGCCAAGGCGCTGCTCGACCAGAAGATCATCACCAAGGAGCCGAAAGGCGCCTACACCACCGCGATCACCGACAAGGCGATCAAGTAACCCTACCGGAGCGTGATCCCGAAAAGATCATGCTCAAACGACAAGATGGAGCGGCGCCCCTGGCCAGATGTCAGAGGCGCCGTTCCTTTATGGTGTTCATGACGAAGCTGGTCTCGATCGAGGCGACGCATTTCAGTCGTGCGATCTTCTCCTTGATGAAGCGCTCGTATTGTTCGAGGCTTCCGGTCACCACTTTCAGCACATAGTCGCGCGAACCGGTGACGAGGTGGCACTCCAGCACCTCTTCCCAGCCGCGGATCGCGTCCTCGAACATGACGATCTCGTCCTCGTTCTGCCGGCTGAGCCGGATTGTGGCGATGGCGACCATGCTCCAGCCGAAGGCGGCGGGATCGACCAGCGTGGTGTAACCCTTGATCACACCCGTCTCCTCCAGCCGCCGCACGCGCCTGAGACAAGGTGACGGCGACAGGCCGATGCGCTCGGCGAGCTCGTTGTTGGTGATGCGGGCGTCATCACGCAGTTCGCGCAGAATCCTGAGGTCAAAATCGTCGGCTATCTTCTGCTGCATTTTTTATCACTCGGGGCAATTTCTTGCCGGCAAGCAGCCATGTACGGCCGAAAATAGCAAGGACTGGCCGATCTAGATCGCATAAATTGCGGCGGGATATCTCTCAAAAAAGCAGGAAAAGCCATGACCGCGCCACGCCCGTCGAAAACCCATATCGGCAACCACAAGCTCCATCCGGAGACGCTGATGCTGAGCTATGGCTTCGATCCGCAGCTTTCGGAAGGCGCGGTCAAGCCGCCAGTGTTCCTGACCTCGACCTTCGTGTTCAAATCGGCGGAAGAGGGGCGCGACTTCTTCGACTACACGTCCGGCCGCAAGGAACCGCCGAGCGGCACGGCATCGGGTCTCGTCTATTCGCGCTTCAACCATCCCAACAGCGAGATCGTCGAGGACCGGCTGGCGATCTATGAGGGCACGGACGCCTGCATCCTGTTTTCGTCCGGCATGTCGGCGATCGCAACGACACTCCTGGCCTATGCCCGTCCGGGCGACGTCATCCTGCATTCGCAGCCGCTCTATGGCGGCACCGAGACGCTGCTGACGCGCACGCTGTCCGGCTTCGGCATCGGCGCTGTCGGCTTCGCCGACGGTGTCGACGAGAAGGCGGTTCGGGCAGCCGCCGATGCCGCGGTGGCGAAGGGGCGCGTTTCCGTCATCCTGATCGAGACGCCGTCGAACCCGACCAACAGCCTGGTCGATATCGCGCTGATGCGGACGATCGCTGATGAGATTGGTGCGGGCCAAGGGTCAACACCGATCATCGTCTGCGACAACACGCTGCTCGGCCCGGTGTTCCAGCGGCCGATCGAGCACGGCGCCGATGTCTCCGTCTATTCGCTGACCAAATATGTCGGGGGCCATTCCGACCTCATCGCGGGCGCGGCCATGGGCAGCAAGGCCGTCACCAAGCCGATCAAGGCGCTGCGCGGCGCGATCGGCACGCAGCTCGACCCGCATTCCTGCTGGATGCTCGGCCGTTCGCTGGAGACGCTGTCGATCCGCATGGAGCGGGCCAACGACAATGCGCGCCTGGTCGCCGAATTCCTGCGCGATCATGCCAAGGTCGAGAAGGTGCATTATCTGCCGTTCCTGGGCGAGGATACGCCGGCGGGGCGCGCCTATGTGAGGCAATGCAGCGGCGCCGGCTCGACATTCTCCTTCGACATCAAAGGCGGAGAGAAGGCGGCTTTCGCATTTCTCAACGCGCTGCAGATCTTCAAGCTGGCGGTAAGTCTCGGCGGCACAGAGTCGCTCGCCAGCCATCCGGCGGCCATGACCCATTCCGGCATTCCATTCGACGTGCGCCAGCGCATCGGGGTGCTGGAGACCACGGTCAGGCTGTCGATCGGTGTCGAGCATCCGGACGATCTGATCGCGGACCTGACGCAGGCGCTGGCGTCGGCCTGAAGCTTGCTCTTTGGAAACTACAAAGGGGCGAGCGATCGTCCCCTTTGCTTTTCCTGGTAACAAAAACGTGTGCGGGGAAACATTGCGCGCTCCAGCCGTTGCGTTGAAGCATGCGCGCGTCGGGGGACGTGACCCATGCGACAGCCAATCGGAGGTTTTTCATGCGCACATATTCTTTCCTGCCGGTGCTTTCGGCTCTTGCCGTTTCGACCGCCTTCCTGCTCGCTTCGCCAGCAATGGCCGAGGTGGTGAAGTACAAGGCAACGCTCGATGGCGGCCAGCAGAACCCGCCCGTCACCACCAAGGGCAAAGGCACCGCCACGCTCACCTTCGACACCACCAAGAAGAAACTCAGCTGGAACGTCAAATATTCCGGCCTCAGCGGACCGGCGACGGCAGCGCATATTCACGGCCCGGCGGCGATGGGTGCGAATGCCGCTCCGGTCATCCCGTTCAAAGGCAAGCTCAAGAGCCCGATCAAGGGGTCGGCAACGCTGACGGATGCGCAGGCCGCCGACCTGGCGGCCGGCAATTATTATGTCAATGTCCATACCGCCGCCAACAAGGACGGCGAGATCCGCGGCCAGATCGAGGCGGCGAAATAACGGAAACCGCTTAAAAAAGGGGCGGGCGACCGCCCCTTTTTGTTTGGATCACGCCTTGTCGCGGATCTGCGTCATCGTGCGGGTTGGCGTGATCGCTTCGGGGTCGAGCCTGATTTCGACGATGGCCGGCTTGCCGCTGGCCCGCGCTCGCTCGAAGGCCGGCGCGAAGTCTGCCGTCTTCTCGACCGTCTCGCCATGGCCGCCATAGGCGCGTGCCAGCGACGCGAAGTCGGGATTCCTGAGATCGGTGGCGACGACGCGGCCGGGATATTCGCGTTCCTGGTGCATGCGGATGGTGCCGTAAATGCCGTTGTTGACGACGATGACGATGATCGGCAGGTCATATTGCACGGCGGTGGCGAACTCCTGGCCATTCATCAGGAAGCAGCCGTCGCCGGCAAAGGCGATCACGGTGCGATCCGGATAAAGGGCCTTGGCGGCGACCGCCGCCGGGGTGCCGTAGCCCATCGAGCCGGAGGTCGGCGCCGCCTGCGTGCCGAAACGGCGGAAGCGGTGGAAGCGGTGCACCCAGGTGGCGTAGTTGCCGGCGCCGTTGGCGAAGATGGCGTCGTGCGGCAACTCCTGTTCCAGATAGTTCATGATCGGGCCCATCTGCACGTCGCCCGGACCCGTCTGCGGCGGCGTCGACCATTCGAGATAGGCGCTATGCGCTTTCGCCGTCTCGGCCGTCCAGGATGGTGTGCCGGCCGGCTTGCGCTTGGCAAAGGCCTCGACGAAGGCGGCGGGCGAGGCGTTGATCGCCAGCGTCGGCCGGTAGACGCGGCCGAGCTCGCCGGCGTCGGCGTGGACATGCACCAGCGCCTGGTCGGGGTAGGGGCTTTTCAGCAGCGTGTAGTCGGAAGAGGGCATCTCCCCCATGCGCCCGCCGATCAACAGCACGACATCGGCCGCCTTGACCTGCGCCGCCAGCTTGGGGTTGATGCCGATGCCAACGTCGCCGGCGTAGTTCGCGTGAAGATGGTCGAAGAGCATCTGGCGGCGGAAAGAGCAGCCGACGGGAAGCGACCATGTCTCCGATATGGTGCGCATGCGCGCGACGGCTTCCTCATTCCAGCGTGTGCCGCCGAGGATGACGAATGGTCGCTTGGCGCCGTTGAGCAGCATTTCCAGCGCATCGAGTTCGGCCCCGCCGGGATAGGTCTCGACCGGCGTGTGGGGAAGCGCTTCCGGAGCCTTGACCTCGCTGGTCAGCATGTCTTCGGGCAGCGAGATGACGACCGGGCCAGGCCGTCCCGATGTCGCGACCGCGAAGGCGCGGGTGACGAATTCGGGGATGCGCGAGGCGTCGTCGATCTCGACCACCCATTTGGCGATGTCGCCGAAGAACCTCTTGTAATCCACCTCCTGGAACGCCTCGCGTTCCTTGGCATGGCTGGCGACCTGGCCGATAAACAGGATGAGCGGCACCGAATCCTGCATGGCGATGTGGATGCCGGCGGAGGCGTTGGTGGCGCCGGGGCCGCGGGTGACGAAGCAGATGCCGGGCTTGCCGGTCAGCCGGCCCTGGCAGTCGGCCATCATCGCGGCACCCCCCTCCTGGCGGCAGACGATGGTGCGGATCGATGAATCGTGCAGCGCGTCGAGCACCGCCAGATAGGATTCGCCGGGCACGCAGAAGATGCGGTCGGTGCCGTTCGCTTCCAGCGCCTCGACGATCAGTTGTCCACCGGTCTTCATTTCGCTGATCTCTCCAGTTCGGCAAGGATTTCGTCGGTGTGTTCGCCCAGGCGCGGCGAGGGGCGCTCATAGACCAGCGGCGTGCCCGACATCACCATCGGCGCGCGCACCGAGGGCAGAAGATTGCCATGGCCGTCGTCGAGGTCGAGCCGCATGCCGCGCGCGATCGTCTGCGGATCAGCAAACATCTGGCCGATCGTGTTGATCGGGCTGGCCGGCACGCTTGCCGCTTCCAGCTTTGCCAGCAGCGGGGCGCGATCGAGCGTGCTCAGCGCCTCGACGATGCGTTCGCGCAGCTTCACCCGGTTGGCGACCCGGGCCGGATTTGTGGCGAAGTCGGGATTGGTCGACAATTCATCCAGCCCGACGGCGGCACAGAATTTGGCGAACTGGCCGTCATTGCCGACCGCCAGGATGATGTGGCCGTCCCGGACCGGCACCACCTCGTAAGGCGCGATGTTCATATGCGCATTGCCCATCTGCACCGGCGACTTGCCGGAGACGAGATAGTTGAGGTTCTGGTTGCCGAGCGCCGAGATCTGCGTGTCGAACAGCGCCATGTCGATATGCTGGCCCTCGCCGGTTTGTTCGGCATGCCGCAACGCGGCCTGTATGGCGATGACGGAATAGAGCCCGGTGAAGATGTCCGAGATGGCGACGCCGGCCTTTTGCGGCTCGCGGCCGACCTCGCCGGTGATCGACATCATGCCGGCCATGGCCTGGATGATGAAGTCGTAGCCGGCGCGCGGCGCATAGGGCCCGTCCTGGCCGAAGCCGGTGATCGAGCAATAGACGAGGCGCGGGTTGATCTTGCGCAGGCTGTCGTAATCAAGCCCGTATTTCTTCAGGCCGCCGAGCTTGAAATTCTCGATCAGCACGTCCGACGTGGCGACCAGCCGGCGCACGGTCTCGGCGCCCTCCGGCGTCGAGAAATCGATAGCGATGGAACGCTTGCCGCGGTTGCAGGAATGGTAATAGGCGGCCGACAGGTTCTCGCCGTCATGGCTCATGACGAAGGGCGGGCCCCATTTGCGGGTGTCGTCGCCGCCATCGGGACTTTCGACCTTGATGACGTCGGCGCCGAGATCGGCAAGCAATTGCCCGGCCCATGGCCCGGCGAGGATGCGGGCGAGTTCGACGACGCGGACGCCTTTCAGGGGTGGTTCGGCCATAAATCACCGTGATTGCCGCAATCACCATGATTGCCGCGAAAGCAGAGCCTCTATCAAGCCCGGCATCGGCTGTCACGGCCCTTGCAATAGGCCAACGGGCCGGTTCGAAAAGGATTCAGGTCGCTATTTCAGCACGCTGTCGGCCCAGGTGGCGAAATCGTTCATGATGATATCGCGGTTCACCTCGTTCAGGCCTTCGTGGCGGGTGTCGGCGTAAACCTTTGAAACGAGATTCGAAAAGCCCATCCCGCGCATGCGATTGGCAAGGTGGGTGATGCCCTTGCCATAGTCCGAGGCGGGGTCTTTCTCGCCGCCGATGATGGCGACGGGAAGGTCGCGCCGGACGCCGGCAAAGCCGGCATCCTTGCCGCCGTTGAGCGCCATCGAGACCACGTCGCGCCACATCGACACGGAGGCATCCCAGCCGCACAGCGGATCGGCGATGTATTTCGCCACCTCGGCCTCGTCGCGCGACAGCCAGTCGAACGGCGTGCGGTGATCGGGCACCGCCTTGCCCCAGGCCTGAAAGGTGAGTTTCGGCAGCAGGCGGGACGGGACATCGGAGCCCAGCCGCATCCGTTCCCAGGCCAGGATGCCGAGCGCCACCTGCCCAAGCCGCCCTTGCGAAAAATTGCCGTTCCAGATCGCGGCGGCATGGATGCGCGGCGAGTGGCCCAAAAGGTAGTTCAGCGCCACCGACGCGCCCATCGAATGACCGAAGAGGATGACCGGGATGCCCGGGCATTCGCTGGCGATGAGATCATGGATGGCGTCGACATCGGCGATCACCTTGGCCGGTCCATCCTCGTCGGCGAATTTGCCGAGCGGTGCGTCAGGCGCCTTGGTCGCGCCGTGACCGCGATGGTCATGGACATAGAGGTGGAAGCCGCGCGCGGAGAGGAAATCGGCAAAGCGGGCATAGCGCGCGGCGTGCTCGGCCAAGCCGTGGTTGATCTGGACGACCGCACGCGGTTTGTCTTCAGCCTGCCTGACGAAGAGATTGAGATCGGCGCCGGTCGGTGAGTGGACCATGCGTTGCTGATTGAAAGGCATGGCCGCCCGCTCTCCCCCTCGTTTTATCGTTGTTGGCTTTTCTTGCGCCGGCGCCGGTTACGCGTCAATCCACAGCAAATGCTTTTGCGCGACGATGTTTCTTGCGTTCGACCAGCAAAATATCGCAATTCTGACATGGAGACAGCTTCAGTCTGTCGCCCACTTCTCAGCCGGGGATCTCTCATGCGCATTGGTGTCGTTTTCGGATTGGCCATGCTGGCGGTATCGCTGGCCAATGCTGCGCATGCCGAAGTCAAGATGAGCGGCACCTTCGTTGCCGATGCGGCCTGTCCGGCAACGCAAGCCATCAAGAACGGCAAGAACCCCGGCAACGTCTCGACCGATGCCGGAAAGAGCTACCAGCTGCTGGCCGGCAACAAGGACGCGCCGACGCATTATCTGATCCTGGTGCCGGGCGCCGATCCGGAGCGCCGCTGGGTGAAGGTCACTTGCGGCCATGTCTCGGGCAGCAGTGCCTCGACGGTGCCTGCGGCACCTGGCGGACAAGGCAAGCCCGCCCCATCGGGGAAACCCGAATATGTCTTCGCGCTGAGCTGGCAGCCGGCTTTCTGCGAGACCAAGTCGAGTAAAACCGAATGCAGGGCGCAGAACCCGAATGAGTTCGACGCCACCAACTTCACCTTGCATGGGCTGTGGCCGCAGCCGAACGGCAATTCCTATTGCCAGGTGGCGGCCAGCGACAAGGCCAACGACAATCCCGCTCACTGGAAGGATCTGCCGCCGGTCAATCTGGACGCCGGCACCCGCAAGGAGCTCGATCAGGTGATGCCGGGCACGGCCTCCCAGCTGGAACGGCATGAATGGATCAAGCACGGCACCTGCTACGGCAAGAGCCAGCAGGAATACTTCTCCGACGCGCTCGGCCTGATGCGACAAGTAAACGCCTCGCCGGTGCGCGAGCTCTTCGCCAAGACCATTGGCGGCAAGCTGACGGCGGACCAGATCCGTGGCGCCTTCGACCAGGCCTTCGGTGCCGGGGCAGGGGATCGCGTGCGGGTGTCCTGCGTCATCGATCCCTCAAATGGCCGGCGGCTGATTGGCGAATTGACGCTCGGCCTTGCCGGCCCGATCAGCCCGAACGCTTCGCTTAAGGACCTGCTGCTGGCTTCCGTGCCGACCAACAAGGCCGGTTGCCCGATAGGCACCGTCGACGCGATCGGGTTCCAGTAAGGACACACCTGGCTCTAGATTTAGAACTGCGCCGACCTGGTCCAGGCGATGGCGGCGTCCGGCTCATGGCCGCCCGGCTCGCCGACGACGCGGTCGCGTCCGGTGGACTTCGCCTTGTAGAGGCGCTGGTCGGCAAGCGCGAACAGATCTGCAAGACAGCGCGTCGTTTCGCTGACGGTTGAAACGCCGGCGCTGACGGTCAGCTCGAAACGGCTGGCCACGGGCGATGCCTTGACGGCGTAGCGGATGCTTTCGCCAAACAGCCTGGCGACCGGATGCGGGCGCGAACTGAGGATGGCGAACTCCTCGCCGCCGATGCGAAACACCTGGTCTTCGGCGCTCGCCACTTCGCGGAGCAGGCTTGCTACCGCTTTCAGCACCTTGTCGCCTTCGGCATGGCCGAAACGGTCGTTGATCGACTTGAAATGGTCGACATCGACGATCAGCAGGCTGAGGGGCCTCGCCGTGCGCAGGCTGACCTCGACGGCGGCTTCACCGTCGGCGTCGAAGCGGCCGCGATGCAGCAGGCCGGTCAGGCCGTCGCGGCCGACATGCTCGACCAGCGCTTCATAGCGCTCGCGATAGGTCAGCGTTTCGAAAATGTCGGTCAGCCCGCGCGGCAGCCCAATGTCGCGGGCCTCGAACCATCTGAGGTAGGCCACGAGCATGCCGCTGAAGGCAAGCGCCGCCGCCATCTTGGCGAACCAGCCGCCGAAGAAGACGGCAATCGGCGCGCCGGCGACGAAATGCAGCGCGGTGAAGAAGCCCGCCTGGTCGAAGGTCAGCACGCAGGCGACGCAGATCAGGATGCGCGCGAACTGCGCCTTGCGCAGGGTGCGTCCAAGTCTTTCATAGAGCAGGATGATCAGGATAGCGTCGATGAACAGGAGCGTCGTGCCCCACACCATCAGCCAGCCCATCTCGTCGATGAAGCCGATATCGGGCAGCTTGCCGTCGGGGAGCGGCGCGATGGCATGCAGGCGCAGGAGCAGCACCAGCCCGATCATCAACGCATTGCCGAGCAGCAGGCCATAGATGGGCTGGCGCACGGTGGCGGCGTCCTCCTTGATGTAGAGCAGGAGCAGCATCACCAGCTTGCCCGAAAACAGCACTGCCGAGCCTGGCGAGACCAGGCCGAACGGCAGCGCGACATAAAAGACGCTGGCGAGATAGGTTTCCAGGAAATGCATGACGCCGAGCGCGCAGACGAAGACGCCGAGGCCAATGCGCTTCCTGAAGCGAAAAAGCGTCACCATGACGCTGAAGTAGACGACCGCTTCGGCAAGGAGCAGGAAACTGTTCAGCACTGCCGTCGATCCGCTTTCTCTACAGGAATCGCGGCCAGCCAGCGATTCCACCCCGATCCTGTTGTGACGCGGAAGGGTTAACCGGAGATTTCTGCGCGCCTCGTGATCGGCTTGATCTGGCAAAAGCGATTGCCGTTCGCCGCCGCATCGCCTACATAGCGGCCAACCTCCATTCAATTCGACAATTCAGTCAGTTTTTCAGGGAAAGCGCGCGTGGCACGCCAGTTCATCTATCACATGTCCGGCCTGTCGAAGGCCTACGGCACCAAGAAGGTGCTCGATAACGTTCATCTGTCCTTCTATCCGGACGCCAAGATCGGCATTCTCGGGCCTAACGGCTCGGGTAAGTCTACCATCCTGCGCATCATGGCCGGGCTCGACAAGGAGTTTCAGGGCGAGGCGTGGCTGGCCGAGGGTGCCACCGTCGGCTACCTGGCGCAGGAGCCGCATCTCGACAACTCAAAGACCGTGCGTGAAAACGTCATGGACGGCGTCGGCAGGAAGACCGCCATCATCGAGCGCTACAACGAACTGATGATGAACTATTCCGACGAGACGGCCGACGAGTCCGCCAAGTTGCAGGACGAGATGGACCGGCTCAACCTGTGGGATCTCGACCAGCAGGTCGAGATGGCGATGGACGCGCTGCAGTGCCCGCCGGCCGATTCCGAAGTGACCAACCTGTCGGGCGGCGAGCGTCGCCGCGTGGCGCTCTGCCGGTTGCTTCTGGAACAGCCCGACCTGTTGCTGCTCGACGAACCGACCAACCATCTCGACGCAGAGACCACGGCGTGGCTGGAAAAGCACCTGCGCGACTATCCCGGCTCGGTGCTGATCATCACCCACGACCGTTACTTCCTCGACAATGTCACCGGCTGGATCCTCGAGCTCGACCGTGGCCGCGGCATTCCCTATGAGGGCAACTACACCAGATATCTCGACGCCAAGGCCAAGCGCCTGATCCAGGAAGGCCGCGAGGACGACGCTCGTCAGAAGTCGATCTGGCGCGAGCGTGAATGGATCCAGTCCTCGCCGAAGGCGCGCCAGACCAAGTCCAAGGCGCGTATCAAGGCCTATGAGGAACTGGTCGAGCAGTCGCAGAACCGCAAGCCGACCGACACACAGATCGTTATTCCCTCGAGCGAGCGCCTCGGCAACGTCGTCATCGAGGTCGAAGGCCTCAACAAGGGTTTTGGCGACGAGCTTCTGATCGAGAACCTGTCGTTCCGGCTGCCGCCGGGCGGCATCGTCGGCGTTATCGGCCCCAACGGCGCCGGCAAGACGACGCTGTTCAAGACCTTCACCGGCCAGGAAAAGCCGGATGCGGGCACCGTGCGCATCGGCGAGACGGTCAAGCTCGGCTATGTCGACCAGAGCCGCGACGCACTGGATGGGAACAAGACCGTGTGGGAAGAAATCTCCGGCGGCGCCGAAATCATCAAGCTCGGCAAGCACGAGATCAACAGCCGCGCCTATTGCTCGTCCTTCAACTTCCGGGGCGGCGACCAGCAGCAGAAAGTCGGCAACCTCTCCGGCGGCCAGCGCAACCGCGTGCACCTGGCCAAGATGCTGAAGAACGGCGGCAATGTCCTGCTGCTCGACGAACCGACCAACGACCTCGACACCGAAACGCTGGGAGCGCTGGAAGACGCGCTCGAAGCCTATGCCGGCTGCGCCGTCATCATCAGCCACGACCGCATGTTCCTCGACCGTATGGCGACGCACATGCTGGCCTTCGAAGGCGACGCGCATGTCGAGTGGTTCGAAGGCAATTTCGAGGAATATGAGAAGGACAAGCTGCGGCGCCTGGGCGCCGAGGCGGCGGCCCCGCACCGCATGACGCACAAGCGGCTGACGCGGTAGGGGATTGTTAGGGCGGTGAATTCTCAAAGCCACATGAGGAGTTCAAATGGCTGACTGGTCCGCCGCCCAATATCTGAAATTCGAGGATGAGCGCACGCGGCCGGCCCGTGACCTTGTCGCGCAAGTGCCGGTCGACTTCCCGCGCCGGGTCGTCGACATAGGCTGCGGGCCTGGCAATTCGACCGAGCTTCTGGTCGAGCGCTGGCCGGATGCGCAGGTGATAGGCTTCGACACCTCGCCCGACATGATCGAGAAGGCGAGGGCGCGCCTGCCCAATGTCAGCTTCGACCTGGCGGACGCGGCGACATGGCAGCCGGCCGAACCGGTCAATGTGATCTTCGCCAACGCGGTGTTCCAGTGGCTGCCCACGCATCCGGCGGTGTTCCAGCGGCTGATGGGCTTTCTGGCGCCTGGTGGCGCGCTGGCCGTCCAGATGCCGGACAACCTGCTTGAGCCCTCGCATCAGATGATGCGGGAAACCGCCGCCGAAATGCCCTTCGCCGATAAGCTGAAGGGTGCGGCGCGCGGACCGTTGCCGCCTGTGTCGTTCTATTATGACCTGCTGTCGCCGCTCTCCGATCGACTGGATATCTGGCATACGGCCTACAACCATCCTCTGGCCGACGCCGAGGCGATCGTCGAATGGGTGAAGTCGACCGGGCTGAAGCCCTTCCTCGATCCGCTGGACGCCGACGAGCGCAAGATGTTCCTGGACAATTACACGGCCAAGGTCAAAAAGGCCTATCCCAGAATGGCGAATGGCAAGGTGCTGCTGCGCTTCCCGCGTATCTTCATTGTCGCCAAGCGGGACGGCTAGGAAAGAATTATCCACTTCGCCTGCAGCCGATTGCCGTGGCTTGACCCGGTTTCGCCGTCATGCCCAATTTATCGCGTGGGGCCATGATGGCCGCGTGGCAGGGGGAAATGATGAGTTTGAAAAGGTTGCTCTATGGCGGCGGCGTTTGCGCGGCGGCACTTCTGGCGTTCTCGGTTTCGGCGCAAGCCAAGCGGGCGCGCTGCTTCACGTCGGATGATGGGTATTTCCCGTGCAGCTACCGCGCGATCGATGATGCCGGCAGTTTCCGGATAGCGGCGCCGGGTTACCCGACCTATGTGCTGGAGATCGACGGGCCGGGCTTTGCCTATGGCTATGTCAATCTCGGTCGCCGCAACGTGCCGCTGGCGGGGCAGTTCGTGCGCAGCCGTGACGACGGCGCCTGCTGGAACAACCCGCAGACAAACACCAAGCTGTGCGCCTGGTGAAATCCTGGTTCAAGCCGGCCCGAATCCTTCGTTTAAGCCGGCGTAAACCGGCCGGATGAGAAAAGTGTTGCGCCGAAGCGTTTCGGCGCCCACATGAAGCCGCAACGCCTGCGGATGGGACGGACTGAAACATGCATCGCGTCATCATCAGCGGCATTGGCGCTGAAATTCCTGAAGCTGTCATCACGAATGAAGAACTGGTCGAGAGCTTCAACAGCTGGGTCGACACGGAGAATGTGCGCCGCCAGGGTACTGGCGAGCCTATACTGCAGAAATCCGACAGCGACTTCATCGTCCATGCCTCGGGCGTGAAATCCCGTCATGTCATCGAGCGCGAAGGCATTCTCGACCCGACCCGCATGACGCCGCGCATTCCCGCGCGGCCCGACGATGCGCTGTCGCTGGAGGCCGAGTTCGGCATTGCCTCGGCCAGGAAGGCGCTCGACCATGCCGGCGTTGAACCGTCCCAGATCGACCTGATCATCTGCTCGGCCTCGCACCACCAGCGCCCCTATCCGGCGATCGCCATCGAAATGCAGGAGGCGCTCGGCACCACCGGCGCCGGTTTCGACATGGGGCTCGGCTGTTCGTCCGCGGCGGCCGCCCTGCACATGGCGGTCAATCTCGTGCGCTCTGGCGCGCACAAGCGCATCCTGGTGACCACGCCGGAAATCATCACCGGCCATCTCAATTTCCGCGACCGGCAGACGCATTTCATCTTCGGCGACGCTTCGGTGTCGATGGTGGTTGAGGGGCTTGCCCAGGGCGACAAGCGGCCGGGGCGTTTCGAGGTGCTGGATACGCGGCTGTGGACGCAGATGTCGAACAACATCCGCACCAATCTCGGCTACCACACCCGCACTGCCCAGGATGATCCCTACATGATCAATCTGGAAGGCAACCTGATCAAACAGGTCGGCAACAAGGTGTTCAAGGAAGTCACCGTCGCCGGCCAGAAATTCATCGTCGAGTTCCTGGCCGAGCATGGGCTGACGCCGCAGGCGATCCGGCGCTTCTGGCTGCATCAGGCCAATGCGCGCATGAATGCGATGATCCTGAAGCTGTCGTTCGGCCACGATGTCGATCACGATCGCGCGCCGATGGTGCTGGAGCGGCTGGGCAACACGGCGGGCGCCGGCGCTATCGTCGCGCTGTCGGAGAACCATGCCGACATGAAGCCCGGTGATTTCGGCTTGATCTGCGCCTTTGGCGCGGGGTATTCGATAGGCGGCGCGCTCATCCGGATGCTCTAAGCAATGTCGCGGTGACGCTGGCCCGAAAGGGCCATTCGGACTTTCGTCCTCAGCCGGGCCGCTTCGCGCCCGTCCTCCATTCCCGTTCAGCCTGGACCGACCCTCGACACGCCCGTGTCGGGGGCGGCTTGAATCAACGCGATCCCGTTTCAGAAAGGAGAGTTCCAATGGTCGATGCCCGGTGTAGCTGCGGTGCCCTTACGCTGATGCTGACAGGACCATCAAAACTGGTTGTCGCCTGCCACTGTCTCGATTGCCAGCGCCGAACCGGCGCGCCCTTCGGCGTCGGCGCCTTTTATCCGGCTGACGCTGTCGCCATCTCTGGAACCGCGAAAGAATTCACGCGCGATACCACGAGCGGCGGCAAGGTGCACAACCACTTCTGTCCCGCCTGCGGCTCGACGGTCTATTGGAAAGTCGACAGGCTGCCATCGCTGATCGGTGTCGCGGTTGGTGCGCTTGCCAACCCGAACTATCCGCCGCCCGTCCGGTCGATCTTCGAACAGTCGAAGCATGATTGGGTTCAAATCGACGGTGCCGTCGACCATTTTCGGCAAGGCAGCGGGGCGGGGAAATCGAGCTGAGCGGGCGTTCGCCGCACCTTGGCGTGTCAGGCCGGCGTAAAGGGAACCAGCATCGGCACCCGCCGCGCGTAGTCGTCATAG
Source organism: Mesorhizobium sp. 131-3-5 (assembly GCF_016756575.1). Lineage (NCBI taxonomy): Bacteria > Pseudomonadati > Pseudomonadota > Alphaproteobacteria > Hyphomicrobiales > Phyllobacteriaceae > Mesorhizobium > Mesorhizobium sp. 131-3-5. The sequence continues at coordinate 3,477,894 of NZ_AP023254.1, forward strand.
GCGGGGCCAAGTTCGCCGCGCAAGAAGCGCTCCTCGAGTTTTGCCTTCATGACGATGCCGATGGTGAGCAGTGCGACACCTGCAATGCCCCACACAGTGCCTTTCGCGAGCATGGTGGCGAGGAGCGCCAGCAGCAATCCTGTGTAGATCGGGTGGCGGACGAGGCCGTATGGACCGGTATCGACCACGCGGTGGTCTGCCTTGGCAGTGACCGAGGCCGACCACAGCCTGCCCAGATGAATACGCGCCCACCACGAGAAGATGAGGCCGATGGCGATCAGGGCAATGCAAGCCCAGGCCTCGGCGAGGCTTGGTGTCCACAATCTCAACCTGCCCTCATAGCCGTGCGCCGGGACGAACAGCAGGACGGTGCCGGCCAGCCAGAACACTCGATAACGGACCTCCGCGCCGATGGTGGCGCGTTTTTTAGCCGGATCAGCCCACATGGCGGCCGCAATCCAGGTGACCACCCAGACGAGCCAAAGCAGCGCGATTGCCGTCGCCGGTCGCATGAGAACCTCCGCAGTGTCTCGCCAACATGAAAGCGATCCGACGCGGCGGCAATGCGGCACCAATTCCATTTCCGGTAAGAAGATCGTGATCCTTCGCCTTCATTGACCCGAGCAACTGAACATCCACTGCACGTCATAGGCGTCGACCAGCATGCCGAAGCTGGTTCCCCAATATTGCCGCGCCAGCGGCACGGTGATGCGGCCGCCGGCGGCCATGTGGGCAAAAAGCGCGCGCATGGCCACCAGCTCGTCGAATTCCAGCATCATGGCGGAGCCTTTCATCGGCTCCGCATCGTCATTGTCGGAGGCATAAAACAGCACGCCAGGACCTTCGAAGCGCGCATGCAGGATTTTTCCGCGCATGGTTTCGGTCCGCACCGGCATGCCGTTATCGCCCCAGCGCAGCAGGATCGTTCCCCGGCCAAGGCCGCACTGTTCGTAGAAAGCCAGTGCCGGCTCGCAATTGGTGGTGAAGAAGAGCGAAGGGGAGAGCCGCATCACATCTTCCCTATCAGATCAATGCGCAGCGGCGGTGGCGGCGGCGATGAGCGCGTCGCCGGTAAATTGCCTGTCGCCGATGCCCCAGCCGCCGTCAGGCGCGTTGACGATGTTGATCCAGGTATTTTCCGGCTTGTGCCCGGGCACGCAGAGTTCGGCGACAATTCCGGCGGCCGTGGTGATGAAGGCGTTGCGGGTCTCGATCGAGCCAAGGCCGATATTGGGCAATTTCAACTCCACCATCACGACGGGCCTATTGGCGCCGCCGGCATAGATATGGCGCAACGGCAGGATGTGGACCGTGCCGCCGACGATCGCGGTGAAGAAGGCATTGCCGGTGGCGCCGGAAGCTTCGATGAGGGCGGCGCTGAGGCGCGGCAGGATCTCTCGCTCTCCGGCCTCTGTCAGGACGCCTTCCGGCGCGGTCACGGTGATGGGCATTGGTCTCTCCTTGTCCTCGGGCTGCACGGCCTTGCCGGAAGATCGTCTTCCGGCTTGCCATGTTTCGTATCAATTGTTACGTTATGTGAAACGAGCGAGTCAATAGGTTTCGTATCGATCACTATGGATAACTTGGAAAAGGCTAGGGGTGGTCGTCCCCGCACGTTCGACCCCGACCGGGCGCTGGATGCGGCGATGCATCTGTTTTGGGAGCATGGCTATGAGGCGACGTCGCTGGCCATGCTGCGCGAGGCGATGGGGCTGACGCCGCCGCAGATCTACAACGCCTTCACCGACAAGGAGACCTTGTTCCGCAAGGCGCTGACGCGCTACCACGAGACGGAGATCGGCTTTGCGCTGGATGCGCTGAGCGCGCCGGTACCGACGCGCGAGGCGATCCGGCGGTTGCTGCAGGGCGCGGCGGAGGCCTATTCCAGGCCCGGCAAGCCGGGCGGATGCCTTTTTGTCAGCGGTGCCCTGGCGGCCTCGCCGCAGGCGCGAGCCATCGCGGATGAACTCAAGGCCTATCGCAAGGCGAGCGAAGCGGCGATCGCGGAGCGTCTGGCCAAAGGCCAAGCGGCGAGCGATCTGCCGGAAGGCTTCTCCGTCGAGAGCTTCGCCAAATATATCGCCGGCGTCATGAACGGCATGTCGATCCAGGCGCGGGACGGCGCGTCGGCCGAAGAGTTGCGCATTATGGCCCAAACCGCCCTTGCGGCCTTGCCGCCCGAAGAGCAAAAACGGGGAGCATGATTCAAGGACGGAACGCCATCATGGATCTCTTCCCCGAAGCCGAGAAGCCGGTCGAAATCATTCCGGCGAAGAAGCTTTCCGCTCGCGCCGCAGCGCTCTTTGTCGCGCCGGCGGATCATTTCCAGACGCGACCGGTGGAGGAATTGCGGCTCGGCTTCGACGGCATTTCGGGCGATTTCCATGCCGGATCGACGCGGCGCTCGGGCGGGCGCGAACCCTGGTATCCGCGCGGCACCGAAATGCGCAACGAGCGGCAGCTGTCGATCGTGGCCGCGGACGAACTGGCCATCGTCGCCGGGCGGATGGGCCTTCCCGAGATCAAGCCGGAATGGATCGGCGCCAATCTGGTGATCGAAGGCGTGCCGCATCTGTCGATGCTGCCGGCCGGCACGCTGCTGTTCTTCAAGGATGGCGTGACCCTCAAGATCGATGCCCAGAACGGACCATGCCGCATCGCCGGGCGATCGATCGCCGAAAATGCTGATATGGCCGACATCGAGGCCGGCGCGCTGCTCTTTCCCAAGGTGGCCAAGCGGCTGCGTGGCGTGGTCGCCTGGGTCGAGAAGCCCGGAACGATCAGGGTCGGCGAAGAGATTTCGGCGCGGGTGCCGGAGCAGTGGATTTATCAGGCATAGCCGCCCGTTCTCATCGTGACCGAAGGGCTACGCCGCTGATGAGCGGCGTAGCAAAATGCTGGAGCCTCAGCCCTTGCGGTTCTTGTTGGCGCCTTGCGCCATGACGGACACGTGGTCCCATTTGTCCCAGGTGGCGAGGCGGTTGGCGTATTCCTGGCGGATCATCGGCAGGCCGCCATCGCCGAAGAACACGCGGAGCGGCGGCTCGGCAGCATCGACGATGGCCAGCATCGCCGGGCCGGTCGCCTCGGGATCGCCGGCGACCGAATTGGCGCGGCGCTCGGCCATCTTGGCGCGGGCGGGCGCATAGGCTTCGATCGGCTTGGAGACCTTGGCTGAGGCGCCGGACCAGTCGGTGGAGAAGCCGCCCGGCTCGACCAGCGTGACATGGATGCCGAATTCCGCGACCTCGATGCTGAGCGACTGGCTGAAGGCTTCCAGCGCCCATTTCGAGGCATGGTAGAGGCCGAGCGAGGCAAAGGCGTTGACGCCGCCGATCGACGAGATCTGGATGATGTGGCCGGACCGCTGCGCCCGCATGATCGGCAGCACGGCCTGCGTGACCCACAGAGCGCCGAACACATTGGTTTCGATCTGGTCGCGGGCTTCTTGCTCGCTGACCTCTTCGATGGCGCCGAAATGGCCGTAGCCGGCATTGTTGATGACGACGTCGAGCCGGCCAAAGCGCTTGTGCGCCTCGGCGACAGCGGCATCGACGGCTTTCTTGTCGGTGACGTCGAGCTTGATCGCGGCAATGTTGTCGCCATATTTCTCGACCAGATCGGCGAGCGTGCCGGCGTCACGGGCGGTCGCGGCAACGCGGTCGCCGCGCGCCAATGCGGCCTCGGCCCAGACGCGGCCAAAACCCTTCGACGATCCGGTGATGAACCAAACCTTATTTGTCATGATGTGGAATCCTTGCCCCTGCGGGCGCAATCTTGGATGAAAGCGGAGGCTTCTCCGCTTTCGGGCATATACGGCCTATCCCGTGATTTTCCAGAGGCGAGGGGGATCTTTTTTGAACAAGACGCCCCTTGATCAGGGATAACTCACCTGAGACGACCAGGCCGGATCGTCGTGCTTTTGCCAGTAGAGCACCATCAGCCGGCCGGTAACAGGCCCGACCTTGCCGTCGGCGATCGCAGCGCCATCGATCTCAGTCACCGGCATGATGCCGCCCGCGGTCGAGGTGATGAAGACCTCGTCGGCCGCCTTCAGCGCTGCAACGCTGACATCGGCGGCGGCGGCGACAAGACCGTCTTCGGCGCAGAGATCGAAGACGGTGCGGCGGGTGATGCCAGGCAGCACGCCGATGGCCGGCGTCGACAGTTTGCCATCCTTGACGCAGAAGACGTTGAAGCCCGGACCTTCGGCGACATTGCCGTTGAAGTCGAGGATGAGCGCGGTCTCCGCACCGCGGTCATAGGCGTCGTAGAGGCCGCGCACCAGATCGAGCCAGTGGTAGTTCTTGATCGACGGATCGACCGAAGTCGGCGGGATGCGCACCTTGTCGCTGATGGCGACGCGCAGGCCGCGCTGCAACTGCTCGGCATTCGCGACCGAGCCGAACGGCACGGCGAAGGCCATGAAGCGGTTGATTGCCTGGCGCGGATCGCGGCTGAAGGTCGGCGAGGCGCCGCGCGTGCACAGCATTTCGACATAGGCGGCGCGATGGCCCGAAAGGGCGACGCAATTGTGCAGGATCTCGGCCACGCCATCCCTGTCGAAGGGAATGGTCATGCGCAGCTTTTCGAGCCCGCCGAAGAAGCGGTCGAGATGCAGGTCGAGGCGGAAGAAGCGGCCGTTCCAGACATGCACCGTGTCGTAGGTGGCATCGGAATGCAGGAACCCCCAATCCAGCACCGACACCTTGGCCTGCGACATCGGCAGGTACTGGCCGTCGAGGAAGGCGACGCCATCGGGATAGGAATGCGGGTCGACGTGGCGGTCGCCGACCGTGAGCAGCGGCCTTGAAGCCTTTGTTGCCGTCGTCTGGTCCATCGGGACCTCCTCGTGTGTGGGGCGGGCCATCAGCCTACCGGCCCGGGAGAGGAGGCATAGTGCCAGCCGTCCGGGCGCTGTTCGTCCTCCATAACGGTCCAGCCGATACACCGGATTGGAATTGCCGTATGATAGGTGGCTTGGAGTGGGAGGGGATATGGGCAGGCTTGGGACGGTCATCGCAACCATGATGATTTTCGCCGGCGCGGGCGAGGTCAGCGCGCAGTGCGTGAAACAAGGCGACGAACTCTGCCAAAACGGCCAGACCTATCGCTGCGAGAAGACCGGCAGCGAACTGACGCCGATCTTCCAGAATGTTCCTTGCGCGGTGAATGCGCCGGCGCAGACGCTGACCGGCACCTGGGTCGGCAGTGGCCACCAGAGCCCGGCGGGGGACGCCGGCGCCGACTGGTCGATCGCCATGACGATCAGGGATGACGGCGCGTCGATCGATTATCCGTCACTCGGCTGCGGCGGATCGCTGTCGCAGACGTCGAGGGACGAGACATCGGCGGAATTCCATGAGAGCATCACCTACGGCCAGGACAAGTGCATCGACGGTGGCGACATCACCGTCCGGTTTTTCAAGGGAAACCTGTCCTGGACCTGGGTCGGCCAGGCCGACGGCCAGCCCTACAATGCGATCGCCGTGCTGACCAGACAATAGCCGCCTCACTCCTCTTCGTCGTCGGCGTCGAGCAGGCGTGTCGCGCGCCAGCGGGTGAGCACGATGTTGGTCTGCTCGATGACGAAGAAGCGGGCGGAGTCGCGGTCATAACCCTCGGCCAGCAGCTTTTCGTAGTCGGTGTGCATGTGGCGGATGTGGGCGATCGTCGCCAGCCACACGGCAATGCCCGGCGGCAAGGTCTTCATATGCACTGCGCCGGCGTCGGCGCGGATCTTCTCCATGTCGGAATAGGGCGCGAGCGGCAGAAGGGCGGTCAGCGCCTTGGCGATGGCGCGGCGGCGGCCGGTCGGTGCTGTCATCGTTCATCGCGTCCTTCGACGATCGCCTCTGGCATGGCGTCGGTCGAGGCGAAGTAGGGCTTCATGTCGATGACCGGCGTGCCGTCGAGCACGTCGATGGCGTCGAGATCGAGGCGCCCAGTGGCGATGTCCAATCCGATGAGCCTTGCCACATGCAGGCCGACCGGGTTCGGCCGGGCAGGGGAGCGCAGGCCGAATACGCCTTTCGCTTCAGCCGCATGGCGAGGTTTTTGCACAATCAGATTCCGCGGCGCGTGATGCAGCCAGGACAGGATGATGACATGGCTGGCACGCTCCAGCCCGCGCAGGCCTTCACGATAGGGCGCGTCGATGGTCAGCATCGCCGGCTGCCCGGTCTCGCGCGCCGTGCGCATGTTTTTCGGGCAGCTTTCCCGCGTTACCCAAGGCGAGGCGATGCGGCCGATGAAGACGATTCCGGCATCCGCCGGCATCGTTGCCGGATCCTGTTCCAGCCTCTGCTCGCCTTCGCGTGCCTCGAACATTTCGCGCGGCCCGGTCATTTTGCCCATCTCCGTGCTGCTGGCTGCCATTGTCAGAAGACCGCTACACATTTTTGGGCGGCGCCCACCGGAAAATCACGCATGCGGCATTTTCTTGTCCGGAAGCGACATAGCGCTTGCAAGGTTTTGAAAATCGACATAAACATATGTTTATATCTTTTTCAAAGTGAATGCGCTGAAAAGAGAATACGCTGATGCATGTTTCGCTCGACACCATGGTGGATACGCTGAAGGCGGCGGCCGAATCCAGCCGCCTGCGCATATTGGCACTGTTGTCGCGCGGCGACCTCACCGTTTCCGATCTTACCGAAATTCTCGGCCAGTCGCAGCCGCGCGTCTCGCGGCATTTGAAGCTGCTTCTCGAGGCCGGGCTGATCGACCGCTACCAGGAAGGGTCATGGGCGTTCTTCCGCCTGTCGGATGCCGATTCCGCGCGTGACTTCGTCATGGGCCTGGTTTCCAGCATTCGCGGCGCCGATCCGCAGGTCGAGCGCGATCTCGAGCGGCTGGCCTCGGTCAAGCGCAAGCGGCAGGACCGGGCGGCGGAGTATTTTTCGGTGAATGCCGCAAGCTGGGACCATATCCGCTCGCTGCATGTGCCGGACCGCGCGGTCGAGGCGGCGATGCTGAAGCTGGTCGGCAAGCGGCCGTTCCAGTCGATGCTGGATCTCGGCACCGGCACCGGGCGGCTGCTCGAAATCTTCTCGCCGCTCTACCGGCGCGGTGTCGGCATCGACATGTCGCGCGAGATGCTGACCGTGGCGCGCGCCAATCTCGACAAGGCCGGCGTTTCCAATGCGCAGGTGCGGCAGGGCGATATCTTCTCGCCGCCGGTCGAGCGCGATGCCTTCGATCTCGTCACCATCCACCAGGTGCTGCACTATCTCGACGATCCGGCCCGCGCCATCCACGAGGCGGCGCGGCTTTTGCGCCCGTCGGGCCGGCTGGTCATCGTCGACTTCGCGCCGCACACGCTGGAATTCCTGCGCGAAGAGCACGCACATATGCGCCTCGGCTTTTCGGACCGGCAGATCGGCGAATGGTTTGCCGAGGCCGGCCTCGATCTCGAGGATGCCCAGGAATTCGAGCCGCGCGGCGGCAGCGAGCCCAGGCTCACCGTCAAACTCTGGCTTGGCCGCGATAGGCGCCTGCTGATCGCCGACCCTGCCTACGACAGCCAGCAGACCAAAGTGAATTCGATAGGGGAAATCGCCTGATGAACCAGTTCCGCTTTTCCCGCCGCCCCGACATTGGCGACAAGGTCAAGGTTTCCTTCGAATTCTTCCCGCCCAAGAATGACGAGATGGAGGCGCGGCTGTGGGACACGGTCACAAGGCTGGAGCCGCTGAAGCCGAAATTCGTCTCGGTGACCTATGGCGCCGGCGGCTCGACGCGTGAGCGCACGGCGCGCACCGTCTGCCGCATCCTGAACGAGACCAGCCTGACGCCGGCCGCGCACATGACCTGCGTCGATGCCGCCCGCCATCAGGTCGACGCGGTGATCCAGGAATTCGCCGATATGGGCGTCAAGCGCTTCGTCGCCCTGCGCGGCGATCCGGCCGCGGGCGTTGGAACCGCTTACCGTCCGCACCCGGACGGCTATGCCAATGGTGCCGAGCTGGTCGGAGCTCTGAAGGACGCTGGCGATTTCGACATTTCGGTTTCGGCCTATCCGGAGAAGCATCCGGAAAGCCCCGACTTCGCCACCGATATCGACATGCTGAAGCGCAAGGTCGACAATGGCGCGACGCGGGCGATCACCCAGTTCTTCTTCGACAACGATCTCTACGAGCGCTATGTCGAGCGCGCGCGCCGGGCCGGCATCTACATCCCGATCGTTCCCGGCATCCTGCCGGTGCATAATTTCACCCAGGTCGCCAATTTCTCGGCGCGCTGCGGCGCGCTGGTGCCGGCATGGCTGGCTGAGCGCTTCGACGGCCTGCAGAACGACCCGCAGACCCATGCGCTGGTGGCATCCGCCGTCGCCGCGGAACAGGTTCTCGACCTGGTCGAACGCGGGGTGGGCGACTTCCACTTCTACACAATGAACCGCGCCGACCTCGTCTTCGCCATCTGCCACATGATCGGCATCCGCTCGCATGAGGCGGAGGTGGCGGGCTCGGCTGCTGCATGAGGCCGCGCTGAACAGCAAAAGGCCGGGTAAAAACCCGGCCTTTCGAATTGCTTAGACTATCTGGTGCTGGTCTTCCCTGTTTTGGCGGGTTCAGGGAAGGACGCCCATAATGAGGGCGCCGATGAAAGCAAACGCAGCACAAATCATCAATGCGTTGATTGGCCTCGTAAGTCCCATGACATAGCCTCCTCTTAAAGAGCTATGCCTAAGAGTCTAGGTCCATTTGTGCCACAGGCAAGCGGAAAATGTGCTGCATTGCGACGTGATTGTGAAATTTGCGACTCCGATTTTGCCGTTAGCCGTTGAAACTTCTCGGCAAAAACCCGCTTTAGACCTGTGAATAAATTGTGGCGGCGACGTGTCGATGCTGTGTCATGGCAGCGCTACCGCCGCGAAAATCGACTTCGATTTTCGCGCCTAACGCCTTCCAAGGACACGTCCGTCGATTGTGAGAAGACCGAGGCCGATCAGCACCACGCCGCCGGTCTCGAACAGTTCCAGCCGCTCGCCCAGGAAAAGGAAACCGAGCAGCATGGCGCTGGCCGGCACGATCAACGTGACCAGCGAGGCGTTGGTGGCGCCGGCCGAGGCGACGAGGTTGAAATAGAGGACGTAGGCGAAGGCGGTGGACAACAGCGCCAGTGCCAGCACCGCCGCCCAGACTGGCGGCGAGGCCGAGAACAGGCCGGCCGGGCCGTGCGCCAGCAGCACGACCGGTATCATGATGATGGTCGAGGCGGTCAACTGCCCGGTGGCGATGACCGGCGAGGGCACGCCCTTGAAGCGGCTGGCGACCATCAGCGCGACGCCATAGGACAAAGACGCGCCGATCAGCGCGAATTTGGCCCATACCGGGCCGCCAAGCCCGGCAAGCACGCCGGGACCGATCATGACAGCGGTGCCGACGACGCCGAGCCCGATGCCGGCGAGCTTGTTCCAGGAGAGCTTCTCGTCCGATGTCAGCGCGTTGGCAAGGATCAGCGTCCAGAACGGCGTCGTCGCGTTGAGCACCGAGGCGACGCCGGCGCCAAGCTCGGTCTGGCCGGCGAAGATCAGCGAGAAGGGGACGACATTGTTGGTGAAGGCCAGCAGGAAGAACAGGCCGGCATGCGGAAAGGCAAGGCGGAAGGACGGGCCGCGCAGGCCGAGATAGATCTGCAGCGCGATTGCCGCGATGGCGACGCGAAACAGCACCAGCACCAGAGGGTGAAGCTCCGCCACCGCGATGCGGGCGAAGAAGAACGAACCGCCCCAGATGGCGCCAAGCAGCAGCAACTGCCCCCAGTCGGTAAGCGTCATCGGTCCGCGCGACGCTGATGTAGCGGCAATTGCCATGTGGATCGTCCTCCCCCCGACATGCCGGCTCGAATGTCAGCCGGCCAGACACGGGCATATCGGGTCTGGCGACAAGCGCCACCCGAAACCTGGTCGATGGATGTCGCCGAAGATTAGCGCCGCGGCGTCAGGTGCGCGAGACACAGAATTGTTTTCATTGGCCGCTAGCTTGGATTAATTGTGCGCAGCCGAGATCGAGGATTCGTCAATGCAGCGATTCGAGAATGCCCGCGAGGCGGCACTGGCGCTTCGTCCTGACGATCCGGTCTATTGCTTCCGCCCGCAGGTGCTGAAGGCCGATGCCAGGCAGTTCATGAGCATGTTCCCCGGCAAGACCGCCTATGCGGTCAAGACCAATGGCGAGCAGATCGTGCTGAAGACCTTGGTCGAGGCCGGCGTCAACGCCTTCGACGTCGCTTCGCCCGGCGAATTCGCTGCCGTGCGCGCCGTCTCTGCCGATGCCGAGATGCTCTACATGCACCCGGTCAAGGCGCAGTCGGACATCAAGCTGGCGCTGGAGAAATACGGCATCCGCGTCATTTCGCTCGACCATGAGGACGAGATCACCAAGCTGACGCGGGTGGTGCGGGCGCTCGACATCGACCCCGGCTCGATCAGCGTATTCGTGCGCATCCAGACGAAAGGGTCGGCGGCCTACGAACTGTCGAAGAAATTCGGGGCCGGGCCGGCCTATGCGGTAGAACTCGCCGAGCGGCTGAACCGCACGGGCTACAAGGTCGGCCTGTGTTTCCATGTCGGCAGCCAGATCGAGGATCCCGACACCTATGAGCGGGCGCTGGCTTCGGCCGACTGGGTGCGCAACCGGTTGACCTTCGACATCGCCGGCCTCGATGTCGGCGGCGGCTTTCCGGCCGAATACGGCCATGATCCCAACCGCAAGCAGATCGAGATGCCGTCGCTCGGCCAGATCATGTCGCGGCTCTCCGGCGACTTGAAGGAATATCAGTTCGACCAGATCCCGCTGGTGGCCGAGCCGGGCAGGGTGATCGTGGCGCGTTGCCTGTCGCTGATCGTGCGCGTGCTGTTGCGCAAGGGCAAGCGGCTCTACATCAATGACGGCATCTGGGCGTCGCTATCGGATTCATGGACCGGCAAGATCACGCTGCCGGCGCGCTTCATTCCTGATCCGGCGATCAGGACCCGCAATGGCGCTGAAAAGAACATCGTGCCGTTCAAGGTCTGCGGCGCGACCTGCGATTCCGTCGACATCCTGTCCAGGCCTTTCTGGCTGCCGGAAACCGTCGACACCGGCGACTGGATCGAAATTGGCCATATCGGCGCCTATTCGCTGTCGCTACGCACACGCTTCAACGGGTTCTATCCCGATACGTTCGTCGAGGTGACGACGCCGTTCGACGAAGGCGATGCGCCGCAAGGCTTTGCGAGTTTGGAGACGATGGCAGACTAGGGGGTAGGGAATAGGAAGTAGGGATCGTTTGTTATACTGGCGCTTTCAATGTCACCTTTGGTATTTGCCCACTGCCCACTGCCTACTGCCTACTGCCTACTGCCTACTGCCTATCCCTACGCCACTCCACCGCCAGCCTGGATGTTCTCGCCGGTCAGCCAGCGGGCCTCGTCGCTGGCCAGGAAGACCGCGATATCGGCAACGTCGCGCGGCGCGCCTATCCTGCCGAAGGGCGACATGCCGCCAGCCTTGCGGGCGTTCATCGATTTCGTGCGGGCGAGGAGAGCAGGCGCTAGCCGGTAGCGAGGGCCTCAAGAATGGCGGCCCCTCACAGCTTCGCCAAAAGCTCCGGTGTCGGCCAGCCGTCCACCGGCAGGCCAAGCCGCATCTGCTCCTTGCGGATCGCTTCGCGGGTGTTGGTGCCCAGAATGCCGTCGACCGTGCCGACGTCGTATCCCCGGGCCTCGAGCTTGGTCTGCAGCGCCTTCATCTGCTCGTTGTTGAGGCCTTGGTCCGGGGTGCGCGGATCAAGCGGCGGCGCGCCTGCGAGCCGCGCGGCCAGATTGGCCGCGGTCAGCGCATAGGTGAAGGACTGGTTCCATTCGAGATAGACATCGAAATTGTCATAGGTGAGGAAGGCCGGGCCCTTGCGGCCCATGGGCAGCGCCAGGCCGGCCTTCAGCCCCTTGTCGACGAGCGGCGAGCCGTCGGGATTGGTGACGCCCCACTGCGCCCACTGCGTCAGCGGCAATTTGTTGGTGCGCCCGGTCTGATCCCAGGGCATCTCGTCGGGCACCCGCACTTCCTGTATCCAGGGTTCGTCGCGCTTCCAGCCGCGCGACAGCACCTTGTTGGCCGTGGTCATGATCACGTCGGGCACGCTGTTGCGCAGGTCGATCTTGCCATCGCCGTCGCCGTCGACGCCCCGGGCCAGATAGTCCGAAGGCAGGATCTGCGTCTGGCCGATCTCGCCGGCCCAGGCGCCCTTGACGTCGGCCGGCAGCACGCCGCGATCGATCAGCTCCAGAAGCGGCACCAGCTGCTGGCGGAACAGCTGCGGGCGGCGGCAATCATGCGAAAGCGTCACCAGCGCGCTCAGCGTGTGGAAATCGCCCTGCACGGCGCCGAAATCGGTTTCCAGCGCCCAGAAGGCGGTGATGACCGGCGCCTGCACGCCGAACTGCTGATCGGCGCGGGCGAAGACATCGGCGTATTTCTTCATGTTCGCCGCACCTTGCTTCAGCCGATAGGCCGAAATCATGCGGTTGGAGAACTCGATGAAGGTCTGGGTGAAGACGCCCTGCGCGCGGTCGCGCGCCAGCGCCCGCTCGTCAAAGGTGGCATCTTCCAGCGCATCGAGACCCATGGCGCCGACACCGGCCGCCTTGGCTTCCGCCGCCACGCCCTGTTTCCAGGTTTCGAAGTCGCCGCCGCATTCCTGCGCCATCGCCGGCAAGGCCGTGGCGCACAGGAATAGCGCCGCGAGGGCTTGGGAACGCAGTCGCATCAGCTTCCTTTCGAAACGAAGAGGGCATTGTCGCGCTTGGCTGGAAACCCAATGCCCCGGATTACCGGCGGTTGCACTCTTTACCGCTGGCTGTGTCGAAAAGCAGGCGGCAGGCCCGGTGTCAACGGGTGTTCTGCCGCAACCACTTATTCCATGCGGCTTCCGAGCCGTTGAAGGCGTTGATGTCTGATTTGCCGGTCATGCCGGGAACGATGCCGGTTCCGGTGTATTGCCAGAAGGTGAAGGGGTGGCTGCCGTATTTTTCGCGCGGGTGGCCGGCGACCGAGCGCAGCCAGTAGGGGTAGCCGCGGAAGCTCGACAGCTCGTTGTCGTCGAAGAAGTCGACAGAGGTGTAGATGATCGGCTTCTTGCCGTAATGGCGCTCGACGATCTGGAGGAAGGTGGTCATCTCCGCGCGCACCGTGGCGGCGTCGGGACGCAGCCGGCAGGTCGGCGATTTCGGGTTCCATTCCATGTCGAGAACCGGCGGCATGGCGGAGCGGTCGACGGGAACGTTCTGGATGAACCAGCGCGCCTGCTGGGCAGCCGGAGTGCAGAAATAGAAGAAATGATAGGCCGCGCGCGGAACGCCGGCGGCTTTCGTGCGCGCCCAGTGCTCGTTGAAATACTCGTCGAAGCGGTCGCCGCCTTCGGTGGCCTTGATGAAGGCGAAGGAAATGCCGCTCGCCTTGGCGGTCGGCCAGTCAACCGAGGTCTGGTATTTGGAGACATCGGTGCCGTGAACGGCATAGTTCCACGGCGCGCCGCTGTCCCATTCATGCGGCTTGGAATCCTCGAAGCGCGGCGCGCGTACGGCGACCGTCGGGCTGCTGGACCCGGAGGGCGACAGCGGCGACAGATCGTCCACGGTCGAGCAGGCGCCAAGCAGCGTCAGCATGAAAAGGGCCGCGAGACGGCGCATCACAACTTCCAAGCCGGAAACAGCCGGTCGCTGATGGGTCTGTGAACCGATGGCCGACGATTGGTCGAGCCCCTCCGGGCGATCGCCCCACAGCATCGCCCAGTCTATCCCTTTTTGTTCATGTCGTGGTCCCAAAACCGCAGCGCACTTTTGGGCGACATGCCTCCTGTGATCGCCGATCATGGTTGAGAATCCGTTGACGGCGCTCGACAAGTGCCCTGATTTTGCGGAAGCAATGGCGGCAATTCGATGACATAAGGGTCCGGCGAAAGTCCGGGAGGAAGCGGAATGCGGTTCGTCGTCAAGATCGTCAGATGGCTGCTTGGCCTGATCGTTATGGCGGTCGCCGGGCTGTTTGCCTGGCTCTACATCGCGCCGCCAGAACTGATCCGCGTCGGTTCCGGCTATTCGGCCAAGATCGTCTGCTCCAACGTCTTTATTGCCGGGCGCGATGCCAACGAAGTGCTTGCCGTCGACGTGCAGGCGCCCGGCCACCCGCTGCTGCGGCTGATGCGGGTCTCGGTCGACAAGAACCGGGGCACCGTTTCGGCGGGCCTGCTGGGCTTCCTCGGCAAGAGCGAGGCGGTGTCCCGCGATGGGCTGGGCTGCGCCTCGATCCCCGACGGCGATGTCGGCAAGGCGCGGCGCACGACGGTCCATGTCGAGCCTTCGCCAACCAGCCAGGATACGCTGTGGCCCGAAGGCGAGCGGGTCGAGGCATCGCAGGATCCGGTGATTGCCAAGCTGCTCGACGATGCGGCGCTGACCGGTTCGGGCATGCGCGCGGTGGTCGTGGTCAAGAACGGCCGCGTCGTCGCCGAGCGCTATGGCGACGGCTTTTCGGCCAAGACACCGCTGCTCGGCTGGTCGATGACCAAGACGGTGAATGCCGCCATCGTCGGCACGCTGGTCAAGGACGGCAAGATGGCCGTCGACAACAAGGGCCTGTTCGCGCCGTGGAAGGCGGACGGCCGCGCGGCGATCAGCCTTGCCGACATGATGGCGATGTCGAGCGGTCTGGAGTTCAACGAGGACTATGGCGACGTCGCCGACGTAACGCGCATGCTCTATCTCGAGCCCGACATGGCGGGCTTTGCCGAATCAAAGCCGCTGGCAGGCGAGGTCGGCAAGGTGTTCTCCTATTCGAGCGGCACGGCGGTGATGCTGTCGCGGCTCTGGCAGGACGCGATCGGCGACAAGGCGAAGGCGCTGACATGGCCGCGCATGGCGCTGTTCGGGCCGCTCGGCATGCACAGCGCCGTGCTTGAAACCGACGAGCAGGGCACCTTCGTCGGTTCGTCCTATCTCTACGCCACGGCGCATGACTGGGCGCGCTTCGGCCAGTTCCTGCTGCAGGGCGGCGTGTGGAACGGCAACCAGGTCCTGCCGACGGGCTTCGTCGACTGGATGCGCGAGCCGGCGCCTGCCTCGAAAGTCTACGGCAAGGGCCAGTTGTGGATCGAAGCGCCGGGCGATGAGGAAAATCCCGGGGCCGGCGTCGCGGCAGGCCTGCCCAAGGACACCTATTGGATGGAGGGGCATGACGGCCAGACCGTAGCGATCATTCCGTCGGAGCAGCTGGTGATCGTGCGGCTGGGGCTGACACCGGCCAAGGTCGGTTATCGCCCACAGACGATGGTGGGGGCGCTGGTGAAGGCGCTGCATTAGCTAGTTGCGCGGTCCAATCACGCCAAACCAGGCATAACCGCGATAAAGCGTGCAAAAACGGAAGGTTGCGCCGGTTCGCCGAGATTCCGATTCCAGAACTTCGCGCAGCGATTCACGCGGCGTGACGTGGAATTTTCTGAGCCAACCGCGCAGCAAGGTCCGGAACCAGCCCGGCAGGCCTTCCTGCTGGCCGAAATCGACGATGTGCAGCGAGCCGTCGGGGGATAGCGCGGCGAGTGCCGCCGACACCGT
The DNA here is from genome assembly GCF_016756575.1 of Mesorhizobium sp. 131-3-5. Taxonomy (NCBI): domain Bacteria; kingdom Pseudomonadati; phylum Pseudomonadota; class Alphaproteobacteria; order Hyphomicrobiales; family Phyllobacteriaceae; genus Mesorhizobium; species Mesorhizobium sp. 131-3-5. Next base: position 3,493,489 of record NZ_AP023254.1, read on the forward strand.
CTTTTCCCAGCCTGGGATCATCGACAGCGAATAGGAGACGAAGACCCGGTCGAAGCGCTCGATGCCGTAAAGGGAGCCCGCATCGAAATCGGTGGCGTCGCCTCTTGCCAGCGTGACGCGGCCGGACAGGCCTTCGCGGTCGATCGCCTTGCCGGCCGTCTCCAGCATCTCGGCCGAGATATCGAGGCCGAAGAAGCGGGCATCAGGATAGCGACGGGCGGCCAGGATGATGTTGCGACCGGTGCCGCAGCCGAGTTCCAGCACGGTGCCGCCTTGTGGCACCTCAAGCCCATCGATCAGCCGGTCGCGGCCGAGCAGATAGTATTTGCGGGTCAGGTCGTAGATGTGGCGCTGCCAGTGGTAGACCCCGTCCATCAGCTCGGCATGATTGGCCTTGAATGCCGGGCTGACCGGCAGCTCGGTCGTGCTCATGCGGCGCGCTTCACGTAGAGGTGGAAGCCGCCATAAATGGCGGAGCGGTCGCGGGTCGAGAATTCGCGTGAGGCCTCGTCCTGATAGTCCCACTGGTCGAGCAGCGAGGTCGAGACGCGGCCCGGCAGCAGGCTGGGCTCGGCGGCGGTGCGGAAGATGACGCGAGCGCCTGCGGAGGCGGTGCGGCTGATTTCCGACCACAGCGCGTTGAGCTGGTCATCGGTCATCCAGTCCTGCGCATCGAGCAGGATGAAGCGGTCGACGGTGCCCGCGTCCTTGCCGGCGAGGAACTCGATCAGATTGGCATGGTGGATGGCGACGCGGTCGATATTGCCGCGAATGGTGTCGTAGTTCTGCTTTTCCAGATAGGCGGGCAGGGCGGCCTCACCGGGATTTGGATAGCGGCGGGCAAAGGCCTGCCAGGCGAAATAATTATTTTCCAGGGGAAAATCGCAGGCGAGCTTTTCCAACCGGGCCTTCAGAACGCTGGCCATCGTGCCGTCGCCCGATGTGATCAGCGAATCGTACTGCGCCGGCGGAATGCCGAGGCCAAACAGCGAAGCCTTGCGCGAGGTCGCCCATTTCAAGAGCTTCTTGTCGAAGACCGGGGCCAGTTCCTCGTTGAAGAAGCGGCGCTGCTCGGCGATATTCCCAGCTTCCATCATGCGGGCCGGATTGACGCCGAAGAACTTCGCCGTGCGGTGGCCCATGGCGATGAACAGGCCGAGCAGGCCGGTCTGGTAGAAATTGCGGTCGAAAACACCGATGCGGCGGCGACCACGCCAGTTGCAGCGTTCCCAATAGTGGCGGCTGACCGGATCGAGATGCGGCGCGATGAAACGGTCATAGGCTTGCGAATTGTGGCTGGTGTCGGCGGCGCCGAAGAAGCGGAACAGGTCGCCCTGCGATGGCAGACGGCGCACCGCCTCCAGCTTCATACGGTTCAGCGCGATATGGGCGGCGTTGAGGTCGACGGCGTCGATCCGTGCCGGCGATCGGGTGAGGTAGGCCAGGATGTTGCAGCCGCCGGAAGCGATGGTGACGATGCGATGGCCCTCACCAAGCTGCATGGCCTCCATGTCGACATCGGGGTCTTCCCAGATCTGCGGATAGACGAGGCCGGAGAACAGGAAGGCGAACAGCCGCTCGGAGATGCCGGCTTTGGAAAGCGCGCGGTTCTGGTAGACGGCCTTTCCAACTTCCTTGCCGCGGCGAAAAACCAGATCCGAGGAGACGTCCGTCATGGCAAAGTGATTCCCCATTTGCTTTGCCGCAAGCGGGTAGCGCAGCGTCATGACAGGCCGGTGACAGCCTGTTGACGTGTTCTTTACAGCTTGCCAAAGCCCCCCGGCGTCGGCGTCATCAGGATCACTGCATCGCCGGCCTCGAGCACGGTCTGATCGCAGGCCTTCAGCATCTCGATCGCCCCGTCCTTGCGGCGGATCTTGGTCGAGCCGACCTCGCCGTCGCCGCCGCCGTCCAGCCCCTGCGGTGGGCGGTTGCGGTGCGAGGACAGGATCGCGCATTCCATCTTCTCGAGAAAGCGGATGCTGCGTTTGGTGCCATCGCCGGCGCTCCATTTACCCTTGCCGCCGGATCCCTTACGGATGTGGAAATCCTCCAGCACCACGGGAAAGCGCAGTTCCAGCACTTCGGGATCGGTGAGGCGAGAATTGGTCATGTGGGTGTGCACGCCGGAGGTGCCGGCAAAGCCGCGGCCGGAGTTCATATGGCCGGCCGGTGAGCCGGAGCAGATCGTCTCGTAATACTGGTACTTCTTGTTGCCGAAGGTCAGGTTGTTCATCGTCCCCTGCGCATTGGCCATCGCGCCCATGGCGCCGAACAGCGCGTTGGTGACGTGCTGCGAGGTCTCGACATTGCCGGCAACGACGGCGGCGGGATAGGCGGGCTTCAGCATGCAACCGTCGGGAATGACGATGTTGATGGGCCGCAGACACCCGGCATTCATCGGGATCATGTCCTCGACCATGACACGGAAGGCATAGAGGACCGCGGCGCGGGCCACCGGCTCCGGCGCGTTGAAATTGTTCTTCATGACAGGCGATGTGCCAGTGAAGTCGACCGTCGCTTCGCGCTTTTGCCGGTCGACCGATATCTTCACCTTGATCACCTGGCCGGTGTCCGTGGGATATTCATAGGCCGATGTGTCGGGCAACCGTTCGATCACCCGCCGCACGCTCTCGGCCGCATTGTCCTGGACGTGGCCCATATAGGCCTCGACGACATTGAGGCCGAAATGCGCGACCATCTTGCGCAGTTCGGCGACGCCTTTCTCATTGGCGGCGATCTGCGCCTTGAGGTCGGCAATGTTCTGGTGCGGGTTGCGGGCCGGGTAACGATGGTCGGTGAGCAGCGCATGCAGCTCTTTTTCGCGGAATTTGCCGCGGTCGACGATGCGGAAATTGTCGAACAGCACGCCTTCCTCGTCGACCGTGGTGGCGAGCGGCGTCATCGAGCCGGGGGCGGTGCCGCCTATATCGGCGTGGTGGCCGCGCGAGGCCGCCCAGAACAGGATCTCTTTCTGCGCGTCGTCGAACACCGGCGTCACCACGGTAATGTCGGGCAGATGCGTGCCGCCATTGTACGGTGCGTTCAAGGCAAAGACGTCGCCCGGGTGGATGTCGCCGGAGTTCAGCCGGATGATGGTTTCGACCGAGCGGTCCATCGAGCCCAGATGCACCGGCATGTGCGGCGCGTTGGCGACCAGCGCCCCTGTATGGTCGAAGACGGCGCAGGAGAAATCCAGCCTTTCCTTGATGTTGACGGAATAGGCGGTGTTCTGCAGCGTGACACCCATCTGCTCGGCGATCGACATGAACAGGTTGTTGAAGACTTCGAGCATGACCGGATCGGCTGATGTGCCGAGGGCGGCGGCGCGCGCCTTCTTTTCCGTGCGGCGGATCACGACATGGTTGAGGTTGGTGATTTCGGCCTGCCAGCCCGGTTCGACGACAATGGTCTGGTTCGGTTCGATGATAAGGGCGGGGCCGGCCACCAGATTCGATGGGCGCAGGTTCTCACGACGATGGATGCCGGCTTCATGCCACCGGCCCTCGGTGTAGATGCGCCGCGTTCCGGAAGCGCCGGCTTCAATCCGTGCGGGTCCGGCGGGCGCATAGGCCTCGGCGCTGCTGTCGCCGATTTCGCTGCCTTCGACGCCAACCGTCTCGACGATCATCGGCTTGTCGTCAAAGACGAAGCCGAATTGCGCCTTGTGGGCGATTTCGAAGTCGCGCTTTGCCTGGAAAATCGAGTCGCTTTCGAAATTCACCGGCAGTGTCGTGTCGGTGCCGTCATAGCGGATGTGCAGGACGGGCTTGGCGGCAACCGTGTCCTCGGCGATGCCTTGCGCGGCCAATTCGGCGATCACGGCCTTTTTCAAGGTGGCGATGAGGCCGGCGATCTCTGTTCGGGACTCCTCGGCAAGCGGTTTGAGCAATGCCTGCTGGCGCGAGGCAAAGACCGATGCCAGGCCGATGCCATAGGCCGAAAGCAGGCCGGAGAAGGGGTGGATCAGCACCGCTTCCATGCCGAGCGCATCGGCGACCAGGCATGCGTGCTGGCCGCCGGCCCCGCCGAAGCAGTTGAGCAGATACTCGGTGACGTCGTAGCCGCGCTGCACGGAAATCTTCTTGATGGCGTTGGCCATGTTCTCGACGGCGATGGTAACGAAGCCTTCGGCAACCGCTTCCGGCGAGCGGCCGTCACTGATCTGGTCGGCCAGGGCCGCGAATCTTGAGCGCACGGTTTCGACATCGAGCTGCTGGTCCTGGCCGCGGCCGAAGATCGCCGGAAAGAAATCGGGCTGCAATTTGCCGAGCATCACATTGGCGTCGGTGACGGCGAGCGGACCGCCGCGCCGGTAGGCGGCGGGGCCGGGATTGGCGCCCGCTGAATCGGGCCCTGCGCGAAAACGGCCAGCCTCGTAATGCAGCACCGAGCCGCCGCCGGCGGCGACGGTGTGGATGCGCATCATCGGCGCGCGGACGCGCACGCCGGCGACTTCGGTATCGAAAGCGCGCCCGTACTCGCCATCATAGTGGGCAACGTCGGTGGAGGTGCCGCCCATGTCGAAGCCGATGACCTTGCCGAAGCCCGCGAGCTTGGCCGTCTCGACCATGCCGACGACGCCGCCGGCCGGACCCGACAACAGTGCGTCCTTGCCCTGGAACATGTCGGCGGCGGTGAGGCCACCCGACGACATCATGAACATCAGGCGAGGGGACTGGTCGCCGTCTCTCGCCGCGCCCAGTTCTCCCGCCACCCTTTGCACATAGCGTGACAGGATGGGCGAGAGATAGGCGTCGACCACGGTGGTGTCGCCGCGGCCGACCAGCTTGATCAGCGGCGAGACCTCATGGCTGACCGAGACTTGGGCGAAGCCGATCTTGCGGCAGACCTTTGCCACCGCCTTCTCATGATCGGGGTATTTCCAGGCATGCATGAAGACAATGGCGACGGCATCGATGCCGTCGGCCTTCGCCTGCTCGATCGCCGGCCGGCAAGCGGCGATGTCGAGCAGTTGTTCGACGCAGCCGTCGGCGAGCACGCGCTCGTCGATCTCGATGACGCGTTCATAGAGCTGCTCGGGAAGGATGATCTCCTTGGCGAAGATGTCGGGCCGCGCCTGGTAGGCGATCCTCAGCGCATCGCGAAACCCCTTGGTGATGAGCAGGAGCACGCGGTCGCCCTTGCGCTCCAGGAGCGCGTTGGTGGCGACCGTGGTGCCCATCTTGATGTCGCCGATCAGCCCGGACGGGATCGCGGCGCCAGGATCAACGCCGAGCAGGTCGCGGATGCCCTGGATGGCCGCATCGGCATAGGCTTCGGGATTCTCTGATAGAAGCTTGCGCGGATGCAGCCCCCCTTGCGGATCACGGCCGATGACATCCGTGAAGGTGCCGCCCCTGTCGATCCAGAAATCCCATTTCGCGGCCATGGCGGCTGTCTCCGGCATTTTTCGTTTTCAGCTTTCGTTGTTAATGTGCCAATGCGCCGGCAGCAACGCATCCCGTTGATGTTACACGCGGAAACGCAACGTTACGAAACTCATGGCCGTGTCGCGCATTTCCTCTTCGACCGTTCACCGCAACGTGAGCGTGTGTTGAAGGAGAGATATTATGAAAAAGCTCATTCTGGCTTCCGTGTCCGCCCTTGCCCTGCTGGGCGTCGCGGCTTGCAGCGACAGCGGCAAGGGCACTGACACCACCACAACGCAGAGCACCAATCCGCCGGCTGCTGAGCAGCCGATGAAGCCTGCGGCTCCGGCCGACAATTCGACCAAGCCTGCCGAGCCGGCTCCGGCAACGCCTGCTCCTGCGCCCGCGCAGTAGTTTGTAAAGCAGTAAGAGTGTCTTGGGAGGAAGGGCCGGCGTCTCGCCGGCCTTTTCTTGCAAAGGCAACCACCTGGACCGACCAAGGAGCCCCTGGTTCACGGACCCGGCAGCGGCCGTTATTGGCTTGATAGCGGGGACCGGTTGGTTCTATGAAGCGGGCCATGTCGATTTGGGACCGCCTCGGCGAGTTTATCACACGGGTATCGTCTTCAGCCTCGTCGGGCGTTGCCGATGTCGTGGAGGCCGTGCGCACGGTTTTTTCCGGCGATGCGGACCTGCGCCGCCGCGTCGCCTTTTCCGTGGCGATGATCGCGCTCTCGGCCAAGATGGCCAAGGCAGACGGCATCGTCACCCAGGATGAGGTGCGCGCCTTCCAGGAAATATTCGAAGTGCCGCCGAAGGAGACGCGCAACGTTGCGCGGCTGTTCGATCTCGCCCAGCGGGACGTGGCTGGTTTCGAAACCTATGCCGAGCGCATGGCGCAGTTGTGCGGTTCCGGGCATTCCAATTGCGTGATGCTGGAAGACATACTCGACGGCCTGTTCCACATCGCCAAGGCCGATGGGCTGGTGCATGAACGCGAAGGCATCTTCCTGCACCGTATCGCCGAGATCTTCCGCATCGACGAGGCCCATTACGAGTCGATCCTGGCCCGGCACGTCAATCTTGGCGCCGGCGACCCCTATGTCGTGCTCGGCATCGAGCGCGGCAAGCCGTTCGAGGAGGTCAGGAAGCGTTACCGCAAGCTGGTCTCCGACAACCATCCCGACCGGCTGATCGCGCGTGGCCTGCCGCAGGAATTCATCAAGATCGCCACGACCAGGGTCGCGGCGATCAACGCCGCCTATGAGATGATCGAGCGGGGCCTGCGGCACGTATGAGCGGCTTCCTGCCCGACGAGCCGAGCGCCGAGGTCAGGGTGTCGCCGAATTTCGGGCCACGGCGCGATACGCTGAAACCCGACATGATCGTGCTGCACTATACTGGCATGCCCACGGGGGCCGGAGCGGAAGCCTGGCTGTGCGATCCGGCGAGCGAGGTTTCATCGCACTATCTCGTCCACGCGAGTGGCCACATCGTGCAGATGGTGCGGGAAAGCGACCGCGCCTGGCACGCCGGCAAGAGTTCCTGGTTCGGACGCACCGATATCAATTCCTGCTCGGTGGGCATCGAGATCGTCAATCCTGGCCATTCGCTGGGCTATCCCGGGTTCCCTCGGCGCCAGATCGAGGCGGTGATCGGCCTGTGCAATGGAATTACGGCGCGGCATGCGATCCCCGCCATGCGGGTGCTGGCGCATTCCGACGTGGCACCCGGCCGCAAGATCGATCCGGGCGAGAAGTTTCCTTGGGCCGCCCTGTTTGCGGCCGGTGTCGGCCATCTTGTGCCTGCTGCACCCATCAGGCGCGGGACCGCGCTGAAGCCCGGCGACAGCGGTGCCGATGTCGAGGCGTTGCAGTCTATGCTGACGCTCTATGGCTATGGTGTCGAGATATCGGGTGTTTTCGACCATCAGACGCGGATTGTCGTCGAGGCCTTCCAACGGCATTTCCGGCCCCGTCTGGTCGACGGGCTGGCCGATGGCTCGACCATGCGCACGCTGCAGAAGTTGCTTGCCTCGGTGAGCGGCTAACCCAGGGCAGGGCGCCGCCCAAGTAATCTTTTTCCCCTGTCAGGTTACAAACTGTTCACTCAAAGTGACTTGCCCCGCCTTCATTGGCGCCAATTCGGGCCTCAAAGGGCAATTCGTACAGTTTGTCGGACCTCTAGCCCCCCGGATGTTCCGCTATTAATCAAGCAGCGCCACGCGAACATCTTCGCGTGGTCCAGCAGAACAGGATCACATGCAGAAATTGACCGTTGTAACGGCAGCTCTTGCTGCCGGCGTAGTGACTTTTGCCTTCAGCGCGGCCGATGCCGCGACATGGAGCCCCCGGGCCGATCAGGGCCTCGTCGCGGTGACCAAGGGCAAGGCCATTTCAGCCAAAAGCAGCAGGAGCCTGAAGGCAACGGCGAAGCACGCTTCCGCCAAGGTGGAAAAAGCCAGCTGGACCAAGGCGAAGAAATCCTCCGCCAAAAGGCAGACGAAGCGTGGCCGCAAGACCGTCGACATGACGACAACGGCATCGATCGGTCTCAGGAATGTCGCTGCGTCGACGGCAGCGGTGGCCAGCAGCGGCCAGTATTCCGCTATCGTTGCCCGCTACGCGGCAAGCTACGGCGTTCCGGTATCGCTGGCCAATGCCGTCATCACGATCGAGAGCAACTATCGGCCGAACATGGTCGGCAGCGCCGGCGAGATCGGCCTGATGCAGATCAAGCCGGCGACGGCGCGGATGATGGGCTACAACGGTTCGGCCAAGGGCCTGTTCGATCCCGACACCAACATCAAATACGGCATGAAGTATCTCGCTTTGGCGCAGAACCTTGGCGGTGGCACGACTTGTGGCACGATCCTGAAATACAATGCCGGCCATGCCGCGACGCGGATGAACCCAGTTTCGGCCGCCTATTGCAGCAAGGTCAAGGTTCAGATGGCCGCGCTTTGATAGCAAGTTGCGAGAGCCGGCGGACAAGCCGGCTTTTTCATTTGCGTTTTCCCGGCTGAACCCCTTTATACGCCTTGCCAGCTGGCTGGGCGGCCGCACTCGCAAACGCCGAAAGGCCGCGAGTGAGGAAAGTCCGGGCTCCATGGAGACACGGTGCCGGTTAATGACCGGCGGGGGCGACCCCAGGGAAAGTGCCACAGAAAGCAAACCGCCACGACTTTGTCGGGGTAAGGGTGAAAGGGTGGGGTAAGAGCCCACCGCGCGACTGGCAACAGGAGCGGCACGGTAAACCCCACCGGGAGCAAAACCGAATAGGGGCGGTGCGAGGGGAAACCCTCGAGGGCTGTTTCCGGCTCACCGTCCGGGTAGGTTGCGTGAGGCGTATGGCAACATGCGCCCAAGATGAATGGCCGCCACGTTCTCGTCCCGCAAGGGGCGAGGGCCATACAGAACCCGGCTTACAGGCCAGCTGGCAGTTTCGTCCTCGAAGAGAAATCCTTTTGAGATCAGCAGGTTGCGCCCTCGGGCGCGCCTGTCGATTCAAGTCTTTTCAGCTATTTGCAAGCAAGTCGGCAATCGGCCAATGGCATCGGGAGCCTATCCATGGGGCAAGTCGACAAACGCAGCATCACGCTGTCGCCGGAACTGGCGCAAGCGGTGGACGATGTCGTTGCCGCCGGCGAATATGCTTCGGCGAGCGAGGTGATCCGCGAGGCGCTGCGGCAGTGGAAGGACCGTCGCGATCTCTTCGGCTATACGGTTGAGGAACTGCGCAGGTTGGTGCAGGAAGGGATCGACAGCGGGCCGGGACGATTTGCATCGATGGATGAAATCAAGGCCGAGGCACGGAGACGCTTGCGATCTGACGACGCGGCATGAATTTTCTGCCTATCGTTCGGAACGCACGTGCTGAAGATGATCTGACCGCGATCTGGCTTCATAATGTGCGCGACAACTAGGCCGCAGCCGATCGGCTGCTCGACCGCTTCGAGGCGCGGTGGCACGGCCATCGCAACATCGAGGCCGACGACCTAGGTTCGTGACCAGTCCGTCAGGCGCCGATCCCGTCCAGCGACGTCTCAATGGCCTTCCAGAGCTCTTCCACCGGTTCGCAGCCGACTGACAGGCGTACAAAGCCGGGCGGTACCGCATCGCCTCGCTTCGAGCGTCGTTCGGCCGAAGTGTGGACGCCGCCGAAGGAGGTCGCAGCCTCTATCAATGGGCAATTGTTGATGAAATCCTCGGCTTTGTCCTCCGAGGCGAGTTCGAAGGAGATGAGGAAGCCGAAGCGCTCCATCTGGGCGCGGGCAAGGTTGTGCGACGGGTCGCCGTTCAGGCCGGGAAAACGCAGGCCGCGCACCGCGCGATGTTCCTTCAACCGCTGCGCGATCGTTTCGGCGGACGAGCACATGCGGTCGAAGCGCACCTCCAGTGTTTCGAGGCCGCGATGCACCAGCCAGGCCTCGAACGGCCCGGGAATGCCGCCGGCCATTGCGCGCCAGTCCGTCACCTTGGATATGATGTCGGCGTCGCGGCTGGCGACGTGGCCGAACAGCACATCCGAATGGCCGTTGACCGCCTTGGTGTCGGCGGAGACGACGATGTCGGCGCCGAAGTCGAGCGGACGCTGGCCGAATGGCGTCATCGTCGTGTTGTCGACGACAAGGATCCCGCCTTGTTCGTGGACAGCCTTGGCGATCGTCGCGATGTCGCAGATATCCAGCCGTGGATTGGACGGGGTTTCCACGAAGACCAGCGAATAGCCTTTGAAACCGCCGTCAAGGAAGGTCGGCGTCGGCCTGGTATCGCAGGTGATGCCGAGCGGCTTCAGGAAGCGTTCGGCCATCGCGCGCGTCGCGTGATAGCCGTCCGCCGGCAGGAGCACGCGATCGCCCGATTTCAGGAGCGCGAAAAACACCGAGGAAATCGCGCCCATTCCAGAGGGAAAACTCACGCATTGCGCGTCTTCCAAATGGCCGAGCACATGTTCCACGGCGCGCCAGGTTGGATTGTCGTAGCGGCCATATTGATCGACCCCGGTCTCTACGCCCGGCGTGTGAAAGATCGAAGCCATGGTCAACGGCAAGGGGACGGGATCGCCACTGGCGAAATCGCGGCTGCGCAAATGGGACAGTTCGGCGGCGCGTGACTTTGCCGTCTCGGACATGAGCTCGATCCTTGCTTTTTGGGCGGAAGACGTCGCTCGACGCTATGCGCGCGGGTGATCGGCGGCAAGCCGGGTCTTTTGGGCCAGCGGGCTCTAAACGCTTCGTTAGGCTTAATGGATCATAAAGACGAGACGTGCCGTAACGGCTGCTCGGATTGGTCGCGATGCGCGTGTTTGTGAAGCCTATTCCCGTTGACGCCCATAGTACCCCATGATATCCCATCGAGACATCAAAGCCTTCGTTCCGCGTCAGGGTAAAGCGTACGCCAGTCGGGCAGCCGCGGCGGCTGCGCGTTTGCCGGCTTTTGGCCGTGCCGGCGAGGCTGATACGGGGCAGGGAACGCGCTGCGGCGGCGCGTACGAGACGATGAAGAGGGGGGCGGCGGCGCAAGCGGCTGTAGGGTTTAATGGACCGGTTTCTGTCGAACACGGTGAGCAGGATCGATGCGAAGGGGCGGGTGTCCGTTCCTGCGCATTTCCGCGCCGTCGTGCAGAAGCGCGGCTATTCGGAACTCTATGCACTGCGCTGCCTGGACCTGCCGGCGATGGATGTCGGCGGGCTGGATCTGCTCGACCGCTACGAGCAGCGCATCGCGCAGGAAGATCCCTTCCTGCAGACGGCGGACGACATGTCGTTCTTCTGCCATGGCGACGGAGCGTTCCTGAAACTCGACCAGGACGGCCGCATCACGATGAGCGATTTCATTCGCGAGCATACCGGCATCTCGGCGGAGGTGGCCTTTGTCGGGCGCGGCAATTTCTTTCAGATCTGGGAGCCGGGACGGCTTGCGGCCTATGGGGCGCAGGCGCGGGCCAGGCTTTTGCAGCTTCGGCAGGGGACGAAGCCTGGGGAGCGACCGGAATGACGGTGGGCCACGGCGATGACATCCACGCCGTTGGCGGATCGGTCCGCCACATTCCGGTTCTCCTTGGCGAAGTGCTCGAGGCACTGGAGCCGGCGAAGGGCGACATCATCATCGACGGCACGTTCGGCGCCGGCGGCTACACCAAAGCCATTCTGGCGACCGGCGCTTCGGTCGTCGCCATCGACCGCGATCCCGACGCGATCGCTGCCGGGCGCGATCTCGAGGCACAATCGGGCGGCAGGCTGAGACTGGTGCAGGCGCCGTTCTCGACGCTGGACGAACATGTCGAAAGCGCCGACGGCATCGTGCTCGACATTGGTGTGTCCTCCATGCAGCTCGACCAGGCCGAGCGCGGCTTTTCCTTCCGCTCCGACGGGCCGCTCGACATGCGCATGGCGCAAGCGGGCCTGAGTGCGGCCGATGTCGTCAATAGTTTCAAGCCGGGCGACCTTGCCCGCATCTTCGGCTTCCTCGGCGAGGAGCGCCACGCCGGCCGCATCGCCCGCATGATCGAGGCGCGCCGCGAAAAGAAGCCATTCGAGCGCACGCTGGAACTGGCCGACGCCATCGAGACGCATATTGGCCGCGCGCCGAAGGACAAGATTCATCCAGCGACCCGCGTCTTCCAGGCGCTGCGCATCTACGTCAATGACGAACTCGGCGAACTGGCCAAGGCGTTGTTCGCGGCCGAACGCGCATTGAAGCCCGGCGGGCGTCTGGTTGTGGTGACGTTCCATTCGCTGGAAGACCGCATCGTCAAGCGCTTCATCGCCGACCGCGCCGACGTCGCCACCGGCTCACGTCATTTGCCCGAGGCGCATGCGCGCACAGCGACCTTTCGCAAGGCCGGCGGTGGCGTGACGGCGGGCGATGCCGAGGTCGCTGCCAATCCGCGCGCCCGCTCGGCCAGGCTGCGCGCGGCGATCCGCACCGAAGCGCCGGCGCGCGCCGGCGATTTTTCGATTTTCGGCCTTCCAAAGCTTCCCGGCATCGATCGGCCGGGGGAGAGGTAGCACGTGTTCCGTACCAGCGACATTGTCCTGATCGCCGTCATGGTTTCGGCGGCGGCCCTGACTTACAAGACCAAGCGCGAGGCCGAGGATCAGTTGGCGGCGGTGCAGAAGATCCACAACCAGATACGCTATGAGGAGGAGACGATCGACCTGCTCAAGGCCGACTGGAGCCTGCTCACCCAGCCTTCGCGGCTGCAGAAGCTCGCTGAGCTCTACAAGTCGCAGCTCGCGCTCGAGCCGGTCAGCGCCCGCCAGATCGTCGGCCTGAGCGATCTGCCGGCCAAGGCCCTGGATATCCAGGATATTCTGAACGGACGCCAGGGCGGCATGGCCGACAATTCCGACAAGGCGCCTGCGGACGGCAAGGATCCCGTCGTGACCGGAGGCATCGCCCAATGATCGGCAAACTGCTGAAGCGTCGCCCCAGGACGGGTGAAGATGGATCGATTGTCGTCGAGGGCGCCCGCAAGGCGACCGGCGGCAAGGGCAAGGCGCGCATCGTGATGACGATGGCGGTGTTCTTCGGCATCTTCTCGACCATTTCTGGGCGGCTGGTCTACCTCGGCTTCCAGACCCCCGATTTGTCGGGCGGCCCGCAGAGCCGGATCACCGCCTCGCGGCCCGATATCGTCGACCGCAATGGCGAAGTGCTGGCGACCGACATCAAGACGGCGTCGCTCTTCGCCGAGCCGCGCCGCATCGTCGATGCCGACGAGGCGATCGAGAAGCTGTCGACGGTGCTGCCCGAGATCGACTACGAGCAGACCTACCACAAGCTCAAGAGCGGCGCCGGCTTCGTCTGGCTGCAGCGGCAGCTGACGCCCAAGCAGCAGGCCGACATCATGCAGCTCGGCATTCCCGGCTTCGGCTTCCGTACGGAGAAGCGCCGTTTCTATCCGAGCGGCGAAACCTCATCCTACATTGTCGGCCTGACCAACATCGACAACCAGGGCATCTCCGGCATGGAGAAATATATCGACGAGCAGGGCCTGAGCGACCTGCAGGCGTCGGGCCTGGCGGTGGCCAAGGATCTCAAGCCGGTGAAGCTGTCGATCGATCTGCGCGTCCAGCATGTGGTGCGCGACGAAATCGCCGCCGGCCTGGAGCGCTACCGCGCGATCGGCGCCGGCGCCGTCGTGCTCAACGTCAAGACCGGCGAAGTGATCGCCATGGCCTCGGTGCCGGATTTCGATCCGAACAATCCCTACAATGCACAGGAAAAAGATCGGCTGAACCGGATGTCGGCGGGCCTCTATGAGATGGGCTCGACCTTCAAGAGCTTCACCTCGGCGATGGCGCTCGATTCCGGCAAGGCGACGATGAACAGTCGTTTCGACGCGTCGCATCCAATCCGGGTAGGCCATCAGGCCATTCACGATTTCCACGGCAAGAACCGTGTGCTGTCGCTGCCGGAGGTGTTCCTCTATTCGTCCAACATCGGGTCGGCCAGGGAAGCCGAGCTGGTGGGCATCGAGGGGCACCGGGAATTCCTGCATCGCCTTGGCATCCTGGAAAGGATGCAGACCGAACTGCCGGAAGTCGCCCGCCCGACCGAACCGAAGGTCTGGAAACAGGTCAATTCGTTCACCATCGCATTCGGCCATGGCGTATCGACGACGCCGTTGCAGGCGGCTGTCGGCTGCGCGGCACTGATGAATGGCGGCTATTTGATGAATCCGACCTTCCTGGTGCGCACGCAGCAGGAAGCGATGGCGATTGCCAAAAAAGTCGTCAACGAAAAGACGGTCGAGGGCATGCGCTACCTCTATTCGCTCAATGCCGAGAAGGGCTCGGCCAGAAACGCCAGAGTCCCCGGCTACCGTGTTGGCGGCAAGACCGGAACGGCCGAAAAGGTCATCAACGGCCGCTACTCTAAAGACCTGAATTTCAATACCTTTGTCGCTGCCTTCCCGATGGACGATCCGCAATATCTGGTGTTCACGATTGCCGATGCGCCGCACCCGGAAAAGCCCGGGATGACCGACGTCGCGGCCGCGAATGCGGGCGTCATAGCGGGTAATATCATCAGGCGGTCGGCGGCCATGCTTGGCGTGAAACCAGATTTCAGCCATGAAAATGGTGCAACGTTGGTTTCCTACGAGTGATTCTTAGGGCGCGCCGGCGACTGCGCGCTATTTTATTGCGGTGAACGGAACTCGATGAAGCTCAGAGATCTAGCCGGTGTCCTGCCAGTCGAAGGAACAGCTTCCGCCGATCTGGAGGTTACCGGGATTTCGTCCGATTCCCGCCAGGTAAAACCGGGCGTCGTCTTTTTTGCGCTCGCCGGTACCAAGGCGGACGGCGCGGCTTACGCTGCCGACGCGGCCAGGCGCGGCGCCCTAGTGATCGTGTCAGGCAAAAGCAGTTCCATCGCCGGACTGCCGGTTCCGGTGCTGGCGGTCGACGATCCGCGCCTGGCGCTGGCGCTGAGTGCCGCCCGCTATTTCGGCAAGCAGCCGCAGACCATGGTGGCGGTGACCGGCACCAGCGGCAAGACCTCGGTCGCCGCCTTCACCAGGCAGATCTGGGAGCAGGTGGGGTACGCCGCGGCTTCGATCGGCACCACCGGCGTGGTGGCGCCCGGCCGCAACGACTATGGCTCGCTGACCACGCCCGATCCGGTTGCCCTGCATCAGCTGCTGCGGGAATTGGCCGATGCCGGTGTCACCCACGCTTCGATGGAAGCCTCCAGCCATGGGCTCGACCAGCGCCGTCTCGACGGGGTGAAGCTCGCCGCCGGCGGCTTCACCAACCTTGGCCGCGACCATATGGACTACCATCCGACGGTCGAGGATTATCACCGCGCCAAACTGCGCCTGTTCGACCCGCTGCTGCCCAAAGGCGCGCCCGCGGTCATCTTCGCCGACGATCCGTGGTCGGCGCCGACGATCCAGGCGGCCCAGGCTGCCGGGCTCAAGGTGCTGACGGTTGGCCGGCATGGCGATTTCCTCACGCTGAAGCGGGTCGAGCACGAACGCCATCGCCAGCGCGCCGAGGTCGAGGCCGAGGGCGTGCTTTACGAAATCGACCTGCCGCTGGCCGGCGATTTCCAGATTTCGAACGCGCTGGTTTCGGCAGGGCTCGCCATTTCCACGGGAACACCTGTCGCCAAGGCATTGGCCGCATTGGAAAAATTGAAGGGAGCGCCGGGTCGGCTCGACCTCGTTGGCACCACGGTCAGTGGTGCGCCGGTCTATGTCGACTACGCCCACAAGCCCGATGCGCTGGAAAACGTGCTGGCTTCGGTCCGCCCGTTTACCACTGGTCGCGTCATGGTCGTGTTCGGCTGCGGTGGTGACCGCGATCGGGGCAAGAGGCCGATCATGGGCGAAATCGCCACCCGGCTTGCCGATGTCGTCATCGTCACCGATGACAATCCGCGCTCCGAAGTGCCCGAAACGATCCGCGCCGCCATTCTGGCCGCCGCACCCGGCGCCATCGAGATCGGCGACCGGCGCAAGGCGATCCACGAGGCTGTCGCCATGCTTCATGCCGGCGACACGCTGATCGTGGCCGGCAAGGGGCACGAGGAAGGCCAGACGATCGGCTCCGAAACCCTGCATTTCTCCGACCACGAGGAAGTCCGCGCCGCGCTGCGGGAGCGTGCCGCATGAGTATGCTGTGGACCTCCGAGGCGCTGGTCGCCGCCATGGACGGGCGGCCGCTCGGGCCCATGCCCGAGGGCATATCGGGCATTTCGATCGACAGCCGCAGCCTGCAGCCGGGTGACGCCTTCTTCGCCATCAAGGGCGAGGCGATGGATGGTCACGACTTCGCCACCGCGGCCATCAAGGCCGGCGCCGGCGTGCTGGTGGTGGCGGAAGGCAAGCTGCCGTCGCTCGGCCGGCTGACGGCGCCGATTATCGTCGTCGAGGACGTGCTGGTTGCATTGGAAAAGCTTGGTGTCGCGGCGCGCGCCCGCTCCCAGGCAAAGATCATCGCGGTGACCGGGTCGGCCGGCAAGACCACCACCAAGGAAGCGCTGCGCCATGTGCTGTCGGCGGTCGGCAAGGTGCATGCCTCGGCGCAGTCCTTCAACAACCATTGGGGTGTGCCGCTGACGCTGGCGCGCATGCCCGATGATTGCGACTATGCCGTCTTCGAGATCGGCATGAACCATCCCGACGAGATCCGGCCGCTGGTGAAGATGGTGCGGCCGCATGTCGCCATCGTCACCATCATCGCGGCGGCGCATCTCGGCTTCTTCCGCAATCTCGACGAGATCGCCAAGGCCAAGGCCGAGATTTTCGAAGGGTTGGAGCCAGAGGGTGCGGCCGTCCTCAACCGCGACGATGCGCGCTTCAAGCTGCTCGACAAGATGGCGCATGCCGCCGGCGTCGAGCATGTCTACGGCTTCGGCGAGAACGCGCGCTCGACCTTCAAGCTTACCAGATGCGAATTGCATGCCGACCACTCCGACATCGCCGCCCGGATCGGCGGTCATGACATGATCGCCCGCATCGGCGCGCCCGGCCGGCACATGGTGCAGAACGTGCTGGCGGTGCTGGGCGCGGCGCAACTGGTCGGCGCCGATCTCGACAAGGTGGCACTGGCACTGGCCGATCTGTCAGCCGAGCGCGGCCGCGGCAAGCGCCATGTGTTGCGCCACCCCGGTGGGCCGATCACGCTGATCGACGAGAGCTACAACGCCAATCCGGCCTCGATGGCGGCGGCGATGGCGCTGCTCAACGCGACGCCGGTGACGGGTGAGGGGCGCCGCATCGCCGTGCTCGGCGACATGCTGGAACTTGGCGAGCATTCGGCCAAGCTGCATGCCGCCCTTGCCGATCTCATCGTCGGCACCGGCACGCAGACCGTGTTCCTTGGCGGCCCCGAAATGCGGGCACTGGCGGAAGCGCTGCCTGAGGACATCAAGACGGAATACCGCGCCGGCGTCGAGGAATTGAAGCCGGTGCTGCTTGCCGCGCTGAAGCCGGGCGACGTGGTGATGATCAAATCGTCGAAGGGCATCGGTTTTGCAAAACTGGTCGATGCGCTGCTGGGCAAATACCCGGCTGAAACGACAACCAGCAAACTGACCTAGGTCGAGTCGGGGGACGAAAGCGCATGTTTACACTGCTGGTCGATTTCGCGGACAAGATCTCGGTCTTCAATGTCTTCCGTTACATCACGTTCCGCACCGGCGGGGCGCTGATCACCTCGGCGCTGATCGTCTTCATCTTCGGACCGACCATCATCAATTCGCTGCGGCTGCGCCAGGGCAAGGGGCAGCCGATCCGTGCCGACGGCCCGCAGACGCATTTCAAGAAGGCGGGCACGCCGACCATGGGCGGGCTGATGATCCTGTCCGGCATCATCGGCTCGTCGCTTCTATGGGCGAACCTGTCGAGCATCTATGTCTGGGTCGTGCTGCTGGTGACGCTGGGCTTCGGCTCGATCGGTTTTTATGACGACTATCTGAAGGTGACCAAGCAGTCGCATCTCGGCTTCTCCGGCAAGGCACGGCTGGGGCTCGAATTCATCATCGCCGGCATCGCCGCCTGGGTGATCATGCACAACGGCCAGGCGCCATTCTCCTCGTCGCTGACGTTTCCCTTCGCCAAGGAATTCATCGTCAACCTCGGCTGGTTCTTCATCCCGTTCTCCTGCTTCGTCATTGTCGGTGCCGGCAATGCGGTCAATTTGACAGACGGCCTCGACGGACTGGCGATCGTGCCGATCATGATCGCGGCGGCATCCTTCGGCGTCATCGCCTATCTCTCGGGCAATGCGGTGTTCGCCGAATATCTGCAGATCCACTTTGTGCCCGGCACCGGTGAACTCGCGGTCGTGCTGGGCGCCGTCATCGGCGCCGGCCTCGGCTTCCTCTGGTTCAACGCACCGCCGGCGGCGATCTTCATGGGCGACACCGGTTCGCTGGCCATGGGCGGCCTGATCGGCACGGTGGCGGTGGCCACCAAGCATGAGATCGTGCTCGTCATCGTCGGCGGATTGTTTGTCGTGGAAATCCTGTCGGTCATCATCCAGGTCGGCTACTTCAAGATGACCGGCAAGCGCGTGTTCCTGATGGCGCCGATCCACCATCATTTCGAAAAGCTCGGCTGGACCGAGAGCCAGGTGGTGATCCGCTTCTGGATCATCGCCGTCATCCTGGCGCTGGTCGGCCTCTCCACCCTGAAGCTCAGATAGGAAGCCTCCCTTGATCCCCGCTGCATCCTTCGCAGGCAAACAGGTTTCGCTCTTCGGCCTCGGCGGCTCGGGGATCGCGACCGCGCGGGCATTGATCGAGGGTGGGGCGCAGGTGCTTGCCTGGGACGACAATCCCGACAGCGTCGCCAAGGCAGCCGCCACCGGCATCGCGACCGCCGATCTGCGCGGCGCCG
The DNA here is from genome assembly GCF_016756575.1 of Mesorhizobium sp. 131-3-5. Taxonomy (NCBI): domain Bacteria; kingdom Pseudomonadati; phylum Pseudomonadota; class Alphaproteobacteria; order Hyphomicrobiales; family Phyllobacteriaceae; genus Mesorhizobium; species Mesorhizobium sp. 131-3-5. The sequence goes on from NZ_AP023254.1 coordinate 3,512,217, forward strand.
ACTGGGCAAAATTCTCGGCTTTCGTGCTGTCGCCGGGCGTGCCGCTGACGCATCCCAAGCCGCATTGGACGGTGGAATTGGCGAAGGGCGCCGGCGTCGAGATCATCGGCGACATCGAGCTTTTCTGCCGCGAGCGGACGCTCAGCGCGCCAACGGCGCCTTTCATCGCCATCACCGGCACCAACGGCAAGTCGACCACCACCGCGCTGACGGCGCACATCCTCAAATCGGCGGGCCGCGATACCCAGATGGGCGGCAATATCGGCCGCGCGGTGATGACGCTCGACCCGCCGAAGCCCGACCGCCACTGTGTCGTCGAGTGCTCGTCCTACCAGATCGACCTCGCGCCCTCGATCAATCCGACCGCCGGCATCCTGCTCAACCTGACGCCGGACCATCTCGACCGCCACGGCACCATGCAGCACTACGCCTCGATCAAGGAGCGGCTGGTGGCGGGCAGCGAGACGGCGATCATCGGCATCGACGATTCCTGGTGCGCGCAGATCGCCGAGCGGCTGGAGCGGGCCGGGCGGCAGGTCATCCGCATTTCCAAGCGGCTGCCGCTGACCGACGGCTATTTCGCCGACGGCACCAATCTGATGGAGGCCGTGCACGGCCGCTACAGCAAGGTCGCCTTCCTCGAAGGCATCGGTTCGTTGCGCGGCCAGCACAATGCGCAGAACGCGCTTGCCGCGGTCGCCGCTTGCCTGAAGGTCGGGCTCGACCTTGGCGAAATCCAGTCGGGGCTCGAAAGTTTTCCGGGTCTCGCGCACCGCATGGAGCAGGTCGGCCGCAAGGGCCATGTCCTGTTCGTCAACGATTCCAAGGCGACCAACGCCGATGCGGCCGCCCCCGCACTGTCGAGCTTTCCGCGCATCTACTGGATCGCCGGCGGCCTGCCCAAGGAGGGCGGCATCGAGCCGCTGCGCGGCTTCTTCCCGCGCATCGCCAAGGCCTATCTGATCGGCGAGGCCGCACCTGCCTTTTCGGCGACGCTTGGCGAGGCGGTGCCCTACGAGATCTCGGGCACCCTGGCCAAGGCGGTAGAACACGCCGCGCATGATGCGGCCAAGGACGACAGCGGCGAGGTGGTGGTGCTGTTGTCGCCGGCCTGCGCCAGTTTCGACCAGTTCAAGAATTTCGAAGTTCGCGGCGAAGCCTTCAGGCAAGCTGCGAGCGCTATAGATGGCGTCAAACCCATCGGAGGGGCACGATAATGCAGAGCCGTCTCGATAAAAGTCCTGTCGCAACCTGGTGGTGGACGATCGATCGCTGGTTCCTGGCCGCGTTCCTGTCGCTGATGGGGCTGGGCATCGTCTTGTCCTTCGCCGCCAGCCCAGCGGTGGCCGAGCGCATCGGCCTCGACAGTTTCCATTTCGCCACCAGGCAGATCATCTTCACCGTGCCGGCCCTCGGAGTGATGCTGGCGGTCTCCTTCCTCGATTCCCGGCAGATTCGGCGCATGTCGCTGATCATGCTGTGCCTGATGCTGGTGCTGATGGTGGCGGTGCTCTATATCGGCGTCGAGGTGAAGGGCGCACGGCGCTGGGTGTCGCTTGCCGGCCTTTCGATCCAGCCGTCCGAGTTCCTGAAGCCGGCCTTCGTCATCATGTGCGCCTGGCTGTTCGCCGAGCACAAGCGCCAGCCCGACATTCCCGGCAATTTGTTCGCCATGCTGCTCCTGGTGCTGGTCGTGTCGCTGCTGGTGGCGCAGCCGGACCTCGGCCAGACCATGCTGACGACCGGCACGTGGGGTATCATGTTCTTCATGGCCGGGCTGCCCTGGCTGTGGATCATCGTGCTGGGTGCTGCCGGCGTCGGCGGCGTCTTCGCCGCCTATACGGTGTTTCCGCACGTTGCCTTGCGCATAGACAAGTTCCTCACCGGCGAGGGCGACACATTCCAGGTCGACATGGGACGCGATGCGCTGATCAATGGCGGCTGGTTCGGCGTCGGCCCGGGCGAGGGCACGGTCAAGCGGGTCATCCCCGACAGCCACGCCGACTTCGTCTTCTCGGTCGCTGGCGAGGAATTCGGGTTGATCATGTGCTTCTTCATCATGTCGATCTTCGCCTTCATCGTGCTGCGCGGCCTCAACACGGCGCTCAAGGAACATGACGATTTCACCCGCTATGCGGTCGGCGGTCTCGTCACCGTGTTCGGCCTGCAAGCCGTCATCAACATGTGCGTCAACCTGCAGCTGGTGCCCGCCAAGGGCATGACGCTGCCCTTCATCTCCTATGGCGGCTCCTCGCAGATCGCTATCGCCATTTCGATGGGCATGGTGCTGGCGCTGACCCGCAAGCGGCCGGAGAAGCGCAAGCAAATGGGGTTTGCGCTGCCGCAGCGCGCTTTACCGGCGGAGTGACATGGCGAGGGGTGTCATCCTTCTGGCGGCGGGCGGAACCGGCGGACATCTGTTCCCGGCCGAGGCGCTGGCGCATGAGCTGAAGGAGCGCGGCTGGACGGTGCATCTGGCGACCGACGACCGCGCCGAGCGGTTTGCCGGCCACTTCCCGGCCGCTGCCGTCCATCCGATCCAGTCGGCGACGATGGGCTCGAAAAATCCCATCGCCGTGCTTGGCGCGTTCTGGAAAATCTGGCGCGGCGTGCGCCAGGCCTCCGCCATTATCGGCCGGATCAAGCCGGATGCGGTGGTCGGCTTTGGTGGCTATCCGACCCTGCCGCCGCTCTACGCGGCTACGCGGCGCAAGGTGCCGACGCTGATCCACGAGCAGAACGCGGTGATGGGGCGCGCCAACCGGGCGCTGGCCGGCCGTGTCGATGCCATCGCCGGCGGCTTCCTGCCGCAGGATACGAGTGCCACCGGCGAAAAGACGGTGACGACGGGCAATCCCGTCCGGCCGGCGGTGTTGGAGGCGGCCAAGACGCCTTATGCGGCATCGACGGGGGAAGAGCCTTTCCGCCTGCTGGTGTTCGGCGGCAGCCAGGGCGCGCAGTTCTTTTCCGATGCCATGCCGGGAGCCATCGCGCTGCTTTCGGATGCACAGCGCAAACGTCTGGTGATCACGCAGCAGGCCCGCGCGGATGACGTAGCGCGGGTGAAGACGGCCTATGCCGCGCTTGGCGTCACCGTCGAGGTCTCGCCCTTCTTCACCGACATGGCGGCGCGCATGGCCGCTGCCCATCTGGTGATTTCGCGGTCCGGCGCCTCGACCGTCTCGGAGATCGCCGTCATCGGCCGGCCGGCGCTGCTGGTGCCCTATCCCTATGCGCTCGACCACGATCAGGCGGCGAACGCGGCAGCCCTTGCCGCTGCCGGCGGCGGCGAGGTGCACCCGCAATCGACGCTGTCGCCCGAGCGCATCGCGGCCCTTGTTGGCGGGCTGATGGACAATCCCGAGCAGCTGGCGGCGATGGCCGCGGGCGCGAAATCGGCCGGCAGGCCGGACGCGGCACGGTTGCTCGCCGATCTCACAGAGGCTATTGCGTCCCAAAAAACCGTTTCGGATTTCAGGAAAGGGACGCAAGCATGAAGATGCCGCAGACCATCGGCCTTGTGCATTTCATCGGCATTGGCGGCATCGGCATGAGCGGCATCGCCGAGGTGCTTCACAATCTCGGCTACAAGGTGCAAGGGTCCGACCAGGCCGACAGCGCCAATGTGCAGCGGCTGCGCGACAAGGGCATCGAATGCTTCGTCGGCCACAAGGCCGAGAATCTTGGCGATGCCGAGGTGGTGGTCGTCTCGACGGCGATCAAGAAGACCAATCCGGAGCTGAAGGCCGCGCGCGAAAAGCTGCTGCCGATCGTGCGCCGCGCCGAGATGCTGGCCGAACTGATGCGCTTCCGTCAGGCGGTGGCGATCGGCGGCACGCATGGCAAGACGACGACGACCTCGATGGTGGCGACCCTGCTCGAAGCCGGCGGGCTCGATCCGACCGTCATCAATGGCGGCATCATCAATGCCTATGGCACCAATGCCCGCATGGGCGACGGCGAGTGGATGGTGGTCGAGGCCGACGAGAGCGACGGCACCTTCCTCAAGCTGCCGGCCGACATTGCCGTCGTCACCAACATCGATCCCGAGCATCTCGACCACTACGGCAGCTTCGACAAGGTGCGCGAGGCGTTCCGCCAGTTCGTCGAGAATGTGCCGTTCTACGGCTTCGGCGTGATGTGCACCGACCATCCGGAAGTGCAGGCGCTGGTCGGCCGCATCGAGGACCGCCGGGTCATCACCTATGGCGAGAACGCGCAAGCCGATGTGCGCTTCACCAACCACCGCATGGCGGGGGCCACCTCCGAGTTCGACGTGGTGATCCGCGACCGCAAGACCGGCAGCCAGAGCACGATTTCAGGCCTGCGCCTGCCGATGCCCGGCCGCCACAATGTCTCCAACGCCACCGCGGCCATCGCCGTCGCGCATGAGCTCGGCCTGTCCGGCGAGGCGATCAAGAAGGGCCTGTCGTCCTTCGCCGGCGTCAAGCGCCGCTTCACCCATACCGGGTCCTGGAACGGCGTCGATGTCTTCGACGACTACGGTCACCATCCGGTCGAGATATCGGCGGTGCTGAAGGCGGCGCGCAGCGCCACCAACGGCCGCGTCATCGCCATTGCCCAGCCGCACCGCTTCACCCGGCTGCACGATCTGTTCAACGAGTTCTCCGCCTGCTTCAACGACGCCGACACGGTGATGGTGGCGCCGGTCTATGCTGCCGGCGAAGACCCGATCGACGGCGTCAGCTCGGACGAGCTGGTGTCGCGCATCCGCGCCGGCGGTCATCGCGATGCGCGCTACATAGAGGGTCCGGCAGCGATCGCGCCCATCATTCGCGACCTGGCCAAGCCCGGCGACTTCGTCGTCTTCCTCGGCGCCGGCAACATCACCCAATGGGCCTATGCTCTGCCAAAGGAGCTTGCCGCCTCATGATGCACGGCCAGGCCCTGATCGACAGACTTGGCGACCGGCTTGCCGGCCTGCGCGGCCGTCTCACGCCGAATGCCGAGATGGACAAGATCACCTGGTTCCGCGCCGGTGGCCTGGCCGAGGTGCTGTTCCAGCCGGCCGACGAAGAAGACCTTGCCGCGTTCCTGCGTGCGGTTCCCGAAGAAATACCTCTTACCGTCGTTGGTGTCGGCTCGAACCTTCTGGTCAGGGACGGCGGCATTCCGGGTTTTGTCATCCGGCTCTCGGCCAAGGGCTTTGGCGAGGCCGAGATCGTTTCGCCGATCAGGATTAAGGCGGGTGCCGCCACGCCCGACAAGCGTGTCGCGGCCCTGGCGCTGGAAGCCGGCATTGGCGGCTTCCATTTCTATCACGGCATTCCAGGCGCCATCGGTGGGGCGCTGAGGATGAACGCCGGCGCCAACGGCGTCGAGACGCGCGAGCGCGTGGTCGAGGTGCGCGCGCTCGACCGTAAGGGCAATGTCCAGACACTGAGCAATGCCGAGATGGGCTATGCCTATCGCCATTCGGCGGCTCCTTCCGGGCTGATCTTTACCTCGGCCGTGTTCGAAGGCTTTGCAGAGGACAAGGCCACGATCAAGGCGGCGATGGACGCGGTGCAGAACCACCGCGAGACGGTGCAGCCGATCCGCGAGAAGACCGGCGGCTCGACCTTCAAGAATCCGGAAGGAACGTCGGCCTGGAAGGAGATCGACAAGGCGGGCTGCCGTGGCCTGATGATCGGCGGCGCGCAGATGTCGCCCATGCACTGCAATTTCATGATCAACACCGGCACGGCGACCGGCTACGACCTCGAATATCTCGGCGAGACGGTGCGCGCCCGCGTGCTCGAGCACTCTGGCCTCCGGCTGCAGTGGGAGATCAAGCGCATCGGCAATTTCCGGCCCGGACATGCCGTCCAGGAGTTTCTGGGTCAGCTTCTCTAGGTACGCTGATATTCAGGTGATGCCGGCCTGCAAACGACGGCCTTCTCCGCTTCCGGTGCTCACGGACCCGAATGTCCGCTCCGCTCCGGTTCTCGAAGGCCATCGTTTTCGACTCGGCCTGACCTGAACCTCAACGTACCTTCGCTGTTCATGAAGTTCATGTGATGCATGAACTTCAATGCGCTCGCAAAACGCTTAAAACCGTTGCTCCAGGGACTCAGCGACACGGTTTTCGTAGCCATTTTCTCAGAAAGTGAATCTCTCGGAATCATAAGCACTTGCCAGTGAATCAACTCTCTGATTCTCTGCTGGAAAGCGTTTCCTGATTTGAGTCGTTCGACGCGTTACCCGCGTTTTCCGTCTGGGGGGCAACCTGCCGGGAGACTCGGACTCAATGTTGCGGAAATCTTGGTTTTTGGTCCGCCGTGAGAGGGGATGACGGGGAATGAAAAGCAAGCATGTGGCCGTCCTGCTGGGAGGTTTTTCGTCCGAGCGGCCCGTGTCCCTGTCCTCCGGAAAGGCCTGTGCCGATGCGCTGGAGAATGAGGGTTATCAAATCACCCGCGTCGATGTCGGGCGCGATGTCGGCTCGGTGCTTGCCGATCTCAAACCTGACGTCGCCTTCAATGCGCTGCACGGTCCGTTCGGCGAGGACGGCACCATCCAGGGCATCCTCGAATATCTCGGCATTCCCTACACGCATTCCGGCGTGCTCGCCTCGGCGCTCGCCATGAACAAGGAGCAAGCGAAGAAGATCGTCAAATCGGTCGGCGTTCCCGTCGCCGAATCGAAGGTCGCCAATCGCTTCGCCATCCAGAACAAGCATCCGATGAAGCCGCCCTATGTGATCAAGCCGGTCAATGAAGGGTCGAGCTTTGGCGTCGTCATCGTGTCGGAGGGGCAGTCGCATCCGCCGCAGGTCGTCGGCTCGTCCGAGTGGAAATATGGCGATACCGTCATGGTCGAGCGCTACATCCACGGGCGCGAGCTGACCTGCGCCGTCATGGGTGATGTGGCGCTTGGCGTCTGTGAGATCATCCCGACCGGCCATTCCTTCTATGATTACGATTCAAAATATGTCGCGGGCGGATCAAAACACGAATGCCCCGCAAAAGTTTCACCGAATATTTACCAAAAAATACAGACACTGGCGCTCAAGGCTCACCAAGCTGTCGGCTGTCGGGGCGTTTCCCGGTCGGACTTCCGTTATGACGATCGTCACTCCGAAAATGGCGAAGTTGTATGGCTCGAGGTCAACACTCAGCCGGGCATGACGCCGACGTCTCTGGTGCCTGAAATCGCGGCCCATGCCGGGCATTCGTTTGGTGAGTTGTTGAGTTGGATGGTGGAGGACGCTTCGTGTCTGCGTTGAAATGGGGACAGGGCAAGGGGAAGGGCGCGGCTGGGCCGTCGCTGTTCGGCTTGTCGTTGTCATCGGGCCATTTCGTCCTGCCGCGCGTGCTTCGCCGCCCGGTGCGCATCCTGGCGCGCCTGGGCGGTGGCGAATTCGAGGTGCCGCGCTTCTCCGCGGCGATGATGTCGGCGGTGCTGCTCGCTTCGAGCGGCGCCTATGGCGCCTATCTCGGCGGCCATGCCGATGGCATCATCCAGAGCATCACCGCCCGCACGGGCTTTGCCGTCGATCAGGTCAAGGTGGTCGGCAACCGCCAGACCTCCGAGATCGACATTCTCGACAGGCTCGAGCTCGACGGCTGGACCTCGCTGATCGGCTTCGACGCCGAGGCCGCGCGCGAGCGCATCTCCGGCCTGCCGTGGATCGAGGTGGCGGCGGTGCGCAAGGTCTATCCGCATACGCTGGAAGTGCGCGTCGAGGAGCGTGAGGCTTTCGCGCTCTGGCAGCAGGGCAATGATCTCTCGGTCATCGAGAGGGATGGCGCGGTCATTGCGCCGTTCTCCGGCGGCAAGCAGGTGCTGCTGCCGTTGCTGATCGGCGAGGGCGCGCCGGCCAAGGCGCCCGACTTCCTGGCCAAGGTCGAAAAATACCCCGACCTCGCGAGCCGCGTAAAAGGCTATATCCGCGTTGGCGATCGCCGCTGGGACCTGAAGCTCGACAACGGCATCACCGTCAAGCTGCCCGAGGACGGGGAAAACCAGGCGCTCGCCGAACTGGTCAAGATGGATAAGGACAAGGGGCTCTTGTCGCGCGACATCGCTGCGGTCGACATGCGCCTGACAGACCGGCTGGTCGTGGAGCTGACGCCCGAAGCGGCGACGCAGCGCGAGGCCGCGCTCAACGAGAAGCCGAAGACCCTCAAGCGCAAGTCGGAGACGAAGATATGAGCTGGCTTGGCGGTTCAGGCGATGCCTCGTCGCGCCGATCCGGCACTCTGACAGTGCTGGATGTCGGCTCGAACAAGGTCTGCTGCATGGTGGCCAAGCTCAAGCCGAACGATGACGGCAAGCTGTTGCGCGGCCGCTCGCACCGGATCCAGGTGATCGGCATCGGTCATCAGAAGTCGCAAGGCGTGAAGTCGGGCGTGGTCGTTGATCTCGACCGGGCCGAGCATGCCATCCGCCTGTCCGTCGACGCCGCCGAGCGCATGGCGGGGCTGACGGTCGATTCGCTCATCGTCAACATGACCGCCGGCCGGCTGAAGAGCGAAGCCTTCTCGGCGACCATCAACCTTGGCGGCCACGAGGCCGACGAGGCCGACATCAAGCGCGTGCTCGGCGCCGGCGCCAAGCAGGCGCTCAAGGCCGAGCGCGAGGTGATCCATTCGCTGCCCGTCGGCTTCTCGCTCGATGCCGAGCGCGGCGTGCGCGATCCGCGCGGCATGGTCGGCGACGCGCTTGGCGTCGACATGCATGTGCTGACGGGTGACGCGGCGCCGATGCGCAACCTCGAACTCTCCATCAACCGCTCGCATCTGTCGGTCGAGCGCATGGTGGCGACGCCCTATGCCAGCGGGCTGGCGGCTCTGGTCGACGACGAGCTGGAACTGGGTGCGGCCTGCATCGACATGGGCGGCGGCACGACGACGATCTCGGTGTTTTCGGAAGGCAAGTTCGTCCATGGCGACGCCATCGCCATCGGCGGCAATCACGTCACGCTCGACATGGCCAAAGGGCTTTCGACCTCGCTCGATGCCGCCGAAAGGCTGAAGGTCATGCATGGTTCGGCGCTGCCGGGCAGCGCAGATGACCGCGACCTGGTCTCGATCCAGCCGATCGGCGACGATGGCGATGTGCCGCTGCAGATTCCGCGTTCGGTGATGACGCGCATCGTGCGCGCCCGCATCGACGAGACGCTCGAACTGCTGCGCGATCGGCTGAACAAGTCCGGCTACGGCAACGCGGTCGGCAAGCGCGTCGTGCTCACCGGCGGCGCCAGCCAGCTGGCCGGCCTGCCGGAAGCGGCGCGCCGCATCCTGGGGCGCAATGTGCGCATCGGCCGTCCGCTCGGCGTGGCGGGCCTGCCCGAAGCAGCGAAGGGGCCGGCCTTCTCGGCCGCCGTCGGGCTTCTGATCTATCCGCAGATGGCGAGTTTCGAGAGCCATCCTGCAAAAGGCATTTCCGGTCTCAGGATGACCGGAACGGGTGGAAAACTGCATCGCATGAGTCAGTGGTTGAGAGACAGTTTCTAATTGACGGGGACAGCCCCATAGGCGGCCGCGGCGGCGAAGCGGCGTGAAAGGCAAAGGACGGAGACAATGACCATCAATCTGCAGAAGCCGGACATCACCGAGCTTAAGCCGCGCATCACCGTGTTCGGTGTCGGCGGCGGCGGCGGCAATGCCGTGAACAACATGATCACCGCGGGCTTGCGCGGTGTCGAGTTCGTCGTGGCCAACACCGACGCGCAGGCGCTGACCATGTCGAAGGCCGACCGGCTGATCCAGCTCGGCGCGCATGTCACCGAAGGCCTCGGCGCCGGCTCGCAGCCGGAAGTCGGCCGCGCGGCGGCGGAAGAGTGCATCGACGAGATCATCGACCACCTATCCAACACCCATATGTGCTTCGTCACCGCCGGCATGGGCGGCGGCACCGGCACCGGTGCTGCTCCCGTCGTTGCCCGCGCCGCGCGCGAGAAGGGCATCCTCACCGTCGGCGTCGTCACCAAGCCGTTCCACTTCGAAGGCCAGCGCCGCATGAAGACGGCCGATTTGGGCATCGAGGAACTGCAGAAATGCGTCGACACCCTCATCGTCATCCCCAACCAGAACCTGTTCCGGCTGGCCAATGACAAGACCACCTTCGCCGACGCCTTCGCCATGGCCGACCAGGTGCTCTATTCCGGTGTCGCCTGCATCACCGACCTGATGGTCAAGGAAGGCCTGATCAACCTCGACTTCGCCGACGTGCGTTCGGTGATGCGCGAGATGGGCAAGGCGATGATGGGCACCGGCGAAGCTTCGGGCGAGGGCCGCGCGATGGCCGCCGCCGAGGCTGCGATCGCCAACCCGCTGCTTGACGAGACCTCTATGAAGGGCGCCAAGGGCCTGCTGATCTCGATCACCGGCGGCCGCGACCTGACGCTGTTCGAAGTCGACGAAGCTGCGACCCGTATACGCGAGGAAGTCGACCAGGACGCCAACATCATCCTCGGCGCTACTTTCGACGAGGAACTCGAAGGCGTCATCCGCGTCTCGGTGGTCGCCACCGGCATCGACAAGTCGGCGGCTGAAATCGCCGCGGCGCCGATCTCGATCCGTACGGCACCGCAGAAGCCGGCCGCCCGTCCGGCCGTTGCCGCCGTGGAGAGCCGCCCGGCGCCGGTCCAGCAGCCTGTCTATGAGCCGCGCGCCGCGGACCCGGTCGCCGAGGCCATCCAGCTCGCCGAGTCGAACGCTGCCGCCATGGCGCAGGCCCGCCCGGCTCCTGTCGCCCATGCGGACGATTTCCGCCCGCAGAGCAAGATCTTCCAGGCGCCGCCGCAGCAGCCAATGCCGCAGCCGGTTGTCCAGCAGATGCAGCCGGCCCCGCAGCCGCGCGAAATGCTGCGCGAGGTCCAGCAGCCGGTGGCGATGGCACCTCAGCGCATGCCGCGCGTCGAGGACTTTCCGCCGGTGGTGAAGGCCGAGGTCGACGCCAAGAGCCGCCCGGTGGACCACGAGAACAACAGCGGCCCGATGGGTCTGTTGAAGCGCCTGACCAACGGCCTGACCCGCCGCGAGGAGGAACCCGCAAGGCTGCAGCCGGCGCAACCGCGCGAGCCGAAGCTGCGCCAGGCAGCGCCTGAAGTGCGCCGTCTCGCCAGCCAGGACGCCCAGCTCTATGCGCCGCGCCGCGGCCAGCTGGACGACCAGGGCCGCCTGACGCCGCAGACCAGGGCGACTCAGGACGACGATCAGCTGGAGATTCCGGCGTTCCTGCGCCGCCAGGCCAACTGAGCGGTTAACGGACCGTAACAATTGTTAACAGGCAAGCAAGGAATTGCTTGCCTGTTAACGTTTTAAGTGCTGTAGAATCAAATAGTTACGATGTGGAGCTTACTCTGGTTCGCGGTTACAGAGGGTAAGAAACCGTGATTTGGAGTCTCCTTGGCGGGACATTATCTTCGCTGCCTACCATAGTCGGTCTGCCGGGATTTCGGGGAAGTGGCCCTGCCTGCCGATTTAACAAGAGCCGCGCCCTCGGGCTGGAGAAGCGGACTTAGGCATATCGGGCTTATGGGGATTGTCTTGCACGACTACCAGACGACAGTGAAAACGCGCGCGTCGCTTACGGGCACCGGCGTTCACAGTGGCAAAGAAGTTTCCATCAGTTTCCTGCCGGCGGATGCCGACACCGGCATCGTGTTCCAGCTCATCAATAGCGACGGGCTGGGCCGCGAGTTCCGCGCCCTGTTTTCCGAGATCGGCGCCACCGATCTGTGCACCATGCTTGGCGATCCCTCGGGCGAGCATATCGCCACGGTCGAGCACATCATGGCCGCGCTGTTCGGGCTCGGCATCGACAATGTTCTCATCGAGATCGACGGCCACGAGGTTCCCATCCTCGACGGCAGCGCCATGGCCTTCGTGGAAGCCATCGACCAGGCGGGCATCGAGACGCTGCCGGTCAAGCGGCGCTATATCAGGGTCGTCAAGCCGGTTCGCATCGAAAACGGTGCTTCCTGGGCGGAGTTCAGGCCCTATGACGGCACCCGCTTCGAGGTCGAGATCGATTTCGAAAGCCCGGCCATCGGCCGTCAGCTCTTTGCGTCGGACATCAATGCCGACATTTTCCGCCGCGACGTTGCGCGCGCCCGAACCTTCGGCTTCATGAAGGATGTCGAGCGGTTGTGGGCGGCCGGCTATGCGCTGGGATCTTCGCTCGAGAACTCGCTCGTGATCGGTGACGACAACCGCGTCATCAATATGGGCGGCCTGCGTTATCCCAACGAATTCGTGCGCCACAAGACGCTCGACGCCATGGGCGACCTGGCTCTGGCCGGCGCCCGCTTCATCGGCTGTTTCCGCTCCTATCGCGGCGGTCACAGGCTGAACGCTGCGGCGCTGCGGCGCCTGCTGTCGGACCGCACGGCCTTCGAGATCGTCGAGACGACACGCCGCGAGCGGGGCCGCGCGGCGGAGATGAGCGCCGTCAATGCGCCGCTCTACGCGCCCTGGATGATCTAAGCTCCGCACCGTTTTCGCACCCTGTGGCGGAATGCCGGGTGTTGCAGGAATGCATCATCGGTCGGCGAAAATATAGGGATGCGTCGGCGCCGTCGCGCCGCCACAAAAATGCGCCATTGCCCGGAGATAGCGTTGCCGGGCAAGGCGGTTATGGTTTATGGCTGCTGCCGTCGATTAGTGCATGTCGCTCAAAAGTGGGGACCAGTTTTGGGACAACAGCATGCAAGAGGCATTAAAATAACGCCGAAAGGGCGCAATCCAATCATGTTCTTCAAGCGAGTCGGTCAATCGAAAGCGCCAAAGCGGTCTGTTCTCCTGGCGCTTTCGCTGGTTGTTCCATCGCTCTTTCTGTCGGCCTGCATGTCGTCGGAGAAAGACATCGACCTGTCGAAATATGTCGACCAGACCGAGCCGGCCGACGTTCTCTACAACCAGGGTCTCGCCAATTTGAATGCCGGCCGCCTGGACGAGGCGAGCAAGAAGTTCGACGCCGTCGACCGCCAGCATCCCTATTCGGAATGGGCTCGCAAATCGATGGTGATGGGCGCTTTCACCGACTACCGAAAGGGCAGCTACGACGAGGCGATCTCGTCGGCCAAGCGCTATCTGGCGCTTTATCCGTCCACCGATGACGCGCCCTATGCACAGTACATCATCGGCCTGAGCTACTATCGCCAGATCAAGGATGTGACGCAGGATCAGAAGGAAGCGCGCCAGACGCTGCAGACGATGCAGGATCTGGTCACGCGCTGGCCGACGTCGGAATATGTCGACGACGCCAAGGAGAAGATCCGCTTCGCCAACGACCAGCTCGCCGGCAAGGAAATGCAGATCGGCCGCTATTATCTAGAGCGCCGCGAATACATCGCCGCCGTCAAACGCTTCCGCACCGTGGTGGAGAACTATTCCAACACCCGCCACGTCGAGGAAGCGTTGGCCCGCCTCACCGAAAGCTACTACGCGATGGGGCTGACCTCGGAGGCCCAGACGGCCGCAGCGGTGCTCGGCACCAACTATCCCGACAGCCCGTGGTACAAGGACTCCTACAAGCTCCTGCAGAGCAATGGGCTTTCGCCGCGCGAGAATGCCGGATCGTGGATTTCCAAGGCCGGCAAGCTGATCACCGGCGCCTGATCTGTCAGGCGCAAGCGTGCGCAGCGCGCTTTTCGGATTGATCCGATGCTGAAACAAAAAGATAGTGCGGCGCTGCGACTCCGATTGGTCGCGTGCCGCTCCACGGCGGTTCAGTGGTTTGATTGAAGCGCTGAGCCGTCCCAACTTTTTGTTCTACGCAATTCCCATGGGAAAAACGCTCCGCACTTTTCCTGGAATTGCCTGAGGTCCGGGTTCTGATGCTTTCCAGACTGTCGATCCGCGATATCGTCCTGATCGAGAAGCTGGATATCGACTTCCAGCCGGGCCTTTCCGTGCTGACCGGAGAAACCGGCGCCGGCAAATCCATCCTGCTCGATGCCCTGTCGCTGGCGCTCGGCGCGCGCGGTGACGCTTCTCTGGTGCGCCATGGCGCGGCACAAGGCCAGGTCATTGCCGTGTTCGATGTGCCGCGCAACCATCCGGTGCGGGCGCTGCTCGTCGAAAACGCCATCGAGGACGATGGCGACATCATCCTGCGCCGCGTGCAGACGGCGGACGGCCGCACCCGCGTTTTCGTCAACGACCAGCCATCCAGCGTAACCCTGATGCGCGATGTCGGGCGCGCTTTGGTCGAGATCCACGGCCAGCACGACGAGCGCGCCTTGGTCGATCCCGGCGCCCACCGCGACGTGCTCGACGCCTTCGGCGGCCATCTCGGCGCGGTTCGCTCGACCGGCGAGGCCTGGCGGCACTGGCGCGCCTGCGAGCAGGAGCTTACGCGCCACCGCGCCAAGGTGGCGGCGGCGGCGCGCGAGGCCGATTACCTGCGCGCCGCTGTGGCGGAACTGACCAAGCTCGATCCGCAGCCCGGCGAGGAAACGGAACTTGCCGAATTGCGCGCCCATATGATGCGCGCCGAAAAGATCGCTTCCGAAATCCACGACGCCCAGGATGTACTGTCCGGCCCGTCCTCGCCCTTGCCGCAGCTAGCCAGCCTGCTGAGACGGCTGCAGCGCAAGGCGACCGAGGCGCCCGGCCTGCTCGAGGATGTGGTCAAGTCGCTGGACGAAGCCATGCTGTCGCTCGACGCCGCGCAATCCGGCGTCGAGGCGGCACTTCGCGCCACGGAGTATGACCCGCAGCGGCTCGAGAAGGCGGAGGAGCGGCTGTTTTCGCTGCGGGCGGCGTCTCGCAAGCACAGTGTGGCCGTCGACGATCTGGCGCAGCTGCGCGACACGATGGTTGCCGATCTCGCTGATCTCGACGCCGGCGAGGAACGCCTGCACGGGCTGGAAAAGCAGGCCGCCGCGGCGCGCGAGGCCTATGACATCGCTGCCGCACAGCTTTCCTCGCTTCGCCACGCGGCGGCCGTCGGCCTGACCAAGGCTGTCATGGCCGAATTGCCGGCGCTGAAGCTCGAACGCGCCGCCTTCATCGTCGAGATGAAGAGCGAGGCCGAGACCCGCATGGAAGAGGGCATCGACCAGATCGAGTTTTGGGTGCGCACCAATCCCGGCACGCGGCCCGGGCCGATGATGAAGGTGGCGTCCGGCGGCGAGCTGTCGCGCTTCCTTTTGGCGCTGAAGGTGGCGCTGGCCGACCGTGGCTCGGCGCCGACGCTTGTCTTCGACGAAATCGACACCGGCGTGGGTGGCGCCGTTGCGGACGCCATCGGCCAAAGGTTGGCGCGTCTGTCGAAGCGCGTGCAGGTGCTGTCGGTCACCCATGCGCCGCAAGTGGCGGCGCGCGCGGCGACGCATTTCCTGATCTCAAAATCGGGCAGCACCGACCGTGTGGCGACCGGCATTGCCGAGATGGACAGGCCGGCGCGGCAGGAAGAGATCGCCCGCATGCTGGCCGGCGCCACGATCACCGACGAGGCACGCGCCGCCGCCGAAAGGCTGCTGCGCGAGAACACAAACGCGGCATAAGGCCATCCAGCGTCATTGACGGGGCAGGATATGGCGGCGAGTCAGGATATGGCTCCATCCTGCTGTTCAGGAATGATCTTTTCCGAAAACCGGTTCCCACTTTTCGGGATCATGCTCTATTGTGGCGCGCCACCGTTCGGGGAAGAAAAGCATGGCCGAAAAACCTGTCGATTCGCTCAGCGAAAGCGAGGCTGAAGCCGAGCTGAAGCGCCTGGCGGAGGAGATCGCCGAGCACGATCGGCGCTACCATACCGAGGACGCGCCGACAATCTCGGACGCCGCCTATGATGCGCTGACGCGGCGCAACCTTGCCATCGAGCAGCGTTTTCCCGACCTGGTGCGCGAGGATTCGCCATCACGCAGGGTGGGCGCGCCGCCGGCCGAGGGTTTCGCCAAGGTGCGCCATGCCGTGCCGATGCTCAGCCTCGCCAAGGCCTATACAGACGAGGATGTCGCCGATTTCATCGAGCGCGGCCGGCGCTTCTTCGACCGCGACAAGGACCTCGACATAGCCTTCACCGCCGAACCGAAGATCGACGGCCTGTCGGCCTCGTTGCGCTATGAGAATGGCGTGTTCGTGCAGGGCGCGACGCGCGGCGACGGAACCGTGGGTGAGGACATCACCGCCAATCTCAGGACCATCGTCGATATTCCCGCGAAGCTGAAAGGCTCGGGCTGGCCTGATGTCATCGAGATACGGGGCGAGGTCTACATGACTTATGCGGAATTCGAAGCGCTGAAGGCGCGCTCGGCCGCGGCCGGCGGCCAGGATTACGTCAATCCGCGCAACACGGCTGCCGGATCGCTGCGCCAGAAGGATGCCTCTGTCACCGCCAGCCGCAATCTCAAGTTTTTCGCCTATGCCTGGGGCTTCACGACCGCGGATCCGGCGCCGACCCAGTATGAATCGGTGCGAAAATTCGCCGACTGGGGGTTCAAGATCAGCCCTTTGATGGTGCGGGCGAAGTCGGTCGAGGAACTGGTCGCGCATTACCATCTGATCGAGGAGCAGCGCTCCTCGCTCGGCTATGACATTGATGGTGTCGTCTACAAGGTCGACCAGCTGGAGCTGCAGCGCCGCTGGGGTTTCGTCACCGGCGAGCCGCGCTGGGCGGTTGCCCACAAGTTCCCGGCCGAGCAGGCGATGACGACCGTGCAGAGGATCGACATCCAGGTCGGCCGCACCGGCACGCTGGCGCCGGTCGCAAGGCTTGCGCCCGTCACCGTCGGCGGCGTCGTGGTCGAAAACGTCACGCTGCACAATGAGGATTACATCAAGGGTTTCGACAGCAACGGCCTGCCGATCCGCGACGGCATCGACGTGCGCATCGGCGACACGGTGGTGATCCAGCGGGCGGGCGACGTCATTCCGCAGATCGTCAGCGTCGTCATCGACAAGCGCCCGGCCGATGCCGTGCCTTACGAATTCCCGCATACCTGTCCAGTCTGCGGCTCGCCGGCGACGCGCGAGATCAACGAGAAGACCGGCAAGGAAGATTCCCGCCGGCGCTGCACCGGCGAGCTGATCTGCGCCGCGCAAGCCGTGGAAAGATTACGCCATTTCGTCTCGCGCGGGGCGCTCGATATAGAGGGGCTGGGCGCCGAAAACATCGACACCTTCTTCAATGCCGGGCTGATCAAGACCGCCGCCGATATTTTTACGCTCAGGGACCGCCGTCCCGCCGTCACCAGGGCGCTGGCCGAGCGGCGCGAGGAGCAGGCCAGGCAGCGCGAGGCGGCGTCCGGCAAGACGCGCAAGAATGTGCGCAGCGTCGAGGACCGCAACTATGAAGGCCTCGACAAGCTGTTCGCGGCCATCGATTCGCGCCGCGAACCGGAACTCGATCGCTTTATCTTCGCGCTCGGCATCCGCCATATCGGCGAGACGACGGCGGCCGTGCTCGCCAAGACCTTTTCCACCATCGAGGAACTGATCCGCGTCGGCAAGGAAACGGCGGCAGCGGAGGACCCGCACACCGTATTCCCATCGGTCAACGGCATCGGTGACACGGTGATCGATGCGCTGCGCGATTTCTTCGGCAATGAACGCAATGACGACGTGCTCGACAAGCTGCTCGAACAGGTCAGGCCCAAGCCCTATATCGTCACCGTCTCGGCCGACAGCGAGGTCGCGGGCAAGACCATCGTCTTCACCGGCACGCTGGAGAAGATGACCCGCTCGGAAGCCAAGGCGATGGCCGAGCGGCTCGGCGCCAAGGTCGCCGGCTCGGTTTCGGCCAAGACCGATCTGCTGGTGGCCGGACCCGGGGCCGGCTCCAAGCTCAAGCTTGCCAGCGAACTCGGCGTCGAGGTGATCGACGAGGACACCTGGCTGCAACGGGTCGGCAAGGCGTGACCGCGTTCAAAGGCTTCGGCCCAAAGGCCATACCATTCCTGAAGGCGCTGGATTTCCACCAGAGCCGGGAGTGGTTTTTGGAGACCCGCGACCTGTTCGAACAGGAATTGCGCGATCCCCTTGGCGATCTGGTCGACACGCTGACACAGCGCTTCGCAGAGGCAGGGCTCGGTTTGCGCGGCGATCGCAAGAAGTCGCTGTTCCGCATCAATCGCGACGTGCGCTTCGCCAAGGACAAGCGGCCGTACAACCGGCATGTCTCGGCGATCCTGTCGCCTGACGGCAGCAAGGCCGTGCAGGGCGTGTTCTACATTCATATCGGGCTTGAGGGCTGCTTTGCCGGCGTCGCCTGGTGGCAGCCGGAGGCCGCGTTGCTGCTGGCGATGCGGCGCGCCATCGAGACGTGGCCGGACAGGTTTCGCGCCATGGTGAAGGCGTTGAAGAAGAACGGCCTCGAGCTTAGCGCCGAAGACGCCATGAAACGCACGCCGCGGGGCTTCGAGCACGTCACGGATGAGGATCTTGTCGCTGCGATCCGCAATCGGCATTTTGCCGTCCGCCACGTCATCGATCCGGCAGGCATCCACGGGCCGGATCTGGTCGAGGAACTCGTCGATTTTACCATGCGCGCCAAGCCGCTGCTCGACTGGGGCAGGGCGATCGAGGGCAAAATCGCGAAGGACTAAGTTCCATCTCGACCCAAGGCGACGATCATTTCCGCTGATCGTTTGGCTCAAGCGAATTCGTGTGACAAGGCGGGCTGCACTACCTACATCGGCGGTTTCGACCCTGGGAGCGATCGATGGCGACGGACGTGATTTCCGAGAGCGGCGGCAGAAGCGACTTCTGGCAAGGCGTGCGACTCTCCATGCCTGTCGTCGTGGCGTCGGCGCCGTTCGCGGTGCTGTTCGGAGCGCTTGCCGTCGACAATGGTTTTTCGGTCCTCGAAGCCTTTCTGATGAGCGCGCTGGTCTATGGCGGCGCCAGCCAGATGGTCGGCATCCAGCTGTTCGGCCAGCATGTCGCGCCGTGGCTGATCGTGCTGTCGATCTTCGCCGTCAATTTCCGCCATGTGCTCTACTCCGCCGGCATCGGCCGGCGCATCGCGCACTGGCCTGTCATCCAACAGGCGCTCGGCTATTTCATCCTCACCGATCCGCAGTTCGCCGTGGCCGAGGCGAGGGCGGCGTCCGGCCAGACGGTCGGCTTTGCCTGGTATCTGGGGCTTGGCCTGCCGGTCTATCTGTTCTGGGTGATCGAAAGCGCGCTGGGTGCCGTGTTTGGCAAGCTCATCCCCGACACGCATGCGCTGGGCATCGATTTCCTGCTGCCGATCTATTTCCTCGGCCTGGTGATGGGCTTCCGCAAGCGGCCGCTGTGGCTGCCGGTGGTTATCGCCAGTGCGTGCGCCTCGATCATCGCCTACAAGACGGTCGGCTCGCCCTGGCACGTCTCGATCGGCGCCATTGCCGGCGTGCTGCTCGCCGTCATCCTGCCACCGCACCATAGCGGCGTGGAGACAAGGCCATGAGCACGACTTTCTGGATCATCATCGCCGGCGCGGTCGCCACCTATCTCACGCGAATCGGCGGGCATCTGGTCATCTCCCGCTTCGACAACATCCATCCACGCGTCGAGGCCGGCCTCAACGCCGTGCCGGCGGCGGTGCTGACGACGCTGGTGGCGCCGGAGCTGCTGAATGCCGGACCGGCCGAATGGGCGGCATTGGTCGTCACCGCCGTGGTCTCGCTGCGCGGCGGCCTGATGGCGATGTTTCTGGCGGGCGCGGCAGTGTTGATCGTGGCTCGGCAGTTCGTGGGATAGAATTCTGCGAGTGCCATCGATTTAAATCGCTGACTTACCAAGCTAGATTCAAATCTTCGCATCATGCGGCAGCGGTGCCGTCGCCTTCTCAAGCCAGGCCAGCGTCTCGCCGTCGAGCATCGGTCCGATCTCGGCCAGCACGCGGGCATGGTAGGCGTCTAGCCAATGCAGCTCCTCGCGCGTCAGCAGCTCTGACCGCACCAGCCTGATGTCGATCGGCGCCAGCGTCAGCGTCTCGAAGCCGTGCATGGCGATGTCGCCGCCCTCGATCTGTTCGGCCGGCGTCACGAGGATCAGGTTTTCGATGCGGATGCCGTAAGCGCCTTCCTTGTAATAGCCGGGTTCGTTGGACAGCATCATGCCTTCGAGCAGCTTTTCGGTGCCGGTGCGGGCAATGCGCTGCGGGCCTTCATGCACGGCGAGGTACGAGCCGACGCCATGGCCGGTGCCGTGAGCGAAATCGCAACCATGCTTCCACAGCGCCATGCGGGCAATGGCGTCGATCTCCGAGCCGCGCGTGCCGGCGGGGAAGCGCAGCGTGGAAATACCGATCATGCCTTTCAGCACCAGCGTGAAGCGTTCGCGCATTTCCTCGGTCGGCTGGCCGATCGGCACGGTGCGGGTGATGTCGGTGGTGCCGTCCTGATATTGCGCGCCGGAATCGAGCAGGAACAACTCGCCCGCCTGCAGCTTGCGGCTGGTGGCGCGCGACACGCGGTAGTGCATGATGGCGCCGTTCGGGCCAGCGCCGGAAATGGTGTCGAAGGACACGTCGCGCAGCGGCATCTGCGTTTCCTCGCCGGTCTGCCTGCGGCTCTCCTCCAGCCTGGTGACGACCGCGATCTCGTCGAGCGAGCCGGGTTTTTGCCGCTCCAGCCAGCACAGAAGCTTGGCCACCGCCGCGCCGTCACGACGGTGCGCGGCGCGCGAGCCGTTGATCTCGGCCTGGTTCTTGGTGGCACGCGGAATGCGGGCAGGATCGGGCGCGGCAACCACCGTGCCGCCATTGTCCTCGACCAGTATGCGCAGCCGGTCGGCCGCCAGGACCGGGTCGAGTGCGATCTTGGCGCCGCCCTTGGCAAGCGCCACGATCGCCGCTTCGAATTCGCCGGGCTCGTGCGGATCGGCGAGCTGGGTGAGATAGGCCGCGACCTGGCGCGAGAATTTGCGGCTGTCCATGAACAGCTGGTGCGACCCATCCGCTGCGAGGATGGCGAAGCCGAGCGCCAGCGGCGTGTGCGGCACGTCGCCGCCTCGGATGTTGAAGGCCCAGGCGATGGAGGAGGGGTCGGTCAGCACCGCATGGGTGGCGCCGTCCTTGCCGATCGCTGTCGCCAGCCGCGCCAGCTTGTCCTTGGCGAGTTCGCCGGCAAAGCCGATCGGGTGCAGCTCGACCGGCGTCACCGGCGCCGCCGGCTGGTCCTTCCAGATGATGTCTATCGGGTTTTTCTCGAGCGGCACCAGCACCGCGCCGGTCTTGTCGGCCGAGGTCTGCAGCGCCTTGACCTCGCTGATCGTGTGCAGCCATGGATCGAAGCCCAGCCGCGCGCCCTTGCCTATATTGTCCTTGAGCCAGACGGCGGGCGGGTTGTCGACCAGGCTTTCGACCGAAAAAATGTCGAGATCGACCTCGCTGCGCACCTGCAGCGTATAGCGCCCGTCGACGAAGATGAAGGCGCGGTCGCGCAGCACGATGGCGACGCCGGCCGAGCCGCTGAAGCCGGTCAGCCATTTCAGCCGTGCCGAACGATCGGCGACATATTCGCCCTGATGTTCGTCGGCGCGCGGGACGATAAAACCGTCTAGGCCATTGGCGGCAAGCCATTGGCGCAGCAGCGCCACGCGCGGCTTGCCAACCGAAGGCTCGCCCGCGGAATCGAAGGTCTGGAACATGATGGGCCTCCTGATGTCGGCGTGACCGTAGCCTATGGGTCCGGAAATCGGAATCGATTTCCAGTTGGCGCAACCTGCTACAGCGCCGGCTGGCTGACAACCAGATGGGGCTGGTCCAGCCGCGGCACGATCAGCTTTCCGGCGAAATCCATGCCACGGCGCATCAAGTTCTAGGTGTTGGGACTGTCGAGGATCGGCAGTTGCCTTGCCGGTCTCAGCGCTTGAGGTGGATCGTCACCCAGCCTTCGCGGTGCAAGGTGCGCACGTGCCGGAAATTCTGGCCGACATAGGCCGAGATGACGGCGTCGCGCTGGCGCTCGAGAATGCCTGACAGGACGATCGAGCCGCCAAGTGCGATGTGCACGGCCATTTGCGGCGCCAGCCGCATCAGCGGCCGCGCCAATATGTTGGCGACGATCAGATCGAAGGGGGTACGCTTGCCGAAGATCGGATGGTGGAAGCCCGGTGCGGTGACCGTTTCGATGAGCGCCTTGACGTGATTGAGCCGCGCATTGGCGGCGGCGACCCTCACCGCCACCGGGTCGATGTCGGTGGCGAGCACCGGAATATGCGCCAGCTTGGCGACGGCGATCGCCAGCACGGCACTGCCGGTGCCGAGGTCGAGCGCATTGCGCGGGTGCTCGCGCCGCACCACTTTCTCCAGCATTTCCAGGCAGCCTGATGTGGTGCCGTGATGGCCGGTGCCGAAGGCAAGGCCGGCCTCGATCTCGATGGCGAGTTCGCCGCTGTGGCGCTTCCTGCGGTCATGCGCGCCGTGGACGAAGAAACGGCCGGCGCGCACCGGCTTCAGGCCCTCCAGCGAGCGCGCCACCCAGTCGATGTCGGGCAGCCCTTCGCGCTCGACCGGCTTCGACAGAGCAAGCCCGGCGAGAATGTCCTTCACCCGCGCTTCAATCGCATCGACGTCGCCATCGGCATAGAGCGAAACTTCGTGGATGTCCTGGTCTTCGTCGACCTCGAGCACGGCGATCGGCAGGCCCTCATCCTCGAAAGCCAGTTCGAGCGCCGCGAAGATGCGCTCAGCCTCGATCTTGCCGGTGGTGAAATGCAGCCGCGTCTGGGTCATATGGATACTTATCAACCCTTGGCCGCGAGGCGCTTCAGCTTCTCCACGGCGGTGCCGGCGCTTTCGCCATAGGCGATCGTGCCGGCAAAGTCGCCCTTGGAGTTGAGCAGCAGCACCGAGGCGGTGTGGTCCATCGTGTAGTCGCCGTCGCCCGTGTCGACCTTCTTCCAGTAGATGCCGAACGACTTGGCCATGGCATGGACCTTGTCCGGGTCGCCGGTGATGCCGGTGATGCGGTCGGAGAAATTGCTGACATAGGCGTTCATCACCGCCGGCGTGTCACGCTCCGGGTCGACCGAGACGAAATAGGCATGCAAGGTCTTGCCGTCGTCGCCGAGCGTCTTCAGCCAGCCGGAGAGTTCGAACAGCGTCGTCGGGCAGACTTCGGGGCAGTGGGTGAAGCCGAAGAAGACGACGCTGGGCTGCCCCCGGAAGGCGGCTTCGGTGATCGGCGCGCCTTTCTGGTCGACGAGGGTGAAGGGCGCTCCGAACGGTTCGCCGCCATAATGGCCGCGGTACCAGTCGAAGGTCAGCCAGCCGATGCCGGCTGTCATCAGGACGAGAATGCCGACCAGGATAGAACGCATCATCACAAAAGTCCGTCCGCAGAAATCATCGCGCCGGCTCGATGCCGCGCCGGTGCGACAGTCTTGGAGCCCTGTTTGGAAATTCTACTCTGGCGGCCATCTGATGGCGTTTTCTGCGCTTCTCAGTTCTTACTGCATGCAGTAGAACTGAGCTCACGGACCATATGTCCACTGCGCTACGGTGTCGAAACCACCACCATATGACTCGCCAGAGCGAATTTCGAAACAGTCTCTTAGCGGTTTGGCCCTGCGCAGGCAAAGTGCCGCGATGCCGCAACCGTGGTGGTGTTGACGCATCCGCTTGCAAAGCCGCACGCCGCGTCCCACCTGATACCGGCAACTCGAACCGCAGGAGGCTCCTTTGCTCGAACTGGTTGGGCGCGAACGGATTGGGCGAAAACTGATCGGCGGCGCCTTGGCCGCGTGCGTCGTTCTTGGCGCAGGCAGCGCGGTCGCCGAGGAAGTCGGCAAGGTCGGCGTCGACTGGGTCGGCAATGACATCATCGTCGAAGCGATCAAGGATCCCAAGGTGGATGGCGTGACCTGCCATGTCTCCTATTTCGACCGCAGCATCATCGACCGCCTGCACAAGGGCAACTGGTTTGAGGATCCCTCCGATTCGTCGATCTCCTGCCGTCAGACCGGCCCGATCACCATCGGCGACATCGACATGAGCGAGGGCGGCGAGGAGGTGTTCAAGCAGGGCCTCAGCCTGATCTGGAAGAAGCAGGTGGTGAACCGCATCTACGACAAGACCAACGAGACGCTGATCTATCTCTCGCATTCGCGTCAGGTGCAGAACGGCTCGGCCAAGATGTCGGTCACCACAGTGCCGCTCTATGGCCAGAACGTGGTGTGGAGCAAGGGCAAGCCGAAATAGGCGGATGGGCGTCTTTTTGTGCTGATTGGCACCGCGAGCAATTGCTCCTGCCTTGCGGGAGCAATTGCCCTGAAGTAAAGCGCCGCATGGACCGCACCGAAAACCTCGTCCTGAAAGATCCCGAGCCGCGCATCCATCCGACCGCGGAGCTGAAGGCGTGCAAGCTCGGCCGCTACGCCTCGATCGGTGAACGGGTGGTGCTGCGCGAGGTGAGCGTCGGGGACTTCTCCTATTTCGAGCGCCATGCCGAGGCGATCTATACGAGTATCGGCAAATTCTGCTCGATTGCCGCCAACAGCCGCATCAACGCGCTGGAGCATCCGATCGAGCGACTGACCCAGCACAAGGTCAGCTACCGGCCGAACGAATATTTCCGCTGGCTGGGCGTCGATGCGGCGTTCCGCGCGCGGCGGCAAGCGAAGGCCGTGACCATCGGCCACGACGTCTGGATCGGCCACGGCGCGGTGATCATGCCCGGCATCGCGATCGGCAATGGCGCGGTCGTTGGCGCCAATGCGGTGGTGACGCAGGATGTGCCGCCCTACATGATCGTCGCCGGCGTGCCGGCAAAGCCGCTCCGCTCGCGCTTTGCTCCCGACATAGCGGCGCGGATCGAAGCCCTCGCCTGGTGGGACTGGCCGGTCGAGAAACTCGCCAGGGCGGTTCCCGACATCCAGTCCATGCCGATCGAGGCCTTCCTCGATCGTTGGGAAAACGACGTCGTCTAGGGCGCGCAGGCCATCAGCAGACCGAGAGCGGCGCTGGTGGGCGAGCTGCCGGAAATGGGGCGTCCGCCTGTCCGTGTACCGGTCGCCGCTTTCGGTACTGAAGCCCCTTCCGCCATGCGGGGGTGGCGCGGCGGAAGGGGCCGGAGGTAAACCGCTGTGGAGCGGAACGAACAGGCGCTTTTGCCTGCATCGTTACTATGACATTGAACCGATAAGATGCGTTTTCCGTCGAGTGCCCGCTTTGCGTGTGCCCAATTGCATCCGATGTATTTGCTGCCGGCGGGAACCCAAGACGGCTACCGGTTGTTTCTCATCGGCGCAGCCATTGAGGGTTCTCGACAGATGGAAAAGCTCTTCACCAGGATCGCCAACTGGGTCGCCCATATAACCGGCCTGCCGCTGACCTTTGCGGGCTGCTGTGTGATTGTCGTCGTCTGGGCGGTGAGCGGGCCGTTCTTCGGCTTCTCGGACACCTGGCAATTGGTGATCAACACCGGCACGACCATCATCACTTTCCTGATGGTGTTCCTGATCCAGAATACCCAGAACCGCGATGGCGCGGCGATCCAGGCCAAGCTCGATGAGTTGATCCGGGTCAGCGAGGGCCATAACAATTTCATCGGCATCGAGCACCTCACGGAATCCGAAGTCGAGGAAATCCGTGACAAGTGTGAGCGGGCGGCACGGCGGCATGACGAAAAAATCGCCGCCATGGCCGCCAAGAAGGCTGTGGCGCAAAAGCGAGCTCCGAAAAAGCACGCGGCTTGAGGGCTTTCGGATCAGCCTTTGATGAAGTCCGCGAACGCATCCTTGTGATCGGGGTGCCAGCGCGACAGGGCCGGGCGGTTTTCGATGATGTCGCCGATCGCCCAGGCCATGCGCTTCTCGTCCAGCGGCCGCGCTACGTCATTGTCCGGGCACAGGATGTAGAAGTCGCCCCTGACCAGGGATTCCAGCATGAAATCAATGACCTGTTCGCCGGTCCAGGCGCCGGCCGGCTTTTCCGTCGCCCCTTCGGTGAGGCCGGTATAAGTGAAGCCGGGGATGAGCAGATGCGCCGACATTCGGTCGCCCGGTTCGTTGCGCAGCGCATGCGCCAGGCCTTCGGTGAACGTCTTCACGCCGGCCTTGGAGACATTGTAGGCGAGGTTGCCGGGCGGCGTGGTGATGCCTTGCTTGGAACCGGTGTTGATGATCAGGCCCGGCTTGGCCGACGCCAGCATGCGCGGCGCGAAGGCTTCGACGCCATGCACGACACCCCAGAAATTAATGTCGAGCAGCCGTTTCCAGCCATCGCGGTTTTCCCAGGGTTTTCCCGGATTGTCGCCGACGCCGGCATTGTTCATCAGCAGCGAGACCTCGCCGAAGGCGCCGAATGCGCGGTCGGCGAGACGATCGACCTCATCGGCCTTCGAAACATCTGCGGCGACGGCAAGCACGGCATCGTCGCCGGCAATGGCAGAGACGGCGCGGGAGGCATCGTCAAGGCGCGCGCCACCGATGTCTGCGAGCACGATCTTCATGCCCATAAGCGCAAGCCGCTTTGCGGCTGCCAGACCGATGCCGCTGGCGGCGCCGGTGATGACGGCGGTATTGCCGGGGCCAAGCGCGGGCAGGGCGCTCTGGATTTCAGCGTCGGTGATCATGAGCAACAGCATCCTTTTTTCGATGGCGCCGAACTTAGCGCCGGAACGCGCTTGCGCAAGCCTTCGTCAGCACGTGTTCGGGTTGACCAGTCGGGCCGCGACCGCGCATGCTGCCCCACAAATGGAGATTTTCGATTGACGGACTGGATCGCAATTCTGAAAGAGCAGACCGCCACCGGCGACCAGATGGGGCGCGAGGTGCCGCAGATGCTCGCCAACCCCGATATCAGCGAAGCCCAGGTGAAGACACTGTTTGCCGCGCTGGAAAAACAGGCCGAGTTCGTCGAGAAGCTGCGCATGGCGTTGGAGAAATTCGGCCATGATTTCTCGATCATCAAGGCAGCCGAAAGGCTGGAGGAGCGCTATGCCGACCTTGCGGCGTCGGTGGCGGAAAAGCTGAAGGCGATGCGTAAATAGAGCAATTCCAGGAAAGGTGTGAAGCGGTTTTCCCGGGGAAAGCGCGTAGCATTTTCCCCCGGGGAATCGAGTCAGGCAAACAGCGCTACTTTTCGATCACCCGCGCGAAGCGCGTATCCGGCACGAGCCAGATCGTCGCGACCAGCACATAAAGCGCGACGCCGATCCACTGATTGACGAAGGTCAGCAGGACGGCCGCGATGTAGACGGCCAGCGAGAGCTTGCCCTTGCGGTCGTTGCCCAGCGCCTTGGCGAAGGCGGTGTCGTTGCCGTGCAGGCGATGCAGCGCGGATGCCAGAATAGTGTAAGCGATCGCGCATAGAGCGAGATCGGCGCCATAGACAGCGACCGGAACCGTGGCGAAATGATTCTCGCCCATGAAGGCGGTCGTTACCGGCATCAGCGACAGCCAGAACAACAGATGGAGGTTTGCCCAAAGCACCCGGCCGTCGACGCGTTGTACGGTGTGAAACATGTTGTGCAGATTGTTCCAGTAGATGCCGACATTGATGAAGGACAGCACGTAGCTGAAGAAGACCGGCCACAACGGCCACAAGGCGGAAACATCCTCGCCATGCGGCACTTTCAGTTCGAGGACCATGATGGTGATGATGATGGCCACGACGCCGTCGGTGAATGCCTCGACCCTGCCTTTGCCCATGATCCCCGCCTACAAGCGAATTTGTCGAAAGACAGTAAACTGTTAGCGCAAGTTCCCGGGCCAATAAACGGCGCTCGGGAAATTCCTCAACTATGTCTGGGAAAACCAGCGCGCCGGTGGCTGCTTTGTCGGCAATGCCTTACCCGTCCGCGGCGTCGGCATCGTCTCGACCTACGTCAGGGCTGTCGCGGCAAGCCTGGCATTTGCCGGCATGATCATCGTCTTTGCGCTGGTGGCGCTGGGCTTTGAGCTAAAACACAGACATTGAGACAAAGCGGGCTCGCCTCAGCCGTTCGGCGTCTCGGGCGCCATGTTGGCGCGCCCTCGTGGCACACCGAGCCCGGTGTCGGGCGGCTCGCCGGCGGCCGGCCTGTTCTCGATCATGTGCAATGTGCGCCAGCCGCCGAAACGGTAGTAGGCCGCGGCCAGCACCAGCGAGGTGATCGAGCCTGCCGGGAAACTCCACCACAGCGCTTCCTCGCCGATCACGCCGCGCATGAAATAGGCAAAGCCGGTGCGCACGATGAGCACCGAAATCACCAGGATGATCAGCGGCGGCATCACCGCTCCGGTGGCGCGCACGGTGGCGAACAGCACGATGGTGATGCCGAACAGGATGAACGACCAGGATGCGGCAGAATTGATGTGCGCGGCGATGTCGATCGCCGCGCTGTCGCTGCTCAGGAACAGGCCGAGGATCGGGCGGTCGAAGAGCCACAGCAGCGCGACCAGGGCGCCGGTCAGGACGAGGTTGAAGCCGACGCCGGAGGCGGCGACGCGGCCGATCCGGTCCCAGCGGCCGGCGCCGACATTCTGCGCAGCCATGGAGGAGACCGCGGCTCCGATGGCCAGCGCCGGCATCTGGATGTAGGTCCACAGCTGCGCCGCGATGCCGTAGGCGGCGGCGACCTGCGACCCGTAGGAGTTGACGATGCCCATCACCGTCAGGGCCGCCGCCGAAATGACGATCATCTGCAGGCCCATCGGCACGCCCTTGAAGACGACGACGCGCAGCAAGCCAGGGTCGGGCCACAGCAGGGCGAGATTGGCGCCGGCCAGCCGCAGCGGGTGCTTGCGGGCATAGAGCACGACAAGGATGGCAATCACGCCCACCGTCTGGCCGATCAGCGTCGCGGTGGCGGAACCGGCGATGCCAAGTTCGGGGAAGGGGCCGATGCCGCGGATCAGCAGCGGGTTGAGCACGATGTCGAGGACGACCGCCAGCGCCATGAAGATGAAGGGCGTGCGTGAATCGCCCGCGCCACGCAGTACGGTCATGACGAAGGACAGAAGGTTCATCATCGGCACGGCGACGAAGATGATGCGCAGATAGGAACGCGCCAGCGGCAAGGCGTCCGCAGGTGTGCCGAGCATGCCCAGGATAGCATTTACCCAGATCCAGCCGCAGACGGCGAAGACCACCGAAATGAAGAAGAAGAAGGTGGCGCTGGTGCCGACGATGCGGCGCGCCTCGGGCAGGTCGCGGGCGCCGACCGACTGCGCCACCAGGATGGTGGCGGCCATGCCGATGCCGAACACGGTGCCCAGGATCAGGAACAGGACGAGGTTGGCGTTGGATGTGGCGGTCAGCGCCGATTCGCCCAGAAAGCGGCCGACCCAGACGGCATTGATCGACCCGTTGAGCGACTGCAGCACGTTGGAACCCAGCACCGGCAAGGCAAACAGCAGCAGCGTGCGCGGGATCGGGCCGCTGGTCAGGTCGCCGGTGCGCCGGCGCGGGGGCATTTTTTCGTCCATGGCTGGCAACTCGGCAAAGGTGATCTGGCCCCACCATCATTGCCGATTCAACGGGGCAGGTCGATGCGGTGTCGGAAAGGTCTGCTGGCGCCCCTTGATCTAATCATGTTCTCAAAACCCCCGGAATGGGCTATTGATCCCCTGGGGCGTGGGGCCCGCATTCCTGTATCTTGTGAATAGCCGGGGGGATCATGTCCGATAGTCCGCTGTTTTCCGAGCGCCTGAACCGGCGCGCGTTTCTCGGTGCGTCCGCCTTGGGCGCGGCCTCGATGGCTCTTTCGGCATGTACGACGACCGAGGTGGTGACGCCGCCGCCGCCGGTGGCCGCGGCGCCACCCGACACGGCGTTCGGCGACACCGCGACCATGTACGCGGCGCGCACCGACGAGGGCTATCAACTGCCGGCGATCCCGTTGGCCAAGCTCGATCCGAAGTTCGTGCGCCAGATCGTGGTCGACCCGACCGGCGAAAAGCCCGGCACCATCGTCGTCGATGTCTCCGAGCACTTCCTCTATCTGGTGCGCGACGGCGGCAAGGCCATCCGCTACGGCGTCAGCTTAGGGAAGGCCGGTTTCGGCTGGACCGGCAGCGCCGTGGTTCAGGCACGGAAGAAATGGCCGGTGTGGACGCCGCCGCCGGAAATGATCCAGCGCCGGCCGGAACTGGCGAAATTCAAGGACGGCATGCCGCCAGGCCCGCAGAGCCCGCTCGGCGCACGCGCGCTCTACCTGTTCCGCGACGGCAAGGACACGATGTACCGGCTGCACGGCACACCGGAGTGGGACTCCATCGGCAAGAACGCATCGTCGGGCTGTGTGCGCTTCATGAACCAGGACATCATCGACCTCTACAGCCGCGTCAACGGTCCCGCGCAGGTCTTCGTGCGGCCCAACCTGTCGGCTGCCGGCAAGATCATGGCCGTGTCGAGCAGGACGGCCGAGCCGATCGACGCCGGCGTGCCGAAGGATGCCGAGTTCTTGAAGTAAGTACCTCCACGATCGACGGTTCGATCGGAATAACTCAGGCGGACGCGCCAAGCGCGTCCGCCTGGATCGCGCTGATTACTTCTTGGCCAGACCCGGCAGCGTGACCTGATAGACCAGGAACATGGTGTCGACATTGGTGCCGTCATCGGCCTTGTAGGGCGCGCCGACCTGGAAGCCGTCCTGGGCAAGGAAGTCGTTGTCATTGGCGACGAACAGGAAATAGTCGTCAGGCAGCTTCGGATCGAGCACGCTGGCCAGCGACATCGCTTCCCATTTCTCGGACAGGTTGTTGTGGTCGTTCGGTGCGCCATTGTGCAGGCCGAAGCGATTGAGCTGCGCATTGTCGTTGATGTCGATGAACGGCGTCAGTCTGGCCGGCGTCACCGACGGATCGAGCACGCCCTTGGGTGCGACCGGCCTGTCGGCGGCGTCGAAAGGGCCGCCTGTGATGTCGGTCGCGGCCGAAACGTCGACGACGAAGATCTGGCGCAGAAGCGAGGTGTCGCCCTTGACGCCCTGGCCGTTGCCGCTGTCACGCGCAAGCATCAGGAACGCCGTGTCCGACAGCGCCACGATCTCGCTTTGCGCGGCGACCTTGGTCTTGCCCTTGGCGTCCTTGAACACCGGCAGCGGCACGACATATTCGTGCGCCAGCTTCAGACGGGCGAGGTCGGAGGCGTCATAGACCAGCGCCCTGGTGTTTTGCCGGGTCGAACCTGAATCGCCGCCATCCTGCCGCGTCGCCGACTGCAGCACGGCGATCAGGAACTTGCCGTCCGGCGTCATCGCCATGCCTTCCAGGCCCTGGTTGTTCTGGCGGCCGGTCTCGGGATCCTTCGGGTCGGGCTCGGCGGCACCGGGGCCAGGATTGTCCGAGGAGAAGTTCGGCGCGCCCTTGCGCATCGGCACCAGCGCCGCCGGCGGCTGTGTCGCCGACAGCAGACGGCCCTGCGCCGAGAAGCGGTAGATGTTGGGGCCATATTCGTCGGAGATGAACATCGAGCCGTTGGGCAGCCGCACGATCGCCTCGTTGTCGAGGGCGAGCTTGCCATTGGTGGCGGCGGGCAGCATCGGCATGTCGCCGGTGGCGGCGCGCACATCCGACAGCGGGTCGAGCCCGGTGGCATTGGCGCCCTTGTCGTCGGTGAGCAGCATGGTGTCGGTGAGCGTCGCCTTGACTTCGTTCTGTTCCTGGCCAGCGGAGCCTGCTGCTGCCGGCGTGAACTCGATGCCGATCGTGTTGAGGCGCGGCCGGTAGTCGGTGGTGCCGGCGACATTGTAGCCGCGATCCGGCAGCAGCCAGAGCGACCCCTTGTAGGTGCCCGCATCATGCGTCCAGCTCGATGTGTCGATCGCCATGCCGGAACCCGAGCCGAACGTCTCGCCGAATTTGTCGCGCTGTGCGGCAGGGATGCGGCCGACGCCGACCAGGCCCTTGTTGACGAGGCCGCCTGCTGTCGTGGTGCTGTCGGCGAGCGCCGGCGTGAGAGCGGTGAACAAGGCCAGCGCGATCCCGAGCGAGGCGGTTCGGTGCAGGTGTTTCATGGATGATCCTCTTTGTGAAAGATGTGCCGGGGCGGCCGAAAAGCTGAAAGAGGCGGTACATCGATGATGCCGCGCGCCGCCCCCCGAAAGCGGTCTACGGCGCGAACATGATGCTTGCGTGACAGTGCGGCATGCCTGCCCGCCGGCGTGTTCGCCGGCCGAAAAAACACCCGCTCGGATGCGCAAGTGCAGTACTGGACACTTATGTCTAGTGCGTATATGTTGCTGCCTCGGACGCATTGGGAGGGAAGCCTTGAAGTCGCACTACCGTGCAGTCGTCATCGGGGGCGGGGTGGTCGGCGCCTCGGTGCTCTACCACCTGACGCGGTTCGGCTGGTCCGATGTGGCGCTGATCGAACGTGCGGAACTGACGGCCGGCTCGACCTGGCATGCGGCTGCCGGGTTTCATGCGCTCAACGCTGATCCCAACGTCGCGGCGCTGCAGGATTACACCATCAAGCTCTATCGCGAGATCGAGGCCGAATCCGGCCGGGATATCGGCTTGCACATGACCGGCGGCGTCAACATGGCCAGCGATCCCCAGCGCTGGGAATGGCTGAAATCGGCATGGGCGGTGTTCCAGTCGGTCGGCATCGAAACCGCCCGGCTGGTGACGCCCGACGAAATCAAGGAAATCTGTCCGATTGTCGACGTCACTGGCGTGCTCGGTGGTCTCTACGATGCCAATGAGGGTCATCTCGACCCCTATGGCACGACGCATGCCTATGCGGGTGCCGCCAAGAAGCGCGGCGCCGACGTGATCCTGCGCAACCGTGTCGCCGAGTTGAAGTCTCGCGCGGACGGCCATTGGGACGTCGTCACGGAGCAGGGCACCATCATCGCCGAGCATGTCGTCAACGCCGGCGGGCTGTGGGCAAAGCAGCTCGGCCGCATGGCCGGCGTCGACCTGCCGGTGACGCCGATGGAGCACCATTATTTCGTCACCGAGGACATTCCCGAGATCGCCGCTCTCGACCGGGAGCTTGGCCTTGCGGTCGATCTCGACGGCTTTTCCTACCTGCGCCAGGAGCGCAAAGGCGTGCTGCTCGGCGTCTACGAGCAGAACCCCAAGCATTGGAACATGGACGGCGCGCCATGGGACTACGGCATCGAGCTGATCCCGGAGGACATAGACCGCATCAGCCCCGAACTCGCCAAGGCGCATGAGCGCTTTCCCTGCCTGGCGAGCGCCGGCGTCCGCAAATGGGTCAACGGCGCTTTCACCTTTACCCCCGACGGCAATCCGATCGTCGGACCGGTGCGCGGCCTGAAAAACTACTGGGTCGCCTGCGGCGTCATGGCCGGCTTCAGCCAAGGCGGCGGTGTCGGCAAATCGCTGGCCGAATGGATGATCCACGGCGAGCCGCAGGCCGACATTTTCGGCATGGACATTGCCCGCTACGGCGCCTTCGCCGCCAACCGCGAATATCTCAGACAAACGACGCGGCAATTCTATGCGCGCCGTTTCGTCATGACTTTCCCCAATGAGCGGCTGCCGGCGGGCCGGCCCTTGAAACGCCCCGGCGCCTATGACGGGATGAGTGCGGCGGGCTGCGAATGGACGGCGTCGTGGGGGCTGGAAATCCCGGCCTATTTCGCACCGATGGGCTTTCGCGAGAACACCACGCTCAAGCGCTCCAACGCCTTCGACATCGTCGGCGATGAAGCGCTGCAGGTCCGGCGCACCGCCGGTCTCGTCGATATCTCGGCCTATGCGCGCTATTCCGTGTCGGGGCCAAGTGCACAGGCATGGCTCGACCGGCTGCTGGCCTGCAGGCTGCCGAAGGCGGGACAGGCGCGGCTGGCGCCGATGCTCGGGCCGGACGGGCGGCTGAAGGGCGACCTCACCGTGATCAACTGGCCCGACGGCGACTATTGGCTGATGGGCTCCTACTATCTCAGGGAATTCCACATGCGCTGGTTCGAGAGACAGGCAGGAGAGGGCGTCACGGTCACCGACATCTCGGACGCGACGGGCGGCTTCCTGCTGACCGGGCCAAATGCGCGCAAAATCCTGGAACGCACCACGCATCAGGATGTGTGCGGCGCGGCACTGCCCTTCATGGCCTGCGGCGCGTTCGACATCGGCATGGTGCAGGCGCGGGTTGCCCGCCTCTCCATCGCGGGCGAGCTGGGCTTCGAGATCAACTGCCCGGTAACCACGCATGCGACGTTGCGTGAGACACTGCTCGCCGCCGGCGAGGATCTCGGCCTGGCCGAGATCGGCTACTACGCGCTGAATGCGCTGCGACTGGAGAAAAGCTTCGGCATCTGGTCGCGCGAATTCACGCAGGGCTACATGCCAGGCCAGACCGGCCTCGACCGGTTCATTGCCTTCGACAAGGGCGAGTTCGTCGGCCGCGAGGCGGCGCTGAAGGAGCGCAACGTTGGGGTGGCGCAACGGATCGTGACGCTGGAGGTCGACGCCGTCGATGCCGACGCCAGCGGCTTCGAGCCGGTCTGGCGCGACGGCCGGCGCGTCGGCTTCGTCACTTCGGGTGGCTTTGGCTACACGATCGGCAAGAGCGTCGCGCTGGCGTTGGTCGACGGCGATTTCGCCGAGGAGGGGACGGCGCTTTCGGTGCACATTGTCGGCGTCGAACGGCCGGCTCGCGTCATCGCGGCGTCGCCCTACGATGCCTCGGGCAGGGCGATGCGGCAATGAGGAGGATTTTCGATGGTCGATGACGCGGCACGAGACATGAGGCGCGAGCGCCGGCGTGGACGCACGGGCGAGGCCGGCAGCGAAAGCAGCCGCCGACCCAACTACCGGTCGTTGAAGAACCCGTTCCTGCCGCAGCCGATCTTTTCGGATGACCAGGTGGCTTCCATCCACGACACGGCGCTGCGCGTGCTGGAGGAACTCGGCATCAAGGTGCTCTTGCCGCAGGCGCGGGAGATTTTCGCCCGCGCCGGTGCGTTTGTGGACCCGGACACCGACATGGTGCGCATCGGCCGCGACATCGTGGCCGCGGCACTGGCCTCGGCGCCGAAATCAATTCCAGCGCTGGCGGGCGACCGCAGCCGCGATCTTTTGCTCGAGCTCGGCTCGATGACGTTCCTCGCCGGCGCTGGCGCGCCCAACGTCACCGATCTCGAACGCGGCCGCCGGCCGGGAACGCTCGGGGCCTTCGAGGAATTGACCAAGCTCATCCAGCATTTCGACGTACTGCACATGCTTTGCCCCTGCATCGAGCCGCAGGATGTCGACAACCGTTTACGCCACTATGCCGTCAACCGCGCGCAGCTGACGCTGTCCGACAAGTTCCCCTTTGTCTTCGCTCGCGGCACGCCGCAGGTCGAGGATGGGTTCGAGATGATCCGGCTGGCGCGCGGGCTGTCAGAGGATGAATTCCGCGCTGGCGCCCATTGCTACACCATCATCAACACCAATTCACCGCGCCAGCTCGACATTCCGATGGCGCAAGGCATCATCGACTTCGCTCGCGCCGGGCAGGTCCTGGTCATCACGCCGTTCTGCCTGGCCGGCGCGATGGCGCCGATCACGGTCGCCGGCGCGCTGACGCTGCAGCATGCCGAGGCGCTGGCCGGTCTGGCACTGGCGCAGATCGTGCGCCCGGGCGCACCCGTGCTCTATGGTTCGTTCTCTTCCAATGTCGACATGAAGTCGGGCGCTCCGGCGTTCGGCACGCCCGAGCACGTCAAGGCGACACTGGGGGCCGGCCAATTGGCGCGCTTCATCGGCCTTCCCTGGCGTTCGGGCGCCGGCAGTGCCGCAAACATTTCCGATGCGCAGGCAGCCCATGAGTCGCAGTTCGCCCTTTGGGGCTCGGTGCTTGCCGGCGCCACCGTCTGTATTCACGCCGCGGGCTGGCTGGAGGGTGGCCTGAGTGTCTCTTTCGAGAAGCTGATCACCGACATCGAGGCGGTGCAGTCGATTGCCGAGCTTTGCGCGGCAACGCCTGGCGACGACGACGCGATCGGTTTCGAGGCCATCGCCGAAGTGCAGCCGGGCGGGCATTTCTTCTCGGCCGGCCACACCATGGCGCGCTACCGCACCGCATTCTATGAGCCACTGGTGGCCGACTGGTCGAATTTCGGCAACTGGACGCAAAGCGGATCAAAGACCGCCAGCGAGCGCGCCACCGGCATCTGGAAACGCATCCTTGCCGATTTCGAGCCGCCCGCTTCGGCTGCCGCCACCGCCGGAGTGCTCGACGAATTCATCGCGCGGCGCACCGAAGAGGGCGGCGCGCCACCGGTGTCGTGAGGAGCGAGCTTTCGCGAGACACCCGGTCCTTGCCGCGACTTTCGCGGCGTGACCGGTGCCGGGGTCATTGGCAAGCGGTGCACGCCGTGCAGAAATGCGCTTCATGCGCGAAGCCCTGATCGCCTTGGTGATTTTCCTGTGCCTGGCGGCGGCGCCGCTGGCCAGCATGGCGATATGGCCGAGGCTGCCGGCCAGGCATCGCGACGACGACACGAACAATGTCGTGCGGCTCGCCGCCAATCTGTTCGGCGTCATGACCTCGCTGGTGCTCGGCCTGATGATCAATTCGGCCAAGAACACCTTCGAATCGATTGATCACAATGTGCACGCCTATGCGACGGAGCTCATCCTGCTCGACAGGACATTGCGCCAGTACGGGCCGGAAGCCGATGCGGTGCGCCAGCCGCTGGTCGCTTATGTGCAGCGGGTGGTGGCCACCTCGTCGCAAAACAGTGAAACGACTCTCGTCGCCAACCAGCTGTCCGAACATCTTTTGACGGAGATCGGCACGCGGCTGAACGCGCTGACGCTGTCCGATGCGACGCATGGCCCGCTGTTGCAGGATGCGCGTCAGCGCCTGCAGAAGGTGCTGGAAATGCGCTGGGTGCTGATCGAACAGTCGGAGGGCGCTATCCCCTGGCCGCTGATTGCCATGCTGGTTGCGTGGCTGGCGCTGATCTTCGCTAGTTTCGGGTTCAGGGCGCCGAAGAATGTGATCACGCTTGCAACCTATGTCGTCTCGGCCGCGCTGATTGCCGGGGCGATCTACTTGATCCTCGACATGGACGTGCCGTTCTCCGGCCCGATCCAGATTTCGCCGGCACCGCTGGAGCGGGCATTGGCGGAATTGCAGCGGTGATGCGGAACCGGCGGCATTCCCGAGCATTCATGGGAATGAACCACGGAGGACGACATGGGTTTCGACCAGTATCACGAACCGCCTGAAGACCTGTCGCAGAAGGTGCGGACCTTTGCCCGCATGATCACCTCACTGATCGAGGAGGCGGAAGCGATTGGCTGGTACGAACAGCGCATCTCGGTGGAGAAGGATCCGCAAGCGCGGGCCATCATGCAGAACGCGCAAGGCGAGGAGTTCAAGCATTTCGGGATGGACCTTGAATTCCTGCTGCGCCAGAAGAAGGATTGGCGGGCGGAATTGAAGGAAATCCTGTTCACCACGGGCGACATCGTCAAGGCCGGCGAGCGGGGCGAGAAGAAGGTGGATTGATAGCCTGCGCCATCAATCGCTGTCGCGCGCGACCAGCTCCAGCGGCCAGACTTCGTGGATGATACGCGGGCCTTCCGGGCCGGCGAAGGCGGGAAGCGAGGCCAGCAGCATTTCGGCCAGGCGCCGGCCCATCGGCTCCAGCGCCGGACGGAAGGCGGTCAGCGCCGGGGAAAAATAGCGGCAGAGCGGCGTGTCGACGATGACGGTCACCGCGATGTCGTGGCCCGGCCGGATGCCCATCTCGGCCAGCGCCTTGCAGCCGCCGAGGGCCATGGCGTCGTTGTTGAAGATGATGGCTGTCGGCCGGTCCTTTGCCAACATCACGCGCGGCGTCACCTGGTAGCCGCCGGCCTCGTTGATGAAGCCGTCGGCGATAAGCGCGGGGTCGACCTCGATGCCGTGCCGCTTCAGGGCTTTGCGGTAGCCGTCGAGGAACAGATGGCTGAAATTGAGATTGAGGGAAGGGCGGATGGCGGCAATGCGGCGGTGGCCGCGCGCCACCAGGCGGTCGACTGCGTCGCTGCCTGCCTGCTCGAAATCGAGGTCGAGCGAGGGATAGGTCTTGCCGCCGCTGCGGCTGCGGCCGAGCGTGGCGAAGGGGAAGCCGACCTGTGTGAGATAATCGATGCGCTCGTCCTGGCGCCGCGTCCAGGCCAGCAGCACGGCATCGGCGCGGCGGGTCTCGACGACGCGGCGCAGGCGCTCCTGCTGATAGTCGCCCGGCGCGCCCATCACCACGGTCAGGTCGAGCCCGCTTTCGGCAAGGCGGCCCTGGACCCCGATCAGGAAGGGAATGAAGAACGGTTCGCCATATTGCTGGTCGCCGGGATGCGGCTGCAGCATGAAGGCGATCGAATGGGTCGCGCCTTGCCTGAGACTGCGGCCGGACTGGTTGGGTGAATAGTTCAGCTTCTTGGCGGCGTCGAGCACGCGCTGGCGCGTGTCGGCATTGACGTCGGCGCGGCCGTTCAGCGCCCGCGATACGGTGCCGATCGAAATGTTCAGGTGACGCGCTAGGTCGTGGATGCTGGACGCCAAAGACTTTCTCCCCCGAGCTTCGCTAGCATTGGCCGGTGCCGAGGCCAAGGCGAAAGACGATTTTCGCGAGCGGCCAATTGACATTCTACGCTATCGGGTGTGTTGTCGTAAACGTTTACGGAAAAACGTTTACGGTGATGCCGTGGATGCCGTGACGATCGGTCTGGAGGGACCGAGCGGAGGAGGAACGCCGGATGATGAATGTCGTCCTCGTCGGCTGCGGCGCGATGAGCAGGCAATGGCTCGATGCCGCGAGGCAGATCGATGGGCTTGCCATTGTCGGCCTTGTCGACCTCGACGCCGAGCGGGCGAAGGCGAGGGCGCACGAATACGACCTCACCGGCATCGTCATCGGCACCAGCCTTGACGCGGTGCTCTCCCAGACCAGGCCCGACGCGGTGTTCGATGTCGTCGTTCCCGCTGCCCGGCGCGAGGTCGCGCTTTCGGCCTTCGCCCACAATTGCCATCTCTTGACCGAAAAGCCGCTGGCCGACAGTCCTGAAAACGCGCGCGCCATCGTCGATGCGGCTCGCCAGGCCGGGCGCATCCATGCCGTCGTGCAGAATCGCCGCTACGTCGCCAATGTCAGGCGCATCCGCCGCTTCCTGGACTCCGGCGCCATTGGCGCGGCGACCAGCATCCATGCCGATTTCTTCGTCGCGCCGCATTTCGGCGGCTTTCGAGAGGAGATGGCGCATGTGCTGCTGCTCGACATGGCCATCCACACTTTCGACGCCGCCCGCTACATGGCCGGCGGCGAGCCGGCTGGTGTCTATTGCCAGGAATGGGAGCCGGCCAATTCCTGGTACCGGCAGGGCTCGTCGGCAAGCGCGGTCTTCGATCTCGGCGGCGGCAAGGTCTTCACCTATGCCGGTTCCTGGTGCGCCGACGGCTTCCGCACCAGCTGGGAAGGCAGCTGGCGCATCGTCGCCGAGCGCGGCAGCCTCATCTGGGACGGCCATGACCTCTTGAAGGCGGAGGTGGTGGCGACGGGCCGCGATGGGCTGTTCGCCAAGACCCAGCCGATCGACGTGCCGCCGCTCGATCCAGCCGACCGCGTCGGCGGTCATCTCGGCATCATAGGGGATTTCATCCACGCCATCGAGACCGGGACCGAGCCGGAGACGCGCGGCACCGACAACATCAAAAGCCTGGCCATGGTTTTCGGCGCGATCGAGAGCGCCGAAACCGGACGCCGCGTGGCGATTTCATAGGAACACGATGATGCCAAACCCGCTTCTCGACATCAGGATCGGCACCATGGTGCGGGCTAACCTCGACGACCCGCCGGCGTATATCAAGCAGATCCTGCCGCTCGGCTTCGAGAGCATCCAGCCCTTCTTCTGGCAGACGCTGGGCGGCAAGGATCTTCCACGCCTTGCCGGCGAAATCCGCGACGCGATCGGCGATGCCGATGTCACGGTCTCGTCCATCGGCGTCTTTGGCAATCCACTGGAGAGCGGCGAGGTCGATCGCGGCGTGCTCGCGGCCTGGGAAACGGTCATCGACAATGCGCATCTGTTCGGCACTTCCATGGTCAGTGGCTTCACCGGGCGCCTGCGCGGCAAGAAGCTGACCGACAGCCTGCCGCGCTTTCGCGAAGTGTGGGGGCCGCTGGCCAGGCGCGCCGCCGACAAGGGCGTGCGCATCGCCTTCGAGAATTGCGCCATGGACGGCAATTGGGCGGCCGGCGACTGGAACATCGCCCACAATCCGGACGCCTGGGAGCTAATGTTCAACGAAGTGCCGGACGAGGCTCTCGGGCTCGAATGGGAACCCTGCCACCAGCTCGTCTATCTGATCGATCCGATCCCGCAGATCCGCAAATGGGCGCCGCGCATCTTCCATGTCCATGGCAAGGACGCCACCGTGCGCTGGGATGTCATCCGCGAGCACGGCGTGTTCGGCCGTCTGCCTTTCGTACAGATGCGCACGCCCGGCTTCGGCGACAGCGACTGGACGCGGGTGATCAGCGAATTGCGGCTGGCCGGCTACAAGGGCGCCATCGACATAGAGGGTTGGCACGACCCGGTCTATCGAGACGCTCTCGAGATCAGCGGCCAGGTCCGGGCGCTGGAGTATCTCAAGCAATGCCGGGGAGGCGCCAGCTACCTGCAAAATCCGACGTGAGGACAAATTTGGTGAGAGGATTGGCCGGCGGAGGAGCCGGTTCGTAAGTGGCGAAGCAATCGTCAAGAGCCCCTCGGCTGACGAGGGAAACAATGGGAGGACAAGTGCATGAGCATCGCGATCAGAACGACACTTCTGCGCACGACCGTCGTGGCCGCCGCCACGGCGCTTTGCGCCGCAATCTCGACCTTGCCGGCACGGGCGCTCGACGCCCAGTGGTGCAAAGATGTCCATATCCGCTTCTTCGTAGGCGGCGCCGAGGGCGACGCTTTCGGCACCATCGTCTACAATGGCGCCAAGCAGGCGGCGGCCGACCTCGGCCCGAAAGTCGACTACATCTTCTCCGGCTGGGACGTCGAAAAGATGGTGCAGCAATTGCGCGAGGCGGTCGCGGTCAAGCCCAACGGCATCGCCATGATGGGCCATCCAGGCGAAGACGCGATCATGCCGCTGGCGGAGCAGGCGCATAAGGACGGCATCAAGATGATGTACCAGAACGTGCCGGTGCCGAAGGTGACGGCGGCGTTCGGCGGCGGCTATGTCGGCGCGCAGCAGGAGCAGCAGGGCCGCGCGCTCGGCGCCGAGGCGTTCAAGCTGGCCGGGCTGAAATCCGGTGACAAGGCGATCATGATCGGGCCATTCGACAATGAGAGCCGGGGCGCACGCGAGCGTGGGACGGTCGCCGCCCTGAAAGAGGCCGGCGTCGATGTCGTGCAAATCAATTCCGCAACCGAGTGGGCCGCCGATCCGAACCTCGCCATCCCGGTGATCACCGCGGCGTTGCTCAACAATCCGGGCGTCAAGGCGGTCGGCTATCCCGGCGGCCAGATGCTCGGCAATGTGCCGACCTACATGCAGGCCGCGGGTCGGAAGCCCGGCGACATCTTCAATTTCGGCTTCGACACCAGCCCGCAGATCGTCGAGGGCTTCAAGGGTGGCTGGGTGCAGCTGACAGCCGACCAGCAGCCATTCATGCAGGGCTATCTGCCGATCCTCAGCCTCTGCCAGCAAGTGGTGCTGGGTCTGGCGCCGATGAATGTCGACACCGGTGCCGGCTTCGTCACGCCGCAGAACTATGAGATCGTCTCAGAGCTCGCCAAGCAGGCGTTGCGCTGACCTCCCAAGGCTGCCGGTCGGGTTGGACCCGGCCGGCAGGACCGCCGGCAAAGGGCCGGCATGTTACAATGAAAGCGAGGATCCGATGGCCGAACGCATCATCGAACTGCGCGATATCACGAAATCCTACGGTCAGGTCTATGCGCTGGGCGGCGTCAATCTCAGCGTTGACCGTGGCGAGGTGGTCGGCCTCATCGGCGACAATGGCGCCGGCAAGTCGACGCTGATCAAGATCCTGTCCGGCGTGGTCAGGCCGACCAGCGGCGACATCCTCGTGCGCGACAAGCCGGCGAACGGCTGGAGCGCGGCACGCTCGCGCGACGCCGGCATCGAGACGGTATTCCAGGACCGGGCGCTGGCCGTGCAGCAGACCATCGTGCGCAACATCTTCATGGGCCGCGAACTGACCGGCTTCATGGGCTGGCTGAAAGTCAACAAGGAGATCGAGGAGGCGAGCCGGCTGATGCGCGAGATCGGCTTCACCTCGAAAGTGTTCACGCCGCACTCGATCGTCGGCCAGCTGTCGGGCGGCGAACGCCAGGGCGTGGCGATCGCGCGAGCCATCTACAAGCAGGCCGAGCTGATCATCCTCGACGAGCCAACGACGGCGCTGTCGCTGACCGAGACCGCCAAGGTGTTCCACTTCGTGCGCCAGGTGCGGGCGAGCGGACGCTCGATCCTGTTCATCGGCCACAACATCCACCATGTCTTCGACATCGCCGACCGCTTCGTGGTGCTCGATCGCGGCAAGGTGGCGCTGACCGCCGACCGCAGCGCGGTCAAATCGGCGGAAGAGTTGATCAATTTCATGGAGGACGTCGCACATCCCGGCGGATTGCCCGGATTGCGCGAGGCCGGCGAAGCGGAGCAGCAAGCGCGATGAGCAAGACCATGGAACCCGATCTCGAAAGCCCTCTGCGCGCTCATGCCGGGTCCGCCCGCCAAGAGTGGAAACATCCGTCCGATCACTGGCTGCGCGGCTTCGTCCTCGACAACCGCGCCTCGCTCGGCACGCTCGCCGTGTTCATCGTCATGATGGCGGTGTTCATGGTCGCCAACCCGACCGTGTTCACCACCTGGTATCTCTACAGCTCGGTGCTGACGACGCTGCCCGTGGCGCTGTTCGTGGTGGTGCCGCTGGTTTTCGTCGTCACCTGCGGCGAGATCGACCTGTCGTTTCCGGCGACGATGGGCTTTGCCTCCTGGGTCTTCGCCCTGGTGGTGCAGGCCGGCTACGATCCGTTCCTCGGC
Organism: Mesorhizobium sp. 131-3-5; assembly: GCF_016756575.1. Lineage (NCBI taxonomy): Bacteria > Pseudomonadati > Pseudomonadota > Alphaproteobacteria > Hyphomicrobiales > Phyllobacteriaceae > Mesorhizobium > Mesorhizobium sp. 131-3-5. The sequence goes on from NZ_AP023254.1 coordinate 3,555,042, forward strand.
ATTGCGGCGGCACTCGTCACCGGCATGCTGCTCGGCTTCCTCGTCGGCTCGCTGGTCGTCTATGGCGGGCTGTCGTCGCTAATCGCCACGCTCGGCATGAATTTCCTGCTGCGCGGCCTGATCCAGATCATCAACGAGGGCAAATCGATGTCGCTGACCAGCCTCAGCGGCAGCTGGGCCTACAGGATCTTCTCCAGCCAGATCCTGGGCGTTCCGGTGCAGATCTTCTGGGCGATCGCCTTCGTCGTGCTGTCGGCGATGCTCTACAACAGGCATCGCTTCGGCGCACAGGTGAGGGTGGTCGGCGACAATCCCGACAGCGCCCAGCAGATGGGCATCGACGTCAAGCGCGTGCGGGTGAAAGTGTTCGTCTTCGTCGGCATCGGCGCCGCGATCGCCGGCACGTTCTCGGTGATGATCAACTTCACCTGGTGGCCGACCGCCGGCGACGGCTATCTCCTGCCGGTACTGGCCTCGGTGTTCGTCGGCGGCACCCCGACCTGGGGCGGCATTGGCACGGTCGTCGGCGGCGCCATCGGCGCGGTCACCGTGTCGTTCATCCAGACCGGCGTCGTGGCGGCGGGATTGAGCGGCTTCTACGTGCAGTTCTTCAACGGGCTGATCATCATCCTGTCGCTGCTCGGGCACAAGTGGAACCAGGCACGGTATCGGTGAGGAAACCGTTTTTGGAACGGCGCCGAGAGCTGCTCGGGAGGGCAGCTCACACCGCCGCGACAAACCCGTCCAACACGCGTTTCTGGCCGGCCTTGTCGAAGTCGATGGTCAGCTTGTTGCCTTCGATGGCCGAGATGTTGCCGTTGCCGAATTTCTGGTGGAAGACGCGGTCGCCGACGCTGAAGGGCGACGGCTTGTCGGCGACGGATTTGGCGACCAGTTCGCCGTCGATGGTGCGGCCCTTTACGCTGGTGCGGCCGGCGCCGTAGCCCGAGTCGGTCTCGCCATAGCCGATGCGCTCGACCTGGTGGCCGGAGCGCGTGCCCCAGTTGCGGTCGGTGGCTTCGGTGCGGTTGGCCTGCGCGCGCTGCCAGCCGGGCGTCGAATAGGTGTTGGAGAAGGCGCCGGATTTTTCGGTGTTGGCGCCGACACTGTCGAAACGCGAGGCGCCGTACGGATTCTGGCGGCCACCACGGCCGGAGGCGAAAGAGCCGCCGCCATAGGGGTTGCCGTAGCCGCCATAGGAATTGCCGCTTTCGGCGATCTCGACATGGGATTCAGGCAGTTCCTCGAGGAAGCGCGACGGGATCGTCGATTGCCAGAGCCCATGGATCAGGCGGTTGGAGACGAACCAGATATGCAGGTTCTTCTTGGCCCGGGTGAGGCCGACATAGGCCAGCCGGCGCTCTTCCTCCAGCCCGGAGCGGCCGCCCTCATCGAGCGCGCGCTGGTGCGGGAATAGGCCTTCCTCCCAGCCGGGTAGGAAGACCGTCTCGAATTCGAGGCCTTTGGCAGAATGCAGCGTCATGATCGAGACGGCGTCCTGCCCGGCATTCTGCTCGGCATCCATGACCAGCGCGACATGCTCGAGGAAGGAGCGCAGCGACTCGTACTCCTCCATCGAGCGGATCAGTTCCTTGAGGTTCTCCAGCCGGCCCGGCGCTTCGGCCGAGCGGTCGTTCTTCCACATGTCGGTGTAGCCGCTCTCCTCGAGAATGGTCTCGGCGAGCTCGGTGTGCGGCTTGGTTTCCAGCGCCTTCTGCCAGCGCTCGAAATTGGCGGCCACTTCACGCAACGCGGCGCGTGGTTTCGGCTTCAGCTCGTCGCTTTCCGCGAGATTGCCGGCGGCCTCCAGCATCGGGATGCGCAGCGCGCGCGCCGTATCGTGGATCTGGCGGATGGTGGCTTCGCCGAGGCCGCGCTTCGGCACGTTGACGATGCGCTCGAAGGCGAGGTCGTCGCCGCTGTTGGCAACGACGCGGAAGAAGGCCAGCGCGTCGCGGATTTCCATGCGCTCGTAGAAGCGCGGGCCGCCGATGACGCGGTAGTTGAGGCCGAGCGTGATGAAGCGGTCCTCGAAGGCGCGCATCTGGAAGGACGCGCGCACCAGGATCGCCATGTCGTTGAGATTGTGCTTCTGCCGCTGATAGGCCTCGATGGTCTCGCCGATGGCGCGGGCCTCCTCCTCGGAATCCCATGCGGCGTGGACATTGACCTTGCCGTCCTCGGGGTCGTTGCGGTCGGTGAAAAGCGTCTTGCCGAAGCGGCCCTCATTGTGGGCGATGAGGTGGGAGGCAGCGCCAAGGATGTGCGCGGTCGAGCGGTAGTTGCGCTCCAGCCTGATGATGGTGGCGCCCGGGAAATCCTTGTCGAAGCGCAGGATGTTGTCGACCTCGGCGCCGCGCCAGCCATAGATGGACTGGTCGTCGTCGCCGACGCAGCAGATATTGACTTTGTTTTCGCTCACGGCCGCACGCGAGCTTCGCTCGCTGGCCTCCGCGGGGGCGACCTGGCCGGCCGACGCCCGGTCGGGCTTGCGGCCTTCGGACGATCGCAAATCCGTCGACGTTGCCGCACGCCCGGCGTCCGGCCGCTGCGCCAGTAGGCGCAGCCACATGTACTGGGCGGTGTTGGTGTCCTGGTACTCGTCGACGAGGATGTATTTGAAGCGCCAGTGATAGTCCTTCAGCACGTCCGGATTGGCGCGGAAGATGCGGATGGGGTGGCAGAGCAGGTCGCCGAAGTCGCAGGCGTTCAGCGTCTGCAACCGCTCCTGATAGGCCTTGTAGAGTTCGCGGCCCTTGCCGTTGGCGAAGCTGCGCGCGTCGCCCTCTGCGATATCGGCCGGACCTTGCCCCTTGTTCTTCCAGCCATCGATCATCTGGGCGAACTGCTTGGCCGGCCAGCGCTTGTCGTCGAGGCCCTCGGCCTGGATCAGCTGCTTGATCAGCCGCACGACGTCGTCGGTGTCGAGGATGGTGAAGTCGGAACGCAAGCCGGCAAGCTCGGCATGACGGCGCAACAGCTTCACGCCGATCGAATGGAAGGTGCCGAGCCAGGGCATGCCCTCGACATTGCCTTCGCCGATCAGGATGCCGATGCGCTGCTTCATCTCGCGCGCGGCCTTGTTGGTGAAGGTCACGGCGAGGATCTGCGAGGGGAAGGCCTTGCCGGTGGCAAGGATGTGGGCGATGCGGGTGGTGAGCACACGCGTCTTGCCGGTGCCGGCGCCGGCCAGCACCAGAACCGGGCCTTCGGTGGTCTCCACCGCCAGCCTTTGTTCCGGATTCAGCCCCTTGAGATAATCAGGCGCGCTGTTCTGGCCGCCGCGGGCAGCCATGGCGCGCGCGGCAATGCCCGACGGGGCCGTCGGCCGCGCATTGGGTTCGTCGAAAAAGGGCATGTCTTCGGAAAAGCCGGACATCTTCCCCCCGAATGTAGTGATTCGGCAGGGAAAGACCAGAACTGTCTACGTTTTGTTCCGGGTAAAATGCCGGATATCGCGGTTCACGCCTTGCGGTAACCGAGGGCGACGAAAAATCGATGGCCGAAGGAGCGTGCCTCGTCCGTCATCACCGCGCCCAGCGCGACCTGCATCTGGTCGTAATAGCGGCTGCCGGCGGGTGAGGCCAGGAAGGCCTCATAGAGCTTCAGATCGGCCATGGACATATCCCGATAGATATAGGCTGCGGCTTCCATGGCATCGTTGTCGATGTCACGGCGAAGCCCATCGGTTTGCTTGCGCAGCAGGGCCATGACCTGGTCGTCGGGCAGGGGCTTTCCGGCCGCGCCCAGCATTTCGGAAAGCATCGCATAGCCCATGTTCAAGCCGACGGCTTCGCCGGTGTCGACGGCGCTGATATCGTCCATCATCTTCCTGTACAATGCGAACCTGGCCGGATCCCTGGACGGAAGCTCGCCGAGGATTTTGGCGCCCTCGATCTTCTTGGCCTCCCTTGCTTGCGGCGACGAAGCCTGGATCTCGAGCGCGGTGACCTGTTTGCCCAGGGGTGACGCATAAAACGAGGCCAGTTCGGACAAGTCCCTGGCGCTGAGCTTGTCCGCCATCCGGGCTTCGATGGCCGCTTCCATCTTCTCGGGGTCAAAGGCACCTTCCATAGCGGCGGCAAGGGCGTCCTGGACCTTTCGTGGCGGCGTTCCCGGCGCCGATTTCACGGCCGCGGTGAAACCCGGGCCAATGCCCATCAGCATCTCATGAAAGCCGTTCGCCTTGTTGATCTCGCTGATTGTCTGCGCCTGCGCGGCCGCAGTGCCAGCGAAGAGCGGGACGAGGCAGTAGAGCACAAGCGCCATGCGCGTCAGTGGCGAAACGAGTGACGGCATGTTGCTTGCTCCACGGGAAAGATGATCCATGGAGACTGCGGGAAAACCCTGACGTAGGCAAGATGGATTGCCACCTTGGCGTGTGGGCAGCTTGACAGGCGGGGCAGGCGGGAGAAAGCTGTGCGCAGGGTAGGAGCGGTGCACCGGGTTGCCCGTGGCCGCGCGAGCGCGCAACAGTCGAAGGAGTATCATCTTGGCTGTCACCATCACCTCTCTCGTTCTCTTTCTCCTCGGTCTGGCGCTTGGTGGCGGTGGCATCTGGCTGGCTTCGCTAGGGGGCAGTTGGTACTACATCGTCGTCGGTCTCGCCTTCCTGATTGCCGCCTGGCTGCTCTACCGGCGCCGGTCCACGGCACTTTGGCTCTATGCGGCGATCGTGATCGGCACGCTGGCCTGGGCGGTCTGGGAAATCGGCTTCGACTGGTGGGAACTCGGCCCGCGCGGCGGCATCATCGTGCTGGTGGCGCTGTGGCTGCTGACGCCTTGGGCAAGGCGAGGCCTTGCCGGGCCTGACGGGCGCGCGCCGCTGATCCTGGCCGTGCTGGCATCGCTGGCTGTGGCCGGCTATTCGATGACGACGGACCCCAAAGATATTGCCGGTGCGCTCGATACCGACAAGGTGATTCCCAACGCCAATCTTGGCAATGAAGTGCCGGCGGGCGAATGGCACTTCTATGGGCGCACGCAGTTCGGCCAGCGCTATTCGCCGCTCGACCAGATCACGCCGGACAATGTCGCCAATCTGCAGCCGGCCTGGACCTACCGCACCGGCGACGTGAAGGGGCCCGACGACATCGGCGAGACCACCTATCAGGTGACGCCACTCAAGATCGGCGACACGCTCTACATCTGCACGCCGCACAATTTCGCCATCGCGGTGGACGCCGCGACCGGCAAGGAAAAATGGCGCTACGATCCCAAGATCAAGCTCGACAAGGACCGCCAGCACCAGACCTGCCGCGGCGTGTCCTACTATGCCGATGCCACCGGCGCCGCCGGCCAGCCTTGTGCTGCCCGCGTCTACCTGCCGACCTCGGATGCGCGGCTGATCGCGCTCGATGCCGCCAGCGGGCAGGTCTGTCCTGCCTTCGCCGAGGGCGGCACGCTCAACCTGCTGACCGGCATGCCATACCCGAAGTCGGGCTATTACTACTCGACCTCGGCGCCGCTGATATCAGGCGGCAAGATCATCGTCGGCGGCGCGGTCAACGACAATTATTCGACGCAGGAGCCGTCCGGCGTCATCCGCGCCTATGATGCGGGCACCGGCAAACTGATCTGGAACTGGGATTCCGGCAATCCGGACCAGACGACGCCGCTGCCGGCCGGCCAGACCTACACCGCCAACTCGCCCAACATGTGGTCGACGCCGAGCGCCGACGAAAAGCTCGGCCTGCTCTACGTGCCGCTCGGCAACCAGACGCCGGACCAGCTTGGCGCCGGACGCAGCGCCAATGTCGAGAAATTCTCCTCCTCGATCACCGCGCTCGACCTCAACACCGGGCAGTTGAAATGGGTGCGGCAGACTGTGCACCACGATCTCTGGGACATGGACGTTCCGGCGCAGCCGAGCCTGATCGACATCACCAAGGCCGACGGTTCCGTCGTGCCGGCGCTGGTCGGGCCGACCAAGCAGGGCGACCTCTATGTGCTCGACCGGCGCACCGGCGAACCGGTGATCGCGGTCAAGGAAGTGCCGGCGCCCGGCGGCGCCATCGAGGGGGACCACACGTCGCCGACGCAGCCTTCCTCCGATCTCTCCTTCAACCCGAAGCCGCTGACCGATGCCGATATGTGGGGCATCACCATGTTCGACCAACTGGCCTGCCGCATCGCCTTCCACAAATTGCGCTATGAAGGCCGCTACACGCCGCCCTCGCTGCAGGGATCGCTGGTCTATCCCGGCAATTTCGGCGTCTTCAACTGGGGCGGGGTGGCGGTCGATCCGGTGCGGCAGGTGATGTTCGGCATGCCGACCTACCTGGCGTTTACGTCGAGACTCATTGCCCGCGCCGACGTGCCGCCGCCGGGTGACAGCACCAAGGGCAGCGAACAGGGGCTGAACCGCAATGAGGGCGCGCCCTATGCGGTGGTGATGGGGCCGTTCCTGTCGCCGCTGGGCATCCCTTGCCAGGCGCCGCCGTGGGGCTATGTCGCAGGGGTCGACCTCAGGACGGGCACGATCAACTACAAGCACCGCAACGGCACCGTCTACGACATGACGCCGCTGCCGTTGCCGCTGAAGGTCGGCGTGCCCGGCATTGGCGGGCCGATGATCACCGCCGGCGGCGTCGCCTTCCTGGGCGCGGCGGTCGACGACTATCTGCGCGCCTATGACCTGACGTCAGGCAAGCAGCTCTGGCGGGCCCGATTGCCGGCAGGCGGGCAATCGACGCCAATGACCTACACGGTCGCCGACGGGCGCCAGTTCGTGGTCATCGTTGCCGGCGGCCACGGCTCGGTCGGCACCAAGCCGGGGGATTATGTGATGGCGTACGCGCTGCCGAAATAGCTGTGTCGCGCTAACCAAAAGCGGTCTTGGCGCTAGCCGAGCCCGAGATGGCTCTTGAGGCCAGGCACCGAGCCGAGCACCTGGTTGGTCAGATCGGGGCCGGCCGCGGCTTCGGCCTGCTGGACCAGCGTGGCGCCGGCCTTCTGGATCTGCGCTATGTCGAGCCCGGATGCCTTCAGCGCGGCGAGGCCGTTGACCAGCGCGCCTGCCTTTTCGCCGAGAACGCCGCCAAGCGCGCCTTGCAGCGAGGACAGGAAGCCGCCACCGGCGCCGGCCGGAGCGGCGGCCATGACGTCATATTTCTGCGCCAATGCATCGGCGCCTGGAATCTTGGCGAAGAAGGATGAGGCGCTGGTGCCTTCGGCCTCGTGCTCGAGCACCGAGAAAATGGTGCCGACGACTTTTTCGGTCGTTGCCTGGTCAAGGCCGGCCTTCTGCGAGACGGTGTTCACGATATCCTGTACGTCCATGACTTCACCTCAACCCTGGGTTTTCGTGTTTGCCGGATGGCGCTGGCGGCTGCGGACCTTGACCATGGACTTGCGGTTCGCCGCCACAATGGTTGCGCGCATCGCCAGAATGGCGGCTGTGGCAAGCATGAAGGCGGTTGCCAGGATCGGCGAAGGCACGGTCATCGGCATTTCCTTTCAGATCGGACCCTTCGGGGCCGTGACCGCGCCATGGGGCGGCCGGATAGTCAGTTTCCCCCACCATTGTGGCAGTGCCATCAAGATTCGTCGCCGATGACAAAATTGTGATGATGGTTGCCGCAGCTTGCCAGGGAACGGAAGCGTCACCGAGCCGTGACTGGACGATGTGAGGCTCGCCCCTATCTTGCGAACGCAAGGACATCAAAGTCGAGGAGCGCCCCCGTGACCAGATCCACCATCGCTGACAAACCTGACATCACCCAGGCGATGATCGATGCCTATGACGAATACACGCATCTGACGCTCGATCGCCGCCGCTTCATGGAACAGCTGACCAGGCTTGCCGGATCGGGTGCCGCGGCGGCGGCGATCGCGCCGATGCTGGCGGCGAATTCCGCCCAGGCGGCGATCGTCGCCGAAAACGATGCCCGCGTGAAAGGCGAGGACATCACCTATCCCGGCAGCGGCGGCGAGATGAAGGGCTATCTGGTCAAGCCGGCGAACCAGACGGGTAAGCTCGGCACCGTCATCGTCATCCACGAAAACCGGGGGCTCAACCCGCATATACGCGACGTCGCCCGGCGCGTGGCGCTGGAGGGGTTCGTGGCGCTGGCGCCGGATTTCCTGTCGCCGCTTGGCGGCACGCCTGATGACGAGGACAAGGCGCGCGACATGTTCACCAAACTCGATCCGGCGCAGACCGTCGCCAACGCCGTGGCGACAGTCGCCTTCCTCAAGGCCGACAAGGATGGCAACGGCAAGGTCGGCGCCATCGGCTTCTGCTGGGGCGGCGGCACGGCCAACATGCTGGCCGTCAACGCGCCCGACCTCGCCGCCAGCGTCGCCTATTACGGCATGCAGCCGAATGCCGCCGACGCGTCGAAGATCAAGGCCGCGTTGCTGCTGCACTATGCCGGCCTGGACGATCGCACCAATGCCGGCATCGATGCCTTCAAGAAGGCGCTCGATGCCGCGCATGTCGAATACACGGTCTATGTCTATGAAGGCGCCAACCATGCCTTCAACAATGATACGTCGGCGGCGCGCTACGACAAGAAGGCGGCCGACCTAGCCTGGGGTAGGACGATCGCCTTCCTGAAGGAGAAACTGGCTTAGGCGGCGGGCGCCCAGACCGCTTCGAAGGCCGGCGACAGGGTGAAGCCGGCCGGCCGCGTGGAGACCGGCGGCGGGCGGCGCACGCCTTCCTGCAAGTACCGCAATGCCGACGTCAGACCGTTCATCGTATAGGGCTTGGCGATGACGCCGATCGCACCGGCGAAATGATCGGGGATGCGTTTCGGATTGGCGGTCATGAACACCACCATCGAACGTTTCTTCTCGCCGATATAGTGGGCCACGTCGACGCCGGTCGGGCCGTCGGTGAGGTGAATGTCGACAAAGGCGATGTCGGCATCCGTGGACTCGACCATGCTTCTTGCTTCCGCCGAAGACGTCGCCCAGCCGACGACGCTATGGCCAGCCTCCTCGACGAGGCTTTCCAGTTCCATCGCCAACAGCGCTTCATCCTCGACGATCAGGACCTTGAGCGGTTCAGTCATGAGAGAGTCCTTTTTGCTGCGGTTCGTTTGGCATCGAGATCACGACCTTGGTGCCGGGGCCGGCGTCACGCCATTCGATGTCGGCGTGCAATTGGCGGGCGAGCGATTTGATCAGGCGCATGCCGAACGAGGCGTCGCCATTGGCCTCGGCCATGCCGACGCCGTCGTCGGACACCTCGATGTTGAAGTGGCCGTCGGGCTGGCTCATCTTGATGCCGATGCGCCCCGCCGTGGTCCCGTCCGATCCCTCCTTGAAAGCGTGCTTCAAGGCATTGGTGACGAGTTCATTGACCATCAGGGCGACAGGCGTCGCCTTCTCGGCTGAAATCACGATTGGGTCGAGCTCGAGTTTCGGCTTGATCCCTGAGCGCCCCGAGGCCGTCAGCAGATCCGTCACCAGGTCCTTGGCGAAATCCGAGACGTCGAACCGGCTGACATCCTTCGACTGGTAGAGCCGGCGATGCACGGTGCTGAGTGCTTCGATGCGCTCCAGCATTGTGGTCAGCGAATGCCTGGTCGCCTCATCCTTTATGGTGCGGCGCTGCATGATAATCAGGGAAGAGATCATCTGCAGATTGTTTTTCACCCGATGATCGACCTCGTGCAGCAAGGTGGTCTGCGCCTCCAGTGCTGCTTCCAGTTCCGCGGTGCGTTCCTTCACCGCTTTCTCGAAGCGGTCCTTGTCGGCGGTGATGCGATGCTCCGAGCGCTTGCGGTCCGAGACATCGAGTTGCGAGGCGAAAAAGAACTGCACCTCGCCTTTGTCGTTAGAGACAGGGCTGATGTAGAGCGCGTTCCAAAAGGTTGAACCGTCCTTGCGATAGTTCAGTATGTCGACGCTGACATCGGCTTTGTCCTCGATTGCGGTGCGGATCTGTCCGACAGCTTCCTTGTCGGTCTTCGGCCCCTGCAGGAAGCGGCAGTTCTTGCCCAGCACCTCGTGGCGTTCATAGCCGGTCAGCCGCAAGAACGCGTCATTGGCAAAGACGATCGGGTTGTCGGGCCGCCGGGGATCGGTGATGATCATCGACATGCGGGTGGCGCGGATGGCCGCCGCGAACGGGTCGCCCTTGCCATGCTCGACATGAAGGTCGTCCGTCATGTGCCAAGCGTCGGCAGGCTCCCTGGTCCGTTTCCAGTCCATTGTGTCACTCCAAGCCGTTTTCGTGGGGGTCAACGGCTCGAAGGCGGATTTGGTTCAATTCCAGACGTCTTGTCGCAGTCAGATGAGATCGGGAACCGACTCGGCACTTGTGCAAGCAATTGACGATAAACGGTTTTCCCGGTGTCTAGTCGCTGGATGGAGGCTTGTGGAAGGCAACGCCGGCGACGACTAGTGCGATCCCCAGGCAATCGCCGAGGCTTGGAATCTGGCGCAGCACGATGACGCCGATCAGCGTCGCGGTGACCGGCAGCAGCGACAGCATCAGCGCGAAACTCGAGCGCGGCAATCGCGACATGGCAAGCTGGTCGCAGATGTAAGGAATGACCGAGGAGCAGATGCCGACGCCTATTGCAGCAATGAGCAGTGGCGGCGAGAAGAAAGCCGGCAGCGCGTCGCTGAAGCCGATCGGCAGCACGACGATGAAGGCCACCGCCATGGCGGCACCGAGGCCCGCAATGCCGTCGACGGCGCCGGAACGGGCGACACGGTGGCCGAGCACGATGTAGCCAACGAAGAGCGCGCCGTTGAGGAAAGCCCAGAACAGGCCGACGGGATCGCTGTACCATTTGACGTCGATCAACAGCAAGGTGCCGGTGACGGCCACCGCAAGGGCAACCAGGTTGCGGGCGCTCCTGAGGCCGATCAGCGCGACGCCGATGGTGCCGACGAATTCGATTGCCGCAACCAGCGAGATCGGCAAGCGGGCGAGGGCCAGGTAGAACGAGCAGTTCATCACCGCCAGGCAAGCGCCGAAGGCCAGCAACAGCAGGCGTGTCGGCGGATCGGCGCGGGCGAAGCTTCGCCAGGGGCGCGTCAGCGGCGCGAAGATCAGCGCCGCGGTGGCGATGCGCAGCCAAGCCATGCCGAGCACGCCGACATGCGAGAAAAGCAGCACGGCGAAGGCCGGGCCGAGATAGTGGAAGACGGCGCTGACGCCGAACCAGACATGCGGCGGCAGCCTTGTCGCCAGGCCGTCGAAGGCGGGAGCAGGGCGGGAAACGGGGGCTTGCGTCTGATCGTCCATCGGATCAGTATCGCAGGCAGTTCTTCCACTTTATATGGCGAATGGCCGACTACTCTCGCAATATTATTTCGAAAGGCAAGGACTTATCCGTGAAACGCCTTCGAACTGAAAATATCGATCTCGACGCGGCCGACATGAAGATCCTGCGCCTGCTGGAAAAGGATGCGCGCGCCAGTACGGCGGAGCTGGCGCGTTCGGTCGGCCTGTCGGCGCCGAGTGTCGCCGAGCGCATCAAGCGGCTGCAGGAAAACGGCGTGATCGAGGCCTATTGCGTCAAGATCAACCCCGCCGCGCTGGGCCTGAAGCTGTCGGCATGGCTGCGTATCCGGCCGGTGCCGGGGCAATTGTCCGTGGTGGCCGAGATCATCCGCGAAACGCCGGAGATCGCGCAATGCGACCGCGTGACCGGCGAGGATTGCTTCATCGCGCTCGCGCATGTCGGCTCGGTGGCCGAACTCGAACGGGTGATCGACCGGATCATTCCCTATGCGATGACGAACACGGCCATCATCCAGTCGTCACCGGTGGTGGCGCGCTCGCCGCTGGCGGCGGTGAAGCGGTCGCCGTGAACTGCGTGATTTGATGTTTTCGCGAGCCGTTTCGCCAGGCTATGCGTGACCGCGCTTCAGGCGGGCGCGCTTCAAAATGCTGCGCCAGCGGATCATGTCGAACGGGATCGGCTCGTTGTTGTTGGCGATGTGGAATATCTCGTTGTCGACGTTCTTGAGCGAACGCCAGAAATCATAGTCGGTGATGCGCGGATCGGCGGCCAGCCTGTCCACCTCGACCTTGATGTCGGTTTTCATGCACGTCCCTCGAACCGGCTTCGCCCCGCCGTCCGTAAAACAACCCAGTGCGGACGTTTTCGACCGCTCTGCTGAGTCGTTCAACGGCTCAATTGGCTTGTTCCCGTTAAAACCTCGGTAAGGTTAATGCGGGTGCCGGGTGGCTTCAAGCACGGGGTGCCAGCCGATTTGAGGGTTCGGTGATTTGGCTCGCCGGTGTGGCTTTGATGTCCCGTCACTCTGTTCGGACAGGTGTCGCCCTCGCCCTATTTGCGTTTGATGCCGATCGAACGGCCTGCACGCTCGGGCATCGGCAGCACCGAATGGGCGGCGCGCATGGCTTCGACCTTGGCCATCACATCGGCGGGGAAGGGCGCGACCTTCGGCCCCGACATGTCGACATGCAGCGACAGTGTCTCGGAGGTGGCGGCGAGCCAGCCGTCGACATGGCGGATTTCCTGGTAGGCCCGCAGCCGCTTCTCGTCATGGTCGATGAGCTGGAAGGACACCTGGACCTTGTGGTCCAGATGCAGTTCCTGGACGTAGCAGACATGGACTTCGGCGGTGTAGATGGTGAGGCGGCGCCCCTTCACGTAGTCCAGCCCCATGCCCATCGCCTCGAAGGCTTCGTCCGAGCAGCGGTCGAACAGCACGTTGTAATAGGCCATGTTGAGATGGCCGTTGTAGTCGATCCAGTCCTTCTCGATGTCCATGGGCTTGGAGACGAACGGGGCGGGGATGGACATTGAAACTTCCTTGTTCTGGTGCTGGACACGGCGTGGCCGCTGAGACTACGCATCCATAATCGCATAACAAGCATGGACGCTGGTCCATTCGCGGAGGAATTTATGGCTCTGAGCGACCTCAATCCGGTCGAACGCAACGAGGAAGGCATCGCCGCGGTGCTTGGCATCCTCAAGCAACAGCTGGGCGAGCGCTTTCAGACCGGCCAGGCTATCCGCTCCCAGCATGCGCATACGACCACCTACATTCCGACACAGGCGCCCGATGGCGTGGCTTTCCCGGAGACGACGGCAGAAGTGCAGGAGATCGTCCGCGCCTGCGCCGCGCACCGCGTGCCGGTAATCGCCTTCGGCGTCGGCTCTTCTTTGGAAGGCCACACCAATGCGCCCGGCGGTGGCATCTCAGTCGACACCTCGCGCATGAACCGCATTCTTTCCGTCAATCCGCAGGATCTCGATTGCACGGTCGAGCCCGGTGTGACGCGCGAGGATCTGAACCGGCATCTGCGCGACACCGGCCTGTTCTTTCCGATCGATCCCGGCGCCAATGCTTCGCTCGGCGGCATGGCGGCGACGCGGGCGTCCGGCACCAATGCGGTGCGCTACGGCACGATGCGCGAGAACGTGCTGTCGCTGACGGCCGTCATGGCCGATGGCGAGACGGTGACGACCGGCAAGCGGGCGAAAAAGAGCTCGGCCGGCTACGATCTGACGCGGCTGCTGGTCGGCTCGGAAGGTACGCTCGGCATCATCACCTCGCTGACATTGAAGCTGCAAGGCATTCCGCAGGCGATCTCCGGCGGCGTCTGTCCGTTTCCGAGTGTCGAGGCGGCCTGCAACGCCGTCATCGCCACGATCCAGATGGGCATCCCGGTGGCGCGCATCGAGCTGGTCAACGCGCTGCAGATGCGGGCGATGAAGAATTATTCCAAGCTCGATTATCCCGAGAGCCCGTGCCTGTTCGTCGAGTTCCACGGCAGCGATGCCGGCGTGGCCGAACAGGCCGAAACCTTCGGCATGATCGCCGAGGAAAATGGCGGCGGGCCGTTCCTGTGGACCAGCGTCGCCGAGGAACGCACCAAACTGTGGAAGGCCCGGCATGACGCCTACTGGGCCTCGCTGACACTGCGGCCTGGCGCCAAGGGCCTGTCGACCGATGTCTGCGTGCCGATCTCGCGCTTTGCCGAATGCGTCACCGAGACCGAGGCCGACATCGCCGAAATGGGCTTGATCGCGCCGATCGTCGGCCATGCCGGCGACGGCAATTTCCACGTGCTGGTGCTGATGGATGTGAACGACCCCAATGACGTCGCGCTGTCGGAGAAATTCGTCGCGCGGCTCAACCTGCGGGCGATCGCCATGGACGGCACCTGCACCGGCGAGCACGGCATCGGCCAGGGCAAGATCGGCTTCCTGCGCAGCGAACTCGGCCACGGTGTCGATATCATGCGTTCCATCAAGCAGGCGCTCGACCCGCAAAACATCATGAATCCCGGCAAGATATTGCCGGCTGTGGGGTGGATCGGTCGAGGTTAGAAAATTGGCAGGTGCGCAAGCCAACTACCCGCATTTACGGTCTGTCCGCCAGTAGCTCGCTCAAACTGATTTCGACAAACTCCGCACCCATCAGTCCATCTTCAGCGAGGCCTGTTGGGATCACAGGTCTCCGTTCTCTGGTTCCCAGGACGATATCGTCGTCTGAATATCGGACGATCGTGTCTGGCAAGATGTGTAGCGCGTCGTGATGGATGAATTCTGGGATAGGCCAATCGGCCCGGTTCCAGCCGCCCATCTCTCCAAAGATCTCCCACTTGCCGTCTATGAGATGTAGATCGCCAAATCGCCCGACGAGAACAGCTTCACTCGGCAGAAGATCGCTCGCGGCTATATCCGCCGAAAACATTTTCGGCCCGAAAAAGTAGCCCAGAAGTATTCGTCCTCGCGGGGCCATTCTCGCCACCACTCCGCTCGCAAAGCTTCCATCGGGCAGGGGAATCCGAAAGACCGAGCCCTCGCGATATGGCAGCCGTTTCGCCAATTTCGACCTCCCAGTCATTTGATCGCTACGGAGTTAGTCCACTGTCGTGGATCGCCAGCAGACAATTTTTCGGCTGAGGCCGCAACCAATAGCTCGTCTTGACCGCGCCACCATTCGGGTCGAGGCTCCTTCCGCGGCAAGCCTGACAAGTCAGGCGTTGCCAGCGGAGGAGAACTGTCATGGCCATTTCACGCAAGGAAGAAGCCCGCGCGCTGAGCGCCGACGAAAAGGAACTGGTGGAGAAATCACACCATCCGGCGGTGCAGGAGCTTTCCGATGCCGACCTTTCCGGCTTGGTCAAGCTGCTGCGCGAGCGGCGCGACAAGGCGCAGACCGAAGCACACCGCCGCCGGCGTGAAATACGCGGCAAGGGCGCGCCGAAACGGGCTGCCGCCTCAAAGGCCGATAGTGGTTCGCAGGTGAAACTGGCGGTGCTGGCCATGGCGATGCGGCGGCTGAATGGCGAGGCCGAACGGCGACGCCAGCTGGCGGCTCGCATTTCGCTGGTCGGGAATGCACGCAAGGCGCTGGCCATGAAGCAAAGTGCGCCGGCGGACGGTCCCGCACACAATTCACGCACGGCTCACAAGGGCATGCGGGCCGTGACCAACGAGCGGGCGCCGAAGCTGGTCCGGCCGGCCGAACTCGGCCGGCAGCGCAAGGCCGGCAAGGTGGCGCAAGCCAAGCGCGACGCACGCTGATCCCAGCGACAAGGGCTGTCCGCAGCCGCTCTACCGTGCTGCGGGAAGCTGCTGCTGCGCGCCCTCGACAAGGGCCTGCAGCATTGGGCGGGTTGGCGCGAAGAATATAGTGCCGGTCTGCGGTGTCGAGACATCGAGCAGGCGGTCGTAGGCGCCCGGCGGGTCGCCGACATACATGCGCTGCAGCATCTTTTCGGTGACCCAGAGATACCTGGAATAGCCGATGAAATAGGTGCCGAACTCATTCTGCCCGGGCCGGCCGAACGGCATGTTGTCGCGCAATATGTCGTATTCGTTGCCGTCGGCATCCTCGATGGTGGCCAGCGACTTGTGCGATTTGCGCGGCGCGTCGTCATCGTCGATTTCGATGTTGTCGATCTTGGTGCGGCCGATGATAGCCTCCTGCTCGGGCGTTGGAATGCGCGCCCAGGCCTGCATGTCGTGCAGATATTTCTGGACGACGACATAGGAGCCGCCGGCAAAGTCGCCATCCTCGTCGCCGACCAGCGCCGAGGCCGGCAGGTCGAGGCCGGTCGGGTTAGCGGTGCCGTCGATGAAGCCGAGCAGGTCGCGGGCGTCGAAATAGCGAAAGCCCGTCACTTCGTCGACGACGGTCACATCAGGGCCAAGCCGGTCGAGCAGGATACGCTCGAACTCGAAGCACATGTCTGATCGTTCGGCCCGGATGTGGAAGAGAAGGTCGCCCGGCGTCGATGGCGCCGAATGGACCGCGCCTTTGATCGGCGCGAACGGTTTCAGTTCCTGCGGCCGCCGGTTTGGGCTGAGGCGGTCCCAGAGATCGCGGCCGATGCCGGCAATGCACGACAGGCGGCCGCCGAGATCGCGAAAGCCGACAGTCTTGACCAGATCGTCAAGCTCGCCGAGCACGGAACAAACCTTGGCAAGGGCCATCTGTTCGCCGGCGACGGTGACGATAAGAAAAATCGCCGATTGCGAAAGCGGCGCATCGACGCTCTGCGCGTCGATCGGCACGCGGTCCCAGTTCTTGCCTGACATCTGAAAAATCTCCGCTTTTGCCGGATTTGTTTCAGATCGGCCGGGATGACGCAATACTGGATGAATTGCCTCTTTATCGACACGCGGATGCGGGTAGAGTGCGGCTGAATTTCAATCAACCTGTTCGGAGCTGATGCTCGCACGCCTGTTCGTGATCTTCGGTGGCCTGTTCGTGCTGGTGCTGTGCGCGGCGCTGGTGGTTCCGTACTTTGTCGACTGGACCGGCTACCGCGCCCAGTTCGAGCGCGAGGCAAGCGCCATTCTTGGCCGCAAGGTGACCGTGCAGGGCGACGCCACGGCAAGGCTGTTGCCGTTCCCGTCGGTGACCTTCTCCAACGTTGCCGTTGCCGGTGGCCCCAATGGCCAGCCGGCCATGACCGTCGAGACGTTTTCGATGGATGCGGAACTGGCGCCCTTCCTGCGCGGCGAGGTGCTGATCTTCGACATGCGGCTGGTGCATCCGAAGGCGACCATCGACATTGCCAATGACGGCACCGTCGACTGGGCGATGAGGCCGTCCTCGCCCTTCGACCTCAACCAGATCTCGATCGAGAAGCTGACGGTGACGGAAGGGCGGATCGAACTGCGCCATGCCGCCGGCGGACGCAGCCATATCTTCTCCGAGATCAATTCGACCATTTCGGCCAAGTCTCTGGCCGGCCCGTGGCGCATGGACGGCACATTGCGGCTGGACGGATTGCGCACCACGGTCGCGGCATCGACCGGCAAGGCCGAGGGCAACGGCCAGATGCGGCTGCGGCTGAAGGCCGATCCCGACGCCTATCCGCTGGTCATCGAAACCGACGGCAATGCCGGCATCGTCAAGGGTGCCGCTGTCTATTCCGGCCAGTTCAAGATCTCCGGCGCCGATAAGAATTCAGCCCAATTGCGCGGCACCGATGGCGAGACGGTGAAGGTCAGCGCCGGCAAGCCCGATCCGGGCTTTCGGTTGAACGGCAAGTTCTCGCTCGACCACCAGAAGCTCGGCGTCGACGAGTTCCGTTTCGAGACGGGACCGCTGGACAATCCCTACACGGCCGACGGCAAGGCTTCTGTCGATCTCGGCCAGAAGCCGAATTTCGCCATCGAGGCCAATGGCGCGCAGGTGCAGTTCGACGAGGCCGTGGGCGCAGAGGCCGGCGCCGGCCTGACGCTCGACCAGCGCATTGCCGGGCTCGAGCAGGCGCTGATCGCTCTGCCGAAGCCGACCATCCCCGGCACCGTCGAGGTCAAGCTGCCGGCCGTGGTGGCCGGCGACACCACGGTGCGCGACGTGCATCTGTCCGCCGAGCCGGCCGAGGGCGGCTGGTCGTTGAAATCGCTGGCCGCGACCTTGCCTGGACGCACCACGCTGGAAGCCGATGGCATGCTCAGCGTCGAGGGCCATTTCGGCTTCACCGGCTCGCTGCTGCTGGCCGTGGCGCAACCATCCGGTTTTGCCGCCTGGCTGTCGAAAGATGTCGATGAGGCAATCCGCCGTCTGCCCGCCGCCGGCTTCAAGGCCAAGGTCGACCTGACGGAAAAGCGCCAGGCTTTCAGCGATCTCGAACTGATCCTGGGCAAAGCGAAATTCTCCGGCCGTATCGATTCCAGCCAGCCTGACGAAGCCAGGCCATCGGTGCTGATGCGGCTCGAAGGCGGTGAACTCGATGTCGATGGGCTGGCGGCCTTCGCCTCGATCTTCGTGAGCGACAAGGGCGCCAACCGCTTTGCCGACCGCGATCTCGATTTCCAAATCAAGGCCGGGCCGGTCAGCGCCGGCGGGTTGACCGCCGACACGGTCGATACCGCGCTCAGGCTGCGTGACGGCTTGCTTGAAGTCGATCGGCTGTCGGTCGGCGGACTGGCCGGCGCCTCGATCAGCGCCACGGGCCGGATCAAGGATTTCCCGGCGAGCCCGACCGGCAAGCTCGACGCATCGGTTGTCGCTGTGGACCTCAAGCCGCTGATCGACGTCGCCGCGCAGCATTATCCGGACAATGCGGTGCTGAAGGGGCTGGCGAGCCGCGCTGCCGCCTATCCCGACCTGTTCCAGGATGCACGCGTCGACCTTGTGGCGAGTGCCGCCGACAATGGCGATGGCACGACCGGCCTGGCGGTGAGTGGGCAGGGCAAGGCCGGCGGCACGGCCTTTTCCGCTTCGCTGTCGGGCAAGGGCGCGCCGGACAAGCTTCTCGAGGCGCCGGTGACACTGACCTTCAACGCCAAAAACCCCGACGCCACCGCGCTGCTCGCGCTTTACGGCCTGCCGGCGCTGCCGCTCGGCATGCTGGGCGAGGCAACGACCGACATTCAGGCCAAAGGCACATTGGGCGGCGGGCTGGCGACGACTTTCAGCCTTGCCGGCAATGACTTCAAGGCCAGCTTCGAGGGGACCGTTGCCGACACGCCGCAAGGGCCTGCCGCCAAGGGCAAGATCAATCTCGATGCGGCCGACATCGAACCGTGGCTGATGACGTCGGGCATCGGCCTGCCGGGCATGGGGGCGGGCATGTCGACGTCGCTTTCGGCGCAGGGCGATTACGGCAACGGCCTGCTGGTGCTGGACAATGTCAGCGGCGCGATCAACGAGGCGGCGGTGTCCGGCGACGTCAACATCGACGCCAAGGACGGCGTGCTGCATCTGGCGGGCGCGCTGGCACTCGACGAGCTCGATCTCGATCCGATGGCCGTGGCGCTGTTCGGCGATTCCGCCTTCCTTGTTGACAAAGACGGCGCCGACAAAAATGCGGCTGACAAGAGCGCGAGCGACAAGAGCGGCTCCTGGCCGGCAGCACCCTTCAGCCAGAAGTCCAGCCTGCCGTTTACCGCCGCACTCGACCTGACGACGGCGGCGCTTGCCGCCGGACCGTTCGCCACCGCCTATGACGCCGCTTTTTCGCTGAGGCTCGACCAGGAAGGCATCCGCGTTTCGGACCTGAAGGCGAAATTTCTTGGCGGAGCGCTGACCGGCCTGTTCGAATTGAAGAACAATGAGGGCACCGGGCTTTTCACTGGCCAGATGAAGCTGGCTGGCGCCGATCTGGCGAACGTGCTGCCGGATACCGGTATCGGCGGCGTCGGCGATTTCTCGACGACGCTGTCGACCAGCGGCAAGTCGGTCGAAGCGATGATCGCCGCCCTGTCGGGGTCCGGCACGGCGACGCTCAAGGGGTTGCAGGTGGCGGGCGTCAATCCCGACGCGTTCAACGCTTTGCTGGCCAAGGCGGACGCGATCGGGCGCGACATCGACGCGGCCAAGACAGCGGGCTTTGCGCCCGATATCGCTGCCGATGGCAATTTCCCCGCCGGGAATGCCGATATCGCCTTCACGATTGCCGGCGGCACGCTGAGGGTACCGCCGATCAGCCTCGAAAACCCGGCGGCAACCTTGTCCGCCGATGTCACTGCCGATCTCAACACCAGCACGGTTTCCGCCAAGGGCGCCATTACCTATCGGCCCGGCGACGAGGCGCTGGTCGGTTCCGAGCCGGTCGTCAATTTCACCGCGGAGGGGCCGTTCGGCGCCGTCAAGCGGCAGTTCGACAGCGAGCCTTTGGCGCAGTTCCTGACCCAGCGCGCGCTGGAGAAGGAGCAGCAGCGCGTCGAGGCGATGCAGGCGGCGTTGCTGGAGAAGCAGCGCCTGCGGCGCGAAGTCCGCTATTACGCGGTACTGCAGGACGCGCGCGACAAGGCCGCCGAGGAACTGCGCCAGCAGGAAGAGGCGGCGCGGCTGAAAGCGGAGGCCGACGCCAAGGCGAAAGCGGAGGCCGAGGCCCAGGCGCAGGCCGAAGCGGAGGCCAAGGCGAAGGCCGACGCAGAGGCGAAGGCCCAAGCGGACGCTGATGCCAAGGCCAAGGCCGAAGCGGATGCAAAGGCAAAGGCTGATGCCGATTCCAAGGCCGCGGCCGAGCAGAAGGCCGCCGACGAAGCGGCCAAGGCGGAGCAGGAGAGGCAGAAGGCGGAAGAGGCGATGCGCATCGCCACGCAGGAAAAGGCCAGGCTGGAAGCCGAGCGCAAGGCCGCCGAACAGGCGCCCAAGGCCGAGCCGGCGCCGTTGCCGGAAGCCAACGACAACCCGCCGCCGCCAGCCAAGCCGAAGTCCAATCCGTTCACGATCGACAATTTGTTGAAGTCGTTGCAGTAGCAGTAGGGCAGTAGGGCAGTAGGGCAGTAGGGCAGTAGGGCAGTAGGGCAGTAGGGCAGTAGGGCAGTAGGGCGAGGCCTTCCCGTCCCGAAATCGTTTCAAAGAACGAGCAGTTCGGCGCTGTCGGCGATATAGCGGGCGTGGCGGAAATCGCGGATGGCGGCGAGCCTGCCGTCGTGCCAGGCCAGCAGGATGAAATAGGCGGGTCGGGCCGTCGGGTCGTTGGGGTCGCGGACGAGGATTGCTGGCCTGTTTTCAACGAAGCCGGGCGCGAGATGCCAATCGCGCACCCGGGAATAGTTGCCGAAATAGGTGCCGACTTCCTTGCGGCCGTTGAGCCGTGTCTTGGCTACCAGTTCGAGCCGCACCTCTTCTGCCAGCATGTCGCGCACCGCGTCGAAATCACGGGCATTGAAGCGATCGATGTAGGCGTTGAGCAACTGACGTTCCGCGGCGCCCAGTCTCGGGAGAGGGCGGTCGTCGGGCTCGTGCGCAATCTGGCGCAGGCGGTCGCGGCCGCGATGCAGCGCGGCCTTGACCGCGGGGATGCTGGTATCGAGCGTGGCGCTGATCTCCTGCAGGGAATAGCCCAGAACGTCCATCATGGATGACGCTGCTTCGCTGCGTGACGGGAAGGCGCATGAAAGTATGCAGCCCCGCGGAAGCGGCCTGGCGATCGATGGTGGGATTCGCCGGGTCGGCGATCATGTCCAAATCCTCGTCGGAATAGGCCTGTTCGCGAGCGCCGCGGCGCAGGAAATCGAGCGCCGCATTGTGGGCGATGCGAAACAGCCAGCCTTCCGGGTTGGCAATCGGGCCGGCAACGGGCAGGGCCTCGATCGCCTTGGCCAGCGCCTCCTGCAACACATCCTCGCCATCGAAGACCGAGCCGGTCATGCGGGCACAGTAGCGGTGCAGCTTGGGGCGCAATTCCCCAAACAGGCGCTCAAAGAGCCCATGCTGCCCGCCAGGAATGGGAATGTTCATGAGCCTCCGTTCTGCGACCTCATCTTCCTCGATCACGCATTCAGCATCCGGTAGCTGCCCACCACGGTCACCTCGTCGCGTTGCGGAGGTTCGCTGCAGCGATCCCTGAAGCCGCTTTGAAAAGCCTCGAATGTGGCCAGGCCGGTGATGCTACCAGAATGCGCATCGGTTTGCGTTTCGACCAGATGGATGAATGTCCCATCGGCGGCGCGCAACGTCATGTAGCGGACGCCGTCCGGCGATTTGTCGCGCAATTCCTGGAAAACGGCCTGGATCAGCCGCTCGTTCTCATCGGCTCGTTCGGGCTTCATCTTGTAGAGTATCAGATGGCGTTTCATCGCAGGTCTTCCTCTCGATTGCCTTGCGCCCTTTGGCCTCTCATCGCCTAGACGATGCCGGGAAGCCAAAAGATGCGGGCGCCCGAAAAATAAAGGTGCCATCCAGCGCAGGATGCCGAAGCGTCACTCGCGGCCCTGATCGAGCAAGCGCCTCAGCATGGGCTCGATGCGCGAAAGCTCATCGAGATGCGCCGCTGACAGTTCGGCCAGGCAATCGTCGGCGCGTTCGGTCAGCCGCAGCAGCACGCGGCGATGGTCGTCCTTGTCCTGGTCCCGCACGACCAGTCCGGCGTCGCTCAGGCGATTGATCAGCTCGACGGCGCTGTGATGGCGGATGCGCAGGCGCTCCGCCAGATCGCCGACCGTCACCGGTCCGCCGCCCGGATAGCCCTTGATCGCCAGCAAGGCCTGATGCTGGCGCGGCGTCAGGCCGGCGTCTTCCGCCTGCAGCTGACTGAATTCGAGGAAGCTGCGGATCAGATAGCGAAACTCGGACAGCCGCTGGTAGTCGGCCAGTTCGATGGCGGGGCGAGATTTTCCGGGCTGCGTCATTCCAGACATTTGTTCCATTCCGGCCAAAGGCTCAAACGGTTTTGATGCAAAACCAGCTTGAATTTATATCGTGTTACGATACATAGCGAGCCGACAAGCCGGCCGGCGTCTTCGCCGTGCCGCATATTCGAGATCCGGCCGCCGCCAGAAAGCCCGCCATGAAGCCCTCCGAAAACAGCCATCTCAGGGATTTCACCACGGACGCGCGGGTATTGACCATCGCGACCATCGCCGTGGTGGTCGCCACGGCGGGGCTGTTCGCCGGTATCGTGCTTTTGAAACTGATCCGGCTTGCCACCAACGTTGCCTATTTCGGCCAGTTCACGTTCGCCGAGCTGAAATTGCAGGATACGCCGCTTGGGCTTGCCGCGGTGGTGGTGCCGGTCATCGGCGCCCTGATCATCGGCCTGATGGCTAGATATGGCAGTGAGAAGATCCGTGGCCATGGCATTCCCGAAGCGATCGAGGCGATCCTGCTCGGGCGCTCGAAGCTCGATGCCAAAGTGGCGATCCTGAAGCCGTTGTCGTCGGCGATCTCGATCGGCTCCGGCGGGCCATTCGGCGCCGAGGGCCCGATCATCATGACCGGCGGTGCGATCGGCTCGCTGATCGCGCAGATGCTGCCGGTCACCGACAACGAACGCAAGACGCTGCTGGTGGCAGGCGCGGCAGCGGGCATGACCACCGTGTTCGGGACGCCGATCGCGGCCATCATGCTGGCGGTGGAACTGCTGCTGTTCGAATGGACGCCGCGCTCCTTCATCCCCGTGGCGGTTGCGGCGATCATTGCCGAGGTCGAGCGTACCGCGCTGCATCTGCCTGGGCCGATCTTTCCGTTTCAAGGCAGCATGGCGATCTCGTTCGTGGGGCTTGGCGGCTGGGTTCTGGTCGGCATCTGCGCCGGCCTCTTGTCGGGGCTGCTCACCCAGATGGTCTATGCCTGCGAGGACGCCTTCCAGAAACTGCCCATCCACTGGATGTGGTGGCCGATGATCGGCGGCCTGGTGGTCGGCATCGGCGGGCTGATCGAGCCGCGGGCGCTCGGCGTTGGTTACGACAACATCGCCGACATGCTGGATGGTCGAACGGTCGCGGCCGCCGCACTGCTGCTGTTGGCGGTCAAGGCCATCATCTGGTCGGTGGCGCTCGGTTCGGGAACATCAGGCGGCGTGCTGGCGCCGCTGTTGATCATGGGTGGCGCAATGGGGGCGGTGCTCGCCGGCATCCTGCCCGCGGCGGATCCGGGCTTCTGGGCGCTGCTTGCAATGTCGGCGACCATGGGCGGCACGATGCGGGCGCCGCTGACGGCGACGTTCTTTGCCGTGGAACTGACCGGCAACACGCATGTGCTGGTGCCGCTGATCGCGGCTTGTGCCGCGGCGCATGCCGTCACCGTGCTCCTGATGAAGCGGTCGATCCTGACCGAAAAGATAGCCAGGCGAGGGCACCACCTCGTACGCGAATACCGCGTCGACCCGTTCGCGCTGACCAGGGTGCGCGAGGTGATGACGGCGCAGGTCGAGAGCGTGCCGGCGACGATGACGCTGCATGGCGCCGCCGCCTTCCTGACCGCGCCGGAAACCCGGCATCCGAGCTTCCCGGTGATCGACGAGAACAGGCGGGTGCTCGGCCTCATCGATCCGCCGGCTATCCTGCGCTGGCGCCGCGCCGGCAAGCACAGGACGACGACGCTCTGCGACCTGCTTGCTGGAAGCAAGGTGACGCTCGCTTTTCCCGACGAGTATCTCGAAGGCCTCTCCGACAAGCTGTTGATGGCCAATGTCTCGCATCTGCCGGTCGTGACCCGCGAAAGCCTGCAACTGGTCGGCTATGTCGGCTGGAAGGATCTGATGCGCGTGCGGTCGAGAAAACAGGCCGAGGAACGCGACCGTTCGACCTTGCTTGGCTTCGGTACCAGGCGCGGGAAAAAGGCGGACGCGGTCGAGGGTGTCTAGTCCAAGCTGGCTCCGCGCTTCGCCCATTCCAGCACATGCAGCCGCAGCGCCGAGGACAGGTTGGTCTCGCGGGGCCGTGTCTCATCGACTTCGGCGACAAGCGCGGCCAGCGTCAGCTTTCTCGCCGCAGCGATGGCGACGAGGTCGTCATAGAAGGGCTTTTCGAGGGAATAGCTGGTGCGATGGCCGCGAATGGTCACCGAGCGCTTTTCGACGACGCTCACGGCCGAATACTCACTGCTTATCTTTGCCGGACGGGTCGAGGCGATGGCCGGCGACAAATTTTTCGGCCTTGTCGGCATTCAACCGGTCGCGTTGCTTGTCCGCCTTGGAACGGCCATGCAGGGCCCGGTTCTGTTCGGCGACGCGCGTTTTCTCGTCCCGCGCCTTCTGCTTGCGAGCCTGGCGGAGATTGACGATGTCGGCCATGGCGCGGACCGCGAACCTATTTCTTGCGGAAGGCGTCGAGCGAAACCACTTCGGCGCCCTTGGCGCCGGCCTCGGTCGCGGCGGGCTTCTTCTCCGGCTCGGCGGCAGCCTTTTTCTCGGCCTTCGGCTTCTTCTCGGAAACGATGGTCAGCGTCTCGGGCGCCGGCTGGGCCGGTTCCTCTTCAGGCTGCGCATCGGTCTTGACGTCGAACTCGAGCTCGAAATTCACCGAGGGATCATAGAAGCCACGCACGGCCGAGAACGGGATTTCAAGTTTCTCCGGCACGTCCGAGAAGGACAGGCCAACCTCGAAGCCGGTGTCGGTCACCTTGAGGTCCCAGTACTGGAACTGGATGACGATGGTCATCTGCTCGGGATAGCGCTCGCGCAGGCGCGACGAGACGCGCACGCCGGGCGCGCCGGTCAGGAAGGTGATGAAGAAATGATGGTTGCCGGGGAGGCCGGTGCGTGCGACCTCGGCCAGGACCTTGCGCATGACGCCGCGCAACGCCTCCTGGGCCAGAATGTCGTAGCGGATGTGGTCGTCGGCCATGTGGTGGTCGGGTTCCGTTGAATCGTCCGCATAGCTGTAATCAAGCTTGAGCGCGGCGTAAACCTGATATAGCCCACCGTCGCGTCGAAGCGAGGACTATTGCCAACGATTTGATCGGCAAGTCGGCTTACCGGCAATCGCAAATGTTATGCGTTGGCCAGCGCAGTGTGCTTTTTGACGCTGCCCGGGGAAGGGCGCTTGCCGAAAGCGCGCAGGAAGGTGCGCACGCCATTCGTCGCCGATCGCACCACTTCGTCCTCGCGCGGCGTGCCGCCGAGCATGAAGGTGGTCTGCAGTTCGGCATTGACTAGGCCGAAGAACTGGCGCGCCGCGACGTCGGGGTCGTCGATCGTCAGGTAACCGCCATAGGCGAGGCGGGCGAAGCGGGCGGCGATTGCCGGCAATGTCGTGCCCGGACCCTGTTCGCGCCATTCGGCAAACAGTTCGGGGTAGCGTTCGCCTTCGGTCTGGATCAGCTTGCGCAGGAATTTTCCGTCGCGATTGCAGATGCAGTTCTGATTCAGGCGCACGGCAAAGCCGATCAAATCCGCTTCGAGATCGCCGGGCTGGTCAGGAAAGGTGGCAATGGTGGCGAATATGCCGACATTGCAGCGATCGGTGAGATCGCGCACCACGGCCATGAAGAGCTTTTCCTTGTCGCCATGGTGGTTGTAGACGGTCTGGCGCGAGACGCCGGCCTCGGCGGCGATCAGGTCGATATTGGCGCCGGCGAAGCCTTCGCGGCAGAACACGCCAGCGGCGGCGTCGATGATCGACAGGCGCTTGGCCTCATGGCCGCGTGGCGGGAAAGTGTCAGGAGAAACGCTCGCTCTCATGAAAATCTATATAGAGGTGATTGACGATTTAGACAAGACTGTCTAAATTTGTGGACATGCGATAAAGAGATTTCGCGCCGGGAGACGACAAGATTCGCTGCTGGAGTGTCGGAACCATCTCAGGATGGAACGTCCTAGGTCAGACGTCGCTTGGCGGCGGCAACCAGATTTCGAAAGAAGCCAATATCATGAGTCCCAAATTCCTCCGCATCGCGGTCGTGCTCGGCCTGTTGTCCGCCATCGGCCCCTTCGCGATCGACATGTATCTTCCCGCTTTGCCGTCGATCGGCGCGGATCTGCACGCCGGCACCGCCGCCGTGCAGATGAGCCTGCTGATCTTCTTCCTGTCGATGGGCTTCGGCCAGATCGTCGTCGGGCCGATCTCCGACATGGTCGGCCGCAAGCTGCCGCTCTATGGCGGTCTTGCGCTGTTCATGGTCGGCGGCATCGGTTCGGCCATGGCGCCGACCATCGAATGGCTGATCGCCTTCCGCTTCCTGCAGGGCCTCGGCGCCAGCGCCGGCATGGCCGTGCCGCGCGCCATCGTGCGCGACCTGCATACGGGCAATGAGGCGGCCAAGCTGATGTCCTTGCTGATGCTGGTCTTTTCGGTGTCGCCGATCCTGGCGCCGCTGACCGGCAGCCAGATCATCGAGAATTTCGGCTGGCGCGCCGTGTTCTGGACAGTGACCGGGGCGGCGGCCCTTGCCACCATCCTGCTCGCGACCTCGCTCAAGGAAACGCGGCCGGCGGCAGAGCGCGTCGGTTCCTCCTTCGGCACCGCGCTTGCCGGCTACCGCTTCCTGATGGGTGACCGCAACTTCCTTGGCCTGGTGGCGATCGCCGGCTTTGGCATTGCGAGCTTCTTCGTCTATCTGTCGAGTTCGTCCTTCATCCTGATCGACCATTACGGGCTGTCGCCTTCGATCTACAGCGTGTTCTTCTCGATCAATGCGGTGGCCTTTATCGGCATGTCGCAGCTGACGGGCCTGCTGGCCGAGCGTTTCGGACTGCGGCGCGTGGTGCGTGTCGCGGTGACCGGCTACGCCTCGACGATGGTGGTGCTGCTCGCGATCATGGCGACGGGCGTCGATCGGCTCGACGTGATGGCAGCCCTGCTGTTCGTCGGCTACGGCTTCCTTGGCCTGGTCATTCCGACCACCTCGGTGCTGGCCATGGAAGAGCACGGCGAGATCGCCGGCACGGCCTCGGCGCTGATGGGCACGCTGCACTTCGCCATCGGCGCGCTCGCCATGGGCGTCGCCGGCGTATTCTTCGACGGCACGCCGCTGCCAATGGTCGCCGGCATCACGTTGTGCGCGGTAATTTCCTTCACGCTGGCCAAGGTCACGCTCGGCCGTTCGCGCGAGGCGGTCGAAGCGCCGGCGGAATAGGCACTGCTCGCAAGCGCATGAAAAGGCCGGGTTTTCCCGGCCTTTTCATTTCAGCCCTGCCTCGGCCAATACGAAACGCAACCGTGTCTCGACCGGAACCAGGGGCAGCGCAACAAGGTCGTAACCCAGCTCCGTATAGACGCCGGCCATCGCATGGTAGGTGCGCTCGGCCTCGTCTGAAGTCTGCTTGCGTTCTTCGTCCTGCGCAAAAATGTCCGGCCAGGGCGGAGCGACGAACACGCGCGGATTGTAGCGCAAGCGCTTGGCGGCGGCACTGATGTGTTCTGCCACGGGCAGGCCGCTCAGCCTGAGATAGCCGAGCGTGTCCGGCACGCCGCGATCGAAGAAAACCGGTCCCTTCTGCTCGATCGCGTCCCGATATGAGCGCATCTCCCACGACAGCATGAGTTCGGCGAACAGCGCGCGGTCGCTCCAGGGCAGGGCGGTTCCGCCTATCGAGGACTGGTCGCGGATGATGCCGCGTCCGGCTTCAACGGAAGTCGCAAAGCCCGCCCGACGCAGGGCTGCGATCAAAGTGGTCTTGCCGGAGCCCGGACCACCGGTCAGCACGAAGAGTCGATCGGAATCGTTTTGCATTGGAGAAAAGACACGCGAGCGGCGGCTTCGCGGCCCGAGGCCGTGCGAAGTCCGGACGGCAAAAGCGGCCGTTGCGCATGACGTGGATCGAGGGAGGGGAGAAGTGGAGGTTTCTGTTGCCAGGTACCTCCGAACCCCGCCTAGAAGTGCGAACCCCTAGGGCTTGATTTGAAGCTATCGCACTGCATTAAGCAGCGAGACGTGCTTCCGCATAGTTGTCGTTGGCAACTATAAGTTTAGCCCGATGACGGTGGTACAATGCCGGGCAAAAGTACGATCTTTACACCTTCGTCGATCCTATTTCGCCCCCAGCAAAAACCGCTCTGTCGTCAACAGCGGCTTTTGGTGGAGGCGCCGGGTACCGCCCCCGGGTCCGAACGGCTTATTTCATCGCCCATTTATCGCCATAGTCGGTCAAGCCGACAAATCGAATATAGGGGGCGTTCGCCGGAAATGAAAGGCCGCAATGTGGCTTTGTCGCTGTGTCAAATTGCGACGGCAAGGGTTGACTTGGGCGCGGTCACAACGGAAGCTTTGCGAGCGGTGAGGAGTAACCGACCTAGCGCACGGATTGCGAAGCGCGCCACAGCCCTCATCGATCGGATCCGTGGCGCCGACGAGGGGAATTTTTGATGGCCGACTATCTTGCGGATGTGAAGAAGTACGACGCGGGCGCCAGTGCCGACGCGGTCGAAAAGATCGTCAAGCATCTGGGCATTGCGCTGAGGAACCGCGATTCCTCGCTGGTGTCCTGCACAGACCCTAAGGAGCTCGAGCGCGTCAAGGAGAGCTGGGTGGCCAAGAAGCTCGGCGTCAGCGATGGGGCGAAAGCCGACGCGTCGATCGAGAAGACCTGCAAGGCGATGCACGCAGACAACACCAAGAGCCGCGTGACCTTCTATTATCTGGTGGCCAAGGATCTGGGCAAACTCGGCTCGCTCTGAGAGGTCTGACAATTTCTGCTCTGGCGACCGATCGGCACGGTTTTATGCGCTTTCGGTCCGCCAGCGCGGGTTCTGATGAGCGCTCCGCTTCATGTCCGGGTGGGGAAAGAATCTCAGACAGGCGTGGCGCCGGCGCGCACATGCGCTATGATTGGTGAAATCTCGAATCGAGCTGGAACCGATGCGCCAATATCTCGACCTCTTGCGGCATGTGCTGGACAACGGCGCCGATCGCGGCGACCGCACCGGCACCGGCACGCGCTCCGTCTTCGGCTACCAGATGCGTTTCGACCTGGCGCGCGGCTTTCCGGTCACCACGACCAAGAAGCTGCACCTGAAGTCGATCATCCATGAGCTCCTGTGGTTCCTGGCCGGCGACACCAACATCAAATACCTGACCGACCACGGCGTCACGATCTGGGACGAATGGGCGGACGAGAATGGCGACCTTGGCCCCGTTTACGGCAGGCAGTGGCGTTCCTGGCCGGACGGCCATGGCGGCTCGATCGACCAGATCGCGGGCCTTCTCAAGGAGATACGCCGCAATCCTCAATCGCGCCGGCTGATCGTTTCGGCCTGGAACCCGGCCGAGGTGGAGGCGATGGCGCTGCCGCCCTGCCACTGCCTGTTCCAGTTCTACGTGTCCGAAGGCCGGCTGTCCTGCCAGCTCTACCAGCGTTCGGCCGATATCTTCCTCGGCGTGCCGTTCAACATCGCGTCCTACGCGCTGCTGACGCTGATGGTGGCGCAGGTGACCGGGCTGAAGCCGGGCGATTTCGTCCACACGCTGGGCGATGCGCATCTCTATTCGAACCACTTTGAACAGGCGCGCGAGCAATTGCAGCGCACGCCGAGGGCGCTGCCGACGATGTGGATCAATCCGGAGGTGAAGGACCTGTTCGCCTTCCGTTTCGAGGATTTCCGGCTGGAAAACTATGTCGCCGATGCCTCGATCAAGGCGCCCATCGCCGTTTGAGCCGCAGACGGCTCAGTCGATGCCGACCATTACGTCCGAGGCCTTGACCACGGCATAGGCCTGCTTGCCCTTTTCGAGCTTGAGGTCGGCGACGGCCTCGTTGGTGATCGAGGCGGTGACGATGGCGCCGCTGCCGATGTCGATCCTGACATGCGACGTGGTGGCTCCCTTGACGATCTCGGTGATCGTTCCCTTGAGCACGTTGCGGGCGCTGATCTTCATTGGGCTCTCCGTTGCTTTCATGCAGGCCGTTCTCGCAAAACCGAGGTCACTTTTGGGCGACATGCATTGGGTTTCCTGCTCGTCTTACCAGAACGATCGGTGGGGCATAGGCGTTTTCGCGAGCCGCCGGGCCTTCCCTTGTTATATTCATGCGGATATATCGATCGGCAGGCTTCGCGCCGCACGGATTTCCAACCAGGGAGAGTTTTCGATGACGCGCAAGGGCTTCGGGTTGAAGGCGATCGCCATTGGCGGTCTTGCGGCGACGGCGATGGCAGCGATGCCGGCCGCACATGCGCAAGACAAGGTCGTGGTTTTCGCGGCGGCCAGCCTCAAGGACGCGCTCGACGCGGTCAACAAGGCTTGCGAGGCCGATGTCGGCGAGGCCGCGACTGTTTCCTATGCGGCAAGCTCGGCACTGGCCAAGCAAATCGAAGGCGGAGCGCCGGCCGACGTCTTCATCTCGGCCGATCTCGACTGGATGAAGTATCTTTCCGACAAGAAGCTGACCAAGCCCGATACCGAGGTGAAGCTGCTCGGCAACGAGATCGTGCTGGTAGCGCCAAAGGATTCGACGGTCGAGACGAAGATCGAGAAGGGTTTCGACCTCGCCAAGCTGGTCGGCGACGGCAAGCTCGCCATGGGCGACTTCAAGGCGGTGCCGGCCGGCAAGTACGGCAAGGCGGCACTGGAATCGCTCGGCGTCTGGTCCTCGGTCGAAAGCAAGGTGGCGCAGGCCGAGAACGTGCGTGCGGCGCTCAAGCTGGTTTCGACAGGGGAGGCCGCTCTCGGCATCGTCTATGCCACCGACGCGCATGCCGACAAGGGCGTCAAGGTGGTCGGCACCTTCCCGGAGGATTCGCATCCGCCGATCATCTATCCGGTTGCCCAGACCGCCGATTCGAAGGACAAGGATACGACGGCTTTCCTGAAATGCCTGCAGTCCGCCAAGGCCGGCGCGCTCTTCAAGGAACAGGGTTTTACCGTGCTCACGCCGAGCAACTGAACAGGGCCTGATAGCGCAATATGACCTGGCTGCTGGACCTCACTCCCGACGAATGGAATGCGGTCCGGCTGTCCATCAAGGTGGCGACCGTGGCGATGCTCGCCAGCCTGCCGCCGGGCATAGCCATCGCGCTGCTGCTTGCCCGCGGACAATTCTGGGGCAAGACGCTGCTCAACGGCGTGGTTCACCTGCCGCTAATCCTGCCGCCTGTCGTGACCGGCTACCTCCTGCTTTTGACCTTCGGCAAGCGCGGCCCGGCCGGGGCCTTCCTGGCCGAGCATTTCGGCATCGTCTTCTCGTTTCGCTGGACGGGTGCGGCACTGGCCTGCGGCGTCATGGGCTTTCCCCTGATGGTGCGGGCAATCCGGCTGTCGATCGAAGCGGTGGACCGCAAGATGGAGGCGGCGGCGGGAACGCTTGGCGCCAATCCTGTGTGGGTGTTTGCCACCATCACTCTACCGCTGATCCTGCCCGGGCTGATCGCGGGCGCCATCCTGGCCTTCGCCAAGGCGATGGGCGAGTTCGGCGCCACCATCACCTTCGTCTCCAACATCCCCAACGAAACGCAGACGCTGCCCTCGGCGATCTACACTTTCACGCAGGTGCCGGGTGGCGATGAGGGAGCATTGCGGCTGACATTGATCTCGGTCGTCATCTCGATGGCGGCTTTGGTCGCCTCGGAAGTGCTGGCGCGACGGGTTGGGCGACGGATGGACATCGAATGAGCGTCCGCGTCGACATCGGCCACCGGCTCGGCGATTTCGCCATCGAGGCGCGCTTCGAGAGCGCCGGGCGGCTCACCGCGCTGTTCGGGCCATCCGGCTCGGGCAAGACCACGCTCATCAACATGATCGCCGGGCTGATCCGACCCGACAAGGGCCGCATCGAGGTGGAGGGCCGTGCGCTGGTCGACACCGATGCCGGCATTTTCGTGCCGAAGCACAGGCGCCGCATCGGCATGGTGTTCCAGGACGCACGCCTGTTTCCCCATATGAGCGTGGCCAGCAATCTGCGCTACGGCCGCTGGTTCACGCCGGCCAAGGAGCGCTACGCCGACATGGATGCCGTCGTCGACCTGCTCGGCATCGGCCCGCTGCTGAACAGGCGCCCGGTGAAGCTCTCGGGCGGCGAGAAGCAGCGCGTGGCGATCGGCCGGGCGCTGCTCGCCAGCCCCAGATTGTTGCTCATGGACGAGCCGCTGGCCTCGCTCGACGAGGCGCGCAAGGCCGAGATCCTGCCCTATATCGAACGGCTGCGCGATGAGACGAAGATTCCGATCGTCTATGTCAGCCATTCGGTCGCCGAGGTGGCGCGGCTGGCGAGCGACGTGGTGATGCTGGCGCAAGGCAAGGTCGTCGCCGGTGGCCCGACCGAAGTGGTGATGCAAAGGCTCGACCTGCTGCCGACGGAAGAGCGCGGCGAGGGCGGTGCGGTGCTGGACACCAAGGTTCTGCGCCACGACGAGACTTTCGGCATGACCGTGCTCGTCTCGGCCGCCGGAGAGATCCGCGTGCCGCGCCTGGCGATGAAAACCGGGGCTCCCGTGCGTGTCCGCATCCGTGCCCGTGATGTGATGATCGCTGCGGAGAAGCCGACAGGCCTCAGCGCGCTCAACATCCTGCCCGGCACGATCGTTGCGATCCGCCCGGGCGAAGGGCCGGCGGTCGAGGTCGACATCGATTGCAATGGCGCAACCGTGCTCGCCCGCATCACCGAACAGTCGCGGCAGGCGCTGGAACTGCGGCTCGGCGGCAAGGTTTTCGCCGTGGTCAAGACAGTGAGTTTCGACCGGGCCAACACCGGCGCCGGCCTGCCGCTCGAGGTCGATGGCTGACAGAAGCGGCGATCGCCGCTATATTGATTTGGAATAACGCTCTCGCTGAAGTGGCTTCGGCAGGAGTCCTGGTGACCGCGGGGGAGCAAAGATGCCATCGCTGAGCTTGCGGATAAATCTCGATCCCGACGGGCGGATCGGTCCGGGCAAGATCGAGCTTCTGGAGCAGATCGCCACCTTCGGCTCGATCTCGGCCGCCGCGCGCGGCATGGAGATGTCCTACAAGCACGCCTGGGATCTGGTGGAGGACATGAACCGGGTGTTCGGCAAGCCGCTGGTCGCCGCGCAGACCGGAGGCCGCAAGGGCGGCGGCGCGCAGCTGACGGCTATCGGCCTTGCGGTGGTCAGCCGTTTCCGCGCCATCGAGCGTGCGGCCACCGCGGCAGCGGCGACGCATATGGATGCACTGCAGGCGGAGATCGATGCGGGCTGAGAGGCGTGGGCGGAGCGAGGTTTCGCGCTGCCAACGCAATCGGGGCAGGTCACCGCGCGAACCAGATGCTGCGATCGTGCCGCCTGCATTATCACCGCAATCCCCAGTCGCGATTGATTCCCGCGCGCGACCATGATTGGTAGTTTCGCAACGCGACCAACGAGGAAATTGAGATGGACGCCGCTCCGCCAGAGTTCAACCGAAATGCCCTCGCTTCTCTTGTTGACGGCAAATCAACGCTTGAGGTGGGGCCTTTCACGAATCCGACTTTGCGCGGTCCAAACGTTAAATATTTCGACGTCATGGACAAACAAGGACTGATCAACAGGGCTAATGCGATCGGCTATGTCTACACCGTCCCGGTGGATATCGACTATGTTTCCAGCACCGGCGACTTGAGCATCGTGGACAAAAAGTTTGATTTTTGCCTGAGCAGTCACTGCGTCGAGCATCAACCGGACCTGATTTACCACTTGAATCAGGTCGCGAGGATTCTCACTGCGACAGGCAGATACCTCCTGATTATCCCGGACAAGCGCTACTGCTTCGACCATTTCATCGCAGAGAGTTCGATTGCCGATTTCATCGGCGCTCGAGGCAACAAAGTTCACACCGCAAAGAGCGTCATCGAACACATTGCTCTAGCCACGCATAATGATCCGGTTCGCCATTGGACCGGCGATCACGGGGTACCGAGATTTCGTCACAATCTGTCCAGTGTTTCCGTGGCCATGAGCCAGTACGACACCTCCGCTGGGGCCTACATCGATGTTCACGCTTGGCAATTTACACCTCAAAGTTTTCGCTCGGGAATAGAGGTGCTTTCCAATCTCGGCCTGATCGGGCTGGAAGTGGAGCAAGTCTATGCCACGCCGCACAACACTTTTGAGTTCTGCGCCATTTTGAAGCGACGGCTGGCGTAGAGAAGCAGCCCGTGGCGATGAGGCGGGCACTGCTCGCCAGACCCAGATTGCTGCTCATGGATGAGCCTCTGGCCTCGCTCGACGAGGCGCAAGGCAGAGATCCCGGCCTATATTGCAATGGCGCAACCGTGCCGGCCCGCATGATAGGACAGAGGGGCGACCGAAAGGCCACCCCTCGTCGGGTTTCTTACTCCGAGAGCGTGAACGGAGCCGTATACTTGTCGACATTGTCCTTGGTGATGAGGAGGCAATCGAACAGCTGCTTTTCGGTCGCGGCGCCGGTCTTGCCGGTCTTGATGAAGGAGTCCGCCTGCTGCACGGCTTTCGCCGAGTAGACGGCCACCGGCTGCAGCACGGTGTATTGCAGGTCACCGGCCTTGATGGCGGCGACAGCGTCCGGCGAGCCGTCGAAGCCGCCGACCTTGATGCTCGATAGTTTTCCGGCCTCCTTCAGCGCAGCGATCGCGCCGAGCGCCATCTCGTCATTGCCGCTGGTCACGCCGATGATGTCGGGATGGGCCTGGAGCAGGCTCTGCATCTTGTCGTGGCCCTGGGTGCGGTCCCAGTTGGCGACTTCCGAGCCGACCTTCTTGAGGTCGGGATACTGGCTGATAACGGTCTCGTAGCCGTTCGACCGTGTCGCGGCGTTGTTGTCGGAGGGGGCGCCGAGCAACTCGACATAGTTGCCCTTCTCGCCGATGGCCGTCACCCATTGCTGGCCGCCGAGCGCGGCGCCCTGGGCGTTGTTCGAGACAAGCTGCGCCTTGGCGAGGCCCTCCTGGTTGATCTCGGCATTGACGAGGAAGACCGGGATGTTGGCGGCGATCGCCCTCTTGACCGCGCCGATCGAGCCGCTGGCATCGGCCGGATCCAGGATGATGGCCACGGACTTGTTGGTGATCGCCGTGTCGATCAGCTTGCTCTCGGTGTTGGTGTCGGCCTTGGAGGCGCCGACGGTCGCGGTGTAGCCGAGCTTTTCGGCTTCGGCCTTGGCGACATTGCCTTCGGTGAGCCAGTAGGGGTTGGCGGGGTCGATGACGATGATCGAGATGAGGCCGCTGGCCGACGCCGCGCCTGCCGCGACGATCGGTGCGGCAAGGGCGAAGGCCGAGAGCATCAGAATTCTGGCACTGCGATACATAGAGTTCCTCCTTTGGTTAGCAATCGCGCCGGTCAGCCGGCGGTCTTCTCGAGGGCGGGATCGGCCGTTGTGGCCTTGTCCTTTTGTGGAGAAGTGGGCGAGCCGCCGGCCGTGCTCGGAAGCTTGACGCGGCGGCGATACTGGATGGCGTTGAGCAGCACCGCCAACACGATGACCGCGCCGGTGAACACTGTTTGCCAATATGCAGAGACGCCGATGATCACCAGACCATCTGACAGGAAGCCGATGACGAAGGCGCCGACCAGCGTGCCGCGGATGTTGCCTCGGCCACCGGTGAGCGCCGCACCGCCGATGACGACCGCGGCAATTGCCGTGAGCTCGTAAGAGGTGCCGGCGGTCGGACCCGCCGAGGTCAGTTCGGAGGACAGGATGAGGCCGGCCACGGCGGCGCAGATGCCCGAGAGCATATAGACCGACACCTGCACCTGCTTGACCGGCACGCCGGAGAGTTCGGCGGCGCGTTCGTTGCCGCCGGAGGCGTAGAGCCAGCGGCCGAAGGCGGTGCGGTTGAGGATGATGCTGCCGATGATGGCGATGACGGCCATGACCAGCACGCCGATCGGGATGTCGAGCAGGCGGTTGAAGCCCAGCCATTCGAAGCCGGTGTTGCCGAGCTCCGGCTTGCCGCCGAGATCGTTATAGGTCAGGCCATTGGTCATCAGCAGGGCCGCGCCACGCACGACGTAGAGCATGCCGAGCGTGGCGACGAAGGCGGGGACCTTCAGCCAGGCGATAAGGACGCCATTGACCAGACCGACCAGCGCGCCGAGCACGCAGACCAGCACCGCGACGACCCAGACCGGCGGGTAGAGGATGACGCCGAACGTGGTCAGCTGCACGCCCTGCATCAGGAAGCCGGCGATCACGCCGGAGAAGCCCAGCGTCGAGCCGACCGACAGGTCGATGCCGCCATTGAGGATGACCAGCAGCATGCCGACCGCCAGTATGCCGAAGATGGCGACATGCGAGGCCATGGTCAGGAAATTGCCGACCGAGAAATAGTAGGGAGACAGCAGCGAGAAGACGATGATGATGGCGATCAGCGCGAAGAAGGCGCGGCCCTCAAGCAAAAGCTTGGCCAGGCTGAAGCCGTCGGCCGAAACCCTCGGGGAGCGGCTGCGATCGGGGCTAGCGTCGGTCACGGTGGTGGCTCCTGTGTTCTTCATGGTCGGAGACCACGGCCTCGCCGGAAGCGGCCATGATCTCCTCCTTCGTGGCATCGGCACCGAATTCGGCCGAGATCCTGCCGCGATGCATGACGATGATCCGGTGCGCGATGCTCAGGCATTCGGCGACTTCCGAGGTCGAGAAGACGACGGCGAGCCCGCGCGCCGCCCGCTCGCTGAGCAGCCGGAACACCTCGGCCTTGGCGCCGATGTCGATGCCGCGGCTCGGCTCGTCCAGCAGCATGACCCTGGGATTGGTGGTCAGCATCTTGCCGATGACGACCTTCTGCTGGTTGCCGCCGGACAGCGAGCCGATAGGCGCGCTGCCGCCCGCGGTCTTGACGTGCACGTCACGGATGGAGGCTTCGACCAGCGTCCGCTCCTGCGAGCGCGACAACAGCATTCCCCTGACGAAAGCGCCGATGCTGGCGAGCGACAGGTTGGCGCCGACCGACATCGTCTGAACCAGGCCGTCACGCTGGCGATCCTCGGGCACCAGCACGAGCCCCCTGGCGATGCGCTCGGCGATGCCGAAGCGGGAGATGTCGTTGCCTCCGAGCAGGATGCGCCCGCCCGATGGCTGCAGGCGCCCGGCGATGCATTCCAGCAATTCGGTGCGCCCGGCGCCCATCAGCCCGTAGATGCAGACGATCTCGCCGCTGCGTACGGCAAGCGACAGCCTGTCGACCACGGAACGTTCCGAGCTCGATGCATCGGGGACACTGACATCCTCG
Organism: Mesorhizobium sp. 131-3-5; assembly: GCF_016756575.1. Taxonomy (NCBI): domain Bacteria; kingdom Pseudomonadati; phylum Pseudomonadota; class Alphaproteobacteria; order Hyphomicrobiales; family Phyllobacteriaceae; genus Mesorhizobium; species Mesorhizobium sp. 131-3-5. Next base: position 3,592,702 of record NZ_AP023254.1, read on the forward strand.
ACCGACAAGGTAACCTCGCCGAAGGCGTATCCGGTGGGCGGCGAGCCCAAATCGAAGTTCTCGCCCACCATGTTCCGGACGATCCATTCGAGGTTGATGTGCCTGGCGTTGGCCGTCGCGGTGATCGCGCCGTCGCGCAGCACCACGGCGTGGTCGGTGATCTGCAACGCCTCCTCGAGGTGGTGCGAGATATAGACGATCGAGACGCCGCGGGCCGTGAGGTCGCGGATCACCCTGAACAGCACCTCCACCTCGGTGGCGCTCAACGCCGAGGTCGGTTCATCCATGATCAGGATGCGTGAATCCACCGAGAGCGCGCGGGCGATCTCGACGATCTGCTGCTGTCCCAGGCGCAGGTCCTGAACCAGCGTCAGTGGATCGATGTCTTCCTCGAGGTCGGCCATCAGCCGCCGCGTCTGGCGGGCCTCCTCGGCGAAATCGACACCGGTCGCGCCGCGTATTTCCCGGCCCATGAAGATGTTGTCGCGCACGCTCAGATTGGGCGCGAGGCTGAGTTCCTGATGGATGATGGAGATGCCGCGATCGCGGGCGTCGGAGGCTGAGGAGAAGGTGACGGACTGGCCGTCGAGCTCGATGGTTCCCGATGTCGGCGTCGTCACGCCGGAGAGGATCTTCATCAATGTCGACTTGCCGGCGCCGTTTTCGCCGAACAGCGTCGTGACCTTGCCGCGGCGGATGTCGAAATTGACCCCTTTGAGCGCGTGCGTGCCACCATAGGTCTTTACGATGTGGCGGGCCGCGAGCACGGTGTCGCCCGGCGCCGGCTCGAATTCGGGCGCCGCATTCATTGGACGCTCAGCTTCACCGGCGCGACCAGCCAGCCTTTGGGGTTGATCAGCTTGAAGACACCGACGACCGAGATGGTCTTGCCGGTGAGCTGGGTGTTGTCGATGGCCGACAGCACCTGCTTCTTCATCTCGTTGTTCAGGGCCGAGCCCGCATTCTGGTACTCGATCTGGTTGGTGAACTGGCCGAAGGTGATCGCGCCGGTGGCGTCGCGCAGATCGGTGCCGTTGATCGCCGGTCCGGTCTGGATGCGAATGACCAGATTGTCCGGGACGTCAGCCACCTTGACGGTGTAGATGCCCGACTTTCCCTCGCCGACGACGCCAGTGAACTTGACCGAGAATTCGGTGCCGACATTGGCCGGCACGCCATATTGTTTCTCCGCGGCCGCCTTGTCCTTGGCGATGGCGGCCGCAAGCGTCGGTGCATCGACGGCGCGCTGCTCGACGGCGGATTGCACGTTCGGAAATTCAGCCTTGCCGAACGCCTCCGGCGAAAACGCCGCCTTGCGGGTGTCTTCGGCCGAGCCGATCGTGACGATCTTGGTGTCGAGGATCATTGCGCCGAGCAGCGCCAGGATCGCGATCGCGACGGCCACCCAGCGGACGCCTGGCGATCCTCGCCGGTTCATCGTGGTGGTTGCTGGCTGCGAACTCATGCTGTGACGACCTGTGTAGTGGCGGCGATGAGAGGTGGCATTTCGTCTTGTCGGCGCGAAGCGCCGCATAAGCCGCTGTGCGGTTGGTCCGCTTGCATCGACCCCTCCCGCAGCATGCTCCTCCAGCGCAATCGACCATACATCGATGTTAAGTTACCGTCAATGACTGTGATACTTTGCTGACAATGTAACATTCATGTGACCGATCGGCTGATATATATCCATATATGATATTGATATTGTTTAATTTTTCAAAAATCGACAATATCTCACAGGTGCTGTGACACGCTTGCTTTCAAGTCAGCAATGAGGCTGTGCCGCGCTCAAGCCAGTTTGGCGCGATCGCTCGTGGTTCGCGGCAGGTGCTCCGGTTGCAGCCCCATCAAATTGGTGCCGTTGAGCTGCGTGACAACCGCGTCGATCTCCTCGCTGATCCTCTGAGCGTTCCAGCCGAGCGCCCGGCCGGCAATCAGGGCGATCTGCTGCAAATCGCCTGTCGTCAGGGAACCGCCGATGGCCAGCGTCGTGCGCCGCATGACGATGTCGGCCAGATGTTCGACGAATTCGCTGCGAGCGATGTAGTCGATCTCCGATACGCTGTAGTCATGCGAGTCCGGCAAGCGGTCTTCATTGCTCGATGCACTCTGGTGCCGGGCTATCGGCAATGCCTTGGTGCCATAGCGCGACAGCAGCAGGTCGAGCCGGGCCTCGTCGATGCCCGAGGCCGATGCGGCCTTGGCCAGCCAGCTTGATCGTGCAGCTGTGTCGGCCGGAAAGTCCTTGCCGCCGCCGATCGGCATCGAGCGCGTCGTCACCTTGCGGATGCGGCCGAGACGATCGAGCACTGTGTCGGCGACCTCCTCGGCGAAACCGCGAAATGTCGTCCATTTGCCGCCGATCAGCGAGATGATGGGGAAGGGCCGCGATGGCTCCGGCTCCGCCACCGGCGCCGAATGATCACGGCTGATCAGGCCGGGGATGGCGGCGTCGGATGCGGGCAGGGGTCTGATGCCGCTATAGGCATAGACGATCTGGTCGCGTTCGAAACGCATGCCCGGCAACAGCGTGCGCACGCTTTCCAGCAGATAACCGATCTCCGCCGGCTCGCAGCGAACCGTATCCGGATTATCGGCCGCGAGATCCGTCGAGCCGACGAGCGCCTTTCCGAGATAGTCGTAGACAAGGCAGATGCGCCCGTCATCAGCTTCGAAATAGAGCATGCGCCCGGCCAGGCTTTGCACCAGCGCGTCGTGCTTGAGGAGGATGTGCGAGCCCTTGGTGCCGCCGATCATCCTGGACGGCGCACCGAGTGCCGCGTTGACATGGTCGATCCATGGGCCGGCGGCGTTGACGACCAGCCTCGGCCGCAACGAGAATTCGCCGCGGTTCTGTCGTCTGAAGGCCAGCACGCCGTTCGAGGAAGAGACCAGCGAGGCGTAGTTGGCCGCGCTGGAGTTAGGGTTGGCCTCCAGACCATCGGCGATCAGCTCGAGCACCAGCCGTTCGGGATGTGTGATCTTGGCGTCGTAGTAGGTGCCGGTGGCGACGATCGAGCGGGTCAACGCCGGCATGTCGCGAAGCGCTTGACGGCGTCCGACAAGCCGATGGCGCGGCATCACCCGGTGCCGCGAGCCGTAGAAATCATAGATCATCAGGCCGATCTTGATGAGGATCGCGCCACGGCTGCGCGGCGCGCTGGTCGAGCCCAGCAGCGTGCGCAGCGCCGCCCACATGCCCTTGCCCCAGGAGAAGATCGGGATGACCGTCGGCAGCGGGCTGACATAGTGCGGCGCGTTCTTGAGCAGCAGGTTGCGCTCCAGCGTCGACTGCGCCACCAGCCCGAATTCGCCGGTCTCCAGATATTTCAGCCCGCCATGGATCAGGCGCGAAGGCGCCGCACTGGTGCCGGAGCCGAAATCCGCCTTGTCGACGATGCAGCAGCTGACGCCCTGCGCGCTGAGATCGCGAAACAGGCCTGCCCCATTGATGCCGGCGCCGAGGATGACGACATCGATATCGCCGGGGACACCGGTCCGTTGCTCGGAGCCGTGCTGGCTTTCGGCCGTTGATGTCATGGCCTCGCCGTCTTGACGATACGCAGCTGGACCCCGGCCTGCTCCAGCTTTTGCGCATGCTTGTCGCCGATGCCGTCGGTAACCAGGACCGCCTCGAAGCTGACCAGGTCGTCGAGCACGTGCAGGGCCACCTTGTCGAACTTGGAATGGTCGACCAGGAGGATGCGCTTGATCGCCGCCGCCATCATCGCCTGCTTTACCCGCACCACATGCTGATCCTGGATGAAGGCCGTGGTGCCGCTGATCGCGGAGGCCGAGCAAATCAGGAGATTGGCGCGCAGCCGCGAGATCGCATTCTCGCAGACGATGCCGATATAGGCGTTGTAGGTGCGGTGGTACTGACCGCCGAGGCAGATGAAGTCGATGTCGTCGACATTGGTCAGCAATGCAGCCGTCGACACGCTGTTGGTGATGACGGTCAGAGGCGTGACCTCGAGCAGCAGCGGCGCAACGGCGTTGGCTGTGGTCGAGTCATCCAGGATTACCGCCTGTCCCGGCTCGACGTAGTCCATGGCGGCGCGAGCCAGTGCGTCCTTCTCCGCCCGCCCAACCGTCACCCGGTAGCGGAAGGCACTTTCATAGAGGCCGGATGGCTGCACGGTGACGGCACCATGCAGCTTGCGCAGCACGCCTTGATGCGCCAGCTGGTCGATGTGGCGGTGGATGGTCATGCGCGACACGCCGAAATGCTCGACCAGATCGTCGATGCGCACCTGGCCGAGTTTTATCACATATTCGGCGATCTCTTCGCGCCGTTCGTCGGCCTTGATCATGCTGTGCCCCCCATTGCTTGCGCTGCAAGGCTTTCGATTTCGGCCCATTTCGGCCTGAGCTGTTCGGCGATGCGGCCATAGATGGAATAACGCTCGTCGAAGACGGCGCTGCGTGCCGGGTCCGGGCGGTATTCGCGGCTCACCGTGCAGGTGGCGCGCGCGCCTTCCTGCGGCGAGGCGAACAGGCCGACTGCCGCGCCGGCGCAAAGGGCGGCGCCGTAGGCGGCCGCCTCGTCGGTCGAGGTGACGGTGACCGGCACGTTGAGCACGTCGGCGAACATCTGCGCGAAGGCCGGATTGCGCGAGCCGCCGCCGGTCAAACGCACCTCGCGGACGGCAAAGCCGTCGCGCAGGGCTTCGACATGGGTGCGGTGGTTGAAGGCGATGCCTTCCAGCACCGCCTTCAGCATGTCGCCGCGGTCGTGCCAGCCGCGCAAGCCGACAAAGCTGGCGCTGGCGGCATTGCCGTAGGGCGAACCGAACAGATAGGGATGGAAGAGCAGGGTCGACGGCTTCTTCAGCGCGGTGTCGATTTCGGTCGCCAGCATCTCGTGGATCGAGCGGCCGGTCTTCTTGGCCTCGTCCTGTTCGGCCCGGCAGAGCGTGTCGAGGAACCAGTCGTAATTCGCCGTCGAGGCCGGCGAGATCGACATGTTGTTCCAGCGGCCGAGGTCGATGGCGTTGCGGCAGAACCAGCGCTGGTCGGTACGCGGCTCGGCGGAGACCACTTCGTTGATCGAGTAGGTGCCGGCGACGATGCTGACCACGCCCTCTTCGTGGCCGCCGATGCCAAGCGCCGAGGCGGTGACGTCATGCAGGCCGCAAGCAACCGGAGTTCCTTCCGCAAGCCCGGTCAATGCGGCCGCTTCGGCGGTGGCGTAGCCGACAATGTCGGCCGAATGTGCAGCCCCGGGCAAAGCCGCGAACAGCTCCTCCAGGCCAAAGATGCGCATCGCCTCCTGCGCGTAGACTTGCGTGCGGACGTCGGTGAACGAGGTGCTCGCCTCGGTCAAATCGGTTCCGACGGTGCCTGTCAGGCAAAAGCGCAGCCAGTCCTTGCAACCGACGATATGGCCGATCTGGCTGAAGCGTTCCGGCGCATGCTTTTTCAGCCAGCCCAGTATCGCCGATGGCGCCGAAGCGTGCGGAACCTGTCCGGTCAAAGCGAGGGCCTCGGCAAACACCGAACCCTTTGCCCATTCGTCGACGATCTCGCCGGCGCGGCTGTCGAGCGACAGGATGCCGGGGCCGAGCGGTCGGCGGTTCCTGTCGAGCAGATACAGCCCGTCGCCATGCGCGGTCGCCGCCACGGCCTTGATATCGCCAGCTGGCCGACCGCTCAGGGCAATGGCTTCCCTGATCGCCTCGGCGGTCGCCTGCCAGAGGCCCAGCATGTCGCGTTCGACCCAGCGGGGATGCGGCATCGATTGCGGCACACGGCGCCTGGCCACCGACAGCTGGGTGCCGTCGGCATCGAAGATCACTGCCTTCGTCACCGTCAGGCCGTTGTCGATCCCAAGCAGGCTGGACATGATGATCCCGTTCAGCGTGAGCCGGTACGCGTTGCGAATTGGTTCCAAGCAAGGTTGGCGCTGAACATCATGGAAATCATCCTCGCCGGGATCCGCCATTGCCGATTGCGGCCGCCGATGAAACAGCGGCAGGATTCGAACCGGCCAACTGACCATACAATTCTGTGAATTTAACGTCAATATGTGTGATATACGCCAGGCGAGCAGGCTCCGCCAGGCGGAGCTTGATTATCAAATTGGCATAAAACGCTGTTTTTTCTAACTCTTGAGGGCCGCCAATCCGTCTCGCCGGTCTTGTTACCCGTTACCCGCTTGCGTGGCGACTGCCAGGGCAGTGGCTAGATATCTTCTGGCTCACCGGGCTTGCGCAGCAGATAGGTGTCCATGATCCAGCCCTTTTGCCGGCGGGCTTCCTCCCGGACCTTTTCGATCTCGGCGCTGACATCGCCGAGGCGACCGGAGACGATGATTTCGTCCGGCGTGCCGAGATAGGCGCCCCAATGGATGGTGACATCCGGGTCGGCCAGTGTGTTGAAGGCGCATTTGCCGTCCAGCATGACGACTGTGCTGCCGGCATTGCCGGCCAGACCTTCTTCGGTCAGCCTGCGACCGGTGGTGACCAGGAACGAATCGCCGATGCGGTTCAGTGCCATTTTGTGGCTGGCGGCAAGCGCCTGGATGGCGGTGATGCCAGGGATGACCTCCAGTTCGAAGGCGACGTTGTTCCTGAGGCGCACGCGCTCGAGAATGCGCAACGCGCTGTCGTAGAGCGAGGGATCGCCCCAGATCAGGAAGGCGCCGCAGCCATCCTCGTCAATCTCGTCGCGGATCAAGGCTTCGTAGATGGCCGCGATGGCTTCGTGCCAGCCGTCGACGGTCGAGCGGTAGGAAGATGTCGGTTCGGCGCGGACCGGCACGTCGAATTCGACGCGGCGCGATTTCGGATTGGTGACAAAGCGGTCGCAGATCTCGCGCCGCAATTCGGCAAGGTCGTTCTTCTTGGCGCCCTTGTCGGGGATGAACAACACATCGGCACGGTTCAGGCCTGATATGGCCTGAACCGTCATGTGGTCTGGATTGCCGGCGCCGATGCCGATGACGAGAAGCTTGCGCATGGGGCGAACTCCTGCCCGATCGGAAGCTGTTAGTCCAGACCGCTCGCGTGTCCAGACCGCCCGCGTGTCCAGACCGCTGGCATGTCCAGGCCGGTGTGGTGTAGTCACGCAAGTGGAAGGGCTTTGAAACGCCGCATTGAAACGGCTAGGGTCGTCAGGGCATTCTTGCCGAGGGGGGCTTCGATGTTGCGAACTGTTCTGACTGCGGCGCTGGCGCTTTCGGCGGCACCCGCATTGGCCAACGATTCTGTTGCCGAGCTTGGCACAGGCGGGCTGATCCTGTCGCGCAGCGATGCCGTTGCGATGCAAAGCGAGGATCTCTTCATCTCGCCTGAAAAGGTGACGGTCGACTACGTCTTCCACAACAACACCGACAAAGATGTCGACGCGATCGTGGCCTTCCCGATGCCCGACATTTCGGGCGATCCCGAAGAAATGCCGGCCATCCCCGAAAACCAAAGCGACAATTTCCTCGGCTTCGAGGTGACGATCGACGGTGCCGCGGCAAAGCCTCAACTCGAGCAGAAGGTGTTCGCGCTCGGCATCGACATCGGCACCGATCTCAAGGCGCAGAATGTGCCGTTCAACCCGTTCGGCGATGCGGCCAAGGCGGCATTGGCGAAGCTGCCGAAAGCGGTGGCCGATGACTGGGTCAACCGCGGCATCATCATCGAGGACACAGCCGATGACGGCAGCGGCATGAAATCCAACTATGCGCCGTTCTGGCAATTGCGCTCGACCTACTGGTGGCGCTCGACCTTTCCGGCCAACAAGGACGTTCACGTTTCCCACCGCTACAAGCCGAGCGTCGGCGGCACGTCGTCGGTCAGCTTCTTCTATGACGGCCAGTTCCAGGGGCAATATGCGACATACAAGACCCGCTACTGCATGGACGACACGTTCGAGAACGCGGTGCGCAAGGCGGCGAAGGACAATCCGGACGGCTATCCCAAATATTATGAAAGCCGCATCGCCTATATCCTGACCACCGGCGGCAACTGGGCGGCGGGCACCATCGGTAAGTTCAAGCTGACCGTCGACAAGGGCAATCCCAAAGCCCTGGTCTCGTTCTGCGGCGATAATGTAAAAAAGGTCGGGCCGACGAGTTTCGAGATGACCGCGAACGATTTTTACCCGGAGCACGACATCGATATCCTGCTGCTCGAACCGTCGGACAGCAATGGCGGGGACGCGAACTGATGCATGTGGCAATCTACGTCGCCATCGCCGAGAACGGCGTGATCGGGCGGGATGGCGGACTGCCCTGGCGGCTCTCCACCGATCTCAAGCGCTTCAAGGCCGACACGATGGGCAAGCCCATCATCATGGGCCGCAAAACCTATGAAGGCATAGGCCGTCCGCTGCCGGGCCGGCTCAACATCGTCGTCACCCGCGACAAGAGCTGGCGCGCCGAGGGCGTCGAGGTGGCGCATACGCTGGAGGCCGCCATCCAGCTGGCAACGGTGCGCGCACGCTGCATGACCGGCATCGACGAGGCCTGCGTGATCGGCGGCGGTCAGATCTATGCCCAGGCGCTGCCGCTGGCCGACCGGCTGCACGTCTCCCATGTGCTGGCCGCCGTCGATGGCGACGCGCATTTCCCGCCGATCGACGCTGAGACATGGCGCGTGGTCAGTTCGCAGGAGGTTCCGGCCGGGGAAAAGGACAGCCACGCAACACGCTATTCCGTTTATGAGCGCCGCCGCCCGATACTTTGATAGACAAAAAGTGCATTGAAGGACGACAAAGGGTCGCTACCGGCCCAAAACGGATGATGTCGGCGGCGCATCGCGTTGAAAGCGTGCCGTGGCGTCCCTATAGAAGAACAACACTGGATTTTGCGCCGTAATTCCGGCGCTTGAGGGAATTCCAAGCGAAAGGACATTCATGCCCTGGAACGACAAGAGTGGCGGAGGCGGCGGCCCGTGGGGCGGCGGCGGTAACAATCAGGGGCCCTGGGGGCAGGGGCCAAAGGGGCCAAGCGGCCCGCAAGGGTCGCCCCCCGATCTCGAAGACATTATCCGCCGCGGCCAGGACCGGCTGCGGCGCGCTCTGCCCGGCGGCGGTGGCGCCAGTCCGGCGGTGTTCGGGCTGATCGCCGCGGTGCTGGTCGTTCTGTGGGCATTCCAGGCGGTCTATACCGTGCAGCCCGACGAGGTCGCCGTCGAACTGCGTTTCGGCAAGCCGAAGCCCGAACTCTCACAACCTGGCCTGCATTTCCATTGGTGGCCGCTCGAGACCGTCGAGACGGCCAAGATTTCCGAGCAGCTCGTCGACATTGGCGGCGGCAACACCAGCGGCAACGGCCTGATGCTGTCGGGCGACCAGAACATCGTCAACGTGCAGTTTTCGGTGGCCTACCAGGTCTCCGATCCCCGTGCCTATCTGTTCGACGTCTCGGATCCGGACGGCATGCTGCGGCAGGTTGCCGAAAGCGCCATGCGCGAAGCCGTCGGCCGCCGGCCGGCACAGGACATTTTCCGCGATGACCGCCAGGGCATAGCGGCGTCGGTGCGCGAAATCATCCAGTCGACGTTGGACGGCTACAAGGCCGGTCTCAACGTCAATGCCGTGTCGATCGAGGATGCAGCACCGCCACGCGAAGTGGCCGATGCGTTCGACGAGGTGCAGCGTGCCGAGCAGGACGAGGACAAGTTCGTCGAGCAGGCAAACCAGTATTCCAACCAGAAGCTCGGCCAGGCGCGCGGCGAGGCGGCACAGATCCGCGAAGACGCGGCCGCCTACAAGAACCGTGTGGTGCAGGAAGCCGAAGGTGAGGCCCAGCGCTTCATCTCGGTCTATGACGAATATGCCAAGGCGCCGGATGTGACCCGCAAGCGCCTCTATCTGGAAACCATGGAGAAGGTTCTGAAGGACTCGAGCAAGGTCATCGTCGAGCAGGGCAACGGACAAGGTGTCGTGCCCTATCTGCCGCTGCCGGCATTGCAGGCGAAACCGCCGGCTCCGGTCGCGCCTGCCGCGAACACGGGAGGTACCCAGTGATGGCCAACCGTCTTCCCATTTTCGTCGTCGTCGCGGCGGTCATCTTGTTCCTGATCTATTCCTCGGTCTTCGTGGTCAATGCGCGCCAGCAGGCGCTGGTGTTGAGGTTCGGCGAGATCGTCGACGTCAAGAGCGAGCCCGGCATCTATTTCAAGGCGCCGTTCTCGTTCTTCGACGCCGATACGGTGCAGCTGATCGAAAACAGGGTGCTGCGCTTCGACCTCGACAACATCCGCGTCCAGGTGTCTGGTGGCAAGTTCTATGAGGTCGATGCCTTCATCGCCTATCGCATCTCGGATCCGCGCGTCTTCCGTGCCGCCGTGTCCGGTCAGATCGAATTGGCCGAAGCGCGGCTGAGGACGCGTCTCGACGCTGCCTTGCGCCGCGTCTACGGTCTGCGCGACTTCGAGGCGGCGCTCTCGGAACAGCGTGCCGTGATGATGCGTGAAGTGCGCGATCAGCTCCGGCCCGACGCCACCTCGCTCGGCCTGCAGATCGAGGATGTCCGCATCCGCCGCACCGACCTCACGGCCGAGGTCTCACAGCAGACCTATGACCGCATGAAGGCGGAACGTCTGGCCGAGGCCGCCCGGCTTAGGGCGCGCGGCAATGAAGCGGCACAGCGCATCACGGCACGCGCCGATCGTGAAGTGGTCGAGATCGTTGCCGAAGCGCAAAAGGAATCCGAGATTCTGCGCGGCGAGGGCGAAGCCCAGCGCAGCGCCACCTTCGCGGATGCCTACAAGCGCGACCCGGCCTTCTTCGACTTCTACAGGTCGATGAATGCCTACGGCACGGCGCTGGACAACACCGGGACGACCATGGTGCTGTCGCCGAGTTCGGAGTTCTTCCGCTACTTCCGCGATCCGGATGGCAAGGAAGGGCCGGCGAAGCCGGCGGCACCTGCCGCACCGGCAACGGCGCCCGCCGCGCCGACGACACAACCCAGCACCGGCCAGAAATAGCCGGTGCAGGACTTTTTCGCGGCAATAGGCCTGGTCCTCGTCATAGAGGGCCTGGTCTATGGCGGCTTTCCCGGCTTGGCGAGGAAGCTCGCGGGCGAGGTGCTGTCGATGCCGGAGAACGCATTGCGGATCGCCGGGCTGGTCGCGATCGCCATCGGTGTCGGCATCGTCTGGCTGGTGCGGGGCGGATGAGATGGCCGTTTTTCGTCCGCGGCAAAACGGAGGATTAATCCTCTGCCGATAGTCGTAGCCGCAAACGTGCCGTATTTTTTGCCAACATAGCGCAACGCGGTGTTTTCGCCGTTGCGCTTTCTCTTTCAGAAAGACCGGGAGGCTTCTCGATGACATCCACACTCCTTTTGCGCGCGGCACGGCGGACGCTCATCGCCGGCACGGCAGCGCTTCTTGTCGGCACTGTTGCTGCCCCGTCCTTCGTGACGCCAACCTTCGCGGCCGATGGGCCTGCTTCGGTGGCCGACCTGGCGCAGGGCGTGCTCGGCGCGGTTGTCAACATCTCGACTTCGCAGACGGTGAAAGGCACGGAAGGGCCGGGCGCCGTGCCGATGCCGCAGCTTCCCGAAGGCTCGCCTTTCCAGGACTTCTTCGACGACTTCTTCAAGAACCGCGGCGGCGACAAGGACAATAGTGCGCAGAAAGTGCAGTCGCTGGGATCCGGCTTCGTCATCGATGCCGAGCAAGGCATCGTCGTCACCAACAACCACGTGATCGCCGACGCCGACGACATCGAAGTCAATTTCTCCGATGGCGTGACCCTGAAGGCGACGCTGGTCGGCACCGACACCAAGACCGACGTCGCGGTGCTGAAGGTCGATCCGAAGGGCCACAAGCTGACCGCGGTGAAGTTCGGTGATTCCACCAAGATGCGCGTCGGCGATTGGGTGATGGCGGTCGGCAATCCATTCGGCCTTGGCGGCACAGTCACGGTCGGCATCGTCTCGGCGCGCAACCGCGACATCAATTCCGGTCCTTATGACGATTTCATCCAGACCGATGCCGCGATCAATCGCGGCAATTCAGGCGGGCCGCTGTTCAACAGCGTCGGCGAAGTCATCGGCATCAACACCGCGATCATCTCGCCGTCCGGCGGCTCGATCGGCATTGGCTTCTCCATTCCCTCGCAGCTTGCCTCGGGTGTCGTCGACCAGTTGCGCCAGTTTGGCGAGACGCGACGCGGCTGGCTCGGCGTGCGCATCCAGCCGGTGACGGACGACATCGCCGAAAGCCTCGGCATGGCGACCGCCAAGGGCGCGCTGGTCGCCGGCGTCATCAAGGGCGGCCCCGTCGACAACGGCACCATCCAGGCCGGTGACGTCATCATCAAGTTCGACGGCAAGGACATCCATGAAATGCGCGACCTGCCGCGCGTGGTCGCCGAAAGTCCTGTCGGCAAGGCCGTCGATGTGCTGATCGTGCGCAAGGGCGTCGAGCAGACGGTGAAGGTGACGCTTGGCCGGCTCGAGGATGGCGAGAAGCTTGCCAGCGGCGAGAACGGCAACACCGATCAGGACAAGGGCAAACAGGCTCCGGCCGTTTCGACCGCCTCGGTGCTCGGCATGACCGTCGGCGAGCTCAATGACGAGACGCGTAAAAAATTCAGCATTGCCGGCGATGTCTCCGGCGTCGTCATCACCGATGTGGCCAAGGATTCGGCCGCCGCCGAGCGCGGCATCCAGCCGGGCGAGGTGATCACCGAGATCGCGCAGGAATCGGTCGCCACGCCCAAGGACGTCATGGACCGGATCGGCGCGCTGAAGGAGCAGGGCCGCAAGAACGCGCTGTTGATGCTGGCGTCGAAGACTGGCGAGTTGCGCTTCGTGACCATCCGGATGGATTGAGATTTCAATCCGGCGATTCCCAAAAAAGGCGGCTAACCAGCCGCCTTTTTCTTGCCCGCCAATTCTCGCGCGAAAGCCGGTAGAGCACATGTCGCTTGAGCTTTGGGTGGCTGTCGGGAATGTCGGGGTGATCGAAATCGGCTGAGGGATCGGCTGTCATGCCGAGGCGTTTCATCACGGCGGTCGACCGGTGGTTTGCCGCGACCGCGAAGGAGACGATCTCGTCGACGGCCAATGTCTCGAAACCGTAAGCCAGCCAGGCTTCCGAGGCCTCGGTGACATAGCCCTTGCCCCAGAATTCGGGCGCTAGCCGCCAGCCGATCTCGATGGTACCGGCCGGCAGGGATGGCACGTGATCGGTATCGAGGAGACCGACGAAACCGATGCACTCGCCCGTGGCGGCGATTTCGGCCGCGGCGAAGCCATATCCGTCCTTGTCGATCCATGCCCGGACCTCGTCCATCTTGGCGTCCGCGGCGACACGGTCGCGGCGGAACGGGAAGAATTCCATGACGCGCTCGTCCGAATTGATGCGATGGAAGAGCTCGCGGTCACGGTCCTCCCAATTGCGCAGGATGAGGCGTTCGGTACGCATGGGTTTCATTGGACGAACTCTTCCTGGCGATAGCCCTGCAGATAGAGCAGGGCCGTGAGGTCGCCATGGTCGATGCGAACCTTGGCCTGCGCCGCCACGGTCGGCTTGGCGTGAAGCGCCACACCGGTGCCGGCAAGCCGGATCATATCGAGGTCATTGGCGCCATCGCCGACGGCGATGGCGTCGGCCGGCGTCAGGCCAAGGCGTGCGGATATTTCGAGCAGCGCGTCGGCCTTGGCGGCGCGGCCGAGGATCGGCTCGCCGACCAGGCCGGTAAAGCGTCCATCCTGTTCGAGCAGGCGGTTGGCGCGGTTCTCCTGAAAGCCCAGCATGGCCGCGATGCGGGTCGTGAACACTTCGAAGCCGCCCGAGACGAGCGCCGCCCAGGCGCCATTGGCGCGCATGGTCTGGACCAGCGCGCGGCCGCCCGAGGCCAATGTCAGCCGATTGGCGACGATGCGGTCGACGACGGCGGCATCGAGCCCCTTCAACAGCGCGACGCGTTCGCGCAGGGCCGGCTCGAAGGCGATCTCGCCGTTCATCGATCGCGCGGTGATCGCCGCGACGTGCTCCTTGACGCCGATCTCGTCGGCCAGCTCGTCGATGCACTCCTGGTCGATCATGGTCGAATCCATGTCGGCGATGAGGATTTGCTTACGGCGCGTTTCGGCCTGCTGGACGATCACGTCGACCGGTTCCGCGGCCAATGCGGCACGCAGGGCAGCCGTGGTATTGGCGGTATCAGCCTCTTGCGGCAAGGCAAGATCGCAGGCAATGCCTTCGGCCAGCCAGACGACAGTGCTTGCGCCCACCGACCGCGAGGCCATATTCGCAAGCGACGGCGATAGGGCGCGGTCAGCGGGACGGGAAACAAGCGTGGCAATGAGCGGCATCGAGAATTCCGGCGCGGATGCGGGCGAAGGCCGCGTGAAGAACGCGATCCTGATAGCCGGGCCGACCGCCAGCGGCAAGTCGGCATTGGCGCTCGACCTGGCCGAACGCGCAGGCGGCGTCATCGTCAATACCGATTCCATGCAGGGCTATTCGGTGCTCGATGTGCTGACCGCCCGGCCGGAAGCGGCCGACCTCGCACGGGTGCCGCATTTCCTCTACGGCCACGTTCATCCCGCTACCGCCTATTCGACGGGCGCGTGGCTGCGCGATGTGATGAAACTCATCGACGACGGCGTGCTGTCGCGGCGGCCGGTCTTTGTCGGAGGCACCGGCCTCTATTTTCGCGCGCTGGCCGAGGGTATTTCGGAAATGCCTGACATTCCGCCGCGCATCCGCGACCGCTGGCGCTACGAGCTGAAAGAGCAAGGCGCGGTCAAGCTGCACGGCCTGCTGCTGCGCGAGGATTCGAGAGCCGCCATGCAGCTCAAGCCTACCGACAGCCAGCGCATCGTGCGGGCGCTCGAAGTGCTCGACGCCTCCGGCCGATCGATCCTGGAATGGCAGGCGGAGCGCGGCCGGCCGCTCATCGACAGGCAGACGGCGCGTTTCCTGGTCATCGAGCCGGATCGGGCCGCGCTGGGCAATCGCATCGAGAGGCGCTTCGACCAGATGCTGGACAAGGGCGCGCTGGAGGAAGTCAGGCAGCTTGCGGCCCTTCGCCTCGATCCGGATCTGCCGGCGATGAAGGCGATCGGCGTTCGGGACCTGCAGGCGGCGATGGCTGGAGAGCTGAGCTTTCCCGAAGCAATCGAGCGCGCCAAGATTGCAACCCGGCAATACGCCAAGCGGCAGGCGACCTGGTTTCGCCACCAGCTGGGGCCGGAATGGCAGAGATTGCGCCCCGGTGACGATCTCGAAACCACGATCCAAACACTTGTTGCTAATGCAACTTAAAAAGTTGACCATGACGGAAGGGTTCGCGCCGAAGTTGCCGGGATTAACGCTCCGTAAGGCGGTCCGTGCCATAAGGTCGATGGGCACTTTTCCATTGGGGAGCAGATGCGTTTCCATAAGGCGGAATCCGCTTTTTTCGTCTTTATTTTCGTGATCCTGGCCGCTGGCCTGGTGACGCTGCACGCCTATGGGCTCTTGCAATCCTTCGCCACGGAACTCCATACCCAGTCGGGCCTGGACAAGGTCATCTACCTCAACAAGCTGTTGTTCGCGACCGGCGTGCTGCTTGCGACCGCGCTGTTTTTCGGCATCTTCTTCATCTATCCGCTGATCCGCAAACAGGCGACGGAAGAAGGCAAGCTGCGCGCCATGACGGTTTCGCTCAGCGCCCGCTCCGAAACGCTCGAGCACGCCGCTCTGACAGACAGCCTGACCGGCATGCAGAACCGACGCTATTTCGACGATGCGCTTAAGGAATATCTCGAGGAGTTCCGCCGCATCGAAAAGCCGGTCGGGCTGATGATCCTCGATCTCGACCATTTCAAGCAGGTCAACGACACGCACGGCCACGATGTCGGCGACGAGGTGCTCAGGGCCGTCGCCAGTTGCCTCAAGGACATGACACGTTTCCACGACGTGGTGGCACGGCTGGGCGGCGAGGAGTTTGCCGTGGTCACGCCCAACATGGAGGCGGAGCTGCTGGCCAAATTCGCCGAGCGCATCCGCAAGGCGATCGCCAACATGTCGATCCTTTCGGGCAACGTCCGGCTCAAGATCACCACCAGCGTCGGCCTTGCCGTCTGGGACCGCAAGGAAACGGCCGAGGAGTTCTATCGCCGTGCCGACCGCCAGCTCTATGAGGCGAAGAGGCAGGGCCGCAACCGCGTCTGCGCCTAAAATCCCATCATTGAATCGTGAGGCCGGCCGTCTGCTGCCGTTTTCTGCGCTTCCCCGTTCTACTGCGTCGCAGTAGAACTGAGCTCTCGGACCAAAAGTCCGCTCCGCTCCGGTTCTCGAAATCAGCACCAGCCGACTCAGCCTGACGAATTTCCTGACGGGATTTACCCAAGCGTTCGAACGAAGAAGAGCCATGGAAGTTTGGCGCGGCTTCTCGGAACTGCCGGCAATGGGCGTGACGCTGGAGGCTCAGTCGTTCTGGGGGCGCAGGCCGAAGGTGGCGGGCTTCAGGCCGTAGCGCATGTCGAAATCGTCATCCGATTGCACGCGGCCGGTTGCCGGCTTGCGGTAGTCGGGATCGCCGGCCTGGCGACCGGAATCGACCACTTCGGCGAAGGCCATCGCCTGCGGCGTCGGTTTCGGCACGTTGCGCAGCCGCTCGACGATCGCCACCAGGTCGACATCGTCGCCGGCCTTTGGCGACTCGATCTGTTCGCGCTTGGCCGCGCCGGGAAGCAGGTGGCTGGGCAGTCTTTCGAATTTCAGCCGCATGGTCGTCGCCACGCCTTCGCCGAAGGCGATGGCTTCGCGCTGTCCCATGGACGACAGGAAGGCAAGCGTGGAGGCGGAGGAGTCGGCGATGGCCGAGCGGATAATCGCCTGGTCCTGCTCGTTGGCGAGCCGCATGGCGAAGAAGGTCGAACATTGCGACAGGATGGTCGGGTCAAGCTCGCCGGGGCGCTGCGTGACGACGCCGAGATAGCAGCCATATTTGCGGCCTTCCTTGGCGATGCGCGACAGCGCGTGCCTGGTCGGCGCGAAGCCGAGACGCGGATCGGCCGGCATGTAGCGATGCGCTTCCTCGCACAGCAACAGCAGCTGCAGCTTGCCCTCGCTCCACAGAGCGAGGTCGAAGGCCAGGCGCGCCAGCACCGAACAGACGGAGTTGACCACTTCGGAAGGCATGCCGGCCATCTCGAAGCAGGTCACCGGCCGGCCGTGATGCGGCACGCGGAAGATGTTGCCGATCGTCTCGTGGATGGTATCCTCGATCAGGCGCGAACTGAACATGAAGCGATAGCGCGGATCGGCGGACGCCGATTCGATGCGCGTCTTCAGCGATTTGAGCGTCGGGCGCTCGTTCTTGCTTTCGAGCATGCCCATACGTTCGTCGATCTGCTTGAGCAGGTCCGCGATGCGGTAAGGAACCGGCGTATCGGCGGTCAACGCGTCGTTGCCGCGCCTGAGATAGGCACCTGAATTCGGGTTGCGGTAGAGGCTCTTGGCCAGCGGAATGAGGTCGCGCAGGGCGTCGATCTCTTCCGGAACCGTTTCACGGCCGCGAAACAGCACCTCGGCGAATTCCTCGAGCTTGAACATCCAGAACGGCAGGTCGAGCGTCTTGGAATCGACCTTGACGCAATATTCCGGCAGCGACGCCGCGAATTCATTGTGCGGGTCGAGGATCAGGATACGCAGATCCGGCCGCGCCGCGATCGATTTGCGCAGCAGCAGCGAGACGGCGGTGGATTTGCCGACGCCGGTGGTGCCGACAATGGCGAAATGGCGCGCCAGCGTGTCGTCGATGGCGATGTTGGCGGCGATCGCCTCGTCCTGCGACAGCGAACCAATGGTGATGGAATGGCGGCCGGCCAGATCGTAGACGGCCTGCAGATCGCGGCTGCGGATGCGATGCGCAACCGCGCCGATATGCGGATAGGTGGTGATGCCGCGGTCGAAGATCGGCTTGGCTCCGGGCTCGGCCCCATCGCGTACTTCACCGATCAGCTCGATGCTGACCTCGATGGGGTTCTGGCCTTCACTGCTCCAGGCGCGGTCCGATTTGCCGATGCCGTAGACCAGGCCA
The DNA here is from genome assembly GCF_016756575.1 of Mesorhizobium sp. 131-3-5. NCBI lineage: Bacteria > Pseudomonadati > Pseudomonadota > Alphaproteobacteria > Hyphomicrobiales > Phyllobacteriaceae > Mesorhizobium > Mesorhizobium sp. 131-3-5. Next base: position 3,610,693 of record NZ_AP023254.1, read on the forward strand.
ACGGTTCGGGTCGTGCCCAGATTGATCGAGATCATCTTGCCGACCGTCCAAAGGCCTGTCACCGCGCCGTCGACATCGTCGGCATAGGCGGCGATGGTGGCGCGCGCGCCGTCGCATTGCACGACGTTGCCCAGGATGCGCCGGTCGTTCTGCTCTGCGTTGCGGCGCTCCTGCGATGTCGGTTCTCCGACGGAAGCTTCGCGTTCGACATACATGGACAGGCCAATCCCCATTTCCCTTGATATCAGACCCTACCGGAATGGGGTTAAGGCCGGATGAGGTCGGATGGTGTAGAGAGGATTAAGCGCCTGGCGAAAATTGTCGCGACACGGCTCTTCTCCATCTCAGGCATTTCGCTATAGTGGACGAATGGGCGATATAACGAACGATATTTCTTCGACCATCGGCAGACGGATCCACGCCGAAAGGGTCATGCGGGACTGGTCGCTGGCCGAGCTTGCCGAGCGGTCCGGTGTTTCCAAGGCCATGCTGAGCACGATCGAGCGCGGCATGACCAGCCCGACGGCGGCCCTTCTGGTGCGCATCGCGGCAGCGTTCGGCATGACGCTGTCGACCCTCATCGCGCGCGCGGAATTGCAAGGCGGCGGGCTGCTGCGCGAGGCCGATCAGCCGGTGTGGCGCGATCCCGATACAGGCTATGTCAGGCGGCATCTGTCACCGGCCGGCGACATGCCGCTCGAACTGATCAAGGTGCATCTGCCGGCGGGCGCCAGGGTCAGTCTGCCGGCGGCTTCTTACGCCTTCATCAAGCAGCAGATCTGGCTGATTTCCGGACGGCTCGAATTCACCGAGGGCGATGTGGTGCACGGGCTCGAACCCGGCGACTGCCTGGCGCTCGGCGCGCCGTCGGACTGCACCTTCCATGCCCTGGAGGCGGGCGCCGACTATCTCGTCGCGCTGGTCAGGGGCTGAGATCATGGCGAGACGGCCAAAGCGCTCCCACAATGGGGGGCCGCCTCTTGATGAGTATAAGGGGCCACCCTGGGGCAAGGGCGACCCCTATATTTTCCTGGCCTGGCAGGCCGCGCACGCCAAGGCATGGAAGGCGCCGAGCCGCGAAATCATGCTGATGCGCATGGACAAGGCCGAACGGCTGGGCCTGACCTATGAGGAATACACGCTCGAGATCCTGGAGCGTGGACGGCATCTGCGAGAGGAAGACACCGAGCGGATCAGCGCCATCAAGGCCGCGCGCAAGCGACGCCGCGTGCGCCTTCTCGATTGAGGCCTCTACGTCGGGGCCTTTCTGGATAGGTGCCCCAGCAACCACTGGCGGAAATCCTGTTCGGCACTGGTCAGGCGCGCGGTCGATGCGCTGGTCAGAAAATGGCCCGAGCTGCTGGAGAGCTCGAAATCGGAAAGCGGCACTAGGCTCCTGGCCTTGAGCGCAGCGTCGACTAGCGGCCGCGACCCCAGAAGCACGCCGGTGCCAGCGCTCGCCGCTTCCATCGCCGCGACGAAACTGTCGAAGCGATGCGACCGCTGGGGGTGGCCGGCCAGTCCAGCGGCCGCGAACCATTCCGCCCACATTTCGCGCGCGCCGGCGACCAGAAGCAGCGGCAGGGCTGTCCAGTCGGCGGCACCGGCGAGGGTCGGACTTGCCAACGGCACAAGGCGCTCGGCAGTCAGCCTGTCGGCCTCGCGTCCGGGAAAGGAGCCGTTGCCGAAACGGATGTCGAGCGCCGAGCCCGGCAAGTCGTAATCGGTCGGCCGATGGATCGTCACCAGATCGAGCTGGATGCGCGGCAGCGCCTGGGCGAGATCGGGCAGCGCCGGGACCAGTATCAGCAAGGCGAAGGAGATCGGCACCCGGATCGATACGGTCTGCAGCGCGCGCGGCTCGAACAGTTCGGTCGTGCTGCTGGAGATGGTGGCGAAAGCCGACTGGATGTGCGGCAGATAGGCGGCACCCTCGGGCGACAGCGCGACGCCGCGCGCCAGCCGCGAGAACAGGCGCGTCTTCAACCGCTCCTCGAGCAGCCGGATATGTTGGCTGACGGCCGCTTGGGTCAGGCCGAGTTCGGCCGCGGCCGCCGTGAAATTCGACAGCCGTGCCGAGGCCTCGAAACTGCGCAGCCAGTCGAGGGGAGGCAGAGCGGGAATGGGTTTTTGAGACATTAGAAATTTGTGGTCTTTGGCTAAAAAATGATAATTTGAGTTATGCCTGCCTTGTTGCCAACATGCAATCGAAACCCTGCGGACCGGGCCGCGGGCGTAGAGGACAGGAACGGATCCATGCTCACCCACGCGCTGATTGGCGACGAAGGCAGAACGATCGAACTTGGCTGGCAGGGTGGGAGACGCACCCGCTTTCACGCCATGTGGCTGCGTGACAATGCGCTGGACGACAAGACGCGCAGCGCCGGCAATGGCCAGCGGCTGATCACCATCCTCGACATTCCGGCCGAGACGAGGATCGGCGCGGCCGCGATCAAGGGCGGCGCGCTGGAAGTTAGCTTCGTGCCGGAGGCAAAGACGGTCAGCTTTCCCGCGCAGTGGCTCAGCGCCAACGCCTATGACCGCGACGAGCTTCGCGAACCCGGCTGGACGGGCGATATCATCCAGCGCTGGACCAAGGCGACGATGCAGAATTCGGTGCCGCGCGCCAGCTACAAGGCGGCCTTTCATGGCCGCAGCGTCCTGCGCGAATGGCTTTCGGCGGTACGAACCTACGGCTTTGCGGTAATGGACGGCCTGCCGGTGGAGTCCGGGGCGTTGTGCAAGGTCTCCGACCTGTTCGGCTATATCAGGGAGACCAATTACGGCCGCTGGTTCGAAGTGCGCGCCGAGGTCAATCCGAACAATCTCGCCTACACCAATCTCGGCCTCCAGGCGCACACCGACAATCCCTATCGCGATCCGGTGCCGACGCTGCAGATCCTGGCCTGTGTCGAGAACACGGTGGAGGGCGGCGAGTCCAGCGTGGTCGACGGTTTTGCCGTTGCGGCCGCGCTGCAGGCCGAAAACGCTGAAGGCTTCCGGCTGTTGAGTTCCTGTCCGGCGCGCTTCGAATATGCCGGCTCGTCCGGCGTGCGGCTGCAGGCGAAGCGGCCGATGATCGAGCTCGGACCGGATGGCGAGCTGATCTGCATCCGCTTCAACAACCGTTCGCTGGCGCCTGTCGTCGACGTGTCGTTCGCCGATATGGACGCCTACTATGCCGCCTATCGCCGGTTCGCCGAGCTGATCGAGGATCCCGCCTTCGAAGTGACGTTCAAGCTTCAACCTGGCCAGGCCTTCATCGTCGACAACACGCGTGTCATGCATGCCCGCAAGGCGTTTTCCGGCACCGGCAAACGCTGGCTGCAGGGTTGCTACGCCGACAAGGACGGCCTGCTGTCGACGCTTGCGGCGATCGAGCACAGCTTCAAGGAGGCCGCGGAATGAGCGGCCAGGATTTGAACGCGGACAATATCGTCGAATTCATCGCCGACATTTTCGAGCGCCGGGGCGCGGAATCCTATCTCGGCGAGCCGGTGACCATGTCCGAGCACATGCTGCAGGGGGCCTGGCTGGCGGAGCAGGATGGTGCGCCCGAAGTGCTGGTGGCGGCCGCGCTGCTGCACGACATTGGCCACTACACCAGCGAGTTCGGCACCTATTCGCCCGACGATGTCGAGGACAAGCACCATGATGAGGCCGGCGGCGAGGTGCTGGCGCCGTTCTTCCCGCCGGTCATCGTCGAATGTGTGAGGCTGCATGTCGCGGCCAAGCGCTATCTCTGCGCCACCGACCCGACCTATTTCTCCAGGCTGTCGCCGGCTTCGGTCCACACGCTGTCGCTGCAGGGCGGACCGATGAGCGCCGACGAGGTGGCCGATTTCCGCAAAAACCCGTTCCACGAGGAAGCGGTGCGGGTCCGTATCTGGGACGAGGGCGGCAAGGTTGCGAACATGAAGACGCGGGCGTTTCGCGACTACGTGCCGTTGCTGCAGCGCGTGGTGCGCGATTTCGCCAACCACGCCTAATGGCGGTTCATCACCAAAACCCATGTGCTTCTGCTTCGACGGGCAAGGGGCGGTGACGCCACATAGGTCCGAGGAATGCCGAGAGCGCGGTCATACCGAAGGCGTTCCCCCCGGTGCAGCCCGGCGCCTTCGTCGGCAAGCCAGCTTCCCTCGATCCGGCGAGCCGGTCCGAAACGCTCGACGTCACAGACATTCCGCGCGCATAGCGATGCATTCTGGAGGCGCGGCATTTGCCGCGCCTTCCTGGTGCCGGCCGCAGCTGACCACCCAGTCCCGCTATCCCTTGTGGTGCACCGTCTGCAGCCCGTAGACGGGCGTCGGCAGGCCGGCATGCCGGGCCTTCAATTGCAACGACAGGAACTGCGAATAGTGGCGCGACTGGTGCAGATTGCCGCCATGGAACCACAGCGCTTCCTGCTGCGTCGGCTTCCACATGTTGCGCAATTCGCCTTCCCAGGGGCCGGGATCCTTGGTGGTGTTGGAGCCGAGGCCCCAGCATTTCCCCACCTTGTCGGCGGTTTCGCGCGATATCAGATCGGCGGCCCAGCCATTCATCGACCCGTAGCCGGTGGCGTAGACGATGAGGTCCGCGGGCAGTTCGGATCCGTCACTGAGCAGAACCGAATGCGGCTTGATCTCTTCGACGGCGACACCGCTCTTCAGCTTGATCGAACCATCGATGATCAGCTGGGAGGCGCCGACATCGATATAATAGCCAGAGCCGCGCCTGAGGTACTTCATGAACAAGCCGGACTCGTCGTCACCCCAGTCGAGCATGAAACCGGCCTTTTCCAGTCCCTTGTAGAACGCCGCGTCGCGCTTCTTCATCTCGGCATAGGCCGGAATCTGGAACTCGTGCAGGATCTTGTAGGGCAGGGAGGCGAAGATCAAATCGGCCTTGGCCGTGGTGATGCCATTCTGCAGCGCCTGCTCCGAATAGAGCGAACCCAGTCCGATCTCCATCAACGTGTCGGATCTGGAGATATGGGTGCTCGAGCGCTGCACCATGGTGACGTCGGCGCCGGCTTCCCAAAGGGCCGCCGCGATGTCATGGGCGGAATTGTTGGAGCCGATGACGACGGCTCTTTTCCCGGCATAGTCATCGGGGCCAGGGTGCTTCGAGGAGTGGTGCTGATCGCCCTTGAAACTCTCCATGCCCTTGAATTTCGGCAGATTGGCCTTGCCGGACTGTCCGGTCGCCAGCACCAATTGCTTGGGCTTCAAGGTGATGTCCTTGCCGTCGCGGCGGACGACGACGGTCCATTCCTTCTTCTTGTCGTCATAGGAGGCGCTCTTGGCCTCCGTCGAGGACCAGTAGTTCAGCTCCATCACCTTGGTGTACATTTCCAGCCAGTCGCCGATCTTGTCCTTGGGCGAGAAGACCGGCCAGTTCTTCGGGAAATCGATATAGGGCAGATGGTCGTACCAGACCGGATCGTGCAGGCAGAGCGACTTGTAGCGCTTGCGCCAGCTGTCGCCGGCGCGCTCGTTCTTCTCGACGATGATGGTCGGTACGCCGAGCTGCCGCAGCCTTGCGCCGAGCGCGATGCCGCCCTGGCCGCCGCCGATGATGAGCGTGTAGGGCTGCGTCTTGAAGCCGAGCTCGGCGGCTTCCTTCTCACGCTCTTCCTTCCATGTCGGACGGTTCTTGCCCGAGCCATGCTTGGCGCCCATCGGCCGCGCGAAGCCGGCCGGTTCCTCGTGGCCTTTCAATTCGACCATGGTGGTCAGCAGAGTCCAGATCTTGCCTTCCTTAAGCCTGATATGGCCAAAGCCGCGCGCCACTTCGGTCTCGAAACTGATCCAGCCCTCGATCAGCCCGTCGCTCTCGGTCGCGTCCTCGCCCTTGGCGAGTGCCCAATGCGACGGCTTTGTCTTCGACAGCTGGCTCTTCAGCATGTCGCCGACCTGGTCCCGGCCTTCCATGGTCTTGATGTTCCAGGTGAAGGTGACGAGGTCGCGCCAGTAGCAATCCTCCTGGAAGCAACCGACAGCCCTGTCGATGTCATTGGCGGCCAGGGCGCCGCCGAATTGGTCGAGCAGGTCGGACAGTTTCTTGCTTGGGGCCTTGTCGAGCATAAGTTATCCTCCGTGAAATCCAGGCCGTCATGGTGGCTCCTCCCGACTTGCAAGCCGGACGATGAAGTATCGGCAGAGAGGACGGCCTTCGTCACGCCCCACCATAGTTTCGCGTGGCTTCAAGGACTTATCTGGAGAACGCGGTTTGCGAGCCGGTTTGGAGCGCTCTTGCGACGGGCGATGGGGGTGGTGTCGGCACGATGCGGCGTCCATCGCGAAATCGTGACGGGCCATTTGTCGAATTGGGAAGCGCCTTCATCGCCGGCGCGATTTTTGCCGTTGACAGGGCGCCTTGCCGGCCCGTAGTGTCCGCGACCATGAAAAAGGCACTCATTCTCGTAGGAAGGCGCGTGGGCAAGGCGGTGTAACCGCCGGGCGAAAACCTCCCATGCGCAACACACAGGCTCCCTCGGGGGCCTTTTTTATTGCCCGAAACACGACTAAACGACCAACAACACCCAAATGGCAACGCCCAAGTGGCGACAGTACGGGACCAGACCGATGAGCAACGGACAGAGTGAGCGGCGCGAGATGACGGGCGCCGAAATGGTGGTGCAGGCGCTGAAGGACAATGGCGTCAAGCATGTCTTCGGTTATCCCGGCGGCGCGGTTCTCCCGATCTATGACGAGATCTTCCAGCAGGACGATGTCGAGCACATTCTCGTGCGGCATGAGCAAGGTGCCGGCCATGCGGCCGAGGGCTATGCGCGTTCGACCGGCAAGGCCGGCGTCATGCTGGTGACGTCAGGCCCCGGCGCGACCAATGCGGTGACGCCGCTGCAGGATGCGCTGATGGATTCGATCCCGCTGGTCTGCCTGACGGGCCAGGTGCCGACCTCCTTGATCGGCTCCGACGCGTTCCAGGAATGCGACACGGTCGGCATCACGCGCCCCTGCACCAAGCACAACTGGCTGGTGAAGGACGTCAACGAACTCGCCGCGACCATCCATGAGGCTTTCCATGTCGCGACCACGGGCCGTCCCGGTCCGGTTGTGGTCGACATCCCCAAGGACGTGCAGTTCGCCAAGGGTTTCTACGTCCCGCCGCAAATCGCACCGCGCACCAGCTACCAGCCCAAGGTTCAGGGCGATCTGGAGAAGATCAAGGCCGCGGTCGACCTGATGGCCACCGCCAAGAAGCCGATCATCTATTCGGGCGGCGGTGTCATCAATTCCGGTCCGGAAGCGAGCCATCTGCTGCGCGAACTGGTCGACCTCACCGGTTTCCCGATCACCTCGACGCTGATGGGTCTGGGCGCCTATCCGGCATCCGGCAAGAACTGGGTCGGTATGCTCGGCATGCATGGCACCTACGAGGCCAACATGGCCATGCATGACTGCGACGTGATGATCTGCATCGGGGCGCGCTTTGACGACCGCATCACCGGCCGGCTCAACGCGTTCTCGCCGAACTCGAAGAAGATCCACATCGACATCGACCCGTCCTCGATCAACAAGAACGTACACACCGAGGTGCCGATCATCGGCGATGTCGGCCGGGTGCTGGAGGATATGGTCCGGCTGTGGCGGGCAACCGCCAAGGCCGACAAGAAGGCGCTCTATCCCTGGTGGGAGCAGATCGCCAAATGGCGCGGTCGCGATTCACTCGCCTATAAGATGAACCACGATGTGATCATGCCGCAATACGCCATCCAGCGGCTCTACGAACTGACCAAGGACAAGGACACCTACATCACCACCGAGGTCGGCCAGCACCAGATGTGGGCCGCGCAGCATTATCATTTCGAAAAGCCGAACCGCTGGATGACCTCAGGCGGTCTGGGCACGATGGGCTATGGCCTGCCGGCGGCACTCGGCGTGCAGATCGCGCATCCCGATGCGCTGGTCATCGACATTGCCGGCGACGCCTCGGTGCAGATGACGATGCAGGAGATGAGTGCCGCGGTGCAGTACAAGGCGCCGATCAAGATCTTCATCCTCAACAACCAGTATATGGGCATGGTGCGGCAATGGCAGCAGCTCTTGCACGGCAACCGGCTGTCGCATTCCTACACCGAGGCGATGCCGGACTTCGTCAAGCTGGCGGAGGCCTATGGCGGCCATGGCATACGTTGCGAGAAGCCGGACGAGCTGGACGACGCCATCAAGGAGATGATCTCGGTCAGGAAACCCGTGCTGTTCGATTGCCGCGTGGCGAACCTCGCCAACTGCTTCCCGATGATCCCGTCGGGCAAGGCGCATAACGAGATGCTGTTGCCCGACGAGGCCACCGACGAGGCCGTGGCCAACGCCATCGACGCCAAGGGCAGGGAACTGGTGTAATCGACGGGCCAAGGCAGGGCTTGTCGAAAGAAGCCGTGCGCAAACAAAAAATCAGACCAAGAATTTGAGATCCATGTCATGAACGCACAGCACCTTCAACCGACCGGCTCCGCCTACTTCATCGCCAAGGAAACGGAGCGGCCGGAAAACCACACGCTCTCCGTACTGGTCGACAACGAGCCGGGCGTACTCGCCCGGGTCATCGGCCTGTTCTCCGGACGCGGCTACAACATCGAGAGCCTGACCGTTTCCGAGACGGAGCACGAAAAGCATCTGTCGCGCATCACCATCGTGACGCGCGGCACGCCGCATGTGCTGGAGCAGATCAAGCATCAGCTCGAGCGCATCGTGCCGGTCCACCGCGTGGTCGATCTCACCGTGCGCTCCCATGAATTCGGGCAGGAGCGGCCGCTGGAGCGGGAACTGGCGCTGGTCAAGGTGGCCGGCACCGGCGAGGCCCGGGTCGAGGCGCTGCGGCTGGCCGACGCTTTCCGCGCCAGCGTCATCGACGCCAACACCGAGCATTTCATCTTCGAGATCACCGGCAAGGGCTCCAAGCTCGACCAGTTCATCGCCATCATGAAACCGCTCGGCCTGGTCGAGATCTGCCGCACCGGCGTGGCGGCGATGAACCGCGGCCCGCAGGGCATGTAGGGACGCCACCGCGCAAGGGGGCCGACGCTCACAACGCCTGGTTCGATCGGCGGCCAGGCGCTGGCCTTTGCGTAGCCAGCAATAAGAGACAATAATGCTGACGTATCTGGGAGGATAACATGTCACTCGACGCATTCCTCGCACTGCTCGTCTATGCCCTCGTCACCTCGATCACGCCGGGGCCGAACAACCTCATGCTCTTGGCCTCCGGCGTCAATTTCGGTATCGCCAGAACCGTTCCGCACATGCTTGGCATCAGTATGGGCTTCCTGGTGCTGCTGCTTGCCGTCGGCCTTGGCCTTGGCGCTGTGCTGACGGCGTTTCCGGTGTTGCACATCGGATTGAAGATCGCCGGCGGCGCCTATCTGCTCTATCTCGCCTGGAAGATCGCCATGTCGCGCTCGCTGGCCGGCAAGGGTGAGACGAAGGCGCGGCCGATGCGCTTCATCGATGCGGCGGCTTTCCAGTGGGTCAATCCGAAAGCCTGGGTGATGGCGATCACCGCCATGGCTGTCTATGCCAATGCCGAGCACCCGTTCCTGTCAGTGTTGTTGATCTCGATCGCCTTCACCATCGTCAACCTGCCGAGCGTTTCGATTTGGGCGGGATTCGGCACGGCACTGCGGGGATTCCTGTCGGATCCTGTGCGGCTGAAATGGTTCAACATCGCCATGGGCGTGCTCTTGGCGGCGACGCTGTGGCCGATGCTGAAATAGGTCCCCCAATTGTTCGACGGGCTTCGGCTCGCGGCAATGACCGCACTGCCCACTCATTGTGCAGTGCACATTAAATCTTCGTAATGCCGTGTTTTGGCCCTTTTCCAACAAATGCCTGTCCTATCTATTCGGCGAAATCACGGCAATAAGCCGTGGATTGCGCTAGAATACGACCACCTGACTACGGCGTGTCGGACGGAGAGGCCTTTTTTCGATGCGTGGAAAAGTCATTGTTTCATTGCTTGTCGTCGCCTGTGCGGGCGCGGCCTGGCTCTATCTGTCTCCGGATACGCTAGGCAAGGTTGAGCAACCCATCGGCGCAAAGCAAGTCGTGGCGTCGAACAAGGCGGCAACCGACAAGCAGGCAGCCGGGGGCAAGCAAGGGGCCGGCGGAGGTGGCGCCCGTTCGGCCTCGATCGTTTCGGCGACGGCAACGACGGCCGACTTCCCGATCCGGCGCTACGCCATCGGCTTCGTCTCCTCACCCGCCGTGGTCAGCATCAACGCGCGGGCCTCCAGCCAGATCGTGTCGATCGACGTCAAGGACGGGCAGATGGTCAAGGCCGGCGACACCCTGTTCTCGCTAGACGACCGGGCGCTCAAGGCGCAACTCGCCAAGGACCAGGCCACGCTCGCCAAGGACCAGGCGCTGCTTGCCAGTTCGAATTCCGATCTTCAGCGCGCCAAGGACCTTGTCGCCAAGCAGGCCGGAACGCAGCAGACCTATGATCAGGCTGTAGCCGCACAGAAGGCGGCGGCCGCGACCGTCGATGCCGACAAGGCGACGATCGACGCGGACAATGTCCAGCTTGGCTTTGCCACCATCACGGCGCCGATCGCGGGCAGGCTCGGTGCGGTCAACGTTGCCGTCGGTGATCTGGTGACCACCAGCAATGGCAACAGCAGCACCTCGACACCGCTGGTGACCATCACCCAGATGGACCCGTTGCAGGTCAACTTCAACCTGCCGGAAAGCAATCTTGCGCTGTTGCACAAGGCGCTTGCCAATCCGCAGCAAGGGGCAGTGACGCTGACCAAGGACGGCGAGCCGACGCCGATCGGCAAGGGTACGCTCGATTTCGTCGATTCCAGCGTCGATACCGCCTCGGGCACGATCGCCACGCGGGCGAGCATACCGAACTCGGATCTTTCGCTGTGGCCGGGCCAGTATGTGAATGTCGTCCTCGACGCCGGCATCATGCCGCAGATGACCTCCGTTCCCACCGTCGCGGTCCAGCCCAGCCAGAAGGGCCCGTTCGTCTATGTGGTCAAGCCGGACAACACGGTCGAGATGCGGCCGGTGCAGGTCGCGCTGACCGAAGGCCAAAACAGCGCCATCAGCCAAGGCCTCAAAGCCGGCGAGAAAGTGGTCACAGAAGGCCAGACCAGGCTGAAGGATGGCGCCGCCGTGCACGAAGGCACCGCGGCCGCCGCGCCCAAGGTGGCCGAAGCAACCAACGCCGGCGAGGCGGCCCGATGATTTCCGAATTCTGCATTCGCAGGCCCGTCGCCACCCTCCTGATGTCGTTCGCCCTGGTGCTGGCCGGACTCTTCGCCTACAAATTCCTGCCGGTGGCAGCACTGCCCAGCGCCGAATTCCCGGTGGTCAACGTCTCGGCTTCACTGCCGGGCGCCTCGCCGGAAACCATGGCGACATCGGTGGCGACGCCGCTGATCAAGCAGTTCGCGACCATCGCCGGCATTGATTCCATTTCGACTACGAACTCGCTCGGCCAGACCTCGATCGCCATCCAGTTCGTGCTCAACAGGGATATCGACGCCGCGGCGGCGGATGTGCAGGCGGCGATCGCGCGAACGCAAAAATCGCTGCCGCCGCAGATGACGTCGCCACCCAGCTATCGCAAGGTCAATCCGGCCGATGCGCCGATCCTTTTGATGTCGCTGGTCAGCGACACGGTTCCGCTGACCGACCTCGATGCCTTTGCCGAGAACGTCATCTCGCCGTCGCTGTCGACCATCGACGGCGTGGCGCAGGTCTCGATCTTCGGCCAGCAGAAATATGCCGTTCGCATCCAGATCGATCCGACGGCGCTTGCCGCGCGCGGTATCTCGATCGATCAGTTGCAGGCGGCGGTTGCATCGGCCAACAGCAATACGCCGCTAGGCGTGCTGCAGAACAACAAGCAGCAGCTGACCATCACCGCCAACACCCAGCTGACCGACGCCGCGGGCTTCTCCAACCTCATCATCGCCACCAAGAACGGCCATCCGGTGCGGCTGGGCGAGGTGACCCGTGTCGTCGATTCGGTGCAGACCACCACGACGGCGAGCTGGTATGACGGCACGCGCGCGATCATCATGGCCGTGCAGCGCCAGCCCGATGCCAACACTGTCGACGTCGTCGACAAGGTCAAGGCGATGCTGCCGTCCTTCCAGGACCAGATGCCGGCCGCTGCCCAGATCAAGCTGCTCAACGACCGCTCGACCTCGATCCGCCAGGCGGTCGACGACGTCCAGTTCACGCTGCTGTTGACCATCGCGCTGGTGGTGATGGTGATCTTCGTGTTCCTGCGCCGGGTGACGGCGACCATCATCCCGGCAGTGGCGGTGCCGATCTCGCTGATCGCCACGCTCGCTGCGATGTTCCTGTTCGGCTTTTCCATCGACAACATATCGCTGATGGGCCTGACGCTGGCGGTGGGCCTCGTCGTCGACGACGCCATCGTCATGCTGGAAAACATCTTCCGCCACATGGAGGAGGATGGGTTGTCGGCCTTCGACGCGTCGCTGAAGGGCGCGCGCGAAATCGGCTTCACCATCATCTCGATCTCGATCTCGCTGGTGGCGGTGTTCATCCCCGTGCTTCTGATGGGCGGTGTCATCGGGCGCATCTTCAACGAGTTCGCCGTGGTGGTGACGGTCGCCATCCTGGCATCGATGTTCGTGTCGCTGACGCTGACGCCGATGCTGTGCTCGCGGCTCTTGTCGGTCACCAAGGCCGATCGCGAGGCACACGCCCCTGGCCACAAGCACGACCTCATCACACGCGGCTACGACCGGGTTCTGAGCTTCTGTCTGCGCCACACTTTCCTGGTGTTCCTCGTCTTCATCGGCACCGCGGCGGCGTCGGTATGGCTGATCGAGATCTCGCCGAAGGGCTTCTTCCCGCAAGAGGATATCGGCCAGATATCGGTGACCACCATTGCGCGCCAGGACATCTCGTTCGACGCCATGTCGAAGCTGCAGGGGCAGGTGGCCAGCGTCTTCTCGCACTCGCCCTATGTCGACCATGTTGCGTGGTCGGCGGGCAGCGGCAACAACGCGCTCAACCAGGGGCAGCTCTTCGTCCAGCTCAAGGGCAAGGACCAGCGTCCCGATATCGAGAAAGTGCTTTCGGATCTGCGCAAGCAGCTGGCCGGAGTGGCGGGTATCGAAACCTACATGCAGCCGGTGCAGAATTTGAGGCTGGGTTCGCGGTCGTCGGCCAGCGCCTACCAGTTGGTGGTTCAGGGCCTCGATACCGTCCAGACCGATATCTGGGCGCAGAAACTGAATGACGCGATGGCGGCCGACCATGCGACCTTCACCGACGTCACCAGCGACCTGCAGAACAATGCGCTGCAGGCATCGCTGGTGGTGGATCGTGACAAGGCTGCCCAGCTCGGCATCGATACCGACACGCTGCGCTCGGCCCTCTATGGCGGCTTCGGCACCGACCAGGTCTCGACGATCTTCGGTTCGGCCGACAGCTACGAAGTGATCACCGAGCTCGACCCAAAGATCGAATGGTCGCCCGAGCGGATGCTCGCCATCCAGATGCGGACGGCGAGCGGCAGTCTGGTTCCCCTTGGCGCCTTCGCCCGCGTCGATCGCACGGCGGGCGCCCTGACGGTCAACCAGCTCGGCCAGCTTCCGGCCGTGACCATCTCCTACAATCTGCCGCAAGGTGTGGCGCTTGGCGACAGTACGGCTCGCATCAGCGCGCTGAAGGAGCAGATCGGCATGCCAACGGCGATCTCGACTTCCTTCGCCGGCACGGCAAAGACCTTCCAGGATTCGCTAGCCAATCAGGGCCTGCTGGTCGGCGGCGCGATCCTGACCATCTATATCGTGCTCGGCATTCTGTACGAGAGCTTCATCCACCCGCTGACCATCCTCACCGGCCTGCCGTCGGCGGTGCTGGGCGCCGTCGTTGCCTTGCGCTTCGCCGGCATGGATCTGTCGGTTATCGCGGTGATCGGCATTCTGATGCTGATCGGCATCGTCAAGAAGAACGGCATCATGATGGTCGACGTCGCGCTCGAATTGCGACGAGAGGGCATGTCGGCCAAGGACTCCATCCACAAGGCCTGTCTGATGCGTTTCAGGCCGATCATGATGACGACGCTGGCGGCGCTGATGGGCACGTTCCCGATCGCGCTCGGTACCGGCGCCAGCGCCGAACTGCGCCAGCCGCTGGGCGTCGCCGTTGTCGGCGGCCTGCTGGCTTCGCAGGCGCTCACCTTGTTCGTGACACCGGTGATCTACGTCTACATGGAGAATTTCTCGGGCTGGCTCGCCGGGCTCATGCCGAAGCGCAAGGCCGAATTGCATGCGGTCGACAATCCCGAACAGCCCTCGCTGTTCGGGATCAACGACGACATCCCGGCCGAGCCGCAGAAGACGGCCGCCGAATAGCCGGCCAGCAGGCGCTGATTTTCGCTGGCCCAAGCCGTCATGCTTGCGGCCGGCTAGTCGGGACCGTAATTTGCGGCCATGTCCCATGATCATGACCACGACAACGAGCTCGATCCGTTTGCCGCCCGCGTGCGGGCGCTGGAGACCATCCTGACCCGCAAGGGGCTGATCGATCCGGCTGCGATCGACGTTATCGTCGATACCTACGAGACCAAGATCGGCCCGCGCAACGGCGCCAGGGTGGTGGCAAAGGCCTGGAGCGATCCTGCCTATGCGGATTGGCTCAAGCGCGACGCGACGGCGGCGATCGAATCGCTGAGCTATACCGGCCGCCAGGGCGAGCACATGCAGGCGGTGTTCAATACGGCTGATACGCACAACCTCGTCGTCTGCACACTGTGCTCCTGCTATCCATGGTCGGTGCTCGGCCTGCCGCCGGTCTGGTACAAGGCGCCGCCCTATCGGTCGCGCGCGGTGATCGATCCGCGCGGCGTGCTCGAGGAATTCGGGCTGACGCTGCCGGCCGCCACCAAGATACGCGTCTGGGATTCGACGGCGGAACTGCGCTATCTCGTCGTGCCGATGCCGCCGGCCGGCACCGAAGGCTGGAGCGAGGAGCGGCTGGCGGAGCTGGTGAGCCGTGACGCGATGATCGGCACGGCGCTCGCCCAGGAACCGCAACAAACGAGGCAGCCGGCATGAACGGGCCGCAGGATCTCGGCGGACAGATGGGGTTCGGGCCGGTCGCGCCCGAAAAGGACGAGCCTTATTTCCACGCCGACTGGGAAAGGCGGGCGCTGGGTGTGACGCTGTGCGCCGGCGCCATGGGCGCCTGGAACATCGACGAGAGCCGGCACGCGCGGGAATCGCTGCATCCGGCCGACTATTATTCCTCCAGCTATTACCAGATCTGGATCAAGGCGCTGGAAACCCTGCTCAAGCGCCATAGTTTCGTCAGCGAACGCGATCTCGATGCGGGCGAAGCGATCGATGCGGCGGCGACCCCGAAACGGGTGCTGAAGGCAGAAAATGTGCCTGCCGTGCTGGCCAAGGGCGGTCCCTGCAACCGGCCGATGGCAGAGCCGGCGCGGTTCAACGCCGGTGACGCCGTGCGGACGAAGAACTTCAACCCGACCGGCCACACAAGGCTGCCGCGCTACGCGCGCGACAAGCGGGGCAGGGTCGAGGCGGTGCGCGACGGCTTCGTCTTTCCCGACAGCAACGCGCATGGGCAAGGCGAAAACCCGCAATGGGTCTATACCGTGGTTTTCGACGGCACGGAGATCTGGGGCGAGGGGGCGGATCCGACCCTTGTTGTCTCGATCGATGCCTGGGAGAGCTATCTTGAGCCTGCCTGACGCGGCCGATACCGATTCTCCCGCCAGCCTCGATGCGCCGGTTTTTGCGGAGCCCTGGCAGGCCGAGGCGTTCGCCATGACGGTGGCGCTGCACGACAAGGGCCTGTTCTCCTGGAGCGAGTGGGCGGATGCGCTTTCGACAGAGGTGAAGAAGCCGGGTTCTGCAGCCGACGGTCATGACTATTACGAGCATTGGCTGGCGGCGCTGGAAAGCCTGCTTGCGTCAAAGGGGCTGGCCGGCAAATCCGATGTCGATGCGATGGCGCAGGCCTGGGAACGCGCCGCGCACGCCACGCCGCACGGCAAGCCGATCCTGCTGGAAAACGATCCGCATGCCGCGAGGTGATCACGGGCGGAACTGTGTTTGTTCCCTTTACGTTCCTGTTTGCGCCTGATAATCTGGGTGCGGGGAGTTAGCCGCTGTCTGTATCGATGGTGGCGCCTATCTTGTCTTTCCCTCTCGAATCCGGTCACACGATCAGATGGAATTCTCACCCCAACAGGACGAGGCGCTGCAAGCGGTCGCCCGCTGGCTGCAGGCCGGCAAGCCGCAGCTGTTCAGGCTGTTCGGCTATGCCGGCACCGGCAAGACGACGCTGGCGCGCTATTTCGCCGAACATGTCGACGGCCAGGTGCAGTTCGCCGCCTTCACCGGCAAGGCCGCCCAGGTTCTGCGCTCCAAGGGTGCGGTCAATGCCCGCACTATCCATTCGCTGATCTACAGGCCCAAGGGCGAGGAATCGGTAGAAGACGAGGTGACGGGCAAGACCTCGATGTCGCCGACCTTTTCGCTCAACCGGCAGAGCCCGATCTCGCGCGCGAAACTGGTCGTCATCGACGAATGTTCGATGGTCGACGAGCAGCTCGGCCGCGACCTGATGAGTTTCGGCACGCCGATCCTGGTGCTGGGCGATCCCGGCCAGCTGCCGCCGATCTCGGGCGGCGGCTTCTTCACCGATCACGAGCCCGACTTCCTGCTCACCGAAATCCACCGGCAGGCGCGCGACAATCCGATCCTGCGGCTGGCGCTCGACGTGCGCGAAGGCCGCGAATTCATGCGCGGCGACTATGGTACGGCGCAAGTGATCGGCAAGGAAGACGTCACCCAGGAACTGGTGCTGAAGGCGGACCAGGTGCTGGTCGGGACCAATCGCACGCGCCGCCGCTACAATCAGCGCCTGCGCGAGCTCAAGGGCTTCAACGCCGACTACCCCCAGGCCGGCGACAAGCTGGTTTGCCTGCGCAACGACCCGGCCAAGGGCCTGCTCAACGGTTCGCTGTGGAAGGTGATGACCTCGTCGCGCGAGACGGTGAAGCCGGGGATCAATCTTCTTGTGTCGCCGGAAGAGGACGATCCGGATCGCGGCGTCGCCAAGATCAAGCTGCTCAAGGCGGCGTTCGAGGATCCCGACGCCGATATCCCCTGGCAGCAGAAGAAGCGTTTTGATGATTTCGACTACGGCTATGCCTTGACCGTGCACAAGGCTCAGGGCTCGCAGTGGAACGAAATCGTGCTGTTCGACGAAAGCTGGGCCTTCAAGGAAACGCGCCAGCGCTGGCTTTACACCGCGATTACGCGGGCCGCCGAGCGATTGACTATTGTCCGATAGAGTTACGACGCCGGCTTCTCTCGCACGCCGACCTGCCGGACCCCAAGCCATTCCCAGGCCTCGGCTTCGTCGTCAGCGTCGAAATGGCGGAATTCGATGGGCGACGACGTGGGCAAGGCGTGTCGCGCGTCCGATGTCCAATCCGGCATGCCGATCGCCGCGCAGCGGCCTATATGTTCCAGTGCATGGACGGCGCCCTGCTTCAGGGTCTCGTCGGAGATGTCGGCCCAGTCGACGCCATCGTGATCGACGATTCGCACGGCCACATCGATCCGCTGATGCAGCGCGTAGGCCGCCTCCAGCAGGCCGAACAGGTTTTCCGCATCGGCCGCCGAGACATGACCGACCACGTCGATGGCGAACAGGTCGTCGCGATCAGTGTCGATGCGACGGATCGTCGGCACGGATTGCAGGAAATTCACGAGTGGGCCTCCTTGCGCAAGACAGCGTTGGTCTTCTGGAACACCGGAAACCTCTATCTGTTCCCATCAAAGGCGCTATAGATGCCGGATCTCAAGCGCGCCGCGGCTGAACGGACAAGGTGTGGCGCGTGCTAACCGCCTGATTTCACGGACACCAGACATGCCCGCAAAGCTTTCCGTCAACCTCAACGCCATCGCCATGCTGCGCAACCGACGCGACCTGCCATGGCCCAGCGTCACCGGCATCGGCCGGCTTGCGCTTGCCGCCGGGGCGCATGGGCTGACCGTGCATCCGCGTCCCGACGAACGTCACACGCGGCATTCCGACCTGCCCGAGATCCGGGCGCTGATCGATGATGAGTTCCCGCAGGCGGAATTCAACATCGAAGGCTACCCGAGCGAGGATTTCCTGGAGCTTGTGGAAAAGCATCAGCCCGAGCAGGTGACGCTGGTTCCCGATGATCCGGCGCAGGCAACCTCCGACCATGGCTGGAACTTCGTCGCCGATGCGGCGTTGCTGGCGCCGATCGTCAGGCGCCTGAAGAAGGGCGGCTTCAGGGTGTCGCTGTTTTCCGACGCCGATCCCGCCGGCATGACAGCCGCGCGAGACACTGGCGCCGACCGGATCGAGCTCTATACCGGCCCTTATGGCAGCTATCATTCCGACTCCGCAAAGGCCGCCAAAGAGCTGGAAAGATTGGGAAAAACCGCCGACGCAGCATTTGCTGCCGGCCTCCAGGTCAATGCCGGGCACGATCTGACAGTGGCCAATCTGCCGGCTCTGGCCAAGCGCATTCCGGCATTGGCCGAAGTGTCAATCGGGCATGGGTTGACAGGCGACGCGTTGGAGTATGGCATGGCCGGCACGGTGGGTCGGTTTCTCAGAGCCTGCGGTTGGTAGGGGTAGAGTTTCGCCTTGCAGGTATGGCAGCCATAGCGTGCAACTGACATCGCATCGCAGCATGCGTGAAGCACCGAGCGCTCGTCGGGGAGTGGTCTATGGACCTTGCCAGTCGCGATAGCGAGGCCGAAACCGTCGAGCAATCGAGCCATTCCGGGGCCGAACAGCACAGCACCAAGGTTCTTATGCTGGGTGCGCTCGGCGTTGTCTATGGCGATATCGGCACCAGTCCGATCTACGCTTTCCGTGAGGCGCTTCACGCTTCGCCCGGTATCGATACGCGCGCTCAGGTGCTTGGTGTACTGTCGCTGATCGTCTGGGCGCTAACGATCATCGTGACGATAAAATATGTCGCCTTCGTACTTCGCGCCGACAATAAGGGCGAAGGCGGTACGTTATCGCTGATGTCGCTGGCGCGAACCGCCTATCCCAAAGGTGCGCGACTTATTCTGGCGATCGGCCTTTGCGGCGCGGCGTTGTTTTTCGGCGATTCGATCATAACGCCGGCCATCTCCGTGCTGTCGGCGGTCGAAGGCCTCAGAGTGGTGACGCCGACGCTGGACGCCTACGTCGTGCCAATCACGCTGATCATCCTGGCCATCCTGTTCTCGGTGCAGCGCTTCGGCACGGGAAAGGTGGCGGCGGTGTTCGGGCCGGTGACCGCACTGTGGTTCCTGGCTATCGGCGTAGCAGGGCTCTATCACCTGATGGACGATCCATCGATCCTGCTGGCCATCAATCCCTATTACGCGGTCGCCTATCTCGCCAGCACACCCACGGCCGCCTTTGTCACTGTCGGCGCGGTGTTCCTGGCGGTGACCGGGGCCGAGGCACTTTATGTCGATCTCGGCCATTTTGGACGCAAGCCTATCGTGTTGGCGTGGTTTTCCGTGGTTTTCCCATGCCTGCTGCTCAACTATTTCGGGCAAGGTGCTTTTGTGCTGGCCAATGGCGGGAGGCCAACCAATCCATTCTTCCAGATGCTGCCTGACTGGGCACTGATGCCGATGGTGGGGCTGGCGACGGCCGCAACCGTCATCGCTAGCCAGGCAGTCATATCAGGTGCTTTTTCGCTGACCCGCCAGGCGGTACAGCTCAACCTCCTGCCACGCATAGAAGTGCAGCATACGTCCGAAATGCAACTCGGCCAGATCTACATGCCCCGCGTCAATCTGCTCATCTCCCTGGGGGTGATGCTGCTGGTCGTCGGTTTCGGCAGTTCGAGTTCGCTGGCTTCCGCCTACGGCATCTCGGTAACCGGCGAAATGCTGATGACGACGATCCTTTTGTTCGTCGTCATGCGCAAGCTGTGGAAATGGAGGCTGGCGGTCGCGCTGCCGCTGACATTGCTGTTCGGCATCATTGACAGCGGCTTTTTCCTGGCAAACATCGTAAAGATATTCGAAGGCGGCTGGGTGTCGATCACGGTTGCCTGCCTGATGGGGCTGATCATGTGGACCTGGATACGCGGCACGCGCTATCTGTTCGACAAGACCCGCCGCAACGAGATCCCGCTCGATTTTCTTGCCGCCAATCTGCTGAAGAAGAAGCCGCACCTGGTGCCAGGCACGGCTGTGTTTCTGACCAGCGATCCCTTGAGTGCACCGACAGCGCTGATGCACAGCCTGAAGCACTACAAGGTGCTGCATGAGCAGAACGTCATCCTTTCGGTGGTGACGGCGCCACAGCCGGTGGTATCAGACAGCGACCGGGTCAAGATGGAGACGGTCAACGAGCTGTTCATGCGGGTAACGCTGACCTTCGGCTATATGGAACAGCCCAACATTCCGCGCGCGCTGGCGATCTGCCGCAAGCGGGGCTGGAAGTTCGACATCATGACGACATCGTTCTTCCTGTCGCGGCGTTCGCTCAAGGCCTCGCCCAATTCCGGCATGCCGGTGTGGCAGGACAGGCTGTTCATCGGCCTGGCCCGCACGGCGGCCGATGCAACCGAATATTTCCAGATCCCGACCGGACGTGTCGTGGAAATCGGCACGCAAGTCGCTATTTAAAGGCTGATACGGCAGCTTTTATGGGCGCCAGCCATGCCCCGTGGCCGCGAATTCAGCCCGCGACCATTGGATTATAGGCCATTTCCCAAGGAGCCTAGCGTTGCCAACATGGGAGCCATCACGCTACGGCACTTGATATTGCATTGCAGCAAGCGTAGAGCACCGCGCGCTTATCGGAGTGTCGTCCATGGCCCTTGCCAACACTGGTAGTGAGGCAGAACCCGTCGAACAGTCGAGCCATCCGGAAATCGAACAGCATAGCACCAAGGTGCTGATGCTGGGCGCGCTGGGCGTTGTCTACGGCGATATCGGCACCAGCCCGATCTATGCCTTTCGCGAGGCGCTGGTGGCGTCGTCTCACGGCAGCGTTGCGCAACGCGGAGATATTCTTGGTGTCCTGTCGCTGATTATCTGGTCGCTGACGATCATCGTCACCATCAAATACATCATGTTCGTGCTGCGGGCCGACAACCGCGGCGAAGGCGGCGTACTGTCGCTGATGGCGCTGGCGCGCGGCAGTTTCCCCAAGCGCTCGGCGGTGATCCTGGGCATCGGCATTGTCGGCGCCTCGCTGTTTTTCGGCGATGCGGTCATCACGCCGGCGATTTCCGTGCTGTCGGCGGTCGAAGGCATGAATGTCGTCACCCCCACCTTCCAGCCCTATGTCGTGCCGCTGACACTTGTGATTCTCGCCGTGGTGTTCGCGGTGCAACGTTTCGGCACGGGCGGGGTGGGATTGGTCTTCGGACCGGTGACCGCCGTATGGTTTCTGGCGATCGGTCTTTCGGGCCTCAAGCACATCATCGCCGATCCGGAAATCCTGTGGGCGATCAGCCCGCACTACATCGTCGCCTTCCTGATCCATTCGCCCGACGTTGCCTTCGTCACCATCGGCGCCATCTTCCTGGCTGTCACCGGCGCCGAGGCGCTTTATGCTGATCTCGGCCATTTCGGACGCAAGCCCATCGTGCTTGCCTGGCTGTCGATCGTGTTTCCCTGCCTGCTGCTGAACTATGCCGGGCAGGGCGCCTTCGTGCTGGCCAAGAATGGCGTCGTCGGTCATCCGTTCTTCGAGATGAACGAGGGCTGGGCACTGATTCCGATGGTGGTGCTGGCGACCGCCGCGACGGTCATCGCCAGTCAGGCTGTGATTTCGGGGGCCTTCTCGCTGACCAGGCAGGCAGTGCAGCTCAACATGCTGCCGCGCCTCGAAATCCTGCACACCTCGGAAAAACAGTCCGGCCAGATCTACATGCCGCGTGTCAACCTTCTGCTGGCATTGGTGGTGATGATGCTGGTGGTCGGCTTCGGCGAGTCCAGCAAGCTCGCCTCCGCCTATGGCATCTCGGTGACCGGCAACATGCTGGTGACGACGGTGCTGCTCTATGTCGTCATGACCCGCATCTGGAAATGGCGGCTCTGGGTTGCGATCAGCTTGTCGGTGCTGTTTGCCTTCATCGATATCGGTTTCTTCGCCTCCAACATCGTCAAGGTGTTCGAAGGCGGCTGGGCGTCACTGCTGGTGGCCTTCACAATCGTGCTGGGTATGTGGACCTGGGTGCGCGGCAGCCGCTATCTGTTCGACAAGACCCGCCGCAACGAGATCCCGCTCGATTTCCTCGCCGGCAATCTGTTGAAGAAGAAGCCGCAACTGGTATCCGGCACCGCGGTGTTCCTGACCAGCGATCCCTTGAGTGCACCGACAGCGCTGATGCACAGCCTCAAGCACTACAAGGTGCTGCATGAGCAGAACGTCATCCTTTCGGTGGTGACGGCACCGCAGCCGGTGGTGCCTGACAGCGACCGGGTCAAGATGGAGACGGTCAACGAGCTCTTCATGCGCGTGACGCTGACCTTCGGCTACATGGAGCAGCCCAACATTCCGCGCGCGCTGGCGATCTGCCGCAAGCAGGGCTGGAAGTTCGACATCATGACGACGTCGTTCTTCCTGTCGCGGCGCTCGCTCAAGGCTTCGCCCAATTCCGGCATGCCGGTGTGGCAGGACCGACTGTTCATCGGCCTGGCACGCACGGCGGCCGACGCGACCGAATATTTCCAGATCCCGACCGGGCGTGTGGTGGAGATCGGCACGCAGGTGGCGATCTGAAAAGCTCGATCGCCTTACCTTGAAGCGGTGCGGAGGCGGGCATGAGCGGCGAATTGGTGCTTGTCACCGGCGGATCTGGCTTCCTCGGCGCGCACTGTGTCCTTGCCCTGCTGAACGCGGGCTACCGCGTGCGCACCACGGTGCGCTCCGCCAAGCGTGAAGCCGATGTTCTGGCCATGCTCAAGGCCGGTGGCATCGCGCCGGGCGACCGGCTGTCCTTTGCCATGGCCGACCTCATGAGCGACGCCGGCTGGCCGCAAGCGGTCGCCGGCTGTGACTATGTGCTGCACGTCGCCTCGCCATTTCCGCGCGGCATGCCGAAGCACGAGGATGATCTGATCATCCCGGCTCGCGAGGGGGCGCTGCGGGTGCTGCGGGCGGCGCGCGACGCTGGCGTCAAACGCGTCGTGCTGACCTCGTCCTTCGCGGCTATCGGCTACGGGAAGATGCCGCCAGAAGGCCGGCCGTTCACGGAGGAGAGCTGGACCGATCCGACGGCCAACGTCAGCGCCTATGTGAAGTCGAAGACGCTTGCCGAGCGCGCGGCCTGGGATTTCATTGCCACCGAGGGCGGCAGGCTGGAATTGGCGGTCGTCAACCCGGTGGGTATTTTCGGGCCTGTGCTCGGCTCCGACCATTCGACCTCCACCGAATTCGTCCAGCGCATGATGAACGGCGCCATGCCGGGGCTGCCGCGTCTGTCCTTCGGCGTGGTCGACGCACGCGACGTGGCGGACCTGCATGTGCGCGCCATGACCAATCCGGCTGCCAAAGGCGAGCGCTTCCTGGCGGTATCGGGTGATTTCATGACCGTGCGGGAAATCGCGCAGACCTTGAAGACGCGGCTCGGCGACGCGGCGGCGCGCGTCACGACGCGTGAGCTTCCCGATTGGCTGGTGCGGATCGTGGGGCTGTTCAATCCCGAAGCCGCGCAGCTGGTGACGGAGCTTGGCAAGGTCAAGAATGCCACCAACGCCAAGGCGGTGCGTGTGCTCGGCTGGGCGCCGCGCTCGCGCGAAGACGCGCTGGCCGCCACCGGCGAGAGCCTGGTCCGGCTCGGACTGCTCAAGAAGTAGCGCGGCGGCAGGGAGACCTCCCGCCGCTCCAGCTTTCCTGGGATTGCTCTGGTTTCAACCAGCCAGTGCGGCCTTATTGGCTTCGAGGAACTGCTTCAGCGTCCGCGGCTTCCTGCCGGAAAGCGTTTCGACCGCGTCCGTCACCATGTCGATGCGGCCGGACCGCGTGTTGGCATCGAACGAAACGATGACGCGAGCAAACTCCTCGGGAACGCCGGCCGCCTTCACGCCTTCGGTCAGGGCCTCGTCGGGCAGCTGGATGACGTCCAACGGCTTGCCGGTGACTTCGCTCACCAGGGCGGCGATTTCGGCTGTCGTATAGGCCCGCGGGCCTGTTAGCGTATAGGTCTTGCTGTCGGTCGAACCGGAGGCGAGACCCGCGGCGATGGCCGCGGCCATGTCGTCGCGTGAGCCATGGGCGATGCGGCCGTCGCCCGCCGACGTGTACCACTGTCCCGAGGCAATGGCGTGCGGCAGGGCCATGAACAGGTTCTCCTGGTACCAGCCGTTGCGGAAGATCGTATAGGCGATGCCGCTGGCCTTGATCGCCTGCTCAGTGCCGTAGTGGTCGCCGGCAAACAGCACTGGCGAAACCGGCTCCGGATTGGGCATCGAGGTGTAGAGCAGATGTGAAACGCCTGCTTTCTTCGCAGCGGCTACCGCCGCCTCATGCTGCTTCAGACGCCTGCCGGTTTTGAGATCGAGATCGCTGGTCGAAATGATCAGCACCCTGTCGGCGCCCTTGAATGCGTTTTCCAGCGAGGTCGCGTCGTTGAAGTCGGCGGCTCTGACAACGACGCCACGCGCTGCCAGATCGGCGACGCTTTCCGGGTTGCGGGTGGTGGCGATGATCTTTGCCGGCGGAACTTTGTGCGTGTCCAGGAGATAGCGGATGACGCTGCGGCCAAGCTGGCCGGCAGCACCGGTGACGAGAAGTGTTTCGGTCATTGGGAGGTCCTGTCGTTGCGCCAAGCGGCGAGTGCGTACATCGGTCTCAAAATGAGACCAGCACTAAAATAGGAATTGACCCGATGCCGTAAAGAAGGCAGTTTTTCGGGAGGTAGGCACACGCAGGGAACCAGCCATGGACAGCCGGATCGTCAATCTGAGATCCAAACTCGACGTCTACAAAGCCATGACCGGCGGTGGAAACCTTGCCGATTGTCCGGTCCGCGAGGTCATCCAGGGGCTCAACGGCAAATGGAGCTCGCTGCTGATGGCGGCGCTGGCTGAGAAGCCCTATCGCTTCGGTGAATTGCGGCGGCTGGTGCCCGACATCTCGCAGCGCATGCTGACCCAGACGCTCCACGATCTGCAGCGCGACGGCTATGTGCATCGCGAAGTGTTCCCGACCAAGCCGCCCAGCGTCGAATACAGGCTCACCGACCTCGGACGCTCGATGTTCGGCGCCTTGCATCATTTGATCCAGTGGGCCGAGCTCAACCACGATGCGGTGCGCGAGGCGCGTGCCGGTTTCGACGCGACGCAGGCTTGAGCAGCGCGACGGCGTTCGACGGCGCGACTTGATTTCACCAGGCGGCTGAAGGATTGTCCCGGCCAGTTCGGCTTGGGGGGATCGGTATTTCCTACGACATCGCAATTACAGGCGCCGGTCCGGCGGGGCTGGCCGCGGCGCTCTATCTCAAGCGGGCAGGGCACAGGGTCACCATCTTCGAGCGCTTCGAGGAGCCGAAGCCGGTCGGCTCGGGGCTGATCCTGCAGCCGACCGGCCTGACCGTTCTGGCCAATCTCGGCTTGCTCGACGACATACTGGCGCTCGGCGCCCGCATCGACCGGCTGCATGGCGCCGATGCCTCGACCGGGCGCACCGTGCTTGACGTCCGCTACGACGCCCAGCGCGGCCGCCGGTTCGGCCTGGCGGTGCACCGGGCGGCGCTGTTCGGCGTGCTTTTTCGCGCCGCCCGGCGCGAGGCCATCGCCATCGAGACCGGCGTCGAGATCGAGACGGTGGAAGCCGGCGAACGGGCGACCCTGATCCGGGGCAATGGGGCAAAGGCAGGGCCGTTCGATCTGGTGGTCGACGCCAGCGGTTCGCGCTCGAAACTGCGGCAGAGCGTGGCCAATGCAGGCGCGCCACGGTCACTCACCTATGGCGCGTTCTGGGCGTCGCTTGGCTGGCGCGGCGAAGGCTTTGACGAACACGCGCTGTCGCAGCGCTACGACAAGGCCAGCGTGATGATCGGGGTGCTGCCGATCGGCCGGCCGGAGCCGGGCGCAGAGAAGATGGCGGCCTTCTTCTGGAGCCTGAAGCCTGATGATGCCGACGCGGTGCGCGCTGTCGGCATCGACGCCTGGAAGGAGAGGGTCATGCGGCTGTGGCCACAAAGCGAAGCGTTCACCAGCCAGATCGACAGTTTCGACCAGCTGTCGCTGGCCCGCTACGGCCATCACACGATGAAGATGCCGGTCGGCCGGCGGTTGGCCGTCATCGGCGATGCCGCGCACTCGACCAGTCCGCAGCTTGGGCAAGGGGCCAATATGGCGCTGCTCGACGCCGCGGCGCTCAGCCATGCGCTGGCGCGCACGCAGAGTGTCGAGGCGGCACTCGAAGCCTATGCCAAGGCGCGGCGCTGGCACGTGCGTGTCTTCCAGGCGCTGTCGCTGGCATTCACGCCATTCTACCAATCGGATTCGGTGGCACTGCCCTTC
Source organism: Mesorhizobium sp. 131-3-5 (assembly GCF_016756575.1). NCBI lineage: Bacteria > Pseudomonadati > Pseudomonadota > Alphaproteobacteria > Hyphomicrobiales > Phyllobacteriaceae > Mesorhizobium > Mesorhizobium sp. 131-3-5. The sequence continues at coordinate 3,637,208 of NZ_AP023254.1, forward strand.
ATCCGCGACAGGCTGGTGGCGACCGTCGCGAAAATTCCGCCGGCGCCGCAGTTTCTGGCCTCGATGGTCGCCGGCACGGTGATCGACCCGTTCAGGCGGGCAGGATTGACGGAAACGCGATGGGATGTCGGACGAAATCTAGGTCATGATAGGACCGCTTCATAGAGTTTTTCGCCCCGGCAGGTTCGCATGCACACCATGTTCAGAACACGAGAATCGCAACATCTGATGCGCGTTGTTGCATCTGTCCTGGTGATGCTGGCGGCGGCGTTTCTCTCACCGCAGGCGCAAGCCCAGACGCCGGACCAAGCCAGCCAGCAGGGGGCGGCTGGCACTGAAGAGGCGCTGAAGGCCCGCATTGACGCGGCCTACAAACTGATGATGGACACAGGACGCTTCGATGAAGGCTATGCGCAATTGCGGGCCACGCTGCTCGATGCCGCCAGAAGCGACCTCTACGACTTCACCGTGGAGAGCTACTCGAATGCCGGCGCGACGTTCCTCAACAACCAGATTCTCGACTATGCCGAAGAGATTTTTGCCGAAGGGCTGAAAACCAGGGCGATGCAGCAGGATGTCGCCAAGCGCGCCGACTTTTATCTCAACTACGCGATGTTGAAGCAGGCCGAGAAGGACTATCAGGGCTTCGTTTCCATGTGCGCGACAGCCACCAATCTATACGCCCATTACCACGGCAAGGAATCCCAGGAACTCCTGTTTGCCAACGATGTGTTGGCGACCGGGGTCGCCGCATTCGGTCAAATCGCGTCGGCCATCAATATCGAGCAGCGCAATCTGAAGTTGGCTGCGCAGGTAGCCGGTACCGATGATCGTTTCATCTGGAAGCTGCAGAACAATCTGGCCGACATGCTGCGCCAGATGGGGGCTCCAACACGCGCCTTGCAATACGATCTGGCCGTGCTGGAGAAGCGGATCGGCTACTACGGCTCAGATCACTTCAACCTTTTGGTCACCGCCAACAACACGGCGCAGGACTATCTGGACCTTGGCAAATACGACGAGGCCTTGCGCTATTTCCAGCAGGATCGGGACATTGCCGTCGTTCTCAAGCAGGAAGGCAATCTGGTCGAACAGGCGGATGCCTGGCTGCTCTATACCAGGGCACTCTCTGGTGCGCAGCCGCTCGATCAGCCGACAATGGCAAGGCTGCAACAACTGACCACCGACCCGAACTATCCCGAAATACTGGCAATCAAGATCGCCAACCTGCTCGCCGCGCATTTCATCGCAGTAGGCGACACGGAAAACGGCATGAGCCAGCTTGAGCGAGCCCAAAGCATCGCCGAAGCGACGTACGGGGTGGTGCATCCGCTTACCTTTGCCGCGCGGCAGGCCATGGCCAATCTCAGGGCGAAGACGAGCCCGGAGAAGGCGGCTGCCGATTTCGCGACTCTCGACGAGGACATGCTGCGTTGGAATTGGTTCCAGGTAAGCACTGCCGGCAACCCAATCGTGGCCGAGGCCAGCCGCGCCCTGGCCGACGACATGCTGTACGACTATGCGCGCCTCGCTAAAGGCAATGCATCGGTGGTGCCGGCCTTTGCCGAAGCCGTGCGCCGCTGGCCGACGCTTGAAAATGAGAAACGCGATCTGTTGCGCAGACTGTCCCGCTTGATCGATCCGAACGATACGGAGACACGGTATTTGATCCAGACCGGGATTCGGCTGTCCTTGGCTTATCAGGAGTCGTCCTCCAGCGGTGACAGTTCCGACGATCCAGGGGCGGTGCAGCCGGGACAGGTTCAGGCGGCATACGAAAAGGCCACGGCCAGCGTCATGGCCAAATACAATTTCAGCCAGAGCGTGGTGGACAAGCCGCTGCCGTCGGCCGGCGCCCTGCTGAAGCCAAACGAGGCGCTGATCGACTACTTCATTGCCCGCAAGTGGCGGGCGGATCGGGAGAGTGCCGATCCGCTGGAAGACGAGCGCCTCTATGCGATCGTCACCCGCAAGGATCGGCAGCCGTCTCTCTATGATCTCGGCGATCCACGCCGGCTCATCCCGGCCGCTCGCGAAACACGCATGGCGAACCTGAGGTCGACGCGTTCCGCGCAGGAACGGGGCGCGGTGACCTTGGTCGATCTGAGCGCCACATTCACCGGGCTTTATGCCGGTCTGATCGCGCCGTTAGAGCCGTCGCTTGGTGGAGCCGATACGCTTTTCGTGGTGCCGGACGGAAAACTGTTTTCGGTGCCATTCCCCTTGCTGCAGGACGGCAAGGGCGCGTCGCTCGATGACCGTTTCGTCGTGCGCATGCTGACGCGGCCGGAATCGCTGTTGAATGCCGGCGTCGATCAGAGTTTTCCCAAGACGGGCAGAGCCTTGCTGGCCGGCGGGTTGGACTATGCGCGAGGTTCGGAAAAAGGGGCGGAGCCGCTGCCCGGCACCCGCAAGGAGGTCGACGCGATCGCCTCGATCCTGAGCGGTGATCACTATTCGGTCGAAATGCTCACCGGGACGGCGGCCAGCGAGCGGATGCTGCGCAAGGATATGGAGCGGGCGACGATTGCGCATCTGGCCACCCATGGCGCCTACCGTGATGAGAAAGAGGGCGGCGTGGGCGCCGTGAATGCGCTTTGGCAGAGCCAGGTCGTGCTGTCGCAGTCGGGAGACCGGCAGTCGATGAAACGTGATGACGATGACGGTCGGCTCTATGGCATGGAATTGATGAGCTGGGATTTGTCGGGCCTCGACCTGCTTGTCCTGTCCGCCTGTGAGACGGCTCGCGGCCAGGAGACATTCGTCGGCGGTTTGCGCGGCCTGCCGACGGCAATCGGCATTGCCGGCGCAAAACGCTCGCTGTTGACGCTGTGGCCTGTGGACGACGCCGGAACCGCTGCCTTCATGGTTGGGTTCTACGGTCATCTTGCCGCCGGACAAACCTATCCGGAAGCGCTGCGCCAGACCCGCCGCGATGCCCGCGACCGCAAAATATCAGGCGCCCAGGATCCGCGGGTCTGGGCCGCCTTTGTCATGTTCGAGAACTGAGGCCGCTCGAAGCGCATACTTGCTCACGATCCGTGCGTTCAAGCCGATCGTGCCAACGCAAATGGTCCGGCTTGATCGTTTCGGCGGATGAGGCTCGACAGAAAGGATCCCTTTGCTTGCAGAAAAGCATGCAGACGCTGCGGATAATCCGGCGCTACGGCGTGCTTGATCGACGGACGATCATTCAACGCCTTCCGCCAGGCCTGGACGTGCGGCTTGCCGTCCAGGATGCCGAAATCGCCGATCCGGTCGAAAGCGTCGAGATATCTGAAGACAGGCCCGTACACCGCATCGACCAGCGAAAAGCGGTGGCCGGCGAACCATGGCGCGCTCCGCAAGGCATCGTCCGCCAGTTCGGCCTCAAGGCGGTCAAACATTCCCGACAGCGTGCGGGACTCGGCAAGGAAACCGGCCTCGGTCGGTGCTGAATAGAGCCGGCCGATGGCGTTGAGCACGGCCGAGCCGTATTCGATCCAGGCACGGTGCCGGGCACGGGCGTAGGGGTCGGCCGGGTGGAGGGGATTGGCCTGTGTCTCCTCGAGGAATTCGAGGATGACCGCGGATTCGAAGATTGTCGTTTCGTCGCCATTTCGCTGGACGCGCAACAGCGGCACCTTGCCGAGTGGCGAGATCGCCTTGAACCAGTCCGGCTTGTCGGCGAGGTCGATGTCGACGCGCTCGAACGGCACGCCCTTCTCGGTCAACGAGATCGCCGCACGCTGGACATAGGGGCAGAGAGGGTGGCTGACGAGAATGAGCTTGTCGGTCATTTCACTCTCCCCAGACATAGTTCAACGCGCCGTTTTCGACGCGTGTCGACAGGAACATCAGACGGGAATTCTTCGGTGCCGGACCGTCGATGCGTTCGCCCGACAACATGTCGAATGCGGCGCCGTGCCATTGACAGACCAGCCTGCCATCCTTGCAGTTCAACGGCCCGCCGAAATGCAGACAGGCATTGGCGGCGGCGCGGATGCGTTCGCCGCTGCGCCAGACATGGACCTCGCGGCCGAAGAATGGGGCGATCAGGCTGCCTGTCTCGGGGACGTCGGCGATCTTGCAGATCTCGTGTTTCATGGGTTTGCCTTTCGATGTTGATGCAATTGCATTTATATAGATGCAGATGCATTTATCGTCAAGCTTGATGCATTTGCATCTATCGTCTAGGGTGGGCCATGACCGAGAAAGCCACGCCTTCGCCGGAAGCCATCACCGCCTGGGCCCGCCTGATGCGCGTTTCGCGCCAGCTGGTGGAGAATGCCGAGGACGCGTTGAAGGAGAGCGGCTTGCCGCCGCTCGCTTGGTACGACGTGCTGCACGAGCTCGCCGAGGCGGGCGAGGGCGGCCTGAGGCCTTTTCAATTGATCGAGCGCACTTTGTTTGCGCAGTACAACATCTCGCGGCTGCTGGCCCGGCTAGAGGCCGACGGTCTGGTCGAGAAGCTGCCGGTGGCCGATGATGGTCGCGGCCAGACCATCCGCATCACTGCCAAGGGGCGCGAGACGCGCCGGCGGATGTGGGCCGTCTATGGACGATCAATCGCCGACCTGGTTGGCGGCAAACTTTCAGCGGATGAGCTGAAGATGATGTCGGCGCTGCTTGGCCGGCTGCGTGATCCGGCTGTCCTCGACTGATCTTGGCTGCTGTGGCGCGACGCTTCAATGACAGCGCTGGCGCTCGCGGCCGTCGATCTTTTTCCGCGCCGCCCCCTTGCGCGCCGGGCCGGATTGCGCAATATGCCGAACCGTAACGTACGGTACGGCTTGCCGGGATAATCGGTTTGCCTGTCCGCGAGGGAAGAGCGTGTTGCACATCGTGCCTGACATCGACACCAGCGAGACGCTGACGGAGCGGCAGAAGGCCGTTCTGGATGCGGCGTTGCGGCTGTTGGTCGAGGAGGGCGATCAGCTGACCATGACCGCCGTGGCCAGGCGGGCCAGCTGCTCCAAGGAAACACTCTACAAATGGTTCGGCGACCGCGACGGGCTGTTGACGGCAACCGTGCAGTGGCAGGCCTCCAAGGTGCGTGTGGCGCCCGTCGACGCCAAGGGGCTCGACCTTGCCTCGCTGACGGCAAGCCTTGAGCGTTTCGCTTCCGACTGGCTGAAGGTGATTTCCAGCGATACTTCGATCGCGCTCAACCGGGTGGCGGTCGGGCATGCCGGCTCGGGTAAGGACGACCTCGGCGCCGTCGTGCTGGAGAATGGCCGCTTCGCGCTGGCCCGGCGGCTGAAGCCGGTGCTGGAGGCCGGGCGCCAGGCCGGGCTTCTGGATTTCGCGGATGCCGAGACGGCGTTCCGCACCTTTTTCGGGCTGGTCGCCCGCGACGTGCAGATCCGTCTGCTGCTCGGCGACCGGCTGGAATTGACTGAGGCGACGATCGGCGGCGATACCGTACGGGCGACGCAGCAGTTTCTCGCTCTTTTCGGAGCAAAAACCGGGCCGCAGGGCCTCTGATCTTAGAAACGGGAAGGAAGTAAAAAATGCGCGTCTATTACGATCGTGATGCCGATCTCAACCTGATCAAGGGCAAGAAGGTCGCCATCATCGGCTATGGCAGCCAGGGCAGGGCGCATGCGCTCAACCTCAAGGATTCCGGCGCCAAGGAAATCGCCATCGGCCTCAAGGCCGGCTCGGCGACCGCCAAGAAGGTCGAGGCCGACGGGCTCAAGGTGATGAGCGTGGCGGACGCCGCCAAATGGGCCGACCTGATGATGATGGCGACGCCCGACGAGCTGCAGGCCGACATCTACAAGAACGAGATCGCGCCGAACATCCGCGACGGTGCGGCGATCGCCTTCGCGCACGGCCTCAACGTGCATTTCGGCCTGATCGAGCCGAAGTCGACCGTCGACGTCGTCATGATCGCGCCGAAGGGCCCGGGCCACACGGTGCGCGGCGAATACCAGAAGGGCGGCGGCGTGCCGTGCCTGGTCGCCGTCAACCAGGATGCCTCAGGCAATGCGCTCGACTTGGCGCTGTCCTACGCCTGCGGCGTCGGCGGCGGCCGTTCGGGCATCATCGAGACCAATTTCCGCGAGGAATGCGAGACCGATCTGTTCGGCGAGCAGGTCGTGCTGTGCGGCGGCCTGGTCGAACTGATCCGTGCCGGCTTCGAGACGCTGGTGGAAGCCGGCTACGCACCGGAAATGGCCTATTTCGAGTGCCTGCACGAGGTCAAGCTGATCGTCGACCTGATCTATGAGGGCGGCATCGCCAACATGAACTACTCGATCTCGAACACCGCCGAGTGGGGCGAGTATGTCTCGGGCCCGCGCATCATCACCGCCGAGACCAAGGCCGAGATGAAGCGCGTGCTGAAGGACATCCAGACCGGCAAGTTTACTTCGGAATGGATGCAGGAATACCGCGCCGGCCTGTCGCGCTTCAAGGGCATCCGCCGCATGAACGACAGCCACCAGATCGAGGAAGTCGGCGCCAAGCTGCGCGCGATGATGCCGTGGATTTCGAAGAACAAGCTGGTCGACAAGGCCAAGAACTGATCGAAATCTGTTCTTCTTGATCAAAAAAACGGCGCCCCCAGGGCGCCGTTTTCATTTCCGCGTGGCGCGCTTACAGATCAGCTATAGGGCGACCAGCATTGCTGGCGCGGGCCGCCATAGGGCTGGAACGTGTTGTCCCAGGCACGATACGACCGGTAGCGGTTGTAGCACCACCGGACATGGGCATTCGAAAGCCGCCCGGCGCGGTAGTAGCGGCGCGGTGCCGGCGCATAGTAATCGTAGTTGTTGTAGTTGTTGTACATGCTGCCGAGGCCGAGCCCCAGGCCAAGGCCAAGGATCGCGGCACCCGCACCGTCATCATAGTAGCGGCGATGGTGATGGCGGCGCCAACGCCAGTCATCGCCGCCGTTCCAGTTTCCACGGTTCCAGTTTCCGCCATCCCAGTTGTTGCGGTTCCATTGCCGGCCACCGTTCCAGTGGCCTGACCGGCGCCATCTCCAGTCGTTGTTGAAAACCGGGCTATTGTTATTGCCACCAGCCCAGCTGTCGCGCACCGGCGTGACCGCCGGTGCTGTCGTGCTTGTGGGAAGCGCCAGATCCGGTTGCATGATCGGTCCGGCGGCCGATGGCGCCGTGATGCCGGAGACAATGCCGAGCGCAATCAGCCCGGATTTGATGGTGGATGAAAAGAGCGAGTTCATAACACTCTCCAAGAGCTAAAGGCCCCACGCCTACCCTGGAATGGGTCCACTGTGGATCTTTGCGTCTGAACGGCGGATGAACGGAAAGGTTCCGTCAACCATGGCGCGAATGCCGTCAGGTCCAAACGATCTTGGCTTGTGGTCTGCGATCTTGTGTTCCGGCGCTCTTGCAGGCAAAGGTCAGGGCATGTCGCTGCGCCTTGCCACCTTCAATGTCGAGAACCTGATGAACAGGTTCGATTTTTCCGGCTATCGCAACCAGCTCAACGAGGATCGGACGCTGGCGCTGTTCGACATCCAGAGCGAAGCCGAATACAAGATGCTGGAGCAGGCTCGCGCCATCGCGCAGTCCGACGACACGCGCCAGCTGACGGCGCTGGCGATCGCCGCCACCCGCGCCGACATCATCTGCATGCAGGAGGTCGACAATATCGAGGCGCTGAAGGCCTTCGAATACGGCTATCTGTTCAAGATGGTGGGGCAGGGCTATCGGCAGAAATACACCACCTCAGGCAACGACTCGCGCGGCATCGATGTCGCCGTGATGATGCGCAACGAGACCGCGCAGGGACAGCCGATCGAATTCGTGCGCATGACCAGCCATGCCTACGTCACCTACGAGCAGTTCGGGCTGCACACGCCTGAACTGGCGGCCCTCGGCAGCGAGGCCAATGAACGCATCTTCCGGCGCGACTGCCTGGAAGTCGACATCACCGTGGGTGGCGTGCCGCTGACGCTCTATCTCGTGCATTTCAAGTCGATGGGCTCGCCACGCAACGGGCTCGACGGACGCGAGGCGACGATGCCTGTGCGTATCGCCGAGGCGAAAGCCGTGCGCCGGATTATCGAGGAACGCTTCGGTGCGGATAATGCCGCCGACAAGCGCTGGGCGATCTGTGGCGACATGAACGATTACCGCCAGCGCGTGAAGATCGCCGGCGACGACCTCGACGGCTACCGTTTCGAGGTGGTCGACGAGGCGCAGTCCTGCATCGACGTGCTGACCGCCGGCGGCTTCTGCGAGAACGTCATCGAGCGTCGGCCGGAAATGGACCGCTGGACCTTCTATCACACGCGCGGACCCGAAGAGCGGCATCTCTGCCAGCTCGACTATATCCTGCTGTCCAGGGGGGTGGCGGCGAAGAACGCCACCGCCGTTCCCGACATCATCCGCAATGGCCAGCCCTGGCGCACGATCTTTCCGGCTGGCCAGGAAGTCGAGCGCTTTCCGCGCGCCGGCTGGGACCGGCCGAAAGCGTCGGACCATTGCCCGGTGGCGATCACGCTGGACATGGTTGGATAAGCATGATCGGGGCTCGATAGGCGGTATTGGGGCTTAGACGCATGAGTTTCGATCTTCCGCGCAATGTCATCCTGCCCGTCGATGCCGTCGACGTCCGGCTCGATCCCGGCCCGCATCCCTTCGCCAGGGATAATGCCGAGGCGATCGCCGAGAACTGGCAGCGCGAGATAGCAGCCAATCCGGCGCTGTTCGACGGCACGGTGGTGCTGCTGTCGCAGCTTGCCTGGCGTGACAACAGCCTGATCGGCCGCTGCCATGCGGTCAACTACTCCACCTTCATGCTCTGGCGGAAGCAGCGCGAGAATTCCGGAGCCGAGCATGCCTATGCCCATGCCATGCTGGTGGCCGGCGACAATGCGCTGGTGGCGATCCGCATGGGACGTCACACGGTCAATGCCGGCCGCGTCTATTTCGCCGCCGGTTCGTTCGAGCCGGTCGATTTCCGCGATGGGCTGGTCGATGTCGACTTCAACATGATCCGCGAGGTGCGCGAAGAGACCGGCCTCGACCTGTCGGCTGCTGAACGCGGCGAGCGCTACCACGCCTTGTCGACGAACAGCGGCACGGTGATCTTCCGCCGTTATCACGAGCCGGCGCCGGCTGATGAGATCGCGCGGCGAATCTCAGCCTTCGTCGCCAGCGAAACCGATCCGGAGATCGAAGGGCCGGTGGTCATACGCCATGCCGGCGACCTGCCGGACGGGCTGACATCGTATATGAAGCCGCTGATCGAGTGGCACTTTTCCGGCGTGGATTAAGGGCGCGCCTTCTCCTGCGCCGCCTTGCGGTCGTTGCGGGCCGCGACGAGAAACAAGATTAAGCCGATGCCCAGCAACCCACCCATGGCCATTCCCATGGTCTGGCCGACGACTGCCTGGAAATCCGACGTGACGCGATCGGGATTGGCCATGCCGAAGCGGGCGAGATACCACCAGATGCCTGCCAGGGCGGCCTCGATGATCACCATCGTCACGATCAGTCGTGTCTTCTTGCTCATGCGTCGTTCCTCAACCTGAGATGTCTTAGCATCGTCGACCAGAGGGCGACAGTGCTGCCGGTGCAGGCAAGCATCCAAGGTTGGGAATAGCCGTCGCTCGTGATGGAGCCGGCCCGGCTTTCTACTCGTGCCGCAGCGCGTCGATCGGATCGAGGCGCGCGCCACGCAGCGCCGGGAAGAAGCCGAACACCATGCCGATCAGTGCCGAGAAACCGACGGCCAGCAGGATGACCGCCGGGCTTGGCGCGAAGGGGATGGTCAGCGTCGCCGAGGCGAGGCCGGCGAGCCCCAGGCCGATCAGGATGCCGATGATGCCGCCGAGCAGCGACAGCACGGTCGCCTCGACGAGGAACTGGATCAGGATGTGCTTTTCATGCGCGCCGATGGCGAGCCTGATGCCGATCTCGCGCGTGCGCTCGGTGACCGAGACCAGCATGATGTTCATGATGCCGATGCCGCCGACCAGAAGGCTGACGCCGGCGACCGCGCCCAGCATGCCGGTCATGGTGGTGGTGGCGCTGGCCATGGCGTCGGCGATCTGGGTCATGTCGCGGATGCCGAAATCGCTCTCGCGATCCGGCGTGATGCGCCTGATATCGCGCAAAATGTCCTCGACGCGCGGCTGCAACTCGCTGGTCGGCGTGCGGTCGTCGGCGGCGATGTAGATGTTGTCGATGTCGCGGTTGCCGGCGATGCGGCGCTGATAGGCATGCAGCGGCATCAGGACGACGTTGTCCTGGTCCTGGCCGAAGCCGGTGTAGCCCTTGGGCTCGAGCAGGCCGATGATCTTGCAGGAGGTGCGGTTGACGCGGATGATCTCGCCTTCGGGATCGCCGGCGCCGAAGAATTGCTGGCGCACAGTCTCGCCGATCAGGCACACGCCGGTGCCCGAGCGGGTTTCGGAATCGCTGAACGGCCGGCCCGACACCAGCTTCCAGTCGCGTGCGTCGAGATAGGCGCTGTCGGTGCCGGTGACGCCTGAGGTCAGGCTTTCAGTGCCGAAGATGACGCGGACCTGCTTTTGCGAGGCCGGCGAAATGGCGCGCGCGCCGGTGAGATGCGCGACCAGCGCCGCGAGATCCTTCTCGGCCAGCGGCCGCACCATCTGGTCGAGCCCGGCCGGGCCGCCGGGGCCTGCTGGGCGTCCGGCACGAACGACCAGAAGATTGCTGCCGAGCTTGGAGATGTCGGCCTTGACCTTCTGCGTCGTGCCGGAGCCGATGGTCAGCATGGCAATGACGGCGGCGACGCCGATGACGATGCCGAGCAGCGTCAGGAACGAGCGCAGCACATTGCGGCGGATCGAGCGAAGCGAGAGGCGGATGGTTTCCCAGATCACGGTCAGGCCACCTCGACATTCACGGTGTCGGAGGCGACATGGCCGTCGAGGAAGCGGATGGTGCGTTCGGCATAGTCGGCGACATCGGCCTCATGAGTGACCATGGTGACTGTCAGGCCGAGCTCCTTATTGAGCTTTGTCAGCAGCTCCATGATTTCGTGCGTGCGTGCGGTGTCGAGATTGCCGGTCGGCTCGTCGGCGACGAGCAGCGTCGGCCGGGTGACGATGGCGCGCGCGATGGCCACGCGCTGCTGCTGGCCGCCGGAAAGTTCGGCCGGCGTGTGATGCTCGCGGCCGACCAGGCCGACCTGGGCGAGCGCCTGCATGGCAAGGTCGCGGCGCTCGCGGCTGGCCACGCCGCGATAGATCAGCGGCAGTTCGACATTTTCGGCCGCCGTGGTGCGCGCCAGGAGATTGTAGCCCTGGAAGACGAAGCCGACATAAAGGTTGCGCAGCATGGCGCGGCGGTTGCGGTCGAGCCGGCCGGCATCGACGCCCATGAAGGAGTAGGTTCCGGCCGTCGGCGTGTCGAGGCAGCCGATGATGTTCATCGCCGTCGATTTGCCCGAGCCGGAAGGGCCCATGATGGCGACGAATTCGCCGCGCCGGATGGCGAGGTCGACGCCGGCCAGCGCGTGAACCCGGGCCTCGCCCTGGCCATAGCTCTTCCAGACCTTGTCGAAGGTGATGAGGGGCGCGCCCGCGGCCACGGCCTCAGCTCCGCAGCTGCGAGGTGGTGATGACCTGCGCGCCTTCCTCCAGGCCGGACGTGATCTCGGTCAGCTCGCCATCGGTCGAGCCGATCTTGACGTTGACCGCATGCGGCCGGCCGTTCTCCAGCACATAGAGCGTGCGCGAGCCGTCGGTGGGGGCCGTTGCGGCCTGGCGCTGGCGATTGCCGCCCGGACGGCCCATGCGGCCGGTAAACAGGTCGCTGAAGCTCCATGCGCGGGCTGCTTGCTGCGTCGGGCGATAGCGGAAGGCGCTGGCGGGCACGGTCAGCACATCCTTGGCCTGTCTTGTGACGACCGAAACCGTGGCGGTCATGCCGGGGCGCAGCAACAGTTCGTTGTTGTCGACCTCGAGCCGTGCATTGTAGGTGACGACGCCGTCCGTCGTGACCGAAGCATAGGAGATGTCGCGGATCTCGGCGCCGAACGGCCGCTCCGGGAAGGCGTCGACGGTGAAGCGGGCATGCTGGCCAGTCTTGACGGCACCGATATCGGCCTCGTCAACCGCCGCCACCAGCTCCATGTTCCTCAGATCGGCGGCGATGATGAACAGCACCGGCGCCTGCAGCGAGGAGGCGACCGTCTGGCCGGGGTCGACCGAGCGCGTCAGCACGATGCCGTCGATCGGCGCGTAGATGGTGCTGTTGGCAAGGTCGGTCTGCTGCGATTTCAGATCGGCATTGGCGATGGCGAGATTGGCCTGCGCGCTATCAAGCGCTGCCTTCGAGCGGTCGCGCGTCGCCGTCGCTGCCTCCAGCGACTGGTCGGTCGCCATGCCGCGCTTGGTCAAGGCGGCCGCGCGCACCAGCGCGCTCTCGTTCTCGGCGAGCGTCACCGTGGCATCCTCGACATTGGCCGCCGCGCCCTTGGCGGAAGCCTCGGCGCGCTCGATTTGCACCTGCAGCTTGGTGGTGTCGAGGGCCGCCAGCACGTCGCCCTTCTTCACCTGCTGGTTCTCATTCACCGAGACCGAGCGGATGATGCCGGAGAGCTGGCTGGAAATATCGACCTGGGTGAGCGGCTGCAGTGTGCCCGTCGCCGAGACCTGGACAGTGAGGTCGGCCCTGGCGGCCGGCACGGTGGTATAATCGATCCTGGCGGGCGTGCCGGCATACCACTGATAGAGGCCAAGACCGGCGGCGAGCACGATCAGGGTCAGCAACGCATAGAGCCAGCCACGCCGGCGCGTCTTGCTCCGCCCCTTCTTATCGAGCCCGAGCGCCGTCTCGATGGCGGAATCCGATTCCGTCTTTGGCAGATTGACAATCTGGTCCACGTCGGACCCCTATGATGCGTAATGTCCCTGTCTGTGCACAGATCAGGGTTGCCGGTCCAAATATCAAATTAAATTTCGCCCATGTTGGGATTGAGGCAGGAATGCAAACCCGGAATTACTTGCTTTACGATGTGTTTACGACCGAGCGACTGGCCGGCAACCCGCTGGCCGTGGTGTTGGATTGCAAAGGTCTGGACACGGAAGCGATGCAGGCCATCGCGCGCGAATTCAACCTGTCCGAGACGGTCTTCGTGCTGCCGCCGGACAACCCCAAGCACAAAAACCGCATCCGCATCTTCACGCCGGACTATGAAATGCCGTTCGCCGGCCATCCGACAGTTGGTTCGGCAATCGCGCTGGCCGACCTGGCCGGCGAGGACGGAGCCGGCATCTTCGTGCTGGAGGAAAACATCGGCCCGGTGCGCTGCGCCGTCAGCAGGCATGACGGCGCCGCTTTCGCCGAGTTCGACCTGGCGAAATTGCCCGAGCCGTTGAAGCTCGAGGCCGATCCGCAGGCGATCGGTGCCGCCCTCGGCCTGGCGCCGCATGAGATCGGCTTCGAGAATCACCGCGTTGCCTTCTGGTCGGCGGGCGTGCCCTATGTGACCATTCCGGTCGCCAATCTCGAAGCGGCGGGCCGCATCCGGCTGGACAACCAGGCCTGGTCGGAGCTGGCGCCGCGCAAGAGCGAGTGGGCCTTCGCCAGCCCCTATGTCTATTGCCGCGAGACGGTGAACCATGAGAGCGCCTTCCATGTGCGCATGATCGTGCCCGGCACGCCTTCCTACGAAGATCCGGCGACCGGTTCGGCGGCGGCGGCCTTTGCCGGCGCCATCATGCATTTCGATGCTCCGACGGACGGCATTTCGCAGCTGTGGATCGAGCAGGGGCTGGAAATGGGCAGGCCGTCGCGCATCCGCCTGGAACTGACCGTACAGGGCGGAAAACTGGCCTCCGCGCGCATTGGCGGCCATGCGGTCAAGGTGGCGGAAGGCAGACTGTTCGTCTGATCGCGGTAAGGGTTTGTCGATTTGTCGGGAAATGATTCCGGCAGGGCTAGACATGACCGATGGTGGCGGCTATATGCCCGCCAACGCCGGCTTTTGCCGGCCGAGTGGGTGCGTAGCTCAGTTGGTAGAGCAGCTGACTCTTAATCAGCGGGTCCACAGTTCAATCCTGTGCGCACCCACCAAATTCCTTGAAGACTTGGTGGAGAGACCCTGAAAGCGAGACGTGTTTGGCGCGTCTCGAGCCATGCACATGACCGCGACGATGCCGCCACTTTCCCAGCCATGCGCCAGCAGAAACACGCCAGGGAATGGCCCGATGGCGGCCTGGGCATCGGCCATGGAGAAAGTTCCGAATTGAATGGGCCAGATCCCGCGTGGCGCTGCCCGGATCGCAGACCTGTAGCCATCCTCCGAGCCGCGATCGGAAACGCGGCGGCCTGGTTCCGTTCCAGATGCGATGGCTTCGTGGCGTGCCGCATGCCGGGATCGAGCGACGGCGTTCTTGCAGGTTTCGCGAGGGGACAGCAAGACGTCGGTATACCCCGTGCCTTGCCGGGCTGGTCACCGTCCTCGGTCCCGTGAAGTGGCACAGGCGATCCTGGTTCAGGCGTTGAACAGCTTGTTTTCTTTAGTTGTTGCGGAAATATCACGTCTGATGTGAGCGGGCTGTAGTATTATCGGTGTCAGGGTAGATGCTTCGTTCGAGGGATCAAAGGCATGCGGGCTTCCATTTTTATCGGTTCTGTATTCTGCGCGGCTCTGACGGCTGGCACGGCACTTGCCGCTGACCCGACGGTCGAGTTGCCGGTCGCATCGATCTACAACTGGACGGGCGGCTACATTGGCGCGCAGATCGGCGGCGGCTGGAGCAAGGTCGATCAGCCTTGGGGTTTTACCGAGGCTAGTCCGAACATCTTTACCCAGGACAATGCGGATGGAAGCGGTGTCGTCGGCGGCTTGCATGCCGGCTACAACTGGCAATCCGGCTCCCTCGTGTTCGGTGGCGAGGCGGACATCAACGCAACCGGCATAGATGGCGACGACGGCGGAAGCGGAGGCGACATTAATGGCTTCAAGGCGAGATGGGTTGCTTCCGTCCGCGCCAGGGCTGGTATCGCATTTGATCGAGTGCTGATCTACGGTACGGGCGGTTACGCCTACCTCAACGGAAAAGCAGACACTCGAGACGTCGGTCGACAGGAAAGTCACTCGGCTTCATTCAACGGATGGACGGTAGGTGCAGGCGCTGAATACGCTCTCACCGACAACATCACGGTGCGTGGCGAATACCGCTACGCAGATTTCGGCTCAAAGACCGTCGTCTTCAACAACTATGTCGAAGACATTAGCCCGGCCCTGCACACTGTCACGATAGGTGTGTCGTATAAGTTTTGACAGTCTTCGGCGCGGAAGACCGCCGCCCGTCGAGCAGGTGCAGCAAAGTCCTTGACCTGCGCGGTTCACCGTTTCACGCAAACGGGAACCACTCCAGCTCTTGTTTCGACGCAATTCCCAAGAGGGAAGCGCTACGCGCTTTTCCCACGAAAACCGTTACACGCTTCGCGGATTTGCCCTACTTTTCCGACACCCCGGCCTCGGCAAAGCTTGCCATCCTCGCATGGCACTCCAGCGCCGAGCGGACGATGTTGACAGCGAGGCAAGCGCCGGAGCCTTCGCCGAGGCGCATGCCGAGATCGAGCAGGGGGGGCAGGCCGAGCGCTTCGAGCAGGCGGCGATGGCCCGATTCGGCCGAAACATGGGCCGCGATGGTGTGGGAGAGGCCGGTCGGATGTAGTCTGGCCAGCGGGGCGGCGGCAGCCGTGCAGACGAAGCCGTCGAGCAGCACGGGTATGCCGAGATGACGGGCGGCCAGCGTGGCGCCGAAGATGGCGGCGAGTTCGCGGCCGCCGAGTGCCGCGGCAACGCCCAGCGGATCGGCGAGGGCTGCGGCGTGGCGCTTCAGGCCGGCTTCGATGGCGACCACCTTGCGCTTCAGGCCGGCATCGTCGACGCCGGTGCCGCGCCCGGTCCATTTTTCCGCGCCACCGCCGAACAGCGCCGCCGAAATGGCGGCTGCCGGCGTGGTGTTGCCGATGCCCATTTCGCCGAAGCAGACCAGATCGAGGTCCTTAGTCACCGCATCATAGCCAGCTGAGACAGCGGCAAGGAAGGCTTTCTCATCCATTGCCGGCACTTGCGTGAAGTCGCCGGTGGGATGGTCGAGGTCGAGCGGGATGACATCGAGCTCGGCGCCGGCGATGCGGGCGAGCTGGTTGATGGCGGCACCGCCGCCGGCGAAGTTCGCCACCATCTGCACGGTGACTTCTGAGGGATAGGCCGACACGCCTTGCGCGGTGACGCCGTGATTGCCGGCGAAGACGAAGACTTTCACCCGGTCGAGCCTGGGAATGTCGCGGCCCTGCCAGCGCGCCAGCCAGGCGGCGATGGTTTCCAGCCGGCCGAGGCTGCCTTGCGGCTTGGTCAGCGTGTCCTGGCGGCTGGCAACGGCCTTTGCCGCGGCATCGCTGCCGGCGGGCAGGTCGAGGCAGGCGGCGCGCAATTCATCGAGGGATTTGAAGGGCATGGGGGCAAGGTCTCCGAAAGGGAATCAGGTCAAGAGGAAAGCGCTACGGAAGCGACGAGAAGCACCGCGATTTCGCTGACCTGCTGCAGGGCACCGATCGTGTCGCCGGTCTGGCCACCGATCTGGTTGAGGCAAAGGGCATGGAAGGCGGCAAAGAGCAGGCCAAGCAGGATGAGCGCGGCAATGGCGCCACCGGCTCCGAGCAGGAGCAGCGTGATCGCGCCGAGCACGGCGCCGGCGATGGCAGTTTCAAGCGAGACGGTACCGGCGCCGGCCGAGAGGCCGTCAGAC
The DNA here is from genome assembly GCF_016756575.1 of Mesorhizobium sp. 131-3-5. Classification (NCBI taxonomy): domain Bacteria; kingdom Pseudomonadati; phylum Pseudomonadota; class Alphaproteobacteria; order Hyphomicrobiales; family Phyllobacteriaceae; genus Mesorhizobium; species Mesorhizobium sp. 131-3-5. The sequence goes on from NZ_AP023254.1 coordinate 3,653,913, forward strand.
CGCGCCGGCGGCAAGAGGTGCATGAAGACGCCCAGCACGCCGCGCGAGGCCGCATGCGCGGCAACAAGGGCAAAGAGAGCCTGGGTGGGATCCACCAGTTCCGAAAGCACGTTCCAGCGGATCAGCAGCGACAGCGCCAGCGCCATGGCACCATAGGCGCCGATGCGGCTGTCGCGCATGATGTCGAGTTTGCGGCCGCGCGACTTGCCGCCACCAAAGCCGTCCGCGACGTCGGACAGTCCATCCTCGTGCAGGCAGCCGGTGGTGATCACGGTTGCAACGAGGGCAAGTGCCGCCGCCGGCCCCATGGCAAGGCCGAACCGTTCCGCCGTGGCAAAGACGATGGCGCCGATCAGCCCGACAAGGAGGCCGGCGACCGGTGCGGCCCAGATCGCGGCGGCAAGGCCGCGGCTGCGAAAGTCGAGGTCGGGCAAAGGCAGGCGGGTGAAGAAGACCAGGCAGAGCGCGACGTCGTCGAGGATTTGCCGGGGCGAAAGGGTCAAATTCGGGAGCTTCATGCACTGGCCCTCGCTATCGCATGGAAGAAGGTACCGCTGACATGACCACGCCGGTAGCCGGAAGCGCCGATCGGATTGCCCTGGCCGTCGGCAAGGTCGGCCAGAGGCTCGTCATTGCCGGTGGCCGTCATCTGCGCATAGTGGAATTCATGGCCGCGGATCAGCGCGCCTTGCGCGCCCAGCGGGCAATCGGCGCGCAACCGCGCCTCGCGATAGCCGAGATTCATCTTTCTCTTGGCGAAGCTGGTGGCATGGCCGAGCAGGCCAAGCATTTCGTGCGTCTCGCCGGAGGCATCCTCCAGCGCTTCCCCAAGCACCATGAAGCCGCCGCACTCGCCATGGATGGGCCTGGTCGCGCCGAAACGCGCCATTCCGGCATGGAAATTCGCAGCAGCGGCAAGCTTGCCGGCGTGAAGCTCGGGGTAGCCGCCGGGCAGCCAGCAGACGTCGCAACTGTCGTCGGGCGCCTCGTCGGCGAGCGGCGAGAACGGAACGATCTCCGCGCCGGCCTTGCGCCAATAGGCGGCAACGTGCGGGTAAAGGAAAGTAAAGGCGCCATCCTCGGCGAGCGCGATGCGTTGACCGGGCGGCTGCAGCGCGTCGGCGAAGCCGCCAGCCGCCGGAGCGAGGGGCGTCGCCAGCCTCATCACGGCATCGAGGTCGAGCGACTTCTCCGCCATGTCGGCCAGCCGGTCGAGATGCGCCATCAGATCATCATACTCGCCAGCCTGGACGAGGCCGAGATGCCGTTCGGGCAGGTTCAGCGTGGGATCGCGCAAGATGGCGCCGACGACAGGCAGGCCGATCGCCTCGATGGCGTCGCCTGACAGCTTGCGATGGCGTTCGCTGCCCAGCCGGTTGAGCACGACGCCGGCCATGCGCACATCCGGATCGTAGGTGGCGAAGCCCTTGGCGACAGCGGCCGCCGTGGTCGACTGGCCCGACACGTCGAGCACCAGCAGCACCGGCAGGCCGTAGAGCCGGGCAAGGTCGGCGGCAGAACCGGTTCGCCCAGGCGCGGCCGGAATGCCGTCGAACAGGCCCATGGCGCTTTCGAGGATGACGAAATCGGTGTCGTCGGCCTGTTGCGCGGCCAGCGCATTGAGCAGCGACGGCGGCATGGCCCAGCTGTCGAGATTGACGCCGGACAGGCCGGTGGCGGCGGTGTGGAAACCGGGGTCGATATAGTCGGGGCCGGATTTGGCGCCGCGCACCTTCAGGCCGCGCCGGGTGAGCGCGCGCAAGATGCCGATGGTGACGCTGGTCTTGCCCGAGCCGGAGCGCGGCGCGCCGATGATGATGGCGCGGGCGGTCATGCCTGCCCCGTCAGTGCCGCGCGCATGGCGACGATGCCGCCGACGACGATCAGCGCCGGCGAGGTCAGCCCTGCTGCGGCCGCTTCCTCGGCGATTGTGGCGAGCGTAGCGACGACGGTCCGCTCCTGCGGCGTGGTGGCGGCGACGATCACCGCCGCCGGCGTCGATGGAGCCAGCCCGCCGTCGAGCAGAGCTGCCGCGATCAAAGGCAAATTGGCCATGCCCATATAGACCACGACTGGCTGGCCGGTGCGGGCGATCGCCGCCCAGTCGATGTCGTCGTCGGTGCCGGCGGCGTGGCCGGTCGCCAGGATCACCGCCTTGTTGATGCCGCGCATGGTGGCCGGGATGCCGGTGGCGGCGAGCGCGCTCAGGCCGGATGTCAGGCCCGGCAGCACGCGGAATGGAATGGTTTCGCGTGCGAGCGCCAAGGCTTCTTCGCCGCCACGACCGAAAATATAGGGATCGCCGCCCTTGAGCCTGATAACGCGGCGGCCTTCGCGCGCCAGCCGGACCAGCAGAGCGGTGATGTCATCCTGCTTCATCGACGGCTGGCCGCCGCGCTTGCCGGCAAAGAACAGCTCGGCGTTTGCGGCAACGGCGACGACATCCGGCGAGACCAGCGCGTCGTAGACCAGCGCGTCCGCCTCGGCCAAAGCCGCCAGCACTTCCAGCGTCAGGCAGCCGGGGTCGCCGGGACCGGCGCCGGCCAGCCAGACATGGCCCGGCTCCAGTGGGCGCGGCTTGAAGTTCAGCCGGGCGAGCGCCTGTTCGAGCGTGGCGTTGCCGCCGTTGTTTTTGCTGCTGCCGCTCACGATCCGTCCCGTCCGCGAAAACGCCGCTGATAGTGGGCGTCGTACAATGAACTTTCGCCGAAACCTTCCGCCGCCAGTGAGCGGCCGACGAAGATGATCGCGGTGCGCTCCATCGGATCGGCGGCCAGCTGCGCCTCGATCGTTTCCAGCGTACCGGTCAGCACCCGCTCGTCCGGCCAGGAGGCGCGGAAGACGATCGCCACCGGACAATCGCCGCCATAATGCGGCGTCAATTCGGCGACGACGCGGTCGATGGCGTGGATGGCAAGATGAATGGCGAGCGTGGCGCCGGTGCGGCCGAAGCCTGCCAGCGTTTCGCCGGGCGGCATTTTTGAAGCGCGGCCGGAGACGCGGGTCAGCACCAGGCTTTGCGCGACTTCGGGAATGGTCAGCTCGCGGCGAAGTGCTGCGGCGGCTGCAGCGAAGGAGGGGACGCCTGGCGTCAGCGTGTAGGGTATGCCGTGCTTTTCCAGCCGGCGGATCTGTTCGGCAACCGCGCTCCACACCGACAGGTCGCCGGAATGCAGGCGGGCGACGTCGTGACCTGCCTTGTGGGCCTCGACATAGGCCGCCTCGATCTCGTCGAGCGACATCGGCGCGGTGTCGATCAGTTTCGTCCCCAGCGCGCAATGCTGCAGCAATTCTGGCGCGACGATCGAGCCGGCATGCAGGCAGACCGGGCAGCTTGCCAGCAGCCTGGCGCCGCGCAGCGTGATGAGGTCGGCGGCACCCGGACCGGCGCCGATGAAATGAACGGTCATGGCGCGTCTCCGCTGATGGCGATGGCGCAGGTGACCGGGCCAAGCATGATGCGAGGGCCAAGCAGTTTTGCGCCGGCGCCGGCCACGGCAAGGGCGGATGCCTCGGAAACCGAGGGCGTGCCGGCGACTTCTTGCGACAGGTCGGAGTGGCTCAGCGTTTCCTCCGAGACGCCCCGAAGAGCCGCGTCATCGACGATGATGACCGGAAGGTTCAACGCGCGGCCGGCGGCGGCAATAGCTGCTTCATCCTTCTTAAGTGCGGCGGTGGCCAGTGCGGAAAGCGCCGTCATGGCCAGCCCATGCGCTTCCAGAGCGGTTTCAATCGCGGCAAGCACGTCTTCAACGCCAACGCCTTTTCGGCTGCCGATGCCCGCGACCATCATGGCTTCACCCAACTCCATTGGGTGACCGGCATGGCCGGCCGCCAGGCCTGCATCGAGCCGACCGGCGAGGCACGCGATATGTTTATCCGGATGAGGTCACCACCAAGCTTTGTGTGCTGCGCGAGAAGCAGGGCTTCCATCTCCAGCGTGACTGCATTGGCGACGAGCCGGCCGCCGGAACGCAGCGCCTTGATGGCAGCGTTCAACACGCCGGTATCGCTGCCGCCGCCGCCGATGAAGATCGCGTCCGGCGTGTCCAGCCTGGCCAGCGCCTTGGGTGCGCTGCCTTCCACCACGACAAGGCCGGGAACGCCACAGGCGGCGGCGTTGCGGTGGATGCGGGCGGCGCGGCCCGGATCGGCTTCGATGGCGATCGTGCGCATCAAGGGGTGGGCGAGCATCCATTCGATGCCGATGGAGCCCGAGCCGGCGCCGATGTCCCACAGCAATTCGCCGCGCCTCGGCGCCAGTGACGACAGGGTGACGGCGCGGATTTCGCGTTTGGTGATCTGGCCGTCATGGTCGAACAGATGATCGGCAAGACCAACCGCGAGTGGCAGGATGCGGGCTTGCGGATCCGAATCAATTTCTATGGCCAGCACATTGAGCGGATTGATGTTTTCGAGGTCGAAGGCATCGGCTCGAGTCGAGCGCTGGTTCTCCCTTGGACCGCCCAGAGCTTCCAGAACCGTCAAGCGCGAGGCGCCGAAATCGAGCTCGGTGAGCAAGCGGGCAATCGCAGCTGGCATTTCGGCATCCGACGTCAGCGCCAGGATGCGTGCTTCGGGCTGCAGCAGCGGCCGGATCAGGTCGAGCGGCCGGCCATGCAGCGAGACGATCTCGATATCCTGCAGCGCCCAGCCAAGGCGGGCGGCGGCCAGCGAAACGGCCGACGGCGCGGGGATGACATGCATCTCCCGGGGCTTGACCTTGCGGGCGAGGGTGGCGCCGACGCCGTGAAAAAAAGGATCACCGGAGGCGAGCACACAGACGTTTCTGCCGGCAAGCGCCAGCACATCGGCCATGCCGGCATCGAAAGGAACCGGCCAGGGCCGCGGCTCGCCCTTGGCGAAGGACGCGACCAGCGCCAGATGCCGCTTGCCGCCGAAGATGATCTCGGCCTTGGCAATCCGCTGCTTGGCCTCGTCGCCGAGACCCGCTAAACCGTCCTCGCCGATGCCGATCACCGTCAGCCATTTCGGCTTGGCGCGGCGCGAACTTTCAGCAGGCATGATGACCCACCGCATTCTGATCCTCGGCGGCACCACGGAAGCCCGGCAACTGGCCGGCAAACTGGCGGTACGCGCTTCGGTCACGCTGTCTCTGGCCGGCCGCACCGAAAGCCCGGTCGCGCAAGGCGTGCCCGTGCGAAGCGGAGGCTTTGGCGGCGCCGAGGGGCTGGCGGCCTATCTCAGGGAGCCCGGCACCGACCTGATGATCGACGCCACGCATCCTTACGCGGCGCGAATCTCCGCCAATGCCGCGCAAGCGGCGCGGCTGACCGGCGTGCCGATCCTTGCTTTGCGCCGTCCGGGCTGGGAGCCAGTCGAAGGCGACCGCTGGACTGAGGTCGATACAACAGGCGAGGCCGCGCAAGCGCTTGGTCCGGCGCCGCGGCGCGTCTTCCTGGCGCTTGGCCGGCAAGAGGTTGCCGCTTTCGAAGCAGCCCCCCAGCATCACTACCTCATTCGCAGCGTCGATCCCGTCGAGCCGAAGCTGGCCGTGCCGGATGCGAGCTATCTGCTGGCGCGCGGGCCGTTTGGCGAGGCGGACGAACGCGCGCTGCTCGAAAAGCATCGCATCGACGTGGTCGTCTCCAAGAACAGCGGCGGCGCCGCCACGTACGGCAAGATTGCCGCCGCGCGAGCGCTTGGCATCGACGTGGTCATGGTCCGCAGGCCGACTTTGCCGGACGTGCCTTCGGCTGAAACCGTCGATGAACTCGCCGCGATGGTCGATCATTTTGTCGAGCCCGCTGCCGAGCGCGGGGTGTAGACCAGCGCCCGTTTATCGCCGCGCTTGATGATGCGTGTTTCCGGCGAGCCGATGATGATGCAGGTCGCCATGTCGGCCTTTTGCGCGTCGACGTCAGCCAGCAGATAAACCTCGATGCGCTCGTCCGGACGGCCGGCGGCGCGGCCGAAAATCACCGGCGTGGTGCCGGGCAGGATCGCGGTCAGGCATTCGAAGGCGCGGCCAAGCTGCCAGGGGCGCGCCTTGCTGATCGGGTTGTAGAGCGCGATGACGAAGCCGGCGCCGGCCGCGGCCAGGAGGCGCAGTTCGATCAGCTCCCACGGCTTCAGATTGTCGGACAGCGAGATGGCGCAGAAATCATGGCCGAGCGGCGCACCGATGCGGGCGGCGACGGCGAGCATCGCGGTGATGCCGGGCACGACGGCGACATCGACGGCGCGCCATTCGGCCGGTCCGGCCTCGATCGCCTCGCAGACGGCGGCCGCCATGGCAAAAACGCCGGGATCGCCGCCGGAAACCACGGCGACGTCGTGGCCCTCGGCGGCCTTGATCAAGGCATCCTTGGAGCGGGCGAGTTCCTCGCGATTGTCGGAGGCGACGCGGGTCTGGTCCGGGCGCAGGTCCAGCCGGTCGAGATAAGGTTTATAGCCGTAGAAGAATTTCGCCTCGGCCACGGCGCGGCTGGCTTCCGGGGTGACCTGGTCGGCATTGCCGGGCCCGAGCCCGATGACGGTGAGACGGCCGCTCATGCCTGCGCTCCCAGCGCGCCGGGCCGGCCGGACCAGCCGGCGACCAGCACAATGGCGAAGTAGGGGGCCTTGTCGTCCTGTTTGTCGGCGAGCTTCATCGAGACGCTGCCGGCCATGGTGCCACGCTCGACATAGACGGCACGCGTCAGCTTGCCTGTGGCCTCCAGCGCACGCCTGATCTTGGGCAGGTTGCGGCCGACCTTCATGATGACGGCGGCATCGGTGTCGGCCAGCCGACGGGTCAACTCGAACTCGCTCATCGTGCCGGGCAGCACGGTCAGCACATCGTCGCCCTGGACGATCGGCACGCCGGTCTGCGACCAGCAGCCGGACATTGCGGTGACGCCGGGGATGACCTCGGTCGGGAAACGATGGGCGAGGCGCACATGCAGATGCATGTAGGAGCCGTAGAACAGCGGGTCGCCCTCGGACAGGACGGCAACCATCCTGCCGGCTTCGAGATGTTCGGCGACCTTTTGCGCCGACTCCTCGTAGAAACCGGTGATCTGCGAGCGGTAGTCGTCGTGATCCTTGTCGATCTCCGTGGTGACGGGATAGAGCAGCGGCAATTCCAGCATGTCCGGCCGGAAGCGCGCCTCGACGATGGCGCGCGCGTTGCTGTTGTTGCCGCGCTTGGCGAAATAGGCGACGACATCGGCCTCGGCCAAGGCCCGCGCGGCCTTCAGCGTCAACAGTTCAGGATCGCCGGGACCGGTTCCGACGCCGACAAGGCGGCCTTTTGCAAGCGCGTTCACAGGCCGGGCCTCGCCAGCGAATTGAGCGCTGCGGCGGTCATGGCGCTGCCGCCAAGCCTGCCGCGCACGATGGCGTAGGGTACGCCATAGGAATTCTCTGCCAGCGCATCCTTCGATTCGGCCGCACCGACGAAGCCGACCGGCATGCCGATGATGGCCGCCGGCTTCGGTGCGCCGTCGCGCAATTTTTCCAGGAGGTAGAAGAGTGCGGTCGGCGCATTGCCGATGGCGACGACCGAACCGCCCATACGCTCGCCCCACAGGTCGATCGCGGCGGCGGAGCGGGTGTTGCCGATCTCCTTGGCAATGCCGTGCGTGCGCGGGTCGCGCAGCGTGCAGATCACCTCGTTGCCGGCCGGTAGCCTGGCGCGGGTGACGCCATGGGAGACCATCTCCGCGTCGCAGAAGATCGGCGCGCCGGCGGCAAGAGCCTTGCGCGCGGCGGAGACGAAGTCGGGCGAAAAGACGAAATGGCTTGATGCTTCGACCTGGCCGCAGGCATGGATCATGCGGGTCGCCACATCGGCCTCGGCGTCGGAAAAGCGCGACAGGTCGGCCTCGGCACGGATGATGGCGAAGGAGCGCTCGTAGATCGCTGTGCCGTCGTGGATGTAGTCGTAGGCGGCCATGCTCATTTCCGTTTTTTAGTTTGGGCCTGTCGGTAAGTCTCGGCGATTGCCGCCGGCCCGAGCCTTGTCAGGCAGGCGGCGGCGGTCTCGCCCTGGAATCGTGCGCTGCGGATCAGCGCAGCGACGCGACTGAAGCCGCGCGCGGCGTCATAGCCCGGCCTGTAGCCGGCAGGAAGAGCCTTTGCCGTCGCGTTCACGACAAGTCCGGCTCCATTTTCGCCGCCGACGATTGTGAGCGCCGCCGGGCCGGGATGCGCGCAGCCCTTGGCGCAGCCGGAAATGTGCAGGGTGAAGTCAAGGATGTCGGCGTTTTCCGTGGCGATCGTCTCGGCGATGTCGCGGGTGGCGATGCGGCCGGAGGCGCAAGCCGGCGTGCCGGGGCAGGCGGCGATGCGCGTGCGCGGGTCGGCGGCGGAGGTGACGAAGCCGAGGGTGGCGGCGATAGTCTGGAGGGGTTGGTTGGTGTCCGTCGGCTGGCCAAGGAAGAGCAGAGCGCGGCCTGGGGCGAGGCGGATTTCGGTGGTGCCGAGGGTGACGGCGCTTTGCGCAAGGTCGATGATTTTATCCGCCGGCATGCTGCCGTAGGGGAGGGCAATGCCGAGGGTGAAAGTGTCGCCGGCTAAGGGAAAAGGGCCGATAGGTTTGCGCGAGGCGCCCCCCTCAGTCCTGCCGGACGCCTCGCGCAAACCTGTCAAGCATAGCCAACCTGCTAGAGACACCAACTGCCGCTCCGACAAGTCCCGCGCATGCGCCTCACGGCCTTTTTCAGCGACCATCCTGAGTGCAGCCACGGCTATGTCTCTGGCGGCATCCGCATCGACCGTTGCCAGCACCTTCGCGTTTTGGCCATCGCCGGCAACCGATACGCTCCAAACGATGCCGTTGTCGGCCCGTACCGCCTTCAGCCGCACATCGGCCGTCACCGCATCCATCGTCAGTTGCCCGCCGCCATCCACCACGACAGACACCTTCGGCCCGAGCCTTGGCGTCAGCCCGGCCTCGTCAACCGCCACCCTGACCCGCTCAGCCAGTGGTCGTGGATCGGCAACCTCCTGCGGATCGATGCCCGCCAGCGGCCCCGTCTCGACCGGCACGCCGGTGCGCACTGCAATGCCCAGCGCGTCGACCTCCGCCGCCAGCAGCGCAGCGCTATCCGCCGTCAACCCGCGAATCTGCAGGCTGCCGCGCGCTGTCACTTCCATGATGCCGTTGCCATGCCGCAGGGCGGATTCGGCCAGACCGATCAACAGCTTCGGCGAAAATGCTCCAGCAACCGGGTTGAGCCGCACCAGCAGTCCATCGCCGGTCTGCATCGGCGCCGACAGGGCCGGGCAGGCGCCGCGACGTGAGAAGGCGTTCATGCCGCCACTCCCAGCGCCTCGGCCTCTGCAATCAGCGCGGCGAGATCGTCGTCGATGGAATTGCGCAAGGGATGCCAGAGGCCGCGCCGGCGCGCCGACAGGAAACGCTCGGCAATGACTTTCGCCGCCGCCGGGTTTTCCCGAAGGATAAAGGCGCGAACATCCGCGTTGCCGACATAGGCGTCGTGCACGGCCTCGATCAGCGCGCCCGATATGGCATGCGTGGTTTCGGCGAAGCCGACCAGCCGGTCGACCGTCTCGGCGAATTCAGAGGCGCCGCGTGGGCCGTGCCGCATCTGGCCTGAGATGAAGCGGGCATTGACAGCGCGGGCGCGCACCACGCGCGATACGGCCTCACTGATCGAGCGCGGCTTCGGCATTTGCGGGTCCGTCGTATCGAGCACGATGACGTCGGCATTCCGGCCAAGCGCCGCAAGCGCGGCTGAAAAGCCGCCGATGAAGGCGACGTCGGCGGAGCCTTCGAGAATGTCGCGGCCGGGGTCGTCGCCGGTGTGGACCAGAAGATCGGCCTCGGCGATGCGGGTTTCGAAGGCGCCGGGCGCGGAGACGCCTTCGCCGCTTTCGCCGCCATAGGCGTGCGAGGTGGCGTCGAGATAGGCGCGGCCGATCTCTTCACGCGCGCCCCAGTCGCCGCTCGACAGGAGATTCTCGACGCCGGCGCCATAGGTGCCGGGTGAGGTGCCGAAAATGCGCGGGCTGATCTTGCCATCGACGCGGGTCCGGGCCGCGAGCGGGTTTTCCGAATCTTCTTCATCGCGGGCGGCAACGGCGTTGGCGGCGGCGTCGATCAACGCGATCTGGGTCGGGAACATGTCGCGGAACAGGCCCGATATGCGCCAGGTGACGTCGACGCGCGGGCGGCCGAGCGTCGCCGGCGGCAGCACTTCGATGCCGGTGATGCGGCCGGTGGCGGCATCCCATTGCGGCCGGCAGCCCATCAGCGCCAGGCCTTGCGCGATCTCCTCGCCGCCGGTGCGCAATGAGGCCGAGCCCCAGAGATCGATGACCAGCGAACGCGGCCAGTCGCCGTGCGATTGCAGATAGCCGCGCACCACTTCTTCCGCCGCCGCCTTGCCCAGATCATAGGCGGTCGGCGTCGGCATGGTGCGTGGATCCGACGTGAACAAATTGCGGCCGGTGGGCAGCACGTCGGAACGTCCGCGCGCCGGCGCGCCGGCCGGGCCGGCCTTGACGTGGCGGCCATCGAGCGCGGCAAGCAGCGCCGACCTTTCAGCCTCGGCACTTTGGCGGCGCATAGCGTCGGGCTCGTCGTCAGCCGCGCGGCCATAGATATGCAGGCCATCCTTGATGGCGAAATCCTTGAGGTCACAGAGCCAGGCATCGATGCGGCGCAGCGCTTCGTCGGGCGCGTCGGTCCTGGCGACACCGGCTTCGGCGGCGAGGCCAGTTTTCTGCGCGGTGTCGACGATCAGTTTTGCCAGGCGGTCGCGGCGGCGGCGGTCGAGGCCGTCGGCCTGGGCGTATTCATCGACCAGGCGCTCAAGTTTGTGCTGATCTTCGTCAAGTCCCGCACCGGCCAGCGGCGGTGGCAGATGACCGAGGGTGACGGCGGCGATGCGCCGCTTGGCTTGTGCTGCCTCGCCGGGATTGGAGACGATGAAGGGATAGATGACGGGCATGGCGCCGGTGACGATCTCGGGGAAGCAGGCCTTCGACAGCGCGACAGTCTTGCCCGGCAGCCATTCCAGCGTGCCGTGGGCGCCGACATGGATCAGGGCGTGGACGCCGAGAGATTTGCGCAGCCAGAGGCCGAAGGCGAGCAGGGCGTGGCGTGGCGGGAGTGTCGGGTCGTGGTAGTCGGCGCGGCGGTCGGCCGAGCGGCCGCGGTCGGGGGCGAGGGCGACGGTGATGTTGCCGAAGGTCGTGGCGCGGAAGGGGAAGTGCAGCGAGGTCGGCGCTTGAACACCCCCCTCTGTCCTGCCGGACATCTCCCCCGCAGGGGGGGAGATTACGCTGTCATCTCTGCCCTCGCCAATCTCCGACGTTGCAAGAGTGGCCTTAGCGCTGAAACTGCCAATCTCCCCCCTTGCGGGGGAGATGTCCGGCAGGACAGAGGGGGGTGCCTCGCGCAAACCTGTCTTGTCTTCCGCTTTCCCCCACGCCGCCTCAACAGCAGTCATTGCCTCGACAGGCAGGTCTCGTGAAAGGTCGAGATACTCATCCAATCCCAACCCACCATCGCCCCGCTCCAGCAAATCCAGCAATTCCCGAGGCGATTGCGGGATCCCTTCAACCCCGTAGCCCTGTTCCTTCAGGTCATGCAGCATCGCCAGCACGCTCGACGGCACGTCGAGGCCGACGGCATAGCCGGTACGGCCAGGCGCGCTGGGATAGTCCGGGATCAGGATGGCGAGCTTGCGCGTCGCGCGGGGCGTCTCCTGCAGGCGAATGAAGGCTGCCACGCGGTCAGCGACCTGCGCGACGCGATCCGGTTCCGACCGGTTGGCGAAGGCGCGGTGGCCAAGCGCGGGATCGACATCGCTTTCACCCTTGAAGGAAATCGCGCCGGCGAGGATGCGGCCGTCCAGTTCTGGCAGCACGACATGCATGGCGAGGTCGGCGGGCGCCAGGCCACGCTGGTTATTCTCCCAGATGTCGCGGCGGGTGGTGGCGACGATGACCTGGAAAACGGGCACGCCGGCGCGGTCGAACAGGGTTTCAACGCCGGGTTCGGCGCCGGAAGCGAAGGCGGTCGCGGCGATGATGGCAACGGGTCTGAGCTTGGCGATGGCGGTTTCCGCGAAGGCCAGGGATGTCGGGTCTTTGAGGCCGGAGACGAAGATGGGGACAGGCGTCATGCCGCGCTGCCGCAGCGCATCGAAAAGGGCGTCGATGGGTGCGACGTCGGCGGCCAGCAGCATCGAGCGGTAGAAGAGAATGGGCACGACCTTTCCCTCTCCCTCGAGGGCGAAGGGGACGACGCCGCGGCCTGGCTCGTAGTAGCCGGCCTTCGGCACCGCCACCGGCTCAACAACGGCCGCGTCCTGCCCAGCCAGCCTGGCCAGCCGCTGCACCAGCGCGCCCATATTGGCCGGGCCGCCCTCGCGGAAATAGCCGAGCAGGGCGTCCAATTCCCAGCGCGGCAGCGTCGAGGCTTCGATCAGCCTGATATCCTCGTCATGGCTTTCACCGGGCAGCAGCGCCAGTTTTATGCCGCGTTCCCGAGCGGTCGAGGCCAGCTGGTCGCAGCCGTAGCGCCACCAGTCGTAGCCGCCGAGGATGCGTACCAGGATGATCTTGGCGTGGCGGGCGACGCTGTCGACCCAGAGGTCGACGGACATAGGGTGGCGCAGGTCGCGAAGCGCCGCCAGCCGCATCGAGGGCAAACGGCCGGCATCCGCCTTCCAGGCGGCCGCCAGTCCGGCGAGGTCGCTGTCGGTGAAGGACAGGGCCACGATATCCGCCGGCGTCTGCCGCAGATCGACCGGCTCGGCGAGATCGTCGAGCGAGGCGGAGGTCGTGGTGAGGATATGCATCGCGGCCCGTGTCTGAAATCAGCCGGCGAGTATACGCTCGATTGCCGGGCGGTTCAGCCCCTTGAGGCCGATGACGACCAGGCGCGAACGGCGGTTGTCCTCGGCGGTCCAGGCGCGGTCATAGTAATGATTGACGCGCGGGCCGACGGCCTGCAGCAAGAGCCGCATCGGCTTGCCGCCGACCTCGACGAAGCCTTTCACGCGCAGCACGTTTTCCTGTTCGGCGGCGGCGGCGACGCGTTGTGCCAGCTCATCCGGATTGGCGATCGAGGGAATGTCGACGATGAAGGTGTCGAAGTCGTCATGCTCGTGGTCGAAGGCGCCGTCATGATGGGATTTGCGGTTCTCGATGTCGTCCTCGACGGCGAGACCGAGCCCGAGCAGCACGGAGGGATCGACCTTGCCATGCGAGGTCGGCACGATCTTCACGGCACGGGCGGAGTGTTCGCCGATGATGGCGTTGGCGCGGGCCGAACCGGCGGCGTCCATAAGATCGCTTTTCGACAGGATGATCAGGTCGGCGCAGGCGATCTGGTCCTCGAACAGTTCCTCGACCGGGTCGTCATGGTCGAGGCTATCATCTTGCGCGCGCTGCGCCTGCAAGGCGTCCATGTCGTTGGCGACCCGGCCTTCGGCCAGTGCGGGACCGTCGACCACGGCGATGACGCCATCGACGGTGACGCGGCTCTTCACCGTCGGCCACTGGAATGCCTGGACCAGCGGCTTGGGCAGGGCCAGGCCCGAGGTCTCGATCAGGATGTGATCGACCTTGGGGTTGAGCGACAGGATCTGGTCGAGCGCCGGCACGAAATCGTCGGCCACGGTGCAGCAGATGCAGCCATTGGCCAGTTCGACGATGTTTTCCTCCGGGCAGGTGTCGATGCCGCAGCCCTTCAGAATCTCGCCGTCGATGCCGATGTCGCCGAACTCGTTGACGATGATGGCAATGCGCTTGCCGCTGGCGTTTTCCAGGAGATGGCGGACCAGCGTCGTCTTGCCGGCACCAAGGAAGCCGGTGACGACGGTGCAGGGGACGCGGGTGACGGAAGCGCTCATGATCAATCCTTCAGCAGGTTGAGGGGAGGAATGCGGGCAACGAGGCCGCGCTTGAGGGAATCGGGCCGACCGCGCCATGGAATGAGGCCGTCGGTCGAGGCGGCGAAGATTTTGGCGCCGGTGACGAGGTCGGCGCCGCTGGTCGCGGTCAGGTCGCCGAAGACATAGCTCCAGCAGCCGTCGCGCAGGATCGCGGCGCTCAGCCGGCGCTTGCAATTGCCGAGGCACTCGACCGTGCGGATGCGGATGTCATCGCCTGCAGCGGCTTGGCGCGTGTCTTCGGCTAGCAGTTCGCCGGCGCGGGGATGGGCGTCGGAGCCGGTCTCGTCGCGGCAGGAGGCGCAGACGATGACGGTGACGCCGGCCAAGGCATCGCCGTCGGCGGACGAATTGTCCGCTGTGCCAGCCGAAAAACTGCTGTTCTGGTCCAAAAACCGGGCTCCTTGCCCGGAAACCCGCCGGGCGATCGGATTCTTTTGTCGCAGACGGCAGGTCTCCTGGCTCGCGGGTCATCGCCTTGGGTGCCGCCTTCCCGGGAACGTCCCAGTGGCTTTCGGCCTTGGCTCTTCGCTTACAGTTGCGGGGACAGCCGCGGATTTGAGATCGAAATCCCGCACCGCATTCCCTCTTAGCCCCTGCCGTTGCGGGCAAGGGACCGTCTGGAGCGGATTTAGGCTTTTGCAGGCAGCGGTGTCAACGCGCGGCTACGACATGGCGATGTCGGCGAGCGCCGGACCCAGATCGCCGGCGGGTGTCACTTCGATGCGTTGAAGGCCAAGCCAGCCCTGCATCTGCTGCAGTTCCTCGAAGAGTTGCGCGGCGGTTTCAGGTGGCGCGCCGGGTTCGGCGTAGGCGGCGTGGGTGCGCAGGACGCTGGCCGGCCGGTCAGCCTTGAGGTCGACGCGGGCGACGATCCGGTCGCCGAGCAGGAAGGGCAGGACGTAATAGCCGTATTGGCGCTTCTCAGCCGGCGTGTAGATCTCGATGCGGTAGTGGAAATCGAACAGCCGCTCCGAGCGCGAGCGCTCGAAGACGACCGGGTCGAACGGCGCCAACAGTGCGCGGGCCTCGATTTTCCGGGGCAGGCGGGCGTCCTTATGAAGGTAGGCCGGCTTGTCCCAGCCCTCGACACGCACCGGCAGCAATTCGCCCAACTCGACCAGTTCCTCCAGCCGGCCTTTCATGTCGGCCGGCGATAGCCGAAAGTAGTCGCGCAGGTCGCCTGATGTCGCCACGCCATGGGCGCGGGCAGAAATGCGCAGCAATTCGCGGTGCGCGTCCTCGGCTGGCGGCACGGGCAGGTCGAGGATCGCCTGCGGCAGCACGCGCTCGGGCAAATCATAGAAGCGCTCGAAGCCGCGGCGGTGCGCCGTGGTGATGCGCCCGGCCCAGAACAGCCATTCGAAGGCATGCTTGGCATGGCTCCAGCCCCACCAGCCGCCCGAACCTTTCTGACCTTCCAGCGCCGAAGCGGCGATCGGGCCGCGCGCGGCGACCTCGCGGTAGATCTCTTCTATATAGGCGGCGTGCTCGCGGCCCCATTTGGCCAGGCCCAGATACATCTCGTCGCCCTGCTCGGCGCGCTGCATGCGCCAGCGCATCAGCGGGTAGGTCTCGACCGGCAGGAAGGAAGCCTCATGCGCCCAGTATTCGAAGACGGTGCGCTTGCGCGTCACGGCGGCATTGTCGAGCAAGGTCAAGGGATAGGGGCCAAGGCGGGAATAAAGCGGCATATAATGCGCGCGCACCACCGCGCTGACGGAATCGATCTGCAGCAGGCCGGTGCGGGAGAGCACGCGGGCGAAGTGGCGGCGGTCGGGTGTGCCATTTGGGCGGGGATCGAGAAACCCCTGTGCGGCGAGCGCGATGCGCCGGGCCATGGCAAGCGAGATTTTTTCCTTCATGCAGGTATCACTCTGGGCGCTTCTGCTGTGGGTCTGACGGGTGATTCCAGCCCATGCTAGCAGGGTTTTAGCGGCAACCCTGTCAGGAGAGAAAAGTGGAGTATAAAACGAAGGAAATCAAACAGGAGCGGATCGGACCAGTTTCTCCGGATATGCCGTCCAGGTCGGCGTTTTGAACAAGGTTTGACTTGCTTCGCTGGAAGTGCTGCGCTAACCCTCGCCGCGTTGCAGCATAGGCCCCTTAAAACGGTTCAGCGGTTAATCTGTCACGCTTCCGCATTAAGGTCCGGTGCTGTAATCAAAGTGGATTGGCGCCAACGGAAAGCCGCTGCATGAACGCACTTCTCAGTTCGTACCTGCCCATCGTCCTGTTCATCGGCGTGGCGCTGGTCGTCGGCCTGGCGCTGCTGGCCGCACCGTTCCTGGTGGCTTACCGCAATCCCGATCCCGAAAAGCTTTCCGCCTACGAGTGCGGTTTCAACTCGTTCGACGATGCCCGCATGAAATTCGACATCCGCTTCTACCTGGTGTCGATCCTGTTCATCATCTTCGACCTCGAAGTGGCCTTCCTGTTTCCCTGGGCAGTGTCCTTCTCGAAGATCGGCATGCTGGGTTTCTGGTCGATGATGGTGTTTTTGGCAGTGCTGACCATCGGCTTTGCCTATGAATGGAAAAAAGGAGCGCTGGAATGGGATTGAACGACAGTTCAGGCACCCTCGTCGCGCCGAAGCCGAAGGGCATCATCGATCCCAACACCGGCAGGCCGGTGGGGGAGGACGATCCCTTCTTCCTCGAAATCAACAATGAGCTTGCCGACAAGGGTTTCCTGGTCACCTCGACCGAGGCGCTGATCACCTGGGCGCGCTCGGGCTCGCTGATGTTCATGACCTTCGGTCTGGCATGCTGCGCCGTCGAGATGATCCACACCTCGATGCCGCGCTACGACTCGGAGCGCTTCGGCGTCGCGCCGCGTGCGTCACCGCGCCAGTCCGACATCATGATCGTCGCCGGCACGCTGACCAACAAGATGGCGCCGGCGCTGCGCAAGGTCTACGACCAGATGCCGGAGCCGCGCTACGTCATCTCGATGGGCTCCTGCGCCAATGGCGGCGGCTACTACCACTATTCCTATTCGGTGGTACGCGGCTGCGACCGCGTCGTGCCTGTCGACATCTATGTGCCCGGCTGCCCGCCGAGCGCCGAAGCTTTGCTCTACGGCATTCTTCTCCTGCAGAAGAAAATCCGCCGCACCGGCACGATCGAACGGTAAATCCATGGCCGCATCCCTTAGCGAACTGTCGACCTATCTCGGCGAAAGGCTGATCGGTCGCGTCAATGGCGCTGACATTGCCTATGGCGAGCTCACCATTCATGTCGAGCCGCGCGACCTCATCGAAGTCGTGACTTTCCTGCGCGACGATGCGCGCTGCCAGTTCATCTCGATCATCGATGTCTGCGGCGCCGACTATCCGTCGCGGGCCAAGCGCTTCGACGTCGTCTATCACCTGCTGTCGCCGAAACAGAATGTGCGCATTCGCGTCAAGGTGCAGGCCGACGAGGAGACGATGGTGCCGTCGATCACCGGGGTTTTCCCCGGCGCCGACTGGTTCGAGCGCGAGACCTACGATCTCTATGGCGTGCTGTTCTCGGGCCATCCCGATCTGCGCCGCCTGCTGACCGACTACGGTTTCGAAGGCCATCCGCTGCGCAAGGATTTCCCGCTGACAGGCTTCGTCGAAGTGCGCTACGACGACGAAGCCAAGCGCGTCATCTACGAGCCGGTCGAGCTCAAGCAGGAATTCCGCAATTTTGATTTTCTTTCCCCTTGGGAAGGCACCGACTACGTGCTGCCCGGGGACGAAAAAGCCAAGACGAATTGAGGCGCCAGAATGGCTGAGACCTCCGTCCGCAATTTCAACATCAATTTCGGCCCGCAACATCCTGCGGCGCACGGCGTTTTGCGCCTCGTGCTGGAGCTCGACGGCGAAGTCGTCGATCGCGTCGATCCGCATATCGGGCTGCTGCATCGCGGCACCGAAAAGCTGATCGAGGCAAAAACCTATCTGCAGGCTGTGCCTTATCTCGACCGGCTCGACTATTGCGCGCCGATGAATCAGGAACATGCCTTCGCACTGGCCGCCGAACGCCTGCTCGGCATCGAAGTGCCGAGGCGCGGCCAGCTGATCCGCGTGCTCTATTGCGAGATCGGCCGCATCATGTCGCACATCCTCAATGTGACGACGCAGGCGATGGACGTCGGCGCGCTGACGCCGCCGCTGTGGGGTTTCGTCGAGCGCGAAAAGCTGATGGTGTTTTATGAGCGCGCCTCCGGCTCGCGCATGCATGCCGCCTATTTCCGGCCCGGCGGCGTCCATCAGGACCTGCCGCGCCAGCTGGTCGAGGACATCGGCAAGTGGATCGACCCGTTCCTGAAGTCGATCGACGACCTCGACAAGCTGCTGACCGGCAACCGCATCTTCAAGCAGCGCAATGTCGATATCGGCATTGTTTCGCTGGCCGATGCCTGGGCCTGGGGCTTTTCGGGCGTCATGGTGCGCGGTTCGGGCGCGGCCTGGGATCTGCGCAAGTCGCAGCCCTATGAATGCTATTCGGAAATGGATTTCGACATTCCGATCGGCAAGAACGGCGACTGCTACGACCGTTACCTCGTGCGCATGGAAGAAATGCGCCAGTCGGCCAGGATCATGCGCCAGTGCGTCGATCTTCTGCTCGGCAAGGAAAGCACCGGCCCGGTGTCGAACCTCGACGGCAAGGTCGTGCCGCCCAAGCGCGCGGCGATGAAGCGTTCGATGGAAGCGCTGATCCACCACTTCAAGCTCTACACCGAGGGCTATCGCGTGCCGGCCGGCGAGGTCTATGCGGCCGTCGAGGCGCCGAAGGGCGAATTCGGCGTCTATCTCGTCTCCGACGGCACCAACAAGCCGTATCGCTGCAAGCTGCGCGCGCCCGGTTTCGCGCATCTGCAAGCCATGGATTTCCTGTGTCGCGGCCACATGCTGGCCGACGTCACCGCCGTTCTTGGCTCCCTCGACATCGTGTTTGGTGAGGTCGATCGCTAAATGTCAGTCCGCCGTCTCGCAGAAGCCAGCGTCCAGCCAGCATCCTTCGCCTTCAACCGGGCGAACGCGGCAGCGGCGAAGCATTGGATCAAGAAGTACCCGAAGGGCCGCGAGCAGTCGGCGATCATTCCGCTGCTGATGCTGGCGCAAGAACAGGAAGGCTGGGTCACCAAGGCGGCGATCGAGACGATTTCGGACATGCTCGGCATGCCCAGGATTCGCGGGCTCGAGGTCGCGACCTTCTACACGCAGTACCAGCTCAATCCGGTCGGCACCCGCGCGCACATCCAGGTCTGCGGCACCACGCCCTGCATGCTGCGCGGCTCGGAAGCGCTGATGGATGTCTGCCGCTCGAAAATCCATCACGACCAGTTCCACACCAACGACAAGGGCACCTTGTCGTGGGAAGAAGTCGAGTGCCTCGGCGCCTGTGTCAACGCGCCGATGGTGATGATCTTCAAGGATACGTTCGAGGATCTGACGCCGGAACGCCTGGCCGAAATCATCGATCTCTACGATGCGGGCAAGGGCGCCTCGGTGGCGCCGGGACCGCAGAATGGCCGCACCGGCTCGGAGCCGGCCTCTGGTCTCACGACGCTGAAAAGCGAAAAGGCGATCCTCAAGTCGACCCGCGACCGGGAAGCCAGGGAGGCAGCGAAGGCCGCCAAGGCGGCACCCGACGCGATCATTGCGGCGCCCGTTCCGGCACCCGCTCCCGTCGCCCCGTCCAACGCCAGCAAGCCGAAGACCGACGCGCCTGAAACCAGCCCGGCGTTGAAGACACCCTCAAAGACCAAGGTGGCGCCGGCGGCGGAGAAGGCGGCGAGTGTTTCGGCGCCGCTGCATTCGGCCGCCAACGCCAACAAGGCAGCGCCGGAAGTCGAGAAGGTCTCCAAGCAGCGCAATGGGCCGAAGGCCAAGGCCGAACCGGCCTCTGCCTTCAAGGCGCCGGAAGCCAAGGCGCCGGCGGCAAAGCCCGCAAAACCGTCGCTGGAGGACAAGAACCGTCCGGCCGGTATCGACAGGCCGGCCGCGGTCGACGATCTCAAGCTGATCTCCGGCGTTGGCCCGAAGATCGAGGGCGTCCTGCATACGCTGGGCATCTTCACCTTCGCGCAGGTCTCTTCCTGGAAGAAGGCCGAGCGCGAGTGGGTGGACGGCTATCTCTCCTTCCACGGCCGCATCGAGCGCGACGACTGGGTCAAGCAGGCCAAGGCGCTCGCCAAGGGCGGCGTCGCCGAATACATCCGCGTCTTCGGCAAGAAGCCGGTCTGAGGGACGAAAAATGCTTCAGGATAAAGACCGCATCTTCACCAACATCTACGGCCTGTTCGACAAGTCGCTGGCCGGCGCCATGGCGCGTGGCGCCTGGGACAACACGCCCGGCATCGTCGCCAAGGGGCGCGAATGGATCGTCAATGAGATGAAGGCGTCCGGCCTGCGCGGCCGTGGCGGCGCCGGCTTCCCGACGGGCCTCAAATGGTCGTTCATGCCCAAGCAGAGCGATGGCAGGCCTAGCTACCTCGTCATCAACGCCGACGAATCCGAGCCTGGCACCTGCAAGGACCGCGACATCCTGCGCAACGATCCGCACACGCTGGTCGAAGGGGCGCTGCTCGCCGGCTTCGCCATGGGCGCGATTGCCGCCTACATCTATGTGCGCGGCGAGTTCATCCGCGAGCGCGAGGCGCTGCAGCGCGCCATCGACGAGGCCTATGAGGCCAAGCTGATCGGCAAGAACAACACGTCCGGCTACGATTTCGACGTCTACATGCATCACGGCGCCGGCGCCTATATCTGCGGCGAAGAGACGGCGCTGCTGGAAAGCCTGGAAGGCAAGAAGGGTCAGCCCAGGCTGAAGCCGCCATTCCCGGCCAATGTCGGCCTTTATGGCTGCCCGACCACCGTCAACAACGTCGAATCGATCGCGGTGGCGCCGACCATCCTGCGCCGTGGTGCAGCCTGGTTCTCGTCCTTCGGCCGGCCCAACAATGTCGGCACCAAGCTGTTCTGTGTCTCCGGCCACGTCAACAATCCGTGCACCGTCGAAGAGGCGATGTCGATCCCGTTTCGCGAGTTGATCGAGACGCATTGCGGTGGCATCCGCGGCGGCTGGGACAATCTGCTCGCGGTCATCCCGGGCGGCGCCTCGGTGCCGCTGGTTCCGGCCGAGCAGATCATCGACACGCCGATGGATTTCGATGCGCTGCGCGACCTCAAATCCGGCCTCGGTACGGCGGCCGTCATCGTCATGGACAAGTCGACCGATGTCGTGAAGGCGATCGCGCGGCTGTCCTACTTCTACAAGCATGAGAGCTGCGGCCAGTGCACGCCGTGCCGCGAAGGCACAGGCTGGATGTGGCGGGTGATGGAGCGGCTGGTGCGCGGCGAGGCGCAGAAGCGCGAGATCGACATGCTGCTCGACGTCACCAAGCAGGTCGAGGGCCACACGATCTGCGCGCTGGGCGATGCGGCGGCATGGCCGATCCAGGGCCTGATGCGGCATTTCCGCGGCGAGGTGGAGCGGCGCATCGACGAGTTTTCGCGCAACGCGCATCGAGCCGAACCGGTGATGGTGGCGGCGGAATAGAAGATTTTTGAATGCTGGAATAACGGGGCGGGGCGAACGAAGAAACGACCAGGAGAACTCTATGGCGCCTTATTCGACACCCTACCCATTGATGCCTAATTTGGACCAGATCGAGAAGATGAACCAGGACCTGACCAGGATGATGCCGAAGGAGATGGCCAGCGCCGTCAACCTTTTCGTGCACCCTGTCGCTGGTGCGGCGGCAATGTCGGCGCTTGGCATCGGGCTTGCCAATCATGCGTTCGGCGTCTGGCTGGGGGCACTCACAGGAGCCGCCGAGGCATCACAGCGCCTGATGCAGCCGCTGATCGAGGATTTCGAGGCGCGCGTCGAGCAATTCGAGGACGCGAGCTCGTCGTCCATCAAGGCGCGGGCGACGGCCAAAACCATGATTGCCGAGGCGCAGTCCTTCGCGCAGGAAGTGACCGACATCGCCGCCAAGGAAGCCGCCACCACGGTGCCTGCGGTAAATGTCGCTCCTGCAACGAGCGAGGCCGCCGACGTTCTGCTGCCCGAGGATTTCAGGCAGCCCAAGGCTATGGACAAGCCGGCGAAACCGTCCGACCTCAAGGCGATATCGGGCATCGGTCCGAAGCTGGAAAAGGTGCTGAACGGGCTCGGCATTTGGACCTATGCCCAGATCGCCGCCTGGTCGCCGCAAGAGATCGCCTGGGTCGACGACTATCTGTCGTTCAACGGCCGTATCGGCCGTGACGAGTGGACTGCGCAGGCGGCTGTGCTGGCCGCGAAGAAGTGAATGAAATGCCGGGCGCTGCGTCTGACGCGCCCGGGAAATGAGATTGCGGGAAATCCGCAGGGGTTTGAAGCGAATGGCAAAGCTCAAGGTCGACGGGAAAGAGATCACTGTACCCGACCACTACACGCTGCTGCAGGCAGCGGAAGACGCGGGCGCGGAAGTGCCGCGCTTCTGCTTCCATGAGCGGCTGTCGATCGCCGGCAATTGCCGCATGTGCCTGATCGAGGTGAAGGGCGGGCCGCCCAAGCCGCAGGCCTCCTGCGCCATGGGCGTGCGCGATTTGCGCCCCGGCCCCAATGGCGAGCCGCCGGAAATCTTCACCAACACGCCGATGGTCAAGAAGGCCCGCGAAGGCGTGATGGAGTTCCTGCTGATCAACCATCCGCTGGATTGCCCGATCTGCGACCAGGGCGGCGAATGCGACCTGCAGGACCAGGCGATGGCCTTCGGCGTCGATTCCTCGCGCTATCATGAGAACAAGCGCGCGGTCGAAGACAAGTATATCGGCCCGCTGGTCAAGACAGTGATGAACCGCTGCATCCATTGCACGCGCTGCGTCCGCTTCACCACCGAAGTCGCCGGCATTTCCGAACTCGGCCTGATCGGCCGCGGCGAGGACGCCGAGATCACCACTTATCTCGAACAGGCGATGACCTCGGAACTGCAGGGCAATGTCATCGATCTGTGCCCGGTCGGCGCGCTGACCTCCAAGCCCTTCGCCTTCCAGGCGCGGCCGTGGGAACTGACCAAGACCGAATCCATCGACGTGATGGACGCCGTCGGCTCGGCGATCCGCATCGACAGCCGTGGCCGCGAAGTGATGCGCATCCTGCCGCGCGTCAACGAGCAGGTGAACGAGGAGTGGATTTCCGACAAGACCCGCTTCATCTGGGACGGGTTGCGCACGCAGCGCCTCGACCGTCCCTATGTGCGCAAGGACGGCAGGCTGGTTGCGGCAAGCTGGGCCGAAGCGTTCGCGACGATCAAGGACGCGGTGTCGAAGACCACGCCCGAGAAGATTGGCGCCATCGCTGGCGATCTCGCGGCGGTCGAGGAAATCTACGCGCTGAAGCTGCTGATTGCTTCGCTCGGCTCTAAGAATGTCGACTGCCGCCAGGATGGCGCCGCACTCGATCCGGCGCTCGGCCGTGCCAGCTACATTTTCAACCCGACCATCGAAGGCATCGAGCAGGCCGATGCGGTGCTGATCATCGGCGCCAATCCGCGATTCGAGGCCTCGGTGCTCAACGCCCGCATCCGCAAGCGCTGGCGGGTCGGCAATCTGCCGGTCGGCGTCATCGGCGATGTCGGCGACACACGCTACGAGTATGAATTGCTCGGTGCCGGGCCGGATTCGCTGAAGGATCTGGCCGACGGCAATGGCACGTTCTTCCAGACGCTGAAGAAGGCGACGCATCCGCTGATCATTATCGGCCAGGGCGCGTTGGCGCGCGCCGACGGCGCGGCCGTGCTCGGCCAGGCGGCGAAGCTCGCCGCTGCTGTCAATGCCGCTCGCGCCGACTGGAACGGCTTTGCCGTGCTGCACAATGCGGCGGCCAGGGTCGGCGGCCTCGATCTCGGCTTTGTGCCGGGCGAGGGTGGCAAGGATGTCGCCGGTATGCTCGGCGAAACGGACGTGCTGTTTCTGCTCGGCGCCGACGAGATCGATATGGGCAAGACCGGCGGCGCCTTCGTCGTCTATATCGGCACCCATGGCGACCACGGCGCGCATCGCGCCAATGTCATCCTGCCGGCGGCTGCCTACACGGAAAAGTCAGGCACCTACGTCAACACCGAAGGGCGCGTGCAGCAGACCAACCGCGCCGGTTTCGCGCCTGGCGATGCGCGCGAGGACTGGGCGATTCTGCGGGCCCTGTCCGACGTGCTGGGCAAGAAGCTGCCGTTCGATTCACTGCCGCAACTGCGCGCCAAGCTCTATGGCGAGTATCCGCATCTGGCCCGCATCGATCAGGTCGCGGCCGGCAATGCCGAGGACATTGCCGGCGTGGCGAAGCTCGGCGGGCGACTGAACAAGGGCACCTTCACCTCGCCGGTCAAGGATTTCTACCTGACCAACCCGATCGCGCGGGCATCGGCCGTGATGGCGGAATGCTCGGCACTGGCCAAGAGCGGCTTCAAGCAGGCGGCGGAATAAGCATGGACACCTTCTTCTCCTTCTACGTGCTGCCGGCGCTGCTGATCCTTCTAAAGTCAGTCGTGCTGATCGTGGTGCTGCTGATCTTCGTGGCCTACATCCTCTACGCCGACCGCAAGATCTGGGCGGCGGTGCAGTTGCGCCGTGGCCCGAACGTCGTCGGCCCCTGGGGCACGCTGCAGGCCTTCGCCGACCTGTTGAAATTCGTCTTCAAGGAACCGGTCATCCCGTCCGGCGCCAACAAGGGCGTGTTCCTTCTGGCGCCGCTGGTATCGGCGGTGCTTGCGATTTCGGCCTGGGCGGTCATTCCAGTCAACCAGGGTTGGGCGATCGCCAACGTCAATGTCGGCATCCTCTATGTCTTCGCCATCTCCTCGCTCGAGGTCTACGGCGTGATCATGGGCGGCTGGGCGTCGAACTCGAAATATCCGTTCCTCGGCGCGCTGCGTTCGGCCGCGCAGATGGTCTCCTACGAAGTCTCGATCGGCTTCGTCATCGTCACCGTGCTGCTCACCGCCGGCTCGCTCAACCTCAGCGATATCGTGATGTCGCAGCAGGGTGGGCTTGGCACCAGACTCGGCCTGCCCAACTCCTTCCTCGACTGGAACTGGCTGGCGCTGTTCCCGATGTTCATCATCTTCTTCATCTCGGCGCTGGCCGAGACGAACCGCCCGCCTTTCGACCTGGTCGAGGCCGAATCGGAACTGGTCGCCGGCCATATGGTCGAATATTCGTCGACGCCGTTCCTGCTGTTCTTCCTCGGCGAGTATGTCGCCATCGTCCTGATGTGCGCGCTGGCGACCATCCTGTTCCTCGGCGGTTGGCTGCCGCCCTTCGACTTCGCGCCCTTCACCTGGGTGCCCGGCGTCATCTGGTTCGTGCTGAAGGTGTGCTTCGTGTTCTTCGGTATCTCGATGGTGAAGGCCTTCGTGCCGCGCTACCGCTACGACCAACTGATGCGGCTGGGCTGGAAAGTGTTCCTGCCGATCTCGCTGTTCATGGTTGTCGCCACCGCAGCCTTCCTCAAGATCACGGGGTTTGCGTGATGTCCGCTTTGTCCCAGGCCGCAAAATCGCTGCTTCTGCAGGATTTCGTCAGCGCCTTCTTCCTGTCGATGCGCCAGTTCTTCGCGCCGAAGGAGACGATCAACTATCCGCACGAGAAGGGGCCGACCAGCCCGCGCTTCCGGGGCGAGCACGCGCTGCGCCGCTATCCCAATGGCGAGGAACGCTGCATCGCCTGCAAATTGTGCGAGGCGATCTGCCCGGCGCAGGCCATCACCATCGAGGCCGGCCCGCGCCGCAATGACGGCACGCGCCGCACGGTGCGCTACGACATCGATATGGTGAAGTGCATCTATTGCGGCTTCTGCCAGGAAGCCTGCCCGGTCGATGCCATCGTCGAGGGGCCGAATTTCGAATTCGCGACTGAAACGCGCGAGGAGCTCTACTACGACAAGGACAAGCTGCTGGCCAATGGCGACCGGTGGGAGCGCGAACTGGCGCGCAACATCTCATTGGATGCGCCGTACCGCTGATATTTGACGCATGGACGAGGCGAGGGGCCTCGTCTAAGGACACAACGAAACTTGCCGACCGGAGGCGGTCGCAAAAATCAAACACGACGAATGTCCTGTTTGGGATAGGAACCCGGGGGAACCCCAATGCTGAGTGGACTAGAGGCGGCCTTTTTCTACCTCTTCGCCTTTGTCGCCGTGGCGTCGGCGTTCATGGTCATTTCATCGCGCAACCCCGTGCATTCGGTGCTGTTCCTGATCCTGACCTTCTTCAACGCCGCCGGCCTGTTCATGCTGACCGGCGCCGAGTTCCTGGCGATGATCCTGCTCGTCGTCTATGTCGGCGCGGTCATGGTGCTGTTCCTGTTCGTCGTCATGATGCTCGACGTCGACTTCGCTGAAATGAAAGAGGGCGCGCTGCAATACGCGCCGATCGGCGCGCTGGTCGGGCTGATCCTGGCGGCGGAGCTGATCGTCGTGCTCGGCGGCTACACATTCGCGCCGAAGCTGGCCGCGACAGTGTCCAAACCGATCCCCGATCTCGCCACGCGCTCGAACACGGCCGCGCTCGGCGACATCCTCTATACCGACTACCTCTACTACTTCCAGATTTCGGGCCTCATCCTGCTGGTTGCCATGATCGGCGCCATCGTGCTGACGCTGCGTCACAAGGAAGGGATCAAGCGGCAGTCGATCGCAGCCCAGGTCGGCCGCACGCCGGCCACCGGCATGGAAATCCGCAAGGTCAAGTCGGGCGAAGGAGTCTGAGATGGTCGTCGGCATCGCACATTATCTGACCGTATCGGCGATCCTGTTCACGCTCGGCGTGTTCGGCATCTTCCTGAACCGCAAGAACGTCATCGTCATCCTGATGTCGGTCGAGCTGATCCTGCTTGCGGTCAACATCAACTTCGTCGCCTTTTCGGCGGCGCTCGGCGATCTGGTCGGCCAGGTGTTCGCGCTGTTCGTGCTGACGGTCGCGGCGGCTGAAGCCGCCATCGGACTTGCCATTCTCGTCGTCTTCTTCCGCAACCGCGGCTCGATCGCGGTCGAAGACGTGAACATGATGAAGGGTTGACGGAACCACCATGTATCAGGCCATCGTCTTCCTTCCACTGCTCGGCTTCCTGATCGTCGGCCTGTTCGGCACGTCGCTCGGCGCCAAGGCGTCCGAATACATCACCTCCGGCTTCCTGGTGATCTCCGCGGTGCTGTCGTGGGTCGCCTTCTTCAGCGTCGGCTTCGGCCATGGCGAAGTGTTCACCGTGCCGGTGCTGCACTGGATCCAGTCCGGCGGGCTGGACGTGTCCTGGGCACTGCGCATCGACACGCTGACGGTGGTGATGCTGGTGGTGGTCAACACCGTTTCGGCGCTGGTCCATATCTATTCGATCGGCTACATGCACCACGATCCGAACCGGCCGCGCTTCTTCGCCTATCTGTCGCTGTTCACCTTCGCCATGCTGATGTTGGTGACGGCCGACAACCTCGTGCAGATGTTCTTCGGCTGGGAAGGGGTCGGTCTCGCCTCCTACCTGCTGATCGGTTTCTGGTACAAGAAGCCGTCGGCCAACGCCGCGGCCATCAAGGCCTTCGTCGTCAACCGCGTCGGCGATTTCGGTTTCGCGCTCGGCATTTTCGGTGTGTTCGTGCTGTTCGGCTCGGTCAATCTCGGCACCATCTTCGCCAATGCGGCGACGTTCGTTCCGGCCGAAGGCGCGCCGCAAGGTGCTGCCGTGCTGACCTTCCTCGGCCATGCGCTGGACAAGCAGGCGGCGATGACCGTCGTCTGCCTGCTGCTGTTCATGGGCGCCATGGGCAAGTCGGCGCAGGTGCCGCTGCACACCTGGCTGCCGGACGCCATGGAAGGCCCGACGCCGGTCTCGGCTCTCATCCATGCCGCAACCATGGTGACCGCCGGCGTGTTCATGCTGGCGCGGCTGTCGCCGCTGTTCGAACTGTCGCATTCGGCGCTGACCGTGGTGACCTTCATCGGCGCCTTCACCGCCTTCTTCGCGGCCACCGTCGGTCTCGTTCAGAACGACATCAAGCGCGTCATCGCCTATTCGACCTGCTCGCAGCTCGGCTACATGTTCGTGGCGCTCGGCGTTGGCGCCTATGGCGCGGCGATCTTCCACCTGTTCACGCACGCCTTCTTCAAGGCGCTGCTGTTCCTCGGCTCGGGCTCGGTCATCCATGCCGTCTCCGACGAGCAGGACATGCGCAAGATGGGCGGTCTGCGCAAGCTGATCCCGACCACCTACTGGATGATGGTGATCGGGACGCTGGCGCTGACCGGCGTCGGCATTCCGGTGACCGTCATCGGTACCGCCGGTTTCTTCTCCAAGGACGCCATCATCGAGAGCGCCTTTGCCAGCCACAATTCGGTTGCCGGCCTCGCCTTCGTGCTTTTGGTCATCGCCGCCTGTTTCACCTCCTTCTATTCCTGGCGGCTGATCTTCATGACCTTCCACGGCCAGCCGCGGGCGAGCCATGAGGTGATGCACCATGTGCATGAATCGCCGCCGGTGATGCTGGTGCCGCTGTTCATCCTGGCTGCGGGTGCACTGTTTGCCGGCATCATCTTCCACAATTCCTTCATCGGCGAAGGCTATGCCGAGTTCTGGAAGGCGTCGCTGTTCACGCTGCCGGACAATCACATCCTGCACGAAATCCACGAACTGCCGCTGTGGGTCGAACTGTCGCCCTTCATCGCCATGCTGATCGGCTTCGCGGTGGCCTGGAAGTTCTACATCCGCTCACCGGAATTGCCCCGAAGCGTCGCCGCCAACCATCGCTTGCTCTACGCCTTCCTGCTCAACAAGTGGTATTTCGACGAGCTGTACGACTTCCTGTTCGTGCGGCCCGCCAAGCGCCTTGGCCATTTCCTGTGGAAGACCGGTGACGGCACCGTCATCGACGGGCTCGGGCCGGATGGCATTTCGGCGCGCGTCGTCGATGTCACCAACCGCGTCGTCAAGCTGCAGACCGGCTACCTCTATCACTATGCCTTCGCCATGCTGATCGGCGTTGCCGCACTCGTCACCTGGATGATGCTCTGATGACCGCCTGGCCAATCCTCTCGCTGGTCACCTTCCTGCCGCTGGTTGGTGTGCTGCTTATCCTGTTCATCAAGGATGACAGCGAAAATGCGCGCCGCAACATCCGCGCCATCGCGCTGTTGACGACGACATTCACCTTCATCATCTCGGTGTTCATCTGGACCGGCTTCGACAATTCTCAGTCAGGCTTCCAGTTCGTCGAGAAGGCCGCCTGGCTCGACTCCGGCATTTCCTACCATATGGGTGTCGACGGCATTTCCATGCTGTTCGTCATCCTGACGACGTTCCTGATGCCGCTCTGTATCCTGGCCTCGTGGGAAGCGATCGAGAAGCGCGTCAAGGCCTACATGATCGCCTTCCTGTTGCTCGAAACGCTGATGATCGGCGTGTTCTGCGCGCTGGATATCGTGCTGTTCTACGTCTTTTTCGAAGCCGGCCTGATCCCGATGTTCATCATCATCGGCGTCTGGGGCGGCAAGCGGCGCGTCTACGCCTCGTTCAAGTTCTTCCTCTACACGCTCGCCGGTTCGGTGCTGATGCTGCTCGCCATCATGGCGATGTTCTATCAGTCGGGCACGACCGACATTCCGACGCTTCTGACGCACAGCTTCCCTGCCAATATGCAGACCTGGCTATGGCTCGCCTTCTTCGCCTCCTTCGCGGTGAAGATGCCGATGTGGCCGGTGCACACCTGGCTGCCCGACGCGCACGTCGAGGCGCCGACGGCGGGCTCGGTGATCCTGGCCGCAATTCTGCTTAAGATGGGTGGGTACGGCTTCCTGCGCTTCTCGCTGCCGATGTTCCCGCTGGCGTCGGAAATGTTCGCGCCGCTGGTGTTCACGCTGTCGGTCGTCGCCATCATCTACACCTCGCTGGTGGCGCTGATGCAGGACGACATGAAGAAGCTGATCGCCTATTCCTCTGTCGCCCATATGGGCTTCGTCACCATGGGCATCTTCGCCATGAACCAGGAAGGCGTGCAGGGCGCCATCTTCCAGATGCTCAGCCACGGCCTGGTCTCGGGCGCGCTGTTCCTGTGCGTCGGCGTCATCTATGACCGCATGCACACGCGTGAGATCGCTGCCTATGGCGGGCTGGTCAACAACATGCCGAAATACGCCACCGTGTTCATGGTCTTCACCATGGCCAATGTCGGCCTGCCCGGCACCAGTGGTTTCGTCGGCGAGTTCCTGACCATGCTCGGCGTGTTCCGGGTCAACACCTGGGTGGCGTTCTTCGCCGCTACGGGCGTCATCCTGTCGGCGGCCTACGCGCTCTGGCTCTACCGCCGGGTGATCTTCGGCGCGCTGACCAAGGACAGTCTGAAGGGGCTGCTCGACCTGTCGTTGCGCGAGAAGGTGATCATCTACCCGCTGGTCGCGCTGGTCATCTTCTTCGGCGTCTATCCCGCTCCCGTCTTCGACGCGACGGCCCAGTCGGTCAAGTCGCTCGTCACCAATGTCACCGCATCCATCGGCGCCGCGCAAACCGCGGCGGCGAACTGACCCAGGGGTTTTGCGAACCATGACGCCGGACCTTCTCTCCAGCCTGTCGCTCTCGACGCCCGAGCTGATCCTTGCCATCGGCGCGCTCGCGCTGCTGATGGTCGGGGCCTATTCGCGCGCCAACACCGCCAATACGGTGACCGGCCTTGCCGTTGCCGTGCTGGTGGTCGCCGGCGTCTGGCTGGTCTTTTCCACGGGGCAGGGCAGCGCCTATGGCAACGCCTTCATCCAGGATCCCTTCTCCCGCTTCATGAAGGTGCTGGCGCTGGTCGGCTCGGCGGTGACGCTCGTCATGTCGATGCGCTTTGCCAAGGCGGAGCGTTTCGACAAGTTCGAATATCCGGTGCTGATCCTGCTGTGCACGCTCGGCATGATGCTGATGATCTCGGCCAACGGCATGATCGGGCTCTATCTCGGCCTCGAGCTGCAGTCGTTGGCGATCTACGTACTGGCGGCGATCAACCGCGACAATCTGCGTTCGACAGAGGCCGGCCTGAAATACTTCGTCCTCGGCGCGCTGTCGTCGGGCATGCTGCTCTACGGCATCAGCCTGGTCTATGGCTACACCGGCAACACCGGCTTCCAGGAAATCGCCTCGGCGCTCGGCAGTGGCCCGCGCCAACTCGGTCTCGTTTTCGGCCTGGTCTTCGTGCTTGCCGGCCTTGCCTTCAAGATCTCGGCGGTGCCGTTCCATATGTGGACGCCCGACGTCTATGAAGGCGCACCGACGCCGGTGACGGCCTTCCTGGCGGCGGCCCCCAAGATGGCGGCGATGGCGCTGATCGTGCGCGTCACTATGGGCGCGTTTAAGCCGATCGCCGCCGATTGGCAGCAGATCATCGTCTTCATCTCGATCGCCTCGATGGCGCTCGGCGCCTTTGCCGCGATCGGCCAGACCAATATCAAGCGCCTGATGGCCTATTCCTCGATCGGTCACATGGGCTACGCGCTGGTCGGCCTTGCCGCCAACAGCCAGGCCGGCGTGCGTGGTGTTGCCATTTACATGCTGATCTATCTGGTGATGACGCTCGGCACCTTCGCCTTCATCCTCGCCATGCGGCGCAAGGAAGGCAATGTCGAACAGATCAGCGACCTGGCCGGGCTGTCATCGACCAACCCGATCATGGCCACTATCCTCACCATCCTGATGTTCTCGCTGGCCGGCATTCCGCCGCTCGCCGGCTTCTGGGGGAAGTGGTACGTCTTCCTCGCCGCCATCAACGCCAACCTCTACGCGCTGGCGATCATCGGCGTGCTGGCCTCGGTGGTGGGCGCCTATTACTATCTGCGCATCATCAAGATCATGTGGTTCGACGAACCGGTCGGCGGCTTCGTGCCGATGGCCAGTGAATTGCGTGTCGTGCTCGGCGTCTGTGGCGCCTTCGTGCTGTTCTATGTGCTGATCGGCGGACCGATCGGCACCTATGCCGAAGCCGCCGCCAAGACATTTTTCTGACGGGATGGCATTTCGGCTGGCCCCAACCTCGGCGTCGGAAGGGTTCCGGCTCGAGGCCCATGACAGCGTCGGCTCCACCAACACGGTGGCGCTGGACCACGCCCGGGCAGGTGACCCGGGCAGGCTGTGGGTTGTTTCCAAGAAGCAGGAAAGCGGGCGTGGCCGGCGCGGCCGCGCGTGGGTGTCGCCCGATGGCAACTTGGCGGCGACCTTGCTCGTCATCACCGGTGGTGAACTACGGCTGGCCGCGACGCTGGGTTTCGTCGCGGGCCTTTCGCTTGCCGATGCACTCGACGCCGCGGTGCCGCAGGGCCGCATCGCCGTAGGACTCGATGGCGCAAGCCAGGGACAAAACCGTTTCGAGCTGAAATGGCCGAACGATGTGCTTGCTTCGGGCGCGAAGCTCGCCGGCATCTTGCTGGAGTCGGCGATACTGGAGGGCGGCCGTTTCGCGGTGGCGGTCGGCATCGGCGTCAATGTGGTGGCGCACCCCAGGGATTTGCCTTATCCCGCGACATCGCTGCAAGCTCTCGGCGCGACATGCGATGCCGAAACGCTGTTCCTGGCGCTGTCGGATGCATGGAGCGAAAACGCCCGGCTGTGGGATGAAGGCCGCGGCCTTGCCGCCGTCAGGCGGCGCTGGCTGGCGCGCGCGGCGGGGCTCGGCGGCGAGGTAGCCGTCAGAATTGACGGTAATGTGGTGCGTGGGGTGTTCGAGACCATTGACGAGGACTGCCGTTTCGTGATCCGCGACGATGAGGGGTCGGTGCTGACAATCGCGGCCGGCGACGTGCATTTCGGCGCGGTCGCGTCCGCTCAAGTATAGTTTGTTTCTGCGCAATTCCGGACGGAAAACCGTTAGACACTTTTCCTGGAATTGCTTTAACGGCTTGGCCCGAGGGTCAGGAAGGGAAAAATCATGGCGAAAGCGGAAAACGCCGAACTCGTCTTCGTGCCGCTCGGCGGCGTCGGCGAGATCGGCATGAACTTCGCCCTCTACGGCTACGGCCCGCCGAGCGCGCGCGAATGGATCGTCATCGATGTCGGCGTCACCTTTCCCGACGCGGCGCATCCGGGCGTCGACCTGATCCTGCCCGACACGCGCTTCATCGAGGAGAACCTCGCCAATCTGCGCGGCATCATCATCACCCACGCGCATGAGGACCATTATGGCGCGCTGCTCGACATCTGGCCGAGGCTGAAGGCCCCCGTGTGGATGACGCCGTTCAGTGCCGGGCTGCTGGAAGCCAAGCGGCAGGGCGAGCAGGGGGCGCCGAAGATTCCGCTGACGATCTACCGGGCCGGGGAGAAATTCACCGTCGGTCCGTTCGAGATCGAAGCCATTCCGGTGGCGCACTCCATCCCCGAGCCGATGTCGCTGGCCATCACCACGCCAGCCGGCACGGTCATCCACACCGGCGACTGGAAGATCGACCCAGAACCGACGATCGGGCCGAAGACCGACGAGGCGCGCTTCCGTGCCTATGGCGACAAGGGCGTGCTGGCGCTGATCTGCGATTCGACCAATGCGCTGCGCGAAGGGGAATCGCCGTCGGAAGTGGCGGTTGGCGAGGGGCTCAAGGGCGTCATCCAGAGCGCCGTCGGCCGTGTCGCCGTGACGACCTTCTCCTCCAATGTCGGGCGTATCGTCTCCATCGCCAAGGCGGCGCGCGATGCCGGCCGCCAGTGCCTGGTGCTCGGCCGCTCGTTGAAGCGCGTTATCGACGTTGCCGACGAGCTTGGCTATATGGACGGCCTGCCGGAATTCATTGCCGAGGAGGATTTCGGCTTCATCCCGCGCGAAAACCTGGTCATCATCTGCACCGGCAGCCAGGGCGAGCCGCTGGCAGCACTTGCGAAACTGTCGCGCGACGAGATGAAATCGGTGTCGCTGACGGCGGGCGACACGGTGGTGTTCTCCTCACGCACCATCCCCGGCAATGAGAAGGCGATCCTCGAGATCAAGAACCGCCTCATCGATCTCGGCATCAAGATCATCGAGGACGGCGACGCGCTGGTGCACGTCTCCGGCCATCCCCGGCGCAGCGAGTTGCGCAAGATGTATGAGTGGGTGCGCCCAAAGATCGGCGTTCCCGTGCATGGCGAGGCGGCGCATCTTGTGGCGCAGGGCTCGCTGATGTCGACCTCCGGCATCGGCCAGGTGGCGCAGGTGCGCGACGGCGACATGCTGCGGCTCGCTCCCGGCCCCGCCACCATCATCGACCAGGTGCCGTTCGGCCGCATCTACAAGGACGGCAATCTGATCGGCACCGACCAGGCGATGGGCATTCGCGACCGGCGCAAACTGTCCTTTGCCGGCCATGTCGCGGTCAATGTCGTGCTCGACGACAAATACGAGCTCGCCGGCGATCCCGATCTGGTCGCCATCGGGGTCGCCGAGGCCGACGCCAGCGGCGAGACGCTGGAGGATTTGATGATCGATGCGGCCGTCGGTGCGGTCGATTCGATTCCCCGCCAGCGGCGCAAGGACCTCGACCTGGTACAGGAAGCGGTGCGGCGCGCGGTGCGCGGCGCCGCCAACGAAGCCTGGGGCAAGAAGCCGCTGGTGACGGTGTTCGTCACCAGATGAGGGTAGCGCTGGTTCGCGGCTCTAGACGTTCAGCTGATAGCTGACCGGGAGCCAGCGAAAAGAGCCGTTCACCGCTTCGATGTAGCCCAGGCCCGGAAACGGCATGTGATGGCCGGCGACCAGCAGGCGCTGGTCCGCCGCCATCTTCAGCAAACGCTTGCGGGTCTCGATCGCCCGTTCCTTGTCATCATCGAAATCCGCATGCCATTCCGGATGCTGGATGGACACGACATAGTGCAGGAACGCATCCGACCAGATCAGCAATCGCTGGCCGCCGCTTTCGACGAGAAATGCCAGCAGGCCGGGGGAATGGCCTGACGCGTCGATGGCGGTAATGCCCGGCAGCACCTCATCTCCAGGCGCTATGAACGTTGCCCGGTCGGCCAGCCCGGTGCAAATCCGCCGGAACAGATCACGGTTGGCCAACCTGGCCGGGCGCACCGCTGTTGCCTCGGTCCAGAAAGCGAATTCAGCCGCGCCAAAAACATAGCGGGCCTGGCCGAAGACGGGTTTGCCGTTGCTGACAAGCCCACCGATGTGGTCCGGATGGCCGTGGGTGATGACCACCACGTCGATATCGTCAGGATCAAGCCCAAGGTCCTGCAAGCACTCCAAGAGTGAACTGCCCTCATCGCCGCATCCGGTGTCGAACAGGATCCTTTCGGATCCGGTGTCGATCAGCGTCGGGATGAAGCAGTGCTCGAATCGATCCCGGTCGATGAAGTTCGAGACCGCGAGTTGCTGCACCGCGGTTGGCGGCTGTCCGGCCGCGAAGGCTGCTGCAAGATTGTCTCTGATATCGACAGCGTCGAGCAAGGCGGCAATCTTGAATGAGCCGAGATCGAAGGTGAAAACGCGGGCGCGGGCAGGGCGGATGTAAGACATTGCCGTTTGTACTTTGCGGTTGTGGGCCGGAATAGCCTCGATCGTGATTCGGCCGAATGTTCACCAAAGTGCGACAGTGCGCGCCTCGTGAATGGCTGTTGATCTCAGCTGATTTGACGTATGACGCCAGCCAGTGACAGAAGAGAGATAGCTCGTACATGCTCGGACGGCTGAACCATGTCGCGCTTGCGGTGCCGGATCTGGCTGCCGCCGTTGCCGCCTACCGCAACACGCTTGGCGCCGAAGTGACGGAGCCGCAGGCTTTGCCGGAGCATGGCGTCACGGTGGTGTTCGTCAATGTCGGCAACACCAAGATCGAATTGCTGGAACCACTGGGCGAGGGCTCGCCGATCGCCGCGTTCCTGGCGAAGAACCCGTCAGGCGGCATGCATCATCTCTGCTACGAGGTCGACGACATCCTGGCCGCGCGGGACCAGCTCAAGGGCGCCGGCGCGCGCGTGCTGGGCGACGGCAATCCGAAGACCGGCGCGCATGGCAAGCCGGTGCTGTTCCTGCATCCGAAGGATTTCTTCGGCACGCTGATCGAACTGGAGCAATCATGAGCTGGGTTTCGTTCACCGCCCTTTTTTTCGCGACCTGGTGGGTGGTGCTGTTCGCCGTACTGCCGTTTAGCGTCAGGACGCAGGACGACGATCATGACGTGACACTGGGCACGGTTCCAAGCGCGCCGCGCGGGCCGCACATGCTGCGCGCGGTGATCCGCACCACCATCGCCACGGCGATCCTCATGGGCATTTTCTATGGGCTGACGCACGGGCTGGGCTACAGCCTCAACGACATCCCGCATATCGTGCCGGATTTCGGCCAGACCCCGGCGAAATAGATCGCCCGGTGAGAGTGCGACGACGACGTCGATGCGCCGCGGATGAGGGTCGAGACGCTGCCATGCTTCACGGCTGACCGCTTGCTGACGCTAAGTCATGTGTTCTGACAGCACGCCACGCTAACCAGATGATTGCACAAAAAAAATGCAAGGCACGAGGCCTTGCAATTAAACGCGTCCGATCTGTTTCCGGTTTCCGGCGGCAGCGAGTAACCGCGCCTAGATCGCATCCTCCCAAGACTTTGACCGCGTAGGAGAGCAGATTTTTCTCCGCCCTCTCGGTTATCGCGGCACACTAGCCTAAGCCGAATGAAAATGTCACGAAGAATTTTGCCTCGAAACAGGCATTCTCGTGCTGCACTGCACAATAGTATGGCATGCTTTGCTTGGGAAACGACCAGCAAGGCTCGGCGGAGCCTTTGCGGCATGTTCTGGATTGACGCGCGCAAAGAATTGGCGGCCAAAACCGAAGAGGTTCGGCATGCCCGATGCCGGCACGTCCTGGTCCGGAAACCGGAGGATTCCGGGCCGTGGCGCGCTAATGTGCCGCCATGCCCGGGTTTCCATTCCGTCATGAAATGGCTATGAAGCCGGGGCAAGCAAGCCTGCGTCGCGCCGATTCTGGCGTGGCCGTTCTCATTCACGGACCAGTCCATGCGTTTGTCGCGCTATTTCCTGCCTATCCTCAAAGAAAATCCGCGCGAGGCCGAGATCGTCTCGCATCGGCTGATGCTGCGTGCCGGCATGATCCGCCAGCAGGGGCAGGGCAGTTTTTCCTGGTTGCCACTTGGCAAGCGGGTGTTGGACAAGGTCTGCCAGATCATCCGCGAGGAGCAGAACCGCGCCGGCGCGCTGGAAATCCTGATGCCGACCATCCAGTCGGCCGATCTGTGGCGCGAAAGCGGCCGCTACAACGACTATGGCAAGGAGATGCTGCGCATCAAGGACCGCCAGGACCGCGACATGCTCTACGGCCCGACCAACGAGGAAATGGTCACCGAGATCTTCCGCGCCTATGTGAAGTCCTACAAGGATTTGCCGCTCAACCTCTACCACATCCAGTGGAAGTTCCGCGACGAGGTGCGGCCACGCTTCGGCGTCATGCGCTCGCGCGAGTTCCTGATGAAGGACGCCTATTCCTTCGACCTCGACTTCGAGGGCGCGAGGGCTGCCTACAACAGGATGTTCGTCTCCTACCTCAGGACGTTTACGCGCATGGGCCTGCAGGCGATTCCGATGCGCGCCGACACCGGGCCGATCGGCGGCGACCTCAGCCACGAATTCATCATCCTGGCCGATACCGGCGAAAGCCAGGTTTTCTGCCATCGCGACTATCTTTCGCTTGCCGTGCCGGGCGCCGAAACCGACTTCGCCAATGACGGCGAGATATCAGATATCGTCAAGACATGGACGACGCCCTACGCCGCCACCGACGAGATGCATGACGAAGCAGCTTGGGAAAGGGTGCCCGAGAGCGACAAGGTTTCGGCGCGCGGCATCGAGGTTGGTCACATCTTCCATTTCGGCGAGAAGTATTCCAAGCCGATGGGCGCCAAGGTGACCGGACCGGACGGCAAGGACCATTTCGCCTCCGGCGGTTCCTACGGCATCGGCCCGTCGCGCCTGGTCGCGGCGATCATCGAAGCCAGCCATGACGAGAACGGCATCATCTGGCCCGACGCCGTGGCGCCGTTCGACATCGGCCTGATCAACATGAAAGTGGGCGACGCCGATTGCGACCGTGTCAGCGAAGAGCTGAATGCCGCCTTCACCGCCGCCGGCAAGGACGTGCTCTATGACGACACCGACCAGCGGCCGGGCGGCAAGTTCGCCACCGCCGACCTGATCGGTCTACCCTGGCAAGTGATCGTCGGACCGCGCGGCGTGGCCGCCGGCGAGGTCGAGATCAAGAATCGCAGGACCGGCGAGCGCGAAACGCTGCCGATCGCCGATGCGAAAAAACGCTTCGGTGCCGCCGCATGAGCGAGGCGGCGGCGGCAAGATCAGCGGGCGCCGGCCCGTTCTCCTTCTTCGAGCGCACGGTTGCCTGGCGCTATTTGCGCTCGCGGCGCAAGGAGACGGTGATCTCGGTCATCGCCTCGATCTCCTTCCTCGGCATCATGCTGGGGGTGGCGACGCTGATCGTCGTCATGGCTGTGATGAACGGGTTCCGCGCCGAGCTTTTGACGCGCATCCTTGGCGTCAACGGCCATCTGATCGTGCAGCCGCTCGACTCGCCGCTTGAGGACTACGCCCAGGTTGCCGGCCGCATCAACGGCGTGCCCGGCGTCAAATACGCCATTCCGCTGATCGACGGCCAGGTGCTGGCGCAAGGCAATGTCGGCGGCGGCACGGGCGCACTGGTGCGCGGTATCAGGGGCGAAGATCTCGGCAAGATCGCCATCGTCGCCAACAACATCAAGCAGGGTTCGCTCGCCGGTTTCGATTCGGGCGAGGGCGTCGCCATCGGCAAGCGCATGGCCGAGAATCTCGGCCTGACGCTGGGCGACACCATCACGCTCATCTCGCCCGATGGCGACGTAACGCCGATCGGCACGACGCCGCGCATGAAAGGCTACAAGATCGCGGCGATCTTCGAAGTCGGCATGTCGGAATATGACACGTCCATCGTCTACATGCCGTTCTCCGAAGCGCAGCTCTATTTCAACATGGATGGCCGTGCGCAGACGATTGAGATCTATGTCGACAATCCCGACAATGTCGACGCGCTGAAACCGAAGGTGGAAGAGGCGGCGCAGCGGCCGATCGACATGGTCGACTGGCGCCAGCGCAACGAGACCTTCTTTTCCGCCCTGCAGGTCGAGCGCAACGTCATGTTCATGATCCTGACGCTGATCGTGCTGGTGGCGGCGCTCAACATCATTTCGGGACTGATCATGCTGGTGAAGGACAAGGGGCACGACATCGCCATCCTGCGCACCATGGGCGCCTCGCGCGGCGCCATCCTGCGCATCTTCCTGATGACGGGGGCGGCGATCGGCGTCACCGGTACGCTCGCCGGCGTGCTGCTCGGCGTCGTCATCTGCACCAACATCGAATCGATCCGCCAGTTCTTCTCCTGGATGACCGGCAAGGTGCTGTTCAACCCGGAGCTCTATTTCCTCAGCCAGCTGCCGGCGAAGATGGATCCGCGCGAGACGACCTATGTCATCATCATGGCGCTTGGGCTGTCCTTCCTGGCAACGGTGTTTCCGGCATGGCGGGCCGCCCGCCTCGATCCGGTCGAAGCCTTGAGGTACGAGTAGTGGCCGAGATCATTATCGAGCTGAAGAGCGTCGAGCGGCACTATGTCCAGGGGCCGCGCAAGCTCACCATTTTGAACGGCGCCGATTTCTCGCTGAAGCGCGGCGAGATGGTGGCGCTGGTGGCGCCATCCGGCACCGGCAAGTCGACGCTGCTGCATACGGCCGGCCTGCTGGAACGCCCCGACGCAGGCGACGTGATCCTGGCCGGCCGGGCCTGCGGGCGGCTCTCCGACGACGAACGCACGTCAATCCGCCGCAACGATGTCGGCTTCGTCTACCAGTTCCATCATCTGCTGCCGGAGTTTTCCGCGCTGGAAAACATCATGATGCCGCAGCTGATCAAGGGCCTGCCGCGCAAGGAAGCGGCCGAGCGCGCCGCGCAACTGCTCGACTATATGCAGATCGGCAAGCGCGCCTCGCACCGGCCGTCCGAACTCTCCGGCGGCGAGCAGCAGCGCGTCGCCATTGCCCGCGCCGTCGCCAATGCTCCGCTGGTGCTGCTGGCCGACGAGCCGACCGGTAATCTCGACCCGGTCACCGCCTCCTATGTCTTCGAGGCGCTGGGCGCGCTGGTCAAGCAATCGGGCCTGGCGGCGCTGATCGCCACCCACAATCACGAGCTGGCATCGCGCATGGACCGGCGCGTCACGCTCGCCGACGGCAAGGTCGTGCCGCTTTAGGCTGTGCCGATATCAGGCGAATTGAAGGAATATCGACACATCCGCGAAGATGGGTTTGGCCGAATCTTCATATGGCTTTCTAGACCTCGCCGAGGGCCTGTCGCGACTCACTATCGTGACCTGTTGATAGGCGTCTCGCCATCAACCTTTCCTTAACCCTGCCGATCTGATCGCCCGGAGATTCTTGGCGGGACCGGATTCTGCGCGTTGACATTGAAACAAAATTAGAACAAATTGCGAACATATCAACAACAGGAGAGAGTTATGACCGATCTGGTTCAGGATG
The DNA here is from genome assembly GCF_016756575.1 of Mesorhizobium sp. 131-3-5. Taxonomy (NCBI): domain Bacteria; kingdom Pseudomonadati; phylum Pseudomonadota; class Alphaproteobacteria; order Hyphomicrobiales; family Phyllobacteriaceae; genus Mesorhizobium; species Mesorhizobium sp. 131-3-5. The sequence goes on from NZ_AP023254.1 coordinate 3,694,324, forward strand.
TCATCTCACTGGTTTGCATGAGCACTTTCCTCATTTCCATGGCGATCTGGATCGGCGCCATGTGATCTGGCGGCTCTCGCCGCCGTCGTTCCTGGCGGATGAAGTCCGCTTCCCCGTTAAGCCTTTCTTGCCGCCGCGGCGCTAGGGTGCGCCTCTCAGGCAGGGAGCAACATTCAGGTGTCGCCCATCGTCACGGCCATTCTGGTGGCCAGCAATCTCGGGCTGATCTTTCTCTTGATGACCGTGCCGCTTGGTTCGCGCACGGTCAGGGTCAGCCGGGTGATTGCGATGGACCGCCAGCGACTCTGGCAGGCGCTATGGCCGCTTGGCAGCGATGCCGGCTGGTCCGGCGAGATCCTGTCGGCCGAGCCGCTGGACGGGGAGGGTGTGTCCCGCATCATGCTGTCGTGGGAAGGCCGCGACGGCAAGCCGATCGAGCGCAGGGCGCGGTTTGACGATGTCGTCGAGGGCAGCCGCTTCTCGATGCGCGTGCTTGAGGATACGGCGCTCGATGCCTCGTTCTGGAAAGACTATCGCGAAACCGCCGAGCTCGTCTCCGAAGGCAGCGGCACGCGGGTAACGCTCGGCCGGACGGATCGTTACCGCGGTGTTGCCTTTCTGGTGTTCCGTTATTTCGCCATGCGCCGCGAACTGTCCAAGCTGCAGCGTTGGGCGATGACCGGGCAGTACCGCAAGGGCGGTTGGTTCGAGCATCCGCTGAGCCAGGTCGGCTTTGCCGTGCTGTCGGCATTGATCTTGTGGCCGTTCTTCGGCCTTCACCTCGGGGGGCTGGCGCTGGCCGCCATCCTGACGTCGGTCGTTGCCCTGCACGAGCTTGGCCACATGGCGGCATTCCGGCTGATGGGCCACCGCAAGGCGCGGATGATCTTCATCCCGCTGCTCGGCGGCATCGCCATTGGCGGCCGGCCCTACAACAGCCGTTTCGAAGTGGCCTTCGTGGCGCTGATGGGGGCGGGTTTTTCCGCCTTCCTGGTGCCGATCGTCATCGCCGCCAGTGCGCTGGCCGGCAGCGAGGGGCATAAGGGCGCGGCCGCGCTGCTGGCGGCGCTGGCAGGCTGTGCGGCCCTGTTCAACATCGCCAATCTGGTGCCGGTGTGGAAGTTCGATGGCGGCCAGGTGCTGCGCCAGATCTGCCCGGGGCCGGTCGCGCTGGCGCTGGCCTCGTTCTTCCTGCTCTCGGCATTTTTGGCGGTGGGCTGGCGGGCCGGCTTTTCCTCCGGCTTTCTGCTGGCGACGGGAGCGGTCTTTTCAATCCTAAGCCTGCTGACGATGGGCAGCGGGGTGAAGCCGCGTTACGAGCTGAAGCCTATCCGTACCGTCGACCGCTTCGCCATCGCCGGCGCACTGCTGGCGGTGTTCGTCATCCATGGCTGCGGCGTTCTGTGGGCGTCGGCGCAATTGCTTTGAGCTGGAAAGGATCAACCCGTCTTGCGGGCAGCCTCGGCCGACAAGGCCGCCGCGGGACCAAAAACATCCTCGAAGGCTGATTTCAGCGCCAGATCCAGATCGGCCATGCCGACGGGCAGGCCGAGGTCGACGAGGCTGGTGACGCCATGGTCCTGGACGCCGCAGGGAACGATGCCGCCGAAATGCTCGAGCTCCGGTTCGACATTGATGGCGATGCCGTGAAAGCTCACCCAGCGCCGCAGCCGGATACCGATCGCGGCGATCTTATCCTCCGCCGGCGAGCCGTCCGGCAGGGCAGGGCGATCAGGCCGCACCACCCACACGCCTACCCGGTCCTCGCGGCGTTCGCCGCGCACGTTGAAGGCGGCGAGCGTGCCGATGATCCATTGTTCGAGCGCGGCGACGAAAGCGCGCACATCCTCGCGCCGCCGTTTCAGGTCGAGCATGACATAGGCGACCCGCTGGCCCGGCCCATGATAGGTGTATTCGCCGCCACGTCCGGCGGCAAAGACGGGAAAGCGATCAGGCTCGATCAGGTCCTCGATGCGGGCGCTGGTGCCGGCAGTGTAGAGCGGGGGATGCTCGACCAGCCAGACCATTTCGCCGGCGGCCCCGCTGCGGATCGCCTCGGCCCGCGCTTCCATGAAGGCCAGTGCCTCGGGGTAGGCGGTAAGGCCGGGCTCGATGCGCCACTCCACCGGTGCCGAACCGGGGAGCGGCAGGAACGACGTGGCGATCTGGCTGCGTTCTGTCATGGTTCTTCGTTTTTGTTCATGCATGCCGCGATCCCAAAACCGCCTCGCGCTTTCGGGCAACATGCATCCGCCTCCCATATGGCGATATCGGACGCAAACGTCCAGTTCCGCATGCTCATTCCGATCCTGTGGACCGATATGCCAATCGGTTGAGATTATTGCGCATCGCGCACTTGTTTCGCCGGAAACGATTTGCTACACGCCGCGAGCCGGTCGGTTCCGGCTCCTACCACGTGCGGTCGTGGCGGAATTGGTAGACGCGCAGCGTTGAGGTCGCTGTGGGGCAACCCGTGGAAGTTCGAGTCTTCTCGACCGCACCAAATTTCCTGAAGCAAGCCTTCGGACGCCTTGCAATAACCTCCGGCAATCTGGCGATCATCAGACCCTGAGCACGGTGCCGGCCGCTCTATAAGGGCCGGACCTCGGGTCCATTCGGCAGATCGACGGTCACGACAAGGCCGCTTGGCTGGTTGTCGTGCAACTCGATCTTGCCGCCGTGACCCTGGATGATATCTGCCACGATCGAGAGGCCGAGACCGAAACCGTGTTTCGACGCAACGCCGCGCGACATATCCTCCTTGAAGAAGGGTTCGAAAACGCGCGAGCGCGCCGTCATCGAAATTCCCGGCCCATCGTCGCCCACCGCGATACGCGCCGCCGAGTCGGTCTGCGTCAAGGCGACGGTGACGTTGCCGGCAAATTTGACCCCGTTGTCGCATAAATTGGTGATGGCGCGCGCCAGCGCATTGGGTTTGCACCAGCCCAGAAGCCTGTCCGGTCCGGAATAGGAAACCGAAAACCCGACATCGGAGAATTCGGCACAGACGGTCTGCAGCACGCTGGCAATGTCGGCCCGCTGCAGCTTTTCGGTCGAGACGTCGTTGCGCAGATAGGTCAGGGTCTCGTCGATCAGATCCTCGATGTGCCGGACGTCGGACAATATGGCGGCTCGAACGGGGCCGTCATCCATGCGCTCGGCGCGAAGGCGCAGCCGCGTCAACGGCGTGCGCAGATCATGACTGACGCTGCGCAGCATGCGGGTGCGGTTCTCGATCATGGTGCGGATACGCGTTCTCATCCTGTTCAGCGCGCGCGCCAGGCCGACCATTTCGATGGAGCCGCGTTCGGCGAAAAGTTCGTTGCCATTCTCGATCTCGGCTTCCCCCACTGCGTTCGAGATGCGCTTCAATGGCTCCGTCACGGCCCAGACCGCAAATAGCCAGATCAACACAGGCAGGGCGACGAAAGCCATGAACCTGTAGAACGAGACACGGACGAAGCCTGATGTCAGCCAGGAATCGGGCATGCCGAAATGCGCCAGGACGCTCTGCTGGTCCAGGTCGATGACAAACGCATATTGGCGGCCGATCCTTATCCAGCGCCCAGGGATCGAGCCGCTCTCGATCTGAAGAAGCCATCCGGTGCTTCGCCATTGCAGATAGGAATCTGGAATAGTGCTGATCTGCTCCCTGGGCAGGATCTTGAAATCAAAGCCGGCGCGTGTCGCCGCAGCCAGAACAGCGCCGCGGGCTTCGGTTGGCGTTTCGCGCAACAAGGCAGCGACAACGCCAGCCCGCCTGGCGCTGTCTTCCACCACGGGAAGGTCGACATTCGCTATCAAACCCTCGACGACCGATCCGACGGACATGATCGCGATCACCGCCATGAAAATAATTGCCGCGAACTGCCCACGCACCGACTGGGGCAGGAAGCGGCGGACCAAGCGCCTCACGCTTCCTCCACCGTGGCGGTGAAGATGTAGCCACCCAGCCGGACAGTCTTGAGGAGAACGGGATCGCGCGCATCCTTTTCGATCTTCTGGCGAATCCGGCTGACATGGACATCGACGCTTCGCTCGATCGGGCCGGCAAGCCCGGCATGGGTGACGCTGAGAAGCTCCTCGCGCGACAGAACCCGGCCTGCATTGCGGCAGAACGCCAGCAAAAGATCGAATTCATGCGTCGTGGTCGCAACCCGCGCATTGCTGGGATCATGCAATTGCCGGCGAACGGGATCGAGGCGCCAGCCGTTGAAGCGAAGCACCCTTGTGCGGTCCCGTTCGTCGGGAGCGTAAGCCGTGCGGCGCAGCAACGCCCTTATCCTTGCGGTCAGTTCGCGCGCGCTGAACGGTTTGGTCACGTAATCGTCGGCGCCGATCTCCAGTCCGAAGATGCGGTCGATTTCCTCGCCAAGCGCCGTCAGCATCAGGATCGGAACGTTCGTTTGCGCGCGAAGCCGGCGGCATATGCTGAGGCCGTTCTCGCCAGGCAGCATGATATCGAGCACGATGAGATCGAATTTCTGGTTGCGAAGCGCGGCGTTCATGCGGACGCCGTTGCCGGCGATTTCGACGATCATGCCGTTTTCCGTCAGCGTCTCGCCCAGCATGCGGGCGATCTCGATGTCGTCTTCGACAATGAGGATCTGCGGGCCTTGCCTCGGCGATTTGAACTCGGCGTTCAGATCGATCCGGCTGGAGCTTACCGCGGCCTGCATTGCATTATGTGTGGGCATCAAAACCGATATCCGACGAGAAGCATCCCCGAGGGCTGGACCTTGTCGACGACAACAGGGCTGTCGGCAGCGTCCCCCATGAGAATGCCCACCCCCGCCTGGCCACGCACCATCCAGTTGTGATTGAGCGTATATGTGGCGGAAATCGAAAAATCGGCGCGCTTCAACCCGGCGCGGGCATCATACTGGGTCAATCCCGAGCGAGCCGATTGCTCCGGCGTGACGCCGAAATAGGCCTGCATGTATTTTTCGTCAGCGAAGACGACCGATGCGCCCGCGCCGACCATCCATGACTGGGACAGAGGCTGGGTCACCTCGATGCCAAGCGTGCCCTGCATGCCGTCGCTGCCGCCGATGGTCTTGTCCAATCGCGCGTAGATTTTCGCCGGGCCGAACTTCACCGCCGCCTTGGCCCCGACGACCGCGCCCATGTCGACATCCCCCAGGCCGCGCAGACGATCGGCATCGTCCTCCTTGCGGCCCATGTCATAGCCAAGCCGCGCGCTGAGTTCGAACGGCCCGTGTTCATAGACGGCGATGTTGGCGCCCGTCGGATCTACCCTCACCGTGTCGAGGAATGTCGCCGATACGAAAGGGACCGGCATGACCTTGAACTCGTTGCTGCCCTCATATTTGGGAACGATGATGGCGCCGCCGCCCAGGACGACATGCCAGTCGGCCAGTTTCTGTTCGAAGCGCCCGAAACGCGAAGGATCGGGCGGCGGGGTCAGATCCCCGGTATCGTCGGCATCGGTGTCGACGGCAATGGCGTCCGCCGCCTGCACGATCTCAGAATGCGTTGAAAACACGATTGCCATCGCCGCGAGAGAGGCCCGGCCGGCGAAGGTCCCAGAAACCAATTTGAACATGCATGCTCCAGAGCAGGGAGGCAGTAAGAGCCCCCGATGCTCCGGACTATTTCAGGTGAAAATGGCTGCATGCGTGAAGTGATGTTAAGTTTTGTTGCGCAATCTTGGCCTGATCTTGGCTCCTGTAGAAGCGCGCTACCACAAGCGCGGGAGGTCAATCGACGACTTCTGCTTCCAGAACGTCCTCTTGCCTCCGGCCACCGTCAGAGCGGCGAGCTGCTCGATAACGGCCAGGCGAAAGGCCGTGATGTCGATGGAATAGCTTCGAAAACGCGGCCGCGGTCTCATAGCCGACACGGGCCGCAATCCGTGCAATCCCCTCGTCGCTCGTTTCGAGCAGAAATGCGGCCTCCGACATCCGGCGTGAGATCAGATAACGGTACATGGACTCGCCGACGAGCTTGGTGAAGCGAGCCGAAAACGCCGAACGACCAAGTCCCACGCTTTGCCCGAGCTCGCCAAGCGTCCAGGGTCGATCCGGTCGTTCGTGGATCAACTGAAGTGCCGGTCCTATGTGCGGGTCCGCCATCGCCCCCAGCCAACCGCCTTCCCCGGGGTCGAGCGACTTGATCCAGCTTCGCAGCACCTCGACGAAGAGCACTTCTGTCAGTCGTGAGAGTGCAACGCCTTGGCCCGGACGCGCGTGCGCTGCCTCGCTCACCATGCGTTGCAGAATCGCATCGAGCCATCCGCCGTCTTCCGTCGGCTTCAGGAGAAGCAGGGGCGGAAGCAATTCCAACACGCTGCCGCGCGAGGGCCGCGCCACGGTGAAATTGCCACAGATCATCGTCGCGAGCGGCTGCTCGCCGCCTCCGTGACGAATGAGGCCAAGACGCCCAGCCAGTCGATCGATGTCGAGAATCGGTAACGGCTCTGTCCGACGATCCGAGTAGATCACATGGGGCTCGCCGCGCGTGACGACAACAAAGTCGCCCTCGGTCATGTGAAGTTCTCGTCCATTTTCGAGCGCGAGGGTAGCCGAGCCACGGCTGAGATAATGGAACAGGGCGTATGGGCGCGCTGGCAGTGCCAGATTCCAGGGATGGCCGAGCTCGAAGTGGAACAGCAAGGTTCCGCCAAGGCGAACGCGGTCGAGCACTTCAGCGAGGATGTCCATCTTCCGATGTTAATACGACGGACGGTCGGACACAATATTCGGACGATTGAGGCCTAACGTCCAAGTGCTCCACGTATTAGTTGATCGCAAGTCGAGCCAACAGGTCGCGCCGCAACCATCACCCGAGCGGCAGATGGGAGAACCGCGACTGTTGCCGGCACGCCTGCCTTTCCTCGGACCCGCGTCGTCCGTTATCTCAACAGGAGCAACCAATGCGAAATCTTCTACTCTCAGTCGCTACCGTCCTCATGGCCGGAGCAACAGTCGCCGCCCCCGCCCAATCAGCTCAACTGCCCAAGGGGGCGGCCCACAATATCGTGCTCGTCCATGGCGCTTTCGTCGACCAGACGAGTTGGAAGCCGGTCGCCGATATCCTCACGAAGAAGGGCTACAATGTAACGCTCGTCGAAAACCCGCTCACCTCCCTCGCGGCGGACGTCGATGCCACCAAACAGGCGCTTGCGAAACAGAACGGCAAGACCGTCCTCGTTGGCCACTCCTGGGGCGGTGTGGTCATCACGCAGGCAGGTGACGATCCCAACGTCTCGGCGCTCGTCTACGTCTCCGCATTCGCGCCCGACGTGGGAGAATCTCTGGCGGGCTTATCCAAGAGCGGTCCGGCAACCGAAGGCGCCGCGGCGATTCATCCCGACGAAAAGGGCAACCTCTACATCGATCCCAAAGTGTTTCCCTCTGCAGTCGCGGCTGACCTTCCCGCGGAGATCGCCGAATCCTTGGCAAACCATCAGCTCCCGTTGAACCACACGGCGTTCGAGGCTCCCGTCGATAAGGCGGCCTGGCACGACAAGCCGACATTCTATGTGATCAGCACGAAGGACAAGGTCATCGCACCCGAGGTCCAGAAGCTGTTCGCCGAAAGGATGAAGGCCCAGACGACGGATGTCGCCGGCAGCCATGCATCCCTGGTCGTCCACGCGAAGGAAGTCGCCGCGGTGATTGAAAAGGCCGCGCTCGTGAAGTGACGATTGTGCTCCCGGCGCCTTCGTGCCGGGAGCACCATGCGTGCTCGGCGGACTACGGAATGCCTTGGTCCGCGAGCGGCTCAAACCTAGCCAAAACCGCACCAGCTACTCCCACTCGATTATCTGTGCCAAGCATCCGGAGGATGACATGACTGAGTTCGACACCTCGAGCCAGGACGCCGCAACGCTAGAAACAGCGCCCACCCGTTACATCGAAGGCGGCGGAATCCGCTTCGCCTATCGCCGCCTCGGCCCATCGACCGGAACTGCGCTGATTCTCCTGCAGCATTTCTCGGGCAACATCGACGCGTGGGACCCCGCCGTCGTGAATGTCCTGGCCACCGATCGACCGGTGATCGCTTTCGATAACGCCGGGGTCGGCCGCTCGACAGGCCAAACGCCCGACAATATCGCGGCGATGGCCCAAGACGCGGTCGCTTTTATCAAACTGCTCGGCCTCTCCGAAGTCGACCTTCTTGGCTTTTCCCTCGGCGGCTGTGTCGCCCAGCAGATCGCTGCCGAGCACGGACGGCTGGTGCGCAAGCTCATCCTCGTCGGCACGGCTCCGAGAGGCGGAGAAGAGCATCTGTTGACGGTTCTCCAGGACGCGTTTTCCCAAACCGACGCGCCGGACGTCCGCCTGCCACTATTCTTCACGAAGTCGTCCGCCAGCCAGTCGGCCGGCCTGGCGTTCCTGAAGCGGGCGAAGGCGCGTAAGGAGGATCGGGACACCGACAACGGCGGCGCGGTGACGGATCCACAGGCCAAGGCGCTTATTACCTGGTGCGCCACACCTGATCCCGAGCACGCCATTCTGCGCGCCATCCGCCAGCCCGCCCTTGTGGTCAGCGGCAGCCACGACACCATGCTGCCGGCGGACAACGCCTATGCAATGTTCAAGGCTCTAAGCAACGCCCAGCTGGTCCTCTATCCCGATTCCGGCCACGGCGCCCTGTTTCAGCACCACGAATTGTTCGTCAGCCACGTCCGGACCTACCTGGAAGCGTAATCGGCCGCTGCATAATCCCGGCGCGATCGGTCGCACCTTTATTCTTGAGAGCTGTTACGGAGAAAGAAATGACAATCGCAAAGGTCGAGGTTGAGCGTTTCAGCCTGACGTGTTCCAAACCATTCGACGCCGTTGTGGCCGCGCTCAAGTCAGCGGTCGGGCAACCTGACATTGTCGAATTTTTCAAGGCGACGGGGGCTGCAAATTCCTTCTCGGATTTGGAGCGCGTTGTGCAAAGCGGCCTGGGCCGCACAGGTCTCATGCTTTTCGCGGAATTCGACTTGGGCGCCATTCTGCGCCGCGAAACTGGAACCGAGACTCCCAAGAGCATGCGGTTCCTGGTGGGCAATCCACTCATCATGAAAGAAATGGTCAAGCACGTTCCCGATGCTGGATCTTACGCTCCAGTCACAATCCTTGTTGATGAACGTCCCGATGGCGTGCACGTCTCCTACGACAAAATGGAGAGTTGTCTGCTCCCTTATGGTAGTTTGGAGGCTCTTGCCGTCGCTCGCGATCTTGATGCGAAAATCACAACCTTGCTACGCGAATGCGCAAACTAACCTCATGGTGACGCTTCCGGCGGCAGATTACTCCCACGCGTTTGGCCATGACATGGCGTTGGCGCTGCTGCCGCTGGGGCTTGGCACGCCCGGCACGGCGCTGGAGGTTTCAATTCTCGGCGGGCGGTGCCTGGCAAGGGTGATCGCCGACTCTCCGGGAGGCTCGCGCGGGCTTATGTGAGAGCCCCCCAGCGTGGAGAGGCGCGGAAATCACGCCGCCTTCTTCATCCGCGCCAGTGTATCCGCAACCACCTCGCCAAACGACGACGGCGTCGGAACGATGATCACGCCTGCCTCCTTCAGGATCTCGACCTTCTCCTGCGCCGACTCGCCGAAGGCCGAGATGATGGCGCCGGCGTGGCCCATGCGGCGGCCTTTCGGGGCGGAGAGGCCGGCAATGTAGGCGATCAGCGGCTTGCGCATGTTGTCACGCGCCCAGATCGCGGCTTCCGCCTCCTGCGGTCCGCCGATCTCGCCGATCATCACCACGGCGTCGGTCTCGTCGTCCTGCTCGAACAGTTTCAGCATGTCCTTGAAGGAGGAGCCGTTGATCGGGTCGCCGCCGATGCCGACGCTGGTCGACACGCCGATGCCGAGCGCCTTCATCTGCGAGGCTGCCTCGTAGCCGAGCGTGCCGGAGCGGCCGACAATGCCGACGCGGCCGGGCAGGTAGATGTTGCCGGGCATGATGCCCATCAGCGCCTGTCCCGGCGTGATCATGCCGGCGCAGTTCGGGCCGATCAGCCGCATGCGGTCCTCGAAGCGGTAGCGGCGCATATAGCGCTTGACCTGCATCATGTCCTGCGAGGGGATGCCGTCGGTGATGCAGACGCAGAGTTTGATGCCGGCGTCCGCGGCTTCCATGATCGAATCGGCGGCGAAGGGCGGCGGCACGAAGACGATGCTTGCCTCCGCGCGGGTCTCGCGCACGGCGCCCTTGACCGTGTTAAAGACGGGCAGGCCGAGATGCGTCTGGCCGCCCTTGCCGGGGGTGACGCCGCCGACCAGCTTGGTGCCGTAGCGTTTCATGTCCTCGGCATGGAAGCTGCCGATCTTGCCGGTGAAACCCTGGACGATGACGCGGGTGCTGCGGTTGAGCAGGATTGCCATTTTCTCGACCTCCCTCAGGCTGCTTTTTTCTTGGCGGCCGCGCGCCAGGCGGCGACGGCTTTTTCGGCGGCTTCTGCCAGCGTGTCGGCGACGATCACCGCCTCACCGGAATCGGCCAGGATGCGGCGGCCTTCCTCGGCTTTGGTGCCGGAGAGCCGCACCACCAGCGGCACGGTGACGCCGACCTCGCGGATCGCCTTGATGACGCCCTCGGCGACCCAGTCGCAGCGGTTGATGCCGGCGAAGATGTTGACCAGGATGGTCTCGACATTCTTGTCGCCGAGCACGGCGCGGAAGGATTTCGCCACCCGCTCGGGCGAGGCGCCGCCGCCAATGTCGAGGAAGTTGGCCGGCTCGCCGCCGGCGATCTTGATCATGTCCATCGTCGCCATGGCCAGGCCCGCGCCATTGATGATGCAGCCGATATTGCCGTCGAGGCCGACATAGGAGAGGCCGCGGTCGCTGGCGAAGGTTTCGCGCGGGTCTTCCTGGCTCTTGTCGCGCAGTTCGGAGATTTCAGGCCGCCGGAACAGCGCGTTCTCGTCGAACGACATCTTGGCGTCGAGCGCGATCAGATTGCCGTCGCGCGTCACCACCAGCGGATTGATCTCCAGCATCGAGGCGTCGTAGTCGCGGAACACCTGGTAGCAGCTGAAGATGGTTTCGGTCGCCTTGCCGATCAGATTGTGATCGAGGCCGAGCCCGAAGGCGATCTCGCGTGCCTGAAAGCGCTGCATGCCGACGCCGGGGTCGACCGATGTGCGCAGGATGGAATTGGGTTCTTTCTCGACAATATCCTCGATCTCCATGCCGCCGGCTGCCGAGGCCACGATCATGACGCGCTCTTCCTTGCGGTCGAGCACGAAGCCGACATAGAGCTCCTGGGCGATGTCGACGGCTTCCTCGAGATACAGCCGGGAGATCAGCTTGCCACGCGGTCCGGTCTGCTGGGTCACCAGCTTGCGCCCGAGCATGGCTTCGGCGGCGCTCGAGATCTCCTCGTCATTGGCGCACAATTTTATGCCGCCGGCCTTGCCGCGCGCGCCGGAATGAACCTGCGCCTTCAAGACCCATTTGCCGCCGCCGATCTCGCGCGCCCTGTAGGTCGCCTGTTCGGGGCTGTAGGCCAGCCCGCCGCGCGGCACATGCACGCCGTGCCGGGCGAGCAGTTCCTTGGCCTGGTATTCGTGGATGTCCATTGTTGTCCTCCCTGAACAGTCAATGCGTGGCGGTTTGGCCGGCGCGTTCGATGGCCTCGTTGACCACCAGAACGTTCCTCGCCATGCGTTCCGACGCGGCGTCGATCATCTTGCCGTCGAGGGCGGCGGCTCCCTTGCCCTGAGCCTCGGCTTCCTTGAGCACCTCAAGGATGCGCCTGGCGCGCGTGACCTCTTTTTCGGGCGGGGAGAAGACGTCGTTGGCGAGCGCGATCTGCGAGGGATGGATCGCCCATTTGCCTTCGATGCCCAGCGCCGCGGCGCGCCTGGCGCCGGCGATGTAACCTTCCGGATCGGAGAAATCGCCGAACGGCCCGTCAATGGCGCGCAGGCCATAGGCGCGGCAGGCAACCGTCATGCGCGACAGCGCGAAATGCCACTGGTCGCCGGGATAGTCGGGGTTGAGGCCGCCAATGTTGACGGTGCGCGCCTTGCAGCTCGCCGCATAGTCGGCGACGCCGAAATGCATCGCTTCCAGCCGGCCTGGCGTCGCGGCGATCGCCTCGACATTGGCCATGCCGAGCGCGGTCTCGATCAGCGCTTCGAGGCCGACCCGGGTCTTGTAACCCTTGGCCATCTCGATCTGGTTGACCATGGCTTCGACCATATAGAGGTCGGCCGGCACGCCGACCTTCGGCACCAGGATCGTGTCGAGCCGGTCGCCGGCCTGTTCCATGACGTCGATCACGTCGCGGTACATGTAGTGGGTGTCCAGCCCGTTGATGCGCACCGAGACGGTCTTGCCCTTGGCGCGCCAGTCGATGTCGTTGAGTGCCTGGATGATGTTCTTGCGGGCGCGTTCCTTGTCGGGCGGGGCGACCGCATCCTCGATGTCGAGGAAGACGAAGTCGGCGGCGCTGTTGGCCGCCTTGTCGATCATTTCCGGGCTGGAGCCGGGAACCGCCAGCTCGCTGCGCTGCAGCCGCAGCTTCTTCAAATGGTTGATGGTGTGGCTCATCGTCGGTTTCCCTCAGGCGGCTTCGGCGACCGGCACGGCGGCCGAGGCGCGGAAATGCTGGATGGCGGCGCCGACGCCGGAGCCCGGCGCCAGCCGCACGCCGCAGTCGAGCAGCGCCATTTCGGCCGCCGACAGCGAGGCGAGCACCATCACCTCGTTCAGCCAGCCGAGATGGCCGATGCGGAAGACCTTGCCCATCACCTTGTTGAGGCCGCCGCCGAGCGACGTCTGGTAGGTGCGGTAGGCGCGCTTGACGATGTCGGCGCTGTCGATGCCTTCCGGCACCAGAATGGCGCTGACCGTATCGGAATACCATTTCGGCGCCTTGGCGCAGAGTTTCAGGCCCCAGGCGTCGACCGCCTTGCGCACGCCTTCGGCGAGGCGATGATGGCGGGCGAAGATGTTGTCCAGCCCTTCCTCGGCGATCAGGTCGAGCGAGGCGCGCAGGCCGCGCAGCAGCTGCGTCGCCGGTGTGTAGGGGAAATAGCCGGCATCGTTGGCGCGGATCATGTCCTCGAATGAGAAGAAGCAGCGCCGGTGGGTGGCGGTCCGCGAAGCGACGAGCGCCTTCTTGCTCACGGAGAGGAAACCGAGGCCGGCGGGCAGCATGAAACCTTTCTGTGAGCCGCTGACGGCGCAGTCGACGCCCCATTCGTCCTGGCGGAAATCGATCGAGCCGATCGACGACACACCGTCGACGAAGAGCAGGGCAGGGTGGTTGGCATCGTCGAGCGCGGCGCGGCAGCCAGCGACATCGCTGGTCACGCCGGTCGCCGTCTCGTTCTGCGTGCAGAAGAGGGCCTTGATGCGGTGCGCCTTGTCCGCTTTCAGCCGCTCGGCATAGAGTTCGAGCGGCACGCCGGTGCCCCATTCGCAGTCGATGGCATCGACCTCGAGGCCGAGGCGCTCGGCCATGTCGACCCACAGATGCGAGAACTGGCCGAAGCGCGACATCAGCACGCGGTCGCCGGGGCTGAGCACATTGGTCATCGCCGCTTCCCAGGCGCCGGTGCCCGAGGACGGGTAGATGAAGACGCGGCCGGTCTCGTTCTTGAAGACTTTTTTGATGTCCTCGAACAGCGGCAGAGTGAGATCGGGGAAGGACGCGGCGCGCATATCCTCCATCGGCAGGTTCATCGCCTGCCGGACCTGTTCGGGGATGTTGGTCGGTCCGGGAATGAAAAGATGGGTGAAACCGGCCATGGTGCGAACTCCTCCTGATCCAGCAAAGCGGTGGGGGGAGTTTCGTTTCGACGGCTAAAGCCAACAACACCTCAGCGGGTAAGATCTCGCCGCGCGCGGGTGGGGAAAGCCTACCCTGTTGGCCTACCCGAGAGGCTGCTTCTGGGTACGTCTCTCGCGCGCATAGAGCGCGACGGCCATCGCCCGGTTGCGGACGTCGAGCTTGTCGTAGAGATTCTTGAGGTGGTACTTCACCGTGTTCTCGGAAATGCCGGTGCGCGTGGCGATTTGCAGATTGGTCCAGCCGTCGGAAAGCACCGCCAGCAGCTCGCGCTCACGCACCGTGAGCTGCGCGAGCGGCGTGTCGTTGACCTTGTTGATGTCGATATAGGGGATGCAGATGCGGCCATGCGCGACCGCCAGGATCGTGTCGAAGATAATCGCCGGATCGTCGAACTGGAAACAGTAGCCCTGCGCTCCCAGCCGCACGCATTGCTTCAGGATGCCGATGTCATGGTCGTTGGAAAAGACGGTGATGCGCACGTCGAGCTTGCGGCTCTGGACCTCGGCCAGCACATCCGCGCCGTCCATGTCGGCGAGCTTCCAGCCGATGATTGCGACGTCGAACCCGCCCGTCGTCGCCAGATCCAGGAATTGCCTGCCGCTCTGAACGCTGCTCAGCAATTCGAAACGGCCGTCGCATTCGAGCATTTCACGCAGCGCCGATATGACGAATGGGTTGCGCTCGGCGACGACAATGCGCATGCGCCGGTCGCCAATTGCCTTGCTCGTTTTCCCGGGCTTGCTGTTCAAGGGCCGTTTTTGTCCTGGGCTGGTCGTGTCGCAACTCAAAGGCCAGGCTTCAGGCCTGGACCCGTATCATGACAATTCTGCCCCAATCGCGCCGGGGTGCTCTTTCCCCAGCGACATCGGCTGTCGCGCCGTCTGAAGCCGGGATTGGCTGGTTCCTGATGGAAATGGCATTGCCAGGTCAGGCATCGGCGATACGCTCACCTGGTTGCGTGGAACCAGCGTTTCGTTTGATATTCCGTGCCTTAGAGCGATAAGTTCTCAAACCGAATCGCGTCTGCGGGCGAGATGCATCGGATTTCCGTGAAACCGGTTTCCGCTTTAAGCTGCGATGCTCTAGACCTGAGACACAATTTTTCCGGGATGGCGGGAGGCGCTGGTGGAGGACAAGCAGACGATCTCCGCCAAGGCGGCTGACGACGCCCACGCCGATATCTATGGCGAGGACGGTGCGGTCCTTTCATCCTTCCTTGCGCAGATCGGCGCCGCGATCGCCGACCGCGATACGCCGACCCTCAAGCATGAAGTCGACCATCTGCACCAGTCGGAACTGGGCGACCTGATCGAGGCGCTGCATCCCGAACAGCGGCGAGCCCTGGTCGAACTGCTAGGCGCCGATTTCGACTTCTCCGCGCTGACCGAGGTCGATGAGGCGATCCGCATGGAGATCGTCGATCACCTGCCCAATGCGCAGATCGCGCAGGCGGTGCAGGAACTCGATTCCGACGACGCCGTCTACATTCTCGAAGACCTTGAAAAGGAAGACCAGGACGAGATCCTGTCGCAGCTGCCGTTCACCGAACGGATCAGGCTGCGCCGCTCGCTCGACTATCCGGAAGAGACCGCCGGGCGGCGCATGCAGACGGAGTTCGTCGCGGTGCCGCCGTTCTGGACCATCGGCCAGACCATCGACTACATGCGCGAGGACAAGAACCTTCCCGACCGCTTCAGCCAGATCTTCGTCATCGACCCGACCTTCAAGCTCGTCGGCGCCATCGATCTCGACCAGATCCTGCGCACCAAGCGCGCTGTCAAGGTCGAGGATGTCATGCATGAGACGCGGCACGCCATTCCGGCGACCATGGATCAGGAAGAGGCGGCGCGGGAATTCGAGCAGTACGATCTTTTGTCGGCCGCCGTCGTCGACGAGAACGAGCGGCTGGTCGGCGTGCTGACCATCGACGATGTCGTCGACGTCATCCAGCAGGAAGCCGAGGAAGATCTGCTGCGCATGGGCGGCGTCGGCGACGAGGAACTCTCCGACGCGGTGTTTGCAACCTCGCGCTCGCGCGTTCCCTGGTTGCTGGTAAACCTTGTCACCGCATTTCTGGCGGCATCGGTCATCGGGCTGTTCGACCACACGATCGAGCGGATCGTGGCGCTCGCCGTGCTGATGCCGATCGTGGCCGGCATGGGCGGCAATGCCGGTTCGCAGACCATGACCGTCACCGTGCGGGCGCTGGCGACGAAGGATCTCGATATCTACAATGCCGCCCGCATCATCCGCCGCGAAATGGGTGTGGGCTTCATCAACGGCATTGTCTTTGCCGTTCTGATCGGCATCGTCGCGGCGCTGTGGTTTCGCGATCCCAATCTGGGCGGGATCATCGGCGCGGCGATGATCATCAACATGTTCGCGGCCGCCCTTGCCGGCATCCTGATCCCGCTCATGCTCGACCGGTTCAAGATCGATCCGGCCGTGGCGTCGGCGGTTTTCGTCACCACCGTCACCGACTGCGTCGGCTTTTTCGCCTTCCTCGGCCTTGCAAGCTGGTGGTTCGGCGTCAGGTAGCCTCAATTGACTTTTACGTAAATGCCGTGCGAGGCTCGCGCGGGGGCCATGTCGATTCCGGCGGGCAAGGGTTTGGTTCGGGACGGGAGGCAGCGCCGCGTGGCGTTGCCCGGGGTTCGGGCATGGAGCGACAATGCGGGAATATTATTCAATCACCGAACTGACCCGCGAATTCGACGTGTCGACGCGGACGCTGCGTTTCTATGAAGACGAGGGGCTGGTGCAACCGGTGCGGCGGGGTCGCACGCGGCTGTTTCGCCCGTCCGACCGCCATCTCATCCGGCAGATCATGCGCGGAAAGCGGCTCGGTTTCTCTATCAACGAGATCCGCGAAATCATCCAGATGTACAAGGAGCCGCCAGGCGAGGTCGGACAGCTGAAGCTGATGATCAAGCGCATCGAGGAAAAGCGTGAGGATCTGCGCCAGAAGCGCCGCGACCTCGAGGAGACGCTGGCCGAGCTCGACCAGGCCGAGGAATCCTGCGTCGAGCGGCTGGTGGAGCTCGGCGTCAATACGTAACGCCGCTCAGATCCAGCGCCGCACCCTTTTGGCGTAATCCCGGTATTTCTTGCCGAACTTCGCCGCCAGCATCTTTTCCTCACGCTCGATGGCGACCTTCTGCGTGGCGAAGGCGGCGATGAACGCCAGCGGCAGGAACCAGACGATCCCCGTGACAAAGGCGACGCCGATCAAAAGCAGCGTGTTGGCCAGATACATCGGGTTGCGGGTAATGCCGAATGGACCTGTGGTGACGAGGTGGTCCGGCACCGCATTGGGGTTGAGCGTCGTCCTGGCCCGGACCATGGTGCGGATGGCGGTGAACCACAGTGCCGCGACGCCGAACAGCGCCACCCAGCCGGCCGCAAACAGCAGGTCGCCCAGGAGGTCGCCGATCCAGGGCAGCGGATAGAGCAGGCCAAGGATCACGCTGATTGCGATTGCCGCGACGTAGATCACCGGCGGCCACGGTATCACACCCGGCTTCGGCTGGGTTTCGGTCATTGCGTTCCTCCCTCGTCCATCTTGTCCTCGGTCTGGCCCGTGCAGCTGGCGGCCAGATCGCCCAGATGCGCTCGGAATTCCGCAGTCTGGTCGTTGTTCTCGAGCCGATCAAGCGCGGCCTCGCCCTCGAGCGTCGTCAGCATGCAACCGCAATAGCTCGAACAGAAGGTCGCGTTGCGCGTCTGCTCGCATGAGCGCTGGCAGGTTTTGAGGAAATTGACCTGCACGGTTTCGACCTGGGCCGGCATGACTTGCGAGAACAGCCAGACGCAGCCGATCAGCAGCGGCTGGTGGATCAGGTAGAAAGCGAGGCTGTGGCGGCCGATGAAGACCAGCGGATTGGCCCGGCGGCCGGGCATGAGGCTCGCCAGGCGAGCTCGCAGGCCGGAGGCTGAAACGAGTTTCGCCACCCCAATGCCGACAAGCACCGCGCCGAACCATGGAAACAGCGGCACATAGTCGTTGGAGCGTGGATTGATCGCCGACAGGCCGATCCACCACAGCCAGGGATGGTCCAGGGCTTCAAAGCGCAGATAGACGGGCGCGGCGATGACCAGCGCCGCAACGACAAGCGTCAGCAGGGCCGGCAGCCGCAGGAAGGCGAGGCCGAGCAGGCTGGCGAGCGCGATCTCGTGCAGGATGCCGAAGAAGATGAATCCGTCCGGCGTCGCGATGCGGGTGACCACCGAAATGGCGATCGCCGCTCCGGCGACCATGGCGAAACGCTTCCAGAAACCGTTCCAGCGGATTTGCTGGCCATGCGCGAGGTAGAGGCTGACGCCGACCAGGAACAGGAAGGTCGAGGCGATGCAGCGCGCGTAGATCTTCCACCAGCCGAAGGCGGTAAGGCCTGGATCGGTATAGCCGAAGAATTCCAGGTCCCAGGTGAAATGGTAGCTCGCCATGGCGAGCAGCGCGACGCCGCGCACGATGTCTATGGCGACGATGCGCTTCGAAGGCTCCGGAACGGGTGCGGTCGGCGTATGGATGGTCATGGTCTCGCGATCTGATTCAGCCCTGCGTGAGAACTATCACGGTTGGACCGGACAGAAGAAGGCCGGGGCACCGGATCAAGCGACGCTTTGAGGTGTGCCGATGTTCAGGTGATGCCGGCCTGCAAACGGCGGCTTTCTGCGCTTCCGGTGCTCACGGACCTGAATGTCCGCTCCGCTCCAGTTCTCGAAAACCGCCATTTTCGGCTCGGCCTGACCTGAATCTCAACACACCTTGGGCCAGCGCCGGGAAGTCGTTGACCGACTTCGCTTTTCACGGCCTATGCGTCGGTTTCCTCTTAATCGTCCGGGAACGGCCAAGGCAGATTTGACCGGTGATTCTGCTTTGGGGAAGCAATGTCCACCCATGTGCGCCATCCGATCTGGCTTCCGGCCCTCAGGGCCGCGGATGCGCGCACCTTCGCCTCGCTCTATGCTGTCGAATCCTTCGCTCGCGCCACGGTGTCGAGCGTCATCCCGATCCAGGCCTACGAGATCCTGCACAACGAGCAGATCGTCTCGATCCTCTACACCATCGTGGCGCTGCTCGGCCTGTCGGTGACCCTGTTCATGCCGATGCTGATCCGCCGTTTTGCCCGGCGCTGGGTCTACACCGCAGGCGCCTGCCTGCTCGCCATCGGCTCGCTGTTCTTCGTCACCCATACGCTGGCCGGGCAATTGGCGGGCATGCTGTGCCGGGTGATGGGCGCCAGTGCACTTTCGATCACGCTCAATCTCTACATCATGGACCACATCCGCAAGACCGACTTCATGCAGGCCGAATCGCTGCGCATGGCGTGGTCGATGCTCGCCTGGACCGGTGGGCCGACGCTCGGCATCTTCCTCTACACGCGATTCGGCATCTACGCCGCGCATGGTGCGGTGGCGGTGTTCGCGCTGGCCCTGCTCGCACTGTTCTGGACCTATCGGCTGGGCGACAACCCGTCGATCCGGCCCGGCAAGACACGGCCGGCCAATCCGCTCGCCAATATCGGCCGCTTCGTCGCGCAGCCCAGATTGAGGCTTGCCTGGCTGATCGCCTTCGGTCGCTCCTGCTTCTGGACGACGTTCTTCGTCTATGGGCCACTGTTCATGGTGATCACCGGCGAGGGCAAGCTGGCCGGCGGTCTGCTGGTTTCGGCCGGCAACGCGCTTTTGTTCATGGCGATCTTCTGGGGCAAGGCCGGAAAACGCTTTGGCGGCCGGCGCACCATGACATTTGCCTATTTCGCCATGTCGGCGATGCTTCTGGCGGC
The DNA here is from genome assembly GCF_016756575.1 of Mesorhizobium sp. 131-3-5. Lineage (NCBI taxonomy): Bacteria > Pseudomonadati > Pseudomonadota > Alphaproteobacteria > Hyphomicrobiales > Phyllobacteriaceae > Mesorhizobium > Mesorhizobium sp. 131-3-5. The sequence continues at coordinate 3,713,882 of NZ_AP023254.1, forward strand.
GGGCACGGTCGGCGAAACCGTGCCGCTGCTCACCGGCGCCTTCCTGTTGTGCGGCGCCTTTTTCACCATAGCGCTCGATGCGTTGGGCTCGACCGCCTTCATGCGTTCGGTGCGCTCCTATGAGCGGGCGCAGATGGCGGCGGTCTACCGCACCTATCTCGATTTTTCCGAGCTGACGCCGCCGCTGGTCTATTCGGTGGTGCTGGCCTTCTTCGGACTGGGCTCGGTGTTCGTCACGCTCGGCCTGCTGGCGGCGGTTTGCGGGTTCGTGACCTGGCGTTACCTGCCGAAGTCTCTGTGAGGATCACGGCGAAAGTGCCGCATGCTGCTCGCGCACCCAGTTGTGGAAGCGGTGCAGTTCATACTCCTCGGGCATGAGCACGCCGGCCTGGTGGCGCATCGAGCGCAGGCCCCTCTGGTTGACCTCGCAGATGGCGGCGTCCTCTTCCAGCACCTGTGTGCCGAAGGCGACGATGTTGTCGATATCGGTCGCGGCCAGCGCCTCGGGCGCGAACAGCCACTCGGCGACAAGTTCGGTCTCTTCCGGGCCGAGCGGCACCAGGCGCACGGTCCTGACATAGTCGACATGACCGACGATGAACATCGAGGGCAGGCTGGTGGCGTAGGTCTGGCCGGCGGCGCGTTCGGCTGGCGTCAATCCGGAGAAGACCGGCCCGTGCGCCTGGCCGTCGCGCGACCAGGTCTCGGCGCCGGCGCGCAGGCCGCCGGAAAATTCCGGTGCGTCATTGTCGGCATGGCGCATCCATTCGGGATCGTCGTGCCTGGCCGCGGCCATAGATCGGCACCAGCCGCGAGAGGTCCTTGTGGACGCCCGGGCAGTGCAGGCACTCGTTGAAGTTTTCCCAAAAGATCTTCCAGTTGCAATGCATTACCTTGCGCAGCACATGGCCTGATACCAGCGTTTCCAGCGGCCAGTTGCCGAGATTGCCGGAGGCCGGGTCGAAGGATGCCTGCGCTGAGCCCGCCGCATCCTCCTGCAGATTGATGAACACGAAACCGCGCCACACCGAGAGCGCGACGCGGTAGAGCGGATGGTCGGCCTTGTCGAAGCCATCGGGCAAGGATTTCGACGGCACGCGCACGAGGTCGCCGCGCAGCGAATAGGACCAGGCGTGGTAGGGGCAAGTGATCAGTCGCGCCTTCAGCCGGCCCTCGCTCTCCTGGCAAAGCTGCGAGCCGCGGTGGCGGCAGGTGTTGTGGAAGGCGCGCAGCTCGCCGGTGTCGTCGCGCAGCACGACGATGTCCTGCGTGCCGATGCGGAATCGGCGGAAGGCCAGCGGCTGGGCCAGATCGGCCTCGCGGCAGATGAGCAGCCAGTTCTTGTACCAAATGGCATCGAGGTCGCGCTGGTAGTTCTCACCATCCCAATAGGCCGATGAGGGCAGGGTCGGTTCGGCCTGGGTCAGGCCATTGTAAGGGGCGCGCTCGCTGGCAGTGGGCTGCATGGCTGGCTTCCTGTGAAGCGGCCAGCCGACACCCGGCAGGAAGAATTGTCAATTCTCGTGCCTGGAAACGGCATGGCGCAATCGCGCTGTTTGCCGGCGGAATTTGGTTTGCCGCGTGTCGCGATTTTCCCTATAGTCATGCAGTCGTCGGTTCCGTTTTGGAGCCAAGAGGGAATGCGGTGCGGGCGAAATTCTTGCCCAATGCCGTGGCTGCCCCCGCAACTGTGTGCGGTAGTCCTCTCCATATGCCACTGAAGGTTCGTCTTCGGGAAGGTGGGGAAGGGCGCTGATCCGTGAGCCAGGAGACCTGCCGACGACGGCAAAACTGACAGGCCCTCGGGTGGAGGGTGAAAGGACAAGATATGAATACCGCTTCCGTCTCCCTCGGCGCCTCCGTCTCCTCGCAGTCGCGCTTCATGCAGCTGGCGCTCGCCGCACTGCTCGGCACCTTCATCATCGGCTTTGTCGGCTTCTCGCATATCGAAGCGGTCCACAATGCCGGTCATGACAACCGGCATTCGATGGCGTTTCCCTGCCACTGACGAGGATCTGACATCATGAATCTGTTTCGCAACGTCGTGTTCATCGCGGCGATCGCAGGGCTCGTGGCCGGCGTCGTTCTTGCCTGCATGCAGGCCTATGCCACCGTACCGCTGATCCTCAAGGCGGAAGTCTACGAACAGGCCGAAGGCGGCTATAGCCATGACCATGCCGCGGCGCCGACTGGGGCCGCCAGTGGCAACGCGATGAGTTCGGCCGCACCGGCGGCAAATTCGATGAGCGCCGCGACCCCGGCACCGGCCGCAGCCGCCGCTCCGGCCGAAGACGAAGGCTGGGCACCGGCCGGCGGCTTCGAGCGCTTTGCCTTCAACGTGGTGTCCAATGTCGTCACCGGCATCGGCTTCGCGCTGATCTTGGTCGCGGTTTCGGAATTCGCCGGCGGCATCGGCAATTGGCGCCAGGGGGTGTTCTGGGGTCTGGCCGGCTTTGCCATCTTCACACTGGCGCCTGGTCTCGGCCTGCCTCCGGAACTGCCGGCCATGCCGGCCGCCGACCTGACGCAGCGCCAGATCTGGTGGGTGGCAACCGTGATCGCGACCGCCATCGGGCTCGGCCTGATCGCATTCCGCAAGTCGCTACCGCTGGCCATCCTTGCCGTGGCGCTGATCGTTGCTCCGCACATTGTCGGCGCGCCGCAGCCCGACAGCTTCGAGACGCCGATCCCGGAGGGCCTGCACCACCAGTTCGTGGTGGCGGTGACGCTGACCAATCTGGTGTTCTGGCTGGTCCTCGGCGCCGTCGTCGGCGTGGTGCGCGGACGCTTCACTGGCACGGCGACCAGCCTGCGCGACAGCTTTGCCTGATCGCAACAAGCTGACCTTCATCATCGGCGGTGCGCGCTCCGGCAAGAGCGCGCATGCCGAAATCCTGGCGACGGCGTTGCCGTCACCGTGGACCTATATTGCCACCGCGCAAGGCTATGACGACGAAATGCGCGAGCGCATCGCGCTGCACCGCTCGCGGCGCGGCGAAGGCTGGACGACCATCGACGCGCCGCTCGACCTTGCCGGCGCGCTCGAGGCCTTGCCGGACAACCAGCCGGTGCTCATCGACTGCCTGACGCTGTGGCTGACCAATCACATGCTGGCCGATCACGACGTCGGCGCCGAGTGCCGGCGGCTGGCGGATGTGCTGTCGCGGCCGCGCGGCCCCTGGTTCGTGGTCTCCAACGAAGTCGGGCAAGGCATCGTGCCGGACAATGCCCTGGCGCGCCGTTTTCGCGATGACGCCGGCCGGCTCAACCAGCAGGTCGCGGCGATCGCCGATACGGTGCTGCTGATGGTGGCGGGGCTACCGCTCAAGGTGAAGTGACATGACCGACATCGACAACAAGCCCACCGAGGACCGGGACGAAGAGCGCCATCGCGCCAAGATGGCCAAGCGCAAGGCGGTGCAGGATGCCGAGGTGGCGAGCAAGACGGTCGAAAAGGGACTGCTGATCGTCAACACCGGTCCGGGCAAGGGCAAGACCACGGCCGCCTTCGGCCTGGCGCTGCGGATGCTCGGCTATGGCAAGCGCGTCGGCGTCGTCCAGTTCATCAAGGGCAAGTGGCACACCGGCGAGAAGGATGCGTTTGCCGCTTTCGGCGACCGCGTCGTCTGGCATGCGATGGGCGAGGGCTTTACCTGGGAGACGCAGGATCTGAAGCGCGACATCGCCGCCGCCGAGGCCGCCTGGGCCAAGGCACTGGAGTTGATTGCCGATCCCTCGATCAGCCTTGTCGTGCTTGACGAGCTCAACATCGCCCTGCGCTACGATTATCTCGATCTCGACAAGGTGGTTGCGGCGCTGAAGGCGCGCCGCGAGGGCCTGCATGTCGTCGTCACCGGCCGCAACGCCAAGCCGGCGCTGGTCGAGGCGGCCGATCTGGTCACCGAGATGGGCGTGACCAAACACCACTTCTCGGCAGGCGTGAAGGCGCAGCAGGGGATCGAGTTCTAGAACGCAAGAACGGCGATGACCGAAACCACGGCGAACAACGCGATCAGCAAATAATCGGCGACGCGGTAGAGTTTCAGCGCCCGCCTGATGTCGCCGCTGTCGACGTCGCGGAGGCCGCCTTCGCCCATGAAGACGTCGTCGACCACGATGCCGCCATAGCTGCGCGGGCCTGCAAGCGCCAGGCCAAGCGCGCCGGCCATGGCCGCTTCCGGCCAGCCGGCATTGGGAGAGCGGTGCTTTTTGGCATCGCGCCGCACAGCCTGCCAGGCATTGCGGGGATCGGCGTCCTTGACCAGGAAAGCCGCCAGCACGATCAGCAGCGCCGTCAGCCGCGATGCCGGCAGGTTGATCCAGTCGTCGAAGCGCGCCGCCGCCCAGCCGAAAGCCTCGTGGCGGGGGGTGCGGTGGCCGATCATCGAATCGGCGGTGTTGGCGGCCTTGTAGGCAGCGCCGCCGGCGAGCCCGCCAACACCTGTCCAGAAGGCGGGGGCGACGATGCCGTCGGAAAAGTTCTCGGCCAGGCTCTCGATCGCCGCGCGGCAGACGGCGGCACGGTCGAGCGCTTCGGGATCGCGGCCGACGATGCGCGAGACGGCGACACGGCCCATTGCGAGGCCGCCCGATTCGAGCGAGTCAGCCACGGCCTCGACATGTTCGTAGAGGCTCCTCTGCGACAGCAGCGATGTCGCCAGAAGCGCGGCGATGAAAGACCCCAGGGGTACGAACCAGAGCAGGACAAGCTGGACGCAGAGGCCGATCACCGCCGGTACCAGCACGATGATCACCAGCGCCTGGACGCCACGTTGGCGACGCAACGCGTCGGGATCAGTGGCGCGGTTGAGCCTCAAGTCGAGAAAGGATATCAGCCTGCCGAACCACGTCACCGGATGGCCGATGGCGCGGAAGAGCCAGTCCGGGTAACCCAGGACAAATTCGACGGCCAGTGACAGGAAAGCGATCAGGACAGACATGAAGCTTCTTGATGGAGCGGTGGACCATGGTGGGAGTCTTGGCAGGGCGAGGGCGCTTTTCCCCAACGCTCCTCTGCCTTTCGTCGACCTTTCGACCGGTATCAACCCGCACTCCTACCCGCTTTTCGACCTGCCCGCCACCTCGCTGTGGCGATTGCCGGAAGCTGGCCGGGCGCGTGAACTGATGGAGATCGCGGCCAGCACTTATGGCGCGCCGTCGCCGGCCAATGTCGTCGCGGCGCCCGGCACGCAGATCCTGCTGCCGCGCGTGGCATCGCTGGTCAGGCCCCGCAAGGCTCTGGTGCTGGGGCCGACCTATGCCGAACATGCGCGCGCAGCGGCGATCGCGGGGCATCAGGTGAGCGAAGTCAGCGATTTTGCGGCGCTGGCGCAGGCCGACCTTGCCGTCATCGTCAATCCGAACAACCCGGATGGGCGCGTCATCGCGCGCGACCGCCTGCTGGCACTGGCCGCCGGGCTGCGCGCCAGAGGCGGGCTGCTGGTCGTCGACGAGGCGTTCATGGATGTCGGGCCGCGCCAACACAGCCTCGCCGGAGATGCAGATCAAGGCGGCCTCGTCGTGCTGCGCTCGTTCGGCAAATTCTTTGGGCTAGCCGGCCTGCGGCTTGGCTTCGCGCTTTCCGATAGCGCGACCGTCGAACGGCTGGAAATGCAATTCGGGCCATGGGCCGTCGCTGGCCCAGCGCTGGAATACGGCATTCGCGCGCTTGCCGATATTGGCTGGCAGGACGCAATGCGGGCATCACTAGCCGAGGGTGCGGCGCGGCTCGACGCACTCTTCGGCCGTTTCGGCGTGCCTGTAGCGGGCGGTACCACGCTGTTCCGCTATATCAGCCTTCCGGACGCCGCCTGCCTGTTTTCGGCGCTTGGCGAGAGGGGCATTCTGCTTCGCCACTTCAACGACCGGCCGTTTGTGTTGCGGGCCGGCTTGCCGGGGAGCGAGGTGGAATGGCAGCGGCTCGAATCCGCTCTTGCCGAATGGGCCTCGCGGCGCGAGGATCAATCGAAGGGCTCGAAACAATGATCCATGTCTGCTCGCTGGCAAAGGTCGAGGAAACGGTGGCAAGGACCGGCGCCGACCGCATGCTGTCGCTGCTCGCCGCCGGAACCGAGGTGGTGCGACCGGCCTCGATCGCCCGGGAAAACCATCTGCATCTGGTCATGCACGACATCGCGGTGGCGCAGGACGGCATGACCATGCCGGGCGAGGAGCATGTCCGCGACGTGCTCGATTTCGCCCGCCGCTGGGATCGGGCGAAGCCGATGGTCGTGCATTGTTATGCCGGCATCAGCCGCTCGACCGCTTCGGCCTACATCATCGCCGCCGCACTGGCGCCGAAACGCGACGAAGCCGAACTGGCCCAGACGTTGCGGGCGCTGTCGCCCTCGGCGACGCCCAATCCGCGGCTCATTGCCGTGGCCGATGCGCTGCTGGAGCGCAATGGCCGGATGATCGAGGCGATCCAGTCGATCGGGCGCGGCGCCGACGCGTTCGAAGGCACGCCGTTCGAGCTGAAGATCATGGGCTAGCGGTGCCCATACATCGCTGTAGGACTATCGAGTGCCTTCATTCGCCCAATCTTCGTGCCCGTGGCGTACCCGCACAATGAACACGTCGCCGTCGACTTCTATCCGGTAGACGACAAGATGGGCTTTGAAGGGATGGATACGCATTGGTGGCGACAATTCAAGCCGCTCCCGTGCCATTCGGGGACTGGCAGCGATCAGATCAAAGATCGCGAACAACTCGTCATGATACTGTCTAGCCTGCACACCACCGAACAGGCGCACCCGTTGCTCGGCAATACCGATGATGTCCTCTTCTGCGGCTAAAGAAAGGCGAAATCCCATTACCCGTTGCCGGGTGACTTTCCAGCGCGCTTGACTGCCTCAGTAAAGAGCGCGTCCCTGGATCGATTGCCGATGCCACTCTTCAATCCGTCATCGACAAAGCGTTGCATGGCGGCAATGTTATCGTTGCGCTCCTGATCCCGACGGATCAAATCGCGCACATAGTCGCTCGCGTTGGCGTAGCGACCCGTTTCGGTTTGCGCCTCAACCCAATCCTTCATCGGATCAGGCAATGATACGTTCATTGTTGCCATGTCGGCCTCCATATCCCGCGCAGTATGATCCATTTTGGCAAAGTTTGTCAAAAATCTCAGATGCGGGGTTAGTGTCTCAGTTCAAGGCGGACTGCCGAGTCTCGAAAGCGTCGCTGAAATTCAAACTGAGACACTACTGATGCGGGAGTGTTTTGCGAAGGCGCGATTGTGACTTAGGCGCCTATTTCAGCCAGTCGGCGAGCTTCGCCTTGCGCACATCCCGCAGCAGGCTGATGAAACCGTCGGCCTGATGCTCTGCCGTCAGCCGGCCCTTTTCCGCCGTCGCAATGCTGGCGTCGCCGACCACGCCGTTCGGGTTGAGATCGGTGGCGATCCAGGCGAAGGCGTGGGTGCCGGTGTGGCGCAGCAGCGAAAATTCCTTCTCGGCCCTGGCGACATTGGAAACGAAATTGTCGGCCTTGGCCATGTCGACGAGGTCCGGCCGGAAATGCAGCATCAGCGAGGTCTCGACATCGCCGCCATGGATGCCGTGGCGGTCCTCGAGTTCGGTGTACATGCCGGCCGGGCGGCCAAAGCGCTGCCAGCTCGTCTTCACCGCCAGCATCTTTTCGCGCACCCGCAATTCGCGCGTGATGATGCCCATGATCTCTTCATTGCCGCCATGCGAATTGACGACGATGAGTTTGCGCACCCCGGCGCGCGCGATCGACATGCCAAGCTCGGTCCAGGCCTCGACCAACGTCGTTGCCGGCAGAGTGAGCGTGCCCGCCGCATGCAGGTGCTCGTTCGACTTGCCCACCGCCTGGACCGGCAGGATGCGGATGTCGAGATCGTCGGGCAGGCGGGCGATCACCGTGTCGAGCATGCCGTTCATGATCGAGGTGTCGGTCGAGACAGGCAGATGCGGTCCATGCTGCTCGATCGCGGCCACCGGCAGAACGGCGATCGTCGCCTCCGGATCGATCGAGGCGTATTCGGTTGTCCGGTAGTCTCCCCACCAGACGCGTCTTTTTGCAGCGGTCATGTCATGCCTCTTCGATGAACGGTGAGACCTAGCGCGGCACAGGCCTGCTGTCGATCACCCGGCCGCGATGACCTCGACCTCGACCTTGAATTGCGGGCGGGCAAAGCCGGAAACGATCATCAGCGTCGAGGCCGGCGCCGGGCTCGAAAACAGCCGGTCACGGACATCCATATAGGGGCGCAAATGGGCGCGGTCAGTGACATAGGCGTTGATGCGCACGATGTCCCCGAGCCCCAGCCCGGCCTCGCCGAGGATTGCCTCGATGTTGCGGAAGCAGAGTTCGGCCTGGGCGCCGGCGTCCTCGGGAATCTGGTCGTCCGCCGTGATCGCCACCTGGCCCGAGCACAGCACCAGCCGCTTGCCCGCCGGCACTTCGACGCCGTGGCTGTAGCGGGCAAAGGGTGGCTTGATCGACTTCGGGGTGAGGAATCTGAACATGGCAATCTCCTGGATGCCGTCAGCCTAAGGCCGTATTCACTACAGCTTCAAGATGGCTTGGGATGTCGCTGGTGCGATTGTGGACAGGCGTTCAAAAAATAGGCACGATGCCTTCGGTGCAGCACGACCTTTCCGGCTTTCGCAGATGGCTGTGGTGCAGGCGGGCGGGTTCCGGCGCGAGCCGCCGGTGGCATGTGTCTTGCTTCTTGAATCTTTGGTGTCGAGCCTGGCGCGTGGCGCCGGAGCAAACAGAGGGTGGTTGTCGATGTATGCAAAACGGAAGATCTCGGTAGCGGCGGCGGCCCTGCTGGCGGCCGGCACGCTGGGGGCCGCGGCGAATGAAAAAGTCACCTTCGGCACCAACTGGTTGGCCGAGCCGGAACATGGCGGTTACTATCAGGCTGTGGCGGACGGCACCTATGCCGCCTGCGGCCTCGATGTCACCATCATGCAGGGCGGACCGCAGGTCAGCGGCCGGCCGATGCTGCTTGCCGGCAAGATCGATTTCTACATGGGCGGCAACTTGCTGTCGGCTTTCGACGCCGTCCAGCAAGGCATTCCGATGCGCGTGGTGGCGGCCGATTTCCAGAAGGACCCACAGGTCATCATGTCCCATCCCGGCGAGGGGCTGGACAAATGGGAGGACCTGAAGAACGCCGACCAGTACATACTGGGTGACGAAGGCGTGCAGACCTTCTTCCAGTGGATGGTCACCGCACTCGGCTTCGACGCCGCCAAGCGCGCGCCCTACACCTACAACACCGCTCCCTTCCTCGCCAACAAGAAGTCGATCCAGCAGGGCTACGTCACCTCGGAGCCGTTCGCGGTCAAGAAGGAAGGCGGCTTCGTTCCGAACCAGTTCCTGCTCGCCGACTATGGCTGGGACACGTATTCGACGACGATCGAGGTGATGCAGAACACGATCGACAAGAAGCCGGAGGTGGTCCAGTGCTTCGTCGATGGCTCGGCCAAGGGCTGGTACAAGTACCTCTACGGCGACAACAAGGCCGCCAACGACATGATCAAGAAAGACAATCCTGACATGAGCGACGAGCAGATCGCTTTCTCGATCGAGCAGATGAAGAAGTTCGGCCTTGCCGATTCCGGTGATACCGAGAAACTCGGCATCGGCGCCATGACCGACGCGCGCATCAAGAGTTTCTATGACAAGATGGTCAAAGCCAAGGTTACGCCGGAAGGCATCGACATTACGAAGGCCTACACGCTGGCCTTCGTCAACAAGGGCGTCGGGCTCGACCTGAAGAAATAGGCCAGCCTGAGCATGATAGGGGAAAAGGTGGCGCGAGCGCCGGCATCGGACGTCGCTCCGACCTTGCTGGCGCTGCGCGGCGTCGGCAAGGTGTTTTCCAACGGCGTGACGGCGCTGAGCAATGTCGACCTGACGATCCGGGAAGGCGATTTCCTCAGCCTGCTCGGGCCGTCCGGTTGCGGCAAGTCGACGGCGCTACGGCTGATCGCCGGCCTGTCGACGCCGACCTCCGGCGTGCTTGACTGGCGCGGCGGCGGCTCGCTCGACCGCGCCAATATCGGCTTCGTTTTCCAGGAGCCGACGCTGCTGCCCTGGGCCAGCGTCTTCGACAATGTCTGGCTGCCGCTCAGGCTGAAAGGCGTTTCCCGCGGCAAGGCCGCCCCGGCGATCACGCAAATGCTGGCGCGGGTTCACCTGACCGGCTTCGAAGACGCCGTGCCGCGCGAACTGTCGGGCGGCATGAAGATGCGCGTCTCGATCGCGCGCGCCATGGTGACCAAGCCGCGCGTGCTGCTGATGGACGAACCGTTCGCGGCACTCGACGAGATCACCCGTTTCAAGCTCAACAACGACCTTCTGGAGCTGTGGCAGGACGAACGATTCACCGTCGTCTTCGTCACCCACAGCGTTTTCGAAAGCGTGTTTTTGTCCAACCGGGTCGTCGTCATGGCGGCGCGGCCGGGCCGGGTGTTCGACGAACTCGCCATCGAGGCGGCCTATCCGCGCGACGAGGCGTTTCGCACCTCGCCGGACTATGCAGCCCTTTGCCGTCAGGCCTCCGACGTGCTGGTCAATGCCATCAATTCAACAGCGGGCCCGCATCATGACGGTCATTGACGGCACGTTGAAACTCGACCCCGAGGAAGCGCGCCGTGTGCGCCAGGAGCGGCTCGAGCGGGTCGGCCGCTGGCTGCTGCCGCTGGCGATAATGATCCTGGCGATCTGGCTGTGGGACCGCATCTGCGTGTGGAACGAGATCCCGCAATATATCCTGCCGCGCCCCGGCGTGGTGCTGCAGACGCTCTACAACGATGCCGGCCTGCTGTTCTCCTCGCTGCTGGTCACCTTGCGCATCACCTTTCTCAGCCTGGCCTTGGCGGTCATCGGCGGCGTCGGCCTGTCGGTGCTGTTCGCGCAATCGAAATGGGTGGAGATGTCGTTCTTCCCGTTCGCCATCGTGCTGCAAGTGACGCCGATCGTGGCGATCTTTCCGCTGATCAACATCTATGTGAACAACCAGACGACCAAGCTTCTGCTCTGCGCCTGGATCGTCGCCTTCTTTCCTATCCTGTCCAACACCACGCTCGGCCTGAATTCTGTCGATCGCAATCTGCGCGACCTGTTCAAGCTCAATGGCGCGACGCGCTGGCAGCAGCTGCGCTATCTCAGGCTGCCGGCGGCGATGCCGTATTTCCTCGGCGGGTTGAAGATCGCCGGCGGCCTGTCGCTGATCGGCGCCGTGGTGGCCGAGTTCGTCGCCGGGGCCACCGGCCAGTCGTCAGGGCTCGCCTCGCGCATCATCGAGGCCGGCTACCGGCTGAACGCGCCAAGACTGTTCGCGGCGCTGTTCCTGATCTCGCTGACCGGCATTCTCATCTTCCTCGTGCTGTCACTGATTTCGCATCTTATTCTCAGGCGCTGGCACGAAAGCGCGCTGAAGCAGGAGCGGTAGTGCCTTGATTCCGGACTCAGCTTCATACCGGCTTGCCAATGCCCGGGTTCACCGGTCACTGACGTCGGGTCTTGCCGCGACTTACGACAATGACGGTTTCACGCTGGTCGACATTGCTATTGCCGACGGCAAGATCTCCAGCATTGCGGCGCATGGCAAATCGAAGGCACCGACGGAGGCTATCGATCTTGCCGGTCGTATCGTGCTGCCGTGCTTCGTCGACTGCCACACCCATATCGACAAGGGCCATATCTGGCCGCGAAAGCCCAATCCCGATGGCACTTTCATGGGTGCGCTCAATGCCGCGGGCGCCGACCGCGTCGCGCGTTGGAGTGCCGAGGATTTGGCCAAGCGCATGGATTTCTCGCTGCGCTCGGCCTATGCGCATGGCACCAAAGCGCTGCGAACCCATCTCGACAGCGTCGCGCCGCAGGAGGAAATCTCCTGGCCGGTGTTCGAGACGATGCGCGAGGCCTGGCGCGGCCGCATCGAATTGCAGGGCGCGTGCCTGCTCGGCATCGAGGGCGTGCGCGACAAGAAGTGGTTCGACAGGCTGGCGAAACGGGTGGCCGCCGCCAAGGGCGTGCTCGGCGTCGTCACCTATATGGTGCCGGACCTGGAAGAACTGCTCGATCATGTCTTCGCGCAAGCGATCAAGCATGGACTCGATCTCGATTTCCATGCCGATGAGACCGACGACATTGCGGCGATCTCGCTGAAGAAGATCGCCGAGGCAGCACTATGGAATGGTTTCGAAGGCAAGATCCTCGTCGGCCATTGCTGCTCGCTGGCGCGGCAGCCCGACCTCGAGGTGCTGGACACGCTGGACAAGGTGGCAAAGGCCGGACTGGCGGTGGTGTCGCTGCCGATGTGCAATCTCTATCTGCAGGATCGGCGCGGGGACCAGACCACGCCGCGTTGGCGTGGCGTGACGCTGCTGCACGAGATGAAGGCGAGGGGCATTCCTGTCGCCGTCGCTTCCGACAACACGCGTGATCCCTTCTACGCCTATGGCGATCTCGACATGCTGGAGGTCTACCGCATGGCCACGCGCATCCTGCATTTCGATCATCCGGTCGCCGACTGGCCGCAAGCGGTCACTGCCACGCCGGCCAAGGTGATGCGGCTCGATGGTTTTGGCACGCTTGCGGCCGGCGGCGATGCCGATTTCATCCTGTTCAAAGGTCGAAGCTGGACGGAATTGCTGTCGCGGCCCGAATCGGATCGCATCGTCGTGCGCGGCGGCCGCGCGATCGAGCGGCAATTGCCCGACTATGCCGAACTCGATGAACTGATGGTGGAATGATGGACGTTTCGGCGCTCAAACGCGATCTCGACGGGCTGAAACTCGACGACAATCCGGCCATCGTCCAGCAGAAGAGCCGCGATTTCTACTGGTACAGCCCGGTGCTGAAACAGCAGCTCGACCATGTCACCGGCGACCTGATCGTGACGCCGAAGACCGAGGCCGAGCTGATCCGCGTGCTCGCCGCCTGTCACCGGCATGGCGTGCCGGTGACGCCGCGCGGCAGCGGCACCGGCAATTACGGCCAGGCGATGCCATTGTCGGGCGGCGTGGTGCTCAATCTTGCCGAGATGAACGAGATCAAGTCGATCGCGCCGGGGCGCGTGGTGACGGGGCCTGGTGCTATTCTGGCCGATATCGACAAGGCTACACGCGCGCATTCCGGGCAGGAGCTCAGGCTCTCGCCCTCGACCTACAACACCGCCTCGATCGGCGGCTTCATCGCCGGCGGCTCTGGCGGCGTCGGCTCGATCAATTTCGGCGGGTTGCGCGATTTCGGCAATGTGCTGCGCCTGCGCGTGGTGACGATGGAGGCCGAGCCGAAGGCGCTCGAACTCACCGGCGAGGATCTGCACAAGGTGACCCACGCTTACGGCACCAACGGCATCATCACGGAAGTCGAGATGCCGCTGACGGCGGCCTATGAGTGGATCGATGTCATTGTCGGCTTCGATGCCTTCATGGACGCGGCGCGCTACGGCAATGCGCTGGCCTGCCAGGACGGCATCCTGACCAAGCTGATCACGCCGATCGCGGCGCCCGTGCCGCAGCTTTATTTCAAGCGCCACCAGAAGTTTTTCAGGGAGGGCCAGAGCATTTGCGTCGTCATGGTGGCGCAGCATGGGCTGGATGCGTTCCTCGCCTTCACCCGGCGCGCTGGCGGCGAGGTGGTCTTCAACGCCGCGACCGCGACGCCCGAAGAGAAAAAGGGTCTGCCGCCGGCCTATGAGCTGGCCTGGAACCACACCACGCTGAGGGGACTGCGCGTCGATCCCGACATCACCTATCTGCAGTCGCTCTATCCGTTTCCCAATCAGCTGGCGCTGGTCGAGAAAATGGACGCGATGTTTCCCGGCGAAGTGTTTTCGCATCTCGAGTTCGTGCGGCTGGACGGCAATATCACCTGTTTCGGCCTGCCGCTGGTAAAATTCACCACCGAGGCGCGGCTCGACGAGATCGTTCGCCTGCATGAGAAAAATGGCTGCCCGATCTTCAACCCGCATCGCTACACGCTGGAGGAGGGTGGCATGAAGCAGACGGATGCCGTGCAACTCGCCTTCAAGCGCGAGACCGACCCGCAAGGTCTGCTCAATCCCGGCAAGATGATCGCCTGGGAAAATCCGGACTATGATTATCGCTCGGGCCGCACTTTCTTGTTCAAGGGGCTGCAGAGGGCGGGGTGATGCAATGACGAACGCGTGGCTTGGCGCTGACCTGCGGGATGTCCTCCCGTGAACATCCTTGTCCTCTACGCTCACCCGGTCGAGACCAGCTTCAATGCCGGCCTGCACCGGTTGATCGTCGAGCGGCTGACGGCGGCGGGCCATGATGTCGATGATTGCGACCTCTACGCCGAGGATTTCGACCCGCGGCTGATGCGCCAGGAGAGGCTGGATTATCACAACCAGCGGGGCGCCGCGGACCCGGCGGCGCCTTATGTCGAGCGACTGCTGCGTGCCGAGGCGCTGGTGCTTTCCTATCCGGTCTGGAACTACGGCTTTCCGGCGATCCTCAAGGGTTTTTTCGACCGCGTCTTCCTGCCCGGCGTGTCGTTCAGGCTGGTCGACGGCAACGTGCAGCCGTCGCTGCACAACATCCGTAAGGTCGCGGCCGTCACCACCTATGGCGGTAGCCGGTTCCGTGCCATTGTGATGGGCGATCCGCCACGCAGGCTGATCAAGCGCATGCTGCGCGCCACCGTAAAGCCCGGCGCGCCGGTGACCTACCTCGCGCACTACGCGATGAACCTGTCGACTGACCAAACGCGAAAATCCTTCATGACGAAGGTTGCGGCGAGCATGGATGCATTCTGATGCGGGTCCTCGTGGTCTATTGCCATCCGGTGCCGGAAAGCTTTTGCGCCGCGATCCGCGACACCGCTCTGGATGTGCTCAAGGCCAAGGGTTGGGAGGTGCGGCTGCTCGACCTCTATGCCGAGAAATTCGACCCGGTGATGGGCTGCGACGAGCGGCGCTCTTACAACAATCAGGCGCCGCAGGATCCCGCGCTGAAACCGCATTTCGAACTGCTCGGTTGGGCCGAAGCAATCCTGTTCGTCTATCCGACGTGGTGGTACGGGCTGCCGGCAATGCTGAAGGGCTGGCTCGACCGGGTGTGGGCGACGGACGTCGCCTTCAAACTGCCGGTGGGCAAAGGGCGGATCAAATCGCTGATGACGCATGTCACCAAGGTCGGCGTCATCACCACCTGCGGCGCGCCGACCTGGTGGAGCGTCGTCGTCGGCCAGCCCGGACGCAAGACCTTGTTGCGCGGCATGCGGGCGCTGTGCGCGAGACGCTGCAGGACGTTCTTCCTGGCGCATTATCTGATGGACGCCTCGACGCCAAAGACGCGGGCAGCGTTTCTGGCGAAGGTGCGGATGAAGCTGGAAAGGTTTTGAGGAATTAGGCGTCCTTCTTCCCGTTTAACGGGGAGAAGATGCCGGCAGGCAGATGAGGGGCGGCGCGGACGTTTGCCTTATTCTGGGGCGCTGGCGCGGCCCTCATCCGACCCTATCGGGCCACCTTCTCCCCGTGAAACGGGGAGAAGGAAGAGGGCGCTACATCTTCGTCCGTTCCGCCTTCGGGTCATACATCGGCTTCAGCGAGGCTTCCGCCGCAAAACGCTCGCCGGCGATCTCGATCTCGTAGGATGAGGCCAGCACATCGGCCTCGCTCTCGCCCTGGCACGGCACATAGCCGAGCCCAATGGCGCCGCCGAGGTGATGGCCGTAATTGCCCGAGGTGATCGGGCCGACGATCTTGCCGTCGCGCAGGATGGCTTCATTGTGGAAGAGCAGGGGTTGTGGGTCTTTCAGCCAGAATTGGATCAGCCGGCGGTTCAATCCGGCTTCCTTCTTCTTCATCACGGCATCGCGGCCGATGAAGTCGCCCTTGGCGGTCTTCACAGCGAAGCCGAGGCCGGCTTCCAACACATTGTCCTCGTCAGTGATGTCGTGGCCGAAATGCCGAAAAGCCTTTTCGATGCGGCAGGAATCCAGAGTGTGCAGGCCGCAGAGTTTCAGACCGACATCGGTGCCGGCCTCGTCGATCGCTTCGAAGACATGGGCAGCCTGATCGGTCGAGACATAGAGCTCCCAGCCGAGTTCGCCGACATAGGTGACGCGGTGGGCGCGGGCGAGGCCCATGCCGATCTCGATCTCCTGGAACGTGCCGAACGGGTTGTTCTCGTTGGAGAAGTCGTTGGGGCTGACTTTCTGGATCAGCTTTCGCGCATCCGGACCCATCAGGCAGAGCACGCTTTCCGCCGCCGTGACATCGGTGATGACGACGAACTCCTCGCCGACATGCCGGCGCAGCCAGGCCAGATCGCGCTGCAGCGTGGCGCCTGGGACGACGAGGAAGTAGGCGGTGTCCGACAGGCGCGAGACGGTGAGATCGCTCTCGATGCCGCCGCGCTGGTTGAGCATCTGGGTATAGACGATCTTGCCCGGTGCCACGTCCATGTCGTTGGCGCACAGCCTTTGCAGGAAGGCACAGGCATCGCGGCCCTCGACGCGGATCTTGCCGAACGAAGTCATGTCGAACAGGCCGACCTTGTTGCGGACCGCCAGATGTTCCTCGCGCTGGTTGTCGAACCAGTTCTGCCGCTTCCAGGAATAGCGGTATTCGCGCTCCTGGCCGTCGCGGGCGAACCAGTTGGCGCGCTCCCAGCCGGCGACCTCGCCGAACACGGCGCCGCGCGCCTTCAGGTGCTCATGCAGGGGTGAGCGGCGCACACCGCGCGACGTCGCCATCTGCCGATAGGGGAAATGGTCTGCATAGAGCAGGCCGAGCGTTTCGGAGACGCGCTGCTTGAGGTAGCGGCGGTTCTTCTGGAATGGCTGGGCACGGCGGATGTCGACTTCCCAGAGGTCGAACGGCGCTTCGCCATCGTTGATCCACTGCGCCAGTGCCATGCCGGCGCCGCCGGAGGAGACGATGCCGATCGAATTGTAGCCGGTCGCCATCCAGTAGCCGGACAGTTCCGGCGCCTCACCGAGATAGTAGCGGTCGTCCGGGGTAAAACTCTCGGGGCCGTTGAAGAAGGTGTGGATGCCGGCGGTGGCCAGCATCGGCATGCGGTTGACGCCCATTTCGAGGATCGGTTCGAAATGGTCCATATCCTCCGGCAATTGGTCGAAGCAGAAATCCTCGCGGATGCCGTCCATGCCCCATGGCTTGGCCACCGGCTCGAAGGCGCCGAGCATCATTTTGCCGGCGTCTTCCTTGTAGTAGGCGCATTCGTCGGGAACGCGCAGCACCGGCAAGCGGGAGAGGCCGGGGATAGGCTCGGTGACGAGGTAGAAATGCTCGCAGGCGTGCAGCGGAATGGTGACGCCGTTCTGGGCGCCGAGTTCGCGGGCCCACATGCCGGCGCAGTTGACGACAATGTCGGCCTCGATCATGCCCTTTTCGTTGCCCTGCGCCCAGGACACGCCGGTGACGCGGCCGTTCCTGGTATGGACTTTGGTGACCTTCACATTCTCGACGATGGCAGCACCCCGCTGGCGCGCGCCCTTGGCTAGAGCCATGGCGATGTTGGCGGGGTCGCACTGGCCGTCGAGCGGCAGATGCACGGCGCCGACGACGTCGGAGACGTTGAGATGTGGATACATCTCTTTGACTTCATTCGGCGAAATCTCGCGCACGTCGACATCGAAGGCACGCGCCAGCGATGCCTGCCGGTAGATCTCGTGCTTGCGCTCCTCGGTCAGCGCGACCGTGATCGAGCCGACCTGGCGCATGCCGGTGCCGACCTCGGTCTCGGCTTCCAGCTTGACGTAGAGGTCGGCCGAATATTTCGCCAGCCGCGTCATGTTCTGCGAGCCGCGCAACTGGCCGATCAGGCCGGCGGCATGCCAGGTCGTGCCCGAGGTCAGCTGCTTGCGCTCCAGAAGCACGATGTCGGTCCAGCCGAGCTTGGCCAGGTGATAGGCGACCGAACAGCCGGAAACGCCACCGCCGATGATCACCGCCCTCGCTTTGGTAGGAATGGCCTTGGTGGGGATGCTCTTGGTCATGCGGCCTCGCGGCGATAGCTGGAAGCAAAACGGCGCAGCCGAGCGGCCGCCTCCTGCAGTACGGGCTCGGGCTGGCAGAGGCTGATGCGGATGTGGCCGGCGGCGGCTTCGCCGAAGCTGGAGCCGGGCATCACGCCGACCTTCTCCTGGTCGAGGAGGGCCCAGGCGAATTTTTCGTCATCCGGTTCGACATCGGATATGTCGAGCATGACATACATGCCGCCTTCGGAACCGCGCACGCTGACATTGTTCATGCCGCGCACGGCATCCAGCAGGACGGTGCGGCGCGCCGCGTAGCGCTCGGCGATCTCCTTGACGCCGTAACGGTTCTCGAGTGCCTCGGCGCAGGCGATCGAGATGAAGGCCGGCAGGCCGTATGTCGTCACCAGATTGAGGTTGATGAGCAGCGTAATCATATCCTGCGGACCGGTCAGCCAGCCCATGCGCCAGCCGGTCATGCCATGGCTCTTGGATATGGAATTGATGACCAGCGTGCGCTCGGCCATGCCGGGTAGCGAGCGTGGCGAGGCATGCTCGCCGCCGCCCAGCGTCCAGTAGACCTCGTCCGACAGCAGCCAGAGATCATGCTCGCGGCAGATTTCGGCCAGCTGTTCCAGCCGCTCGCGCGAATAGACCGCACCTGTCGGGTTGTTCGGCGTGTTGATCAGGATGGCGCGCGTGTTGGGCTTGAGTGCCGCGCGGATCATGTCCGCGCGGGGCTGAAAACCGTCCTCGGCCGGCGTCTCGACGACGGTGAAACTCGCGCCGGCGGCGCTGAATGTGTTGGGATAGGTGGCATAGTACGGCGCCACGACGATGGCATGATCGCCCTGGTCGAGAACGGCCTGCACGGCCGCATAAAGGGCCGCCTGGCCACCCGGCGTGGCGATGACTTGATCGGGCGTCGTCTCGACGCCGGTGCAGGCGCTGGAGGCGGCCGCCATTGCCTGGCGCAGGCGCGGCAGGCCGGGAAGC
The DNA here is from genome assembly GCF_016756575.1 of Mesorhizobium sp. 131-3-5. NCBI lineage: Bacteria > Pseudomonadati > Pseudomonadota > Alphaproteobacteria > Hyphomicrobiales > Phyllobacteriaceae > Mesorhizobium > Mesorhizobium sp. 131-3-5. The sequence continues at coordinate 3,732,836 of NZ_AP023254.1, forward strand.
GGCGTGTAATGGTGATTGCTGCCGCGAACCGCGGTTACGCAGGCCTCGATCGTTTGCGAGGGCGTGTCGAAGTCGTGATCGCCGACCGACAGCATGATGATGTCCTCGCCGGCTTCCTTGCGGGTCCAGGCGGCGAAATGAACCTCCCAGCCATCCTTGCCCGAAGGCACGATGCCGGAGATGCGAGACGATGGTCTAGGCATGCAAAACCCCCGAAATTTCGTAACCGTCCTGCTGCAGCCGATCGCGCAGCGCGGCAATGTGCGGCGGTCCGACTTCGCAGCAGCCGCCGACGATGTCAGCACCTGCCTCCACCCAGCCGATCGCTTGCTCGGCATAGGCGTCCGGGCCGAGGTCGTGGCGGGCGTGCAGCACATCGACGGTACCGCCGTGCTTGAGCGCTTCCGTGGAGGTGAAGCCATTGGCATAGGCGCCGACCGGGCCGCCGAGGTCGATCAGTTCAGGCAAGGCGGCGGCGATCGCTTCCGGCCGGCAGCAGTTGAGCAGTCGCGCCGCTATCGGCAGGCCATCGAGCGCGCTTGCCGCGGCGGCTATTGTTTCACCGCTGCGCAGCCGCGGCGCGCCGTGATCGGCGAGCGTCCACGACACCCAGACCGGCTTGCCGCTTTCCGATGCCGCGGTGACGGCCGCGCGCGCCTCATCGGCAGAGGCCATGGTTTCGCAGAGGAAGAGATCGATGCCATCCGCCTGCTCGGCAACGATGCGGCGGTAGATGTCGAGCGTCTCCTGGTAAGAGATGGTCAGCGCAGGGGCGTAGCTGCCGAAAAGCGGCGACAGGCAGCCGGCGATCGCTGCGTCGCCGGCTGCGTCACACGCTTGCCGGGCCAATTCGATGCCGCGCTTCTGCAACGGCTTGAACAGGTCCTCGGCACCCTCGCGCGCCAGGCGCTCAGGTGTCGCCGAATAGGTATTGATGGTGATCACGCGGGCGCCGGCGCGGATGAATTCGGCATGCAGGTCGCGCACCAGATCGGGTTCGTCGATCAGGACCCTGGCCGACCACAACGGCGTCGGCTCGGATTTGCTGCGCCGGACCAGTTCCTGGCCCATGCCACCATCGGTGAGGATGACATTCTTCATGCGCGCAGCCTCTCGTTCCTGGGATCCCAGAGCGGCTCGTCCTTCTGCACGACCGCCTGGAAACGGTCGCCGAAGATTTCGACCTCGACGGAGGTGCCTGGCTCGGTCAAATCCACGCGCAGCATGCCGAGCGCGATCGATTTGTCGATGCGATGGCCCCAGCCGCCTGACGTGGTCTCGCCAACGATTTGGCCGCCATGCCACAGCGTCGACATGTAGGGCGCGTCGCAATCGCCGGGGTTTTCGACGACCAGCGTGACGAAGCGCTTCTTCACGCCTTGCTGCTTTTCGTTCTGAAGCGCTGCCTTGCCGCGGAAATCGGGCTTCTCCCATTTGACGAAGCGCTCGAGCCCGCCCTGCAGGATGGAATAGTCGGTCGACAGATCGCCCTTCCAGGCGCGGTAGCCCTTCTCCAGCCTGAGCGAATCCAGCGCGTACATGCCGAACGGCTTCAGTCCATGCTTTTGCCCGGCCGCCCAGATGGCGTCGAAGATGGCGGCGGTGTCCCCGACCTTGGTGTGGATTTCCCAGCCGAGTTCGCCGGCGAAGGAGACGCGCACCAGCTTGGCCCAGCGGCCGGCTATCCTGGTTTCCTGATGCGTCAGCCACGGTAGGGCGAGGTCGGCGTCGCAGACATCGGCGAGGATTTTCCGTGAGTTGGGGCCGGCCAGGATCTGGGTGGAATAGTCCTCGGTGCGGTCGGTTAGCGTGAAGGCCGCATCCCCGGGCATGCGAGACTTCAGCCATTCGAAATCATGCCATTGCGCGACCGCCGCGGTGATCAGCGTCATCTGGTCCTCGCCGTGGCGCACGACCGACATTTCGGTGACGATGCGGCCCTTGTCGTCGGCGAAATAGACCAGGCCGATGCGGCCGGGCTTCGGCACCAGTCCGGTGACCTGCAGGCTTAGCCATTCGGCGGCGCCGGGGCCTTCGAGGTTGAAGCGCGAGAAACCCGGCAGGTCGAGTATGCCGGCGGCGTCACGCACGGCCAGGCATTCTTCGCGCACGCGATGCTGCCAGGGTCCGTCGCGGCGGAAGGTCAGTGTTGCTTCCTCCGAGATGTCGTCGCCGGGTTGCGCATACCAGGTGGCGCGTTCCCAGCCATTATAGGCGTCGAAGCGGCCGCCGAGCGCCTTTGTGCGGTCGTGGATCGGTGACAGTTTACGGTCGCGACCTTCCGGCCAGGCATGGCGCGGGAACTGGATGGCGTATTCATTGCCGTAGATTTCCATGCCCTTGGCGACGCAATAGTCTGGCGCCGAGGCAAAGGACGTAAAGCGGCGCGGATCGCAGGACCACATGTCCCTTTCCGTCTGGCCCTGCGTGACCCATTCAGCCAGCACTTTGCCGGCGCCGCCGCCTTGCGCAATGCCGAAGGTGAAGACGCAGGCCTCGAAGGCGTTGGGCACGCCGGGCATCGGGCCGATCAGCGGGTTGCCGTCCGGCGCATAGGGGATGGGGCCGTTGATGACCTTGGAAAGGCCGGCCGTGCCCAGGATCGGCACGCGGGCGACGGCGTCTGCCAAATAATGTTCCAGCCGGTCGAGATCGTCGGGGAAGAGCTGGAAGGAAAAATCGTCCGGCATCGGATCGCCAGGGGTGGCCCAATGCGCGCGGCAGTTGCGCTCATAGGGGCCGAGATTCATGCCGGCCTTTTCCTGACGAAGGTAATAGGACGTATCGACATCGCGCAGCAGCGGCAGTTTCTTGCCTTGTTCCTTCGACCATGCGGCGAGTTCGGGGATTTCCTCGAAGAGGATGTATTGGTGGCTCATCACCATCATCGGCACCTCGCGGCCGAACATCCGGCCGACCTCGGCGGCACGGTAACCGGCGGCATTGACGACGATTTCGCAGCGGATCTCGCCTTGCGGCGTGGTGACCACCCATTCGTCCTTCTCGCAGCGCACGCCGGTGACGGGGCAGAAGCGGATGATTTTCGCACCCAGGTCACGCGCGCCCTTGGCCAGCGCCTGGGTCAATTGCGCCGGGTCGATGTCGCCGTCGCTCGGGTCATAGAGCGCGCCCTTCAAATCATGCGTCTCGATGAAGGGATAACGGCGCTTGATCTCGTCGACGCCGACCACGTCGATGTCCATGCCCTGATAGCGGCCCATGCCCTTGGCGCGCTGGAATTCCTGCATGCGCTCTTTTGTATGGGCAAGGCGCAGCGAGCCGGTGACGTGGTAATTCATGGGATAGTCGACCGCGTCGGCGAGGCCGCGGTAAAGCTCGGTGGAATAGCGCTGCATGTTCATCAGCGACCAGGACGAGGAGAAGGTCGGCACATTGCCGGCGGCATGCCAGGTCGAGCCCGATGTCAGCTCGTTCTTCTCCAGGAGCACGCAATCGGTCCAGCCTGCCTTGGCGAGATGATACAGCGAGGAGGTGCCGACGACGCCACCTCCGATGATCACCACGCGCGCCGTGCTCGGCAAACCCGCCATGTTCTTCTCCCAAATCTTATTTCAATAAACCGGCGGCGAAACCACCCAGATGACAACCGCCGGCTCGGTGCCTGGATTGCGCCAGCGATAGGGCTTGCCTTCGAAGCGGAAGGAATCGCCTTCGCCGAGCCGGTGCCAGACGCCCGCAATCTCGATCTCGAAAACACCCGAGGCGAGATAGCCGGCTTCCTCGGTCGGCCGCAGCTGCTCGGTCTTCATCTGCGCGCCCGGCGCGAAGATCGAGCGCACCATCTCGAAACTACCACCGAGATCGGGTGACAGGAGTTCTTCCACCAGACCGGATTCGCTGGTGCCAAGGGTGCGGCGCCTGCCGGCCCGCACCACCACGCCGCGCTCGCTTTCGACCGGCACGTCATGGCTGAAGAACAGGCTGATCGGCACGCCGAACAATTCGGCAAACGCCCTGAGATCGCTGAGCGACGGCGTCGACAGGCCGCGTTCGACCTGGCTGACCCAGCCGACCGAACGGTCGAGTTTCAGCGCTATTTCAGCGAGCGTCAGCCCGCGCGCCCGGCGTAGCGCGCGGATATCGCTGGCCAGCACGCGTTCGTCAGGTCCCTGCAATGTTCGCGCGGTAGGAGACGCCAAAACGCTCACTTCATGAAAATTCCAATCCGAATTTCATGAGAAATCAAGCTCATGAAAAAATCAAGTAGATTTTCACCAATGCTCAAGATTTGCTTGCAGGATTTTGACGGTTCATGCAAAGGCTCCGCCGCGAGCGGCGAGTGGGGACGTCCGATCGACGCAATGGCTAAGGGACGGCCCATGTTGGAAAAGAAGGCTCGAATCGCGGATGAGGCCGAGATCGTCGACGAGGCGATCGTGTCGCGCCGTTCGGTGCGCGCGTTTTTGCCCGACATGATAGACGACAACACCGTTCGCGACATTCTGGCGGTTGCGGCACGCGCGCCGTCCGGCACCAACATGCAGCCATGGCGGGTCTACGTCACCAAGGGCGAGACCAAGCAGCAGATCTCGGATGCCATTCTGAATTCCGGTATCCGCGCCGAAAAGGCCGACTGGGACGAATATCGCTACTATCCCACCCAGTTCTTCGAACCTTATCTGACGCGGCGACGCGCCAACGGTTTCGGCCTCTACGGCGCGCTCGGCATCGGCCGCCGCGAGGTCGACAAGATGCGTGCCCAGCACGACCGCAACTTCGTCTTCTTCGATGCGCCCGTCGGCATGATCTTTACCATCGATCGCCGCCTCAACCAGGGCTCGTGGATCGACTACGGCATGTTCCTGCAGAACATCATGGTCGCGGCGCGGGGCAGGGGCCTGCACACATGTCCGCAGGCGGCCTTCGCGCCCTACCACCGGCAGATCCGGCCGGTGCTCAACATTCCCGACGAGGAGATCGTCGTCTGCGGCATGGCGCTCGGCTATGAGGACACCTCCAAGCCGGAAAACGCCTTCCGCACCGACCGCGTGCCGCTGGAAGAGTGGGTGACGTTCAGCGAATAGAGCGGCTGCTGACTTCAGCTATTCGGTATTCATCTGCATGCCATGGCCGCTGACATGGGCGCCGTCCTGGGGCGTCAGCTTGAGGTAGGCAAGCAGCGCGCAGAGCGTGATGAGGCCCTCGATCGCGAACAGGATCCGGAAATCATTGGTCACGGCAGGCCCGCCGCCGGCCAGGAACGACAGCATGGCCGCCGCCAGGCCGACGCTGACCGCCACCGCCAGCTGCCAGAGGATGTAGTAGAGCGCGCTGAAGCGAGCGAGCTGGTCTGGGGCGATGTCGGAATAGGCGAGGTTGCCGGTCGAGGCCCATTGAACAGACCGAAAGACGCCGAAAGCAAAGATATAGCCAAGCACGATCCACACCGGCGTGGTCGCCTGCATCAAGGCGAAGCCGGCGACCATGGCGGCAACAACAGGCGTGTTGAAGACCAGGACGCGGCGGAAGCCGAACCGGTTGAGGACGCGCGGCATGAAGAAACGCATGATCACCGAGCCGAGCGCGGCAACGAAGGTCAGCGATCCCGCCTGCACCGCGCTCATGCCGAAACCGAGCTGGAACAGCAGCGGCAGCAGGAAGGCGACGGAGCTCAGCCCGATCGTGTCCAGCCCGCCGCCGGTGAGGAACGAGATGCGGAAGGTGCGGATGCGCAGGAGCTTGAGATCGAGCAGGGGATTGGGTACGCGCAGGCAGTAGAGCGAGGCAATCGACAGGATGATGACCGCCAGCGCCAGTTCGCCGGCAATCATCCCGCCGCCGGCGTCTTTGGCGGCAAGCGAATCCATGCCGAACACCAGCAGGATCATGCCGCTGCCGACCAGCAGGAAGCCTGGAAAATCGAACCGCGTGCGAACGGGCTTGGTCATGGTCGGGAACAGCGAGGCGGCAAGGACTGCCGCCGCCAGCGCGAACGGCACGTTAATGAAGAAAATCCAGCGCCAGGAAATGTAGGTGGTCAGAGCGCCGCCGACGAGCGGCCCGACGAGCGGCCCGGTCTGGCTTGCCACCGAGATATACATGTTGATTTTCAGCGTCCGGTTGCGCGGGAAGCTCGACAGGATGACGACCTGGCCGAGCGTGCCCATCAGTGCCCCGCCAAATCCCTGCAGCGCGCGGGCGCCGACCAGTGTCCAGATGTTATCAGACAGGCCGCAGAGCGCCGACGAGGTGGCGAACACCAGCAAGGCAAAGCAGTAGACGTTGCGCAGGCCAAAGCGGTCGGCGGCCCAGCCGCCGAGCGGCATCGAGATGATCAGGCTGGCGACATAGACGGTGATCAACAGGCCGAGCTGGCTCGGCGGGCGGGCGAGGCTTTCGCCGATGCCGGGCAGCGCCGTCACCACGACATTCTGGTCGAGGCTGGTCATGAACACGCCGCAGGCGACCGTTAGCGGCAGCAGGAGCAAGGCTCTGGCCGACACATCGGCGCGATCCGTGGCGCCGGCGGATAGTTCTGCGGTCATGGGGATGTTCGAACCAAACGAATGTGCCGAGCCTGAAACGGGATTTCTATCCCTTGGGCCGATCTGGCGGCCAGTTTTTCCACCATGGCCGCCCGCGGCGCGATTCTCTAGCGGCAGAACCGGCGGGCATTGAGGCCAGAAGCAGGGGCGAAGCGGCCATATGCCGCCACCGCCTACTGCACCTCGTAGCCGACTTCCTCGCTGGCATGGCAGAGCGCCTTCCAGAACGAACGTGCAAAGGAGCGGAAGACGTAGATGTCGAACTGGTCGGCGCCGGTGCGCTGAATCTGGGCGAAGACGTCGTGGTGAGCGGTCGACCGCCCGGCGCCGACCGGGAAGGCCGGCAGCGCGAAGTCGATGGCGAAGAATTTCGCCAGCACCCATTCGGCCTTCGGCCCCGCGATGCGGATGGCGGTGCGACCATGGGACAGGTCCGTCACCGTGCCGATGGCAGGCGTCACCGCCTTGGCAAAAGCCGCGGCCAGCCCTTCCGCCTCGTCGGCCACGGTGAATTTTCCCGGCGCGAAGCCGAACACCGATTTCACGCCGTCGCTCGAGCCCCCGCCGGCGCCGTCCGGCAGCGCCAGCCCGGTGACGCTGCGGATGGCAGCGATCAGTTTCTTCTCCTCGCCCGGCCAGGCGGCGAGCTGAACGATCGAGCCCGGCCTCGTCTCGGTCAGCAGGATCTCGACGCCATGCTCGAAATTGCCATGCGAGCCGACATGAAACTCCGGCTCGAGGGGGGATTGGCGCTCAACCATGCATGCGGGTCCCTTCCGGATCGTAGAAATGGTTGGAGACGATCTCGACCGGTCCGAACCTATTGCGCAAGGGATCGGAGACATGGGCACGCGTGCCGTGTCGTGCCTTGCCGCCCTGGACCAGCGCCAGCGCGATATGTTTGCCGAGTGCCGGGGAATAGCAGCAGGCGGTGATGTGTCCGATCGATCCGTGCGGATTGGCCTCGTCCAACGCCTCAACAATGTGCGCGCCGCCACTGAGCGGCCGGTTGTCGAGCGCGATCAGGCCGACCAGTTCCAACCGATCGGACGCGATCAGGCCTTCGCGGTCCATCATCGCCGAGCCGATGAAGGGCTTCTTCTTCGACAGCATCCAGTCGAGATGCAGGTCGCGCGCAGTGGTGCGGCCGTCGATCTCCGCGCCAGTGACATGGCCCTTCTCGATGCGCATCGTGCCCAGCGCCTCGAGCCCGTAGGTGACCAGGCCGAACGGCTTGCCGGCTTCGATCAGCGCTTCCCAGACGTGGGTGCCATGGCCGGCGCCGGAATAGACCTCGAAGGCCATTTCGCCGGAGAAGGAAAGCCGGCAAATCATCACCGGCACGCCTGCGATCTGGCCATGGACGATGCCCATGAAGGGCAGTGTCGCATTGTCGACCGCGGTGCCGGTGACGCAGGCGGCGAGGATCTGCCTGGCTTTCGGGCCGCCGATCGCCGCACCCGCCCATTCGTCGGTCACCGAAGTGACGTGAACCTTGAGGTCCGGCCAGATCACGTCGAGGAAGTATTCCAGATGCTGCATCACCTTGCCGGCATTGGCCGTCGTGGTGGTCATAAGGAAATCCTGTTCGCCGAGCCGCCAGGTGGTGCCGTCGTCGAAAGCGAAGCCGTCCTCGCGCAGCATCAGCCCGTAGCGCGCCTTGCCGACGGCGAGCGTCGAAAACATGTTGGTGTAGACGCGGTCGAGGAACGCGGCGGCATCGGGGCCCTGCACGGCGATCTTGCCCAGCGTCGAGACATCGACGATGCCAGCACTTTCACGCGTCGCCTTGGCTTCGCGCACATAGGCCTGCTCGATCGTTTCGCCTGAAAGCCCGTAGATCATCGGCCGGTACCAGAGGCCGGCGGAATACATGATCGCGCCATTGGCGAGGTGCCAATCATGCATCGGCGTCAGCCGCTCCGGCTTCAGGTCGCCAAAGCGCTCCGCCGCCAGCGAGCCGATCGAAACGGGCGCGAAGGGCGGCCGGAAGCGCGTCGTGCCGACTTCGGGGATCGGCTTGCCCAGCGCCTCGGCCATGATGGCGAGGCCGGGAACGTTGGAGCTCTTGCCCTGGTCGGTGGCCATGCCGAGCGTGGTGTAGCGCTTCAGATGCTCTACCGAGACGAAGCCTTCGCGGTGCGCCAGCCGGACATCCTCCGCCGTCACGTCATGCTGGAAGTCGACAAAGCTCTTGCCCTTGGCCCTGATCTCGAACACAGGCGCCGGATCGGGATCTCCGTGGACGGCTTCGACCGTGGGCAATGCCGCCGGCGTGCTCGTTCCGCCGGCCGCTGCAAGGCCGGCGGCGCGGCCTTCGGCGATGGCCTCGGCGGTGGAAAAACTGCCGGTGAAAGCGCCGGCGCCAATCCACTGCTGTGTCGGCCCATGCTGCGTCGGCTTCGGCGGCAGGAATGCCTGGCGTGCGGCATCCCATTCCGCTTTGGCGCCGGCCTGGCTGGCCAGATGAATGGTCGGCGACCAGCCGCCGGACATCAGCAGGCAGTCGGCATGGATGCTTCGCTCATCGCCGGTGAGCGCGCCGGTGACCATGTCGAAACGCTGAACCTTGACGCCGGACAGCGCCTTGCCGCCCTCGGTGGCGACCACGGCATGGCCCGCAAAGATCTCGGCCTCGGCTTCCGTGGCCAGCTTGCGCATCTCTGGCGAAAGCTCGGACCTGACGTCGGCGATGGCAACGATCGCCGCACCGGCCTTCTTCAGGGCGACGGCCGCGCGATAGGCGCTGTCATTGTTGGTGAACAGCGCGATCCGCTCGCCCGGCAGCACGCCGAACTCGTTGGCATAGCGCTCCGCCGCGTGCGCCAGCATCACGCCCGGCCTGTCATTGCCGGGGAAGACCAGCGGCCGTTCGAAGGCGCCGGTGGCCAGCACCACCGATCTGGCACGGATCGCCCAATAGCGATGGCGCGGCTCGCCCTTGGCGGGCTGCTCCTTGTGGTCGCTGACCCGTTCGAGCGCGGCAAGCGTGTTGTTGTCGTAATAGCCCCACACCGTGGTGCGCGGCAAAAGCCGGACATTGTCACGGCCTTCAAGCTGGGTGACGGTGCGGCGCGCCCAATCGGCGGCCGGCGCGCCATCGATGGTTTCGTCCGACCAGTTGGTCGAGCCGCCAAAACGCGGCTCGAGATCGGCCAGCATGACGCGGGCGCCCTGATCGGCGGCGGCCTTGGCGGCCATCAGGCCGGCCGGGCCGGAGCCGACCACCAGCACGTCACAAAAAGCGTTCATGCGTTCGTAGCGGGCGGGATCCTTCGCCGATCCGGCGCTGCCCAGACCAGCGGCGCGGCGAATGAAATGCTCGCAGAACATCCAGAAACGCGTGCCTTTCAGCGGACCGATCACCGGCCCCATGAAAGTCTTGTAGTAGAAGCCGGCCGACAGGATCTTGCCGCCGAGCTGGTTGACGGCATGGATGTCCCAGGCCAGGGAAGGGAAGCGGTTCTGGCTGATCGCCACCAGCCCGTCATGGATCTCGACCATGGTCGCCGGAATGTTAGGCTCGCGCACCTCGCCCTTCAGCACCGTCACCAGCGCATTGGGCTCCTCCACGCCCGCGGTCAGGAGGCCGCGCGGACGGTGGTATTTGAACGAGCGGCCGAAAAGCGTGACGCCCTTGGCCAGCAGCGCTGAGGCCAGCGTGTCGCCGGCATGGCCGGTATAGGCAACGCCGTCGAAGGTGAAGCGGATCGTCTTCAGCCGGTCGATGCGGCCGCCAGTATCGGTGCGGCGCGGGCTCATGCCTTGTCCTCCGCCTTGCGGCGCGCGGCCGAGGCATGATCGCCGCGCGCGAAGGCGACGCTCGAAATCTCATGCGTCAGCGTGTTGCGCACGACGCGCAGATGAGCGCGGCAACCGCCGGAATGCTGCCAGATCTCATTGTGGTCGCCGGCCGGGTTCAGCCGGTCATAGACATAAGCGTTCCACGCCTCGAAATTCTGCGAGGCCGGGTCGGGACGTTCGCGGTTGCCGTCACCCTGATAGGTGAATTCGATGACGTCGCGCGGGCCGCAATAGGGACAGGTGATCAACATCGGATATTCCTAATGCAGCCGCGGGTTCGCGCCCTGGCCCTTGTCGTCGATGACGACGCCGCGGTGGAAGCGATCGAGGGTGAACGGCGCGTTGAAATCGTGCGGCTCATCCTTGGCGATGGTCCAGGCAAAGGTCCAGCCGGAGGCCGGTGTCGCCTTGAAGCCGCCATAGCACCAGCCGCAGTTGAGATACATGCCGGGCAGGGGACCGGTGGTGATGATCGGCGAACCGTCCATCGACATGTCGCAGACACCGCCCCACGAACGCAGCATGCGCACACGCGCAAGGCCCGGAAACAGCGCCAGCATCTCGCTCATCACCTCGTCGACGATGGGCAAGTTGCCGCGCTGGGCATAGCTGTTGTAGCCGTCGATATCGCCGCCATAGACAAGGCCGCCCTTGTCGGACTGCGACATATAGAAATGGCCCATGCCGAAGGTCACGACCGTGTCGATGAAGGGTTTTAGCGATTCCGTCACGAAGGCCTGCAGCACATGGCTCTCGATCGGCATCGTCTCGATGCCAGCCAACCGCATGACGCGTCCGGTGCTGCCGGCCACGGCTACCGCCACCTTTTTGGCCCTGATGTCGCCGCGCGAGGTGGTGACGCCGGTGACGCGATCGCCATCGCGCAGGAAGCCGGTGACCTCGCAATTCTCGATGATGTCGACGCCGCGCCGGTCGGCGCCGCGCGCATAACCCCAGGCCACCGCATCGTGACGGGCGGTGCCGGCGCGCCGTTGCATCAGGCCGCCGACGACGGGAAAGCGTGCGTCGCTGGAGATATCGAGCGCCGGGATCAGGCGCTTGATCTGCGCCGGCGTCATCAGTTCGGCGTCGACGCCGAGATGGCGCATGGCGTTGCCGCGCCTGGCATAGTCGTCGAACTGCGCCGGCGTATGCGCCAGGTTCAGGCAGCCGCGCTGCGAGAACATGACGTTGTAGTTGAGTTCGTGCGACAGGCCCTCCCATAGCTTCATCGAATGTTCGTAGAAGCGGGTGTTGGCGGGCAACAGGTAGTTCGAGCGCACGGCCGTTGTGTTGCGGCCGACATTGCCGGAGCCGAGCCAGCCCTTTTCCAGCACGGCGACATTGGTGATGCCGTGCTCCTTGGCCAGATAGTAGGCGGTCGCCAGCCCGTGGCCGCCGCCACCAATGATGATGACGTCATAGGAAGCCTTCGGGTCCGGCTTGCGCCAGGCCGGCTTCCAGTCCTTGTTTCCCTTGAGCGCGTTCGCGAGCAGCGAAAAGGCCGAGTACTCTGCCATCATTGTCATCCGGTTCGGGCGATGCGGCAGACTATAGAGCAGGCCGCATCCGCAAAGCCAATATTGCGCCATGGCCTTTCGACTGGCCGACGCCGCGATGCGACGGCTTGCCCGACGATATGGCCGTCTTTATCAAGGACAGGCTTTTTAAATGCCGTTGCCGCCCGTGAGTCGCCAATAGTCATGTTTTTGAGATTGCTTCGCCTCCTTTTGGTTTTCGCGCTGGTCATTTCGGCGTCGCCTTCGTTCGAGGCGATGGCGCAGGCGCTTGGCCAGGGCTCCATCGGCCTGATCACCGATCAGCAGAAAGTCATCCAGGGCCTGACGGCCAAGACGGACGATCTCGAGAAGAAGATGCAGCAGGACGGTGAGGACGACGCCTCGCTCGTGGACATCCGTCTGCAACTGGAGGATCTGTCGCGGGCGGCGCTGACCAGCGCGGTGGCGTTTCGTCCGCGGCTTACAGACATCAACAATCGCATCGAGGTGCTAGGCCCGCCGCCGGCCGCAGGCCAGCCGCAGGAGCCCGACATCGTGACCGGCGAGCGCCAGGCGCTGGCGTCGGAGAAGGCCGAGATCAACGCGGTCGTCGCCAGCGCGCAGAACCTGTCGATCCGCATCAGCGGGCTGATCGACAAGATCGGCAATATGCGCAGCGAGCAGTTCCGCAACTTTTTGACCAAGCGCTACGCACTGTCCGAGGCGCTGAGCCCACAGGTGTTTTCCGACGCGCGGGACGAATACGCCAACTTTTACAAGGCGGTGTCGTCCTGGCTGAGTTTCGCTTTCAAGTTCAAGTTCCAGGCCGTCCTCGCGGCAACCTTCGTGGCGCTCGGGCTGGCGCTGGTGCTGCTGGTCGGCGGCAGGCGGCTGTTCGGGCGTATATTCGAAGCTGATCCGACGGTCGAGGATCCGTCCTATCTCAGCCGCCTGTCTGTAGCCTTCTGGTCGACCTTGCTGCCGACGCTGGCGGTCGGCGTGTTCTTGGCCTCCACGGTGTTCTTTTTCAACTATTACAATGTGTTGCGCGGCGACATCGGCGTCTTCCTGAATGCGCTGGCGGCCGTCATTGCGGTGGTGTTCTGCGTCAACCGGCTGACCAATGCCGCGCTTGAGCCGCGGCTGCCGAACTGGCGGCTCATTCCCGTCCAAACCGGCCCGGCGCGCTGGCTGGTGCGGCTGACAACCGCCATGGCCGTGGTCATCGGCGTCAACAATTTCCTGTCGATCATCAACGACAAGATGGGCTCGCCACTGTCGCTGACCATCGCCCGCAGTTTCGTCGCCACCATTGTCGTCGGCATCATCCTGATTCTGATGGCGATGCTGCGGCCGTTCAAGGCACGCGACGGAAGCTGGCGGCCGTGGCCGGCTTGGCTGCGCTATCTGGCGCTGGCGCTTGGCCTGTTCACCATAGCCGCCGCCCTGCTTGGCTATATCGGCCTTGCCCTGTTCGTCTCGCTGCAGGTCGTGGTCACCGGTACGGCGCTGATCACCGCCTATATCGGCTTCCTGTCGGCGCAGGCGATCGGCGAGGAGGGGGCGTTCGCCAACACCACTGTCGGGCGCTGGCTGTCGGCCAACTCCAGCTACGAAGACGCCGCCCTCGACCAGCTCGGCCTTGTCGTCAGTGTCGCCATCAATTTGATGATCGTGCTGGTCTTCCTGCCACTGATCCTTTTGATGTGGGGCTTCCAGCCCGGCGACATCCAGGCCTGGGCCTACAAGCTGGCGACCGGGATCACCATCGGCTCGGTGACGATTTCGGTCACCGGAATCCTTTCGGGCATCATCGTCTTCATCATCGGCTATTTCCTGACGCGCTGGTTCCAGGGCTGGCTCGACGGGTCGGTGATGGCGCGCGGCAAGGTCGATACGGGCGTGCGCAATTCGATCCGGCTGGCGGTCGGCTATGCCGGCGTCGCCGTGGCGGGGCTGGTCGGCATATCGGCGGCGGGTATCGACCTCTCCAGCCTGGCTCTGGTCGCCGGCGCGCTTTCCCTCGGTATCGGTTTCGGCCTGCAGAATGTCGTCTCCAACTTCGTCTCCGGCCTGATCCTTTTGGCCGAGCGGCCGTTCAAGGTCGGCGACTGGATCGTCGCCGGCGACGTCAGCGGCACGGTCAAGAAGATCAGCGTGCGCGCCACCGAGATCGAGACTTTCCAACGGCAGTCGGTGATCTTGCCCAATTCAAACCTGATCAATAACGCCGTCGGCAACTGGACGCACCGCAACAAGCTCGGCCGTGTCGAGATCAAGGTCGGCGTCGCCTATGGCAGCGACGTCAAGCAGGTGCATGCCATCCTGCTGGAAATCGCGCGCAGCCATGCGATGGTGCTTAAGAACCCCGAGCCCTTCGTACTGTTTTCCAATTTCGGCGCGGCCGCGCTCGAGTTCGAAATCCGCGTGTTCCTGGCCGATATCATGAACGGCAGCGTCGTGCAGAACGACATTCGTTTTGCCGTGCTGGAGAAGTTCAGCGACCTGCATATCGAGATCCCGTCGACGCCGCGCGCTGTCGTCGAGGTGAACAAGCCCAAGGCCTGGCCAACCGACGACGACAAGATCGAGGCCGACTTCGCCGAACAGGAACAGGCAAAGGTGGAAGCCGCGGCCGAAGCGAAAAAACTCGCCAAATCTGGACGCAAGGCGCGCAAGCCCGATCCCAGCTAGGGCCGGTTGCCGTCAGCTTCTCGCGACCAACGCCTCCAGCGCCGGGCGAAGATCGGTCTTGCCGCGTCTGACTTCGCCGACACCGTGCTCGACATCGATGCGGCCGGCATTGTGGGCGTCGAACATCGCGGCGACCAGTCCGGCATAACTCGTGCCGATGCCACCGCCGATGAGGGCGGGAACCCAGTCCTGCCTTGGCAGTTCGCGAGTGACGATCGCGCGGCCGGCAATGTCGCCAAGCGTTCGCGCCACATCGGCTGCGCTGTAGCGATTTGGCCCTTCGGCGTGGACCACGTGCAGCGCATCGCCGCTGCCCGAAAGGAGGAGATCCGCCGCCATCAGCCCGACATCGCCGGCCGACACTGTCGGAAAGGATTTGGTCACGGGATGGTGCAGGCTCGGCAGCACGCCGGTCTCGATTGCCCGGCCGACCAAGCGGTCCCAATTCTGCATGTGCTCGGCGGAACGCAGCACCGTCAGGGCTGCCGGTATCGTCCTCAACTGCGTTTCCAAATGATGGAACGTGAGCGTGATGCCGGTGCCGGCGGCAAGCTGGGCGCCATAGTCCGAGATCGCCAGAATTCTTTGCGGTCTGACTTGATCGAGTGCATTCACAACGGATCGAATGGTGGCTTCCATCTCCGCCGAAGCATCATCGGCGCGGACGCTGGTTGGACAGATGACCTGAACGGCGGTGGCGCCCCTTGTTGCCCGCGCCAACGCCGTCGTATCGCGCAGATCGGCAATCTCCGCCTCGCAACCGAGCGCACGGAACTCCTCGGCGTGCGACGGGTTTCGCACCACGGTTCTGAGTGGAACGTGATGCCTGCGAAGCGCACCAATCGTGGCCCGTCCGATCTTTCCTGCCGCGCCCAACACAACAAACATGCCCGTGTCCTTCATCCTGACCAGTAGGACGTCAGGAATGCCGAATGGGCGGGCTTGGGTCGCTCAGATTTGGATGCTGGAGCGCAAGAACGGACGATTGGCTTCGAAAGCCAAAGCGCGGCGCCGGACTGCAGTTTACCGCTGCATACGGATCAGGGCGGCCGGCGTGACGCCGAGGATGCGCTTCATGCTTTGCGCCATGTGGCTCTGATGCGCGAAGCCCGCTTCCAGCGCGATCTGGCTGAGCGGCATTTTCCCCTGATACAGCAAGGTCCTGGCCCGCTCGACCCGGCGACGGATGACATATTGGTGGGGAGGCATGCCGAAGGTGCGGCGAAACAGCACTTTCAGATGCGAGACGCTGATGGCTGCCACTTGCGCCATCTCATCCAGCGAAAGATCCTGGTCGAGATTGGCTTCGATGAAATCGGTCAGCCTGCGCTTCTGGCCGAAAGAGAGCATTTGTCTGGCTGGAGCTTCCGGCTTTGAAGCGCCCTGGATGATCTGGACCGCCAGCGCCTTGGCCAGGCTTTCGAAATACAGCCGGTCGGATGGCACGTCCGGGTTCAGACCGGTCGCCAGCGCATGGGCGATGTGTTCGATCCTCGCATCGCGGCGCTGGAACTGCGGATTGACGACGACCCTGTCCGGGTCGATATCGAGGTCCTCGGCAGCGCGCCGAACCAGCGCCGGACTGACCCACAGCCGCAGGATGGTGCAGTCCGCGTCATCCTTCCAGTCGCCATCGAGCCCGGCGGGCACAATATCGATGTCGCCGTCCGACTGGACCCGGCGGTGATGTTTTCCATCGCAATGGCACGACGCGTTGACCGGCGCTCCGACGTGGATTCCAAGCCGATGGTTGATGGATGCGGGTACATAGTGGGTCAGCCCCGCGGCAATCCTTCGCGACTCAACGCCAACGCCGATCGTTTCAAGCCAGTTGTCGTGCATGGTCTCTTTTTCGCGTTGCGCCTCGGCATCATATCGTGCCGGCCAGCGAATTTAACAGGGTCGGGCGTATGCTTGCGGACAGGCCAAAACCAATTGCGGCATGAATGCGGCATTCAGTTGCGGTTCAGCTTCCATCTCATATAAGCTCCCATGCAAAGGGCGAAAATGCCTTGCGAAATGCAACAGAGGCGGTGGGAACACCGATATTGCAACATGTGGAAGTCTCTCGTCACTGCCGTGGCCTTGCTCGCCGTGAGCGGCTCGGCCCATGCCGCCAGCGCGGTCAACAAGGACGCCGAGACCCGCACGCTGGTCGTGACGGAAGGCGGCAGCAAGACCGACCTTGCGCTGGCCGGTGGTGAAACCGTCGAATTCTGCCAGAACGGCTGCTTCGTCACCTTGCCGAACGGTGACCTTGAAGCCCTGACCGGCTCGGAAACCGTCGAAATCTCGGGCGGCGTCGCCCGCATCAAGTAACCCAGGCGGCATGATTGGAAAGGCCGGGCATTTGCTCGGCCTTTTATCGTTTCCGGTAGCGCTTGTTTAACAATGACGCCGGAAATACCGCCGCGGCAGCCGCCTGCAACCAGGCGTTTTAACGTTCGCTACGCCATCCCTCGCTATACCAGCGTCAAGACGCCGAAAAGCGGCGCGCAACGGGATTCCGGTTTTCCGGATCATACGCTGGCAGGGCAGGACGGGCATGGATGCGCGGTCGGACAGGAACGCAATACCGCTTGCGGTCGATCTCGACGGCACGCTGATCGCGACCGACCTGTTGTGGGAAGGCTTGTTCCTCCTCCTCAAGAAGAACCCGCTCTATATCTTTCTGGTGCCGTTCTGGGCCGCCGGCGGGCCGGCGCGGCTGAAGCAGGCGATCGCACAGCGCATCGATATCGACCCCGCGACGCTGCCCTATCGCGCGCCGCTGCTCGACCGGCTGCGCGCCGAGCACGGCGAAGGCCGCAAGATCGTGCTGGCGACCGGTACGCCGCGCAAATTCGCCGACGCCATATCAGCCCATCTCGGCATCTTCGAGCGGGTGCTGGCGACCGACGGCCTAGACAACCTCACATCCGGCAAGAAGCGCGCCTCGCTGATATCAGCCTATGGCGATGGCGGCTTCGACTATGCCGGTAACAGCCGCCATGATCTCCAGGTCTTCGACGCCGCGCGCAATGCAATCGTCGTCGCGCCCGACCGCCATGCGGCGCGCTGGCAAGCAGCGCATGGCGCCGAAACCATGCCGGCGCCGAAGCCGACCTTGCGGACCATCATCAAGATGCTGCGCGTGCATCAGTGGCTCAAGAACTCGCTGATCGCCGTGCCGATGGTGCTGTCGCACGAATATTTCAACACCAACATGATCTGGCAATGCCTGCTGGCGTTCGTCTCATTCAGCGCGGTGGCGTCGGCGATCTATATCCTCAACGATTTCTTCGATCTGGCGCTCGACCGCAAGCATGTCACCAAGCGCAACAGGCCGTTCGCCTGCGGCGCACTGTCGATCCCGTTCGGTCTGGGCGCGATCGCGGTGCTGCTGGCGATCGGCGTCGGTACCGGGCTGTTCCTGTCGCCTGAATTCCTGGCCGTGCTTGGCGGTTACATGGTCGTCACGACGGCCTATTCGCTGTCGTTCAAGCGCATGCTGCTTGTCGACGTGTTGACGCTGGCCGGCCTCTACTCGATCCGAGTGATCGCCGGTGCGGCCGCGACCGGCGTCGCCGTCTCGTTCTGGCTGCTCGCCTTCTCGATCTTTTTCTTCCTGTCGCTGGCGCTGGTGAAACGCTTCGTCGAACTGCGCACAACCGCCATTCCACCCGGCGAACGCATTGCCGGCCGTGGCTACCGCACGGAAGACCAGGAGATCGTCGCCCAGGCCGGCATGGCCTCCGCCTTCTCCTCGGCGCTGGTTCTGGCGCTCTACATGGACAGTGTCGCGGTGCGCGAGCTTTACCCGCATCCGTGGCTGATCTGGCCGCTGCCGCCGATCGTGCTTTACCTCACCATGCGCGTCTGGATCCTGGCGCGCCGCGACGAGATGAATGACGACCCGGTCGTCTTCATCATTCGCGACTGGCGCAGCCAGATCGTGGTGCTGATCGGCGCCGTGCTGCTGGTCATCGGGGGCTGGTAGGCATGGCCGAACGCTTTTTGAGCTTTGGCCTTGCCACGCCGCCGGCACCACGCGCGATCAACGCCGGCGAAGCCATCGCGCTGCTGAAGGGCGGTCAGGCGAAGGAAGCCTCGCTGCTCGCCTATGGCAATGGGCGCTCCTACGGCGATTCCTGCCAGAACCAGGCCGGCGCGGTCGTCGACATGCGGACGCTGAACCGCATCCGCGCCTTCGACGCCGAGACCGGCGTGCTCGAAGCGGATGCCGGTGTGCTGCTGTCCGATATCATCGCGCACGCCGCACCCTACGGTTTCTTTCCGGCGGTGGTTCCGGGCACGCAATTCGTCACGCTCGGCGGCGCCATCGCCAATGACGTGCACGGCAAGAACCATCACCGGCGAGGCACGTTCGGCTGCCATGTCGAAAGCTTCACGCTGCTGCGGTCCGATGGAAATACCTATCGCTGCTCGGCGACGGACAATCCGCGCCTGCTCGCGGCGACCATCGGCGGCATGGGCCTGACTGGCCTGATGCTCTCGGCCTCGATCCGGCTGATGCGGGTGCCTTCGCTCGACATCGTCGAGAAGACGACGCCGTTTCGTGATCTCGGCGAATTCTTCGATCTGGCCGCGGCGGCGGACCAGGCCAACGAATATGCGGTCGCCTGGATCGATCAACTCGCCGGCGGCCGCAACAGCGGGCGCGGGCTGCTGTTCACCGGCAACCATGCCGAGCATGGCTCGCATGCGGCCTCGCGCGCCGGCGGCAATCTTTCCGTGCCGTTCCAACCGCCGTTCAATGTGCTCAACCGGCCGTTCCTGACCGCTTTCAACGCCGCCTACCGGTGGAAGAAAGGCCAGGCGACCGCGCCGCGCCAGACCGGCTACCACGGTTTTTTCTTTCCGCTCGACGGCGTGCGTGATTGGAACCGGCTCTATGGCCCCAGAGGGCTGTTCCAGCACCAGAGCGTGGTGCCGGAAGAGGCCGCGCACAGCGTCGTGCCGGAATTGCTCGCGGCGGCCCGGCGAGCCGGGCAGGGGTCCTTCCTCACCGTGCTGAAACGCTTCGGTTCGATCCGCTCGCCGGCGCTGCTGTCATTCCCCAGGCCTGGCTATACGCTGACGCTGGATTTCCCCAACAAGGGAGCGGCGACGCTTGCCCTGCTTGGCGAACTCGACCGCATCACAGTCGCGGCCGGCGGGGCGGTCAATCCCTACAAGGATGCGCGCATGGGTGCGGCAATCCTTGCTGCTTCCTTTGCGGACTGGCCGAGGCTGGAAGTGCTGCGCGACCCTGCCTTCATGTCCGATTTCTGGGCGCGCACGGCCGGCAGCATCGACCTGCGGCGGCGCGGCGTTGAGGCCGCCGAATAGATAAAAATGGAATGAATCGTGGTTAGCGAACGGTTAATCGCAAGGTTTACTCAAAACAGTCTCGTGAGTTCACGAAATCTTTTCGGGTTTGTATTACTGGAAATCACGGGATGGGCGCGCAGGTATGAAATATATCGTCTTCATTCTCTTTACAGTCATGACCAATGCCGCTGCGCAGCTCATGCTGAAGCAAGGCATGATCTCGCTTGGCCCGATCTCGTTCGAGGGCGTCAATCCGCTCGTCAAGCTGCTGCAGATCGTCTTCAGCCCCTGGGTGTTCCTCGGGCTCTGCACCTTCGTGATTTCCATGGCCTCGCATCTCTATGTGCTGTCCAAGGTCGAGCTTTCCTTTGCCTATCCGTTCCTTAGCCTCGCCTATGTCGCCGTCGCCATCTTCGCCTATTTCGTCTTTCGCGAGGACCTCAATGGCTGGCGCATCGCCGGCATTGCCTTCATCTGCGTCGGCACGGTGCTGATCGCGCAAAGCGGGCGAGGGCATGAGGACCAGACCGCTTCCATCGCGCCCGACAAGATCCCTGCAAACGAGACCGTTCGATGAGACATGTGATTTTCGGCGGTGACGGCTTCGTCGGCCGCCACCTTGCGCCCAAGCTTGTCGCCGATGGCGAAGAGGTCATCGTCGCCGACATCGCCAGGAGCGACCTTGCGCACTACCGCAACGTCCGGTTCGTCCAATGCGACGTCACCGATCCGGCCTCGGTCGCCGCCGTCGGGCTGAAGGCCGACGACATGGTCTACAATCTGTCGGCCAAGATGCTGTCGCCGATCCAGGTGCGCGCCAAGCGGCACGACTTCTTCTTCCCGGTGAATTTCCACGGCACCGAGCACATCATGCAGGCCATGGACAGGGTTGGTGCGCCGAGGCTCGTCCACTACACGACCGACATGATCTACGGCCACACGGTCACCCAGCCGATGACCGAGGAGCACCCCGTCGCGCCGCTCGGCGAATATGGCTGGTCGAAGCAGAAGACCGAGGAACTCGCCGCCGAATGGCGCACGCGCGGCATGTCGATCTCGCTGTTCCGGCCGCGCCTGATCATCGGCCCCGGCCGGCTCGGCATCCTTGAAAAACTCTTCAAGCTGATCGACTGGAACCTTCCGGTGCCGATGATCGGTTCGGGCAGAAACCCCTATCAGTTCATTTCTGTTTTCGATTGCGCGGAAGCTGCCCGCGCCGCCTGGAAGGCCGGCGTGCCCAACGAGGCCTATAATCTCGGCTCCCTCAACCCGCCGCCGGTGAAGAAATTGCTCGGCGACCTGATCCGCCATGCCGGTTCGAAGTCGATCCTGCTGCCGACGCCGGGCTGGGCGGTCAAGCGCACGCTCGACCTGCTCGATCTCATGAACATGCCGATCATGGATCCGGAGCAATATCTGATCGCCGACGAGGAGTGCGTGCTCGACGTGTCGAAGGCCGAGCGCCAGCTCGGCTGGGTGCCGCAATATCGCGACGAGGACATGCTGATCGCTGCCTACAGCGAATACCGCGCCAAGAAGGCCGGGCCCGCTGTCGCCACCAAACATGTGCCCGCCGAGTAACAGGCCCGCCAAGCTATTCATAGCGCACGACGCTGGTCGTCAGCGCGGACAGGAGATTGAAATGACCGTCATGGCCAAGCCCGAACAGACGAATGCGCGCACCCTAGTGAGCGCTCCGGCGCTGTCGCCCGCAGCAATAGCCAAGCCCGATCTGATCAGTGTGGAGCAGGCCAAGGCGATGGACGTGGCGCGCATGACCGACCTGTTCAAGGCGCATCTCAATCCTGGCCAGCTGCATTTCATGAAGATGCTCGGCTTCCACAAGATCAAGATCGCGCGTGCCGAAGGCATGTTCTACATCGACCAGAACGGCCGCAAGATCCTCGATTTCTTCGGCGGCTTCGGTTCGCTGGCCTTCGGCCACAACCACCCACGTATCCTGGACGCACGCAAAAAATTCCAGGAGGAGAAGCGCCAGGAAATCGCCATCGCCTTCATGTCGCAATATGCGGCGGCGCTCGCACACAACCTCGCCAAATGCTCGCCCGGCGACCTCGACATGGTGTTCTTGGGTTCGTCCGGCTCAGAGGCGATGGAAGCGGCGGTGAAGCTCGCTGAACGCGCCGCCGGCCCGAAGCGGCCGAAGGTGGTCTATGCCGAGAATTCCTTCCACGGCAAGACCAAGGGCGTGCTCGGCATCACCGACGGCCAGCTCTACCGCGCCGATTTCAAGGTGGCCGACAATACGGTGCGCATTCCCTTCGGTGACATCGAGGCGGTGGAGCGGTTGTTCCGCAGCGATCCGGAGGTCGGCGTCATCGTGCTCGAAACCATCCAGGGCGGTGGCGGCATCATCCAGGCAGAGGCGCAATACTGGCAGAAGCTGCGCGCGCTGTGCGACCAGTATGGCGTGCTGTGGGTGGCCGATGAAGTGCAGTGCGGCTATGGCCGCTCGGGCCGCTTCTATGCCTTCGAACATTACGGCGTCGTGCCTGATGTGACCGCGCTGGCCAAGTCGCTCGGCGGCGGCAAGGCGGCTGTCGGTGCCATGATCGCCAGGCGTGAAATCTATATGAAGGCATATGGCACGCCCAAGACGGCGATGATCCATGCCATGGCGACCTTTGGCGGCATGGGCGAGGCGTGCGTTACCTCGATCGAGGCGCTCAACGTGCTTTATGACGAGGGGCTGATCGACAACGCCGCCGTCACCGGCGACTATCTGCTGCAGCGGCTACGGGCGCTCAAGGAAAAGTACCCGAAGATCATCAAGGACGTGCGCGGCAAGGGCCTTATGGTCGGCCTCGAGTTCCACGACTTCTCGCAGACCCTGCCGATGGTGCTGCGCCCGATCGTCAGCGTGCTCGACGACAAGCTGAAGGGCTCGCTGTCCGGCTTTGTCGGCGCGCTGCTGCTGCGCGACTACGACGTGCTCGTCGCCTTCACCGAATACAATCGCAACGTCATCCGGCTCGAGCCGCCGCTGATCTGCCAGCGCGAGCATGTCGACCGCTTCGTCGATGCCTTCGACAGCCTGCTGTCGCGCGGCATCGTGTCGATCGTGAAGGATTTCGTCAAAAGCCAGGTCCGTTAAAGAAAGTCCGTTGGGCACAAAAATGCTGACCAGGTCTCCCGCTACGCAAAACCCGCTCGACCGGCTCACCGAGACCGGTCTGGCGTGGGGCGAGGGGACCTATGCACGGCTGGCCGCACCGATCGGCGCTGTGGCTTTCGCGCTTTACATCCTTCTGACGGCGTTCACGGCGTGGGTGATGCCGGACGCCAATTGGGACATGCTGCCCTATCTCGCAATATCGGAGGAAGGCACCTATCCCGACGCGCAGGCGGTGCATGATTATGCCTACAGCACCGTCAAGGCAGGCGTGTCGGCGAGTGACTACAAGGCGCTGACCGATGATGGCGGCGGCTTCCGCAGCCACATGACGGACAATGCCGCCGACTTCCATTCGCTGCTCGGCATGTACCGGATAAAATTCCTCTATGCCGAGATCCTGTCGACGCTGAGCGCGGTGATGTCGCCGGTCGAGGCGATGCGGCTGGTACAGGTGTTTTCGGTGCTGCTGTTCGGCGCGATCACGCTGCTCTGGCTGCACAGGGAAAAGGCCCTGGCCTTGGCGCCGGTAGTCGGGGCGGTGCTGATAATGGCCGATTTCGGTGACGCGGCGCGTGCTTCGACGCCGGACCTGCTCACCTCCGCGCTGCTGCTTGGCGGGCTCTACGCCTATGTCAGAGGCCGCGAGGCGGCGACGGCGATCCTGCTGTTCCTCGCCTTCATGGTGCGGCCGGACAATATTGTTTTCCTTGCCATATTCGCGGTGCTGCTGGTCGCTTTCCGGCAAAAGGCGTGGGGCGCGCCGGCCGGTTTTGCCGCATCCTTCGTCGCCTATTTCGCCATTTCGCACTGGGCCCAGCATCCCGGCTGGTGGCCGCATCTGTGGTTCTCCAGCATCGAGCAGCACTACAATATGGACGCGTTCGAGCCGGCGTTCTCGGTCACCGCCTATCTCAAGGCGTTTGCAACGTCCCTGCTGCGCGCCGTCAATCTGAACAGCTGGGTCGGCGTTTCGGTGCTGGCGCTGGCCGGCTGGTTCGCCGCCGGCCGCGCCGGCTTCCGCCTTGATCGGCGCGCCGGCATTTTGTTCGCGGCGCTGGTGTTGGGCGCTCTGGCGAAGTTCACGGTCTTTCCGATCCATGACACGCGTATCTATTTCCCGCATCTGATCCCGCCCTTTCTGCTGCTGGCAACGCCGTTCATGGCGCTGTGGGCAGCATCGGTCCGCGGCCAGCATCGCGCGGCCTTGCATATCATTCCGGGAGACAAGCCATGAGTTCGCTATCCAGGCTGGCGCGCATCGCCTTGTCGCTCGGCCTTCCCTCCGGCCTGCTCGATCGTGGGCCGTCGCTGCGCGGCACGAAATTCCTGGCGAAGGCGGCGCTGAAAGCGCGCTTCGGCGGGGCAGGGCAGCCGTTCCAGATGGTCAATGTCGGCGCCTGCGACGGCGCGCTCTTCGACGATGTCACGCCGTGGCTGCACAGGATCGCCGGCGCCCGCGCCATGCTGGTCGAGCCGATCCCCTACAATCAGAAGCGGCTGCGCGCCAACTATCCCGACACGGGCCGCTTCATCATCGAGCCGGTGGCCGTCACAAAAACCAAGGGCACGATCACCGTCCACACTTTCGATGCCGCGGCGCTCGAGGCCGGCACGCTGCCGGTCGAGTTCATCGGCTGCTCCTCGGTCACCGACACCAATCTGATGTCGGGCAAGAATGCCTGGGGCGAGGCCGATGCCAATTTCAACAAATTCGCGCCGCATCTCAGGGATATCGAGGTGCCGTCGGAAACGCTGCAGACGCTGCTCGACCGCAACGGCATCGGCCATATCGATGCTTTTCTCGTCGATTGTGAGGGCGCCGACTGGATCGTCTTCGAACAACTTGATCTGAAACGCTACCGTCCGGGCATGATCAAGGTCGAGGTCGGCGCGTTGCCGGCCACCGAGATTGGCCAGGTCGTGGTCAAACTGAAGACAGCGGGCTACCAGGTCGGCTTCCAGGCCGAGGACGTCTGGGCCTTCGCCTGACGGCTGGCGTTTTCTCCGATCCGGATCGGGTCGCGCCGCACCTGCGGCGTGTCGCAAACAGGCGGTAGCGCCGTGCCTGTCGTCTGCATATTGTGCGCCGATCAAACGGGCGCCGAAGCTGCCCGCAATAGCATCTGGAGTCGCGGGCAATGGCAGAGTTTCCGAAAAAGGCGAAGGTCGTCATCATTGGCCTCGGCGGTATCGTCGGCGCATCGATCGCCCATCACCTGATCGAACGTGGCTGGTCCGACATTGTCGGCATCGACAAGTCGGGCATCCCGACCGATATCGGTTCGACCGCGCACGCTTCCGATTTCTGCTACACCACCAGCCATGATTTCCTATCCTGCTGGACGACGCTTTATTCCATCGATTTCTACGAGAAGATGGGCCATTACGCCCGCATCGGCGGCCTCGAAGTGGCTCGCGTCGGCGACGACAGCCGCATGGACGAGATCAAGCGCAAGATCGCCTCGGCAAAGGCCTTTGGCACACGCGCGCGCCTGATCGAACCGGCCGAGATCAAGGAAAAATTCCCGCTGATCGAAGAGGGGATGGTGCAGGGCGGCCTTTGGGATCCGGATGCCGGTCTGGTCATCCCGCGCTCGCAGACCGTCGCCGGCAAGCTGGTCGACCAGGCGGAAGCATCGGGCAAGCTGAAATCCTTCGCCAACACGCCGGCCAAGTCGCTCGTCGTCAAGGACGGCCGCATCAGCGCCGTGGTGACCGATCGCGGCACCATCGAGGCCGACTATGTCATCGTCTGCGCCGGCATATGGGGCCGGCTGATCGCGGAAATGGTCGGCGAAGATTTGCCGGTCATGCCGATCGACCATCCGCTGACTTTCTTCGGCCCGTATAATGAGTTCGCCGGCACCGGCAAGGAGATCGGCTGGCCGCTGCTGCGCGACCAGGGCAACTCGGCCTATATGCGCGACACCGGCGATCCCAAGACCGCCGAGGGCGGCCAGATCGAATGGGGCTATTACGAAGAAAACAATCCGCGCCTTTGCCATCCGCGTGACCTCCTGGAAAAGCATGAGGCGCGGCTGTCGCCGTCGCAGCGCGATCTCGACATGGAGCAGATCCTGGCGCCGCTCGAGCGCGCCATGGAACTGACGCCGATCCTGGGTGAGCTCGGCTACAATGAAAGCCATTCCTTCAACGGCCTGCTGCAGGTGACCGCCGACGGCGGCCCGTCCATGGGCGAAAGCCAGAAGGTGCGCGGGCTCTGGTATGCCGTCGCCATCTGGGTCAAGGACGGCCCAGGCATGGGCAAGCTGATCGCCGACTGGATGACGGACGGCCGCACGGCAATCGACCATCATGCCATCGATTATGCGCGCTTCTATCCGCACCAGACGAAGGAACAGTTCATCTGGGATCGCTGCACCGAGACGGCGATGAAGGTCTACAATCCCGCTGTGCATCCGCGCGAGCCCTTCTCCAAGGCCCGCAACATAAGGCGCTCGCCGTTCTGGGAGCGCGAGAAGGAACTCGGCGGCTATTTCATGGAGCTGGGCGGCTGGGAGCGTGCCCATGGCTACGCCGCCAACGAGCACCTGCTTGAGAAATATGGCAACCGCGTTCCCGTACGCGAGAACGAGTGGGACAACCGCCATTTCTGGCGCGTCTCCAATGCCGAGCATCTGGCGATGAGCGAGGATTGCGGCATCGTCAACCTCTCGCATTTCTCGATGTATGACGTCGAAGGGCCAGACCACGTCGCGCTGCTGGAATGGCTTTGCGCGGCAAAGATCGGCGGCGACAACAATATCGGCAAGGGCATCTACACCCACTTCCTCGACGAGGAAGGCATGGTGCGCGCCGACTTCACCGTCATCCGCATGGCCGACCGCTGCCGCGTCATCGACGGCGCCGATGCCGGCCCGCGCGACTTCCGCTACATGCAGCGCACCGCGCAGGACAAAGGCTTTGACGTCACCGTCACCGATGTGACGGAGAAATACGTCACTATCGGCATTTGGGGTCCGAATGCCCGCACCACCTTGCAGAAGGTGGTCGAGAATCCCGAGGGCCTTTCGCCGGAGAATTTCCCCTTCGCGGCGATCAAGCCGGTCCGCATCGGCGGCAAGGATGTCACCGCCTTCCGAATCTCCTATGTCGGCGAGCAGGGCTGGGAACTGCACATGCGCTACGAGGATGGCCTCGCCGTCTGGGACGCACTGCGCTCGACCGGCGTGATGCCGTTCGGCGTCGAGACCTATGCCAATACGCGCCGCATGGAAAAGAGCCTGCGCCTGCAGAATGCCGACCTTCTGACCGAGTACAATCTGCTGGAAGCCGATCTCGCGCGGCCGAAGGTCAAGGAGAACGATTTCTGCGGCAAGGCCAAGCATGTGGAATACCGCGCCCGCGAGCACCAGCCGGCGACTTTGTGCACGCTGGTGATGACCGAAAACACCGATTCCAAGGGCGTGGCGCGTTATCCCGTTGGCACGATGCCGGTGCTGGACCCGGCCACCGGGGAAACGTTGGTCGATGAACTCGGCCGCCGCTCCTTCACCACCTCGGTCGCCTATGGACCGACGATCGGCAAGAACATCGCGCTCGCCTATCTGCCGCATTCGTATGCGCAGGAAGGCCGCAAGCTCAATGTCGAGTATTTCGGCGAGACCTATCCTGTCGAAGTCGCCGGCGTCGGCTACAAGCCGCTCTACGACCCGGAGAACCTCAAGCCGCGCAGCTGAGGTTCGACCGGAGCAACGGACTGATCGCAAAAGCCTGGTTTCGAGCCGGGCTTTTGTCTTTTTAAGCGGGCGGTTTTCGCTTACCCTTGCGGCATGTCTGCTTTATCGCGCGCAAGACATCTCCTTTCCGGATGCGCCGTACTGGCGCTGATGCTCTGGCTGACGCCTGGGTCTCGCGCGGATGAGCCGGTCGATGTCGAGCTGGTGCTGGCGGTCGACGTTTCGCTGTCGATGTCGGCGGACGAGCTCGAGATCCAGCGCCATGGCTACTCGGCGGCGCTGACGCACGACAATGTGCTGCAGGCGATCGCCGATGGCGCCCATGGCAAGATCGCCGTCACCTATGTCGAATGGGCCGGCACCACATGGCAGCGTGTCATCGTGCCGTGGACTGTCATCGCCAACCGTGCCGACGCGGAGCGGGTGGTCGCGCAATTGTCCGCGCAGCCGCCCAACAGCGCGCGGCGCACCTCGATCTCCGGCGCGCTGGAATTCGGCAGCGACCTCTTCGCCGAAAGCGGCTACCAAGGGACCAAGCGGGTCATCGACATTTCCGGCGACGGACCCAACAACCAGGGCGCTCCGGTCAATCTCACCCGCGACGGCGTGGTCAGACAAGGCATCGTCATCAACGGCCTGCCACTGATGACCCGGGGTGGCCTTTCCGGCGCCTACGACGTCAACGATCTCGACCGCTACTACAGCGACTGCGTGATCGGCGGCCCGGGCGCCTTCATGATCCCGGTCAATGACTGGACGCAATTTCCCGAAGCCATTCGCCGCAAACTGGTGCTGGAGCTTGCCGGCCCGGCCTCACCGCAATGGGCGGCGGAGGAGGCCGATCATCCGCCGGTGGTGCTGGCGCAGGACAAGCCCGCCGCCGACTGCCAGATCGGCGAGAAAATGTGGCGCAACCGCAACTGGATGCTCGACAGCCGCTGAGCCGAGCGAGCCAACCAACAGTGACGACTGCCACGATCGGCCGAGCGCCGTTGCGGCGACTGTCCATGGGCAGGGCTTCAATTCTGACCCAACGCAGGTGGTGAGGCGAGCCTGCTGGCAGCAGCCGAACACGTTCCTGTTGATTGACAAGCCGACAGGCGTCTGTGAACAATTTCGGCCAGAGAAACAAAAGGGGAACCGACATGAACAGGATCGCCGTTTTCGCCGCGACTTTGACGCTTGCCGCCGGTCTGTCCGTGCCGGTGATGGCCGCTACATCGGTCACCATCGGCATCAGCGGCTGGACCGGCTTCGCGCCGCTGACGCTTGCCAAGCAGGCAGGCCTCTTCGAGAAGCACGGCCTCGACGTGACCTTGAAGAAGGTGCCGCAGGCCAGCCGTCCGCTCGCCATCGCCAGCGGCGACCTGCAATGCGCCGCCACTACGGTCGAGACCTGGCTGGTGTGGAACGCCAGCGGGGTGACCACAAAGCAGATCTTCCAGCTCGACAAATCCTATGGCGCCGACGGCATCGTCGTGCGCAACGACATCAAGACGGTCGCCGATCTCAAGGGCAAGAACGTCGCCTCCTCGGCCCCGGGCACGTCGCCCTATTTCCTGCTCGCATGGGTGCTGAACAAGAACGGAATGTCGACCAAGGACGTGACGGTCGTCAATCTGGAGCCCGACGCTGCGGCGCAGGCCTTCCTTGCCGGCCAGAACGATGCCGCGGTCACCTATGAGCCGTTCATCTCGGCGGTGCGCGACAAGGCCGACCAGGGCCACATACTGGCGACCACGCTCGACTATCCGATGGTACTCGACACGGTCGGCTGCACGCCCGAATTCCTCAAGGCCAATCCCAACGCTGCCAAGGCACTCGCCGACAGCTATTTCGAGGCGCTCGACCTGATCAAGAAAGATCCGCAGAAATCCTACGAGATCATGGGCGCCGACGTGAAGCAGTCGGCCAAGGAATTCGAGGATTCGGCGAAGTACCTGAAATGGGCCGACAAGGCCGAGAACCAGCAGTTCTTCACCAAGGAATTCCAGGATTTTTCCAAGACCGCGGGCGAGTTGCTGTTGCAGATGGGGCTGATCAAGGAAGCGCCCGACGTCGCCACGCTGGCCGACACCAGCGCGGTGGCGAACTGATCGTCCGGCCCTTGCCCATCGTGCGGCGCCGCCTGGCGCCGCTGTTCTCTCCTGGACACGTGACCATTTGATAGGGACGATGTGAAGATGCGCCCCTTGCATCCAGTCTCGCCGGGCCTGCGAACCGCGCTCGGTATTTCGTTTTTCGTGCTGTTCATTGCCTTCTGGGCCTGGATCACGCTTGGCGGCCACGTCAACCGCATCTTCCTCGCCGACCCGCTGTCGATGCTCAGGGATGGCTGGCGGTTGCTGGTCGAGGACCGCTTCTGGCTCGACATATTGATCACCATCTGGCGCGTCTTCGGCGGCTTCGTGCTGGCCTCGGTCGTCGCTGTGCCGATCGGCATCGCCATGGGCGCGTGGAAACCGGTGGAAGCGTTCCTGGAGCCCTTCGTCTCCTTCGCTCGCTATCTGCCGGCCTCGGCCTTCATTCCGCTGCTCATCCTGTGGGCCGGCATTGGCGAACTGGAAAAGCTGCTGGTCATCTTTGTCGGCTCGGTGTTCCAGATCATCCTGATCATCGCCGTCAAGGTCGGGTCGACGCGGCGCGATCTGGTCGAGGCCGCCTATACGCTGGGCTCGACCAACAACGGCATCGTCAAACGGGTGATCATGCCGGCCAATGCGCCCGAAATCGCCGAGACGCTGCGGCTGGTGCTCGGCTGGGCCTGGACTTATGTCATCGTCGCCGAGCTGATCGGGTCGTCGTCCGGCATCGGCTACATGATCATCAACAGTCAGTCGCGGCTGGCGACCGGACAGATCATTTTCGGCATCATCGTCATCGGCCTGATCGGGCTGTTGTCCGATTTCGCCTTCAAGGCGTTCAACCGCTGGCTCTTTCCATGGAGCCTGGCGTGAGCAAGCTTCTCATCGAGGGCGTCTCGCGCACCTTTGCCGGCGTGCGTGGCGGACTGCCGGTCAAGGCGCTGATGCCGATCGATTTGGCGGTCGCCGCCAACGACTTCATCACCATTCTGGGGCCGTCCGGCTGCGGAAAGTCGACGCTGCTTAGAATTGTCGCCGGCCTGGAAGCGCCGAGTGAAGGCCGCGTGCTGCTCGACGACAAGGCTGTGACGCGGCCGGGACCCGATCGCGGCATGGTCTTCCAGTCCTACACGCTGTTCCCGTGGCTGACGGTCGCCGAGAACATCGCCTTCGGCCTGGGCGAACGCGGCATGGCGCCAAAGGAGCGGGACGACATCGTCGCCTCCTATGTCGATCTGGTCGGGCTGAGGGGATTTGAAAATCATTGGCCGAAGCAGCTTTCCGGCGGTATGCAGCAGCGCACGGCGATCGCCCGGGCGCTCGCCAACGATCCCGAGATCCTGTTGCTGGATGAGCCGTTTGGCGCGCTCGACAACCAGACACGCGGGCTGATGCAGGAGCTGCTTCTCGGCATCTGGGAGCGGCGCAAGAAGACGGTGCTGTTCGTCACCCACGATATCGAGGAGGCGATCTTCATGGCCTCGCGCGTCATCGTGATGACGGCGCGGCCCGGCAGCATCAAGTCGGATGTCGCCATCGACTTGCCGCATCCGCGCCACTACACGCTGAAGACCAGCCCGGAATTCTCGGCGCTGAAGGCGCGGCTGACCGAGGACATCCGCGTCGAGGCGATGCGCACGGCACAGGCGCGGCCGGCCGAGGCCTGATCCGGCGATCAGGCCGCCAGCAACTGCTTGCGGTCGACGCGCTCCTGCTGCGGCGAGCGGGCATAGAGCTCGCGGTAGCATTTCGAGAAATGCGAGGCCGAGACGAAGCCGCAGGCGACCGCCACCTCGACCACCGGCATCGATGACTGGATCAGCAGATGCCGGGCGCGGTCGAGCCGGATCTCCAGATAGTAGCGGGCAGGGGAACGACCCATCTCGGTGCGGAACAGGCGCTCGATCTGGCGACGCGACAGGTCGACATGGTCGGCGATCTCGATCAGCGACAGCGGCTCGGAGAGATTGCCCTCCATCAGCTCGATGATGGTCAGCACCTTCGAGTTCTGCACGCCGAGGCGGGCGCGCAGCGGCAGGCGCTGGCGGTCGGTCGGGCTGCGCACGCGATCGGTCAGCACTTGTTCGCAGACCCGGTTGACGAGGCTCTCGTCGAAATCGTCGCCGATCAGCTTCAACATCATGTCGAGCGCGGCGGTGCCGCCGGCGCAGGTATAGATGTTCTGGTCGACCTCGAAGAGGTCGGCAAAGACATTGGCCTTCGGGAACGCCTCGGAAAAGCCCGGCAGGTTTTCCCAATGGATGGCGCAGCGCTTGTTGGACAGGAGGCCAGCGGCGGCAAGGATGTGAGCGCCGGTGCACAGGCCGCCGACGGCGACGCCACGATTGTACTCCTCGCGCAGCCAGGCGAAAGCCGATTTGTTCTGGTAGCGCTCGACATCGATGCCGCTGCAGACGATGGCCATGTTGGGCCGGTCGGGGCCTGCCATCTTCTTGCGCTCTTCCTCCAGCGAGGTGTTGACCGCGCATTCGACGCCGTTCGAGGCGCGCACCGGCTTGCCGTCGATGCTGGCGAGGCGCCAGCGATAGGCCTCGTAACCGAGCATGCGGTTGGCGGAGCGCAGCGGGTCTAGTGCGGTCGCAAAAGCGATCATGGTGAAATCGGGGACAAGGAAAAAGACAAACGATCGCTTGATCGGATGCTTGATGGCGTTCACGGGAACCTCACCTGGCCATGGCGCGAACAGGATGTCGCGAATAGCATAGCGACATCAGGAAAAACCTTGGCTGTCAATCGGCTACGCTGCCTTGGCGAGACAAAATTTGCGACATGGGTCGCAAATGGGCAATCAGTGTGCGGTAATGCTCAGGGGAGCTGCATCAACTGTTCACGCGACAGGCAAAATGTACAAAGGCAAAACAAAAACGCCGCCTTGGCTGGAGCCAGGCGGCGTTACAGTCTTGAAGCAGCGGCAGGGAGACGCTGCCTGAAAAATGGTCAGGCGACGAAGCCGAGGCGTGCCGCAGCCATCGCGCCGGTCTGGCCGGGCATGGTGTTGGCAAGGCGCTGGCGCTCGAGAGCGGTGGTCAGGTTCATTTCGCGGCGGGTAAAGAGGCGGGCAAAAAGCTTCATCATCATCTCCTATCGGTTGCTCAGACGGGTCGCCTTCGCTTGATGGAGTGGGGCAGCTCGTTTGCTGGCCGTGATATAGGCTTGTGTTGCGTAAAACTAAATCGCAAAAACGAAGCACTTGATATGAAATGCGACACGGATTGCGACAAATTTGGGCAAGCTGCTCGAAATTTGTGATTGTTTACAAGGCATTAATTCGAAATCGGAGCCGCTATGCGGCTTGCTCATATGCGCCATGCGTTGGCGACATGGCTTCGAAACTCATTTGAATGCAAATAAAATAGAGAAGGCCTGCCGGGCTGGGTGGGCGCGGCAGGCCTTCAGCATTTGGTACACACGATCTACTTTGCTCCAGCCCAGGATCCAACGCCGTTGCGAGTGCCGGTCTTGGTGTCCGAAGCCTCAGGCCAGCCGATATCCTTCTGCAGTTCGATCGGCAGGGAGCGGATGGCGCGTTCAGTCTGGTAGCGGGCGCGTGCCGCGCTGAATTCAGTCGCGATGCGACCGAGGGACGACAGGATAGACATTTCATTCTCCTTTGGTGGCGGGCCGGAGACATTCCGGCCTTTGGTGTGGGGGCTTACACGTGGCGTGTTTCAACCCCATTTCATGTCGATTGCAGGCCTGTGACGTGGTCGTTTCGTGGCTGCTTGTGGCAGCAACCTCACTCGATGGAGTTGACTATCCTCCTGATCCGGTGTTCAATCAAACGAAATGGAATGATGCTTTGTATCAGAAAAATTGAAGGTCGCTTCCCATGAACGCCCCGCTCAATCATCCACTGCCGCTCCTCGATCTCGACGTTTTGCGCACTTTCGTGGCGATTGCCGAGACCGGCAGCTTCACCACTGCCGCCAATGCCGTCTTCCGCACACCGTCCGCGGTCTCCATGCAGATCAAGAAGCTAGAGGACATTCTCGGCCGTTCGGTGTTCGCGCGCGATGCGCGTTCCGTGTCGCTGACCACGGATGGCGAGATGCTGCTCGGCTATGCCCGCCGGCTGCTGTCGATCAACCGCGAGGTGGTGTCGAAGTTCATCATTCCCGAGATTGTCGGGGTGGTGCGGCTCGGCTCGCCGGATGATTACGGCGAACGCGTGCTGCCGCATGTGCTGAAGCGTTTCGCGCAGTCGCATCCCTCGATCGCCGTCGACGTCACCATCGACCAGAGCAGCAATCTGCGCCGGCGCATGGACGACCGGGCGCTCGACATCACACTTCTTACCAACTCCTACAAGACCAGCGCGCTCGGCGCCGAGGTGCTTTTGACCGAGCCGATCGTCTGGGCGGGCGCCAAGGGCGGCTGCGCGCATCTGCGCGAACCGCTGCCGGTGTCGTTGTGGGAAGAGGGCTGCGCCTGGCGTGCCGGCGCGCTCGAAGCGCTGGGACGCGAGGGCCGCAACTACCGCGTCGCCTATATGAGCGCACACACGGCCGGCCAGCGCGCCGCGATCATGGCCGACCTCGCGGTCGCGCCGCTGCCGCGATCATTCCTCGGCAACGACATGGTCGAGCTCTGCCCCAAGGACGGCATGCCCGATATCGGCACCTACAATCTTGCCATGGTGGTGGCGCCGGACGCCAGCGCGCCGGTCAAGGCCGTCGCCGACCACATCCGCGCGACCTTCGAAGTGTTCCGGGAAACCGGCAAGTTCTGATCTGTCGTCGGATCGAAAGCGCTACTCCGCCGCCTCGGCGGAGGGCGCTTGAAATCTCGTTTTCCTATCTTGCCTGACCGGTGAGAGGCTCTCGCCGAGGAACGTGACGATGTGCTGTCGCGCGCGTCGCGATTCCGGCATGTCGATCAATGGCCATGCATGGAACATGCCTTCCTCGTGGACGACATCAACCTCGACACCCGCTTCCCGCGCCTTTTGCGCGAAGATCAGATTGTCGGGCGTCAAGAGATCGCGCGAGCCGGTCAAAAGCAGCGTTTTCGGCAGCACCGACAGGTCGCCATAGATCGGGCTGATGTGCCAGTCGCTGCGGTCGATGCCGGCGCTGTACATGCGGATTGCTTCGAGACCGCCCGGGATGCCGAGCCAGGGGTCGTTGCGCTCTGCCTCGAACAGCTGGGGGTTGGAAAGCGACATGTCGAGGCCGGGCGAGATAAGCACGTGGCGCGAGGGCAGGGGCAAACCTTCTTCGGCGGCCATCATTGTCAGCACCACCGCCATGTTGCCACCGGCGGAGTCGCCCATGAAGACGAT
The DNA here is from genome assembly GCF_016756575.1 of Mesorhizobium sp. 131-3-5. Lineage (NCBI taxonomy): Bacteria > Pseudomonadati > Pseudomonadota > Alphaproteobacteria > Hyphomicrobiales > Phyllobacteriaceae > Mesorhizobium > Mesorhizobium sp. 131-3-5. The sequence continues at coordinate 3,767,874 of NZ_AP023254.1, forward strand.
GTCTTCCGCCTCGGCCTCGTCGAGCAACTGGCGATAGACGTCGCCGACCATGCCGAACATGGCGTGGAAATCGTGCTCCGGGGCGATGGGATAGATCGGCACCGTGATGCCGTAGCCCAGCCGGTCGGCCATTTCGGCAATCAGGTGCCAGTGATAGGGCGTGATTTCAAAGACATAGGCGCCGCCATGCAGGTAGAGAATCCGCTTTTGCTCGCCTGCTCTTGGTGCGACTTCGTAGACCGGAAATCCGTCGATGGTACGTGTCTGGATGTGAAAACGCTGATGCAGCGAGGCCGGCGGACGGTGATCCTCGGTCTTGCGCGCGGCCGCTATCCAGCGCTGCAGGTTTTCCGGGCTGGCAAACGCCTTCTTGCGGCTGTACCTGAGCACGAAGGACACGACGTGGCTTTTGAAACTTGGCATGCGGATACACGAACTTCGGCTGCAGCCGACTAAGAGAAACCTCCACTAGCTCCGAAGATCGTACGCTCACCCGAAATGTCAAGTTTTGCGCTCTGTCCACACGGCGGTGTGATCGGCGCCGCCGACGTCAGCGGCGCGGCAAAAAGGCCGCGCGCAGCCGGTTGCTGGTGGCAGCCAGGGATTTCCGAGATCCCCGGCGCCTGCCAAGCAATTTGCATTTGTCGGCAAAGGTCATCAGCGCGCCGTGCCCAGAAGCAGCGACGTGAGCGCGGCCTGCGGATCGCTGGGCGGCGATGCCGGCCAGCCAATGTCCTTCTGGACATGCGCCGGCAGGCTGTTCAGCGCGCGGATCGCCTTGTTCCTGGCGCGGTTCTGCCTGATGGTCACACCGAAGCGGCCGAGATTTTCGAACATCGACATTTTCGTCTCCCTTGAAGAACGGCGGGGGTCGAGGATTGTCCTCGGCCGCCGTTCGATGCGGGGTAAATGCGCCTGCCATGTATCGGATGGATTTCGCGAAAACAGCGGTTTGGTTTCCAGATCGGCTCGATCCGGAAACATTTGCATGCAAATGAGTTTGAAGTTCGAGATGGCCTGTGAAGGTCGCGTCTATTCGCGGCTACGCCTTGCCGCGTGGCCTTCGCGCGAGCGTCGGCGCGGCGTGGCGTCGCCGGCGATGCCGTCCTCGCTCACCGTCTTGCGCGGCGGCAGTTTCACCGCCGCCGACAGTTTCGGGAACGGGTCGACCTTGTTGGGCAGCGCCATGGCGTAGACGAAATGCTCCTGGAATTTCGGTTCCAGTGCGGTCTCGATCTTCTCGATCTGGCTCACCGTCTCCTCGATCTCGCGGCGATAGCCACGGTTCAGGAGCGCCATGCGCGCACCAGCACCCGCGGCGTTGCCGACGGCGGAAACCTTGTCGAGGTCGCAATCGGGGATCAGGCCCAGCACCATGGCGTATTTCGGATCGATGAAGGAGCCGAAGGCGCCGGCGAAATGGATGCGGTCGACATGCTCGGTATTCTGCTTTTCCATCAAAAGCTTGGTGCCGGCATAGAGGGCTGCCTTGGCGAGCTGGATGGCGCGCACATCGGTCTGGGTGATGGTGATCTTCGGTTCGCCTTCCTTCAGCACATAGGAGAAGGTGCGACCATTGGCGGTGACGCGCGGAGAGCGCGCGGCAAGCGATCCGTCGACAACGCCATCCTCCGAGATGATGCCGGCGAGATACATCTCCGCCACGATCTCGATGATGCCGGAGCCGCAGATGCCGGTGACGCCGGTCGCCTGCACGCTGTCGAGGAAGCCGGGCTCATCGGACCACAGTTCCGAGCCGATGACGCGGTATTTTGGTTCCAGCGTGTCGGGATCGATGCGCACGCGCTCGATGGCGCCGGGGGCGGCACGCTGGCCGCCGGAGATTTCGGCGCCCTCGAAAGCCGGACCGGTCGGAGAGGAGGCCGCCACGACCCGCGCACGGTTGCCGAGCACGATCTCGGCATTGGTGCCGACGTCGACGATCAGCATCATCTCGTCCTGGCGATGCGGGCCTTCCGACAGCGTCACCGCCGCCGCGTCGGCGCCGACATGGCCGGCGATGCAGGGCAGCATATAGAGGCGCGCACCCTGGTTGAGCTTGAGGCCGATGTCGGAGGCCTTGATACGCACCGCACCCGAGACGGCGAGTGCGAAGGGGGCGCCGCCGAGTTCGGTCGGATCGATGCCGAGGAACAGATGGTGCATGATCGGATTGCCGACGAAGACGGAATCCAGAATGTCGTTGCGCTGGACATTGCCCTCCGCGCAGACCTTGTCGACGAGGCTGGAGATCGCCTCGCGCACGGCCACCGTCATGCCTTCGCGGCCGTCCGGGTTCATCATCACATAAGAGACACGGCTCATCAGATCCTCGCCGAAGCGGATCTGCGGGTTCGAGGTGCCGGACGAAGCCGCGACGCGGCCCGACAGCAGCGACACCAGATGCATGGCGATGGTGGTCGAGCCGATATCGCAAGCCAGGCCATAGGCCTCGTTCTTGAGGCCCGGCCAAAGCGCGATGACGCGCGCTATATCGCTGTCGGCGTCCTTGTGGATGGCGGCGGTCGCGGTCCAGTTGCCCTTGCGCAATATGCCTTGCACCTGCGGCAGCAGGTAGAAGTCGAATTCGAGGTTTTTGAAGCCCCAATCCTTCATCAGCGCGATCTTCAGCCGGTCAAGGTCGCCGAGCGGCTTGTGCATGTCGGGCTCTTCGATCTCGACATAGCACATGCGGATCGCCGTATCGCGGGCGATCACCCTGGTGTCGGCATCCTTGCGGATGGTCTGCGCGTTGATGACCGTGTCCTGCGGCACGTCGATGACGAGGTCGCCGAGGATCTGCGCCGAGCAGGAGAGGCGACGCCGCTCAGGCAGGCCGCGCACGCGCTCGTAGCGCTCTTCCTTGGGTCCCTTGGGTGAGATGTGGTCGTTGGAGGAGACGATCTTGTGCTTGGCGAAATTGCCTTCCTGCACCTCGATCTGGCAGCGCCCGCACGTGGCGCGGCCGCCGCACACGCTCTCGACATAGACGCCAAGCTGACGCGCGGCATCGAGCACCGGCGTGCCGACGGGAAACCGCCCGCGCTTGCCCGACGGCATGAACAGCACGAGTGGATCGGTAATGTTGGCAGGCGAGTTCATGCGTACACGTGTCTCGGAAGGGATTGTCGATACCGTTTAACGGATCGTTTCACTATTGGGCGGACTGTCTGATGGTCCAGAGGCCAATCATGTCCGATCTCCTGCTGTCCAGCATATTCACCGCTTTTACCATGGTGCGGGTGCTGAAGGGGCCGTGGCTGCCCAATCCGCAATATCTGGCCAGCGGAATTCTCGGTGCGATTGTCGCGGTGCTGCTGCTCAACGGGCTGTGGCCCGCCTATGACGATGACTTCGTCATAGGCGGCGTGACCGGCATATTCGGATCGTGGGCGGGAATGGCGTTGTTCGACGCCATATTGGGCGTCGCCTGACCGCAAAGCAGACGCGTCCGACCGCATCGATGATGCGATCGGTCCAGCGTGGTTTGCAGTCCGGTTCACGATTGCGCGCTTACCCCCGACCCATGCGGGCTTCACGGCCGCCGCGGCGGCGACCGCCATTGCCGCCGCCTTCGCCGGGGGCGTTGACTGCCGTTGGCGCCGCGACCGCATGGCCGCCTTCGGCCGGCTTGTAGTCCTTGTAGGTCCTGATCCAGTTGGTGCAGTTCTCGTCGGTGCCGTTGAGCACATTGGCGCCGCGCACGGCTTCCATTTCCTGCGGACGCACCGGGTTCATGATGGCGCTGGTCATGCCGGCGCCGATCACCATCGGGATGAAGGCGGCGTTGATGCCATGACGATGCGGCAGGCCGAAGGAGATGTTGGACAGGCCGCAGGTGGTGTTGACCTTGAGCTCTTCACGCAGGCGGCGCAGCAGAGCGAACACCTGGCGGCCAGCGTCACCCAGCGCGCCGATCGGCATGACCAGAGGGTCGACGACGACGTCGTGCGCGGGAATGCCGAAATCGGCGCAGCGCTGCACGATCTTCTTGGCGACGGCGAAGCGCACGTCCGGATCCATCGAAATGCCGGTCTCGTCATTGGAGATGGCGACGACCGGGACGTTGTATTTCTTGATCAGCGGCAGGATGGCTTCGAGCTTTTCTTCCTCGCCGGTGACGGAATTGACCAGCGGGCGGCCCTTGGCGACCTTGAGTGCCGCCTCGATCGCGGCGGTGACCGAGCTGTCGATCGACAGCGGCAGGTCGACGAGGCCCTGGACGATCTCCAGTGTCTGCACCAGCAGCGCCGGCTCCGTGGCGTTGGGGTCGACCGCGGTGACGCCGGCATTGACGTCGAGCATGGTGGCGCCGCAGGCGGCCTGTTCCAGCGCGTCCTTGATGACGGTCTCGAAATTGCCGGCGACCATCTCGGCGGCGAGCTTTTTGCGGCCGGTCGGGTTGATGCGCTCGCCAATCACGCAGAAGGGCTGGTCGAAGCCGATGATGATTTCTCGTGTCGCCGAGGCAACGATGGTCCGCGTCATGAAATCTCTCCGTCGTGATATAAAGAGTTCTTTATATCGTTATCTCTTTTCGATCAAGCGAATGGTGATCCTCCGCGCGGATCAATGCGCGGTCTTCACCATATCCACCTGGGTTTCGGTAATCTCGTCGTGCAGGATGTGGTCGAGCCGGTCGGCAACCATCTGGTCGTCGCGACGGATTTCGCGCTTCCAGGGCTGGCGGCCCTTCAGCACGCCCGATTCATCGACGATCTCGGCGACATATTCCTCCTGGCGGTAGGCCATCACATGGACGCCCGAGATCCCAGGGATTTCCTTCACCTCGTTGATGATGTCGATGCAGAGCTGCTTGCCTTCCTTCTTCTGATCCTGCGCGCCTTCCAGCCGCTTGATGACGGCATCCGGGATGTGGATGCCAGGCACGTTGGAGCGGATCCACTTGGCGGTCTTGGCCGAGGCAAGGGGACCGACGCCGCACAGGACGAACACTTTTTCGGTATGGCCGAGATCGCGCGCCTTCTGCATGAAGGTCCTAAACATCGGCACGTCGAAACAATACTGCGTCTGCACGAACTGCGCGCCGGCGGCGATCTTCTTTCCGAGATGGATCGGGCGGAAGTCGAAGGGCGGCGCGAACGGGTTGACGGCAGCGCCTAGGAAGACCTGTGGCGGCGTCGTCAGCTTGCGGCCGGACAGGAACTTGCCGTTGTCGCGCATGATGCGGATGGTCTCGAGCAGCGACATGGAATCGAGGTCGAACACCGGCTTGGCGCCGGGCTGGTCGCCGGCCTGCACGCCGTCGCCGGTCAGGCACAGCATGTTGGCGACACCCATGGCGGCACCGCCCAGCACGTCGCCCTGGATGGCGATCCGGTTCTTGTCGCGGCAGGCGATCTGCATGATCGGGGCATAGCCCATGCGGGTCAAAAGCGCGCAGATACCGACCGAGGACATGTGGCAATTGGCGCCGGAGGCATCGACGGCGTTGATGGCGTCGACCCAGCCGTCGAAGATCTTGGCCCGGTTGTAGACGTCCTCGGGATCGGCGCTGTCGGGGGGATTGAGTTCGGTCGTCACGGCGAATTCACCGCGCCGCAGCACACGCTCCAGCCGGCCGCGGGACGAATGGCCGGGCAGGGGATCGAGCGGCAGGTGAATGCCGGCCGGGTTCTCGTCGCGCTGACGGGCGCTCATGCGGCGGCTCCGGTCTTTGGTGCGGCGGCGGCTTCACGGGCGGCAGCCGCCTGCGCGGTGACCCGCAGCCAGGCGGAGGTTTCACGCAGCGACTGGTCGACCGGCTTCTGCACGGCCAGGATCTTGTCGGAGTTGACCATGTTCTGCGAGCCTTCCCAGGCCTTGACCCAGACGCAGGGCATATCGGGCTCGACCTCGCAATTGCCATTGGCACGCACGCCACCGCAGGGGCCGTTGCGCAGCTGCTTGGGGCAATTCATCGGGCACGACATGCCGGTCGACGACAGGATGCACTGGCCGCACATGCGGCAGTCGAACATGAACCCCTTGACGCGCTTCTCGACGAATTTGATCGGAGCCTCGACGCGGCCGTAGCCGATGCCTCTCCACAGAGGATGGAGGAGCAGAAACATGTCGGCGAAGCGGGAATAAAACCATTCGAGCAGACGCGAATGCCGGATCGACCATAATCTCACCGCGAAGGAGCGCTGCACGCGCCGCTGCGGCGACACGTCGGCCGGCTTGTAGTCGGATTTCGGCGCAGCCTTCTTGACCAGGGTGGCCTGGGTAACCGTCGGCCCATCGTTTTTGACAGGAGTGGTCTCAGACATTTTCTTTGCCCCCCGCCTTGACCAGAGCGACCAATCTTTCACGGTCATATTTCGTGTCGAGGTCCTTGAAAGCCTTTTCGACCTCGGCTTCGAGATCGTCGCCGACCGGAACCGGATCGGCCTTGCGCCATTCGGCCAGATAGTCGTCGGTACCGCCGGCGCCGGTGCGCATGGCGCACATGTCGATGGCTTCGGTGAAGCGCAGCGGCAGCTCGCGCTTGGCATTTTGCCGGCCCTTCTTGACGATGACCTGGGCAGGGATGTCGCGCCAGTAGACGACGATAAGATCGGCCATGAATTCTCGCTCCTCGATCTCAGAGCATTGCCGGATGCGCAATGGACCCGCTTGTTATGGGACGACGCGCGCGCATTCAAAAGCGACGCATTTCAATGGCGTAAAATGAAAGGCGTGTTTATTCGTTCGCGGGGCGCACCGGCGGCAGGGTCGGCGTGCCGAAAAGCCGTCTGGCCCTGTGCGGCTCCGGGCTGATGAGACCTACCAGATTCCGGTTCTGAGGCCGGTCCAGAGGTAGAACCAGATCGTCGGATGATACCATTGTTTGGAAGGCAGGCCGGGATCGATCGTTGTGAGTTTTCCGGCCAGTGCATCGCTGACGGCCTCGATGCAGATATCGCGCGAGAACGCCGCCTGGCGGAGCGCGTGACTGGAGATGGTGTCGCCTTTTTCCGGTCTGCCGCGTGCCTGCTTCAGCACGCCGCCAGTGTCGACGCCAGCGTCGACGAGGTGGATGGTCGTGCCGAAATTCTGCGCGTCACCGGATGCCAGGGCCCAATAGCCGCCATTCATGCCGCGATATTTCGGCGTGATGCCCGCATGGTAGTTGAGCACCGGGCAGGGCATTTTGCGCAGCATCTCGGCCGAGATCAGTCGGCAACCGTTGAGCAGCACGACGCCTGGCTGGATCTTCTGGATCGCCTGCAGGCACTCAGGCCCATTGGCCGAGGCTACGTGGATAATCTCCTGGCCTGGTCGTGGCTCAACCTCCAGTCTCTCCTCGGCAATCAATCGCGCGCTATGGCCGGCCCGCAGCCGCTTGCCCAACCTGCTCAGCACCATCGTGCCGAGCTGGCCCATGGCCGAGACCCAGCCCTGGCGGCGAGCCCGACCACGCAGCAATTGCTTTTTGGATTCAGGGGTTTCGAGGATGACGCTGACAGGACCAACGCGATCTGCGATTGCGTTGATCATGGCCCAGACATGCTGGCCGCCGCCGGTCACGACGACGATCGACGCGCTGGTTGCTACCGGTGAAGACATGGCCCGCTTTCCTGCCTTGCACGCGGCCAGCTGCCGCATGCTGGCCGGGTTTGTGCCGGAACGGGGTTAAATCTTGATGACCACGCTCAGCGCTTGAACTCGATGATGTCGAGCTTCGATTCGTAGTAGGGCGCGGGAAGTTCGACGCGCCATTCGCTGGCACCGGTGCGGAAGGCATAGCCGACCTGGTCGGTTTGCGGACCGCTGCCATAAGGTTTTGCCCGATCGTTGTTGACGGAGCCGGAGCCGAGATAGATGGCGCGCTTCTCGCCATCGTCGAAAAAGCGGCCCTGGGTTCGCTGCGAGCCGCTGATCTTTTCCAGCCGCCAGCCGGAACCGTCGTCGGTCACCTTGCACTTGAACCAGCCATAGATGACGAGCGGGCTCAAACCGCCTGCCTTGATGGTGCGGCACTTCCAGTTGCCGGTCAGGTCCTTGTCGGAGAACGACACCAGCGGCTTGGCCAGCAAGGCATCGAGTTGTTTGACCTCGGCCGGGCTGCCCGCTTTCGCCTCGGCGAGCGCCGCCTTGCGCGTCTCGCCATATTTGTCGAGGCGGACCTTGTCGGCGGGCGTGATCAGCTTCTGTACCTGGCCGTCGGCAAGGGCGGGCAGGGTGCAGCAGAGCAGGCCGATGGCGGCAAAAAGGGGACGAAGGATCATCTGGAACTCCCTGAGTCTCTAAAATGGCAGTCTAAAAAATGGCAGTTGATGTCTGGAGCGGCGCCGTTGCCGGCCGATGACTGACTTTATCGGGTCGCTCGCGCCTGTCATCCGTGCTTAACAGCGTCGCCGTCAAAAATCATGGTGTGACGCATGCGAATCTTGCTCACGGGATCGTCGGGTTGGCTGGGCAGCGCGCTGGCGCCGCGCCTGCGCGCGCTTGGCCATGAGGTGATCGGCCTCGATCCTGTTCCTTCGGTGGAAACGCAGATGATCGGCTCGATCGCCGATCGCGATCTGGTCATGCGGGCGGTCGGGGATAATCGAATCGAAGCCATCATTCACAGCGGCGCGCTGCACAAGCCCAATATAGAGAGCCGCGCCAACAGCGATTTCGTCGCCACCAACGTGCAGGGCACGCTGAACCTTCTCGACGCCGCGGTGGCGAGCGGCGCGCAGCGCTTCGTCTTCACCTCGACCACCTCGCTGATGATCTCGCAGGCGATACGCGACGGCTTCAAGGGCGGTGCGCGCAAGGCCGCCTGGCTGACCGAGGCGATGTCGCCCGAGCCGCGCAACATCTATGGCGTGACCAAGCTTTCAGCCGAACATCTCTGCCGCCTCTATCATCTGCAGCATGGCCTGCCGGTGGTCGTGCTGCGCACGGCCCGCTTCTTTCCCGAAGCCGACGATATGGCGCATGCGATTGAACAATCAGATGCCAACACCAAGGCGAACGAATTGCTGTTCCGCCGGTTGACAGTGGAAGACGCGGCGGAAGCCCATGTCGCGGCATTGGAGAAAGCGCCGCAGCTTGGCTTCGACATTTCTATCGTCTGTGCGCCGACACCGTTCCGGCCTGATGATTGCGCCGAACTGATCGCCGATGCGCCGTCGGTGGTCGCGCGCTATTTCCCGGACTTTCCGGCGCTCTACGCGCAAAAAGGCTGGACGATGTTTGCCTCCATCGACCGCGTCTATGATGCCTCGCGGTTGCGGGAGAGGCTCGGCTTTGTCTGTAAGACGAGCTTTGCCGATGTGCTGGTGGCGCTAAGGGCGGAGAATGGGCCAGGCTAGCGCAATCGCGATCAGGCGACCTTCGCTGCCTGCGCCATTTCGACCGTCAGGTCGCCATAGCCGGTCGCGCGCCGCTCATAGGCAAGGCCGAGCAGGGCGGCGGCCTTTTCCGCGACCTTGTCGAGTTCCGGGTCGTCGGTCTGGGCCAGATAGACCAGCTTTTCGTAATTGCCGAAATAGTCCTTGATCAGTTCCGGGTGCTTGTCGAGGCCGAGCGGCTTCATGAAGAATGCATCGAACTGGCGGCACAGGAAATCCGTCATGTAGAAGGACATCATGTCGTCGTCGGCGATCTTCGCGTAGGCTTCCATGCCTTGATAGAAGGCGAAGCAGTGCGGGCCGGCCATGCGCTCGACGCCATGCTTCTCGATGACGCGGTCGAGCAGGCCACCGGTGCCGCAATCGGCATAGCCGACGAAGATGTGCTCGTAACCCGCCGTCTTGGCCTTCTCGATCGCTCTGTCCATGGCGGGCGCGATGCGGTCGGGATAGAAATGAAACTCGGCCGGCAGGCAGGTCAGTTCCAGGTGATCCAGCCCGAGCTGTTCCTTGACGGCCAATACCTCACGCGCAATCATCCCGCAGGCGATGACAAGCAACCTGTCTGTTTGATTCGGTTTCGTTTTTTGCGTCTTGACCAAGTCGATCAGGCTTTCGCTGCCGGGCCAATTTATCTGTCGAGGGAGACACCACCCATGAAACTGCTACGCATCGCGCCGATAGCCATCCTTGCCTGCGCACTCGCACTCACCGCCTGCGCCAACACCATTCGGGGTGTCGGCAAGGATGTCAAATCGACGGCGAGAGCAGTCAAAGACACTGTCGCCAACTGATCGGCTGCCTCGTCTATCATCTGGGAACAAAAAAGCCGCGCTGCAAGGCGCGGCTTTTCTTCTCGGTCATCCTGATGCCTTGGGTCAGGCCGAAGCGCGGACATTGTGCTTGCGCTTCATGAAGTCCTTGGCGGTCTCGACGGCTACCGCGGCATCGCGACAATAGGCGTCGGCGCCGACGGCCTTGCCGAATTCCTCGTTGAGCGGCGCGCCGCCGACCAGCACGACGTAGTCGTCGCGGATGCCCTTTTCCTTCATCGTGTCGATGACGACCTTCATGTAGGGCATGGTGGTGGTCAAAAGCGCCGACATGCCGATGATGTCGGGCTGGTGCTGCTCGATCGCATCGAGATATTTCTCGACCGCATTGTTGATGCCGAGATCGATGACATCGAAGCCGGCGCCTTCCATCATCATGCCGACGAGGTTCTTGCCGATGTCGTGGATGTCGCCCTTGACGGTGCCGATCACCATCTTGCCCTGCTTCGGCGCGCCGGTGGCGGCGAGCAGCGGACGCAGGATGAACATGCCGGCCTTCATGGCGTTGGCGGACAACAGCACTTCGGGAACGAACAGGATGCCGTCGCGAAAATCCTCGCCGACAATACGCATGCCTTCGACCAGCGCCTCGGTGAGCACCTTGTAGGGTACCCAGCCACGCTCCAGCAGGATGCGCGTGCCTTCCTCGATCTCTTCCTTCAACCCGTCATAGAGATCGTCGTGCATCTGCTGCACCAACTCGTCGTCGGAAAGTTCAGAAAGGATGATCTCGTCGTCGGACATTTTTATCCAGCTCCTCACGGCATCGCGACTGTGTCGCAAGGCACAAAATATTAGCGTTCATACCTAACCCGCAACGGGCGGCTATCCATAGCTGATTTGCGACTTCCCGCAAAAGGAAAGCGACTGGAAAATCTATTGGTTTTCTTGTCGATTTTGCGACAGGCGTTGGCGCGGACGGGCCGTTTCGAATAGGGTGCATGGCTACGATCCGGCGAAAGCCGCGCCATGCGGCCACAACGGCTACGGACCAGCCATCGTCAGGCCAGGCCATATTCAGGGAAGAGCGATCATGAGCGAACACGCGGCAGTCGACCAGGAAGCGTCAAACGCGCGGCGTGGGCGAGGCGCGAGCGGCGGAGCGGCGGCAAGGCGCGCCGCGCGTTCCGGCGGCGGACCCGGTACCCAACTCACCTACATCAAGCGCAAGATCAACATCTATGAGGTGCTCGACGAGGAAGGCCTCGCCCTGATCGAGAAAAACACCGACACGGTGCTCGAAGAGATCGGCATCATTTTTCGCGACGACGCCGAAGCGCTGCGGCTTTGGAAAGAGGCCGGCGCCGACGTCAAGGGCGAGCGCGTGCATTTCCCGAAGGGTCTTTGCCGTTCGCTGCTGAAGACCGCGCCGTCCGTCTATACCCAGCATGCCCGCAATTCCGAGCGCTCGGTGCAGATCGGCGGCAATGCTACTGTCTTTGCGCCGGTCTATGGCCCGCCCTTCGTGCGCGACCTTAACGGTGTCAGGCGCTACGCGACGATCGAGGATTTCCAGAATTTCGTGAAGCTCGCCTATATGGCACCGTCGATCCACCATTCGGGCGGCACGGTGTGCGAGCCGGTCGACGTGCCGGTCAACAAGCGCCACCTCGACATGATCTATTCGCACATAAAATACTCGGACAAGCCGTTCATGGGCTCCGTGACCGCGCCGGAACGCGCCGAAGACACCGTTGCCATGGCCAAGCTCGTGTTCGGCGACGATTTCGTCGAGAACAACACGGTGCTGACCAGCCTCATCAACGCCAACTCGCCGATGGTGTTCGACGAAACCATGCTGGGCGCGCTGAAGGTTTATTCGCGCCACAACCAGGCCTGTATCGTCACGCCGTTTATCCTTGCCGGCGCGATGAGCCCGGTGACGGTCGCCGGCACGCTGACGCAGGTTCTGGCCGAAGTGCTGGCCGGCGCATCGTTCACGCAGCTCATCCGGCCTGGCGCGCCGGTGCTGTTCGGCACCTTTGCCTCGTCGATCTCGATGCAGTCGGGCGCGCCGACCTTCGGCACGCCGGAGCCGTCGCTGGTGTCTTATGGCGCTGCCCAGCTCGCACGCCGCCTCGGACTGCCGTTCCGCACCGGCGGTTCGCTCTGCGCGTCCAAGGTTCCGGATGCGCAGGCGGCCTATGAAAGCGCCAACACGCTGAACTCGACGATCCTCGCCGGCACCAACTTCGTCCTCCACTCGGCCGGCTGGCTCGAGGGCGGGCTGGCGTCCTGCTACGAAAAATTCATGATGGACATCGACCAGCTCGGCATGCAGCAGAAATTCTCCGAAGGCGTCGACCTGTCGGAGAACGGCCAGGCGATGGACGCGATCCGCCAGGTCGGCCCGGGCAGCCACTATCTCGGCTGCGACCACACCCAGGCCAATTTCCAGACGGCCTTCTACCGCTCCAGCATCGCCGACAACAATTCCTACGAACAGTGGCTGGCCGAAGGCGAGAAGACCGCGCCGCAGCGCGCCAATGAGCTCGCCCGCCGCTGGCTGGAAAGCTACGAGGCGCCGCATCTCGATGCGAGCATCGACGAAGCCCTGAAGGAATTCATCGCCAAGAAGAAGGGGTCGATGCCCGACGCCTTCACTTGAAAGGAGCCCGAGTCAGGCGGGGCTAAAGTCGCCAACATCATCCACAAGGAAGTCTGGCGGAGCGCCTTCTCCGACCCGGACAAGAAGGGATGATTCTGTGCGCGGCATGATCGAAGAGATCACGGCCGCGCTCGGCGCCAATGGCCTCATCCTGCGTGGCGGCTTTGTTTTCTCTGACGGCGAGGACGCCCCTCACGGCGCCTCGGGCGCGCCGGCGAAATCCGTGCTGCTGGTGGGGCAGGCGGGTGCTACATCCTGGCCGCATTTCCTGCGCTGGCGCGAACAGCAGCCGTCGACAATCGCCAATCCGCTCGACAGCTGGTCGCGGCAGGTCATTGGCGATGTGGCGGAGGCATTTGGCGCGCGCTCTGTTTCTCCCTCCGACAAGCCCTATCTGCCGTTCCAGCAATGGGCTGTTCGGGCAGAGGGGCTAAAACCGTCGCCGCTCGGCATCCTCATGCATCCGCAATACGGGCTTTGGCATGCCTATCGCGGCGCGTTGCTTTTCGAGGACGAGATCGCGCTTTCGGAGCAGGGCGAGGCAATTCATCTTTGCGACGCGTGTGTCGCGAAACCCTGTCTGAAATCCTGTCCGGTCGATGCCTATTCCACGGAAGGCTTCGCCTACCGGGCCTGCCTGGCGCATGTGCGGGGAGGGAATGGCGTACCGTGCCGGAGCGGCGGCTGCCTCGACCGCAACGCTTGTCCCTATGGCACGGAATATCGCTATCCGTCTGATATCCAGGCCTTCCATATGGCGGCATTCGCCGGCCTGTGATCGTCACGCGATGCTGCACGAAATGTTGACGGATACTTCTAGGGAATGCCTTGCCGTGGAAGGTCGCGTGGATATGTATCGCGCATCTGACAAATGGAGCAGGCAATGACGAAGCATGACCTCAGGATCAAGACCCGTGACGGGGTGGCGAAGGCGGGCCTGTTCCGCTCGGCCAAGACGTCCCCTGCCAAGGCCGGCGTCATTCTCTACCAGGATGCCTTCGGCCCGCGTCCGGCGCTCGACGGCATGGCCGAGCGGCTGGCGGGCGAAGGCTATGCGGTGCTGGTGCCGGACCTGTTCCATCGCAATGCGCCCTATGGTCCGTTCGACGCCAAGACCGCCTTCACCGAGGAAGACAGCAAGGCAGCGCTGATGGCGCTGGTCGCTGGCACGACACAGCAGATGACCATCAGCGACGGCGAGGCCTTTCTCGATGCGCTCGCCGGCGAAGGCATCACGGGTCCGATCGGGACCGTCGGTTATTGCATGGGCGGCGCACGGGCGCTCAACGCGGCCGCGGCCTACCCGGACAGGATCAGGGCCGCCGCCAGTTTCCATGGCGGCAATCTCGCCAGCGATGCCGCCGACAGCCCGCACCGCAAGGCGGCATCCATCAAGGCGAGGGTCTATGTCGGCATGGCCGGCGTCGACCGGAGTTTCCCACCGGAGCAGTCGACACGGCTGGAGGAGGCGCTGCGCAATGCCGAAGTCGACCACGCCATCGAGAACTATGTCGGCATGGCGCATGGCTGGTGCGTGCCCGACCACAGCGTCTACAACGAAGCCGGCGCCGAACGGCATTGGCGAAGGCTGATCACGCTGTTTGCCGAAACACTCGGGTGAAGCTTCCGCCTGCCTGGCACCTTTTCCCGGTAGAACGGGGAGGAGGAAGAGGCGGTGCGTAAAAAATCTTTGCATCACCCCAAGGATTAGCCATTAGCCTTCGTCCAACAGGCAAATGATGGCGATGATGCTGGATGAGAGCGAAGCCTCCGACGCCGAACTGATCGGGCGGGCGAAGGGCGGAGACAGGGGTGCCTTCGGCAAATTGCTGGAGCGCCACTACGACTTCGTCTATCGCGCCGCCTATCGCTGGTGCGGCAAGAAGGCGGATGCCGAAGACATCGCCCAGGAAGTCTGCGTCCGGCTCGGCAAGGCGATCCGCGACTATCGCGGCGGCGGCGCCTTCACGACATGGCTCTATTCCGTGACGATGAATGCGGCGCGCGACATGATGCGCAAGACCGCGCGCGAGACCGTGAAGACCGAGGCCTATGGCGTCCATGCGCTGATTTCGGGCGAGGCCCCGGCCGAGAGCGAGGATCCGGCCGAGGCGCTGTGGACCGCGGTGCGGCAGCTTCCGGACAAGCAGCGCGACGCCGTACTGCTGGTCTATGGCGAGGGCTTGAGCCATGCGGCCGCCGCCGAGGCGATGGCGATCTCGGAGACGACGGTTTCCTGGCACATCCATGAAGCGAAGAAACGGCTGAAGGCGCTGATGCGTTCAGCCGGGGAAGTGTGACCATGGTCGACGACAACGAACTCAACAGACTGCGCGATATCGCGGCACCGGCGCCGGGTGAGAGCGCGAAGGCGCGCGCCTTCGAAGCCGCCCTGCGTGCCTATGATGAGGAAAATATTTCTACCGTCACCCAAGGATCGGTCGGCGGCCTTCGTCTCACAGAGCGAGCACAAAAGCTCTGGAGCGAGATCATGCAAAAGAAACTCATCGCCACGCCGGCTCTTGCCGGGCTCGTCGCCCTGCCGATCGCCGGATACGCCACCTTCCATCTGCTGAGGGAACAGCCGGCCAAATTCGGCGGCGACGAAAAGATCACCGAGACGCTGGCCGACAAGCCGGCGACGTTGAAGCCGGCCGAGCCGAAGCAGGCTCCAACCGAACTGGCGAAGGACAAGAAGGCCGACGCGGATGTCGAAAGCCGCGACGCGACCGGCGTGCTTGTGGCGCCGGCGTCGCCGCCGAAATCCGAAGCCGCCCAGGCCGGCGGCACAGCTCAGCAGACTGCCAATGAACGCGCGGTGTTGGCCGAGCCGGCACCACCGGCGCCAACGGGTGAATTCGCGCTGAATAGCGCCGCGCCGAGCACGTCGCGGCTCGCCCGCGCGCCGGCTGCCGAGTCCAAGCTGATGGCGCCGCAGCCGACCATCGCGCCGGCGGATCAGATCGCGCCGCAGGAGGAAAACCGCAACCGCGTCCAGGATTTCAAGACCAATCCGGTGCATGCGGCGCTGGAAGATCCGGTCTCGACTTTCTCGATCGATGTCGACACGGCCTCCTATTCCTTCGTGCGCCGCTCGCTGAAGGAAGGTGCGGTGCCGCAGGCCGACACGGTCCGTGTCGAGGAGATGATCAACTACTTCCCCTATGACTGGAAGGGACCGGATTCGGCGTCGACGCCGTTCAACTCGACCGTCAGCGTCATGCCGACGCCGTGGAACGGGCACACCAAGCTGATGCATGTCGCCATCAAGGGCTTCGACATCAAGCCGACCGAGCAGCCCAAGGCCAATCTGGTCTTCCTGATCGACGTTTCGGGCTCGATGGACGAGCCGGACAAGCTGCCGCTGCTCAAGTCGGCATTCCGGCTGCTGGTCAGCAAGCTCAGGGCCGACGACACGATCTCGATCGTCACCTATGCCGGTGAAGCCGGCACCGTGCTGATGCCGACCAGGGCTGCCGAGAAGGACAAGATCCTCAATGCCATCGACAATCTGCAGCCGGGCGGTTCGACGGCCGGTGAGGCCGGCATCAAAGAAGCCTACAAGCTTGCCCAGCAATCCTTCGTCAAGGACGGCGTCAACCGGGTGATGCTGGCCACCGATGGCGACTTCAATGTCGGACAGAGCGACGATGATGATCTCAAGCGCCTGATCGAGCAGGAGCGCAAGAGCGGTGTCTTCCTGTCGGTGTTCGGCTTCGGACACGACAATCTGAACGACCAGATGATGCAGACCATAGCCCAGAACGGCAACGGCACCGCCGCCTATATCGACACGCTGGCCGAGGCGGAAAAGGTGCTGGTCGAGGATGCCTCTTCGACGCTGTTCCCGATCGCCAAGGACGTGAAGATCCAGGTCGAGTTCAACCCCAACAAGGTCTCGGAATACCGCCTGATCGGCTACGAGACCCGGGCGCTCAACCGCGAGGACTTCAACAATGACCGCGTCGATGCCGGCGATATCGGCTCGGGTCATTCGGTCACCGCGATCTACGAGATCACGCCGAAGGGCAGCGGCGGCGAGCAGATCGATCCGCTGCGCTATGGCCAGGCCACGGTCAACAATGGCGGCGTCGCCAATGCGGACGAATATGCCTTCGTCAAGATCCGCTACAAGCTGCCGAACGAGGATGTCTCGAAGCTGATCACCACGCCGGTGACCTCGGCCAACGAGGTGGCGTCCTTCGACCAGGCCAGCACCGACCAGCGTTTCTCCGTCGCGGTGGCTGCCTTCGGCCAGAAGCTGCGCGACGAGGATGCGACCGCGAAGTTCGGCTACGACAAGATCATGGAGATTGCCACTGCCGCCCGAGGAGCCGACCCGTTTGGATACAGGTCCGAGTTCCTCTCGCTTGTGCGCCTTGCCTCGGCGCTGGGTGGTAACCGGTAGTGGCGATGACGGCCGGTTTCCTTCGGATGGGATCGTTCTGACAGGGGAAACCGGCCCACGGGCGGGTGAGGCAGGCCGGCGAGGGGTCATTCCCTTGCCGGCCTTTTTTTGGATCCGTCGATATTCAGGTGAGGCCGGCCTGCAAACGATGGTTTCCTGCGCTTCCGGTGCTCACGTACCCAAAAGTACGCTCCGCTCCGGTTCTCGGAACCCATCGTTTTCGACTCGACCTGACCTGAATCTCAACGGATCCTGGCGCAGCGTTAACCGGCATGATCGTTAAATTGCGCGAGATTTCCGGTACCGGATCGCAATTTCCTGTTGCTACACCGGACTTGTTTACAGGGCTTGAGGGAGCCGGAATTGCAGATCAGGACTATCGCCAACTCGCCGCCGCCGGTGCGGGACGCTTCGACGGTTTCATCAGCCCCATCGGCCGAATCCAGACGCATCAGCGACGATGTCGCGCAGGCGCGTCACACTGCAATGTCGGCGCTGACCAACGACCGCTTCCGCGCCATGCTGGAACAGATCACCGATCCAGCTTCTTCCGGCGCGCTGATGACGATGCGCGGCGACAATGTCGTCGATTTCAGGTCGGCGCAATCGAGCTACGCCGACAACAGCGAATAATCGAAATCCTCAGGCCCGGCTGCGGCGGCGCTCGCGGCGGGCCTCGCTGGTCTCGGCGGTGTTTTCCGTCGCCACCTTGTTGCGCATCGGACCGATGCGCTCGACGATCGTCTCGACCGTCGGACGACCCGCCTTGGTGTGGGCGTCGAGTGCCTTGCGCATGGCGGCAAGGTGCTGGAACGAAGTGCCGCAGCAACCACCGACAATCTTGGCGCCGGCATCGACGGCGAGGCGAACATAGTCGGCCATCAGTTCCGGCGTGCCGGAATAATGGATCTCAGTACCGCGGAATTCCGGAATGCCGCAATTGCCCTTGACGATCACCGTCGCCTGCGGCTTCGCCTCGGTCATGTCGAGCAGCGAGGCCAGGATGTCTGAAGCGCCGACGCCGCAATTGGCGCCAACGCCGAGCGGTGCTTCGGACAGCCCGTCAACGACGCCATGGATGTCTTTCGGCAGCAGGCCCATCATGGTGCGGCCGGCTGTGTCGAAGGAGCCGGTATAGGTGTACGGGAGGCCGACGCGGATGGCGGCTTCGGCGGCGGCGCGAATCTCGTCGGGCGCCGACATGGTCTCGATCCAGGCGACTTCGGCGCCGCCTTGCTTGAGGCCCTCGATCTGCTCGGCAAAGGCGTCGACAGCTTCGTCATAGGTCATGGCGCCAAGCGGCACCAGCAATTCGCCGGTCGGGCCGACGGAGCCGGCAACGATCACCTTGCGGCCGGCCTTGTCGGCGACGGCGCGGGCAATCTCGGCGGCGCGCTTGTTGAGCGCTTGCACGCGATCCTGCGCATGGTGGAGTTTCAGCCGGTGGCGGGTGCCGCCGAAGGAATTGGTCAGGATGATGTCGGCGCCGGCATCGACGAAATTCTGGTGCAGGCTGGTGATGGTGTCGGGCGCCGTCTCGTTCAGCAATTCCGGCGCCTCGCCGGCCTCCAGGCCCATCGCGAACAGATTGGTGCCGGTGGCGCCATCGGCCAGCAGCACGCCCTTTTCAGCCAGCAGGGCATCGATCGGATTGGTGGTGGTCATCGGATTGGCTTTCGTGTTTCAAATTCGAATAAGGATATAAAGAAGTCTTTATGTCTAGTCAATGATTTGTGGCGGCCTCGGCAATGCGAATGGCGTGGCCCTCAACCATGTCGGGGTCCAGCAATCGAATGACCATGATTGCCGTCGATCAGACATAGCCTGACGGGAACGACATGCCGGCCAGATTGCGGGCGAAGGCGGCGGCCTCGTGCGGATTGACGTCGGCGGCGCGGATCAGATTGTCGAAATGCTGGGTCAGCGCCTGGACCGGCTGGGTGGCGTTCAGCACGACATACATGTCGCCGACATAGATGGCGGCGCGATAGGGGCCGAAGATGGTGAGCGGGATCGAATAGCGCATGCGGCCG
The DNA here is from genome assembly GCF_016756575.1 of Mesorhizobium sp. 131-3-5. Taxonomy (NCBI): domain Bacteria; kingdom Pseudomonadati; phylum Pseudomonadota; class Alphaproteobacteria; order Hyphomicrobiales; family Phyllobacteriaceae; genus Mesorhizobium; species Mesorhizobium sp. 131-3-5. Next base: position 3,787,085 of record NZ_AP023254.1, read on the forward strand.
TCATAGAGAAACAGCCGGAAGGTCGGGTAGAGATCTTCGAGCAATGTCGCCATATGGGCGAGCTGCTGCCGGCGGTCGGCCTCGGGAAAACGATCCCACACACCGAGGCCGCGCGCGAAAATCTCCAGCGTGTGGCGCGGCATGCAGACTTCCATGTCGGTTTCCGGGCGTCGGTTGTATTCGATGCGGTATTGCGTCTCGCTGGCCTGTGCCAGGCGGCTCCTGTTGGTGATGTTGGCCTCGTAGTCGACCAGCGCGCGGGTCCGCAGCAGATCGGGAATGCCTGCGGGCACGTAGCGGATCTTGGTGCCGGCTGCCTCGGCGAACCATTTGGCGAGCAGCGTGCGGTCGAAACCGTCGGGCGCCTCCTCGATCTCCAGGCTTTCGCGAATTTCGCCGGTGACGCCTTCGTCCTGGCTGAGGCCGAGCAGCCAGTCCAGCGACACTTTGAATTCGGCGGCGATGTTGAGCAGCGTTTCGGCGCGCGGCAAGCGCGTCGAGGCGCCCGACATCAGCTGCGACAACGCCGAGCGGTCGATGCCGACTGCTGACGCGAAGGCCGACTGATTGAGGTCGGATCGTGTCAGGAGCAGCTTCAGACGCTCCCGGAAAATTGCTGACAGATCGCGTTTGTCCATCGTCCGCTTCTCCGAATCTTGAGGAAAAATTTGCGCCGAAACCGTCCACGGAGGTGCCTCAGGCGTAAATGAATCCCCAAGCATGTTTACAATGTGTAACATGTGCAGTCAAAAATGCGCAATCGCAACAGTTTGTATACTTTGTCGCGTTGAGTGGAATCGCTTCTCCTGACACTATGCTGTCAGGAACCAGTTGGGGTTCCGACGACTGAGGGGCAGTGGTCGATAGCATGACAGGCAAGAGCATCAAGCGACGCAACACACCGGCCATCGAGTGGCCGACCGCGGTTCTCGCTTTCTTCTGTTACGGAACGTGGCTTGCCACCGGTTTCCTGCTCTGGCCTTCCCATCCCATCGTGGCCCTCGCTCTCCTTGGCTTCATTCTCGCACTGCAGTCGTCGATCATGCACGAAGTGCTGCATGGCCATCCGACGCGCAGCGCGCTGATCAACGAGGCCTTCGTCTTCCTGCCGATCGGCCTGGTCTGGCCGTACCGCCGCTTCAAGACGCTGCACCTGCGCCACCATGCCGACGAGCGGCTGACCGATCCGCTCGACGATCCCGAAAGCTACTATCAGGCGCTGTGGCAGCACGACGATTTGCCGCCGACGATGAAGTTCCTGCTCAAGATCAACAACACCATGGCCGGCCGTTTCTTCCTTGGCCCGTGGCTGTCTTGCATCGGCTTCTTCATTGACGATTTCAAGCAGATGATGGCCGGCGACAAGGCGATCCGCAAGGCTTGGCTGCTGCATGCGATCGGCCTCGCCATCGTGGCGCCGATCGTGCAGTTCGGCTTCGGCATTCCGCTGTGGCTCTACATTCTGGCGCCGGTCTGGCTCGGCCAGTCGCTGATCGCGATCCGCACCTTTGCCGAGCATCAGTGGTCCGAGCATCCGGAAGGCCGCACGGTGATCATCGAGCGCTCGCCGCTGTCGTTCCTGTTCCTCAACAACAATCTTCACTTCGTCCATCACAAGACGCCTACGGTGGCCTGGTACAAGCTGCCGAGACTGTTTCGCGAGCGTCGTGACGAGTGGCTGCGGATGAACAATGGCTATGCCTATCCGAACTATTTCGCGCTGATCAAAGCCTATGCCTTCAAGGCTAAGGAGCCGATCGTGCATCCGGTGCTGCGGCGTGCGCCTGAGCACGGCCGGGCGTTCAAGCCGCGCATCCGGGCACGCAACATCAATGGGCTCGGCACGGCGCCGGTGCCCGCCGAGCCGCCCAAGGAATAATTCGCGGCATCCCTCGTGTCGGCCAATTCTGATTGGACGCCGCGTTTTTGTGGTCCTTTTTACAGACGTGATGATTTGATATCGGCATGAGCGAACTGGTTGCGGCATTGCCCATGTATGACTGGCCCGAAGTGCGCGGCGAGGTCGACGCGCAATGGGGGCAATTGCGCGATGCCTTCCGGCAAAAGGGCATCGACGCGCCGCAAGCCATCGCGCGCAGCAATGGCGATCTGCCGCCGGTGCCGGGCGGCATCCATGATGCCCAAGGGGCGCTGATCGCGCCGGATCCTTCGACATTGCCGCCGGGCGAACTCGATTATCACAAGCTCTGGCTGCATCCGGCGCTGCTGTTCGCGCAGACCTGCTGGGGGCCGATGGAACTCGGTCTGTCCAGCCATGTGCAAGTGATCGGCCAGCCAAGCTATGACGCCTATGAGGGCGGGCAGGGCGAACTCTATTCCAGCGCGCTGGTGATGCGGACGGGCGAGGGGCCGGAAGCTCGCTCGCCCGCGGACGGCAAGGCCTTGCTGCCGCTCGACCTGTTCCGTGGCAAGCGCTTCACCTTCAACAGCCTGGATTCCATGTCGGGCATGATCGGGCTGACGCGTGATCTGCAGGCGGCCGGCGAAAGCCTCGATATCTTTTCCTCGCGCAGCGAAAGCGGCGGTCATCGCGCTTCGATCGTTACTGTTGCCGAGGGCAGGGCAGATGTCGCAGCAATCGACTGCGAAAGCTGGGCGCTGGCGCAGCGTTTCGAACCGGCGGCACGCAAAGTCGTGATCGTCGGCTGGACGGCGCGGCGCAAGGGCTTACCCTTCATCACCGCCAGGACGACGCCGGAAAAGACAGTCCGGGCAATGCGCGAAGCCCTTGCCAGCCTAAGCGAGCAGCCTCGCATCCAACGGGTAGGTTGAAAGCTGCTCATTGCCGGTCTCGGTGATCAGGATCTGCTCCTCGATCTTGACGCCTTCGCGCCCGCCAAGCCTGCCGATATAGCTTTCCACGCACAGCACCATGCCGGGTTCGATCACGCCGTCCGGCGTATCCGGCGTCCAGTCGCTGGCATGCGGCAGCGTGGGGTATTCGTCAGCCAGGCCGACGCCGTGGTAGAGCACGCCGTAGCGGGTCGAGAAGCAGTCTCCCGGCGGCACCGCCGAGCGCTCGACAAGGTCGCGAAACGAGATGCCCGGCTGCATCAACTGCGTGTTGTGCTCGATCTGGTCGGCGGCGATGCGGAACAGGTCGCGCTGCTCATTGCTCGGCTTGGCATCGCCGCACAGCCAGGTGCGCGACAGGTCTGCGCAGAAGCCGTATGGGCCGATCAGGTCGGTGTCAAAGGCAACGAGGTCGCCGGCCTCGATGATGCGCGACGAGCACTCCTGGAACCACGGATTGGTGCGCGGGCCGGACGTCAGTAGCCGCGTTTCGATCCATTCGCCGCCGCGCGCAATGTTGCCGCGGTGCAGCTCGGCCCACAGTTCGTTCTCGGAAATGCCGGGCTGCAGAGCCTGTTCCATCTCGCCCATCGCCGCCTCGCAGGCGACAATGGTGCGGCGCATGGCGAGGATTTCGTCCGGTGATTTGATCAGCCGGGCATTCTCCATCACCGCTTCGCCATTGCCGATGGAGATGCCGAGACGGGCGAGTTCCTCGACGCCTTCTGGATTGATGTGATCGACCGCGATGCGGCTGTTGCCGCCGCCATGTTCCCTCACCAGATCGGCAATGCCGGCGGCCCAGCGGCGGACCTTTTGCTCCGTGAGTTCGCCGCTGTAGAGATACATCCACGAGACAGCCGGGCGCACTTCGTCGACGACGCCGGAATGGTCAGACAGATGCTCGCAGGAGAAATAGTCGAACAGCACCACAGGGCCTTCGGTGGCGACGAAGCAATGCCGCGTCGGATTGTGCGCCACCCACAGCTGCATGTTGGTCGAGTCGGTGGCGTAACGGATGTTGACGGGGTCGTAGAGCAGGGCGCCGGCATAGCCGCGCCGCTTCAGCTCGGCGCGGATGCGCTCCAGCCGGTATTTGCGCATCGCCGGAAGATCGGGGGCGGCAATGCCTGCCGCCGCCCATTCTGCTTCAGCCTGCGCGCCATAGCCCAGCACATGCTGGTTGAGCGACGCCGCCTTCTGGCGGGAGCCTTCACGCAATTCCTCGATCGAGCCAGGCTCGAACGGCATGATCTTGCGATGGCGGCCGAAGCCGCCTTTTGGCGCCGCGCCGTCCATGGCTGAACCTCAGGTCCGCATCTTCTCGCCGCTCGGGTCGAAAGGCGCCTCGACATTGATGCGCGCCGGGCGACGGTGTCCGAGGATCTCGATCTCGAACAGGCCGGCACTTTCGTCCTCAGCGAGTGCCGCAGGAACGTAGCCCTGCGCCATCGACTTCTGGACATAGTGGGCATAGCCGCCCGACGTCACCCAGCCGACCACGCGCCAGTCGCCATCGACGATGCCGCGCACGGCAGAAGCGCCTTCGGCAGCCTTGGAGCCACGCACTTCCTCGCCCTTGTCGTCGAAGCGCGGCGCGCCATAGCCATGCGGCTTTTCCACCGTGCCAAAATCCTTGCTGACCTTGGCCCAGATCGGCTCGTCGCCCATGACGTCGGCATCGGCGGCGTCGACGATGAAGGAGACGCGGCGCAGTTTCGGGCCTTCCGCCTGTTCCTTGGCAGCGGCTTCGCGGCCGATGAAATCGTTCTTCTCGAGCTTGATGAAGCGGTCCATCGAGCCTTCGAATGGTCCGTAGATCGGCCGCAGCTCGCGGAACCAGGTCGGGAAGTTCTTTTCCAGGCGCATTGAGAGCAGGGCGCGCATGCCGAAATCGACCAGGCCGAATTCCTCGCCGGCATCCTTGATCGCCTTATAGACCAGGCGCTGGTAGGCCGGCGCCATCCAGATCTCGTAGCCGAGATCGCCGGTGTAGGTGATGCGGTTGACCATGCAGGGGGCGCCGCCGACTGCCATCTCGCGGAAATCCATGAAGCGGAAGGCTTTGGTCGAGATGTCCGTATCCACGAGCTTTTGCAGCAGATCACGTGACTTTGGTCCGGCGATCGACAGGCCGACCAGCGTCTGGTCGAAGCGATGGATGCGCACCGAACCGTCTTTCGGCAGGTGCTTCTCGAACCAGCGCATGTGGTATTTCTGCGCGGCCGAAGAGCCCCAGATCATGAAGCGGTCTTCGCCGGCCTTGGCGATGGTGAAGTCGCCGATCAGCTTGCCGAATTCGTTGATCATCGGGGTTAGCACGATGCGGCCGGTCTTCGGCATGCGGTTGGTCATCAGCCGGTTGAGGAACTCTTCCGCGCCCGGCCCCGACACTTCGTATTTGGCGAAGTTGGCGATTTCGGTGACGCCGACGCGCTCGCGCGTGGCGCGCACTTCCTCGCCGATCGGGCCGAAATCGTTGGAGCGGTGGAACGAGACGATATCCCTGGGCTCCTTGCCCTTCGGCGCGAACCAGAGCGGGGTTTCAAGGCCCCACGAGTCGCCCATGACGGCGTTGTTGGCGAGCATGGTGTCGTAGAGTGGGGTCGTCTGCGCCGGGCGTGCGGCCGGCAGTTCCTCATTGGGGAAGCGGATCGAGAAGCGGCGCGAATAGTTTTCGCGCACCTTGGCGTTGGTGTAGCGCAGACCGGCCCATTCGCCGAAGCGGGCGACATCCATGCCCCAGACGTCGAAGCCGGGATCGCCATGCACCATCCAGTTCGACAGAGCGAGGCCGACGCCGCCGCCCTGGCTGAAGCCGGCCATGACGGCGCAGGCGCACCAGAAATTGGTCAGGCCCTGCACCGGACCGACCAGGGGGTTGCCGTCGAGCGCGAAGGTGAAGGGGCCGTTGATGATCTGCTTGATGCCGGCCTTCTCGATGCCGGGGAAGTGCTTGAAGCCGATTTCCAGCGACGGCGCGATGCGGTCGAGATCGGGCGGCAGCAGTTCATGGCCGAAATCCCAGGGTGTGTTGACCGGCGACCATGGCTTGCAGGCTTTCTCATAGGTGCCGAGCAGGATGCCGTTGCGCTCCTGGCGGGTGTAGATCTCACCCTTGAAGTCGAGCACGCCGATCATCTCGCGGCCGGTCGACTTGTTGAACTCCTCGACCTCCGGCATCGGCTCGGTCAGGAGATACATGTGCTCCATGGCCAGCACAGGCAGTTCGACGCCGACCATGCGGCCGATCTCACGCGCCCACAGGCCGCCGCAATTGACGACATGTTCGGCGTGGACCGTGCCCTGTTCGGTGACGACGTTCCAGGTGCCGTCCGGCTGCTGCGTCAGATCGACGACGCGGTTGCGCAGCACGATCTCGGCACCGAGTTTCTTCGCCGCCTTGGAATAGGCGATGGTGGTGCCGGACGGGTCGAGATGGCCTTCGACCGGATCCCACATGGCGCCGACGAAGTTCTTCTCATCCATCAGCGGGAACATCGCCTTGGCTTCGGACGGTGTGATCAGCTCGGTGTCCATGCCGAGATAGCGGCCCTTGGCGTGGGCCAGTCGCAGGAAGTCCATGCGCTCCGGCGTATCGGCCATCATCACGCCGCCGGTCAGGTGCAGCGAGCAGGACTGGCCCGAGATTTCCTCGATCTCCTTGTAGAGCTGCACGGTGTAGGCCTGCAGCTTGGCGACGTTGGGGTCGCCGTTCAGCGTGTGGAAACCGCCGGCCGCGTGCCAGGACGAGCCGGAGGTCAGCTCCGAACGCTCGATCAGCATGATGTCGGTCCAGCCGGCCTTGGCCAGGTGATAGAGCACCGAGCAGCCGACGACACCGCCGCCGATGACAACCGCTTTTACATGGGATTTCATGAAGATAGGTCCGTTTTTGCGTAAATTGAATCAGAGGTTTCGGTCGCTGGCGGTCACGACGCCCGCCATGCACGATCAAAAATCGGTCGGCGCGCCGCCTTCGGCCGTGCGCTTCTGGACGAAGTCGTTGAGTTCCTCGCGGATCGCCGGATCCATGTAGGGCTCTTCATAGGATGCCAGCCGTTCCTTCCAGACCTTGTTGGCCTTCTCCATCGCCGTTGGCGAGCCAGCTTCCGCCCAGGTCTCGAAATTGCGCCAATCGGAAATGATCGGCGAATAGAAGGCGGTCTTGTAGCGGTCCTGCGTATGCTGGGTGCCGAAGAAATGGCCGCCGGGGCCAACCGACTGGATGGCGTCGAAGCCGAGCGCCTCCTCTGACAGGTCGAGCGGGGTGAGGAATTCGGCCACCATCTGCAACAGGTCGATGTCGAGAATGGTTTTCTCGTAGGAGCAGCGCAGGCCGCCCTCGAGCCAGCCGGCGGCATGCATCATCAGATTGCCGCCGCCCTGGATGGCGCCCCACAGCGAGAACACGCTCTCATAGGCCGCCTGCGCGTCGACCGTGTTGGCGGCGCAGGTGTTGGAGGTGCGGTAGGGGATGTTATAGCGGCGGGCAAGCTGGCCGCCGACAAGCTGCGCCTTCATATATTCGGGCGTGCCGAAGGCCGGTGAGCCGGACTTCATGTCGACATTGGAAGTGAAGCCGCCATAGCCGACAGGCGCGCCCCTGCGCACCATCTGGGCAAAGGCGATGCCGGACAGCGCCTCGGCATTCTGCTGCACCAGCGCGCCGGCGATGGTGACCGGCGCCATGGCGCCCGACAGGGTGAAGGGCGTGACGACAACGACCTGGCCCTTGCTCGACATCTGGATGATGCCTTCCATCATCGGCACGTCGAGCTTGAGCGGCGAATTGGTGTTGATGATGGTGAAGACGGACGGCTCCTCGAGCAGTTGCTCGTGGCTGATGCCGCGCGCGATCCTGGCGATCTCGATGCCGTCGACATTGCGCTCCTTGCCGAGCGAATAGATGTGAAACACCTTGTCGGTCAGCGTGGCGAGGTCGCGGATGCATTCGAGGTGGCGCACCGACGGATGGATATCGGTCGGCTCGACCGGATAGCCGCCGGTGCAGTTCAGGATGTTGTGCATCTGCGCCAGGCGCAGGAAATTGCGGTAGTCGGCCTGGTTGCCGGGTCGGCGGCCTCGATCGATGTCGGAGCAGTTCGGCGCCGACGCCATCATCGAGATGATCAGATTGTCGCCGCCAAAGCGCACATTATGCGCAGGGTTGCGGGCATGGATGGTGAATTCCGACGGGCAGTGCGAGATGAGTTCGAGGATCATGTCGCTGTCGAAGCGTACGCGCTCCGAGCCTTCGCGCACATCGGCGCCATGCGCCTTCATGATGCGGCGGGCTTCGTCGTGCAGGACGTCGACGCCGATTTCCCTGAGCACGCGCAAGGAGGCGAGGTGGATCGATTCCAGCTCGTCTTCCGACACCAGCCTTGTCGGCGCCAGCGGGTTTTTCAGCTGGCGGAAAGCCGGTTGCTCGAACGCGGCCGAGCCTCCGGCGCGCTTTCCGGCGCGGCCGCCACGGCGGGCACGGTCGGGTGCCAGGGCCGGTTCTAAGGGGTTTACGGCGGCGGTCATGATGGTCCTCGTAGGATGCGAATAGCGGGCGGCATAATGGACCGGCGGCCCGCCGGCCATTGCGGAGGCGGCGACCACTAGGGCGAGGGAAGCGACATGCCGGAACGGCAGCTGTGTGGCCGCGGCATCGCCTGATCACCGCGCTGTTGGCGCAAGCGGATTTAGCTTACCGGCCCTTTCTTTCCCCGAATTGAACCCGTAGCTGGTGGGCCTTGCCGGCAGGGAGGTCAGCCGGCACCTCACATGGAATGATGGAATGGTCGCAACCAGCTCGAGCGGAGGCGAAGCGGGGACGCAGTGGGCAGCGCTCGCCGGCGTCACCGCGGCACTTGCCATGTTTGGCGCCGCGCAAGGGCTGAGCTCACCGCTGTTCACGCTTTTGATGCAGAAGCAAGGCATGTCGCCCGGGCTGATCGGCCTGTCGGCGGCGATGATGCCGCTCGGCCTGATCCTGTCGGCCTCGTTCGTGCCAGCGGCGGTGCGGCTGGTCGGTGCGCGCAACCTGGCGGTCGGCTGCTCGCTGATCGGCGCGCTGTGTTTCCTCGGCATCGGCTATCTGCAGAACTGGATGGCCTGGTACATCATCCGCTTCATCATCGGGGTCGTCATCAATCCGCTCTATATCCTGGGCGAGGTCTGGGCGCTGTCGCTAGCGCCGCCTTCGCGGCGCGGCCGGGTGATGGGCGTGTTCAACACGCTGATGGGCGCCGGTTATGCGGCGGGGCCCTTCACCCTGACCTTCGTCGGCACGTCGGGCTGGGCACCCTTCAGCGTCGGCATCGGTGGCTTCGTGCTTTGCGCGGTCATCCTGCGCCTTGTCTCCTCGAAGCTTACCGGGTTCGAGGATGACGGGCAGCCAGCCGGCAGCTTTGTCGGCTTCGCCCGGCTGGCGCCGGCGCTGCTGCTGGCCGTGCTGGTCTCGGCCGCCGTCCAGCAGAGCACCTATGCGCTGGTCCCGGTCTTCGGCACCGGCTATGGCCTGCCGGAAGCCGTGCTCGCCGCGCTGGTGATGGCACTGTCGCTCGGCAACATCCTGCTGCAGATCCCGCTCGGCCTGCTGGCGGAACGGTTCGGTGGCCGCCCGATGATCGTAGCCTGCGCGGTGGCGACGGCAATCTGCGCGGCGCTGCTGCCGCTGCTGATCACCACGCCGCTGATCTGGGGCGTGCTGCTGGTGATGGGCGCGGTGGGCTACGGCGTCTATACGATGGCATTGGTCGAACTCGGCAGCCGCTTCAAGGGCACGCTGCTCGTCACCGGCAATGCGGCCTTCGCCCTGCTGTGGGGCGTTGGCGGCATTGTCGGCCCGCCGGGCGCCGGCCTGCTGATGCAAGGCATCGGCCCGCTGGGCCTGCCCGTGGTGATCTTCGGTCTCGATGCGGCTCTGGTCGCCTTCGCCTTGTTCCGCTCCTCGCAACGCCGAGCCACCTGACATGGATCTGGCTGGAGCAAGCGCTTTCCGCCGGCGGGGCTTACCGCTGTTTGGCCGAGCCGGTAATCCTGCCGGGCACCAACGGTAGGACCATGGCCGCGGCGGATTCGAAAACTGGCGAAGGAATGCAATGGGCGGCGATCACCGGCGTGATCGCGACCGTCTCGGTGTTCGCCATCGCGCAGGGGCTGTCCTATCCGCTGCTGAGCTTCATCCTGCAGCGCCAGGGCGTCTCGCCGGCGATGATCGGCCTGTCGGCGGCCATGACGCCGATCGGCTTCATCGTCTCGTCGCTGGTGATCCCGGGGCTGGCGCGGCGGTTCGGGGCGGGGCGCACGGCGCTTACTTGCGCCGCGCTCTCGGCCGTCGTGCTGGCGCTGATCGGCTGGACGCAGAATGTCTATCTGTGGTTTCCGCTGCGCTTCCTGATCGGCGTGGTGACCAACCCGCTATATGTCTTGAGCGAGATCTGGGTGATTGCCCTTGCGCCGCCGGCCAGGCGCGGGCGCATCATGGGCGTCTATTCGACGATCATTTCGGCCGGCTTCGCGGCCGGCCCGCTCTGCCTGCTCGCCGTCGGTACGCAGGGATGGCCGCCCTTCCTCGTCGGTATTTGTGCCTTCGTGCTATGCGGCATGTGCCTGGCGTCGGTGCTGCCGCGCCTGCCGAAGGTGGACGAGGCCGGGCATCGGGTTTCCGTTCTGGGCTTCGTACCGATGGCGTGGCTGCTTCTGTTGGCGGTCATCGTGGCCGCGGGTTTCGAACAGGGGGCGCTGGCCTTGCTGCCGGTCTATGGCAACCACTATGGTATCGCGGAAGCCCGCATGTCGGCGCTGCTGTCGATGATGATCGCCGGCAACATTGCCATGCAGGTGCCGCTCGGCCTGCTGGCGGAGAGGCTGACCGCACGCCTGGTGCGGCTCGCCTGTGTTTCCTTGACCGTGCTCGGATGCGTGTTGCTGCCGCTTCTCATCGAAACGCCGCTGATCTGGCCGATGATCTTCGTCTGGGGAGCGGTCTCCTACGGCATCTACACGATGTCGATCATCGAGCTGGGCGAGCGTTTCACCGGCTCGACCCTGGTCGCCGGCAACGCCGCCTTCTCGCTGATGTGGGGCGTCGGCGGCATAGCCGTGCCGCCGCTGGCCGGCAGCGCCATGGATATACTGGGTGCGAGAGGCCTGCCGATCACGCTTTGCCTCATGTGCCTGGCCCTGACGGTCGCGAGCCTCGCTGGTCGCGCGAAGGCCTAAATCCTTGGCTGCAACTCTTGAATATCGGACGCGGCATGTCGATGTTGCATGCCCAAGCATTGCCTATTTGGAGATTCCATGACCAAGCCCATCGCCAAGCCAGAAGCCGATACCGCGGACCCCTTCCTCTGGCTGGAGGACAGGACCAGCAAACAGTCGCTCGACTGGGTGCATGGCCAGAACGAGATCGCGGTTGGCGAATTGCAGGGCGATCCTTCGTATCAGGCGTCGTTCCAGACGGCACTCGACCTGATGACGGCCGAGGACAACATCGCCGTCGGCGCGGCTGTAGCCGGCCACGTCTATAATTTCTGGCAGGACAAGACCAATGCGCTCGGCCTGTGGCGCCGCACGACGGTCGCTTCCTACAAGACCGAGAAGCCGGTCTGGGAAACGATCATCGACTTCGACGAGCTTGCGGCGAAGGAGGGGATAAAATGGGTGTTCAGCGGTGCCAGCCGGCTCTATCCGGACTTCAGCCGCTGCCTGCTGTCGATGTCGCCGGACGGCGGCGACGCCAGCGAGATGCGCGAATTCGACATCGAAACCAGATTGTTCATCGAGGGCGGGTTCCGTGCGCCGGCTTCCAAGTCGGGTTTCGGCTGGCTGGACAAGGACACGGTCATCGTCTCGGCGGCGTTCGAGGAATCCGACAAGACCGAGTCCGGCTACCCGCGTGTGATCAAGCTCTGGAAACGCGGCACGGCGCTGGAAGAGGCGACGCCGATCTTCGAGGCGCAGAAAGACGATCTCGCCGCAGGAGCCGGCGTCGAGTTCGACGGCGAGAAGCGTCACGTGTTCCTGGCGCGGGCTATCAATTTCTTCGCGTCGCACAGTTTCCTGCATCTCCCATCTGGCGAAAACAGGCGCATTCCGCTGCCCGACGACGCCACCGACACATCGCTTTTCAAGGACCAGCTGGTGTTCGGGGTGCGCACGCCATGGATGGCACCGGATGGCACGGTGTGCAAACCGGACGGGCTCTATTCGCTCGATTTCGCGCACTGGATCGAAAGCGGCGGTTTCGGCGCCATCGAAACCTTGCTGGCGCCGGCGCATCGCGTGTCCATCGCCGGGCTCGCCAGAACGCAGGACCGGCTGTTCGTCAGCCTGATGGACAACGTGCGCGGCAAGGTTCTCGTCTGCGAGCGCAAGAATGGCGCCTGGTCGCTGAAGCCGGTCGCGTTGCCTGAGAACGGCACTGTCGGCATCAGCCATGCCGAGCGCTTCGGCTCCAGCGTGTCCTTCTCCTTCACGGATTTCCTGACGCCGAGCTCGATCATCTGGTCGGATGACGACGGCGAGACGCTTGCCACGGTGAAGTCGCAGCCGGCGCGCTTCGATGCCGCGCCGCTGATCTCGGAACAGTTCGAGGCGCGCTCGAAGGACGGCACGATGATCCCATACTTCGTCGTCCGGCGCCGTGACCAGAAAGGGCCGGTGCCTACGCTGCTCTACGGTTATGGCGGCTTCGAAGTGCCGCTCTTGCCGGGCTATGCCGGCGTGCGCGGCAGGCTGTGGCTGGAGAAGGGCAATGCCTATGTGCAGGCCTGCATTCGCGGTGGCGGCGAGTTCGGGCCCGCCTGGCACCAGGCGGCGCTGAAAGGCAATCGCCAGAACGGTTTTGACGATTTCGCCGCGGTGGCCGAGGACGTCGTCAGGCGCGGCATCGCGACGGCTGCCTCGCTCGGTATCCAGGGCGGCTCGAATGGCGGCCTGCTGACCGGCGTTTCGCTGACGCAGCGCCCGGAACTCTTCGGCGCCGTCATCATCGAGGTGCCGCTGCTCGACATGCTGCGCTACACCGAATTGCCGCCCGGCGCCTCATGGATCGCCGAGTATGGCGATCCGTCGAAGCCGGAAGACGCCAGGTGGCTGTCCGCTTATTCGCCCTACCAGCATGTCAGGGCGGGTGCCGCCTATCCGCCGGTGCTGCTGACGACCTCGACCGCCGATGACCGCGTCCATCCCGGCCATGCGCGCAAGATGGCGGCTCGCCTGCAGGAGGCCGGCCACGCCAGGACACTGTTCTTCGAGGAGACCGAAGGCGGCCACGGCGGACGGGGCGACCGCCGGCCGCAGGCGGCGCAGACGGCGATGAAATATGTGTTCCTACAGCGGGCACTGAGAGCCAAGGTATAAGGCGCGTCGCGACGCGCTTTATGCCTTTGTTTTCGTGCATGTCGTTCTCCTAAGACCGGGACCACCTTTGGGCGACATGCATAGAAGTATTCCGTCATGGGCCAAGCAAAGGGTGGTTCACCTCGGCCAGCCTTTGCTCTAAGGTGCCGGGCATGGCTCCTGCTATGATCTTTGTCTGCACGTTCGGGGTCGCGGTGACACCGTCGCCGCGCACGCTGCGCGCGGAGCTTTTGCGACTGTGCGCCCGCATCGGTTATTCGCCGCCCGCCAGCCTCTGATGCATTCGCCCCGGCGCCAGCCGGACTGAATCCAGAGGAAAGAATCAAACATGACCTATCAGAATTATTCGCTGAAGCAGCTTCAGCAGATCGACGCCGCGCACCATCTCCATCCCTTCACCGACCACAAGGAATTGCGTGAAGCGGGTTCGCGCATCATCACCCACGCCAATGGCCCGTTCATCTACGATTCCGAAGGGTTGGAATTGCTCGACGGCATGGCCGGCCTGTGGTGCGTCAACATCGGCTATGGCCGCGACGAACTCGCCGAGGCCGCCTACGCCCAGATGAAGGAACTGCCTTACTACAATTCCTTCTTCAAATGCTCGACGCCGACGCCGGTGCTGTTGTCCAAGAAGCTGGCCGAGATCGCGCCGAAGAACGTCAACCAGGTGTTCTACGGCTCCTCCGGCTCGGAAGCCAACGACACCGCCTTGCGTCTTGTACGCCACTACTGGGTGATCGAGGGCAAGCCGGAGAAGAACCGCATCATCTCGCGCAAAATGGCCTATCACGGCTCGACCATCGCCGCCACGTCGCTCGGCGGCATGGATGCCATGCACAAGCAGCTCAACGGGCCTGTGCCCAACATCGTGCATGTGATGATGCCCTATGCCTATGAGCTGGCGCTGCCGGGCGAGAGCGATCATGATTTCGGCCTGCGCGCGGCCAAATCGGTCGAGGACGCTATCCTCGAGGCCGGCGCCGACAAGGTCGCGGCCTTTATCGGCGAGCCGGTGATGGGCGCGGGCGGCGTCAAGATCCCGCCGGCGAGCTACTGGCCCGAAGTGCAGCGCATCTGCCGCAAATATGATGTGCTTTTGATGCTGGACGAGGTCATCACCGGCTATGGTCGCACCGGCGAGTGGTTCGCGGCCCAGACCTTCGGCATCGAACCGGACACCATCACCACGGCCAAGGCGCTGACCTCGGGCTATCAGCCGCTGTCGGCGCTGCTGGTCGGCGACCGCATCACCTCGACGCTGGTCGAGAAGGGCGGCGAGTTCAACCACGGCTACACCTATTCCGGGCATCCGGTGGCCTGCGCCGTGGCCTTGAAAAACCTCGAGATCATCGAGCAGGAAGGCCTGGTCGAGCGCGTCAGGAACGACACCGGGCCTTATTTCGCCAAGGCCTTGCAGGAGCGCATCGCCGGGCATGACCTGGTCGGCGAGGTGCGTTCGATCGGCCTGATGGGCGCGATCGAGATCGTCAAGGACAAGGCGACCAAGGAGCGGTTCCTGCCGTCGGGAAGTGCCGCGGTGACGGTGCGTGACCATGCCATCGCCAATGGCATGATGCTGCGCGCCACTGGCGACACCATGATCCTGTCGCCGCCGCTGATCTGGACCCGCGACACGATCGACATGGCCTGCGAGCGGATCGGCAAGGCGCTGGATCTGGCGCAGGCCGATCTGCGCAAGCGGTAAGGCGAACCTCGACCGGGCGTTTCTTCAGGGGAACGCCCGCCCTCGAGAAACATACTGCCTCCATGGGGAACAAACTTCACCCTCCGCGCGTAGTGTGTGGGGCGGCAGCCATCCGGCTGTAGCAAGGGGTTCATTTCCATGAGAAAAACCGGCAAGAGCCGACGCGCGCGAGAAGCGGCCAGCATCGGCGCTGACCTGATGTTGGCGCCGATGGTGGCGATGATGCGCCTGCCGTTGATGGCGATGGACGCCGGCAGCAGCCAGCCCTGGGGCACCGAAAGCGCGCGTGCGGTGAACGAGAAGACCGCGGCAATCGCCGAGGGCGCGTTCGCGGCGCAAATGTCCTTCCTGCAGTCGGCATCGCGATTCTGGCCGGAACTCCTTTCCGGTCGCACGCCGTCGCTGTTCAACGGCGTCGCGGCCGAACTGTCGATCAGCGCCGCGCTCAAGCC
The DNA here is from genome assembly GCF_016756575.1 of Mesorhizobium sp. 131-3-5. Lineage (NCBI taxonomy): Bacteria > Pseudomonadati > Pseudomonadota > Alphaproteobacteria > Hyphomicrobiales > Phyllobacteriaceae > Mesorhizobium > Mesorhizobium sp. 131-3-5. The sequence continues at coordinate 3,802,418 of NZ_AP023254.1, forward strand.
CGCCAGCCGCGCGGTGAAGGCGAATTTTCGCCGGCTGTCGTCAAAGGCTTGAAATAGACCCTGCCGAACTTTGATTTTGCGCATTGTCGAAATCATGGTCTAGAACCAATCGGCATACGCACCGATGGGGGGACATCATGGCCGGACAACCGCTCAACCAGCCGGCTGAAATCCCGGCCGAGCTCGACCGTTGGAACTGGGGTGCCTTCTTCCTCAACTGGATCTGGGGCATCGGCAACAGCACTTTCATCGCGCTGCTGGCACTGATCCCGGTCGTCAATCTCGTCATGATCTTCGTGCTCGGCGCACGCGGCAGCCGCTGGGCCTGGCAGAGCCGGGCCTGGCGCGACGCGGAGCAGTTCCGCAAGACGCAGCGCAACTGGGCAATCGCCGGCCTTGCTATCTGGGTGCTCAGTATCGGGGGCTGTGCGACGGCGGTCGGCAGCATCCCCTTCATGTTCAAAGGCAGTGACGCCTACCACATGACCATGGACGCCGTGCGTGCCGATACCCGGGTCAAGGCGGCCATTGGCGACGACGTAACCGACAATTTCTGGGTCGGCGGCCATCTCAACGTCAGTGCGAATGGAACGGGCGACGCCCAGTTCAGCATTCCCGTCCACGGCGCCAAGGGCAAAGCCACCGTGTTTTCCCATATGGTCCGCAATGCCGGCACGTGGAGCATCCGCCTGCTCGTGGTCAGGGTTGATGGAGTGGACGCGCCGATCGTGCTGACCAACGAAGATCATGTGCCAATCCCGAATGCGGCGATTGGAATATAGACATGAGCCTTGAGTGAGCGCGGCAGAAATGCAAAAACCGCGCTCCATCGGGAACGCGGCTTTGCCAGATACGCATGGCGTTTCGCTACGCAAACACTTGGCGAAACTTACGGGCTCCGGTACGCGAGACCTGATCCGGAGCGCCGGGCGGATGCGATATGTCCGCCTCGCAGTCTGTTTTATAGCGACATCGTTACCGCAGAGTTATCGAGAGCTTAAGCAATTCTAAATTTGCGGTTCTTCTGGCGGGATGATCCGGAAAAAACCCGTCAAATCCGTTGGTTACGCTGGGTTACCCCTGAGAAAATTAATTATGCCGGAGAAATCGGCGCCGCCATGCCCCTGGGCGTTGAACAGGGCGTAGAGCTGTGCCGCCTCGGCGCCAAGCGGGGTCACCGCGCCCGCGCTCTGTGCGGCTTCCTGCGACAATTTCAGGTCTTTCAGCATAAGGGCAGCGGCAAAGCCCGGTCTGTAATCCCTGTTGGCGGGCGAGGTCGGCACCGGGCCGGGCACCGGACAATAGGTGGTCAAGGACCAGCATTGGCCCGAAGAGGTCGAAGCGACCTCGAACAGCGCCTGATGCGACAGGCCGAGCTTTTCGGCCAGCACGAAGGCCTCGGCGACGCCGATCATCGAAATGCCGAGGATCATGTTGTTGCAGATCTTCGCCGCCTGGCCGGCGCCGTCGCCGCCGCAATGAACGATGCGCCCGGCCATCGGCTTCAGGGCCGGCTCGGCGGCGGCGAAGGCGTCCTGCGAGCCGCCGGCCATGAAAGTCAGCGTGCCGGCCGCCGCCCCGCCGGTGCCGCCCGAAACGGGCGCGTCGATGGAGAGCAGGCCGTGTCTGGCGGCAATCGCATGCGCCTTGCGCGCCGACTCGACGTCGATCGTCGAGGAATCGATGAACAGCGCACCTTTTTTGGCCCCTGGCGCGATGTCCTCGTAGACCGACAGCACGTGCTTGCCGGCAGGGAGCATGGTGATGACCACATCAGCGTCCTTCACCGCCGCCAAGGCATTGGCCATGATCGTCACGCCATGTTCTTTTGCCACTGTCAGGTTTTCCGGCACTAGGTCGAAACCGTTTACCGCATGCCCAGCCTTGACCAGGTTGGCGGCCATCGGGTTGCCCATGTTGCCAAGACCGATGAAGGCGATCGTCGTCATTGTCTCACTCCCGGAGTTTGCTGGCTTCAGCGACCAATCAAGGCACGCGCGATGATGACGCGCATGATCTCGTTGGTGCCTTCGAGGATCTGGTGCACCCTGAGGTCGCGCACCAGCTTCTCGATGCCGTAGTCGTGCAGATAGCCGTAGCCGCCGAGCAGCTGCAGTGCATTGTTGGCGACGTTGAAGCCGGTGTCGGTGACGAAGCGCTTGGCCATGGCCGACCATTTACCGGCATCCGGCGCCTTGCGGTCGAGCTTGGAGGCGGCGGCATAGAGGAAGATGCGCGCTGCCTGCAGCTCGGTCTCCATGTCCGCCAGCCTGAACTGCAGCGCCTGGAATTGATTGATCTTCGAGCCGAAGGCCTTGCGCTCGGCGGTGTAGGACAGCGCCTTGTCGAGCGCAGACTGGGCGCCGCCCAGCGAACAGGCGGCGATGTTCAGCCGGCCGCCATCGAGCCCGGCCATGGCGATGCCGAAGCCCGCGCCTTCACCCGACAGGAGGTTTTCCGCCGGCACCTTGCAGTCCTCGAAGATGACCTGGCGGGTCGACTGCATGTGCCAGCCCATCTTGTGCTCGTTGGCGCCGAAGGAAAGGCCGGGCGCATCTTTCGGCACCACGATGGTGGAAATGCCTTTCGGCCCGTCGGCGCCGGTGCGCACCATGACGGCATAGACGTCGCTGTCGCCAGCGCCCGAGATGAATTGTTTGGCGCCGTTGAGGACATAGTCGCCGCCGCTCTTCGCCGCGCGTGTCTTCAGCGCCGCGGCGTCCGATCCGGAGCCCGGCTCGGTCAGGCAGTAGCTGGCCAGCCATTCCATCGAGGTGAGCTTCGGCAGGAAGCGCTGGCGCTGCTCGTCGTTGCCGAAGCGGTCGATCATCGAGGCCACCATATTGTGGATCGAGATGAAGGACGAAAAGCCCGGATCGGCATGCGACAGCGCCTCGAAGATCAGCACAGCGTCGAGGCGGCCGAGCGCCGAGCCGCCGACATCGTCCCTGACATAGATGCCACCGAGGCCGAGCGGCCCGGTCTCGCGGATCACATCGGCCGGGAAATGCTTCCTGCGATCCCAGTCGAGCGCATTCGGCGCGACGCGGTCGGCGGCGAAGGCCTGCGCCATCTCCTGGATGGCGCGCTGTTCCTCGTTGAGTTCGAACTGGCTGGTGCTCGCATCGACCGCGGCGTCCATGGCGTTCTCTCCCTATATGCCAGCTAGCCCGCTGGCCTGTCGTTTTTGGCTTTGCGCGCGCATCAATCTAGACCAATGATGCCGCCGCGCAACCCGACCCGCTGCGGAGCGGCTGTGCACCAATGCATGCCCGGAGCGAGATGTGACGACAAAATTCGATGAGCTGCTTCGGCAATTCCACGCCTATCTCGCTTGCGTGGACAATGCCCTGGTGCGCGACGCCGTGGCCAGCATCGGCTGGGATATGCCGGCCAGCGCGCTGGAGCCGCATAGGATCAGCTGCGTGCGCCATCTCGACCGTGCCGCCGAGCTGGCGCCACCTGCTGCGAAAGCGTTGGTGCAATGGCTGGTGGAGCATCGCAACGGATTGCACTGGGGGCAGACGTACACCGAGACGGATTTCGGCAAGGCCTTCATCGACAATTATGGCTGGCTGGAAGTGTTCGGCACGCGCGGCCATTTTGCCAATGACGAAGTGGCCGCCGGCCTGCTGATCCTTGGGCCGGAGATCGTCTACCCCGACCATCATCACGTCGCCGAGGAGATCTACATTCCGCTGACGGGCGGTACGGAATGGCGCATGGGCGAGGGCGGTTTTCGCGTGCGGGAGGCGGGCGAGGTCGTCCACCACGCCTCGAATGTCAACCACGCGATGCGAACCGGCAAAGAGCCGCTTCTGGCGCTCTACATCTGGCGCGGCGGGCCGCTGGCGCAGAAATCCACGATCACCGGAACCGCCACGCAGGGCCGAAGCTGATGGCCAGGGCGATCATGCTGCAAGGCACGGGTTCGGATGTCGGCAAGACGGTGCTGGTCGCCGGCCTGTGCCGCGCCGCGAAGAAGCGCGGGCTCAAGGTGCGGCCGTTCAAGCCGCAGAACATGTCGAACAACGCCGCGGTCGCCGACATTCCCGGCGACAACAGCAAAAGCGGCGGCGAGATCGGCCGCGCGCAGTGGCTGCAGGCGATCGCTTGCGGCGTTGCGCCATCGGTGCACATGAATCCGGTTCTGCTCAAGCCGCAGACCGATATCGGCGCGCAGGTCATCGTGCAAGGCAAGGTGTTCGGCGAGGCGCGCGCGCGCGATTACCAGGCGCTGAAGGCCCGATTGATGGACGCCGTGCTGGACTCCTGGGGCAAGGTCGGCGAGGGCGCCGATCTGGTCATCGTCGAGGGCGCCGGTTCGCCGGCCGAAATCAACCTCAGAAGCCGCGACATCGCCAATATGGGCTTTGCCACGCGTGCCGATGTGCCGGTTGTGCTGGTCGGCGACATCGATCGCGGCGGCGTCATCGCCTCGGTCGCGGGCACGCATCTGATCCTGCCGGAAGAAGACCGCCGCATGATCGTCGGCTACCTCATCAACAAGTTCCGCGGCGATGTCTCGCTGTTCGATGACGGCCTCAAGGCGATCGAGAGATTCACCGGCTGGCGCTGCTTTGGCGTCGTGCCGTGGCTCAAGGCGGCGGCGCGGCTGCCTTCGGAGGATTCGGTGGTGCTGGAGCGGCTGGCATCCGGCGAGGCGCGGGCGCTGAAGGTGGCGGTGCCGATGCTTGGCCGCATCGCCAATTTCGACGATCTCGATCCGCTCAAGGCCGAACCGCAGGTCGAGGTGGTGTTCGTGCCGCCGGGAAAGCCGCTGCCGGCCGACGCCGGGCTGGTGGTCATTCCCGGCTCCAAATCGACGATCGGCGATCTCATAAGATTCCGCGAGAATGGCTGGGACCGGGATCTTGCCGCGCATCGCAAGCGCGGCGGCCATGTCGTCGGCATTTGCGGCGGCTTTCAGATGCTTGGTCGCAGGGTGCGCGATCCCGACGGCATCGAAGGCAGTGTCACCGAGGCCGAAGGGCTTGGCCTGCTCGATATCGAAACGGTGATGGAGCCGGAGAAGACGGTGCGCAATGTCAGCGCCCGCTCGGTCCAATTCGACCTGCCGCTCGAAGGCTACGAAATCCATCTCGGCCGCACCTCCGGCCCGGACACGATGCGGCCGTCGGCGATCATCAACGGCGTTGCAGACGGTGCGATCTCCGCTGATGGCAAGGTGTCAGGCACCTATATGCACGGCCTGTTCGGCGCCGACGCTTTTCGCGGAAAATTCCTCGAAAGCCTCGGCATAAAGGGCGCCGGCATCGACTACCGCGCCGACGTCGAACGGGCGCTAGACGACGTCGCGGCCGAGCTGGAGAGCCACCTCGACTGCGACGCGATCTTCGGCCTGGCTCGGTGAGGCGTGCCGATACTCAGGTGAGGCCGGCCTGCAAATGCCGGTTTCCTGTGCTTCCGGTGCTCACCTACTTGAGTACGCTCCGCTCCGGTTCTCGGTATCAGTCATTTTTCGGCTCGGCCTGACCTGAATCTCGGCACGCCTCAGGCCAGCTCACGCCTTCTCCCCCGCCTTCGGCCAGTAGGTGCCGAACGACCAGACGCTGCCTTCCGGATCGCGGCAGATGAACTCGCGGCTGCCATAGTCGCGGTCGGTCAGTTCCTGGACGATCGTGGCGCCGGCGTTCCTGGCCTTGGCATAGGCGGCATCGGCGTCGTCGACGGCGACATAGATCGACTTGCCGCCGCCGGTGCCGGGTTCGCCGACCATCTTGCCGTAATCGTCGTCGCGTGCGCTGCCCAGCATGATCATCGAGGCACCAAAGACCAGTTCGGCATGGTGCACGACATCGCCTTCGCCATAGCGGGCACGGACGCTGAAGCCGAAGGCCTCGCAGAGCCAGTCAATCATTTTTGCCGCGTTTTTGTAGCGCAGGGCAGGGTAAAGGCGCGGGGCTTCGGTGGTGATGGGCATGGGAACCTCCTTGATCTGGGTCGGTCGATAACCCACTCTGTTCGAAGGCCGCTCCAGCGTCTTGAAGAAATGTTACCTGACCGAGAGCGCCGTCGGCGTCTCGCCGGCAAGGTCGCGGAACTCGCGCACCAGATGCGCCTGGTCGGCATAGCCGCAATCGGCGGCGATATCGGCCCAATCGGCGGTCTGCTGCCGTGACAGGCCAAGCGCCCGGTTGAAGCGGACGATGCGCGACAATGTCTTCGGGCCGATGCCGATCGCATTGGAAAAGCTGCCGGCGAGATGCTTTCGGCTCCAGCCCAGTTTTTCGGCGATGGCGGAAATGCGGGCCCGGCCGCCGGAGGCGATGATGCGGTCATAGGCCCAGGCGATTTCCAGTGGCGTTTCGGCGGCGCGCTCAAGCCGGGCGGTGACGAATGCTTCCGCAAGGTCGAAACGCGACGCCCAGTCCGGCGCATTGCCGAGCTGTTCACGCAGCGCCATGCCCTCGGCGCCCAGCACGTCGTCGAGGACGACCATGCTGTCGGTCAGTTCGCTCATCGGCAAGCGGAAGAAACGGCGCGCCCCAAGCGGCGTAAAGTTGACCTGTATGCAGCAGGCGGTGCCGAAGGATTCGATCATCACCGGTCCGGCAAAAAGCCCGGCTGCGAAACTGGCGAAGCGGTCATTGTCGTCGGGCGCCTTGCCGAGGCCGATGGCAAAGGGCTCGGCGAAACTGAACACCAAAGGCACGGTGAGCGAAGCGTATTCGACGTTGCGGAAGTGGCCTGCCGCTGTTTCGCGATAGCCACAAATATCTGACACAATGCCGTCAAGTGCAGGATCAGGAAGGCGCCGGCGCATCTCGAAGCGCCCCGCGATGGAGCAATCCTGTTCCTTCCGTTGCTGCATCTCGATCGGCATCGGCCATCCTTCCGCCGGACAAATCTATCAGCCGTTGGTCAGAATCAAAAGCGCCCGGCTTTTGGCCGGGCGCTCTCTGTCCCCACTTCAAGGGAAACTTGTCAGGCGCCGCGCATCAGGCAGCCGGCGGCGAGCACGATGTAGGCAATGAGAACGATCCACACCGATGCGAGCGGGATAAATGCAAGAACGCCAAGGGCGGCAAGAATGCCGATGATGGCGATGACCAGGGAAATTATGAAAACGATCTGGGTAGGCGCGCTGAGATTCATGTGTGGCTCCTCCAACATGATTCGAACAGCGCCATAGTAACAGGCGCGTGATCACACACCAATCATGACACGCAGCGGGTTGGCCGGATCGGCCAGCAGCTTTACGGCCAGCGCCAGGCAGACGACCACCAGCAGCGGCTTGATCAGTCTGGCGCCGATGCGCATGGCGAGGCTTGCACCGAAGCGGGCACCGAGGAACTGGGCAACGCCCATCATCAGGCCGATTTTCCAGGAGATGACACCGACAGCGGCGAAGACGATGAAGCCGCCGATGTTGGAGGCGAAGTTGAGCAGCTTGGTGTGCGCCGTCGCCTTAAGCACGCCGTAGCCGGCAAGGGCGACGAAGGCCAGCATATAGAAGGAGCCGGCGCCGGGGCCGAACAAGCCGTCATAGAAGCCGATTGCCGGAACCAGGGTCAGCCCGAACAGGAAGGGCGACAGGCGCTCGGCCCGGTCGACATCGTTCATGTTGGGCTTGAGGGCGAAATAGAGCGCAATGGCGATCAGCACCAGCGGCAGCAGGGCGCGCAGAAGATCGCCCGGAACGATGGTGGCCAGCAAGGCGCCAATGACACCGCCTGCAGCCGCCAGCAGCGCCGACGGCAACTGCCGACGCAGGTCGACATGGCCCTTGGAGGCATAGTGGATGGTGGCCGAGCCGGAGCCGAACATGCCTTGCAGCTTGTTGGTTCCAAGCGCTTCGACCGGCGAGAAGCCGGCAAGCAAAAGTGCCGGAATGGTGATCAGCCCACCGCCGCCGGCAATCGAATCGACAAAGCCCGCCGCGAAGGCGGCGAAGGCGAGCATGATGATTGTCTGGGTGGTGAGGTCGATCATCTGATGTACGGAGACGTCCGGTCGGCGGGATAACGGCGTTCGACCACGACAGCCCTGTTTGCGCAAGGCCGATTCCGCGCTACCTCTATCCAAGCGCAATGCGCTTGGATTTGGTTAACCCGGAAAGAGGCCCCTGATGGCATTCGCATTGCTGGACCAGATACGCTCCATCTTCGACGGCGACCCGGGCGTGCGCAAGGTCGCCGACGATCCTGTCCTGTCGGCCGAACTGCTGATGCTGTTCCGCATGATCCTGGCCGACGGGACGGTCAGCGAGAGCGAGATGGTTGCCTTCCGGCGCATCTGCAAGGACGCCTTCGGCATTCAGGAAACCAGTATCGACGCCGTCATCGAATATCTCAACGAGTTCGGCTACGAGACCAACGGCTCGCAGGCGATCGCGCTGTTTCGCGATCTCGACGTGGAACGGCGCAAGCAATTGGCCCAGCATATGGCAGAGATCGCCAAGGCGGATTCGCAGCTGGCCGAGAGCGAGGTGCGCCTCTTGCGCCGCACGCTCGACCTGCTCGACATCAGCCCTGTCGATGTGGTGAAGCCGGAAGAGTAGGGCGCAGTTCGCTGGCGTCGAGGAGCGCATTTGAATGGCCTTTGCCGACAGCTATCTGGGACAGTTGCGAGAGTTGATCGGGAATCGCCTGGTGCTGATGCCGGGCGCGCGCGTCGTCATCGAGCGCGACGACGGCCGAATCCTGTTGCAGAAACGGACTGATTTCGGCTTGTGGGGCTTGCCTGGCGGTAATGCCGAGGAAGGCGAGGGTCTGGAAGCGGTGGCGGCCAGGGAGGTGGTCGAGGAAACTGGCCTGATCGTCAGGGGCATCGAGCCGTTCGGGTTCGGCTGCGACCCGCAGTATGAAACCTTCCAGTTTCCGAATGGCGACCGCACCCAGTTCTTCGCGCTGATGTTCTATGCGCGCTCCTTTGAAGGCGAGCCGGCCGTCATGGACGACGAGAGTAGTGCCGTTGGCTGGTTCTCTGTCGATAAACTGCCTGAAATGCTGCCCAATATGGTGCGCAGCATCGAAGCCTACCTTCGATTCAGGGCTACCGGAAAATTCCAGATGATCTGAGAGTTCAACCCTGTTCTTGCATCCGCCGAGCAATTGCCCGGTGCAGGTCTGGCGCGGCCGCGACCAGCGCCCTTGCGGCCTCGGATTGCGGATGATCGAGCACTTCGCTCGTCTTGCCGCGCTCGACGATCCTGCTGTCATGCATGACCAGCACCTCGTCCGTGATGGCCCGCGCAACGGTCAGGTCATGGGTGATGAAGAGGTAGGCGATGCCGAGCTTCTGGTTGAGTTCGGCGAACAGGTCGAGAATCTGGGCGCGAATCGAAACGTCGAGCGCCGAGACCGGCTCGTCGGCGACGACCAGCTTGGGGCGGGTGATGATGGCGCGGGCGATCGACAGGCGCTGCCGCTGGCCGCCCGAAAATTCGTGCGGGTATTTGTCCATGTCGCGCTGATCGAGGCCGACCTCGTGCAGTGCGTGCGCCACCATCTCGCGGCGCTCGGCCCGCGTCGGCTTCTTGTCCAGCACATGCAAGGGCTCCGCGACCAGTTTCTCGACCTTCTGGCGCGGATCGAAGGAGCCGTACGGGTCCTGGAAGACAACCTGCATGTCGCGCCGGGCGGGTTTCAACTCGGCCTCGCTCTTGCCGGTGACGGCCTCGCCGCGAAACCGGATCGTGCCCGAACTAGGCTTGTCCAGTGCCAGGATCATGCGGGCGAGCGTTGACTTACCGCAGCCGGAGCGGCCGACCAGTGCCACCGACTGGCCCGGCTGCATCGACAGGGAGACATTGTCGACGGCGCGAATAGAGGCAGCCCGTTTGAACAGGGAGGTGCGCCGCCCGCGATAATCGCGGGTCACGCTTTCGACCTGGAGCAGAGGCTTGCTTTGGCTTGCGTCATGCGTTCTGGCGCGTGCTGGCACATGCATCGAGGCCTGCGCCAGCTGGCGCGTGTAGGGATGGAGCTGTTCGGACAGCGTGCGGGCGGTGTCGCCGGCTTCCATCACCTCGCCGCGGCGTAGGATGGTGATGCGGTCGGCCATCTCGGTCACCACCGCGAGATCGTGCGAGATCAGGAGCAGTCCCATGCGGCTCTCGGCGACGAGGTCGCGCAGGAGGTCGAGGATCTGCGCCTGCAGCACCACGTCGAGCGCCGTTGTCGGCTCGTCGGCGATCAAGAGCTTCGGCTTCAGCGCGCAGGCGATGGCGATGACGACGCGCTGGCGCTGGCCGCCCGACAGTTCGTGCGGGTAGCGCGACATCGGGAATTTTGCTTGCGGCAGGCCAACGCGGTCGAGCATTTTTCGCGCCCGCTCTTCAGCCGCGGCGCGTGTGGCCTTGGTGTGCCAGCGTATGCCTTCGGCGACCTGCTCGCCGATGGTCTTGACGGGGTTGAGCGCCGTCATCGGCTCCTGGAACACCATGCCGATGTCGTCACCGCGCAGCGCGCACATCTGATCCTCGGTTGCTGCGAGGATGTCGATGCCGTCGAATGTCAGGCGCCCGGTGGCGCGCGCGGCATGGGGCAAAAGCCGCATCACCGTCAGCGCCGTCATCGATTTGCCGGAGCCGGATTCGCCGACCAGCCCCATCACTTCACCGGGGGCGACGGAAAGCTCCATGTCTTTCAGGATTTGCGTGTCGCCGATGGTGAGCGACAGGTTGTCGATTTCCAGCAGGCTCATCGCTGCCGCCGCGATCTCGGGTCGAGAATGTCGGCGATGCCGTCGCCCAGGAGATTGAGCCCGAGCACGGTGATGACGATCGCCATGCCGGGAAAGATCGCCATCCATGGCGCCACCACCATGCGGGTCTGGGCGTCGAACAGCATGCGGCCCCAACTCGGCATTGGCGGCTGCGCGCCGAGGCCGAGATAGGAAAGCCCGGCTTCGGCGAGGATGCCCAGCGCGAACTGGATGGTGCCTTGCACCAGGAGCAGCGTGGCGATGTTGGGCAGCACATGTTCGATCGATATCTGCGTGCTGCTTTTTCCTGCGGCGCGCGCGGCCAGGATGAATTCGCGCGGCCAGATGGCCAGCGCTCCGGCGCGGGCGACGCGGGCAAAGACCGGGATGTTGAAGATGCCGATGGCGATGATGGCGTTGACGGCGCCCGGCCCGAAGATGGCGGTAATCATGATGGCCGACAGCAGCGCAGGGAAAGCAAAGACGAGGTCGTTGACGCGCATCAGCGCCTCGTCGACGAGGCCGCCGCGCGCGGCCGCAAAAGCGCCGAGCGGCACGCCGACGCCCATGCCGATGCCGACCGCGACCAGCGCCACGGCGATCGAATTGCGGGCGCCGACCATGATCATCGACAGGATGTCGCGGCCGAAGTGGTCGGTGCCGAACCAATGTGCCAGCGAGGGGCCTTGCGTCTTATCGGCTATGACCAGCTTCGTCACATCGTAGGGCGTCCAGACATAGGAGATGACAGCCATCGCCAGGATCAGCACGGTGATGACGAAGCCGGTGACGAAAGCCGTGTTCCGGAACGCCTTGGCCAGAATGCCACTGAGTGTCTCTTCAGGGATGTCGATGTGCAGGGTCATTGCCGGCCTCTCAGGCGGGGATCGACCACCGCATAGGAAAGGTCGACGACGAGGTTGACGGCTATGACGGCGGCGACCAGCAGCATGACGACGCTTTCGACGACGATCAGGTCGCGTTGGGTGATGGCCTGGAACACCAGTCGGCCGAGGCCGGGGAGATAAAAAACATTCTCGATGATGATGGTGCCGGCGAGCAGGAAGGCGAATTGGAGGCCAAGAATGGTCAGGACCGGGATCATGGCGTTGCGCAGCGCGTGCCGCCAGAGAACGGCGCGGTAGGGCAGGCCCTTGGCGCGGGCGGTGCGGATATAGTCCTCGTTCAGCACCTCGATCAGTGCCGAGCGGGTGACGCGCGCCAGGATGGCTGCCTGCGGCAAGGCCAGCGCCACCGCCGGCAGCAGCAGCGATTTCAGCGCCGGCCATATGCCGGCGCTCCAGCCGGGAAAGCCGCCGGCCGGCACCAGCCGCAGCCAGACGGCGAAGACATAGATCAGCATCAGCGCGAACCAGAAATTGGGCACGGCGACGCCAAGCTGGGCCGCGCCCATGGAAATCGTATCGCCGGCCCGGCCGCGCCGGCTGGCGGAAAACAGGCCGACCGGAATGGCGATGGCCGTGGAGAGCGCAAGCGCGATCAGCGCCAGCGGCAGCGACACGGCAAGCCGTTCACGCACGAGATCGATGACCGGCACCGAATAAGTATAGGAGCGGCCGAAATCGAGGCTGAGCAGGCCGCCGACCCAGTGCAGGTAACGCAAGAGGAGAGGCGCATTAAGGCCCATCTGGTTGCGCAAGAGTTCGACCTGGTCGGCGCTGGCGTTCATGCCGAGCATCAGCCGCGCCGGGTCGCCCGGCAGGATTTCCAGCACGGCGAACACCACGATGGAGGCCAGCACCAGCGTGGCAAGCGAGATGGCGAGGCGCTTGAGGAGGTAGGCGGTCATGGACACGGGACGACAGAGGTGTCGTCATCCTGGGACGAAGCAGGAGCGAAGCTCCGTCGCGTAGACCCCAGGATCCATTCCGTGACAGAGGTCGAAGAGCGCGACGGTCCAGAACCAGCCTCGCGCCTCCCTGTTTCCACTGCCACGTCTCCCAGATTCTGCACCGCGGGGGCGCTCGTAAGTCACGGAATGGATCCTAGGGTCTGCGCAGTCGCTGCGCGCCTGCTTCGCCCTAGGATGACGAAACGAACCTCACTCGCTCCACTTCACCTTGGTCAGGTCGTTGGCGGGGATCGGTGCGCTTTCCCACAACCCTTGCAGCTTGGCGTCCCAGACTCCGACCTTGGGCAGTTCGTAGAGGAAACCGACCACGGCATCGTCGGCCAGGATCTTCTGCGCCTGGGCATACAGTTCCTTGCGTTTGGCCTCGTCGGACGTCAGTTCCAGATCAGCGATCACCTTGTTGAAGGCAGGGTTGGCGTAATTGAAGTAGTAGTCCTTGCGCGAATAGATATCGATGTCATTCGGCTCGGTATGGGACACGATGGTCAGGTCGTAGTCCTTCTTGGTGAACACCTGGTCCAGCCACTGCGCCCACTCGACGGGGATGATCTCGAGGTTGATGCCGACATCGCGGAGCTGCGAGGCGATGATCTCGCCCCCGAGCCGCGCATAGGTCGTCGGCGGCAGCTTCAACGTGGCCTTGAAGCCGTTCTCCAGTCCCGCTTCCTTCAGCAGTTCCTTGGCCTTGGCCACGTCGTGCGGATAGCGGCCGGTGAGGTCGACATAGTATTTGTTGGCCGGCGACATATGCGAGCCGATCGGCAGGCCGAGCCCGGCCGATGCGCCGTCGATGATCGCCTTGCGGTCGAGCGCATAGGAAATCGCCTGCCTGACCTGCAATTTGTCGAAGGGCGGCTTCTTGTTGTTGATCGACAGGATGGTCTCGCCTTCGGTCGCGCCCACCACCACCTTGAAGCGCGGATCATCCTTGACCTGGGAGACGCTGTCGGGATCGAAGAAGGGGAAGGCCTGGATGTCGCCGGAAAGCAGGGCCGGCACTGCCGCCGCGGCATCGGGAACGATGCGGAACTCGACCTTTTCGAGGAAGACAGGGGCGCCCCAGTAGTGATCCGATTTGAGCAGGGTGATCGATGAACCCTTGGCCCAGTTGCCGAACTTGAAGGGGCCGGTGCCAACAGGTTTTTCCTTGTTGGTGTCGGCGGATTTCGGCGACACGATCACCGCGTCGCCCCAGCCCATATTGTAGAGGAACGAGCCTTGCGGGTGGGTCAGCGTCACCTTCACGGTGGCGGGGTCGACCACGTCGACCTTGTCGATGGCGGCAAAGAGCTGCTTTTGCGCGTTGACGGAGTTTTCCGCGCGGGCACGGTCGAGCGAGAACTTCACGTCTTCGGCGCTGAAATCGGCGCCGTCGTGGAATTTCACGCCGCTGTGCAGCTTGAAGGTATAAACCTTGCCGTCATCGGAAATGGTCCAGCTTTCGGCGAGATCCGGCAAGACTTCGCCATTGGGGCCGATCCGGGTCAGGCCCTCGAACACGTTGGCGTAGGTGACCTCCCTGATTGCCGCGGCCGCTCCCGCCGTCGGGTCGAGATGCGGGGGTTCAAGCGGAATGCCAATGACGAGATCGGTTCGGGCGGCAAACGCCGAAGTGGCGGTTGCGACCGCCAGCACGGCAGCGGCCAGAAGGGTCTTCCAAAGTTTCATCGCTGAACTCCCCATGTGCTCAAATGCTCAAGCCCGGGGATAGAAGCGTGATTTCGCGCGGGAGTAAATTGCGTTTCGTGCTGTCGCGCCGCGCCAGGAGAAATGTTTTTGCGCCGCGGGCCGGTCATCCGGTCGTGCCGCGCAGCAGCACGTTGAGGCCGATCGCCATCACCTTGGCCGATTCCATCATGTCCTCTATGCCGACCCACTCGTCCGGCCGGTGGGCGAGATCGAGAATGCCGGGGCCATAGGCGATGCAGTCGTAGATATGGCCGATGCGGGCAATGTGCTTCTGGTCGTAGGTGCCGGGCGAAATGACGTAGTCGGGCTCGCGGTCGAAGATCGCATGAATGCCTTGCGCCACCGCCTGTACCACCGGCGCGTCGCGCTCGGTCATCAGCGGCAGCACTTCCATCAGGTCGCGGATCTCGTAGTCGAACTTTTTGCGCTCGCGCTTCAGCCGCTCGAGAATACCGGTCACTTCGCCTTTGACCGTGGCGAGGTCCTCCTCGAGCAGGAAGCGGCGGTCGATGGTCAGCCGGCAGGAATCGGGCACGTTGGGCGAGGGCAGGCCAGGCCGGAAATCCTCGGTCTGGCCGCCATGGATGGAATTGATGTTCATGGTCGAGCGCCTGGCGCCTTCGGGCACCACCGGCATGCGCGTCATCTTGCGGTCGAGCGCCGGGAACAGTTCGTCCTCGAAAGCCTGCAGCACGGCGCCCATATGGCGCACCGCATTGTCGCCGAGAAACGGCATCGAGCCATGCGCGATCTCGCCCTTGGTCTCGATCTCGGCCCACCAGACGCCGCGATGGCCAAGGCAGATGCGGTCCTTGTTCAGCGGCTCGGGGATGATGACGTGGTCGACCCTGGGTTTGGAGAAATAGCCGAGCCTGGCCAGATGCGCGACACCGCCAAAGCCGCCGGACTCCTCGTCGACCGTGCCGGATACCTCGATGGCGCCGGGAAAGTCGGGATAGACCTCCATGAAGGCTTCGGCGGCGATGATCGACGCGGCCAGGCCGCCCTTCATGTCGCAGGCGCCGCGTCCATAGACCCTGCCGTCCCTGACGACGCCGGCAAAGGGATCGACTGTCCAGCCGTCGCCGGCCTCCACGACGTCGATATGCGAGTTGAAGTGGACGCAGGCGCCGGGTGACCGGCCATCGAAGCGGGCCACGACATTGACGCGTGGGTAGCGATCGGTGTCGCCGGGCGTGCCTTCGGCGCGGATGAATTCGGTTTCAAAACCACGCTTCTTCAGCCGCGTGCCGATAAATTCCGCACATGGCCGGTAGGCTTCGCCGGGCGGATTGATGGTCGGAAACCGGATCAGGTCAGCGGTCAGCGCGACGACATCGTCGCGCCTGTCGTCGATTGCTTGAAGGAGTCGCTTGTTCATCAGGAGAGTTGAGCAACGAACGACGTTGCATTGCAAGCCCGCCGGCAATCAAGCCGGTGCGGCGTGTCGTGGTGGCAACTATCGCGGGAAATCGTTCAAATTCGCTGCTTCGGATTGGCAAATTGATCAAGGAGTGTGTGCTATTCGTTCACCGCCATTAAAAAGGTGAAAAACAACGTGATGGCAAGACGGCAAGGGGCAATCAAAGGGGTTTGATCGCATGAAGAAGTTCTTTCTCGTAGCAGCGGCGATGTTGGCAACCGCGCTGTTTGGTACGCCGTCCGCTAGTTACGCGGCGATGTTGGAAGCAAATATCGACGTGTCGTCACAGACGATGACGGTGCGGTATGGGTCGGAGGTTTATCGCTGGGTCGTATCGACTGCCCGTCCGGGCTATTTCACGCCGCGTGGCACCTATCGGCCGCAGCGGACCGCACGCATGTGGTATTCGCGCAAATACGAGATGTCGCCGATGCCTTATTCGGTGTTCTTCCATGGCGGCTATGCCATCCATGGGACAGGCGCCGTCAGGCAACTCGGCCGTCCGGCCTCGCATGGCTGCGTGCGGCTGCACACGGCCAATGCCGCGACCTTCTATTCCATGGTGCGGGAAGTGGGCTTCGGCAACACGCGCATCGTCGTGACGAACTAACCGCACGCCCAAATCTCGTTGCCGGGCGGAGCCCGGCGCGAGACTTTTTACTGACGGCATCAACAATCGGCCAAGGTTTACCCTGTTCCGAGAAGGACGGCTATTGCCGAGGGATAAGGGGTGTGCTTTCCATGCCAATGTCTGGCTGAGGACAATCGGCAGTATCGGGCGGTTTGAATTATTAGGGGTAGCTTAAATATTGCCGGCTGATCAATCGGTTCGCCGGGAAAGCTGCCATTGCGTGCCGTTTGCTGGAATTGACAGATGCATCCCCAGTCACAGATGGACGATCGTCTTCCCAGCCGGCCCGCCGGGGCGCTCATTCTTGGCGGGGCGCACGGGACGCTGGCGCTGGCCAGAAGCTTCGGCGCTCAAGAAGTGCCTGTCTGGCTGGTGAGCAACGACACGCCGTTGCCCAGCTTTTCGCGATATGCCCAGCGGACAATGACGTGGCCCGGCCCCGACGACGGTGGTGCCGTTGCCTTCCTGCTCGATCTGGCCAAGGTTCATGGGCTGGGCGGTTTTCTGCTGATCGCCGGCGGCGATCCAGAAGTTCGCTTCGTATCGCAGTCGATCGACCAGTTGTCCGCCTCGTTCGACGTTGTGCTGCCGCCTTGGCAGCAATTGAAATGGGTCTGCGAAAAGCCGCTGCTGTATCGCCGGGCGGGCGAACTGGGGCTTGCCGTTCCGCTGACCTATGAGATCAATTCGCTCGATCAGGCAGAGGCAGCCGAACTTCGCTTTCCCGTGATCCTGAAGCCGAACATGGGCGGGCGCAGCCGTTTTGCGCGTGCCAAGGCCGTTCTCGCCAATGACAAAGCAGCGTTTTTGACAGCCTATATCTGGGCTGCCGACGAGATCGGCAGCGAGAACGTCGTCATTCAGGAAATGATACCGGGCGGAGGCGAGGGCCAGTTCTCTTACGCAGCGCTCTGGAACGAGGGCGCGCCGGTGGCGGAATTCACCGCCCGCCGCACGCGGCAATATCCGGTCGATTTCGGCTACACCAGCACCTTCGTGGAGGTAGTCGACGAACCGCAATTGATCGACGCCGCGCGCCGGCTGCTTGGATCGATCGCGCATCACGGACTGGTGGAGGTCGAATTCAAGCGCGATGCGCGCGATGGCTCGATGAAGGTGCTCGACGTCAATCCACGGCCGTGGACATGGTTTGGGCTGGGCGCCGCCGCCGGCGTCGACCTCGGCGCCATGCTTTGGGCGATCAAATCGGGCCAGACGGTAAGGACAGCTTCAGCGCGGCCCGCCACGTCGTGGATGTATCTGGTTCGGGATATTGTGGCGGCCGGCAAGCTGATCTCGAGCGGCCGGTTGGCAAAACGCGCCTATTTCAGCTCATTCACAGAAGTACGGGCATGGGCGACATTCCAGGAGAATGACCCGATGCCGGGCCTGATCGACGTGCCGTTGACTGGCTGGAGAGTGCTGACGCGACGGATGCTTTCTGCAATCTTAACCGGGAAATGTTTAGGACGGCGGCGTGACGGAGTGAGTTCCACGGCTGCAGAACCAGACAGGCGAGACCGCTGACATGACCGTTTTTACGCCCAGGACGGACTGCGAGGTGGCCGTGATCGGTGCCGGCCCATTCGGGCTGGCCGTCGCTTCCGCCCTTAAGGGAGCAGGTGTCGATACGCTCACGCTTGGCGGCGCGATGTCCTTCTGGCGCGACCATATGCCGAGAGGCATGAGGCTGCGCTCGCCCTGGCACGCGACCTATATCGGCCACACCAAAGGTCCGCTCTCGCTCGATTCCTATGCAAAGGTCCTCGGAATCTCGCCCCGCGAACCGCTGCTGCTCGAAAACTTCGTCGACTATGGATTGTGGATCCAGGCCCAGACGGTTCCGGATCTGGACACGCGCAAGGTGGACCGCGTCGAGAAGGCGAACGGCGGATTTCGTCTGGCACTGGCCGATGGCGATGCCTTGAAGGCGCGTCGCGTCGTCGTTGCCACCGGCCTGATGAACCAGCAACTGATCCCCGCTGTCTTCAACGGCATCCCAAAAGAACTGGTCAGCCATGCCAGTGAACATACTGGTTATGAGGCCTTCCGCGGCAAGCGCGTTGCCGTCATCGGACGTGGGCAAAGCGCCTGCGAATCCGCCGTGCTGCTCAAACGCAGCGGCGCTGAGGTCGAACTCATCTGCCATGGCGACATTCATTGGCTGGGCTATCGGGCGCTGTCGGGAAAGCAGAGCTGGAGCTTGCGCGACTTCCTGTCGGAGCGGCTCGCATCGCCATCCAGGGTCGGCCCGTTCCCGATTTCCTGGCTGGTCGAAGTCCCAGGCTTCGTGCACCGGTTCCCGGAGCCAGCCCGGGCAGGGCTCAACAGGCGCAGCCTCGGCGCCGGCGCGACGGGCTGGCTGAAGCCGGACTTCGATGGGATAGAGATCAGGGCCGGCAGCAGGATCATCGGTGCATCCGCCAAGGACAATGGCATCGAACTGCGGTTCGAGAAGGATGCCGCCAGCTTCGATCACGTCCTGCTCGGCACGGGTTACCGGATCGATATTGCCAAGCTCGGTCTGTTCGCGCCCGCCATGCTTGCCGCGATTGCCCGCCGGGACGGGTTGCCACTGCTTTCCGCTGGGTTCGAATCCAGAATCCCAGGCCTGCATTTCGTCGGCGCGAGCGCGGTCGGCAGTTTCGGCCCGCTGATGCGGTTCACCGCCGGCACGCCGTTTGCCGCGCGCACCGTCGCGCGGTTCATTCAGAAAACCAAAGACAGACGTTACACGGCGGCCTGAACCTGGAAGACCGCATAGTCGATGGTGCGGACCGCATCGAGGAAGCTGGGCATGGCCGGCACGGACAATTCCCGGAAATTACCGGTTTCGCGGATGGTGGGCCTTGCCCAGTCGATGGCGCGATGGCTCGAGCTGCCATAGATGATGAAACAATCGCGAGGGTGGCGTTCGAGCGACGACAAGAGATTCTTCAGGACGATATCGAAGACGTCCTTCGAAAAGGGATTGTAGAAATAGACCACCAGGGGCACTTGCGGAAAATCGTAGGCCGCCGCATCCGCCTCAACGACGCTGAGCGCCCGGCATTTCTGCGTCGGGTCGCTTAAGCGCTCGATGTTACTGCGGGCGATCTCCACCAGTTCGCGTGCGAACTCCACGCCGATGATCTCGGCGAACGGATATCGCGAGGCCAGCAGCAGGGTTCGCGACTTTCCGGAGCCGATGTCGATGAACGTATGGTTGTGGAGATCGCGGGGCAGCGACTTCATGATGAAGTCGAAGGTTCTGGGCGATGTGCAGACGGCTTCATTGCCCATGGCGCGGTGCGGGCCGACGATATTGAGGGCGCGGAGCTGGATCGAGCCGGCCGTATCGACGCCGTGCCGGCGATCCCATTTCCGGGCGAGACGGTCGGCGAGCATATGCCTGATGTTGCGCTGTTGCGCTGGACAAAGCCAAGGCTTGTGCCGAGCCCATGCCGGCGGATGAGCCTTATCGGCTCCAGCAGGCCATGCCGACGGAGATGGGACCACGCCCGGCCAAGACGGCCGAAGGAGCGATCCTCGAGGCCATCCCGATCCAGGCGCGGCATTTCGATATTCGTCATGCCACGGGTTCCATCCCAGTCGATGAACATCTCCTGGGGTATGTGCGCCCTGGTCGTTTAAGATTCCCTGACCAGTAACGTTACGAATGTCTGGATCGCAGGCCCAAGAGTGCCGGAAATGGAAGCGGCAAACACTGCAGCGGAAGAGATCAACTGTTCGCGGCCGGGGCCTTTGCCTGCGGCTGCTTTTTACGCCGCGAGTTGCTGATCTCCCACCTTTTGTGGAACCACATCCATTGGCCGGGATCCTCGCGCACCCAGCGCTCGACCACGTCGTTCAGCATCTGGGTGGTGGCGTGGACGTCGACGCTGCCATCGGCGGTGCGCGGCAAGACCAGTCTGTCCTCGATCTCGAGGCGGAAGCGGTTGCCGGGCAATCTGATGCAACGCGCCGGGTAGACGTCGCAGTCATAGTGACGGGCAAGCGTGCCCAGCACACGGTTGCTCTGGCAGGGGCGGCCGAAGAATGTCGTGTCCAGGCCGTTGGAGAATTTCTGGTCGACGAGGACGCCGATATTGCCGCCGTTTTCCAGCACTCCGGCCAATGCGAATGAGGCGCCGGCCATCGACGGCAGCAGCGCCCCCATGGTCGAGCGCCGCGTCGAAAGGATGTAGTCGGCAAGGTAGGGGTTATTCGGCGGACGAAACAGCGCCGTGATGTTCATGCCGAAGGTCGCCGCCGCCACCGGCAGCAGCTCGAAATTGCCGAGATGGCCGGTGAAGACGATGTGCGGCTGCTTCTCCGCGGCGATCTCGACGAAGTGCTCTATTCCCTTGACCTCGACGCGGCCGGGCTTGCTGGCGGCCGGGTCGTAGTCGAACAGGGCGTCGAGGAAGATGTATTCGGCGGCAAGGCGGGCCATGTTGCCCCACATATCGGAGGCGATGGCCTGGATTTCGTCCTCGCTCTTTTCAGGATAGGCCTTGCGCAGATTGTCGATGGCGACCTGGTGGCGTCCGACCCTGGGACCAATGAACCGCGCGACGCGGTCGGCGAAATTCAGCGCGCTGTCGACCGGCAGCAGGCGCAGCACCGAAATGATGATCATCGCCGCGCGGGCAACTAGCCAGTAGTTCAGCTGGCGCAGCTGCCTGCCATAGCGAAATCTGAGATCGCGGCGAAACTTCTTGAGCACCGAAGTCAACGCCTCAGGCGACGCGCAGGATGATCTTGCCGAAAACATCGCGGCCTTCCATGCGCTTCAGCGCTGCGTCGATATCGTCGAAGCCGACTTCGGTGTCGATGACCGGCGCGACCTGTCCCGCCGCCATTTTCTGCATGGCGTTGGCCATGTTCTCCATGCGGCAGCCGAAGGAGCCGAGCAGCTTCAATTGCTGCTGGAAGAGCTGCATCAGGTTGATCTGCGTCGACACGCCCGAGGTCGAGCCGCAGGTCACCAGGCGGCCGCCGCGCTTCAGGCACAGCATCGAGCCGGCAAAAGTGTCGGCGCCGACATGTTCGAAGACGACATCGACGCCCTTCTTCTTGGTCAGCTTGCGCACGACGCCTTCGAAGCGGTCTTCGCGGTAGTTGATGACGTGGTCGGCGCCGAGCGCCTTGGCCTTGTCGATCTTGTCGTTGGAACCGACCGTGGTGATGATGGTGCAGCCCATCCGCTTCGCCAGCTGGATGGCCGCCGAACCAATGCCGGAGCCGCCGGCATGGACGAGGATGGTTTCGCCGGGCTGCAGTCTCGCATTGTCGAACAGCATGTGCTCGACCGTGCCGAAGGTGACGGGGGCCACCGCGGCGCCGATGTCGCTCACGCCGGGCGGGGCGGGGACCAGCAGGCGCGCCGGCAGGTTGATCTTCTCCTGGGCAAAACCGTCGAGATGGAAGCCGTGGACGCCGGAAACATGTTCACAGAGATTGTCGCGGCCTTCGCGGCAGGCGCGGCAAAGGCCGCAGGTGCGCGCGCCGTAGATCGACACCAATTGTCCGGGCAGCAGGCTGGACACGCCGGGACCGACCGCCTCGACCTCGCCGGAGGCTTCGGCGCCGATGACCAACGGCAGCTTGCGCTTGGCGAAGGCCATGCCGCGCCAGCCCCAGACGTCGATATGGTTCAGCGCCACCGCCTTGATGCGCAGCGTGACTTCGCCGAGTGCGGGTGGCGGGGGAGGCGGCAGGTCCACCGTCTCAAGACGGCGGTCCTCGATAAGTTGCAGTGCGCGCATAAGGCCTGTCGGTTCTGTTCGAGCGGAAGTGGCTCGCTTAGACCGGTTCCCGCGCCATGACAAGGCAAGTGTTCTGGCCGCCGAAGCCGAAGGAGTTCGACAGAACGCTGCGAACCTCGGCGTTGCGCTTCTTGTTCGGCACCACGTCGAGCACGATCGCCGGGTCGGGATTGTCGTAGTTGATGGTCGGCGGAATGACGCTTTCGCGCATCGTCATCAGCGAGAACGCCGCCTCGACGGCGCCCGCCGCGGACAGCGTGTGGCCGATCATCGACTTGTTCGACGAGACCGGCATCGAGCCGATGCGCTCGCCGAACACGGTCGACAGCGACAGATGCTCCATCTTGTCGTTTTCCGGCGTCGAGGTGCCATGGGCGTTGACGTAGTCGATCTCGTCCTTGCTCAGGCCCGCATCCGCAAGGGCGGCGCGAACCGCCGCGATTGCCGGCGAACCGTCAGGCTTGGAGCGGGTGCGGTGGAAATCGTCGGCCTTTTCGCCGCAGCCGCGCAGGATGCCAAGAACGGTGGCGCCACGGGCAAGGGCTGCCTCCAGTGATTCCAGCACCAGCGCGCCCGAACCTTCGGCGAGGACAAAACCATCGCGGTCCTTGGAAAACGGTTTTGACGCCTTTTCCGGGATGTCGTTGTGGGTCGACAGCGCCGACAGCAGCGAGAAGCGGATCAGCGCCTCCGCGGTCGCCGAGCCGTCGGCACCGATCGACAGCGCCCGGTCACATTCGCCGCGGCGGATCGCCTCGACGCCGAGCTGGATGGCGGTGGCGCCCGAGGCGCAGGCGGTCGACAGCGTGATCGGCAGACCACGCGTGCCGAACCGGTCGGCGAGCCTGTCGGCGATCGAGCCGAACTGGGTGGTCTCGAAGATGTCGAGTTCCTTCAATCCGCGCGCCACCCGCAGCAGCCTTTCGGCGCCGGCGTCCTGTTTGTCGGAATTGTAGAGCGAGAAGCGTTCGTGCCAGTCGAGCTCGACGGGCGGCGAGGCGAGGAAGAGGGGACCGCCGAAATCACTGGAATCGAGGCCGGATTCGGCCACGGCTTCATGCGCGGCGGTTTCGGCCAGCTCGTAGGTGAGGGGGCTGGCGCCCTTCGCGCTTGAGTCCAGGAAGTCGACCATACCGGAAATGCGGGTGTTGAGGTGGTCGACCGGAAAGCGGGTGATCGGGTGGATGCCCGACTTGCCCGAGGTCAGCGCCGCCCAATTGTCAGCCTTGCCGACGCCAAGCGAAGTCACCACGCCGATGCCGGTGACGGCGACGATGGGTCTGCCCATGTGATCTCTGAAATTGGTCATCGGGAAGCCCTCGAGCGGTTCATCTCTGCAACATGGCTGGCGCCGCCTTACGCCGACTTGACCAGCGCCATGCCCTCGAATTGGTGATAGCCGATCGCCGTTGCAAGGACGCTTGCGGGAATGCCTTCGAACGGCTTCTCGGCTGCGGCGTCAAAGACGGGGTAGGCGGCCTTGCGGTCGACGGCGAGTGCGGCAAGCGCCACGGCGAACGGAAACTGCGCTTCCTTCATGTGTCCGGTCAGCGTCGAGAAGCCGCGTGCGGCAATTGTCCCGTCGGCATCGAGCGCTGTTTTCTCGGCTGATGTTGCCGCATGCGCGCCCGAGGCACCCGAAAGCGCCAGCAGCTTGCCGTTCGGCAGCGCCGCCTGGCTCAGCAAGCCGGCGATTTCGGCGTCGAGTTCTCCACGCGACCGCCTGGCCCGGCCGGAGACGACCGGTCCGAGCTCGGCATAGATTTTGCGCCCACGGCTTTCCGCGTGTTCACGCTGTTCCAGCACCAGGAAGGCGCCGCCGGAGCCGGAGACCACGCCGCCACCCTCGGCACCCTGCCTTTGCCAGACAGGCTTCCAGGGGCCGCGATGCAGATAGCCGGCAAGCTCGTAGCCGAGCAGCATGTCGGAATGTTCGGTCTGGAACGCGCCGCCGACCAGGACATGTGTGGACTGGCCCGAGCGGATGCGGGCAGCGGCCGTCTCGACGGCGGAAACACCTGCGCCTTCCTCGCCCATGAAGGTGCGCGAGGAGCCCGTCACCTTATGGACGATGGAGATGTTGCCGGCGAGCAGGTTGGAAAGCTGCGCCAGGAACAAGGTCGGCCGCAATTCGGTGGTCAGCTTCTCGTTGAGCAACACGTCGCGGTCGTTGCGGCTTTCCGAAGCGGCAAGGATGGCGGCATCGACCGCCTCGTCGCGCTCGCCGCCACCGGCGGCCACCACCATGTCCATGGTCGCGCAGAGCTCGTCATTGCCCTTGATACCGGCGTCATCGAGCGCAAGGCCGGCGGCATAGGTGCCGAGCCGTTGCCATGTCTCCATCTGCCGCTGGTCGCCGCGCTTGGCGATCTGCAGGTTCCAGTCGATCTCCGGCAGCGGATGAACGGTATAGGGCGCGAAGCGCGCGGCTTCGAGCACCGGCTGCAGGCCCGGTTGCGCGAGCTTCTGCCAGTGGGCGTCAGGGCCTTCTCCCAGCGAGGAGACAAGGCCGATACCAGTGATGACGACGTCGCGGGGGCTACTCATGGGCGGCTTTGTGGGTCAGGCGGCAAAGCGCGTCAAGGTTGCGCGCTCAACTGATGTCAGGCGGTCTTGGCGGCGACCAGCGCGTCGATCTTGGCGCACAGGTTCTTCATGACGAAGTAGTCGTCCGTCGAAGCCTTGCCGTCATTGACTTCCTGGGTCCACTTTTCCAACGGCACCTTGATGCCGAATTCCTTGTCGATGGCAAAGACGATGTCGAGGAAATCGAGGCTGTCGATGCCGAGATCGTCGATCGTGTGGCTCTCGGGCGTGATGGTGTCGATATCGATCTCGCTGGTGTCGGCAATGATCTTGGCGACTTTGTCGAACGTGGTGGACAAGGGCTTTTCCTTCTTTGCGGGCGGAATCTGTCCGCATCCTGTTTGGGCGCTGTCTAATCGGTTTTTCCCGGCAGGAAAAGGCCTGATAGTCCGGGCGCAGATGGGAAGCGTGCCCAAGAAACGCAAGAAGGGCCGCCGGTCAACCCGGCGGCCCTTCCCATTACGTCAGGTTAGTCTCGGTTTCGATGCATGTCGTTTTCCCAAAACCGGGAACCACTTTTGGGCGACATGCATCAGCTGTCACGGAGCTTGACCAGGTCGTTCAGCAGCCCGCCCGTTCCGTTGTGGACGGTCAGCCGCTCGACCTTGCCGGCGATGGTTTCCAGAGCCTCGAGCTCCTTCAGTCGCAGCATCACCGGGTTCTCCGCCATCACCCTGGCCGTGTTGAGCAGGGAACGCGTGGCGTTCGTCTCCTCGCGGCGGCGGATGATGTTGGCCTCGGCCTGCTTTTCGGCCGAAACCACCTGGTTGAGGATCTCGCGCATCTCGCCCGGCAGGATCACATCCTTGAGCGCGATATCGCTGACCTCGACGCCGATCTCGGCCATGTCGGCACGGACCTTGGCCGCGGCTTCCTCGTCGACCGTCACCTTCTTTTCAAGGATCTGGTCGAGCGTCAGCGCGCCCAGCGTCTTGCGGAAGGCGTATTGCAGGGCGCGATAAAGGGCTTCGGAGAAGTCCTTCACGGCGCTCACCGCCTTGACCGGGTCGACGACCCGGTATTCGGCGGCGATGTTGACGCGGATCGTCACGCGATCCTTGGTCAGCACTTCCTGCCCGGCGACATCGAGCGACTGGCGCTTGAGGTCGACGACCTTCACCTGCACCATGCGTCCGACGTTCCAGAAGCCATGCGCGCCCGCGGCAAGCGTCCGCACCAGGACACCGTCGACGAACAGCAGCCCCGCCTGGCCATCGACGACCGGATGGACCGACATCAACTCCGCCTTCCGGGCCTGGCCGAGCCGGCGCATGACCGCCGGATCGATGGCGAGATCGGCCGACGCGTCGATCACGGCCACCGTCCACGGCCCGGCATCCGTCCACAGCACCAGCTTGCGGTCCGGCGCCAGCACGGCATGCAGATTGCCGTCACGCTCGATGATGGCGACATCCGTGCGCCCGGTGCGAACGACGGTGAAATGACGCGCGGCCACATCCGGTAGCTTGTCGAACAACGCCTTCTCGTATGCCGAAACGAATTCCGGGTTCTTCAGATCGTGCCTTGACACTTCCAGGCTCCCGCGCCGGTTGGCGAGCCAGTGCTCGCCCGGCATCAGGACGGCCTTGATCTCACCCTTGTGGAGGGTGAGGGCACGTTCGTTTTCCCTTACGAGGACGCGCTCGCGTCCAAGAACCTTGTCGAGAACAGTCATTGTCTTACTCCTGTCGGGCATGGCCCCATGCGAGGCGTCAACTCATGCGTCGATCTTCCCTTCGTTTCTCGTTTCACATCGTCTTCCGGCACGAATGATCCGGGGACCGGTGGCATCGATCCGTGGCGGGCCCTCGGGAGCGGATCGCGGGGCAGCGAAGCGGGCGCCGGAGGCCGAAGCCTCCCTTGCCGGCGACGATGCGCCTTGACCATCACCGCGGACCTGGCCGCGAGCCGATGGCGTCGGACCTTTCGAAACGGCCTTGGCCCGAAGGCTTCGGCCGTCCGTCAGGTCTTCAGCATTCCGGTCCCCGGACCGTTTTCTGGATAACACCACCCAAAGGTGTCGGCTTATCAGGCCGTTGGAGAAGGAATCGAACCTTCGACAGTCAGATTAACAATCTGATGCTCTAACCAAACTGAGCTATCCGTGGTGCAGACAGCAGGATTCGAACCTGCGACCTCCGGATCCAAATCCGGCGCTCTCCCAGACTGAGCTACATCCGCGATCCCAATCCCCAAAGCGGCGCCGTATACAGGGCGGCAATGCCGCCTGCACGGGCGGAGACGAAAGCTCCAACCGTTGTGCTCACTTCGGTTCTCGTGACCGGGAGCGCGGCTATAGAGCCTGCGACGGGTTGTCGCAAGCGGCATTGTCGCGGCCAATTCGTGGCTTCGTTCAGCAGTGGTATTTCGGCAACACTCGCATCCAACGTTGGAGGCGCGGATCGGTTCGTTAGAAGGTGACGCGGCCGAGCACGCGCAGACCGTCGCCTTGCGGCTCGACCACCACGGCTTCGCCTTCGCGCGGGGAAACACCGGTCAGCGCCACGATGTCTTCCAGATGGGTGACCATGACCAGATTGTCGGAGCCGGAATAGGCGCGGATTTCCTTCATGATGGCGGCGATCTGTGCTGCCTTCTGCGCATCGTCGCCCTTCAGGAGATCGAGCGGGGCGAACAGTTCCGGTTCGGCCTCGAAGGCGATACGCGCGGTGTCGAGGCAGCGGCAGTAGCGGCTGGACAGCACGCGTTCGATCGGCGCGGCGCGGGCGGCAAACAAGGCGCCGATCTTGCTCGCCTGCTGCTTGCCGCGCGCCGACAGATTGATCTGGGTGGCGCAGCTGTCGATGTCGAAATTGGCGGGGTCGGAGGTGCCGGTGACCATGGCATGGCGCAGCAGCACGACATGGCCGCCATCGCGCAGCAGCGCCCAGCCGGCATCCGTGGCATGGGCCGCGACGGGAACGACGAACAGCAACAGGGCCAGGGCAAATCGGATCATCGCAGTCCTTCAGGAGCCCGTCATCGGGTTCCGGTCATTCGCATATAGGGATCGGAACCCCGGCACAAAGACAAGCGGGCGTTGCAGACGTCCCAGCCTCACTTTTTGGCGATCTGCTTCTTCACCAGATCGATCTTCTGGTCGGTAAGCGGGATGGGGACGGTGTAGCCGGCTTCGGTAAAGCCCTGCTTGGCATTCTCGAAGAACGCGATAGCCCTGAGATACTCGGCCTTGCCGCCGCCATAGCTGGCGCGGTTCCAGTGGATGTCGCCGAGATTGTTCTGCTCGAAGGCCCACTGCAGGGGCTGGCTTTCCCTGGTGAAGACCTTCAGCGTTGCCGTGAAAGCCGCCTCGGCCTCGTCGAGATATTTTCCGGTCCGTTCGATATTGCCGAGATTGAGCAGGCTCATGCCGATGCCGTTCTGGGCGTTGGCCCAGTCGACGGGTGCGGTCTCGATGGTCAGCACTTCGAGTGCTGCCCGCCGCGCGGCGATCGAATCCCGCAGGATTTTGGGATCGGCATTGCTCATGCTGAGCCAGTGCAGCGTCGAGCCGAGGCCGGCCTGGGCCAGCGCCCATTGCCGCGGGTTTGTCTCGCGCTTATACTCGCGCAACGCATTGCTGTAGGCGTCGACTGCCTCGCTGTAGTGCTCGGGCTTGTCCGTCACGCCGCCAAGCAACTGCAGCGTGTTGCCGAGATTGTAATAGCTCATGGCCCAATCCTGCGGGAATTTCCGCCTGACATAAACCTGCCGCGCCGCCTGGAATGCTGCCACCGACTGTTCGAGCCTGGCCGCGTCGCGGGTCCGCTGGCCAAGCGTCTGGTAGATCGAGCCGAGATTGTTCTGCGCCGACGCCCAGTCCATCGGGAAGCGCTGCCGGGTAAACACCGTCAACGCATCGTCATAGGCCGCGGCGGCCTCTTCGAGCGTGTCGGTGCCCATGTCGAAGCGGGCGACGCCGCTCAGCGCGTTGCCGAGGTTGAGCCGGCTGGTCGCCCAGGAGACCGGGAAGGTCTCACGGGTTCGCACCTTCAGCGCGGCGCGGAAGGCATCGGCCGCCTCGTTGATCTTGGCCTTGTCGTTGAGCTGGATGCCAAGCGTCACCAGCGTGTTGCCGAGATTGTTCTCGACCATCGCCCATTCCACGGGGGCTTTCTCGCGCGTGTACTCTTCAAGCGCCAGCCGGTAGGCGGCTTCGGCGTCCTTCAGATGCTCGCCGGCGGGTTCGCGCTGGGAGAGCGCATAGAGCGCGAGGCCGAGATTGTTCTGCGAAGCGGCCCAGTCGAGCGGCAGCTTGTCGCGAGGGCGCTTTTCCAACGTGGCGCGCATCGCCGCCACTGCCTCATTGAGCCGCTTCGGGTCGCTCTCGCGTTCGCCGATCTTCAAGAGGACATTGGCGAGGTTGTTTTGCGCCGCCGCCCAGTTGGGGTCGTCCTTCTCGCGCTCGAAGACGACGAGCGAATCGCGGAAGATCTGCGCGGCTTCTTCCAAATGCGCGGTCTCGGTCTCGCGCTCGCCGATGGTCTGCAGCACCACCGCCATGTTGTTGCGGGTGATGGCCCAATCCTTGTTCTGCTCGCCATTGGGAATGAAGTTCAGGATAACGTGATAGGCTTCGATCGCGTGCTGCAGTGCATCGAGATCGCCGGTGGCGGAACCGTGGGCGTTGAGTGCCTCGGCTTCCTGATTCTTGTAGTTCCAGCGCAGCTTGTCGTCCCATTTCTCGACCAGCGAGAAGGCCTTGGCATAGTCGTTGGCGGCGGATTTGTAGTCGAAGACCAGCGCTGCGGCGTCGGCGCGCTTGGCATAGATGGCGGCGTCGGCGATGCGCTTCTGCCTGACCAGTTCCTCGGCCTCGTCGACCGCACCGCTGTTCTGCTCGACCCTGCCGACCGCATCGTCGAGGAATTTGCGCGCCGTCACCATCGCTCCCTGGCCGATGGCCTTGTCGGCCGAGGCAACCAGCCGCTTGATCTCGGGATCGTCGGTGCGCAGTGCCGCGCGCTCGGACATCATCTTCTTCAGGCGCTCGGCCTGGGCGTCGAGCACCTTCTGCAGGTCGGTCGGATCCTCGGGGATCTTGTCCGTACCCAGCGCCCTCAGCACGCCATAGAGCGCGTCGAGCGGCACGCCGTCTTGCAGCGAGGCCAGTTCCACCTGCGCCCGCTTCGGGTCGGGCAGGTCGGAGATGGTCAAGAGTAGCTGCCGCCTTTCGCCGGTGATCAGCCCGTCGTCACCGGTCGGCTCCGGCGGCGCGATGCCGAAATAAAGCAGCCGGCGCAGGCTTTCGTTGACCCAGGGGCGCTGCTTGGCCTTGGTGTCGAGATAGACTTCCTCGGTCACCATGCGCATGACGGAGCCGAACTCCGTGCCTTTCATCGCCGCGAGGTGGCGCAGCAGGGCGGCGGCATAGGGACTGTTTTCGCCGACCGCTCCGTCCAGCGCCGGGCGACCCGGTTCGGCGGCAAAGCCGACCACCGTGCCCAGGCTCGCATCCTGCGCCGACGCATTGGCAAGCGCCTTGGCGCCGCGCACCGGTTCCAGCCCGCCAGCGCCGATCGGCTCGGCGGAAGCGGTCGGCGCCCGGCGCACCAAAGCGTCCGCCGGAAACGGATTGGTGCGGCAGGCATCGAGCAGCATGATCGTCACCGGCACGGTCTTTTTCAACTCGTCCATGACGGCGGAAATCGGCACCAGCGCGTTATCGGCATCCTTCAGCGACGAGATGTCGGCATCGACCGGAACCAGATAATTCTCGCCGCCGGCCTCGATGCCGTGGCCGGAGTAATAGATGAGGGCGACGTCGGCTCCCTCGGCATCCTCGACGAAACGTTCGAGGTCGCGCTTCAGCTTGGCGGCATCGCGATCGGTGACGTTGCGGGCGTCGAAGCCGAGGTCGGTCAGCATCTTGGCCATGTCGCGGGCGTCATTGGCCGGGTTGGGCAGGGCGGCGATGTGCAGGTAATTCGACTGGCCGACGATCAGCGCCACGCCCTTGAGGCTTTTCGTCTCGGCCAATGCAAACGCCGTCGCGGCAAGACAAAATAGCGCGGCGACGAAAGCCGTCAGCCACACACGCGCAAGAAGGTTGCGTCCTGAGGTTTCGACAAAGGTCATTTGTCGTTCGTGCCCGCCCTGATACTCCAAACCCTCTATAACGCTGCCAGCCTACCATGATCAAATTCGGGCGCGATTGCGCCGCGCGCGTGGCTCGCCTATCCCTGAAAAATGTCTCTGCTTACAGAAACCGTGCTTTTCGTCTTCAGCCTGGTCGCGCTCGGCTATATCGCCGGGTTGACCGGCTATCTCAGACCGGCGAGCGGCGAGGGGATATCGGATTTCGCGGTCTCGGTGGCGATGCCGCTGCTTCTGTTCCAGACCATGGTGAAGGCCGATTTCCACGGCGTCGCGCCGTGGCCGTTGTGGGGCGCTTATTTCACGGCGGCGGCAATCACCTGGGCCGCCGGCCATCTCGTCACCACCCGGATATTCGGGCGCGACGCGCGCGCCGGTGTCGTCGGCGGCGTGTCGTCGGCCTATTCCAATGTCGTGCTGCTGGGCGCTCCGTTCATCCTTGGCATATTCGGCCCGAGCGGCTTCGAAGTGCTGTCGCTGCTGGTCTCGGTGCACCTGCCGGTCATGATGATGGCCTCGATCGTGCTGTTCGAGATGTTCGGCCGGGGCGGTGGCGAACATGTGCATCCGCAGCGGGTGCTGCGCAGCTTCTTGCGGCGGATGTTCATCAATCCGCTGATCATCGGTATCCTGCTCGGCTTGGCATGGCGGCTGAGCGGCGTGCCGCTGCCCAGCCTCGTCATGCGGCTGGTCGATGCGCTGGCCAACACGGCAGGGCCGGTGGCGCTGTTTGCCATGGGGCTCAGCCTGCGCCGCTTCGGCATCTCCGGCAATGTCCGGCCGGCGCTGGCGCTTTCGGCGCTGAAATTGTTCCTGATGCCGGCGCTGGTTCTCGCCTTCGTCTGGCTGCTCGGCCTGCCGCCCCTGACCGCCAAGGTGGCGGTCGTGGTGGCGGCCCTGCCGTCGGGCATCAACTCCTATCTCATCGCGGTACAGTTCAACACGGGCCAGGCGCTGGCATCGAACCAGATGACCATCGCCACCGCCTCTGCCGCCGTCACCACGGCTTTCTGGCTGACGATTGTCCTGCATGTCTTCGGCTAGACCATGCGCAAATCGAGGCGAGGCGGCAAAGCTTGCTCTCGTCCCGGGCTGGCCCAACCCCTATATGCCATCTTGCGATTGCTTGCGGGCCTTGCCCTAGGTAAAGAGCAGTGGCTCCGGCGTGCCGGCTTCAATTCATGGCGCACGCTCACCGAAGATTTCACAGACCGGCCCGTCAGTGCGCCGAACGGAGGATAGACCATGCTTCAGAAAACCAGCCATTTCATGCGGCAGGCCAATCTCATCAACGGCGAATGGGTGCAGGCCGACAGCGGCCAGACGGTCGACGTCAACAACCCCGCCACCGGCCTCAAGATCGGCACCGTGCCGAAGTCGGGCAAGGCCGAGACCCGCCGCGCCATCGAGGCCGCGGACGCCGCCTTCAAGACCTGGCGCAAGACGACCGCGCTCGAGCGTTCGAAGCTCTTGCGCAAGCTGCACGATGCGATGATGGACAATCAGGACGTGCTCGCCGAGCTCTTGACCATCGAGCAGGGCAAGTCACTGTTCGAATCGAAGGGCGAGATCGGTTCGGCCGCGGCCTACATTCTATGGTTCGCCGAGGAAGGCCGCCGCACCTATGGCGACGTCGTGCCCTCGCCATGGGCGGACCGCCGCATCCTGGTGACCAAGGAACCGGTCGGCGTCATCGCCGCCATCACGCCGTGGAATTTCCCGTCCTCGATGCTGGCCCGCAAGCTCGGTCCCGCGCTCGCCGCCGGCTGCACCGCCGTGGTGAAGCCCGCCTCGCAGACGCCTTACTCAGGCCTCGCCTGGGGCGCGCTTGCCGAGGAAGTCGGCTTCCCCAAAGGCGTCGTCAACATCCTGACCGGTTCGGCCAGCGAGATCGGCGACGAGATCTGCGCCAATCCGCTGGTGTCCAAGATCACTTTCACCGGATCGACCGAAGTCGGCAAGCTTCTCATCCAGAAGTCGTCGGTCACCGTGAAGAAGGTGTCGATGGAGCTTGGCGGCAACGCGCCGTTCATCGTCTTCGACGACGCCGATATCGACCGTGCCGTCGCCGGCGCCATCACCGCCAAGTACCGCAATTCGGGCCAGACCTGCGTCTGCACCAACCGCTTCCTCGTCCAGGCCGGCGTCTATGACAGGTTCGTCGAGAAGCTGGCTGTGGCCAGCAACGGGCTGAAGGTCGGTTCCGGCCTCGAGGAAGGCGTGCAGCAGGGACCGCTGATCGACGAGAAGGCGGTCGAGAAGGTGGAAGAGCTGATCGCAGACGCAACCTCGAAAGGCGGCAAGATCGTCGCTGGCGGCAAGCGTCATGCGCTGGGCGGTTCGTTCTTCCAGCCGACGGTCATCGCCGATGCGACGCCCAAGATGCGCTTCATGAAGGAAGAGATCTTTGGCCCGGTCGCCCCGGTGTTCAAGTTTGAGACCGAAGCGGAAGCCATCGCGCTCGCCAACGACACCGAATTCGGCCTTGCCTGCTATTTCTACACCGGCGATCTCGGCCGCGCCTTCCGCGTCATGGAGGGGCTGAAATACGGCATGGTCGGTGTAAATGAAGGCCTGATCACCACGCCGGAGGCGCCGTTCGGCGGCGTCAAGGAATCGGGCCTCGGCAAAGAAGGCGGACATCAGGGCATCGAGGATTACCTCGATACCAAATATGTCTGTATCGGCGGCCTCGGCCTCTGATACCTTATCCCCGAGGTCGACGGGCCTAGCCCGCCGACCTCGGGTTGAGAAAACCTGCCGAAATCCTTTGGATCAACTGACGTTTGCGGGCATGGCAATGAAGGACGGCGAGGTTTTCGGCACGACGCAGGCAGGCGAGCCGGTGCGCCGCTTCACCATCAGGGGCGGTGGCCTCACCGCCAACATCATCGGGCTCGGCGCCATCATCCAGGATTTGCGCCTGACCGGCCATGATGCGCCGCTAGTGCTCGGCTACGACACGCTGGAAGCCTACGAGGCCGACAACGCCTTCTTCGGCGCGGTGGTCGGCCGCTATGCCAACCGCATCCGCGACGGCCGCTTCACCATTAACGGCACCCGCTACCAGACCGAGCAAAATTTCCTCGGCAAGCATACGCTCCATGGCGGCTCGCAGGGCTATTCGCACCGGCCGTGGGCGGTTTCGCTGCATGGCCGGGACTTCGTTACGCTGACGCTACACGATCCCGACGGCGCGATGGGCTTTCCCGGCGCCCTCGACGTCACCTGCACCTACCGGCTGAAAATCCCCGGCACGCTGAGCGTCGAGTTGACGGCGACCTGCGAGGAGCCGACGCCGTGCAATCTCACCCAACATTCCTATTTCAACCTGGATGATGGCGGCGCCGGCGACATTCTCGACCACAGGATGATGCTGAACGCCGGCGCCTATCTGCCGGTCGACAGCGACATGATCCCGACCGGCGTGGTCAAGCCGGTTGACGGTACGCCCTTCGATTTCCGCCAGGCGCGGCCGCTGCGCATGGAAACCGAGGGCGAGCAACTGCCTTACGACCAGAACTTCTGCCTCGCCGCGGCGCGCGGGCCGCTGCGGCAAGCGGCATGGACGCAAGGGGCGAGTTCCGGCGTCGAGATGGAGGTCTGGACCACGGAGCCTGGCGTTCAGCTCTATACCGGCCAGTATGTGACGCCGCGCAAGGGGCTCGAAGGCCGCGACTACAAGGCTTTTTCCGCCTTCTGCCTGGAACCGCAAATATGGCCGGATGCGCCGAACCGGCCGTATTTCCCGCAGGCGACGCTATGGCCCGGCGCGATCTATCACCATGTGACGGAATATCGTTTCCGCCTTCTATAGGTCTCCAGGCGGCTAGTTTTCGAACGCCGCCCGCAGCGTCTCGAATGGCGCCAGGGCGCCGCGGACCTGCACCACGGCAGCGGCAACGCGATGTGCCCGACTTGCCGCTTCGCGCGGGCCATGGCCGGCAAGTCGCGCCGCGAGATAGCCGCCATTGAAGGAATCGCCGGCGCCGGTGGTGTCGACGGCGGCCGCGACATGGATCGCCGGCACGTCGTGAAGAGTACCGTTTTCAGCAATGAGCGCCGGCTGTTCGCCATTCTTGATGACGACTTCACCGACCCGTTGCCGGAGCCGCTCGGCGGTCGCTTGCGGCGTCGCATCCTCAAACAACATCTGCTCGTCGGGGAAGGTTGGCAGCGCGATGTCGGTGACGCCGAGCGCTTCGACGATAGCCGCCTGCGCGTCCTCGCGAGTTCGCCAGAGCCGTGGCCGGTAATTGGGGTCGAAGGCGATCAGCGAGCCAGCGGCACGCGCCTTGGCCACGGCCGCTAGCAGTGTTTTGCGCGCGGCATCGTCCAGAATTGCCAAAGTGATTCCGGAAAAATACACAAGTGCCTGATTTTCAAGGTTTTTCGACAGTGCAGCGGGATCCGAGGCAAGCTGCCGGGCGGCGGCGTCGCCGCGCCAGTAGGTGAAGGAGCGCTCGGCACCGGTCAAGGTGATCGCATAGAGGCCGGGCCGAGCGCCAGCTATTATCGGACTGGAGCCGATGCCGATGCCGTTTTCGGCGAAGAAGCCGATCTGGCCCTGCGAGAAGGGGTCGTCGCCGAAGGCCGAGACATAGGTCGCTGGCCGGTCTTCGCTCAACGCATGCAGCGCCCACAGCGTGTTGAACGTGTCGCCGGCAAAACCCATGCGCCAGTTCGGGCCGGTCTGGCCCGACAGTTCGAGCATGCATTCGCCGATCGAGGCGACGCCGTTTCCCGCCATCTGCAATCCTCCAGTGATTTCGGTGCTGTAGCTTTTTGCCGGCGGCAGCGCCATGCTTGGCAAGCAGGCTTTTTTGCGCCACAGCGTTTTCCCACAGGCTGGCGGGACGCGATCCACCCGGCCGAGCGTTATCCGCAGAAGAGGAACCGGTTTGGCATCGATATGGCGTTATCTCTTGGCGGGTCTTGGTCTGGCTGCTCTGCTGGTCGGCGTTCTTGCGGTCGTCTATCTGACCGCGCCGCAATCGGCGCAGATGGTCGGCCCGGATGTCTCGCGGACGAAGAAAACCGACAACGGGCTGTACATGGCGAGCTTCGTACCGGAACGGGGCGTGGTGCGGCAGGGCGAACTGGAATCCTGGCTGCTGACGCTGAAAACAAAGACGGGGGCTTCGGTGGAGCGCGCCGCGATCGCCATCTCCGGCGGCATGCCGCAACACAATCACGGCCTGCCGACCAGCCCGCAGGTGACCGACTATCTCGGCGATGGCCGCTACCGCATCGAGGGGCTGAAATTCACGATGAGCGGCTGGTGGCAACTTCGGTTCGCCATCTCGTCGGGCGCCGGCTCCGATACAGTGCTGTTCAACGTGGTGCTGTGAGCGATCGATGAAGCGCCTTTTCTGCTTTCTGGCGCTGATGGTCGCCGTCATCCTCGTCGGCTGCGGCAAGCCGGATTTTTCCGACGCGGAGAAGAAGACCATAGCCTCGCTGGCGTTGAACACGCTGCCGTCGCTGAAGCCCGACACCACCAATCGCTTCGCCGACGTGCCGGCCGCCGCCGCCCTTGGCTCGACGCTGTTCTTCGATCTTGGGATGAGCCGCGACGGCACGGTGTCGTGCTCGACCTGCCACAAGATAGACCGCCAGTTCCAGGACGACCTGCCGCAAGCGGTCGGCGTCGGCCATACCAACCGGCGCACCATGCCACTGGCCGGCGTGGCGCGCGATCCGTGGTTCTTCTGGGACGGCCGCCGCGACAGCCTGTGGGCACAAGCGCTGACGCCGCTGGAAAACCCTCTGGAGCAGGCAGGAAACCGTACTGCCTACGCGCACTACATCAAGGCACGCTTCGGCGAGCGCTATGAGCGCATTTTCGGGCCGCTGCCCGATTTTGCCGGCATTCCGCTGAATGCCAGCCCGCTTGGCAACGATGCCGAAAGGGCTGCCTGGAACGCGATGAGCGATGCGCAGCGCGACGCCATCAACCGCGTTTACGCCAATATCGGCAAGGCGATCGCGGCCTTCGAACGCTCGATCGAGCCGGCGCAGACGCGCTTCGATCGCTTTGCCCTGGACCTTGCCACCGGCGCCGAGCCGAAGAGCGAT
Organism: Mesorhizobium sp. 131-3-5; assembly: GCF_016756575.1. Lineage (NCBI taxonomy): Bacteria > Pseudomonadati > Pseudomonadota > Alphaproteobacteria > Hyphomicrobiales > Phyllobacteriaceae > Mesorhizobium > Mesorhizobium sp. 131-3-5. The sequence goes on from NZ_AP023254.1 coordinate 3,839,215, forward strand.
GCCGTCTTCACGCGGGAAGAAATCCTCGGGCTGAAACTGTTCATCGGCAAAGCCAATTGCGTGACCTGCCACAATGGCCCGCGCTTCACCGACAACGGTTTTCACAACACTGGCGTGCCACCCGTCACGGACCTGCCGCCGGACCGGGGGCGCGTCGATGCGGTGGCACAGGTCGAAGCCGATCCGTTCAACTGTTTTGGCGCCTATCGCGACGGCGACGTCAGCGCCTGCGGGGAACTGCGCTTCATGGTCAAGGATGGGCCGCAGCTGATCCGGGCTTACAAGACACCGTCGCTGCGCGGCGTGGCCACGCGGCCGCCCTATATGCATGCAGGGCAGTTTTCGTCGCTCGACGAGGTGGTGGCGCACTACGCCAAGGCGGCGCCGAGCGTGGAGGGGACAACCGAGATCCACCCGCTGCAGCTGTCGGACCGCGAACGCGCAGCGCTGGTGGCGTTTTTGAAGACGCTGTCGGAGTAGGCTCTTGTTTGACCATCATCTTGTCCGAAAACCGGCATCGACTTTTCGGGATCACGGTCAGCGATCCTTCACCGTCTCCATCGCCACGAAGGTCGAGGTCTGGGCGACATGGGGGAGCGCCGAGATGCGCTCGCCGAGCACGCGGCGGTAGGCAGCGATGTCGCGGGTGCGGACCTTGAGCAGGTAGTCGAAGCTCGACGCCATCATGTGACATTGCTCGATCTCCGGCACGGCCTGCACCGATCGGTTGAAAGCGTCGAGCGCGGCGGAACGGGTGTCGGACAGTTTCACCTGGACGAAGGCGACATGGCCTTCGCCCATGCGCTCACGGTCGATGATCGCCTGATAGCCCCTGATGTATCCGTCCTTCTCCAGCCGCTTGACCCGCGCCTGCACCGGCGTCTTCGAAAGACCGACCTTGGCGGCGAGTTCCGACATGGAAAGCCGACCATTGCCCGCCAGCGCCGACAAGATGTTTCGGTCGATGCGGTCCAATTGGTCTTCTGTCATCAAAATCACCGTACAATCTCTAAGGAACTGGCACAATGATAGATCGATCGGACTATCTCGTCGATTTCTTTGGACCGACTGAAATCCGCGCCTGTGCTAGCTTGCGCCATTCGGTCCGGTGACCGCCGGCCCGCTCCCTGATGCTCGTTCCACGGGACCCGCCATGCCGCTCGACACCATCCGCCAGCAGATCCGCGCCAACTATCTTCCCGACGAAGACGAGGCCGTGAAGCGGCTGGCCGAGGCGACAGGGCTTTCGGCTGGGGATCGCGATGCGATCTCAGCGCGAGCCGCCGATCTGGTGCGGGCGGTGCGCGGCTCGTCCGATCCCCGGCTGATGGAGGTTTTCCTCTCGGCCTACGGCCTCTCCACCAAGGAGGGCGTGGCGCTGATGTGCCTGGCCGAGGCGTTGCTGCGCGTGCCCGACACCGAGACGATGGACGATCTGATCGCCGACAAGATCGCGCCGCATGACTGGTCGGCGCATTCCGGCGGATCGAGCTCGATCTTCGTCAACGCCTCGACCTGGGCGCTGATGCTGACCGGCCGTGTCCTCGACGAGGGCGAGGGCGGTATCGAAGGCACGCTGCGCTCCATGGTGCGCAGGCTGGGCGAGCCGGTCATCCGCAAGGCGGTGGCCGCCGCCATGCGCGAGATGGGCGAACAGTTCGTGCTCGGCCGCACCATCGCGGAAGCCGTCAAGCGCGGCCGGCCGATGACGCAGAAGGGCTACCTCTATTCCTTCGACATGCTGGGCGAGGCGGCCCGCACCGAGGCCGACGCGCTGCGCTACCACAAGGCCTATGCCGACGCGATTTCCTCGCTCGATGCCGGCTCCAACGGTCCCGACATCAGGCAGAACCACGGCATCTCGGTGAAGCTCTCGGCGCTGCATCCGCGCTACGAGGTGGCGCAGAAGGAAGAGATGCTGCCGGTCATGGCCGAGCGGCTGTTGTCGCTGGCACTCGCAGCCAGGCATTCGCGCATGGGTCTCAACATCGACGCAGAAGAGGCCGACCGCCTCGATTTGTCGCTGGATGTCATCGAGCGCGTGCTGGCCGAGCCGGAACTCGCTGGCTGGAACGGCTTTGGTGTGGTGGTGCAAGCGTACGGGCCACGCGCGGCCTTCGTCATCGACTGGCTCTACGCGCTGGCGAAGAAATACGACCGCACAATCATGGTGCGGCTGGTGAAGGGCGCCTACTGGGACACCGAGATCAAGCGAGCGCAGACGCTCGGACTTGCCGGCTATCCCGTCTTCACCCGCAAGGCCAACACCGACGTTTCCTACATGGCTTGCGCGAACAAACTGCTCGGCATGACCGACCGCATCTACCCGCAATTCGCCACCCATAACGCCCACACCGTCGCCGCCATCCTGTCGATGGCCACGAATCGCGATTCCTTCGAATTCCAGCGCCTGCATGGCATGGGCGAGGCGCTGCACGAGACCGTGCGCCAGGCCGAAGGCACGCGCTGCCGCATCTATGCACCGGTCGGCGCGCATTCCGACCTTCTGGCCTATCTGGTGCGCCGCCTGCTGGAAAATGGCGCCAACTCCTCCTTCGTGCACCAGCTGACTGACGAGGATGTCGAGCCGGAAGACATCGCGCGCGATCCGCTCGAGACGGTGGAAAGCCAGGGTCCTGCTGCCAATCCGGCGATTGCCCGGCCTTCTCAGATTTTTGGCGTCGGTCGCCGCAATTCGAAAGGTTTTGACATCACCGACACGGTGACGCTGGCGGCCATCGACAAGGCCAGGGCGGCGTTCGCCGGGCCGGACCGCTGGCACGCCAAGCCGATCACCCGGGCTGCCGGCTATGGCAAGCCACGCCCGGTCGTCAATCCGGCCAAGCCCGATGAAGTGGTCGGAACGGTTCACGAGGCCGCCGCCAAGCAGGTTACGATTGCCGTGCGCATCGCTGTGGAAGCGCAACCGGCCTGGGCAAAGCGTCCCGTTGCCGAACGCGCCGCCATCCTCAACCGCGCAGCCGATCTCTACGAAGCCAATGCGGTCGAGTTCTTCGCGCTCGCCACCCGCGAGGCCGGCAAATCGCTGGCCGACGGGGTGGCGGAAGTGCGCGAGGCGGTCGACTTCCTGCGCTACTACGCCGCCGAGGCGGCCAATGCCGAGACCGGCACGCAGGCGCGCGGCGCGATCGTCTGCATTTCGCCGTGGAATTTTCCGCTCGCCATCTTCACCGGCCAGATCGCGGCAGCACTCGTTACCGGCAATTCGGTCATCGCCAAGCCGGCCGAACAGACACCGCTGATCGCCTTCCGCGCCGTCGAATTGCTGCGCGAGGCCGGCGTGCCGGAAGACATCATCCAGCTGCTGCCCGGCGATGGCCCGTCGGTGGGCGCGCCGCTGACCGCCGACCCACGCATTGCCGGCGTCTGCTTCACCGGCTCGACCGAGGTCGCCAAGCTGATCGAGAAACAGCTGGCCGAGACCGCGGCACCCGACGCCATGCTGATCGCCGAGACCGGCGGTTTGAACGCCATGATCGTCGATTCCACCGCGCTGCCCGAGCAGGCGGTGCGCGACATCCTCGCCTCTGCCTTCCAGAGTGCCGGCCAGCGCTGTTCGGCGCTGCGTGTGCTCTACGTGCAGAAGGACGTCGAGAAGAAGATGCTGGAGATGCTGAAAGGCGCCATGGAAGCGCTCAACATCGGTGATCCCTGGCGGATTTCGACCGATGTCGGTCCGGTCATCGACGATGACGCGCAGTCCTCTATCCGTGACTATTGCACCAAGAAGGGTCTCGAGGGCCGGCTGATCGCCAAGCTCGAGGCGCCGAAGGACGGGCGCTTCGTCGCGCCGCATGTCTTCCGAGTCAAAGGCATAGAGGAGATGGAGCGCGAAGTCTTCGGGCCGGTATTGCATGTCGCCAGCTTCGACGCTGATGAGATCGACGCGGTGATCGCCGCCATCAACCGCAAGGGCTATGGCCTGACGTTCGGCCTGCATACCCGCATCGAAGGCCGCGTCCAGCATTTCGTCGACGGCATCCATGCCGGCAACATCTACGTCAACCGCAACCAGATCGGCGCCGTCGTCGGCTCGCAGCCCTTTGGCGGCGAGGGGCTGTCCGGCACCGGGCCGAAGGCCGGCGGCCCGCACTATCTGCGCCGCTTCCGCAAGGGGCCGGAAGCCGGTACGGAAGTTGGCGATGGCCACAAGGTGACGGCGACCGAACTGGCCGACAATCTGCCCGATCCGGCCCTCCGCGGCTGGTCGACGCGCCCGGACCGGATCGCCATCCTGAGGAAGCATTTGCGCGGCAAGGGCGCGGCTGCCATCGGCGCCGCTGCTGGCATCGATTTCGGTCAGGTCGACCTGCCCGGGCCAACCGGCGAGGCCAACACGCTCTCGCTGTCGCCGCGCGGCCGCGTGTTGTGCCTGGGGCCGGATGCCGAGACGCTGCTTGCCCAGACGATCCAGGCGCTCGCCGCCGGCAATGCGGTGCTGGCCGTTGCCCCAGGGGCGCCGGCCGCATTGTCGGCGCTGACCGGCAAGGGCTTGCCGCTCGCCGCTATCGATGGGCGTCCCGATCCGGTCGAGGCGCGCTCGCTGCGCGTCGATGTCGTCGCTTTTTCGGGCACGCCGGAGGCGGCGCGCATCGTGCGCAAGGTCATCGCCGATAGGACCGGCCCGATCGTGCCGCTGGTCAGCGAGGTGCTCAACCCGGCCGCCTATGCCCATGAGCGCGCGGTCTGTGTCGACACCACGGCCGCGGGCGGCAATGCCAGCCTGCTTGCCGCGGCCTAGTTCAGCCTATTCTCAGGCGCCCTCGACGACCGAAAAGCCCTCGAATTGCGGGTGGCCGAGATAGTGCACCTTCGTCGTGCCGACATTCCTGTGCGCGGCGCGGAAATTCTCCGACTTGGTCCAGGCGACGAAATCGTCCTGGCTCGCCCACACCGTGTGCGAGGCAAACAGTGTGTAGCCTTCGGTCTCGTTGACCGGGCCGCGCAGCAGATGGAATTCCCGAAAACCCTTCATCTCGGCAAGGCTGGAATCGCGGTTCTTCCACACGGCCTCGAAATCGGCTTCCGAGCCGTTCTGCACCTTGAAGCGGTTCATGGCGATGTACATGGGGTTCCTTTCTGAATTGGTGGACTGCTGCGATTGAAGGATGCGGGTTAGCCGCTCTCAGAACGGACCGATCGCACCGGTGAATTCCAGACTGTTGCCGACCTTTGGCGGGATCGGAGGGAAAGGGGCCGCCTTGCGAACGAAACCAAGCACGATCTGGTCGAAAGTTGCCGAGCCCGAGCTTTCAACGACACGCAGCTCATCGATGTTGCCCTGCCGGCCGATGACGAAGGTGACAACGGTGTTGCTGCGCGCCGTCGCTTGCAACGAAGGCGGCACTGCTCGATAGACGCGGCCAAGTTTGCTGATGACGTCGCTTCGGTAGCTGGACTCAGCGGCGGCCCCCGCCTCGTTCTGCCTTCTGCCCTTGCTGGCTGCCTGCGCCAGCCGATCCTGCCCATCTGCCGTGCCGCGCTTCTCGTCCGCTGCTTTTGCATCTGCGCCCGGAGTTGGCCTGGCGCTGGGGATCGGCGGTTGCTCCGGAACGGCGACAGGCATCTCAGCGGTCTCGGCCTGGACGCTCGGCTGTGCCGGTGTTTCGGCCCTGGCAGCCACACTCTGGTCATCACGGTGCGGGGTCGCCGCCACCAGTATGTCAGGTGTTGCCGCAGGCTGTTTGACAGCTTCCGGCAAAGGTTTGGGCGGCGGCTTGGCTGCTTCCGGGATGGGTTGGGGAGTTTGCTTTGCAGCTTCCCGCTCGGGCTGCGAGGGTTTTGTCGGCGGCACCGGTCTGGCCGCCGGCTCCGGTTTGGTCGGCTGCGGTTTTGGCTCCAGCGTGACATTGATCGCTGCTGGATCCTTGTCCAAAGCGGTGCCGGCCACCTTGTCGCCTGCGCGATCGCTGCCTTCCGGTTGCTCCGCATTCCTGGAATCGAATGTGCCGGCGGGCGAGATCAGAAAGAATGCCGCCATGGCGGCGTGAAGCAGGCCGGAGACGACGAGGGCAATCGGCCATCGGGCCGCCGGCCGCGCGGCTGCAAGCGGCTCGGCCGGCGCTATCGCCAGCTCGCTGCCAGCGTCGGGGAGGGGACTGATTTCCTGCATGTCGCGGGCCGGAAATTGCAGCGGCCAGCGGGCAAAAGTCAAATCAAGATCGTTTGCCCCTGGCGTCAGCGATCCGTGGCCGGCCAGCGGCCACGCAACGGTATTTGCTGTGAATGCGGGGTGCAGTCCCAAAGCCGTTCTCAGACGCCGAAGGCGATGCCGGTCTTGGTGTCCGTCTTCAGCCTGCGCATGCAGGCGGCCGGTTCGACGCCGGCGCCTGCGCATTCGGTCGCGCTGTTGATCAGCACGCGGCTGACCTTGGTGCAATCGGTGCCGGCGAGATCAAAGCGGGTCACCTTGGTCTTGCCTGCCGTCAGGTCGTTGAAATCGAGCACGGTCAGCCGGTCGACAACGCCGGCCTCGTTGAACAGGGCGATCTCGAAAGCCGCCTTGGAGAGGTCGGCACCGAGATTGTTGTTGACCAGGAAGGTCAGCCGGCAGCCCTTGTCGGAGGGTTGCGCGGCATTGAGCTCCAGGGTCAGCGCGGGGGCCGGCGCGGACCCCTTCAGCCCACGCCGGAACCATCGCAAGCGACATCGCCAACGTCGAGGGCAGCAGACGAAGGGATGTCGTCAAGCTCGCCATGCCATCAGCCTCCAAATCGCATTGTTGCCGCCAGTTTCAGCGTTATGCCCGGCTCATAGACCGCGACTGTCGTGCTGCCGTTCAGCGGGTTGGCGTATTTGACGTCGAACAGATTGTCGGCGCGGAAATCGACCTTCAGATTGTCTGTCGCCTGGTAGGTGGCGAAGGCATTGACCAGCGTGTAGTCCTCGGCCACCGCATTGCCCTTTGGTTTGCCATTGTACTGAACCTCACCACCAACGGTCAGCTTGTCCTCGAGGAAGCGCAGCCCGAGCTGGGCGGTGACCTGGGAGGACGGGATGGTGGCGAGATCGGCTTCCACACCCTTGTAGGAAATGGTGTGGCCATTGGTGATCGAGGCCGAAAGCCCGGCATAGCCCCATCCGGCGTCGTAGACGCCTTCCAGCTCAAAGCCGTCGATCTTGGCCTGGGCGAAATTCTGATACTGGAAGCAGATCGGAATGCCGGGCCCGAACGGGCAGCCGCTGCCTGGAGCGAACGGCGACAGGGTCACGCCATCGATATAGTCATCGACATTGTTGTGGAAGTAGGCCGCCTTGACGCGAAGCGCGTCGCCGGATTCGAAGATGTCGTTCTGCCTGTAGTTGATGCCGAATTCCGTCGTCTTGCCGGTCTCAGGCCGCAGATTGGGATTGGGCAGGAACGGGAAGGTGACGCCCGCCGGGTGGTTGCCGCTGATCAGCGTCTCCGTCAGCGACGGCGACCGATAGCCTTCGGCGTAGGTGCCGTAGAATTGCAGGCCGGCAAGGCCGGCGCTTTCGAACGGCGAGACGCCGACGGTGATGCGCGGCGACAGCCGGTCGCCCGAGGTCTCGCGCGTGCTGTCCTTCAGGCTGTAATTGTCGTAGCGCAGTCCGGCGATGACTTCGAGCCAGTCCCAGGTGAGCTTGTCCTGGACATAGGCGCCGGACACGTTGCGCTTGCCCGAAGGCGTGTAGAAACTGTCGCCGCCGGCCGTACCGCCCGTCTTCACATCGTCGCCGACCCAGTCGCCGCCATAGGTCAATTCGTGGGCGATGCCACCTGTTTCGAAGCGCGATGTGTTCCAGATGTCGATACCCGTGGTGCCGACGTCGAAAGTCGATTGCGACCCCGCCGGCAGGACAGTGGGAAGACCCGTTATGGGATCAAACCGATTTTGCGGGACAAGGCTGGTCAGGTCGAGATTGGTCTTGTTGTACGAGGTGTTGATGTGGAGATCGAGCCAGCTCTTGTCCTCGTCCGTGATGTTGTAACGGGCGGTGAACGTGTTCGACTTCAGGTCGACGTCGTTGACCGGCACGCCGCCGCTGGTTTCGTCCCAGCCGTCGCTTGAGCCGACCCAGCCCAGTTTCAACTCGCTGTTCTCGGTCGGCCGGATGCTGGTCTTGAGCAGGCCGCTCAGCACGTCGAAGCCGGTGCCGTTGACGGTGTCGCCGCCGCCATCCTTGTAGTTGTCGTAGGTGCGGTAGACGATGTTGCCGAGTGTGTCCCAGTTCTCGTTGAAACGGTAGGCGCCGGTGGCGCTGGTGGTCCAGCCCTTGCCGTTGCTCTCATAGCGTCCGGTTACCGAAGCCCCCCATGTTTCCTCCGGCTTGAGGAAGTCCGCGGCGTCCTTGGTGTCGAAGAAGATCACGCCGCCGATGGCGCCCGATCCATAGGTGTTGGCGACCGGACCACGGATCACATCGACGGATTTGACGAGTTCGGGGTCGATGTAGAAGGTCGACTGGGTGCCATGGTCCGAACGCTGGAAATCCTGGCGTGCGCCATCGACGATGACCGCGACGCGGCCGAAATCCTGGAGGCCGCGAATGTTGATACTGGTGCTGACGCGTCTGGCGTCGGCCTGTGTCGCGACACCGGGCACACCCAGCAGCATCTCGTTCGGCGTCGTCGCCATGCGGCGGGCGAGTTGCTCCTGGTCGACATGGCTGGCCGAGGCCAGTGATTCTATCGCCGTTTCGCCGGTGCGGCTGATAACCAAAATCTTGTCGAGCAGCGTTGCGCCCGCAGGGGCAGCTTTTTCCTGGTCAGCCTGCTGCGACTGATCCGTCTGCTTGCCCGCCGGCTGCGTTGCCTGTTGTGCATGCGCCGATGGTGCCGATAGGGCGATCGCCGCCACGCTCGCCAACAAGGCCGCCACACCGTTCGCCGCCGACCGGCCGCGCAGTTCCCAGTTCAAAAACCCCATGCCCCAACTCCAGATTCCAGGTTTCGTGCTGGCTGGCCTGGGGCTCGCTGGCATTTTTCATCGTGTCCGGCGTCTTAAATGTTGACTCGTTTACTCCGGTATTGCACTGACTAGTAAACATGATTATTCAAGTCAAGAAATGAATCGGCAATTTCGCAACGCTTAGCCAGGTGCCCGGCACAGGAAAGGGATCGACCCAGATGAACACGCACAATCCCAACGATTTTCGCTATCGCGTCCGCCGTTCCGATGATGCCTACAGCCGCTTCGATCGGATCCCGCTGGCGGTGCGAACGCTCTCCAGCAACACGCTGTTCCAGGGCGAGCACGAGATCGGCATCGAGCATCATGGCGCACTCTACCGGCTGAAGATCACCCGGCAGGGCAAGCTCATTCTCAACAAGTAAGGCAAGGCAGTAGGGGTAAGACATGGACCAGCGCGTAAAACCCGCCCCGCATGAAATCCGGCGGGCACGGACAGAAGATCCGAAATCGCGGGAGCGTGACCTGGCCGCCCAACTCGGCATTTCGGAAGCCGAGTTGGTCGCCGCGCATTGCGGCGACGGCGTCGTTCGCATCGAACCGCGCGTCAACGACCTCTTGACCGGGCTCGAGGCGGTCGGCGAGGTGATGGCGCTGACCCGCAACGAAAGCGCCGTTCACGAAAAGATTGGCGTCTACGACAAGGTCGTTGCCGGCAACCACAATGCCATGGTGCTTGGCGAGAATATCGACCTGCGCGTCTTCCCGAAGGTCTGGGCGCATGGCTTTGCCGTGGAGAAGCGCGACGGCGACGAGATCCGCCGCAGCCTGCAGTTCTTCGACGGGGCGGGCGAGGCGGTGCACAAGGTGCATCTGCGGCCGGCCTCCAGCCTCTATGCCTACCAGAAGCTGGTCGCTTCGCTGGAATCGTCCAACCAGGAACCGACGATCGCCATCTCCGGGCATGCCTCCGATAATGAGGGCGAGGCCACGGCGACGACCGCCAACCTTGACGATCTGCGCGACCGCTGGAGCCGGCTGACCGACGTGCACCAGTTCTTCGGCATGCTGAAAACGCTCAAGCTCAGCCGCCGTCAGGCGGTGCGCATGATCGGAACGGACTATGCCTGGCTGCTCGACAATGACGCGGTCCGCGCCATGTTTCACCACGCCGCCGAAGGCGAACTGCCGATCATGTGCTTCGTCGGCAACCGCGGCTGCATCCAGATCCATTCCGGACCGGTCAAGTCGATCAAGCCGATGGGGCCGTGGATCAATGTGCTGGATGAAACCTTCCACCTGCATTTGCGCACCGACCACATCCATGAAGTCTGGGCGGTGCGCAAGCCGACCAAGGATGGCCATGTCACATCGCTCGAGGTCTTTGGCGCCGAAGGCGAGATGATCATCCAGTTCTTCGGCAAGCGCCATGAAGGCGAAAGCGAGCGCGACGATTGGCGGTTCCTGGCCGAGAACCTGCCGCGTATTCCGAGCCCGACGGCAGCGTGAGGGACAGTGTGATGCGGTTTTTCCCTACCCTGCCGGCGATGCGCCTATCGATGCTTGCGCCGATCGTCGGCCTTTCCGTTGCCGCGCTGCAGCCGGCCGGCGCCGCCGAGGGCGTCTCGGTCTTCTCCGATCCGTCGAAGATCGCCGCCATAGGCGGTTCGATCACCGAAATCGTCTATGCGCTTGGCGAGGAGAAACATCTGGTGGCGCGCGATTCCACCAGCAATTATCCGAAAGCGGCGCTCGCCTTGCCCGATGTCGGCTATATGCGCGCGCTGTCGCCGGAAGGCGTGCTGTCGGTCAATCCGACCGGCATCCTGGCGCTGCACGGCAGTGGCCCCAAGGAAGCCGTCGACGTGCTGAAGAAGGCCAGCATCCCCTTCATCGAGGTGCCTGAACATTATAGCCACGACGGCATCCTCGAGAAGGTCCGCATCGTCGGCAAGGCGCTTGGCGTCGATGCCAAGGCCGAGGTGCTGGCCAAGGAACTCGATGCCAAGCTGATATCAGCCGAAAAGCAGACGGCGTCGATCAAGGAGCGCAAGCGCATTCTGTTCGTGCTGTCGGTACAGGGCGGCAAGATCCTGGCGGCCGGCAGCGAAACCGCGGCCGACGGCATGGTCAAGCTGGCGGGCGGAGTCAACGCCGTCGACGGTTTCTCCGGCTACAAGCAGATGTCCGACGAGGCAATCATCACCGCCAGGCCCGACGTGATCCTGATGATGAGCAATGCCGGGCCGCCAGTGTCGGACGACGAATTGTTCGGCAACCCGTCTGTTGCCTCGACGCCGGCAGGGGTCGCGCGCAAGCTGATCCGCATCGATGGCGGCTATCTGCTCGGCTTCGGGCCGCGCACCGCCGACGCCATTCACGACCTCGCCGTCTCGCTCTATGGCGCTGAAGTCACGGACTGAGCGGGCGGATCATGGTCGATCAATCGATCGCCGGCCCGGTGAAGGTGATGGCGAATGCATCCGAGGGCGACCGCTCGGGCCGCGCCCGCATCGTCATCCTGTTGCTGTGCCTCGGGCTCGCGGCCGCCATATCTTTGTCGCTCACGTCGGGGGCATCAGATGCTTCGGCCGTCAGCGTCCTCGGGGACTGGCTGCTTGGGGCCATTCCGAGCGATGCGGCGCTGAGCACCCGTGACAGCCTGATCATCTACGACATCCGTTTGCCGCGCATCATCCTCGGCATGCTGGTCGGTGCGGCGCTCGCGGTCTCGGGCGCCGTCATGCAGGGGCTGTTTCGCAATCCGCTGGCCGATCCCGGCCTGATCGGCGTTTCCGCCGGCTCCAGCCTCGGCGCGGTGGCCATCATCGTGCTCGGCATCACGGTGCTGGCGCCGGTGACGGCCTTGCTCGGCACGCTTGCGCTGCCGCTGGCGGCCTTCTTCGGTGGCCTTGCCTCGACCCTGGTGCTTTATCAGGTCGCGACGCGACGTGGCCAAACCTCGGTCGCCACCATGCTGCTCGCCGGCATCGCGCTGGCAGCCCTTGCCATGGCGTTGACGGGCATCCTCATCTTCATGGCCGACGATCGCCAGCTGCGCGACCTGACATTCTGGTCACTCGGATCGCTGGGCGGCGCGACATGGGCGAAGATCGGTTCAGTCGGGCCGATCATTATACTGGCGCTAGGGGCGATGCCATTCCTGGCGCGCGGCCTCAATGCGCTGGCGCTGGGCGAGGCGACCGCCGGCCATCTCGGCATACCGGTGCAGCGGCTGAAATACACGGCGATCATCGGTGTCTCGGCGGCGGTCGGCGCCTCCGTCGCGGTCAGCGGCGGCATCGGCTTTGTCGGCATCGTCGTGCCGCATCTGCTGCGGCTGCTGATCGGTCCGGACAATCGCTATCTGCTGCCTGCCTCGGCGCTGCTCGGTGCCTCGCTGCTGCTGTTGGCCGATGCCGTTGCACGAACCGTCGTGGCGCCGGCCGAATTGCCGATCGGCATCGTCACCGCGATCGTGGGTGCGCCGTTCTTCCTGTGGATACTGCTGCGCAAGCGCGTCGTGGTCGATCTCTAAGACCTGGAACCTGTGAGGCTTTGATGATCGAGGCAAGGGACGTTTCCGTCGATATCGCCGGCAAGCGCATCGTCGGTGGTGTCGATTTCGATGCGCGGCCTGGCGAAATAGCGGCCATCGTCGGTCCCAACGGTTCGGGCAAGACGACCTTCCTGAAGGCGTTGTCGGGCGAGCGCGCCTCTACCGGGCGCGTCGCTCTCAACGGCCGAAATCTTTCGTCGATGAAGCCGGCCGAGATGGCGGTGCATCGCGCGGTGCTGCCGCAGGCGACGACGCTTTCCTTCCCGTTCACGGTGCGCGAGGTGGTCAGGCTCGGCCTTGTCGGCGGGCGCTCGGGCACCTTGCCGGGCGAGGATGCTCGGCTGCCGGAGCGGGCGCTGGCGCGCGTTGACCTCGACGGTTTTGCCGGACGTTTCTACCAGGAGCTTTCGGGCGGCGAGCAGCAGCGCGTCCAGCTTGCGCGCGTGCTGTGCCAGGTCTGGGCGCCGGTGCTCGACGGCAAGCCGCGCTACCTGTTCCTCGACGAGCCGGTTTCCAGCCTCGACATCAAGCATCAGCTGATCATCATGAACATCGCCCGTGATTTTGCCAAAAGGGGCGGGGGCGTGGTCGCCATCCTGCACGACCTCAATCTGACGGCCATGTATGCCGACCGGATCTTCGTCATGCATCGCGGCCGGCTCGTGGCCACCGGTTCACCACAGGACGTGCTGAGCGATGACCTGATCGAAAAAGTGTTCGATTGCCGGCTCAGGGTCGGCGTGCTGCCGGTCGGCAACATGCCGTTCGTGTTGCCTCAATCAGCGGTCTATTGATATTCAGGTGAGGCCGGCCTGCGAATGGCGGTTTCCTGCGCTTCCAGTACTCACGTCCCCAAACGTACGCTCCGTTCCGGTTCTCGGAACCCGCCATTCTCGACTCGGCCTGACCTGAATCTCAACAGACCTAGCCAGACGCGGGGAGACTTGCTCACGCGGCCGGGGCGCGGCGCTCCAGCATGTCGATGCCGAGCAGGTTGCGCACGTTCGGCCTTGCCGCCACCATGTCCGCGATCGTGTAGCGGGCGAGCACGGCGAAGAAGGCGTTGAGGGCCTCGCGCAGCGCCGAATTCAGCGCGCAGCTGTCGACCAGCGGGCATTCGGCGGCATCGTTCTCGAAGCATTCGGCCATGGCGAAGCTTTCCTCGGTAACGCGCACGACGTCGAAGAGGCTGATCGCCTCAGCCGCGCGGCCAAGCCTGACGCCGCCATTCCGGCCGCGCACCGTCTCGACCAGTCCATTCTCGACCAGCGGCTGCAGGATCTTGAACAGGAACAGTTCCGACACCGAATAGGCGGCCGCGATTTCGGGAATGCGGCTCAACCGGTCATTGTTGGCGGCACAGTACATCAGGATGCGCATGGCATAATTGGTCTGGCGTGTAAGCCGCATTTCGTCCTCACTACGCGCCGGCGCGGTGCAACCATGCCGGATTCCCGAACTTCGCCGCCGCGGCTCTGATCCCGGAGTTTCGGATTCGCCGCGCTGGCCTCGATCCGAATATGGCCTATACCTTGGAACAATTCCAGACTAGCCGGGCATCATAGATGAATATTCTCGTCAACTTTATGTGCGCAGCCCGGCCAAACGCTGGGAAAACCGGCCACAACGGGCATTCCGGCTGATGAAACCCTAGATAGGCCCGAGATCGACCCCCGAGATCGACCTGAGGTCGACCTGAGATCGACGAGGAGCAGTTCATCCATGTCACAATCGGCTCCGTCCCTGGCGCCTGTCCGTTTCGATGCTGACGCGGCCGTCAAGCTCTCGGCGTTGCGCCGCACCAAATTCATCGCCACGGCGGCGCTGGGGCTTTGCGTGCTGTTGTTCGCCTTGGCCAAGTCGTTCCAAAGCACCTATCCGTGGCTGGGGTTCGTCGCCGCCTTCGCCGAGGCGGCGACCATTGGCGGTCTTGCCGACTGGTACGCGGTGGTGGCGTTGTTCAGGCGCCCGCTCGGGCTGCCGATCCCGCACACCGCCATCATCCCGGAAAACCAGAATCGCATCGCCGACAATCTCGGCCGCTTCATCGAGGCCAATTTCCTGGCGCCTGAGCCGGTGCGGGAAAAGCTTGCCGAGGTCGATTTTGCGGCACTCGTCGCCGATTGGCTGACCGATGCCGAACGCGCCGCCGGCCTGTCGCGCTTCGTCGTTCGGCTGGTGCCGCAGACACTTGCCGCGGTCGAGCAGTCCGGCCTGCGCGGCTTCGTCACCAGCCGCATGCTCGAGCAGATCGAAAAGGTGCCGCTGGCGCCGCTGGCGGCGGAACTGCTGTCGGCGCTTACCGATGACCGCCGTCATCAAAAACTGTTCGACGAGTTCATCAAGGTGGTCGGCCGCTTCCTCAACGACGAGCAGGCGCTGGCGACGATGCGCGAGAAGATCCGCGAGGAGCTGCCGTCGCTGTTCAACCTGTTCAGGGCCGATGCCTATCTCCTGAAGAAGATCGTCGCCTCGGCGGGTTCCTTGCTCGACGAGGTGCGCGCCGATCCCGACCACCCGATGCGCGCCGAGTTCGATCGTTTTGCGCAAGGCTTCGTCGAGCGACTGCGGACGTCCAGGCAATATGCAAAGCGTGCCGAGAAGATGAAGCATGATTTCCTCGCCCGACCCGAAGTCAGGGCGCTGGCCGGCGATATGTGGCAGAGCCTCAGCCTGTTCATCGAGCAGGATGCCAAGGCGCCGAATTCGGTGATCCGGGCGCATCTCGCCAACATGTTCGTCGAGGTCGGCCGCCATCTCGCCGGCGATGCGCAGATCCGGGCCGACATGAACCAGGGGTTCGTCGTGGCGCTGGCCTCCTTCGTCGAAAGCCAGAAGAGCGGTGTGTCGAAATTCATCGCCGATCAGGTCAAACGCTGGGACCTGGCGCAACTGACGCGGCTGATCGAGATGAACATCGGCCGGGACCTGCAATATATCCGCTTCAACGGCATGATCATCGGCGGGCTGGCGGGTATCGTGCTCTACACGATCGAGCTGCTGCTCCCGGTCAATTGATGCGCATTGATCGTCAGGCCCGTCTTCGAAATGGACACACGGCAGCCGAGTGCTATGCTCCCGGCGAGGGTATCCGCATTTGCGGCTAAGGGGAGACATCATGGCAAAACAACCGGAATCCGATTCCTTCATGGACATGTTCGGCAGGTTCGGCCGCGACCTGAAGGTGCCCAATGTCGATGTCGAGGCGATCCTTGCCCATCACCGCAAGAACCTCGAAGCGTTGGAGAAATCGGCGCGAGCGGGCGCCGCCGGCGCGACCTCGCTGTTGTCGAGGCAGCGTGAACTGCTGCAGGACACACTGCGCGAAATCGCCGACATGGCGCAGAGCTACCGCGCGCCGGGCAATCCGCAGGAACTGATGGCCAAGCAGACGGAGTTCGCCCGGAAATCGTTCGAGGCGGCGCTTAAGAATGCCGGTGAAGTGGCTGAACTGGCTCGCAAATCCGGAACCGAATCGATCGAAATCCTGCGTGCACGCATCAAGGAGGCGATGGAGGAAATCCGCGCCGGCTACGGGCAGAAATAGGCTTCCGCGGCCTGTCGTTTCGTCTTGGGCGGGACATGCCGGTTTGCAGTTTCGCAACCCTGCGCATAGTTGCATTCGCGCCACGTTATAAGCGTCGGCGCCCCTGGAACGTGCGAAAATCCGAATTCGGCCTGCCATTGCGCGGCAAGGCATGGCACGGTTCAGCCGGAGTTCGACGGAACCGATTCACAAGGGGTGAATTGACAGGGGCCATCCGTTCGTGGTCCGGAGGCACGGCAAGCGATCGGGAAAGCAGGAATGAACGAAATACGGCCTAAAACGCCGCCGACCTATGAGCAGTTGAGAACGATGTCCGGGCAGGAGCTCGGCGTCTCGGAATGGACCACGGTCGATCAGGACCGTATCAACCAGTTCGCCGAATGCACCGGCGACCACCAATGGATCCATGTCGACCCTGAACGCGCGCGGCGACAAAGCCCGTTTCGCACCACGATCGCGCATGGCTATCTGACGCTGTCGATCATCGGCGCGCTGGCGCTCGGCATGGGCATCGTGCCGGAAAACACCCAGGCCGCCTTCAACTATGGCTTCGACAAGGTGCGTTTCCTGGCGCCCGTGAGGGTCGGCGCCCGCATCAGGCTGCGTACGGTCCTGCTTTCCATGGAAGACAGGGGGCCTGGCCAATATCTGATGAAGGCAGCCAACACGGTCGAGATCGAAGGCGAGGAAAAGCCGGCGCTGACGGCGGAAACGCTGGTCATGCTCTATGAGCGCCGCAAACGGGCAGGGGCCTGAGAGCCTGCTTGGAAATTCTACTCTGGCGGCCATCTGATGGCGTTTTCTGCGCTTCCGGTGCTCACGGACCAAAAGTCCGCTGCGCTCCGGTTCTCGAAACCACCACCATATGACTCGCCAGAGCGAATTTCGAAACAGTCTCTGCGCGGCATCTGACGGACATTACGCTTCCATCGCCAAGCAGATCGTGCCTCATGAAACTACGGACTCCACGCGACCTGCGACACGGGCCGAGAGCAGCGCGAGCAGCAATGCCACCAGCGCCAGCGCCGTTGCCGTCTCGAAGGTGACCTGCATGCCACGGGCGGCTGCGGCGGAACTCAGAACATCCTGTCCTGTTCCTTGTCGGGCACCGGCCGACGCAGCCGCGAAGATGGCGCCCATCAGGGATGCGCCGGTGACGAGGCCGAGATTGCGCGACAGGTTGAGCAGGCCGGATATGACACCGCGTTCGCCAGCGCCGACACCGCTCATGACGGCCGCATTGTTGGAAGTCTGGAACAGGGCGTAGCCGAAGCAGGTGACAGTGATGGGAACGACATAGCTGGCAATGCCAAGCCTAGTCAGCGAAAGCGACAGGAGGAATGTGCCCGTGGTGAGGCTGAGCAAGCCTGCGACCATTGTCCTGTGGGCTCCAAAGCGATCGGAGAGCCGCCCGGCCAGCAGCGCCGACAGGGCCGAGACAAGCGGCCCGGTCGAAAGCACCACGCCGACCATCGCGGCATCGAGTCCCAACCCACGCGACAGATAGAAGGGAGCGACCACTAGGGTCGCCATCATCACCGTGGCGACGATCAGGCTCATGACCAGGCTGGCGCTGAGCCGCTGATCCCGGAAGCTGGCGAGTTGGACCAATGGGTTCTTCACCCGTTTCTGGGCGATGGCGAATAGACTGATGCCGAGAGCGGCAGCGACCAGCAGGCCGATGTTGAGCGGACCGAAATGGCCCCGGCCAAGCGTCATGGCCAATGCATAGGCGGCCAGCGTCAGTGCCAACAGGACGGTGCCCATCGCATCGAACTTGCCTTGAGCGGCCTGCGCGTTCTTGTTGCCGACCGGCAAGGCACGCCAGGCGAGGGCGAAGGTCAGCAGGCCCAGCGGGACATTGACCAGGAAAATCGCGCGCCAGCCGAGGCCGGCGATCAGCAGGCCGCCGAGCGAAGGGCCGAGCGTCGTGCCGATCGCCGACATGGCGCCGAGCAGGCCCATGGCGCTGCCGGTCCGCTCTTTGCTCACCGTCTCCGCGACAAAGGCCAGCGTCAGCGCCATCATCAGCGCCGCGCCCAGCCCCTGCACGGCCCGTGCAGCGATCAGCAGCCAAAGCGTTGGCGCCAGGCCGCAGAGCACCGATGCCGATGTGAACAGCGCGATGCCGCCGAGCAGCAACGGCCGGCGCCCGAACATGTCAGCCAGCCGCCCGGCGCTGACGATCAACGTGGTGATGGCGAGGAGATAGGCCAGAACCACCCATTGCACGGCCTGGAACGACGCTGCGAACGTCTGCATCAGCGAGGGCAGCCCGACGCTGGCAATGCTGGTTCCCAGCGACGACAGCAGCGTGGCGAGCGACAGGCTTGCCAGCGCCCAGGCGATCGATTGGTTCTGTTGCTGAGCTGACACCAGCCCAACCGGATTTTGCGCGGCGACTGCCATGCGATCTCCTTTCCGTTCGCTCCGAAAGCGGAGCCAATGGTGATCTAGTCTCGCAGCTGATATGGCGGAAGGCGCAGCATTTGCATCATATCAGTGCATGAGACGCCATATGATGCTAGGATCCGCAAATGACGACGCCCGATCTCAATCTGCTCTTTGCTCTCGACGTGCTGCTGGCGGAAGGCAGCGTGGCCCGCGCAGCACGCCGTCTGCGGCTCAGCCCCTCGGCGATGAGCCGGACGCTGGCGCGGCTGCGCGAGGCAACGGGCGATCCTCTGCTGGTGCGGGCCGGCCGCGGCCTGGTGGCGACGCCGCGCGCGGAGGAGTTGCGCCGCCAAGTCGGTCCTGTCGTCCAGGACGCGGAGGCGCTGCTGCGCCCAGCCGAATTGCTTGATCTTTCAAGCCTGGACAGGGTGTTCACGCTGCGCACCAACGACGGGTTCGTCGAGGAGTTCGGGCCTCGCCTTGTCGCCCGCATCGGGGCCGAAGCGCCTGGCGTGCGGCTACGTTTCGCGCCGAAGTCTGACAAGGATGTGATGTCGCTGCGCGAGGCGGCGATCGACCTGGAAATCGGCGTCGCCGGCGAAACCGGACCCGAAGTGCGCATCCAGGCGCTGTTTCGCGACCGCTTCATCGGCGCTGTCCGATCAGGCCATCCGCTGAGCGAGGGCATTGTGACGCCCGAGCGCTATGCGGCGGGCCGGCACATCAGTGTTTCGCGGCGCGGCCGCGAGAAGGGACCGATCGACGAGGCGCTGGGCGGGCTTGGCTTGCAGCGGACGGTGGTGTGCATGGTCTCGGGTTTCTCGGCCGCGCTCGCCATGGCGCGCGCCTCGGAACTGATCGCCAGCGTGCCCGAGCGGCACACGGCCGGCGCGCGCGCCGGCATGCACAGTTTTCCGCTGCCGGTCACTACGGTGGAAGTCACCATTTCGATGCTCTGGCATCCGCGCCTCGATGCCGACCCGGCGCAACGTTGGTTGCGTGACTGCGTGCGGGAGGTCTGTGCAAGTCGCTGAGATCAGCGCGCCATTGCCGCCTCGAGCACCTTGAAGATCCGCTGATCTTCGCACTGGGCGACGTTGAAGCGCAGGAAACGGCTGGCCGTCCGCGACAGGCTGAACGCGTTGCCGGGCGCCAGCACGACATTGTCGCTGAGCGCCCGGCGTGCGACTTCGGCCGCGTCAACGCCGTCGGGCAGGCCGCACCACAGGAACAGACCGGCCGGCTGGTCGATCCACGGCGTGATGCCGATCGCCCTCAGGCGGGCGACGGTCTCGGCCATGGCGCGCGCGAGCCTGGCGCGCAGCAGATCCATGTGCTTGCGGTAGCTGCCATCCTTCAGCAGCATCAGGACCAGTTCGGCGGCCAGCCGTCCGCCTCCGAAGGTCGTGGCGATTTTGAGGTCGGTCAGGCCCTCGATCCAGTCGCGGGGCGCTGCGATGAAGCCGCAGCGCACCGACGCCGACAGCGTCTTGGTAAAACTGCCGATCTGGACGACGCGGTTCAGGCCATCGAAGGCCGCCAGCCTCGGGGCAGGGGCATGTTCGAAATCGGCGAAGATGTCGTCCTCGACAATGGTCAGGTCCGACTGGTCGGCGAGCTTCAGCAAGCGGTGCGCGGTGACCGGCGACAGGATCGCCCCGGTCGGGTTGTGGATCGCGGCGTTGGTGATGTAGAGGCGCGGCCGATGCTCGGCGAGCGCATGCGCGAACAGTTCGATATCTGGCCCAGACGGTGTGTAGGGAACGCTGACCACCTTGGCGCGGTGGGCGCGCAGCAAAGCGTGGAAATTGAAATAGCAGGGGTCGTCGACCAGCACCGTGTCGCCGGGCTCGATCAGGAGCCGGCACAACAGGTCGATGGCCTGCGTGCCCGAGTCCGTCAGCATGATCTGTTCAGGCGAGACTTCGATGCCATGCCCGGCCATGCGCCGCGCCAAGAGTTGCCGCAGCGGCGGCAGGCCAAGCGGCGTGCCGTAATCGGCAAGCGCGGCATCGTCGGCGCGCGCTGCCGTGCGCAGTGCCCGCCGCAGCGCGGCCTGCGGCATCCAGGAGGCCGGCAGCCAGCCGCAGCCGGGTTTCAACACCTCGTCGCCGGCATCCAGCGACTGGCGCGATACCCAGAGCGGATCGACGGCACGGTCGAGCCGGGGACCGATCTCGGCCAGCGACAGCGGCGCCAGCGAGCCGGCGGCATAGAAACCCGAGCCCCGCCGGGAGCGGATCGTGCCCTCGGCGACGAGCCGCTCATAGGCTTCGACCACGGTGGATTTGGACACCTGCATGGATTGGGCGAAGGCGCGGATCGACGGCAACCGGGCTCCCGGTGTCAGGCTGCGCGCGGCAATCCGCTGGCGAATGGTCGCCATGACGCTTTCGACCAGAGTGGGGGTACCCAGGGTTCGCGCGCCATCAGTTTCCAAGGCGAGGCCAGTCATCTGTACTGCTCAATATGCCATTACAGTTTCGTGAAATTGTACCGCATTGTCTCTAGCCGCGCCATGGGCATCCGCCCGATAGAGGGCGAAAGCAATGGAGCGTGCAATGGACAAGACCGCGAGCGGCTGGGTGAACGGATTTATCGGCGTGCTGATCTTCTCGGGCTCGCTGCCGGCGACGCGTGTGGCGGTCATGGATTTCGATCCGACCTTCGTGACATCAGCCCGGGCCGCGATTGCCGGAATGCTTGGGCTGGCGATGCTGCTGCTGTTTCGGGAGAAACGTCCGCAGCGCGGCGATCTCGTGTCGCTGGTGATCGTGGCGCTAGGCGTGGTCGTCGGCTTTCCCTTGTTGACCGCCTTGGCGCTCAAGCACATCACCTCGGCCCATTCCATCATCTTCATCGGCCTGCTGCCGCTGGCGACCGCGATCTTCGGCGTCCTGCGTGGCGGCGATCGCCCCCGTCCGGCGTTCTGGCTGTTTTCGTGCATCGGCAGCGCGCTGGTCGCGGGCTTCGCGCTGACGCAGGGCGTGACCGCCTCGCCGGTCGGCGACGGCCTGATGCTCGCCGCCGTCGTCGTTTGCGGCCTGGGCTATGCCGAGGGCGCCGCGCTGTCGCGAAGGCTCGGCGGCTGGCAAGTGATCTGCTGGGCGCTGACGTTGTCGCTGCCGATCATGCTGGTGCTGAGTTTCGCGACCCTGCCGCAATCCTTTGCCGCCGTCGGCTCCCACGCCTGGATCGGGCTCGCCTATGTCTCGCTGTTCAGCATGCTGATCGGCTTCGTCTTCTGGTACCGCGGCCTGGCGCAAGGCGGCATCGCGGCGGTCGGCCAATTGCAGTTGTTGCAGCCCTTCTTCGGCCTGGCGCTTGCGGCGAGCCTGCTGCACGAGCAGGTCAGCCCGCTGATGGTGGTTGTCACGCTCGGCGTGGTAGCCTGCGTGTTCGGGGCGAAGAAGTTCGCGCGTTAGTTCGGGAAGCGAGCCCCGCGCCTAGAACTTCGTCACCACCCCGATGCCAATGCCCTCGAAGCCACCCATCGCCATCAGCGCCGCGGGCGCCTCGTCGAGGCTGATCTTCTTGCCGACCAGAAGTTCGGGCTTGAGCTTGCCGTTGCGGATCATCTCCATCATCGCCTGGTAGCGGTAGGCCTGCATTCCGTGGCTGCCGAGGATTTCGAGCTCGAAGGCGATGATCTTGTCCATCGGCACTTGCGGGCGGGCGTGCTCGCCCAGCATCAGGCCGACCTGCACATGGCGGCCGCGCCGGCGCAGATTGGCGATCGAGTTGAACGAGGTGGTGGGGTGGCCGAGCGCGTCCATCGACATATGCGCGCCGCCATTGGTGATTTGCTTGACCGCCTTGACCACATTCGGCGTCGTCGACGCATTGATCGTCGCTACGGCGCCGATCTTTTTGGCGAACTCCAGCTTCTCGTCGGTGAGGTCGATGGCGATCACATTGGCGCCCATCGAACTGGCGATCATGATTGCCGACAGGCCGACGCCGCCGCAGCCATGCACCGCCACCCATTCGCCGGGCTTGACCCGCCCCTGGTCGACGGTGGCGCGAAACGAGGTGACGAAGCGGCAGCCGAGGCTGGCGGCGGTGGCGTATTCCATCTCCTCGGGCAAGCGCACCAGGTTGGTGTCGGCATGCTCTATGCCGACATATTCGGCGAACGAGCCCCAGCCGGTGAAGCCGGGCTGCGTCTGGTGCTCGCAGACCTGATGATTGCCCGAGCTGCATTCGAAGCAGCGGCCGCAGCCGACGGCAAACGGCACCGTCACGCGGTCGCCGGCCTTCCAGCGGCTGACCTGCTTGCCGGCGGCGACGACGACGCCCGCCAGCTCATGGCCCGGGACGTGCGGCAAGGTGATGCCGTCATCATGGCCCATCCAGCCATGCCAGTCGCTGCGGCAGAGCCCCGTCGCCTCGACCTTGATGACGACGCCATCGGTGGCCGGCTTCGGATCGGGAACGGTCTGGATCGTCGGCGCTTCGCCGAATTTCTCGAAGACGACGGCTTTCATCGGTCACTCCACCTGCGCGATAGATCGGTTCTTCGTTTCATGGAAACGAAGAACCGATCTATCTCATTGTTTTGACGCAATCCCTGTGGGAAAACCGCATCACACTTTTCCTGGAATTGCTCTGGGGAAACGATAGCCGATTCCCTGGCCGGTCAAACGGAAATCGATTCCGCCAGCCTGGCCAGTCCGCCGAACGTGCCAGGGCGGTCAGCCGTTTTCCTGGTCGCGGAAATCGGCGAGCCTTGTGTCGCCGGGCGCCAGCAGCCGCCCGTCCTCGGCATGCACCTCCAGGCGCCTGATCGGCCGGCCGCTCCGCGTATCGACCATGAAGGTGTAGGGCTCGCCCGGCCCGGAGAAATAGGTCTCACCCCATTGCCGCAAGGCGACCAGGACATAGAACAGGCCGCGCCCTTTCTGCGTCAGCACATATTCGTGGTGCGCGCTGCCGTCGGGCGCGGGAACCGTTTCCAGTATGTCGTGTGCGACCAGATTGCGCAGCCGCGCCGACAGGATGTTCTTGGCGACGCCGAGGCTCTTCTGGAACTCGCCGAAGCGGCGCAAGCCGTCAAAGGCATCGCGCACGATGAGCAGCGACCACCAGTCGCCGATCGCGTCCAGCGGCCGCGCGATCAGGCAATCCGCTTCGTGGTGGCTCGTTCGTTTCACCATGGCAATCGTTGGTCCAGATAGATCATTCTGGTTGCAAGATAAAACTGTTCTGCCTATCCAGCAAGTGGTTTCAAGTTGAAACCTATTGTGGAGAGCGACATGAATCTGCAGGTGGTGAACGGCGTGGCAGCAGGAGCGGAGCGGTCCGACAGGCTGCTGCAGGCAACACCAGCGTCACCACTGGGACTGTCCGGCATGACGGCGCTGGTCTTCGCCATTGCCTGTGGCCTGAGTGTTGCCAACGTCTATTTCGCTCATCCGCTGCTCGATGCCATCGCGCATGATTTCGCCATCGCGCCCGCCTCGGTCGGCATCGTGGTGACGGTCACGCAGATCGGCTATGCGCTCGGCCTGTTCTTCATCGTGCCGCTGGGCGACCTGTTCGATCGTCGCAAGCTGATCGCGGTTCAGGCAGTCCTGTCCGCCGTCGCGCTGAGTGCTGTCGGGATTGCACCGAGCGCTGCAATGCTGCTGACAGGCCTTGCTGTCGTCGGACTGCTTGCCGTTGTGGTTCAGGTGCTGGTGGCCTACGCCGCCGACCTCGCCGTGCCGTCCGAGCGGGGGCGGGCGGTCGGCACCGTCACCAGCGGCGTCATCCTTGGCATCCTGCTTGCCCGCTTCGTTGCCGGCGTCATCGCCGACTTCGCTGGCTGGCGCTGGGTCTATCTGGTCTCGGCGGCGCTGACGCTCATCATGGCGCTGGTACTCTACCTCATCCTGCCGCGCCACGAGGCGGAGCGCCCACGCACGCCCTATCCGCGCCTGCTCGGCTCGGTGGTGCTACTGTTTGTGCAGGAGCCGCTGCTGCGCGTGCGCGCGGTGCTCGCCATGCTGATCTTCGCCAGCTTCAACGTGCTGTGGGCGCCACTGGTGCTGCCGCTGAGCGCCGCGCCATTTTCACTCTCGCATACCGAGATCGGGCTGTTCGGCCTTGCCGGGGTCGCCGGCGCTCTCGGTGCTCGCTGGACAGGCGGCCTCGTCGATCGCGGGCGCGGCCAGATGGTCACCGGTCTCAGCCTGCTTTTGATGATGGCGGCCTGGCTGCCGATCGCCTTCATGGGCGTGTCGCTGTGGCTGCTTGTCGCCGGCATCGTCATGCTGGATCTGGCGATCCAGGCCGTCCACGTCACCAATCAGAGCCTGATTTTTTCGCGCCGGCCTCATGCACGCAGCCGCCTGGTGGGCGGCTACATGATCTTTTATTCGCTCGGCAGCGCGCTCGGCTCCATCGCCTCGACCATGACCTATGGCGCCATGGGCTGGAGCGGCGTCTGTGTGCTGGGCGCCAGCATCGGCCTGCTGGCGTTGCTGGTCTGGGCACTGACGCTGCGCGTTGGCCAGTAGGCCTTACTCCGCATCGATCTGGTTCTGCGGCGCGGCCTTCTGGAAGGCCGGCAGCGCCATGCAGGCGGCGTTGATGCGGGTGATCGTCGGGTAGGGCGTCAGGTCGACGCCGAAACGGGCGTTGCTGGTGATCTGTGCCGCCAGGCAGATATCGGCGAGCCCCGGCGCCTCGCCGTGGCAGAATGTTCCGGTCTGAGGTGAGGACGCTAGGATCTTTTCAAGCGGCTGAAAGCCTTCGTTCACCCAGTGGCGGAACCAGTTGGTGATGTCCTGGTCGCCGGCGCCGAACAAGGTGCGCAGCGAGGTCAGCACCCGCAGATTGTTCACCGGGTGGATGTCGCAGGCGATCATCTGCGCCAGCATTCTCACGCGCGCCCGGCCAAGCGAGTCCTTCGGCAGCAGCGGCGGCGTGGGCTGGACCTCGTCGAGATATTCGATGATCGCCAGCGACTGCGTCAATAGCGTGCCGTCGTCGAGCACCAATGCCGGCACCAGCCCCTGCGGGTTGACCGCGAGATAGGCCGGTTCCAGATGCTCGCCATGGCGCAGATGGTGCGGGACGTAGTCATAGCTCAGCCCCTTCATCTCCAGCGCGATCCGCACTCTGTAGGAGGTGGAGGAACGGTAATAATTGTGCAGGACGATGTCGCTCATGGCTTTGTCGTTCACGACCGCGGTTGGCCGATCGTCACTTCGATCGTGCCGATGCCGTCGACGCCGCCGGTCATCGTCTCACCGCGCTTGACCGCGCCGACGCCGGCGGGCGTGCCGGTGAAGATCAGGTCGCCGGCTTGCAATTCGACTGCTTCGCTGCAGATTGAGACAATGTCTGCTATCGGCCAGATCAGCTCGCTAAGGTCGGCATCCTGTTTCACCGCGCCGTTTACGGCAAGCCAGATACGCCCCTTCGTCGGGTGCCCCGATTTCTGCGCGGGCACCAGCGGGCCGCAAGGGGCGGAATGGTCGAAGGCCTTAGACCAGTCCCAGGGCCGCGCCGCCTTCTTGGCCTCATCCTGGAGGTCGCGGCGGGTGAGGTCGATGCCGACGCCGTAACCCCAGACGTGGTCCAGCGCCCGCTCACGCGCAATGCGGAAGCCTGTTTTTCCGATCGCGGCCACCAGCTCGATTTCGTGGTGCAGATTGGCCGTCAGCGGCGGGTAGGGGATCACGGTGCCGGAATCGACCACGGCGTCGGATGGCTTGGTGAAGAAGAAGGGCGGATCGCGCTCGTCATTGCCGAACTCGCGCGCATGCGCCGCATAGTTGCGGCCGACGCAGAAAATCCGCCGCACGGCAAAGCGCTCGGCCGACCCGCTGATGGCGACTGAAGGCGTTGGCGGCACGGGAAGGACAAAGGCGGTCATGGCGGTCTCTGCGTTGGCTATTGGGATGATGGCGGCACCTTCGGCCGATTTCGGGAACCGGGCAAGGCGTCGCTTTTCATAAAGCATGGGCTTTGCCGGGGCCGTGTAAGTAATTCAGGGTTCCCATCACCTTTGCAGCGGCCTATCAACCGGCGATAGACTATTTGCTAATAATCCGACCATGGTCGCGGGGCTATGGTGTGGCAGGTAAACCGGAACGAGCCACATGACAGTACCCAACGATCGCGCCCGGTTCCTGATCATCGACGACCATCCGCTGTTTCGCGAGGCGCTGCACAGCGCCGTGCAGATGGCCTATCCGGAGGTCGACACGGTCGAGGCGCGCTCGATCGCCGAGGCGCTCGATCTGCTGGCCGACGCCAAGCCTTTCGACCTTGCGCTGCTGGACCTCAGCATGCCCGACGTGCACGGCTTCGACGGGCTGCTGCAACTCAGGACCCGCTATCCGCGCCTGCCGGTGGTAATCGTGTCGGGATATGAGGAGCCGCGGATCATTTCCGAGGCGCTGTCCTATGGCGCCGCCGGCTTCATCCCGAAATCGGCGCGCAAGAGCGATCTTGCCGCCGCCATCCGCTCGGTGATGGACGGCGCGATCTATGTGCCGGAAACCTATGAAGGCCAGCCGGCCGACGCCGACAGCGTCGATCGCGCCGACATGGTCCAGCGCCTGTCCAAGCTGACGCCGCAGCAGCTGCGCGTGCTGCAAATGCTGCGCCAGGGCCTGCTCAACAAGCAGATCGCGTATGAGCTGCAGGTGGGCGAGACCACGGTCAAGGCGCATGTCTCGGAGATATTGCGCAAGCTCAATGTCTACAGCCGCACGCAAGCGGTGATCGAGGTCTCGAAGCTGGACAATGCGGAGCTTTTCAGGGATCAGGCGGGGTTTTGAGCTTTTACCCTCCCCCTCGTGGGGAGGGTATGGAGCTAAGCCAGCAAATGCGCCAGGAGTGCCCGCAGTTGCGCCGGCTTCAGTGGTTTGCGCATCAGTTCGATGCCGTCGGCGCGCGCTGCCTTGGCGACGGCTTCGGAACTGTCGGCGGTGACGATCAGCGCTGGCACTGCGCGGCCGAGATAGTCGCGGACCTCCGATATGGTGGCGGTGCCGAGGTCGCCGCCGTCGAGATGCTGGTCGGCAATGACGATGTCGGGCACCCAGTCGGTGTCGCCGAGCAGGTCAAGCGCGTCGTCGGTCGAGGTCGCGGCCCGCACCAGGCACTGCCAGCGCTCGAGCAGGAAGGTCATGGCCTGCAGCACCTCCGCGTCGTTTTCGACCAGCAGCACCTTGGTGCCGAACAGGCCGTAGCCGCGTGACCGCTCCAGGGCGGTGGCGCTGGCGATCGCGTCGGCGGGGGCACCGATGCCGACGGGGACATCGATATGGAAGATCGTGCCGCGCCCGACCTTCGACGAGAAGGTCACGGGGTGGCCGAGCGCGCCGGCCATGCGGCGCACGATGGCAAGCCCGAGCCCAAGGCCGCCGCCGTCGAGCCCGGCATTGGCGGGCAAGGTGCCGCGATGGAATTCCTCGAACACCGCCTCGCGCTGGTCCTCGGGGATGCCGCAGCCGGTATCGGCGACATCGATGCGGATCGTATCGCCGCGATGCCTGGTGCCGACGAGCACGCCGCCCGAGCGTGTATAGCCCAGCGCGTTGGAGAGGATGTTCTGCAGGATGCGGCGCAGCAGGGTGCGGTCGGAGCGGACCACGGCGTTGACCGGTCGGAACTTCAGCGACAGGCGTTTCATTTCCGCGACCGGCTGGAAATCCGAGCGCAGCGACGAGAACAGCGCCTCCAGGCTGACGTCGCCGATGTCGGGGTGCACCACGCCGGCATCGAGCTTGGAAATGTCGAGCAGGGTGCGCAGCAGGTCCTCCATCGTCTCCAGCGAGCGCTCGACCTGCCGCACCAGTTTCCTGCCTTCGTCGCTGGTCTGCACCTCGGCGAGCGCCGAGACGGACAGGTGAGCCGCGTTCAGCGGCTGCAGCACGTCATGGCTGGCGGCGGCAAGGAACCTCGTCTTGGACAGGTTCGCGAACTCGGCGTTTTCCTTGGCGGCGCTGAGGTCGATGTTGGACTGTTCCAGCCGCCGCAAGGTCGAGTGCAACTCCTCGGTGCGCATGCGCACCCGGTTCTCGAGCGAGATGGCGGTCTGGAAAAGCGAGAAGGCGTTGCCTTGCTGGTCCATCGAGCGCTCGACGCGGCTGACTAGGGCGGCGTTGATCTTCTTCAGCTTGTCGAGGTCGTTTATATCCTTGAGCGGCATCTTGTTACTCTGCGGCCCCTATTCCGCCGCTTGCCGTTCGCCAAAGGCAATGCCGGTGAAGGTCTGGTTCAAATGCATCGACCGGTACTGTTCGCCATACGTGCCGAAGCCGACGACATTGTTGACCCGGTAGAGTTCCGAAATGTCACGAA
This sequence comes from Mesorhizobium sp. 131-3-5, assembly GCF_016756575.1. NCBI lineage: Bacteria > Pseudomonadati > Pseudomonadota > Alphaproteobacteria > Hyphomicrobiales > Phyllobacteriaceae > Mesorhizobium > Mesorhizobium sp. 131-3-5. The sequence goes on from NZ_AP023254.1 coordinate 3,867,911, forward strand.
AAACTTGCCGGTTGCGCGCATCGAGCCGGCGTAGCACGCAGTCGAAGCCGAGGATCAGGTCGATGCCGCCAAGCCTCTCCTCGACCTCGCGCAAGGCCGCGCGTGTCGATTCCACCATGTCCTTGGGCTGGGCGATCGACAATACGACGCCGTCGTCTATGGCGCAGAAGAACGACAGCGAGCCGTCGGCGTGCATCCTCTGGATCGAGCGGCAGTAATATTCACCGCCCACCTTCACCACCACCGGGTGCGAGGCGAAGCTCAGCGGCGTCAGGGTGTGCGGGACGATACCGACGGAAGCGGCATATTCTTCCGCCGCATTGGTGGCGTTGAACTCGCGTACGATGCGGTGATCGGCATCGGACGCCGTGACCACCAGCTTTTCGTCGGTCGGAACGAAATTGTCGGTCTTGAAGACGTGGAACGGAATTTCCGTGGCGATCAGCACGATGATGGCGCTGTCCGAGGTGACCCTGCCGTTCGAGATCAGCCGCGTCGTCTCAAATTTCAGATCGTCGCCGGCCGAGCCGCCGAGCAGAGGTATGTCGTCAAGGCCCCAGTGGATGGCCGAACTGACCGCTTCCTCTGCATAGGACAGCCCATCGATGAAGCAGAGCGCGAAGGTGTTCCTAGTCCGCTCCCCGCCGACCCGGACGCGCAGCGTGCGCCGCAGGGCCTCGACCTCGCCGGTGATCCTGTCCATGCCCGACGAGGATAGATTGTCGACCATGGCGCTGACCGCGGTGAACGACGCCGAGGGAAGCAGCATCGCCAGCATGTGACCTTCCTCTAGCCCCTGCGGCGTGATCTCGCCGGCAGTGGAGCAGCCGGCATGGTGGAGCCCTGGCGCATGCGCCGATAGCGCCCGTGACAGAGCGCCGGCCTCGACAAGGCTCTGGGAGAAGAACACGAGGGCAAAGCCGGCGTCGATTGCCGCGGCCTCGCTGGCCACCGCGCGAGCGAAAGCATCCAGGTCGGGCTCGTCCGTGGTCAGCGCCGACAAGCCGCAGGCGTAGCGCGTCCGTGAACTGGTCAGCGGCGTTCTCCCGCATTTCCTCCGACGCTGTTTTTATACGCGGCTGTTTTTACAGGCTTCTGGCGCGCGGGCGTCGAAGGATATTGTTGCTTCCAATCGGCGTTTTGGCAATGGGGCGAGGGGAATGCACCTTCGGCCTTGGCCATGACCGAAAGTACAATGATCCGCCTTTTCCGTCGCGCTGTTTTTTGTGCGTTGTGCAGTGTACGAATAACGCATGGCCGAAGTGCCAGCGGCGCGTCGGCAGCGTGATGACCAAGGTTGATACCCAGGGAGGATTCATGTCGGACGTTTCGTTGATGGTGAACGGCAGGCGGGTCAGCGGGGCCGCCGAGGACCGAACGCTGCTGGTTCACTTCCTGCGCGAGAATCTCGGCCTGACCGGCACGCATGTCGGCTGCGACACCTCGCAATGCGGGGCCTGCGTCGTCCATGTCGACGGCAAGGCGGTGAAGTCCTGCACCATGCTCGCGGTACAGGCGTCCGGCTCGAGCATTGTAACGATCGAAGGTCTCGCCAATGGCGCCGACCTGCATCCCGTGCAGGCCGCCTTCAAGGAACATCACGGCCTGCAATGCGGTTTCTGCACGCCTGGCATGATCATGGCGGCAACCGACATGATCAACCGTCATCCCGAAGGCCTCGACGAGGCGACGGTGCGAGCCGAACTGGAAGGCAATATCTGCCGCTGCACCGGCTACCACAACATCGTCAAGGCGATCCTCGCCGCATCGAAGACGATGGCAAAAGGGGCCAAGGGCAAGGCGAAACAAGCTGCGTGAACGAGCGGTAGGCAGTAGGCAGTAAGGCAGTAGGGAACCGGAACCAGTTTTTCCCTACTGCCGTACTGCCCAACTCACCTGCTCCCCTGCAATCTCGGGAGGAATTTCTGATGGGCATTGAAGGTGTTGGCGCTCGGGTCGCGCGCAAGGAAGACAAAAGATTCATCACCGGCGCCGGCCGCTATGTCGACGACATGGTGGTTCCCGGAATGAAGCATGCCGCCTTCGTGCGCAGCCCGCACGCGCATGCGCAGATCAAGAAGATCGACGTCAAGCGAGCGCAAGCCATGCCCGGCGTCATCGGCGTGCTGACCGGCAAGGAGCTCAAGGCCGATGGCATCGGCAACCTCATCTGCGGCTGGATGATCCATTCTAAGGACGGTTCGCCGATGAAGATGGGCGCCTGGTCGCCGTTGGCCGTCGACAAGGTGCGCTATGTCGGTGACGCCGTCGTCGTCGTCGTGGCCGAGACCAAGGGGCAGGCCCGTGATGCGGCAGAGGCGGTCGAGATCACCTACAAGGAATTGAAGGCCGTCGTCGAAGCCACCAAGGCGCTCGAAAAGGGCGCGCCGCAGATCCATGCCGAGGCCGAGAACAATCTGATATTCGACTGGGAGATCGGCGATGCCAAGGCGACCGACGCGGCGATCAAGGCAGCCGCGCATGTCACCCGCATGAAGATCGTCAACAACCGGCTGGTGCCGAATGCCATGGAGCCGCGCGCGGCTCTCGGCCACTACGACAAGGCCGAGGACCATTACACCTGCTGGACGACATCGCAGAACCCGCATGTCGCGCGGCTGGTGATGAGCGCCTTCTACAATGTCGCGCCGGAAAACAAGCTGCGCGTCATCGCGCCGGATGTCGGCGGCGGCTTCGGCTCCAAGATCTACATCTATCCCGAAGAGATCGTCTGCCTGTGGGCTTCCAAGAAAACCGGCGTGCCGGTCAAATGGGTCGCCGACCGCACCGAGAGTTTTCTCTCCGACGCGCATGGCCGCGACCATGTCTCGACGGTGGAAATGGCTTTCGACAAGAACAACAGGATCACCGGGCTGAAGGTCGACACGATCGCCAATCTCGGCGCCTATATGTCGCTGTTCTCGTCCTGCGTGCCGACCTATCTCTACGCGACGCTGCTTTCGGGCCAGTACGACATTCCGGCCATCCACGCCAATGTGCGCACGGTCTATACCAACACGGCGCCTGTCGATGCCTATCGCGGGGCAGGGCGGCCGGAAGCCACCTATCTCCTGGAACGCACGATGGAAGCGGCCGCGCGCGAGCTTGGCGTGTCGCCTGCCGAATTGCGGCGCAAGAACTTCATCACCTCCTTCCCGCACCAGACACCGGTGATCATGAACTATGACGCCGGCGACTACGGCGCCTCGCTCGACGCGGCCATGAAAGCTTCGGACTATGCCGGCTTTGCCAAACGCAAGGCGGCGGCCGCCAAGAAGGGCCTGCTGCGCGGGATCGGCATGAGCTGTTACATCGAGGCCTGCGGCATCGCGCCGTCGGCGGCGGTCGGCTCGCTCGGCGCCGGTGTCGGCCTTTGGGAATCGGCCGAAGTGCGCGTCAACGCCGTCGGCACGATCGAGGTGCTGACCGGCTCGCACAGCCATGGCCAGGGCCACGAGACGACCTTCGCGCAACTGGTCAACCAGCGTTTCGGCGTGCCGATTGATTCGGTTTCGATCGTCCATGGCGACACCGACAAGGTGCAGATGGGCATGGGCACTTACGGTTCGCGCTCGGGCGCGGTCGGCATGTCGGCGATATCAAAGGCACTCGACAAGGTTGAGGCCAAGGCCAAGAAGATCGCCGCCCACTTGCTCGAAGCCGACGAGGGCGACATCGTCATCGAGAACGGTGCGCTGAAGGTTGCCGGTACCGACAAGAACGTGCCGTGGTTCCAGGTGGCGCTGGCCGCCTATACCGCCCACAATCTGCCGGCAGGGATGGAGCCCGGATTGAAGGAAACGGCCTTCTACGATCCGTCGAACTTCACCTTCCCGGCGGGCTGCTACATCTGCGAGGTCGAGATCGAACCGGAGACCGGAACGACAGAGATCGTCCAGTTCGTGGCCGCCGATGATTTCGGCAACATCATCAATCCGATGATCGTCGAGGGCCAGGTGCATGGCGGCATCGCGCAAGGGATTGGCCAGGCGCTGCTGGAAGGCGCCCATTACGATGCCAGCGGACAGCTGCTGACCGCGAGCTACATGGATTACACCATGCCGCGCGCGGGCGACCTGCCGTCGTTCAAGGTCTCGACCTCGAACACGCCATGCCCGGGCAATCCGCTCGGCATCAAGGGTTGCGGCGAGGCCGGCGCCATCGGCTCGCCGCCGGCGGTGATCAACGCCATCACCGATGCCATCGGCATCGCCGATATCGCCATGCCCGCCTCGCCGCCCACCGTGTGGGCCGCGATCCGCGCCGCGAAGCACTGAGGAGGAACAGCCATGTATTCGGTCAACTACCATCGCGCCGCCTCGGTCGCGGATGCCGCCAAGCTGGTGAAGAGCGGCGACGCCAAACTGCTGTCCGGCGGCATGACGCTGATACCTGCCATGAAGACGCGGCTGGCGGCTCCTTCCGATCTCGTCGATCTGTCGCGCATCAAGGAGATGCAGGGCGTCAAGGTGTCGGGAAAGACGGTCACCATCGGCGCGGCCACCACGCATTTCGACGTCTCCAACGACGAGAAGCTTAAGAAGGCCTGCCCGGCAATTGCCCATCTGGCGTCGCTGATCGGTGACCCGGCGGTGCGCTACAAGGGCACGATCGGCGGTTCGATCGCCAACAACGATCCGGCGGCCGACTATCCGGCGGCCCTTCTGGCATTGGGCGCCACCATCGTCACCAACAAGCGCGAGATATCGGCCGACAAGTTCTTCAAAGGGCTGTTCGAAACGGCCTTGAAGGATGGCGAGATCATCACGGCGGTCTCCTTCACCGCGCCGGCCAAGGCGGCTTATGAAAAGTTCCGCAACCCGGCTTCTCGCTATGCAATCGTCGGCGTGTTCGTGGCCAAGGGCAAGGACGGCGTCAGCGTTGCGGTGACCGGCGCCGGTGACGACGGCGTGTTCCGCTCGAAGGAGATCGAGGCAGCCCTTGCGAAGAACTTCGACGCCGCGTCTCTCGCCGGCGTGAAAGTGCCGGCGAAGAACCTGATGAGCGACATCCACGCTTCCGCCGACTACCGCGCCAATTTGATCGCGGTCATGGCCAAGCGCGCGGTGGCGGCAGCCAACGCCTGACAGCATCGGTTGCCGACATCAAAGGGGCCATCTTGGCCCCTTTTTCGTACGCGATGGTGTGTAGCCGTGCGGCTCGTGAAGGAATTTCGCCACGCGACTGGTCTTTTGCTCGAAGCATTTCCGGCAGTTTGCTGCCCAAGGAACCGCATCGCCGCCAATCTCGCACTTGCACAAACTTATATTGCACTGCAGTATGGGTTGGGGCGGGAATGCGAGCCGGGTTCGGATATTTACCGCCGTGCCCTTTCGCATGCCAATGCGAAGGATCGGCATGTCCGAAATTACCGCGACCCAGATGGTTCCGTCCCGATCCGCCGTCGACCGATCGGCTAGGACTAGACTGGCCTATCTCGACGGCTGGCGCGGCCTGTCGATCGCCCTGGTGCTGATCGGCCATTTTTTCCCGGTGCCCGGAATCAATCTGGGCGTGCTTGGCGTCGAATTCTTCTTCGTGCTCAGCGGCCGGCTGATGGCCGAGATCCTGTTCATCGAACGCTACCCGCTGAAGAAGTTCTTCAAGCGCCGCTTCTCGCGCATCTACCCGGCGCTTCTGGTCTTCGTCATCATCGCCATGATCGCGCTCTCCGGCACGTTCATCGCCTTCAAATGGAAGGCCGCGCTGACGGCGCTGACATTCACCTACAATTACGCCGGAATTCTCGTCACCCGCGCCGGAGCGCTCGACCATATCTGGTCGCTTTGTGTCGAGGAGCATGCCTACATCATCCTGGCGTTGATCAGCGCGCTCGTCTCCAGCCGCAATCGCGTCATTCCTTTGCTGGTGACGCTCGCCTTGCTCGCAATGGCCAATGGCGCGGTGTCGTACTGGGTGTTCAGGCTGGACTACGAGGCCACTTACTGGCGCACCGATGTGCACATCGCTTCGATCCTGCTTTCGGCTTCGATCTGCCTGCTTAAGGCCGAAGGCCGCCTGCCGGCGGTGCTGAAGGGGCCTTATGTCGCCCTGGCAGCGGCGGCGGTCGCGGTTTTGCTGTTCATGGACCCGGTGCCGACGCCGATCCACTATCTCCTTGCGGTGCCGCTGCTGGCGCTGGCTGTCAATGCGCTCGATTTCAGCACGCCAATCTTTTCCAAATTGCTCTCGTCCTGGCCCATGGCGACGTTGGGCCTGTGGTCATACTCACTCTATCTGTGGCAGCAGCCCTTCTACAAATTCGTCTATGAACAAGGCATCAGCCCGTGGCCGATGCTGGCCGGGGTCTTTGCCTGCGCGCTCTGCAGCTATTACCTCATCGAGCGGCCGGGGCGTGAATGGTTGAACCGCAACTGGTGATTCAGGCGTCATCGCGCCGAGGCACTGTTGTTGCGAGCCTGAGATAGCGCCGCAGGCCGGCTTCGCCACGCGGCGTTGTCCAGCGATGGTTCCAGGCGAAGGCCGGCCGCAGCAGGGGTGCCAGGAATTTGAGGATCGGCCGCTCGACCGTGACCTGCCAGGTCAGTTGGACATGGGTGCCGCTGCCTGACGGCGACAGTTCGGCCCGCCATAGCCCGTCGAAGTCGCCAAAGGTTTTCACGACGACCAGCCTGCCAGGCTCGAGTTCGGCGGCCTCGATGATGAAGTTCAGCTCATAGGGCAGGGCGCCGCGCGCCCGTGCCCTTGCCCGCGAGCCGACTGATGCCTTGCCCTTGCGGTCGAGCGGAACCACTTCCTTGTAGACCTCGCCCCACCAGAGCGGGAGCAATTCGGCGTCGGAGAGCACGTCCCACACTTGCTGCGGCGTGCCTTCGGGAATGTCCCAGCTTTCGTCGAAGCGGAAGACGTTGCTAGGCATCGCGGTTCCTCCATTTTGGCGGAACGCTTATATTAGGAGAATCTTCTTTATTCGGCCAGCAATCAGGTGACGATCTGCTTGACGTAATAACGCACCGCTTTCTTGCCACCGTGGATCACCGCTTCGCCGACCTCGGCAAAGCCCAGCGCGGCGTGGAAGGCATCCGAGACGGGGTTGGGCGGATCGGCGTTGACCTCGCAGGTGACCAGCGTGTGGCCGGCGCGTTCGGCATGTTCGAACAGATCCTGATAGAGCCGGCGCGCATGGCCGCGGCCCCTTGCATGCGCCGCCACGACGACGCGGTCGACATAGATGAAGCGTTCGTAGCGTTCGCGGAACCAGATGAAGTTCGGGCTGTCGTAGTTGGCTTCCTGGTCGAAGGTCATGATGAAGGCTTCGAGATCGCCGATGCGCCGTGCGTAGAACGCCTCGCCGAGCAGGAACGACAGCCGCTCGGCTTCGAGCCAGGACAGTTCGGCGGCATGCTCGTTGTTGAGCGCCAGTACGTCCGCTTCGTCGCCTTGCGCTATGCGGTCTATCGGGGCGGTCATGCCTTGGCCGCCGCGATCGTCGCCGCTACCTGCGGTGTGTCGGTCACTGTGTTGCGGTATTCGCGATCGAGATCGGAGCCGCCCATGCCAACCTTGGGATTGCGGTAGTGCATCGCGCTTGGCACGTCCTTCAGCGCTGCAAAGTGCATTTCGGCCAGTCCGGTCCTTTGGCGCACCTCGGCGATGTTGCCGAGATCGAGCCCGCCGCAACCGAGGATGATGATGCGGTCGCCGGCCTGCCGCACGAGATCCGCCAGTAAGGACAAGCCTTCGATCGCGGTGTCGCGTTGGCCGCTGGTCAGCACGCGGCCGACCTTGCAGCGGATCAGCGCTTCCAGCGCCTCGGCCGGATCGCGTGTCATGTCGAAGGCACGATGGCAGGTGACGTTCAGGGAGCCGGCGGCCTCGGTCAATTCGCTCATGCGCTCTTCGTCGATGGTGCCGTCGGCGTTCAGGCAGCCGAACACCACGCCCGGCACGCCGAGATCGCGCAGCGCCGCGACATCGGCGAGCATCGAGCGGTATTCGGTCTCGCTGTAGAGAAAATCGCCGCCGCGCGGCCGCACCATGACGTGAAACGGCACGGTCGCCTGGTCGAGAGCCGCGCGCACCGTGCCGAGGCTTGGCGTGATGCCGCCCTCGACCAGGCTGGCGCACAGTTCGACCCGGTCGGCGCCGGCGGCCTGCGCGGCGAGCAGGCCATCGATGCCTTCGACACAGATTTCGATCAGCGGTGGGCGTGTTTCCGTGGTCAAGGGGCGATCCAGTCCATGATGTTGCGCAAAGCCCTAGCACCCGGGCGGCTGGCGCGAAAGCGTGAACGGCGCACCGCCATTTGGACCAGCCGCACATTTCCCCGCTTGACAGTCTTATAACTGTGTAGTTATGAATAACCCATAGCTATACGGTTATGGATTGACCGTTGGCCGTGCGGCGGCAGCCGAAATTCCATCTGCTGAAATCCCGGATGCGCTGCTTCCGGGCTCGGCAAAACACGTCCTGACGAAACGCCTAAAAAGGAGAAGGCCATGCAAGCCAGACTCAAGAATCCCGTGATGCTCATCCCAGGCGCCCTGCAGGCGCTGCTGGCGTTGGACAAGTCGACCGAGGCGGCCGACATACCCTATGTGACGCGCAAGCTCATTCATCTGCGCGCCAGCCAGATCAATGCCTGCAGCCTCTGCGTCGACATGCACGCGCGCGAACTGAAGAAGGCCGGCGAGAAGGACGAGCGCATTTTTGCGCTGGCGGCATGGCGCGAGACGCCCTACTTCACCGACGCCGAACGGGCGGCCCTGGCGCTGGCCGAGGCCGGCACGAGGCTCGCCGACCGGCCCGACGCCGTGCCGGACGATGTCTGGGACGAAGCCGCCCGCCACTATGATGAAAAGGCGCTTGCCGCGCTGGTTGTCCAGATCGCCCTGATCAACGCCTTCAACCGGCTGAATGCGACGACACGACAGATGGTCGGCAGCTGGGGCTGAGCACTGGTCCTGCGCTGGGGGCAGGATGGTTATCCGTTACGGAGCGGGTAGGCGGGCGGCGTGTTGCCTCTCGCTTTTCGGCACATGAGCATGACGCTTGGCTACTGCCGCAATTCCGTGTTCTTGGCGCCTTGCTCGACCTGGTCGATCACCAGGAGCTTGACCGGGCCATCGCCGATGTTCGTGGCCTGATGCCACTGGCCGATCATCTCGATGATGAAATCGCCTGTTTTGTAGGTGTTGCTGTTGCCGGACTCGACATTGGTGACCTTCAGCGTTCCGGCCTCGACATAGGCATAGCGCGGGAAGGGGTGCCGGTGCACCGGCAAGGTCGCGCCCGGCGCGATGTCATAGGTCGACACCAGCACCTGCACGTTCTTCTGCGGCAGCGTGATCGGCTGGCCGGAAGCGGTGGTCGTGCGTGATGCGAGCGGGGTGACGACGACAGGCGTGCTGCTGCTGTCCAGTGCCAGAGCGCAATTCGCGTAAAGCGCAACCGCGGCCAGCAGAACCGAAACCAGGATTTTGCGCATGATGCCTCCCTGAACCGAGGCATCTATGGCGCGGCGGACATCCGCGCGCAAGCGGGAGCGGGGCGACATCGCGATGAATTGGCTCCTTCGACCCACCAGCTGGAGTCCTTCCTCATGCTCCGCGGAGGCAATGCCGGTTTTCGACGTTGCCGAAATTTGACGCAGAACAATGTGCCACTGGATCGCCCGCCCTACAGAATTGCGTTCAGTCGTAGGAGATCGGACTTGATGTTTGATGCAATGACAAGACGCACGGTGGTACGCACGATGGTCTCCTTTCCGCGTATAGGGGCCGCTGCACCGGAAGAGATTTTTGCCGCAAACTCGAACGAAAGTCCCATCCTGGCGGGTTTTCGGCGCTGGGAGGCAATGATGAATTCGATCTCCCTGGACATTTCCGACCGCGATCTGAAACGCGTCTATCAAGACATATCGGAGATTGCGAAGGCCATGCTCGCCAAACCGGCCACAAATACGCGCGAGTTCGCGGCGCAGTTCCTGGTTGTTTGCAGCGGCGACGCGATCGAATACCGGCGGGCCGCCCAACATCTCCATGCCCATGCGCAGAGCATTGTCGGTATGGCGTGAGGGGGCACCGTGGGAAGGCTCCGCAGGCTTCGACAACTTCAACGCAAAGATTGACCTCGCTGTTAGGCCCCCACGTGATCCATCGCAAGCTCCTTAGGAAGCAATGGTGAAACGTCGATTTTTATAGCGCTCGCCCCGGGCTGCCCTCTCGTCTCCGCCGGCTTTGATCTACCTTTAGCGCGCGATCGAAGACGGGTCCGCTTCATTTAATTGATGGATGAAGGCTAATATGAGCAAGTGCTAATAGACGCTCACGTCCTATGTTTTGCAGAGGCTCGCTGGTGGGTGGCCCAATATGACCAAGACGACACTCATTGCTATCGCTGTCCTTGCCATCAGCATCGGCTATGCGGATGCCAAGGACAAGGACCGGCCGGCTTGCACCGCGTCGAGCCCACTCTTCAAAGTTCTCGGTAACAAATGTTTTCTCGTCAAGGGTTCGATGATCTATGGCGACATTGCCGAGCTTTCCCAGATAGTTCGCTTGGGCTGGTAGCCAGGCCAGCGGCATGTTTCGCCATCCTCTTTGCCCTTAAGGTCGAGCATCGTTCGACCACAAACTCAACCTTGCTCACTTTCGGAAGTGGTTGACGATTTGAGATGATGGCGCCGGCGAACTCGCCTTGGTGGAAACGTCTGATTGCCAGTTTGATCTGGCGCGGCCTCTTTGCGCGTCATTCGCAGGAGCTTGTCAAAGCGAGCATGGTTTTCCACCGTTAACTCTTTGGATCGAGTTTTCTTGCTGGCGCTTCGGTGACTCGTTTATTAGAGACTCCTTATGGAGAGACGGCACGCAATCCGAAGAATCAGCGATGGGCTCTGGGAGGTCTACGACATAGACAACAACAAGGTTGTACGCGTGGGTGGAGTGCCCTTGACAAACTTGTTGGATGAAGACGCGCTCGACGCGTTGGACCTGATAAGGGATGGCTTCCTGAACCCGGGCCAGTCCAGGAGGACAAAGGCCTAAGCAAGGTGCCAGTTCAGGGCGACTAGTCAGGCGGCGGAAGTTGCAATCCCAAATGCAACGCTGATTCACAGCGAAAGCGACGGCATCGGACTCACGTTCGAAGGCTCTGGAATAGGTGTTGCCGTCCGTTGTTACGATCCTAACAACCCACTCGCCTAGGGATTGGCTGATTTCCACAGTTGGGGGCGACGGTTTGGTGTCGGCCATGCTCCTGCTTCAAAAACTGATGGTTTCGGAATGCCTCACGAAGTCGGTCGCCCCTCATATTAGCGTTAATAAATACAATGCCATAGATGGCTGGGATTCTCCAAATCGTGCGCAAGCCGGCTTCCATCGTCACCGAGATCAGAAACATGATCCTCCGATTGCCGCGCCCCCCAAGGGAGATCGCCGTGCCTCTCGAGACTCTCGCCCATACACTTGCCGCACGCGAAAGCGTCTACGTCGACTGCAGCCATTCCATGTGCTGCCGATCGGCCAAACTCGATATACAAGCGCTCACAGGCCGCCTTGAACCCGGCCACCGCTCAATGCAACAGGATCTTGTCGGGCTGTTCGTCTGCTCGCACTGCAAGGCCGCGGGCCGCGATCGGCGCCCGGTGTTCTTGCATTCCTGAGGGACAGCAACGGGAGCGGAGCCGCGACTGGAAACCGACTTTCGAGCGACGATGAAAGGTGGCCGACGCCTGGTTGGGCGGGGGGCGTTGGGGTAAAAGGCGCCGGCCAGGCGGAAGCATGTCCGCCACAAGGACATGCTAATATGCGGTTGCCGCCGGCGCCTATGGTGCGATCGCGGAAGGCGCAGGCCGGCAACAAACAGCACCAACGGGCCTTCTGCGATTGCGGGTTTCCAATCAAGAAGACCTCATGGCTTCCTGATCCTCACCCCAGCGCCGCCGCCATTTTCGGTGGTGAACTCGACGCCGGCCGATTCGAGGACGCCCTGAGCAGCTCTGATCACGGCCTTGCGGCTGTTACCGTGTTTTAGGATCAACTCCCAGACCAGGTCCGCAGTCAAACCGTTCTCTGAAGCGAAACTTTCGACCTGATGGTCGTGAATAATATCATGCCAGGCCTTATAGCCGCCCATTTGGGTCTCCGCTCTAGGCGCCGCATGGCAAGTATATGCCGCAATGCTAATATAGGAGAAACATGCGAACGAAGGACGTAATCAGGCCCATGGCGCGTTCTAGGAGGCTGTTCAGACGCTTCTCGACTGACTGGCGCCATCGCGCGGGTTCATCCGCGCCGGCATACCGAAAAGTCCCAACGTTCTGACGTGAGCGGTCATTGGGCGATCTCCCGCTTTGCTTGGTCTATGACGCGGTCCCCTGCGGCGCCTAGAACGTTCGCGATCCGGAGCAGTCGAACGGCTAGGCGAATTTTCGGCCTGGCAGGGAAGTGTCCTTGTTTTCTCCTGCCAAAATCGAAAGCTCGACTTTGACCATCTCGATGTCGAGCTCTCGGTTTTTGTCGAGGTATCCGAAAGCACCGGTGGTGACGGTCCCGCCAATCCCGACGACGCCCCCAACTGCCGCAGACGCAACGGCGTTCCAAACCTTGGACGGCATCGCGCTAGCCCCTTTCATTGAAAGTTGGATAGTCGCGCAGGAACGCGTGCGAAAGCAATATCACGACCGGAAGGGATGGGGAGATTGGCGATTGTAGCCCAGACGTAGCCCCATAAGGCAAAAGCGCAATTTCGCGCTCACGCAGGCATCATGGCCAAGTGTTTGAAAATGTTTGGCTCCCCGGGCCGGATTCGAACCAGCGACCAACCGGTTAACAGCCGGTTGCTCTACCACTGAGCTACCGGGGAACGGATGCTCTTCAGCAAGTGGCGCAGCCTATAGCAAACACCTTTCGCCTTTGCAAAGAAGCATTTCGCTTTTTTCCGAGACTTTTTCGCGCGGCGGGTTTCTCGCAATCGGCGGCGTCCGCCCTCATATTAGCCGTCTTGGCGATGGGCGCGGAACCGAAACGGCGGTCGCGGCTTTGGTAAACAGGCTTTTTCGAGCGACCAGATGGACAGCCATTGGCGATGACGGCAGCAGACGAAAACCGGATACCGGCACGAAAGATCTCGATTTTCGGGCGCGAATTCACCATGCCGCAATCGCGCGGCCTCAGAATCACGATCGGCATTCTCTTGACCATCGGCGGCATTCTTGGCTTTCTGCCGATCCTTGGCTTCTGGATGGTTCCGATCGGATTGCTGGTGCTCTCCTATGAATTCGCCATGGTGCGGCGCCACCGGCGTCGCTTCGTCGTCTGGTGGGAGCGGCGGCGTCGGCCGGATGGAACGACGGGCACCAAACCGGGCGTTTGACCATGCCGTTCTTCCGCTGCGTTATGCCCTTGTTCGGGTTTCGGATTTTGGCGAATCCGCTTTTCGGTTCGCACCTCTTCCCAAATCCTCGCGGATTTCCCTGAGAACGGCGGCAGCCGAGGCCAGGCGCGCGCGGTCGCGCGGCGAAAGCCTGGCGGTGCCATCTATCGCCAGGCAGTCGATGGCATGGCGCAGCAACGCCTCGCATGCTGATCGCGACAAGCCGTCCCAGGCGTTCGTTCCGGTGTTGGGTGTTGCCGGCCGCATGGCGATGTCCTCCTCATTTCTCAACGGTGGCGAGGGCGTGGAGTTTCTCGTGATCTCCTGGTATACTTAATGATCGTCTAATATGCGTCGTGACCCATTGTGACCACGACGATCGATGTGGAGGGTCGGATTCTTGCAGAGGAAACCGCGCCGAATGCGTGGTGGCCGCTTGACGCCATTTTCGCCGCAACCTATTGGAACCGGGTGGAACGCCGGGAGCAACGAGGCCTCGTGGCGGAGTGGTTACGCAGAGGACTGCAAATCCTTGCACCCCGGTTCGATTCCGGGCGAGGCCTCCAATACCCGGGCTCCCGCGCGCTCAGCGCCGGAGCCTGACGTTCTCATCGAAATGAACCGCGGTTCTGGCGCGGCAAGCGGATTGGTTGGAACATGAGCGCTGATTTCTCCGAGCTTCGCGTCAAGATGGTCGACGGTCAGGTTCGCACCACCGACGTGACCAGCGCCCCGCTGCTGGAGGCCATGCTTACCGTGCCGCGCGAGGTCTTCGTCGCCGACCGCCAGCGCGATCTCGCCTATATCGACGAGGACATCCGCATTGCCGACGGCGCCGATGGTGCGCGCTATCTGATGGAAGCGTCGCCGCTGGCCAAGCTGATGCAGCTGGCCGAGATCAATGCGACCGATTCGGCGCTCGACGTCGGCTGTGGCACCGGATACGCCTCAGCCATCCTGTCGCGGCTGGCGAGGTCGGTCGTGGCGCTCGAAAGCGATTCGACGCTGGCGCAAACCGCGGCATCGACGCTTTCCGGCCTTGGCTGCGGCAATGTGACCGTGGTCCAGGGCGCGCTGGCGCAGGGTCATGCGGCCAAGGCACCCTATGACGTCATCTTCATCGGCGGCAGCGTCGAGAAAGTGCCGGCGCCGTTGCTCGATCAGCTCGCCGAAGGCGGCCGACTCGTCGCGGTCGAAGGGCGGGGCAATTCCGGCGTTGCGCGACTTTTTTTCAAGGCCGGGGGGGTTGTAACCGGGAGAAGGGCATTTAATGCGGCAATTAAGCCACTACCTGGATTCGAACGTGAGCATGCTTTTGAATTCTGAATGATTTTGCCTTGCAGCAGAGGCTTTGTCATGGTCGCTTGCATTTGAACAATCGTTGCGATCCCAGACTGGGGGCACTTTGGGACCGAGCGACAGGGAATGAAACACGCCACTCCGGCTGCTCTAACGAGAAGCTGGAGCGGCGTAGTTCCCATGGGAAACGAATGAGGGATATACCCGTGCCGTCTGTATCCAAGAGCTTTTTTGCCGCCGTCCTCGTCTCCGCGACCGCGCTGTCCCCACTAACCGCTTCGGCGGAAACCATCACAGGCGCGCTCGCCAAGGCTTATCAATACAATTCCACGCTGAATTCATCCCGCGCCGGTGTACGCGTCACCGACGAAGGCGTGGCGATTGCCAAATCAGGCTGGCGCCCAACGATTACTGGATCGGCTTCCATCGACTATACAAACACGCGCCAGGCAAATGGCGGCGGTAATTCGAAGCTGACGAGTGGCGGTTACGGCATTCAGATCAACCAGTCGCTGTTTGACGGCTTTCAGACGAAAAACAACGTGGCGGCGGCTGAAGCCCAGGTAAAGGCATCGGTCGAGAGCCTGCGCAATACCGAAGAGAACACGCTGTTCAGCGCAGCCACGGCCTATATGGACGTGATCCGGGATCGGCAGATCGCGGTGCTGACGGAGCAGAACCTGCAGTTCCTGACCGAGCAGGCGCGTGCCGCGCGCTCGCGTTTCGAGGTTGGTGAGGGCACGCGCACCGATGTCGCGCAGGCCGATGCCTCGCGTGCCTCGGCGGTGGCCTCGCTGAGTGCCGCCCGCGCGCAGGCGCTGGCCAGTGCCGCGACCTACCACCAGGTCGTCGGCGACGAGCCGGGCAAGCTCAAGCCCGCTTCGCCGTTGGGCAGGCTGCTGCCGTCGAGCCTCGATGCGGCGATTGCGATCGGGGCTAATGAACACCCGGCCATTCTCGCTACGCAGCATCTGGTCGACGCGGCGGCGTTCTCGGTGAAGTCAGCGGAAGGCGCGCTGTTGCCACAGCTGTCCGCGTCGGCCGGCATTTCGGAAAACTACCGCAACGCCATCCCCGACCTTTCCGGTTCCAACGGCAATTCGACCTCGGCCAATATCGGTGCGACGCTGACCATTCCGATCTATTCGGGCGGTCGGACCTCGGCGGTCGTGCGGCAGAACAAGGAATCGCTTGGCCAGGCCCGCATCCAGGTCGACGTCAGCCGCGACCAGGTTCGCCAGGCCGTTGCCACCGCATGGTCGCAATACACCGCCGCGCAGCAGAGCGTCTCGGCCAACAAGCAAGTGATCGACGCCGCGCAACTGGCGCTGAACGGCGTCATCGAAGAGCGCAATGTCGGCCAGAGGACCACCCTCGACGTCCTCAACGCGCAGGCCGCCGTCATCACCGCCAAGATCAACCAGGCCAATTCCGAACACGATGTGGTGGTGGCGAGCTATGCCATCCTGTCGGCGATGGGTCGCCTGTCGGTCGATCGGCTTGCCTTGCAGGTTACCAAGTACAAGCCCGAAGAGCACTACAACGCCGTCAAGGACAAGTGGATCGGCGTGCGTACGCCGGACGGCCGCTAAACGCCTGAGGCTCGACTTGTGTCGGGCCCGTCCGAGCGGAACCTGGCTTGAAACCGGTTCCGCTCTGGTTTCCTGCTCTATTCCTTTGCATTGACGCAATTCCCGAGGGAAAGCGCTATGCGCTTTCCCGGGAAAGCCGTTTTCACACTTTTCCCGGAATTGCTTCTAATCTGTTGAAATCCCACATGTCCCCAGATTGGGGATTCTCGTGCAGCGATCCGTCGGTTACGCTGTCGCCATGATTCGAATCCGGCTTCTGCCGGAGCGGAAGACTAACAGGTCACAAGGGCGGCGGATGTGACGATGGCAACGGCAAGCAGCGCACAGCGCGAACCTTCCATGGAAGAGATACTGGCTTCCATCAGGAGGATCATCGAGGACAGCGACAACGGTCGCAAGCAGCCGGGCGAGACCGAAGAGCTGCGGCAGGATCTTGAGCCGTCGCCGGGCGAGGCTCCCGCCGCCGATGTCGATGCTTTTCGCGCCGAGTTGCATGCTGCCCCCGAAACCAGGAAGCCGGTCGCGCTCGCGGAAGTCCAGGCGCCATCGCCCGAGCCGGTGATTGCGCGCATGGAATCGCAGACGCGCGCCGATCCCGTGCCGCTCAAGCCGTCGATGACGCTTGCCGAGGTCAGCGCCAGGATCGCCGCGGAGCCGCCGCCCGTCACAGCGACCGAAGCGCCGGCCGCCCCGCAGGCCAGCGCGACAAGCGATGCCATCGTTGCCGATTGGCGGCGCGAGATCGCGGCGGTCGGAGAGCAGGCGAAAGCGATACCGGGCATCCGCAAGCCGGTCGCCCAGCCCGAAGCGCCGGCGAGTGAACCGGTGGTGGAGGCTGCGTTCGAACGGCCGTCTTCAAACGAGGCTCCGGCAGACGACGCCCAGGCGCGCGCGGGGGCAAATGAGGCGCCCGCGGCGCGCCCGGCAATCCTCTCCGAACACACGGGCCGGCAGGTCGCGGCGGCCTTCGGCGAGTTGTCCGATGCCTTTGCCAGCCGCAGCAAGAAGACATTCGACGAGATGGCCGAGGAGATGCTGCGGCCGATGCTGCAGGACTGGTTGGACAACAATCTGCCGACGCTGGTCGAGCGCCTGGTGCGCGAGGAGATCGAGCGCGTGGCGCGCGGCGCGCAGTAATCTCCTCCAACGATCACTCTCGAAACGCCGCCCGTGAGGCGGCGTTTTTGTCGATGAGGTCAGCCCGCGCTGGTCGCGAAGCAGATGAGGTTGCCGTCGAGGTCCTTGACGATGAACGTGCGAGCGCCCCAGGGTTCGGTCCGCAATGTCTGGTGAAACGGGGCCGTGGCCGCCTGACACTCCAGAAACAGGGCCTTGATGTTGTCGACGACGATCGTCGCCGCCAGTAGGTCATCGGTCGAATTGGCGGCGAGTGGAGGCTTGTCGACATGGCGCAGGTTGAGCCGTGCGCCATCGCGGATGATTTGGGCGTAGAAGGGCGGCTCGCCATAGGTGAAGCGCGTCTCGAAGCCGAGCTTTTGCCGATAGAAATTACAGGCCGCTACGATGTCGCTGACAAACAGCTGTGGCTCGGCAAAGGCGAGATGCGGTTTCGCGGCGTCTGTTGCTGCATGATCGGTCACGGTTTGAAGGCCTTCCTTCAGCGCCTGCCAGCTCTCGAAACCTGACTTTCTGGCGACGAGTTCCTGGGCATCGGCAAGCTTGAAGCCGTGATCGAGGATCTGGCTGTCGCTGAGATCGTGAAAACGCGGCAAGAGCCATCCAATCACAGCGGCGACGGGATAGTACCGCTCGCGGTGCCATTTGAGATAGAGCTTGGCCTGTTTCTTGTGGTGTTCGAGGGTCGGCATGGGCGCATTGCGGGGTTGAGGTGGCGTAGGCGGGCAATGCCCCTCCGGCCGGAAGCCGATGCGCCCTACTGCAGCGTCCGCACGGTATGGCTACGACGCCCGGTGGTCAAGCTGCGAGTGCCGAGCGCCACGACCCTCCGTTGAAATGTGGGCGGGAGCGACTATTTGCTTCTGGTGAACCGAGGCGGCCCTTGCGGTTGACTTGGCCAAGACCTTCCGATTTACACCGAACCAGCAAAATCCCGACAGCGCGGACCGTTTCCCCATGCTTGAAAAGACCTACGACGCAAAGACCGTCGAGCCGAAGATCGCCAAAGTGTGGGAAGAGGCGGACGCCTTCCGCGCCGGCGCCGGGGCGGAAGAGGGGGCCGAAGCCTTCACCATCGTCATTCCGCCGCCCAACGTCACCGGCTCGCTGCATATGGGCCATGCGCTCAACAACACGCTGCAGGACATTCTGGTGCGCTTCGAGCGCATGCGCGGCAAGAACGTGTTGTGGCAGCCGGGCATGGACCATGCCGGCATCGCCACGCAGATGGTGGTCGAGCGGCAGCTGATGGAGAAGCAGATTCACCGCCGCGACCTGACGCGCGAGCAGTTCATCGAGAAAGTGTGGGAGTGGAAGGCCGAATCCGGCGGCACCATCTTCAACCAGCTAAAGCGGCTCGGCGCCTCGGCCGACTGGTCGCGCGAGCGCTTCACCATGGATGAAGGCCTGTCCAAGGCCGTGCTCGAAGTCTTCGTCACCCTCTACAAGGAAGGGCTGATCTACAAGGACAAGCGCCTTGTGAACTGGGACCCGAGACTTTTAACCGCGATCTCCGACCTCGAGGTCGAGCAGCACGAGGTCAACGGCAATCTCTGGCACTTCCGCTATCCCTTGGAGGGCGAGACCTTCGATCCGGAAAATCCGAAAACCTTCATCACGGTCGCGACCACGCGCCCGGAAACGATGCTGGGCGATACGGCGGTGGCGGTGCATCCGGATGACGAGCGGTACCGGCATCTGGTCGGCAAGAACGTCGTGCTGCCGATCGTCGGCAGAAAAATCCCAGTGGTCGCGGACGAGTATTCAGACCCCGAAAAGGGCTCGGGCGCGGTCAAGATCACGCCGGCGCATGATTTCAACGACTTCGAGGTCGGCAAGCGCCACAAGCTGCCGGCGATCAACATCCTGACCATCGAAGCCGCCATCAAGTTGAAGGACAATGAAGACTTCCTCGCCGGTCTCGATGCGACGCCGGAGCGCCAGGCCGTCTGGGACGAGCTTGACGGGCTCGACCGTTTCGTCGCGCGCAAGAAGATCGTTGATCTGATGGAAGAAGGCGGCTTCCTGGAAAAGGTCGAGCCACATCGCCATGCCGTGCCGCATGGCGACCGCGGCGGCGTGCCGATCGAGCCGTTCCTGACCGAGCAGTGGTACGCCAACGCGGCGGAACTGGCCAAGCCGGCGATCGCCTCCGCGCGCGAAGGCCGTACCAACTTCGTGCCGAAGAATTGGGAAAAGACCTATTTCGACTGGATGGAGAACATCCAGCCCTGGTGCATCTCGCGCCAGCTGTGGTGGGGCCATCAGATTCCGGCCTGGTACGGGCCGGATGGGCGCGTCTTCGTCGAGAAGACCGAGGAAGAGGCGCTGAGCGCGGCGATCGAATATTACCTGGCGCTCGAAGGCCCGTGGAAGGCCTGGGTCGAGGACAAGCTGGAAAACTTCCAGCCGGGCGAGATCCTGAACCGCGACGAGGATGTGCTCGACACCTGGTTCTCCTCGGCGCTGTGGCCATTCTCGACTTTGGGCTGGCCGGACCAGACGCCGGAGCTGAAGACCTATTACCAGACCGACGTGCTGGTGACCGGCTTCGACATCATCTTCTTCTGGGTTGCCCGCATGATGATGATGGGCTTGCATTTCATGGACGAGGAGCCGTTCCACACCGTCTATGTTCACGCGTTGGTGCGCGACAAGAACGGTGCCAAGATGTCGAAGTCGAAAGGCAACGTCATCGATCCGCTCGACCTCATCGATGAATATGGCGCCGATGCGTTGCGCTTCACCTTGACCGTGATGGCGGCACAAGGGCGCGACGTGAAGCTCGACCCGGCGCGCATCGCCGGCTACCGCAATTTCGGCACCAAGCTGTGGAACGCGACGCGCTTCGCCGAGATGAACGAAGTCGCGCGCAACGACGATTTCTGGCTGAATGATGCCAAGCTTGCGGTCAACCGCTGGATCCTGACCGAGTTGACGCGGGCCGCGCGCGAGATCACCGACGGCATCACTTCATACCGCTTCAACGAAGCGGCAGGATCTGCCTACCGCTTCGTCTGGAACCTGTTCTGCGACTGGTATCTGGAACTCTTGAAGCCGGTGTTCATGGGCACGGACGAGGCGGCCAAGGCCGAGAGCCGCGCCTGCGTCGCCTTCGTGCTCGACGAAATCTACAAGCTCCTGCATCCGATGATGCCGTTCATGACGGAAGAGCTGTGGGCGCAGACGGCGGGCGAGGGCAAGGAGCGCGATTCGCTGTTGTGTCACGCCGCCTGGCCGTCGCCCGACTTCGAGGACGCGGATGCCGCCGCCGACATCAACTGGCTGGTCGACCTGGTCTCCGGCATCCGCTCGGTGCGTTCCGAGATGAACGTGCCGCCGGCGGCGATCGCGCCGCTGGTCGTGGTCGGCGCCAATGATGTGACGCGCGAGCGGCTGGTTCGCGAGGACTCGGCGATCAAGCGGCTGGCCCGCGTCGGCGACATCTCGTTGGCCGACACGGCTCCCAAGGGCGCGGCGCAGATCGTCCTCAACGAGGCGACAATCTGCCTGCCGCTCGGCAGCCTGATCGATCTCTCCGCCGAGGCTGCCCGGCTGCAGAAGGAACTGGCCAAGGTGACCGAGGAGATCGCGCGCCTGCACAAGAAGCTGTCGAATGAAAGATTCGTCGCCAGCGCCCCGGCCGAGATCGTCGACGCCGAGCGCGAAAAGCTCGCCGAATATCGCGACGCGCAGGACAAGCTCTCGGTGGCGTTGACCAGGGTTCGCGATGCCGGTTGAGGATAGATTCGCTGGACCTTAGTCATCTCTAAAATGACAATCCTTTTGCCTCGAAAGTAGGCATTCCGTTGCGTTAATTTTGACGTAAACGGAAGTTTTAGCCCCATTGTTGCCATAATGTAACAATGGGGCCGAAAGCCCCTGAAAATGGCTATTTTTGAGCCTTTTGAAACGAATCTTCCTCATTTTTCGGTCGGATAAGCACGCGCAGGACCGTTTTTCGGCCTTGCGATACCTAACTGCATTTTGTCGAAAATGCCTTTGGCGAGCATGTACATGTACGCCCCGCGAATTCGTTATTGCACCGTTAACCTGAATTGGCTCTAGCTTGACGCACTAGTTATTCGGGGAGGACATCCATGAACAATTTGCGTCTGAAAGCACTGCTGGGGGCAGGGTGCTTTTCGCTGACTTTGATGGGCTCGGCGCACGCTGGCGGTTTTTCGCGCGGCACCGCCGATACCGATATTCTTTTTGAAGACGGCAATTTCAATATGCGCACCAGCGTGACCTATGTCGCGCCGACCCGGAAATATTCGGTGAACCCGATGAATCCCTATCTGGTCGGGGAGAACTACGCGGACAGTTACGCCATTCCATCGGCCGCCGTTAAGTTCAAGCTGTCAGACAGTCTCTCCTGTGCCGGCACTCTCACGCAATCATATGGCGGTAACGCGACGTGGTCGCGTTCGAGCGGCACGCTCGGCAAGCTGAATGAAGACTTCACCATGTATGAATATGGTGCGACTTGCGGGTTGAAGTTCGATCTCAGCAAAGGCCGTATCTGGCTTATTGGTGGCGTCTACAACGAAGTCACCGACTACCGGCTCGTTGCCGGTGCTCCTTTGGGGACAAGCATACCCGTCCTTGGCGTCAGCCTGCATGACAGCAATATCGGTTGGCGTGCCGGCATTGCTTATGAAATTCCGGAAATCGCGCTCCGCACCCAATTGATGTACCGCTCTGGCGTCGACATCAATGCCTCCGGTACGGCAAGCTTTCTGGGAGGGGCTCTTCCCGGCGGAGCAACGGGGGAAGCCAACTTTCCCCAATCAGTCGAATTCAAGGCGCAAACTGGTATCGCTCCGGGCTGGCTCGCCTACGGTAGCGTGAAGTGGACGGATTGGTCTGTTACGGAAACGCTGATGCTGAACGTGCCGGCGTTGGCGTTGAACAGCGGCAATCTGTATTTCTGGCGTGACGGTTGGACGGTCACCGGCGGCATCGGTCATAAGTTCAACGATCAGATCTCAGGGACTGTTTTTGCATCCTATGACCGCGGCGTTAGCACTGGTTGGGACCTGACTGGCGACAGCTATACGATCGGCACGGGTGTTTCGATGAAGGACAAGTTGGGTGGCGAATTGCGCCTGGGTGTAGCGGCAGTCTATCTGGCCTCCGTTTCCGAGACCCAATACAACAACAGTTATGTTCCTGGCAGCCCCGACCCCCGAAATGGCTTCAACCGTTCCGTGGACGGTGATTGGGGCTATGCACTCTCGGCTGGTTACAGCATCAAGTGGTAACGCCTTTGATCTGTTGAGCAAAAGGCCGGGCATTGCCCGGCCTTTTCTTTTCGGCCTCCGACTCCCATGGATGCGCCGTCGCTCCAAAAGCAGTTGCTTAACTAAGGTGATCTTGACGTAAACGGAAGCTTTTTTGGCACGATGTTGCCATAATGCTACAGCGCCCAGATTGGCCTTCAGGACACCTTTTTGCGCGGTTTTGGCTGATTTTCTCCGGATTTTTATGGGGATGCACTCGAAAATCGGCAATTTTACTTGGTTCATGTCGCCCGACACCGCGACGCAGAACGCAATCGCTGAATACGTACGTGTACGCCTCTTGAAATCGTTGTTGTGTTAGCCGTGCAAGTGGTTTTGCTTGGGTCGTGCTCGAATTCGGGGAGGCGATTCATGTACAATCTGCGTCTGAAAGCACTGCTGGGGGCGGGGTGCTTTTCGCTTGCTTTGGTCGGCACCACGATAAACGGGGCGCATGCCGGCGGCATTGAACGAGGTGGCTACGACATCGATCTGCTGTTCGATCCGGCGCCGTTTACCGTGAACACTGACGCGACCTATGTTTCACCACACCGCAAACTAAAGAACGCGGTCGACACGTCGGGAAACCCGGCCCCGCTTAGCGGCAATAGCTCGACGCGCAACACGGACGACTATTGGGTGCCTTACTTTGGCGTAAAGGCGTCACTCGGCCACGGCGTGGACTGCCTGCTTGATTACTCGCAGCCATGGGGGGCGAGTTCGAGCCCGGGTATTTGGAACGGCTCGTATTCCAACATCGAAACCAACATCAAGAGCAACAATTACGCTGGCACCTGCTCTTACAAGATGGATGTCGGCAAGGGCCAGCTTCGCTTCATCGGCGGCGCGTTCTATCAAGAAGTCTACGGCTTCAAGACAAGCTATATTGGCGGTGTTCCTGACCTGTCAGGCGTCTTCCCTGTCCCCGCCAATTTCGTCGGTCGTGTCGATCTGAAGGCAGACGGCTGGGGATGGCGAGCCGGTATCGCCTACGAAATTCCCGACATCGCTTTGCGTGCCAGTCTCGTTTACAATTCGCAGGTCAAACTCGACAACATTTCGGGCACGCTCGATACCACATCCTTGGCTCCGATCGCGGCTTTCCTGCCTCCTGGTTCTTCGGCTGTGACAGACATTTACGGTTCGGCGAAGATGCCGGATTCCGTGGAATTAAAGCTTCAATCAGGCATCGCTCCTGGCTGGCTCGCTTTCGGTTCGATCAAGTGGGTCAATTGGAGCGTGCTGCAAAGTATTCCGATCTGCTCAACGGCAAGCAAAGGTATCGCACCCTGTACGTCAGTTTCCCCCAGCCCTGTCAGGCTAACCTCGCTCGACTTGATGTACCGTGATGGCTGGACGGTCACCGGCGGCATTGGTCATCAGTTCAATGAGCAATGGAGCGGCGCCGTGCAGATTTCATGGGACCGGGGTACGTCGCATGGTTACGGTGATCAGAGCGATACCTGGACGTTGGGCGGCGGGGTGGCCTACACGCCGCGACCGAACATCGAACTTCGCCTGGCAGGCGCGATAGGTGTGCTGACCAGCGGCCATTCCGGGGTGCTCACGGATGAGAACGGTTATCCGGCCGGCACCGACGTCAGCTATGACTTCGGCAACGATCTGGTCACGGCGATTTCCGGGGGTCTCAAGATCAAGTTCTAAGATATTGAAAATCCTTTTAAAAGGCCGGGCATTGCCCGGCCTTTTTCGTCTGGGCCGGCATCGTCGGTGATTCCGGTATCCAAGCTGCGTTGCATATAAGCCGCACCGGGACCGCCTCGTGCGATTGTGACGTTTTGGCAACACTTTCTGAACAACCCCTGCGCTAGAAGTCAGGCCGGGGAGATTGCCTATTTCCCGCCATAAACCCGGCGCACCTCGAACTTGTCTCGGGACACGCGCCAAAAGGCTCGGCGATGGGGCAGGCCGCACCGCCCGCGGCAAGGATGAGAATGGACGCCAAGGTCATTTCAAAGGCTAAGCTCCCTAGCCGCTATGTGACTGTCGGTCCGGCGCGTGCGCCGCACCGGTCCTATCTCTATGCCATGGGGCTTTCCGCCGCCGAGATCGCGCAGCCGCTGGTCGGCGTTGCCTCCTGCTGGAACGAAGCCGCCCCCTGCAACATCTCGTTGATGCGCCAGGCGCAAGTGGTCAAGAAGGGCGTCGCCGCCGCCAATGGAACGCCGCGCGAATTCTGCACCATCACCGTCACCGACGGCATTGCCATGGGCCACCAGGGCATGAAGTCGTCGCTGGTGTCGCGCGAGGTCATCGCCGATTCGGTCGAACTCACCATGCGCGGCCATTGCTACGATGCGCTGGTCGGCCTCGCCGGCTGCGACAAGTCGCTGCCCGGCATGATGATGGCCATGGTGCGGCTCAACGTGCCGTCGATCTTCATCTATGGCGGTTCGATCCTGCCCGGCAGCTATCGCGGCCGCCAGATCACCGTGCAGGATGTGTTCGAGGCGGTCGGCCAGCATTCGGTCGGCACGATCGGCGATGCCGAACTGCTCGAGATCGAGCAGGCCGCCTGTCCGTCGGCCGGTTCCTGCGGCGCCCAGTTCACCGCCAACACCATGGCGACCGTCGCCGAGGCGATCGGCCTGGCGCTGCCATATTCCTGCGGCGCGCCGGCGCCTTACGAAATGCGCGACCGCTTCAATTTCGCCTCCGGCGAAAAGATCATGGAGCTGATTGCCAAAAACATCCGGCCGCGCGACATCGTCACGCTGAAGGCGCTGGAGAACGCGGCGACCGTGGTTTCCGCCACCGGCGGCTCGACCAATGCTGCCCTGCATCTGCCGGCGATCGCACATGAGGCAGGCATCAAATTCGATCTCTTCGATGTCGCGAAGATTTTCGAGAAGACGCCCTACATTGCCGACCTCAAGCCTGGCGGCAAATATGTCGCCAAGGACATGTTCGAGGCCGGCGGCATTCCGCTGTTGATGAAGACGTTGCTCGACCACGGCTATCTGCACGGCGATTGCCTGACGGTCACTGGCCGCACTTTGGCCGAAAACATGGAGCACGTTGCCTGGAATGAACACCAGGATGTGGTCCGCCCGGCCAACAGACCAATTACCCAAACCGGCGGCGTCGTGGGCTTGAAGGGAAACCTTGCCCCCGAAGGCGCGATCGTGAAGGTCGCGGGCATGGCGGAGTTGAAATTCTCCGGCCCGGCGCGCTGCTTCGATTCGGAAGAGGAATGTTTCGAGGCGGTGACGCATCGCAACTACAGGGAAGGCGAGGTTCTGGTCATTCGCTACGAAGGGCCGCGCGGCGGTCCCGGCATGCGCGAGATGCTGTCGACGACGGCAGCGCTCTACGGCCAGGGCATGGGCGGCAAGGTGGCGCTGATCACCGACGGCCGCTTCTCGGGCGCGACGCGCGGCTTCTGCATCGGTCATGTCGGACCGGAAGCGGCGGTGGGCGGCCCGATCGGCCTGATCCGGGATGGTGACGTGATTTCGATCGACGCCGTGAACGGCACGATCGAAGTGGCGCTGTCGGATAGCGAACTGGCGGCGCGGGCCAAGACATGGAAGGCACGCACGACTGACTACCAGTCGGGCGCGATATGGAAATACGCACAGACGGTCGGGTCGGCCAGAGATGGCGCGGTCACCCATCCGGGCGGTGCGAAAGAAACACACTGCTATGCGGATATCTGAGTTGTTGAGGTCATCTGTCCTTCCGGCACTGGTCGCTGCGGCGATCTTTGGCGCCGTGGGCCAGGCTGTGGCCTTTGACGACAAGGTGTTCGACGACAAGACCGGCGTGAAGCCGCAGTCCAGCCCCTGGGCGGTGTTCCAGTTCGGCTTCTCCGCCTACAAGAACGGCCACAAGGAACAGGCCGCCGAAGCCTATAAATACGCCGCCGAAAACGGCCAGATCGGCGCCACCTGGAAACTTGCCCGCATGTATGCAGAGGGCGACGGCGTGGCGCGCGACGACTATGAGGCGTTCAAGTTCTTCTCCGAGATCGTCGACCAGGATGTCGAGCCCGGTTCGCCGGAAGAGAGCTACGTCTCCGACGCGCTGGTGGCGCTCGGCGATTATCTGCGCAAGGGCATTCCGGGCAGCCCGGTCACCGAGAACGAGGTGGCGGCACAGGAATATTACATGCGCGCCGCCGCCAACTACCGCAACCCGAACGCCCAGTTCGAGATGGGGCAGATGTTCCTGAAGGGCGAGGGCGGCGTGAAGGCCAGCGTCAAGCAGGCCGGGCGCTGGTTCCAGCTCGCCGCCGAAAAGGGCCATGCCGGCGCGCAGGCGACGCTTGGCCATCTCTTGTTCCAGAGCGGCAAGATCGTTCGCGGCCTGGCGATGATGACCGCCGCACTCGAGCGCGCGTCCCCTGCCGATCAGCCCTGGATCCGTGGCATGCAGGAAGAGGCTTTTGCTGCCGCCGGCGAGGCCGACCGGCGCACGGCGATTTCGCTGGCCGATGACATCCTGACCAAGGGCACCACCAACGCAGACCAATAAGGTCGTCTGCCGTTCTCCTCCAACAGGGGGAGATCAGTCAGTCAGAAAATCAATTCTCGGTTGGCTCCGTCGGCACCATGCTGGGCGCGGGCGTCGAGATCGGCGTTACGTGCAGGTGCGGCGCCATCGTGTTTCCGGGGCAGCTGTCGCCGATCTTCGTCCAGGATGTGTTGTTGAGCACCATCTCGCAGCGCGCCAGATGGCTCTGGTCGGCAACCGTCAGGCAGGCGACCTGGCCGACCGGATAGGACTTTCCATTGGCAAGACATTCCGGGGCGGCGAAAGCAGGCACCATGGCGGCCGTGGCAAATGCCAAGCCGATCGGACAAGCAACAAATCGAATGGTCATGGGAACCCCAGCCGCCATGATGATTGTCCATCATGCGCCCGATTTGTGGCGATACAACGTCCAGACAAATCGACGGCAGAAGGACCCCGGTCAGGCCGGCTGCAGGGCGAGATCGATCGCCACCGGCACGTGATCGGACGGTTTTTCCCAGGCGCGCACATGCTTTTCGATCGCGGCCGACGAGAAGCGGTTGGCGGCTTCCGGCGACAGCAGCAGATGGTCGATGCGGATGCCGTTGTTCTTCTGCCAGGCGCCGGCCTGATAGTCCCAGAAGGTGTAGGTGTCGGGTGCATCGGTGACCGCGCGCACCGCTTCGGTGAAACCGAGATTGAGCAGCCGGCGGAAGGCCTGCCGCGTCTGCGGCTGGAACAGCGCGTCGCCCAGCCAGTTCTCCGGAAAGCGTGCGTCGATCGGCTCGGGAATGACGTTGTAGTCGCCGGCCAGCACAAGCGCCTCTTCCAGCCTCAGCCGCTCTTCGGCCCAGCGCTCCAGCCGCTCCATCCAGTTCAGCTTGTAGGGGAATTTTTTGTCGTCATCGATCGGATTGCCGTTCGGCAGATAGAGCGAGGCGACGCGCAACGCGCCCTTGTCGGTCGAGAACACACCTTCGATGAAGCGCGCCTGTTCGTCGGCCTCGTCGCCCGGCAGGCCTCTGGTGACCTCGTCAAAGCGCAGTTTCGATAGCAGCGCCACGCCGTTGAAACCTTTCTGGCCATGGGTTTCGACATTGTAGCCAAGCGCCTCGATCTCGGCGCGCGGGAACTGCTCGTCGACCGTCTTGATCTCCTGCAGGCAGACGATGTCGGGCGCGCTCTCGGTCAGCCAATGAGTGAGATTGCCGATGCGGGCGCGAACGCCGTTGATGTTCCAGGTGACGATTTTCATGGCGGCCTTATTCTTCCTGCGACGGGTGGCGTTCGACCAGGCCGATCGTATTGCCTGCCGGGTCCTTTAGGAAGGCCATCCACTCGCTTTCCCCCGGCGGTCCGAAGGTGCCTTCGGTATCGCGATGCACGAGCGCCGGTGGCGCGGTGAAGGGGACGCCCGCGGCTTTCGCCTTGGCGTGGAAGGCTTCGAGGCCCCTAATGTCGAGATAGACTATGCCGGCCGGAACGCCGTCGGTGAACAGCAGCCTCACATTGCCGGCCATGATGAAGGCAATGCCCGGCGGATCATAGCGGGCATGAACGCCCATGCCGAGCACGTCACGCCAGAAGGCCAGCGTCGAATCAAGATCGCGTCCAGCCGACAGCGCGACCTGACGGACCGCGCCGATGGCAGGCATGCCGTTAGACGGAGAAGCTCGTGCCGCAGCCGCAGGAGGCGACGGCGTTCGGATTGCGGATCTGGAAGGACTGGCCCATCAGATCGTCGACGAAATCGATCACCG
Organism: Mesorhizobium sp. 131-3-5; assembly: GCF_016756575.1. Lineage (NCBI taxonomy): Bacteria > Pseudomonadati > Pseudomonadota > Alphaproteobacteria > Hyphomicrobiales > Phyllobacteriaceae > Mesorhizobium > Mesorhizobium sp. 131-3-5. Next base: position 3,896,795 of record NZ_AP023254.1, read on the forward strand.
AGCCGCCCATATAGACCAGCGACAAATCGTCGATCAGCACGGTCGCGCCGTCCTTCTCGATGGCGACGTCGTCGTCGTTGCGCGTGTCGACCAGATCGAATTTGTAGGAAAATCCGGAGCAGCCGCCGCCTTCGACGGAAACGCGCAGCGCCGTCTTGCCGGCCTCGCCAGAGACAATCTTGGCGATCCGCCTGGCGGCGGCCTCGGTCATGTCGACTTTCATCGCGGTCTTGGCATCAGCGCCCATGGGCGTCACCTTGCTTTCGGTTTCACATGATAGGTATGAAGCGCGAGGGGCCAAGTCAACTGCGGCAGCATCAGCCATGACCAATGAGTTGGGCGACATCGGGTTCGGTTATCGGCCGCGCGCGGCCTATGCCACAGATCCGGCGAAGTCGCGCGGACGGCTGTTCGACGAGGTCGAGAGCCCGACCCGCACGCCGTTCCAGCGCGACCGCGACCGCATCATCCACTCCACGGCGTTCCGGCGGCTCAAGCACAAGACGCAAGTCTTCATCGCCCATGAAGGCGACCATTACCGCACAAGGCTGACCCATTCGATCGAAGTGGCGCAGATCGCGCGTGCGCTGGCGCGGGCACTGCGCGGCGACGAGGATCTCGCCGAGGCGGTGGCGCTGGTGCATGATTTCGGCCACACGCCCTTCGGTCATACGGGCGAGGACGCGCTGAACGACAAGATGGCGGCCTGGGGCGGTTTTGATCACAACGCCCAGTCGCTGCGCATCGTGACGAGGCTGGAGGCGCGCTACGCCGAATTCGACGGGCTGAACCTGACCTGGGAGACGCTGGAGGGCCTAGTCAAGCACAATGGCCCGCTGATGGACAGCACTGGCAAAAGCCTGAAAGGGCCGGTGCCGCAAGCGATCCGCGATTATTCGCAGTTGCAGGATCTCGAACTCGACCGGTTCGCCGGCATCGAGGCGCAGTGCGCGGCGATCGCCGACGACATCGCCTACAACACGCATGACATCGATGACGGGCTGCGGGCAGGGCTGCTGACGCTGGACATGCTGAAAACCGTCTCGCTGCCCGGGAAAATCCTCGAGGGCGTGCGCCAACGCTATCCCAGGCTCGATGACGTGCGCACCGGTCACGAACTGATGCGGCGGCAGATCACCGCCATGGTCGAGGATGTCATCGTTGCCGCGACGGCAAATCTGGAACGCGTCGGGCCGCGCAGCGCCGACGCGGTGAGGGCGGCGGGCGAGACGATGGTGAGCTTTTCCGCTGGGATGGCCGCGGCCGAGAAGGAACTGAAGGCGTTTCTCTACAAGCACCTCTACCGGCACGAGGAGGTGATGCGGGTGCGCGCCGGTGCCGAGCAGATCGTCAGGGATCTGTTCGACGTCTATTTCGCCGACCCGCGCGCCATGCCGGACGGCTGGCGCGAGGGGCTGGACCGGGCCGAGGATCGCATCAAGGCGCGCAGCGTCGCCGATTTCCTGGCAGGGATGACCGACACCTATGCGCTCAAGGAACACAGGCGTTTGTTTGACCGCACCCCGGATTTGAGCTAGGGCGAGCGCGATTTTGCCGGCCAGCGAGCCGGATTCGCCTAAAACCGCCAGAGCAGTACCCATGAACATCTTCGCCGATTTCACCGCGCGAGTCACAAAGGCTGTCGAAGCGCTGGATCTGAAAGACAAGGACGGCGTTTCGCCCGACCTGTCGCGCATTGCCGTCGAACCGCCGCGCGACGCCAGCCATGGCGATCTCGCGACCAATGCGGCGATGGTGCTGGCCAAGCCCACCGGCCAGAACCCGCGCGCTCTGGCTGAAAGGCTGGCGTTGGCGTTGCGCGATGACAAGGATGTCGCCGCCGCCGAGGTTGCCGGCCCCGGCTTTGTCAATCTGCGGCTCAAGGACGGCTTCTGGCAGGCGCATCTGTCGGCGCTTCTGGGCGAGGGGCGCAATTACGGCCGCTCGACGATCGGCGCCGGCCGGAAAACCAATGTCGAATATGTCTCGGCCAACCCGACTGGGCCGATGCATGTCGGCCATTGCCGGGGCGCGGTTGTCGGCGATGCGCTGGCCAATCTGATGGCGTTCGCCGGTTACGACGTGACCAAGGAATATGTCATCAACGATGCCGGCGGACAGATCGACGTGCTCGGCCGGTCGGTCATCCTGCGGTACCGTGAGGCGCTCGGCGACGACATCGGCGAGATTCCGCCCGGCCTTTATCCCGGCGATTATCTGGTTCCTCTCGGCCAGGCGCTGGCGAGAGAGTTCGGCCGCGGCCTGCTCCAGATGCCGGAGGATGAGGCGCTCGCCATCGTCAAGGACCGCGCGATCGACGCGATGATGGCGATGATCCGCGATGACCTGGCGCTGCTCAACGTGCATCACGACGTGTTCTTCTCCGAACGCACGCTGCACGCTGACAATGCCAGGAAGATCCGTTCGGCGATCAACGACCTGACGCTGAAGGGACATATCTACAAGGGCAAGCTGCCGCCGCCCAAAGGCGAGAAGCCGGACGATTGGGAAGATCGCGAGCAGACGCTGTTCCGCTCGACGGCGGTCGGCGACGACATGGACCGGGCGCTGGTCAAGTCGGACGGGTCGTTCACCTATTTCGCCGCCGACGTGGCGTATCTGAAGGACAAGGTCGATCGCGGCTTCGTCGACCTGATCTACGTGCTTGGCGCCGACCATGGCGGCTACGTCAAGCGGCTGGAGGCCTTGGCGCGGGCGATTACCGGCGACAAGGTGAAACTCACGGTCCTGCTTTGCAATCTGGTCAAGCTGTTTCGCGACGGCGAGCCGGTGCGAATGGGAAAAAGGGCTGGGAATTTCGTCACGGCGCGGGAAGTCATTGAAGAGGTGGGCCGTGACGCGGTGCGGTTCATGATGCTGTTCCGCAAGAATGACGCGCCGCTGGATTTCGATTTCGCCAAAGTCACCGAACAGTCCAAGGACAATCCGGTGTTTTACGTGCAGTACGCTTCGGCGCGCTGCCATTCGGTGTTCCGGCAGGCAAGCGAGCAACTGGGCGAGGCGAATTTCGATCGCAAAAGCCTGGCTGCCGCGGCGGCTTCGCTGACCGACGAGGGCGAGATCGGCCTGATCCGCAAGCTCGCCGAATATCCACGCCTGATCGAATCCGCGGCTCTTGCGCTGGAGCCGCATAGGCTGGCATTTTACCTTTATGATCTGGCTTCTAGTTTCCACGGACACTGGAACCGGGGTACGGATAATCCGGACTTACGTTTTGTTAAGGTTAACGACCGACAATTGACGCATGCCAGACTAGGGCTGGTGCAGGCTGTTTCGGACGTTCTGACGTCCGGCCTGACGTTGATCGGAGCCGCTGCGCCCACCGAAATGCGTTAGGTTTGACTAAAAAACCTGTCACCTTTTGCCCACATTGCGCTGGTAAGGGCCAACCCTGCGCGACGTCCATGGCGTCCGAATGAGTGCGAGTTCGGGAACAATAATGGCAGACAGAACCCAGCTGAGAGTAGCCGACAACAACGACATCGCTGACGATGATCCGTTCGCGGAACTGACCAGGATCATGGGATTCGACCCACGCCAGCCAGTCAAGCAGCAGGCGCGGGTCGAGCCGCAGGCCGCTGCCACCAGTCAGCCCGTGCAAGAGGACGATTTCGACATCGACCTCGAAAAGGAATTGATGGGCGAGTTCGACGCTGGCGACAGCGTCGCCGCTCCGGCTGTCGAGGCTCATGAGCCGGCCCCCACACACGCGGCCGACGACGAACTTGCGCTGTCGCTCGACGACGATTTCCATCTGGACCTCACGGGTGCCGACGAGCATGGGCCCGTCGCCAGCCATGCCCACCCCGGCGATGCCGAAGCCGCGCCGTCCGTCGAGCCTGCCTTCGACGCCGATTTCGACAATGCCGTTGCCAGTTCGCTCGAAGACGTTTCGCCCTTCGAGGACGACCTGCCGATGGAAGACGAGCTTGCCGCGTCGCTTGACCAGGATTTCCACGTCGAGGACCATGCCGCTGAGATCGAGGACGAAGCCGTCGAGCCCCAGCATGCGGTTGCGGAAATGCCGGTGGCTGTCGAGCCGGCCGGCGCGCACGAATTCGACGACGCGGTGGCGATTTCGCTCGAAGACGAGCTGATGCTTGACGACCATTCGGCGGATCAGCCCCATGCGGCTGCGGCCGCGGTCGACTATCCGGAGCCGGTGCTGGCCGTCGCGAATGAAGCTCCGGCGATTGCCGACGAGGATTTCGAGGGGCATTTCGACGACGCCATGGCGGATGTCGACACGGATTTTGACGTCCAGGCGGACGAGCCCGTGGCCTTTGACGCGGCGGAAGCGCACGAAGTGCCCTCTTATGCCTTGGATGCGAGGGACGAGTTCTCGGGCTCCGAAGCCGTTTCGGAAGATGATTTCGATCGGAACATGGACAACGCGTTTGCCGAGCCTGCCGAAGAGCCGGTCGCCGAGGTTGCCGCTGCCGCGGTCCAGCCGGTAGCTCCGGCAACTCCGGCAGCCATCATGGCTGAGCCGGCACCGGCCCCCGTGGCGGACGAACGTAGCCTCGAAGACGAGTTGAACGCGCTTCTGGGCGCCATGACGGCGCGCACGCTGCCGTCGGTCAAGGAGCCCGAGCCCGTCGCCGCTCAACCCGTTGCGGCTCAGCCGGCCGCTGCTCCCGTTCGGTCGTATGTTCCCGCGCCGGCAAAGGCCGCCGAGGAGCCTGCCGATCTCGACTGGGATCTCGACGAACATGCGACCGAGGATATGCATGCCTCCAGCGCGGCTCACGCCGCCGATGCCGATCTCGACGATCCGCTGGTCGATGAGCTTCAGGGTCACGAGCTGGGCGCGGACGCTGCCGATCATGGTGACATCGATTTCGACGATGATGCGTTCGACGCGGCCCTGGCCGAGAATCTCGATCCGCGCGACGAGGCAGCTTGGCGGCAGGATCAGGCCGATTCCGTCGATTGGCTGGCCGATCGCTCCGCGCCGACCGAGCCGACCCGTTCGTGGAGCCGTGTGACACCGGTTCCCCAGCAGCCTGCATTCGCCGCGCAGCCGGCCGCTTCCATGACGGCAAGGACGACCGCGCCTGAAATGGCCCCGGCGGCGGCTGTGGTGCCGCCCTATCGCGCGCCCGAGCCGGTTGCGGCCGCGCCCTATGCGGCGCCCGTATCCGCGCCGCAGCCGCGACCGTCCTCGCACTACGAAGAAGAGATGCCCGATGTCGAAACGGTGGATGTGCCGGAGCGCGTCGTGGCGCTGGCGGACGATCTCGACATCCCGGAACTGCATTTCGAGGAAGATGAACCGGCCGCATCAGGCTATGACGATCTCGACGCAGAGTTCGCCAGCCTGCTGACGGAAATGAATTCGGTGGAGGTCGCGCCAGCTCCAGCCGCGCCCGCAAGCAGCGCTGCCTATGCCGATGAATCCTTTGATGGCGGATTCAAATCGGCCTATCAGGCGCCGGCATATGAAGAACCCAAACCGGGTTATGACGGGGTCAAACCGGGTTATGGCGGGGTCAAACCGGCCCTTCAGCCGGAAGCGCGGACCTATGCGGCGCGGCCGGCGGAAATGCCCGCCCGTGCTGCAGCGAACACAGGCTATGCAGACGCCGCCGACGGCTTCGACCTCGACAGTCTGCCCGGCAGCCAGCCGGTCTCGCAGGCGGACGATTTCACCGTCGATGAGCTCGACTATGATCCTGAACTGGACGAGGCAATGTCCGTTCCGGGTCTCGGCGAGCGGGAAGCGGCCAGGTCGTCTGGCCGCCGTGGCCTGTTCATCGCGGCAATCGTCGGTGCCGTGGCGGTCGCAGGCGGTCTTGGCGCCTTTGCGCTGTCTTTCGGCGGCAAGGGCGGCAGCGACGCGCCTGTCATCGTCAAGGCCGACAATTCGCCGATCAAGGTCAAGCCGGAAAATCCGGGCGGCACCGTGGTGCCGAACCAGGACAACAAGGTCTACGACGCGGTGGTCAAGGGCGCGAAGCCGGCCGAGCCGGTGCAGCAGAAGCTTGTCACCAACACGGAGGTCCCCGTGGATGTGCAGGCCAAGGATCCGAACCGTGCCGTCGATCTTTCTGCCGGGCAGGGTGCTGCCGTCGGCGGAGCCGATGACGGCAATGCGGCGCCAACCGCCAATGCCGCGCCGGCCGCCAATGCTGCGCCGACCGCCAGTGCTGCGCCGGCTGGCAATCTTGCTCCGGCCGACAATGCGGCGCCCGCGCCCAAGTCAGAGGATCGCATCGCGCAGGTGCTGCAGGATACCGACAAGGGCAACAACACCGATGTCGTCGCCGTCGCACCGCGCAAGGTGAGGACGATGGTGGTCAAATCGGACGGCTCGCTGGTGCCGCGCGAGGATCCGGCGCCGGCCGCGCCGCAGGTGGCGGCCGCTGAGCCGAGCGATCCGGCGCCGCAGCATGTCGCGCCGTCCGCCGATGCAGACCAGACCGGCACCGTGGCGCCCGCCGCGGCCCAGTCGGGCGACGAGCCGGCCCTCAAGCCGGTGGCCAAACCGGCCAAGGCGCAGTCGGCCAACACTCCGGCCAAGGTTGCGATCGCGCCGCAGCGTCCGTCCGACCAGCCCGTCGACGTCGTCGGCGAGGTGAAGCCCGATCAGGTCGCATCCATCGACCCGGCAACGACGGCAACCGGTAGCGGTTCGTGGTCGATGCAGGTTGCTTCGCAGCCGACGGTGGAAAGCGCCCAGTCGACCTACCAGGACCTGCAGCGCCGCTATGGCAGCGTGCTTGCCGGCCGCACCGCCAACATCGTCAAGGCCGAGATAGCCGGCAAGGGCACGTTCTACCGCGTCCGCGTCGTGGCCCAGTCACGCAACGATGCCATCAATTTGTGCACCAGCTACAAGGCCGCCGGCGGCAACTGCTTCGTCTCGCGCTAGGAGCGTTCAACCCATCAAAGCCGGCGCGGCCCAAGGTCGCGCCGGCTTTTTCATGCGCCCAGCGCTTTTTCATGTGGAAGCATTTCCGGCGTTGGACCGCATGTATTTCCAGACGATTCCCTTTGGCCGCGTGAAGCCCTAGACTCCTGATATGACCGAATCAAAATCCATGATCCTCGGCTGTGCCGGGAAATCGCTCACCCGCGAAGAAATCAATTTCTATCGCAATGAATGCCCATGGGCCTTCATCCTGTTTGCCCGCAACATCGGCGAGACCGAACAGATCCGCGATCTCGTCGCCGAGATGCGCGATTGTATCGGGCGCCCGGACGCGCTGGTTTTCATCGACCAGGAAGGCGGCAGGGTACAACGCCTGCGGCCGCCGCTGGCGCCGAACTATCCGGCGGGCGGCGCGCTCGGCGCGCTGTGGCGCGACGATCATGACGCCGGTGCCCGCGCTGCCTGGCTGATGGCGCGCCTGCATGCCTTCGACCTGCTGCGCTACGGCATCACCGCGGATTGCCTGCCGGTGCTCGACGTGCCGATCGAAGGCGCCAGCGACGTCATCGGCGCGCGCGCCTATGGCAAGGAGCCGCGCGCGGTCATCGAACTCGGCCGTGCCGCCGCCGAAGGCCTGATGTCGGGCGGCGTGCTGCCCGTGATGAAACACATTCCGGGGCATGGACGGGCCTTTGCCGACACGCATTTCGAGCTGCCTGTTGTCGACGCCTCGCTCAGCGATTTGCAGCGGCATGACTTTGCCCCGTTCCGGGAGCTCAACGACCTGCCGATGGCGATGACGGCGCATGTGGTCTACAGCGCCATCGATCCCAAGAACCCGGCGACGACATCCGGCAAGGTCATCGACGAGATCATCCGCCGCGACATCGGCTTTGACGGGCTCCTGATGAGCGACGACACCTCGATGAAGGCACTTTCTGGGGATTTCCCGACAAAGGCGGCGTCGATCCTTGCGGCGGGCTGCGATCTGGTCCTTCACTGCAACGGCGTTTTCGAGGAGATGGCAGGCATTGCGTCGCGCACCACGGGGCTTGAAGGCAAGTCGCTGGAGCGTGCAAAGCGGGCGCTGACCTATATAAGGAAACGCGACGCGGCCGAGGAAACCGAGATACGGGCCGAATTCGCCACCTATTTCGATGCGGTGGCCTAACCAAGGGAAGTGACAAAGGCAGTGGCGGAAACATTGGAAAGCAAGGCCGCGAAGGCCGCACCGATGGACCGCCTGTGGGCCGAGAATGACGATTCACGTGTCACCGGCGACCCGTCGTTGGTCGTCGACGTGGCCGGCTTCGAAGGCCCGCTCGATCTTCTGCTGCATCTTGCCCGCACCCAGAAGGTCGACCTGGCGCGCATCTCGATCCTGGCACTGGTCGAGCAGTATCTGGCCTTTGTCGAGACGGCGAGGGCGCTGCGGCTCGAACTTGCGGCGGACTATCTGGTGATGGCGGCATGGCTCGCCTTCCTCAAGTCGAAGTTGTTGATCCCCAAGCAGCCGGGCGAAGAGGGCGAGAGCGGCGAGGAACTGGCGGCCGTGCTGCAGTTCCGATTGAAGCGGCTGGAAGCCATGCGTGACGCGGCGGCGCGCCTGGTCAATCGCAACCGGCTCGGCCGCGACGTGTTCGCGCGCGGCATGCCCGAAATGGTCATCATCGAGAAGCGCAACGCCTATTCGGCGTCGCTCTACGATCTGCTGACCGCCTATGCCCAGCAGCGGCAGAAGCAGGCGATCACCAATGTGACGATCGCTAGGCGGGGCGTTTGGTCGCTCAAGGACGCGCGCGACATCCTGACCCGGCTGATCGGCTCGCTGCGGGACTGGACGGCACTAGACAGCTTCCTCATCCAATACATGACCAGCCCGGAAGAGCGGCGCACGGCGATCGCCAGCTCATTCGCGGCGACACTGGAACTGGTGCGCGAGCGCAAGATGGATCTGCGACAGGACGAGGTGTTCGCGCCGATCTATCTGCGCGATCACCGCGCACCGGCAATCAAGGCAGTCGAGGTGGCATCATGAGCGAACGCGCCAACGCTTCGGTTATCCCCTTCAAGGTGGACGATGACCTGGAAGGCGAGATCGACCAGACTTCGGCCGAGAACCCGGTGCAGAACCCGGCCGAGCGCCTGCATATTGCGGAGGCCATGCGTATGGCGGAGGCAATCGTGTTCGCCAGTGCCGAACCCGTCAGCGAAAAGCAGCTTGCCGCGCGCTTGCCCGACGGCATCAACGTCGCCCTTGCCATGGCCGAGCTGCAGCAGGTCTACGCCCGGCGCGGCGTCAATCTGGTGCGGGTCGGCGACGCGTGGGCATTCCGCACCGCCGGCGATCTCGCCTTCCTGATGAGCCGCGACACGGTGCAGCAGCGCAAGCTGTCGCGTGCGGCGCTCGAAGTGCTGGCGATCATCGCCTATCACCAGCCGGTGACGCGCGCCGAGATCGAGGATATCCGCGGCGTAGAGACGTCGAAGGGCACGCTGGACACGCTGCTCGAGACGGAATGGGTGCGCATGCGCGGCCGCCGCAAGACGCCTGGCCGTCCCGTCACCTATGGCACCACCGAAACCTTCCTCGACCATTTCGCGCTCGAGGAAATCCGCGATCTTCCCGGCATGGAAGAACTGAAGGGGGCGGGCCTGCTCTCGGGCCGCATGCCGTCGAATTTCTCCATCCCGCAGCCGCCGGCCGACCCCGATGTGCTGACCGAGGACGAGGATCCGCTGACCGATATCGATCTCGAGGAACTCGGCCTGCTGACGCCGCGCGTCACGGAAGATTGACCTGTCGGCCTCTGTCCAAGCGCGCCGATAGGTCGTAGATGCGCCGATTGGTAGCGGGCCAGCGAGTCGAAAAAGCGTGACATCCGTCACCCTTTCATAAACTCTGTCGCTGTTGTGTTTGAATCCCAACGCGAAAACGCATAGATCATCGCCAGGGAAAACATTCGAGAGAGATTTGCTATGGGTTCATTTTCGATTTGGCACTGGATGATCGTGCTGGTGATCGTGCTGCTGGTGTTCGGCCGCGGCAAGATTCCCGAGCTGATGGGCGACATGGCCAAAGGCATCAAGAGCTTCAAGAAGGGCATGGCGGACGACGACGTTGCCGACGACAAGCGCACCGTCGAACACCGTGCCGACGAGACCGTTTCGGCCGCGAAGGAAAAAGCCAGCAAGAGCTGAGCCAAAAAAGTTCTAGTCGGAACAGAGTGCCATGTTTGAAGTCGGCTGGACCGAAATGCTGGTGATCGCGATCGTCATGATCGTGGTCGTCGGTCCGAAGGATTTGCCCAATATGCTGCGCACCTTCGGCCGCACGACGGCGAAGCTGCGCTCTATGGCAGCCGACTTCCAGAAACAGTTCAACGAAGCGCTGAAGGAAGCCGAGCTCGACGACGTCAAGAAGTCGGTCGACGAGCTCAGGGGCCTCAGTCCGATGGCCGAGATCAGGAAGCAGCTCAATCCGTTCGAGCAGGCCGCGGCCGATGTGCGCTCCGGCGTCGACGCCGCGATGAAGCCGAAGCCCGCCGCCGATCCGGCAACGCCCGCCGCTTCGACACCGCAGGCGGCCGAGCCGCTGAAGAACGGCGCAACGGAAATGCCTGGCGTCAGCGCCGCGGGAGCCACGCCGCCAACGCCGATTTTCCCGGCCATGACCGATGAATCGGTGGTTGCGGCATCCACGGAACCTGCCGCGGCGCCGAAGGCATCCACGGCCAAGAAGTCCGCCAAGACCGCGCCGGCGGCAAAGGCGCAGCCCAAGGCCTCGACATCCGCGAAGTCGGCGACAGCAAAAGCCGCACCTGTGGTGATGGCAAAAGCTACACCGGCGCCCAAGGCGTCGACAAAGGCCGTGACAGCAGCAAAGCCTGCCGCTGCCAAGGCGACTGCGGCAAAGACCGCGACGAAAGCCGAACCGAAACCTGCGCCAGCGAAGAAGCCGGCGGCCAAGAAGACGGCGGGAGCCGCCAAGTGAGCGTTTCGGACAAGGAAAAGGACGAGATCGAAAAATCGTCGGCGCCGCTGATCGAGCATCTCATCGAGTTGCGCCGCCGGCTGATCTGGTCGCTCGGCGGCTTCTTCGTCGCCTTCCTGGTGTGCTTCTTCTTCGCCAAGAAGCTGTTCAACCTTCTGGTCGTTCCGTTCAAATGGGCGACGAAGTGGGCGGGGCTCGACCCGCACAAGGTCGAGTTGATCTACACCGCGCCGCAGGAATTCTTCTTCACGCAGGTCAAGCTCGCCATGTTCGGCGGCATGGTCATCGCCTTTCCGCTGATCGCCACGCAGATCTACAAATTCATCGCGCCCGGCCTCTACAAGAACGAGCGCAACGCCTTCCTGCCGTTCCTGATCGCGTCGCCCATCCTGTTCCTGATGGGCGCCTCGCTGGTCTATTTCTTCTTCACGCCGATGGTGATGTGGTTCTTCCTTGCCATGCAGCAGGCCGGCACCGACGAGCAGGTGCAGATTTCGCTGCTGCCGAAAGTGTCGGAATATCTCAGCCTGATCATGACGCTGATCTTCTCCTTCGGCCTGGTGTTCCAGCTACCGGTGGTGACCAGTCTGATGACGCGTGTCGGCATGCTGTCATCCAAGGCGCTGGCCGAGAAGCGCAAGTGGGCGATCGTCATCGCTTTCGTCGTCGCGGCCGTGCTGACCCCTCCGGATCCGATGAGCCAGATCGGTTTGGCCATCCCGACCATCCTGCTCTACGAGGTCGCCATCTGGTCGGCCCGGCTGATCGAGCGCAGCCAGGAGCGCGAGCGCCTGGCGCGCGAGAAGCAGGAAGCCGGGGAGGCCGTGGCCGACAAGGCACCGGACGAGCCTCCGGCGCCGGCTGCTTCGTAAGCCGTCAGCAGCGGCGGAAAACGACAACCGCCGCCCAGCCTCATCTTGCATCGGTCAAGGATGCGGTTTACGCCCTCGGAGCTTAGCTCAGGAGCGTTCAAACTATGCTTGACATCAAATGGATTCGCGACAACCCGAAGGCCCTTGTCGAGGCGCTGGCCAAGCGCTCGTGGTCGGCGGCAGAGGCGCAGTCCACGGTCGATGATTTGATCGCCAGGGACGAGGCGCGGCGCGAACACGTCACCGAGCTGCAGACCAAGCAGGAGCGCCGCAACGCAGCCTCGAAGGAAATCGGCAACGCCATGCGTTCGGGTGACGCCGCTCTTGCCGAAAAACTCAAGGCCGAAGTCGGCGATATCAAAACCTTCATCCAGAATGGCGAGGCGCGCGAACGCGAGCTCGACAAGGCGCTGAACGACGCGCTGGCGGTGCTGCCCAATGTGCCTCTCGACGATGTGCCGGTCGGCAAGGACGAACACGACAATGTCGTCAAACACATCGTCGGCAAGGTGCCGACGCGGCCGAACTGGGTGAAGGAGCATTTCGAGGTCGGCGAAGCGCTCGGCATGATGGATTTCGAGCGGGCGGCCAAGCTGTCGGGTTCGCGCTTCACCGTGCTGAAGAGCGGCCTGGCACGGATGGAACGCGCGATCGGCCAGTTCATGCTCGACCTGCACACGACCGAGCACGGCTATGAGGAAGTGATCCCGCCGCTGATGGTGCGCGACGAGGTGCTTTTCGGCACCAACCAGCTGCCGAAATTCGAGGAGGACCTGTTCTTCACGCCGCACGGCGAGGGCAGGCTTGGCCTGATCCCGACCGCCGAGGTGCCGCTTACGAACCTCGTGCGCGAGGAAATCACCGCGCATGAAAAACTGCCCCTGCGCTTCACCGCGCTGACGCCGTGCTTCCGCTCGGAGGCAGGTTCGGCCGGCCGCGACACGCGCGGCATGCTGCGCCAGCACCAGTTCTACAAGGTCGAGCTGGTGTCGATCACCGACCAGGAATCCTCGCTCGCCGAGCATGAGCGGATGACGCAATGCGCCGAGGAAGTGCTGAAGCTGCTCGAACTGCCGTTCCGCACCATGGTGCTGTGCACCGGCGACATGGGGTTTGGCGCGCGCAAGACCTATGACATCGAGGTCTGGCTGCCCGGCCAGAACGCCTATCGCGAGATCTCGTCCTGTTCGGTCTGTGGCGACTTCCAGGCGCGCCGCATGGACGCGCGCTACAAGGACAAGGACGGCAAGGGCAATCGCTTCGTCCATACGCTCAATGGTTCGGGCACCGCTGTCGGCCGCGCGCTGATTGCCGTCATCGAAAACTACCAGAACGAGGATGGCAGCGTAACCATTCCTGAAGTGCTGCGGCCTTACATGGGCGGTCTGGCAAAGATCGAAGCGAAGTAATGCGCATTCTTCTGACCAATGACGACGGCATTCACGCCGAGGGCCTGGCGTCGCTCGAACGCGTCGCGCGCACACTGTCCGACAATGTCTGGGTGGTGGCGCCGGAGCAGGACCAGTCCGGCTATGCGCATTCGCTGTCGATCTCGGAGCCGCTGCGGCTGCGCAAGATCGGCGAGAAGCATTTCGCCGTGCGCGGCACGCCGACCGATTGCGTCATCATGGGCGTGAAGAAGATCCTGCCCGGCGCCCCCGACCTGATCCTGTCCGGCATCAATTCCGGCGCCAACATCGCCGACGACGTGACCTATTCGGGAACCGTCGCCGGCGCCATGGAAGGCGCGCTGCTCGGCATCCGCTCGATCGCCCTCAGCCAGGGCTATTCCTATGTCGGCGAGGACCGCACCGTTCCCTATGAGACCACCGAGGCGCTGGCACCGGCGCTGCTGAAGAAGCTCGTCGCGACGCCGCTGCCGGATGGCGTTCTGCTCAACGTCAATTTTCCCAACTGCCTTCCTGAAGAAGTCGTTGGCACGGTGGTCACTATGCAAGGCAAACTCGTGCACAGCCTGTGGGTCGATGAGCGCCGTGACGGGCGCGGCCTGCCTTACTATTGGCTGCGCTTCGGCCGCGAGCCGGTCGAGGGCAAGCAAGGCACCGACCTCCACGCGCTGCGCAACAGATTGGTGTCGGTGACGCCGTTGCAGCTCGACCTCACCGCGCATGAGATCCGTGACCAGCTGAGCAAGGCGCTTGCATGAATTTGCCAATCGATGACCGCGAAGGATTTGCCGCTTTCCTGTTGCGCCTGCGCGGCAGGGGAACCGTGCCGAAGGCGCTGATCGCTGCTTTCGAGGCTACACCACGGCGCGGCTTTCTAGCGCCTCACTTCCACCAGATCGCCTGGTCCGACCGCATGCTGCCGATCGAATGCGGCGAGGCGATCGAAGGCGCCGACATGCAGGCGGCGGTGATCGCGGCCCTTGCCATAGAAGCGGGAAACCGCGTTCTCGAGATCGGCACCGGCACCGGCTATTCGGCGGCGGTGATGTCGCGGCTGGCGGCGCGCATCGTCACCATCGACCGCTACAAGACGCTTGTCGAGCAGGCCAGGCAGCGTTTCGAGGCGCTCGGCATCGGCAATGTAGTCGTGCGCCAGGCTGACGGCTCCGGCGGCCTGCCTGCAGAAGGCCCGTTCGACCGCATTGTCGCCTGGGCGGCCTTCGACAGCCTACCGCGCTTCCTGCTCGACCAATTGTCGAGTGGCGGCATCGTCATTGCGCCGATCGGGCCGGAGGAGGGCGAGCAGGTGCTGGCCAAGCTGACCAAGGTTGGCAGCCGTTTCGAGCGCGAGGATATCGGCCTCGTGCGGCTGCAGCCGATCTTGCGCAGCGTCGCGGCGGTCATCTAGGCGCATTGTTATTCAGGTGAGGCCGGCCTGCAAATGGCTGATACCTGCGCTCCGGTGCTCACGTACGAAAAGTACGTTCCGCTCCGGTTCTCGGTATCAACCATTTTCGACTCGGCCTGACCTGAATCTCAACGCGCCTCCACGCACCCGAAAATGTTTTAAGAAAATTTTCGTCGGATTCTAATGGGTTAACCGACCAGTAACATTAACGCGCTTTAATCCGATCCAGTTGGTGCAGAGTTTGTGCGGGTTAGTGCGATGCAACTCAGTGTTTTGAAGACAAACGGTCGCAATCTGGCGCGGGGCTGCGCTGTTCTCATGATTGCAGGCGCGGTGGCCGGGTGCAGTTCCCAGGCCTCGCGGTTCAACAGCGTCGACGACGTCTTCACTTCCTCGACGAACAATCAGCGCGCCATCATCAACAAGCAGGACGCCGTGCAGCCCTATCCGGGCGATGTCTCGGCCGCGCCGCTCGACGGCAGCCACACGCAGTCGGTCAGCCGCTCCAGCCTCGAACCGGTTTCGAGCCGGCCGTTGCCGCCGCCCGTTTCAGCTCAGGCGCAACCCGCGCCGGCGCTCGCGCCTGCCGCCAATCCGGTGCGTGTCGCATCGGCGCCGGCCATGGTTCGGCCCGCTCCCCACGTCGACAGGACGACAACCGGCACTGTCGAGCCGGCCGCCAAGCCGTTCAAGAATGCCCAGCCCGACGCGCCGAAGGTGGCCGAGGCGGGCAGGCCGCACGCGACCGAAATCGTCGTCAGGGACGGCGAGACCATTTCCGGCCTGGCCGCGCATTACAAAGTGCCGGCCGATGTCATCATGAAGGTGAACGGCCTGAGCCCGACCAAGGGGCTGAAGACCGGTCAGAAGATCGTCATCCCGGCCTATGCCTATTCGAGCAAGGCCGAGCCGAAGGTCGCCGATGCAAAGCAGTTGAAGGACGGGCCTGCAAAGGATGGCAAGCACGACCTGCCTGCGACCGCGCCGGACAAGGTCGCCGTCTTGCCGCAGCAGCCTAAGCTCAAGGAAGGCAAGTCCGCCGCGCAGGTCGATGCTTCGGCCGCCGCGAGCCAGCCCAAGGAACCCAAGCCCGCGCAGGTCGCCAAGGCAACAGGCGCCGCCGGTACCTATACGGTCCAGTCGGGTGACACGATGTCCTCGATCGCCAGGAAGACCGGCGTCGGCGTCGTTGCGCTGAAGCAGGCCAACGGCATGAAGGACGGTTTGCTCAAGATCGGCCAGACCCTGAAGGTACCAGCCGGCGGAACCGCGACGGTCGCCAGCGCCAAGCCGGCAAAAGTCGATCCGGTGACCACGGCAACCACGCAGCCCCCGGCAAAAACCACGCCGTCGGAAACGCTGGCATCCTATACGCCGCCGAAGAAGGACGCGAAGGTCATCCAGCAGGCCGAGGACGACGAAGCGGTAGCGCCGGACGCCACGGGTATCGGCAAGATGCGCTGGCCGGTGCGCGGCCGGGTGATCTCCGGTTTCGGATCCGGCAAGGACGGCGTCGACATCGCGGTGCCCTCGGGCACGCCGATCAAGGCGGCCGAGAACGGCGTCGTCATCTACGCCGGCGACGGGCTCAAGGAATTCGGCAACACGGTGCTGGTGCGCCACGAGAACGGCCTGGTCACCGTCTATGGCCATGCCAGCTCGATCGAGGTGCAGCGCGGCCAGAAGGTCAAGCGCGGCCAGGAGATCGCTTTGTCGGGCATGAGCGGCACGACGGACTCGCCGAAGCTGCACTTCGAAGTGCGCAAGAATTCCGCCCCGGTCGACCCCTCTGGTTATCTCGAATAGTCCGGCTGTCTCGAATAGAAGAAGAAAGCGATTTTTGCGGGCCGTCTGACCTCCAGTCCGGCCCGCCGGCTCAGCCCGTTCCGCAAGGAGCGGGCTTTTTCAGTTGCTGCAAAGCCCGCCCGCGCGGGTCACAGTTGATCACGGAGCGTGTCGGCGATCATCTCCTCGATGCTGCTGGCCTTTACGCCCAGAAGCGCCTCGGTCTCGGAGGCATCAACCAGCAGAGGTCTCTCGAAGAGGTAACTCATCTCGATGGCCTCATGCATGCCCAGGGATTCGATCTCAGGGACGGAATAGGAACGTGTCCCTGAAACCTCTCGTGCGAGCATCGCCGCGGTTTTCTGGATGAGCTCCCTGGGTGAGGCGTATTGCGAGGGAACGTGAAACGCGCGTCCCCATTCGCCCTTGTAGCGGGCCGCCGCGACCAGCGTCCTCGCGACGTCCCTGGTGAAGGTCCAGGCATGGGTTGCGTCGAGGTCTCCGATGAAGGCGACAGGCTTGCCCTCGATGATGGCGGGCAGCGCGATCAGTGAGAAGTAGCTGATCGCGCCATGTCCGAGATAGTCGCTGGAGCGTATTTCGATCGCCGGTACATCGGCACGGACCGCCCGCTGCCACATGATCGCCCTGGCGGTTCCCTTCCTCGACGTCGGATCCAGGGGCAGGTCGGAGCGAAGCGGGCTATCGGCATTTTCCCCATAGCCATAGAGGTTTCCGAGCACGATGAGCTTGGCGCCGACCGCTTCGGCCGCGCGCACGGTGCCGTCGATGATGGGGAAAAAGTCGGTCGGCCACCGATGATATGCGGCCATGGCACACATGAAGATGGCATCGGCGCCTCGGCAGATACGTGACAGTTCAGAGGCATCCGTGGCGTCGGCCTGTATGGTCCGCACGTTCGGCAACGCGTTCGAGCCGACGCTTCGGCTTGTGAGAACGACATCATGCCCTTCCTCACCAAGAAGGCGCGCGGTCTCGCGTCCAACCGGGCCTGCGCCGACAACAACATAGAAACTCATGGCAACCTCTCTTCCGAGTTTGATGGAGAGGCGTGCGTACAGGGTCGCGGCATTGAAAATCGCGCTGGAATTGCCAAATCTTGAACAGGTTTCGCCATGAATCGAGAGTGCATGCGTCCACAATTTGCTTCGGCCCGATCCCCATCCGACGTAGCAATGATCGCCCGGCACATCGAGGCAGGTGTCCATCGTCTGCCGCGGGCGCCGCACCATCGCGTCATGGTGCATGCAAGCGCGGCGACACGCTCCTACTGCAATCAAGTTGGGCGCTATTTCGTCAGGCGCGCCGGCGATATCGACCTGGTGCCGGCTGGCGAGGAGGGTGGTTTCGAGGCTGAAACCGCGTTCGACACGATCGAGATTGTCTTGCAGCCAGCCCTGATGGAAAGGGTGGCGGCGGAACTTGGCGGCAGGGCGCTGGTATCGCGGCTCGACACACGCCATCTGCTTCGCGACCAGCGCATCGAGCATCTCGCTCGCGCGCTCCGGAGCGATCTCGATGCGGGTGCACCAAGCGGCTCCCTGTTTGCCGACAGCATTGGCGCCGCGCTGGCGGTCAGGCTGCTTGGTGTCGACGATATTGACGTCGAACGGACGAACCGCTTGTCGGATACCCAGCTCAAGCGCGTCCTGGAGCACATTGAGGCGGCTCTCCACGAGCCGCTCTCGGTCCATCGACTCGCCCGGGTAGCCGGCGCGAGCAGCTCGCATCTGCGGACATGGTTCAAGGTGGCGACGGGCGTCACCCTGCATCGCTACGTGTTGCGACGTCGGGTCGAACGCGCTCGTGCCCTGCTGCAGCAGGGCGATCTTAGCACCAGCGAGGTGGCGGAATTGACCGGCTTTGCACACCAGTCACATCTGGCGCATTGGATGCGCCGCGAGATTGGCCAAACGCCGCGCGACGTACGACGGGCGCGGCCGCCCAAGTGATACGCCTTAATCTTTGAGCGGCTTGCCAAGCCGACCGGCCAGATCCTGCGTGAACTGCCAGGCGACGCGGCCCGAGCGGCTGCCGCGCGTCGTCGCCCATTCCAGCGCTTCCGCGCGCAGCTGCTCGGGATCGATGTCGAGGCCATGATGGCTGGCATAGGCGTTGATCATCTCGAGATACTCGTCCTGCGAGCATTTGTGGAAGCCGAGCCACAGGCCGAACCGGTCTGACAGCGAGACCTTTTCCTCGACCGCTTCGGACGGGTTGATGGCGGTCGAGCGCTCATTGTCGATCATGTCGCGCGGCAACAAATGGCGGCGGTTCGAGGTGGCGTAGAAGATGACATTGGCCGGACGGCCCTCGACGCCGCCTTCGAGTGCCGCCTTCAAAGACTTGTAGGACGTGTCGTCATGATCGAAGGACAGGTCGTCGCAAAACAGGATGACGCGGAAGGGCGCGGCCTTCAGCAGACCCATCAGCTTGGGCAGCGTATCGATGTCCTCGCGGTGGATCTCGATCAGCTTGAGCGGCAGGTCGGATTTGGCCTTGGCGTTGATCTCGGCATGCACGGCCTTGACCAGCGACGATTTGCCCATGCCGCGCGCGCCCCACAACAGGACGTTGTTGGCGGCAAAGCCGGCGGCGAAGCGCTCGGTGTTGTCGACAAGGATGTCGCGGACACGGTCGACGCCGCGGATCAGCCCAATGTCGACGCGGTTGACCTTGCGCACCGGCTCCAGATAGCCGGGGTCGGCCTGCCAGACGAAACAGTCGGCCTCGCCGAGGTCGGTTTCAGGCACCGGCGGCGGGGCGAGGCGGCCGACAGCCTCGATCAGGCGGTCAAGTTTCTTGTTGAGGGCGTCGATGGTGCTGTCGGTCATTTCAGGTCTTTTGGCTCGTTTCCTGGGGCGGACAGGTGGGACACGTTCGAATCCGTCGGGTTCGAAACCGGTCCCAACCTTTTGTTCGAGCGTGATCTTTTCGGTAAACCGGCTCTCGCATTTCGCGATCATGCTCTAACACGGGCGAACAGGCCGGAAAAGCAGCCGATTTGGTCGGTCGCGCAGTTGCATTGACAACTTTACCGACTATATTCCGGCCAAATTTCAAGGGGCCGCCAAACTCCGCAGGACGGTTGGCGGCTGTTTTCAAAATTCAGGAGTACCTCGATGTTCGTGACACCGGCATACGCCCAAGGCATTGGCGGCGCCTCTCCCGATATGTTCATCAGCATTTTGCCGTTTGTCCTGATTTTTGTGATCATGTATTTTCTGATCATCCGCCCGCAGCGCACGCAGCTGAAGAAGCGCGGCGAGATGCTGGCGGCGGTCCGCCGCGGCGACACGGTCGTCACCGGCGGTGGTTTTGTCGGCAAGGTGACGAAGGTGATCGACGACAACGAGCTCGAGATCGACCTTGGTGGTGGCACCAAGGTGACGGCGCTGCGCTCGACGATCGCCGATGTGCGCGTCAAGGGCGAACCGGTGGCCAACCAGAACGCCAAGAAATAACCCAATTCAAGGCGGAGCGATCCGCGGACACGCTCTGACGGACGACGCCATATGCTGTATTTTTCGCGCTTCAAGATGATCCTGATCTGGGTGGCCGTCGCCATCACAGTGATCCTCGCCGCGCCCAATCTGTTCCCCGCCAGCACGTTGGCCCAGCTGCCGAGCTGGGTGCCGAAGCGGCAGATGACGCTCGGCCTCGACCTGCAGGGCGGTTCGCACATCCTGCTGGAGATGAACCAGAACGATCTGATCAAGGATCGGCTGGAGACGACGCGCGACGAAATCCGCACGCTGCTGCGTGACGCCAAGATCGGCTATACCGGCCTTGCCGGCACCGGGCGGACCTTGCAGGTCCGCATCACGGACCCGGCCCAGCTCGACGCCGCAAAGAAGGCGTTGAAGACCTTGACCGATCCTGTCGCCGCCGGCCTGTTCAGTGGCGGCTCCATCCAGGAAATGTCGCTGGATGATTCCGAGCCAGGCCTGCTCAAATTCACCGTCACCGACGCCGGTATCAAATACCGCACATCGACCGCATTGGCGCAGTCGATCGAAGTGGTCGAGCGCCGCGTCAACGAACTCGGCACCACCGAGCCTATCGTGCAGCGGCAAGGCGACGACCGCATCCTTGTCCAGGTGCCAGGCCTGCAGGATCCGCAGCGGCTGAAGGAAATCCTCGGCCAGACCGCCAAGCTGACCTTCCAGATGGTCGACCAGTCGATGCCGGTGCAGGACGCGCTCAAGGGGCGCCCGCCCGCCGGTTCCTCGGTGCTCTATTCCCAGGACGACCCGCCGGTTCCGTATCTGATCGAAAACCGCGTCATCGTTTCGGGCGAAAACCTCGTCGACGCACAGGCGACCTACAATTCGCAGAACAACGAGCCGGTGGTCTCATTCCGCTTCGATTCGAAGGGCGCTGCCCGCTTCGGCCAGGCGACCTCGCAGAATGTCGGCAAGCTCTTCGCCATCATCCTCGACAACCAGGTGATCTCGGCGCCGCAGATTCGTGAACCGATCCTCGGCGGGACCGGCCAGATATCAGGCAATTTCACCGCCCAGAGCGCCAACGATCTCGCCGTGCTTTTGCGAGCCGGTGCGCTGCCGGCCACATTGACGGTCATCGAGGAACGCACTGTCGGCCCAGGCCTTGGCCAGGATTCGATCCATGCCGGCAAGGTCGCCGGTATCATCGGTTCGATCCTCGTCGTCGCCTTCATGTTCGTCGCCTATGGCTTCCTCGGTTTCCTCGCCAACATCGCGCTGGCGGTGCACGTGGCGATGATCGTTGGGCTGCTGTCGCTGCTTGGGGCGACGCTGACCTTGCCCGGTATTGCCGGTATCGTGCTGACCATCGGCATGGCGGTCGATTCCAACGTGCTGATCTACGAACGCATCCGTGAAGAACGACGGGCCGGCCGCTCGGTGATCCAGGCGATCGACACCGGCTTCTCGAAGGCGCTGGCGACCATCGTCGATTCCAACGTCACCTCGCTGATCGCCACCGTGGTGCTGTTCTATCTCGGCACCGGGCCGGTGAAGGGCTTTGCCATCACCTACGCCATCGGTATCCTGACCACGGTCTTCACCGCTTTCACCTTCACGCGCCTGCTGGTGTCGATCTGGCTGCGCCGCGCCCGTCCGAAGGAATTGCCGAAGGCCCCGGTGACCTTCATTCCGCCGGGTACCAAGATCCCCTTCATGGGCATCCGTCGCTGGACGTTCGCACTGTCGAGCTTCCTGTCGGTGCTGTCCGTGGTGCTGTTCATGACGGTCGATATCAATTACGGCATCGACTTCAAGGGCGGCTCGATGATCGAGGTGAAGTCCAAGAGCGGCGATGCCAATCTCGGCGATATCCGCGCCAGGCTGATGGAGCTCAATATCGGCGAAGTGCAGGTGCAGCAGTTCGGCGCGCCGAATGACGTGCTGATCCGTGTCGGCACGCAGGATGGCGGCGAGAATGCCGAGCAGACGGTCATCGACAAGGTGCGCGGCGAGCTGCAGGACCAGTATGATTTCCGCCGCGTCGAAGTGGTGGGACCGACTGTTTCCGGTGAACTGGCCAAGCAAGGCACTATCGCCATGCTGGTCGCGCTGGTCGGCATCCTGGTCTATGTCTGGTTCCGTTTCGAGTGGCAGTTCGCGGTCGGC
This sequence comes from Mesorhizobium sp. 131-3-5, assembly GCF_016756575.1. Classification (NCBI taxonomy): domain Bacteria; kingdom Pseudomonadati; phylum Pseudomonadota; class Alphaproteobacteria; order Hyphomicrobiales; family Phyllobacteriaceae; genus Mesorhizobium; species Mesorhizobium sp. 131-3-5. Next base: position 3,918,794 of record NZ_AP023254.1, read on the forward strand.
GCCATCGTGGCGACGGTGCACGATGTGGTCATGACGCTCGGCTTCTTCGTCATCACCGGGCTCGAATTCAACCAGTCGTCGCTGGCGGCGATCCTGACCATCATCGGCTATTCGCTGAACGACACGATCGTGGTCTATGACCGCGTCCGAGAAGATCTGCGAAAATACAAGCGAATGCCACTGCCGCAGCTGTTGAACAACGCCATCAACGAGACGCTGTCGCGAACGACGCTGACCTCGGTGACGACGATCCTGGCCTTGCTGGCGCTGGTGTTGTTCGGCGGCGAAGTCATCCGCTCCTTCACCATGGCGATGCTGTTCGGCGTCGTGTTCGGCACCTATTCGTCGATCTTCATCGCCGCACCGCTGCTGATCCTGTTCAAGCTGCGCCCGCAGGCCTCGGCCGACGAGGAGAAGCCGGTCAACGGCGGCAAGGCGGTCGCGACCTGACGCGCGGCCCCGAAGGGGTGACAACAGTGGTGACCGGCAAAGGCATCGTCATCCGCGAGGCGCATTTCCCCGGCCGCGCGCCGATCGAGGCTTATGGCAATGGCGGGTTCCGCTTTGCCGACATGTCGCATCGCGGCTCGCTGCTGTGCCTGCCATCCGGCATCCATGGCTGGGAGCCGGCGGACGCTTCAGCGCTGACGGTGGCGGATTTCGAAAAACTGCTGGCCGAAGCCGATAAGGTCGAGATCCTGCTGGTCGGCATGGGCAAGGATTTGAGGCCGTTGCCGGCAGCGCTGCGAGCGGCGCTGAAAGAGGCGGGCATTGCCTCCGACCCGATGTCGACCGGGGCTGCGGTGCGGACCTACAATGTCCTTCTGGCGGAAGACCGCGCCGTGGCCGCAGCGCTCATCGCCGTCGATTGATATGTCGCAAAATGCCAAAATCGTCATGGACGCGGTGCGCGCCGCCGACCATGACCGCTATTTGACGGCACTCTACGCGCCGGCCGAAAAGCGCGACGCACTGTTTTCGCTTTACGCTTTCAATGCCGAAATCGCCGGCATCCGTGATCGCATCCATGAAGCGTTGCCGGGCGAGGTGCGGCTGCAATGGTGGCGTGACCTCATCGCCGTCGACAATGATGATGCAGCCATCGGCCATCCCGTCGCCGACGCGCTGAAGGCGACAATTTCCGCCCACCGCCTTCCCAAGCTGGCATTCGACAACATGCTCGAAGCGCGCATCTTCGATCTTTATGACGACCCGATGCCGTCGCGCACCGACCTGGAAGGCTATTGCGGCGAGACGGCGGCCGCGCTCATCCAGCTTGCGGCGATGGTGCTCGATCCCGTCGAGGCGCCCCGCTTCGCTGAATTGGCGGGCAGGGCGGGCTGCGCGCAGGCCATGACCGGCCTCTTGCTTCTGTTGCCGCTGCACCGCAAGCGCGGGCAGTGTTTTGTCCCGGCCGAAATTCTGGCGGCGGCGGGATCGACGCCGGAAGAGTTTGTTGCCAGCGATGGCGGGCCTGGAGCGCAGCGCGCCGTGGCAGCGTTGATCGCGTTGGCGCGCGAACACCTTTCCGCTTTCGAGCGGGGCGCCGCGGCCCTGCCGGTGGCCTTGCATCCGGCATTCCTGCCGCTGGCACTGTCGCGTGCCTATCTCGACAGGATGGAAGGCTCGCGCCAATCGCCGCTCGACGGCGTCGCGCGGCTGTCCGCCTTGCGCCGGCATTTGTTGCTGTTGCGGCGAGCGAGCAAGGGCTGGCCGGCACTTTGACGTAAACGTCAATCGTGCTAAGGATTCGGCTGTGCCGGGAACTGTCGCCGGAGATGACAGGCCGGCCCGGAGGAAATCCATGAGCTTGCCCGTTCTGGTCGCGATCGTCGTCCTTGGCATAGCGCTGTCGGTTGCCGCCGTGCATCTCACCGGCGGCAGCAAGACGGCCACGCTGGCCGATCCGGATCAGGCTTTGCGTCGTTTCGCCGAGGATTTTCCCGACGAGATGGTTGCAACAGTTCGCCTCACGGCGGACGCCAAAACGGCATTTCTGGACCTTGGACGAGGGCGCACCGGCATCGTCCACAGCATTGGCGACTGCTTTTTGACGCGTATCGTCATGGCTGCGGACGTCTCGGTGTCCAGGTCCGAGGAGACGAACACAATTCAATTGCGGTTGACGGACTTCACCTGGAAGGGCGGCCTTTTCCGCTTCGCCAATGCCGGCGATGCGCAGGCCTTGCTGAAGGCTCTTGAAGCACGCCATGCCGCCAGGGAGGCCGTGTGATGGACAGCTATGATTTTCCGCAGGTCACCCAGCTGGCCATTCCGTTCTTCGTCGCCGCCATCCTGATCGAGCTCTGGCTGGTGCGCACCGGCCGCGCGAAGGGCTCGTTCGAGACGCGCGACACGCTGACCAGCCTGATGATGGGCACCGGCAATGTCGTCGCCGGGCTGCTGCTTGGGGTCGTCTCCTACTGGGCCCTGCTATGGCTGTGGCAGTTCCGCATCTTCAATCTCGGCCTGTCGGTCTGGGTGTTCCTGGCCGCCTTCCTGCTCGATGATCTGCGCTACTATGTCTATCACCGCATCGCGCACCGGGTGCGCTGGGTGTGGGCCGAGCACGTCAACCATCACTCAAGCCAGCATTACAATCTGTCGACGGCGCTCAGGCAGAGCTGGACGGGTCTGTTCACCTTCATGTTCGTGCTGCAGGCGCCGCTGGTGCTGCTCGGCTTTCACCCAGCGGTGATTGCCTTCACCTTCGGCTTCAACCTCGTCTGGCAGTTCTGGATCCACACCGAGACCATCGGCAAGATGTGGGGCTGGTTCGAATTCATCTTCAACACGCCCTCGCACCACCGCGTCCACCACGCCACCAATCCGCGCTATCTCGACGCCAACTATGCCGGCACGCTGATCATTTGGGATCGCATGTTCGGCACCTTCGTCGAGGAGCTGGAAGAGGACCGGCCGCGTTACGGCATCGTCAGGAATCTCGGCACCTTCAACCCGCTGAAGGTGGCGTTCCACGAATGGATCGGCATGTTCAGAGATGCCTTCGCGCCGGGCCTGACGCTCAGCTATCGCATCAATTACCTGATCAAGCCGCCGGGCTGGAGCCATGACGGCTCGCGCGAAACCTCGGAGAGCCTGAAGGCCGCTTATGTCAGGCGAAATCCCAGCGAAGCGGGCAAGCCAGGGCTGCCTATGGCAGGTGCCGGGCCGGCGGAGTAGCTGTTTTGGCTGCTAAGAGGGGTCGCTCGAACCGCCATCACGCATCAGCGCTTCATAGTCGCGACCGCCGTAAAAGATGTTGACGATGCAAACGAGACCGTCGTCGACAATATAAGCGATGACGGCGGAATGCTCGAACGGAACCGTTCGCAGTCCGGGCATGATGTCGTCGCGGGAGCGGCCGCCGTGAGGCGCATTGCCGATGGCAACGATCTTCAATACGAAGCACGAATCTCATCGCTACTTCGGGACTTCCGCCAGACTCAACTATGTATCTGAAAATGCTGCCAAGATCGTTGCTGGCGCTTTCGCGGTACTCAACGTTAAGCCGCCGAATCATCAACGCGGCTCGAATATTGCTCGGCGAATTTCTTAAGCCGGTCGCGAACCTCTTCTCCAGAAAGGTTAGGTCTCGTGTCCTCGATCGAAGCCTTCACCCGCGCCCTGATCGAGGCGATACGCTCGGCGTGTTCATCTTCCTCACGTTGGAAGGCGCGGAGCGCCGCACGAATGACTTCGCTCGCCGAGCCGAAGGAGCCGTCCTCGACTTTCTCGCGGATCATGCGCGCCATGGCGGGGGTGACGGTGATGGACAGCTTTTCAGCGGATTCCATGGAGCGGCTCCGGTAGATAGGAAAGTAGGATAGTATCCTACTTTTCCTGCTTCGGGCCCAATCCGGAGGTTTGCTATTCCGCTGCTTGTGCCGTCGGCGCCGGCAGCCCCAGCCATTGCCGGCAATCGCCCAGCGCCCGCGAGGTGATGGCATGGCGCTTGGCGACCGTCTTGTCCTTGCCGCGCAGGCGCTTGCCTTCGATCTTTACCGCTTCCACCGGCGGGAACAGGCCGAAATTGACGTTCATCGGCTGGAAGGAGCGCTTGCCCGGCTCGTCGTCGGAAACGATGTGGCCGCCGGTGATGTGGTTGAGCAGCGCGCCGAAGGCCGTGGTGAGCGGCGGCAGCGACTGTGCGTGGCCGAGCCGCTCGGCGGCGGCGAAGCGGCCGGCGAGCAGGCCGATGGCGGCGCTTTCGACATAGCCTTCGCAGCCGGTGATCTGGCCGGCGAAGCGCAGGCCCGGGCGCGATTTCAGCTGCAGCGAGGCGTCGAGCAAGGTCGGCGAATTGATGTAGGTGTTGCGGTGCAGGCCCCCGAGGCGGGCGAAGTCGGCGTTCTCCAGGCCCGGAATGGTGCGGAAGACGCGGACCTGCTCGGCATGCTTCAGCTTGGTCTGGAAACCGACCATGTTGTAGAGTGTGCCCAGCGCATTGTCCTGCCGCAGCTGGACGACGGCATAGGCCTTGACTGTGGGGTTGTGCGCGTTGGTCAGGCCCATCGGCTTCATAGGCCCGTAGCGCAGCGTCTCGACGCCGCGTTCGGCCATGATCTCGATCGGCAGGCAGCCGTCGAAATAGGGCGTGCCTTCCCATTGCTTGAATTCGGTCTTCTGGCCGTCGACCAGCGCCTGCACGAAGGCAAGGTACTGCTCCTTGTCCATCGGACAGTTGATGTAGTCCTTGCCGGTTCCGCCGGGGCCGACCTTGTCGTAGCGCGACTGGAACCAGCAGGTGTCCATGTCGATCGTGTCGAAATGGATGATCGGCGCGATGGCGTCGAAGAAGGCCAGCGCATCGGCGCCGGTCGCTTCGGCGATCGACTGGGCAAGCGACGGGGCGGTCAGCGGCCCCGTGGCGATGATCGCCTGGTCCCAGTCCGCCGGCGGCAGGCCGGGCACTTCCTCGCGCTGAATGGTGATCAGCGGGTGCGCCTCGAGCTTTTTCGTCACGGCCTCGCAGAAGCCGTCGCGGTCGACAGCCAGAGCGCCGCCGGCCGGCACCTGGTTTGCGTCACCCGCGCTCATGATCAGCGAGCCTGCCAGCCGCATTTCGGCATGCAGCAGGCCGACCGCGTTGTTCTCGGCGTCATCGGAGCGGAAGGAATTGGAACAGACGAGTTCGGCCAGGCCATCGGTCTTGTGCGCGTCCGTGCCGCGAACCGGGCGCATTTCATGCAGCACGACGGAAACACCGGCCTGCGCGGCTTGCCATGCGGCTTCGGAACCGGCGAGACCGCCGCCGATGATGTGTATGGGATTTTTGCTCATGAGCGCCGGAATAATCGCTTGGGGCGGCGATTGCAATTGCCGTGCTTGGTGCGGGCAAACCGCAGATGGTGAACCAGACGCTGAAAACAACAACACCCGCCGGGGGAGGAGGTCCGGCGGGTGTCGTTTTGGGGGTCGATCCTCGGGAGGAGGTGAAGATCGACCATATTGGTCATCGCCGGGGAGGAGGTCGGCTTTGACGAAATCTCTTTCGCGTCTTGAAAAGGGGCGAAACCCTTTGGAGCAAAATTCATTTTGCCCCGGAGAAACAACGCCCGCCGCGGGAGGAGGTGCGGCGGGCGCCGTTTGGTTGGCCAACCCTCGGGAGGAGGTGAAGGTTGGACCTATTCGTCATTGCCGGGGAGGAGGTCGGCTTTGACGAAATCTCTTTCGCGTTTTGAAAAGGGGCGAAACCCTTTGGAGCAAAATTCATTTGCCCCGGGAACAGCGCCCGCCGCGGGAGGAGGTGCGGCGGGCGCCGTTTTGGTGGTCAACCCTCGGGAGGAGGATAAGGGCTGACCGTTCGCTGGAGGTCGGGGAGGAGGTCGACCCCAGCGAAATTCCGTTAGATCGCCCGACGGGCGATGATCTTGATTTCGTCGCGGACGATACCGAGATCATGCAGCTGGCGGTTCGAAAGGCGACCCAGCTCGGTAACCGTCTCGCGATATACGCGCCAGTTACGATAGTTGCGGATCAGGTTCATTGTCGTTCTCTTTTCGGAAACTTGTTCGGACCATTTGCGGTCCGAAGAATTAGACCGCCTTGCGAGCGACGTAGGGAATGTCGCTGCGGCTGATGCCGAGGTCGGTCAGTTCGCGGTTGCTCAGGCGGCTCAGCTCGGACACGGTGTCCCGGTAGCGGCGCCAGTTGCGATAGTTGCGGATCAGGTTCATGGTAGTTCTCGTTTCGTCTTTCTTGCGGATCATTCCGTTTGTGTACGAACTATAAGTAGGCGGGCTCATATCGATTTAAAAGCGCTATGGCTGCATGGCAGCAATGCAAATTGTGCAATGCAACATTAACGCGCCTTCACGGACCTGACACAAAGAAGCCAGAATCGGAAAGTGCCGTGACGTCAACGGTTTGGCTGGTTCGGCTAAAAAAACGACCTTGTGGGGGATGCAGGACATGGCGGGCTATTCGACACGGGTCAGATCCGACATTGCGCGGTGGCTCCAGGCAGGCCTGATCGACGCCGCGACGGCCGATGCCCTGACGCGTGACATCGAGGCGAATACGCGCAAATCACTGAGCTTCGGTTCGATCCTGGCCATGATGGCGGCCCTGCTGTTCGGCGCGGCCATCCTGATCTTCGTCGCTGCCAACTGGGATGCCATTCCGCGGCTAGCGCGGGTCGCGGCGCTGTTTGCCATCATCCTTGGCGGTTATGTCGGCGGCGCGGTGCTGAAGACGCGCGACCACGCGGCGATCGGCGAAGCGCTGTGGATCGTGGCTGCCGCTGCATTCGGCGGTTCGATCGCGCTGATCGGCCAGATGTACCATCTGTCTGGCGACGAGGCTTCCGCGCTCGTCACCTGGGGCGCCGGTACGGCGTTGGCGGCGGTCGCGCTCCGGTCGAACCCGCTGACCGTCGCTTCGGTCGGCATAGCCGACGCCTGGCTGTTCCTGAAGGGGTTCGACTATTACAGCCGCAGCGCGTTTCCGCATGCCTTCGTCGTCATGGCGATCGTGCTGTTCGCCGTCTCGCTCTGGACCCGCAGCCAGGCCGCACGGCATCTGATCATCCTGTCGCTGCTCTTCTATCTCGTGCTGCTGGCCGGGAATCACGCGACGCTGCCGGTGGCGATCCCCCTGGTCATTGCGTCCGCCGTGCTCTTTGCGGCTGCTGTCTTTGCACCGGAACCTGTCGACAGGATCGTTCAGCTCGGCGGCCGGTTGCCCCTGCACGCGCTGCTCGGCTTCCTTACCGGGCTGGCCATCATCCAGTTCGAACTCGCTGACGAAAGCACCTACAATAGCGGTTTCGGCATTGCCTCGGTCGTCGCGCTGGCCGGCATCGTCGCCGCCATCGTGCTGGCGGGACGGGAGAGCCGGGGCCTGCGCTGGCTTGCCTATCTCGGCTTCGCCTTCGAGCTAGCCATCATCTATGTCGTTACCTTGCAGTCGATGCTCGACACGGCCGGCTTCTTCCTTGCTGCCGCGGTGCTGCTCGGCATCCTGGCGATCATCATCATCCGCGTCGAAAAACGCATGAAGGGCCCGGCAACGGGGGGAGCCACGGCATGATGACCGGAAAGAGGCTTGTTATCTCGGCGCTGGTGCTGGCGCTCGTGCAGATCGGGTTCCTGAGCTGGATCATCGCCGGCCGGGCGGCGATCCTGCGCAACGGCAAGGAAGTGCTCTTGAAGATCGAACCTGTCGATCCGCGCGATCTGCTGCGCGGCGACTATATCATCCTCGGCTATGACATTTCGCGCATACCAGTGAAGATGATCGCCAACATTCCCGCCGGCAAGTTCTCCAGCGACGACACTTCGATCGTCGTGCGCCTGAAAAAGGGCGCCGACGGTTATTGGACACCGACCACCGCCTGGTTCGGCAAGGCGCCGACGCCGGCCGCGGCCGACGAGGCCGATATTGCAGGCCATGTCGCCGAAGGCTGGGATCTGCGCAGCGAGGGCATGACTATCGCGCCGGACTACGGCATCGAGCGGTTCTACCTGCCGGAAGGCGAGGGGATGGCGATCCAGGATGACATGCGGGTGCGCCCGTTCGGGATAAGGCTTGCCCTTGCCAGCGACGGCACCGCGCAGATCAAGGCGCTGGTGGACGGCGACAAGACGCTGTTCGAGGAGCCGCTATATTAATAACGATGGATTCCATTCATCGGTGCGAATCGAGAGACCAGAACCCCCTAAATCAAGTGTAAGGTCTTTGCCGTACAGGCGTTGCGGCAGCGCGGCAGTCTTACCCCACTGGGGAGCCCGTGTGTGCCATTATACGAAATAGCCAAACAGATTTTTCGCAAGAAAGTTCATTGACTCAGGGATGGAGAACTCCACTGATCAACTCCGGACCTTACTCGTCTCGGCGACGATTTTGGGATAGGGACCAGTCGATATTGTGTAGCTAAAGTCTGCTACGCCTTTTTCCTGCTTCTGTATCGAGGGGCTGCGCACAACCCAGTCATACGCGCCAGAAACCATGCAGCGATCGTTTGCACAGGTGACCGCAATGCTGTCATTGCGGACGTTATATATGCGTTCAGGCCATCGCCGGTAATAGTTCCTCTTGTCCTGAAGGATCGAACTCAGGTTCGTCAACTTGCCATAATAGTCGACTGTGCGAGCGTAGGACGCCTGAACTTGAGCAAGAGCGAAATCGTCGTTGTCGCCATGATGCTCGATCAGATCCTTGACGAAAGCGACCGCAGCGCTCTCCGCCTGTTGCCTTGCGTCGGGCGCAGGCAGCGGCACGGGCGCAGGATCTGGCCTCGTCGACACCTGCAATGTATCCGCGGGCGATTGGTTCGCTGCGACATTGGTCACACGCAACTCTGCCATTTCGCTGGCCGATAGGTATCTTATGTCATGCTTGTCAAAGCTCGAAGCCAATTCAATCAGTTCGGGGTCCACTCCCATCTCGACTACATAGGATGTGATTGCGGCCGTTCCGAGCTGGACACGGGCCTTGGCTTCTTCTCTGGACATCCCGTCAGTCCATTTCAACCAAGCCCGATGAATGCCGATAGAATCTGGTTCGGCAACACGGTGGACGCCACCCAAGAAGGCCAGTGAGCAGGCTGAGGCGCACTGCAGTTGGCGAAGCTGAAGCGTATCCAGCCCTGCCGCGCGGATCATACGCCCCAACCGAAGCGCGCTGCCGACGTTGCCGCCGGGGGAATTGAATACGATCCTCCGGGCGCCGCTGCTCACAACCGCGTTGCTAAAGGCGTTCAGGGGTTCATTGTCTTTGAACTCGCCGGACACAACAAGAAACGGCTGCTGCCCTGGAGACGAAACAGCCGTGTACTCTAGGGCCTCAACCTTACATGTTGCTGCCGCGACAATTGACCCTACCGCCAGAACTAGAGAAACTACGCGCACAGCTCGACAGAGCCCCAACCTGCCCGCTGCAAGTAAGAACCTGTCAACGAACTATTTCAAGGGTCTTCCTTGAAAGTTGGATTTCATTCGGAGCAGTCATTGGCCGAAAAAAATTGGTGCGGATGAAGGGACTCGAACCCCCACGCCTTTCGGCACTGGAACCTAAATCCAGGGCGTCTACCAGTTCCGCCACATCCGCATCGCCCGGCAATCCCATGTAGCCATCATTCTGTCAATGTCAGAGACGAGATGTCGGCCAGGGCCGAAACGTTGGTTATTCGCCTAAGCGCGAAGACTGTTGAAAATTAGGCTCGCCTGTGACAAAAGGCGTGTCAAATGTGACGGGACGCGACGATCCGCTTCTACAGAATGTGATAAGAAGTAGGAAAAACAAGAACTTATTCACATTTTGGAACGCAGTTTGGGAGAGTTTGAGCCGTAATTTCGGTCAAATCGCCAGGTTCCGTACCAAAAGCCATTCCCGGCAAGAATATACCGGCAGGCTGTAAACGGCAGAGGCCGTGGCAGTCTCATTGGTGAAAACAAAGGTTTTACGATGCAGGTCACCGAAACGCTTAATTCCGGTCTCAAGCGCGAGATCAAGATCACCGTGCCGGCCGGTGACATGGAAGCCAAGCTGATGGCGAGGCTCTCGGACGCGCGCAACAAGGTTCGCATCAACGGCTTCCGGCCGGGCAAGGTGCCGGTGCAGCACCTGCGCAAGGTCTATGGCAAGTCGTTCATGGCCGAAGTGGTCAACGAGATCCTCAACGACTCCACCCGTTCGATCATTACGGGCCGCGGCGAAAAGGCCGCCATGCAGCCCGAAGTCATCATGACCGAGGACGAGAAGGAAGCCGAGAAGATCCTGGCCGGCGGTACCGACTTCGAGTTCCGCCTCAATTATGAGGTCATCCCGGCGATCGAGATCAAGGATTTCTCCGACATCAAGGTGACGCGTCAGGTGTTCGACGTGCCTGAGGCCGAGATCGACGACCAGGTCAAGCGCGTTGCCGAATCGGCACGCAGCTATGAGCCGAAGACCGGCAAGGCCGCCGAAGGCGACCGCGTCAGCATCGATTATGTAGGCAAGATCGACGGCGAGGCCTTTGCCGGCGGCGCCGGCACCGACCAGCCGTTGGTACTGGGCTCCAAGGAATTCATTCCTGGCTTCGAGGATCAGCTTATCGGCACCAAGGCCGGTGACGAAAAACAGGTCACCGTGACCTTCCCGGAAAACTACCAGGCGGCACATCTGGCCGGCAAGGAAGCCACGTTCGACGTCACCGTCAAGGAAGTGTCGAAGCCGGGCGAGCTGGAAATCAACGACGAGACCGCCAAGAACCTTGGCCTGGAATCGCTGGAGCGCCTGCGTGAGATCGTGCGCGGCCAGATCGAGAACCAGTTCGGCTCGATGACGCGCCAGAAGGTCAAGCGCCAACTGCTCGACCAGCTCGATGCCGCCTATTCGTTCGAGGCGCCATCGAAGCTCATCGAGGCCGAGTTCAACAACATCTGGGCTCAGGTCACCCGCGACCTGGAAGCCGCCGGCCGCACCTTCGCCGACGAAGAGACGACCGAAGAAGAAGCCCGCGCCGAATATCTGCGTCTTGCCGAACGCCGTGTGCGTCTCGGCCTGGTGCTGGCGGAGATCGGCGAGAAGGCCGGTGTCACCGTATCGGACGAGGAATTGCAGCGTGGCCTGTTCGAGCAGGTTCGCCGCTTCCCGGCCAACCAGCAGCAGGAAGCTTTCGAGTTCTACCGCAGCAACCCCGAGGCGCTGAACGCGCTGCGCGCACCAATGTTCGAGGAGAAGGTGGTTGACCACCTGCTCGGCCAGATCTCGGTCACCGACGTCAAGGTCAGCAAGGAAGAGCTGATGGCCGACGACGAGGACGCGGAAACCACGACCAAGGCCAAGCCGGCGAAAAAGGCCGCGGCCAAGAAGGCTGAAGCCAAGGCGGGCGACGAGGCGGAAGAGCCGAAGAAGAAGGCCGCGCCGAAGAAAAAAGCCGCCAAGGACGCCGAATAAGTTCCCGCATTTGAGGGAATCGACGAAGGCCGCCCTTGAGGCGGCCTTTTTCGTTGCGAAACTGCAACAGCCGATTCGCTTTGCGGGAAATGGCACTTGGCGATACCTGGCGTTGATCATTATCTGCGCTGCTGTTGCAAACCGTGTGGTTCCTGGAGGGGGCGTTGAGCCTATTCTTCGAAAACGTGCGTCCCGTCGCCCTGGCGCTCGTTCTGGCCTTCGCCTGCGATGTTGCCCAGGCCGGCGCGCTTGCCGGCGAGTGGCGCTTCGGTACGGACGACGATGGCCTTGTCACCGCTTCGCTTCATGGCACCAACAAGCTGATCACGGGTGGCGGTGCCTTGAGTTACAGCCCGGTGTTGACCATTGCCTGCCGGGCAGACGGCGAACCGCGCTGGACCGAATGGCTGCAGTTGAATGACGGGGTTTCGGCCAGCCGCAAGATCACCATGTCGGTCGCCGTCGACGACGGCGGCAAGTTCGACGAGAGTTGGTCGGTCGGGTCGCGCGGCCGAATGCTGGTGCGCGACGGTGCCGACGGCATCAAGCGCCTTTTTCCCGCAAGCCGGCTGTCGCTTTCCTGGCGGTTCGGCTTGTTGTCAGGCCGCGGCCAGGCGGATTTCGACCTTGCTGGGCTCGAAGAGGCGGTCGAGCAGATCGCCGGAAGCTGCCGGACCAAGCCGCCTTGAGCGCGGCCGGGTTCTAAACCTTCGCAATGCTTGGCTTTTTCTACCCGCCGCCTGAATTCCATGGTATGTTGGTACCGCAATTCCACTGGGGAGAGATATTCTGCCCAGGCGCGATCGTCCGAGGCATAAATGGCGATCAGGGAGGAAATGCCATGCGTGCTATAGCGTTTTTCGCTGGGGTGTCCGTTACGATCTTCATCGCGCATCCGTCGCAGGCACAGGATGCCGCGGCTGGCGAGAAGGTCTTCACCAAATGCCAAGTCTGCCACATCGCAAACGAGGACAAGAACAAGATCGGTCCATCGCTGCACGGCGTCATCGGCCGCACGGCCGGTACGCATCCGGATTTTAAATACTCCGATGCCATGGTTGCTGCCGGCAAATCCGGCGTCAAATGGGACGAGCCAACGCTGACGACCTACCTTCATGATCCCAAGGCCATGGTCAAAGGCACCAAAATGACGTTTCCCGGCCTCAAGAACGATGCGGACGTGGCCAACGTCATTGCCTATCTGAAAACGTTCTCCAAGTGACCTGGCTCCCTCGCCATCCATCGGTGGTCGTCCGAGATGTCGACTAGGGAAAGCCGCCTCAAGGATACCTCCATCCGCCTCTCGGAAGCGACGGCGGCCGATTTCTTCGCGCTTTTGAAGCCGCGGGTCATGGCGCTTGCCGTATTCACCGCTTTCGTCGGCCTGATGGTGGCGCCCGGCGCGATGAATCCGGTCATCGCCTTGATCGCAATCGGTGCGATTGCGATCGGAGCAGGAGCGGCGGGGGCCCTGAACATGTGGTACGACGCGGACATCGACGCGCTGATGTCACGCACGTCAAAACGGCCGGTTCCGTCGGGCCGCGTCACGCCGGGCGAAGCTCTCGGCTTCGGCCTTGTGCTTTCCGCGCTTTCGGTCATGACACTCGGCGTACTGGTAGGCTGGCTTGCCGCATCGCTGCTGGCCTTCACCATCTTCTTCTACATCGTCATCTACACGATGTGGCTGAAGCGCTCGACGCCGCAGAACATCGTCATCGGCGGCGCGGCTGGTGCCCTTCCTCCTGTCATTGGCTGGGCGGCCGCAACTGGCGCCATCGGCATCGAAAGCCTCATCCTGTTTCTGATCATCTTTCTGTGGACGCCGCCGCATTTCTGGGCGCTGGCGCTGTTCAAGGTTGGCGACTACGCCGCTGCCGGCATTCCGATGATGCCGAATGTGGCCGGCCCTGCTTCGACGCGTAGGCAAATCCTCGCCTATGCCTTGCTTCTGGCGCCGGTTGGCGTGCTGCCTTGGTTCTTCGGATTCACCAGCGGCTACTACGGAATCGCTTCGGTCGCATTGGGCGCCGGTTTCATCTGGCATTCCTGGAAGGTTCTGGCGGCTTCTGAAACGGAGTTGAAACCCGCCAAGGCGCTGTTTGCCTATTCGATCCTCTATCTTTTCGCGATCTTCGCCGCGCTGCTTGCCGACACCATTTCCATGCGCGCGCTGATTTCAGCCGGGGCCTGAGCGCAGATCGCCATCCGCGAACCGCTCTGGCCGGTCGGCGAGTGCTTTGCCGAAGACCCAGCAGTGCTGTCACGATGGCAGCGCACAGAATCCCAGCAACAGCAGACTGATTATGCCAAGGCCGAGTATGAGAAGCGTCCTTGCGTCCATGACCTTCGCCTTCGACCCAGTGCATGGTCCTGAAGATCGGGATCGACTCTGCTGCGCCGATCTCCGGTTCGCAAAGGATCATGCGCCAATCCAAGTGCTCCAGCGTGTTTACGTGTCCAAAAAAGAGACACGCGGCGCAGCGTGCGCATATCGAAGAAGGGTTTCCAGAGCCAGCCGTGCAGCCCAACAACGGGCGACAAGTCCCTCACAAGAGAGTATATTGGTGGCGGTGCAGGTCGCGGTTTTGCGTGGCCAGTCACGCAGACGGCAGCACCGCTAAATCGCGACCTTTCCGGACCCAGTCTGGAGGAACGGTCATGGCAAGTTTTCATGTGATAGCAGGCGCCAGCGAGACGCTGGAACATACCAAAATTCGAAAAATCGCTGTTTCCGACCTTTTTGACGCGCTCAGGCGGGGCGTCGATGATTTCATGGTTAAACCGTCGCATATCGTCTTTCTCTGCCTGATCTATCCGCTCGTGGGCGTCGTGCTCGCCGCATGGACTTCGGGCGCCAATGCTTTGCCGTTGTTGTTTCCGCTGGTTTCTGGCTTTGCGCTGGTTGGCCCCTTCGCTGCGATAGGCCTCTATGAAATCAGCCGTAGACGGGAAGCCGGGCTCGACACCTCCTGGAGGCACGCTTTCGAGGTCAGGAATTCTCCGGCGCTGCCGGCCATTGCGGCGGTCGGGATCATGCTGTTTGCAATCTTCATCACGTGGCTTTTGACGGCGAAGATATTCTACGAATATCTTTTCGGCCCGGCTCCGCCGGAATCGATATCCAGCTTCATCAACGCGATATTTGCCACCGGACGTGGCTGGACGCTGATCATATTGGGGCACGCCATCGGCTTTGTCTTTGCCGTGGTGGTGTTGTGCACGACGGTCGTCGCCTTCCCATTGTTGCTCGACCGCGATGTCGGCGCCTATGAAGCGATCCACACCTCGGTTCGCGTGGTCCTGGCGAACCCGATCGTGATGGCTGTCTGGGGACTGATCGTCGCCGTCGGCCTGATCATCGGCTCGCTGCCGGTGTTCGTCGGGCTCGCCGTCGTGTTGCCGATCCTCGGCCACGCCACCTGGCATGTCTACCGCAAGGTTGTGGAATCGCCCGCCAGACCGACGAGTTGAGGACGTTTTGCTTCACCGCGCCGGCCAGAGCGTTTTACCGTTTCACGGAAACGGTAAAACGCTCTATCCGTTTGTTTTAACGCAATTCCCACGGGAAAGCGCTACGCGCTTTCCCGTGGAAAACCGATCACACTTTTCCTGGAATTGCTCGGCATGCCGGTGCGAGCTTGATCGAAGCCGTCAGTAGGCCCGGTGACTGAAGCGGGCGCGGTATGCGCCCATGGTCAAGTTGCGGAAATCCTCGCCGCTGACATGCACCAGCGTTCTGTGGTCGCCGCCTTCGAAGTAGATGTCGGCGGCATCGCCGAGGCTGTCATCGACAATCACTGGCACATCGTAAGGTGCGCCGATCGGCGGAACGGCGCCGGTGTCGCAATCAGCGAAGAGCGAAGTCACCTCGTCTTCGGAGGCTAGTCCGAGACGCTTGTCCATGACGTCCTGCAATGTGCCGAGCTCGATCCGGTGCGTGCTTGGAACCACGGCCAGCGCATAGCCGAGCTCGTGGTGAACAACGACCGATTTGGCCACTATGCTGCCGGGTATATGCGCCGCGATGGCGGACTGTCTGCTGGTGGACGTGCGATGGTGGGCGACTGTGTCGTATGAGATTCCCTTCCTGTCGATAAAGTCCTTCAGTCTGGTTGCGATCGTCATCTTGGCCTCCCTTTGCCGGAGTTCGCGACGCGTGCGGAAACGAGGGCAGTCATTCTCCTTATGTCGTTTCCGGTACTAAAATAGACCAGCGGCTGATGGTTTCGAGGCGCGGTGGCAAGATCGGAATGCGGTTCGTGCTTCAGGGTCCGGCTCCGAAAAATGCCAGCCGGGTGAAAAGCGTGTAGTCGGCTTCGAAGACCATCATTGTCACGAACACCAGCACCAGTATCGGCGGCAGGATGATCGCATAAGCCAGCGCCAGCCGTTCCCAGGCCATGTGCATGAAGACAGCGACGATCAGCCCTGCCTTGAGGATCATGAAGATCAGGATCAGCGACCATCTGAGATAGCCGTGAAGGCCGAAATAATCGACCAGGTAGGAGCAGGTGCTGAGGATGAACAGCCACGCCCAGACCACCAGATAGAGCTTGATCGGATGTTCCTGATGCACGTCGGCATGGGTGACGGCCGCCGGCGCTTCATGTGCATGACCCGCATGAAGTGCGTGTTGTCCGAGGCCGTTTGCGGTTGCTTCTGCCATGTCTGCCTCTCACCAAAGATAGAAGAATGCGAAGATGAACACCCAGACCAGATCGACGAAGTGCCAGTACAGTCCCATGATCTCGACGTTCTCGTAGCGACCCGTGCGGCTGGTGAAGAAGCCGCGCTGTCCGGTGTCGAAATCTCCGCGCCAGACCTTGCGCGCCACGATGATCAGGAAAATCACACCGATCGTCACATGGGTGCCGTGGAAACCGGTGATCATGAAGAAGCACGAACCGAATTGTGCGGCACCCCAGGGATTGCCCCAGGGCCGCACCCCTTCAGTGATCAGCTTGGTCCATTCGAAGGCTTGCATGCCGACAAAGGTCGCGCCGAGCGCCGCGGTCAGAAGCATGAGGATGGCCGTCTTGCGGCGTTCCCGGCGATAGCCGAAATTGACCGCCATGGCCATCGTTCCGCTGCTGGAGATCAGCACGAACGTCATGATGGCAATTAGGATCAGCGGGATATCCGACCCGCCGATGCGAAGCGCGAAGACCTCGCTGGGATTGGGCCACGGCACGCGTGTCGAAATGCGCGCGGTCATGTAGGAGAGCAGGAAGCAGCCGAAGATGAAGGTGTCGCTGAGCAGGAATATCCACATCATGGCCTTGCCCCAGGACACGTTCTTGAACGCGCGCTGATCCGAGGACCAATCGGCGGCAATGCCTCGCCAACCTGTGGGCCGTGGCTCCGTCTGGCCGATATGTGTCAGTGTTTCTGCCATCCGCTTGATCCCCTTAGGTCAGCATCTGCCGGCAAATGTCGATGAACGTCGCGGCCCAGCCGGCCAGCAGCGCGAAGATGGCAAGCCAGACGAAAAGCAGGAAATGCCAGTACATGGCGCATAGTTCCACGCCGAGGCGAAGTCGTTCCGGCCGCGTTCCAGCCCAGGCGCTCGTGGTGGTCCTGCCCAGTGCCACCAGCCCTCCCAACACGTGCAGGCCATGCATGCCGGTTATCAGGTAAAAGAAACTGTTGGCCGGATTGGAGGCTAGAAAATAGCCGTCGGCGGTCAACTGCCGCCATGCCATGAGCTGTCCGACCAGGAAGGCGAGCGTCGTGAGCCCGGCCGTGGCAAGGCCGAGCCGTACGGTGTCGATCTGCCCCCTGCGCGCCGCCACCGAAGTGCAGTGCAGGGCCACGCTGCTCAGGACCAGCACGCCGGTGTTGAGCCAGAGCAGGCGCGGCAGCGGCAGCGGCTGCCAGTCCGACACCGCCATCCGCATGAAATAGGCACTGGTGAAGAGCGCGAACAGGCAGCCGACGACAGCAAGGAAAACGCCGAGGCCGATCTTGGCTGTTGGCAGGGCCGACCGGTCGAGGCCGACAAAATCACTGGCCAGACCTTGCTCGAGCCATGGCTTGGCCATCAGCCTCTGGTGCGAAAGCCACCATCCGGCAAAACCGGCAATGACGAGCAGGAAGACCAGGATGACGCTCATGCCGGCTCCCTTGAGGGGCCGAAGGAGCCCGGCATGTTCTGCGGGATGAAGTCTTCCTTGGCACCCGGTACGCTGTAATCATAAGCCCAGCGATAGACGATCGGCAGGTCCTTGCCGAAATTGCCGTGGGCCGGCGGTGTTTGCGGCGTCTGCCATTCGAGGGTCGTGGCCCGCCACGGATTGCCGCCGGCCTCGCGGCCATGGCGGATGCTCCAGATCAGGTTGAACAGGAACACCATCTGGGCGAAGCCGACGATGAAGGCCATGATGCTGATGAACGAGTTCAGGTGATGAGCCGACTCCGTCATGATCGTCATGTCGGTCAGTTCGGCATAGCGCCGCGGCACGCCCATCAGGCCGAGGTAGTGCATGGGGAAGAAAATCAGGTAGGCGCCGAGGAAGGTGACCCAGAAATGGAACCGGCCCAGCGTTTCGTCGAGCATCCGGCCGGTGACCTTCGGATACCAATGGTAGATCGCGCCGAAAACCACGAGGATCGGGGCGACACCCATGACCATATGGAAATGGGCGACGACGAACATCGTGTCGGATAGCGGAACATCGACGACGACATTGCCAAGAAACAGGCCGGTCAGCCCGCCATTGACGAAGGTGACGATAAAGGCCAGGGCAAACAGCATTGGTATGGTGAGATGGATGTCGCCGCGCCATAGGGTCAGCACCCAATTGTAGACCTTGATGGCGGTCGGAATGGCGATGATCAGCGTCGTGGTGGCGAAGAAGAAGCCGAAATAGGGGTGCATGCCGCTGACATACATGTGGTGCGCCCAGACCACGAAGCTCAGCGCGCCAATGCCGACGATGGCCCAGACCATCATCCGGTAGCCGAAGATGTTCTTGCGCGCATGGGTGCTGATCAGGTCGGATACGATGCCGAAGGCCGGCAGCGCCACGATGTAGACCTCGGGATGGCCGAAGAACCAGAACAGGTGCTGGAACAGGATCGGGCTGCCGCCATTGTGCTGCAACTGCTCACCCATCTCGGAAATCGCCGGCATGAAGAAGCTGGTGCCCAGCACTCGGTCAAGCAGCATCATGACGCTGGCGACGAACAGCGCCGGAAAGGCGAGCAGCGCCATGACGGTCGCGGTGAAGATGCCCCAGACGGTCAACGGCAGGCGCATCATTGTCATGCCGCGCGTGCGGCCCTGCAGCACGGTCACCACATAGTTGAGGCCGCCCATCGTGAAGCCGATGATGAACAGGATCAGCGAGGAGAGCATCAGGATGATGCCCCAGTCCTGGCCGCCTGGCGTCCCGCTCATGATGGCCTGCGGCGGGTAGAGCGTCCAGCCGGCGCCCGTCGGTCCGCCGGGCGCGAAGAAGCTCGACACGAGAACCAGCACGGCGAGCAGGTAGATCCAGTAGCTCAGCATGTTGACATAGGGAAAGACCATGTCGCGCGCGCCGACCATCAGGGGGATCAGATAGTTGCCAAAGCCGCCGAGAAAGAGGGCGGTGAGCAGGTAGATCACCATGATCATGCCGTGCATGGTGATGAACTGGTAGTAGGCTTCCGGGGTGATGAAGTCGAACGTGCCGGGAAAGCCGAGTTGCAGCCGCATCAGCCAGGACAGCACCAGGGCGACCAGGCCGATTGCCGTTGCCGTCGCCGAATACTGGACGGCGATGACCTTGGCGTCCTGCGAGAAGACGTATTTGGTCCACCAACTGTGCGGATGGTAGAGTTCGACTTCCGCGACCTCGGCCGGCGGGATGCCATCTGCAGGCGTGATGTCGACCATAGGAACACCTCCGTGTCCTTTTCAGCGAGACCCGACCGTTTCGAGCCTTGCTGCAATTTCGGGACCCAGCGCCGCCGTCTGTCCCGTCGTCTCGTCCGCCGACCCCGTCTGCTTGGGCGCCGACAATTGTGCAAAAGTCTGCTGCTGGCCAAGCCAGGCCATGTAGTCTTGCTGTGTGTCGACCATGACCACGCCATGCATCATCGGATGTCCCTGGCCGCAAAGTTCGGCGCACAGGACCTGGAAGGTGCCGGTCCTGGTCGGGGTGAACCAGAAATAGGTCACCGAGCCCGGGATCATGTCCATCTTGGCGCGGAATTCCGGCACATAGAAATCATGCAGCACATCGATAGAGCGCAGCAGCATCTTGACCGGTTTGCCGACCGGCAGATGCAGATCGGCCGCTTCGACCACGACATCGTCCTGGCCATTAGGATCCTTGGGGATCACGCCCAGCGGATTGTCGGCGGTGACGTCGCGGGTGTCGGATGTTCCAAGCTTGCCGTCCCTGCCGGGCAGGCGGAAACTCCACTGCCATTGCTGGCCAACGACTTCAACCTCGGTCGCGTCGCTCGGGACGTTGACAAATCGGCTCCAGACGAACAGGCCGGGAACCAGCAACGCCGTGACCCCTACCGCGGTGACGATCGTCAGCCACGATTCGAGCCGCTTGTTCTCCGGTTCGTAGGCGGCGCGGTTTCCCTCCCGATGACGGAAGCGGAACACGCAATAGGCCATGAAAAGCACGACGGCGGCGAAGACGACGCCGGTGATCCAGAAGGTAATGATGATGGTGTTGTCGATATAGGCCCAGTTCGAGGCAATCGGCGTCCACCACCATGGGCTCAGGAGGTGAAACAACACTGAGCCCACGACGATCAAAACGAGTACAAGCGCTACGGCCATGTCCCGTTCCTCCGGCATTCGAGGGGGGAGCGAAGCCGCCGCCAAGAAATACCAAGCGCATCATAGCTTAATTTGGGGTCAATTCCAGAGGCGACTATCCTGACGGGAAAAATCCCGTCTTTTGCCGCCGCGACCTATTTGAGCAGGTCGACCAGAACGTCGAAAGCGGCGTCGATATCGGCGCGGATCGCCTGGCGGACGGCCTCGGCGTCGCGGTTGCACAGCGCCGCGTACATCGCCTGGTGGTGTTCGTTGGCGGTCGAATAGTTTCCGGAATCATGCAGCATGTTGAAATAGGGGCTGATCTGCAGCCACAGATTCTCGATGATGTTGAGGATATTTTCCGAGCCGGCCGCCCGGTAGATGGAGAAATGGAAGGCATAGTTTGCGCGCAGATAGGATTTGACGTCTCCCGCCGCATTGGCCTGTTCGAGGGCGGCCAAGTGCTGGCCGAGTTGCGCGATGCCCCGATCGTCGATGCGCTCGGCAGCCCAGGCGGCGGCAATCGCCTCGATCTCGAAGCGGACATTCCTGAGATCGACGAGGCGCGCGCGGCTGAGTGCGGGAATGCCGATCGAGCGGCCTGAAACGACCATCAAGGCATTGGCCGCGGTCAGCCGCCGCAACGCCTCCCTGACCGGCATCGGGCTGACTCCGAAAGCGTCGGCGAGGCTCTGCACCGTCACCATTTCGCCGGGCACGATGCTGCCGTCGAGGATCAACTCGGTGACATGGCGATAGACCCTGTCCTGCAGGGTCTCCCTGGACAGGGGCACGATCTCGACACCAGGCTTCCTGAACGCCGCTCCGGCCATTTCCCATCAACCTTTCGGCGCAAAGGCCGCGCCATAACCGTTCCCGGAATGCAGGGTTCCGGCTGCCGCGTCAAGCGTTGGCGACCGTAGCCTTGACGTAAGGATATTTCATCATTGATCTTTGATCAAATCATGATACGGTCTCCGACATCGAATGACGAGGGCTACGGTTCGTGCCCTCGGGAGGCATTCGGTCGTTCGTATCGGGAGGAATTCACATGGGTATCGGATTGAAAGTCCGGCGGCTCGCGCTGCTGGCCGGCATGGCCGTATGCGCCTCCGGGCTGTCGGCTGCTGAAGCCGCCGAAAAGCACAAGATCTTTCTCAGCATGAGCTATATCGGCAATGACTGGCAGGCCGAGGCGGCAAACATGGTCAAGGCCATGGCCGCTCACAAGAGCCTTGCCGACAAGGTCGACCTGCAGGTCCAGGTCGCCGGACCCAACGCACAACGCCAGATCCAGCAGATCAACGCCATGGTGCAGAGCGGTGCCGAGGCGATCGTCGTCTATCCGATCTCGCCGACCGCGCTCAACCAGGTCGTGAAGAATGCCTGCGACAAGGGGGTGAAGGTCTTCGCCTATGACGCCGAGATCACCGAGCCCTGTGCCTACAATGTTCATATCGACCAGTTGGAAGCGGGCAGGGTGACCGCCGAATGGCTGGTGAAGAAGCTCAATGGCAAGGGCAACATCATCGCCATTACGGGTGTTCCCGGAACATCCGTCGACGATCAGCGGACAAAGGCCGCCAAGGAGGTCTTTGCCAAGTACCCCGATATCAAGATTGTCGGCGAGGCTGTCGGCATGTGGAGCCAGGCGGTTGCCCGCACCGAGCTCTCCAAGATCCTCGCCACGCGCAGTTGGAACGACATCAACGGGCTGTGGATGCAGGTTGGCTGCTTCACCGCGAACTCCATGCAACTCGAGGCCGGCAAGAAGGCCAGCGAACTCCTGCCTTGCGCCGGTGAGGGCTCCAATGGCGGCCGCATCCAGATGCTGCCTGCGAGCACCGAAGTAGAAGGAGCAGCTCCGCCCTATGCACCGGCTGGTGCACAACGCATTTCCTATGCCTCACCGCCTTATTCCGGCGCGCTGGCGCTGAAACTCGCCGTCGAGGCGATCGAAGGCAAGGACGTGCCGAAGACCACGATCCTGCCGCTGCCGGTCGTCACCAACGAGACGATCAAGCTGTGCGACGAAGGCACCTGGGCGGAGATGAAGGCCGGCTGCAACGTCTTCAAGCCGTCGCTGGTCTCCAATCCCGGCTGGTTCGCTTCGATCTTTTCGGACCAGACGCCCGAGATCGGCCTCAACGCCGCGCTTGTCGGGCAGCCGGAGAACTGAGCCTCCCAAGGCAATCGCGACGATGCACGGAACCTTCTCCGCGCATCGTCGATCCGCGCCAATGCGCGACGTCCAAAAGTGCGCAGCCTGCGATCGAGGATATGACAGAACATTCCGCGCTCCCCGCCATCGAGATCGACGGCATCGGCAAGGCCTTCGGCCCGACCGTCGCGCTGGACGGCGTGTCGTTCCGCATCGCGCCCGGCAGCGTCCACGCGCTGCTGGGTGAGAATGGCGCCGGCAAGTCGACGCTGGTCAAACTGCTGTCGGGACTGGTGCGACCGAGTGCCGGTCATATCAGGGTCTTCGGCAAGGAGATCGGCTACGGTGCGCCGCGCGTGGCACATACGCTCGGCGTGCAGACGGCGTTCCAGGAGATGACCCTGGTGCGCGATCTGTCCGTCCTCGACAACATGCTTTTGCCCTACGCACCCGTTGGCATCTCCGGGCTGATCAGGCGCGGCGCCGCGCGCAAGGCCGTCCGCCGCCACATCGACGAACTCGGTTTTTCCGTCGATCTCGATGCCGAGGTCGGCGAGCTCGAGCTTTCGGTGCGCCAGAAGATCGAGATCGCGCGGGCCGTCTACCGCAAGCCGCGCATCCTTTTGCTCGACGAGCCGACCTCGACGCTCGCCGGCCGCGACGTCGACTGGCTGGGCGACATCGTCGCCAGGCTGAAGGCGACGGGCACCACCATCGTCTTCATCACCCATCGCATGCGCGAGGTGCGCGCCTTTTGCGACACGCTGACGATCCTGAGGAACGGCCGCCACATCGTCACCGCGCCGGTAGCCGATGTTTCCGACGCCGATGTCATCGAAAAGATCGTCGGTCGCTCCATTGAGCAGACCTTTCCGCCAAAGCCGGACGGCGCCCAGGCTTTTGGCCCGCCGGTGCTGGGCGTGCGCGACCTGAAGGTCGGGCGCAAGCTCGACGGCGCGAGCTTCGACCTGCGCAGGGGCGAGATCCTCGGCATTGCCGGACTGCAAGGCATGGGCCAGCAGGATTTGTTCCTGGCCTGCTTCGGCATGGCTGAAATCACCCGGGGCGACGTCCTTGTCGATGGCCGCAAGGTCTGGCTCGGCTCGCCGGCGGATGCCTTGCGGCCCAACATGGCCATTGGCCTGGTGCCGGAAGACCGCAAATCCGAAGGCCTGTTCCTGAAACTGTCGGGCAGCCAGAACGCCACGCTGCCCGTCGTCTCGCGCTTCACGCGCTTCGGCCTTGTCGATGCCGCGGCCGAGATCCGCTCCGTCGAGGCGGCATTTGCCACTGTCGAAGTCGACCGCCGCGCCCTGTGGACGCGGGCCGGGGCGTTTTCGGGCGGCAACCAGCAGAAGATCGCCATCGCCAAATGGCTGGTGGCGCAGAGCCGCATCCTGCTTCTGTTCGATCCCACGCGCGGCATCGATGTCGGCACCAAGCATGAGCTCTATGTGATGATGCGAAACTACGTCGCCGCCGGCGGCTCGATCCTGCTGCACTCGACGGAAATTCCCGAACTGGTCCACCAATGCGACCGGGTCCTGGTTCTCTATGACGGGCGCATCGCGGCCGAGCTCGAAGGTAACGCCATCACCGAGCCTGCCATCATGCGGCCTGCGCTCGGCCATGCCGGGGACGTCGCCGCATGAGCAGCGCAGCAGTCCCATCTCCTGTTTCGGCTGGTTTCGGCCTGCGCCGTGCGCTGATGCGCCATCGCGGCGCGCTGATCGCCGCGGCCGTGCTTGCGATCCTGCTTTTCATCGTCGACTGGATCAGTGCCGGGCCACTGACCTATTTCGACGTGTCGTTCCTGTCGAGCGGCGGCGCGACCTCGGCGCTGGCGGCGGTCGGCCAGACCATCGTCATCTTGTCGGGTGGGTTCGACCTGTCCGCCGGCGCGGTGATCTCGCTGGTCAATGTCGTGCTGGCATCGAGCATGGATCCGATGGCCCCAGGCGCCAGCATCCTGTTGTGGACGGCGGTCGGCATCGGCGTCGGCATGGCGGTGGGCGCCTTCAACGGCTTTTTCATCGCGGTGCTGCGCATGCAACCCATCGTGGTGACGCTGTCCACCATGTTCATCCTGCAAGGCGTGACGCTGCTGGTGATGGATAAGCCCGGCGGCTTCGTGTCGCCCGATCTCGGAACCTTCTATCTGGGCGACGCGATCACCGGCTGGCTGCCAATGCCGCTGGTGGTGATCGGCGTGGTCCTGCTCGCCTGGTTCTGGCTGAAGGGAACCCGTTTCGGCACGGCACTCTATGCCGTCGGCAGCGATCCGGATTCGGCCGCCGCCGTCGGCATCAATGTCGTGCTGGTGCGCTTTGCCGTCTACGTCATCGCCGGCGGCTGCTACGGTCTTGCCGGCGTGTTCATCAGCGCGCAGACCGGCAGCGCCGACCCGCTGGTCGGCAATCCGCTGCTTCTGTCGATGTTCGCGGCTGTCGTCGTCGGCGGCACGCGCCTTGGCGGCGGGCAGGGCGGTCCGGTGGGCACCGTCTTCGGCGCCTATATCCTGATGATGGTGGTGAACATCCTGCTGGTGCTCAACGTATCGGCTTACTATTCGACCATTGCGGAAGGCACCATTCTGGTGCTGGCGGCCCTTGCCGGATCCCTGTCCCACGCATCGGTGCTTGCCGTGCAACTGCGCGCGGCCCGCGCCCGGCTCGCCGCCTGGCGCGCCGGCATATTGCCCTCGCAACTCGAGCCGATCGACCGACGGCTCAAGCTCACTGGACCTTCGCAAGGCAAGCGCGGTCCAGCATCGCCGCGCCCGGCTTTCCGCCTGCGCAACGCCGAGACGCTGCGCTATGCGCTGCCCGCCTATGTCTGCCTGCTCATCATCGTCATCGTCACCCAGGTCTGGCTCGGCCACGCCATCCTCAACCCGGGGTATTGGAACTCGCTGCTGGTGCTGTCGTCCTTCCTTGCAGTTCTCGCGCTGGGGCAGGGGACGGTCATCCTGACTGGCGGCCTCGATCTTTCCGTGCCGTGGACGATCGGCATTTCCGGCATCATCCTGGCCGGCATGGTCAATGGCTCCGACGCCGCACTCCTCTACGCCCTCCCGGTCGTGCTGGTGATGGCCTGCGCCGTCGGATTCGCCAATGGCTTCGGCATCGCCTATCTCGGCATCTCGCCGATCGTCATGACGCTGGCCACCAACGGCATCCTCCAGGGCTTCGCGCTTGTCTATTCGCAGGGAACGCCGGCAGGGTTTTCCTCGCCGATGCTGCGCTGGTTCATGACGGCCAGGCTCGGTTTCGTGACGCCTGTCGTGCTGCTGATGGTAGTCTTTGTGGCCGGCGCGGTGCTGCTGCTTGGACGCACGCCGTTCGGGCGTCGGGTCTACGGCATCGGCAACGGGCTGCGCGCGGCGCGCCTGTCCGGCATCGGCGTCGAGCGCACGCTGATCCTGGTCTACATGCTATCGGCCGTTTGCGCCGCTGTTGTCGGCATCATGCTGACCGGCTTTTCCGGCCAGGCAAGCCTCGGCATGGGTGACGACTATCTCTTGCCGTCGATCGCAGTCGTGGTGGTCGGTGGCGCGCTGATCACCGGCGGGCGCGGCCACTATCTCGGCATGCTCGGCGGCGTGCTGCTTCTGACGGCGCTGCAGATGCTGCTGGCCGGCACCACGCTGCCCTACGCCACCAGGGCAATTCTCTACGGGCTGGTCGTTCTCAGCGCCGTCATGGCGCTGCGCGAACGGCGGCTGCAATGAAAAGGACAGGACGATGAGCGCAAAGGCACCCGCATCGGCGGACGAATTTCTGGCCGGGCTGAAAGGGCAGCGCGTGCTGGTGACGGCGGGCGCCGGTGGCATCGGCTTCGCCATCGCCGACACGCTGTCGCGGCTCGGCGCACGCATCGTCGTCTGCGATATCTCCGACGTGGCGCTGGCTGCGGCTCCGGCCAAGATCGACCTGGTCGCGGCGGTCAAGGCCGATGTCTCGCGCGACGAGGACGTCGACCGGCTGTTCGAGACGGTCAAGGAAAAGCTCGGCGGGCTAGACGCGCTGATCAACAATGCCGGCATTGCCGGGCCGACCGGCGGTGTGGACGAGATCGAACCGGATGACTGGCGGCGCTGCATCGACATCTGCCTGACCGGCCAGTTCCTCTGCGCCCGGCGCGCCGTGCCACTGATCAAGGCAGCCGGCGGCGGCTCTATCGTGTCGATGTCGTCGGCGGCCGGCCGCCATGGCTACGCGTTCCGCACGCCCTATTCGGCCGCCAAATTCGGCGTCATCGGTTTCACCCAGAGCCTCGCCAAGGAGCTTGGGCCACACGGCATCAGGGTCAATGCCATCCTGCCCGGCATCATCGAGGGGCCACGCATCGAAGGCGTCATCGCGGCACGCGCCAAACAGGTCGGCATCAGCCACGAGGAGATGACCGGGCGCTATCTGCAGAACATCTCGCTGCGCCGCATGACCAGCCCCTATGACGTCGCCTCGATGGTGGCGTTCCTGCTCTCCGACGCGGGCATCAATATTTCCGGCCAGTCGCTTGGCGTCGACGGCAACGTCGAAACACTTTGAGGATCGAACCATGGCCAATGTCGCGATTGTCGGAAGCGGGTTCATCGGGCGCGCGTGGGCGATCAGCTTCGCCCGCGCCGGCCATGATGTGCGCATGTGGGATCAGTCGCCTGCCGTGACGGGCGGCGCACGCGACTACATAGAGGGTGTGCTCGGCGATCTCGCCACGAATGACCTTTTGCGCGGGCAGGCGGTCGACACCGTGCTTGCCCGCATCGCCATCGTTGCCGAACTGGCGGAGGCGCTGGCCGGCGCAACCCATGTCCAGGAAAACACGCCTGAAAATCTCGATGTGAAGCGGGAGGTGTTCTCACTGATCGATCGGCTTGCCGGGCCGCAAACGATCGTCGCCAGTTCCACCTCGGCGCTGTTGCCGTCGAAATTCACCGACCATCTGCAAGGGCGGCACCGCTGCCTGGTCGTGCATCCGATCAACCCGCCCTATCTCATCCCGGCGGCAGAGGTGGTGCCGGCGCCGTGGACTTCCGCCGAGACGCTGGAGAAGACGCGCGCCTTCCTCATCGATGCCGGCCACGCGCCGCTGGTGATGAAGCGCGAGCTCGAGGGCTTCATCATGAACCGCCTGCAAGGCGCCTTGCTGGAGGAGGCTTTCCGGCTTGTCGCGGACGGCTACGCCAGTGTCGAGGATGTCGATATCGGTATCCGTGACGGCTTGGCGCTGCGCTGGTCCTTCATGGGGCCGTTCGAGACCATCGACCTCAACGCGCCCGGCGGCGTGCGTGACTATGTCGATCGGTACCAGGGCATTTATTCCAACATCTTCCCGCAGATGCTGCGCCGCGTCGACTGGGCGGGCGATGTCATGAAAACGGTCGAGGCCGAGCGCAGCAAGCG
Organism: Mesorhizobium sp. 131-3-5; assembly: GCF_016756575.1. Taxonomy (NCBI): domain Bacteria; kingdom Pseudomonadati; phylum Pseudomonadota; class Alphaproteobacteria; order Hyphomicrobiales; family Phyllobacteriaceae; genus Mesorhizobium; species Mesorhizobium sp. 131-3-5. Next base: position 3,946,515 of record NZ_AP023254.1, read on the forward strand.
CCTGCCGAGGGAAAATCTGGGTGACCGGCAGGTCTGGCGGGATCGCCGGTTGATGGCACTGGCGGCACACAAGAAGAAATCGGATCAGGAGTTCGGACAATGAAAGAGACCAGCCGCAAATCAGGCGCATCGGCGGCCAAAGGCAAGGTCATCATCACCTGTGCGGTGACGGGCGCGATCCACACGCCGACCATGTCGCCCTATCTGCCGATCACGCCGGATCAGATCGCCTCCGAGGCGATCGCCGCGGCGGAAGCCGGTGCCGCGATCCTGCATCTGCATGCGCGAGACCCGGAAACCGGCAAGCCCGACCAGACGCCGGAGGCGTTCGCCCGCTTCCTGCCGCGCGTCAAGCAAGGGACCAATGCCGCCATCAACATCACCACAGGCGGTAGCCCCTACATGAAGGTCGAGGAGCGCGTACGCCCGGCCGCCCAGTTCAAGCCGGAAGTGGCCTCGCTCAATATGGGCTCGATCAATTTCGGGCTCTATCACCTCGCCGACAAATACGAGACCTTCAAGTTCGACTGGGAAAAGCCGCATCTGGAGGCGACGCGCGACCTCGTTTTCCGCAACTCGTTCAAGGACATCGAATACATTCTGGCGACTTGCTACGACAATGGCACGCGCTTCGAGTTCGAGTGCTACGACATCGCCCATCTCTACAACCTCGCCCACTTCGCCGACCGCGGGCTGGTGAAGCCGCCATTCTTCGTGCAGTCGGTTTTTGGCCTGCTCGGCGGGATCGGCACCCATCCGGAAGATGTCGCCCATATGAAGCGAACCGCCGACCGGCTGTTCGGCGACCAGTTCCGCTGGTCGGTGCTGGGCGCCGGCGCCAGCCAGCTGCGCATCGCCGCGCAGTCGGCAGCACTCGGCGGCAACATCCGCGTCGGGCTGGAGGACAGCCTGTGGGCCGGCAAGGGCAAGCTCGCCAAGTCGAACGCCGAACAGGTCTTGCTGGCGCGCAAGATCATCGAAGGGCTTGGCATGGAGGTGGCGACGCCTGACGAGGCACGCGAGATCCTGTCCCTGAAGGGCGGCGACAAGGTCGCCTTCTGACGCGGCCAAGCGCTGCACACCGATACACAGGAGGATGGCATGAAGATCGAAGTCGTGGTGGATGTGAAGACGACGTTGGGCGAGGGCCCGCTGTGGGACGTCGAACAGGAGCGCCTTTACTGGATCGACAGTTTCGACGGCCGCGTGTTCCGCGCTACCGCCGATGGGCGCGAGATCCGCTCCTGGGACGTGCCGATGAAGATAGGCTCCATGGCGCTGCGCAAGGACGGTGGCGGCGCGGTCGTCTCGCTGCAGCGCGGCTTCCACCTGCTCGATTTCGCCACCGGCGAGGTGACGCTGATCCATGATCCGGAGCCGGACAGGCCGATGAACCGCCTTAATGACGGCAAAGTCGACCGGCGCGGCCGCTTCTTCGCCGGCTCGATGGATACGATGGAGGAGGGGCCTTCAGGCGGGCTGTACCGGCTGGATCCGGATTTCTCCGTCACCAGGATCGATTCCGGCATCATCTGCTCCAACGGCCCATGCTGGAGCCCGGACGACCGCACCTTCTACTTCGCCGATACCTGGACAGGCGAAATCTGGGCCTACGACTACGACATTGCTACCGGCGCTGCCACCAACCGCCGTACCTTCGTGCGCGTCGACACAAGCAAGGGTGGCGCGGCCGACGGCTCGACCGTCGATGCGCAGGGGTATCTTTGGAATGCCCTGGTCTATGACGGCCGTCTGGTGCGCTACGCGCCGGACGGCACCGTCGATCGCATCATCGACATGCCGGTGAAGAAGATCACCAGCGTGATGTTCGGCGGGCCGAAGCTCGATACGCTCTATGTCACCTCGATGGCCAAGCCGCCGCTGCCGCGCTTTCCCGGCGACGGTGTCCTGCGCGGCAGCCTGTTCGCCATCACCGGCTTGGGCGTGACGGGCGTTCCAGAGCCGCGATTTGGCGGCTGACGGGCTGGGTCGTTCCCCAGGGCCGAAATTGACGGTCGGCATGTTGCCAAGGCCGGTCGGCAGGCCAATGTCGCTACGCGCGACAATCTGCATTTCGTGTCTGACAGGACCGAGCGTGCGAGTTTTTTCTCTATGCTCAAGAAATAGCAAGGCCGCCGGGCGGAGCTCCGCGGCCTTGCTATTGCCGTTCTGGTCGATGCCTAAGGCGTCGTCTGCGCTTCGATCTTGGTGGCCATCTGGTCGATCTTGTCAGCAAGGACGCCTTGGGCCCAGGCCGTGACCTCGTCATCGACGGGCTTGTTGGCCATGTCCGTCAGCGCTGCATCGAGCGATGCCTGGTCGGTGCCGACAGTCGCCGTAGCCGCCGCCGCCTCTGCATCGTCGGCCGCTGCGTTGTCGGCGTCGACAACGGCCTTCTGGGCGGTGATCTGATCTTTCACAGCCTGGATCTGCGCAGCCGTGGCGTTCGGATCAGTCTGCAGCGCGGTCAGCTGCGCATTCAGCTTATCCAGTTGGGCCTGCGCGGCGGCGGCCGTGGCGGCTGCCGCTTCAGCCGCGGCCTGGGCAACCTTGGCTTTCGCGGACTGTGTTACGAAGGCCTGGATGGCAGCGAACTTCTTGCTCTTGGAATTCATATAGGCGTTGATGTTGCGCTGCAGCGAATTCAGCCGGCCGAGTTTGGCATGGATGTTTTTCTCCTTCGGCACGGATGCGACCTGGGTGGTCGTGTCGACTGTGGTGTCGGTCGTTGCGTCAGCGTCTACCTTGCCAACACGTCCTGGGGCCGACGCAGACTTGCCACGCGAGGCACCGCTGTTGCCTTTGCCATTGCCATTGCCGCCAGCATTGCCGCCGCCATTGCCATGGCCGCCACCATTGCCGCCACCGTGCCCGTTGCCGCCGGCCCCGGCCAGCGCCGGCGACGCCAGAAGCGCCAATGCGGCAAGCGCCGCGAACAGAGTTTTTCGGTTTGTCATGGTGTCTCCTCGGGGAATCGCCACCTCCGCCCAACCGCGCTAGATCAGCGTAATATGAGAATCCACTAATCGTACGGAGTAAACTTTAGACAAATGCGGTCGCCCTGCTCGAGTCCGGCAATGGCCTGTGGATTAACTTGTTGATATTTCATGCAAATAGATGCCGCGAGGTCGCTGTGCTACTGAAGTCCCATACCAGCTAGGACCATGGTCCTGGCTGTTAGCCAATGTCGCCGAGCGGTCAGTCGGAAACGCGTTGGAATACAGGAAGTCGATGACGAAGGCCTGGCCGAATGCGTCACGCGGGGACGCCATGGCTTGCTCTCTGCGAAGGCGACGTGGTCGCCATATTGGTCGCCGCCCTAAATCAGCAGCAGGCCCTTCATGCTGGCGTATCCTTTACGCCCGATGATGATGTGGTCGTGCACGCCGATGCCCAGCCGTTTGCCCGCTTCGACGATCTCTTTCGTCATCTCGATATCGGCGCGCGATGGGGTCGGATCGCCCGACGGGTGGTTGTGCATCAAACCTGCTGAGACCATATTCGCAATATTTTTCAACTACTTGTGATTTTATTGAGGAAACGTGGTGCCGTCAATTGGGGCATGTGCAAGTGACCATTTGTGAGCTTTCACGCTTGGGCACGATCGCATTTGCTCAGCACCGTGACGTACCGATCGACCACAGATTCCGAACGCTTACCGATTCAAGCCAGCGATGTCGGAACGACTTATCTCGACGTAAGGCGAATGCCGCCCAGATCACCCTGGACTTCTCGTTCTAACCTGGCGCTGCATTGGAGGACTCAAGCGATGATGACAGCTTTGCGCCTGTTGTCAGCCGTAGGGCACCTTAGCCACCTCGTGAAAGCAGACATTGCCGCCGACGAGGCTTGACGGTCGCGGTCGCGACTGGCGCAAAGATCAGTCGAGGCTGATCCGCGTTCCCTTGGCGCCGTTGAGCAGCCGCTTGAGATGGAAGCTGGCGAGCTGGTCGTCCGGACATTTGCCGATATGCGCGGCGAAAGCCGTAAGCGCGTTTGCCTCGCCGACCTCCAATCTGCCAAAGGCTTCAAGATAGCTGGCCGTCGAAGGATCATCATACTGCTTTGACGACAAAGGCTCGAACGCGCGCAGCGCCTCGGCCCTGCCGCGCAGCATCAGATCGCCGACCGGCCGTCCGCGGAAGCCATCGACCCTTGCAGCGGCGCTCGCGCTGACGCAGATACGCGTGCCCAGCTGCTTGTTGGCGCTTTCCAGCCGCGCCGCTATATTGATGGTGTCGCCATAGGCCGTGTAGTCGAAGAAGCGGCCTCCGCCGAAATTTCCGACCAGCGCCGGACCTGCATGGACGCCGATGCGGGTGGTACCGACCGCGACGCCCTTGTCGCGCCAGCTATCGCGGAACGATTGCGACAGCGCGTCGAGTTCGAACGCGCAGGCAACCGCGCGGGCCGCATGGTCCTGCTGCTCGCCAGGAGCGCCGAACAGCACATGCAGCGCATCGCCGACGATCTTGGCGACGGTGCCTTCATGGGCGAACACGACGTCGGTCATGCCAGCCAAATAGTCGTTGAGGAGCGCGCCAAGCGTGGCAGGGTCGATCGTTTCCACCAGCGTGGTGAAGCTGGTAATGTCGGTGAACAGCGAGGCGACCTCGCGCCACTGCCCGGCCAGCGCCGACCCGTCCGCGTCGCCGGCCAGCCGCTCGGCTAGATTGGGCGAGAAGTAGCGCGACAGCGATGCATGCGCGCGCTCCGCGACCGCTTGCCGCCTATGCGCCTCGTGCAGCACCTCGCGATGCTTCAAGGTCTTGGCGATCGTGGTCTCCAGGTCGGCAAAGTCGATCGGCTTAGTGATGAAGTCGAAGGCGCCGCGGTTCATCGCAGTGCGGATGTTGGCCATGTCACCGTAAGCGGAGACGATGACCGTCGAAAGCTGCTGCCCCTCGGCCTGCTGCAGCTTCTCCAACAGCGACAGGCCGTCCATGCGGGGCATGTTGATGTCGCACAGCACCATGTCGATGTCGCTGTTGCCGTCGATGACGGACAGGGCGTCCACACCATCGCTGGCGAACAGGAAAATGACCGCGCCGTCGCGGATCTGACGCCGGAACTTCTGGACGATCAAGACCTCAAGGTCGGGCTCGTCGTCAACCACAAGAATGCGCGCCGTCACGCCACCATTCCCAGCCGTGTTTCGATCTGTTGCCTGAGCGCCGCAAAGTCGATCGGCTTGGTCAGCAGCGCTTCGGCGCCGTTCTCCAACACCTTGCGCTTGGTTTCGGCGTCGCCATAAGCGGTGATCATGATGACCGGGACGTCCGGCCGCTGCACCTTGATCTTCGGCAGGAGCTCGAGCCCGCTCATGCCGGGCATGTTGATGTCGGACAGCACCAGGATCAGTGTCACCCCTTCGGCGTGGTCTATCTGCTCCAACGCATCCACCGCCGATTGCGCAAACTCCATGGTGAAGCGGCTGGCTCGGATGTCGCGGCGGAACTGCTGGCGAAACAGCGGCTCGACGTCGGGCTCGTCGTCGACGACCAGAATGAGGAGGCTCATTCTTCACCTCCCGATTTTGCGAGCGAGGCCGCAGCGCGCGGCAGCACAATCCGGAACTCGGTGAACTCGCCTGGCTGGCTGATGACGTCGATCGTGCCAGCATGCTGTTTGACGACGATGTCGTGGCTGAGCGACAGGCCGAGCCCGGTACCCTCGCCGGCTGGCTTGGTCGTGAAGAATGGATTGAACATCTTCTCCTTCACCTCCGGCGGAATGCCGGTGCCGTTGTCGCGGATCCTGATTTCGACACGGTCGCCGAGACTCATGGTGGTGGCGGAGAGCGTCGGCTCATAGCCCGCGCCATTCGCCGCGGCGCTGCGCTTGGCTGTTGCATAAAAGCCGTTGGAGATGAGGTTGAGGAGCACCCGCGTGATCTCCTGCGGGTAGAGATCGACATCCCCCGCCTGCGGGTCGAAATTCCGCGTCAGCGTGACGTTGAAACCCGGCTTTTCGGCGCGCGCCCCGTGATAGGCAAGGTTCAGGCTCTCCTCCACGATGGCATTGATGTCAATCGGACGATGCTCTCCTGAACCCGCGCGCGAATGCAGCAGCATGTTCCTGACAATGGAATCGGCCCGCTTGCCGTGCTGGACCACCTTGTCGAGATTGCTCTTGAGAATGGCTATCAGCTCGCCGACCTCTTCGCGCACGGATGCCTCCAAAGGCGCTCCGGCCAGCACACTGTTCAAATCATCGATGAGTTCGCCGGAGAGCGCTGAGAAGTTGTTGACGAAGTTGAGCGGGTTCTTGATCTCGTGGGCGATACCGGCGGTCAACTGGCCGAGTGAGGCGAGCTTCTCCGTTTGCACGAGGCGGTCCTGCGCGGTCCTCAGATCTTCGAGCGAGCGTGACAATTCGCGGGTACGCTCCTGCACCTCGTCGAACAGCCGAACGTTTTCGATCGCTATGCCGGACTGGTCAGCAAACGTCTCGACGAGCTCGATCTGCCTCGGCGTGAAGTCCCGCACCTGTGACCGCGTCAGTGCGAACACGCCGACTGGCGCGCCTTCGCGCAAGATCGGAACGCATAAAATAGTCCGGTAACCGCCGAGCTTCTGAAGCTGCGTTGCCCCGTAGTCCGGGTCGGCGAGCACGTCCGAAACGTGGACGGCGCGGGCTTCGAGAGCCACCCTTCCGGTGACGCTGTCTCGACCGGCGGCGAAGGGATTGGCTTTGGCGAAAGCCGCGGCTTCAGGCAAATTGCCGTACTCGGCCGACCACCGGTAGAGATCGCCATCACGCTTGAAGATGACGCTCGTGTCCGCGTCGCACAGCTTGGCCGCTGATTCTGCCAGCGTGTCGAGAACCGGCTGCAGGTCGAATGTGGAACGGCTGATCGCCTTCAGAACATCCGCCGTTGCCGTCTGCAGCTGCAGCGATTCGCTCAATTCCGCCGTGCGGGCCTGCACCTCGTCGAACAGACGAACATTTTCGATGGCGATCACTGCCTGGTCGGCAAAGGTTTCGACGAGTTCGATCTGCCTCTCGGTGAAGGGCCGCACCGTCGAGCGGGTGAGTGAGAAAACGCCGATTGGAACCCCCTCGCGCAGCAGCGGCACGGCCAGCACCGTGCGGTATCCGCCGAGCCGCTGTCCTTCCCACAGCGTGTAGTCGGCGTCAGCCAGCACGTCTGGAATCTGGACGGCCTTGCCTTCGAGCAGGACTCGGCCGACCCCGGTGCCGCGCCCGGGGACGTGCACAAAGCCGCTGAAATATTCCTCGAGCTCGGCCGGATAGCCGTAACTCGCAGCCTCGACGAATTTGCCGTCCGTCTCACGCACGATCGAGGCGTTGTCCGCTTCGCACAGCCGGGTCACCGATGCGGCCAGAGCGTCGAGCACTGCCCGGAGGTCGAACGTCGAACGGCTGATCGCCTTCAGCACATCCGCAGTCGCCGTTTGCTGCTGCAGTGACTCGCTCAGTTCCGCCGTGCGTGCCTGTACCTCTTCAAACAGGCGCACATTCTCGATGGCGATCACCGCCTGATCGGCAAAGGTCTGGACAAGTTCGATCTGGCTATCGGTGAAGGGCCCGGGTTCGGGCCGCGTCATTGCGAAGACGCCAATTACCGATCCTTCGCGCATGAGCGGTACACAGAGCACAGCCGAATATCCTCCGAGTCGCGGAGCTTCGGGAAGGCCATGTTCGGTGTCCTTGGTAACATCTGGAATATGGACGACTGCCTTGTCGAGTGCTGTTCGGCCGACCCAGGATTGTCGGCTGATCGGGCTCGGATTCGCCTCTTCATACGCGCGATATTCCGGGGTTTGGTCGTAGCCTGCCGCAAGCCGGAAGACATCGCCGTCCCGCATAAAGATGCCAGACGTTTTCGCACCGCAGAGCCTCACAGCAGAATCGATAAGTGTCTGCAGGACGCTCTCCAGGTCGAATGCGGAGCGGCTTATGACCTTGAGCACATCCGCGGTCGCAATCTGCTGCTGTAATGCTTCGCCAAGCTCGGCGGTGCGAGCCTGCACCTCTTCGAAGAGCCGCACATTGCCGATTGCGATGACGGCCTGGTTGGCGAAAGTTTTGAGAAGGCCAATTTGGCTGTCGCTAAAGGCCCGCGCCTCGATGCGCCGGATCATAAGCGCTCCAATTGCTTTTCCTTCCTGCAACAGCGGCGTGGCGAGAATCGCGCGAAAACCAAGAAGTTGAGCCATCATTCGGGCGCTTGCAAACTCCTCTCCAGCGATGGTCAAGTCGGGAACGTGGACTGGCACCCGATCCAATACGGCGCGGCCGGTAACGATGTCGCGCGCGACCGGCAAGCCGGTGCCGTCAATGGGAATCGGTCCGTGATGCGCTCCCACAGCCAGCCTATCGGAGCGCAGCAGATAGATCGTTGCGTCATAGGCGTCGCAGAGCCGAGCGGCTCCTTCAGCGACGGCGTCCAGCACAGGTTGAATGTCCGTAGGAGAGCCGGCGATCACTTGCAAAATCGCGCCGGTGGCCATCTGCTGTTCCAGCGACTCGGCTAGTTCGCGGTTGCGGGACTCCACCTCTTCGAACAGCCGCACGTTCTCGATCGCGATGACCGCCTGATCCGAAAATGTCTGCACCAGTTCGATTTCGCGCGTACTGAACGGAGAGACCGACGAACGGGCGAGGACGAAGACGCCGGTCACGGCGCCGTCACGCATCAGCGGAACGCCCAGCAGGGTGCGGAAGCCGCCGAGCCGCTGGCCTTCAATGTTGGTATACTCCGGATCGTCGAGAACGTCGGCGATCTGCTCCACAGACCCGCTCTGGGCAACACGGGCGGCAATGCTGCCCCGGCCCGGCGTGACCGGGAGGTTATTCATGTGGTCCTGGAATTCTTGGCTCCATCCGATCTGTACCGTCGGCTGCAACACCTCGCCCTGGCGAAGATAGATGTAGCCCATCCCGGAATGACAGAGGTCGGACGCGGACTTCACCAGCGTATGCAGCACGGAATCGAGATCGAACACCGAACTGCTGATCGTCTTCAACACTTCGGCCGTCGCCGTCTGCTGATCCAGCGACTCGGCCAGTTCACGATTGTGCCCCTCGACTTCCTCGATCAGCCGGGCATTCTCGATTGCGATCACGGCCTGGTCGGCGAAGCTCTCGACCAGCTCGACTTGACGCGGTGAAAATAGCCCGATCGTCCGCCGCCCCAAGCCGAATACGCCTATGGTCTCCTGACCCCGCTTCAGCGGAACAGAAAGTACTCCGCGGAAACTGCCCATGACTGCCGCTTCCGGCCTTTCGTATTCCGGGTCTTCAAGCGCGTCCGCCACGTGAATCGTCAATCCCTCCAGTGCGGCGCGGCCCTGGAACGTCCCTCGTCCCACGACATGTGGGTTGGCTCGTTCGTATGCTTGCAGTTCGGCACCTTGCCCGCCGCCTGCCATGAAGCGCAACGTATCGCCAACGCGCAACGTGATTGCGCCCATGTCCGCCCCGGCCAGGCGTATTGCCGAGTCGACCAGCGTCTGCAGTACCGGTTGAAGATCGAAGGCCGACCTGCTAATTGCCTTGAGCACATCGGCGGTCGCGGTCTGCTGCTCCAGCGCCTCGGCGAGATCGCGCGTGCGCGCTTGCACCTCGTCGAACAGGCGGACATTTTCGATGGCGATTACGGCCTGGTCGGCGAAGGTCTTGAGTAACTCGACCTGTTTTTCGCTGAACGGTCTGAGCTCCGTTCGGCGAATGACTAGCGCTCCAATGGCCTCGTCCTCACGCAGCAAAGGGGTGGCGAGAATTGTCCGGTGACCAAGCCGCAGCGCCATCGATCGGCCTGCAGGGAACTCGCCCTCCAGGGCGAGTAGATCATGCACGTGGACCGGCCTGCGATCGATCACGGCGCGGCCGGTGACCCAGTCCCGCGTGATCGGGAAAGTGGCGAAGTCGATCGGGATCGGCCCGTGGTGTGCGCCAATGGCCAGCGATTCGCCATGCCGCAGAAAGATCGCCGCGTCATAGGCGTCGCAGAGTTGTGAGGCGTTTTCGGCGACCGCTTTCAGGACCGTCTGGATGTCGGTGGGCGATGCGGCGATCACCCTGAGGATCGCACTCGTCGCAGTCTGCTGTTCAAGGAGACTGGCGACCTCCGCGGTGCGTACCTGATTTTCTTCGCGCGCCGCTGTCAACTCGGTTCGGAGCGAGCTGATAGTCATCTCAGAGTCGGAGTCAGGCCCTCCCACTGAGGTGCTCCTGTCTTTCTCTGCTCAGTGTCGGCTTTGGCCAGCCTAGCGTCAAGTTTGGTGACCTGCAACGTCCGTTTGTGACGCAGCGCAGCCGCTTGGTGATGCACCTGAGCGTCGGATTTCGAAACTATTGCAGACAGGGAATATGTCGGAGATGGTATCGTAGGCCGAGTGCCCGCTTCTTCGCACCTTGACCTAAAACCAGTCGGTCAGCTTCCGGCCCAAAAATGTCCGTCTGGAAGCGCCGCATTCCGGCCGTAGAGCCCGGCCTCGCAGCTCCCTAAAGCGGCCTTCCGTCGATTAGAGCCGGAGGTCGTGGTTGCGCCAAAAACTGACGACGAGCCATTTTCCAGCCGAGCAGCTATCGCCTAGGCCTAGGGATCGCCAACTTTGATTTAGATCGAACAGGTGCCTTGCCACAGGCATCCCCACGGTGCGGTCTTTGATCTCGGTGCGTTGCAACTCGCGATCGCTGCGCCAGGCTGGCAGCGCTATTCCGGCAGTCCCGCCTTTCGCAAACCTTCTGCAAGCAGAGCCATATCGGCCGGACGGCTGGTTGGCATCACATCGGCGAGATTGGAAACTCGTTGGCCGGGGTCGAGTGCGAGCATTCGGCTCACCACCTTTTGCGCATCCTCCGTTCGCCCGGCGTGAGCATAGCTTGCAGCAGCATAGCGCAACGACCCTAAATAGTCCGGCTTTTCCCGCAACGACCTTTCAGCCCAAGTTGATGCCTCCTCAAATCGACCAGCGAAGAGATGAGACACTGCAACCGCATTCTGCATGTCGAACATGAGCGGATCGACTGGGCTCATGCGCATCGCCGTCGCCAGGTGGCGAAGTGAGGTTTCCGTATCGCCGAGGTCTGCTCTGACCCAGCCGCTGAACAGCCACGCGCTAGCCAGGTTCGGATTGAGCGCAAGCGCGCGATCAATGAAAGCTGCCCCGCTATTATTGTCGCCTACGACGAAGGCGAGCGCGTTCCCGGCGCGGGAAAGAGCGATCGCGTCGTCCCTGCCCAAATCCACGGCCTTCAGAGCCAGGCGTTTCGTCTCGGCGGTTTCTTGCTTGAGATCCGTCATCCAACCGTTCGCCTTGCGCATGACGGCACACCAGGCGGCCATGCCGTATGCGGAGGCAAATTCCGGGTCGAGTTCGATGGCCTTGTAAAACAACTGAAGGGCGTTTGCCGTGGATTCCCTTGTCAATTGGTGGAGGCTTGCTATCCCGCGCAGATAGTAATCGTAGGCATCAAGGTGCTCGGTCGGCTTGCGCTTGGCCCGCTCAATCTCTGCCTGTTCCAGCTTCGGAGCGATGGCTCCGACGACGCTCCGGGTTACTTCCTCCTGCAGGTCAAACACGTCCTCCAATCCGCCGTCGAAACGGTCGGCCCATAGATGTGCTCCCGTTGTCGCGTCGATAAGCTGCCCGGTGATGCGAACCCTTGTTGCCGCCTTGCGCACGCTCCCTTCAAGGACGTAGCGCACACCAAGCTCGCGTCCGACCTGCTTGATGTCCACTGCCCGGCCCTTGTAGGTAAAGCTGGAGTTGCGCGCGATGACGAACAGCCAGCGCGTCCGGGACAGCGCGGTGATGATCTCCTCGACTATGCCGTCAGCGAAGTAGCCCTGCTCGGGGTCGCCACTCATGTTGTCAAACGGCAAGACCGCGATGGACGGTTTTTCGGGAAGCGTCAGCGTATCCCTTGCGGAGAATACCGAATCGGTTTTCGCTCGACTGACCAGATAGGCGCACACCGGCTCCACGATGTTGTGGACCTGATGGCTACCGAGGTTGGCGTAAGCATAGTCTAGTTTGCCCTTGACCTGCTCGTAGACGTTGCTCGCCACGCACACACCGCCAGGTTCTGCAAGCTTCTCGAGCCGCGCGGCGATGTTCACGCCATCACCGTAAATCGTATCGTCCTGTGCAATCACGTCGCCCAAATTCACGCCCATGCGGAAAGTCATGCGCCTGTCTTCGGGCAAACTTGCATTGTGAGCGGCCAATCCCTCCTGGGCTTCGACCGCACACTGCACCGCGTAGACCGCGCTGGCGAATTCGACAAGAAGGCTGTCGCCAGCGGAACCGACTATGCGTCCGTGCAACTCTGTGACCTTGGGCTCGATCACTTCGGCGCGAAGCCTCTTCAGATGCGCAAGCGTGCCAACCTCGTCGGCTCCCATCAGGCGGCTGTAGCCGACGACGTCGGCAGCAAGGATTGCGGTGAGTCGTCGCTCCATAGCTGGTGTCCCGCCTGTTGCGTAGGTCGAAGCTGCGGGAGGTGAGCGTATTCCAGTCCTACCTCTAATGCGAGCGTCCAGTGCCGGCGTCCTCGTGGAGCGCAATGCGGCCGTTCCCGAGGGGTAGCGTCGATGTTCCCGGCCCGATTTTCGGCCTTTCTCCAAATGGTCACCAATGACCGTCTTAGCCCTAGTCGCCTCAACCCACTTTGGAGCTGCGCCCGCCGAGCCACAATGCCAGCACGAGCGGCCCACCGGCCAATTGCCGGCTTTGAAGGCACTTTTCTATGGCTAGCAGACCTCCTTATTGACGACAGGCCGATTTCGAGAGAACACTGGATTAATCGTTGCAAGTCGGAGGCTCAGTGTCCGAGGATCACTCCGCGCGGATCGGCGCGATACACCGCGAACTGCACAGCCATCTTCCGTCCGCGCCAGAACTGCGGGTGAAGGCGCTGGAAAGTCTTTTGGTCGAAAAAGGACTGCTCGACCCAAATACCGTTGATGCGTGGATCGCGGTCTACACCGAGCAGATCGGTCCGAAACGCGGTGCCGACGTGGTGGCTCGCGCCTGGACCGATCCGGCTTTCCGCAACAGGCTGCTCGCCGACGGCACCGCTGGGATCATCGAGCTCGGCTTCGAAGGTTGGGCCGGCGGTCACCTTCGGGTCGTTCCGAACACGCCAGCGGTGCACAACCTAGTCGTCTGCACGCTCTGCTCCTGCTACCCGCACGCCGTCCTCGGCATCCCTCCCAACTGGTACAAGACCGCTGCCTACCGTTCGCGCGCCGTTCGCGATCCGCGCGGTGTCATTGCCGAGTTCGGAGACGCCATTCCCGACAACGTGGAGGTTCGTGTCTGGGATTCGACCGCGGAGGTCCGATATCTCGTGCTACCCGAGCGGCCTTCCGGCACCGAAGACTGGGACGTGGCCCGCCTCGCAGGCCTCGTCACGCGCAACTCCTTGATCGGCACCGAGCGCGACCTCGGGCGACTCGTCGGGACAGGATGATGGACGGCATCCACGACCTCGGCGGGCGTCAGGGCTACGGCCCGATCGATGTCAACGAACCGCCTGAACCTTTTCACGCCCCCTGGGAAGCGCGGCTGTTCGGCATCACCCGTGCCTTCACGCGGCCTGCAATTTTCAGCATCGACCTATTCCGGTATGTTCGCGAATGTATCGATCCCGCCGAGTATCTGAGCCGCGACTACTACGACCAGTGGCTGCTGGCCTACGCGGTGTTGATGGTCGACGCCGAGGCAGTCACTGTCGAGGAACTCGCGACCGGCAAGGCGGCCAAGGCCATTCAGAACATCTCGCCACCCATGACGCCGGCGAACGTAGCGACGCTGACGAAGGCGATGAGCCGCTTTGATCGCGACTCGGACACAGACCCGGCGTTCGCCCCGGGCGACCAAGTTAAGACGATTTCATTCGGATCCTGCGGACATACGAGGCTACCCCAGTACGCGCGTGGCCGCGAGGGCCAGATCGAGTCCTTTCGCGGCGTCCACATCCTTCCTGACACCAACATGGCCGGCGATGGACCGGCCCAGCCACTTTACACGGTGTCGTTTCTTGCTGCCGACCTGTGGCCGGAGGCAGCGGGCCGCAAGGACCACGTCTATCTCGATCTTTGGGAGAGCTATCTTGAGCACGCCTGAAGCCGCATTGCTACCACGCGAACCCAAACCCGGTGCCACGGTGTTCGCCGTGCCGTGGCATGCCGAGGCGCTCGGCATTGCCAATGCGCTAATTCAGAGCGGCATGTATTCTCAAGTTGAATGGGCAAATGCGCTCGCCGCCGAAATTCGCCTCCTTGCCGTAGCGGGAGAACCGGATACCGAGGATACCTACTATCAGGCGGTGCTTGCAGCCTTGGAAGGCTTGGTGGGCGAGAAGTCGCCGGAGACTGGCGGATCGCTTGTCGCCCGCGTGGAAGCTTGGCGGCGGGCGTACCTCAACACGCCGCACGGCCAGCCTGTAACTCTCGCTGCGGCCGCTAGTCCGGCTGCCGATTACTGGCCCGACGACCATGAATACCACCACCACGCTCGCTAGTCCGGCGGTGTGAGCCGTCTCACGCGAGGTAGGCTTTGCCCACGGCGCCTGAAGCCCCGGCTGTCTGCTATTAGCGCGCTTAGCGGCCAAATTATCGCCGCGTGAAACAGTGGATTTCGGGCTTTTGCGTCGGGCGGCTAGGTCGGCAGATGTCTCAAACCTCGACGACCTTGACCGCGTCGTTGCGCAAATCAAGGCTGAGAAGGGTGCGCTCGACATCTTTGTCGCGAGCGCCGGGCTGGTGGACCATCAAACAATAACCGCCGCCGCGCCAGAGCATTCCGATGAGACGTTCAACCTTAACGCGCGGAGTGTATATTTCACCATCGCCAAGGCCATTTTCGCGATGGTGGCGCGATCGTCCTGGTGTCATCTGGTATGCACCTCAAGGGCTTCCCAATATACGGGGCCTATTCCGCCACAAAGGCATTCGCCCGGACCTGGGCAGCCGAGCTCAACGGTCGGCGCATCCGCGTCAACACGCGGAGCCCTGGGATGATCGACTACGCCGATCGTCGACGGCATGTTTCCCACGGGGAGGAAGCTGAAGCCGCCCGGCAAGTCTTTGCTGACATCACGCCGCTACTAATATGTGCAACCTGGAGAGCGCTTGTCGGACGTAAAGCAACCACAAGGAGAGACATGGCTACCTTCTTCAAGAGAAGTCTCGGGCCGAGGCCATCGTCGAGATGTGGCGCTCCCTGTAGCGCCAGGCCGCGCCGGCGAGCATGCCGCTGAACTTTGGTCCCGCTCTACAACGCAGCCCTCACCGGGGCGAAAACAAGGAAAGCCCGGCGGCGGGGTGAGCTCCGGGCTTTCCGTTGTAGGAGAGTGTCGCACTACTCAGAACAGGCCTTTGCGACGGCCGTCAACGTATATTAGAATTTATGAATAATTGGTGTCCGAGGGTTCCGCGGTGTGGCCTGTCGCCGGACTTGCGATCTGTGCTAGCTTCAAGGGGGTTGCACTGGACCTGCCGAAGAATGCAAAGGATCAGCCTAGAACATCGGTTGGCGACACGTGCCGATCTGCCGGCGCTGGCCGAACTGATGAATGCTGCCATCGGCGAGCTCCAGAAGCCGTTCCTCACAGAGGTGCAGATCGCTTCGAGCCGAGCAATCATGGGGCTCGATACGCAACTCGTTGATGACGGAACGTATTTCATTGTGGAGCAAGATTGCGTCTTGGCCGGTTGCGGTGGATGGAGTCGGCGCGCAACTCTCTACGGAGGAGACCGTTCACCCGGGCGCAATGCAGCGCTGCTTGACCCGGCGAAAGACGCTGCGCGCGTGCGTGCCATGTATACGGATCCCAGTTTCGTCCGCCGAGGCGTGGGTCGTCTAGTCCTAACGCTGTGCGAGGACGCCGCCCGCGGCGAGGGCTTCACAAGTGTCGAGCTTATGGCGACGCTGGCGGGCGAACCGCTCTACCGGGCTTGCGGTTTTGAGGCGGTTGAACAAGTCGTCGACAACAGAGGCGGAGCGAGCGTGCCACTGTTGCGAATGAGGAAGGCGTTATGAATGATCGGCAGGCTCGCACTCACAGCCAATAGCTGATGGTAGCTGCGAGGCAGACGGCGGCAAGAAAGTTCGTCGCGGATCGATCGTACCGAGTGGCCGAGAGGGCGGAAATCCTGGAGGCGTCCGAACATGCGCTCGTTGCACTCGCGGCAGAGGAACGGTGAGAAGCGGTTTTTCCAGCTATCATCGCCCTTGTCGCCACGCAGGATACGACACTTGGGCATCTGCTCCAGGAGCAAATCCGTAGCGTACCAATGCCATCCGCCATAAGGTCGAGGGCAGAGGGACGATGCCTGCAGCGTCTGCTTTGCGGGCGGTGCCAAATGGCACGGCCGCCAGGTCATGCGGGTGTCGGTCATTTCCTGGTCGACCGACGACAGGCAGGGCGAAATTGCGGCCGACGCCATGATCGCGGCTTACGGCGCCGCACTGGCCGGCAGTAAGGTCACCCACTACATCGGCGTCGACATATCCCAGCAGTCGCTTGAAGGAAGCGCTTGCTCCTCTCACCTGTGCGGTTGAACTGCGCTGCGAAGATTTTGTAGCGGTTGTCGATCGTTGGGATGGGCCGGTTGACGTTGTATGGATTGGTCAGTCCCTGCACCATCTAGTTTCGCAGGATAAGGGACCCTTTATGCGCAAAATCCGAAAACTGCTTCCACCAGGCGGTCTTTTCTTGATCTGGGAGCCGACGCTTCTTGAAGGCGAAGATCGTGAAGGATGGCTAGCGAGATTTCATCAGCTAAGGCCGGATTGGGAAGTGGTGTCCGACGAGGAGTTCGCCGCCTTTGAGAGTCACTGCCGCGCATCCGATTATGCTGAAACGGCCGCTACTTGGATTGGCATGGGACGCGATGCCGGCATCCGAACTGCGGACGAGTTGATGATCGTGCCTAACAGACTGGCACGCGTTTACGGTTCCGTCACTAGGCCGTGAACTCGCGCGAATGCGGAGTGAACCGAGAGGAGTGAGACAACAGCTGACGGTTTATTGCAGCGCAAAGAGGTCGCTATTCCTGCGCAAGAACGGGAAGTCCTCGCTCGGTTCAAAGGTGAAGGGAAAAAACTACTGTGTGAGCCATGAAGCAACGTTGCTTCGGCGCAGCGGGTATCGCCCAGCGGAATGACGGCTTCTGGCTAGCTTCGTCCCAGAACCGGACAGACCGCTTCCGGCCCATGTCGGCCGTAGCGATCAGCCCTGCTGCCGCCTGAAAGCAGACATTGCACGCGATCACGCTGAAGGTCGCGGTTGCGCCAGGACCTGCCGTGAGCCCAGGCAATCGGATTGAGAGCGTTTTGGTGCAGCGGGCGCGCATTCTTAGGCGGTCCGATTGACATTTTGAGTATGTGCGCTTGACTGCCTCGATGGATCATCAGCAGGGCGGCAAGGAGATCGCTTCATGGCTGCAAGGCTTGGGCCTTGAGCAGTATGCCGGCGCATTCATCGACAACGACATTGAACCGACAATTCTACCAAAGCTCTCCGACGATGATCTTCGGGAGCTTGGCGTAAAATCTGTTGGTCACCGGAGAAGAATCCTGACCGCCATCGCCGAGCTCTCGCGTCCACCGGCCCAACCGGCGAAAGCAGACGACGATGCCAAGCGGGATGCTCTGCAAAGTGCAGTATCTAAGCGAGAGGGGAGTGAGGCAGAGAGGCGCCACCTCACAGTCATGTTCGTCGACCTCGTGGGATCGACCGCGCTGGCGTCGACGCTCGATCCTGAGGACTTGGGCTCGGTCATAGCCGCATATCAATCGTTGGTCGCCGCAGAGGTCGCCCGTTATGATGGCTATGTCGCCAAATTCATGGGCGACGGCGTGCTGTGCTACTTCGGCTGGCCACACGCCCACGAGGAGGACGCCGAGCGGGCGGTCCGCTCTGGACGCTCCATAGTGAAAGCTGTCGCCAGTTTGCGCAGTCCCGGTCAAGTGCCACTCGCAGCTAGAGTGGGAATTGCCACGGGATTGTGCGTCGTCGGAGAAGTCATCGGGACTGGGTCCGCACAAGAAGAAGTCGTCGTTGGCGAAACACCCAATCTCGCCGCTCGGCTGCAAGCCCTGGCCCAACCGGGATATGTGGTGGTCGCCGAGAGCACGAGAAAGTTGCTCGGCGAAATATTCGCGGTTGAGAGCTTGGGGCCTATCGAGCTGAAGGGATTTTCGATACCCCTCTCGCCGTTTCTGGTTGTCGGGGAACATGCCGTCGAGACCCGCTATGACGCGCGCGTCACGAGCGCTCCTCAAATCATGTTCGGAAGGGACCTCGAACTCGGACTTGCTCTCGAACGTTGGGGGCAAGCGAAGAGGGGCGAAGGCCAGCTCGTGCTACTCAGCGGCGAGGCGGGTATCGGCAAATCTCGCATCACCCGCGCCTTGATAGACGCGGTCTCTCAAGAGAAACATGTGCGGGTGAGCTATCAATGCTCGCCGTATTACTCTGGCTCGCCGCTTTATCCAGCTGTTCAGCAACTCCGCCGCACTATCGGTATTGAAGAAGCCGACGGGGATGAAGAGAAGGTCAGAAAACTCGAAGGCACCAAAGGTCCAGCGAATCCGTTGTTGCCTATCTTCGGTTCCCTGCTCGATCTTCAAAACTACCAGAGCGATGCTTTGACGGGCCTGAACCCGCAGCAGCTGCGAGCGCGAACGCTTGACGGATTGTTGAACGACATCCTCGACGCTGCAGCAAGGCTGCCATTGTTGTTCGTGATCGAGGACATCCACTGGATTGACGCGACAACGCTCGAATTGTTGGATCAATGTGTAGAGCGGATTCAGCACGCTCGGGTCATGATGATGGTGACGACGAGACCGACCTTCGAACACGGCTTTGGCGGACATCCCATAGTGACGAAATTGGCGCTTAATCGCCTGGGCCGTGAACAGACCACCGCTTTCATCGAGAAACTCGCTGGCGATATTCGACTACCGGCCATCATTGTAGACAAGATCATCGCCGCGACGGATGGTGTGCCGCTGTTCATTGAAGAGCTGACAAAGAGTGTTCTCGAAGCCCGCCACTTCGATCGCACAGCCGTCTTCGACCAAGATCATG
This sequence comes from Mesorhizobium sp. 131-3-5, assembly GCF_016756575.1. Taxonomy (NCBI): domain Bacteria; kingdom Pseudomonadati; phylum Pseudomonadota; class Alphaproteobacteria; order Hyphomicrobiales; family Phyllobacteriaceae; genus Mesorhizobium; species Mesorhizobium sp. 131-3-5. Next base: position 3,965,595 of record NZ_AP023254.1, read on the forward strand.
CCAGACTCGCAAATCTCGACATTCCGCTAACGTTGCACGATTCGCTGATGGCCCGCCTCGACCGATTGCAGCCGGTCAAGGAAGTTGCGCAAATGGCCGCATGCATCGGCCGCGAATTCCGCCACGACCTCCTCGGATCGGTCACGCGGCTCAGCGCTGCCCAGTTGGAAGAGGCGCTCGATAAGCTCGTGGATGCCGAGCTTGTCTTCCGCCGAGGAAGGGGCCCGGACGCACGATATACGTTCAAGCACGCGCTCGTTCGCGATGCTGCCTATCACAGTATGTTGAAATCGGTGCGCCAGGACATACACAGCCGGCTGGCCGACAAACTCGGCATGGAGTCGACGGCCGAACCGGAGCTGGTTGCACATCACCTCATAGCGGCAAAGCGGTATCGTGAGGCAGCTGAATGCTTCCTCCAAGCAGGGCGCGCTGCCGCGGCGCGATATGCCAATCCGGAGGCGGTCGCGCATTTCACGGGCGCGCTGGATGCCCTGGAAGCGGTCACTAGCTCGGGCGATACAAATGAGCTTGAACTCAGAATCCGGATTGAAATGGGCGTCCCGCTGAACGCGTCAGCTGGATATGCGTCGGAGAAGGTTGAAGCGAACTTTCTCCGTGCCGAAGAGCTTTGTATATCCACGGGCCTCACCTCCAACCTCTTTTTTGTCCGACGTTCGCTTTGGAACTTCTACCTTGACCGGCCTGACCTGCACCGGAGCCGAGACCTGGCCAAGCAACTGCTTGCCGAAACCTCGTGCGGAGAAAACGTTGAAGAAACGACTTTGGCGCATCGGGCGCTCGCCACTTCCTATTTCTATCTCGGTGCCATTGGGGATGCCGCACGGGAAGCCGAGGCCGGAATCAATGCTTGGGCGACCTCCAATGGGGATTTCGATGTCGCAAGATACGGAGAGGACGGCCCCGCGATCTGTCGGAGCTATCTGGGCGTGGTGCAGGTTCTCGCAGGGCGGGTCGACACCGGGCTCGCCAATTGTGCGTCAAGCGTTGAAACCGCGGAGCGGCTCGATCATCCGCTCAATCTGGCATTTATCCTCATGAATCTCGCCATTGCCCGACGGTTCCGCAATGAGCCGGCCGAGTGCCGTGAGATCGCTGAACGAATGCTCATATTAGCTGACAACCGCAGGCTGGCATCCTGGTCCGGAGGTGCTCGCACGGTGCTCGGCTGGGCTATCGGCAGCAACCTGCCCGACGAAGGGCTCAGAATGCTGCGAGACGGCATGAACCGATGGCGCTCGACTGGCTCTGAGCTGCACTTGCCACACTTCTATTCGTCGATTGCGGACGTTTGCCTCCGGCATGGACGGATCGATGAGGGTCTCGCGGCAATCGAGAATGCTGTCGAGGCGATGGACAAGACCGGCGAGAAATGGGCGCAGGCTGAAATAGAACGTATTGAGGGTTGCTTGGTCGCCAAGGCGGATGTGACCCGAGGGATGAAAGTCCTAACTAGAGCCTATGATACTGCGATAAGTCAGGGCGCGTGTTGGTTGGCGGTTCGTGCTGCAACCGAGTTGGCCAAGCTCTCAAGAAGGTCGGGCCATGAGCTCCGAGCTGACTATCGGAATCAGCTTCAGATTAGCGAGATCGCTGAAGGCCTAGAAACCTCGGTCATCCGCGAAGCTGCTGCCGTTCTCTAGATCACCGTATCGGTGCTGTAGGCTGACTAGCAGGCACTGGAGATGAGGGGCTGAACCTCAGCTGCCAAGCGCCAGGGTGATCCTGAGATCTGCTCGCAAGGGTCTGCTTGTGGGGCAGAGCGGGTGATGCTCGCCGACCCATTTGAGTGTCCGCTTCGGGTCAGTTCACGTCATGCACGCAGTGCATCTGAGGTCCGCTTCTGAAATTCCACGCCTCGAAGCGGCCAGTCGGCTCCCGGCCAATTTCAGTCGTCCCGATCACATGCAGGGGCGTAAAATCGGCGGTGCATTGTGGGGCAGGGAAGGGCGCATTTCTTCCCCCTAAAAACGACCTCACAGGTCATTGGCTAATTTTGCTTCTATCACCCCGTGGCGCGCCCAGTTTGGCCCGCGAACACGAATGCTTAAGTCACGCATATTCAAAGCGATTTTGATTTGAGCGTGACAGGGCGTGATCGAGCATGCCAGACGGGTATCGAGAGGGCTCGTTGTGCAACTTCCTCTCGACGTAAGCTATCTTGTTGAAATATATCGTAAAAATCCCTATACCAGAGAACGTGAGGGCCGGCTTCTGGGGGCGGTATTGGATGCTCCTCCGTCACTAACCACGCTCACTCACCGCCGTTCATGCTGAAGCGCTTTGACGCACGGCACGCCACTGTATTCTTTTGATCCCACGTCTCCAGTTCCTCAATTGGATACAACACGGCTTTGCCAAGCTTGACGTACGCCGGTCCAATTCTCTTGGCTCGCCAATTTCGCAGCGTTCCAAGAGAGATGGTGCCGCGATAGCGTTCCCAGACTTCCTCAGCTGTCAAAAACTTCCTGTTGTCCATCAAGCTTCCCAAATGTCCGACTTCGGAAACATGGGAGCAGGCTCAAGCACGCTCCCAAACCCTTGGTCATGCAGTTGCGTGGCCATGAGTAGGTATGCGCATCGGAGATAAAAGCCGCTGGGTGAGGGAATAGAAGCAGTGGATATGTCTGGATAGAAATCGGATCAACTGCCAACAGAGTGTGCAAGGCCGGTCGACCCGAGCCAACCGGAGAATGAGGAGTGCGATCTCCGGTCCCATCGCATCGACCCGTTAGTTTTTGGGTTGATGTCAGAGACGAATTGGATGAAGGCGACGCCTTTCAGCGAGTTTGAGCCAGGCAAGAAGGCTGAGCGGGGCGAGCGCAAAAAACACGAGGCGAACTACTCTCGAAATCTCATCCCCATGTCGCAATCTAGAAGTGACTGGATAGTCAGAGGATGACCGCTCGGTGACCACGAGTTGGGAGCCGAGGCCGTCGTCGATCATCGCCAAGCGGCCCGATGATTGTATAAGTTGCCGCCCCACTAGGAAAAAGGCCGGCGCCCTCGCTGGGAGGTTGCCCGAATGGCGCCGGCCAGACGGTCCTTTTCAGGTCCGCCGCTCTCCAAACATAGCTGAGTCTTTCCGTTGCGTCAGGTCGTGGCGGACTACGCTTTGGCTTTCCGCTTCCCAGGTGCCTTCTTGGCTGGTGCGACGGGTTTAGCCTTGCGGCCAAGTCCGATGGACTTCGCCAGTTGCGAGCGCTGAGCGGCGTAGTTCGGAGCCGTCATAGGATAGTCGTGCGGCAGGTTCCATTTGGCGCGGTAGGCGTCCGGTGTCAGGCCGAAGTCCGTGCTAAGGTGCCGCTTCAGGGATTTGAACTTCTTGCCGTCTTCGAGGCAGATAATGAATTCCGGCGTCACTGACCTCTTCGGGTTGACTGCGGGAGTTTGCGGTTCAACGACAGGCGAGATCGGCGTGCCAAGTCCGGACAGCGAAGCATGAACCGAAGCTATCACGTCCGGCAAGCCAGACACAGGCAATGGATTGTTGCTGACATATGCTGAGACAATGTCGGCGGTTAGCTCAGCTAGTTCGGTAGGGCGGCTGTCGGATTCGTTGGTCATTGGTGGTCCTTTTGCCTGATTTATCCCCTCTCTATTGGCTGATGATCAACGACGCAACCGTCGTCTTAAGCCCGATCTATCGAACTGCAGTGGAGCCAATGCAGAATTCGTAAGGTCTTCGGACAACCCTTTGATGTTATTTCCGAAGTAGTTGCTATCGTAGAGCGAATGAGGCTTGTGAAGCGAAGCTACCTGCCCAGCCTCTGGTTTGGCTGGGGTTCCCGGAAGCTTTCGAATTTTCTGGGTTGCGCCCCAGCCCGAGTTGCGCGTGCTTATAGACAAGGTGGGACACTAGATTCGGTGTTGGGCAGTTTGGAACGCATCGACTTCTGGCAATGGTGCATTCTTGATTCCGCTCGTCAGTTCGCTCCTCCAGTTCTCCACGTGCTGAGCTGCAGCTTTGCGCCCCATTCCGGCTTTTCACGTGGAAGCAGGGCACCCCGTTAGAGGGCCGACGGACTTCCCCTCGCTTAGTCAAACAAGGAGGACGAAGGCCTCGTCCTTCAAGATTGCCGATTCTTATGTTAATTTCCGAGCTGCCAATGCGCGCACAAGGCCCATTCCTCAGACTTGGAGCCCGCGATGCCCCCAGTGAATGAGACATCCTTCGAGACGGCTCTGGGCGAACGTGTCCAGGATATGGTTGAGGCTTGCACACGATGTGGCAAGTGCGCTGAGGTTTGTCCAAGCGTAGCGCCCGCCGGCATCTCGGATGAGACGTCCGAAGACCTCATTGGCGGTGTTCTCGATCTTGTGCGAGACGGTAGCGGTCCGGAAGCGTCCCGCAAATGGGCAGCCGCTTGCATGCTCAGCGGAGAATGTATCAAGGCGTGCGATTACGGCGTCAATCCTCGCTTTCTCCTTACCATGGCGCGCCTTAGCGCTGCGAAGTCCGACAAGGAGCTTGCTGAACGACGCAGGGCAGGCGTGGAGAGATACCGGGAGGTCAGCCGCGGTGTAACGATGCTGTCGCGCTTGCAACTCGATACGGAGGTCCTGGAAAGGCTGGGTCAAAAATCAGCGTCAGTATCCATGCCCACCGAGCCGGCGGACTTTGTGTTTTACACCGGCTGCAATGTGCTGAAGACGCCGCACATTGCCTTGCTTGCGCTCGATATCATGGATGTGCTCGGTGTCAGTTACCAGGTCATGGGCGGTCCGAGCCATTGTTGCGGTATCGTGCAACTCAAGTCCGGTGACGCCGAGATGAGCGGCCGCATGGGTTCGAGCTCGATGGAGAAGCTGTCGCACTCCAAGTCGGGACAGGTGATCACCTGGTGTCCGACCTGCTACGTCCAGTTCACGGAAAACATCCTGCCAACGGTGGAACGACAGCGCGGCTCCCGCCCGTTCGAGATGAACCCATTCCTAAGATTTATCGGCCAGCGGCTGGCGCAGTTAAAGCCGCATCTGCAGCACAGGGTCGAGATGCGCGTCGCGCTGCACAAGCATCCTGGCGTCGCAGGCATCGTGGAGGCCGCCACCGAAATCCTTAAGATGATCCCCGGCATCTCGCTTGTCGATCTGAACCAGCCCGCTGTAGGTCTGCAAAGCGTGCATGTCGGTGCGCTTCCAAAGTTCAAGCGTGAGTTGCAGTTGAGGGAACTTGAAGCGGCCAGTGCCGCGGGTGTGGACGCCTTGGTTGCGGTTTACCATTCCGATCATCGCGAACTGTGTGCACACGAGCGCGATTGGCCATTCCGCATCATCAATATCCTTGAGGTGGTTGGTGAAAGCATGGGGCTGTATCGGCACGATCGCTACAAGGAGCTCAAGGTCATGCAGGACGTCGACCAGATCGTCAGCGAGTGTAGGGACCTGATAGCAAAGCACTCGCTCGATCCCCAAGATGCTCGTGACGTCGTTGTCAGAGTGCTACTGGGCGAGCAGCCGCTTCCTCTAAAGGTTAGCAAGCAAGTCGAGAATGTCGTGGTACCAGGTTGAATGTTGGCGTCCTGGCCATCGTATCATTTCGGGGCGGCGTAGCAATTTGGTCGCTTCCGGAGCGAGGCGGTGTTGTCAACCCATGGGGTAGCTGACCATGCCACAGCGCGTGCTGGCCAGATAAGGTTTCCGTCCATCTCAAGCTTCGCGTCTAGCTTCGACCTTCCATGGACTGGAGTCCATCATGAGACCGTCGGGCGTCGAATAGGAATTGAGTTCAGCCTTAAGCGCTTCGGTTAGGGGTTAAGTCCTAGCCGTCCAAGGCGCGGGCGTGGAAAAAGCGACTGAAGCGCACACATCGGCCATTCGAGATTAGAGAGAGCGGCGATCCTTGCCTGGTGCTGCAAAGCGCCTGAAACCGGGCAAAGAAGATGAAGAGACCAAGGAACGTTTGTCAGTCGGATGAGAAGACCTTGTCTCCGCGCAATCGCGCCGTTGATTGTGCCTTCCTTGATAGAACAGCTCTGCTGTTCGAACAACGCAACGGCCGAAAGCTGACAGCGGAGGATGCTCGAAAGATCGTAGAAAAAACGTCACCGGGTTCTCTGTTCTTTCGTCTCCTGGCTGAGTGGGAAAACATGGATTGAGCGAGGCGCTTTCCCTCGCTCCGCCGTGACTGGTTAGGAGACGAGGCTGGGAAGATGGTCAAGAAGACTGCGCAGATCGCAAATCGCGGTGGCTTGGTGAAGGCGCTGCTCTATGCTCGCGTTTCCTAAAAAGAACAGGAGAAGGAAGGCTTCTCCATACCTGCCCAATGCAAGCTTCTGTGGGAGGACGCGGCTCAAAAGCAGTTTGGCATTGCCCATCCTCGACGTCGAGACGACGAATAGCAGCGGGCGGACCAACTTCAATGAGATGGTCAAATACCTTCGCAAGCATCCCGGTGTGCGGGTTGTTCTGGTTGAGAAGACCGACCGTCCCTATCGCAATCTCAAGGACTGGGTGACGCTCGACGAACTTCACGTCGAGATCCACCTCGCCAAGGAATGAGTGGTCCTCTCGCAGGACTCGCGCTCGTCGGAAAAGTTCATGCACGGCATCAAGGTGCTGATGGCGAAGACCTACATCGACAATCTCTCGGAGGAAGCCCGCAAGGGACAGATGGAGAAGGCGGAGCAGGGCATCTGGCCTACCAAGGCTCCGCTGGGTCATCTCAACGTCACGGGGAGCGACGGCAAGAAGATCATTGGACCGAACGCTGAGTTGGCGCCGAGGGGACGCTTGATTTAGACGTCCAGGTCGCGAAGTTTTTCTCGAAAATATGCCCTGCTGACCGACGTTCCATTGCCAATCTTCTGGCCAGCGCAAATGAAACGATCCGTACTATTCGCGGATGAGCTTGTGAATGATGCTTTTGAGCCAGCGCCCGGCAAGCCGCCTGGACGCAACAAATTTCGCGGATTGAAGTTAATGGCTGATAGTTCGGGGGATTTCGCGATGCTTCTTGCCTTGGACGGCTGTATTGGCCGGCAGAGGAACAGATGCGGAAATTTTCGGCGTGATCGATCTCACCAGTAAAACGGAAACACGGATCGGCGCCATCAGCTTGGGGCGCTATCCAGTTCGTCGCCAACGCGTCCATGCTTGGATACGATGTTCGCAGTGCAATGGTCCTGTACGGGGAACCTGGAACGCCTAGCTTGAGGGTACGGGACTGCGAACATCGATGGACGCAATATGGTGGCGCTCTGCTCCAGCCATCCGAGCCCAGGGAAGGGGCTTGGACAGGCCTAGGCGCGGTTGCGCAACAGCACGCACCGCCGGATTGGCGTTGTTTTTGATTGCATTGCTATTTTAGCAGCCCCTTAATATCGCGCGTTGATTTTCAGCGCTTTTTGGGGAGAAGTGTCATGCCTAAGGTTTCGAATCTCTTTTTTAGAACGGCTGTTGTGTGGCTTATCCTGGGGATCGGTGCCGGCTTGCAGATGGCAATCTCCGGCGATCACGGTTCCTTCCCGGCCCATGCTCACATCAATCTGCTCGGATGGGTCACCAGCGCTATATTCGGTGGGTACTACGCGCTCAACCCGGCTAAGGCGGAGCGGAAAATCGCAATGATCCACTACGGTCTCTATAACGTCGGACTGGTGATCATGCTGCCTGCGCTGTATCTGATGCTGCATGGAGGGTATTCAGCGCTTGAGCCGGTCGTCGCCGCCGGCTCGCTGATGGTGGCTACTGCTGTGCTGATATTTGCCTTTGTGGTTTTCTCCAGCGCGAGCGTGCGATCGGTGTCGGGGCTATCTCCAGCCACCCGCTGAGGTCGCCAGAAGCGGTTTGAGCGACGATGCTACCGTTCGGCAATCAACCCCTTCACTGCTCGTTGACATGTTGCAGGGTTGATCCCTAGCCACCTCTTGGCCCGCCCTCGGTTCCCATTCCGGGCGGGCGTTTTTTTGCCTGTGGTCGCCCGCAGCGGGACTGCTACTTCTTTCGAGAAAATTTGAGAATCGTCAATGGTTTCGGGCTCTAGTGGCTCGTGCCCGGGCTCTTCATGCCAGAAGACTTGTCGTAGGTCGCGCTGATCGACCTTCTGGCCGCAGTTCGGGCAGTTGTAGAAATGGCCCTCTTCGCGGATCAGGTCGCCGCCGTGCAGCTTACCCGGAATGAGTGGCCCCAGGTCTATAGCTTCGTCATGGCCGACCGAACCTCGCGGGTCGCAATAAAAGTTCCGGAACCATTTTAGCGCATGCTAATTGAATCGCGGCTTTTGCGAGTCAGTGCATGCGTCTGAAGTTCATAGCCCCGTTGATGCCGACCCTGGTCGAGACGCCGCCCACGGGTGACGACTGGATTCACGAGGTGAAATTTGACGGCTACCGATCGCAAATGATCATCGATGAAGACGGCGCGCGCATCTACACGCGGAACGGTCACGAATGGACGGCGAAATATCGCGACCTGGTGCAGGAGGCGAAGAGCCTCGGTGCGGAAAGCGCCATCGTCGACGGCGAGATCATTGTGCTTAACAAAGCAGGGCTTTCCGACTTCGGAGAGTTGCGGAAGGCGATCACTCGGCGGCAGCACGACCTTTATTTCGTCGCCTTCGACCTGCTGCATCTCAATGGCCATGATTTGCGCGACACGGCGCTCGAGGAGCGGCGCGAGATCCTGGCCAGCATGATAAAGCCTGGCGGCCGAATCCAGTTCAGCGAGCCGCTACCGGGTGAGGCTAAGGCGATCTTTCATCTGCTCGATATGGCTGGTCTTGAAGGAATGGTATCGAAGCGGCGCGACAGCAAATACCGCAGCGGCCCGTCCACATACTGGCTGAAGGCGAAATGCTACTCGGTCGACGAATACGAGTTGCTCGGCGTCGAGCGTGAGGCGGGCAAGCCAGCCTTTGCCCTGATGGCCGACCGCGCGACCGGCCGCTATGTCGGCTCGGCCTTCATCAATTCGCGCGGTGCAATCCGCGATCGACTGTGGAAGCGCGTCCAGGAGCACGCCGGGCCGGCGCCGAAGGGGAGGAAGCGGCCGGCGACGCAATGGGTCAAGCCCGGCATCATCGGCCGCGTAAAGCATTTACGCGGCGAGGAAGATTTGCGGCACGCTTCCTTGCAGGATTTTCGGGAGGAATGAGAGATATGGGCAACGATGGTCCACCCATTGAGCGACGAGCTCATCCTCGAACGGCTGTCCTGAAGGATGGGGTCATCATTGCCGAGGGTGTAAGCATCAATTGCTCCGTCAGGAACCAGCACACACATGGTGCGGAGTTACGAGTTGATCCCGGCGTGGATGTTCCTGACAGGTTCGTCCTGCATATCCATGCTGACGATGCTAGATATCGGGCCGTGGTGCGCTGGCGAAAGAACGAGCGCCTATCCGGCCTTGAGAGTTGCAACAGCTGCTTGTTTCTGGGCAACCCTGGCCGCTCCGATTTCACCACACGCTGGCGCAGCCGATGACTGAACTACAGCTGTGTTTTTCGATGTTTGGATGGTTTCGGCCGAAGCACACCCTGCTAGGCCAAGAGTGGCTAACGCGATAACTGAATTCATTTGCCCGCCCCTCCCAAAGGCATCGAGACGACAAAAGGCGACTAAGTGAAACCACCTTAAGACAGGAAAGAGATAGGGGCATCAATCCTGTGCCAACAGCGGTTATAGTGGGTGATTTGTCTGCGGGCTCTGGGTCTCGCAATTGTCAGCAAACTATGAGAGCCATTACAAGTGGCGATATAACCGGCTAAAGGTCTTTGCGCACGGATCCTAAAATCGAAGCTCATGATGCGCGGGCGATTTGTGATGATTTGTTGACGCTGCGCAACCATATCGCCCATCACGAGCCAATTTTCCATCTTCCTTTACCAGCGAGGCTGGCAAGTCGTCGAGAACAACCACGCGATCGATACATTCGCCAGCAAGGCCGAGGCCTTCACCTTCGTCGATGCCAGGGGCGCTCGTGTCCGGTTATCCTGGGGACGGACCGTCATCGCGGGAAAAACCGTGCATTTCGACTTTGAGGGAAAGCTTTCAGGAGCAGGGCATCGGCCGTATCATGAAGGAGCAGCACGGACCGTCAGCGGGCAGCTGGTCCTGGACGTGCTTCGACGGCGGTGCACAAGGCCGGGCCGACACCAAGGGCGAGGCGGTGGCTGCTGTCGAGATCGCCTATACCCGCCGCATCGTCGGGTCGGATTTGGCGCGATAAGCCGAGGCCAGCATATGGCGCGCACGGGCTGGTAGACGCCGGCTTTTTTAATGGCGCCCGCGACAAGGGATACAATCGACCAGAGGTCAAAAATGAAACGAATTTCTTAGCCGTTTATTGATATGTGCGTGTTTTCTAATTTTCGCTATGTCCCTCATTTGCTTCACCCGATTTCGCCTCATGGCGACCGGTATATGCCGGGCTACAAGTGCAAATGTTGCCATCATTTTCGCCCTCAGCTTGCCGATCGTCGTAGGCGCGGCCGGCTTCGGCGTGGAGACCTCCTACTGGTACTACAACAGCCTGAAGCTGCAGGCGACGGCCGATGCCGCTGCTTACGCTGGCGCGCTCGAACAGATATCAGGTTCCGACAAGCCTACGATCGTGGCGGCCGCGACACAGTCGGCCGCTACGAACGGGCTGGGCTCGGGCACAATCGTCGTCAACACGCCGCCGGTGTCTGGGCCGAACACGGCGAAGAAAGCAGTCGAGGTCATCGTCGCTCAGAACGTCGACCGGATTTTCACCTCGATCTTCACGCAAGGCCAGGTGCCCGAGCAGGCGAGGGCGGTGGCCCTCATCACCGACGCTTCGAAGGCTTGCGTGCTCGCGCTCGATCCATCCGCTTCGCAGGCGGCGCTGTTTTCCGGCAACACCAGCGTCAAGCTCATCGGTTGCTCGGTCATGGCCAATTCGATCGCATCGGACGCCATCAAGCTCCAGGGCTCGGCGGGCCTGCAGGCCGATTGCCTGATATCGGGGGGCGGTGTTGCTCTCAGCAATCCCGTTACGACCGTCTGCGCGGCCCCGATAACCCAGGCGCTGCCTGCCGCCGATCCATTTGCCGACCTGCCGGCCCCTGCCGCCTCGAACCCCTGCCAGAACGCCAACAAGTCGACGTTGAAGCCCGGCACCTACTGCAGTGGGCTCAGCCTCAGCGGCACCGTCACGTTGCAGCCTGGCGTCTATGTCATCCAGAGCGGCGATTTCAAAGTGAATGCGAATGCCAACGTCTCCGGTGACGGCGTCACCATCTACCTCGCCGGCGGCTCACGTGTCTCGATGAATGGCAACGCCACCGTGTCCCTGAGCGCGCCGACTTCGGGCACCTATTCCGGCGTGCTCATGTATGGCGACAGAACGAGCACCGGCGGACAGAGCACTTTCAACGGCACGGCGGATTCGCTGCTGACGGGCGCGCTCTATTTCCCCAAGCAGCAGGTCAATTATCTCGGCAATTTCTCCGGCAAGAGCGGGTGCACCCAGGTTGTTGCCGACCTGATCCAATGGTCGGGTAACTCAACCATCAGTCAGGATTGCACGAGCCTGGGAATGCGCGACATTCCGGCGACGCAGTCCGTCGCGCTGGTCGAGTAGCCTTCCGTGGAACGCCGATCAAAGCCGATCCTTGGCGACGATGCGGGCGTTGCGGCAGTCGAGTTCGCGATGGTCCTGCCGTTCCTGTGCGCGGCGCTGCTTGGTATCATCGACGGCTGGTCCTATGTGACGAGCTCGCTGTCGATGCGCGCCGGCGTGAAGACCGCCGCGAACCTGATCATGGAAGGATCGACCAATGATACGGCGACGCAGGCCGTTGCCATTTCGAGCTGGGAGAAACGGCCGGCGGACGGCCAGGTCACGCTAAGCCGGATCTATATGTGCGGGACGACCGTGGTCGACGCCTCCACTCTGTGCAGCGGGCCAAAGGTGCCGTCGGTCTATGTTCAGATCCAGGCATCGGCCACCTGGACGCCGCCTTTCACCTTCGGCGTCTTTTCCGCTTCCAGCGTCATCGGCCATCTGGAGGTGATCCGTGTTCGCTAGGAGGGCTCACCGTTTCGCGGAAACGGCGAAGTGCCCCGGCTCTTTGTTTTGCCGCGATTCCTTGGGGAAAGCGCCGCGCGCTTTTCCCGGGAAAACGGTTTCACATTTTTCCTGGAATTGCGCTGGGGCAAGCGCCTTTAGGCGGGATCGATCAGCCGGGGCCGGACTGGAGTTCGCGCTGATCGCGCCGTTCCTTATCATATTGCTGTTCGGGATCTTCGCGTTGGGCTGGTCGATGCATTCGGTGTCCAGCGTTCGCTATACGCTGGAGACATCGTCGCGCTCGCTGCAGCTTCAGAACACGCTGACCCAGGCCGACATCCAATCGATCGCCACGCAGAAATTGCAGGCCTTGGGTTTGAAGGATGTCAACGTGACGATCGCCATCGACCCGGTGAGCGGCGGTTTCCGCATGGCCCATCTGACCGCCACCTATGCCTTCGTCGTCGATTTTCCTTACCTCGACACCTTTCCGATCAACTACGCCACCACCGTTACCGTGCCGCTGTTGGTCGGCAGCTAAGACGAGTCGGGCCAGGCACCCGCGACTTCTGTCGTGAAAAAGGCCATCAATATTCGCTTGCGCTAATATAAAAAGTGACGTTACGTCACTTCCCGGCATCTTGGGGATGCGCAACCGTGGGGAAGGACGATGAGAGTGGTTATAGTTTGCGCGGCACTCGCGATCGCTGCGACTGGTGTCGCCTTTGCCAAGGAGAAGAAGGTGGCGGTCGGTGATGCTATGGCCCTATGCTCTACCAAACATTCGAGCAAGAAGCCGAGGCCAGCGCTTGACTGCAGCTTGACCGGAACAGCCAAATTTCCGGACGGAGCAAAGCCGGAAAAGCCACGGTTGGGATATGACACCAACCCTTGGATTATAACAACTGGCCTTTAGGGCCGGTTGACCTGGCCACCGGCTTACAGTGCGGCGGTTAGATGAAACCATCAGGTCCGCCGCACTCCATAGTTGGATGGAAATATGGCGCCGCTGCCCGGCCCGCCGGAGGCAGCTTGATCATGAACTACGACAAGCGCGCGGCCGGAAATTGGCTGGCGGGCCTTCACGATCCGCTGGCGGATGGCCGCATACGGTGCCCAGCAATCCTTACACGCGTTCCTGACTAACACGGCCAAGATGTGCGGCACATCGCAGGCGGCCCGGCACCCTCCGCGCAGAGGGGACACCGGGCCTCGCCGTCAGCTCGGAAAATATGCCGGCTGCCGGCTAAGAAGGCTATTAGCGATCCGCTAGTCTGAACGAACCCTGCGAATGAAGGACAGCTGGGAGAGAATCTCTCCAAACGGACACGCGAAAGCATTATCACCGGGGGACGAAGCGCCGTTCTTCGTTGGAATGGGGTGTGCACCTCCAGCGGCCGGCAGGGACTTCAGTCTCAGTTGAGCAATCACTAATATGCTTTATAATCTAGACATTGCGGGGCAGGAACCCTGATCCAAGCTCACCCGCAAATGGCCCGGCATGCCAATGTCCACCCGACTTTTGACGCGTGCCGGGCCATTTCTATTGGAGCGCCGATCTTCAAACTCCGGGTAACGATGTTGGCCGACAAAGTCGCCCACAACCTACGTTGTCAGCGTCTTCGAGAAGCCTCGATGACTGTGCTGACCACCAAGGACAAACAGAAGGCGCTCGATACGGCCAGAAGATCGGCGACAAAGTGCGGGTTGAGGAGATCACGCCAAAGCCGAAGATGCGCTAAAGCATCACATTGTAGACCGTTGGTTGGCCGACACCTACTCGGTTGGAGAGTCTAACCCCGATTTGGTGCCGGCCTGGCGGATCGACAAGTCCGCAACGCAGAACTAACAGGGTAGATTGGTGAGATAATGGCGTGATCGCGGAAGCCGATCTCGCTACTGTAGCTTCTGATTCCCGCAGTGGCCGTACCATGTCTCGATTGGCGATTCCGGATCGATGTGTCGGCCACGCGATTTCAGGTGGGCAACGATCTCGGGCAGCCAGAAATCGCGATCGCCAAACTCTTCGCCAATGCGTACGAGATCATCCGCTGCCGCTACCATCTTCTCGACGTCACCGAGCACGTAGCCCTTATCGCCGATGGCGCAGATATCGCAGCCAGCCCTAATTGCCCTGTCTACGAAAGCCGGCATCTCTCGCTTGCTTTCATGAGCCTTTGGTGCGGGCCATTGCAAATCATCTCCTCAGGCAAGTCTTCACCAAACGCAGAGCCGGCTTGCGTAGGGATAAGTCAATTAGGCGGGGGCGTCGAATCGTCAGAATTCTTTCATATCTGCAATCCGCCGCACGTAGCTGATTATTTCAAGAAAGAGGGTGTGGACGTTGTCATGATCGTTTGTGTCCTGAGGCGGCAGGACATCCTGGCAGCTAGCGGCTATGCTCAGGATGTCAAATCGCTCGGTCGCAGCGATATTGTAACCGGTGCCGCATATTTTTCCTATCTTGACTGGAATTGTCTCTACGAAAGCTGGGCCGGCGCATTCCCCGATGCAGACATGCGGATGATAAACTACAGCCCCGTTCGCTGCTGAGTGCGTTCAAGATGAGGTTGGGCATTAGCATCGACACGATCGATCAGGTGCAGGAAATTCATACCAACCGGAGCCTTAACGCCGAAATGACCGAGGTTGCGAGAATGCTCAACGAGCGAGGTCTGCCGCCGATGTCAGAAGCGCTTTTGGCTCTTCAACGACATCTGCCAGGGCCGCCGTTCGGGTTCCCGCCCTATGTCGTAAGACAGTTTGAAGACGCCTATCTCGGTTCCAATCGCAGGCTGGCCGAGCGGCTGCAGGACCTGAATTTGAGGAGATGTCGCGGCCTAGATGGCATACCGACGGAGTCTGCATGGCCGGATAGGTCGACGAGGGCAGATTCGCCGAAATCGTCAAACTGGCGGGGCGGGAAGGCAGCGGCGTTGAGCATCTCGCAACGTCATCTTGAAATTCGGTCGAGATTCGTGGTCTTCCATTTATCCGTATTTCTCGCAGACAATTGACGTCGACGCTCCATTCAGCGTTCCGCTAGGGCATTTCCGCATCGAACGCCTGCCTTCCCTCCGCAGTCCATAATCGTTGTGCTTGCTCGCCTTCATGGCTCTGCAGCTTAGCTGCGATCCAGAGCATCGCGCCGTAGATGGTAGCGCGATCGTCATTGGTGAGCTCAACAATGCCTGCCTTGACGACGAGCCCGCCGAGTTCGATCAGATGTCGGGTGCGCTTGCGGCGTTCGACCTGCCACGTGCGCATGTCATTGCGAGCCTGTGCCGCTTGCCGGCGATTGTGAGCTGCCTTGTTGCGCTGGAGAGCTGCGAGGGTTGCGCTGAGATGCCGGAGCAGTTCGCCGGGACCGGCTCTCGAAAAACATCGCCCCACGCTTGGCCCATGCTTCACGCTTTGAGGTGTCGTTCGTCTCCGTGATTGCGACCAGTGCACCGGCCAGTTCGTCGGTGCTGAGCTGATCGGCGCCAGTAGCGATCACCAGTTCGCCAAGCTGCTGCACCTTTCGCGTTTTGAGCTCTCGCGCTTTGTCTTCCAGCGCCTTCAGTTCGGCGTCGAAGTCCCGCGGTTTGCGCATGACTGTCTCCATTGATTGTCGATCTCTCGATGATAGTTGAGCGTCCGCCTGAAGGCTTCAGGGTTGCCGAGACAGCCCGGGACGGGCTGGTCCATCCCGAGAATTTTTCGAGGGAGGGCGCGCTTATACGTCGTGCCGACGTGCGCTTTGACGTGCAAATGATCCTGTCGCGATGGCGATCTATCATCTTCATGTCAAAGTGATTGGCCGCAAGGCTGGGAGCAGCGCTGTTGCGTCGGCGGCCTACCGTTCAGCGTCGCGGCTACGCGACGAGCGCATCGAGCGCAGCCATGACTTCTCCGCAAAGCGCGGTGTCGTTCATTCCGAGGTGATGCTGCCGGAGGATGCACCGGAGGCTTGGCGCGACCGCGAACGGCTGTGGAACGATGTCGAGGCCTTCGAGATACGCAAGGATGCCCAACTCGCCCGCGAGGTCGAGTTTGCGCTGCCGCGTGAGCTCAGCCAGGCGCAAGGCATCGAGTTGGCGCGCGACTTTGTACAAGTCGAGTTTGTCAGCAAGGGCATGGTCGCCGATCTCAATGTGCACTGGGACCGGGCAGAAGATGGCAGTCCCAAGCCGCATGCTCATGTCATGCTGACCATGCGATCCGTGGACGAGAATGGCTTTGGCCCGAAAGTGCGCGACTGGAACCAGACGGAGCTGGTCGAGCGCTGGCGCGAGCGGTGGGCGGAGCTGGCCAATGCGCGCCTTGCCGAACTCGACATCGACGCCCGCATAGACCATCGCAGTCTCGAAGCGCAGGGCATTGCCCTGGAGCCGCAGACCCAGATTGGTGCACCGGCTCAACGTATTGAGGGCAGCGGCCTTGCTGCTGGCGACATTGAAGCAGATCGCGCCGAACTGCATCGCGAGATCGCGCGCAACAATGGTGCGCGCATCATTGCCGATCCATCCGTGGCGCTCGATGCCATCACGCATCAGCAGTCGACCTTCACCCGAAAAGACATCGCGAAGTTCTCGCATCGACACAGCGAGGGAATGGAGCAGTTCAACGCGGTCGTGGCAGCCATCAGCAACGCACCCGATCTGGTCGAGCTCGGCAAGGACGGACGCGGCGAAGACCGTTTCACCACAAGGCAGATGATCGACACCGAACAGCGCCTTCACCGCGCTGCGGAGCGTATGGATTTGGACGAGCGACACGCGGTGAGTAATGCACATCGCGAGGCAGCGCTGGCGCGCGCAGCGCAACGTGGGCTTGTTCTGTCAGGCGAACAAAGCGATGCGCTTGCGCACATCACCGATGGTCGCGGTCTGGGTGTCGTTATCGGCTATGCTGGAACGGGCAAGAGCGCTCTGCTGGGCGTTGCGCGCCAGGCATGGGCAGCGGCGGGTTACGAGGTTCGAGGCGCGGCACTGTCCGGCATTGCCGCCGAGAATCTGGAAGGCGGTTCAGGCACCCCGTCACGCACCATCGCCAGTATGGAGCATGGCTGGGGACAGGGCAGGGATCTGCTCACTGCGCGCGATGTCCTGGTGATCGATGAGGCTGGCATGGTCGGCACGCGCCAGTTGGAGCGCGTGCTCTCCCATGCGGCGGACGCTGGCGCAAAAGTCGTCCTCGTCGGCGACCCGCAGCAGTTGCAGGCAATCGAGGCCGGCGCTGCATTCCGCTCGATTCACGAGCGTCATGGCGGCGTCGAGATCGGCCAGGTGCGCCGGCAGCGTGAGGACTGGCAGCGCGATGCCACGCGCGATCTGGCAACCGGCAGGATCGGCGCCGCGATCAGCACCTACGACGCACGAGGCATGGTGCATCAGGCTGCAACGCGCGACGAAGCACGAGGTGAACTCGTCGAGCACTGGGATCGCGACAGGCTGGCTCATCCAGAGGCGAGCCGGATCATCCTCACCCACACAAACGACGAGGTGCGCGCCCTAAACCAGGCAGCGCGCGAGCGCATGCGCGCTGCTGGAGATCTCGGCGACGAGGTTCACGTGAATGTCGAACGCGGTGCAAGGGCCTTCGCCAGCGGCGACCGGGTCATGTTCTTGCGCAACGAGCGGTCGCTCGGCGTCAAGAACGGCACGCTTGGCATGGTGGAGGAAGTCAGCAAACAAAGCATGACCGTGTGCACCGATGACGACAGGTCAGTTCGCTTCGACCTGAAAGACTACGCACACATCGACCACGGCTATGCGGCGACCATTCACAAGGCGCAGGGCATGACCGTCGACCGGACCCATGTGCTGGCGACGCCGGGCATGGATGCGCATGGCAGCTACGTCGCACTGTCGCGGCATCGAGACGGGATGGAGCTGCATTACGGCAGCGATGACTTCACGACGCGCGAGCGGCTCGTCCGCTCGCTGTCACGGGACCGCGCCAAGGACATGGCGTCGGATTATGAGCAGGTCGACCCGGCGCAACACTATGCCGAGCGGCGCGGCATCACGTTCCGCGAGCGCGTGGTCGAGATCGTGCGCCGGATCGTTCCGGAGAAGCTGCGCGACAGGATCGGCGGATTGCTGGACGGGTTGCGCTCTCCCGGAGACGACGAGCCCAGGCACGAACGTGGACCTGGGCCGGGAAGGGAGATTGTTGGGGTGCGGATCGGAGATGGCGCTGCCGCGCCGGAAAGGGAGAAGCCAGGGCCGGGTGTACAGCGCAACACGGAAGCACCGCTGGATCCGGAAGCTGCGTTGCGCGGCGCTCGTACGCAAGCGCTTGTGCGTCACGCGCGTGCGCTCGACGCGATCCTAAGTACCGGAAATGCGGACGGGCAGGGGACTCCCGAGCAGATGGGCGAATTGAGAGATGCGCGCAACGCTTTTGAGAAGGTTCGGCCTCATGGTTGGCGCGATGCCGAAGCGGCTTATGTGAAAAATCCCGAGCTGGTTCGTGAAGCGAGCTCCGGCCGCGTCAGCCGCGTCGTGCTTGCTCTCCAGCTTGAAACGGAAATCCGCACCGGGATGGACATCGATCCCGGCCGCCGTGCCGACCGTTTCGTCGAACGTTGGCAAAGGCTCGACCGTACGGGACAGGAGCAATATCAGGCCGGCGACATGTCCGGCTACAAGTCAACGCGCTTGGCCATGTCCGAAATGGCCAAGAGCCTTGAACGCGATCCGCAACTGGAATCCCTCCTGGCAAACCGCAAACGCGAGCTTGGCATCAACGTGGATTCGGGTCGTCGCCTGGGCGCTGAACTCGCCTTCAGCCATGGCATCGCTAAGGGGCGGGGTATTGGGCTCTGACACCCTCCGATTTGCCGCCGTTTCCACTCCGCAGCCGGCTGAGGCGACAAACCTGATTGCCTACCGCATGGGTTCGTCCTGTCTGTCCCAGCAGACATCAGCGAGAACCAGTGAGGTGCAGGTAGGCTATGTCCGAGCCGGATCGTATCGTGCGCCTCAAAACCGTCCTTGCCAGGACTGGCCTGTCCCGTTCAACCATCTATCGCAAGATCGCCGAAGGCACGTTCCCGGCCCAGATCAAGATCAGTGTCAACGGGGCCGGCTGGCGGGAATCCGATGTCAATCGATGGATTGACGATCCAGTCTCATGGCACACCAGCGCATCACGAAAAAACAGCGACTAGTGGCGATGGAGTGGCACGTTGCTCTATGTTGAACACTTTTCTCTGGGGCAGGTTCAATGACTGGGAAGGGCCGCAAGCGGACTGTCTGCTTTGCCACGGACGCAGCGCAACGCGGTCGCGCAACTCACACCGGACGGTCCGAAGGGTCATAGGCCTATTGCGCCGCGATGATTTTCCGTTTCAAGAAGCGGCCGACCCTCGATAGACGCAGGAGGACCAGGGTGCCCAGACGTGTCTGCGCATGTTGTCGAGATGCCATGATCGCTGCGCGATGGGCTTCTTGTTGTTCCAGGTAGCATGTCAGTGCAAGCTCATAACGGGATAGCCGAATGTCACCGGGGGGCTGTTCTACCGTTGACGATCTCCCGGATCGAATGGGCCAATCGGAAAGGCTGGGGCCAAGCATAGCGTTTCCCTTACAAAGAGTTGATTTGAGAGCCTCTCCTATGGCCGTGAGGGATGCGTACGAAGAACTGTGATTGGTTCGTGAAAAGCGCCTGTCCAGACAGATTGCAGTTGAAGTCGCAGCAGGTCCGGGGAACAATCGAGTGTCCAACATGGCTTGCGAACGGTGGCGCAAACACAACTTCTGTTATTCGGCGGCTTCACTCTTGCTGGAGGCGGGTTTGCCAATGCAGCGCTGAGCCGCAAAGCGCGTGGTCTGGTGACTTATCTAGCCCTCAATCCTGGACAGTCCCATTCGCGCGAGAAACTCGCCGCGCTTCTATGGGGCGATACTGGGGAGCCGCAGGCGCGGATGAGCCTTAGACAGGCCCTGTCGGCGATCAGGAAGGCGTTGCCATCGGTCGACGACCGACGCCTCTTGGCAGACGGCGACAATGTCACCCTCAAGCTCGACGATCTTGAGATCGATGTGGCACGGTTCGAGCGCCTAGCGTCAGGTGCAGACCACGAGCAGCTTGAACAAGCCGTTGTTGTCTATCGCGGTGACTTGCTCGATGGCTTCGCCCTGAAGGAAGAACCGTTCAACGACTGGCTGAGGGTGGAACGAGAGAGATTGAGGACGATTTGGATCGGCGTTCTGGAAAAGCTTCTGCATCACTACTCGGTTGAGAACAATCTGGCCGCTTATGTCGAGGCAGCGAGGCGCCTAATCGGGTCGGATCCACTCAGGGAAGACATTCACCGAGGCCTCATGCAAATCTATGCCCGCCAAGGCCGATTGAACATGGCACTGAAGCAGTATGCCCAATGCCGCGAGGTCCTTCGCAAGCACCTCCAGGTGGAACCGGAGAAGGAGACGCGTGAGCTGAACGACAGGCTCCGTGCTAGCCGCTCGGTAACGTCCAAAGCGAATTCAACAACGTTGTTGGAACCCGCGGCAGGCCTTGTCGATAGTCCGGTGCCAGCCTCCCTGCGCCCAGAAACGCACTATGTAAAGTCGGGCGGGGTCAGCGTTGCCTATCAGGTAACCGGTGGGGGGCCGTTCGACCTCGTCTACGTACAGGGCTGGGTTTCCAACCTCGACTATGCTTGGGAATCCCCGCGGCTGGCGCACGTGCTGCGCCGGCTGGGGTCATTTTGTCGGCTGGTCCGCATCGACAAGAGAGGCACTGGGCTTTCTGATCGCAACGTGGGCTTTCCAACGCTGCAAGAGCGGGCGGACGATGTACGGGCGGTACTCGATGCAATCGGATCGCGACGGGCGGTCTTGTTCGGCAGTTCCGAAGGCGGCGTCCTTTGCATGCTTTTTGCGGCGACCTATCCCGAGCGAACCCAGGCACTCATTCTTCACGGTGCTTATGCCCAGGGACTGTGGTCACCCGATTATCCTTGGGCAAAGACTAGGGAGGACATGGAAGAAGAACTGGCCGAGATCGAACGCAAGTGGGGAGAGCCTTGGGATTTGGGAAGAGGAGCGCCGAGCTTGGCGAACGATACGCGCGAGCAACAGTGGTTCGCAGCCTATCTGAGGAGTTCGGCGTCTCCTTCCGACGCGATCGCATTATGGCGTTGGGGCGCCGAAGTCGATGTCCGTAACATCCTCCACGCGATTCACGTGCCTACTCTGATACTCCACAGGAAAGGCGATCGATGGGTCAAGGTCGAAGAAGCGCTTTACCTGTCCGAGCGCATTGCTGGCGCCACGATCATTGAGCTTCCGGGAGATGACCACCTGATCTGGGGCGCCGATTCGGACCGTCTAGTCGACGCAATTCAACACTATCTCGCCGTGAAGTTTCCGACGAAGGCCAGCTAAGGCTGCAAGGCTGGCTTGTCTTTTTCCTGCTTGTAGAAATGGACGATCTAGGCATCTTTACCGTCGCAAGAAACCGACAGGCCATTGTCTCACTCGTCTCAGTTCATTCCGGACTTATGAGTTCACGGCCCTAGTGACGGAACCGGTAGACGCGTGCCAGTCTGTTCGGCACTATCATCAATTCGTCCGCAGTTCTGAAACCAGCCTCGCGGCCCATGCCGATCCAAGTCGCGGCCGTCTCGGCATAATCGGATGCGCGGCAGTGGGTCTCAAAGGCGGCGAACTCCTCGTCCGAGACCGTCGCCCACTCGGGCCTTATCTTATGAAATCGCTCCAGCCATCCCTCTCGATCCTCGCTCTCGAGGCGCGTGGGCTCCCATATCAGAAAAAGACCATCTCTGGGCAACAGGTCGCGGATTTTGCGCATGAAATTCCGCTTGTCCG
This sequence comes from Mesorhizobium sp. 131-3-5, assembly GCF_016756575.1. NCBI lineage: Bacteria > Pseudomonadati > Pseudomonadota > Alphaproteobacteria > Hyphomicrobiales > Phyllobacteriaceae > Mesorhizobium > Mesorhizobium sp. 131-3-5. The sequence goes on from NZ_AP023254.1 coordinate 3,987,413, forward strand.
GCGCAAGAAGATGGTGGAGGGACTGACCAATCCATACAACGTCGAGCGGCCCCTCCCAGGAATCGATTGCAGTAACGAAATCTCCGCAACGCAGTTCGACCGGGCAGGTGAGTGGGGCAAGCGCTTCCTTGGCTGCATTGAGCGACGGTTGGGATATGTCGATGCCGATATAGCGTGCGACGTTGCTGCCGGCCAGTGCGGCTGCTGAGCCGGGGGCTGTGCCGCAGGCCAGATCGGCAAAGACGAAGCCGTCGGAAGCCTCATCGAGAAGAACTTGGCGCAGCGCTTCATAGACCTCCCAATGGGCCATATAGTTCGCCGCGACAACTTTCTGGTATGTTGCAAGACCCTTCTCGAATAACTCTTGGTCGGACTTCATGGCTCCTCCTCGAGGCGAGCATTTCGCTTACTGAAAAAACTCGGTGCTTTCCGATTCGAACGTCACCCGTTTCGCGCCTGGGCTGGCTCGGAGCGAGCCATTATATTAGCCACAGCTTAAGTAATATCCGGCTTTTGCGAGGGGCCGTCAACCTGTGTCGTCCTGCTTTGACTCCAGAAGACACGACACGCGGCGTCAGGATCTCAAGGGGTCGATAACGACGAGGCGAAAAGATACCACCTAATGCTTGTGGGAAGATATTCGCTCCAATGGACGCGATTGATGGAGCGGCTCGATAGCCCTTCTCGCTGGGCGCAGCACTGCAGAGGTACCCCAGCCGGCGCCGTTAAAAAGCGCTCTTAGTAGCTGTATGAAATTAAGCAAATGTCTTCTCGCGAACCCGGAAACATCTGGGCCGGATTGAAGCCGGACTATTCTATGATACTCGACGTAGTCAGCCAGGTAGCGATCCAAAGCCAGACGAAAATCCTCTTGTCTTCCTCGCTTTGCGAACCCGCATGTTTCACGGAAATCTGGTGCTGCAATGACAGGTGCCCGTTCGTGTGTGATCGACGACATTCTCGGTTCCTCGCTATCAACGTGGAGGTACCTTGTGTCTGGGAGTTTCAAATGTCCCCAAGGCGTTCGGAAAAGTTCCGAAATGTCCCGAAAAGACTTAAGGTCCTCACATGTTTGGGCCGCGCGTTGCCTTTGGGTCGTTTGTTCTGAACTCGGAAAGCGGTACGCTTCTTCGAAGCGGAGTTCCCGTGCCGGTCGGTTACCGGGCGCTGCTCCTTCTCGCGAAGTTAACAGACAGGGCCGGGCAAGTTCTCACCAAGACCGAATTGATCGACGCTGCCTGGCCGGGTATCGCGGTCGAGGAGAGCAATCTGTCGGTTCAAATCGCTTCGCTGAGAAGATTGTTGGGTTCGATGTCCGACGGCACGGACTGGATCGCGACAGTCGCTCGCGTCGGCTATCGGTTCACCGGCACCGTCGAAAAACTCGATCAGCCTGCAGTGGCAGCCGCATCTTCGGAGCCGGGGCCATCGATCGCGGTGCTACCCTTCACAAATCTCAGCGAGGATGCAGAGCAACAGTACTTTGCCGACGGGCTGGCTGAGGACATTATAACGCGGCTTGGGCGGTTGCGCTGGCTGTTTGTACCCGCTCGCAACTCTTCTTTCAGCTATAGGGGCAAGGCTGTTGACGTCAAGCAGGTAGGACGAGAACTCGGCGTCCGCTACGTGCTCGATGGAAGCGTTCGCCGCTCCGGGCAACGTCTGAGAATTGGCGCCGAAGTGAGCGACACGTCGAGTGGGCATCAGGTGTGGGCCGAGCGCTACGATGTTGAGAGCTCCGATTTTCTCGCTCTCCAGGACCAAATCGCAGACAGTGTCATCGGGGCAATCGAGCCGAGATTGTATGCAGCGGAATATGACCGATTTCAGAGCCACTCGCCCGCTAATCTCGACGCCTGGGGCTTTGTCATGAGGGCCATGCCTCATGTTTGGACGTGGGGGCCGGCGGCCGACATCGATGCCGCAGAGGCGTTGCTTATGCACGCCACTGAGATCGAGCCTGATTACCCCCGTGCCAATAGCCTGCTCGCCTGCATGCGCACGGCTCGAGCGCTGCTTGGAATTGTGGATACGACGGCCAACCTTGCCGCTGCCCAAGAAATGGCCGAACGTGCAATCCAGCGTGATCCGATAGATCCCTGGACGCACTTTGCAGCCGGCTTTTCCTATATGGTGGCGCGCCGTTTTGATCAGGCAGTCGAAGCCTTAAGCGAGGCAATCAGCCTGAACCCCAGCCTTGCAATCGCTCACACCATCCTCGGATCGACCTACGGGTATGGGGGCCTTCCTAGAGACGGTCTGCACCATATAGCGATCGCGGAGAGGCTGAGTCCCCGCGACTTCACCCAAGCGGCGAACCTGTCCATAAAGGGCATGTGCCATTTCGTCATTGGAGATTTCGCCGAGGCCGTTCGGCTCGAGAGCCGGGCTGTGAGGCTCCGTCCCCATTTCGGAACCGCCTGGCGCACCCTCGCTGCGTCTGCCGGCGTGTTCGGCGATCAGGCCACGGCGGTTCGTGCTCTCAGCGAAGCGAAACGGCTTCAGCCATCTCTGTCTTTGGATTGGGTGGAGAAATACTACCCGATGGTGCGGCTAGAGCACCGGGCCCTCTACATCGAGGGATTGCACATTGCGGGGCTCAGCTGAATGGCCGACACCATCGGTTGCCCTCCCTCGATGTGGGAAGAGATCCGACCGATTTCCCTTGGCCACACATCGCTTCCGTATTGCGCGATCTGAAAGCTGTCGCGGGCGATTTGCAGCCGTGCGAGTTGGACCGCTTCACCACTCGCGCTGATATAACGAGGCATCTACAGCAAGCAGCCCAACTCGTAGACTCAGTCGAGGCGGAACAGGCTGCGGAACATATACGCCAAACTGCGAAATCGTTCGCGGAAACATCCGTTCTTCCAAAACCGGCTGAATTTTAGAAATCAAGTCGGCCCTGTCCCGTCTCAAACGCCAAAAAAGCAGTCGCTAGCTCATGCAGCTTCCTTAAGGGCGACTTTACGCTTCTTCTTCGTCACGAGTTCGCGGACAAACTTGTCCCACCGGGCCATGGCAGCACGCTTTTCCGGCATGTAATTCCAGCGATCGTAGCTCTTGGAACTGACGTCCTGCAGAGTGTGGTTCTGCAATCGGTCTCGGATCTCTTTCGAGAGACCTGCCTTGCCGGCAAGCGTCTTCCAGGTTCGCCGGAGATCGCGGTTTGTCACGACGGGAATGACCTTGCGATCGCGCTGTCGCCACATGAATGAATAGAGCGTTCCATGACTGACAGGCTTGGACGGGTCGGTTGCGGATGGGAAAAACCAACCAAATTCATTCGGCTTGATCGACCCGATAAGCTCGGCCGCAATCTTGGGCACGGGGATGGCGTGAGGCTTTCCATTCTTGGTCTTGGACCAGTCGATGATGCACTCAGCGGCATCCCATTGATCGACGTGTAGCCGAGCAATCTCCTCGACGCGTTGGCCGGTCAGCATAAGAATTCTTACTGCACGCGTGTAAGGGGGATGTACCGGCGCATCGGGATATTCGAGCCAGCGATAGAGACGGACAAATTCCTCTTCGTCCAACCAACGCGTTCCAACGTTTTTTGGTTCTGTCGGAATACCAGCAGCCGGATTGTAGATGAGACGAAAGCGACGGACAGAGGTCGAGCGATAGTCGTGCTCGGATTTCAGCCCCCAACTGTAGGCCGATCGAATATAGCTGCGAACATGATCGGCCATGGACCGTTTGCCTCGCTGATAGATCGGTCGAATGATGTCCCTGATCTCATCGGGCTCGATGTCACGGGCAGGGCGGTTGCGACCGAGCGAATCGGCGATCTTGTTCAACCCCTTTTCGGCCTCCTTCCAGGACGGTTTTCCATCTGCCTTGAGCGACGCAACGTAAGCCTCAAACAGATCGGCGACCGTGCCGGGTCGCGTGTCGCCTGCAATCTTGATGCTGCGTCCCTTCTGGATCATGTCGGCGAAATCGCGTCTGAAAATCCCGCGAGCCTGGCTGAGGCCCATTGACGGATACGAGCCGAACTTTTTTTTGAGGCGCTTTTGGTCTCGCCATTGCTGGGCCATCCAGTCCGCCGTTACGCGGGTCGGCATTGGCTTTATCACGAGAACGAGGCGGCCTGTTCCGTGACCCTCGCCATCGACAAGGTTCTGCTGCTTTCCGGTCTCCTCGACCTGCTTCAAAGCGCGGCGAATCTCTCCATCGGTAAGGCTTGGCACTGGGGTCTCCCGTAGGCTTTCGAGTGGGATCGGCTGACGGGTAGTAGGGGTCTGTGGTTGGGTCCAAACGGGCCTTCGATCCCCCTAAAACCGACCCCAATATGCCACGATATCCGACTCTGCGACAAGTCGAAAAAGCGATATGTATCAATGTGCTAAAGCGTGATTGTGCGTGATCAAAATGAGGCGAGTGGGATGGTTGTGCACTAGGATGATCGCGGTGGCCGACAGTTCGAGCGCGCGCTTGACCACTTCCCTGGGATAGACGGGCGTGTGGTCGACTGTGCCGGTCTGCTGCACCTCGTCGGCGATCAATGCGTTCTTCTTGTCGAGGAATAGGATACGGAACTGCTCGCGCGCCTCGAAGGCCATGGCCGAGCGGCAATAGGCGAGAAGCTGCGTCCAGGACGAAAGGACTTCGCGGCCATGCACTTCGCCATGCGCCATGCGTTGCGCCGTCGCAGCGACAACCTTCAGGTCGAACGCCACCGCCGGGCCGATGCCCTTGACCTCCTGAAGCAGGTTGACGGGCGCGCCAAGCACTTCGGCCAGCGTGCCGAAGCGCGCCAGCAATGCCTTGGCGGCCGGTTTGGTGTCGGCGCGCGGGATCAGCCGGAAGAGCAAGAGCTCCAGAAGTTCATAATCGGGCAAGGCGTCTGGACCCGCCGAGGCAAAGCGCTCGCGCAAACGGTCGCGGTGGCCAAGATATCCAGGCTTTTCAGCTGGAGCGGGCTTCGCCGTCGCGGCGGGCCGAACCGGCACTTCGGAGAAGAAACTCCGCTCGTCGTCGTCGCTGGCCTTCCCCATCAGCCCCGCATCCAGCCAATCAGTCGGGCAAGGCGGCCGCCCGACGTATTAAATATCAGGCCGGCAGGCCGGGCCGGTCGAGGTTGTTGGGCGAGATCGTGAAAATCTCGCAGCCCGTGTCGGTCACACCGATCGTGTGCTCATACTGTGCCGACAGCGAACGGTCCCGCGTCACCGCCGTCCAGCCATCCGACAGCACCTTCACATGCGGCCGGCCGAGATTGATCATTGGCTCGATGGTGAAGATCATGCCGGGCCGCATCTCGACGCCTTCATTGGCGCTGCCATAGTGCAGGATGTTGGGGGCGTCGTGGAAGAGCTGGCCGACGCCATGGCCGCAGAAGTCTCGCACCACCGAGCAGCGCTCCGCCTCGGCAAAAGTCTGGATGGCGGCGCCGATGGCGCCGGTGCGGGCACCCGGCCTGACGGCGGCGATCCCGCGCATCAGGCATTCATGGGTGACCTCGAGCAGGCGTTCGGCCGCGCGCTTGATGGTGCCGACCGGATACATGCGCGAGGAATCACCATGCCAGCCATCGAGAATGTAGGTGACGTCGATGTTGACGATGTCGCCATCCTTCAGCGGCTTGTTGTCGGGAATGCCGTGACAGACGACGTGGTTGATCGAGGTGCAGGACGATTTCGTGTAGCCGCGATAGTTGAGCGTCGCCGGCAGCGCGCCGTGATCCATGCCGAACTCGAAGACGAAACGGTCGATGGCGTCCGTGGTGACGCCGGGCGCGACCATCGGCACCAGCGCGTCCAGGCAACGGGCGGTGAGGTCACATGCCTTGCGCATGCCGGCAAAACCCTCCTCGCCATAGAGGCGGATCTGGCCGGTGTTTCTGAGAGGGGCCGTGGCGGCGTCGAGATAGGTGACCATTTTGTCCGTATAGAAAGGTGGGCGCTGCAGGAGTGCTGGCGTGAATATCCCGCCAGATTTGGCACTTGAGGGCAAAAGGTTCAAGGAAGAACTGGCTGATGCGGCCTTGGCCGGCGGGATATTCGTCTCGTTGGTGCAATTTCTATCGGTTTTGCACGGTTGCTTTCCTTTCCGGCCATCCTGCGCTAGGGCGGATATATGTTTTGGAGATCGCGACCATTACCCAAGCGTGCCAGATCGCTTGAAGCCTCGCTGACGGCAGCCTGGTCATGTCTGATGGGCTTGGTGCTGCTGACGATGCTGTGCCTCGGCAGGCCCGATGTTCCCACTTTCGCGGACCCGGCCCAGACCGGCGCCAGCGTTGGCCTGGAACGGTCGGGCGAGGTCGCGGCGCTGCTGCGTGTCACCAACAAGGCGCAGGCGCTGGAGGTTCGCACAGCCCGGCCGGTGCTGGCCAAGTTCGCCGGCTTCCATCCGACCTTGCCGGCTCCGCAAGCTGTTTTCCTTTATTTGGACCGGATTTCCCCGGCCGCACCCGTTGCCGGATCCGGCATGGTGTCCGCGCTCTGCGCGAGCACCAATCAGCCGCGTGCGCCGCCCTCCACGCAGGCTTGAGCGGTCCAGGACCGCACGTTCATTCCATTCCAAGCCATTCGCGTCGCGACCCGTGCGGCGGCCTTCAGCCGCGCATGGGTGGCGTGGCGCGCCATTTCCGGATCATTGCAATGCAACAACGTATCAAGACATTCAAAAGCCTGACACGTGCGGCCTCGGCTGCTTCCTTTCTGTCCGTTCAGGCCTTCATTTGTATCGGAACCGTCTATTGGGCGGTCGCCGAGACGCTCTATCTGTCAGGAACCGGGGCGCTCATCCTTGGTGCCCTGTTCGCCTTGCCGTCGGCCTATGCTCTCTTGACGGTGGTGCGCATGGCTTTCGATGCAGAGACCGACCCGGCCAATCAATAGCGGCGCCGTCGAGTGGAAAGTTCTGCCGGACCGGCTGGTGCCCGGCAGGACTTTCCTCGGCCTGTCTGCAAGCAAAAAACGGCCGTTTCCGCAGTCACGACACATTTGCGTGGCACTGAGCGGGCAAAGCAACTTTTGACGACGAACGGCGTTGCCTGGGCGACGCCAGTTCGGGAGATTGCGGATGGATAGATTGCAATTCGAGGTGCCGGTGCGCATTGCGCAAGGCCCCGGCTTGCCCGTCGAGGAGATTTACAGCGTCGAGCAGGCGCTGGATTTCCTCCAGGACTGGCCGGCGCGCCGGCAGGGACCGGTGTATCAGAAAGCCTTCAATGCCTGCTTCGGCGCCACGGTGGACGTGGTCAAGACAGAGGATGCCTGCCGGGCGTTCATGGCGTTCTGCCGTGTCACCGGACTGATGGCCAGCGACATGATGGCGCCGCGCAAGCGTGGCGGCGAGGCAAGTCTGCTGCGGGCCTGAGGGGTGCTTCGCCTGTTCCGATCGACCAACTCCGTTTTCTCGACCAAGTTGGCTTGAGTGTGCGTGGTGATCTCGTGCCTGGATCATCATCTGCATTTCCTCGCACGGTGATGCATCGACAGCGGCGTTAAGCTTCCGTTTCCACCTTGGCGGCTACGCCATTGCTTGTTCAGCAATGGTTGATTCGTTGCGTCAGTTCAGGTTTGGAAGATGTCCCCAGAAAAAGTCCGTGCATTCCCGATCGACCGTCAGCTGTTCTTGATCAGGGAAGTTGCAGCCAAGCTAGACAATCTGCATGGCGAGCCTGCAGCCTCGTTCTGGAGGGCTAAAGCAGCCGAGTTGCTCGACCTGGTTGTCGGGTCGGGCAGGGACAGAGCAACCGCCAGTGATGAAGTGCGGAGGTTTTTCCTGGCCGTACAGAGAGAGCTTTCGGCTGGACTAGCGACTGAGTCGGCTCCAGTTCTTTCCGCCTAAAAGAAGATATTTCCTTCCAGGCAGCACCTGCCTACGCCTTCGTTGTCCAGGGGGCAGGGGTGGCTGAGGGCGCGGTCACCGTCAACGGGCGGAGATGGTGTTCGATGAGGCTGACATCGAAGCGACATTTGCGTGACCTCGATACATCAAAGTTAAATGCGGAGGATTCGCTTCGTTGCTAATAATAAGGTGGCGGGGGCTGCTCGGGAGGAGCGCCCATGGAAATACGAGACCTCGTTGCCAAGATTTCAGCCGGGCTGCTGAAGCGCCGTGGCAATGCACTATCGCTATCCATCAAGCCGATTCGCGCATCCTTGGCGGATATTCCCCTTAAATCGCGGCAAAAGCCCGCGCATCGCCCACCGCCTCCGATTCGTCCTGCCAGCAACATGTAGTTCGAAGGCTTTTGCCCAGGCGGAAGGTGCCGCACGGTGCTGACGTTCCAGCGCCGCGTGAGTTTCTTGCGTATCGCGACCTCTGCGTGCACCGATCAGCCGACGGCCCACTGTCTGTCAATCGAAGCCCTCATCAAAAATGAACCGAACTTTTTAGCCGTTCCTTCATATATGCATGTTTTCTAATTTAAGTTATGACTTTCAATTGCTTCGCCCGAATTCGGATCATGGCGACCGGTATAGGCCGGAGCACACGGGCGAATGTTGCCACCATCTTCGCCCTCACCCTGCCGATCGTCGTCGGCGCGGCCGGCTTTGGCGTGGAGACCTCCTACTGGTACTACAACAGCCTGAGACTACAGGCGACGGCCGATGCCGCGGCCTATGCCGGCGCGCTTGAACAGATCTCGGGTTCCGACAAGCCGACGATCATCGCGGCCGCGACGCAATCGGCAGCGACAAACGGGCTGGGCTCGGGCACGGTCGTGGTCAATACGCCGCCGGCGTCCGGGCCGAATACGGCGAAGAAGGCGGTCGAGGTCATCGTCGCTCAGAACCTCAACCGGATGTTCACCTCGATCTTCACACAAGGTCAGGTGCCCGAGCAGGCGAGGGCGGTGGCCCTCATCACCGACGCCTCGAAGTCCTGCATGACCGCGCTCGATGCGACCGCCTCGCAGGCTGTGCTGTTTTCCGGCAATACCAGCGTGAAGGTCACCGGCTGCGTAGTGATGTCCAACTCGAACGCTTCGGACGCCATCAAGCTCCAGGGCTCGGCAGCACTGCAGGTCGATTGCCTGATATCGGCGGGCGGCGTTTCTCTCAGCAATCCGGTTACGACCGTCTGCCCGGCCCCGATCACCCAGGCGCTGCCTGTCGCCGATCCATTCGCCGACCTGCCGACCCCGGCCGCCTCAAACCCTTGCCAGAATGCCAACAAGTCGACATTGAAGCCCGGCACCTACTGCAGCGGACTCAGCCTTAGCGGTAGCGTTACCCTCCAGCCGGGCGTCTATGTCGTTCAGGGCAATCTCAAGATAAACGCCAACGCTTCCGTCACCGGCAGCGGGGTGACTATCTTCATGTCAGGCAGCTCGACGGTCAGCATGAATGGCAACGCCTCCGTGCAGCTCAGTGCGCCGACTTCCGGCGCCTATTCAGGCGTTCTGTTTTATGGCGACAGGGCCGGCAGCAGTGCATCCAGCACGTTCAACGGTACAGCCGACTCGCTGCTGACTGGGGCCATCTACTTCCCAAGACAGCAGATCAGCTATCTCGGCAATTTCTCGGGCAACGGCGGCTGCACCCAAGTCGTTGCCGATACGATACAATGGTCAGGCAGTTCAACCATCAATCAGGATTGCACCAGCCTCGGAATGCGCGACATTCCGGCCGCGCAGTCCGTGGCACTGGTCGAGTAGCCTCCCGTGGAACGCCGATCAAAGCCGATCCTTGGCGACCGTTCTGGCGTTGCCGCGGTCGAGTTCGCCATGGTCCTGCCCTTCCTGTGCGCGGCGCTGCTCGGTATCATCGACGGCTGGTCCTATGTGACGAGCTCGCTGTCGATGCGTGCCGGCGTCAAGACCGCCGCGAACCTGATCATGGAAGGGTCGACGAATGATACGGCGACGCAAGCCGTTGCCATTTCGAGCTGGGAGAAACGGCCGGCGGACGGCCAGGTCACGCTAAGCCGGATCTATATGTGCGGGACGACCGTGGTCGACGCCTCCACGCTGTGCAGCGGACCAAAGGTGCCGTCGGTCTATGTTCAGATCCAGGCATCGGCCACCTGGACGCCGCCCTTCACCTTCGGCGTCTTTTCCGCTTCCAGCGTCATCGGCCATCTGGAGGTGATCCGTGTTCGCTAGGGCGTCTCACCGCTTCGCGGAAATGGCGAAACGCCCTAGCTCTTTGTTTTGTCGCGATTCCTTGGGGACAGCGCTGCGCGCTTTTCCCGGGACAACCGGCTCACACTTTTCCTGGAATTGCGCCAGGCAAAGCGCCTTCCGGCGAGATCGATCAGGCGGATCCGGGTTGGAGTTCGCGCTGATCGCACCGTTCCTCATCATATTGCTGTTCGGGATCTTCGCCCTGGGCTGGTCGATGCATTCGGTGTCCAGCGTTCGCTATACGCTGGAGACATCATCGCGCTCGCTGCAGCTTCAGAACACGCTGACCCAGGCCGACATCCAATCGATCGCCACGCAGAAATTGCAGGCCTTGGGTTTGAAGGATGTGAACGTGACGATCGCCATCGACCCGGCAAGCGGCGGTTTCCGCATGGCGCATCTGACCGCCACCTATGCCTTCGTCGTCGATTTTCCTTACCTCGACACCTTTCCGATCAACTACGCCACCACTGTTACCGTGCCGCTGGTCGGCGGTTAGTCAATACGGCGCTGACGCGAGCTTCCGCGTTTCAGCCGGCATGGTCCAGCAGTCTTATGGTGGTGTCACGGCGATGTTCGGAATTGGCGCGATCGATGCCTTCCACGGTGATCGCGAAGGTTCCGTTCTCGATCCTTCCAATCCAGCCCTTGGCTTTCAGGTACCAGAGATGAAACTCAAGATGTTCTCGTGGACAGCCTGACAAACGTTCGATTTCTGTATCGCCAATGCCGGGATTGTTTACGTCTTGTCGGCGTTTGACGTAGAGCAGGGAGAGCAATTTTGCCTGAATGGCCACATCACGTTCGATGGTTGTGTTGTTGCTGGCTTCCCCAATCAACTCCGTTCGCAGATTCAAATGGTCCTTGTGCTGAATGTCATACCGCGCGCGCTTGACAGGGTCTTTGAGAACATTGTGGGCTTCCAGGATTTCGCTGAACCGTGATTCATCGCCGGTGTCCTGATTGTCAGGATGGTAGCGCATGGCAAAATAGCGGAATACCCGTTCTATCGTTTCCGAGTTGGCGTTCGGGCTGATTTCCAGGAGTTCGTAGTAGTCAACGAACAAGATGGCGCCCCCACAACATCGCTATTGCGCACACCGTCGAGAGCATGACCGCTGAAGCCAAGAAACAACGGTCCTCAACTTGCGGCTTCGATTGGCGCGAACTGAAGCCGATCGAGAGAATCCGCGCGTGACATTGCAATCAGCCGCGCAACGTCGAAGGCGGCCAGAATGATGAAAACAGCCGTGAGGTTAAGGAAGGCGGGTGATGCAAAAATGCTCCCGCTCGGATCATAGCTGCTCAGTTCCATGGCGCTCTACCCCTTCAGCGACCCGATGGTTTGAATAATGATCCGGCTTTATGAGGAACACAAGCGCATGCTAATAAGATGGTTGATGCGGTTACTCTGGGACTCAGCAAGGGCGCCTCGAGCGTGAGCGGGAGCAGGAGGCGGCAGTGCTGCGCTACCGCCTCGCCGCGGAGGAGCGCGCATTGACCACTCTGGCGCGCAGCGGGAGGCGTCCGAGCGGGCCGGACGATGCGGCCGCGTAACTTGCGGCGACCGGTCCTTCTTCTGTCCCGTAATGGATCAATTTGTCGCTGGCACAACAATTGCATTGTCAGCATAGCCGGCTGTTGGGACCGGCAATTGGGGCGAGGTTGGGGCAGGCCTCGCCGCTTCGCAAATGGAGCGGCGAGGTTTCTGCGTTCAAGCAGATTGCAGGTGCAACCGGAGACACAGCGACTGGCCATAGGCGGGCGCCAGGACGCGCGGGAAGCCTCTGCCGCGTAGGACAGCGCCAGCGGGAAACGCGCGCTCGTGACGCCAACTAGGCGGCTTAACGCCTCACCTAAGGATAAAGTACAGCGGAACGAGTATCGAGAATGCCGCGACAGCGGTCAGAAAAATGTCTGTAGTCATGAGCCCCCGCTCGGAATTTCATGACCATCTCACATTCAATTAGCTAAAATGCAAATGAACTCGCGGCCGGCCATTCGAATCTTGCGCGCTCGATCCTGTCGAGGAACATAATCTATCGTTGCGGCGACCCCTCAAAACGGAGATCGCCAATGGCCAGAACCATCCCCTCCAAGCAGCTATCGCAGGCTGAAGTCGAGCGCTTTCTGATGGCAGCGGAAGGCACTCCGCAAGAGCATCATGAAGCCGCTGATATCGCCCAAGCAGCGAGCACTTCCGAGCGCTCCAAAGGACACACGATGCGCCTTCGGCTGTGTAGGCCAACAGGCGCCCAGGGTTCCACGGCAGTGCGGCCCGGCACCCTATAGATTGGGATGTGAATAGGACGCCGGGCCTGACCGACGGGCTGTTTTGTGAGCAACAGCGACGCCGGCTGGTCAATATATGTGCTAATGCTAATATAATTGCAGCGTACGAATGAAGGAACAGCCGGGAGGAGATGATGTCGATCCGCGACGAACTGCAGGAGCTTTGGGATATCTACGTTGCGGCCTATCGAGATCGGGATGCTGCCGGTTGCGCAGCGGTATTCACACCTGATGCGGAATTGCATTCTCCCTATGCGCCGCCGGCTCGCGGCCGCGCGGCGATAGAGGCGCTGCATGGCGTCTGGACTCAACACGCCACCCCCGACAAAACACTAGCCATAATGGAGGCGGGGACTTCCGGGCACCTGGCATGGTCTCTGGCGGCCTATTCGGAGGGTGAGGCCACCGGAAATGGAACTTCACTCAGCGTCTTTGAGCGACACGCTGATGGCGGAGGCTGGTTGATCCGCATGTGCAGTCTCAACAGCACCGATCCCGGCCAATGACCGACAAGCCGGCCTAGATCGCCAGCGTCTTCGACAGGGCGCACTGGTGCACTATCCTGACCACATAGGATGAAGATGAAGCCCAGGCGCTGGAGCAGGCGATGCTTCAGGATGGCGCGGGGCGCGGGTCGAGGAGTTCACCCCGAAGGCGAAGAAGCGCTAAAGGGCTCGGCGCAGACGGCGATAAATGGCGAGTCTCTGAAAGTCCGCCGCATTCACGCATGCCGGATTCGGCGTGGGTGGCGTCCACCCTGCATGCGAAATTGTTTGCTTTGCCATTTTGACCGATTCCTTGGAATCGGCCGGCTCCGGGCGATATTGGCCAAAAATTGGACAGTAAGGACGGGGAGGTCGCCAAGTGTTTGAAAAGTCTGGTACGCCCAAGGGGAATCGAACCCCTGTTACCGCCGTGAAAGGGCGGTGTCCTAACCGCTAGACGATGGGCGCGCTCAGACGAAGCGGCTTATACTGACGTTGTGCGCAACCGGCAACCCGTCAGGTGCCGGCTTGGACAACTTTTTTCCAGTCCTTGGAAACGATGGGGTTTCGCCATGGCTGCACGGCTTGCCGGCCAGGGGAAACGCCCATCGTTTCGTCATTCTGGGCCGAGCAAGGAGCGCAGCGACGCGGCACAGACCCCAGAACCCATGCCCCGACTCAGGGGCGCTGCAGCGGTGCAGTGGCGCTTTGGCCAATCTCGAAAGTTTTGAGAATTGTCCAATGGACCGATGTTGTCTGCCCGCAGGCTCCGGCCCGTCAAATCGCGCCGTTCAGCCGTCGTCACCGCCGCTGCGCCGGCGGCAGCGCCAGTTCCAGTCGCGCTCGGGCCCGACATCGACGTGTACCGATTCGGTGTGGCAATAGGTGCCGACGCCACCGCGGCCGGGCATGGTCCTGATGTAGTTCGCCAGTTCCCATTTGGAGACGCCGGGAACCTGGATGTCGGCGGCGGCGCAGTACATGTGCAGCGAGTTCTTGGCACCGTTGGCGCGGCGGTTGCGGGCGGGGTCGCGGTAGCCAGACGTGACCACCATCTTGCGGCCGTAATGGCCTTCGATCGTCTTCAGCACGCGCACCAGCGAGGGCTTCAGGCAGGCGACATCGACGCTTTCGTTCTGCTTCAGCAGGCCGTTGGGCGCGAGCCGGGCCATGCCGGCGGCGGACGCAACCTGATAGCTGCCGCCGATTGGACCCTCGTCCTCATTGAGGTCGACGTCGCTTTCGTCGTCGAGGCCGGATTTGCGCTTGATCTCGAACAGGGCGGTCTGGCGCACGCCAGGCAAGGCATCGCTGCCAGTGATATGACCGGCGTCGTCACCGGTCGAGGCCAACTGTATCGGCTTTGCCGTGGAGTCGGCCGAGGCCAAAGTGATGATCGGCTTTGCCGCCGCGGCGGGCGCGGGCTTGGCCTGTGCGGTCGGCTGTTCGCCCGATCGCGTGTTGATGAGCGGAGCCGGTGTGGCCGAAGCGGGCGTGGCGCCGAACATCGAGGCCAGGAAGCCCCGTTTCTTCGGCGCCTCGGCTTGTGGCGCCTCACCCGCGGTCACATAGACCGGATTGTTCATCACCGGCGCCGCGGCTGGCTTCGGCGTTGTCACCGCGGCATCGGCGGCAGCGATCTTCTGGGCGACCGCGTCGGTCTGCTGCGCCGTCTGGGCCGGCTGCTGCAAGGCCTGCGGCGTTTGTCCCGCGATCGTTTCAGCGCCGGCCGGCGTTATCAGCGGAAAGGCTGCTTGGGGCTTGGCCATCGGTACGTAAGCGACTTTTTCGGGGAGTGCGGTGTCGCCTTCGCTCATCACGGTCGTTTGCATGGCCGTTGTCTGCGATGTCGAATCGGCGGTGGCGACGGACTTGCCGGTGGCGGCCGCATTGATGTCAGAGGCTGAGGCATTGTAGCCGGGCATTCCGACCGACATTGTCGGGTCGCCGGCCGATGTGCAGGAGGCCAGGAGCACAGAGCAGAGCGCTGCCAAGATGGCGCTGCGTTCTCCCTTTGCGAGGCTCCATCCTGCTGATTTCAAAGTCAAATTCCCCCTCGATGTCCGGTCGGTACGTCCTTGGCTCAGCACTGGAAGTCGCTGTCCAAGGTGACCTTTGTCTCCGATCCGGAAACGAGACCTGTGTCAAATCCGCAAGCCTGGAAGTATTTTTGCAGTGATTGCCGAATTATGGCTGCTTGACGGTTGACGACACCATTTCGCCCGCTTTTGCCGGGCCGTCAACTCACCACACATTACAGTCCGTTACACACGCACCTTCACATAACTGCCGGGAGCATCGCCCAAGGTTTTCATATGCTTGCCGGGTTTGCGGGCAGGCACGCGGGTGTTGTCCTTGGCCTCGATCCAGCCTTGCCAGTGCGGCCACCACGACCCGGGATGCTCTACGGCCTTGGCAATCCATTGGCCGAAATCGCCTTCCGGTTTGCCGCCGGTCCAATACTGGTACTTGCCGGAGGCGGGCGGATTGACGACACCGGCTATGTGGCCCGATCCCGCCATCACGTAGTCGACCTTGCCGCCGAAATATTTCGAGCCGAGGAAGACGGACAGCGCCGGCGCGATGTGATCTTCCCGCGAGGCGAGGTTGTAGATCGGAATGGTGATATCGCCGAGCGAGACCGTATGCCCGGCCAGCTCCATCGTGCCGCGCGAGAGGTTGTTCTCGAGATAGCAATTGCGCAGGTAGAAGGAATGGTTGGCTGCCGCCATGCGGGTCGAATCGGCATTCCAGTAGAGCAGGTCGAAGGGCAGGGGGTCCTTGCCGCGCATGTAGTTGTTGACGACATAGGGCCAGATCAGGTCGCCGGAGCGCAGCATGTTGAAGGCGGTCGCCATCTTGGTGCCGTCGAGATAGCCCTTCTCGTTCATCGATTTCTCCACCGCCGCGACCTGTTCCTCGTCGACGAAGACCTTGAGGTCACCGGCATAGGTGAAGTCGACCTGCGTGGTGAAGAAAGTGGCTGACTTGATGCGGTCGTCGCCTTCCCTGGCCATCAGAGCCAGCGCGGCCGCCAGCAGCGTGCCGCCGACGCAGTAGCCGATCGCGTTGACATCCCGCTCGCCGGTCGCCTCCGCGATCGTGTCGAGGGCGTATTGCAGGCCTTCCCTGATATAGGCTTCCCACCCCTTCGCGCCGTGGCGCTCGTCCGGATTGATCCAGGAGATCACGAAGACGGTGTGGCCCTGCTCGATGGCCCAGCGGATGAAGGATTTCTGCGGGTTGAGGTCAAGTATGTAGAACTTGTTGATCCAGGGCGGGCAGATCAGCAGCGGGCGCTTCAGCACCGTCTCGGTCGCCGGATCATACTGGATGATCTCGGCGACATCGCTGCGGCCGACCACCTTGCCGGGTGTGGTGGCGATGTTCCTGCCGATCTCGAAAGGCGAATAGTCGGCCTGGCGCAGTTTCAGGTCGCCCTTGCCGGCGGCGATGTCCTCGGCCAGCATCTTCATGCCGCGCACCAGGTTCTCGCCGTTGGAAGCGACGGTCTCGCGGAAAAGTTCGGGGTTGGTCAGGATGAAATTCGACGGCGAGATGGCATTGGACACCTGCTTGACGTAGAAGCTCGCCTTGTGGCGGGTGTGCTCGTCGAGACCTTCGGCGTGCTCGACCAGTTCGGACGCCCAGCGCGAGGTGACGAGATAGGCCTGCTTGAGGAAATCGAAGAAGGCGTTGCGGCCCCATTCCGGATCCTGGAAACGCTTGTCGCCGCGCTCCGGCTTGATGGCGTCGTCTTGGCCTTCGGCGTTGGGGCTGACGCGCTGGATGGCGTTCGCCCACACGGTCATGTAGCCGGCGAACAGCCGCGTCTGCGCTTCGAGCGCGCGCTGCGGGTCGGCGAGCCAGTATTCGCTCAGCTTGGAAAACGTCTTGACCATGTCGACGACTGGTTCGGCGACGTGGTCGCGCACTTCGCCGCGCTCGCGCGGTTCGGCCCAGGCGGACGCCGCCTTGCCGGCCTGCTCGATCATGCGCGCCATGTTCAACGCGAAGCGCTCCGGATCCTTCACCAGATATTGCTCGACGGTCGAAGGCTCGTCATCTTCCGTTTTGCCCGAATCGGGTGTTTTGGACATGGTTCGCGGGGTTCCTCCCGAAGCGTTTTCTTGACATATTAACATGGGACATCCGACAGGGTCCAATCTCGCTCTACCTCGGCTGCCAAGGAAACAATATGACGATTAATATTGGCGAGACTGTTTTTTTTGATGCCGCACGCTTTTGCCGCATCGGCGCGGCGATCGTCCTTTTGGGGATCGCCGGGTGTTCGAGCACGAATACCGGCGCTCCGGTGCCGATGGCCGAGAATGCAGGTCCAAAGGATACCGGCACCTTTCCGAACCTCAACATCCCGCCCAAAGTGGCGAACAAGCAGCTCACGCCAGCCGAGACGAACGCCAAGCTCGCCGAACTCAAGGCTGACGGCGCCGCGCAGGGCGCCAAAAGCAGCGGCGGCGCTGCGGTCGCCAATCAGGCGGCACTGGCGGACCTGGCCGCGAAACATGGTCCCCAGGCGCTGAAGCAGATCGAAGGCAAATGCGATCCCGCCCTCGACCCTACCTGCAAATGAGTATATAGCGCGCGCCCAATAGCCCCTTTTGCTGTCTGGAACTGCCATGGAAGAGTTTCACAAGGTCCGCCGGCTTCCGCCTTACGTGTTCGAGCAGGTCAACCGGCTCAAGGCCAGCGCCCGTTCGCGCGGCGCCGACATCATCGACCTCGGCATGGGCAATCCGGACCTGCCGACGCCCAAGGCCATCGTCGACAAATTGTGCGAAGTGGTGCGCGATCCGCGCACGCATCGCTATTCCTCCTCGCGCGGCATTCCCGGCCTGCGCCGCGCCCAGGCCGCCTACTATCAGCGCCGCTTCGGCGTGAAGCTCAACCCCGACACGCAGGTGGTGGCCACGCTCGGCTCGAAGGAAGGCTTCGCCAACATGGCGCAGGCGATCACCGCGCCTGGCGACGTCATTCTGTGCCCGAACCCGACCTATCCGATCCATGCCTTCGGCTTCATCATGTCGGGCGGCGTCATCCGTTCGCTGCAGGTCGAGCCGGACGATGGTTTCATTCCAGCGCTGGAGCGCGGCGTTCGCCACTCGATCCCGAAGCCGCTGGCGCTGATCCTGAACTATCCGTCGAACCCTACGGCGCTGGTCGCTTCGCTCGACTTCTACAAGGACGTGGTGGCGTTCGCGAAGAAGAACGACATCATCATCCTGTCCGACCTTGCCTATTCGGAGATCTATTTCGACGGCAACCCGCCGCCTTCGGTGCTGCAGGTGCCGGGCGCCATCGATGTCTGCGTCGAATTCACCTCGATGTCTAAGACGTTCTCCATGCCCGGCTGGCGCATGGGTTTTGCCGTCGGCAATGAGCGGCTGATCTCCGCGTTGACCAGGGTGAAGTCCTATCTCGACTACGGCGCCTTCACGCCGATCCAGGTGGCGGCGGCCCATGCGCTCAACGGCGACGGCGCCGATATCGCCGAGGTGCGCGAGGTCTACCACAAGCGCCGCGACGTGATGGTCGATTCCTTCGGGCGCGCCGGCTGGAACATTCCAGCTCCCGCCGCCTCGATGTTCGCCTGGGCGCCGATCCCCGAACCGTTCAAGCATCTGGGCTCGCTCGAATTCTCCAAGCTGCTCATCGAGCACGCCGATGTGGCGGTGGCGCCCGGTGTCGGCTTCGGCGAACATGGCGACGATTTCGTGCGCCTGGCGCTGGTCGAGAACGAGCACCGGATCCGCCAGGCGGCGCGCAACATCAAACGCTTCCTGTCGACCAGCGCCAAGCAGCCCAACAATGTGGTGCCGCTGTCCGCCCACCGGTAAGCAAAAATTCGATCTGGTTTTGAGGGACGTCGCCTTCCATGGCTGAAGCTCTGCGTGTTGGAATTGCCGGACTTGGCACGGTCGGTGCATCGGTGGCGCGGGTGCTGCGCGACAAGGCGGCCGAGCTGACCCGGCAATGCGGGCGCGACATCGTCGTGTCGGCGGTTTCGGCGCGCGACCCGAAACGCGACCGTGGCGTCGATGTCAGCGCCGCAAAATGGTTCGACGATCCGGTCAAGATGGCGCAGACGGCCGAGATCGACGTGTTCATCGAACTGATCGGCGGCGACGAGGGGCCGGCGCGCCTGTCGGTGAAGGCCGCGCTCGAAGCCGGCCGCCACGTCGTCACCGCCAACAAGGCGCTGCTCGCCAAGCATGGCGTGGCGCTGGCCGAGATCGCCGAGAAGAAGGGCGTGCTGCTCAACTACGAGGCGGCGGTGGCGGGCGGCATTCCCGTCATCAAAACGATGCGCGAGGCGATGGCCGGCAATTCGGTCAATCGCGTGTTCGGCATTCTCAACGGCACCTGCAACTACATCCTGACCCGCATGGAGGCCGAAGGCATCTCGTTCGATGCCTGCCTGAAGGACGCGCAGCGACTGGGTTACGCCGAGGCCGATCCGACCTTCGACATCGAGGGTCACGACACCGCGCACAAGCTGTCGATCCTGACCAGCCTTGCCTTCGGCACCAAGATCGCCGCCAACGACATCTATATGGAAGGCATTTCCAACATCACCCAGGCCGACATCCGCGCGGCCGGCGATCTCGGCTACCGGATCAAGCTGCTCGGCGTTGCTCAGCGCACCGAAAGCGGCATCGAGCAGCGCGTGCATCCGACCATGGTGCCGACCGCTTCCGTCATCGCGCAGGTGCATGGCGTCACCAATGCGGTGGCGATCGAGACCGACATTCTCGGCGAATTGTTGCTTTCAGGCCCCGGCGCCGGCGGCAACGCCACTGCCTCGGCCGTCATCGGCGACATCGCCGACATTGCCAAGAGCCGGCCCGGCTTCCAGCATGGTCCGGTCTTCGGCCTGCCGGCGAAGGAGCTCAGGCCCTACAAGAAGGCTCAGATGCGCAGCCATGCCGGCGGCTACTTCATCCGGCTGACGGTGCATGACCGCATCGGCGTCTTCGCCGCGATCGCCAAGCGCATGGCCGACAACGATATTTCGCTGGAATCGATCGTCCAGCATGCTGTCAGCGGCGAGGCGGCGGCGCAGAAGACGGTGATCCTCGTCACCCACGAGACCACCGAGGCCGCCGTGCGCAAGGCCGTCGACGGCATCACCAAGGACGGTCACCTGACCGACAAGCCGCAGGTCATCCGCATCGAGCGGGCAGGGTAGCTTCGTCCCGGGGTAACAATCCCCGCCGGCGTTTCGGTCGACCCGATGGCGATCAGCCCCAACTGGGCGGAACGAATTCGTTGCGGCGCCGTTCTCTTGGTCAGCAACCAAGGGAGCCGCTTCATGGCCGATACCAACAAGTCCGACACCCCAGCCATCGACGATATCCAGAAAACGCTGGAAAAGCAGATTGCTGAACTGCGCAAGGAGATCACCAAGATCAACAAGAGCATTTCGGCAAGGGGCGCGGAAATGCTCGATGATGCCAGCGAACAGGCTTCGGATTTTTATGAGACGGCTTCGGCACGCGCGTCGCGCACAGCGCAGCAGCTGCGCAGTCAGGCCCAGGCGGTTTCGGAAGTTGCGCGAGAAAACCCAGGCACGACGACCGCCGTGATCGGCGTGATCGGCCTGCTCGGCTTTCTGGCCGGGATTGCCGTCGGCCAGTCGATGAGCAACGACACGTCGCGCCGCTGGTATTGAGTGCGCCGGCCTTGAGCCGGCTTTGCCGGCTCGTCTTCCCGTTTCAGGAAATCATTTGAAGGAGGGCGTCGTGGCTTCATCCGTGTTGATCGGCATCTTGATCACATTCCTTGTCATTATTCTCGTTCTCTATCTCGTGCAGCGCCTGCCGCTCGACGCCAGGATGCGGCAGATCGTGCAGGTCATCGTCATCATCATCGGCATCATTTCGCTGCTCAGATATCTCGCGGTTTTCTAGATCGCGAGAGCCACCTTTTTTGCTTCTTCAAGGCGGCCCGGTCGTTTCCGACCGGGTCGCGATCGTGTCGGAAATGCGGTTCAATCGATTGATATTGCTGGCCTTTCGATAAAACGTTCGGCAGGTCTTGCCGTTGTCATGCTCGTTTGACAAAACAGGCCCGCCTCCGGCGGGAGGCGTATGCCAACGAGGATTTGCCGAACATGAATGTGGCCCAGAACATCGTCGCCGGCCTTGACCGGATACTCACCATGGAACTGGTGCGCGTCACCGAAAGGGCCGCCGTGGCCGCCGCCAGGCTGCGCGGCCGTGGCGATGAAAAGGCTGCCGACCAGGTCGCTGTCGACGCCATGCGCCAGGAACTCAACCGCCTTGCCATCAAGGGCACGGTGGTGATCGGCGAGGGCGAACGCGACGAGGCACCCATGCTTTATATCGGCGAGGAGGTCGGCACCGGCAAAGGACCGGCAGTCGACATAGCGCTCGATCCGCTCGAAGGCACGACGATCTGCGCCAAGAACCTGCCCAACGCGCTTGCCGTCATCGCCATCGCCGAGAAGGGCAGTCTGCTGTTCGCGCCAGACGTCTATATGGACAAGATCGCCATCGGTCCGGGCTATGCCGAAGGCGTCATCGACATCGACGCGTCGCCGGCCGAGAACATCGCGAGTCTGGCGCGAGCCAAGGGCGTTGCGGTTTCCGACATCACCACCTGCATCCTCGACCGGCCGCGCCATGCCAAGCTGATCGATGCCGTGCGCGCCACGGGAGCGGCGATCCGGCTGATCGGCGACGGCGATGTCGCCGGCGTCATCCACACCACCGACCCGGAGGAAACCGGCATCGACCTATATCTCGGCACCGGCGGTGCGCCGGAAGGCGTGCTGGCCGCGGCCGCATTGCGCTGCACCGGCGGCCAGATGCAGGGCCGGCTGATCCTCGATACGCCGGAGAAGGTCGCGCGCGCCGCCAAGATGGGCATTTCCGATCCGAAGCGGGTCTACCATGCGGAAGACATGGCGCGCGGCGACGTGCTTTTCGCGGCCACCGGCGTCACCGACGGCAATATGCTGGCCGGCGTCAAGTTCGGCCGCACCTATATCACCACCCACACCATCGTGCTGCGCTCGTCGTCACGGACCGTCCGCGAGATCAAGGCGCGGCACCAGGATCTGGATAAGTTCTAGGCCTGCTTGCGAAGCCGCACCGCAGTTGCTAGCCCTTGGCTGCATCTGAACCCTGGCGGCGCAAGGATTGACGATGAATGCGTTCGACTGGCACGCGGATCCGATTTCGCGTGCCACGCCCATCACGAAATCCTATCGCAACACCCAGAATGTGCGCCGCTTTTTCACGCGCGAATGCGGCGATACGTTCAGGTTCGATCGGACTTTCATGGCCTGGCTCAAGGACGGCCGGGAAAAGACGATGGGGGACGCGGCCGACGAATGGATCCGGCGCCAGGCTGAAAAGCGGAAAGCGTAGTTTTTCTTGAACTCTCCTGCGACGCCACCCGCCGCGAACCGCCTGGTTCTGCCTGTCTTTGGCCCTAAAGCGCGTCGCGTTCAAGCGCAGCACTTTAGGCTGTTGTTCGCGCATGTCGTTAAGCCCAAAACCGCTGCCCATTTTTGGGCGACATGCTCTATCCTGCGGCCAACCATGAATTGGCAAAGCGCATAATGGGCGAAAGGCGCCTATTCCTCGATGTCAGGCAGTCGGCGACCGGTCTCTCCTGGGAGCACCGGCTGACCGAACGGCAGGACATGGTCGCGCTTGCCATCGCGCAAGGTCATGGTGTGCCCGACATCGTCGCGCGCGTTCTGGCCGGACGCGGCGTTACCGCCGACGAGACCGAGCGGTTCCTCGATCCGACGATCCGCGACCTGTTGCCCAATCCGGCGTCGCTGACCGACATGGACAAGGCCGCCACCCGCATCGCGGCGGCGGTGATGGCGAGGGAAAAGGTAGCGATCTTCGGCGACTACGATGTCGACGGCGCCGCCTCGTCGGCCTTGCTGAAGCGGTTTCTGGCGCATTTCTCCATACCGTCGGAAATCTATATTCCGGACCGTATCTTCGAGGGCTACGGCCCCAATCCCGATGCCATGCGCGAACTCGTCTCGCGCGGCGCCACGCTAATTGTCACCGTCGATTGCGGCACCAACAGCGCCGTGTCCGTCGATGCCGCCAACGAAACTGGCGCCGATGTCGTGGTGCTCGACCACCATCAGGTCGGCGGCGCGTTGCCGGCGGCGATTGCGGTGGTCAATCCAAACCGTGACGACGATCTTTCCGGGCAGGGGCATCTGTGCGCTGCCGGTGTCGTCTTCCTCGCCCTAGTGCAGACCGCGAAAATCCTGCGTGGCCTGAGCGATGTCGCGCCGCCCGATCTGCTGTCGCTGCTCGATCTCGTTGCGTTGGCGACCGTTTGCGACGTGGTGCCACTCACCGGCGTCAACCGTGCCTTCGTCGTCAAAGGGCTGCAAATGGCGCGCCAGCAGAAGAATGAAGGCTTGGCCGCATTGGCCCGGGTATCGCGCATTGGCGAGCCGATCAGCACCTTCCATCTCGCCTATCTGATCGGGCCGCGCATCAATGCCGGCGGGCGCATCGGCGATGCAGCACTTGGCAGCCGGCTGCTCGCGACGGACGATCCGGTCGAGGCGCGGACCATCGCCGAGACGCTCGACCGGCTGAACCAGGAGCGGCAGTTGATGGAACAGGAGATGCTGGCCGCAGCGCGTGCCGAAGCCGATGCCGAGCTTGCCGGCGGCAGCGGCCCGGCGATCGTCGTCACCGCCAGCAACAACTGGCATCCCGGCATTGTCGGCCTGCTCGCCTCGAGGCTGAAGGATCATGCGCGCCGGCCGGCTTTCGCCATTGCCTTCAACGCTGTGGGCATCGGTACCGGTTCGGGCCGATCTGTGTCTGGCTTCGACCTCGGCCGGCTGGTGCGCGAAGCCGCCGATGTCGGGCTGATCGTCAAGGGCGGCGGTCATGGCATGGCGGCCGGCATCACGGTGGAGCGCGCCAGGCTGGGCGAACTCAGGGCGTTCTTCGAGGAACGGGCGGCTGCCGACGTGTTTCGGCTGCAGAACGAGGAGAGCCTGGCGATCGACGGCGCGCTGGCAGCCGAAGGCGCGACGCTCAGCCTGCTCGACGCGCTGGAAAAGGCCGGCCCTTTCGGCGCCGGCCACGTCGCGCCGGTTTTCGTGCTGCCGCGCCATAAGCTCGCCGACGCCCGGCCGGTCGGCACCAACCATATACGCTGCGAATTGCAGTCGGACAGCGGCGGCCGCATCCAGGCGATCGCCTTTCGAGCCGTTGATACGGTGCTTGGTGAATTCCTGTTCAAGAACCGGGGCAAGAGCGTGCATGTCGCCGGCTCGCTGTCGGGCAATTACTGGAACGGCAACCGCACGGTGCAATTCCGGATTGTCGATGCGGCGCGGGCGTAGCTGCGCCCCCGGGGCCACAGCATTCAGCTGGCCGGAGCGTAACGCATTAGCGTCACGTCCTGGGGCAGGCTTTCCGTGCCAAGCGGTTTCAGCGTCAGCGACAGGCCGGACTGGAAGTACGGCTTGCCGCCCCCCAGCACGACCGGGTGCATGTACAGCCGGTATTCATCGATAAGCCCTGCTCGTGCCAGACCAGCGGCAAGGTCTGCGCCGCCGAGGATGACGAGGCCATCCGTCTCTGACTTGAGCGATCTCACCGCGGTCTCGGCATCGCCATTCACCAGCCGGGCATTGGGCCCGACCTGCCGAAGCGTGGTCGAGAAGACGATCTTCGGTGTCTCTCGCCAGGCGCGGGCAAAGTCCCGCTCGACCTCGGTCGCACCGGTCTCGCGGTCTGGGCTGTCCCAGAAGCGCATCGTCTCGTACATCCGCCGCCCAGCAAGTACGACTGAGGCCCGCCGCATCATGTCATTGAAATGCTGATGCAATTCTGTCTCAGGTACCGGCAGTGCGATGTCCTCGTCCGATCGGGCGATATAGCCGTCCAAAGAGGTGAGCATGGAATAGACGATTTTGGCCATCGGTGTGCCTCCGTATAGTAGGCACAGACCAGCATAACCAATTGCGTTTTGCAATCGGTTATGCTGGTCATGGCGGATCGCCGCCGCGCTTCAAAGAGCGGCATCGCTCCGTCGATGGGACGCAATGCACGGTGCTTTTCAGAGGGTAGCTGGCCTCAGGCGAGAACGGTCTGCAGCCGGGTCAGTTCGCCGATCTGGGCCATCGTCGCCTGATAGCCGAGTTGGATTGCCTCGTCGGCGCGATGGAATTCGGTGAGGCCGATATGGCTGAGCTTGGGCTGCAGCGACATGTCGGGCGGATCGCCGGCCAGCCTGGCGCGCGAAATGCGGTCCTGGATGATGTTGAAAGCCTCGACCATGACACCGGTGATGCCGAGGCGGGTCTGATGCGACTGGTGCTCGGCGTCGACACGGCCGGCGCGCGGCGCGTCCTTTTCGACAACCAGTTCGCCGGCGCTGTGTTTGATCACGGCGGCGCGGCCGAACAGGTCGTAGTGAAGGTTGACCGCCACGACGAGCGGCTGCTCGTAGGCGCGGCAGACCGATACCGGCACCGGATTGACCAGCGCGCCGTCGACCAGCATGCGGCCGTTGCAATTCACCGGCTCGAACACGCCAGGCAATGCGTAGGACGCGCGCATTGCCGTGATCAGCGAGCCGTGCGACAGCCAGATCTCATGACCGGTGCGGATTTCTGATGCGACGCTGACGAAGGGTTTTGGCAGGTCCTCGAACCGGACGCCCGCCACATGCTCGCGCAGACGGGCATCGAGCTTCATGCCGCCGAACAGGCCGCTGCCGCGCAGATTGAGATCGAGCAGGCCGAAAATGCGCCGCTTGGTCAGGCTGCGGGCGAACTCTTCCAGCTCATCCAGTTTGCCGGCGAGATAACAGCCGCCGACCAGCGCGCCGATAGAGGTGCCAGCGATCATCGAGACTTCGATGCCGGCTTCATCGAGCGCGCGCAGCACGCCGATATGAGCCCAGCCTCTGGCGCAACCGCCGCCCAAAGCGAGCGAAATGCCTGTTTTCTTGGGAGATTTCGTTTCGGACGCGCCGCCGGAAGAGGTCAGGCCGTTGGCCTCCCTGACATCTGGTCTGCTACGCAATGACGCCCACTCGAGCATCATGATCTCCCTTGTCCCAACATCATTCATATCAGAAGGATGTTTGAGAATAGTGAACATGAGTGGTTTGTGAATATGGAATGGTTCACAGAGGCTTCCGATACGTGACTTCCGCATCGAACAGCGGCTTGCTGCCGTCGTCAACAAGCGTTCCCTTGCCTTCGACAAGCCCCACCGTCCGATAGAAGCATGAACGCCGGCCGGTGTGACAGGTTGCGTCGTGGCCCAACACTTTGACGCGCAGCCACAATGCATCCTGATCGCAGTCGGTGCGCATCTCGACGACATGTTGGAAATTGCCGGAGGTTTCGCCCTTCTTCCAAAGCGTGTTGCGCGAGCGCGACCAGTAGTGGGCGATCCCGGTTTCCAGTGTCAGCGCCAAGGCCTGCGCATTCATATGCGCGACCATCAGCAGCATGCCGTCTTCGGCATCGGTGACGACGACGGTGACAAGGCCGGCGGCGTCGAAGCGCGGCGAGAACACCGCGCCTTCCTCCAAGGCCCTCTTGTCTGATGGGGTTTTGGGAAATTCCAGTGCCGACATCGCCGGTGTATCTTCCTGTTTGACCATAATCTCTGGACAAACGTTTTCGTTTGTCCGCGAAAACCGATCCGCGTTTGTCGGGATCATGGCCTAGCGATATCGGCCTAGACGTTATGCCCCGCCGCCGCGAACCATGGTGACGAAACGAACCTGCTCCTCGGGCGTGTCCTTGAAAACGCCGGTGAAGGTGGAGGTGAGGGTGGTGGAGCCCTGCTTGCGGATGCCGCGCATGGCCATGCACATGTGCTCGGCCTCGATCATGACGGCGACGCCGCGAGGGTTGAGCACATCCTGGATGACGCCGGCGATCTGCGCGGTCAGTGCTTCCTGCGTCTGCAGGCGATGGGCGAAGATATCGACGACGCGCGCGATCTTGGACAGGCCGACGACCTTGCCATCCGGCAGGTAGCCGACATGTGCCTTACCGATGATCGGCACCATGTGGTGCTCGCAATGCGAATGGAACTGGATGTCCTTGACGATGACGAGATCGTCATAGCCGGCGACCTCCTCGAAGGTGCGGCCGAGTTCCTCTGCCGGGCACATGTCGTAGCCGCCGAACATCTCGCGGTAGGCCTTGGCCACGCGCTTGGGTGTGTCGATCAGCCCCTCGCGGTCCGGATTGTCGCCGGTCCAGCGCAGCAATGTGCGCACGGCGGCCTCGACCTCGGCTTCGCTCGGCCGGTCGGTGACCGGCTTTTCCATGTAGGCGGCCTGGGGCATGAGTTTCTTGATGACGGCATCCATAAAAGGCGTCTCCCGTAGTTCCTCTACAAGGAGGAACGAGTTGAACGGACCACGACCTTTCGGTGTCGGAAACTCGCCCCGTTTCCAGCCCCGTAAGCGGCGTGAACTTCCCGGCCAGGACACTGGCGCTCATCGCCTTGTCGTTACCGGACTGCCAGCATTATATAAGGTCGTAGCGAGCGAAAGGAAGACGCAGCAGCGGCAATCGCTGTTCGCTTGGCGGCGACGGATTGGAAAATAATGATCAACGATGTCTACAACGCGAAAATTCTCGGTTTTGCCGGAAACATCGCCCGCATCGGCCGGCTCGATCATCCGGACGCGACCGCCAAGGCGCATTCCAAGCTGTGCGGTTCGACCGTTACCGTCGATCTCAAGATGGCGGACGGGGTGGTCACCGACTTTGCCCATGACGTGAAGGCCTGCGCGCTCGGCCAGGCGTCATCCTCGATCATGGCGCAGCATGTCGTTGGCGCGAGCGCCGAGGAATTGCGCACGGTGCGCGACACCATGCTGAAGATGCTGAAAGAGAATGGCGCGCCGCCGGAAGGGCGCTTCGCCGACCTCAGATATTTGGAGCCGGTGCGCGACTACAAGGCACGGCATGCCTCGACCATGCTGACCTTTGACGCCGTGGTAGACGCCATCAGCCAGATCGAGAAGAAGCGCGCCGAACAAGCGGCCTGATCTTGCCATTTTCCGTTCTCGCGATGCGCGGACTTCGCGGCAGCCCGCGACACCGACCCTTCCGTGGCGTGGTGTTCGTCTGGTGCCTTGCCGGTGCACTCATGTCGGGCTGCGGCTCGAGCCGGGCCGACGTGGCAGTCGCGCGGGATATCAACGACTATCTCATGAAGGCCATCCAGGCCTGTTGGGCCACCCGGCACAGGACACAACGGGCGGGCCTCCGGCAGTCGGGATAAAACGACATCGACAAGTTTCTCGAAAAAAACAAGCAGGCAAAGTAGCGGGGGCCTCGGCCCGGGACCGGCCTAGACCTTTGCTTCCAATGTCTGTCTGCTTTCAGCAAATTCACTTCGGACCCAGTCGGCGAACGCGGCGGCCGGCTCGGAAAGCTCCTCCAAGCTCCTGGCAACAAGCCAGTAGCCGCCGGATGCAACGTCGATGTCGAACGGCTTGATCAGTGCGCCGGTTTCGAGCTCGTTGCCGATCTGCAAGAGATCGCCCAGCGCGACGCCATGTCCGAGCAGGGCGGCCTGCTTTGAGAGCGATATATCCGCCAGCAGCGGCCCCCGCGCGGGCACGGCATCGGCCGGCACGCCGGCGGCTTCGAACCAGCGCGTCCAGCCCTGGCGATTTTCCTCATGCAAAAGTGTGTAGCGGGCAAGGTCGATTGGCTTCTCGAGGGGAGGGCCCGAGGCGAGCAGCGCCGGCGACAAAACCGGTGAATCGACTGTGGAGGCAAGCCGCTCTGCCTGGCTGCGGGGCCAGGAAGTTGCGTTGGCGCTGAAGCGCAAGGCAAGCTCAGGTTGATCGCTGCGGAATTC
Source organism: Mesorhizobium sp. 131-3-5 (assembly GCF_016756575.1). Taxonomy (NCBI): domain Bacteria; kingdom Pseudomonadati; phylum Pseudomonadota; class Alphaproteobacteria; order Hyphomicrobiales; family Phyllobacteriaceae; genus Mesorhizobium; species Mesorhizobium sp. 131-3-5. The sequence goes on from NZ_AP023254.1 coordinate 4,016,176, forward strand.
GATCAGCCTGGCATCGACTTCGAGGGACACGTCGATATCGGGCCGCAGCTGGCGAAACCGGTTGAGCCGAGGCACCAGCCAGACGGAGGCAAGCGACGGCTCGACGCTGACACGAACCACGGACTGCGCCGGCGCTGCCACCAATTCGCCGAGCAGCCGATCGATGGCGTCGAAACTTGTGACAAGCTGATCAAGCAGCCGGCGGCCGGTGTCGGTCAGTTCGACGCGGCGATGGTGACGTTCGAACAAGGGCTGGCGCAGGAAGGTTTCAAGTTCGCGGATCTGGCGGCTGATCGCCGCCTGGGAAACGAAAAGCTCCTCGGCGGCCTTGCTGAAGCTAAGGTGCCGGCCCGCCGCCTCGAAACTCCTCAATGCCGTCAAAGGCAGCCGCCCGCGCTTCATTCGCATAACCCAGGATTATCCGAAGTGGAAATTATACTCGTTTGAAGGGCAAGGCCAGCGGCGGTCTAATCGCGTCAAAGGAGACCGACCATGATCCAGTTCCTGAGCATCTTTGGCGATGTGATGCGGGTCGCAACGTTCCAATGGCGTGACGAAAGACACCACGCAAAGTGTGGCGAAGAGCCTGTCCGCCACGGCCGCTGGGCGCCTCCGGTTGACAGGCTGCCGTCTCGTCGCTGCCGCCCATGACGGCGCAGGGGACACGGGGCGGGGATTGCGTTCTCCCCACGAAGCTCACATCTATCGCGGAGAAGCACGCGATACGGAGACTGCGGTGCACGACCCGCATGGGCAGGCCCATACTGTCAGACCGCCAGGGCGCGGGCGCAATTGGCCCGGCCCGTGGCGCAAGACGCCCGGCCGTGTCCTCGGCACGTCTTTCGTGCGGCTTTACCAGCTGACGCTTTCCGGTTTTGTCGGCAATTCCTGCCGGCATGTGCCGACCTGTTCGGAATACGCGCATGAGGCGATCGCCCGCCATGGCCTGTGGGCCGGCGGCTGGATGGGGTTTTTCCGCGTGCTGCGCTGCGGACCGTTCGGCACGCACGGCATCGATTTGGTTCCGGAAGTGCTGGCGGACCGTTATGTCTGGTTCATGCCCTGGCGGTACTGGCGGATCGGCCGGAAACGCGGCAAAGCCCAGGCCTGACGGTGGCCTAACTTCAAAGTCGGACTATTTCGTACCATTCAGCATCATGCTGGGTCGCCGTTTTGATACATGGAATCCTCCAACCACGACGCGACTTCTGTCCAAAACCAGTTGCCGATAAAGCGATCGTCACAGGCGAGGCCCAGTCATTTTTTTATATTCTCTCCAGATTCTGATTGCCATATACTATGTAGCGCTCATGATGGTATATCAGATACATAATAATAAACAAAACAACAGTGAAGGCGACTGTTCCAACTAAAGATAGTATGAATTCTATCGGGTGTTTTTCGAATTTAATCCAGCTGAATTTATCTCTTATTTCTCCAGATGCCAGCGCTGATGCTGATATGCCGATCGTGTACCCGATCAGGCTCGTTAACGCGATATAGGCTATAACTTTTTTCCAAACACTCATGGAGAGCAAGGCCATAATTTCATTTCTGATCGGCATTCGAGCAGTCGACGCAGACATTGTCCAGACGGGTTAACCGGCGACGATATGAGCTCCTCAGATTTGAAGTGCAACACGCGTTGAATTAACGCGTGTTTGATGGGCCAGCATTATACGGATATCGATTTGAGGGCAGATTTTTAGAATTCGGTAGGGTTAACGCAAGCCTGCACAAAGACTGCGCATTTGAGACAAAATCGAGACAAGAGACCTCGCTAAGTCCGCTGGCGAACACCCTACTGGAGCGAGCATCAATGCGTAACATCGACCGTCTTCCCTTTATCCTGGCTGGAGTCCTCTTCCTGCTCGCCTGGCTGCTGGGGTTCCCGATGCGCGCGCAATCTGCGCCGCTTGGGGATGTGCAGTGCACACTGATCGCCGAAGCGGCGAGCGGCAAGGTTCTTTATCAGGACGGCACCTGCGACCAGCGGTTCAGCCCGGCCTCGACGTTCAAGGTGCCGCTTTCGCTGATCGGCTATGACGCCGGTATCCTGAGCGACGAGCACACGCCGAGCTGGGACTACAAACCCGAGTTCGCGGCGGTGAAGCGGGACCAGAAGACAGTCGACCCGACGATCTGGGAAAAGGATTCGATCCTCTGGTATTCGCGTGAACTCACCCGCAAGCTTGGACCGCAGAGCTTTGCCGGCTATGTCTCGAAACTCGACTACGGCAACAAAGACGTTTCCGGTAATCCCGGCAAGAATGACGGGCTTACCCATTCCTGGGTCAACTCCTCGCTCAAGATCACGCCGGTCGAGCAGGTCGATTTCCTGCGCAAGCTTCTGGCGCACAAATTGCCGGTCTCGGCCAAGGCCTACGACATGACGTCAGCCATCATCCCGACATTCCAGGCCGGAGGCTGGACGGTGCAAGGCAAGACCGGCAGCACGAGGCTGGCCAATGATGCCGACGAGATCAGGGATAAGCGTTCGCTCGGCTGGTTCGTCGGCTGGGCGAAAAAGGACGGACAGCAGATTGTCTTTGCCCGCCTGGTCGTCGATGCCACCCGCATTGATATGCCAAAAGGTCTCAAGACGCGCGCGACGTTCCTGAAAGACCTGCCGCTGCTGGTGAAGTAACCCGTCAGGCGGTTCGGCGCGCGCGGATGATGTGGCCGCCGGAAGTGTTTGTCATTCCCTTCGGGGCTTTGGAAAAGCGAGCGGCGATATCGCCGCTCTCGATATCCTCGATCTCGTCGAAGCCGAGCTCGCCCAGGGATTTCGCCAGCTCGGCCGGAACGAAGAAGCTGATCCATGGCTCCCCGACAGATGCGACGCGGGCTGCGTGGAAGGCCAGCGCAGCCTGTCCCGCCGTATCGCGGTTCTCAGCCGGCTCGCTGTAGTCGAACACGACCTCCGAGCCGGGAAAGCCTGCGATCCAGGACAATGTGTTGAAGATCGCTTCCTTCTTCAGGTAGGGCACGACCCCCAGCCAGATGAAGAAACTCGGCTCGCTCGACCGCAAACCGGCGGCAGCCAGTTCGGTGGAGAGACGCTGCCGCTCGAAATCGACCGGCACGAATCTGGTGGCGGTTGGCTCGGCAAGTCCGCTATCGGCAATGCATTTGCGTTTCCAGGCTTGCGTGGCCGGGTGATCGACTTCGAACACGCTGAGGTCGGGATACGGATTGCGCAGCGAAAACGTATCGAGGCCGGCGCCAAGCGCGACGAGTTGGCGGACACCGCGACGCACCGCCGCCGCCAGCCAGTCCTCGGCGAAGCGGGCGCGTGCTGCCACGAACAGGCGCATGCGCCGGCGGCGCTCGTCTTCCTGCTCAAGCTCGCGCGCCGCGGGAGCGGCTTCACCCAGAATCGCGATCGCGTAGGGATCGCGAAACAGCCCCGCCTGCGGTGAAAATTGATGCAGGGCCCTCATGCGGGCGACGCCAAGGGCGGTTCGGCTGGGTGTTGCGTTTTCCATATCGACAATTCCAGACGATTGCGGGGATGTTCGCAAGCCTGAGCGGTGGGCTGCGACATCTCTGCCGACATTTCCTGACGGCCGGCCAGCCAGCACTCTTTACCTGGCCCGGCACTGCCTCTAAAACCCGCGCGCTGCCGTTTGTCCATGTGATTGGCGCATCCGGCTTTATCTTGTGCATGTCGCAACCCCAGGACTGTCATACACTTTTGGGCGACATGCATTTCAACCACCCGCGCTCGTTTGCGGGACTGGATAGGAGAACCATATGCTGAATTCCGTTTCCCTGACATTTCCCGACGGCTCCGTCCGCGACTACGACGCGGCGATGACCGGCGCCGGCCTTGCCGAATCGATCTCGAAGTCGCTGGCCAAGAAGGCCGTCGCCTACGCCATTGACGGCACCGTGCGCGACCTCTCCGACCCGCTCGGCAAGTCCGGCAAGGTCGAGATCATCACCCGCGACGATGCGCGCGCGCTTGAGCTTATCCGTCACGACACCGCGCACGTGCTGGCGGAGGCCGTGCAGGAATTGTGGCCGGGGACGCAGGTGACCATCGGGCCAGTGATCGAGAACGGATTCTACTACGACTTCGCCCGCAACGAGCCGTTTACGCCGGACGATTTTCCGGTGATCGAGAAGAAGATGCGCGAGATCATCGCGCGCAACAAGCCGTTCACCAAGGAAGTCTGGTCGCGCGACAAGGCGAAAAAGGTCTTCGCCGACAAGGGCGAGCGCTACAAGCTTGAACTGATCGACGCCATTCCCGAGGATCAGGACCTCAAGATCTACGCGCAAGGCGACTGGTTCGACCTCTGCCGTGGCCCGCACATGGCCTCGACCGGCCAGATCGGCAACGCCTTCAAGCTGATGAAGGTGGCCGGTGCCTATTGGCGCGGCGATTCGAACAACCCGATGCTGACACGCATCTACGGCACGGCCTGGGCCGACCAGGCACAGCTCGAAGCCTACCAGACGATGCTGGAGGAGGCCGAGAAGCGCGACCACCGCAAGCTCGGGCGGGAGATGGACCTCTTCCATTTCCAGGAAGAGGGGCCGGGCGTCGTCTTCTGGCACGCCAAGGGCTGGAAGATGTTCCAGAACCTGGTCAACTACATGCGCCGCCGCCTCGACGAGCAGGGCTACCAGGAGGTCAACGCGCCGCAGGTGCTCGACAAGAGCCTGTGGGAAACGTCAGGCCATTGGGGCTGGTATCGCGACGCCATGTTCAAGGTGACGGTCGCCGGCGACGATACCGACGACGACCGCGTCTTCGCGCTGAAGCCGATGAACTGCCCGGGCCACGTACAGATTTTCAAGCATGGGTTGAAGTCTTATCGCGATCTGCCCGTAAAACTTGCGGAATTCGGCAATGTGCATCGCTACGAACCGTCGGGCGCGCTGCACGGTCTCATGCGCGTGCGCGGCTTCACGCAGGATGATGCGCATATCTTCTGCACCGAGGAGCAGCTGGCGTCGGAATGCTTGCGCATCAACGATCTGATCCTGTCGACCTATGCCGATTTCGGCTTCGACGAAATCAGCGTCAAGCTGTCGACGCGGCCCGACAAGCGTGTCGGCACCGACGAGGCCTGGGATCATGCCGAGGCGATCATGGGCAGCGTGCTGGAGACGATCAGGACGCGGTCCGGCAACCGGATCAAGACCTCGATCAATCCGGGCGAGGGCGCTTTCTACGGGCCGAAGTTCGAATATGTGTTGAAGGATGCCATCGGCCGCGAATGGCAATGCGGTACCACGCAGGTCGATTTCAACCTGCCGGAACGCTTTGGCGCCTTCTATATCGGCTCGGATTCGGAGAAGAAGCAGCCCGTCATGGTACACCGCGCCATCTGCGGTTCGATGGAGCGTTTCCTCGGCATCCTGATCGAGAATTATTCCGGCCATTTCCCGCTGTGGTTCGCGCCGCTGCAGGTGGTGGTGGCAACGATCACCTCGGAGGCGGACAGCTACGCGACCGAGGTGGTGGCAAAGCTGAAGGCAGCCGGGCTGCTGGCGGAAGCCGATCTGCGCAACGAGAAGATCAACTACAAGGTTCGCGAACACTCGCTAGCCAAGGTGCCCGTCATCCTCGTCTGCGGCAAGCGCGAGGCGGAGGAACAGACGGTCAACATACGCCGGCTCGGCTCGCGCGACCAGGAATCGCTTGGCCTTGCCGAGGCGATCACGCGACTGACCGAAGAGGCCGTTACACCGGACCGCAGGCGCAAACGCGCGGCCTGATCCGATAGTTCCCAGGAATGGCGGTGGAGCGATCCACCGCCATTTTCATATCCCTGTCACGCCAACCTTGTAACGAGCACTCATGCTCAAGCTGAAGACGCGCGAAAAACCGTTTCCCGAGCTTTCCTATGCCAATCCGCGACAGCCGGCGCTGACGCGCTGGGTCATTCATTCCATTGAAGGCCTGTCGGGGCGCGACCGCTATGCCGCGCTCTATGATTTCTGGCGCCGCCAGGTGGTGCCATCAGGCGAGCGCGTGTTCAGCCGCATGCTCGACTTGATCGATGTGCGGATACGCACCGCCGACCAATGGCCGCCCGCGCCATTGCCGGACACACCGCTGGTGATCGTGGCCAACCATCCGTTCGGCATTGGCGACGGCATTGCCGTGCTGTCGCTGGCGGAGCAGTTGGGGCGGCCGTTCCGGGTGATGATCCACAAGGATCTGCTCAAGATCCGCGAGATGGAGCCCTATTCGCTGCCGATCGACTTTTCCGAGACCAAGGAAGCGCTGAAGAACAACATGGCCGTGCGTCACGAGGCGGTGCGGCTGCTGAAGGAGGGTGTCACCATCGTGGTATTCCCCGCCGGTGGCGTCGCCACCGCGCCGAAAGGCTTTGGCCGGGCGCGCGACCTGCCATGGAAGATGTTCCCGGCGCGTCTGGTGCAGGAGGCCAAGGCATCCGTCATTCCGATGCATTTTTCCGGACAGAATGGCAGGCTGTTCCATTTGGTCAGCGGGCCGATGAACATGGCCGAGCGCGATGGCCGCGTGGCCAAATTCGTCGGCAAGGCTTCGCTGACGCTGCGGCTTTCGATGCTCATCCACGAATTCGCGCGGCTTTCCGGCAAGGCGATCGACGTGCGCGTCGGCGATGTGCTGAGCTGGAGCGAGTTGGAGCCGCTGCGCGATCGCAAGGCATTGCTCGAGCGTCTTTACCGCGGTGTGTTCGACCTGGCGCCGCAAGTGCCGCGCCGCCGGATTCCGTTCCTGCCGGCGCGGACGAAACTGGCCGCCTGAGGCTAGTCCGCGCCTTCTTCGGGGTCCATGGCCGCGGCTTCGGATGCCAGAACCTCGATTTCCTGGTTCTGCCCGGCCACGACCGTGAAATCCTTCTGGTAGATACGGTCGCGGTTCTTGGCGATGATGGTGTAGTCGCCCTCGGCAAGCACCATCGAGGCGAAGGCGCCGACGGTCTCCTTGATCGGATCGCCGGATTCGTTGAGCAGCGACCATGACGTGTCGGCGATGGCTTCGCCACCGGCTTCGCGCACCAGCTTCATGGTGATCTCGGCGGCGTGATGCTCGACGGTGGCTTCGGTCAGCTTGCCGGCCTCGACGCGGATGTCGGAGCGGATCACCGCGTTGACCGCACCATAGGTCGAGACGACATGGTAGATGCCGGCATTGAGCCGCACGACGCTGTTGGGCTCGACATCGGGAATGATCAGCGCGCGGTCGCCATTGGCCTCGGCGGTGCCCTCATAGATCGAGAAGCGCAGTTTTTTCGGCGGAATGCGCACGCCGCCGGACAGGACCGCGTCGAGCTTCAGGCCGCCGGCATCGAGTACCAGGCTTTCCCGCTTGGCTTCCTTGCCGACAGTGATGCGCTTGGTGGCGCCGGCGCGGCCATAGGAGGCATGGACCAGATAGCTGCCGGGCTCGAGTTGGAAGACGGCGCTGCCGCCATGCGCGGAGGCGACCATCGGCAATTTGCCGTTGACGGGCTCAGGCTTGAAGACACGCCATACGAGGCCGCGGGTGATGTCGGTGCCCTTGTCGGTCAGCTGCGCCGACAAAGTGATGGCGCCACCGCCGCCAAGCGCCAGCGGGGCTTCGCTCTTGGGCGTCGCATAGCTCGATATTCCGGGGAGTTTCAGGTCGCCCACGCCATCCTTTTGCTGCGCAGCAGCCAGGGAGACCGGCAGCAGGAACAGCGCGGCGCAGAGCCAAACCAGGAAAAGACGCAGTCGCCCCTCAAACATGCCTTGCGTTGAAGCCCATGGCGGTGGCAATTTCAAGGCTTAAGAGTCCGATCCATGGACTCTTCAGCCCGGCGCTCGCGCGCCTTTGCCCGAGCCGCCCGAATTCCCGATGGTGCGCTTCAGCTCAAAACAGAGTGTTCAGGAGACTTGCGCCCATGGCGTCGCCGATCATCGACTTCCTGCTGACCCGAAATTCCGCGCCGATTCCGGACCTCAAGGAGCCGGCGCCCAGCGACGCCGATATCGCGACGATGATCGCCGCCGCCACGCGCGTGCCTGACCATGGCCGGCTCGAACCCTGGCGCTTCATCCTTTATCGCGGCGATACTCGCATCGAGATCGGCAAAAAGCTGGCGGCGCTTGCCGAACAGCGGGAAGGGCCGCTGCCCGAGGGCCGCCGCAACCAGGAACTGGCGCGCTTTTCCCGTGCACCGCTGGTGATCGGCGTGGTGTCGGTGCCGAAAGAGAACCCCAAGATCCCGCAATGGGAGATGTTCCTGTCCGGCGGCATGGCGGCGATGAACCTGATGATATCAGCCAATGCGCTGGGCTATGGCACAAACATGATCAGCAACTGGTATTCCGACGTTCCGGAGGGCAGGGCGATCCTTGGACTGGCGCCGCAGGAGCGCGTCGTCGGTTTCATCCATATCGGCTCCTATGCCGGCCCGGCGCCGGAGCGGCCACGGCCCGATCCGGCAAAGCTCTATGCCGACTACTCGGGACCCTGGGCAGGCTGAATGTTCTACGAACCGTCCAAGGGGCACGGGCTGCCGCATGATCCGTCGAAGGCGATCGTGGCGCCGCGGCCGATCGGCTGGATATCGACGCTGAATGGGGCAGGCGAGATCAACTTGGCGCCATACTCCTTCTTCAATGCCGTTTCGACGCGGCCCTTCATCGTCTGGTTCTCCTCGGAGGGCGAGAAGGACAGTGCTTCCTTTGCCCAAGAGACCGGCGAGTTCGTTGCCAATCTGGTCAGCCGCGATCTCGCGGAGAAGATGAATTATACGTCCGTCAACGCGCCGCGCGGCGTCAACGAGTTCGTCTATGCCGATCTCGCCATGGCGCCTTCGCGTCTCGTGAAGCCGCCGCGCGTCGCGGCCGCGCCTGCCGCGCTGGAATGCCGGGTGACGGAGGTGTTTCGCCCGAAGGCGCTGGACGGAACGCCGACGAGCGCCGTCGTTGTCGCCGGCGAAGTGGTCTGCGTGCACATTGACGACGCCTTCCTGAAAGACGGCCTGTTCGACACCACCAAGGCTGGCAATGTGGCTCGGCTTGGCTACATGGACTATGCCAGCGTCGACGAAGTCTTTTCGATGCGCCGGCCACGCTGGGGCAAGGATTAGGTTTCAGACCTGGCAGATCACCGCGCCTTGTCGGCTTTCCGTCGGGCCGTCATGACGGCTCTGATATAGCCGGGCTCCCCGATCCGGATGCTGCCGTCGGGAAGGCCGAGAATGCGGTCGAGAGCGATTTCGTAGAGCCTGACGCGTTTTTCCAGCACCTCGATCGCGACCTCCATATCGGCGTCGCTGCCGCCGGCGATCGCCTTGGCGACGACATCATGCGCGGCCAAGCCGAACTGCATGACGATGTCGGCGACACCTTCCGGGTCGAAAGTCCTGAAGGTGCCGTCTTCGACACCTTGCCGGATGACCTTGACCAGCAGGGGCGAAAAAGACGCGTGAGCCGCCAGGTTGATGCGGTGGAAAAGAACCAGATTCTCCGGCCGAAACATCGTTTCGAAAAGAGCCCAGGCCTCCGCTGCGGTCTCGATCTTGGCCTGTCGCGACTGGCTGAGCAAGCTGTTCAGCCGTCCAAGCGGGTCGAGGTCGGGATCGTCGAGTACACTCTGAACCGCAGCCAGCGCCTGCCGCGCGAAACGGTCGGCCAAGGCTTCCAGAAGAGCCTCCTTGGAGGGGAAGTAGTGATAGAAGGCGCCCTTCGAGATGCCGGCTGAGGCAATCACGTCGTTGAGGCTCGCTCTGTCGTAACCCTGCGTCAGGAACAGGGCCTGGGCATGGTCCAGAATGTCTTCTCGCCTGATCTCTGGATGCTTGATGACACGGGGCATGACGAAACCTTCTGCACGCGCCGGCCGCTCCCGTCCAGCACGGATATCAGACAGTCCGCTTGAAACACAGACCACTGGTCGGTATGATAGACCATTGGTCTGTTTCAGCCAATGCAGGCGAGGGGCATAATGTGGAAGGTCGGTCATGATCGCGAAATTGCTTCTTCAGACATTCATCTGGTTCGGCGTCATGGGCGGCGCCTTGCTCTTCCTGTCGGCGGGCACCTTTGCTTGGCCAGCAGCCTGGGTCTATCTGGTGGTGATGGTGGGGCTGAGCCTCACCATGGGCGTGGCGCTGGCGCGGCGCGATCCGGGCCTGATGAATGAGCGGCTGAGCCCTCCGATCCAGAAAAGTCAGACACCGGCCGACAAGGTCCTGCTCTCCATACTTCTCATCGGCATCTTCGGCTGGCTGAGCTTCATGGGGTTCGACTTCCGTTTCGGCTGGTCGGCGGTCCCCTTCTGGGCGCAGGCGGTCGGCGCGCTGGTCCTGCTGGTCGGAATCTGGATCTGCTACCTAACCATGCTGGAGAACAGTTTCGCCGCACCCGTGGTAAAAATCCAAGATGAGCGCGGACAGCGCGTGATCACCACGGGCCCCTACAGCTACGTTCGCCACCCGATGTATGCCGGCGCCATCCTCTTTTTCGCCGGCACCGCACTCCTGCTTGGCTCTTGGTGGGGGCTGGTATCGGTGCTCGTGTTCATCGTTCTCCTGGCCATCCGCACCTTCATCGAGGAGAAAACCCTGCGCACCGGCCTGCGCGGCTATAACGACTACGCAACCCGGGTCCGCTATCGCCTGATCCCGATGGTCTGGTAGCCGCCGCACCAGACGCGCGCGGCAGCTTCGCCATCACGGAAGGAATCCTTCACCGTGACCACGCGAAAAGCGATTCCCCTTCCTCTGAACACACGCTAAGAGAGCGGCTTCGGCGATGCGTTGGGGTTAGCGTATCGACCTTGGGGATAGTGCGGGGGCACCACTGGCATGAAAAAACGCGACTCGCTGGGAGCCCGGCTGCGCTACGGCTTCGACAAGAGCATGGCCGCCGGCCCGATCGCCCTGATCGGCTGGCTTGCCGTCGTTTCCCTGCTGATCATCATCGCCGCCGCCGCTTTCCTTGCCGTGACCCGCATCGCGCCGGAAGGCGGCGAGCCGCTGAACTTTTTCGAAGCGTTCTGGGAATCGCTGATGCGCACGCTCGATTCCGGGACGATGGGCGGCGACACCGGCTGGGCCTTCCGCATCGTCATGCTGGTCGTCACGCTTGCCGGCATCTTCGTCGTGTCGGCCCTCATCGGCGTGCTCAGCGCCGGCGTGGACGGCAAGCTCGATGAATTGCGCAAGGGCCGTTCTCGGGTGCTGGAGAGCGACCACACCATCATCCTCAACTGGTCGCCGTCGATCTTCGACGTGATTTCCGAACTCGTCATCGCCAATGCCAGCCGTCGCCGTCCGCGCATCGTCGTCATGGCCAATATGGATAAGGTCGCGATGGAGGACGAGATCGCGGCCAAGGTCGGCAAACTGGGCAACACGCGCATCATCTGCCGCAGCGGCGATCCGACCGATCTCTATGATCTCGCCATCGTCAATCCGCAGACCTCGCGGTCGGTGATCGTGCTTTCGCCGGACGGCGACGATCCGGATTCGCAGGTCATCAAGACGGTGCTGGCGCTGGTCAACGACCCGAGCCGGCGCACCGACCCCTATAACATCGCCGCCGAGATCCGCGACGGCAAGAATGCCGAGGTCGCCCGCGTCGTCGGCGGGGCCGAGGTGCAGCTCGTGCTGGCCGACCAGCTGATCTCGCGCATCGTCGTGCATTCGAGCCGGCAGTCGGGTCTCAGCGGCGTCTATTCGGAACTGCTCGATTTCGACGGCTGCGAAATCTACACGACAGCGCAGCCAGGGCTCGCCGGCAAGACCTTCGGCGAGGCGGTGATGGCCTATGAGCACTGCGCGCTGATCGGGCTTTGTGACCAGGAGGGGCGCGTCAATCTCAACCCGCAGTCGGAACTGGTGATCGGCAAGGACATGCGCGCCATCATCATCGCCGAGGACGATGCCGCGATCAGGCTCGGAAGCACCGCGATCAAGATCGATACGGCAGCGATCCGCGGCCCGCGGTCCGTCGAGGCGAAGCCGGAGCGAACACTGATTCTCGGCTGGAACCGGCGCGGTCCGATCATCACCTATGAACTGTCGCGCTACGTCGCGCCTGGTTCGATCCTGACCGTCGCCGCTGATACGCCTGGCCTCGAGCAGGAAGTTGCCGGACTGCCGGTTGCCGGCGACAATCTGTCGGTTTCCTGCCGCATCACCGACACCTCGAGCAGCACGGCGCTGGCGAGCCTGGACGTGCCTTCCTACGACCACGTGCTCGTCCTCGGCTACAGCGAAGCCATGGCTGCGCAGCCGGCCGACACGCGCACACTGGTGACGCTGCTGCATCTGCGCAAGATCGCCGATGATGCCGGCCTGCACATCTCCATCGTCAGCGAGATGATCGACGTGCGCAACCGCGAGCTTGCGGCGGTGACCAAGGCCGATGATTTCGTCGTCAGCAACCGGCTGGTCAGCCTGATGCTGGCGCAGGCCTCCGAGAACCAATATCTCGCCGCGATCTTCGATGATTTGCTCGACGAGCAAGGCTCCGAAATCTACATGCGCCCGGTCGCCGACTATGTCGCCATCGACCAGCCATTGACCTTCTGGACGATCGCGCAATCGGCGCGGCTGCGCGGCGAGATCGCCATAGGCTACCGGCGAATCCGCGCCGGAGATGCCGACCAGCGGGCGCTGGGCGGCGTTACCGTCAATCCTCCGAAGTCGGAAGCGCTGACCTATCTGCCGGAGGACCGGATCATCGTGCTGGCGCGGGACTGACGAGCAAAGGCTCGCCAGACTAAACGGAGATCCCGGCTGCCTTGGCGCGGGCCAGCAGCCGTTCGGCCAGCCGCAGATGCGGGCGGTCGAACATCTTGCCGTCAATGCCGACGACGCCGGGATTCCCCGCCGCCTCGAACGCCGCGACGATCGCCGCCGACTGTTTCACCGCCTCGGCCGAGGGCGTGAAGGCGGCGTTGATGACGGACACCTGGTCGGGGTGGATCGCCATCTTGCCGGTGAAGCCGTCGCGCTCGGCCTCCGCGCATTCCGCGGTGAAGGCCGCCATGTCGCGAAAGTTCGGGAACACGGTGTCGATCGCCGCGACCTCCGCGGCTGTGGCCGCAAGGATGGTCGTCAGGCGAGCGTGGCGGAACAGGTCGGTGTAGCGGCCGTGCTCGTCGCGTGCCGCGCGTGCGCCGATCGCCGCAGACAAATCCTCTGCGCCCCAGGTCAGGCCGGCGAGCCGCGCGCTTGCGCCGGCATAGGTCGCGGCGGCGAGCACACCCGCCGGGGTTTCGGTGATGATCGGCAGGATTTTGATCGAGCCGTCGGGCAGGTCGTTCTCGGCCTCCCAGACCCTGAGCTTTGCCGAGAGCTGCTGTACATCCTGGCCGCTGTTGGACTTAGGCAGCATGATGCCGACCGGCTTTGCCGAAACGAGCGCGGCAAGATCGTCATCCGTCAACCCGGTCGAGAGGTCGTTGACCCTGATGTAGATGGCCGAGCTGGTTAGCCCCCTGCGTTCGGCAATAAAGCGTGCCGCAATGTCTCGCGCGGCTGCCTTGTTCTGCGGCGCCACGGAATCCTCGAGATCGACGATCACCACGTCGGCGCCCGCGCCAAAACCTTTTTCAAGCTTGCGCTCGGAATCGCCGGGGACGAACAGCAGCGAGCGCATCAGGCGGCCTTCTTCAGCATCATCGCTTGCCTGACGCATTTGGCGACGAGGTCGCCATGCTGGTTGTAGGCGCGGTGTTCGAATTCGACGATGCCGCGATCGGGCTTCGATTTCGATTCCCGCACCGAGATGACAGTGGTCTCGACGCGGATGGTGTCGCCATGGAAGACCGGGTGTGGAAAGGTGGTTTCCTTCATGCCGAGATTGGCGACCGTCGTGCCGACCGTGATGTCGTTGACCGAAATGCCGATCATCAGGCCGAGCGTGAACAGCGAGTTGACCAGCGGTTTGCCCCATTCGCTCCTGGCGGCGAAATCGAAGTCGATATGAAGCGGCTGCGGGTTCAGCGTCATCACCGAAAACAGCATGTTGTCGCTCTCGGTCACGGTCTTGCGAAGCGTGTGCTGGAAGACATGACCGACGACAAACTCCTCGAGATATAGGCCGGCCATTTTCAGTCTCCTGCACTGATTGACGGTTGATAGGCGCTGCATTCAGCGGTCGCAAGCCAGTTAATGAACATGGTGAACCGTTCGTAAACCATTTATGCCTACCGTCTCCAGCGGGGTCGGAAACCTTCCGGCATGGGGCGTAAGCAGACGGGCATGGTTGTTGTTTCGCATTTCCTGAAATGGATCTACACGGCAAGAGTGTCCGAGCGCGCCGCCGCGGCCAATGCGCTGGCCCGCGCCTATGTCAATTCCGAATTGCCGTTCGAGGACCGATGCGCCGCCGAGGCAGCGCTGACGCTGCTGCTCGACGATGCATCGTCGAAAGTGCGGCTGGCGATGGCCGAAGCGCTCTCGATGAGCCACCACGCGCCGCTGCAGATCATCAGTGCGCTGGCGTCTGACCAGCCGGAAGTCGCCGGTGTGGTGCTGGCGCGTTCGCCGCTGCTCACCGATGCCGATCTGATCAACCGCGTGGCTGCGAGCCAGAAGGCAACGCAGAAGCTGATCGCCGACCGTCCTGTCGTCTCGATGGCGCTGTCGGCGGCCATCGCCGAGATCGGTGAGGCGGAAGCCTGCGCCGTCCTGCTCGCCAATAGCGGCGCCAGCATTGCTTCGCTGAGCTTCCGCCGCATGGCCGAACGCCATGGGCACCTGCCGCAGGTGCGCGAGGCGCTGATATCGGACATCAGGCTGCCGGCCGACTGCCGGCACATGCTTCTGATCAAGCTCGGCGAGACATTGAAGACATCGCCGCTGGTCATGGCACTGATGGGCGCCGCGCGGGCCGATCGTGTCCTGCGAGACGCCTGCGTCAAGGCCTCTGTGACGCTGATTGAGGGCACGCGCCAGGAAGAACACGCCGCGCTGATCGAACATCTCAGGCTGCGCGGCGATCTCACCGCGAGCTTCCTCATCCGCACCATCGCGCATGGCAAGGTCGATTTCTTCGGCTCCACGCTGGTGGCACTCGGCCAGCAATCCGAGCCACGGGTGAGGGCGCTGCTGGCAGGCGGCCACGACGTGGCCTTGCAGGCATTGTTCCGCAGCGCCGGCCTGGCTGCCGCCACGCATGCCATCATCTTGCGTGCGCTGAAGATCTGGCGCGAGGTTGCCAATGGCAAGCGTGTTGCCGGCGTGCAGGAAGTCAGCTGGCTGATGCTCAAGGAGTTGGGCGGGCAATCCGCGGAAGGCGATCTCGCGGCCTTGGTCAAGTCGATCCATCTCGACGCGCTGCGCGAGAACGCGCGGGGTCACGCGCTGGCGATTGCAGCGGCCTAGCCTCGGTCTTTCGCGAAAAAGTCCGGAAAGTCCTCCATCGCGGCGGCAATGATGCGCAGGGATGCCGCGATCTGCAGCATGTCGCCGGTGGCGTTTCGCTGGGCGATACCAGCCGCATACTGCCGGGCGACAGCGACGGTCGCTGTCTGCGGATCGCCGGGGGAGCGGAACAGCAGTTCGCGCGCCAGCCCTCTCAGGAAATTGGCGATCGAAACCGTGGTTTCCGATGGGATGGCATGGTTTTGGCTCGCGCCGCGCAGCCTGAGGATCTCCAGGCCGACCGTCGCGGCGGCGACGCTCCCGCCCAGCACCGCCTCGCCCTTCCTGCCGGAGTTCTGCACCAACGGCATCAGCTGGTTGATGCGGTCATAGGCGAGGCTTTCGAAGGCCGAACGCCTCGGCACGCGCTCGTGCAGGCAAAGCCGTGCCAAATCCTCGCGCATGGCCCGCACGATCCGGTTTGCCGCGAGCCACGGATCGGCGGGCAGCACGGCAATGAAGACGCCGATCGCCAGCAGAATGCCGACCAGCACCGATGCCGAGCCAGCAAAGAACGGGCCAGGATCGTAGGTCATCGCTTGATGCGGGCTGAGGAAAGCGAGGAAGTTGATGGCGAAGGCCGTGGCGACGCCGACATAGCGCGGATTGGCCATGCCCAGCGCGGTCGGCACCAGGATCGGCACGACAAACAGGACGAACCAGCCGAAGCCGGGCAAAGCAGGCAATGCGATCTGGCCGACGAGGAAGGCAAAGGGCAAAGCTAGCAGCGTGCCCTTGAAGAAGCCCCAGGACACCTGCACCGGATCGGGGCGAGCGGCGAAAAGGCTGGATACGACGGCGACGAGAATGACCGTGCCCGCCGCCTCGGACCATTTCGTCGTCAGCCAGAAGGCCGCGACCAGCAAGGTGGCAAGGGCCGCACGCACGGCATTGCGCGATGCGCCAGGGTAGTCGCGGTGCACCACCAGGGCAGGCTGCCTGCTGGCGCGGCCCGTGCGGGTGACCGGTGAACGCAAGGCATCGAGCCCGCGCAGCACCTGCTTGAGCGCCTCGGCGAAATCGGCGGCGATGGTGAGGCGGGTGATGGTGCCGACCCTGTCGTCACCCTGGTCGACCGAGGCATCGGGCAGTTGCCGGGCCTTGGCCGAGATCGCGTCGAGCTGTTTAACCCAGGGTGCGGTATCGTCCAGTGCGCCGGGCTTTGCCGCCAAATCGCCGACAAGGGCCTGCAATTGCGAACGCACCGGGATGAGGGCGGCGTTTTTCGGGGCGGCGTGCGAATGCAGCGCGCGTGCCGCCGACAGGGCCGAGAGCAATTGTCCGATGGTGCGCCGCACCGGGTGGGCACGCGGCGCGAAGCTCGGCGCTTCCAGCCTGGCATAGGCGCGCATTTCGCCGAGTGTCTGGGTGTCCGCGACGAGTTTGCGATGCAGTGCGGAAAGTGTCGCTGTGTCACCGCCCGAGAAGGCGCCCGCGGCATAGGTGGCAAGGTCGAGAATGCAGCGCTTCAGCCGCGAGATGATGGCATCGCTGGCCAGTTTCGGCAGGATCAGCCGGCTGGTCACGCCGGCGCAGACGATGCCAAGCACGATTTCCGCGCAACGCGCGACAGCAAGATCGACGATCAGATGCGGCTGTCCGAAGGCAGGCAGGCCGATGATCATCGCCGTGTAACCGGCAAGTGCCGCACCATAGGCTTCGGGATTGCGCAGCAATGATGAAACGAAGGTGCAGATGCCGATCCAGACGGCGAGCACGGTCACCAGAACCCATGGGTTGGTGCCGAAGACAGTGGTGATGCCGATCGCCGCCAGCCCGCCGGCCAGCGTGCCGAGCAACCGGTAGAAGCCCTTGGCCAGCACCATGCCCGCGACCGGCTGGGCAACGATAAACACCGTCATCATCGCCCATTGCGGGTGGTCGAGCTTGAGGGCATAGGCGGCGAGCAGCGCGATCAGGCCGGCCGAAACGGTGCGCAGGGCGAAAATCCAGTCCGAGCGCGTCGGCTGCGTCAAACCGGCCAGGCTCGTCTCGAAATACGCTTTCAGCCGCGCCCAGGTCACATGCCGGTCTCCATATCGGAAGCGCAAGCTAAACTGGCCAGCGGCTAGATATCCAGCACTTCCGTCTCGGCGAATTCGGCACGTTCCTGGATGAAGCGGAAGCGGGCTTCCGGCTTGGTGCCCATCAGCGCGTCGACCGCGTCCTTGGTCGCTGCCTCGGCGTCGATCACATCGACCCGCAGAAGCGTGCGCTTCCTCGGATCCATTGTGGTCTCCTTGAGCTGAGAGGCCATCATCTCGCCCAGGCCCTTGAAGCGGCCAAGCTCGACCTTGCCGCGCCCGGTGAATTCGGTGCGCAGGAGCTCGTCCTTGTGCGCGTCGTCGCGGGCATACGCAACCTTGCCGCCTTGCCGGATCGAATAAAGCGGCGGCACCGCCAGGTAGAGATGGCCGCCACGCACTAGCGCCGGCATTTCCTGGTAGAAGAAGGTGATCAGCAGCGAGGCGATATGGGCGCCGTCGACGTCGGCGTCGGTCATGATGATCACGCGGTCGTAGCGCAAATCCTCATCGCGGTATTTTGAGCGCGTGCCGCAACCGAGCGCCTGGATCAGGTCCGATATCTGCTGGTTGGCGGCCAGCTTGTCATTGCCGGCACTGGCGACGTTGAGGATTTTTCCGCGCAATGGCAGTACGGCCTGACTGGCGCGGTCGCGCGCCTGCTTGGCCGAGCCGCCGGCGGAGTCACCTTCGACGATGAACAGTTCGGCACCGGCCGCCGCATTCTGCGTGCAGTCGGCGAGCTTGCCCGGCAGGCGCAATTTGCGCACCGCGCTCTTGCGCGACACTTCCTTTTCCTGACGCCGGCGCACCCGCTCGTCGGCGCGCGCGATCACCCATTCCAGCAGCTTCGAGGCTTCCTGCGGATTGTCGGCCAGCCAATGGTCGAACGGATCGCGGATCGCGGTCTCGACAATTCGAATTGCCTCGATCGTCGCCAGCCTGTCCTTGGTCTGGCCAACGAATTCAGGCTCGCGGATGAACACGGACAGCATGCCGGCCGCCGAGATCATGACGTCTTCGGAGGTGACGATCGAGGCGCGCTTGTTGCCGACCAGATCGGCATAGGCGCGCAAGCCGCGCGTCAGCACGTTGCGGAAGCCGGCCTCATGCGTGCCGCCTTCGCCGGTCGGAATGGTGTTGCAGTAGGAATTGATGAAGCCGTCGCCGCCAAACCAGGTCACCGCCCATTCGAGCGAGCCATGGCCGCCTTGCTTTTCGCTTTTTCCCGCGAAGATTTCCCGCGTCACCTGAAAGTCGTCGCCGAGCGATGCCTTGAGATAGTCCTTCAGGCCGCCGGGAAAATGGAACTCCGCCTTGGCCGGGGTCTGGTCCTTTTCCTTGATCAGCGAGGGATCACAGGTCCAGCGGATTTCGACGCCGCCGAACAGATAGGCCTTCGAGCGCGTCATGCGGTAGAGCCGCGCCGGTTCGAAGGCCGCGCCCTTGCCGAAGATCTGCTCGTCGGGATGGAAGCGGATTTTCGTTCCGCGCCGGTTGTGGACCTCGCCAAGCTGCTCCAGGCCGCTTACCGGAATGCCGCGCGAAAAGCGCTGGCGATAAAGCTGGCGGCCACGCGCGACCTCGACCTCGAGATGGTCCGACAGTGCGTTGACCACGGAAACGCCGACGCCGTGCAGGCCGCCGGAGGTTTCATAGACCTTGGAGTCGAATTTGCCGCCCGAATGCAGCGTCGTCATGATGACTTCGAGCGCCGGCTTCTTGAATTTCGGATGCGGATCGACCGGGATGCCGCGGCCATTGTCGGTAACGGTCAGAAACCCGTCGGCCGAAAGCTCGACATCGATGAAGGTGGCATGGCCGGCAACCGCCTCGTCCATCGAATTGTCGATGACCTCGGCGAACAGATGGTGCATCGCCTTGTCGTCGGTGCCGCCAATATACATGCCTGGCCGGCGGCGCACCGGCTCCAAGCCTTCGAGCACCTCAATGTCGGCGGCGCTATAGCCCTCGCTGCCATCCTTGGTCGCGGCTGGGCGCTTGGCTGCTGCCTGCACAAGCGGGTCGGCCGGGCGCGCCGGTGAGCGAACCGGCTGCGGCTGCTTGTCCATATTGCCGAAGAGATCGTTGTTGTCGTCCATGCCTGCCATAGGGTCCGGTGCTGCGAATCACTCGCCGATACTGCCACGCTTTTCAGCGCCAAGCGACGGAGGTTCCTGTTACGTTCGGGGATTTGACCCGTCTTATCCTAAAACCATTCGATAACCAAGCGGGCGGAAATAGGTCCAATACCACCGTTCTACATTCCTGATTCTTTAACAAAGCGGCCTAGCGTGAGCCCAACATAACAAGAAACGACGGCATCAGGGGTTTTCGGCGTGAGGGGCAAGGCCATAACGATGATCGGTATCGCCGCCGTTTTCGGCGCGATCTCGATCTTTGCCGCGGATTTCTGGGTCAAGAGCCAGGCCAAAGCCGATGCCGAGGAGAAGACGGCGTCGATCGCCGCTCCCGCCCCGCCCAGGATCGAGTTCAAGACCATCGTGGTGGCGAACGCGCCGCTGCGCTACGGCCAGGAACTTGACCGCGCCAAGCTGATCGAAATCCCCTGGCCACAAGATTCCCTGCCGCAAGGTGCCTTTGCCACCATCGACGGATTGCTCGGCGAGGGCAATCGCATCGTGTTGTCGCCGATCGAGGTCAACGAACCGGTGCTGCTGACCAAGCTGTCGGGGCCGAACGGCCGCGCTACGCTCTCCAACATGCTTACGCCCGGAATGCGAGCGGTGACCATCCGCACTGACGAGATCGCCGGCGTCGGCGGCTTCGTCACGCCGGGCGACCGCGTTGATGTCGTGCTGACGCGCGATGCCGGCGAAATCCAGGAGGTCGCCAAGAACGCGCAAGGTGCTGCCGGTTCAACCGTCACCTCCGAGATCGTCGTTGCCGACGCCAAGGTGCTGAGTGTCGGCCAGGGTGCCGACGAGCGCCAGACGACGCCGCAGATCACGAATTCCGTGACCATTGAAGTGACGACCGAAGGCGCGCAGAAAGTGGCGCTTGCCCGCACCGTCGGCACGCTGTCGCTGTCGCTGCGCTCAGCCTCCGAAGGCGGCGACGGCAAGAACGGCGTCACCACCATCTCGTCTTTTGGCGGATCGGTGGCGGCCAAGGCTCAGGCCACGGCCGGCTCGCTGTTCGATGCGATAACCAAGGAGCCGGAGAAGCCGAAATTCAAGACGGTCATCGTGACGCGCGGCACGAAGGCCGAGGAATATCAGGTTCCTGCGCCGGACCAGAAGTAAAGGCCGGTGGGGACCGGACGGGACAGGGCAATTGTGATGCGTACCCTATATCGAATGATGGATCGATCGCGCTTTGCGCGCGCTCTGGCGATGGCTGCTGCGCTGGTTGCGGGCGGAATGCTCGCCTTGCCCGGCGTGTCCAAGGCGGACAATGACATCGTCTATGTCTCGGCGGCCAAGAATGCGTCGATCAAGGTCGCCAAGGGCAAGCCCAAGACGATCGTGACGAGTGCCGCCTTCTACCAGATCGTCATCGGCGATCCTGAGATCGCCAACGTCAATCCATTGACCGACAAATCCTTCTATGTGCTCGGCAACAATCTCGGCACCACCGGCGTTGCGCTGTTCGACGAGAAAAAGCAGCTCGTCGGCACCGTCGACATCGAGGTGACGCTCGACACGGATCAACTGGCCAGCACCATCCGCGCCAGCGTGCCGGACGCCAAGATCAAGGTCGGGTCGGCCAATGGCCGTGTCGTGCTGTCGGGCGAGGCCGACGACGCGGTCGCCGCCGACAAGGCAAGCAAGATCGCCAGCCGCTTTTCCGGCAATGAGGAGGTGATCAATTCGGTCAACATCTCGTCGTCGCAGCAGGTTCAGCTCAATGTCCGCTTCGTCGAGATCAATCGCCAGGCGGGGCAGGATCTGGGCGCCAAATACAGTGCCAATTTTGCCTACGGTTTCGGCGGGCGCGATGTTTCGCTCGACCCCGGCACGGTGCCGGCAGCGGGAACCGGTGAAATCATCGGCCGGCTGCTGTCGAACGGCGTGTCGATCGACATCGCTATCAAGGCGCTGGAAGAGCGCGGCCTCGCCCGCCGTCTGGCGGAACCGAACCTTATCGCCCGCTCGGGCGAGACGGCGAGCTTCCTGGCCGGCGGCGAATTCCCGATCCCGGTCTCGGAGGACAACGGCAAGATCTCCGTCAGCTACAAGAAATACGGCGTCAGCCTGGACTTCACGCCGACCGTGCTCAAGGACGGGCTGGTGAGCCTCGACATCGCGCCGGAAGTCTCTTCGATCGATGCGTCGTCCTCCTACAACATCGGCACTATCTCCGTGCCGGGATTCATCGTGCGCCGCGCCAAGACCTCGGTCGATCTCAAGAACGGCCAGAGCTTCATGATCGCGGGACTGCTGCAGTCGCAAAACGACATCACCACGTCGCGCATTCCCGGCCTCGGCAAGATGCCGGTGCTCGGGGCGCTGTTCTCGTCGAAATCCTATCAGCGGCGCGAGACCGATCTGGTCATCATCGTCACGCCCTACCTGGTCAAGCCGGTCGATCCGTCGAAGAAAATGCTCGAGCCGACCGATGGCACGCGGCCGGCCAGCAATGTCGACTATTTCCTCAACAACACCGAGGAAGTGAAGGCATCGGACACCGGCCGGGCGCTGGCGCTGGCCGATGGCAGCGCCGCACGGACCGCTCCCGCCACCACGGTCGGGCACTTCCTCGACCTGCCGAAGGACTGAAACCATGCGTCTGGTCCTGACATCAAGTGTCGCCTTGCTTCTTGCCGGTTTGGCCGGCGGCTGCACCAGCGACGATTACATACGCACAGAAGGGGTGACGCCGGGCTCCGGAGACGCCCAGGCCGCCAACACCGTCATGCAGATGGTCGATCCCTGGAAATACGGCGTCCAGAACACAAGGCTTCTCGTGCCTGCCAAGCGTGGCGATGCCGGGCCGGTCACGCCGGATCAGGCCGCCGCTTCGAAGGCATCGCAGACGACCACCGGCAACTGACCCCAAAGGGCGATCGCGCTCACAGGCTGACAAAAATGGCAAACGGCATCAAGACCAAGAAGATCCTGCTCGTATCGACGGACAGGACCTTCGTGCAGGACACGCGGACCGCATTCGCCGCCTCCGAGATCATCCAGCTCTCGACGGTGGAAAAGAATGTCACCGAACTGCGCGGCGAGATCCAGGAGGCGGACTTCGGCGCCATCATCGTCGACATGGATGCGGCGAGACTGGAGGAGGTCGAGTCGCTGCAGCGCGTCATGCGCCGGCTGGAGGGCAAGGCGCCGGTGGTCGTGGTCACCCAGGAATTCAACGCCGCCGCGGTGCGCATCCTGGTGCAGCTCAAGGTCGCAGACTTCCTGGTCAAGCCGATCACCACGGCCGATCTGGTGCGCTCGGTGGTGCGGGCCCTGCAAGGGCCGGGGCGCGAGGAAAACACCGAATCGCAGATCTACACCTTCATGCCGGCCGCCGGCGGCGTCGGCACCACGACGCTGGCGCTGCAGACCGCATTCCAACTGCATCACTCGGTGACGCGCGGCGCCTCGACCTGTGTGGTCGACCTCAATTTCCAGCAGGGCGCCTGTGCCGAATATCTCGACCTCGAGCCGCGTTTCGACATCACCGAGATCGAAAACCAGCCCGAACGCCTCGACCGGCAATTGCTCGACGTGATGCTGTCCAAGCATGCCAGCGGGCTTTGCGTGCTGGCGGCACCGACGCATCCGTCGGAGATGCGCTCGTTCAAGACCGATGTCGTGGTTCGCATGCTGGACCTCGTCTCGGCCTATTTCGACAATGTCGTCATCGACATGCCGCGCACCTGGTTTCCCTGGACGGAGACCGTGCTGCTGGGCTCCAACAAGCTCTATATCGTCGCCGAAATGACGGTGCCGTGCCTGCGCCACACGCAAAGGCTGATCCAGGCGGTCTACGAGACCGCCGGCAAGGAAGTGAAGCCGAACGTCATCGTCAACCGTTTCGAGCAGAAGATGTTCGACAACGGCATCAAGCAGGCGGATGTCCAGGAGATCCTTGGCGAGCATTTCGTCGGCGGTATCGCCAACAATTACCGGCTGGTGCGCGAGGCGGTCGACCGCGGCGTGCCGCTGCACGAGATCGATCCCAACGCCAATGTCGTCAACGATCTGAAGAAGATCATCCTGCCGGAGGAGGCCGTCGCGACCGGAGCCAAATCGAAATCGCTGTTCGGTCTCGGCAAGGGCTTCTTGAAGAGGAAGGCCGGATGACCAGCCGTTTTTCCACCCTGCAGAACCGCGATACGCGTCCGCAGCGCCCGGCTGATACAACGCCGGTCGCGCATCATGCGGTCGTCATCCCGACCAGCCGGAAGGCTTTGCCGGCAAAGCCGGATGTCGCGCCGGCAAAGAACGCCAACAAGGTGCTCGATGCGCGCGTGCGCATTCACCGCATGCTGCTCGAGGAAATCAACCTGGTGGCGCTGGAGCGTTTGCCCAAGGAGGAGATGCGCCGGCAGGTGCATGATTTCGTCTCGGAAAAAACCCGCCAGGAGCGGATGGCGATCAACACCGCCGAACTTGAAGCGCTGGTCGACGATATCGTCGACGAGATGGTCGGCCTTGGTCCGCTCGAGCCCTTGCTCAAGGATCCCGACATCAACGACATCCTGATCAACGGCCACCAGAACTGCTTCATCGAAAAGAAGGGCAAGCTGCAGCAGGTTCATATCCCGTTCAAGGACGAGGCGCATCTGCTTAGAATCATTAACAAAATCGTCGCCGCGGTTGGCCGCAGGGTCGACGAATCGCAGCCGATGGTCGATGCCCGCATGCTGGACGGCTCGCGCTTCAACGCGGCCATCCGCCCGGTCGGCGTCGACGGGCCGCTGGTGTCGATCCGCAAATTCTCCAAGAACAAGCTCGGCCTGCACAAGCTGGTCGAATTCGGCGCCATCACGCAGAACATGGCCGAAGTGCTGGCGGCGGCCGTGCACGCCCGCAAGACGACGATCATTTCGGGCGGCACCGGCACCGGCAAGACGACTATGCTCAACGCACTGTCGGCCTTCATTCCCGAAGACGAGCGGCTGATCACCATCGAGGACGCGGCCGAACTTCAGCTGCAGCAGCCGCATGTCGCGCGCATGGAGACGCGTCCCGCCAACATCGAGGGCCATGGCGAACTCAAACAGCGCGATCTCGTCAAGAACGCGCTGCGCATGCGCCCCGACCGCGTCATCCTCGGCGAGTGCCGCGGCGAGGAGGCCTTCGACATGCTGCAGGCGATGAACACCGGCCATGAAGGGTCGATGGCGACCATCCACGCCAACACGCCGCGCGATGCCATTTCGCGCCTCGAACAGATGTTGGGCATGACCGGCATGCCGATGACGGTGCAGTCGATCCGCAGCCAGATCGCCAGCGCCATCGACATCATCGTGCAACTGACCCGGCTTTCCGATGGCAAGCGCAAGGTGACAAGCGTTGCCGAGGTGACCGGCATGGAAGGCGACGTCATCCAGATGCAGGAGATCTTCCGCTTCGTGCGCACCGGCATGGATGCCGATGGCGGCATCCTCGGCTATTTCGAGGCAACCGGCATTAGGCCGCGCTTCCTGGAGGATCTGCGTGCCATGGGCATCGAGTTTCCCGGACGGTACTTCGAACCCGGCCGGCCGCAGGAGTAGCCGGGTGTTCGACGGGCTGAGCGCAATCTATGTCGTCTATGCCGGGGCAGCACTGACCGGCATCATGATCGCCGAGGCCTGCTATCTCCTCTATGCCGGCCGCAGCGACAAGCGCACCGCCATCAACCGGCGCATGAAGCTGCAGGAAAGCAAGATCAGCCAGGAGCAGGTGCTGATCCAGCTGCGCAAGGAGCGCGGCCTCGACGCGGGCACCTCGCTGTTCTCGCCAGACCGGTTCCGCGCGCTGCGTACGCAGTCGGGCATGATCATGCCGCTGTCGAAATTTCTGATGATCACCTCGGGTGTGGCGATGGCCATGACCCTGGTCGCCATCTGGTACGGCTTGCCACTGCTGATGGGGCTTCTCCTGTTCGTCGTGCTGTTGCCGCTGGTGCCGGTGATGGTGATGCGCTCCATGCGCAAGCGTCGGCTTAAGCGCTTTGGCATGCAGCTGCCCGAGGCACTGGAACTGATCACGCGCGGCCTCAAGGCCGGTCACCCCGTGCCGGTGGCCATCGCCATGGTGTCGCGCGAAATGCCCGATCCGATCGGCACCGAGTTCGGCGTCATCGCCGATGAGGTGACCTATGGTTCCGACCTGGTCTCGGCTTTGAATTCGCTGTTCGACAGGGTCGGCCATGAGGATCTGCCGCTGTTCATCACCGCCGTCTCCATCCAGTCCAGTTCGGGGGGCAATCTGCGCGAAATCCTCGACGGCCTGGCGCTGACGATCCGCGAGCGCGGCAAGCTGCGTCGCAAGGTGCGCGCCATCTCGACCGAAGGCCGCATGTCGGCCTACATCCTGACGGCGATACCGGCGCTGCTGTTTGCCGCCATCATGGCGCTGATGCCGGGCTTCTACCGTGATGTCTGGGACGAGCCAAAGACCTGGTACCTGATCGGCGGGTCCGTGACCTGGCTGATGCTGGGCAATCTGATGATGTTCAAAATGTCGAATTTCAGGTTCTGACATGCAGGGCTTCATCGAATTCCTCGCCTCGCTCGCACCGACCTCCCTGATGCCGGTGGCGATCCTGCTTCTGGCCCTGGGCAGCGTCGCCGTCGCCTGGCCGATGGTGGCGGCGAAGGGCGACCGCAACGACGTGAAGCGCCGGCTCAAGGTCGACCATGGCGCGGTGGCCGCGAAGCCCGAGCCGCTGCAGAAGAAGAACGCCAATGTCGTGCGCGAAAAGGCGGTGAAGCGGGCGCAGGAATTCTACGCCAAGAGCGATCCGGAAAATGTCGCCCGGTTGCGCATGAAGCTGATCCAGGCCGGCTATATGGAGCCGCGCGCCGCCGGCACGTTCTTCATCATACGCTTTTCCGCGCTGGTCGGCGGCGCGATCGGCGCCTTTGTCCTCAACCAGTGGCTGGCCAGCGCCGAAGCGACGATGACCAGCCGCTGGGCGTTCGTCATCCTGTCGGGCGTGGCCGGTTATTTCCTGCCCGGCCTGGTGCTGACCCAGCAGGTGCGGGAGAAGATGCGCGAGTACCGCAACGGCTTTCCCGACTTCATGGATCTGATGATCGTCTGTTCGGATGCCGGCATGAGCATGGAAGCCGGTATCGAGCGCGTCTCGAAGGAGCTCGCCAAGACCTATCCGGCGCTCAGCCAGAATTTGCAGCTGGTGTCGCTGGAACTGAGGGCAGGGCGCAGCCTCGACGATGCGCTGAAGGCACTCGCCGACCGCCTCAGCCTGGACGAGGTTCGCTCCTTCGCCACGCTCTTACAGCAGTCGAAGGAACTCGGCACCAGCCTGTCAGGCGCGCTGCGCGTCTTCTCCGACGAAATGCGCCACAAGCGCATGTCGCTGGCCGAGGAAAAGGCACATGCCTTGCCGGCCAAGATGTCGATACCGGTGACGGTGTGCATCCTGCCGGTGGTGCTGATGATCGCGATCATCCCGATCATCGTCAAAATGACGGGTAACCACTAGGCGACATCGATGTTCAGTGGCAAGCCTGCGCATCGCGGCTTGCCGAGCTTGATACGGAGCTTGGCCAACAAGTTGCTGCCCGAACTCGGCCCTGCGACATGAGGATCCCCATGCGAATGTTGTTGTGTGCCGCCGCTCTTGCCGCGGCCAGTCTGTGGCCCGCCCTGGCCGCGGCCGATGATTGCGGCGATGCCGCCGCGCTGTTGCGGCAGGCTTATCCCAAGATTCAAAAGAGCGCCGACGGCCGCTCGTTCACGCTCGAACCGCATACCAGCATCCCGCTTGCGGTCCCGCAGGACGGTATGCCTGGCCTGCTCTGCAAGGTCTGGCCTGCCCATGACGATCTGTTGCTGGTCGCGGTGCCGCTGATCGACAGCGTCCAATCCGCCGACGGCCAGCATGTTGGCGACATCGAGCTTCTGGTCGTCGACAGGAAGACCCTGCAGGTACGCCAGCGCCTGCTCCAGCCCAGGCTGATGAACGACGATGCCGTCGCCATCCGGGGAATCGAATTCGATACCGCCCGTTATGGGCTGGCGCCGGGTGTCACCGCCTTCGGCCTGCGCATCGACATGGCCAATCATTCACAGCCCAATCCCTTCAACGAAACCGACCTGCGGCTCTACGCCATATCAGGCAATGCGCTGCAGGCGGTGCTCGACGGGCTTGCCGTAGCCGGCCATGGCGGCGAAGGCGACACCAGTTGCGCGGGATCCTTTCATTCCAGCCAGGTCAGCCTGGCGATGAGCCCGAGGATCCATCGCGGCTACCATGACATCATCGCGGTAGAGCGGAAGGATACCGACGAGCCGCTCCCCGACAAGGATGGCGAGTGCCAGTCCCACCCCGGCAAGTCGGTGAGCTGGACCTACCGACTGCGCTATGACGGCCACCGCTATCCGGTTCCGGCCGAGCTCAAGGCAATGGATCCGCCGTGAGACCGTCCCCCCGCGTCCGCTTGAGGCGTTGGGGTCCGGTGGTTAATGGCTGGTAATTGCGGAAACCAAATCTTAGCTGCATTTCGGTACCGAAGCTTAATCGCTTTGCTCTAATGTCTTTACCTGAAGAACGACCCGGCAAATCGGGCGACGGGGCAGGGCATGCGTCAGACACAATTTGCGGCGATGGCCACGATGGCGGCCGTCCTGATGATCACCGGGTGCACGACGAACAACAACGTCGACACGACCAAGACGACCGCGATCCAGCCGGCGGCCAAGGATGTCGACACATCCGACCTGGCACAAGGCAAGGCGCAGTTTCGCGACGCCAATTATGGTCTCGCCGAACAGCATTTCCGCAAGGCCGTCGAGCTGAAGGCTGACAATGCGGAGGCCTGGATGGGGCTGGCCGCCTCCTATGACGAGCTCGGCCGCTTCGACTTCGCCGACCGCGCCTATGGCCAGCTGTTGAAGGTCGCCGGCCGCAAACCGCAGATCGTCAACAATATGGGCTATTCGCAACTGCTGCGCGGCAACAAGAAAAAGGCCAGGGCGCTGCTGCTCGAGGCGAAGGCCGGCATGGCCGACCCGACGGTCGTCAACGCCAATCTCGCCTTGCTGAACAAGGGCTGATGCGCGTTTGATCCTCGCGCTGCCCAAGGGCCGATTTCCGCACGGGCACTGTCGACGCTTTGTAAACCCTAAACGCAGCCTGGGTCGAAAGATCGGCTGAAAACCATGTTCGAGGGCTGCCGCTGACCTAGAATGCGGCGTAACCGCCGACGCTCGAGAGGCCCCCGCCAGATATGCTGGATTTCAGTTCGCTCCTGCTCGCGGCCGCGCTGTCGGGCACATGCCTTGCCGTCACCATGTTTGCCATCTGGCTCACCGCGCCGCGGGCGCGTTTCGTGCTGACGGTGGCGTGCGGCATTATCGTGCTTGTCGCGCATGTGATCCTGTTCTGGCGCTACACCAAGGAGCCTGATCCGCTGCTTTGCCAGATTGCGCTGGCGCTGCTCAGCCTGGGCTTCCTGATCATCTGCCTTTCGGCCATGCAGTATCTCGGCGTGCCGGACCACAGGCGTGCGATCATGCCGACACTTGCCGCCATGGCTGTCTGCGCGGCCTTCACCTTCCTCGGCCTTGACGGTGTCGGCTTCATCGTCACCTACGCGACGGTGACCGTGCTGCTGTCGACGATCGGAGCCATGTTCTGGGTCAATGGCAGCCACGATCGCCGGATCCTGCTGGTGGTTTCGTTCCTGAGTGGCACCTGCGCGGTGTCGTTTGCCCTTTGCGGCGTGGTTCTGATGGCCAAGGGGCAATGGACGCTCGGGGCGGCGCCCGACAATTGGGCCGAACGTCTGAATTCCGTCGTGGCGGTGGCCTGCATGACCGGTCTGGGCGCCTTGACGCTCTCGCTTCATCATCTGCAGGCGCAGATCGAGCTGAAGGCCGAGACCATGACCGATCCATTGACCGGGCTGATGAACCGTCGCGGGTTGATGTCCCTCCACGGCGAGCGGCCCTTCGGTCCCTTCATGGCGGTCGTCATGTTCGACCTCGATCACTTCAAGAGGACGAACGACATCTACGGTCACCCGGTCGGAGACCAGGTCCTGTGCCGCTTCGCCGCCGTAATCCGGAAATATGCCAGGACCGGCGTCGACGCCTTTCGCCTGGGTGGCGAGGAGTTCGCCATCGTCATGTCGCGGATGACGGAAGAGCGAGCCCATGATCTCGCCAGCAAGATCGGCGTCGCCTTCGGCACCGAAATCGTTCCTACCCCGCTCGGTCCGTTGCGCAGCACGGTCAGCGGCGGCATCGGCTTCGGCGGCGCCGACGGCAGCAGCCTCGACGAGGTGCTGGCCGAGGCGGATGCCGCGCTCTACGCGGCCAAGCGCGCCGGCCGAAACTGCGTCATCAGCGGCAAAAGAATGGGCCAGGCCGAACCGGTCAAGCCGGCCTTGCGCTCAGCCTAGTTATTCAGCCGCGCCCAGGTAATCCGACAGCGGCGGGCAGGAGCAGACCAGATTGCGGTCGCCGGCGACATTGTCGATGCGCGACACCGGCGGCCAGTACTTGGCCGCCGTATCGGCGTCGCCCGCGGGATAGGCCGCTTCCAGGCGCGAGTAGGGGTGGGTCCACTGGCCTGCCAGCGTCTCGGCGGCGGTGTGCGGCGCGTTGACCAGCGGGTTGTCGGCCAAGGGCCAGTCGCCCCTGGCGACTTTCGCCGCTTCGCCGGCAATGGCGATCATCGCCTCGCAGAAGCGGTCGAGTTCGCGCTTCGGCTCGGATTCCGTCGGCTCGACCATCAGCGTGCCGGCGACCGGAAACGACATGGTCGGCGCGTGGAAGCCATAGTCGATCAGGCGCTTGGCGATGTCATCGACACTGATGCCGGCGCTGTCCTTGAGCACGCGGGTATCGAGGATGCACTCATGCGCGATGCGATCGTGCCGGCCCTTGTAGAGCAGCGGGAAGTGCGGCGCGAGCCGTGTCGCCACATAGTTGGCCGAGATGATGGCGGTCTCCGTGGCCTGCTTCAGTCCGGCGGCGCCCATCATGCGGATATACATCCAGGTGATCGGCAGGATGGAAGCGCTGCCGAAGGGTGCCGCCGACACGGCATGCGCCGAGCCTTCGGTGACATGGCCCGGCAGATAGGGCTTCAGATGCGCCTTGACGCCGATCGGGCCGATGCCGGGGCCGCCGCCGCCATGCGGGATGCAGAAGGTCTTGTGCAGGTTCATATGGCAGACATCGGCGCCGATATCGGCGGGCCGGGCGAGCGCGACCAGCGCGTTGAGGTTGGCGCCGTCGAAATAGACCTGGCCGCCATGCTCGTGGATGAGGGCGCAGAGGTGGCGCGCGCCTTCTTCATAGACGCCATGCGTCGAGGGATAGGTGAACATCAGCGCCGCGAGATTCTTGGAATGCTCGTTGGCCTTGGCCCGCATATCGTCCATGTCGATATTGCCGTCTTCCAGGCAGCGCACGACGACGACGCTCATGCCGGCCATCGCCGCACTCGCCGGATTGGTGCCATGCGCGGAAGAGGGGATCAGGCAGACCGTGCGACGGCCTTCGCCGCGCGAGCGGTGATAGGCGCGGATGGCGAGCAGGCCGGCATATTCGCCCTGGCTGCCGGCATTGGGCTGCAGGCTGACCGCGTCGAAGCCGGTGATTTCGGACAGCCAGCCTTCCAGCTCGCCGATCATGGCGCGATA
This sequence comes from Mesorhizobium sp. 131-3-5, assembly GCF_016756575.1. Taxonomy (NCBI): domain Bacteria; kingdom Pseudomonadati; phylum Pseudomonadota; class Alphaproteobacteria; order Hyphomicrobiales; family Phyllobacteriaceae; genus Mesorhizobium; species Mesorhizobium sp. 131-3-5. The sequence goes on from NZ_AP023254.1 coordinate 4,047,351, forward strand.
GCCGGCCGAATGGCTGGCCGGTGCGAAGGGATGCAGATTGGCGATGCTTGGCCAACTCACCGGCATCATTTCGGCCGCCGCGTTGAGCTTCATGGTGCAGGATCCGAGCGGGATCATGGAGCGGTCGAGCGCCAGATCCTTGTCGGCCAACCGGCGCAGCAGGCGCATCATGTCGGTCTCCGACTTGTTCTCGTTGAAGACCTGCTGGGTCAGAAACTCCTTTCCACGCGGCTTGCTGGGAACGGTGCTGTCGGCCGAGGAGGCAGCCTTGGCGCCGAACAGGGAAGCGATCGCGTCGAGATCGGCGTCTGTCGAGGTCTCGTCGAAGGCGATACCGACATGGTCGGTGTCGAGGACGCGCAGCAGCCGGCCGGTCTTTTCGGCAGCCTCGGCGATTTGCGCGGCCTTGCCTTTCGCCTCCACCGTCACCGTGTCGAAGCGGCTGGCGCCGAGCACCGAAACGCCCGCCGCCTTGAGGCCGCTCGCCAGACGGTTTGCCAGAGCGTGGATGCGTCCGGCGATCGCCTGCAGCCCGGCGGGGCCGTGCCAGATGGCATAGGCCGTCGCCATGTTGGCGAGCAGCGCCTGCGCGGTGCAGATGTTGGAGGTCGCCTTGTCGCGGCGGATATGCTGTTCGCGCGTTTGCAAGGCAAGGCGGTATCCGGGCCGGCCCTTGCTGTCGGTCGATTGGCCGACGAGGCGGCCGGGCATCAGACGCGTCAGCTTATCGGAGACGGCGCAGTAAGCGGCATGTGGGCCGCCAAAGCCCATCGGCACGCCAAACCGCTGCATCGGGCCGACGGCGATGTCGGCGCCGAGTTTCGCCGGCGCATCGGTCAGCGTCAGGCCCAGCGGATCGGCGATGAAGACGACGATGGTACCGGTGGCGCGGGCCTTGTCGATCGCGGCCTTGTGGTCGCCATAGACGCCAAAGGTGTCGGGCCAGGAGACGAGCAGGGCAGCGGTGTTGTCGTCGATGGTCTCGCCGTCGATCTCGATGCCGAGCGGTTCGGCGCGGGTGCGCACCACATCCAGCGTCTGCGGATGCGGCGTGCCGGCGAGCGCCACCTTGCTGCGCTTGTCACGGTGGTGGCGCAGCGCGATGCCGACCGCTTCGGCGACAGCGGTTGCTTCATCGAGCAGCGAGGCGGATGCCACCGGCAGTCCGGTCAATTCGGTGACCAAGGTCTGGAAATTGAACAGCATTTCCAGACGACCCTGGCTGATCTCGGCCTGATAGGGCGTGTAGGCCGTGTACCAGGCCGGATTCTCGAACAGATTGCGCTGGATGACCGGCGGCACGTGAACGCCGTGATAGCCGGCGCCGATGAAGCTTTTCAGCACCGTGTTCTTCTCCATGATGGCCGACAATTCGGCCAGCGCTTCGGCCTCGCTGGCCGGCGCGGGCAAGGTCAGCGGCAGGTCGAGGCGAATCGACTGCGGCACGGCCTGGCTGATCAGCGTCTCGACGGAAGGGACGCCGATCACCGCAAGCATGGCTCTGACATCGTTCACGCCAGGACCGATATGACGGGCCGAGAAGGGGGTAAGTGCTGTGGTCATCATCTCTAAGTCCTGATTTCAGGCGATATGGGCTTTGTAGGCGGCCTCGTCCATGAGGCCGGCGAGCTGGCTTTCGTCGGCAAGCTTCATCTTCCACAGCCAGCCGGCGCCGGTTGCCGCGGAGTTGACCAGCGACGGGTCGGAAGACAGCGTGCCGTTGGCCTCGGTGATCTCGCCGTCAACCGGCGCGTAAACGTCGGAGGCCGCCTTGACGGATTCGACCACGACGGCGGTGTCGCCTTTGGTCAGCTTCTTTCCGATCTCCGGCAGTTCGACGAAAACGAGGTCGCCGAGTTGCTCCTGCGCGTAGTCGGTGATGCCGACCGTGGCGACACCGCCTTCGACGCGGAGCCATTCGTGATCTGATGTGAAAAAGGTCGTTGCCATGGAGTTCATCCTTTGCGGTAGCGATGAGGGGTGAAGGGCAGGGAGCTGATATCGACGGGGATCTTCGTGCCGCGTACGTCGGCGAACAACCGTGTGCCGGGCTTTGCCAGCGCTGCGGCGACATAGCCCATGGCGACCGGATGGCCGGCCGAGGGGCCAAAGCCGCCTGACGTGACATGGCCGGCGTGATTGCCGTCGGCATCGAACAGGGCGGCACCGGCGCGCACCGGCTGGCGGCCTTCCGGCTTCAGGCCGACGCGCTTTTGCGCCGGGCCGCGTTCGACGGCGGCGCGCAAGGCGTCGGCGCCGATAAAGGCGCCGGAAGCTCTGATGTCCTTGGGAATTGCCCACATCAGCGCGGCGGCGGCCGGGTCGGTCTCCGGCGTGATGTCCTGGCCATGCAGGCAGAGGCCGGCCTCAAGCCGCAGGCTGTCGCGCGCGGCAAGGCCGATCCACAGAACGCGTTCATCCTCGAGCAGCTTCGTGACCAAATCACGCGCGTCCGCCTCCGGCAGGCCGATCTCGAAACCGTCCTCGCCGGTGTAACCCGACCGGCTCATGAACCAGTCTTTCCGCGGCTCGACCCCGTGCATGAACAGCAGCGAGCCGGTCTCGATGCCGGCACGGGACAGGACTGCCCAGGCCTCGGGTCCCTGGATGGCCAGGAAGACGCGGTCGAGCGGCTCGACCTTCACATCGAAATTCGCGGCCAGTTCACGCAGATGCTTCTCGTCGGCGGCGGCGTTGCCGGCATTGGCGACCACCATGAACCTTGTATCGCCGAGCCGGGTGACGATCAGGTCGTCGAGGATGCCGCCGGCCTCATTGAGGATGAAGGACAGTTTCGACTGCGAGATTTCGAGCGCGCCGGCATCCAAGGGGCAAGCGCGGTCGAGCAGCGCAACCGCTTGCGGCCCGCTGACCTCGAACAGTTTCATATGCGAGATATCGAAGAGACCGGCATGCTCGCGGGTGTGCAGGTGCTCCTTCATGACGCCGGCCGGATAGGTCAGCGGCATCGACCAGCCGGCGAAGGCGCCGAAGCGCGCACCGGCGGCCGTGTGGAGATCTTCGAGGGGAAGGTGTTTGCTATGGTCGCCCGTCATGTCGTCTCCAGAGTCGCACGCAATCGGCCGCGAATGGCGACCAGTCCGTGCCCCTCTGTCTGAAGCCTGAGAGACTCGCGCAGCCGGAACTCTGTCAGCGGCGCTTACACCTTCGGCGCGGGGGCAAGCCCCGACTTTCCAGAGTGTCTTTCCCGTCTACGGTTCTTTTGCCTGAGAGATTTCGGGCGATTTCCCCTTCGGCGGCAGCTCTCGCTGCTCTCTCCCGCAAACAGGTAGGACTCAGAATCCCGAGCCCTCGACGCGCCATCCATAGCCCGTCGGCGACACCTTGTCACCTCCCAGCGACATCAAAGGTGCGTCGCGTTGAAACGGATTCAGGTGATGCGCTTTAGCTCTTTGTTTGATGCATGTCGTTTTCCCAAAACCGCTGCGCACTTTTGGGCGACATGCACTGGCCGGCAAGTCTTCGCTAACCACGCCGTTTGCCGGTTTTTCAAGACACTCCTGATATAGCAGGCCGATGTAACGCTTTGGGGCGGACGGGGACGACAATGGGCGAATTGATCATGAGCGCGCCGGTGGCGGGGCTGACCTCGAAGAATCGCATTGCCTCGGAGGACGTGGTGATGCTGCGCCGCGACGTGTTCGCCGATGGCGTGGTGATGCGAGGCGAGGCCGAGGCGCTGTTCGCGCTCGACCAGACGGCCCAGGACAAATGCGCGGAGTGGGCCCCGTTCTTCGTCGAGGCGGTGACCGACTACATCGTCCATCAAGAAAAGCCCTCGGGCTACATCTCGCAGGATAATGCCGACTGGCTGGTCCGCACTATTTCGCGCGACGGCATGGTCGACAGCCGCACCGAACTCGAATTGCTGGTCCATGTGCTGGAAAAGGCGAGATCCTCGCCGAGCAAGCTTTGTGTCTATGCGCTGGAGCAGGTCGCGCATGCCGTCATCGACGGCAAGGGGCCGCTGATGCTGGGCGGCGTGCTGGTGCCCGGACTGATCGCCAAGGCGGAAGTCGAGCTGCTGCGCCGCATCCTCTACGCCCATGGCGGCGACGGCAACATCGCCATCACCCGCGGCGAGGCCGAGGTGCTGTTCAGGATCAACGAGCACACCGCCCAGGCCAAGAACGATCCGTCCTGGAACGACCTTTTCGTCAAGGCGATCGCCAATTTCGTCATGTGTTCGGCCGGCTATGAGGCGCCGACCCGCGACGTGGCGCTGCGCCAGGAGAGCTTCCTCGAACATGCCGAGCCGGCAATCGGCGGGTTCTTCAGCCGCATGGTCTCCGGCAGCCTTGCTGGCATCATCGAGGCCTATCGGTCCCCCGATGACATCGAGGCCGAATGGGAGGCCAAGAACAGGGCGGCCGAGGCCCTGGCCCGCCGTGCCGAGACGATCGATGCCGGCGAAGCCAAATGGCTGGTCGAGCATATCGGCGGGGATAGGCCTCTGTACGAGAACGAGCGCGCGCTGCTGACCCTGATCAAGCACGCCTCGCCGGAGATACATCCGGCATTGAGGCCGCTGCTTGAGAAGGTTGCCTAAAGTGCACCGTCCGCTGCTGTCGTTTTACAAAGGATGATGTTGGAGTGGCCTTCGGGCCATTCCGCGAGTTCGGCGATGCGCCGGAAGCCAGCCTTCTCGTAGAGGCCCGGTGCCTGGAAGTCGTGGCTGGAGACCCAAATTCTCCTGACTCCTCGAGCCGTTGCCTCAGCGACAAAAGCGCTGAGCAACTGCCTTGCATAGCCGCGACCGCGATAGGCCGCGTCAATCCACATCAATGTCAGCTCGGACGTGCTCGCCCAAGAGTAGCCGGCGGCAACGCCGATCGCATGTCCTGCACCGTCACGAATAACGAAAGCCAGTCCCCGGTCATCGGCGCAGCCCGTCGCGCGCCGGTTGTCGTTGTGGAGGCGTTCCTCGAGCGAACTCAACTCGATCGGCGAAAGATCGTGCTCGGCCTGTATGCGGGTGGTCATCAAATCCCGCCATACCAGTCATAGCCATTGTCTTCCCAATAGCCGCCGCGGCCGCCGCCGACATTGGCGAAGCCGTCGACCAACTCGATCTTGTAGAGATATTTCGGCATCTTATAGCCGAGTTGGCGTTCGACGCGGACGCGCAACGGGGCGCCGTTTTCGACCGGGAGCGGTTTGCCGTTCAGGCCGTAGGCGAGGATCGTCTGCGGATGGCGGGCGTCGATCAGGTCGATCGTGCCGTAATATTTGATGTCGCCGGATAGGCTGCGGTCGATCGTGTCGAGGCAGTGGAACATGACGTAACGCGCCTGCGGCTTGACCACCGCCTGGTCGAGCACCTGCGACAACGGCGTGCCGGTCCATTTGGCGATGCAGCTCCAGCCCTCGACGCAGTCGTGGCGGGTGATCTGCGTGCGGCTCGGCATGTTCTGAAGCTGCTCGCGGCTGAGCGACAGCGGCTTTTCGACGAGGCCCGAGACTTCCAGCCGCCAGTCGGCGAAATTGTTGGCGAGCAGGCCCTTGTAGGTGTCGTCGTCAGGGGCGGTAACGCCGTTCGGCCGCTGCGGCTGGCGGATATCGGCCTCGGTGAATTCCGGTGCCAGCGCGTCACGGCCGGCAAGCAGGCGTTGCGCGCGATATGTCAGCCCATTGGCGTTTTCGAGGAAACTGCGCAGGCCGCTGCCGATGCTCAACTGGCTGTCGAAAGCGTCGCAGCCCGACAGCATGATACCCGAGGCGCCAAGGCTGGCGGCAGTCAGGAATTTCCTTCGACTGATCTGAAAATTGGGGCTGATCTCAAACTTCGCCATGTCAGGCACTCCTCTCGGTCGTCTTGTCGTCATGCGCGGGAGGGTCGGTGCGGTACCAGCCGGTGATGATCGAGCGCAATTCGTTGATCGGGCCGGCGGCCAGGATCATCAGAATGTGGATGATGAAGAAGCCGACCAGCAGCAGCATGACGGTGAAATGAATGGTGCGCGCCGTCTGCCGGCCGCCGAGCACTTCGTTGAGGAAAGGCAGCACCGAATTCATGCTGGGCGACATGGCAAGGCCGGTGATGATCATCAGCGGCAACAGCACGAACAGCACACCGCCATAGGCCATCTTCTGCAGTGTGTTGTATTCACGTGTGTGATGGAATTTCAGCTTCGCGTGGTCGACTATGTCCCGCGGCAGCCGCTTGAGGTCGTCGAGGCGCGGGGCGAGATCGCGCCTGATATGGCCGTTGACCAGGCTGGCGACCAGCCAGACGATCAAGGTCGTCGTCAGGATCCAGGCGAAGAAGAAATGCACGACGCGGGCGGTGCCGAGGTCATAATAGGACGGGATGGTCGCCCAGGACGGGAAGCCACGCGCCGTCTCGTTGCCTGGCGGACCCGACCAGCCGAGCACGCCCGTCGTGTCGAAGCGGTGCCCGAAGATCTCGGTGAAGCCGCGCGGCCCGGCGCTCGTGTTTTCGGCGCCGATTTGGAAAATGGTGTTGTTGTAGCCGAAGCCGGATTGCTTGCCGATATAGAGCTGCGGCCGGGCGTTGAAGATCTGCAGGCCGGAAAGCAGCATGAAGAACAGCGAAATGGCCCAGATCCAGTGTGTCAGCCGCGTCCACCGCGACTGCCGGTAGATCAGCGTGCTGTCGCTCGACACGGGAGCGTCCGGTCCGGTGGCGGATTGGCTTCTGGCAACGGATTCCATTTTGTCTCGTCTCCCGGCCTCGCGGCGTGGCCTGCGCGTTCATTGTCCTCCTGATACGTCGCGATCCAAACCGATGTTTCACCCGATCACGGATTTATTACGGGCTACCCAGGCTGACGGCGAGATTGACGGCTGCGGCGACGATGACCGTGTTGAAGAAAAACGACAGGATCGAGTGGACGAGGACGACACAGCGCATATGCGTGGTCGAGATGTTGGTGTCGGCGGTTTGCGCCGTCATGCCGATGACTGCCGAGAAATAGAGGAAATCCCAACCTTCCGGGCGCTTGTCGCCTGGGAACAGCAATCCGCCGACCGGGATTTTCTTCTTGGTTTCAGCGTCCACCGCATCGCCGTCCATCCAGTAGACATGCGCATAGTGAAGTGCGGCCATGGCATGGATGGTGAACCAACCAAGCGGGATCGACAGCAGCGCGAAACCGAGTTCGACGGAATTGCCTCTGTTCTTCTGGTTGATAAGCAGGAACAACGAGACAACGGCGACGACAACGACGACGAGCGTCACGGCGAAGATGACCAGCACCGGCTGGTCGGTGGCGCGCGCATTCTTGCTCAGATACTTGCCGGTGAATTTGGGCATCTGGCTGACGACGAGAATGACGTAGGCGGCGAAAAAGGCATTGGCGCCGATCGAATAGGCGAGCGGGGCGTGCAGCAGCAACGCCACGAGCAGCGCAAACGCGCCGAAACACGCCGACATTGCGAACAGCATATGGCGCTGCATAGGTTTCTGGATCGGGGCTTCGATGGCCATGACGTCTCCACCCTGGATCGCGCTCGGTTTCTAGCCGGGTGTGGCGGATTTCAGCGCGCGCCGCAAGATGCGGTCGAGTTCACCAAGAAACCGCGAACGGTCCTGCGGCGCGAAGGAGGCATTGTAGCCCTTGCTCTCACCGGTTTCGCGCAAATGCTGCTTGAGGTCGCGCATGGCCACCGCCATGCCGATGGTTTCGGGCGTGAACGGCCGCCCGGTTGGCCCAAGCACATGCGCCCCGAGCGCCACCGCGCGGGCGGCAAGCGGAATGTCCGCCGTGATCACGATGTCGTTGGATTTGGCATTCTCGACGATCCAGTCGTCGGCGGCGTCGGCGCCCTTGGAGACCACGACATTGCGGATCATTGGATCGCGCGATGGCCGCAAGCCGCCATTGGAGACGTAGGTGACGACGACGCCGAGGCGCTCGGCGACCTTTTCCACCTCGGCCTTGACCGGGCAGGCGTCGGCATCGACGTAGATGGCGGGTGCGGGCATAATCCCTCCGAAACGGACAGGGGCCGGAAACGTGTCCGGCCCCTGCCTGAAATCTTACAGTGTTCAGGCCGGCAAGGCGCCGGACTTCTTCGCGGTCCAGGTGGCCATATAGTCCATCAGGCCAGGGTTGAGACAGTCATAGGGTTCGAGCCCGATTGTCCTTAGCTGCGCGCGAATACCGTCCATCCGTTTTGGATCGACGCCGGATTCGATGATCGACGAGACGAAGGCTGCAAACCCCGGCGGCGACCAGCCATCCTCGACGAAGCGCTCGGGATGGATGAAGGTCAGGCCCTTGAAGGGATGGTCGCGCTCGACCGGGCCGTGCATATGGACACCGCAGCCGGTGCAGGCATGGCGCTGGATCAGCGCCGCGGAATCGACCACTTTCAGCTTGTCGCCGTTCTCGCTGACGGTGACGTCGCCCGTGCCGGCCACGGCAACCACCGAGAATACCGCGCCTTCCGGCTTCCAGCATTTGGTGCAGCCGCAGGCATGGTTGTGGGCGATCTGCCCCTTGACCTTCACCTTGACCGGCTTGCTGGTGCAGGCGCAGACCAGCGTGCCGCCGGCAAAGCTCGCGCTCTCCTTTGGCAGGCCATTGTCGATTTTCGGATGCAGTTTCTCCGCCATTCTTTTCTCCTCCCAGTTGTGAACCACAGAGGTCGCTGGCCGGTCGGTCGGCGGCGTGTGGCTTGCTTCAGTAAACGACGACGCTTCGGATCGACTTGCCCTCGTGCATGAGGTCGAACCCCTTGTTGATCTCGTCCAGTTTCAGCAAATGGGTGATCATCGGATCGATCTGGATCTTGCCGTCCATGTACCAGTCGACGATGCGCGGCACGTCGGTGCGGCCGCGCGCGCCGCCGAAGGCGGTGCCCATCCAGGTGCGGCCGGTGACCAGCTGGAACGGCCGCGTCGAGATTTCCTGGCCGGCGCCGGCGACGCCGATGATGACCGACTTGCCCCAGCCGCGGTGCGAGGCTTCCAGCGCCTGGCGCATCACCTTGGTGTTGCCGGTGCAGTCGAACGTGTAGTCGGCGCCGCCGATCTGGTCGGCGCCGCGCTTAGTCATGTTGACGAGGTAAGGCACGATGTCGCCGTCGATCTCCTTCGGATTGACGAAATGCGTCATGCCGAACCGCTCGCCCCATTCCTTCTTGTCGTTGTTCAAATCGACGCCGATGATCATGTCGGCGCCGGCAAGCTTCAGGCCCTGAATGACGTTCAGGCCGATACCGCCGAGGCCGAAGACCACGGCGGTCGCGCCTTGCTCGACCTTGGCGGTGTTGATGACGGCGCCGATGCCGGTGGTGACACCGCAGCCGATGTAGCAGATCTTGTCGAAGGGAGCGTCCGGATTGACCTTGGCCACCGCGATCTCGGGCAGCACGGTGAAGTTGGAGAAGGTCGAGCAGCCCATATAGTGGAAGATCTTGTCCTTGCCGATCGAGAAGCGCGACGAGCCGTCGGGCATCAAGCCCTGGCCCTGCGTGGCGCGGATCGCCGTGCACAGATTGGTCTTTCTCGACAGGCAGGACGGGCACTGCCGGCATTCCGGCGTGTAGAGCGGGATGACGTGGTCGCCCTTCTTGACCGAGGTGACGCCCTTGCCGACATCGACCACCACGCCAGCGCCCTCATGGCCGAGAATGGCTGGGAACAGGCCTTCGGGATCGGCGCCCGACAGCGTGAACTCGTCGGTGTGGCAAATGCCGGTCGCCTTGATCTCGACCAGAACCTCGCCTTCGCGCGGACCGTCGAGGTCGACCTCCATGATCTCCAGCGGCTTTCCGGCGGCGACAGCGACAGCGGCGCGGGTTTTCATAGGGCGTCCTCCAAATGCGAATTTTTTTCCAAGGTTTCAGTTTTTTTCGACACGATCAACTAGAAGCTGGTGCCGAGACTGGGCCACAGCGATGAATTGGAATCGCAAATCGATTGAAAGGCAGTGATTTGCATGGTCGGCTTGACCCCGCAAGCACAGGTCATAAAAGGAACGACCGACCGGAGGGGAATGACCTCAGCATGTTCACAAAAATCCTGATCGCCAACCGTGGCGAGATCGCCTGTCGCGTCATCAAGACGGCGCGCAAGATGGGGATTGCCACGGTCGCCGTCTATTCCGATGCCGATCGCGATGCCGTGCATGTCGAGATGGCCGACGAGGCGGTGCATATCGGGCCTTCGCCCGCCGCGCAAAGTTATCTTGTCCCTGAAAAGATCATCGCCGCCTGCAAGGAAACCGGGGCTCAGGCCGTGCATCCCGGCTATGGCTTCCTGTCCGAGCGCGCCGCCTTCTGCGAAACGCTGGAGAAGGAAGGCATCGTCTTCATCGGCCCGAAGCCCAAGGCGATCAAGGCCATGGGCGACAAGATCGAATCGAAGAAATTCGCCAACGCCGCCAAGGTTTCGACCGTGCCCGGCTGGCTTGGCGTCATCGAGAATGCCGACCACGCCGAACAGATCGCCGGCGAGATCGGCTATCCCGTGATGATCAAGGCCTCCGCCGGCGGCGGCGGCAAGGGCATGCGCATTGCCTGGAACCAGTCGGAAGTGCGCGACGGTTTCGACCGGGCGCGCTCGGAAGCCAAGAGCTCGTTCGGCGACGACCGCGTGTTCATTGAGAAATTCGTCGTCGATCCGCGCCATATCGAGATCCAGGTGCTGGCCGATGCGCATGGCAATGCGCTCTATCTCGGCGAGCGTGAATGCTCGATCCAGCGCCGCAACCAGAAGGTGGCGGAAGAGGCGCCGTCGCCCTTCCTCGATGCCAAGACGCGCAAGGCCATGGGCGAGCAGTCGGTGGCGCTGGCCAGGGCGGTCGACTATCAGAGCGCCGGCACGGTCGAGTTCATCGTCGACAAGGACAAGAACTTCTATTTCCTTGAAATGAATACACGATTGCAGGTCGAGCATCCGGTGACCGAACTCGTCACCGGCATAGATCTGGTCGAGCAGATGATCCGCGTCGCCGCCGGCGAGAAGCTCGCCTTGAAGCAAAGCGACATCAAGCTGAATGGCTGGGCGGTGGAAAGCCGGCTCTATGCCGAGGACCCGCATCGCAATTTCCTGCCGTCGATCGGCCGGCTGACGCGCTACCGGCCGCCGGAGGAAGGGCAATTCGGCGATGTGATCATCCGCAACGACACCGGCGTCACCGAAGGCTCCGAGATTTCGATGTTCTATGACCCGATGCTCGCCAAATTGTGCACCTGGGCGCCGACGCGCATCGAAGCGATCGATGCCATGTCGGAAGCGCTCGACAGTTTTGTGGTCGACGGCATCGAGCACAACATTCCGTTCCTGGCGGCGCTGATGCAGCATCCGCGCTGGCGGGAAGGGGCGATATCGACGGGGTTCATAGCAGAGGAATACCCCGACGGTTTTGCGCCCGTCGTGCCGAACAGCGGAGAAAAAGCAGTTCTCACCTCGATCGTGACCGCGGTGGAATTGCTGCGCCGCGACCGGCTCGACCGGCTGGGCGGGCGGTTGGCGCCGCATTCGGGTGCGCTCAAGCGCGATTGGGTGGTGAAGCTCGGCGACGACTACCTCCAGGCGTCCATCCTCGAAGGCATGATATCCATTCCGATGGAGATCGACCTGTCGATCGACGGCGGCAAGGCGCTGACCGTTTCATCCGACTGGCGGCCGGGCGACCTGATCTGGCGCGGCACGGTCGGCAAGCGCTCCGTTGTCGCCCAGATCCGGCCTGTCGCCAACGGTCTTCGCATCGCCTGGAAAGGCATGTCGGTGACCGCGCGCGCCATGCTGCCGCGCATCGCCGAGCTGGAACGGCTGATGCCGGAGAAGGTGGCGCCGGACACGTCGAAACTGCTGCTTTGCCCGATGCCCGGCCTCGTCGTGTCGATCGCTGTCGCCGAGGGCCAGGAGGTCAAGGCCGGCGAGACCTTGGCCGTGGTCGAGGCGATGAAGATGGAAAACGTGCTGCGCGCCGAACGCGACCTCGTCGTATCGAAACTCAACGCCAAGCCCGGCGACAGCCTGGCTGTGGACGCGGTGATCATGGAATTTGCCTAGAGATTGTTTGGAAATTCTACTTCGGCCGCCATCTGAAGGCGTTTTCTGCGCTTCCCGTTCTACTTGCGCTCCGGTTCTCGAAACCACCATCATATGACTCGCCGGAGCGAACGTCGAAACAATCTCTGAGGTGAGGCGCCGTGCATTCGGCAAGCCTGTGATTGGCGGTCGTTTGTGCTGGACTGGTATCGCCCTGTCCCGGACAATACATCTCCATCGACTCAAGGCCTTCGACAGCGCGAGAAATCATGGCGGATGACAAACTCCCACGCGACCCCCTGAAGCGCGAAGCCGCGATAGCAGCGGCGCGGCCGGAGGTGCCGGCGCGGCCGTTCGTGCATCTGCGCGTCCATTCGGCCTATTCGCTGCTCGAGGGCGCGCTCCAACTCGGCAAGATCGTCGGCCATGCCGTGAAGGACGAGGCGCCGGCGATCGCCGTCACCGACACCAACAATCTGTTCGGCGCGCTCGAATTCGCGCAGAAGGCGGTGAAGGAGGGCATCCAACCGATCATCGGCTGCCAGATCGCGCTCGCCTTTTCCGGCGAAAACAGCGACGGCCAGCGGGATCGCCGGCGGCAAGGCCCGGAAATGCGGCCGGTCGTTCTGCTCGCCGCGACCGAAGCCGGTTATTCCAACCTGGTCAGGCTGGTCAGCCGCGTCTATCTGGAAACACCGCCCGGCGAGGCAGTGCATCTGACGACCGAGATGCTGGAGGGAAAGGCCGATGGGCTGATCTGCCTCAGCGGCGGGCCACGCGGCCCGATCGGCAACGCCTTGAAGGAGGATCGCCGCGATCTGGCCGAGGTTCGGCTTTTGACGCTCAAGGCGATGTTCGGCGACCGGCTCTATGTCGAATTGGACCGGGTCGCGGGCTATGACCGGGTCATCGAACATCAGACGATCGATCTCGCCTATGCGCACGAACTTCCGCTTGTCGCCACCAACGAGGCGTTTTTCTCTTCACGCGACGATTATGAGGCGCATGACGCGCTGATCGCCATCGCCGAGGGCTCCGTCGTCGCTGTCGATACCCGCCGCCGGTTGTCGCCGGACAATTTCCTGCGCAGCCAGGCCGACATGGCAAAGCTGTTCGCCGACCTGCCGGAAGCGATCGACAATACGGTCGAGATCGCCCAGCGCTGTTCCTATTATCCGAAAACCCGCAGCCCGATCCTGCCACGCTTCACTGGCGGCGATGCCTCCGACAAGGATGCGGCCGAAAAGGCCGAGGCCGCGGAGCTCGCCCGCCAGGCGCGTGAGGGGCTCGACGCACGGCTCGCCCTGCACGGACCGACTCCGGGCTACACGGTCGAGCAGTATCGCGAACGGCTGGAATTCGAGCTCGGCATCATCGAGAAGATGAAATTCCCCGGCTACTTCCTGATCGTTGCCGACTTCATCAAATGGGCCAAGGCGCAAGGCATTCCGGTTGGGCCGGGCCGTGGTTCGGGGGCCGGGTCGCTGGTCGCCTATTCGACGACCATCACCGACATCGATCCGCTGCGCTTCTCGCTGCTGTTCGAGCGCTTCCTCAATCCCGACCGCGTGTCGATGCCCGACTTCGACATCGACTTCTGCCAGGATCGCCGCGAAGAGGTGATCCGCTACGTCCAGCAGAAATACGGCCGCGACCAGGTCGGCCAGATCATCACCTTCGGTACACTGCAGGCCCGCGCCGTGCTGCGCGATGTCGGCCGCGTGCTGCAGATGCCCTATGGCCAGGTCGACAAGCTGTCCAAAATGGTGCCGCAGAACCCGGCCAATCCGGTCAAGCTGGCGGACGCCATTGCCAATGAGCCGCGCTTTGCCGAAGAGGCTGAGAAGGAGCCAATCGTCCAGACGCTGCTCGACATGGCTCAGAAGCTGGAAGGTCTTTACCGCCACGCTTCCACGCACGCCGCCGGCATCGTGATCGGCGACCGGCCTTTGTCGGAACTGGTGCCGATGTACCGCGATCCGCGCTCGGACATGCCGGTCACCCAGTTCAACATGAAATATGTCGAGCAGGCCGGGCTGGTGAAGTTCGACTTCCTCGGCCTGAAGACGCTGACCGTGCTGGAGACGGCGGTCAAGCTGATCCGCCGGCGCGGTATCGACATCGACTTGGCGACGATCCCGCTCGACGACCCCGAGACCTACGCCATGCTGTCGCGCGGCGAGGTGGTCGGCGTGTTCCAGGTGGAAAGTGCCGGCATGCGCAAGGCGCTGATAGGCATGCGGCCCGACTGCATCGAGGACATCATCGCGCTCGTCGCCCTCTACCGGCCAGGCCCGATGGAGAACATCCCGACCTACAATGCCAGAAAGCATGGCGAGGAGGAGATGGCCTCGATCCATCCCAAGATCGACCATCTGGTGAAGGAGACGCAAGGCGTCATCGTCTACCAGGAACAGGTGATGCAGATTGCGCAGGAGCTGTCCGGCTATTCGCTCGGCGAGGCCGACCTTCTGCGCCGCGCCATGGGCAAGAAGATCCGCGCCGAGATGGACAAGCAGCGCGAGCGCTTTGTCTCGGGTGCGGTCGAGCGCGGTGTCAGCAAGCCGCAAGCCGACTTTATTTTCGACCTGCTGGCCAAGTTCGCCGACTACGGTTTCAACAAGTCGCACGCAGCCGCCTACGCCGTGGTCTCGTACCAGACCGCCTATCTCAAGGCGCATTATCCGGTCGAGTTCCTGGCCGCATCGATGACGCTCGATATGGGCAATACCGACAAGCTCGCCGACTTCCGCCAGGACGCGCTGCGCCTCGGCATCGAGGTTCTGGCGCCGTCGGTGATGACGAGTTTTCGGCCTTTCGAGGTCGGCGAGAACCGCATCTATTATTCGATGGCCGCACTCAAGGGCGTCGGCGACGCGGCGGTCGAGCACATCGTTGCCGTGCGGGGCGAAAAGCCGTTCAAGAATCTCGCGGATTTCTGCGAGCGGGTCGATCCCAAGATCGTCGGCAAGCGCGTCTTCGAAAGCCTGATCATGGCCGGCGCGCTCGACTGCTTCGGCCATGACCGCGCCCAGATGATGGCTGGCGTCGAACGGATGATGGGATTGGCGTCACTTGCCCAGCAGAACGCCGTTTCCGGCCAGGCCGATATTTTCGGCGCCTCACTCGGCGCTCAGTCGCAGGCGTTGAACCTGCCGGCGACGGACCCATGGCTCGCCGCCGACCGGCTGCACCGCGAATTCCAGGTCGTCGGTTTCTATCTCTCGGCCCATCCGCTCGACGAATACAAGGCGGCCTTGCAGAAGATGCGGGTGCAGAACTGGGGGGAGTTCTCGGCCGCCGTCAAGCGCGGCGCTTCTGCCGGCCGCCTGGCAGGCACGGTGACCAGCAAACAGGAGCGCAAGACGCGCACCGGCAACAAGATGGGCGTTGTGGCCTTTTCCGATACTTCCGGCCAGTACGAGGCCGTGCTGTTTTCCGAAGCGTTGGCGCAGTACCGTGACTTGCTGGAAGCCGGCCGCTCCGTCGTGATCACCGTCGCGGCCGAGGACCGGCCCGAGGGCGTCAATTTGCGCATCAACTCCGTGCAATCGCTGGAGGAGGAGGCAAGCCGTATCCAGAAGGCGCTGCGCATATTCGTCAGGAACGATGGACCCGCCTCGATAATCCAGTCCCAGCTCACCCAGCGCGGTGAAAGCCAGGTGAGCATCATCGTAATCAAGGAAGAGGCCCAGGGCGAGGTCGAGATCGCTTTGCAGGGCGGCTACCGCGTCTCGCCGCAGATCGCCTCGGCGATGCGCGCCGTGCCCGGCGTGGTCGAAGTGGAACTGGTGTGATCGCCGCGCTTGGCAGGCATCGGCGCATGCCGCCCATGTCATCGCGATCGGCATGAAGGCCGCTGACAGGCGAGCATCACAGGATCGTTCCGCGATGGCGCGGCTGCGCGACATGCTGCGCAGGCTCTATCATGGGCGCACGCCGGCTGCCTTCCGCTTTCAGGTTGCGGCAATCGTCATCGATCTCGCCATCATCGCCTTCTTCATCGCGACACCCGTCATCCAGCATTCGGCCTCGTTCCTGTGGCTGGATTATGCGGTGGCGGCGCTGGTCGGCGCCGATCTGATTGCCAGGCTGCTGGCTTCCAACGACATGCTGCGCCTGATGAAGCAGCCGACCTCCTGGGTGGATGTCTTCATCCTGTTGACGCTGCTGATGCCGACGGCGCTCGCCAATCTCGGTTTCCTGCGCATCCTGCGGCTGTGGTCGCTGTCGCGCAGCGGTTCGATCTGGCGGCATTTCGAGATGCGTGGGCTGAGGCCCTGGCGCGAGGCAAGCAATGCGGTCATCAACCTCTTGACGTTTCTGTTCGTCATCACCGGCTTCGTCTACACCTTCTTCTTCCGAAACGGCGCCGGGCTGGAAAACTACATCGATGCGCTTTATTTTACCGTCGCCACCGTGACGACGACCGGCTTCGGCGACATCGTGCTGCCGGGAATGGCCGGCAAGCTGACGGCGATCGTCACCATGATCATCGGCATATCGCTGTTTGTCAGGCTGGCGCAGGCGATCTTCCGGCCGGCCAAGGTGTTCTTTCCCTGTCCGCAATGCGGGCTGCAGCGGCATGAGCCGGATGCCGTGCACTGCAAGGCCTGCGGGCACGTCCTCAACATACCGAACGAAGGCGACTGACTGGCTGACTGCTACGATGCCGCCACTTCAGCCGGCTGCACCGGTTTGCGCTGCAGGTTGAGCAGATTGCCCATCAGGATCAGGAGAGCGCCACCGGCGGTGAAGGCGTCGATCTGCTCCTTGTAAAGCAGCCAGCCGACCAGCGCCGACAAGGGCACCCGCAGAAAATCCATTGGCGAAATGACGGTGGCGTCGGCATAGGTGAGCGCGCGGGCCATGCAGAAATGTGACGACATGCCGGTGAAGGCGATCAGCAGGATCCAGGGCCACAGTTCAAGCGATGGCGTGCGCCACACGTAGACGGCGGGGATGAGGCCGAGCGCCGACTGGATGATCAGCATCCAGAAGATGATGCGCACGACGCTGTCGGTGCGCGTCAGCGATTTGACCAGGACCAGCGATATGCCGAAACAGACCGCGGCGCCCAGCACGACCAGATGTCCGGGATCAACCGCGTTGACGCCTGGACGGACGATGACCACCACGCCGATCAGGCCGAGCACGACCGCCGCCAGTTTCGGCCGGCTTAGCCTTTCGCCGAGAAACGTCACCGCCAGGATCGCCGTCCAGATCGGCGTGGTGAATTCGATCGAGATCAGCACCGCCAGCGGGATCAGGGTCAAGGCGTAGAGCCATGCCGCCTGGCCGGTATAGTGGACGACGTTGCGCGCGATATGGGCGAGGGGACGCTGCGTGCGCATTGCCGCGAAGCCGCCGCTCGCCAGCACCAGCGGCAAGAGGATGAAGAAGCCGATCACCGAGCGCAGTTCCAGCACCTGGAAGACGTTGAGTTCGGCCGTGGTGGCGCGGCCGGCGACCGACATAGCCAGGAAAGAGCTGATCGACAGCGCCATCCAGAACGCGGCCTTGGGGATCGAGGGGGTGGGTGCCATGGCAGCTATCTCGCAGGCCGGGGCTTTTGCCGCAACCGCTAGCCGCTCCATTCGCCTGGGCCAGTTGCAGCGGCGTGATGTTGCAAAACGGGCATGTTGCGAGCGGAACCCGATAGGCCAGTGGGCGTTGAGTCCCGATATTCAGCCGAGCTTCGCAGGGCATCTTGCCTTTCAGCATCGACAGGAGAGTTTCGATGAGACCATTCGCGCAATTTGCGCTTGCTGGCTGTCTTTTGGTCGCGGCAGGCACGGCACACGCCGATGAGACCAAGTTTCTCCAGTCGTTCAAGGGTAATTTTGCCGGCAAGGGCACTGTACAGGTCACCACGGATGTGCCGAACGTCAGTGTTTCCTGCAGCTTCAAGTCGAACGCGACCTCAACCTCGCTCTCGCTGGATGGCAGTTGCCGCGGTCTCGTCTTGGTGACACGTGCCATCAGCGCCAAGTTGAACGTCACCGGCGCGAAATACAGCGGCGTCTATGTTGGGTCGCGCACCGGGCCGGCACAGCTGAACGGCAGCCGTTCGGGCAACGCGATCAATCTTGGCATCCGCTGGGCCCAGGAGGTCAATGGTGATCGCAAGGCGCGGATGACGGTCGAGAAGCGAGGCGAGAATGGCATCCGGCTGACGGTCACCGACACCGATCCGACAACCGGCAAGAACGTGGTGACGAGCAGGATCGATCTGACGCGCACCTGACGGTCTGACCTGAATCGCAACACATCCGGTATCCAGGCTCAGTCTTCAAGCGGCTCCGGCGGATGGGCATCGCGTCCTTTGCCGAACGTATAGCCGGTTTCCACCGCCTTGCGGCCGAACTTGTCGCGCAGCGCATCGATGGCGCCCTCCGCCATGGCGCGCTTGCGCGACTGGACGTCGACCAGATCCGGTGGGTCGGCCTTGTCGTCGTCGGAGAGGTCGCTGACGCCGATGCCGAGCAATCGAAATTTCGTTCCGTCCGTTTCCTTGCGAAGAAGCTCCACCCCGGTCTGAAAGATACGGTCGGCGAGCCGGGTCGGGTCGCCGAGCTGGCGGTTGCGCGTGCGCAGCTTGAAATCCTGCGTCTTCAGCTTCAGCACCACGGTGCGTCCGGCAATGCCTGACTTTTTCAACCGCGCCGAGACCTTTTCCGAAAGCCCTCTCAGCACCGAGACCAGTTCGTCCAGCGACGCGATGTCGGTGTCGAAGGTGGTTTCGGCCGATACGCTCTTGGCGTCCTGGTCGGGGTCGACGCGGCGAACGTCCTCGCCACGCGAAAGCCGGTAAAGCCGGTCGCCCATCACGCCGTAGCGGCGCATCAGGTCGCCACGCTCCATCGTCTGAAGCTGGCCGATGGTGCGGATGCCGTCGCGTTCCAGCGTGGCGTTGAACGCCTTGCCGACGCCCCAGATCATGGTCACCGGCTGCGTCGCCAGGAAGCCGACTGCCTCGGCCTCGCCGATGACCGAAAAGCCGCGCGGCTTGCGGAAGTCCGACGCCATCTTGGCGAGGAACTTGCAATAGGATAGGCCCGCGGAAACGGTGATGCCGATCTCCTTCTCGACGGCCAGTGCGAAGCGCGCCAGCACCACGGCCGGCGGCAGGCCGTGCAGCCGTTCGGTGCCGGCGAGGTCGAGAAACGCCTCGTCGATCGAAAGCGGCTCGACCAGAGGCGTCAGCGCCTGCATCATGGCGCGCACCTCGCGGCCGACACGTACATATTTTTCCATGTTGGGCGGGATCACGACCGCCTCGGGGCAGGCCTCGAGCGCCTTGAACATCGGCATGGCGGAGCGCACGCCCCGGATGCGGGCGATGTAGCAAGCGGTGGAGACGACCCCGCGCTTGCCGCCGCCAATGATCAGCGGCTTGTCCTTGAGCGGCGGGTTGTCGCGCTTTTCGATCGCCGCATAGAAGGCGTCGCAATCGATATGTGCGAGATGCAGCCGGTAAAGCTCGGGATGACGGGCAAGGCGAGGGCTGCCGCAGCGCTCGCAGCGGCGCGTTTCACCGCGCTGAAACGTCAGGCAGTCACGGCAAAAACCGTAATCGGGATTGTTGACAGGGGCCGCCATCACTGCGAACATAAAGAGAACAGAGGCAATGGTACGACAGTGCAGGGTCAGCGACAAGCTTGGCCTGGGGAGAACCGTATGAGCACGACCATAGTACCGCTGGCGCCTGAGCTCTGGCCTGATTTCGAGGACCTTTTCGGCAAACAGGGCGCCTGTTACGGCTGCTGGTGCACGCATTTCCGGCTGGCGCCGGCGGCGCGGCGCGAGAGCAGCCGCGAACGCAACAAGGACCACATCAAGGCGCGCATCGAAGCCGGCCCGCCGCCCGGCCTGCTGGCCTTCGAGGATGGGAAGGCGGTTGGCTGGATGCAGATCGGACCGCGCGCCGACGTGCCCGAATGGAACAACAAGGGCAGGGGCTCGGCGCCGATTGATCCCGCCGACGCTTCCGATCCGGCCGTGTGGGCGATCTCCTGCTTTTTCATCCGCGCCAAGGCGCGGGGCCGGGGCATCACGCATCGCCTCGTCGAAGGCGGCATCGATTTCGCCCGCAGCAACGGCGCACGGCTTGTCGAGGCCTGCCCGATCGACCTGTCACGCGATTCGCGCTCGATCGGCCTGTTCGTCGGCTCGTCGGGGGTGTTCGAGAAAGCAGGGTTCGAGAGGCTGGTGGAACGCAAGGCGGGCCGCCCGCTGATGCGGCTGGTGCTGAAGCCGATTGCCTGACCGTCATCATCTTGCAGTTGTGATGGTATTTCCCTACCAGAAGCACGAAACGATTTTTGTCTTTCGATCGAACGGAGACTTCCCGTGAACCGTATGTTGCCAATTGCCTTTACCGCGCTTCTGCTCAGCGCGCCCGCCTTCGGCCAGACCGTCGACAGCAAGGGCGCGAAGCAATTGTCCGATGACCTGTCCCGCTATGTCGGCAAACAGGCGCTCGACAAGGGCATCCTGAAGGTTTCGGTCGAAGGCGACGCCTACAAGGTCACGTTGGACATCAAGGCGCTTGCCGCGACGTTTCCCGAGCAGGGAAAGGTGAAATTGGACTTCGCGCCCTACGCCGTGCTGGTGAAGCCGCGCAGCGACGGGACCTGGGATGTCTCGATGGATTTTTCGCAAAGCGGATCTTTCGAGTTCAACGGGCCCGAGGGGCTGCAAAGCACGCAGTTTTCGATCAAGGACGGCAAGGGTTCCGGCGTCTATGATCCCAATCTGGCGGCCTTCATCAGCGGCGCCAGTTCGTTGGCCGGCATGACGATGGCCTCGAAGGATGCCAAGCAGCAGATGGAGGCCAGCACGGGTGCCGGCACCGCGACGATCGCCGCCACCAAGGCTGCCAATGGCGGCGTCGATTTCACGATGTCGCAAAAAATTTCGAATTTCGCCGAGGCGATCAAACTGGAGGATCCCGAGAACGGGCTGAATTTCCCGGTCACCATCAAGTCGCCGGAATTGTCGGTAGAAGCCAGCGGCAAGGGCGTGCAGACGAGGCCGCTGCTCGACCTCCTGGCATTTGCCGTGGCCAATGAGGACGAGAAGACGCTGAAGGCAAACCAGGCGGAGCTCAAGTCGCTTCTGCGCGCAGCGCTTCCGGTGTGGGAGCGCATCGACGGCACCTATGGCTTCAAGGATTTCGCAGTCGACAGCCCGATTGGTACTTTCGGCGCAACCCAGCTCAGCACCGCGTTCGGCAGTGACGGCGTTTCTCAGAGCGGCAAGGTCACCTACGGCATCAAGGCATCGGGGCTGACCGTGCCGCAGCAGCTTTTGCCTAGCTGGAGCGTTGCGTTGCTGCCCACCGATATCGACCTGAACTTCGGCGGTGCCAATATCGATCTCGACAGCATGGCGAAGAAGGCGATCGAAGCCTTTGATCTCAATCAGGATCCGCCGCTGTCGGCCGAGTTTGGCGACCAGCTCAAGGCCGACTTCCTGGCCAAGGCGCCGAAGGTCGTCATCGGCCACAGCGTTGTGAAGAACAAGGACATGGAGATCGCGCTGGAAGGCGAGATGACGAGCTTCGGGCAGAAACCCGACGCAAATCTCACTGTCGATGTCGCCGGCTTCGACAAGATCATGGCGCATCTGCAGGAAGCGGCAAAGGCGGAGCCGGAGGTCGGGCAGTATGTGCCTGTCGCTCTCATGGTCAAGGGTTTTGCCAAGACGCTGCCGGACGGCCGGCTGGAATGGGCCGTCAGCACCAAGGCCGACGGCTCGGTCACCGTCAACGGCGTCATGCTGAAGCCCGCCGATCCGGCGGTGGACGACAGCGTCGGCGACGGTGACGGCGCGGACGACAGCAGCGGCGGCGACAATGGCGATGGCGCCAATGGTGGCGGCAGCGACAATGGCGGAGCCGGTGCGAAGCTGAATCCTTGAGGGTTCGGCTTTTCTGCAATTCCGGGAAAAGCGCATGGCGCTTTTCCTGAGATTGCGTCTGACGTTTAGAGCCCCAGCGCGCCGGCGATCCTCGGCCCGGCTTCGTGCCAGTCCTGGACGACGATGACATCGTCCGGGACCGGCGGCAGGAAGGCGCGCAGCGAATTGTCGGCCATCAGGTGGAAGAGACTGGCGTCGGCGACGGATTCGCGCACAGACGCCAGATTGTGCGGCTGGTCGTCGACGAAGACCACAGGCCGGCCACTCTTGCCGCGCAGCCTGGCCACTGCCGGTCCCTTGGCCATCTCGGTGGTCAGCAGCGGATAGCTCAGCCCGAGCGCGTCGAGATGCGCGCGGCGCACGGCACGATGCCGGTGCGGCATGGCCGTCAGCATTATGATTTCCGCGCGGTTGCCAAGCCTTGCCAAGGTTTCCGCGGCGCCGTCGGTTATGCTTTGCCAATCGGCCTGGGTGTCGAAGAAATCGCCCAGAAGTGCCGTCACTTCTGGCTGTTCGATCAGACGGCCGCTGGCCGTTTCGGCAATGTTGCCGGTCAGCCGGAAGGACGCCAGCGTCAGGCCATAGCCGCGCGACTTCAAGAAATGCGGGAAGGGGCGAATGAATTCGAGCACGACGTCGTCGACGTCGAGCACCAGCAGCGGCCGGTCGTCCGCTGACAGTTCCTCGATCTGGCGCGCGGTCTCGGGATCATCGCTCATATGGAAAGCTCGTGGTTGTCGTCGCCGAGCGGCAGTGCGCGCAACGCCTTGCCGACGGCGGCCGGCGGCGTACCGGTTTCCTCGGCAAAGCGCATCAGGGTCGGCTCATGGGCAAGGATAAACTGCAGCACGCCAGCCAAAAAGCCCGGCTCGCCGGCGGCCTTGCGGATCGAATGCGCCTCTATGCCGGTGATCGCCAGAAAGCGCGGCAACAGCTCCGGATCAGAGGCGACGAAGCCCAGCGCCTTCACGGCAATGGTTTCAGCCTCTTCGCGCATTGACGCCGCGTTTGCCATCACTACCTTCGGTACGTGGAATGAGTCTCTTCCGCAGTAATGGCAAGATTTGCTTGCGGCAAGCCTTTACAGCGCCGCGCGCCGTTTGGACGCGCAGCGAGGCGAGGTGGAATTCGCGCTGCTTTGCAGCCCGGAGGTTTCCGTTTCGTCAATCATATTGCCGTATAGTGAAGCAGGGTTTGGTGCGTTCAACCGGGAGCGCATGACGGCCACCTTCGAGCGGAAGGACGGCCGGGACGGGATGTCGATGCCTAAGAAGGTTATGATCGTCGAGGACAATGAGCTCAACATGAAGCTCTTTCGGGACCTCATCGAAGCGAGCGGTTACGAGACGGTGCGCACCCGCAATGGTCTGGAGGCGCTCGACCTGGCACGTCAGCACCGGCCGGATCTCATCCTTATGGACATCCAGCTGCCCGAGGTGTCGGGGCTGGAAGTGACCAAATGGCTGAAGGAAGATGACGATCTGCACGTCATTCCGGTCATCGCCGTGACCGCCTTCGCCATGAAAGGCGATGAGGAACGCATCCGCCAGGGCGGCTGCGAGGCCTATATTTCGAAGCCGATCTCGGTGCCTCGTTTCATCGAAACCATCAAATCTTACCTGGGCGATGCCTGATGTCCCTTTCCAGCCGAGCCGGAGCCTTGTGAAATGACCGCGCGGATCCTCGTCGTCGACGACATCCCTGCCAATGTGAGGCTGCTGGAGGTCCGGCTGCTGGCCGAATATTTCGAGGTGCTGACGGCCACCAACGGGCCTGACGCCATCGAGACCTGTGAAAACGGCAAGGTCGATGTCGTGCTGCTCGACGTGATGATGCCCGACATGGACGGGTTCGAGGTCTGCCGTAGGCTGAAGAGCGATCCCGCGACGTCGCACATCCCGGTGGTGATGATCACCGCGCTCGACCAGGTTTCCGACCGCGTGCGCGGGCTCGAGGCCGGCGCCGACGATTTCCTGACCAAGCCGGTTAACGACCTGCAGCTGATGACGCGGGTCAAGAGCCTGGTCCGGTTGAAGTCTCTCACAGACGAACTCAGGCTACGGGCCTCGACGACGCGCAATATCGGCATCGAAGAGCTGCTCAGCCGCAATTTCGCGTCCGAGGACACGGCGCCGAAAGTGCTGTTGATCGACGAGCGCAAATCGTCTGTCGAGCGCATCCAGAAAATGCTGCTCGACCGTGCCGACCTCGATGTTATCGGCGACCCGCATGCCGGGTTCTTTCAAGCCGCCGAGACGTCCTATGAATGCGTGATGATCGCGACGGCCTTCGCCGATTTCGATCCGCTGCGGCTCTGCTCACAATTGCGCTCGCTCGACCGCACCCGTTTCGTGCCGATCATCCTTTTGGCGGAAGAGGGCGAGGAGGAGCGTATCATCCGCGGTCTCGAACTCGGCATCAACGATTATCTGATGCGGCCGATCGACCAGCAGGAGCTGACGGCGCGGCTGCGCACCCAGGTGCGCCGCAAGCGCTACAACGACCAATTGCGCGCCAGTGTCACCCAGACCATCGAGATGGCGGTGACCGACGGCCTGACCGGGCTGCACAACCGCCGCTACCTCGACAGCCATCTGCAGACGCTGTTCGACCGCGCCGTGGCGCGGCGCCGGCCGCTGTCGGTGATGATCACCGATCTCGACCGTTTCAAGTCGATCAATGATGCGTATGGCCATGATGGCGGCGACGAGGTGCTGCGGGAATTCGCGCGGCGGCTGCGCAAGAATGTCAGGGGTATCGACCTTGCGTGCCGGTTCGGTGGCGAGGAGTTCGTCGTGGTGATGCCCGACACCGATGGCGCCGTTGCCGAGAAAGTGGCCGAACGCATCCGCGCCGAAATCGCCCAGAAGCCTTTCGCCATCGGCGCCGACGGCAAGACGATCGAGGTTACCGTCAGCGTCGGCGTGTCGTCGGTGCTGAAGGGCGTGGATACGGTGGCGGCGCTGATGAAGCGCGCCGATCTCGCGCTCTACGAAGCCAAGAGCGGTGGCCGCAACCGCGTTGTAGCCAAGGCGGCGTGAGCATCCGCGACCGATTCCACGGTCAATCCAACAAGGTTAGCTATTTACCTTAATCCAAGCGATTCGCGAGCCTTGGTTAAGAAACTGTTGATTTTCATAAGCTCTTGCGTAAATGTGAAGGCCAAGACGAAGCCGGCACGAGAGTAGACAACCGGCTCGATCCCTAGAAATACCCCATGATGCTCAGGTCCGCCGCATCTCCTGGGTCCGTGGGGTCGGCCGGCCGGCGCTGGCACATAGTGGCCTCCTCGTACCGCTGCCAAACGCCGACCGGCCCCCTTTCTCCAAACAGAACATCAGAACTTCGTGCCAAGGCACGAAGGACTCTGATTTTTTTGCCTGTGAGCAATCCGGGCTCCGTCTTCGATCCGCGGCTGTCGGCCAGCCAAAGCGACCCGCGCGGGAGAGCGCCCCTTCCATTCATACATATGGCGCACAAGGGGCTTGCGGCAAGACCCGGCTCCTCCCGTAAAAACCCCCGCAGATCAGGCGCGAAAACGGGAGTGGCGATCAATGATTTCAGAGCATGCGGTGGTGATCGCCGGGGGCGGCCCGTCAGGATTGATGCTGGCGGGGGAACTCGCGCTGGCAGGGATCGATGTGGCCATTGTCGAGCGGCGGCTGGACCAGCAGCTGATCGGGTTGCGCGCGGGCGGCCTGCACGCGCGTACCATCGAAATTCTCGATCAGCGCGGAATCGCCGACCGGTTTGTCTCGCAGGGGCAGAGCTTCCCGACCGTCGGCTTCCACATGATCCGTTTGGATATCAGCGACTTTCCCAGCCGGCACAACTACCTGCTGGCGCTGCGTCAAAACAACATAGAGCGGATATTGGCCGACTGGATCAACGAGTTGGGGGTGCCGATCCATCGCGGACAGGACGTCACTGGTTTCGCGCAGGAGGATGGCGGCGTCGACGTGGAGCTGTCCGGTGGCCAACGGTTGCGGGCGAAATACCTCGTCGGCTGCGACGGAGGGCGCAGCACGATCCGCAAGGCGGCGGGCATTGAGTTCCCCGGATGGGATCCGACGATGAGTTGGATGATCGCCGAGGTCGAAATGTCTGGGGAGCCGGCATTGGGCTTTCGCAGCGACGCCTACGGAATTCATGCGATAGGCAAGATCGAGGAAAGCGGCCGGGTGGGTGTCGTGTTGACCGAGAGGCAGTTGACCATCGGCGGCGAACCGACGCTGGCCGATCTCAGCGAGGCGCTTGTCGCAGTCTATGGCACGGATTACGGGGTCCACAATCCGACCTGGATCTCCCGCTTTACCGACGTGACACGGCAGGCCGCCGCCTACCGCGACAGACGTGTCCTGCTGGCCGGCGACGCCGCGCACATCCATCCTCCGATGGGCGGGCAGGGGCTCAACATCGGCGTGCAGGACGCGGTCAATCTGGGGTGGAAGCTGGCCCAGGTGGTCAAGCTGATATCACCGGAGAGCCTTCTCGACAGCTATCACACCGAGCGTCATCCGATCGCCGCTCGCGTCCTGCGCAACGCGAAGGCACAGGTTGCGCTTCGTCGTATTGATGCCAGCACCAAGGCATTGAACGACACTTTTGTCGAGCTGCTTGGCATGGATGAGCCGCGCAAACGGATCGCCGCGGAGATGTCCGGTCTGGGCATCCACTACGATCTCGGTGTGGGACATCCACTGCTTGGGCGGCGAATGCCCGACCTCGACCTGGCCACGGCCAGCGGTCCAGTGCGGGTCTTCCGCTTGCTTCATGACGCCCGGCCGGTGCTTCTCAACCTGGGCGAACCAGGCAGGCTGGACATTGCGCCCTGGGCGGATCGGGTCCGGCAGATCGAGGCTGGATATGACGGCCCCTGGGAGCTGCCGGTTCTCGGGACGGTCGCCGCGCCCGCCGCCGTTTTGATCCGGCCCGATGGCTATGTGGCCTGGGTTGGGGTCGGAACCCAACAGGGGTTGGCCGAGGCGCTGACCACCTGGTTCGGGCCGCCCGCCAGTTAGCGGATAAGATGGAGGCGGGTCCACGCAATGTCCTGAAGCGCATCGCGTGGCAGCTTGCGACAAGGCAAAAGCCGACAGTTCTCCTGACAATCGATTGACAGGAGGTTTTATCTGTGCAGAAATTGGTTGGACCATTGGACCACTTGAATTCAGGAGGATTTGTGGACCAGAACAGCCTGCCACCCATTCAGACGACGGCGCGCGATGACGCCGTGCTGAAGGCGTTGGTGGGTTTTGTTCGCGCCGAGGCCTTGCAACCCGGCGACCGGCTTCCGACCGAACGCATCCTGGCCGAGCGGCTGAAGGTCAGCCGCAACACGGTGCGCGAGGCGCTGACGCGGTGGGAGGGGCTTGGCCTGGTTGAGCGCCGGCAAGGCAGCGGCACCTACCTCAAGGCGGCTGTTTCGCCCGACATGCTGCACATGCCGCTGACGCTGGCAGGCGGCAACGACTTCACCAGCCTGATGCATACGCTTGAAATTCGCCGCGCGCTGGAAGCGGAGGCCGCGGCCCTTTGTGCCGAACGCGCGAGCCCCGCGGACATTGCCGAAATCAAGCGCAAGCTCGACATCATGGAGCAGGCCTTCCGCACCCGTGACGGCATGTCGTCGGAAGAGGACTGGGAGTTCCATCAGGCGATCTACCGGGTATCCGGCAATCCGCTGTTCGAGCAGATCATCGCCGCGATGCACGAACTGTTCCATCGCTTCTGGGAGCATCCGCTCGGCGTGCGCGATTTCGGCCACGCCAGCTTTCCCTATCACCGCACCATCTACGAATGCATTGCCGCGCGCGACCCGCAAGGCGCCCGTGCCGAGGCGCTCAAGCTGATCGCCACCGTCGAGGACGATCTCAAACGCGGTGCGGCCAAACTCAAACTTTCGAGCCAGACATGAACGAGCATCCGACCGGTTTCGATCACGACTATCTCGCCGAGGCGGCGACGCTTTTGGCGCATGACGAGCCGTTCCCGGGTGGCGCGGTGGTGCCGCCGATCTACCAGACCTCGCTGTTCACCTTCGCCAGCTATGCCGAAATGGCCGATACCTTTGCCGGCAAACGAAAGCAGCCGATCTATTCGCGCGGTGACAATCCGACGGTGATGGAGTTCGAGGCGCGCGTGGCCGCACTCGAGGGCGCCGAGGCCGCGCGCGGCTTTTCCAGCGGCATGGCGGCCATCAGCGCCACCGTGCTTGCCTTTGTCGGAGCGGGCGAGCGAATCGTGGCGGTGCGCAATTGCTACGGCGATGCCTACCGGCTGTTCGAGCGGCTTTTGCCGCGGCTCAACATCAAGGTCGACTATGTCGACGGCTCCGACCCGGATGCGGTGGCGGCGGCACTTCCGGGCGCCAAGCTGCTCTACCTGGAGAGCCCGACCTCGATGATCTTCGAACTCCAGGACATCGCGCATTTGACCCGGCTGGCGAAAGAGCAGGGCATCGTCACCACGATCGACAATTCCTGGGCAACGCCGGTGTTCCAGAAGCCGATCTCGCACGGCGTCGACCTGGTGCTGCATTCGGCCTCGAAATATCTCGGCGGCCACAGCGACACGGTCGCCGGCGTGGTGGCGGGCTCGGCCGCTCATATCAAGCATATCAACGAGCAGACCTATTCCTATCTCGGCGGCAAGCTGTCGCCATTCGAGGCCTGGTTGCTGCTGCGCGGCCTGCGCACGCTGCCGCTGCGCCTGCCGCACCACATGAAGAGCGGCCTCACCATCGCCGAACGGCTGAAGGCGCATGCCCATGTCGAGCGCGTCAACCATCCCGCCTATTCGAACCATCCCGGCAAGGCGACGTTGGCCGGCTATGCCGGACTGTTCTCCTTCGAGGTGACGGACGATATCGACATCCCGGTCTTTGTCGACGCGCTGAAATATTTCCGCATCGGCGTCAGCTGGGGCGGGCACGAAAGCCTGGTCGTGCCGGCCAAGGCGTCGCTGGAGCAGACGCCGGGACTGAATTCGATGGCGCGCTTCGGCGTCAGCCCCCGAACCATCCGCTTCAATGTCGGATTGGAAAGTGTCGAAGACCTCTGGGCCGACGTCGCTCAGGCCTTCGAAAAAGCCAGAAAATAACAAACGGGTTCAAAATGGGAGTCTTGAACATGAAAAAACTGACCGTCATGCTTGCCACCGTTGCGGGGCTGGCGATTTCCGCCGGGAGCGCGCTGGCCGATTCGACCCTGAAGATGGTCGAAGTCATCACCAGCCCGCCGCGCACCGAATTCCTGAAAAAGCAGATCGCCGAGTTCGAGGCCGCAAATCCCGGCGTCAAGGTCGAGCTGATCTCGCTGCCCTGGGGCCAGGCCTTCGAAAAGTTCCTGACCATGGTGCAGGCCGGCGACACGCCCGATGTGGTCGAGATGCCGGAACGCTGGATGGGCCTCTATGCCAACAATGCCCAGCTCGAGGATCTCGGTCCCTACATGGCCAAATGGGACGACGCCAAGACGCTGGGCGAGCGCGCCAAGCAGTTCGGCTCGACCGTCAACAACACCCAGTTCATGATCCCCTACGGCTACTATGTGAATGCGCTGTTCTGGAACAAGAAGCTGTTCAAGCAAGCCGGCCTCGACGGCCCGCCGGCGACGCTCGACGAGTTCGTCGCCGACTCCAAGAAGATCTCCGCCATTCCGGGCAAATACGGCTACTGCCTGCGCGGCGGACCCGGCGCCTTCAACGGCATGCACATGTTCATGAATATCGCCCAGGGCAAGGGCGGATACTTCAACGAGGACGGCACTTCGACCATCAATGAGGAGGGCTCGGTCAAGGGCCTACAGATGCTTGCCGACATGTACAAGGAAGGCCTGGCGCCGAAGGATGCGGTGAGCTGGGGCTTCAACGAAACCGTCACCGGTTTCTATTCCGGCACGTGCGCCATGCTCAACCAGGATCCGGACGCGCTGCTCGGCATCGCCGACAAGATGAGCGCCGACGACTTCGCCGTGGCACCACTGCCGGTCGGTCCGAGCGGCAAGTCCTATCCGACGCTCGGCTATGCCGGCTGGGCGATGTTCGCCAATTCGCAGCACAAGGACGATGCCTGGAAGCTGATGTCGACGCTTCTGTCGCCCAAGGACAATCTCGAATGGGCCAAGGAAGTCGGCGTGGTGCCGATCCACAACGGCGCCGACCAGGATCCGCATTTCAAGACCGAACAGTTCAAGGGCTGGTTCACCGAGCTCAGCGACACCTCCAAATATGAAATGGTGACGCCGCCGACGCATCTGGAAAACCTCGGCAATTTCGTCGACCAGGTGGCGATCAAGAATTTCCAGGAAGTGCTGCTTGGCCAAAAGACCGCGAAGGACGTCGCCGACCAGTGGGCCGCCTTCCTGACCAAGGAACAGCAGGACTGGCTGGCAAAGAACAAGAAATGATGCCTCCTCCTTCTCCCCGTTTTACGGGGAGAAGGTGTCACGAAGTAACGGATGAGGGGCGGCGCCATACGTCGACAGGTTCGCGCCGCCCTCATCTGCCTGCCTGCATCTTCTCCCCGCCGAACGGGAAGAAGGACGCTGTTTTGCCTCCTGGCACCCATCCTCCACCGTAGAGCCAAATCGATGAGCTACGCCGTGTCCGAAATCCGATCCGCCGGCAAGCCGCGACGAAAGCGGCTGTCGCACGCCGCCATCGAGCCCTGGCTCTATCTCAGTCCGGCGATCATCCTGCTGGTCGTGGTGCTTTTGGTGCCGCTGGTCATCGGCATCAGCTATTCCTTCCGCAAATTCTCGGCCTTCAAGTCGGAATATGTCGGGCTTGGCCAGTATCAGGCGATGCTGTCGGACCAGGTGCTGGGCCAGGCGCTGGTCAACACACTGTGGTGGACGGCTGCCAGCCTGTTCTTCCAGTTCTTCCTCGGCCTTGGCCTGGCGCTGCTGCTCGACAAGCCGTTCCGCGGCCGCAAGGCGGTGCAGGCGCTGGTGTTCCTGCCCTGGGCGGTGCCATCCTTCCTATCGGGCCTGACCTGGGCCTGGCTGTTCAATCCGATCATCGGGCCACTGCCGCACTGGTTGTTCGCGCTGGGGCTGAAGGCGGAACCGACCAATGTGCTCTCCGATCCTGCCACGGCGATGTGGGGGCCGATCGTCGCCAATGTCTGGTTCGGCATTCCGTTCTTCGCCATCACGCTGCTGGCGGCGCTGAAGTCCATCCCGTCGGAACTGCACGAGGCGGCGGCGATCGACGGCGCTTCGCCCTGGCAGCGCTTCACCAAGGTGACGCTGCCGTTCCTGGCGCCGACGATTGCCATCACTGTGATGCTGCGCACCATCTGGATCGCCACCTTCGCCGACCTCATCTTCGTCATGACCGAAGGCGGACCGGCCGGCTCGACCAACACGGTACCGGTCTACATCTATGTCAGCGCCTTCAAATCGCTGGACAAGGGCTATGCCTCGGCGGTGGCCGTGCTGCTGCTCGTCCTGCTGATTGCCTATGCGATCGCGCTGATCGGCATCCGCCGCTCCCTGGTGAGGCACGTCTGATGATCGCGGGACGCTCAACCTCACAACGGTTCTTCGGCGGCGTCGGTCTTTACGCGGCAATCGCAGCCTATGTGGTCTTCGCCCTGTTCCCGATCTACTGGACGCTGAAGATATCAGTCACGCCGGAACGGCTGCTCTATTCCGAAGGCATCACCTTCTGGCCGTCGCACATGACGCTGCAGAACTTCGTCACCGTGCTCGAGGCCACCGATTTCCCGCGCTATTTCCTCAATAGCGTCATCGTCTCGGTGTCGACGGCGGCCTTGGTGACAATCATCGCCACGCTTGCCGGCTACGCCATGTCGCGCTTCACCTTTCGCGGCAAGGCGGCGCTGGCCTTGATGCTGCTTTTGACCCAGACCTTCCCGCTGGTGATGGTCATTCCGCCGATCTACCGCGTGATGGGGCAGATCGGCCTGATCAACAGCCTGACGGGGCTGATCATCATCTACACCGCCTTCAACACCGCCTTCGCCACCTTCCTTATGCAGTCCTTCTTCGACGGCATCCCGAAGGATCTGGAAGAGGCCGCCATGATCGACGGCTGCACGCGTGCGCAGGCGATGCGCAAGGTGATCGTGCCGCTGACGCTGCCCGGCATGGGCGCGACGCTCGGCTTCGTCTTCACCGCCGCCTGGAGCGAGCTTTTGTTCGCACTGATGCTGATCTCCAGCGACGACCAGAAGACCTTCGCCGTCGGCCTGCTCACCTTCATCGGCAAGTTCGCCGTCGACTGGGGGCAGATGATGGCGGCGTCCATCCTGGCGCTGATCCCGGTCTGTATCTTCTTCGCCTTCCTGCAACGCTATCTCGTCACCGGCCTGACCGCCGGCGCCGTCAAAGGATAGATCGATGGCCTCTGTTACGCTCGAAAAAGTCCGCAAGGATTATGGCGCCGTCCGCGTCCTGCACGCGGTCGATCTTGAAATCGCCGACGGCGAGTTCGTCGTCCTGGTCGGGCCGTCCGGCTGCGGCAAGTCCACGCTTTTGCGCATGATCGCCGGGCTGGAGGAGGCTTCAGGCGGCGAGATCCGTATCGGCGAGCGGCTGGTCAATGATGTGGCACCCAAGGACCGCGATATCGCCATGGTGTTCCAGTCCTACGCGCTCTACCCGCACATGGATGTGTCGAAGAACATGGGCTTCAGCCTGCTCCTGAAGAAGGCGCAGAAGTCCACGATCGATGCAAGGGTGGATGGCGCAGCCAAGCGGCTCGGGCTCGACACGTTCCTGCAACGCTTGCCGCGGCAATTGTCGGGCGGCCAGCGCCAGCGCGTTGCCATGGGCCGCGCCATCGTGCGTGACCCCAAGGTGTTCCTGTTCGACGAGCCGCTGTCCAACCTCGACGCCAAGCTGCGCGTGCATATGCGTGCCGAAATCAAGGCGCTGCACCAGCAGTTGAAGACCACCTCGGTCTACGTCACCCACGACCAGATCGAAGCGATGACCATGGCCGACCGGATCGTCGTCATGCATGATGGGCTGATCCAGCAGGTCGGCGCGCCGCTCGATCTCTATGATCGGCCGGCCAACATGTTCGTTGCCGGTTTCATCGGTTCCCCGGGCATGAATTTCCTGCCGGCAACCGTGGAGAAGGCCGGAAAGGTGGACGCGGTGCTTTCCGATGGCCAGAAGCTGCGGCTGCCGGATGGCCTGCCGCTCAAGGATGGCGACGCGATCACCATCGGCCTGCGGCCCGAACATATAAGGCTGGCCGATGACGGCGCGCTGCGGGGCGAGGTGGTGGTGGTGGAGCCGCTCGGGCTTTCGACGCAGTTCTACGTCAAACTGGCTAACCAGCAGCTCTGCGTCTTTGCCATGGGGCGGGCCGGCGTGAAGCCCGGCGACACCGTGCGGCTGGCGGCCGATCCGGCGGCGCTGCATCTCTTCGATCCGAAAAGCGGCGATCGCATCGGCTGAAGGAGCTTTCGGGTGGGGTTGAGGGAACCCAGCCCGCAGCTTCGGCAGTCGGTGCGCTGCAATTGCCGGGGGCAGGTACGCTGCTTCACCAGATTTACGAGGCTCCGTCGCTTCGAAAGGAGAAGCGGGGTTTTTCGTGCCGCCAAACCCGCGTATCGTGCGGGCTATTTGTTGCGCTACTTCGGCGGCCGACTTCTCGGGAAAGGCACGATCGTCAGAGGCGACTTCTGAAATTCCGCAGCCGCTATTTCTTCGATCATCACATCTAGCCTGGCGCGGATCCTCTGACTTGTTTCGTCCTCGCCGCACAGGCGGTTTTGTGCGCATTCCAACAGCTCGCGCGCCGCTGCAAAATCGCTTTGCATCGCAACACCCACTAGCCAACCCAACGCCGCATCGTCCTCCCACTTAGTTTAGGGATTACTAATAGATGAATCGGCAATTTAAGGAATAGCGTCTCGTGGTTTAGCCATATTGGCTACCCGACGCGTTATGCTGGCCGTCACTTATCTTAACAAAAACAGTGACTTAGATACGAAAACGCCGCCCGATGGGCGGCGTTTTTGTTCGCAAAGGGAAAACCCAGATTACTTGATCTTGGTTTCCTTGAATTCGACGTGCTTCTTGGCGACCGGGTCGTACTTGCGGAACGACAGCTTGTCGGTCTTGGTACGGCTGTTCTTGCTGGTCACGTAGAAGAAACCGGTGTCGGCGGTCGACAGAAGCTTGATCTTGATGTTTGCGGCTTTGGCCATGGTATCAGTCCGTTTGTTCGTGGGGTTTTGGCCGCTGGAGCACGGGAAAACACCCGGACGCGGGAAACTTGGCGCGACACATAAAGAACGTGCCTGGAAAGTCAAGCCCGGCCGAGCTTTTCCGCCCTACTGGAACTGCCCCATGACCTCAAATCACGCGGTTTCTTTCTCCGGCGCCGCAATCTTTTTCCAGTCTCCAGTGGTGTTCCACCAGCGATTCGGATTGGCACGGTCGTCCAGCCCCTTGGAGCGGCTGGCGAGGATCGGCTGGATGCGGATCACCGGCTCCTGATAGGAATGGGCCTGGAAAATCGCCTCGACGACACGGCTGGCCAATGCCTGGTCATCAGGCAATTCGAATGACACCTCGACCGTGCCCGGGCGGCGGCGCAATTCGGTCTCGGCGCCGGCCGCGGCCCCTTCAAGCGGCCTGTAACGCTCGATGCCGTGCGCCGACTGATAGGCGTTGCGGTCATATTTGCCCATCGCCAGCGGGGCGATCGCAACCACCGCGTCCATGATCCGGTCGATATCCGCCGCCGGTGCCTGGAAGGTCACAAGCAGCAGAAGCGTCATTCGCAGGGATGTGGTTTCAAAGCCGCTGTCGATCATGGGAGTGTCCTCAACTACCGATGTTTTAGGGACACTCTTTTACCGCGCGGCTGCTGACATGGTTCTGTCAGCAGCCTGCCGCGTGCGGGAACAGAATCGCTATCCCCGACGCTACAAAAGGATCTTGCGTACCAGCCTGAAGCAGACCAGGGCGATGTAGGCGCCGAAGAAGAGGCCAAGCGACCAGCCGAAGCCGGAAGGCCCGAAACTGTCCATGCCGATGCCGATCGCCTGTGGGCCAAGCACCATGCCGACACCGTAGCACAGCACGAAGGCCGCGTTGGCCGACGCCAGTTCGTGGCCGGAGAGCTGCGAACCGAGATGGGCGAGGCCGATCGTATACATGGCCGCGACGACACCGCCCCAGACGAACAAAAGCGCTGCCATCAAGTGCCAGTTCGCCGCAAAGAAGGGCATGAACAGCGTGCCGGCAAGGCCAACCGTGGCGCAGGCGAGCAGCAGATAGCGCCGGTCCGAAACGCGGTCGCTGATCATGCCGATCGGGATCTGCAGGAGCACATTGCCCAACCCGATCATGGTCAGCAGCAATGCGGCGTCGGCTTCGGAATAGCCGATGCGGTTGCCATAGACCGGGAACAGCGCGAAGCCGCCGGTCTCGACCGCGCCGAACACCAGCACGGCAAACGTCGCGGTCGGCACCAGCCAGATGTAGCGCAGGAAATTGCTGGTTTCGCCATCGGCGACGATGGAGGGGCTTTCGTTGCGCGCGGCCAGCACCGGTATCGCGGCCAGTGTCACCAGAGCGATGATGACGCCGAACGGCCTGAAGCCGGAGCTGCCGAGATGCGCGAACAGCCATGGTCCGGCGGCAAAACCGAGCGACAGGACGGTGGCGTAGATGCCAAGAACAAGGCCGCGCCGGTGCGGCGGTGCCGATGTGCTGATCCAGAATTCCGACAGGATGAACAGCACCGTCAACGCGATATGCAGCACGATGCGCAGCGGGAACCACATCCAGAAATTGGGCGCGAAATGGAAGCCGACGAAGGCCAGCGCGCCGGTGGCGATCATGGCGATCATCGTCCAGGCGACGCCAAAGCGCATGGCGAGCGGCGTCGCCAGCGGCGCGCCGGCGATCGAGGCCAGGCCGGCGACGGCGGTGTTGAGGCCGATCATCGAAGCCGAGTGGCCGCGCGTTTCCAGGATGACGCTGAGCAGTGGCATGCCGAGGCCAATGGCGATGCCGACGACGCTGATCGACGAGATCGCCGCCACCATTGGCAGCCAGTGTACGCGTTCGTCGCCCTGTGGTTGGGTATCGACCGTCATGGGATGCTGAATACTCTGTCTCGTTGATCTTACGCAATTCCGGACGGAAAACCGCGTCACACTCTTCCTGGAATTGCCCTACAGAAGTTCGCGGGTGAAGCGGTTGCGGACAAGCCGGTAGAACGGCACGGGGCCGCCCGGACGCAGCAGCGGATCATGGGCGAGGCGCTTTTCCAGCTCGTCCAGGATCATTCGGGTGATGTCGGGTATGTCGGCTTCCCTAGCCTTGGCAAGCGGCAGCCAGACCAGTTCCTCGAGTTCATTGGTCGGGCCGCCCCCTGGCAGTTCAACGGCGACGTCGCTGCGCCAGGCGCTGAAAAAACGCGTATCGAAGCGACGCACCCGGTTGGGCGGAGTGATAGCGCGCGCGATGAAGCGCAGCGTTTCGAGCGAAGGCCTTACGCCGTGTTCGACAAAACCTTGCCAGTCGCGCTTGTCGGTGGCAAAGGCGGCCCTCTCGCCGATGAGCAAACCGGCTTCCTCATAGGTCTCGCGGATTGCCGACAAGGCGACAGCGCGGGCTCGGGCGGCACTGGTGCGGCCGGGGCCTGCGAGCAGCTTCGCTTCCTCGTCGCGATGCAATGCGGTGGCCGTCGCGATGCGGCTGTCGGCCGGATCGGTGCGGCCGCCGGGAAACACGAATTTTCCGGGCATGAAGGCGTGGCCGGCGTGACGGCGCCCCATCAGCACCAGCACCTCATCGCCCTTGCGGTCGAGAAGAATCAGGGTCGCGGCATCGCGCGGACGCAGGGGCCGGCCGCCATGTGCGGCAAGACCCTTGTCGAGCTTGTCGACATCCGCCTTGGTCATTGCTTCCATGCGCAGGGACCTAGCGGAAACTTCTTGCATGCGAAAGTGGCCTTAGCGATTGGCGTGTTGCGCCAGCGGCGCATCAGGCGCCGTGGTGGGAGCTCGCCCCATCCTTTTCGCCACCGAATCCGTGCATATAGAACGCCCATTGCAGTCCGATGACGGCGCCTTTGACAGGCTGCAGCAGGGCAACCGACAAGATGATGGTCAAGGGCACCCAGATGAGGATGTGCTGCCAGGTGGACAGCGTCGATGTCGCTTCGACGCCCATGAAGGCACCGAGAACGATGTGGCCGACGATGACGATGACCAGGTAGGCCGGTAGGTCGTCGGCGCGATGGTGGTGGATTTCCTCGCCACAGACACTGCAGGTCTCGACAGTCTTGGTGAAACCGCGAAACAGCTTGCCTTCGCCGCAGTTCGGGCAGCGGCCCAAAAGGCCGCGCTTCATCGCCGTCCACAAGGGGCGGGCAACCCGGCCCGTGTGATGTTCACCGCCGAAAACCTGTTCTTGTATCCCTAATTCCTTTGGCATTATCGTCTCCTGCCGCGCGAACCTGGTCGCGATTGCGACGCACGGGCGCGGCCCTTGGCCTTGTGGAACGACCTGGTGGAGCCTGGCAGGGGCTTCGGGTCGGTCAGCATCTCGAAGCGCATGGCGCCGGCCATCGGTGCCACCTCGACGAGCCGGACCTCGACATGGTCCGCGAGCTGGTAGCCTTTGCCCGTGCGTTCTCCGAAGAGCGAGCGAGCGGTTTCGTCGTATATATAGTAATCGCCGCCCAGAGTTGACACGGGGATGAAGCCATCGGCGCCATATTGCGGCAATTGGACAAATAGTCCTGATTTGGTGACGCCGGAGATGCGGGCGTCGAACCGGTCGTCGATGCGTTCGGCGAGATAGGCTGCAATCAGCCGGTCGACCGTGTCGCGCTCGGCCGCCATGGCACGCCGTTCCGTGCCGGAGATCAGGATCGCAACGTCTTCGAGACGAACTGCTTCGTCCTGTGTCAGTCCTCCCGGACCGAGGCCGAGTGCGGCAATAAGCCCGCGATGCACGATCAGATCGGCATAGCGGCGGATCGGCGAGGTAAAATGGGCGTAGCGCCTCAGGTTGAGGCCGAAATGGCCGATATTCCCGGGCGAATATTCGGCCTGGCTCTGCGAGCGCAGCACCACTTCGTTGACCAGTGCCTCATTGTCGGCGCCGCGCACGCGCTCGAGAATGCCGTTGAACTGGCTGGGCCGCATCTGCGCGCCGCGCGCCAGCGACAGGCCGAGCGTCTGCAGGAATTCGCGCAGCGATTCCTGCTTGGCGAGCGACGGCGCGTCGTGCACGCGGTAGACCAGCGCCTGCTTCTTCGCCTCCAGCGTCTCTGCGGCGGCGACATTGGCCTGGATCATGAATTCTTCGATGAGCTTATGGGCATCGAGGCGTTCCGGCACGATGACACGGTCGACCGTGCCATCCGGCTTGAGCATGATCTTACGCTCCGGCAGGTCGAGTTCGAGCGGCTGGCGGCCGGCGCGACCGCGCTTGAGGATCGCATAGGCATCCCAGAGCGGCTTCAGCACCGTGTCGAGGATCGGGCCGGTCTTGTCGTCGGGCACGCCGTCGATAGCCGTCTGCGCCTGCGGATAGGCGAGCTTCGCCGCCGACTTCATCATGATGCGGTGGAACGAGTGCCGGATCTTGTGGCCATCGGCGGAGAAGGTCATGCGCACGGCCAGCGCCGGGCGATCCTGGCCCTCGCGCAGCGAACAGAGGTCGTTCGAGATGCGCTCGGGCAGCATCGGCACGACGCGATCCGGGAAATAGACCGAATTGCCGCGCTTCAAGGCCTCGCGGTCCAGCGCCGTGCCATAGCGGACATAGGCTGCGACGTCGGCGATCGCCACGGTGGCGATCACGCCGCCCGGGTTTTTTTCGTCGGGATCGGGCGTCGCGAAGACCGCGTCGTCATGGTCCTTCGCGTCGGCCGGATCGATGGTGATCAGTGGCAGGTCGCGCCAGTCCTCACGGTGATCCAGCGTCGCCGGCTTGACGGCTTCGGATTCGGCGATGACATCGGCCGGGAAGATGTGCGGGATGTCGTGGGCGTGGATGGCGATCATCGAGACCGCTTTTTCGCTGGTCAGCGAGCCCAGCACATTGAGCACCTTGGCTCTCGGCAGCCCGTAGCGGGAAGCCCGCGCCGGCTCGACCTCGACCAGATCGCCATTCTCAGCGCCGTTCTGGAATTCCTTGTCGACGATCAGTTCGGGCTGGCGCCGTTCCACCGGTTCGATGCGGAAGGTGCCGTCCTTAAGCACGCGGAAGACGCCGAGGACGGCATCGGTGCGCTTCTCGAAGATCTTCATCACCCGGCCGGTGTAAGCGGGGCCGGACGGATCATCGGTCGGGAAGGTCTTGGCCAGGACGCGGTCGCCGATGCCTGGCGCCGGACCGTTGCCACTGCGCGAAACGCGGATCGAGACGACAGGTGGCTCGCCGGTGCTTACGGACTCCGCCGGGTGGGCCAGCAAAATGCCGTCGCCGTCACGGCCAAAGATGTCGAGCACGGCGACATGGGGCAGGGCGCCGACGCGGGCCAGCCGCTTGCGCTCCTTGGTGAGCACGCCTTCATCCTGCAAGTCGCGCAAAATATCTTTCAGCCAGATGCGGTCGTCGCCACGCAGCGCGAAAGCCTTGGCGATGTCGCGTTTTCCGGCACGATCGGGATTTTCGGCGATATAGCGCAGGATTTCGTCGCGCGAAGGCCGGTAGTCGTCCTTGACCTTGGCCCTCGTGTCGGCGGTGCGCGGATCGCCGTGGCTCCGTCCGGTGATCCTGCGCGCCACGCCGTCCTACCCTTTTTTCTTCGCCGCCGGCTTCTTGGCGGCTGTTTTCTTGGCTGCGGGCGCCTTGGCGGCTGCCGCCTTGCGGAACGGCTTCTTGCCGCCGCCGCCCTTGGCTTCCTTCTCGGCAATCAGCGCCAACGCATCCTCGATGGTCACCGATTGCGGATCCTTGCCCTTGGGCAGCGTGGCGTTGACCTTGCCGAAATTGACGTAAGGCCCGTATTTGCCGTCGCGCACGACGATCTTGCCGCCACCGTCCGGATGGTCGCCAAGCTCCTTCAGGGCCGCCGGCGTGCCGCCATTACGGCCGCCCTTGCCCTTCGACTGCTTCTCGGCAATCACCGTGACGGCGCGGTTGAGGCCGATCGAGAACACATCCTCGATGCTGTCGAGATTGGCATAGGTGCCATCATGCAGCACGAACGGGCCGTAGCGGCCGAGCCCGGCCGAGATCATCTTGGACGTTTCAGGATGCTTGCCGATATCGCGCGGCAGCGCCAGCAACGCCAATGCTTTCTCATGGTCGATGGTCTCGGGCGTCCA
Organism: Mesorhizobium sp. 131-3-5; assembly: GCF_016756575.1. Lineage (NCBI taxonomy): Bacteria > Pseudomonadati > Pseudomonadota > Alphaproteobacteria > Hyphomicrobiales > Phyllobacteriaceae > Mesorhizobium > Mesorhizobium sp. 131-3-5. Next base: position 4,087,550 of record NZ_AP023254.1, read on the forward strand.
ACCCTTGGGCAGGCTCGAGCGCTTGGCGTCCTTACCGTCGCCGCGCTGGAGGTAGGGGCCGAAGCGACCCGAGCGCAGGGTGATTTCCTCGGCCGTGTAGGGATCCTTGCCGAGCACCTTGGTGCCGTCATCCCCGCCGCCATTCTCGCCATTCGGATTGGCGGCGTCGCCGAGCTGGCGGGTGAAGGAGCATTCGGGATAGTTCGAGCAGCCGACGAAGGCGCCGAACTTGCCGAGCTTCAGCGAGAGGTTGCCGGTGCCGCATTTCGGGCAGATGCGCGGGTTCGAGCCGTCTTCGCGCGCGGGGAACACCAGCGGCGCCAGTTCCTCGTTCAGTGCATCGAGCACGTCGGTGACGCGCAGTTCCTTGATGTCGGCGACGGCGCCGGAAAAATCCTTCCAGAAATCGCGCAGCACGTCCTTCCAGGCGAGCTTGCCGTCGGAAATCTCGTCGAGCTTTTCCTCCAGCGATGCCGTGAAGTCATATTCAACGTAGCGCTCGAAGAAGCTTTCGAGGAAAGCGGACAACAGGCGGCCCTTGGCCTGCGGCACCAGCCGGCGCTTGTCGATCGTGACATAGTCGCGGTCCTCGAGCGTCTTCAGGATTGCCGTATAGGTCGAAGGCCGGCCGATGCCGAGTTCTTCCAGCTTCTTGATCAGCGTGGCCTCGGAATAGCGCGGCGGCGGCTCGGTCGTGTGCTGGGTGGCGTTGATCGCCTGGCGGGCAAGCTGCTCGCCGGCGCGGATTTCCGGCAGACGGCGGTTTTCCTCGTCCTCCGCGTCGTCGTCCTTCTGATCGGTGTAGGCGGCGATGAAGCCGTCGAAGCGAACGACCGAACCGACAGCGCGAAGCTCGGCGGTGCGTGCACCGTTGACAGCCTCGATCTCGACTGTCGTGCGCTCGATCTCGGCCGGCTGCATCTGGCTGGCGATGGCGCGCTTCCAGATCAGCTCATAGAGCCGCATCTGGTCGAAATCGAGATATTGCCGAACCGATGCCGGGGTGCGCATGAAATCCGTCGGACGGATTGCCTCGTGCGCTTCCTGGGCATTCTTGGCCTTGGTCGTGTAGAAACGCGGCTTTTCCGGCAGATATTTCGGGCCGAATTCCTTGGCAATGGCGTCGCGGGCAGCGTCGATCGCCTCGGGCGCCATCTGGACGCCGTCGGTTCGCATATAGGTGATCAGGCCGGTCGTTTCGCCGCCGATCTCCATGCCTTCATAGAGCCGTTGCGCCACCTGCATGGTGCGGGTGGCGGAGAAACCGAGGCCCGATGAAGCGGCCTGCTGCAGCGTCGATGTGGTGAAGGGCGGGCCAGGGTTGCGCTTGGTCGGCTTGGCTTCCACCGACAACGCCTTGAAGGTCGCGCCCTCGAGCATCGCCTTGATGTCGTCGGCCTGCGCTTTGTTGGCAATGTCGAGCTTTTGCAGCTTCTTGCGCTCGAAGGCGGTCAGCCGCGCTTCGAAAGTCTCGTTTCGCGGCGTGCCGAGGATGGCGGCGATCTGCCAATATTCCTCGCGGATGAAGCGTTCGATCTCGGATTCACGGTCGCAGACTAGGCGCAAGGCCACGGACTGGACGCGGCCGGCCGAGCGGGCGCCGGGCAGTTTGCGCCACAGCACCGGCGACAGCGTGAAGCCGACGAGATAGTCCAGCGCCCGGCGGGCAAGATAGGCATCGACCAGCGGCGCGTCGATCTGGCGCGGATTGGCCATGGCCTCCAGCACCGACGATTTGGTGATGGCGTTGAAGACGACGCGGCTGACCGGCTTGTCCTTCAGCGCACGCTTCTGCTTCAACACTTCCAGCACATGCCAGGAAATGGCCTCGCCTTCGCGATCCGGGTCGGTGGCGAGGATCAGGCCGTCGGCATCCTTGACCGCCTTGGCGATGTCGGCGAGCCGCTTGCCCGAGGCGGTGTCGACCGCCCAGGACATGGCGAAGTCTTCATCCGGGCGCACCGAGCCGTCCTTGGCCGGCAAATCGCGGACATGGCCGAACGAGGCCAGAACCTTATAGTTCTTGCCGAGGTATTTGTTGATAGTCTTCGCCTTGGCCGGCGATTCGACGACGACGACGTCCATGAGGTCTCATATCAGCTGTGATGCGGCAGAAGAATTCCGCTGCGCGCGACGAAATCTCGTTCTATTTGCCGCTCACATGGCCGCGCTTTTGCATCCGGTCAAGGGGAAGCGCCCAAATTGCGGAGCTGTCCGCAGCAATACACTCTTAGAGTGTATGGAGAAAATCACAGATTTTGGCTTGGAGGGATGACGTCCCCCGCTCGGTGCAAACGGCCCGATTCATTTTTCGCCGAGTCGCGGAGAAGGTGGCTTGCGTACGATGCCGGGACGACGAGGGGAAGGCCGCCTGACGCTGGCCGCCGGCTGCATGGAGGAATGCCCGGCGACCAGCCTTGTCCCGCCGGCAGGCGGGCAATGGTATCGAGGATCAATCGGCTTTGGCGGTATGCCAGACGCCAGCGACGCCATCGCCGCTCACATCTCCGGCTTTCTTGTCCTTGATGAATGTGTAAAGCGGCTTCCCGTCATAGGCCCACATCTTGGTGCCGTCGGTACGGTCGACGATTGTCCATCCTTCCGAAGTCTTCGCGCCGGCCTCCGCCTTCAGCGGTGGCCAGTTGGCGGCACATTTGTCGTAGCAGTTCGACTTGCCTTTCTCATCCTTGTCATAGGTATAGAGCGTCATACCCTTGGCATCGGTGAAGATCTTGGTGCCGCCTACATCGGCCTCCTTCCAGGCGTCGGCGGCAAAGGATGCGGCGGTGCTGAGAAGCAGCGCGGCCAGCCCTATGGTTATGGTTTTCATGGAAATCTCCCTGGCTGATATTGGAGACGCGCGGGAAATCGCGGCCTCTTTGATATCAACGTCGCATGCCGGCGCTTTCGTCCCCATGTCCGTATGCCGCTGAATTCCACACAATGGTGATTGGCAGACATGCCCGGCCGTCGCTATATCCGCCGGGGAGCGTTTGGAGTTTTGGAATGGCATTGGACATCGGCTATGTCAGCGCCGTCGGGGCGGGAGCCATCTCGTTCCTGTCGCCTTGCGTGCTGCCGCTGGTGCCGCCCTATCTCTGCTACATGGCAGGCGTGTCGGTCGACGATTTTCGCGGCAATGCCGGTGTCACGGCCCGCGAAGGCACACGCGGCGCGCTGCTCTATTCCTCGATCGCCTTCGTGCTCGGCTTCTCGACGGTGTTCGTGGCACTCGGCGCCGGCGCCTCGACCATCGGCCGGCTGTTGCGCGTCTGGCAGGAGCCGCTGGCGATGGGCGCTGGCGTGCTGATCATCCTTATGGGCCTGAATTTCCTCGGCATATTGCGCATTCCGCTGCTGTCGCGCGAGGCGCGCTTCCAGTCGCAAGGCAAGCCGGCCAGTGCCGTCGCCGCCTATGTCATGGGGCTGGCCTTCGCCTTCGGCTGGACGCCCTGTATCGGTCCGGTGCTGGGGCCGATCCTGACGCTGGCCGGCGGGCGCGAAACGGTGGGAGAGGGCGCGCTGCTGCTCGCCGCATATTCGCTCGGGCTGGGCATCCCCTTCCTGATCGCGGCGCTATTTTCCGGCGCCTTCATGCGCTTCCTCGGCAAATTCCGCGTCCATCTCGGCCGCGTCGAAAAGGCGATCGGCGCGCTGCTGGTGGTCGCCGGCGTGTTTTTCCTCACCGGCGGCGTGCAGACCGTGTCCTACTGGCTGCTGGAGAATTTCCCGGTGCTGGGCCGGCTGGGGTAGATCGCCAATGCCGCTATTGCTGTTAGGATCGAGCTGTGGACTAGCTGATTAAGAGTCGGCGGCTCCGTCATCTCACCGGAATTTAACCGCATTGGTGCAGCATGGCGCCACTGCTATCCTGTGTTGATTCCCAACCCTTTTCCTATGGTTGTTCGCCTATGAGCCAGAGATCCTGCCTGTCCGTCATTCTCGCCGCCGGCGAAGGCACGCGCATGAAGAGCGCGCTGCCGAAGGTGCTGCACCAGATCGCAGGCCTGCCGATGGTTGCCCATGTGGTCAAGGCGGCCGACGCCGCAGGTGCCAGTAGCGATGCGATCGTCATCGGCCATGGTGCGGAAGAGATGCGCAAGGCGGTGGCGAAGTTCTCGCCCAAGGCCGAAACCTTCGTGCAGGAAGAGCGCTTGGGTACGGCGCATGCTGTTCTTGCCGCACGTGAAGCGATATCAAGGGGTTATGACGACATCCTGGTGATGTTCGGCGACACGCCGCTGATCGATGCGGAAGCGCTGAACTTGGCGCGGCTGAAACTCGCCGAAGGCGCGGCCGTCGCGGTGATCGGCTTCCGTCCGCCTCTTCCAAACGGCTACGGCCGGCTGGTCGAAAAAGGTGGCAAACTGATTGCCATCCGCGAGGAAAAGGACTGTTCCGAGGCGGAAAAGAAGATCGGTTTTTGCAATGCCGGCATGATGGCGGTGGCCGGCGCCCATGCGCTGAAACTGCTCGACGCGGTAGGCAACAAGAACGCCAAGGGCGAATATTATCTCACCGACATCGTCGAGATCGCCGGTGCGCAGGGCCTTGATGTCGTCGCCACCGAGGCCAGTTTCGAGAATGCGCTCGGCATCAACAACCGCGCCGAACTGGCCCAGGCCGAAGGCATCTGGCAGGCGCGCCGCCGTCAGGAGGCGATGCTGTCGGGCGTGACGCTGATCGCGCCGGAGACCGTGTATTTCTCGCACGACACCGAGATCGGCGCCGACACCATCGTCGAGCCGAATGTCTGGTTCGGCCCGGGCGTGAAGATCGCCGGCGGCGCCAAGATCCATGCCTTCAGCCATATCGAAGGCGCAACCATTGCCGCGAACTGCGATGTCGGTCCGTTCGCGCGGTTGCGGCCGGGAGCCGATCTTCGGAACAAAGCCAAGGTCGGCAATTTCTGCGAGGTCAAGCAGGCTGTCATCGAGGAGGGCGCCAAGGTCAACCATCTGACCTATATCGGCGATGCCCGCGTCGGCGCGGGCGCCAATATCGGCGCCGGCACCATTACCTGCAATTATGACGGCTATTCGAAATTCTTCACCGATATCGGCGAGGGCGCCTTCGTCGGCTCGAACTCCTCGCTGGTGGCGCCTGTTTCGATCGGCAAGGGCGGCTACATTGCCTCGGGCAGCGTCATCACCGAAAGCGTGCCCGACGACGCGCTGGCCTTCGGCCGCGCCCGCCAGAAGACGATCCCCGGAAAGGGCAAGGAATTGCGCGAGCGCTTTGCCTCGGCCGCGGCGGCGAAGAAGAAGGCGGCTGGCGCCGATCACTAGTCTAGCGGTCAGCCGGCGGCTTTACTTCCGCCGAAGCAATCGAAAAACCGACCAATTGCAGTAACCGGATTGCAAGAGCGGTCTGGCATGGTGCATGCGTGGAGAAACGTCCGTTACACCGGACGAAATGCAATGTGACTTTCGCGGTAGGCCGGCCATCCCTAAATAGCGCTGGTTTTCCACGGGGAATCGGGGGCTGTCTGCATGTGCGGTATCGTTGGAATCGTCGGCCATTCGCAGGTTGCGCCGCTCATCGTCGATGCGCTGAAGCGGCTGGAATATCGCGGCTATGACTCGGCCGGTGTGGCCACTATCGAACATGGCAAGCTCGCCCGCCGCCGCGCCGAAGGCAAGCTGATCAACCTCGAACGCCGGCTCAAGGAGGAGCCGCTCGACGGCACGATCGGCATCGGTCACACACGCTGGGCCACCCATGGCGTGCCCAACGAGACCAATGCGCATCCGCATTTTTCCGACGGCGTCGCCATCGTCCACAACGGCATCATCGAGAACTTTGCCGAGCTGCGCGACGAACTGGTCCGCGATGGCTATTCCTTCTCCTCGCAGACCGACACCGAGGTCGTGGCGCATCTGGTGGCGCGCGAGCTGGCCAAGGGGCTGAAGCCGGTCGAGGCGGCGCACCAGGCGCTGAAGCGGCTGGAAGGCGCCTTTGCGCTGGCCATCATGTTCAAGGGCGATGAGGACCTGATCGTCGGCGCCCGCAACGGCCCGCCGCTGGCCGTCGGCCATGGCGACGGCGAGATGTTCCTGGGCTCCGATGCCATTGCGCTGGCGCCATTCACCAATTCGATCACCTATCTCGAGGACGGCGACTGGGCGGTGGTGCGCCGCGACAGCGTCGCCATCTTCGACATCGACGGCAGACAAGTCGAGCGCAAGCGCCAGCAGTCGCTGTCGACCTCCTTCATGGTCGACAAGGGCAACCGCCGGCATTTCATGGAGAAGGAAATCCATGAACAGCCCGAGGTGATCTCGCACACGCTGGCGCATTATGTCGACTTCGTCTCCGGCGTCTCCAAGCCGCTCGACCTGCCGTTCGACTTCGCCAAGATCGGCCGGCTGGCGATTTCGGCCTGCGGCACCGCCTATCTCGCCGGCCTTATCGGCAAATACTGGTTCGAGCGCTATGCGCGGCTGCCGGTCGACATCGATGTCGCCTCGGAGTTCCGCTACCGCGAGATGCCGCTGTCGGCCAATGACGCCGCCTTCTTCATCTCGCAATCGGGCGAGACCGCCGACACGCTGGCCTCGCTGCGTTATTGCCGCAAGGCCGGCATGAAGATCGGCGCCGTCGTCAATGTGCGCGAATCGACCATGGCGCGCGAATCCGACGTCGTGCTGCCGACACTGGCCGGCCCCGAGATCGGCGTCGCCTCGACCAAGGCTTTCACCTGCCAGCTGTCGGTGCTGGCCTCGCTTGCGGTGCGCGCCGGCGTGGCGCGCGGGGTGATTTCGAAGGAGCAGGAAAAGACCCTGGTGCGCGCGCTTTCGGAAGCGCCGCGCTATGCCAACCAGGTGCTCAAGCTCGAAGAGCAGATCGAGCGGATCGCGCGCGAACTGTCACGCTACAAGGACGTGCTCTATCTCGGCCGCGACACCAATTTCCCGCTGGCCATGGAAGGCGCGCTGAAACTCAAGGAAATCTCCTACATCCATGCCGAAGGCTATGCGGCGGGCGAATTGAAGCATGGGCCGATCGCGCTGATCGACGAGAACATGCCGGTCATCGTCATTGCGCCGCATGACCGCATTTTCGAAAAGACCGTGTCGAACATGCAGGAAGTGGCGGCGCGCGGCGGCAAGATCATCCTGATCACCGACAGCAAAGGGGCGGCGCAGGTGAGCGTCAAGACGATGGAAACCATCATCCTGCCCGACGTACCCGAAATCATCTCGCCGATCATCTATGCGCTGCCGATCCAGATGCTGGCCTATTTCGCCGCCGTGTTCATGGGCACCGACGTCGACCAGCCCCGAAATCTGGCGAAATCCGTGACGGTGGAGTAGGGGCCTTAACAGGCGCTCTTTAAAAACTTCGCAGTTCCAAACGGCGTCCCGGTTCACTAATGTTGCGCTGCAACCCGCGCCCGGTGAACCATGTCCGATGCTCCCAAGACCTCCGGCATGACCCGGCTGAGGAACTATTTCCTCACGGGCTTCGTCGTCTGCGCGCCGCTGGCCATCACCGCCTATATCGCCTGGTCGTTCATCGGCTGGGTCGATTCCTGGGTGAAGCCCTATATTCCGGCGCGTTACAGTCCCGACACCTATCTGCCGTTCCCTGTTCCGGGGTTCGGGCTGATCGTCGCGCTGATCCTGATCACGCTGATCGGTTTCCTCACCGCCAACATCGTCGGCCGCGCCATTGTCGGTTTCGGCGAGCGCCTGCTTGGCCGCATGCCGCTGGTGCGCGGCATCTATGGCTCGCTGAAGCAGATCTTCGAGACCGTGCTGTCGAACAAGGGCGACATGTTCCGCCAGGTCGGGCTGGTCGAATATCCGCGCAAGGGCGTGTGGTCGCTGGTCTTCGTCGCCAGCGAGAAGGAAACCGAGATCAACGAGAAACTTGACCAGGAAGGCGACCCGCTGATCGCCGTGTTCATGCCCTGCACGCCGAACCCGACGACCGGGTTCCTGATGTATGTGCTGAAGTCGGACATCGTGCTGCTCGACATGACGATCGAGGACGGCGCCAAGCTGATTGTCTCGGCCGGGCTGGTGGCGCCGGAGGTGAAAAGCAAGATGGTGACGCTGAATGGCGAGCCGATCAACGGAACGGTCGCCAATCCGCCGCTGGGGCCTCATCCGGCGCGCAAGAGCCGCACGGCCTCGTCGCGGCCGAACAAATAGAGCAGCAGGCGCAGCGCCTCGCCGCGGTCGGATTGCAATTCCGGGTCGCGTGACAGGATAAGCCTTGCATCGTCGCGGGCTGCCTCCAGGAGATCGGCATGCGCCTCGATGCGCGCCACCTGGAACCCCGGTGTGCCGGACTGGCGGGTGCCCAACAGCTCGCCTTCGCCGCGCAATTTCAGGTCTTCCTCGGCGATCAAGAAGCCGTCCTCGGTCTCGCGCATCACCGACAGCCGGCGTTTTGCGGTCTCGCCGAGCGGATCCTTGTAGAGCAGCACGCAAGAGGAGGGCTTGTCGCCGCGCCCGACCCGTCCGCGTAGCTGGTGCAGCTGTGCAAGGCCGAAACGCTCGGCATGTTCGATGACCATGACGGTAGCGTCGGGCACGTCGACGCCGACCTCGATGACCGTGGTGGCGATCAGGATGCGGGTTTCGCCCTCCTTGAAGGCGCGCATCGCCTCGTCTTTCTCGGCGCCCTTCATGCGGCCGTGGACAAGGCCGATGCGGTCGCCGAACAGCGGTTTCAGCGAGGCAAAGCGATCCTCGGCCGACATCAGCTTGATCTCTTCGGACTCCTCGACCAGCGGGCAGATCCAGTAGATTTTCTGGCCGCCGGCGACGGCATCCTGCATGCGGGTGACCAGTTCGTCGAGCCGTTCCAGCGGCAGCGTGACGGTGCGGATCGGCTGGCGACCGGCCGGCTTTTCCGTCAGCTTGGAGACATCCATGTCGCCGAAGGCGGTCAGCACCAGCGTGCGCGGGATCGGGGTGGCCGTCATCACCAGCATGTCGGGCGCATCGCCCTTGGCGGTGATGGCAAGCCGCTGATGGACGCCGAAACGATGCTGCTCGTCGATGACGGCCAGCACCAGATCGTGGAAGGTAACCGTCTCCTGGAACAGCGCGTGGGTGCCGACGACGATGTCGATCTCGCCGCTTGCCAGGCCGGCCAGTGTTTCGGTGCGTTCGCGGCCCTTTTCGCGGCCGGTGAGTATGGCGATGCGCAGCCCGACTCGGGCGGCGAGCGGCGCGATCGTCGCCAGATGTTGGCGCGCCAGGATTTCGGTCGGTGCCATCAGTGCCGCTTGGCCGCCGGCCTCGACGGCGCGCGCCATGGCAAGCAGCGCGACCACCGTCTTGCCTGAGCCGACATCGCCCTGCAGCAGCCGCAGCATGCGCTCGGGGTCGGCAAGGTCGGCATTGATTTCGGCCAGCGCGAATTCCTGGCTTGCGGTCAGCGAATAGGGAAGGGCTGCGCGCAGTTTCTCGACGATGCGGCCGTCGCCGACCAGGGGGCGGCCGGACAGGCGGCGGATCTTTGCCCGCACCAGCGCCAGCGAGACCTGGCCCGCCAGCAACTCGTCATAGGCAAGACGCCGCCAGGCCGCGCCGTCGATGGAAACGTCGATGGGATCGGCCGGATTGTGGATGCGGGTAAGCGCGTCGGCAAAGGTGGGAAAGGTGTGCCGGCGCATGAAGGCGCCGTCCTGCCACTCCGGAAATTCGGGCAGGCGCGCCAGCGCCTGGCCGATCGCGCGGCGCAGCACCTTGCCCGAGAGCCCTGCGGTGAGCGGGTAGACCGGTTCGACCAGCGGCAGGTTCTCTGCTTCGCTGGCCAGCGCGATATGGTCGGGGTGGACCATGGTCGGACGGCCGTTGAACCATTCCATGCGGCCCGAGACCACGACATGCTCGCCCACGGGCATTGCCTTTTCGAGATAGGCGGCGTGCGCATGAAAGAAGGTCAGGCCGATCTCGCCGGTATCGTCATGGGCAAAGACCCTGTAAGGCACCGACCGGTTGCCGCGCTGCGGCGGCTGGTGACGGTCGATGCGCACGTCGAGGGTCACGATCTGGCCTTCCGCGGAACCGGCGATGCCCGGCCGGCTGCGGCGGTCGATGACGGTGTGCGGCAGCACAAACAGAAGGTCGCCCGCGCGGGCCGCTCGATCACCAAGATCCGCCGTGACGACCTTCTCGATCAGCGCGCCGACCTTGGGTCCGACGCCGGCAAGCGAAGTGATCGGAACAAACAGCGGATCGAGGATGGAAGGACGCATGATGTCAGCTTATGTCGCGACGGCCACAGCGCAAGGCTGACAGCCCCTTCTATCCACGCTATATGCGCCGCAGCAAGTGAGGATGCGCCACAATGACCGGAACGAAACGATCAAGCGAGGGGCTGGACGCCCACCGCCGCAAGCTGTTGTTCCGCTCGTGGCACCGCGGCATGCGCGAGATGGATCTCATTCTCGGCACCTTCGCCGACGCCGAGATCGGCGCCTTGACGGCTGAGGAAATCGAACAATATGAGAGGCTCCTCGACATTTCCGACACCGAATTCCTGCCGCTGATCACCGGTGAACGCCCGATCCCGGCGGATATCGATTGTCCTGTCCTGCAAAAGATCCTGGCGTCCCGCCGGACCATGACTTTCTGAACAAAAGCAATTCCAGGAAAAGTGCGAAGCGGTTTTCCCCACAGGAATTGCGACAAACAAAGACCGTGATTTGATGAGCCTCATTCCCACCATTGGTCTGCCGAAAGGCCGTGCCGGCCAGTTCATCGTCGATGGTGTCGCCGATGGATACGAGGCGTTTGCACTGGTGCAGGCCGCATTCGAGATCGCGCCCCACAAGCCGGTGCTGTTCGTGGCGCGCGACGGCCAGCGCCTGCCTGTTATCATCGAGGCACTGGCCTTTGCCGCGCCCGGACTGCCGGTGCTGGAACTGCCGGCCTGGGACTGTCTGCCCTACGATCGCGTCTCGCCCGGCTCGGATGCCGCCGCCAAGCGCCTCGACGCGCTGACGGCCATGATCGCGCTGGCGAAGAAGCCGCATCGCGCCGTCATCCTCACCACCGCCAATGCGCTGCTGCAGCGCATTCCGCCGGCTGATCTGGTCGAGGCACAGACCTTTCATGCCAGGCCCGGCAACCAGATCGACATGAACGCGCTGATTGCGCGGCTGGAAACGTCCGGCTTCGAGCGGGTGCCGACAGTTCGCGGCATCGGCGAGTTCGCGGTGCGCGGCGGCATTCTCGACCTTTTCGCGCCCGGCTGGACCGAGGCGCTCAGGCTCGATTTCTTCGGCGACACGCTGGAATCGATCCGCGTCTTCGATGCCGCCACCCAGCGCACCACCGGCCAGCGCAAGTCGATGGCGCTGCAGGCGATGAGCGAAGTGGCGCTGACGCCTGAAACCATCAGCCGCTTCCGCCGCTCCTATATCGAAGCGTTCGGCGCGCCGCAGCGCGACGACGCGCTCTACACGGCAGTCAGTGAGGGCAGGCGGTTCGCCGGCATGGAGCATTGGCTGCCGTTCTTCTATGAGCGGCTGGAGACGGTGTTCGACTATCTGCCGGATACGCCTGTGGTTTTCGACCATCTGGCGCATGAGGCGCTGGCCGAGCGCCACACACTGATCCTCGATCACTATGAAGCGCGCAAAAAGCAGGCCGATGCTGCGCTGAAGGATGCCGTGCCCTACAAGCCGGTGGCGCCGGATCTGCTCTACCTCTCGCCGGAGAACCTGATCGCCTCGCTCGGTCCACGCGAAGCGATCGACTTCACGCCCTTCGACGCGCCCGATGCCGGCGCGAAAAAGGTCTATCACGCCGGCTCGCGCCATGGCCGCAGCTTCGTCGAGGAGCGCGCCGATCCAAATATCAACGTCTTCGATGTCGTCGTCAGGCATATCGCCGACGAGCGCGCGGCACGTCGGCGTATTGTCATCGCCGGCTGGACAGAGGGTTCGCTCGACCGGCTTGGCCAGATCCTCACCGAGCATCATCTGGGCAATCTCAAGCAGGTCGAGACGCTGGCGCAAGCCGAACAGCTCGAGCCGGGGCAGGCGGCATTGGCCGTGCTGCCGCTTGAATCCGGCTTCGAGACCGAAAAACTGGTCGTCGTCGCCGAACAGGATATTTTGGGCGACCGGCTGATCCGGCGTTCTAAGCGCAAGAAGCGCGCCTCCGACTTCATCGCGGAGGCCTCTGCGCTGTCGGCCGGCGATATCGTCGTCCACACTGACCATGGCATTGGCCGCTTCATCGGCCTGCGCACCATCGAGGCGGTCGGCGCGCCGCATGACTGCCTGGAAATCCACTATGCCGGCGATGACCGGCTGTTCCTGCCGGTCGAAAACATCGAGCTTCTGTCGCGTTATGGCTCCGACTCCGCCGAGGCGACGCTGGACAAGCTGGGTGGCGGCGCTTGGCAGTCGCGCAAGGCCAAGCTGAAGCGGCGCCTGCTCGACATGGCCGGGCAGCTGATCCGTATCGCCGCCGAGCGGCAGATGCGCGCCGCGCCGGCGCTGGTGCCGGCCGAAGGTCTCTATGACGAATTCGCCGCGCGTTTCCCCTATGAGGAAACCGACGACCAGCAGACGGCCATCGACTCGGTCAGGGATGACCTCGGCGCCGGCAAGCCGATGGACCGGCTGATCTGCGGCGATGTCGGCTTCGGCAAGACCGAAGTGGCACTGCGCGCCGCCTTCATCGCGGCGATGGAAGGGTTCCAGGTCGCGGTCGTGGTGCCGACGACGCTGTTGTCACGCCAGCATTTCAAGACCTTTTCCCAGCGCTTCTCGGGCCTTCCCGTCCGCGTCGCGCAGGCCTCGCGGCTGGTCGGTGCCAAGGAACTGGCGGAGACGAAGAAGGCTCTGGCCGAGGGCCAGGTCGACATCGTTGTCGGCACCCATGCGCTGCTCGGCTCCTCGATCTCGTTCAAGAATCTCGGCCTGCTGATCATCGACGAGGAGCAGCACTTTGGCGTCAAGCACAAGGAACGGCTGAAGGATCTGAAGACCGATGTCCATGTGCTGACGCTGTCGGCGACGCCGATCCCGCGTACGCTGCAACTGGCGCTGACGGGCGTGCGCGAACTGTCGCTGATCGCCACGCCGCCGGTCGACCGCATGGCGGTGCGCACCTTCATCTCGCCCTTCGATCCGTTGGTCATTCGCGAGACGCTGCTTCGCGAGCGTTATCGTGGCGGACACTCCTTCTATGTCGTCCCGCGCATCAGCGATCTCTCGGAAATCCATGATTTCCTGAAAGAATCGGTGCCCGAACTGAAAGTGGCTGTGGCCCACGGCCAGATGCCGCCAGGCGAACTCGACGACATCATGAATGCCTTCTACGACGGGCAATACGATGTGCTTCTGTCGACCACCATCGTCGAATCCGGCCTCGACATCCCGACCGCCAACACGCTGATCATCCATCGCGCCGACATGTTCGGCCTCTCGCAGCTCTATCAGTTGCGCGGCCGCGTCGGCCGCTCCAAGGTGCGCGCCTACGCGCTGTTCACGCTGCCGGCCAACCGCAAACTGACTGACACGGCCGAGCGCCGGCTGAAAGTGCTGCAGTCGCTCGACACGCTGGGCGCCGGCTTCCAGCTCGCCAGCCACGATCTCGATATAAGGGGCGCCGGTAATCTCTTGGGCGAAGAGCAGTCCGGCCATATCAAGGAGGTCGGCTTCGAGCTCTACCAGCAGATGCTGGAAGAGGCCGTAGCCGAGGTGAAGGATTCCGGCGAGGTCCAGGATGGCGGCTGGTCGCCGCAGATCGCCGTCGGCACGGCGGTGATGATCCCGGAAAGCTATGTGCCGGACCTGCAGCTCAGGCTGGCGCTTTACCGCCGCCTCGGCGACCTCGAAAACACCGAGGAGATCGACGCTTTCGGCGCCGAACTGATCGACCGTTTCGGCCCGCTGCCGGACGAGGTGAAGCATCTCTTGAAGATCGTCTTCATCAAGGCGCTCTGCCGCAAAGCCAATGTCGAGAAGCTCGATGCGGGCCCGAAGGGCGTCGTCATTCATTTCCGCAAGCGCGAGTTCTCCAACCCGGTCGGCCTGGTCAAGTTCATCGGCGAGCAGGGTTCGCTGGCCAAGATCCGCCCCGACCACAGCGTCGTCTTCACCCGCGATTGGCCGACCGCCGAGAAGCGGCTGGCGGGCTCGGCGGTGGTCATGACGCAACTGGCGCGCCTTGTTGAGAAGGCTGTGTAGCCCACCCGACCCATTCGCCAGTGCTGAAATTCCGGTCTAGAATAGGAAATCGGCTTCGTGTATGGAGCCGCCAACCCATATAGGGGCGGAAAAGGCGGGCGAGGGTGCTCGCCGGAAAGAGTGTTGGGTGCAGCGATGACGAAATGGTCGCCGAATTCGTGGAGAGCAAAGCCGATCAAGCAGGTTCCTGCCTATCCGGACCTTGCCGCGCTGAAGAACACCGAAGCTCAGCTCGCCACCTTTCCGCCGCTGGTCTTTGCCGGTGAGGCGCGCAAGCTGACGAAGCAACTCGCGGCGGTCGCTGCCGGTGAGGCGTTCCTGCTCCAGGGCGGCGATTGCGCCGAAAGCTTTGCCGAACACGGCGCCGACAACATCCGCGACTTCTTCCGGGTCTTCCTGCAGATGTCGGTCGTCTTGACCTTCGCCGGCGCACAGCCCGTGGTGAAGGTCGGTCGCGTTGCCGGCCAGTTCGCCAAGCCGCGTTCGTCCGACAATGAGACCAAGGGCGAGGTGACGCTGCCGAGCTATCGCGGCGACATCATCAACGGCATCGAATTCGACGCCAAGTCCCGTATTCCCGATCCTGCCCGCCAGGAAATGGCGTACCGCCAGTCGGCGGCGACGCTCAACCTTCTGCGCGCCTTCGCCCAGGGCGGTTATGCCAGCCTGGAGAACGTGCATCGCTGGATGCTCGGCTTCGTCGCCGACAGCCCGCAGGGCGAAAAGTACGAGTCGCTCGCCAACCGCATCACCGAGACGATGGACTTCATGAAGGCCGTCGGCATCACCTCGGAGACCAATTACGCGCTGCGCGAGACCGATTTCTACACCAGCCATGAAGCGCTGCTGCTTGGCTATGAGGAAGCTCTGACCCGCGTCGATTCGACCTCCGGCGACTGGTATGCCACGTCAGGCCACATGATCTGGATCGGCGACCGCACACGTCAGCCCGATCATGCCCATGTCGAGTATTGCCGCGGCATCAAGAACCCGCTCGGCCTGAAATGCGGCCCGTCGCTGACCGCTGACGGCTTGCTGGAGCTGATCGACCTGCTCAACCCCGAGAACGAGCCCGGCCGGCTGACGCTGATCGCCCGCTTCGGCTCCGACAAGGTCGCCGACCATCTGCCGAAGCTGGTGCGGGCGGTGCAGAAGGAAGGCCGCAGCGTGGTCTGGTCGTCGGACCCGATGCATGGCAACACGATCGAAGCCGCCGGTTACAAGACGCGGCCGTTCGACCGCATCCTGAAGGAGGTGCAGACCTTCTTCGAGGTGCACCGCGCCGAAGGCACGCATCCGGGCGGCATCCATGTCGAGATGACCGGCAAGAACGTCACCGAATGCACGGGTGGTGCGCGCGCCATCACGGCCGAGGAATTGCAGGACCGCTACCACACGCATTGCGACCCGCGCCTCAATGCCGATCAGGCGATCGAGCTGGCCTTCCTGGTGTCGGATCTCCTGAAGAAAAGCCATCCGGTGCAGCACAAGCAGGCCGTCAACGGCTGATCCTGCCGATCCCAAACGACCAACATGCGAAGGCGCCTGAGAAATCCGGCGCCTTTTCTTGTTCCGGGACGATGTTGTCCAGGCGGTCGTCGCGTCAAACCTTACGAAAATTTATGCTGACGCGACCTGTGCAAAACAAGATTGAGGTGAAGGTTCGCCGTCGACCCAATCATCGCTGGCCAGGATTCGACGAATGGCAATGGAAGACGCTACCCAGGAGCACCTCGAGAACGCCGAACATGCCGCGCATGAGGGCAATCCCTTTCTGACCACGGTCTCCGTCACAATAGCGGTGTTGGCGGTTCTCGCCGCGACGGTCGGCAGCTTCGAGTCGCTCGAAACCGCGGAGGCGATAAACGACAAGAGCGAGGCGGCCTATCTCCAGAACAAGGCCAGCGATCAGTGGAGTTTCTTCCAGGCAAAGAGCATCAAGAAGAACAGCTATGAGATCGCGGCGGCGACGGGTGGCCCAGGAACCGACCAATTTCAGGCCGCCGCGAAGCGCAATGAAGCCGATGGTGCAGAGATCCAGGCCAAGGCGACCGAATTTGAAAAGCAGGTCGACGAAAAGCTGCGCGATAGCGACGTGCGCGAACGCCGTCATCATGTCCTGACGCTGGCGGTGACGCTGCTGCACATCTCGATCGCCGTCGCGACGCTCTCCATCATCACCCGTGGCAAGCGCTGGCCGTGGATCGGCTCGCTGGCGCTGGGCGCCCTGGGTGTGATCGCGGCCGGCTTCGCCTATCTCTGAATTCGTCTATGTCTGATTGAGCCGGCCGGGCATCGCCATCCAATTGGAAAGAGGCCCGCATTGCCTGTCGACGGCGACTGGCGTCAGTCCTTCTTGTAGAGCAGCCAGCTCTTGCCGGCGCGGCCGGCCATCGTCGAATGTTTGGTGACGCGGTTGCGGCCGCTCACTTTCGAACGGTAGAGCGCCCGGTCGGCCTTGGTGTAGAGGTCCTCCGGGCCTTCGGCCTCGGATGCCATGCAGATGCCCATCGAGACGGTCACCGTGCCGTAATTCATGCCGGTCTGGCTGCTGGTGAACGGCGTCTGCTCGATCAGGGCGCGAATGCGCTCGGCGATCTCGTAGGTGGCGTCTTCGCTGGCACCCTCGACGATCAGCGCAAACTCCTCGCCGCCGGTGCGGGCGACGAACATGTCGCCGCGAATGCTGGTCTGGAAAATCTCGGCGATGATCTGGATGATCTTGTCGCCGACAGGATGGCCGTAGCGGTCATTGATGTCCTTGAACCGATCGATGTCGGCAAGGATCAAGGCGTTGAACAGGATGCCCTTGTTGCTGGTGTAGATCCGGGTGATTTCCTTGTCGAAGGCGCGGCGGTTCCAGATTTGGGTCAACGGATCCGTATCGGCCAGCCGCTTGTATTCCTCGAGCTTCGACTTGACGCTTTCGAGTTCGGCCGTCTTGTCGCTAAGCGTCGAAGCGATCTGCTTGCCGTGATCGATCGTCGAATTGGTGGCAACGGCCATGGCGTTGGCGATTTTTTGCAGAAGATCCTGCGAGAGCAGGCTGCGGCCACTCAGGCCATTCGATGTCTCGTCGAGGATCCTGCCGTATTTTTCGATGTGGCTGCGTTCGCTCCGCAAAAGCGCCGCGACCTCCTCGAGTTCCCGGGCGATGACGTCCCGCGCATGCTCGACGATGCCGGGGCCGTGGTTCTGGGCAAAGAAGGCGCGTCCGATCTGATCCAGTTCGTCCTGCGTCGGCCGGCTGCTCAGCGACACGACGGCGAGACTGAGTTCGCGGTTGGTGCCGCTCAATGCCTCGTAGAAGATTTCGTAGTTGCGCGGCAGGCCGAGGACGCCAAGCTGGCGCATGGTGGCAACAACCGTGGCTGCGATGTCGGTGCTTCGTTCGGTTGTGGCGGCTGCCGGCTGCATGTCTGATCCACTCTTCCCCTCGGATCCCGGCGCGGAATTTGCGGGTTCCATTGATCGCCGACCTGGGGAGCGCGACCTGATCGTCCAGAACATCTTGCGAAGAGACGCGTCCCCACCCGCCATCTTCGCTTGGCGTGACCATAGATGCGGTGGCGCTAAAGTTTCCTTAATCCGCACGACTTCCACAGGTTTTTCGCTACCTGTGGCTGTAGAAGCATAAATTTTGTACCACCATCGCGGGACAGAGCCCAGTTTTGAAGGCTTTGACTTCGAAATCCGGGCGTTGTGCTGATGGAAATGAAACTGAATTTCGAATCCGTCATGCCAATCGATGTCGCATTTGCTTGCGCGCAACCACCGCAAAGCTGGAATCCTGGCAACGATGTTGGGCGAGGTTTCTCCAGGGAGTGCCGAAATGAGTGACAGTCACCAGGGATCATGCCTGTGCGGCGCGGTCCGCTTCCGGACAAGGGGAGCATTGCGCGGCGTCGTCTACTGTCATTGCTCGCAATGCAGGAAGCAAAGCGGGCATTTCTATGCCGCGACCAACGTCGCCGACGCCGACATCGTTATCGAAGGCACGGAAAGCATCACATGGTATGAAGCGTCCGCTTTCGCCGGGCGCGGCTTCTGCAGGACATGCGGGTCCGTGCTTTTCTGGAAGCCAAGGGCTCAAGACTATATTTCGGTCATGGCGGGAGCGTTCGACAAGCCGACAGGTCTCAAGGGCGACTGTCATATCTTTGTTGGTGACAAGGGCGACTATTATTCGATCGACGACGGGCTGCCGCAGTTTGAAAAGTCGACGCCTTCGATAGCGGTCGCTGGATGAATTTTGGACGAGACGCCTTATTCCCTTGATCGGGCCGTTGCTTTATCTCGTGCCGATAACTCGGAATGAGGTTTGGGCATGCAGCGGCTGATCGACGCTTTTTTCAATTCGGTGCGGGCGTTTCGCAAGCTGGCCGCCAGCGAGAAGGCTTTCCAGCAGGAACTGATGCTGCTGGTGCTCGCCCTGCCGGCGGCGTGGTTCGTTTCGGTCTCCTGGCGCGGTTATGCCCTGCTGATCGGGGCGGTGCTGTTGCTGATCATGGTCGAGGTGCTGAACACCGGCATCGAGGCGGCCTGCGATGCCTTCAGCCGGGAGTTCAATGTCGACATCCAACTGGCCAAGGATTGCGGCTCGCTGGCGGTGCTGATCTCGGTGGTCATCGTCGCCGGCGTCTGGGGCATTGCGCTCATCGAGCGGCTCACCGGCTTTCCGATCTGACCTTCCGAGTGAGGCCGGCGGCATCACTGCTCCCGGCGACGTTCCCGCTTGGCGATGTGGCGGGCGACAAGCCAGGCCAGCACGGCCACGGTGAGGCCAATGCCGAGCCCGATGAACAGCCGCTCGTGGCGCATCAGCGCCTGGCCAACGAAATGCTCGGCGCCGAGCCCGAAGACATAGCCGATCGTACTGAACAGCACCGCCCAGATCGTCGATGAGATGGCGTTGAGAATGACGAAGCGGGGTGCTGCTATGGTCGACAGGCCGGCCGCGATGCCACCGACCAGGCGCATGCCGTAGACATAGCGATTCGACAGCACGAAGATGTTGGGATGGGTGTTGAGCAGACGGTAGGCGCGGCGGAAGCCCGGCCGCCTGCGCAACCTGACGACATGGCGGTTGTCGGCGAAACTTCTGCCCAGGATGAAGAAGCAGGTGTCGCCGGCGAAGGCGCCGAGCGCTGCCGCGACAATGGCATGCCACAGCACGAAAACATTCTGGTGGGCGAAGAAACCGCCGAGGATGGCAGCACTTTCCCCTTCGGCGACGCAGCCGAGAAAGACGGCAAGCAGTCCATATTGTTCGATGAAATGATGGATCGCTTCGGTCATGGGGCCGACTGCTGCCGCGCCAGACTCTCGTCGATGCGCTTGACCGCTTCCGCCAGCCGCACGATCTCGTCGCGCATGCCGATGATCTGGCTGTGGCGCAGTTCATCGAGTTTCTCGTGCAGCGCCATGATCTCGATCTCGGCCTTCAGATTGACCTCGTAATCGTGGGCGGCGTCGATGCGGTCGCGTTCGGTCTGGCGGTTCTGCGCCATCATGATCACCGGCGCCTGCAAGGCGGCGACCATCGACAGCACCAGATTGAGGAAGATGAACG
The DNA here is from genome assembly GCF_016756575.1 of Mesorhizobium sp. 131-3-5. Taxonomy (NCBI): domain Bacteria; kingdom Pseudomonadati; phylum Pseudomonadota; class Alphaproteobacteria; order Hyphomicrobiales; family Phyllobacteriaceae; genus Mesorhizobium; species Mesorhizobium sp. 131-3-5. The sequence goes on from NZ_AP023254.1 coordinate 4,107,292, forward strand.
GGTAGGGGTCGAAGGCATCGCGCGTCAGAAGCCAGACATTGCCAACTGTCCAGACAATCAGGAAAGCGATGAAGCCCATGATGAAGGACCAGGAGCCGCCGATGCGGGCGATCGTATCGGCAAGGCGGTCGCCAAAGGTCTGGTGAAAAGCGACCGCCTTGTTGGTGTCCCTGGAGATCGTGGTGCGCTCGAGCGTCGATAGCAGCACCCGGCTCTCCAACTTGCTGAGGCCGTCCGGCCGTCGCTTGAGCCAGCGGTTCGCCAGGTCGTCGATTGTCTTGTACATGGCCGTCTCCGTCGTCGGTGGAGATAGAGGTAGAGGCTGCCGCCTCTCGCGGGAAGTGTTACATTCAAGCCAACAGCGAGGGACCCATGGCCGATTTCCAGAAAATTCGCCTGCGCGCGGCAAAACGCAAGGGCGGCGAAGCGGAGCTTGCAACGCTGCTCGGGCCAGTGCCCGACAATGCCGCGGTCGCCGATATCCCGGACGATCGCATTCTCTCGACCATGGCCGAGCGGATCTTTGCCGCCGGTTTCGTCTGGCGCGTCATCGAGCAGAAATGGCCCGGTTTCGAAGAGTCGTTTCTGCGCTTCGAGCCGAAGCGGCTGTTGTTCCAGCCTGACGATTTCTGGCACGATCTGGCTTCCGATCAGCGCATCGTGCGCAACCCGCAGAAAATCAAATCCGTCCGCGACAACGCTGCCTTCGTCGAGCGCGTGTCGAAGGAGCATGGCGGCTTCGGCGAGTTCCTCGCCAATTGGCCTGCCGACGACCAGATCGGACTGATGGCCTATCTCGGCAAGCATGGCAGCCGACTGGGCGGCAATACAGGCCAGTATTTCCTTCGCTGGCTGGGCTGGGACGCCTTCGTCATCTCGGCCGATATGGCGGCAGCGCTTCGTGACGCCGGCCTCGACATCGCCGAAAGCCCGACCTCGAAGAAGGATCTCGACAAGATCCAGGCCCAGATCAATCAATGGGTGGCGGACACAGGCCTGCCGCGCCGGCACATTTCGCGCATCCTGGCGATGTCGATCGGCGAGAACCATTCTCCGCAGTCGTTGCGCGAATATATGGGCGACGACTGATCGACGGTCTCGACACGATTGACCACGTCAATCGGTCCGACACGATTGACCATGTCAATCGGCCCGGGGTTGGTCCAAGCGAACGCCATTGCGAGGCGAATTTTGCCGCGCTAAGTCAGCAGGCATGACCAAGAAGCCCGACATACTGCGCATCGCGATCGCCCAGCTCAACCCGACCGTCGGCGATGTCGCCGGCAATCTCGCCAAGGCCCGCGAGGCGAGGGCGGATGCCGCGCGCCAGGGCGCCGATCTCGTGCTCTACACAGAGCTTTTCCTTGCCGGTTATCCCCCGGAGGATCTGGTGCTGAAGCCGGCCTTCCTGAAGGCCTGCGAAAAGGCGGCGCAGGAGTTTGCCGCCGATACGTCGGATGGCGGCCCCGGCGTCATCATCGGCACGCCGCTGAAGCGTAAGAGCGGCACGCACAATTCGATCATCGTCGCCGACGCCGGCAAGATCATCGCCGAACGCTACAAGCTCGACCTGCCGAATTATGGCGAGTTCGACGAGAAGCGCGTGTTCCAGGTTGGACCCGAGATCCAGGGACCGGTCAATTTCCGTGGCGTGCGCATCGGTATTCCGATTTGCGAGGACATCTGGGGCGATGTCGGCATCTGCGAATCGCTGGCGGAAAGCGGGGCGGAAATCCTGCTGGTGCCGAACGGCTCGCCTTACTATCGCGCCAAGATCGATGTCCGCCACCAGGTGGTCATCCGTCAGGTCATCGAATGCGGGCTGCCGATCACCTATGCCAATCAGCTTGGCGGCCAGGATGAGCTGATCTTCGACGGCGCGTCGTTTGCCATCGGCGCCGACAAGACATTGGCTTTCCAGATGAGCCAGTTCGAGGAAGCGGTCGACGTCATCACGTGGAAGCGCGGGGAGGACGGCTGGGTCTGCTCGGAAGGGCCGATGTCGAAGATCCCCGAGCGGGAGGAGGCCGACTATCGCGCCTGCATGCTGGGCCTGCGCGACTACGTCAACAAGAACGGCTTCAAGAATGTGGTGCTCGGCCTGTCCGGCGGCATCGATTCGGCGATCTGCGCGGCCCTTGCCGTCGACGCGCTCGGGGAAGAGCGGCTGCGCGCGGTGATGATGCCCTACCGCTACACCTCGAAGGATTCGCTCAAGGACGCCGAGGATTGCGCCCGCGCGCTCGGCTGCCGCTATGACATCGTGCCGATCTTCGAGCCGGTCGAAGGTTTCCTGCATGCGCTGACGCAGCTCTTCGAGGGCACCAAGGAAGGCATCACCGAGGAAAACCTGCAGAGCCGCGCGCGCGGCACCATCCTGATGGCGATTTCCAACAAGTTCGGCTCGATGGTGGTCACGACAGGCAACAAGAGCGAGATGTCGGTCGGCTATGCCACGCTCTATGGCGACATGAACGGCGGCTTCAATCCAATCAAGGACCTCTACAAGATGCAGGTCTACGCGCTGTCGCGCTGGCGCAACAGCCATGTGCCGCCGGGCGCGCTCGGGCCATCGGGCGAGGTCATCCCGAAGAATATCATCGACAAGGCGCCGTCGGCGGAGTTGCGCGAGAACCAGACCGACCAGGATTCACTGCCGCCCTATCCGGTGCTGGACGACATTCTCGAATGCCTGGTCGAGAATGAGATGGGCGTCGACGATATCGTCGCGCGCGGCCATGACCGGGCGACGGTGACGCGCATCGAACACCTGCTCTACATCGCCGAATACAAGCGCCGGCAGGCGGCACCGGGTGTGAAGATCACCCGGAAGAATTTCGGCCGCGACCGCCGCTATCCCATCACCAACCGTTTCAGGGATCGTGGGTAAGCGTTCGTCCGTTGGGCGAAATAGACGGTACCGCGAGGATGCAACATGCCGGACTGTGAGATCAGCTTTGACCTCGCGCGGATCGATTTCCGTGCGACCTCCGACCTGTTGATGGCGAGCTATTGGGGGGCTGGACGCAGCGATGAGTTTCATCGCCGGGCCTTCGCCAATTCGTTCTGCGCGGCCGCCTACATCGATGGCAAGCAGGTCGGTTTCGGCAGGGCAATCACCGACCGCACGGTGTTCGCCTATCTCGCCGACATCATCGTCTGGCCGCAGAATCGCGGGCAGGGCATCGGCCAGCGGCTGGTGCAGGCACTCATCGATCATCCCGAGCTCGGTAACGTCTCGCACTGGAGCCTGTCGACCGGTGATGCGCATGGGGTCTACGAAAAGCTGGGCTTCAAGGCATCGACCGACGGTCGATACATGCGCTTGGACCGCATGCCCCAGTGATCGGCGCGCGGCGAACGGCTTCTGCCACCGTTGTTGCAAAATAATCGCAGTGGTTGGACCAGATATGCTTTTGGGCAGAGCCCGTCTTGGCGATGCATCAGAGCGTCTCTATAAGGACCACTCCGCGATTCACTTGCGGGAGGTCCGAATGGCAGTATTTAAGATGGTAATGCGAGGCCGCGAAGCCTAGGTCTCATCCGGCGCCCCGCGAAGGTCCGTCCTTCGCATTGGAGCCGGTTTGAGCACAGGCTTTTGCCGATGCCGGTCGCCGCCCGACTACGGGCGTGACGCCAAAATATGCCACTCCGCTTTTGGGCAATCATTGGCCCCTTGCGCGGCTTCTTCAATTTTCGACCTTCTTGGGATCGGGCGCATTTGTGCCCGAATGACATCATGGCTCGTTTCAAGATCGATTTGCGCGCGAGCGCCTTTCGCAGCGTTCTTGGTTTCACGCTCACCCATTGGCGGCGCCAGCCCTGGCGGCTTTCGCTGATCATGGGTGGTTTCCTGCTGTCGACGCTGGCCGACGTCCTGACGCCGCTCTATTCCGGCCGGCTGGTCGACGCCGTCGCCAGCAGCGCCGGCGCGGACGCCATTGCCTGGAATGCCGCAATGACGGCGTTTTCGATGTTGATGGCGCTTGCCTTGACGGGCGTCGTGCTGCGCAACCTGGCGTTCATGGGCATCGTCGAACTGACGCTGAAGATGATGGCCGACATCGCCGCCGATGCCTTCCATCGCGTCCAGCGCTTTTCCACCGACTGGCACGCCAACTCGTTTGCCGGCTCGACCGTGCGCAAGGTGACGCGCGGCATCTGGGCGCTCGACCTGCTCAACGACACCATCCTGATCGCGCTGCTGCCGTCGGTGGTCATGCTCGTCGGCTCGACGCTGCTGCTTGGCTGGTTCTGGCCGCTGATGGGTGTGGTCGTCGCCGCCGGCTCGGTGCTGTTCATCATGGTGACGGCGATGCTGTCGCTTGGCTATGTCGCGCCGGCGGCCAGGCTCGCCAATACCTGGGACACGCGTCTTGGCGGTTCGCTTGCCGACGCTGTCAGCTGCAACGCCGTGGTCAAGGGCTTTGGCGCCGAGGAGCGCGAAGAGCGCCGCCTCGCCAGGGTTGTCGCCAAATGGCGGGCGCGCACGCGGCGCACCTGGGTGCGCGGCACCGTCAACGGCACCACGCAAGGGGCGCTGCTGCTGGTCATTCGCGCCGCTGTGATCGGCCTGTCGCTGCTCTTGTGGTCGTGGGGGCAGGCGAGCGCCGGCGACGTCGCCTTCGTGCTGACCTCGTTCTTCGTGCTGCAGGGCTATCTCAGGGATATCGGCACGCATATCCGCAATTTGCAGCGTTCGATCAACGACATGGAGGAACTGGTCGATTTCCAGTCCGAACCGCTCAGCATCGAGGACCGGCCCGGCGCCAGGCCGATCCGGATCACGCAAGGGTCGATCAGCTTCGACAAGGTCACTTTTCACTACGGCAATCACCGGTCGCCGCTCTATCGCGACTTTTCGGTTGATATCGCGCCGGGTGAACGCGTCGGGCTCGTCGGTCACTCCGGTTCGGGCAAGACGACCTTCGTCAAGCTGATCCAGCGGCTCTATGACGTCAATGCGGGCAAGATCCTGATCGACGGCCAGGACATCTCGCAGGTGGCGCAGGCGTCGCTGCGCGGGCAGATCGCGATCGTCCAGCAGGAGCCGATCCTGTTCCATCGCTCGCTGGCCGAAAACATCGCCTATGCCAGGCCGAACGCGACCCAGGAGGAGATCGAGCATGCCGCGAAGCTGGCGAGCGCGCATGACTTCATCACCAGCCTGCCGAAGGGATATGGCACGCTGGTCGGCGAGCGCGGCGTGAAATTGTCGGGCGGCGAGCGGCAGCGCGTGGCGATCGCGCGCGCCTTCCTGGCCGATGCGCGCATCCTGATCCTGGACGAGGCGACGTCGAGCCTCGATTCGGAATCGGAGGTGCTGATCCAGCAGGCGATGGAGCGGCTGATGGTCGGGCGCACCACGCTGGTCATCGCCCACCGGCTGTCGACGGTGCGGGCGCTCGACAGGCTGCTGGTCTTCGATCGCGGCAACATTGTCGAAGAAGGCTCGCATGACGAGTTGATCCGGCTGAAAGGCGGCATCTACCGCCGCCTGTTCGAGCGTCAGGCGCTCGAACTGACCAAGGGACTGGTCGTTTGACCCGAGATGGCCTCCGGCATCGGCCGGAGGCCATCTCCATCAGGCGCTGTCAGCCGGAGTGACCTGCGCAGCATGCTCTTGCGGCATTCCCGCGGTTTAGACGTTTTTTACGATGCCGGGGCACGACACGCCATTTCTACCACTGGTTGTCATATATTTACGCAAAAGCAATCCAGGTAGCGTAAGTCCGTATCCTGGGATCAGATTGGTCAGCGCGGGATTTCGGCTTCACTTATGCATCTTGCTTCCGAAGATACTGGTGCGGAAAAAGCAGCTGCGCCGCCGGTGCTGGCAATTCACCATGGCTCGGTTCGGCCACTCGCCGCCGAAGATCTCGAGCGGGTCGCCGCACTCTTCCTGACGAAGTTTCGCCGTCGGCGACGTCACCTCCTCGATCGTGCGATCGCTGAGGTGGCCGAGTATATGAGCAAGATCTATCTCGACCCTGCCGGGCAGCCAGGCGCGAGCAACGCTCTTGTCCAGATCAACCCGCAGGGAGATCTGGGTGGCTTCCTCGGTGTCCTGAAGGCCCGCTACGAGCTCAACGGCGCGACATTGAATGCCGCAATCATTGGTCCGCTCATGGCTGACACCGGCACCGATCACGGTTCGGCCGGGCCGCAATTGCTGCGTGCCGTGCATCAAGGCGAATTCGATCTGCACCTCACCGATTCGGCCAACCGGGTATCCCTGGCCTTCGCGCGCCCGATGAAATATCAGTTGCTGCCGGCGCATTGCCTGGGATGGACCCGCATTTTTCGCCCGGCCGCGGTGGCCTCCGCCGTGGCGCGCGGTAAATGGCCGGGTCTGCCGCGCTTCGTGCTCGATCCCTGCGCCCGAGCATTCGACGCTTTTACGAGAAGAAGGTTCGAGCCGCCTGTCCAGCATTCCTCGTCACACCGGGTCCATCGCGAGCCGATGGATGCCGCGCAGTTTGCGGAGCGGCTGCCGGCCATTATCTCAGATTACGCGCTTCGGCCGCGCTGGCAGGATGGCGAACTGCCACGGCTGCTCGCGCTGGCGGCCGAGAAACGGGCCGACGGCCCCCTTCATTTTGGTGGGACCTACGACGAGACTGGTAAAATACTCGGTTGCTACGCTTTCTACGGGCAGGCCGGCGGCATCGCGAACCTGTTGCAACTCCAGTCCTCTGGACCTCACTGGGGTGCGACGCTGGATGGCGTGATGAAGGACGCGTGGAATATGGGCTGCGCAGGCATCATCGGGCAGACGCAGAGCAGGTTCATGCCGCAACTCTTCAGCTACAAGAATGTCTTCTTCCGCTATGCCGGGGGGACGATGGTGCGCTCGCGCATCCCCGAGGTCGCGCAAGCGGTCCGCTCCGGCGACATCTTTATCGGTGGGTTGATGGGCGACCGCTGGACCCGCCTCAGTTCCGACGACTTCGGCCGCTGATCGCTTTCAACCAGCTGTTCTGATCGGATAAGGCCATGCGCTTCGCATGGCCTAGTCTTTTCATCGCGCGCATCATGTTCTATGTGTGCCGACCAGCGCGGGGGCGCATCTTGTCAATCACAAAGGCATCCGGTACGCCCCGCTCATGACAGTTACCGTTCGTTTCGCCCCGTCACCGACCGGCCGCATCCATATCGGCAATGCGCGCACCGCTCTGTTCAATTGGCTGTTTGCGCTGAACAACAAGGGCCGCTTCATCCAGCGCTTCGACGACACCGACATTGGCCGTTCGAAGCAGGAATTCGCCGACGCCATCCTCTACGACCTGCATTGGCTGGGCGTTTTTCCCGATGCTACCGAATATCAGTCGCGGCGCTTCGAGGTCTATGACGCGGCGGTCGAGCGGCTGAAGGCAGCGGGCGTTCTCTATGCCTGCTACGAAACACCGGAAGAACTCGATCTTCGGCGCAAGGTGCGCCGCACGCGCGGCCTGCCGCCGGTCTATGGCCGCGAGGCCCTGGCGCTGACGCAGGAGCAGGTGGCCGAATACCAGGCCGACGGGCGCCGGCCGCACTGGCGCTTCCTGCTGCCCAATTTTACCAGCGACCCGCTGCAGCCCGAACGCACCGAGGTTCATTGGAACGATCTGGTGCGTGGCCAGGAAACGGTCGATCTGGCTTCGCTCTCGGATCCAGTGCTGGTGCGCGAGGACGGCACCTATCTCTACACGTTGCCGTCCGTCGTCGACGACATCGAGATGGGTGTCAGCCACGTCATCCGCGGCGACGACCATGTCACCAACACCGGCGTGCAGATTGCCCTGTTCAAGGCGCTGGACGCCGAGCCGCCTGTCTTCGGCCACCACAATCTCTTGACCACCGTCTCGGGCGAGGGGCTGTCTAAGCGCACCGGGGCACTCTCCATCGAAAGCCTGCGCGAGGATGGCATCGAGCCTATGGCCGTCGCGTCGCTCGCCGTTCTGGTCGGCACCTCGGAGAATGTCGCGGCCGCGCATGACCTCGCCGAACTCGCCGGCCGTTTCGATCCGGCCGCGACCTCGAAATCATCGGCCAAGTTCGATCCGGACGAACTGTTCGTGCTCAACCGCGCGCTGATGCACCATATGCCGTTCGACGAGGCGCGCGACAGGCTGATGGTGCTTGGCATCTCCGGCGAACAGGCCGAGCCGTTCTGGCTGGCGGTGCGCGGCAATCTCGACCGGCTGGCCGATGCGGTGGGCTGGTGGCGAATCCTGCGCGAGGGGCCGCAGGACAGACCGGAATTCTCGGACGACGATCGTGACTTCCTCGGACAGGCCTTCGAAGTCCTGCCCGAAGAGCCCTGGAACGGAGCGGTCTGGAAGGACTGGACCGGCAAGATCAGGGAAGCGACAGGGCGCAAGGGCAAGGGGCTGTTCATGCCGCTGAGGCTTGCCCTTACTGGACTGCCTTCGGGGCCGGAGCTTGCAGATTTATTGCCGCTGATGGGTCGGGAAGGAACGTTGGCCCGACGACCCTGACCTTGCGCTGCTCCGGCGGCAAGGCGGATACCGGCGACGTCACCGGCTTGGCGGAAAGCCGCTTGATGGCGCCGCGGTCGAGCCCGCCGTCCCTGTTGGCCAGGGTTTCCGGGTCGGTGCCCGGATCGGGCTTGGAGGCCGGCATGGGAACCAACGGTGCCGCTTCCGTTTCCGGCAGCGACTGATGCGGGGCCGGCGGGTTGCCGCCAATGATCTGGAAATTCTGCGCGGCATTGCAGCCGCAGGCCGGCGGCCGCGATATGTTGGACTGCTTGTAGAGATAGGCGGTCGGAAGCTCGCTGTAGGGCCTGCCGGTGACCGATGACGTCATCGAGGCTGAATCGTCGTCCATGCCGCGCGAATAGAAGACCTGCATCTCGGTGCCGGGGCAGCTCGATTGGCAATTCTTCTGGTCGCGCTCGAAATCGCCGACCGAGGCGGCATTCGACATCGGGAAGAAATAGCCGTCGCAGGTGCGCACGCAGGTGGTGTGGAACTCGCCGCCGGTGCCCGGAGCGTCTGGAACGCCGGGCAGGTTCAGGACGCGGTGGACATTGCGTTCCTCGCCGGGATCGTCCGGCTGGTCAGGCGTGTCGCTCGGCTGGTTGTCGCCGCCGAAAAGCTGGTCGAACAGGTTGGCGTTGCCGTCTTCGCGGTCGGCTTCCTGCAGCGGCGGGCGGCGCGGAGCAACCGTGTCGTCGCGGCAGCCATTGGCGTCGAGCGCAGCCAGGATGCGGCCACGGTCGTGACGCGAGCCGCCGCCACCGGCGAGTTGCGCACGCTTGGCCTGGAGACTGTCGAGATTGGCGTTCATGCGGTCGATGGTGGCGTTGAGCCCGGCGCATCGATTGATGTTGCGGGAAAACAGCGAAAACCCGCAACCTGCATTGTCCGCCTGGTCGCGTGCCTTGGAGATCTGTTCACGCTGCCGGTCGATCGCGGCATCGTATTTGCGGATCATGGCCGGACCACCGCCGCCGCCACGCGAAGCCGCGGCAAGATCGGCCTCCAATTGACGGCAGACCCGCGAGGCGGAGTGTGACTCGGTGATGGTGGCGCCGGACAGCAGGAGGCCAAGCAGCATGGCAGCATGCGCCCGCTTCGACCCTCCGCTTGTCATCCGTCTCAATCCCGCTAGCCCGTGCCCGCCAAGCTACCCCGTTCGCGGTTAATCGTCTATTTCGGCTGCTTGTCAGAACTTGTAGTTCATGCCGATCTTGACCGTGCTGAACTTGTTATCGAACTCGGTGTTGCTGCCGCCGTAGTCGATGGTCTGGTCGCGCAGATCGACATAAAGATACTCGACATTCGCCGACCAATGATCGGTAAATGCCTGTTCCAACCCTGCGCCAAGAGTCCATCCAGTTTTGGTGCCCTTTTCCGAAAAGCTATTGAAAGGCCCGTCAAGGTATCGGTTTTCAACGCTTCCGTAAGCAAGGCCGCCGGTTCCATAGATCAAGCTGTTGTCGAACGCATATCCGGCGCTGGCGCGCAGCGTTCCAAACCAGTCCACCTTGGTATCGTATGTATCGCCGCGGACGCCGACATTGATTTCGCCCGAGTGTCCCTTGATGTCCGCGCCGGCAATGTCGGCTTCGACGCCGAGAACCATGGAATTGATCTGGTAGTTATAGCCGACTTGAACACCACCCAGGAATCCGTCGATGTCGTAGTCCTGGCTTGCCTGAAACGTTGGCGTGTTGGGCGAACTGAAAACCGCGTCGGTCCTGCCGAACCCGTAGCCGATCTGCCCGCCGACATAGACGCCGGACCAGTCATGGACGGTCGCGGGCTCGGAACCGATGGCGTCCGCGGCCAGAGCTTGTCCGCCGATCAACGACAGCAATGCGGATGCGAGCAAGAAGCCTTTCATGACGTCCTCGCCGTCAGATCAGATGCGCAACCATATCAGGTCGGCCTTTCCTGCGAAATCTGCTTCCAGCCAAGGCCGAATTTCCACAATCGCAAGTTGCCTATCGGCAACACCACCATTTGCAACAACTTGTCGCCGGCATGTGAGGATGCTGCCCGGAAGACCAGGCCGAGCCAGCTGAAGCCGGCTTCGGCCTAGTCCAGATTGGCGACGGCCTGTGCCTTGTGCGCGGCCTCGACCACCGCCAGCGCAGTCATGTTGACCACACCGCGCGACGTGACCGAGGGCGTCAGTATGTGGGCCGGCATGTCGGTGCCGAGCAGGATCGGGCCGACATGCAACGCATCCATCATGGCGCGCAGCGCCGTCAGCGTGATGTTGGCCGAATCGAGGTTGGGGAACACCAGCAGATTGGCCTCGCCCTTCAGCCGCGAATGCGGATAGACGCGCTGGCGTAGATGCTCGGACAGCGCGGAATCGGCATGCATTTCGCCGTCGCACTGCAACTCCGGCGCGATGCGCGCCAGGATCGCCGCCGCCTGACGCATCTTGAGCGCGCTTGGTGAATCGCGCGAACCGAAATCCGAATGCGACAGAAGGGCCGCCTTCGGCTCGATGCCGAAGCGCTGGATTTCCTCGGCCGCCAGCACGGTCATCTCGGCGATCTCCTCGGCCGTCGGGTCGACGGAGACGTGGGTGTCGGTGAGGAAGATGATGCCGCGCTGCGAGATCAGCATCGAAAGCGTCGACAGGTCATAGTCCTTGATGCCCGCGCGCGGTCCGATGATCAGCGTCACGTTGCGCAGATGCCGCTCGAAGCGCCCTTCAAGGCCGCAGACCATGGCGTCGGCGTCGCCGCGCTTCAGCGCGAGTGCCGCGATCACCGTGTTGTCGGTGCGCACCATGGTGCGCGCGGCCTCCGTCGTGACGCCGCGCCGGCCGGCGAGTTCGATCAGCAGGTCGACATAGTGGCGGTAGCGCGGATCGTCCTCGGGGTTGATCAGGCCGAAATCGACGCCCGGCTTGATGCGCAGCCCGTAGCGCTTCAGCCTGACCTCGATGACATGCGGACGGCCGATCAGAATCGGCTCGGCGATGCCTTCCTCGAGCACCACCTGGGCGGCGCGCAGCACGCGCTCGTCCTCGCCATCGGCATAGATGACGCGCTTGGCGCTCGATGCCTTGGCGGACGAGAACACCGGCTTCATCACCAGGCCGGAGCGGAAGACGAAGCGATTGAGCTTGTCGATATAGGCGGCGAAGTCGGTGATCGGCCGCGTTGCCACACCGGTGTCGCAGGCCGCCTTGGCGACGGCCGGCGCGATGCGCAGGATCAGCCTGGGATCGAAGGGCGAGGGGATCAGGAAATCGGGCCCGAAGATCGGCGTCTCGCCCGAATAGGCGCGTGCGGCGACGTCCGAAGGCTCTTCGCGGGCAAGAGCGGCGATGGCCCGCACGGCAGCCATCTTCATCTCCTCGTTGATGGCGCTGGCGCCGCAGTCGAGCGCGCCCCGGAAGATGTAGGGGAAGCATAGGACATTGTTGACCTGATTGGGAAAATCGGAGCGGCCGGTGCAGATCATGGCATCGGGACGCGCCGCGCGCGCCACTTCCGGCATGATCTCGGGATTGGGATTGGCCAGCGCCAGGATCAAAGGCTTTGGCGCCATGTGCTGCAGCAGTTCCGGCTTCAGCACGCCGGCGGCCGAAAGGCCGAGGAAGACATCGGCGCCCGGGATGACGTCGGCCAGCGTGCGCGCCTCGGTGTCCTTCACATAGGGGTCTTTCCAGCGGTCCATCTCTTCGGTGCGGCCCTTGTAGGCGACGCCGAAACGATCGGTGACCCAGATGTTTTCGATGCGCACGCCGAGCGAGACCAGAAGGTTCAGGCAGGCAAGGGCGGCCGCACCCGCACCGGAGGTGACGACCTTGATGTCCGAGATGGTCTTGCCGGCGAATTCCAGTCCGTTGAGCACGGCGGCAGCGACGATGATGGCGGTGCCATGCTGGTCGTCGTGGAACACCGGTATGCTCATGCGAGCTTTCAGCCGTTCCTCGACTTCGAAACACTCCGGCGCCTTGATGTCCTCGAGATTGATGCCGCCGAAAGTGGGTTCGAGAGCGGCGACGGTCTCCACCATGCGCTCGATCTCGGGGGCGTCGATCTCGATGTCGAAGACGTCGATGCCGGCGAACTTCTTGAACAGAACCGCCTTGCCTTCCATGACCGGCTTGGAGGCCAGCGGGCCGATATTGCCGAGGCCGAGCACGGCCGAGCCGTTGGAGACGACGCCGACGAGGTTCGCGCGCGCCGTGTAATCGGCAGCGGTTGCCGGATTGTCGCGGATCTCAAGACAAGGCGCAGCCACGCCGGGCGAATAGGCAAGCGCCAGATCGCGCTGGTTGCCGAGCGGCTTGGTTGCCTGGATCTCGAGCTTTCCCGGCGTCGGATGCTTGTGGAAGTAGAGGGCGGCTTCGTCGAGGTCCGAACGTGCCGTTTTCTTGTTCTCGCCTTCCATGCGGCCGCTCCCTCGAAACCTGTGTCGGGAGTCCTTTTAGCATGCGGCCTAGATTTTTCGCGACGCTAATTGACGCGCCGGCAGCATTAAGTGGCGACGCGTCGAAAATCAATATATATCAGATGCTTGCGGCCATTTCATGCCAGATGAGTCGCGCCGCTTCGCTGACCTCTAGATCAGAAGGCGCTGACGTAGAGGCCGCCATCGACCGGTATGTTCTGGCCCGTGAGATAGCCGGCATGGACCGAGCAGAGAAAGGCGCAGATCTGGCCGAATTCCTCCGGCGTTCCGAGCCGCTTGGCCGGGACATCGGCGCTGATGCGGGTCTTGCGCGCGGCGGCAGCCGCCGGATCCTCTGGTGTGCCGGCCTCATGCGGGCCGCGCAGCCGGTCGGTGTCGAGCTTGCCGGGCAAGAGGCTGTTGATGGTGACGTTGCGGTCGATCACCGTTCGCGCCACGCCGGCAAGGAAGGAGGTCAGGCCGGCGCGCGCGCCCGACGACAGGTCGAGACCGGGAATTGGGACATAGACCGACAGCGAGGTGATGTTGACGATGCGGCCGAAGCCGCGCTTCGCCATGCCGTCGAGGACGGCCTGCACCAGTTCGATCGGCGTCACCATGTTCTGTGTCACGCCTTCGAGGATTTTGGCGCGATCGAGTTCGCGGAAATCGCGCAGCGGCGGCCCGCCATTGTTGTTGACGAGGATGTCGGGCTCCGGACAGGCGGCGAGCAGCGCCTTCTGCACTTCCGGCTTCGAGACGTCGCCGACGACTTCCGTCACGGTCACGCTGTAACGCGCGCGCAGCTCCGCGGCGGTCTTGGCCACCAGTTCGGCGTTGCGCCCATTGACGACGATATCGCAACCGGCCTCGGCCAGCGCCATGGCGCAGCCTTTTCCAAGACCCTTGCTCGAAGCGCAGACGATAGCCTTCTTTCCGCGGATACCAAGATCCATGACGATTTCTCCTGTGATTTGGCCGGCAAGCTAGTCCTTAGGCTGGACCAATCGCAACCGTCATACGGTTGTTGCATGAATCGGGGCATAGGCTGCGCGAAAGCAAGGGTGAAATCGCGATGTCAGGCCCAGAGCCCCGCACTTTCCGCAGCATGTTCATTTCCGACGTCCATCTCGGCTCAAAGGCGGCGAAGGCCGAGTTCCTGATCGATTTCCTGCGCTACCATGACGCCGACATCATCTATCTGGTCGGCGATATCGTCGATGGCTGGCGGCTGCGGCGCAGCTGGCACTGGCCGCAAAGCCACAATGACGTCGTGCAGAAATTGCTGCGCAAGGCGCGCAAGGGCGCCAACATCACCTATATCGCCGGCAATCACGACGAGTTCGCCCGCCAGTTCCAGGGCGTACATTTCGGCGGCATCGTCGTCGCCGACCGCGCCATCCATGAAACGGCCGACGGCAAGCGCCTGCTCGTCATCCATGGCGACCAGTTCGACACAGTCGTCCACAACCAGCGCTGGCTCGCCTATCTCGGCGACCACGCCTATGACGCGGCGATGATCGTCAACCGCGTGGTGACGCGGCTGCGCCAATTGCTCGGCCTGCCTTACTGGTCGTTTTCGTCCTGGGCCAAGGTCAAGGTCAAGAAGGCGGTCAACTTCATCGGCTCGTTCCAGACCGTGCTGACCGAGGAAGCCCGCCGCTCGCATGTCGACGGGGTTATTTGCGGCCATATCCACCATGCCGCGATCGAGAATTTCGATGACGTGCGCTACATCAACACCGGCGACTGGGTGGAAAGCTGCACGGCCGTGGTCGAGCACTTCGATGGCCGGATGGAAATCCTGACCTGGGCGCAGGTGCTGCCGGAGTCGTTTGACGAACCTTTCATCCCGATGCTCATCGAGGATCGGGTCGGGCAGGCGGCCTGACACGAAGGCCGCGACAACTTTAAGCGTCAATCGATTGGTCCAGCCGGTTTCGCCTGGTTTTCCGCCATGTTAAGGGATCGATCCACGTCGTCAGCCGGTAGAGCGCGGCGTTATTGGATCGATTCATGTCCCTGCCACCGCTTTCGCCAGAACAGCTCGTCAAACCGCGCCATTTCGAACTGCGCATGAGCCTGATCTTCGGCACATTGTTCATATCGCTCGGCACGCATTTGCCCTATTTCCCGCTGTGGCTGCAGGCCAAGGGATTTCACGCCGAACAGATCGCCGTCATCCTGGCCGCGCCAATGTTCCTGCGCGTGGTGACCACTCCACTGCTGACGACGCTCGCCGATCGGGCGAGGGACCGTGCCAATGTCTATGTCGCGCTGGTGGCAGCCTCCCTGCTGCTGTCGGCGGGTTATTTCCTCACGCCAACCTACGCGATGGTGCTGGCGGTGTCGCTGGCGCTGACCATTGTCTGGACGCCGCATTCGCCGATCGCCGATTCGCTGGCGCTTTCGGGCGTGCGCCGCTTCGGCTCGAACTATGCAAGCATGCGCAAATGGGGATCGATCTGTTATCTCTGCGCCAATGTCGCGGGCGGCTTCATCCTGGCGGCCACCGGACCCCAAGCCGTTCCGGTGATCATATTCCTTGCCCTTGGCGCGGCGCTCGTCGCCGGGCTGCTGGCGCCGCGCATGGGGCGCCCGCGCAAGGCCTCGCCGTTGTCGGCCGCGGAAATCCAGCACGCGGCGCCGAGCCTGTTCAATGCCTATTTCCTCTACTTCACCTTTGGCGTCGGCATCATCACCGCCAGCCACGCCTTCCTCTACGGTTTCGTTTCCATCTACTGGAAATCGATCGCCATCAGCGATTCCGTGGTCGGCCTGCTGTGGGCCTGGGGCGTGGTGTCCGAAGTCTGCATGTTCTTGTTTTTCAACCGTATTTTCGCTTCCGTGTCGGTCGTCAGGGTGATGGTGATCGCCGGCATCGGCTCCATCGTGCGCTGGATCATCTTTCCACTGGTCTGGCCGCTCGGGCTCGGCATCGCCGGCTTCTTCGCCGTGCAGTCACTGCACTCGGTGTCTGTCGCAATGGTGCTCATCGGTCTGCAGAGAATGATCGCCGAGACTGTCTCCGAAGAGCGCACGGGTGCGGCGCAAGGCATCGCCTATTTCTTCAACGGCTTCTTCATGGCAGCCGTTACGCTGGCTTCCGGCCCGCTCTATGACCGTCTCGGCGTCGATGGTTTCCTGGTGATGATCCCGATCGCGATCGTCGGCCTGGTGCTGATCGGGTTCGCCGCGCGCTCAGCCCCAAAGCGCCCGGTCCGGAGGGGAGACGAGCGATCCCTGGTAGACGAGACCCGGAACACGGTCGCGGGCAAGTAGCAGCGGACCGTCGAGGTCGACGAAATCGGCGTCCTGGGCGAGCAGCACCGCCGGCGCCATGGCAAGCGACGTGCCGACCATGCAGCCAACCATGATGCCAAAACTGAGCTCGCGGGCGCGGTCGCGCAGCATGAGCGCCGCCGTCAGTCCGCCCGACTTGTCGAGCTTGATGTTGACGGCATCGTAGAGACCGACCAGCGTTTCCAGGTTCTTCGCCTCATGCACGCTTTCGTCGGCGCAGATCGGCAGCGGATGGGCGATGTGGCGCAGGATCTGGTCCTGGCCAGCGGGCAGGGGCTGTTCGACCAGCGCAATGCCTCGCTCCGCCGCGAAAGCGAGGTTTGCGACGATGTTGTCGTCGGTCCAACCCTCATTGGCATCGAGGATGATTCGGCTCTGAGGCGCTGCTTCCGTCACAGCACGAATCCTGGCCATGTCGTTGTCGCCGCCGATCTTGACCTTCAGCAAAGGCCGGCCGGCATTGGCGCGGGCCTGTGCCGCCATCGCTTCGGGTTCGCCTAGCGACAGTGTGTAGGCGGTTTCCAGTGGACGCAGCGGTGCGGGCCAGATTGCGTTTGCCACCGGCTTGCCGCTGATCTTGGCTTCAAGGTCCCAGAGCGCGCAGTCGACGGCGTTGCGGGCGGCTCCCGCCGGCATTGCGTCGAGCAAAGCGGTCCGGTCGATGCCGCCGGCGATCCGCTCGCGCATGGCCTCAATCGCGGCGTGTACGCCGTCCATGGTTTCCCCATAGCGCTTGTAGGGAACGCACTCGCCGCGCCCGCTATGACCATCCTGGCTGATCTTGCATGTGATGACCTCGGCCTCGGTCTTGGAGCCGCGCGAAATGGTGAAGGTGCCGGCGATTGGAAAACTCTCGGCCTCAACCGAAATGACACGCGCCATATTTTTCTGCTCCGGCTGTGCCAGAAGGGTTGTCGGCAAATCGACAAGGTCGGACCCATCAGGCTAAACAGGACGCCATGTTGACCATCGGCAAGCGCGACGCAAGCGGCACCACCGCCTCGGAGGCTGACCACCAACCGCGCGTCGCGGTCGGCGAGGAGGGTGGCGTGCTCGGCTGCGCGTTCTCCGGAATCTGGACGACACGGACGGTGGCGCTGATCGACGCCGACATGCGCAAGATCGAGAAACGAAACGGTTTCAAGACCTTGGCGCTCGATCTTTCGAAAATCGAGAAGATCGATACCGCCGGCGCCTGGCTGATCGACCGGCTGGTCAGCGCCTTCGAGAAGAAGAACGTCGAGGTCCGGATGCAAGGCCAAAGCGAGATCGCCGCCATCCTGCTCGACGCGGTCGGCGAGGCTGTGCGGCGCGAACCCGAATCCGGCCCGGCGCGGCCGCCCAACATCGTCATTCGGGCGCTGGAGGCGGTTGGCCGGCGCGTCTACGAGATGCGCGACGATTTCTTCGCCTCGATGAATATTCTGGGCGCCACCATCCGCGGTGCGCAGATGAAGCTCGGCCGTGGCCATGCCGTCAACCCGGCGGCGATCTTCAACCAGATCGACCGCATGGGCGTCGGCGCCATTCCTGTGGTGGTGCTGATGTCGGCGATCGTCGGCGCCATCGTTGCCCAGCAAGGCGCCTACCAGCTCAGCTATTTCGGCGCCGATATCTTCGTCGTCGACCTCGTCGGCGTGCTGATCCTGCGCGAACTCGGCGTGCTGATGACGGCAATCATGATCGCCGGCCGCTCCGGCAGCGCGATCACCGCCGAGATCGGCTCGATGAAGATGCGCGAGGAGGTCGACGCGCTGAAGGTCATCGGTCTCAATCCGATAGGGGTCCTGGTCTTTCCGCGGCTGGTTGCGCTGGTGATCGCCTTGCCGTGCCTGACGATCATCGCCAATTTTGCCGCACTCGGAGGCGGCATCGTCGCGGCGTGGCTCTACTCCGATATCCCACCCGCCGCATTCATCGACCGCTTGCGTGTCGCTATCGATCTCAGCACGATTTTCGCCGGGCTGATCAAGGCGCCGTTCATGGCCATGATCATCGGCACGATCGCCTCGGTCGAAGGCATGAAGGTCGGCGGTAGCGCCGAATCGCTCGGCCAGCACGTGACCGCCTCCGTGGTGAAGTCGATCTTCGTCGTCATCATCCTCGACGGGCTTTTCGCCATGTTCTACGCAGCCATCGAGTTCTGACACCATGGCGAAGGGCAATGGCATCAAGGTGGAGGAAAAGGACGAGAACGAGATCGTCCTTTCGGTGCGCGACGTCACCGTTGCCATCGACGACAAGCTGATCCTCGACAAGCTTTCGCTCGACATCAAGCGCGGCGAGATCCTGGGGTTCGTCGGCGCTTCGGGCGCCGGCAAGTCCGTCCTTTTGCGGACCATTCTCGGGCTGATGCGCAAGCAGTCGGGAACGATCAAGCTGTTTGGTGTCGACGTCGACAAGGCAAGCGATATTGAGCGCCTGCGCATCGACATGCGCCTTGGCGTGCTGTTCCAGCATGGCGCGCTGTTTTCGGCACTGACCGTGCAGGAGAACGTGCAGGTGCCGATGCGCGAATATCTAGACCTGCCAAGGAAGCTGATGGACGAGCTGGCGCTGCTCAAGATCGAGCTGGTCGGTCTGCCGCCGGACGCGGCGCAGAAATTCCCGTCAGAACTTTCCGGCGGCATGATCAAGCGCGCAGCACTTGCGCGCGCCCTGGCGCTCGACCCGGATATCGTCTTTCTCGACGAGCCGACGTCCGGCCTCGACCCCATCAGTGCTGCCGAGTTCGACGAACTTGTCGTCAAGCTGCGCGACACCATGGATCTGACCGTCTATATGGTCACGCACGACCTCGATACGCTGTTTACCGCTTGTGACCACGTGGCGGTGCTCGGCAAGAAGAAAGTATTGGTCGAGGGCACCATCGACGACATGCTGAAGAGCGAGGAACCGTGGGTAAAATCCTATTTCCGCGGAAAACGCGCCCGCCAACTTGATCTTGCCGCACGTGCATAGCCATAAGTGAAATAATGGAAACCAGAGCCAACTACGTCATTGTCGGCATTTTTACGCTGGTTGCGATCCTGGCGGCGTTCGGCTTCGTCTACTGGACGGCGGCGATCGGCGACAGAGGCGAGACGACGCTGCTGCGCGTGCGCATCCCTGGTTCGGCTTCCGGTCTTGGCCGCGGCAGCTTCGTGCTGTTCAACGGCGTCAAGGTCGGTGACGTCAAGCGCGTCTATATCGACGTCGACAATCCGACTGTCGCCATCGCCGACACCGAGATCGACCGGCTGACGCCGATCACCAAGTCGACGCAGGCCGATATCGGGCTTGCCGGCCTCACCGGGCAGGCCAATATCGAGCTCAAGGGCGCCGACCCCAAGGAAGTGAAACTCCTCGACCAGGCCGAGAAGGAAGGCAAGGTCGCCGAGATCGTCGCCAACCCTTCCGCCGTGACCAATCTGCTGCAGACGGCGCAGAACATCTTCACCCGCGCCGACAAGGTGCTGAGCGAACTCGAGGGCTTCACCAGGGATGTTCGGGGGCCGCTGACGCAGACCGTGCAGAATGCGCAGACATTCTCCGATGCGCTGGCCAGGAATTCCGACGGCATCGACAAGTTCCTGTCCAGCGTCAGCGCGCTGTCCGACGAACTGAAGGGCGTGTCCGGCAAGCTCGACGGCACGCTGAAGGCGGCGGAAGGCCTGCTCAATGCCGTCGATAGGGACAAGATCAAGAGCATCGTCGCCAATGTCGATACGGTGACCGCGAACCTCAAGCAGACATCGCAACAGCTCGACGGCGTGATCAAGAATGTCGACACGGCGGTCGGGTCCGTCAATGATTTCGCCAAGCAGACGCAAGGCACGCTGGCCAAGGTCGACGGCGTGCTCGAGGGTGTCGACCCGGCGCAGGTGCGTGAGGCTTTGGCCAACATCCAGAAGGCCAGCGAAAACGCCAACAAGGCCGCTGCCGACATTGCCGTGGTGACCGACAAGTTCGCCAACCGCGCCGATGACATCGACCAGACGATCAAGGATGCCAAGCAATTGGCGCAGCGGCTCAACGACGCCTCGGTACGCGTCGACGGCATCCTCGCCAGGGTCGATACCTTGCTCGGCTCGGGGCAGGCCGACGGCGTGATGGCCGACGCCAGGGATACGCTGAAGTCGTTCAAGCAGGTTGCCGATACGCTGAATGCGCGACTTGGCGTCATCACCGACAATCTGGCGCGCTTCTCGGGCCAAGGCCTGTCGAATGTCGAGGCGCTGGTGCAGGACAGCCGCCGCTCGATCACGCGCATCGAGGAAGCAGTCACGGATCTCAGCCGCAATCCGCAGCGCATTCTTTCGGGTGGCGACGGCGAGGTTCGGCAATTCGACGGCAGGGCGCGGCGTTGACTTCGGCGCCTCCTCGCCCCAAGAACATGAGTTGCGGATGCGGGTTGATCTTACGATCCGGGGACAACGGGGATCGCGCGTGAAGTCGGTGTGGGTGAGAAC
This sequence comes from Mesorhizobium sp. 131-3-5, assembly GCF_016756575.1. Lineage (NCBI taxonomy): Bacteria > Pseudomonadati > Pseudomonadota > Alphaproteobacteria > Hyphomicrobiales > Phyllobacteriaceae > Mesorhizobium > Mesorhizobium sp. 131-3-5. The sequence goes on from NZ_AP023254.1 coordinate 4,127,918, forward strand.
AGGTGGATTGACACCGGCTGCGGCGCTGCTTGCGCTATCGCTTGCCGGCTGTGCGGTACTGGGCGGCAAGCCTGCGCCGCTCGACACATTCGAGCTTTCGGCGCCGTCGGTTGACGCCCATGGCCATAGCCGCAAGCAAATCCTGATCGCCCAGCCCTCGGCGCTCAAGGCGCTGGACAGCCAGAACATCGTCATCAAGCCCTCCGACCACTCGATCCAGTATCTGAAGGGCGCGCAATGGGCCGACCGGCTGCCGCTAATCGTGCAGGCGCGGCTAGCGGAGACCTTCCAGCGTTCCGGCAGCTTTGCCGGCGTCGGCAAGCCGGGCGAGGGCCTGGCGATCGATTACCAGGTGATCGTCGAGATCCGTTCCTTCGAAGTGAGTGTGGACGGTGGCGAACATGCCGAGGTCGACCTGTTCGTGCGCCTGCTCAACGATCGCAACGGCGAGGTGCGCGCTTCCAAGAGCTTCACCGCGTCCGCGCCCGTTTCGGGCAGCGGCAATCCCGCCTATATCAGTGCGCTCGACAGTGCCTTCGGCGATGCCGCCAAGCAGATCGTTCGCTGGACGGATTCGGTGATCTGAGCGCAATCCCGCCAGACGCTTCAAGCTACAAGCGGTCGAAGGCTTCCGGCCGCAGCTTCCCGGTCTTCATCAGATGCTGCAGCGTGTAGGTTACGGACAGCGCGTCGTCGAGCGCGTCATGTCCCTGCAATGGCGGGTGTTCGACGCCGTAATAGTCCGCGAGCTTGTTGCTCGGCGTGTGCGCCAGATCCTCGATCGGCATCCCGGCCGCGATCAGCAGCTTGACGGCGTTGTCGAACCGGGTGGCGGGGATGGACGGCCGAATGCCCGCGACGTAGCAGCTGATGGCCATCATGTTCAGTTCGTCCTTGCCCCAGGACCAGAACCGCGCGCCATCGGAAAAGCGATCGACCCCGGCAAGTGCTTCTCCAAGCGCAACCCCTTCGGTCTCGATGTTTTTCTTGGTGATGCCGGTCAGTCTGGTGAAGAACGGATCGAGTTCGTATCTCCGGCCAAACCGGTCGATCGGTCTGATATAGGCCTTGTGCGTGCCGAGCAGCGGGAAAGTCATCTTCGAGACCGAGCCTGACCGGGCCAATCTGCGCGATGACCGGGTCGGGATCGTGGGCTGCGCACCAAAACCGACGTTGCGACCCCTCAAGGCAGAGAAACTCGCAGTCGAATATGATGGCCGTCTTCACGGTTGGTACCCTTTTGGCGAGGGTCAGACAGGTGTGAATGGTTCAGCGCGCGACGGAGCCAGGGCCAGGCGGGACCATGGCCCCGCCTGTTCAATTCGTGGTTAGTGCAGGCGCCCGCTGGCGTGGGCCAGCATGGTGTAGACCTTGCCGGTGTCCGAGGTCAGGTAGGTCTGCGCCATGATGTTGTCGCGGTCGTTGCGCGAGACATCCTTGAGCAGTTTTTCGAAGTCGTCGCAGTAACGATCGACGGCGGCGCGGAATTCAGCCTCGCCCTGATACTTGCGGCGGATTTCGTCGAACGTCTGCTGGCCCTTCAGCGTGTAGAGCCGGCGCGTGAACACGTCCCGTTCGCCGCGCCGATAGCGGTTCCACAACTCGATCGAAGCATCGTGGTCGATGGCCCGTGCGATGTCGACGGACAGCGAGTTCAGCGATTCCACGACATGCAGCGGCGAGCGCTGGGCAGGGGCCGCGCGCGGTGCTTCGGCAGGCGCCGAAGGCGGTGCTGCCGGCCTGAGATCCGCCTCGTTCGATGCCGCGGTCAGCAGGTCGCGCACCCAGCCGCCCTGCGGCGTGCGGGCGCCGGCGTCAGGACGCTGGCGCGGCTCTGCCGGACGCTCTAGATCGAGCGTGCCGCGCAGTGCTGCACCGCCCAACGGCGCCTGGGGCGTGCGAAGCTCCGGCTGCGGTGCCGGCGCGCGACGCGGCGGTTCGGCAGGGCGTGCCGCCGGCGCTTGCGGCGCTGGACGCAGATTGCGTGGCTCCGGGCTGTCGCCGCCGCCGCGACCGGACTTCGCAACGATGTCCGAAAGCTCCTTCAGGGCGTTGATCTGCTCGGAAACGGCGCGGCGGATGGCAGAGGTCGATTCCTTTGCCTCTTCCGGCATCTCGATAACGCCTTTCTTGAGCTCGGCGCGGGTGAGGTCGAGTTCGCTCTTGATCGAGCTCGCGGTGCGCCGCATCTCATCGGTAGCATCTGCGAAGCGCTTGGTTGCCGAATCGACCACGTCGGTGATGGCGTTGCGGATCTTGTCGGCCGACTCCATCGTCTTGCCTTCGGCGTTCTGCAGCGTCTGGCCGACGAGGTTTTCGAAGGAGCGCATGACCCTTTCGAGGTCTTCCGACTTCTTGACCAGGCCGACGGCGAGGTCTTCGAGCGACGACTGCCTTTCCAGCGTGTGCTCGAGGTTGCTCTGGGCCGAACTCAACAGGTCCGAGGCGCTGGCCAGCAGGCGGCTGTGCTCATCGAACTTGGTGGCGATCGAGGCCACCTCGCGCAAGGTCGACGACGACAGTTCCGTCAGCCTTGTGGTGTTCGAATCGACCAGGCGCGCCGAGCTGGCAAAGGTCTGCGCCGCTTTTTCGGTTGTCGCCGCGAAGCTCTGCGTGCTGCCGGTCAGGCGTTCGTCGACCTGGCCGAGATTGACCGCGGCCTGCTCGATCAGCTGGCCGAGCTGCGAACTGGAATTAGTCATGCGGCCGATGAGATCGGCAACGCTGTCCGACAGCGACGAGCGGGCGCCTTCAACCGCCGACAAGGTCTCGGCGGTGCGGTTGGCGAGCGCGTTGACCAGGGCAGCATTTTCGCTGCGCAGCTTCTCGGTCGCGCGTTCGGTGACCTCTTCCATGCTTTTTTGCAGTTCCGAGCCGCCCTGGGCGAAGCGCTCGACTAAAGGCCGCGCGGTTTCGTCGAGGATCTTCGACATTTCGGCCGACCGCGCCGCGAGCATGGTGTTGAGTTCGCGGGTGTTGGCGCCGATCGTCTTGGCGGCGTCGTTGGTGCTCTGGCCGATATGCTGGCCAACAGCAGTGAAGGTCTCGGCGATCACATTGGCGCGCGAAACGAGCTGTGCCTCGGCGCTCGACACCTGCTCGTTGAGCCTCTGGCCTATCGTTTCGGTGGTGTGGGCGAGGCGGTTCTCGACGCTGGCGATCTGCTCCTCGACACGGGCGGCCGCGGCCGCCGCGGTCGACGCAAGACGCTCGTCGGCGCCGGCAAGTGCCTGCTCGATTTCGCGGGCGTGCACGGCCAGTTCCTGGCCGGTCTGGCGCGCACGATCGGCGACCTTCTGCTCGGTGCTGGCGAAAGCCCCGACGATGGTCTGCGCATGCTCGCCGATCGTCGAAGAGCTGTCGGCGATGCGCGAGACCAGGCGCTGGTCGGCCTCGTCGAAGATGCGGCCGATCTCGGACGCACGGCTGGACAGAGCATCCGAGCCCTCGGCGATGCGCGAGACCAGTTGCTGATCGGCGGCATCGAAAATGCGGCCAAGGTCGGTTGCACGGGCGGCGAGAGCCTCGGCGGATTCGCCGATGCGCATGCCGAGCCGCTGGTCGGCGCTTTCGAAGTTGCGCAGGATGTCACCGGCGCGGGCGGCCAGCGATTGTGCCGTCTCGACGGCGCGGGCGACCAGTTTCTGGTCGGCTGCGTCGAAGGTGCCGGCAATCTCGCTTGCGCGGGCCGCCAGATGATCCGCGGTATCCTGGGCCCGGGCAGCCAGCTGGTCGGCCGTTTCCTGGGCGCGGGCGGCGAGCTTCTGGTCCGCCAGCTCGAAGGTGCCGGCGATCTCGCCGGCGCGGGCGGCCAACTGATCGGCGGTTTCGTGGGCACGGGCCAGCAGCGAGCTGGAGGTGTCGTCGGCGCGAGCGAGCAAGGCGTTGGACGTATCTTCCGCACGGGCGTGGAGGCGACGGTCGGCTTCCTCGAAGGTACGGGCGATGTCTTCGGCCCGCGCCAAAAGGGCGGCGGACGTCTGTTCGGCGCGCTCGGCGATCTTGCGGTCGGCGTCGCTGAAGGCTGCACCGGCCTGCTCATGCAGCGCGCTGGTGACTTCCAGGACCTTTTCGCGCAGGGCGCCGGCGACGAAGACCGCGCTCTTTTCGAGCACGCTGCGGACATTGTCGACGCCGGTCGAGAGCGCGCGCTCCATGGTTCCGGCGCGTTCCTCGATGATGCCGGTCTGACGGCTGAACGCCTGCTCGATCTTCTCCACATCGGCGGCGATCGCGGCCGAAATGTCGGTGCTTCTGGCGGCGATCTGGTCGATATGACCGGACAGCGAGCGGTCGACGTCCTTGCGGGTCTCGGCGAGCTTGCCGAGATCGTCTTCCAGCGCGCGGCTCAGCATGTCGCGGCCTTCGGCCAGCCTGCCGACATGGCCGGCGATGACGCCGTCGATATCGCCGCGGCTTTCGCTCAGCCTCTGCAGGTCGGCCTCGAGGGCGCGCTTGAGAATGTCGCGGCCTTCGGCGAGCTTCTCAACCTGGCCGGCCACCAGCCCGTCGATGCTGGAGCGGCTTTCGGCGAGCTTGGCGAGATCGGCTTCGAGGGCGCGCCTGAGAACGTCGCGGCCTTCGGCCAGTTTCTCGACCTGGCCGGCGACCAGGCCGTCGATGCTCGAACGGCTCTCGGCCAGCTTGGCAAGATCGTCCTCGAGCGCCCTGGACAGGGTCGAGCGTTCCTGGACAAGCCTGTCGGCATGGCTGCTGACCAGGCCGCTGACGCTCTCGAGGTCGGCTTCCAGCGCCTTCGACAGCGTCGACCGGTCCTGGACGAGCCGCTCGGCATGGCTGTTGACGAGGGTGTTGACGCTATCAAGGTCGACTTCCAGCGCCTTCGACAGGGTCGAACGATCCTGGACGAGCCGCTCGGAATGGCTGTTGACGAGGCTGTTGACACTTTCGAGATCGGCTTCGAGCGCCCTGGCGAACTGGGCGCGGTCGTCGACCAGCTTCTGCGACTGGTCGGCAACGGTGTTCTTGATGGTGTTGAGGTCGGCTTCGAGGGCGCGCTTGAGAATGTCGCGGCCTTCGGCAAGCTTCTCGACCTGACCTGCGACCAGCCCGTCGATGCTGGAGCGGCTGTCGGCCAGCTTCGCGAGGTCGTCCTCGAGAGCCTTCGACAAGGTCGAACGATCCTGAACGAGCCTGTTCATGTGGTCGGCGATGACGCTGTTCACATTCTGCAAGTCGGCTTCGAGGACCCGCGAAAGCTGTCCGCGATCCTCCGCCAGCCTTTCCGACTGGCTCGATATGACACCCTTGATGGTGCTGAGGTCCGATTCCAGCGCGCGCTTGAGAATGTCGCGGCCCTCGGCCAGCTTCTCGACCTGACCGGCGACGAGGCCGTCAATGCTCGAGCGGCTTTCGGCCAGCTTGGCAAGGTCGGCTTCCAGCGTCTGCGACAGCAGGCTGCGGTCGTTGGCGAGCTTGACCGAGTGATCGTCAAGCAAGCTCCTGATGCCAGATAGATCGTCCTCGAGCGAACGGCCGAGTTGGCTACGGTCTTCCACGAGCTTTGCCGAATGCACCTCGATCAGGCTCTTAATGCCGGCAATATCGTTTTCCAAGGCCTTGGCGAGCACCGCACGGCCTTCGGCGATCTTCTCGACCTGACCGGCAACCAGCCCGTCAATGCTGGCGCGGCTGTCGGACAGTTTGCCGAGGTCGGCTTCCAGGGCGCGCGACAGAATGTTGCGGCCCTCGGCGAGTTTTCCAACATGACCGGCGACCATTTCATCAATGATCGTGCGCGCTTGCACGAGTTTTCCGGAGTCTTCGTTGAGAGCCAGCGAAAGCCGGTTGCGGCCTTCTTCCAGCCTTTCGAGGTGGCTGCCGAGCGACGCGTCGATGGCGGCGCGCGATTCGTTGACCTTGCGCAGATCCTCTTCGAGGGCGCGCGCGATCAGGCTGCGGCCTTCGGCCAGCTTCTGCACCTGGTTGGTCACCGCGGCATCGATGCCGTCGCGGCTTTCGGCGAATTTCTCCAGGTCCGCCTGCATGGCGGCCGCCATGCGGTCGCGGCTTTCGGACAGCTTGCGGCTGTGGTTTTCGACGGCTTCCTCAATGCCGACACGGGCGTCGGCGAGCCGCTGGATGTCGCTATCGAAGGAACGCGAGACGACATGACGCGCCGCTTCCATGCGACCGGCAAAATCGCTGGCGCGAGCCTCCAGCATGCTCGACGTCGAGGTGACGATGTCAGCCATGTCGGCGCCGATCTGGGTCTTGCCCTGATCGATCATCGCGGCCAGCGTATCCTTGCTCTCGGCGAAGGTGTGGGCGATTTCGCGGGCGCGCTCGACCAGCGTCTCGTTGATCTGCCGGGCGCGGGCCTCGAGCGCGGCGTTGAGCTTCTGCGTGCCGGTGTCGAGCGCTTCGGCGCGGGTCTGGAATTCGCTGATCAGGGCCTGGCCGCGTTCGGCCAGCGTACGTTCGATGCCGTTGAGACTGGCTTCGAATTCCGAATTAAGGGTGCGCGCGGCGCCGCCGAGCAGCGAAACCATGCCGGTGGTGCGATCGTCGAGCAGATCGGTCAGCGACCGGGTCAGGCCGTCCGTCGTATCCGTCAGCTTGGCGATGCGCGTGTCGAGCAGGCTGGCGAAGGCCTCGCCGGAGGTCGAAAGCTTGTCGGTGATGGTGTCGAGCCGGCCTTCCACCGAATCGAAGATCGACATCGAACTTTCATTGATGCGGTCGATGAGCGTGTCGCCGGAATTGGTGATCGTCATCGACAGCTTGGTCGACGCATTGAGGATCGAGTCGCGTATGATGTCGCTGGCGGAGCCGATTTCATCCCTGAGCGTTTCATGCGCACCGGCGATCGAGGCACGGACGCGCTCGGCATGGGTGACGACTGCCTCGCGCTCGCTGCCAAGCCCGTCGACGAGCGAACGGATGCGGGTTTCGTTTTCCGAATAGGAGCGCTCGATCTGGTTGACTTCGCTGTGGACCAGCGTTTCCAGCTCCACGGCGCGGGCAAGCGTGCGTTCGATGCCTTCGCCCATTGCCGCCACCTCGCGGCGAACGGCCTGGCCGATCATCATGACGCGATCCTGTGCCATGTTTTCCGGCTCGGTCAGGCGGAAGGCCACTTCTGTCATCGACTGGGCGGCAATGCGCATGTCCTGGGCGCGGCGAATCATGGCTGCGAAAGCCCAGAACAGGATGATCGGCACGATCGCCGCGACGGCGAGGCCAATCAGCTCGGGACGGGCAAGGAACTGGTCGAGTGTGCGGATCCTCCAGATGCTCGGTCCGAACAGCAGGTTGGCGAGCCCGCCGGCGCCGGCGATCCAGGCGAGCGAGACAAAGGCAACAATCCAGTAGACGGTGTTGGAGGCGCGCCTGTTGAGGCCGTGCAGGAGGGTCTTGTAATCCTTCTGACGATCATCATTGGCCGGCGCGAAGCCCGTCGTGGACTGGGTGCCATTGCCATTGCCATTGCGTGTCTCAACGGGGCGCAGTTCGGCCGGCTTGGCCTTCGGCGCGGGATTCGCGGGCTGATTGGCAATGGGAGCCTGATTGGCGGCGGCTGCCGGCTTCTGGTTGCGTCCCTCGCGTGCCAGCTCGTCGGCGGCCTGGGATATCTGCGCTTCCAGATCTTCCATCGAAGCCGCGATATCGAGATCGCCGCTGCCGATATCGCCGCTGAGGTCGAGATCGAGCGCTTTTTCCAGTTCCCTGGCCACGTCGCTGTCGAGATTTCTCGTCGTCGTCGTTGGTTTCTTTGCCATGCCTTCGCTACCCTGTACTAGCTGCCGCGGGGCTTATAATTGTCTTTTGTCGTACCCCGCGCAGGAGGCTGAAAATGGACCTTCGTATCGTAATGACACAGGGGGGTAAAGAAAACATGCATTCCGCGGGATACGTAAAACTTTAAATATAAGGTTAACGCAACCGTGATCCGGGCGCCGTTTTCGCAACATTTTTCCGGGCCATCCATTAACCCGTTGTCCATTGGATTCGCCTAGTTTTTCAGGCGGCCGAAGAAAACGGAGTTCGAGTTCATGCGTGGCGAAAGCGGCATTGCCTTTTCAATGCCCGGAGGCGACGTCTCGGGAACCAGACAGTCCCGACCGGTCGATTTGGCACACCTTGCCCGGCAAACGATGGGCGACCGCGCCCTCGAGCAAGAGGTGCTGGCGCTGTTTGTACAGCACGCGCTGTCGGTACGCGACAAAATAGTCGATGCCGATCTCAAGGACCGGCTTCTGCTGGCGCATGGGTTGAAAGGGTCTGCTCGCGGCGTCGGCGCCTTTGCGATCGCCGATTGTGCCACTGAGATCGAGCGGCAGCCGGAAGACGGCCAGGCCCTCAAGCGGCTCGGCAAACTGATCGACGAAGTGCGTGATTTCATCGCCGCCATCAATCGCTGACCCGGTTTGTGGAAAAACGTCACCGAGAGGCGCTTTCGCACGGCAGTTGACTTGTCTGCGGGAGTGATTATCTCGGCGGAAACTCCCTTCAGGTGACAAATGACCAAGCTGACCTTCATCGCCCATGACGGCACACAATTCGACGTGGACGCCGAAAACGGCTCGACGGTCATGGAAAACGCCATCCGCAACGCCGTGCCGGGGATCGAGGCGGAGTGCGGCGGCGCCTGCGCCTGCGCCACCTGCCATGTCTATGTCGACGAGGCCTGGACGGCGGAAGTGGGCGAGCCGGAAGCGATGGAAGAGGACATGCTGGACTTCGCCTACGACGTCCAGCCGAACTCGCGGCTGTCCTGCCAGATCAAGGTGCGCGACGCGCTCGACGGCCTGGTGGTGCGGGTACCCGAGCGCCAGGGCTGAAAAGCGGATTTTTCCCACTGCCGCTTGGCAGCGGGCCGGTGGTCATGCAGTCTCACGCCATCCAGCAACGAGGCAGGGCGCATGACCGGGATCATCAGCACAGACGTTCTCATTGTCGGGGCAGGGCCTGTTGGCCTGTTCGCCGTGTTCGAGCTCGGCCTGTTCGACATGAAATGCCACCTGATCGATATCCTCGACAAACCCGGCGGCCAATGCGCGGAACTCTATCCGGAAAAGCCGATCTACGACATTCCCGGCTGGCCTTCGATTTCGGCGCAAGGGCTGGTCGACAAGCTGCTCGAGCAGATCCATCCGTTCAAGCCTGACTTCACCTACAACCGCATGGTCTCCAGCCTCGAGAAACTGGAGGACGGCGGCTTTCGCGTCATCACGGACGAGAACGAGGTGTTCGAGGCAAAGGTGGTGGTGATCGCCGCCGGCGGCGGCTCGTTCCAGCCGAAACGCCCGCCGATCCCGGGCATCGAGCCCTATGAGGGCAAGAGCGTCTTCTATTCGGTGCGCCGGATCGAGGATTTTCGCGGCCACGACCTTGTCATCGTCGGTGGCGGCGATTCGGCGCTCGACTGGACGCTCAACCTGCAGCCGGTGGCCAAGAGCGTGACGCTCGTTCATCGGCGCCCTGAATTCCGCGCGGCGCCCGACAGCGTCAACAAAATGTATGCCATGCAGGAGATGAAGCAGCTGGCATTCAGGGTCGGGCAGGTGACCGGCCTGACCGGCGCCGACGGCCAGCTGTCATCGGCCACCATCAAGGGTGGTCCGGAAGGTGATATCGAAGTGCCATGCACCCGCATGCTGCCCTTCTTCGGCCTGACCATGAAGCTCGGGCCGATCGCGGAATGGGGGCTCAATCTCCACGAGAACCTGATCCCGGTCGACACCGAGAAGTTCCAGACCTCGGTGCCCGGCATTTTTGCCGTCGGCGACATCAACTGGTATCCGGGCAAGCTGAAGCTGATCCTGTCAGGTTTTCATGAGGTGGCGCTTATGGCGCAGGCCGCCAAGCGCATCGTCAGCCCCGGTGAGCGGATCGTGTTCCAGTACACAACCTCGTCGACCAGCCTGCAGAAGAAGCTCGGCGTGGTGGAGTAAAGAGCGCTTCTATTCCGCGATGACGGGCGCGACAGCCTCGTCGCGTCCGCGCAGCGCCTTTTCCGGCATCAGCATCATAGCGACAAGCGCCAGCCCCAGGGTGATGCCGGCGGTGATGAAGATCATCACGAACGGCAAGGCTGACGTCAGCTGGATATGTGTCTGCGAGCCCTCGGCGGAGAGCGGCAGGCCATAGCCCAGCGCCACCGCACCGAGCAGGGCGACGCCCAGCGCGCCACCCAGTGTGCGCAAGAAGGTCAGCACGCCGGTCGCGACCCCGAGATGGGTTCGATCGACGGCGTTCTGGACAGAGACGGTCGCGACGGGGAATGTCGTTCCGCTGCCCAGGCCGATCAGGGTGGTCAGGATCTCGACCTCGAGCAGCGAGGCGTGTCCGGCAATGGCACTAAGCACGCCGATGCTGACAATGGCCAAAGCGATGCCGATCATGGCGATACGCTTGTAGTGCACGAAGCGGGGGATCAGACGGCCGCTGGAGGCGGCACCGGCGACCGTGCCGAGCAAAAGGCCGAGCATGGCCAGTCCCGATTCACTGACGGAGAGCCCGATCACGGTTTGTAGATAGACCGGCAGGTAGACCGAAGCGCCGATATTGGCGGCCTGCAGCAGGAACATCGACAGCGCACCGGCGAGCACGATCGGGTTGCCCAACACTTCAAGCGAGATCAACGGTTCGGCGGCCCTCAGCAGCCTCAGTGCGAACAGGGCCCAGAACACGGCCGACCCGGTCACCAGGCCGAGAATTTCGCCCGAAAACCAGGGATAGGTGCTGCCGCCCCAGTTGAGCGCCAGAAGCAGAAGTGCCGTGGCGATAACCAGAAGCACGGCGCCCAACCCGTCGATACGGTGATGTTTGGCCGCGATCGGCAGCTTCTTCAGTGGCTTGTTGATGATGGCCATGGCCACCAGCCCAAGCGGAATGTTGATCCAGAAGATCAGCGACCAGTGCAGATGCTCGGCAAAGGTGCCGCCCAGCAGTGGCCCTGCAATGCTGGCGACGGCCCAGGTGCCAGAGACCCAGGCCGCGTAGCGTGCGCGTTCGCGCGGCGGCACGAGGTCGCCGATCACGGTTTGCGCCAGCGCAAACAGGCCGCCGCCGCCCGCACCCTGGATCGCGCGCCCTATCACCAGCACGAACATGTTGGGGGCCATGGCGCTGACCAGCGATCCGGCGAGGAAGATGAGGATCGCTGCGTAAACGGTAGGGCGGCGGCCATAGACGTCGGAAATCTTGCCGTAGAGCGGTGCCACGGCGGTGGCGGTCAGGAGATAGCCAGTGACCATCCAGGGGAGATACTCGGCGTGGCCGAGTGCTCGCGCGATGGTCGGCATGGCGGGTGCGATAATGGTCTGGTCGAGCGCCGCTAACAGCATGGACAGAAGAACGCCGCCGATGATGGCGTTCTTCTCGCTTTCGGTCAGCGGCGTGGCGTCGGCCGCCATGGTCTGCTTGTCGACAGCCTGGTCCATAGTATTATCCATATGCTTTGCGCGCGATCCGGGTCGACGATTGGGCTTGCTTGATGCGTTCGCCGCGCGATCGGTCGTGGTGCTCGTGCCTTGAGGGTTGCGCCTTGCCAACCCGTGATATGTCGTTCCGTTTAGGCCGATTTCGACTGCCGTTCGAAAATTTTTCGACGCTGGCACTACGCTTCGGCCCGGTTGGCTTGCGTCGGCGCCATCGCGCGCGCCGATGAAATTCAGGCCGGCGGCGGCAGCCGACCGTTCTCGATGCGCTGGATGCGATAGCGCATGAGCCGCAGGATACGGCTTTCGAAATTGACGCTCTCGACGCGATCGAACTGCACCTGGGCGCGGTCGTGCCTGGCGAGAATGGCGGCGGTGATCTCGGCCGCCTTGGCCTTGGCCGTAGCGCAATCCGTCCGCGGGTAGGTCGCTTTCAGCGCGTTTTCCAGCTCGCGGCCATAGTTCTTGGCGATCTCGACATGGCGTTCTTCATGGCGCTTGATGTCGGCCGACAGCGTGTCCCAGAACAGCTTCACGTCGGGATCCGCCTTGCGCGGGCGGCGCCATTCCGGAAGGATCACCTTGACCTTGACCGTCACGGCGGCGTCGGCGATCCGGCAGGAGCCAGCCTGCGTGGCGTAGCTGATACGGGTGGTGAAGGCCATCTGGGTGGCGCCGGGGTGGCGCGAGCCCGTGCTTTTGACCTGCGGCCCGTGTTTGGAGAGCTGCTTCTCGATGTCTTCGAGCGTGCTGCCGCCAATGGAAAAGTAGCTGTATGTCTTGACGAGATTGGCCGCGCCCGCCGGAACAGCGGTCATGGCAAGCAGCAGCGCGCAAAGCAGGGATCGTTTCATCATATTGCCTCTTTACCCACCTTGCTTTACGGCCGTTGCCGGCGCAACGGAATTGCTCCTTTGCGGATCACACATCGTTGATGAGCCCATGGTTGATGAGCAATGACGGCGAGGCGATGGCAGCTGGCGCATGGACGTCATCTCGACCTTGGCGGCAAGGCCGTGGTCGTCGGCGTCCTCAACGTCACCCCCGACAGCTTTTCCGACGGCGGACTGTTCGATGCGCCCGAAGCGGCGCTGGCCCAGGCGCGCCGCATGATCGGGGAAGGGGCACGGATCATCGATGTCGGTGGAGAATCGACCCGGCCGGGCGCCGCCGCGATCTCGGCCAGCGAGGAACAGGCACGTATCCTGCCGGTGATCGAGGCGTTGGCGCGCTCCGGTGATGTGCTGATTTCGGTCGACACCTATCGCGCCGAAACCGCGCGGCTGGCCGTGGCTGCCGGCGCGCATATCGTCAACGATGTCTGGGGCCTGCAGCGCGAGCCCGACATCGCGCGGGTCGCCGCCGAAACCGGAGCCGGGCTCATCATCATGCATACCGGGCGGGATCGCGAGAAGCTGCCCGACGTGATCGCAGACCAGTTTGCGTTCCTGGAGAGATCGCTGGAGGTCGCCCGCCGCAACGGCATTGCCGATGATCGCATCGTGCTCGATCCCGGTTTCGGCTTCGCCAAGGAGACGGCGCAGGAAAATCTCGAGCTGATGGCGCGGTTTTCCGAGCTCCATGCGCTAGGCTTTCCGCTGATGGCAGGCACCTCGCGAAAACGCTTCATCGGCACCGTTACCGGCCGCGATGCGGCAGACCGGGCTGCCGGAACGGCGGCGACCAGCGTCATTCTCAGGCTCAAGGGCGCGCATCTGTTTCGCGTCCATGATGTCGCAATCAACGTGGACGTGCTTGCCGTGGCGGATGCTATGCTGGCGCTTGAAACCGCCGTATCGGAACGCTGAGCCATGTATGTCATCCGCCTGAAGAACTGCGCCTTCTTTGCCCGGCATGGCGTGCTCGACGAGGAGGAGGCGCTCGGCCAGCGTTTCTATGTCGACGCGGTGCTGTCGGTCGAACCCGGGCGCGCGCTTGTCGACGACGCCATCGAGGAAACCGTCAACTACGGCATTGCCTTCACGGTGATCGAGAAGATCATCACCGGCGAACGGCGTTTCCTGATCGAGGCCCTGGCCATGGAAGTGGCAAAGGCGCTGACGGAGCGGTTTCCGCAGATCAAAAGGGCCGAAATCACCGTGCGCAAGCCGAACGCGCCGGTGCCTGGCGTGCTCGATTATGTCGAGGTGACCGTTGTCTGGCCCGAGTAACACCGTCTACCTCAGCCTCGGCGGCAATCTGGGCGATCCGGCGGCCTCGATGGCGGCGGCGCTGCGCATTCTCGACGCCGATGCGGAAACGCGCGTCACCGCCGTTTCGTCGCTCTACCGCACGCCGCCCTGGGGCAAGCTCGATCAGCCGGATTTCCTCAACGCCGCTGCCGAACTGTCGACCCGGCTCTCGCCGCGGGCGCTGCTTGACCTCTGCCTCGACGCCGAGCGGAAACTGAAGCGGGTGCGCGAGGAGCGCTGGGGGCCGCGCCTGATCGATATCGACATTCTGGTGTTCGGTGACCGCGTCATCCATGAGACCGGTCTGGAAGTGCCGCACCCACGCATGCTGGAGCGCGCCTTCGTGCTGGCGCCGCTGGCCGAAATCGCGCCGGATCTTGCCGTCGGCGGGCGAAGCGTATCGGAACGGCTCGGCGCCGTCGACGCCGCCGGAATCGAGCGATTGCCGTCCGGCCGGGATTGGTGGCTGACGTAACGATCAGCCGGAAAATCCGCCTTCGTCGAGAAACGCCTGCTCCTGTGGTGTCGTCTCGCGGCCAAGCATCCTGTTGCGATGCGGAAACCGCCCGAAGCGCTTGATGATGTCGCGATGCTCCAGTGCGTATTTCAGGTTGAACTCGGCCCTGGCGGTGTGCAGCTCGACCGAAATGTCCTGGTCGGCAAGGTTTTCGGCATGTTCGAACGGCAAATACAGGAACACGCGGACTTCCGGTTCCAGCGCGAGGTCATGCCCGGCAGCGACCGCTTTTTGAGCAAAATGCTTCGCCAGCGGGTCGGTGGCATACATGTGGCCGGTGCCGCGAAAGCAATTGCGCGGAAACTGGTCGAGCAGGATCATCAGCGCCAACGAACCTTCGGCATGGTCCGACCAGGCGTCGCATTCACGCCGCGCGGCGGCGTAGTGCAAATCAAGAAAGCGATCGCGGAAATCGGCATCGAAAGCGTCGCTCTTCTCAAACCATGCATCCTCGCCGGCGTCGCGCCAGAATTTGGTGACCGACAGGGCTCTGCTGTCCAATTCCATGCATGATTCCTTGGTTCAATCGGCTGTTTCGGATTTGTGCAGAACGCCGGCCGTCTCCTCGTTGAGGGCCTGACCGGGGCGGCGCGGCGTGGAGAGCGGTGTCGGAATCGGCGTGCCGATATTGCCCCGCAGGAAGCGCTGGCCGGCGCGAATGCCTTCGGCGAGCTGGGTTTCGAAACGGTCGGTGTCACGACGCCTGACGTCCTCGATCGTTTCCGCCACGTCTTCGGGATCAACGCCAAGCGATTCCAAGGCCGAGCCGCCGAAAACCAGTGCCGATTCGAAGGTCTCGCGCAGCTGATAGTCGACGCCGGCGCGAATGAGCTGCAGCGCGGTGCCGCGGTCGAAAGCCCGGGCAAGCACGGTGAGCAGCGGAAATTCGGCCTTGATCAACTGGGCGATGCGAACGGCCGCATCGGCCTTGTCGACGCAGATCAGCACGGCGCGCGCCCGGCCGGCGCCGGCCGCGTGCAGGATATCCAGCCGGGTGCCGTCGCCATAATAGACCTTGAAGCCGAAATCCGCCGCCGCCTGGATCATCTCGACATCGTTGTCGATGATCGACACATCGATGCCGCGCAGCAGCAGCGGCTGGCTGGCGATCTGGCCGAAGCGGCCGAAACCGATGATCAGCACGCTGCCGGTCAGTCCGTCGGCGACATCGACGCCGTCGAGCGACTGCTCGTCGCGCGGGGTGACATAGCGCAAGGCGATGATCGCCAGCGGTGTCAGCACCATGGAGATGATGACGATCGCCGTCAGCGTCGCGTTGGCCTGGTTGTCGATGATGCCGACGGCAGCGGCGGCGGAGTAGAGGACGAAGGCGAATTCGCCGCCTTGCGCCATGAAGACCGCGCGTTCCAACGCTTCACGATGGCCGGTCTTGAGGATGCGGGCGACGATGTAGATGCCAAGCGCCTTCATGACCATGTAGGCGACGACATAGACCGCGATCAGCTTCCAGTTCGCGGCGACCACATGCAGGTCGAGCGACATGCCGACCGCAAGGAAGAACAGGCCGAGCAGGATGCCGCGGAACGGCTCGATGTCTGCTTCCAGTTGATGGCGGAAGGTCGATTCGGACAGAAGCACGCCGGCCAGGAAGGCGCCCATCGCCATCGACAGGCCGCTGAGCTGCATGGCGAGCGCCGATCCAAGCACCACCAGCAGTGCCGCGGCCGTCATCACCTCACGGGCACGGGCATCCGCCAGGATGCGGAAGAACGGGTTGAGCAGATAGCGCCCCGCCAGCACCAGTCCGACGATCGCGGCAAGGCCGATGCCGACCTCGGTCAGCCTTTCCGAAAGACTAGTGTCGGCGCCGCCCGGCGCCAGGAACGCGATCAGGGCCAGCAGCGGCACGATGGCCAGATCTTCCAGCAACAGGATGGAGACGATGCGCTGGCCTTTCGGCGAGGCGATTTCGCCGCGTTCCTCGAGAAGTTGCATCACGATCGCCGTCGAGGTCAGCACGAAACCAGCCCCGGCGACGAAGGATTGCGAGACCGGAAAACCACCGGCCATTCCCACGCCGGTCAACAGGACCGCGCAGACCCCGACCTGGAGCGCACCGAGCCCGAAGATTTCGCGCCGCAGGCCCCAAAGCCGCGACGGCTGCATTTCCAGCCCGATGATGAACAGGAACATGACGACGCCGAGTTCGGCGACGTGGAGGATGGCGCCCGATTCGGAAAAGATGCGAAGACCAAACGGGCCGATCACCACGCCGGCGGCCAGATAGCCTAGGATGGAGCCGAGGCCCATGCGCTTGAAGATGGGGACGGCGACAACCCCAGCGGCAAGCAGCGCCACCACCTGAATGAGATCGCTGCCTGATGTTTCCGCTGCCATGCCTCTTGTCCCTAAGTCTCCCTATGTCCGACAGCACTCCTTGCATGCAGTTGGAGCGGGAGGCAAGGGCGGGGAGCCTGCCAGGACGGGTAGGGTGCCGTCGAAGCGTTTCCCCTGGTGGAACAACGGTCTCCGCTTGCCTACCGGACGAATGGTATATATATCGGTAGGATGATTAACCATTCGTCCCGGCCGTCTCCGCCAGATATCCCGATGGATGCGCTCAGCGAAATCCTACAAGACTTTCGCTTGAGTGGCGTCAATTATGGCCGCTGCGAGCTCCAACATCCCTGGAGCATAGAATTCCCGCAACAATCGCTGCTTCGTTTTCACTTTGTCGGTCAGGGTCCATGCTGGATCCACACCGAAGCGCAGGGATGGCAGGAGTTGCGCGATGGCGATCTGGTGCTGCTGCCGCAAGGCATCGCCCATCGGCTGGCCAGCGCGCCGGACGTTGCAGGCGGCTCGCTCGATGATTGCCGGGTGACCAAGTTGGGGAGCAACGTCTGCGAAGTCGTACGGGAAGGTACGGGCGCGACAAGCACCCTTTTCTGCGGCTCAATGGCCTTGGGCGCCTGTGCGTTAAATCCATTGATCACGCTGATGCCGCCCATCATCAAGGGTTGCGACGTGGCCGGCAATGACCCGGTCGTGGGCCCTCTGCTGGCGGCCATGACCGTGGAGGCCGCGCAACCGCAGATGGGCAGCGCCACCATCTTGTCGCGCATGGCGGACTTGCTGACAGCCCGGCTCATTCGCTGCTGGGTCAATTGCACGGGAGCTTCGACCACCGGTTGGCTCGCTGCCATCCGCGACCCCCATATTGGCCGCGCTCTGGCAGCCATGCACAGAGACCCCGGCCATAACTGGACGCTCGAAAGCCTCGCCAGCCTGGCAGGCCAATCGCGCTCGATTTTCGCCGAGCGCTTCAGCGCTGTATTGGGAGAGGGTGCTGCACGCTATCTCGCCCGTTTGCGCATGCAGCTTGCCCGCGAGTTGTTGGGGCAAAACGGTTTGTCGGTGGCCGAGGTTGCTACTCGCTTGGGCTATGATTCCGAGGCATCCTTCGCTCGCGCCTTCAAGCGCATCACCAATGTCTCGCCAGGCGTTGTGCGTCGCACAATTCCCGGACGAATAGGCATGGATTTCGGATTTTGAGGTACATATAATCCGAAAAGACTCGTTTATGAAGATCTCCAAACCTTGGAGATATTTCAGTGACTGACACAACATTACAACTTGAAGACGCGGCGATAGGCGTTGATGCCGATGCGCCGGCCGCGTGGAGCGCAACCACCTGGTTCGCAGTCATTTCATTGGCCGCCACCAGCTTTGCCCTGGTCTCAGCCGAATTCCTGCCGGCAGGTTTGTTGACGCCAATGGCGCGCGATCTCGGCATCAGCGAGGGAACGGCCGGACAGGTCGTCACCGCCACCGCTTCAGTCGGCGCCGTGACGGCCATGTTGAGCAATGTCCTCATCGGTCGATTGAACCGCAAGACGGTGCTGGTCGGCCTTATGGCCCTAGCGGTTGCTTCCAATATTCTTGCGGCGCTGGCGCCCAATTTCTGGCTGCTGTTGCTGGGTCGGGCCGGACTGGGGATCGCTCTCAGCGCTTTCTGGGCGCTTTCGGTCGCCGTCGTGGCCAGGCTGGTTGGCGCCAGTGCGACAGGTCGGGGCATGGCTATCGTCACCCTCGGCGTCTCGCTCGCCACCATTGCCGCACCGTCGATGGGCGCGTTGATCAGCGACTGGCTGGGTTGGCGCAGCGCCATGGCCATGACGGCAGGGTTGGCCTTGCTGGCCATGCTACTGCAGTTGCTTAGCATGCCGTCTTTGCCTGCAACGGCAAGCAATAGTCTTGCGGACGTCCTTCGGCTGACACGGCGGCGTGGCATTCAACTTGGTATGCTTGCCATCCTTTTGCTGATGACGGGGCATTTTGCCGGCTCGGTCTATGTGCGTCCCTTTCTCGAACATGTGACGCTCCTTGCCACCGGGCCAATTGCCCTGGCGTTGCTTGGATTTGGCATCGCCGCAGTGATCGGAAATATTGCCGGTGGCCGCATGGCCGACGCCAATATCCACGTGGCTCTCGTGGTTACCGCCGCATTGATGGCGTTTGCGGCGCTGTCATTAGTGCTTTGGGGCGTGCACATTGGCGTTGCCTTTGGCTTCGTGACACTGTGGGGCTTCGCCTTCGGCATGGCGCCGGTGGTGTTGCCGACAAATTTGTCTCGCGCCGCGCCGGACGCGCTGGAAGCAGCGGGCAGCCTGATGGTCGCCTCTTTTCAGGTCGCCATCACCGTCGGCGCGGTTGTCGGCGGCTATGTTGTGGACACCTACGGCCCTACGGCGCCTTTGACTGTGACTGCTATCCTTGCTGCATCGACAGCCGTCTTGGCGCTGCTACAGCCGCGTAACTGAACTTTGCCGCCGCTGACACAGCAGCCCGAATCCGACCCGGACAATATTGCAGACGCGTTACACAAGTTTACGCAATGCGCGCGTTGCTTGTTGCCACAATCGAAGGCTAAGGACGCTCGGCTTCGGCCATTGGAGGGTGAGCGACGATCAAGTCGCGCCCTTTTGAGGAGATGACTGACATGAAGAAGTTTTTGCTTGTTGCCGTCGGCCTGGCGGTGCTTGCCGGTTCGGCCTGCTCGAAGGCGCCGGAATGCACGGCCGAGATCGCGACCAAGAAGGCGCAGGACATGGCGGCCGCACTGCAGGAGGCGATCACCAAGGATCCGTCCAAGGCGGCTGACCTGACCGCCAAGGTCCAGGCAGTAACAACCAAGTACCAGGGCACCACGACACTCGCCGACGCCTGCAAGGCGTATGACGAGGTGACGGCCGCCATCAAGGGCTAAGCGCCTTTTTGCTGGTTCGAGGGGGCGGTGGCGATGGGCTGCCGCCTCTTTGCTTTTGGGGATGTGCTAGGGGCAGGCGCGACAATGCGCTCAATTCGGCGCGATGGAGCCGACTTCGACGGTATCGACGCGCTTCAGGCTCATGCCGATGACCGGCACCAGTTGGTCCTGGACACGCACGGCAACCGTCACCGTCATCGAATTGTCGTCGGGAATGCGGGCTTGCATGACGCCGCGGAGCTGATTGCGGTTGATGGTGAAGACCACCTTGCGGGCATCGACGACGTTGCCGCCGATGATGTCCAGGCCCGCACCGTCAGCGCCCCCCATGAAGGAGCCCTTGTAATCGCGGCCCTTGCGCTCGATCTTGGCCGACATCGGCTGGGTGAACATGCCGACGCGGCAGCCGCCGTCCAGAGTCATGCCCATCTTGCCGTCCGGCGTGGAGCCGGTGAAGCTGCAGTTGAATTTCGTGCCCTTGTACTTGCCGGCGACGATTTCGCCCGGGCCGACCCATTTGCCTTCGGCCGACTGGAAGAACTGCTTGTCCGGCTCTGCGGCGGAAGCCTCCGAGGCGAGACCGACGACTGCTGTGATCGCAACGGCCAGGGGCAGGACGCTGGACAGAATTACGCTTTTCATCGACGACACCCGGCAACAAGGAGGCTGTTTGGAACCGGTTCGACCATGAAGAAGATTGGTTAATGCTTCGTCACTGCTGGCCTTCGAAACGGCAATCCGCTCATCGTCAGGAAGAAGAGGACGCTATTTGCCGGAGCCTGTGGTTTCGGTGTCTTTCTTCGCGGCAAACGATGTCAATGCCGAGAGGAAATCGCCCAGTCCCGGACGCTTCGCGGCGCTGAAGGGCAGGGGACGCGCGGTTTCCATCGCCGCGATGCCGATGCGCGCCGTCATCATGCCGTTGACGACGCCCTCGCCAAGCTTGGCCGAAAGCCGTGCCGCCAGGCCGTGGCCGACGATCTGCTGGACGAAACTGTCGCCGACGGCGATCGAGCCGGTGACCGCCAGATGCGCCAGCACGCTGCGCGCCAGGCGGAAGAACCCCAGCGTTCCCGGGCGTCCGCCATAGAGTTCGGACAGACGGCGAATGAGGCGTCCGGCCTCGAACACGACATAGGCGACATCGACGAGCGCGCGCGGGCTGACCGCCGTCACCAGCGAGACGCGTTTGGCCGCTTCGAGAATCATCACCTTTGCCCTGGCGTCGAGGGGGCCGAGGATTTCCGCTTCGGCCAGGCGCACCAGATTGCCGCCGTCGATGATTTCGCCGCGCAGTTCGGCGAGCGCACGCCGGCCGGCCGCGGTCTCGGGCTTGGCCGCGACGAAAGCCGAAAGCTCGTCGACCACCGACCGTGCCGCCTTGGGGTCGTCGCGCGCGATGGCGTCGAGCGCGCGTTTTTGCAGTTTTTCGACTTCGGCAAGGCGGGCGATCGCCAGGAATTCCCGAATCAGGATCACCACGAGTGCCAATACGGCGATCGCCGCCATGCCGGCGGCCAGCCAACCCAGCCATTCGGCGCGGGCGAAGAGATCGCGAACCAGCTGGTCGGTCCACAGGCCGACAGCCAGCGAAACCAGCACGCCGATGGCGCCGAAGAAGATGCTGCCAAACAACGAGCGTTTCCTGGGGGCGACCGCCGGCGGCGGTTCCGCGGCCACGATGTCCGGTTCGTCGAAGACGTCGACTTCCGCCGGTATGACCAGCGCGACATCCGTCTTCAGCCCGCGGGGTTTGCGCGGGGGCTCGGCCTGCCGCGTCTTTGACGCCTCTTGTGTTGGCGCGGCTTCCGGCTCGATGCGGAAGGCCGCCGGTTTGCGGGGCGCGGTCATGCCAGATGGTCTCCGATCAGGAACTGCAAGGCACGGTCGAGCCTGATATGCGGCAGAGACAGCGTGACGCCTTCGGCCGTGCGTTCGAGTTTTGGTGGGCGGAACCGGACAAAGCGGATTGCCGGGTCCGTGGAATCCTGCCTGTGATCGGGTCCGGAGACGTCGAATACCGCATCAATCTTCTCCGGTAAGTCACCGGGAAATATGGCAGTTTCGGTCTTTCCGTCGAACGTTTCACCGTCGATCTTCTCGCCGGCGATCGGCGTGCCGATGATGACAGGCAACGTCTCACGGCCTTGCTTGACCGTGCCTTCGCGGGTCGCGCGCACCGCCGCCATGGCGACGACGTCGACGTCGGCGCCGGTGAAGTTCGCTCGTGCCACGGCACGGTCCGCCAGCCGCCGCACGATCGCCTGCAACCGGTCATGGCTTTCATGGTGCAGGTGATCGGCCTTGGTCGCGGCGACCAGGATGCGATCGATGCGCCGCGAAAACAGGTCGGTGAGGAAGCTACCCCGGCCGGGGCGAAAACAGCTCAGAATCTCGGTCACCGCACGCTCGAGGTCGGCCATGGCGCCGGGGCCGGCGTTCAGCGCCTGCATGGCGTCGATCAGGACGATCTGGCGATCGAGGCGGGTGATGTGTTCGCGGAAGAACGGTTTGACGACATGCGTCTTGTAAGCCTCGTAGCGCCTTTCCATCATGGCGTGCAGCGATCCCGGGCGCGGACGCCTGTCGAGGCCAGCCAGCGGCGCGAAGGTCAGTGCGGGCGAGCCTTCGAGGTCGCCAGGCATCAGGAAACGGCCGGGCGGCAAGGTCGAAAGCGCGCGCTCGTCGAGCTTGCAGGCCTTGAGATAGGCCGCGAAGCTTTCGGCGAGGCGGCGTGCCGTCATCTCATCGGCGTCGCCATTCGGGTCGATTTCCGCCGAGATCGCCCGCCAGGCCCGCGAAAGATCCTCGCGCACCGGCAAAGTGGCCATCTCCATGGCCTCGTGTGAAAAATCGGCGAAGGATTTGCCGAGCAGCGGCAGGTCGAGCAGCCATTCGCCGGGATAATCGACGATGTCGACCGACAGTTTGCCTGAAGAGAACATGCGGCTCCAGCCGGAGGCCGATTCATATTCGATGGTCAGCCGCAGTTCCGAAATGGCGCGCGTGGAATCGGGCCAGGCGCGGTCGTTGATCAATGCGGCGATATGATCCTCGTACTGGAAGCGCGGCACGGCGTCGTCAGGCTGCTCTTCGAGGAAGGCGCGGGCGATACGCCCGGATTTCTGTGCCTCGAACAGCGGCAGGCGTCCGCCGTGGATCAGATTGTGCACCAGCGCGGAAATGAACACCGTCTTGCCGGCGCGTGAAAGGCCGGTAACACCCAGCCGTAGCGACGGAGAAAAAAGCCCGGTGGCGCGTCCCGACAGCGTATCGAGGGCAATTTTTGCCTCGTCGGTGAAGGTGGTCAGCGATGATGCCAAAATGTGATCTCTCAGGCTTGGGTCCGTCCGATATAGGCGCTGGAACCCGGCTTTGAAATGGCGCCGGAAATCGATGCCGAAGCAATTCCAGGAAAAGTGTGGAGCGGTTTTCCCGGGAAGAGCGCATAGCGCTTTCCCTTGGAAATTGCGCCAAAACAGGGAGTTAGAGATCGGCCGGTGTCAGGAACGCTTCGAGATAGCCCGTGTCCTGGCCTGCTTTCGTCAGATTGTCCAGGAAACGCACGACAGCCAGGCCCGAGGTCGGGAAACCATGGTTGAGCATCGCCCGCGCCGCCTCGTCGCCATCGCCCGAGACCGCCATGGCGAGATCCTCCGTCATCGGGTTGTGACCGATGACCAGCAGCGAACCTGGCCCGCCATGCTCCCGGATGAGGCGGAGATAGCCGGCCGCATCTTCGCTATAGAGTGTGTCGAAAAACAAGACCTTGCCGGTATCGGTCTGGCCGGCCAGCCCTTCGAGCGTTTCCTTGGCGCGCCGGGCGTTGGAGCACAATGTCAGGTCGGGGACATAGCCACGCGAGCGCATGGCTGCGCCCATCGTCTCGGCATCGGCGCGGCCGGATGCGTCAAGCGGTCGATCGAAATCGCGCATGCCGGGCAGCGCCCAGCCAGCCTTGGCGTGCCGCAACAGATAGAGCCTGCTCACCCAACCTCCGATGATGCCGAAGCCGCGGTACGATTAGCCACAAGAAGGGCGCCGCGCACAATGGCCCCTTGTTCTTCCGCGCAAAGAATCAGCGGCACTTTCTCCATCGAATCAGCGACATCTCGCTCCAATGGGTGCCGCGGGGGAACTTTAACAATTGCGTGAGTCGGTGACTGATTGCGCTTGTGCAGGCGTCGGGCGGCGAATATATAAGCGCCAAATTTGGGGCAGTTTGGGTGAGTCGAATGAACGACATCGTTACCGCCGATTACGTACCCTCCGAAGACGAGCCGTTCATGAACGAGCGGCAGAAATCCTACTTCCGCCTGAAGCTCGTCACCTGGAAAAATGACATATTGCGCGAAGCGCGCGAAACTCTCGAAATCCTGCAGCAGGAAAACGCCAACCACCCCGACCTCGCCGACCGCGCCTCTTCCGAAACAGACCGCGCCATCGAGCTCAGGGCTCGCGACCGTCAGCGCAAACTCATCGCGAAGATCGATTCGGCGCTGCAGCGCATCGACGAGGGCACTTACGGCTATTGCGAGGAAACCGGCGAGCCGATCGCGCTGAAACGGCTCGACGCCCGTCCGATAGCCACCTTGTCGATCGAAGCGCAGGAACGGCATGAGCGCCGCGAAAAAGTCTATCGCGACGACTGACGCATTGCTTCTGGACTGCATCTCAAGGCAGTTACAAGTGAAGTCATTGTCAAAAATGGCCGGGTTTTCCGGCCATTTTTGTTGGCTGTATCACAAATCCGTTGCAGCAAGCGAAAGCAAAACCCGGCCGGCGGGGCGCCTCAGGCGGCAATCATTTCTTCTGGCTTGAAAGTTCGCCCAGAAGCCTGGTCATTTCATCGTCGAGCGATTGCGGCGCCTTGGCCACCGGTTTGCCAACCGGACCACCGGATCGCGGCTGGTCGAGCGAAACCTCCAGGTCCTTCATGAGCGCGTCGTCGATACTGTTCTGCGGTGGCGGTGGCGCGTGCCTGACAGCATTGGCGTTGGCGGAGCCATAGGCAGGCAGCGGCGTGACGTTGGTCGATTGATAGGGTTGCGCCGGTTTCGGTGCGGGGGCTGGGGCTGGTGGTGGCGCTGCCGGGCGCGGGCGGGCAGGCGGCGCCGAGGTCGCCGGCTGCGGCGCAGGTCGTGCCGGTGCGGGAGCCGGTTGAGGCGGCCGCGGTTTTGCCGCCGGGGCCGCGGTGGCCGGGACGGGCTGCAGACCGCCATCTCCGGTCAGCGCTGGACGGCGCGGCGCGGCAAGGCGTATGTCGCGTTCGACGACTACGTCGGTCGGACCGCCGATCAGAAGCAGATGTTCGATGTCGTCGCGGCGCACCAGCACCAGCCGACGATGGCTGTCGACGGCGGTGGCGTCCATGACGGCGAGCCGCGTCTTACGGTTCCGGCCACCGGCGACGAACGTGCCGAAGGTCAGGTTGCGGACCAGCCTGATGATGACGAGCACGATGACCAGCAGGATCAGCGCCGCGAAGGTCCACAGGAGTGCCGCCGCATAACCAGGGCCCGCCACGCTATCCAGCCACTGCATTGGTTTCCCCTGATCGGTCTTGGAAAGAGACGCGACACTAGACCGTTGCGGCTGGCCACCGCAAGTTGCCTTTCACGCATCGTGAACAGCTTGAAACACGGCCGGTATCATTTTTATCTGACATTTGCCGCCCGGGCCTTTTCCGGACTGGGAGAATGTGATTCAACCGGCTAAAGCGGGTCGCGCTGAAGCGGATTCACGCGAGGCGCTCTAGGGCCTTGTTTTCGTGCATGTCGTTTTCCCAAAACCGAAGTCACTTTTGGGCGACATGCATTAGGGGCGGGTGTCGGAACGTCGGACTTCACGAGCAGGGGGCATATGGCCAAGGAAGCGCGCGGCGATTTCTATCCGGTACCGATCGTCGACCAGAACACGCGACCGGGTGCGGTCACCCGGCTCATCATCTTCATCGTCGTTCTGACGGGGGCCGCGATCGTCTTCGGTCTGTTCCGCGAGCGCCTAGGCGATCCCTTCCTGCTCGGCATGCTGGGCGTGCTGGCGATGATCGGCGTCGGCTTTCTGTTCGCGACCGCGATCGGCTTCGTACAAGTCACGCCGCGCTCGACTGGCGATGAACTGTCCAAGGCTTTCGTCGATTCGATGGCGCAGGGCCTGCTGGTGACGGACACCAAGGGCCGCGTCGTCTACGCCAACCGTGCCTATGCCGACATGACCGGAGCGTCCTCGGCCGCCGACCTCAAGACGGTCGAAGGGCTCCTTTCGGATGTTCCCGAGGCCTCGGTGACGATTTACCGGCTGGCCTCCGGCCTGCGTGACGGGCAGCCGGGCGACGGCGAGTTTCGGCTGGCGCAGTCGATCCGGCCGGGAGCCGAAGCGGGCGCCCGCTGGTACCGGGCGCGCGCCCGGACCTTCAACGTTCCGGGCCAGCGCCTGCCGATGCTGGCCTGGCAACTCGCCGACATTTCGCAGGAGCGGGCCGAGCAGGAGCGTTTCTTCCTCGACCTGCAGAAGGCCATCGATCACCTCGACCACGCCCCGGCCGGCTTCTTTTCCGCCGACCAGGACGGTCGCGTCACCTACATTAACGCCACGCTCGCGGAATGGCTGGGCATCGATCTTGCCAGCTTCACGCCCGGCGCCGTCACCTTGCCGGATATCGTTGCCGGCGACGGCATGGCTTTGGTGCGCTCGGTCAAGGCCGACCCCGGCACGACGCGCAACGCGGTCATCGATCTTGATTTGACGACGATGACGGGAGAGGCGCTGCCGGTGCGCTTCATGCATCGCGTTTCGGCCAGCCGCGAAGGCATCGGCGGTCCGACGCGCACGATCGTGCTCAACCGCACGCAAGGCGAGGATGCCTCGGCCGATCTGCGCGCCTCGGAAGTGCGCTTCACCCGCTTCTTCAATTCGACGCCGATGGCGATCGCGGGTGTCGATGCCAGCGGGCGCATCCTGCGCACCAACGCACCCTTCCTGTCGCTGTTTTCCTCGGTCGTCGACCGGGATGCCGTGGACCGCCGCGTGAGGCTCGATACGGTAATCCACGAGCGAGAGCGGCCGGCCTTTGCCGCGGCATTCGAGAAGGCCCGGCAGCGGCAGGCCGACATCGAGCCGATCGACACCGTGCTGCCCGGCAACGAGGAGCGGCACATCCGTTTCTACGTCAATGCCGTCGCCGACGGCACCGGCGGCGAGGGCGCAGAGGAATCGGCCATCGTCTACGCCGTCGAGACGACCGAGCAGAAGGCGCTCGAAGGGCAGATGGCACAAAGCCAGAAGATGCAGGCGGTCGGGCAACTCGCGGGCGGCATCGCCCACGACTTCAACAATGTGCTGACCGCCATCATCATGGCGTCGGACCTGCTTTTGACCAATCACCGGCCGTCGGACCCGTCCTTCCCCGACATCATGAATATCAAGCAGAACGCCAATCGGGCGGCTTCACTGGTCAGGCAGTTGCTGGCCTTCTCGCGCAAGCAGACGCTGCGGCCGGAAGTGCTGAACCTCACCGACGTGCTCGCCGATCTCAGGATGCTGCTTGCCCGCCTGGTCGGCAACGACATCAAGCTGAAGATCGACCACGGCCGGGACCTGTGGCCGGTCAGGGTCGATATCGGCCAGTTCGAGCAGGTGGTGGTCAATCTGGCGGTCAATGCGCGCGACGCGATGCCCGCTGGCGGCGATCTCACCGTGCGCACCCGCAACGTCACCGCCGAGGAGTGCAAGATCTTCTCCTATCGCGAACTCGCCGCGGCCGACTATGTCGTGGTCGAGGTCGAAGACACCGGCAGCGGCATCGCGCCGGACGTGCTGAAGAAGATCTTCGAACCGTTCTTCACCACCAAGGAGGTCGGCAAGGGCACCGGCCTTGGCCTGTCCATGGTCTACGGCATCATCAAGCAGACAGGCGGCTTTATTTTCTGCGATTCCGAGGTCGGCAAGGGATCGACCTTCCGCATCTTCCTGCCGCGCCACATCGCGGAAGCGAAGAAGGCGGCCGAACTCGGGGAAACCCCGAGTGCCACGCCGGTCAAGCCGGTCGACAGCACCAAGGACCTGTCGGGGTCGGCCACGGTGCTGCTGGTCGAGGACGAGGATGCCGTGCGCATGGGCGGCATGCGTGCGCTGACCTCTCGGGGCTATACGGTGCATGAGGCATCCTCGGGCGTCGAGGCGCTGGAAGTGTTCGAAGCCCTGGGCGGCAAGGTCGACATCGTCGTTTCGGACGTGGTCATGCCGGAAATGGACGGGCCGACCCTGCTTGGCGAGTTGCGCAAGCGCCAGCCGGATATCAAGTTCGTGTTCGTGTCCGGCTATGCCGAGGACGCCTTCGCCAGGAACTTGCCGGCCGACGCGCATTTCGGCTTCCTGCCGAAGCCGTTCTCGCTCAAGCAACTGGCGACGATCGTTAAGGATATGCTGGAGTCCTAATTTAGCTTTCTCCAATGGTCTGCCTTGCACAACGCCCCGACAGCGCCATGATTGCGGGCGAGAGGGTAGGCGGGCTTGGGGGAGCAGCGATTGACGCCACACATAGAGGCAGGCAAGGGCGACTACGCCGAAACGGTGCTGTTGCCGGGTGACCCGCAGCGCGCCGAATGGATGGCGAAGACATTTCTCGAAGCGCCACGCTGCGTCAATCGCAGGCGGGGTGCTCTCGGCTTTACCGGCCTTTATCGCGGCCGGCCCATCAGCATTCAGGCAACGGGTATCGGGGTTTCGTCGTTCCTGATCTATACCCACGAATTGCTCGACGATTATGGCATCCGAACATTGATCCGCACCGGGACCTGCGGTGGCCTGAGCGCCGAGGTAAAGCTGCGCAGCCTGGTGATCTCGCAATCGGCACGGCCGGAAAACAAGGAGAGTGG
This sequence comes from Mesorhizobium sp. 131-3-5, assembly GCF_016756575.1. Taxonomy (NCBI): domain Bacteria; kingdom Pseudomonadati; phylum Pseudomonadota; class Alphaproteobacteria; order Hyphomicrobiales; family Phyllobacteriaceae; genus Mesorhizobium; species Mesorhizobium sp. 131-3-5. The sequence goes on from NZ_AP023254.1 coordinate 4,156,141, forward strand.
CCAGGTCTTTGGCCTTTATGACGCTGACGCCGGTCCGGATCCCGCGTTGCTCGCCCGCGCATTGGCCAAGGCAGCCGAACTCGGCATTGACCACCATGCCGGCCTGACAGTCTGCACCGACATATTCTACCATCCTGAAACGCACGCTCGATATGCCGAGGCAAGGGCACTCGGAGCGCTGGCCGTGGACATGGAAACCAGCGCGCTCTACCGCATCGCGGCGCATTTCGGCGCGAGGGCGTTGTCGCTGTTGACCGTTGTCGACAATCTGGTTACCGGCGAACAGGCCGACTATTCCGAGCGCCAGGCGCTTTTCACCGATATGAGCCGGCTGGCGCTCGAAATCGCTGGGGAAGGGCCCTAGGCAGCTTCCTGCTTCAACGCCATTCGCTCGTCCACGCTGGGCCGATGGCCGCGCAGATAGAGCGCGCAGGTGGTGCGAAGCATGGATGCGAAATTGGGTATCTCGCCGTTGATCTCGATGGCTTCGTCATACAGCTTCGAGATGAATTTCGGCGTCGTCAGGTCCTGGCTGTCGGCGATTTCGTCCAGCAAGGTCCAGAACGTTGCCTCGAGCTGGATGCTGGTCGAATGTCCATCAATGCGGATCGACCGGTTGATCTGGCGATAGCCTTCCGGATCCTGTGCGGCAAACACTCTGCACATTGGTACCTCCCGTTTTTGTTGGTCTTGGGCGTCGACGGAGCCATCGGCGCCTTTTGAACACTGCCTGCGATTTCATCTTCGACCGGACCGTCGATAACGGCAATCAGACTTTCGTCCTTATGGCGATGGCCTCCCTGGAATCTTGGGCGACACTAGCCATTTTCAAGCCGCATGCGTGGTAATCGGCTGCCACCACCTTTTTTCGCCGGCGCGCATAATCGGCTTCGAAAGTACGAACGCTGCGGGGTCTGATTTGGCGAAGGCAATCCACACCATGATCCGGGTTATCGACGAGGCCCGGTCCATCGACTTCTACACCAGGGCGTTCGGGCTGGAGGTTGCCCAGCGGCTGGATTTCGAGACCTTCACGCTGATCTATCTCAGCAATACCGATACGCCTTTCGAAGTTGAGCTCACCGTCAACAAGGGGCGGCAGGAGCCTTATGCGCTTGGCGACGGCTATGGCCACCTGGCCGTCTCTGTCGCCGATCTCGACAGCGAACATGACCGGCTCGGTGCGCTCGGCTTCAATCCGAAGAAGATCGTCGAGTTCAACCGCGACGGGTCGCTCATCGCACGCTTTTTCTTCATCGAGGACCCCGACGGCTACAAGATCGAGGTCCTGCAGCGAGGGGGGCGCTTCCAATAGGGGACAACCCGCCGCGTGCACCGGCGCGGCGCCAGCAACGGCACCCGAAGGGTGCGAACAGCAAGCAGGGAGGAAACTATGGTCACGATCTATGACGGAAAGCCTGGACTTTCACGTCGCGAGCTTCTCAAACGCGGCAGCATCGGCGCGTTGCTCGTCATCTCCGGCAGCGCGGTCATCAGCCCGGAACAGGCCTGGGGGCTTGAAACCTCGGCGCTGAAGCCCGAGACGATGGCGACACTGATCCAAGTGGCGCGCGACATCTATCCGCACGACCAGGTGCCGGACAAATATTACGCTATCGCCGTCAAAGGCCATGACGAGACAGCCGCCAAGGATCCTGCCCACAAGGAGCTGATCGAGAAGGGCATCGCCGATCTCGACAGCAAGGCTGGCAAGGGTGGTTATCGCGGGCTCGGCTGGGAAGAGCAGCGTGTGGCGCTGCTCACCGAGATCGAGAAGACGCCTTTCTTCCAGGCGGTGCGCGGTGGTCTCGTCGTCAGTCTCTACAACCAGAAAGAGGTGTGGCCGATCTTCGGCTACGAGGGCGAGTCCTACTCCAAGGGCGGCTACATCGCGCGCGGTTTCAACGACATCGAGTGGCTCTGAGCCGCTCTGTCCGTAACCGCTTTTTGACCGATCTCATGGGAGGAAACCATGGCAGCACAATTTGATCTCAAGAATGACGGCGTGGTCGTCATCATCGGCTCGGGCGCCGGCGGCGGCACGCTCGGCAACGAACTGGCGCAGAAGGGCATCGATGTCGTCATCCTCGAGGCGGGCGCCCGCCACGAATATGAGGACTTCATCAATGACGAGTGGGATTCGTTCGCCCAGCTCGCCTGGAAGGACAAGCGCACCACATCCGGCGACTGGCGTGTGGCGAAGGATTTCCCGAACCTGCCGGCCTGGATCGTCAAATCGGTCGGCGGCTCAACCACGCACTGGGCCGGCGCGTCGCTGCGCTTCCAGGAGCATGAGTTCAAGACGCTGTCGACTTACGGCAAGCAGGCCGGCGCCAATCTTTTGGACTGGCCGATTTCGCTGGCCGAGATGGAGCCTTATTACGCCAAGGCGGAAGCCAAGATGGGCGTGACCGGCACCAATGACTGGCCGCGGCTGCCGGGCAACAACAATTTCAAGGTGTTGAAGGCCGGCGCCGACAGGCTCGGCTACAAGGAATGCCATACCGGCAACATGGCGATCAACTCGGTCGAACGCGACGACCGCAACTCCTGCCAGCAGACCGGCTTCTGCTTCCAGGGCTGCAAATGGGGCGCCAAATGGTCGACCCTCTATACCGAAATCCCCAAGGGCGAAGCGACAGGCCACCTCGAAGTGCGGCCGAACGCCATGGTGATCAAGATCAACCATGATGCCAAGGGGAAGGTGACCGGCGTCGTCTATGCCGACAAGGACGGCAAGTTGCAGGAGCAGAAGGCCCGTATCGTCGCGGTGGCCGGCAATTCGATCGAAAGCCCGCGCCTGCTGCTCAATTCGCAATCGAGCAAATTTCCGCATGGGCTCGCGAATTCATCAGGGCAGGTGGGCAAGAACTACATGCGCCACACCACCGGATCGGTCTATGCCATCTTCGACAAACCGGTGCACATGTATCGCGGCACCACCATGGCCGGCATCATCCGCGACGAGGCGCGGCATGATCCGTCACGTGGCTTCGTCGGCGGCTACGAGTTCGAGACGCTGTCGCTTGGATTGCCGTTCATGGCGGCTTTCCTCAACCCTGGCGGCTGGGGGCGCTCCTTCACCACCGCGCTTGATCACTATGACCATATGGCAGGCCTGTGGATCGTCGGCGAGGACATGCCGCGCGAGGAGAACCGCATCACGCTGCATGCCGATGAGAAGGACGAACACGGCATGCCGATCGCCGACGTGCATTTCGACGATCACCCGAACGACACGGCGATGCGCAACCATGCCTATAAGCAGGCTTCAGCGCTTTACGATGCGGTCGGTGCGACGCGCACCTTCCCGACGCCGCCCTATCCCTCGACCCACAATCTGGGCACCAACCGGATGAGCGAGAAGGCGGAGCATGGCGTCGTCAACAAGCATGGCCAGACGCACGACATCAAGAACCTGTTCGTGTCGGACGGCAGCCAGTTCACGACGGGTGCCGCCGAAAACCCGACCTTGACCATCGTGTCGCTGGCGATCCGCCAAGCCGACTACATCGCCGCCCAGATGTCGGCGAGAAGCATCTAGTCCACCTCCCGACTGCCTGCTGGCGCGGGACCCGACAGGGTTCCGCGCCTTTTTTGGGCGTTCAGCCCCTTGTGCAGGTCGAGGCGGTGAAGGCTCCGTCGGGCTGCTTCATGATGATGTCGAAGGAGGGCGGGTTCTGGCCGTCCAGTGTCGCCTGGGTCATCGACAGCGAGTTGCCGCCGGCGGTGTAGCCGCCGAGCGGTCCCAGCCAGGTGATCTCGCCGGTTGCGTTCATCTGATAGTTGTAGGCCTGCTGGGCGGTTCCGAAGGTTACAGGGCCTGTATAGACGTTCCCCTTGATGGTGATGTCGCCGAGGTCGAGGAACATGCCGAGCAGGTAGACTTCGCAGTGATAGGTGCCGTCAGGCATCTTGCCGTCGCTGAAGTCGGCCTGTGCGGCGCCGGTCGCTGCCGCCAGAAGCGCGGTGCCGACAAAAATGCGTGAAATCAGGGATGCCATGACGTCGCTCGGTTGAGCAGGGAGCTTGCCCTATTTTTGCGCTGGGCCGCAACATTTGTCGCCCCGCCCACGCGCGGAGGCCAAAATCTAGGCATTTGGTGAAATTGGGCAAAATTTGGGCAGATGCTGTGTGCGCTGCGCAAATTTCCCTCAACCAATTCTTAACCGGCTCTCTTATGTTTGTTCAATCTAATATAATAGTCGTCTGATAATGTTGGTCTATTTGCCGTTTTTCAGCGCCCCGTCAGCGGTTGGCATGGGGGTTGCATTGTATCGTTGCGGTGCAATCAACCAGCTTGGGAGTCTTCCGTATGAGGGGTAATTTCTCGACAATAACAAAAATGTTTTCGGCGAGCGTGGTTGCCGCCGGCCTGTTGATGTCGGCTCCCGCCAGGGCGGCCGACGATACGATCAAGGTCGGCATTCTCCATTCGCTGTCGGGGACGATGGCGATTTCGGAGACGACGCTGAAGGACGCCATGCTGATGCTCATCGATGAGCAGAACGCCAAGGGCGGCCTGCTCGGCAAGAAGCTTGAAGCCGTCGTCGTCGATCCGGCTTCCAACTGGCCGCTGTTCGCCGAAAAGGCGCGCGAGCTGATTTCGAAGGATAAGGTCGCGGCGGTGTTCGGCTGCTGGACCTCGGTGTCGCGCAAATCGGTGCTGCCGGTGTTCTCCGAGCTCGACAACATCCTGTTCTATCCCGTCCAGTATGAGGGCGAGGAGAGCGAGCGCAACGTGTTCTACACGGGCGCCGCGCCCAACCAGCAAGCCATTCCGGCGGTCGACTATCTGATGAGCGAGGATGGCGGCTCGGTGAAGCGCTGGGTGCTGGAAGGCACCGACTACGTCTATCCGCGCACCACCAACAAGATCCTCGAAGCCTATCTGAAGGCCAAGGGCGTCGCGGCCGAAGACATCATGGTCAACTACACGCCGTTTGGTTTTTCCGACTGGCAGACCGAAGTCTCGGCGATCAAGAAGTTCGGTTCGGCCGGCAAGAAGACCGCCGTCGTCTCGACCGTCAACGGCGACGCCAACGTGCCGTTCTACAAGGAACTCGGCAACCAGGGCATCAAGGCCGAGGATATCCCGGTCATGGCCTTCTCGGTCGGCGAGGAAGAGCTGGCCGGTCTCGACACCGCACCGCTGGTCGGCCATCTCGCCGCGTGGAACTACTTCGAGAGCGTCGACACACCCGAAAACAAGAAGTTCATCGCCGACTGGCACAAGTTCATCAAGAACGACAAACGCACCACTAACGACCCGATGGAAGCCCACTATATCGGCTTCAACATGTGGGTGAAGGCGGTGGAGAAGGCCGGCACCACCGATCCCGACAAGGTCATCGACGCCATGATTGGCGTTTCGGTGCCGAACCTGACGGGCGGCTATTCGACGATGATGCCGAACCATCACATCACGAAGCCGGTGCTGATCGGCGAAATCCAGGCCGACGGCCAGTTCGAGACGGTTTCGCGCACGCCGGGCCTGGTGATGGGCGACGAATGGTCCGACTACCTGCCGGACTCCAAGGATTTGATCTCCGATTGGCGCAAGCCTCTGTCGTGCGGCAACTTCAACGTTGCCACCGGCAAGTGCGGCGGCAAGGGAACGAACTGATCCTCCCCGGGCTGACTAGTCAGACCCGGGCTGACCTAGTCGGACCGCGCGCGTCCGGACGGTTTCCTCCACCGTCCGGACGCCCAATTCAACCTCCAAGGGGTTAACAGAAGCCGATGACGTTGATCCGCACGGGCCTGACACTGCTGTTCCTGCTGGCGACGCTGTCGTCTTCGGGCGCGGCGGAAGCCGACCTGCGCGCCATCATCGCCAAATTCGCGACGGCCAAGGGCTTTTCGGAGATCGGAGCTGTCGTCCATGAACTGGCGGCTGCCGGTGACCCGGCCGTCGAGCGGCCGCTTGCCGCGCTCGCCGACGGCAACCTCTATGTCCGCAAGGCCGATTCCCTGGTCTTCGTCGGCAAGGAAGCCGGCGAAAGGGTCCAGCTTTTCGATCCGCTGAGCAGCGAAGCATCCGGCGAGGCGGCCAAGGACGACATCACCAAGATCAAGGTCAACAACACGCTGCGCCGCGTCATTCGCGATGCGCTGGGCACGCTGACGCTTGGCGCCAAGGACCCGACTGTCCGCATCGCCGCCGCCGACACCATGTTCAAGACGCCCGACGCGGCCAATATCGAACCGCTCGACGCGGCGATCGCCAAGGAGACGGTTGCCAGCGTCAAGGCTCTGCTGGAGCAGGCCCGCGCTGCCTCGATCCTTGTCTCGGACCGGCCTGAAGCCGACAAGCTGGCAGCCATCGCGCTGATCGGCGCGCGCGGCGACCGTGACGCGGTTTCGCTGCTCACCTCGGTCGAGGCCAACGCCTCGGGAGCGGTGAAGGAAGCCGCGACAGCCGCGATCGCCAACATCAATTCGACATTGGCGCTTTGGGATGCCGGGCAGAACATCTGGTACGGCATTTCGCTGGGCTCGGTGCTGCTGCTCGCGGCGATCGGGCTTGCCATCACCTTCGGGGTCATGGGCGTCATCAACATGGCGCATGGCGAGATGGTGATGCTCGGCGCCTACACCACCTTCGTCGTCCAGCAGGTGATCCGCACATCGTTTCCCGGCCTGTTCGACTGGTCGCTGGTCATCGCGCTGCCGCTCGCCTTTCTGGTCGCCGCACTCGTCGGCCTCGCCATCGAACGCGGCGTCATCCGTTTCCTCTACGGCCGGCCGCTGGAGACGCTGCTGGCGACCTGGGGCGTGTCGCTGATCCTGCAGCAGGCGGTGCGCTCGATCTTCGGGCCGACCAACCAGGAGGTTGGTAATCCCTCCTGGATGTCGGGCTCGTTCGATATCGGCCAGCTGGCCATTACCTGGAACCGGCTCTGGATCCTGGTCTTCGCGCTGACCGTCTTCGGCGTCCTGCTCTATGTGATGAAGCGCACGCCCTGGGGGCTGCAGATGCGCGCCGTCACCGCCAACCGGCGCATGGCCGCCTCGATGGGCATCAGGACGCCGTGGGTCGACGCGCTGACCTTCGCGCTCGGATCCGGCATTGCCGGCATTGCCGGTGTCGCGCTCAGCCAGATCGACAATGTCTCGCCCAATCTCGGCCGCGGCTACATCATCGACAGTTTCATGGTCGTCGTCTTCGGCGGCGTCGGCAATCTCTGGGGCACGCTGGTCGGTGCGTTTTCGCTTGGCATCGTCAACAAGTTCCTCGAGCCCTATGCCGGCGCCGTGCTCGGCAAGATCGTCGTGCTGGTGCTGATCATCCTGTTCATCCAGAAGCGCCCCCGCGGCCTGTTCGCGCTCAAGGGCAGGGCGGTGGAAGCATGATCACGGGACGCTTCTTCGCCGCCGGCGCCGACCGCCGCATCGCCATCACCATCTTCATCCTGTTGGCCGCGGCGATTGTCGTGCCGCTGCTCAACCTTGCGGTATCGCCAACCAGCGCCCTCCACGTCCCGGCCTATATCGTGGCGCTGACCGGCAAATATCTCTGCTATGCGCTGCTGGCGCTCTCCCTCGACCTGGTCTGGGGCTATTGCGGCATACTTTCGCTCGGCCACGGCGCCTTCTTCGCGCTCGGCGGCTATGCGATGGGCATGTATCTGATGCGCCAGATCGGCTCGCGCGGTGTCTATGGCAACCCGATCCTGCCCGATTTCATGGTGTTCCTAAACTACAAGGAATTGCCGTGGTTCTGGCATGGCTTCGACCATTTCTGGTTTGCGGCGATCATGGTGCTGGCGGTGCCCGGCCTGCTCGCCTTCGTCTTCGGCTGGTTCGCCTTCCGCAGCCGTGTCACCGGCGTCTATCTCTCCATCATCACCCAGGCGATGACCTATGCGCTGCTGCTGGCCTTCTTCCGCAACGATATGGGTTTCGGCGGCAATAACGGCCTGACAGATTTCAAGGACATTCTGGGCTTCAACGTTCAGGCCGACGCAACGCGTTCGGCGCTGTTCGCCGCCAGCGCGGTGATGCTGGCGCTCGCCGTGTTCATCACCTGGGCGATCGTCGGCTCCAAATACGGTAAGCTCCTGATGGCGGTGCGTGACGCCGAAAGCCGCACGCGCTTCCTCGGCTGGCGGGCGGAGAATGTGAAACTGTTCGCCTTCACCGTCTCGGCCGTCATGGCCGGCATTGCCGGCGCGCTTTACGTGCCGCAGGTCGGCATCATCAATCCCGGTGAGTTCGAACCGTCCAATTCGATCGAGGTGGTGATCTGGGCCGCCGTCGGCGGGCGCGGCACCATCGTCGGGCCGATCATCGGCGCGCTTCTGGTCAATGCCGGCAAATCCTGGTTCACCGGCGTGCTGCCGGAATTGTGGCTGTTTGCGCTCGGCGGCCTGTTCGTCGCCGTCACCTTGCTCTTGCCGAAGGGCATCATCGGCATGTGGGACAGCTGGCGCGGCAATGCGAAGGCGCTGCGGGCGGCCTCCGTCGCTGAAGAGGCCGGCACCAAGGTCGTAGTGGCGTCCGCGACCTCGAGGCCCGCTCGCTCGCCGGCGAGGAATCCGGGCGAGTGGTCCTTGTCCGACCCTGAACCGCAGGCGGCGGAGTAGCGACCATGAGCAAGTCGAACACCATCCTCTATCTCGACGGCGTCTCGGTCTCCTTCGACGGTTTTCGCGCCATCAACAATCTGTCGCTGGTGCTCGACAAGGGCGAGATGCGCGCCATCATCGGCCCCAACGGCGCCGGCAAGACGACGATGATGGACATCGTCACCGGCAAGACGCGGCCCGACGAGGGCGAAGTGTTCTTCGACGGCCAGGTGGATCTCACCAGGCATGACGAGGCCGAGATCGCCATGATGGGCATCGGCCGCAAATTCCAGAAGCCGACGGTCTTCGAAAGCCATACGATCGAGGACAATCTCATGCTGGCGCTGAAGGGGCCGCGTTCGATCTTCCCGGCGCTGTTCCACCGTCGCTCTGCGGCCGAGGCGCGGCAGATCGACGACATTCTCGGCGTCATCCGGCTGGGCGACAAGCGCCACGAGCTGGCCGCCAATCTCAGTCACGGCCAGAAACAGTGGCTGGAGATCGGCATGCTTCTGGCGCAGGACCCGAAATTGCTTTTGGTCGACGAGCCGGTCGCGGGCATGACCGATGCGGAGACCGAAGAGACCGCGCGGCTGCTCAAGGACATTGCGCGCGACCATTCGGTCATCGTCGTCGAGCACGACATGCATTTCGTGCGCGAACTCGGCGTCAAGGTCACCTGCCTGCACGAAGGCTCGGTGCTGTCGGAAGGCACGCTCGATTTCGTCTCAGCCGACGAACGTGTCGTCGAAGTCTATCTGGGGAGATGAGCATGATCTGGCGGGTGCAATTTCATCGCTTCGATCTGTCGTTTCTCCGGTTCTGGAGAAGGCGCTGACATGCTCGAAGTTTCCAACGCCACGCTCCACTACGGCGCCGCCCAGGCGCTGCGCGGCGTTTCGCTGAAGGCGGGCGCCGGCAAGATCACTTGTGTGCTCGGCCGCAACGGCGTCGGCAAGACCAGTTTGATGAGATCGATCGTCGGCCACCACCGGCTGACGAGCGGAAGCGTTGCCTTCGAGGGGAAGGCGCTCGACCGGAGCGCGGCGTATGACCGCGCCCGGTCGGGCATCGCATTCGTGCCGCAGGGCAGGGAGATCTTTCCCCTGCTCACGGTGCGCGAAAACCTGGAATCCGGCTTTGCGCCATTGAAGCGTGCCGACCGCAACGTGCCGGCGCATGTCTTCGAGCTGTTTCCGGTGCTGAAGCAGATGCTTGGCCGCCGCGGCGGCGACCTTTCGGGCGGTCAGCAGCAGCAGCTCGCCATCGGCAGGGCGCTGGTGATGCGGCCGAAGCTGCTGGTGCTGGATGAGCCCACCGAAGGCATCCAGCCGTCGATCATCAAGGACATCGGCCGCGCCATCCGCTATTTGCGCGACCAGGCTGGTATCGCGGTGCTGCTGGTCGAACAATATCTCGACTTCTGCCGCGAGCTTGCCGACGAGGTCAACATCATGGACCGGGGCCAGATCGTCCATACTGGCCCGGCGGAAGATCTAGACCGGGCTGACGTCCGCAAGTTCCTTACCGTCTAGAATCGGTGCTGGACTTCAGCTGACGATCCAAAGTCCTTGGCAAGTCCAATATTCTTTCATCCAGCGATCCGCATCTCTGGCGCGCCAGAGGCGGCATGCTAGTCTTTTGTTGGCTTTGTGAGTCGGCCGCTTCCGTATCAGTCTGGTTATCGCAGATCGAGGGCGCGGCGAAGGCCGGCAAGTTCCACGCAAGCAAGGCTTCCTAGCTTCCCTCCTGCGATCTTTGTCGTTCAAACGCGTTTGGGCACACAGGCTAAGGGACAGCCATGGAACGTTTCGTCGAGGACTACCAGAAGCGGCGGCTTACCGAGCGGGTCGACATCATCGCGGCCATCAACATTTTGAGGTCACAGGGCTGCGAATACGACGACCTGATCGAGGAGATCACCAAGGTGTTCTACGTCGACCTCGATACTTTCAATGAAATCGTGATGGCGGCCTAAAGCGCGTCGCGTCTGAATGGATTCCTGCGACGCCCTTTAGGTCCTTGATTTCATGCATGTCGTTCTACCGGGGCCACTTTTGGGCGACATGCATTGGAGCCGCTTTCGCCCATCCAATGGTCACAGCTCGGCATGATACGCGCGGTCAGCTCGCGCGCCGGAACGGAGAGGCGGTGACGCGGTTGCGACCGCCGCGCTTGGCGTCGTAGAGCGCCTTGTCGGCGGCACTGAGCACCTTGTCGAAGCTGAGCCCCTCTTTGCTGCCGAATGCAAAACCGGCGCTGACCGTGCACCTCAGTGAGCCGGTTTCGGTTTCTATCAGGCGTGTCGCGAAGGCGGTCCGGATGCGCTCTGCCGCGTCCTCGACCGCTTCCGGCAAGGTGCGCTTCAATACCAGCGCGAATTCCTCGCCGCCCATGCGCGCGGCAACGTCGGTCTGGCGCAGATTACCGGCGAGTTCGCTCGCAAACACCTTCAGCACCTCGTCGCCCGCCGCGTGGCCGAACTCGTCGTTGATGGTTTTGAAATTGTCGAGATCGAAGACGACCACGGCGGTGAAGGCGCCGACCGGGAGATGGCCATGCATGTCGAACAGCGCGCGCCGGTTGAGCAGGCCGGTCAAGGGATCGGTGAGCGCATTGCGGCGGTGATGCCTCGCCAGACGCCCCTGGTTGAGCGCAAGTGACAGGGCGCCAATACCCGTCATACTGGCGATGACGACAATGAGGCTCAGTTCCTCTGCCCAGTTGCTTGGTGCATGGCCGAGCACCAGCTTGCCGTCCCATGCCAGGACCGCCGCGCACAGCATGAAGGAAACGGCAGTGGCCGAGTAGAGCGTGGTGATGCCGACCGTCAGGGCAGGGGCTTCGTCGCGGCCGCGCCAGTATTCGAATGCCGTCGCGAACAGGAGCAAGGCGGCGAACAGGTTCTCGAACATGAAGCCAAGGCCATCATAGCCCAGAGCCATGGGAAGCAGCGTCACTGCCAGTGAAACACAGCCCAACAGTGCTCGCGGCAGCGGCGAGCCGCCGGTTCTGAACTGGTAGGCCGCACCCAGCATGGTCGAGAAACCGAGCAGCAACAGGGCAAGGGTGGCGATGCCGAGCAAGCGCCCGGGCATGTCGATATAGGCGTCATAGACAAAGATATCGCCGACCACGAACACCAGGCTGATCGCCCATGTCAGCAGGAACCGCTCCGTGCGGGCGGTCAGCCACATGCCGAACAACGTCAGGCTCAGGCAAGCGGCGGAGAAACCGACGGCCAGCAGAAGTGAAGTGTAGTCGAGCGACATGCCCCTCTTTCCCTGCCGGCGGCGGCTCAAGCTGTGCGGCTTGGCGTCGCCGCATTCATGCAGCAAGGAAGTGTCGATATGGTTACGATCGTGGCGAAGATGCCCAGGAATAGGCGCTTTGCTACGCGCAAAACGCATAGATGATGCGCTTACAGCATGTAGCCGAACAACAACGGATGCTTGTCAGCCGACTACCCGCTTCATCAGCGCCATCGCCCCGAACGGTGCGCGCGCCTTGCCTTCGGTGATGAAGTAGACGAACACATCGCGCGGCTGCACAGGCGCGTCGGTGGCGGGATCGGCGCGCCGCAAATCGGCCGGCTGCTCGCCTTCCGCCCATGTCTTTGCCCGCACCGCCCATTCGTCGAGGCCCTTCGGCGTGTAGCAATCGGGATTGTCGTCCGAGCCGGTCTGCAGCCGTGCGTAGACGAAGTCGCCGGTGATGTCGGCGATATCAGGATATTTGGCATGGTCGGCATAGACGATCGCCGCCTTGTATTTGCGGGCAAGCGCCGCGAATTCCGGCACGATGAAACTGTCGTTGCGCACTTCCAGCGCGTGACGCAGTGCGACACCATCCTGTTTCTCCGGCAGCAGTTTCAAAAAGGCTTCGAAATCGTCCGGATCGAACTTTTTCGTCGGCGCGAACTGCCACAGGATCGGGCCGAGCTTGTCGCCGAGCGCGGCAACGCCGGAACCGAGGAAGCGCATCATCGATTCCCCGGCTTCGCCCAGCACGCGACGGTTGGTGACGAAGCGGTTGCCCTTCAGCGAATAGACGAAACCGTCCGGCGCCTCGCTTGCCCATTTGACGAAGGTCGGCTCCTTGAAGCTGGAGTAGTAGGTGCCGTTGACCTCGATGCTCGGCACCTGCCGGCTGGCGTAGTGCAGTTGCTTGGCCTTCGACAATTTGTCCGGATAGAAGGACGTGTCCCAGGGCTCGAAGGTCCAGCCGCCCATGCCGGAGCGGATTGTTCCCGATTTGCTCATTATCGTCCTCCCGAGTGCGGTGTCTGGCCAAATTCAGAAGTCTGGGCGCGTTCAGAAAATCAGGCTGTCGTGGTCTCGTCGACCGGTTTTGCCATGTCGACCAGCACCCATCCTGGCCGGTAGGGGTTGGGCCGGCGACCCGTTTCGCGATAACCGTAGGCGAGATAGAGCGCGATGTTCCGCTCCATTTTCGCATTGGTGTAGAGCCGTATCTCCGGCAGGCCCCACAAGCGCGTCTGTTGATCCGCGTGATTGAGCAGCTTTGTGCCAAAACCCTTGCGCTGGAAGGCGGGCGACACAGCGACGGAGAAGATCATCGCGTGATCCTCATGCCGCTCCAGTGTGAGCACTCCGGCAGGTTCGCCACCGCTCTCCAGCAGCCAGACCTCGCCGTTCGCGATGCGCGGCGCGTAGTCTTCGGTCACCGGGATCGGCGGCGCTTCGAGTATGGCGTTGTAAGGAGCGTAGGCGGCTTCCGTCAGCGCGACGATCGCAGCAAGATCTTCAGGGCGGGCAAGTCTCATGACTGATCCATTCCAGCAGCAGCGGCGATCACCTTCTCCATGCCTGTGGCAATCGCCGCGACTGCAGCGCGGCTGACATCGCCCAGGCCGTGGCGACCGGCGATCCAGTGCGGATCGTTGTAGGACAGCCAGGCATTGCCTTGTTCATCTTCCCAGCCCAGCGTCTTGACGGGCAGATCGATGCCGGCAAGCTGACTGTCCTGCATGAGAGGGGTGCCACCTCTGGGGTTGCCGAAGATCAGGAGTTCCGTTGGCCGCAACGCAGCGCCGACATCACGTGCGCCGGCGGCATGATCGATGCGCGCGAAGACAACCAGGCCGGCACGCTTGACCACCTCAGCAAGGCGGTCGATGGTTTCGGTCACGCCAAAGCGGCTCTGAACCGTGATGAGACCATCCCCAGCCATCACTCCGCCGCTTCGCGCTTGCCTCCGGGGCGCCGCTCCAGCAGCTCCTTGAGGAACTGGCCGGTGTAGCTGCGCTTCTCACGCACGATCGCTTCCGGTGTGCCCTGGGCAACCAGTTCGCCGCCGCCGTCGCCGCCTTCGGGGCCAAGGTCGAGCACCCAGTCTGCGGTTTTGATCACTTCGAGATTGTGCTCGATGACCACCACCGTGTTGCCCTGGTCGACCAGTTCGTGCAGCACTTCCAAGAGTTTGGCGACGTCGTGGAAATGCAGGCCGGTGGTCGGCTCGTCGAGGATGTAGAGCGTCTTGCCGGTCGCCTTGCGCGACAGTTCCTTGGCGAGCTTGATGCGCTGCGCCTCGCCGCCGGACAGCGTCGTCGCCTGCTGGCCGATATGGATGTAGCCGAGGCCGACCTGCTTCAGCGTGTCGAGCTTGTCGCGCACGCCCGGCACGGCGGCGAAGAAATCGACGCCTTCCTCGACGGTCATGTCGAGCACGTCGGCGATCGACTTGCCCTTGAACAGGACGTCGAGCGTCTCCCTGTTATAGCGCTTGCCGTGGCAGACGTCGCAGGTGACGTAGACATCGGGCAAAAAGTGCATCTCGATCTTGATGACGCCGTCGCCCTGGCAGGCCTCGCAGCGGCCACCCTTGACGTTGAACGAGAAGCGTCCCGGCTGGTAGCCGCGCGCCTTGGCCTCGGGCAGGCCGGCGAACCAGTCGCGGATCGGCGTGAAGGCGCCGGTATAGGTGGCGGGGTTCGAGCGCGGCGTGCGACCGATCGGCGACTGGTCGATGTCGATGACCTTGTCGAGGAATTCCAGACCCTCGATGCGGTCATGCTCGGCCGGATGTTCGCGCGACCCCATGATGCGGCGCGAGGCCGCCTTGAACAGCGTCTCGATCAGGAAGGTCGACTTGCCGCCGCCCGACACGCCGGTGACAGCGGTGAAGGTGCCGAGCGGGATCTCGGCGGTGACATTCTTCAGATTGTTGCCGCGGGCGCCGACGATTTTCAGGCGCCGGTTCTTTTTCGCCTCACGCCGGACCCCGGGGGTGGCCACTTCAAGCGCGCCCGACAGATATTTGCCGGTGATCGAATTGGGGTTGGCCATCACCTGCTGCGGCGTGCCCTGGGCGATGATCTCGCCGCCATGGATGCCAGCGGCCGGCCCCATGTCGACGACATAGTCGGCATGCAGGATGGCATCCTCGTCATGTTCGACGACGATGACGGTGTTGCCGATGTCGCGAAGGTGCTTGAGCGTATCGAGGAGGCGCGTGTTGTCGCGCTGATGCAGGCCGATCGACGGCTCGTCCAGCACGTAAAGCACGCCGGTCAGGCCCGAGCCGATCTGCGACGCCAGGCGGATGCGCTGGCTCTCGCCGCCCGACAGCGTGCCCGAATTGCGCGACAATGTCAGATAGTCGAGCCCGACATCGTTGAGAAAGCGCAGGCGCTCGCGGATTTCCTTCAGCACGCGCACCGCGATCTCGTTCTGCTTATCGTTGAGCTGCGCAGGCAGATCGGTGAACCATTTGTCGGCATTGCGGATCGACTGTTCCGTGACTTCGCCGATGTGCTTGCCGCCGATCTTCACCGCCAGCGCTTCCGGTTTCAGCCGATAGCCTTTGCAGACGGGGCAGGGCGTCGCCGACATGAAGCGCTCGATCTCCTCGCGCATCCAGGCGGATTCGGTTTCCTTCCAGCGCCGTTCGAGATTGGGGATGACGCCTTCGAAAGTCTTGGTCGTCTTGTAGGAGCGCAGGCCGTCATCATACTGGAAGGTGACTTCGCGCTCGCCGGTGCCGCGCAGGATCGCGTCCTGTGCCTCGGCGCTCAAATCCTTGAACTTGTCGCCGAGCTTGAAGTTGTAGGCCTTGCCCAAGGCTTCGAGCGTCTGCACGTAGTAGGGCGAGGTCGATTTCGCCCATGGGCTGACGGCGCCGTCGCGCAGCGACACGTTCTCGTCGGGCACGACGAGGTTGGGGTCGATGGCGCGCTGGCTGCCGAGACCGTCGCAGGTCGGGCAGGCGCCGAACGGGTTGTTGAACGAGAACAGCCGCGGCTCGATCTCGGGAATGGTGAAGCCGGACACCGGACAGGCGAATTTTTCCGAGAACAGGATGCGCTCATGCGTCTCGTTCTTCGACTTGTTGACCGAATCCTCGCCGGTCTGGCTGGAATCGAGCGGTTTATCGGCGAACTCGGCTACCGCCAACCCCTCGGCGAGCTTCAGTGCCGTCTCGATGGAATCGGCAAGGCGCGTGGCCAGATCGCCGCGCACGACGATGCGGTCGACGACGACGTCGATGTCGTGCTTGTATTTTTTATCGAGCGCCGGAACATCCGCGATCTCATAGAAGACTCCGTCGACCTTGACGCGCTGAAAACCCTTTTTCTGCAGTTCCAGCAGTTCCTTGCGATACTCGCCCTTGCGGCCGCGCACGATCGGCGCCAGCAGGAACAGGCGCGTGCCTTCCTCCAGCGCCAGCACGCGGTCAACCATCTGGCTGACCGTCTGGCTCTCGATCGGCAGGCCGGTGGCCGGCGAATAGGGCACCCCGACACGCGCGAACAGCAGGCGCATATAATCGTAGATCTCGGTGACGGTGCCGACCGTCGAGCGCGGGTTCTTCGACGTGGTCTTCTGCTCGATCGAGATGGCAGGCGACAGGCCGTCGATCTGGTCTACGTCGGGCTTCTGCATCATTTCGAGGAATTGCCGGGCATAGGCCGACAGGCTCTCGACATAGCGGCGCTGGCCTTCGGCGTAGATGGTGTCGAAGGCCAGCGACGACTTGCCGGAGCCCGATAGGCCGGTCATGACGATCAGGCTGTCACGCGGCAAATCGAGATCGACATTCTTCAGATTGTGTTCGCGCGCCCCGCGAATGGAAAGGAATTTATGGTCGGCCATCGCCGGTCGCCGCCTCAGATCTGGAATTCGTGGGATTGGCGGGATTGTCCCGGCCATCCCCTATGTAGGTGTTTTTGCCGCCACGTCGAGAGACGCCACAATTCCCGACAGAAGTCGTTTAACCGCCTTTCACGCGAAGGGGCAAGCAGAAAGAACAAAGGCCGAACACGCTCCTGACAAAGCTGTGCAGAAACCTGACCTGTACGTAACCTCCCGGCGATCACAATTTTCCGTAACCGGCTATTGAAGGTTGACGTGGCCGGCTCAGGGGAGCAGTCTCCTGAGGTCAGCGAAGCCGGCCGTCTTTCGATGGCCTCGCCGCCCCAAGGCGGCCTGCGAGACGCCGCAGGTATTTGCGATTTGCGCTTCGCTACGACAATGTC
This sequence comes from Mesorhizobium sp. 131-3-5, assembly GCF_016756575.1. NCBI lineage: Bacteria > Pseudomonadati > Pseudomonadota > Alphaproteobacteria > Hyphomicrobiales > Phyllobacteriaceae > Mesorhizobium > Mesorhizobium sp. 131-3-5. Next base: position 4,173,208 of record NZ_AP023254.1, read on the forward strand.
GCAACGGACACAGGAGCGGAGCATGACGCCACCGGATAGTCCCCAAGGGCTCCACGCCTCGTTGGAGCCGCGGCAGGCATAAGTGCCAGGGTTTAGCGTTTGCGCCACCCGACAAACCGTGACTTGCCGTATTCCCCAAAAATCAGAGACTGCTAGTCGGATCGTCGGCTGACGCCGCGTAGCATCCGAAATCAAACGCCGGCAGTACACTCCCGGCAAAATATGGATTTGAGATCCAGAAAAGCCCCGTCCGTTTGCCTAAGGCACGGCGGGGCTGTTCGTTTGAGGAAATGGCTGAACTGGCCCAGCGGAGGGGCTGCTCACCTTGGGGGCTTAAACCCGCCCGTGGCCATATCGACCGTGATGGTGCCGGAAATCCTGACATCGGTATCGCCGATCTTGAACGTGCCGTTGCCGTTGCTGGGGAACGCATCGTCGGGTTCCGGCTGGGGAGCCGGCTTGGCGATGCGATAATCACCGTTCACGCCGGGCAGGGCGCCTTTCTGTGCCTGGGAGGTATTGTCCGCGGCAAAAGCCCCGCCGGACGTCGCGGCGGTGATCGCAATGGCTGTCATGAGTCTGTTCAGGCGGTAGCGCATGGCATGACTATAGTGCGGCGCTCATTGCGAAACCAGACCAGCGGCGGCGAAATGGATGCGACGCCGTCAGCCTTCAATGTGATGATCAGGCTTCAAGGTCTTCAAATTTCTATATTAGTCTGACACAGGGCGTGCTGGCTGGCCTGGTTGCCAGTTGCTAAAATCCATGTAGCAGCGAATGGATATACCTTCGATTCGCACGTCGCCGCCACGCGCCAGACATCCATACCCTCCGGGAACATTAACTAGCAAGAAAAATGCCATGCATATTCCTGCTATAGCTAATATAGCGCGTAATGCTCGTTTGTTTGGATCGTTAGGCTTTGGCATTTATGCCCCTGTTGATAATTCAACGGATTCAATAGCGCCGAATTCATTGATAGGTGATAAAAACTATTTTCTGCATTTAGTGCATCTGCATTTAATTGATGACCAAAATCAGCCTCATGCCGCCTTTTTGCGGGTGTCGAAGACATGGTCGACAATGCCCCATGCCTGGGCCTCGCGAGCGGTCATGAAATGGTCGCGGTCGAGCGTGCGTTCGACCTCCTCATAGCTGCGGCCGCAATGCTGCGCGTAGAGTTCGGCCATGCGCTGTTTGGTCTTGCCGATCCGCTCGGCATGGCGCTGGATGTCGGAAGCCTGGCCCTGGAAGCCACCCAACGGCTGATGCAGCAGAACGGTGGCGTTCGGCAGCGCGACGCGGCGCCCCGGCGTGCCCGCCATCAGCAGGAACGAGCCCATCGAGGCGGCGAACCCCATGCACACGGTCGATACCGGGCAACTGACGTACTGCATCGTGTCGTAGATGGCGAAACCGCTGGTCACCACGCCGCCCGGCGAGTTGATGTAGAGCGATATCTCCTTGTCGGGATTATCTGACTCCAATGACAAAAGCTGCGCGCAAACCAGCGCCGAGACATCGTCGTTGATCTCGCCATTGGAAGATGATGCGCTCGCGCAGCAGCCGCGAGAAAATGTCGAAGGCGCGTTCACCGCGGCTCGATTGCTCGATCACCATCGGCACCAGACTGGCAAGACCACTCATTTTTCGTCTCCGATTTCCGTGTTCAGGCTGCGAGCAGCAGGGTGTTCGGTATGTTCGCGGCGACAGGCTTTGCGCGCCCTTGCAATCCAAGCGAGAGCCGGCAGCCGGCGCCGGCCATGGCGACGGCAGGCATCGCTTTCCCTGTAAAACCGTCATGGACGATGCGCAGATGCGTACCGCCGGAAACGGTGCGGGCGAGCGTGAAGGTGACGACACTGTCGAAAGGATCCCCAGCGTCGCCCGGCTGCTCACGCCAGGAATAGCGCAGCAAGCGCTCCGGCTCGGCGTCGAGGATTTCGCATTCGATGGCAGTATCCCGCCCGGCGAAGGCAAAACGACTGCCGGTCTCAGGCTTGATATCGTTCGGCATCATCCAGGCGGCGAGCAGTTCAGGCACGGTCAGCGCCCGCCATACTTTTTCCGGCGGTTCGGCAAGGTCGTATTCGAACTCGAGCACATCCGGGGTCGCTTCGCTCTGGTTTCCTGCGTTCATTGATCCCACGCTCGTCATTGATCCATGTCCTTCAAAACCGTCTTCAGCCTTTCGATGCGCTCCGGCCAGAAGGTTCGGTAGCGCTCGATCCAGGAGAGCAAGGGGGCAAGCCCCTGCGGATCGGCACGATAATAGGCGTTGCGGCCGGCCCGCCGCTCGATCACCAGGCCGGCGCCACGCAGCACCGCCAGATGCTGCGACACTGCCGGCTGCGAAACCGTCAGGCCGCTGCGCAATTCCGACACGCTCATCTCAGCTGCGGCGAGGCGCTCGAAGACGGCGCGGCGCGTCGGGTCGGCCAAAGCGCGGAAAATTTCTGCTTCGATCATGACAAAAGCATAAGTCGATACTTATTGATTTGGCAAGCGCTGTTTTGAATCCCATATGATGGGCTCGGGCATTGTTGCCATTCCTTGACAATCAGCAGCAGTGCATATAGGAACGAAAAGGGAACAAAAACCTTGTGGGAAAAGCCAGCCTTAGCAGGCGGCTGACGTTCGTAGCCTGTAAGGTGCTGCGACAAAAATTTGTTTCTCGGATGAGCGCGGAGAAAAATCATGGCGGGTAGCGTCAATAAGGTCATTCTGGTCGGCAATCTCGGCGCGGACCCTGAAATCCGCCGCCTGAACTCGGGCGAGCCGGTCGTCAACATCCGTATCGCCACGTCGGAAAGCTGGCGCGACAAGAATTCCGGCGAGCGCAAGGAAAAGACCGAGTGGCACAATGTCGTCATCTTCAATGAGGGCATCGCCAAGGTGGCCGAGCAGTATCTGAAGAAGGGCATGAAGGTCTATGTCGAGGGCCAGCTGCAGACGCGCAAATGGCAGGACCAGACCGGCGCTGACAAGTACACGACGGAAGTCGTGCTGCAGAGATTCCGCGGCGAACTGCAGATGCTCGACGGGCGCCAGGGTGAGGGCGGCCAGGTCGGTGGTTATTCCGGCGGCAGCAGCCGCGGTTCCGATTTCGGCCAGTCCGGCCCGAACGAAAGCTTCAACCGTGGCGGCAGCGCACCCAGGGGCGGCGGTGGCGGCGGTTCGTCGCGCGAGCTGGACGACGAGATCCCCTTCTGATCGAAAGCAACCAAACGGCCGACGTTGTGTGATCGATACGCCCCGAGGGTCCCGCATGGACTTTCGGGGTTTTGCATTGTTGATTTGGGATCAAAGGACTGAAAGGACAGGGCGGTGAAGGCACGGATAAAGTGGGTCGAAGAGCGCACCTTCATCGGCGAGTCCGGCAGCGGCCACAAGGTGGTGCTGGGAACGGCACCTGGCCCTGAAGGCAAGACGCCGGGTCCGAGCCCGATGGAGCTGGTGCTGATCGGCACCGGCGGCTGCTCGGCCTATGATGTCGTTCATATACTGGAAAAGGGTCGCGAGGCGGTCGAGGACTGCATCGTCGAACTCGACGCCGATCGGGCCGAGACCGACCCAAAGGTGTTCACCCGCATCCACATGCATTTCATCGTCAGAGGCCGCGCGTTGTCGTCCGACAAGGTTCAGCGCGCGATCAATCTTTCGATCGAAAAATACTGCTCGGCCTCCGCCATGATGGCCAAGACGGCCACGATCACGCATGATTTTGAAGTGATTGATACGGCGGCGAAGTAGGGCAGGCGGCACTTACCTGGAATCACCTGCCTGACTCATGAGGCTGTCGAAGCTGCACGAGTTCCCTGGTGGAACACCAGTCGCCAATTCCCGTCACAATGTTTCCAGATAGAACTGCGTAACGACGCGACTGCGCTTTCTGCTCTGGGTCGCAGGCGATAGGTGAGAAGCACGACCTCCGGAGCCAGTTGAACCGCTCTGATATCGGTCATCTCCAAATGATCGTCGGGCGCTGGCTGTTCCTTCGAATCCGTCAGCGCCGCCAGGATCGATCGTTTGTCATATTCGAAACCGGATTTGCCGAACTCGATCATGCGGTCGTCGAGAACGGCGTCAAGAAAACGCGGATCAGAGCGGGTTGGCGCCTTCAGCAATGCCAACTCAAGTTCGACAATCCTGGGATCGACAGCCATTCTCAACCTCACCCCGCCATCAGAGCCTTGATGCCGTCGGCCACGAACTGCACCGCCAGTGCGGCCAGGATGACGCCGAGCAGGCGGGTCAGGATCGAGCGGCCGGTCTGGCCGAGGATGCGGTCGATGCGTTCCGACAGCACGAACACCAGATAGGTGATGGCGAGGCAGACGAAGATAATGCCGACAAGTGCTGCCTGCGCGGCAAAGCCCTGAAACGAGCCGGAGAGCAGCACCGTCGCCGAAATCGCCCCGGGGCCGGCGATCAGCGGGATCGCCAGCGGGAAGGCGGCGATGTTGTGGATCATGTCCTTGGTGATGGCGACGTCGCCGATCTTCTCCTTGCGGTCCTGTCGCCGCTCGAAGACCATTTCGAAGGCGATGAAGAACAGCAGGAAACCGCCGGCGACCCGGAATGCCGGCAGCGTGATGCCGAACACCGACAGGATCGAGGCGCCGGCAACCGCGAACAGCGCCATCACCAGGAAGCCGATGACCGAGGCGCGGACCGAAACCTGCTGGCGCTCCTCGCGGTTCATGCCGCGCGTCACGGCGAGGAACAGCGGCGCTAGCCCCGGCGGATCGATGGTCACGAGAATGGTGACGAAGGCATTGAACAGGCTGTCGAAACTGGGCATCGCTGACCCTCCCGCCGGGCCGAGCCCGCTTCGCATTGGTAGAGCAAAGCCCGGTCGGTGGGAACTGTCTTGACTGCGAAACTGCGGAGCTCAACAGGGTTAGCCGGCAGCGCTGCAATAGGCCTCCAGGCGATAGCCGTCCGGGTCGCCAAGGCAGACAGATTCCTCCGATGCCGGCCAATCGGCGATAACAACGGTGCGGCCGTTAGGCCCTGAAATTAAGTCGGGACGGCAACAGTCGTTGGCGCAACTATCCGCTGCGCCATGGCTCGTCCCTTTGTCTGGAATGGGGCTTCGATGAGGCGGCACGCGATCTCGGCGATGGCGGCGGTGAGGATGAGCCCCCCCGCGAGAATAACGACGGAATGCGCCGAGTTCCGGATGGCTTCCGCACTGCCGGCGTAGCGGGCGCTGCCCTCTTTGACCAGCCTGAAGGCTATGGAGTGGAAAAGGTAGATGGCGTAGGAGCGCTTACCGATCCAAAGCAGCAGACGTTGGTTTTCCGCGTTTCGGAACAGGTAGCCTCGATCATAAGAGGCGATCCAGACCAGAGAGCCAGCCAGCAGAGCTATCAACCCGACATAGAACGAAACGATCAGTCCGCCCGACAAGAAACAAATGGCGGTGATGGCGAGCGCCGCGAAGAGAAGACCGATGTGGCGGTGGCGAAAGATGGTGGGAGCCAGTCGCCAATAGTCGGCATGCTGCGAAAACAGCGCGATCAGGACGCCCCATGAGATGGCATCGGTCCGCGTGATCCAAAGCCATGAGGTGTTGGGTCGGTAAAGCGGAAACTGGATGACGATGAGGAGAGCACAGATCGCTGCAAGCCATTTACGCGAGAAGATGAACACCAGCGGAAGGGTGATATAGAACTGTTCTTCCAAGGACAGCGACCAAAAATGAAGGTTGATGCCGCATGTCTTCCAGCCGGCTGACAGGCATTGGAAAAAGTGCCAGTTCTGGACGTAGATCACAACCGCCACGGCGTCGTAGAAATTGTTCTGCGGGCTGCCGAAAAAGCCGAACCCGTTCCAGGTGGCGGCCAACACTATCGAGAGAGCCAAGGTCATCCAGGAAAGCGGGGCGAGACGAAAGAAACGCCGGATCCAAAACGACTTCAAGGCGATGAGGGGCGTTTCAGACCGGATATGGCGCAGTAGCGTGGCAGTGACCACAAATCCCGATATCGCGAAGAAGATATCCACGCCAGCCCAAAAATTAGCTACCCTGAATACAGGCCACCAATACGCCGATTCCCAAGCCAGTATGAACGGAACGTGCGCAGTGATCACCATGAGGATGGAGATCGCGCGCAGAATTTCAATCTCGGCGTTCTTGGCCATTGGAGAAAAACCCAGCCTTGGGCGACCCTATATCGTCGCCCGTCGCCGATTCAATACGCGCGTCGTCTCAGCAGTTTCTTTTTCACAATTGGGCCGGCCAAGCCAGCTCGCCACTTCTGAAAAGTTCGACATGGAATCTGCCCGCGCGGGCCGGGCGGAAGGGATTTCTCATGCGTACAATCAGGAAATGGCGTCGCGGATGCCGATCGAGATATGATCGAACATGGTTTTCCCTATCGTTACAAGAGGTTGCTGGTTCAGACTGTTGCAACGCGCCGCGCCAGGAACTCGACCTCCAGCCGCCATGTCGCGCCATTGTCGTGCGAGCGCTCGCCGAGCCAGCGGAAGGAATCTTCGGTGATCCGCGAAAAGCTCCAGCGCACCGAGGAACCGGTGCCGTCGGCGCCGACCTGCACAATCGCGTCGCCCTCGGCCCGGCCGAGCTGGCGGCTGAAATATTGATTGCGCGGATCGCTCCAGAAAATGTGCCAGGCGTCCGCGCCGGGATCATAGATCCGAAGCGTCGTGCCGTAGAACGTCCACTTGCCGAGGGACGGCTGGGAACCGATGTTCCGTGCGGGCAGGATCCAGACGTCCTGGATGGCGCGGCCCTCGAGCACCCAGCCGAAATGCACCTCGCCACGCCCGGTCAGCACGGTGCCATCCTCGAGGTGGCGCGAGGCGTCGAAAGTCCAGGCGCCGACGAAGCGGCCGTAAAGGTCCAGTTTTTCGGCAAGCCCGCCGATCGGACCGGGACTGTGCAGGGCTTCGGCAAAGGGGTCAAACATGACTGCGGTCTCTTTCTGTCAGGAGACCGCGAGGAGTAGGCGCTGACGGGGTTCTGGGCTTGGGAAAAATTGCTATATTTCGGCCATGGCAGCGACGACCCGCACTCTCGCATCCGGACCCGGCTGGCATGTGGCGGATGTGATCTGCACGGCCGGCGCGGGCGACCGGCCGTTCGAGGAGGCCCATCGGGATTTCTGTATCGCGGCGGTCACCAGCGGCACGTTCCGCTACCGCGCGCAGCAGGGAACGGGCATGATGGCGCCCGGCGCGCTGCTGCTCGGCAATTCCGGCACCTGCTATGAATGCGGGCACGAACATGGCAGCGGCGACCGCTGTCTCTCGTTCCATTTCAAGCCTGTCTACATGGAACGGATCATCGCCGGTGTGCCGGGCGCGAGCACGCTTGCCTTCGAAGCGCCGCGCCTGCCGCCCTTGCCCGCCCTGGCGCCTTTGCTGGCCGAGGCGGAGGCCGCGCGCGAAATGGCCGACAAGGGTGCCTTCGAGGAACTTTCCCTGCGCATTGCCGCCGCGGCTGTGGCCACGGTTTCCGGCGCCACATCCACTAGGCGCGGACCTAGCCGTCGCGATCAGAAACGGGTGGCCGACGCCGTGCGGCGGATCGAACTGGATGCCGACGGGCCGGTTTCGCTGTCGACACTGGCGGATGAGACGGCGACCAGTCCCTATCATTTCTTGCGCATTTTCCGGCAGGTCGCCGGCATGACGCCCTACCAGTTCCTGCTGAAGACCCGCCTGCACCGTGCGGCATTGCGGCTGCGCCTGTCCGCCGACGCGATCTCGGCGATCGCCTTCGACGCCGGCTTCAACGACCTGTCGACGTTCAACCGCCGGTTTCGACGGGTCATGGGTCAGACGCCGGGCGATTATCGCGCCAGCCGATCGGGCCGCATCGTCATACGCGCACCTAAAGCGCGTCGAGACGCGCTTTAGGTTTTGTTTTTATGCATGTCGTTCTCCCAAAACCGAGGTCACTTTTGGGCGACATGCATTAGGCCGAGGCAGGCTCAGTCCGAGGTCGGGCCGCACCAGCCCGGCAGATAGTCCGCGTCCTTGCCCTTGGCCAGGCTGAGTGCCTCTTTCATCGCCTTGTCGAAGTTCTTCGCAACCGCGTTGCGATCGATGCGCCGACGGAGGAAATCCGCCCAGATGAATTCGCTGAACGGCGTCGTGTCCTTGGCAAAGCCGCCCATCCGGCGCAGTTCGCCTGCCATGCTCCGGTAAGGATCATCGATCAGTTCGCCGATTGTCTTGGGAATAGCCGAGTAATCGCGGCGCCGGCCGCTCTCGTCGAACGGGTGCATCCAGCCTCTGTTATCGAGCACGAAAAGAAACGTGTCCTTGTCGAGCGCGGACAGGTCGCTGATCACGGTCACAAGCACGTCCTTGACGCCTTCCTCGAGCAGGGCGCGAGCGAGGTGATGGTGATCGGTGACGTAGTTGCGATTCTTGGGACCCAACACGACCGGCACCATGTGTTTGCCGAGAAAAGCGCCGGTCTTCTTCTTGGCGTCCTGCTCCCGGATCATCTGGCGCTTCAACGCAACTTCCCGCATGCCGACCGTTATCTGCGTCGGCCTCAATTCCTCGACGGGAACCGGCGTGACAATGGGTTCTCGCGGGTCGATCATGACACTCCATCCTGTCCTTGCTGCTGCTGTTTTCCCGGACTAAGTGATTTGATCGCCGCGTCGACGCTGTGGAATATACGTTGCGGGCCCACCATTTCAGCAACGCCGAACCGCGCCAGCGCCGCCTGGGCGCGCAGCGATTCCAGCCGCGCTATGGCAAAGACCGCGCCCGCCTTGCGGCAATGAAGGATGGTGTCGATCAGGGCCTGCGCGGCGGTGTAGTCGATTTCGACGATGTTGCTGGCCTCCAGCACGACCAGTTTCACGGTTTCGTCCCTGGCATCGACAAGGTCGCAAACGCCGCGCTTGAAGCGATCGGCATTGACGAAGGACAGTGGCGCCTGGAAGGCCGCGACCAGCACTCCCGGGAGTTGTTCGCCAGCGCTGGGCTTGGCCGGAGGCCACCAGACGGACGTGCCCGGCACCTGTTCGAGCTCGATAGGCTCCGTGCGCGTCGCGCTCCATATGCCATGCAGCAGCGACAGGCCGATGCCCACCGCCACGCCGGTTGCGATCGGCAACACGACGATTGCCGCCATGGTGACCAGGATCAACACGAATTCGACCGGCGCTTGTCGATAGACGCCGGCGAACACCTTCCAGCGCAATATGTGCTGGGCAACGAACATCAGGACGCCGGCCAAGGCGGCCTGCGGAACATTGGCGAGCAGGGCGCCGCCAAAGGCACCGAGCGCCAGCACGATGGCCGCGGCAGTGAGGCCGGACAGTTGAGAGCGGCCACCCGACTGGGAGACGATGGCTGTACGCGGCGGGCTGGCATTGACGGCAAAGGCGCCGAACAGGCTCGACAAAATGCTGCCGGCGCCGACGCCGACGAAATCGCGGTTGACGTTGGGCGAGGCGTCCTGTTGCGAGGCGAAGGACCGCGAGGTGGCGGCCGTCTGCACCATGACGACAATGGCGATCAGCAGCGCCAGCGGAACGAGCGCTTGCACATCGCCGAGGCTCGTCACCGGCAAATAGGCGCCCGGCAGGCCGTTTGGCAGAGCGCCAAGCACCTCGACGCCGTGATTCCTGAGGCCGAAGACGACGACCGCAATCGTGGCAAGCACCATGCCGATCAGGGCGCCTGGGATGCGGGCGCTGATCCGTTCCGAACAGAACACGATCGCGAACACGCCGAGGCCGAGCCCCAGGCTCCAGGGATTGGTGAGATGGAGATTGCCGGCAATCTCGCCGACACGCCGCAAGGTTTCTCCACTCTCGGCAGGCAGGCCGAGCAGTCCGGGCATCTGTGAGACGATGATATGGACTGCGATGCCGGCCAAAAAACCTGTCGTAACCGGCACCGACAGGAGATCGGCGATCCAGCCGAGGCGAAAGACGCCGCTCAAGGTTACGATCAGCCCGACCATCAACGCCAGCATGGCCGCCAGTGCCAGATAATGCGGCGAGCCGGATGTGGCGAGCAGCGCTAGGCTGCCGGCGAACAGCGGCGTGATGGTCGAATCCGCGCCAACCGAGAGGTGACGATTGGCGCCGAACAGGGCAAACGCCACCGAACCGGCGACAAAAGCGAAAAAACCGATTTCGGGGGCAAAGCCGCCGAGCCGGGCCGTTGCCATCTGCTCGGGAATGGCGATCGCCGCCAATGTCAGGCCGGCGATCAGATCACCATTGAGATCCCGGAGCTGCCAGCCGCTCAGCGCCTGCAAAGGCAGCCACCGGCGCCAACTCATGGCGCTTGCGGCTTTCGCGTGGGAAAGTTGGTCCATTGCCGGCTTTTGCCTTGTGGCGGCGAAAAGCGTTGTGGCCATATCGTCGCAATCAGTGGTATCCTTTTGAAATTACCACCAAAAATGACACTGGAAAAGTGCCGCGGACATTGGAGTTTCGGCCTTGCTTCCTATATAAGCGGTCAGTGATTCCTGATTAGATTGTGATCCGATTTGACCGACCAAAAGACACCGCGCGGCGCCGACGGCGGCCCCACCGGCATCGAGCCGATCTCCATCATCGAGGAGATGCAGAGCTCCTATCTTTCTTACGCCATGAGCGTGATCGTCAGCCGTGCGCTGCCTGATGTGCGCGACGGCCTGAAGCCCGTGCATCGCCGCATTCTCTATGCAGCGCATGAGAGCGGTTACCACTGGAACCGCAAATATGTGAAGTCGGCCCGCCCGGTCGCCGACGTGATGGGTAAATACCATCCGCATGGCGACGCCTCGATCTATGACGCCTTGGTGCGCATGGCGCAGGACTGGTCGCTGCGCGTGCCGCTGATCGACGGGCAGGGCAATTTCGGCTCGATCGACGGCGACCCGCCGGCGGCCATGCGCTACACCGAATCGCGGCTGACCAAGGTCGCGCATGAGCTTCTGGAGGACATCGACAAGGACACGGTCGATTTCCAGGAGACTTATGATGCCTCGGACACCGAACCGAAGGTTCTGCCGGCTCGCTTTCCCAATCTGCTGGTCAACGGCTCCGGCGGCATCGCCGTCGGCATGGCCACCAACATCCCGCCGCACAATCTGGGAGAAGTCTGCAACGGCGCCATCGCCATCATCGACAATCCGGCGATCGACCTGCCGGCGCTGATGGAGATCATTCCTGGCCCCGATTTCCCGACCGGCGGCATCGTGCTTGGCCGCTCCGGCATCTACAGCGCCTATTCTACGGGCCGTGGCTCGATCGTCATGCGCGGCAAGGTCAACATCGAACAGCGCGGCAATGACCGTGAATCGATCATCATCACCGAGGTCCCCTACCAGGTGAACAAGGCCTCGATGATCGAGAAGATGGCGGAACTGGTGCGCGACAAGCGCATCGAAGGCATTTCCGACATCCGCGACGAAAGCGACCGCCAGGGCTATCGCGTCGTTATCGAGCTGAAGCGCGACGCCGTCGCCGACGTCATCCTCAACCAGCTTTACCGCTTCACCCCGCTGCAGACCTCTTTCGGCGCCAATATGGTGGCGCTGAATGGCGGCAAGCCGGAACTGCTGACCCTGACCGACATGCTGAAGGCGTTCGTCTCCTTCCGCGAAGAGGTCATCACAAGGCGGACGAAATTCCTGCTGCGCAAGGCGCGCGACCGCGCCCATGTGTTGGTGGGTCTTGCCATCGCCGTCGCCAATATCGACGAGGTCATCAAGCTGATCCGCACCGCGCCGGATCCGCAGACGGCGCGCGAGCAGTTGATGGAGCGACGCTGGCCCGCGGGTGATGTCGAATCGCTGATCCTTTTGATCGACGATCCGCGCCACCGCATCAATGAGGACGGCACCTACAATCTGTCCGAGGAACAGGCGCGCGCCATCCTCGAACTGCGTCTGCAGCGCCTGACCGCGCTCGGCCGCGACGAGATCGCCGACGAGTTGAACACGATCGGCGCCGAAATCGTTGATTATCTGGACATTTTGTCGTCCCGGGCGCGTGTCCAGCAGATCGTCAAGGACGAGCTTGCCGCCGTGCGCGACGAGTTCGGCACGCCACGCCGCACCGAGCTCACCGACGGCGGCGCGGATATGGAAGACGAGGACCTGATCCAGCGCGAGGACATGGTCGTGACGGTGAGCCATTCCGGCTATATCAAGCGCGTGCCGCTGTCGCTCTACCGGGCGCAGCGCCGCGGCGGCAAGGGCCGCTCCGGCATGTCGACCAAGGAAGAAGATTTTGTCACAAGGCTGTTCGTGGCCAACACGCACACGCCGGTGCTGTTCTTCTCCTCGCGCGGCATCGTCTACAAGGAAAAGGTCTGGCGGCTGCCGATCGGCAACCCGCAGTCGCGCGGCAAGGCGCTGATCAACATGCTGCCGCTCGAGCAGGGCGAGCGCATCACCACCATCATGCCGCTGCCCGAGGACGAGACCAGCTGGGGCGAACTCGACGTGATGTTCGCCACCACGCGCGGCACCGTGCGCCGCAACAAGCTGTCCGATTTCGTCCAGGTCAACCGCAATGGCAAGATCGCCATGAAGCTGGAGGAGGAAGGCGACGAAATCCTCGGCGTCGAGACCTGCACCGACAATGACGACGTGCTTTTGACCGCCAGCTCCGGCCAGTGCATCCGCTTCTCGGTCGGCGATGTTCGCGTCTTCCAGAGTCGCAATTCCGTCGGCGTGCGCGGCATCACCATGGCCGAGACCGACCGCATCATCTCTATGTCGGTGATCGAGCATGTCGATGCGCCGCCCGCCGAACGCGCCGCCTATCTCAAGCGAGCCGCGGCTGAACGGCGGGCTGCCGCTGGCATCGTGGCCGGTGAGGAGGAAGAGATCGCGCTGACCAATGAAGAGGTCGGCGAGGAGGCTGAGCTTTCCGACGAGCGCTACGAGTTCCTCAAGGCGCATGAGCAGTACGTGCTGACGGTAACGGAGTATGGCTACGGCAAGCGCTCGTCGTCCTACGATTTCCGCCTGACTGGGCGCGGCGGCAAGGGCATCCGCGCCACCGACGTGTCGAAGACGGCCGAGATCGGCCAGCTGGTGGCGACCTTCCCGGTCGGCAATGACGATCAGATCATGCTCGTGTCGGATGGCGGCACGGTCATCCGGGTGCCGGTCAACGGCATCCGTTTCGCCAGCCGCGCCACAAAGGGCGTGACCATCTTCAATACCGCCGAGGGTGAGAAGGTGGTTTCGGTCGAGCGGATTTCCGAGCCGCAATCGGACGAGGAAAGCGAAGAGACCATGGAGGGCGGTGCGGAGTCTGCTCCCGGGACGGACGCTGGTCCAGACGGCGCTGAGTAAGTCCAGACATAGCAACGCCGGCCCATCGGCCGGCGCGGCAGCAAGTCCAGAACTGACTTAGTAGTGACGATACGGCTTGCGGGGGCCGAAGCCTTCGAAGCGCTTGGTGGTTGCCTTGACGCGGATGCGTTGCGCCTCCTGATGCAGCCCGAATACGGTGGCGATCAGCATGGCGACTGTCATTGCGGTGGCGAGCATGTAGATCAGCATTTGCGTGTTCTCCTGCGCCTTAAAACGGATAGATGGGATTTTGGTTTCATCTTATTAAGGTGCAACCTAGTGAACGCTGCGTGAAGGCTTCGTGATCAGCGTGTTCATCTGTCGTTCATGTGCTGGAAAAGGTTCATGCGCTCCGCGCCGATCGGATTTGCCTTTGCGAGAGAGGCTCGCTAGAGCCTGCTCCATCTTGGTGGACTGAAGGTGGAACAGGCTCTAGCTTTCATTTGAGCATGATCTTTTCCAAAAACCGGTTTCCACTTTTTGGGATCATGCATTAGAAGCACCTGCCATGACTGAACGCACCGCACTTTACGCAGGCTCCTTCGACCCGCTGACCAACGGCCATCTCGATGTGCTGAAGGCGTCGCTGGCCGTGGCCGACATCGTCTATGCCGCGATCGGCATTCATCTGGGCAAGAAGCCATTGTTTTCCTTCGAGGAGCGGGTGCAACTCATCGAAGCCGCCACGAAGGCCGAATTCGGCCGCGATGGCGCTCGCATCAAGGTCGTTGCCTTCGACGGGCTGGTGATCGAGGCAGCCAGGAAGCAGGGCGCCTCGATCATGATCCGCGGCCTGCGCGACGGCACCGATCTTGACTACGAAATGCAGATGGCCGGCATGAACGAAACCATGGCGCCCGAGCTGCAGACGGTTTTTCTGCCCGCCAGCCCGTCCGTGCGCACCATTACCGCCACACTTGTGCGCCAGATAGCCTCGATGGGCGGCGACATACGCCCCTTCGTGCCGGCGGCTGTTGCTGGCGCGCTCACCGCAAAATTCGCGAAATAAGCCCGGAGAAAATCCTCATGCAGCTCAAAAGGCTCGCCTCGTTCCTCGTCGTGCTTGCCGGTCTTGTGACCGCCTCGGTCTCGGCCTATGCCGCCGATCCCGAAAACACCATGATCATCACGCTGAAGGACGGCGACGTGACCATCGCGTTGCGGCCCGATCTGGCGCCCAAGCATGTCGCGCAGATCAAGAAGCTCGTGCGTGACCATGCCTATGACAATGTCGCTTTCCACCGCGTCATCGACGGCTTCATGGCGCAGACCGGCGACGTCAAGTTCGGCAACATGAAGAAGGGGTTCAACTCCCAGGCCGTCGGCACCGGCGGTTCGGACCTGCCTGACCTGCCGGCCGAATTCTCGCAGACCGAGCATTATAAGCGCGGCGTGGTCGGCATGGCCCGCTCGCAAGATCCGAACTCCGCCAATTCGCAATTCTTCATCATGTTCGCGCCGGCGCCGCCGCTCGACGGCCAGTACACCATCGTCGGCAATGTCGTCAGCGGCATGGAACTGGTGGACCACATCAAGAAGGGTGACGAGGCGGACAATGGTACGGTCTCTGACCCCGACCGGATGATCAAGGTGCGCATCGCCGCCGACAAGTAATTTCTGTTTTCTCAAAAGGATATCTGACATGGCCGAAATCAAGGACCGCGAGAACGCGCTCATCATGGAAACGACCAAGGGCAAGGTCGTCATCGAACTTTTCCCCGATCTGGCCCCCGGCCATGTCTCCCGCATCAAGGAACTGGCCAGGGAAGGCGCCTATGACGGCGTGGTTTTCCACCGCGTCATCGATGGCTTCATGGCGCAGACCGGCGACGTGAAGTTCGGCAATTCCTCGAAGCCCACCTTCGCGCCGTCGCGCGCGGGCATGGGCGGCTCGGACAAGCCGGACCTGAAGGCTGAGTTCTCCAACGCCAACCACGGCCGCGGCACCTGCTCGATGGCCCGTTCACAGAACCCGAACTCGGCCAATTCGCAGTTCTTCATCTGCTTCGACGATGCCGCCTTCCTCAACCGCCAGTACACGGTCTGGGGCCAGGTCATCGAAGGCATGGACAATGTCGACAAGATCAAGCGCGGCGAGCCGGTCGTCGATCCCGACAAGATCGTGTCGCTGAAGGTCGCGGCCGACGTCAAGTAAGGCGAAACGACAATGATGGGCGTCGTCTGGTCGCTTCTCGGCATCCTGTCCGGCGCCTTCATTGCCATTCAGGCACCGATCAATTCGCAGCTGGCGCGCGGCCTGGGTCTCCCGGTCGCGGCGGCTGCATTCTCGTTTCTGTCTGGCGCGATCGTGCTCGGCATCATCGCCGTTACGGTGATGAAGCTACAAAGCATTTCGCTCGACTGGAAGGCGCCGGCGCCCTGGCTGTTCGTTGTCGGCGGCATGCTCGGCGGCTTCTATGTCACTCTCTCCACAATCCTGACGCCGCGCATCGGCGCCGCTGCGCTGATGGCGTTCCTGGTGGCCGGCCAGTTGCTCGCCGGCATGCTCATCGACCGAATCGGCTTCCTCGGTGTCGCGGTGCGTGAAATTTCGCTCGGCCGTGTCGCCGGCGCGGTGCTGCTCTTGGCCGGAGCGCTGCTTATCCGGCTCTACTGATGCGCGTTGATCTCTTCGACTTCGACCTGCCGGAGGAGCGTATCGCGCTTCGCCCCACCGAGCCACGCGACAGCGCCAAGATGCTCGTGGTCAGACCGGGGGAGGCGCTTGATGACCGCACAGTCGGCGACCTGCCATCCCTGCTCAGAGCCGGCGACGTGCTGGTGTTCAACGACACCAAGGTCATTCCGGCGCAGCTCAAAGGCATAAGGCGGCGCGGCGATGCACAGGCGCAAGTCGAGGCCACGCTGCATATGCGCGTGGCGCCGGACCGGTGGCTCGCCTTCATGCGGCCGGGTAAGCGCATTGCCGCCGGCGACCGCATCCATTTCGGCCATGACGGCAATTCCTGCTTCCTCGGCCAACTCGATGCCACGGTGATCGAGAAGGGCGAGGGCGGCGAGGCCTTGCTTGGCTTCGACCTGTCGGGGCCGTTCCTCGACGAGGCGCTGCATACCGTCGGCCACATTCCGCTGCCGCCCTACATCGCCTCGAAGCGTGATGATGACGAGCGCGACCGTGCCGACTACCAGACGATTTATGCAAGGGAGGAAGGAGCGGTTGCCGCGCCCACCGCCGGCCTGCATTTCACGCCGGAGCTTTTTGCGGCTCTTGACGCCAAAGGCGTCGAGCGCCACTTCGTGACCTTGCATGTCGGCGCCGGGACGTTCCTGCCGGTCAAGGCCGACGACACCGCCGACCACAAGATGCATGCCGAGATCGGTTCGGTCAGCCGGGAAACAGCCAATGCGCTGAACGCGGCCAAGGCGAGGGGCGGGCGCATCATCGCCGTCGGCACGACCTCGCTACGCCTGCTGGAGAGTGCGGCGCGCGAGGACGATACGGTGCCTGCGTGGTCGGGTCCGACCGACATCTTCATCACGCCCGGCTATCGCTTTCGCACCGCCGACATGCTGATGACCAATTTCCACTTGCCGCGCTCGACGCTGTTCATGTTGGTTTCGGCCTTCAGCGGCCTCGATACGATGCGCGCCGCCTATGCGCATGCCATCGCGAACCGCTACAGGTTTTACTCCTATGGAGACGCAAGCCTGCTGTATCGAGCGGAGATGAGCGATGGATGATGACCTGCAGACCCTTGATCGCGATGCCCTGATTGCCGAGGTGAAGAAACTGCGCGCCGGCATTCGCGCGCATCGCGACACGTCAGGCCATGATCTCTGCTGGCATCACCCCGATCTGTGGGATCTGCTGCCTGAAATGACCGAGCCGTCGATCGCCGTTCCGCCCTGGCCTAGATTCATGCGCGGCTGCATCCAATATAGGCAGTCGCTCGACAGACAGGCGCCTGACGCGCCGATCCACGACAAGGAATTCAATGGCTAAGCCGTTCAGCTTCAAGGTCCTTGCCATCGACGGCAAGGCGCGGCGCGGTGTCATCGACATGCCGCGCGGCGAAATCCGCACGCCCGCCTTCATGCCGGTCGGCACCGGCGGCACCGTCAAGACCATGTATATGGACCAGGTGCGTGGCGTCGGCGCTGACATCATCCTGGGCAACACCTATCACCTGATGCTGCGGCCTGGCGCCGAGCGTGTCGCGCGGCTTGGCGGATTGCATGAATTCGCCCGCTGGCCGCATCCGATCCTGACTGACAGCGGCGGTTTCCAGGTGATGTCGCTGTCGAAGCTCAGGAAACTGACCGAAAAGGGTGTCACCTTCCGCTCGCATATCGATGGCGCGCCCTACGAAATGTCGCCGGAGCGCTCGATCGAGATCCAGGGCCTGCTCGATTCCGACATCCAGATGCAACTCGACGAATGCACGGCACTGCCGGCCGAGCTGAAGGAGATCGAGCGCGCCATGGAACTGTCGCTGCGCTGGGCCGAGCGCTGCAAGACGGCATTCGGCGACCAGCCGGGCAAGGCGATGTTCGGCATCGTTCAGGGCGGTGACAATGCAGCACTTCGAGTGCGTTCGGCGCAGGCGCTGAGCGCGATGGAGCTGAAGGGCTATGCGGTTGGCGGCCTGGCGGTCGGCGAGCCGCAAGCGGTGATGCTCGAAATGCTCGACATCACCTGTCCCGAACTGCCCGCGGACAAGCCACGCTATCTCATGGGTGTCGGCACGCCTGACGATATCCTGAAATCGGTGGCGCGCGGCATCGATATGTTCGACTGCGTGATGCCGACGCGAGCCGGCCGGCACGGCCTGGCCTACACCAGGCGCGGCAAGGTCAATCTGCGCAACGCTCGCCATGCCGACGACCCGCGCCCGCTGGACGAGGAAAGCGATTGTCCCGCGGCGCGCGATTATTCGCGCGCCTATCTGCACCATCTGGTGCGCTCGCAGGAGGCGCTGGGCGCTATGCTGCTCACCTGGAACAACCTGTCCTACTATCAGAAGTTGATGCAGGACATTCGCGCCGCGATCGAGACCGGCTCCTTCGAGGCGCGTGGAGCCGAGATATCAGAGGGCTGGGCGAGGGGCGATATACCGGTCCTGTAGAACCTCAGGTGCTTAGCGAGTTGGATGCGCGCAGGCTGCAGCCGGTGATCTGGAACGTGCCGTCGGGCTGCTGCTGCAGCGTATAGACCGCCTCGTAATCCTTGCCGTCGGGTCCGACGATCAGCACCTGCTGGATAATCGAGCCCGGACCTGTCTGCTCGACCTTGCCGAAGGCATAGGATTGTGGCTTGCGCACCGGCGGGTAGCCATTGGTCACCATGTTCATGAAGGCATCGACGGTCGGGAACACCTGCTTCACGTTCGGGGCGGCGAAGCTGTAGGCCTTGGCGCCGTCATCGGCCAGCAGCGCCTTCAACTGACCATCGATGACGGCCTGGCCTGCCTTGATTTCGGCATCGCCGGCAAAGGCCGAGGATATGAAGAGGAATGGAATGACTGCGAATGCGAAAAAAGCGCGGCGCATGGCCTGTCTCCGTTGTTCCTCGGAATAATCCCTCAAAAAATGATGTCCGAAGATGCACGATAACATACGCTTGGCGGTGCATCCCGGTTTCACCGATTGCGAATATTCGCCACCGGAATGTCATGCCTGTTGCGGAGATGCGCGAGGCCGTGGCCAGGGGCCGCGCCGGCTAAGTGCGGATTCCAGTGCTTGAAAGGCCGCCTCCAGTCTGCCAGAAGGGCCGCTTGGACTTGGACGTTTAGCGGGACGAAGCCATGAAGGCGTTTTTCGTGCAGATCAAATGCGAGTTAGGCAAATCCTATGAGGTTGCCAGCGCGCTTGCCGATGCCGAGATCGCTTCGGAAATCTATTCCACCGCCGGCAATTACGACCTGCTCGCCAAATTCTATGTCGATGACGAGGAAGACGTCGGCCATTTCGTCAACGAGAAGGTGCAGATTCTCCCCGGCATCAAGGACACGTTTACGGTCGTCACCTTCCGCGCCTTCTAGCCGGAAATGCATTTGCCCGGGCACGAGGCAAAGCCTGATCAAGGTCGTATTTCGACTGCCTCAATTTTAGGCAGCCGCAACATACTGATCGTCCGCATCTCCCAAATCACCGATTGCGCTTGATTTTCTTCGGCGACGCCAGTGAAATGGCGTCACAGGGGAGTATGCGATTGGCAGCGTTCGATGAAATGCTTCCGGAAGTTTCCGGATTGAGAAGACCGTATTCGGCTTATGATCGCTGGCTGAAGGAGCAGGATCCAGCCAGACTTACCGAGAAGATGCAGGACGCCGAACGCGTCTTCCGCAAGACCGGTATCACCTTCGCCGTCTATGGCGAGCAGGAAGCCTCCGAGCGGCTGATCCCCTTCGACATCGTTCCACGCATCATTTCAGGCAATGAGTGGCGGCGCCTGACGCAAGGCATCGAGCAGCGCGTGCAGGCGCTGAACGCCTTCCTCGACGACATTTACCATCGCCAGGAGATCCTGCGCGCCGGCCGCGTTCCCAGGGACCTGATCGCCAAGAACGAAGCGTTTCTACCGGAGATGATTGGGGTGCGGCCTCCGGCCGGCGTCTACACACACATCATCGGCGTCGATATCGTGCGCATCAGCGAGGACGAGTTCTACGTGCTGGAGGACAATGCGCGCACCCCGTCCGGTGTCTCCTACATGCTGGAGAACCGCGAGACGATGATGCAGCTGTTCCCCGAGCTGTTTCAGAAGATCAAGGTGCGGCCGGTGGAGAACTACCCGCAACTGCTGCGCCAGTCGCTCGCGGCGGTTCGGCCGCAAACCACCAAGGGCGCGCCGACCATTGCCGTGCTGACGCCCGGCAGTTTCAATTCCGCCTATTTCGAGCATGCCTTCCTTGCCGACCAGATGGGCGTGCAACTGGTCGAGGGCCAGGATCTCCGGGTCGTCGACGGCCATGTCGCGATGCGCACGACCGAGGGCTACAAGCAGATCGACGTGCTCTACCGCCGCGTCGACGATTCCTTCCTGGACCCGCTGACCTTCCGGCCGGATTCGGCCCTCGGCATACCCGGCATCATGGATGTCTATCGCGCCGGCAACATCACCATCGCCAATGCGCCGGGAACAGGTATCGCCGACGACAAGGCGATCTATTCCTACATGCCCGAGATCGTCGAATTCTACACCGGCCGCAAGGCGATCCTCGGCAACATCCCGACCTGGCGCTGTTCGGAGCCGGACAGCCTGAAATATGTGCTCGAGCACATCCACGAACTGGTGATCAAGGAAGTGCACGGCTCCGGCGGCTACGGCATGCTGGTCGGACCGGCGGCGACCAAGAAAGAGTGCGAGGCCTTCGCCAAGAAACTGGCGGCGAAGCCTTCCAATTATATCGCCCAGCCGACACTGGCGCTGTCGACCTGCCCGATCCTGACCGACAAGGGACTGGCGCCGCGCCACGTCGACCTCAGGCCCTACGTGCTGGTTTCCGACCGCATCCAGATCGTGCCCGGCGGCCTGACGCGCGTGGCTTTGAAGGAAGGCTCTCTGGTCGTGAACTCGTCGCAGGGCGGCGGCACGAAAGATACCTGGGTGTTGGATGATTGAAATGAGTGAGTAGGGAATAGTCAGTAGTGAGTAGTCAGCTGTCGAGGGAAGCGCATGCCATATTTCATTGAAATTCAACTATTTACTACGGACTACTCACTATTCCCTACTCACTAACCCGAAGGGCCTCCCCATGCTTCTCGGCCGCACCGCCAACGGGCTCTACTGGATGAACCGCTATATCGAGCGGGCCGAAAACATGGCGCGGCTGGTCGATGCCGGCCTGCGCATGGCGCTGACCCGCACGCAAAGCGCGTCGGAGGAATGGAATTCCGTGCTGCTCAGCGCCGGCTCCGACGTCGCCTTCAAGCAGAAGTATTCGGACTATACGGCCGCCGATGTCGCTGATTTCCTTTTGCGCGACACCTCGAATCCGTCGAGCACCATGTCGTCGATCGAAACGGCCCGCAACAATGCCCGCATGGTGCGCACGGCACTGACGCGCGAGACTTGGGAAAGCATCAACGAAGCCTGGATGTCACTAAAGCGGATGCTGGCGAGGCCAATAGACGAGCGCGACCTGCCAAGCGTGCTCGATGCCATCAAGCGCGAGACGGCGCTGATCCGCGGCTCGTTCTACGGCACCATGCTGCGCAACGAGATTTTCGACTTCTCGCAGCTCGGCACCTATGTCGAGCGCGCCGACAACACGGCGCGCATCCTCGACGTGAAGTACTACGTGCTGTTGCCGTCGATCTCCTGGGTCGGCTCGACACTCGACAATTATCAATGGGAATCGATCCTGCGCTCGGTGTCGGCGCATCGTTCCTACCGCTGGGTCTATGATGCGGACTACAAGCCGACCAACATCGCCGACTACCTGATCCTCAACGTGCGCATGCCGCGTTCGCTGACCTTCTGCTACCGCTTCTTGTCCGAGCACCTGAAGTTCCTCGGCGACGATTACGGCGAACGTCATGCCTGCCACGCGACGGCGGAGAAAACGCAAGCCATGCTGAGGGCCGGGTCGATCAAGGATATATTCGACGCAGGCCTGCATGAGTTCCTTGCCGGGTTCATTCGCGACAACACCCGGCTCGGCGACGAGATCGCGCAGGATTACCGGTTTTATTGAGGAAGCCATGAGGCTCAAGATCACCCACCGGACCGAATACCGCTACGATGCGCCGGTGCAATATCTGCTGCAGCGGCTGCGGCTGCTACCGGTGAGCGGGCAGACGCAGACGGTGCTGGCCTGGTCGCTGAAGGTCGAAGGAGCGCGCGAGGAAGTGCGGTTTACCGATCACTACGGCAACGACACAAGACTGCTGAGTGTCGAGGGCGACCACGATTTCATCACGGTCGAGGCGTCCGGCGAGGTGGTGACGCGCGATACGTCAGGCGTTTGCGGGTCGCATCAGGGCTTTGCGCCGCTGTGGCTGTTCGCGCAGGAAACGCCCTTGACCACCATCGGTGGCGGCATCCGTAAGCTAGCCGAAGCGGTCGGCCCGGGAACCGACATCGAAAGGCTGCACCGGCTGATGGCCATGATCGGCGAGCGCGTCGCCTACACGCCAGGCACCACAAATGCGGCCACACCGGCCGAAGAGGCGCTGGCGCTGAAGACCGGGGTTTGCCAGGACCATAGCCATATCTTTGCCGCCGCCGCGCGCGCCATGGGATTTCCGTCGCGCTACGTTTCTGGCTATCTGATGATGGATTCTGTCGAGCAGGCGGCAAGCCATGCCTGGGCCGAAGCGCATGTTCCGGGTCTCGGCTGGGTTGCCTTCGATCCCGCCAACGGTATTTCTCCCGACGAACGCTATGTGAAGGTGGCAACCGGCCGCGACTACCGCGACGCCTCACCGGTGTCGGGAATTCGACTGGGACAGGCGCAAGAACGGCTTGCGGTCACCGTCACGGTAGAGCAGTAATCCGGCAAGGATTAGTGCCAGAAGAGATTCCATGACCTATTGCGTCGGCCTGAAGATCGATCGCGGGCTCGTGTTCATGTCGGACACGCGCACCAATGCCGGCATGGATTCGATCTCGACCTTCAAGAAGATGCATGTCTGGGAACAGCCCGGCGAGCGCGTCATCGTCTTGATGTCGGCCGGCAATCTGGCGACGACTCAGGCCGTCGTCAGCCTGCTTGACGAGCGCACCAAAGCGGTGACCGACCGCCACGAGAAACTGCTCGAAACGCCATCGATGTACCAGACGGTGCGGCTGGTCGGTGATACGGTGAAAGAGGTGATCGCGCAGGCATCACCCGCCGGCGAGAAGGCCGATTCTTATTTCAACGCCTCCTTCATCCTGGGCGGCCAGATCCTGGGCAGTCCGCCGCGGCTGTTCATGATCTATCCCGAGGGCAACTTCATCGAATCGACCGACGACACGCCGTTCTTCCAGATCGGCGAGACCAAGTACGGCAAGCCGATCATCATCCGCGCCTATGAGCGCACGATGAGCCTTGCCGAGACGGTGAAGCTGCTTCTGGTGTCGTTCGATTCGACACTCAAGTCGAACCTGTCGGTCGGCTTGCCGCTCGACCTGCTGTTCCTGGAGAAGGATTCCTTCAAGGTCGGCCTGAAGAAGCGGATCGGCCAGGACGACCAATATTATCGCACCATCTCCGATGGCTGGTCGAATGCGCTGAAGAGCGCCTTTGCCAGCCTGCCGGATTTTCCGGGGTGATGTATGTCGCCCAAAAGTCCCGGTTTCGGGGGAACGACATGCACAAGAACAAGGATCTAAAGCGCATCGCTTGGATCCGATCAAGCGATGCGCTTTAGGGCGCTTGCGGTAGCTGCCGGCGCTTGCATCTATTTCACATGTTAATTATTGATGAATCTAAGAGCCGGGCGAAGAGTGCCGGCATTGCATTCGTGTCGGGAGGACAGGATGAACAATGACGAGTTCCGGCAGTGGTCGCGGCGTGCCGCCGACTGGGGCGCCGATTATCGCAATTCATTGCGCGACCGGCCGGTGCGGCCGCTGGTTGAGCCGGGCGACATTTTCAGGAGCATTGAAGCCTCGCCGCCCGAAGACGCCGAGCCGATGGACAGGATCTTCGCCGACTTCGAAGAGAAGATCGTGCCGGGCATGACGCATTGGCAGCACCCGCGCTTCTTCGCCTATTTCCCGGCCAATGCGGCGCCGGTTTCGGTGGTGGCTGAGTATCTCGTCTCCGCAATGGCCGCGCAGTGCATGCTTTGGCAGACCTCGCCGGCGGCGACCGAACTCGAGACCCGCACCGTCGACTGGATGCGCCAGGCACTTGGCCTTCCCGAAGGATTTTCCGGCGTCATCCAGGATTCGGCCTCGTCGGCGACACTCAATGCCGTGCTGACCATGCGCGAGCGGGCGCTGGATTGGCAAGGCAACAAAAAGGGGTTGGCCGGGCAGGGGCGGCTGCGCATCTATTCCTCGGATCAGGTGCACACGTCGATCGACCGGGCGATCTGGGTGTCGGGCATCGGCGAAGACAATCTTGTGCGCATTCCCGTCGATGGCCGCTTTCGCGCCATGGATGCGGCAGCACTCGAGGCGGCGATTGTCGCCGATCGCGAGGCCGGCATGCTGCCCGCCGGCATCATCGCCAGCGTTGGCGGTACCAGCACGGGCGGCACCGACGATGTCGCTGCTGTCGCCGCGGTGGCCAAACGCCACGGGCTCTATCTGCATGTCGACGCCGCCTGGGCCGGATCGGCGATGATCTGCCCCGAATTTCGCCATTTCTGGGCCGGTGTCGAACTGGCCGATTCCATCGTCTTCAACCCGCATAAATGGCTCGGCGCCCAATTCGATTGCTCGATGCAGTTCATCCGCCAGCCGGAGGATCTTGTTCGCACCCTGGCGATCAAGCCCGAATTCCTGAAGACGCATGGCCGTGACGGCATCATCAACTATTCCGAATGGTCGGTGCCGCTCGGCCGGCGCTTCCGCGCCCTGAAACTGTGGTTCCTGCTGCGCGCCCACGGGCTGGAAAACCTGCGCGCCATGATCCGCAACCATGTCACCTGGAGCGAGGGTATTGCCGCGCGGCTGGCAAGGGAGCCGGATTTCGAGATCGTCAGCGAACCGATGCTGTCGCTGTTTTCGTTCCGGCACAGGGCGCCCCCGAGCGCCGATGCCGACGCGCACAATCTGCGGCTGGTCAATGCGATCAACGACGATGGCCGCATTTACCTGACGCAGACGAGGGTCGACGGGCAGGTGGCAATCCGCTTCCAGGTCGGCCAGTTCGAGGCGACCGCTAGCGATGTCGATGCGGCTTTTGCCGTCATCACCGAAATCGCGCGCGGCATGGTCTGACCGGCCAATACTGGATTGCGCTGGAGTTCGCCTTTGCAATCAGGTGATTTCCATTAGCCGGCTTATGCCTTTTCATTGCTTTCGTTTTCGGCTATAGACAAGAAAAACGAAAACGGGAGGTCGCCCATGTATCTGTCGCCACGCCATGCCGAGATCATCCAGATGGCCAAGGACCATGGCCGCGTGCTGGTCGACGATCTGGCCACGCATTTCAACGTGACGCCGCAGACCATTCGCAAGGATCTCAACGATCTCTGCGACCAACGTCTGCTTTCGCGCATCCATGGCGGCGCATTGTTCCCGTCCGGTATCGAAAACATGGAGTATGAGGCGAGGCGCAAGATCGCCGCGGACGAGAAGGAGGCGATCGGCCGCGCGGCGGCAAGGCTGATCCCCGACAACGCCTCGCTGTTCATCAACATCGGCACCACGACGGAAGCGGTCAGCAAGGCGTTGCTCGACCACAACGGCCTGATGGTGATCACCAATAATATCAATGTTGCCAATAGGATGCGTATATATCCTTCGATCGAGGTGGTGATTGCGGGCGGGGTGGTGCGCGGTTCCGATGGTGGCGTCGTCGGCGAGGCAGCGGTCGATTTCATCAGGCAGTTCAAGGTCGACTACGCCGTTATCGGCGCCTCGGCCATCGACCATGACGGCGCCTTGCTCGACTTCGATTTTCGCGAGGTGAAGGTGGCGCAGGCGATCATTGCCAATGCCAGGCATGTGATTCTGGTCTCTGACCAGACCAAGTTCGAGCGCACGGCGCCGGTGCGTATCGGTCACCTGTCGCAGGTCAACACCTTCATCACCGACCGCTGCGACATCCCCTCGGTGCGCAAGATCTGCCAGGAGGCCGAGGTTCAGCTGATCGAGACGTCGCTGGGGTGAGGCCCTTTCACGATCGTCTCACGGGTTTGTTATATTTCGTTTGACATTCGTTATGAGTTCGAAATAATTCCGCCACGGTTTCGCAAAAGACCAAAAATGGTGCAATGCGAAATCGTGGAGGAGTTAAGTGGACACGTCTTCAGTCCGGGATATTTTCGTCATAGGTGGCGGTATCAACGGTTGCGGCATAGCCCGCGATGCCGTTGGGCGCGGGTTTTCGGTTTTTCTCGCCGAGATGAACGACCTCGCCAGCGGAACCTCCTCCGGTTCCACCAAGCTGATCCATGGCGGCCTGCGCTATCTCGAATTCTACGAGTTCCGCCTGGTGCGCGAGGCGCTGATGGAGCGCGAGGTTCTGTGGAAGAACGCGCCGCACATCATCTGGCCGATGCGCTTCGTGCTGCCCTATGCCAAGGGGCTGCGCCCGGCCTGGCTGATCAGGCTCGGCCTGTTCCTGTACGACCACATTGGCGGGCGCAAATTGCTGCCGGCGACCAGGACGCTCGACATGGCGAGCGATCCGGCGGGCAAGCCTTTGAAGCCGTTGTTCAAAAAGGCGTTCGAATATTCCGACGGCTGGGTCAACGATGCGCGGCTGGTGGCGCTGAACGCACGCGATGCCGCTGATCGCGGTGCAACGATCCGGACCCGCACGAAGGTGGTCGGCGCGCGTCGCGAAAACGGCCTTTGGACAATCAAGATCGAGAACCTGCAGAGCGGCGAGACGGAAGAGATCAAGGCGCGGCTGCTGGTCAATGCCGCCGGACCGTGGGTCGATCATGTGCTTTCCGGTGTCGTCGGCCTCAACGATGTGCACAATGTCCGCCTGGTGCAGGGCAGCCATATCGTCATCGCCAAGAAGTTCGACGATCCGCGCGCCTATTTCTTCCAGAACAAGGATGGCCGCATCATTTTCGCCATTCCCTACGAGGACGAGTTCACGCTGATCGGCACCACCGACCGGGATTATCCCGGCGATCCGCACGATGTGAAGATCAGCGACACCGAGATCGATTATCTCTGCGCCGCGGCCAGCGAGTATTTCGCGCAACCCGTCAAGCGCTCCGACATCGTCTGGACCTATTCGGCCGTGCGCCCGCTCTATGACGACGGCGCCTCCAAGGCGCAGGAAGCGACGCGCGACTATGTGCTGAAGGCCGATGGCGGCGAGGGTGCAGCTCCGATCGTCAATGCGTTCGGCGGCAAGATCACCACCTACCGCCGGCTGTCGGAATCGATGCTGGAGAAGATCGAAGGTTTTCTCGGCAAGCGCGGCAAGCCGTGGACATCGGACGCGCCGTTGCCGGGCGGCGATTTCCCGGCGACCGGGTTCGACGCGCAAGTGGCGAAGCTTAAGACAGCCTATCCTTTCCTCGATGCGCGTCTCGCCCGCCGGCTGACCCGGCTTTACGGGACGCGGGCTCAGCGTCTGCTTGGTCTTGCCAAGTCGAATGCCGAGCTAGGCCGCAATTTCGGCGGCGATCTCTATGAGGCCGAAGTGCGCTATCTCGTTGAAAATGAATGGGCCGTCACATCAGAGGATGTACTGTGGCGCCGCACCAAGCGCGGCCTGCATCTCAACCGCGAGCAGGTGGCGGCACTCGATGAATTCATGCGCGGCATAAGCCGGCGGCATGTCGCGGCCGCCGAATGAAGAGGGGTCTTGAGCTGATGCGGAAAGCCTGGGAGGAGGCGTCATGCTTGAACTGAGGAACGTCACCAAGACGGTCGGTGCGGTCGAGCACGTACGCGATGTCTCGCTGACGCTTCAGCATGGCTCGCTCAACGTCCTGCTCGGGCCGACGCTTTCCGGCAAGACCAGCCTGATGCGGCTGATGGCAGGTCTCGATGTGCCGACCTCCGGCTCGGTCTGGTTCGACGGCCACGATGTCACCGGCATGCCGGTGCAGAAGCGCAAGATCGCTATGGTCTACCAGCAGTTCATCAACTATCCGGCGATGACAGTCTATGAGAACATCGCTTCGCCGCTCCGGGTGGCCGGCGGGGAGCAAGGCAAGATCGACAGCCAGGTGCGCGAGGCCGCGGCGCTGCTGAAGCTGACGCCCTATCTCGACCGCACGCCGCTCAGCCTGTCGGGCGGCCAGCAGCAGCGCACCGCGCTGGCGCGCGCCATCGTCAAGAATGCCAGCCTGGTGCTGCTCGACGAGCCGCTCGCCAATCTCGACTACAAATTGCGCGAGGAGTTGCGGGCCGAACTGCCGAGGATCTTCGCCGCCGCCGGCACCATCTTCGTCTACGCCACGACCGAACCGCACGAGGCGCTGCTGCTCGGCGGCAATACGGCAACGCTGTCGGAAGGCCGCATCACGCAGTTCGGACCGACCATCGACGTCTTCCGCAAGCCGGTCGACCTGGTGACGGCCAGGACCTTCGCTGATCCGCCGCTCAACACCATCGTGCTGGCCAAGAAGGGCGTCGACTTCCTGCTCGAAGGCGGGGTGAAGCTGCCGGTGCCGCCCGAACTCGTCGGCATCGCCGACGGCAATTACACGATCGGCTTCCAGCCGCACCATCTGTCGCTCGAACGGCCCAACGCCGGCGCCGTGCCTGTGCGGGCCAAGGTCACCATCACGGAAATCACCGGGTCGGAGAGCTTCATCCATCTCGATTTTGCCGACGTGCGCTGGGTCATGCTGACCCACGGCATCAGGGATTTCGAGACCGACGAAGTGGTCGAGGTGTTTATCGATCCGCGTCACATCATGGTCTTCGACGAGCACGGCCGCGCCGTGACCGCGCCGAAGCTGGCGGCTTGAGGAGAGCGATATGGCGCGCATCGACGTCAACCATGTCAGGCATTCCTACCTGCCGAACCCGCAGAAGGATGCCGATTTCGCGCTCAGGGAAGTGCACCACACATTCGAGGATGGCGGCGCCTATGCGCTGCTCGGTCCATCCGGCTGCGGCAAGACCACGCTGCTCAACATCATTTCGGGCCTGCTGCACCCCTCGCACGGCCAGTTGCTGTTCAACGGCAGGGACGTGACCAATCTGTCGACGCAGGAACGCAACATCGCGCAGGTGTTCCAGTTTCCGGTCATCTACGACACCATGACCGTCTACGACAATCTGGCCTTCCCGCTGCGCAACCGCGGCGTGCCGGAGGCCGATGTCGACCGCAAGGTGCGCGAGACGCTGGAGATGATCGACCTGGCGTCCTGGGCCAAGAAGAAGGCGAGGGGCCTGACTGCCGACCAGAAGCAGAAAATCTCGCTCGGCCGCGGCCTGGTGCGCTCCGACGTCAACGCCATCCTGTTCGACGAGCCATTGACCGTCATCGACCCGCATATGAAGTGGGTGCTGCGCTCGCAATTGAAGCTGCTGCATCGCCGCTTCGGCTATACCATGGTCTACGTCACCCATGACCAGACGGAGGCGCTGACCTTCGCCGACCAGGTCGTGGTCATGTATGATGGCGGCATCGTGCAGATCGGCACGCCGGCGGAACTGTTCGAGCGGCCGCGCCATACCTTTGTCGGCTATTTCATCGGCTCGCCGGGCATGAACGTCATGCCGGTGGCGATCGACGGCAAGACGGCGACGCTCGGCTCGCAGCGGATCGACCTGCCGGGCGCGCCCAAAGCCGCCGGCGCTGTCGAACTCGGCATCCGCCCCGAATATGTGCGGCTTGGCCGCGACGGCATGGCCGTCTCGATCAGCAAGGTCGAGGATCTCGGCCGCCACAAGGTGGTTCGCGCCAAGCTAGAGGGGCGCGACATCGCTGCCGTCATCGGCGAGGACGAGACCGTGCCAGCCGAACCGAAGGTGCGGTTCGATCCGGCCGGCATCAACATCTATGCCGATTCCTGGCGCGTCGAGATGGGGGCATAGATGGACAAGACCTGGAACAACAAGGCCTGGTTCCTCGTGCTGCCGGTGCTGGTGCTGGTGGCATTCACCGCCGTCATCCCGCTGATGACGGTGGTCAACTATTCGGTGCAGGACACGTTCGGCAACAATGTCTTCACCTGGGCCGGCACCGAGTGGTTCGAGGAACTGCTGTCGTCCAGCCGCTTCTGGGAGGCGATGGTCCGCAACCTGATCTTTTCCTTCATCATCCTGGCGATCGAGGTGCCGCTCGGCATCTTCATCGCGCTCAACATGCCGAAGAAGGGCTGGGGCGTGCCGGTCTGCCTTGTGCTGATGTCACTGCCGCTGCTCATTCCGTGGAACGTCGTCGGCACCATCTGGCAGGTGTTCGGACGCAACGACATCGGGCTGATGGGCTATTACCTCAACGCGCTCGGCATCGACTACAATTACGTGCAGGATCCGTTCGATGCCTGGGTGACGATCATCGTCATGGATGTCTGGCACTGGACCAGCCTCGTGGTGCTGCTCTGCTACGCCGGACTGGTCTCGATCCCGGATGCCTTCTACCAGGCGGCCAAGATCGACGGGGCCTCGCGCTGGGCGGTGTTCCGCTACATCCAGCTGCCGAAGATGCAGCGCGTGCTTCTGATCGCCGTGCTGCTGCGCTTCATGGACAGTTTCATGATCTACACCGAACCCTTCGTCGTCACCGGCGGCGGGCCGGGCAACTCGACGACCTTCCTGTCGATCGACCTCGTCAAGACGGCCCTCGGCCAGTTCGACCTTGGTCCGGCAGCGGCCATGTCGCTCGTCTACTTCCTCATCATCCTGTTGTTGTCGTGGGTGTTCTACACCGTGATGACCAACTACGACGCGGAGCGCTGAAATGGCTGGCGCCAATGAACGAACCGAGCGCAATGCGATGAACGGGACTGCCTCGGAAAGTCTCGCCGGTACGCTGTCGCAGAGCGATCTCGACAGGCGCATGCGCCGGCGCGGCGAGGAATCGCGCTGGTGGTGGATCGTGCCGACGCTCTACATCATCGTACTTTTGCTGCCGATCTACTGGCTCATCAATATGAGCTTCAAGACCAATGCCGAGATCGTCAACTCGATGACGCTCTACCCGCACGCGCCGACAATCGCCAATTACGTCACCATCTTCACCGAGAAAGCCTGGTACTCCGGCTACATCAATTCGATCACCTATGTGGTGATGAACATGGTGATTTCGGTATCGGTGGCGCTGCCGGCGGCCTATGCCTTCTCGCGCTACCGCTTCCTTGGCGACAAACATCTGTTCTTCTGGCTGCTGACCAACCGCATGGCGCCGCCGGCGGTGTTCGCACTGCCGTTCTTCCAACTCTACTCGGCCTTCGGGCTGATCGACACGCATATCGCGGTGGCGCTGGCGCATTGCCTGTTCAACGTGCCCTTGGCGGTGTGGATCCTCGAGGGCTTCATGTCGGGCGTGCCGAAGGAAATCGACGAGACCGCCTATATCGACGGCTATTCCTTCCCGCGCTTCTTCGTAAAGATCTTCATGCCGCTGATCGCGAGCGGCATCGGTGTGGCCTGCTTCTTCTGCTTCATGTTCTCTTGGGTCGAATTGCTGATCGCACGCACGCTGACGACCACCGACGCCAAGCCGATTGCCGCCACGATGACGCGCACCGTTTCGGCCGCGGGCATGGACTGGGGCCTGCTCGCCGCCGCCGGCGTGCTGACGCTGATCCCCGGCGCGCTCGTCATCTGGTTCGTGCGAAATTATATCGCCAAGGGCTTTGCCCTGGGGAGGGTGTGATCATGAACCTAGACCTCTCCTGGATGGCGTGGACGTGGCCGACGGCGGCCTTCTTCGCGACCGTCCTGCTGTTGCTGTGCGGCATGGCGGCGTGGGAATACGCCTCGCCGGGCGGCAATCCCCGCGTCGGCATCCTGCGCTTCGAGACGACGCGCGGCGATCGTCTTTTCCTGTCGCTGCTTGGCAGCGCCTTTATTCATCTCGCTTGGTTGGGTCTCGTTGGATCCAACCTGTGGTGGGCTCTCGCTCTCTCCGTGGTCTACGCCATTGGCGTGTTCCGCTACGTATAGAGGGGGAAACTGTTGGAGCGGCCGCGTGCCGGCGACCGCTCCAGATCGCACTTGAAACCTGAAACAGTGGAGGAAACACATGCGACGGCAATTTTTAACATCAACGACGGCCCTTGTCCTGTTGCTCGGCGCGGGCAATGCCTACGCCGGGATGGATGAGGCAAAAGCCTTTCTGGACAAAGAGATAGGCGGCGTGTCGACGCTTTCCCGCGCCGACCAGGAAAAGCAAATGCAGTGGTTCATCGACGCGGCCAAGCCCTTCGCCGGCATGGAAATCAAAGTCGTGTCGGAAACCTTGACCACCCACCAGTACGAGTCTCAGGTGCTGGCACCGGCCTTTACCGCCATCACCGGCATCAAGGTCACGCATGACGTCATCCAGGAAGGCGACGTCGTCGAGAAGATCCAGACCCAGATGCAGACCGGCCAGAACATCTATGACGGCTGGGTCAACGATTCCGACCTGATCGGCACCCACTGGCGTTACCAGCAGGTGCGCAATTTGACCGACTGGATGGCGGGCGAAGGCAAAGACGTTACCGATCCGATGCTCGACGTCGACGACTTCATCGGCACGAAGTTCACCACCGCGCCGGACAAGAAGCTCTACCAGCTGCCCGACCAGCAGTTCGCGAACCTCTACTGGTTCCGTTACGACTGGTTCAACGACGAGAAGAACAAGGCCGACTTCAAGGCCAAGTACGGCTACGATCTCGGCGTGCCGGTCAACTGGTCGGCCTATGAGGACATCGCCGAATTCTTCACTGGCCGCGACGTCAACGGCAAGAAGGTCTATGGCCACATGGACTACGGCAAGAAGGATCCGTCGCTCGGCTGGCGGTTCACCGATGCCTGGCTGTCGATGGCCGGCAATGGCGACAAGGGCCTGCCGAACGGTGTGCCGGTCGACGAATGGGGCATCAAGGTCGATGCGAATTCGCGGCCTGTCGGCTCCTGCACCGCGCGCGGCGGCGACACCAATGGACCGGCATCGGTCTATGCCATCCAGAAGTATCTTGATTGGCTGAAAGCCTATGCGCCGCCGGAAGCCCAGGGCATGACCTTCTCCGAATCCGGCCCCGTGCCGTCGCAAGGCAATGTTGCCCAGCAGATCTTCTGGTACACCGCGTTCACCGCCGACATGGTCAAGCCTGGCCTGCCGGTCATGAACGACGACGGCACGCCGAAGTGGCGCATGGCGCCGTCTCCGCACGGCTCCTACTGGAAGGACGGCATGAAGCTCGGCTATCAGGACGTCGGTTCCTGGACGCTGATGAAGTCGACGCCGACCGACCGCGCCAAGGCCGCCTGGCTTTATGCGCAGTTCGTCACCTCGAAGACCGTCGATGTGAAGAAGAGCCAGGTTGGCCTGACCTTCATTCGCGACTCCACCATCCATGACAAGAGCTTCACCGAACGTGCGCCGAAGCTCGGCGGTCTGATCGAGTTCTATCGCTCGCCGGCCCGTGTGCAGTGGACGCCGACCGGTACCAACGTGCCGGACTATCCGAAGCTGGCGCAGCTCTGGTGGCAGAACATCGGTGACGCCTCGTCTGGTGCCAAGACACCGCAGGAAGCCATGGATTCGCTCTGCGCCGATCAGGAAAAAGTCATGGCACGTATCGAGAAATCCGGTGTCCAGGGCGACATCGGACCGAAGATGGCCGAAGAGCACGACCTTGCCTACTGGAACGCCGACGCGGTCAATGGCGGCAATCTGGCGCCTCAGCTGAAGCTTGAGAAGGAGAAGGACAAGCCGATCACCATCAACTACGACGAACTGGTGAAGAGCTGGCAGAAGTAAGACTGCCCTATGCGGGCGCTCGCGCCCGTGTGAAATTGGGGGAGGCGGCATGTTGCCGTCTCCCCTGTTTTGTGAAGGCGGAGGATGCAATGAGCGGTTTTGTGCTCGCAATCGACCAGGGAACGACATCGACCCGGGCGATCCTGTTCGACGACAAGATGAAGGTTGCAGGCACAGGCCAGCAGGAATTCGGCCAGCACTATC
Organism: Mesorhizobium sp. 131-3-5; assembly: GCF_016756575.1. Taxonomy (NCBI): domain Bacteria; kingdom Pseudomonadati; phylum Pseudomonadota; class Alphaproteobacteria; order Hyphomicrobiales; family Phyllobacteriaceae; genus Mesorhizobium; species Mesorhizobium sp. 131-3-5. Next base: position 4,207,183 of record NZ_AP023254.1, read on the forward strand.
CGGCCTCCGGCTGGGTCGAGCACGACCCGGAAGAGATCTGGGCAAGCGTCGTGACGACCGTGAAGGCTGCGCTGAAGAATGCTGGCCGCGAAGCATCCGATGTCGCGGCCATCGGCATCACCAACCAGCGTGAGACCGTCGTCATCTGGGACAGGGCGACCGGCAAGCCGATCCACAACGCCATCGTCTGGCAGGACCGCCGCACCGCGCCGCTCTGCCAGAAACTGAAGAAGCAGGGACTGGAGAAGAAGTTCACGCACAAGACCGGCCTGCTGCTCGATCCTTATTTCTCGGGCACCAAGATCGCCTGGATGCTCGACAAGGTGAAGGGCGCCAGGAAACGCGCAGAGAAAGGCGAATTGCTGGCCGGTACCATCGACAGTTTTCTGATCTGGCGGCTGACCGGCGGCAAGGTCCACGCCACCGACGCCACCAACGCCTCGCGCACGCTGGTCTACAACATCGCGGAAAATGCCTGGGACGACGAGCTTTTGGCCATTCTCAACATTCCAGTGAAAATGCTGCCGGAGGTCAAGGACTGCGCCGATGACTATGGAGTGACCGAGAAAAATCTGTTTGGCGCCGAGATAAGGATCCTCGGCGTTGCCGGCGATCAGCACGCCGCGACCATCGGCCAGGCCTGCTTCGAGCCGGGCATGATGAAATCCACCTATGGCACCGGCTGCTTCGCGCTGCTCAACACCGGGGGCGATCTGGTGCGTTCGAAGAACCGGCTCTTGACTACCATCGCCTATCGGCTGAACGGCAAGACCACCTATGCGCTGGAGGGCTCGATCTTCATCGCCGGCGCTGCCGTGCAATGGTTGCGCGACGGCATCAAGGTGATCGGCAAGGCCGAGCAAAGCGGCAAACTGGCTGATGAAGCCGACCCGACGCAAAACGTCTATCTGGTGCCGGCCTTTGTCGGTCTCGGCGCGCCGCATTGGGACGCCGAGGCGCGCGGCGCGATTTTCGGGCTGACCCGCAATTCCGGGCCTGCGGAGTTCGCGCGCGCCGCCCTGGAGGCCGTCGCCTATCAGACCCGCGACCTGCTCGACGCCATGCGCAAGGACTGGAAGGGCACTTCTGCCAAAACGGTGCTCAGGGTCGATGGCGGCATGGTCGCGTCGGACTGGACCATGAAGCGGCTGGCCGACATACTCGACGCGCCGGTCGACCGCCCGACCATCCTCGAGACGACCGCGCTGGGCGCAGCCTGGCTTGCCGGCTCGAAGGCTGGTGTCTGGCCCAAGGCGAAGGAATTCGCCAAGAGCTGGGCGCTCGAGCGGCGGTTCAAGCCGGAGATGGATATCGCTACACGATCCGCCAAGCTGGCAGGCTGGCGCGATGCTGTGCGCAGGACGCTGAGCGCATAAGAAAGACCCGCGCCGTTTCCGACGCGGGCCTTGTCTTAGCTACCGATACCTGGGGTCAGTAAGGCGAACGGCACTCCTGGCGCGGTCCGTAGTTCGGCTGGAATGTGTTGTCCGAAGCACGATAGCTGCGATAGCGGTCGTAGCACCACTGCACATGCGCATTGCCTTCGTGGACCCGGTTGTTCTCGCTGTTGACGATCGCACCCGTAATCAGCGCGCCCGTCGCGAAGGCCGCCAGCGGGAACCAGTTGTCGCCATGGCGACGATAGCCGCGATGGTACTCACGATAGCCGCGATGACCGTTCCAGTAGGCGCCGCCGTCATTGTTTCGGGCAAAGTTGCGACGGACGCCGAAGTTGCGGTCGCCATAGCGCTTGTGACGCCATTGGAAATTCCGATCCCCGTTGCGGGCTTCAACGTTCAGGATATTGGATGAGGCCTCCGGTGCCTGCGGCACGAACATCTGAGCGGCATTGGCCGGGATCGCGGCCGCTACAAACGAAACGGACAAAGTGGCCGCCAGCATACCCGATATGATCTTGTTCATGATCTTCTCCTTGAAGGGTGGTTGACGTCCCTTGTGGCGAGACAACGGGCAGTATGGGGTAAGGTTCCTCGCTAAATCCCAAGTTGCTGATTTGTAATGTTTCTCCGGCCTGCCAGCTGAGCTGAAAAGAGGTGATGCCGTCGCTTTGCCAGGGGCGTTGTGCCGTTGATCGAAGCAGGCAAGGCGCCACAGTGGGAATGCTTGCGAGGTCTGGCTTGCGGATGCTCTTTTTCCGGTTGACCGGTCGAGGCACTCTCCCTATGTTCCGCGCAATTTCGAGGGCCGCCCTTTCGCGCCCGCGGGAGCGCGTAGCTCAGCCGGTAGAGCAACTGACTTTTAATCAGTAGGTCATGGGTTCGAATCCCATCGCGCTCACCATTGTTTCAAGCACAGGCAATCGTCGAGACCCTTGGCTAGGCCCGGGAAGGCAGACGCTGGACTTTCCGCGGCGCGTGAGTTCGGTCGCCTTCCGACATCAGTCGCTGCGCGACCGGCTGTACATTTTCCTCGTAGGTGATGCATCTGTCGTAGACTTTGTTCGCCACCCGCTCTTTGCCGATGCGCTCCCAGTCCGGCGTCCACGGCGCATCCCAGTCAAAGTGCTGCGAGATGAGAAGTTCCCGGTCGAAGCCCTGCGGGTCCCGATCCAGAATCTGGCGGGCTTCATCCGCCAATGGCGTGTAGGCTTTGACCGCAGCCATCTTTCTGGCGCGCGCAGCCGAATCCAGTTGGATTTCCACCTCGACAGCCCCTGGCACATTGGGAACCGCGGCGGAACAAAGCTGCTTGCGAGCCGGCCTTTGCAGCAGCCGGTTGATGGCATTGCCGAATGCATAGGCCAGATCGTGCATTGGATTGTAGCCATCGACGGCGTCCGAGACGATCTGCACGTCCTTCATATCAGACAGATCGGCATGGATCCTCGCCAGCACATCGGCAAAGAAGCCGCTGTCTCCAGCCAACAGCGCCTTGTACCAGACGGCATCAGGCATATCGCCGAACATCGCGCCGGCGGTTGCACCGGCAGCTTCCACGAGGTCGCGTGAATATTGGGTTCTGGCAGAATGGCGTCCGCCCGAACCATCCGTCAAAAGGTAGATTCGCGGTTTGCTCAGCTCAATCCAATGATGAATCCTAAGCTCATGCCCTGGATGCGCAAGGATCAGCACATGTTGTAATTTTTCGGGCAAACAACGGCTCCAATCCAGGCTTTGGCATATATCTGTGTTTTTCAATTGCATCCAAGGCGATCGGCCGTCAAAGGCTTCCCAACACTGGAGCAGGCGCCGAGGCAAATTTTGTACAAACTTGTCTGGTCGATGCCTTCAAACTAAGAACGCTGCCTAGCATCTGTTGTCCCTCGCCGCCAATGTGGTGGGTTGCGAAACAGACCGGAGGCGGCATTTGCGGGTTCTCATCACCAATCTGTTCGTATCGCATAACAGCGGCACCGAAGTGGTTGTCGAATTGCTGGCCGACGGGCTTCGCGGCGCCGGTCATCAAACCATGGTGCTGGCGCCAACACTTGGCGACATGGCCGACAGAATGCGCAGACGGGGACACCATGTGGCGGACCGGATTGCCGAGATTGTCGAAAAGCCCGACATCATCCATGGCCAGCATTTGACGCCTTGCCTGACGGCGCTGGCGCGGTTTCCCGACGTGCCTGCCGTGTTTTCCTGTCATAGCGCTTTCTTTGAGATCGAAGCTCCCATGCTTCATCCGCAGATACGCCGCTGGATCGCGGTCGACGAAGCGTGCAAGGCCAAGTGCCTGTCGCGTGGTGTACCGGCTGACAGGTTGGACCTCATCTACAACGCAGTCGACCTTCACCGTTTCAAGCCGCGCCTGCCGCTACCTTCCAGGCCCGCCAGAGCGCTGCTGCTGACCAAGAATTTCGAACACCAGCAGGCGGTGCGTGAGGCCTGCTCGAAGAGCAATATCGCGTTGGATGAGGTGGGTCCGGCTACCGAACGCTTTTCCCATCAGCTCGAAAAGGATTTGCCTGAATACGACATCGTCTTTGCAACCGCCCGTATGGCCCTTGAAGCGGCCGCGGTGGGCTGTTCGGTCGTCGTCTGCGACGCGCGTGGCTTCGCCGGCCTGCTCGATACAGCGAACATGGAGGCATGGCGGCGCATGAACCTCGGGGTTGGTCTTCTGACGAGGCCGACCACCGTCGAGAACCTGATGGAGGCGATCTCGCGGTTCGATGCCGGCGATGCCGCGAAGGTTTGTGCCTATTTCCGTGAAGTGGCTGATGTCTCGCACTTCGTTCAAGAGCATCTCAAGGCCTACAATCAGGCCATACAGGCGCAGACGAATACGACTGCCGACGAGCGGTCGCTGGCAACCGCGCGCTGGATAGAGGAAATCGGCGTTTCGGTTGCGCCCCGCAGATGGGCCCACATTGTGAAAGAGGTTCATGGATGGCAGGTTTCGCCAGACCAGACCGCGCTTGTGGAATTGCTGCAATCAAACACAAAAACGCTGGAGAGCAATGTCGCGTCGTTGGTAGAGCTTGGCGAGCAGGTCAAAGCCATCGGACCCGAAATCGCAAAACCGATCCTTGATGCCTCCGCTTCGCTCGACAGGGTGGCCCAGGACAGCCAGGCCAGATTGCATCGAATTGACGACGAGTTGTCGCGCCTTTCGAATTTCGTCAATGAGATCAAACGGCTCTACAACGGCATGATCCCGCTTTTCATCAGAAGAATGTTTCTCAGGGTTCGCAGGCGAGGGTGACTGCGTCCGAGCGCGTTCGCGGCTATTCCAGACACCGCGCCGCAACCCGGAACAAATCAGGCTGAAGAACCTTTCCAAATAGCTGCGAGACCTTGGCGGACTGCATGCGCAACGCACAGCGCGGCCGGCCGCCGGTTGAACCGATCTACACCCTGCAGGATGCGGCCGCATGCATGACTTTGTTTCGCGCCCTGGAATACGGCGCATGGACCACCGTCGCCGATGGCCTTCGCGCCCGCTTCTGGAACGCGGGCCATCTGCTTGGTTCGGCATCGGTGGAGCTTGAGATCGACCGACGCGATGCCCCGTTGCGCATCATGTTTTCGGGCGACATCGGCCCAGGCCACAAGCTGCTTCAAACCGATCCCGAGGGGCCCGCCGGCGTCGACTATCTGATCTGCGAATCGACCTACGGTGACCGCGACCGCCCGGACGTTTCGCCAGAAGAGCGGCGAACCCAACTCGGCGACATCGTTCGTGGCGCCGCAGAGGCCGGCGGGCCCCTTATCATTCCGTCCTTCGCTGTCGAAAGGACGCAAGAACTGCTGGTCGATCTGTATTTGCTTATGCAAGCAGGGCAGGTGCCGTCAGCGCCGGTCTTCGTCGACTCGCCGCTGGCAACACGCGCCAGCGCGATTTTCGAGCGACATGCCAAGGAGATCGAACAGGGCGATGTGCTGCGCCAAGCGCTCAACTCGAAGGAATTGCGCTTTACCGAGACGGTGGAGCAGAGCAAGGCGATCAACCGCCTGAGCGGCTTCTTCGTGGTGATCGCCGCCAGCGGCATGTGCGACGCGGGACGTATTCGCCATCATCTCAAGGCCAATCTCTGGCGCCGGAACGCCACGGTCATGATGGCCGGATATCAGGCCCAGGGGTCGCTCGGCAGGATTCTGCTTGATGGTGCGCAACGCGTGCGCATCCAGGGTGAGGAAGTCGACGTCAAGGCGCGGATCAGCCTGTTCGAGCTCTATTCCGGCCACGCCGACGCCAGCGAGCTGGTCGCCTGGCACAAGGCCCGAACGCCGGTGAGGCAGCGGGTGTTTCTGACGCATGGGGAGGACGCTGGTCTCGGCGGCCTGCGTGGAAGGCTTGCAGGACTTATACCCCACGACAAGATCATCATCCCAAGGCTGGACGATGCCTTCCAATTGACCCCCAGTGGCAGTTTGGTGGTCGAGCTCAACGAGCCACGCCGTCTGAAGTCGGAGAAGATTGCGCACCTCGATTGGCACAACGACCTTTCAAGGCTTCTCCTTGACGTAAATCAGGCGGTGAGCGCTGCGGCCGACGAGAGGGGCCGCGCAGCGATTATCAGGCGCATGCGTAGGGCGCTCGAGAACAAGGACGCATAAGGTGGAAGGCCGGCAATTGATTCAGGGCAAGAAGGGCGCGAGAAAGCCTGCCTGTCAACGGATAGCATATCGACTGCGTTTTGATCCGCGGGTTGATCGAAGCTGCGATCGTGGTGCCGAGCGCTATGAACCCTCAGCTATTGGCGTTCGTCATGGCGAGCAATTTTGTCTTCAGCCAAGAGCCAGATTGCCGGAGAGGGATAAAGAACCATGGCAGGGCATCAGGGCTCAGGTTGATGGGATCGCTATTCTCGACTGGCCTCTAATTTTACTCGCGCCGAGCAGAATGGGCGGTGATGGTGGTTCCATGATAGGTGGGCGTGTCCCGCTGGGATATCTCTCCTACCGACCGGCGAACCAGGTGCCCCTTTTCACCTCTGACAATTTCAATGGCGTCATTGAGCTTGCCGGTTGCGGCAGGTTTGCCTGTCGCTTCAATGAACTCGATTGCTGCGCTGTCCTTCGGTCCCATGGAGCCAGCCGGAAAATTCTTCCCCGATAGCTCCTTCGGGCCTACGCGCCGCGGCGGGCGATCAGTCGCCGTTCCGTAATCGATATAGACGCCTTCGACATCCGTCAGCATAAGCGGCGTGTCTGCCTTCAACGCGCGAGCGAGAAGCGAGCTTGCCAGATCCTTGTCGATGGCGGCTTCCACGCCGGAAAGACTGCCGTCGTCCCGGGCTATCACCGGAACCCCGCCACTGCCGGTGCAGATGACGATCACGCCGCGTTCTGCTCTTATCTTGTCCGCTCCGCCCTTGTCGCATCGTGCTTCCAGGACCATGTCGAACAGGTAGCGACCAACTTGCGCCTCCGAAATCGTCCAGGGCGCAAATCGGATTTGGTCGGTTAATAGGTCGTCAGGCAATGTCCGCCGGCTCGGCCTTGCGTTTTCGCCCCGTGATCATGGCCAGTACCAGATTTTCGCGATGACGAAAGCTTGCCAGCGCGACGCCCCCAATATGGAAAAGGACCAGCACAAGTAAGCCGTGCGCGCTCAGGCTGTGCGCCGTTTCGACCCACGAGACGCCGAAATACGCGTCCGTCGTCATCAGCCAACCGGTCAATGCGGTTGACCCCATCGCCGCGATCAGCACGACCACCATTGCGCCGCCGGCTGGGTTGTGGCCGATGTACCGGGCTTCGCGGCCGCTCAGTATTGCCGAGAGATAACGCAGCACCGTCGCCGGGTCGCGCACGAATTGCGAGAAGCGCGCATAGGGCGTGCCCAGAACACCCCATAAGAGCCGCATTGCGACCAGCGCCGCAGCGGTGTAGCCGGCCCAATGGTGAACGTCCTCCGAAGAATGGGAGGTGAGCCAGGCCGTGATGAAGCTGAGCACCAGCGCCCAGTGAAAGCCCCGCACGACCCGGTCCCAGACGCGCACCATCTCCAGCGATGGTTGCGCGTCCGCCGCTCTTGAAGCGTTGCGATCAGTTTTCGCCGGCTTCGGCATTGTCGAGCTTTTCAAGGGTCTCGGCATTGTAGGCCAGATTCACTTTCTTGCCGGCCTTGTCGACTGCGTAGACTTCGTAGCAACCCTTCTCGACCTTGATCTGGCGGACGGTAAGACCTTCGCCGGTCAATTGCGCCTCGAGCGTTGCCTTGGGCTTGAACTGTGATTTCGAGGCGGTGCTGCAGCTGCCGCCAGCAGCGAGCGCCGGTCCTGCAATGATGCCGGCGAGCGCGGCGAGGACGAGGGTGCGATACATGATGGCTCCATTCGAGAGGTTGGGCGCGGATGTTGCGCCTTGAGGGGTGGATTCGACCGATTCGGTCAGACGGCGGCATCACCGTCATTGGTGCGGGATAGCCAATTCAACCTGACAACTGGCTGACAGCGGCATAGGCACCGCCGATCGGGCTCACCGCCGGTCGGTTTGATCTGGCGCAAGGACCGCGGGTGGCGCCGCGAGCAGGATGATGGCTCGGATACAGAGCGCTTCTGCTGCCATCCCAAGGAGAAAAGTCATGAAAACCATATCGAGGAGAGCTACGATCGGGCTTGCGGCCGCAATGCTTATGATCGGCAGCGCCGACGCGACCCGGGCTGCTTCGATTGTCCAGGTCTCGCTGTGGGACAAGGGGGCAAGCGTGGAAATGCCCATGGGGCTCGCCTACGCCACGCCCGGGATCGATCTCTCCAAGGCCACGATGGGTATCAAGGCTTCCCCTGGAGCGGCGAAGGCCGGGGAGGTCACATTCAGTGTGAAGAATGATTCCAAGGACACCGTTCACGAAATGATCGTCATGTACCTTGCTGATCCCAGCAAGCCGCTTCCCTACCTTGATGCCGAGAACCGCGTCGACGAAGATAGGGCCGGCGACAAGGGCGAAGTTTCGGAGCTTGATCCCGGAAAATCAGGCACATTGACGGTCGAACTGAAGGCTGGAAAATACCTGCTTATCTGCAACGTGCCAGGTCACTATGGAGCCGGCATGTGGGCCGAATTCACTGTCGAGCCATAGATGCTGAACCAGGCAGCCGCCCGGCCGGAACCTGCGACTGCCGCAGTTTTCGAAAGCCTGCCGGGATCGCCGGCCTTGTGGGTTTGGCCGCGCCACGGCGGAATAGGCTGGGCAGTCACGGGATTTGTTTTTCCGGCGCAATATGGAACACGTCATGAGAGCGATGGTGCTCGAAAACATCGGCGTGTCATTGAAGCTGGTCGACAGGCCCGATCCATGGCTGGACCCGGTGAGACGCTGGCTTTCTCGACGGTCCGGGCTTTCCCGAAAATGTTGGCGGGCAGGTTGAAAAATTCTCACCATGGGCGCCAAGCCGGCCGGCACGTGGTTCACATCCTAAGGCGTGCTGTTTGGTCTTTAGAAATTGTGGACTCGATCTCTGACACGAAGTCCTCCACCAGAAGCGAATTGGCATAGGCCGTGACATGATCGCCGTCGAAGAACAACGGGTGTCCGTTCCTGAATGCCGAACATGTAACTTGCGGGCAGAGCGTAGGCAAAGGGTCCCAGACGTGAATGTTCGGCAGAGCCGCTGATATCCCAGCGTAGCCCTTCAAAATTGGTGATCGAAGATTTTCTATCAGCTTTCGATCGATGTCGAATCCGTTGGCACAGGACGGATTCATTGAATTGAACCAATCACTGCATCGAAAGGCCGGGGCCCTGAAGATTGGCTTTGGGCCCTCGAAAACAATCGACAGTCCCGCCTTGGAGAGGGGGGTAAGTTGATCGATAGCGTTCTTGACGGCTTGTTCCGTCTGCTGCTCGCTGCTCTGCGGGCTGCTGTCGGGGCCAGCAGCCCATTGAAGGCTAAGTCGGGTCAGCCGGAGCGAGGGCAGGAACAGCAGGTCGCGAGGCTTGGCAATCTTGGCTATGTAGGCTGCACTGGCAGCCGTGGCATGAGCGCACGTCGGCTCAGTGTCGTGGCGAAGATCCAAGCTGACAAACGGGCAACCAGCGGTCGACACCACCACTGTTCGGATACCGGTTTCGAGCGTGAAGCGCTTCAGGAGAGGAATGTAGGCTCCCGCGTGAGAGTCGCCCAGCACGAACAAGGTCTCGCTACGCCCTTCGCCCGGGCACCCGCCTTTGGTGAAGAACTGCGCTTCTTCCACAGTTTCCGTGACGACGGCGCAACCAGGAGACTGGGGAGAGGTGTCTGGTGAGGTCGCGTACCATTCGCCTCTATTCCTCATGACCGTGCTCAAGGCGATTTCATATCGATTGTCGCGCATCAGCTTGAAGCCGAAAAATGCAGCAGCGATGACAGCCAGAAAGAGGGCGACAACGGCTATGTCGGGGGCGGTTCTCAGAAGCCGCAATCGACGCGTCGGTGTTTCGATCCAGAAATACGAAGCGAGGCTGAACGCCACGGCCGCCAGCAACGCTGTTAATTTTGTGGCGGTGGTTTCGGTGCCTATCGTCCATCTTGCGATCACCAAGATTGGCCAATGCCACAGGTAGAGAGAATAAGAGATCCATCCGACGAATCTGACCGGCTTTATTTCCAACACCGCAAAGTGTGGCGCACGGTCGCTTCCCAGATAGTAGAGGCATCCGATCAAGACAGTGGTGCAGGCAACGGCAGCGATGTTCTCAAGCCCATCGTAGGCCTTGCCAAAGTCGAGCGCGAACGTTGCCACGAGTCCGATCAGCGCGATCGTGGCTGCAAGATTGCAATGCCTTTCGAAGCCCGTCCGTTCCCCTATCCGGCTGACAAGCTGAAAGCACAATATGCCGCATGCCAACTGCCAAAAGCGGGCATAGGGCATATAGAAGGCCTGAAGCGGATTCGCAGCCAGTAGATGAAGCCATACCGCCACCGACACGACGGCGAGCGCACCATAAACAAGCGCCGAGAATCTCTTCCCGCGCGGTCCTATTACCCAAGGAAAAAACAGCAGCGGGAAAACGACGTAGAATTGTTCCTCAACCCCAAGAGACCACGTGTGGGTGAATGGGTTAAATTCGGTCACGGGTGAAAAATAGTCGGTTCCCTTGGCCAGGAAGATATTGCTGAGGCCGACAAAGGCGGAAGAGGCGGTTTTGCTGATTGATGTGCTGAGCCAAGCGTCCGGAACAAACAGAAAGGTGGCGAGCGCACTAAACAGTAAGCACACCAACAGCGCCGGCATGATTCTTGTGAATCGGCGCGCATAGAATTCCAAGACAAAATGAAAAGCGGACTGGCCCCGGTAGCGCCTCGACACCGTATAGCTGACGACGAAACCAGAAATTACGAAGAAAACATCAACCCCTAAAAAACCATTGGGGATGCGGTCGCCATACAGATGGTAGAACACGACTGACAGGATCGCGATGGCCCGGAGCCCGTCAAGGAAAGCCAAGTAGTCCGTCGACGAGCGTTCCGACGTCGAACCAAAATTATCGGCCATTGGACGAAACACACGTTCTTGTAGGGAAAAAATTCGATCGGATAACGTTCCGGCTGAGGCCAGTTCAGCCCCAGTTGAAGCGCGGCAGCCTTAACCTGCGGGCAATTACAGTATGTGCCGATCATGGGAAAGGCCGCACACAGGATTTGTTTCATTCGACGGCGTTGTGGGGTCGATCCGTGGCTTTCCGCTGCAACCGAATGTCGCGAGCGAGGACGTTCGTCTCGCTCGCAGGACTCCGCAGCAGTGGCGATCGACCGTTCAGCTGTTTCGCGACAGATGCACGTCCAGGACGGCGGCCTTCTTGGCGATCAGGCCTTCCAGATCCGCGTCCGATCGCTTGGTGCCGGTCCGTTCGCGCAGCAGCGAGATCACCGCGCTCATTGAAAGCGGAGCAATTTGGGAAAGCGAAGTAATTTGGGAAAGCGGGGTGTCTTGGGAAAGCGGGGCGGTCTGGGTGGCCAGAATGGCGTCCACCGCGCCGGCAACATCGGGAATCTCCGTTGGTGCTCGCATGGTCGGTTCCTTTCTGCTCAGGTCGGCTTCGGCGGCGTCGGCCGGTCCTCGGACGCCGCGATCGAAGACGACAGCCAGGCCGTTCTTGACGGCGAGGGCGGCGACCATATCGTCGAGCTTGCGGTCGGAGAGGGCTGGGTCCGCGGGTTTCAGGATCTTGCGGATCACCCTGGCGGCCTGATCCGTCGATACGAAGTCATAACGCCGTTTTCTGGCCTCGACATATTGTTCGATGATCATGCTCAGGCGGCGGGCTGCAATGCCCCTGGGTTCCTGCACATCCTTGGGTTCCACCGGAGCCTCCCTAGGCTGCCGTGCGTACAAATTCGGCAGTCAAAAAGAAATAGGGCGGCTTGATCGGACATCAAACGTCCTTCGATCCATTTCGTCGCACCCGCCAAAGGGCCGGAACGATCCTGCGGCTGAAGCATTTCGTTCCATGACCAGCGCATTGAGGGAAGGCCGGGCCATGAAGATCGCTCATGTGGCGCCGCTGTACGAATCCGTTCCGCCAAGGCTCTACGGCGGCACAGAGCGCATCATTTCCTACCTGACCGAAGCCCTCGTCGACCTCGGCCACGAGGTGACGCTGTTCGCCAGCGGCGACACGAAGACTTCCGCCAAACTCGTGCCCTGCCGCGAGCGGGCGCTTCGTCTTGATCCACGCCCGCTGAAGTCCGAGATCGCGGCGCATCTGTCGATGCTCGACGAGGTGAGGAAACGCGCCGACGATTTTGACGTCATTCATTTCCACCTCAGCCATTTCCTGCATTTCCCATTTTTCCGCGATATGCCGCAGCGCACGGTGACGACGCCGCATGGCAGGCTGGATTACGCGGATCTCGCGCAGGCCTATGACCGGTTCCCGCGCTTCCCGATGGTTTCCATATCGCGCAGCCAACGGGCGAGGTTTGCGTCCGCCAACTGGCTTGCCACGATCCATCACGGCCTGCCCGTCGATCTCTACGAACCCGATTTCGAGGCAGGCTCGGATGGCGGTTATCTTGCCTTTCTCGGCAGGATGTCGCGCGACAAGCGGCCGGACCGGGCGATCGACATCGCCCGCCGCACCGGCCTGAAACTCAAGCTAGCAGCCAAGATCGGCGATGGCGACCGCGCCTATTTCGAGGAAGTCGTTCAACCGATGATCGATGGCGACCGGGTCGAATATGTCGGCGAAATCGGCGAGGACCAGAAGAGCGGGTTTCTTGGCAATGCAGCCGCCCTGCTGTTTCCGATCGATTGGCCCGAACCCTTCGGCCTTGCCGTGATCGAAGCCATGGCCTGTGGAACCCCAGTCATGGCCTGGAGTTGCGGCGCCATGCCCGAAATCGTCGACTATGGGGTTACAGGCTTCGTCGTCGAAACCATCGAGGATGCGGTCGCCACGATGCCGGCTCTCCTGCAGCTCGACAGGCGGCGCATAAGGGCGGTGTTCGAAAGGCGGTTTTCAGCCGACAGAATGGCCAGGGACTACGTCGAGGCTTATTCCCTGCTGCGCAACGGCCATGAGCAAAGCAGAGCGTCGTAGGCCTTCACCCGTCCGAAAAACCCAGCACGGGGACAATCCTGTTGACCATCACCCAACTCGACGAGCGCAAGCTTGATCCTGCCATAGCTCTGGCTTCTCTGGACGAAACCGCGCCGAGGGAGCCGCATCGGCTGTTCGCCCTCAAGCATGGCGATTGCTTTGCCGTTGCCGATGCCTATGGCGATATACGCGGTGTCGGCGACGGGTTTTTTCGCGACGACACGCGCGTGCTTTCCGAATTTCGCCTCACCGTCGGCGGGCGGTCGACGTCGTTGCTGGGCGCGTCGCTCAGCCAGGACAACGTGCTCTTCACCACCAACCTCACCAATCTGCCGATAGAGAGCGCCGCTGGCCGCCAGATTCCGCAAGGCGCTATGCATATCGAGCGCGTCCGGCTGTTGTGGGAGGAAAGGCTTTATGAGCGCATAACGCTGTCCAACTACAGCCGCGAGCATTCTACGATCCTGCTGTCGCTGCGTTTTGCCGCCGATTTCCGCGACATGTTCGAGGTCCGCGGCTCGACCCGATCGAAACGTGGAACCGCCCATACGGCCGAGATCACGGGGAACGCGGTCGTGCTTCGCTACGAAGGCCTGGACAAGGTCGTGCGGACATCGGCGATTTCATTCTCACAGACGCCCGATCAACTGACTTCCGAGCGCGCCGATTTCGTCATCGCCGTCACCAAGCGCAGCAGCCAGACGCTTTATGTGGAAGTGGGCAACGCGACAGACGATCGCCCCGAAAGCCGCCGGTTTCGCGCGGCTGCCGCCCGCGCTCGCTTCGGCATGCGCGCCAAGCGCCGGCATGGCGCGACGCTGCATAGTTCCGGCCGCGTCTTCAACGACTGGATGGAGCGCGCGCGCGCCGATGTCGCGCTGCTCACCACGGAATTGGCGACCGGGCCCTATCCCTATGCCGGCATTCCCTGGTTCTCGACCGCCTTCGGCCGGGACGGCGTGATCTCGGCCTTGCAGATGCTTTGGCTCAATCCCGGTCTGGCGCGCGGCGTCCTGGCGTTTCTCGCTCAACACCAGGCGACCGAGACATCGCCTTTCAGCGATTCCGAACCCGGCAAGATCATGCACGAGACCCGCAAGGGCGAGATGGTGGCGCTAAGCGAACTGCCGTTCGGCCGCTATTATGGCGGTGTCGACACGACGCCGCTCTATATCCACCTTGCCTGCGCCTATGCGGACCGCACGGGGGATACGGCCTTCATCGATACGCTATGGCCATCGCTTTGCGCCGCGGCCGAATGGATCGAAACGGCGAGCCGTTCGACGGGGTTCCTCACCTACCAGCGCGCCGCGGAATCCGGCCTTGCCAACCAGGGATGGAAGGACAGTTTCGATTCCGTCTTTCACGCCGATGGCCGCATTCCGAAGGGGCCGATCGCGCTGGTCGAGGTGCAGGGCTACGTCTTCGCGGCGTTCCAGGGGTTGGCGAAGCTGGCACGGCTGCGTGGCGAGGCGGAACGCGCCGAGAGCTGGGAAATACGCGCCGACACCATTCGCCAAGAAGTCGAGCGCCATTTCTGGATGGAAGACCTCGGCTACTATGCGCTGGCGCTGGACGGCGATGGTCAACCTTGCAAGGTGCGCACGTCCAATGCCGGTCACCTGCTCTATGTCGGCCTTCCCGGTCCGGATCGCGCGCGCATGGTCGCCGATCAGCTGCTGTCGGCCTCGTTTCATTCCGGCTGGGGGCTGCGGACGCTGGCGGACGACGCGATCTTCTTCAACCCGATGTCCTACCACAACGGCTCCATCTGGCCGCACGATACAGCGATCTGTGCTGCCGGGCTGGCGCGGTACGGTATCCGCGACAGCGTCGTGCGGCTGATGAGCGGCACCTTCGAATCCGCTGTCCATTTCAACATGCGGTTGCCGGAACTGTTTTGCGGCTTCACGCGCGCGGCCGGCGAAGCACCGATCGCCTATCCGGTGGCTTGCCTGCCGCAAGCCTGGTCCGCCGGCTCCGCCTTCATGCTCATGCAATCGTGCCTCGGCCTGCAGATCGACGGCTGGACAGGCGAAATCCATGTGACCCGGCCGCGCCTGCCGATCGGCATCGACAACCTCGTCATCCGCCATCTTTCGGTAGGGCAGGCGGCGGTGGATCTGACGTTCCAGCGCGTCGGGGATCGCGTCGGCGCCTTCCTTGCCGAACCGCATGAGGGGCTGGTGCCGCTCGTGGTCAGGAGCTGAAAAATCGGAACCATCCTGCACCGTGAGCGTTGGACCACCACGCCATGGGGTGCCGAAACTCCAGCCCATAAAGCCGCTGCGGTATCCCATTGAAAGGTAATCGATTTCAATGCCCGACAACAGTTCGTATCTAGTCGTTCCCGTTTTCACATTGTGGCTCTTCGTTGTTGCGGCTGTCTGCGTCCTGGCCATTGTGCTGGTGACGATGGTGTTGCGGGCGCGCAAGGGCAGCAGGCTGGCCGCTGTGGAGGTTGACCCAGCTCGCGGCCCATTGCCGGAATTCGAGAAGAACGGACAGTCGGCGGCCGCGGCACTGGTGCAGTGGTCGCCCGAAACGCTGCGTCACATCCTGGCCACCGAACTTCCCGATGCCCAGGTGATCGTCGTCTCAAACCGTGAACCGTATATCCACAACCGCGAGGGCGACGACATCCAGCTGGTCGTACCCGCGAGCGGGCTCGTCTCGGCACTGGAGCCGATCACACGCGCCTGTGCGGGCACGTGGATCGCCTATGGCGGCGGTTCGGCCGACAAGCTGGTGGTCGACAAGAACGATCGGATCGAGGTGCCGCCGGACAACCCTTCCTACACGCTGCGCCGTGTCTGGCTGAGCGAGGAAGAACAGCAAGGCTATTATCTCGGCTTTGCCAATGAAGGCCTCTGGCCGCTTTGCCATATCGCTTTCACCCGGCCGATATTCCGCGCCTCGGATTGGGAGGCCTACGAGGCGGTCAACCGCAAATTCGCCGACACCGTTGTCGCGGAGGCCCGCAACGAGCGGCCGATCGTTCTGGTCCAGGATTATCATTTCGCGCTGCTGCCGCGAATGATCCGTGAGCGGCTGCCCGAGGCGATCATCATCACCTTCTGGCATATTCCGTGGCCGAATTCCGAGGTATTCAGCATTTGCCCATGGCGCGAGAAGATTCTCGACGGCCTGCTCGGCAGTTCGATCGTCGGTTTCCACACCCAGTTCCATTGCAACAACTTCATCGACAGCGTCGACCGTTTCCTGGAAAGCAGGATCGAGCGCGAGGATTCGGCCATTTCCTATGGCGGCCAGATCAGCTTGGTCCATGCCTATCCGATCTCGATCGAATGGCCGCCGGCGCAACTGGGCAAACTGCCTGACATGGCGCAATGCCGCCGGCAGGTTCGCGAGAAATTCGGCCTGGCCGAAAATGTCAAGCTGTGCGTGGGCGTTGAACGTCTCGACTACACCAAGGGCATCCTCGATCGCTTCAATGCCCTCGATGAGCTGCTGACGCTTCATCCCGAATGGATCGGCAAGGTGGCGTTCCTGCAGATCGCTGCGCCCAGCCGCGGCACCTTGCCTGCCTATCAGCAACTCTACGAGGAGTGCCTGAGCCATGCCGAGGATCTCAACCGGCGCTATGGTCGCGAAGGCTACACGCCCGTCCTGATGATAACGGAACATCACTCGCAGCAGCAGGTCTACGAAATCTATCGTGCCGCCGACGTTTGCATGGTCACCAGCCTGCATGACGGCATGAACCTGGTCGCCAAGGAGTTTGTCGCGGCGCGTGAGGACGAACAGGGCGTGCTGCTGCTCAGCATGTTCGCCGGCGCCTCCAAGGAGCTTCTGGACGCACTGATCGTCAATCCCTATGACGCGGCCATGATGGGCGATGCCTTGCTGCAGGCCTTGACCATGTCGCAGGAAGAGCAAAGCCAGCGCATGCGACGCATGCGCGAGATCGTGCGCGACAACAATGTCTACCGGTGGGCGGGCAGCATGCTTCTCGATGCCGCGCGCTTGCGCAAGCGCGACGCGGTCGATCGTGCCGTCAGCGCCGCTCCAGCGGCCCCAGGCAACGTCATATCGCTGCTCGATCGCAGACGGGTGGCGGCGCTATGATGTCGATCTCGCCAAACCTCGCCGTGCCGGTCGTTCCGCAGGGACCATGGAGCCTGTTCCTCGATATCGATGGCACGCTTCTCGAACATGCCGCGCATCCCGATGCGGTGGTTGTCGGTGACGAATTGCGCACCCTGCTGGTGCGGCTCGAAGCGCAACTGGACGGAGCACTGGCGTTCATCACCGGACGGTCGATCGCCGCCGTCGATCATCTCTTCCAGCCCCTCAGATTGCGCGCTGCCGGGCTTTATGGCCTGGAACACAGGCTGGCGCGCGATGGTCCTGTCGAGGCGGCCGACGAACCGGCTGATATTGCGGCGCTTGCCAACGAAATCGCGACGGAACTGGACAATGCGGATGTCTATATCGAGCGCAAGGGACCCATCCTGGCCATTCATACGCGGGCGGCACCGCACCTGCTGCAACGCGCGACACAACTCGTCGAACAGGCACTGGACAGATTGCCTGCGGGATATCGGGTCCTGGCCGGAAATGCCGGTGTGGAGCTGATGCCGCTGGAGGCGGCGAAGGGAGCAGCCATCCGGCGCTTCCTGCAAATTCCGGCCTTCAGGGGACGACGCCCGGTGTTCCTGGGCGACGATACGTCCGACGAGAACGGGTTCGAGACCGTCAACGAATGGGACGGCATTTCGGTTCGCATAAAGCCGCAGGGATCGACAGCGGCGCTTTTTGGGCTGGCTGGGGTGGACGCGGCCCTGGCCTGGCTGGACGAGATGAGCAGAAGCGAGACCGCGAAAGCGGCGACGCTTGCCGCAACGTCCAAATGAACCGGACTGCCCCCTAAGTCGTTGCCGGTTCACGCGCATGGAAGGAAGTTGCAATGACCCAACTGACCAGCCTCATCCAGGAAATCATGCCCGCCTGGCTCCGGCGGCAATCCAAGACGAACAGCCGAGATCGCCAGGCGGCAGCTGAGCCGCTGCGTCCCGAAGATGCGGACGCAGTCTGGCGCAAGGCTGTCGAAAACGATTTGTTTGGAGCCAACACGCCGGATTACGCCAAGACTGGGGAGAAGCAGCCCGGCCGTCATTGATGGCTGCGCTCAGCCATCCCCGAAAATCAGCGAAACATTGCCGCCGGCATGGCGTTCGAGCCGGCCGGCGAGGTCGAGTTCCAAAAGCACCATGAAGACCTGGGCCGGGTGAAGGCCGGTGTGGCGGATGATCTCGTCGACTGGCACCGGTGTCGGGCCTAGCGCCTCATTGACCTTGGCGCGGTCGCTCTCGCCGGGTGGCGGTGTGGCCGAAAAGTCGGGCGGGTCCTCGAACGGTGGCACAGCAGGCGCCCGCATGCCGGTCAGCGGCGCGATCGCCCTCGAAACGTCCGATGCCTCGGTGACCAGCGTGGCGCCGTCCTTGAGCAGACCGTTGGTGCCGGCGGCGCGTGGATCGAGCGGAGAGCCCGGCACGGCAAAAACCAGCCGGCCCATTTCGCCGGCAAGCCTGGCGCTGATCAGCGAGCCCGAACGCTGGGCGGCCTCGACCACCACCAGCCCGAGGACAGCACCCGCGACAAGACGGTTGCGGCGTGGGAAATCCTGGGCACGCGGCTGCCAGCCGAACGGCATTTCGGAGATGATGGCGCCGCGCTCGGCAATTTCCGCGCACAGGCCGGCATTTTCGGGCGGGTAGGGCAGGTCGAGGCCTCCGGCCAGCACAGCGACCGTGCCGGTTTGCAGGCTGCCCTGATGCGCCGCCGTGTCGATACCGCGCGCCAGCCCCGAGACGATGCCGTAGCCGTCGCCGCCAAGGGCGGCCGCCAGCATGCGCGCCATCTTGATGCCGGCCAGCGATGCATTGCGGGCGCCCACGATGGCGACGCCAGGCAGCCGGAACACAGCGGCATTGCCTTTGACCGCCAAAAGAGGTGGGGGATTGTCCATGCTTCTCAGCAGCGGGGGATAGTCGGGCTCGCCGATGCCGACAAAGCGCGCGCCAGCCCGGCGGGCTGCCTCGAGTTCGGCCTCGGCTTCGGCGACCGACGGAATGCGGGCGATCCGGCTGGCGCCGCCCGAAATCATCAGTTCCGGCAGGATTTCCAGCGCCACTTCGGCGGATCCGAAACGGTTGATCAGGTCGCGAAAGGAAGCGGGGCCGACATTCTGGGTGCGGATCAGCCGCAGCCAGCTCAGCCGCTGCCGGTCGCTGAGGCGCGGCCCGGTGGCCGGCTCGCTCACCGCGGTGGCGCGCTCGCTCACCCCTTGGCTCCGATCTTGCCCTCGGTGCCGGCAAGCAGCCGCGAAATGTTCGCCCTGTGCTTGATGAAGACAATGATGCTCATCACCACGAACAAAACGGCAATTTGCGGCGCGCTCAGGAAGTAGAGGGCTATCGGCACGATGACGGCTGCCGTCAGCGCCGCGAGCGACGAGTAGCGGAACAGGAATGCCATCGCCAGCCAGATGACGGCGAAGATCAGTGCCACCTGCCAGGCAAGGCCGATCAGCACGCCGAGATAGGTGGCGACGCCCTTGCCGCCCTTGAAGCCAAGCCAGACCGGGAAGAGATGACCGAGAAAGGCGCCGAGGCCGGCCCAGACCGCCGTTTCCGGTGCGAAATGGCCTGCGATCAGCACGGCGGCGGTGCCCTTCAGCGCATCGAGCAGCAAGGTCGCGGCGGCCAGGCCCTTATTGCCGGTGCGCAGGACGTTGGTGGCGCCGATATTGCCGGAGCCGATCTTGCGCACATCACCGAGGCCGGCGGCGCGCGTCAGCAGCAGCCCGAAGGGAATCGAGCCCAAGAGGTAGCCGAATACCAGCGCCAGGATCAGGCCGTAAGTCATTGTTTCCCCCGCATTTCCCCCAGCTCAGCCCGGTCAGGCGCGACGCCCGTTGCCGGTCTATGCCGAGAACACTGTGCGGCCCGCGACCAGTGTTTGCAAGACCTTGCCTTGCAGCCGCGCGCCTTCGAAGCAGGTGTTTTTCGAGCGCGAGCGAATGCCGCCTTCACTGACGATCCAGGGTTCATCGAGATCGACGATCGCGAGGTCGGCGACTGAGCCCGGCTTCAGCGTGCCGCCGGGCAGTCCGAACAGCCTGGCCGGCGCGGTGGACAGCGTTTCGACCAGCCGCAGCAGCGGCACATCGCCATTGTGGTAGAGCCGCAAGGCGGCGCCCAGCAGCGTCTCCAGCCCGATGGCGCCGGCCGCGGCATCGGCGAAGGGCAGGCGCTTGGTGTCGACATCCTGCGGATCGTGCGAGGAGACGATGATGTCGACCGTGCCATCCCTGACCGCCTCGATCATCGCCAGCCGGTCTTCCTCGGCGCGCAATGGCGGTGTCAGGCGGAAGAAGGTGCGGTACTCACCGACATCGTTTTCATTGAGCGACAGGTTGTGGATCGACACGCCGGATGTCACCGCCGCACCATCGGCTTTGGCGCGGGTCACGGCGTTTGCCGCCATGGCCGTCGAGATTTTTGCCGCGTGGTAGGAGCCGCGCGTCAGCCGCGCCAAAGCCAGGTCGCGCTCGAGCGGGATCGATTCGGCTTCACGCGGAATGCCGGAAAGGCCGAGCCAGCTCGCGTACAGGCCTTCATTCATCACGCCTGACGAACCGAGGTCGGCATCCTGCGTTTCGTGCACGATGGTGGCGCCGAAATCGCGGGCATAGGTGAGCGCCCGGCGCATCACCAGCGAACTGGCGATGGTGTGGCGGCCATCGGTGAAGGCGACGGCGCCGGCCTCGCGCAGCAGGCCGAATTCGGTCATCTCGCGGCCGTCGAGGCCCTTGGTGATCGCCGCCGCCGGGAAGACGTTGACGATCGCCGTGTCCTTGGCGGTGCGCAGCACGAACTCGACCAGCGCGACATTGTCGATGACCGGATCAGTGTCAGGCATCATGACGACGGAGGTGACGCCGCCGGCGGCCGCGGCGACGCTTGCCGAAGCGATGGTTTCGCGATGCTCGCCGCCCGGCTCTCCGATAAAGACGCGGCCATCGATTAGGCCGGGAATGATCGCCTTGCCGGCGCAATCGATGGTCGCGGCGCCATCGGGCGCGCCCTGGTTCAACGCCGCCTTGCCGGCGGCAACGATCTTGCGGCCCTCGACGATGACTGAGCCGACTTCGTCGATGCCGCGCGAGGGGTCGACGATACGGGCGCGTTCAAAGACTGTCGTGCTCATGCGCCGCGACCCTCCTGGTTGCGGCCCTCTTGATTACGACGCGGGTCGAGCAGCGCTTCCATCACCGCCATGCGCACGGCGACGCCCATCTCCACCTGCTCCTGGATCACGCTTTGCGGGCCGTCGGCTATTTCCGAGGCGATTTCGACGCCGCGGTTCATCGGGCCGGGATGCATCACCAGCGCGTCGTCCTTGGCGGCCTTCAGCTTTTCGGCGTCGAGGCCGAAATAGCGGAAATATTCGCGCACCGAAGGCACGAAGGCGCCCTCCATGCGCTCGCGCTGCAGGCGCAGCATCATCACCACGTCGGCGTCCTTGAGGCCTTCGGCCATCGAGCGCGTGACGATGACGCCCATCTTCTCGATGCCGGACGGCAGCAGCGTCGAAGGCGCCACCACCCGTACCTGCGCGCCAAGCGCGTTGAGCAGCATGATGTTGGAGCGCGCCACGCGCGAATGCAGGATGTCGCCGCAGATCGCCACGATCAATTTCGACAGCGGCCCCTTGGCGCGGCGGATGGTGAGTGCGTCGAGCAGCGCCTGGGTCGGGTGTTCATGCGCGCCGTCGCCGGCATTGACCACCGAGCAGCCGACTTTCTGCGCCAGCAGGGCGGCAGCGCCCGCCGACTGATGGCGGATGATCAATATATCGGGCCGCATGGCGTTCAGCGTCATCGCCGTGTCGATGAGCGTTTCGCCCTTCTTCACGGAAGAACTTGCCACCGACATGTTCATGACATCGGCGCCGAGCCGCTTTCCGGCCAGCTCGAAAGAGGACTGTGTGCGGGTCGAGGCCTCGTAGAAGAGATTGATCTGGGTGCGGCCGCGCAGCGTCGAGGTCTTCTTTTCGGACTGCCGCGAAATCGCGACGGCCCGATCCGCCCGGTCGAGCAACAGCTCGATGTCGGCGGGCGAAAGGTCGCTGATGCCCAGAAGATGGCGGTGAGGGTAGAGTGGCAGGGACGAAGCGTCGGTCATCTCAAGGCGCTGCTATAGGGTGCGGATTTTGCGCCCGCAAGCACCAGCTTTGGATTGGCGCCTTTCTCCCCGGTATTTTCGTCGCGCACGCGGCAACGCTTGGCTATATCTAGCCGATGGCCCCGGATTCGAGGCTTTCCGACGATAGGGACGAATTGTGACCGACGACGTGACGAACCAGCCGCCGACGCTGACGGGTGGCAACGCCTGGCGAGGCGATCCGTTGCTGATCCAGCTTGCCGAGCGCTTTTCCGACCCGGTGCGCAAGGACCTCGACGGTCTCGGCCGTTTCGTCCTGACGCAGGAGGCGCAGGAGCTGGCGCGCCTGGCCAATGTCGAGACACCGAAGCTCAGGACCCATGACCGGCAGGGACGTCGCATCGACCTCGTCGAGTTCCACCCCGCCTACCACGCCTTGATGCGCCGCTCGGTGGCGAACGGGTTGCATTCCTCGGTCTGGGAAAATGGCGACGCCGAGATCGGCCGCCGCCATCAGGTGCGCGCCGCCCGTTTCTACCTGACCGCCGAACTCGAGACCGGGCATCTCTGCCCCATCACTATGACCAGCGCCTCGCTGGCGGCTTTGATGGCCAGCCCGAAGCTGTTTCGTGAATGGGCGCCGCGCGTGACGACGCGCAAATACGACCAGAGCCAGAAGCCGCCGGTCGAGAAGACCGGGCTGACGCTCGGCATGGGCATGACCGAAAAACAGGGCGGCACGGATGTGCGCGCCAATGTGACGAGGGCCGAGCGCGCCGGCAGCGGCTTCTATCGCCTGACCGGCCACAAATGGTTCATGTCGGCGCCGATGTCGGACGCCTTCCTGGTGCTGGCGCAGGCGCCGGAAGGATTGTCGTGCTTCCTCGTGCCGCGCGTGCTCGGCGACGGGTCGGGCAACGGCTTCCGCTTCCAGCGGCTGAAGGACAAGCTCGGCAACCGCTCCAACGCGTCTTCCGAGGTCGAATTCGTCAACGCCATCGGCGAGATGGTCGGCGAGCCAGGTGCCGGCGTGAAGACGATCATGGACATGGTGACCTTGACTCGGCTCGACTGCGCGGTGGCGTCCTCGGCGATCATGCGGGCAGGACTGGCGGAAGCGGTTCATCATGCTCGCCATCGCCAGGTGTTCGGCTCGACCTTGATCGAACAGCCGCTGATGCAGCGCGTGCTGGCCGACATGGCGCTGGATGTCGCCGCCGCAACCGCGCTGTCGTTCCGGCTGGCGCGCTCCTTCGACGAAGCGGCGAGCGATCGCGGCGAGGCGGCATTTGCCCGCGCCATGACGCCGGTGGTCAAATACTGGGTGTGCAAGATCGCGCCGCCGCTGCTTTACGAGGCGATGGAGTGTCTCGGTGGCAATGGCTATGTCGAGGAGGCGCCGCTCGCTCGTTATTACCGCGAAGCGCCTGTCAACGCGATCTGGGAAGGGTCGGGCAATGTCATGGCGCTCGATGTGCTGCGCGTGCTCGGGCGCGCGCCCGGCCTGTTCGATGAGGTGCTGGCCGGCATCGACCGCGACCTCGGCGCCGGCGGGCGCGGCACGATCGGCGTGTTGAAGGCGGCGATGCAGGTGGCTTCGACCGACGAGGGCTCGGCGCGCCTGCTGACCGAACAGCTGGCGTTGTCGGCCGCGGCGGCGGAGCTGCGCCGGCTGGGGGCAGGGCGGATTGCCGATGCCTTCGTCGAGACCCGCCTGGCCGGCCAGTGGCGCAACACCTACGGCATGATCGATTCGCGCCACGACGCGCGCATGATCATCGACACGCTCTATCCGCCGGTGAACTGAGCCGAGAGCGGCGCACCGCTCGATTTTTCGATCGGTTCAACGCATCCGAGGACATCGTGAGTGCGTCCTGTGGATCGCCGTTAACCTTAACAAATGGTTTCCATTGCGGCGGCGGGCGGCAAAGCCCACTGTCATTCCTGCCGAAGCAGGGACCACGATGCGACACGTACTGACCTCCTTTCTGTCTGTGCACTGGGCGATTGTCTTCGCCCTGCTGGCGCTGATCTGCATAGATGGAGACCGTGGCGTGGCGGCGGCCCTCGGCGTGCTCGGTGTGACCGTTGAGAGCGCCCGGTTCGTCGATCTGCAGAACGTCGTCGTGGTCGCGCCGCTGGCGATCGCCTTGCTGGTCGTGGCGGTGCTGTTCTTCTGGGCCTTTGTCGATACGCTGATCAACGATGCGGCCAGCCCGGGCGCCGACAGCGTCGTTCGCATCGCCTTCATTTCCGCGTCCGGCGTCCTGTCGATGATCCTGATCGGTGGCGCCGCGCAAGGCATCAACGGGCTGTTCATGGTCGTCGCGGTGCAATTGGCGGCACTTCTGGCTTCCTATGTCGCGATGCTCGCCGAGCGGCGCTCAGCGGCCGCGTCGGATGACGCCGATTTTCGCGCCACGGCGCACAGCATGGCGAAGGCAGCGGCCCACAATTCGCTGCTTTCCCTGATATCGGGCCGGACCGGGCCGAACGGGAAGGGAGGCCGCTGATGCGCTATATCTTCGCATTGTGGGCGGCCCCGATGGCGCTGTTCTGGGGCTGGTTCTACCTGTCGCTCAACGACATGAATTTCGGCTATGTGATGCTGACCCGGCAGCTGCATGATTTCGTGTTCCAGCTTTATGGCCAGATGCTCGGCATCGATCCCGCGATCATCCCGGGAATGGTGGGAAAGGCCTGTATCTTCGACGGATTTCTGCTGATGGCGATATGGGCTTTTCGCCGTCGCCGCGAAATTCTGGATTGGGTCAGGCGTCGTCGTTCGGGCCCGGTTCCGCTTGACCGCCCAATTCCGTTCGATCGCCTGAATCGAGCGACTGAAGCCGGTCCAAGACTCCCTGCAGAATAAAGGCCGCGGCCGCCGAATCGATCTTGCCGGCACGTTTGGCGCGCGAGAAATCCATTTCGATCAACGTCCTCTCGGCCGCCACCGTCGACAGCCGTTCATCCCAGAACACAAAGGGCAGGTCGCTCAGCTGCGCCATGTTGCGCACGAAGGCGCGCGATTTTTGCGCGCGCGGACCTTCCGACCCGTCCATGTTGATCGGCAGCCCGATCGCCACCGCGCCAACATTCTCCTTCTTCAGTAATGCCAGAAGCACGGCGGCATCGAGCGAGAATTTCTTCCGCATGATGACCGGGCGCGGGTGAGCGAAGGCGAATCCCCGGTCGGAAACCGCGACGCCGATCGTCTTGTCGCCGAGATCGAGCCCCGCCAGCGTCCTGCCGTCGGCGAGCCATGCCGGCAATTGCTCAATCGTGATGATAGCCAACGGTTTTCCCTTGTCTTTTTCAGCAGCGTGCGTCCTTCCGGATGCGCGGCGGACACTATACCCTTTGATATCGAGGTCATCGGCGTTTTATCCTCTGGCCCGGCAATAATCGAGGAATGCATTTCATGAAACTGACCTGGTACGGCCATTCGGCCTTCCGTATCGAAACCGACGACGCCAAGATCCTCATCGACCCCTTTCTGATCGGCAACCCGTCCTGGACGGGCGGCTGGGAAGGGCCGGCCGAAGGGATCACGCATGTTCTGCTGACGCATGGACACAGCGACCATATCAGCGGCGCGCTGGAAGTGCTCGGCAAGAGCGGCGCGCAGCTGGTCGCCAATTTCGAGATCTGCATGTATCTGGTCGGCAAGGGCGCCGACGGCGGCAAGATCAATCCCGGCAATATCGGCGGCACGGTCGATTGCGGCGGCTTCACCACCACTTTCGTCCAGGCGCTGCACTCTTCCTCGTTTGGCGAAGAAGGCGGCAAGAACGTCTATCTCGGCAATCCGGGCGGGCTGGTCCTGCATTTCCCGGACGACCCGACGCTCTACCATATGGGCGATACCGACATCTTTTCCGACATGGCGCTGATCAACGAATTGCATGAGCCGAAGATCGGCATCGTGCCGATCGGCGATCGTTTCACCATGGGCGGCGCGGTGGCGGCACTTGCCTGCCGGCGCTTCTTCAAGTTCGACACGGTCGTCCCTTGCCATTTCGGCACGTTTCCGATGATCGATCCGACGCCCGAGAAATTCGAGGCCGGCCTCGAAGGGTCCGGTGTGAAGGTCGCGTTGCCGAAAATCGGTGAAACGATTACGATCTAGAAACAGCCAAAGCGGAACAAATCCATGGCGTTGGGGCGATCTCTTTGTGTGTCGATGTTTGTCGCGGCATCGCCCGCGCTCGCCGCGGATGACTTCATCGAAGGCGTCTATCTGCAGTCCGAGGAGCTTTGCACGCAGGCCAGGAAGGACACGCTGCAGAGGCTGATCGATGCCGGCAACATCGTGCTTTCCGTGCATGGCCTGCAGGGCGTTGAATACAATTGCGAATTCGTGCAGGTCAGCAAGGCGACACGCCCGCCGAGCTGGGCGGTGACGGCCATCTGCCAGGAGCCAGGCTATGTCTTTCCCGATGTCCTGTCGGTGACGCGGATCAGCCCGACGCAGATCGATCTCGTATCGGTCCGGCCGATCGATGACGAAAGCGAAGCGAGCGGCAACAGCGGCAGCTATTATCTGTGCGAGGGCGTCGCCTTGCCATAGACTTGTCCTTGGACCGATGGCCGTGAGCCAGCGCGCCACCACGGCCTGGTCTCTCGCATGATGCATGTTGCGCCGCGCGCGCGGCGCCGCTATAGCCCGGACTGGTTTTCCCCGAGGCAAAATCTATGTCCGTTGATCTTCAGACTGTGAAGCGCGTCGCGCGTCTCGCCCGCATCGCGGTGAGCGAAGAAGATGCAGAACGCATGACCGGCGAACTGAACGCCATACTGGGCTTCGTCGAGCAACTGAACGAGGTCGATGTCTCCGGCGTCGGGCCGATGACCTCGGTGACGCCGATGGAGATGAAGAAGCGCCAGGACGTCGTCACCGACGGCAACAAGGCGGCCGACATCGTCGCCAATGCGCCGGCGACCGAAGAGAATTTCTTCCTCGTGCCGAAGGTCGTGGAGTAGGGCGCCGATGGCAATCGAGATCGCCATCGAGACACCGTTGCAGGACGATGTGCGCGGCCTGGTCAAGGAACTCAACGAGACCTTGCTCGAATTGACGCCGCCGGAGCACTGCTATCATCTGACAGTGGAGCAGATGGCCGGTCAGGACACGACCGTTTTCATCGCCCGCGACAATGGCATCGCCGTCGGTTGTGGCGCGCTGAAGCGCCATGGCGGCGCCATTGGCGAGGTCAAGCGCATGTATACGCGGCCTTCGCATCGCGGCCAGAAAATCGGCGCCAGCATCGTTGAGCGCGTCGAGGCGCTGGCGCGTCAGGAAGGGCTGAAGCGGCTGGTGCTGGAGACGGGAGACCGCCATCCCGCCGCTTGGACCGTCTACGAACGTGCCGGGTTTTCGCGCTGCGGCCCGGTGCTGGATTATCCCGATTCCAAGTGGTCGGTGTTTTACGAAAAGAGCCTTTGATGAGCGACCTGACCAGACTGACGATTTCACAGGCCCGCGCCAAGCTGCGCGGCAAGGAAATCACCGCGACCGAGATCACCGAGGCCTATCTCTCGGCCATCGATCGCGCCAATCCGGCGCTCAATGCCTATGTCGCGGTGACTGGCGACAGGGCGCGTGACATGGCCAAGGCGTCCGACGCCAGGCTGGTCAAGGGCGAGGGCGGTGCGCTGGAAGGCATTCCGCTGGGGATTAAGGACCTGTTCGGCACCGAAGGTGTCCACACCCAGGCCTGCAGCCACGTGCTCGACGGCTTCAAGCCACTCTACGAATCGACTGTCACCGCCAATCTGTGGGCGGATGGCGCGGTCATGCTCGGCAAGCTCAACATGGACGAGTTCGCCATGGGCTCGTCCAACGAGACGTCGTATTACGGCCCGGTCATCAACCCGTGGCGGCGTTCGCGCCTCGACACAGTGGTGATGCCGACGACGCATCAGGGCGACGGCGGTTTCGTCTCGGCCGGCGGCACGAAAACCCAGCGCAGCCTGGACAACGCGCAGCTGGTGCCGGGCGGTTCTTCCGGCGGCTCGGCAACCGCCGTCTCGGCGTTCCTGTGCGCCGGCGCGACGGCGACCGATACGGGCGGCTCGATCCGCCAGCCGGCGGCCTTCACCGGCACCGTCGGCATCAAGCCGACCTATGGCCGCTGCTCGCGCTGGGGCATCGTCGCCTTCGCCTCGTCGCTCGACCAGGCCGGTCCGATCGCGCGCGACGTGCGCGACGCCGCGATCCTGCTCAGGTCGATGGCCTCGGTCGATCCGAAGGACACCACCTCCGTCGACCGCCCGGTGCCGGACTATGAGGCGGCCATCGGCAAGCCGATCAAAGGCATGAAGGTCGGCATTCCCAAGGAATACCGCGTCGACGGCATGCCCGAAGAGATCGAGGCGCTGTGGCAGAAGGGCATTGCCTGGCTGCGGGATGCCGGCGCCGAGATCGTCGACATTTCCCTGCCGCATACGAAATACGCACTGCCGGCCTATTACATCGTGGCGCCCGCCGAGGCGTCGTCCAACCTGGCGCGCTATGACGGCGTCCGCTACGGCCTGCGCGTGCCAGGCAAGGACATTGTCGAGATGTATGAGAAGACCCGCGCCGCCGGTTTCGGCCGCGAGGTCAAGCGCCGCATCATGATCGGTACCTATGTGCTGTCGGCCGGCTATTACGACGCCTACTACCTGCAGGCGCAGAAGGTACGCAATTTGATCAAGCGCGACTTCGAAAATGTCTTCGCTGCCGGCGTCGACGTCATCCTGACCCCGGCGACGCCGTCCGCCGCCTTCGGCATCGCCGACGAGGACATGGCGGCCGATCCGGTGAAAATGTACCTCAACGACATTTTCACCGTCACTGTGAACATGGCCGGCCTGCCGGGCATCGCCGTGCCTGCCGGCCTCGACCCCAAGGGGTTGCCGCTTGGCCTGCAGCTCATCGGCCGGCCGTTCGAGGAAGAGACGCTTTTCCAGACCGCTGCCGTCATCGAGCAGGCGGCCGGCACATTTCAGCCTGAGAAGTGGTGGTAAGGGTATCGATCATCTGAAGGGGTGAGCGATGTTCTTCTATCTTTCCAAGGTCTTCTGGTTCTTCATCCAGCCGCTCAACCTGACGATCTTCCTGCTTCTGGCGGGATTGATTGCCGGGCTGATCGGCCGGCGGCGGCTGGCCTTCACCGGCAGTGTCCTGGCGTTTCTAATCCTGGCGCTCTCGACCTGGACGTCGCTTGGCGCGATGATGCTGAACCCGCTCGAGGAGCGCTTTCCACGGCCGCCGCTGCCGCAAAAGGTCGACGGCATCGTCGTGCTCGGCGGCGGCTTCGAGGGCGCCATTAACCTCGCGCGTGGCGGCTATGAATTGAGCAGCAGCGGCGATCGCATGGTCGAGACCGCAATCCTCGCCCGGCGCTTCCCACAGGCCAAGGTGGTTGTATCAGGCGGTCACGGCGCGTTTTTCATCGACGCCGAGGGGGACGCCGACACCGCGTCCCGCCTGCTCGTTCCGCTCGGTGTATCGGCCGATCGTCTTGTCCTGGAAGACAAGTCCCGCAACACCTACGAAAATGCTGTCTTCAGCCGCAAACTTGTCGAGCCGAAGCCGGGCGAGACCTGGCTGCTGGTGACCTCCGCCTTCCACATGCCACGGGCCAAGGCACTGTTCGACAAGGCTGGTTTTCCAACCGTTCCATGGCCGGTCGACTATCACACCTCCGGCAAGGAAGGTGTCGGCTTGTTTCGCGACAATGCGATTGATTCCGTGCAGAACACCACCATAGCGCTCCGCGAATGGATCGGGCTTTTTGCCTATTGGCTTTCCGGCCGCATCGATCAGCCCTTTCCCGGGCCGGGCGGCTGACCGATGACGGCGCGTCGCGCCGCCGAGAAGAACTGGCGCCGCACCAGCACGGCCAGCAGCAGAAGCGTCGACAGCACGAACACCACTGGGTCAACGAACCAGCCGAGATAGCCGATCGAGAAGAACACGCCGCGCAGGCCCGAGTTGAAATGCTTGCCGGCCAGCATGTTCATCTGCGCCGCGCGCCACACCGCGGTTTCCGTGACCGGATTGCGCGAGGCTTCGCCATGCGGGATCGGCACGGCGCCGATCAGGATCGAGCAATAGTTGAACAGCCGGTAGGCCCAGCCGAATTTGAAGAAGGAGAAGGCGAGGATCAGCACCAGCCCCAGCACCTTGATCTGAAAGGCCGGGCGCGATGGGGCGCCGCCGAGCGGCAGGTTGCTCAGCACTTCCAGCACCCGATCGGACGCACCGAGCAAGGCAAAACAGCCGCCGAGCGCGATCAGCGAACTCGACGCGAAGAAGGCGGTTCCCTGCTGCAGGCCGCTCATGATGGCGGTGTCGACGATGCGGATTTCGCGCTCGGCCATGGTGCGCATCCAGGCTTCGCGCTGTGCATTCATCGCCGTCGTCAGCGACATGCGGCTGACCAGCTTGCCGTCCGAGGCGAGCGTATGCAGGAGCCACGCGATCAGGAAGAAGGCCAGCGCCCCGAGATCAGCCATCGAAAGATAGAAGGAATCGCCCATGGGCTGAATTTATCACATCCAGCGTGGTGGCTTCGATGCCGGCTCCCGTGATCGGCGGCAATGTCGCTGCCGGAGCAAACAAGGTCGGCAGGTGCTGCGCCGCGCCCGTCAAAAGAGCGGAAACATTCCTGGGAATTCCTATATGTAGAGTCCTCGACGCGACTCCAGGAGACAGCGTGTTCCTTTCGGTTTTCGACCTGTTCAAGATCGGCATTGGCCCCTCGAGCTCGCACACAATGGGGCCGATGACGGCCGCGCGGCGGTTTCTCGACGAGGTCGCCGGAGACGACTGGCCGCGCCCCGCCGGCGCCAAGGTTGCCCGCATCGGCGCCAGCCTGCATGGCTCGCTCGCCTATACCGGCATCGGCCATGGCAGCGACCGCGCCGTCATCCTTGGCCTTGCCGGCCAGACCCCGCAAACAGTCGATCCGGACCAGGCCGACGGCATCATCAGCCGCATCACCGCCGACAAGATGATTTCACCGCCAGGTCACCCGTCCTACCATTTCGATCCGGCAACCGATCTGGTGCTCGACCGCAAGACACCGCTTACCGGCCATGCCAACGGCATGGCGTTCCATGCCTATGACGCCGGCGGACGCCTGCTGCTCAAGCGCATCTACTATTCGATCGGCGGCGGCTTCGTGGTGTCGGAAGAAGAGCTGCAGCGCGTGAAGGCCAAGGGGTCGGTGACATCAGAAGGCAAGAAAGTGCCTTATCCCTTCAAGAACGCGGTCGAGATGCTCAAGATGGCGGCCAAGAGCGGGCTTTCCATCGCCGAGATGAAGCGCGTCAACGAGGAAACGCAGATGTCGCGCGAGGACCTCGACGCCGGCCTCGACGCCATCTGGGGTGCGATGAAGAGCTGCATCGATCGTGGCCTGTCGCAGGACGGCATCATGCCGGGCGGGTTGAAGGTGCGGCGTCGGGCCCGGCAGTTGCACGACAAGCTGCAGGAACAGTGGCAGCAGAACCGGCCAAATCCGCTGCTCGCCAATGACTGGCTGTCGATCTACGCCATGGCGGTCAACGAGGAGAATGCCGCCGGCGGCCGCGTCGTAACCGCGCCGACCAACGGTGCGGCCGGCACGCTGCCGGCGGTGCTGCGCTACTGGCTGCATTTCCATCCCGAGGCCGACCAACCGAGCATCCGTGACTTCCTGCTGACGGCTGCCGCCGTCGGCGGCATCATCAAGACCAATGCGTCGATCTCGGGCGCCGAGGTCGGCTGCCAGGGCGAGGTCGGGTCCGCCTCGGCGATGGCCGCGGCCGGCCTGTGCGCCGTCATGGGCGGCACGCCCGAGCAGGTCGAGAATGCCGCCGAAATCGCGCTCGAACACCATCTCGGCATGACCTGCGATCCGGTCGGCGGGCTGGTGCAAGTGCCGTGCATCGAGCGCAATGCGCTCGGCGCGGTCAAGGCGGTGACGGCCGCGTCGCTGGCGATCAAGGGCGACGGCGTCCATTTCGTGCCTCTCGACGCGGCGATCGAGACCATGCGCCAGACCGGCCTCGACATGAACGAGAAGTACAAGGAAACCAGCCTCGGCGGTCTCGCCGTCAATGTCGTGGAGTGCTGAGCAACGCTTGGCACTGTGGAGAAGTCCCTCAGGCCGTTGACGTCCCGGCGCTCCGGACTAACCTTAGCGAATGGCTCTCAATCTGCTAAAACTGTGCGTCGGCTGCGACAGCGTCGAGGATCTCGAGGAATGGATCGAGTTCCGCCTCGACGAACGGCGCCGGGCCGGCGAACCGGCCGAACACTGGCACACCACCCGCATGGTGCCGACGCGCGGCGCCGAGGTCACCGATGGCGGTTCGCTCTACTGGGTGATCAAGGGCAATGTGCAATGCCGGCAGCTGATCACCGAGATCCGGCCTTTCATTGACGACGAGGGCATCGGTCGCTGCCGCCTGATGCTCGATCCGCAAGTCGTGCGCACCGATTGGCAGCCGCGTCGGGCCTTCCAGGGGTGGCGCTATTTGAAACCGTCGGATGCACCACCTGATCTCGGCAAAGGCAAGGCGGGACTGGTCGAGATGCCGCCGAAACTCAGGCGCGAGCTTGCCGATCTCGGCTTGCTGTAGGCCATCGCGCGCAAGTGCTGTCTGTTTTGGCGCGGGCTTTTCTGGCCCTCCATCTTGCTTCGCTCTGGACTTGCAAGCGGCGCGACAACGCCACATCTTGAAATCCATGCGCGATGAAAAGCTGGCGAAGCCGACAAGGTCCACAGGGCTGGGGAGCCATTCCGCATGGCGGTCTTCTTCCTGTCCAGGTGAAAGCCTTCATTCCGGCGCAGAAAAAGTGTTGGATGACATCACGCGGCTGTCCAGGCGGACAGGGCATCTGCGGGGCGGTGGGAAATGTTAGGCGCAATTATCGGTCTGGTCGCATTGCTGCTGGTGCTCCTGGGCGTTGCCTCGGCCTTCCTCCGGGCCGATCCGGCCCGCTTGGCAACCGGCATGAGAACACTGGGACCGATCCTGCTGGCACTGGTGGGCGCCGCCGTGCTTCTGGTCGAACGAAGCGGAATCGGCGGCGTCGTGCTGTTTGCGGCGATCGGCTGGTATGCTGCCACGCGCAAGAACCGGCCTGATGTCAAGCCGGCGCCGGGAAAACGCTCAACGGTGCGGACGGCAGCGCTTGAAATGGAGCTGGATCACGATACCGGCGGCCTCGAAGGGCTGGTTCTGGCCGGCCGCCATGACGGCAAGATGCTTGGTGCGATGGGCCTTGCGGAGTTGCAGCATCTCTACCGCGAACTCTCCGCCGATGCGGAGAGCCGCCAGTTGCTAGAGACGTATCTTGACGGCAGATTTCCCGTCTGGCGCAAAAACACTGAGACGAACGGTGGCGAAGGGCTGGGTGTTGCGCCAGGTCCGGGCGCCATGACTAAGGAGGAGGCCTACAAGGTCCTTGGTCTTGAAGCGGGGGCCGCCGCGGCGGATGTCCGCAAGGCGCACCGCCGCCTGATGCAGCGCCTGCACCCCGATATCGGCGGCACGTCTTTCCTGGCGGCGCGAATCAACGAAGCCAAGGACGTCTTGCTCTCCAATCACAACTAGTCTCCTTCGACGCAGAAATTTTCCGGGAGATTACTTCCACGCCGCCCTACTGCTGGACGGCGTAGCACTCGATTTTCTTCTTCTTTAGAGCGGTACAGGCCTTCCAGGCGGCGTCCTTCGAACCAAAGCCGCCGAAACGGGCGCGGTAATAGGTGACGCCGTCCTTGTCGAAGGCGACGGTGAAGCCGGAAGCATCCGCCAGCGCCTTCGGCGCCTGCTTGCTGGTCTTGTCGAGGACGGCCTGGGCTTCCGACTGCTTCGGCGAAGAGGCGACCTGGATCGCCCAACCCGACGGCACCGAAGCGGTGTTGACCGGATCGACGGTTGGCGCCGGCTCGGCGGCCGCCGCCGGCTCGGCATAGGCGGCCACGACCTGTGCGCTGGCGACCTTGGGCGCTGAGACGATGACCGTCTTCACCTTCTTTGCCGGGGCAACCAGCTTGGGCGCTTCGGCCTCGGCGCTCTCTTCGTCATCACCCTGCGCAGCCGTCGCGTCGTCGGCAACGGCGTCATCGGCGCTGGCCACCGCGACCGGCTTGTCGTCCGGGGTCGGCGCGTCGTGCTTGGGCAAAAGAACCTTGGCGAGGGCCTTGACCGGGTTGCTGCTGTCGGCCTTGGCGACGAGGTCGCCGCCACCGCGGGTCGAGGCCCTTGGCAGGTAGGTGTTGATCAGGGACGCCATCTGGTTGTCGCGGCTGCCGCCCGACGTGCCGCCCATGACAACGGCGACAAGGCGGCGGTTGCCGTCGGCCACCGATGAGACGAGGTTGAAGCCGGAGGCACGGGTATAGCCGGTCTTGATGCCGTCGACGCCCTTGATGCGGCCGAGCAGTCGGTTGTGACCGTTGATGCGCTGGCGGCCGTAGAGAAACGAGCGCTGCGAGAAATAGCCGTAGTACTGGGGAAAATGTTCCCTGAGCGCAATGCCGAGCGTGGCCATGTCGCGCGCGGTGGTGAACTGGCCGGGGTCGGGCAGGCCGTTGGCGTTGCGGAAGACGGTGCCGTTCATGCCGAGAGCCCGCGCCTTGGCGGTCATCATGCGGGCAAAAGTGGATTCATCGCCGCCAAGCATTTCACCGAGGGCAGTGGCCGAGTCGTTCGCCGACTTGGTGACGATCGACAGGATCGCGGTTTCGACCGAGACCGAACCGCCCGGCTTCACGCCGAGTTTCGTTGGCGCCTCGGCGGAGGCCTTGGCGGAAAACACGACAGGCGTGTTCCGGCTGATCTTGCCCTTCGCCATCGCTTCGAAGGTCAGATAAAGCGTCATCATCTTGGTCAGCGACGCCGGATAGCGCCTGCCATTGGCATCCGCGGAGTACAGCACCTTGCCCGTCTTGGCGTCCACAACGATGGCCGCCTGCCGCGCTGCCAGCGAGGCGGCAACGTCGGAGCAAACGAACGTCATCGCCAGGGCGAGGACCATGATCGCTTTGAGGGGGGAAGTGGATTTGGAAACGATGCCCAACAACGCCTGACGCACTGATATTTCCCTTGAATTCTTCGTTGCGTTGGAGGCGGCAAAGGGTCCTGCCTCACTTTCAGCCAAGCTAACGGGGCAGCGTTACCAATCCGTTTATGGTAACCGCCGCGTTCACCATTTTCTTCGGGCTTGAAACACACTTTATTTGATTTTTAGCCATTGCCTGCGCAGGCGAGCCTCGCACGCCGGTGAAATATTGACTTTTGTGCGGCGCACAATATATTGAGGTGCATTGCACAACGGCGCCCCGAAGAAGGACGCCTCAACCGTCAAGGGAATCGTGAAATGACCCAGACCTATGAGGACTTCAGCAAATACGGCAAGGAATTCGCCGACACCGGTTTGAAGAGCTTCGCTTCGCTCTCCAAGGGCGCCCAGGCGATCGCCACCGAGGCCGGTGAGTACACCAAGAAGAGCTTTGAGGCCGGCAGCGCTGCTGTCGAGAAGCTGTTTTCGGCCAAGTCGCTGGACAAGGCGATCGAGATCCAGACCGACTATGCCAAGCAGTCCTACGAGGCATTCGTCGCCGAGGCCACCAAGATTGGCGATCTCTATGCCGAACTCGCCAAGGAAGCCTACAAGCCGTTCGAATCGATCGTTGCCAAGGCGAAGTAATTTCGCCCGGGCGAGGTAATTTTCGCCCTGACACTTTCAGATCCGGCCCTTTGGGCCCGGGACAAAGCCCGGTCGCGGAAACGCGGCCGGGTTTTTTCATGCTAATTTCCGGTTCGCGGCGGCGTAGCGCTTCACGATTGCGAAAATCCGCCAAGTTTGGTCACCTAGCCATATTGTCAGCTAACCAGAAGGGCTTAAAATCGTCCATCGAACACCTACATGTCGAACTCGCATGAGGATTCGAACGAGGCAGGATTACGTGACGATCAGTTTGACTGCCATGAGACAAGTGGCGCGGATGCAAAACGGCGGCGGCGACGGCAATGAGGCCGGCCGCGGGACGGCCGTTATCACGCGCACCAAAACCAAGACCAAGAAGCCCAGCCTTTACCGGGTCCTCATCCTCAACGACGACTACACTCCCATGGAGTTCGTGGTTCACGTGCTGGAGCGTTTTTTCCAGAAGGACCGCGAAGCCGCCACACGCATCATGCTTCATGTTCACAATCATGGAGTGGGCGAGTGCGGGGTCTATACATTCGAGGTGGCCGAGACCAAAGTGTCTCAGGTCATGGATTTCGCCCGACAGAATCAGCATCCGCTGCAATGCGTGATGGAGAAGAAGTGAGGTAACATGCCGGCTTTCTCCCAAGGCCTGGAAAAGGCGCTTCACCAGGCGCTGACGCTCGCCAATGAGCGGCACCATGAATACGCAACCCTTGAACATCTGCTGCTCGCGTTGATCGACGACACCGAGGCGGCCGCCGTCATGCGCGCCTGCAACGTCGATCTCGATGAGCTGAAGCACACTGTTCTGACCTATATCGACACCGAGCTCGACAATCTGGTCACCGGCTACGACGAGGATTCCAAGCCGACCGCCGGCTTCCAGCGCGTCATCCAGCGCGCGGTGATCCATGTGCAGTCGTCGGGCCGCGAGGAAGTGTCGGGGGCCAACGTGCTCGTCGCCATCTTCGCCGAGCGCGAGAGCCATGCCGCCTATTTCCTGCAGGAACAGCAGATGACCCGCTACGACGCGGTCAATTACATCTCGCACGGCATAGCCAAGCGCCCCGGCGCATCGGAAACGCGCTCGCCGCGCGGCGCCGATGACGAGCAGGGCGGCCAGAATGGCGCCGAGCCGCAAGAGGAAGGCGGCAAGAAGAAGCAGCAGCAGGATGCGCTGACGGCTTATTGCGTCAACCTCAACAACAAGGCCAAGGCCGGCAAGATCGACCCGCTGATCGGCCGCGAGTCGGAAATCAACCGCACCATCCAAGTGCTGTGCCGCCGCTCCAAGAACAACCCGCTCTATGTCGGCGATCCGGGCGTCGGCAAGACGGCGATCGCCGAGGGTCTCGCCAAGCGCATCGTCGAGGGCGACGTTCCCGAAGTGCTGCACAACGCCACCATCTTCGCGCTCGACATGGGCACGCTGCTGGCCGGCACGCGCTACCGTGGCGATTTCGAGGAACGGCTGAAGCAGGTCGTCAAGGAACTCGAGGACTATCCGGGTGCGGTGTTGTTCATCGACGAGATTCATACGGTGATCGGGGCAGGAGCCACCTCGGGCGGCGCCATGGACGCGTCGAACCTGCTGAAGCCTGCTCTGTCGTCGGGTGGGATCCGCTGCATCGGCTCGACCACCTACAAGGAATTCCGCCAGTTCTTCGAGAAGGACCGCGCTCTGGTGCGGCGCTTCCAGAAGATCGACGTCAACGAACCGACCATCGAGGACGCCATCGAGATCATGAAGGGCCTGAAGCCCTATTTCGAGGAGTTCCACAAGGTCCGCTACACCTCGGAAGCCATCAAGGCTTCGGTCGAGCTGTCGGCGCGCTACATCAACGACCGCAAGCTGCCGGACAAGGCGATCGACGTGATCGACGAGACCGGCGCCTCGCAGATGCTGGTGCCGGAAGCCAAGCGCAAGAAGACCATTGGCATCAAGGAGATCGAAGCAACGATCGCTACCATGGCGCGCATCCCGCCGAAGACGGTTTCGGCCGATGACGAGAAGGTGCTGCAAGGCCTCGATATCGAGTTGAAGCGGGTCGTCTATGGCCAGGATACTGCCATCACGGCACTGACCTCGGCGATCAAGCTGGCCCGTGCCGGACTGCGCGAACCGGAAAAGCCGATCGGCTCGTATCTGTTCTCGGGTCCGACCGGTGTCGGCAAGACGGAAGTGGCCAAGCAACTAGCCGCCTCGCTCGGCGTCGAGCTGATCCGCTTCGACATGTCGGAATATATGGAACGCCACACCGTTTCGCGGTTGATCGGCGCGCCTCCCGGCTATGTCGGTTTCGACCAGGGCGGCTTGCTCACCGACGGCGTCGACCAGCATCCGCACTGCGTGCTGTTGCTCGACGAGGTCGAG
This sequence comes from Mesorhizobium sp. 131-3-5, assembly GCF_016756575.1. Classification (NCBI taxonomy): domain Bacteria; kingdom Pseudomonadati; phylum Pseudomonadota; class Alphaproteobacteria; order Hyphomicrobiales; family Phyllobacteriaceae; genus Mesorhizobium; species Mesorhizobium sp. 131-3-5. The sequence goes on from NZ_AP023254.1 coordinate 4,245,383, forward strand.
AAGGCGCATCCGGATCTGTTCAACATCCTGTTGCAGGTCATGGACCACGGCAAACTGACCGACCACAACGGCAAGCAGATCGACTTCCGCAATGTCATCCTGATCATGACCACCAATGCGGGCGCATCGGATGCGCAGCGCGCGGCGATCGGTTTCGGCTCGACCAAGCGCGAAGGCGACGATGTCGAGGCGATCAACCGGCTGTTCACGCCGGAATTCCGCAACCGTCTCGATGCGATCATCCCGTTCGGCTCGCTGCCGGTGCCGGTCATCCATCAGGTGGTGCAGAAGTTCGTCATGCAACTCGAGGCGCAGCTCTCCGAGCGTGGCGTCACCTTCGACCTGTCGCCGGATGCGATCGCCTGGCTCGCTGACAAGGGCTATGACGAGCGCATGGGCGCGCGGCCGCTCGGCCGTGTGATCCAGGAGCACATCAAGAAGCCACTGGCTGACGAGGTGCTGTTCGGCAAGCTCAAGAAGGGCGGCACGGTGCGCGTCACCGTCGAGAAGAAGGAAACCGGCGAGACCGGCCTGAAGCTCGAATCGCTGGCCGACGAGGCGCCGGTGAAGCCGAAGAAGGAAGAGCCGGAAGACGCGCCGAAGCCGCCCAAGGCAGTGGCCAAGAAGCCTGCAGCCAAGAAGGTCGTGGCGCAGAAGCCGGAGCCCAAGGGCAAGGATGGCGGCAAGCGCAGCCTGGTCCCGCAACTGCCCCGCAAGGGCTGATCGGCACGCACTCGAAAAAGCCCCGGCAACGGGGCTTTTTCATTTTTGAGCAATGGGGTGGCTATGCCAGGCCAGATCGTCATCCTCAACGGCGCGCCGCGGTCGGGAAAATCGAGCATCGCTCGCGCCATTCAGGAAAGCTTCGATGGCGCATGGATGAATCTGGGTGTCGACAGCTATGCCCAGATCATACCGCCGCGACTTCGCCCGGGAATAGGGTTGCGACCTGGAGGCGAACGTCCCGACCTCGAAGTCTTCGTGCCGCACCTTTATGCCGCCCTCTACGAATCGGTCGCGGTGCACAGCCGGCTGGGGCTGAACGTCGTGACGGACGTCGGCCATCACGATGCCTATTCGAAGCCGCTCGATTGCCTGGCCGATTGCGCGCGCCGTCTCGCCGGCCTGCCGGCGCTGTTCGTCGGCGTTCGCTGTCCGATTGAAATCATCATGGAAAGGCGAGCCGCCAGCGAGGCGGGCCGGGGTTATGTCACCGGCTCTTCGGACGATCCCACGCCTTTGCCGGTGCGTATGTGGCAAGAAGCGGTGCACCGGCCGGGCATATATGATCTCGAGGTCGATACCTCGGTCCTCAGCCCTGAACAGTGCGCACAAGCAATCCGCCAGCGCCTGCGTGATGGCGCTCAGCCGGGTGCGATCGAGCGCTTGGCTCAAGCCGCTAGCTAGACTTTCTCCTGCCCCCGAAACGAAGTTCGGCTCAGCTTCCCAGCGCCGCCCGTATTTTCTCGGCGTTCCCGGCCAGCACTTCGGGTTTCTCCATCTCACCGCTATGCGGCTTCAACGGGATGCCGTCGAAGCGCGGGATGATATGGACGTGCAAGTGATAGACGGTCTGGCCGGAGGCCGGCTCGTTGAACTGCAGGATGGTGACGCCGTCGGCATCGAGCGCCTTCTTGACTGCCAGCGCCACTTTCTGGACGACGGTAAAAAGCGGGCCGAAGGTCGACGGATTGGCGTCGAGCAGGTTGCGCGACGGGGTTTTTGGCACAACCAGCGTATGGCCGGGTCCTTGCGGCATCACATCCATGAAGGCGACGACGGCGTCATCTTCGTAGACGCGGTGCGAAGGGATTTCGCCGCGCAGGATCTTTGCGAAGATGTTGTTGGTGTCGTAGGCGGCCTCAGTCATGGCGAACGCTCCGGATTGTGCCTCGCGTCCCGTGTAGCGAAGCTCTTCCGGAGCGGCAAGACGATGTGGCGGTACGATCAGGCGAGATCGGCCATGCCAGAAGGCGTGCTACTCCTCGAGATCCTTGCGAAACGGCGTGTGTTCTTCGAGATAATCGCTCATCCGCTCCACTTCGCGCCGCTCGCGCTGGAGATAGTCGGCCACCGCATTGCGCAGGCCGGGGTGCGAAATGTAGTGCGCGGAATGCATCGTCACCGGCCGGTAGCCGCGCGCCAGCTTATGTTCTCCCTGCGCGCCCGCCTCCACCACCTTCAGCTTGCGTTCGATGGCGAAGTCGATGGCCTGGTGGTAGCAGACCTCGAAATGCAGGAAGGGATGATCCTCGATGCAGCCCCAGTTGCGGCCGTAGAGCGCGTCCGAGCCGATGAAATTGATGGCCCCGGCGATGTAGCGACCGTTGCGCCTGGCCATCACCAGCAGGATGTCATCCGCCATGCGTTCGCCGATCAGCGAGAAGAACTGGCGGTTCAGGTAGGGGCGGCCCCATTTGCGGCTGCCGGTGTCCATGTAGAAGGCGAAGAAGTCGTCCCAGGCCTTTTCCGTCAGGTCCTTGCCGGTCAGCCAGTCGATGGTGATGCCATCGGCAAGCGCCTCGCGCCGCTCCTTCTTCATCGCCTTGCGCTTGCGCGAGGCAAGCGTGGCGAGGAAGTCGTCATAGGTCGAAAAACCTTCGTTGAAGAAGTGGAATTGCTGGTCGGTGCGGTGCAGGAAACCGGCGGCCTCGAGCGTCGCGACATCGTTCTCCTGCGCGAAGGTGACATGCGCCGAGGACACGCCGAGCTTGTCGGTCACCATTTTGAGGCCGGCGGCAAGCCCGGCCCTCACCGCATCCGGATCCTCGCCTTTGCCGACCAGCAGGCGAGGGCCGGTGACCGGCGTAAACGGCACGGCGCATTGCAGTTTCGGATAATAGCGGCCGCCTGCGCGCTCGAAGGCGTCAGACCAGCCGTGGTCGAACACATATTCGCCCTGGCTGTGCGATTTGAGATAGCAGGGGACGGCGCCCAGCAGCCTGCCTTGCGCGGTCTCCAACCGCAAATGATGTCCCTGCCAGCCGGTGCGCCGCACGGCGCAGCCGGAATCCTCCAACGCGCTTAAAAAAGCGAATGAAACGAGCGGATTATAGCCGTTTTCCGCATCGCCGCGCGTGGTGCCGGCAAAGCCGTTCCACTCATCGCAGGTGAACGCGCCGATGCCCGCGGCGATACGGATCGAATAGTCCGCATTTGCAGTTTGCCCGTCGCCATCGTCGCCCTGATCCATGAGGCTTATTTAAGCTCCATCCGGGGCGCTACAAGTCACGTTTCAGACACTCCGCTCAAGCGACTTTGACCAGCTCGGGTTCGAACCCTTCGAATGTCATCTGATCGGCGTATTTGAAGGTCAGGTCGATCGCGGGCTGATCATGCACCGTCCAGGTGATGACAGGCATTTTGAGCTTTTCACGCACGAAACTGACGAACGGGTTCGGCAGGTCGCCGGCGGCGTAGGAGGTGAAGGATAGCTCATGCGCCAGCATGGAAAAATGCGCCTCGATCAGCTTGAGGTCCTTGCCGTAGGCGGTCAAGCCGGCGGGAATGCCGGGTGCATGTTTCGGGAAGTCACGGATCAGCCAGTGATCGAACGACATGATCGCCGCCTTGCCCTTGTAGCGCTTGAGCATCCTGCCGACACTTGCCACCAGGCCTTCATCGCGGCCGGGAACCCCTTTCAGCTCGACGACCATGGGCACGCGGCCGTCGACGAGGTCGAGCGCTTCCTGCAGCGTCGGCACGCGGTCGGATGTGGCGCCAACCTTGAGCGCGGTCAGTTCGGCCGCGCTGCGCTGCCAGACGAAACCGTCCTCTCCAGTCAGTCTTTTCAGGTCGTCATCATGGATGATGACGGGAACGCCGTCCGACGACAGATGCACGTCGCATTCGATGGCGTAGCCCCGTTCGGCCGCGGCCGTGAAGGCGGAAAGCGTGTTTTCCCAGCGCGTCTTGTTCATGTCGTGGAAGCCGCGATGGGCAACGGGCCGGGCGGTTAGCCAGGATAGATCGGTCATGTCAGGCCTTCGTTCATTCGACTTCGAAGATGGCTTCGATTTCCACTGCGGCATTAAGTGGCAGGGAGGCAGTGCCGACGGCGGAGCGGGCGTGTTTGCCGCGCTCGCCAAGGGCGGCGACCAGGAAATCGGAAGCGCCGTTGGCAACCAGATGCTGTTCGACAAAGTCGGGGGCAGAGGCGACGAAGACGGTGATCTTCACCAGCCGGCTGATCTTCTCCAGGTCGCCGAGCGCAGCCTTGGCTTGCGCCAGAATGTTGATCGCGCAGTATCTCGCCGCGTCCTTGCCGCTTGCCGTGTCGACGTCGCGGCCGAGCAGGCCGCTCGCCTGCAGCTTGCCGTCCTTGAGCGGCAATTGCCCGGCGGTGAACAGCAGATTGCCCGACCTGCAGTAGGGAACGTAGTTGGCGGCAGGTGCGGCGGCGACTGGAAGCGTCACGCCGAGATCACTTAGCCGCTTTTCGATTGTTTCACTCATTGCTTTTCCCTATTGCTGGAAGGCGCCGCGCTGGCGGGGCCGAAATTGCTATTTTTGCCTCGCTTCCGCCACGACTTTTTTTAAGCTGGACCATCTTTCCCTGCGGCCTGCCATCAGCCGCGACGATCGGAGTACCTCATGCGCGCAGCGCGCCTCGCATTCCACGCCGTTCTGTTATCGGCGGTGTTCCCGATAGTCCCCGCCTTCGCCGTACCGGCGCTGCAGGCGCATCGCGCCGTGTATGACCTTACCCTCAAAAAGGCCTCCGACCGCTCCGGCATAACAGGTATATCCGGTCGCATGGTCTACGAATTCAACGGTTCGGCGTGCGAAGGTTATACGGTGAAATTTCGCTTCGTCACCCAGATCGTTACCGCCGAGGGCACGAAGCTGACGGACCAGCAGACGACGACTTTCGAAGATGCCGAAGGCAAGACTTTTTCCTTCGTGACCAAATCCTTTGTCGACCAGAACCTCGACAAGGAGGTCAAGGGCATCGCCACGAAAGACGCCAAGGGCCTCAAGGTCGATATCGACAAGCCCGAGAAGAACAGCCTGGAACTCGCCGCCACCCAGTTTCCGACCCAGCATCTGGTCGAACTGATCGGCAAGGCCGAGAAAGGCGAGAATTTCTACCAGACGAACCTGTTCGACGGCTCGGAGGACGCCAATAAGGTGATGGCGACCACTGTTGTCGTCGGCAAGAAGACCGAAGCCGACAAGGTCGATCCGGAGGCTCCGGCGCTGGCCAAACTCGCCACCGACAAGTACTGGCCGGTCGACATCGCCTATTTCGACGACAGCGCCCAGAACGGCGAGGAAGTGCCGGAATACCGGATCAGCTTCAAGCTGCACGAGAACGGCATCACCCGCGATCTCACCATGGACTATGGCGACTTCTCGATGACCGGCAAGCTGGTCAATCTTTCGCTGTTCGACCAGACAAAGCCTTGCGCGGTATCGAAGTAGCAGAGTTGCGCAATTGAGCTGGCCGCGGCGGGCTTGATGGCGGTCTACGTCGATGCGGCGATCTGGAAGTGGGCCGGCCATCGCTGGTGCCACCTGATGGCCGACGACACCAACGAGCTGCATCGCTTCGCCGCCGCGCTTGGCGTCAAGCGTTCGTCCTACCAGGGACCGCCCAAGACATCGGCCCCGCATTATGACATAACCGGCTTCGAGCGCGACCGCGCGGTGCGGCTCGGCGCCATCGAATGCAGCCGCGAGGAGATCGTCGCGATCTTCCGGCGCGTGCGGGTGCCCAATGGAAAGGCCCGGTCATGACACCAACAGCATTTCTGGCCTATTGCGCCGCTGTCACACTTGCTGCGGCCACGCCGGGGCCAGCGATGTTCACGGTCATCACCAATGGTGTGTCGCGCGGTTTCCTCCGTGCCTTCATGGCCGGCGTCGGGGTCGCCGCCGGCGACGCCGTGCTGGTCACCCTGGCGCTGCTCGGGCTGGTGGCGCTGGCGCAAACCTTCGAATGGATCTTTCTCCTGCTGAAATATGCCGGCGCCGCCTATCTGATCTTTCTCGGCATCAGGATGTGGCGCGCCTCGGCCTCGCAATCGAATGAGCCGCGGACGGCCGAGGCGAGATTGTCCCGGTCCTTTTTCCTTGGCGCGTCCATTGCGCTGGGCAACCCCAAGGCGATCCTGTTCCACGCCTCGATCATGCCGCTGATCCTCAATCTCGACACGCTGACCCTTGTCGATGGCCTTCTGGTGGTGGCCACCGTCATCAGCGTCAACATCCTGACCATGGGGGTCTATGCAGCGCTTGCGGGCCGGGCTTCGGGCTGGTTCAGGACACCGAAGCGCATGCGGCTGATGAACCGGTTTGCCGGCAGCGCCATGATCGGCACCGGCGCGCTGATTGCCGCACGCTGAGCGGGAAAACGCTACCCCGCTTGCGTTTGTCGCGCTTCCCCTCTATATGCGCGCTCATTCCACACACGGACTTTGGTGTCTGCCCGGGAGAAATCCGGCTGAAACCTCCGGTGGCGTTCGAGGACAAAGTCCAAAAATGCCTGTGTCCGTGGAGGCTAACCGGAAAGGAAAATAAGAATGGCTCTGCCTGATTTCAGCATGCGCCAGCTTTTGGAAGCTGGCATTCACTTCGGCCACCAGACCCATCGCTGGAACCCGAAGATGGCGCCCTACATCTACGGCGCTCGCAACAACATCCACATCATCGACCTCTCGCAGACGGTGCCTTTGCTGCACCAGGCGCTGAAGCAGGTTTCCGACACCGTCGCCAAGGGCGGCCGCGTGCTGTTCGTCGGCACCAAGCGCCAGGCGTCCGACATCGTCGCCGATGCGGCGCAGCGTTCGGCCCAGTACTATGTCAATTCGCGTTGGCTCGGCGGCATGCTGACCAACTGGAAGACGATCTCGAATTCGATCCAGCGCCTGCGCAAGCTCGACGAGATGCTGGCCGGCGAGGCCCAGGGCCTCACCAAGAAGGAGCGCCTGAACCTCGACCGCGAGCGCGAAAAGCTCGACAAGGCGCTGGGCGGCATCAAGGACATGGGCTCGACGCCCGACCTGATGTTCGTGATCGACACCAACAAGGAAGCGATCGCCATCCTGGAGGCCAAGCGTCTCGGCATCCCGGTCGTCGCCATCATCGATTCGAACTGCGATCCGGACAAGATCGACTTCCCGATCCCTGGCAATGACGACGCAGCGCGCGCCATCCAGCTCTATTGCGACCTGATCGCCAAGGCTGCGATCGACGGCATCGCCCGTCAGCAGGGCGCGCTCGGCGTCGACATCGGCGCTTCGATCGAAGCCCCGGTCGAGCCGGCGCTCGATCCGGCTCCGTCGACCGAGACCCCGCAGGCGTAAAACGGCGAGGGCCGGTTCCGGCCTTCATCTTTCTAATATTTTGGCACGCTAAACGGACGCATCATCGAGTACCGGTGGTGCGTCGGTGCATTTAAAACAAAGAGGCGACAATGAGCATTTCGGCTGCACAGGTCAAAGAACTCCGCGACTTGACCGGCGCGGGCATGATGGACTGCAAGGCGGCGTTGAACGAGACGAACGGCAACATGGAAGAAGCCGTCGACTGGCTGCGCAAGAAGGGCATCTCCAAGGCTGACAAGAAGGCCGGCCGCACCGCGGCCGAAGGCCTGATCGGCGTCGATGCCGGCGTGCGCGAAGCTGCCATTGTTGAGGTCAACTCCGAGACTGACTTTGTGGCCCGCAACGAGCAGTTTCAGGAGCTCGTCCGCAACATCGCCAAGGTGGCGCTCGCCTACGGCACGACCGAGGCGGTGGCTGCCGCCAAGTATCCCGGCTCGGACAAGACTGTCACCGAGGTGATCAAGGACGCTGTGGGCACCATCGGTGAGAATATCAGCTTCCGCCGCTCGGCGAAGCTCACGGTGCCGCATGGTGCCGTGGCGACCTATGTCCATAATTCGGTTGCCGACAACCTCGGCAAGCTCGGCGTGCTGGTCGCGATCGAGACCACGGGCAATGAACATGCCGCCAACGCCTTTGCCCGCCAGGTCGCCATGCATGTCGCCGCCACCAACCCGATGGCGTTGACGGCGGAGCAGATCGATCCGGCAGCGGTAGAGCGTGAGAAGGCGATCTTCTCCGATCAGGCGCGCCAGTCCGGCAAGCCGGAAGCGATCATCGAAAAGATGGTCGAGGGCCGCCTGCGCAAGTTCTACGAGGAAGTCGTGCTCCTGAAGCAGGCCTTCGTGCTCAATCCCGACATCACCGTCGAGAAGGCGCTGAAGGATGCCGAGAAGGAAATCGGCGCGCCGGCCAAGATCACCGCCTATCTGCGCTTCGCGCTCGGCGAAGGCATCGAGAAGGAAGCGACTGATTTCGCGGCGGAAGTCGCCGCGGCGGTCAAGAAGTAAACTTCCCACCGCTTTATTCCGAAAGCGTTTTTCGGCCGGATGTCCGCAGGGATGTCCGGCCGATTTCTTGTGCGGTGTCGATAAAGGCCCGCAGTTTCGGCGCCATCGCCGCCCGGCGCGGGAAGTAGAGGAAAAGGCCAGGTTCCTCGATTGCCGATTGCGGCAGAACCTGCACCAGGCGGCCGGCTACAAGATCGGCGCGCGCCAGCGGCTCGAACATATAGGCAAGGCCCACTCCGGCAAGCGCCAGGTCAATCGCGGCGAGCGAATCCGTGACGATGGCCGTACCGCCGGCCTCCATGACGACATCCTTGCCGTCTTCGGTCAGATCCCAGCGATAGAGGGCGCCGGAGCGGACGAGCCGGTAGCCGATGCAATTGTGGTTGGCGAGATCGGCCACGCTGCGCGGACGGCCGTGGCGTCCGATATAGGCAGGAGAGGCGACGATGATGGTTCTGAACGGAGGCGTGAGCCGCACGGCCACCATGTCCTGCGCGATCATCTCGCCCAGCCGGATGCCAGCGTCAAAACCTTCGCCTACGATGTCGACCAGTCCCTGATCGGCGAAAATCTCCACCGTAACGTCCGGATAGCGCTCGGCCATCGCCGCGACCACAGGCGTCACCGCCAATGGAATCGCGATGGTGGAGGCGTTGATCCTGAGCAGGCCGGACGGCCTGCCCTTGACGCTGCGGATTCGATCGATCCGCTCGCCGATATCCTGAAGGGCAGGGGCCGCGGTCTCCACCAGCGCCTTGCCGGCCTCAGTCAGCGAAACACTGCGCGTCGTGCGCGCGAACAAGGGCTGGCCGATACGCTCCTCGACCAGCCGTACGGCGTGACTGACCGCCGACGGGCTCATGCCGAGTTCGGCCGCCGCGAGCGCGAAGCCGCCACGCCGGGCAACGGCAACGATCACAGGCAGATGTATGAGGAGATCGCGATCCATTCATGAGCAATATCGCATGGTCTTTGCGAACAATGCAATCTTATCGATGCCTCCGCCGGGGTCCACATTGTCGCCAACGCACCGGCGCCCACACATTGGCAATTGGCTGGTTGCATCAAGGAGAAGAGACATGAATGCGTTGAAGCACGTGACGTTCGCGGCAGGCATGGCGCTGGCGCCGATCGATGCCGGCGGGGCGGAACCCTCCGGCTGGCAGGCACTTGCGGACGAACGCGCGGTCATCCGGATCGCCGACGCCATCGACCGCGCCGTCGACGCGCAGGACTGGAAACTGGCGCGCAGTTATTTCGCGGATCGGGTTACCGCCGATTTCAGCAGCCTGTCCGGGCAGCAGGCGGCCAACATCGCCTCCGACGACCTGATCGGCGCCTGGGCCGGCAACCTCAAGGGCGGCAAGACAAGCCTGCATCTGCGCACAAATCATCAGGTCGTTCTCGAGGCGAACACGGCGACGGTCCGCTCGAACGGCTATGCCTGGAACCGGATGGAGGGCAATGGCGACCCGCTTTGGGAAGTCTGGGGCACCTATGAGCATCACCTGACGCGCTCCACCGCCGGCTGGAAGGTCGACGGCTTCGCGTTCCACATGACGCATGAGCGCGGCAACGTTTGGGTCAAGGCAACGCCGGGCAATGACACGGCGGGCCAGTGACACCGCGGCATTCACCAGCAAGCATTGGAAGACGATCATGACCATGACCTATTACACGCTCGGCAACAGCGGCCTCAGGGTCAGCCGGCTCGCTCTGGGCACGATGACTTTCGGCAAGGAATGGGGGTGGGGAGCCGACAGGAACACAGCCCGGGCGATGTTCGACGCCTATGTCGAGGCGGGCGGCAATTTCTTCGACACGGCGGACCTCTACACCGGCGGCACGGCCGAAGCCTGGCTTGGGGAATTCATCGCCGAGCAGGGCTTGCGTGACACCGCGGTGATCGCCAGCAAGTTCACCATGAACATGCAGCCGGGCAATCCGAATGCCGGCGGCAACGGCCGCAAGAACATCATGCGGGCGGTCGATGCCTCGCTGAACCGGCTGGGCACCGACTATATCGATCTCTATCTCATGCATGTGTGGGACAGGCTGACGCCGGCCGAAGAGGTCATGCGTACGCTGGATGACCTGGTGCGGATGGGCAAGGTGCGCCATGTCGGCCTGTCCGATGTGCCGGCCTGGTATGCGGGGCGCGCGCAGGCGATCGCCGAACTGCGCGGGTATGAGCCGGTTTCGGCCCTGCAACTCGAATACTCCCTGGCCGAACGCGCGATCGAGAACGAGTTCGTGCCTTTCGGCACGCGCCATGGCGCCGGCATCATGGTCTGGAGCCCGCTGGCCAGCGGGCTGCTCAGCGGCAAGTATCGGCCGGCCCAGGCCGGAAATGTGGGCCGGCTCGACGGGTTCCGCAATTCGACGCATCCGGGCTTCCAGAAATTCACGGAGCGCAACTGGGCCATCGTGACCGAACTCGAGAAGGTTGCATCCGAGCTCGGCCGCAGCATGCCACAGGTCGCGCTCAACTGGGTGGCGACGCAGCCGGGGATCGCAACAGTCATCCTCGGTGCGACCACGCTGGCCCAGATACAGGACAATCTTGGCGCGCTGGACTTCGAGATTCCGGCAGCGCTTCGCGACCGGCTGGATTCGGTCAGCAGAACGCCGACGCCGTTCCCCTATTCCTATTTTGGGCCGCAGATACAGGCGCGCGTCACAGGCGGCGCTGCGACCGGCGACAAGCCCTCCGGCTACGCATTGCCGGTGCTTGTCGAGGGCGAGCCAGCCAGCGTGTCCGCCGGCTGATCGATCCGGCAGGCTGCCACCAATTTGCCGGTCGGGCGCCGCGTGACATCGCGGCGCCCTTCGTGTATCGGAACTCGGCATCGTGCCAATGTTCGGGGCGCGACGCCTGCGCGAGGGCGGCCAGCCCAGGCGTGACCACATACAAAAATGACGAGGACCAGATGACGGTGAAGCCCCTCTACCGACGTGTCTTGCTGAAAGCGTCGGGCGAAGCGTTGATGGGCGAACAGCATTTCGGCATCGATGTCTCCGTCGTGGATCGCATCGCCGCCGACATCGCCGAGGCCCGCGCTCTGGGCATCGAGGTCGGCGTCGTCATCGGCGGCGGCAATATCTTTCGCGGCGTGGCCGTCGCCTCCAAGGGCGGGGACCGGGTCACCGGCGACCACATGGGCATGCTTGCCACGGTCATCAATTCGCTGGCGTTGCGCACCTCGCTGAACAAGATCGGCGTCGACGCCGTGGTGCTGTCCGCGATCGCCATGCCGGAGTTGTGCGAAAGCTTTTCACAGCGCCAGGCCACCGCCTACATGAACCAGGGCAAGGTGGTGATCTTTGCCGGCGGCACCGGCAATCCGTTCTTCACCACTGATTCGGCGGCGGCACTGCGCGCGGCCGAAATCGGCGCCGATGCGTTGTTCAAGGGCACGCAGGTCGACGGCGTCTATTCTGCCGACCCGAAAAAGGATCCGAAAGCGACGCGTTTCGAGCGCATCAGCCATGCCGAAGTCATAAATCGAGGCCTTTCCATCATGGATACGGCTGCGATTGCACTTGCGCGCGAAAACAACATTCCGATAATCGTCTATTCGATCCACGAAAAAGGTGGTTTCGGCGATATTCTGAGGGGCGGCGGCCGCTGCACGGTCGTCGCGGACGATTGATCCCGGGCCTGATCCCGACAAAGGGGAAACCGGCTTTTCGAAAATCAGGCTCGAACGGGGCCTTGCCCCGAAGCAGTGAACCCGCAGCAGACGGGTCGAGGAGACTAGGATGAGTGGTGAGTACGACGATCTCAAGCGGCGCATGGATGGGGCAATCGCCGCGTTCAAGCATGACCTGGCTTCGCTACGGACCGGCCGCGCCTCCAGCAATCTGCTCGATGCCATCCAGGTGCAAGCCTACGGCACCACCATGCCGATCAACCAGGTCGCCAACGTCACGGTGCCGGAGCCGCGCATGATCTCGGTGTCGATCTGGGACAAGTCGATGGTCGGCGCCGTCGATCGCGCCATCCGCGAATCCAACCTGGGTTTCAACCCCATCGTCGACGGCACCAATCTGAGGATTCCGCTGCCGGAGCTCAACGAGCAGCGCCGCAAGGAACTGGTCAAGATCTCGCACGGCTATGCCGAGAATGCCCGTGTCGCCGCGCGCCATGTGCGCCGCGACGGCATGGACTTCCTGAAGAAGGCCGAGAAGGACGGCGTTATCAGCGAGGATGATCAGCGTAAACGTTCGGATCAGGTCCAGAAGCTTACAGACGAAACGATCAGCACCATCGATCATCTGCTTTCCGACAAGGAAGCTGAAATCATGCAGGTTTAGGGTTGGCGGCCGGCTGACCCGAAAGCGAGATCATGACAACGCCCGCGCACGTCGCGATCATCATGGATGGAAATGGACGCTGGGCCAAGGCGCGCGGCATGCCTCGGCTCGCCGGTCATCGCGCAGGCGTCGAGGCACTGCGCAAGACGGTGCGTGCGGCGCCCGATCTCGGCATCTCGTTCCTGACCGTCTATGCGTTCTCGTCGGAGAACTGGTCGCGGCCGAAGGCCGAGGTCAGCGACCTGATGGGGCTATTGAAGCTGTTCATCCGCCGTGATCTCGCCGAACTGCACCAGAGCGGCGTACGGGTCAGGATCATCGGAGACAGGGCAGGGCTGCAGGCCGACATCCGAGGGTTGCTCGAAGAGGCCGAATCGCTCACCGCCCGTAACGAGTCCCTGACGCTGGTGATCGCCTTCAACTATGGCGGGCGCGACGAGATCGTTCGCACGGCGCGCAAGCTTGCCTCGGCCGCGGCGCGCGGCGAAATCGACGCCGAATCGATCACCGCAGAGAGCTTTGCCGGCTGTCTCGACACCCAAGGCATTCCCGATCCGGAACTGGTCATACGCACCAGCGGCGAGCTTCGCCTGTCCAACTTCCTCTTGTGGCAGGCCGCCTACAGCGAACTCGTCTTCCTGCCTTGCTATTGGCCTGACTTCAGCCGCGAACACCTTGCCGAGGCGTTGCGCGAATTTGCCGGCCGCGAGCGCCGTTTCGGCGGATTGGGCCCGCAAGACGTCGCTTCGCGACCGGCCGCGGGATGAGCAACCTTCAGCTCCGCGTCATTTCAGCGGTCGTGCTTGCCGTCATCGCCCTTGGCCTGACCTGGCTTGGCGGCCTGCCATTCCGACTGCTGTGCGCGGCCATGTCGGCGATGATCTTCTACGAGTGGACACGCATGTCGCGGCCCGCCGCGGCCAATGGGCTAGGCTTCCTGCCCGAGGCGCTGGTCGTCGTTTTCATCGGCGCCTTGATTGTCGGGCTTGCCGCACCGTGGCTGCTGCTGCTTGTCGTGATTCTGATCGCCGTTACGGCGATTGCCGCCCTGGTTCGCAAGGCCGGGCAGTGGGAGGCAAGCGGTCTTGCCTATGCCAGCGTGTCCGGCCTGTCGCTTGGGTTGTTGCGCGATGGCGACCATCCGGGCCTCGTCGCCATCCTGTTCCTGTTCGCGGTGGTCTGGGCGACCGACATTTTTGCCTATTTCGTCGGGCGCGCCGTCGGTGGTCCCAAACTGGCGCCGTCGATTTCGCCCGGCAAGACGCGCAGCGGCGCGGTCGGCGGCGCTGTCGGTGGCGTTGTCGCCGGGGTCATGCTGGCAGCAGTCGCCGGTGCCGGCAACCTGGCGCTGCTTGGCTTCGTGGCGCTTGTGCTTTCGATTATCGCCCAGGCTGGAGACCTGTTCGAATCCTGGGTCAAACGGCGGCATGGCCGCAAGGATTCGGGCGTGCTCATTCCAGGCCATGGCGGCGTCATGGACCGTGTCGACGGGCTTGTCGCGGCGGCTCTTGCTCTATACGTCATTGGCTGGATTTCGGCGGGCGCCGATCATCCGGCGCAGGGGCTGTTTCCGATTTGAACGGTGTCGTTTCACGATCTGGTGCGGGCGTGCCTTGGATTCGCCTGGATTGATGTCACAGTCACCGCGACAGCGGAAGAATTTGAGGGCATGAGTTGAACGGGATTCTTCACGCGTTTTTCAGCACCGAAGGCTTTTTTCTCGGCACGCTCGTGCCGTTTCTCTTCGTGCTGACCGTGGTGGTGTTCGTCCACGAGATGGGCCACTACCTCGTCGGCCGCTGGTGCGGCATCGGGGTCAAGGCCTTCTCGATCGGCTTCGGTCCCGAACTCATCGGCTTCAACGACCGGCATGGCACGCGCTGGAAGCTTTGCGCCATTCCACTTGGCGGCTATGTCAAATTTGTCGGCGACATGAACGCCACCTCCAGCCAGCCCACCTCGGAAGATCTCGAAACGCTGACCGACGAGGAGCGCAAGGTTGCCTTCCACACACAGGCCATCTGGAAGCGAGCGGCGACCGTGGTGGCCGGGCCCCTGTTCAATTTCCTGCTGGCGATCGTCGTCTTTTCCGTGCTGTTTGCCTCCTATGGGCGTTATGTCGCAGAGCCCATGGTGGCGGAAGTCACAGCGGACAGTCCGGCGGCAAAGGCCGGCATCCAGCCTGGCGATCGATTCGTCAGTGTTGACGGCAGCAAGGTCGAAACCTTTGGCGATGTGCAGCGGCTGGTCTCGGGCCGCGCCGGCGATACCATCACCTTTGTCATGCTGCGCGACGGCAAGGAAGTCACGGTGACCGCGACGCCGCAGTTGATGGAGCAGCAAGACGCGCTCGGCAACAAGGTCAAGGTCGCGGTGATCGGCGTCGTCAACAACAAGGAACTCGGTCAGCCGCGTCTCATCACCTACACACCGGTCGGGGCGGTTGCGGCGGCAGTTGAGGAAACAGGCCACGTCATCGAGCGCACCGGCCAGTTCTTGCAGCGTTTCGCCGTCGGGCGCGAGGACAAGTGCCAGTTGGGCGGTCCCGTCAAGATCGCGGACATGGCCGGCAAGGCGGCGAAACTCGGTTTCGAATGGCTCGTGCAGCTCGTCGCACTGCTCTCTATTGGCATAGGTTTTCTAAACCTTTTGCCGATTCCCCCCCTCGACGGCGGCCATCTGTTGTTCTACGGGGTGGAGGCCGTCATTCGCCGGCCGGTGTCGGAACGGATGATGGAAATGGCCTATCGGGCCGGTCTGCTCCTGGTCTTGTGCTTCATGGGTTTCGTGTTCTGGAACGATCTGTTTGGATGCTGAAATCATGAAGAAATTTGGCTTTGGCATGGTCGATGTTGAGACGCCGTTTACCATGCGCGGGGATATGAGTGACGCGAAAGCCACGCACCAGGGTTAAGTAAATACAAATTAACCAGAAGCCTTGCGTGTAGGGAAAATCCGGTTAATACGGTAGGGGAAATTACCGCACGTCCGGTTTTCTCGCCGTGGGGACTACGAGAAAAGGTTATTAAGCCCGATGAAGGCAGCATCCAAGTTTCTGAGCGCCGCGTCAGCGGCGGCACTGTCCGCCGCTCTGGTCGTGCCAGGTGCGCTCGCAGTACAATTCGTTGCCACATCGGCGGCTGAAGCCGCTGTCGTCAGCAGGGTGGAGGTGAGCGGCAACCAGCGTGTCGACGCCGATACCATCCGCAATTACATCACCATCAAGCCGGGCAAGGCCTTCTCCAGTTCCGATGTGGATGCGGCCGTCAAGGCGCTGTTCGGCACTGGCCTGTTCTCGGACGTCCAGATCAATCAGGTCGGCTCGACGCTGGTGGTCAAGGTTGCCGAGTACAAGGTCGTCAACCAGGTGTTGTTCCAGGGCAACAAGAAGCTCAAGGACAATGCGCTTGAGGCGGCGGTTCAGCTGAAGCCGCGCGGCACATTCTCGCAAGCGACGCTCGATTCCGACGTCGAGGCCGTGAAGGCCGCCTACAGGCGCATCGGCCGCGATGATGCCGGCGTGACCACGCAGATCATGGAACTCGGCGACAACCGCGTGAACGTGGTGTTCCACATCACCGAAGGCGACCGCACGCAGATCGCGGCGATCAATTTCGTCGGCAACAGTGCCTATTCGAGCCGTCGTTTGTCGGACGTGATCAACACCAAACGCTCATCCTGGGTGTCGTTCATCCTGCGCGACGACGTCTATGACGAGGACAAGCTGCGCGCCGACCAGGAGCTGCTGCGCCGCTTCTACTACAATCACGGCTACGCCGATTTCCAGGTCGTGTCGGCCGTCGGCGAACTCGACAATGCGACGAACAAATACACGGTCACCATCACCGTCCAGGAAGGCGAACGCTATAATTTCGGCGATATCAGCGTCGAAAGCACGATCCCGGAAGTCGACTCCAAGTCGCTGGAATCGGTGGTCGAGACCCACAAGGGCGATGTCTACAACGCCAAGGATGTCGAGGACTCCATCATCGCTCTCACCGAGAAGGTGGCCGGTTCAGGCTATGCCTTCGCGCAGGTGACGCCGCGCGGCGACCGCAATTTCGAGAACCATACGATTTCGGTGGTCTATACGGTCGACCAGGGTACCAAGGCCTATATCGAGCGCATCGAGATCCGCGGCAACGACCGTACGCGTGACTATGTCATCCGTCGCGAATTCGATGTCAGCGAAGGCGATGCGTTCAACCAGGTGCTCATCCAACGCGCGAAGAAGCGCCTGGAAGACCTGAATTATTTTGACAAAGTCGAAATCTCGAGTGTGCCCGGCTCGCAGCCCGATCAGGTGGTGCTTGTGGTCGACGTGGTCGAGAAATCGACGGGTGAATTCTCCGTTGGCGCCGGCTATTCGACCGGCGGTGACACGGCAGGCCCGTCCGTCGAAGGCTCGATCACCGAGCGCAACTTCCTCGGCCGAGGCCAGTTCATCAAGCTGTCGGCGGGCGGCGGCAAAAATTCACGCGACTACGCCGTATCGTTCACCGAGCCGTATTTCCTCGGTCGACGCATCGCCGCCGGCTTCGACATCTACAAGTCGACGAGGCAGTACAACAGCAACTACGACAGCGATACCACGGGTGCGACGGTGCGCTTCGGGCTGCCGATCACCAACAGCATCACGACACAACTGGCGTACAATATCTCTCAGGAGAAGTATAAGGTCGACGACAGTTGCAGTCCCACGGATGCCATACCGCAAGGTAACTGCAACATTTCCGCAGCCATCCTGGATGCGATAGAACACCAAAGTCCGTGGATCAAGTCGTCGGTCAGCCTGGGGTTGGTCTACAACACCATCGACGACATGAAGAACCCGCATGAGGGTATCTACGCCAACACGACGGTGGAAGTTGCCGGTCTAGGTGGTGATGCTAAGTTCGTGAAGGTCACTGGGCGGGGCAGCATCTACCAGACGCTGTCGGAACAGCTTGATCTGGTAGGGCTGATTTCAGGTGGCGCTGGTCACGTCCAAGGTTATGGTAGTGACGGCGACCTGCGCGTGTTCGATCACTTCCAGAGCACCGACCGCATGATCCGCGGCTTTGCTTACGGTGGTATCGGTCCGGTCGCTTCCGGTACAAGCGGTGACCATCTCGGGGGTACGACCTACTTCAACGCGTCGGCCGAAGCGCAGTTCCCGTTGCCGGTTGTTCCGGAGAGCTTCGGCCTGCGTGGCGCGGTGTTCGCAGATGCGGCGACGCTATATGGCAGCAAGCTTTCCAGTGGGCTGGTCAATCCAGATTCTACCGGCATGAAATTGCGCGCCTCGGTCGGTCTCGGCCTGATGTGGGCTTCGCCGTTCGGTCCGATCCGTATCGACTATGCGATCCCGGTCAGGAAGGAAGCGAGCGACGACGTGCAGGAATTCAACTTCGGCATATCGACCCGCTTCTGATCGGCGGCAAACGATGTTCCTGGATTTTTTGGATCCGGGAGAAATGTTCCGACCTAGCTGGATATAGCTTCTGGAATGACCGATCCGGTGTTCTTCGCGCCATCACGCCGGTATACGGCGGCCGAAGTCGCGAATCTGACCGGCTCGGTGCTAGTCGATTCCGGCCAATCCGACGTTTCGATCGAGGCACTGGCGCCGGCCCACGAGGGCGGTGCCAATGCGCTCGTCTTCGTCGACGGCAGGCGTAATTCCGCGCTGATGCCGTCATTGCGGGCAGCCGCGGTGCTGTGTCCGGCGGAATTCGCCAACAAGGCGCCGTCCAGCGTCGCCGTTTTGGTCCATCCGCGTCCGCAACAGGCATTCGCCCTGGTCGGCCGACTGCTGTTTCCGACAGCTGCCACGCCGGGTCCAATGACCAGTGAGACCGGTATTTCACCGCATGCCCATATCGATCCGACCGCGCATATCGAAGCCGGCGCCATTATCGAGGCAGGTGTGGTCATCGGGCCAGGCGTCTCGATCGGCAAGGGCACCGTCATCGCGCCAAACGCGGTTATTGGACAATCCTGCCAGATCGGCCGTGACGGCTATGTCGGCCCGGGCGCCAGCATCCAGTATGCGCTGATCGGCAATCGGGTCATCATCCACGGCGGCGCCAGGATCGGCCAGGACGGCTTCGGCTTTGTCGGCGGTGCCAAGGGTCCAGAACGCGTTCCCCAGATCGGACGGGTCGTCATCCAGGACGATGTCGAGATCGGTTCCAATTCCACCGTCGATCGCGGCGCCATGTCCGATACGATCATCGGTCAGGGCACCAAGATCGACAATCTCGTGCAGATCGCCCATAACGTCCGCATCGGCCGCAATTGCATAGTGGCCGGGCTTTCAGGTATTTCCGGTTCCGTGGTCGTGGGTGACAACGTTACGATGGGCGGCGGCGTCGGGCTCGCGGATCACTTGACCATCGGCTCAGGAGCCAAGCTTGCCGCCAGAAGTGGATTTATGAGCAATGTTCCCGCCGGCGAGATCTGGGGCGGTTATCCGGCACAGCCGATGGCGGAAGCCATGCGGGAGATAGCCATGTTGCGCACGATGGCCAGGGCACGCAAGCAGGGCAAGGACAATGGCTGATATGGTGGCGGCGACGACGCTGGAAGCGGTCGACATACTGGGGCTGATGAAGCTCCTGCCGCACCGCTATCCCTTCCTGATGATCGACCGCATCGTCGACATCGATGGCGACGATTCCGCCGTCGGCATCAAGAACGTCACCATCAACGAGCCGCATTTTCAGGGGCATTTCCCGGAGCAGCCGGTGATGCCGGGCGTGCTGATCGTCGAGGCCATGGCGCAGACGGCAGGCGCCATCTGCATCCGCAGCCTTGGGGCGTCGAAGCCGTCGCTGGTCTATTTCCTGACCATCGACAATGCCAAATTCCGCAAACCGGTCGTTCCCGGCGACCAGTTGAAGATTCACGTCAAGAAAATCAAGAAGCGCGGCAACCTGCTCAAATTCGCCTGCGAAGCCCTGGTCGATGGCACCAAGGCGGCCGAGGCCGAGATTTCAGCCATGATGGTCACCGGCGACTGACGATCGAGTGCTTATGAAAATCAAGACTTCAATCCATCCTTCCTCCGTCGTGGAAGAGGGCGCTCAAATCGGTCAGGGTGTGCGCATAGGGCCGTTCTGCCATATCAGCGCCGATGCCGTGATCGGCGATGGTGTCGAACTGGTCAGCCATGTCTCCGTCATGGGCGCGACCACCATCGGCGCCTCGACCAAGGTCTATCCGATGGCGACATTGGGCGCACCGCCGCAGAACACCAAACACAAGGGCGGCCGCACGACGCTGGTCATCGGCGCCAACTGCACCATCCGGGAAGGCGTCACGATGCATGTCGGGACCGACACCAGCCGCGGCGAAACGACAGTGGGCGACAATGGCAATTTCCTTGCCTACGCCCACATTGCCCATGATTGCGTTGTCGGCAAGAACGCCACCTTCGCCAATGGCGCGACGCTGGGCGGCCACTGCGAGATTGGCGACAACGTCTATATAGGCGGCCTCAGTGCCGTTCATCAATTCGTGCGTGTCGGCGACAATGCCTTTCTTGGCGGGTGCTCGGCCTTCGTTGGTGACGTCATTCCCTATGCCATTGCCGTCGGCAACCGCGCCAGCTTGCGCGGTTTGAACATCATCGGCCTCAAGCGCGCCGGTCTGCCGCGTTCCGAAATCTATCTGTTGCGCAAAGCCTACAGGACGATTTTCGACCGCTCTCGCACCGTTGGCGAGAACATCGAATTCGCCAAGGCCGAGTTCGCCTCTTCGCCGACCGCCATGAAGATCGTCGACTTCATCAGCAGTCGCGGCAAGCGGCACTATGCAGTGCCATCGCTAAAAGGCAGCGATGGCGACGATACCGACGATGAAGACTGAGGCCGCTTCCGCCGGTCTTGATCTCCCGCCAGACGCCAGGGTCGGCATCATCGCAGGCGGCGGCAGTCTTCCGGTCGAAGTCGCGGCGGGCTCGGCCGGGCAAGGTTATCCGCCCTTCATCGTCCTCATGGAGGGCGAAGCCGACCGTCTGCCGGAATTGTGCCGGTACGAGCATGAGACCCTTGCGCTGGAGGCGATCGGCTCGCTTATTCCTTTGCTCAAACGCCACCGGATTACCCATCTGGTGCTTGCCGGCGAGATCAAGCGCCGGCCAAGGCTGACGCATCTGCGCCCAAGCCTTAGCCTGCTGGCGGTGATACCAATTGTCGTCATGGCGCTGGCGCGTGGCGACGATGGCCTGTTGAAGGTGGTGGCGCGCGGTCTCGAGGCCCGAGGGATAAAGGTCATGGGCGCCCACGAAATCGTGCCGAGCCTGGTCGCCGCCGAAGGGGTCTTGACCAAAGCGGTGCCGCAGAAATCGGATTGGCGCGACATCGAGGCAGGCTTTGCCGCGGCGAAGGCCATTGGGGCGCTGGATATCGGCCAGGCGGCGATCGCGGTCGGCGGCCGGGCCATTGCGCTCGAGGGCATCGAGGGTACGGCCGGATTGCTCGACCGCGCCAAACTGCTGCGTGGCCACGGCCGCATCGCCGGCAAGACCCGCGGTGTCCTGGTCAAATGTGCCAAGCCTGGCCAGGAACTGCGCGCGGACCTTCCATCCATCGGGCCGCAGACGGTCGAAGCGGCACATGCGGCCGGGCTTGCCGGCATTGCCGTCGAAGCGGGGCGCTCACTGATCCTCGAAGGCCCCGCAACCCTGTCGCGCGCCAATGAACTTGGTCTGTTCATCGTCGGCCTGGCCGCAGCGGAGCCTGCACATGGCTGACAGGGCGTTGAAGATCGCGATCGTCGCCGGCGAGGAATCGGGTGACCTGCTCGGCGCCGACATCGTGCGTTCGCTCCGTCAGATAACAGGTCGCGAGGTGCGGCTCGTCGGCCTCGGCGGCCGGCATCTCGGCGAATTGGGCCTGGTGTCGCCCTTCGATGCCGGTGAGATCGCGCTGATGGGTTTCAGCGCCGTCCTGCGCGACCTGCCGCGCCTCATCAGGCGGATCGGCCAACTGGCCAAAACCATCGCCGAAGAAAAGCCGGACTGCCTGGTCACCATCGACAGTCCGGACTTTTCCTTGCGCGTCGCCAGGAAGGTGCGGGCAGCCAATCCGTCGATACCGATCATCCATTATGTCTGCCCGAGCGTCTGGGCCTGGCGGCCGGGCAGGGCGGTGGCGATGAAGCCCTATGTCGACCATATCCTCTGCATCCTGCCGTTCGAGGTGAAGGAACTCGACCGGCTGGGCGGCCCGCCGGGCACCTATGTCGGGCATCGCCTGACGCATGATGCGGGCGTGCTTGCCGCCCAGAAGGCGCAGGCCTTGCCGCGCGATCTTGCCCAGGACCGGATCAAGACATTGCTCGTCCTGCCGGGCTCGCGGCGCGGCGAGGTACGGCGACTGATCGAACCATTCGGCGACACCGTGTCGATGCTGCGCGCGCGCGGGCAGCGGCTGCGACTGCTGCTGCCGACGGTTCCGCATGTCGCCGATCTCGTCAAATCCTCGGTCAATCGTTGGGACGAAAAACCCGAAATCATCGTTGATCCGCAACGCAAATGGCAGGCTTTCGGCAAGGCCGATGCCGCGCTGATCGCATCGGGGACCGTGTCGCTGGAACTGGCTTTGGCTGGTGTGCCGATGGTGTCGTCCTACAGGCTCGATCCGGTCGCCCGTGCCGTTGCGCCGTATCTTGTTTCGGTCTGGTCGGCGCTGCTGCCCAATCTCATCTCGGATCGCGCGCTCATCCCAGAGTTCTACAACGAGTACGTCAAGCCGAACAATCTGGCTCGCCAACTGGAAGCGTTGTTTGCCGACAGCGGCATGCGCGCCTGGCAGAAGGACGGCTTTGCGGAGATTGCGCGGCGCATGGCGACAGACAAGCCGTCGGGTGAGATCGCGGCGGGCGTTGTGCTGCGCCATATAAAAAAGGCGCCCTGAGAGGCGCCTTTCTTTAATCACGGGAGCTTCGGTCAGCGCTTGGCGATCGGCACGTAGTCGCGCTCCGGCGCACCGGTGTAGAGCTGGCGCGGGCGGCCGATCTTCTGGCGCGGATCCTCGATCATCTCCTTCCACTGCGCGATCCAGCCGACGGTGCGTGCGACCGCAAACAGCACGGTGAACATGGTGGTGGGGAAGCCCAGCGCCTTCAGCGTGATGCCGGAATAGAAATCGACATTCGGGTAGAGCTTCTTCTCGATGAAATAGGGGTCGGTCAGCGCGATCTTTTCCAGTTCCATCGCGATGTCGAGCAGCGGATCGTCCTTGATGCCGAGTTCGCCCAGCACCTCGTGCGCCGTTTTCTGCATGATTTTCGCGCGAGGATCGTAGTTCTTGTAAACGCGGTGACCAAAGCCCATCAGCCGGAACGGGTCGTTTTTGTCCTTGGCGCGGGCGATGAATTCCGGGATGTGATCGACATGGCCGATCTCGCCCAGCATGTTGAGCGCCGCTTCATTGGCGCCGCCATGGGCCGGGCCCCACAGGCAAGCGATGCCGGCGGCGATGCAGGCGAACGGGTTGGCGCCCGACGAGCCGGCGAGGCGAACCGTCGAGGTGGAGGCATTCTGCTCGTGATCGGCGTGCAGGATGAAGATGCGCTCCATGGCGCGCGCCAGCACCGGGTTGATCTTGTACTCCTCGCATGGCACCGCAAAGCACATATGCAGGAAGTTTGCCGCGAAACCGAGATCGTTCTTCGGGTAAATGAAGGGCTGGCCGATGTGGTACTTGTAGGCCATGGCCGCGATCGTCGGCATCTTGGCGATCAGGCGCATCGACGCCACCATGCGCTGGTAGGGGTCGGAGATGTCGGTGGAGTCGTGATAGAAGGCCGACAGCGCGCCCACCACGCCGCACATCACCGCCATCGGGTGCGCGTCGCGGCGGAAGCCGGTGAAGAAGCGCGACATTTGCTCGTGCACCATGGTGTGGCGCGTCACGCGGTAGTCGAAATCGTCCTTCTGCGCCTTGGTCGGCAGTTCGCCGTAGAGCAGGAGATAGCAGACTTCGAGGAAGTCGCCGTGTTCGGCCAGCTGGTCGATCGGATAGCCGCGGTGGAGGAGAATACCGGCGTCGCCGTCGATGAAGGTGATCTCGGACTCACAGCTTGCCGTCGAAGTGAAGCCGGGGTCGTAGGTGAAGGCGCCGGTCGTGCTGTAGAGCGAGGCGATGTCGATGACGTCGGGTCCGACGGAGCCGCTTCGCACCTTGAATTCATGGGTCTTGCCGGCGAATTGAAGCGTTGCGGTAGCCTCTTGGTTCGCGCCGCCCACATCCAGTTTTTTCGCAGCTTCGGTCATTGCAAACTCCTTGTTGTTTCCTCATGCCGGCAAAGGCAAATTCTGCAGAGCGACACGTCGAAATCACCGCAATGCGCGTATTCGCCACCGCATTTTAGGAGGTGCGTGCCAGATTGGGCCAAGGCCTAATGTTGCACTGCGAAACGCGCCTTTCAATGCCAATCTTCTTGGGCCAGTTTGCTCCTAATCGATTTGATCCGCTATGCGCGCCAGGCTTTCCTCGCGCCCAAGCACGGCAAGCACGTCGAACACGCCAGGCGAGGTGCTTTTGCCGGTCAGCGCGGCCCGCAACGGTTGGGCCACGGCGCCAAGCTTGTGG
The DNA here is from genome assembly GCF_016756575.1 of Mesorhizobium sp. 131-3-5. Classification (NCBI taxonomy): domain Bacteria; kingdom Pseudomonadati; phylum Pseudomonadota; class Alphaproteobacteria; order Hyphomicrobiales; family Phyllobacteriaceae; genus Mesorhizobium; species Mesorhizobium sp. 131-3-5. The sequence goes on from NZ_AP023254.1 coordinate 4,269,620, forward strand.
CCACCGGCCAGCGCATAGTCGCGGATCACGGCTTCCGCCGCGGCTGCAGTCCAGTCGCCGGAAAACGCATTCAAAGCTTCGTGAGCGCCGCGCAGGATCTTGCGGGCGTCGTCGTTGAGCAGGAGGGCCGCCTTCTCGTCGACCGGCAGCGGTCGCGTGGCGAACAGATAGGCCGCGCCATCGACGAGCTCGACCAGCGTCTTGGCGCGCTCCTTCAGGCCCGGAAGGGCCGCCAGCAACTGCGCCTTGTTGTGTTCGTTGAGGCGCGCGGCCATCGCCGGGCCACCCTCGAGATAGGGCAGAGTGGCGATGAAGATGTCCAACAGCTTCGCGTCGGCCATGCGCCGCATATGCGCGCCGTTGATCGCTTCCAGCTTGGCGAAATCGAAGCGGGCAGCGCCCTTGTTGACGTCGCCGATATCGAACCAGGAGATCATGTCCTTGATCGACATGATCTCGTCATCGCCATGACTCCAGCCCAGGCGCGCCAGGTAGTTGAGCAGTGCCTCCGGCAGGTAGCCCATGGCCCGATAGGCTTCGACGCCGAGCGCGCCATGGCGCTTCGACAGCTTGGCGCCGTCGGCGCCATGGATCAGCGGGATGTGCGACATAGACGGCACGTCCCAGCCCATGGCGTTGTAGATCACGGTCTGGCGGGCCGCATTGGTCAGATGGTCGTCGCCGCGGATGATGTGGGTGACACCCATGTCGTGGTCGTCGACGACGACGGCATGCATGTACGTCGGGTTGCCGTCCGAACGCAGGATGATGAAATCGTCGAGATCCTTGTTGGGGAAGCGCACCGCGCCCTGGACGCGGTCATGGACGATCGTCTCGCCTTCGGTCTGCGCCTTGATGCGGATGGCGCCCTTGACGCCCGCAGGCGCCTCAGAGGGGGCGCGGTCGCGCCACTGGCCGTTGTAGCGCGGCGGCAGGCCCTTAGCCCGTGCTGCCTCGCGCATCGCCTCCAGCTCGGCCGGCGTCTCGTAGCTGTAATAGGCCTTGCCCAGACGCACGAGTTCCTCCGCGACCTCGCGGTGGCGCGGCGCGCGCTCGAACTGCGAGACCGCGTCGCCGTCCCAGGTCAAGCCGAGCCAGGAGAGGCCGTCGAGGATGGCAGCTGTCGCGGCCGCGGTCGAACGCTCGCGATCGGTGTCCTCGATGCGCAGCAGCATCGTGCCGCCGGTGTGTTTGGCATAGAGCCAGTTGAACAGAGCCGTGCGCGCGCCGCCGATGTGCAGATAGCCGGTGGGCGAGGGGGCAAAACGGGTGACGACCTTGTCGGACATGAAACTCTCGGAAACCATCTGAAGCGGGGTGCGGCCGCGCGGACTTTCGCGCGTCGCGCGTTCATGTAGCATAGGGCGTCAGGCGTGCAAGGGGCAGGACCCGATGGCTGGACGAGGCTGGGGCTCGGATCAGGGCGAGGACGCTGGTGTTGGCGTCAGCGAACGGTCGATGTTTGCATCTCCCCTTGCGAACCCACTGCCATCGCCCCTTATGCCTGCACCCGGCAGCCAGCCGCCGCAGGCGGATATGCCGGCGACACTTCCGCCGCCTGCTTCAGGCCGGATTGTGCGTGTCCGGCGGCGACTCGCCCGGGTTTCCTGGCCTCGCCTACGCCATAGTGCGGCGACGGCAGCGGAGCTCGAGCTTGACCGGGGCATCGCCTTCCTGCTGGTGCCGGTTTGTCTGGCCGCTGGAGCCATCGGCTATTATTCGCTCGCGACGGAGCCTGATTTTGCAAAGCCTGTCGCGGTCGTCGTGCTGATGGCGGTCTGTGCGCTTGTTTCGCGCTCCTGGCCCAAAACCCATCTGGGCTTCACGGCGGCATTGTTGTGCGCGCTTGGCCTGCTTGTCGCCAAGGTCGAGACATGGCGGGCGGGCACCCAGATGCTGGGTTCGGAAATCTCGACGCAAGTCACCGGCCGTGTCGTTTCGCTCGACCGGATGGAGACCGGCCGCATCCGGCTGACCATCGACGTGACGTCGACCGCCCGGCCGAAACTGCGCTATGCGCCGGAAAGGGTCAGGCTTTCGGCGCGAGATATCCCGGCGGAAATGACCGCCGGCTCCCTGGTCACCGGCTATGCTAAACTGTTGCCGCCGACCGGTCCGGTGCGGCCGGACAGTTACGATTTCTCCTTCGACAGCTATTTTGCCGGCATTGGCGGCAGCGGATTCTTTCTCGGCAACCCAAAGCTTGTCTCAGCCACGGACGACGAGGTGCCGCTCACGGCCCGCCTTTTCTCGGGGATAGAAAATGCCCGTGAAGCCATTGCCGACCACATCAGGGCCACGGTTGGCGGTGCCGAGGGTGAGATCGCGGCGGCGCTGATCGTCGGCGTGCGGGCCGGCATTCCCGATGAAATCAACGAGGCGATGCGACGCACCGGCATCTATCACATCATCTCCATTTCCGGACTGCATATGGCGCTCGTCGCCGGTACCATCATGGGGCTGCTGCGCGGCGCCTTCGCGCTGTTTCCGGACTTTTCCGCGCGTCGGCCGGTGAAGAAATATGCGGCCGCCGCGGCCCTTTTCTCGATCGCCGCCTATCTCGTCATTTCCGGCGTCGTCGTCGCGGCCGAACGCAGCTTCATCATGCTGGCGGTGATGCTGATTGCCGTGCTGTTCGATCGCGCGGCGCTGACCATGCGCAATCTTGCGATCTCGGCGATCGCCGTCATTGTGGTGTCGCCGCATGAGGTAGTCGGCCCAAGCTTCCAGATGTCGTTCGCCGCGACCGCGGCGCTGGTCGGGGCTTATGCCGGCTGGGCGGATCACCATGCGGGAAAGGCAAGACCGCCACCGCCAAAGCGATCCCTGCCGGGTTTTCTCACGCGAAAATTCCTGCTGGCGACGGGTGGGTTGGCGATGACATCCATCATCGCCGGCTGCGCCACGGCGCTGTTTGCCATCTGGCATTTCCAGCGTGTGTCGCCGCTCAGCCTGTTCGCCAATCTGGCCGTCATGCCGATCGTGTCACTGATTGTCATGCCTTTCGCTGTTCTCAGTTCGCTTGCGATGCCCTTTGGTGCCGACGGTCCCTTCCTTTACGTGATGGGCAAGGGCCTGACCGCAATGATCGCCATATCGGCGTGGATATCGGAGCGCTCCCCGGTCGATGCGGTCGGGCTGATTTCGCAGCAATCCGTGCTGCTGGTGACCATCGCCCTGATCATCGCGACGATGGCGACGACCTGGCTGCGGCTCGCGGCAGTGCCATTCGCGCTTGCCGGCCTGCTGACAGTATCGGATACGCGCGCCCCGGATGTGCTGATTTCCGAAGATGCGCGTTTGGTGGCGCTGCCGATCGGCGGTGGAGAACTCGCGGTCAGCCGGGCTCGCCCGAACGAGTTCACCGTCGACAATTGGAAACGCGCGCTGGTGTCCGAAACCATCGTCGTGCCGGAGATGTTCGACAAGGCGGACTGGCAATTCGACATTGCCGATGCCGCCAATCTGCCGCCGGGAGCGCCGTTTTATTGCACGGATGGCGTCTGTCTTGCCCGGCATCCGTCAGGGGCGATCATCGCGCATGTCGAAGACCGCAAGGACACCTGGAAGGCTTGCGGCTTCGCCGATTTGATCGTCGTCAATGACGCAACCGGCTATGATTCCTGCCACAATCCGCTGGTTGTTGTCGTCACCAAACGGCAACTTGCCCGCAAGGGCAGTGCCGCCGTCTTCTTCGACCGCCAATCGGCGACAGGTCCGCCAATCATCAGCTTCGCGGTGGACGGGCCATATCGGCCCTGGCACGAGCAGCGAAAATTTTCGCGCGAGGCGAGGGGGCTGCCGCCCTATCAAAAACCCGAAAAGCCGGCCGTTCCTGCTCAGTAGCGCCGGATCAACCCGACAAGCTTGCCTTGCACCTTGACCCTGTCTGGCCCGAAAATGCGCGTCTCGTAGGCCGGGTTGGCGGCTTCAAGGGCGATCGAGGCGCCCTTGCGGCGGAACCGTTTCAGGGTTGCTTCCTCCTCGTCGACCAACGCCACGACGATCTCGCCCGGGCTCGCCGTGTCGGCGTTGCGGATGATGACCGTGTCGCCGTCGAAGATGCCGGCGTCGATCATCGAGTCGCCCTTGACCTCAAGTGCATAATGCTCGCCACCCATGATCATGTCCGGCGGTACCGAGATCGAATGTGTCTGATGCTGGATGGCATCGATCGGCACACCAGCGGCGATGCGACCCATCACCGGGATCGACACGGCGGAAACCGCATCGTCATTATTGCCGGCCGCGGGCAAGCGCGATGCCGCCGGCTTGATCTGGCGGCCAAGACCACCCTGGCCGAGGCTGCCCTGGATGACGCTTGGCGAGAATTTCTTTGCCGCGTTGAGGCCGGGTGCGATCGAATCCGGCAGCCGCAGCACTTCCAGCGCCCGCGCCCGGTTGGGCAGCCGGCGAATGAAGCCGCGTTCCTCCAGTGCCGTGATCAGGCGATGAATGCCTGACTTGGAGGCAAGATCGAGCGCTTCCTTCATCTCGTCGAAGGAAGGCGGAATGCCGCTTTCCTTGAGCCGTTCATGAATGAACATCAGCAGTTCATGTTGCTTGCGTGTCAGCATGGCGGCCCCCAAGGCATTGAACGACGGGTGTGAATCAGAATCGAAAAACAAACCCAGAACAAACACTATCTGTTCCAGTTGTGTTCCGCAACTGTTTAAAGTTTAATGAATTTGTTAACGCGTCTGAAATTATTTGGCCCCGGCAGCGGGCCGCGCTCGACCGCTTCCGCTCCCCCGCAGGTTCATTGAAATCATTTTGGTTAATGGCCTGTGGCCTACCCCTGGATGCGGTTTGGCATCAGGCGTTTGAGAGGCGTCCACAGAGCGGATTTGTACGGTGTATCGATCCATTTCCGGCGGAACGAAACGAAATCAAAATGCCAACGGTCGCGGGTTCAGGCCGGCCACGGCCGCGTGGATCTGGACGCCGCGGCGACGTCATCCGGAAACCGCTTTCAGGCTGCCGGCGCGCGCGGTGTAGGTGTTGGCGCCGTTGTCTTCGCTGTGGACATAGACATGCAGCGTGTAGCCGATATGCGCCGTCATCAGCGCCTTTGCCCGCTCGACGTCGCGATCGAGCGCCGCTTCCATGATTGCGGTGTGATGCTCGATGGCGATCGCTTCGCGCAGCGCGTCCATAGCCTCGCCATAGCCGTCCTTGAGGCCGGCCGCCGCCCGCAATGTCGGCGCCAGGCCGAGAAACCGATGATGCCGACACAGCTGATCGGCGATCGTCGAGCGAAAGCGCAACAGCCAGTTCGACGTCGCCGCGCTCAGCAACGCCGCATGGAAGGCCTCGTGGCTCTCGTCCCATTTGTCGACGGCCGCATCGGAAGGGTCTTCGACCGCGGTCTTGCAGCGGGAGAGCCGGTAATGAGCGGTGACGACCGCGTCCTCCCATTCCCTGCCGCCGTTCGCGATCGATTCCAGGAACAGCGGCATTTCGACAACCATCCTTGCGCGCGCCAGGTCCTCGAGCTCGGCGCGCGACACGGGAGCGACGGCAAAGCCGCGATTGCTGATGGCGGTGACCAGGCGCTCGGCTTCAAGTCGGGACAAGGCTTCACGCAGCGGCGTCCAGCCGACGCCGTATGTGCTGCGCAGCGCGCTCAGCTTGAGCGGCGCGCCCGGCATGAGGCGGGTGGTCAGGATATCGCGCCGCAGCAGCTGATAGGCCGCCTCGGTCTTCGTGGAATTGTTCTGATCCTGCATCGCCATCCGTCCGTCATCGGCTTGCGAAAATTATATATGAAGCGGAGGTATGGCAAGAATTATATATAATGTTTGACACACGGCGGGCGACTGACCATGATCGCCGCAGTTGCCGTCCTGTGGGCGGCGCTGATCAAATCTGGGAGGAAATGATGTTGAAGTCGAAGTCCGCTTGGCTGTCGGGATTGGCCCTGGCAGGCGCATTAATGGTCAGCGCAGGCAGCGCCGCGGCCGATCAGATACGCATCGGCATCGCTAATTTCGGCGAGCATCCGCAGCTCAATGCCGCCATAGCCGGCTTCAAGAAGGCATTGACGGACAACGGTTTTGTCGAGGGCAAGGACGTCGTCTACACCGAAAGCCATACCAACTTCGATGCATCGCTGGTGCCGCAGATGATTGCCAAGCTGCAGGCGGAGCAGCCCAAGCTGATCTACACCATCACCACGCCGGTATCGCAGATCGCCAAGAAGGCGCTCGCCGGTTCCGGCATTCCGATCGTCTTTGCCGCTGTCACCGATCCGGTGGCGGCCAAGCTGGTGCCGTCGTGGGACGCCGGAGACGAAGGCATGACCGGCGCCAGCGATCTGCAGGATGTCGCCGCGGTGATGGCCTTCACCAAGAAGCTGCTGCCGAACGCCAAGCGCTTCGGGGTGCCTTACAATCCAGGCGAGGCCAATGACGTTGCCCTGATAGAAAAGATCAAGGCGGCGGCGCCGGCGGCCGGTTTCGAGGTCGTGGAAGTCGGCATCGACAACGTCAATGACATCCAGCAACGCATCGCTTCGCTCGCCGGCAAGGCTGACGTGATCTACGGTCCGGCCTCGAACCTGATCCAGCCTGCAATCGCCGCTGTCTCCGCGGCCGCACGCCAGGCCGGTATCCCGGTCGTCAACTCTGATGACAGCGCGGTCCGCAACGGCACCGTGCCGGCGAGCTTCGCGGTCAATTACACGCAGGTCGGCATGAACGCCGGCAACATCGCCGCCGAAATCCTCAAGGGCAAGGATCCCAAGACGATCGCGCCGTCGCGCCCGGCCTACAAGGATCACATGGCAACGATTTCCCGCAAGGCGATGGCCGCGTTCGGCATCGAGATACCGGCTTCGATGGCCGATTGCGGCTGCATCGTCGACTGATATCGGGCTGCAAGGGGCGATGGCGTTGGCGCCGTCGCCCTTCCGGCCAGGGAGGAACGATGCTCGATATCCGATCCGCGCGCAAAGTATTCTACAAGGGGCAGGCCGACGAGAAGGTCGCGCTCGACGGCCTCAGCCTGTCATTGGCCACCGGCGAGTTCGGCATCGTCATCGGCTCCAACGGGGCCGGCAAGAGCAGCATGCTCAACGCTATTTCCGGAGCCCTCGTCCTGGATTCCGGCAAGATCCTGATCAACGGCGCCGACGTGACAGCCATGCCGGTGCACAAGCGCGCCACACGATTGGCGCGCGTCTTCCAGGATCCGATGCGTGGCACCGCCGCCAGCATGACCGTGGCGGAGAACATGCTGCTGGCCGATCTGCGCAGCCAAAAACGCACGCTGCGGCAAGGGCTAAACGCCACGCGGCTCGCGTCCTACAAGGAGCGCCTGTCGATATTGGGCCTCGGCCTCGAAAATCGTCTCGACACCCGTGTCGACCTGCTCTCGGGCGGGCAGCGGCAGTCGCTGTCGCTGATCATGGCAGTCGGCGGATCGCCGGACCTGCTGCTGCTCGACGAGCATACCGCGGCACTCGACCCGCGCACGGCCGAGATCGTCATGCAGGCGACGGTGCGTGCCGTCAACGCGCTGAAGCTGACCACGCTGATGGTGACCCACAACATGCAGCACGCCGTCGACTATGGCAGCCGGGTGATCATGCTCGACGCGGGCCGGGTCCTGCTGGAGGTCTCCGGCGAGGAGAAGGCGAGGGTCACGGTTATCGATCTGATCGGCCATTTTTCCATCAAGACCGACCGCATGTTGCTGGCGAGCTGATCACCATGGGCTTTATTCCGGACGTTCTGACGAGCTTTGTCGCGATCATGCCGGTGACCCTGGCGCAGAGCCTGATCCTGGCCTTTGTCGTGCTCGGCATCATGATCCCGTTCCGCATGCTGAACTTTCCCGATCTCACTAGCGAAGGCGCCTTTCCGCTGGGCGGCTGCGTCTGCGGCGTGCTGCTGGCTGCCGGGGTATCGCCGCTGACCTGCATCGTCGTCGCATTTGTGGCGGGCTTCGCGGCGGGTTGCTGCACCGCCTTCATCCATCTGCGCTTCCGCATCCACACGCTGCTGGCGGGCATCCTGATGATGACGATGCTCTACAGCATCAACCTGCGCATCATGGGCAAGTCTAACCTTTCGGTTTTCGGCTCGCCCACCGTGTTCGACTGGGTGCCGTTCGCGCGGCCGGGTTTTCCGGCCAGCAAGATCGTCGTCGCCGGCCTTCTCGCGCTCATCGCCTTTGCGGCGCTCTACATGTTCTTCAGAACCGAGAAGGGGACCGCCGTGCGCGCCGTCGGCGCCAATCCCGACATGGCCGAGGCGCAGGGCATCAATGTCTGGGCGGCGACCATAGGCGGTGTCGGGCTGGCAAGCGCGTTTTCGGCCTCGAGCGGCGCGTTGATGGTGCAGTCGCAGGGATTTGCCGACGTCAATATGGGGCTGGGCATCCTCATCAACGGCCTTGCCGCGCTGATGATCGGCGAGGCGGTCGTTGGCAAGCAGACGGTCTCGCGCCAGCTGCTGGCGCCCTTTGCCGGCGCGATCATCTACTACCAGCTGGTGTCGTTCTGCCTTGCCGCCGGCATGCCGCCTCCCGACCTGAAGCTTGCCACGGGCCTGTTCGTGCTCGCCATGCTTGCTCTGCCGAGCCTCAAGCGCAGCCGGGGACCAGCGCCCGCGCGCGAAGCGATCCGTGAATAACCAGGGAATGTCACACATCATGCGTGCAACGATCGATCTCGCCGCAGTCGAAGCCATGGATGCGGCGGATCCGCTGCGTGCCATGCGCGACCGCTTCATTTTGCCGGAAGGTGTGATCTACCTCGACGGCAACTCGCTGGGTGCCGCGGCGCCCGCCGTCTTCAACGAGCTGCAAAAGGCGGCGACGCAGGAATGGGCGCAGGATCTCATCCGCGCCTGGAACACCGCCGGCTGGTTCGACATGCCGGTCGCGCTCGGCGACCAACTCGGACGTCTGATCGGCGCCGAGGCCGGCCAGACGGTGGTCTGCGACACGACCTCGATCAACATCTACAAGGTGCTGCATGCAGCCCTTGGCATTCGGCCGAACCGCTCGGTCATCGTCGCTGAGGGCGACAGTTTCCCGACCGATCTCTACATGGCCGAAGGCGTGGCCTCGACGCGGCCGGGCACGGTGCTGCGGCTCGAAGGCGTCGACGCGCCCACCATCGAGGAGCTGATCGATGAGCGCGTCGCGGTCATCCTGGTCAACCACGTCAATTACAAAACCGGACAATTGCGCGACATGGCCGCGCTGACGTGCAAGGCCCATCAGGTCGGTGCGCTGATCGTCTGGGATCTCTGCCATACGGCCGGCGCGTTGCCGGTCGAACTCGATGCTGCGAACGCCGATTTCGCCATTGGCTGCACCTACAAATATCTCAATGGCGGTCCGGGTGCGCCGGCGTTCATCTATGCAGCGAAGCGCCACCACGACGACGTCCATCAGCCGCTGAGCGGTTGGTGGGGCCATGCACGGCCCTTCGCTTTTGAACAAAGTTATGCGGCCGGCAGCGGCATCCGCCGGTTCCTGTGCGGCACGCAGCCGGTGCTGTCGATGCGGGCGCTGAAAGGGGCGCTCGATATCTGGGACGATGTCGACATGGCGGCGGTGCGCAAGAAGAGCATCGCGCTCACCGACCTGTTCATCCAGCTCGTCGAGGCCAGATGCGGCGCCTACGGCCTCGAACTCGAAGGTCCGCGCGACGGCAATGCGCGCGGCAGCCAGGTGTCGTTCCTCCACCCGCATGGCTACCAGGTGATGCGGGCCTTGATCGAGCGCGGTGTGATCGGCGATTTCCGCGCGCCGTCGACCATCCGCTTCGGCTTCACGCCGCTCTATGTCGGCTACAAGGACGTCTGGCAGGCGGTCGAGGTGCTCGAGGACATCCTGCGCACCGGCGCCTGGCAGGAAGCGCGTTTCGCGGTCAAGACGGCGGTGACTTGAGACCTCAGAGCCGCGTGCGGACCGTCCACAGTTCCGGAAACAGCACGACCTCGAGCATCTTCTTGAGATAGGACGCACCTGAGGTGCCGCCGGTGCCGCGCTTCAGGCCGATGATGCGCTCGACCGTGGTGACATGGTTGAAGCGCCAGCGGCGGAAATAGTCCTCGAAATCGACCAGCTTCTCGGCCAGCTCATAGAACATCCAGTAGCGCTGCGGATCGCGGTAGACGGTCTGCCAGGCGACCATGACCTCTTCGTTCTCGGTGCGGGTCTCACGCCAGTCGGTGCGCTTGGCATCGGCGCCGATGTCGAACCCGTTGCGCGCCAGAAGCAGCAGCGCTTCGTCGTAAAGCGATGGCTCGGCCAGGATGGCCTCCAGCTTGCCGGTGAGGTCCGGCCGGTGCTTGTGAGGTCCGAGCATTGCTAGGTTGCGGTTGCCAGCCATGAACTCGATGGCGCGGTATTGCCAGGACTGGAAGCCAGAGGATTGGCCGAGCGCGTCGCGGAACTCGGTGTATTCGCTTGGAGTCATCGTGCGCAGCACGTCCCAGGCGTTGTTCAACTGCTCGAAAATCCGGGCGACGCGCGACAGCATCTTGAAGCTCGGCTCGAGGCGGTCGGCGCGAATGGAGCGTATGGCGGCGCCAATCTCGTGCAAAGCAAGTTTCATCCAGAGCTCCGAGGTCTGGTGCTGGATGATGAACAGCATCTCGTCATGCGCCGACGACAGCGGCGTCTGTGCGTCGAGCACTTTTTCCAGATGCAGATAGTCGCTGTAGGACATGCGCTCCTTGAACGACATCTGCGCGCCTTCGGAGGCCGGATCGTAGGGCTCGCTCAATTGATTTTCTCCGTACGCAGCCGGAAGCGCTGGATCTTGCCGGTCTGGGTCTTGGGCAGGGCGGCGATGAATTTGACCGAGCGCGGATATTTGTAGGGCGCTATCGTTGCCTTGACGTGGTCCTGCAGGCGCTTGACGGTCAACGCATCGGGCGCCACGCCTTGCACCAGCACGACATGCGCCTCGACGATCTGACCGCGTTCGCCGTCATCGGCGCCTATGACCGCGCATTCGGCGACATCGGGATGCGACAGCAGTGCCGCTTCGACCTCTGGTCCGGCGATATTGTAGCCGGCGCTGACGATCATATCGTCGGAACGCGCGGCGAAGTGGAAGAAACCGTCCTCGTCCTGGGAAAAGGTGTCGCCGGTGAGGTTCCAGCCGTCGCGCACATACTCCTTCTGCCTGTCGTCGGCCATGTAGCGGCAGCCGGTTGGTCCGCGCACCGCCAGCCGTCCGGTCTCGCCGCGTGGCACCTCTTGCATCGCGTCGTCGACGATACGCGCTTCATAGCCGCCCACCGGCTTGCCGGTGGATGCAGGCTTCATGTCGCCAAAACGGTTGGAGATGAAGATGTGCAGCATTTCGGTGGCGCCGATGCCGTCGAGGATCGGCTTGCCGGTCTTCTCGGTCCATTCCTCGAAGACCGGAGCCGGCAAGGTCTCGCCGGCCGATACGGCGACACGCAGCGATGACAAATCGGCACCTTCATCCATGGCCTTCAGCATGGCGCGGTAGGCGGTAGGCGCCGTGAAGGAAATGGTCGCTTTGTAGGTCTCGATGATGTGGATCATGTTGGGCGGCGTCGCCTGTTCCAGCAGCGTCGCCGCCGCTCCAAAGCGCAGAGGGAAGATGGCAAGGCCGCCAAGGCCGAAGGTGAAGGCGAGCGGCGGCGAGCCGACAAAGATGTCGTCCGGCGTGACCTGGAGGATTTCGCGCGCATAGGCATCAGCGATGATCAGGAGATCGCGGTGGAAGTGCATCGTGGCCTTCGGCACGCCCGTCGTGCCGGAAGTGAAGCCGAGCAGGGCGACATCGTCGCGGCCGGTGTTGACGGCGGTGAAGGTGACCGGCTTGTCGAGCGCGGCGCGGTCGAGCTCGGCATCGTGGTTGGCGGTGCCGTCGAAACCGATCACCTGCTTCAGGAAGGCGCTGTCCTTGGCGCAGGCGGTCATCTCGTCCATCAGCCTGGTGTCGCAAAGCGCGGTGGTGATCTCCGCCTTGTCGACGATCTTGGTAAGTTCGCCGGCGCGCAGCATCGGCATGGTGTTGACGACCACCGCGCCGACCTTGGTGGCGGCCAGCCAGCAAGCAACCATTGCGGGGTTGTTGGCGGAGCGGATCAGCACCCGGTTGCCCGGCTTGACGCCATAATTCTCGACCAGCGCGTGGGCCAGCCTGTTCGTCCAGTCAGACAGTTCCTTGTAGGTGCGGCGGCGGCCATTGCCGATCAGGGCGGTGTGATCGCCAAGACCCTTCTCGACCAGCCTGTCGGTCAATTCGACGCCGGCGTTAAGGCGTTCGGGATAGTCGAAGCCGTCGAGCAGGAAGTCCGGCCACTGATCCGGCGGCGGCAGATGTTCGCGCGTGAACGTGTCGATATGCGCTGAAGGCCCAAGCATGTCGCCGCCATCCCATTTGCTGCCTGGCCAGTGCGCGAAGCATCTGTCCGAGGTCGTGGATCTGAAGTTCCCGTCTTTTCGCGAGAGGCTTTGTGTCGCCAGTTACACCTGTTTCGGCGACGCCACCGGAAGGGTGGACATTCGCAGGTTTGGACAGCACAGCGGACCTCCCATTGTCGACTGTTCTCGGGGCAGGATCGCACCAGTCGAAATTTGTTTCAAGCCTAAAATGTTTTTGCCCTGAAGCATTGACGCATGGCATGGTGGCGGCCATTGCTAGCGTCAAACGCATGCGTTTTTGGGGGAGGGTGCCGATGCCTAGACATCGCATTGCCGATTGGAACAACGCCTACGCCAATGGCGCGAACATCGCCGGCAGCGACCGTTGGCCGGCAGCGTGGGCGGAACCGGCGCAAGCCTTCCGGAACGCGCTGGCGGCAGAAGGCCGGGCACGGCTGGACATCGCCTATGGCGAGCGGCCGCGAAATCGCTTCGATCTTTTCCTTCCCGAGGCCGCGCCCCAGGGGCTCATCGTGTTCATCCATGGCGGTTATTGGCTGGAGTCCGACAAGAGCGACTGGTCGCATCTGGCCAAGGGCGCGGTCAGCAGCGGCTTTGCCGTGGCGATGCCGTCCTACACGCAGTGCCCGGACATACGCATCGCGGGCATCGTCCGTGAAGTCGGCGCGGCGATCGAAAAAGTGGCGGCAATGGTCGACGGACCGTTGATGCTGACCGGACATTCGGCCGGCGGACATCTCGCCAGCCGAATGGTGACCACATCGACGCCTCTGGCGGCCGATGTGGCAAAGCGCATCCGCCATGTCGTTTCGATCTCGGGCCTGCACGACCTTCGTCCGCTCATGCGCACCGGCATGAATGGCGCTTTGGCAATCGACGAAGCCGAAGCGCAGGCCGAGAGCCCCGCCCTGTTGCGGCCCTTGGATGGCACCCGCATCACCTGCTGGGCCGGCGGTGGCGAGCGTTCCGAGTTCCTGCGCCAGAATGCGCTGCTGGCCAATATCTGGACCGGTCTTGGCGCCACCACCATCTGCGTGGTCGAGCCCGACCGGCATCACTACGACATTGTCGATGGCCTCGCCGATCCGGCGCATGCGCTGACGCGAACCTTGATCTCGGAATAGGGGAGATCGTTTTTGTCCTGTTATCAGTTAATTATGGGATAATCCTTCAGCGCAGCATCAGCACGCTGCAAGAATCCCCGGCAGCGGATGCAGGGGCAAATGGCGCCCGCACGATCAGTCCATTGGCGTCGGCCAGCATCCTCAGCATGGACGAGTCCTGGATGCTGAACGGCGTCGCCACGAGCCCGCCATCGTCCTCCCTGACCACCGACCGCACATAGTCTTGGCGCAGGTCATTGGCCGGCATTGCGGCGCCCAGTCGGGCCGAACGGATGTCCTGACGATGATCACGGCCGCCTAGCCTCGCCAGAAGCGGCTTGAGGAACAATTGCGAGCAGACCAGGCTTGCCACCGGATTGCCGGGCAGGCCGATGCACCTGATGTCGCCGAGGCGTCCGAACATCAGCGGCTTGCCGGGGCGCATGGCGATCTTCCAGAATCCGAGCGTCATGCCTTCGCCGGTCAGCACGTCATGGATCAGGTCATGGTCGCCAACCGAGGCGCCGCCAAGCGTGACGATGACATCCGCACCGGCCGCGACCGCCTTTTTGACCAACGCTGCGATGGCATCCTTGCGGTCGGCGGCAATGCCGAGATCGAGCGCGCGGGCGCCGACCGATTGCGCGGCAGCCGCGACGCCATAGGCGTTGGAAGAGATGATCTGGTCCGGCCCGAGATCGCTGCCGGGCGGCACCAGCTCGTCGCCTGTGGCGATGATGGCGACCATCGGCCGCCTTACCAAACTCACTTTGGGATGGTTGGCCGATGCCGCCAGCGAGAGTGCCGCCGCATCGAGCAAACGACCTTTTTCCAGCAGGACGTCGCCCTTGGAAAAGTCGAGGCCGATGCGGCGTATGTTGCGCCATTCCGCAGTGGGCTCGATCACTTCGATCTCACCGCCGCCGAGATCCCTCACGTTTTCCTGGATGACGATGGTGTCGGCACCTTCAGGCAGCGGCGCACCGGTGAAGATACGCACGGCCTGGCGCTCGCCGACGGTGCCCTCAAAACCGCGCCCGGCCGGTGCCATGCCGATCACCGAAAGTTTCGATGGCACGGACGCCACTTCGGCCGCGCGCACCGCGTAACCATCCATGGCCGAAGCGTTGAAGGGCGGCTGAGTGCGAAGTGCCGCGACCTGTTCCGCCAGCACCCGATCGACCGCGTCGAACAGAGAAACGCTTTCGCTGGCCAGGGGGGCTGCACCATCCAGCAGGCGCTCAAGCGCCTCGGCCACCGGAACCAGCGCCATCAGGCGCCAGCCTTGTAGTCGCCGGACTTGCCGCCGGTCTTTTCCACCAGCTTGATGCCGGAAATGACCATGGCGCGGTCCACGGCCTTTGCCATGTCGTAGATGGTCAGGCAGGCGACCGATGCGGCGGTCAGCGCTTCCATCTCGACGCCGGTCTTGCCGGTGACACGCGCCAGCGCGGTGACTTTCAGGCCGGGCAGCGCGTGGTCGGGCTCGATGTCGACGGAAACCTTGGTCAGGAGCAGTGGATGGCAGAGGGGGATCAGCTCATGCGTCTTCTTCGCCGCCATGATGCCGGCGATGCGGGCGGTGCCCAGCACATCGCCCTTCTTGGCGTTGCCGGCGAGGATGGTCTTAAGCGTCGCGGGCTGCATCGAGACGAACCCTTCGGCGATCGCCGTGCGCGTCGTTTCTTCCTTGTCGCCGACATCGACCATATTGGCCTCGCCCTGTGCGCCGAGATGGGTGAGGGCCGATGTCATCGTCAGACGGCCATAGAGCGACGTGCGTCCATTCGGACGCACAAAGTACGCTCTATCACTTTGAATCTATGCATCGTGCTCTCCGAAAATCGATTCCGATTTTCGGGCCGATGCATCCAGCGCCT
This sequence comes from Mesorhizobium sp. 131-3-5, assembly GCF_016756575.1. Classification (NCBI taxonomy): domain Bacteria; kingdom Pseudomonadati; phylum Pseudomonadota; class Alphaproteobacteria; order Hyphomicrobiales; family Phyllobacteriaceae; genus Mesorhizobium; species Mesorhizobium sp. 131-3-5. Next base: position 4,284,990 of record NZ_AP023254.1, read on the forward strand.
TGCCCGTCAGCAGAAGGCGGGTGGCGGCGGTGACGTCCTGTTGCCGCATCAGGCTCTCGCCGACAAGGAAGGTGCCGATGTCCTTCTTCTGCAGCCGGAGGCAATCGTCATGTGTGAAGATACCGCTCTCACTGACCAGCAAGCGGTCGGTCGGCACCATCGTTGCCAGCCGCTCGGAGGTTTCGAGGCTGGTCTCGAACGTTCTCAGATTGCGGTTGTTTATGCCGATCAGCCGCGACGACAGTTTTAGCGCGCGCATCGTCTCGGCTTCATCATGCACCTCGATCAGCGCATCCATGCCGAGTTCGAATGCGGCCGCTTCCAATTCGCTCGCCAAGGCATCGTCGACGCTGGCCATGATGATCAGGATGGCATCCGCGCCCCAGGCGCGTGCTTCATAAACCTGGTAGGGGTCGAACAGGAAATCCTTGCGCAGAGCGGGCAGGGCGACAGCTGCCCGCGCCTTGGTGAGGAATTCCGGCGCGCCCTGGAAGGACGGTGCATCGGTCAACACCGAAAGACAGGCGGCGCCGCCCTTCTCATAGGCCTGCGCCAGTGCCGGCGGATCGAAATCGGCACGAATCAGCCCTTTGGAAGGGCTCGCCTTCTTGATTTCGGCGATCAGGGCGAAGCGACCCGATCCGCGCTTCGCCTCAAGTGCTGCAAGAAAGCCGCGTGGTGCGTCGGCGTCCTTCGCCCGCGCCTTGATCTCGGCCAGCGGTTTCAGTGCCTTGGCGGCGGCGATCTCGTCGCGCTTGTAGGCCTCGATCTTGCGCAAAATGTCAGACACGGTTCACCCGTTCGAAATTTCGACCAAACGATCGAGCACCTGCAGCGCCCGGCCGCTGTCGATGGCTTGTGCCGCGAGCGCGATGCCGTCGGCGAGCGTCGTCGCCTTGCCCGCGATTACCAGCCCGGCGCCGGCATTCATCAGCACGGTGTCACGATAGGCGCCGGCAGCACCACCCAGCATGTCGCGCAAGGCCTTGGCATTGTAGGCGGCGTCACCGCCGCGCAGCTCGTCCTTGGTGTGGCGCTTCAGTCCAACCTCTTCCGGGGTCAGTGTGAAGCTGTGGATCTCACCGCCGATCAGTTCCGCCACCTGCGTCTCGCCGGTGGTGGTGATTTCGTCATAGCCGTCGCCATGAACGACCCAGGCATGCTCGGTGCCCAGCGCCTTCAATGTCTCGGCCACCGGCATGATCCATTCCGGCAGGAACACACCGACCATCTGCCTGACGACGCCAGCCGGATTGGAGAGGGGGCCGAGCAGGTTGAAGATGGTACGGGTGCCGAGCTCGACGCGGGTCGGGCCGACATGCTTCATGGCCGGGTGGTGCGCGGGCGCGAACATGAAGCCGACGCCAGCTTCATGGATGCAACGGCCGATCGTCTCCGGCGGAATGTCTATCTTGACCCCAAGCGCGATCAGGACATCGGCCGCGCCGGTCAGCGAGGACAGGCCGCGATTGCCGTGTTTGGCGACCGGCACGCCGGCGGCGGCGATAACGAAGGCCGAGCCCGTCGAAATGTTGACGCTGTGGGAATTGTCGCCGCCCGTGCCGACGATATCGATGGCACCCACGGGCGCCTCGACGCGCAGCATCTTGGCCCGCATCGTGGCGACAGCGCCCGAAATCTCGCTGACCGTCTCACCGCGTACGCGCAGCGCCATCAGGAAGCCGCCGATCTGCCCGGGGGTCGCGTCGCCTGACATGATGATGTCGAAGGCCTCGCGCGCTTCCTCAAAGGAAAGCGCGGTGCCGGCCGCCACCTTGGCGATATGGGTTTTCAGCGCGCTCATCTTGTCGAGGCTTGGGCAACGGCGGCCTGGTCGATGCGGACGTCATACTGCGTCTGCAACTGCGCCACCAACTGGTCGAGCAGATCGTCCGACATGCCGGAAGTGAAGGATTTTTGCGCATCCTCCGGCACCGAGCTGGCATCGGCTCCGGCGGGCTCGAACACTTCGGCGACCTTGAACAGGATCTGCCCGTCGCCGGTGGGCGAGGGGATCAAGCCGGTGCCGCCTTCGCCGACGCCGAACATCACGGCAGCGCCTTCCTTGCCGAAATCGGCATCGTCGGCTTCGCGCCTCAGGCCGCGCTTGGTCTGCTTCTCCAGTTTGAGATCGCCGGCGATGACATCGAGCGTGGCACCAGCCTTGAGCCGCTTGTCGAGCTCGCTCGCCTTGGCGGCAAGGCGCTTGGTGGTCTCGGCTGCCGTCCAGTCGGCGACGACTTTCTGGCGGACCTCGTCAAGTGTGCGGTCGCGAGCCGGCGTGATCGAGGCGACTTCATAGAAGATGAAGCCGTTGTCGGCCGTGGTCAGCGCTTCGTTTTCGGTTTTGGGTTCGGCATCAAAGACCGCCTTGATCAGTGCAGGAGATTCCGGCAGGTCCTTGACGATGGAGCCGTCCGGCCTGAGGCCGCTGCGATCGATGGCATCGATGGTGACGTCCTTCAGCTTCAGCTTGGCGGCCGCGTCGGCCAGCGAACTGCCGGAGGCGCGGGTATCTTCGTAATTGTCGTGCACATCCAAAAGGATGCGGCTTGCCTCGCCCAGCGCCAGGTCCTTGCGGATCTGGTCGGACACTTCGGCGAGCGGCTTCACCACCTCGGGCTTGATCTCGGTGACGCGCAGCAGCACCGGACCGAAAGCGCCCTGAACGACCTGGCTGACTTCGTTGGCGTTGAGCGCGAAGGCGGCATCTGCAACCGCCTTGTCGGCGATCTTGTCCTTGGCCAACGTGCCAAGCAGCGTGTCGGCCGGGGTCTTGCCTTCGGCTGTCACCAGCTTTTCGAACGTGGCGCCGGCCTTGAGCGAATCGAGCGCGGCTTTGGCTGCGTCCGGTGTCTTGAACACAAGCTGCTCGATCGTGCGCATTTCGGGCGTCGTGTAGCGCGCCTTGTTCTTGTTGTAATCGTCATTGACCTGCTGGTCGGTGACGGCAGTCGGATCCATGATGTCCACCGGCTCGAGGCGGACATAGGAGAATTTGCGGTACTCAGGTGCGGCGTAGGTCTTCTTGTTGGCCTCGAAATAGGCCTGAAGCACGCTGTCGCTCGGTGCCTCGATGGGCTCGACGAGCTTCTTCGGCAACACCAGATAGTCAACGGTGCGGTCCTCGCCGCGATAGAGCGCGACGGCCTTGAAGAAAGCGTCCGGTGCCTTGAGGCCGTCCGAGACCGCCTCGACGATCTGCTGGCGCACCGCCACCTGGGCGCGATTCTTCAGATAATCCTCTGGCCGCATGCCGACCTGGCGCAGCATGTACTCGAATGTTCTCCTGTCGAACTCGCCGCCTGGACCCTTGAACGCCGGATCCTCGCGCGTCAGCTCGGCCAGCCGGTCCTTGGACAGGCCAAGGCCAAGCTTGCGGGCCTGTTCGTCGAGAACGGCGCCGGAGACAAGCTGAGCCAGGACCTGGTTGTCGATGCCGAGCGCCTTTGCCTGTTCGTGGGTGAGGCGCTGACCGAATTGCTGCGACATGACGGCGAGCTGGCGATCATAGGCGAGGCGGTATTCGTTGATCGATACCTTGGTGCCACCCGCTATTATCACCGAATCGTGGCCGGCAAAGCCGCCCATCAGCCGCCCGGAGATGCCCCAGGCGGCGAAACTGACCACCAGCAGCGAAAGCAATGTCTTCGCGACCCATGTACCCGCCGCGCTTCTCAATACACCAAGCATCGTTACTTCCGATTTATGCGCATTTTCGCATGCGCCGAGTCTGAAACAAGCGCAATAGCGCCCTTCCGGGCCACTGTCGATTGCTTTGTGGCCTGATTTTGGTAGTGAGGGCCAGAGCTTGATATCGCCCGGAGAAGCAGACCATGACGCCAGGAATTCGCCCGCTTGTCGCCGGCAACTGGAAAATGAACGGAACCAGCGCTTCGCTGAACGAGCTCAGGATGATCGGCAACGGTTTCATGAGCGGGCTCGACGCGGAGACCGAGGCCCTGGTCTGCGTTCCCGCGACGCTGCTCTCCCATGCCGCGGAGATTCTGTCGCGCACGCCGGTCCATGCCGGCGGCGAGGATTGCCACACCAAGGAAAGCGGCGCCTACACCGGCTGCATCTCGGCGGAGATGCTGAAGGACGCCGGCGCGAGCCATGTCATAGTCGGCCATTCCGAATGCCGCGAACAACGCGGCGAGGACGATGCGACGGTCCAGGCCAAGGCCGCCGCCGCATGGCGTGCCGGGCTCGTGGCCATCATTTGCATCGGCGAGACGCAGCAACAGCGTGAAGCGGGCGCCACGCTCGACGTGCTGTCGCGCCAGGTCGCCGGCTCGGTGCCGCCGAGTGCCACGCCATCCAACACCGTCATTGCCTATGAGCCGGTGTGGGCGATCGGCACGGGCCTGACGCCGACCGCGGCCGATGTGACCGAAGCGCATGCGCATATCCGCGAAAAGCTCTCGGAGAAACTTGGCGCCGCTGCCGCCAAGATGCGCATTCTCTACGGCGGCTCGGTCAAGCCGTCCAATGCGGTTGAACTGCTCGGCGTCAGGAATGTCGATGGCGCGCTGGTCGGCGGCGCCAGCCTGAAGGCGGCCGATTTTCTGGGTATCGCCGAGGCCTATCGCAGCATTTCAGGCTAAGTTTCACGACGAAGGATGGGGCTCATCCCGTCCAAATTCGTTGCAAAGGGCGCGTTGCTTCCCATATTCCGGCCACGGGCTTGGAAATGCCGTGAAAGCATTGTATTGAGCCGCCTCCAATTCACCGGTCGTGTCCGCGGCCGGGCAAGGCCTTGCCAGGATAAACTATGCAAACCGTACTGATCGTCATCCATCTCATGGTCGTGCTCGCCCTCGTCGGCGTGGTGCTGCTGCAACGCTCCGAAGGCGGCGGCCTTGGCATTGGAGGCGGATCGGGCTTCATGACGGCGCGCGGCGCCGCCAACGCGTTGACCCGGGCAACGGCCATCCTGGCGGCGGCTTTCTTCGTCACGTCGCTGACCCTGTCGATCATTGCCCGCTACGGCGAAAAGCCGATCGACATTCTCGATCGCGTCCCAGCGACCTCGGACGGCGCCGGCAAGGGCGTGCTCAACCAGTTGCCTGGCACGACGACCCCGGCACCGGCCGGCAGCACCACCCCGACGCCGCCGTCGGGCAATGGCGCGGCGACGACGCCTGCGCCGGCAGCTCCGGCCACCGCGCCCGCCTCTGGTGCAACGCCGCCGGCAAGCAACGGCACCACCAACACGGCGCCCGCGGCACCGCAGGTCCCGAACCAGTAACCTCATCTGGTCCAAACCGCGACCTGTGATCGTTTGAACACAGTCGCGGCAAATGCTGCGCGATCACGAAGATTCAACGGGCAGCAGCGTGGTCTCACGCTTGAGGCATCGGCGCTTATTCGACTATAGATTGCACGCGGCATTTTCGGTGTCCTTGGGGGACGCCGGGCGACGCCGTGGGCAACAAGCATTGAACGATCGGATCTTCGCCATGCAGCTTCGCAGCTTCATTTTCCTGGGACTTTGCGCCGTACTCGGCCTGAGTTCCCCGGCTTTCGCCGGCGTGCCGGCCAATTTGGCCGCCAATCAGTCGGTCGACAAAACCGACGCCATCAACGTCGCAGTCAAGAGCGATGCGGCGCAGTTGAAGGCTCTCAAGAAGAAGAAAAGCCCGACACCGGACGATCTCGCCCAGATCAAGAAAATCGAGGCCAAGATCGCCGCCGACAAGGAAGACGCCAAGACCAAGGCGCTCGAAGCCAGGAAGCTGGCGTTGCGCGAGGCGGCCAAGGCCAAGGCCGACGCCGAACGGCAGGCCTTCCTGGCTAAGAAGGGAAAGAGCGCTTCTACAACGGCCGAAGTGGCTGACGCCAAGCCGGCCAAGAAGACCACAAAGGTCATCGAGCCGATCGAACCGATCACACCAATCCAGTCAGCCGAGCCGCTTCCGGCAGAAGCGATGAATGTCGCTCTGACCGGCAACAATGGTGAGCTTCGTAGCGAGGTCATCGGCCAGAAGCAGCCGAGCCGCGGCCTGTTCGCCGGCCTGTTCGGCGGCACCTCTTCCGGCTCGTCGATCAGCTATCTGCCCGAGACGCGGGCTCTCGACCGGGCTCTCGCCCAGAAGGACGCCAAGAAGCCGTTCAAGGTGAAGCCGGAATTCGTGCCGCAGGACGTGGAATTCACCGGCTATGAGCCGGGCACCATCGTCATCGACACCAGCGCGCGCCGGCTCTATCTCGTCGAATCGTTTTCGACCGCGCGTCGCTACGCGATCGCGGTCGGCCGTGAAGGCCTGCAGTTCAAGGGTACGGTCGCGGTGGGCGACAAGCAGGAATGGCCGCGCTGGATCCCGACGCTCGACATGCAGAAGCGCGAGCCCAAGCACTACGGGCAGTACAAGGACGGCATGCCCGGCGGCGGCCAAAACCCGCTCGGCGCCCGCGCCATCTACCTCTATGACGGCAAGAAGGACACGCATCTGCGCATCCACGGCACCATCGCGCCGCAGTCAATCGGAACCAGCGCTTCCAATGGCTGCTTCCGCATGATCAACGAGCACGTCATGGATCTCTACAGCCGCGTCAGGGTCGGCACCAAAGTCGTCATCATCTGACGTTTCCGCCATCCTGCCGAAAGGGCCGGCTCAGCCGGCCCTTTTGTTTTGCCTCGCTCACGACAAGCCTGTCCGGTCGTGATCCCCGGACAAACGAAAACCGTTTGTTCGAGAAAACCGGGTTCCACACTTCGGGATCATGGTCCGACGCCTTCTTGGGAAAAAACCTTCGCGGTGGTTTTTTCTCTGGCGGAATCAATCCAGCCGCGTTAAGCGATGACTCCCATGGCGCGATATGTATTCATCACAGGCGGCGTGGTTTCCTCACTTGGAAAAGGCATAGCCGCAGCGGCCCTTGGGGCTCTCCTGCAGGCGCGAGGCTATCGCGCACGCATCAAAAAACTCGACCCGTATCTCAATGTCGATCCCGGCACGATGTCGCCGTACCAGCATGGCGAGGTGTTCGTCACCGATGACGGTGCGGAGACCGATCTTGACCTTGGTCACTACGAGCGCTTCACCGGCCGCTCGGCCAATCAGCAGGACAACATCACCACCGGCCGCATCTACAAGAACATCATCGAGCGCGAGCGGCGCGGCGACTATCTCGGTGCCACCGTGCAGGTCATTCCGCACGTCACCGACGAGATCAAGAATTTCGTCCTCAACGGCAATGACGACTATGATTTCGTGCTGTGCGAGATCGGCGGCACGGTCGGCGACATCGAGGCGATGCCGTTCCTCGAGGCGATCCGTCAGCTCGGCAACGACCTGCCGCGCAACAATGCCGTCTACGTGCATCTGACCTTGATGCCCTACATTCCGACGGCGGGTGAGCTGAAGACCAAGCCGACCCAGCATTCGGTCAAGGAACTGCGCGGCATCGGCATCGCGCCCGACATCCTTCTGGTTCGCGCCGACCGCCCCATTCCCAAGGAAGAGCGCAGAAAGCTGTCGCTGTTCTGCAATGTCCGGGAAAGTGCCGTCATCCAGGCGCTCGACGTGCCGCACATCTACGACGTGCCGATGGCCTACCACAAGGAAGGGCTCGATTCGGAAGTGCTGGCCGCCTTTGGCATCGACCCTGCGCCGAAGCCGCGCATGGAGCCTTGGCAGAAGGTGTCGGACCGCATCCACAGCCCGGAAGGCGAGGTGACCATCGCCATCGTCGGGAAATACACTGGCCTCAAGGACGCCTACAAATCGCTGATCGAAGCGCTTTCGCATGGCGGCCTGGCCAATCACGTCAAGGTCAAGCTCGACTGGATCGAATCGGAGATCTTCGAGAAGGAGGATCCGACGCCTTGGCTGGAAAAGGTGCATGGCATCCTGGTTCCCGGCGGCTTTGGCGAACGCGGCTCCGAAGGCAAGATCCTGGCGGCGAAATTCGCGCGCGAGCGCAAGGTGCCGTATTTCGGCATCTGCTTCGGCATGCAGATGGCCTGCATCGAGGCGGCGCGGTCGCTGGCGGGCGTCGAGCATGCCTCCTCGACCGAGTTCGGCCCGACCAACGAGCCCGTCGTCGGCCTGATGACCGAATGGCTGAAGGGCAACATGCTTGAGAAGCGGCGGGAAACCGGCGATCTCGGCGGCACGATGCGTCTCGGCGCCTATCAGGCCGACCTCGCCAAGGGCTCCAAGATCGCCGAGATCTATGGTGACACGCAGATTTCCGAACGCCACCGCCACCGCTACGAGGTCAATATCGACTACAAGGAGCGGCTGGAGGATTGCGGCCTGGTGTTTGCCGGCATGTCGCCAGACGGCGTGCTGCCGGAGACGGTCGAATATCCCGACCATCCCTGGTTCATCGGCGTCCAGTATCACCCTGAGCTGAAGAGCCGGCCGCTCGATCCGCATCCGCTGTTCGCCAGCTTCATCGAGGCTGCCGTGGAACAGTCTCGCCTAGTGTAGGCACCCGCCAGGCGGAGCCTCTCATGCAGACCTATGTCGCGCTCCTCTACAGCATCATCCTGGGGGAGGGGCGCCGGGTCGTCATGGCGGACCTCAAGGCGATGGCGGAAGGCCTCGGCTTGAGGAATGTTCGCACGCTGGTGGCGACGGGAAATCTGGTCTTCGAGGCTGAGAGGACCGCGACTGCCGCGCTTGAGAAGCGGCTGGAGGCCGCCTTCGAAACGGCCTTTGACCGCCACGTCGACATCATTGTCCGTGGCGCTGGAGATTGGCAGAAACTCGCGTCGCGCAATCCATTCCCAACCGAATCGGAGGAAGCCGGGGATCAGGTCGCGGTGCGTGTGATGCGCAAGCCTGTGGCCGAAGATGTCCTGTCGGGGCTTCAGGCCTATGCCGCCGAGGACGAGAAGGTGCTCCTGATCGGCGGCGACATATGGCTTGTGTTTTCGCGCGAACGGCCAAGCTCGCGGCTGCTTGCGGCCGCCAATCACAAGCGCCTGGGCATAGGCACGTCGCGCAACTGGAACACGGTGCGCAAATTGGCGGAGATGGTTGGCAGTAGGGAATAGGGAATCTGTTTGTGTATTCCCTAGCCCCTACTGCCTACTGCATCACTTTCAGGCTTTCGCTATCTTGGCGCCCGCACCCACGGCGGCGGTGCGCAGCACGTAATAGATGATGCCGGCAATCGCCACGCCGAAGAACCAGCCATAGACGCCCCACCAGGACGGCAGCCAGTTGGTGAAGTTCGGCAATATCGACGAGAAGACGGCCCCGATGCCAGCCGCGATGAAGGCATTGACGTGCCAGCCGCCCTGGAAGCGGAACTCGCCGTCCTCGCGATACAGCGCCTCGACGTCGACCTCGCCTTTGCGGATCAGGTAATAGTCGACCATCATGACACCGAAGATCGGCCCCATCGTCGCGCCGATGATGCCGACGAAATGCGCCGCACTGCCTTCCCACGGCGCGAAGGGATAGAGCACAAGTGCGATGAGTGCTGCGATGTAGCCGCCCTTCTTGAAGTCGATCTGACGCGGGAAGACGTTGGAGAAGTCGAAGGCTGGCGAGACGAAGTTGGCGACGACGTTGATGCCAAGCGTGGCAACCGCGAAGGTCAGGGCCGCGAGCGCCGCCAGGAACCAGCTGTCGAACTTGGCCGAGATCTGGTCGGGATGCAGCAGCACTTCGTGGTAGACGTCATAGGCGGCAATGGTGGTGACGCCGGCGACCAGCGAGAACAGGATGAGGTTGACCGGAAGGCCCCAGATGTTGCCTTTGCGCAGCGCCGCCTTGTCCGGCGCGTAGCGGGCGAAGTCGCAGAAATTGAGATAGAGCGCCGAGAAATAGGTCACCCAGATCGCCGCGACCCCGAAGAGCGTCGTCCACGATCCGGGATCGCCCGGAATGCCGGCATCGGCGGTCTTTTCGCGCAGCACGTCCATCGGAATATCGCTGGTAAAGGCGAAGCCCCCTGATTTGACGCAAAGATAGATGGCCAGGAGCAGCATCATCACCCAGACGGCAGGCCCCGCCCAATCCTGGAAGCGGCGCACTGTTTCCATGCCCTTCTGGATGATCAGCAGTTGCAGCGCCCAGATGATGACGAAGCAGATCACTTCCAGCGTGGAATGGCCGAGAAGATGCGAGGTCTTGTTGAATTCGTCGAACCATTGCAGGCGAGTGAGCAATGCCACGATGGCGCCGGAGGCGGCGGCCGTTTGCGCGCCGTACCAGAAGCAGGCGACGATGGCGCGCACCAAGGCCGGTATGTTGGCACCCCAGATGCCGAAGGAGGCGCGGGCGAGCACGGGGTAGGGCACGCCAGTCTTGACGCCGGCATAACCGACCATGTTCATCAGCGCGTAGATGATCAGCGAGCCGATGCCGATAGCAATGATGAAATTGACGAAGCCGCCGCAGAACAGGAACAGGCTGGCGGCGAGATAATAGCCCCACAGGCTGTGAACGTCCGAGGTCCAGACGTTGAAGATCGAGAATGGTCCCCAGTTTCGAACTTTGGCCGGAGCGAGATCCTCGTTGTACAGGTCAGGCGATGCGCCTTGTATGGTCACTGCAATGTCCTCCCCTTGATTGGCCACGCGCCTCCACGCGATAGCCGTGCAGGTTAAGCCTGACGCTGGGGAACCGACAAGCAATCCATTTGCCGGCTTTGGCCTTAAAGATATTCAATGCGAACGGCGATTATCGAGGGGTCGCAATGGTGGGCCGCTGTTGGATACCAACAGTTCTGGTGATTCGAATTCGGGTGCCGCTTCTCGCCTAGGCGATGGCCATGACCCGCTTGTGGTCCTCGACTTCCGACAACAGCCAGTCCTGAAACAGGCCGGTGCCCGGCTTGTTGCCGATGCTGCGGCGCTGATGCAGGTAGATGCCGGCCGGATAGGTATGGCGGGCCTGAAACGGCGCGACAAGTTTGCCTTGCTGCAGCAGATCCTGCGCCATCATCGTATCGGCGAGCGCAATTCCGGCGCCATTGATTGCCTCGCGCATGATGAGCGTACAGTCATCCAGCGTCGTGCTGGATTTCGGCGTCGTGTCCAAAACGCCTTCCTGCTCCAGCCAACGCTTCCATCTCATGCTCTCGCATTCGTGGATAAGATGATGGTTGACCAGATCGGCGGGCGATCGCAGCGGCACGGGCCCATCGAGCAATGAGGGCGCACAGACCGGCGTCAGAACCAGCGGGATCAAAAGCGTCAGGGCCGGGCCGGCCTTGTAGACGAACTCGTCGACAATGGCCAAATCGAAGTTGGCGCGCTTGCCTGACGTCGAGATCTCCAGCTCCACGGTCGGATGCAGCTTGCGAAAGTTCGGCAACCGGTCCGCCAGCCAAAGGTTCAGGACCGCCGGGACGCACAAGACCCGGACGCGTTGGGTCCTGCCGTGGCTTGGGCCATCGGCGAGGCTGACGTCGTCGGTGGCGCGCCAGATGGCCTCGAACGCTTCGGAGAGGCTACGCGCATAGTAGGAGCCCCTGATGGTCGGTGTTATCTGGCGAAAGCCGCGTTCGAACAGATCCTGGCCGAGATTTCTTTCGAGTGCACGGATATGGCGGCTGATGGCCGAGGGTGTCAGGTGCAGCTCTTCGGCTGCATCCTTGATGCTGCCGAGACGTGCGGCGGCCTCGAAAGCGCGCATGCCATTGAGTGAAGGTAGGGCCATTGGCCGATCATGAATTGTCAGTTGAGTTTTTGTCAATCGACTTGGGCGAAATTGGCGTTTGATCGCCTGGCCTGTTCGGCGCTACCCAAAAGGCAAGAGCGACTAAGTCGCCATCAGAAAACGATTTTTTGGGGCCTCCGGCACCATTCCACCAAGGGCAGAGACCGGCAACAGGTTTAGCCATTGGCGGGCGAAGCGATGCACGCTGAGCCGAGGCCGGAGTCGTCAGCAAATGGGAGAATGCCAGTCTATGCCTCAATCGCCAGTGCCGGTCTTTGAAACGGCGGACGGGATTTCCTCGGAAACCGCTGTCGTCGTGATCTTGCGAACTGCCCAGACAGGCTTTGGCCCGCGGGCAGCGGCACTGGACGCTGATGTGAGCGGGATCCTGTCGCGTGCCTGCTCCGACCCGGCCACCTTGGCCGAATCCGGCACGTGCATCGATCTTATTGCCCCCCAGGGCGTGTCGGCCCGGCGCGTGATCGTCCTGGCCCTTGGCAAGGCCGAGGCCGTAACCGCCCTGTCACTGGCGCGCGCCGGCGGTTTGCTTGCCGCGCATCTGGAAGGCAAGTGCGAGTGCGCCGCGACGCTTGTCCTCGACCCCATTGACGGCATTGACCTGCCCGCAGCCGAGATCCTGGCGCGCGTCGCGCTGGGCATGCGGCTGCGGCGCTATCGTTTCGACATGCGCAACCGGCGCCAGGGGGCGGGAGCGGACCGGACCTTGCGGGTACAGCTGGTCGGAGCAAGCCGCGCGGATCTGACCCCGGCACTGGCGCGGATCAATGCCATCGCGGACGGTGTCGAATATGCGCGCACGCTGGTCAATCTGCCGCCGAACCATCTCCACCCCGACAATTTCCACGATCATCTGGAGCCGCTGCGCGAAGCCGGCATCGACGTCGAGATACTCGATCCATCGCGGCTGAAGGAGCTCGGCATGAACGCGATCCTGGCCGTGGGTTCCGGGTCGGTGCGGCCGCCGCGCGTCGCGGTGCTGCGCTATCGCGGCAAGGGCGCTCCTTCCCAACCGATGGCTTTCGTCGGCAAGGGCGTGTGTTTTGACTCCGGCGGCCTCTGCATCAAGCGCGGCGAGCAGATGTTCGACATGAAGGCCGATATGGGCGGCGCGGCCGCCGTGGTCGGCCTGCTGATCGCGCTTGCCCGGCAAGGCAGCCCGGTGCATGCCGTCGGCGTTCTCGGCATTGCCGAGAACATGCCGTCCGGCACCGCGCTCAAGCCGCGCGACATCGTCACCACGGCGTCAGGACAGACGGTCGAGGTGTTCGACACGGACGCGGAAGGGCGCCTGATCCTGGCCGATTGTCTCTATTATGCCGCCTCGCGCTTCAACCCGTCGGTGATCGTCGATCTGGCGACGCTGACCTATTCGGTGATGCGCGGCCTGGGATCGATCTTTGCAGGTCTTTTCAGCACCGACGATGCTATCGCGTCGCAGATGATCGCTGCGGGGGAAACGGTTGGCGAGCGGTTCTGGCAACTGCCGCTCGACAAGGCCTATGACGAGGGCCTGCAATCGCCCTTCGCTGACATCCGGCACCACGCCAAGGACATGGAAGACGGTGACGCGCCTTACGCGGCGGCGTTCCTGCGCCATTTCACCGAGGATCGTCCCTGGGTGCATCTCGACATCGCCGGCAAGGAAATGGCCGACGCGGACCGTCCGCTCGGCCGCGAAGGCGCCACGGCGTTCGGCGTGCAGATGCTGGAAGAGTGGGTGCAGACCAGGCTGAACTAGGCGCCTGCTGTCGGGGACAGAAACGAAATGCGTTCAAACGTGATGGGAACCGGGATGTCGTCAGAGGTCGCTAGCAAAGAGGGACGAGCCGCGTTCGGCAGTTACGAGACCTGGTATCGTATTTCTGGCGATCTCGATGCCGACAAGCCCCCGGTGGTGATCCTGCATGGCGGGCCGGGCGCCGCCCACAACTACGTCGATGCCTACAAGCATCTCGCCCGACGGGACCGCGCCGTCATCCACTACGACCAGTTGGGTTGCGGCAATTCCACTTTGCTGCCGGAGAAAGGCGCCGATTTCTGGACGCCACGGCTTTTCATCGACGAGCTGGAAAATCTCGTCGATCATCTCGGCATCCGCGCAGGCTTCCATGTGTTAGGTCAGAGCTGGGGCGGCATGCTGGGCGCCGAGTATGGGGTAACGCGGCCGAATGGCCTGAAGTCGCTGACCATCGCCAACTCGCCGGCTTCGATGAAGCTTTGGGTCGAAGAGGCCAACCGGTTGCGCGCCGACCTCCCCGGGGACGTGCAGGAGACACTGACCCGGCACGAGCAGGCCGGCACGACGGAAGATCCGGCCTACCAGGCAGCGACGATGGTGTTCTACGAGCGGCATGTCTGCCGGGTCGTGCCTTTTCCACCGGAGGTGACGGAGACCTTCGACCAGGTCGTGCGCAACCCCACTGTCTATCATCTGATGAACGGGCCGAACGAGTTCCATGTCATCGGAACGCTGAAGAACTGGAGTATCATCGATCGGCTGCAGGCCGTCGATGTTCCGACACTGATCATCTCCGGACGCTACGACGAGGCGACGCCCGCGACCGTGCAGCCCTTCAAGGACGGCATCAAGGGATCGCGCTGGGAGATATTCGAGCATTCCAGCCACATGCCGCATGTCGAAGAGCAGGACGCGTGCATGCGGGTGGTGGGCGACTTCCTGGACGACAACGACAACTGAGAAAAGGGGAACCAAGACATGAAGAAACTGCTTTTGGCCGCATCAGCCGCGGCACTGCTGGCCGGCACGTGGCTCGCTCCGGCACAGGCTGAATATCTCAAGGAGCACCGAGGTGGCACCATCCGCCTTCTGGCCCGCTCCGCGGCGGGAACGCTCGATCCGCACATCAACTATACCGACCAGGGCTGGCAGATGTACCAGCCGATCTATGACGGCCTGGTGGCCTTCCGCAAGGCCGAGGGCATGGACGGCTTCACCATCGTCCCCGATCTGGCCGAGGCGCTGCCGCAGGTCAGCAATGACGGCAAGACCTTCACCTTCAAGCTGCGCAAGGGCATCAAGTTCTCCAACGGCCAGGATATGGGCGTCAAGGACGTCGTCGCCTCCTTCCAGCGCATCTTCAAGGTTTCCGGGCCGACTTCCGGCACCTTCTATGCCGGCATTGTCGGCGCCGACAAATGCCTGGCCGATACCAAGAACTGCACGCTGGACGGCGGTGTCGTCGGCGATGAAGCGGCCGGTACTATCACCCTCAATCTCACCAAGCCCGACGCAGAGATACTCTACAAGCTTGCCTTGCCGCATGCCGTGGTGTTGCCGGCGGATACGCCCGCCGAAGACATGGGCTCCAAGCCCATTCCCAGCACCGGCGCCTACATGATCTCCGCCTTCGACCCCAACAAGGGCATGACGGTGTCGCGCAACCCGAACTTCAAGCAGTGGAGCGAGGAAGCGCAACCTGACGGCTACCCGGATGTCGTCCAGTATGATTTCGGCCTGTCCGAGGAAGCGGCCGTGACGGCGATCCAGAACGGCGAAGCGGACTGGATGTTCGATGCGCTGCCGAGCGACCGCCTGGGCGAACTTGGCAGCAAGTCCATGGACCAGCTGCACATCTCGCCGCTTTCGGCGTGGTGGTATGCACCCCTGAACAACCGTCTCGCGCCGTTCGACAATGAAAAGGCGCGCCAGGCCGTTGCCTATGCGATCGATCGCAACACGCTGGTCAAGCTGTTCGGTGGCAAGGTGCTGGCCTCGCCGGTCTGTCAGATCCTGCCGCCGGACTTCCCCGGCCATGAGGACTATTGCCCCTTCACCAAGAACCCAGGTGCCAAATGGTCGGCGCCGGATCTCGACAAGGCAAAGCAACTCGTTGAGGAATCGGGCACCAAGGGCCAGAAGGTGACCATTATCGTCGAGGACACCGCCATTTCGCGGTCGATCGGCGTCTATCTGCAGAGCGTGCTGACCACCATCGGCTATGTCGCCGACGTCAAGCCGATCTCGTCCAACATCCAGTTCACCTACATCCAGAACACCAACAACAAGGTGCAGATGTCGGTCACCCAATGGTACAAGGACTATCCTGCGGCTTCCGACTTCCTGAACATCCTGTTCAGCTGCGCCTCCTTCCGTGAAGGTTCGGATGCCTCGATCAACATCGCCGGCTTCTGCGACAAGGACATCGACGCCAAGATGCAAAAGGCGCTGGATCTCGGCGTGACCGACCAGAAGGCCGCAGACAAAATGTGGGCCGAAATCGACAAGCAGGTCACGGACAAGGCGCCGGCAGTCGGTCTCTTCACGCCGAAGCGGCTTGACTTCGTCAGCAAACGGGTTGGCAATTTCAAGTTCAACCGGCAGTTCAACTGGATGATCACCCAGTCCTGGGTGCAGTAACGAACTGCGGAGGGCACGTCCGTGTCGAACCAAGCCGTCGCCATGCCGCGCAAGACGCGAGGGCCCTGGGCCGTCGCGTTTGCGAAGCTGGCAAGGGACAGGGCTGCCATGGCATCCCTGGCCGTGTTCCTCCTCATCGTGCTGGCCTGCCTCAGCGCGCCTCTCTACGCGAAGTGGGCCGGCGTGGACCCCTTCGCCTCGACGCTCGACGCCGTCATCCAGATCGACGGTGCCGACGTTCCGGTGATGGAACAATCGACCGAGGGGCTGGGGCTCGGCTACACGCCGCTCGGTCCGACCTGGCGGCTCGGCAACTATTTCCTCGGCGCCGACAGCCAGGGGCGCGATGTCATGGCCCGAATGCTCTATGGCGGGCTGAGCTCGCTGCTGATCTCCGGTGCGGCCACCATCTTCACCCTGATCATCGGCACGGCGGCGGGATTGATCGCAGGCTATTTCGGCGGCATCACAGATACGGTGCTGTCGCGCCTGCTGGATGTCCTGTGGGCCTTCCCGATCTATCTGCTGGCGATTTCGCTTTCCATCGTCACCATCGCGCAAGGCATCAGGATCGGGCCGATCGATATCGAGTCCGGCAGCCTATGGTTGCCGGTCATCATCATCGGCATCGTCTATGTGCCCTATGTGGCGCGTCCGATACGCGGGCAGGTGCTGTCACTGCGCCACAGCGAATTTGTGCTGGCCGCGATCAATCTCGGCGTGCCGGGATGGCGCATCCTGTGGCGCGATATCCTGCCCAACATCACCACCACGCTCATCGTCTTCGTACCGTTGATGATGGCGCTGAACATGCTGACGGAATCCGCACTTTCCTTCCTGTCGATCGGCGTGCAGCCGCCCGCCGCGAGTTGGGGCACCATCATCCAGGACGGGCAGGCGCTGCTCTACACCAGGCCGCTGGTGGCGCTGGTGCCGGGTCTGGCCATCGCGGTGTCCGTCATGGCGCTCAATGTCTTCGGCGACGGCCTGCGCGACGCGCTCGACCCGCGCTCCAAGGTTCGGTTGGGGCGCGACTGATGATCTATGCCATCCTGCGCCGTTTCGGTCAGATGCTGTTCGTGATGTTCGGTATCTCGGTCATCGTCTTCCTGATCTTCTTCGCGACGCCGGGCGCCGACCCGGCGGCGCGCATCGCCGGGCGCAATGCAACAGCCGAAGTGCTGGAAGCGGTGCGCCACAATTTCGGCTTCGACCGGCCGCTCTACGTGCAATATGTGAAGATGATGGAGAAGATCTTCGTCACCGGCGACCTGACCTCCTTCGTCAATCGCGGCTGGAAGGTGGTGCCGGCGGTGATGGATTCGATCCCCGTCACGCTCTCGCTGGTGTTCGGGGCGGCGATCCTTTGGGTGGTTGTCTCCATCATCATCGGCATCGTTGCCGCCGCCACCCGCGACAGCTGGCTGGACAAGCTGCTGATGGCTTTGGGCCTGCTCGGCATCTCCATGCCGGTCTACTGGCTGGGCGAGGTGATGAACCTGATCACTCAGAGCCGCTACCACGACAGCTGGGCATTCTCATGGGTCCCGCCGCTTGGCTACAAGAATTTCTCCGACGATCCCAAAGGCTGGTTCCTGACGCTAGTCATACCCTGGATCACGTTGGCCATTCTCTACATCGGCATTTACGGGCGCGTGCTGCGCGCCGCCATCATCGAATCCTTGCAGGAGGACTTTATCCGCACGGCCCGGGCCAAGGGCCTGTCGGAGACGCGCATCCTGCTGCGCCACGCCTTGCGCACATCGCTCATCGCGTTCGTCACCTTGTTCGGCCTGGACTTCGGCGCGCTGGTGGGCGGCTCGGCGCTGCTGACCGAGGTGGTGTTTGGGCTGCACGGCATCGGCAAGCTCACTTATGACGCGCTGCAGAATCTCGACCTGCCGATGATCATGGCAACGGTGATGTATGCGTCCATGTTCGTGGTCATCGCCAATGCGGTCGTCGATTTCGTCTACATCCTTCTCGATCCGCGCCTGAGGACATCATGATACTGTCGGTGCGCGACCTCAAAGTATCCTTCCGCACCAATGACGGTCTGGTGCGGGCGATCGATGGCGTTTCCTTCGATCTCGAGGAAAGCGAGATCCTCGGCGTCGTCGGCGAATCCGGGTCCGGCAAGACGGTGTCGCTGCTGGCGGTGATGGGCCTCATCACCGATCCGAACGCCAGCATCGAAGGCTCGATCCGCTACAAGGGCCGTGAATTGGTGGGGCTGCCGGCGCGGGAGCTGAGGCGGCTGCGCGGCAACGAGATCGCGATGATCTTCCAGGATCCGATGACGGCGCTGACGCCGGTCTACACGATCGGCTGGCAGATCGCCGAACAGATCCGCGCGCACCGAAATATCAGCAAAGCCAAGGCGATGGTGCGCGTCGAAGAACTGCTGGCCGAGGTGAATTTTCCCAATCCGCACGAGGCGATGTCGCGCTACCCGCACCAGCTTTCCGGCGGCATGCGGCAGCGCGCGGTGATCGCGATGGCCTTGTCCTGCAATCCGGCGCTGCTGGTGGCGGACGAGCCGACCACGGCGCTCGACGTCACGGTGCAGGCCGGTATTCTCGACCTCGTGCGCAAGCTGCGCGCGACGCACAAATCGGCTGTGGTCTTCATCACGCACGACATGGGCGTGGTCTCCGAACTCGCCGACCGGGTGATGGTCATGTATGCCGGCCGCGTGGTGGAACGTGGCAGCCGCATGGAACTATTTTCCGACCCACGACATCCCTATACGCGTGCGCTGCTGGGTTCGATCCCGCCGCTGACCGGTGAAAAGCCGCGCCGCCTGCCGGCCATTCCCGGTTCGCCGCCATCGCTGCTCCGATTGCCGCAGGGCTGCGCCTTCGGCCCGCGATGCCCGGTGCACTACGAGCCCTGCGTGACCGACAGGCCAGAGCTTGGCATCGGCACTCACGCCGCGGCGTGCTTCCGGGTGGCGCAGGCATGAGCGGACCGATGACCGACAGCCCAATCCTCGAAACGCGTTCACTCGGCAAGCGCTTCTCGATCGGCACCCGTTTCTCCGCCGCAGGCAAG
This sequence comes from Mesorhizobium sp. 131-3-5, assembly GCF_016756575.1. Lineage (NCBI taxonomy): Bacteria > Pseudomonadati > Pseudomonadota > Alphaproteobacteria > Hyphomicrobiales > Phyllobacteriaceae > Mesorhizobium > Mesorhizobium sp. 131-3-5. The sequence continues at coordinate 4,304,070 of NZ_AP023254.1, forward strand.
CGAACCGTCCATGCGGTCGACAATGTTTCGCTGACCGTGCGGCGCGGCGAGACGGTCGGCCTGGTCGGCGAATCCGGCTGCGGCAAGTCCACGCTGGCGCGCTGCCTGGTGAGGCTCTACGACATATCCGACGGAGAGCTGCTGTTCGAAGGCGAGGACATCACCTCGAAATCGCTGTCTGAACTGAGGCCGCTGCGCCGCCGCCTGCAAATGGTCTTCCAGGACCCGTCAGCCTCGCTCAATCCGCGCCGGCGCGTCGGTGATCTGGTGGCCGAGCCGCTGCGCATCCACGGCAAACTTTCCTCGCGCGAGATCACCGCGCGTGTCGCGGAATTGTTCGAACTCGTCGGCCTGCTGCCGGACCATGTCATGCGCTATCCCCACGAATTCTCCGGCGGCCAGCGCCAGCGGGTCGGCATCGCGCGGGCCATCGCGCTCAATCCCGATCTGGTCGTGCTGGATGAACCGGTCTCCGCACTCGACGTCTCGGTGCAGGCGCAGATCGTCAACCTGCTTGCCGATCTGCAGGAGAAGCTGAACCTCACCTACATCTTCATCGCCCACGACCTGTCGGTGGTGCGCCAGGTGTCGACCCGCATCGCTGTCATGTATCTCGGCTCGATCGTCGAGGAAGGGCCGGCCGAGGAGGTGTTCGCGACATCAGCCCATCCCTACAGCCAGGCGCTGATCTCGGCGGTTCCGGTCGTTGAGACCACGCCCAGCGGGACGCGCAAGCGCATCATCCTCACTGGCGACGTGCCGAGCCCGCTCAAGCCGCCATCCGGCTGCCGTTTCCACCCAAGATGCCCGATCGCGGTCGAGCGATGCCGCACGGAACGGCCGGAGCTGAGGGAGTATCGACCCGGCCGCAAAGTGGCCTGCCACTTCCCCGCGGTTTAGCTGGCGACCATCGACCAAAAGATTTTTTAAAGGTTCTGTTTTCTGTATGGAACCAACCGCAAGACTGTGCGTTTCATAAGGTTCGATCGGGCGGCATCGCGATCGACCGGGAGGAAACGATGGACTACCTGCATTTCTTTGCGCCCGTGCGGATCTCGCGCGGGCAGGGACACCCTGTAGAAGAAGTGGATAGTGTCGCCGAGGCGATGGTTTTCTTGCGTAAATGGCCGACGGGACGACGTGGGCCAGTGTATCAGTGCGCGCTGAATTGCTGCTCGGCAGCTTTGTCGGGGCAGATGTCGGCGGAGGAGGCCAGGAAGGCATTCACCGGCTTTGCCCGGATCACGCGGCTTCTGGACGACGACATGGCGCTGCCCGTCCCCGGCGAAACCATGGCGGACGTATACGCGCTGCGGCGGTAGCCGCACCCGGATTGCCGAACGCAAGGACTGCGGCCATGACGGCCGCAGTGTGTTGACGCGCCCGTGGTGACGTGGCCGGCCGGTTTTCCCGGAAGGCCTAATCCCAAGCGACGGAATAGCGGTCGATCACCCAAAGCCAGGAGCCGTCGGCCTGCCGCCGGGCAACCTCGCTGGTGACGTCGCCGTCGGGAAGTCGGGTCGAGGTGAGGGCAAGGTCGCCGCAAATGAGCGCCGGCCGCTGTTCTCCGACCGCAAACTTCCGTCCGGACGTAACGATCTCGGCATAGTAGTCACGAATGGCTTCATGGCCGCGCAGAAAACGTCCGCCGCCGCAGTCGATCACGGCATCCGCCTCGAACAGCGCGACCATGCCATCGACGTCGCCCGCATGCTGTCTCGCTATCAGCATGGGCTCCAGCTGCTGAGGGTCGTAGGCGCGCTTTCCCGCACTCGGATCGTTCATTGAGCGCGCCTATGAAGGAAGTTGGGATGCGTCGATCCGCCGTGGTGCAAACTTACTGAACCACTCCCGCGTCGAAACCAGCATATGGCTCATGGCGCTGGCGTGCCCGCAGCCCCCAGTTCGTCGGCGGCTTCACTGATCCCATGCGCAGCCGCGCGTTCGAGCCAAAGGCGAGCGGCAACCGGGTCGCACTCCCCGGCGAGGCCTTTCAAGAGATAACGTCCGAGCATGAATTGGGCTTGGCTATGCCCGCGTCCAGCAGCGGCGGCGTACCATTTCTGCGCTGCCGCCTGATCGGCCGGCAGGCCGTGGCCGGCTCCGTACAGCGCGCCAATCGCAAACATCGCCCCGGCGTGACCGTCGGCGGCGGCCTGCTCAAACAGCTGCATTGCAGCCTCGGGCTCGGGCATGCCGCCGCGCCCATTGAGCAGCATCTCTGCGAGCGCCACACGTGCGTCGAGCACGCCGGCGTCGGCCGCCCGCGCAAACCACACGCGGGCCTGAGTTGGGTCGGCCGCCACGCCGCGTCCATCCTGGAGGAGGCGGGCATACATATATTGCGCCTCGGCGACGCCTTCGGCCGCGCGCCGCAGCCAGTGTGCCGCTTGCCCCTCGTCCTGGCGAACGCCGACGCCCTTGGCGAAGCAGAGCCCAAGGTTGAATGCCGCGATGAGGTCGCCCGATGATGCGGCCGCCTCGAACCATCCGGCAACGCTTGCACCGTCATCCGGGTCGCCGGCTCCTCCGAGGATAAGATTGGCGAGGTCTGTCTGTGCCTGCTGATTGCCGCCATTTGCGGAAGAGCGCAGCCAGCGCGCTCCTTCCTCGACATCCTCAGCCACACCATTTCCCGTCAAATAGAGCGAGGCCAAAGCGCGGGCAGCGGCTTGGTGGCCCGCTTCGGCCGCCCGCCGGTACCAATTCGCGGCTTCTGCAAAGTCCGGCCGCTGCGTCTTGGCATAGCGATCGCCCAACATATAGGCTGCCTCGATATTGCCGGCCAAGGCAGCACGCCGCATCCATGCCTCCCCGGCAGCGACATCTTGGCCGACGAGTGCACCGTCGATCAGTGCCAGTCCCAACCGGAACTGGGCGGAGGGCAGGCCCTTCTCTGCAGCAGCCCGATACAGTTGAGCGGCTGCTGCCATGTCGCTTGCTACGCCGAGCCCGTGCTCGGTAAGGACCGCAAGAAGATAGGTCGCGGTCGGCAGGCCGGCGTCGGCCGCACGCCTTACCTCTTCCGCAATCCGAACTCTGTTTTCGCGTTTGCCGCGGCGGGCCAGCGACAGGGCAAAGCCAAGGCACCCTTCGGCGCAGCCGGCAGCAGCCGACTTCTCGTACCAGCGGTGTGCGGCATCGACATCGCGCATCGATGCGGGGCCGCTGGTAAGGATATAACCGAGGATCGCCTGTCCCGTGGCCGAGCCTGCCTCGGCCGCCTTGGTGGCAAAGTCGAAAGCGGCCGTGAAGTCTGGTTTTCCCGGGGAATCAGGCTTGAACAAGTGCTCCGAGGGTCCCTTGCCGTCGGCTTCCGCCGTCACCAGCCCGGTGACGTAGAGCGCGGCGAGAAGCGCCTGCGCATCCGCGCTCCCGTGGTTCGCCGCCCGCAGCAGCCATCGCGCGCCTTCCATACGGCTCGGTGGCACACCGGCGCCTTCCAGATAGCAACGCGCGACCCGGTACTCGGCGTCAACGATCCCCGCGCGCGCCGCTTTCGCCATAAGCGGAAAGGCTTCAGCGGCCTTGCCGCTGTCAGCAAGCTGGATCGCCCGACGCAACACCGCCGACGGGAAGGCCAGACCAGTCAGCCGATCCAGGATTGTCATCGATCCGAGCCTCTGATTCCTCCAGTACTCTAAGGCTCCCGCATCGCCTCCTGGCCGATCGGGAGCATGACGCCGAGAAGGTACTTGAGTATCGTGCGCCGGCCGACCTTTACGTCGGCGGTCACCGGCATGCCGGGGCTGACGGCGAAACCGGCGGGAACGCCGTGGAGGGCGACCTGGTCGATGGAGATCCGCGTGCGATAGAATGGCTCGGCGTCGGAAGGCAACATGGCCAGGGAACTGTTCGGATCGCGCGCTTGCTCCTGTGCCGAGAAGGAATCTGGGCTGAGTGCCCGCACAGTTCCATGGGCGAGGCCGTATTGCGAATAGGGGAAGGTGTCGAACTTGATGACCACCGGGTCGCCGACATGCACAAAACCGCTGCTCCTGCCAACGATGTTTGTCTCGATCTCGAGGGGCGCGTCGGCCGGCACCAGCGTGATAAAGCGCTCCCCTGACTGCATGACCGAGCCGACGGAGACTTTTGCCACCGATTGAACGATGGCGTCTGATTGGCTCTTCAACTCGACCAACTGGTTTCGAAGCTTTGCCTTGTTGAGAAGTTCGCGGGCGTCGGAGATCCGCGTGCTTGCCTCCGACAGGCTCTGCGAGACTTCAGCGCGCCAGCCCTGAATGTAGCCGTCGCGCTCGGCGGCCACCGCTGCCTGTTGGCGTTTGGCGGCTTCCGCGGTCTGCTCGGCATTGCCGAGCGCCCGGGACATTTCCGCGCGGTTGTCCTCGGCCAGGAGCGTGTTGAGGCGGCTCCCCACCTGCCTTGCCTCGAGCTGCCTGCGCATCTGTTCGATCGAGTCGGCGACCGTCAGCCGCTGCCGGTAGCCGTCGGCATCGGATTGCGATCGCGAAATCACCGAGCTGAGTTCGTCGCGCTGGCGTTCGAAATTCTCCACCTTGGCGTCGTAGACCGCCTTGCGTTGCTCGAATATCGACACCTGCAGGGTCCAACTCGGGTCGAGGCCGTTGTAGGTGAACGCCTGGCCGCTGGCCTCCGCCTTCAACCGCGCCACCTCGGCTTCAAGTGTCGAGACCTGCATCGCCAGTGCCGCCTGGTCGGCCGAGGAAAAGGTCGCATCGAGGCGGGCAAGCAATTGGCCGGCCTGGACGCGCTGTCCTTCCCGCACCTCGATCGAGCGGACAATCGCTGTCTCCAGCGGTTGCACGACGATGTTGGGGGATTGCGAGACCACCAGCCCTCTGGTCGTCACCACCTGATCGACCGGTATCAGACCCGCCAGGGCGATCAGCGCGATGACCAGGCTGGAAACGATCCAGACGATGCCGCGCGCCGCCCGCGGAATAGGCGCATTGGCGACAGCCGTCGACGGCCACTGGAACTCGAGTATGGCCGGCGTAGTCGGATCTCTCGTTTCCATCCGGTGCCACCGAGCGGGAAGGGCGGTGAGAGAGGTGCTGCTCATGGGTTACCGGACCTGATGCGAATATGAGGCGCGCGACATGATCAAACCAGCCGCGGCGGGACGGCGACGGGGCGGCCGTGGCGGCCATCGAGGTGCCGGTTCTGCTGCGACCACAACTGGCGATAGAGCGCGCATCGTTCGAGCAAGGTCGCATGCGGCGCGACGTCGAGGACCTTACCCTGATCCATGACGAGGATGTTGTCGCACTCGGTCAGCGAGGCGAGCCGGTGCGAAACGATGATCATCGTGCGCCCGCTGGCGATGCGCATGAGGTTGGCGCTGACAACCGCCTCGCTCTCCGGGTCGAGTGCGCTGGTCGCCTCGTCGAGGATGAGAATGGTCGGATCGTGGATGAGCGCGCGCGCGATCGCCAGCCGCTGCTTTTGACCGCCTGATAGATTGGGCGAACCTTCCTCGATGTAGGTGTCGTAGCCATTCGGCATCCGCTCGATGAATTCCTGGGCGCCGGCGAGGTGCGCGGCGCGCATGGCGTCGGAAAGGGTCAGGCCCGGGCGCCCGGCGATGATGTTGTCGCGGATCGATCCGCGGAACAGAAAGTTGTCCTGCAGCACCACGCCAAGCCCTTGGCGCAAATGGCGCAGGTTGATTTCCTTGAGGTCGACGCCATCAAGCTTGAGGAACCCACTGTAGTCGCGGTTGATCCCTTGCAGGAGGCGGGCGACCGTCGATTTTCCCGACCCGCTGCGCCCAACAATGCCAAACATGCTGCCGGCGGGAATATGGAAGCTGACCCGGTCGAGCGCCGGTGTCTTGGTGGCGATATAGCTAAAGGTCAGGTCGCTGAACACGACCTCGCCGACCAGCTTGGGTCTCAGGCCGGTGGAATTCGAACTGCTCTCCAGCGGCCGGTTGAGGACCGACGCTGCCTCGCCGATCGCCGCACCGACCTCCTCGTAGTCTTCAACCAGTCGGGCCAGGCCAACCAGCGGCTGGGCCACACGCTGGGCGATCATCATGAAGGCGAACAAGCCGCCGACCATGTAGCCGGTGCGGTCGTTCATCGCGAGATAGGCGCCGATCAGCATGGTGCCGAGCACCATCACACGTTCGATCGGCGTGACCAGGGTCTGCGGCCAGCTTGCCAGCTGTCCGAAGGCGAGACGCGCCTTTCCCGCTTCGGCCACCCGCTCATCCCAGAGCGCCTTGCGCTGCGGCTCGAGACCGAGCGCCTTCACCGTCTTGATTCCGACGACCGTTTCGCCGAGCGCCGCCGACTTCCAGGTCTCGGCGTCGACCACCCGCTGATATCTGCCGCGCAGCGGCCTGAGGAAGGCGAGGATGATCAGCAGGATCACCACGGCGCAGGCCAGCACGATCCAGGCGAGGGAGGCGTTGATGTAGAACATCACCGGTACCAGCACGCACAGCGTGATCATATCCAGGAACGTGCTGAGGAGTTTTCCGGTCAGGAACTCGCGGATGCGATAGACCTGGGCGAGGTGATACATCGTCTCGCCGGCCGGATGCCGTTCGAAATAGTCGAGCGGCAGGCGTAACAGCCGGCTGAAGACGTGCAGCTGCAACTTGGTGTCCAGACGGGCGCCGACGACATTGATGATCAGCCGCCGTGCATGGCCAAGCAGTGTCTCATAGGCGAAAACCACGGCGATCACCGCCGACAACAGCACCAGCGTCGAGACGCTGTTGAACTGCAGCACCTTGTTGACCACCGTCATGACGATAAGCGGCGGCAGGATAGTCAGGACACTCAGCGTGAACGAGGCGATGGTGATATCGCGCAGGGCGTGGCTTTCGAGCCGCACCAGTTCGGCGAGCCAGCGAAGGGTGAAGGGCGCATCCGCCGCGACATAGGATCGTGTGGCGCGCAGCAGCAATGCCTCGCCCGTCCACACCTGCGACAGCCGCAACTCGTCGATGGCGACGGCTTCACCATCGTCGGGTGCATCCGCACTTTTCAGGAAGACGATGTTCCGCTCGGCGCTCGCCCCTGTGAGGAGAGCCGCGCCGCCATCGTTGAACAACAGGACGACCGGTCCGGCTTCCTGGAAACGCAAGAGGTGGGACCAGCGGATGCGCACGGCGCGCGACCACATGCCGGCGTCCTGCGCCCACTGCGACAGATCGGCGGCGGCCGGAATCGCGCTCGCGGCCCTGAATTCGTTCGGGTCGAGCTCGACGCCGTGATAGCGGGCGGCGCGCAGCATCGCCTTGAGGCGTGGCCCGATCTTGTCGAATTCGGCCGGACCGCCAGGGATCCGCGCCATGGTGCTCTCGCCGCCCGCCGCGTCGTCGCCTTGCGCGGAACCGGCTTGGATCGGGACCGCTTGGATTTCGGCGTTCACGGGGATGTTCACCATGGACTTGTCTTCCGGCACGCAAGCGAACTCGACAATTCCCGGGCCGAAGTGCCTCTGCCGAGGGTTTCGATCATGTTGCCATCGTACTCCAAATTGATCGGCAGCGCGACTCTTCTGCCAACCGTGTCCCGGGATGTTTAACGCGCGAACTTCGCTCTTCCGCGACGTTCGCGCGTTTCCCTTCAGTGGTCTCTCGCCAGTCTTGCTCACTCATGCGGCTTCAGAAGATCCTTCAGGGTCGTCTTGGCGGTGTGGTCGGTGCTGGCGTAGCCGATACCGTGCTTGGTCGCATCCAAGGTCTGGTCCGTAGTCACGCCGGACGGCTGGTTCTGTTGGTGACCAAATCCCCTGATCGTATTGAGGATATTCAGGAGATCGGTCGTCACCGAGCCGGCCGCCAGGCCGATCAGGTGGTGTAGCGAGGGCTGGCCGCCGCTGCCATTGCCGGTCGAGCCCGGCTGCAGGAATTGCCAGCTATCCTTGAGGCCGAGCGAGTCGGGCGTGACATTGGCGGTCTTCGGGGTGGGCGTCACCAGGGTTGTCGTCGACGGAACGATCGAGTCGTTGTGACCGCCCGAGGGTCCGGTCGGACCAGTTGTGCCGGTCGGACCCGTCGAACCCTTCGGCCCGGTGTCGCCCTTCGGCCCGGTTGCCCCGGTCGAGCCTGCGGCACCGGTTGCACCCGTGGCCCCCTTGGGTCCGGTGTCGCCCTTAGGCCCGGTTGCCCCGGTCGAGCCGGTTGCGCCAGTGGCACCCGTCGCGCCCTTGGGTCCGGTGTCGCCCTTAGGCCCGGTTGCCCCGGTCGAGCCGGTTGCGCCAGTGGCACCTGTCGCGCCCTTGGGTCCGGTGTCGCCCTTCGGTCCGGTTGCTCCGGTCGAGCCGGTTGCGCCAGTGGCACCTGTCGCGCCCTTAGGCCCGGTGTCGCCCTTAGGCCCGGTTGCTCCGGTCGAGCCGGTTGCGCCAGTGGCACCCGTCGCGCCCTTGGGTCCGGTATCGCCCTTCGGTCCGGTTGCCCCGGTCGAGCCGGTTGCGCCAGTGGCACCCGTCGCGCCCTTGGGTCCTGTGTCGCCCTTAGGCCCGGTTGCCCCGGTCGAGCCGGTTGCGCCAGTGGCACCCGTCGCGCCCTTAGGCCCGGTGTCGCCCTTCGGTCCGGTTGCCCCGGTCGAGCCGGTTGCGCCAGTGGCACCCGTCGCGCCCTTGGGTCCGGTGTCGCCCTTCGGTCCGGTTGCCCCGGTCGAGCCGGTTGCGCCAGTGGCACCCGTCGCGCCCTTGGGTCCTGTGTCGCCCTTGGGCCCGGTTGCCCCGGTCGAGCCGGTTGCGCCAGTGGCACCCGTCGCGCCCTTGGGTCCTGTGTCGCCCTTGGGCCCGGTTGCCCCGGTCGAGCCGGTTGCGCCAGTCGAGCCGGTCGCGCCTGTCGAACCTGTAGCTCCGGTCGAACCCGTTGCACCCGTGGCGCCGGTAGCCCCAGTTGAACCTGTTGCTCCGGTATCACCAGTTGCACCAGTGGCACCCGTGGCGCCGGTATCGCCAGTTGCGCCAGTGGCACCCGTTGAACCTGTAGCTCCGGTCGAACCGGTTGCTCCGGTATTACCAGTTGCACCAGTGGCCCCCGTATCGCCGGTCGCGCCCGTCGCTCCGGTCGCACCCGTTGCCCCAGTTGAGCCGGTCGCGCCTGTAGCTCCGGTTGCTCCGGTCGAACCAGTGGCACCCGTTGCGCCGGTATCGCCAGTCGCACCCGTGGCTCCGGTTGCTCCAGTCGAGCCCGTGGCACCTGTATCGCCGGTCGCACCCGTGGCACCCGTTGCACCAGTCGATCCTGTCGCGCCGGTATCACCTGTGGCGCCGGTTGCTCCAGTCGAGCCGGTGGCGCCAGTGGAGCCCGTAGCTCCAGTCGAACCAGTGGCGCCGGTATCGCCAGTTGCACCTGTAGCGCCGGTCGCACCCGTGGCACCCGTTGCTCCAGTAGAACCTGTTGCCCCGGTATCGCCAGTTGCACCGGTCGAGCCCGTAGCTCCAGTCGAGCCGGTGGCGCCTGTATCTCCAGTCGCACCTGTTGAACCTGTAGCTCCGGTCGAGCCCGTGGCGCCGGTGTCACCGGTCGCACCTGTGGCGCCGGTCGCTCCGGTTGAACCTGTTGCTCCGGTATCGCCAGTCGCACCTGTAGCGCCGGTCGCACCTGTGGCGCCGGCAGCTCCGGTTAAACCTGTCGCGCCGGTATCACCCGTGGCGCCGGTTGCTCCAGTTGCTCCGGTCGAACCAGTGGCACCCGTGGCACCCGTTGCTCCAGTCGAGCCGGTCGCGCCTGTATCTCCAGTCGCGCCAGTTGAACCTGTTGCTCCGGTATCACCAGTTGCGCCGGTTGCACCGGTCGAGCCCGTGGCTCCTGTATCGCCGGTCGCACCCGTGGCACCCGTTGCTCCAGTCGAACCCGTGGCTCCGGTTGCTCCGGTCGAGCCTGTAGCTCCAGTCGAGCCCGCGGCGCCGGTATCGCCAGTTGCACCTGTGGCTCCAGTCGAGCCGGTCGCGCCTGTCGAACCTGTAGCTCCGGTCGAACCGGTGGCACCCGTATCGCCGGTCGCACCTGTGGCTCCTGTTGCACCAGTCGATCCTGTCGCGCCGGTATCGCCTGTGGCGCCGGTTGCCCCGGTCGCGCCAGTGGAACCTGTAGCTCCAGTGGAGCCCGTGGCGCCCGTATCACCGGTTGCGCCTGTCGAGCCCGTGGCGCCGGTATTACCAGTCGAACCGGTTGAACCCGTGGCACCTGTATCGCCGGTTGCACCAGTGGCACCCGTTGCTCCAGTCGAGCCGGTAGCGCCTGTCGAGCCCGTGGCGCCGGTATCACCAGTGGCACCCGTGGCGCCGGTTGCACCAGTCGAACCGGTTGCACCCGTATCGCCAGTCGCACCTGTGGCTCCGGTTGCTCCAGTCGAGCCGGTAGCGCCTGTATCTCCAGTCGCGCCTGTCGAACCTGTAGCTCCGGTCGAACCCGTGGCGCCGGTATCGCCAGTTGCACCTGTAGCGCCGGTCGCACCTGTGGCTCCGGTAGCTCCAGTCGAACCCGTTGCACCGGTGGCACCGGTCGCACCGGTCGCACCAGTTGAACCTGTAGCACCAGTCGATCCTGTCGCGCCGGTATCACCGGTCGCGCCTGTGGCTCCGGTTGCTCCAGTCGAGCCCGTGGCGCCCGTATCGCCGGTCGCACCCGTGGCTCCGGTTGAACCGGTGGCGCCTGTATCGCCAGTGGCACCGGTCGCTCCTGTGGCTCCGGTTGCACCAGTCGAACCGGTTGCACCCGTATCGCCAGTCGCACCTGTGGCTCCGGTTGCGCCGGTCGCTCCGGTCGAACCAGTAGCACCGGTATCGCCGGTCGCACCCGTGGCACCTGTAGCTCCGGTCGAGCCCGTGGCACCCGTATCACCGGTCGCACCAGTTGAACCTGTAGCACCAGTCGATCCTGTCGCGCCGGTAACACCTGTGGCGCCGGTTGCTCCAGTTGCTCCGGTCGAACCCGTGGCACCCGTTGCTCCAGTCGACCCTGTAGCTCCGGTCGATCCTGTCGCGCCGGTATCGCCAGTCGCACCCGTGGCTCCGGTTGCTCCAGTCGAGCCGGTCGCGCCTGTATCTCCAGTCGCGCCAGTTAAGCCTGTAGCCCCAGTTGAACCTGTTGCTCCGGTATCGCCAGTGGCACCGGTCGAGCCCGTGGCCCCGGTCGAACCCGTAGCGCCCGTATCGCCGGTTGCTCCAGTCGAGCCGGTCGCGCCGGTCGAACCTGTAGCTCCGGTCGAGCCCGTGGCTCCGGTATCGCCTGTGGCACCCGTGGCGCCGGTTGCACCAGTCGAACCGGTTGCACCCGTATCGCCAGTTGCACCAGTGGCTCCGGTCGCGCCAGTTGAGCCTGTAGCACCAGTCGAGCCCGTCGCTCCGGTAGAGCCCGTATCGCCGGTTGCACCCGTAGCACCAGTTGCTCCGGTCGAACCAGTGGCACCTGTATCACCGGTTGCACCAGTTGAACCTGTAGCACCAGTCGATCCTGTCGCGCCGGTATCGCCTGTGGCGCCGGTCGCGCCAGTCGAGCCTGTGGCGCCCGTATCGCCGGTCGCACCTGTGGCACCGGTTGCTCCAGTCGAGCCTGTGGCGCCCGTATCACCAGTTGCTCCTGTGGCGCCGGTAGCTCCAGTCGAGCCCGTCGCTCCGGTATCGCCGGTCGCGCCTGTGGCGCCGGTTGCTCCAGTCGAACCCGTCGCTCCGGTATCGCCGGTGGCGCCCGTGGCTCCGGTTGCTCCAGTCGAGCCTGTGGCGCCCGTATCACCAGTTGCTCCTGTGGCGCCGGTTGCTCCGGTCGAGCCCGTCGCTCCGGTATCGCCGGTCGCGCCTGTGGCGCCGGTTGCTCCAGTCGAACCCGTCGCTCCGGTATCGCCGGTGGCGCCCGTGGCTCCGGTTGCTCCAGTCGAGCCTGTGGCGCCCGTATCACCAGTTGCTCCTGTGGCGCCGGTTGCTCCGGTCGAGCCCGTCGCTCCGGTATCGCCGGTGGCGCCCGTGGCTCCGGTTGCTCCAGTCGAGCCTGTGGCGCCCGTATCACCAGTTGCTCCTGTGGCGCCGGTTGCTCCAGTCGAGCCCGTCGCTCCAGTATCACCGGTCGCGCCTGTGGCGCCGGTAGCTCCGGTCGAACCCGTCGCTCCGGTATCGCCGGTTGCGCCGGTGGAACCTGTGGCGCCGGTAGCTCCAGTCGAGCCCGTCGCTCCGGTATCGCCGGTCGCGCCTGTGGCGCCGGTTGCTCCAGTCGAGCCCGTCGCTCCGGTATCGCCCGTGGCACCTGTGGCTCCGGTTGCTCCAGTCGAGCCTGTGGCGCCCGTATCGCCGGTCGCACCTGTGGCGCCGGTTGCCCCGGTCGAGCCTGTGGCGCCCGTATCACCAGTTGCTCCTGTGGCGCCGGTAGCTCCAGTCGAACCCGTCGCTCCGGTATCGCCGGTGGCGCCCGTGGCTCCGGTAGCTCCAGTCGAGCCTGTGGCGCCCGTATCACCAGTTGCACCTGTGGCGCCGGTAGAACCCGTCGCTCCGGTATCGCCGGTCGCGCCTGTGGCGCCGGTTGCTCCAGTCGAGCCCGTCGCTCCGGTATCGCCGGTCGCGCCTGTGGCGCCGGTAGCTCCGGTCGAACCCGTCGCTCCGGTATCGCCGGTCGCGCCTGTGGCGCCGGTTGCTCCGGTCGAACCCGTGGCACCCGTATCGCCGGTCGCACCTGTGGCGCCGGTTGCCCCGGTCGAACCCGTCGCTCCGGTATCGCCGGTGGCGCCCGTGGCTCCGGTTGCTCCGGTCGAACCCGTGGCGCCCGTATCACCAGTTGCTCCTGTGGCGCCGGTAGCTCCAGTCGAACCCGTCGCTCCGGTATCGCCGGTTGCGCCGGTGGAACCTGTGGCTCCGGTAGAGCCTGTGGCACCGGTATCGCCAGTCGCACCTGTGGCTCCGGTCGAGCCCGTGGCGCCGGTGGAACCCGTATCGCCAGTCGCACCGGTTGCGCCAGTTGAGCCGGTCGCACCAGTGGCTCCGGTCGAACCCGTGGCACCCGTATCACCGGTTGCACCAGTTGAACCTGTAGCACCAGTCGAGCCCGTCGCTCCGGTATCGCCGGTTGCGCCGGTGGCTCCGGTTGCTCCGGTCGACCCCGTTGCGCCCGTATCACCGGTCGCGCCTGTAGCCCCAGTCGAGCCCGTCGCTCCGGTATCGCCGGTTGCGCCGGTGGAACCTGTGGCTCCGGTAGAGCCTGTGGCACCGGTATCGCCAGTCGCACCTGTGGCTCCGGTCGAGCCCGTGGCGCCGGTGGAACCCGTATCGCCAGTCGCACCGGTTGCGCCAGTTGAGCCGGTCGCACCAGTGGCTCCGGTCGAACCCGTGGCACCCGTATCACCGGTTGCACCCGTTGAACCTGTAGCACCAGTCGATCCTGTCGCACCCGTATCACCAGTTGCACCTGTGGCGCCGGTGGCTCCGGTCGAGCCCGTGTCGCCGGTTGCGCCTGTGGCTCCGGTTGCGCCCGTAGCTCCAGTCGAACCTGTAGCTCCGGTCGAACCCGTGGCACCTGTAGAGCCGGTGGCACCTGTCACGCCGGTTGCGCCCGTGGCGCCGGTCGAGCCCGTGGCGCCAGTCGCACCAGTGGCGCCCGTTGAACCCGTGGCTCCGGTTGAGCCAGTCGCGCCAGTTGCGCCCGTCGCGCCCGGAGTGCCGGTGCCGGCAGAGGCGGTCGCGGTTATTGTCAGTGAGCCGCCTGTAGCGCCACTTGATACAAAACCGAAGTCGCTCGCTCCGTTGTGAAATTCACCGAGGAAATTGACAGAGTCGACAACGACGCCGTTCACCAGGATCTGGACGGTGGCTTCGCCATTTGTGTCGATGACATTCTGCGTGATCGCGCCGGCGCCCAAATTCTCCAGCACGACCGTGTCGCCCTGCTTGAATCCGGCTATCTCGGAGGAATCCAGGAGCGAACTGCCGACAATGAGCGTGCCGCCGGCCGTCGCAAAATTTACTGTCTGGCCAGCGCTGACGCCAACGCCGACGTCGAACGTCACTGTTACGTTACCGTAAAGATTGTAGTATCCATAGCCGGTCAAATATATGTTGCCGGTAAATACCGCCGTGGTCTCGGTTCCGCTCGAGTTTTCGACAATGTTAACGGATCCGTCATTCTCGAAATACTGAGACCCAACGCTGGCTCCGGCCGCGGCGCCGGTAAGCGTCCAGTTCGTCGCAGACGCTCCGACGTTGAAATTGGCAGTCCCGTTGACGAAAAGCTGACCTTGATTGACCAAACTCAGCGAGCTCAGATATTGGCTCGTTCCGTTCAACGTGTCGCTGATCGTCCACGTGCTGGTTCCGGTGCCCGTCGCCTGACGAAGGGTCGGCGGCATCGCTATCGTGTCGGCGTTTGCGTCCTTGTTGAAGAACGCCATGTTCGTGCCAGCCGCCGGCTGCGTCGAAGGCGCCGCACCGTTGTTCCAGGAGATTGGATCCTGCCACGAATCGAGGGCTGCACGGGCATGGAACGCCAGGCCGGTCGTCAAGAAAACGTCGGTGCCGCCATTCGCATCTCCACTCCAACTGGCCAAAGTGCCGGCGGCGTAGGAGCCGTTGAGCTGGAATGTGAACGTTCCCGAACTCGCGACGACGGTGAGAACGTCTGTTCCCGTGTTGAAATTCGCGCTGATGATTGTGGGCGAGGCACCACCGGTGCCGAAGGCTGCAAGCTCTATCCCATTGGTCGGCGCGGCCGGGTTCGAGCCGGCATTCATGCCGGCGATATTCGCCTGGAATCCGTTGAGCTGGCTGCTCGCGATCGACGAACCGGTGAGGTCGAGTAGTCCGCCGCTGCTCGAGTTGAAAGTAATGACGTCGCCGCTGGCGACAGTTCCGTCTAGCCGGAGGATCGCTCCGCTGTTGATTTTCAGTCCCGTGGCACCGGCACCTATGTTTGTCGTGATATCCAGCGTCCCGCCGGCCGCGGTTATCGTTCCGGTGCCGCTGTTCGCAATAGGACCAGTGACCGTGCCAAAGCCCGTGAGCATCGCGCCGTTGCCGATCGTCAGTCCGGAGGCATCGGTCAGTGTGCCCCCGTCCAACTGAATCTTGCCGTTGGTGATGCTCTCGGCGGCGCTGATAGTTAGGTTGCCCGCGCTCCCGATCTCCAGCGTCTGATTGGCATTGTTGATTGAAATTGCAGTTGCCGAAGTTGCAGTACCCTCAATCTTCAGGGTGGTGGCAGCAGCGGTGCCGATCGCCAAAACAATCCCACTGTTGATTGTCCCAAAGATGTCGAGCGTACCGCCAAGAGCTGCAGTGCCCGCAGTGATCGTGCCTGTACCGGTGATTCCGCCGTTGGCAGTTATTGTGCCTGCGCCATTAACAAACGAGTTAACATCGCTAATATTTATTGCTCCACTAGTCGTAAGTGAGTTGCCGGCAGTAAGTGTGAGTGTTGTAAATCTGCTAGAGGCGGCCCTGCCGGCAAGCACAATAGACGTGGCAACAGCGGCGGTATCTACCGTGAGCGCGAACGCACTACCTTGGCCGGTGTTGCCTATTGTGAGAGTATCGGCGGCTACCGGAACACCCGAGGGAGACCAGTTGGCAGCAGTGTTCCAATTACCGCTGTTTGGGTTCGTCGTGTTACCACTGGAACCGATCCAAGTTCTCGCGACCAACACCCCAGCGTACGTGCCAACGCCCACATCGGTAAGCGGCGGCCGCATCGCCATCGCCTCGCTCGCGCGCAATTCAAGTTCCCAGCGTCCGCCCCACGCAGCGGCACCGACGAGGCCAGTTGCAGTGGCGACATCGGCGTTGGTCGCCTCCGCCAGGCGCTCAACAAATGCTCCGCCCTCATCGCCGATACCAGCGTAGCAGCTCCACACCCTGAGATTGCCACCCTTGCGGAGCGCCCGTCCGATCGCGGCGAGGTCGCCCTGGTCGTCGTCGAGCGTCTCGGCCGACCATTCGCCCGCCGCGAAGCTCACCCGGCCAGGCGCGCCGTGGGCGATGACGTGCACGGCGTCGAGGTCGGCGCGGCCTTCGAGCGCCAGCGCCATTTGGCGCGCGGCCGGGCGGTTGGCGTCGAGCACGATCGCCTCGACCTCCGGCCGCAGATTGGCGAGGATCGTGCCGAGATCGGATACAGAGGGGTCGACGAAAAGGATTTCTGAGGCGCCAGCCTGGCGCGCATCGGTCCGCGCATTCGGGCGACCAGTTGCCGCGGCCGGCAGCGGATGAATTTCGCGCCCATCGAACCGGGGCACAACGCCCTGGGGCGCACGCGACAACACTTGATTCACAATACCCACTCCCGTCACTCGTGCCGCCGACGCCTCGACGGCAAACTCGCGAGCGAACTCCGGAATGGGAACGTCTGCCTTCCGCCGAGGACAGACATAGACGCGGCGTCTCACGGCGCGCCCGATGAGCGCACCTTCTTCTTCCGCTAAATTGCCTTGCTACCCAGATCCCTGCCCAAACTCGCCTGCAAGACCTCACGGCCACCCGACCGTGCGATCCGCGGGCACCCTCTATACCCATACATTAGTAAAATCGAAAATTAGCGATTTGTAAACTATTAAGGAAGGATTTGGTAAATTCTGAGGAGCGGGGCAGCAGACCTCGATCAATATCGAGGCGCCGGACTCGCGCAAATTGTTCTGGAAATCTAAGACTTTGGCGGCTTCCTTTAAGTTGCTTTCAATCCGCAAATGGTCGCCATGGCTGGGCCGGAAGCGGACACGCCTGCAGGCGGCTGACCCTGGTACCAGGCATGCCCTACGATGCTGCGCGAGCCGACAGAGCACGAATGAAAAGCGCGCGGGCTCCGCTTTCCAGCGAAGCCCGCGCGCCCGTTCGCCAACCTGGACCGGTTACCGTCCAGGTCCATTCGCCACTCAGTCGTGCGGCTTCAAGAGATCCTTCAGGGACGTCTTGACGGTGTGGTCGTTGCTGGCGTAGCCGGCGCCAGGCTTGGTCTGATCCGAGGTGAGATCCGTGCTCGCTCCGGAAGGCTTGTTCTGGTTGTTGCCAGATCCGCTGATTGTCTTGAGGACGTTCAGCAGGTCTGTCGTCACCGAAGTCGCCGCAAGGCCGACCAGTTGGCTGAACGACGCATGCTTGCCGGGATCACTGTTGCCGTCGGGCGAGCCGGACTGCAGGAACTTCGCCGTGTCCGTCAGCCCCAGCGTGCTGGCCGTGACGTTGGCGTTATTACCGCCGTTGCCTTGGCCTCCGGAAGAGTTGCCCTGTCCCTGATGGCTGCTGTTGTCGGCATTGTTATGGTCCCCGGAATTGCCCGGCGCGTCCTGCTGTCCATTGCCGTGGCCGTTATTGCCATGACCATGATCACCGGTCTGACCGCCTGGGCCGGTTGCTCCAGTCGACCCCGTCGGACCAGGCGAGCCTGTTGGTCCGGTCGAGCCCGTCGCTCCGGTCGAGCCAGTTGCTCCGGTCGAACCAGTGGCGCCGGTCGAGCCAGTCGCACCAGTCGAGCCGGTTGCGCCGGTTGCGCCGGTTGCGCCGGTTGCGCCGGTCGAACCGGTGGCTCCGGTCGAGCCGGTGGCTCCGGTCGAGCCGGTTGCTCCGGTCGATCCGGTGGCGCCGGTCGAGCCGGTTGCTCCGGTCGAACCGGTGGCTCCGGTCGAGCCAGTTGCGCCTGTCGAGCCGGTGGCACCGGTCGAGCCGGTTGCCCCGGTCGATCCAGTCGCTCCGGTCGCACCAGTCGCTCCGGTTGCTCCGGTCGAGCCAGTCGCGCCGGTCGAGCCTGTCGAGCCGGTCGCACCAGTCGACCCGGTGGCGCCGGTCGCTCCGGTCGCACCAGTCGCTCCGGTTGCTCCGGTCGAGCCAGTCGCGCCGGTCGAGCCTGTCGAGCCGGTCGCACCAGTCGACCCGGTGGCGCCGGTCGAGCCAGTCGCCCCGGTCGAGCCTGTTGCTCCTGTCGAGCCAGTGGCGCCAGTCGAACCGGTTGCCCCGGTCGATCCTGTCGCCCCGGTCGAGCCAGTCGCACCAGTCGAGCCGGTTGCGCCGGTCGAGCCGGTGGCTCCGGTCGAGCCGGTGGCTCCGGTCGAGCCGGTTGCCCCGGTCGATCCAGTCGCTCCGGTCGAGCCAGTTGCTCCGGTCGAGCCGGTGGCTCCGGTCGAGCCGGTGGCTCCGGTCGAACCGGTGGCTCCGGTCGAGCCGGTGGCGCCGGTCGATCCAGTCGCGCCGGTCGAGCCCGTGGCGCCGGTCGAGCCAGTCGCGCCGGTCGATCCAGTCGCGCCGGTCGATCCAGTCGCACCGGTCGAGCCAGTGGCGCCGGTTGAGCCAGTCGCGCCGGTCGAGCCAGTTGCCCCTGTCGAACCCGTCGCGCCGGTTGAGCCAGTTGCTCCGGTCGAGCCAGTTGCCCCTGTCGAACCCGTCGCGCCGGTGGAGCCAGTTGCTCCGGTCGCTCCGGTTGCTCCGGTCGAACCCGTGGCACCTGTCGAACCCGTGGCACCTGTCGAGCCGGTGGCACCTGTCGAGCCGGTTGCCCCGGTCGAGCCGGTGGCGCCGGTCGAACCGGTGGCTCCGGTCGAGCCGGTTGCTCCGGTCGATCCGGTGGCGCCGGTCGAGCCGGTTGCTCCGGTCGAACCGGTGGCTCCGGTCGAGCCGGTGGCTCCGGTCGAGCCGGTGGCACCGGTTGCGCCGGTCGAACCGGTGGCTCCGGTCGAGCCGGTGGCTCCGGTCGAGCCGGTGGCGCCGGTTGCGCCGGTCGAACCAGTTGCTCCGGTCGAGCCCGTGGCACCGGTCGAACCCGTCGCACCGGTCGAACCGGTGGCGCCGGTCGAGCCGGTCGAGCCGGTGGCGCCGGTCGAGCCAGTCGCGCCGGTCGAGCCCGTGGCGCCGGTCGAGCCAGTTGCTCCGGTCGAGCCCGTGGCGCCGGTCGAACCAGTGGCGCCGGTCGAACCAGTCGCACCGGTGGCGCCGGTCGAGCCAGTTGCCCCGGTCGAGCCTGTCGCGCCGGTCGAGCCCGTCGCACCGGTCGAACCGGTGGCGCCGGTCGAACCGGTGGCGCCGGTCGAGCCAGTCGCGCCGGTCGAGCCAGTTGCTCCGGTCGAGCCCGTGGCGCCGGTCGAGCCAGTTGCCCCGGTCGAGCCTGTCGCGCCGGTCGAGCCCGTCGCACCGGTCGAACCGGTGGCGCCGGTCGAGCCAGTCGCGCCGGTCGAGCCAGTTGCTCCGGTCGAGCCCGTGGCGCCGGTCGAGCCAGTTGCCCCGGTCGAGCCTGTCGCGCCGGTCGAGCCCGTGGCGCCGGTCGAACCGGTTGCTCCGGTTGAGCCGGTCGCTCCGGTCGATCCAGTCGCTCCGGTCGATCCAGTCGCTCCGGTCGAGCCAGTTGCTCCGGTCGCTCCGGTCGAGCCAGTCGCACCGGTGGAACCTGTCGCACCAGTCGAGCCTGTCGCCCCGGTCGAACCAGTTGCCCCGGTTGAGCCGGTTGCTCCGGTCGAGCCCGTGGCACCGGTCGAACCGGTTGCGCCGGTCGAGCCAGTCGCTCCGGTCGCACCTGTTGCTCCGGTCGAGCCAGTCGCACCGGTGGAACCTGTCGCACCAGTCGAGCCAGTCGAGCCTGTCGCCCCGGTCGAACCAGTTGCCCCAGTCGAGCCAGTTGCTCCGGTCGAGCCAGTCGCACCGGTGGAACCTGTCGCACCAGTCGAGCCAGTCGAGCCTGTCGCCCCGGTCGAGCCTGTTGCTCCGGTCGAGCCGGTTGCTCCGGTTGCCCCAGTCGATCCAGTCGCTCCGGTGTCACCAGTCGAACCAGTCGACCCGGTCGAGCCAGTTGCACCAGTCGACCCAGTGGCGCCGGTCGAACCAGTTGCCCCAGTCGAGCCAGTTGCTCCGGTCGATCCAGTCGCACCAGTCGAACCAGTGGCGCCGGTCGAACCAGTTGCCCCAGTCGAGCCAGTTGCTCCGGTTGAGCCGGTCGCTCCGGTGGACCCGGTTGCACCTGTAGAGCCCGTGGCGCCGGTATCACCCGTTGCACCAGTGGATCCAGTCGCGCCGGTCGAACCTGTGGCTCCGGTCGAACCTGTGGCACCTGTGTCTCCGGTCGCACCTGTGGCTCCGGTCGAGCCGGTCAAACCAGTTGCCCCAGTCGAGCCAGTTGCTCCGGTCGAACCCGTGTCGCCGGTCGAACCCGTCGCTCCGGTCGAGCCGGTTGCTCCTGTCGAGCCAGTCGCCCCGGTGGAACCCGTGGCGCCCGTGGCGCCGGTATCACCAGTCGCCCCCGTCGAGCCAGTTGCGCCGGTCGAGCCGGTCGCACCTGTCGCGCCGGTCGAGCCTGTGGCACCTGTATCTCCGGTCGCACCTGTGGCTCCGGTCGAGCCGGTCGAACCCGTCGCTCCAGTTGCTCCTGTCGAGCCAGTCGCCCCGGTGGAACCCGTGGCGCCCGTGGCGCCGGTATCACCAGTCGCCCCCGTCGAGCCAGTTGCGCCGGTCGCACCTGTCGCGCCGGTCGAGCCTGTGGCACCTGTATCTCCGGTCGCACCTGTGGCTCCGGTCGAGCCGGTCAAACCAGTTGCCCCAGTCGAGCCAGTTGCTCCGGTCGAACCCGTGTCGCCGGTCGAACCCGTCGCTCCGGTCGCTCCGGTTGCTCCTGTCGAGCCAGTCGCCCCGGTGGAACCCGTGGCGCCCGTGGCGCCGGTATCACCAGTCGCCCCCGTCGAGCCAGTTGCGCCGGTCGAGCCGGTCGAACCGGTCGAACCTGTCGCGCCGGTCGAGCCTGTGGCACCTGTATCTCCGGTCGCACCTGTGGCTCCGGTCGAGCCAGTCGCGCCTGTATCGCCGGTCGATCCAGTTGCGCCGGTTGAGCCGGTTGCACCTGTAGAGCCCGTGGCGCCGCTATCACCCGTTGCACCAGTGGATCCAGTCGCCCCGGTCGATCCAGTTGCTCCGGTATCACCAGTCGAGCCAGTTGCTCCGGTCGCACCCGTGTCGCCGGTTGAACCCGTTGCTCCGGTCGAGCCAGTTGCTCCGGTATCACCAGTCGAGCCAGTTGCTCCGGTCGCACCCGTGTCGCCGGTTGAACCCGTTGCTCCGGTCGAGCCAGTTGCTCCGGTAGAGCCCGTTGCCCCGGTCGCGCCAGTTGCGCCTGCCGGGCCAGTCGCCCCAACAGTACTAGTGCTGAAACTGCCGGTATCAAATTGATTGCCCCCGTTACCATTGCTAGGGCCAAAGACAGGACCGTCGGATAAAGTGTAAGAATTTCCGCCACCAGGCGTAAGTGTTCCAAAAAGATGGAAGCCGCTGTCATAAATTTTATAAGTATGGGAAGGATCCGGAATCGTTATAGTTACAGCAAATTCGCTGGTCACGTTGTTTCCAGATGCGGGAAGAACGAAACTGCCAACCAGCAAAGCAGGGCTGACTGACGTATCTATTAGATAGTACGTGTTAATATTGGCGCTGCCATTCTGAACAGTCAAGTTGCCAGTGAGTGTCAGATCAACCGCCAGCACGCCGGTGTAACTGGCCACGCCAGCCGATGTCAGCGGCGGCATGGGCGTGGACGTGCGTGCGGATAATTCCCAGGCGCCGCCGAGGGCGGCTGCGCCAACCAGCGACCTGGATGCACGAACGTCCGCGCCCACCACCTGTTCCAGCGCCTGTGTAAAGGCTTCGCCAGCATTCCCCGATGCCGTTTCGCAGCTCCACAGCCGCAGTTCGCCGTCCGCGGCAAGCGCCCGGCCGATTGCGGCAAGATCCTCTGCCTCTGCCTTCAATGTGGCTGATGACCATTCTCCCGCAGTGAAGCTGATCCGCCCAGATGCGCCATGTGCGATGACGTGCACGGCATCGAGCCCTTCGTGCCCTGCGAGCGCGGCAGCGATCTGCCGCGCCGCCGGCAGGCGGCCGTCGAGCACAATCGCTTGAACCTCGGGTCGCACGTTGCCGAGAACCGTCTGGAGATCGGAGACTGAAGGATCGACAAAGAGAATCTCAGAGGCACGGGCCATGACTGGCTCCTGTTGGCTTCGAATTCAATTCAAGGGAAAACCGCCCATCGGCTGGCCGGCGAGCGGTCGGAAGAAGGATCTTTGGGCGGCGCGGTCATCTTCCCGACGAGCCGACGGCGCCGTCAGGCCGTTCGACAGCGGGGCTCTCTACGCGGAGGAAGCTACAGGCCTGGAAATTCCCGCCATCGTCGAACGTGCCAATCGCAAATGAGCCGGCTGCGGCGGGAACCTTGACGGTGAGAGCGACGGCGAGGCTTCGCTTGACGGCCTTGGGAAGAATGACCTGGCCGACAACGGCGTTCTTGGCCGTGTCCAGGATAAAATAAGGCACATTTTCGGTGGTGTCGCCGATGGGCAAGACGCCTCTAACGGCAACTTCCATCACTGCAAACCCTGCTATGTAGCTCATCCTATCCTCCTTGGTCCGCGGCCACAGTGCCGCGCCGTCAATTGCCGTTGGCGCCAAATGCCCGCCGCCCGGCCAGGTCAGCGCATCTGGTGTTCGAAGTGCGTGCGACAGTGCATCGATGAAATTCGTTCCGAGCGCGCGGCCGCGCGGCCGGACGTTCGGCTGCGGGAGCGATCGACTGGCCTCTTGCCTCCGGTTCCGGAAGATCGTGCCGAAATCGGATATCGAGGGATGGATGAAAAAGGGTTCGGAAACGCGGGCCGAGGCGCGCCGGTCAGCCCATTCGGCCGGTCGGTTCTGACGACGCCTAGCCGCAGTGTTCTATCGACCCCGTGCAGTCCGGGGCCTGCACAGCTCTTGCGATACGCACGCGATGCCACTTGAATCACAACCCACTCCCGTTACCGTGACGCTGACGTCTCGGCGACAACTCTCGAAGGAATGGGAGGCCGTCCGCCTCCAAAGGGGAGGGCATGGACACGACACACCGTTGGCGCGCCCTGGGGACGCACCTTACAATCTGCCAAACGGCCCTGATTACCCAGACCCTCTAACTCAACTCCCTGAGAGAGACTTACGCAGAAATTCGGGCATGCGGCCGTCCGATCCGCGGGCGTCCCTCAACACCGCATTTTAGTAAATTCGAAATTTAGCAAGTTGTAAACTATAAATTAAGCAATTACTAAATTAGCTGAAAGCAGGGTAGCGCCGCTTTAACAATAGCAGCGGGCTGGGTTATAAAACCGTTATGAAAATCAGATGCTTATTAGGATTACTTGCAATCCTGCCTGCTTCGGACAGCAATTGAAGGTCTCCACCTTCCATGCAAACCCATCGACGATGGCGCAGCCAGACGGGTTGGCAATGTGTCAGCGGATGTGGGTGCCTCGACCTTGACGGCAGCCTGCAAATGGCGGCGAAATACCGAACCTAAACCGGTGACCGGACGAAGCGGTGAATGCCGGCGGTTGCAGTTCGGGCAGGGTCCTTTCACGATCGCGGTTGCCGCCGGGCCGGCACGACGGCTGGCTGCTAACCACGATGGATAAGGTTAAGCGCGGTTTCCAGAGGACGACCTGTGAGATCCGTGAGAAGGAATGATCGGCTCTTTGGAAATATCAGCTGTTGCGCGGCCGGACTGGCAAGTGGACAGCGACAGCGGGGGAAGGCATGAGCGATCGAGACTTGGCAAATCCGCATCGAAACGGATCCGGCATGGCGCGGCGACACGCGAACCGTCCTTATCGCCGACAGTCACATTGAGGGCCGATGGATCACGAATGGCGAACGGCAAGCGGCTCTGCCTCAACATGATCGTCAAGAACGAGATGGCGAACCTTCAACGCTGTCTCGGGGCGGTTGTCGACCACATCGACTGCTGTGTCATCGGCGATATCGGCTCGACCGACGGGACCCAGGATTTCATCAAATCGTTCTTCGCTGCCCGCAGCCTGCCGGGCGAGCTGAACGAATTCCCATTCCACAATTTCGAGCAGGCGCGCAACGACCGCTGCTCAGCTGAAGGAATCGCATGAGCACCATCGGCCTGTGCATGATTGTCAAGAACGAGACGAAGGTCATCCTGCAATGCCTCGCCAGCGTGCTCCCCCTTGTCGACTACGTGCTCATCGTCGACACGGGTTCCGAAGACGGCACGCAAGACCTGATACGCGGCTTCCTCGCCGATCACGGTGTCCAAGGCGCTGTCATTGACGAGCCGTGGCGGGACTTCGCGTACAACCGTACCTTCGCCCTTGAACGATTGCGTGAAATCGAGACTGTCGACTATGCAATGATCATCGACGCGGACGATGTTCTGATCCGGGACGCCGACTTCGATCCGATCGGGTTCAAGTCGAAGATGGAACACGATTTATACGACGTCGAGGTGTTACATGGTGGCATTTCGTTTTATCGCCCGCAGATCTGCCGCAACCGTCTGCCGTTCGCCTTCAAGGGCGTTCTGCACGAATATCTCGAGGCCCCTCCTGGCCATCTCACGCGGGAGACCGCCAAGGGTTTTCGCGTGGCGACGGGGCGTGGCGGAGCACGCAGTCAAAACCCGCGAAAGTACCAGGACGACTCGGCCGTTCTTGAAAATGCGCTTGCAACGGAGACCGACCCCTTCCTTGTTTCGCGATACACCTTCTATCTGGCGCAGAGCTACAGGGATTCCGGCGAGCGTGAAAAATCACTGGCGACCTATCTGAAGCGTGCCGAGCTGGGTTTTTGGGACGAGGAGGTCTATGTCAGCCTGCTCGAGGCGGGCAACCTCATGGCAGCATTGGGGCGGCCATTCGACGAGGTCGTTGCCGCCTTTGAGCGCGCGGCGCAGGTCGTCCCCGCCCGCGCGGAGGCTCTACACGCCGCGAGCCTCTATTGCCGCAACCAGGGCCGGAATGCGGAAGGAACGGAATTTGCGCGTCGAGGGCTCGACCTTGTTCAACCCGCCGGACTTTTCATTCAGCCCTGGGTCTACGATTACGGAGTGCTCGACGAGTTTGCCGTCAATGCCTACTGGGCAGGCGCTTACCGGGAATCGCTCGACGCTTGTCTAAAATTGCTCGCCTCCGACAAATTGCCTGCTGAAATGACGAAGCGGGTGGTGGCCAACGCGCGCTTCGCCACCGGCAAGCTTCCGCTCAATGAGCCGCCGAAACTAGGGGCGTTCGGGACCGAGAGCTTGATCGACCAGCACAGGCTCGTCCGGCAGCGTTCGTTGCGGTCGCGCATCGAGGGCACGCCGCGCATCCTGGTGACAATCCTGGCAAAGCAGAAAGAGCCGGCACTGCCGCTGTACCTTGAGTGCATCGAGGCGCTCGACTACCCGAAGGCGTCGATCGTCCTGTACATCAGGACAAACAACAACACCGACAGGACCGAGCACATACTGCGCGAATGGGTGGAGCGCGTTGGTCACCTCTATGCCGCGGTTGAATTCGATGCCTCCAACGTGGCCGATAGAGTCGAGCAGTTTGGCGAACATGAATGGAACGAGACGCGCTTCAGGGTGCTTGGCCGAATCCGCAACATAAGTTTGCGGAAAACTCTCGAACACAGCTGCGATTTCTATTTCGTTGCCGACGTCGATAATTTCGTGCGACCGGCCACGCTACGCGAGCTTGTCGCGCTCGACGTGCCGATCGTCGCTCCCCTGCTTCGCTCCATCTCTCCCGGGCAATACTATTCGAACTACCACGCCGAAATCGACGCCAACGGCTACTATATGCAGTGCGATCAATATGGATGGGTGCTCAACCGCCACGTGCGCGGCATTATCGAGATGCCGCTTGTGCACTGCACCTATCTTGTCCGCGCCGACGTACTGCCCGAACTGACATACGAGGACGCGACATCGCGCTACGAGTACGTGATCTTTGCCGACAGCGCCCGCAAGGCCGGCATCGTCCAGTATATGGATAACCGACAAGTCTATGGCTACATCACCTTCGGCGATGGCCAATATTATGTGAGTGACGGGATCGAGCGCGCCCGAGCGCTGTTGCATGGTGCCGGCGACACGCCGGTATTCACTGCCGCCACGCCTCCGGGCGCCGTACCGATGCCAGATCGACGTGTGGAGCCGAAGGATTCGCCGAAAATACACCTGATAAACCTCGACCGCAGCGTCGAGCGCTGGAGCAGGTATCAAAGCAATAACTGGCACCTAACGCACAATACGGTTCGTGTGTCGGCAGTTGACGGCACTTCTCTCGACAGGGAGGCGCTCATAAAGGAAGGTCTGATCACCAATGATTGTGCGTACCCCCCGGGCACTTTGGGATGCGCTCTATCCCATATCGGCTTATGGAAGTTGGCGGTTTCCGAGAACAAGACGATAACTATTTTTGAAGACGACGTTCGAGCATCGTTTCGATTTGTGGAGGAATCCGCCAATATACTATCTCAAGCACCGGAAAGCTGGGATTTGATACAGTGGGGATATATATACGACCCGTTGTTTATTTGGGTAAATCTCGGCTTCTCCAAAGCCAAGTTGGAATTTTACGATCGTCGATATCAAGATAAACCCACCTTGTTTCAGGCCGAGAAATTTTCTCGATCCCTCATCAAAGTAGAGCACTCATTTGGGACTCAGGCTTACACAGTCACACCACGAGGCGCGCGAATACTTCTGGAAAAGTGTCTGCCGCTACGAAGCAGACAAATTCCCTTTTCTGGAACTGCCGTCATCCTCGATGACACGGGTATCGATTGCGCGATGTGTGCGGCATATGGTTCGATGCAAGCTTACGTTTGCATGCCACCACTCGTCATTCACGATACCGAACCGCCGTCAGACCGGGCAGACACAGATCACCGAGAGCCGAGCTAGTTTGTCATGGAAGCACAACAGACAGCATTGGCTCGACGCGCGCACGTGCAAGGGAAGGTGAAGATACTGACAAAGCCCGCCTACGGGGCGTTGGGATCTTGATGTTGTCGCGCGCCAATGTCGATGCGACGAGTAACATGAGGTGCACTCGATGACGCAAAGCACGCCTGATGATTCCCGCGAAGCGTTCGCGCGCATTTACCAAAGCAACGAGTGGGGCTCCGAGGAATCGCGCTCCGGACTCGGTTCAGCATACGCAACGACGCATCGTGTCCGAACCGTACTGCCGATGCTTTTGCGCGCACTGGATGTGAACTCCATGCTCGATGCGCCCTGCGGTGACTTCAACTGGATGCGCTTCGTTGACTTGGGCAAAACGCACTACATTGGCTGCGATATCGTGCCTGAGGTCATCGAAACGAACGGCATGCGATATGCGGATCGCGAATTTCACGCGCTCGATCTCGCTGCTGAGCCACTGCCGAACGTTGACCTCATTTTTTCACGCGACTGTCTGCAGCATCTGACCGAGCCCGATATTTGGCGCGTGCTACGCAACTTCAAGAAGTCCGGCGCGCGCTGGCTGTTCACCTCAAGCCATTCGACCTCGGCACAGGACATTGCGCGGGAAACGGGCGGATTCGGATTTCTCAACTTACAGCAACCGCCATTCTCATTGCCCCTGCCACTCCTAGTCATGCCGGAGGAACACTACGCATCGAAGGCGATGTGTCTGTGGGACATGGCGCAAATCGGTGCATGACCAGCGCCATTGCCGGTTCAAATGCTCGTCAACACACCGCCTTAGCTTGTTCGATATGGTCGTGGGGCACTGCAATGGGCGCCAAGAAGTAATTGCTGTCCAACGGAAAGTTTGCTGAACAAATAATGAAGCGAATCAGCCCAGGAGAAAGTTCCCGATGGTGCTCCCGGTCTTATCTCGACATGTATGTTTGGACCGCGTCTTCCATCCGATCGAGCCTTCTCGACTTCCTGACTTCGATGTCAAAACGCCGAATGAAGGTGTCGATTGCGCAATGAATCGAGCATACCGTCTCTTAACTCTTTTGTTTGCATACCGCCTCTCGTGGTTGTTGAGAATCGCCAGGAGTCGTCTTTGACCAAGAATTCCTGGTGTGAGGAGAAGGCTTCAGGCCACATGTCACTGACTTGATACATCGACCATCGATTTTGACCCCCTTGCAGCGACTGCAAGGATGCCGGAAAGCAACACGGACGCACCCGATAGAGCGCGCGCGCCCGCGCGCTGGACGGCTTCTAATCTCAACGAAGATGACGAACAAATCTCGCGAGCGGCCTGCGGTAAGCGTCGCACGCGTCCGAGTACAACTTAATGAGATGGTTGCGACGCGGCGCTGATGGAGCCAGCCAAACCGTACAGGTTCCTCGCCAAGGCCGTTGAAGGGGATGATCTGGCCGTGAAGTGGGCACGGAGCAGTCACTCCTCAGTTGTTGATTCCGCCTCAGGATTGCCTCATATTACCGCTCGATCATATATGAAATTTGCACTGGGTAGCCTCCTCGACCGGCGGCAAACTTCGATAGAGGTACCTTGAATAGCCAAGCGACAGACCAAGGATTGCGGGTGCACACAATTATTTTTTGTTGGCCCAATAAGGTTAGTAACGTTGCTAGAATCTACCATCAGGCACGAAGAATGTCTGCCAAAATTACTGTACTTGACTCTTCACTTGATCCTATTCCTGATGGTGTACTTGAGGGCGATTGGATCAAAATAGACAACGATCACTATTACGGGATGGCTTTTAAGCAAGCGCTCGCGTGTTTCGATGGTGATGTTCTTTTGCAAATACAAGGAGACGTGTTTGTCGATGATTCCGGCGAACTCGTTAATTTATGCTACAAAAGATTCTATAGCGACTTATCTCTGGGAATTTGGTCTCCAGAAATTGACAGCACGGCTTTTCCTACAAAGAATGTCGACATTATGAATACTAGCGATCCAGCGCTAAAGATCGTTGCGATGACAGATTGTATAGTATGGGCGTTGAAATCTTCGGTCGTCAGATTCCTTCGTACACTGGACTACACCAACAATAATCTCGGCTGGGGCATCGATTGGGCGGCATGCGCATACTGCTTCGCAAACAAACTGTCAGTCGTACGGGATGCGTCACTTTCCGTAGTACATCCTCCTGGCAGCGGTTATGGTCACGACGAGGCAAGAAGGCAGCAACACCTATTTTTGTCCCAGCTTGGCCGAGCTGAAGCAATACAGTACGCTCTACTTTCTCGTCGTGCGTTCGGAAGGTAGGTTTTCGCGATGGTGAATTCTCCCGCCGTGCTTCCTACGTTATGCGCCTACTTCCCTGTGAAGACGCTTTCATCATCGGATGTTCAGAAATGACTGCGGGCCAGCGGACGGCGTTCATCACCGGCGTAACGGGACAAGACGGCGCGCTGCTCGCCGAAATGCTTCTGGCGAAGGGTTATTTGGTCCACGGGCTCAAGCGGCGCGCCTCGCTGATCGGGAATACGGCACGTGTCGACCATCTCTATCAGGAGCGACAGGAGGCGAACCCGCAGATGATCCTTCACTACGGTGATATGACGGATTCGACGAACCTCATTCGCCTGCTGCAGAACACGCAGCCCGACGAAATATACAATCTCGCCGCCCAGAGCCATGTCCAGGTGTCTTTCGACACGCCAGAATACACGGCGAATGTCGACGCACTTGGAACGCTCCGGCTCCTTGAAGCAATCCGCATCCTGGGGCTGGAGAAGAAGACACGCTTCTACCAGGCATCGACTTCGGAGCTCTACGGTCTCGTCCAGGAAGTTCCGCAAAAGGAGACAACACCGTTCTACCCGCGCTCTCCCTACGCAGTGGCCAAACTCTACGCTTATTGGATCACGGTGAACTACCGCGAGGCGTATGGCCTATTCGCCAGCAATGGCATCCTGTTCAATCACGAGGGTCCGACCCGCGGCGAGACGTTCATCACGCGCAAGGTGACCCGCGCAATCGCTGCGATCCTCGCTGGCCAGCAGGAATGCCTGTATCTCGGAAATCTCGACTCCAGGCGCGATTGGGGCTCGGCACGCGACTATGTCGAAGGGATGTGGCGTATTCTGCAGCACGACGAAGCCGACGACTTCGTGCTAGCGACAGGGATAACCAACTCGGTGCGCAGTTTCGTCGAACTGGCTTTTCGAAAGGCCGGCAGGGCGATCGCCTGGGAGGGGCACGGTATCGAGGAAGTCGGCCGCGACTCTGAGACCGGCAAGGGGCTTGTCCGGATCGACCGGCGATACTTCCGTCCGACCGAAGTGGAACTACTGATAGGCGATGCTTCGAAGGCCCAGCAAAAGCTGGGCTGGACGCCTACGACCACTTTCGATCAGCTTGTGTCAGAGATGGTCGAGGCGGATTGCAGAGCCTATGGCATCGAACTGAGCCCACTGGACGCAACTTGTGACGTCTCTTGAAGGCAAGCGGATTTGGGTGCCCGGGAATCGGGGGATGGTCGGGTCCGCGCTGGTGCGGCGACTTTCCGACCTTCCGGGCGTAACCGTCCTCACAGCGGAGCGCCGCGAACTCGACCTCACCGACCGCCCGGCGACCGCCGCTTGGGCAAAGGCCAAGCGTCCCGACTTAGTCTTCATGGCCGCCGCGCGCGTCGGCGGAATTCTTGCTAACCACGAGAGCCCCGTCGATTTCCTGCAGGACAATCTTGCGATCGAGCTATCAACGATTGAAGCTTCGTTTGCCGCCGGCGCCCAAAAATTCATGCTGCTCGGTTCGTCGTGCGTCTATCCGAAATTCGCCGCCCAGCCTATCTCCGAGAGTTCGTTGCTGACGGGGCCGCTTGAACCCACCAACCAATGGTACGCAATTGCCAAGATTGCCGGCATCATGCTGTGCGATGCCTATCGCCAACAATACGGGACGAGTTTCATCTCGACGATGCCGACCAATCTCTATGGTCCGAATGACAATTTCGATCCGAAGACAAGCCACGTGCTTCCGGCGACTGTGCGCAAGATCGTCGATGCTAGGAATAGCGGACGCGACAGAGTCACGATTTGGGGAAGCGGATCGCCACTGCGCGAATTCATGCACGTCGACGATCTCGCCGATGCGGTCTTGTTTTTGATGCGGGCGTATGACGAGGCAGGTCCGGTCAATGTCGGCAGCGGTCAAGAAATCTCGATCTTGGGACTGCATCAACTGGTCGCCGAACTGGCCGGCTGGAAGGGCACGTTCGAGTTCGACAACCGGAAGCCAGACGGCACGCCGCGCAAGCTACTGGATTCGAGCCGCCTCATCGCCCTCGGCTGGCAGCCGCGTATCGAATTGCGTGCTGGTGTCCGCCAGATGATCGAGCTTTACGAAAAATCGGAGCAAGCTTCAGATCCGCGTGGAGCGTAAGCCTCGGCCAAGGCCAAATACTGCCACCGGGCCGAACAGCCATAGCTCTCCTGCTCTGAAAAATGTCCAATCTAGGCTACAATTCCATCCTCACCAACGCCCATCATGGGCTGGATGTCGGTTGATGAGAAGGCGAGAATTCTCAGAACTGGTTATTGCCTTTGCGGCGATCGGGTTGGGGTCTACACTAGTAGCAGAACGGAGTACGTCGCAGAAGAGTTCCGCGGCAATGACACCTGGCTCGCCCCGCGACCATCCCCCAACCCTCCTGACCGCGCCCATCGAGCTTGCCGGCGACTGGGGCCGCATGCTTGAGGGCGCGGCTGATCAGGTCGTCGAGCGCATGCGGCATGCCTGCCTCGATGGCGTCCGCCTTGTCTCCGACCGCCAGCCGACGCGGCTGCGTGTCGACGAACACACTTCCGGCACGCCGGCCATCTGGCTGCATCCGGACGGCACCAGCATGGCCTGGATCATCGTGGACATCGGGGAGCGGGACTGGTCGAAGCTCGCCTACCAGTTCGGCCACGAGCTCGGCCATGTTCTCTGCAACAGCTGGCAGCCGGACGCCAGGCCGGCGCCGCCCTGCCAATGGCTCGAGGAAGCCATGGTGGAGGCCCACTCGCTGCGCGGGCTTGGGCGTCTGGCGAGAAGCTGGAAGGAGGCCCCGCCCTTCGCCGGCGACAACGCCTTCGGCGATGCCATCGCCCGATACCGCCAGGATATCGTCGACCGCTATACGGCTCTCGCCGATAGCCAGGGGCTCACCCGCGACGCCGCGGCGTGGTTCACCGATCATCGCGGCGAAATCGAAATGCCCGCCCTTAATCCGTTCGCCCAGGCTATGTCGCTGACCATCCTCGCCGAATACGACCGCGCGCCGGACTGCCTCGAGGCGCTGGGGGCACTCAACCGCTGGCCCGGCCGCAGCGGCCTGGCCATTGGTGAATATCTGCGGCAATGGGAGACGAGCTGCGCCGAGCTACAGGCCTCGCCCAGATTACCGGTCCGCCTGCGCGAGCTGTTGCGCATCGTCTGATCAGCAGCATACCCGCCACCCGTGATCTCCGGAAACCGCGCGGAACCAGCAGGAGGCAAAGGCTTCGCGACGATCGAAAAAGCTCGTGCCGAGCGCGCTTCCACAGCCCGCCTCGGACTGGGGCAAAACTGTCTGGGGCGGGCTTCGATTCAGCCTTGTCCCCAAAGCGAGCATGGTCTTAATATTCGCTTGCGCTAATATAAAACTGACGTAACGTCACTCCCAGCATCTTGGGGATGCGCAACCGTGGGGAATTACGATGAGAGTGGTTATAGTTTGCTCGGCACTCGTGATCGCTGCGACTGGAGTCGCCGTTGCCAAGGAGAAGAAGGTGGCCGTCAGTGATGCTACGGCCCTTTGCTCTACCAAGCATTCGAGCAAGAGGCCGAGGCCAGAGCTTGACTGCAACTTGACCGGAACAGCGAAATTGCCGGACGGAACAAAGCCGGATAAGCCGCGCCTGGGATATGATACCAACCCGTGGATTATAACTGGCCCTTAGGGCCGGTTGACCCAGCCACCGGCTGTCGGTGCGGCGGCAAAGGCTGGTGGAGGGGCTCGACGGTCCGCGCCTCCAGGCGACCGCAGTTGATAACTGCATCATCGCTCTTGCGCGCTCGATCGAGTAGAGGAATATAATTCTCCATTGCGGCGACCGCCAAATGGAGATCGCCAATGGCCAGAGCCACATCTTCCAAGCAGCTATCTCAGGCTGAATGGAGTGCTTGGTGGCGGCGGCGGAAGCGCTCCACAAGAACATCGTGAGGCGGCTTATATCCCCACAACCAGCGAGCACTTCCGAGCTCCCCAAAGGACGCATGAGGCGCTGTTTAAGACGGTAAAGGATGTCACCGGCGACGATCCGCCGCTCATTCAAAGGAATGGGGCAGGTTTCTTTGCCTCCTAGGCCTTTTGTTTTGCGGCCCTGTACTCAGCTTCCCAAGGCAACGCGTCGAAGTCTGGCTTGTAGCCGCCGGCTCTGTAGGCGTCCCGGCTGATGTAACTAGCCTTGGCCCGCTCTACAATGCAGGCAAATGGCGGAATTCCAGGGCACCGGTAAAGGCCTACTGCTTCCATGAGGGTCCTCCATATACGGCCCGGCGCCTATAAGTTGGGATGTGAATAGGAACCGGGCCTAACCGACGGGCTGTTTGTGAGCACGGCGCCGCCGGCTGGTCGACGTATGCGCCAATGTCAATATGCGCGAAGCATGCATATGAAGGACGGGAGGGCCGTTGATGCCCGACAAGCCTGCAATGACCTACTGGTCAACGTCTTCGACAGGCGCACTGGAGCACCGCTGTTCACCACCAAAGACAAGCAGAAGGCGCTCGATATGGCGTTATCGTCCCATTTCGGGACAGGGGCGCTGGGCATCGATCTTGCGTTGGACCAGGGGCACCGGGTGATCCCGGGCCCTGATCACGCTCCTGATCGGGTAGCAGGCTCGCCGGGCTAGAGGTGGCAGGGGTCTTCGCCCGGCGAGTTGTTGCTACGTCATCCGACCGTTGCACTGGCTAATTTCCGTTGGAGGTTGCCCGGAATGGTGTCCGCCGGACGGTCCGCTTCTCAGGTCTGCCGCACCTCACGCACACGGATCGTCGACTTCCTTATCGTCGGCCATCCGCTCGCGCCTGGCGATTGTAAAAGCGAATACTCGCCCATCATTTTCGTCAGTCACGCGGACCCAATCTTTCTCCCATTTTTGGGAGATTGATCTGCGCGAATTCATGATCAATGCAGCCGCGTCTGGACTACATGCTTCGACCGCCCTCGATCTAATAATTCGATCGAGGCGCATCTCTGCGACATCGTAAATTGGCATAGTACGCCCCCAACAACCCACACTTCCCCAATAGCAGTATTGCTCAGTATAGAAACGGCCGCAAGTGGTGGGCGTTGGACCCGCAAACGTGGGAAATCTTGCTTACGCCAAGGAGCTGGGCGCGAAAGGTTTGGGTTTGCCGGATGCGGCCTTGGAGCGGCGAGGGGACTTGCCTATATCGCACATGTCGTCGATATGAAGGCCGATGAGTTCGCCGAAGAGTTTTTTGGGCGCTGTGCGGAACTTGGTCGGCGTCTCACCGCGATCGACTTGGCACACGGTTGCGGTTGCCCAGCGCCGTGCTGCGTCGGGGCGCAGGAGGGTCTCGCTGACGTAGCGCACACAAAAAAATGGCCACCTACACTAAACTCTCGTCCGGTTCCTGGCGTGTCCAAGTCCGTCGCAAAGGTCGCTACGGTTTGTACTGAGAGATCGAAATGTCGCGAAAAGGGTCGTATTCTGGCGAAAATTCGTCTGCGTTCGGCAGGTGTCAACAATTTGATGTTAAGAAAAAATGCTGAACAATCAAGATCATAGGCTGGCTATTGCACCCATGATGGATGAGGCAGATAGATAAATACAATCAACTAGTTACGAGATGGCGTGTGCAAAAATCGCACACGAAAGTTCTGCTTCTCTTCTGTTTTCGTTCCCACGACGGAGCCGCCGACAGTCCGATTCGAACCCCCTTTTGCCGCCGACAATTGCCGCTTCATTGCGGACGTTCGCTACGATGTCCGTGGGTCGCAACGTTCGATCTGGCCTCCAATTGCCCTGGGGTTCCTGGAAGCTTTTCGAACTTTCTGGGTCGCTCCGCAGTCCGAATTGCGGGTGCTCATGGACAAAATAGGATACTAGATTCGGTTTTTGCATGGCTCTGGAAGGGATCGACCCCCTTGGCACGTTACGCCCAATAGCGCGACGGCACGACTTCAAGCACCATGTTTTGAACGGCAGCTTCGCGCCCTCATATCGCTCGTTGCAGACTGTTGTGCAGGCTCCCCAAAAAACAGACGAATCCCCGGGGCCGAGAGCTAGTGCATCATACTCTGTTCTCCGCCAATAGGCGTCGAACGTAAGGTATCACCCACAATAGTTGTCGAAATTGCTGGGTTTGGAGAAGCCGACCTTTCACACGTTCATGAAAACCATCGTCTTGGACCCCTTAATGTCCGGGCTGCCATAAGAAAATTTCTGCCCGAACGCCTCGTCTCTCTTGCAACATTACCTGCGGCAATTTTCGTTGTCCGATGGAATAATCGCGCTTCCAGGATGTCCACATGGGTGGAATCACTCCACGCATGGAAGGACATATCGATGAAACATGCTTCCGTTTTCCTCGCATTCGCCGGCCTCGGTTTCTTTCTTGCAGCCGGCCCGGCGTTCGCGCATGCCCATCTCAAGAGCGTCACGCCCGCCGACAAGGCGATCATATCGACCTCGCCGATGGCGGTGACGCTCGACTTTACAGAGGGACTGAACCTAGCTTTTTCCGGTGCCAATCTGCAGGACGCTTCGGGTTCGCAGGTTTCGTCGGGCAAGGCGCAGCTGTCGAACGAAGACGAAACCCTCACCATTCCTCTGCAATCGGCGCTCAGGCCTGGCGACTATACGGTCAAATGGCATGTTCTTTCCAACGACGGTCACAAGACCGAAGGCAGCTACAGCTTCACGGTCAAGCCTTGATCGATCCGCATGGGCTTTGGATTTTGGGTCGTGCCGTTATCGACACCACCCTCATGTTGCTCTGGGGATGTTGCGGGTTGTTTTCGGCCGCTACGCCGCCACCCTTATGCGCCCTCCTGGTGCGGCGCTTTTCAGGGGTCTCCGCAATTTGCACAATGATGGTGGCGGCAGGCGTCCTGGTCGTCCTTCCGGCGCAGATCGCTGTTGTGACCGATGATTGGCGCGCGACCGTTGACCCGCAAACGCTCTGGCCGTTTCTCACGCTGACGACCGGTGGAAGGGCATGGGATATGCTCGCCGCAGGTTCGTTACTGCTTGGACTGGCCCGTTGGCTCATGCCACGTCGCCATACTCTTGCGGCGGTTTTGGCCGGCTGTTCCTTGGCGAGCCTTTCCCTGACAGGGCACGCAGCAATGAGGACAGGCTTTGAGCGCACTCTTCATACCGGCATCGACATCGTCCATGTTCTTTCCGCCGGAGCATGGTTTGGCGGTCTTGTTGGTTTTGTATTTGTCATGCGGGCGGCACGCGACGTTGCTCATCGTCCTCAAGCATTGGTCGTGCTGTCCCGCTTCTCCACGCTAGGGCACGTTGCCGTCGCACTGGCGATCTTGAGCGGCGTGGCCAATAGCTTGCTCATCCTCGGTCATTTGCCGACAGACTGGCGGTCGCCCTATCAGGCAAGGCTCCTCATCAAGATCGGACTTGTCGCGATCATGTCGCTCGTGGCCCTCGTCAATCGCTATGTCTTCGTTCCCCTCTTGCGCAGAAAGCGCAGCGAGGCAGAAACCGCGTTGTTGGCCGGCGCTACCTTCGAGCTCTTGCTTGGCGCCGTCGTTATCGCGCTTGTAGCCGCATTCGGAACCATGGACCCGTCGTGATCGCGTTTCTCAGGCTTCCGAAACGATTATCAGGGATTTGTTATCGAACAGATTGCTCACCCGGAAGGGCAATGCCCTTCGAAGTATCACAGGGCATGCGTCGCTAGCGCTGCCTGATTGCGCGAAAGGCGAGATAAGCGCCGACTAAGAGGTAAAGCTTCCCAGCGGTCTGCATGGATTCCAGATGACGGCGCCCAAGGCCGCCGGTGTCGCATCATCATCTCAATATCCCACGCCGCCGCGACCCGGCACGGCATCGCCAAGAAAATTTCAGTTCGCCCGGAATAATCCGCCCTCGCCGGTGTCTACGCTTCTGAACTCTTCGAGAGAGATCAGGAGATAACAATGACCGCCTTTTTTCGCAGTACCAGCATTCTGGTGACCACATCGCTGCTCACCGTCGTCTCGGTGTGGGCCTTTGCCCAGGATGTGCCTGCCCACCATGAAACGGTTTCCGGCACGACGGACGAAGCACCGTTTCTGCAGGAAAACGACGCTGCCATGGTGAAAATGATGAACGACATGGCGGCCAAGCCGACAGGCGATGTCAATCGCGATTTCGTCGAGATGATGCTCCCGCATCACCAAGGAGCGATCGACATGGCCGTCGCCTACCTGCGCTACGGCAACAACGAGCAACTCAAGCGGATCGCGCAAGAAATCATTGTCGATCAGCAACAGGAAATCGCGGCCATGCGCATGGCGCTGGGCGATCCGCTTCCCGCCTCGGACGCGGTGCCGACGCAGGTCGATCCCAATGATGCCAAGACAACACAGAGCCCTCACGAAGAGACGTCATCAAAGGCCCCGGCCATGCAGATGATGACGATGAAACCGGCCAACTGAAAAGGACCGAGACATGAGAACCAACCTGAAGATCCTTGCTCTTCTGGCAAGCACCATGACTGCCCCCGTGGCAGCTTTTGCCGGCCAGGCGCCCGGCCTTGCCTCCGCCCCCGACATTCCGATCAGCCACAAGGACCGCGTCTATGCGGCCGAGCAGTTCTCCAACACGGTGTCGGTTTCCGACCCGGTCGACAACAAACTCCTCGGCGTCATCAAACTGGGCGATCCACAGCCCGGCAACCTGAGCCCCCTCTACAAGGGTCAGGTGCTGGTCCACGGCATGGGTTTCTCTCCGGATCACAAGACGCTTGCGATCGTGTCGATCGGCTCCAATTCGGTTACTTTCATCGATACGGCGACCAATGCCGTGAAGCACACGACCTATGTCGGTCGGTCCCCGCATGAGGCCTTCTTTACGCCCGACGGCAAGGAAGTCTGGGTGACGGTCCGCGGCGAAGACTATATCTCCGTGATCGACGCGAGCACTTTCGAAGAAAAGACCCGCATCAAGGTCGCTCCTGGCCCCGGGATGCAGATCTTCTCGCCGGACGGCAAATACGGCTATATCTGCTCTTCCTTCAATCCGGATGTCGCCGTCGTCACCGTCGCAGACCATCAGATCGTGGGCCATGTGAAGCAGGAAAGCCCATTCTGCCCGAACATTGCCGCTTCCGCCGATGGCAAGCAGGTTTGGTTCACGTTGAAGGATGTCGGCAAGACCCAGGTCTTCAACGCCCAAGCGCCCTTTGACCTCATCAAGACCATCGATACCGGACCGATCACCAACCACGTCAATCTCGTCGTCAACAAAAACGGCGGTTTTGCTTACGTGACCGTGGGTGGCCTGAACGAAGTGAAGGTGTATCGCACGGATAATTTCGAGCAGGTCGCGACCATACCGGTCGGAAACCTGCCGCACGGCATCTGGCCGTCGGGCGATGGCACGCGCGTGTATGTTGGCCTCGAGAATGCCGACCAGTTCGCCGTCATCGACACGCTGACCAACAAGGTTATCGCCAACATCCCGATAGGCCAGGCGCCGCAGGCGGTCGCCTACGTCCCGAACGCTGTGCCTGAAGGCGATGGGATGCAAAACCTCGTTCCGCTCGGTGGGGCGGGAGACGCCGCTCACCTGAAGCTTGCGGCCAAGGGTGACAAGGACAAGCAGCAGTCGACGAGCGTCACGCTCTTCAATCAGGGGCTGACGCAGGTTCTGCAGGCTGCCGTCGCTGGCCTCGTTCCGAAGATGCCTTACGTGCTTGCGCTTTCCGACAAGCCCGATGGCACCGGTCAGCTTCAGGACCTGGCAGCATTCATGACCAATCCCGCCGGTTCGGCTATTGTCAACGCGGTCGGTCCGATCCGACAGATCGTCGAAGCCAAGCACAAGGACGAGAAGCGCTATCTCGTCGTTGCCACCACCTCTGCTGATGGCAAGCCCGGTAAGATTGTTCAGGTTCAGGCAGAGTAAGTGAAAATGGCCCGCCTCGGTCGAGGCGGGCCAACCCACGGAAGCAGATGTGCGATGGATGATCTTCTTTTCCAGGTCGAACCGATGATCCCGGCACTACGACGCTATGCCCGTGGTTTCGTTCACGACGCGGTCGCTGCTGACGATCTCGTGCAGGACTGCCTTGAACGCGTGATCTCTCATTGGCACCGGCGCCGAAATGATGATGCCCGCACCTGGGTGTTCGCGATCCTGCACAATCTTGCAGTCAGCCGGCTGCGGCAGACGGCCCGGCGCGGCCAACATGTTGCCATAGAAGAGATCGCAGACGATCTCATGGCGCATCCGCCGACGCAGGAGGACGAGCTTGCAAGAGAGGACGTCGTCTCGGCGATCCAACAACTGCCGGAGGAACCGCGTAGCGTGCTGCTGCTGGTAGCTGTCGAAGACCTTAGCTACGCCCAGGTCGCCGAAGTACTGGCGATCCCAATCGGAACCGTGATGTCGCGACTGTCGCGCGCGCGTGAGCGCCTGCGGCAGATCTTGGAAAGCCCCGCCAGGGGCGTTAGACCGGGCTCACATCTGCGGAGAGTGAAATGACGGATAGGCCAATCACCGAAGACGATCTCCACGCCTATGTCGACGGCCGGCTTGACGCTGCCCGAAACGAGGAAGTCTCCGCGTATCTCGACAAGCACCCGGATGTCGCCAATCGTTTTGCCTCCTATTCCGTCCAGCGCACCCTTTTGCAGGGCGCCTTTGACCCCATCGCTGGCGAGCCTGTGCCATCAAGGCTCAATCTCAACCACATCATTGCCACCAGACGGCAAAGCAGGGTCTCCAACTGGCGGCTTGCCGCCGCCGCCGCGGTGCTTCTGTTCGCCGGCGGATCCGGCGGCTGGTACATGCGCGATATGATGGTCCCTCCAAGCGAAGGTGTGGTCGCCCTCGCTCGCGAAGCCTCTGACAGTTTCGCCACCTACGCGGGAGACAGGACGAGGCCGGTAGAGCTCCGGGCCGACAATATGGTAGAACTGGTTGACTGGTCGACTGAACGGATGGGGCGCAAGCCGGTCCTGCCAGACCTGTCGAAGTCCGGCTATCGGCTGATGGGCGGTCGCGTCGTTTCCACACCTCACGGCGCCGGCCTGATGCTGATGTATGACAATGACCAGGGCACGCGCCTTGTCATGTTGACAAGACCGATGGCCGTGGACCAGACGCGGACGATGACGCCCCACTCCCAAGGCAAGGTTGACGGCTGGGCTTGGGCGTCGAACGGTATGGGTTACAGTCTTGTGGGCTCATTGCCCTCTGAAGCGCTGCACCCACTCGCTGACGATATTCGCAAGCAGGTACAAGGCGAGGCCTAATCGTCAACTGCATTGAACCATCCTCGTTGGACAGGACAGTTGCTGAACGAGTGGGGCAGGGGCCGAGGTTGCCGGCAATCGAGCCGATGTGCCGAAATTCGTTTCGCGCGGAAGGGCGCCGCGCGCGTAGGCACAGGAGCGGGCGGAGGTTCCAAGCATCATCTCTCATTTGAACCGAGCGTCTGCTTCATGATCCATTCGACTGCGAGCGGCCTGACCGGTTTCGGCCCCAACCCGAACGTCAGACGGTTCTACAATTGGCCATCGACTGGGGTTCCTGGACGCTTTTCGAACTTTCTGTCTTGCACCTCCAGTCGAGATGCGCGCGCTTCTGAATAATTTCGGGGTACCTGTCTCCGCAGTGGTGCTCCGTTAGCACGGGGGAGCGAGTCGGTAGACCGCTACATCGCAACACCCACCATCAAAGAGGCCTTCTTCTGCTATCGACGGCACGCGGCTTAAATAGTCGAAATTCCATTTTGATCAAGAGGTTGGCCGATGTCCTCCGAAGGCAGAGGGTCACGACTGCCGTCGCGCCTGGTTGGTCCTGCTGGCGGTATTTCGGTGCTTGCGTCTCGTACGTCCTTGTTTGCTTTGCTGAGAGAGGCGTGCGGTTCACTCTTTAAACGCCGTAACGCTCGGTGCGGATAATCCTTGCAGGGACGCCCGCGTCGATTAGCGCCTGGTTGGCGGCCGTTACAAACGCGTTGGACCCGCAGACAAAGGCGACGACTGGCGGGCTGGGGAGGTATGCTATTGATTGCGTCACCATCGGCAAGTCGATCCGCCGGGAATGGTCGGCAGGGCGGCGGGCGGCCTCCCGCGTCAGCGCGAGCGTCAGGTTGAAACCGTCGCCGCGGCTGTCGAGTTCGATCAGCTCGTCGCGGAAGACGACTTCGTCCCAAGTTCGCGCAGAATAGACTAAGGCTACCGGTACCTCCGAGCTAAGAGTGGCGCGATGGCGGGCCATCGAAGCCAAGGGAACGACGCCGGAGCCACCACCCACAAGCAGGACCGGTCCTTGGTCGCCATCCGGCCAGACGAAGTGCCCGCCGAGCGGCCCGCGGACCTCGATTTCATCGCCGACCGCCGCCACGTCATGGAAGAACGGCGACACCTCGCCGTCATCAAGCCTCTCGATCGCGACCTCAACTTGCTCGCCAGCCTCGGGCGCGGAGGCAATAGAGTAGGAACGTCGCGCCTCGTAGCCGTCAGGGGCGGTGAGCTTGACGTCGATGTGCTGGCCTGCGCGATAGACGAACGGCTGCGACGGCTGGAGGAAGAAGCTGACGACCCGGGGCGTACGCCTCAAAATGCGGGCGATTGTCGCCGTTTGCCAAGGCGACTGCGGTGCGCTGACCTCGCTCACGGGTCGTTCGTGTAGCGCTGCTCGCGCCATGGGTCGCCGTAGATATGGTAACCTCGCAATTCCCAGAATCCGGGCTCGTCGCGCTCAGTGAACTGCAGGCCGTTCACCCACTTCGCCGACTTCCAGAAGTATAGATGCGGCACCAGGAGCCGCGCCGGCCCCCCGTGGTCGGCCGGGATAGGCTTCCCCTCGTAAAGCAGGGCGACCATTGCCTTGCCCACCACCAAGTCTTTGGTCGGCACGTTTGTTGAATACCCGTCGAAGGAGTGCGCGAGCGTGAAGGCGGTCGGCGGCTCGACACCCGCGTCGGCGAGGATGTCGTCGACGAGGACGCCCTGCCATGGTGTGTCGAACTTGGTCCAAGACGTCACGCAGTGGATGTCGCGGGTCATCTTCGTCACGGGCAGGGCGTTGAACTCTACCCAGTTCCACTTCTTGATCGGCCGCGGCCCGTGCTTGAGCGTAAACGACCAGTCCTCAGTGCGGAACCTCGGTGTCGGCCCGGCCGACAGGACGGGGAATCCGTGCTCGAGGTGTTGTCCTGGGGGTATGCGCGCGTCGCCAGCCGGCGGCCGACGTCCTGAAAACCCGCGTGTGACCATCTTGGCGCTGCCTTTCATAGGGCCTTGGTGACTCCGCTTGGAATCATCCTCCAAAGAAGTGATGTCGAGCAACAAGAAAGCTAGAGTCAAGTTCCGCAACCGTTGGCAGGACTCGCCTGACTTGTCGTCAAACGGCTCGACAGCGTATCAAAAAGTCGGTCACGCCTGACTTCATCATCTGCCTTGAAGACGGCAAGCGCTTCAAGTCCTTGAAGCGGCATAGGGCGTGCACTAGGGCCTCACACCAGATGAATTCCGGGCACAGTGGGGCATTAGCATCTGACTATCCGATGGTGGCCCCAAACTACGCCGCCGCCCGCTCGTTCGAGCCGGTAGAGCGCTACCGCCTTTCCCCCGACTCATCGATCTGCCAGTTCCGACTTCGCCGCAGCGGCTAGCGAAACGAGCCCGTCCTAGCTACGGGTTCGTGCCACCAGCACCAGGGCTCCGAAGTCGCGAGCCAGCCGGACGGCCGTTCCGCGGCCGATACCGCGACTGCACCAGTGATGATCGCTACGCGCTCCATCAGACGCGGGCCTCGGCGATGGCCAGCGTGTCGATATACTGGCGGAACGCGGTGATCTTGCCGTCACGAACCGTCCAGACATGTGCGTAACGGGCGTTCGATGCCTTGCCGGTCGAGCCGTGGATGCCAGTGAAATCTCCGAGCGAAACGACATTTTCGTTCTCAGTTATGAATTCAGTCGGCACCAGAGAGAAGCTCGACCATTCCGCCATCAGCGGCTTGAAAAGGCCCTCGGCGACGTTCTCCGGGCCACGCCCGTCCACCTTGTAATGCCACATCGTCGTCCATTCGATGTCGGACGCCATAAGGCCAAGTGCGCCGGGCGCGTCACCTTTGGAAAGTTTGTCGTAGAAGTCGCGAACGGTGTCACGAGCGTTGGTCATGTTGGTTCTCCGGTCTCGGACGGTCGGCACCGTCCCCTCGGGTAAAAGTCCAGGCGCCAAAGGGCAGCCGGCGCCTGGACGGGGAATCAGCCGATATGCTTGGTGAGAAATTCGCGCATCGCGGCGCCAATCTCGACGGCATGGGTTTCGAGCGCGAAATGTCCGCTATCGACGAAGCGGACGTCCGCCGTCGGCACGTCGCGCTTGAACGCCTCGGCGCCCGGCGGGATGAAGAACGGGTCGTTCCTGCCCCAAACCGCCAGCACCGGCGGCTGATGCTCACGGAGATAGGCCTGAATGATGTCGTAGAGCGCGACGTTGGTCTGATAATCGAGCAGCAGGTCGAGCTGAATCTCGTCATTGCCGGGACGCGCCAGATAGAAGTCGTCGAGGTTGCGCCCGTCGGGCGAGACTTTGCTCGGATCGTCGACGCCGTGCGTATACTGGAAGAAGGTAGTCTCGGGCGCCAGGAAGCCGCGCAGCGCGTCACGGTTGGCCTGGGTCGGCTCGTTCCAATAGGTCATGACGGGCGCGAAGGCGTCCGATACCCCTTCGAGATAAGTGTTGCCATTCTGGGTCACGATGGCGGTGATCCGCTCGGGATGCTTAACCGCCAGTCGGAAGCCCACCGGAGCGCCATAGTCGAACACGTAGATGGCGAACCTAGTCAGACCGATAACCTCGGTAAAGCGGTCGACGACGTTTGTGATGTTCTCGAAAGTGTAGCCGAACTGGTCACGGGCAGGCTGCTCGGTCATGCCGTAGCCGGGCAGATCCGGGGCGACGACATGATAGTGCTCGGCGAGTTCGGGGATCAGGTCGCGGAACATGTGGCTCGCGCTCGGGAAGCCGTGCAGCAGCAGCACCGTCGGGCGGCTCGCATCGCCGGCCTCGCGGTAGAACAGCTTGAGGCCGTCGACGTCGACGGTGTTGAAACGAATGGTCATTGGAGGCTCCTTGATTTCAGGGCGTGAGGAAGGGTTGAGGACGCGGTTTCGTGCCCTCAAGATTTCTTACTGAGCTGGGGGAAGGATCAGGCGGCGGCGGCCGTCCGGACTGCCACGACAGGGAAGTCGATTTCGGTCTTCAGCG
Source organism: Mesorhizobium sp. 131-3-5 (assembly GCF_016756575.1). Classification (NCBI taxonomy): domain Bacteria; kingdom Pseudomonadati; phylum Pseudomonadota; class Alphaproteobacteria; order Hyphomicrobiales; family Phyllobacteriaceae; genus Mesorhizobium; species Mesorhizobium sp. 131-3-5. The sequence goes on from NZ_AP023254.1 coordinate 4,348,179, forward strand.
CTTCGTTCACGTAGTTGGTGAAGGTGTTGAGCGCGACATGGGCGATGATTTCGACGATCTCCGCATCGGAGTATCCCGTCTGCTTGAGTGCCGCGATATCGGCGTCGCTCGCCTGTCCGCGTCCTCGCCCGATCTTTACGGCGAAGCGAACTGCTGCATCCGCTTTGACATCGTTGGAGGCGCCATTGCGGTTGGCGGTGATTTCAGCGTCGTCGAGCTTGGCGAGGTTGCGGGCGATATAAGTGTGGGCGGACAAGCAGTAACCGCAATCATTCACCTCGGCGATCGCCAGCGCGATCCGCTCGCGGGTCTTCGCGGCTAGCGCACCTTTGCCGAGGGCACCGGAGAGGCCGAGATAGCCTTCCAGGGCCGCCGCGCTGTTGGCGACGATACGAAACAGGTTCGGCACGGTGCCGAGTTGCTTTTGAACCGCCGCCAGCAGGGGCTGGGATTTTTCGGGGGTCTGTTCGGTGGCGGGGGTTGGAATTCGGGACATGAGCTTTTCTCCTGAACGGGTTCTCTTGCTGTTGCAGGATTGAAGTACCCCCTTCCGTATCCGACAGGCAGGCGCTAGTTTCGAAAGCCTAACTTCCGTAAAACGAGAGGGAAGATGGACAGGTTCGAGGCAATGCGCACGCTGATCGCTGCGGTCGATGGGGGAAGTCTGTCCGCGGCCGCCCGGTCCCTCAACCTTCCCCTTCCCACCGTCAGCCGGCGCGTTTCCGACCTCGAGAGCTTTCTCGGTTCGCAGCTCGTCGTCCGGACAAGCCGTAAACTCCTGCTCACGGAAGCTGGCACGGCCTATGTCGCATCGGCCCGGAGGGTGCTTGAGGAGCTGTCGGAGGCAGAGCGCGCCGCCTCGGGGGAATATCGTGCGCCGCGCGGCGAGTTGCTGGTGACCGCGCCCATCGCGTTCGGCGCACTCAATGTCGCGCCGATCGTCCACGATTTCCTTGCTGCCTATCCCGACGTTACAGTGCGCCTTGTGCTATCCGACAGCACCATCGATCTCATCGAAACTCACGTCGATGTCGCGGTCAGGATCGGCCGCCTGCCTGACAGCTCGCTGGTGGCTCGCAGAGTCGGCGAAATACGATGGGTCGTCTGCGCAAGTCCTGATTATCTTGAACGGCGAGGCAAGCCGGAGACGCCCGATGCACTGTCCCAACACGACTGCATCGCGTTTGAAGGACTGCAACGCTATCGGGAATGGCCCTTCATGGACGGGAATGCCCAGCAGCAAGTGACGATCAATCCTCGCTTCTCGGTCAACACTGCGGATGGCGTCGTGGGCGGCGCGGTCGCGGGGGTCGGAATTGCCCGCGTGCTGTCCTACCAGGCAGTGGCAAGCATCAGGGCGGGGTCACTCTTGCCGATATTGGTGGATCGGGCACCTCCGCCCATGCCCGTGCATCTGGTCCATGCCCCGCACCAGCAACAGCCGTTGAAGTTACGCGCCTTCCTCGATTTTGTCGCGTCACGGCTGCAGCAGCGTCTTCAAGCTATATCGCATGACATTGCCGGCTCCGGCCAATCTTTTCGCAGGGCTCCTCAACCGGTTGCCAACTCGGCACTCGTAACAACCAGCGAAGCGCGTTCAGCCTAAGCGCCAACTTCCCAGGGCTATCGACCGCGGGCAATACGGTAGAAACTGCAGTTCTTAACGGCCTTTCCGCCCACTTGCGCCATCGTTTGCCCAGTTCGTCCAGACGTGCCAGCAAGAACGGAAGCGATGCGCGAGGCGAGCTGAGGTGTCTGGGCTGCCTGGATCGCATGGACGATTTGAGAACGTCTGGCCGTTACAGGCCCTGTGGCGCAGCAAGCCAATTATTTGATTTTGTTAACTAAATTGTTGGCTGGGGTTCTTGGAAGCTTTTCGAACTTTCTGCCATACTGCACCAACCGAATTGCGCGTGCTCGCGAGCGAGGCCGGAACATGAATAGCTGCCATGACGGAATCTGATCACGCCTTCCACTGCGGGTTTAGTTCGGAAGAGGGTCCCGCGCGGCCCTCTTAAGTTCCAGCTCGTGCTCATATAAGCCTTTTGCGACATTTCTGTCAGATACATGCGCTTTGGTCCTCCCAAGCGACAAGAATCGCGTATGTGCGCGCACTCCCTCAACCCACCGTCGCTGACGAACCCCATCGCTTGTTTGCATGACTGAAACTTCGCATACCCGAGTGCTTTCCCGCAAAATCTCTGATTACTGCCGTATCCGTATCAACCCGCTGTTCCCCCCTCACGAAAGCGCGCGCATCAGAGCGTTTCTGCTCAACCTGATCTCCTGTGCTGAAACACCGCCACGAAAACTGCGCGGCTATGATTGGCAAGAAATCGGCATTCTTTGCGATCTCGACGGTGAGACACTTCGATGTGCCCGGACCGCGATCGAACCAGCATTGGATGCGATCGCTCGAAATACGAAAAACGCGCCAAAGCGGGCGACCATCGCGTGCCGTCGCAACGCGAAACCGCGGCGTCATGCGCCGGAAGGTCCGCAGCCGCCGGCAGGGAAGGCGCCAGTTCCAAGTCGTAAAAAAAAGCTCGACCGGTCGGAGCGGGAGGCTGCAGTAGACCGGCAAAAGACCGGCATAAAACCGCGCGCTATCGAGGAGTTCCCACCACCTCTTTTCGAGGAAGCGTTTGATCACCCAAGCTTCCAGGCGGCGCTGGAATTCCAGATGCGCCGCCATGGCGACAGCTATTGGCATCTACATCGTGCTGTTGTCCGAGACGACGAGAGTCTCGACCGCTCGACAATTCGTCACTGGCTCCAGGGATCAAAATCGCCGCGCAGCGTGGCGAGCATGGAAGTACTAGCTCGAATCGAGCGTCGCTATCGTCTTTCGGCAGGGTATTTTAAAGCGAAACTCACGCTTCAGACGCGCTCCGCCTCCGGTCACATTCTCGATGATATCGGCTCGGCTGAACGCCGTCGGCTTGCGTGGCATTTGCCTGACGACTTCAACACGCGTCGCTCCGAGGAGCAGGAAGAGATTCTTGAATGGGTTCGGCGCGTGATTATCAGCGGGTCAACTGATTACCGGAAATTCCAGGCGGCCGCGTTGAAGCAGCGTTACGCCATCCGTTTCCCGGGTATCGCCTATGGTCAGTCGGATGCCGCAAATGACGGCTATCGAGTTCGGCGTGAGCACCATGACGATGATGGTGCTCTTTTAACTGACCCCGACTTGATGTCCGGCGTCATAGACGCCCCGCCTGTCCTTGCGATGGAAATGGCGGATCTGATCCGCTTCAAGACCGCGACACTCACTGCGTTCGGTCTACAGCGCAACGGTGTCTGGGGCGAGGAAACGGCATCGCAGAAGGTTGAGCATCTCGGTTTGATGTTCGGCGCTTTGGCCGCGCATCCACGCGGCCCGGTACGCGGCTACGGCGTGCCGACGCAGCATTTGTCTTTCGGCCTACTCGTCTTCCCCTCGGTCTGGGATTGGTATGTCCAATGGCGCGAGAGACGGCGCGGGTTCTACACTGCATGGGAGGTGGACATGCTGCGAATTTCGCTCGCGCTCACCCGCAGGGAGACGGGCTGGCTGAGGCAGCAACCCCACCTAGCGTCGCGGGTCCGCCCGATCAATGGACTTGTTTCACAGACCGACATTGATCGCGCCCGCAGCGATTGGGAGGACGCGTGCGATGTCTACTTCAAGCATGCCTCCTCCCGCGTGAAGGAGATTCAGCGGATCGCACGTGTGCATCGTGATCCTTTTGAACCAATCATGCCTGTGCTGGAGGCTGATAGCCCAGTGGGTGAGTATCGAAAGATCACGGAAGAGATTCTTCGGCTCATGCCTGATGAGCGCATCCATCGCCGTCCTGCCGCCGAAGCAGTCCGCTCGTTCCTGATGCTTAGGTTCGGGCTGCATCTTGGGTTGCGACAGAAGAACCTTCGTCAGTTGATGGTCAGTGAACGCGGCAGACTGCCGCGGTCTGAGCGTCAGCTTGCCGACATGAAGTGTGGTGAACTCCGCTGGAGCGAGCGCGAAAGGGGCTGGGAGGTGCTCATTCCTTCAGTCGCGTTCAAGAACGCGAACTCGTCCTTTTTCGGGAGTAAGCCATTTAGGCTCGTCCTGCCGAACTTGGGCGGTCTGTATGAGAACATTGAGGCGTATATTGATCGCCATCGCAAAGTGCTGCTTGGAGGGTCGGAAGACCCCGGCACCTTCTTTATCAAAACCGTGAAAGCGACCAGCAAGGACGCCGCATACGATCGAAACACATTTTATGAGGCGTGGCGCCTAACCATCCAGCGATATGGCATTTACAATCCATATACTAAGCGCGGCGCGATCCCCGGTCTCCTCCCTCATGGCCCGCACAATGTTCGTGACGTGCTGGCGACGCACATCCTGAAACAGACTGGGTCATATGAGCAGGCAAGCTACGCGATCCAGGACACGCCCGATATGGTGGCGCACCACTACGGTCGTTTTTTGCCGCAAGACAAAGCTGCACTTGCTGCGCGGATATTGAACCAAGTCTGGCAGGCGGCCTAAAGAACGTTAGGGTGTAAGACCAATTTCATACTGACGTTGTCGGGATCGCGCGGAGTTTCCGTGGAACGACGGTTGCAATATTTCTTTTACACAAGAGGCAGTACGGTGACCAATACGACGTTGGACGAGGATCTCGACGTGTAACCCCTTCTCCACATAAGCTAGGTCTCTGCGAAGCGTTCAACATCAATCTACAAAGGGTTGCCGTCGCAGTCGACTTGGCTCCGGTTGTATGAACCATAAATGTCCCTTGGTTATCGTTTCGACCGTCGCCAGCCGGCCGCCACGGCGTCCGCTTCTGAGCAGAACCACCGTTCGCCTTTGGCTTGGTTGATGATGGTTACGCTGTAATATTTTTGTCCCGGAACGTGATAAATACGGTTGCCGTCCACGGAAATGTTGCCCTTGATGTTGCAGTCGGCGTTGCCGCTGCCGAACGCGAAGACCGGTGCAGACGTTGTTTGCCCATCGCCAATTTGCTGTACTCGCCAGTCCCAAGGTGTTTGAAATGATCCTACCCACAAGCCGACTTTCGACGCCTTTGCCTTCGCCTGTTGCGATGAAAAAGCACCATTGCTGTATTTTGGCCAATCGAGCGCTTGGCCGTGTTCGACCATCCAGGCGGCTACGCTTGCTCCGTCCGCACGTCGGCAGTCGCCGACATAACGCCCATAGCGATCCCATGTAACAAATGAGCACTTGACGGGCCTGGAGGCCGCTAGAAACCCGTCGAGCGCCTCGGCAGAACGCCGCCCGCAGGGATATTCGAAACCCTTTGCGTCGTTGCAATTCTGGCGGCTCTCCGGGGCGTCGATCCCGTTGAAGCGGATGCGTTGGCCGTGCACTTCGATCGTGTCGCCGTCAACAACCGATGCGGTTCCGGCTATCGGGCCGGGGTCGTTCATGGTGCCGAGTATTGGAACCCTATCCAAATTCAAGCGGTCAGCGCTGACGAAGCTAGCAGCGGCTGCAAGACCGACGAAAATTGCGGCTATCGAAATAGGAACACGGAAGAGCCGTTGACCGCGAGGCGGGCGCGACTGCTTCATCTTGTATTGAGTTGACTTCGCCATACGGCTAGTTGCCCGCTTCGTGTCCGGTTCGACCGCCATCTTTCGCTTCGGCGGAACGTTCGCCGCAACTTCTCCCTATGCTATCGACTTGCGTCCTTAGATCGCACGGATGCTCACCGTCGTTCCCGACGTTGACAACAATGCCGTTCCGCGCCGGGGGCACTAAGGTTGTTCCGCGAAAGCGTTGGACGACACCCGCCACGCGTTGCCCGTCACTTTGAATGTGCGTGTTTTGGCTATTCGGATTGAACGGATCGACGGCCTGCAAAAGCTGGTTGGCGTGGTTCGAATCGCCGGCTGCGAGCGTCACGGTGTCATAATTATTCAAATAGTCAGTAGTGCAGCCTGAGATAAATGCCGCAAATATTGCGCCCGAAATCCAACGCCAATGCATGAAGGTATCCCCCGACACCAAGCTAGATCATGCACGTTTTGCATTTTGTTGTCGAATCTGCCGAACAACAATAATTGTGCGACTCAGGATTTATCGCCGGTTGGCGAGCACTTCAATTTCGATCTGAGACATCACTCTCAGGCGTTTCCTTCAACCGCTCAGTCATCGCCAAGCCCATACGGTAACTCGCGGGTCTGTTAATTGAGGATTGAAAAATCTGTGAGCGTGAGGTGGTCGACGTGGATTGCGTTTGCAGAAATATGTGCGCGAGGCGGTTCTTCTAGGAGCGTACGAGCGCGGCGGTGCTAATTTTGTTTCACGCTCCGATAGGGAGGCAACATATTTGGTTTTGCTGCGTGCGAGCCGATCTGCCCAATCAATACTGATCCGAGACAGATGGCGGAATCGGCGATGAGTCATCTGGTCTTGGTATAGTCGGAATGAAAATCGCCCCGGCCTTAACTACGCCCCGGGATATTTGCCGATTGCCGGCTCAGAACAGTTGCGGACATAGTTACTTTTCGGTGTAATGCCATCAGATCCGTGCGTGTGGGTTTGGCGGATCGGGGGCGTAATATGCAAACAACGATGAGCCAAAAGCTCGCAACCTATGGGCAATGGACCTATAGAGGGGCATGGGCGCTTGAGCTCGCAGCGGCGACAATCGGTCTTATGACCGGTGTGGCTCTTGGCTATCAAGCTTTCGCAGCGAGCGAGTCTGTCACTGCGATGGACCTAACTCTTGCAAGTGCACCATTTCTGATGGTCGCCATTGCGGAACTCACCAAAATCCCAATTGCAACTCTGCTTTTCAGCGTGTCTTGGGTTTGGAAGCCGATAGTGCTCGTCTTCCTATTAATCCTCGCAGGTATCACGTTCGAGACCGTTTTTATGGGGATGGAGCGTGCAGGCGCCCTTCGTCAGCTTCGCTACGAAGATTTGGTGAACAAGATTGATGCGCTCGAGCAGGAAGCTTCGAAACTTGCCTCGGTAGATGAACTCGGCAGAAAAGCCGATCAGGTTGACCAGGCTCGCGCCGAATTTGAGGAGATGACCACCCTTGCCGAGAAGTCCCGTGCTGGCTTCCAGACACAAATTGCGGAGGTTGACGCTGAACTGCAGGGGGCAACAGCTCTTACTCCGGAGGCATCCCGTGTTCGAGACCAGATCGAAGAAAAGAACACGGTTCGATCTTCCCTGATTGAGCAGCGTGATGCCGAGATAAGAGACGCTGTAACCCAATTTGAAGGCCAGCGTGACAGCTTCGTCCAGCGCATCAAGATGGCGCGAGACTCAGGCGACAGCGATTCAGCTCGTAAGTTGGAGGATGAGGTCGCCAAGCTGGCAAATCCAAGGTCCAAAATCGGCGCCAAATTCGACGCTCAAATAGATCCATTGGATCAGGAAATAGCTGCACTTCGATCGGATTTTGATCGACAACGCGCAAGCAGTCCGCCGATGACTGCCGACCAGCGGCAAAAGCTTACAGATCGGCGATCGAATCTGGAGCAGATACGCGATGCAGACGCCGCTAGTTGGCAGAAACGACTTGACGAGGCGGGCAAAAGGCTAGCCGATGCCCAAGGCGCTGAAGCCAACAAGGCGACCGTGGCCGCGCAAAATCAGGTTAGGCAGGATCAAATAGCCAAGGAACTCGCGGCCCTCGAGAAGGAGCGGATTCCAATGGCGCGCACCGATCAGGTCAGGCGCATCGCGGCAAGATGGTACGGTGCAAAGCCAGAGCAGGTGACTCCGGAACAGGCAGGCGTGATCTCAGTCATTTGGTTTAGTTCGCTTGCAGTGATCGCGGCGCTGGCCGGGCCGATCACAGCGATGGTGGCGCTCGCTCTTCAACGAATAGCCGCTCGCGGCGAAGTTCAGTCCCATAGCCGGCTGTCGTCACTCATTCGCCGCATGCTCTTGAGTTGGCGGTGGCGCCGCATTCGCACGATCGAGGTGCCGGTCGAGAAGGTCGTCGAGACGGAAGTCGAGAAGCGCGTCGAGGTCCCCGTCGAGATTGAAAAGGTCGTCAAAGAGATACTCTATGTTCCGCTGTTTACCGATGATCCGGAGGTGCTTCGAACGGCTCTGAAAAAGGAGCTGCCGCCAGATGTTGCCGATCTGGTGAGTTTATCTATGAAGGGGCAGGGCAATGCTCGTCCGGCATAACACCGCCCTTCTCGAGCAGGCGGTTGGCCTAGTCGTAAAGCGCTCTGCCATACCGATGCTACAGGCCGAGGCCGCAGCTCAGGAGAAAATCTCCAAAGCGGCTGCATTGCGTCGGATTGCGACCGGAGGTGCAATTGCTGTTGCAGCAATTGGGATCGGCTTTGGCATGAAGCTTGGACTTTGGCAGAAGAGCCCCACAATCCCAGAACCGAACATTCCGCGCGTAGAAGTGCCTGCCAAGCCCGCAGATACCAGAGCAGATAAGCCTTCCATCCCACTGCCTACTCCACGGCCCACGCAAGTGCCGACCCCGCCAGTGCCTCCAAAGGATCCTGACGTCGTCACCGTGGACTTCACAAAGTTCGCCACGAAGACGATCGACTTCCAGGGAGACAAATGGGAGTTGATTTCAGGCCATCATTTCAAGGATGAGAAAGACAGCTCTTGGGACACGGCGTGGTGCTACTCGCATCGGATGGTCAATGGCGTTGACGTAAACGTTCAACTGGCAAATAGGGTGGGTCCAGAAACGCAGCCTGTCTCACCCATATCTGCACGCGAGACCTTGGCACAGGTCGGTTTAACAGATTCTACGGCAATCCAGCTGGCAACGAATTGTGCGTGGCTCGATGGTCGTACTTTTGCAGCCTCGGATTTTACAACCGATCCTCGTCGAGAAGTGGGCGACTTATCCCCCCAGCCCCCGGTCATGACGACAGGGACCGATCCTGATACCGGCTTTGTCGTCGTTTCGGGATGGGACGCGATTGGAAATGACCTACCCAACATGCCCATCCGTGGCGTTACTGCCGAGCAATGCCAGAGCGCTTGCGATCGCGATTTTACGTGTTTGGCAGTGACGTATAATACCAAATACCAAGCGTGTTTCATGAAGGGTGACGCGTCCATTCTTGTAAAGAGCGAAGATTCGCTGATGGCTGCGAAGAAAGTTGTTGAGAGCAATCTCCATTATTCAAACCTTGTGTTTGCAAAGAACACTGAAGTTTCTGGAACCATCTATTGGACGGGACAACTCAGGTATCCCGACTGCATTTTACAATGCGTGAATGAAAAGTCGTGTTTTGGATTCAATTTCCGGAGCAAGGAGATTATGTGCACGCTACTAAGCAGCGTAACGCAATCATCAGACAATTCGGCTGTCGCGTCCGGAATTAAAAGCGCCGGCAACTAGACGTGGTCTCCGAAGGAGAGACCTGCAACGATCACACTATGCACAGCGCCGACTCCGGTGCAGACGGAAGTTGCTTCGCGAGAATAGCAAAGTTAAACGTGCAGCCTGCACAGCACTGGCGGGGGCGCAGTGGGGTTTAGATACAGAAAGTCATTGAGGCTCATTCCCGGCGTTCGCCTAAACGTCACCGGGAAAGGGCTCAGTAGTACCTCCTTTGGCAAGCCCGGCTCCACGTTGAACATGGGCCGAGGCGGCATTCAGAGCACGGTCGGTCTGCCCGGTTCGGGCATGTCCTATTCTTCCAAGCGCAGCGGTAAATCAGCTCTTTTTCTGGGTTTATTAATCGCAGCACTCGTGGCCCTGATCTACCACGCCGCCAGGGGAAGCAGGGTGGCGCAAGTGTCCTTGCTTGCTATAGCCGTCGTCGGTGTGGGGGCGGCCTTGCTGGCCCAGAATTCCGACACAAAATCCGGCGCTGCGCCAAGCTTGACATTGGCACCCCGAACCGTCCGCCAGGAACCAGGACAGACCCAACCGCTGCGGCCGGTAAGACGCGACATCAGCCCTTCGAATCTGCCGCCATTTGTGGAAGCAGCCAAAGCGCCGGTTCAGCAAGACACTCCCGTTGGCGATAGCTGGCCCACCTCCGCTGGTGATCAGAAACCGCCAAGCACTTCATCGGGAACCGATCTGGGTTCCTCGGCAGCGGTCGAGCAGCCGCAGAGCGAGCAATTCCCAACGGCAGTCGTGACCAGGACCGCGAATATCCGTTCGGATCCTTCCATGGGCGGCACCGTGGTGAGGCAGGTGCCGGCCGGCACCGCTCTGACGGTGGTCGAAATCAATGGTCGCTGGGCCCGGGTTAGCAAGGACGGAGCCACATTCGGGTGGATCAACCGCTCGCTGCTGGCGGCGCAGCCCTTCTACCAGTAGCAGACCGGGCTTCTGCCGCCTGGCCTGCTGTAAGCGCTCCGGCCCCCGCACAAACGCCCATTGCGCATCAGGTCGTATGGGCAGTCGCATCTGCCGACCACGGGGTCTCTGACAGGATCGCCCGAAGCATGCTCCGAAACGGTACCGTCATCTGATACAGCCGCTGGCGCGACCGGTATGGTCGAAGTCAGCTCGACCGGCTTCGCCTCGCTGAGGTAGTCGCCATGGATCCATCCGATCCGTGCGGAGACCGTCACATTGTACCAGTTACCTTGTTGACCATTGGTCTGGACCAGGTCGCCCTGCGGAAGCGTGGTGATGATACGCGCGCCGGTGTCCGGCGCGACCCTGACACGGACGTTTTTGGTGGTGTACAGCCAGCGAACCAACGTGGTGGGGTTGGGCTTCTGGGCAGCCACCGCGTCGGGCTTTGCATAGGCAATCGAGCTGTTGTTCGGCTGTGCCTGAGGCGCCGCGGTGGTGGTTGCCGCGGGTACCACGGGCGGGGCGGGTGGTGGCGATTGGGCGTCGATGCTCGACATGGCCCACCCGATCGCGCAGAAAACCGCGATGCCCCAGCCGATCCGTTGTTGGCTGACCATTTCACCCTCCCTGCACAATACAAAACAGAGCAGTCCGCGAAAGTCGAATCGACTTTTGGGTGGCTAAATCTCAAGTCAATTGACAGCAGAAACCGAGCGTCTGTAGATAGGGAAGGGGATTGAGAACTGGGGGCGGGCAAGCGCATCGATGCGCTTTGCAATTCCGGTTTCAATAATTTTTGGACGCTACCTGCCGAATGCCGGAAGACGCGGGCTTGCGGGAAGCGATATTTCAGCGAAAAGGCGAGTAAAATGTCCAACCAGTTTGATCAGATACCGTTTGGAGCTGCAGAGTTCGCGGATAACCCCGAACCTCGCTGTCCATGCCTCCTTCTGCTCGACACGTCCTATTCGATGAACGGAGCGCCGATCGACGCGCTGAACCAGGGACTTGTTGCCTTTAAGGACGAGCTCGCGGCGGACAGCCTGGCGATGAAACGCGTCGAGGTCGCCATCGTCAGCTTCGGACCGGTCAACATCGTCGCACCGTTCCAGACCGCTGACCTGTTTACGCCGAGTACTCTGGTAACCAGCGGCGACACCCCAATGGGTGCGGCGATCGAGCAAGGCCTTGAGATGTTGCGACGTCGCAAAGATGAGTACCGTGCGAACGGCATCTCCTATTATCGCCCTTGGGTCTTTCTGATGACGGACGGTGCCCCCACGGACAGCGTCGTTGCTGCCGAACACGCGGTCAAATCCGGCGAGGCGGCAAAGGCATTTTCGTTCTTCGCCGTTGGCGTCGAGGGTGCCAACATGGACATCCTTGCCAAGCTCTCCACACGCCAGCCGCTGAAGCTAAGTGGCCTCAAATTCCGCGAGCTGTTCTCATGGCTCTCCGCATCGCTGTCAGGCGTCTCGCAGTCGCAGGTCGGACAGACCGTGGCGCTCCAATCTCCCGCAGGTTGGGCTGAGGTGTGATGTCTTGGCGCATAGCGTCGGCTAGCGCCATCGGCACTTCGCATGTCACGGCCGGCAAGCCCTGTCAGGATAATTCGGTCCATGCCCTGATCGAGGGCAGGGAAGGTCCAATCCTCGCGGCCGCTGTCTGCGACGGCGCTGGCAGTGCGGCGCACTCGGAGGTTGGGTCTTGGCTGGCCGGGCAGAACCTGCTGGAGCTCATTTTCGTGCATTTCGCAGAGAACGGTGCGCTCGATCAGATCGACCGGCCAAAAGCGTTGGGCTGGGTGGCCGAAATTGCCCAGCGCATCGCCGCTCATGCGCGCGCACTCGGGCATGAGGTGCGTGAGTATGCATGCACGTTGCTGGTTGCCGTCCTCGGACCTACAAGCACCGTGTTCTTCCAGGTAGGCGACGGCGCAATGGTTGTTTCGCACGGCAGTGAAGACGGATGGTCCTACGTGTTCTGGCCGCAGCACGGCGAGTTTGCCAACACGACCAACTTCGTCACGTCGTCAAATGTCGCGGATGTCCTCGAATTCGAGTTCGCGCCCCGGCGCATTGACGAGGTCGCGTTGTTCTCGGACGGTATCGAGAACCTCGTCTTGCACCAGGCCTCGCGCAGCGTCCATCAGCCTTTCTTCGATGCGATGTTCCCGGCGGTCAGACGATCGGCAGTGGCGGGCGAAGACTCTACACTTTCGGATGGACTGAAGGCTTATCTGTTGTCGCCGCAGATCTGCGAGAGGACCGATGATGACAAGTCGTTGATCCTGGCTACGAGATCGCATGCTGAAGCGATGGTGGCCGCAAAATGAACGCGAAGGTCCGCGAGGTGTTCACCCTGCGAGGGGAAGCCCTCAAACTTGGCGAGATCGTCGGCCAAGGCGGCGAGGGCGCCGTCTACGACCTGGCTGCACACAAGAACCATGTCGCCAAAATCTACCACCGGCCGCTCGAGCAGCAGAGGATCGACAAGATCCGGGCCATGGGCAAGATCAAGACCGATTCACTCGAAAAGCTGACGGCCTGGCCGACGGGGCTGGTCTGCTCCAAGGACAGCAAGCCCATCGGGCTGATCATGCCAAAGATCAGCGGTCGCAAGAGCATCCATCAGCTCTACAGCCCCAAAAGCCGCAGAACGGACTTTCAGCGGGTTGATTGGCGATTTCTGGCACGTGTGGCGGCAAACACCGCCCGGGCATTTGCGGCTGTTCACGACAACGCATGCGTCATCGGCGATGTGAATCACGGCGGTGTGCTCGTGGCGCAGGACGCTACCGTGCGCCTGATCGACTGCGACAGTTTCCAGGTCTCCTATCTGGGGCAGCAATATCTTTGCGAGGTGGGAATCGAGACCTTCACACCGCCGGAGCTGCAGGGCAGATCGTTTTCGGGAATCGTGAGGACGCCAAATCACGACAATTTCGGTTTGGCCGTGATGGTGTTCCTGTTGCTGTTCATGGGAAAACACCCCTTTGCCGGCCGCTACGCAGGAACCGGCGACATGCCGATTTCGAAGGCGATCGAGGAGTACCGCTTTCCCTACGGGGCGAACGCCGCCGCGGTCGGAATGGCGAGGCCTCCGAGTTCCCCCGAACTCGCCATCGTCGGCCCACGACTTGCAAAAATGTTTGAGGATGCCTTCTCGCAAAGGGGAACGTCGGCTGGCAGGCCGGTGGCCCGGGAATGGGTGGCTGCCCTGGCGGAATTAGAAGCGAACCTCAAGCAGTGCTCCTCCAATTCCAGCCACTGGTCACTTGGCTCATCGCCATGCCCGTGGTGCAAAATGGAAGGCGCCACCGGCGTCCCGCTGTTCTCAACCGTTGTTCCCGCCGGCGGGGCTACGCTTTTCGATATCGCCGGATTCCAGCGGCAGGTGGACGCCATCCCGCATCCCGGGCCGGTGCCGACCGTTCCCGAAAAGAATGTAACACCAGATCCCAACGCCCTGAAGCTCAGGGGGCACGCGCGCCGCACCAACTTCCGGGCAGGAATAGCGGCCGCAGTGGTCGGCGTCGCCGGCTTGATGATGGCGCAGGTCTGGGTGCTGGGCATCGCCTTGGGAGTCTTTCTGGGACTGAGAGGTCTGCTGAACAGGGACAGTGAGGCTGCGGAATACCGGCGCGTCGCCGCCGAGGCCGCCGCCCAGTGGAAAAACGCGCAAACAACGTGGATGCAGAGGGCCGGGCCGGATGCTTTCGACAGGCAAAAAACGGTGCTCGCCGGGCTCAGGCGCGAATGGGACATCTTGCCTTCCAAACGGGTAGCCAGGATCTCGGAGCTCGAGCGCAACCGCCGTCAGGCGCAACTGCACCGGTTCCTAGATAACTTTGAAATCTCATCGGCAAAGATCGAGAGCATAGGACCGGGCAAGAAACAGGTCCTGGAGTCGTATGGCATCGAAACAGCGCTCGATGTCGAGAGAAACAAGCTTTACAGCGTGCCCGGATTCGGACCTAAAACCGCGCAGAAGTTGTTGAATTGGCGAAAGTCCGTCGAAGCCCGCTTCGTCTTCGATCCCTCACGCGCGATCGATCCACGTGATATCGCGCAGATCGACCAGGACATTCTCGGCGACCGCAAGCGGCTGCAAGGCGCCTTGGTTCTCGGTCTTGAGCAGCTCAAGCAGACAAGAGCCCAGATCCTTGCCGCCCGCGAACACAGTCGCCCGGAAATGGAGCGATTGCGGCTGGCATTGGATCAGTCAACGGCCAACGCCGCCGCGAGTTCAGGTTGAGGCGGCCAACGCTGGTTCGCTAATCAGGCTCGGTGACTTGTGGCATACCTTCATCACCCTGTTTGCGCGTCGGTGTAAAATGCCCATTTCGTACTGAGGCGGTTGTGACCGTGTGTGATCAAATGGACGGCTTTGCATTGCACGCCGCTTGCCGACCACCGCTACATTCGCTCCTCTTTTGGTCTTCATGCCGTTCCGCATCGAATGCCTGCTTTCCCTTCGCGGCCCAAAGATCTCGTGCATGCTCGCCTTCAGAGCTCTGCAATTTGTCGGCTGTCCAGAGCAGCGCGCCATATATCGTGGCGCGATCGTCGCCAGTCAGCTCAACGATGCCTGCCTTGACGACCAGTCCGCCAAGTTCGATCAGATGTCGCGTGCGCTGGCGTCGCTCGACCAGCCACGTGCGCATGTCATGCCGAGTCAGTGCCGCCTGCCTGCGTTTGAGCGCTGCCCGGTTGCGCTTGAGCGCTGCGAGGGTTGCGCTGAGATGCCGGAGCAGTTCGCCGGGACCGGCTCGCGAGAAGCATCACCCCACGCTTGGCCCATGCCTCACGCTTTGCGGGCTCTTTCGTTTCAGCGATTGCGACCAGCGCGCCGGCCAGTTCGTCGGTGTTGAGCTGATCGGCGCCGGTGGCGATCACCAGCTCGCCAAGCTGCTGCACCTTTCGCGTTTTGAGTTCTCGCGCTTTGTCTTCCAGCGCCCTCAGTTCGGCGTCGAAGTCTCGCGGTTTGCGCATGGTTCTCTCCATTGATTGGCGATGCGGCAATGATAGGCGACAGCTTGCCGGAAGGCTTCAGGGTTGCCGAGACAGCCCGGGACGGGCTGGTCCATCCCGAGAATTTTTCGAGGGAGGGCGCGCTTATACGTCGTGCCGACGTACGCTTTGCCGTGTAAATGATCCTGTCGCGATGGCGATCTATCATCTTCACGTCAAGGTCATTGGCCGCAAGGCAGGGAGCAGTGCTGTGGCGTCTGCGGCCTACCGCTCCGCCTCGCGGCTGCGTGATGAGCGGATCGAACGCAGCCACGACTTCTGCGCCAAGCGCGGTGTCGTCCATTCCGAGGTGATGCTGCCGGAGGATGCACCCGAAGCCTGGAGCGACCGCGAACGGCTGTGGAACGATGTCGAGGCGTTCGAAGTACGCAAGGATGCCCAGCTTGCCCGCGAGGTGGAATTTGCCCTTCCACGCGAACTCAGCCAGGCGCAAGGCATCGAGTTGGCGCGCGACTTTGTACAAGTCGAGTTTGTCAGCAAGGGCATGGTCGCCGATCTCAATGTGCACTGGGACAGGGCGGAGGATGGCAGTCCCAAGCCGCATGCCCATGTCATGCTCACCATGCGGTCCGTGGACGAGAACGGTTTTGGCGCCAAGGTTCGAGACTGGAATGCTACCCAGCTGGTTGAGCGCTGGCGCGAACGATGGGCGGAGCTGGCCAATGAACGCCTGGCCGAACTCGACATCGACGCCCGCATCGATCATCGCAGTCTGGAAGCACAGGGCATAGCTCTGGAGCCACAAACCCAGATCGGTGCACCGGCTCAACGCATCGAGGGCAGTGGCCTTGACGCTGGTGACATTGAAGCAGATCGCGCCGAACTGCATCGCGAGATCGCGCGCAACAATGGTGCGCGCATTATTGCCGATCCATCCGTGGCGCTCGATGCCATCACGCATCAGCAATCGACTTTCACCCGAAAGGACATCGCGAAGTTCGCGCATCGCCACAGCGATGGAATGGAGCAGTTCAACGCGGTGATGGCAGCCATCAGCAACGCACCCGATCTGGTCGAACTCGGCAAGGACGGACGCGGCGAGGACCGCTTCACCACAAGGCAGATGATCGACACCGAGCAGCGCCTTCACCGCGCGGCAGAACGCATGGCCGGGGAGGTGCGCTATGCGGTGAGTGATCAAGATCGCGAGGCTGCTCTGGCGGCCGCCAAGCAGCGCGGGCTTGTCCTCTCAGGCGAGCAAGCCGATGCACTGGATCACATCACCGACGGCCGCGGCCTTGGTGTTGTTGTCGGCCTTGCCGGAACGGGCAAGAGCGCCATGCTGGGCGTTGCGCGCCAGGCATGGGCAGCGGCGGGCTACGAGGTTCGAGGCGCCGCACTCTCCGGCATTGCCGCCGAGAATCTCGAAGGCGGATCAGGCATCCCGTCACGCACCATCGCCAGCATGGAACATAGCTGGGGACAGGGTCGCGATCTTCTCACCAGGCGCGATGTCCTGGTGATCGATGAGGCCGGCATGGTCGGCACGCGCCAGTTGGAGCGCGTGCTTTCCCATGCGGCGGACGCTGGCGCAAAGATCGTCCTCGTCGGCGATCCGCAGCAGTTGCAGGCAATCGAAGCCGGTGCTGCATTCCGTTCCATCCACGAACGCCACGGCGGTGTCGAAATCGGCCAGGTGCGCCGGCAGCGCGAGAACTGGCAGCGCGATGCCACGCGCGATCTGGCAGCAGGCAGGATCAATGCTGCGATCAGCGCCTACGACGCACAAGGCATGGTGCATCAGGCTGCAACGCGCGATGAGGCGCGAGGTGAACTCGTCGAGCGCTGGGATCGCGACAGGCAGGCGAATCCAGAGGCAAGTCGGATCATTCTAACTCACACAAACGACGAAGTGCGCGCGCTCAACAAGGCAGCGCGCGATCGCATGCGCGCTGCCGGCGATCTCG
Source organism: Mesorhizobium sp. 131-3-5 (assembly GCF_016756575.1). Classification (NCBI taxonomy): domain Bacteria; kingdom Pseudomonadati; phylum Pseudomonadota; class Alphaproteobacteria; order Hyphomicrobiales; family Phyllobacteriaceae; genus Mesorhizobium; species Mesorhizobium sp. 131-3-5. Next base: position 4,365,384 of record NZ_AP023254.1, read on the forward strand.
GCGACGAAGTGCAAGTGACTGTCGAACGCGGTGCAAGAAACTTCGCCAGCGGCGACCGCATAATGTTCCTGCGCAACGAGCGCGGGCTCGGCGTCAAGAACGGCACGCTTGGCGTGATCGATGAGGTCAGCGCGCAAACAATGACGGTCCGAACCGACGACCGTCGGTCCGTGCGCTTTGACCTGAAAGACTATGCCCACATCGACCTCGGCTATGCCGCGACCATCCACAAAGCGCAGGGCATGACCGTCGACCGGACCCATGTGCTCGCCACGCCGGGCATGGATGCACATGGCAGCTACGTCGCACTGTCGCGGCATCGCGAAGGGATGGAACTGCATTATGGCGGTGATGACTTCGCGACCCGCGAACGCCTCGTCCGCACTCTGTCGCGCGACCGCGCCAAGGACATGGCGTTGGATTACGAGCAGATTGACCCGGCGCAGAGCTATGCCGAGCGGCGCGGGATCACCTTCCGACAGCGTGTGGTCGAGATCGTGCGCCGGATCGTTCCTGAGAAGCTGCGCGACAGGATTGGCGGATTGCTGGACGGGTTCCGCTCGCCCGGCGACGTCGAGCCCATGCAGGAAGGTGGGCGAAGGCCGGGAAGGGAAGATGTTAGGGCGCAGATCGGAGATGTTGGCCCGACGCCCGGCAAAGGAAATCTAGCCAACGGAATGCGGCGCGACACGAATGTGCCAGTGGACGCGGAAGCGGCTTTGCGCAGTGCTCGCACCAAGGCGCTTGTGCGTCACGCGCGTGCCCTCGACGCTATCCTCAGCAGTGGAAACGCGGATGGCCAGGGTAATCCCGAGCAGATGCGCGAACTGAGAGATGCCCGCAGCGCGTTCGAGAAGGTTCGGCCGCATGGCTGGCGCGATGCCGAAGCGGCTTATGTGAAAAACCCCGAGCTTGTCCGTGAGGCGGGCGCCGGCCGCGTCAGCCGCGTCGTCATTGCTCTCCAGCTTGAAACCGAAATCCGTACCGGGATGGACATCGATCCCGGCCGCCGCGCCGACCGGTTCGTGGAACGTTGGCAAAAGCTCCACCGGACAAGCCAGGACCAATACCAGGCCGGCGACATGTCCGGCTACAAGTCAACGCGCACCGCCATGTCCGATATGGCCAAGAGCCTCGAACGCGATCCTCAACTTGAATCCCTACTCGCCGACCGCAAGCGCGAGCTTGGCATCTACAGCGATTCTGGCCGGCGCCTTGGTGCGGAACTCGCATTCAGTCATGGCATTGGCAGGGGCCGTGGCCTTGGGATCTGAACTTGTCCGATTTGCCGCCGTTTCCACGCCACAGGCGGGTCAGGCGACAAAGCTGCTTGTGTCCAGCTTTGGTTCGCGCTGTCTGTCCCAGCAGATACCGGCAGCAACCACTGAGAAGCAGACGAGCTATGGCCGAGCCGGATCGCATCATACGCCTCAGAACCGTCCTTGACCGGACCGGCCTGTCCCGCTCAACCCTCTATCGCAAGATCGCCGAAGGCACGTTCCCTGCTCAAATCAAGATCAGCATAAACGGGGCGGGTTGGAGAGAATCCGATGTCAATCGATGGATCGCTGATCCCGTTGCATGGCGAAAAGAGCGTCAGTTCTGATTGCGAGACAGACGAACGCCAGGGCCGCCGCCATTCTCTGGAATGAACTCTATCCCTGCGGCTTCGAGTGATAGCTTCAGCGCCTGCAGAATGGAATCCGATGCGGATTTCGAACCCCGTTCGAACTGCACGATTGTCCTCACACTTACCTTGGATAAATCCGCCAGTTCCTGTTGAGAAATGTCGAGAAGCCCACGGGCCGCGCGAATTTGGGCCGCACTTACCTTCATTGTTCAAATGCCCTGTTGCACAAAAAGTGCAAATATGCTTGTTTTAGGAAACGACCGTTGGAAGTGGTGCGTCCGCTTCCAACAGCCTAACCACGCCTAAACTTTGCGGAGCTCGGATCATGGCTGATTCCGACCATAGCACGACTATGCCTCCCGTCACGAATGGCAAGACTGCCAATGGGTTGAACCGGTTCCGGGATGGAGACGCAGTAATTCTACTGCTGCGAGATTGGTCGCGGGCGCAGCAAGTTTCTAAGGTCCTTTGCCGACTTCAACAGCGTCTAGAGAGGCGTTTCCTCAACGCTGGAGGCTCAGAAGCGGTGGATAAGCAGGTCGACTATTCGATCGCCTGCCAGGCGGAGGTCGAGGCCACAACCGCAGCTTTGAAGCTTCAAGACAAACTACCGCACATACGGGCACGGTCGCTTTTTGGCATCGTCGCCAAGCTTGAAATCATTGCCGGCGCAGATCGCGACATCGACGACCCCACAGACTTTCCCTGGCCGCATATTGCGTCGGTCCTTGATGACCTAAAGGAAATAGCCGGGAACCTGCCATCCGAAAAGCCTCAGCGATCTGTCGTTCACGCGGACTGCAGGCATTATCAGGCGATGGCGGCCGACTTCGTCGGTCTGCAACTGCAGAGCGGTGATCTGCGGTCGGGGCAGGGTGCCTGAACTGGGACAACATGGGCTAGAATAAACTCTGGCGTTGAAGAGAGCGATGCGTCATGCCGGTGCGCGATTAACGAAGCAATCTGGAATGAACGACCCCATAGATCGAAGTGGGCAGCGTTGCTGTCGGATGATGCACGGCAATCGCCAGCCACCTCCGCAGCGTATAACTCGACCGAATGTAAAGCGGCTTTGTAAACCGAAGGTCGGGAGTTCAATCCTCGCACAGCACCGGCCTATCCATTGAACCGCTCAAGACCTTGAGAGGCCCTAAGTTCCGGTTCTTAAGCGGTGCGAAATGGCGTTGGCACGCAATCGTGTCTATCCGCGCATGATGCGATAGACAGTTGCGTCACCCTGCATACCCCGAAGAGGCGCGTCAAAAGCAACGACGCGATGGCCGGCAAGCATGTCGCTAACACCCGGCGCGGAATGGAGCGCCTCGGAAATGCAGATCTGTCCGGCTTCTGCCAAGGACTGCACGCGCGCGGCGACATTCACGGTCTGACCGAAATAGTCGAGGTTGTCGTTGAGTGTCACGGCGATCGACGGTCCACAGTGGGCACCGATCTTGAGGATGATCCCCGGACCGTCATGGTCGCCGTTGAAGCGGTCGATTTCTTCAAAGATGTGGAGTGCAGCCGAAATCGCATCCGACGGCTGCGAGAATACAGCCATCACCGCGTCCCCGATCGTTTTGACCACCGCTCCGGAATGTTGCTGAACCACCGCGTTGACCAGAGCGAAATGCTCGCGGACCAAAGCATAGGCGTTGAGGTCACCCAAGCGCTCATACATGGCGGTCGAACCCTTGAGGTCCGTGAACAGGAAGGTGATCTGCCGGATGCCGAGCCCCTCCTTCTCGTCGACGCGTTCGGACCGGAAGAGCTGGCGGAAGGTCTGTCGCGCAAGCAGCGCTCCACCGGAGACATAAGGGTCGAAATCGAGCGCCGGCTTGGTGGTCAGCGCGACAAGCTCGGGCGGCCAGTTGATGACAAGCAACGAACCTCGCGCCATCCCCCTATTCGCGACCTCAATGACAATCGGGCCAGGTGGCACGGTGGGCAAAGCCGGCACGAAACGTTTGCCGTCATAGTCGATCTTCAGACATGTCGGAGCCGACACCGGATCGCCTGATATCGGCACAGCGAATGCGGCCTGGGTCTGGACGTTGACGCCAGAAAGGGCGCCCGGTCCCAGGTCGGCGCGAAGCACAGTGGTGGTGCCGGGCGGCAGAAACGTCATGCCCCGAACGAAGCCGCGCAGAACGTCAAGAAAGCGAACGTCTTGCCCCGGCAGCCGCCCGTCATGTCCGAAGTGGAGCTTCCAGTGAAAATCCTCGACAGGGAGCGTCTCGGGGTCGTGGTAGGGCAGGCGCCGTAACTTCGGCGATACCGAGAAGGTGACCTCGATGAAGTCGTCGAGGTCGGTGTCGCCCGATACGTCGCACAGGCCACAGACGTAGTGGGTCTTTAGCGTGCGCAGGGCGCCGAAACTATCGAGCACCATCCCGGACTGGGGACAGAGCACATCCCAGCTCATGTCAAACAAGCCACAGCGGGCGGCATGAAGGAATAGGTCGATTGCTTCAGGCTCGGCGATTGCGCGGTCGCGAGCAAAGGACCGCGGATTAACGCGATAGAGCGAGTGGTCATCAGCGCTCCTGATCAGCGTCTCGAATTTCGAGATGACGCGTGAGCTCCAGGCTCGCGCCTGCTCCACCTTGGTCATCTTGCTTTCAAGAAGACGATCGTTGACTTCCGTCACGCCGGATCCTCGACCTTTCCTCGCGACAGCCTACTAAAAAACCAGCGCGATGCGAATGGATTGCCGTCGAAAGCGTCTGCCGTCACAGCAGAGATGCTTATGCTCCTGCTCGTCTAGCCGTGCATCCACGGCATATCGATTGCCCCGAGCGATACAACGATCCCGAGGGCCACTAGCGCAAACCCCAAACTACCTTCGAAGCGCCGGCCACGGGGCAGCAGCTTCTCGACGAAGACGACCAGCGTCAAAAGCAGCATCCAGGCGAGGCTCATGACGCCCGCTGCGACCAGCACGGCGAACAGTGCCCAGCAGCAGCCAAAGCAATAGAGACCGTGGCGCAGCCCCATCTTGAGCGCGCCAACACGCCCGTCGCGCCAGTGCTGCGCAACGAAAGCGAGCGGCGAGCGGCAATGGCTGAGGCAAATGTGCTTGAGGGTCGTGAATTGGTAGAGCCCGGCGACGCCAAGCGTGGCACCGAGCGCGACCGGTGCCCATTTCGAACGCTGGGGCGGATTGAGGCTCGTCGCAAACTCGCTGCCGAACTGGACCAGGACATACACCAGAAGGCCCGCCAACGCCCAGACGAGCATGTAGCCCGCGACGAAGATCCATGTCGGGACGGCCACCTGCTGCCCGCGCCTCGCCTGCGCCGCCGCGAACATAAAGATCATGGGCGCAGCAGCAGGCAGCATCATGGCCGCCATCATCACAGTCCATACAGCGAGAAAGGCGGCGATGCCGGCGAGTGACCAGCCGTCGGCCGCAATTCCGGCCATCGCCATGCCGGCCATGCCTTCCATACCCTCCATCCCGCCGCGCACCGCAATGCCCATGGGCATAGCCATGCTGATGGTCTGGTAGAGGGTGAGCGCCCACGCCGCCGCTGTCAGCACGACGAGCGATGCGAGGAGGCTGAGCGGCATGCCACGCAAACTCCGGAGCCGCCACGTTTTCTTGGGGAACGCGTCAGGCATCGGGGCACGCCCTAGTTCGGGCCGGTCCAGTCGAATGGGATGTGCTTGCTCGAGCGGGCCGTGCCCGTCCAGTCGAGCCCGAAGCCCTTGGTGGTCACCTCGACAGAACGCCCCCAGGTGGCAACCTGGCCCGGGCCGACCTCCGAGCCGGGCGGGTTGATTGTCTGCACCCGCTTGCCCGGCGGTGTTGTAGGACCGGAGAGCGCTTCAGCGCGGCCGACGACGAGGCCAGTAATCTCGACTCGCCAGGTGGCCAGGTCGCCCGCCACCTCGAAAGTGATTGGCACGAACTCCATGCCACGCATCTCGCCGATATTGGCGGCAAAGCCTGCCGGCCAGCCGCCGGCGTGGCCGCCGAAGATCATCTGCAGTGCCTCGCGCTGCGGCTCATTAGCCTTCTCGTCGAGATACATGCCCATCACGGCCTTTGCCTCGCCGGCCCATAGATTGCCTTCGAACTCGCCGAGCGCCACCAGCGTCAGGCCGTCGAGCTTCACCTCGCCATACTGGCCCTCGCGCACATGCCAGGCGAGCACGCCCTGGCAGTGATTGCCGGTTGGCCGCTGGGCGAACTCACAAGGGCAAGGGATGTCGCAGCTGCAGATGTCGAACCAGTCGCCCGCGAGCCGCCATTGAGGCACTGCGTCCATGGCGCTTCCTCCCCGAAACTAAGGGCCATTTATACGCCGAAGGCCGAGCGCACTCCACTAATTCGTGCGTCGCTCGCTGATTTTGATGGGCGGGCTCCCACATTAATGGTTGAGGGGTGCACACAAGCCGCAGCTGGGCCCCTTCAGGTCCTGATATCGGCGACGACCGTTCCGGAGACAGGATCGGTCACGCCGAGGTCGCCGCCGAGATCCTCCAGCATGTCTCGCATGGTGTCCAAAAGGCCGATCATCTGCGGCCGTGCCGTCGCGAGGCTGTCCAAGTCGTTCCATTCACCGACGACGCAGAAGGTCCGGTCGCCGGTCTTGATCAGAGCGGCCTTTCGGAAGCCCGTGGCGTCGAGGCTCGCTTTCTTGTGTGCATCGATGAATGCCTGTTCCTTGCCCGGCTTGGTGCGGAACCGAACGACGTTGTAAGCAGTCATGCCTTCCTCCAATCGATTGCGAAGACTCTCTTGCCTGGCCAGCCTTACGGGCGTGCCTCGAGAACCATGTTGAACGGGGTTTCGGTGGCGCGGCGGAACCGCTTGAACCCGCCACCCGACACGACCTTGCGAAGCCTCGCCTCGCCGGCCTGGGCGCCGAGGGCCAGCCCGACCTCCTGGGAGAGCGACGCAGGCGTGCAGATGAAGGTCGAGGCGGCGTAGTAGATGCGACCAACCGGGTTGAGGTTGGCCGAGAGCTTGTCGTGGGCGAAGGGCTCGACAATCATCCAGGTGCCGTCCGCCTTGAGCGCGTTGTGCACATGCTTGGCAGCGCCCTCCGGATCGCCCATGTCGTGCAGGCAGTCGAAGAATGCGACGAGATCGTAGGTGCCTGGGAAATCCTTGGCCGCCGCAACCTCGAAGTTGGTGTTGCTGGCGACGCCGACCTCTCTCGCGGCGGCGCGGGCGCGCTCGATCGACGGGGCGTGATAGTCGAAGCCGGTAAAGCGCGACTTCGGGAAGGCCTTGGCCATCAGCACGGTAGAGGCGCCATGGCCGCAGCCGACATCGGCGACGTCTATGCCGCGCTGCAGCCTTTCGACAACACCATCAAGCGCCGGCAGCCAGGAGCCGATAAGATTGGCGTTGTAGCCTGGCCGGAAGAAGCGCTCGGTGCCACGAAACAGGCAGGCGCTGTGGTCGTGCCAGCCGAGGCCCTTGCCGGAGCGAAACGCCTGTCTGACCTTCTCCTCGTCGAGCCACAGCGCCGAGACGACCTCGAAGGCGCCGGCCATGAAGGCGGGGCTGTCCTCGTTGACGAAGACCTGCTCCTGCTCGGGGCTGAGGTAGAAGCTGTCGCCCACCTCGTCATATTCGACATAGCCTGCCGCCGCCTGCGCGGAGAGCCATTCGCGGACCAGCCGCTCCTGCGTGTCGGTCCTTTTGGCGAGCTGTGCGGCGGTCATCTTGCCGCCCGCGCTCATTGCCGCGAAAAGGCCGAGCCTGTCTCCCAGCAGGACCGCCGCCCCGGTGGTGATGGCGCCGAGATCGCCGACCATCCTTCCTAGCAGGGCCTCCAGCTTTTCCTGGTCGGGCAGTTTTTCCTGATTGCGCTCTAGCATCGGCTTTCTCCTCCAGCTCGATCCCAAACACTCGCCATGGGCGACAAGCCATATCCCGTCTCCGGGGAAGGCCTGGCCATAACAGTCCACTATTCGCCCCTTAGCGATTGACTGTTACAGCTTCACAGGAACGTGACCGATGCCTTGGAGTTCTCAGAGAGAGCGGGCCTATACGCCGGCAGAACATCGGAGCGAATGTGCTACCTCAGGGTCGCCTGGCTCATCGCGTCAAAGGGATGCGAATCCTCATGCTAAGGCGCTCAAGCTTCGGAAAGAACAAGGCGCATCGCACAACGTCGGCTTGCTGGCATCCCGTGTTCGACTTCTCGACGCAGCACCTGACGAAGCCACTCTCCCGCTTGCGCATCGTCCAGCATCTGGAAGCCCAGCTTTTGGTAAAATGGAGCGTTCCAGATCACGTCGCGGAACGTGGTTAAGCTGAGGGCGACAAGGCCGCGGCCCCGCGCATTCGTGATTGCATTCTCAAGCAAGGCGCGTCCGATACCCGAGCGTTGCCGTTCCAGGCGAACGGCAAGTTCCCAGACGTGCAATGTGTCTTCCTGGATTTCCGCGCTCAGGAACGCGACCGGCCGGTCGTCGTGGCCCACCGCGACCCAGCACGTGCCCTTGGCCATGAGTTCACGGTGCCGCTCGACGGTTTGGTTGTCGTCATCGGCGATCCAGGCAAGGTCTGCAATTTCACGGTAAGCCTCACCAGCCGACTGTTCGATATCGGGTAGTGCTTCCGCGTCAGCTTGTTGCGCAATTCGAGTGGTGATCATGGAGTTGCCGTCGTGGCCTCCAGGGTTCTGCAGAGGATGACGTTGGAGTGTCCCTCGGGCCAATCTGCAAACTCAGCTACACGCACGAAACCGGCTTTTTCATACAGTCCTGGCGCCTGGAAATCATGGCTCTGCACCCAAATCCGCCGAACACCTCGAGCGGCGGCCTCGCCGGCGAAGGCGTTCAACAGCTCTCGCGCATAGCCGCGTCCCCTAAACGCCTTATCGATCCACATCTGTTTGAGTTCGGAAGTGCCTGCCCAGGAATATCCTGTTGCGACACCGACGATGCATCCGACCTCGTCGCGGATCACAAAGCCAAGGCCCCGGGCGTCATCGCGCCCAACAGCATATCGGTTGTAGGCGTAGATACTGTCTTCGATGGCGTCGATTTCAATTGCAGAAAGATCGTGCTGGGGTTGGGCAAGGATGGTCATCTCGCGCGCTCGATTCCCTTGGGCCGAGACAAGACTGTCTCAAGCGACAAACGGCCGGGACCACCTACTGCAAGCGTTGCAAGGCCGCCCAGGTAAAGCAGGATTATTTCGTAGCCGACAGGCCCGAACCGGATCCCTGTGGCTGTCACTTCGGCAAACTTCACGGAGAAGAATCCGTATTGGGAATGGACTGTGAACAATGCAGTCAAGAGCACGATCGCCATCGGCACACTGACGATCGGAATAAATGCGCCCGCCAGCACGGCACCGCCGCCGACAAGTTCAACCAGCGTGGTCAGCCATGCCAGAAATTGAGGCGCTGGAACTCCCAGTGTGTGAAGCGCGACGCCAAAGCTTTCCGGCCCTCTGCTGAGTTTGGCGTAGCCATGGGCAAGGAAGCCAAATCCCACGATCAACCTTATCGGCAACGGCGCCCACCCGGCAGCAGCACTTGAAGGGGAGAATGTGGTTCTTGAGAAAAGTTGACGGAAACGCATCCTGCGAACTTTCTTGTATGTGCGGTGTGTGAGAAGTCGGCACCGTTCGTTGTTCGCTCCGCGTCGGCTGATTGTTACGGGGCTTACAGCAACGTGACCGCCACCTGAAAATTCTCAACAAGAGTGGGACCTCAAATCGCCGGTGCATCAGACAAACGTGCGAGCTCAGGAATCGCGTGTGTGGCGTCCAGGCCGGTGAGGACAAGGCTTCTGTCACGCCGATTTCAAAACATAGGCCTCGTCGAAGTCCGCGAGCTTCGGATACGCGATGGTAGGGGCATATGCGAGGCTGAGGACGCGCTCACGGTAACGATCGAGCTGCATCCGGCGCTCGCCACCGCTGATGCGAACTGGTGCATGCACCAGGAATGGCTCGATCACCGTGAAGCCAACAAAGTAGAGTATCCCGTGGTTGATTGGGAACAGGATTTCATTGATAGGCCCGTTTAGTCCGCGGTCGGAATAGATCGGCTGCGGTCCGCCGATTGTGACGGAACACATTGCGCGCTTGCCTACGAAAACGCCGCGATCATACCATTTGCCGCCGCCATAGATGCGGCCGCCTGACGCGAACACTCGGTCAACCCAGCCCTTGAGGATTGCCGGTAGTCCGAACCACCAGAGCGGGAACTGCAGGATCAGCGCGTCGCACCAGAAAAGCTTGTCCATCTCCGCCTGGATGTCGGCAGCAAATCCGTCAAAGGCTGCCGCATTCGCCTCCTCGGCCTGCTGTCGGTAGTAGTTCGCGTCGCGCACGGTCGTAAAATTGCGGCGATCCGACACCGGATTGAAGCCCATGGCGTAAAGATCGGAGACGACGACCTGATGCCCTGCCGCAGACAGCGCCTCTTGTGCTGCGCGGGTGAGGGCGCCGTTGAAACTGTTGGGCTCGGGGTGGGCATGAATGATGAAGACGCGCACCGTGTGCCTCGCTACTCAATTGAAATGTTCACTTTCCGGACGCCGAGAAAGCCCGCTCGGCGACATGGTCGAGGGAGAACACGCCGGCGCCACGTGTCAGCACCAGAAGGAGCAACGAGGCCCACAGAAGATGCTCGGCCCAATTCTCCGGAAATACGAAGATCTGGATCACCGATACGACACCGAGCAGCATCAGAGCGCCGATGCGCGAAAAGAGCCCTAACAAAAGCAGCACCGAGCCGGTGATTTCGGCAGCTGTCGCCAGCGGCGCCGCAATCGACGGATCGATGAACGGTAGGTTGTATTCGCTGGCGAACAGCTGCAGCGTCACAGGCCAGGACGCCAGCTTGCTCTGCGCCGATTGCCAGAAGACATGCGCCACCGCAATACGGGCGGCGAGCTGGATCAGCGAGAATGGAATGCTTTCAGGCAATTTGATGATGCGCCTGTAGACACCAACAAGGCCAGTTGGGCCAGTCGAGGAATGATCTGAAATTGCGGTCATGACAGTCTCCATCAGTTTGAGAGGGGATGTATCGGGATACGCACGTCCGTAACGAGCTCGTCGCCAAACAGACGCACGAGCGCGGACACGAGATCGAAAGACGGATCGAGAGCGAGGGCGCGGCCCATGGCCTGTTCGAGGCCGAGGCCGTGCTTCAACGAATGCCGGAACGCAAAATTCGCACGATCGAGAAGAACCAGACGAACATTATCCCCGGCCCGCCACAACGCCACGCGTTGAGGGCGCCTTATCCAGGCACTCTGCTGGTCGATCGTCGCCTCTTGCTGGTGCGCCGTCCAAACGGACAGGATCGACCAGTGCGAAACGATCAGCCGCAGGGAGGGCTGCAACAGGATATCGGGTGAGGGTCCCAGATTGGTGCTGTCATATTCAGACAGGGTTCGCGACGGCAGGCAAACGGCGTCGAGCGCTTCTGCGATGGTCCATTCGAGCCGAGCCGTTTCGGCCACGATCGGCATGTCGGAAAGTGTGTCGATCGTCTTCAGGAAGCGCGGGAAGCCGGCGCCATAACGCGCCAGCCGCGACTCCACCGGCGGATGCCGTCGAATGAACTCGCTGGCTACGAAACGGAAGAACCGTTCATCGACAAGGCGAACCGTGACGGGAAACATCGCCATCAGCACCGAAGTGAGCGAACTGCGGGTGTTGTTTTGGTAGATACGCAGGCGCGCCAAAGGATCGGCCTTGCCGGCGGTCAAAATTTTTGCGGCGACCAACGGCTCCATGGAGAGCACCGAGCGCGCCATGGTGGTCTGCAAGTCTTCAAGCGGCAGCATGATATCCTCCCTGTATAATTGGCGGCAACGCTAACGGCATGACCTGTCCGGCCTTGGCGACGGCAAATGCCGCAAGCACGGGCATGCCTGTCCTTGCCTCGGTTTCGAAGGAAACGAGGGTGGACTGTGGTCGGGGTTTTGCGGCCGCCGTTTGTCTCGCGGCCTGCTTGCGGTTGAACATGATCGAAGCGGAAAGCATGTCGGCCCACATCGCTTCGCCGAGTAGCACATCGAGAACAGGAACATCGGTGTCCCATTCGATCAGGGTAGGGCGCGGTCCAAGCCGACTTATGGCATGCTGGTAGAGCGCCCAGACAACCGGTGGCACGCGCGAGCCATGATCGTCGATGAGCACGGTGTCGGTCCCGACGTGATTGGTCGCATGTCCGGCAAGATGGATCTCACCGATAGCCTCTACTGGCAGCGCATCGATGAAGGCTTTTGCATCATATTGGAGGTTGTGCGCCGAAACCTGGACATTGTTGACATCCAGCAGCAGGCCACAGCCGGTCCGCGCGACGAGCTCGGCCAGGAATTCGGCCTCGTTCATGGAGGAATCCACAAAGGCGACATAGGCAGACAGATTTTCGATCAGCACCTGCCGCCCCAGCGCGCCCTGGACAGTCTCGACATTGCGCGCCACGATCGCCAGCGCCTCTTCGTCATAGCGCAGCGGCAACAGGTCGTTCAGATAGGCGCCGTCGGCCACGCTCCAAGCAAGATGTTCCGAGACGAGATCGGGCTGGAAGCGCTCGCAGACCTTGCGCAGCCTTTCCAGATGATCGCGGTCCACTCCTCGCGCGCTGCCCAGCGAGAGGCCAACGCCATGAACCGATAGCGGATAGATTTGGCGCAGCCGGTCCAACGCTTCGACGCCGGCGCCGTGTCCCATGTAGTTCTCGGCATGCACTTCGAGCCAGCCAGCGGAGGGTCTGCGGGTCAGCATCTCGCTGATGTGAGGTGAACGAAGACCGATGCCCGCTGATGCGGGGATCGAGAGGCGCTGAAATGCACGGGACATCGGTCTGCTCCTTCCAAGGGGGTTGGCTCGAAGTCTGATCGGTTAGGCCTTAGGCTTGTCGCTGCCGCCAGCGATCTTCGCGCAGCTGCCGGCGGGCACGTAGAGCCACGAATCCGGCTGGTTGTCGGCGGTGGAGGTGCCGGCGCAGGAATGCGTCGCGGTCTGGCAGTCGTTCTGGCCAGCCTTGACGACGCCGTAGCACTTTTCGAAGGCGAAGGCGGGCTTGGCGGCCGGGCCGCTATAGGCGGCCGTTGCGGCCAGCGAAGTGGCGGCCGCTAGGGCCGATCCGATGAGGGTTTTGGCGTTGATCACAGACGTGTCTCCTGGTTGCGTTTCGAGGGAAAGACCGACCTTGCGGCCTGTCTGCAAGCAGTGTCCCTGATCCGGCGGCCGAGCTGAAATGCTGTCTCGGCATGGATTTGATACGCGGTCACTATGTTGAAGCCCCTGCCAAGCAAAAGCCCTCCGGCGGGGAACCGGAGGGCTTGCCGCCTGCGTTCGTGAGCGGGCGAAGCAGGCGCGGCTAGGCGGGAGGGGGGCGCCTAGACGTATCGATTATTGCTGTCGGCGGTCGGGCATTCGGCGAGCAGCCAATCCTCTGCTCGCTGCCGTCCTCTGTCACGCATGTCGGTCAGTTCACCCCAGTCGGTCCACGGTCTCGTGAACAGCGCCGAGGCGGCCTGGTGCTGGCTATCGAAGATGATGTGAATTGGCGTGCACGTTATCGAGCAAGGACTGGCAGCGAGACGGCGATCCGCACAGGGCGTCATGGACAATGATGCCTTACCGGTGACGATCAGCCGATGGCCGGTCTCAAACGGCTGCACTAACGGCAAAGCCGAAGCGTCGCCGTGGCCCCAATAGGTGTCGCCGCCAATCTCCACGGCCGGGAAGAAGAAGGGGATCGTGGCCGCCGCCAGTATTGCGTCGATCGACAATTGATCGCTGGCGAAGGTCTTCAAGGCGTCTGTGCGGGAATTCGAAGCCTGAATGCTGAGGCTCACCGGGCAGCCTGTCTTGCGGATCTCCGCAATGTCGATTGACTGTTCCAGGATCGATCTCAGTGGATTGGCTGCATCGAACATCGACGCATGACTGACGCGTCGCCAGAAGTTCGTGAGCGCCGTCCGGGCGCCACGCCGACCGCCCAAGGCCAGGCCATAGGCGAGAACCGCCGCCTCCGTTGCGCCGAAACCGGACGCCGTGATGTTGCCGAAGGAAAGGGCAGGCTCGTCCAACAAGCGGTCGAGGACACCCCAGACGAACGCGCCGTGTGCATCGCTTGTCAGAACAATGTCCACGACTTGCATGTCTGTCACTTCAGGTCCTGCAGCGACGAGTTCGTCGGTTTCAATTCCGGTCTGGATATGCATTGTCTCAGTCTCCATCCCAAAAGCGCCAAACTGGGCGTTTGGTGGAAGACTGCCGCATCTTCTCCTGTCGGCGAAATGCCAAGGTGGCATGAACTCCATAGGCAGATTGCATTGGCTGCATCGCCTCGTGCGTCGCAAGGTTTTGCAGGGCAGGCAAATCCCAGGATTTTGCTTTGAACCTGCGACACGCAGGTCGCCGGCGACCCTTCAGCACAAAGAAAGGAGCGTGTCGTGACAATACGAACTGCCTGCCTGGGGGCGATAGCCCTCGGCCTGCTTGCCGGGGCCGCCGCCGCAGATCCCTTGAGCGATCTTGCTGCGTTGCCGACGTTCTATACAGACGCCTCGATGAAGACGATGAAGCCGATGGCTGGCTTCAAGAAGGCTTGGTTCGCCATGCCGAAGCATGACCGGGTCACGATGACCAAGGCGTGCAAAGACCCGGCAATGAGCAAGCCTCATGCGCAATTTTGCGCCAACGTGCTCGCCTTGGGTGGCGCCAAGTAGCGGCCGCCGCCCAGCATCCGCAGGATGCAGAGCCGGTATAAACTTCATAAGCGGACGGCATTGGCGAAATACTGAGTGATTGCAGCAAAATTCATCTTGGCAAGGAGGAACCACATAGTTTTGAATTTCTGCCGAACATTACCGCAGTCGTCGATGAGATGATTGCTCAACTTCAGAGAAAGATCATACTATGAATATAAAATCTATCTGCCTCGGCGCCTTCGCACTTTCCGTTCTGAGCGGCGTTGCTTTCGCCGGCGTGCTCGACGAGCCGTCCAACATGCAGCCTTTCTTCACCGACGCCGGCATGAAGACGATGAAATCGGATGCCGACTTCAAAGCAGCCTGGGGCGCTATGTCGAAGGACAAACGGGATGCCATGAAGAAAGAATGCAACGACGCAGCGATGAGCAAGCCCCATGCCGAATTCTGCGTGAAAGTTCATCAGCTCGGCGGCAACAGCTGAACGTCAGCCTGGTTTTCCAGAGCGCTACGGCGAGCAAGTTGCTCGCCGTCGTCCCCTATGTCCCGCCAAAGCCTTTCAGTGGCGCCAAACCGCGCCAGCCCATGACGATATGCTATGAACTTTATAGCAGCGGTGCATTGGAACGTTGATGTCGTTTGCGGCAAGGTTCGGTTGAGCAAAAAAGGACTACGCAACGGGGACAAATCGGCATGGACATTCATCACATCCGCTACTTCCTTGCCGTGTGCGAGACGCGAAATTTCACGCGCGCCGGCGAAAAGTGCAATGTCACCCAGCCGGCGCTGTCTCGCGCCATCCAGCAGCTCGAAGACGAGGTCGGCGGCCTGCTGTTTCGCCGCGAGCGAAACCTGACCCACCTCACCGATCTTGGCGTGCTGCTGCGCCCTCGTTTCCAGCAGATCCTCGACGAGCTGACCGGAGTGCGGCAGGAAGCGTCGAGATTCTTGTGCCTGGAAAACGCCAACCTCAAGGTTGGCGTCATGTGCACCATCGGGCCGCGCCGCTTCACTGGCCTGCTGGCCGACTTCAACAGACGCCAGCAGGGCATCCAGCTGCAGCTGGTCGAAGGCGTGCCGGCATCGCTTTCCCAACTGCTCGAATCAGGGGAAATCGACGTTGCCATCATGGCGTCGAGCAACAGCTTTCCGGACCGGTTCGATGTGACCCCGCTTTATCGCGAACGCTTTGTCCTTGCTTTCCCAAACGGCCATCGGCTGGCTCGCAACGACAATGTCGCCATCTCCGAACTGGACGGTGAAAACTATCTCAGGCGGCTCAACTGCGAGTATCGTGATCACCTCGCCGGACTGTGCACCGACCGCGGCGTGAAGCTCAGGATCTCCTACGCCAGCGAGCGCGAGGACTGGATCCAGAATATGGTTTCAGGCGGACTTGGGATCTGCTTCATCCCGGAGTTCAGCGCAGTGATCCCGGGCTTGCAGGTCCGGCCCGTCATCGATCCCGAAGTCTGGCGGGAAGTGTCCCTGGTCGTCGTCGCGGGACGCAGGTTCTCGCCGGCGGCATCGGCCTTCGTCAACAGCGTCAAGGCGCATGGCTGGCCGGAAAGTGCCATACCCCAGGCAATCCACAAGACCGCAGCCTGAAGCAAACTCCAAGAAATTCTGGCACGGCGTGGCATGTGATGCCATGCGTCTGCGTGCAGCCATGATGGCTCACGATAGTTTTCAGGTATCGAATTGAAAGCCAGTCAGCATTTCTCTTTCTTCGCGGCTCCGATCACTCTCCCTGTCATGCCCCGCCTCCCGCGTTTGGGCACCGACAAAGGAGAAATACAAGATGGCTACCAAGAAACTCAACTTCGCGTTTGCGGTCGGGCTGCTTTCCGCAACTGCTGCCTTTTCCGCTGCTCCGGCCTTCGCCGGCGACTGCCCTGCCGGCCAGGCCGCCACGACCGACATCCAGGAACATCCAAGCAAGCCGGTCGGCGTTGTCGACACGGTTCTCTCCGCGATCGATCTGAGCAGCAAGGGCGAGGCCTGGAAAGGCAACATGCTGCGCCTGCGCAAGCTCGTTGTGCAGCCGGGCGGCGTCGTGCCATGGCATCAGCACAATGTCCGCCCAGCCAACATTATCGTCGTCGAAGGCTCGATCACCGAATATCGCAGCACCTGCAAGGTCGGCATCGATCATCCGGCTGGCGACGTGACCGCCGAGTTCGGCCAGCTCGCTCACTGGTGGAAGAACAACGGCAAGGTGCCCGCGGTGCTCTATTCGGCCGACGTCCTGCCGCCGGCAATGCACGAAGACCACATGATGTGAGCCGCTCGGCGCGGCGAACAGATTCCAGCATCAGCAACTGAAAGCGCGTCCTCGGGTGATCTCCTGGGGACGTGTGGCCACGGAGCCTTGTCATGACGACCAGTGAACAGACTGAACCGACGCGGCTGCGCATGGTTGCCGCTGACAGCTGGCGCTTCGGGCTGATTGCCCTGATCGCGTTTCTCACGCTCGTCGATTTGTTCGCCACCCAGGCCATCCTGCCTTCGCTGGTGATAAAATTCGGTGTTAGCCGCGCGACCATGGGTTTTGCCGTTAACGCCAGCACGTTCGGCATGGCTGTGGCCGGGATCGCGGTGGCGCTTTTCGGCAGGAACCTCGATCGCCGCAATGGCATCTGGATCAGCCTTGCGGTGCTGGCGATCCCGACGACGCTCTTGTCGCAGACCGACAGTATCTTGGTCTTCGCCCTGCTGCGTGTTGCCCAAGGCTTGTGTATGTCGACCGCGTTCACACTGACGATGGCCTACCTGGCCGAGCATTTTTCCGCGCGGCAGACGACGAGTGCGCTTGCGGCCTATGTGACCGGTAACGTCGCCAGCAACTTCTTCGGACGGCTGATGTCGGCCGCCGTCGCCGACACATTCGGCATTTCCACCAACTTCCTGACATTCGCCGCCCTCAATCTGATTGGTGCGGCTCTCGTCTGGTTCACGCTGCAGAAGACATCCGCGATGATGCGTGCCGACACGATAGGCGGGCCCGCCCGTGCGGCCTGGAAGGGTCCGCTGAAAAACACCGAGCTGCGCGGCTGCTTTGCCATCGGCTTCCTGATCCTCTTCGTATTTATCGGCACTTTCACCTATGTGAATTTCCAGCTCGTCGCCGCGCCACTATCGCTGTCGCCGATGGCGCTCGGACTGGTCTATTTCGTCTTCCTGCCTTCCATGCTGACCACTCCCCTGGCCGGGCGTGTCGCCGCGGGCCTCGGTCCAAGGGTCGGCATCGGTTCGACGCTCGTGCTGGCGATCCTGGGTTTGCTTTTGCTGCTCACGACCAGCCTTCCGATCGTTCTTGCCGGGATGGCGCTGGTCGCAATCGGCACCTTCCTGGCGCAGGCAATAGCGACAGGACACGTCAGCCGCACCGCCTCACACGACCGCGCCGCCGCAAGTGGCATTTACCTCGCCTCCTACTATGCGGGCGGGCTCGCCGGCAGCTTCGTCATCGGACAGATCTACGACCGGATCGGCTGGACCGCATGCGTGGCCGTGCTTGCCGCGGTCCTCGCCGGCGCGATCGCAGTGGCGCGCGTGCTTCAAACTCCAAAGGCATGAGACTTAACGGCCGAGAATCTTGACTATCCAACAAAGGAGACTGAGATGACCAACTACCTGAAAACCATGATTGCCGGCGGCGCCATAATGATGGCGATCGTTCTCCCAGCCGCAGCTTCGGACGGTGTTGTGACCGTGAAGAGCGACTATTCCGTCGGCGAGACGGTCGCGCGCATCAAGAGGGATGTTCTCAAGAAGGGCATCAAGTTCTTTGGCGTCATCGACCAGGCAAGACTTGGCAAGAATGCCGGCAACGATGTCAGGCCGTCTCGGCTGGTGATGTTTGGCAATCCGGCGCTTGGGACGACCTTCATCACATCAAATCCGGAAGCCGGGCTCGATTGGCCGGTGCGTGTTCTGGTCTATCAGACCGCGGATGGTGTGGTTTATGCGGCCTACAGCGATTTCGACTGGATCGCCAAGCGGCATGGAATTACCGACCGCGAGGCGCAGTTCAAGATGGCGACCGAAGTCATCCAGTCCGTCACCTCGACGATCAGAAAAAACTGAGCGCGAACGATGCGCCGGAGATCCGTGGCCGGGTATGCTAGGCAGGATGCTCGCCGCGACAAGGCTACTCGGCGGCGGACAATGCCTTCGCCCGCTCGCCGAACCACCTTTTCTGCGTAGCCTCGCGCACCAGCGCGCCTACCGCTGGCGAATGCCTGCGGCCGCGCACGGTGACAAGATTGACCTCGCGCCAGAATTCCGGGTCGGTGATCGGCAGGGCCACCACTCCCGGGTGCTTGACGGTATGCTCGGGCATGAAACCGAAACCAAGCCCGGCGGCGATCATCGCGAGTGTCCAATCGTCGCGATCGCTCCAGTAAACGGGGCTGACGGTCACGCCCTGCTCGGAGAGAACGGCGTCGGCATAGCCGGCAAATTCACAGTTGTTGCGGTGGATGTAACTTTCATTGCTCATGTCTTTCACTTGCACTCTGCGCTGGTTGGCGAGGTGATGGGTCAGATGGACCGCCATCACCATCTGCTCGCGAAAAAGCGGCAAGGAGTGCACTTCCTCATCGGGAACGTTCGACGGCAATGCGTAAATAGCTGCCTCGAGATCGCCCTCGAGCAGCCGCCGCCGTAAACTCGGCGCGTCGGCGTCGCAAAGATGAAGCTCCACACCCGGGTGATGGCCGCGGATGGACGAGATGAGCTCGATGATCTCGTCGGGAGCAATCGTGCTCATGATACCGACCCTGAGCGGCGTCTTCTTCAGATGCACATACTGCTCGGCTATCTGCTTGGCCTGCCGGGAGTTCTCAAAAACACCCTCAAGATAGGTTTCGACCATGCGGCCGAGTTCCGTTAGATGGGTGAAGCGTCGCTCACGATGAAAAAGGGCGCCGCCAAATTCGTCCTCCAGCAGCTTGATGGCACGTGAAAGCGCGGGCTGCGTGACGTTGCACTCCTCCGCCGCCCGGGTGAAGTTCAATTCCTTCGCGACGGCCAAGAAATATCTGACCTGACTGATCTCCACTGCACGCTCCCCCAGCGGGCATGCATACGGCACGACCCGTGTTGCGGCGTGATCTTACTAGTTGACCCTACGTCAAACAAGCCAGCGCGGCGAAGTCGACGGCTTCGCGGGCACCGAGCTTACGATCTGACCGTCAGCTATCGAATCCATGTCTCAACGGCATTTCCGCTGCTTCGCGCGTCTCGCCATACTCCGTGCAGAACTTCAGGGCCTGGGCGCGCAGCCCGTTGCTCGCAGCCGTTTTGCCAGCCAATCCGGCCGCGGCTCCAACCGAAGGAAACGACGATGCTCAGCGGAAAGACAGCACTCATCACCGGCTCGACCAGCGGCATCGGCAAAGGCATCGCCGAGGCCTTCGCGGCCAAAGGCTGCAACATCGTGCTCAATGGTTTCGGCGATACCGGTGAGATTGAACTGCTGCGGGCAAAGCTTGCCGCTGACCACGGGGTGACCGTTCGTTACGACAATGCTGACATGAGCAAGGGTGGCGCGATCACCGCGATGATGGACAAGGCGATCGCCGAGTTTGGCGCGGTCGACATCCTCGTCAACAATGCCGGCATTCAGCATGTCGCACCGATCGAAGAATTCCCGATCGAGAAATTCGAAGCAGTCGTGGCGATCGATCTCATGTCGTCGTTCTACACGATCCGGCGCGCTCTGCAGGCCATGAAAGAACGCAAATGGGGTCGTATCATCAACGTCGCGTCCGCCCACGCCCTTGTCGCCTCGCCATACAAATCCGCCTATGTCGCCGCCAAGCATGGGATCGCCGGCCTGACCAAGACGGTCGCGCTGGAAGTCGCCGAACAGGGCATCACCGTCAACGCAGTATGTCCCGGTTATGTGCTGACCCCGCTGGTTGAAAAGCAGATACCGGACACCGCCAAGGCACGCGGGATCACCGAGGAGCAGGTGATCAAGGATGTGCTCCTGGCCGCCCAGCCTACCAAGCAGTTTGTTACCGTCGCCCAGGTTGCGGCGCTTTGCCTGTTCCTGGCCTCAGACGATGCGGCATCGATCACCGGCGCCATCATGCCGATCGAAGGCGGCTGGACGGCGCATTGAATCCGGCAACGAGGAGCAAAAAGGCTATGAACAAGATCGCCCGAAATCCGTCAGCTTCGGACACTTTTCCAGAGACCGGCCATCAGGCCGATGGTTCGGTCCAGCGCCAGACTGTATTGGTGCTTCAGGGAGGAGGAGCCCTCGGAGCCTACCAGGCAGGTGTCTACCAGGCGCTCGCCGAAAGTGGGATTGAACCGGATTGGGTCATCGGCACCTCGATCGGCGCCATCAACGCCGCGCTGATCGCGGGGAACGAGCCGAAGGATCGGTTGCCTAAGCTTCAGGAATTCTGGGACGGCGTCAGCCGGAGCAGCCCGCTCGACGAGTTTTTCCGGATGATGGTTCCAAGCAACATCTTTGCCAATATGGGCACGGTCATGCGCGGCATACCGGGCTTCTTTGAACCGAACCCAAGCGCCATGTTCGGGGTGAACCGCGAGGTGGGTGTGGAGAATGCTTCCTACTACACCACCGATCCGCTCAAGAGGACGCTGAATGACCTGATCGACTTCGACTATCTCAATCGGCGCCATACACGGCTGACGGTCGGAGCGGTCAACGTCAACACCAGCGAACTCAAATACTTCGACACCCGTGAGATGACATTGTCGGCGTCGCACATCATGGCATCGGGCGCCTTGCCGCCGGCGTTTCCGGCGGTCTGTATCGACGGCGAACCCTATTGGGATGGCGGGATCTATTCGAACACGCCCATCGAGGTCGTGCTGGACGCGCGGCCGCGGCGGGATGCGCTGATCTTTGCCGTGAACATGTGGCAGCCCCGCGCCACAGAGCCGAAATCGATCTGGCAGGTCATGGGGCGGCAAAAGGACCTTCAATACGCCAGCCGAGGAAAGAGCCACGTGGCTCGGCAGGAGCAACTGCATCGTCTGCGCCACGTGGTGCGCGAAATGGGGAGGCTGGTCCCCGAGGAGCGGCGCGAGGATCCGATGTTCAAGGAACTCGCTTCCTACGGTTGTCCTTCGGTCATGCACCTTGTTCGGCTGCTTTCACCACGCCTCGACGGCGAGGACCACACCAAGGACATCGACTTCACCCGCTCAGGCATCCGCACACGCTGGCAGGCGGGATACGAGCATGGGCAGCGCGTTCTCACGGAGAAACCCTGGCAATGCGACGTCGACATGCTGCAGGGCATCGTCATCCACGAATCGCAAGAGTGACTTGTTCGAGCGCCTCGGGACCGAGGAAAGAGACGGGGAATACCGATGCAGATCATCACTCCGGGAATGCGGCTGGTTCCGGAAGCCGTGCTCGCCAACAACGCCGCGCTTTTCCGCACGATACCGGAAACCCCATCGCATGCGGACACGTCACTGCATCGCGTGGTCATCGTCGGCGGCGGCGCGGGCGGACTGGAGCTCGCGACGCGACTTGGCCGCAAATTCGGCAAGCGACGGCTTTCCGTCACGCTTGTCGACCGCAACCGCACGCACATCTGGAAACCGCTTCTGCACGAGGTGGCGTCCGGTGCCTTGAGTGCGTCGAACGATGCGGTGGAATACATTGCCCATGCCAGCCGCCACCATTATCGATATCGCATCGGTGAAGTCGTCGGCATTGATCGCTCCAGGCGCCAGGTCTTTGTCGCGCCAAGCTTCGACGACGATGGCAGGCAGATCATCCCGCCGCGTGATACGCTGGTGCTGGCCGTAGGCAGTGTCAGCAACGACTTCGGCACGCCAGGGGCGGCACGCCACGCAATCGCGCTGGATACTGCTGAGCAGGCCGCCCGGTTCAACAAACGCATGATAGACGCGTGCCTGCGCGCCAACGCGCAATACGAGCAACTGTCGCCGAGCCAACTCCATTGCGTCATTGTCGGCGCGGGGGCCACCGGCGTCGAACTGGCTGCGGAATTGCATAAGTCGATGAGGGAGATCGCATCGCACAATCTCGACAACATCGATTTTGAAAGGCTGATCCGCATCACCCTCATTGAGGCAGGGCCGCGCATCTTGCCGGCGTTGCCGGAACACCTGGCACGCGCTTCGGCACGTCTGCTTGTTGATCTGGGCGTCCAGATACGGTGCGGGATCAGGGTCACCGAGGTGACGGGGGAAGGCATCAAGCTTGGTGAGAAATTGTTTGTGCCTGCCGAACTCGTTGTCTGGTCCGCTGGGATCAAGGCCCCGGATTTCCTGAAAACGCTTGATGGCCTCGAAACGGACCGCATCAACCGGCTGGTCGTGGATGAGACACTGCAAGCCAGAGGGGACGAAAACGTGTTTGCGATCGGTGACTGCGCGAGTTGTGTTTTGCCCGGCGGGGGAGACCCATTGCCGCCGCGCGCCCAGACCGCTCATCAGCAGGCCGATCACCTGGTCAAGGTGATTGCCGCGCGCCTCGAGGGACGGGCCGCGCCGGCTTTCCGCTATCGAGACTTCGGATCCCTTGTTTCGCTCGCCGACTATGGCTCGTTTGGCAGCCTGATCGGTGGACTGAAGATCGAAGGTCTGCTCGCCCGGCTGATGTATCGCTCGCTCTACAAGCTGCATCTCAAGGCAGTGCACGGACTTGCGAAGACCACCCTGGACTCGATTGGCGAGATAGTGGCGCGGCGCAGCAGGCCTCGGATCAAGCTCCACTGAACCTGTGCAGGCGGCGCGATGAAAAAGTATGATGTCGTGATCCTCGGCGGCGGCAACGCCGGAATGGGCGTGACGGTGGCTACTCGCGCTGCGGGGCTGTCGGTGGCCATGATCGAGGCACGCGACCTCGGGGGCACTTGCCCCAATCGTGGATGCACACCGAAGAAGGTGCTCGTAGCGGCGGCTCATGCGCTCCACGAGATCGAACGGGCTGATCGGCACGGGATCACGATCGGCAAGCCGAGGCTCGACTGGCGTGCCCTGATCGAGCGCGAAAAAGACATTATCGACGACATTCCGTCCCGCCTGTCCGGATTGATGGCCAAGCGCGGTGTCGATGTCATCGTCGGGGAGGCCGCTTTCATCGGGAGCAATGCCATCAGTGTCGACGGTCGCGAGCTTGAGGCCGGGAACATTGTCATCGCAACCGGTTCGAAGCCGCGATCACTACCAATTCCTGGTGCCGAGCACCTGACGGTTTCCGACGATGTCCTGAATGATCCGGTGCTCCCTCGCGCGGTCGTCTTCGTCGGCGGCGGCGTCATTGCCTTTGAACTGGGCCACGTTTATGCGCGTGCCGGCGTTGACGTGACGATCCTCGAAGCATTGCCACATCTGCTGGGAGCATTCGACGCCGATGCCGTGGCCCAGATCCGTAGCGAGAGCGAACGCATAGGCATTCGAGTCCGCACGCTTGCCTGGGTCAAGAAGATCGAGAAGGCCGAAGGACGGTTGCGCGTCACCTTTGTGGCGGATGGCGTCCAGCGCGCAGTGGACGCGGACAGAGTTGTGAATTGCGCCGGGCGCGTAGCCAATGTCGAGGGGCTTGATCTTGGCGCTGGCGTCATCGTGCATCGTGAAGGCCGCATAGAAATCGATGATTATCTGCGTTCGCGGTCGAACCCTGACGTCTATGTCTGCGGCGACGCGGTATGGAATTCTCCGCAGCTTTCACCTGTCGCGACTTACGAGGGCGGCATCGTTGGCCGCAATATCGTCGATGGACCGAGACACCGGCCGGACTATGGCCAGATACCGTCGGCTCTCTACACGGTCCCCGCCTTGGCCAGCGTCGGGCTGACCGAGGCCAGGGCGAAAGAGCAAGGCCTTGGCGTAAAGGTCCATGTGAACGATATGCTGGGCTGGCTTTCCGCCAGGACTTATGCCGAGACAGTGGCGTGGTCGAAGATCATCGTCGAGGAATCTACAGGCAGGATCGTTGGCGCCCACATGGTGGGCCACGCGGGCGAAGAGCTGATCCATCTGTTCGCGCTTGCCATGAAACATGACATCACGGCGTCGCAGCTGTCTGAAACGGTTTACGGCTTCCCGACCTTTGCCTCGGATATCAGGAACATGATGTAACGAATCGAGGAGAGGCCGCGAACAGAATACGAACGTCTCCTGCGGTGATGCACGCGCGGCATCAAAACCATGCGAGAAAAACATGGCCGTAGCGGTGGGGCTTCAATGATAGGCTACATCCGACCTATGAAAGCGCGGAAATGGGCGTCGACGATCAATCAATGACATTTGAACAGTCGGTCCAGGCTGCGATAGAACTCGATGCCCCTCTGAACGAGCGGCTGGCGGTGATTGCAACCGCGGTGCGCCGGCTCAATCCAGGTTTCGCCGATGCGGTGGACCGCCTAGTGGCGCGCCTGGAACAGCAAGAGGCCGGAGCGATGGCGCCGGCTCCCGGCGAAGTCATGCCGGCATTCCTGCTACCTAACGACGAGGGCAGACTGGTTGGTCTGGGCGAGATCCTTCTCCAAGGACCAGCGGTGATCACCTTCCAGCGCGGGCATTGGTGCCCCTATTGCCGCTTGAATGCGATCGGAATCGTCGAAGCTCAGCAGGAGATTGCGACGCTGGGCGGGCAGGTCGTGGCAATCATGCCCGAACGGCGCAGGTTCGCGAAAGCCATGAAGGCGGCCGTGGGTGCCAACTTTCCGTTCCTGACCGACATGGACAACGGCTATGCCCTCTCGCTTAATCTTGCGATCTGGATCGGGACCGAAATGGAACGGTTGATGGGGGTTGCGTATGATCTGCCAAACTACCAAGGCAACGCCAGCTGGTTCCTGCCGATCCCCGCGACTTTCGTCGTTGGCACGAACGGAGTGATCACGGATCGCTTCGTCGATCCTGACTACCGTCGGCGCATGGACATAGATGACTTGATCGCGGCGCTCAGGCGGGCTCGCTGACGCCGAAGGTCGACCAGTCGGTCGACCGTAAAAGGTTGAGCAACGTCGTAGCCACTGGTGACCGGTGTCGGCCGGCGACCGCGTATGCGGCGACGATCCGCGAAATGTCCAAGTCGCGCAGCTTGAGCCTGCGGACATTGGGCGAATGCGGTGCTGTCGCCGAGACAAAGCCTACCCCGGCGTTGGCCTCCAACAGTGCGAGCAAATCCTGATCGGTCTCCACCTCATGTGCGGTTCGAGGCGCCACCCCCTTTGCCGCAAAGTTGCGCGACAACTCCTCGCTCGTTTCCCAGTCGATTCGGCTGAGGACAGGTTCCGCTGCCAGTTGGCTCAGCGCGACCTCTGCCTCGTTGCGGCGGGCCAGGGGGTGATCGGAATTGACGACAAGCTCTATTCCCTCCTGGAAGAGCGGCCAGGCGTCGAGCCGGTCCCAGGCTTGCCCCAGAACACCGGCAACCGCCAGTTCGGCCCCGCCGTTCTTGAGGGCTTCGACGACAGCGGTCGGCGAACCGCGACTAATCTTGAGATGCACTCCGGGGTAGGCCCGGAAAAGCTCGGTGAACGGTGAAACCAGCAGCGCTATGTTGACGCTATTGGAAATGGTGACGTTGAGAGGAGCTACGTCGCTGCTTTGCACGGCCTTGGCGAGGGACTTGGCAGACGTGGCGGCATCGTAACATTGCTGCAGCAGGGGGAGCATGCGTCGACCGAGTTCAGTCAGGTGCGAGTGCTGGCGCTCGCGCCGGAGGAGCTCTCCGCCAAGCTCCTCCTCAAGCGTCTTGATCGCTCGCGTCAGCGCGGGTTGGGTGACGTTGCACTCTTCGGCAGCTCTGGTGAAATTAAGCGTGCTGGACAGGGCCAGGAAATAGCGGACCTGCTGCATCTCCATGAAATATTCGCCCCCTTAGCGAAATGGTCTATCAGCGATGGTGCATATTTTAAGACTAACGCAATGGATAGCGCTACACCATAGGTGCGCATGGCAGCGGCGCCTAGGCGAGCGTTGCTCTGACAAACCCGGAGTCATGATGAGCTGAGCGATTTGCTCAGCCAATCGGCGAAGCCCCTGGCGCGCCTGCTCGGCTGGCGCCCGGCCGGGAACAGGGCATGGATGGGTATGGTCGGCAGAGGAAAATCCGGCAGCAGCCGGTGCAGGCGGCCGTCCTGCAGTTCAGCGTTGAACATCCAGCCAGAACCGAATGCCACGCCAAGGCCTGCGACGACGCATGCGGTGACGCCGGCCGAGCTCGAGACCCTGATACGCGGGCTTTCAGGCAAGACGAAATTGACCTGGGGATCGACCAGTTCCTGGAACGTTGCGCCGGAGCTGTCGGAAGGCCCGAAGATCATCTGGTGCTGCCCCAGATCGGCGGGGCTGCTCGGCAGGCCGTGCCGCGCAATATAGTCCGGCGCTGCAACGAGCAGCCGCGGCGTCTGCCCGACCTTGCGCGCCATCATGCTGGAATTGTCGAGCTGGCCAAGCCGGATCGCGACATCGGCACCCTCCTCGACAAGACTGCGCCGGCGATCGTCCATCATCAATTCGACGGAGAGGTTGGGGTGCTCGGCGAGAAGCCCAGGCAGGCGAGGAATAAGCGCACGCATCGCGAATGTGACCGACAGCTCGACGCGCAGAACGCCGCGCAATTCCTCATTGCCTGCAGCGGTGTCAGCCGCTGCCCCAAGGTCGGCAAGCACTGGCCGAATTTGGTCGAGATAGACTTGCCCAGCCTCGGTCAGCCCGACCTTGCGGCTGGTGCGGATGAGAAGACGGGCGCCGATGCGCGCCTCCAGGTCATTCAGGATCCGCGACACCGATGGCTGCGAAAGGCCGATTTCGCGGGCGACCTGGGAAAGGTTGCCGCGCTCGGCCACCCGCACGAAAACCTCGAGTTCCTGGAGTCGGTCAGCCATTCGTTTTCCGGATGATTGCTATGCCATCCGGCAAGCTACCCCTCCTTTTGGAAATAGGCGAGGACATTCCGCCGCAAGCAATGCGGTCAAGATTTGGAGTGTCCCATGTCTCTTCAGGAAAAGCTCGATGCCTTCAAAGCCGACTTTGAAGGCAAGGCCCCCAAGCAAGCGGTCGAGATCATGCATCGCGCGACCGCCGATCTCATAGCGTCGGGTCAGGCCGACAAGGCTTTGACGGCGGGCGCCGTTGCCCCGGCCTTCACATTGTCGGAGGCCGATGGCGGTTCTGTCGGATCGAGCGATCTGCTTGCCCGCGGTCCGCTGGTGATCAGTTTCTACCGAGGTGTCTGGTGTCCCTATTGCAACATCGAACTAGGCGCTTTGCGGGAAGCCTGGCCGGCAATCCAGGCCACAGGCGCGCAACTGATCTCCATCTCCCCGCAGTCGCTGGCGAACGGCCGCAAGGCCAAGCGCGACAAGCAGATAGATTTCCCGATGCTGAGCGATCCCCACGGCGAGTTGGCTGACGCCTTCGGTCTGCGGTTTCGCCTGCCGGACGACCTGATCGCGCTGTATCAGAGCTTCGGCGTCGATCTGCCGGCGATCAACGAGGACCCCTCATGGAAATTGCCGATGCCGGCTCGCTTCGTGATCGGACAGGACGGCGTCATCGCCTATGCCGAAGTCAGTCCAGACTACACGCGTAGACCCGACCCGGCCGACCTTTTGCCCGTCCTCAAGCGACTGCAGGGCTCAATCGCGGCCTGATCCGATGGATATCGACGACATGGCGATCGCGAACGTCACCGCAGCCAGCGCCGCCCGGCGCTGGTCGATGCTGGTCGTGATCTCGATCGGCGCCTTCCTGCCGATGACCACATGGTTTTCCGCGACGGCGATCGCACCGCAACTGATGCGGCTCTGGGACCTTTCTCCTGAGCAGGCAGCCTGGGTCACTGGTGCCGTGCAAATCGGCTTTGCGATTGGCGCATTGGCTTCCAGCATGGCCGGCCTTCTGGATATTATCTCGCTTCGCAAAGTGATCGGCGTCAGTGCCTTGGCGGCGGCCGCAGCCAACCTCTGTCTGTTGTTCGCGCCCTCCGTCGGCTTGCTGCTGGCGGCCCGTTTTGTCACCGGCATGGCGCTGGCGGGCATCTATCCACCGGCGCTGAAACTGGTGTCGACCTGGTTCAGCCGCGGGCGGGGAACCGCACTTGGCATTCTCCTCGCGGCGCTGACGCTTGGTTCTGCCTTTCCTCATCTAGTATCAGCACATGCCGCCGAACTGGCTTGGCAAGACGTCATCGTCGCGACCTCCCTTGCGGCAATGGCGGGTGCGTTGTTGATCTTCTGGCTCGGCGAGGAAGGGCCTTATCCTTTTGCCAGGTCGACATTCGACCCTCGCCACATCAAAACACTGCTACGCAACCGCGCGCTGATGCTCGCCAATCTCGGCTATCTAGGCCACATGTGGGAACTCTACGCCATGTGGGGCTGGATACTGGCCTACATCAGGGCGGGCAGCCCTGGTCTTGGCGTTGGTGGCCCGGGAGCGGCCTCCCTGCTGGCGTTCTTGGTCGTAGCATCGGGCGGGATCGGCTCGATCATCGGCGGTATCGTGGCGGATCGGATCGGCCGCACCGCAACGGCGGCCGCGATGATGGCGGTCTCCGGCCTCTGCGCACTGACCATAGGCCTGACCTTCGTCGGTCCGCTCTGGCTGTTCGCCGCCGTCGCCATTCTCTGGGGAACGACCGTCATCGGCGATTCCGCGCAATTCTCGGCGATGGCGACCGAATTGAGCGATCCACGCTATGTCGGCACGGCCCTTTCCCTGCAGTTGAGCATCGGCATTGCGCTTACCTTTGTCTCCATCCACCTGACAGGATCGGTGGCGCAGACCGTTGGCTGGCGCTGGAGCTTCCTGGTTCTGGCGCCTGGCCCGGTGCTCGGTGTCGCGGCGATGCTAGCGCTGCGGCGCATACCCGCAGCACGACAAATAGCGCATGGGTTAAGGTAATGGCGTTCAATGCGTGTTGAAACTAGTTTAGCTACAAGTGCTTTCACGCACTGACGTTCTGATCACGAGCCGTTCGGATCAGTGTGGTGATGGCCAACGCGCGCCTTTTACAAGCGAAGGTTCTTCGCGCTCGGACAGGGCACTCGATGCTGATTGAGGCGTCCTCGGCAGCCGTCTTCTTTTGATCATTTCGCGGGTCGTCACAACGTTACAAAGCATTCCGTAACTGAGTTACAAAGCATTCCGTAACTGATTGAAATCGTTAATAGAAATCAGAGTTCAATCCGCTGATCGTTCGAAGCCTCGCCATGGTTGCGCAAACATTGCGCTTAGGATGGACCAACCAGTGTTGCCGCCGCTCGAGCCTCAACTATGCAGCCTTCGCAGCTTGGATAGTATGAAGCATCTCCGGCTTTAGATGTGTGTAGCGTCTCAGCATCTTCCAATCTTTGTGCCCTGTAACCAGCGCTACCTGTTCGATTGTGAACCCAGCTTCGAATAGGCGGCTCGTTCCTTCATGCCGCAAGTCGTGAAAATGAAGGTCATGGATGCCCAGTTCACCGCACCCTCGGCGGAAGGCGGTGCCGACTGACCTGTGATTGAATGGGAAAATTCGATCGTCGTCGTTGCTTCGCTTGGCGCGCTGCTCCTCAACAATGGTCCACGCGTCGTAACCGGTAGCCGCGAACAGCGGTATACGCTGATTGTTGCCGCTCTTGTTCCGCGGGTCTTTCCGGTCACGGATGAGAAGCATCCGCGTGCGAGTTTCCAAATCGGACCAACGTGCCTTGCAGATTTCCTCCTGGCGCATCGCGGTTGCGACGGCGAAACGTATGATCTGGCTGACCGGTGCCATCTGACGAGGGTTTGCATCGAAGTGAGCGATCAGTCTGTCGAGCTCATCCTGGGTCGGCCGCCTGTCGCGCTGATTGCCTTTCCCAACGAGACCAAGCCTCTTTAGGGCGATACGCGCCAGATCAACCGGTTCGACCTTGACGGGCAGGCCGTGAACCGCAGCGGCATGAGCCAGAATGAGTTTTACAAAGCCGATATCGATACCGAGAGTCATGGGTCCGGCACCTTGGGCGGCACGATCTCGACCAAAGCGAATGAGCCGTTCGCGATCGAGAGCCGCTATGTTGCACTTCCCCAGATGTCTTTGGAGCATATCGAGGGCGGCGGCCTTGGATCGGCGAGGGGACTTGCCTACATCGCACATGTCGTCGATATGAAGGTCGATGAGTTCGCCGAAGGTTTTCAGGCGCGCTATGCGGGACTTGGTTGGCGTCTCACCGCGATCGACCTGGCGCTCGGTTTCGGTCGCCCAGCGCCGGGCGTCGTCTCGGCGCAAGAAGGTCTCGCTGACATAGCGACCTTTGCGACGGACTTGGACACGCCAGGAGCCGGATGAGAGTTTTGTGTAGGTGGCCATTTTTTCGTGTGCGCTCCGTGTGCAGTGAGAGATCGAAACGTGGCGAAAAGGGTCGTATTCTGGCGTAATGTGGCGTGGCCGCGCTTCCGGCTAACAATTTGATGTTAAAGAAAAAATGCTGAAAAATCAAGATCATAGAGTGGCCGTGGCCCCGATGATGGACTGGACGGACCGGCATTGCCGGTTCTTCCATCGTCAGCTGACGAGCCATGCGCTGCTCTACACCGAAATGGTGGTGGCCGACGCGGTCATACAGGGCGCGCGCGAAAGGCTGCTCGGTTTTGATGCGGTGGAACATCCGGTCGCGCTGCAGATCGGCGGCTCGGATCCGGCGAAACTTGCCAAGGCGGCGCGCATTGGCGAAGCCTTCGGCTATGACGAGATCAACCTCAATGTCGGCTGTCCGTCCGATCGCGTCCAGTCGGGCACGTTCGGCGCTTGCCTGATGAAGGTGCCCGACCTCGTCGCCGACTGCGTCGCGGCAATGAAGGCGGCGGTGGCAATACCCGTCACCGTCAAGTGCCGCATCGGCGTCGACGAACAGGATCCGGAGCCGGCGCTGGATGCGCTGGCGAACGGGGTTTTCACGGCCGGCGCCGACGCCTTGTGGGTGCATGCGCGCAAGGCGTGGCTGGAGGGGTTGA
Organism: Mesorhizobium sp. 131-3-5; assembly: GCF_016756575.1. Taxonomy (NCBI): domain Bacteria; kingdom Pseudomonadati; phylum Pseudomonadota; class Alphaproteobacteria; order Hyphomicrobiales; family Phyllobacteriaceae; genus Mesorhizobium; species Mesorhizobium sp. 131-3-5. The sequence continues at coordinate 4,396,636 of NZ_AP023254.1, forward strand.
GCCCCAAGGAAAACCGCGACATCCCGCCGCTCGATTATGACAGGGTCTATCGGCTGAAGGCTGGAAAACCGAGCAAATTCATCGGCATCAATGGCGGCATTCAGTCGCTTGAGGAGGCACGCGCGCATCTCGATCATGTCGACAGCGCCATGCTTGGCCGCGCCGCTTACCACACGCCAGGTATTCTGGCGGGCGTCGACGCCGGCTTCTACGGCGCGAAGCCCGAGGCGTTCGATTTCGCCGGACTGATCGATGCCATGGCGGACTATGCGGCGCGTCACATCGAACAGGGCGGGCGGCTCGGCCATGTCACCCGCCACATGGTCGGGTTGTTCCACGGATTGCCGGGTGCTCGCCGTTACCGCCAGATCCTGTCGACCGACGCTAACCGGCCCGGTGCCGGGCCTGACGTGCTGAAGACGGCTTTCGCGGCAGTCGAATTCGGTGGAGGGGCGGCCGAGGCGGCCTGAGCTCAGTCCCGCAGGATCATGCGGTCGCCACGCACGTCGAAGCCCGACAGCGAGCCGATGAAGTTCATGCCGAGCAGGCTCTGGCTCAGCATGCCCGGGGCCGCGACCATCACCGGCATGTCCTTACGCACGATGCCGCCGATCGCCACCGCATCGGTCTTGACCGCGGCGGCGCGCGCCATGCCGTTGGCTGTCGAAACCGGTATCGTGTAATTGAGCGCGGCCGGATTGAAGCCGGCGGCTTGCGCATCTTCCGACGTCAGCACCGTGCTGGTCGCGCCGGTGTCGACAACGGCTCGAACCGGGTTGCCGTTGACCAGGATGCGCGCTTCGAAATGGCCATTGTCGGCCTTGTCGAGGGTCACCGTGGCGTGGCCGTCTTCGACGCCAAGCGCCAGCGGGCTGCCGGGAACGAGCCCCGCGGTCACCCGGCTGGCGATGTCCTGCAGTTCGTAGCGGTACTGGTAGCCGGCGATCAGAGCCAGCACGATTGCCGCCCAGGCGCCGAAACTGCGGGCCATGTCGCCCAACGGGCGGCCTGATCGCAGCAGGCCGGCGCCGATCAAGGCGCCGAAGGCGCCAAGCCAGATCAGCCGGCCAAAATCGTAATTCTCGACCCCAAGCGTGCTGCCGGCGGAATCATTGAGCACGAGCAGGGCCGCGCCCACGCCGATCACCGCCATCAGAATCCAGAACAGTCGGCTGCTCATCCGTGCCTCGCTAGAGCAATTCCAGGAACAGCGTGAACGGTTTTCCCATGAGAATTGCGTTAAAACAAAGAGTTAGTGCGGTTCGCCGTTTTCCGTGAAACGGTGAACTGCCCTAGAGTGCGTCGCGTTCGCGCGCCATGCGCGTGCGGCGCGTTTCGCGGCGCGGCCGGCGCTCGACCGTTTCCAGTCGGGCCGGCAGTTCGGCCATCACATTGCGGCGCGTTTCGGGCGTCATCCCCATCCAGGCGCCGATTTCCTCGCGCGTGCGGCCGCAACCGAAGCAGAAGCCGGTTTTCATGTCGATCGAGCAGACCAGGATGCAGGGGGATTCGATGGCCGTCATGACTTTCTCTCGCGGGATCCGTGCGGACTCCGCTCTTCCACCTCCACATGGTGCAACGGCAAAGCCAATGCAAGCCCTCGCGATCGCGTCTTCCCAGGCCATCTTTGCGGCAATCAAGGCGGATGTTTGGGAGAGGTTGTGCCGATCACGCAACGCGGCTATGCCGCTCACGAAATCCAGGAATGATTGCTCACAACATGACCAGCGCTCTGCCTTTCGACGACTTTCGCAACTTGCTCGACAATCTGCCGGCGGCCGACCTCAAAGCCGAAGCGCGCGTGCGCGCGCTGTTTGCCAAGGCCGACAAGCCAGTGCATTCGCTCGGCCGCATCGAGGACATCGCGGCGTGGCTTGCCGCGTGGAGCGGCCGGGCTCCGCCCGCGGCAACACGGCCGCTGATGGCAGTCTTTGCCGGCAATCACGGCGTGACCCGTCATGGCATTTCGCCGCGCCCGGTGGCGGCAACCGCCAACGCCGTCGAGCTTTGCGCGGCAGGCGGTGCGGCGATCAACCAGATCTGCATTGCCTATGATCTGGGATTGAAGGTGTTCGATCTTGCCCTGCATATCCCGACCGGCGACATCGCAGAGGATGCCGCGCTTGACGAGCGCGGATGCGCGGCGACCATGGCTTTCGGCATGGAAGCGATCGCGGGCGGCACCGACCTGCTTTGCCTCGGCGATCTCGGCGTCGGCAATTCCACCGTCGCCGCCGCTTTGCTTGCCGCGCTGTTCGGGGGCAGGGGTGCCGACTGGGTTGGCCCGGGATCCGGCGCCGACGCGGCGATGCAGGTCCGCAAGGCCGATGTGGTCGATGCGGCGCTGGCCTTTCACCACGGCCATCTCGACGACCCGCTGGAAGTGCTGCGCCGGGTCGGCGGCCGCGAGTTCGCCGCGATAGCCGGCGCCATTCTCGCCGCGCGGATGCAGGAGATACCCGTGCTGCTCGACGGCTTTGCCGCAACGGCTGCCGCGGCGGTGCTTTATGCCGCGAGCCCTGGAGCCCTCGATCACTGTCTTCTCGCCAGCCTGTCGCCGGAGCCCGCGCATGCCAGGGCCGCCGAACTGCTTGGCTTCCGCCCGCTGCTTGACCTCGGCATAAGCCATGGCGAAGGGGCAGGGGCAGCACTTGGCGCGGGCCTGGTCAAGGCGGCGGCTCTGACCAGTTCAGGCATGGCCGCGGCGGTTCGGATCTAGAGGCCTCCCGCCCTGGCGCATCAACGCCTGGGATTGGGGAGACGATAGACGACCGAGGTGTATTTCGGATTGGAGCGCGTCTCGACGATTGAACCGCCAAGGCCTTCCGCAATTCTTCGGCTCGCCATATTCTCTTCGGCGACAGGATATTCGAAGCCATCCGGATCGAGTTCCTCGGACGCCCATGTCACCACGGCGGCGACGGCCTCCCGGCCGATGCCGTTTCCATGGACGTCCTCCGTTATCCAAATTCCGATTTCGGGCCAGGCCGTCTTTGCCGCGTGAAGGCCGACAAGTCCCAGACAGTGATCGTCCACCAGTGAGCGCACAACAAAATGCAGATCCGATCCTTCAAGGATCGGCGCCAACCAGGATCGCCATACCTCGGCAAAGGCCGTTGATGATCGAGGCGGTTCCCACTGCATGAAACGGGTGATTGCGGGCGTGATGGCGGCAAAGACTTCGTCAGCATCAACGGCCGTAAAGGGCTTGAGGCGAAGCCGTTGCGATTTGATTTCGACGCTGCTGGCATCCCAATCTGCGGTCATTGCGGTCCGCGGTCCCCTTTGAGGCGGAATGGAGGCAAGTCGCTGGGGTCGCCTACCGCCGTCGCGCCGCCACCGCCGCGGTTGGCAGAGCCGGCAGTTCTTCCATCACCCGGCTCAGCGGGAAGATGGCAATCGCCTCCGTGCCTTCGCGCAGCTTGGAATGTAGCTCGAATTCGCCGCCATGCATGGCAAGCAGGCCTTGCACGATCGGCAGACCGAGCCCGGTGCCTTGTTCGGCGCTCTTGATGGCGATCGAGCCCTGGCCGAAAGCGGAGAGCACGACCGGGATCTCGTCCTCGGGAATCCCCGGACCATTGTCCTTGACGGAGATGTATTGCCCGCCACCCGCCGTCCAGCCGACACGGACGCGGATCTCGCCGCCGGTGGCAGTGAACTTTATGGCATTGGACAGAAGGTTGAGCGTGATCTGGCGTACGGCACGCTCGTCGGCGAACAGTCGCGGCAATGTCTGTTCGAAATCCTGGATGACGCGGATATCCTTGTTGCGCGCCTTCAACTCCATCATGTGGCAGCAATCCTCGACGATGTTCAGCAGCATCACCGGCTCTTCGTTGAGCTGGTAGCGACCGGCCTCGATGCGCGACAGGTCGAGGATCTCGTTGATCAGGTCGAGCAGGTGCTGGCCGGAATCATGCACGTCATGGGCATAGTCCCGATAGGTGGGATTGCTCATCGGCCCCAGCACTTCGTTCGCCATCACCTCGGAAAAGCCGAGAATGGCGTTGAGCGGCGTGCGCAATTCATGGCTCATCGAAGCGAGGAAACGCGACTTTGCCAGATTGGCATCCTCGGCCCGCCGCCGCGCCTCGTCCGACATGGACTTCGCTGTCTCCAGTTCGGCGATCAACGCATCCTTTTCGGAGCGGAACGACAACACCATCAGCGAGGCGCGGTTGAGCTGACGGGCGACATAGACGAAGAAAGGCAGCGACAGGACAAGCAGCCCGGCCAGGACCGCCTCGACCGGCATCCACAGCTTGGTAGCGACGTAGGCATAGAGCGCCACCGGCACGGCGAAAGTCGCCAGCAACGCGCCGCTCAGCGATGAGGCCATGAGCGCCGTCCCGGCCATGGCAAAAAGCAGCACCACCGCCTTGACCACCTGGAACTGATCGACCTGGCAGGCGCCGCAGCCGAGCAAGACGAACCAGCCCCAGCCGAGGCCACAAAGGAAATGGCCGAGCAGGAATTCCCGTCGCGTTTGCAGGGGGTTAAGCTCGGCAGCTTCCGTGCGCTCGATGCGCCGCGCCATGAAGGCGACGATCGTATAGCAGATGAGCGTGAACAACGCCCAGAGCCCGATCTCATTGCCGACGCCGGCGAGCCAGCCGGCAGCGGCGATCGCCAGCACGAGCAACGGGATCGCCACGGCGCCGCTTGTCATGGCGCCGGCGTGGAGTTTCAACAATTCGCGGTCGAAATCGGGATTGCCGGCTTGCTGCGAAAGACGGTCGCGCGTCTTGCGCACCGCACGCGCGACATCGCTGTTGCGATGCCGTTTCCTGCGGTCCACAATGAACTTGTCCGCTGTGTTCGAGCGTTGCAAGGGCATCAAAAACTTCAAATTATTCGTGCAGCGGTTCCAAGGTGTTAAGCTACGTTCGAATGATTAACCAACCGTTTGCCATATGAGCCGTTCCTGGTCGCCAAGATCGCGCCGGCGGTACGCGGCGCCGCGCAGCCTGTGGCGCAAGGTGTTGGACTATGGTCTGGCCATCATCATTCTGGGACTGCTGATCCTGTTGGCGGCGCGCCTCGATCGGGTGGAGACGCGCCAGACTCAAGGCGCTGCCATGATCAATGATGGCGATTCGATTACGCTCGGCACCGAGCGCATCCGCATGCGCGGCATCGACGCCCCGGAATACACACAGACCTGCCGCAGGAACGGCGCCGACTATGCCTGCGGCACGCTTGCGCGCCAGTCGCTGGTGCGCCTGATCGCCGGCCGGCCGGTCACCTGCAGCGGCTGGCAGCGGGACCGCTATGGCCGGTTGCTTGGCGACTGCAAGGCCGGCGGCACCGACCTCAACCGCGCTCAGGTCGAGGCGGGCTGGGCGGTCGCCTTTGGCGACTTCGAAAGTGAGGAAGCGACCGCCCGGGCCGCCAAGGTCGGTATCTGGGCGGGTACGTTCGACCAGCCGCAGGACTGGCGCGACAGCCATCACGGCGAGGTGGTGGAGCGAAAACATGGCACGCTGGCGTCGATCGGCGACGCCGTGCGGGAGATTTTTCGCTTCTGGTAAGGCGTATCGGCTTGGAAGGAAAGGGAGGATCGAAATGAAGCTCTTCGACGGTGGCCGGGCGCCCAATCCGCGGCGGGTACGCGTCTTCCTCGTCGAAAAGGGGATCGCGGTTCCGCTGGTGCCCGTCGACATGGGCGCGCTGGAGCACAAGGGCCAAACGGTGAGCTCGCGCAACCCTTTGCGGCGCTTGCCGGTGCTGGAGCTTGACGATGGCACCGTCATCACCGAATCCGTCGCCATCTGCCGGTATTTCGAGGAGTTGCATCCGGAGCCGGCCCTGTTCGGACGCGGCGCACTCGGCAAGGCACAGGTCGAGATGTGGCAGAGACGGATGGAGTTCAATCTGCTCAGCTGCGTCGCGCAGGCCTTTCGCCACATTCATCCGGCCATGAAGGAATGGGAAATCCCGCAAATCCCTGAATGGGGTGAGGCCAACAAGCCGAAGGCGTTGGAGTTCCTGAGAATCCTCGATGGCGAGTTGGCGAAGCGGGAATTCGCCGCCGGCGACAGCTATTCGATTGCCGACATCACCGGCCTGATCGCAATCGACTTCATGAAGCCGGCGCGCATCAAGGTGCCGGAGGAGTGCACCAATGTCTTGCGTTGGCATCAGGCGATCTCCAGCCGGCCGAGTGCCGCCGCTTGAGCCTGGAACTGGACAATTTTGCCGCAAAAGTCCGGGCTTGCCGCATCTGTGCCGAAAGCCCCGTCGGAAAGCCGCTGCCGCATGAGCCGCGGCCCGTGCTGCGGCCCTCGTCCAGTGCCCGCATCCTGATTGCCAGCCAGGCGCCGGGAACCAAGGTGCACCTGTCGGGCATGCCGTTCACCGATGCTTCGGGCGACCGCCTGCGCAGCTGGCTCGGCGTGACCAGCGACGAGTTCTACGACATCGAGAAATTCGCCATCGTGCCGATGGGCTTCTGCTTTCCCGGCCAGGATGCCAAGGGTGGTGACCTGCCGCCAAGGCGCGAATGCGCGCCGGCCTGGCGTGCGCCCCTGATGGCGCTGATGCCTCGGATCGACCTGGTGCTGACGATCGGCATCTACGCGCAGTCCTGGCATATGGGCGCCGCGCGCCGCCCTTCGCTGACCGAAACGGTGATGGACTGGCGCGCCATCTGGGAGAATTCAGTCGGCGCAAAAGTGCTGCCGCTGCCGCATCCATCCTGGCGCAACAGCGGCTGGCTGAAGCAGAATCCGTGGTTTGAAATGGATTTGCTGCCTTTCCTGCGCTCGGAAATCCGCTATCGCCTTGGCTAGGCATTCAGCAAGAAATCACTCGCTTTCATAGTGATTGGCAGAATTTCTTTCTTGTGAAAGCCCCGAATAAAGGGGAATATAGCCAAACTATTCCTCAGGAGCCTCTAATGGACCGCCTTGACCGAAAAATTCTCCGCCTCCTGCAGGAGGACGCGACCCTCGCGGTGGCCGATGTCGCCAAGAAAGTCGGCCTGTCGACCACGCCCTGCTGGCGCCGCATCCAAAAGCTCGAGGAGGAGGGCGTCATCAAGCGGCGCGTCGCCATTCTCGACCACGAGAAGGTCAATGTGCGGGTCACCGTTTTCGTCTCCATCCGCACGAATTCGCACAGCCACGAATGGCTGCGCCGCTTTTCCGAGGTCATCCAAGAGTTTCCCGAGGTGGTCGAGTTCTACCGCATGAGCGGCGACGTCGACTATCTCTTGCGTGTCGTGGTGCCCGACATCGCCGCCTACGACGCCTTCTACAAGCGGCTGATCGCCAAGATCGAAATCCGTGACGTGTCGTCGTCCTTCGCCATGGAGCAGATAAAGTACACGACCGAAATCCCGCTCGACTACATGGTGCTGGACAAGGAATCCGGCGCCAACGCCGCCTGAGCGGGCGGCGCCCGCTCAGTTCTTCTTCTTGTTGAGGAAACTCCAGGGCGAGTTCACCGGCAGGGTGACGGTGTCCGGCACGGTGTCGACGCCGATCACATCCGCCTTGCGCACGCTGTAACCGGACTGGATGACGCTGACGCCATCCAAAATGAACAACTGGCTTTTCTCCATGTCCGGTTTCAGAGCGCCGGTGATGGCGACCGACTGGTAGGCTTGCGACATCTTGTAGGGATGGGCTGGCGTGACCAGCACGATCTGATTGGGCGGCGGCGTCGGCATGTGGCTGCACGCGCCCGTCCACGGCACCAGCAGGAACTGGTAGACGAGGTCACCATCGCGATCGACCGGCAATGCATAGCCGGCTAATTGTATGGTCTTGTCCTGCAGGCCGACGGACAGTGTCTCGCCATGATCCGGCAGTTTAGCCGCGATCATCGGCAGGCCTGCGTCTTCGGCGACCGCCTGGGTGGCCGGGCGCAAGTCCTTCCAGAAGATGTGCATGGTCTCGGCCGAGGCGCCGGCCGCGCAGAGAGACAACGCGGCCGCGAGCCCTGTGATTGACGTGAAATGGTTCATGGCCGCTCCCTTTGCAGGCGAGTAAAGACGCCATGCCAAATGACGTCAATGCTCGAGCCGCATCACATGTCGGCGAGAACCGGCCATGCCGGGCTCGTAGAAGCCGCGCGACGCGAACATGTCGCGAAAGCCCATGAAACGGTAGCTCGGCGACGCTTCGGCCACGGGATAGGCCTCGATGATGCGCGCGCCCTTGGCAAAGGCATGATCGATGGCTGCATCAAGTAAGGCCGAAGCAAGGCCGCCGCCGCGCAAAGCCCTCGGCACATAGAAGCAGACGATCGACCATACACCCGTCTCGCTGTCATCCTGCCGCTTTGACAGCTTGCGATAGGTCTCGCGCGGAGCGACCGAACACCAGGCAATGGTCTTGCCGTCGATCTCAGCGAGGATGCCGACAGGGGTTCCGGCATCGATGAGCGTCATCATCTGCCGCTTCTTCTAGTCGTTCTGGATATGCTCGCGGCCAGAGTGCCGCCAGGCCATGCACCAGCAGTATTTTGGCGCACCTGGCTGCTCGAACAACGTCTCGAATCTGCCACGGGTCGCCAGCGTCACCTCGGTAAAGCGGATATTGGCGAGGTCAAATTTTTCTGGCGGCGATCCGCGCGAGCGTTTTGGCATCGGTCAGTTCCTTCACGGCATTCTTGCCGTTCCAGCGTGCCGTCTTGTCGGTCGATCGCGCGAGCCTTTCGGCGACAGCAAGGGCAGCACCGTGCATAGCCATCGATCGCTTGCCGATCGAACGAAGCGCCCAGTTCACAGCCTTCTTGACGAAATTGCGCTCGTCAGTGGCATGCGCTTCGATGATCGGCAGGAAGGCGAGAAAAGTCGCCTCCGGCTCTTCCTTGCGGTGCACGACAGACCAGGCCATCATGGCGAAAGCCGTGCGTCGAACGAATTCCCGTTCATCGGCCGCGAACTCGCCGATCAGCTCTTTCCAGGCGTCCGTATCGACGAAGAGATCCGAGACGCCATCGACAATATCCCAGGAGTCGAAACTCGACGCCCATTGCCTGGCATCCCTGGCGGAAAACCGCTTCGGGTCGGCCGTGACGGAAGCGATGAACTGCGCCTCCATGATGCCTGACGCCCACAGCTCAAAGGCGCGCTCGTGGTTGCGTTTGATCTTCGGGGCGATCTGCCGCTGAATGCCATGCGGGATTCCAAGCGCGCGGTCGATCTTGATGCCGTAGCGCAGCATGCCGAGACGATTTTCCTCCGAGCCGATCGAGCGCAGATGCGCGACGATTTCGTCGGCACTCGATTGGGGCGAAAGCTCGGCCATCGCGCCCCCTACTTCTCCAGGCGCGCCAGCAGCGAGGACGTGTCCCAGCGCTTGCCGCCCATGGCCTGCACATCCTTGTAGAACTGGTCGACAAGCGCGGTCACCGGCAGTTTGGCGCCGTTGCGGTCGGCCTCCGCCAGGCAGATGCCGAGATCCTTGCGCATCCAGTCGACGGCAAAGCCGAAATCATATTTGCCGGCATTCATCGTCTTGTGGCGGTTTTCCATCTGCCAGGAACCGGCAGCCCCCTTGGAAATCACCTCGATCACCTTCTCGATGTCGAGCCCGGCGTTCTTGCCGAAATGGATACCCTCCGACAATCCCTGCACCAGCCCGGCGATGCAGATCTGGTTGATCATCTTGGTGAGCTGGCCAGCGCCCGCCGACCCCATCAGCCCGACCATGCGGGCATAGGCGTCGATAACGGGCCTCGCTCTGTCGAAGGCAGCCTGGTCGCCGCCGACCATGACGGTCAGAACGCCGTTCTCGGCGCCGGCCTGGCCACCGGAGACCGGCGCGTCGAGAAATGAAAATCCACCTGCCTCCGCTGCTACCGCCAGTTCGCGCGCGACTTCCGCCGAAGCGGTGGTGTTGTCGATGAAGACCGAACCTTTCTTCATCGATTTGAAGGCGCCTTCGGGACCTGTCGTCACCGAGCGCAGATCGTCGTCATTGCCTACGCAGGAAAAGACGAAGTCCTTGTCCTTCGCGGCCTCCGCCGGCGTCACCGCAAGGCTGCCGCCATGCTGGCCGACCCATTGCTCGGCCTTGGCCTTGGTGCGGTTATAGACGGTGACGTCGTGGCCACCCTTGTTCCTGAGGTGCGCGGCCATGGGGTAGCCCATAACGCCAAGACCGAGAAATGCCACAGATGCCATAAGCTTGCCCTTCAGACGGAAACGAAATTGCTGCGGAAGCTCTAGGCCCTGCGCTCAATTCGTCAAGACGCCTGTGGTCTGATCGACTGGCACAGCCGAAAAACGGGTCACCGCTTCAGGTGGATGGTGATCCGGCGCTCGATCCATTCGATCGCATGGCGCAACAACTCGACCATCACCAGGTACACCAGGGCCACCCAGATATAGGCCTGGATGTCGAAGGAATTGGCAAAGGCGAGTTTTGCATTGCCCATCAGGTCGTAGACGGTGATGATGGCGACGATGGCGGATGCCTTGACCATCAGGATCAGCTCGTTGCCGTAGGGCCGCAAGGCGACGATCAGAGCTTGCGGCAGGATGATCTTGCGCAGCGTCTGCAATTTGTGCAGGCCGAGGGAGGCGGCGCCTTCCCATTGGCCCCTGGGCACGCTTTCGATGGCGCCGCGCAGGATTTCGGCCTGGTAGGCGGCGGTGTTGAGCGCAAAGGCGAAGACGCCGCAGTTGAAGGCGTCCTTGAAGAAATCCCAAAGCCCGATCATCTGGAGCTCCGGTCTGAACGACCCTAGCCCGTAATAGACCAGAAAGGTCTGAACCAGCAGTGGCGTGCCCCGGAAGAAATAGACGTAACAGTAGGCAAGACCGGACAGGATCCGGTTCCTGGACATACGCCCGTAAGCAACGGGCATGGACAGGACGGCGCCAAGCACCATCGAAATGGCGACTAGTGACAGGGTAACGCCCAGTCCGCGCAGATAGGCCGGCGCATATTTGGCGAAGAAGGCCGGGTTCCAGGCAAAAAACAGATAGCTGACGATGCCGAGGCCAAAGGCGATCCACAGGCAGACCAGCGCGTAGCCGACGATGCGCGGTCGCGGCCAGCCGCGGGTCCGCGGTGGCGGCCGTTCGACCATGGCGGCGGTGGCGCTCATCGTTGTGCCTCCCGTTTGCCAAGCGAGCGCAAGATGGCACTGGTGGCGAAGGATGACACGACGGCCAGACCGAGAAAGACCAGAGCCGCAATGCTGTAAAACAGGAACGAATGCTTGGTGACGCGAGCCGCCACGCCGGCATTGCGCAGTGTCTCGGCAAGACCGACGACCGAAACCAGCGACGTGTCCTTGAGAAGGCTAAGCCAGCAATTCTCGAGACCGGGGAAGGCAATGCGCAGCAGCTGCGGCAAAATCACCAGTCGCATGGTCTGCCATTTGGACAAACCAATGGAATAACCACCCTCATACTGACCCTTCGGGATGGCGCGGAAGGCCGAGAGGAAAACCTCGCTGGCATAGGACGAGAAGATCAGCGAGAGCACGATCATGCCAGCGACGAAGCTGTTGACGTCGATGGTCGCTTCGGGGCGGAAATACCGGATGAGATGCTGCAGCAGGATTGGCATGCCGAAGAAGAACAGGAAAAGCGTCACCAGTTCCGGCAGGCCGCGAAAGACCGTGGTGTAGATATTGGCGGCGAGGCGAAGCGACGGCTCCTCGGATTGCTTGCCCAGCGCAATGAAAAAACCGATCGCCAACCCAATGGGGAGCGTCGCCAGCGCAAGCAGAACCGTTACAATGACGCCATAGGCAATGTCGTCACTCCAGCCATCAGGTCCCCAACTGAGAAGTGTCCATATGCTTTGGGCTGGCATTGACAGGTGTTATCCCCACGACGTTCCCAGGATGAATAGAAAGACGGCGGGGTATTTCCCCGCCGTCTTGATCCTGTCTATCAGGACTCGGCGCCGAAGACGTCGAACTTGAAGTACTTGTCGTTGATTTCCTTGTATTTTCCATTGGCGCGGATGGCGTCGATGGCCTCATTGAGCTTGTTGACCAGGTCGGTCTCGCCCTTGCGCACGGCAATGCCGGCGCCCGGCCCGAAGATCTCGACCGGCTGCGGCGAGGGCTGGCCGAGAATCTTGCAGCAGGCGCCATCAGGCGAGTCCAGCCATTGCTGCAGCACGACGATATCGTCCTCGATGGCGTCGAGGCGACCATTGGCCAGATCTGCCTGCTCCTCGGGGCTGCTCGGATAACCCTTCACGGTGCTGTCGGTGTAGGTCTTCGAGGCATAGTTGAAATGGGTGGTCGTTGTGGCGACGCCGATGGTCTTGCCAGCCAGATCTTCCTTGGTCACGCCCTTCAGCGTGCTGTCTTTCGGCACGGCGAGAGCCGAGGGCGTGTTGTAGTATTTGTGGGTGAAGTCGACCTTCTCCTTGCGCTCCGGCGTGATCGACATCGAGGCGACGATAGCGTCGAACTTGCCGGCCTGAAGTGCCGGGATGATGCCGTCCCAATCCTGGGCGACGAAGGTGCACTTGACCTTCATCTGATCGCAAAGCGCCTGGGCGATGTCGATGTCGAAGCCGACGAGCTTGCCGTCGGAGGTGAGGTTGTTGAACGGGGGATAGGCGCCTTCGGTGCCGATCCGCAGGGTCTTTTCCTGGGCCTGGGCGACGCCGAGCGTCAGCAGCGCAGCCGATGCGGCGAGCGCGATACGCAGTGCAATACGCATGATAGTCCTCTCTTTAATGGTCCCGGCCGTCGTTCCGAAACGGCTCTATGGGGCGGTGCTTTTGACCGCCCGCTGAAGCGATACTCCCACTCTTTCCAAGAAAAAAGCAACTGCAAAACCACCGAAATCGGCAATGGGGTTCTGCCGTTACGTTACATCTTAAGCAACGAGGCCGGTGGTGCGCTCGATGAAGTCGACTATCGATTTTACGTCGTCGAGGTCGAATGCCGGCAGGCTCTTGTCCGTAACGGCGAAATCGGCGGCGATGGCGACAATATTGGGATCACCCGCTGAAAGCGGCGTCCGATCCTTCGCTTCCAGGCGCCGCGTTTCGATCTTGCGGTGCGATTCGCGCTTGTAGCCTTCGACCAGCACGATGTCGCATGGGGCGAGCCGCGAGAGGATGCTCTGCAGCGGCGGCTCATCCTCGCCGCGCAATTCGTGCATCAGCGCCCAGCGGTTGCCGGATACGATCGCGACCTCTGTGGCGCCGGCCTGCCGATGGCGGAAGCTGTCGGCGCCCGGCTTGTCGATGTCGAAATCATGATGGGCGTGTTTGACCGTCGAGACCTTCCAGCCGCGCCGCACAAGCTCCGCGACCAGCTTTTCGGTCAGTGTGGTCTTGCCGGAGTTTTTCCAGCCGGTGATGCCGAAGACGTTCATGATGTCATGCTCTGCAACAGGCGCCCGGCCTGGGCAAGGTCGTCAGGCACATTGATGTTGAAGAAAGGATCGAGCCCAGCGGATTGCACGAGCTGGAATTCGACCTCGACGTGACCACGGCGCTCGATGAAGGTCGAAACGCGCCTGTTGTCCTCATCAACCAGAAAATGTCGCAAGGCGTCGCGACACTCCATCGGCCACAGCGCGAAGGTCGGGTGCAGCCGACCGGCCGAGGAGGCGACGGCGATTGAACCCGGATGTTCGCCGGCCGCCGCCGCAAGGCGCGCGACAAGATCAAGCGGCAGGAAAGGCGTATCGCCGGCAGCAGTGACGACGGCCTCGCAAGGCGTATTGGCAACTGCCCATTCGAGGCCGGTCAGAATTCCGGCAAGTGGCCCGGCAAAGCCTTCGACGGTGTCGGCAAGCACGGGCAGTCCGAAACGGGAAAAGCGTTCGGGATCGCCATTGGCGCTCAGCGCCAGGGTTTCGATCTGCGGGCCAAAGCGCGACAGGATTTGGTCAAGCACGCTGCCGCCGCCAAGCGGCAACAAGCTCTTGTCGCCGCCTCCCATCCGCCTCGACTGACCACCGGCCAGGACGATCCCTGCAATATCTCGCCTCATGCATCGAGCCTGTACGCCAGCCGCCGGAAATCACAAGACCCGGCTAGATTCCATCCGGCGCCATGGCCGGCCCGGTTGTTTCGGCGACGATCCTTCGCCGGCCGACAACCCGCTCGCGATAGATCGCGTAGAGACCCGAACCGACGACGATTGTCGCGCCGACGATCATCGGCATGTCCGGTATGTCGCCGAAGACGATCAAGCCAAGCAGAATGGACCAGAGCAGCGCGGTGTAGCGGAACGGCGCGATGAAGGAGATCTCGCCCGAGCGCATCGCCATGATGATGAATTGATAACCGATAAGCACCAGCACCGCGGCCAGCGCCAGCAACGCCGTGGTCTTGCCGGTCATCGGCGTCCAGCCACCCATCGGCGACAACAGCATCGCCCCGACGACGGTCATTGCCAGCGCCGTCGCGGTCGAGACCAGCATGGTCGGTATGGTTTGGGGAATGCGCTTGGTGGCGAGGTCGCGCACGGTGCAGCAGGCGACGCTGGCCAGCGCCCAAAGGGAATAGATGCTGAAGCCATCAAAGCCGGGCCGCACGATGACCAGTACGCCGGCAAAACCGGCTGCGATCGCCAGCCAGCGTCGCCAGCCGACCACTTCGCCGAAAAACAGTGCGGCCCCCATCGTCACCGCCAGCGGCAGCGCCTGAAGAACGGCCGAGACACTGCCGATCGGCAAATGGGCAAGCGCGACCAGGAATGACACGGTGGCGCCAGCTTCGCCCAGCACGCGGATTGCCACCAGCGGCTGCAGCATCAGGCGCGGCTGCAAAAGCGCGCCGCGTTGCCATGCCAGCAGGCCGACGAAGAGCGAGGCAAAGGCTCCTCTGATCAGCATGACCTGCGCCATGTTCATCGATTCCGAAGAGTATTTGGTGATGGCGTCGTTGAGCGTGAAGCCAACCATCGCCACCATCATGAACAACGCGCCGCGAAGATTGGGGGAAAGAGGCAAGACATCTACCGGTTGCTTGGGCAAGCAAGCCTGTAACAGCCCGCCACGAAACAGCAATGGCAAAGGGCTGGGCCAGGACCGGGGCATTCGCCGGTGCCGGCATGAAATCACGTCCTCAATTCGGCGCCAATCTGGTCGGGAGGCGTGGTTATGTCTATTTCTTCGGCGTCAGCACTTCGGTGCCGTTGCCTTCCTTGCCGGCGATGGTCCAAAGGCCATGCAGCGAGCCGTCATCCTCGACCTTGTAGACGACGAGGCCGATGTCCTTGCCCATGACATAGCCGGCGGAGAATGCATCGTCGTTGCGCATGCAGATGCCGTCGGAGGAAGAGCCGCCAGTCTCCCAGTGGATCGCGCAGGTCGTCCCGCTGGTCAGGGTAATGGTGGCTTCGCCATCATATTTCGATCCGTCGAAATTGGTGCCGGCGACGGTGTAGGTTCCACCGATCGACTGAGCTGCCGCGGGCACGGCCGCAAGGCCGAGCAATGCAAGAGAAAGAATGAGTTTGCGCACGATTTTTGCCCCCTATCAGCGAAGAGCCGCTTTCAGGGGAAGGCTAGGCCGGAACGACGTGGCGGTAAATCCGGCGGCGGTTCGCGAACAAGACTTTTTCTGGGGTGTGATCGGAAATACTCACTGCCCCTCGAGACTGCCGGCAATGGCGCCGACCAGCGGGTCGTATTTCGACTTCAGGGCTGGCGGGTAGTCGATCCAGACCGTGCGGATAACGCCATCCCTGCCGAACAGGCGCCGCTCATAAAAGATCTTTCCATCCTTCGTGCCCGACAGCACCGCCCAGTTCTTGCCGGTCTTGCTGTAGGTAACGGTATAGCCAGGTTCCTTGCTTACCTTTTCATTGGCGACAAAGCCTTTCGGCGTGTCGTCATCGACGTTGAGGATGCCGGAGCAGGTCAGGCTGGCGCCATCCGCGCTCAGCCAAACCTGTCCGTCGCCATTTTCCGGCTCGGGCTGACGATCGGTGAATATCTCATCGGGAAAGGTGCAGACGGTGCCGAAGCGCGCGTTCACATAGGTGAAGGGCTTGGCGCTTGCAGTTGTTGTAACTGGCGTCGCCAAGGACAGAACTGTGGTCAGCGACGACAAGCCGATACGATAAAGACGCAGCACGATGCCCCCTTGGCCTTGGTGACCAAAGATACTCTTGCACCAAATCGGAGAAGAAATCAGCCGCCGGTGACGCTCATGTGCCGGGACACCGAGGGACGGCTGGTGCGGCGGTCGATGATGAAATCATGGCCCTTCGGCTTGCGGCCGATGGCCTCGTCGATGGCGTCGGCGACAAGTTCGTTGCTTTCGGATGCACGCAACGGCGCGCGCAGATCGGCTGCGTCTTCCTGGCCAAGGCACATATAGAGCGTGCCGGTGCAGGTCAGCCTGACGCGGTTGCAGCTTTCGCAGAAATTATGCGTCATCGGCGTGATGAAACCGAGCTTTCCGCCTGTCTCGGCGACGTGGACATAGCGGGCAGGGCCACCGGTCTTGAAGGGAATGTCGGTCAGCGTGAATTGGCGCTCCAGCGAGGCGCGCAGCAGCGACAGCGGCAGATATTGGTCGGTGCGATCGGCATCGATCTCGCCCATCGGCATGGTTTCGATGACAGTGAGATCCATGCCGCGGCCATGCGCCCAGCGCATCATGTCGGGCAGTTCAGCGTCGTTGAAATCCTTCAGCGCCACCGCGTTGAGCTTGACCTTCAGCCCGGCCGCCTGAGCGGCATCGATGCCTTGCATGACCTTGTCGAGATGGCCCCAGCGGGTGATCTGGTGGAACTTGTCGGCATCGAGCGTGTCGAGCGAGACGTTGATACGCTTGACGCCGCACTCGGCGAGCTCGGCGGCGAAGCGTGACAGCTGCGAGCCGTTGGTGGTCAGCGTCAGTTCTTCCAGCGCGCCGCTATCGAGGTGGCGCGACAGCTGGCGCACCAGATGCATGATGTTCTTGCGCACCAGCGGCTCGCCGCCGGTAAGGCGCAACCTCTTCACGCCCTTTTCGATGAAGACGGTGCAGAGCCGGTCCAGCTCTTCCAGCGACAGCAGGTCCTTCTTCGGCAGGAAGGCCATGTCTTCGGCCATGCAATAGGTGCAGCGAAAATCGCAGCGGTCGGTGACTGACACCCTGAGATAACTGATCGTGCGACCGAAGGGGTCGATCATGTTCATGTTCGAGCGTTTCCGTGGCCGTTGGCGGCGCCGTTATATACAGCTATGTGATACGATCCAGCCCGGCATTCAAGATACCGCTTCTCGATCTTTGGTAACATCCCGGAGCCGACACGGTATGTCGGTTGTTCTATCAGGACTTTTCCCCTTTCGCGAAGCGGCGTAGGGAAAGGCAATCGACATGGGATCAAACAGCATGACCGCGCCAAAAGAACTCAGGGTCTCCAAGGACCGCAAGCTGCTGTCGGTCACCTTTCCCAGTCATCAGCCATTCGAACTGCCTGCGGAGCTTTTGCGCGTCGCCTCGCCATCGGCCGAGGTGCAGGGCCATTCGCCCGACCAGCGGGTGACGGTTCCCGGCAAACGCAACGTGGCCATCCTCAAGATCGAGCCGGTCGGCAACTATGCGGTGCGCATCACCTTCGACGATTTCCACGACACCGGCATCTTCACCTGGAATTACCTGCATACGCTCGGCCACGAGAGGGATGAGCGCTGGAACGCCTATCTGGCGGAGCTTGCGGAAAAAGGCTTGAGCCGCGATCGCTAGATCCCTTCGCTGTCGTCAAAACGTCATCGATGTGGAGTAGCGCCGGCAAAGGTTCGGAGACGAAGAAGATGTCGCTTGTCACCACGGTCGAACAGCTCGAGGCGCTTTACGGCGTTCCAGGCGCAGCCTCGCTGGTCAAGGAACTCGACCATGTCATTCCCGAATACGCCGCCTTCATCGAAGCTTCGCCCTTTGTCGCGCTTGCCACCAGCGGCCCGGAGGGACTGGACTGTTCGCCGCGCGGCGATCTCGCCGGCTTCGTGCGTATCGTTGATCCCAAGACAGTGATGATGCCGGACCGGCGCGGCAACAATCGCGCCGATTCGCTGCGCAACATCATCCGGGATCCGCGTGTCGGGCTGCTGTTCCTGGTGCCGGGCTCGGGCACGACGCTGCGCATCAACGGCCGCGCGCACATCACCACGGACGCCGAACTTTGCGCATCCTTCAAGGTCGACGGCAAGGCGGCGCGCTCGGTGACCGTCATCGACGTCGATTCGGTCTATTTCCAGTGCGCCCGCGCCATTGTGCGGTCGGAGCTTTGGAACCCGGCAAAACATGTCGATCCGAAATCGCTGCCGACGCCCGGAACAATCCTGGAAATCACCAGCCGCAAGAACATCGACGGCGAGGCCTACGACAAGGAATGGCCGGAGCGGGCGAAGAAAACCATGTGGTAGCCGGTGTACCGATATTCAGGTGAGGCTGGCCTGCAAATGGCGGCCTCCTGCGCTTCCGGTGCTCACGTACGTTAAGTACGCTCCGCTCCGGTTCTCGGAAGCCACCATTTTCGGCGCATCCTGACCTGAATATCGGCACACCTTGGTGCTAGGTCTCCTTCACCTTGGTGTCAGGCCTCCTTCAGCACCTCATAGATCTTGCGCATCTGTTCGCCGATCATGTCACACTGCTCCGGCGTCGACTGGCTCATCGCTTTCTCGATCAGTGCCATATGCACTTTCAGCGCCTGCATCAGCAGCGCCTCGCCAGCCTCGGTCAAGGCGAGCCGCAGGATGCGCTTGTCCTTCTCGTCGCCTTCGCGGCGTAGCAGGCCGCGCGTCTCCAGCTGCGGCAAAAGCATGGTGATGTTGGAGCGGCCGACGAGCAGTTTGCGGGCAAGGTCGTGCTGCGACATGCCGGGATGGCGGTAGAGGTTCATCAGCACGTCGAGCTGCGCCGGCTTCAGGTCGAGCGGCGCGAGTTTCACCGCCAGCGTGCGCTCCAGCACATGGCAGGCGCGCGCCACCGCGACCCAGTTGCGAAAACGCGGGTTGTCCCAGGGTAGCTCTTGTTTATTGTTCATCTTTGAACTATTATGTTCATGCTTGAACGTATGGATGGATTCTCACTATGGCATCAATCGGGCTGAAGGTCATCCGGAGCGTATTTGGTGCGGCCGAACATATTGCGCCACGCATCAGCGGGCGCGCGGCTTTCGAATTGTTCTGCCGCACACCGAGCGCAAAGGCGCTGACCGATGGCGAGCGCCGCGCCATCGGCCGTGCCGCCGAGTTCATGACCGAGGCGCGCCATCATCGGCTGAAGACGGCAACCGGCTGCGTCATGGTGCACGAGTTCCGGCCGGAGCCGGGCAGGGCCGCACTTGGCACCGTGCTTGTCGTTCATGGCTGGCGTTCGCGCACCGAATATATGCGCGCCTTGATCGAGGGCTATCGCGCGGCCGGCTACAGGGTCGTTTCACTGGACCTGCCGGGACATGGCCATTCGCAGGGCCGGCACCTGAACATGGCCAACGCGGTCGACGCGGTACGGGTCGCCGGCGAATGGTTCGGTCCGTTTGTCGCGGCGGTGGGGCATTCGTTTGGTGGCGCCGTCGCGGCCAATGCGATCGCCGGTTCCATCAAGAACATTCCGCCGCTGGCGGCCGGACGTCTCGTGCTGATCGCAGCACCGAGCTCCTTGCCGGCGATCTTCGCCGATTTCAGCCGCATGCTCAATGTCGGGCCGCGCTCACAGGTTGCGATGGCGGACCGTGTCCAGCACCTGTCCGGCCGGCCGCTGCATGAATTCACCGGCGACCGCCAGCTTGCCCAGGCTCCTGTGCCGACGCTGGTCATCCACGCGCCGGACGATCGTGAGGTGCCGGCCGAGCATGCGAAACGCTACGCCGGTGCCGGCGGCCATGTGCGGCTGCACTGGGCCGACGGTCTCGGCCACCGCCGCATCCTTGCGGACAAGGGCGTGGTGGCACGCGCTGTTGCCTTCGTCGCGGACCGCGAGCCGTCCTTGCTACATTGAGCCGCGGTCAGGTTACTTCTTCTTCTCGCCGGGCTCGACAGGCAGTCCGGCCGCCTTCCAGGCGGTGTAGCCGCCAAGGATATGCTTGACGGGCCCAAGCCCCATATCCTGAGCCGTCTTGGTGGCGAGCGCCGAACGCCAGCCGCCGGCGCAGAAGAACACAAAGCTCTTGCCCGAGGCGAAGAACGGCTTGTGATAGGGACTTTCGGGATCGATCCAGAATTCCAGCATGCCGCGTGTGACATGTTTGGCGCCGGGAATCCTGCCGTCGCGTTCGAGCTCGCGCGGGTCGCGCAGGTCGACAAAGATGGTGCCTTCGTCCTCGAGCAGTCCCGCGGCTTCCTCAGGCGAAACCACTTCGATCTCGGCGTTGGCTTCGTCCAGCAGTTCGCGATAACCCTTTTTCACTATCATCCCTCCCGGCCTTGCTGGCAGGTCGGAATTTCGAGCACAACAGCCTGCGTTTGTCACGCTCTGTCGGGGCCTGCCAATACCTGCCAGGCAGCCATCGCGCCAGTGACGGTCGCCATCAGCGCGGTGCATGACGCGCCGTCGCGCGCCTGGATGGACATGCCGTGCTGGACCGTGGCGTAGAAGGTCGCCACGGCATCGCAGTCGAAATCGGCAGGCAATTCGCCCTCGGCCACACCGCGCTCCAGGCGCTTGCGCAGGGCCGCAAGATTTTCGGCGCGGCGGCGGCGCAAATCCGTGCAGATGGCACCGCTGCTTGAATCCTCATGCAGTGCGCCCAGCGCAATCAGGCAGCCCTGCGGGCGATCGGTCTGCGAATAGGCCTTGGCTGTCTGGCGCAGGAAGTTCTCGATCGCTTGGCATGCGGTCGGTGCCTCGTCCAAGGCGGCCCAGATCTCGGTTCCTTCGGCTTGCGTGTAGTATTCGGTCGCTTCGAGGAACAGCGCCTCCTTGCTGCCGAAGGCCGCATAGAGGCTGGGCGAATTGATACCCATTGCCGCGGTCAGCTCGGCGATCGACGTACCCTCATAGCCCTTGGCCCAAAACAGCTCCATCGCGCGCCGCAGGGCGGCCGTTCGATCGAAGGTGCGGGGACGGCCTCTTTCCGACATGTTCTTCTTTTCTGTGTTGATCGATACATAAATGAGTTGACGCGGTCGAGCAAGGCTGCCAGACATTTATGTATCAATCGATACATAAATGGAGAAACTAATGTCTTCCAGCAATTTGAACGGCAAGGCGGCACTCGTCACCGGCGGCAGCCGCGGCATTGGGGCGGCGATTGCGCGAAGGCTCGCGGCCGATGGCGCCAAAGTCGCGCTGACCTATGTGCACGGCGAGGAACAGGCCCGCGCGGTCGTTGCCGAGATCGAGGCCAAGGGCGGCCGCGCCATCGCCATCAAGGCGGACAATCGTGATGCCGTGGCGATAGACAGGGCCGTCGATGAGACCGTTGGTGCCTTCGGCCGGCTCGACATATTGGTCAACAGCGCCGGCATCTGGCGCGTGGCCCCCATCGACACATTGTCGTTAGCCGACTTCGACGAGACCATGTCGGTTAATCTCAGAGCCCCGTTCATCGCCTCGAAAGCGGCGGCGGCGCATATGGGCGAGGGCGGCCGGATCATCTCGATCGGCAGCAATCTCGCCGAACGCGTCACCGACACCAGCCTCGGCGCCTACTCCGCCAGCAAGGCAGCGCTGGTCGGCTTGACCAAGGCGCTCGCACGCGACCTCGGTCCGCGCGGCATCACAGCCAATGTCGTCCATCCCGGTTCGACCGACACCGACATGAACCCGGCGGATGGACCGCATGCCGAGCATCAGCGCCAGAAGATGGCGACGCCGCGATTCGGCAAGGCCGATGACATCGCGGGCATGGTTGCCTGGCTTGCCGGTCCGGAAGGACGTTTCGTCACCGGTGCCGCATTGACCATCGATGGTGGCGCCAACGCCTGAATTTGGGGAGCTCTGCAGGCTGGAGCGAAGCACCCGCGCTCCAGCCGTCACGATCTTGTGAAACCGTTCTGCAACAGGCTTTCCAAAATTTATGAAAGCTTAACGAAATCGGTATGAATCGGTATAGTCGCGCCTTACATCCGCCATGCGGTGAGCGAGACGGTCTAGCGTGCGGAACGGGAACCGGTTGCGACCGGAGCGGGTGATCCATGAAATTCCTCGGTAACAAAGCAACCGCGATGCCGCTTGTGGCGATCGCAGCAACGCTCGCCCTGGGCGCGCCTCAGGCAGGCGCCCAGGGGCTCTTCGACATGCTGTTCGGCGGCGGCATCAGGCATGAGCCGCAGGGCGAATTTCCGCCTCCGCCAAAGCACAAACCCAAAGCCCCGGCCGGCGGCGGTGGCGGTGGCGGCGCAAAGATCAGCAGCCCGTCCTATTACACCTACAAGGCTGACAAGCTTGTTCGCGTCGACTTCTCGACGCTGTCCGCCGCGCCGCAGCCGGCGACGGCGCAGGACGCGGCCTTCGTTCCGTCGGCCACCGGGGCTGCTTTCCACGATGCCATTGCCAGCCTCAGTGACTACGAACTCTATGCCGAGCCCGATATCGCCAAGGCGTTGATCGCCTACTACTCGGCCAATCCGGACTTCATCTGGGTGAACGGAACAAGCCCCAACAACCGCGCCCAGGATGCGGTGCGGGTGCTTGGCGAGGCCGCGAGCTACGGGCTGACGCCCGCCGACTACACCGTCGATGTGCCGGCCACGACTTCGGCCTCAACGGATGACGCAGCCAAGCTCAGGGAACTCGTGCGCTTCGAGATGGCGCTGTCGGCACGCGTCTTGCGCTACGCCCATGACGCCCAGAACGGCCGTGTCGAGCCCAACCGGATGACCGGCTACTATGATTTCCCAGCCAAGCCGCTCGACATGGTCGGCGTGCTGAAGACGCTGGCGCATACGCAGGAAGTGCGCACCTATCTCGAATCGCGGCATCCGCAGAATGCGGAATATCAGGCTCTGCGCGTCGAACTGGAGGCCCTGCAGGCCAGTGCGGAAAATGAGATCGTCGTCGATCCAAAGCTGCTGCTTAAGCCCGGCGAGACCAGCCCCGAGCTGCCAAAACTGCTGTCGCTGATCGCGCGCAATCTCGATGACAATATGGGCGGCACCTATGGCGAGCTGCTGTCGCGGCTGGCGACCAGCGAGGTCTATGTCCCCGAGCTGGTACCGCTGATCAAGGCGGTGCAGGTGAAGGAAGGCATGAAGGGCGACGGCGTCATCGGTCCGCGCACTGTCGCCTTGCTGGCCGGCACGTCGAAGGCCGACAGGCTGCTCAAGGTGCAGGTGGCGCTGGAGGAGCTGCGCTGGCTGCCTTCCGATCTCGGCAGCCCGCGTGTCTTCATCAACCAGCCGGCGTTCACCGCGAGCTATATCGACAATGGCGAGGAGAAGCTGAAGACGCGCGTCGTCGTCGGCCGGGTGACCAACCAGACGGCTTTCTTCTACGACCAGATCAAGCAGGTCGACTTCCATCCCTATTGGGGCGTGCCGCAGTCGATCATCGTCAATGAGATGCTGCCCAGATTGCGCAGCGATCCCGGCTACCTCGATCGGGCCGGCTACGAGGTGACGGATTCGCGCGGCAAGCGCATTCCCTCGTCGGCGGTCAATTGGGGCGCTTATGGCGCCAACATTCCCTACAGCGTGCGCCAGCAGCCGAGCGAGGCCAATGCGCTGGGCGAACTGAAGATCCTGTTCCCCAACAAGCATGCGATATACATGCACGACACGCCGCAGAAATCGTTCTTCAAGCAGGATATGCGCGCGCTCAGCCACGGCTGCGTGCGCCTGCAGGATCCGCGCGGCATGGCGGCGGCGGTGCTCGGCACCTCGGTCGACTATGTCGCCGAGAAGCTCAAGCACGGACATTCGACCGAGGATGTGACGCGCAAGATTCCAGTCTATGTCGCCTATTTCACCGCCTGGCCCGACATGTCCGGCAAGGTCGAGTATTTCAACGACGTCTACGACCGCGATTCGCGGCTGAAGCAGGCGCTGGACGCCACCGAGGCCGTGCGCTCGCCATCGAGCTGATCGTTTAGAATTGCGACAACGGGCGGCGGAAACCCGCCTCCCGCCCAGCGATCAGCCAGTAGATCAATCCGGCGACGAGGCCGGCGGCGGCGATGATGCCGATATCGGCCCATCGCTCCGGGTCTATGTCTTCCGCCGAGCTCGGCCAGATGAGGAAGAAGCCGCCGGCGGCGGCGGCGGCGCCGAAGACCATGTGCATCAGGGCATTGCGCAGCGAGAAGAACTCGGCGATCAGCGCGAAGATCAGCGTCTGCAGCCCGGTCACGACAATCGTCAGGAAGTAGACGAACATGCCGAGCGGCGGCACCACCAGGACGGCGATCGGGCTGACGCCCATGACGTCGAAATAGGCCGGCGCGTTGGGCAGGGAACTGAGCGCGGCGTAGATCGCCGCTACAGCGACCAGGCCGACCAGTACCGCGACCAGATAGCCGGCCAGCATCATCAGGATGCGCTTCATCACATGCTTCGCCGTCGCCATGCCCATCCCCCCATGCGGCGCAGTCAACCGTTGCAATCAGCCATCAAAGACGATCCAGCGCAAGGGCAGGCACCGAGCGGGCGGCTTTGGCGGGCTCGCGAACATGAAGCGGAGCCGATCAGGCGCCGCCACACAGATGCTCGGAGTCCGGCAAGGCCCACAAGCCTTTCGCAACCAGATCGATCGAATAATAGACCCGGCCACGGTCGTCGCCCTTCGGACAATCCCTGGGAATCGCAATCAGGCACATCATGACGGGTTCGCCGACCTTGGAGGCGGCAAGGCCCGGTTCGCGATCATAGGAGACGGCCCCACCGCCATTGGTGAAGGTGGCTGCGCTGCCGGCGTCGGGCGAGGCGGTTTCTAGCGGATCGTCGCCAAGCCGCGCGGTCAGCGTCTTGATATGCGTGGACGCGCATTGCCCGACGGCCGAGGGCAGGGGCTGATCGTTGTTGCCGGGATTGCGCGCGGCGGTATCCAGAGCCTTCTTGCCGATCAGGGCGATGTTGTAGTCCTGTACCCATGACGGCGCATTGCCATAGGTCTGCAAGGCGTTGTTCAGCGCGCTGACGATGCAGGCGGTATCGCTCTTGCAGGCGTTCCGGTCGGCGATCAGCCCGCGGGCGATCTTGCGCTTGTCGCCGCCGAAGGCCGGCTCGAACCCCTTGTAGGCCTTGGCGACCAGCAGATCGATGGCCGACAGCTGAGGATCGGCGCAGATCGCCTTCTCCGCCGGCAGGCTCGCCTTGGCGCAGTCGAAGGACGGCCCGTCCGCTCGCGCCGAAGTCGCCGCAAGCATGCCGCCAGCCAGGACGATGGCTAAGACGAGCACGAGATCGGTTCGAACGGAAAATCGCATGACTACCCCCAAGCCAACAGGCGCTGCCCGCGCCTGGCGTGCATATCACACGCCAAGGATGGACAATTTGCGGCAATCGGATTGGCCGTCCAGGTGCACGGAGAAAATGGGCAGACCCGTCGAAATGGAGAGTCTCTGCTGGCAGCTCTTACTTAGGCTCGGCCGTCACTGGATCGTAGGTGATTTCGACCTTCGCCTTGTCCGACGTGTAATAAGTGACGGTATAGGCGCCATTGTCCCAGTCGACCTCTTTCACATAGCGAAAGCCGTCGCGCTGCTCGACCTTGGCGAGTATCTCCGACAGCTTCTTGGCGTTGGGCGGCGGCAGCGGCTTGTCATCCGCGGCCAGAGCAGGACCGGCGGCGAGAAGAACGGCGATGCTGGTCGCTACGAGAAATCTGGACATGGTTTTCCCTCAAGTTTCGACGCAAGGAAACGAGCTGGCGTGGCGGTTGGTTCCAGATGGACGCCATGCGTGCCCGGCCATGTCCGCGCAAGCTGCAATTCGCCGCGCCGCTGCCAACAGAGTGTCGACGGGCTAAGGCTGGAAAACCATTTGGGAAATGGTGGGCGATGCAGGGATTGAACCTGCGACCCCACCCGTGTGAAGGGTGTGCTCTCCCGCTGAGCTAATCGCCCGCTCGTTGCCCGAAGGCCAAGCGAGCCGCGATATAAGGGAGGCCGGCCGGTTAAGTCAAGGCGGTGTTAGGCGTTCTTTCAGAGATCGGATTCCGCGCCTTTCGGGGCCGTGCCGACTGTATTCTCGCTGCTGTCCGTTCAGTGTCCCGCGGCGCGGATCAGCCGCTCCGCCAGATCCACGGTCAGGGCATCGAAATGCGAGATCACCGCCGAGGGCTCGAATTCGCGGACATGCCGGTCGGTGTAGCCGAAATCGACGGCCACCACCGGAATGCCGGCGGCCTTGGCGGTGTCGATGTCGGTTTGCGAATCGCCGACCATCAGAGCGCGGTGCGGATCGCCGCCGGCCAGCCGGATGGTTTCGGTCAGGTGGCGTGGATCGGGCTTGCGGAACGCGAACGTGTCCTGGCCGGCGATGGCCGCGAAATGCCTGGTCAGGCCGAGTGCTTCGATCAGCGCCAGCGAATTGGCCTCGTATTTGTTGGTGCAGATGGCCAGGAGATAGCCAGCCTTCTCGAAGCGGGCGATCGCCTCGATGACACCGGGGTAAGGGCGCGATTTGCCGGGGATGTTGTCGGTGTAGTGATCGAGGAACAGTTTGAGCAACCGGTCATGCTCGGCGACGTCGAGCGAGCGCTGCTGGGCGGCGTGCGCCCGCTCTATCATCACGCGGCCGCCATGGCCGACGAAGCGCCTGAAGCCGGCCTCGTCGACGGCCGTGAGTTCGCTGGCGGCCAGGCTGTGGTTCAGGCTGTCGAGCAGGTCCGGCGCCGTGTCAACCAGCGTTCCGTCCAGGTCGAACACGACGATCGGGCGACTCATGATCCATCCTGCGCAGGTTTATACATCCGGAGGCGATAGCGGCTGCGGCGCGTCAAGGCAAGCAGAGCGGTGGATAGGTGCCCAAAGGCTTTGACCACGGTCAAAGGCTTTGACCACGGGCAAAAGCTTTGACCCGGCCGGCAAAAATGCTAGGAGCCCCGAACACTCGGGTTTCTGGGCAGCAAGCGGCATGGATGCAAGACAGTTGAAGGTCGAGGCCGCGCGGGCCGCCCTTGCCCATGTCAGCGACGGCATGCGGCTCGGCATCGGCACCGGCACCACGGCGGAAGAGTTCGTGCGGCTGCTCGCCGACAAGGTCGCCACCGGCATGACTGTCATCGGCGTGCCGACGTCGGAGCGCACCGCAGCACTTTGCCGCGAGCTTGGCGTGCCGCTGTCGACATTGGAGGAAACCCCCGAGCTCGATCTCACCGTCGACGGCGCCGACGAGGTCGACCCGGAACTGACCTTGATCAAGGGCGGCGGCGGCGCACTGCTGCGCGAGAAGATCGTTGCGGCGGCGTCGCAGCGCATGATCGTCATCGCCGACCGGTCGAAGATGGTCCAGACGCTCGGCCGTTTTCCGCTGCCGATCGAAGTCAACCAGTTCGGCCTGCGCGCCACCGAGATCGCCGTAGCCAAGGCGGCTGCGGAGCTCGGCCTTTCCGGTCCGATTACATTGAGGATGACGGGAGGCCAGGCTTTTGTTACAGACGGCGGCCATTTTATCCTCGATGCATCTTTTGGCCGCATTCCGGATACAAGAGCGCTTTCGAATGCTCTCCACGCCATTCCGGGCGTGGTCGAGCATGGTCTTTTCATCGGGCTGGCGTCAGCGGCCATCATCGCCGGCGGCGACGGTATCCAAACCGTCCATGCCGCCCGAAAACCAGGGAGTTCTACCAACCATGATGTTGCATAACCGGGTTCGCGGCCTTTGCGTCGTTCTGGCGGCTTCGGCCGTTTTCGCCTTGTCGTCGCCGGCGTTCTCGCAGGACGTTACCGAATCGCACCTCAAGGCGGCCCGAGCGGCGGTCGCGGCGATCCATGCGACCGACCCGTTCGACAATATCCTGCCGCAGGCGGCGGCCGCGCTCGAATCGCAGCTCATCCAGAAGAACCCGGACATGCAGGAGCTGATCGGCAAGACGATCAACGAGAAGGCGCTGGCGCTGGCCTCGCGCCGCGCCGATCTCGAGAAGGAAGCAGCCCTTGCCTATGCGAAGGTGTTTTCCGAAAAGGAACTCAACGATATCGCGGCCTTCTACAACTCCGACTCCGGCAAGAAGCTGCTCGACAGCGGCCCGACCGTGACGCGTGATTTGGTCAAGGCAGCCGACATCTGGCAGAACGGCCTTGGCCGTGACCTCGCCCAGCAGGTCGGCGAAACGCTGGCAGCGGCCGCCAAGGCAAAGGCCAAGGCCGCGCCTGCGCCCGCCGATGGTGCCGCTCCGGCCGACAATGCGGCTCCGGCGGATGGCGCCGCGCCCGCAGACGGTTCAGCACCGGCCGACGGTTCGGCTCCCGCCGACGGCACGCAGAACTGATCCTGCGTTTTCAAATGCGGCCTTGCGGCCATCTGTGAAGCCCGGCTTGTCCGGGCTTTTCTTTTGGCCTTTGGCGGCCTACCTGTCTCTCACATTTTCCGACGTTCAAGGAGCCGCCTCATGGCCGGTTATGACTATGATCTTTTCGTCATCGGCGGCGGCTCCGGCGGGGTGAGGGCGGCGCGCATTGCGGCCGCACTCGGCAAGCGCGTCGGCATCGCCGAGGAATATCGTTTTGGCGGCACTTGCGTTATCCGCGGCTGCGTGCCGAAAAAACTCTATGTCTACGCCTCGCAATTTCCGGAGCATTTCGCCGATGCCGCCGGCTATGGCTGGACGGTGCCGGAAGCCAGTTTCAACTGGCAGACACTGGTCGCCAACAAGGACCGCGAGATCAGCCGTCTGGAGGCAATCTACAAGAAGAATGTCGAGGGCGCCGGCGGCGAGACCTTCCATTCGCGGGCGATGATCGTAGACCCGCATGTGGTGCATCTCCTGGACAACGACCGCACCGTCACCGCCGACCAGATCCTGATCGCCACCGGCGGCCGTCCGGCGGCCCACCCAGCGCTTCCCGGTCATGAGCATTGCATCTTTTCCAATGAGGCTTTCGACCTCAAGGAACTGCCGAAGGCGATCATGATCGAAGGCGGCGGCTATATCGCGGTCGAATTCGCCAACATTTTCCACGGTCTCGGCGTCGACACCACGCTGGTCTATCGCGGCAAGGAGATCCTCAGCCGCTTCGACATGGATCTGCGCCGCACGCTGCACGAGACCATGGAAAAGAAGGGGATCAAGATACTCTGCCATGCAGTGAGCGAGCGGGTGCACAAGCGGCCGGACGGCCGGCTCGACGCCCTTCTCACCAGCGGCCAGACGTTGACAGTGGACCAGGTCATGCTGGCCATCGGGCGCATCCCCAACACCGAGAATATGGGCCTGGAAGGCATCGGCCTCGAGATGACCCCGGCCGGCGCGATCAAGGTCGACGAGTACTCCCGCACCAACATCGACAATATCTGGGCGATCGGCGACGTCACCAACCGCGTGCAGCTGACACCGGTGGCGATCCACGAAGCGATGTGCTTTGTCGAGACGGCCTTCAAGGGCAACCCGACCGCGCCCGATCACGACACGATCGCGACCGCGGTCTTCTCACAGCCGGAAATCGGTACCGTCGGCCTGTCGGAAGACGAAGCCGTCAAGCGTTTCGCCGATGTCGAAATCTACCGGGCCAGCTTCCGGCCGATGCGGCATACGCTATCGGGCCGTGACGAGAAGATGCTGATAAAGCTGGTGGTCGACGGCGCTTCCCGCAAAGTGCTTGGCGCCCACATATTGGGGCCGGATGCCGGCGAAATGGCGCAGCTGCTCGGCATTCCGCTGAAGGCCGGCCTAACCAAGGATGATTTCGACCGCACAATGGCCGTGCACCCGACCGCGTCGGAAGAACTCGTCACCATGTACAAGCCGACCTACCGCGTGAAGGACGGCCAGCGCGTCCAGTGACGGGCGCGGTTTGCTCCATCAAGGTCGACGGAACCATCCACGGCAGGCAAGCCTGAAAGGCGGAAGCCGCCGCCGGCCATGGCCAGCGGCGGAGACAGCAATGCGGCTACAGCAACGTGCCGCGCAGGATCACCAGTGCCACCGAGAAATAGATCACCAGCCCGGTGACATCGACCAGCGTGGCGACAAACGGCGCCGATGCGCTGGCGGGGTCGAAACCGACCCGTTTCAGCGCGAAGGGCAGCATCGAGCCCGACAAAGAGCCGAAGGTGACGATGCCGACCAGTGCCGCGCCAACCGTCGCGGCAATCAGCGGCCAATGCGGGCCGTAGTCGTAGAAGCCCATATATTGCCAGAGAGCGATGCGGCAGATGCCAACCACGCCAAGCATGGCGCCCAGCACGAGACCGGTGGGTAGCTCGCGCAACGCCACCCGCCACCAGTCACGAAGGCCGATCTCGCGCAGCGCCAGCGCGCGGATGACCAACGAGGTTGCCTGCGAGCCGGAATTGCCGCCGGAACTCATGATCAGCGGGATGAAGAGGGTGAGCACGATCGCCTTCTCTAACTCACCCTCGTAGCTCTGCATGGCGTTGGCGGTCAGCATCTCGCTGATGAACAGCGCGCACAGCCAGCCGCCCCGCTTCTTGATCATGGAGAGGAAGCTCATCTTCATGTAGGGCTCGTCGAGCGCTTCCATGCCGCCGAAGCGATGCACATCCTCCGTCGTTTCCTCGATCATCGTGTCGATGATGTCGTCGATGGTGACGATGCCGAGAATCTTGCCGTGGTCGACGACAGGCAAGGCGAGCAGATCGTATTTGGAGATCGTCTGCGCCAGGGTTTCACGATCGGTCAGCGGGGTGACCGTCACCGGCACACGGTCCGGCGCGACCGACAGGATCGGGTCGTCCGGCTCACCGGTGATGAGTCGGCGCAGGCCGGTCGACCGCACCAGGAGGTGCGTTTGCGGATCGACGATGTAGATCGCGTAGACGGTTTCGCGCGTCCGCTCGACCTTGCGGATGTAGTCCAGCGTGCGCCCGACGGTCCAGTCAGAGGGAACGCTGACGAACTCCGTCGTCATGATCGATGCGGCGCTGCCTTCGGGATAGCCCAGAATGGACAACAGGGTGGCGCGCAGTGGCGGCGCCAGTGCGCCGAGCAGTTCGGAACGTGCCGGCTCATCGAGCTCGCGCAGTATGTCGGCCGCACGGTCGACCGACATGGCGGTGAGCAGCTTGCTTGCCTTGGCACGGGGCAGGGCTTCCGCGAGTTCGGGCGCACCGTCGAGTTCGGGCTGGTCGAAGATCTCGACCAGGCGCTCGAAGGGTACCGCGCAAAGCAGATCAGTCGCGGTTTCGCGCGATTCGTGGTTGAGCGCCTCGACCACGTCGGCGACATGGTCGTTTGCAAGGATGCGGGCGATGGCGACGGCCTCGTCGTCCGCTACGGGGGAAAAATCGTTCATGGTTCACTCCTTGCCGTCCGGCAGGACATGAACCATTCAGGTCACGTCTAGGCGGACGGCGGTTGCGTTCGACTAATACTGTCGCCAGGCATGGCGCGGTGACCTTTCCGCTTGCGGGTTCGCGTTTGACTATCAGCAAGCCGGCGCAACATAGGAGCGCGCCTTGCCGAGTCAATCGCGGTGAGTGAGGAAAACGGCGCCTGATGGCTCCGATCGCGATACTGTGATCGCCGACTGCCGCGGTGCCCGGCAAGTCGCCGTGAAACCAACGTTATTTCTGCTTCAGCCGACGTGAGAAACGCAGCCATTTGTCCTCGACCGGACGTGGCTGGGTCAGAATCGTGGTGAGTTCGACCGGCAGGGTCGGAACCAGCGGCTTCTTGGTGGCGACGCCGTCGGCGATCAACACGATCGAATGATAGAACTCGGTGCCGGCAGCCGATCGTGGCGCCACCGCTTCGTGCATGACGCTGATCACCGTGACATCGGGGCAGTTGTCCTTGATCGCCTGATGGAAGGCAATCTTGCCTTCCGGGTCAAGGGCGCCGGTCGCCTCGTCGAGGAACAGCAGCCCCGGCTGCTGCAGGATGATGCGGGCCACCACCAGCTTCTGCTTCTGGCCGCCCGACAGGACCTGATCCCAGCTTTTGCCTTCACGGCTTTCATTGGCCATATGCTCGATGAAGTCGCCAAGGCCGGCCTTGTGCAGCGCGGACGCGACCTGCGCATCGCCGTGGTCGTGCTCGGAGCCCGGCAGGCAGACCAGCTGTTTCAGCGACACCTGCTGGAGCTTGATCTCCTGGGCGGCATAAAAACTCTTCACCCCATCGGGGAAGACGATGGTGCCGCGGCCGTAGGGCCAGAGGCCGTTGATCGCCTTGACCAGCGATGTCTTGCCGCAACCGGATTCGCCCTTCAGGAATGTCCACTCGCCGCGCCGGAAGCGCAAATTGGCGGCGCTGAGGAACGGTGTCGCGTCCTCGCCCTGATGCGCCAGTTCGAGCTTCTGGATGGTCAGACCGAACACCGGGTTCTGGCTGGCATAGTGGAAGTCGGACTGGCCGGTCTGGCTGTAGAACGCCTGCGGATGCTGGACGCTCTCGATCGCGTTTGCCAGTTCCGTGACACGCTGGCTGTTGGCGCGCAGCGTGGCGATGGCGGGCATGACATGGATGAACCACGAGCACTGGCTGATCAGCTGGGCGACCATTTCGGAGCCGGTGATGTAGCCCTTGTAGTCCAAGCGATTGTGTATGAACGACACCAGACCGGGACCATAGGCGACGATCCGGGCGCCGAGGAAGTTGTAGATCAGCTCGAACGACGTGTAGCTATTGTTGACGACATTGAGCTTGCCCCAGGTCTTGTCGATATCGACGTAGAGCTTGTCGTGCATCGACTTTTGCACATCTTCGCCATGCGAGGCGGCGACATGGAAGCTGCGGCGCAGGAACGTCGTCAGTTCACTGCGGTAGCTGCCCTCGGCCTGCTGCATGCGGATATTGAGCCGCTCGAGCAAGCGGCCAAGCTTGACCGCAATCCAAGTGTTCAGCGGCACGTAAATGGCGACGGCGAGGAAGGCCAGCACTGCGCTGCCATAACTGCCGAGGAACTCCAGTCCTTTGACCTCAACCGAGGATCCGATCAGATTTTCGCCGATAAAATAGAGCGAGGTAGCGACACCCAGAACGCCCATGGCGAGACCGATCGCCCCGCCCGTCATGTCCTTGATCGATTCCTGGATGCGCTGGTCGATGTTGTCGGGTGCGACGATATCGCCGGCCGCCGAACCATGCTGAGCATGGAAGTGGGTATGATTGCCGTCGAGCAGAGCCTCGTTGAACTGGCTATTCAGCCAGCCACGCCACTTTCGGTGCAGGGTTGCCGAGACAAGACCACGCACGCCGGTGAAGCCGGCATCCTTGAGCACGACCAGCAGAACCAATATGCCGGCATTGGTCAGAATTGCCTGCAGTGGGCTGGTATTGGCTGCATCGTGGAAGAATGCAATCGAATTGCCCAACTCGCCCAATGCCAGGGCAAACCAGACGCCGGCCTTGCTGGAAAGCGCCGTCAGCAGAGCGATGACGATGGTGAGCGTCCAGGCTTCCTTCCAGCGCTCGGAGAACCAGTAGGCCTTCATCAGCCCCCAGAAACTGCGCATCGAGGATACCGGCGTCAAATGCGACCGCCCTGCGGCGCCGCGGTGTAGTCTATCCGGTACTGACTCCTGCGATCGTCTGCCGATCCGAATCACGATCCCGCCCAAACCTTTTTTGTTTTGTTACGGATGGTAACACCAATTGATCATTTTCCATTAATTTTTATAGGGGGTCAGCGATATTTGAAGATCCGGCCGTGTCGGGAAGGCAACAGAGCAGGCTTCCAAGTGCTTCGCGTAAGCCGGCAGGAAGGCGATTTAACATAACAATGTCAGATGGTTACTTGGCTACGACGCGGTGAGCCACAACCTTCCCTTAGGGAAGGCGTCCACACGATTTCGTGACTCATTTTGGCTTGTCCGGCGAGCCGATTTTTTGTTGGGGCTAACCAAATTCCCGAAAACCGGCCGTCCTTTGACGTCTGATTCCTGCCGCGATCGGCCTTTCCGGGAGCCGAGAAGTGACCTGAAACGGTCTTGTCGCAGGTGAAGGAATGACCGGCCTCAGCCGACCTTGTCCAATTCGCCGCTTGCCTTTGCCGCCGCCACCTGGCGGATGGCATCGGCCAGCGTGTCGACGTCCTGGGCGCCCATCACGGCATATCTGCCTTCAAGCAGGAAGCACGGCACGCCCGATATGCCCATGCGCGACGCCGTGGCGATCTCCGTGCGCACCGCCTCGACATCGGCGTCGGTCGGCAAGAGCGTGGCGACCACCGACGCATCCATGCCGGCCTCGCGGGCGGCTTCGACCAACACGGCATGGTCGCCGATGTTGACACCTTCCTCGAAATTCAACTGGAACAGGCGACGGACCAGCCTGTTCTGCACGGCTTCACCGGCAGCACCCGCCCAACGGATCAGGCGGTGCGCATCGAGCGTGTTCGGCGCCACCTTGATGGCATCGAAGGCAAAGGAAATGCCCTCTGCCTCGCCAAGCGGCTCGATGCGGGCATGAATCTCGCGAATGCGCTCATCGCTGCCGAACTTGGCCCGCATATACTCCCGGCGGTCCTTGCCCTGCGGCGGAATGGTCGGATCGAGCTGGAACGGCCGCCAGCGTATATGCACATCGACGTCGCCGGCCGCGGCAACCGCCTTGTCCAGCCGCTTCTGACCGATGAAACACCATGGGCAGACGACATCCGACACCACATCGACGGTTATGGCGTTCGCTTCGCTCATCTCGATCTCCGGATTTTCAGTTCGGTTTGCGCCACCATGTCGGCAGCTGATAACCGAATATGGGCGTCTTCTTCGGATGTTCCAGATAATTCCAGTAAGCAAGCCACTGCTGCGTGTTGTACTGCATCGGCACCATGTAATTGCCCGAGATCAGCAGCCGGTCGAGAACGCGAACGGCGGCGACATAATCCTCCTTCGAGCGGGCGCGCAGCATCGCGTCGATCGCCGCATCGACTGCCGGATCGGCAACGCCGGCGAGATTGAACGAGCCTTCGGCCTTGGCCGCCTCGGAGCTCCAGCGCCCGAGCTGTTCGAAGCCTGGCGACAGTGAATTGTTGAAGCCGCTCGATCCGATCAGAGCCTCGAAATCGAAGCGCTGCTTGCGTGACTGGATCTGGTCGCCGTCGAGGCTACGGATGCTGACGTTGATGCCGATCTTCTCCAGTGTGCGCTGATAGATACCGGCCAGGCGCTCTTCGTCTTGCGAAGCAGTCAGGATCTCGAATGCGAAAGGTTTGCCGTCGGGATCGAGCATCGTACCGTCCTGGACGTGGTAACCGATGCTTTTCAGGAGATCGAAGGCTGTCTTCAACACCTTGCGGTCCTGACCTGAACCGTCGGTCACGGGCGGTTTCCAGGTGCCGTCCATGACATCGGGCGGCACACGGCCGGGGTAGGGGGCGAGCAAGGCCTTTTCCCTGTCGTCGGCCGGATGGCCGAGCGCGGAAAGTTCCGAGTTCTGCCAGTAGCTCATCGTGCGGGTGTATTTGCCGCCGAACAGGTTCTTGTTCGCCCATTCGAAGTCGTAAAGCATGCCGAGCGCGCGCCGAACCACCGGATTGGAGAACTTCGGCAGCCTTGTGTTGAACAGGAAACCGGTCACCACGGGCGGAATGCCGGTGTCGAAGGTTTCAGAAACCACGTCCCCCCTATGGAACGCCGGGAAGTCCAGATCGCGCTCCCGTTTGACCGGATCGCCGTCGTCGTCGATGGCGCAGAGGCCTTTCTTGAAAGCCTCGAGCTTGGCGTTGGCGTTGAGGAAATATTCGATGGTGATCTGGTCGTAATTGTCGAAGCCGCGCTTGGCCGGGACATCCTTGCCCCAATAATCGGGGTTGCGCTTGAACACGATACGCTGGCCCGGCGCCACCTGGGCAATGGTGTATGGTCCGCTGCCAATCAGCGGCTTCAGCGTTGTCTTGTCGAAAGTCTCCTTGTCGAAGGCATGTTTCGGCAGGATCGGCGTCAGCGCGATGATCATGGGCGTTTCGCGATTGGCCTTGTCATTGAAGGTGAAGCGCACGCTGTGATCGCCGGTCTTTTCAAGCTTGGCGATCAGGCTCATGCGTGCGTTGTAGGGTGGGCGACCCTTGTCGGTGAAGACGTCGTAGGTGAACAGCACATCCTCCGGCGTCACCGGCTCGCCGTCCGACCACTTTGCATTGGGATTGAGATGGAACTCGATCGACTTGCGCTCGGAATCCATGTCCGCGCTGTCAGCGAGCAGTCCATAGAGACTGAAGGCCTCGTCGTAGTTGCGCTGCATCAGCGGTTCGAAAACGAGGTTGCCGTAGGTCAGATCCATCATGCCGCGCGCCGTCGTGCGCAGGCTTTTCAGGATGAAAGGGTTGAGGTTGTCGAAGCTGCCGACAACACAATAGGTGATGTTGCCACCCTTCGGCGCATCGGGATTGACGTAGTCGAAATGGGTGTAGTCGGGCGGCAGTGCCGGCTCGCCCTGCATGGCGATGGCATGCTTCGGTTCCGACATGGACGGCCGCAGCGAAAGGGTGAAAAGCGATATCGCGGTGATCAGCCAAACAAGAACGCGGCCCATGACCGTCTCCTTAACAGGTCGGCTTGATGATTCGGTGCGCACCCTAGCATGAGGCAGGTCCCTGCCGGCCAATCGTGTCATCAAGAATTACAAGTGGGCGGGGCTGGATTCGGCACCGCTTGCAGTGTAACACGCCGTCCGAAGTCATTCTGTTGCCTCATTTCGGCAACAGGTAGCTGGACCACACGGCATAGAGAAGCCGGTTCCGGGATCATTTGAGAGGAAGTGCACGACATGACGAGCCTGAACAGCAATGCGTACCGCCTTTCGGTCATGGCCGCGGGCGTGGTCGGCTTTCTGGGCGCAGGACTTCCCTCTGCTTCCGCACAGCAGCAGCAACAGATTCCACAGGGCTGGTTCAAGGCCTGCACCAAGCAGGAAGACGTCGATATCTGCAACGTCCAGAACATCGTCACGGCCGGCAACGGCCAGCTCGTCACCGGTGTGAGCCTGATCGAGCTCAAGGGCAAGGTGAACCGCAAGGTGTTTCAGGTGACGGTCCCGACCGGTCGCCTGGTACCTCCCGGCATCGGCCTGCAGATCGACACCGGCAAGGCCGTAAAGCTCGACTATGTCATCTGCTTCCCGGATCGTTGCGTGGCCGAAGTGCCGCTGACCGACCAGCTCGTCGCCTCGTTCAAGAAGGGTCAGGGGATCACGCTGACCTCGATCAATTTCCAGAACCAGGCCAACCCGATCAAGATCGCGCTCCAGGGCTTCAGCGGCGCCTATGACGGTCCGCCGCTGCAGCAGTCGGACATCGAGGACCGGCAGAAGAAGCTCCAGGACTTCGTCGCCAAGAACAACCAGGACTTCGCCAAGAAGCTCAAGGATGAGCAGGACAAGGCCAAGACCGCCAACTGATCGCCGGCTCGGCCATTCTCGAGTCAAAGAAAAAGCGGGGTCATGCCCCGCTTTTTTCGTGTCCGGCCTTGGCCTGGATTTTCCTGACCGACGACCAGAATGCCGCAAGGTCAGTGCCTGGACTGGCGTTTCGGCTCGTAACGCCCGTCCGGCCTCTTGTCGAACATCTCCTTGATCTGCGGGTGGCGGACCGGCTCGCCCGACCGATCCTCGAGGAGATTCTGCTCCGACACATAGGCGATGTATTCGGTTTCCGAATTCTCGGCGAGCAGATGGTAGAATGGCTGATCCTTGCGCGGCCGCACGTCGGCGGGAATGGCTTCGTACCATTCGTCGGTGTTGGCGAATTGGGGGTCGACGTCGAAAATGATGCCTCGAAACGGAAACAGCCGGTGGCGAACCACCTGTCCGATCGCGAATTTGGCCGTTTTCATCGTACTCACCACTGAATTCCTTGACTTTATTTGGCGCAGACTCCGAGTCAATTCAATCCCGAAGCGTTCGAGCGCCTTCAAGCTACGCAGAATGCGACGCAAAGGTTTTGATTGATGTCGCGACGTCGCGATAAAATCCGCCAAATCGCTACTGCTGCCGCATGGGTTTTCGCAGGCCGCCCGCGAGTGCTGCAAAACCACTGCCGGGGCGGAGCCCTTCGCGCATGAAGAAGGCGCGCAGCGGTGCAAAGCCGCCGAGCACGCCGAGACCGGCGCCGCGTGCCATCTGCGCCGGCAGCATGTCGGAAAGCAGCGACATGTTGAGCAGGTTGACCGCGCTGCTGCGCGCCAGAATGTCGGGCCGGCGCTTGAAATCGTAGGCGGCAAGGGCCTTGGCCGCGCCTGGATCTCCGCTATTTTCTTTTGCAATTCCAACCAGATCGTCAATATCCCTGATGCCAAGGTTGAGGCCTTGCGCACCGATCGGCGGGAACACATGCGCGGCTTCGCCGATAAGCGCCACCCTGTCTCGTGCGAAACGCAGGGGCGTCACGGTCGAAAGCGGGTAGATCTGGCGGCCCGGCTCCACTGTCACCCGACCCAGCATCGACTGCATCTGCTGCTCGACCCGCAACGAGAGCGTTGCATCATCCAGGGCGGCAAGCTCTTTGGCGTTCTCGGGCTTCACCACCCAGACGAGACTTGAGCGATTACCGGGCAACGGAACCTGAGTGAACGGACCGGTTTCGGTGTGGAACTCGGTCGAGGTGGAGGCGTGCTCACGGCTATGGCCAAAATTAAGCACGAGTGCGGCCTGCGGATAGGCGTGCGAACCGGTCGAAATGCCCGCCGCCTCGCGCGCAGGCGACTGGCGACCATCGGCGGCGACCGCCAGTGAAGCGCCAATCTCGCTGCCGTCGGCGAGAACGGCATGAGCCCGATCGACATCGAGGTGCCAGGTCTTCACCATCGACCTGCGCCATTCGATCCCGGAATGCGCGGCCACCTTGTCCGCAAGCGCCGGGCCAAGGACGCTGTTGGGCAGGTTTAGCCCGAACTGCTCCTCATCGATCTCGCTGGCGCGGAAGGTGACGACGGGGCTGCGGATCAGCCGGCTGGTCGCGTCGACGATGCGCATGACTTTCAAGGGAGCGGCCTTGGGCCTGATGGCTTCGAGGACCTCGAGCCGCTCAAGCACTTTCAGGGCAGGGTTCATCAGCGCCGTGGTGCGGCCATCGGGGGCCGACGCCTCGGGCCCGACCAGCGTCACCGGGAAGCCGGCATCGGCGAAAGCCAGCGCCGCGATCAGCCCTGCCGGTCCGGTGCCGGCAATCAGTATTCGCGCTGTTTCCTGATGCTCCAAGATCGGTTTCCGGACTGCGATGCGAGGCGGGTCACCAGACCTGCCAGTCGAGAAGCATATAGGTCAGTTCATGCGGCTTGATCAACGCGGCGATTCGGCTCATTCGGGTGTCATGACCGGCCCCCAGGACGATTTCAGCCATCTCGACCGCGCCGGCCGCGCCACGGCTGATATTGCGCGCCACCCACGTTTGACGGTCAATATCGTCGTCGGCGCCAGCATTCTGCTTGCATGGTCGTCGCTGGCAACGATGGCGATTCGCGGCGCCGAGGCCTGGGGCAGTGCGCCCGGCGACACACTTCTGCGCGGCCTGCCGCAGCTGCCGCTGCCCGATTTCCTGGAGCGGTTCTTCGCGCTCTGCCTGTCGCCGGCGCCGCTGGATGCAAGCATCGTCCCGCGTGCCCTGGCGCTGATCCTGATGTGGTTCCTGATGGCGATCGCCGCGATGCTGCCGTCGGCGGCGCCGATGATCCGCACCTATTGCGAGATCGCCGATACGGCCCGGCTCAAGGGCGAGCCGGTCGTCCATCCGCTGGTGCTGGTTGCCGGCTATCTCGGTGTCTGGCTCGCCGCCTCGATGCTGTTTGCGGCGCTGACGCTCTGCGTGCATGGATTCGCCGCGTCCGGCGAGATCTACGATCCGCTGCTTGGCCTTGCCGGGGCGCTCACACTGCTGGTTGCAGGCCTCTACCAGTTCAGCGGCCTCAAGAAGGCCTGCCTGAAGAAATGCCGCAACCCGTTCTCGATCCTGTTTTCGAACTGGAGCGCCAAACCCGTCCGCGTCTTCCGGCTTGGTGCGGCGCAAGGCATCTGGTGCCTCGGATGCTGCTGGGCGCTGATGCTGGTGATGTTCGCAGTCGGCGTGATGAACATCTTCTGGATGGCGCTGATCGGCGTGTTCACCCTGATTGAAAAACAGACCACGGGCCGTCTTCCAACCCGGCTGGCCGGTGCGATACTGCTTGTCTGGGCAGCCGCGCTGCTAGTAGTCTCGCTGTGAGTGGGGGAAATTCAATGACAGATCAGGGCTGGGCAATGAAAGGAGAGCTCGTACTCTCCTGCAATTGCACGGTTTTTTGCCCTTGCGTGCTGTCGCTCGGCAGTCACCCTCCGACCGAGGGCTACTGCCAGACCTGGGCGGGTTTCCGTATCGATGCCGGCCATTTCGGCGAGATCGACCTGTCCGGCCTCAACCTCGGGCTGATCATGGAAATCCCCGGTTACATGAGCCGCGGCAACTGGACCGCCGGCCTCTTCATCGACAAACGCGCCTCGGTCTACGCGATCAAGGCCTTGACGAAGATCTTCACCGGCAAGGCCGGCGGAACCACATCGCTGCTGTCGATCCTGGTCGGAAAATTCCTGGGTGTGGAACAGGTGCCGATCACCTATGAGACACGGGACAAGACGCGTATCTTCCAGATACCGAAGATCATCGATGGCGCGGTCACGCCAATCGCGGGCAAGGATCGCGAGAGGGATACGGTGATCACCAATTCGGAATACTGGATTGCACCGGAGATCATCGTGGCGAGGTCCGACAAGAGCAAGATGCGAGCCTTTGGCCGCAACTGGAATTTTGCCGGCCGATCGGCCGAAATCTGCAAGCTGGATTGGCGGGGCCCGTGAGCAAGAACACATCGGCCAGGAACATGGCGGCACGGAGAGCCGCCAAGAAGATCACGGATCGGATTCCGCGACCGAAGAAGAAGGTCACCTGGCCGCAGGCGAGGGCGTTCTCGGTCCATCTGCTGACGGCGTCGGGCTCGTTCCTTGCCTTCCTGTCGCTGGTGGCGGCGAGTGAGGAACGCTGGACGGCAATGTTCTGGTGGCTTGGACTGGCGCTGTTCGTCGACGGCATCGACGGGCCGATCGCCAGGAAGCTCGAGGTCAAGGAAATCCTGCCGACCTGGTCGGGCGAGCTCCTCGACAACATCATCGACTACGTGACCTATGTGCTGATCCCGGCCTTCGCGCTCTACCAGCGCGGCTTCATGGGCGAGGGTCTGTCGTTCCTGTCGGCGGCGATCATCGTTGTCTCCAGCGCGATCTATTATGCCGACACCGGCATGAAGACGAAGGAGAATTTCTTCAAGGGCTTCCCCGTGGTCTGGAACATGGTGGTGTTCACGCTGTTCGTCATCGAGCCCGGCCAATGGGTGTCGTTCGCGGTGGTGGTGGTGGCCGGTATTCTGACCTTCATCCCGATCAATTTCATTCATCCGGTGCGGGTCGTGCGACTGCGGCCCATCAATCTCACAATGACCCTTTTGTGGTGCGCCTTCGGCGCGCTTGCCCTCGCACAGGCGGCGCTTGCCGCTTTCTATGACCAGATCGGTGTGTTGGGCGCACAGGTCAGCACCTTCATCAAGATCGGCATCACCATTACCGGGCTTTACCTGGCCTGTATCGGTGGCATCATGCAGTTCTTTCCAAATCTCGGCGCCAAAAAGGCCTGACCAGCCGCTCCCACAGGAATCCCAATCCATGTCCAAAGCGATCCGCATCCACGCCCATGGCAGCCCGGAAGTTCTGACCTATGAGGACGCCGGTCCCGGCCGGCCGGGTTCCGGACAGATCCTGGTCAGGCATACGGCCATCGGCCTCAACTTCATCGACGTCTATCATCGCTCCGGCCTTTATCCGCCGCCCGGAGGTTTTCCGCTCATTCCGGGCAGCGAGGCCGCCGGCGTGGTGCAGGAGGTCGGCGAGGGCGTCGACTGGCTGAAGCCAGGAGACCGGATCGCCTATTCGACGAATGTCGGGGCCTATGCCGAGCAACGCGTTATCGCCGCAAGCCTCGTGGTCAAGATTCCCGAGGGCATCAGCGACGAGCAGGCGGCCGCGATGATGCTGAAAGGCATGACATCAGAATATCTCCTGCGCCGGACCTTCAAGGTGAAGGCGGGCGACACGATCCTGTTCCATGCCGCTGCCGGCGGCGTCGGGCTCATTCTCGGCCAATGGGCGAAACATCTCGGTGCAACCGTCATCGGCACGGCAAGCTCGACCGACAAGATCGAACTCGCCAAGGCGCACGGTTTCGACCATGTCATTAACTACAAGGAGCAGGATTTCGTCGCCGGCGTCGCGGCCATCACCGGCGGCAAGAGATGCGATGTCGTCTACGATTCGGTCGGCAATGATACATTCCCGGCCTCGCTCGACTGCCTCAAGCCTCTCGGCATGTTCGTCAGCTTCGGTCAGTCCTCGGGACCGATCCCGCCCTTCTCGATGTCATTGCTGGCGCAGAAGGGCTCGCTGTTCGCCACAAGGCCGACGCTGTTCGTCTACAACGCCAAGCGCGAGGATCTCGACGCCTCCGCTGCCGCGCTGTTCGACGTGGTGCTCAGTGGCGCCGTCAAGATCCAGATCAACCAGCGCTATGCGCTGAAGGATGCGGGCAAGGCGCATGCCGACCTCGAGGGGCGCAGGACAACAGGGACGACCATTCTCATCCCTTAGTCCCGCCGGGCTTGCTATCCCTTGAATTTCCGCTGAAATTCTTGAAGCTCTTTCAAGACGCGTGCCGCTTTCCGTTGAGAGCCAGCGGCGCCTACCATGCTTGCGGGAACACAGAACATATCTGGTGAACCAGATGGGAGGCACTGTGAGTGCAAATCATGATGGGGCGAACCTGCTCGAGGTTCGTGGCCTGACCAAGATATTCGGCACGCTGACGGCGTGCGACCATATCGATCTCAACATCGCAAAAGGTGAAATCCACGCGCTGCTCGGCGAGAACGGCGCCGGCAAATCGACGCTGGTCAAGATGCTGTTCGGCTCGCTGGAGCCCAATTCCGGCGAGATTTTCTGGAACGGCCAGGCGGTGCGGATCACCAGCCCGGGTGCCGCCAAGAAGCTCGGCATCGGCATGGTGTTCCAGCATTTTTCGCTCTTCGAGGCGCTGACCGCGGCCGAGAACATCGCGCTTTCCCTGGACGACGGCTCGCCGATCAGCAGCATCGCCGCAAAGGCGAGGGCGCTTTCCTACAGCTACGGCCTGCCGCTCGATCCGGACTCGCTGGTCGGCGACCTGTCGGTCGGCGAACGCCAGCGCATCGAGATCATCCGCTGCCTGCTGCAGACGCCGCAGCTCATCATCCTCGACGAGCCTACCTCGGTGCTGACGC
Source organism: Mesorhizobium sp. 131-3-5 (assembly GCF_016756575.1). Classification (NCBI taxonomy): domain Bacteria; kingdom Pseudomonadati; phylum Pseudomonadota; class Alphaproteobacteria; order Hyphomicrobiales; family Phyllobacteriaceae; genus Mesorhizobium; species Mesorhizobium sp. 131-3-5. The sequence continues at coordinate 4,439,858 of NZ_AP023254.1, forward strand.
CACAGGAAGCCGACAAGCTGTTCGAGACACTGGAGCGGCTGCGCTCGGAAGGCAAATCGATCCTTTACATTTCGCACCGGTTGGAAGAGGTCAAACGCATCTGCGACCGCGCCACCGTGTTGCGGCACGGCAAGGTGGTGGGCCATTGCAACCCGCGCGAGGAGACAGCCTCCTCGCTCGCCCGCATGATGGTCGGCAACGAGGTGCAGGCCGTGGTGCGTGCACCGGTCGAGGGGATCGAGACCGCGCAGCCGCTGCTTGAAGTCCGCGGCCTCACCCGCAAGCCGGCAACGCCGTTCTCCATTCCGCTCAAGAACATCAGCCTCAATGTCCGTGCCGGCGAGGTGATCGGCATTGCCGGTGTCGCCGGCAACGGCCAGGGTGAGTTCTTCGAATCCGTTTCCGGCGAAGTGTTGCAGCAGGACGTCGCCTCGGTGCGCATCCGCGGCAAGGATGCGGGTGGGCTCACCATAACCGGACGGCGGTTGCTGGGTGCCGCCTTCGTGCCGGAAGAGCGCCTCGGCCATGGTGCGGCGCCGCGCATGAAACTTTCGGAAAACCTTTTGCTGTCGCGCCATGCCACGGACGGCAAGGCGTTTGTCGGCACCGGTGGAATGGTCAAGAGCGGCGCCATTTACGCTGCCTCCCAACGCATCATCGAGGCGATGGACGTGCGCAAGAGCGCGCCGGATCCGGAAGCTGCGGCACTTTCGGGCGGAAACCTGCAGAAATTCATCGTCGGCCGCGAACTCGACCGCCGGCCCAGCGTCATGGTGGTGAACCAGCCGACCTGGGGCGTCGACGCCGGCGCCGCAGCCCACATAAGGCAGGCGTTGATCGAACTGTCGCGGAGCGGATCGGCGGTGCTGGTGATCAGCCAGGATCTCGACGAGCTGTTCGAAATTTCGGACGCGATCGCAGTCATGCACAATGGCGAATTGTCCAAGCCGATGCCGATCGCCGAAGCAACCTTCGAGAAGGTCGGCCTGCTGATGGGCGGCGCCGAGCCCGGCCACGCCGAACATACGCTGGAGACGGCATGATGCGCCTCGAACTCGTCAAACGCCCGCAGCGCTCCGCGCTATTTTCGGCCCTGTCGCCGTTCATCGCCTTCGCGCTGACGATCATCGCCGGCGCCATTATGTTCGCGCTGCTCGGCGTCAATCCGCTGACCGCGTTTCGGATCTACTTCATCGAGCCGATCAGCCAGGTCTGGCAGCTGCATGAACTGGCGATCAAGGCGGCACCGCTGATCCTGATCGCGGTCGGCCTGTCGGTCTGCTACAAGGCCAACATCTGGAACATCGGCGCCGAGGGCCAGTTTATTTTCGGCGCCATCTTCGGCTCGGCCATTCCGGTGCTGTTTCCGCAATTCGAAGGCCCGCTGGTGTTGCCGCTGATGCTTCTGCTCGGCATGGTCGGCGGCGCGGCCTATGCGGCGATACCCGCGTTTCTGAAGACCCGCTTCAACACCAACGAGATCCTGACCAGCCTGATGCTGGTCTATGTCGCCCAGCTCTTCCTCGACTGGCTGGTTCGCGGCCCCTGGCGCGATCCGCAGGGCCATGGTTTCCCGCAGACGATCCAGTTCGGCGACTCCGCCGTGCTGCCGGAACTGATGCCGGACGCCGGACGCGCCAATTGGGGCTTTGTCTTCGCGCTGGTTGCCGCGGTGCTGATCTGGATCCTGATGGGGCGCATGCTCAAGGGCTTCGAGGTGCGCGTGCTGGGTTCCAGCCCACGGGCAGGGCGCTTCGCCGGCTTCGGCCTCAGCCGCATGGTGTTCTTCGCCTTCCTGCTGTCGGGCGCGCTGGCCGGCCTTGCCGGTATTTCGGAAGTCTCCGGCGCCATCGGGCAATTGCAGCCGGTGATTTCTCCCGGCTACGGCTTCACCGCCATCATCGTGGCGTTCCTCGGCCGCCTCAATCCGCTCGGCATCATCGCCGCAGGCCTGGTTCTGGCTCTGACCTATCTCGGCGGCGAGGCGGTGCAAAGCGCGCTCGGCATTTCCGACAAGGTGGCGCGGGTGTTCCAGGGCATGCTTTTGTTCTTCGTGCTCGGCTGCGACACGCTCATCCACTACCGCATCCGCCTGATCGGCCTGGCGCTGACGAAACAAGAAGGCGCGGCAAAGCTCGACGCTGCACCGAAGTTGAAGGAAGCCCGCTGATGGACATCACCGTCAACATCCTCCTGACCATCGCAACGGCGGCGACACCGCTGTTGATCGCGGCGATCGGCGAACTGGTGGTCGAGCGCTCCGGCGTGCTCAATCTCGGCGTCGAGGGCATGATGATCATGGGTGCGGTCGGCGGCTTCGGGGCCGGCTATCTGACCGGCTCGCCCTGGGTCGGCCTTTTGGCGGCGATCGCCATGGGAGCGCTGTTCTCGCTGCTGTTTGCCGTCATGACGCTGTCGCTGGCCACCAACCAGGTGGCGACCGGCCTGTCGCTGACGCTGCTCGGCCTCGGCCTCTCCGGCATGATTGGCACGAGCTTCGTCGGCCAGCCCGGCGTCAGGCTGCCCAATCTCGACATTCCCGGCCTGAGCTCCATCCCGGTTGTCGGCAAGCTGCTGTTCGGCCAGGATCCGGTGTTCTACATCTCGGTCGTGCTGACCGCCGCCGTCATGTGGTTCCTGTTCAAGACGCGAACCGGCCTCACGCTGCGCTCGATCGGCGACAGCCATGCCTCGGCGCATGCGCTCGGCATCAAGGTCATCCGCTACCGCTATCTCTCGGTGATCTTCGGCGGTGCCTGCGCCGGTCTCGCCGGCGGCCATCTGTCGCTGGTCTACACGCCGCAATGGGTCGAGAACATGACCGCTGGCCGCGGCTGGATCGCGCTGGCGCTGGTGGTGTTCGCCTCGTGGCGGCCATGGCGGGTGCTGGCCGGTGCCTACATCTTCGGCGCGGTGTGGATCGGCCAGCTTCATGCACAGGCTTTTGGCATTCCGGTGCCCTCGCAGATGCTTTCTTCTCTGCCCTATCTGGCAACCGTCGTGGTTCTCGTTCTAATCTCGCGCAACAAGCGTCTGACGATGATGAACACGCCGGCATCACTGGGGCAGCCATTCGTTCCGGATCGTTGACAAAAACAAAAAGACGGGAAGCTCCAAGGCTTAACACAGAGAGGTAACACGATGAAAAAACTGCTTATTGCCCTGATGACGACGACAGCGGCTTTGTCGCTGGCCGCGTCCGCAGAGGCTGCCGACAAGTTGAAGGCCTGCTGGGTCTATACCGGCCCGATCGGCGATTTCGGCTACTCCTACCAGCACGACCAGGGCCGGCTCGAAGTCGAGAAGGCGCTCGGCGACAAGGTCGAGACCGCCTATCTGGAGAACGTCTCCGAAGGTCCCGATGCCGACCGTGCTTTCGAACGCCTGGCGCGCGAAGGCTGCAAGCTGATCTTCGGCACGTCGTTCGGCTTCATGGATGCCGAAGTGAAGGTCGCCAAGAAGTTTCCGAAAGTGATGTTCGAGCACGCCACCGGCTACAAGACCGGTGACAATCTCGGCATCTACAATGCACGCTTCTACGAAGGCCGTTATGTGCTCGGCCAGATCGCCGCCAAGGAATCGAAGTCCGGCGTTGCCGGCTACATCGTCTCCTTCCCGATTCCCGAAGTGGTGATGGGCATCAACTCCTTCATGCTCGGCGCGCAGTCGATCAACCCGAACTTCAAGGCCAAGATCGTCTGGGTCAATTCGTGGTTCGATCCGGGCAAGGAAGCCGACGCCGCCAAGGCGCTGTTCGACCAAGGTGCCGACATCATCGTCCAGCATACCGATTCGACCGCCGCCCTGCAGGTCGCCGAGGAGCGCAAGCTGCATGGCTTCGGCCAGTCGTCCGACATGATCAAGTTCGCGCCGAACGCGCAGCTGACCTCGCTGACCGACGAATGGGGTCCGTACTACATCAGCCGCGTGCAGGCAGCCATCGACGGCACCTGGAAGCCGGACAATGTGTGGCTCGGCATCAAGGACGGCGCGGTCAAGCTCGCGCCCTACACCAACATGCCCGACGACGTGAAGGCTCTGGCCGAAGCGACCGAGAAGAAGATCGCCGGCGGCTGGAACCCCTTCACCGGACCGATCGCCAAGCAGGACGGCACGCCGTGGCTGAAGGACGGCGAGGTCGCCGACGACGGCACGCTGCTCGGCATGAATTTTTACGTGAAGGGCGTTGACGACAAGCTGCCGCAGTAAGCGGCGGACGATCGATCGGATATGGAGAGGGCGCCGCGAGGCGCCCTTTTCATTTGTCGGGAGAAAGCGACGGAAAGCTCAGACGGCCGAACCGTAGAGGTCGTAGGCGTCGGCGCGCTCGATCTTGACGGTGACGATGTCACCGGCACGCATCGGGCGGCGCGACTGGATGTGGACCGAGCCGTCGATCTCGGGCGCGTCGTATTTGGTGCGGCCTTTCGCCGATGTGCCATTCGCTTCGTCGATCAGCACCGGCAGGCGCTTGCCGACCTTTTTTGCCAGCTGCGTCGCCGAAATCTTCTGCTGGCGCTGCATGAAGCGGTGCCAGCGCGCCTCCTTGACGTCCTGCGGCACCTGCTCGAGGCCGAGGTCGTTGGAGCGGGCGCCCTTGACCGGTTCGTATTTGAAGCAGCCGGCACGGTCGATCTTGGCCTCGTCCAGCCAGTCGAGCAGCATCTCGAAATCCTCGTCCGTCTCGCCGGGGAAGCCGACGATGAAGGTCGAGCGGATGGCAAGATCCGGGCACACGTCACGCCAGCCGCGGATGCGCTCCAGCGTCTTTTCGCCATGTGCCGGCCGGCGCATGTTTTTCAGCACTTGCGGCGAGGCATGCTGGAACGGGATATCCAGATAGGGAAGGATTTTTCCTTCGGCCATCAGCGGGATGACGTCGGCGACATGCGGGTAGGGGTAGACATAGTGCATGCGCACCCAGATGCCGAGCTTGCCCAATTCCTCCGAGAGGTCGAGGAATTTCGCGCGCACTTCACGGTCGCCGAACATCGACGTCTGATACTTGATGTCGATGCCGTAGGCGCTGGTGTCCTGCGAGATGACGAGGAGTTCCTTGACGCCGGCCTTGGCCAGCTTTTCGGCTTCGCGCAGCACATCGGCCGCCGGGCGCGAAACGAGATCGCCACGCAGTGCGGGGATGATGCAGAAGGTGCAGCGGTTGTTGCAGCCTTCCGAAATCTTCAGGTAGGCATAGTGGCGCGGCGTCAGCTTGACGCCCTGTGGCGGCAGCAGGTCGATATAGGGATCGTGCGAGGGTGGGGCTGCCTCATGCACGGCTGCCATGACGCTCTCATAGGCCTGCGGCCCGGTGATCGCCAGCACATTGGGATGCTTTTCGCGGATCACCTCCGGCTCGGCGCCGAGGCAGCCGGTGACGATGACCCTGCCGTTTTCCGAAAGCGCGGAGCCGATGGCGTTGAGCGACTCATCGCGGGCGGAATCGAGGAAACCGCAGGTGTTGACCACGACGAGATCGGCGCCGTCATGTTTGCGGGCGATCTCATAGCCTTCGGCGCGCAGGCGCGTGATGATGCGCTCGGAATCCACGAGCGCCTTCGGGCATCCAAGGCTGACGAAACTGACGCGAGGGGCGGACATAGGCAAGTTTCCAATGGGGGCACGGGCCGAAACGCTGGTCCGGCCTCAAATCGCTGTAAATGTCGGTCTGTGGCGCATGGCAGGAGCCAATACGCGCGGCGCAATAGCATGGGTTGCGCAATCAAGCAAACCGGCCGACGGGCTGGTCCGCGCCATCGGGTGGCTCAGTGGCCTCCGGATCCGAACCAAGGCGCCAGGAAAGCGAAGTGCTCGGGGAATTGCTGCACGGCCCCGTCAAGCAGCATCTTGACCGCGACATAGAGGATGATTGCCAGACCGATATAGGCAATCCAACGGTATTTGTGCAGCAGGCGCGCGACGAACGACGCGGCAAAGCCCATCAAGGCGATGGACAGGGCCAGTCCGATGATCAGCACCGTCGGATGGTTCATGGCAGCACCTGCCACGGCCAGGACATTGTCGAGCGACATCGACACGTCGGCAATGACGATCTGCCAGGCGGCCTGCGAGAAGGTCTTGCCGGATACCTTGCCGCCGATGACGCCGTTCTTGTCGAAATCGCCATTCGACAGCGCTTCGGTCGCGTCGCGCTCCTCATCGTGGCTGACGCGCAATTCGCGCCACATCTTCCAGCAGACCCACAGCAGAAGCAGGCCGCCGGCGATCAACAGCATCGGGCCGATGGTCAGCAGCCATTGCGTGATCAGGGCGAAGAAAATGCGAAGCACGGTGGCCGCCGCGATGCCGACCAAAATGGCGCGCTTGCGTTGGGCGGCCGGCAAGCCGGCCGCGGCGAGGCCGATGACGATGGCGTTGTCGCCCGCGAGCGCAAGGTCGATGGCAATGACCTGAAGAAGAGCCGAAACGCCTGCGGCGGTAAATATTTCCATCGACCAGGAAGCCCTTCGCCGAGTGTTCGTTGTCGATTGTCCAGACGGGCCTAAAGGCATGGTCCGCTGGCGTCAAGACGCAGGGACAGACAACACTGGAAAACCACTTTCGTGGCAGGGGTATTACTGGGGATTTTCAGCGCTGCCGGCACGTGAGCCGAAGCCTACGCAAGCCCGCGAAAAACTAATCGTAGAGATTGTATTTCACCCAGTCGGCTTCCGGAATTTCGTCGCCGATCCGGTAGCGCAGCTGCAGGACTTCCATATGGTCGGGGCCGGTCTGGCATTTGAACTTCAGCCGGTACCACTGTCCCTTGCTGCGGAACGCCGCACCCGGACTCCTGATCGCATCGGCGCTCATCTCGGGCGTCGCGAAGGCGTAGGCGACGACCCGGTCGGCCTTGAACTTGCGGTCATCGTGGGTGATCCGGTCCAGGACTTCAGCATCGCAGCGCTGTTCGAGGCGTGTTTGCGGATCAAGTTTCATCAGCCCGGCACGCAATGCATTGTCCATAGCGCTGGCCGGGAAAGCCAGCGTCAGGGACGCAATGGCCATCATGCAGAGTGTCTTCATGGGCGGGACTAGCAGCATGTTTTGTCTGAAAAATCAACCAAGCGGGGCGCGCCATAGCTGGCAAGCCCCGGCATTCAGGCGGTCGACGCAATCAAAATCTCGTGTCGGACATCATCATGCGGTGTCTGCGGCCAACGGACAAGCGAGGCGCGGCCAGCATCGGTGAGATCGTAGAGGCCGCGGTCGACGCGGGCGAACCAGCCATAGACATTGTGCTGCAGGATTTTCGGCGCGATCGGCGTCAAGGCCTTCAGATCGCGCGGTCGTTTGGGTCCGTCCGCCATCGCGGCCGCACAGGTGAGGGCACTTTGGCGGTAGGCGGTCATGATCGGATTGCGCGATCCTCCACCGGCGACAGGATCACCGCGGCGACGCTGGTGCTCGTCGACAAGGCGGGATCGCCGCCGCGCATTCCTGCGCGGCTCCGGCGCGGCGGGACTGACAAGCACCTCGACCTTGTCGTTGGCTGTCACGCCAAGCACACCGAAGCCAAGCCGGCGGCAGAGATTGCGGAACCGGGCGTCGCTTTCGCGTCCCTTGCCGCGCGCCGACATGCGCGCCGCCAGCCAGACTTCGTCGCAAGCGGCCGCGCGGTCGACGCCCTGCAGCACCAATTCCAGATTGAATTGCAGTTTCAATTCGCAGATGACTACCACCGGCGGTTCGCCCTCGCGCAGCGCGACGATGTCGCAACCGCCGATCTCGCCCTTCACGACAAAGTCGAGACTTTCGAGGAACCGCTTCACCGGCGCATAAAGTGAGGTCTCGTTCATGCTTCAAGGCTTAGCCGATTCGACGTGAAAAAGCCTTCCGGCTCCTAGGGGCGCGCCCGACGTTCAAGAATGAATGTTTTCGAGGAAGGCCAGCAGCACGCTGTTGAACTGCCCGGGCCGTTGCAGCGGCGCGAAATGGCTGACACCGGGCAGGATGATCAATTCCGATGCCGGGATGCTGCGGGCGAGATAGCTCGCGTGCTCGTGTCTGATGAACTCGTCATGCTCGCTGTGAACGGTCGCCACGGGCACGCGCGTCCGCGCCAGGTCGGCGGCGGTATAGTTGGGTTCGGTCTTCATCATCAGGCCGACGGCTTTGACGAATGCGTCGAACTGGTCCGGCGTCGCCGACAATTCGGCATAGTCCTTGGCGTGCCGGGCAAAACAGCGATCGATGACCGGACTGGGCTCGAATTCTCTGGTGCCGCTCGGATCCATGTTGCAGCCGAAGAAGAACACGCCGGTGACGCGGTCGGCGGCCTTCATGCCAAGGATCAGGGCGACGCAGGCGCCATCGCTCCAACCCACCACAGCAGCCTTCTTCAAGCGCAGCGCGTCCATCACCGCCAGGACATCGGAAGCCATCAGTTCATATTTGTACGGCCGTTCGTCGCGGCTGCTGCGCCCGTGGCCGCGACTGTCGATCACCACGACCTGGTAGCCGGCCTTGACCAGCGCGGGGACCTGAAATCCCCAATTGCCGCTGTGGCCGAGGCCGCCATGCAGCAGGATCACCGGAAGGCCGGTGCCAAACGTGGCGTACCAGATTTCTGCGCCCTCATGTTCCACCCGGCCTTCATCCCTTGCGGCCGGCAGGGGCGTCGCGCCGTGCGCTTCGAATTTCCTGAGATCGTCGTCGTGATGGTCCATGCCGGGAATGCCTCGAGGCGAATGCGCAGGACCCACAATTATTGCCGGTATCAGCCGAAACCAACCCGCGACGGAACGTCTGCTGCCACCTGGCGACACCGCCAGTTTCGAGCGGCACAAGTCCTGCGTGTCGGTGTCAGCCGTCAGGCTTCGGTGCTCGGCACTGGTCGGTTCGATCGCTTCTCGCCCAGCAGGAGCGGATAGCTGACCTGCCCGAAATAGCTGGAGGGGATCGGATCATCGACGCCATATTTTTCCGGCACCTTGTCGCCGGTGGGATTGTAGGTGCCGAACACCATGTCGAGGACAGGCAATTGCCCGGCGAAGTTCTTGTCATAGGCCTCGCGCTGGTTGGCATGGTGCCAGCGATGGAACTGCGGGCTAGCGATCAACCACTTCAAGGGGCCGAACGGTATCCGCACATTCGAATGAACGAGCAGCGTGTGCCAGAAGTAGATGACCGAAAAGATGGCGATCGAGGCTTCGGAGAAGCCGAGGAAAAAGATCGGCGTCAGCGACAATGCCTTTGTGAGGATGGCGTCGACCGGGTGGGAGTGGAATGCGCCGAGCCAGTCCAGTTCCTCGATGCCGTGGTGCACCGCATGGAATTTCCAAAGTGCCGGGATCGTGTGGAATGCCCGGTGTGCCCAGTAGACGCCGATATCCGTGATCAGGATGATTTCGGGAACCTGCAGCCAGACGGGCTGGCCGCCGACGGCCTGCGTGATCGATTGCGGAACGAGGATCGCAGCGGCTTCGAGTGTGTTGGCCGCGATCAGAACGATGACCGTTTTTACGATAAGCCCATTGAACAGCACATAGATCAGATCGACACCCAGGCCCTTGCGCAGGACCTTCTGGGGCCGCTCGGCAAACAGATGTTCGAACGGAATGAAGATCAGTGCGCAGATCAACAGCCCCTTGATGCCAAATATGTCCATTCGCCCGCCTCTATTGCCGTCTTTAGCCAGAACGCTCGCGCCTCGGCTTCCGGGAGAGAACCACATTTCTCCTTTCCAAAGGCTTGATGCCGGTGTCCGAGCCATAGGCATGGCCGAGCCATGGGATCGGGGCGAGAGTGTCACATCGGTGTCGTAACCGGGCGATATGTGGACAAGGCGCGGTCGACGAACGGCAGCGCGTGCCGCGCGTCCTCCCAGGACTAACCCCTCCGGTTCCCTGCCGGCGGGGTTTTCTATTTCCATCTTGGCAGTCGCGAATTGTCCTTGTTATCGTGTGGCCTACGGTCAGCACAGGACACCCCGCCATGCACGTTATGGCCGAGAGCTTGACCAACCAGACTTCCGTCCTTGAGGTGACCTGCCGCCGAAAAGGCGGCGGCTTCCGATCTGGACTATTTCACTGGAATCATCAGGTGCGCATAGGGCGTGTCGGGAAACATGACATATGGCTGTGTCTGATCCGGATCGTGGGGATACAACGCCATTATGGTCGGGGCGTTCATGACCATTACGTGGGGGCCATCGTGTACCCATTTGCCGTCTGCAGGCGGCCTAGGGGCATAGGGATCGGCATTGCTCGCCGCATCGCCCCCCTTCAGCATGTAGGCGAAAGCGACCTTGCCTTCGGGCGGCGCGCTCTTGGACATGATCGCGTGCATCCACGCCATCCCGTTCTCATCTGTGCACATGGGATCGTCTGTGGGAGTGCCGGGGTCGTCAGGGATGCAAGTGAAGCCGTTCGTGCCCTTTCTGAGCGTCTTCATCTCCCAGTTCACGACAGCGGCATTCTTGCCGACTGCCTCAGGTGCTGCCGAAATCGCATTCTCAATCAGCTGCTCATCGGTTTTGTCGGCTGCCACGGCGGCAGATACCCAAGCGACGGCAATAGATGCCAAAAACACACGGCTTGAATGGATGCGCATTGCTTACTCCCCTCGCGAGCGTCAGGGTGATCTGCGCGTCACAACGGTCAGCTCCCGCTCTTTGGAGTTGGCTGCTGCCCCATGCCTAGTGCGCGCCAATGAAGACTCTACTCCTATTCATGCGCGAAACCTAATATGGCAACGCAAATGCATTTGCGGGTAAGCTGATGGAGGAGATATCCTTGAGCTATTCCGCCATCGCTGACCGTTGCGATCCGCTTGAACCAGCCGTCATCCTCGACGTCTTGTCCAAGGTATTGGCCGCGCCCGATGCGGCAATCGGCAAGGTTCGGCGGACATTGCGTGCCACGGACCTTCAGCTCATTCACTTCCAATCATCACGCGGCCGGATCGAACGCCCCGACCAGTTCGCGGATCAGCGCCTGGATCCGCGCGGTCTTGTAGAGATCGGCATGGGCAACGAGCCAGACGTCGAAATCGGCCGAGCGCTCGGCCATGATCCGCACCAGCTCCGGCTCGGCGTCGGCGCGGTAGCAGGGCAGTTCGGCAACACCGATGCCGGCTGCCGTTGCCTCGACAAGGGTGACGGATGATGATGTGCGGAACACCACCTTGCCGGCGCCGGCCGGCTCTCCGCAGAGGACCGAAGGCTTCGTCGGCACCACCGGCTGCTGGTAGACGACGAGATCGTGGCCAGCAAACCCGTCGCCGGGGGCTGGCGTGCCACGGGCCGCGAGATAGGCACGGGAGGCATAGATTCCGGTTTTGAGCGTGGCGAGGCGGCGCACGATCAGATCGGGCGCGTCGGGCCGGATGGTGCGGATGGCGATGTCGGCCTCACGCCGGGTCAGGCTGGCGACGTCCTGCGAGGCCAGGCAGATGACCTCGATGCCGGGATGTTCGGCACGCATGCGGGCGATGGCCGGAATGACGAACCGCTTGCCGAGCGAGTCGGTCGTGGCTACCCGCACCGTGCCGATCAGCCGCTCGTCGATGCCCATTACCCGTCGCTCCATCTGCGCGACGGACCGCTCGATCACTTCGGCCGGTTCGACCAGCGCTTCGCCGGCCGGCGTCAGCACATAAAGGGACGGCGTGCGCAGGAACAGCCGCGCGCCGAGTTCGTCCTCCAGCGCCGCCAGCCGGCGGCCGACCGTCGCCTGATCGACGCGCATCCGCCGCGCGGCGGCGCGCAGCGTTCCCGCCCGCGCAATCTCCAGGAAGAAGCGTGCATTGTCCCAGTTCATCGTGACCCTCCCGGCGACGCGAAGTGGATGATGCAAGTTTGCATCAGAGAAAGGCAGATATACTGCTTTATCGCATCAAATGCCTCCCTAGATTGGAACCTGCAGGAGGTGTCCGATGACAGGTTGCGAAACACTGGAAGACAGCCGCGCTGGTTCAGCCGGTACCGACGACGCAATCTCGGCGAGGCGGCGCAGGTTCACCTTGTGGCTCGTGGCCGGCGGCATGTTCATGGCGGTGCTCGACGCCACGATCGTCAACGTCGCACTGCCGGCAATGCGCGCCGATCTCGATGCGACGGTCGGCGACCTCGCCTGGATCGTCGATGCCTACACGCTGAGCATGGCGGCGCTCATCCTCGCCGGAGGCGTTCTCGCGGATCGCTGGGGCGCGAAGCGCGTCTATCTCGCCGGGTTGGCCCTGTTCGTCCTCGCTTCCGCCTTGTGTGGCACCGCCGGAGCGGTCGCGTGGCTTGTCGCGACCCGGTTGGCGCAGGGCGTCGGGGCCGCCTTGTTCCTGCCCGCTTCGCTGGCCGTCGTGCGGGAAACCTTCGACGATCCCGATGAACGAGCGCGCGCGATCGCGACATGGGCCGGCATCGCCTCGGTCGCGGCGGCGATCGGGCCCGTGCTCGGCGGGTTGCTGGTTGGCAGTTTTGGTTGGCGCAGCGTCTTCCTCGTCAACGTGCCGGCGGGCTTGCTGGCATTTGGCCTGACGATTTGGGTCGTGCGGCTGCGATCGACGCAGCCGACGAAGCGGTTCGACTGGGGCGGGCAACTCACCAGCATCGTCATGCTCGGCGCCCTCTGCTTCGCCGCGATCGAATTGCCGGAACGGGGAGGAGGGCCGTTTGCGATCCGGCTTGCGGCGGCCATCGCTGTCGGCGCCGCCCTAGGCTGGTTCCTAGTCGAGCGCCGCACTCGCGATCCGATGGTCCCGCTCGTGTGGTTCCGAAACCCGACCTTTCTCGCGGCCAACCTTGTCGGCTGCCTCGTCTATGTCGGCTATTTCGGCATGCTGTTCATCCTGAGCCTATATCTGCACGGCGACTATGGGCTCGACGCCAGGCGAACCGGGCTTGCACTGCTGCCCGTCGCGGCGAGCCTGTCGGTCGGCAATGTGATCGCGGGCAAGCTCCAGGCGAAAGTGTCGCCACAGCGCCTCATCGCGGGCAGCTTGATCTGTGCGGCCCTTTCCGCGCCCTTGGCGGCCGGGCTGCTGGTCGGCCATGCGTCCTGGCCGGCTATCGTGGGGACGCTTGCCATCTTCGGTGCGGGCACGTCCGCTTCCGTGCCCCCGGTGATCGCCACCGTGCTCGAGCAGGTTCCCGAGGCCGCGTCGGGCGTGGCATCCGGTCTCTTGAACGCGCTGCGCCAGACCGGGAGCCTGCTCGGCGTCGCCGCCGCGAGCGCCGCCTCGACGCTAACGCCAAACCTGCCCGCGGCTCTATGGATTGTCGCGGTGATGGCTGCAGTTGTCTACGCTTTCGCCGCAGGATCGGCGATCGGCTGGATCCGTGCGCCCGCAAGGCCGTGACCGGCCCGGGCTCATGCTGGCGGGCTTAGCTTTAAACCACTCCAGGGTGAAGTATTTGGCCGATATCGATAGTTGGCCGCTGCGGCTCGTCGTGAACGCCGCCTTTCAACAGAAGTCCCGCGCCGGCCAAGATAGCGAGGACGGCAGAGGCGGCCAGCGCAATGGCAACCCGAGGGCTCCTTGGCGGCGCTTTCACAGCCTGAATCAGGTCTTCGAACGTGGCTTCCATCAGCAGAAGCTAGACAGCCACTAGCCAACAAGCCGTTAACGCCCATTTACCGGCGCGGGCGTAGGTACGACGGCAGCCATCATTCGAGACCGCGAGCGACGCGAATAGGGTCAAACAGCGCGAGCAGCAAAGAGCCTATCGCGATCGCCAGAAGGAAATAGGCTAGCACCTCTAACGGCCTGTGCGTCCAGTGCATTGGAAGGGGCGGCGGAACCGTCCAGGAGGGCGGCGCTGAAAGCTTCGGAATTCGACGCTCTGCCTTCCTGGCTCGTTTCATATCAAGTCGCTGCTGAGCGAATTGCTGCCGGGTCTGTTCCGATGACGAAAGGAAATTGGCCCGCAGCCAGGCTTTGAATTTGCCGGCGTGGACCTGCACTCTGATGGCGGGAAAGCCTTGGCGGCGTTGCTCAACTTCAGACGCTTTGAAACTTTCCCACCACTCCTCCCAGGTCGGCGGCAGATCACCGACTTCCGAAAGCTTGAGGATGAGTGCGTAATCATGAGGAGTGTAGACCGGGGCGGCCGGCCATTGACTGGTGTCCGTCATCGCCGAGCCTTGCGCCAGCCGGCCGCGCGCGCCTCGTCCTCGGTGCAAAACCACCGCTCGCCATACTGGGGGCTTATCTTCGTCTCCCAGTAATGTTCCTGGCCGGGCATGTGGTAAATCCGCTCCCCGGTGTTGATAGAAATGTTGCCTTTGATGCTGCAGCCGCCGGCGAGCAGAGATGACGGATCGGGAACGTCTATGCTGCCAAGCCATTCGGCTGGTATGAAACTTAGCGACTGTATCAAGACTGCTGGGGCTCACTGTGAGAAAGGCGGCCAGCGGCGCATCACCAACGCAAACAGGTATTGTGGTCGCCACCAGCCGCGCCGACGCTTCCTTGCGTTCTGGCGCCATTGGTCAGCCTGCTCACGAACTATTTGATGCTGGACTTTGCCACGTCCAATTTCCCCCCAACTGGAGAATGCTTCCAATCGACGTGTGAGTCCATACATCAGACGCCGCTAAACTGTTGTCGGTGCCAATTGTGCTGCATTGACAGAAAACTCGCCGGGCGAGGAACCCCAATACCTCAAGCCCGGCGAAGTTTACTTCCTGATCCCCGATCAGGACCGGTGGGAGGAGCACCGGCAATCTCTGCAATGCAAAACGGGTGCCAACATTTTTCGTCCCGAAACGAGACAGTCTAAAGCTAGCCATTGGTGGGCGGCCAGGCTGCTCTAGTTGCCACTACGCCTTTCTCTGCCGGCCGCGCCACATTCTATTGTCGGTGACGAGACCGCTGTCACCTTCAGGGCGGGCTAGCGATGAAGAGCCTTCCGAGGTGAAGACAATTCCGGCGTCCTCAAATGCTTTGCGAATGGCCGTGATGTTGTGGGGACGGGGTTTCCTAGTGCCGTTCTCAAGAACGGCGATCGTCATCTCGCTAAGATTGGCTTTTGCGGCGAGGCGCACTCGCGACCAGTTCAGTAGGGCTCGCGCTGCCCTTGCTTGATCTGCTGTGAGGAGGTGTCGGCTGTCCATAGGCACGGAACATTCAACACGGCTAAAATGTTCCCCTGACTCGCCCTTATGTCGCCGAGCAATGTCGTGCCGCTGGGCGACCCGGCGCCGGCCGACACTCGGGCAATTCCACGCTGCCACCTATCCGTCGACCAGAAGCTCGCCGTCGGCCGCTGGCTGCTCAAGGTCAAGGCACAGTTGCCGCATGGCCATTTCGGGCCGTGGGTAGAGAAGCAGCCGGGCTTGAGCCGCGGCATGGCCCTACGTACGGTGCATGGTGCTGGCACGGGCCTATCAGACGCAGCAGGCCGTCAAGGCCAGTCAGTTTTTGTTCGGGTCGCTGGCAGAGTGCAATTTGGCACGGATAGCCTCAAGCTCGGCCTGTCTCTTCTTGCGTTTAGCGTCCCTTGCCTTTTGTTCGGGAGTGGCGGTTCCGGCTGCTATTGCTGCTTCGTCGGCGGCTTGTCGGAGTTGCTTCTTGAAGCCCTTCCCCTTGGCCATCGCCGGCTGCGCGAAGGCCATGGCGCTTACGATCAAGACGGTCAGAGTCGTCAATAATGCCTTTCTCATACGCACCTCCTCCATCGCCCACATTGTATCGCAGGGTGGGGGTCGGCGCGACTGCTATTGGGCGCACAGGCAAGCGCATGAGCGAGCCGGACGTTTCGGCGGCGTAAGGAGAGCGGGCAGAGGGAAACGCGCGCTGGCGCGGCGCGGCTAGCCGGTCTAAGTTCGGTCTTTTGGGGGAGCCGGGCAATGAAACGGGCCATTGCTTTCTGCCTGTTGATCGTCACCTGCTTCGCGGGAACAGCCAAGGCTACCGTCATTCTCGAGAACTGGACACCTGAACTTGAAGGGCTTGTCAGGGGCATCACGGGCCAGATCGAGGAAATGCCGTTCATCAGAGCATGGGCTTACGCGGAAGCGATTGACCGATATTGCTTCCCTACAAAGTCGTACGCCAATGTTGTCGGCGTCACGTTGAAGGAGACCGCTCGCCATCAGGATAGTTTTAGCCCGGGAATGCTAGCAAGCGCTGAACGTGATGCGGCAGATCATCTGCGAGGCGAGTATCTGGCTTGCGCCCCCGCGATGAAGTTCGTTGAGGAAACGGTCGCTCGAATGCCCGAGCTTGTTGAGAAGCTCAACGTACTGCAGATGCAAATCAACGACGTCAAGGCCAAGATCGCTACGGCTTGCGCAATAAGAGCTCGGGAAGGATCCCCACCCCTTAAGATATGCATCGGCGGCTACTTGCCCGATTGATGCGGCCCGCAGCAAGCCGCGCTTACGCTTAGAGCGGCGGCCAGCCGAAACGCGCGCTGGTGGGCTTCCTGGCCTGCTATTTGATGCTGGGGGAAGGCGGTTTCATCATCACGCGCAACTGCATCTTTTCGATAGTAGCGACGATGGCAGCCGCCAGCGCTTCCGCCTCATGAATTAACTCCGGCCCATAGAGGCCGTTCACCGCTTCCTCGCTCGGCAGCACGCCGGCGGGCAGTGTTCCTCGATCGTGCGCCGGATAAGCGTCAGGGCTGCCCGGCATTCGTCGGCTTCGATCTTCATCACGTTCAAACATGCAATTCGTCTAAAATGTTCCGGAACTATTTTAGCGCAGGCTAATTGAATAGCGGTTTGTGAGTCCTGTGCATGCGTTTGAGGTTCATCGCTCCCTTGATGCCGGCCCTTGTCGAGCAGCCTCCAGAAGGCGACGGCTGGATTCACGAGGTGAAGTTCGACGGCTACCGCTCGCAACTGATCATCGATGAGGACAGCACCAGGATCTACACGCGTAACGGTCACGACTGGACGGCCAAATATCGCGACCTGGTGAAAGAGGCGGCGAACATCGGCGCCGACAATGCGATCGTTGACGGTGAGATCATCGTTTTGAACGAGGCCGGCCTGTCCGACTTCGGCGAGCTGCGAAAGGCGATCACCAGGCGGCAACACGACCTGTATTTCGTGGCCTTCGACCTTCTGCACCTCAACGGCCACGACCTTCGCGAAATGGCGCTGGAGGAGCGCCGCGAGATCCTGGCCAGCATGATCGAGCCCGGCGGGCGTATTCAGTTCAGCGAGCCATTGCCGGGCGAAGCGAAGGCCATCTTCCATCTGCTCGACCAGGCTGGGCTTGAGGGCATGGTTTCGAAGCGCAAGGATAGCAAATACCGCAGCGGTCCGTCGACGAGCTGGTTGAAGGCGAAATGCTACTCTGTCGACGAATACGAGCTGATTGGCGTCGAGCGTGAAGCCGGCAAGCCGGCCTTTGCCCTGATGGCCGATCGCAAAACCGGCCGCTATGTCGGTTCGGCCTTCATCAACTCCAGCCAGGCTATCCGCGAGCGGCTGTGGAAGCGTGTCCAGGAGCATGCTGGGCCTGCGCCCCAGGGGATGAAGCGACCGGCGACGCAATGGGTCAAGCCTGGCATCATTGGCCGTGTGAAGCACTTGCGCGGCGAAGAGGATCTGCGGCACGGTTCGCTGCAGGATTTCCGGCTGGAGAGGGACTGAACGCATTGGAAGCTCTACTCGACCCGAACAGGTGGAACCTTTGCCAGCACGAAACCTTCTCCTTGTGACCCTAGGGAGGAAAACCAATGGCAAATCTTGGAAGAATGGCTGTCGCCATGCTCGGCATTCTGGCCTATCAAAATCGCGACAAGATCGGAGACTTGATCCGCGGTGCGAGAAATACCGATCCGAACAATCCTCAAGGCGGGCTCTTGGATCAGGTATCCAAGAGTGTCTCGGGGACGGCGTTGGGGGACATCCTCGACCGCTTCAGGAATGCGGGAGCAGGGTCGAAGGTGGATTCGTGGGTCAGTCCCGGCCCGAACCAGCCGATCGACCCGAAGGATGTCGAAACAGCGATAGACGAGGAGACTCTCACGTCGCTTTCCATGCAAACTGGCCTGTCGCGCGATGAACTGATTGCCAGGATCACGAAAGACTTGCCGGAGGCGGTCGACAAGCTGACTCCAAATGGCGAACTGCCATCACCCACTGATGAGATTACACTCCTCGATCAGGTGCCGCCACGCACAGGGACCTAACCTGATCCTGCGACGGAACATTATCTGCGAGGCAACATTCAAAGGTCGGTCAGCCAACGGAGGCTTTCCATGACCCGAAGACGAGTGGACAAGGAACGATTCGAGCGCGCCGATCGTGAGGCTAAAATTGCGATTGAGGCGGAGCGTCAAAGCCGGATTGTCAAGACGGCGCGGCTACGGGAAGAGCGGCTGTCCGTTGAGCAAGCGGTTGAGAAGCCTCCCCGGGGTCAAGCGTCGGCTAGCGGCCGCAAAGGTCCCTGAGACGACGAAGGCCGACCTCATCTTGGTCGACGAACTGACAGCTGATCGCCGACGCAAAGGCCCTTGGCATTAAGCGGAGCGAGATCGATGAAGAGGGCGAAAGCCTCTATCGGACGATCCTCGACGCGATTTTGCAGTCACCGGCAAGGAAGTCGAGTTCATCCGCTGGTTTGGAGGCGGATGGGCCTAGCGATCGCGTGCCTGTCCATTCCCGTACGGCTGGGGAGGATCTCCGAACCTGTCAAAGCCCTGACGTCTGGATCAGGTTGGCAACTCGCATACAAAGCCTAGTGGTGAATTCGCCATTGTTGGCGGCGAAATCCCAGAAGAAGGCTCCCAGGCAAAAAAGGAGAATGGAGAATCGCATTAGCGCATTCTAATAGTTATGCGAGAAATCTGGCGGAGGGAGTGGGATTCGAACCCACGGTGAACTTGCGCCCACGCCGGTTTTCAAGACCGGTGCCTTAAACCGCTCGGCCATCCCTCCAGTGACTGTCCATCACATTCGACTGCTCTAGTGTGCCCGGCAAAGGCCTGTCAACCGGCTTGCGTGTCCGCGCGTGTTCCTTCACCGACCCGCGCGACAGGGGCAATGCCACAATCTTGCCCGGTTCCGGCCACAATCGATTAATATCGTGATAAACAATTCCTGCGCACAAAGGATCGGGGTTCAGGGTGCCGTTGGTATTGTCGAGCGATTGCTTTGGCTGCTCTGCTGTTCAACGACGGCATCTTGATTGAGACTGTAGGGGATTTCAGGATAATGCAGGCTACGACGCATCAGCGTCTTCGTCGCTCTTCCACGCTCACGCTGCTTGCTGCGTCGGCTGCCTTGCTGGCGGCTTGCGCGTCGCAGCCTGAGCCGAAGGCGATGGTCAATCCCAAGCATCGCTCCAAGGAATATTTCGCCGAAACCGAATATGGCGTGAAGGCGAGCCCGCGCGTCAATTTCATGCGGCGCGGCGGCGGTCGTGACCAGCTCGGCAAGCCTTACCAGGTGCGCGGCAAGTGGTACTATCCCAAGGAAGACCGGCACTACGCCAAGGTCGGCCTGGCCTCCTGGTATGGCGACGCCTTCCATGGCCGGCTGACCGCCAATGGCGAAGTCTATGACACGGCGCAACTGACCGCCGCGCATCCGACCATGCCGCTGCCGAGTTACGCCCGCGTCACCAACCTCGAAACCGGCAGTTCGGTCATCGTGCGCGTCAACGACCGCGGACCGTATCATGAGGGCCGCATCATCGACGTCTCCGAGCGCGCGGCGCAGATGCTCGACTACGACAAGGTCGGCACCGCGAAGGTCAAGGTCGAATATGTCGGTCGTGCGCCGCTCGACGGCAATGACGACCAGTATCTGATGGCCTCCTACCATCCGGGCAACAGGATTCCGGATCCGTCGGACGGCCTGCCAACCGGCGTCATGGTGGCCATGAACGGACCGTCGCCAAGCCTGCCGGTGGGCGCGGCCGCCGTGCCGTTCCCCGGTCAGCTGACGGATTCCGGTCAGGCCGTGCAGCCGTCCCTGTCGGCGCAGGCACCGGCTTTCGGCGATCTGGCACTGCCCGATTTCGGACCGATCGTGCCGGAGCGTCCGGAGATCGGCCTGCCGCCGCAGTCGCCGTTCGCTGTGGCCTCGCTGTCCTACGCGGATGAACGCGTGCACCGCGCCGACGTCTTTGCCGCGCTGGATGACAGCGGCATGTCGCCCGCCGATATCCTGCGGTCGTGGAAAAAATCCAATCCGCAGGCGTCACCGTCCAGTGCCGACTATGTCGCCGCCGGCACGTTCGACGACGCCACCGAAGCCAAGCGCGTGGCAACGGCACTTCAGCCCTTCGGCCGAACGGAAATCCAGCGTTCCGACCTCGACGGCAATGACTGGTACGCGGTCAATCTCTATCCGAACGGCCATGGCGGCCTGGACGAATTGCTGCAGGCGGCATGGTCGCACGGCGCACCCGATGCACTGGCTGTGCGCAACTGACCTATTTTGCCCGGGCGGTTGATCCGGCGGAAAAAACCCTGATAGCTTGGCTGTGCCAAAACCGGCAAACGGGTCGAGATTTCATGCAGTTGCGCGCCTTTCCGCCATTTGCCGGCTTTCTGGGACTGGCTTTGCTGCTGCTTTGCCTCGTACCAGCTCAAGCGCAGCTTTTCGAGACCAAGGCCACGCAGGCCTTCATGATCGATGCCGACACCGGTACGGTGCTGTTCTCGAAAGACGCCGACAAGCCGATCCCGCCGGCCTCGATGGCCAAGCTGATGACCATGGAGGTGGTTTTCAACGCCATCAAGTCCGGGCGCCTCAAGCTCGACGACACGTTCGTCGTCAGCGAAAACGCCTGGCGCAAGGGCGGCGCGCCATCGGGCACATCGACGATGTTTGCCAAGCTCAAATCGGCGATCCGGCTCGAGGATCTGATCCAGGGCGTGACCGTGCAGGCGGCCAATGACGGCTGCATCGTCATTGCCGAAGGCATGGCCGGATCCGAGGACAGTTTTGCCGCGCAAATGACCGAGCGTGCCCGCCAGATCGGGCTGAAGACATCGACCTTCGTCAATTCGACCGGCCTGCCGGCAGACGGCCAGCAGACGACGGTGCGCGAGCTGGCGCTGCTGGCGCTGCATTTGTGGCGCAATTATCCGGATTTCTATCGCTACTACGGGCTGAAGGATTTCACCTGGAACAAGATCTCGCAGAGGAACCGCAATCCGTTGCTGGCCATGGACATCGGGGCCGACGGTCTGGCTGTCGGCGCGAGCGAGGTCTCGGGCTTCGGTATTGTCGCTTCGGTCGGCCACAACGGCACGCGGGTGATCATGGCGATGAGCGGATTGGCCAACGACAAGGAGCGTGCCGAGGAGGCGCGCAAGCTGCTCGACTGGGGCGCGCGCTCCTTCGAGAAGACCGAGATCTTCGCCAAGGACGAGGTGGTCGGGGAGGCCCAGGTTTTTGGCGGTGCGAAATCCGGCGTGACGCTGAAGGCAAAAGGGCCGATCGACATCTTCCTGCCGATCACCAACCGCGACAAGCTGACGGCCAGGATCGTCTACACCGGGCCGGTTGCGGCACCCGTGGAGGAGGGGCAGCCGGTGGGTGCGCTGCGCGTCTGGATCGGCGACACGCTGAGCCAGGAGACACCGCTTTTCGCTGCCGAATCGATCGGCGTCGGCACATTGCCGCAGCGCGCGCTCGATGCCGTCAAGGAACTGGCGATCGGCTGGCTGCGATAGCACCGACGGCATGGACGTTTTCCCGAACCCGGACTATCTAGTGCGCAACAATCCACCTGGACAAAGGCCCTTTCGATTGGCGCGCGGATTTTTCATCACCTTCGAAGGCGGCGAGGGCGCAGGCAAGTCGACGCAGATCGAGCGGCTGGCGAGAAAGATGCGCGCCAAGAAGTATGATGTCTTGCTGACGCGCGAACCGGGCGGCTCGCCGGGCGCCGAAGCGGTGCGGCATGTGCTGCTTTCGGGTGCCGCCGAGCCATTCGGACCGAAGATGGAAGCGCTGCTCTTCGCCGCCGCGCGTTCCGACCATGTCGAACAGGTCATCCGGCCGGCGGTCGAGCGCGGCTCTATCGTGCTCTGCGACCGTTTCCTGGATTCCTCGCGCGTCTACCAGGGCGTCACCGGCGGGATCGACCCGGCGTTCATGGCCGCGCTGGAACAGGTCGCCATCAATGGCATGATGCCCGATATGACGCTGATCTTCGATATCGATCCGGCCGAGGGCCTCAGGCGCGCGACGCTGCGACGCGGCAGCGACGCCGACCCCGACCGCTTCGAAAAGGAGACGCTGGCCATTCATCAGGCCCGCCGCGCGGCCTTTCTGGCGATCGCCGCGGCAGAGCCGGAACGCTGCATCGTCGTTGACGCCTCCGCCGATCCCAATACGGTGGAGGATGTCGTCACCGCGGCCGTCTTCGCGGCGCTGGAGGCGAGGGCGCCCGCGCGCAACAGGCAGGCCGCACCGGTATGATCTTCGAACGCATCGCGCCGGAACAGCATGACACGCTGGACGGCGTGCCCGAACCGTCCGAAACGCCCCGTCTGGTCGGGCACAGGGGGGCGGTCGAGATGCTCGCCGCCGCCTATCGATCGGGAAAGCTGCCGCATGCGCTGATCTTCGCCGGGCCGGTCGGCATCGGCAAGGCGACGCTGGCCTTCCACCTGGCGCACCATCTCTTGAAGCACCCGGCCTTCGAGCAGGCGCCGGAACGCCTGGCCAGTCCTGATCCGGCCTCGCCGCTGTTTCGCCAGATCGCGACCGGGGCGCATCCGGGCGTGCTGCACCTGACCCGACCGATGAACGACAAAACCAAGAGCTTCAAGACGGTCGTCACCGTCGACGAGATCCGCAGGGTCAGTCGCTTCCTGTCGATGACCTCGCATGACGGCAGCTACCGGGTCGTCATCGTCGATCCGGCCGACGACATGAATGCCAATGCCGCCAATGCCTTGCTGAAGAATCTTGAGGAGCCGCCGGCGCGAACACTGTTCATTCTCATCGTCCATGCGCCGGGCAGCCTGCTGCCGACGATCCGCTCACGCTGCCAGGTGATACGCCTGACACCGCTCGACGCCGAGGAGTTGATGGCGGTGCTGGAAACCGCCGAGCCGCCGCCACCGGACGATCCGGCCGCGCGGGCGGCGCTCGTCGAGCGGGCAGGGGGCAGCGCCCGCAACGCGATCCTTTTGACGCAATATGGCGGGCTGGAGATCGCCGAGACGCTCGATGCGCTGGTGGCGAAGGGAAAGAGCGACATCGGCGGCGCCTATCGGCTCGCTGAAGCCGTCGCCGGCCGCGACCAGGCGATCCAGTTCGATATCTTCAACCGCCGGGCGCTCGACCTTTTATCGGATGCTGCAAGCCAGGCTGCGCTCGCCGGCGACCTCGCAAGGGCGAAAACATTGTCGGACACTTGGCACGAGGCGCTGGACGCTATATCTGAGACCGACACCTACAATCTCGACAAGAAGCAGCACGCCTTGACCATGATCGACCGCCTGAATTCTGCGATGCGAATGTGACGGTCTCCACCGGGATGGCAATCGCCATTCCGATGCGATATCCACCGCCACGGCTTCCATTCAGACATTCATGACGGTTCATTCATGTCACGCGACACATTCTACATCACGACCGCGATTTCCTATCCGAACGGCAAGCCGCATATCGGCCATGCCTACGAGTTGATCGCCACCGACGCGCTTGCGCGCTTCCAGCGCCTCGACGGCAAGCAGGTCTTCTTCCTCACCGGTACCGATGAGCACGGCATCAAGATGCTGCAGACGGCGAAGCGCGAAGGCGTTTCGGCGCGCGAGCTGGCCGATCGCAACTCGGCCGATTTCAAGCGCATGGCGACCGCGCTCAACGCCTCCAACGACGATTTCATCCGCACCACGGAAGAGCGGCACTATGCGTCCTCGCAGGCGATCTGGAAGGCGATGGACGCCAATGGCGACATCTACAAGGGCGGCTATGCCGGCTGGTACTCGGTGCGCGACGAAGCCTATTACGGCGAGGAGGAGACGGAGGTCCGTCCCGACAATGTCCGCTACGGGCCGCAGGGAACGCCGGTCGAATGGGTCGAGGAAGAGAGTTATTTCTTCCGCCTCTCGGCCTATCAGGACAAGCTCATCGCGCTTTATGAAAGCCAGCCCGACTTCATCGGCCCGGCCGAGCGCCGCAACGAGGTGATGAGTTTCGTCAAATCGGGACTCAGGGATTTGTCGATCTCGCGCACCACGTTCGACTGGGGTGTCCCGGTGCCGGGCGACGAGAAGCACGTCATGTATGTCTGGGTCGATGCGTTGACCAATTACATCACCGGTGTCGGTTATCCCGATGAAAACGATGATAAATGGCGCTTCTGGCCGGCCGATGCCCACATCATCGGCAAGGACATTGTGCGCTTCCATGCGGTTTACTGGCCGGCCTTCCTGATGTCGGCGGGCATCCCGCTGCCGAAGCGGGTTTTCGGCCACGGCTTCCTGTTCAACCGTGGCGAGAAGATGTCGAAATCGGTCGGCAACGTCATCGACCCGTTCACCATGATCGAGCATTACGGTCTCGACCAGGTGCGCTACTTCTTCCTGCGCGAGGTGCCGTTCGGCCAGGATGGCAGCTACAGCCATGAAGCGATCGTCAACCGCACCAACGCCGATCTTGCCAATGGCCTCGGCAATCTGGCGCAGCGGTCGCTGTCGATGATCGCCAAGAACTGCGGCGGCGTGGTGCCGAAGCGCGGCGATTTGACGGAAGCCGACAGCGCCATCCTGGATCAGGCGGTGACCGCTCTCGCCACCGCGCGCAAGGCCATGGCCGGGCAAGGCATTCATCTGGCACTGGCGGCGATCTTCGATGTGGTGGCGGAAGCCGATCGATACTTCGCTGGACAGGCACCATGGGCGCTGAAGAAAACCGATCCGGAACGCATGGAAACGGTGCTGTGGACCACCGCCGAAATCGTGCGTCGCGTCGCACTTCTGAGTCAGCCTTACATTCCAGGATCGGCAGCGAAGCTGCTTGACCTGCTGGCGGTGCCCGCGGACAAGCGTGATTTCGTACATGTGCACGCCGACCACGCGCTTGTGCCCGGCACGGCATTGCCCGTGCCGGAAGGCGTGTTTCCGCGTTACGTCGAACAGCCGGGCGCGAACGCCTGATGCTTGTCGACAGCCACTGCCATCTGGATTTTCCAGATTTCGCCGAGGAGCGGGCGGCCATTGTCGCCCGCGCCAAAGCGGCCGGAATTGGCCGCATGGTGACGATCTCGACCCGGGTGAAGCGGTTTCAGCAAATACTTGAAATCGCGGAAACTTTCGACGAAGTCTACTGCTCTGTCGGTACCCATCCGCACAATGCGGCAGAGGAGTTGGACGTGACGTCGGCGGAGCTGATCCGCCTGTCGGCACACCCAAAAGTGGTGGCAATCGGCGAAGCGGGGTTGGATTATTTCTACGACAAGGCGCCGCGCGATGCGCAGGCGCAGGGCTTTCGCAATCACATTGCCGCCGCTCGCCAGACCGGCCTGCCTCTCGTCATCCATTCGCGCGATGCCGATGACGACATGGCAGCCATTCTCGAGGACGAAACAGGAAAGGGCGCCTTCCCCTTCATCCTGCATTGTTTCTCCTCCGGACGCCGGCTGGCCGAGGTGGGCGTCTCGCTCGGCGGCTATGTGTCGTTCTCGGGCATCTTGACCTTCAAGAACTCGGCCGAACTGCGCGCTATCGCCGCCGATGTGCCGCATGACCGGCTGCTCGTCGAAACCGACGCACCCTATCTGGCGCCGATCCCGTTTCGCGGCAAGCGCAATGAGCCGGCCTATGTCGCGCACACCGCCAAGGTGCTGGCGGAGACGATTGGTGTCAGCGAAGCTGAAATCGCGGATCTGACGACGAACAATTTCTTCCGCCTGTTCGGCAAGATGCCGCGACCTGCCGAACTGAGCGCCTGAACGATGACCGACCGGCTGCGCCTCACCATTCTCGGCTGCGGCTCGTCGCCAGGTACGCCGCGCATCACCGGCGACTGGGGCAATTGCGACCCGAGCAATCCGAGGAACCGGCGCATGCGCACGGCAGCGCTGGTCGAACGGATTGCGGCCGACGGCGGCCGTACCACCGTGGTCATCGACACCGGGCCGGATTTCCGCGAACAGATGCTGCTTGCGTCGGTCAAACGCATCGACGCGGTCGTCTACACGCACCCACATGCCGACCATATCCACGGCATCGACGATCTGCGCGGCTATGTGCTCGAGCAGCGCCACCTGATCGACATCCATGCCGACCAGCCGACGATGCTGCGCTTGCGGCAGGCGTTCGGCTATTGCTTCGAGACGCCGCCGGGCAGTTCCTATCCGCCGATCGTGCGGGCGCATATTATCGACCACACAAAGCCTGTGATGATCGAAGGTGAGGGGGGTGCCCTCGCCCTCGAACCGCTGCCGCAAATTCATGGAGACATCATCTCGCTCGGCTTCCGCATCGGCGGCCTGGCCTATTGCCCTGATATCAGCGACTTTCCCGACGCCACGGCCGAGCGGCTGCGCGGCCTGGAAATGCTGGTCATCGACGCGCTGCAATACAATCCCCATCCCAGCCATCTGTCGCTAGGCCAAGCGCTCGGCTGGATCGAGAGGCTGACGCCGAGGAATGCCGTGCTGACCCACATGCACGTGCCGCTCGACTATGCTACGGTCAAGGGCGAAGTGCCGGCAAACGTCACCCCGGCCTATGACGGCATGGTGATCGAAATTCTATATGAATCAGCGTGATACGAACGGGCTCTCATGAAGGTGTTCTGCTCTTTGGGGCGAATATCAGCAGCGTTCCAATCCGTTCATAGCCCATGCGGGGATAATGCAGTCACGACGGAAACAGCAAAACCCGGCCGCGCATGTTGCTGCACGGTCGTATCAGCTTCCTCGGCGGCGACGTAACGTCGGCTGTTAGCTCAAGGCAACACGCCTCGATCGAGCCAAACCTATGAAAATCAGCGGCAATTCCCAGATGCTGGCCAACGCATAAGTTCCATAATCTATCTTATGCAACTTTTGTATGCGCACGCTTCGTCCACGCGCGGCCCCGGATAGCCTGCGAGATTCAGCCGAATGGAGTCTGTTGCGGCCGAGACGAAACGAGGAAATGGCGGCCGCCCTACAGCGCGAGCTTTCTTCGTCGCCCTCGAGCCTGTCGTGCACCGACGACAAAGCCCTTTTGCGCGCACAGACGCACAGCGTCCGCAAGCGCTGCATCCGCTTCCTCCGGGAGGCCGGCGATGTGGAGAACCTCTCCAAGACCGTCGAGGACGAACGACTGGAGGAACAGAAAGTCCGTCGGCTCCGCGATTGCGACAGCCTCCCGGGCCATACGGAGAGCTCCCTTCACATCGCCCTCACGGACCGAGATCTTTGACCGAACGCATCGCAGCAGGCCTTGCGAGTACGTGTCGTCACTGCCGGCGATCCCCTCGCCCAACCGAACGAACGCCTCGGCCTCCTCGTACCGGCCTTGGACATAGATGGCCTGGGCGAGGATGCCGGCAATCGTAGGCAACCATGCGAACTCGCCCGTGCGTTGAAGGGTCCTTACGCCCCAGCGAAGCTCCCGCTCGGCGGCTGCCGCGTCGCCCGCCCAGAGCTCGGCCAGGGCGCTCATCTCAGTAAGAGGTCCCGCGCTCCACACGGTCAGTGCGACTTCCTCGACCATTGACCTCGCCTGCGCTATCAACTGCCGCGCTTCATCGAATCGGCCGCGCATCGCCTCGAGATTCCCCCAGCTGAAGAGCGCCGCCGACATCGCCTTGCGATCACCCTGCGCCCTGGCGAGCACGTCCTTGCACCGGCCGATCGCCGCCTTGACCGGCATACGGCCCGCCCACACGACAAGCGGCACCCATGAGAGCGACTCGAGCCATTCTCTGTCGTTGCCGGCTGCAAACGCATGCGCCGCCGCGCTCTCCCACGCCTCTTCAGAGGCGCCGAAATTGCATTTCGTCAGATGAAACAGGCCAAGCAAGGACCAACCCTTGGCCAAGCCGTGCTCGTCGTTCTCCTGCTCGAACATCGACATGGCCTGCCGTGCCTCTCGGTACGCCTCGTCCGCCCACCCCTCGGGCTCTGACAGGAAGCGCACCCACAGATCGAGAATGAGCGCATGCGCTTGCAGTCGACGATCGGCGGAGGCGGTCGCAGCCTCACGCATCTGGGCGATGGCGCCACGCGTGCGCTCGAGGTCGCCGGTCTCCAGCAGTGCAAATGCGAGCTCCGGCAAGAGTGCGAGTCGCCCAGGATCGTCGCGAGGGCCGAGCGAGATGGCGCGCGACAGCATGTTGACCGCAGCGGGCATGTCGCCCCGCGCGAAGGCGCGCTGCCCGGCAGAAGCCAGCGGCACGCTCGCACGTCGTGCCAGAGACTCGACGCGCTCGTTCGATAGACCGAGCTCCGCGAGAGACCTGTAGGCCCGCTCGAGGTGGTAGCCGACGATCTCTTCGTACTCTCGGGCCCGCTCGCGCATCCTTGCCTCTAGCCACGAAGCGAAACGCTCATGCATGTGGGCTCGTACGCCCTTCGGAATGCCATTGTAGGCCGCGTCCCCGACAAGACTGTGAGTGAAGCGAAAGGCATCTTCCTCCTCCAGATCCGAGCGATCCGGGTGGATCAGCTGCTTTCTCGCCAGAGACTGAAGCTGGCCGCCGACGCGAGGCCGCTGCTCTTCTGGCGACATCTCCTCGACGGCCCCCCACCAGAAGATGCGCCCGATCACGGATGCTCGTTCGATCACAGAGCGCTCCTCGGCGCCGAGCCGGTCCAGGCGCGCGTTGATAAGGGCGTTGATCGTCGGTGGAATCGTCAGCCTCGATAGGTGGTCAGCCGCCGTCCACGTTCCGTCGACGGCAATAAGCAAGCCGTCGTCGATCAGCATCCGCAGCGTCTCCTCCACGAAGAGAGGGTTTCCCTCAGCGGCATCGGCGATCCGCGCGCGGGCATCGTTCGCGAGCTCCGCTCCTCCGAGCAAGTTCCGGATCAAGCTGTCTGTATGAGCATCACTCAGCGAGCGCAGGGTGATGAGAGACGCGTTCGCCTTTGAGGTCATCCAGCCGGCGCGGACCTCGAGCAGTTCAGGGCGAGCGAGGCAGAGGAAGAACGCCGGTACGCCGCCCAACGAATCGGCGAGATATTCGAGGAGATCGAGGAACGTCGGCTCGGCCCAGTGAATGTCGTCAAACACAACGACCAATGGCCGATGCGTCGCCAGCTTGCCGAACAGCTTGCGCACGGCCCAGAACGTCTCTTGAACACCAGGCGTCGCGCGGGTGAGGCCCATGAGTGCCGACAGGCGTTCGACGACCAGCGCGGCATCGGGGCCTTCCAGCAATTTGCCAATCTTTGCGCGAGCATCGTCGGGCGAGTGACTATCCGTGATGCCCGCCGCGGCCTTTAGCACCTCGATGATGGGCCAAAAGGTAATACCCTCGCCGTATGGCAGGCATCGCCCCCCCACGACCATCGTTGTCCTTTCGAGTCGGGGAAGAAATTCACGCGTCAGCCGGGACTTGCCGATTCCCGCCGGGCCCATCACCGTTACGACTTCGCATAATCGAGATTTGACCGTCCTTTCGAACATCTCGCCGATTGCGGCGACTTCTTTGTCGCGACCGATAAGAGGGGATTCGAGACCACGGGCAGCGAGGGCCGCGGGTGCCACATCCACGAGGTTCCAGGCGGCCACGGGCTCTGACTTCCCCTTCACGCGAAGCGGCTCGATCGGCGATGTCATCGCGACATCGCGGACCAGCCGATACGTCGCGTCTCCGATCAGGACCTGCCCTGGCCCGGCAGCTTGTTCGAGCCGAGCAGCAATGTTGACCGCGTCTCCGACCGCGAAAGTTTCGCCCTGGCTGGGATCCCCGGCGATCACCTCACCCGTGGTCATACCTATGCGGATCACGATCCTGATTCCCCAACGCGCCTCGAACTCATCGTTCAGCCGGTGAAGCGCACGAAGCATTGCAACTGCGGCTCGAACCGCACGCACCGCGTCGTCCTCATGCAGGAGTGGGATGCCGAACACCGCCATGATCGCATCCCCGATGAACTTCTCGGTTGTCCCTCCGTGACCACGAATTACCGCGCCCATCTCCCGAAAGTACTGGGTCATGAGATTGCGAAGCGACTCGGGATCGAGCTCGTCTCCCAACGCCGTCGAGTCGACAATATCAGCGAAGAGGACCGTGACCACCTTGCGCGTATCGGCGGCACCGGAAGCTCGTTGGGTTAGCGGCGATTCACAGGACGCACAGAACTGCAATTCGGCTGCATTGGCAGATCCGCATGTCGAACAGATCAAGCTCCCAAGAGCATATCTCATTAGCCTATGGACTGTACGGCCAGGCCTTACGGAGGGCAAGTCCGCTCTCTTGACAGACCCGTCTTAGTCTAGGATATTTTAGGATGGTCTAAGATAACTGGAGGGTGGGGCGATGGCAACAGAATTGCCACCACACGTCAAAAAGTATCTCGACGACATGGAGGTCTCGGCGGATGCCCTTCCACAGGACGCCTGGGAGACGTTTGCCAGCCTTTCGGGGGGCGAGATACTCCTCCTAAGGAAGCTGCGGAAGGACCTGGAGAAAGCAGATGTCGACGTCGTCATCAAGGTTCATTAGCCGCGCTTCTTAACCACCGGGATGCTTCTTAACCACCGGGATGCCGGCATGAGCGGGATCGAGATTGGGGCCGCTACTACGCCGAGCATTCGCCTCCGGCGGAAGATCGATCTTGCGGTTCAACCGTACGCACAGTCATGCCGCACCCTTGTGACGCACCCGAGGCTTGCTGACTTTTGGCCACAGTTCCTGCTCACTCAGCACCAAATCATCCGCGCAACGGTGCCCTTGACCGAAGCAGCAGCGGAGCGGGCGGACAAAATGGCGGCTGCTGACCCTGCCGCATCCGGCCTGGCCAGATATCTGAAGGAGCACGTCAAGGAGGAGTTGGGGCATGATGACTTGCTGCTCGATGACCTTGAACTGCTGGGTGTGAAGCGGGCGACGGCGCTGAGCCGCATACCATCTCCCACGGTCGCGAGCCTGGTGGGAGCGCAGTACTACTGGATCCATCACCATCACCCTATCGCGTTCCTTGGTTTCGTCGCGTTGATGGAGGGACACCCGCCGACACCCAAGCTGATCCAGACGCTGATCTCCGCGACGGGGTTTCCGCATGCGGCTTTCCAGACACTCACCGAGCACGGTGAGCTTGATCCCGGACACCGCGATCGGCTCTACCGCACGATCGACGCCCTGCCCCTGACGGCCGAGCACGAAACCCTCATGGGTATCTCCGCCATGCATAGCGCCACGCTTCTCCCACCCACGATCGAGGAGATCCTCGAACAGGGGTAGCGAGGCGGCAATTTGGAAATCAAAATGGCCTCCGGCAACGCGAACGATGGAAATGATCTGCCGCGGCTTGCACGGATTGACCCACGCCTATTCGATCTTCTTTTCAGCGGCTGCAAGGTCGAACGCTACGCGGCAGGCCAGCATCTCTTCGTTCAGGAAGATCCATCCGATCGCATTTACGGGGTGATGAGCGGGACGGTGGAGATATCGATCTATTCGCAGGGCGGCCAGAGGCTGGTGGCCAATATCGAGCTTGCGCACAGCCTGGTCGGAGAGGTTGGCGCGCTCGACGGGCGCCCGCGCACCGCAACCGCCATCTGTCTGACCGCTTGCGATCTAGCCTCGCTCAGCCGGACGCAACTCTTCGATCGCATTGAAAAAAACCCATCTCTGGCACGGGCCATGATTGAGCTGTTGTGCACACGGCTGCGTTGGATCAGCAGCGAACTTGGGGATCACGCTTTCTTCGGCATCGAGGCGAGGCTGGCAAAGCGACTGGTCTTCTTGGCTGGCGTAATGGCGGATGGGTCAGGCTGGATACCGATTTCCCAGTCTGAATTGGCGGAATTCCTGGGCGCCACGCGAGAGTCCGTCAACAAGACGCTTAACAGTTGGCGCAACCGCTCGATCATCGCAATCAAGCGTGGTGGCCTGCGAATAACCAACGTCGGCGCCCTTCGTCATCTGGCCGAGTCACAGAACGACAACTGATGTTCGCCACTTCGCAAGGGCGGAATGAGAGCCGCCAAATCGGATCCTGACAGTCCGTAGGAATGTCACTCCCCGCTCGAGGCGGGAGAGCGGTAGCTCTAGCCACCGCTCTCCACTTGTATCTCAGTTGCGGCAATTGGGGCTGACAGGGTCATACTGGTGCGGGCTAACCCCCATGCAATTGGAGTTCGAAACGCCACCAGCCAACCCGATCGATCCTGTCTGGAACCCATACACCGCTTCTCCTGAAGCCAATGGATGTTGGCCCTTGACCTGTCCCGGGCCCTCGAAGTCACCATTGTCGGCACGAAGGCTGTGCACGAATGTCGAGTCGATCGCGAACGCGGGCGCGGCAAGCATGAGCAATGCTGATGCAACTGTAATGATCTTATACATTTTGATCTCCTTTGTTTGGTTCCACCACAAATTACGACTAGAACGAAAAGTTACCTATCTGCGAAGACCGTCCTGCTCGTTTGATCTTATATTTCTGCTGCAAGATCTTTTCGCAAGGGCGGGTAACTTTCTGTTCTGACATATCCTGTACGCCGCGCACGAATTTGTATGTGAAGGAGTTCACAAGAGGCTGCCAATATGACGTAGGTCGTTTTTCGGGGCAGTAGTCTGCCCGCCTGTCGAGAAGCGTCTGGAACAGATCCAGCGCGAGATCGACGGCACGACAATCGACTATAATCGCAAAAAATTCAGGGATGATCGAAGGCGCCGTGCTAGGCGACCTGCTTTGCGGCAGTCGGTGTTACGCGGTAACTTCCCCAGTCCGTGCCATCAAGGACCACCAAGAAAATGTCGCCATCATTCCTCGCCCTTCCCGATCGCCTCGCGGATGGCCGTACGCCTCGTGCGGTGATCTTCGGCGCCGGGCACGGCAGCACCTATCCCGGCAAGGACAGCAGTGGCCATGCGTTGGCGGCCGACGCCATCCGTGCGGCCAGCCAGGATGACGCCCTGCTTGTCGGGCACTGGGATTTCGATCTTGGCGGCCCGTTGTTCGACGGCAAGCCGGTCTGCTGCATCGATGCCGGCGACATCTCGACCATCCTGCACGACAATGCCGAAAACAGGGCCCGGATCGAGGCGAGGACGCGCGAGGTCCTGGCCTTGCCGGCCGTGCCGATCCTGCTCGGCGGTGACGATTCCGTCGTCATTCCGTTCCTTGCCGGCTTTGCCGATCACGGACCGATCTGGATCCTGCAGATCGATGCCCATATCGACTGGCGCGACGAGGTGCATGGAGAACGCCACGCCTATTCCAGCCCGATGCGAAGGGCAAGCGAGATGCCGCATGTCGCGGGCATGGTGCAGGTTGGCCTGCGCGGCGTCGGCAGTGCGTGCCTTGCTGAAGTCGAAGCGGCGCAGCACTACGGCAGCCGTTTCGTGACCGCGCGCGAGGTTCATGCACAAGGCGTGGAGGCGGCGCTCAGGCATATTCCGGAAGGCGCACGGGTGGTCGTCACCTTCGACTGCGACAGCCTTGATCCCGGCATCATGCCGGGCGTGGCGGCGCGTACGCCCGGCGGCCTCACCTACACGCAGGCGATCGACCTGATCGCGGGCCTTGGCAAGAGGACCAGGATCGCGGGATTCGACCTTGTCGAGCTCTATCCGCCGGCCGACATTGACGGCCTGTCGGCCCAGACCGCCGCGCGCCTTCTGGTCAACGTGATCGGCACCATCGCCCGGCAGGTTTGAAACCCATCGCAAAACTTTCTCGTCAGGTGGCGCCAACCGCTGAAATGCGCCGATGCACGCCGTCCAGGCTTTCCGCCAGCGCATCGAAGACGTTGCGGGCCGTGAGTTCCTTCAGGACCTGCTCGTTGATGCCGCCACGGGTCGCATAGTCCTGCGCCAGATGCGTGAAGTCCGCCTCAGGCGCCGTCTCCGGAGCGTGCCCGAGCGCCGTGAAGAGCGCGGCGATATAGTCACGCCCCTTGGTGTCTGGCACATCATGCGCTTTCAGCCAGCGATGGATCGTATCGAGGTACTTGAAATAGGTGGCATAGGTCGCGGTCACGACGCTCAACGCGTCGAACTCGCTGGAACTCTCGACCTCGATCACCTTCCCCAGTCCGCCGAACAACGCGGTCACGTCCGGATCAGGCGGATAAATGATCGTCGCCCCCAGCCGCCGGGCGATCATCGGCATGGGCAGCGCTTTGGTCACGCGGCTCGCCGGTGCGGTCAGGCCGGCTATCTCCTCGTGCGACAACGTGGCGATCAGGCTGATGAGGTGATGGTCGCGCCGAAATTTCAATTCAGGCAGCACCTGATGGGCATCTTGCGGCCGGACAGCCAGCATGACGGTATCGCAGTCGTCGAGCACCTCCTGATTGTCGGCGGCAACGCGTGTATTCGGATAGCGGGAAGCGAGCTTCGCCGCGATCTCTTCGTTGCGCGGCGACAACACCACCGACACCGGATCGCCATCGAGGGATTTGAGCCCGACGACAATGGCTGAAGTCAGCGCACCTGTGCCGATGAAGCCGAGTTTCATTGGGTGCTCCCAGGCGTCGATTCTGCGGTTGGCCGTCGGTCGGTCACCGCCGGCCCGGCTCCAGGCCGATCTGGTAGCTCAGCGAACGCTTCGCCCCCGGTTCGATCAGCATCACGCCGGGCTTGTCAGTGAATTCGCCATCGAAATCGGTCGGGCTCGCTATGCCATGCCAGGGTTCGATGCACAGGAAGGGCGCGCCGCCGGGCTTGGACCAGATGCCGAGCTCCTCGGCTCCCTGCCATGACATTTCGATCGCCGGACCGCGCTCGGCCGCATAGCGCACGCTGGTGCTCGCTGGCCGGTCCAGGATGACGGCGTCGTCATCGAACAGCCGTTCGGACAGCGCAAGCGTCCTGCCATCGATGGGCGTCGGCCGCGGTTCCGTGAGCAGCAGGCCGTCCTTCAGGCGGCGGATCGGTGCCGGCTCGTCGTCGGAAAAGGTCAGCCGATAGGCCTCCTTGGGCAATTCCGGCAGCAACGGCCAGTTGAATGCAGGATGCGCGCCGATCGAAGCCGGCAACGGCTCGTCACCGGTGTTGGTGATCTTGAAGGTCACACCGAGCTGCTGGCGGTCCAGCGTGTAGGTCACGGCAAGGCGAAAGGCGAAGGGGTAGTGCGCGCGGGTGTCGGCGTCGTCGGTAAGCACCAGCGTGCAGGAGTGGGGTCCCCTCTCCTCCCAGGTGAACGGTTTGTCGCGGGCGAAGCCGTGCTGCGTCATCGGATAGGTCTGGCCGCGATGGCGCAGCCGATCGCCCGTCAGCCGGCCGACTATGGGGAACAGCACCGGCGAATGGCGCCGCCACTCCGGCCCGGCTTGCCACAGAAACTCAAATCCCCGCCCATCCTGCAGCGAAACCAGTTCGGCGCCTTGCTCTGCAATAACGGCCGAGATGCCGTCGCCATGAAGCGTTTGGCTGTCCTGTGCCACATGTCCTCGCGCGTCGGTGTTGAAGGCCGCTGCGGCGGCAGACTAACAAAAGCTCCTGGGGACTCAAGGCATAGACGGGTCTTGCAGGAACGAATTGTGGCCGGAGGATTTCTCCTCCGGCCACCTCTCCGCATCAAGGGCGAGAACCCCGCCCTTGCCCACAGCGGACAGTCGTTACTCCCGCTCGCCCGTGAAGTTCAGCAGCAATTGGAAGATGTTGATGAAGTTCAGGTAGAGCGAGAAAGCACCGAAAACAGCCAGCTTCTGGCGCGATTCCGCGTCGAAATTCTCGGCATATTGTTCCTTGATCGTCTGCGTGTCCCAGGCGGTTAGCCCGATGAAGACGGCGATACCGATCACCGAAATGGCGAACTGCAGCGCGGTCGAGCCGAGGAAGATGTTGACGATGCTGGCGATCACCACGCCGATCAGGCCCATGATCAGGAAAGACGAGAACTGGGTCAGGTCGCGCCTGGTCGTATAGCCGTAGAGACTGGTGGCGCCGAACATGGTGGCGGCGATGAAGAAGGTGCGCGCGATGCTGGTGCCGGTGAAGACCAGGAACACGGAGGCGAGCGACAGGCCCATCACCGCGCAGAAGGCCCAGAACATTGCCTGAGCGCTGGCCGCCGACATGGTCTGCATCTTGAACGAAAACAGCATGACGAAGGCGAGCGGCGCCAGCATCACCACCCATTTCAGCGGGCTGGAGAAGATCGGCACGTAGAGCGCCGGCGTCGACGACACCAGGAAGGCGACCAGGCCGGTGACCACCAGGCCGAGGCCCATATAGTTGTAGACGCGCAGCATGTGCTGACGCAGGCCCTCGTCAAAGACGGCTCCGGCCTGGGCGCCGGTGCCGACGCGATATCCCAGATTGGGCGTGTTCATTTGCAGTCTCCTTTGTGGATCGGTCAGTAAAGCGTGGGGTCGATCAGTAAAGCGTTTTGGCGAGCGTCTCGGCGGCGCGGTCGAGGTCATGAACCCCGCTTTTCGCGACCACCGCATAGGCGACCTCGCCGATCTGGAAATAGGCCGAGGAAATGTCGCCCGACGGCGCGACGGTCGGCTTGACCACGTCGAAGGTTCCCGGCCGGATCGCAAACAGCGACACCAGGCCCATATCCTTGGTGTCGACAGCCACCTCGACGCTCGGGCCGAAGCGCGACGGATAGATCTGCACGTCGCGCACCTTCCAGTCCTTTGGCAGCGACGGCATGACGATCGCGGTCGCAGCACGGATCTCGCCGGCACTGTAATTGGGCGCTTCCGGCTGCGAGGGCATGGTCTCGCGCACCAGCGTCGTCCTGTGTGCCCGCACGGCCTCGTCGACATAGGCGGGCGGCTGCGGCGACGCGACGACCTTGGTCACCGACATCGGCCCGATGATGCCGTTTGCCAGCCAGCCGGCGGCAACGAAGGCAGCAACCGCAGCGGCGCGCTGCAGCACGCCGAAGATGCGGCCACGGACAAGCCCCCTCTCCAGCCGCCGCGCCGCGTCAGCGGTCGCCGGCCGGGCCATGCCCTTGGAGCCGGCAAGCGCCACGCGCAGCTCATCGCGGGTCCGCAGATCCGACATGACGCGCGCGGCGGCCTCCGGGCGAGTCGACAGGAAGGCTTCGACCTCGATGCGGCGGGTGACATCCAGCTGGTCGTCGACATAAGCGTCGAGGTCGGCGTCGGTCACCGGGTCGACAAGAGCGCTCATGGCTCACCTCCCACGATCTTGAGATGATTTTTTCCGCGCACCGGGGCGGCGTCTTCCATCTGGCGAAGGGCGGCGCGCGCCCTGCCGATGCGCGACATCAGCGTGCCCAGCGGCACGCCGGTGGCACTGGCCGCCTGCTGGTAGGAAAGCCCTTCGATGGCGACCAGATGCAGCGCCGAGCGCTGCTCTTCCGGCAGGTTGAAAAAGGCGTCCCGCACCTGCGCCAGGCGCACCGAATGCTCCTGCGGCGCCGGCGTGGCGGCATCGGCGAGGTATCCGGCCTGTTCGATGCGCACGGCTTCCGAGCGGCGCGAACGCATGCGGTCGATGAAGGCGTTGTGGACGATGGACAGCAGCCAGGCCCGCAGGTTTCCGCCGGAGCGGAAGGTGCCGCGCCGCTCATAGGCGCGCACCAGCGCGTCATGCACGAGATCCTCGGCATCCGCGCTGTCGCGCGTCAGCGACTGCGCATAGCGCCGCAGCGATCCGAGCTGTCCTATGATGTCAAAGCGTGGCATCGACCGTTTCATGCCCTGTTTACGGAGCATGTGGGGATTTTAATCCCAGCCGCGCCTTTTTTCTTATGCCCGGTGGTTTCGCCGGGGGATCGCGTTTGCGATCCCCTCGCCCTGCCTGGCTCTCAAGGGCGAAGCGTTGTTGCGGATTTGGGCGCGGCTACACCGCAGGCGCGCAACACCCATCTGCGGCCGTCGCTGCGAAAATCGGTGATGCTCAGCGGCTCGATATCGATCTTCCAACAGGCCGCAAGCGGAGCACCCAGAACATGCACGATCGCGGTCCGGATGACGCTGGCATGGGTCAGCGCGATTGTGTGGCCAGGCTTGGCCATCAACCGGTCCATCAACTCGGAAGCCCGGCGGGCAACGTCAGCCAGCGACTCGCCACCACGCGGCGCTGTGTTGGGGTCTGATAGCCAGGCAGCGATGCCCTCGGGCTGCTCCGCCTGCAGGTCCTCAAAACGCATACCGGCCCAGCTTCCATAGCCCTGATCCGCCAGGAGCGGTTCGACCGATGCGTCCAGCGATAGCGCCTCGGCGGTCTGGCGGGCGCGAAGCGCGGGCGCTGTCCACACGCGGTCGGCGCGGCGCAGCGTCCCGCGCATCGCCTTCGCCAGCGCCAGCGAGCGCGGCTCCAGCGGCTCATCGAGCGGAAACGACCCCCGCCGGGTCGCGGCCGTGGCGCCGTTGCAGATCATCGTCAGCCGTACGAGCATGAGGCAGTCATTCCTTGAGCCGCTTTCGAAGCGACGCATACGCTGCAATGAGAATAGCTGCTATCGTTTCGAAAGGCCGCGCCCCTGGGTGCCGCCCTCCGTTTTGCGCAATTAAACCGCTGGCGAAGTGCGCTCTATTTGCGTATCACTCCGCCGCGCCAACGGAACCATAGCGATGTTCGAAGAACTGCAGCCAGCTCCCGCCGACAAGATCCTGGCCCTGATCGGCCTCTATCGCGCCGATCCGCGACCCAACAAAGTCGACCTCGGGGTCGGCGTCTACAAGGATCGCGACGGCAAGACGCCGGTGATGCGCGCCGTTCGTGAGGCTGAAAAGCGGCTGCTGAACAGCCAGGACACCAAGACCTATCTCGGGCTCGCGGGCGACACCGGGTTCAACGCGGTGATGGCCAAGCTCGCCTTCGGGCCGGGCGCGGACATGACGCGCATCCGGGCGGCACAGGCGCCTGGCGGCTCCGGTGCGCTTCGCCTGGTGGCGGAGCTGCTCAAGCGGACCCGTTCGGACGCCACGATCTGGCTGTCGGACCCGACCTGGCCGAACCATATGCCGGTGATGCGCGCCGCCGGCCTGCAGATCCGCGAATACCCCTATTTCGATGCGACCTCTGGTGCTGTTCGTTTCGACGACATGCTGGCGGCGTTGCGGACGGCCAAGAACGGCGACGTGGTGCTGCTGCATGGCTGCTGCCACAACCCGACTGGCGCCAACCTCGACGCGGCGCAGTGGCAGGCCGTCACCGATCTGGTCGTCGAACGCGGCCTGCTGCCATTCGTCGACATCGCCTACCAGGGCTTTGGCGACGGCCTCGAGGCCGACGCTATTGGCCTGCGCCTGTTGGCGGCGAAAGTACCGGAGATGGTCGTTGCCTCGAGCTGCTCGAAGAATTTCGCCGTCTACCGCGACCGTGTCGGCGCGGCGATGATCCTGGCCAGGGACAGCGCGCAGGCCGACGTGGCGATGAGCCAGATGCTGTCGGCGGCACGTGCAATGTATTCGATGCCGCCGGACCATGGTGCCGCGGCGGTGCGCATCGTGCTGGAAGACGCAAGCCTGCGCGCCGACTGGGAAGCCGAACTGGAAGAGATGCGCCTACGCATGCTCAGGCTTCGCGTGGCTTTCGCCGAGGCGCTGCGCCGGCAGTCCAACTCCGACCGCTTCGACTTCGTCGCCAGCCATCGCGGCATGTTCTCGCGGCTTGGTCTCACGGAAGCGCAGGTCGAGCGGTTGCGTGCCGAGTACGGCGTCTACATGGTCGGCGATAGCCGCATCAATGTCGCCGGTTTGCCAGAGGACGGCATGGACGACCTCGCCAAGGCGATCATCTCCGTGCTCGACTGAGGCGGCTCAGCTGTGGACAAGGCCCCCTCGCAGGCTGACAGCGTTGGCCGCGCGTCGGGTCGCAGGATAGCATCCGCCGCATGACGCCATCCAAAGACATTTCGCGCCTGATCGAGATCATGGCGGCGCTGCGTGCGCCGAAGACCGGCTGCCCCTGGGACATCGAGCAGGATTTCTCGACCATCGCGCCCTATACGATCGAGGAAGCCTACGAGGTGGCGGACGCCATCGCGCGCGGTGACCTCGGTGATCTGCGCGATGAACTCGGCGACCTCCTGCTGCAGGTCGTCTACCACGCGCAAATGGCCGAGGAAGCGGGTGAATTCGCCTTCCCGGATGTCGTCCAGGCCATC
Organism: Mesorhizobium sp. 131-3-5; assembly: GCF_016756575.1. Classification (NCBI taxonomy): domain Bacteria; kingdom Pseudomonadati; phylum Pseudomonadota; class Alphaproteobacteria; order Hyphomicrobiales; family Phyllobacteriaceae; genus Mesorhizobium; species Mesorhizobium sp. 131-3-5. The sequence continues at coordinate 4,479,938 of NZ_AP023254.1, forward strand.
ACCACCAAGATGATCCGGCGCCACCCGCATGTCTTCGGCGACGAGGAAGCCCGCGGCGCCGGCATGGCCAAGGGCATGTGGGAGAAGATCAAGGCGCAGGAGAAGGCGGAGAAGCGGCAAGCCCGTGTCGCGCGCGGCCTCGACCCCGAAGACAATGGCAAGGGATTTCTGGACAGTGTTCCGGTCGCCCTGCCCGCTTTGACACGGGCGCTGAAACTTCAGGAGAAGGCTGCCCGCGTCGGCTTCGACTGGAGCGAGGCAGCCCCCATCCTCGACAAGATCGAGGAGGAGATCGGCGAATTGCGCGAGGCTCTGGCGAAGGGCGAGACGGCCTCGATCAAGGACGAGTTCGGCGACATGCTGTTCGCCGTCGTCAATCTCGGCCGTCATCTCAAGCTCGATTCGGAAGCCGCGTTGAGCGGCACCAACGAAAAATTCCGGTCACGCTTCCACTATGTCGAGCAGGCCCTGGAGAAGTCCGGCAACACGCTGGAGAAGGCCACCCTGGACGAGATGGAAGCGCTCTGGCAGGAAGCGAAGAGCGCGACGTAGGGCCCTATAGGCCGGCAATCAGGACGGAAAAGCGTTATACACTTTTCCTGCAATTTCTCCGTCCTAGCCGTTGTTTTTACGGCGCAATCGGCTTTCAATCTCTTCGCGGGCGCTTTGCGTGGCCTTGAGCGAGATGGTGGCGCTGCCGTCTTCATTGTCGGTGCGCGAAACAATATCGCCATTGCGATACAGCCAATCGACAAGGCCAAACTGCGCCGGCTCGATCGTCACCGTCAGGTCTTCGAGCTCGCCAGCCATGCGCGTCTCGATGAGCGCCTTCAGCGCATCGATGCCCTCGCCGGTCACCGCCGATATGGCGATCGGCGGACCCTTGCTGCCGTCGGCGGCATCGGCGAGCAGCCGGCTCCTGTTGCCTTCGTCCAACAGGTCGACCTTGTTCCAGACTTCGATCACACGCTTGGTGTCACTGGCGTCGACACCGAGGTCGGCCAGGATGCGCTCGACATCCTCGGCCTGTGCAGCCGTGTCGGGATCGGAAATGTCGCGCAGATGGATGACGAGATCGGCTTCGACCACCTCTTCCAGCGTCGCGCGAAAAGCCGCGATCAAATGCGTCGGCAGGTCGGAGATGAAACCGACCGTGTCCGACAGGATGATCGGCGTGCCATGCGGCAGGCGCACGCGGCGCAGCGTCGGGTCGAGCGTGGCGAACAGCATGTCCTGCGCCAACACGTCCGCGCCGGTCAGCCGGTTGAACAGGGTCGACTTGCCGGCATTGGTGTAGCCGACGATCGCCACCACCGGGAACGGCACCTTCTTGCGCTTGGCGCGGTGCAGGTCGCGGGTGCGACGCACCGTTTCCAGCTCGTGCTTCAGCTTGATGATCTTTTCCTGCAACTGCCGCCGGTCGGATTCGATCTGGGTTTCGCCGGGGCCGCCGAGGAAGCCGGCGCCACCGCGCTGGCGTTCAAGGTGGGTCCAGCTGCGAACCAGGCGGCCCTTCTGGTAGTTGAGATGGGCAAGCTCGACCTGCAGCGTGCCTTCCTTGGTGCGGGCGCGCTCACCAAAGATTTCTAGGATCAGCCCGGTTCGGTCCAGAACCTTGGCATGCAGTTCCTTCTCGAGATTGCGTTGCTGCACCGGGGTCAGTGGATGGTCGACGATGACCAGCTCGGCGTCGTTTTCCTTGACGATCTCGGCGAACTCTTCAACCTTGCCGCTGCCGAGCAAGGTCGCTGGACGCGGATCGTTGACCGTCACGACAGCCGTATAGACAGGGTCGAGATTGATGGCGCGCGCAAGGCCGACCGCCTCGTCATGGCGAGCGTCGGCCGAGCGCGTCAACCGAGGGCGGTTGGTTTCGTCGTCGCCGCGCGGCTGGCGGGTAAGCACGGGCACAATGACGACAGCCCGGGTCGGCCCCTTGGCTTCCGTCCCGGGATGATGCGCTGGTTTTCCGCGAACCGTGCCGTCCGCGTCCTTCTCACGTGCCAATCAGGCGCCCTGGCTTTCCTCGCCATCGAACATCTGAACCGGCTGGCTCGGCATGATCGTGGAAATGGCGTGCTTGTAGACGAGCTGAGAGTGACCGTCGCGGCGCAGCAGCACACAGAAATTGTCGAACGAAGTAACCACACCGGTCAGCTTCACGCCGTTGATGAGGAAGATGGTGAGCGGGTTCTTGCTCTTGCGAACTGAATTCAGGAACAGGTCCTGAAGGTTTTGCGATCGTTCCGCCATTGTTCTTGTCTTTCGCCGATCCCCTTCGGTTTGCAAGCCAATGCGCCAAATTGTCGGGCACATGTCAAGCGCGCAAACACCGTCTTGTCGTCAGTAACGACAAGCAGAACGAGATATATTGATGTTCATTCCACCTGTGCGGTTATCAGGCTGGACTTTTTTCCGCAATGTCAAAAAAGGCCTGCCGTAACGAAAGTGTCACTGAGCCGGGGTGCCCATTGGCCACAGGATCGCCGTCAATGGCCACGACCGGCATGGCAATCGTCGTAGCCGAACTGATGAACGCCTCGCGCGCCGCCTTGGCCTCGGCGACGGAAAAACCGCGCTCTTCGATCTTCAGGCCGAGCTTTGCCGCAACTTCGAACATGGTCGTGCGGGTGATGCCGCGCAGGATGCCGTGATCCGCTGGCCTCGTAACCAGGACGCCGTCCTTGGTGACGATCCAGGCGTTCGACGAGCCGCCTTCCTTGACGTTGCCGTCGGTGTCGACGAACCATGCCTCCTGAGCACCGGCCTCCTTGGCTTTTTGCTTGGCCAATACATTGGGCAGCAGTCCGACGGTCTTGATATCGACCCGGTCCCAGCGGTTTTCTGGCACGGTGATGACCGCGATACCGGTCTCTGCTCGCTTTGCTCCAGCCGCCGGATCGGCCTTTCTGGCAGTGACCACCAAAGACGGCTTGGTGTCCGCCGACGGGAAAACAAACTCGCGGCTGGCGACACCGCGCGTTACCTGCACATAGACCAGCCCATTGACGACATGGTTGCGGTTGACCACTTCGCGCAGGATGAGCGGCAGCACGTTACGCGCCACCGGCCACGCGATCGACAATTCGGTCAGCGAGCGGTTGAGCCGGGCAAGATGGCGCGGCATGTCGACGATGAAGCCGCGCGCCACCTCGCAGACCTCATAGACGCCATCGGCGAACTGATAGCCGCGATCCTCGATATGCACGGAAGCGTCCGCGTGGGCGACGTAGCGCCCGTTGACATAGGCAATGCGCGGCATTGGCGACCCCTGGAAAATTCTCGGGCTTTCTTATGCGATTCCGCCGCCGCCGTAACCGGCAAATGCTTGGACCACGCGCGGTTCAGCACAGGTCCGCGCGTCAGACGCCCAGCGACTTCAGTTTGCGGTGCAGAGCCGAGCGCTCCATCCCGATGAACTCGGCGGTCTTGGAGATGTTGCCGCCAAAGCGGTTGATCTGGGCGATCAGATAATCCTTCTCGAACTGTTCACGCGCTTCGCGCAGCGGCAGCGCCATGATGTGCTGGTCGGACTGATTCGGCGTTCGCGGCATGACATCGCCAATCTCGGACGGCAGAAGGTCCGCGGTGATCGGCGCATCGACGTCGTCGCCGCGCGCCAGGATCATCAGGCGTTCGACATTGTTGCGCAGCTGGCGCACGTTGCCCGGCCAATTGTGCGCCTGCAGAACGGCAAGCGCATCGTCGCCGATGCGACGCGGCTTGATGCCGGCCTGGCGGGCGATCTGCTTCATGAAATTGTCGACGAGATAGGGAATATCCTCGCGCCGCTCGGCCAGCCCCGGCACCATCACCGGAACCACCGCCAGGCGGTGGTAGAGATCCTCGCGGAAACGCCCGTCGGCGATCATGGCCTCCAGGTTCTGCGAGGTCGAGGAGATGATGCGGACATCGACCTTGACCCGCTTGGTGCCCCCTACACGCTCGAACTGCTGCTCGACCAGCACGCGCAGGATCTTGTTCTGCGTCTCGCGCGGCATGTCGGCCACTTCGTCGATGTAGAGGATGCCGCGATGGGCCTCCTCCAGCGCGCCGACCTTGCGCTCGACACCGTTCGATTCGGTGCCGAACAGTTCGATCTCCATGCGTTCGGGCGTGATGTTGGCAGCGCTCAGCGTCACGAACGGCGCGCCCTTGCGGGCCGACAGCGTGTGAATGGCGCGCGCCGCAAGTTCCTTGCCTGATCCGGACGGGCCGATGATCATGACACGGCTGTTGGTCGGTGCGACGCGCTCGATGGTCTGGCGCAGCTGGCTCATGGCCGACGACATGCCGATCAGGTCGAAGGTCTCGCCGCTGCGCTGCTTGAGATCGGAAACCTCGCGTCGCAGCTTCGAGGTTTCCAGCGCACGCTCGGCGATGAGAATCAGCCTGTCGGCCTTGAACGGCTTCTCGATGAAATCATAGGCGCCACGGCGGATGGCCGAGACCGCCGTTTCGATGTTGCCGTGACCGGAGATCATCACCACGGGCAAAGTGGGATGCATGGTCTTGATCTCGTCCAGCAGCGCCAGGCCGTCCAAGCGAGAGCCCTGCAGCCAGATGTCGAGGAAAATCAACCTCGGCGCCCGGTCGGCAATGGCCGCCAACGCGCTGTCGGCGTCAAATGCCGTACGGGTTTCGTGACCTTCGTCGCTCAGTATGCCTGCGACGAGCTCGCGGATGTCTTCCTCGTCATCGACGATGAGAATATCAGACGCCATTATCGACCTTTTCAGTTTCTCTCTCGTGTTCCGACTTGCCTTCGCGCAACGGCGTGACGGCCGCGGGCGGCAGGATGATGCTGATCATCGCCCCGCGGCCGCCATGGAAATCCGCAGGCGCATCATGAAGTTCCAGCCTGCCGCCATGGTCCTCCACGATCTTCTTGACGATAGCGAGACCAAGCCCTGTGCCCTTCTCGCGCGTGGTCATATAGGGCTCGAGCAACCGTTGGCGATTCTCCCGCGGCAGGCCTTTGCCATTGTCGATGACGTCGATTCGAATCGCGCCATTCTGACGACCGGCTTGAATCCGGATTATGCCGTGCGAACCGTCCTTTTGTTCCAGTCCGTCGATCGCCTCGGCGGCGTTCTTGATCACATTGCCGAAAGCTTGCGCCAAAAGGCGACTGTCGAACGTGCCCTTGAGCGGTTCGTTACCGAAAATCCGCTCGAAGGTGATGTCGGCGCGGCTGACCTCGACCAGGAAGGACGCCTCACGCAGCGATTCGCGCAGATCGATGGCCTTCATCTCGGGCTTGGGCATGCGCGCGAAGGCGGAGAATTCGTCGACCATGCGGCCTATGTCCTCGACCTGCCGGATGATGGTGTCGGTGCATTGGTCGAAAACCTCACGGTCCTCGGTGATGACCTTGCCATAGCGGCGCTTGATGCGCTCGGCCGAAAGCTGGATCGGCGTCAGCGGGTTCTTGATCTCGTGGGCGATGCGGCGCGCCACATCGGCCCAGGCGGAAGAACGCTGCGCCTGGACCAGATCAGTGATGTCGTCGACGGTCACGACGTAGGATTTCTCCTCCGAGCCGTCATCGCCCGCCTCGACGGTGATCTGCACGTTGAATGTGCGTTCCGTGCCGGCGCGGAAAAACGTCACCTGCTCTCGGTAGACGGGCTTGCCCGACTGGCGGCCGATCTCGAAGACACGGCCAACATGCGGCAGAATGGCGGAAAGGTTCTGCCCGAGTGCAGCACTGGCGGAGATGGCCAGCATCGATTCGGCCGAACGGTTGACGATGGTGACGATGCCGTAGGGATCGACGCCGATGACACCGGCGGTAACACCGGCAAGCACGGCTTCGGAAAAGCGCCGCCGTTCGTCGATCAGGTCCTTTGCCGACAGGATCTCGTTGCGTTGCGATTTCAGCTCCAGCAGCATCTTGTTGAAGGTGTCACCCAGCGAGGCGACGTCGCCGTCGGAAGGCCTGACCGGAACCGCGACGTCTAGATTGCCTGTCGCCACCTCGTCGGCAGCGCCAATGAGCTGGCGAATCGGCCGCACGAGACGGTCGGCGACCGCGATGCCGGTCCAGATCGCCGACAGGATGATGATCAGGGTCAGCGACAGATAGGGCAGTGCGAAGGCCACTTGCGAGGTGCGCCTGTTGTCTTCGAGATTGCGATACTCGTCGGTGTTGGATCTGACGATCTGCCTCGCCTTGATCACCTCGGGATCGACAAGGCGGATGGTGTAGAGGTAGAGGCCCTCGATCTCGCGCAGCTTGACGATGGCGCCCATGATGTTGCGGGTGCGCGGCTCTATCAGCACCGGTTTGCCATCGGTGGCGCTGCTGACTGCGCCTTCCGGCGGTTCCGGCATGGCGAAATCGGCATCGGTCTGCGCGCTCATGACGAACGAACCGTCGGGCTTGATCAGCGCCGCATGGGCCAGCGACCGGCCCACCGCCTCCTTGTTCAAGAGGTCGAGAAAGCCTGTGCGATCAAGGCCGTAGAGTGTTCGCGACGCGTCGAGATCATAGGCCATCGACAGCGTCGTGCCCTGCAAGTTGCGGGCATTTTCCTGGACATAGGCATCGGCGATCGACAGCGAGGAATTGACGATCGTCTTGGTGCGGATCTCGAACCAGCGATCAAGGCCGATATCGAGCGTGATCGAGGCGATGATGGCCACCATGATGGCGGGAATGGCGGCAACCAGCGCGAACATGGCAACGATGCGCACATGCAGGCGCGAGGCCGCCTTGCCGTGCCGGCGCGCCATGACGATGCGATGGACCTCGCGCCCGACCAGCGCCATCAGGAACAGCACGAAAGCGGCGTTGAGCGCGATCAGCGCCCAGGTCGTCCTGGCGTCAGGCGCGATCGGCGTCGCGCCGACCAGGATGGTGAACGAAATGGCCGCCATGACCAGCGCGCCGACAACCGCCACCACGCCGGGCAATGCCAGCAAGCGGCGACCGTCGCGCGCGCCGGGTTCGCTGAATAGCGGTTGGTTGAGTACAGGTGCCTGCGGAGCCATGTCGCCGTCTGGGAGCCAATGATTGCGTCCGATCTATGCAACGCATTGTGGCGATTATGCAACAAGTGTGACAATGGCGGAAATCTTTCGCCGCTCAGTCCCCTGAAAAGAGTGCGTCAGATCAGCGCTCAGCCCGGCCGCGACGATTTATAGACGTTGACGCCCAGTTCGCGAATCTTCTTGCGCAGCGTGTTGCGGTTGAGCCCCAGCAGCTCCGCGGCCTTGATCTGGTTGCCGCGGGTTGCCGTCATCGAGGCCAGGACCAGCGGATATTCGACTTCGGACAGGATGCGCTGGTAAAGCCCGGCGGGCGGCAATTCGCCGGCAAACGAGGCGAAATAGCGCTGCAGGAAATGCTCGACCGCCTGGCCGATGGAGAGGTCGTCGGGAATGAGGTTGCCGCCGCCGGGCACCACGGGGCGCTCGCCGGTCTTCAGCTCCGCCTCGATGATTTCGGCGGAGATCTCATCCTGTGAATAGAGCGCGGCCAGCCGGCGAACCAGGTTTTCCAGTTCGCGCACATTGCCCGGCCACGGGTAGCGTTTCATCAGTTCGATGCCGCCGGACGAAATACGCTTGGTCTGCAGCCCTTCCATCTCGCCGAGCTTGAAGAAGTGGCGCACGAGATCGGGCACGTCCTCGGAGCGCTCACGCAGCGCCGGCAGCCTCAGCGGAACGACGTTGAGACGATAGAACAGATCCTCGCGGAACAGTCCCTGGTTGATCAAGGTGCGCAGATCCTTGTTGGTGGCGGCGACGATGCGCACATCCGTTTTGATCGGCGTGCGGCCGCCGACCGTCGTGTATTCGCCCTGCTGCAGGACACGCAGCAGGCGCGTCTGCGCCTCCATCGGCATGTCGCCGATCTCGTCGAGGAACAGCGTGCCGCCCTCTGCCTGCTCGAAGCGGCCGGTGGAGCGGTTCTGGGCACCGGTGAAAGCCCCCTTCTCGTGGCCGAACAGTTCCGATTCGATCAGGTCGCGCGGAATCGCCGCCATGTTGATGGCGACGAACGGTCCGCCGCGACGGCGGCCATATTCATGCAGCGCGCGCGCCACCAGTTCCTTGCCGGTGCCGGATTCGCCCGAGATCATCACCGTCAGGTCGGTCTGCATCATGCGTGCCAGCATGCGGTAGATGTCCTGCATGGCAGCCGAGCGGCCGACCAGCGGCATCGTTTCGGGCTGTTCATCGGGCCGCGCATCGATCTTCGGCCGGCGGGGCTCCGACAGCGCCCGGTTGACGATGTTGAGCAGTTCGGTCAGGTCGAACGGTTTCGGCAGATATTCATAGGCGCCGGTCTCGGATGCACGGATTGCGGTCATGAACGTGTTCTGGGCGCTCATGACGATGACGGGCAGCTCCGGCCGCGCCTTCTTGATGCGCGGCAGCATGTCGAAGGCGTTCTCGTCCGGCATCACCACGTCGGTGATGACAAGGTCGCCCTCGCCCGCCGCCACCCAGCGCCACAAGGTCGAGGCGTTGGACGTGACGCGCACCTCGTGGCCGACGCGCGAGAGAGCCTGGTTGAGCACGGTGCGGATCGCCGCATCGTCATCGGCGACGAGAATATTGCCGCGAACGGTCATTTGCGGTCTCCTTCACCGTCTTCTTCAGCGCCGAACGGCGTTTCCTTCCAGGCCGGCATCAGGATGCGAAAGGTGGTCCCGCGCGGGGTCGATTCGCATTCGATGATGCCGCCATGCTCGCCGACGATCTTGGCGACCAGCGCCAACCCCAGCCCCGAGCCGTTCGGCTTGGTGGTGATGAAGGGATCGAACAGGATCGGCAGGATATCCTCCGAGACACCGGAGCCATTGTCGCGCACGCAGAACTCGAGCGGCAGCGACACGCGGTCCTGCGTGCCTGGAACCGAAACGCGGATGCCCGGCCGGAATGCGGTCGACAGCACGATCTCGCCATGCGGGTCGCTGCCGATTGCCTCGGCGGCGTTCTTGACCAGGTTCAGGAACACCTGGATCAGCTGGTCGCGATTGGCGAATACCGGAGGCAATGATGGATCATAGTCCTCCAATATCCTGATTTTCTTCGCAAAACCGTTCTTTGCGATCGCCTTCACATGGTCAAGTACGACATGGATGTTGACGGGGTAGCGATCGATCGGCCGCTCGTCGGAAAACACCTCCATGCGATCGACCAGCGAGACGATGCGGTCCGTCTCGTCGGTGATCAGCCGGGTCAGTGCGCGGTCTTCGTCGGAGGCGGACAGTTCGAGCAGCTGGGCTGCGCCGCGGATGCCGGAGAGCGGGTTCTTGATCTCGTGGGCGAGCATCGCTGCGAGGCCGGTCACAGAGCGTGCGGCACCGCGATGCGTCATCTGCCGGTCGATCTTGTCGGCCATCGACCGTTCCTGGAACATGACCACGACGGAGCCCGGGAATTCCGACACTGGTGCGACATAGAGATCGACGACCTTCTCGATGCCGAGGCGTGGCGACGACACATCGACCCGATACTCGTTGACCGGAGCCCGGCGCTCGCGCACCTGATCGACCAGGGTCAGCAGCGGGCTGCCGAAGGGGACGAGCTTGGACAGCGTGTTGCGCGCCAGCATGGTCGCGCTGGAGCGAAAGAAGTCCTCGGCATCGGCATTGGCGAAGGTGATGAACCCGTCCTCGCTGATCATGATCACCGGGCGGCGGATGGTGTTGAGGACGATCTGGGCGGCATCCGCCATTTCAGTTCCCTGGCCAGCGGTGGCGTTCATGCGGCGCTCCGCAGGCTCAAGGGTTGCGGATCGCGCGAAAACACATTGCGCAGCAAGGCAATGACGCGAGCCGGATCGAACGTCGTCAGGATGGCCTTTCGATGGTCGTCGGCGACGCCAACAGCATGGCGATCGAGATACCAGCCCAGATGTTTGCGCGCCTGGCGCAAACCGCTCTCGACGCCATAAAGCGCCAGCATGTCCTCGTAGTGGCCAACGATATAGTCGGCCAGAGCCGCGGCAGTCTGCGGCACGTTGGCCGCCGTTTGGCCCGCCGCCGCTGCCGCGATGCCACCGGCGATCCAGGGCACGCCGTAATGCGCGCGCCCGACCATCACCGCATCAGCGCCCGATTGGTCGAGAATGGCGGCTGCCTCGGCCGGGGAACAGACATCGCCATTGGCAACGACCGGAATGGACACAACTTCCTTGACGCGAGCGATGGCGCGCCAGTCGGCCTTGCCTTGGTAGAACTGGCAGCGCGTGCGGCCATGCACCGTCACCATCTTGACGCCCGCCTGCTCGGCCCGGCGCGCGAGGATTGGCGCATTGAGCGCGCCTTCGTCCCAGCCGAGCCGCATCTTGACCGTCACCGGCACCTTGACCGCGCCGACCACGGCCTCGATCAGCGACAGCGCATGGTCGAGATCCAGCATCAATGCCGAGCCGGCATAACCACCAGTGACCTTCTTGGCCGGACAGCCCATGTTGATGTCGATGATGTCAGCGCCCTCGCCCGCGGCGATCCGCGCGCCTTCGGCCATGTATGCCGCTTCGCGGCCGGCTAGCTGCACCATATGGACGGGCAGGCCCGAATGACGTATGCGCAGATCGAAGCCGGCTCTTCCCTTGGCGAGTTCGCCGCTTGCCACCATTTCGGATACAACCAGGCCCGCGCCATGCGCATGGGCGCGCCGCCGGAAAGGCTCGTCGGTGATGCCCGACATCGGCGCGAGGAATACGCGATTGCGGATTTCCACGCCGCCGACGTTCAAAGGCGCGGCCAATCTGGTTGAGTTAACCATGCACAAAAACCAAGCACGTCCATTCGTTGCACATTCTCTAGCCATATCAGCCGCAATGTGCAACGCGGAATGACGTCACATTGAGGCGCAATTGGGAAAATTCCGGACCCTTAGGGATTTGCCGTGACCAAGGCGCCGCGCGTCCTTCATGGCGTGTGAAGGAGGCTTTGGAGTTCATATTTGACGCACGATCTTTTCGGAAAACCAATTACACTTTTGGGGATCGTGCGCTAAGCCAATCGCCATGACTGACGGAAGTGAAAACTCGAGCGCGACAGGTGAGGTTGCGGTGGTGATCGTCGCCGCCGGCCGCGGCGCTCGTGCCGGGCAGGCCAACGGACCCAAGCAGTACCAGAATATTGGCGGCCGCGCTGTCATTGCGCACACGCTGGAGATGTTTCTGGCCCATCCGCGAACCGGCCGGGTCGTCGTCGCCATCCACGCCGACGACCACGAATTGTTCCGGCAAGCGGCGGGCAGCCAGGCTGAGCGCGTCACTGCCATCATTGGCGGACCGACCAGGCAGGAGTCCGTTCGGCTCGGGCTGCTTGCGCTGAAGGACCACGCGCCGGGCCAGGTTCTGATTCACGACGCCGTCCGCCCGTTCGTCGATGCGGAGTTGATCGATCGCACCATCGCCGCCATCGGCGAGAACGAGGGGGCGTTGCCCGCCCTGCCCGTCGCGGACACGCTGAAGCGCGAGTCGGCCGCCGGCGTGGTCGCGGAAACCGTTTCCCGCAGCGGGCTGCACGCGGCGCAAACGCCGCAAGGTTTTCCCTACGGGCCGATCCTTGCCGCACACGACAAGGCCTATCAACTAGGCAGGCTGGACTTCACCGATGACGCGGCCATCGCCGAATGGGCGCAGATTCCAGTCAAGCTCGTTCCGGGCTCGCCGGACAATGTCAAACTCACCTGGGCACGGGACATCGCCATGGCGCACCAGCGGCTTTCCAGCGAACGCACACATTTCCCCGACATCCGCACCGGCAACGGCTACGACGTCCACGCCTTTGAGCCCGGCGATCACGTTACACTGTGCGGCGTCGCGATTCCGCATGACAAGAAACTATCCGGACATTCCGATGCCGATGTCGGGCTGCACGCCTTGACCGACGCGCTGCTGGCGACCTGCGGCGCCGGCGACATCGGCACGCATTTTCCGCCGTCCGAGCCGCAGTGGAAAGGTGCAGCGTCGCGGATCTTCGTCGAACACGCGGCGAAAGTGGTGCGCGAGCGCGGCGGACGCATCGCCAATGCCGACATCACGCTGATCTGCGAGGCGCCGCGCGTCGGCCCACATCGCGAGGCGATGACGGCGGCCCTGTCGCAAATGCTGGGGATTTCCGCCGACCGCATCTCGATCAAGGCGACAACCAACGAAAAACTCGGCTTTGTCGGTCGCGAAGAAGGCATTGCGGCGATCGCCACTGCCAGCGTGGTGTTTCCCGGCGAGGTGCCGGAATGAGCAACGCCGAACTCGCAAACTCCCTGCTGCTGGCCTGCCAGCAACGTGGCATCATGCTGGCGACGGCGGAAAGCTGCACCGGCGGCATGATCATCGCCGCGCTCACCGACATTGCAGGCTCCTCGGCGGTGGTCGACCGCGGCTTCATCAGCTATTCCAACGAAGCCAAGATGGACATGCTCGGCGTTTCCGCCGAAACGCTCGACGCGCATGGAGCTGTTTCGCGCGAAACGGTCCTGGAGATGGCGGCCGGCGCGCTGGCGCATTCGCGCGCGAGCCTTTCTCTTGCCGTTACCGGCATTGCCGGCCCAAGCGGAGGTTCGGCTGACAAGCCGGTCGGTCTCGTCTGGTTCGGCCTTGCCCTGGCCGGCCAGCCGGTTGTCGCCGAGCGCCAGCTGTTTGGCCACAAGGGCCGCGAATTCATCCGCCACGAGACGGTGAGACATGCGCTGCAACTCGGCCTGCGCGCGCTTGGATAAGGCATGGACTCACTACTATAGCGTCATGCCGGCGCAACCCCATAGATGACGTCGGCACGCTTTTCGAAAGCCTCGGCGAACATGCGGAAGGCGCGGTCGAACATCGTGCCCATCAGCGCGCCCAGAATGCGGCTCTTGAATTCATAGTCGATGAAGAAGCGGACGGCGCAGCCGGCGCCATCGGGCTCGAAACGCCAGACATTGCTCAGATATTTGAACGGGCCATCGATATATTTCACGTCGATGGCGTTCTCGTCGGGCTTCAAAAGCACCTGCGTCGTGAAGGTCTCGCGGATCGCCTTGTAGCCGATGCTCATGTCGGCCAGGAGAACGGTACGTCCGTCACGCTCCTTGCGCGAGCGCACCGTCAGCGCTTCGCAAAGCGGCAGGAATTGCGGATAGGCCTCGACATCGGCTACCAGCGCAAACATCTGTTGCGGCGTATGGGCGACGCGGCGGGTGGCTTCGAATTTCGGCATTCAACCAGCGCTAGACCGACTTCTGAAGCTGTGCTTCCCGCGCCGCGCGCAGCCGGGCGAAATCGTCGCCGGCATGGTGAGATGAGCGCGTCAGCGGGCTCGATGCCACCAGCAGGAAACCCTTGGTCCGGCCGATCGTCTCGAAGGACTGGAACTCTTCGGGCGTGACGAAGCGGATCACCGGATGGTGCTTCTTCGACGGCTGCAGATACTGGCCGATGGTCATGAAGTCGACATTGGCCGTGCGCAGATCGTCCATCAGCTGCAGGATTTCATTTCGCTCCTCGCCCAGGCCGACCATGATGCCGGACTTGGTAAAGATCGACGGGTCGAGTTCCTTGACCCGCTGCAACAGCCGGATCGAGTGGAAATAGCGAGCGCCCGGCCGAACCTTCAGATAGTTCGACGGCACGGTTTCGAGATTGTGGTTGAAGACGTCGGGCTTGGCCGCCACCACGATCTCCAGGGCGCCGTCCTTGCGCAGGAAATCCGGCGTCAGGATTTCGATCGTGGTCAACGGCGTTGCCGCGCGGATCGCGCGGATGACATCGGCAAAGTGCTGCGCACCGCCATCGGCAAGATCGTCGCGGTCGACGGAGGTGATGACGACGTGGCTCAGCCCCATCTGCTTGACGGCATGCGCGACGCGCGCCGGCTCATCGGGATCGAGCGCGGTCGGGATGCCGGTGGCGACATTGCAGAAAGCGCAGGCGCGCGTGCAGATCTCGCCCATGATCATGAAGGTGGCGTGCTTCTTTTCCCAACACTCGCCGATGTTGGGGCAACCAGCCTCTTCGCAGACCGTCACCAGCTTGTGCGATTTCACGATCTCGCGCGTCTCGGCATAGCCCTTGGAGACCGGCGCCTTGACGCGAATCCAGTCGGGCTTGCGCAACACCTCCTGGTCGGGCTTGTGCGCCTTCTCGGGGTGCCGCAGCCGTGGTGCGTTGGCGATCGTGTCGAGGACAGTAACCATCTGAACCCTGGCTTTTCTCGCGACCGCCCGTCGGCGATCGTCACTTTATCGTCATCTAGGACTTTTCAGCACAAAGAAAAAGGCTGCAGCGGCGCATGCCGCTACAACCGTTTTCGCATAGCCGGGAACGGTACCGACTAGCGGCGCACCAGGCGACCGACCCAGATCAGCAGGCAGGCACCGATGAAGCCGGTGATCAGATAGGCGGTCCAGCCGACGCCGAACGGGCCGAAATTGAGGGCCTGCAGGATGGCGTTCAACACGACCGCGCCAACGATACCCATGATAATGTTCATGAAAATGCCGGTGTTGCTCTTCATGACCATTTCGGCAAACCAGCCTGCCAGGCCGCCGATGATGATGGCTGCGATCCAGCCCACGCCGTTCAAGTGCATATGCCTTCTCCTTGCGCGCGTAAAAATGCATGCGGAAACGAACTGCCTTGCCGCCGAGTTCCGGCGGCTTTCGCGGCTGAGTCTCCTGCTGCGAATCTATCATGCGTTCAAGGCGCGGCCATAGGCGTCGAGCACGCTCTCCTTCATCATCTCCGACAGCGTCGGATGTGGGAAGATGGTGTGCATCAGCTCTTCCTCGGTCGTCTCCAAGTTCATCGCCACGACAAAGCCCTGGATCAGTTCGGTCACCTCGGCGCCGACCATGTGGGCGCCGAGCAGCTGACCGGTCTTCTTGTCGAAGATGGTCTTGATGAAGCCCTGGTCCTCGCCAAGCGCGATCGCCTTGCCGTTGGCGGCGAACTGGAAGCGGCCGACGCGGATATCCTTGCCTTCGGCCTTGGCCTTGGCTTCCGTCAGGCCGACGGAGGCGACCTGCGGATTGCAGTAGGTGCAGCCAGGAATCTTGAGCTTGTCGATGGCATGCACGCCGGGGAAATTGGCGATCTTCTCGACGCACACGACGCCCTCATGCTCGGCCTTGTGGGCAAGCATGGGCGGGCCGGCGACATCGCCGATGGCGTAGATGCCCGGCACATTGGTCTTGCCGTAACCGTCGACGACGACGCAGCCGCGATCCGTCTTCACGCCGAGCGCCTCAAGGCCGAGATTCTCGATATTGCCCTGGACACCAACGGCCGAGATCATGCGGTCGGCGGTAATCTTATCGACCTTGCCGTCCTTCATCTCGATATGCGCGGTGACCGAGTTGGCGCCCTTCTCGACCTTGGTCACCTTGGCTTCGAGAATGATCTTCATGCCTTGCTTCTCGAACTGTTTTTGCGCGAATTTCGAGACCTCGGCGTCCTCGACCGGCATCACCGCCGGCAACAGTTCGACCACCGTCACCTCGGCGCCCATAGTGCGATAGAACGAAGCGAATTCGATGCCGATGGCGCCCGAGCCCATCACCAGCAGCGATTTCGGCATCTCCTTCGGCACCATGGCCTCGAAATAGGTCCAGATGAGCTTGCCGTCCGGCTCGATGCCGGGCAGCGCGCGCGGGCGGGCGCCGGTCGCCAGGATGATGTGCTTGGCTGTGTAGGTGCCCTCGCCCTTGACGCCCTTCGGCACAGGCGGCTGTGGTTCCATCGGCTTCTTGGCCGTCTTGGAGACGATGACCTCACCCGGCTTCGACAGCTTGGCTTCGCCCCAGATCACGTCGACCTTGTTCTTCTTCATCAGGAAGGCAACGCCGCCATTGAGCCGCAGCGAGACTTTGCGCGAGCGGTCGACGACGGCCGACGTGTCGACGCTGACCTTGCCGTCGAGCTTCAGGCCATAGTCCTTCAGATGATCGGAATAGTGCATGATCTCGGCCGAACGCAGCAGTGCCTTGGTCGGTATGCAGCCCCAGTTGAGGCAGATGCCGCCGAGATGTTCGCGCTCGACGATGGCCGTCTTGAAGCCGAGCTGGGCGGAACGTACCGCCGTGACATAGCCGCCGGGGCCGGAGCCGATGATGATGACGTCGTAGTTCTCAGCCACGGATTTTCTCCTTCAGTCACAATTCCAGCATGACGCGCACGACCGATGTCAGCGCCTTGCCGATGTTTCGCGTGTTTTCGGCATCGAGATGGACGCCGTCGAGCGGTGTGGTTTGCGCCACCGTGCCGGCGTCGAAGAAGCCGCAGCCGACTTCGTCGGCGAGCGCCGCATATTGTGGGGCGAGCTGCTTCGACGCCTCATCGCCGCCGGCAAACATTTCCCTGAAGTCGGCATTTTCGGTGCGGCTTACAACGGGCGGCGAGACAAGGAGTATCTGTGGCGCCGGCCAGTCGAACGGATAGTCATGACCACGCACGATGTCGATCAACCGTTGGATGCCTTGCTTGGCCGCGACCGGATTGCCGTGAATCCAAGGCTTCATGTCGTTGGCACCGAGCATGATGACGATCAGATCGATCGGTGCATGCGTCGTCAGCACCGTCGGCAACAGCCGCGCACCGTTGCGATCGGCACCTGCCAGATGATCGTCGAAGGCCGTGGTGCGGCCATTCAGGCCATCGGCGATGACCTGGACGCCACCGCCTAGACACGCCTGCAGAACGCTTGGCCAGCGGTCCTGCAGAGCATGGCGCCCGCCTTCGGCGTTGTAACCCCAGGTCAGCGAGTCGCCGTAGCAAAGCACCGTCTTCATGCGTTCACCTGTGCATTCATCAATCCGCGTCCCACCCGCCAGCGTACGAACAGCCAGTGAACCAGCACCGTGGACAGGTTTGGCAAGACCAGGCCGGCGACGATTGGAAGGTCACTTCCCCACTGGCGCTTGTCGACCGGCTGCGAGAACGTCCAGCCGATCAGGCCGAGCCCGACAAGCACGAACAGGACAATGGTGCAAAGGGCCAGCCAGTCGATGATCGCGGGTGCATTCGAAAAGAACTGCGCGACGAAAAACACGATCGTCACGACGATGGTGACAAGCGCGGACGCCATGAACACCAGAATGTATTCTTCCTGCGCGTCGGTTGCGATGGCCAGTCCGAGCGCGACCAAACCGCCGGCAAACCAGGAAATGAAAAAGGCGAAAAGGCTGGTGAAGAATTTCCGCACGAGCCTTTTCCTTTCCTTTCCTAGACCAGCATGCCCATCGGGTTCTCGATCAGCCGCTTGAAGGCGACCAGAAGTTCGGCGCCGAGCGCTCCGTCCACGGCGCGATGGTCGGTCGACAAGGTCACCGACATCACGGTGGCGATTTTGATCTCGCCATTCTTGACCACAGCTCGCTCCTCACCCGCGCCGACCGCCAGGATCGTCGCATGCGGCGGGTTGATGACGGCGGCGAAGTCCTTGATGCCGAACATGCCAAGGTTGGAGACCGCCGTCGTGCCGCCCTGATACTCCTCCGGCTTCAGCTTGCGGCTGCGCGCGCGGCTGGCCAGGTCCTTCATCTCGTTGGAGATGGTCGACAGCGTCTTTTCGTCCGCATGCCGAATGATCGGCGTGATCAGGCCACCGGGGATCGAGACGGCAACGCCGACATCGGCATGCTTGTGCTTGACCATGGCGCTTTCGGTCCACGAGGCATTGGCATCCGGCACCGCCATCAAGGCCATCGCCATCGCCTTGATGACCATGTCGTTGACCGACAGCTTGTAGGCGGGAGCCTCGCCCTTGTCGGTTCTCTTCATCGGGGCGGCGGCATTGATCTGCGTGCGCAGCGCCAGCAATGCGTCGAGTTCGCAGTCGAGCGTCAGATAGAAATGCGGGATGGTGGACTTGGCCTCGACCAGCCGCCGCGCAATCGTCTTGCGCATATTGTCGTGCGGGACCAACTCGTAGGAGCCGGGTTCGAACAGCTTCAGCACCTGGTCGTCCGACATCGCCTTCACCGCCGGAGCAGCGGCCGCAGGCGCGCCGGCAGGAGCCTTGGCGGCGGGAGCTGCCTTGGCGCCGCCGCCAGCAATCGCGGCATCGACATCGGCCTTCACCACGCGGCCATGCGGGCCGGTGCCGGTCACAGCCGACACATCTACACCGGCCTCCTTGGCGATACGGCGCGCGAGCGGCGATGCAAAGGTGCGCTCGCCAGTCGCATGGCCATTGGCGACCGGAGCCGGCTCTGCCTTCGGAGCGGCTGCGGCAGCAGGTTCAGCCTTTGGCGCCTCAGCCTTTGGTGCCTCAGCCTTGGGAGCGTCCGCCTTCGGCGCTTCGGCTTTCGCCGGTGCGGCACCGCCACCACTTTTTGCGGCGGCGCCCGCATCCTCGCCCTCGGCCGCAAGCACGGCGATCAGCGCATTGACCTTGACGCCTTCGGTGCCGGCGGGAACGACGAGCTTGGCCACCGTGCCCTCGTCGACGGCCTCGACCTCCATCGTCGCCTTGTCGGTCTCGATCTCGGCGATGACATCGCCCGGCGAAACCTTATCGCCCTCCTTGACCAGCCACTTCGACAGATTGCCCTCTTCCATCGTGGGCGAGAGCGCCGGCATGGTGATGTTGATTGGCATTTTGTCCTCCCGGCCGGTTCAGCGATACGTGACGGCTTTGACCGCCTCGATGACCTCGCCGACATTCGGCAAAGCCAGCTTTTCGAGGTTGGCCGCATAAGGCATCGGCACATCCTTGCCGGCAATGGTGATGACCGGCGCGTCGAGGAAATCGAAGGCGCGCTGCGACACCTGGTTGGCGATATGGTCGCCGACCGAGCTTTGCGGGAAGCCTTCCTCGACCACGATCAGCCGGTTGGTCTTCTTGACCGAAGCGATGATGGTGTCGAGGTCGAGCGGACGGACGGTTCGCAGATCGATGATCTCGGCATCGATGCCCATGCCGCGCAATTCGGCTTCCGCCTTGACCGCATAGGTCATGCCGATGCCGAAGGAGACGATGGTGACGTCCTTGCCTTGCTTGTGGATGCGGGCCTTGCCGATCGGCAGCACGAAATCATCAAGCTTCGGCACATCGAAGGACTGGCCGTAGAGGATTTCGTTCTCGAGAAAGATAACCGGATTCGGGTCGCGGATCGCGGCCTTGAGCAGGCCCTTGGCGTCCGCAGCGGTATACGGCATCACGACCTTCAGGCCAGGAATGTGACTGTACCACGCGGCGTAGCACTGCGAGTGCTGAGCGGCAACGCGGGCGGCAGCCCCGTTCGGTCCGCGGAACACGATCGGCGCGCCCATCTGGCCGCCGGACATGTAAAGCGTCTTGGCGGCCGAATTGATGATCTGGTCGATCGCCTGCATGGCGAAGTTGAAGGTCATGAACTCGACGATCGGCTTCAGCCCGGCCATCGCCGCACCGACGCCGACGCCGGCAAACCCATGCTCGGTGATCGGCGTGTCGACGACGCGACGCGGCCCGAACTCCTGCAGCAACCCTTGGGTGATCTTGTAGGCGCCCTGATATTCGGCAACCTCCTCGCCCATGACGAAGACATCGCCGTCGCGGCGCATTTCCTCGGCCATGGCATCGCGCAGCGCCTCGCGTACCGTGGTCGAGACCATTTCGGTGCCCGCGGGGATATCCGGGTCTGCGGCAACCTCGGTCTTCGGCGCCGCCGCTACTGGTGCGGAGGCCTCGCCCTTGGCCGCAACTGGCGCCGGTGCAGCCGTTTCAGCCTTGGCGGGCTCTTCGCCGATGCCTTCGCCGGCCTTGTCGGTGTCTTCGCCTTCAACCGCGAGCACGGCAATCACCGCGTTGACCTTGACGCCTTCGGTGCCGGCGGGCACCACGATCTTGGCAAGCGTGCCTTCATCGACGGCTTCGACTTCCATCGTCGCCTTGTCGGTCTCGATCTCGGCGATGACGTCGCCGGCTACGACCTTGTCACCCTCGTTCTTCAACCACTTGGAAAGATTGCCCTCTTCCATGGTCGGCGAGAGAGCGGGCATGAGAATTTCGATCGGCATGTCCTGGCTCTCCCCTTACAATACGATATCGGTCCAGAGCTCGGACGGATCCGGCTCCGCATCGTTCTGGGCAAATTCGGCGGCGTCGGCGACGATGTCGCGAACCTCCTTGTCGATGGTCTTGAGTTCGTCCTCCGTCGCCCACTTCTTCTCGGTCAACCGCGCCTTGACCTGTTCGATCGGGTCATGCTCGGAGCGCATCTTCTGCACTTCTTCCTTCGAGCGGTATTTCGCCGGGTCGGACATCGAGTGGCCGCGATAGCGGTAGGTCTGCATTTCGAGAATGATCGGCCCGTTGCCGGCGCGGCACCATTCGGTCGCCTGATCGCCGGCGGATTTGACCGCACGCACATCCATGCCGTCGACCTGGATGCCGGGAATCTTGAACGAGGCGCCGCGATGCGAAAAATTGGTTTCGGCCGACGAGCGCGACACCGAGGTGCCCATGGCGTAGCGGTTGTTTTCGATGATGTAGATCACCGGCAGCTTCCACAGCGAGGCCATGTTGAAGCTTTCATAGACCTGGCCCTGGTTGGCGGCGCCGTCGCCGAAATAGGTCAGCGAAACGTTGTTGTTGTCGCGGTAGCGGTTGGCGAACGCCAGGCCCGTGCCAAGCGACACCTGCGCGCCGACAATGCCGTGGCCGCCGTAAAAATGCTTTTCCTTGGAGAACATGTGCATGGAGCCGCCTTTGCCCCGTGACAGGCCGCCACGGCGTCCAGTCAGTTCAGCCATGACACCGCGCGGCGAAAGCTCCATGGCCAGCATGTGGCCGTGGTCGCGATAGGCTGTGATCATCTGGTCGCCATCGATCAGCGCCATCTTCATGCCGGTGACGACAGCTTCCTGGCCGATATAGAGATGGCAGAAGCCGCCGATGAAGCCCATGCCGTAAAGCTGGCCGGCCTTTTCCTCGAAGCGGCGGATGAGCAGCATGTGCCGATAGGCGGCAAGCTCTTCTTCCTTGGTGAATTCAGCGGGCTTGGGCGCGGAAAGCCCTGATTTACCTTCGGATTTCGATTTGGCAGGCGCTTTTCTGGCTGCGGTGGCCATGCATCACTCCCTGTTGGCGTCTCTTTGCGGACATTAGGGCAGGATGAACTCCGCCCTGGGAAGATCAGCTCTCCCCACCGATTTATGCAAGGCTAACACGCGTCAGAGCGTTGCGCCATGACGAATTTGCATAGCTGGCATGCGCCTAAGCAATTAAAATCATTGAAAATATTGTCGATTAACTGAAATTCAGTTATTTCGACGAGGCTGGCAACATGATGGTGATTTCATCGGCCTGGGACAGATTGAGCGCCCTGCGCGCCTGCTCGTCAAGCATGTCCTTCTCCAGCGTGCCGTCATGCATGAGCCGAACGCGCCGTTCGAGTTCCATCCGGCGCGCCTTGACCGCATCGAGCTGAGCCTGGAGCGCAACCGTCTGGGCTTCCAACTGATATTTCGAATTGATGCCGAACTCGCCGTGATAGGCATGGAAGCCGAAATAGGCCAGGAACACCACGCAAAGCGAAGGGATGATCAGCCGACCGGTGTTTCTCTGCTTGTGCTGACGCGTCCACATGACCGATTCCCCATGGTCGCAAACTCAAACGACCCGGAACCTTTTTCGCCTGATTGTGCTTAACGGACGGTTACGGAGACCGACCCGCGAGAAGCCAAATGAGAAAGGGCGGGAATGATCCCGCCCTTCGTGCAGTATCCGAGCTCAATGTTTCGGATCAGCCCTTGATCACCGACTTGCCGGCGTAACGCGCCTGCTTGCCAAGCTCTTCCTCGATGCGGATCAGCTGGTTGTATTTGGCCATGCGGTCGGAGCGCGACAGCGAACCGGTCTTGATCTGCCCGCAATTGGTGGCGACGGCGAGATCGGCGATGGTCGAATCCTCGGTTTCGCCCGAGCGGTGCGACATGACAGCGGTGTAGCCGGCCTTGTGCGCGGTCTCGACGGCATCGAGCGTTTCAGTCAGCGAGCCGATCTGGTTGACCTTGACCAGGATCGAATTGGCAACGCCCATGCGGATGCCGTCGCGCAGGCGCGCTGTGTTGGTGACGAAAAGGTCGTCGCCGACCAGCTGCGTCTTCTTGCCGATCAGGTCGGTCAGGTATTTCCAGCCTTCCCAGTCGTCCTCGGCCAAGCCGTCCTCGATCGAGATGATCGGATAGTCGGCGGCGAGCTTGGCGAGGTACTTGGCCTGGGCCTTGGGATCGCGCGTCTTCTTCTCGCCTTCATAGACGTAGTTGCCGTCCTTGAAGAACTCGGTGGCGGCGCAGTCGAGGCCGAGCGCGATTTCCTCGCCCGGCTTGAAGCCGGCCTTCTCGATCGATTCCATGATGAAATCGAGCGCCACAGGCGCGCTCTTCAGGTTCGGGGCAAAGCCGCCTTCGTCGCCGACATTGGTGTTGTGGCCGGCATCCTTCAGCTTCTTGCGCAACGTATGGAAGATTTCCGAGCCCCAGCGCACGCCTTCGCGCAAAGTCGGCGCGCCGACCGGAAGGATCATGAATTCCTGGAAGTCGATCGGGTTGTCGGCATGGGCGCCGCCATTGATGATGTTCATCATCGGTACGGGCAGGATGTGCGCCTTGGTGCCGCCGACATAGCGATAGAGCGGCAGGCCGGAGGCGTCAGCAGCGGCCTTGGCGACCGCCAGCGAAACGCCGAGAATGGCATTGGCGCCGAGCCGGCTCTTGTTGGGCGTGCCGTCAAGCTCGATCATGGTCTGGTCGATATGGATCTGGTTCTCAGCTTCCATGCCGCCGATCGCCTCGAACAGCTCACCATTGACCGCCTCCACGGCCTTGAGCACGCCCTTGCCGAGATATCGGGCGCCGCCGTCGCGAAGCTCGACGGCTTCATGGGCGCCGGTCGAGGCGCCCGACGGCACCGCGGCGCGGCCCATCGAACCGTCTTCGAGTACGACATCGACCTCGACGGTCGGGTTTCCACGGCTGTCCAGGATTTCACGTCCGACAATGTCGATGATGGCGGTCATTGCGATGTCCCCGATTGATCTGACGAAAGGTCGCGCCCGTCTTAGCCAAAGCGACGCAAAAGGCAATCCGGCCATGGCCGAATAGTGCCGCCTCCCCGATTCACGAAGCGCAAATTTCTGTCATCATAAGTCATGCGCCCGGACATGCATTTCGGGTTATGGCTGTTGTCGCGCGGGGCGAAACATGAGGAGTTTCGCCATGTCAGAGTTGAGCGGTATCGTGAGTTTGTTCCTGATCGCGGCGGCGTTCCTGACGTCGTGCGATACACAGCAATCGCCACCGAAGGCTTTCGAGCCCTTGCCGGCTTTGCACCTCAGCAAATAGCGTTGCCTTTGAATAAAAAGGGCCTCGTCGAAACGAGGCCCTTTTTTATTGCGGTTGCCTCAATGCCAGTAGGGCGTGACCTTGTAGTACTCATAGGATGCATCGCGCGCCGCCTCGCCGTCCGCGCCGGCCAGTTCGTTGATCGAATAGGCGGGTGCGGCCTTCAGCTGCTCCTTGGAGAAGGGCACGACATAGCCGCCCTTGTCCTCATCATAGTCGAGACTGGCCCAGGGAACGGCGTGGTACTTCTCGCCGATGCCGAGAAAGCCGCCAAAGCCGATCACCGCGAACATGATGCCGTTCGACGTTTTGTCGAGCATGATGTCCTCGATGCTGCCGATGCTCTTGCCTTCGTTGTTGTAGACGGACGTGCCGATGACGCGCGAAGCGGCAATCGCTTCGGTGTGGCCTGTCTGGGTTGTCATGGTCTGCTCCTCATTGTCGTTGAACTCTGCTTTGACAATGAGGGGCGCGGGTGAAAGTTCCCGAGTTTTTCGGCGGCGACCAATCACTCCGCGAGGATGAAAGTCACCTTCATGTTGACGCGATAGGCAGCGATCTTGCCGTCCTCGACGACGATCTTCTGATCCTGGATCCAGGCGCCTTCCACGTTCTTGAGGGTTTTCGCCGCGCGGGCGATTCCCTTCTCGATGGCGTCCTGAAAGCTCTTCTTCGACGACGAGGTGATTTCGGTGACGCGGGCGACGGACATTGGCTTCCTCCTGCCAAAACGCTCATTTGCCGGCCAAGCGTACAACCGGTCCCTCGCAACCACAAGCACAGGCAGGAAGCGCCGGCTCAGCGGCCCTTCGCGATCCGGTCGAAAGCCATCAGCCTTTCCAGGAGCGCCGGCATATCCTTCAGCGGCAGCATGTTGGGCCCATCGGAAGACGTCGAATTGTCGGGATCCTGGTGGGTCTCGATGAAGACACCGGCGACGCCAACGGCGACGGCCGCACGAGCCAGCGTCTCGACAAAGCGGCGCTCGCCACCAGACGAGCCGCCCTGCCCGCCCGGCTGCTGGACCGAATGCGTGGCGTCGAAGATCACCGGCGCGCCGATCTCGGCCATGACAGGCAGAGCGCGCATATCAGACACCAGCGTGTTGTAGCCGAAGGACGCGCCGCGCTCGGTGGTCAGAACGTTGGCGTTGCCCGAACCGGTGATCTTCGCGACCACGTTCTTCATGTCCCAGGGCGCGAGGAACTGCCCCTTCTTCACGTTGATGACCTTGCCGGTTTTCGCGGCGGCGACCAGCATGTCGGTCTGGCGCGACAGGAAGGCCGGGATCTGCAGCACATCGACATGCGGCGCGACGATCGCGCACTGTTCCTCGGTGTGGACATCGGTCAGCACGGGAAGCGAAAATTCCTTGCGCAATTCGTCGAAGACCGGAAGTGCGGCATCCATGCCAGCGCCGCGCGTTGCCGACAGCGAGGTGCGGTTGGCCTTGTCGTAGCTGGTCTTGTAGACGAGGCCGATGCCGAGCTTGGCCGTCAGCTCCTTCAGCGCACCGGCCATGTCGAAGGCATGCTGGCGCGATTCGAACTGGCACGGGCCGGCGATCAGCGCCAAGGCCGCCTTGTTGTCGAAGACGACATTACCGACCGTTACCGACGAATTGGGCGCCATCGAATTGGGCACTTGGGGCTTGTTCATTGTATCTCCCGGAAGATGAAAGCCGCGCCCTGTCCGGATGCCGGCCGCACGACAATATCAGCGCCTGCTATATCGTGCTGTATAGCATTGGCTGCAAGCAGGCTCGACGCGGCATCGATGCTGCGGACCGCAAAGACGATCGCGGCGAAGCGGAGCTTTGTGGATGAACCCGCCGGGATGCCAAAGCGAGCGGTGAAAGATTTGGGGTCAAGCACGCTCAAGGTTGCATTCGGCAGGAGAAACGCGCCGTCCTTAGCGTCGGCAGGATCGTTCACCGCCACGGAAACCAGCCTGCTCTGTTCGGTAGGCTGGTCACTGACCGCCACCACCTCGAGGATTCCGCTGGCTCTGTTGGCATGAGCCTGCAAGGCCGCACGGTCCACCTTTGGCGCATTGATCCGCTGGCAGGCGAACAGGAACGCGTCGGGTGCTCCACGGGTCGCGGCAAAGGCGAGCTTGAACGATGCGGTATCGCTCTTGCCCGACGTATCAGTGAAAGCGCGCGAAAAGCTCAGTGTGTCTCCCGCCGACAGACCGGCGTCGACAAAGCGTGCATGGTCGGTATCGGCATTGTCGGTCCCCAGGACCACAGCCGAAAACCCCTCATCGCCGCGGCTGTCGCGATAGAGGCGGTCGCGCGCGACGAAGACGTTGCCGGCGGCCGTTGCGTCGATCGCTGCCTGTTCATTGCCGATCGCGAGCGGCTCCAGATAGGTGCCGTCAGCGAGGAAAACGCAGCAGTTTTCCGTTCCAAAGGGATGGATACCGGTCGGCGCGACGACGAAGCCCAGCGCAGCGAGCCGGGCTCGCGCCACCTCGAGGCTCCCGGTCGGCAGAACGAGATGGTCAAGCGGATGCGTGCCGGTGGTTGGTCTGTCGGTCATCAGGCGCGGTGTGCATCATTCCAAAGAGCGGTAAGGCCATTTCCCCTCGGCGGCCGCCGGGACTTGTCGATATCCAGAACCGCGCCCGGGATCAGCTGCCGGCCACGACATCGGCGGAATAGCGCAGTTCGCGCAAAGGTTTGACCTTGGCTGTGGTCTGCGCATAGAGCGGATGCGCCTTGTAGGCGGCCAGCGCCGCGTCATCGGGAAATTCGGCGTAGACGACGACATCAACTTCGTCCGACAGCGGGTCGACCTTGGTGTTCAAAGTGACCTCGAAGAGACTGGAATGAGGAATGTTGCCGAGTTCCAGCAGCCCGCTGCGCACTGCCTCCACATCCTCCTTGCGCCGTGCGCTGAAGAAAACGATATGCCGGATCAATCCCGCCTCCTCGATCTGAATGCCGGGGTCTTTTGTGACGGCGGTTTCCTCGCGTCAACCGTTCATGGCGCCACGCGTCTTTGCGACGCGCCTCAACGGTGCGGGACCTGATCAAGCAGCAACGGGCACGTCGCACGACGCGCCAGGCTGCTCTCTTCGGGCGGGATATTCAGGCCTTGCCGGTGACGTAACGCACGACGTGGTTGAGCTCCCTGACCGAAATGTCGAGATACCGGCCTTGATTGTAGAGACCGTCCCAGATCAGGAAGAACGCGATTGCCGCAATGACGATTACATAACGCATGGCTAAAGCTATCGCACATGCGCTGCGGCGGCCATAGACGTTTTTGATTGTGGACAGCAGCATTACGCAAGGCCCAGATGCCACGTGGCACAGCCCAGCCAGTGGCCTGCCTCTTGAAGTTCCCCCTCATCACGTGGAAGATTGTGGCAGGCATTCACTGGGAAGCACTGGGAGCTCCCGGGACCAGGCAAGACGTTCGAACCTGGCGAATGATCCAAGAGAACCGTGACCCGGCAATTTGCGCCGGCACCACGGAAATCCAGGGGCATGAAATGGCAGACGGGGACCATCATAGCGTAGCGCCGGGCGAAGCGGTCAGGCTCGACGAGTTCAATTTCGCCGAGATCGTCAAGGGCCTGCCGGCCAAGGCGCGCATGGTGCTGTCGGCGGCGATGAACCTGCCGCGCGGTTCGCTCAAGGTCAGGATGCCAGATGGCCGAGCCGTTCTGGTTGGCGGCAAGGGACCCGGCCCGGACGCCGAGCTGGTGCTCAAGAACTGGCGCCTGCCAGGCCGCGCCTTTTCCGGCGGCACGATCGGCGTTGCCGAATCCTACATGGACGGCGATTGGGAAAGCCCTGACGTCACCAGTTTCCTGGAATTGTTCGTGGTCAATTCGGCGATCGGCGAACGCGTCGCCGGCGGCGCCAGCTGGCTCATCAACACCGTCCAGCGCATCCGCCACTGGTTCAACGAGAACACACGCACCGGTTCGAAGCGCAACATCTCCGCGCATTACGATCTCGGTAACGCCTTCTACAAGGAATGGCTCGACCCGAGCATGACCTATTCCTCGGCGCTCTACACGCATGGCGCCAACGACCTGGAGAGCGCGCAGGCCGCCAAATATCGGGCGCTGGCCAGGGACACGGGTATCGGCCGAAAGGATCATGTGCTGGAGATCGGCTGCGGCTGGGGCGGTTTTGCCGAATTCGCGGCGCGCGAAATCGGCTGCCACGTGACCGGGCTGACGATCAGCCGCGAACAGCACGATTTCGCCAAGGCACGCATCGCCAAGGCGGGACTTGCCGACAAGGTCGACATCAAGCTGCAGGATTACCGCGACGAAACGGGAACTTACGACCGCATCGCCTCGATCGAGATGTTCGAAGCGGTCGGCGAGAAATACTGGCCTGTGTTCTTCTCGAAGATGAAGTCCTGCCTGAGGCCCGGCGGCACTGCGGGCCTGCAGATCATCACCATCAACGAGGCCGCCTACGACACCTATCGCGCCAGGCCGGATTTCATCCAGCGGTATGTGTTCCCGGGCGGCATGCTGCCGACACCGTCGATCCTGAAGTCGCTCGGCAAGGATCATGGCCTTGCGCATCTGCGTGAGCGCGTGTTTCCCGATGACTATGCGCGCACGCTCGCCGAATGGCGCAACCGTTTCTGGGGATCCTGGGAGAAGATCGTGCCGCTCGGCTTCGACGATCGCTTCAAGAAGCTCTGGGAGTTCTACCTGCACTATTGCGAAGCCGGTTTCCGCGCCAGCTACATCGATGTGCGGCAAGTGGTCTACAAGGCCTAGGTCGCCACGAACTGCCGATGTCGGGCCTGATCTCGACATCGCCCTGTGATCGCCGTCAAAAAGTCCGATCCTCAAGCAGGATGTCGCCCGGGACAGGCGAATCGAAAAATCATGCGCAAACGGACAATCTTCTTCACGTGCGTCACCGTCGCCTTGGGAGGTATCTGGCTCAACAACAGCTCATTGCTGTCGAGCCGTCCTGCCGGCTTTCCGGCAGTACTTGCCCATCGCGGTCTTGCCCAGGATTTCGACCGCACGGATCTTGGGTCCGACACATGCACGGCCAGTCGCATGCTGCCGCCGCGCCATGCCC
Organism: Mesorhizobium sp. 131-3-5; assembly: GCF_016756575.1. Lineage (NCBI taxonomy): Bacteria > Pseudomonadati > Pseudomonadota > Alphaproteobacteria > Hyphomicrobiales > Phyllobacteriaceae > Mesorhizobium > Mesorhizobium sp. 131-3-5. The sequence goes on from NZ_AP023254.1 coordinate 4,508,293, forward strand.
ACCTCGAGAACACGATCGCCTCGATGGAAGCTGCCTTCGCGCTTGGCGCGGACGCGCTCGAACTCGATGTCCACCCGACGACGGACGGCAAGTTCGCTGTCTTCCACGACTGGACGCTGGATTGCCGGACCGAAGGCAAGGGCGAGACCCGCGGCCATTCCATGACCGAGTTGAAGACGCTCGACATCGGCTACGGCTACACGGCCGATGGCGGCAAGACCTACCCGTTTCGCGGCAAGGGGATCGGTATGATGCCGTCGCTAGACGAGGTCCTGTCGCACTTCCCGGCTCGCCGCTTCAACATCAACGTCAAGAGCAACGATCCCCATGAAGGCGAGGCGCTGGCTGACTGGCTCGCCAAGCTGACGCCCGCGGAGCGCGGCTACCTTTCGGTCTATGGCGGCGACAAGCCGATTGCCGCGGTCAAGGCGGCGCTGCCGGACATGCATACGCTGAGCCGGGCGTCGCTCACGCAATGCATCGCACGATACGCCGCGCTGGGGTGGAGCGGATATGTTCCGGATGCCTGCCGCCAGGGCATATTGCTGATCCCCATCAACGTCGCCAAATGGATGTGGGGTTGGCCCGACCGTTTTCTCGACCGCATGCAGGACGTCGACACGCGCGTCTACCTACTCGGCCCCTATTCGGGCGGCGGTTTTTCGCAAGGGCTGGACGATCCCCAACTCATCAACCAATTGCCGGATGGCTATTCCGGCGGCATTTCCACGGATGCGCTGGATCGCGTCATGCCTGTGATCAAGCAGCGTTTTGCATCCTAGGCCAGCCGGCCCGCTGTTGTGCCCCTTCACCCCCTTCGATCGCAACCTCTTGATGCGAACGTGATGAAACCGGGATCACGCGGCTATCGTTTCGACGCATCCGACGCCCGCGCCCAACCCAACGCCGAGCGCCTCTGATTATAGGAGGCTTCCTTGAAGCGAACTGTCACCGCCATTGCCATCCTGCTTGCCGCCCTGTCCGCTGCCGAAGCACGGCGCGTAGTTCCACCAACAGTCATGAATGATCCGCTGGGCCGCAGCCTCAGCCCAGCCTTGACGCCTGGTGCGAGCGATCTCATCGACAACACGCCAACCTCGACCATCCGCGAGGTGCACACTCCGGCCGGTATGTCGCCCCTGACCGTGCCCAGCGACCCGACTGGCACGTCCCTCGAGCCAACGCAGCCAATCAGCCCGCAAGCCCCCGCGACGGCCTTGCCGCTGGCGCCGGCGCCTGCAAACTGACGCCGTGCGATGCGGATCAGAGAAGGATGCGATATCTAGCGAACCCCGCTTCGCCCTCGCCCGCCGGTTCAATCTTCAGCGACTTCATATCGGCAATGAAATCCTTTGCCCGGACGCCTGTCTCGAACACGACGCTGGTTCCCGGCAGCGGTGCGAACGACCAGTTGCCGTCGGCCGACGGGTTGATCGTGCCCTGGCTCACAATGTAGCGAACGATGACGTCGCGGTTGGTGTCCGGCGCCTCATAGATGATCTTCGAGGCATTGATATCGGGGAAATTGCCGCCGCCGCCGGCTCGGTAGTTGTTGGTCGCGACGACGAATTTCTGATTGGGATCAATTGGTTTTCCGTCGAACATCAAGTCGACGATGCGGTTGGCGCCGGCGTTCGCCACTCCGCCTTTGGCATCATATTTCGGCGGCTGCGACAGATCGATCTTGTAGGAGACGCCATCGATGACGTCGAAATTGTAGGACGGGAAATCGGTGTTTATGAGCGCCTGGTCGGCCTTCCCCACCTCGATCTTGTTGAAGATGCCGGCCGACATCTCCAGCCATTCCTTCACCTGCGCCCCCGTGATCTCAACGGCCCGCACGGTGTTCGGATAGAGATAGAGGTCGGCGACGTTCTTGATGGCGATGTCGCCGGCCGGCACGTCGGTGTAGTAGTCGGCGCCGTTGCGCCCACCGGCCTTGAAGGGAGCAGCGGCCGACAGCAGCGGCACGTCCTTCCACTGCGTGTTTTTGAGAATATCCTTCAAGTACCAGGTCTGCGCCTGGCTGACGACCTGCACCGACGGATCGTCGGCGACCAGCGCGAAATAGGAATAGAGCGGCGCGGAGGTCTTGCCGACCGGACGGCGCACATAGGCCAGGGTCGCCTGATGGTCCTGTTCGAGGGCGGCGATGATGCGCTTGTCGTCAGGAACAGTCGGCTTGTTCTTGTTGTCGACGCGCTCGAAGATCGGCCGCGCCTCGGAGGTCGCGGAGACGACCTTCCATTTCGATCCGTCACGCTCCAGCATCAGGTCGATCAGCCCCATATGCGAGCCCCAGAAACCGCCCATAACGGCGGGCTTGCCCTGCAGCGTGCCTCTGTGCGTGTCGACGCCTTCGAGCGACTGGAAGTCCTTCTTGCCGGGGAACACCAGATGCTGGTGGCCGGTGAAGACGGCATCGATGCCATCGACACCGGCAACGAAGAACGAGGCGTTCTCCATCATGTCGCCCTTCTTCACGTCGATGCCGGAATGCGAGAGCGCGATGACGATGTCGGCACCCTCCTCCTTCATCTGCGGCACCCAGGCCTTGGCCGCCTCGACGATGTCTCGCGTCTTGACGTTGCCTTCGAGATTCTTGAGGTCCCAGACCATGATCTGCGGCGGCACGAAGCCGATAATGCCGATCCGGATTGGCTGCTCGGCGCCCGAGCCGTCCTTGATCTTCTTGTCGAGGATCACATAGGGCTTGAGATAGAGCTTGTCGTCACGCGGGTTGGCGGCAAGCTCCGTGCCGCGGACCAGATTGGCGCAGACGAAGGGGAAATTGGCGCCGGCCAGCACCTTGTCCAGGAAAGACAAGCCATAGTTGAATTCGTGGTTGCCGAGTGTCGAGCACTCGTAGCCCAGCAGGTTCATGCCTTTCATGATCGGATGCAGATCGCCGTCCTTCAGGCCTTTTTCGTAGGCGATGTAGTCGCCCATCGGATTGCCCTGCAGCAGGTCGCCATTGTCGATCAGCATCGAATTGACGGCTTCCTTGCGCACCGCGTCGATCAGCGACGCCGTGCGCGACAGGCCCATCGTGTCGTTGGCTTTGTCGGCGTAGTAATCATAAGGCAGCACGTTCACATGGATGTCAGTGGTTTCCATGATCCGAAGATGCGCCTGGTTGGCCTGCGCCCGGGCGGAGAAGGGATGAAGCACGATCAGCGCCCCTGTGGCTGCGGCGCCGGCGAGGAAACCGCGGCGGGAGACGGGATGGAGCAGTTGCGACATGTTCTCTCCTCATTGACAACGTGACACGCCCTGCCCCGCAGCGAACTTCGCGCCGAATTCGGCTCAAGTCCACTCAACAAGTCACGCGCATCCGCACATCAATCCATCAGCGAGAGATGACGGGCGGATGAATGGGACAGTGGAGAAAAGTCAGGCCTTGTCGTCATCGCCCTGGGTGATCAGCCGGGCGCTGCGCTGGCCCGTGACATAGATCCATAGCCAGCTCAGGGAAACCGCAAGCCGGTTGCGGAAACCGATCAGGAAATAGATGTGCGCGATGCCCCACAGCCACCAGGCGAGCCAGCCCGTGAGCTTGATCCAGCCGAAATCGATCGCGGCTGCGCGTTTGCCGATCGTCGCCAGATCGCCGGCATGTTTGTAGTGGAATGGCCGCACGGTGTTGTCACCGCCGAGCCTGGCCTTGATCGTCGCGGCGACGTGGCGACCCTCCTGCTTGGCGGAAGGCGCCACGCCAGGTACCGGCCGTCCATCGGGCCGCAGCACAAGGGCGGCGTCGCCGATGACGAAAATCTCCCGGCTGCCGGGCACGCTGAGGTCAGGCTCGACGAGCACCCTGCCCGCGCGGTCCGCCTTCGCTCCCAGCCATTCGGCGGCGGGCGAGGCGGCAACGCCAGCTGCCCACAGGATCGTTCGGGCTGCCAGCTGCTTGTCGCCAAACACGACACCTTCGGCGTCGCAGCGCGTGACGGCCCGGCCGAGCTCGACCGTCACGCCGAGCCGCTCGAGCGCCTTGCTGGCGTATTCGGAGAGTTTTGGCGCAAAATTGGCCAGGATGCGGTCACCGGCCTCGATCAGCACCACGCGCGTTTGCCGCGTGTCGATGTTGCGGAACTCGCCGCGCAGCGTGTCGTGCGCCAGCTCGACGATGGTGCCGGCCAGTTCGACGCCAGTGGGCCCGCCGCCGACGATCGCAATGGTCAGCAGCGCCTGGCGTCTGGCGGGATCGGTTTCCCGCTCGGCCTGCTCGAAGGCCAGGAGAATGCGCCGCCGAATGGTGGTGGCGTCCTCCAGTGTCTTCAGGCCAGGCGCGAAAGGCTCCCATTCGTCGTGGCCAAAATAGGCGTGACGGGCGCCGGTGGCGAGCACCAGCGTGTCATAGGCGACGGCGCTGCCGTCATCGAGCAACACGCGTTTGCCGGTACGGTCGACGCCGGCGACGTTGGCCAGAAGCGTCGTCACGTCCTTGCGTTTGCGCAGAAGATGGCGAATCGGCCAGGCAACCTCGGAGGTCGCCAGCGCGGTCGTCGCCACCTGATAAAGCAGCGGCTGGAAAAGATGGTGGTTGCGCTTGTCGATCATGGTGATGCGCACGGGCTGGCCAGCCAGCGCGTGGGTGAGTTCGAGGCCGCCGAACCCGGCGCCGACGACGACAACATGGTGGCTGGCCTGGTTCATCTCATTCACCCTGATGGCAAGATACCTGTCCCGGATGTAGGTATTTTTGTGCAATGCAACAACAGAAGGATAGTGCCCAGGACTCGCCGTCCCATGTCGTGAATGCACAAGTTGTATCGTGTCGCGAGGTATAGCGTCACCGAACACGCTATGAGGTGACGCATGGCCAACGATCATGACGACCAAGGTCCGGGACAGTATGCCTCGCCTCCCTGCTTCATGCACGAGTTCGATCCGGAATTCCGGGCGCCGCTGTCCGACTGGACCGATGTGCGGCGCTGGCGCAAGGCCGAACGCGAGCGACTGATCGCGGCCCGCCTTGCTGTTTCGGCCGACGCGCGAGCAGCAATGTCTCGGCGCATCGCCAAAGGGCTCGACACGATCATCGGCGAGATCCGCGGCCGCATGGTCAGCCTTTACTGGCCGTTTCGCGGCGAACCGGATCTGCGATCATGGATGGCGTCCGTCAACGAGCGCGGCGGCCGCACAGCGTTGCCCATCGTCGTCGAGAAAGGACACCCCCTGATCTTCCGTGCCTACAAACCGGGCGACCGATTGGAAAAGGGCGTCTGGAACATTCCGATCCCGGCCGAGGGCGATCCGGTGCTGCCGGACATCGTCATCGCGCCGATCGTCGGCATTGATCCGGCAAATTATCGCCTGGGTTATGGCGGCGGCTTCTTCGACCGCACACTGGCCGCCATGCCCGTCAAGCCGCTGGTCATCGGCGTCGGCTACGAACTGCAGCGCATCGCCACCATCTATCCGCAGCCGCATGACATTCCGATGGATCGGATCGTCACTGAAGCCTGAAGCCCGTCTAGAGCAAGGTCAGGCCGGCAAGCTCAAGCCATCTCAGGCTTCATGCCCATGGCGGTGCGGTCGACGATTTCGCGCAAGGCGAAGGACGAGTTGATCTTGGTCACGTGCGGCATGGCCGACAGCCATTCCTTGTGGATGCGCTCATAGTCGACCAGATCTTTCGCCGCGATGCGCAGGATGTAGTCGTACTCGCCCGACATCAGGTGGCAGGACAAGACATTGGGGCAGCGCTTGATGGCTGCTTCGAAATCCGACAGCGTCTTCTCGAACTGGCCCGACAGCGATATATGCACGATCGCCGTCATCTGATGACCGAGCGCGGCATTGGACAGCCGGGCGTGGTAGCCGCGAATGGTTCCGGATTTTTCCAAATTATCGAGCCGGCGCGAACAGGCCGACTGCGACAGGCCAACCTTCTCGGCGAGCGCCGCATTGGGTATCCTGCCGTCCTTCTGCAAAGTCTCAAGAATGGCGATATCGATCCTGTCGAGCGGCATTTTTCGTGAATCCTGCGAATATCCTGCTAATTCACGCAAGGATTATCGAAACCGACCTGCCCGCGCAAGCGCATTCGCAAACACTTGCGAGCCGATTCATGGTTCACTCCAACAATACAGGGAGTGAGCCCAAAAGGGCCCGGATCAGGAGAAGAAAATGCGCGTCGGCTGCCCCAAGGAAATCAAGAACCACGAATATCGTGTCGGCCTCACGCCAGGCTCGGTCCGCGAATATGTGGCGCACGGCCACGAAGTGCTGGTCGAGGCCGGCGCCGGCGCCGGCATCGGTGCCGATGACAACGCCTATCGCGCCGCCGGCGCCACCATCGCCAAGACCGCCGCCGACGTATTCGCCAAGTCGGACATGATCGTCAAGGTCAAGGAGCCGCAGCCCAATGAGTGGGTTCAGCTGCGCGAAGGCCAGATCCTCTACACCTACCTGCATCTGGCTCCGGATCCGGAGCAGACCAAGGGCCTGCTCGCTTCGGGCGTCACGGCGATCGCCTACGAAACCGTGACCGACGATCGTGGCGGCCTGCCGCTGCTCGCGCCGATGTCGGAAGTCGCGGGCCGCCTGTCGATCCAGGCCGGCGCCACGGCGCTGCAGAAGGCCAATGGCGGCCGCGGCGTGCTGCTCGGCGGCGTGCCCGGCGTGCTGCCCGGCAAGGTCACCGTGCTCGGCGGCGGCGTCGTCGGTCTGCACGCGGCCCGCATGGCCGCCGGCCTTGGCGCCGATGTCACTATCATCGACCGCTCGATCCCGCGCCTGCGCCAGCTCGACGACCTCTTCGCCGGCCGTGTGCACACCCGCTACTCCACCGTCGAGGCGCTTGAGGAAGAATGCTTCTCGGCCGACATCGTCGTCGGTGCCGTGCTGATTCCCGGTGCCGCGGCGCCGAAGCTCGTCACCCGCGAAATGCTATCGGGCATGAAGAAGGGCTCGGTGCTGGTCGACGTCGCCATCGACCAGGGCGGCTGCTTCGAGACCTCGCATGCGACGACCCACGCCGAGCCGACCTACGAGGTCGATGGCGTCATCCACTATTGCGTCGCCAACATGCCAGGTGCGGTGCCGGTGACCTCGGCCCACGCCCTCAACAATGCGACGCTGCACTACGGCCTGCAGCTCGCCGACAAGGGCCTGAAGGCGCTGGTCGACGACCATCACCTGCGCAACGGCCTCAATGTCCACAAGGGCAAGATCACCAACCGGGCGGTCGCCGAAGCGCTCGGCTACGAGTTGGTCGAGCCGAAGGCTGTTCTGGCCGCCTGATACACCCAGAAAAAGTCAACTTGCTATTGTTGCCCGCCGGTCCACGCCGGCGGGCTTTATATTGGCCGATCCAGGGCAGCGGCCTGGTTACTGGGCAGAACAGTACCAACGGCAGGTTTTGGTTTGCCTAAAACTGTTGCATATTTGTCATTCCTGGTCTGACCGACTCCCTGCTAGAGACGCGGTGGGTTTATTGATTAGGGGTTGGGCTATGTTTCTTCGCGTTTCTGCGAAATCTGTCCTTTTGGGTGCCGTTTCTGCAGTGGCTTTGATGTCGGTCGCGCATGCGGCTGATGTGGTGCAGCCGGTCGAGGCGTCCGGTTTCAACTGGAGCGGTGCTTATGTCGGCATCGGTGGCGGATTTGGCGCCAGTGTGCACAAGTTCAGCGTGGCGCCGATTGTCGACTTCAACGGAATCGGCGGCAATGGCGTCTTCGGCGAACTGACCGCTGGCTACGACTATATGGTCAATGAACGTTTCCTGCTCGGCGGCTTTATCGATGCCAATATCGGCAATATCGGCCCGTCGATCAGCATTCCGGACGCCGATATCGACCTGACCAATGCCTACGGCTTCGACGTTGGCCTTCGCGCTGGCTACGTCCTCAATCCAAGCACGCTCGGCTATGTGCTAGGCGGCTATAGCTGGCAGCATTTCAAGCTGGACGGGTCTGGAGATGCCGATGGGCTCGAATTCACCGAGAATCGTGGTGGCTATGTTCTAGGCGTGGGCATGGAAACCGCGCTGCGCGGTAACTGGACGTTGAAGACCGAGTATCGCTACGCGAACTATGGTGACAAGTCGGTTATTGATTTTGGCGGAGGTGCTCTGAACGTCGAGCCGTCCACCCACACCTTCCATATCGCCGCCAACTATCGCTTCGGCGCTCAGAGCGGTGGCGGCGCCTCATTTGCGGCCCCGACCTACAACTGGACCGGCTTCTATGTTGGTGGTGCGCTTGGCGCCGGCACGGCGGTTCACGACCTTGGCGTCGACCTTGGCGGCGGCGGCGCTCTTGATCTCAATGGCATTGGCAGCGAAGGCGTGCTCGGCGAAGCCAGCATTGGTTATGACTACGATTTCGGCAGCTGGGTTGCCGGTGTACAGCTCGATGGCAGCTATTCTGGAATTCGCTCCAAACTCGACATCCCTGGCGGCTCGATCAAGCTCGACAACGATTATGGCTTCGATGCTTTGGCCCGCGTTGGCGCCAAGGTCAACGAATCGACCCTTGCCTATGTCATCGGCGGCTACAGCTACCAGCATTTCGATCTGCACGCTTCGGACCCGGTCGGCGATATCATCGATTGGAGCAAGAGCGGCTTCACGGTGGGTGGCGGCCTCGAAACAGCTGTCTCCAACAATGTGACGGTCGGCCTCGAATATCGCTATTCGCAATTCGCCGAGAAGGACTTCTCGTCGGAATTTGGCGCACCGGATGGTACACTCACCGACAAAGCTTCGTTCCAGACCGTGCGCATCGGCGCGAAGTACAAGTTCAACTAAAAGCCCTCCAGGCTAAAGTTGCGGCCCGCCGGCCTAGCCGGCGGGCTCTTTTTTGCGTCGAAGGCTTTTGCGCAGAACCCAAGGCAACAAAAAAGCGGAGCCAAAGCCCCGCTTCCTCGATATCGAGATCGCCGCCGGTTCATCCGCGGTCGGCCAATCTATCGACACTCGCGTTCTATCCGACCTATGCGACGGGAGTACGACAGGCTTCCTGGGCGCAATCCTTTGCGTTTCAGGCTCGCTCAATCCGGCACTGGTAGCAGTTGTTACGCGCCGAACGGACATGCACGTAGGCGATGTCATCGCGCTCGAACAAGGTCTCGGCCCGTGCCGCAATTGCGTCGGTAGGAATGACCCCGCCACTGCCGTAGACGATTCGATCATCCCTGCCATAGCCGCGCACGATGTAGTCCGGGCTTTCGAGGACCTCGGGAAGCAATTCGGTCTCGGCCGCACGCTCGCACTCTACCGCATGCAGAAAGATCGGCCCGGTTTCGGCATAGGGCTGAAGCTCCGGAAAGGGGCGGTAGGCAAGAATGAGATAGGCATCGCCGGCGGCGATGTTCTTCAGGCAATGGCGGCAAGGCATGCCGTCGCCGTCGGAAATCCTCAGCTCTGGCGTCTGGCCGTAAGCATCGGGACCGCCGCGTTGCAGCGTCCTGACTTGTTCGCTGGGTAGCGCTTTGAACTGAATGGCCATGGTGAAAACCTCCGGTTTGCTGACCGGAAAAATATGTGGTCGGGCCAATGCTTCCCACCCGATTCTTGCCAAGGCATAGAGGGACCGATCCGATGTCGGTCCCTCCCATAGATCAAAAGCATCATCGATAGCGCCAGCCAATTAAAATACGCCAGCTCATTAAAGTTGACCGAACCCTGGTTCACCGAATGAAATCGTCGAAGCGTCGCAATGTCACCCTGCGATTCCGCCAGTTTTCGTTCTGCGTCGGCACGAGCAGGAACTCCTCGCCGTAGCCAACGGTTTCCAGGGCATAGCCGGGCACGCCGAATTCGCGCACCAGCGTGCGTTTCAACGAAGCGGCCCGTTGTTCGGACAGGATCTGGTTCGACTGGAAGGAACCGACGGCATCGGTATGCCCTTCGATCAGCACGCGGGCGCCGGGATCGCGGCGCAGGATGCGCTGCAGCGCGTCGGCGATATTCTCGATCTTGTCGTATTGCGAACTGGAAATAGCGGCCGAGCCAAAAGCGAAATTGATCGACTGGATGTCGATCGAGCGCGCCATGCGGCGCAAATCCGGCCGGCGCTTGAATTCGCGGATGGTGACACGCTCGTTCGGCCGCAACTTCACCCGGGGCGTCGCCTCGAGCTTGCGCTCGATCGTCGCGGCCGAAGGCGTCGTCGCCTGGGCGGCGGCAACGCTCGGCATGGCGATCGCTGCGATCAGCGCGACGACAAGTGTACGGCGTGTCAGCATGTCTATCCTCCTTCGGCCTCAGCCGCATTGATGATGCGGGCAAGATGCCAAAGGCAGGCTGAAGCGCCGATGAACGGCCGGTTCAGGTTCCGGCCGATGTCGGATTCCAGCTGAAATCAGGGCCGCATGACGCTGGCCGAGCGCTCGGCGAAAGGCAGCGGATGCACGACCTCCTTCTTCTGCGCGACCGGCTTGAAGCCGAGCTTCTGGTAGAGCGGCAGAGCTGCCGGATGGTCCAGCGTGCAGGTCTGCACCGTCACCCGTTTTGGCCCATACGACCAGGCGGCTGAAATCGCCGAACCCAGGAACCAGCGGCCAATGCCTTGCCCGGTGGCATGTTCCATCATGCCGAAATAGGCGAGTTCGACTTCATCAGGCAGATGCGGCTTGAGGTCAAAGAAGCCGGCTGGCGCGCCGTCGAGGTAGAGCACCCTGATGTCACGGTCCTCGCGGTGGATGCCGGCCGAAAGCTCCTCATCGTCCAGCCTGAGAACATTCACCCAATGCCATTTGCGCCCGACCCGGTCCATCAAATAGCGATAGAAATGCAAGGGGATGTCCTTGGTCTTCAACAGCGCGACCTGGCGGTTGTAGGGCACTGGCGGGGAGACCGCAGGAGGGGCATGCATTTCGAGAAAAGTCACCGTGACTTCAATGTCCTGCAGCACACCGTTTTCCATCGCGTTCATTCCTTGCTGGCCTTGGCGGGGCCGGCCTTAGCGGGGCCGGCCGTCGCGGGGCCGGTCACGACAGGCGTGTCGGAGAGCCCGCCCCATTCCGTCCATGAGCCGTCATAAAGCCTGTTGTCGGTGTGGCCAAGCGTCTCCAGCGCGAGCGTAACCACCGCGGCGGTGACACCGGAGCCGCAAGATGTGATGACGGGCTTCGACAGGTCGATGCCGGCGTCCTCGATCACCTTGCGCAAACGGTCCTTCGACAACAGCATGCCGTTTTCCGACAGTGCGGAGTACGGCACGTTGCGTGCGCCCGGCATATGGCCGGAGCGGATCCCCGCGCGCGGCTCGGGCTCGACGCCGGTGAAGCGGCCGGATCCACGGGCATCGGCAATCTGGCTGGCGCCGGTCTCGACGATCCGGCGCATGTCGGCGAGGCTGGCGACGCGGCCGGCGTCGAAGTCGGCATGGAACACGCTTGGCGCGATCTTCGTCGGCTCGGACGTTACCGGGCGGCCGGCCGCCTTCCAAGCGTCGAAACCGCCATCCAGAATATAGGTCTGGAAAACACCCATGATGCGGAACATCCACCATGCCCGGGGTGCCGAGAAGAAACCCGGACCATCATAGACGACAATGGTGTCATCGGCGGACACGCCCATCGCACCGACATATTGCGCGAAATGCTGAGGCGAAGGCAGCGTGTGCGGCAAGGCAGCGTCGGGATCCGACACCGCGTCCTGATCCAGGAAGCGGGCGCCTGGAATGTGGGCGGCATTATATTCGGCGCGCGCGCCGCGCTTCTGCGCCGGCAGGTACCAGGACGCGTCCACGATGGTCAGGCCGGGCTCGCCCAGGCGCGCCTGCAGCCAGTCCGCATCGACGGTGAAAGGACTGTCTTCGGCCATTCTGGTTCTCTCTGTTCCGGGTAAGGCAAGGTTGCGTGTCAGGCGGCCGGCATCGGGCCGAAACGGATGCGGAAGCGCCTGTTCTCACGGCCCTTCTTTTCGATCTTGCCGATGTGGATTTCACCGATTTCGCCGGTGCTTTTCACGTGCGTGCCACCACAGGGCTGGCTATCGACCGCGCCATTCTCACCAATGCAGACCAGGCGGATCTTGCCGCTGCCGACCGGCGGCCGGACGTTCTTCGACTTGACCAGGCCTGGGTTCGCGGCGAGTTCCTCGTCGCTGATCAGCCTGGTGAAAATCGGATGATCGGCGCGCACCAGATCCATCAGGCTCGCGGTGACCTCTTCCTTCGAGAAGCTGGCGTCCGGAATGTCGAAATCGACCCGGCTATCGTCCTCGGAAACCGCCGCACCGGTGATCGGAAACGGGCAAACGACCGTAAGCAGATGGCAAGCCGCGTGCATGCGCATCAACAGGTGCCGACGTTCCCAGTCTATCGCGAGTTTGACCTTCTCGCCAACCGCCAGGGCCGCCTGCTCCGGCGCCGGCACGTGGATGATCTCGTCCTTGGCCTCACCTGTGATGGTGGCGGCAATGACGATGCGGCTGCCGTCGGCACGTTCGAGATAGCCGGTATCGCCCGGCTGGCCACCCGAGGTGGCGTAGAAGATCGTCCGATCGAAAATGATGCCGCCACGATCATTGACGGCAGCAACCGCCGCATCCGCCATGGCGAGATAGGCATCGTCGCGAAACAGCGCTTCCGTCTTGTGCGCCATCATGCGACCTTTTCGAAAGGCACCGAAATCTTGCTCTGCAGTTCCATCCAGCCCGGCACCGGGAGATTCTTCTCGCGCAGGAATTCCGGATTGAACAGCTTCGACTGGTAGCGCGTGCCGTAGTCGCAAAGAATGGTCACGATGGTGTGGCCGGGGCCCAATTCCCTGGCAAGCCGGATGGCGCCGGCAATGTTGATGCCGGTCGAGCCGCCGACGCACAGGCCTTCTTCCTGGATCAGGTCGAAGACGATCGGCAGCGCGTCCTCGTCCTTGATCTGGAACGAGAAATCCGGCGTGAACCCTTCGAGATTGGCGGTAATACGCCCTTGCCCGATGCCTTCGGTGATCGAACTGCCTTCGGACTTCAATTCGCCGCTGGTGTAGAAACTGTAGAGCGCGGCGCCAAGCGGGTCGGCAAGCGCGATTTTCACATCCTTGTTCTTGGCCTTCAGCCCGAAAGCGACGCCGGCCAGCGTGCCGCCGGAACCCACCGCCGAGACGAAACCGTCAACCTTGCCGCCGGTCTGGGCCCAGATTTCTTCCGCAGTGGTGCGGATATGCCCATCGCGGTTGGCGACGTTGTCGAACTGGTTGGCCCAGATGGCGCCGTTGGGCTCGGTCCTCGCCATCTGCTCGGCCAGCCGTCCCGACAGTTTCACGTAATTGTTGGGGTTCTTGTAGGGCACGGCCGGCACCTCGATCAGCTCGGCGCCGAGCAACCGGATCGTGTCCTTCTTCTCCTGGCTCTGCGTATCGGGAATGACGATGACCGTGCGATAACCCAGCGCCTTGGCGACCAGCGTCAGCCCGATGCCCGTATTGCCTGCCGTTCCCTCGACGATGACGCCGCCCGGCTTCAACAGGCCGCGCCGTTCGGCGTCGCGGATGATGAAAAGGCCGGCGCGATCCTTGACCGATTGCCCCGGATTCATGAATTCGGCCTTGCCCAGGATCTCGCAGCCGGTTTCTTCGGACGCTTTGTTAAGGCGGATCAGAGGCGTGTTGCCGATCACGTCGATCACAGAACGGGGCATTCAAGATTCCTTGTGTGCATGCGCCGAAACCCTAGAAACCCGAAGCTTCGGTTTCAAGGCAAGAATTCACCTGGTCCAGTCGCATTTCCGGCACTGCTGTGCGTCTACACCCCTTGCAGCCTGCTCGATATCCCAAAGTTCATTTGCACACGTGGTCGAAAAGCACTCTTTTCATTCGATTTCCTGACCGCTAGAGCAAGGCACCAACAACTCGGCAAGGCGCAACATGACACTCTATCGGGCCGATCCGGAACACGGCGTCGCCTGGGTCACGGGCGGCAGCAGCGGCATCGGCCGCTCGCTGGCCAGGGATCTGGCGTCACGGGGCTATACGGTGGCCGTAACGGCACTGGACGATGATCCGATCGACACGCTCATCGTCGAGACCGCGCAGATGCCGGGCAGCGTCACCGCCTTTCCCTGTGACGTCACGGATGAGCCGCGCATGGCAAGAACGGTGGCCGCGATCGAGAGCGAACTCGGCCCCATCGTGCTCGCCGTCTTCAATGCCGGAAACTACATTTCGACGCCTGGAGAGGCTCTGGTCGTCAAGGACTTTCGCCGGTCCTTCGAGGTCAACTATTTCGGCATCATCAACGGCCTGGTGCCGGTCGTGGAGTATATGCGCGTGCGGTCGCGCGGCCACGTCGTGCTGGTCGGATCGGTCACCGCCTATTTCGGCTGGCCAACCACGGCCGCCTATGGTGGCACCAAGGCGGCGATCAACATCCTGGCCGAGTCACTGAAGTATGATTTCGACAAGATGAACATCCGCGTCCAGGTGATAAACCCCGGTTTTGTCGACACGCCGCTGACCGAAAAGAATATGCTGCCAATGCCAGGCCTGATGCCGGTCACCCGGGCAACACGCCGCATGGTGAAGGCCATCAAATCCGGCGGCTTCGAAACCACGTTTCCTTACCGCACGAGCTGGCCGCTGAAATTTCTCGCCATGTTGCCGAGGCCGATAAGCCGATGGGTGATCATCTTGATGACCAGTTGGAAGGCAAGGCCGCTGCATTACGAGCGCAAGCCACCCAACGAATAGGATGCCCACAGGATTGGTGGTGTGGCTGCCTGAACGGCCGTTGCCTGTTCATGGCCACCACCATAGGTTTGTTGTTGTTGCGTGGAGTCTGCGATGGGGCGACGGATCGTGCTTGCTGTGCTGGCCCTGGTCGCCGTCCTTGCATTGGCCTTCGTCCTCGGTCCGCGCGTTCCCGTCGACACCACGATCCGCTTCGATCCTTCCGTCGTCGGTGACGATCCGCAGGCCTATGTGGCAAAGGTGGAGGCAGCCGTGCCCGGTATCCGCGACGGGCTGGAGAAGGAGATCGTCTGGGCCAATCCCATGGTGCATGCCAAGACGCCGCTGTCGATCGTCTACATCCACGGTTTCTCGGCTTCGAAGGGCGAGGTCCGCCCCCTGCCCGACGACGTGGCCGACCTGCTCGACGCAAATCTCTTCTACACCCGCCTGACCGGTCACGGGCAGGACGGCGCGGCGATGACGCAAGGCAGCGTCAATGCCTGGATCAACGACTATGAGGAAGCGCTCGCCATCGGCCGCGCCATCGGCGACAAGGTGATCGTCATCTCGACCTCGACCGGCGGCTCGCTGGCGGCATGGGCGGCTACGCAGCCCGCGGCATCGAATGGGGTGGCTGCCATTGCATTCATCTCGCCCAATTTCGGTGTGAAGGCATCCGGCGCCGAGATCCTGACCATGCCCTGGGGCAAACAGATCGCCGAACTCGTGATCGGCAAGGAGCGCAGTTTTGTGGCGCGCAACGCGCTGCACGAGAAGTTCTGGACCATCAAATATCCGGTTGCCGCGACGCTGCCGATGCAAGCGTTGACGGAACTCGCCTACAGGGCGCCGGTGGAGAAGGCTGATATCCCGGCTTTGTTCATCTTCTCGGATTCGGACAAAGTGGTGCGGCCAGACCGCACCCGCGAAATCGCAGGGCGCTGGGGCGCACCGCACGAGCTGGTGCCGGTCGACGACACCGGCGACCCGGACAACCATGTCATTGCCGGCGACGTGCTGTCGCCATCGACCACGGCATTTCTCGCGCAACGGATTGCCGTCTGGGTCGAGGCGGTGGCGAAGTAGGTGCGCAGACGGAAAGGGCGGCCGAAGCATCGCTTCGGCCGCCCTTTCTCTAATCGGTCAGGCAACCAGCCAAGCGCTAAGACTTGGCCGACCGCGACGAGGCTTGGTTAAGCAGCCCGCGCTGCCGGACGCTTGCCGCCGAAACGGCGCTTGTTGTTGCCCTTGAAGGGCTTGGCGCCTTCCGGCTTGCGCTCACCGGCAAAGGCCGGCTTGTCGCCGAACCGCTTCTTGCCAAAGCCGTTGCCCTTGTTTTCGCCGCCCGGCCGCCGGCCGTCACGACGGCCATTGCGGTCGTTGCGATCATTGGCGGGCTCGAAGCGCTCGTTCTTTTCAGCCGGATTGCGCTGCGGATCGGGGCTGCCGAGATGGTCGGCGACGATCGGCAGTTTGGTGCGGATGATGCGCTCGACCTGGCGCAGCTTGCTGTTCTCAGAAGGATCGCAAAGCGTGATCGCGATGCCGTCCATGCCGTTGCGGCCGGTGCGGCCGATGCGGTGGACGTAGCTTTCCGCCTCATCCGGCAGGTCGAAATTCACGACATGGCTGATGCCGGGGACGTCGATGCCGCGCGCCGCGATGTCGGTCGCGACCAGAATGCGGACCGATCCATCGCGAAAATCGTTCAGCGCCTTCTGACGGGCATTCTGCGACTTGTTGCCATGGATGACGGCCGCCTTGAAGCCATCGCGCTCGAGGTCCTTGGTCACCCGGTCGGCGCCATGCTTGGTGCGCGAAAAGATGATGACGGACTTCATCGCCTCGTCAGCGAGCATCGTCGACAGAACCTGGCGCTTCTGCTTGGTGCGGGCGAAGACGACGCCCTGGACAATCTCGGCCGCCGCGGTGCTTTGCGGCGAGACTTCGATACGGACCGGGTTCTTCAGAAGACCCTTGGCCAGTTCGGCGATCTCGTCCGGCATGGTGGCCGAGAACAGCGCCGTCTGGCGGTCAGGCGCGGTCGCCTTGGCGATGCGCTTGACGTCGTTGATGAAGCCCATGTCGAGCATGCGGTCGCCCTCGTCCAGCACCAGCCATTTGGTGTCGGAGAGGATGAGGTCGCCCTCGCGCACCAGGTCGGTCAATCGGCCGGGCGTGGCAATGAGGATGTCGACGCCGGGAGCAACCTTCTTCACCTGGCTGAAGCGCGAGACGCCGCCCAGCACGAGTGCCGTCGAGACATGCGCGCCCTTGGCGAGGATCTTGATGGTGTCCTCGATCTGCACGGCGAGCTCGCGGGTCGGCGCCAGGATGAGCGCGCGGGTCGTCTTGGCGCGCCGCTTGGTGCCGAGCGCGATGATCTTCGACAGGATAGGCAGCGCAAAGGCCGCGGTCTTGCCGGAGCCCGTCTGCGCGATGCCGAAAATGTCACGGCCTTCCAGCTGCGGCGGGATTGCCTGCATCTGGATCGGCTTCGGTTCGGTGAATCCGGCATTGTGGGTGGCCTTGAGCAGCGCACCCGTGATTCCCAGCGCTGCGAAACCGGAGAGTTCCGCGGTATCGTTGCCGGGCAATGTGTTTTCGTTGGTCAAAATAATCTTCTTTCACGCGGCTTCTTTGCCGCAAACATCAATGGCGGCAGGGCGCAACCTGCCGTCGAAAAATTTGATATGAAACGACAAGGCGGGCGGACGTGTGCGTCCACTCGGCTGCGCTGTCGTGCCCGCAGGCATCATGCCACGGGGCTTTTTCGCCGCCTTGCCGATTTGCCGGAAAGAGGGAAAACAGACGCAACCAGTCTCATTTGTCGAGAAGGCCGGAATCTCCCGGCCCAAGCGCCTATGGGCTGCATATGGCTGAGTTCGCCCCGGAATGCAAGGGGCGTAATGTTGCAGCGCAGCAAAAGCCGGCTAGAGAGCAGTCCGAAATGTTTGCTCAGACCTCATCCGGCCACTTCCTGGCGCCATGTTGCACAAACAGAATTTCTATCTGAGTGTCCGTGACCCGATAGGCGACGATGTAGGGTGTGCCGGGAATCACCAGTTCACGCGTGCCCTTGATCTCCCCAACTCGTCCGATGAACGGGTTGGCGGATAACAGCCGGGGGGTCTTTGAATGGATCTCACTGACGATCCGGGCAGCTGCCCGCGGGTTATGTTGGCCAATGTAGTCGCCGATTGACGTTAGCTCGATCAGATAGTGTCGGGTCCAGACAATTCACACAGAGGCTGATGCCTGAATGTACTTGTTGAGAACGGTCGCGATCTCTTCCTCATTGGCGAAGTCGCCACGGTCGGCGCCCTCTATTCCCGCCTGAACGCCTGCGACCCATTTTTCTTGCCACGCCAGCGAACGTCCATGGGACAGCGCATCCTCAATGATCTGATCACGTGTCAGTGTCGAGCGGGACGTGAGCATATCAATCCGGCGGTTCAAATCCTCGGATATTTCTACGTTGTTCTTCATAGGCTTATTCTGCCATATCTGGCGAATGCCTGCCAAGAAGTACCGCGCATGGGGGACCGAGCGATGAAGGACGTGCTGAAGGAACTCGAGCGCCGGCGCGAGATCGCCCGCATGGGTGGCGGCAAGGCGCGCATCGACGCCCAGCACAAAAAGGGCAAGCTCACCGCGCGCGAACGCATCGAGGTGTTCCTCGACGAAGGCTCGTTCGAGGAGTTTGACATGTATGTCGAACACCGCTCGACCGATTTCGGCATGGAGAAGACCAAGATCGCCGGCGATGGCGTCGTCACCGGCTGGGGCACGGTCAACGGTCGTCCGGTCTACCTCTTCGCCAAGGATTTCACCGTATTCGGCGGCTCGCTGTCGGAAGCGCATGCCGAAAAGGTCATCAAGGTGCAGGAGATGGCGCTGCGCAACCGCGCGCCGATCATCGGGCTTTACGATGCCGGCGGCGCGCGCATCCAGGAGGGCGTTGCGGCGCTCGGCGGCTATGCCGAAATCTTCCAGCGCAACGTGCTGGCCTCCGGCGTCATTCCGCAGATTTCCGTGATCATGGGTCCATGCGCCGGCGGCGACGTCTATTCGCCCGCAATGACCGACTTCATCTTCATGGTGCGCGACACCTCCTACATGTTCGTCACCGGCCCGGATGTGGTGAAGACCGTCACCAATGAGACGGTGACGGCCGAGAGCCTCGGCGGCGCCTCGGTGCACACGACCAAATCCTCCATCGCCGACGGCGCCTACGACAACGACGTCGAGGCGCTGCTACAGATGCGCCGGCTGGTCGATCTCCTGCCTGCCTCGAACACATCGGAGATTCCCGAGATCGAATGCTACCAGTCGGTCACCGACCACGATTTGTCGCTCGATCGGCTGATTCCCGACAACGCCAACAAGCCCTATGACATCAAGGAGCTGATCCTGAAGGTCGCCGACGAGGGTGACTTCTTCGAAATCCAGCAGAGTTTCGCCAGGAACATCGTGACCGGCTTCGGGCGCGTCGAGGGCCGCACCGTCGGCTTCGTCGCCAACCAGCCAATGGTGCTGGCCGGCGTGCTCGATTCCGACGCCAGCCGCAAGGCGGCGCGCTTCGTGCGCTTCTGCGACTGTTTTTCGATCCCGATCGTCACCTTCGTCGATGTTCCAGGCTTCCTGCCCGGCACCGCGCAAGAATATGGCGGGCTGATCAAGCACGGCGCCAAGCTGCTCTTCGCCTATGCCGAGGCGACCGTGCCGAAGATCACCGTCATCACCAGAAAGGCCTATGGCGGCGCCTATGACGTGATGGCGTCAAAGCATCTGCGCGGCGACATGAACTATGCCTGGCCGACGGCGCAGATCGCGGTGATGGGCGCGAGAGGCGCGGTCGAGATCATCTACCGCAAGGACATTGGCGACGCGGACAAGATCGCGGCCCATACAAAGACTTACGAGGATCGCTTCCTGTCGCCCTTCGTCGCCGCCGAGCGTGGCTATGTCGACGAGGTGATCATGCCGCACTCGACCCGCCGCCGCATCGCCCGGGCGCTGCGGATGCTGCGCAACAAGGACATGCAGAACCCCTGGAAGAAGCACGACAACATCCCGTTGTAAGCCGCCGAAGGGCGTTTACCGGGAAGCAGTAGCCGCTCATTCCTCCTCAGTCGCGCCGAACCCAGCGTCCCTGGGCATGCTGGTAGCGCTCGCCCAGGGTGTCGCGTGGTTGTCGATGCGCATCTGGAAGATGAAATAGGTCGGCGAGCAGAAGCCGATGCCCTTGATATTGGCGACACCCGGCATGTCCGGCGGCAGAGACTGGCACATATAGTCCTCGCGGCAGAAATGATCGGCCGAGCAAGCCGGCCGGTTGCCGCGATTGACCGCACCGCCAAGGCACTGGTCGAAATTGTTGGTCGCCACGCACGTGTCGAATTTCTTGCCGCCGACCAGCCCGCAGATTTCGTTCGGCATCGGCTTGCCCTTCTTGAAGGCGGCGAAGCTGCGATCCTTGTCGTGACAGGCGCGATAGGCAATGCCCGCCGGCACGCCGATCTTGGGCGGCCGGCAGGTATAGGCGGTCCGCGAAATCCCCGGCGCGAAGGCGGCGAACTGGCCGGTAATTTTGTAGCGATCGTTGAAAGGCTGCGACGGGTTGCTGGCGATCGACCCGTTCAGGCAGGGATGGCCGGAGAACATCCTTTCGCTGTCCTTGGGCAACAGACACTGCGCCAGAGTGGTGCGCACGCCAGACGCGGCCACCAGCGGCGTGCAGACCGTACCGCCACCGCATTGCCAGGTCGCTCCGAAACGCTTGGCATCGTCCGGCATCAGGCACGGCATCGCCATTTCTGCCGGCGCGTAGTCGATTTCGCCGGCATCGCTCCATGTGGCTGGCGGCGCGAAGGACAGCGGCCGGTACCGGTTCGGCTCCTTGCCTTCTTGCGTTGCGCGCAGCCAGACCTGGCGCCGGGGGACCTCGGCATGCAGATGCGGCGAGATACCGACCTCGATGCGATTGAGCGGCGATGTCGTCCTGTCGTCGAGGCCGATGAAGTGGAAGCCGGCCGTGGAACCGGCCTGGTGGCAGCCCTGGCAGGCGCCATTGTCCAGCCGGTCGACCAGTGCCTCCGGTGTGCGCACCAGCTTCAGCGCCGCATAGTCCAGGCCGGCGAAATCCGTGGGCTTGAAAAGCGGCGTGAACGGATGGTTGGCCTGTCTCGCGCTGCCAAAGGTCGACCATGAGATGACCTTCTTCGCCAGGAATTCGCTGGGGAGTTCGTAGACGCCGAGATCGACCGCCCCGACATTGGCGCTGACATAATCGGCGAGCTTTTTCTTGAGCGCTGCGTCTTGCGAGAGCCGCGGGGTGTCCGGCGTGTTCTCCAGCGGCTTCTCACTGACGGCGGCGCCATCGATGCCGAATATCCGCATGAGATAGGCGGCCTGCCCGCCGAATTCGGTCTCCTGGCCGGAGGGAAAGCGCACGACCTGCGCATTGAGTTCAAGCTGCTTGAAGGTCAGCCCGGCCCGCTCCAGCGGCCCGCCGGTCAGCCAGCCGGCATCGACGCTCTCATCGAGTTGCGGCGTCCAGCGCCCGGCAACGCCGACGCAGCCGCCGTCGGCATCGGGTGCCGCACGGTAGACGGCGTTGAAGTTGAACGGCAGCCGCGAGGCCAGGACCTTGCCGTCCTTCTTGAAACTGTAGGCCAGGCGATAGATGAAGCGCACCTCGCCGCAGCTCTTGTCACCTTCCAGGGCAGCGAAATCACGCCGGTCGAGCCGGTTGACGACGCCGACCAGCCGGAAGCGCGCCGCCTCCGTCTTCAGCCAGCGCATATCCATGATGCGGCCGACATTGGCGTCGGTCACCTCGTAGAGCGTGCGCCCGCCGGCCTTCATCTCGGCGCGCAGCGTGGCAATGTCTGATGCCGCCGTATCGACGATCGCATGATAGGCCGGCGCCCTGTCATAGAGTGTCTTCAGGTTGTCCTCGCCATCGACGGCGAAAATGCCGGCGAAGCCAAAACCCCCGGCATCGAGGGCGGCGAGCACCGCCGGATCGTCGACGATGGTCACCGGCTGTTCGGCGCGCACGCCATGCGATGCGAACAGCGCGATGACGGCCGCGACGGCGAGCGCGAAACGCCTCATTCGACGGGCACCTTGCGACGTGCTTCGACCAGTTCGCGCAGTACCGGCACCAGCGCCAGCGGCAGATCCTCGGCAATCAGCCCCGCACCGAACCGGCTGCCGGCCTCGGCATGGATCCACACCGCCGCGCAGGCCGCTTCGAACGCCGGCATGGCTTGCGCCAGCAGACCGGCTGATATGCCGGACAGCACGTCGCCAGACCCGGCAGTGGCAAGCCACGCCGCGCCATTGGAATTGATCGCCGCCCGGCCGTCGGGCGCGGCGATCACCGTGTCGGCGCCCTTGTAGACGATAACGGCATTGGCACGTGCGGCCGCCGCGCGCGCCTTGTCGAGCTTGGACGAGGCATTGTCATCGGCGATATCAGGAAACAGCCTGGCGAACTCCCCTTCGTGCGGGGTCATCACCAGGGCCGGTGCATTCGGCCGGCGCGCCGCTTCGAACAAGATTTCCGGCGCCTCGCGAAACGCGGTGATCGCGTCGGCGTCGAACACAAGGCCATCAACCTGTGTGGCGGCATCCTGAGCTTGTCCGGAGGCGAGGAGCGCCAGCCCAAAGCTTTGCGTTTTGTCACCAACGCCGAAGCCCGGGCCAAGGATGAAGGCCGAAGGCCGGCGTTCGCCGACAAATTCCCGGATGTCCGCGACATCATCGGTCTTGCGCAGCATGATCGAGGTCAGATGGCCGGCATTGACCTGCATGGCGTTGCCCGGCGACAGCACGGTCACCGCCCCTGCCCCGCTTCGAGCCGCGGCAAGCGCCGACAGCCGCGCCGCCCCGGTAGCGCTCGGCCCGCCGGAAAAGACGCCTACATGGCCGCGCTTGTACTTGTGCGCATCGACAGCCGGCACCGGGAAATCGCGCAGCCAATGCACTTGCCTGTTCTCGAACGTCCGGGGCTGGAGCCGTGCGATGATGTCGTCGCCGATGCCGATATCGGCGAGCACGATCTCGCCGCATCGCTCACGGCCAGGCAGCAGCAGGTGGCCTGGCTTCTTGCGCGCGAAGGTCACGGTGACGGCGGCGGTAAATGCCACGCCCAAAACTCCGCCGCTGTCGCCGGAAACGCCCGAGGGCAGATCGACCGCGACAACCGGCAAACGCCTATCGGTGGCGACAGCCACCGCCCTGGCGGCATCGCCGGACAGCGGTTTAGACAGCCCTGCGCCGTAAAGCGCATCGACCACGATCGAGCCAGGCTCGGCTTCGAACCCGGACAGTGGCCGGGACGCGATCGGGCACTGTGCCGCGGCAAGTGCTGCGTCGCTTCGCGGCCTCGGCGCACCGGACGCCCAGATCGTGGTGGCAACGCCGCTGTCAGCCAGGATACGGGCGACGACATAGCCGTCGCCACCATTGTTGCCGGGACCACACAGCACGTGGACATGGGTCGCTGAGGGGTAACGCCTGAGAACTTCGCCCGCGACCGCTTCGCCGGCGCGGCACATCAGGCCGATGCCGTCGACCGGCCCGGCGGCAATCGTCAGCCGGTCCGCCTCGCCCATTTCGGCGGAAGTAAGAAGTTCATCGCTCATGGATTGCCGATCCGCATTCGATCAAGCATTGTCCAGTTTTCGAGCCGAAGCAAACAAAGAGGAGCGCATCAGCAACTGCGGCCATGCCACCAAGGCGGGCATCAAGGCAAAAAGCGCACACCAGATGAGCATTCCGCCTAATTATTAGGCGGACGCAAGCATGGGGACTGTGTAGGCTTCAGCAGGCCATGCCGCATCCGATGCAGTGAATGACGCGAATTTGCATCTCGGTGCGGCATGGGTTGGAAATCGTATGAAACCGCTTCGAATCCAGCTATCTGGCACAGTTCGTGCTTGATGGAGGCGCAAGCGGGGGTTCACAACCCGTTTTTTTGGCAGTGGAGGCCACTTTTTACATGAAAAAGATCGAAGCGATCATCAAGCCATTCAAGCTGGACGAAGTGAAGGAAGCGCTTCAGGAGGCCGGACTGCAAGGCATCACCGTAACCGAGGCCAAGGGCTTCGGACGTCAGAAAGGCCATACCGAACTCTATCGTGGCGCCGAATATGTCGTCGATTTCCTGCCGAAGGTGAAGATCGAGGTCGTGCTCGGCGACGACGCGGTCGAAGGCGCCATCGAAGCCATCCGCAAGGCGGCCCAGACCGGCCGTATCGGCGACGGCAAGATCTTCGTCTCCAATATCGAGGAAGTCGTGCGCATCCGCACCGGTGAGACCGGAATGGACGCGGTCTGACGCGACCAGCCTTCTAAGAAACGTCATCCATCAAAAAACGTCATCAAACAGGGATACATGACATGACGACAGCCAAAGACATCATGAAGCAGATCAAGGACAACGACGTGAAATTCGTCGACCTGCGCTTCACCGACCCGAAGGGCAAGCTGCAGCACGTGACGATGGATGTCGTGGAGGTCGAGGAAGACATGTTTGCCGATGGCGTCATGTTCGACGGCTCCTCGATCGCCGGCTGGAAGGCCATCAACGAGTCCGACATGGTGCTGATGCCCGATCCGGATACGGTCCACATGGACCCGTTCTTCGCCCAGTCGACCATGGTCATCCTGTGCGACATCCTCGACCCGGTCTCGGGCGAATCCTACAACCGCGACCCGCGCGGCACGGCCAAGAAGGCCGAGGCCTACATGAAGTCGGAAGGCATCGGCGACCAGATCTTCGTCGGCCCGGAAGCCGAGTTCTTCGTGTTCGATGACGTCAAGTACAAGGCCGATCCCTACAACACCGGCTTCAAGCTCGACTCCACCGAACTGCCGTCCAACGACGACACCGACTACGAGACCGGCAATCTCGGCCACCGCCCGCGCATCAAGGGCGGCTATTTCCCGGTGCCGCCGATCGACAGTGCGCAGGACATGCGCTCCGAGATGCTGACCGTGCTCGCCGAAATGGGCGTGCGCGTCGAAAAGCATCACCACGAGGTCGCGGCTGCGCAGCACGAACTCGGCATCAAGTTCGACACGCTGGTCCGCAACGCCGACAAGATGCTGATCTACAAGTATGTCGTGCACCAGGTCGCCAACGCCTATGGCAAGACGGCCACCTTCATGCCGAAGCCCATCTTCGGCGACAATGGCTCGGGCATGCACGTCCACCAGTCGATCTGGAAAGGCGGCAAGCCGACCTTCGCCGGCAATGAATATGCCGGCTTGTCGGAAAGCTGCCTGTTCTACATTGGCGGCATCATCAAGCACGCCAAGGCGATCAACGCGTTCACCAACCCGCTGACCAACTCCTACAAGCGTCTGGTGCCCGGCTATGAAGCGCCGGTGCTGCTTGCCTACTCCGCGCGCAACCGTTCGGCCTCCTGCCGCATCCCGTTCGGCTCGTCGCCGAAGGCCAAGCGCGTCGAGGTCCGCTTCCCCGATCCGGGCGCGAACCCCTACCTTGCCTTCGCCGCCATGCTGATGGCCGGCCTCGACGGCATCAAGAACAAGATCCATCCGGGCCAGCCGATGGACAAGGACCTCTACGACCTGCCGCCGAAGGAGCTGAAGAAGATCCCGACCGTCTGCGGTTCGCTGCGTGAAGCCCTCCAGAGCCTCGACAAGGACCGCGGCTTCCTGAAGGCCGGCGGCGTCTTCGACGACGATCAGATCGACAGCTACATCGAACTCAAGATGGCCGAGGTGATGCGCTTCGAAATGACCCCGCATCCGGTCGAATACGACATGTACTATTCGGTGTAAGAACCCGTACCGACAGCGTTGAAAAGGCCCTTGAAGGATTTCCGCCTTCAAGGGCCTTTTGCTGTTCGTCAATGCTCATCGATGGAGGCGTGTGGCCAGCCACGCGAGCGCTCTCTATTTCGTTCCAAAGCATCGTTTGATGGCGCGACTTGCCAGCTTCGTGGCCGCCGGCGGAAATCGCAAATGAAGGCTGGTGCGTGGCAGTTTCGAGCGCGCAATCGAACGCCAGGAGCGAGCGGCGCACTGCCTCAGGCTGCAATGCCCGCTCGTCCGGCGCCCCCGCCAATGCCGTCGTTCAAGAAACCCCGCCCCGTTCGAACAGCATCGCTTTGGCGTAACCCCATGGCCACGAATACGCATGCCGCAGCGTGATCTGTCAACTTCGCCCGACGAATGCATAAATCGCCGATTTCGATGTATGAACAGAGGCTTATACTGGGGATCGTTGGAATGCGGATGAGCCGGAACACGCCGTTTTCCGGGCTTTTTCGACGAAGTCGAGAGCGTACGACACCAGTGGCGGCAAGCAGCATCAGCCAAAAGCCTCTCCATCCGGCGGATTTGCCCTGGCCTTTTCAACCTGACTTTTTTTGGGGGTATTCGCTTCGCCGGCCAGCACTTCAAAAAAGAATCCCGGCGAAGGCCGGGATTCTCGCAAGGACAGAGCGTCGGCGGGTGACGTCTATCCGGCAAGTTCGTCGGCCATGCCAAGGTGCTGGCGGCGCTGAAGGCACGTGGGGCTGTCGCCGGTTGAGAACGGCAGACGCGCCTCGCAAACACGAAAAAGCCCTGGCGTTTCCGCCAGGGCTTTTTGTTGTCGAGTTCTGGTCGCGGCGAAGACCTTGCGATCCGCGCCGCGAAAACAATCAGGCGGCGGCCGAGACCTTAGCGTCGGTCGCAACCTGCGAGATCGTCTTCAGCACCTGCGAGGCGATCTGGTAGGGGTCGCCCTGGGAGTTCGGACGACGGTCCTCCAGATAGCCCTTGTAGTCATTCTTGACGAAGGAGTGCGGCACGCGGATCGAGGCGCCACGGTCGGCGACGCCATAGCTGAACTTGTTCCACGGCGCGGTCTCGTGCTTGCCGGTCAGGCGCTTGTCGTTGTCCGGACCGTAGACGGCGATGTGGTCCATCAGGTTCTTGTCGAACTGCGCCATCAGGGCTTCGAAATAGGCCTTGCCGCCGACTTCGCGCATGAACTTGGTCGAGAAGTTGCAGTGCATGCCGGAGCCGTTCCAGTCGGTGTCGCCGAGCGGCTTGCAGTGGAACTCGATGTCGATGCCGTAAGTCTCGGTCAGACGCAGGAGCAGGTAGCGCGCCATCCAGATCTGGTCGGCGGCCTTCTTGGAGCCCTTGCCGAAAATCTGGAATTCCCACTGGCCCTTGGCCACTTCGGCGTTGATGCCTTCGTGGTTGATGCCGGCAGCAAGGCACTGGTCGAGATGCTCTTCGACGATCTTGCGCGCGACGTCGCCGACGTTCTTGTAGCCGACGCCGGTGTAGTACGGACCCTGCGGCGCGGGATAACCGCTCTCCGGGAAGCCGAGCGGGCGACCGTCCTTGTAGAAGAAATATTCCTGCTCGAAGCCGAACCAGGCGTCCTCGTCGTCGAGGATGGTCGCGCGGCTGTTCGATTCATGCGGGGTGACGCCATCGGGCATCATGACCTCGCACATGACGAGAATGCCATTGGTGCGGGCGGGATCCGGGTAAAGCGCCACAGGCTTCAACACGCAATCGGAGCTGCGGCCTTCGGCCTGCATGGTCGAGGAACCGTCGAAGCCCCACAGCGGCAGCTGTTCGAGCGTCGGGAATTCCGCGAATTCCTTGATCTGCGTCTTGCCGCGAAGGTTGGGGACCGGGGTGTAACCATCGAGCCAAATGTACTCGAGCTTGTATTTCGTCATTCTAGCCTCTCGTTGCTTGTTCACCGAACACCAAACGGCCTCGACACGCGTCTGCCGTCGGCAGCCGGCGCTGCCGATCCCTAAAATGCAATTCATGTGCCACTCCGACTTCGGCGGGTGCGGCAAAATGGCAGGGATATCGCGTCGAATTTGCTGAGCCGCCTCAGCACTGGGTCCAAATCAATCAAACGCGAATTATGCATAAATATTAGGCAATTGCTGATCTTTTCGTAGGCATATTGCCTAAAGGAATCGCAGGACTTATCTTGTAGGAAAGCTGAATCGACAAGCTCCTGAAAAAGAAAGGAGACCGCCCATGGAAGTCGTCCCCTCCCGTCCGTCGGCAAAAATTCTGATGTTCCCTCTGGCAGCGCGCAAATCTGCCTCAAATTTAGGCGCAAAGGCGAAATTCGCGGCAGAGGTCGCCTCGTTGCGCTACACGTACGCCGATTTTGACGGCTGGTATCACGAGGCGGCCATCGAGGAAGATAATCAGCCAAAGAGCTGATCCGCTTCTTCGGGTCTCAGACATGGAAAAGCCCGGCGTGAGCGATCACGCCGGGCTTTCTCTTGGCCGATGACGGCTAGGCTATTCCTTGCCGTGTAGGTCGGTGCCAAGCGTATCCTTGACGAAGATCATGCCGATGATCAGCGTCATCGCCGCGATCACCACCGGATACCACAGACCATAGTAGATATCGCCCTTGTAGGCGCTGAGCGCGAAGACTGTTGCCGGCAACAGACCGCCGAACCAGCCATTGCCGATATGATAGGGCAGCGACATGCCGGTGTAACGAATGCGGGTCGGGAACATCTCGACCAGGATCGCCGCGATCGGCCCGTAGACCATGGTCACGAACAGGACCAGGATGAACAGGATGCCGATCGTCATCGGCCAGTTCACGGCGGCCGGATCGGCGAACATGGCGAAGGCACCGCCGCCCGGTATGTTGTAGACGGTGACCTCTGGCGCGCCGGCGGCCTCCTCCGACGTCAACAACTTGTCCTTGACCGCCTGATCGATCGGCACCGCGGTCTTTTCGCCGCCGCGAATGGCAGCCGCGTCGAGCTTGAGTTCAGGATTGGCCGCGACGAAGGCGTCGAGCTTCTGGTCCGCTACCTTGATCGCCGCACGCTTCAGCGGATACCCGCCGTCCTGCAGCGACATGTTGACCGCCTTGACGAAGGCCGCGTCCTTGGCCTTGGCCTGATCGCCAGCGGCGACCGCGTCGTAGGACGACACCGTCTCGTTGCCGATCTTGACGGTAGCAGCCGTACCGGCTGCCGCCGTCGATACCACGTCATAGGGAACCGAGTTCTTGGTCAGGAACGAAGTCGCGATGTCGCATGACGTCGTGAACTTGGCGGTGCCGACCGGGTTGAACTGGAACTTGCAGTCGCCGGGTGCTGCCGTGACCGTTGCCTTTGTATTCAGCTGCGCCTTGGCGAGTGCCGGATTGGCGGCCCAGGTCAATGCCTTGAACAACGGGAAGGTGCAGACGATGGCGAGCGCAAGGCCAGCCATGATGATCGGCTTGCGGCCGATCTTGTCGGAGAGCCAGCCGAACACGACGAAGAAGATCGAGCCGAGTGCCAACGCGATCGCGATCATGATGTTGACCGACTGCGCATCGACTTTCAGTACGTTCTGCAGGAAGAACAGCGCGTAGAACTGGCCATTGTACCAGACGACGGCCTGTCCAGCAGTGAGGCCAAGCAGCGCCAGCAGTGCGATCTTGGCGTTCTTCCACTGACCGAAGGCTTCCGAAAGCGGTGCCTTCGAGCCCTTACCTTCGTCCTTCATCTTCTGGAAGGTCGGAGACTCCGAGAGAGACAGTCGAATCCAGATCGAGACGGCGAGCAGCACGAAGGAGACGATAAACGGAATACGCCAGCCCCAAGCGGCGTAGGTTTCCTTGCTCAAGGAGCCCTGAACAATCAGAATGACGATCAGCGACAGGAACAGGCCAAGTGTCGCCGTCGTCTGGATCCACGACGTGTAGAAGCCGCGACGGTCGTCAGGCGCGTGCTCAGCGACATAGGTCGCCGCACCGCCATATTCGCCGCCGAGGGCCAAACCCTGCAACATGCGTAGCACGATCAGGATCACCGGAGCCGCGATACCCAAGGTCGCATAACCGGGCAGCAAGCCGACCAGGAAGGTCGACAGACCCATGATCGTCATGGTGACGAGAAAGGTATATTTGCGGCCGACGAGGTCACCGATACGGCCAAACACCAGGGCGCCGAACGGGCGGACGAGAAAACCGGCGGCAAAAGCCAGCAGCGCGAAGATGTTGCGCGTCGCCTCCGGAATGGTCGGACTGAAAAAGGTCGAGCCAATGAAGGCCGCCAATGAACCGTAGAGATAGAAATCGTACCATTCGAAAACGGTGCCGAGTGAGGAAGCGAAGATGACCTTCTTCTCTTCCCGAGTCATGCCGCGGCTCGTTCTGCCGGCGGTCGATGCCATTGCCATTGAGTTGTCCTCCCGTGAGACGCTGTCCTCGATGCCGGGCGCCAGTGTCAGCGTTCTCCTCCGAACGCGGACTCGGAAATGCCGGGCCATCACGGGAAAAATGACAGAAAGCGCCCGCCGGCGGCAGAGCGACGATGGGATTATGACTTTGGTATTAGGTGCGGTGCGGCAATCGCCGCAGGGTCAACCCTTGAGCGCCTCGAGAAGGCTGACGGCAGCCATCATATCGCGTTTGCGGGCGGCACGGCGCGCGACCGCTTCGGCGTCCTGCCCCCAATGCTCGATCTGCCAGTCCTCGTCGACATGGCCGGCGGCCCAGGCAGTCTCGGCATCGAGCTCGCCGAAATCGACCGCCAGCGCCAGCAGCGCCGAACCCGTCAGCGAGGTC
This sequence comes from Mesorhizobium sp. 131-3-5, assembly GCF_016756575.1. Classification (NCBI taxonomy): domain Bacteria; kingdom Pseudomonadati; phylum Pseudomonadota; class Alphaproteobacteria; order Hyphomicrobiales; family Phyllobacteriaceae; genus Mesorhizobium; species Mesorhizobium sp. 131-3-5. The sequence goes on from NZ_AP023254.1 coordinate 4,538,516, forward strand.
ATGAGGTGGATGGCGGCCAACCGCAGCGGCTCGGCGCGCTGATTGAGATGACTGCCCAGAACGGCGATCGTCTCGCGTGGCTGCTCGACATGGATGATGCCCTCGGCAAGGTTGAAGCGAGCCCCCAATGTCGTGCGCGCCCAATCGATGACCGGATCCCACTGCTCGTTCTGCCGCTCGACCAGCCCTTGGGGAGCGTCGGCGCGGTAACAGAGCAGATCCGATGAGGCAAACCGCAGTATGTCTTCCAGCACCGCCTGCGGATCGTTGGCAACGCCGTCGATGGTGGTGTTGACCAGGCGCATCACCGGCATCGTCACCGGATTGATCGTCTCGCCCTGTTCCGCGAACTCGCCTGCAACCAGCACTGCCGCCGCCTCGGTCGGCAGCGCCAGCAGCGCCTTGCCCGGCGTGCGCACCGGCTTGCCGTCGAGATGCACGGCAAAACCTCCCTCTATCGGCACAACCGAAGCGGTTTTGTAGAAGCGCTTGGGCAGCGGCGTCTTCATCTGAATCTGGGCGCGGCGGACCGGATCCGGATCGGAAAGATACTTGCCCGCTTCGAGGTCGTTGAGGATGTCACGCATGAAAAGTCACTCTCACACCGGTGTCGGCTTGCGCGCCGGCCGGTTAACGATGATCAGGCCCGCCGCAATCAAGCCAAGTGCCAGAAAAATGCGAATGGTCAGCGGCTCGTTCAAGATGATCGCGCCGCACAGGACACCGAAAACCGGCGACAGGAAGGTAAAGCTGGACAGGCCGGAGGCCGGATAGCGGCGCAGAAGCCAGAACCACAGGACATAGGTGAAGGCGACGATATAGATCGCCTGGAAAAGCAGCGCCAAAGTTGGCAACAAGGACGGATCGCGCACCGGCGGGCCGGCGAGAGGCAGCACCAATATGCCGACGATCGCCGCGCCGGCGAGTTGGTAGAGCAGCAGCTTCTCGGCGCTCGCCACGACCAGTTTCGACCGCTTGATGAGGATATTGGTCAAAGCCCAGAAGAACCCGGAGCCAAGACTGAGCAGATCGCCGAACAGCATGTCGCCGCCGCCAAGCTTGTCGGAAAAGACGGCGGTGAGGCCGGCAAAAGCCAGCAGCAGGCCGAGGAACTTGCGCATGGTGATCTGTTCGCCAAGCAGGAAGTGACCGCCAATCAGCATCCAGAACGGCATTGAGTTGACCAGCAGCGTGTTGCGGGCAACAGTCGTATGCTCCAGGCCGACATAGAGGCAAAGGAACTCGATGCCGAAAAGCACGCCTACGGCAATGCCGGCGAGCAATGTGCCATCGCGCCTGAACAGAGCGATGCCGCGCCAGCGGCACCAGAGGAAGACGCAGAAGCCGCCGATGATCGAGCGTGCGATCGACAGGAAGACGGGATCGTAGCCGGCATAGGAGATTTTGGCGGCGACATAGTTCAGGCCCCAGGAAAAGGTCAGGCCGACCATGATGGCGGCGGCGGCCATGTCGACTGTGTCGCGCCGATCGAGCGCGTCAGTGGCGCCGCTCAAGATCAATCCTCCGCGCTGGCGTCGTCGAAGCCGATCAGGTTCCAGCTCTGGCGCATGTGCGGCGGCATCGGCGCGGTGACGTCGATGACGCCCTTGTCGGGATGCGGAATGATGATGCGGCGCGCATGCAGATGCAGGCGATTCTGGATACCGCCGGGGAAATCCCAGTTGGTGTCGGCCTCGAAATATTTCGGATCGCCGATGATCGGGCAGCCGATATAGGCGGCATGGACGCGAAGCTGGTGGGTGCGGCCCGTGTAAGGTTCCATCTCCAGCCAGGTCATGGTCTGCGCCGCCTGCTCGATGATGCGGTAGTAGGACACGGCATGGTCGGCGCCTTTTTCACCATGCGCTGCGACCCGGACGCGGTCGCCATCCTCGGTCGGCTCCTTGATCAGCCAGGTCGAGATCTTGTCCTCGCGCTTCGGCGGCACGCCCTTGACCAGCGCCCAGTAGGTCTTCTTCGTTTCGCGGGCGCGGAACGCTTCCGACAGCTTCATGGCGGCCAGTCTCGTACGGGCGACAACCAGCACGCCCGACGTGTCGCGGTCGAGCCGGTGGACCAGCCGCGGCTTCTCACCCTTCTGGTTGCGCCAGGCTTCCAGCATGTCGTCGACATTGCGGGTGACGCCCGAGCCGCCCTGCACCGCAAGGCCCGCCGGCTTGTTGAAGACGAAAACCTTCGGATCCTCATGGATCAGCATTTTCGCCAGGACGTCGGCATCGCCCTGGTTGCGGATCGAATGGCCAGTCAGCGCGCTCTCGCCCTTCTTGTCGACCTCGAGTGGCGGGATACGCACCACCTGGCCGGGCTCGACACGGCTGTCGGCCTTGACGCGGCCGCCGTCGACGCGGATCTGGCCGGAGCGCAGCAGCTTCTGCAAATGGCCGAAACCAAGGCCCGGGAAATGCGTCTTGAACCAGCGATCGAGCCGCATGCCCGCCTCGCCGGCCTCCACCGTGATCTGTTCAACGCCTGCCATTTTTTCTTCGCTTATCCGTTTCCAAAGCAGGGCTCGGCCTGCGCTTGGCGCGGCAATAGCATTAAGGCAGGCTTCTTGCGAGCCAAAGACCCAAAAACAGGGCGATGATCGCGCCAATGACACTGGCCAGCGCATATCCAAATGCCGGCAGCGTGGCTCCGCGCTCCCACAGCGTCGCGAAATCGAGCGAAAAGGCGGAAAAAGTCGTGAAGCCGCCAAAGATGCCGGTGGCGACGAACAGCCTGACTTCGTTCGACCCGCCGCGGCGCGCCAGGGCGGCGATGAACAGGCCCATGGCAAAGGAGCCGACGATGTTGATGACCATCGTGCCCCAGGGGTAGTTGGGGCCGACAAGACGCAGCGCGCCCATGTTGGTGAGATGGCGGATGCCGGCGCCGATGCCGCCGCCGACGACCACGAGAAGCAGATTGAACATCATCGTCTACTGCCCGTGTCGAGGCCGTGGCGTCAATCCCTTCGCAATCACCATTCAGGCACCGTCCAGTCTGGATACTTCTTCTTGAATTCGACGTAGAGGGCATCGACCTCGGCCTTTCTGACCGGGCGTACCTGTTCGTAGAGATAGCCGGCGACACCGCCTGACAATCGGTACTGCGCAATGCGCCTGTACGCGGCACCGATACCCTTGCCTTCAAGAATATACTGGTTCGGGAGCGTGACGCAGATCTGCGCGCCGGGTTGCAGATGAGTAACCGGCCGGTCGGTCACGACAACATATCTGGATTTCAATGCGTCCGGTCGGAACCGATCACGACTGTCCACCTGGCAAATCCATCCGACATGGGTAACAAGATCCCGTTTCATGCCGAACAACAGGGCGTCGCTCATCACAGGACCCGACGCAAATACCGAAAAGCGGTCCTTCGGTTCCATCCTGTCGACGAGGTCATCGATCAGGCGGCTGTATTCGGGGAGATTGTCAAGGTGAAGGGGAAGCGTGGCTTCCCTGGCGAAGACGAAGCCAACCGGGGACAACAACTGACGGCCGGCTGGAAAAAACGTGCCCAAAAAAGCAAATCCGGCAACAGCGGCCATGGCGACGGTCGGCCATCGTGATTTCAGTCCCGGCACGGAGACGATCGAAACGATTGCCTGGGCATAGGCGGGAAAGAGCCAAAGAAAAATCGGCAAGGAATGATGACGTTCCGGGTCCTGCGTCCGGATGAAAGCCAAGAAGGTAAGCACCGAGGCCATGGCACAGAAGACGGCAAATCTGTTGCGGCGCACAACCGAGATGTTGAGGCCCACCACAATCAACGCCCAGTTCAGATAGCTGAGCCGGGATCCGACGTCACCGAGCTGGGTGACAAAGGTCGTCTTGTATCCGCTGTAAAGGTCGGCGTAGCTGGTTTGCAGAATCTTGGCAATTAGCGGCAGCTGGAAGTTCAACGCCGTCGCGGCAATAAGGAAAACCACGCACGCGCCGCCCAGAGCCGCGTTGCGGAAGGCCGGCAAATCCCGCTCCCTTGCAATCTGCAGCAAACCCAGGAATGCCGCGGAAACGGTGATCCCTATGTCCGCATAGGCGTACCAGCGGCGCAGCATGAACGCCAACCACAGGCAGGCGCCGACGGCTATTCCGCTCACCACCGGTTCGCGGGTCAGGAATTTGGATTTCCAGAAAAAATAGGTTGCCGCGGTCAGGGCGAGACAGCCGGCAATGTCAGGCATTCCCCGAAGCGTCGGCGCCCAGAACGGCGTGTACAGGAAGGCCGCGATCCAGACGGCGATCCAGCTACGGGACGGTATCTCGGAGACCGCCTCCTGATAGCTTATTCTGCCTATCAAAAGAACCGCTGGAACCAGGTAGACCGCGACTATTGCGGTAACGAAGGAAAGCCTTGAACCGCCAAAAACAAGGTGAAACGGCATCAGCGGCACCAGGATCGCCACGCCGTAATCTTCCGTGGCGATAGAGGTGCCCAATTGGCTCAGCCATTCGAAAGGGCTTTCGACCAGAAGTGCGCCCTGCTGGTTGAACATGTTGAAATAGGCCGCGAAGTCCCAATAATAGACGGACTCTTCGAGACTTATGTACGCGGCGCTCACAGCAGCGCCAAGTAACACGGCGCAGATGTAAGCCCCCCAGAATCCGAAGATTTTTTTCCCGATCACTTGAAGCCGCCAAGAATGGAAGAGACGGGGTCCGCCTAAGTCTAATTTAAGCTATTTCTAATACACTCGAATGCCGTTTCCGCGATCGGGATTTGCCAATTCGTATCACGAATTATTGATGACTTTATAAAGATGTATACTTGAACGCATGGACGTCGCAAGCGTCGACGACACACAGAAATACCGCCGAAGGGACCGCTTCTTCCAAGCAGCCGTTCGATATATTATTCATATGTGATATACAGAAGCCGTGCGCGAGAGGTCGGCAAAAGATAATGCATCGCACCCTGACGCTGCCAGCAGAGCCGGCAGCGTCGACGTTTTCAGGTCAGGTGGTTTCGATCTTCTTCGGCTTGGTCGAGCCGATCATCTTCCAGTTCTTGTAGAACATCGAATTGATGCGCTCGACGCTGACCGAGACAACCGCGAGCATGCCGGCAATGAGTCTCGGGAACGGGGACGGCCTGATGATGTCCATGAACACGCAGTAGCGGCGGCCGTCATATTCGTTGACCGAACGGTGCAGCAGCGTGTCGTCGAAGATGAACTGCGGATTGTCGTACCAGTAGTTCTTGACGTTGCCGCATTCGACGAAGATTTCCGCCTTCACCGGGATCAGATTGTAGAGGATGCGAAGGCTGAGGCGCAGCGGGCCGAAGTGCCAGGAGGTCGATTCGCGCTTGCTGAAGACCGAAACGGCGATGGTCTTGATGTATTTGAAATCCTTGTTGAACTCGGCGACGTTGTCGATCCGGTGTTTGCCGTACCACTGGTAGACATACATGCCACGCCGGCCGGCGCCGAAATTGGCATCGATATCGGCGATGATCTCATCCTTGCGCGCCTTGAAGATGTCCAGGACCTCATTGACCTCGCGCTGATAATCCTCCGGAAACTGCTCCAGCTTCCACACACCGGGATTGCGGTAGCAGAGCAGATCGACCAGCAGGTTGAACGGCGACAAGAGCCAGGTGAACAGGCCGTTGCCTAGGAAGTAGCCTGAGAACAGCGCCAGATCCTTCCTGTCGTTGCGCAGCACGTCGATCAGGCCGCAGACGATGAAGATCGTCGTCAGAATGGGGATGAAGTAGAAGCCAAGGGCGAGAAGTGGGATGGCGATGGCGAATTTGCGAAGGGATTTGCGAAGGGTTTTTGTCATTTTTCCACGCGCGGAGCGCGATCCTGTTGCGAATGAGTGTGCCAAATCTCGGCAACGACCACCGCCCGGCCGTGCGCCTTGATAAGGTTTTTTGGGTCGCCGCACAACGCCACGACATCGTGGCCTGGCAGTTGCCTGGTGGAATTTGCCAGACTTCGGTCAATGCATCGCTGGGGTCAATGCACCGCTGGCAAGCCGAGCTCGTTCCATTTCTCCCTGGCCACGGGATCGCCGACCAGGAACTCAAAGCCGATGACGCTTTCGCCGTCCCGCGCGAGCTGGCATTTGAACTTCAGACCATACCAGTTTTTGCGACTGCGGAAAGCCGCGCCGTCCGCGGTGATCGTGGTGCCGCCGATCTTCTCCTCGGCTGTCGCATAAGGCACGACGCGTTCCGGCTGAAAGTCCACGCGCCATCGCCGGATCTGGTCCATGGCCTCGAGATTGCACAATTGCACCATGCGTTCGTCGGAAGCGAAGGTCGCGAGATCGGCGCGCGCCTGCCGGCTGCGCGGATCGGCGAGCGTCTTGGCCGACAGCATTTCGGTCGGCCGAATCATGGTCGGCGCGGTGGGCGATATAGATCGAGGAGTGGTTGATGGTGTTGTTGGTGTTGGTACGGACGCTTGCGCCTCGGGCGCTGAAGGCGGTGCTGGCGCCGGCGGCGGCCTTGTCGAGGCCTCGAACTGCTGGGGTGTCAGAATGTCGACCGACACCCGTTCCTCGTCCAGCCGCTTCGGCCGCTTTGGCAGCGGCATGAGCGCCAGCATCGCGGCCAGCAGTGCGTGGAGAGCAACCGAGGTTGAGATACCCCATGGCGGGGCCTCGCTTCGAAGCGTGACGACCACCGGGCCACGCAAATCCGCTATTCCCGTTCCTTGCGCAGTTTCGCCCAATAGTCGAGCCGCTTCCTGATGTCGCGCTCGAAACCACGCTCAGGCGGATCGTAGAAGGTCTGGCGGCCCATCTTCTCCGGAAAATAGTCCTGGCCCGAAAAGGCGTCGGGCTCATCATGATCGTAGCGATAGCCCGCGCCGTAATCCTCTTCCTTCATCAGCTTGGTCGGCGCATTGAGGATATGCTTCGGCGGCAGCAGCGAGCCATGCTGCTTGGCTGCCTGCGTCGCCGCCTTGAAGGCGGTGTAGACTGCATTGGATTTGGGCGCGGTGGCGAGATAGACGGTGGCTTCGGCAAAGGCGAGCTCGCCTTCCGGAGAGCCCAGATAGTCGTAGGCGTCCTTGGCGGCATTGGCGACGACCAGCGCCTGCGGATCGGCTAGGCCGATGTCTTCCATCGCCATGCGCACCAGCCGGCGGCCAAGATAGAGCGGATCCTCGCCGGCGTCGAACATGCGCGCGAGATAGTAGAGTGCCGCGTCGGGATCGGAACCGCGCACCGATTTGTGCAGCGCCGAGATCAGATTGTAGTGGCCGTCCTGGCCCTTGTCGTAGATCGGCGCACGGCGCTGGACGATACGCTGCAGCCCTTCGGGATCAAAGACCTCACCGGGCTTGGCGGCGCGCCAGACTTCCTCGGCCAGCGTCAGCGATGCGCGGCCGTCGCCATCGCTCATGCGGATCAGCATGGCGCGGGCCTCGTCATCGAGCGGCAGCGCCCTGCCCTCCGTCTCCTCAGCCCGCACCATCAGCTTGGCGATGCTCTCCTCGCCGAGCGAATGGAAAACCATGACGCGCGCGCGCGACAACAGAGCCGCGTTGAGCTCGAAGGACGGGTTTTCCGTCGTGGCGCCGACCAGGACGACCGTCCCGTCCTCCATGACAGGGAGAAAGGAATCCTGCTGGGCGCGGTTGAAGCGATGGATCTCGTCGACGAACAGCAAGGTCTGGCGGCCGTTGGCGCGGCGCAGCTTGGCCGTCTCGAACACTTTCTTCAGGTCGGCAACGCCGGAAAACACCGCCGAAATCTGCTCGAAGGCAAGGCTGGTCTCGCCGGCGAGCAGCCTTGCCACCGTGGTCTTGCCGGTGCCCGGCGGCCCCCAGAAAATCATCGAGCCGAGTGAGCCCGAGCCGATCAGCCGGGTCAGCGCGCCATCGGGGCCGGTCAGATGCTCCTGGCCGACGACCTCGCCAAGATTTCTCGGCCGCAGCCTGTCGGCCAGCGGCCGACCGGGCGGCGCCTTTTCCGGTTCATCGACACTGAACAGATCGGCCATGTACTTCTTTTGGTTTGGAGCGCGATCCCTTCAGATCGAACTCAGTAACGCAGCACCTGGCGCAGTATCTGCCCGCCGCGCTCGACGGTAAAGCGCCACCAGCGCGTATCCTGCTGGGCTACCTGCGCCAGGGTCGCGGCGGTATCGATGGTGGTGCCGTTGACCTCGCGCACGATGTCGCCCGGCATGAAGCCGAAATCGGCGGCCGGCGAGTCGCGATTGATGTCGATCACCGTCACGCCCTTGAGATCGGTGCGCAGGCCAAGCTTCTGGGCAAGCCGCGGCGACAGTTCCGCGACCTTGGCGCCCGAGAACGGGCTGCGGCCATGCAGCGTCACTTCCGAGGCTTTCGCACCTTCCGGCGCGCGCTCCAGCGCGATGTCCATGGCTGCTTGCTGGCCCTTGGTCAGGATCGCGAAATTCGCCTTTGTGCCGATCGACAGCGTCGCCATGCGATAGTCCAGCGCCTCGATGCTCTCGACCGGCTTGCCGTTGATCTGCAGCACGACATCGCCAGCCTTCAGCCCGGCCTTGCCGGCTGGTCCCGTGGCATCGACCGAAGACACCAGCGCACCGGTCGGCTTTTCCATGCCGAGCGATTCGGCGATCTGCGGCGTCACCGCCTCGAACTCGGCGCCGATATAGGGACGCTCGAAGAAGTCGAGGCCAGCCTTTGCGGCATCGGCGAAAGCCCGCACCATGTTGGCCGGGATGGCGAAACCGATGCCGATCGAGCCGCCGCTGCGGCTGTAGATGGCGGTGTTGATGCCGACCAGTTGGCCGCCCATGTTGATCAGCGCGCCGCCGGAATTGCCGGGATTGATGGCCGCGTCGGTCTGGATGAAATAGCCCGAATCCGAGACGCCGATATGGCTGCGGGCAAGTGCCGAAACAATGCCGCTGGTGGTGGTCTGGCCGACGCCGAAGGGGTTGCCGATGGCCAGCACCAGGTCGCCGACCTCCAGCGCGTCGGAATCGCCAATGGCGATGACCGGGAACGGCTTGTCGGATTCGATCTTGAGCACGGCTAGATCCAGCGTCTCGTCCTTCAGCATCACCTTGCTGGTGAATTCGCGCCCGTCGGCGGTCGCCACCTTGACCTCGTCGGCATCCTTGATGACGTGAAAATTGGTGACGATGACGCCGCTCGGATCGACAAGCACACCTGAGCCCAGCGAGGATTGGGCGCGCGGCTGCGCACGGCCGAAAAACTCCTCGAAGAACGGATCACCTTCAAAAGGCGATGTGACCTTGGCCGTCTGCGAGGCATAGACATTGACCACGGCCGGCGCCGTCTGCTTGACCAGCGGCGCGAACGAAAGCTGTACCTCCTCACGGCCGAACGGCACGCGCTTGTCAGGCCCCGAGGTGGCATTCTCGCCTTCGACACCGTGCAGCAGGTCGGTCAGCACGTCCGACAGGCCCGGATCGGCGGGTTTTGCCGCGTCTTCGGCGAACGCCTGCCGGACTGCCGGTGCGGCTGCGAACACCATGAAGGCGCAGAGCAGAACAAGGGACAGTCTTTTGGCGCGCATTCGCGAATCCTCCAAGGCAAGTTCGGGCGCATTGTCCCGACGATTGTGCAAAATGAAAGGCTAAGCCGCTGAAATCCGATTATTTTCGCGCCGGCAGATCATTTTGGGCACGCTTTGACGCGCGTAGAACATGAAAAAGGGGCCCGCAGGCCCCTTCAATTCATTCCGGAAAGACGGAGCCTTATGCGGCCGCGGCTTCCGCGTCGGTGCCTTCGGCTTCGAGGCGGGCGCGGTCGCCAGCGCCCTTGGCCGAGGTGTCGCGATCGACGAACTCAATGACGGCCATCGCGGCGTTGTCGCCGTGACGGAAGCCGGCCTTCATGATGCGCAGATAACCGCCGTTGCGGTTGGCGTAGCGCGGGGCGATGGTGTCGAACAGGCGCTTGACGACGCCTTCATTGCCGATCTGCGCGATCACCTGGCGGCGGGCGTGCAGGTCGCCGCGCTTGCCGAGCGTCACCAGCTTCTCGACGATCGGACGCAGGTCCTTCGCCTTCGGCAGGGTGGTGACGATCTGCTCGTGCTCGAGCAGCGACACGGCGAGGTTGGCGAACATCGACTTGCGATGGCTAATGCTTCGGGCGAAGCGACGGCCTTTGAAACCGTGGCGCATGGCTCTTTTCCTTCTTCAGTTGTTCAAGAGGCCAAGGCCTCTGATGGTTTTCCGCATGACCGTCGGATCGAGCGGCTCACGCCGCCGATCCTTGGAATTCATGCTCAATATTGGTCTTCGTAACGCTTGGCGAGGTCTTCGATGTTTTCCGGCGGCCAGTCCGGCACTTCCATGCCGAGGTGCAGGCCCATTGCCGCCAGCACTTCCTTGATCTCGTTCAGCGACTTGCGGCCGAAGTTCGGGGTGCGCAGCATCTCGGCTTCGGTCTTCTGGATGAGATCGCCGATGTAGACGATGTTGTCGTTCTTCAGGCAGTTGGCCGAACGCACCGAAAGCTCGAGCTCGTCGACCTTCTTGAGCAGCGCCGGGTTGAAGGCGAGCTCGGTGACGGCTTCGGCGGCGACTTCCTTCTGCGGCTCGTCGAAGTTGACGAACAGGCCGAGCTGGTCCTGCAGGATGCGGGCGGCGAAAGCCACCGCGTCCTCGCCCGAGATCGAACCGTCGGTCTCGATGGTCATGGTCAGCTTGTCATAGTCGAGAACCTGGCCCTCGCGGGTGTTCTCGACCTTGTAGGAGACCTTCTTGACCGGCGAATAGAGGCTGTCGACCGGGATCAGGCCGATCGGCGCGTCCTCGGCGCGGTTGCGCTCGGCCGGCACGTAGCCCTTGCCGGTGTCGACGGTGAATTCCATGCGGATTTCAGCGCCTTCGTCCAGCGTGCAGATGACGTGGTCGGGATTGAGGATCTCGACATCGCCAACCGTCTGGATGTCGCCGGCGAGAACCGCACCCGGTCCCTGCTTGCGCACAACCATGCGCTTGGGGCCGTCGCCTTCCATGCGGATGGCGATTTCCTTGATGTTCAAGACGATGTCGGTCACGTCCTCGCGCACACCGGCGATGGACGAGAATTCATGCAGAACGCCGTCGATCTGCACGGCGGTCACAGCCGCACCGCGCAGCGAAGACAGAAGCACGCGGCGCAGCGCGTTGCCCAGCGTGAGGCCAAAGCCACGCTCAAGCGGCTCGGCGACCAGCGTGGTCAGCGTCTTCTTCTTCGACGAGAACTCGATCTTGTTCGGCTTGATCAGTTCCTGCCAATTTTTCTGGATCATGATGCTTTCCTTCCGTTGACCCGCCACCATCCAATCGTGGCGGGCGACCTGGAATACCGCGGAGGAACGCCCCTGTGGGCGTTCGCGCGGCGTTCGGTAATTTCTTAGACGCGGCGCTTCTTGCGCGGGCGGCAGCCATTGTGCGGGATCGGCGTCACATCACGGATCGAGGTGATGGTGAAGCCGGCCGCCTGCAGGGCGCGCAGCGCCGATTCACGACCGGAGCCAGGTCCGCAGACCTCGACTTCGAGCATGCGCATGCCGTGTTCCTGGGCCTTCTTGGCGACGTCCTCGGCAGCCATCTGGGCGGCGAACGGGGTCGACTTGCGCGAACCCTTGAAGCCCTGGGCACCGGCCGACGACCAGGCAATCGAATTGCCCTGCGCGTCGGTGATGGTGATCATCGTGTTGTTGAAGGTCGAATTGACGTGGGCAACGCCCGACGAGATATTCTTGCGTTCGCGACGGCGAACACGAGCGGCTTCCTTGGCCATGGTATTCCTTTCAGTTGATCTCTACACCGCCGTAATGCCAGCGGCTCCACCTTCGTAAGGGAGTGGGGGAATAGGGCAGTAAGGGAGTAGGGAGAAATGCGACCCGACTGGCGGGCATTCCCTACTGCCTTACTCCCCTACTCCCTTATTCACCCAAATTACTTCTTCTTGCCGGCGATCGACTTGGCCGGGCCCTTGCGGGTGCGTGCATTGGTGTGCGTGCGCTGGCCGCGGACCGGCAGCGAGCGACGGTGACGCAGGCCGCGGTAGCAGCCGAGGTCCATGAGACGCTTGATGTTCATCGACACTTCGCGACGCAGGTCGCCTTCGACCTGGTAGTCACGGTCGATGGTCTCGCGGATCTGCAAGACTTCCGCGTCGGTCAGCTGGTTGACGCGGCGCTCGGCCGGGATGCCGACCTTGTCGACGATCTCCTGGGCGAACTTCTTGCCAATGCCGTGAATGTACTGAAGCGCGATGACGACGCGCTTGTTGGTCGGAATGTTGACGCCGGCTATACGAGCCATGTTCTTTCCTTCTCCATGTGGGCCGGCCAACCTTTAAAACAAGGTAGTCCCGGCGCTGTCAAAGTTGCCCCGCGTCCGGTGGAGGCCGGCCCTTGCGGGAGTTTCCAGTTCAAAGCGACTGCCTTGCCCTTGCGGACAAGCAAAGTTCGCACCTGATAGGAAGACGGGCCGCCATACCGCAGCGAGCCGCTCCCGTCAAGCCTAATCTTTAGATTCCGTTACCGCGCCTTGGCGGCGGCCGCGAGCACGGCTTCGATCTCGGCGGTCACCGCGTCGATGCTGGCCATGCCGTCGACCGTCTTGAGCTTGCCCTTGGCGTAATAATAGCCGGTCAGCGGAGCGGTCTTCTTGTAGTACTCGCGCAGGCGCTCCTCGAACACCGCCGGATTGTCGTCCTTGCGCACCGGCTGCCCGGCGGCCTTGGCGTCCTCGGCGCGCTTGACGATGCGGCCGACCAGGGCCCTGTCGTCGACGACCAGTTCGATGACCGTGTCGAGGCCGATGCCACGCTCAGAAAGCATCGATTCAACCGCATCGGCCTGCACCAGTGTGCGCGGGTAGCCGTCGAGGATGAATCCCTTGGCGCAGTCGGCCTGGTCGATCCGCTCGGCGACGATGGCATTGACGATGGCGTCGGACACCAGTTCACCGGCATCCATCACCGCCTTGGCACGCTTGCCGACTTCGGAACCGGCCTGAACGGCGGCACGCAGCATGTCTCCCGTCGAGAGTTGGGGTATGCCGTGTTTTTCTACCAGTCTTTGTGCTTGTGTCCCCTTGCCCGCCCCTGGCGGCCCAAGCAAAATCAACCTCATCTGGCTTTCTTCCCCCCGCGCAGCTTCGACTTCTTGATCAGGCCTTCATACTGGTGCGCGATCAGGTGGCCCTGAATCTGCGCAACCGTATCGAGCGTGACACTGACCACGATCAGAAGCGATGTGCCACCAAGGTAGAATGGTACGCCAGTCGCCGAGATCAGGAACTCCGGCAGCAGGCACACCAGCACCAGATAGATGGCGCCGACGACGGTGATGCGGGTGAGAACGTAATCGATGTAATCGGCGGTGCGCTCGCCCGGGCGATAGCCCGGGATGAAGCCCGAATGCTTCTTGAGCTGGTCGGCGGTGTCCTTCGGGTTGAAGACAATCGCTGTGTAGAAGAAGGCGAAGAACACGATCATCGCCGCGTAGAACGCCATGTAGAGCGGCTGGCCATGGCCGAGCGAGGCCAGGATGGTGCTCGCCCAGGCGGGCATGTTGGTGGTCTGCGAGAAGCCGGCGATGGTGGCCGGCAGCAGGAGCAGCGACGAGGCGAAGATCGGCGGGATGACGCCCGACGTATTGAGCTTCAGCGGCAGATGCGAGGTGTCGCCCTGGAACATGCGATTGCCGACCTGGCGCTTCGGATACTGGATCAGCAGGCGGCGCTGGGCGCGTTCGAAGAACACGATGAGCGCGATGACGACGATGGCCAGGACGATGATCGCCAGGATCAGGCCGGTCGACAGGGCGCCGGTGCGACCAAGTTCCAGCGTGCCGGAAATGGCATGCGGCAAGCCGGCGACGATGCCGGAGAAGATGATCAGCGAAATGCCGTTGCCTATGCCGCGCGCGGTAATCTGCTCGCCGAGCCACATCAGGAACATGGTGCCGCCGACCAGCGTGACGACGGTCGAAACGCGGAAGAACATGCCGGGATCGCTGACGATGCCGTTGCCGTTCTCCAGCCCCACCGAAATGCCATAGGCCTGTACCAGTGCCAGAAGCACGGTGCCGTAGCGCGTGTACTGGTTGATGACCTTGCGGCCCTGTTCGCCTTCCTTCTTCAGCGCTTCCAGCGACGGAATGACCGAGGTCATCAGCTGCATGATGATGGAGGCGGAGATGTAAGGCATGATGCCGAGCGCGAAGATCGCCATGCGCTGCACGGCGCCGCCGGCGAACATGTTGAACATGCCGAGCACGCCCTTGCTCTGCGAGGAGAAGGCTTGGGCGAAGGCGTCGGGATTGATTCCGGGCAGCGGGATATAGGTGCCGAGGCGGTAGACGAGCAACGCGCCAATGGTGAACCAGATGCGTTTCTTCAGGTCCTCCGCCTTGGCGAAGGCCGAGAAATTCAGATTCGAGGCTAGTTGTTCAGCAGCCGAAGCCATGCCTGATTCTCCGCTTGGTAACGCTTGATGGCCCGTGAGGTCAGGCGGTGCGTTTCACCGAAGCTCACGAGATAAGCTCCGGGCTCTAAACATGCAAGCGGCCGCGTTGACGCGGCCGCTTAATTGAGCAGATCAAAGCGCAATCGTGAGCAAAAACGGGATCCCACTCTTGCCGATCGCGCTTCAAATTGCCGTTACTCGGCAGCTGCCTTTTCCGGCAACTTGACCGAGCCGCCGGCCTTTTCGATCTTCTCGATCGCCGCCTTGGAAGCACCGGCGACGTCGAAGGCAAGCTTGGCCTTGAGTTCGCCATCGGACAGCACGCGCACGCCATCCTTGACGCGGCGGATGACGCCGGCGGCGACGAGCGCCTCGGCCGTCACGGTTGCCTTGGCGTCGAGCTTCTTGGCATCGACGGCTTCCTGGATGCGGGCCAGCGACACGACGACGAAGCTCTTGGCGAAGATGTTGTTGAAGCCACGCTTCGGCAGGCGCCGGTAGAGCGGCATCTGGCCACCCTCGAAGCCGTTGATGGCGACGCCGGAGCGCGCCTTCTGACCCTTGACGCCGCGACCGGCGGTCTTGCCCGAGCCGGAACCGATGCCGCGGCCGAGACGCTTCTTGGAATGCGTCGCGCCGTCCTTGTCACGCAGATCGTTGAGTTTCATCTGAGTTCTCCTGCGCTTTGGCTCAGCCCTCGTCCACGACGCGGACGAGATGCTGAACGGCGGCGATCATGCCGCGCACGGAAGGCGTATCTTCCAGGGTGCGCTGCTTGTGCATCTTGTTGAGGCCGAGGCCGACCAGCGTCGCGCGCTGTTCCTTCGGGCGGCGGATCGGCGAACCGATCTGCTCAACGGTGATGGTCTTGGTTGCTTTCTTGGCCATGGTCAAAATCCCTGGTCAGATCGACTATTCTTCAGCCGCAACGGCGGTGCCGCGGCGGGCCTGAAGGGTCGAATACTTGATGCCGCGAGCGGCAGCCACATCCTTGGGATGCATCTGGCTCTTCAGCGCGTCGAACGTGGCGCGAACCATGTTGTAAGGGTTCGACGAACCCATCGACTTGGCGACCACGTCATGCATGCCGAGCGTCTCGAAAACGGCGCGCATCGGGCCGCCGGCGATGATGCCGGTACCCTGCTTGGCGGCGCGCAGCAGAACGCGTCCGGCGCCCCAGCGTCCCTCGACGTCGTGATGCAGCGTACGGCCCGAGCGCAGCGGCACGAAGATCATGTCGCGCTTGGCCGATTCAGTTGCCTTGCGGATGGCTTCCGGCACTTCGCGTGCCTTGCCATGACCGAAGCCGACGCGGCCCTTCTGGTCGCCGACGACGACGAGTGCGGCGAAGCCGAAGCGACGGCCACCCTTGACGACCTTGGCGACGCGATTGATGTGGACCAGCTTGTCCACCATGCCGTCGTCGCGCTCTTCGCGCTCACGCTCGCGGCCGCGGCCGCCTTCCCTACGTTCCTGTGCCATATCCTGTTCCTTGTTTTTTTCCGGAAGCACGGTTGATGATACGATCCGGCGCCTCTGTGGGTCACCGGGGGCGAAATTAGAAGCTCAGACCGCCTTCGCGGGCAGCTTCAGCCAGCGCCTTGACGCGGCCGTGATAGATGTACGGGCCACGGTCGAAGACGACTTCCTTGACGCCGGCCTTGGTGGCGCGCTCGGCGATCAGCTTGCCGATCGCGGCGGCGGCGGCCGTGTCGGCGCCGGTCTTGAGCGAACCCTTGAGGTCCTTCTCGAGCGTCGAAGCGGCAGCGATGGTGTGGCCCTTGGCGTCGTCGATCACCTGGACATAGATGTTCTTCGAGGTGCGGTGAACCGACAGGCGCGGACGCTCGCCGGCGACCTTCCTGATCTGGCGGCGAACGCGCTGCGCACGGCGCTGCGTGGATTCCTTGGTACCCATGATGGTCTTCCTTGCCTTCAAAAATCGGGGGCCGCCATATGCGGTAGGCGAAGCGCCTCCCGCGACCGCTCCCCGCGGCGTTACACTTACTTCTTCTTGCCTTCCTTGCGGACGATCTTCTCGCCAGCGTAGCGGACGCCCTTGCCCTTGTAGGGCTCCGGACCGCGATATTCGCGGATCTCGGCGGCGACCTGGCCGACCTGCTGCTTGTCGATGCCGGTCACGGTGATTTCCGTCGGCTTCGGCACAGCGATGGTGACACCGGCCGGCGTCTCATAGACGACGTCATGGCTGAAGCCAAGAGCCAGCTGCAGGTTCTTGCCCTGCATGGCGGCACGATAGCCGACGCCGGTGATCTCGAGCTTCTTCTCGAAGCCGTCCTTGACGCCCTGCAGGATGTTGACGATCTGCGTGCGCGACATGCCCCACTTGGAGCGGGCGGTCTTGGTCTGGTCGCGCGGCTGGACAGCGATCTCGCTGCCTTCCATCTTGACCAGGACTTCGTCGTTCACCACGAACTTCAGCTCGCCCTTGGGGCCCTTCGCCGTCACGGTCTGGCCGTTGACGGTCGCGGTCACGCCCTGAGGCAGCGAAACGGGTTTCTTTCCAATACGAGACATTTTGTTGTCCTCGTCACTTCTCTTGTTTCAGGTCTCTGTCTTCGGAACGATCCGAAGACCGGATTCCAATTTGCGGTCAGCTGCCAGATCAGAAGATCTGGCAGAGGATCTCGCCGCCGACGTTCTGTTCGCGGGCTTCGTGATCGGCCATCACGCCCTTCGGCGTCGAAAGGATGGCGATGCCGAGGCCGTTGGCGACGTGCGGAATCGACTTGGCCGAGACGTAAACGCGGCGGCCCGGCTTCGAGACGCGGGCGATTTCGCGCACGACCGGCGCACCGTCGAAATACTTCAGCTCGATTTCGATCTCGGACTTACCGTTGTCGAAGTCGGTCTGGCTGTAGTCGCGGATATAGCCTTCAGCCTTCAGCACGTCGAGGACGCGGGTGCGCAGACGCGAGGCCGGCGTCGAGACACTCGACTTCTTGCGGCCGTAGGCGTTGCGGATGCGGGTCAGCATATCGCCGAGAGGATCGCTCAATGACATGTTATGTCCTCCTTACCAGCTCGACTTGACCAGGCCCGGGATCTGGCCGTTGTTGCCGAGATCACGAAGCGCGATGCGCGATACTTTGAGCTTGCGATAGTAGGCACGCGGACGGCCGGTGACTTCGCAGCGGTTGCGGATGCGGATCTTGGCCGAGTTGCGCGGCAGGGCAGCAAGCTTGAGCTGAGCGCGGAAGCGCTCTTCCATCGGCTTGGACTGATCCATGATGATCGCCTTCAGGGCAGCGCGCTTGGGACCGTACTGGTCGGCAAGCTTGCGGCGCCTGTTGTTCTTCTCGACTGAGCTGGTCTTTGCCATTTCAGATTTTTCCTTTTCTCGCTGCCGTTACTGGCGGAAGGGGAAGTTGAAAGCCTTGAGCAATGCCCGGGCTTCGTCGTCCGTCTTCGCAGTCGTACAAACGATGACGTCCATGCCCCAGATCTGATCAACCTTGTCGTAGTTGATCTCCGGGAACACGATATGCTCCTTGATGCCCATGGCGTAGTTGCCACGGCCATCGAAGCTCTTGGGGTTCAGTCCGCGGAAGTCGCGGACGCGCGGCAGCGCGATGTTCACGAGGCGGTCGAGGAACTCGTACATGCGTTCCTTGCGCAGCGTGACCTTGGCGCCGATCGGCATGTTCTCGCGGACCTTGAAGCCGGCGATCGAATTGCGGGCGCGGGTGACGACGGCCTTCTGGCCGGCGATCAGCGCCAGGTCTTCGGCCGCAACCGAAGGCTTCTTCGAATCGGCGGTCGCTTCGCCGACACCCATGTTCAGCACGATCTTGTCGAGGCGCGGAACCTGCATGTCGTTGTCGTAGCCGAACTGCTCCTGCAGCGCCTTGCGGATGGTCTCGTTGTAGACCTGCTTCAGACGCGGCGTGTTGGTGGCAGTCGCCTGCTTGCTTTGAGCCTTAGCCATTGATGACTTCTCCCGAGCGCTTGGCGACGCGCACCTTCTTGCCGTCCTTCTGGAAGATGAAACCGACGCGGGTCGGCTTGCCATCCTTGGGGTCGGCCAGCGCGATGTTCGACAGCTGGATCGGCGCTTCCTTGGTAATGATCCCGCCCTCTTGGGACTGGGTCTGCTTCTGGTGACGACGGATCATGTTGACGCCGCGCACCAGCGCGGTGTCATCCTTCGGCTGAACCGAGAGGACTTCGCCCGAACGGCCCTTGTCCTTGCCGGCCAGCACGACGACCTTGTCGCCTTTTCTAATCTTTTGCATTGGTCCGGCTCCTTACAGCACTTCAGGCGCGAGCGAGATGATCTTCATGTGGTTCTTGGCGCGGAGTTCGCGCGGAACCGGTCCGAAGATACGCGTGCCGATCGGCTCTTTCTTGTTGTCGACGAGAACGGCCGCGTTCTTGTCGAAACGGATCACGCTGCCGTCCGGGCGGCGGATGTCCTTGGCCGTGCGAACCACGACCGCCTTCATCACATCGCCCTTCTTAACGCGGCCGCGCGGAATGGCTTCCTTGATGGACACCACGATGATGTCGCCCACGGAAGCGTATTTCCGCTTCGAGCCGCCCAGCACCTTGATGCACATGACACGACGCGCGCCGGAATTATCCGCCACGTCGAGGTTTGTTTGCATCTGAATCATGACTGGCCGCCTTCTTCTTTTCTAACGGGACGGGCTCGAAGCCCCTCCCCGGTCTGTCCAAAATTCGTTGTTTACGCCCGGAGGTCAGGCTTGGTCCGAAGACACGACGATCCAGCGCTTGTCCTTCGAAATCGGCTTCGATTCCTGGATGAACACCTGATCGCCAACCTTGTGGGCGTTGTTCTCGTCGTGCGCCTTGTACTTCTTGGTCATGCGCACGGTCTTCTTCATCACGGGATGCGTGAAGCGCCGTTCGACCTTGACGACAACCGTCTTCTCGTTCTTGTCGCTGACGACGGTGCCCTGCAGAATGCGCTTTGGCATGGTTTTCGTCCTTAAGCCTTCTTGGCCGCGGACTTTTCCGCAGCGATGGTCTTGATACGCGCAATGTCCTTACGGACCTGCCTCACGCGCGCGGTCTTCTCGAGCTGGCCGGTGGCCTTCTGGAAGCGCAGGTTGAACTGCTCCTTCTTCAGGCTGGCCAAATCGTCGGTCAGCTGGTCCTGGGTCTTGGTCCGGATGTCTTCGGCTTTCATGATCAGCCCGTCCTTATTCTGCGATGCGCTGTACGAAGCGCGTCCTGACCGAGAGCTTGGCCGCGCCGAGACGCAGCGCCTCACGGGCGGTTTCTTCACTGACGCCGTCGATCTCGAACATGATGCGGCCCGGCTTGACGCGCGCCGCCCAGTAGTCGACGGCACCCTTGCCCTTGCCCATGCGGACTTCGGTCGGCTTCGACGTGACCGGCAGATCCGGGAAAATGCGGATCCAGACGCGGCCAGCACGCTTCATTTCACGAGTGATCGCGCGGCGGGCCGCCTCGATCTCACGCGCGGTGACGCGGTTCGGCTCAAGCGCCTTCAGCCCGAAACCACCGAAATCCAGGTTGGTGCCCCCCTTTGCGGTACCATGGATACGGCCCTTGAACTGCTTGCGGAACTTTGTGCGCTTTGGCTGCAGCATCGTTCTAACTCCAAATTCCTAAATGTCTCAGGCGTTTTCGCGACGACGACCGCGTTCGCGATCACCACCACCGCCATGCGCAGCATCACCCTCGGTCGCGCGACGTTCCGAAGCCATCGGATCGTGCTCGAGGATCTCGCCCTTGAATACCCAGACCTTGACGCCGCAGATGCCATACGCCGTATTCGCCTCGGCCGTGCCGTAGTCGACATCGGCGCGCAGCGTGTGCAGCGGCACGCGGCCCTCACGGTACCACTCCATGCGGGCGATTTCGGCGCCGCCGAGACGGCCCGAGCAGTTGATGCGGATGCCTTCGGCACCGAGGCGCATCGCCGACTGCACGGCGCGCTTCATGGCGCGGCGGAACGCGATACGGCGCTCGAGCTGCTGGGCGATCGACTGGGCGACCAGGGTCGCGTCGATTTCCGGCTTGCGCACTTCAACGATGTTGAGGTGCGTCTCGGACTTCGTCATCTCCATCAGCTTCTTGCGAAGCTTCTCGATGTCGGCGCCCTTCTTGCCGATGATCAGACCCGGGCGCGCGGCATGGATGGTAACGCGGCACTTCTTGTGCGGGCGCTCGATCACGACCTTGGAGATCGCGGCCTGCTTGAGTTCCTTCTCAAGATACTTGCGGATCTTGATGTCCTCATGCAGCAGCTTGCCGTACTCGCCGGTGTTCGCGAACCAGCGCGAATCCCAGGTGCGGTTGATGCCGAGGCGAAGACCGATCGGATTGACTTTCTGGCCCATTATGCGGCCTCCCCTTTTTCTTCGACTTCACGAACGACGATCGTGAGGTGCGAGAACGGCTTCTCGATACGGCTGGCGCGACCACGGCCACGAGCGTGGAACCGCTTCATGACGATCGACTTGCCGACATAGGCTTCCGCCACCACCAGCGCATCGACATCGAGGTCGTGGTTGTTTTCCGCGTTGGCGATCGCCGATTCCAGCGTCTTCTTGACCGTGCCGGAAATCCGCTTGGCCGAGAATTCGAGGTCGGAAAGCGCTGTCGCGACCTTCTTGCCGCGGATCAGCGCGGCAACGAGGTTCAGCTTCTGCGGGCTGATACGGATCGTGCGCAACACGGCGCGCGCTTCGTTGTCAGCAAGCCTGCGCGGAGCTTTGGCCTTGCCCATGATTATTTCCTCTTCGCCTTCTTATCCGCGCCGTGACCGTAATAAGTCCGCGTCGGAGCGAATTCACCGAACTTATGACCGACCATGTCCTCGTTCACCGAGACGGGAACATGCTTCTGGCCGTTGTAGACACCGAAGGTGAAGCCGACGAACTGCGGCAGGATGGTGGAGCGACGGCTCCACATCTTGATCACCTCATTGCGACCACCTTCACGAACCTTGTCCACCTTCTTGAGAAGGTAGCCGTCGATGAAGGGGCCTTTCCAAATAGAACGAGTCACTTGGCGTTACCTCTTCTTAGCTCTTGCGCTGATGGCGCGAGCGCAGGATGAACTTGTCGGTCGCCTTGTTGGACCGCGTCTTCTTGCCCTTGGTCGGCTTGCCCCACGGGCTGACCGGATGACGGCCACCGGAGGTGCGGCCTTCACCACCGCCGTGCGGATGGTCGACCGGGTTCATGGTCACGCCGCGATTGTGCGGGCGCTTGCCACGCCAAACCGTGCGGCCGGCCTTGCCGTCGTTGATGTTGCCGTGGTCGGGGTTCGACACGGCACCGACGGTGGCCATGCAGGAGCCGTGAACGACACGCTGCTCGCCCGAATTGAGGCGCAGGATCGCCATGCCCTGGTCGCGACCGACGAGCTGGGCGTAACCGCCGGCCGAACGGGCGACCTGGCCACCCTTGCCCGGCTTCAGCTCGATGTTGTGGACGATCGTGCCGACCGGCATCGATGCCAGCGGCATCGCATTGCCCGGCTTCACGTCGACCGCTTCGCCAGCCACGATCTTGTCGCCGGCGGCAAGGCGCTGCGGGGCGATGATGTAGGACAGCTCACCATCGTCGTACTTGATCAGCGCGATGAAGGCGGTGCGGTTCGGATCGTATTCAATGCGCTCGACCGTGCCGACGACGTCGAACTTGCGGCGCTTGAAGTCGATGATGCGGTACGAACGCTTGTGGCCACCGCCGATGAAGCGGGCGGTGATGCGGCCGTAATTGTTGCGGCCGCCCGACTTGGTCAGGCCCTCGGTCAGACCCTTGACGGGCTTGCCCTTGTAGAGGCCCGAGCGGTCGACGATGACCAGCTGGCGGGTGCTCGGCGTTACCGGGTTGAATTTTTTCAGTGCCATTGTTCTGTCCTCGCGGCCTTGCTCAGAGACCCGTCGCGACGTCGATCGACTGGCCGTCGGCCAGCGTCACAATCGCCTTCTTGACGTCGCTCTGGCGGCCGATCGTGCCGCGGAAGCGCTTGATCTTGCCCTTGCGGACAAGGGTGTTCACGGCCATCACCTTGACGCCGAACAGCGCTTCGACGGCGGCCTTGATTTCCGGCTTCGACGCCTTCTTGGCGACGTTGAAGACGACCTGGTTCTGCTCGGAAGCCATGGTCGACTTTTCGGTGATCGCCGGGCTGACGATCACGTCGTAGTGACGAAGGTCGGTCATTTAAAGCGCTCCTCGAGAGCCTCGACGGCGGCCTTGGAAAGGACCAGCGTGCCGCGGCGCAGAATGTCGTAGACGTTGATGCCCTGGATGGGCAGCACGTCGATGTTGGGGATGTTGGTCGCGGCCAGCTTGAAGTTCTTGTCAAGCTCGGCACCACCAATCACCAGTGCGTTGCTCAGGCCCAGCGTCGCGAAATTCGCGATCAGCGCCTTGGTCTTGGCCTCGGTCAGCTTCAGTTCGTCGATAACGATGATCGACGCGCTCTTGGCCTTGGCCGAGAGAGCATGCTTCAAGCCGAGAGCACGCACCTTCTTCGGCAGGTCGTGCTCGTGGCTGCGAACGACCGGGCCGTGGGCCTTGCCGCCGCCGCGGAACTGCGGAGCGCGTGCCGAATGGTGACGGGCGCGGCCCGTACCCTTCTGCTTGTACATCTTGGCGCCGGTGCGCGCGATTTCGGCGCGGCCCTTGGCCTTGTGCGTGCCCTGCTGCTTCTTGGCGAGCTGCCAGCGCACGACGCGCTGCAGGATGTCCTCGCGCGGATCAAGGCCGAAAATCTCCTCGGAGAGTTTCACCTTGCCGGCGTCCTTGCCGCCAAGCGTTGTGATCTTGAGATCCATTATTCCGCTCCCTCTGTGGCCGGAGCCTCGTTCTTAACAGCGGCGCGGATCGCGGCGGGCTTCGGCGCATTGGCCGGCAGTGCCACCTTGGCCGCATCGCGGACCAGGATCCAGGCGCCCTTCGATCCGGGAACCGCTCCGCGGATCAGGATCAGGCCGCGGTCGGCATCGGTCGAGACGATCTCGACATTCTGCGTCGTCACACGGGTATCGCCCATGTGGCCGGCCATCTTCTTGCCCTTGAACACCTTGCCGGGGTCCTGGCGCTGGCCGGTCGAACCGTGCGTACGGTGCGAGACCGAGTTACCGTGCGTCGCGCGGCCACCACCCATGTGGTGACGCTTGATGACGCCCTGGAAACCCTTGCCGATCGTCGTGCCCGTCACATCGACCTTCTGGCCGGCGACAAAGTGCTCGACGGTGATCTCGGCGCCGACATCGATCATGTTGTCGGCCGAGACGCGGAACTCGGCAACCTTCGCCTTCGGCTCGACGGAAGCGGTCGCGAAATGGCCGCGCATCGCCTTCGACGTGTTCTTCACCTTGGCGAGGCCAACGCCGAGCTGAACGGCGGTGTAGCCATTCTTCTCCTGCGTGCGCTGCGCCACGACCTGGCAGTTCTCCATCCGGAGAACGGTGACGGGAACATGTTCCCCGGCATCGTTATAGATGCGGGTCATTCCCACCTTCTTTGCAATCACACCTGAACGCATCGGTTCAATTCCTTTAGAGTTCCGGGCCAGGGGCACCGCCCCTTACCGCGCTCTCATTCCCTTAGAGCTTGATCTCGACGTCGACGCCGGCGGCCAGATCGAGCTTCATCAAAGCATCGACGGTCTGCGGGGTCGGATCGACGATGTCGAGCAGACGCTTGTGCGTGCGCATCTCGAACTGCTCGCGGCTCTTCTTGTCGACGTGGGGCGACCGGTTCACCGTGAACTTTTCGATCCGCGTCGGCAGCGGAATGGGGCCGCGGACGTTTGCGCCGGTGCGCTTGGCCGTCGACACGATTTCCTTCGTCGAGGCGTCGAGCACGCGGTGATCAAACGCCTTCAGGCGGATGCGGATATTCTGTCCGTTCATGCGTCACTTCCTTGTTCTGGCGCGGCGCGGGCAACTTCCGCGCCCGCGACAGATCGGTTTAAGTCCAAATTACTCTTTGATGGTGACGACGATGCCGGCACCGACGGTGCGGCCGCCTTCACGGATGGCGAAGCGCAGCTTCTCTTCCATGGCGATCGGCACGATCAGCTCGACATCGACCGTGATGTTGTCGCCAGGCATGACCATCTCGGTGCCAGCCGGCAGCGACACGATGCCGGTCACGTCCGTCGTGCGGAAGTAGAACTGCGGACGGTAGTTGGTGAAGAACGGCGTGTGACGGCCACCTTCGTCCTTGGTCAGGATGTAGGCCTCGGCCACGAACTTCTTGTGCGGCTTCACCGTGCCGGGCTTGGCCAGAACCTGGCCGCGCTCGACACCTTCACGATCAACGCCGCGCAGCAGCGCGCCGATGTTGTCGCCAGCCTGGCCCTGATCGAGCAGCTTGCGGAACATTTCCACGCCCGTGCAGGTCGTCTTGGTCGTCGGACGGATGCCGATGATCTCCAGCTCCTCGCCGACCTTGACCACGCCGCGCTCGACGCGGCCGGTCACGACCGTGCCGCGGCCCGAGATCGAGAACACGTCTTCGATCGGCATCAGGAACGGCTTGTCGAGCGGACGAACAGGCGTCGGGATGTAGGCGTCGACCTGAGCCATCAGCTCGCGGATCGCGTCCTCGCCGATCGTCTTGTTGGAATCCTCAAGCGCGGCCAGCGCCGAACCCTTGACGATCGGAATGTCGTCGCCGGGGAACTCGTTCTTCGACAGCAGCTCGCGAACCTCGAGCTCGACCAGTTCGAGCAGCTCGGCGTCGTCGACCTGATCGACCTTGTTCAGGAACACCACGATCGACGGCACGCCGACCTGACGGGCAAGCAGGATGTGCTCGCGGGTCTGCGGCATCGGGCCGTCGGCGGCCGACACGACCAGGATCGCGCCGTCCATCTGCGCGGCACCGGTGATCATGTTCTTCACATAGTCGGCGTGGCCGGGGCAGTCGACGTGAGCGTAGTGGCGGTTGGCCGTCTCGTATTCAACGTGAGCCGTCGAGATGGTGATGCCGCGCGCCTTCTCTTCCGGCGCCGCATCGATCTGGTCGTAGCGCTTGTACTCGCCAAAATACTTCGTGATCGCCGCCGTCAGCGACGTCTTGCCATGGTCAACGTGACCAATCGTGCCGATGTTCACATGAGGCTTAGTGCGCTCGAATTTACCTTTTGCCATGTGATGTCTCCATTTCCTGCTCGCCCATGCGGGCTTTGAATTGCGTTACCGCGACGGCTCTTTCGAGTTACGCGTATTTTTTCTGGACTTCCTGGGCGACCGCGGTCGGGACCGGCTCGTAGTGGTCGAACTGCATCGTGTAGGCCGCGCGGCCCTGGCTCATCGAGCGCAGGTTGTCGACGTACTTGAACATGTTGGCGAGCGGCACCATCGCGTTGATGACGACGGCCACGCCGCGTGCTTCCTGGCCCTGGATCTGGCCGCGACGGCCGTTCAGGTCGCCGATGACGCTGCCGACATAGTCTTCCGGCGTCACGACTTCGACCTTCATGATCGGCTCGAGCAGCTGCACGCCCAGCTTGGGTGCGGCTTCGCGGAAGCAGGCGCGGGACGCGATTTCGAAGGCCAGGACCGAGGAGTCGACGTCGTGGTAGGCGCCGTCGATCAGCGTCGCCCGGACACCGATCATCGGGAAGCCCGCGAACGGACCAGCGCCCATGACGCTCTGAATGCCCTTTTCGACACCCGGAATGTATTCCTTCGGCACCGCGCCGCCGACGATCTTGGACTCGAAGACGAACTCTTCGCTCTCCGTGTTCGGCTCGAAGATAACCTTGACGCGGGCGAACTGGCCGGTACCGCCGGTCTGTTTCTTGTGGGTGTAGTCCTGCTCGTGCTTACGGGTGATCGTCTCGCGATAGGCCACCTGCGGAGCGCCGACATTGGCTTCGACCTTGAACTCGCGACGCATGCGGTCGACGATGATGTCGAGGTGCAGTTCGCCCATGCCGGAGATGATGGTCTGGCCGCTTTCCTCGTCGGTCTTGACGCGGAAGGACGGATCCTCGGCAGCCAGTCGGTGAAGGGCGAGGCCCATCTTTTCCTGATCGTTCTTGGTCTTCGGCTCGATGGCGATCTGGATGACCGGGTCGGGGAATTCCATGCGCTCGAGGATGACCGGGTGCAGCGGATCGCACAGAGTGTCGCCGGTGGTCGTGTCCTTGAGGCCAGCCAGAGCGACGATGTCGCCGGCGAAAGCTTCCTCAACGTCGGCGCGCGAATTCGCATGCATCTGCAGCATGCGGCCGATGCGCTCCTTCTTGCCCTTGAC
The DNA here is from genome assembly GCF_016756575.1 of Mesorhizobium sp. 131-3-5. Lineage (NCBI taxonomy): Bacteria > Pseudomonadati > Pseudomonadota > Alphaproteobacteria > Hyphomicrobiales > Phyllobacteriaceae > Mesorhizobium > Mesorhizobium sp. 131-3-5. The sequence continues at coordinate 4,565,162 of NZ_AP023254.1, forward strand.
GGTGTTGTCGACCGAGACGCCCTTGGTGAGCTTGCCCGAGTAGATGCGGGCGAAGGTCAGCGAACCGACGAACGGGTCGTTCATGATCTTGAAGGCGAGCATCGACAGCGGCTCGTTGTCGTCCGCATGACGCTCGATCTCGGCGTCGGTCTTGGCATCGACACCCTTGATGGCGGGAACGTCGGCCGGCGACGGCAGGTACTCGACAACGGCGTCGAGCAGCGGCTGCACGCCCTTGTTCTTGAAGGCCGAACCGCAGAACATCGGATAGAACTTGACCGCGATCGTGCCCTTGCGGATCAGCGAACGGATCTCGTCATTCGACGGCATCTTGCCTTCGAGGTAGTTTTCGAGGGCCGTCTCGTCCATTTCGACGGCGGCTTCGATCATCTTCTCGCGGTATTCCACGGCACGAGCCTGAAGATCGGCCGGGATCTCGACGACGTCCCAGGCAGCGCCCAGCGTCTCGTCGCGCCAGACAAGCGCGTTCATCTCGACGAGGTCGACGACGCCCTTGAATTCGGTCTCGGCGCCAATCGGCAGCTGCATGACGACAGCCTGCGCACCGAGGCGTGAGCCGATCATCTCTACCGAGCGGTAGAAATCGGCGCCGATCTTGTCCATCTTGTTGCAGAAGATCATGCGCGGCACGCGGTACTTGTCGGCCTGGCGCCAGACGGTTTCCGTCTGCGGCTCGACACCGGCGTTGGCGTCGAGCAGCGCAATGGCGCCGTCGAGCACGCGCAGCGAACGCTCGACTTCGATGGTGAAGTCGACGTGTCCGGGAGTGTCGATGATGTTGAAGCGATGCATCTTGCCGTCGCGACCTTTCCAGAAGGTCGTGGTGGCGGCGGACGTGATGGTGATGCCGCGTTCCTGCTCCTGCTCCATCCAGTCCATGGTGGCAGCGCCGTCGTGCACTTCGCCGATCTTGTGCGACTTGCCCGTGTAATAGAGGACGCGCTCGGTGGTCGTCGTCTTGCCGGCGTCAATATGCGCCATGATACCGAAATTGCGGTAGTCTTCGATTTTGTATTCGCGGGCCATCGTAGCTGCCTCTCAGTCCTGTTCGCGCTTTACCAGCGGTAGTGTGCGAAAGCGCGGTTGGCTTCAGCCATCTTGTGGGTGTCTTCACGCTTCTTGACGGCCGTGCCGCGGTTGTTGGCCGCGTCCATCAGCTCGCCCGAGAGGCGGTCGATCATGGTGGTCTCGTTGCGGTTGCGGGCAGCCGCGATCAGCCAACGGATGGCCAATGCCTGGCGACGCTCGGGGCGCACGTCGACCGGAACCTGGTAGGTGGCGCCGCCGACGCGACGCGAACGCACTTCCACATGCGGCGCGACATTGTCGAGCGCCTGATGGAAGACGGTGACCGGCTCCTGCTTGGTCTTCGACTGGACCTGGTCCAGAGCGCCATAGACGATGGTCTCGGCGACCGACTTCTTGCCGTCATACATGACGGCGTTCATGAACTTAGTGACGATCAGATCGCCGAACTTCGGATCCGGGTTGATCTCACGCTTTTCTGCACTGTGACGACGCGACATGGCTTTTGTCTCTCAATCTCGTAGCCCGACGCTTTCAAGCAGCGCCAGGGCCGGAAAATCTTACTTCGGACGCTTGGCGCCGTACTTCGAACGGCGCTGCTTGCGGTTCTTCACGCCCTGCGTGTCGAGCACGCCACGGATGATGTGGTAGCGAACGCCCGGAAGATCCTTGACGCGGCCGCCGCGGATCATGACCACGGAGTGTTCCTGAAGGTTGTGACCTTCGCCGGGGATGTAACCGATCACTTCAAAACCATTGGTCAGGCGGATCTTGGCCACCTTGCGCAGCGCCGAGTTCGGCTTCTTCGGCGTCGTCGTGTAGACGCGCGTGCAGACGCCCCGCTTCTGCGGGTTCTGCTGCATGGCCGGGACCTTGTTACGCTTCACCGGCGCAATGCGCGGCTTGCGGATCAGCTGGTTGACGGTAGGCATTAAACCCTCTTGTCTCTCAATTCCGTGTCTCGCCCGGTCAGGGCCGCTCAAAGCGTCATTTCCATACGCAAATTCGGGCCACAAACCGCGCCTCGCGGTCTTGCCCGAACAAATGGCAGAGGAAGCGGAAGCCGCTTCGTGCACGCCGGAAATGTCTTTTCGCTCGTAAAACGAACCCTGTTTGAAGCAAACTCCAAAGCGTGTCGCTTCGGAAGGGAGAGCCTCACATCGGTTCTGACTGGGCGGCTTCTACTCGTAAGCCCGCGAACCGTCAACCCCGCAGTGCCAAATATTGCATTGATGCCGGGGCTTGGCAGCCATGCGAAAGGCGCATGTAATTTTCTTTCGCCATTTTGCAAGTGCGAGGAAGAAAGTGACCGGCTTTTGGCTGTCGCGCGGCCCCGCTTCATGCGAAAAGGCGGCCTGAGCTCTGAAAACCCCCTCGCCTGTCCTTTGCCAAGAGGAATCAGCCCGTGAACGACAATGAAGAACGTCCGGTCACCATCATCACCGGCCGGGTGTGGAAGCGCAAAGGCGGCAAAGCGGAAGGCGTTCATGTCATGCTGGTGGCTCCCGACGACGATTCGGCGGTGCGCCGCGCCCTCGAATCGCTTGCGGCGGAAGGTTATGCCGAGGCCGAGCTCGATCAGATCGGCGATATGGACGGCGCGCCCGATGACGAGCCGCATCTGTCGGCCTATCAGGGCGCGCTCGAAGGCGAAGTCTCGATCGTCACGTTCGACGCGCCGATCTGAGAATCAGGTCGGGACACGGCTTACGCCGGCCGGACCGCCGCTCCATCTTTCGCAACTTGCCCGGTTGTCTTTCTCGCGCCTAGAAAAACCTGTCCTTCCCATTCCGGAGCCCCCATGTCGTCAAACAATAACCCCATCAACATAGGTATCGTCGGCGTCGGCAAGATCGTCCGCGACCAGCACCTGCCGGCGCTAGCCAAGGACCAGAGCTACCGACTCACCGCTGCCGCCAGCCGGCATGGCAAGGTCGACGGCATCCCGAACTTTCCAACCATCGAGGCGATGCTCGACGCGGTGCCGGAGCTTGAGGCCGTCTCGCTCTGCATGCCGCCGCAATTCCGCTACGACGCCGCGCGCACCGCGCTCGAGGCAAGGAAGCATGTCTTCCTGGAAAAGCCGCCGGGCGCAACGGTCAGCGAGGTCGAAGACCTGAAGGTGCTGGCCGAGAAAAACGGCGTCTCGCTATTTGCCAGCTGGCACTCGCGTTATGCGCCGGCGGTGGAGGCCGCGCGTGGCTTTCTCGCATCGACCCAGATTCGATCGGCGGCTATCGTCTGGAAGGAAGATGTGCGCCGCTGGCATCCGAACCAGGAGTGGATCTGGGCGCCTGGCGGCTTCGGGGTCTTCGATCCCGGCATCAACGCGCTGTCGATCGCAACCCACATCCTGCCGGCGATGTTCATCACTTCGGCCGTGCTCGACTTTCCTGAAAACCGCGCTGCCCCGGTCGCGGCGCAAGTCGCCTTCCGCACGTCGAACGGATTGCCGGTGACGATGGACCTCGACTGGCTGCAGACCGGCCCGCAAAGCTGGGACATCCTGGCCGACACGGATGCCGGCAAGATGGTGCTTTCCGGCGGCGGCTCGAAACTCGCCATCGACGGCCGCGTCGTGCATGAGGAGCCGGAAGCGGAATACCCCATGCTCTACAAGCGTTTCGCCGAGATCGTGCGCGCCGGCATCTCAGATGTCGATCTCGCGCCGCTGCAGCATGTCGCCGACGCCTTCATGCTCGGCAAGCGCAATGTGGTCGAGGCGTTTTTCGACTGACCTTCAACTGACAATCGCAATCGCAAAGCCGTCATAGCCCTTGGCGCCTACTGTCTGGATGGCGGTGCCATCCAGACGCTTGTCGCCGCCTATGAATGAGAACGCCGCCCGGGCGCCCACGACATTGGCGTCATGCCCACCGCCGTCGATCACCGCGCCGTCGCGGATGACATTGTCGCAGATGATGACTGTTCCCGGCCTCGAAAGCCGCGTGGCCCAGGAGAGATAGTTCGGGTTGTTCGGCTTGTCGGCGTCGATGAAGATGAGATCGAACGGCCCGGCATTTCCAGCGCTTAGCGTGGCCAGCGATTCAAGGGCCGGCCCGACCCGCAGTTCCACTTGGTTCGAAACCCCTGCACGTCCGAAATTCGACCGCGCGACCTTGGCGTGATGCGGGTCAAGTTCAAGCGTCACGATCTTGCCGTCCATGGGCAAGGCGCGCGCCATCCAGATCGTCGAATAGCCGCCCAGCGTGCCGATTTCGAGGATCTTCTTCGCACCCCGAATCTGCGCCAGCAGTGAAAGCAGCTTGCCCTGCGCCGGCGATACGTCGATCGGCGGCAGGCCTTCGTCACGGTTGGCGGCGAGAACGGCGTCAAGGGCTGGATCCGCTTCGAACAGAGCATCAACGATGTAGTCGTCGACCGCAGCCCAGGTCTTCCTGCTCATCGTTTCTTCTCCGATCAAAAGCCGAAACGCGAAAATGTAGCCCCGGGGCCTTTCTTGCCGCCATGGATACCAACTTCGCCACGCTCCGGAAAACAAAAAAGCCGTCGGGTTACCCCGACGGCCTTGTTGCCTGAGATTTCTTGCCGCCGCGCTTACTGCGCGGCGGTTGTCATATCGGCCAGCATCGGCTCGGCGATTTCCACACCGGAGGCCTTGCGGCGCTCGTCGATGATGAGTTCGTCGCGCGAGGTGGCGATGCGCCGGATCTGGCTCATCGTGCCGCCCGTACCGGCCGGGATCAGCCGGCCGACGATGACGTTTTCCTTCAAGCCCTGCAGCATGTCGGTCTTGCCGGCAACCGCGGCCTCCGTCAGCACCCTGGTCGTCTCCTGGAAGGAGGCGGCCGAGATGAAGGACGGCGTCTGCAGCGAGGCCTTGGTGATGCCGAGCAGCACCGGCTGACCTTCGGCCGGCTTCTTGCCGTCCTCGATCAGGCGCTCGTTGACCTCTTCCAGTTCGATCACGTCGACGTGGTCGCCCGGAATGTAGGTCGAGTCGCCCTGCGTGGTGATCTCGACCTTCTGCAGCATCTGGCGAACGATCACCTCGATGTGCTTGTCGTTGATCGACACGCCCTGCAGGCGGTAAACTTCCTGGATTTCGTTGACGAGGTAGGAAGCAAGTGCCTCCACGCCCTTGATCGCCAGGATGTCGTGCGGCGCCGGATTGCCGTCGAGGATGTAGTCGCCCTTCTCGATGACGTCGCCGTCCTGGAGGTGGAACGGCTTGCCCTTCGGGATCAGGTATTCGACCGGCTCGAGCGTCGAGTCATGCGGCTCGATGATGATGCGGCGCTTGTTCTTGTAGTCGCGGCCGAAGCGGATCGTGCCATCTATCTCGGCGATGATGGCGTGATCCTTCGGACGACGGGCCTCGAACAGTTCGGCAACACGCGGCAGACCGCCGGTGATGTCCTTGGTCTTGGCGCTTTCCATCGGAATACGCGCCAGCACGTCGCCGGGACGAACCTGCGCACCTGGCTCGACCGAGAGAATGGCCTCGACCGAGAGCAGGAAGCGGGCATCGCCACCCTTCGACAGCTTGCCGACCTTGCCCTTGGCGTCCTGAACGACGATCGCCGGCTTCAGATCGTTGCCGCGCGGCGTCGAACGCCAGTCGATGACCTCACGCTTGGTGATGCCGGTCGACTCGTCGGCCGTTTCCTGGACGGAAATGCCGTCGACCAGATCCTCGAACGCCACCTTGCCCTCGATTTCGGTGAGGATCGGGCGGGTGTAGGGATCCCACTCGGCGATACGCTGGCCGCGCTTCACCTTGTCGCCATCGTCCACGAAGATACGCGAACCATAGGTGACACGGTGCGTGGCACGCTCCTTGCCGGCCTCGTCGAGGATCAGCACCGCCATGTTGCGGCCCATGACCATCTGCTGGCCGTCGGAGTTGCGCACCACGTTGCGGTTGCGGATTTCGACCTTGCCCTCATAGGAGGCTTCAAGGAATGAACTATCCACCACCTGCGCGGTACCGCCCATGTGGAAGGTACGCATGGTGAGCTGGGTGCCCGGCTCGCCGATCGACTGCGCCGCGATGACGCCGACGGCTTCACCCTGGTTGACCGGGGTGCCGCGCGCCAGATCGCGTCCGTAGCAGACCGCGCACACGCCGACCCTGACCTCGCAGGTCAGTGCCGAGCGGATGCGGACCGACTGGACGCCGGCCTTTTCGATCTGCTCCACGTCACGCTCGTCCATCAGCGTTCCGGCCTTGACCAGCAGGTCACCGGTCACCGGATGGTTGATGTCATCGAGCGCGGTGCGGCCCAGCACGCGCTGGCCGACCGAAGCGACGACCTGACCGGCATCGACGATCGGCTGCATGGTGAGGCCCTTGTCGGTGCCGCAATCCACGGAGTTGACGATGCAGTCCTGCGCCACGTCGACCAGACGACGGGTGAGGTAACCCGAGTTCGCCGTCTTCAAGGCGGTGTCGGCCAGACCCTTGCGGGCGCCGTGGGTCGAGTTGAAGTACTCGAGCACGGTCAGGCCTTCCTTGAAGTTCGAGATGATCGGCGTCTCGATGATTTCACCCGACGGCTTGGCCATCAGGCCGCGCATGCCGGCGAGCTGACGCATCTGGGTGGGCGAGCCACGCGCACCGGAGTGCGACATCATGTAGATCGAGTTCATCGGCTTCTGACGGCCGTTGTCTTCGAACTCCACCGCCTTGATGCGGGCCATCATCTCGTCGGCGACCTTTTCGGAGCACTTGGCCCAGGCGTCGACAACCTTGTTGTACTTCTCGCCCTGCGTGATCAGGCCGTCATTGTACTGCTGCTCGTATTCCTTGGCCAAAGCCTCGGTGTCGGAGACCAGCTTGATCTTGCTGTCCGGGATCAGCATGTCGTCCTTGCCGAACGAAATGCCGGCACGGCAGGCGTGAGCGAAGCCGAGCGCCATGATGCGGTCGCAGAAAATGACCGTCTCCTTCTGACCGCAATGGCGGTAGACGGTGTCGATCATCTTGGAGATGTTCTTCTTGGTCATCTCCTGGTTGGCGGTCTCGTACGGCACATTGACGTTCTTCGGCAGAAGCTCGCCGATGATCATACGGCCAGGCGTGGTGTCATGGATCTTCGACACGACCTTGCCTTCGGCGTCGACCGTGCGGAAGCGGCCCTTGATCTTGGCGTGCAGGGTCACCGCCTTGGTCTCGAGCGCGTGCTGGAGTTCGCCCATGTCGGCAAACACCATGCCCTCGCCCGGCTCGTTCTGGTTGACGATCGAGAGATAGTAGAGACCCAGAACCATGTCCTGCGACGGCACGATGATCGGCGCGCCGGAAGCCGGGTGCAGGATGTTGTTGGTCGACATCATCAGCACGCGGGCTTCAAGCTGCGCTTCCAGGGACAGCGGCACGTGGACCGCCATCTGGTCGCCGTCGAAGTCGGCGTTGAAGGCCGTGCAGACCAGCGGGTGCAGCTGGATCGCCTTGCCTTCGATCAGGATCGGCTCGAACGCCTGGATGCCGAGGCGGTGCAGCGTCGGCGCACGGTTCAACAGAACCGGGTGCTCGCGGATGACCTCGTCGAGAATATCCCAGACTTCCGGACGCTCCTTCTCGACCAGCTTCTTGGCCTGCTTGACAGTCGAGGAGTAACCCTTGGCGTCGAGACGGGCGTAGATGAAGGGCTTGAACAGTTCGAGCGCCATCTTCTTCGGCAGGCCGCACTGGTGCAGCTTGAGCTCCGGACCGGTGACAATGACCGAGCGGCCGGAATAGTCGACGCGCTTGCCGAGCAGGTTCTGGCGGAACCGTCCCTGCTTGCCCTTCAACATGTCGGACAGCGACTTCAGCGGACGCTTGTTGGCGCCGGTGATGACGCGGCCGCGACGGCCGTTGTCGAACAGTGCGTCGACGGCTTCCTGCAGCATGCGCTTTTCATTGCGCACGATGATGCCGGGAGCGCGCAGCTCGATCAGCCGCTTCAGACGGTTGTTGCGGTTGATGACGCGGCGATAGAGATCGTTCAGGTCAGACGTCGCGAAACGTCCACCATCCAGCGGAACCAGCGGGCGCAGGTCCGGCGGGATAACCGGAACCACCTTCATGATCATCCATTCCGGACGGTTGCCGGATTCCATGAAGTTCTCGACGACCTTGAGCCGCTTCAAATACTTCTTCTGCTTCAGCTCGGACGTGGTCGAAGCCAGCTCCGAACGCAGGTCGCCGGCGATCTTCTCCAGATCCATGCCGGCCAGAAGGTCATGAATGGCCTCGGCGCCGATCATGGCAGTGAAGGAGTCCTCGCCATACTCGTCGACGGCGATCATGTACTCTTCCTCGCTGAGCAGCTGGTGCTCCTTCAGCGCGGTGAGGCCAGGCTCGGTGACGATGTAGTTCTCGAAGTAGAGGACGCGCTCAATATCCTTCAGCGTCATGTCGAGCAGCGTGCCGATGCGCGAAGGCAGCGACTTCAGGAACCAGATGTGAGCGACGGGAGCGGCGAGCTCGATATGGCCCATGCGCTCGCGCCGGACGCGCGACAGCGTGACTTCGACGCCGCACTTCTCGCAGATGACGCCCTTGTACTTCATGCGCTTGTACTTGCCGCACAGGCACTCGTAGTCCTTGATCGGGCCAAAAATGCGCGCGCAGAACAGACCGTCACGCTCCGGCTTGAAGGTGCGGTAGTTGATGGTCTCCGGCTTCTTGATCTCGCCGAACGACCAGGACAGAATCTTCTCAGGGCTGGCCAGTGAGATCCGGATGGAATCGAACACCTGCGCAGGCGCCTGCGGATTGAAGAGATTCATGACCTCTTGGTTCATGCCGTTCTCCTTTTCGGGGTCCTCGAAAACCCCTTGCATCTAGTCGCGGGCCAAACGCCCGCCGTCTTTGTCGGCCACCGGCCGTCGAATTCCTTTGGCGCGCCGCAACTTCGTGCGGCGCGCTGTAGCCTTTACTCAGCCGCGTCGGGCAGCCGAACCGGGGCGTCGTCGAGCTTGGTGTTCTCCAGCTCGACATTGAGGCCGAGAGACCGCATTTCCTTGACGAGCACGTTGAAGCTCTCCGGAATGCCGGCCTCGAACGTGTCGTCGCCGCGCACGATCGCCTCGTAGACCTTGGTGCGGCCGGCAACGTCGTCCGACTTCACCGTCAGCATTTCCTGCAGCGTGTAGGCGGCGCCGTAGGCTTCCAGCGCCCAGACCTCCATTTCGCCGAAGCGCTGGCCACCGAACTGCGCCTTGCCGCCCAGCGGCTGCTGGGTGACGAGCGAGTACGGACCGATCGAACGCGCGTGGATCTTGTCGTCCACGAGATGGTGAAGCTTGAGCATGTAGATATAGCCCATCGTCACCTTGCGATCGAACGGCTCGCCCGTGCGTCCGTCATAGAGCTGCGACTGACCGCTGGTGTGCAGGCCCGCCTGCTCCAGCATGATGTTGATGTCAGCCTCGTGGGCACCGTCGAACACCGGGGTCGCGATCGAGACGCCGCGGCGCATCTGTTCGCTGAGGCGAACAATGCTCTCGTCGTCATACTCGCGGATCGGCTCGTTACGGTCATTGGCCGGCATGAAGCTCTCGAGCGTCTTGCGCAGCGGCTTGATGTCGCCGGCGGCCTTGTACGTGTCGATCAGCTCGCCGATCTTCTTGCCCATGCCCGCGCAGGCCCAGCCCAGATGCGTTTCCAGGATCTGGCCGACATTCATGCGGCTCGGCACACCCAGCGGGTTGAGCACGATATCGGCATGCGTGCCGTCCTCGAGGAAAGGCATGTCCTCGACCGGAACGATGCGTGACACGACACCCTTGTTGCCGTGACGGCCGGCCATCTTGTCGCCCGGCTGCATCTTGCGCTTCACCGCCACGAAGACCTTGACCATCTTCATGACGCCCGGAGGCATTTCGTCGCCGCGCTGCACCTTCTCGACCTTGTCCATGAAGCGCTGCTCGAGCGCCTTCTTGGAGTCGTCGTACTGGCCACGCAGGGCTTCCAGTTCGCTCTGGAGCTTTTCGTTCTCCACGGCGAACTGCCACCATTGCGAACGCGGATACTCGTCGAGCGTATCCTTGGACAGCGTCGAGCCCTTCTTGAAGCCCTTCGGTCCGGCGATCGCTTCCTTGCCGACGAGCACGTCGGAAAGACGCGCGTAGACGTTGCGGTCCAGGATGGCCTGCTCGTCGTCGCGGTCCTTGGCGAGGCGTTCGATCTCCTCGCGCTCGATCGCCATGGCGCGCTCGTCCTTCTCCACACCGTGGCGATTGAACACGCGCACCTCGACGACGGTGCCGAAAGTGCCCGGAGGCATGCGCATCGAGGTGTCGCGCACGTCGGAAGCCTTTTCGCCGAAGATGGCGCGCAGAAGCTTCTCTTCCGGCGTCATCGGGCTTTCGCCCTTCGGCGTGATCTTGCCGACCAGGATGTCGCCCGGCTGCACTTCCGCACCGATATAGACGATGCCGGCTTCGTCGAGGTTCTTCAGCGCTTCTTCCGAAACGTTCGGAATGTCGCGCGTGATTTCCTCCGGACCGAGCTTGGTATCGCGCGCCATGACCTCGAACTCCTCGATGTGGATCGAGGTGAAGACGTCGTCGGCCACGATGCGCTCGGAGAGCAGGATCGAGTCCTCGTAGTTGTAGCCGTTCCACGGCATGAACGCGACCAGCACGTTGCGGCCGAGCGCCAGATCGCCGAGCTCGGTCGACGGGCCGTCGGCGATGATGTCGCCCTTGTTGACCCGGTCACCCATGCGCACCAGCGGACGCTGGTTGATGCAGGTGTTCTGGTTCGAACGCTGGAACTTCATCAGCCGGTAGATGTCGACGCCGGACTTGCCCGGATCGAGATCTTCCGTCGCGCGGATGACGATACGCGTCGCGTCCACCTGGTCGACGATGCCGCCGCGGCGGGCGCCGATGGCGGCGCCCGAGTCACGGGCGACGATCGGCTCCATGCCGGTGCCGACGAACGGCGCCTCGGCGCGCACCAGCGGCACGGCCTGACGCTGCATGTTCGAGCCCATCAGAGCGCGGTTGGCGTCGTCGTTTTCCAGGAACGGGATCAGGGCCGCGGCTACCGACACCATCTGCTTGGGCGACACGTCCATCAGGTCGACGTTTTCGCGCGGCGCCATCATCACTTCACCGGCACTGCGGCAAATGACGAACTCGTCGACGAAGCCGCCATTCTTGTCGAGCTCGGCATTTGCCTGCGCGACATGGTGCTTGGCTTCTTCCATCGCCGAGAGATAGACGACGTCATTGGTCAGCTTGCCGTCGACGATCTTGCGGTACGGGCTCTCGATGAAGCCGTACTTGTTGACGCGTGCGAAGGTGGCCAGCGAGTTGATCAGACCGATATTCGGGCCTTCCGGCGTTTCGATCGGGCAGATACGGCCGTAATGCGTAGGGTGCACGTCGCGCACTTCGAAACCGGCGCGCTCGCGGGTCAGACCGCCCGGTCCAAGCGCCGAAAGACGACGCTTGTGGGTGATCTCCGACAGCGGGTTGGTCTGGTCCATGAACTGCGACAGCTGCGAGGAACCGAAGAACTCGCGCACGGCGGCGGCCGCCGGCTTGGCGTTGATCAGGTCCTGCGGCATCACCGTGTCGATCTCGATCGAGGACATACGCTCCTTGATCGCGCGCTCCATGCGCAGCAGGCCGACGCGGTACTGGTTCTCCATCAGCTCGCCGACGGAACGCACGCGGCGGTTGCCGAGATTGTCGATGTCGTCGATCTCGCCCTTGCCGTCGCGCAGTTCGACCAGCGTCTTGACCACGGCCAGGATGTCCTCCTTGCGCAGCACGCGCACGGTGTCCTCGGCCTTGAGCTCGAGGCGCATGTTCATCTTGACGCGGCCGACAGCCGACAGGTCATAGCGCTCGCTGTCGAAAAACAGCGAGTTGAACATGGCTTCGGCGGTCTCGAGCGTCGGCGGCTCGCCGGGGCGCATGACACGATAGATGTCGAACAGCGCGTCCTGGCGGCTCTCGTTCTTGTCGACGTTGAGCGTGTTTCTGATGTAGGCGCCGACATTGACGTGGTCGATGTCGAGAACCTTGATCTCCTGCTCGCCGGTGCCAAGCAGCACCTTCAGCGTCTTCTCGTCGATCTCGTCACCGGCTTCGAGGAAGATCTCGCCGGTGGCGTAATTGACGATGTCCTCGGCCAGGTAGTTGCCGAGCAGATCCTCGTCGGTCGCCTTGATCGCCTTCAGGCCCTTTTCGCCGAGCTGGCGCGCCTGGCGGGCGGTGATCTTCTTGCCGGCCTCGACAACGATCTCGCCCGTATCGGCATCGACCAGGTCGCCGACGGCCTTGAGGCCGCGGAAACGCTCGACGTTGAACGGAATGCGCCAGTGGTCGCCGGCGCGGACATAGGTGATCTTGTTGTAGAAGGTCGACAGGATCTCTTCGCCATCCATGCCGAGCGCCATCAACAGCGACGTCACCGGAATCTTGCGGCGACGGTCGATGCGGGCGTGCACGACGTCCTTGGAATCGAACTCGATGTCGAGCCACGAGCCGCGATAGGGAATGACGCGCGCGGCAAACAGAAGCTTGCCCGACGAGTGCGACTTGCCCTTGTCGTGGTCGAAGAAGACGCCCGGCGAACGGTGCATCTGCGAGACGATGACGCGCTCGGTGCCGTTGACGATGAAGGTGCCGTTCAAGGTCATGAGCGGCATGTCGCCCATGTAGACGTCCTGCTCCTTGATGTCCTTGATCGACTTGGCGCCGGTATCCTCGTCGATATCGAACACGATGAGGCGCAGCGTCACCTTCAGCGGCGCGGCATAGGTCAGGTCGCGCTGACGGCATTCGTCAACGTCGAATTTCGGTCCTTCGAACTCGTACTTCACGAACTCCAGCATCGAGGAGCCGGAAAAATCGGAGATCGGGAAGACCGACTTGAAAACAGCCTGCAGTCCCTCGTCCGGACGGCCGCCCTTGGGCTCGTCCACCATCAGGAACTGGTCATAGGATGCCTTCTGAACCTCGATCAGGTTCGGCATCTCCGCAACTTCCGGAATCTTTCCGAAGAACTTGCGTACGCGTCTGCGGCCATTGAAAGTCTGGGTCTGGGCCATCGTCGCTCCTTAGCTCTAAACTCGGGACGGACCTCGCCGCGGTCCGCCTTGCATACCGAGCCGCCTGGGCGGCGGCTCTCTGTCTGTTCTCCGTTCGCCTTTCGGCGGCCGGCTAAAACGGGAGAAAACCCGTTTCCTGAAGGCCGGTTTTCGGCCCTCAGGAAAGAGGTTCTCGTACATCTCGCGCTACGCGTCCTCCCTCCAGGCGAAGGGAGTGGCGGACGGCGCGAGGCCGCCCGCCGCTTTTACGCTTACTTCAGGTCGACCTTGGCGCCGGCTGCTTCCAGCTGGGCCTTGAACTTGTCGGCGTCGGCCTTGGAAACGCCTTCCTTGACCGGCTTCGGAGCCGCTTCGACCAGGTCCTTGGCTTCCTTGAGGCCAAGACCGGTGATGGCGCGGACTTCCTTGATGACGTTGATCTTCTGCGCGCCAGCGTCGGTGAGGACGACGTCGAATTCCGTCTTTTCCTCAGCCGGAGCAGCAGCAGCGGCAGCGCCGCCAGCAGCGGCAACCGCCACCGGAGCAGCAGCCGAAACGCCCCACTTTTCTTCCAGAAGCTTCGACAGCTCGGCCGCCTCGAGGACGGTCAGCTTCGAAAGGTCGTCTACGATCTTTGCGAGATCAGCCATTGTTGTATTCCTTCGTTAGGTTCGAACGTGTGTTTTTGATAGCGAGGAACGGCCTCATGCCGCCTCGTCCTTCCGGGCGTAAGCGCCGATGACGCGCGCGACCGAGGCCGCTGGCGCATTGACGATCTGGGCGATCCGGGTTGCCGGCGTGGCGATCATGCCAACCAGCCTGGCGCGCAGCTCATCGAGCGACGGAAGTGTGGCGAGTGCCTTCACACCGTCGGCATTGAGCGAGGTGGTGCCCATTGCGCCGCCGAGAATGACGAGCTTGTCATTTCCCTTGGCGAAATCGGACGCGACCTTCGGCGCCGCAATCGGATCCTCCGAATAAGCAATCAGCGTCTGTCCCTTGAACAGGTCGATGATCGATGCGGAGTCCGTGCCCTGAAGAGCGATTTTGGCGAGACGGTTCTTCGCGACTTTAACGGTGCCACCGGCGGCGCGCATTTTCGACCGAAGGTCGTTCATTTGCGCGACGGTGATACCGGCATAGTGGGCCACGACCACTGAACCTGCGTTTCCGAACGCTTCGTTCAGGCCCGTGACGAGTTCGCGTTTTTCCGCTCTGTCCACTGCCTATCTCCAGTTGACCCCAATCCCGTCAATGAGAACATCTCATTTCGAGGACAGGCGTCGGGTTGCCTTTTTGCCGGCCGGGCCATCCAGTAACGGATCTCCCGAACGACGCTCGAGGATCCTGCCCCCTTTCGCCACACCGACGGACAAGCCGGCGATGCGCAGACAAAAGGCAAACACGGTTCGAACCTTTCATTGGAGCATTCGCTCCGTTGTCGGGTCTTCACCCGTCTCATGCAGGCCCACATGAATTAAGGCTTTTGGGCCGCCTGCAATCTCGGACAGGATGTCCGGAAGCCTTTCGGCTTCCGGTACCGGGCCCAGGATAAATCCGGGGCCCGGAATTCAGTCACGGATCGGCCTTGCGGCGGCCGATCCAAATGGTCTTAATCAGGACGCTGCGAGCGTCGAGACGTCGAGCTTGAGGCCCGGGCCCATCGTCGAGGTGACCGACACCTTCTTGACGTAGTTGCCCTTGGCGCCAGCCGGCTTTGCCTTGGTCACCGCATCGGCGAAGGCGCGGATGTTCTCTTCCAGCGCCTTGACGTCGAACGAGACCTTGCCGACGCCGGCATGAACGATGCCGGCCTTCTCGACGCGGAACTCGACCGCACCGCCCTTCGATGCCTTGACGGCGGCGGCGACGTCGGTGGTGACGGTGCCGACCTTCGGGTTCGGCATCATGCCGCGCGGGCCGAGCACCTTACCGAGACGGCCGACCAGCGGCATCATGTCCGGCGTGGCGATGCAGCGATCGAAGTCGATCGTGCCCTTCTGGACGATGTCGACCAGGTCCTCCGCGCCGACGATGTCGGCCCCGGCAGCCTTGGCTTCCTCGGCCTTGTCGCCACGGGCGAACACGGCGACGCGAACCGAGCGGCCAGTGCCGTTCGGCAGGTTGACCACGCCGCGGACCATCTGGTCGGCATGGCGCGGGTCGACGCCGAGGTTCATGGCGACTTCGACGGTCTCGTCGAACTTGACCGAGGAACGGTCCTTGAGCAGCTTCAGCGCTTCACCCAGGGCATAAGCCTTGTTGGGATCGATGCCTTCGCGGGTCTTCGATACACGCTTTGCAATCTTTGCCATGATCTCAGCCCACCACTTCCAGACCCATCGAGCGGGCGGAGCCCTCGACCATGCGCATGGCCGCCTCGACGTCGTTTGCGTTCAGATCCTTCATCTTGGCGGTCGCGATTTCGCGCACCTTGTCGCGCGAAACGGTGCCAGCCTTGACCTTGCCCGGCTCCTTCGAGCCCGACTTCAGGTTCGCGGCCTTCTTCAGGAAGTAGCTCACCGGCGGCGTCTTCATGACGAAGGTGAACGACTTGTCCTGATAGTAGGTGATGACGACCGGAACCGGCGATCCCTTTTCCATTTCCTGGGTCTGCGCGTTGAACGCCTTGCAGAACTCCATGATGTTGATGCCACGCTGACCAAGCGCCGGGCCGATCGGGGGTGACGGCGTAGCCGAACCCGCGGAGACCTGAAGCTTGAGCTGGCCTGCAATTTTCTTAGCCATCTCTTTTCCTGCCTTTGTCTATGCCGGCCCCATCTCGGGAAACACCGGCGGTTGCAGTCTGGTGGTGCGGTTCGCGCGGCCGGCTAAAGCCACATTCGCCTCCCACCGTTCTCAGGCCATGCGTTTCCGCACCGCCCCCCTGATCGCCAGACCGGCATCAGGGATTTCGGATCAGCCCTTTTCGACCTGTCCGAATTCCAGATCGACAGGCACGGCGCGCCCGAAGATCGAAACTTCCACCTTGAGCCGCGCCCGCTCCTCGTCCACTTCCTGGACGAAGCCGTTGAACGACGCGAAAGGACCATCCGAAACGCGGATCGCCTCGCCGATCTCGAAAGTGACCGAGGGCTTCGGCCGCTCGACGCCTTCCTGCACCTGGTTCAGGATGCGCTGCGCTTCCGCCTCGGTGATCGGCACCGGCTTGGAGTCACCGAGAAAGCCGGTGACCTTCGGCGTGTTCTTCACGAGCGAGAACACGGCGTCGGTCAAATTGGCCTTCAGGAGCACATAGCCCGGGAAGAACTTGCGCTCGGCATCGACCTTGCGGCCACGACGAACTTCGACCACCTTCTCGGTCGGCACCACGATCTGCTCGATATCGGCGGACAGGCCCTTCTGCTTGGCCTTGTTCTCGATGTCCTCGGCGACCTTCTTTTCAAAGTTCGAATAAGCGTGGACGATGTACCAGCGCGCAGCCATTTTTTTAGACTTCTCCGTAGTCGCCGGACTTAGCGTCCAATGCCCAGAATCTGTTCGATCGCGAGGCCCATCAACTGATCGGCGCTAAAGAAAAAGATCATCGCAATCACAGCGAAGGCCAGAACCATCACCGTCGAGATCATCGTTTCGCGCCGCGACGGCCAAGTCACCTTGGCGGTCTCCGAGCGAACCTGCTGGAGAAAGACGAAAGGATTTGTGGTTTTCGAAGCCATATGCCGCTCTGTCTTCAAGACCCGTTGGCCGGGTCCCCTGGATGATCCCGCTGGCCGGGACGTGCCGCCTGAGCCCAGTCTCGCGCCGAATCAGCGCAATCATTTCGCCCATGCAAATCAGACGCGTAAAGCCGGCTTCCCAGCTCCACGCGTCGCGTGTCTGTTCTGTCTACATAAAACCGATTCTTGATCCACGCAAGTGGCAAGTGTCCGCTTTATGACCAAACGCCGCCTCGGAACCATCCAGTCGTTCCGTTCCGGCTATGGCCTCCTTATGCCCCAATCGGCCTAATATGGCAAGCGTGTCGCCGATTTTCAAAGGGCGGTCCGCGGAATCATCATTTCTGACGGCCATTTTGAAATGGCACGGGCAGCAGGGCTCGAACCTACGACCTGCGGTTTTGGAGACCGCCGCTCTACCAACTGAGCTATGCCCGTATCGTGCGCGCCTCGGCGCAGCAGGGGCTTCCTAAAAGCTTCCGCGCTCTCTGTAAAGAGTGGTTTGCACGCAAACGCGCCTTCATCCCCTTTGCCAGAAATCCGGATAGGTCACGACCAGCCCATCGCGGTCGATCTCGAGATGCTCGATGCCAGGGCCGTCCCACTAGCGCCAGCGCACGATCTTGAAATCGTCCGACATCAGTCCGCACTCCGAGGCGGCTGGAAGCTACTTTGTTTCCGGCGGCGTGTACGGCCCGCCCGGCACGCCCCAGCCCCAGGCAGGCATCGGCTCGGTTTCCGGATCGCAGGTCTCGCCTAGATTGGAGTTCATCTTGGCCAATCGGGATCCCCATTCGACATAGCCCATGAAGGCCGAGCGGAATTCGGGATCGTCCGGCAAGCCGACCTCGTCGGCTGCATCGGCGAGCAGGTTGATCCAGCGGCGGCGCTGCTCCTCGGTCAAGTGCTTGCCCAGATGATGCATGACCATCTCGCGGTGGCCGCCGAATTTCTCGCTATAGATCTTCGGTCCGCCGAACACCTCGCCGATGAAGGCCGCGACATGGGCGGGATGGTCCGGCGACATCGTCTTGAATACCGGCCCGACGACCGGGTCCTTTGCCACCTTGTCATAGAAGGTCTGCGTCAGCCGGTTCAGGGCATCGCTGCCACCGGCCCATTCATAGAGTGTCGGAACATCCCTGCTCATTATCGATCCTCCGCCAGCCCCGGCGCCACCCGCGGCGACGATAGCGGAAAGATCGAAGGCAGCTCAACCTGCCTCGATGGCCAGTTTCGGAAAGCCGCGCACTACAGCTTTGCGGGCGCTTCGGCCGCCGCGTTGGCGGGCGGCAGGCCGCGGCAATTATCGGGCCTGGGAACGGCCTTGCAAATCGTGGCGCCGGTCAGTGCGTCGACCGATTGCGGTCCGGTTGTCAGTCCCGCTTTCAGCATGATGTCCGGTTCAAGCCGGCGCTCGGCCGAACGCCCCGCGATCGCCTTGAACAGAGCGGGACCGATCGCCATCTCCTCGAGATACACCTTGACCATCTGCTTCTGTCCCATCGGGTACAGGCTGAGCCGCGCCTGCGGACCGACAAGCCTTCTCGCGCCGCCGGCAAGCATCAGCGCGCAGGCCGTATCGCACTCCACGCCCGCATCGATGCTCAATCCGGCATAGGCACCCTCCTTGGCCAGGCAATTCCATGCCCCTGGGTCGCAATCGACGAAATCGGTCCGGCCCACGGCGACGTCGAGCCTCCTTTCACGGATAAGCCGGCCCGCCGCCAGGGCGCCAGACAGGTCCCCTCCCCGTGAGCTGATCACGACAGGCAGGCGCCGATCGCCAAGCGTGGCGAGCAACTGGCGCAGCTTTGGCAGTGTCTGGCTCGTAATCACGCCTTCCGCCGAGATCCATTCCGGACAGTCAGGATTACACAGCGGATTGCTGCCGCGAACCACGACAAAGCGCATGTCCGCGCCGGCCTTGGCGGTTTCCGGTCCAACTGGTGCGACATCCCTGGGCTTGCCCGTCGCAGCAGCCGATGGCGTCGCATTGTTTGCAGGGCTCGGTATCTCCCGGCAATTCGCGGCCGGCTGTTGCGGCGCGCACAGGCCGGCGGAGGTCAACAGATCCGCCGCGTCCCGGCTGGTCACCAGCTTCATCGCCAGCATATCGTCGAGCGTGATCTGGCGGATGTCGCTGGCCGGCGTGGCCTTCATCATTTCCAGCACGCCGTCGCCTATACCCATTTCCCTGAGATAGGCCGATAGCGTCTTCTCGACCGTCTTGCTCATCTCGTAGGTCTTGTAGCTGCCGGCATTTTTCCGGCTGACCACCTTGGTGTTGATCACCTTCTTCTTGCCGTTCACGATCCGGTAGGTGGTCCGGTAGAGCAGCTTCTCGCGCTTGTAGGTGGTGGTGATCTGATGGACGCCGAGATAGGCGAAATCTCCGACCACGCGGCGGATACCGCCGGAAAACATCAGCGGACAGGCCGAATTGCACATGGCCCCGTCGTCAAAGGCCATGCCGAAATAGTCGGCACCCTTGCCCTTGTTGTCGCTGCAATTCTTCGCCTCCGGCTGGCAGCCGGTAAACACCGTCACGCCGACGGCGATATCGAGCTTGGCCTTGCGGATCATCCTGCCAAGTGCGAGTGCGGCATCGACATTGCCGCCGGGCGAGCTGACGACGACAGGCAGTTGCCGTCCCTTCAGCGTTTTGAGCGTGCGTTTGAAGAGTGACGGCGTGCCCGCCGCGATCGTGCCTTCAGCCGATACCCATTCCGGACAATTGGGCTCGCAGCCCGGCGCATTGCTGCGCACGACGGCGAAGCGCATCGGTGGGATGTCCAGCGACTGCTCCTGGGCCCGGGCCGGCAGGACAGGCAGCACTATGGCGGTCAACAGCATGAGGCGAACCAGCGCCCGCGACCACCATGCCTTCTCATTGAAACAGCGCCCTGGAACCACTCTTTCGCCAAGCTCCCGCAATGCAACCTATACTAGTTGCCGTGATGGCGCTTGCAACAGCGTAGGCGCAGTTCCGATGTCACGCAGCGACGTAAACGAAAAGGGCGGCCCGAAGACCGCCCTTTCCTTGTCGATCCGGCTATTGCCGGTCTCGATTATTCCTTGATGGTGACGACGATGCCGGCACCGACGGTGCGGCCGCCTTCACGGATGGCGAAGCGCAGCTTCTCTTCCATGGCGATCGGCACGATCAGCTCGACATCGACCGTGATGTTGTCGCCAGGCATGACCATCTCGGTGCCAGCCGGCAGCGACACGATGCCGGTCACGTCCGTCGTGCGGAAGTAGAACTGCGGACGGTAGTTGGTGAAGAACGGCGTGTGACGGCCACCTTCGTCCTTGGTCAGGATGTAGGCCTCGGCCACGAACTTCTTGTGCGGCTTCACCGTGCCGGGCTTGGCCAGAACCTGGCCGCGCTCGACACCTTCACGATCAACGCCGCGCAGCAGCGCGCCGATGTTGTCGCCAGCCTGGCCCTGATCGAGCAGCTTGCGGAACATTTCCACGCCCGTGCAGGTCGTCTTGGTCGTCGGACGGATGCCGATGATTTCCAGCTCCTCGCCGACCTTGACCACGCCGCGCTCGACGCGGCCGGTCACGACCGTGCCACGGCCCGAGATCGAGAACACGTCTTCGATCGGCATCAGGAACGGCTTGTCGAGCGGACGAACAGGCGTCGGGATGTAGGCGTCGACCTGAGCCATCAGCTCGCGGATCGCGTCCTCGCCGATCGTCTTGTTGGAATCCTCAAGCGCGGCCAGCGCCGAACCCTTGACGATCGGAATGTCGTCGCCGGGGAACTCGTTCTTCGACAGCAGTTCACGAACCTCGAGCTCGACCAGTTCGAGCAGCTCGGCGTCGTCGACCTGGTCGACCTTGTTCAAGAACACCACGATCGACGGCACGCCGACCTGACGGGCGAGCAGGATGTGCTCGCGGGTCTGCGGCATCGGGCCGTCGGCAGCCGACACGACCAGGATCGCGCCGTCCATCTGCGCGGCACCGGTGATCATGTTCTTCACATAGTCGGCGTGGCCGGGGCAGTCGACGTGAGCGTAGTGGCGGTTGGCCGTCTCGTATTCAACGTGAGCCGTCGAGATGGTGATGCCGCGTGCCTTCTCTTCCGGCGCCGCATCGATCTGGTCGTAGCGCTTGTACTCGCCAAAATACTTCGTGATCGCCGCCGTCAGCGACGTCTTGCCATGGTCAACGTGACCAATCGTGCCGATGTTCACATGAGGCTTAGTGCGCTCGAATTTACCTTTTGCCATAGTCTCTTTCCTTGGACGGCCTTGACCTTCAGTTCAGTCGAATGCGGGGCGATTAGCGACAAAGGCCAAAAAACACAAGCGTCTTTTGGCCGGGTGCCGTCTCACTCAGTCCGAACCTGGGATCCGATTGCGGGGATATGGCGCTGATATAGGAAGGCGATGGGGGAAATGGAATGGCTGACTGGCCGATCGGTCGAGGCCTGCATCCCTTGTTCTTGCCGGCCAGTTCCTGTCTCGGCCACGGCCGGTTGATGGCCCATTGCGGCGGCCACCGAGGTCTGATCTCCTGACCCCATGCATTTCATCCCTGCCTCGATCCGCGGCCCGCTGTTCATGATCATCTCGACCGGGTCGTACCTGGTCAACGATACGATGATGAAACTCGCGACCGCGGGGTTGCCGTCCTACGAGGTGCTGTTCCTGCGCGGTGTGGCGGCAGCGCTCTGGGGCTTCCCGCTGTTGTTCCTGCTGGGCTACGGCAAACAGATCCCGTTGATCTTCGACGGCCATGTGCTGCGCAGGAACCTGCTCGAGCTGGCGGCGATCCTTTGCTATGTCGTGGCGCTCGCCAATATGCAGATTGCGGATTCCACGGCGCTGGGACAAATCACGCCGCTGCTGATGCTGGTCGGTTCCTCGATCCTGTTTGGCGAGCGCATCGGCGGCCAGCGCATGGCGCTGATCGGGCTCGGCTTCATCGGCGCGCTGATGGTGGCGCAACCGACGATGCAAGGCATCTCCGTGTACGCCCTGCTGGCGCTCGGCAACGCCGCGCTGTCAGCCGCGCGCGACCTTGCCGGCAGGCGTGTTTCTGCAGAGGTGCCGGGGATGATCGTGGCGATTTCCGCCGTGGTGGTGGTGCTGATCGGCGCGGGCGCGGCGCATCTGGCATCCGAGCGCTGGGTGATGCCCGAAGCACGCCATTTGCTGCTGCTGGCCGGCGCCGGTCTTTTCCTGATCTTCGGCCACTTCTTCATCTTCATGGCCTATCGCGTCGGGCCGACCAGCGCGGTGGCGCCGTTCTATTACTGTTTTACCGTCTGGGCCGTCATTTCGGGCCTGCTGGTGTTCGGCCAGTTCCCCAATACTCTGGCGGTCTGCGGCATCCTGCTGGTGGTGGCCAGCGGGCTGACCATCGTGTCGCTGGACCAGCGCAAGCGCCGGCTGACCGTCGTCGCCTAGCATCGGCAGCCGAGCGCCTGTGTCCAATGTTGCGGAGGCCAGGTCGATCGTCTATTCGGCGATGTATCGTCTATCCACGACGCCATGATCAATCAGCCAAGGGAGCTCCCCATGACCGATTTTGACCAGAACAAGAACTCCGACGCCGAGCACAAGGCCGCCATTCGCAAGTCGCTGATCGGCTGGGCGGTGTTCATCACCGGAACGCTGATTTTCTTCGCTGCCGCCGATGCAGTGCTGATGCCATAGGCAAGCCCGAAGCCGGTCTCGCCCCAGCAGAAATTCGAAATTTCAGACGATGCGGCCGGCGCTTAAAGCGTCCGCCTTCCGCTGAATTGGTGGTAGGCCCACAGCACAACCACCGCGCCCACCACCGCGACGATCAGGCTGGAGATGTTGAGGCCGGTGACACCCACGCCGAAGAGCTGGCTGCAGATCACGCCGCCGACGATGGCGCCGACGATGCCGAGCACGACATCCATGATCAGACCCTGGCCGGTCTTGTTGACGATCTTGCTGCCCAGGAAGCCGGCGATGGCGCCGAGAATGATCCAACTGATGATACCCATTTTTTCCTCTCCATCCCCCGCCATCGCGACATTTTCATATGATTGTCAAAACCTCAAGCCAGCTTGAAATTCCGCCCGGATGCGCCATTGTTGAAGGTGGGCCGGGCTTGGTCGAGATGGAGGATCCACTATGGGACTTTTTGACAACGCCGTTCCCGGCGGCAACATCACCAAACCGCTGATGATCGCGCTCGGCGCGTTGCTGGTCGGAAAAATGCTGAGCGGCAGAAGTGCCGAACAGCCGGATCAGCCTCAAACGCCCGTGCCGGCCGGCCCCACCGCAACCACCGCCAGTGACGGTGGCCTGCTCGGCGGACTGGGCGGCCTGCTCGACAGGCTCAAGGATGCCGGCCACGGCAATGTCGCCGATTCCTGGGTCGGCACCGGGCAGAACCAGTCGATCAACGCCAACGATCTCGGCGCAGCACTCGGGCCGCAGGTCATCCGCGAGATCGCGCAGCGCACCGGCCTGGACGAACAGGAATTGCTCAAGCAGCTGTCCACCGCCCTGCCCGGCATCGTCGACAAGCTGACGCCGAACGGCCAGGTGCCGCAGCAGCATCAGGTGGCTTCAGCGTTCAACAGTTGACGCGCACACCGATGCCCTGAAGCGCTGCGCGCGTTGTCGCGCAGTGTCCAGGCTTAACGATTGTGGGATGGAAATCTGGAGCGGGTAGCGGGAATCGAACCCGCATATTCAGCTTGGAAGGCTGCTGCTCTACCACTGAGCTATACCCGCGCCTTGCACTGAAGTATCGGATTCACCCGAAAAGCGCCATGCACTTTTCGGCCCGATGCTTTTCTCGTACAGGGCTTCCGGGCCGGCAGTGGTGGAGAGGGTTGGATTCGAACCAACGTAGGCTAAGCCAACGGATTTACAGTCCGTCCCCTTTAACCACTCGGGCACCTCTCCAGTCTGCCGCCGGAGCCATGCAACGAGGCATTCCTGCCGATCCCGGAGCCCGAGTTGGATATCTTCTCCGAAATCAGCGAAGCGCCTTATGGCGGCAAGGCCAGTGGGTGTCAACCGCACTGGGAAGGGTTTTTCGATGTTGTTCGCCGGCTGCGGCGACGGGCCATATCCTTGGCCACACGAGACGGCTATAGAAGCCGGCCATGAGCAACAAGACCAATACCCCCAAAGACACCCATTACGCCAAGCTGCGCCGCGCGCACCGCGACGAGAAGAGCGGCGGCGCGCCGGCATTCCGGCCGCGCCAGCCCGTGCCGCCCGGCGAGAACGCCGCCGACGGCCTGGTGCGACTTTATGGCCTGCACACGGTGCGGGCGGCGCTCGACAATCCGCGCCGCAAGATTCGCAAAATGCTGGTGACCCGCAACGCGGCCGAGCGCCTTGAGATAGACGATCTCGCCGCCCTGCCCTTCAAGGCGGAGCTGGTCGAACCCAGGGACATCGACAAGATCACCGGGTCGGACGCCGTGCACCAGGGTGTGCTGATCGAGGCGGAGCCGTTGAAGCCCAAGCGCCTCGACGCGCTTGGCGATACAAGGCTCGTGCTGGTGCTCGACCAGGTCACCGACCCGCACAATGTCGGCGCCATCCTGCGCTCGGCGGTCGCTTTCGGCGCCGGCGCGCTGATCACCACGGCCCGCCATAGCCCGCAGGAATCGGGCGTGCTGGCGAAATCCGCCTCCGGCGCGCTGGAGCATATCGACCAGATCGAGGTGAAGAACCTGGCCGACGCGCTCGGGCAGTTGCACGAAGCCGGCTTCCAGACCATCGGGCTTGATTCGGACGGGCCGGCGGAACTCGAAACCAGCTTTGCCGGCGACAGGATCGCGCTGGTGCTCGGTGCCGAAGGCAAGGGCCTGCGCCAGAAGACGCGCGAGACGGTGACGACGCTGGCGCGGCTCGACATGCCCGGCGCCATCCGTTCACTCAACGTGTCGAATGCCGCGGCGGTGAGCCTTTATGCTGCACGGGCGTTCTTGAAGCGCGGCTGAGAGCCGGAAGCGCTCTACCAAGAAACAAGAAACGGGTTCCAGCGACAGCGCGGGAACCCGTTCTTGTGCAGGACAAGAGGTGGCGGCTTGGGAACGTTGCGCCGCCCTCTCCCGGCCTATGCTGCTTTGCCCTTCACGTCGGTCAATTTGCCACCGACCTCAAAATTGGCCATCCGCTCCAGTGCCCTGACCAGCGCCGAGTGATCTTCCTTGGCGCCGCCATTGGCCGCACACGAGTTGAACAGCTGCTGCGTGGTCGAGGTGTTGGGCAGCGCCACGCCGAGCGCCTTGGCGCCCTCCAGTGCCAGGTTGAGATCCTTCTGGTGCAGTTCGATGCGGAAACCGGGCGCGAAGGTGCGCTTGACCATGCGCTCGCCATGCACTTCGAGGATGCGTGACGCCGCCAGCCCGCCCATCAGCGCCTGCCTGACCTTGGCTGGGTCGGCGCCGGCTTTCGATGCAAAAACAAGCGCTTCGGCGACGGCTTCAATGGTCAACGCGACGACGATCTGATTTGCCACTTTGGTGGTCTGGCCGACGCCATTGGGCCCGACCAGAGTGATGTTCTTGCCCATCTTCTCGAAGACGGGTTTGGCGCGTTCGAAGGTCTTTTCCTCGCCGCCTACCATGATGGTCAGCGACGCCGCCTTGGCGCCGACCTCGCCGCCGGAAACCGGCGCGTCGAGATAGTCGCAGCCCAGCTCGTTTATCTTTCCGGCGAAAACCTTGGTCTCGATCGGCGAAATCGAGCTCATGTCGATGACCAGCTTGCCTTTGGTCAGGCCGGACGCGACGCCATTGTCGCCGAACAGCACATCGGCCACCTGCGGGGTGTCGGGCACCATGGTGATGATGATGTCGGCGGCCTTGGCCACGGCGGCATGGCCGGAGACTGCTTTCAGGCCCTTGGCGACGAGATTGGCAGGCGGCTTCGAGCGATGGTCGCTGGCGATGACCTTGTAGCCAGCATCCAGCAGATGCCCCGCCATCGGCGCGCCCATGATGCCGAGGCCGATGAAGCCTATGGTTTCCATTGTGGTTCTCCTGAAAGTCTTGCTCGAACTCGTCAAAGGTCGGCGCTGCCCCTCATCCGCCTGCCGGCACCTTCTCCCCGTATAGTGACGGGGAGAAGGAAGCTCTTAGGCCGCCGCGCTGCCTTGCCTGGTCAGGTCCCGAAACCAACCCAGGCCTGCCTCGGTGCCGGCCTTCGGCTTGTATTCGGCACCGATCCAGCCGGAATAGCCGATGCGGTCGATGTGGTCGTAGAGGAAAGGATAGTTGATCTCGCCCGTACCCGGCTCGTGACGGCCGGGATTGTCCGCAAGCTGGATATGCGCGATGCGGCTAAGGTTTGCCTCGATTTTACGGGCGAGATCCCCCTCCATGATCTGCATGTGATAGATGTCGTATTGCAGGAACAGGTTTTTCGAGCCGACGCGGTCGATCAGCGCCAGCGCCTGGTCGGAGTAGTTGAGGAAGAAGCCTGGAATGTCGCGGGTGTTGATCGGCTCGATCAAAAGCCGGATGCCAGCCTGCTCCAGCTTCTCCGCCGCGAAGGCGAGGTTTTCGGCGAAAACATCCTCGAGCACCTTGCGGTCGACGCCGGCGGGTGCAATGCCGGCCAGGCAATTGACCTGGGGGCAGCCGAGCGCCTGCGCGTAGGTGATCGCCTTGGCGATGCCCTGGCGGAATTCCGGCACGCGGTCCGGCAACACGGCGATGCCGCGCTCGCCCTTGCCCCAGTCGCCGGCCGGCAGGTTGAACAGCACCTGCGCCAGGCCGTTCTTCTTCAGCCTGGCGGCCACCACCTCCGGCGCATGGTCGTAAGGGCCGATATATTCGACGCCCTTGAAGCCCGCGCGGGCGGCGGCGTCAAAGCGATCGAGGAAATCATGCTCGCCAAAGAGCATCGACAGATTGGCTGAAAAACGCGGCATTCTTTTTCTCCTAATCCAGCATCACGATCGCGGTCGGCGCATCCTCATGGCTTTCGGCAAGGTCCTCGAATTCGGTGATCTTGTCGATCTCGGTGCCCATCGAGATGTTGGTGACGCGCTCGAGGATGAATTCAAGCACGACCGGAACCCGGTGCTCCTTCATCAGCCGCTGCGCCTCTTTGAAGGCGGCGGCAAACTCCTCGGGCTTGCGCACCCGGACCGCCTTGCAGCCCATGGCTTCGGCGACGGCGACATGGTCGACGCCATAGCCGGCCTCGGGATCGCCCGATCGGTTGACGTTCTCGAAGGCGAGGCTGACCTCATAATCCATCGAGAATCCGCGCTGCGCCTGGCGGATCAGGCCGAGATAGGCGTTGTTCACGACGACATGGATGTAGGGCAGTCTGTGCTGTGCGCCGACGGCCAGTTCCTCGATCATGAACTGGAAATCATAGTCGCCCGACAGCGCCACGATGGTGCGGTCGGGATCGGCGGCGCGCACGCCAAGGGCTGCCGGCAAGGTCCAGCCGAGCGGGCCGGCCTGGCCGCAATTGATCCAGTTGCGCGGCTTGTAGACATGCAGGAACTGCGCGCCGGCGATCTGCGACAGGCCGATCGTGGTGACATAGGTGACATCGCGGCCGAACGCCTTGTTCATCTCCTCATAGACGCGCTGCGGCTTCAGCGGCACCTGGTCGAAATGCGTCTTGCGCTTCATCGTCTTCTTGCGGGCCTGGCATTCCTTGGCCCAGCCCGACCAGTCGCGCAGCTTTCCGGCCGTCTTCCACTCGGTGGCGACGTCGAGCAGCATTTTCAGCGCCGCGCCAGCATCGGAGACGACGCCGAGGTCCGGCGCGAAGACACGGCCGATCTGCGTGGGCTCGATGTCGACATGGATGAACTTCTTGTCCTTGGTGTAGACGTCCACAGAACCAGTGTGACGGTTGGCCCAGCGATTGCCGATGCCGAAGACGAAATCGGCCTCCAGCATCGTGGCGTTGCCGTAGCGATGCGAGGTCTGCAGCCCGCACATGCCGGCCATCAGCCGGTGATCGTCGGGGATCGCGCCCCAGCCCATCAGTGTCGGGATGACCGGAACGCCTGATATCTCCGCGAATTCGATCAGCAGGTCGGATGCATCGGCATTGATGATGCCGCCGCCGGCGACGATCAATGGCTTGTCAGCCGCGTTGAGCATCGCCAGTGCCTTTTCGGCCTGGGCGCGCGTCATAGCCGGCTTGAATGGCGCCAGCGGCTCATATGCATCGATGTCGAACTCGATCTCGGCCAATTGAACGTCGACCGGCAGGTCGATCAGCACCGGGCCGGGGCGCGACGAGCGCATGAGATGAAACGCCTTCTGCAGCGCCATGGGCACGAGATAGGGCTCCATGACGGTGACCGCCCATTTGGCGACCGGTGCGGCGATGGCGGCGATGTCGACGGCCTGGAAATCCTCCTTGTTGAGCCGCGCACGCGGCGCCTGGCCGGTGATGCACAGGATGGGGATGGAATCGGCTGATGCCGAGTAAAGCCCGGTGATCATGTCGGTGCCGGCCGGACCCGAAGTGCCGATGCAGAGCCCGATATTGCCCGCCTTGGCGCGGGTGAAGCCTTCTGCCATGTGCGAGGCGCCCTCGACGTGGCGGGCCAGCACGTGGCGGATGGTGCCCCTCGCCTTCAAAGCCGAATAGAGCGGATTGATCGCCGCGCCCGGCACACCGAAGGCGCAGGAGATGCCTTCCTTTTCGAGAACGAGAACCGCCGCATCGACAGCGCGCATCCTGGCCATTTTCCGGCCCTCCACTTGGGTTGTCATTGTTGGATGGCCGAGAATGTCAGCAAGCCGGCTATTTTTCAATTTTTTCAGAATATTTTTTCATTTCTAGAAAACGGCGACTATTTGCTGATTTTATTGGATTTTCGGTTTTTCAGGAATTTGCCGCCTCGCCGCAGTGAAAAACTTTTTCATTGCACGTTTGGAGAAATCGGCGAAACTGGCGCGATGGAAACCACTGAAAAACGCCAGCGCGGCCGTCCGCGCGCTTTCAACGGGCCTGCCGAGGCCAGTTCCGTGCAATCGCTGGACCGGGCCTTGCGCATCCTGGCCATTGTGGCGGAGGGCAGCGGCCTGTCGCTGAGCGAGATATCGGCGCAGAGCGGCCTTGCCGCCTCCACCGCCTACCGCATGCTGACGACGCTGGAAAACCACGGCATGGTCGAGTTTGACACATCAGACCAGCTGTGGTCGATCGGCGTCGAGACCTACCGCATGGGCGCGGCCTTCCTGCGCCGACGCAAGCTGGTCGACCGCGCCCGCATCGTCATGCAGGAGCTGATGGAAAGAACCGGCGAGACCGCCAATCTCGGCGTCGCCGAGGATGATTGCGTGGTGTTCGTCAGCCAGGTCGAGACGCACCAGGCGATCCGCGCCTTCTTCCGCCCGGGCACGCGCAGCCCCTTTCACGCCTCCGGCATCGGCAAGGCGGTGCTGGCGCATCTCGAGCCGGAGCGCGTCGGGACCATTCTGCGCAAGGCCGGCCTGCAGCGCTTCACCGACAGGACGCTGTCCGAGATCCCTGCCCTCGCCCACGATCTGGCTGTCATCAAGCAGCGCGGCTGGTCGGTCGATGATGAAGAGCGGCACCCCGGCATGCGCTGTGTGGCGGCCGCCATCTTCAACGAGTTCGGCGAGCCGATCGGCGGCGTCTCCGTATCGGGGCCGACCGTGCGGGTGACGCCGGAGCGGCTGGCCGAGATCGGGCCGATGGTGCGCAGTGCCGCGGCCGAGGTGACCCGGATGATCGGCGGCGCGCAAGTCGGCTGATCAGCCTGCCCCGGGAAGCGCGCTCCTGGTCGCAATATCGAAGAAATCGAGCCGTATGGCCATGCCGACACCGCAAGCGCCGGCGGCATGGGCACTCTCTTGCCGTGGCGTTCGAATGCATGCGAAAGGGCGCGGATGAGGAAAACGGTTCAGCTTCTGCTTGTCGCTTCGCTTTGCGGATGCGTGGCGACGACACCTCGACCCGATGCCGGCGACCAGCGTGTCGATCCGATTCCGTTCTCGCTCGCGCTCGAGGAGATCGTCATCACCGGTATTCGTCAGCACTTGCCGGATCCAGCTTCGGCCAGGCTCGGAAGGACGCTTGCCGGGGAGCGGACACTGAACGGCCGCAAGGAGATCGTGGTCTGCGGCTTCGTCGACGGCAAGGATCCGTCCGGCGGCAATGGCGGCGACCAAGCCTTCATTGCCAGGATCTACCCGGATTCGGCAAGCAGCTTCGAGCTTGTCGCTATGGGCGGCGCTTCGGAAACGAGGCGCCTCGTCGATAGCACCTGCCGCGCAGCCGGGTTGCCGATTTCCGATTCCGCCTGATCACACAACTGTAAGTATTTGTGAAACAACGAAAAGGGGCTCGCGCGAGCCCCTTTTTCTGTTGTTGAGCGGTCTCCTCTCAGAGCCGGCAATAGTGGCTGTAGCCGTCGCGGCCGATGTAGGTGTCGGAGTCCGGATCGTAGCTGGAGTAACGATCGAAGCAGCGGCGGACGTGCCAGGAACCACCGTCTTCGTCGACATAGACGGTACGCGGCGGCTGCTGGGCAAGCAGGCTGCCAAGGACGAACCCGCCGACGCCGGCGGCGATGCCGATGCCGAGGTCGTGGTGATGCGAATGAGCCGCCGAAGGCTGAACGGTGCCGACCAGCGCGGTGGCGGCGACGGTGGTGGCGATGAGGCCGGAAACGAGAGTGCGCTTGAACATGATGATCTCCTTGCTTCGTTGACCGAGGCGATCCATCCGCCTCTTGATCATCTGTCGTTGCGGCAACGAAAAAGGTTCGAAGCTTTTTTGATCTTTTTTGGAGGTGCTGTCGGTTCCTGACTGTGGCCCACGGAGAATGCAAAAGGGCGGCCGAGGCCGCCCTTCCAAACGCAACAGGCCGCGGCATCAGAAGATGACAACGACCCCGCCATGATGACGATGGTGGTGATGATGCCGGTGATGATGGTGGTGGTACCACCAGTAGTCGCCATAGTCGTCGTCATAGTAATGATGGTGATGATGCATACCGTGAGCCGACGACGTCTGAACCGTGGCGGCCAACGCGCCTGTGGCAACGAACACGGCGACGAGAGCGGAAGTGAGCATGCGCTTGAACATGATGATCTCCTGGATCCTTGACCGAGACGACCATTCGCCTCTGGAGTCCAGTCGGCGCGAGGTGGGAAAAGGTTCGAAAGGGGTGGGGAGATTTCTTGGCGGGTGGGGGAAGAGTGAGTAGTGGGTATGCAGGGGCTTGGCCCACTGTTGACTACTCCCTACTGACTATTCCCTACTCACTCCCTCGTTCACCCCATCCCCGTGACATGCCGAAGCCAGAACGCCAGCGCGATGAAACCGATGATCGTGGTCACGCCGGTCCAGTCGACATTGGCCTTCTTGATGTCGCCGATGAGCTTCACCAGCAGCATCCAGGCGATGACGACGAGGGGCAGAATGATGACAAGCCTGATCATGCGACACTCCAGTCCGAAGCGATTGCATCTTCTTGATATGTAGGAAGCGCGCTCGCGAATTTCAGCATGGGCGTCCACGGCGTCATCCACCGCCGGGGTAACCGAAAACGGAGTTTTGTCTTTACTGGCGCACGAAATATGCTACCGGAGCGCCGTGCCCTTGTAGCTCAGCTGGTAGAGCAGCGGTTTTGTAAACCGAAGGTCGGCGGTTCGATCCCGTCCGGGGGCACCAGTCTCGCCGGACGGTTTGGTTGCCAGTATGAGTCTACCAATCACACCCCTATCGCCGCCACCAATATCCGGTTCTGCCTTCGTATCGCCGCGCGCAGTTCCGGGATCCTGGCCTCGTCGCGCTTCACGAATTCGATGAACATCATGTTCATGTTGTTGAAGATCAGTTCGCCGAGCGCCGCGCCGTCTATGTCCTGGCGCACCAGGCCGATCTCCTGCAGCCGCGCGATCAGTGCACGGATCTGTTCGGTGAGCGAGCGGTCGAGCGCGGTGTAGGCCTGGCCGAACGGGCTGTCGGGTAGTTGCGTCGAGATCGCCATGGCCTGGCGCCACATCTCCTTGCTGAGATAATGCAGCGAGTGCTCGATATAGATGCCGATCAGCGTGTCCAGCGCATCGCCGACATTGGCCGGCGGCCTGGCGACGACGCCGCGCCCGGCATTGAGCACCTCGTTGACCTCAAGCGAGACGATGGCGCCGAGGATGTCGCCCTTGTTCTCATAGTAATTGTAGATCGTGCCGATCGACACTTCCGCCTGCGCGGCGATCGCCTCGATCTTGGCGCCCTCGTAGCCGGCCTCGCGGAAAAGTGCCGCCGCCGCCTCGATGATGCGCCTGTGTCGGTCCGCCTTTTGCCTTGCCCGCAATCCGCTCATAGCAGCCTCTTGCCACAAAAACAGAATTGACTCAATTTTAGAATTGGTTCAATTTTTTGCAAGAAGCCACAAAGGCAAGGGAGAACACTCGATGTCCGTCAAATCCGGGAATCCGCTTTCCATCCTGAAGCTGCATCTGCACGCCGCCTGCGTCGCCACGGCCCTGCTGCTTGGCGTGGGCAGCCTCGCTCAGGCCGCCGATCTCAACGCGCTGATCTGGTGCGACCATTCCGATCCGGCGCTGCTGCAGCCTTTCGAAGAGGCCAACAACGTCAAGGTCAACGTCAAGGAGTTCGAAGGCACCGGCGCTGGGCTGGCCATCGTCGAACAGTCGCAGCCCGGCGACTGGGACGTGATGGTAATCGATAGCATCGACGTGCCGCGCGGCGTCGAAAAGGGCCTGTTCGAGCCGCTGCCCGAGGACAAGCTGCCCTTCGCCGACCTCTTCCCGCAGGTGAAGATGGACGGCTCCACCGTGGTCGGCGGCAAGCGCTACGGCATCACCGAAAAGTTCGGCTACAACACGATCGGCTTCAACAAGACCAAGGTCGACCCGGCGGACATGCAGTCCCTGGCGTCGCTGACCAGCGACAAATACAAGGGCAAGGTCGCCATCTACGACTATTACCTGCCGGTCATCGGCATGGCGGCACTGGCCATCGGCAAGAAGACGGCCGAGCTGACCGAAGCCGACCTGCCCGCGCTCAAGGAAGAGCTGCTCAAGATGAAGGCCAACGCCAAGCTGGTCGGCGAGGTCACCGCCAG
Source organism: Mesorhizobium sp. 131-3-5 (assembly GCF_016756575.1). Classification (NCBI taxonomy): domain Bacteria; kingdom Pseudomonadati; phylum Pseudomonadota; class Alphaproteobacteria; order Hyphomicrobiales; family Phyllobacteriaceae; genus Mesorhizobium; species Mesorhizobium sp. 131-3-5. The sequence goes on from NZ_AP023254.1 coordinate 4,597,962, forward strand.
CCAGACGGCGCTTGCCACCGGCGAGGTCGACATACTGGTCGGCGGCGGCGAATGGGTGACGGCAGGGTTGGCCAAGGAGAACCCCGCGCTCGATTTCTCCATCCCCAAGGAGGGTGCGGTGCTGTGGTCGCAGTCGCTGGCCATGTTCAAGGATTCCAAGAACAAGGACATGGCGCTGAAATTCATCCAGTACATTATGAGTCCCGAAGGCCAGGCGCGCCTTGCCACCTCGTCCTGCTATTGGGGCATGCCGGCGAACACCAAGGCGGCGCTGACCGACGACCAGAAAAAGGTCCTGCGCTTCGATGAGCAGCCAGGCTTCCTCGCCCGTGCGCAAGCCTATCCGGCGCCGAACGGCGATCTCGACAAGAAGATGCAGGATATGTGGACCGAAATGCTGCAGGCGAAATGAGCTGATACCGTTCGTGAGCTCAACCGGAAACAGCGGGCGCGCCCTGCCCGGGACGGGACGCGCCCTTCCCTGGGCGCTGGTTACGCCTGCCCTCGGCTGGACGCTGCTGTTCTTCGTGCTGCCCTTCGTCGCCATGGGGTTTTCCAGCCTCACGGCGCATGAAGGCGGCGGCTTCACGCTTTCCAATTACAGCCAGTTCTTCACCAACCCATCCTACTGGCAGGCGATGGTGAACTCGCTGGAGGTGACGGCGATCGTCACCTTGCTCTCTGTGCTGCTCGCCTATCCCTTTGCCTGGATCCTCGCCGAACAGGTGCCGGAACGCTGGCAACGGCTGGCGCTGATGCTGGCCGTGCTGCCGTTCTGGACGTCCTATGTCGTGCGCTCCTATTCCTGGCTGCTGGTGCTGGCGCAGAACGGCGTCATCAACCGCGCGCTCACCGGTTCGGGCTTGATCACCGAGCCGCTGCAGCTCGCCAACACGCGGCTGGCCACCGTCACCGGCTTCGTGCACTTCTTCGTCATGCTGCTGACGCTGACCATCTTCGCCAACCTCAAGCAGCTCAGTCCGAGCTACCGCAAGGCGGCCGCCGATCTCGGCGCCGGGCCGGTGCGCACCTTCCTGCATGTCATCCTGCCGCTGACCTTGCCGGGCATCATGGTCGGCGCCTTCCTCACCTTCGTGCTGTGCATCGGCGACTACATCACGCCGCAGATCCTGGGCGGCAACAACGAGCTTTTGATGCCGCAGCTGGTGATGATGCAGATCGGCCGGCGCGGCGATTTTCCGCTGGCCTCGGCGCTGTCGATCATCCTGATGGCGGTGGTCACCATCGCCTATCTCGCCTGCGCGCGCTGGCTGAAGATCGAGCGGGCCTGAGATGCGTCAGGTCGTCCGCGTCGCGTCTTGGCTCTATGCGCTTGCTGTCTACGGCTTCATCTTCCTGCCGGTGGTGGTGCTGGTGCTGTTCTCGCTGCAAGCGACCTCGTTTCCGATCCCGCCCTTCACCGGCCCCTCGCTGCGCTGGTATGAGGCCGTGCTGTCCGATGTCAGGCTGACCTCGGCGCTGGTCAATTCTCTGCTGGTGGCGTCGATCTCCTCGGCCGCCGCCGTCACGCTCGGCTTTCTCTCCGCCTGGGGTTTCGCGCGCTTCGTGCTGCCCGGGTCCGGCCTGCTGCGCGGGCTGATCACGCTGCCGCTGACGGTCAGCTATCTCATCATCGGCATGGGCCTGCTGGTGCTTTTCAACTGGGCTGGTGTTCCGAAATCGCTGCTTGCCGCCGGCATCGGCCATGTCGTGATCAACCTGCCGCTGTGCTTTGCCATCATCTACAGCCAGATGGGCGATCACCAGATCAACATCGAGCGCGCGGCGCGCGATCTTGGCGCGCCGGAATGGAAGGTGCTGCTCTTGATCACCGTGCCGGTGATGGCGCCCGCCATCTTCGCAGGCTTCTTCCTGTCGATGACCTTCTCCTGGGACGAGTTCGTGATCTCCTTCCTGCTCACCCGCTTCGACACCACGCTGCCGGTGGAGATCTGGAACCTGCTGCGCTCGGGCCTCAATCCAAAAACCAACGCCGTCGGTTCGCTGGTCTTCGCCGTTTCCATCGTGCTGGTCGTGCTGTTCGAACTGACATTGTTGCGCCGGAGAAAGACATGACCGCGCCTCTGGTCGATATCCGCGCGGTCTCGCACCGTTTCGGGCAGCTGGCCGTGCTAAAAGATGTCTCGCTGCGGATCGAGCCCGGCAGCTACACCATCTTGCTTGGGCCGTCGGGCTCGGGCAAGACGACGCTGTTGTCCATCCTGGGCGGCTTCGTCACGCCCAGCGAAGGCAAGGTGTTCATCCGCGGCGAGGACTGCACCGCGGTGCCGCCGGCCAGGCGCCCGACGACGACCGTGTTCCAGGACTATGCGCTGTTTCCGCATATGAGCGTCGGCGGCAATGTCGGCTTCGGGTTGCGCATGCAGGGCGTCGACGGCGCGACACGCGCCGCAAAGGCGCGCGAGGCGCTGGCGCTGGTGGGGCTGGCCTCCGCCTTCGACAAGAAGCCGCACCAGCTCTCCGGCGGGCAAAGGCAGCGCGTGGCGCTGGCGCGGGCGCTGGTCATCGAGCCGGCGGTGCTGCTGCTGGACGAGCCGCTCGGCGCGCTTGATCTGAAACTGCGCCGGCAGATGCAGGACGAGCTGAAGGCGATCCAGAAGCGCGTCGGCACCGCCTTCGTCCACGTCACCCACGATCAGGAAGAAGCGATGGCGCTGGCCGACCATTGCGTGGTGATGAATGACGGCCGCATCGAGGACGAAGGGCCGCCCGAGCGCGTCTATGCCAGGCCGGCGACGCGTTTTTCGGCGACCTTCATGGGCGAAAGCACGATCCTTGCCGGCAAAGTCACGGAAGCCAAGGACAGGACAAGCACCGTCACGACGCCGGCCGGCCCGGTTTTGGTGCGCGGCGCCTTGCCTGTGGGTTCGGCCGTCGCATTGGCCATCCGGCCGGAGCATCTCATGCTCGGCGGGACCGCCGGCACCGCAAGCCTCGGCATGGCGAAAGTGAACGATGTCGTCTTCCAGGGCAGTTTCAAACGCGTGCTTGCCGTCTCCGTCGAAGACGCCTCGCTGCAATTCATCGCCAAGCTGCCGGCAACAGCCACCGTCCAATCCGGCGACACGCTTGCCGTTTCGTGCGATACCGACCAGATCATCGTTTTGGCGGACTGAAATGGGATCCCTTCCGGTCATCGGCGCACCAGACTGGTACGAGACCATCCGTATGGCCGACGGCGTCACGCTGATCCACGAGCCGTGGATCAAGCCGTTCTTCCGCTGCAACATCTGGCATGTGCGCGGCCGCGACCGCGACCTTCTGTTCGACACCGGTCTCGGCCATTTCAGCCTGCGCACACATGTGCCGCTGGTGAGCGAGCGCAAGCTGACCTGCGTCGCCAGCCATACGCATTTCGACCATATTGGCTGCCATCACGAATTTCCCGACCGCTGCGTGCACCGGGCCGAAGCAGAAATCCTCGCCGATCCGCGCAACGAATGGACCGTGGCTGACCGCTATGCGACCGACGATATGTTCGATGGACTGCCGCAAGGCTGGGAGTCGTCCCGCTACCGGATCGTGCCCGCCCCGGCTGACCGCCTGCTCGGCCATGGCGATGTCATCGATCTCGGCGACCGCACCTTCGAGGTGATCCACACACCGGGCCATTCACCCGGCGGCATAGCACTCTACGAGAAGAAGACCGGCATGCTGTTGTCCGGCGACATCATCTATGACGGCCCGCTGATCGACGACGTCTACCATTCGGATATGTCGGACTATGTCGAGACACTGCTCGCCATGCGCGATCTCGACGTCTCGATCGTGCATGGCGGCCATTTCCCGAGTTTCGGCAAGGTGCGCTACCGCCAGCTGATCGACGAGTACCTGGCGCAGAAACGCCAGGCCGGCTGCCACCTGCGGCAGCGCCCCTGAGAACAGCTACGGCATCAATTCAAAATGCCGCGGAAATGCCTGATGCAGCAGGAGCAGCATGGTCTTGCGCAGCACATTGGTGTCGCGGCTCGAAGGGTTCAGATGGTCCCAGTACCATGCGCCGTGAACCAGATAATTCAGGCTCTCCGACAAGGTGTTGATGTCGACACCGGTATACCCTGCGCCGCGCGAAATCTCGATCAGCAGTTCGCGCGCTTCGGCGGTGTAGGCGAGATCGCTCGGCAGGCCGATCTCGTTGTAGATCTGCATGCTCTTGCGGTCGCTTGAGAACACGACAAAGACCGACACCCATTTGGGATGCTGCCGGGCGAAACGCTGCGCACAATCGACGGCGCCCAGCAGCCTTTCGACCGGCGACAGGCCGGGCGCCCGCACCAGGCTGATCCACAGCGCGTCATACTGATCGCTGAGATACTGAAGCACGGCGCGGAACAGGTTTTCCTTGCTGCGGAAATGAAAGACGACCAGCGCATTGGACGAGCCGACATGTTCGGCGATACGCTGCATGGTGAGGCTTGCCAGGCCCTCCTCCGCGATGAGATCGATCGTGGCGTCGATGATGCGCTGTACGCTGGCTTCGCCGCGCTCGCGTCGGCGGTCCTTGGGCGGCGCGGCATCGTTTGCCGCGCCCTTGGTCGTCGCGAGCTTGCGTTTCTCCGGCTTTGCGGTTGCCTTGCGTTGCGCCATTTTCGTCAGGCCTTTCGGACCCACGGCGGAATATCCCGCCGCACAGATTGCCTTGCCATGTGCCACGCCGGCTGATCCCGAAAATCGCTCAGAGCGACGGGCGTGTCCCGGTGTTCCCATACCATTGCCCCCGAGCCGTTTCATAGGCCAGTCCGGCCCGGAAGACATCGGCGTCGCTATAGGTGCGGCCGACGATCTGGATGCCTGTCGGCACGCCGCTGGCGGCGTGGCCCGACGGTATGGAGAGAACAGGGCAACGGCTCAGCATGTTGAACGGCGTCGTCATCACCCAGCCCAGCGAGGGGTTCACCTCCCTGCCGTTGATCTCCACCCTGTCCCTGGTCTGGTCGAACTCCGCCGGTACCGCGGGCAGCGCGTTTGTCGGGCAGATCAGCACATTATAGGTCTCCAGCAGCGGGCCGAGTGTCTGGTACATCCTCGCCGCCACGTCCAGTGTCGCTACGAAGTCGGTGGCCTTGGACTTTTGCCCTTCCTCGGCAAAGCGCCGGGCATAGCTGGTCATGTCGCTGGCGTGCTCCGCAAGCAGTTGCGACAGCGACGCGCCGAACAGGTGTTCGAGATAGGCCATTCCGGCCTTGAGCACCCCGCCGTCCCAGCCAAGATCGACTTCCTCGACCGTGGCGCCCAGCGAGCGGAACACATCGCAGGCGGCGAGCGTGTTCTTGCGCACGTCGGGGTCGACCTCGAAGGAGCCGAGATCCATGGAGAAGGCTATTCTCCAGCCTTTGATCGGCTTGTAGTCGAGCGGCAGGCGCAGCTTGGGACGCAGCGTGGCGATGTCGAGCGGGCTCGGTCCCGCCATGACGTTCTGCAGCAGGATGGCATCCCCGACGTTTCGCGCGAGCGGCCCCGTGTGGCAGTAGAAATCGAGGTTGAAGGGCGGCTCGTCGGGATTGCGGCCGTAAGGCGGCTTGTAGCCGACGAGACCGCAGGCCGAGGCCGGAATGCGGATCGATCCGGCAATATCCGAACCGGTGGCGATCGATGATGTTCCCGAAGCGAGCGTTGCCGCAGCACCACCCGACGAACCGCCCGGCGTAAAATCGCGATTCCATGGATTGCGGGTGACGCCCCACCGCTTCGACCAGGTGTAACCCGCGCAGCTGAATTCCGGCGTCGCCGTGCGGGCATGCACGATGCCGCCGGCCTTCATGATGCGCTCGTTCATTGTCGAGGTGTGGCCGCTTACGGCATCCCTGGACAGCAGCGAGCCGTGCGAGGTCGGCTTGCCCTTGATGTAGCTCTCATCCTTGATGCCGATCGGGAGGCCTTCCAGCGCGCCGGTCCTGGCGCCCCTGGCGTATTTCGCCTCGGCCCTGGCGGCCAGCTTCATCGCCTCTTCGAAATGCGTGAAGGTGAAGCAGTTGATCGCCGATCTGGTGGCTTCGGCGCGGCGAATGGTGGCCTGCATCAATTCGACGGGCGAGAGTCTCTTCGCCTTGAACAGCCGCAGCGCCTCATGGGCCGGCATGTAGCAGAGGTCGAGATCGGACATCGGAAATCTCCTGCGATCGCGAGACCGCACCTGGCATGGAGGGTGTCGGACCGCACGCTGCGGCCCGGTGACTGTGGTTGGGTTGGTCCGGCGACGCTATTTCTGGAGGTCGGTCCAGATCTTCGTATAGAGCCCCTGCACATCCGATGGACAGGCCGGCATGAACTGGCCCTTGGCGGCAAATTCAGCCGGAACGTCCACTTCCGGCGCCGTCTTCATGTCGTCCGGCATGAAAGCCTCGGAGCCCTTGATGCCGTTGGCGTAGCGGGCGAAAGCCGAGATCATCGCGGCATTCTTCGGATCCATGATGAAATTCTGGAACAGCTTGGCGTTCTCGACATTCTTGGCGTCCTTGAGCACGGCGACATTGTCCATCCAGATCGGAAAACCTTCCTTGGGATAGCCGTAGACGATCTTGTCGTTCTGCAGCCGCTGGCGCAGCGAAATGCCGTTCCAGTTGACGCCGGCGGCAATGTCGCCCCTGCCCAGGCCGTCGACGGCCGCGTAGTCGAGCGAGAGCCATTTCGCCTTGGCCTCGACCAGCTTGTCGTGCACCTTCTTCAGTACCTGCATATCGTTGGTGCAATATTTGCCGCCCTCATAGGCGATGGCGAGGAACATGATGTCCCCCATTTCGGGCACGACATTGATCTTGCCGACAAGCTCCGGCGGCGGGTCGAGGAAAATCGCCGAGGTGTTCGGGTCGCCGGAATACACCGACTTGTTCACCGAAATGCCTGTCGTGCCCCACTGCCACGGAACAGTGTATTTGCGGCCCGGATCGAAGGGAACGTCGACCCATCGCGGATCGACGTTCTTGAAATTCTCCATCTTGTTGGGTTCGGTCTCCAGGAGCAGGCCTTCGCTGATCCAGACCGGCACGACGCTGGCCGACGGCACGACGATGTCATAGCCGGACGCACCCTGGCGAACCTTGGCCAATGCGGTGTCGTTGGAATCATAGTCGGTGACGGTGACCTTGACCTTGTAGGTCTCCTCGAACTTCTTGATGAGGTCAGGGCTGGTGTAGTTGCCCCAATTGTAGATGTTGAGTTCGCCATCGGCGCGGGCAACGCCGGTTGCGGCGAGCAGCGACAGCCCGACGGCCGCCGCGGTCAGTTTCCAGTTCATGCTAGTGCTCCCATTGTTGGGACCGGCCGCGTCGCCGCCTCGGTCCGTCTCCTGCTGATGAACAAGCCTGGCTGTGCCCTTCGGCCCAAGGCGGGCCGGCTGGCTGTCAAAATATTCCCCTTTTCGCGGCCATTCACCGGCGGAATGCCAGCTGGCCGACTTGGTCGTCTGCGTTACGATTATTTATAACTAACTATACAGTCAATATCTTTTCGCGGACATTGCCGCGGCTGGCCCGGTTGTCCTGGACAACGCAGCAAGCTGAGACCGGAATGGCAGGCGGCACGGGTATCTCTTTCGCGCTCGGTATGACCGCCCAGAATTTCGGCTTTTCAGGCGCTTGCCGCCGATCTGTCCTCAGTCACAATCCGTCGCCGGTACCACTCGAAGGTGCGCCGGATCCCTTCCTGATAGCCGGTCGTCGCCTCCCATCCGGGAAGAACCTGCCTTACCAGGGTCAAGTCCGGGCAGCGGTTTGTCGGATCCTGCGGAATTGGCGCACGGTGTTCGATGCGGCTGCCTGGAACAAGCGAGCAGACGAATTTCGCGATACCGAGAACCGAGACCTCGCGATTGTTGCCGATGTTCAGGGGTCCTCGGTATGCGATGCTGTCGCGCCAAAAGAAACGTTCCAGGCCATCGACGATATCGTCCACATACCCCCAACTGCGCGATTGGGAGCCGTCGCCATGGACGGTCAGGATTCCCGTGGTCAGGGCTTGGCAGACAAAATTCGAAACGGCGCGGCCGTCATCGATGCGCGTTCGCGGCCCATAGGTGTTGAACAGCCTGACGACGCGCACATCGAGCCCGCTGACGCGTTGCTCTTCGAAAAGCAGCGCCTCGGTGCAGCGCTTGCTCTCGTCATAGGAGGCCCGTGGCCCGGTGCAGTCCACGGATCCCCGGTAGCTCTCCGGTTGCGGCGACATCAGGGGATCGCCATAGACTTCCGAGGTCGAGGCGAAGCAGAAGCGACCGCCGGGCCTGAGCAGCGACAGAAGATTGAGCGCGCCGCCTATATTGGCTTTGATCGTGCGCGCCGGCTCGCGCATGTACCATACGGGCGAAGCCGGTGACGCCAGATGGATGATCTCATCGAAATGCTGGCTGGTCGTGAAGCTTTCGGCATCGGCAATCCGCAAGCTGAGCCGCGGGTCCGAGACATGGGCAATGTTGTCGCGCGATCCGGTCCACAGATTGTCGACGATGACCAGCGTTTCCAGATCCTCACGCAGCAGCAGACGATCGACAAGATGGGAGCCGAGAAAGCCGCAGCCACCAGAAACCAACACGCTGTGCGGCATGCGCGCTCCCCTTCAGAAACACGGCCGGTCAACGCGCCGCAACGCTTGTTTCCCAAAACGACGGGAACAGGATCCTATCCGGATAGGACACGCCTTCTACCAGTGCTTTCGTCGATGCCGCAATTGCAACGATCAAACTTGCGCCAGCCAGGGCTCCGGTCGCCCAAGCATGAAACTGTCGCTCGGGATCGGCCGAGCGTCGGCGGTATCTACAGACGAATGGCGTATTCCGGCGACCTACAGTGCCCGTTGCGGGCAAGGCATTCCGGCGGCATCGCCGCAGCGCGACGCTGTCGGCAGCGGTCTCATGCTCATATTTTCCGACTGGCGCACAAGCTCGGCGAAGACCAGGGCGAAGCTACCCAGCATGACAAAGACGATGATCAGGCGTGCTACCGGCAATATGTCGGCCTCGTCTGGCTGGTGCGTGTCCCCGGAGGAGGCATGCGCACAAAACAAAACTGCCGCAACGTCCTTTTGGCATCCCAAAGGATACAGCGGTGCTGCGGGCGCCCCCACGCCATTCATGCCGGCTAACATGATCGTTCCGCTTTTACGAGACTTTAAGCCCCGCCTTAACCATCACATTCGCTCGTGCCCTGTCATGAAGCGCGATCCGTAGGTTAGGCCGATGCCCGCGCGGCATGCCTAGCGTGCCGGCACAACGGCTCTCTTTGCAGACCTGCCCACCCCGTGCTACCCCGGCGCGGATGCGGCCAGACTGCCGCCGCCAATCGGTCGCGATCGGGGAGCCATGAGCACAGCCGCCAACAGCATCGCCTTCGTCTCGTCCGACACAGCAGACGCCAAGGCGGCGCTGGAAAGTCTGTCCGTGCGCTATGGCCAGTGTTCGGTCGCCGAGGCCGCGGTTGTGGTGGCCCTGGGCGGCGACGGCTTTCTGCTGCAGACCTTGCGCGACACGATGGGAACGGGAAAGAAGGTCTACGGCATGAACCGTGGCACCATCGGGTTCCTGATGAATGAGTACCGTTCCGGAGGGCTCACCGAGCGCATCGCGGCCGCGGTCGCCGAAACCATCCGGCCGCTGGAAATGCTGGCCGTCACCTCGGAAGGCGAAACCGTCTCGGCGCTGGCGATCAACGAGGTTGCGCTGTGGCGCCAATCCTACCAGACGGCCAAGATCCGCATCAGCGTCGATGACCAAATACGGCTCGAGGAACTCAGCTGCGATGGCGTCATGATCGCGACGCCGGCCGGATCCACCGCCTACAATCTTTCAGCGCATGGCCCGATTCTGCCGCTCGACGCGCCGCTCCTGGCACTGACGCCGGTCAGCCCGTTTCGCCCGCGCCGCTGGCGTGGCGCATTGCTCTCCAACAAGGCGACCGTGCGCTTCGATATTCTGGAGCCGGAAAAGCGGCCGGTAAACGCCGCGGCGGACCATACGGAGGTCAAGGCGGTGACCTCGGTAACGGTGCGGGAGTCGCCGGCGGCGACTGCAACCTTGCTGTTCGACCCCAATCACTCCTGGAACGAGCGCATCCTTGCTGAGCAGTTCCGTTACTGAGCCGACACAGAGACAAGCGGCCGGATTAAGCATCGCGATTAAGGTTACAGCTTCACAATCGCGCCAATCCCGCCCGTTTCTGTTGACAAATCGCGGACTTGCGCCTAATCGCAATGCCAATCTTGCAAGCGCGTGGCGCTTGCCGCGACGAATAACGTTGCGCCTCCCCGAACCAGCCAAAGACAACAACACTTGTCCTCAGACACCACGATCGCTCAAGAAGCGTTGACCTTTTCAGACCTCGGCCTGTCGCCGAAGGTGCTTTCCGCAGTTACCGATGCCGGCTACACGCAGCCGACACCGATCCAGGCCGGTGCCATCCCGCACGCCTTGCTCGGCAAGGACGTGCTGGGCATAGCCCAGACCGGCACCGGCAAGACAGCCTCCTTCGTGCTGCCGATGCTGACCCGGCTGGAAAAGGGCCGCGCCCGCGCCCGCATGCCGCGCACGCTGATTCTCGAACCGACGCGCGAGCTTGCCGCGCAGGTCGAGGAAAACTTCGTCAAATACGGCAAGAACCACAAGCTCAACATCGCGCTTCTGATCGGCGGCGTGTCGTTCGACGAGCAGGACAAGAAGCTGGAGCGCGGCGCCGACGTGCTGATCGCGACGCCTGGCCGCCTGCTCGACCATCGCGAGCGCGGCAAGCTTCTGCTCAACGGCGTCGAGATCCTCGTCATCGACGAGGCCGACCGGATGCTCGACATGGGCTTCATTCCCGATATCGAGCGCATTTGCGAGATGATCCCGTTCACCCGGCAGACGCTGTTCTTCTCGGCGACCATGCCGCCGGAAATCACCAAGCTGACCGAAAAGTTTCTGCACGCGCCGGTGCGCGTCGAAGTTTCGAAGGCCGCGTCGGCCGCCACCAACATCATCCAGCGGCTGGTCAAATCAGGATCGAAGCCTTGGGACAAGCGCGAGACGTTGCGCAACCTCATCAAGGCCGAAGACGCTGAGTTGAAGAACGCCATCATCTTCTGCAACCGCAAGGTCGAAGTGTCGGAGCTGTTCCGCTCGCTGCTGAAGCATGATTTCGATGCCGGCGCCCTGCATGGCGACATGGACCAGCGCGCCCGCATGCAGATGTTGGCCAATTTCCGTGATGGCAAGCTGCGCTACCTCGTGGCATCGGACGTCGCCGCGCGCGGCCTCGACATCCCCGATGTCAGCCATGTCTTCAACTACGATGTGCCGATCCATGCCGAGGACTATGTCCACCGCATCGGCCGTACCGGCCGTGCCGGTCGCTCCGGCAAGTCCTTCACCATCGCGACGAAGTCCGACACCAAATACATCGACGCCATCGAACGGCTGATCGGCAACAAGATCGAATGGCATGACGGTGACCTGTCGACGGTCGTGGCCAGCGAAGGCGGTGAGGACGATGCTCCGCGCCGTGGCAAAGGCGCGCCGCGTCGCGCCGGCCGCAAGGACGACGATCGCAAGGACAGAGGCGAGCGCAAGAAGGGCGGCGAACGCCGTGCCAGACACACCGGGGAAGACGCCTCGACCGTGGTCGCACAGCAAGAACAGCCCGATGTGGCTGCGACGGCCGTCGCCGATATCGGCGAGCGGCGCGCACGCAAGGAGGCGATCCGTTCGGAAAACACCGAACGCAAATCCTCCGATCGCAACGAACAGCGGGCACCGGAACGCGGTGACACCAGGCCGCAGCGAGACAACAGTCGTCCTGCCCGCCATCGCCACCAGGAAGACAACGACACCACCGTTGGCTTCGGCGACGACATGCCGGCCTTCATGCGCATCGTCGCCAAGGTCTGACTGGGCCAAGCTTGAAATAGCCGCCAAGTGATCGGCAAACGATCACTTGGCCAATTGGCACGTCTTTCGGATATCATCGCGAAGATCGGCAAGGCCGTTGCCTAACAAGGCAGGCAAGATGTGCGGGAACCTTCCTGCATAGGGCACGAGAAATCGAAGATCTATACCTGCCTGCTGAAAGGCATCGCGTGAATAAAGGCTACGTCCGCCTGGAGCATTGATGTAGCGCTGGCCGCCAAGTGCCTGAACGATGGCGATCACGCCGGCTTGTGCACGCAAGGCAGGATCGATGCCGAGGCGGGAGCTGCGTACGACATCCGGTCTGAGCTGAAGCGCATCGGCCGTTAGCCGAAGACCCTCCTCGAGAAAATCTGTCACGTCGCCAAGGGCCCCGGTCAGGTGGCCGTTGATCTGCTCTGCCGCTGTCGTCCGCGCTCGACGCGAACCGCTGGTACAGCAACAACGGTCCGCTGAATCAGCGCTTCCAGGAAGGTCTCAGGGCTCGCATCGCCGTGGGTCATGTCGTGTGCCTGGCAAACGCAACGCTGGGGTTGGCCCTGGCGCTGATGGCGCAGAAACCGGCAAAGGGCAGTCTCTGCATGATGCCGTCCTGGACCTTCGCCGCCAGCGCACACGCGGCGGTCCTCGCAGGGCTCGTTCCCTGGCTTGTCGACGTCGACCTCGACACCCAGCAATTGTTGCCAGAGGCGGCGATACAACTCCTCAGGCAGGCTCCTGGCAAGGTCGGTGCCGTCATGCCGGTTATGCCGTTCGGCGGCCCGATGGATGCCGCGAACTGGGACCGGTTCAAGAGCGATACCGGTCTTGCCGTGGCAATTGACGCGGCCGCGGCCTTCGACTCGCTGACGCCATCGCGGGTTCCGGCAGTCGTCAGCCTGCATGCCACCAAGGCACTCGGCGTTGGCGAAGGCTGCTTCATTGCGTCCGACGACGGCGCTCTGATCGACGAAATTGTGAAGAAGGCCAATTTTGGTTTTGCAAATTCGCGCGAGGCGGCATCGCCGGCGTTGAATGGCAAGCTCAGTGAGTATGGCGCGGCCGTCGGCCTCGCCGCACTGGACGGTTGGACACTTACACGTGCCGCCTACCAGCGTGTTGCCAGAGGCTATTGCCGCTCGCTTGCTTCGACTTCCGGGGTGAACGTGCAGGATGGATTTGGCGAACGCTGGATATCCTCCACCGTTACCGTTGGCCTGCCGTCGGATTCGATGGAAACGGCACTCAATGTGCTGACGCAAGCCCGAATTGGTGTCCGTCGATGGTGGGGCGGCGGCCTGCATCGGCACACAGCCTTCGAACATTTTCCCAAAGTACCGCTGCCGGTCACCGAGACGCTTGTTGCGACTCAACTGGGCCTGCCTTGCTGGACAGATCTTTCGGATGAAGCAATCTCGCGTATCTGCTCCATTCTCACCGACGCGATGACAGCGGGCTGACGCAATATCTTAAGTGGGCTCACAACACAAAAACGGCCCCACGCGAGGGGCCGTTTTGTGGCCGGACAGATAGTTGGCGACCGCCAGCGCATGGCGCTGCGACAGATCGAAATTGTGCCGGTCGCTGTTGTTCGAATCGGCATGGCCGAACACGTCGACGGTCGTCCGGCGGAACTTCTTCAGGACCGACGCAACGGAATTCAGGGCCGACATGTATTGGCTTGGCCGGCCGCTACATCGGCCCAGGCATCATCTTGGTCGGCTTCTCCAGCATCGGAAAATCGGCCTTGCTGCATTTCACGTTCGGGTTCGTCGGACTGAACATGCCGTTCGGATTGTCCCTGAACAGCCAGGCGTGAAGATCGTAGTGGACGAACTCCCTCGGGATGAGCGGATAGTGTCCTTCCATCGGACCCATGAATTTCTGGCCAAACAGTGTGGGGACTTCCTTGACGTTCGGTGTCAACGGCACCAGCCACTCCACGCCGACCAACTTCAGGCCTTTCTTGGTCGGCTCGTAGATCAGCACGTTGGGCTTCATCGGGTCGAGCTTCTGGCCGACGCTTGGGACGTTGACGAAATGGACGCCCATGGCGCCTTTCGGGTAATCCATCGAGCCCGGTATCTTTTCCCCACTGTAGAAGACGCAGCCGACCGTCGACAGATAGAGGTCGCGGACAGCTGCGGTATAGTCTTCATACTTGGCCAATGATTTCTTCAAGGCTTCGATGTCGGCCTTGTTGGCGTCCTCGGCCTGAGCCGTGGCGAGCCCCAACCACAGACCCGCAATACTGGTCAAAGCGAGGACGCCGCAGCGCCCGAGGCAGGTTGTTCTTGTCATGCATTCCTCCCAGATATTTCATCTGGCCGTGCAAGACCGAGGCGGGAAAATGCTTGTTACGCGGCCAGTTGTACCGCCTCATCCCCTCTGGAACAGCGATGATGCTATTCCTTTCCGTGACTGTAGGAAAGCAGTTATTTAGCTGTTGCTAATTCTTAAGCGCGACAGCTGCAGGGTGCGATGGCCGCTCAAACAAAAACGGCCCCGCATTGGGGCCGTTTTCACATTCGTTGCGGTACAGATCGTCAGGTGAGCGGCGACAATTGGATCTCGACGCGACGGTTCTGCTCGCGGCCGGCGGCCGTCGCGTTGGATGCGATCGGCCGCGTCTTGCCGAAGCCGGTGACGGCGAAGCGGCGCTGATCGACGCCCTGACCGGACAGATAGTTGGCAACCGCCAGTGCGCGGCGCTGCGACAGATCGAAATTGTGCTGGTCGCCGCCGGTCGAATCGGTATGACCGAAAACATCGACCGTGGTCTGCTTGAATTTCTTCAGCACCAGCGCAACCGAGTTCAGCACCGGATAGAAGCCTGGCTTCACCGCATCCTGATCGACATTGAAGGTGATGTCCGACGGCATATTGAGGATGATCTGGTCACCACTGCGAGTGACGCTGACACCGGTACCCTCGAGCTGCCGGCGCAGTTCAGCTTCGTTCTGATCCATGGTGGCGCCGATGGCGCCGCCGGCCAGCGCACCGATGCCGGCGCCGATCAGCGCGTTGCGGCGGTCATTGCCGCCGGCAAGCAGACCGAGGCTGGCACCTGCCAGGGCACCGAGACCAGCACCTGCGGCCGTGTTGGAAATCTTCTGGTCGCCCGTATACGGATCCGTGGTGGTGCAGGCACTCACGAGCAAGGCCGTCGCCACGGCGACGAGCACGGTCTTCTTCATAGATGGTCCCTCTCCAAGTCGCGCCTTTTTCGACGGCGCCAAATCAGCCCTTCGCGCGACTTGTACCATGAATTGCGGCGAAAAGCGGAACGGGAAAAGCACCCGCGACGGCTTTTCCGGGGATCAGTTACCAGAGATTCTTGCCGTCAATGACCACCACTTCCACCTTGTCGAGATTGAAGTCGTCGAACAGCCGCGAGTTGACGCTGATCTTCGGATTGTCGAAATCCGGCTCGCCGGTCGACCAATCCGGCGTCTCGGTGAACGTGCCGCAGCCGCAGTTGGCGCAAAAACCATGTTTCACGGTTTTCGAGCCCCACTCATAGAAGGAGACGTTTTTCAGAGGCGTGATGAGCTTGAACTGCGAGGGGGTATAATAGGCCCAGAGCGAGCCACGTTTCGAGCAGAACGAGCAGGTGCATTGCGTCACCGTTTCCGGTGCCTCTGAAACCTCGAATGTCGTCGCCTTGCAGTGACAGCTTCCCTTGATGGTCATCAACATCACCTCTCCATTGTCCGCCGCCCATGCGGCAGGGCACCATAAAGAAGCGATCCTGACAACTGTCTGTCAGCAGGCTCTACCCCTGAACAGCAGGCCGCGAACTCAGTAGGACGATGGCGGCACGAACAGGCAGATCGTCTTGCCGGCATCAAGCCCGGCCTCATGCGCGCACCAATGGTATTCGCCGTCCGGCGAATTCTTGATGCGCCTGTCGCTGTAGGCCAGCACCTCCCCGGTGTCCTTGATTACATAGCCTTCCGGACGCTCGCTGATCGAGGTCTGCGACACCTCGTGGCAGTCGTAATTCGCGCAGCAAGCGAACGGATAACTCCAGCCTTGCGGCTTGGCCGCGGTCGGCTTGGCGTCGTGCGCCATGGCCGACGCCGACAGGAGCGCGATCACACACGCCGCGCAAAGGGGAAGGACAAGCTGGCCAACCGACGGAACGGCGATCGCCGATCTGGAACTGGCAGCAAACATGGCAACGCTCCTTTCAAACGAGGTTTCAAGCGTTTCGCTTGCCCGTTCCCGGAACGTGTCTTCCCAGCGGCCAATCGTCAGCAGATATGCCGCGACCGGCCATAAATGCTTTTGTCTCCTCCTGCCGCAAATGGTGAGCCGAAATGTGAGTCGGTGCAAGAAATTGCTGCGTGGAGGCTGCGCCCGTTGCTGGCCGCCCAAGGCCGCAAACGTGCCCTCCATGACCACGGCAGGTTGCCGTGAGCAATGGACCGCTTGGTCCCCAAGAAAGTGCGAGCGGGTGCTATGGTCTAGTGGCGGACGGTGCTAGTCCAGATCCGCCACGGCCTCGCCTGCGCCGCCTTCGATGCGTTGCGACAGCGAGGCTTCCATGAAATCGTCGAGGTCGCCATCGAGCACGCTCGACGGGCTGGTGCTTTCGACGCCGGTGCGCAGATCCTTGACCAGCTGGTAGGGCTGCAGCACGTAGGAACGGATCTGGTGGCCCCAGCCGATGTCGCTCTTCGAGGCTTCGGTGGCGTTGGCGATGGCCTCACGCTTCTTCAGCTCTTCCTCGTAGAGGCGCGAGCGCAGCATCTCCCAGGCCTTCGCCTTGTTCTTGTGCTGCGAACGCTCGGCTTGGCAGGCGACCGCGATGCCGGTGGCGATATGGGTGATGCGCACGGCCGAATCGGTGGTGTTGACGTGCTGGCCGCCGGAACCCGACGAGCGATAGGTGTCGATGCGTACGTCGGATTCGGAAACATCGATCTCGATCGTGTCGTCGATAACGGGATAAACCCAGACGCTGGCGAAGGAGGTATGCCGGCGCGCATTGCTGTCATAGGGCGAAATGCGCACCAGGCGATGGACACCGGATTCGGTCTTCATCCAGCCATAGGCATTGTGGCCCTTGATCAGCAATGTGGCGGACTTGATGCCGGCCTCTTCGCCGTCATGCACTTCCAGCACCTCGACCTTGAAGCGGCGGCGTTCGGCCCAGCGCGTGTACATGCGCAAGAGCATCGAGGCCCAGTCCTGGCTTTCAGTGCCGCCGGCGCCAGCATGGATTTCGAGATAGGTGTCGTTGGCGTCGGCTTCACCCGACAGCAGCGTTTCGACCTGGCGGGCCTTAGCCTCGCCCTGCATCGAACGGATCGCCGCTTCGGCCTCGGCGATGACGCCTTCGTCACCCTCTTCCTCGCCGAGCTCGATCAGGCCGATATTGTCTTCCAGCGCCTGGGTCAGGCCCTTGACCGCCGCAATGCCTTCCTCGAGGCCCTGGCGCTCGCGCATCAGCTTCTGCGCTTCCAGCGGTTCGTTCCAGAGGCTGGCGTCCTCGGCCCGCACATTGAGGTATTCAAGCCGCTTTATGGCCTGGTCCCAGTCAAAGATGCCTCCTCAGCAGGGTGATCGCCTGCCTGATCTCGTCGACAATATTCTGCGTTTCCGCGCGCATGGCCTGGTATTTTGTCCTGTTGCTGAAGTGACACTTCGGTCGGCGCGATACATAGGGACGGCGCCGCCATGTGTAAAGCGAAATGGGCCGGCCCCAAGGCCAGCCCAGCGATCCGCATCCGGCCCCGTCAGTAGAGCCCGCCGCCGCCGTCCTGGATGGCCTGGTTGGCCTGCGGCGACAGTGCGCCGCCCGACGCGTTGGAGCCGTCGGCGCCCATGCCGATCACCCAATAGCTGTCGGCGGGACCGGTGCCCGGCTTGAAGGCCTCGATGATGGTGCCGGGATCGCCCGACGCGGCACGCATGCCGGTCTTGCGATTGATGGCGATCAGATTCATGCCGTCCGGAACCTTGAAGTCGACATTGGGCGTGCCGTCCAGCGCCACGCGCATGAAATCCTTGAAGATCGGAGCGGCGAGACCACCACCGGTGGCGCCGTGGCCAAGGCCGCGCGGCGTGTCGTAGCCCATGTAGAGGCCGACCACGAGGTTCGGCGTGAAACCGATGAACCAGGCGTCCTTTTCGTCGTTGGTGGTGCCGGTCTTGCCGGCAATGTGGCGGCCGAGTTCGCCGATAGTGGCGCCGGTGCCGCGCTGGACCACGCCTTCCATCATCGAGGTGATCTGGTAGGCGGTCATCGGATCGAGCACCTGCTCGGAATTGTCGACCAGTTCCGGCTCCGGCTGGTTCTTCCATTCGCTCGCGTTGCAGCCTTCGCAGCCACGCTCATCCTGCTTGAATACTGTCTTGCCGTAGCGGTCCTGGATGCGGTCAATGAGCGAGGGTTTGATCGACTTGCCGCCATTGGCCATGATCGAATAGGCCGAAACCATGCGCATGACGGTGGTCTCGCCGGAGCCCAGCGCCATCGGCAGATACGGCGCCAGATGATCGTAGACGCCGAAGCGCTCGGCATATTCGACGACCAGCTTCATACCCATGTCGTTGGCAAGCCGCACTGTCATCAAATTGCGCGACTTCTCGATGCCGGAGCGCAGGGTTGCCGGCCCGGCGACGGTGCCGTCATAGTTCTTGGGCGTCCAGGTCGTGTTGCCGCTCTGTATGGTGATCGGTCCGTCCATGATCACCGAGGCCGGCGTATAGCCATTGTCGAGCGCCGCCGAATAGACGATGGGCTTGAACGAGGAGCCCGGCTGACGCATCGCCTGGGTGGCGCGGTTGAATTCGGACTGCGCATAGGAGAAACCGCCGACCATGGCCAGCACACGGCCGGTGTGCGGATCCATGGCGATCAGGCCGCCTTCCACCTCGGGAACCTGGCGCAGGCTGTAGGTGTTGTCGGAGCCTTCGTTCTTCTGCACGAAGATGACGTCGCCGGGCTTGAGCACGTCGGCCGGCGACTTGGCCTTGACCGTCTTGCCGTCGACCATATGGCGCATGGCAAAGCCCATGTCGTCCTTGCTGACGGTGCCTTCGACGCGTTCCTTGACGATGTCGCCCGACGCCTGGCGCGCGGGCTGCAGGCCAATCGAGAGGCCTGATGCGGAGGAGTCGAGCACGACGGCCAGCGACCATTCAGGGACGTCTTCCAATCCCTTGACGGCGCCCAGCGGGACGCCCCAGTCGCCGGACACGTCGATTGACGTCACCGGCCCGCGATAGCCACGCAGCGTATCGTACTTGATCAAGCCGTTCTGCATCGCCTTGCGGGCGATGAGCTGGACTTTCGGATCAAGCGTGGTGCGGACGGACAGGCCGCCTTCGTAGAGCGCGTTCTCGCCGTAACGGGCGATGATCTGGCGGCGCACCTCTTCGGTGAAGTATTCGCCGGCGAACAGATAGGTGCCGGTACGGCGCGGCGTCACGCCGAGCGGCTCGGCCTTGGCCTTGTTGCCTTCCTCACGCGTGACGTAGCCATTTTCGACCATCTGGTCGATGACCCAGTTGCGGCGCTCGATCGCTCGATCGGCATGCTTGAAGGGATGGTAGTTGTTGGGGCCTTTCGGCAGCGACGCCAGGTAGGCGGCCTCGGCCACGGTCAGTTCGTTCACCGACTTGTCGAAATAGGTAAGCGCTGCGCCGGCGACACCATAGGCGCCGAAACCGAAGAAGATTTCGTTGAGGTAGAGCTCGAGGATACGATCCTTGGGATAGGCCTGCTCGATGCGGAAGGCCAGGATCATTTCCTTGATCTTGCGCTCGTAGGTCTGGTCCGCGGTCAACAGGAAGTTCTTGGCCACCTGCTGGGTGATCGTCGAGGCGCCGACCTGGCGCCTGCCCGACCCGAAATTCTGCAAGTTGACGATGATGGCGCGGCCAAGGCCGGTCACGTCGATGCCGGGGTGGTTGTAGAAGTTCTTGTCTTCCGCCGACAGGAAGGCCGCCTTGACGCGATCCGGGATAGCCTGGATCGGCAAATACAAGCGCCGCTCGCGCGCGTATTCGGCCATCAGCGAGCCATCCGAGGCGTGGATGCGCGTGGTCACCGGCGGCTCGTATTTGGCCAGCACCTCGTAGTCGGGCAGATCCTTCGACAGATGGCTGATGTAAATGGCAACGCCCGCCGCGACCAGAAGGGCCAGCGTCGTGCCGATGCCGAAGAAATAGCCAATGAGACGAATCATACCCGCTCCAGTCCTTGGTTCGGGAATTTCCTAAACGAAGCCGCCTTCCACGCAAGCTTTCGAGCCGGTCCCAATCCGTATTCGAAAACCCATGTCGCCACCATGTGGACAAAATACGGCAAGGCCTGATTTCGTGACCGCCCGCCGCAAATAAAGGCACCGGGTGTTGTCATCCAGCAACGCCGCCTCTGGTTGCAGGCGCCGCAAGGCATGTCAACCTCCGGTTCCAGCCCCGGCCTTGGCGGACGCGAACAGCGCAACGGCGTTGGTGATGCTTTGTGCGGCCTTGCCGCGCCATTCCGCGTTAAGCAGTTGCGCCTCGTCCTTGGCATTCGAGAGATAGCCGAGTTCGACCAGCACGGATGGCACGTCCGGCGCTTTCAATACCTTAAAGCCCGCGGAACGCTGCGGATTGTTGATGAGACCGACGCTGGTCGACAGCTGGCCGACCAATGTGTGTGCGAAACTCATCGAGAAGGTGTGTGTCTCACGGCGGATCAGGTCGATCAGGATATCGGTCACTTCCTTGTTATCGTCCTTGATGACCATACCGGCGAACTGATCGGAGAGATTTTCTCGGTCGGCGAGCGCCTGCGCCTCGGGATCCGACGCCTTGTCGGAGACGGTATAGACGGTGGCGCCGCGGATGCCCTTGACGCTGATCGTGTCGGCATGGATCGAAATCAGCAGATCGGCCTCATGTTGGCGGGCAATGCGCACGCGGTCGTCCAGACGCAGATATTCATCGGTGTCGCGGGTCATGAAGACATCATATTTGCCGATGGCCGCGAGCTTGTCGCGCAGTTCCGTGGCGAAGGCCAGCGTGACGTTCTTCTCGATGGTGCCGTTCAGACCCTCGGCGCCGCCGTCGACGCCGCCATGGCCGGGATCGATGACGACCGTGAAGCGGTGGCCGGGATTGGAGACCGGCCCGGTGCCAACCCGCCCGCCCTTGTCGGTCGAAACCGTCGAGCCGGTGGTCAGTGCCTGGTTGGCAAGGGCGGCGTCGAACTCCCGTTCGGAGGCCGCCGACATGTCGACGGCAATGCGGTAGCCGGTTCCGTCCTCATTCTTGAGCACATCCAGCTTGTCGACGGCGAACGGCCCCTTGCCGGTAAGGATCAGCCGCGAGACACCGTCGCCGAGTGCGCCCAGGCGCACGCCCTTGACCAGGCCGCGTGGCTTCAAATCCTTGGCGTCGATGGCCAGCCTGGTATTCGGCAGGTCGATGACCAGACGATTGGGTCCGCGCAGCAGGAACCATTTGATATCAGGCTCGCGATCGAAATCCATGACGATGCGCATCTTGGTGGCATCGCCCGCCATCTTGTAGCCCTTTGCCACCAGCGGCGCATCGGCGGCGTCGGCAACGGAAAAAAAGGCCTGGGAAATCACCACCAGCAGCGACAGACATAGAGCGGCAAGAATCCGGCCGCCAACACGACATCCCTTGTCTGTGAAGTCCGCCAGTCCCATCTCTCTTCCAGTCGCTCCCGGTTTGGCGCCAGGCGCCCGCTCGTTTCGTCGAAGTGCCGGTTAGGCCGCGAACTCGATTAACGATTGGTATCCAGAGAAGGTTAACCAAGCCTTTTCACGCAAGGATTGGACCCCAGGCTTACGTTACGGAACTGCTTTTTGCCGGCATCGGAAATCGGGGTTGCCTTCCAACCCGCCAAATCATAAAAGCGATAGTGGATCACTGCAATCCTGGAACCGCCCTCCTCCGCAGCTTCCTGCTACAGGGTCAGATGAAAGGCGGCTCCTTTCGCTTCACGCGAAAAGGCTTCAGGTGATTGCGACGAATTTCGCAGGTGTGCTCCCGTGGCGGGGGAATCACCTGCGTGAGGAAAACGGCCGGGTTTGTCCCCGTGCCGGCTCTGTATGAGCAAACAAGCTGGTCCGGTTTCCGGGCTTTGGTTCAAAAGGTTCCGCTGGTGACGATGGCTTCAAGCGCAATCATGGAAAGGTCCGCATCAAACCGCGCCAGTATGGCAGCGGGCGGCACCGCCATGACACGCAGGCACCGTCCGGCGGACATTCAATTATCCGGCACCCACTCTCCAGACACACAGCAGCGGGCTTTGCCCCGCCAGCTGCGGCTGACGGCTGCCGGGGGGAAACGAAATAATGCCCAACAAAATGCTGATAGACGCCTCCCACCCGGAGGAAACACGCGTTGTCGTCGTACGCGGTAACCGTATCGAAGAATTCGACTTTGAATCCCAGGACAAGAAGCAGCTCAAAGGAAATATCTACCTCGCCCGCGTAACGCGCGTCGAACCCTCCCTTCAGGCAGCCTTTGTCGAATATGGCGGCAACCGTCACGGTTTTCTCGCCTTCAGTGAAATACACCCCGACTACTACCAGATCCCGGTCGCCGACCGTCAGGCACTGCTGCGCGCCGAAGCGCAGGAGGCCGAGGACGAAGAGGACGAGGATGGTGACGGCGATGACCGCCAGAGCCGCGATCGCGGTCGGCGCGGACGCCGGCGCGGCGGCAAGAGCCGCGAGCGCGGTGAGCACAAGCGCGATACCGGCGAGGCAGGCGAAGGCTCCGGCGAGCCAAGCGAAGGCGACGACAGCGGCGACATCGTTGTCGAGGAGATTTCACACACCTCCGAGATCATCGAACACGCAGCCGATACATCGGAACATTCCGAGCCCTCGGGGCATGCCGATACATCAGGCCATGATGAAGGTTCCGCCGATCAGGACGAAACCGAAACCCGCGAGGGTGGTCCGACATCGATCGCCGCCGCGGTCGAAGGCGATGTGATTTCCGAACCTGTCTCGCAGACGGAACAGGCCACTGAAACCACATCCAGCGACAATGATCGTGGCATGTTGGAGGAAGTACAGTCCTCGCATCCCGATGATCACGAGGTCGAATCGGTCGGCGCCGAGGACGCTCTGGAAGAAGTGCGCAACCGTCGCAAACCGGTGCGCCGCCAGTACAAGATCCAGGAAGTGATCAAGCGCCGGCAGATCCTGCTGGTTCAGGTCGTCAAAGAAGAGCGCGGCAACAAGGGCGCCGCACTCACCACCTATCTGTCGCTTGCCGGCCGCTATTCGGTGCTGATGCCGAACACGGCGCGCGGCGGCGGCATTTCGCGCAAGATCACCAGCGCGGTCGATCGCAAGCGCCTGAAGGAGGTCGTTGCCGATCTCGAAGTGCCGCAAGGCATGGGCGTCATACTGCGCACGGCCGGCGAGAGCCGTACCAAGGCCGAGATCAAGCGCGATTATGAATATCTGATGCGGCTGTGGGAAAACGTGCGCAATCTCACGCTCCAGTCCACCGCCCCTGCCCTCGTCTATGAGGAAGGCAGCCTGATCAAGCGTTCGGTGCGCGACCTCTATAACAAGGATATCGACGAGATCCTTGTCTCCGGCGAGGAAGGCTACCGCGAAGCCAAGGACTTCATGCGCATGCTGATGCCGAGCCACGCCAAGGTGGTTCAGCCGTTCCGCGACACGACGCCGATCTTCGTGCGCAACGGCATCGAGGCGCAGCTCGACCGCATGCTGCAGCCGCAGGTGACGCTGAAGAGCGGCGGCTACATCATCATCAACCAGACCGAGGCGCTGGTCGCTATCGACGTCAATTCGGGCCGCTCCACCAAGGAGCACTCGATCGAGGACACCGCGCTCCACACCAATCTGGAAGCGGCCGAAGAAGTTGCCCGTCAGCTCAGGCTGCGCGATCTCGCCGGCCTGATCGTCATCGACTTCATCGACATGGAGGAGAACCGCAACAACCGCTCCGTCGAGAAGCGGCTGAAGGATCACCTCAAGAACGACCGTGCGCGCATCCAGGTCGGCCGAATCTCGCATTTCGGCCTAATGGAGATGTCACGCCAGCGCATCCGCGCCAGCGTGCTGGAATCGACCATGAAGCCCTGCCCGCATTGCGGCGGCACCGGCCATGTCAGGTCCGATTCGTCGGTGGCGCTGATGGTGGTGCGGGCGATCGAGGAATTCCTGCTCAAGGATTCGCGCAGCCACATCACCGTGCGCACGCCGGCGGCAACCGCGCTCTACGTGCTCAACCACAAGCGCGGCACGCTGGTGGAACTGGAAAGCCGCTTCGGCCTGACCATCACCATCGAGGCCGACGATACGGTTGGCGCGCAGCACTACGCGATCTTCCGCGGCGCGCTGGCCGAGAAGCCCGAGGGTTTCGTCGAGGTCCGCAGCCTGCCGGCCTATGTCGAGCCTGAGGAGCCCGAGGACGAGATTGCCGTCGTCGAGGAAGACGATGAGGTCGTGGTCCAGGCCGAGCAGCCACGCCAGCAGAACCAGCAGCCGCGGCCTGCCGGCAGCGAAGATGGCGAAGGCCGCGACCGCAAGCGTCGCAAGCGCCGCAGACGTCGCGGCGGCAGGGATCGCGACCGCGAGCATGGCGCTCCGGCGGACGGCTCATCCATCTCCACTCAGGCCGGCGATTTCGCCGGCGCGGCAGACGCGGCAGGCGATGACGATGGCGAACAGGACGATGCCGCCCTGATCGCTGCCAGCGCGTCCGACGAGGCGGTGCAGGCCGCGGATGACAGCCAGGGCAAGAAGCGCCGGCGCGGCAAGCGCGGCGGCAAGCGCAACCGTCGCGAAGACGGTGAAGGCGAGAGCGAGGCAAGCGCCGGCGAGGCGACCGAGGCTTCGGAAGCCGATGCTTCCGAAAGCGAGCCTGCCTCGATCGAACCGGTGGCTGTTGCCGCGGTGACGGAAGAACCGGTGGCCGCGGCGGGCGAAGAGGTGCCAAGCACCGAGAAGCCCAAGAAGCCGCGTCGCGCAGCCAAGCCGAAGAAGGCAGCCGCCGAAGCGGTCGCTGAAACCGCTGTTGTCGAAGCGGCCGCAGAAGCGCCAGTCGAGCCTCCGGTGGCGGCTGCTGACGAGGCGGTGGTTGCACCCGTTGCGCAAGAGTCTTCGAAGGCCCGGCCGTCACGACGCAAGCCGGCGGCCATCGACGCGCCCGTGGTGCCGGTGGTGTCCTCGACCGTCGCCGATGAGCCGGAAGCCAAGACCGAAGAAAAGCCGAAGCGCGCCGGCTGGTGGCAGCGGAAGGGCTTTTTCTAAGCATTTCAATTGGTTGAAGTGACTTTCTAATAAAAAAATCCCACGCCGATCGAAAGACGGCGCGGGATTTTTCACATTGCGCGTTCCAACAGGTGGCGAAGCGCTGGCTAAGGCGAGAAGATCGACCAGTTCATCATCCTGGCCAGCTTTTCCAGCGCGATCGAACCCAGCTTGGAGTTGCCGTTGGCGTTGAGGCCGGGCGACCACACCGCAAGCGACGCCACACCCGGCACAATTCCCAATATGCCGCCGCCGACTCCACTCTTGCCGGGTATGCCGACACGGAAGGCGAAATCGCCGGAGCCGTCATAGTGGCCGCAAGTCAGCATCATGGCGCCGATGCGCCGTGCCCGCTCCGCCGACACCACGGAATGGCCGGTCGCCGGGTTCTTGCCGCCATTGGCGAGGAAGCGGCCGGCCATCGCCAATTGCCGGCAACTCATGGCTATGGCGCAATGGTGGAAATAGACGCCCAGCGCCAGTTCCGGAGCATGATGAAGATTGCCGAAGGATTTCATGTAGTTGGCGAGCGCGAAGTTGCGATAGCCGGTGGCACGTTCGGACGCCGCGACCTCACGGTCGATGATGATGGTCTCGTCGTCGGCGAGAAACTGGATGAAGCGCAGGATCTCGCCGATCGCCTCGCGCGGCTGATGGCCGGCA
Source organism: Mesorhizobium sp. 131-3-5 (assembly GCF_016756575.1). Classification (NCBI taxonomy): domain Bacteria; kingdom Pseudomonadati; phylum Pseudomonadota; class Alphaproteobacteria; order Hyphomicrobiales; family Phyllobacteriaceae; genus Mesorhizobium; species Mesorhizobium sp. 131-3-5. The sequence goes on from NZ_AP023254.1 coordinate 4,623,768, forward strand.
AGCAGGATATCGGAAATGACGATGGCGCCTGCATTGATGAACGGATTGCGCGGGATGCCGTTCTCGTGCTCGAGCTGGACGATCGAGTTGAATGGATTGCCGGACGGCTCGCGCCCGACCCTTTTCCACAGCGCGTCGCCGACATTGCCAAGCGCCAGCGTCAGGGTGAACACCTTGGAGATGCTCTGGATCGAAAATGCCTGGTCGGCATCGCCCGCCATCAGCACGCGGCCGTCATTGGTGACGGCGGCAATGCCGAATTTCCTCGGGTCGACCTTGCCCAATTGGGGAATGTAGGTGGCGACATCGCCGCGATCGGTGCGTTCGGCCATTTCGGCGGCGACTTCGGCCAAAGCCTGATCAAGTTTGGGGGCCTGATCAAATTTGGGGGCCTGTTCGAGTTCCGGCATCGGGGCTACCTCAACCAGCGTTCGATGCGCGCCATCGCCTCGACCATGTCGTCGTGGCTGCCGGCATAGGAAAACCGCATCGTGCGATGTCCGGCCTGGGTGTCGAAGTCGCGGCCGGGCGTCGCCGCGACATGCGCCTCGGCCAGCATCTTGCGCGCGAAGGCCATGCTGTCATTGCTGTGGCGGGTGACATCGCAAAACGCATAGAAGGCGCCGTCCATGGGCGCGGCCAGCGGGAAGCCGAGTTCCGGCAAGCGTTTCATCAGCAGTTCACGGTTCCAGGCATAGCGGCCCTTGATCGCTTCCAGCTCTTCGGTCGCGGCAAAGGCTTCGATAGCGGCGATCTGCGACAGTTCGGGGGGCGAAATGTAGAGGCTCTGGGCGATGCGTTCGACCGGCCGCACCAGCGCTTCCGGCAACACCATCCAGCCGATGCGCCAGCCGGTCATGCAATAGTATTTCGAGAAGGAATTGATCACCGTGACGCTGTTGCCGAAGGCAAGTGCGGTGGTGTCCGGCGCGCCATAGGCCAACCGGTGGTAGATCTCGTCGGAAATGACGGCGATGCCCAGTGTCTCCGCCGTGTCGACCAGCGCCGACAGTTCGTCGGCCGGTATGATCGCACCGGTCGGGTTGGCGGGGCTCGCGAAAAGCACACCTTTCAGAGGTTTCTCGCGATGCGCGGCCTCCAGATGACCGGCATGCAGATAGGCTGCGTCGCCAAGTTCGATCTCGACCACATCGATGCCGAGTGCCGCCATGATGTTGCGATAGGCGGGGTAGCCGGGTGCCGCGATGGCAACGCGATCGCCCGGATCGAACATCGCGAGGAAGGCGAGATTGAAGGCCGCCGACGAACCCGTGGTCACCGCGATCCGGGCGGGTTCGACTTCGAGCCGATAGTGATCCGCGTAATGCGCGGCGATCGCCTTGCGCAGGCCGGCCAGCCCCAGCGTGTCGGTGTAGCCGATGCGGCCGTCCCGTAAGGCCTCGGCCGCGGCGGCGCGAACCCGCGCGGGCGCCGGGTCGGACGGCTGGCCGACCGCCATGGAGATCACCGGCACGCCTTGCGCCTTCAGCCGGTTGGCTTCGGCCAGCACATCCATGGCGTGGAATGGCTCGACATTGCCACGACGTGAGAGCGAAACGACCATTTTATCCCTATCCCGACGGTTTGGCGCGCCACGCCCCCAAATACATGCGCCGCACAAATGCCCGATTGATGTGAGGATCACAAGTTGAGGAAGTTTTCCGGTGCCGACTTTTCATCTTTCGCCCGCTCGTCTACCAGTGGACACGTCATGTTGAGCCGACCCAGATCGACGATTGCCAAGATTGCGCGTGTTTTCACGACGCTTTCGCTTGGCCTTGCCGTTGGCGTGGCAAGTTCGGTCACCGCCTTCGCCCAGAGCGTTCCGGTGGTGCGAGATGCCGAGATCGAGGCTTTGGTGCGCGACTATGCGCGGCCGATCTTCAAGGCGGCAGGGCTTGCGAATGATGGCATCGACATCGTCCTGGTCAATGATTCCAGCTTCAACGCTTTCGTCACCGGGCGACGGCTGTTCATCAACACCGGCGCGCTGATGACGGCGGAAACACCCAACGAGATCATCGGTGTCATCGCGCATGAGGCCGGCCATATCGCCGGCGGCCACCAGCAGAAACTGCGTGACCAGCTCGAGCGCGCCAAGACGATGGCCATCATTGCGACCTTGCTTGGCGCGGGCGCGATGGTCGCTGGCGCGACCACCAACAGCCGCGGCCTTGCCGGCGCCGGCATGGGCGTGGCCGCCGGCGGCGGCGAGATGGCACAGCGCAGCATCCTCGCCTACCAGCGCACCGAGGAGATAACGGCCGACCGCTCCGCCATCACCTATCTCAACGCCACCGGCCAGTCCGGCATGGGCATGCTGAAGACGTTCCGGCGCTTCCAGACCGCGCTGTCGCTGTCGGGTGCGCAAGTCGATCCCTATCGGATCAGCCATCCGATGCCGCAGGAGCGCATCGCCAATCTCGAAGTGCTGGTGAAGCAGAGCCCCAATGTCGACAAGCCCGACCCGCCGGCCTTGCAACAGCGCCATGACATGATGCGGGTGAAGATCGCCGTCTACATGGAAGGCCAGGCCACCGCCGCGCGGCTCATGCAAAAGATGAGAGGCAGCCTCGCCGGGCAGTATGGCGACGCCCAATCGACCTACCTCTACGGCGACATCGCCGGCGCACTCGCCAAGACCAATGCCCTGATCAAGGCGCAGCCGAAGAATGCCTATTTCCAGGAGTTGCGCGGCGACATCCTGATGAAGGCCAACAAGCCCAAGGACGCGGCGGAAGCCTACGCCAAGGCGGTCAGCCTCGATCCGGCGCGGTCCGGCTTGCTGCCTGTCTCGCTCGGCCAGGCGCTGATGGCGGTCGGCACGCCTGACTCGCTGAAAAAAGCCGTCGTGCAGATCAACAATGGCCTGGGACGCGACAAGGAAAATTCCGCCGGCTATCGCTACCTGGCGCAGGCTTATGGCGAGCTGGGTGACATACCGGGCGCCGAGCTTGCCACCGCGGAAGGTCATTTCTATTCCGGTAACTACAAGGATGCGAAGATCTTCGCCATGCGGGCGCAGCAGCAGATGAAGCGCGGCGAGCCGCGCTGGATACGCGCCCAGGACATCATAAACTACAAATCGTCAAACAAAATCTAGTGAACCTTCCGGTCACGCACTGCGACACAGCCGGACCAGGAAACAGGCAAAAGGAACGAGAACGATGAAAAAGGCACTGCTGCTGGGCACCACGGGGGTCGCTGTCGTCCTTGCCATGCTGGCTTTCGGTTTCGTGGCCGGCAGCCCACAGATGGCCAAGGCCGGTACGGCGCAGCCTGTCCAGACGATCGCCGATACCAAGATCGACCGTGCCGAGGTCGAGGGGATCATCCGTGACTATCTCCTGAAGAACCCCGAGGTGCTGCTCGAAGTGCAGGACGCGCTCGAGGCCAAGCAGAAGGAAGAGCAGCGCATCGCCTCGCTCGGCGTCATCAAGGGCGCCAAGGACCAGATCTTCAACTCCGCCTTCGACGGCGTCGTCGGCAATCCGAACGGAAAGGTGACGATCGTCGAGTTCTACGATTACAATTGCGGCTTCTGCAAACGCGCCATCGAGGACATGCGGGCGCTGACCAAATCCGATCCGGATCTGCGCTTCGTGCTCAAGGAATTCCCGATCCTCGGCCCGGATTCGCAGAAAGCGAGCGTCGTTTCGATGGCGTTCCACCTGATGATGCCGGAGAAGTACGGCGAGTTCCACAATGCGCTGCTCGGCGGCCAGGGACGCGCCACCGAGGCGGCCGCGATCAAGGTCGCGCTTTCGCTGGGCGCCGACGAGGCGACGCTGCGCGAGAAGATGAAGGATGCTTCGATCCCCGAGGCGTTCTCCAAGACCTACGATCTTGCCAACAAGCTGGCGATCACCGGAACGCCGTCCTACGTCGTCGGCAACGAGGTCGTGTTCGGGGCTCTCGGGCAGGACGTGTTGGCGGAAAAGATAAAGGCGGCGAAAGCCGCGCTTTGATCGGCCCGCGGTTTTCTTCACGGGCGCATTTCTGCCTGTTGTGGACAGTGAAAGAACGCACTTGCGCTCTTTTCGCGGACGACTATGCCCGGTATAGAGGCCCAGCGCGCCGGTTTGATACCGGCGCGGGAAAAGGTCGGTTTTTTTGAAAACGGTTTTCGTGCTGAACGGTCCCAATCTCAACGCGCTCGGCAAGCGCGAGCCGGGCATCTATGGCGGCAAGACGCTTGCCGCGATCGCCGACGACTGCAAGCAGGCCGGCGCGTCGCTCGGGCTCGAGATCGATTTCCGCCAGTCGAACCATGAGGGTGACCTTGTCGACTGGATCCAGGAAGCCGGCGACAAGGCTGCCGGCATCGTCATCAATCCAGGCGCCTACAGCCACACCTCGATCGCCATCCATGACGCCATCCGTTCCGTCGCACCGCTGCCGGTCGCCGAAGTTCACCTTTCCAACATCCATGCGCGGGAATCATTCCGCCACGTCTCCATGGTCGCGCCGGTCGCCGTCGGCATGATCTGTGGCTTTGGGCCGCTCGGCTACACGCTGGCGCTACAGGCGCTGGCCGCACGCCTATGACCGGCCAACAAACAGAAGGCTCGAAAATGTCGATAAAGAAGACCGGTGTTGACCAGCAACTGATCCGCGATCTGGCGGGCATACTGAACGACACCAACCTGACCGAGATCGAGGTTGAACTGGGCGACCTGAAGGTGCGCGTGTCGCGGCAGGCCCCTGCCGTCCATGCGATCGCGGCGCCCCAGCCCAGCTATGCGCCGGCAGCAGCCCAGCCCGCGGTCGCGGCCGGCCCGGCCACGGTCGACGTGTCGAAGAACGCGGTGGCCTCGCCAATGGTCGGCACCGCCTATCTGGCGCCGTCGCCCGACGCCAAGCCGTTCATCGAGGTCGGCCAGACGGTCAAGGAAGGCCAGACGCTGCTGATCATCGAGGCGATGAAGACGATGAACCAGATCCCCTCGCCGCGCGCCGGCACGGTAACGGCGATCCTGTTCGAGGATGCGACGCCGGTCGAATACGGCATGCCGCTCGTCGTGATCGAGTAGAGCGGGCCGGATGTTCCAGAAGATCCTCATCGCCAATCGCGGCGAAATCGCGCTTCGGGTGCTGCGCGCCTGCAAGGAACTCGGCATCCAGACGGTGGTGGTGCATTCGACCGCCGACGCCGACGCCATGCATGTGCGGCTTGCCGACGAGAGCGTCTGCATTGGCCCGCCGCCATCGCGCGACAGCTATCTCAACATCCATCAGATCGTCGCGGCGTGCGAGATCACCGGCGCCGACGCGGTACATCCGGGTTATGGCTTCCTGTCCGAGAACGCCAAGTTCGCCGACATACTGGCCGCGCACAACATCACCTTTATCGGCCCGACCGGCGACCATATCCGCGTCATGGGCGACAAGATCGAGGCCAAGCGCACCGCCAAGCGCCTCGGCATCCCGGTCGTGCCCGGGTCCGACGGCGCGGTGACCGAGGAGAAGGAAGCCAAGCGAATTGCCGCCGAAATCGGCTATCCTGTGATCATCAAGGCCTCCGCCGGCGGCGGCGGACGCGGCATGAAGGTCGCGCACTCCGAGGCCGACCTCGAGGTCGCTCTGCAGACGGCGCGCTCGGAAGCAGGCGCCGCTTTCGGCGACGACGCCGTCTACATCGAGAAGTATCTGCAGAAGCCGCGCCATATCGAAGTGCAGGTGTTCGGCGACGGCTTTGGCCGCGGCGTGCATTTCGGCGAGCGCGACTGTTCGCTGCAACGGCGCCACCAGAAAGTCTGGGAAGAGGCCAATTCGCCGGCGCTCAACGCCGAGGAACGGTCCCGCATCGGCGGCATCTGCGCCAAGGCCATTGCCGATCTCGGCTATTCCGGCGCCGGCACGATCGAGTTCCTCTACGAGAATGGCGAGTTCTATTTCATCGAGATGAACACACGCCTGCAGGTCGAGCATCCGGTGACGGAAGCAATCACCGGCATCGATCTCGTGCATGAGCAGATACGCGTCGCTTCCGGCGGCGGCCTTTCCGTCAGGCAGGAAGACATCAAGTTCAATGGCCACGCCATCGAATGCCGCATCAATGCCGAGGATCCGCGCACCTTCACCCCCTCGCCCGGCACCATCACGCATTTCCACACGCCAGGCGGTCTCGGCATTCGTGTCGATTCCGGCGTCTATTCCGGCTACAAGATCCCGCCCTATTACGACAGCCTGATCGGCAAGCTGATCGTGCATGGGCGCAACCGCGTCGAATGCATGATGCGGCTGCGCCGGGCGCTGGATGAATTCGTCGTCGACGGTATCAAGACGACGTTGCCGTTGTTTCGCGATCTGGTCGGCAATGCCGACATCGCCAATGGCGACTATGACATCCACTGGCTGGAAAAATACCTAGCCAAGGAAGAGTAGTCCGGGGACGCGATGACCCGTCCTTACGCGCCCGGCTATCGCATCCCCACCGACCTTCTGCTCAAGGCCTACGCTTCGGGCGTCTTCCCGATGGCCGAAAGCGCCAGCGACCCAGAAGTGTTCTGGGTACGGCCAGAGACGCGCGGCATCATCCCGCTCGACGGGTTCCACACGCCCAAAAGCCTGAGGAAGACGGTCCGCAAAAACCCGTTCGACATCCGCTTCGACTTCGATTTCGAGGCGACGATCGACGGCTGCGCGGAAAAGCGGGAGGAAAGGCGCTCGACCTGGATCAACGCGCCGATCCGCGAGGCCTATGTGCAGTTGCATCGCATGGGCCACTGCCATTCGGTCGAGGCCTGGCATGAAGACAAGTTGGTCGGCGGCCTCTATGGCGTCTCGCTCGGACGGGTGTTCTTCGGCGAAAGCATGTTTTCCAAGGAGACGGATGCGTCGAAAATCTGCCTCGTGCATCTCGTCGAGCGCTTGAAGGCACGCGGCTTCGCTCTACTTGATACGCAATTCACCACCGAGCACCTAAAGCGCTTTGGCGCTGTGGACGTCCCGCGCGGCAAGTATGAGAAGATGCTGGCCGACGCGCTGAAAGGTGAAGCGGTCTTCTATCCCTGACGGATGGCGAGCAACGATGGCCTTCGTGCGGATATCCAACTGATTGTTCAAGCTCTCATCATCAAAAATACACCAGTTGTCACCATGGAAGAACTCAACACGCTTCTCCCCAAACGAGAGCTAGGTTCAGCCGATATCGAAGACATATTCGCTGCCCTGCACGATCATGGGATAGACATAGTCGAGTGAACGCTCGGGCGGCGGCGCATGGCTTTCCTGCTTCGATCAGTTCTTCGCTGCAGCTTCCAGCGGCGTCTGCGAGTGAAACATCATCTTCCAGCCGTTGACGCGATGGACATAGCCGGTGCTGACCAGCGCGGCGTAGGGTTCGCCGTTTTCGCGTGTCGCATGCGCCTCGTAGGTCAGCATGACGATGTCGCTGCCAGGCTCGATTATTCCCTTGAGTTCGATATCGAGGTCGCGCCAGCGGTTGGGCTTGGTCGCGGTCTTGGCCAAGTCGGCATTGACCATCGCCTTCGCCATTCGCGGAAAGGCCACCAGGCATTCCGTATCGGCATTGGCCGCGTAGTAGGCCGCATCGCCGGTCCAGAACCCTTTTTCGAGTTCCAGCAGTTCTTTTTTGCTGGCCGTGATTCGCTTGCTGTCCGACATCGAAATATCCTCCGGGCGCGTCGATGCGCGGTCGTCTGTGGTCCAACGCATGGTGGCCACGACGGTTCCCAAGGATTAGTTGGTGCCTGACGTATCCGGTTCGGCGGGATCGGACTGTTCCGCATCCGGGCTGGCCGCAGGCTTGGCGGCGGCTGGTTCGGTCGCGGCCGGCTTCGAAGCGTCAGCCTTGGTGGTATCGGCCTTGGTGGCATCTGGCGCCGGCACATCGGACTTCTGTTTGCATTCCTTCAGCCAGACGTCATAGACGGCATGCTCGACAGCGTTGAGGCCCGGGCTTTCGGCGAACATCCAGCCGGTGAAGATGCGGCGGATCTTGCGGTCGAGCGTGATCTCGTCGACCTCGACGAAGGAATCGGTCTTCGGCTCCTCGTTCTGCGGCCGGGAATAGCAGACGCGCGGCGTCACCTGCAAAGCGCCGAACTGCACGGTCTCATCGATGTAGACGTCGAAGGTGATGATGCGGCCGGTGATCTTGTCGATGCCGGCGAACTCGGCGACCGGATTGGTGATGCGATCCGATCCCGCGGGCGCGGCCGGTGCGGGAGCGGCGGGTGTCGCCGGTGCGGGCGAAGCCGCAAAGGCCGCGGTGCTGACGACGAGGCCGGCGGCTAGCGTCAGACCGCCCGTCGATATCCGATTGAAAAAGCTCATATAGGGGTACCGGTGGTTCGCGCCTGGGTGATTCCGTCGATCGCCAAGGCTAGTCGCCGTTTTCTGATCAGCAAGCAGCTAAACACCAATTGTGGCGATAAAGGACCGGCCTGCACTTCGTGCTGAGACAAAGTCGGGGCGTCGTACAAGCCGGGGGCGTTACGACCCGGGCGTCCAAGCGTCGTAGTCACCGGTAACCTGCGGGCGATGCTGATTGGTCAGCACCGAGCCCTTCGGGCGGTAGGCCGCCGGCGTGCCGGTCAGATTGGGCTGATGCGGCTTCTGCCAGTCGCGCGGCTTGTAGTCCTCGCTGGCCGGAGCGAGATCGACGCGGTGGTGGATCCAGCCATGCCAGCCGGGCGGTATGGCCGAAGCTTCCGAATAGTTCCGGTAGATGACCCAGCGGCGCGTGCGACCTTCCGAATCGATGCCACCTTCGTAATAGACATTGCCGACCTCGTCCTGGCCGACCCTCTTGCCGTACCGCCAGGTGTGCAGACGTGTTCCCAGCGTCTGGCTGTTCCACCAGGTGAAAAATTGCGTCAGGAAAGTCTTCATCTCAGAGCCCTTTGCGCTGGCGGCGCCTGTTTCCTGCTTATGGCGTCAGGCCTTCGGGAAGGCAAGGGTTTTGCCACGGGGAGCGCGCAAATGGCGCGCCGGGGTACCGACACAGGCCTTTGATCCCGAGAGGCGACAGGATGTGCGCTTGCCAAGCCTTTCGGCTCTTTCTAAAGCTCAGCGCGCCCATGCGGATATCCAATCCAGCCATGGGCCGAGGGAGGTGACGATTGGCCACGAAACTGCCGACCACCGACATTCGCATCGGCACCGAGCTGATTCGCCGCCGCAAGGGCGGCATCCCGTTGGTCTGCCTGACCGCCTACACCTATCCAGTCGCCCGCCTGCTCGACCCGCATGTCGACCTGCTTCTGGTCGGCGACAGCGTCGCCATGGTCCTGCATGGTCACGAGACGACGCTCGGCGCCTCGCTGGAGATGATGGTCGCGCATGGGCAAGCGGTGATGCGCGGCTCGGCCAGGGCCTGCGTGGTCGTCGACATGCCGGCCGGCAGCTACGAGGATTCGGCGGCACAGGCCGTGGCCTGCGCGCAGCGCATCGTTGACGAGACCGGCTGCCAAGCGGTGAAGCTTGAAGGTGGCGTCGACATGGCCGGGCAGATTGCGGCAATCGTCGCCGCCGGCATTCCGGTCATGGGTCATATCGGCCTGCTGCCGCAATCGGTGGAGAAGGATGGCGGCTACAAGATCAAGGGCCGCACGGACGAGACTGTCGTGGCGCTTATGGCGGACGCGCGTGCCGTCGAAAAGGCCGGCGCGTTCTCCGTGGTCATCGAAGGCACCATCGAGGCGGTCGCCGCCGACATCACACGCCGCATCGCCATTCCAACCATCGGCATCGGCGCCAGCGGCGACTGCGATGGCCAGATCCTGGTCATCGACGACATGGTCGGGCTGACCGTCGATCGCGTGCCGAAATTCGTCAAGGAATATGCCGACCTGCGCGGCGTGATCGCGAACGCCGCCGAGCGCTACGCAGCGGAGGTGCGAGACCGGACTTTCCCCGGCCCTGGCCATGTCTTTTCGGGTTCAAAAGCCTCTTCGGGCTTAAACGGCGGGGACGAATCATGAGCCGTCCCGAGGTCGTCGACAGCGTCGCTGCACTTCGCGCGCAGGTCAGTGACTGGCGGCGCGACGGCCTGCGCGTCGCCATGGTGCCAACCATGGGCGCGCTGCATGAGGGTCATCTCTCCCTGATCAGGATCGCCAGGGAAAAAGCCGAGCGCTGCGTGGTGTCGATCTTCGTCAACCCGGCGCAGTTCGCGCCGAGCGAAGATCTCGACAAGTACCCGCGCCAGCTCGCCCGCGACCTCGACCTGCTGGCGACGGTCAAGGCCGATCTCGCTTTCACGCCGACGGTCGGCGCGATGTATCCCTCCGGCTTCGCCACCAGGATCTCGGTCGGCGGCCCGTCCGCCGGGCTCGAATCGGACTTCCGCCCCACCTTCTTCGAGGGCGTCGCCACCGTGGTGGCCAAGCTTTTTCTGCAGGCGACGCCTGACTGTGCGGTCTTTGGCGAGAAGGATTACCAGCAGCTTTGCGTCGTCAGACAGCTCTGCCGCGACCTCGACCTTCCCGTCGAGATCATCGGCGCCCCGACCATACGCGACGCGCATGGCCTGGCCATGTCATCACGCAACGCCTATCTCGACGAGGCTGAACTCGCTGTCGCTCGCCAGCTCAACGCGATCCTGCGCAGGGCGGCAGCCGCACTGGCGGCCGGCACGCACCAGGACGACGCAACTGGAGAAGCCGACCGAGCCCTTATCGCTGCCGGCTTCCAGAAGATCGACTATGTCGAGGCCCGCGAAAGCCTGACGCTTGCGCCCTGGCGCCGCGACCACGCCGGGCGTGTGCTTGCCGCGGCCTGGCTTGGCAAGACGCGGCTCATCGACAATGTGGAAGTTCCCACCGTCTAGGTGACAATGCGGCGGTTTGCCGCCGCGCTAACTCTTTGTTTTGACGCAATTCCGGACGGAAAACCGCTCACACTTTTCCTGGAATTGCTCTAGCTCTCGCTCTTTCGTCCGCCGGTCCTGACGAGCAGTTGTCCCGCCACGATGCCAGCCACTCCGGCAAAGGCCTTCACAAGGGCATCGATGAGACGTGCGTGACGGCTGGGATCGATGATCTGAAGCAATTCCAGTATGCCTGCGGTCGCAACCACGAAGATCACGGCTTGATACAGGCGATTGGGGAAGCCGAGTGCCACGGCGAGGCCAAGCAACACATAAGCCAAGGCGCGCTCAACATTCGCATCGGCTATGTGCGGTCGCACCTGGATCGGCGACAAGGTTGCAAAAACGATGATGGCGAGCAGCGCCAGGGCTACAATGCGCGACAGTTTGGTCATGTCCCTGAATATCCGTCGTGAGCCGGCGCAGCAAATGCGACAATGACGCATGCCCGAATGGACCGATAGGGACTTCGCCGCCGATGCGGAGTCCCGTCGGTTATGCCGCGCCGGCTGGTACGACTGCGGCGGTTCGCCAGCGCTGATCCATATCGTCCTCGAGCCTATTCCTCCGTCGGCATATGCAGATACATCGACTGAATGCCGACCCGACCCGGACCGGTGAAGCGGTTGACGATGAAATTCATATTGGCGCCGAAGAAGCCGCTCGAAAGGCGGTCGATCTTGGTTTCCATCCTGACGGAGGCATCCTTGAACAGCCAGCCGCCCGGCTCGATGTCGATGGTCTCGCCGGCGGCAAGCGTCTTTTCGAAGACATTGCCGTAGCCATGCAGCCAGACGATGCCATCGCCGCCATCGCCGCGAAAGCGGTCGATGAAGAAGCCGCTCTGGCCGAACAGCATCGTCGCCAGGCCGCGCACACGCTCGAATGTGTAGTCGACATTGCCGGTGGCGGCGAGAAACTGGTGTTCGCGCACCTGGATCTCCTCGCCACGCTTGAGATGGATTGGCACGATGTGGCCGGGTCCATCACGGCTGAAGGCGATGATGCCCGCTCCCGACGCCTCGGTGACGAAGATCTGCATGCCGGCCATCATGCGCTTCAGGGCGCCTTTCAGCGATTTCAGGCCGATGGTGATGGTCGAGTTCTTCCACAACAGGATGTGATGCTCGAAATAGACCGGCATTTGCGTCACATCGACCGAAAGCACGGGCACCAGTTCGCCCGCTATGTGGTAGGTGACGCCACCAAAAGTTTCGTCCGACACCTGCGTCGGCATCAGTTCCGGCAAGCTTGGCATGGTTTCCCCCAGCGCTACCCGGCGTGCCGGTCCATTCCGGCTTCCGCGCGTTCAGCACCGACAGCTTTGGTGAGGAGCCCTCAGGCCGTCAAACGAAAACGGGCGCATGCGGCGCCGCTCGCGCGAAGGTGATCAAGAGAGGTCGACTTCGAAGGAATCAGGAGGCAAGAGGCCTGATGTAGACCAGTGTCGGCTCGCCGGAGGCACCCGCGTGCTCGCCGGCATCGCCGGATCGCACGAAGCCGTTGGCTTCGTAGAAGGCGATGGCGCGGGCGTTCTGCGCCTCCACTTCCAGGCGGATGGCGCGGGCTTCCGGAAAACTCTCGATGATCTCGTCCAGCAACATGCCGCCGATGCCCCTGTCCTGCAGGGCTGGAAGCACGTAGAGCTGTTTCAGGACAACTTCTTCTCCGCTACCAATGCCCTCGGCAAAGGCCACGCCGCCAATACGCTTGCCGTCATCGGCGACGAGGAACTCGCTGTTCGGCTTGCTCAGCCGCGCCTTCAACGAGGAGATCGAGTGCCACGCATCGGTGATTTCGGTGACCTTGGCAGCGCTATAGAGCGCGTCATAGGTCGCGTGCCAGGTTTCAACCAACAGTGCGCGGATGGCAGCGAGATCGCGTTCGCCTGCGGTGCGGACGAACATGGCCTTACTCGATGCCGAGCTTGGCCTTGACGAGGTCGTTGACCGCCTGCGGGTTGGCCTTGCCGCCCGTCGCCTTCATCACCTGGCCGACGAACCAGCCGGCCATGGTCGGCTTGGCGCGCGCCTGTTCCACCTTGTCGGGATTGGCCGCGATCACCTCGTCGACCGCCTTCTCGATGGCGCCGGTGTCCGTGACCTGTTTCATACCACGGCTTTCGACCAGCTGGCGCGGGTCGCCGCCTTCATTCCAGACGATCTCGAACAGGTCCTTGGCGATCTTGCCCGAAATGGTGCCGTCCTTGATCAGGTCGATGATCGCGCCGAGCTGATCGGGCGAAACCGGCGCATTTTCAATGTCCTTGCCCACCTTGTTCAACTGGCCGAGCAGATCGTTGATGACCCAGTTTGCAGCGAGCTTGCCGTCACGGCCGGCGGCCACCTTCTCGAAATAATCGGCGACCGACTTTTCCGACACCAGGATCGAAGCGTCGTAGGTCGAGAGGCCAAGCGCGGAGATGAGCCGCGCCTTCTTGTCGTCGGGCAGTTCCGGCAGCCCTTTGGCCAAAGCATCGACATAGGCCTGATCGAATTCCAGCGGCAGCAGATCGGGATCGGGGAAATAGCGGTAATCGTGCGCTTCTTCCTTCGAGCGCATCGAGCGCGTCTCGCCCTTGACGGCATCGTACAGGCGCGTTTCCTGATCGATCTTGCCGCCGTCCTCGAGAATGGCGATCTGGCGGCGCGCCTCGAAGTCGATGGCCTGGCCGATGAAGCGGATCGAGTTCATGTTCTTGATCTCGCAGCGGGTGCCGAACTCGCCACCGGGCCGGCGTACCGAGACGTTGACGTCGGCGCGCAGCGAGCCTTCATCCATATTGCCGTCGCAGGTGCCGAGATAGCGCATTATGGTGCGCAGCTTGGTGACATAGGCCTTGGCCTCATCGCCGGAACGCAGGTCAGGCTTGGAGACGATCTCCATCAGAGCCACGCCGGAGCGGTTGAGGTCGACATAGGACATGGTCGGATGCTGATCGTGCATCGACTTGCCGGCATCCTGTTCCAGATGCAGCCGCTCGATGCCGACCTCGATGTCCTCGAATTCGCCCTGGCGGTCGGGGCCGACTGACACGATCACCGTGCCCTCGCCGACGATCGGCTGCTTGAACTGCGAGATCTGGTAGCCCTGCGGCAGGTCGGGATAAAAGTAGTTCTTCCGGTCGAAAACCGACTTGTGGTTGATCTGCGCCTTCAGCCCGAGACCGGTACGGATCGCCTGTTTGACGCACTCCTCGTTGATGACAGGCAGCATGCCGGGCATTGCCGCATCGACCAGGCTGACATTGGCGTTGGGGGCCGCACCGAAAGCGGTCGAAGCGCCGGAAAACAATTTTGCTTCCGAGATGACCTGCGCGTGCACTTCGAGACCGATGACGATTTCCCAGTCACCGGTGGCGCCGGGGATCAGGCGTTTTGCGTCGGGCGTGCGGGTATCGATCAGAGACATGGGGGGCCTGCAAATTGAAAACTGCGGAATATGCAAAAATGCATATTTTGATGTGCATTCTCGCTAGTGCAAACCGCCAAAAGAGACAAGCGCAAAGCCGCAGGCTGGCCTTTTCAGCCGCTTTCGCCTATAGGACGCCCATCCCAATGGAGAGTGGATGTCCACTTACGCTCAGTCCCGGTAAGGCCCTGACCTCGTAGCGAGGCAGGGCAAGAAGACCTGAAACCCCGTGCCGCGAAGCTTTGCGGCGGCGGCTGTTTTCGTTTTCCCGGGAATTTCTCCTCATGGATATTTCGCGCACTGAACAGCGCATCCTGCACCTGCTTGCGCAGGGCGGACGCATTGAAATCGAAAAGAACCAGAAGAAACGGATCGCCTCCGTCAAATGCCTGACCCGCGATGGCTGGCACTATCGGGGCGTCGATGTCGACCTGTTTCGAAAGCTGAAACGCAAGAAGGCGGTTTCGTCGTCGGGTGGCGGCCCTTACCGCATCACCAGGCGCGGCCTCGAACTCGTCCGCTCCGAACTCGACAATCGATAGGCTACGGTTCCGCCGGCTGGGTTTCCGGCCGGCGGTTCCTTTCACCGCTCAGGCGGTGGCGATGTAGGCCCTGATCTCGTCCGCCTCGCGCTCGACATCCTCGATGCGGCGCTTGACTACGTCTCCGATGGAGACGATGCCATCGAGCAGCCCGTCCTTTTCCACCGGCAGATGGCGGAAACGGCCCCTGGTCATGATCTCCATCACCTCGTTGACGGTGTGGTTCTCGTTGCAGATCTTCACCTTCGGCGTCATTGCCGAACGCACGGCGATATCGAGCGCGGCGGCACCTTCCTTGGCGACAACCCGCACGATGTCGCGCTCCGACAGGATGCCGACAATCTTGTGATCGCCATTGGTGATGACCAGCGCGCCGATCTTGTGTTCGGCCAGGATGCGGATGGCTTCGCTGAGCTTTTCGTTCGGCCCGAGCGTCAACACGTCGTGGCCCTTCTTTTCCAGAATTGCCTTAACCGTCATGGCGTCCTCCTCTGCTTCGCCTGCCGGTTCCCTGCCCAGACCGGCTTTCACGTAAGAGTGAACATCGTGCGCCGTGATGGGTTGCATTTCAAGTGCGGTGGTCGGTGCTCTCCCATTCAGGCGGCTGCCATCGCCGATCGAACCAGCGCAAGCCGAAGAAGCCGGCGACGAAGCCGCCAATATGCGCCTCCCAGGCGATCTGCCCATCTGCTCCAGGCGCAAAACCGAGCAGGCCGGTGGCGAGGTTGATGATCATCCACACGGCAAGGAAAATCACGACACCGCGCGAACGCAAGACAGTCGCGATCGGCAGCACAGGGCCGGCGAAGGCCGCCGTGCCGGCAGAGCGGTCGGTGCGGAAACCGAAACGCGCCGCAGCACCCATCATGCCCGATATGGCGCCGGAGGCGCCGACCAGCGGTGCCTCGCCATAGGGGTGCATGGCCCAGAACAGCGCGACGGAAGCCAGCCCGGTGACGGCGAAGAACAGAGCGAACCGGAGCCCGCCGAGGCGATTGGCCAACGGCGAACCAAACGCGGCGAGCCAGACCATGTTGATGGCGATATGGGCAAAGCCCCCATGCATGAAGGCATAGGTGAAGGGACGCGTGAACAGGAACCAGTCGAAGCCGTATTGCCCGGTATAGAGGACGGGAATGAAGGCTCCATCGTAGAGCAGCGTCATCTGCTGCGCGTCGTTCAGCACATATTGCTGCAGCAGGAAGACGGCCGCGCAAATGCCGATCACCGCCAGCACGATCGGCGGCAGGTTGAACACCGGTTCGCGCGCAGGCGGCGGCAGGCTTTCGGCCGGCTCGGCCTCGGTTGGATTTTGCTGTTCGCTCATCTGCAATCGCACTCGGTGCTGTTCGATCTGGCGAGCATCTAGATCACGGCCATTGGAACCGCAAACGGCGAATCGCCCCAGTGCGAATCAAAAAAGAAGCCGTCCAAGGTTTCCCCTGAACGGCCGGTCGAGCCCCCTGCTCCCCTAAAACTCTTGACTGAAGTGCTGCCGATCGTCGCGAAACGACCGCTTCTGGAGTGGTTTTGATGTGCCACAGGGCCTGCTTGGGAGCAACGTAAACCAGTTGTTAACCTTAACGCCCCCGACCCGTGAACAAGTGTTAACGACGCTGGCACGCTTCCTGCTCCGCAACGCATGTAGGTCATCGGAGGGCGCCCTTCTGTTCACCGATGGGACATCAGACGACAGAATGCGCGGAGCAGCATACCATGAACCAAAACGGATCGATCACGCTGTTCCATTATTGGAACCGCCTGCGTGACGGACGCCCCGCTCCGAAGCGTTCGGAAGTCGAGCCGGCCGATATCAAGTCGCTTTTGGCCGACACGTTCATCCTGGAAAGAGACACGCGCGGCCAACCCATCTTCCGCCTAGCCGGCACCAGGCTCTGCGCCTGTTATGGCCGCGAACTCAAGGGGTTCTCCTTCCCGTCGCTGTGGCGCGAGAAGGATCAGCGTCTGGTCTCACGGCTGATTCACGGGGTTTTCGACCAGAAATCGGTGGTGCTGATCAATTTCGAGGGCTTCAGTCGCAATGGCCGCTCCAACAAGTTCGAATTGCTTGCCTTGCCGCTCGACGGCGGCATCGAGAACCCGCGCTGCCTTGGCGTGATCAGTGCCGCGGAGAAGCCGTTCTGGCTGGGCGCCGACCCAATCACGGACGCAATGATCGATTCGATTCGTGTCATCGATCCGGAGAAAGAGATGCTCAACAACCGGCCGGCGATCGACGTTCCCTCGCTTGTTCCAGCCGAACTCGAGGCGCCCGATACGATCTCGGCGCTTGGCCGGGCGCGCCGCATCCGCCATCTCGTCGTCTTCGACGGCGGGCGCGACGAATAGTTGATGATCGCACGGTCTCGCAGGCTCGTTTTTCCCCTTTGTTAACTCGCTTTGTTGTACTTCTGTGATGAAGTCCCTCGCATTGACGCGCGGGAATGCCAAACGGGGTGTAGGCAGTCATGAGGTCAGCGGCGGTCGACTACGCGCCGTCCCAAGCTGAAAGGCGTAACTTTCAGCGCGTCCGGGTCAAGATATACGGGCGATTCATGCTGGAAGACCGCACCGAGCATCCTTGCCAGGTTGTCGACATGTCGCCCGGCAATGTCGCGTTCCGCACCGATCGCATCGGCATGCCCGGTGAAAAGGTGATCGCCTATATCGACCATATCGGCCGCATCGAAGGCGTCGTTACGCGCACGCTGCAGGACGGCTTCGCCATGACGGTGATCGCGTCCGACCGCAAGAAGGACAAGCTGGCGGCGCAACTGACCTGGCTTGCCAACAAACACGAACTCGACCTGCCGGAAGACCGCCGCCACGAGCGCGTCGCGCCGCGCAACCCGACCAGCGTGCTGCAGCTCACCGATGGCCGCCAATACCAGTGTCGGATCATCGACCTGTCGCTGTCGGGCGCCGCGATCGAGATCGACGTGAAGCCGGCGATAGGCGTCCAGGTCATGCTCGGCACCATGCGCGGCCAGATCGTTCGTCATTTCGAGGATGGCGTCGCCATCGAATTCGCCGTCATCCAGCGCCCTGAGACGCTCGATTCCGAATTCAACACGCCACGCGCCTGACCGGGTCCAACGGACGCTGCAAGCAAACCGGCCCTGCGTGGCCGGTTTTTTGTTTCCGGGCGACAGCGATTTGGCCCTTCGCAAGTGGCCGGATTGTCTTCCAACAGGCAGGCTGCCATTCGAGGCGCCGGGCATGCGCTTCGATGCCAGCCCGGGCAATCCAAACAATTCAATACTCAAATGATTCAAATTTTATGTTTATTCTATTGGCGTTTTACTTAAAGTCTGCTTCGCGCTTTTGCGTCAAATAAATCCAGTCGTGGCAATGTCTCCTTCGAACGGGGAGACTAGAAAATGAAAAAAACGAGGGGCAAGCTGTTGCTTATGGCAATGGCGATGCAGCTTTCCGCTTGGGGATCAGCATATGCCGCGGGACCGGCCTATATGCACACTGGCGGCCGTACCACACAGCCTGTCGGCCACTATGAATTCTGCCAGCGCATCCCTGGCGAATGCAACGAGAAGACGCCCAAGGGCGCGCCTGTCGACCTGACCCGCAAGCTCTGGGCGACGATCGTCAACATCAACAATACGGTCAACACCCGCATCAAGCCGCGCACCGACATGGAAAACTACGGTGTCGAGGAGTACTGGGCGTATCCCGACAATGGCTATGGCGATTGCGAGGATTATGCGCTGGAGAAGCGCCGCGAACTGATGGACGCGGGCGTGCCGGCGGGCGATCTCTTGATGACGGTTGCGCGCCAGCCGAATGGCGACGGCCACGCCGTGCTGACCGTGCGCACCAGCCTCGGCGAGTTCATCCTCGACAATCTGGAAACCAAGGTGCTGTCCTGGACGGACACCGACTACACCTATCTCAAGCGTCAATCGACGGAGAATTCCGGCGTTTGGGTGACGATCAATGACGGCCGCTCCGACGCGGTCGCCAGCGTCCGCTAGGACGTGACGAGAAACCCGGTCGAGTCCCCACCCTCCCCGTCCCCAACGACCGGGTCTAAGGAGCCGGCCCCGTCCCCGGGCCGGCTCCGCCATTTCTGGCGATGCTCGAAACCCAATCAGGGTTGGGCAGGCGCATCCGACTATCCACCGCCTCCTTTGCACGGACAGCGGATCGAGGCATCATAGGCTGTTGGTTTCGTCCTCTGGATCACGGCGATGCTGGAAATCCCGGAAGATCGATGCGAGCGTCATCGTCTGTTCAAGGCGATCGACGATGCCTTCAAGGCCGGTGACTTCGATGGCCTTGGCAAAGCGCTGGGCGGTTCGCCCCGCTGGTTTGACGAACGTATGCCGTTCGAATTCGGCCTCGGACATCCTTTGGAATACGCGATCTATTGGAGCCCGGTCGGCTTCATCTCGACGTTGCTGGATGCAGGCTCGGATCCGAATTACGGGGATCACGGTGGGTTTCCGGCAATCATTGCCGCGCTGTCCACCGACCGGGCCGACCGACTGGAAATCATCCAGATGTTGATCGAGGCCGGCGCCGATCTCAATATGCGGGGCGTGAACGACTGGACGCCTCTTCACTATTCGGTGGCTATCCGCAGCGCCGAAGCGATCCGTCTGCTTTTGGCTGCTGGCGCCGACCCTACTCTCGCAACCCGCATCGATGACTATACGACAGCCATCGAGGAAGCCGACAATGCCGGCTTTGAAGCCGGCGCTTCATTGCTGCGTGATGCCATGGCAAGGCGCGGCTCTAATAGATAATGGCTCGGCCCACGATAGAACCGTCGGCGACCGGGATCGGCCGAAACTGGCCTCAAACCTTCTTCAGCCCTGCCTTGAAGCGCTTGCCATTGGCGACGTAGTGTGCGGCCGAGCCGCGCAGCCTGGCGACGGCTGCGTCGTCCAGCACCCTGATCGCCTTGGCCGGCGAGCCGACGATCAACGAATTGTCCGGAAATTCCTTGCCTTCGGTGACCAGCGCGCCGGCGCCGACGAGCGAATTCTTGCCGATCCTGGCGCCGTTCAGCACGATGGCGCCCATGCCGATCAGGCTGTTGTCGCCGATCGTGCAGCCATGCAGCATGGCCCGGTGGCCAATCGTGCAGCCCTCGCCGATGGTCAGCGGAAAGCCGGGATCGGTGTGCATGACCGTGTGTTCCTGCACATTGGTGTCGGCGCCGATAATGATCGGCTCATTGTCTCCGCGAATGACGACGCCGAACCAGAACCCGGCATTGCGGCCGACGTGCACATCGCCAATCAGCGTCGCATCGGGCGCGATCCAGTTTGTGTCAGCATCCGCGAAGCTGGGCTGCGTTCCGTCGATCGCATAAAGCGGCATTGTCGGCCTCCGAATCGTCTCAGACGCCGGACCCTAAGAGACCGATCGTCCATGAGGCAATGGCAAGCACGACGATGCCCAGCGCCAGGGACCAGGCAATCGCCGTGCAGCCGCATGACAGGAGCGCCATCGTCGAAATGCGCTTCTCGCGGCGGGCATCGAGGGCGTCGTTGACCAGCATGAACGGCCCGGCGCCAGCTGTGGCCGCCAGCGAGCGCAGCACATGGGCGGGCGACACATAGGGCTCAGTGAAGGCGACCTTTCGGCCCGACACCAGCTCCATCGTCGAGCCCGTCAGCCCGCACACCGTCAGCCCGACGACAAAAGCAAACAGGAAGAGTTCCATCTGAGCCATCTTAACCTTCCATTTACCATGAAATCGCACAGTCGTTTCAGGAAGGCTGCAAGAGCCGTGCCGCGCGATGTGTGCCGCCGAGGGACACTGGGAATGGCGGCTGGGATGAGGACCGAGATGAAGCAGGCAGCGACCGCCGACGGCCCTGAACTCACCGTGGTCGATTCCATGCTGATGAAGCGGGTGTTCTATGCCTTCGCCGCACTTGCCTTGCTGTCGGTCGCGATAAGCCTTGGCGGCAAATGGTTCGGCCATAGCATCGCCATGGCCGGATATACCGACGACCCGACGGTGCGCCGGGTGGTGATCGGCAACAATGTGATTTCCGTGCCGGCCAATTTCATCCGTTTCGACCAGGCCCGGCGCGACGGCATCGCTTCGCGTCTCGACCTTTATCTGCGCTATCCCCAGATGGACGGTTACAGCGAGGCGGCCCGCGACGATTTCAACCACTCGGAAGCCAATGGGAAGATCATCTTCCTGTCCTTCGAACAGCAGATGATGTCGCGCGACATGAGCGGCCGGTTCGCGCCGATCTACAGCGCGCTGATCGTCCAGCCCGGCGTTCCAGGACCGGGCGGCACGACGGTCTACGGTTTCAACGAGAAATCAGGCTATCTGAATGAGGTGCTGGTGGTCGGCAAGCGCGGGGGAAAGGACCCTTTCGTGGCCCGCTGCCTGAGCGGGCCGAGTGCCGGTCAATCACTGGCGCCGTGCGAACGGGACGTGCATGTCGGCGACGATCTCAGCCTCACCTACCGCTTTCCCAAGGAATTCCTTGGCGACTGGCAGGCACTCGACGCGGCGATGGCGGCTGAGGCCGGGCGAATGCTGAAGAGCGGACATTGAGGGACAATGGCAGGCCGCGCCAGACGCGGCCTGCCATTTGATGCGGGCTCAACCCAGATCGATGTCGAGGATCGCCATCGAGAAATTGTAGTCGCCGTCGTCCTCGTCCTTGAAGACGATGCCGAGGAACTCGTCACCGACATAGACTTCGGCGGAATCTTCCTTGCGCGGCCGTGCCTTGACCTCAAGCTTGGGGTTCTGGAAGACGCGCTTGAAATAGGCGTCCAGCTTTCTGATTTCGTCCGGCTTCAACAGTCTTCTCCGATCATCGGGCTTGCTGGTTTGAAGGGCGCTTCTGGCACGTCGACAATGGCGATGTAAAGGCAAGCCGGCCGTATTGCACCGGAAGCGGCAGCGCCGCCGGACAAATCGCAATCGCGCCGGACGGCGCGCCGGCGCGGAAATCAGATGTCGAAGCTGATCACCTGGTCCATCGATTGCGACGGCAGGAGCTGGTCCATCTGGCGCGAAGGCTGGTCGCAGCCGGTCTCGCCGACCACGCGGGCCGGCACGCCGGCAACCGTCTTGTTGTGCGGAACGGGCGACAGCACCACCGATCCGGCGGCGACCTTGGAGCAATGGCCGATCTCGATATTGCCGAGAATCTTGGCGCCGGCGCCGATCAGCACGCCACGGCGGATCTTGGGATGGCGGTCGCCGCCGGCCTTGCCGGTGCCGCCCAGCGTCACGCCGTGCAGGATCGACACATCGTCCTCGATGACCGCGGTCTCGCCGACGACGAGGCCGGTGGCGTGATCGATGAAGATACCCTTGCCGATGCGGGCGGCCGGATTGATGTCGGTCTGGAAGACCGAGGACGAGCGGCTCTGCAGATAGAGCGCGAAATCCTTGCGACCCTGGCTCCACAGCCAATGTGCCAGCCTATGGGTCTGAATGGCGTGAAAGCCCTTGAAATAGAGCACAGGCATGATGAAACGGTCGCAAGCGGGGTCGCGGTCGTAATAGGCCTGGATGTCGACACGCACGGTGGTCGGCCATTCCTTGTCGTCAGCCAGCATGGTCTTGAAGGTCTGGCGGATGAGATCGGAGCCGATATCCTGATGGGCAAGCCGCTCGGCGATCCGGTGGATGACGGCCTCTTCCAGGCTCTCCTGGTTGAGGATCGTCGAATAGAGGAAGGCAGCGAGCAGGGGGTCGCGGTTGACGGCGTCCATCGCTTCGTCGCGAATCGAACGCCAGATCGGATCGACCGGCTGCAACGCGCTATGGCGGGAAATGCTGATGCTGTTCATCGACGTCTCGTCCTGCGTCCTGCTGGCTTGCCTGTTGTCCGGCCGCACATATAGGCCAGATCATAGCACGATTGAACTCAATTTTCCTTAGTGCTGTGTCAAATGGATTTGGTTCGCAGGAATTCAAGCGGCCATGGAAAA
The DNA here is from genome assembly GCF_016756575.1 of Mesorhizobium sp. 131-3-5. Classification (NCBI taxonomy): domain Bacteria; kingdom Pseudomonadati; phylum Pseudomonadota; class Alphaproteobacteria; order Hyphomicrobiales; family Phyllobacteriaceae; genus Mesorhizobium; species Mesorhizobium sp. 131-3-5. The sequence goes on from NZ_AP023254.1 coordinate 4,646,499, forward strand.
CGAACCCTTGATCGCCGTGCTGCTGGAGGCGGCCTGCCGCGCCCACTGCCGGAACGATCTGATGGCGGGCTCAAGGCCGGCGCGGCGCCAATGACGCCGCGCTGCGATGGATCTCGTTTCAAGTCGGCAGCGAGGTGCCGGCCTGTTCGGCCACCATGTATTCGGCATACCAGTCGGGCCAGTTCACATCATACTGTCCGCCGGTCCGTTTCTCGTGTTCGCCATGTGCCGCCGCCGCACGGCGCAGCGCCGCGGCAAGCTCGCCCGACGACGTGAATATCGTGTCGCTGGCATCCACGCGTCCAGGCAGTCGCTGGGTGATTTCCTGCAGTATGAAGCTGTTGCCGTCCGGATCGGCAAACGTGACATAGGATGAATAGCTGCGCCCCTCCGGATGCCGGCCACTGATCGCCGGCTGCCCAGGCCCCGTGCGGTGGAACACCTCGCTCGCCTCGATGCCGCGTGCCACGAGTTCGGCATGCGCCGCCTCGATATCGGACACCACGAGATAAAGTCCCTTCGCCGAGCCCGGCGCGGCCGCTGTCAGCCCTTTGCCGAAATGGATCGAGCACGGCGACCCGGGAGGCGTAAACTGCACGACGCGAAACGCATCGCCGACGACGAAGTCCGCATCGAGCCGCCAACCCAGGCCGCTGTAGAAGCGCTTGGACCGATCGGCATCCGCAACGGCGATGATGACGGCCTCCAGCTTCATGTCGATCGTCCCCGGTCTGGGGTTCTCGCTGCCTGGCGTATTGGTCATGTCGGCCTCCTGGGTCGGGTATTCCGGGAATGGCAGCATTCCCCAGAGCTCCGGCCTATGCAAGGTTCGGAGTGACTGGCTCGAAGAGGCTGAGATCGATTAGCTGGACGGATGACGAACATGGAAGACCAGCCCCTGGTCGACAAACCGCTGAAACAGGAACTCGCGGCGCTCTACCGCGCCGAAAGCCGTCAATATCACAACCTTGCCCATATCGAGGCGATGCTGGCGCTGGCCGGCGATTATCGAGCGCTGCTCGGTGATCCCCAGGCCGTCGAAGCGGCGATCTGGTTCCACGACGCCATCTATGACAGCAAGGCCAAGGACAATGAGGCCAGAAGTGCCGCGCTTGCCGCGCAAAAGCTCGCGGGCCGCACCGACGCGGAGCGCCTGGACCGCATCGGCGCGATGATCCTGGCCACGGCTGCGCACCAATTGCCCCAGTTCGACGATGCGAAGGCCACGCGCGACGCCAGTCTTTTCCTCGACATGGATCTGTCGATCCTGGGTGCCGTGCCTGACGTGTTCGACGCCTATGAACGCGCGGTGCGCCGCGAATATGACTGGGTGGAAGAGCCGATGTGGCGTGCCGGGCGGGGTGCCGTGCTGAAGGATTTCCTTGCCCGCCCGCGCATTTTCCTCACCGAGGAATTTCGCCGGCGCTTCGAGCCGCAGGCCAGGCTGAACATGGCGCGGTCGCTGGCGGCCCTCGCTACAGGCTAGCGGGGATCAGGTAAAGGCGCCTATGGTCGACGCCATTGCCGCGAGGATGGCCAGCCGCCGCCTCCGACAGCCCGTTGAGAACGATCCCCAGCACTCCAAGGACGCGATTGTCGCTCGAGCGACGCGCCGGGCATGGCGGCCGTGCTTCTTCCCCATTGTACCGCTGTTGCTCCCCGGCGGACCGCTCAAAGCGGATATTCGGCATAAAACTCCAGAACGCGTTGCTTGAAGGTCTTGTCCCCGACCGCCAGCATATGATCCCTGCCCCCGATGTGGAAAGCTCTGGCGTTCGGCATCAGGGCGGCGAGTTCGTCCGGCGAGCCGCCAATGTCGTCCGTGGTGCCGACCGCGACCAGCGTCGGCTGGGCGATGCGGGCAATATCATCCTCGCTCAGCAGCTCCCGCGATGTGGCGATGCAGGCGGCAAGCGCCCGGCGATCGCTGCGGGTCTGGTCGGCGAAGGCGCGGAAAGAGCGGCCGCGCGGATGGCTGGTCGCCGCCGGATCGTCGGCAAGCAGGGCCGCGGCAATCGGATCCCAATCGCCGACGCCGTCGATCATGCCGATGCCGAGGCCGCCAAAGACCAGCGTCGCCACCTTGTGCGGATCGGACAGAGCCAGAAACGCCGCGATGCGAGCACCCATCGAATAGCCCATGACATGGGCCCGTTCGATGCCGAGATGGTCGAGCAAGGCGGCGGCATCCGAGGCCATTTTCGCTGGCGTATAGTCGGCCTCGTCATAGCTCTTCGATGACGAGCCATGGCCGCGATTGTCGAAGGCGATGGCGCGATACCCGGCATCGTTGAGCGTCTTGAACCAGCCGGGCGACACCCAGTTGACGTAGTGGCTCGAGGCGAAGCCGTGGATCATGAGCACGGGATCGCCCTGCCCCGATGCCGGCTGGCGGTCGAGGAAGGCAAGATCGAACCCGTCATGAGAGAAGAACTGCATCGGCTGCCCCACCTCGCGTTCAGCCGCCGCCGTTGGGTGCATCGCCATTGTCCGGCGGTGGCATGCCGGGTCCGGATACGGTGCCGACTGCCGGGTGGCGCAACAGGTCGCCATACCCGATGCCGTATTTGGCGGCGGTGCCGGCCTTGAGCTCGAGCACGAAGCGCACAGGCACGCCAGGTGAAATGATGGCCTGGGATTGCGGTTCGCCATGCTTGACGGCGCGGATCTTGCCATCCTGGCCGACAAAGATCAGGTCAAGCGGCATTGGCGTGTTTTGCATCCAGAAACTGACCTGCTGCTGTATCTCGAAGACGAACAGCATGCCGTGATCGTCCGCCATGTCCTGGCGAAACATCAGGCCGGCCTCGCGCTCCAAATCGGTGTCGGCGATTTCGATGGAAAAAGAGCGATTCCCATCTTTCGTCACCACGACCAGCGGCGTCGGGTCGACCGGAAGGATCATCGCCCGGCCGTCTGCCGAGGTCGGCCGTTCCGAATAGAAGAAAGCACCTGCGGCCACGATCACGGCCGCAATGGCGCAAAACACGCCCGCCGTCAGCCAGTTCCTGCGAGTCATCCAAGATCCTCGGCCGAAATCGTCCTAGTGCGAAACCGGCAAGGTGCCCATATCGGGGTGAATTTCGGCGGCCATAAGGCCTTTGTCACCGCGGCCGAAACGGACGAGCACGACCTGGCCCGGCCGAAGCTCGGTGATGCCATAGCGGCGCAAGGTCTCCATGTGGACGAAAATGTCCTCGGTGCCTTCGCCGCGCGTCAGGAAGCCAAAGCCCTTGGTGCGGTTGAACCATTTGACCAAAGCGCGTTCGAGCCCGCTCTCCGGCGTCACCGCCACATGGGTGCGCTGTTCCTGCATTTCCGCGGGATGGACGGCGGTGGTGACATCCATGGAAAGCACACGAAAGGCCTGCAGACCGCGATCGCCCTGCTTGACAAGGCAAACCACGCGCGCGCCTTCCAAGGCAGTCTGGAAACCGTCCCGCCGAAGACATGTCACATGGAGGAGGATATCGCCCGAGACACCGTCATCGGGTAGGATGAACCCGTAACCCTTGGCCACATCGAACCACTTGATGGCGCCGGCAATTTCGGTCAGGTCGGCGGCGTCGCCGCCTTCGTCGCGCTTCAAGGCGTCGCCAAGGGTTCCGGCCCGCCCCGTCAAAGAGGCCTTTTCCCCCATAAGAATGCCCCCTTTTTTCAAGAACACCGCAACTGATTCTTGACACCAGATTAACACCGCGGCTTCCGGTGTGTGCAAGACCTTCCCTGCCTTTTTTCACGGTTCATTGCGGGAATACCGGATTTGTTCTTTGCCGGCATCGCCAAGCGCAGGAGATTGCCCTTTCACCGGGGCGACCCTATGTTGCGCCGCACCCCAACAGATCGAGGAAAACTCATGCGCTATCTGCACACCATGGTCCGCGTCGCCGATGTCGATGCCTCGCTCGATTTCTACTGCAACAAGCTCGGGCTGAAGGAGGTCCGCCGCTACGAAAACGAGCAGGGCCGCTTCACGCTGATCTTCCTCGCCGCCTCCGAAGACGAGCAAAGCGGCATCAACGACAAGGCGCCGCTGATCGAACTCACCTACAACTGGGATCCGGAAGACTACAAGGGCGGGCGCAATTTCGGCCACCTCGCCTACGAGGTCGATGACATCTACGCCACCTGCCAGCATCTGATGGACAACGGCGTCACCATCAACCGGCCGCCGCGCGATGGCAACATGGCCTTCATCAGGTCGCCGGACGGCATCTCCATCGAGCTTCTGCAGAAGGGCCCCGCGAAAGCCAAGGCTGAACCTTGGGCTTCGATGGCCAACACCGGAAGCTGGTAGCAATCACGCCATCTTGAAGCGAGGCGGCCGGGGTAAAAGCCGGCCGCCTTTGCCGTTTCGCACCACGCCACCTATCTGACCGGTCATCACGCCTGGCCGGCAGGCCAGCGCCCAGACCAGGAGAAGTCATTCATGCCATCCAGCCATGCCGACGTCGCCACTGAGCACGCCAGCCGCTACCTGCAGCAGCTGTGCAAGCACTGGGCACACAAATTCCCCGTCGAGTTCAACCCGACCCACGGCACCATCGACCTGACGTCGCTCGGCCGCACCGTCATGGATGCGGACGCGGCAGCGCTGCACATTGTGGTATCAACCAACGAAGCGGGATCGCTCGAGCGCCTGGAGAGTGTCGTGGCCGACCACATCAAGCGCTTTGCCTTCCGCGAAGAACTGAACTTCGACTGGAAGCCGGCGACGGCAGCGTAGGTGTTTGTTCGAGCATGACCGTTTTCGAAAACCGGCACCCACTTTTCGGGGTCATGCTTTCCCGCCGGTCTGCCCTGCCATCTCCTGCAGCGCCAGCACCGAGCGCCAGTTGCGCGCGGTGCCCGGCACCTTCAGAGCGCGCGGAATGAGGTTGGCGAAGACTGACTTGCCGAGCCCGTCCGGCGCGCTGAGGTAAAGTACGTCTCCCTTGACTTCGAAGCGTTCGGGGCCTGTGCATTTTTCAGCCAGCCGCGCCACCTCTTCGACGGTCGGCTCACGCTCCAGCGCATAGGCGTGGAGCTTGGTGTGGTCGGCGGCCGCTTCCGGATAGGGATTTTCGCTCACCAGCCGTTCCAACCAGGAGAGATCGCGCACCATGATCCGGGAACGAAAACCCCATTTCTTCTCGAAGGCCGCTTCGATCTGTCTGGTCAGCGCGGCGGCGTCGCCTTTGCCGGCCCGGAACACGACGTTGCCGCTCTGCACATAGGTGGCGACGCCGGAAAAGCCGAGATCCTCGAAGAAGGACCGCAGTTCCGCCATCTTGACGATGCGGTTGCCGCCGACATTGATGCCGGAAAACAGGGCGATGAAGACCTTCGCGCTCATATGATGAAGCTTGCCAATGTCTCGTTGTCGGTGATGTCCTGATACTGGACGCCCTCCGCCTCGAAATTTGCCTTCAGCAGGTCGAAATTGCGGCGGTCCTTGGTTTCGATGCCGATCAGCACCGAGCCGAAATTGCGCGCCGACTTCTTCAGATACTCGAAGCGGGCGATGTCGTCGTCCGGTCCCAGCATTTCGAGGAAGTCGCGCAGCGCGCCCGGCCGCTGCGGGAAGCGGATGATGAAGTATTTCTTCAGGCCTTCGAAGCGCAGGGCCCGCTCCTTGACATCCGGCAGCCGCTCGAAATCGAAATTGCCGCCCGAAACCACGGCGACAATGGTCTTGCCGCGGATCTCCTTCCTGGAAAAATCCTTCAACGCGTCGATGGCCAATGCGCCGGCGGGCTCAAGCACGACGCCTTCGACATTGAGCATCTCGATCATGGTCGCGCAGAGCCGGTTTTCCGGGATCAGCCGCACCGTGTCGGCGGCGAATTCCTTCAGATACCGCAAGGGTTCGCGGCCGATCTCGGCCACCGCCGCGCCGTCGACGAAGTTGTCGACCTTGGCGAGCTTCAGCCGTTTTCCCGCCTCGAGGCTGTCATGCAGGCTCGGTGCGCCGGCCGGCTCGCAAAAGACGAAACGGGCCTCCCGGCCCTGGTCGGCGAAATAATGCGTCACGCCGGCGGCGAGCCCGCCACCGCCGACCGGCAGCATGATGATGTCGGGCATGCGCGCGCCAGGCATCTGGTCCGCGATCTCATAGGCGACCGTTGCCTGGCCCTCGATAATGTCCTTGTGGTCGAAAGGCGGCACCATGTGGGCGCCTGAGCTTTCGGTGAATTCGAAGGCGGCGCGATAGCAGTCGTCGAAAAAGTCGCCGACCAGCCTGATCTCGACGAAATCGCCGCCAAACAGCCTGGTTTTGTCGATCTTTTGCTGCGGCGTCGTCACCGGCATGAACACCACGCCCTTTTTGCCGAAATGGCGGCAGACGAAGGCAAACCCCTGGGCATGGTTGCCGGCCGACGCGCAGACGAACAGTTCGGCCTGGTTACCGGCGGCAAGCGCCTTGCGGAAGAAGTTGAAGGCGCCACGGATCTTGTAGGAGCGCACCGGGCTCAGATCCTCGCGCTTCAGCAGCACCCGAGCGCCGGTCTTCTTCGACAGGTAGTCGTTTTCCTGCAGCGGCGTTTCCGGAAAGATCTGGCGGATCGCGGCGGCCGCGACGGCGACGCGGGAGGAAAAACTGCTCATTGGAAAGCCACCTTGTGCCGCATGTTTCGTACAGACCTGCCATCGATCCGGCCGCACAGCTTCTGTCTGTCGCGGCCGATCCTGCCTATTGCATATCCGGCCCCGCAACGCCATTGTCCGGCCCTTCATGCCAATGCGCAAAGGGCATTCGCAGAATCCTTGCAAGCACTTGGGGGCGTTTGTTCATGCCTGTCGCATCGGTTGGTCTGAAATCCATGTCGCTGCCCGAATTCGGCGAACCGACGGTGATGCCGTTGGTTGCACGAAACACCTATGGAGCGCGCATCGAAGCGCTGATTGCGCGCGGCGCCAAGTCCGGTTTCGATGCCTTCGCGATCTATGGCGACCGCGAACACGCAGCCAATGTTGCCTATCTCTCAGGCTACGATCCGCGTTTCGAGGAGACATTGCTGGTCATCGTTCCCGGCAGCCAGCCAAGGCTTCTCGTTGGCAATGAGGGCTGGGGCTATGCCGAAATCTGCGATGGGCCCTACGAGCGCGTGCTCTACCAGACCTTCTCGCTGCCGGCGCAGCCGCGCGACCGCTCGGATGCGCTGCCTGACATCCTTGCCGGCTGCGGCCTGAAGCCCGGCCACAGGATCGGCGCCATCGGCTGGAAGCCTTTTGGCGCCGGCGATGCCGGTTTCGATGAGACGACGCTCGACCTGCCCTCCTTCGTTGCCGATACGCTGCGCACGCTTGTCGGCAACAAGGGCGCAGTTGTGAATGCCGCCAATCTGCTGATGAACCCGACCGACGGCCTGCGCGCCCTCAACGAGGCCGATCAGTTGGCCAGCTTTGAATTTGCCGCGACCTTCACCTCGCAAGGGCTGCGCAATGTCCTGCAAGGCATCGAGCCCGGCATGACCGAACTGCAGGCGGCGCGGCTGATGGGCATGAACGGCCTGCCGCATGGTTGCCCATCCCATGTTGTCGGCGGGAAAGCGCGCCGCCTATGGCTTGCCCAGCCCCCGCCTCGACATCATCCGGCGTGGTGATCCGATCACCATGGCCTATGGCATCCAGGGCGCGCTCAACGCCCGCGCCGGTTTTTTGGCCGAGGATGCATCAGAGTTGCCACCCGCCGTCCGCGACTACGTCGAAAAGCTCGTCGCGCCCTATTTCGCCGCGGTTGTCGACTGGTACGAGGCGATCGGTATCGGCACGACCGGTGGCGCTCTGTGGAAAGCGGTGGATGATCGCATCGGCGACCCGTTCTTTGGCGTATCCCTCAATCCCGGCCATCTCGTCCATATCGACGAGTGGATGCATTCGCCGGTGTTTTCCGGCTCAGACATCAAGTTGCGATCCGGCATGGCGTTGCAGGTCGACATCATCCCGGCAACCGGCAGCGACTATTTCACCACCAACATCGAGGATGGCATCGCACTCGCCGACGAGGCACTGCGCGAGGAGATCGCAGCGCGCTATCCCGAAACCTGGAGCCGTATTGAAGCGCGCCGCGCCTTCATGGCGGATGTGCTTGGCATCCGCCTCAGGCCGGAGGTGCTGCCCTTCTCAAACATTCCGGCATTCCTTCCGCCATTTTGGCTTTCGCGCAACAGTGCGATGGCTGTAACCAGCCGCTGACCACATTTCGACTGGACACGACTTAGTTCTGCCGCACTCTCCCTGTCCGGGAGGTGCAGCGGGGGTAGATGGGCCTTTTGGCCGGAGTGGAAATTTCAGACGTGCCTTTGAAGAAGATAGTTACTGTTTGTCTCGCCTTGCTCGTCGCCGGCTGCGCCGGCCCGCAAACGCAGGAATTGCTTGGCAGCGCCATCGTCGCCGCGCCGGTGACGGAAATCGCCGGCAACCACTCGATCTTCATCGCCACGACACGCAAGAAGTCTGACGATCCCAACAAGGTTTTCGACGGCGAGCGCTCGGCGACGCTGAATTATGCGCGCGTCAACGTCACCGTTCCGGGCCTCCACACGACCGGTCAGATCGAACGGCGCTCCCGCGGCAAGTCGGATGATCCGGCCAAATATTTCATGGCTTCCGAGGTTGTCGGCTACGACACGCAGCCGAAATTCTCCAGCGCGCTCAACGCCGATATCGCGGCGCGCGGCGGCCGCGTCATGGTCTTCGTGCACGGCTACAACACCGGCTTCGACGATGCGGTCTACCGTCTCACCCAGATCGTCCACGATTCCGGCTATCCCGGCACGCCGGTGCTGTTTTCCTGGGCATCGGGCGCCAAGACCACCGACTATGTCTATGACAAGGAAAGTGCCAGCGCCGCCCGCGACCAGCTCGAAGTGACTTTGCGCATGCTGGAGCAGTCCGGCGCGCGTCGGATCGACATTGTCGCGCATTCGATGGGAACCTGGGTGACCATGGAAACCCTGCGCCAGATGGCCATCAGCGGCGACCGTGACCTTGGCGGCAAGCTCGGCGACGTGGTGCTCGCGTCGCCGGACATCGATGTCGACGTGTTCAAGAGCCAGATGCGCCGCTATGGCAAGCCCGACAAGCCGTTCATCCTGTTGTTGTCCGACGACGACCGCGCGCTGAGGCTTTCCGGCCTGATCGCCGGTTCACGGCCACGCGTTGGCGATTACAAGGATGCCGCCGATCTTGCCTCCTACGGCGTGACGGTGGTCGATCTCTCCAAGGTCAAGGGCAGCGACAGCTTCAATCATACGAAATTCGCCGACAATCCGGCCTTGGTGAAGATGATCGGCCAGCGACTGCGCGAAGATGACGGCTTTGCCAGCGACAGGGACGTGACCGACCGCATCAGCCTGCTCGGGCAGTAAATGCAGCGCCGCGAATTTCGCCGTGCCTGTTCACCATTCACGAGGTGTCAGGCCACTTTGAACTGGACCGCGCCGGTCTCTGGCTCTATCGGAATAGCGGTGACGTCATGCTTTTGACGTCCCCCTCTACGGGAGCCGGCGCTTGAGCTTGCGCTTGAAAAGTTTCGTCGTGGCGTTGGCGCTCGCCCTTGCCGGCTGTGCTGGCCAGAACACGCATGATCTGCTCAACAAGACGACCGTCTCGGCGCCAGCCTCCGACATCGCGGCCACGCACGAGATTTTCGTCGCCACCACCCGCCAGCAGGCGACCAAGGATCCGCGGCAGGTGTTTGACGGCGATCGCTCATTGACCACCAGCTACGCCCGTGTCGACGTCACCGTGCCGAAGGTCCACCAGGTCGGTGCCATCGAGCGGGCCAAGGGCTCGGCCAACTCGAACCCGGCAAAGCAATTCACCGCCACCAAAGTGGTCCACTACGGCGATGCTCCGCAATTCGCCAAGGCGGTCGGCGCCGACATTGCCATGCGCGGCGATCGGGCACTGGTGTTCGTGCACGGCTTCAACAATGGCTTCGACGACGGCATCTACCGGCTGACGCAGATCGCTCACGACACGAAATATCCCGGCACGCCGGTGCTGTTCTCCTGGGCTTCGAGCGCCAAGACGACGGGCTATATCTACGACAAGGACAGCGCCAACGCCGCGCGTGACGATCTCGAGGCGACGCTCAGAATGCTCGCCAAGACGCGGGTCAAGAGCATCGACATCATCGCCCATTCAATGGGAACCTGGTTGACGATGGAGGCTCTGCGCCAGCTCGCCATCACCGGCGACCGCGATCTCGGCGGCAAGCTCGGCTATGTCGTCCTGGCTTCGCCCGACATCGATGTCGACGTATTCAAAAAGCAGATGATGCGATACGGCAAGCCGGACAAGCCGTTTGCCGTGCTGCTTTCAAGCGATGACCGGGCGCTCAAATTGTCTTCACTTATCTCCGGCGACAAGCCGCGTGTCGGTGACTATGGCAATGCCGCGGATCTCGCCAGCTACGGCGTGTCCGTAGTCGACCTGACCAAGATCAAGGGCGGCGACGGTGGCCTCAACCATGCGAAATTCGCCGACAATCCGATCCTAGTGCAGTTGCTCGGCGACCGCCTGCGCACCCCCGCCGGCCTGGCCTCGGACGAACCCGATCCGGCGCAGCTCAACAATCTCGGCCAGGGCCTCGGCAAGGCCGTTGGTTCGGTCGCCGAGGTCGTCATCACCACGCCGTTCAAGGTGCTGACCATCGTCACCGGCGGGTGAGCGAGTCACCCGCGTCGGGTTTCGCCTAGACGAACAGGTCGACCTTCTGGAAAGTCGTCACGTCGATCAGCCCGACGTCTGAAATCCTCAGCTCCGGAATGACCACCAGGGCCAGCAGCGAGTGCTGCATGTAGGCGTTGTTCAGGGAACAACCCATCTTGCGCATCGCCTCGGTCAGTTTCTCGGCCTTGGCGGCGACGATCTCGGCGCGCTCGTCCGACATCAGGCCGGCGATCGGCATTTCGACCAGCGCCAGTTCCTTGCCCTTGGAGAACAGCACGACGCCGCCGCCGACTTGGCCCAGTCGATTGACCGCCAGCGCCATGTCCTGCTTGTTGGTGCCGACGCAGATGATGTGGTGGGCGTCATGGGCAACGCTCGAGGCCATGGCGCAATCGCCCATATAGCCGAAGCCGGAGACGAAAGCGTTGGTGACACCGCCCGTGCCCCGGTGCCGCTCGACCAGCGCGATCTGGCAGACGTCGTTGCGGCGGTCCATGGCGACCAGACCGTCCTCGACCGGCAGATCGGCCTCCAGCGCCCGCGTCGGCGCCTGGTTCTCGATGACGCCGATGACGCGCACCCGCACCTCGTTGGCGCCCTTGGGAGCCGTGATGTCGAAATCGCCAGCCCTGAACTTCTTGCCCAACTTGACGGTGTTCTTCGCCGTCTTCGGGTAATCATAGGCCGGAATGTCGATGTCGAGCTTGCCGCCCTTGGCCAGCCTGGCGCCGCGCGCATAAACCTCATCGATGGTCATTGCGGCGAGGTCGGAAACAATCAGCAGGTCGGCCAACCGTCCCGGCGCGATCGAACCGATTTCGCGTTCCAGCCTGAAATGCTGGGCAGTGTTGATCGTCGCCATCTGGATCGCCGTCACCGGCTTCAGCCCCTGTTGGATGGCGTGGCGCACCACCCGGTCCATGTGGCCTTCATGCACCAGCGTGCCGGAATGGCTGTCGTCGGTGCACAGGATGAAGTTGCGCGGATCGATGCCGCTTTCGGTCACCGCCTTGATCTGCGAGGCGACGTCGTACCAGGCCGAACCCAGCCGCAGCATCGCCTTCATGCCCTGGCGGACGCGGGCGATGGCATCCTCGGCGCGCGTGCCTTCGTGATCATCCTCGGGTCCGCCGGCGACATAGCCGTGGAACGGCAAGCCAAGGTCGCGCGAGGCATAGTGGCCGCCAACCGTCTTGCCCGCACGAACCGTCGCGGCGATCTCGCCGGACATGACAGGATCATTGGCGGCGACGCCTGGAAAATTCATCACTTCGCCGAGCCCGATAATGTTTTCCCAGGTCATGGCCTCGGCAACATCGGCGACCGTCAGCTCGGCGCCGGCATGTTCCAGCCCCGGTGCCGACGGCACGCAGGACGGCATCTGCACATGCACGTTGATGGGCATCGCCACCGCCTCGTCATGCATCAGCCGCACGCCCGGCAAGCCCAGCACATTGGCGATCTCGTGCGGATCGATGAACATCGAGGTGGTGCCGTGCGGGATGACGGCACGGCAGAACTCGGTCACCGTCACCATGCCGCTCTCGACATGCATGTGCGCGTCGCAGAGGCCAGGCACCAGATAGCGCCCGCCGGCATCGACCACCTTGGTGCCCTGGCCGATAGCGTGGCTGGCATTCGGCCCGCAATAGGCGAAGCGGCCGCCGGCAATGGCGATGTCGGTGCCGGCAATGATCTCGCCGGAGTGAACGTTTACCCAGCGGCCGTTGCGGATAACGAGATCGGCGGGCTTGCGGCCCATGGCGACGTCGACCAGATGCGTCGCCATCTCGGTCCAGGGCTTGGGTTTCGTCGCATGCGCCGCCGGCTTCTTTGCCATGAAGGGACTCCTGTTTGCGCGACTGTGCCAAGCCTGCCTGGTTTTGACCAGCGCCAAACAGCGGACAGACCCGTCCAGCCTTCACAATGGCTGTTCAGCCTTTACCTCGACCGTGACTTTCGCACCGCCCGCCGAAATCCGTTCCGCCAGGCGCTGGAGTTCGCCCGGGGCGAAGCTGCCGCTGAGCATCACCTCGCCGCCGAGGATGGGTCCGACCAGGCGCGGCGACGCCACCACGGCACCGTCGACGCTGAGGTCGACCACCTTCCCGACATTCGCCCTGGTGAAGTCGGCGAACGCCTTCGTGCTGTCCGGTGTCATCTTCAGGTTGAGCGCCCTCTGTCCCGACGCTTGATCGGATACGACCGCTGCCGTGGCGATGGCGAGCGCCAATGGCTCGGCCACAGCGAGGCCGCAGGCTAGCAGCACCATGGCTGTTCCAGCGATGAGACGAACCAGGCTGTTCATCAGGATTTTTTCCCCGCAAGACGGCCATTTTGCACTCGAACATCCCTCGGGCAATGCCTAGCTGTTCTCGGCTGGCAGGCCGTGCTTCTGCAAGCGACACACGGCCGCATCCAGAAACAGGATTCCGTTTTGTCGTAAATCGGTCTAGCCTGGCCGCCAAGATTTCTTCCGACTCTTCATCCGGGGAGTTCGAATGTATCGCCTTGTCGTCGCAAGTGCCGGTCTTCTTGCCGTCCTGTCGATGCCGGCTTTCGCGGCCGACCCGACGGTCGATGTGCCGATGACCGCGCCCGGCTTCGACTGGACCGGATATTATGCCGGCCTGCAGGCGGGCTACGGCTGGGGCCGGTCGGACATCTCAGGAACGGAAGGAGAGCCATTTTCCGTCTCGCCCGACATAAATGGCGGTTTTGTCGGCGGGCACGTCGCCGGGCTATGGCAGTTCGACCAGGCGGTGATCGGCGCCGAGGCCGACCTCAACTATTCCTCGGTCAACGGCACGGCGGAAGCGGAACCCGGAAACAATTTCGGCACCGACATCAAATGGTTCGGATCGGTCAACGCCAAGGCCGGATATGCGATGGATCGTGTGCTGGTCTACGGCATAGGCGGCATTGCCTTCGCCGGGATCGAAACCTCGCAATCGGCAGGCTCCGCCTTCTCCGAGACACGCCCGAATGTCGGCTGGACCCTAGGCGCCGGCGTCGACTACGCGCTGACCGACAAGTTCGTCGTCGGCGCCCAGTATCGCTACTACGATTTCGGTTCCGAGCACTATGACGGGTCCAGCGACTTCGTCGGCCGCGACCAGGATACGAAGCTGAACACCGTGGGCATCAATCTCAGCTACAAGTTCTGAGCCTCGCCGGCATCGATCGGCGAGCGACAGCTGTGACGTGATCAGCAAAGTCGATGAGGGGCGGCCGGCGCCCCCAGTGGGCGGGGGAATGGGTTGGGCCTGGTAGACGCCGGCCTCGGCGGATCAAGTCCGCCTTGCAAACACCCTACGCATTGCGAGCGCCGCGCTAAATTCCGCGATCACACCAGTATCACTGCGCCCACTCCTCTGGGGTGTGTGTTCAGGATGGCCAAGAACACGACTTGACGGCCTGTGTCTGGCATCTGAAAAGGGCTGATCTGCGGACGTGGCGGAATTGGTAGACGCAAGGGACTTAAAATCCCTCGATCTCTGATCGTACGGGTTCGATTCCCGTCGTCCGCACCAGATTGAAATCAAACGATAATCTGGATTTTAGAAATTTCGCGGGTACCCGTACGAGTTGGCATCTGGGTAGCCGTTGGGGTAGCCGTGCCTGGGGTGCCGGGCATCCCGGTGCCAATTGCGGTGCCAGTTCTTTCCTGAAACTATCGGCAGGTCTGCGCGACAAAAGGGATAGGGCAGTGAAAGATCTCATCGATTGGTTGCTCAGCGTGGACTGGCTCAACTTCGCGGGAGTATTCGCGACAGTAATCGCCCTTGGACTGTCGCTGCATTTCTGGCGCCGTCAGTTTCGCCCAATCATCACGGCGATGGTTGAGACGCACCACGGCGGCAACGAGGCGATTGCGTATGACTTGGTCATCCTCAACTCCGGATCGATCCCGGCAAAGAATATCAAGCTCTTTATCAGCGATCAGACAGCGCTTGAGGCGGCGCTTGGCGCCGGAGCCAACGACGAGAACAAGGGCCTTTGGTTGGCTTGTTTCGATCCGTCCAGGGTGATCCGTCTCCTCCACAACGGTGCTCGGACATCATGCTCTTTTGGTCTAACCCATAGAGATCCGCGTCAAAGCTTTTGGATCGCGCAGGCCGAGTTTCCGATTGAGATCGAATATGAAAGTTGGTTCGGAAAAAAATATCCAAGAGAGGTGAACGTCTTGCAGATCGCCGATTCTGACAGTTTTACAGGCGGTATGTGGGGACCACCCAAAACACTCGCAGTAAGCCGGCGGAGCTAAACGAAGAAGCCCGCCACCGTGAGGCAGCGGGCCATACACACAGCCCGTTATGCCTCGCCGAACGACCCAAGGAGAGCGATGACCTCGTCCTGATCGAATTCCCTTCCGATCGCCTTCGCACATGCCGCTATGCGCTTTGCCTTTTCGCGAACATCGTCGAGCGTTTCACACGGATGGGAGAGAACTATTTCGAGCGCGCTCGAGGCCCGGTGATAAGCCTCATCAGCCAGGCTGCAGGCCTCTTCATAGCCGCTGGCCTTTATAATGGCTTCCTGCCCGCGCAGACTGGAAACACCCTCGCCGCCTACGACCAAAAGCTCATGCTGCCACCGATCGTACACGGCACGCCCCATCAGTCCGGCCGCTTTCGATTCCTCAACGAGTCGAGATCTGCGGGCAATCTCTGCTTCAAGCGCCGAAGACGACCGGAACACAGACTTGTGTCCCCAGAGAGAGCCAACGCCGCTAGGCGGCGACCACTCCGGGAAGAGTGCAGCGCCAAGATCCTCTTCGATCCTAGATTCTTGACCAGAACATAAGCTGTAGGCGGCCTCGGCTGCCCTGCAGGTATCTATAGCTTCCTGCAGATTTTTCGAAGTCTGGGACTGCACCTCCTTCTCACTGGAGGGTCCGGCGAAAGATACGGACGATGCCAAAGATACGGATGATGCCAATGCAGCAGTCGTCGAAACGAGAGCGCGGCGGCTGACGTACTGGCTCATGAGTGAACTCCCAACTTCGATCACGCGGCAACCGGCGGCGTGCAGGACGTTCGATGTCTTGAGGAGCGCGTAGGAGGCTTCCGCGGCCGAGGCGCGTGCGTAGGCCCGCTGCGGCAAGCAGCAGGGCTATCGATAGGTAGGTCATGGTTCTTTCGTCCTGGTCTAGAACCGGCTGTTCAAGGCCGGCGCCAAAAATTCCCTACGTCGGGAAATTTCACCATCATCGGTGGCGGACCGATAGCCGGGGGTTGAACACCTGCCAGGACGACAGGCCGAACGCTTTTAAGGTTTCCCTCTGGACAGCACGCTCGCCCCCGGCCATATTCGGCCGATCAGAGCCGCGCCGCCAAGCGCGTCTGTCAAGGATAGGCAAAGTTGCCGACCCTCATGTCACCGCCGCCCCGTCGCTTGCAGGCGATTGGAGCACTTCCTTGCAGGGAATGACGCGGTGTTATCCTGGTCCGGGTGTTCAAGCCCACGGATACGTTCCGCTTATTCGTCGATTTCGTCAAGCGCGCCCTTGCGGGGGCGAAGCTTGCCGTTCTGCCGATGGCACGACATGATGGATTGCATGTCCGACAACGATCAAGATGGCGAGGAGATCGCCAATAGAGCTGTCCATTATTCTCTCGCGAAAAGCGGGATGAACGATGTAACCGCGTATTTGCGCGGTGGGCGAAAGCACCAGATTCTGCCAGACGCAGCCTTGGAGGATCTGTTTATCACGACATTCAAAGGTTGGGTTGCAGCAGTGACCGCCGGCACTTCGAACGACCACACAGCCCTCGATGAGATAGGGGCCGAATTCCAGTTGCGGAAAATCGAACCTCCCTACGACAAGGTGAGCGATGAGATGGCGACGCTGACGGCCAAGACCAAAGAGGTGTTTGAGCGGCTCACATCGGATGAAAGAGATCGGATCGGTAGCGATATCATCGGCGAGTATCTCGACGACCTCGACAAGCAGCAGTGAGTCGACCGCCGCCTTGTGGCAGCAAAAACCTGCTGCCCGCCGGAAGGCGAAACAAAAAGGGGGCTGGAATGGAAAATGAGCAGGTCAGCACATTCAAAGATGGCATCAGCTACATCAACTGGGACGTCCTGCGAAAGAAGCGCTTCGCCCAGAATGTCGAGCCGCCGCGGCCGCCCGACTGGCCCGACAAGGTAACCCCAGTCAGTATCACCGGATTGGGTCTTATCGGGATCGACGAGACGACGAACGAAATGTTTTGGGATGGCAAGCGGCTTATCACCGAGAAGCGATTCACGGACTTTGAGCGCGGCCTGGCAATTGTGGGTCTTTGCATTGCTTTCATCGGCGTAGGGGCAACTGTGGTTCAGGCATGGGCCGCCGTCGCTGCTTTGCCCTAGTCCAGTGCGGTGAACCTCGTCCCCTTCTACATCGCCGCCCTAATGCTCGCCAGCGCGGTCTGGCGCTGTAGGCAGTGCGGCAGCACGTTAGGATTGTGGGTCCATGGGAATTGACTCGGGCGTTGAAACCTGGCGCATCTACGCGGCCTATTTGCTTATCTTCCTGGCCGTGTTGTGGCTCATCGGTTGGGGTCTGATCGGCATGAAGTCTCAGAACCAAAACCCTTGGTGGCTCGCCCTGTTTTGGCTTTTTGGCGCGGCATTCCTTTTCTTCGGTGACAAGATTTGAAGCACGCCCCGTTCCGCGATCACGCCATAACGCTCGCCCTGCGAATCAGGCATTTCTGCAGGCGCGGCGGACCTGATTGTCCGCTTGGCCGGTGTCTATAAACCCCCAACGCTCCCACCCAATGGGCGCCGGCCATTTTACCTGCGGGGGAACTTCCCAACGTCAGCAACGTTCGCTCGTATGGCTCTCGTCACCGGGTTTGCGTCTGCAGTGGTGGTTTTGTTTTTCGCGCTGCTTATCACCCATGCAGCCCGCGACCTTCAGAGCTCGCCCATCTATCACCGGATATGTCGGCGACTGCGCCGAGCGGTTTAGCGCTTCTTCGGCTTCGGCGTGATCTCTTCCACGCGCACCTTGTCGCCGATCTCCTTGCCGGCCACCACCTACATCGTCAGCGTCTTCGAAAAACCGAGCTGGGGCACCGTGCTGACCGCCAAGGACAAGCAGAAGGCGTTCGACCTGGCCAACTTGTCGGTCATGCTGGTCCCTCGGATTTGCGTTAGGGCAACATCCTGCTAATTTTAGCCAACGCTAAAGGCGGCGGGGAGGATAATCCAGTGACTCTGTACGCCGTTGCCTTATGCATCTACTTCACGCATCACCCTCCTCAACCGGGCCAATGCTACATGATTAGCAACCCGCGTGGATTTCACGATAGAGAGGAATGTGAGGCGGAGCTCGACCGGCTAAGCAAATTAAAGGCGCATGGACAGTTGCTGATGGACCCGATTGACAGCCACGGTTCGACAAAAGGAATGAGCCGGTACAGCGCACTTTCGTGCGAGATGTTCCAACGTGTGAACTGAGAGTTTGCACTACCCAGCTGCGATGCGTCGCACATCTTGCCCCTGATAGTCAGGAATGCAGGTGAAGAACACAGGTCGCCGATCGCGACCAGAGGCCAGCTGCTCGTGCCTCGCAAGGAGGATTTCGGCGTCAGATGCTCTTTCAGCACGGATCATGAGCGGATTTCCTTGACCTCAGCCGATGGCTTCTGGAGCACGTTCATCGCATCGGCGGCTCGCAGTGCACCACGACGGCCAAGACTCTCTGCCTTCGCCACGTAGCGCCCCGTCATGGCCAGCGTCTTCCACCCGAATGCCTCTCGTAACTCATGGGCCTCCGCGCCGCTCAGTGCAGCCCAGGTGGCCGCCGTGTGGCGCAATGCGTGAGGCGTGATGGCCTTGATCTCGGCAGCCTCGCAAACCCCTGTCAGGACTTCGCGGAGGCGTTTGTAAGAGACTGGCTGAGTTCCCTTCCGCCCCGAAAAGACGTAGCCGATCCGATGCGCTTGCTGATCGATGACGGTCGCGGCATCGGTCGAAAGCGCGCGGACTGAGGCGCCGGTCTTGGTATCGGGAAGGCGCACGACCAGACGAGGCAAGTCGACCATATCCCAAGTCATCAGCCGGCCCTCAGAGACGCGCCAGCCCGACACCGTTAGGAACCTAATCAGGTCGGCATGGGGACCAGTGACCGCGGCCAGCGCCTTGACGAACTTGGGGAGATCCATTTCGTCGAGCCATTCCTCGCGCGGCGTTTCCTTGTTTTTCCGAACACCCATGCACGGATTGTCTTTGCGCCATCCAAGTTCCATGGCGCGGCCCATCATGACTGACAACACCGCCAGCGATCGATTTGCATCCGTCGGGTTCCCGTGTTTCTTGGAATGGAAGGACCGCACCATTTCGGCTGTGATGTCGGCAACGCGCCGGCCTTTGAACGTCGGCAGGAGATTGCGCCGGATGCGCCCGCGGTAGTCCTTGCGCGTCTCGGGCTTTTTCTTCTCGATGTGTGTCGTCTCAAAATCCTTGAGAAGATCCTCGAATATCGGTTGCGCCTTTTTCGCTGCCCGAGCCGCTGCCGGATCGTCGCCCCGGTCGATGGCCTGGAGCATGCTCTGAGCCTCGGCGCGCGCCTTCTCGGCCGGATAGGTCGCATGGTCACCAATGATGATCTTGCGCCGCTTGCGGGCGCCGTCACGGCCCGGCAGTTCCTGAAACACAAGGAAGGTCTTGGACGGCTTGCCGTCAGCCTTGCGACGAAGCCTGAGAGCGAAACCGGCAAGCTTGCTGTCACGAATGACCATCTCGTCGCGGTCGCGTGGCAGAACAGCCGAGTTGACGAAATTATCGGAAAGCACTGGCATCGCCCTGTCTCCCTTGGGTAGCCGAGCGGGTAGCCGCTTGATGTCTACGCAACGGAACCTATCGGAAACAAATGGGGACTGTAAACCCTAGGTCTTTCCCTAATCCACAAGGCTTTTACAGGGATATGGATACCCAAGGGTAGACCGCTAGAAAGAGACTTAAAATCCCTCGATCTCTGATCGTGCGGGTTCGATCCCCGCCGTCCGCACCACCCTTCATCGTCGAGCTTCGGTGGCAGGCCACCCAAAGCTCGGCTCCATCAAAAACGCACGCACGGGCTGGCCGCCGCATATGCCGCGTGAGCTGCTGATCCGATAAGTCTTCGACGTCATCCTCGAAGTGATTTCAAAAGGGGGCGCCGGATTTTCAGCGCCGGATCGCAGGCGGCATGTCTTTTATGGCCAACGACGTCGCTACAGTCGCATCAGCCGGCAATTCCATCGCCATTATGCCCGCGGTTGGGCGGTACGGTGCCGAAGCAGCGGTTCTCACGCCGCCTTTCGAGCGGGCCAGCAGCCGCCTGCGCATTCGCAAAGCTATTCGGAACGGCCAATGACAATAACCATAGATAGAAACGCCAGCTGGCGCGACATCGCACGCGTGAGCGAAGGCGAATCCCTGGCGCTTAGCCAGTCGGCGTGGGAGAGGATCGCTTTTGCGAACCAGATCGTAGCGGCCATCGTCGAAAAAGGGATCCGCGCCTACGGCGTCAATACCGGGGTCGGCGCCTTGGCAAGCAAGATCGTGGCGCCTGCCCTGCAAAAGAAGTTGTCGCGCAATATCATTCGCAGTCACGCCTGCGGCGTCGGTGACCTCGTGCCGAGACGCGGCGTGCGCGCCATCATTGCTGCTCAAGTGGCAAATTTCGCGCATGGCCATTCGGGCGTTGGCCCTACGATCGTTCGCAATCTGCTCACCTTTATCGAGCGCGACTGCGTTCCCGACGTGCCGTCCCGGGGATCGGCAGGGTATTTGACGCACAACGCGCATGTAGCACTGGTCCTGATCGGCGAAGGCAGTGCAACCGTGGCAGGCCGCTCTATGAGCGGGCTCGCGGCCCTGGCTGAAATGGGTCTGGAACCATTGGAGCTTGGCGCCAAGGAGGGCTTGAGCCTCGTCAACGGAACCGCATGCGCAACCGGCCTGATAAGCATCGCCGTGCTGCGCGCGGAGCGTTTGTTGGGATGGGCTGACGCGGCGGCTGCTTTAACTCTTGAAGCCGCAGGCGCGCAAATGCCGGCTTTTGGCGAGGCAATCCTGGCGATGAGGCCCTCACCCGGCATTCAGGACGTGGGCAAATCGCTGCGTGGCTGGCTTCATGGCAGCGAACTTATCGCGCTGGCTCATGGCAGTCGCACGCAGGACGCACTCAGTCTTCGCGCCGTGCCGCATGTTCATGGCGCCGCCCGGGAGGTGCTGGACCGGTCCGCCGAGCTTGTCGACCGCGAACTGGCAGCCGTCACCGACAATCCCGCGGTATTCGGGTCTCCGAACGATCCTCAGGTCGTTTCAGAGGCGCATGCGGTAGCGCCCGCTCTCGGGCAGGCCGCTGACGGCCTGACCATCGCCTTGGCTCAGGTGGCTGGAATGAGCGAGCGTCGCATCGATCGTCTCGTCAATCCGCTTGTCAACAATTTGCCGGCCTTCCTTGCCGATGAGGACGGAGCCAATTCCGGCTTCATGATCGCGCAATACACGGCCACATCGCTCAGCAACGTCAACCGGCGTCTGGCCGCCCCGGCGGCGACCGACGGCGGCGTCACATCCGGCCTGCAAGAGGATTTTCTGGCTCATCCAACCGTCGCAGCCAACAAGCTGCTGGCGGTTATCGACAACGCCGAATACATTCTGGCGATCGAGCTCATGGCGGCCGCGCAGGCCCATGATTTTCTGGCCGTGCGCGGTGCGCGTGCGCCTGGTACCGACACCATCTATCGAATGGTCCGGGACAATATCGCGCACTATTCCGACGATCGGCCTCTGTCCCGGGACATGGAAGCCTTGCGCAACTTCATCCGCGAAATGGACGTGCCGGCCTGTCCGCGGCACAGTTCGTAAGGCAAATGCTCGGCCAGCTTCGAGAGGCTAGGCCTTCATCGGGTTCAGCTTCAGATGCTGGATTTGGCATCGACGATGCAGTCGTCGGCTATGCCGGCCGGCTCGTCGAGCGGCATTGTCCAGGACCTCGATGTCCTCGCCCTCTTCCGGGGCAACCGTATCGAGAACGGCCATTCGCATTCGTTTTTTAGCAAAGGCGAAACAAAGGATGCATTTCCGCGTTGAGGGTCGTCAAAACGCGGGAGATCTTTGAAAATGGATCCGGCAACTGCGGCAGTGATGGTTTTGCTCCAGTGCAGCCCGGTTGAGGGTTCTGTCTGCAAACCCGTCGATATGGCGCCGACCATGTATGCGTCGCTCGACTTATGCATGGCTTCGCTGAAGGACAGGCTGGCAAGCGCTCCGAACGGCGAGACCGTTGGGCGGTGTCGCCTCGTCGATGCGACCGTCACAGATGGCTTGCCGGTCGGCTATACAAGGGTTTTTGTGACTCGTGGGCGGGGCGACGACGCCATCACCAGCAGCTACGTCGTACAGCGCCAGCGTTAGCCGCCTCGTTCCCGCTGCCCCACGGTGGCGTTCTCCCCTGTTTGCTAGATGCGCGTAGCGCCACGCTCTCGGCCGCCAGAATGTGGCACCGGTGGTGGCTGATCGGCGCTTCGCTCATGGTCTGGCCCAGAACCTACCTCGATGATTCCGACCAGCGCGCGAACAAACTCAACCATATCGTTCGCCGTGATGGCTGCCCTGTCGGGATCTTGCCCAATGTGCTCGGCGGCCGCACAACATGACAGACGGATGTGATCGTAGTGGGAATCCCTTTCATCCTCCGGCAACATCGCCAGTTTCATGGCCCGGCGATAAATCAGCCGCAGCAACTGTTCGAGAGCGGCTCCGACACTCATGCGTTTTACTCCGCATTGGTCTAGCGTTCCGGTGCTCAGGGCGCATGTCGGAACGTCGATGGGCGGTATTTCCGCCCCTGTGCCCAAAGGTTGCGTTATAGCCATTAATATATCGTATATTGCTAATATACGATGCCCGAAGCGTTTTTGGTATCGACGATGTCGTAACGACCCAGCCTGACGCCGACGGCGTGAGGCGAAGCCTAGCCAGGACGGCGCGGACCGAGCGACCCTGTACGAGCTGGTTCATCGAAAGCGATTGCTTCGGCCAACTTGGTCAGCATTCGCTCGACTTTCTCGGCCGCGGCATCGGTGCGCTTGATATCCTGGATAATTCGCTGTGTCAGAAGCGCGAACCTGGCGGCGCGATACACCTCACCGCCTCTCGCGGTTTCGTGGTGAAATGCCGCCATCATCATGGGGAACCATCAAAAATTATTGGCCGATCAATCTTTGTCAGGCGCTCCCTGGCCTCGACCAGTTGCCGCTGCGCGGTCCTGATCCGGCTGCAAAGCGCGATATTGATGCCGACGCCGCAGTCCTCGTCCAGCATTTCTTCCGCGCGTTCCAGAGCGAGTTCCGCTCGATTGATGCGCTGTCTGGCCTTGGCCAGTTCCATATTGAAAAGCTCAACCATTGTTCCGCTTCCGTTGCGGTCCCTTCCAGAGTTAAACCGCCGCTGACCCCTTTGGTTCCGTGATGCGAGGGATGGAGCCAACTCATGCCGGAATGTCGGTCAAGCCTTCATCGGGTTCAGCTTCAGATGCTGGATCAGGATAATCGTCTTGGCATCGACGATGCGGCCGTCGGCGATGCCGGCGAGCGCTTCGTCGAGCGGCATTTCCAGGACCTCGATGTCCTCGCCCTCCTCCGGCGCGCCGCCGCCAGCGGAGATGCGGTCGGCGGGCGAATAGCGTGCAACGAAGAACCACAGCCGCTCGGTCACGCTGCCCGGGCTCATATAAGGCGAAAACAACCGCTCTACGTCCTTCAGCCGGTAGCCGAGTTCTTCCTCCGCCTCCTTGCGGATGGCGGTCTCGGGGTCGTTTTCGTCGAGCAGCCCGGCACAGGCCTCGATCAGCGGTTCGCGGTGGCCGGTGACATAGGCGGGATAGCGGAACTGGCGCACCAGAAGCACCGTCGAACGCTGTGGGTCGTAGGGCAGGATCACCGCGCCGTCGCCGCGATCATAGGTCTGGCGAACCTGCGTCTCCCACTGCCCGTCGCGCCGGCGATAGTCTAGCACGGTCTTTTTCAGCACCGCCCAGTCGTCGGAAAGAACCTCTTCCGAACGGATACGAATACGATCTTCCATTGGATACCTCGGTATTTGGCGCCGGGCGCAGGCGTAGCCGCGAACCGACGCCTGCGCAATTGGGGCAGCGATTGGTCCAGCGTTTCACTCTCTCGTGTGTGGTATGCAAGATATCCGTCGCCTAAATAACGCCTTCCCTCTCCCCGGAGCCCTCTTCATGACCGCATCGCTTTTCCAGCCGATTACCCTCGACGGCGTCACCTTCCCCAACCGCATCGCCGTGGCGCCGATGTGCCAGTATTCCGCCGAGGATGGGTCAGCCAGCGACTGGCATCTTTACCACTGGATGAACCTGGCCATGTCCGGCGCCGGCATGGTCACGGTGGAGATGACCGATGTCGAGCGCCGCGGGCGCATCACCCATGGTTGCCTCGGGCTTTACTCCGACGACAACGAGGCCGCCGCGCGCCGCACTCTGGATGCGGCACGACGCGTCGCCGCGCCGGGCACGAAATTCGGCACGCAGCTTGCGCATGCCGGCCGCAAGGCCTCGAACCGCAAGCCCTGGGAGGGCGGCGGGCCACTGCAGCCGAACGAAGACGCCTGGCAGACCGTCTCGGCCTCGGCCATAGCCTACGACACCGGCTGGAATGTGCCACGCGCGCTCGATGAGGAAGAGATCCTGCAGCTCATCGAGCGGTTCGCCCAAGCCGCCAGGCGGGCCGAACGCGCCGGCTTCGACTTCATCGAACTGCACGCAGCGCATGGCTACCTGATCTTCCAGTTCCTGTCGCCGCTGTCCAACCAGCGCACCGACCGCTGGGGCGGCTCGCGGGAAAACCGGATGCGTCTTGTCGTCGAAATCGCCAGGGCGGTGAAGAAGGCGGTGCCGAAGCTGATGCTCGGCGCGCGGCTGTCGGTGAAGGACTGGGTCGACGGCGGCTTCGACGTCGAGGATGCGATCGAGGTGGCGAAGGCCCTGAAGGCCGAGGGTATCGCCTATCTCTGCTGCTCCAGCGGCGGCAATTCGCCGTCGCAGAAATTGCCCACCGGTCCCGGCTATCAGGTGCATCTGGCGGAAGCCGTGCGCAAGGGCGCCGGCATTCCGACCCGCGCGGTCGGCCTGATCGACGATCCCCAGCAGGCCGAGGCTGTTATCGCCGAAGGCCGTGCCGACATGGTGGCGCTGGCGCGCGCCTTCCTCGCCGATCCGCGCTGGGGCTGGCGCGCGGCCGCCACATTCAAGGAAAAGATCCATCCGGCGCCGCAGCTCGCCCGCTCGGTAACGACGATGGAGCACTGGATGAAGGCTGCGGGCTGAACCGGCCCGCCCTCCTGACACAGGCGCGATCCCGCCCAGCCCGTTTTGCCACAGCCCGCTTCAATTCTGGCGGCAAACTGTTACGCTGGGCGAGGCTGCGGCGGGCGCGGCCGGGCTTGGGAGGAGATCATGTCGTTCAGGGCATTCTTGCCGGCTGCGATGCTTGTGACTGTCGCCGGCCTTTGGCTCGGCGCATCGACGCCGAGCGTGGCGCAATATTGCGAGGGGACGGTGCACGGCCTGTCTGGCCGCTACAATCTGGCGACCGGCAGCGGCTTTCTCGCCGTGCGGACACGGCCCAACTCGTCATCGCGGATGATCGGCCAGCTGTTCAATGGAGACCACGTCGAGATTTTCGACCGGCGCGGCAACTGGTACAAGGTCGAAATCGGCGGGACCACCGGCTGGGCGAACGCACGCTGGCTGCGCAACGACTGCGGCTACTGAGTACGCCGAAACATGTCACCCAAAAAGCGCGCCGCGAAACGAGACGCGACTTTTGGGCGCAGGTTCCGGGCCACTTTTGCAACCAAATTGGCTGCTTTGCGTTGCGGCCATGATGGACAACAAACCTTTTGAAACGCCGGTCGTGGTCGAACTCGGCCATGTCGGCAAATATCGCCATATCCGCAGCACCCAGGAAGCGGCGGAGTGCCTCATGACGGTCTGGCCACTCAATCGCGGCCCGCGTCATCGTGATGCCCTCGACACTTGCCTCAAAGTGCTGGAAGGTTATCGTTCGACAGCGGAAGCGCGACGGGCACTGATCGAGGCCGCCAGGGAATCGGAAGTGCTGGTGCCCGACGACCGGCTATCCGACGACCGGCTGCATTGAGCAGGCGGACCTTTCAACCGGAGGTTTTTATGGCGAAGCTGACTTACAAGATCGTCGAGCATGACGGCGGCTGGGCCTACAAGGTCGGTTCGACCTTCTCGGAGACATTTCCGACCCATCAGGATGCTTTGCGCGCCGCCGAGATCGCCTCGGCCGAGCAGCAGGTGGCGGGCGCGACGGACGGCATCCAGTATGAGGATGCCGACGGCAAATGGCACGAGTAACTGGCCGACGGTCGGGATCGGCCGCAGACCGAGGTTTCCGACTAGTCTCTCCTCAGAAGACAATTTTCCGGCAGGAACAGGCAGGGCGCCGACCGCGGACGTCTGGAGAGACGACGTCCCACGGTCAGCGGCTGCCCAGCGGCTGAATTATTTGCCGCAATAGTGATCGTTGACGTTCAATCCAGCATTGGCATCAGGACCAGCTGTATTGGAGGCACAAGGTCCGGCAGGCCCCGAATTGCCAAGGCTGTCCAGCCCTGAGCGGTCGCCATTGATGCTCCCGGTCGTGTTCTGGTCGACACCGGAAGACTGTTCGTTGCCGAACCAGTTGTGATGGTTGGAATATGTGCCTTCCGATGGCTGGGCCATCGCCGATGTGGCGAGACCGATCGTCAGAACCGATGCTGCGATAAATTTCCTGTACATTGCATTACTCCGTGTCTTGGTCGCCTTGGGTGCGACACGGGGTAAACCCGGCAGTCAGCCGAATGGTTCATTGAAATTGTCGTGAGGCTGTGGTGATGGAAACGCGCGGGCGGCAATCCGCTCGATGAAGCCAATCACACGCTTGGGCTCAACGAATTGCGGCATATGGCCGACGCCGTCGACGGGTTCGAAGTCAAGCCCTGCGATCTTGCCTTGCATCGGCTCGCCATGGATACGGATGTCGATGACGCGGTCGGCGGTTCCGAAGAGGATGCCGGCAGGCATGACAAGCTCGCCATAGCGCTGTTCGATGCGGCCGAGATCCTGTTCGACGGCCACGACATCGGCTGATGTTGCCTGGAAATGGACTGGCCGCAGCCCGAGCCAGCCGCCGCCGTCGACCATGTAGTCCGCGGGAAAGACCTGCGGCGCGAAGATGAATTCCATTGTCGGCCGCGCATAGCGCAGGCTCAGCGGTATCGCCACGGTATAGGCCATGATCCAGCGCCGCAGGCGAGAGGGGATATAGAGCAGGTCAAATCCTTGCCGCCCCCTGGTTTCCAGATGCGTCAGCGGCGCCAGCAAGGCGATGCCCGAAATTGCCTCGGGATGTTCCACGGCCAGGGTCAATGTGACGGCGCCACCCAGCGAGTGGCCCACCACCAACGGCCTTTCCAGCTCCAATTTTTCGATGAAGCGGCGCACCAGGGCCGCCTGTTCAGGCAAGCGGCCGGTGGCACCGTTCGCGCGCGTCGAATAGCCCGATCCCGGACGATCGAGCGCGATCAGCCGATAGCCTGGGCCGAAATGTCCGAACAGCGTGTGCCGGAAGTGGTGGAGTTGCGCGCCAAGCCCATGCAGGAAGACGATCGGCCGCCCCTCGCCCACATCGACATAGTGGATGCGGTTGCCGTCGATCTCGATGAATTTTCCGACCGGCGGCACCAGCCTTTGCGCCTTCGCCGCGATCCATAGCGTCGCCAGCACCAGGCAGGCGATCCCCAGGACCGCCAGCAGGAACAGCTGGGCCAGCCACGACAGGATCGATATCGGCATTGTTCACCCGGACCAGAACCCGTTTGAGCTTACCTGCATCCGGTCATGCTGTAACCTCGCATCGTCCAGGCACGGATGTTCACCGCCGAGGTGGCATTGCCGATAGCCACGCGCCGCGCTATTTCAGGCGACCCGTCCTGCCGGAGCCCTCCATGACCGAAATCGTTACCGCCGCCATGCTCGTCATCGGCGATGAGATTCTCTCCGGCCGCACCAAGGACAAGAACATCGGCCACCTCGCCGACATTATGACGGCCGTCGGCATCGACCTCAAGGAAGTGCGCATCGTTCCCGACCAGGAAGACGAGATCGTCGCGGCGGTGAATGCCGTGCGTGCGCGCTACACCTATGTGTTCACCACCGGCGGCATCGGCCCGACCCATGACGACATCACCGCCGATTCGATTGCCAAGGCGTTCGGCGTGCCCTGCGAATACGATGCCAAGGCCTATGCGCTGCTGGAGGCAAGCTATGCGGCGCGCGGTATCGAATACACCGAGGCACGCAAGCGCATGGCGCGGATGCCGCGCGGCGCCGACCATATCGATAACCCGGTGTCGGTAGCGCCCGGCTTTCGCATCGGCAACGTCCACGTCATGGCCGGCGTGCCCTCGATCTTCCAGGCCATGCTCGACAACGTCGTGCCGACGCTGAAGACCGGCACGAAGATGCTGTCGGCGACGGTGCACTGTCCGTTCGGCGAAGGCCTTGTCGGCGGGCCGTTGGGTGAGATCCAGAAAGCGCACCCGGATACGATCATCGGCTCCTATCCAAAGTATGGCGACGGCAAGTTCTGGACCGAACTGGTCGTTCGCGCCCGCAGCCAGGAGGTCCTCGACGCCGCGCGTGCCGATGTCGAGGCAATGGTGGCGGGTTTCGCCGCCAAGGCGAGTTGAACCGGTTCTGGCCGGAACAAAGCGTGGCGCGCCGGCGTTGCTTTCACGCGAGTTCAAACACTCGCCAGATTGAGGGATCACCATGCGCTTCAAGACCATCGTTGCCATTCTGCAGAACGAGCAGGACGCCGAGCGCGTGCTCGACTGCGCCATTCCGCTCGCCAACCGCTACGAGAGCCATCTGATCGGCATCCACGCCGAGGCGCTTCCGGTGCCCTACACGTCGGCGACCGGCTTTCCCGATACCGAGTTCCTGCAGGTCTCGGCCGACATGAGCCGGGAGCGGGCCGACAAGCTGCAGGCCGTCTTCCTCAGGCGCATCGAGGATTCCGGCCTCTCCTTCGAGTGGCGCAGCCTGGAGAGCTTCTCCGGCGACAGCGCGTTGACCGGCATTTCAAGCGTGCGCGCCGCCGATCTTATCATTGCCGCCCAGCGCGAAACCGGCGGCGATCCGAGCGCCGATGTCGACACGCTGGTCTATGACGCCGGCCGGCCGGTGCTGGTGGTGCCGAGTGCCGGTCCGCTGGTCACCACGTTCAAACGTGTCCTGCTCGCCTGGAACGGCAGCAAGGAGGCCGCCCGCGCCGCCTTCGACGCCCTGCCCTTCATCATCGAGGCCGAGAAGACCGACATATTGGTCATCGATCCGCCCGATACGTTCGACGAAAGCCCAGAGGCCGCCGGCGCCGAAATCGCGTCGGCGCTGTCACGCCACGGCGCCAATGTAAGCGTCTCGGTGCAGAAATCGGGCGGCACCTCGGTCGACGACATGATCCAGAACAGGGTCGCCGAGACCGGCGCCGATCTGCTGGTGCTTGGCGCCTACAGCCACTCCTGGCTGCGCCAGCTGCTGTTCGGCGGAGTGACGCGCACGGTGCTGCGCACGGGACAGGTAGCGGCCTTCCTGTCGCGATAAGTCCACAGCCATCGCTGCCAGCCGCCCTTGCCAAGGCCGAGGCTTTCCAGTTAATTCCGCGCGCATTCCCCTGTTTTTGTGCACGCGGTCTTCGCGTGCTGCGGAGTGCGCGAAAAATGTCTCTTCCCGAAAAAGCCTTCCCGGTCTCCTGGGACCAGTTCCATCGTGACGCCCGCGCGCTTTCCTGGCGGCTTTCCGGCGCCAACAAGGGGCAATGGAAGGCGATCGTCTGCATCACGCGCGGCGGGCTGGTTCCGGCGGCGATCATCGCGCGCGAGCTCGGCATCCGCGTCATCGAGACAGTCTGCGTCGCCTCCTACCACGACTACACCAGCCAGGGGCAGTTGCAGGTGCTGAAGGAGATTACGCCGGCACTGCTCGCCGACGACGGCGCCGGCGTGTTGATCATCGACGACCTGACCGACACTGGCAAGACCGCCGGCATCGTGCGCGCAATGATGCCCAAGGCGCATTTCGCCACCGTCTACGCCAAGCCGAAGGGCCGGCCGCTGGTCGATACTTTCGTCACCGAGGTCAGCCAGGATACCTGGATCTATTTCCCCTGGGACATGGGCTTCACCTACCAGAAGCCGATCGCCGACGACCACGCCGGCTGATTCGCGACACGCCCCTTTTCCAACTAAGCCGCCACCGACGACAATATTTGCTTCCGTGGGCGGCTCCCCGGGACAGGATATCCTGTGAAATCGACCTCTATTGGCGGGAATCGGCTAGGCTGATCAAAGTTTTTACTTTTATTGGTCAGAATTAGCCGTAAGATTCGTAAGGCGGCAAACGATTCTGGAGGCTGGGGCTAGCTTCTCCGATGTTGACAAGGCCAACGACGCACAACCATCTGGCCGAAAGGGTCCGGCGACTCTTCGGCACCGCGCCGTGCCGTCTGCAGGTTGCCGCGCTGCCCTGGCGCGATACCGGGAATGGCGTCGAGATCATGCTGATCACCAGCCGCGACACGGGCCGCTGGGTGTTGCCGAAGGGCTGGCCGGAAGCCAAGGAGCCGCTCTGCGAGGCGGCGGCGCGAGAGGCCGGCGAGGAAGCCGGATTGCGCGGAACCGTCTCGCATCTCGAAGCCGGCCGCTACTTCTATGCCAAGGTTCTCGCTTCGGGTGAAGAAGTGCCCTGCGAGGTGCTGGTGTTTCCGCTGCACGTCGACAAGATCGCCGACCGCTGGAAGGAAAAGCACTCCCGCACCCGCAAGTGGGTCAATTCCAGCGAAGCCGTGCGTATGATCAATGAGCCGGACCTTTGCCAGATCATCGCCTATTTCTGCGCCGACCCGCACAGATTCTCCTAGGTGACCTTCGGCATTCTCCAGGGCAGATTCACAACCCTGTGATGTGTCGAGCATGAAAGGTTTGATAATCCTTATTCGCTAAGAATCGGCCTATCTGGCGTTTGACTATGGCGAATCCTGTAGACCCACTTCAGCAACATACCGGCGAGCCCGAGCGCGAGCACCGTCCACGCGTGCTCAAGGGTGGAACCGTCATCACCGGGATTCAAAACTCGGAAATCGCCGTGATGCTGCGCAACCAGCATGCGGGCGGCGCCGAATTGAAAATACCGCTCGAGGCGCGGGTGCCCGATCGTTTCCTGCTTTATGTGCCGCTCGACGGTGTCGCCTATCGCTGCGAGGTCCGCTGGCGCCGCAACGACCGGGTCGGCGTACAATTCACTGGCACCGAGCCGAAGCCGAAGCTGCATTACGGCTGATATCTGGCTTATCGGCCCGACAGGGCTTTCGAGGCCGACCAGATTTGCTCACGACGGACGCCTCCCGGCGGTCAAAGGCCGCAGATCCGCCGGTCGAAACGGCAATCGCGGCGGCGCAGTTCTATCCCCGTTATCCACATGTGTGACACACAAGATGTTGGGGTCACAAAAGCTACGCAAACGAATCCTTGACGGCGCAAAACGAGTCGCCTTTTATAGGCCATGTGCTCCTGTTGAGAGCGCGACCGGAAAGTTCTGAGCCCGGTCTTTTTCCCGGATTATGTGCGTTTTTGCCCGCATTTCCGCCCGTTTACGAGGCCGGCGGAAGCGTTGGGGTTGTGGGGTGGTGGGGCGACGAAAGGGAGAATTGTCGGACTGGAATAAATTGTCTGTTAATACTATATTTAGTGTTTGCAGGTAGGTTCGACGCTAGATACTGTGAATTTCCCTCGAGTGAGGGAATCGAAAAAATCAGATTTGAGGGACCCGCGGGGTTCGCCGGCGCGTTGTGACAGAGGCTTCACGAGAAGCCCAGGCTGCAAATGCTGGGGGAGATCGCGGAATGGAGAGCCGGCCGTTTTCGAACGCCGGCAGACGGCGGACATGCGCGTTTCGCATCAGGGGGAGAAATCCCTGGGGAAAAGCGCTATATATAGACAAAAGGACCGGACCAATGCGCATCGAGCGTCGCTTCACCAAGCAAGGGCAATCGGCTTATGCGGAGATCGAATTCCGCAAGGCGCTTTCCGAGATCAAGAATCCGGATGGCTCGGTGGTGTTCCGCCTCGACAACATCGATGTCCCGGCGCAGTTCTCCCAGGTCGCCGCCGATATCCTGGCGCAGAAATATTTCCGCAAGGCCGGCGTGCCCGCGCGGCTGAAGAAGGTCGAGGAGAACGACGTCCCCTCCTTCCTGTGGCGCTCCGTCGCCGACGAAGCTGAACTGGCCAAGCTGCCGGAAGCCGAGCGCTACGGTTCCGAGATCGACGCCCGCCAGGTCTTCGACCGTCTGGCCGGCACCTGGACCTATTGGGGCTGGAAGGGCGGCTACTTCAAGTCGGAGGAAGACGCGCGGGCTTTCCGCGACGAGCTCGCCTATATGCTGGCCACTCAGCGTGTCGCGCCGAATTCGCCGCAATGGTTCAACACTGGGTTGCACTGGGCATACGGCATTGACGGTCCGAGCCAGGGCCACTTCTATGTCAACCCCTTCACCGGCAAGCTGACCAAGTCGAAGTCCTCCTACGAACACCCGCAGCCGCATGCCTGCTTCATCCAGGGCGTGCAGGACGACCTCGTCAACGAGGGCGGCATCATGGATTTGTGGGTGCGCGAGGCGCGCCTGTTCAAATATGGCTCGGGCACCGGTTCGAACTTCTCGCTGCTGCGCGGCGAAGGCGAAAAGCTGTCGGGCGGCGGCCGCTCGTCCGGCCTGATGAGCTTCCTCAAGATCGGCGACCGCGCCGCGGGCGCCATCAAGTCGGGCGGCACGACGCGCCGCGCGGCGAAAATGGTCATCGTTGACGCCGACCACCCCGATATCGAGGAATTCATCGACTGGAAGGTCAATGAAGAGCAGAAGGTCGCCTCGCTGGTGACCGGCTCCAAGATCGTCAAGAAGCATCTCGAAGCCATCATGAAGGCCTGCGTCAATTGCGAAGGCAATGGCGAGGACTGCTTCGATCCGGCCATCAACACGGCGCTGAAGCGCGAGATCAAGGCAGCCAAGAAGTCGGCGGTGCCGGAGAATTACATCTACCGCGTCATCCAGTTCGCCAAGCAGGGCTATACCTCGATGTCGTTCAAGACCTACGACACCGACTGGGATTCGGATGCCTACCTGACGGTTTCGGGCCAAAACTCCAACAATTCGGTGTCGCTGAAGGACAATTTCCTGCGCGCCGTCGAGGACGATGCCGACTGGCACCTGACCGCCCGCAAGGACGGCAAGGTCTTGAAGACGCTGAAGGCCAGGGACCTGTGGGAAAAGATCGGCTACGCCGCCTGGGCGTCGGCGGATCCGGGCCTGCATTTCAACACGACGATGAACGACTGGCACACCTGCGCTTCGGCCGGTGCGATCCGGGCCTCCAACCCGTGCTCGGAATACATGTTCCTCGACGACACGGCCTGCAACCTCGCCTCGATCAACCTGCTGCCCTACCGCAACGCCGACGGCACGATCGATATCGCCGCCTACGAGCATACCGTGCGTCTGTGGACCATCGTGCTCGAAATCTCGGTGATGATGGCGCAGTTCCCGTCGAAGGAGATCGCCAAGCTCTCCTACGAATACCGCACGCTCGGCCTCGGCTACGCCAATATTGGCGGCCTGCTGATGACCTCCGGCATTCCCTATGATTCCGACGAGGGCCGCGCCATCTGCGCCGCGCTCACCGCGATCATGACTGGTGTCGCCTACTCCACCTCGGCGGAAATGGCCTCCGAACTCGGCGCCTTCCCCGACTATGACCGCAACGCCCAGAACATGCTGCGCGTCATGCGCAACCATCGCCGCGCCGCCTATGGCGACAAGGACGGCTACGAGAAGCTCGCCGTCAACCCGGTGCCGCTGGTCGCTTCCGACCTCAAGCAGCAGGCGCTTGCCGAGCATGCGAAAGCCGCCTGGGACCGCGCCATCGAGCTCGGCGAGGAGCACGGCTACCGCAATGCGCAGGCGACCGTGATCGCGCCGACCGGCACCATCGGCCTTGTCATGGATTGCGACACCACCGGCATCGAGCCCGATTTCGCGCTGGTGAAGTTCAAGAAGCTCGCCGGCGGCGGCTACTTCAAGATCATCAACCGCGCCGTGCCGGAAGCGCTGCGCACGCTCGGCTATTCCGAGAGCCAGATCGCCGAGATCGAGGCCTATGCGGTCGGCCACGGCAATCTCAACCAGGCGCCCGGCATCAACCCCGGCTCGCTCAAGGCCAAGGGTTTCAGCGACGACAAGATCGCCGCGCTCAATGCGGCGCTGAAGTCGGCCTTCGACATCAAGTTCGTCTTCAACCAGTGGACGCTCGGCGCCGACTGGGTGAAGGAGACTTTTGGGTTCACCGACGAGCAGCTTAACGACTTCTCGTTCGAGATGCTGCCGGCGATGGGCTTCTCCAGGAAGGACATCGAGGCCGCCAACATCCATGTCTGCGGTGCCATGACGCTGGAAGGCGCACCCTTCCTCAAAGCCGAACACCTCGCCGTGTTCGACTGCGCCAGCCCCTGCGGCAAGATCGGCAAGCGCTCGCTTTCGATCAACAGCCACATCCAGATGATGGCGGCCGCACAGCCCTTCATCTCGGGCGCCATCTCCAAGACCATCAACATGCCCAACGATGCGACGGTGGAAGACGCCAAGGGCGCCTACATGCTGTCGTGGAAGCTGGCGCTGAAGGCCAACGCGCTCTACCGCGACGGCTCGAAGCTGTCGCAGCCGCTGAACGCCTCGCTGCTCGCCGATGGCGAGGAGGATGAGGACGAAGCCGTCGAGCAGTTGATCCAGGCTCCGGCCGCAGCGCGCGCGGCGCAGATCACCGAGCGGATCGTCGAGCGCATCATCGAACGCGTGTCGCGCGAGCAGGAAAAGCTGCCTGGCCGCCGCAAGGGTTACACGCAGAAGGCTAAGATCGGTGGCAACACCATCTTCCTGCGCACCGGCGAATATGATGATGGCCGCCTCGGCGAGATCTTCATCGACATGAACAAGGAAGGCGCCACGCTGCGTGGCCTTCTCAACAACTTCGCCATCGCCATTTCGCTCGGCCTGCAATACGGCGTGCCGCTCGACGAATATGTGCATGCCTTCACCTTCACCAAGTTCGAGCCGGCCGGCATGGTCATCGGCAACGATGCCATCAAGAGCGCGACGTCGATCCTCGACTATGTGTTCCGCGAACTGGCCATCTCCTATCTCGGCCGCAACGACCTCGCCCATGTCGACCAGTCGGACTTCTCCAACACCGCGCTTGGCCGTGGCATCAGCGAAGGCAAGACCGACGCCGTTTCCAAGGGTCTGACCCGCGGTTCGCCGGTGAAGCTGGTGTCGAGGGCAATCGGCAACGAGCCGAAGGGCTTTGCCGGCGGCTCGACAGGCACCCCTGCCCGCTCGGCGCCGACCGCCTTCTCCGGCTCCAACGTGCTGGCGCTGAAGCCGGCCAGCGACGAGGCGGTCGCCTACAAGCGCGACTATGAGGAGCGGGCCAAGGAACTGGCCGAGGACATCGCCTTCGAGGAAGCGGTTTCGGAGACTTCGGATGCCACGGCGGCGCTGTTCACCGACGCCGCCGCGAACGAAGCGGCCGAGGCGAAGAAACTCGCCGCCGACCGCCGCGCCAAGTCACTGCTGCAGGGCTACACCGGCAATTCCTGCTCCGAATGCCAGAATTTCACGATGGTGCGGAACGGGACCTGCGAGAAGTGCGACACGTGCGGCGCCACGAGCGGGTGCAGCTGAGAATTTGAAGCGCGCCCTGACTGACTGACGACGCGTCACTGTATCTCGCTCGACGTCAAGGTAAACTGCTCATTCGACACACGAAGTTTGCTCACCCTCGTTTTTGAGAGGTGAGCAAACTGAAAAAGGCAGGAGGCCTGGATCAATGTCGAGGCCTCCTGGTTCACGTCTAGGCTGAAGCCGGGGGTGAGCGGTCGGAACCAGCCGGAGGCGTCGCACTGGCAATGGGCAATCCCTTTGCCAGTGATTGTTCGACCGCTCTTGAGCTGGTGCGTGACGACTTCGGTACAGGGGCGCCCATCGCGCGGGTGTTCATGCCTGGGTACGTATTCGTGGCCTTATGCGGACCGCAATTGAATCTCTTGACCATGACTGGGAACCAGAGGGCGGCCGCTGGGACGATGATGGTGGGCGCGGCTATTGGCGTCATCGGCTGCGTTATCGGGATACAGATCTACGGCCCATTGGGTGCCGCGATAGGGCTCGCGCTTGCTCCGGTTGTATGGAACGTTGCAATGGCGGTCTACATCCGAAAGCGGCTGAAGACCTTGCCTGGGCTGGTCTATGCGTTGTTGACATTGTTGAACATGCGCGCGGTCAAGAGCCGGCACGGTATTGGTTCTTACCCTGGCCCTGATCGGCTTCAAGTGGTCACGGTGATATCGTCACGCGCATTTTATTCTGAGAGCGTTGTGAACCTTCAGTCCCGTTCTGGCGGGGCCGAACTCATGCAAACGCACGATGATTTAGCCCGAAGCGACAAGCACTATCGATACGCGCTCGATAGACCTCTCTCTGTGACGCTGAAGCCTTGGGACCAGGCTTTTGGTCAGGGTCAAAGGGTCCTGTATGGCGAAGAGGGGCAATGGAAATGGTTGGCAACACCAACTCATCGCGCCTGGCATCACTCGACCTTCTGCGATTGATCGCAGCCTTGGCGGTTGTGTGCTTTCACTACCTTTATCGGGGGCCGATTACCGGAGATATCGACGCTGGATATCCTGCGGCTGCCCCGTTTGCCATCTATGGCTATCTCGGTGTCAGCCTGTTTTTCCTGATCAGCGGTTTTGTCATCACGTGGTCGGCTGAGGGGCGAAAGTGGCAGGATTTCGCCGTCGCGCGCTTCGTGCGGCTCTATCCTGGATTTCTGCTCTGCATGACATTGACGTTTGTCGCTCTCTCAATCGCCAACAACCCTAGATTTCCGACGAATTTTTCGACCTATGTCGCCAATCTTTCCATGTTCGCCCGCGCATTCGGCAGGCCGTCCATGGATGGTGTCTATTGGTCGATCATGCTCGAGATCGTATTCTATGGCTGGGTTGCGGCGCTTATTTTTGCGGGTGCCTTCCAGCGTTGGAAGTTGGCGATCGTTGCCATCTGGCTCGTGATTTCGGCAGGAAATGAGCTCTTCTTCGGGAACACGGCGATACGAATTTTGCTTATCACAAGCTATGCGCCTTTTTTTGCCGTCGGTATTTTGGCCCAACAGGTCGTCGCAAAAGGTCGTTCGCCGGCGGCGCTCATCCTTCTTGTCGCAGCCTTCCTGTTGTCGTGCCAGACGATCACATTCAATCAGGGCTGGATGCAGGAGCATTACGGAATGGCCATTCCCTATCCCGCTCTCTTGGTCGCCAATGGATTTGTCTTTGGGATTTTCGCAGGTGCACTCCTGATCCGCTCCCTTGTGGCGCCTTCGAAAACCGTTCTGATGCTCGGCGGATTGACTTACCCACTTTATCTTTTGCACCAGTACATAGGTTATCTCTCTCTCAACGCACTGGCCCCATTAATCGGCAAGAACGTTGCGTTCTTTGTCGTTTTGCTCGCGGTGCTCCTTGCCTCCTTCTTGATCTGGCGTTTTGTCGAAACGCCGCTACGCAAGCCGCTTATCCGCGGTTTGACGTCCGCCATCGATCACATCGCATCAGCTGGATCCGCGTACGCCAGAAGGAACCGCCCAGTGGCGCGGACTTAGCGTAACCTCCGGGGGCGGGCCAGGAGGTGGGTCGGCGGCTGCAGGAGCACTGTTCTAGGCGCCTGCACGCAACGCGAACTGATCGATCTCACGGCGCTAGCCATCGCCGCATCCTGTCAGAGTGAAGGCATCCCAGGCCGAGCCGTCCGGATTGGCGTTGGCGAAATCGGCCCATTCGGTGAAAGCCACACCGAAATCGGGCAACAGCAGCCCTTTCGGCGCCGGTGTCGCTTCGCGCGAATTCAACTGTTCGGCCCCGCCGCCGGTCAAGGCATAGACCTGACCTTCCCATATCCTGCACAGTCCGCTGCCATCCTGCAGGCCCGCTTCGCGATCGTCGTCGGTGCAGGCGTGGCGGATGGTGCCGAGCGGAAAGGAATTCTTGCCGTTGGTCCAGGTGATGTCGGCCGGCAGGTTATTGTCGGTGTTGGGCACGCTCAGCGAGAACACCTGCGCCGTCAGCGCCGCCGGCTCATTGTCCAGTGGCCGGAATTGTAGGACAGCGCCCGAGCGCGGCTCGCGGTAGGTGGCGTGGCTCAGCAGGCATTCCTTGGCATTCGCCATCTGGATCGGGCCGAGCAGGCCCAGGAAAACGAAAGCCAGTTTGCGAAGGATCACAGGATATCTCCGGGAAAGCGTTGTGGAAGCCAAAAGCCTGTCCTCACACCAGCCCGACCAGAAAGGCAGCGCCGCCGAGAAATCCTGCCGCACAGACCCACAGCAGCCAGAGCCCGCGCACCCGGCATTCGAGCACCGCCGAGCCAGGATTGGCGGGGTCATAATGCACGTCGACCTTGCTGCCCTCGACATAGTTTTGCGCCTGACCGCCGACGAGGCCGGGCAGCGAAGCCGTGACCGTGGCGCCGAAGGTGACGCGGTCGGCGCTGTAGCGCTGGCCGGCGACGCCATAGCTGTAGACGATGCGGGATTTGAACACGGTGCGCCAGCGTCGATAGCTGCTATAGTTTCGCAGCGCCTGCAGACCTGAGGACTCAACGCGGCCGGCGGCGACCGGCCATTTTGCCGCCTGCTCGGCAAGCGATTTCTGGGCAAAGCCCATGCGTAGCGCGAACAGGCCCATGAACAGCAGCAATGCCGCGGCACCGAGATTCTGCGGTTTGGGCAGATGCGGCCGGATCGCCTCGAGCACGCCGCCGATGGAAAACACCAGAACCGCCGTGCCGATCACCAACCCGGCCGAGAGCTGGAACATGAACTTGAAGGCGCCGTCCGGCATGGTGCGCTCGATCACGGCCTTGCTCGGATCGGCCGGATTGTAAAAGACGGCCACCTCCGCGCCGCGGGGAAACTGCGCAAGGGTTTCGCGGACCTCGAAGTTCCCCAAATTCTCCTTCACGCTGTAGCGCGAGCTTTGAAATTTCCTGCCGCCGACCTTGTATTCGAAGGTGATGGCCGGGAAATTCCGCATCTCCGTGGTATCGGTGCTGTCCGAACCAGCGCCCGAGCTTCTGACCTCACGCGCCTCGACGCGCGACGAGATGATCTTTCCCGGCGTCGGCAACCAGCGGCTGAGCGCTTGCACCTCTCGCCATTTCACGAACGTGATGAGCGACAGCATGCCGGAGACCGCGCAGGCAAAGCCGACAAGCAGAAATTTGAGTTCCAGCTCCACCCTGATCCCCCCGGAGTGCAGGAACAGGCACTAGACAGCACCACGGCGGCAATGTCTCGCTTATTCGCAAAGTCGAGAGATGAGCGACCGGGCGTAACGCGCGCCCTCTCATTCTCCTTGCGGGAGAAGGACAAGATCCCTTCATGCCGGCTTCACAGCCAGGAAGGTGTTCCATTCCTCGGTGTTGCGGCCAATGTTGAAATCGTCCCTGAGAAGTATCAGCCCGGCGGCTTCGAGACGGGCGGCGAAGTCGTCCCTGCGCCACAAGACCGTATGGTAGTTGCCTGATGTCTCGCCGTCGCCATTGCGCATCGATACGAGCAAGGCGCCGCCTGGCCGCAGCGACCGGGCTATCTTGGCAAGCACCTGGTCGGTCTGGTCGCGCGGTACATGGATCAGGACGGCGAGCGCCAGGACGGCATCATAGGGGCCGCCGAGATCGTCGGTGAGGAGATCGAGAAGCTCACCATGCTTGCCACGCGCGGCCTGCAGCTCGAGAAACCGTTTTGTCGCGTCGGTGCGCCGAACCTTGACGCCCAGGCCCTCCAGAAAGTCCGCATCGTAGCCCGCTCCGGACCCGACTTCCAGAATCTGGCCGGCAGTGCCTGCAATCGCCACAAGCCGCTTCAGCGATGCCTGCTCTCTCTCGTTGGGAACATGCCGCACGATGGCATCGTAGCGTTCCGCATAGTCCTCATAGGCACTGATCGTTTGACGGCTCTTCGCCAGAGCCTGCGACGACACATCCATCTTGCCCTCCCTTGCGTCCATGTGAGTCAAAAACGCTTCTTCAGCGAAGGGTGCCGGGAGGCACGTGGCCGTCGAGGACGCCGATGTCGCGCAGGAAATGATCCGACAGCGAACGCTGGTCAAGCAGGCCGCGCCTGCGGGACCTGAACGGCACGGTGAAGAGCTCAAGCATCGGACGACGAAGCGTGCTGTAGAGGGTGGTGGTCATTGCCGTGGTCCTTTCGGGTTCGGGTTGATGACCAGATCATGCCTGGTCGCGGCCTTGGATTCCAATCGAACGTCGCGTACCATGCATCAGGAGGATTGATGCATCATGAGTTGGGAGCTACCACCACTAGGGGCTATCCGGGTCTTTGAAGCCGCAGCTAGACTGGGCAGCTTCACCAAGGCGGCCGAAGAGCTCGGCATGACCCAGTCGGCGGCCAGCTATCAGATCAAGGTTCTGGAGGAGCGCGCCGGAACGCCGCTTTTCATAAGAAAAACAAGGCAGATCGCCTTGACCGAGGCCGGACAGCAGCTGGCACCGCATGCATCGGGCGCGTTCTCGGCCCTGGCCGATGCGTGGGTCGCCACAAAGGGCGGAGCGACCGGCGTGCTGTCGGTGACGACCATGGGGACATTTGCATCGAACTGGCTGGCCGTCTGGCTCGGAACATTCCAACTGATGCATCCGGACCTCGCCGTGAAGGTTGATACATCGTCCCGGCTGGTCGATTTCGGGCGCGAGGCCATGGATATCGGGATCCGGACCGGCACCGGCAAATGGCCCGGCCTGACCGCCCACTATCTGTTCAAGGCGGATTACACGCCCATGCTCAGTCCAAAACTGGCCGAGAGCGTCGGCGGTATCTGCCACCCAGAGGATCTTTACAAGGTGGCGCTGTGCGGCCCCAACGATCCCTGGTGGAAAATCTGGTTCGAAGCAGCCGGCGTGCCCTTCGATCCCGCTCGGGTCATCCCTGGTCCGGCGCTTGGCGGGCAGGCCTATGACGCCATGGCTGCACTGACCGACAAGGGCGCTGCAATCCTCACGCAAAACCTCTACAGCGCGCTGTTGGCCAAGGGGCAGTTGATGAAGCCTTTTGACATCGTCGGGTCCGACGGCGACGGCTATTGGCTGGTTCACCTGGAAAGCCGCCGCAACGTCCCGAAGATCAAGGTGTTCAGGGATTGGGTGCTGGCCCAGACCGCGGACATTCGAGAACAGGAAGCGCGCCAGACATAGGCCTACGGGGTTCACTCGCAACAGAGGACCAGATGATCGATCACATAACCATCGAAGTGGCTGACCTGGAGAAGAGCAAGCTCTTCTACGAACGCGCTTTCGTGCCCCTGGGCTATCGCCTGTCCTTCGGCAAGGAGGGCGTGTTCTGGGCCTTCGATGTTGGCAATGGCTGCCTGTTCGAGATCCAGCGAACCGGCGAGGCGCCGCCGCTCACCCATCTGCATGTTGCCTTCCGCGTCGGCAGCAAGGCAGAAGTCGATGCGTTCCACCAGTCGACGCTGGCAGCCGGCGCCCAAGACAATGGCGCGCCCGGCCCGCGTCCCGATTATGTGGAGAATTACTACGCCTGCTTCGTGCTCGACCCCGATGGCTACAACATCGAGGCAATGATCAACGAACCCGCGGCTTCCTCCTAGGGCGCGGCAGCCCCGATAGAGCCGAGGATGACGAAGGGACGACATACATCTCGCCCCGCCAGCCGCCGCCTCGGCCACAGTCGCCCCCTGTTGCGCACGGCGCCGGCATCGGCCGGTCGGTTGATCCAGATCAACGCGGACGCATCGCCCGTGCTGTCTCCTTTCTCCTTGGCTATCATCCCAGGGAGAACGAACGTGTCGACTTACGACCTCATGGTTATCGCCGCAGTCCTGTTCAGCTTCGCATCATTTTCCGCGGTTCTGGCTTTTGCCACCTTCGACGAATCGCGTCGCCGTCGTCCAAAATAAGGCAGTCGGACCGGTTGGATGGGCGGTCGGGCGACCATTCACACGACGAAGTGATATAGGTGCAATTTGACGGCGGATCGGATCGAATGAGAACGTCTGGATGATAACAACCGGAAAGCGGTCATGAGCGACGAAAACGAGGACGACACCGACATCGTCAACCAGCTCGCCTACGTCAGAGCCGATCCCACCCAGCACGATACGATTACGCTTCTCACCATGATCGATGCCGCGATTGCCGAGATCATGGCGCTGCGGAGAAAGCTGCGGCTGAGCGAGGAAAGGAATGACGGGAGCAATCAGCTCCAATAGACGGCAAGACCTGAACGAATGGCGACGCGAACCCTAATCCGCGTCGGCCATCATCTGACGGCCGCCGCCGCCGGCCCAGGCGCGCCATTGCCGCTCGTCGCCATGGAAGACGTTGAGGTCGATGCGGCCGGTCACACCGTGCGACAGGCCGGATCCGGAATACTGCCAGAAGAGCCATTTGCGGCCGGGATAGACCTTTGACGGGTGCCGCGCCACCGCGCGCAGCCAGAACGGGTAGTCGAGGAAAGCGCCCTGGAGGTTGTCGCGATAGAAATCGGGGGAGGTATAGATGATCGGGCGCTGACCGTAGTGGCGTTCAAGCTTGTCCATGAACACCTGCATCTTCTCCAGCACCTTTTCCCGTGATGGGCGCCGCTTGCAGCTGGAATCGCCATTCCATTCGACGTCGATCACCGGCGGGAGCGCGCCATCGACCTTCGGCACGTTGCGGGTGAACCAGTCGGCCTGCTCGCCGGCGGTGCGGCACCAGTAGAAGAAATGATAGGCGCCGCGCTTCAGCCCGGCGGCATCGGCATTGCGCCAGTTCCTCATGAACATCGGATCGAGATGGTCGCCGCCGTCGGTCGCCTTGATGTAGGCGAAGTTGGCGCCCTGGGTGCGCAGCTTCTCCCAGTTCACGTCGCCTTGCCAGCGCGACACGTCGACCCCGTGCACGGCAAGGTGCCGGGGCGAGGCCCGGCCGAAATTGATCGGCTTGGCATCGCGAAAACCGTAGCGCGTGACCGGCCCGGCAAGCATCGCCGGTGCAGCGCGCGACAAGAGTTTCG
This sequence comes from Mesorhizobium sp. 131-3-5, assembly GCF_016756575.1. Lineage (NCBI taxonomy): Bacteria > Pseudomonadati > Pseudomonadota > Alphaproteobacteria > Hyphomicrobiales > Phyllobacteriaceae > Mesorhizobium > Mesorhizobium sp. 131-3-5. The sequence continues at coordinate 4,689,450 of NZ_AP023254.1, forward strand.
GCGGCGACACCAAGGCCGCGGGTTCAATGGGCGGATCGACATTGTCCGGCAGTTCGGGCGCCGAAAGCGCCACGGTTTCTTCCTCCGCCAGTCCAAAGGGCCGATCAGGACCGTCCTCGGGCGCGGTCTCGGCCAGCTTACGCGCATTGCCGGCTTTACTCACCGGAACGGATCCGATCGGTGCGCTTGGCCGCACCACCGAACTGGTGGTCTCATTCGAGGGCTTCTGCACGTCGAGCGCGTCCATGCCCGATGTCGAAGAGCAGCCGGCGAGGCACAGCGATGCGATCACGAAACTGATGGCGCCTGATAACCGCATCTGGACCTGTACTCAAAACACAACAGACCGAAGGCAACGGCCGACGGACAACCGGGCCAGTTATGAACGAGAAATTACCAATAAAGTTTGAATCAAGTTTTTTACCATGACTGTGACCCGTTTCAGACATTCGCCGTCGACGCCGCCGGCCCAGCCTTGACAGTGCCATGATGTGGCTGTTGAGACGGAAGGCGGTGTTTGCCGCAGGCATTTTCCACGATTTTTACAAAAGGCGCCCAATGATTGCGTTGCAGCGGCTTCTCCTGGTCCCCCTGCTCGCGGCCCTCTCCTGCGGCGGCGCCCTGCTGGCCGAGGCCGCGCATGCCAGCCCGCTGATCGTCGTTCCCCCTGGCAATCGCTCCGAGACGCAGCCGCCGATCCCGGATGCATCGGCGACGCGAACCCGCGCCTTCAAGACCACCTATGCGGAAAAATACGAGAAGATCGTCGCGCTGCTGAAGCGCGAGAAGAAGCTGGTAGCGCATATCAAGCAGGTCGCGGCGGCCTACGATATCGACCCTATCCATATCGTCGGCGCGCTGGTCGGCGAACACACCTACAATGTGACGGCCGTCGGCTCGGTCCAGACCTACTATGTGAAGGCGCTGTCCTATTCCGGCCTCGACTTTGCCTTCCGCTACAAGGGGGTGCCGGTGCAGACCTTTGTCCAGCGGCCGGAATTCGCGGCCTGCGCCGAGGCGAAAGACAGTGCCTCCCTGTGGAGCTGCCGCGACAAAGTGTGGGTCGACCATTTCCGCGGCAAGACGGTCGACGGCGTCACTTATGACGCGATGACCTTCCAGCAGGCCTTCTTCCAGCCCTTCTTCGCCGGCCAGACATTCGGCCTCGGCCAGATCAGCCCGCTGACCGCGCTCGAGGTGACCGATCTGGTCAACAAGGTGAGCGGCTATGACAGGCTGACGCCGGATCATCCGCAGGCGATCTATCGCGATGTCATGGATCCCGACCGCAGCATCGTCTACATCGCCGCGATCGTGCGCGACGCCATCGACGCCTACAAGGAACAGGGCTTCGACATCTCGGGCAATCCAGGCATCACCGCCACGCTCTACAATGTCGGCCAGCCCCGGCAGCGGGCGGCCAACCTGCACGCGGCGCTTGCCGGCGGCAAGGGCCGCAAATTGCCGGTCGAGAACTATTACGGCTGGCTCGTCAATGACAAGCTCGACGAACTCAGAAGCCTGCTCGACAGTGGCAGCTGAGAAACGCTTTTAAACAGGAGCTTGCGTGCAGGCGTTCATCGACCAGAGCGTTTGTTTCATCGAGAACCATCAGGCATGGGCCGGCCTCGTGGTCGGGCTGCTGGCCTTCGGCGAGTCGCTCGTGCTGGTCGGCATCCTCCTGCCCGGCACTACGGTGCTCATCATCGTCGGCGGCCTGGTCGGGGCCGGCATCGTCCAGCCTTTGCCGGTCCTTCTTGCCGCGATGATCGGGGCGGCGCTGGGCGATACCATCTCCTACTTTCTCGGCAGATGGCTGGGGCGCGGCGTCGTCCACAAATGGCCGCTCAACCGTTACCGCCGCGAGGTCGCCAGGGCGCGGCTGTTCTTCCATCGTTATGGCTTTGCAGCGGTTTTCGTCGGCCGTTTCTTCGGCCCGGTCCGCGCCACCGTACCGCTGGTCGCCGGCATGATGGGCATGCACCGGCGCCGCTTCCAGATCGCCAACATCCTGTCGGCGATCATCTGGGCGCCGATCGTGCTGTCGCCGGGTTGGCTCGTTGCCAAGGGCGCCGGCAGCATCCCCGAACTCGACGTGACGAGCCTGTTCGGGCTGGCGGCGATCGGCGTGGTCGCCCTGATCATCATAGCAGTGATCGCGCTCAAGCTCCGGAGCAGACGAACCGCCCGCGCCTAGCCGCGCTTCCTGAACACACCAATCATCGGCCCCAGATTCCAGTAGTCGTCGTTGCGGCCGATGGCAGGCGCGAACAGGCTCGATATCGTGCCGTCGAGAAACAGCGCATTGTCGCAGTCGAGTGCATCGCGGAACAGCCGGGCGAATGCATGGAAATTCACACTGCCGTTCGAAATTGCAAAGACCGCGACGCCGTCCTTGCGCACCCCGACGCCGTCGCGGGTCTTGCGCGAGGTGCCGTCGGACTGGAATTTCGGATGGAGCTGGCCGTCGACCACCAGCATCGGTCCCGATTGCGTGGCATAGTCGGTGGACGGCCGGTTCCTGACGAAGTCCCTGGTCGCCCGGACCGCTGCCTTGCCGCCGCTGACGTAGAAGATGCCATTCGGCTGCAGCGAAAAATTGCCGCTTCCCGATCCCGTCTTCACGCCGGCCATTTCCTGGCCACGCTCGACATAGAGGCCAACCGGCCTGAGGTCCGGATGATACATGCCGGCGTTGACGGCGAACAGCATGGTGCGGCCGGCCGCGCGCTGGGCAGCGTCGAGATTGTGCAGCGACTGAAATGGCTTGCCGGCCGGATCCTTCCAGAACAGCTCGATCGAATACAGCTTCGGATCGACCTCGCAGACGAGATAGCTGGTCGCCTCGAAGGCGAAGTCGCGGCACGGCGGCAGCGACACGAACCATTGGCTGAATGCCATCGTGCCGGCGACGGCCTGCGGCAGCACGGCTTTGACCAGGCCTGCAAGCAGGGGCGCCGAGTTCAGAAGTGTCAGAAAATCCATGCGCCTGCGGATGCCAGCTTCAATCAGCTGTCGTGGTTATCACCACTTGCCGGCACGATGGAAGACCGGCACCAAAGGATCGGATCGAGGCTCAAGCTCGGACGCGGCGGAGCCGACCCGACTATTTGACGGCGCTGACCAGCTGTTCGTCGCCACCCAGAATGGAGACCCAGTGCCCGGTGTTGTCGCTCGCCTGACGCTTCAGGTAGCGATAGCTCGTCTGGTTCCAAAGGCGGACCTTGTCGGTCAGATTGTCGAGGATGAAGTCGCCCTTGTCGGTACGCACCGTCAGCACGGCGTGACCCTCGCCATCAGGCTTGCGAACCACCGTCATCAAAAGATTGGCTATGGCAATGCCCAGGCTGTTGAGCTCACGCCGCTTTTCCAGCGCGTAATCCTCGCAGTCGCCAAAACCGTTGTCCGGATAGGCCCACCACTCGTCCTTGCCGTAATTGTCCATGTCGCTCATCGGCTTGACGCGCGTGTTGACCGAGAGGTTCACCGCCGAGATATCGTGCAGCAGCTTGCTGGTCAGGCGTTCCGGCACGCTGTCTGGCGAGCGGATCGAGCATTCGGTGACATGGATCTTGCAAAAATCATAGTGGCCGATCGGCTGGGAGGTCGAGCCGCCGACAACCATGGAGGCAGGCGCGGCATAGGCCGAACCCGCCACCGAACAAAAAACGGCCGCGGCAACCGCCAGCCCCTTCGCCTTGCGGCGCCAACCCATCGAGGATGCCATCCGGCCCCACCCATCTGTTTTGTTAACAGAATGTTAAGGGCGGTTACATTCCGAAGTCAATCAACCCTAGCGATCACATCTGCGAGGGATCGACTCATGCGCTAAAGTGGTTGCCGGCGCGCAACACTAGGCCCGCTAAGCCAGCCATCCCATCGCAAGGCCGAGCAACAGGACGACGCCGAGCAGGCCGCGATAGATGACGAAAGGCCAGGCGGAGAAGCGTTCCAGCACCCGCATCAGGCCCCAGATGGCAAAGAAGGCGGAGATCGAGGCGACGACCAACCCGGTGGCAAGAACCGACCAGCCATGGGCGTCGAGATGAACCTTGTGCAGCTCCCACAGTTCCTTGAGACCGGCAAGCGCGATCGCCGGCAGCCCGAGCAGGAACGAGAAGCGCGCCGCCTCGGCCCGCTTGAAGCCGAGCCCCAGCGCCGCCGTCAGGGTCGAGCCCGAGCGCGAGACGCCGGGGATCAGCGCGCCGATCTGGGCGACGCCGACAAGCAGCGCATCGGCGAGCGACGCTTCTGCGATAGTGCGCTTGTGGCGGGCGAAAATCTCGGCCAGAGCCAGCAGGATCGCCATGGCGATGCACGACCAGCCGATCACGCCCAGGCTGCGCAGCGGCGAATTGCAAGCATTGAGAACACCCGATAGCGCGACGCCGGCAATGACGATCGGGATCGTCGCCAGCACGATCCAGGACGCCAGCCGGAAATGCCGGTCGGAAAAATCGCGCCGCGTGAGCGCGTCGAGCGAGCCGAACAGGAGATCCCTGACATCGCCCCAGAAATAACTGATCACGGCGGCAAGGGCGGCAAGCTGCATGGCGGCGGAGAAGGCGGAGCCCGGGTCCTGCCAGCCAAGTACCGCCGGGACTATGCGCATATGGGCGGTCGAGGAAATCGGCAGCAATTCGGTGATGCCTTGCACCAGGCCGAGAAAGGCGACCTTGGCATATCCCAGGCCGACAAAGCCCGTATCCAGGCCCTGGGTGCAGATGTCAGCCATGTCGAGCCTTTCCGTCGGAGAATCTTGAAGAGCGATCCGCGCGAGCAATAGACTCGCGATGCGCGGAATCCTATTTACGGATTTGTAAGGCGCCGCTTGACAAGCCGCCCGTTCATATTATTCTCCGCTAATCTTACACTGTAAGTTAAATGACGGAGGAGAGCCATGCTGACCGCCCTGTCAGAATTACAGCCCTTGCCCGAACCGCACTCGCCAGCCATCGCGATCGAGGATGTCTCGCGCGACCTCAGCCGTATTATCGAGCGCGCCGAGGTGAACGCCTGGCTCGACCTCTATGCCGCCGCGCCGGCCGATTTCGCCGCAAGGCAGAGCCTTTCGATAGCGGGAGAAGGCGACCTCGCCTGGACCACCTGCACCACGATCCCGTTCGTCCATTTCAACTGCGTGAAGAATTTCGGCGTCGACAGCCCGGCCTCCGAAAGCCAGCTCGACGCGCTGCTGGCGCACTACCGCGCCGCCGGCATTTCGCGGCCCTGGTTCTATGTCAATCCACACAGCGAACCCTCACGCCTCAGATGCTGGCTCGAGGCACGCGGCCTGCAGCGCCAGGGCGGCTGGGAGCGGATCTACCGCGAGGCCGAACCGCTGTCGTCCGAGCCGCTCTTCACGGTTGATGGGGTTTCGGTCGAACGCGTGACGAAGGCATCGGCAAGCGAATGGGCCGGCTTCATCGACAAAAGCTACCGGCTGCCCACCTCACCCTGGCTGCTGGCTCTGGTCGGCCGACAGGGCTGGCATCACTACATGGCCAAAAGGGATAGCGCAGTGGCGGCGGTGCGCTCGCTGTTCATCGGCGCCGACGGCGCGGCCTGGAGCGGCATCGAAGCGCCGGTGCCGGGCATCATGGCGCCGAGCTTCGATCTCGACGCGGTGCTTGGAGAAGCGCTGGTGCGCGACGGCATTGCGGCCGGCGCGAAACTGTTCGTCGCCGACATCGAGGCACCGCACGAGGAACGCGACGGTCCGGCCTATCGCAACTACGCACGCCTGGGCTTCAGGATTGCCTATTTCCGCAGCCATTACAGCTATTTGCCGCCTAGCTCCAACTGACCGCGCCTAGCTGCGCAGCCATTGCTGGAAGCAACTTCTGGCCACTATATGGGCCGGCGGAACGACCGGCTGATCGGAGCGTGCGTCATCGGGCGCCCGGCTGCGAACCCGTTCGAGCAGCATGCGCACCTGTTCCGGGCGCACACGGTCGCGCTCCATGACAAGCAGGACCATCGGATCGCTCAAAAGCTCGTCCAGGGTGCTGATGCTGTCGTTCATCCGTCGTCTCCTCGATGCCGGCCCGCGCAGCATAGATAAGAAGACAATGATGGCCCGCCAATGACGTTTTGCCGGCTATCGCGTGATGATTTGGATCAATTTTTGGTCATGGTCTCACCTTCCCTTTCACTTTGCGGGAGAAGGAAGACCTAGCCTGGCGGCGGAGCGCCTTCATATTGCGGCAGGCCGTCGTCGAGCACCACCCAGGGCTGTTTCGAGGCGGTGAAAATATGCATCTGCGGCCTGAAGAAAGTGGGGTCGTCGAGCGAGCCGGTGGTGATGCCGATGATGCCGGCGGAATCGCGGCGCGAAAACATCGTCGTGCCGCAGCTCGGGCAAAAACCGCGTTTGAGATCGGGCGAGGTGTTCACTGTCGCCAGCGGCCCCTCGATGGTCACATCATCGATGCGAAACAGAACGCGGGCGTTGAATGCGGCGCCGATCGCCTTCTGGCAAAGCCGGCAATGGCAGATGCGTTCGTTGATAGGCGCCGCGTCGGTGCTGTAGCGCACCGCTCCGCACAGGCACCCGCCCTGATGTTTAGCCATCACCGTGATCCATGACGAGAGTGTACGGCCGAGGTAAATGGCGGGACGGATTGGGTCAATTGAAAAGCTTTGATACAATTTCATCGATTACCGTGATGCGGGTGGAGCCGTGACGCAAGACATCGAAACCATCGGCATTGCGGATCTGTTCGGGCCGCCCTCGCCCGGCCGCGACCGCGTCGACATCAGCATCATGGCCGCCGCGTCCGGAATAGGCTTCATGGCGGTTCGGGATTTTCCCGGACACGCCTGGCTGATGCCGGAACGCCGGGCGCAATTGCTGCGCATCTTCGCTCTTCCCGACACCGAGAAGCAGAAATTGCTGCGCTGGAATTTCGACCGCACCAGCAAGAATGTCTATCGCGGCTGGTTTCCGCTGCAGCCGACAGCCGTCTCCTACAAGGAAGGCATCGACATGGGGCCGGATATCGCCGATGCAGCCGGCGTTTCGGCCTCCGACGATCCGCTGTGCGAGCCGACGCCGGTGCCAGCTGAAGATATCTTGCCTGGTTGGCGCGCGGCAGCGGCGGACTATTACCGCGTGATGGAGACGGTCGGCAACGCGCTGATGCGGTCGATCGCGCGCGGGCTTGGCCTGCCGGAAACGATCTTCGATCCGTATTTCGAGCATGGCATCTCGACGCTGCGCCTGATCCGCTACCCGCTGCGTGATGGCAATGCCGGCATCGATATCAGCGGGCCTGACTTCTCGGTGATCCACAAAGGGGAGACCCGTACCATCATCGGCCGCGAGCATGCCGATTCCGGTTTCGTCACCTTGCTGGCGCAGGACGGCGTCGAGGGCTTGCAGGCCAAAAACCTCGCCGGCGAATGGATCGACGTGCCGCCCGCCAACGGCACGCTGGCGGTCAATTTCGGCCAGTTGCTGGAGTGCTGGACCGGCGGGCGTGTGCGGGCGACGCGGCACCGGGTGATCGCACCGAAGACGGCGCGGTTCTCGATCCCGTTTTTCTATGACCGCGTGTCGACGCCGAGATCGCGCCGCTGCCGCTGAGCGGCGCCGAGCCCTTCGAGCCGTTTCTCTACGGCGACTATCTCTGGGAGGCGGCCACGAATTTCGTCGAGATGAGCGGCATCAAGCATCTCAGGCAGCCGCGTCGGGCAAAAGCTTCTTAGACAATCCGCCGGCCATCCCTCTCGAGACAGCCGGCGGGAATGGCATGCTGTCATTCCGTTTCGCTAACCACCTCGTCCCAGCTCTTCACCTTGGTCTCGCCGTTGAGGAACGGCAAAGCGGCGGCTGTCAGTTCGGGAGCAAAGAAGACGTCGTAGTGCGTGCGGTTGGGCAGGATTGCCAGGCGATTCTGCGACAGGTTCTCGCGCATCCAGCCGGCGTCCTTCAGCCCGCCGCCGAGCATCTGGTAGAACTTGATCTCGTGCTCGGGCTTGTACATGTCGCTGTCGCCATAGGCCAGCATGACCGGCATCTTCAGCTTGGGAACATCGGCCGAGAAATCGTAGTCCTGGCGCATGAAATTGCCGAGCGCATCGAGCAGTTTCGGAAAATCCTCCGGGTGCGGCGCCTCCGCGACGTAGGATTTATACATCGGCGTGTCCTTCATGAATTCGGCCGCCGCCGCGCTCACCTGCGCCTGTTGCGGGCGCATCTCGTCATAGAAGCCGTCGGCGGCATACCCGGTCGAAACCAACACAAGCCGGCGCACGGTCTCGGGATGCTGGACCGCCATGCGGAAGGCGACACCGCCGCCCAGCGAATAGCCCATCACGTCCACCTGGCGATAACCGAGCGCCTTGACGATATCGGCCATGTCGTCGCCGATCGCCTCCAGGCTGAACGGCCGGTCGCCGAGCGCGGTGCGGCCATGTCCCTGCAGGTCGATGCCGATCACGGTGCGGTTTTCGGCGAGCTTGGGCAGGATCGGGGCGAACATGTCGATGGAGCCGAGACCGCCATGCAGGAGAAGCAGCGGTTCGCCCTTGCCGTAAACGGCGTAGTAGTAATTCAGGCCGTTGACCGGCAGCAGGCCGGATTTTTCGGGTTTCGCCAATTTCGTTTCGGTGGTCATGGCAGGTTTTGCCTCCTCGGCATTTGTGGTGCTCGGACAGCTGAGAAGCGCTGCGACCGAAGCGAGAATAGCGAAAAGCAAGGTCTTGGGCATATCGATCTCCTCCGTGCGTTGGCGTCAAAGCGTCTTGGCGAGCTCTTCGAGCTGGTCGGTGCACTGGCCCCAGCCCGCGTGAAAACCCATCTGCTCGTGCTGTTCGCGGCCGGCGACACTCCAGTGGCGGACGCGCGCGATGTAGCGGGTCCGGCCCTCGCCTTCGTCCTCAAAGGTCAGCACGACGGTCATGAACGGCTTTTCCGAAGGCTCCCATGCCTGAGTGTAGGCATCGGTGAAGATGATCTTCTTGCCCGGAATGACTTCCAGGAACACCCCGGGGTTCGGAAATTCATTGCCGTCGGGGCCGGCCATGACGACAAGGCTCGAACCGCCCGTGCGCACATCCATTTCGGCGCGCGGCGTCGTCCAAGGCTTCGGGGCGAACCATTGCGTCAAAAGCCTGGTGTCGGTCCAGCAGCGATAGACGTTCTCGCGCGGCGCATCGATGATGCGGGCGAGAACCAGTTCGCGGTCATTGGCGGGGGCGATGTCGAGCTTGGTGGTCAAGGCGGTCTCCTGCGTTTGATCTGGCTTCCGTCCCAAGGACGAGCCGACAGAACGCAACCCGACAAAGCCCAGTGAAAATTACCGGCAGGCTTTCAATGCTGAGAGGACGAAGGAGGAGTCAATGGCGCTTGGCTTGCACCAGGTAGGCGTCGATCTCGGTCTCGCCGAGCCACTTGGCCGCTTCCAGCCGGTGCAGGCCTTCGACAAGGATATGGCGCTTGCCATCGTGGCGGACCTGGATCGGCGTCTTCATGCCGTTCTCCAATATGTCCTCGGCCAGATGGCGGACGGTCTCGGGGTGCAATGTCTTCTTGCGCGCGGTCGGCACGTAGATGTCGTCGACCTTGACCTTTTGCACTCTGAGCATGCTGGCTCCCCGGGCGGAACATACCGCCTCGCCTGAAATAGTCGCTTTGCCTTGTGCGGCCAAGAGCGGCTAAGCAATTGCTGGCCCGATCGTTTCCATTTGACGCTTGGCCGGCAGATGGCCGAAATGGCGACCTTCGATCCTTTCCGGTGTTCATGACCCATCTGCCGACCGAATTCCCCGATTTCGGGCTGACGCCCGAGCAGCGTCGCCACGCGGTGCGCGGCCATTACTATGAATGGCCCGGCATGGATGGCGCGCGCGGCGAAATCTGGTGCTACTCGGACCGCTTTTCCTATCGCGCCGGCGAGACGGTGGCGCTGCATGTTAGTTCGACGGCGCCGTCGTTCAGCATGACGATTACCCGCGACGGCGGCAGCGAGACAAAACTGTTCGAGAAATCGGGCATTGCATCGCGCTGGCAGGAAAGCCCGGACCAGTGCTCGGCCGAGGGCTGCGGCTGGGAAGCGTCCTTCGAATTCCGTGTCGGGAGCGACTGGCCGTCCGGTGCCTATCGGATAACGCTGATTGCCGATGGTCGGGACGGCAAGCCAATTCACAGCCACCATCTCTTCATCGTCTCTCCCCAACCCGGCAGGAAGCCAGGCCGTGTGCTGCAGGTGGCGGCGACGGGCACCTGGCTTGCCTACAACACCTGGGGCGGCTCCAACCATTATCAGGGCATCACCGGGCCGGACCGCAACCAGTATTCGCCCATCGTGTCGACGCAGCGCCCCTGGTGCCGCGGCTTCGTCGCGCTGCCCAAAGATGCGCCGCGCGTGCCGCTGGAGGTCGCCGTGCCGCCGAAGACCGTGCCGCGGTATCCGCATATGGAATGGGCGCTGGCCACCGGCCATTCGAAGAAATACGCCTCGTCAGGCTGGGCGAGCTACGACAGCCACTTCTTCCGCTTCGCCGAGCGGGCCGGCTATCATGTCGATCTCGCCAGCCAGCACGATCTGCATTTTTCGCCCGACATTCTCGACGGCTACGACTGCGCCGTCTTCGTGGGCCATGACGAGTACTGGACATGGGAAATGCGCGATGCGGTCGACAATTATGTTGAGCGCGGCGGGCATGCGGCTCGTTTCGCCGGCAATTTCATGTGGCAGACGCGGCTCGAGGACGAAGGCGGGCGGCAGGTCTGCTACAAATATCGTGCCCGGACCGAGGACCCCGCCTACCGCGGCGGCGACGTCACTCGTGCCACCAATTCCTGGGAAGCGCCGGAAATCGGCCGGCCGGGTTCAGCAACCTTCGGCCTCAACGCGACGCGCGGCGTCTATGCCGGCTGGGGCGGCTGCGCGCCGCGCGGCGTGCGTGGTTTTCCGGTGTACCGGCCGGAACACTGGGCGTTCGCCGGCACCGGCATCTACTATGGCGACCTGCTCGGCGCCGACAGCCATGTCTATGGCTATGAGGTCGACGGGCTCGACTTCGAAATCCGCGGCGGCCTGCCCTACCCCACCGCGACCAGCGGAGCGCCGGATAGCTTACAGGTTCTTGCAGTCGGCATGGCCAGCCAGGTCGAGGAAAGCGCCGATATTCCGATCGAGGACCAGTTTTTGACCGACGAGGATGGCCGCTTCACCGCCGAGACTTTGTTCGGCGAGGCGAGCGACGCCAATCTCGAAAAAGTCAAACGCGGCAACGGCATGATCGTCAATTTTCCGCGCGGCAAGGGCGAGGTGTTCCACGCCGGAAGCTGCGAATGGGTCGCCGGCCTGCTAAGACAAGACCCGATGGTCGAACGCGTCACCCAAAATGTCCTTGATCGCTACCTTGGAAAGTCCTGACATGTCGAAGACCCAGACCGCTGCTCGAGATACCGAGGCCCGGCGCCAATCGCATCTGTTCTATCTGTCCAGCCTGCGCCGGCCGCTGATCGATCGCGCCGAGGGCATCTATATGTGGACGCAGGACGGCCGCCGCTTCATCGACGGATCGAGCGGGCCGATGGTCGCCAATATCGGCCATTCCAACCGCAATGTGCTGGACGCCATGAAGCGGCAGATGGACCGCGCCACCTTCGCCTACCGGCTGCATTTCGAGAACGAGCCGGCGGAAGAGCTTGCGCGTGAGCTTGCGGCCAAGCTGCCGGAGGGCATGGACCGCATCTTCTTCGTCTCGGGCGGCTCGGAGGCGACGGAATCCTGCATCAAATTGGCGCGGCAATGGGCCGTTGCCACCGGCCAGGCCAGCCGATGGAAGGTGATCACGCGCTTCCCCTCCTATCATGGCGGCACGCTGGGTTCGCTCTCGATCACCGGCGACGACGCCCTGGCTGAGAACTTTACGCCGATGATGCGGGTGATGCCGACCGTGCCGGCGCCTACCGCCTGGCGCGACCGCGACAACCTTTCGATGGAGCAGCGCGGCATCCGCTATGCCGACATGCTGGAAGAGAAGATCCTGGCCGAAGGCCCGGAGAGCGTCGTCGCCTTCATCATGGAACCTATCGGCGGTGCGGCGACCGCGGCGCTGGTAGCGCCGGACAGCTACTATGCGCGCATTCGCGAAATCTGCGACCGCTACGGCATTCTGCTCATCCATGACGAAGTGATGTGCGGCGCCGGCCGCACCGGGAAATTCCTCGGCGGCGACCACTGGAACTGCAAGCCTGACATCGTCGCGCTGTCGAAGGGGCTGGGCTCGGGCTATGCGCCGCTCGGCGCGCTGGCGGCACCGATGCGGCTGGTGCAGCCGCTGCTGGCTTCCGGCGGCTTCCAGCATGGCCATACCTATGCCGGCAATCCGCTGGCCTGCGCCGCCGGCCTTGCCGTGTTGGGCGAGATGGATCGGCTTGACCTGATCGCCAATGCCGCCGCCATGGGAGGCGTGCTGATGGACGGTCTGAAGGGACTGGCGAAGCGCTTTCCCTTCATCGCCGACGTGCGCGGCAAGGGCCTACTGACCGGCGCCGAGATGGTTGCCGATCCAGAAACGCTGCGGCCGATCGACCAGAGCAGGAAAGCCACGCAGCGTCTGCTCGACCTCGCCTATGAGCGCGGGCTGATCATCTATGGCCGCCGGGTCAAGGGCGGCGTCGACGGCGACAATTTCATGGTCGCGCCACCGATGATCGTCACCAGCGAGCAGGTCGGCGAGATCATCTCCATCATCGGCGACTCGCTGGAGGTTCTGGCATCAGAGCTCGACCTGCCGGTCGAAGGCCGGGGGTAAAGGAATGGCGCCGCGAAAGGTCATCATCACCTGCGCCGTCACCGGCTCGGTCCACACGCCGTCCATGTCGCCCTATCTGCCGGTGACGCCGGACCAGATCGCGGCGGATGCCATTGCTGCAGCGGAAGCCGGCGCGTCGATCCTGCATCTGCACGCCCGCGACCCCAGGGATGGCCGGCCGACCGCCGATCCTGATGTCTTCATGCAGTTCCTGCCGCGCATCAAGCAGGCGACCGATGCGGTGATCAACATCACCACCGGCGGCTCTTCCCTGATGACCCTGGACCAGCGATTGGCGGCCCCATTGCGAGCGGAGCCCGAAATGTGCTCGCTCAATATGGGATCGATGAATTTCGCGCTGTTCCCGATGCTCGACAAGCCACGGGAATGGCAGCACGACTGGGAGCCGAAGCTGCTGGAGGCGACGCGCGACACCATTTTCAAGAACACCTTCGCCGACATGGAAGGCGTGCTTGAGCGGCTCGGCAAGGGTTGCGGCACGCGCTTCGAATTCGAATGCTACGATGTCGGCCATCTCTATTCGCTGGCGCATTTCCGGGACCGAGGGCTGGTGTCGGGACCGCTGTTCATCCAGTTCGTGCTAGGCATTCTTGGCGGCATCGGCGCCGATCCGGACAATCTCATCCACATGAAGCGCATCGCCGACAAATTGTTCGGCGATAGCTACCAATTCTCGGTGCTGGCTGCCGGCCGCCAGCAGATCCCGCTGATCTCGATCGCGGCTGCGATGGGCGGCAATGTCCGTGTCGGGCTTGAAGACAGTCTCTACGATGGCCGCCAGTTGGCGAAATCCAACGCCGACCAGGTGCGCCGCATCCGGGGCATCCTCGACGGCCTGTCGCTGGAGGTCGCCACGCCGACCGAGGCGCGTGAGATGCTGGCGCTGAAGGGCGGCGACCGGGTGGCGTTTTGAGATGATGACAATCTGAAATGATTGCGTTTCGTCACACCCCCCTCTGGCCTGTCGGCCATCTCCCCCGCAAGGGGGGAGATCGGCAGCTTCAGTCTCGCCGCTCCTGCTCGAACGTTTGTGATTGGCGAAAGCCTGGCGGCCGTCCAATCTCCCCCCTTGCGGGGGAGATGTCCGGCAGGACAGAGGGGGGTGCCTTGGCGCCATACCTGTCGTGAGTGCGATTACGCTCCGTCCCGGCACCATCGATGACGTCGACACCATCCACGCCGCGCTTCTCAAACTCGGCAGCCATATCGGCGCGCATCAGGAGATCACGTCCACTTCAGATGATCTCCGCCGCTACGGCTTCGGCGAAAAGCCGGCCTTCTCCACCCTGATCGCCGAGGTCGGCGGCGAATTCGCCGGTCTTTGCCTGTATTTCCCGATCTTTTCGACCTGGATGGGGCGGCCCGGCGTCTATGTGCAGGACCTCTATGTCGAGGACAGGTTCCGTGGCCGCAAGATCGGCGAGCGGCTTTTGCGGTGCGTGGCCGCGGAATGCCGGAAGGACGGCGGCGTCTATCTCAGGCTGTCGGTCGACACCGACAATGAAGGCGCCAAGGCCTTCTATGAAAGGCTGGGCATCGCCTGGTCGAGTTACGAACAGACGCAGAAAATCATCGGCGAGGCCTTTTTTGCCTTCGCCGACGCGCCGGTCAATGGGGAGCAGGAATGAAGGCCTTTTACGCCGAAGAGCAGAAGCGCCACGACCCGAAGGCGTTTCTTTCCAGTGGTGCGGCGCAGCCCAACCCGGAAAAACCGGAGCGCGTCGAGAGATTGTTAGTCGGCGCAAAATCCGCCGGCTGCACGATCGAGCGGCCCCGCGATCACGGTCTCGGCCCGGTCTCGGCGGTGCATACGCCCGAATATCTCGACTTCCTCGAACATATTTTCGAGCGCTGGCAGCGCATCGAAGGCGCCTCGGCGGAAGTGATCCCCAACATCCATCCGATCGCGCGCAATGGTTCCTACCCTGCCTCGGCGGTCGGCCAGGCCGGCTACCATATGGCCGACACCGCTTGCCCGATCTCAGGCGAAACCTGGCAAAGCGCGCTGTGGAGCGCCTGGAGTGCGGTCGAGGCAGCGGAAACGGTGATGGCTGGCGCGCCGGCCGCCTATGCGCTGTGTCGTCCGCCCGGCCACCATGCCTTTGCCGATGTCGCCGGCGGCTTCTGCTTCATCAACAATTCGGCCGTTGCGGCGCAGGTGCTGCGCAAGCAGGCGGCACGCGTGGCGATCCTCGATGTCGATCTGCACCACGGCAACGGCACGCAAGGCATCTTCTATGCGCGCCCTGACGTGCTTACCGTTTCGCTGCACGCCGATCCGGTGCGCTTCTATCCGTTCTTCTGGGGTCATGCCGACGAGCGCGGCGAAGGACCCGGCCTCGGCTATAATTTCAACCTGCCCTTGCCGCGCAAATCCGCCGACGCGGCGTTTCTGGAGGCGCTTGGCGTTGCGTTCCAGCGCATTCGCGCCTTTTCGCCGGACGCGCTGGTGGTCGCGCTCGGCCTCGACGCCTTCCAGGGCGATCCGTTCGGCGGGCTCTCGGTGACGACGCCCGGCTTCTCCCGCATTGGCGAGGCGATTGGCAAACTCGGCCTGCCGAGCGTCATCGTCCAGGAAGGCGGCTATCTCTGCGACGAACTCGGCGACAATCTCACCGCCTTCCTCTCCGGCTTCGGCGGCAGGATGCGGTGACGGTTTCTCCGGGCGTCAGGAGCGCTGCTGCCTGAGCATGGCGATGACCCGGTGCACGCTCTCCAGCGTCTCATCAATCTCAGCCGCCGTGTTGTAGTGGGCGATGCCGATGCGCACGACGCCCTGCTCGGCTGGAATGCCGAGCTGGTGGACGATCTCCCAGGCGTAGTTGTGGCCGGACCAAAGGAAGATGTTTTCGGCGTTCATCTGCCGCACGATCGTCTCCGGTACGATGCCGTCGACGGTGAAGGACACCGTTGGCACGCGATCGGCGAGCCGCTTGCGATCGGTGATGCCATGGATAGTCAGGCCCGGAATGTCGGACAGGCCGTCGATCAGCCTTTGCGCCAGCGGATTCTCGTAGGCGATGGAAACCTCGAACGCCCTGGCGATCTTCTGCCTGCGCGAGCCGCCCTCGCCCGCTGCCGCACCCAGCCCGGCAAAATAGTCGACGGCCGCCGCAAGACCGGCCATCAGCTCGATCTGCGGCGTGCCAAGTTCGAACCGCTCCGGCAGGCCATTGGACGAACAACGGCATTTGTAGGGTTTCAGGCCATCGATGATTTCGCGCCGCCCCCACAAAATGCCCATATGCGGACCGAAGAATTTGTAGGCCGAACAGATTAGGAAATCGCAGCCGAGCTCTTGCACGTCTATCAGGCCATGCGGCGCGAACTGGACGGCGTCGACATAGACCAGGGCGCCAGCCCGTTTTGCGATGGCAGTCAGCGACTTAACCCGGTTGATCGAGCCGGTCAGGTTCGAGGCATAATTCAACGCGACCAGCCGTGTCTTGTCGGACAACAGCCCGGTCAGCGTCGCCTCCTCGACCTGCCAGCTCTTTTCATCGAATGGCAGCCAGCGCACGACGAGGCCCAAATCCTCGGCCAGTTGCAGCCAGGGCGAGACATTGCCCTCATGGTCCATGCGAGTGAGGATGATCTCGTCACCGGGCTTCAGCGCGCGGCCGAGCGTGCGCGACATGTGATAGGTCAGCGTCGTCATATTGGCGCCGATGATGATTTCCTCGAGGCTCGCCGCACCGAGGAAATCGGCCATCGCCTGATGCGCCTCGTCGACGACGGATTGAGCCGCGATCGTCGTTTCGAAATAGCCGCCGAGATTGGCGTTGGTGGTGAGCAGGCAGCGCGACACCGCATCGGCGACGGCCTGCGGCACCTGTGTGCCGGCGGGATTGTCGAGATAGATGCGACGGCGGCCCTTGTCGGTCAGGGAAAGCGCTGGAAATTGTCCCCGCACGGCCTCGATCGAAAAACCCACCATTCTCTCCACCCCTTTGTTATTCCATGATAATCTATCCCCGCCGGTCAGGGGCAGGGATTGCCGACCCGCTGATGGATCGCGTCCACCGCGTTTTGCATCTCTTCGGTCCAGACGACATCCACCGAAGACAACGCCATTTCGAGCTGCGGAATGGTCGTCGCGCCGATAATGTTGGAGGTAACGAAGGGCCGGCTCGAGACATAGGCGTTGGCGAACAGCGCCGGTTCTAGGCCAAAGGAGCGCGCCAGTTCATTGTATTCGAGCAGTGCTTCAGCGGCATTCGGCGTTTCGTAACGCTGGCCGCGATTGAACAATTGCGAGCGCGAGCCCTGCGGTCGGGCGCCATGGTCGTATTTGCCGGTCAAGTAGCCCTGCGCCAGCGGCGAATAAGGCAGCAACGACACCTGTTCGCGCTCGCAGACCTCGGCAAGATTCACCTCGAAGGTGCGGTTGACGAGATTGTAGGCGTTCTGGATCGACGCAACGCGCGGACCAACGCCTTTGTCGGCCTCGGCAAGAAACCGCATGACGCCCCAGGAACTTTCGTTCGACAGGCCGAAATGGCGGATCTTTCCCGCCTTCACCAGCTCGTCGAAGACGGCAAGCGTCTCGGCGATCGGCGTTTCGTCGGCCGGTGCGCCGACTGCATCAGCACGGGGCGCGACCGCCCCGACGCGCGTCGGGTTGGCACCCCAGGGGATATCCCGCTCCGGCCAGTGGATCTGATAGAGGTCGAGATAGTCCGTGCCGAGCTTGGTCAGGGATTTGTCGACGGCGTCAAGAATATCGGCGCGTACCAGTTGCGACGGCCTGTCGCCGCGAAACCAGCTGTTGGCGGTGCGGCCGACGACCTTGGAGGCAAGGATAACCTTGTCGCGGTTGCCCTTGGCCTTCATCCAGCTGCCGATGATCTTCTCCGTCCGCCCCTGCGTCTCCGCTTTGGGCGGGATCGGGTAGAGCTCGGCGGTGTCGATGAAATTGACGCCGCGCGAAAAAGCCAGATCCATCTGCGCGTGGCCGTCGGCCTCGGTGTTCTGCTGGCCCCAGGTCATCGAACCAAGGCAGATCTGGGTAACAAGGAGATCGGTCCGACCGAGACGGCGTTTGTGCATGGAATTTTGCTCCGGAGGGAAAGTCTGCGCGGGAAGGAGGCTGCATGTATAGGGAAAGCCATGCCGCTCTCCAAGCCTCACCAAGCCGACTTTTGCGTGAGCCAGCGGGCCTGGCTAGCGGCGGACACCAGCAACGGCGCGGCGCTTGGCCTCGTCGATCAGCATGTTGGCCACCTGCATGCGGATCATGGCGCGCTGGCGCAGATGCGGGGCGACGCGATCGGGATGGTTGGTGAAAGCAAAGCTGCGGCGCATGCGGCCGAAATCGACGGCGCTCTTGGGCTGGTTCAGGCCCAGTTCGGCCGCGATCGACTCCGGATCGATCGGCGGGAGTTTTTCCTCGGGCTTCGGGTCCTCGGCAGCCAGCGCCAGCTTAGCGTGTTCGAGCAAGGCGGCGAATTCGCTCGCCAGGTCGGCACCGGCCTCGCGATACTCGGCGGCGGATACCTTGATGCGGCCGGAATGGAGTTCATCGGCGACCGACAGATAATCGAACGGAATTGACGGACGCGCGCCAGCCTCGTCGCCCTCGATACCGTCGCCCTTGTCGGAGGCAACGAAGAGGTCGTCGAGCAGCGAAGCGAAATCACGCTTGGCGCTGGTAGCGATGTCAGCCTCCCCCTTGCCTGACTGTCAAAGTTTCCAGACCATAGAACCGGCTCGTTAAAAATACATACCACCGATCTTAATGAATTTAGCCATTCGAGGATCGCGACCGGTCCCTCAAAACAAAAAGCCGGACTGCATTTTCATGCAGTCCGGAAATTCGCCAGGAGTGGCGAGGAAAAACTGGCCATGAGCCAGCGTCGAAGCCTACGGTTGGTGCGACGCGGAAGTTTCAGTCGCCGCAAAAAAATTAGGAAACTTATCCGGACATAGCAGGCATGCAAATGCTGCACTGCACAATTGTCACGATTCACCTATATTGGCTGGCGTGGAGGACCAACCAGGAGCCTGATTCATGGGTTTCTTCACGGAAATGTTCGCCCGGCCGCGCCCGCAGGAACATCTGCGATACCGCGCGGCGCTCGCGCTGCTTCATGCGATGAGCAATGCCGATCGCGCCGATATCGGCATCAAGCCCGCCGATTTTCCGCGCGTCGCCCGCGAAATGTCCATTCGCTAGATGCGTCTCGCGAGATGTCCCGGACGGATCCGGGACATCTCGGAATGCCTGCCCCTTAACGCGATCCCAGGAATGTCGCCTTGCCCAGCGGCACGCCATTGTGGCGAAGGATGTCGTAAGCGGTGGTGAGGTGGAAGTAGAAATTGGGCATGGCCACGTGCAGCAGATACTGCATGCCACCCAACGTCGTTTCGCGTCCGCCGAGTTTCAGTTCGATCACCTTGTCGTCGGAGCCGTCGATATCGGCGGCGGAGAACGTCGCCAGAAGCGCGAGCGTCTTGGCGATCCGCGCCTCGAGATCGGCAAAGCTTGCTTCATTGTCCTCGTATTTTGGTACCTCGCGGCCAGCCAGCCGCGACGGCGCGCCCTTGGCGTGGTCGGTGGCGATCTGCACCTGCCGGGTCAAGGCGAACATGTCGGGTGCGAGCCGCGCCGTCAAAAACACCTGCGGGTCGATCTTGCGGTCAAGCGCATTCTGTTCGGCAGCCGCCAGCACATTGGAAAGTGCTTTCAGCCTGGCTGAAAACACGGGCACGGATGCCTCATACATCGATATCGTCACGTCAGATCTCCTGTCCGGTCGGAACGCCGGCGCAGCGACGTAGCGCCTGCGCGCGCGATTCTTCAAGCGCCGTGGGCTCCACGTCACCACGCCGCCGCAATCGCCATGGTAGAATTTCCGTTATCGACCGGAGATTCCCGATGAGACGCGTCCTTCTTGCAGCGGCTGCCTTTCTCTCCCTTGCCATATCAGGCCAAGCGTCGCTGGCCGCCGACGACGCGCCCGAAGCACCCTATGTCGACGACCGATCGAGCGCCGAGGCGGTCATTCGCTCGCTCTACAGCGCAATCAACCGGCACGAATTCGCCCGCGCCTGGGGTTACTACGGAGACGCAAAGCCGGCTAAGGATTTTGACAGTTTCGTCAAGGGTTATGACGGGACCGACAAGGTGGAAGTCACGACCGGAGCTATTTCCGACGACGGGGCCGCCGGCAGCATCTTCTACAACGTCCCGGTCGCCATCCGTGCCACCGACAAGAGCGGCGGCGAAAAGGTCTTTGCCGGCTGCTACACGCTGCGCCAGGTCAATGCGCAGATCCAGGCCGCGCCGCCCTTCGATCCGATCCACATCGAAAAAGGCGCGCTGAAACCCTCAACGGCGGATTTCGAGGCGGCGCTGCCGCCAAGCTGCGGCGACGGCCCGCCGCCGCCGAAGAAGGATACGGCACTCGAGAAGGCCAAGAAAGCCTTCCTGGCGACCTATAGCGACCAGTGCGACAAGCAGTTCCTGGGCAATGAGCCGGAGGTATTTTCGATCAAGTACAAGGACAAGGATGCGCAGCCCGGCGATCCCGACAAGGAAACGCGGCTGTTCCATTTCTCCTGTTCGGCGGCGGCCTACAATGAAAGTTCGGTCTACTACATGACCGACGAATTGTCTGAAGTGCGGCAATTGCAGTTCGCCGAACCCAAGATGGACATCCGCTACGAGAACAATAACAGCGACGGCAAATTGCTGGGCATGAGCATCGTCGGCTTCGAGACGACCGGTTGGGCGGTCAATTCCAACTATGACGCGGACACCCACACAATCACCACCTTCGACAAGTGGCGTGGCGTCGGCGATGCCTCCGATTCGGGAACCTATCTGTTTCGCAACGGCGATTTCTCGCTGGTCCAGTATGACGTCGATGCATCCTATGACGGCGAGGAGAACCCACAGACGGTCGTCGACTACAACACCGCGCCCTGAGCGCCGGGGCTGCCAGACAGCGCCGGTCAAGGCGCCTTCGACAGCATCCAGTTCAGCGTGCCGCGCCAGTCGACCATGCGGATCGGCGTGCCGTGCGTGCCGGTCTCGAAGCGCACGAACCGGGTCGGATAGGGATAGGCCTTCGACCTGGCGATGATGGAGCGGAAGAAGGCTTCCTGGTTCGCCACGGGAAACACCACGTCATGGCTGCCCTGGCCGAAGAAGACCGGGACATGGCGCCTGAAGGCGGGACTTGCGAGAAAACTCTCGTCCCATAGCGACCCGAGCAGCAGCAGCCCGTTGATGCGCCGGCCGGTATCGTTGCGCGCGGCAAGCTTCCAGCACAGCGCGCCACCCATCGAGCCGCAGGCGACGAAGATTTTCGCGCCCGGCGACTGTTCGGCATAATGATCGATCAAGGCCGCGACCTGTGCGGCCCCCTTGTCGCCGAAATCAGGGAAATCCGGCGAGAGATAAAGCCCGCCATTGCCGGCCATCAGGTTCTTCAGTCGGTTGAAATTGCCGCCGAACGTGAAGTCGTCGACGCCCTGCTTGCGGCTGCCGCCCTGGCCGTGCAGATAGAGCACGATGAGGCCGGCGTCTTGCGTCTTGCCGACGGCGACGTGCCTGACATCGCCGGCGTCCGTCTTCAGCATCAAATCCTGCTGCACCTTGCGCACGCCGGTGTCGGTGTACTGCGGATGCACGCGCTTTTCCGGCACTTCGTCGCGCTGGTTGATATCGCGCATCTCGCGGTAGTCGATGACGGTGTAAGCGCCGCCGTCGCCGGTCGACAATGTCGCCGGATAGGCGAAGAGATCGTCCTTGAAGGGTTTTAGTTCGAGCGCATCGGCCTGGCCGGCAAGGCAAAGAACAAAAACCGCAGCCAGAAACCCGTGGAGGGAAGAAAGAAAACGAAAAGCCATACCGCAGGCTTGCGTAATTCAGCCTGGGTTTGTCAATCCTGCAGCACGCCGCCGGCGCCTTCGAGCGCCTCGCGGGTGTCGACGTCGACAGAGGCGCCCTCGCCAATCTCGACATCGACGACATCGAGCCCCTCGGCCTCAACCAGATGGCGTGCGCCGGTATCACCTTCGAGATGAGCGATGGCCGGGAACAGCGCGCGCGGCAGGAGCACGGGGTTGCCGCGCTTGCCCTGATGCGAGGCGCGGACCACGGAATTGCCTCCGGCCTCGCGGAAGGCATCGATCAGCCGGTCAAGATCGTCAGATTCGATGCCAGGCATGTCTCCGAGGACGATCATCGCGCCGGCGGTGTCTTCGGGGAGATAGGCAATGCCAGCCTTCAGTGAGGTCGACAGGCCATCGGCGAAGTCGGGATTGTCGGCGAAAGTGACGTCGAGGCCAGGCAAAGCCGCGCGTACGCGCTCGCGCTGATGGCCGGTGACGACGATCGTGCCCGACGCCTTCGAGGCGAGAGCGCGCTCTGCAGTGCGACGCACCAGCGGCTTGCCGTCGAACAGCGCCATGAGCTTGTTCGGGCCGCCCATGCGGCTCGACCGGCCAGCCGCCAGGAGCACGATGGCGACCTTGAGCCGGCTCTTGGCCGGCAGCGGTTCGCGCGGCTGCGGCCGCGTCGGGATCTCCATCAGCAGCCCGCCGACCCCCATGCCGGCAATATCCTTCGCGGTGACGTCGAGGCCGGCAACCAGCCGGTCGAGCACCCAGTCGAAGCCGTTTTCCTTGGGACTGCGGGCGCAACCGGGCGCGCCGATGACGCGCTTGCCGCCGAGTGTACCGAGCACCAGCAGATTGCCGGGATCGACCGGCATGCCCGCGCGGACAACTGTTCCGCCCGCCCTCTCGATCGCTGCCGGCACCACATCGGCGAAGTCGCTCATCGCCGAGGCGCCGAAGATCACCACCAGGTCATTGTCGCGCGCCAGCGAGGCAGCAGCCTCCGCCACGGGCGCGATCTCGTGCGGCGTGCGGCGCTCCGCCGTCAACCTGCCGCCCGAACGCGCCAGCCGCGCTTCGGTGACGCGCAGCGTCTTGTCGAGCACACTGGGCTTGATGCCCGGCAGAACCGTCTGGATGACGCCGACGCGCACCGGCTGATAGGCGTTGACGGCAAATATCGCGCCGCCGGCGCAGATTTTCATCACGGTGTCGACCAAGGCGGAGGCGACCGCAAAGGGGATGATCTTCACCGTCGCCACCATCTGACCTTTTTCGACCGGAGCATGCTGCGCGAGCGTGGCAATGGTGATGGCGGGATCGACCGCGTTGATGGCGTCGATCATCCCAGCATCGACCGTGAAGATGCCTGATGCCTTGGCGTGGAGATTGACCCGGCCGGTGGCCGCCGGCCTCACCTCGATGCCGCTGAACCTCATGCTCTCGGCAATTCTCTGCGCCGCGGCGTCCTCGCCGAGATCATCCGAGCCCAGCACCGCCGCAACGACCTGCGAGACGCCAGCCCGCTTGAGTATGGAAACATCTTCGGCGCTCAGCCTGTGCGCCTTGCGAAAGCGCTTTTCACCAGCGGTAGTGGCATGCGCCAGCACCGCGCCTTCGGCCTCTTCAATCGCAATCGGACCGAATTTCACGCCACTGCGCCTTTGGCATCGAGGCCGCGCGAGCGGAAGGCGTGGATGGTCTGAGCGAGAACCGCAACGGCGATCTCGGCGGGGCTGGCGGCACCGATATCGAGCCCGATCGGCGCGTGGATGCGGGCGATCTGGTCGGCACTCGCACCCAGCGCCAGCAGCCTTTCGACGCGCTTGGCGTGCGTCTTGCGGCTGCCAAGCGCGCCGACGTAGAAGCAATTGGCGTCGAGTGCCGCCTTCAACGCGAAATCGTCGATCTTCGGGTCATGGGTTACGGCGGCAAGTGCGGTGTAGCTGTCGAGCGGATGGCGCTTCAACACATCTTCCGGCCACTCGGCATGCAGAGCGACATCGGGAAACCGGTCCGGCGTGGCAAAAGCCGTGCGCGGATCGATGATCTCGACGGGATAGCCGGCGATCTTCGCCATCGGCGCCAGCGCCTGGCTGATATGGACGGCGCCGATCACCACGAGGCGGGGCTGCGGCAGATGCGCGTTGAGAAAGAAGGTCCGCCCTTCGGCCTCGACCGAACCGGAATTGCCCGACCGAAAAGCTCTGGCGATCGCGGCTCCAAGATCGCCGGCGACCTGGTCGCCCTCACGCACGATGCGGTCGCGGCCATCACCGAGATCGGTGACGAGGATCGCCGCGCGCCGGGCGCGGCGCTCGGCATTCAAAGTCTTCAGGGCGTATGGATCCATCTGAGATCAGCCCAACCGCTCGACATACACCTTGATGCGGCCGCCGCAGGACAGGCCGACCTGCCAGGCGGTTTCGTCGGCGACGCCGAATTCCAGCATCTTGGCTTTGCCGGAGTCGATAACGTCAATCGCCTCGCTCACCACGGCGCCCTCGACGCAACCGCCCGAAACCGAGCCGTGGAAATTGCCTTCGGCGTCAATGACCAGATGGCTGCCGACAGGCCTCGGCGCCGAACCCCAGGTCTCGACCACGGTGGCAATGGCGACATCCTTGCCATCTTTCATCCAACCTTCCGCGATGATCAGCGGATCGCGGGCCTCATCGAGATAAAGACTGTCGTTCATCGTTGCTTCTCTCAGGGTCTGTTTTTCCAGGGAGCCGGGAAAACATATGGCTATGCGGCGTGCCTCGCGCCAGCTTCCATCCATCGCCGCGGATCAACGGACTGTGCCGACTTCTTGTCCAGCGACGCGCAGAGGTCGGTGAGCGCCTCGAGATTGTGTACCGAGCGGAATTCATCGACATGCGGCAGCATCGCCTTGACGCCGCGGGCGCGTGCCTGAAAACCGTCGAAGCGCAGCAACGGGTTCAACCAGATCAGCCGCCGGCAGGATTTGTGCAGCCGCTCCATCTCTTCGGAAAGGCCGGCGACATCGTCGCGCTCCAGCCCGTCGGTGATCAGAAGCACGACCGCGCCCTGTCCCAGCACGCGCCGCGACCATATCAGGTTGAACTCGGCCAGGGTGTCGCCGATACGCGTGCCGCCGGACCAGTCCTTCACCGCCGCCGAACAATCGGCAAGGGCGGCATCGGGATCGCGGTGGCGCATCTGCCGGGTCAGATTGGTCAACCGCGTGCCGAAGACGAAGGTGTGGACGCGGCGGCGTTTTTCCGTCAGCGCGTGCAGGAAATGCAGGAAGATGCGCGTGTACTGGCTCATCGAACCGGAAATGTCGGCCAGCACCACCAGCGGCGGGTGGACTTCGCGGGTCGAGCGGAATTTCGGCAGGATCAATTCACCGCCGGTGCGCGCGGCCGAGCGCATCATGGCACGCGGATCGATGCGGCGGCCATGCGCATCGGCTTTGAAGCGCCTGGTCCGCACCATGTCGAAAGGCAGCCGCAGCTCGGCGATCGCCTTCTTCGCGTCCGCCATTTCGGCTGCATTCATCTGGGCAAAATCCTTGCCGCGCAACACCTCGTTGCCGGAAAAGGTGAAGCGGGCATCAACCTCGATCTCAGGGACTTCCTGAGGTGGCTGGTTTTTCTGATGGCCTTCGAACATGGCTTGGCTGACGCGGTTTTCGGCCGCGCGTGGCTTCTGCTTCTCTTTGATGTCGGGCGCCACCGGCGAAAACATCGCCAGCAGTTTCTCGATCAGTTCGCGCGATTTCCAGAACAGCCGGAAAGCCTCGTCGAAGACCGGGTGATCCTCGTGCCTGGACACCAGCACCGCATGCAGCGTCCAGTAGAAATCGTCACGCGAGCCGATGCCTGCGGCCAGCACCGCCTCGATGGCATCCTTGACCGAGGCCGGCCCGACCCGCATGCCTGCCTTGCGCAAGGTGCGGGCGAAATAGACGATGTTGTCGGCGATGCGCCCGTCCGCCGTCGCCTCTTTGGGGTAAGCACCCGGCGCCTTCATCGCGTTACTCCGCCGCCGCGAGCTCGGCCTTGACCTCGTCAAGGATGCGCCGGCCCTCGCCCGTGCCGATGCGGGCAATGTCGTCCTGGTATTTCAACAGCACGCCGATCGTGTCGGAAACGGTCTCCGGATCGAGCGCCACCTTGTCGAGTTCGGTCAGCGCGCCGGCCCAATCTATGGTCTCGGCAACGCCCGGCACCTTGAACAATTCGATCTGGCGCAGTTTCTGGATGAAGGAGACCACCTCCGCCGAAAGCCGCTGATTGGCTCGCGGCACCTTGCGGCGCACGATCTCCAATTCGCGCTCGGCATTGGGATAATCGACCCAGTGATACAGGCAGCGCCGCTTCAACGCGTCATGGATCTCGCGGGTGCGGTTGGTGGTGATGATGACGATCGGCGGCTCTTCCGCCTTGATGGTGCCGAGTTCGGGCACCGTCACCTGGTAGTCGGAGAGGATTTCGAGCAGGAAGGCCTCGAAGGCTTCGTCGGTGCGGTCGAGTTCGTCGATCAGGAAGACCGGAGCCGCCCCTGTCTTGCCGGTCAGCGCATCGAGCACCGGGCGGCGGATCAGGTATTTTTCCGAGAAGACGTTGCGCTCCATCGCGGTGCGGTCGACCTTGCCGGCAGCCTCCTCCATGCGGATCTCGATCATCTGCGCGGCATAATTCCACTCGTAGACAGCAGACGAAACGTCGAGCCCTTCATAGCACTGCAGGCGGATCAGCCGGCGGCCAAGCGCCTGCGCCAACACCTTGGCGATCTCGGTCTTGCCGACACCGGCCTCGCCCTCGAGGAACAATGGCCGGTTCATACGCAGCGACAGGAAAAGCACGGTCGCCAGCGATCGGTCCGCCACATAATCCGCGCCGGTCAGGAGATCGAGCGTCTCGTCGATCGTCCGCGGTACGGGGCGCGGTTTCAGTTCGGTCATTCTTTCTCCGTGAACGCCGCCGCTCCGCTGTCCAGGACATGGTAGCCGCGGGCGTGATAGATCAGCGGCCGCAAATTATCGCCCATGCGCAGGCCTGTCACCTTGCCAAAAAGCACACGATGCGTGGCCAGATCCTTGGTGTCGAACAGTTCGCAGTCGAATACGGCCAGCGCCCCCTTCAGCGTCGGTGCGCCGGTGGAGATCACGTCCCATTCGCCGAGCGCGAAACGCTCCTCGACCGGCAGGCCGGTCATGCCGGAAAAGCCGACCGACAGCGGCTCCTGGTGCGAGGCCAGCGTGTTCAGGGCAAACCGCCCGTTTTTCACGAACAGCTCATTCTTGGCATTTTCGCGGTTGAGACACACCAAGATGGTCGGCGGCGTGTCCGACACCGAGCAGGCAGCGATCACCGTCGTGCCGCGCTTGCCGGCCGGCCCGTCGGTCGTGACCACATGGACGTGGCCGGCAAAATGGCTCATCGCGTCGCGATAGGCCTGTGGCCCAATGTCATTCTTCTTCAGCACCGGAAATTGTCCATAGCCAGAACTCTACCGCTATATATGGCCAGACATGACATGCCACAAGCGAAGTGCTTGGCCCATATCCCCGAATTCGCGTGTTGCACCAAGGCCGGGCAGCCTTTAGGTCTTGGCGGAATTGGCGCTCGCGCTGTTATCGCGGGCTTGGGAGGAACTCTTCTCAGAATGCGACCCGGGGCAACGATATCGGCCGCGCTGGCCTGGCTATTCCTGGCCGGCGCCGCCAGCGCTCAGACGCTGACGCTCGGCGTTGCTGCTCCGTTGTCGGGACCGTCGGCCATCCTCGGCAAGCAGATCGAGGCCGGTGCTGGGCTCGCGGCGCAAGCAAACGGCGTCGAACTCAAGACCGAGGATGATGCCTGCACCGCCGATGGCGGCGCTGCCGCGGCCAGGGCTTTTGCCGCGGCCAAGGTCAGTGTCGTGGTCGGCTTCCTTTGCACCGAAGCCATCGAGGCGGCGATGCCGATCCTCAAGGACGCCAATATCCCGGTCATCACCGTCGGCGTGCGCACCGAAAGCCTCACCGACCGCCGCGCCAAGACCGGCTGGCCGGTCTATCGCCTGGGGCCGCGCGGCGACGATGAGCGCAACGCCGTCGCCTCCACCCTCACCCGCCTGTGGCAGAAGGAGCTGTTCGCCATCATCGATGACGGCACCATCTATGGGCGCGAGATGGCGGAAACATTTCGCGCGGCGGCCGAGCAAGCGGCGCTGAAGCCGGTGTTCGTCGACACGTTCCGGCCGCAGCTCGACAACCAGATAGGGATGATCGGGCGGCTGAAGAAGGCCGGCGCCACGCACGTCTTTGCCGGCGGCGACGGTGACGACATCGCCATTATGGGCCGCGACGCCGCGCAGCTGCAGGCCGGCATCGTCTTTGCCGGCGGCGAAAATCTGCGCACGCCGCCCGGAGACGTGCCCTATGCGACGGGTACGCTGATGATCGCGCCGCCCGAATGGGCCGATGTCGCCGACGCAAAGGTGCTGGAAAGTTTCTCCGCGCGAAAGATCGTGCCGGACGGCTACACGCTGCCGGCCTATGCGGCGGTGGAGATAGCCAAGGCGGCATCGGCCTTGTCCCCAGGCAAGCCGCTGACCGAGGCGCTGAGCGGGCATGATTTCACCACGGCGATCGGGCCGGTCCGCTTCGATGCCAAGGGCGACCTCAGCCAGAGCCCCTACCGCGTCTTCCGCTTCGACGGCACGCGCTTCGTGCCTTTGGAAAGCAATTGATGTTCCGCACCGGTCCGCGCAATCTGATCACCGACGTTGCTGGCCTGCGCGTCGGCAATTCTTCCGACGCCCGGCTGAAATCCGGCGTGACGACTATCCTTTGCGACGAACCAGCGGTGGCCGGTGTCCAGATCCTGGGCGGCGCGCCAGGCACGCGCGAGACGGACCTGCTCGAACCGCACAATTCGATCGAGGCGATCCACGCCGTGGTGCTGTCCGGCGGTTCGGCTTTCGGCCTTGATGCCGCGTCTGGCGTGCAGGCGGCATTGCGCGAGCGCGGCATCGGCTTCGAGGTGGGCGGATTTCGCGTGCCGATCGTGCCGGCGGCCATCCTGTTCGACCTGCGCAACGGTGGGAACAAGGAGTGGGGTCGTTATCCCCCATATCGCGACCTCGGTTATGAGGCAGCGCAATCCGCCGCCACCGATTTCCAGTTGGGCACGGTCGGCGCCGGCACCGGTGCGCTGACCGCCGGGCTGAAGGGCGGCCTGGGCTCCGCTTCGACGCTGCTGGACACTGGCGTCACCATCGGTGCGCTGGCCGCCGTCAATCCGACCGGATCGGTGACCGTCGGGCGCACCCGTCATTTCTGGGCGGCGCCCTTCGAAATCGGCGACGAATACGGCGGGCTCGGCTATCCCGCGCCCATGCCGGACGATGCGAAGGCGATCTTGCTGAAATACCGCGACAGGCAGGCAGACAGGCAGATGGAATCCGGCGGCAACACCACGATCGCCGTCATCGCAACGGATGCGGTTCTCAGCAAGGCCGCTGCGAAACGCCTGGCAATGTCGGCGCATGACGGCTTCGTGCGCGCCATCTGGCCGACGCACACGCCGGCCGACGGCGATCTTGTGTTCGCGCTGGCGACGGGAACAAGCGGCATCCGGCTCGAGGCCGATGCGGCAATCGACCTTTATGCCGCAGCCGGCGCCACCATGGCGCGCGCCATCAGCCGCGGCGTGTTTGCCGCGACGCCGGCGGACAACGACCTGTTTCCCGTCTGGTCGTCGCGTTTGGGCTGAATCAATCGATCAGACCGGATCGGATTTTTCTTCCTCGAACGTCACCGCCACGTCGGAATTCGCCGACAGCCACACCTTCTTGCCATCGACTTCTGCAACCAGGGCCAGAGGAATGTAGTGGTGATGACCTTTGTGAGCGCCCTCGCCGCTGTCGGCCTTGGTCAGCTTGATGCGCTGGCCGTCGACCTTGTCGACAGTGCCGAGATGCACGCCATCGGCGCCCACGACTTCCATATGCTCACGAATTTTGCTGGTGTCGGTCATGGTGGTTCTCCATTGGGACTGCCGACAATAACAAATGACGAGCCGATTGGATGCATCGGCTTCGTCCTGCACGACGTTTTGATTTCGTCGTGCTAGGGATTGCAACGATCACGGCTGCGGGAGTGAAAAAGATGCGAATGCTTTTCCTGTTTGCCATCTCCCTGGCAGTACAGCTTTCAGCGTCTATCGCCGCTCGGGCCGGCGATGTCGCCGAGCTTGAAATCCTTGGCTTCAGCAAGGATGGCGGCGTGTTCGCCTTCGAGGAATACGGCGTCCAGGACGGGTCGGGCTTCCCCTATGCCAACCGCTATTACATCGACACGAGCACCGACAGCTTTCTCAAGGGCACGCCGATCAGGGTCCGGCTCGACGACGAGAACGCCAAGCTCGACGCGGCGCGCCTCCAGGCCCGGCAAAAGGGCGAGGCCATTGTCAGCCAGGCCGAGCTGAGCGCCAACCGCGGCATCACCGCCGGCTTCAACCCGGTGACCGAGCTTTCGGCCGATCCGCACCGCATGGCGGTCAATCCGCGCCCTATCTTCTCTCCGGTCGACCAACCGCTCGAGTTCCGGCTGGACGAGATCGGCATGAACAACACCGAAGGCTGCGACAGTCAGGGCGAGATCAATGGCTTCCGGCTGCTGCGCATCGAAGCGCAGGATGGCGGCACCACCAAATTGCTGCATGAGGACAAGTCTATCCCCAAAAGCCGCGGCTGCCCGAACGGCTACCGCATCGGTGCGGTCCAGACATTCTCCATGGATAGCCTCAGCGCCTATGCGGTGCTGATCGCTGTGCGCCAATATGGCTTCGAGGGTCCGGACTTCCGCTGGATCGCCGTGACCGGCCGCCTGTGACACCGTACGCCGCTACACTCAACGTGAACTACGTCCGCCGCGCCTTGCCAGGGTGGCGCGCGACGCTTTTCGGGTCGTTCTTGTGGGCCGCAACCATGGGCACGAGCGCGCTCATCAACCTGTTGCTGGATAATTGGGTGACTCCGGAGAAAATCCGCACCGTGTCGCTGCTGTTTGCGGGCGGCGGCGCGCTGGCCTTTCCGGTCGGCCTGTTCGCGGCACGGCTGGTCTCGCTCGGAAGGGGCCGGGAGGTCGCCTTCGCGGCGGCAATGGTGTGCCTTGCCGCCGCGACGATCGGGCTGACCGCCGGGTTCTATGCCTTGCAATACCGGTCCTACTATGCCGAATGGCATGCACCGGTCTTCACCCTCACCTGGGGGTTTCAACTCGCCTTCACGATGGCGGTGGCGTCCTACCAGTTCATGGTGCTGGGCATCAGGCTCTATTTTCCGCTTGGGTTCATCGCCTTGTTTGCCGCCAGCCTCTGGTTTGCGCAGCAGCGGCGTTGAGCATTTTGTCTGTCTCTGTTAGGAGGCGGGCTAACCTTGAGCGGTTCAGCGCTTGGTAGAACCGCCGACCCGCTCTAACTCCTTCTTTTTCGCAATTCCTGTGGGAAAACCGCTGCACACTTTTCCTGGAATTGCTCTAGACACATCAGGACTGACCGATGATCCCTCGCTATTCCCGGCCGGAAATGGTCGCCATCTGGTCGCCCGAAACCCGGTTTCGCATCTGGTTCGAAATCGAGGCCCATGCCTGCGACGCGCTGGCCGAACTCGGCGTCATCCCGAAGGAAGCGGCAAAGACCATCTGGGAAAAGGGCGGTGCCGCGAAATTCGACGTCGAGAAGATCGACGAGATCGAACGCGTCACCAAGCATGACGTCATCGCCTTCCTCACACATCTTGCCGAATTCGTCGGACCGGATGCGCGTTTCATCCACCAGGGCATGACGTCTTCGGATGTCCTGGACACCTGCTTTGCCGTCCAGCTTACCCGCGCCAGCGACATTCTGCTCGCCGACATTGACGGCCTGCTTGCCGCGCTCAAGCGCCGCGCCTTCGAACACAAGGACACCGTTACCATCGGCCGCAGCCACGGCATCCATGCCGAGCCGACAACCTTCGGCATCAAGCTGGCGCAGGCCTATGCCGAATTCTCGCGCTGCCGCGAGCGGCTGGTGCACGCACGCGAAGACATCGCCACCTGCGCCATATCAGGGGCAGTCGGCACCTTCGCCAACATCGAACCCTATGTCGAGGAGCATGTCGCGGCAAAGCTAGGGCTGAAGCCGGAGCCGGTGTCGACGCAAGTGATCCCGCGCGACCGCCACGCCATGTTCTTTGCCACGCTCGGCGTCATCGCCTCGTCGATGGAGCGGCTGGCGACCGAGATCCGGCACCTGCAGCGCACCGAGGTGCTGGAAGCGGAAGAGTATTTTTCGCCGGGCCAGAAAGGCTCGTCGGCAATGCCGCACAAGCGCAATCCGGTGCTGACGGAAAACCTCACCGGCCTTGCCCGCATGGTGCGCTCCATGGCGCTGCCGGCGATGGAGGATGTGGCGCTCTGGCACGAGCGCGACATCTCGCACTCCTCTGTCGAGCGCATGATCGGGCCGGACGCCACGGTGACGCTGGATTTCGCGCTGTCACGCCTGACCGGCGTCGTCGACAAGCTGGTCGTCTATCCCGAGAACATGCTGAAGAACATGAACAAGTTCCGCGGCCTGGTGCATTCGCAGCGCGTCATGCTGGCGCTGACGCAAGCCGGCCTGTCGCGCGAGGACTCCTACCGGCTGGTGCAGCGCAACGCCATGAAGGTGTGGGAGCAAGGCGCTGATTTTCTTGAGGAACTTTTGGCCGACAAGGAAGTCACCGCCGCGCTCCCCGAGGCGGAAATTCGCGAGAAATTCGACCTGGGCTACCACACCAAGCACGTCGACACGATCTTCAGGCGGGTGTTTGGGGAGGCTTGAGAACCTAAACGCGCCAAAGAAAAAGGCCCGCCTTTCCGGCGGGCCTTTTCGTATCCGAACCTGCGAGGGACAAAGCCGATCACGCCTTTCCAGGAATGGTCCTGATCACCGTGCCCCAGGGATCCTCACGGGTCGTTTCGCCGGTCACATTGTCCGAACGCATCTCGACCCAGGCGAGGCCCGAGCGCGACGGGTCGCGACGGCTGGCGCCGGCGCTCTGCCAGGCATTGGCGCCGATGTGATGATGGTAATGGCCTGACGACAGGAACACTGCCTGACCGCCATATCTGGCCACCGTGTCGAAGCCGAATTCCTGGTTCCACCAGGCTTCCGCCTCTTCCGGCCTGCCGACACGCAGATGGACATGGCCGACAATGCTGTTTTCGGGCGCGCCTTGCCAGCCTGCATCGCCGGCCGGCACTTCGCCGACGACAGCCGGAATGTTGAGCCGTTCGGTCGCCATGGCGATCTTGTCGCCGTTCCATTTCCAGTCCTGCGGTCGACGGTCGGCATAGATCTCGATGCCGTTGCCTTCGGGGTCGGTCAGGTAGAGCGCTTCGCTGACCAGATGGTCGGACGCACCCTCGATGGCGATCTTGTCTGATATGGCGTGGCTGATCCAGCGGCCGAGATCGGCACGGCTGGGCAGCAGGAAGGCCGTGTGGAACAGGCCGGCGCTACGCGGATCGTCCGGTTTGGCGGAAGCATCCGGCTCAAGGACCAGCAACGGACGGCTGCCGGCGCCGAGCGTGATCGCGCCATCGGCACGGCTCAATTCCTGCAGGCCGACAACCCTGCGGTAATAGGCGGCGAGGCTTTCGGCATCGCGCGCCTTCAGCCCGACGCGGGCAACGCTCACCGGCGTGGTGGCGGCAAATGGCAGTTCGCTCATCGTAATCTCCATTGCGGCAACGCTTGATGAAGCTCCCAATGCCAGGAGCCCGGCGCCGCCGATCATTGTACGTCGTGTCAGCGCCAAAATCCCGGTCCTCCACGGCTGTTTCTCTCCCAACGACAGATCGTCGATCGCGATCGTTCACACAAGACGGCGAAAAGCGAACATGGTGTTCACCATTACGAGCAGGAACGCGTCCATCAACGGTTGCATGAGGCAATCGCGCTCGCTATCTCAGCGCCATGAAAGTCAAAGATGCAGATATCCTGATCGTTCCGGGCTACACCAATTCCGGACCCGAGCATTGGCAAACCCGCTGGCAATCGAAACTGTCGACGGCGCGTCGCGTCGAGCAGGCAGAGTGGTCGAAGCCGGTGCGCGAGGACTGGACGGCGAGCGTGGCCAAAGCGGTCAACGAGGCTGAGAAGCCGGTGGTCATCGTCGCACATTCGTTAGGGGTGGCTGCGGCCGTGCAGGCCATCCCGCAATTCGTCAAACCGGTCGCCGGCGCCTTCTTCGTGGCGCCGCCCGATGTCGCCAACCCAGAGATCAAGCCGAAGCACCTGATGACCTTCGGCCCCTACCCGCGCGAGCCGCTGCCTTTTCCGTCGATCGTGATCGCCAGCCGCAACGACCCGTTCTGTGCCTTCGATGTCGCCGAGGACATAGCCGGCGCCTGGGGTTCGCTGTTCATCGATGCCGGCGAGACCGGCCATCTCAACCAGGATTCCGGCTTCGGCCCTTGGCCCGAAGGCTCGATGACCTTCGCCAAGTTCCTGACGGATCTGTGATTCAGACCCAAAGTCGACGCACAGAGTCCCCGAAGAAACCCCCGAGCTCCAATAAACAATAATTTAAGGTGGCTCGCGATACTTCTTATACGCGGCGAACTCTGTTCACCGCGTATATGCGATATTGCTCAATAACAATTCTTCACGCTCAAACGAAAGTAAGCGCTTGCGCAAGGACGCTTCACTCGAATTTTTGAGGGGTGCTGCAGCGCTGGTCGTTTTGAATGGGCATATTTTGCGTGCTTTCGCCCCGTCGGCGGCGGGCGGAGACGGAGACAACGCCGCGCAATCCCTCAAGACAAGTCTGGCTTTCATCGCCTTCAATGGCGGCTCTGCCGTCTACTTGTTTTTCGTCCTCTCTTCCTATGTGCTTGTGAAGCGCTATTTCCAGTCCCGCGAAGCGCAAGATCTGCTGCTGGGTGCGATTAAGCGTTTGCCTCGTCTGGCGGGACCAGTGCTTGTCACGGTTCTGGCATCCTGTTTCATCTTCAAGCTCGATCTGTATTTCTTCAAGGATGCGGCTGCGGTCACCCAATCCGAGTGGCTGAGCAGATTCGGCAATGCTTCAAGGGTGCTCTCGCCGGAGACAGCGAGTTTCGCCGACGCGTTCCAGCAAGGGGCCTGGCGGACGTTTATCTACGGCGACAAATATTATGACAGCAGCCTGTGGACCATGACGGTCGAGTTCTGGGGGAGCATGTTGACTTTCGCCCTCGCCCCCATCGTCTTTTTCCTCCTGGGCCGCTGGACGCTGCTTTCCTGGTTCTGCATAGCAACAGGCGTGTTCCTGGCGCTGCAAGTCAGCTTCTTCTTTTGTGCCTTTCCGGCCAGCCTCATGCTCTATCCGCTTCTCGCCATGGGTTTGCGCCCGAATCGCTGGGTAAGAGGCGCCATGGTGATCGTTTCCCTTACGCTGCTGGGCTACGCGGGGAGTGCTGTCGGCATATATCGGCCCTTTGCGCTGCTTGAGACCGCGGTTTCTGATGATGTCGGCCTGAGGCAAGCCTGCGTGGCCATCCCGGCAAGCATCATGTTGGTCTACGCTATGCTAAGTGTGGAGGAGCCTCCAGCATGGCTCTCGGGCAAGGCGGCACGTTTCCTGGGCGACCTGTCTTTCCCGCTCTACCTCGTGCATCTGCCCGTTATCTGCTCACTGGCATCATGGGTTCTGTTGGTCAGCGGTTCCACCGCACTTGGTGCCGCCGCCGCCATGCTGGGTTCGATCCTCGCGGCGTTGCCGCTCGTGATCTTCAACAACTGGTGGGTCCAGGTGCTCGGCGCCCTGTTCAACAGGTTCAGGCGCGGCGGCCCTATCGCCGCGGCGCCTGCTGCAGCGAGCGCCTGACCGCCCGGCGCCGCGACGGCAGCTCGTCCGGTTCGGGTTCAGGCTCCGATCGAATCCTTGATATCTTTCAACAGTGTCTTTGCCCCCAATGAAATCAACGCATGCTCGGACCCGGTGGCGAGCAGGCGATAGCCCATCGAGACGACACGGCCGGCAATTGCTGGTTCGACGACATAGATCGCGGCATGTTTTCCGGCCTTGCGGGTGCGCTCGGCCACCGCCGCCACCGTCTCCATCATGCTCTCCAGCGTCGAACTGACCGTGGCGCCATTGGTCCAGGCAATCGAGAAATCCGACGGCCCGAGGAAGATGCCGTCAATGCCGGGCGTGTCGAGAATGCCGTCGAGCGCGTCGAGCGCGGCGCGCGTCTCGACCATGGCAAAGGCCATGGTGCGCTGATTGGTGTCGCGCAGCCATTCGGCATAGTCGCCCTTGCCGTGGCGCGGAAAGGCGTAGGTGGGCCCCCACGAGCGCTCGCCGAGCGGTGGATATTTCATTGCCGCGGCGAACAGTCTTGCATCGGCCACCGAATTCACCATCGGCGCGATCACCGCCTCGGCGCCGAAATCGAGCGCCCGGCTTGCCATGTCGAAACGGCCGACGGGGATGCGCACCAGCGCCGGCTTGTTTGCGGCAAGCACGGGCATAAGACCGCGCAGCACGCTGTCCTCGTGATGACCGCCATGCTGCATGTCGAGCGTGATGGCATCGAAGCCCTGTTTGGCGAGGATCTCGACGGTCAGGGCGTCCGGCACTCCGGACCAGGCGGTGACCAGGGTTTCATCGGCAGCAAGGCGGGACTTCAGGGACATCTAATCTCTTTCCTCGTTAATGTCGGCAGTTTCAGCCGGAAACCACGGCGAAGGCAAAGAAAAACCGCCCGGCTTGGCCGGGCGGTCGATTGGTCCAGTCAGTCCTTTGCCGCAGGTTCCGTCGCAAAACCGGGACATTTTTGCGAAACCTGCGTCTTCCCGGATCAGGTGTTCTTGATCTGCTCGATCGCCTGCGCCATCAGTTCGTCCATGGTGCGGCGGATCTGATGGTCAGACTGCTCGACACCGGCGGCATCGAAATCCTTGCGGATCTTGCGGAACACGTCGTGATCACCGGCTTCCTCGATGTCGGAAACAACGACTTCCTTGGCATAGGCATCGGCGTCGGCACCCGACTTTCCGAGCTTTTCGGCGGCCCACAGGCCGAGCGCCTTGTTGCGGCGCGCCGACGCCTTGAAACGAAGCTCTTCGTCGAATGCAAATTTGCGCTCGAAGCCTTCTTCGCGATCTTTCATGCTGCTCATGGCGTCCCTCCGGGTCAAATCCGATTCGTTGGCAAGAGATATGTGTGTTGCCAAAGCACAAACCAAAAGGTCGCGAGCCGGTCAATACGCTTCGTCATATGCTGCGCTGCGGCATTTCAGTCCCGAAAGCGGTTGATTGGACGGATTTGCCGATTGAGCAAACGGTGTGATTGGGATAGACCCGGCATTGAACCCAACCGTCGCCGCACTAATATAGGCAGACGGACAGGAACTGGTCGCTTGCCGCCTGCCCGCAAATCCAGAGAAAAAATCAGATGAAAAATCGCCGCCGCATTTATGAAGGCAAGGCCAAGATCCTCTATGAGGGCCCGGAGCCGGGTACACTCATCCAGTTCTTCAAGGATGATGCGACCGCTTTCAACAAGAAGAAACACGAGGTCGTCGACGGCAAGGGCGTGCTCAACAACCGCATTTCCGAGCACATCTTCAACCACTTGAACCGCATGGGCATCCCGACCCACTTCATCCGCCGGCTCAACATGCGCGAGCAGCTGATCAAGGAAGTCGAGATCATCCCGCTCGAGGTGGTGGTGCGCAACGTCGCCGCCGGCTCGCTGTCCAAGCGCCTCGGCATCGAGGAAGGCACCGTCCTGCCGCGCTCGATCATCGAATTCTACTACAAGGCCGACGCGCTCGACGATCCGATGGTGTCGGAAGAGCACATCACCGCCTTCGGCTGGGCAAGCCCGCAGGAGATCGACGACGTGATGGCGCTCGCCATCCGTGTCAACGATTTCCTCTCCGGCCTGTTCATGGGCGTCGGCATCCAGCTCGTCGACTTCAAGATCGAATGCGGCCGCCTGTTCGAGGGCGACATGATGCGCATCGTCGTCGCCGACGAGATTTCGCCGGACTCTTGCCGCCTGTGGGACGTGGCGACGCAAGACAAGCTCGACAAGGACCGTTTCCGCCGCGACATGGGGGGCCTCGTCGAGGCCTACCAGGAAGTCGCCCGCCGCCTCGGCATCATGAACGAGAACGAGCCGCCGCGCCCGACCGGCCCGGTGCTTGTCGCTTCGACCGACGTCGTCAAAGGCAAGCCGCACTGATAGCGGCTTGCGATCCGATACTTAGAACAGGAGCATGTCCAGCGTGATCAAGGCCCGCATTACCGTCACCCTCAAGAACGGCGTCCTCGACCCGCAAGGCAAGGCGATCGAACACGCACTGTCCGGTCTGGGCTTCGGCGGCGTCGGCGCGGTGCGGCAGGGCAAGGTGTTCGACGTCGAACTGGCGGAAAGCGACAAGGCCAAGGCCGAGGCGGATCTGAAAGCCATGTGCGACAAGCTGCTGGCGAATACGGTAATTGAGAACTATAGTGTGGCCATAACCTGAGGTTGTGCCGGAGCCACTATGCCGGAAGTTACGAATGAGCTGATGTTCGAGCTTCTGAAGCGCGTTCATCACGAGATTGCTGAGCTTCGTCAGGATGTTTCTGAAACGAAACGGGAATTGAATGTGATGCGGGGTCACATGGTGGCGACGCAAAGCGATATCCACAACATCTACGGAATTCTCGCCCGTCAGGATGATCGGCTCGAACGTATTGACCGCCGTCTCGACCTGCGCGAACTTGCCGAAGCTCAAAGGCCTTTTGAACCAAAATGAAATCAGCCGTCGTCCTCCTGCCTGGCCTCAATCGCGACCGCGACATGATCGCGGCACTGACCAAGATTTCAGGAAAACCGCCGGTTACCGTCTGGCAGACCGACACTGAAATCCCTGACGTCGACCTGATCGCCATCCCAGGCGGCTTCTCCTTCGGTGACTATCTGCGCTGCGGCGCGATCGCAGCGCGCATGCCGGTCATGCGGGCCGTCGCCGAAAAGGCGGCCAAGGGCGTCGCAGTCGTCGGCGTCTGCAACGGCTTTCAGATCCTGGTCGAGGCCGGCCTGCTGCCGGGGGCGCTCATGCGCAACACCTCGCTGAAATTCGTCTGCCGGCAGGTCAAGCTCGAGGTCACCAACGCCAACACCATGTTCACCCGCCGTTACCAGCCGGGCCAGATCATCCGCTCGCCGGTGGCGCATCATGACGGCAATTACTTCGCCGATGCCGAAACCCTTGCCCGCCTCGAAGGCGAAGGCCAGGTGGTGTTCCGCTATGCCGAGGGCACCAATCCCAATGGCTCGATCAACGACATTGCCGGCATCATCAGCGAACAAGGCAATGTGCTCGGCCTGATGCCGCATCCGGAAAACCTGATCGAGGCCGCCCATGGCGGCAGCGACGGCCGGGCGCTGTTCGAAGGCGCGCTCGGTATCGCCGCTTGACGATCTCAGCCGCGAATGCGGCAAGCTTTACACGGACATCGAGTCCATTGCTCTGGGGAGAGAGACGGTCATGAAACTCTATTCGCGGCCGTTGTCGCCCTATTCGTCGATCGTGCGGGCTCTGGCCTATATCAAGGACGTGCCCCTCAAGATCATCGCGCCGCCGCCGGGTTTTCCAATCCCCGAAGCGTTTCGCGCCATTTCGCCGATGAACCGGATTCCGGTGCTGATCACCGGCTCGGGTGAAACCATCGTCGAATCGGTTGTCATCGCCGAATATCTCGAGGAACGGTTTCCGGAACCGGCGCTGCTGCCGCCCGATTCCAAGGACCGCGCGCTGGTACGCATGTTCGCCCGCATCACAGATCTCGACGTACTGACGCCGATGATGAAGCTATTCGAGCTGCATTTCGTGCCGAAGCGCAACAATGCCGAGATCGACGCCCAATTCGCCCGCCTGCATCACGGGCTGGCGGCGATCGAGGCACGCATGGCGCAGGGCCCCTTCGCGCTGGGCAACGACATCAGCTTTGCCGACGCCTGGCTGACGCCGACCCGTTTCATCTTCAACAATTTCCGCGCCATGACCGGTCGCCACGACCTGCTCGACGCCTATCCCAAATTCGATGCCTATCAGCAGATCGCCTCGCAGCATCCGGCCTTGTCGCGGGTCTGGGGCGAGATGACCGACGGCCTGAAGATCTCTCTGACCGAACTCGAGATGGGTGCCGCTTGATCAAGAGCAAGACGATCGTTCTCGTCGCAGCCGCAGGCTTTGCCCTGGCGTCATGCCAATCGACCCCGAAGAGCACGCCGGCGCCCTCAGGCAAAAGTGCGGCACTGCTGGCCATGGAACAAGTGGCGATCGCGGCCCACAAATGCTGGATCGCCAGCAAGGACCCGGCCTTCAAGCAATATCAGATGGCCAATGAACTGAACTCGTTCAGCGGCACGCCGCGTTTCCTTTTGGTGCCGGCCAAGCATTATGGCGGCAAGCCGTTGCTGGTTGTGCAAGCGCAAGGCAATTCGAGCCGCGTCGACGTGTTCGGACCGCTGATGAACGACCCGCTCGGCGCACGCATCGGCTCGGACATTGCCCGCTGGCAGACGGGCAATCCGGCCTGCGCCGCCACCGCCTGAGCATGGGCCGCTTCCTGCAGGTGACGGGTCTGGCCATTGGTCTGGTCGGCCTCGTCCTGCAGTTCTGCATCAGCATCCCAGCGTCGATGGAAGCCGGCCGCAGCCTGCTCGGCTCGATCGTCTTCCTGTTCAGCTTCTTCACCATCCTGACCAACATTGGCGCTGTGCTGGTGTACACATCCCTGCTGTCATCCACCGGCTATGCCTGGCTGCCGGCTTTCGCCGGGCCGCGGATGCGTGCGGGTGTTGCGGTTTCGATCACCGTCGTCTTCATCGTCTATGCCACGGTTCTGGCACGGCTCTGGCAGCCGCAAGGCCTGTTCCTGCTCTGTGATGTGCTGCTGCACTATGTGACGCCAGTCCTGTTCGTGCTGTGGTGGCTGGTAGCAGGGGCCGACGGCAGAACGAGATGGAGCGACATTTCCTGGTGGATGCTCTACCCCATCGCCTATCTTGCCTATGCGCTGGTACGGGCACCGATCGCGGGTGAAGTGCCCTACCCTTTCCTCGATGTCGCCAAGAACGGCGCCGCCAGCGTAGCCATTGCGGCATTGGCCATCACCGCGCTGTTCCTGGTGATCTCTATCATTGCCGCTTTTATCGATCGCGGCATCGGCCATCGCGAGGCCAAAAGGGTCCGTTGAGATTGGCCTCTATTCCCAAAAGCGCCTGATGCCCTCACGATGGGCATCACAGCGAGAGATGCCGATATCCTTGAGCTGATCGTCGGTCATCTCCAGCAAAGCCAGCCGGCCGCGCCGGCGCTCCAGCAAATGGCCGATCCATCGTGCCAGCGAGCTGACCAGACGCACCAGACGGCCGACAAAGCCTCGCTGGCCGGCCGGACGCAGCGCCTCGCCTGGAACCGCGCCTCTGGAATGGCGGATTGTCGCGATTGTATCCATTTTCTTTCTGCCAAGACTCTCAATTGCACCCATTTTGGTGCGCGATTGATATGTATTGACTCATATTTCGGTGCAATATAGAAAATTGTCACCATGACAAATTGGCTTCCAGATCTGACCGGCGGCGCCGGACCGCTCTACCAACGCCTTGCGGACTCCGTTGAAGCGGGCATCGACCAGGGCGTGATCGGCGCTGGGACAAAACTGCCACCGCAGCGCGACCTCGCCTATGACATCGGCACCACGGTTGGCACGGTCGGCCGAGCCTACCAATTGCTGCGTGAGCGCGGGCTGGTGAGCGGCGAAGTCGGGCGTGGAACCTATGTGCTTGGCCGGCGCGCCGACGGCGTGAAACCGGAGACACCCGACGTCAGCGTGGAAGGCACGCGCTATGTCGATGCGCCCCAGGACAAGCTGCGTTTCGACAGCACGGCGGCGCCCGATGTCGGCCAGGGCGCTATCGTCGCCGAAGTCCTGTCGCGCACCGCGCAGGATCATCCCCATGAAATCTCGAGCTATACGCGCGATTTTCCTGCCCGCTGGTACGAAGCCGGCGCCCGCTGGCTGTCGAGAAACACCTTCCGCCCGGCCGCCGACAGCATCGTTCCGACGCTTGGTACCCATGCCGCGGTGATGGCGGCGATCGCCGCACTCACCACGCCGGGCGACTATGTCGCCTTCGAACACCTCACCTATTCGCAGATCTCGCGTAGCGCCGGACTGATCGGCCGGCGCACGGCGTTGGTGGCGTCGGATGACGAAGGCCTCGACCCGGCCGATTTCGAGCGCGTCTGCGCGCAAAAGCACCCGAGGATGATCTTCCTGATGCCGACGACGCAGAATCCGACCCTGACGACACTGTCCGCCGGGCGCCGCGAGGCGATCGCGCGTGTCGCGCGCGAATACAACGTCATCCTGATCGAGGATGATCTTTACGGCCACCTGACCGACGATCCGACACCGTTGCTCGCTGAATATGCCCCGGAGAGAACGATCGTCGCCGGCGGCCTGTCGAAATCGGTGGCGGCCGGAATCCGCGGCGGCTGGCTCTCCTGTCCTCCCGCCTATCGCCACCGGATCCGCATCGCCCACAAGATGATCACTGGCGGCATGCCCTTCCTGCTGGCGGAGGTGAACACAAGGCTGGTGCTTTCCGGTCAGGCCGGCGATATCCGCAAGCGCAGCATCGCCGAAATCAGCGCCCGCATCGCGATCGTGCGCGAGACCTTGGCCGGCTTCGCGTTCAAGTCACACGACAAGGTGCCCTTTGTCTGGCTGACTTTGCCCGACCCATGGCTTTCCGGCACCTTCAAGAATGCCTGTCTCGAACATGGCGTGCTGATAGACGACGAGGACGAGTTCAAGGCCGGCCGCTCCGAACAGGTCTTTCATGGCGTCCGCTTCGGTACTTCGCAGCCGAAACAGCGGGGCGATGTCGCCGACGGCGTCGCCGTCATCCGCCGTCTCCTCGACGAAGGCCGCGCCGGCTACGACAGCTTCTCCTGAACCTCGAGCGCCTTGGGCGCCTGGGAATACCACCCATTCGGACTGCCCTGTGGCTTTGTCGAGTTTTCGTGCGTTTTTCGCTCGTCGACGGGTGTATCGGCTGCAAAGCTTGCGATAAGAGGGGACTCAAAATCCCCGCTCCATGGACATAAATCACCGCCCATGACCATTTCCAATTCCGTGCCGATCACCCCAGAGCTCATTGCCGCGCATGGGCTGAAGCCCGACGAATATCAGCGCATCCTGGACCTCGTCGGACGCGAGCCGAGCTTTACCGAGCTCGGCATCTTCTCGGCAATGTGGAACGAGCACTGCTCCTATAAATCCTCCAAGAAGTGGCTGCGCACGCTGCCCACGACAGGACCGCAGGTCATCCAGGGGCCGGGCGAGAATGCCGGCGTGGTCGA
This sequence comes from Mesorhizobium sp. 131-3-5, assembly GCF_016756575.1. NCBI lineage: Bacteria > Pseudomonadati > Pseudomonadota > Alphaproteobacteria > Hyphomicrobiales > Phyllobacteriaceae > Mesorhizobium > Mesorhizobium sp. 131-3-5. Next base: position 4,732,498 of record NZ_AP023254.1, read on the forward strand.
CATTGGGGACGGCGACTGCGTCGTCTTCAAGATGGAGAGCCACAACCACCCCTCCTTCATCGAGCCCTATCAAGGCGCGGCGACCGGCGTCGGCGGCATTTTGCGCGACGTCTTCACCATGGGCGCACGACCGATCGCGGCGATGAACGCGCTGCGCTTCGGCGCGCCTGACCACCCCAAGACCAGGCATCTCGTCGCCGGCGTGGTTTCGGGCGTCGGCGGCTACGGTAATTCCTTCGGCGTGCCGACAGTCGGCGGCGAGGTCAATTTCGACGCCCGCTACAACGGCAACATCCTGGTCAACGCTTTTGCCGCGGGCCTCGCCAAGACCAATGCCATCTTCCTGTCGGAAGCCAAGGGCGTCGGGCTGCCGGTCGTCTATCTCGGCGCCAAGACCGGCCGCGATGGCGTCGGCGGCGCCACCATGGCGTCGGCCGAGTTCGACGACAAGATCGACGAGAAGCGCCCGACCGTGCAGGTCGGCGACCCCTTCACCGAAAAGTGCCTGCTCGAGGCCTGCCTCGAGCTGATGGCCTCGGGCGCCGTCATCGCCATCCAGGACATGGGTGCGGCCGGCCTCACCTGTTCGGCGGTCGAGATGGGCGCCAAGGGCGACCTCGGCATCGAGCTCGATCTCGACAAGGTGCCGGTGCGCGAGGAGCGCATGAGCGCCTACGAGATGATGCTGTCGGAAAGCCAGGAGCGCATGCTGATGGTGCTGCGCCCCGAGAAGGAAAAGGAAGCCGAGGCGATCTTCCACAAATGGGGCCTCGACTTCGCCATTGTCGGCAAGACCACCGACGATCTGCGCTTCCGCGTGCTGCACCAGGGCAACCAGGTCGCCGATCTGCCGATCAAGGATCTCGGCGACAAGGCGCCGGAATATGACCGCCCCTGGATCGAGCCGAAGAAGCCGGCGCCGCTCGCCGCCAACGACATTCCGCAGGCCGATGTTGCCGATGCGCTGCTGAAGCTGCTCGGCGGACCGGACCTGTCGTCGCGCCGCTGGGTCTGGGAGCAGTACGACACGCTGATCCAGGGCAATTCGCTGCAGCTTCCCGGTGGCGATGCCGGCGTGGTGCGGGTGGAAGGCCATGAGACCAAGGCGCTCGCCTTCTCGTCGGACGTGACGCCGCGCTATTGCGAAGCCGATCCCTATGAAGGCGGCAAGCAGGCCGTGGCCGAGTGCTGGCGCAACCTGACAGCCACCGGCGCACTGCCGCTGGCGGCGACCGACAACCTCAATTTCGGCAATCCGGAAAGGCCCGAAATCATGGGCCAGCTGGTCGGCGCGGTGAAAGGCATCGGCGACGCCTGCCGCGCGCTCGGCTTCCCGATCGTGTCGGGCAATGTCTCGCTCTACAACGAGACCAACGGCCAGGGCATCCTGCCGACACCGACCATCGGCGGAGTCGGGCTGATCGCTGACTGGTCGAAGATGGTGCGCATCGGCTTTGCGGCTGAGGGCCAGATGATCCTGCTGGTCGGCGCGCCAGCCTCCTGGGGCACGCATCTTGGTCAGTCCGTCTATTTCAGGGACATCCATGGCCGCACCGACGGTCCGCCGCCGCCGGTCGACCTCGCGCATGAGAAGCGCGTCGGCGACCATGTGCGCACGCTGATCGCCTCCGGCATCGTCACTGCAGCGCATGACGTTTCCGATGGCGGCATCGCCGTGGCGCTGGCCGAAATGGCGATGGCGTCGGGCATCGGCGCGACTGTTCCCGGCCTTGTCGGCACCGATCCGATCCCCGTGTGGTTCGGCGAGGATCAGGGCCGCTATCTGCTGACGCTGTCGATCGACCCGCATGGCGAGGAATGGGACGCCATCCGCAAGCAGCAGGGCGAACTCGGCATCTTCGCGCCGTGGATCGGCTCGACCGGAGGCGATGCGCTGAAGCTCGGCGATGCCAGGGCAATCCCGGTCAGCGCTTTGAAGGCCGCCCATGAAGGCTGGTTCCCGCGCTTCATGGACCAGGCCAGTTGAGCACACTGGCTGCCCGGGCGCTGCTTGCAGTCGTTTTCTGGCCGTCGCTGTTCTTCTTCTGGTTCCTCGGGCCGTTCGTCTTTTTCCTGTTGTCGACAACCTCGAGCGAGGTTTGCCCGCGGCTGGAAACGCGCGCCGAGTTCCTTGACGCGGCCAACGGCACGCTGCCTATGCTGGGGCTACAGAACCTCATCTATGCGGTTCCGATCGTCTGTCTGGTATTCTGGAACCGGCTTCTGCCGGACCCGGCACGAACAAACCGGATCGTCACCTGCATCAAGCTTTTCGCCGTCGCGGCCGTTCTGGGCGCCTTGTGGGAATATGGCTCGTCGCTTGTCTGCGACGGCTATGGCCAACCGTTCTTCTCGCCCGTCTGGCAGATCACCGGCTACCTGCCGATCGCCAATCTTGCGGTCAACATCCCCCTCTATATCCTGGTTTTCAGTCTTGGCCGCACCTTCTCGATGCGCGAAGACGACCCAGCGGCCGATGCGGTCGATCCGGAGGAGAATGCGTCCTAGGCGACAATCGCGCCGGCGGCGGATGGAACGGCTTCAATCGCGGCCGGAAAGGCTTTAGGTTTACCCCGACTCTCATCGCAAGGGCGGCCACATTGCCGCCCGCCCGAAATAGGAATTCTGCAATGGCAATGGATGCCCACGACATCGAAAAACTGATCAAGGACGGCATTCCGGACGCCAAGGTGACGATCCGCGACCTCGCCGGCGACGGCGACCACTATGCGGCTGAAGTCGTCGCCGAGAGCTTTCGGGGAAAAAGCCGCGTCCAGCAGCACCAGATGGTCTATGATGCGCTGAAGGGCAATATGGGCGGCGTGCTGCACGCACTTGCGCTGCAGACCAGCGTTCCCGACTGAGGCCGTTCCGGCCAACACCCGCTTGGCCCAAACCCGCCCATCCTTTGCGCCATTTCGGCCATGGCGCGGCTAATGTCTTGTTTCGGGCAACCTATGGGTTTATTTGAAAGACATGCTTCGAGCCTGACTCCCACAGGCGTGAAAGGATATTCCATGAGCGGTATCAACGACTACATCGACAATGAAGTGAAGGGCAACGACGTCGTGCTTTTCATGAAGGGCACGCCCGGTTTTCCGCAGTGCGGTTTTTCCGGACAGGTAGTCCAGATCCTCGACTATATAGGCGCCGACTACAAAGGCGTGAATGTCCTGGATTCGGCTGAACTGCGCCAGGGCATCAAGGACTATTCCAACTGGCCGACGATCCCGCAGCTCTACGTCAAGGGCGAATTCGTCGGCGGCTGCGATATTGTCCGCGAGATGTTCCAGGCCGGCGAGTTGCAGACCTTCCTGGTCGAAAAGGGCGTCAGCGTCAAAGGCGCCGCCTGATTTTGGGCATGTCGTAACGACTTCATTGAACACCGGGGCACCCCACCTCGGCAATCTTTATGTCCCGGTATCGGGACCAAGACGAGCCAATGCGCCGGCCCGCCGGCGCGTTTTCGTTTGAGAGATCGGACTTGCCGTGGACCAGCAATCAACAGCGCCGCAATCGGCAAGCAAACTGCCTATTCCGCGCTGGGAGTTCATTGCGCTGTGCGCGGCGCTGATGGCGCTGAATTCGCTGGCCATCGACATCATGCTGCCGGCGCTGCAGCAGATCGGCGCCTCGCTCGGCGTTGAGAATGAAAACCACCGGCAATATGTGGTCACCGCCTACATTCTGGGTTTTGGTGGCGGCCAGCTGTTCTTCGGGCCGATCTCCGACCGGTTCGGCCGCCGCTCGCCGCTCGTCGCCGGGCTGATCATTTATGTGGCGGCAGCCGCGGCCGCCGCCATCGCGCCAAGCTTTGAAACGCTGTTGATGTGCCGCGCCGTGCAAGGCATCGGCGCGGCGGCCACGCGCGTCATCGCGGTCTCGATCGTGCGCGATACGTTCGAAGGCCGGCGCATGGCGGAGGTGATGTCGCTGATCTTCATGGTGTTCATGGCGATACCGGTCATTGCGCCGGGCATCGGCCAGTTCATCATGCTGTTCGCGACCTGGCACTATATCTTCGTCACCATGGCCGTCGGCGCGCTGATCGTGTCGGCATGGTCGCTGCTGCGCCTGCCTGAAACGCTGCGGCCCGAATATCGCCGGCAACTGACGGTTTCCACCGTCCTCGGCGGATTCCGCATCGTGCTCACCAACCGCATCGCGCTCTGCTACGCCTTTGCCAGCACTTTCATCTTCGCCGCCATGTTCGGCTTCATCGCCTCGGCGCAGCAGATCTATGTCGGCATCTTCAACGTCGGCGAGATGTTCCCGGTCATCTTCGCCGGGGTCGCCGGCGTGCTCGCCTTCTCCAATTTCCTGAACTCGCGGCTTGTCGGCCGCATCGGCATGCGCCGGCTGTCGCAGAGCGCGCTGCTTTTGTTTCTGGTCATCAGCCTGGCCTGGCTGGTGGTTTCGCTGGAAATCAAGATGCCGCTCTGGCTGTTCATCACCTTCTTTGCCAGCGCCATGCTTCCCTTCGGTGCGCTTGGCGCCAATTTCAACGCATTGGCGATGGAGCCGCTCGGCCAACTGGCCGGCACGGCATCGTCCATACTGGGTTTCATGCAGACGTTTCTCGGCGGCATTCTCGGCACGCTGATCGGCCAGGCTTTCAACGGCACGGTGACGCCGCTTGCCGCCGGATTCTGCAGCGTCTCGGTCGCGGCGCTGCTGATGATCCTCATCGCTGAGCGCGGCAAGATGTTCCAGCCGCACAATCCACCCATTTCAGGGCATGTCACCGACCTGCATTAGACCACGTGCGTCAGGATGCACCTACAAGTGCCGCCGTGAATCGAGGCGCAAGCGTGCGCCCGGCGATTGCACCGCCCATACTGTCCGAAAAGGGCAATGGCAGCGCATCGTCGAGCGCCTTGAGGATGGATGCCACGAAGGCCCGGCTGAGTTGCGGATTGGTCCCCAGATCCGAATAGGTGGCGCGAGGCTTGCCGATCAGCGTGCCGTTGCGGCGCAGCGAGAACTGCAGCGTCAGCGACATGCCCGCGGTTCCCGCTGGCGGCATCCAGCAGGCATAGATAGCCTCCGACATCTCTTTGAGGGTGTCGACCGGATCGGTGCTGTGGCAGGGGCGCTCTTGCGCGATTGCCGTGTTGGCGCTTGCAAACAAGACGGCAGCGAGAGCCGCCGCGAAAATTGCGAACCGAGGTTTCATCCGAGGGCCTGCGCGAAAGCACCAACTCTTGGGCCGCGCACGGTCAAGCGCCGGCCTCTGGAAGTGATCCTACCCAGCCCACAGCTCTCGGCGCAACTCCTGCCAGCTTTCAGGATCGGGGGCGACCAGCAGGCCGCCGCCGACATGCGACGGCAGATAGGCTGTGCCGTCGAAGCGCGCGGCATGGCCGCCGGCCTCCGCATGGATCAGCACGCCGGCCAGATGATCCCATGGCATCAGCTTGTTGTAGACGACGAAATGGCCATGGCCGCTCGCCAGCAAGCGGTATTCGTGGGCGGCGCAGCGGTAGTTGAACTGCGACAGCGTCTTGGTCTGGTTGCAGGCCAGCCGCGTGCGGTCGGGCTCGGCCATGTACTGCCAGGAAACCGCGCCGGTCATCTGCGCGATCGGCGCGCTCGCCGCAACCCGCACTGTCTCCAGCGTACCATGCGCATGGCGGATATGACTGCCCGCACCCTTGGCGCCGATCAGCCAGTCCTTGCCGACCGGATCATGGATGATGCCGGCGACCGTCTCGCCCTTGACCACGACGCCGAGCATGACGCCGAACAGCGGCACGCCGGAGGCGAAATTGAAGGTGCCGTCGACCGGGTCGATGACGAAGGCCAGATCGGCGTCGCCCAGGCCATCGAGCAGCGTCGGGTCGTCGGAACAGGCTTCCTCGCCGACAACCATGGCCGAGGGATAACGCTGGCGCAGCCTGGCGGTGATCAGCCGCTCGGCGTTGACGTCCGCTTCCGTCACCAGATCGGCGGCTGAGGTCTTCTGCCTGACGTCGCCATCGCCCAGCCGGCGGAAGCGGGGCATGATTTCGGTGTCGGCGGCCTCGGCCAGCAGGTTGGCCAGCCAGTCGATCGCGTTGTCGTCAAATGTCATCGGATGCGTCTTGTCCTGTGATGAGGGTCTGGTTCAGGGCGGCGAAATCGAACAGTTTCCTGTCGAGGAGATGCGACGGCCTGGTGTTGGACAGGGCGCGGATCATGGTGTCCTTGCGGCCGGGCATGCGCTTTTCGATATCCTCCAGCATCGCCTTCATGGCGTTGCGCTGGAGACCTTCCTGGCTGCCGCAGAGGTCGCAAGGAATGATCGGGAACCGCATCGCCGCGGCGAATTTTTCGAGGTCGATCTCGGCGCAATAGCTCAGCGGCCGCAGCACCATGACGTCGCCTTCGTCGTTGAGCAGCTTTGGCGGCATGGCGGCGAGACGGCCACCATGGAACAAGTTCATGAAAAAGGTTTCGAGAATGTCCTCGCGATGATGGCCGAGCACCAGTGCCGAGCACCCCTCCTCGCGCGCGATGCGGTAGAGATGGCCGCGCCGCAGCCGTGAACAGAGCGAGCAATAGGTGCTGCCTTGCGGCAGCTTGTCGGTGACCACCGAATAGGTGTCCTGGTACTCGATGCGGTGGGCAATTCCGTTGGCGTTGAGATAGTCGGGCAGGATGTGCTTGGGGAAATTCGGCTGGCCCTGATCGAGATTGCAGGCCAGCAATTCGACCGGCAGCAGCCCGCGCCATTTGAGGTCGAGCAGCAAGGCAAGCAGGCCGTAGGAATCCTTGCCGCCCGACAGCGCGACCAGCCAGCGCTGTCCCGGCTCCACCATCGCGAAATCCTCGATCGCCTGGCGGGTCAGCCGCAGCAGCCGCTTGCGCAATTTGTTGAACTCGACCGAGGATGGCACATCGGCGAACAGCGGGTGGGAGCCGCCTTCGGCGGTCGGCTCAAGCGTCTCGATGTCTGGCAGCATGTTCATGGCGCGGCGGCCCCGGAATGTAATGTCCGCCCGGATTAGCGCATTGGCCGGAAAATCGAAACGGCAAAGCGGATGCACCAAACAAAAAGGCCGCCTCGAGGGCGGCCTTTTCGGTATCGCTAAAAAGCGTTCGCTTAGCGCGAATAGAATTCGACGACCAGGTTCGGCTCCATCTGGACCGCGAACGGAACGTCCGCCAGGCCAGGGATGCGCGAGAAGGTCGCGACCATCTTGTTGTGGTCGGCTTCGATGTAGTCCGGTACGTCGCGCTCGGCGAGGCCGACCGATTCCAGGACGATGACCAACTGCTTCGACTTTTCGCGCACTTCGACGACGTCGCCCGGCTTGCAGCGGTACGAGCCGATGTTGACGCGCTTGCCGTTGACGTTGACGTGGCCGTGGTTGACGAACTGACGGGCCGCGAAAATGGTCGGCACGAACTTGGCGCGGTAGACGACCGCGTCGAGACGCGATTCGAGCAGGCCGATCAGGTTCTCCGAGGTGTCGCCCTTGCGGCGGTCGGCCTCTTCATAGACCTTGCGGAACTGCTTTTCCGAAACGTCGCCATAGTGACCCTTCAGCTTCTGCTTGGCGCGCAGCTGCAGGCCGAAGTCGGAAAGCTTGCCCTTGCGGCGCTGGCCGTGCTGGCCGGGGCCGTATTCACGCTTGTTGACCGGGGACTTCGGGCGGCCCCAGATATTTTCGCCGAGACGACGGTCGATCTTGTATTTCGCGGATTCGCGCTTGCTCATCGCATTCCCTTTTCAAAACAACACACCCGGCACCTCATGGTCCGGGTGAAGGAAACGCGCCCTCCTCTGGCCTCCGTTTTCGAGACCTGACAGGGTTTTCCCACGCAACGCGGCGGAAAACCCACGGGACACGTCAGTTCAAACAAAACCAGAAACCAAGGCAACCGGTCTTGCGCATACAAAACAAACACCGGACATCGCTGCCCGGCGTTGGCGGCTGGTTAAACCGAGATTTAACCGGTGTCAAGCTTGTGAGTGGCGCGGCGCAACGCAACCCTATAGCGTTCACGACGTTATGCGATGCCGGATGTGGCGGGAGGTTTGCGCCAACGGCACCAGGAAGGGATCTGGAGCTAGAGGAGTCCAATCAGCATGAAGAAGTTCTTCCTTACCTTGGCCGGTGCCGCGGTATTGGCCGGATCGATGGCGGTGGCGCCGGAACCGGCCATGGCGCGCCATTGGCACGGCCATAAACAGGTCTGCCGCATCATCGTGAAGAAAAGAGTGGTGTGGCGGCATGGCCACCGCAGGGTGATCGTCGAGCGTATACGGCGCTGCCATCGCTGGTAAGGCAAAACATCCGCCTACGGACTTTGCATTAGAAACAAGGCCCGCGGTTCCGCTGCGGGCCTTGTTTGCTGGGCCGGCGTTTCGCGAACGACCCTCAGTCTTTCGACTTCTTTTCAGGCAGCCCCTTGCGCTTGGTCTCGGCGAATTCCTCAAGCTGCTTTTCGCTCATGGATTCGTACATTCCTTTGGAAGCGCCTTTGAGCTCGCTCTTTTTCGTCTCGCCGCGCTTGGCGGAGAGTGCGGCGCCGGCGGCTTTCTGCTGGGCTTTCGAGGTGGCTGGCATGGCGGTTCTCCTTTGCTATCAGGCAGGGAAACGCCGCTCTTCGGCGGCGGTTCCAGTGCCGATGGCCCCGTTTCTCGTCCGATCGCCGCCGGTCAGGCAGCCAGCTTTGGCGAATTCGTCGGCAGCCTTCCCGTGTCCGAAACCCTGGTGTAGGACGGCTGCATGAAGTCTCTGACAGACCCCTCACAAGCGCTCTCCACCGGCCTGGCGAAAATCCGCACCGAATTCCACGTGCCGGATGGATTTCCGGCTGACGTGATGGCCGCGGCGGAGGCGGCGGCCAGACGCGTGCCGAACCAGCATGCCGATCGAACGGACATGCCCTTCGTTACGCTCGATCCGGCGGCCTCCACCGATCTTGACCAGGCGTTCTGGATCGAGGCAAGCGGCGGCGATCTTCTCTTGTATTATGCCATTGCCGACGTTGCATGGTTCGTCGAGGACGGCGACGCGCTGGATCGCGAAGCCTGGACGCGAGGCGAGACGCTGTACCTGCCGGACGGCAAGGCAGGGCTCTATCCGCCGGCAATTGCCGAGGGCGCGGCGAGCCTGTTGCCTGACGGACCACGTCCAGCCGTGATCTTCACCGTTCGGGTCGCTGAGGATGGCGCGGTAAAGTTGGACGGTGCGGAGCGGGCAATCATCCAAAGCCGCGCGAAGCTCGCCTATGATAGCGTAAAGGCTTCCGACGTTCCGGCCGACTTCGCCGAAATGGCGCGGCGCATGGCGGCAAACGAAGAGCGTCGCGGCGCGTCCCGCGTCGACCCGCCCGAGCAGGAGGTGGAAAGGCTTGCCGATGGCAGCTTCCGGCTTTCGTTCAGACCGATCCTGCAATCCGAACAAGACAACGCCGCGCTTTCACTGGCCGCCAATATGGCGATCGCCGACGCCATGTTCGCGCACAAGACCGGCTTGTTCCGTGTGATGTCTGGGCCGGATGCTTCCAAGGTGCAGAGACTGCGCAACGCGGCACGGGCGCTCGGTCTGTCCTGGCCGGCCTCAACCAGCCTGCGCGACTACCAGCACACACTCGATCCGGCTGATCCGAAACAGGCGGCGTTGATGCTGGAAATCCGCCGCGCGGGCAATGGCGCGTCCTACCAGCCCTACCAGGAGGGTGTCGTTCCCTGGCATGAGGCGATGGCTGCGACCTATGCCCATGCAACCGCGCCACTCAGGCGATTGGCCGATCGCTATGTCGTGCGCTGCGCGCTGGCTATCGCCAACGACCAGCCCGTGCCGCAGGCTGTCACCGATGCGTTCGCCGGACTGCCGAAGGTGATGGGACGTGGGGATGCCCGCGCTTCGCAAATCAACCATGCGGCCATCGACCTTGCCGAGGCGGTGATGCTCAGGGGGCGCGAAGGGGAAACGTTCAAGGCCGTCGTCACCGACTTCGTCGACCATGGCGTGCGCGTTCAGCTTGCCGACATGCCTGTCGTTGCCACCGTAAAGGCCTCCGGTCTCAGGCAGGGCGACGGCGTGACGCTAAAGCTGGCCTCGGCCGATCCGGATCAACGCAGCATCGTCTTCGAACCCGTTTGAGCGACTGGCGCTCCGCCGCTTGGGTCTTGATTTTATGCATGTCGTTTTCCCAAAACCGAGGTCACTTTTGGGCGACATGCATTACCTCACGGACAGTCCAAAGCCCTGCATCAGCCGGCCGACGGCGAAATCCGCCTTGCCTGACGTGAAGACGGCGATGTCAGGCTCGCCTTGCGGCAGCGCCCCGTCGACGGGCGGCAAGAGCGAAAGGGCACGCCTTGCGATCGCTTCGGCCGGATCGATCCAGTCGACCGGCCATGGCGCGGTCTTGCGCATGCGGTTGACCAGGAACGGATAGTGCGTGCAGGCCAGCACGACAATGTCGGTCCTGAGCCCCTCATGTTCCATGAAACAGGGCGCGATCTCGGCACGCACGGCTTCCTCGTCGACAAAGCCCTCGCGCATATAGACTTCGGCAAGGCCCGCCAGCCTGTCGCTGCCAACCAGGCGGACATGGCATTTCTGCGCCCATTTGCTGATCAGATCGCGCGTGTATTGCCGCTTCACCGTACCCGGCGTTGCCAGCACGGAGACCAGACCGGAGCGGGTGCGCTCCGCCGCCGGCTTGACCGCCGGCACGGTGCCGACGAAGGGATGGCCGGGAAATCTCTCGCGCAGCGCATCGATCACCAGCGTCGAGGCGGTGTTGCAGGCAATGACGGAAATCGCAGGCGCAAACCGGTCGAGCAATTTGGCGAAGAGTTCGAGTATGTGGGTGCGCAGTGCCGGTTCTTCCCAGGCGCCGAAGGGAAAGGCCGCATCGTCCGCGACATAGACGAAGCGCCGGTCCGGCATCAGCACGCGCGCCTCGCGCAGCACGGTCAGCCCGCCGACGCCGGAATCGAACATCAGGATCGGCTGGTCAGTCATTGTCGGTTCCCTTGCCGCCCAGCGGCGGCGTGTCCTCATCGTCACCCATAGGCTTGTGCGCCTGGCGATCTGCCTCTGCCTTGCCGGCGCGCGCGGCGGCCGGAAGCCGCCTTGGATCATCGCCCGGCGAGCCGTCGCCGCGCGGCATTGCCGGCGAAAATCTGTCAAGCGAGGAGATGATGCCGCGCAGCACCTTCAACTCCGGCTCGGCAAAGCCGGCGCGCGTCAGCACGGCGCGCAGATTGTCGACCATCTTGGGCTTCTTCGGCGCCGGCCGGAAATAGCCGCGCGCTTCCAATGCGCCTTCGAGATAGGCAAAAAGGCCGTGCAGCTCTTCCTTGCTGGCCGGCTTCATCTGCGGCCCGGTGAAATTGGTCTTGGTCTCGTCCTCGAGGCCGGACTTCATCCACTCATAAGACATCAGCAGCGCGGCCTGTGCGATGTTGAGCGAGGAGAAATCGGGATCGACGGGAAAGGTGACGATCTCGTCGGCGAGCCCGACCTCGTCATTGTAGAGACCGAAGCGCTCGCGGCCGAACAGGATGCCGGTGCGCTGCCCCATGCCATGGCGGGCGCGCAGCACCCTGCCCGCTTCCACCGGCCCGCGCACGGCCTTGAAGCCGTCGCGCTGCCTGGCGGTTGTGGCGAAAACGAAATTCAGGTCGGCAAGCGCCGAGGCCAGATCGTCGAACACCTTCACGGCGTCGATGACATGGTCGGCACGGCTGGCGGCGGCGCGCGCCTTCTCGCTCGGCCAGCCGTCTCGCGGATTGACCAGACGCAGTTCCGACAGGCCGAAATTGGCCATGGCGCGCGCGACCATGCCGATGTTCTCGCCGAGCTGCGGCTCGACGAGGATGATCGCCGGACCGCCGGGGCCACGCTGAAAGTCTGTTCCGGTCATGTGTTCCAGATGATTGCGCTACGAGGTCACCGCGTCCTGCCATATCGATACGGCTTTTTGAAGAGTTGTCGGTGACCTGGCGACAAATAGCCTTGTCTCGCCACCCCTGTGTTTGCGCGAGAAATCCAAATTAGCTCCATCGGCGGGCTCGAGCAAATGGTCACGCGCCCGTACAAGCAGACCAGCCATGTGCTCCTTCTTCTCAAGAGATGGTAGAGATGTGGGCATCGCGGCACTCTGGCGACGACAAGCTATCCAACCCTATACTCGCTGATGGCCCGGCCTTACTCTTCTTATCAGCAACATCTTCCGGTTACAGAAATAACCTATTAGCTATATGTATATTTAAATACAGCGATGCGCCTGTCGCTGTGACATAATCTTAGGAAATTGCAATATCAAAACCGCTTGGGGTCAAGCTGTATCGGAGAATGCATTTTGAAGACGGAGCGTGTCTTGCACGCTCCTGTCATTTATCTATGCCCCAAGCGTTTCGACACGGGTTTTCAATGGCCGACACGGGTGTTGGCCAAACGTCAGGAGGGGCAAATGAACGTCTTACGATTTTTCCTTTCAATCGCTGTGTTGCTTCTGGCATCAGTCTTCCTGATTGCTCCGGCTTCCGCGCAAGCGACACGCACCTGGGTTTCCGGCGTCGGCAACGATGCCGATCCATGCAGCCGAACGGCACCTTGCAAGACGTTTGCCGGCGCCATCTCGAAGACGGCGACGGCCGGCGAGATCAACTGTCTGGACCCGGGCGGATTTGGCGCGGTCACCATCACCAAATCCATCACCATCGACTGCAGAACGACTGAAGGCGGTGTGCTTTCGGCGCTCGTGAACGGCATCATCATAAACACGCCTGTCGGCTCCGTCGTGCATCTTCGCGGTCTCGACATAGACGGCGCGGGCACCGGACTCGACGGCGTGCGGATGACCGGCCAAGGTCAACTGCATATCGAGGACTGCAACATCGAGCGGGTGACCAGCAATGGCGTCGAATTTCTTCCCAACGGTGCCAGCGAACTCTACATGATCAATACGCGGATAGCCGAGGCGGCCGGTGGCGCCATTCTCATCAAAACGACTGGCGCCATTGGCATCAATGCCATCCTGTCCAGGGTGGAACTGACCAACAGCGCCAATGGCATTCTTGTCGACGGCACCGGCAACACCTCTGCCATGAATATGGCACTGACCGACAGCCTGGTCAGCGGCAACACCGGCAACGGAGTGGCGGTCAAGTCCGTCGCCGCGGCATCGTCGGTACGCGCGACGATCGTCAACACCACGATCAGTTCCAATGCCGGCGTCGGCGTCAACGCCAACGGCGCCGCCAGCGGCGCCGGCAGCGCCATCGCCTTTCTCGGCGCCTCGACGGTGTTTGGCAATGTCACCGGGGTCAGCAACACCGGCAGCGGCGCCGTCCAGTCGTTCAAGAACAACATGATCTCCGGCAACGTGGTCGACGGCACACCGATCACGGCCTTCCCCGGCCCTGGCGGCACGCCGCTGCAATAAGCGCGCCTGCCGCCTGCGTGCGGCAGCATGAAACAAAGGCGATGCCGCCTGCCTCTCGATGGGCGGTGCGGCATCGATTTTGTTCACGATTGCAGGATCGGTTCACCGTTCGCGGAAACGCCGAACCGCTCCGTCCCCTTGTTTTGCGGCAATTTCGAACGAAAAACCGCTTCACACTTTTCCTGGAATTGCGCCAGCAGCGGCCTGCTTCCGCATTGCCCCGGTTTGCGCCGCCCGGATCGCTTTGCTATAGGCGAAGTCCCTATCCTGGCGGGGCCGACCCGCCATCCCCCAACTGTTGAACGAGGCATTCTTTCCATGGCGAAGATCAAGGTGGCGAACCCGGTCGTCGAACTCGACGGCGACGAGATGACCCGCATCATCTGGCAGTTCATCAAGGACAAGCTGATCCACCCTTATCTCGACCTCAAGCTCGAATATTACGATCTCGGCATCGAGCATCGCGACGCCACCAACGACCAGGTGACCATCGATTCGGCCAACGCCATCAAGAAATACGGCGTCGGCGTGAAATGCGCGACGATCACCCCCGACGAACAGCGCGTCGAGGAGTTCAAGCTGAAGAAGATGTGGAAGTCGCCGAACGGCACCATCCGCAACATCCTCGGCGGCACCATCTTCCGCGAGCCGATCATCATGAAGAACGTGCCGCGCCTGGTGCCGGGCTGGACCAAGCCGATCATCGTCGGCCGCCACGCCTTCGGCGACCAGTACCGCGCCACCGATTTCCGCTTCCCCGGCAAGGGCAAGCTGACGATCAAGTTCGTCGGCGAGGACGGAAAGGTGATCGAACATGACGTGTTCGACGCGCCCGGCGCCGGCGTCGCCATGGCCATGTACAATCTCGACGAGTCGATCCGCGAATTCGCCCGCGCCTCGCTGAATTACGGCCTGCTGCGCAACTATCCGGTCTATCTGTCGACCAAGAACACCATCCTCAAGGCCTATGACGGCCGCTTCAAGGACATTTTCCAGGAAGTCTACGAGGCTGAATTCGAGGCCGAGTTCAAGGCGAAGAAGCTGTGGTACGAGCACCGCCTGATCGACGACATGGTGGCCTCGAGCCTGAAATGGTCGGGCGGCTATGTCTGGGCCTGCAAGAACTACGACGGCGACGTGCAGTCCGACACGGTGGCGCAGGGCTTTGGCTCGCTCGGCCTGATGACCTCGGTGCTGATGACGCCCGACGGCAAGACGGTGGAAGCCGAAGCCGCGCACGGCACCGTCACCCGCCACTACCGCCAGCACCAGAAGGGCGAGGAAACCTCGACCAATTCGATCGCCTCGATCTTCGCCTGGACGCGCGGGCTGGCGCACCGCGCCAAGCTCGACGACAATGCCGAGCTGAAGCGTTTTGCCGAGACGCTGGAAAAGGTCTGCATCCAGACCGTTGAGTCCGGCTTCATGACCAAGGACCTGTCGCTCTTGATCGGCCCCGACCAGCCCTGGCTCTCGACCACCGGCTTCCTCGACAAGATCGACGAGAACTTGCAGAAGGCGATGGCCTAAGAACCCAGCTTTACACATGCCGAAGGCTCCGAAAGGAGCCTTCGCCTTTTTTGGGCCAGCGAAAGCGAAGGGCTGACAGCATGACCAAGCCGATCCTCTATGGCGCGGACTACAGCGTCTATGTGCGCATCGCGCGGATGGCGCTGGAGGAGAAGGGCATCGACTACGAACTCATGCCGCTCGACATCTTCGCCGCCGAGGGCATCCCGGCCTGGTATCTCGAACATCACCCGTTCGGCCGCATCCCGGCTTTCGAGCATGACGGTTTTCGCCTTTTCGAGACGAATGCGATTACCCGCTATGTCGATGAGGCTTTCGACGGTCCGGCGCTGCAGCCCGCCGATACGCGTGGCCGCGCCAGGATGGGCCAGATGACGGCCATGCTCGACGCTTATGGCTACCGCGCCATGGTCTGGGACGTTGCCGTCGAGCGGCTCGAAAAGCCAGAGCCGGATGAGACCCTGATCGCTAGTGGCCTGAGCCAGGCCCAAACGGTCCTCAGGGTACTCACCTCACTCAAGGCTCCCGGACCTTGGCTGCTCGGCGATCACGTGACACTGGCCGACCTGCATGCCGCGCCGATCATCGCCTATTTCCTCAAGGTTGCCGACGGGCAGAAGCTGCTGGCCGAGTTTCCCGAGATTCAGGCCTGGTGGGACCGCATCGCGGCCAGACAAGCCTTTGCCATGACCGAAAAGGCCGATTGACAGCCAAGGCGGCGCTAAAACCCTATCTCGGGCCGGGTCACCATCAGCCAGAGAATGGCAAGCACGGCGGCGAAAGCCGGCAAGCCGCAAGCAAACCAGATGCGAAACAGGCGTTTCTCTTCGGCGGGCAGCGGCGCGTTTTCGATGGCCGCCTGCCGCGCCAGGTTGCGGATCCGGATCTGAATCCAGACGACCGGCAGCCAGAACAGGCCGGTGACGACATAAAGCAGCAAGGACAGAACGATCCAGCCTTCGTAGAGCGGCCAGCCCAGTGCCTGAGCCAGCAGCACGCCCGTGATCGGCTGCACGATGACGGCGGTCGCCGTAAAAATCGTGTCGGCGATGACGACCGTGCCCGCGACATGGGCGACGAGGTCGGCGCGTCCGCTGCGTTGCGCCATTAGCATGAAGAAGGCGATGCCGGCGCCAGTGCCGAACAGAACCGTGGCGCCGATAACATGCGCCCAGCGCAATATGTCGGCCCAGAGGCTCATCGCTCGTCGAGCACCGCGAGCGCCACCAGCACCAGGCAAAGCGCCGGGATCGTCTTGACCAGCGGTCCCAGTGGATCGAGCCATAGGCCGGGGACAAGGAGCGTCGCGCCCGCCAGATAGGACAGCGTGATCGCAATCATCGCCAGCAGCGCGTGCCGGGCCAGGGATCGAACCACGACAGCCGCGCCAACCAGGATATCCGCAGCACTTCCGACCGGAACCAAGATGTGAGCGAGGCTCGCCGAGACGCCGTGCGAAACAAGGATATCCGCCGCTGCCTCTTGCCGGATCAGGCCGACGACACCCGAAACAAGCCAGAACAAGGACAGGCAAGCGAAGATGACAGGCTTTGCCAGCCAGAGGCGGGCGAACCATCGTCCCTGGACATTGGCGGGCATATCGGCCAGCGTTGCTTCCAGCGGCTGAAGCGGACGGCCGGAAATTCGGTTCCAAGCCGCTGCGTCGCCCGTGACGCCGCGCGCCACGGCAGCAAGGGCTGCGCTGCGCAGCGGGGACCGCCAGCCAAGAATGCCAAGCATATCGGCAACCGCGCCCGCAAGCCGGCCGAGAATGGCAGGCATCGGCACCACTCTTGCGGGCTGCAGGCCAAGCCACGCACGCAAGGCGGTCAAGACCTCGGCGAGCGGTCTGGCATTGGCTTCAACGAGATCGACGGCAAGTCGGGGCGGCAGCGATCCGGCGACCGCCCGTGACACCGCTTCGGCAACGTCGGTGACCGCCACGGTCTGGATCGGCTGGCGCGTCATGACGGCCGGAACAAAACCCGGAAATGCCGCAAGGGCACGCAGAAGTGCCGTTCCGCCATAGGCGGCGGGCGCGATCACCAGGCCCGGCCGCAGGATGGTCCACGCCAGCGAGGAGCTTGCGACGGCCTGGTCGCCTTGCGCCTTGGTGCTGAAGAAAGGATTTGCCGAAGCGAGATCGGCGCCGATCGCGGAGATCTGCGCAAAGCGGTGCACACCGGCCTGTTCGCAGGCAGCAACGAGTGCCACCACCGCGCCCCGGTGAACGGCGTCGAGGCGGTCGCGTGGGCCGTCCTGCAAGGCGCCCGCCGCGTTGACCACCGCGTCCATGCCCGCAACCGCCGGCAGCCAGTCTTCAGCGGCAAGCAGTTTCGACATATCCGCCGCGATCCAGCGAACCGCCGGCCGGCGTCGCCCGGCATCCTGAACATCGCGACCGAGGCCGGTCACATGATGACCGTCGCGAAGCAAACGGCCAATGACGGCGTCCCCGATCAACCCATAGCCACCGAGGACGAGAACATTCATCTCATGGCTTTCAGGCGGCTTCGAGCGCCGCCTTCACAGCCGCGATCGCATCATTGGCCTTCGAGGCATCCGGGCCGCCGGCCTGGGCCATGTCGGGCCGCCCGCCACCGCCCTGCCCGCCCAAGGCGGCGGAGGCGACGCGCACCAGGTCGACGGCGCTGAAGCGGCCGACGAGGTCGTCGGTAACGGCGACGACGACGCTTGCCTTGTTGTCCTCGCCGGCACCGACAAAGACGACGACGCCGGAGCCGAGCGAGGTCTTGCCGGCATCGGCCAGCGGCTTCAGATCCTTCGGCGAGACGCCGGAGACCGCCTTGCCGAGGAAGCCAACACCCGCGACCGTCTCGTTCTCCGAGGGTGCACCCGCCGCGGCACCGCCGCCCAGCGCCAGTTTCTTGCGCGCTTCGGTCAGGTCCTTCTCGAGCTTCTTGCGCTCTTCGAGCAAAGCCTCGACGCGGGCCGGCACGTCGGCGGGCGAGATTTTCAGCACGGCTGCCGCCGCCTTCAGACGCCGATCCTGCTCGTCGAGATGTTTTCTGGCCGCCTCGCCGGTCAGCGCCTCGATACGGCGCACGCCGGCGGCGACCGCGCTGTCGGAGACGACGCGGACCAGGCCGATATCGCCGGTCGCCCTGACATGCGTGCCGCCGCAGAGTTCGACCGAATAGGGCCGGTTGGCCTTGGCGCCGTGCAGGCCCGTGCCCATCGACACGACGCGCACCTCGTCGCCATACTTCTCGCCGAACAGCGCCATGGCGCCTTCCGCAATCGCGTCGTCGACCGACATCAGGCGCGTGGTCACCGGGCCGTTCTGCACGACGATTTCGTTGGCCATGCGCTCGACCTCTTCGAGTTCCTCGGCCGAGATCGGCTTGTTGTGCGAGATGTCGAAGCGCAGACGCTCGGGCGCGACCAGCGAGCCCTTCTGCGCGACATGAGTGCCCAGCACCTCGCGCAGCGCCTCGTGGATCAGGTGCGTGGCGGAGTGGTTCGCCCGCAGCCTGGTGCGGCGCGCATGGTCGACTTTGAGCTCGACGGCGGCGCCCGTCCTGACCGTGCCGCTCGCCACCTTGCCCAGATGCACGAACAGCCCGTCGGCCTTCTTCTGCGTGTCCGCGATCTCGATCGAGAACCCTTCGCCGGAGATGATGCCGGTGTCGCCCATCTGGCCGCCGGACTCGCCATAGAAAGGCGTCTGGTTGACGACCACCGCAACGGCATCGCCCTTTCCGGCGCTGTCGACGGTCTTGCCGTCCTTGACCAGCGCCTGGATCAGGCCTTCCGCCTGCTCGGTCTCGTAACCGAGGAATTCGGTGGCGCCGGTCTGTTCGCGCACGGAGAACCACACCGTCTCAGTGGCGGCCTCGCCAGACCCGGTCCAATGCTTGCGCGCCTCGGCCTTCTGCTGCTCCATCGCATTGGTGAAGCCGGCAAGATCGACCGAGATGTTGCGCTGGCGCAGCGCGTCCTGCGTCAGGTCAAGCGGGAAACCGTAGGTGTCATAAAGCTTGAAAGCCGTCTCGCCATCCAACATGTCGCCGGCATGCAGCGTTTCCGTCGCCTCGGAGAGCAGGCCGAGGCCGCGCACCAGCGTCTTGCGGAAGCGCGTCTCCTCGAGCTTCAGCGTCTCGGTGATCAGCTGTTCGCCGCGCAGCAGCTCGGGATAGGCCTGGCCCATCTCGCGCACCAGAGCCGGCACCAGCTTCCACATCAGCGGTTCGTTCGCGCCGAGCAGCTGCGCGTGGCGCATGGCGCGGCGCATGATGCGGCGCAGCACATAGCCGCGGCCTTCGTTCGAAGGCAGCACGCCGTCGGCGACCAGGAAGGACGACGAGCGCAAATGATCGGCAATGACGCGGTAGGAGGCCACCGTTTCCGCGTCAGGCGCGCGCCCGAGCGCGGAGGACGCCGCATCGATCAAATGCCGGAACAGGTCGGTTTCGAAAACGCTTTCCACGCCCTGCAGGATGGAGGCCATGCGCTCCAGCCCCATGCCGGTGTCGATCGACGGGCGCGGCAGGTCGATGCGCTCCTCCTTCGTCACCTGTTCATATTGCATGAACACCAGGTTCCAGAATTCGAGGAAGCGATCACCATCCTCTTCGGGGCTGCCGGGAGGACCGCCCCAGATGTGCTCGCCGCGATCGATGAAGATTTCCGAGCACGGCCCGCAGGGACCGGTGTCGCCCATCGCCCAGAAATTATCCGAGGTCGCGATGCGGATGATGCGATCATCCGAGAAGCCGGCGATCTTCTTCCAGAAGCCGGCCGCCTCATCGTCGGTGTGATAGACAGTGACCAGCAGCTTGTCCTTCTTCAGCCCGAACTCCTTGGTGATCAGGTTCCAGGCAAGCTCGATGGCACGCTCCTTGAAGTAATCGCCGAAGGAGAAATTGCCGAGCATTTCGAAGAAGGTCAGGTGGCGCGCGGTGTAGCCGACATTGTCGAGGTCGTTGTGCTTGCCGCCGGCGCGAACGCTCTTCTGGGCGGTGGTGGCGCGCGAATAGGACCGCTTCTCCAGACCGGTGAAGACGTTCTTGAACTGCACCATGCCGGCATTGGTGAACATCAATGTCGGATCGTTGCGCGGCACGAGCGGGCTCGAGGCCACGACCTCGTGGCCCTCCTTGCGGAAATAGTCGAGAAAGGTCGACCGGATCTCGTTCACGCCACTCATGACTGCTGCCTTTTCGCGAAAACCGCCGGCGCGGCCGGCGGAAACTGGTGTCTGCTTTCCAGAAATAGACTTGGCCTTTTAGCGGGCACGCTCCAGCCTGTCCAGAAACACGGAACTGCGCCAATCCTGGGAGTCTATTGGCCCCAAAAACGAAAACCGCCGGCGCGAAGGCCGGCGGTTTTGGACGCGGTACTAAAGAACTCGATTACTTAAGCATCAGGTCATAGGCCGACTTTATGGCCGAACTCTGTCCGTTGCCCTACATCGCGCCGGCTTCGTCCTCAAAACCGTCGTCGCCGCCTTCAGACCCGCCATTTTCGAGGAACTTTTCGGCGATCAGCCCGGCATTCTGCCTGAGCGCCAGTTCGATTTCGCGTGCCGTATCGGGATTGTCGCGCAGGAACAGCTTGGCGTTTTCTCGGCCCTGGCCGAGGCGTTGCGAATTGTAGGAGAACCAGGCGCCGGACTTCTCGACCACGCCGGCCTTGACGCCGAGATCAACCAGCTCGCCGGTCTTGGACACGCCCTCGCCATACATGATGTCAAACTCGACCACCTTGAAGGGCGGCGCCAGCTTGTTCTTGACCACCTTGACGCGGGTCTGGTTGCCGACGACCTCGTCGCGGTCCTTGACCGAGCCGATGCGTCGAATGTCGAGGCGCACCGACGCGTAGAATTTCAGCGCGTTGCCGCCGGTCGTGGTCTCGGGCGAACCGAACATGACGCCGATCTTCATGCGGATCTGATTGATGAAGATGACCATGGTGTTGGAGCGCGAGATCGAGGCGGTCAGCTTGCGCAGCGCCTGGCTCATCAGGCGGGCCTGCAGGCCGGGCAGCGAATCGCCCATCTCGCCCTCGATTTCGGCGCGCGGCGTCAGTGCCGCGACCGAATCGACCACCAGCACGTCGATGGCGCCGGAACGCACCAGCGTGTCGCAGATCTCCAGCGCCTGCTCGCCGGTGTCGGGCTGCGAGATCAGCAGGTTTTCAAGATCGACGCCGAGCTTGCGGGCATAGACCGGGTCGAGCGCGTGTTCGGCGTCGACGAAGGCGCAGATGCCGCCCTTCTTCTGGGCTTCGGCCACCGTGTGCAGCGCCAGCGTCGTCTTGCCCGAGCTTTCCGGCCCGTAGATCTCGATGATGCGGCCGCGCGGCAGGCCACCGACGCCGAGCGCGATGTCGAGGCCGAGCGAGCCGGTCGGCACCGTTTCGATCTCGACGACCTGCTCGTTCGCGCCGAGCCGCATGATCGAGCCCTTGCCGAAAGCCCGCTCGATTTGCGACAGCGCCGCATCCAGAGCCTTTGATTTGTCCACTGCCTTATCCTCTACAAGCCGCAAAGAATTCTGAGCCATGATACATCACCCCTTGGTCGTCAATGAAGGCCGGACAATCCGTAATCCCTGCCATTTTGTACCTTTTTTGTTCTCGTTTGGCAAGAGGGATCAAATATCTGAAAAACAAGTCATATCCGGATTTGTTCTTTTTTCGTACCAAGAGATCGAACAGGAACGCGCCCCACATTGGGCCAGACTGTTCGATTGTATCGATCCGCCGAATCGCCATCTTGCTGGCGAAGGTCTGCGGCGCAGTCTAGCGCTTGTGCAGTCGCAATAACAAAGGGCATATCGCCAGCATGGTGAAATCCATAGAGATACTGGCCGTGGGCGGCGCCCATATCGACCGGCGTGGCCAGGTGTCCGGCGCCTACGTGCCGGCCGCGTCCAATCCCGGCACGATGCGCGAGGATGTCGGCGGCGGCGTGTTCAACGCGCTGCGCAGCACGGTGCGGCGCGGCGTATCGGGCTCGCTGATGTCGATGCGCGGCGGCGATGCCGGGGCCGACACCATTTCGCGAGCCATCGCCGAGGCAGGCATCGCAGACCTGTCGGCGGTCTTCCTCGACCGCACGACGCCGAGCTATACGGCGCTGATCGATCGCGAGGGCGAGTTGATCGTCGGCTTCGCCGACATGGCGCTGTACGATCTGGCGTTTCCCAAGCAGATGAGGCGCTCCAAGGTCCGCGAGGCGATCGCAGCCGCCGATGCCATACTGTGCGATGCCAATCTGCCGTCTTCGGCACTGGAGCGGCTGGTTTCGCTTGCCGCCGGCAAGCCGGTCTATGCCATTGCCATTTCGCCGGCCAAGGTCGTGCGGCTGATACCGGTGCTCGGCGCGCTGGCACTGGTCTTCATGAACCGGCGCGAGGCCGTCGCGCTGGCCGGCGTCAATGCAAATGCCGCCGAGCGAGACGTCGTCGACGGTTTGCGATGCAGCGGCCTTGCCAGCGGCGTCGTGACGGCAGGCAGCGCGCCGGTGCTGGGTTTCGACGAGACAGGCGCTTTTTCGATCCAACCGCCTGCCCCCAGAAAAGTCGCCGACGTCACCGGCGCCGGCGACGCGCTGGCGGGTGCGACGGTGGCAGCCTTGCTGCGCGGCCTGCCGCTGCGCCAGGCCTTGCGCGAAGGCGTCGCGGCGGCGACGCTGGCCATCGAAAGCGCCGACGCCATCCCTGATTTTACCGCGGCAAGCTTCGCGGAAGCGCTGGCACTTGTGCCGGACGCGCAGGAAGTGGCATGAGACCGGCGAATTCATAGTGCCGCTGTATTGCCGGCATGCGCCGCACCGCGAGTTGGAGATCCAGATGAGCCCCGAAACCGCCCGCCCCTTCATCGACATCCACGCACCGGTGGCGCAAGCCCTGGCCGCCGGGCGCCCGGTTGTGGCGCTGGAAAGCACCATCATCACCCATGGCATGCCCTACCCCGACAATGGCGCCATGGCGGCCAATGTCGAGAAGATCATCAGCGACGGCGGCGCCATACCGGCGACGATCGCCGTGGTTGGCGGCCGCATCAAGATCGGCCTGTCCGACGGCGAGCGCGAATCGCTGGCCATGACCGGTGACGCCATGAAGCTGTCGCGCGCCGACCTCGGCTTTGCCGTCGCGCAAGGGCGCACGGGTGGCACGACAGTCGCCGCCACCATGATCGCGGCTGAAATGGTCGGGATAAAAGTGTTCGCCACCGGCGGCATTGGCGGCGTGCACAAGGGCGCCGAGAAGAGCTTCGACATCTCCGCCGATCTCGACGAATTGGCGCGCACGCCGGTCATCGTCGTCTCGGCCGGCGCCAAGGCGATCCTCGACATCGAAAAGACGCTGGAAGTGCTGGAGACGCGAGGCGTGCCTGTCGTCGGCCATGGCTGCGAGACCATGCCCGCCTTCTGGTCGCGGCAGTCGCCGTTCCGCGCCCCGCTGACCCTTTATAAGCCCGAAGAGATCGCGCATTTCTTCCGGACGCGGCAGGCACTGGGCTTGGGTGGCGGCATGTTGATCGCCAATCCGGTGCCGGAAAACCACGAAATCCCTGCTGAAGAGATGGCGGGCTATATCGACGCCGCGCAAAAGGCGGCCGAGGCGCTCAACGTGACCGGCAAGGCGGTGACGCCGTTCCTGCTGGGAAAAATCCTGGAGTTGACCGGCGGCCGCAGCCTCAAGACTAATATCGCGCTGGTCGAAAACAATGCGCGGCTGGCTGCCGAGATCGCCAAGGCGCTGTAGTTCACTTGCCTGCGCGCCGCCCTGCCTCATAGGCGCGGCGCGCCCACACCGTCATCTCGTCGGGATCGTCAAAGGCGCTGTCGGGAATGCTCCAATAGGGCATGGCGACCAGCTTGCCGTGGCGCTTGCCGGTATAGGCCCATTGCTTGCAGCCCTCGGCTTCGAAATCGGGCGCGCTTTGCTCGTCGGCCTTGAGCAGCAACTCGCCGCGCAGCACGATGGCGATGATGACGCCGTCGAAATAGATGCCCTTGCCGCCGAACAACCTGCGGATGCTGACCGGGCCCAGCCCTGAGAACAGTTCGGCGATGCGTTCATTGTCCATGCCGCGATCATGTCACCGGCATTTGACATTGTCATCGCGCAACCAGAACCATGCTGACAGGTTAAGACCATTCCATCGGAGTTTTTGTCATGCCGCTTCTGCTCAAGGGGTCCTGCCGCTGCAACGCGGTGCGTTTCGAGGTGGAGAGCCACACGCCCGTACCGTTCATGCTGTGCTACTGCTCGATCTGCCGCAAGCAGCAGGGCGGCGGCGGGTTCGCCATCAATCTCGGCGCCGCCTATGAGACGCTGAACATCAGGGGCAAGAGGAGCCTTGGCGTATACCGTGCCGAGATCGAGGACGACGAGCATCCGCATTGCGAGGTCTCGACGGGCGAGCGCAATTTCTGCCGCAAATGCGGGTCGGCGCTCTGGCTTTACGACCCGACCTGGCCGGAGTTGGTGCACCCCTTCGCCTCGGCAATCGACAGCGACCTGCCGAAGCCGCCGCAAAAGGTGCATCTGATGCTGAAATACAAGGCGAACTGGGTCGAGCCCGATTTCGGCAAGGGCGACAAGACGTTCGATGTCTACCCCGAGGAATCGATCGCCGACTGGCACAAGCGGATGGGGATGTGGGTCGATTAGAGGGAAGGACAAAACCCTATTGTGCTTTGATCATTTTTGACAGCCCGCGAACAGCAGACGCCAGGAAGGCAATGGTTACAGAGCCGAAGAGTATGATCATATCACCCCTATGCACCTCAAGCGCACAAAGTCCGAATAAAATTGCAACAACCATGCCGGATAAATGGCACGCTATATACAATAGCTTTATCTTTTTTGGTATTCCCTTGCCGAATACATAAAAATCGAGCGACGTCCGTATCTGATAGTCGCTCAAATTCACCTGCAGAAGCAGGTTATTTTTCACGTACCAGTAAACCCGATAGTAAGCGAAATAGGAAAACAAAATAATGAGAACTGACGCGAGAACCAAAGGATGGCTATTCATCGCGGGACCCCGAAACCATCAAACACTGGACGGCGGGAATTTATGACGACAGCGCTCTATTTAGCGTAAATCACGACGCGCGCTTTTGATTCATCCAGCTATACCAGATTCTGATCGTACTTCAGGCCGAAGCGCGTGCTTCCGCCAATGCCTTCAGATCGGCCGGCTTCAGTTCGACGGATTCGCCGCAGCCGCAGGCCGAACTCTGGTTCGGGTTGCGGAAGGTGAAGCCGGTGCGCAACGTCGTCTGCTCGAAATCCATCTCGGTGCCGAACAGGAAAAGCGCGGCCTCCGGCGCGACATAGACGTGGGCGCCGTCGCGCTCGATGTGGTCGTCCTTGGTGTTGGGCTCGGTCACCAGGTCGACCGTATATTCCATGCCGGCGCAGCCGCCCTTCTTGATGCCGAGGCGGATGCCGTGCGCGTTGTCACGGGTAGCCACGATCTCGCGCACCCGGTCTGCGGCCTTTTCGGTCATCGTGATGACGGCGAAGCGTCCCATTCTCTTTCCTTCTCCATTCCATGCAGGTTAAAGGCCTGCCGAATGATTCCTCACCTAAAATGGTGAAGTTTTACCCCTGGCGCAAGTGTACCAGGCTCGACGCTAGTACCACCCCACCGCCACCTGCGCTTCTTCCGACATACGGTCGGGCGACCAGGGCGGGTCGAAGGTCATGTTGACCTCGACGCCGGACACGCCTTCGACGGCGCCGACGGCATTTTCGACCCAGCCCGGCATTTCACCGGCCACCGGGCAACCCGGCGCGGTCAGCGTCATGTCGATCTTGACCGAGCGGTCGTCCTCGATGTCGATCTTGTAGACGAGGCCGAGCTCGTAGATGTCGGCCGGAATTTCCGGGTCGTAGACCGTCTTCAGCGCCGACACGATGTCGTCGGTCAGCCGCGCCAGTTCGTCGGCGGGAATGGCCGAGGCCGATACGATGCCATTTGCAGCCGTTTCCGGCGCGGTCTCTTCGGTTGTGCTCACATCGTCCATGGTCGTCATCACCCAAAGAACTTTCGCGCTTTTTCAAGCGCCTCGGCCAAAGCGTCGACTTCGGCCCTGGTATTGTACATGCCGAACGATGCCCTGCATGTGGAGGTTACACCAAAGCGTTTCAACAGCGGCTGGGCACAATGGGTGCCGGCCCGCACTGCCACGCCCTGCCTGTCTATCACCATCGACACGTCATGGGCATGAATGCCTTGCAGTTCGAAGGAAATGATCGCGCCCTTGCCCGGCGCATCGCCGAAGATGCGCAGCGAGTTGATGGCGCGCAGCCGCTCGTGCGCGTAGGTCTTGAGGTCTTCCTCGTGCGCCGCGATCCGTTCGCGGCCGATCTTTTCCATGTAGTCGAGGGCGGCACCCAGCCCGATCGCCTGGACGATCGGCGGCGTGCCGGCCTCGAAGCGATGCGGCGGCTCGTTGTAGGTAACGATGTCTTCCGTCACCTCCTCGATCATCTCCCCGCCGCCCATGAAGGGGCGCATGCCCTGGAGAATGTCCTTCTTGCCGTAGAGCACGCCGATGCCAGACGGACCGTAGACCTTGTGGCCGGTGAAGACGAAGAAGTCGCAGTCGAGATCCTGCACGTCGATCGGCATATGCACGGCGCTCTGGCTGCCATCGACAAGGACGGGAATACCACGCGCGTGCGCGATGCGCACGATCTCCTTGATCGGCGTCACCGTGCCCAGCGCATTCGACATCTGCGTGATGGCGACTAGCTTGGTGCGGTCGGTCAGCCGCTTCTCGAACTCCTCAATGTGGAAGACGCCGAGATCGTCGACCGGCACCCAGACCAGCTTGGCGCCCTGCCGCTCGCGGATGAAATGCCAGGGAACGATGTTGGAGTGGTGTTCCATGATCGACAGCACGATCTCGTCGCCCTCGCCGATATTGGGCATGCCATAGCCATAGGCGACGGTGTTGATCGCCGAGGTCGTGTTGGAGGTGAAGACGATGTTGTCGGTGCTCGACGCGTTGAGGAAGCGGCGCACCGTCTCGCGCGCCTTTTCATAGGCATCGGTCGCTGCGTTGGACAGGAAATGCAGGCCGCGATGGACGTTGGCGTATTCCTGGGAATAGGCATGCTGGATCGTGTCCAGCACCACCTGCGGCTTCTGCGCCGAGGCGCCATTGTCGAGGTAGACCAACGGTTTGCCATAGACTTCGCGCGACAGGATCGGGAAGTCGCGGCGGATCGCCTCGACGTCGTAGAAATCTCCGATCTTGCCTGGAGCGTTCATCATTTCACCCGTGCGTCACAAACCATTCGTCGAGTCTCGCTTCCAGCGCCTCGACGATCGTCTCGTCGTCCAGTTCCTCGATCACCTCGGCCACGAAGGCCTTGACCAGCAGACCGCGAGCCGACTTCTCGTCGACACCGCGCGCCATCAGGTAGAACAGATGGTCGTGGTCGATCTCGGTCACCGTCGCGCCGTGGCCGCAGACGACGTCGTCGGCGAAGATTTCGAGCTCAGGCTTGGTCGAGAACTCGCCATCGTCCGACAACAACAGCGTGTTGCAGGCCATCTTGGCATTCGTCTTCTGCGCATATTGGTGGACGTTGATGCGGCCCTGGAAGACGCCGCGTGCCTTGCCCGTCACCACGTTGCGGATGACCTCGGTCGAGGTCGTATGCGGCACGGCGTGGTCGAGCACCATCGTCACGTCGGAGTGGGTGTCGCCGGCCAGAAGGTTGATGCCGCGCAGCTTGAAATCAGCGCCTTCGCCCGTCGTCTTGACCATGACCTCCTGGCGCACAAGCTTGCCGCCAGCGTTCATCACGAAAAGCGTCAGTTTCGCGTTCTTGCCGATATGGGCCTTGAACTGCGCCAGATGCGTCGCCGTGTCCGGCTGCTCCTGGACGATCAGCCATGTCACCTCGGCACCCTCGCCAAGCACCAGCTGGCTGACGGAACTGACCAGCGCGGCGCCATCACCCGCCTGACGCTCGACGATAACGGCCTTGGCGCCGGCGCCGACGCGAACGGCCAGGCGCACATGGGTCTGGCCGCCGGCCTGCACATTCTGCAGCTCGATCGGCTTTTCAAGTTCGGCGCCATCGGCGATGTCGACAAAATAGCCATCGGCAACGAAGGCGGTGTTCAGCGCTCCGATCGCATCGTCGCTACCATAGGGATCGAGCCCCGGCGCGATGCTGCCATCAATCAGCTTTTCCGACAGGCACTGGACGGCAACGCCCTCGATGGCCGGCACCTTCGCGTCGGACTTGCCGTTCAGGACCGGCAGGACGGCCGAGCCTTCGACAATCGGCGCGATGGCCTTGGCCATGGCGGCGGGGTCGAAGTCCGGCACTACGCTCAACAACCGGCGCAGGTCCGTGTAATGCCAGGATTCGACGCGCCGCGTCGGCAGGCCGTGCTTGATCGCCTCAATCGCGTCGTCGCGCTTCAGCATCACCGCGCCGTCGCCCGGCAGCAGCGACAGCCGGTCGCCGAACGCGTCGATCAACGCTGTCTCGGCCGGTGTCCGCTGCGGTTGTGTGTGCATATTCATCAGTCTTGCCTCTGGCATCTCACGCGGCTTCGCCGATCACGCCGGCATAGCCATTGGCTTCGAGGTCGAGCGCCAGCGACTTGTCGCCGGACTTGATGACCTGGCCCCTGTAGAGCACGTGCACGCTATCAGGCACGATGTGCTCGAGCAGCCGCTGGTAGTGGGTGATGACCAGGAAGGCCCGATCGGGTGCACGCAGCGCGTTGACGCCGTCGGAAACGATCTTCAGCGCATCGATGTCGAGGCCGGAATCGGTCTCGTCGAGCACGCAAAGTTTTGGCTCCAGCAGCTTCATTTGCAAAATCTCGGCGCGCTTCTTCTCGCCGCCGGAGAAGCCGACATTGAGCGGCCGCTTCAGCATCGCCATGTCCATGCTGAGCGAGGCCGCGGCTTCCTTCACCCGCTTGAGGAATTCGGGGATTTTCAGCGGCTCTTCGCCACGCGCCTTGCGCTGCTCGTTCATGGCCACTTTCAGGAATTCCATGGTCGCCACGCCCGGTATCTCCATCGGGTACTGGAAGGCGAGGAAAATGCCCGACGTGGCGCGCTCGGCCGGATCCATTTCGAGGATCGACTGGCCGTTGTAGAGGATGTCGCCTTCGGTGACTTCATAGTCCTCGCGGCCGGCAAGGATATAGGACAGCGTCGATTTTCCCGAGCCGTTCGGGCCCATGATCGCGGCGACCTCGCCGGCTTTCACCGTCAGATTCAGGCCGCGGATGATTTCGGTGCCGTCATCGACGATGCGGGCATGCAGGTTCTTGATCTCAAGCATTCTTTTGTTTCCTGAATATCTGTCCGGTCAGCCGACCGAGCCCTCAAGCGAGATACCGATCAGCTTCTGCGCCTCGACGGCAAACTCCATCGGCAGTTGCTGGATGACATCCTTGACGAAGCCATTGACGATCAGCGCGATGGCTTCCTCCTCGGGAATGCCGCGCTGCATGACGTAAAATTTCTGGTCCTCGGAAATCTTCGAAGTCGTCGCCTCATGCTCGAACTGCGCCGTCGAGTTCTTGGCTTCCATGTAGGGCACGGTGTGCGCGCCGCACTGGTCGCCGATCAGCAGACTGTCGCAGTTGGTGAAGTTGCGGGCGTTGGTCGCCTTGCGGTGCGCCGATACCTGGCCGCGATAGGTGTTCTGCGAGAAGCCGGCGGCGATGCCCTTGGAGATGATGCGGCTCGACGTGTTCTTGCCGAGATGGATCATCTTGGTGCCCGAGTCGACCTGCTGATAGCCGTTGGAAACGGCGATCGAATAGAACTCGCCGCTGGAATCGTCGCCGCGCAGGATGCAGCTCGGATACTTCCACGTGATGGCCGAGCCGGTCTCAACCTGCGTCCACGAAATCTTCGAGCGGTCGCCACGGCAGTCGCCGCGCTTGGTGACGAAATTGTAGATGCCGCCCTTGCCCTCGGCGTCGCCGGGGTACCAGTTCTGCACGGTCGAATATTTGATCTCGGCGTCGTCGAGCGCCACCAGTTCGACGACTGCGGCATGCAGCTGGTTCTCGTCGCGCTGCGGCGCAGTGCAGCCTTCGAGATAAGAGACGTACGCCCCCTCCTCGGCGATGATCAGCGTGCGCTCGAACTGGCCGGTGTTCTTCTCGTTCATGCGGAAATAGGTCGACAGCTCCATCGGGCAGCGCACACCCTTGGGCACGAAGACGAACGAGCCGTCGGTGAAGACAGCCGAATTCAGCGTGGCGTAGAAATTATCCGAGGTCGGCACGACCGAGCCGAGATATTTCTGAACCAGTTCCGGATGCTCGCGGATGGCTTCCGAAATCGAGCAGAAGATGACGCCGGCCTGCGCCAGCTCCTTCTTGAAGGTGGTGACGACGGACACGGAATCGAACACCGCGTCGACGGCGACGCGGCCGGATTTGTAGACGTTGTCGCTAGGCTCCTCGAGCTCCGAGGCGTCGGTCTTCTGCACGCCGGCGAGGATCTCCTGCTCGCGCAGCGGAATGCCGAGCTTTTCGTAGACCTTCAAGAGTTCCGGATCGACATCGCTGAGCGAGGACGGGCCGGGCGTGCTCTTGGGCGCGGCATAGTAGTAGATGTCCTGGAAATCGATCTTCGGATAGTGGACGCGCGCCCAGGTCGGCTCTTCCAGCGTCAGCCAGCGCCGATAGGCCTCCAGACGCCATTCCAGCATCCAGGACGGTTCGTCCTTCTTGGCCGAAATGAAACGGATGATGTCTTCGCTCAGGCCCTTGGGGGCCTTGTCGACAGCAATCTCGGTCTGGAATCCGTATTTGTATTGGTCGACGTCGATCTTTCGGACCCGATCGATCGTGTCCTGCACAGCAGGCATATGCGTTCTCCATCCACGCCGGGGTCAAGGCCCGGCAGTTTTCAAACTATGGCACCGCGAACGGCAGCCCCCTGAGGCGCCGGAAGTGGCGTAAGTTCCATATAGTGCGTTTCGACCGGAAATTCACCCGGCCACTTGCAAACGCACGGCTCTACCAGGCTGCGAAGCCTGAATTCCCTTTCACCGCGTCAGGCGGCCTGTTCCCTGCCCGCCCGGCGCTGGGCAATTCCCGCCAGCGCGGTTCGGAACAATTCAATGTCCTCGGCGCCCGTCGCAGCACCGATCGACACGCGCAAGGCGCCAAGACTGTCGCCATAGCCCATGGCTTTCAGCACGTGGCTCGGCCCGACCTTGCCCGACGAACAGGCGGAGCCGGCCGACAGCGCCACACCGGCGAGATCGAAGGCGATCTGCGCGGTTTCGGCCTTGATGCCCGCAATAGCGAAGAATGTCGTGTTGGCAAGCCTTGGCGCGTCGGTTCCAAAGATTTCCGCGTCTGGCACCAGCATTTTCACGATGGCTTCGATCTCGTCGCGGTGCTGGCGCACCGCATCGATCGCCGGCAGTCCGGCCAGTGCTCCGCGCGCGGCGACACCAAAGCCTGATATGGCGGCGAGGTTTTCCGTGCCACCGCGATGGCCCTTTTCCTGGCCGCCGCCATTGATCAGGGGCTTCGGCATCATCAGATCGGCGGCGGCGACGATGGCGCCGACGCCCTTGGGACCGCCGATCTTGTGCGAAGACAGAATCAAATAATCGGCGTAACCCGCTGACATGTCGATGGAAACGCGGCCTGCGGCCTGAACGGCATCGACGACAAGAATGCCGCCAGCGGCCTTGACGATTTCGGCGATGCGATCGATCGGCTGGATCACGCCGGTCTCGTTGTTGGCGCCATGGATCGCGACCAGCGGTAGGCCATCGGCCTTGTTATGACCTGCAAGTGCCCCGGCCAAGGCCGCAAGGTCGGCAATGCCGTTGGCATCGACGCCGATGCGCGTCACCTGCCCCGCCGGGAAGCGCCCGCCATTCAACAGGCAGGGATGATCGGCCTCGCAGACGTAGAGCCGGCTCATGCGCACGCTGCCGCGCCCCATCTGCCATTCAGGGGCCAGCAAAGTCGAAGCGGCTTCCGTCGCGCCCGAGGTGAAAACGACATGTTCGGGCCTGGCATTGACCAGAGCAGCGACCTCGCGCCTTGCCGTCTCGATCAGGCGCCGCGCGGCGCGGCCTTCGGCATGGACCGATGACGGGTTGGCCGCCACGTCAAGCGCCGCGACCATAGCCTCGCGTGCCGCTGGAAGCAGCGGCGCACTGGCATTATAGTCGAGATACGCGCGTTTTGCGGCCATTTTCGTCCAGTTGATCCCGTCAGAAGCCATTCGGTCGTCGTATGGCGTTATTTCCTTGAAATTCCAAGGCGAGCCGTCCTATTTACGCGGCTTGCGGCGCGGGTGGCCGGGCTCGACGTCTGGTCACTCAGTTTTGAATAGTTCTAAACTAGCTTCTAAGAAGACGCTCGCCCTGCGTCAAGGCCAGAGGAAGACTCGTTCCGGGCGCCGCGCATTCGTATTACCCAAGTGGAGTATTTCATGCCTGAGGTCATTTTCACCGGTCCGGCCGGCCGCCTGGAGGGACGCTACCAGCCCTCCAAGGAAAAGAGCGCGCCGATCGCCATCGTCTTGCATCCCCATCCGCAGTTCGGCGGCACGATGAACAACAAGATCGTCTACGACCTCTTCTATATGTTCCAGAAGCGCGATTTCACCACGCTGCGCTTCAATTTCCGCGGCATCGGCCGCAGCCAGGGCGAATTCGACCACGGCACCGGCGAATTGTCGGATGCCGCCGCCGCACTCGACTGGGTCCAGTCGCTGCACCCGGATTCCAAGAGCTGCTGGGTCGCCGGCTATTCATTCGGCTCGTGGATCGGCATGCAGCTTTTGATGCGCCGGCCGGAGATCGAGGGCTTCATATCGATCGCGCCGCAGCCCAACACCTATGACTTCTCGTTCCTGGCGCCTTGCCCGTCATCGGGCCTGATCATCCATGGCGATGCCGACAAGGTGGCGCCGCCGAAGGATGTGCAAGGCCTGGTCGACAAGTTGCACACGCAGAAGGGCATCACCATCACGCAGAAGACCCTGCCCGGCGCCAACCACTTCTTCGCCAACCACGCCGATCTTTTGATCGAGGAATGCGCGGACTATCTCGATCGCCGGCTGGCGGGCGAATTGTCCGATCCGCGGCCCAAGCGGCTGAGATAAGCAGGAAAGGCGCCAGCGCCGATGTACGAGCCTCCCCATTTCCAGGAAACGCGGCCCGACGTGCTGCATGGACTGATCAGGGCGCATCCGCTCGGAATGCTGATCTCGAACGGGCCTGACGGCCCGGTCGCCGCCGCCATTCCCTTCCTGCTCGACGCCGCAGCGGCGCCGAACGGGAGACTGCGGGCTCACCTGGCCAAGGCCAACCCACACTGGCGCCTCATTGCCGACAATCCGGCGTCGCCCGTGCTGATCGTCTTCCAGGGCGCCGACGCGTATGTGACGCCTTCCTGGTACGAGACCAAGCGCGAAACCGGCAAGGTGGTGCCGACCTGGAACTACGCCATCGTGCAGGTACGCGGCGCGGCCAAGGTAATCGACGACCAGGAGTGGCTGGCGCGGCAGATCGGCGATCTGACCGCTTCCCAGGAAGGTGCCCGCGAGGCGCCCTGGGCGGTGACCGATGCGCCGCCGCCCTTCATCCAGTCGCAGATCAAGGGCATCATCGGACTGGAGATCGAGATCAGCGAGATCCACGGCAAGTGGAAGGTCAGCCAGAACCGCCCCGTCGCCGATCGCGCCGGCGTGGCGGAGGGGCTGGAAAGCGAAGTCGCCGACGCGTCCGACATGGCTCGCCTGGTAAGGTCCTACGGCGGCCTGGACAGCAATTAATCGGGCAACGACTTATTTTCCGGAGCAATCAGCCGGAACGATGCCTTGCGGACCGGCAACCCTGAGGGCGTCGGACGGAAGATGAAGCCGAGCCGGGCAAAGACCAGCCCGCAAGCCAGCGCGAAGGTGCAGCCAAGGCCGAAGCCGGCCACCGTATCGCTCGGATAGTGCGCGCCGACGAAAACCCTGGTCGAGGCGAGGCAGGCGGTGATCACCAGGGCGATATACCAACGCCGCGGAAACAAGAGCAGGAGAACGCCGAACACCGCCCCCATCGTCGTGGCATGGCCGGATGGAAAACCGGCGAAGCGCGCGTCAAAGGCGAAGGGGTGCAGGGCGAGCACGCCAAAATCCTGGAAGTAGAGCGGGCGGGCCCGGCCGATCGCATATTTCAGGACATTGACCAGCAGGCCCGACAGGCCGACGGCGCTCAGCACCAGAAAAGCCAGGCAAGTCCAGTTGTAGACGAGCATCAGCGATCGCCGTGAAAGGCTGCGCCAATCGGTCAGATTGGCCCCAACGAGCAAAAGCGCCGACGGGATCAGGTACCAGCCGCCGAGAGCGAACTGGGTCAGGAATTCAGCCACCCCGGCTCCCGACCATTGGCCGTGGACCATCCCTGCCGGTGTATCGAGGCGAACAAAGGCCGCCGCCGTCAGCAACACCCAAACAACGAGCCAGACCGGCCATGCGATGTTGGGGTAGCGCGCGGGACGAGCGGCAAAGCGCCTTCTGACGATCTGCGTGGTGTCGCGAAAATTGCTCAGGGATCGGCGCCCTACCCCAAGGAGCCGACCGGAAACTGTAGGGCGCGATTTTACGAGCATTGGGAATTCGACCCCATTGTTGCCGTTATGGGCATCGACGAGCCGTCATGGGGCCGCACGATAGAGGCCGAGCGACAATTTGTCTCCCGACGAATAGTTGAGGCCATCAACTTCCGCGACCCGGTTCATCGATTTGCCTTGCACCGACAGCATGCCATTCAGTTTCTGCTCGTCCTCGATCGGCGCCAGCCCCAGCGCGCAGGCAGGATCGGCAAGCAGATGCTGTGCCACGCCGCCGACATCAGTCAGCACCGTTTTGGTGCCGACCAGGAACACTAGGCTCGGCTCCTGATAACGCGCCGAGGCCAGCACCGTCGTGGCGCAAGGCTTGTTGGCAAGCACCGCCTGCTTGATCGCCGGGCTCAGCCAGATCGGCTTCAGCGATGGGGCGATGACGCCGAACAGCAGGGCATAGGTGATGCCGGCACAGGCGGCGGTGGCTCCGATGCGGGGCAGCGGCACCTGCAACTGCCGCGAAAAGGCAAAATAGCCCGTGCCCAGTGCGGCGGCGGCCGCCGGTATGCTCCACCAGGAGAAGCTGTGGGTGAGATAGATCGGCGCTCCAATGCAGACCGCCGCCAGGCCGAGGCTGACCACGACGAGACCAAATGCGGTCGACCACCACAGCCATTGCTGCCAGCGCTTGAGCGGTGCATTGGCGTCCTCAGGCTGTAACATCAGCAGCCAGCCGATCAGCAGAGCCATGCCGGGATAGGCCGGCAGCACATAATGCGGCAGCTTGGTCGGGATCAGCTCGAACACCAGCCAGAACGGGATGTACCAGGCGAGGCAGAAGCGCAGCCTGACATCGTCGCGCATACGGTTGAGGGCCTGGAGGCCGGCGCCGACCGCGATCAGCCCGAAAGGCCACATGAACAGCGAATAGGTCAGCATGTAAAAACCAGGGGGCAGGCCGTGTGATTCCTCGCCCGACGCGACCTTGCCGAGCATGTCCTTGCCGACGGCTTGCTGCAGGAAGGCGCCATGGCTTTTCCAGGTGATCGCGGCAAGCCAGGGTAGTGCGATGACCACGACGAGCAACAGGCCGCGTCCGACCCTGAGCTTCGCCAGCCAGCGACCGTCACGTTCGAAGGCGAACAGCACCGCGATGGTCAGCGCCGACAGCAGCGGCGCAATCGGCCCCTTGATGAGGATCGCCGCGCCTTGCGCGATCCAGAAAATCCACCAGAGATGACCGGCGACCGGTTCATTGCGGCGCGACGCGAGATAGATCTGCGCCAGCGCGCCTTGCGCCGCCACGCAGCAGGCCAGCAGCATCGCATCGGTCTTGGCGTCGCGCCCCTCGAAGGCCGTGGCGAAGATCGCCGCCATCACCAGGCCGGCGGCGATGCCGGCATTGGCGCCGAAAAGATTGGTTCCCGTCCAGGCGATCGCCAGCACCGCGATGGCAATGCCCAGTGCCGAGATCGTGCGATAGACCCAGATCGGCGCCTCGGCGCCTTTGCCGCTCAGCGTCACCGCCGCCGACTGCAGCCAGTAAATGCCGATCGGCTTCTGGTAGCGCGAGGCCTCCTGGAAGCGGATGTCGACATAGTCGCCGCTCTCGGCCATCTGCTTGGTCGCCTGAACGAAGCGCGACTCGTCACGGTCGATCGGCGGCAGCGATGCCAGCCCCGAAAGCGTCATCACCAGGCTGAACAGGAAGAGAAAAATGTAGTTCCTGTTCAGCGCCATGCATCAGCCTCTCTAACCATTTTCTCGCTGTGACGGGCCGCTCAATCGACCTTGGTCATCGCCGCCTTGCGCTCATTGGCGATCAGCCAGAGATTTCTGATATAGATGAACATGCCCATGGCCTGGCCGGCGATGAAGACCGGATCCTGGCGCTGGATGGCATAGATCAGAAGCAGGCCGCCGCCGAACAGGGAGAAGAACCAGAAGGCCACCGGCACGACGCTGCGCTTGGCCTTTTCCGAAGCCAGCCATTGTACGACGAAGCGCATGGTGAAGAAGAACTGCGCAACGAAGCCGAGCAGGATCCACGCATCGAATTGCTTGATGAAAACCTGGTGAAGCCAGGTCCCCAGTTCCTGAAGCACGCTAAACACGCTTGATTTCCTCTACTTTTGGCATTCTGCGGCGCCTGCGGCGCAGCCACCAGACACCGCCGAGATCGAGCGCGCCCTGCAGGCCGCGGTCGAAAATGCCGTAATTCGACTTGCCGTGCCGGCGCGAGCGATCCACGACATCGCAATGCACGACGCGATAGCCTTCCTGGATGACCAGGGCCGGGACGAAGCGATGGGTGCCGTCGAAGAACGGCAGTTTGCGCAGGATGTCGGTGTGAACCGCCTTCAGGCCGCAGCCGGTGTCGCGGGTCTCGTCATGCAGGATGGCGTTTCTCAGCCAGTTGGCGAAGCGCGACGCCAGTTGCTTGACCTTGCTGTCGCGGCGCTTGAGGCGCTGCCCCTGGGCGGCGCCGAAATCCGGCCCGGCCTGCCGCAGGGCGTCGACCAGCACCGGAATGTATTGCGGATCGTTCTGGCCGTCGCCGTCGATCGTGGCGACGATCCCGCCGCGAGCCGCCCAGGCGCCCGAGCGCACTGAAAGGCTCTGGCCGGCGGATTTCTGGTGCCGCAGTTCCCGCACCGGAAAGGAACGAAGCGCCGCCTGTTCGGTAAGCACGGCAGCCGTCTCGTCGGTCGAGCCGTCATTGACGATGATCAGTTCGAAGTCGCGCCCGGCCATCGCCGCCTCGATCTCGTCGATCAAGAGCGGCAGGTTTGCCGCCTCGTTCCTGCAAGGAATGACGATGGATATCAATGCGTCCGGCATGTCGCGTCGGGGCTCTGTCGTCGAATGTGGCATTGATGGATGCCGTGCGGTGCCGCTCGAGGTCGTGGGCTGCAAGAACCTTTGGCGCGGCGCCTCATTACGCCAGCCGAAACGATGAAGCAAGCATTCGTGCCGTAAGGCGCGATGCACCGTTTCAACAACCGGTGATCGTCAGGAACTTATGATCCTTGGCGCAGAGGCAATCCGGCGCAAGACCGGATTCCACTTTTGCTGATCGCAACCTCCCGGTTGGCGCGCGATCTGACGCAAAACCGGATTCCACTTTTGCTGATCGCAACCTCCCGGTTGGCGCGCGATCTGACGCAAAACCGGATTCCACTTTTGCTGATCGCGCTTGGATGCTAAACGCGCCCGTTCACATATGCCCCCGCCGGACCGGGCGGACGCTTTCGGGAAAGAAACCATGCCTGCCTTCAAATCCGATTTCCTGCGCACGATGAGCGAGCGCGGCTTCATCCACCAGATTTCGGATGAGACCGGCCTCGACCAGCTTTTCGCCAAGGAAACGGTCACCGCCTATGTCGGCTATGACGCCACCGCCACCAGCCTGCATATCGGCAATCTGATCTCGGCGACCATGCTTTACTGGCTGCAGGAAACCGGACACCGTCCGATCGCCCTGATGGGCGGCGGCACGTCGATGATCGGCGACCCGTCCTTCCGCGACGACCAGCGCAGCCTTTTGACGCCCGAGGCGATCGCCACCAACATCGAAGGCATCAAGCGCATCTTCGGCCGCATCCTGCGCTTCGGCGACGGCCCGAACGACGCCATCATGGTCAACAATGCCGACTGGCTGATGAAGCTCAACTATGTCGAGTTCCTGCGCGACGTCGGCCGGCATTTCTCCGTCAACCGCATGCTGACCTTCGACAGCGTCAAGCTCAGGCTCGACCGTGAGCAGTCGTTGTCGTTCCTCGAATTCAACTACATGATCCTGCAGGGCTACGATTTCGTCGAGCTCGCCCGGCGCCAGAACTGCCGCCTCCAGATGGGCGGATCGGACCAGTGGGGCAACATCATCAACGGCGTCGATCTCGGCCATCGCATGGGCACGCCGCAGCTTTACGCCCTGACCACGCCGCTGCTCACGACATCGTCAGGCGCCAAGATGGGCAAGTCGGCAAAGGGTGCGGTCTGGCTCAACGGCGACCTCTTCTCGCCCTATGATTTCTGGCAGTACTGGCGCAACACCGAGGACGCCGATGTCGAGCGCTTCCTGAAGATATTCACCCGCCTGCCGCTCGACGAGATCGCGCGCCTGGCCGCGCTTGGCGGCTCCGAGATCAACGAGGCCAAAAAGATCCTGGCCACGGAGACGACGGCGATCGTCCATGGCCGCGAGGCGGCAAACCAGGCCGAGGAAACCGCGCGCAAGACGTTCGAGGAAGGGGCGCTCGCCGATACATTGCCGACCGTCGGGGCCGACAAGGCAGCCCTTGAAGCCGGCATCGGCATCCTGTCGCTGCTGGTCACGGCCGGGCTGGCATCGTCCAATGGCGAGGCGCGGCGCCACATACAGGGCGGCGCGGTTCGCATAAACGACCAGTCGGTCGGCGATGACCGCCGCATGGTCACGCTTCAGGATCTGAGTCCGGAAAACGTCGTAAAGCTTTCACTCGGCAAGAAAAAACACGTTCTGGTGCGGCCGGCCTGAGGCCGTTCATCGATATTCGAAGATCGACCGGAATATGCCCGGCGCGATCACCGACAGCGGGTTGACGTCGAGCACCGGCTTGTTGGCATTGCCCCTGAGCCGATAGGTGACGCCGATCAGGCCGCGGTCGCGGCCGTTGCCCAGCAGCGCGCCGACGATGGGCAATTCGCCGAAGATGCGGTTGAGGCCATAGACCGGCATGAAGGTGCCGGTCATGTCCATATTTTTGTTCTGGTCGTAGAGGATGCCCTGGAACGTCGTGCCGATGCGCGGACCGCGCAGCACGCCATTGGCCAGCTTCAGATAGCCGCTGCCTTTCTCGATCTCGGCATAACCGCGTTCGAACTTGACCCGCGACGTGTCGAGATTGCCCTTGACCGCCTGGTTGAGGCTGCGGTTGTCGCCGGCCGGCGTGGTCGAGACGATGGAGGCGAGCTTCGGTTCGTTGACGATGAAGAAGTTGCTGGTGTCGACCTTGCCCTTCATCGGCCCGTCGCCGGCCCCGGTCAGCGCCAGCATGATCGAGCCGCCTTCCATATGCTCGTAGACGTTCAGGAACCTCAATATCGCGCCGGCGTCCGCTGACTTCACGTTGAGCGAGCGCCGGCCGTCGCCGGTTGTGTTGCTGATGGTGATGGCCGCGCCCGAACTTGCCGTGGCGCTGACCTTCAGCCCGTTCACCCTTGAGCCGGCCGCGCTGTAGTCGAGCTTCAAATTGGACAGTTGCTCGTCATGGAAGCCTGTGAGCTGCTCGACGTCGGCGCTGACGGAAATGTTGTCTGTTCCGGTCGTCTTGGTCGCGGTGTCCACATCGGATGTGAACTGCTTGATGAGCGAACGGGCGTCGAGCGCGTTGCCATTGATGTCGACGGCGTAGCCCTTGCCTGACCGTTTCACCGAAATCGCGACATCGTCACCCCGGTTCAAGGTGACCTTGCCGAACTTGGCCGACGACAGGGCGCCGTTGATCAGCACGATGCTGCCGTCGATCGAGAATGTTTTGCCGTCGAGGCTGAAATCGGACAGTGTCGTGGTGTCCCCGGCCTTGGTCATGACGAAGGTGACGTTAGCGGGAACCCCTGCCCCCTTGCTCCAGCCGGCCCAGGGAATGTCCAGCCTGGCATTGGTCAGGTCGGCCGACACGTTCTGGTTGCCATCGCCGCTCTTGTCGATCGCGACCTTCACCGTTCCGCCAAGCAGCGGCGTCAGGCCTGGCATGGCCGCGGCACGGACCTTGTCGTCGAGCACCATGGCCACCTTGCGGCTGCGCGCCGGCCCGTTGTCCGCCAACGGCTCGATCAGGTCGAGTTCGGCAGGAATGCCGTTGAGGGCTGCCTTGGCGGAGATCACCGCTTTTTCGGGATCGACGGTGATCGAGCCGTCGGCATCCGTCACGGTCTGGCCCTCGAACGGCTTGGCCAGCGACAGGCCGGTGTAGTCGAGCGACACCAGCCAGTCGAGTTTCGAGGTATCGACGCCGGACTGCAGCGGAATGTCCGCCCGGACATGGCCGGTGACGCTGCCGGACAGGTCCTCCGGTAGGAAGCCGACATGGCGCATGGCGTTGATCGGCTCGTAGGAGGCGAGTTCGGCGACAGCTGGCGCCTCACCCTCCACATCGATGTCGAGGGCGCCGATGACCGGCGGGCGGTTCGCCGCCTTGACCGCCAGCGTGCCGTTGCTGGCCGCCACGGTGCGGCCACTGAGCATGTAGACGGTGCCCGAGGAGAGCGAAATGTCGACGTCATTGCCGTGGAAGGCGACGACGCCGACGGCGTCGCGTATCGGCGGAATACGGCCGGCCGTATCAAAACGCGAGCCTTCGATCTGGAAGCGGCCGAACACCTCCTCGGCCGAAAGCGGCACGCCGTTGCCGAGGCGATCCGGCACGACCTGGAACTGTAGGTTGGCGTCGACGACGC
This sequence comes from Mesorhizobium sp. 131-3-5, assembly GCF_016756575.1. Lineage (NCBI taxonomy): Bacteria > Pseudomonadati > Pseudomonadota > Alphaproteobacteria > Hyphomicrobiales > Phyllobacteriaceae > Mesorhizobium > Mesorhizobium sp. 131-3-5. The sequence continues at coordinate 4,773,445 of NZ_AP023254.1, forward strand.
GGCCGCCGAACAGATTATCCAGCACCCACAACCGCGCATTGCGCGCCGAGAACCATGGCCACAGCTGCTTGACGTGCGAGACCGGCATGTCATGGACGTTGAGCGCCAGATTGACCCCGGGGGCCTTGCCGTCAACGAACGCCACGGCCGCGGTGCCGAGCACCTCGCCTGAGGCAGCGGACCGAACGGCGATCTGCTCGGCCACCAATTTATGGCTCTTGGTTTGATAGACGCCGGCAATGCGGGCGAGGAAGGTCAGCGCGGGCTCGGGCGATTCCGATGGCGCCAGGGTCGAACCGTCGCTGGTCAGGTCATAGCGATAGGAGGGTTCCTCGCCCGCCGCCCCTGTCGCCGGCTTTGGCCCTATCGAGCCGCCGAAATTGAAAGAAGACCGGCCGGTTTTCAGCAGCAGCCTGTCGACCTGGATCTTGTTGCTGCCGTGGACAAGCGTCGCGTCGACATCGACATCGGCCGGGAGCAAGCCGCGCGTGCCAAGATCGAGCACCGACCCGGCGGACGACAGAGAGGCCGTCAGCCGTGATTCATTGGTGCCGGACCCTTCAGCTCCTGTCAGCTTCAACGCGATCGCGCCCAGCTTCCCGGCGCCGGCAGCGGTTTCGTCGGCGGATACCAGATCGACGCTCGCATTCAGCGCCGTCACGCGATGCGCAGCGACATCTCGGGTGGCGGAGGCGGCAACCGTTACCTTTCTGCCGTCGACATCCGCCTCCGAGGAAAACTCCACAGCGCCCGGCCCCGATTGTAAGACGGTGGCGTCGGCGATCTTGACCAACTTGATCGCCCCCGCGTCGGGCAGCAGGAATTCGACATTGCTGAGATCGATCCGGCGCATCGAATCTTCCCGTACGGCGTCGAGCGCGCGATGTATGTTGCCGAACAGCGCGTCGGACAGTCTCTCCGGATCGACGAGGCCGTCCTCGTTGCGCAATTGCGCTGTCCAGTCGCCGCCGGACGGCATCGCCGCCACAACGATGTGTGCGTCCGATATCCTGGCGCTGGTCAGCCGCACCTCTCCCCAAAGAAGCGGGATCAGGCGCATGCCGAAGCGGACGCGACCAGCATCCGCCATAGGTTTGTCGTCTGATGTCCTCAGGCTGACGTCGCTGACCTGGAGCGCGACGAAACTCGAACTGTCGAGCGTGATGCGCGCCGGCCCGACCGCCACATTAACATCGACACCGGCGAGTTTCTCGATGGCGGTCTCCGCTTCCGCCCGAAGCCGCTCGGAGCCGACCCCGGATGCCCCGACCAGATAGACAACGACCGCGGCCAGCACCATGAACGCGACCATGCCGGCGAACACGCGCGAAAGGATGCGGAAGCCGCGGCCGATCGACGCCTGGCCGAGTGGTGGAACGCGGCACGCGGACGGCAAAGCCCCCAGGTCGGTGATCTCGTCACGCCTGAACCGGATCTTCTCGTGCTGCGGTTGCTCCTGATCCACGCAATCTTCCGTTGTACAAATTCGCTCGTGGACGAATCCCCGGTCGACACTATATCGGTGTGGCGTCGCGCGTAACCTCAAACAAGGGCATCGATATGGCTGACCTCGACGTGGGCGATCTTGCGCCGCAATTCGATCTGCCGCGGGACGGCGGCGGCTCGCTCAGCCTGACCGCGTCGGCCGGCAAACCCGTGGTGCTCTACTTCTATCCACAGGACGACACAACAAGCTGCACCCAGGAAGCGATCAGCTTTTCGCAGCTGAAACCGGAATTCGAGAAGGCAGGCGCCGTCGTGATCGGTCTGTCACCCGACAACGTCAAGAAGCACGACAAGTTCAAATCGAAATACAACCTCACCGTCGACCTCGCCGCCGACGAGGAGCGCAAGGTGATCGAGGCCTACCATCTGTGGGTCGAGAAATCGATGTATGGCCGCAAATATATGGGCGTCGAGCGAGCGACGTTCCTGATCGGCCGTGACGGGCGGATTGCCAGGATTTGGCGCAAGGTCCGGGTCAAGGGCCATGCCGAGGAAGTGCTGGAAGCCGTTCGCGCGCTTTGAGCGTCAAAGCCCAGGACGCTATCGACAATTCCGGTCGCGCGGGAATGGGCTTACTCGTCCGACGTTTGCGCTTTCGGCTGCGGCTGTGCCCGCCAGGATTCCGTGACATGGACCACACGATCAGCCAGCGCGGCGAGATGACCGCGCAGACCGCGCGCGCCGATCATCGACGACAGCCTGGCTGATTGCGTGGCGAAGCGCCGCTTGAAATCCTCGCCGCCGCAGAGAAAATCGACTTTGGCAAGGCCATGGTCGAGCGACCACTGGATATAGTCCATCATCAGCACCATGCCCGGCGAGGCGCGCTCATATTCGGGATCATAGGTGGTGACGAAAGCCATCATCGTGCCGTGCTGCTCGAAATTGATCGAGACGGCGATGATCGTGTCGTCGAGTTCCAGCACGAAGATGCGCAACAGCCCGAGCTCGGCCAGCACCGAAACCAGCGCGGCGAGAACGGGCGAGCCCTCGTCGAACAGGTCGGAGGCACGGCCATGCCGGGCGAGCCAGAGGCGCTTCAGCACCGCGACCCGTGCGAGCACCGGCTCGCGCGGGTCGTCCGCACCCAGCAGGCGGAAACGCACCGCCCCACCTTCCTCCATGAATTTGCGGCCGCGACGGTAGTTCTGCCGGGCCTTCTTGGACAGCGTCTCGAACCATTCCGCCCCACTTTGCCAGGGGCCGACGACACGGTAGCTGATTTCACTGCGGTGGTTGGGTCGAAGGTGCGAGGCCGGATCCAGCAGGCCTCGGACACCGGCATCCGGCAGCAGCCGGTTGAGATAGACGAGGTCGAAGCCGCCCTGATCAAAAACATGCTGCCAGAGGCGGGAGATCACATGCGGATCTCTGTCGGGCGCAACCAGCGCGTCACCATAGTCGCTGTGATCTTTCGCTGCCCATTCGAGCATGCGGATGCCGGAGCGCTTGAAGGTAGCGAGCGCGATCACGCCGTCGAGCCGATCGCCATTCCAGGCAAGCCCGATCCTGAGCGTGCGCCGCTGCTGATGCGGGGTGGTGCGCCACCAGGCCGCGATCCAGTCCGGGTGCTGGAAGACAAGCCCGCCGGCGCGCTGCCAGAGCGCGGCCCAGGCCGGTGCGATCTCGGCCAGACGCGCCGCTGATGTCACGACTTCGAAGGTGCGTGTCCGCGGGATCGCGAGCACGAAGGGAGCGTTCATGGCCGCGTCCCCTCTTCCGATGACTGTACGGTCCGTGGTTTTGCAGGCCGGATGCGCCTGGCAATATGCCCCCACATCCGCTTCAGCGGCATCACATAAAGGCCCGCGAGGGACTGGTAGTCGCGCACATTGCGGTCGACCAGTCCGAACTTGAAGTCCTCGTCAGGTTTCGGCACGCACAATGTTCCGAAGAGTCGGTCCCAGAACGAGAAGAGCAGGCCGAAATTCTTGTCGTAGTGGCGCGGATCGGTGCTGTGATGCAGTTGGTGCCAATGCGGACACAGGATCACATTGTTGAGCGGGCCGAACGAAATCTTGAAATGGGTGTGCCTGACGAAATCCATCATCAGGATGTTGCGCATGACATAGACGTTGACGCCAAAGACGGTCAGTTCGACAAGGTTCAGTGAAATCAGCGACCAGATGCCGAAGCAGACGCCGACGATGAGGCCATCCCAGGCGCGATTCATCAGTTCGTCGAGCGGGTGGACCCGGTCCTTGGTGATCCCGACCATCACCTCGGCCGAGTGATGCACCTTGTGCAATTCCCAGAGCACCGGATAGCGGTGCTGGGCGACGTGATAGAGATAATAGGAAATATCGTAGGCGAGCAGCATGGTGATGGTGAAGATCAGCACCGTCACCGGGCCTGCCGGTCCCTGGACCAGCGGCGGCTGGAACTGGACGAGTGTCGAAAACAGCCAGTTGGTTGCGTAGCCCACCGCCGAGACGAAGACTATTCCGGCGGGCAGCATCAGGAAGGGCATCAGGGCTTTTTTCGTGACCCAGAACAGCAGGTCGGCCCTCGCCGAGGGATGGGTGATGACCTCGTGCGGGATGACGAACTCGAAGAACTCCTTCCAGCTCTTCTCCTCGACCGTGCGCCAATAGGCGACGAGCGCGCTGACAAAAGCAGTCAACAGCAGAAGCCCGGTCGCCAGCAAACTGGTGCCCGAGATCTTGTCGAGGATCTTGCCAACCAGATCGCCCAGCATTCCTGCCGCCATAGTGAATCCCAAACCCCGGTACCGCTTCTAATCGAAAACCGTCAATTAAAAGCGATCGAAGACAGTTAAGGAAACCTAGACCTTGATCGCGACCGACAGGCCGCTCTGCTGGCAGCCGATTGGCGCTCATCGCCAATGATTTCGCGGCATTACGCACGCTTCTTTGGCCATTTTCATACAACCCTCTGCGCGCGCCGCATGCATTCGGCGCCAGGCGATCGATCAGGCAAGCCTTTGTTAACCCTAATAATGTGTAATCAAGCTGTCGTGGTGTCGTAAACGAAAGCTTGGTCCCGTGAACGCAACCGGTCAGTCCGCAGTCTTCGGCAGGCGCAAGGAACCCCACACGGTCATCATAGCCCGCGGCAACGAGATTAGGCATTTCACGATCCGGCCCTGGCTCGCGGCATTCATCGGCTCGGCACTCGCCGCCATTGCCATCGGCTACCTCCTGGCCACCTCCTATCTCGTGCTGCGCGACGACCTGATCGGCGCCACCACCGCGCGCCAGGCGCGCATGCAGCAGGCCTACGAAGACCGCATCTCGGCGCTTCGCGCCCAGGTCGACCGCATCACCAGCCGCCAGTTGCTCGACCAGCAATTGATGGAAAACAAGGTCAGCGAACTGATTGAACGCCAGACGCAGCTCAGCCAGCGCCACGGCCGTCTCGGACCATTGCTCGAGCGCGCCGAGAACGAGGTGGGAGCAGCGCCCGCCGAGGATCCGGCCGCGGCCGCCAAACCGGACAAGCACGCCGAGGTGACCGGCAGCATCAGCCAGCCCGCGCGGAATTATGCGGTCGCGAGCCTGGGTGCCGACCTGGGTGCTGCCGATACCAGGCCGTTCTCCTTGTGGTCGACCCGCACCGATCCGCTGCCCAGCGATACAGCCGCTGATCGTGCCGACAAGCTGTTCGTCTCGATCAACCAGTCGCTGAAATCCATCGAAAACGAACAGCTCACCCGCATCAGCACGCTTGCAGACAATGCCTACAAGAGCGCCGATGCCATCCAGCAGGCGCTGCAGGCGGCCGGACTGCCGGTCGACAGCGATTTCGGCAAGAACGAAAGCGATGTCGGCGGTCCGCTGATCCCGCTCGACAGTTCGATGATCTTCGACAGCAAGGTCAAGGAACTGGACGAAGCTCTGGATACGCTCGACCAGCTGAAGAAGGAAGCGCGCCAGCTGCCGCTTGCCAACCCCGCCCCCGGCCACTCCGTCACCAGCCCGTTCGGCGTGCGCACCGATCCCATCCTCGGCACCGCGGCACTGCATTCGGGCATGGATTTCAGGGCGCCCATCGGCATGGCGGCCAAGGTCACGGCGCCCGGCATCGTTACCAAGGCCGGCTGGAACGGTGGCTATGGCCGCATGGTGGAGGTCGACCACGGCAACGGCTTTGCGACCCGCTACGGGCATCTCAGCGAAATCGACGTGACCGTGGGCGAGAAGCTGGACGCCGGCGCCATCGTCGGCAAGACCGGTAGCAGCGGCCGCTCGACCGGCCCGCATCTGCACTATGAGGTGCGCCACAATGGCGAAGCGATCGATCCCTTGCGCTTCCTCACCGTCGGCAGGAAGGTCGCCCAGTATCTCTGAGGCGCCAGTCCTGACCTGATTGGCACTCAATACCTCTCGAATAGACCTTCCCGCTTCGATTTCGAGGTGAGTGATCGCCATCCGTGCGGCTTTCGGCCGCCTGTTTCGCCTCTTTTGCCTCCCAGCAGACGTATCATCCCCACGCGCCGGCAAGGCGACTAGTCCACGGCCTTCGGCCCTGTCGGTGTTGACACAATTCAAGTTGTAGGATGATATGTATAACCATATACCACAACATCAACGCCGACCCGACAATGACCATCCACGGCATCTCGCCTGACGTTCTCACCGCCCTGGAGCATGTGCTGGGGCAGAGCGGCGTGGCTGCCGATGCGGCCGACATGGCGAAATACCTCGTGGACTGGTCTGGCGATCATCATGGCGGCGCGCTTGCCGTGCTGAAGCCCGCGTCGGTCGCCGAGGTTCAGGCCGCGGTCCGGCTGTGCGGCACGCTGGGGCTGGCGATGATCCCGCAAGGCGGGAACACCGGACTTGTGGCAGGTGCGATCGACATCGGCACAGCCCGAGGCGCGGTGGTGATCAGCCTGGAGCGGCTGAACAGGATCCGCCTTGTCGATGCCGACAATTTCATCCTACAGGCCGATGCCGGCTGCATCCTGCAGCACATCAAGAACGCCGCCGACGAGCAGGACTGCCTGTTTCCGCTGTCGCTCGGCGCGCAAGGCAGCTGCCAGATCGGCGGCAACGCCGCCAGCAATGCCGGCGGCGTCAACGTCTTGCGCTACGGTATGGCCCGCGACCTCATCGTCGGCCTGGAAGCTGTGCTGCCGGACGGCGCGTTGTGGAACGGCTTTTCTGGCCTGCGCAAGGACAATCGCGGCTATGACCTGAAGCAGCTCTTCATCGGCGCCGAGGGCACGCTGGGCATCATCACCGGTGTCGAGATGAAGCTCTTTCCAAAACCCGGCCGCGTCGAGACCGCCTATCTGGGGCTCCCCTCATTCGAAGCGGCGATATCGCTGTTCAGGCGCGCCCGACGCCAATGCTGCGACCTGATATCCGCCTTCGAGATCATCGGCGCGGAATGCATGGAGCTTGCGCGCCTCGCCGACCCGAACATCGTGGCACCGGTCACCACGCCGGTCCATGTGCTGATCGAATTGTCGTCGAGTGCCGCGATCGATTTGCGCGCCCTGCTGGTGGATTTCCTTGCCGGCACGATGGCAGAAGACCTCGTCACCGACGCCGTCCTGGCCGAGAGCGGCGCGCAGGCCAGAGCATTCTGGGCCATTCGCGAGGGGTTGGTCGAGGGCCAAGCCAAGCGCGGCTACCATGTGCGCACCGACCTCTCGGTGCGCATCTCCGACATCCCCACGCTCATCGCCCAGGCCCGCCAGTTTATCGAACTGCAGCATCCGGGCTGGATTTCCCAGGCCTACGGCCACGCGGGCGACGGCAACATCCATTTCAACGTCCTGCCGCCGCTCGACCTTGCCGAGCCCGCCGCCCGCGCCACGGGCGCCACCATCACCACTGGCCTATACGACATCGTCAACGCCCTCGGCGGCTCGATCAGCGCCGAGCATGGCATCGGACGCACCCGCCAGCGTGTCTATTGGGCGGGAATGTCAGCAGTCCAGCGTCGGCTCGTCAGCACACTCAAAGATGCGCTCGATCCGGGCGGGCTGATGAACCCCGGCTGCCTCTTTCCCGCGACGGAGACTTCTTCATGAAACAAAGACTGGCCGCCATCGGCACTGTCGAGGCGCTGCCGCACCGGGTCGCGGCGTTCCTCAGCCGCGAGATCGAGTCCGGCGATCTCAATCCGGGCAGCCTGCTGCCGACGGAGCAGCAACTTTCGGAGAAATTCGGCGTCAGCCGCAACGTCGTGCGCGAGGCGATCGCGCAGTTGCGCGCCGATGGCATGGTCGAGGCGCGACAAGGCATCGGCTCCTTCGTCCTGGCGCCGGAACAGCGCGCGGCAATCCGCATCGACCGCGAGACACTGAAGGAGGGGCAGAACATGGAGCGGCTGTTCGAGCTGCGCTGCATCCTCGAGGCGGAATCGGCGGCACTTGCGGCCGAACGGCGCGAGCAGGAGCATCTCGACGCGATCAAGGGCGCGCTCGACCGGATGAGCGGCGAGGAGCGCTGGGAAGACGGCAGCATCGACGCCGATCTGCTGTTTCATCGCGAAATCGCCCGCGCGACCGGCAACAGCTACATCCACACCTTCATTTCCTTCGTCTGCGAACAAATCCGCCGCTCGATCTATTACGCGCGGCAGACCAATCCCTTGCACGATCTGGTGGAGGTCAATGTCGGCGAGCATGTGCGCATCTACGAGGCGTTGGTCGCCGGCGATCCGGCAGCAGCCGAAGCCGCGATGCGCGCGCATATTATCGGCGCTGCCAACCGTGTCGGCGTCAAGCTGCCTTCTGCCCGCGGCGAACGCACCGGCGGAGGGAAATGAGCATGGCTGTCGCAAGCATTACCCGCATTTCCGACGTCTGCCTTCTGGTCGAGGATATCGAGCGGACGGTGGCGTTCTATGTCGACAAGCTCGGCTTTCGCTTGCGCCGCCGCGCCGAAGGTTTCGCCGACTTCCATGGCGAAGGCGTGACGCTGGCCGCCTGGGAAATCGACCACATCAGCCAGCATGCCGGCGTCTCCAAACTGCGGTCGCCGCGCCATGCGCACAAGGTCTGCGTCGCCGTCCAACTCGGCGCGCCCGACGAGATCGACCGACTGCATGCCGAGCTGACGGCAAAGGGCGTGCCGTTTTATGGCCCGCCCGAAAACTATGTCTGGAACGCGCGCTGCGCCTACTTCACCGACCCGGACGACACGCTTTGGGAACTCTACGCCTGGCTCGACGGCGGCCCCGGCGACTACCACGACGAACAGCCGTAGACCACCCGCGCCAAGGGAACGGCGCGCAATGAAGAGACGAGACAGTCTTGCAACAGGAGCGAAAAATGAATGGGAATCACGACATGAACCGCCGCGGCTTCATGAAATCCGGCCTGGCGGCCGTTGCCATGGCATCGGGCGGCATGCAGCTGGTGCTGACTCCGGGCGCGAAGGCCGCCGGCAAGGTCGTCATCCAGTATGACTGGCTGATGTCCAACGGACAGATCGGCGACATCGTCGCCGTCGCCAATGGCTACTTCAAGGATGCCGGGCTCGACGTGGAATTCAGCCCGGGCGGCCCGAACGCCTCGACCGTGCCGCCGGTGATATCGGGCGCGGCACAGCTTGGCCAATTCTCCGAAACGCCCCAACTGTTTGCGGCGCGTGCCAGCGGCGTGCCGGTGAAGATCATCGCTTGCGGATTCCGCACCGGCCCCTACGCGCTCACCTCAAAGGCCTCGAATCCGATCAAGGGCGTGGCCGACCTCAAGGGCAAGAAGATCGGCATCCAGCCGACGGCGCGTTTCGTCATGGACGAGATCCTCGCCAAGAACGGCATGAGCGCATCCGACCTCACCGTCATCAATGTCGGCTTCGACAAGGGACCGCTGGTGCGCGGCGATGTCGACGCCATTGGCGGCTGGATCACCAACACGCAGGCGCTCAGCGTCGTCGGCGACGACCGCATCGATCTTCTGGTGCGCGATCTCGGCTTGAATTCCTATGCCGATGTCTATTTCGCCACAGACGCGGCGATCGAAAAGGATCCGGACACGCTGGCCAAGTTCATCGGCGCGGTCGCCAAGGGCTGGGGCTGGGTGCACGCCAACCCGCAGGAGGCGGTGAAGAAGATGGTCGCCGCCTATCCCGAAATGGACCTCGGCTGGGAAGAGAAGACAGTTAACCTCGTGCTGAGGCTCTCGTTCGACGGCGCGACGGCAAAGGACGGCTGGGGCACGTTCGACCTCGCCTCCATCGAAGAGCAGCTGGCGCTGCTCGACAAGGTCGGCCAGTACCCGAACGGGCGCCCCAAGGCCGCCGACGTCTACACCACCAAGATCCTCGAACTTTCGGCTGCCGACCGGCCGAAGCTCGACGCGCCCGCCGCCTGATGGCGAACGCGATCGAAGCCAGCCGGCTGGACGTCGGCTATGGCGGCCGCCAGACGGCCGTCAAGGTGCTCTCCGGCCTCGACCTCAGCGTCGAGGCCGGCTCCTTCCTGTCGATCCTCGGACCGTCCGGCTGCGGCAAGTCGACCTTGCTCAGAGTGGTCGCCGACCTGCTCGACCCGCTCGGCGGCACGATCAGCGTGCTCGGCGACACGCCGCATGCGGTGCGCTCGCGCCGCGATGTCGGCTTTGTCTTCCAGGACTCGACACTGCTGCCCTGGCGCACGGTGCGCGACAATGTGCGCCTGCCGCTTGGCGTCGGGCAAGGCAGCCTGACGCGCAAGATCGAGGATCGCAGCGAAGAATTGTTAGAGCTGATGGGGCTTGCCGGCTTTGGCGAACGCCTGCCGCACCAGCTGTCCGGCGGCCAGCGCCAGCGTGTGGCGATCGCCAGGGCGCTGCTTGGCCAGCCGAAGCTGCTGCTCATGGACGAACCGTTCGGGGCGCTGGACGAAATCACCCGCGACCGGCTCAACGACGAGCTTCTCAACCTGTGGCGGCGCACGGGAACGACGATCCTGTTCGTCACCCATTCGATCGCCGAAGCCGCCTATCTCGGCGAGCGTGTCATTGTCCTCGCCGCCAATCCGGGGCGGCTGGTCAAGGATCTGGACATGCGGCCGCTCAAGCAGGACGGCAACCGTTGTAAGCGCGAAGACCCGGCAATCGTCGCCGCCATGGCGGAGCTGCGGGCCGCGCTGGAGCAGGCATCATGAGGCCGGCGCCGCTGTCGCCGCAATTGGCGATAGCCCTGCCCGTTCTTGGCGCTGCGTCGCTGCTGCTCGCCTGGCAGTATCTGCTGCCGCTTCTCGGCGTCCCGGCCTATATCGTGCCGACGCCGACAGCCATATCAGGCGTCTTCCAGAAAAATTTCGCGCTGCTCATGGACAATTTGAGGCCGACGCTGATCGAGGCGCTGGCCGGCTTTGTCATCGGCAATCTGGCCGCCGTGCTGCTGGCGGTCCTGTTCGTGCACAACCGCATCCTGCAGGCCACCTATTTTCCGATCGTGCTGTTTTTCAACACCATTCCGATCCTGGCACTGTCGCCGATCATCATCCTGATCTTCGGGCTCGGCATGACGCCGAAGATCGTTATCGCCGCGGTGATCTGCTTCTTCCCGACACTGGTGAACATGATCCGCGGCCTGGATTCGGCCAGCGACAATGAGCACGAACTGTTCCGGGTGCTGTCGGCGACACGTTCGGAGATTTTCTGGAGCCTGCGCCTGCCCCGCGCACTGCCGATGCTGTTCTCCTCGCTCAGGATCGCCTCGGCGACGGCGGTGATCGGGGCCATCGTCGGCGAATGGATCGGCTCGGACAAGGGCCTCGGCGCGCTGATTATCCAGGCGAGCTTCAATTACCAGTCGGACCGACTTTACGCGGCGATCGTGCTGTCATCTTGCCTGTCGATCGTGCTGTTCTGTGCCGTGGTGCTGGTCGAACGCCGGGTCATCAAATACTGAGCAGGCATCTAACCGGTTCGTGCAGGCTCGCACGAGCCGACTTTGGACCGCTTTGATCAGTCGGTATTTTCCGGCTGCGCCGACAGAAATCCGGTCGCCGCCGCAACCAGGGTGGCCGCGCCAACCTTCAAGGCGGCTTCGTCGACGCGAAATTTGGGATGGTGAAGCGGAAAGACCGATCCGACCGCCTCGTTGCGGATGCCGAGCCGGAAATAGACCGAAGGACGCCTCTCGCTGTAATAGCCAAAATCGTCGGCAATGGTCCATCCGGGCGTATCGAGAACATTGTCGGCGCCGATGCAGGCCTTGCCGCTGGCGGCAATCAGCTCGGCCATCTCGCCGTCATTGACCACACCCGGCTCGCCCTTGTGGATGGTGAGCTCCACATCGGCCCCGTGGCTCGCCGCCATGCCCTCCAGGATTTCGCCAACGCGCCGCCAGGCCCGCTCGCGGGTGGCGTCGCTGCCGCTGCGGATGGTGCCCTTCAAGGCGACCTTGCCGGCGACGACATTGTAGGCGCTGCCGCCATTGATGCCGGTGACGGAAATGACCAGCGGATCGTAAGGGTCGATCTCGCGCGAGACGATCTTCTGCAATTCGCCGACCATGGAACAGGCCACGGCGATAGCATCGATACCCTCATAGGGCTTTGCCGCATGTGCCGCCTCGCCGATTACGACGGCGTCGAACGTATCGCATGCCAGCGTGCAGGGACCCGAACGGACCGCGATCTTGCCGGATGGCGTATACGGATCGACGTGAAGGCAGATCGCGGCGTCGACATCGTCGAGCAGCCCCTCCTCCACCACGCGTTTGCCGCCCGAGGGCGAATCCTCTTCTGCCGGCTGGAAGATCAGGCGCACGGTGCCACCAAAATCGGCTCTTGATCTATGCAGATGCGCGGCAACTGCGAAGCCCATCGATGCGTGGGCGTCGTGGCCGCAGGCATGCATCACACCGGGATTGGCCGACGCATAGTCGACGCCGGACTCTTCTTCGATCGGCAAGGCATCGATGTCGGCGCGAATGGCAATCTTCCGGTTCGACGGCTTGCCGGTGCCGACTAAGTCGACCGCGAGGCCAAAGCCCGCGACTTCGCGAATGTCTGATATCCCCTCGCCGGCCAGCATCTGCCTGAGATAACGCTGCGTGTTGGCTTCGTGGTTCGACAGTTCCGGATTGCGGTGCAGATGCCGGCGGATCTCCATCATCTGGTCGAGAATTCCGGCATCGATAGCGACCGTGCCGGAACCTTCAGCACTGGCTGCCACGACGACACCCTCAGGATTTGACATGGATCTCTCGCGGGAACATCGTCAGCGTTTCTTGGCCGGTTTCGGTCACCAAAATGGTCTCGCTGACCTCGATGCCCCAACCGTCCATCCACATGCCGAGGATGGAGTGGACGACATTGCCGGGTTGAAGCACCGTCTTGTCGCCGGGTCTCAGGCTGATCGTGTGTTCGCCCCAATCCGGCGGATAGGCGACACCTATGGAATAGCCGATGCGCGATTCCTTCTTCAGCCCGTAACGCTGGATGACCTTGCGCCATGCAGCCTCGACCGCCTCGGCAGTCGTTCCCGGCCTCACCGCATCGAGCACCGCGTCCATGCCTTCGATCACCGCCTTTGCCGTGTCCGCAACCCGCGTCGGCGTCTTGCCGAGCTGCATCGTTCTTGCAAGCCCGGCGGCATAGCGGCGGCAGACACCGGCGAGCTCCAGTGCAATCGTCTCGTTGTCTCCAAACCGCCGGTCACTCCACATTATATGCGGGGCAGAAGCGTTCTCGCCGCCGAGGATGGTCGGCGGAAGGGCGGTGATATCGCCGGCAAAGTCCGGGCTGCCGGCGATCTGCGCCGCCTGGATGGAGGCGATGGCGTCGCATTCGCGCACCCCTGGCGCGATCACCTCGAAGGCCCGCGCGACGGCCGCTTCGGCCAGGGTCGACGCCTTGCGCAGATAGGCGATTTCGGGCGCCGATTTGACCGCGCGGATTCAGTTCACCAGCAGATCGGCGTCATGCCATTTCGCATTGGGGAGTCCGGCGACGAGCCGGGCATGGCCTTTCGGCGAGAAATAATAGGCTTCCAGCTCGATGCCGACATGCCTGTTTCCCCATCCCTTGGCGACGATCCAGCTCGCGATCCAGTCCATGGGGTGGCGATCGGCGCGTTGAACGTGATCCTCCGGGAAGCCAACGACATTCTCGGGCTTCATCCAAGCCGTGAGCAGCCCGCCGGCCGCATCCATGGCGCGGCCGATCCAGACCGGCTCGACCTCCTCCAACGGAACCAGCACCACCTGCGGCGTGTAGAATGACCAGCCATCATAGCCGGTGATGTAGTGCTGGTTGGCAACGTCGTTGACGACAAGGAGTTCGAGACCGCGCTTCGCCATCTCGGCGCGGATCTTGCGAAGCCGCTGCTGGTACTCGTCGCGGGCAAACGGCAGTTCAATCATTTTTGCTCCATGCATTTTTCGACGGTTGCGAACCTCGCCACCATTGAGGCGGTTTCGCTATGGCGGCAATCGGCCAAGGGCGGCAGGTGAACAGGTCCTAAGCCGGTGCGGCTTGCGGCTCTCTTGGGCGGGATGTTGCTCTCGTTTATTTTTGAATTCCATTTGACTGAATAAATCTTTGGTGCGAACCTTACGTCAATCGAGGACGCAAGGCATGGCATTGCGGGGGACCAATCAGGAGTTCGGGCGGCCGTACAACCGTCGCATCGTGCTTGAGTCTATCCGCCTGCATGGGCCGATCGCCCGCGGCGAGATCGCCAGCCGTGTCGGGCTTACCGTCCAGACCGTATCGACCATCGTTCGCGAACTGGAAGAACAGGGCTACATCCTCTCCCTGCGCGTGGAGCCCAAGGGGCGCGGCCTGCCGCCGGCGACGCTGCGCATCAATCCCGAGGGAGGCTATGCCGTCGGTATTCACATCACCCCGTTCGGCATCGATGCCGCCCTGATCAATCTGAGCGGCGACGTGATCGAGAGCACCTACCGCGAGGCCCCGAACGCGACGCCCGACCATGCCTTCGAACTGATCGGTGCGATGGTGATTGAATTGACCGGATTGCGGGCCGGCGGTCGGGTGCTTGGGGTCGGCCTGGCCCTGCCCGGACCGTTCGGCGTCGAATCCATGAGTTTCGTCGGCCCGACCACCATGACTGGCTGGCAGGATGTGGCGCTGCGCGAGCGACTGGCGGCCTCGACCGGACTGCCTGCCTTCTTCGAAACCGACATGGCGGCCGCCGCCATGGGCGAGCGGCTCTACGGCCTCGGCGCCCAATTCTCCGACTATTACTACCTCTATTTCGGCGTCGGCCTTGGCGGCGTCATGGTTCATGACGGCATCGTGCAGCGCGGCGCCTGGGGCAATGCCGGCGAGGTCGGACACATCCCTGTCGTTCCTGCCGGCGAGGCCTGTCCCTGCGGGAACCGGGGTTGCCTCGAAAGATACCTCTCGCTCGAGGCGCTTCGGCGCTGGAACGGCACAGAGCCCGACTGGATCGCGGAAGTCGCGCCGATCTTTCACAATGCCGTCGCCGTCATCGAGAACCTGTTCGACCCCGAAACGGTCATCCTCGGCGGGCTGGCGTCCACCGACCTGCTGGAACGGCTGGCCGGTTCGACCGGCGGCCTGCACAACTCCGTCTCGGCGCGCAAGGACCGCATCGCGCCCCGGCTGATGGTCGCGCGCGGCGGGCAACATTCGGTGCTGCGCGGCGCCGCTGCCCTCGCGGTTTCCGGGGTCCTGTCGCCGCGCTTCGGCCAGATGTTCGCCGCCGAGCGCGAACGCGGCCGCGATCTTCTGACAGCCAAGGAGGTTGCGGCATGAGCGAACCGCTGCTGGTGCTCGACAACGTCACCAAGAACTATGGCGCGATCGAAGCGCTGAAGGGGATCAGCTTTTCCATCGGCAAGGGCGAGGTCGTGGCGTTGCTGGGCGACAACGGTGCCGGCAAATCCACGCTGGTCAAGATCATATCAGGCGGACTGGAGCCGACCTCGGGCCGCATGCTCTTCGAAGGCAAGGAGTTTCTCGCGAGGTCGCCGGCCGAGGCCAAGGCGGCGGGCATCGAAACCGTCTACCAGGACCTGTCGCTCTGCACCAATGTCGACGTGGTGGCGAATTTCTTCATGGGCCGCGAAATCACCAGGAAGGTGCTCGGCATTCCCGTGCTCGACGAGCGCGCCATGGAAGCCGTCGTCTCCAAGGCGCTGGCCAGCGCCGGCTCCCGCATTCCGTCGCTGCGCACCAATGTCGAGCATCTCTCGGGCGGCCAGCGGCAAGCCATCGAGCTCAACCGCTTCGTGCACTGGGGCGGCAAGCTGGTGCTGCTCGACGAGCCGTTCGCGGCGCTGGGCGTCGAGCAGACGCGGCGCGGTCTCGACATGATCCGCCAGGTGGCGAGCCAGGGCATCGGCGTCGTCATCATCACCCACATCATGCAGCAGGCCTTTCAGGTCGCCGACCGGATCGTGGTGATCCGGCAAGGCGTCGTGGCCGGCGATGTGGCGCGCAACAAAACAAGTCCCGATGCGGTGATCAACATGATCACCGGGGAGACGCTTGCCGGTGCCGGACCGGCGGGCTGAGGGACAAAAGAGGGGTCCGGCTTAACAGGGAGCCAACGACATGAAGCGAATACTTCTTGCTGTCTTCGGCATCCTGGCACTGGCCTTTGCCACGCTCACGCCGGCATTCGCCCAGTCCAAGGGTGTCGTCTACTATCTTGTGCCGACACTACTCGATGAATTCCAGACCGGCTCGGTGACCGCGCTGGAGCTGTTCCTCAAGCAGGCCGGTTATGAGTTCAAGTCACTGAACGCCGACAACAAGACCGATGCCCAGCAATCGCAGATGAACGACGTCATCGCACTAAAGCCGGCGGCCATTATCCTCGCGGCTGTCGACTTCAACGCGCTGAAACCGTCCATCGAGGCCGCCCGTGCCGCCGGTATCCCGGTGGTCGAGTTCGACCGCCAGATCACTTCGACACCATCCGACTTCACGTCAGTCGCCGGAACGGTCGAAATCGGCCATGTCGCCGCCGACCAGGCCGAAAAACTGTTGAAGGCCAAAAACGGCTCGGTGAAGGGCAAGGTGCTGCAGGTGCTCGGCGATCCAGGCGATCCCTACACGCTCGACATCCAGAAAGGCTTCGAAGAGAAGATGAAGGCGTTTCCGGACGTCAAGATCATCTCGCTTCCGGCCATGCAGTGGGAAGCCAGCAACGCCGGCACCATCGTCGCCGACCAGATGCTGGCCAACCCCGACATCGACCTGATCTTCAGCCATGCCGCGCACCTCTCGGTGGCCGCCGTCGCCTCGCTCGAGGCCGCCGGCAAGAAGCCGGGCGACGTCATGCTGATGAGCTCGAACGGCGCGCCGGTCGGCCTCGACCTGATCCGCAAGGGCTGGCTCAACGTCGAAGTCGAGCAGCCGCTCTACGCGCAGGCCGCCGCCGTCGCCATGTTCATGGACAAGGTGGTCAAGAAGCAAGAGATCAAGCCCGGCGAATATGACGTGATCGGCCTGAAATCGACCGTGACCAAGGAAGCCTGGGGGCCGAACATCAAGATCCCCGGTGCCGCCATCACCAAGGAGAATGTCGACAACCCGGCTTTCTGGGGCAACCAGAAGCCGCCGACGGACGCCATTAAACCCGTCGAGTAGTCCTGTCGTACTGAGCGCTCCGGGCCATCGCGGCCCGGAGCCAATCCTTCGCAAATCGCGCCATTCGGAAGATCGAATTGATTCTTTCGGGCCATGCACCAGTCGGATCAGCCCCATGAACCCCCGCACCCGCCATGCCCTGGAGCTCATCCTCGACAACCTCGTCTGGTTCATGCTGGTCTTCGTGCTGGTGGTCTTTTCCATCTTCATCCCGAACTATTTCCAGCTCGGAATCTTCGCCAACATCATCGAGGCTTCGAGCGTGCTCGGCGTCATGTCGATCGGCCTGGCGCTGGTCATCATCGCCGGCCACATGGATTTGTCGGTCGAATCCGTCGCCGCACTCAGCGCCATGGCGGTCGGCATCCTGTTCTGCTCATCCGGAATCGGGCTTGGCGTCCAACTGCATCCGGAATGGCTGATGGTTCCGGTGTCGCTGCTGCTTGCGCTGGCCGTGGGCGGCCTGATCGGAGCCTTCAACGGGTTTCTGGTCGTCAAGGTGAAGATGAGCGCGTTCATCATAACTCTGGCGTCCTACATCTGGGTGCGCGGCCTGGTGCTGGTGATTTCGGGCGGCCGCTCGGCGCAGGATCTTGCACCGGCGATCCGCTGGTTCGGTATCCAGCGGCTAATCGGCCTGCCGCTCACCGCCTGGATCGCCATTGCCTGTTTCGTCGTCTTCTCACTGATCATGGCCAAGACACCGTTTGGCAGGCACCTGGTGATGATCGGCGGTAACGAGACGGCGACCTTCCGCGCCGGCATCCGGGTGAACCGCAACCTTATCATCGCCTTCGTGCTTGCCGGCGCTATCGCCGGCCTTGCCGGCTGGCTGCTGGCGATCCGCACCTCGGGCGCCACAGCAAATCTCGGCGTTGGCCTGTTGTTCAACGCCTTTGCCGCGGTCGTCATCGGCGGCGTCAGCCTGAAGGGCGGCGTCGGCACCCTGCCCGGCGTCTACGCCGGCGTGCTGCTGCTCTCGGCCATCAACACGGCGATCAATCTGATGGGGCTGCCGGCCAATTTCACCCAGGTCATCCACGGCCTGCTGGTACTTGCGGCCGTGCTGCTCGACGCATTCAAGCAAACCATTCGCCAAAGACTGGCATGACAGGACGGCTCGCATGGCTGGACGATTGAAAGACAAGGTGGCGCTGATCATCGGCAGCGCGCGCGGCATCGGCAAGGGCACCGCACTGCGCTTTGCCGAAGAAGGCGCACGACTCGTGCTGGCCGACAGCGAGGCCGAGGCCGGGCAAGCGACCGCCAGCGAGCTCGGTGTCCCCTTCATCGGCACCGACATTTCGCAAATGCGCGACGCCGAGGCCGCGGTGACACTGGCGCTGAACCATTACGGCCACCTCGACATCATCGTGCAGAATGCCGGGATCTATCCCTGGCAATTGATCGAGAACACCAGCACCGACGACTGGGATCGCGTCATGGCCGTCAATCTGCGCGGCACCTTCAATGCCACTCGCGCAGCCCTGGTGCCGATGAAGGCGCAGCGCTCCGGACGAATGCTCTACACCTCCTCCATCACCGGACCGCATGTCACAAGCCCCGGCCACGGCCATTATTCGGCGACAAAGGCAGGCATCAACGGCTTCATCCGGGCAGCAGCCCTGGAGTTCTCCGGCTACGGCATTACCGTCAACGGCGTCGAGCCCGGCAACATCCTGACCGAAGCCATCCAGCAGCATCGCGGCGCCGCTTATATCAAGAACATGGAGGATTCGATCCCGCTCGGCCGGCTCGGCAGTCCGCGCGACGTCGCCAACGCGTTCCTGTTCCTCGCCTCGGACGACGCCGGCTACATCACCGGGACGACCATTGTCGTCGACGGCGGGCAATTGCTGCCCGAGGGCAAGGATTTCCGGATGGTGCCGCCTTGATCGCCCATGTCTTTCGGACGGCGCAGGAGCGATCCGCCGGGTAGAGGCGTCAGGAAGCTCGCCCCCTGAGGCCTGCAACCCCTGACCAATGAAAAACCCGCCACGGGAGCGACCCGCGGCGGGCTTTTGGAGTGGCTACATCCCGGAGGAATCGACCGCTTGCAATTGTATTGTGAACCGCGTGACCGTGTCAGCCTATGGTGTGATCGCGGAAGACAAGGCCATCACTTGCGATTGCGCCGAAAAGCCCTCGCGCCCTTGCCGAGAGACCTGGCAGCCTCCTTGGCGTCCTGCCAGCCTTTCAGCTTGATCGTCTTGCCCGTGCCCAGCACGGAGGACAACAAGAACTGCTCGATCTCCTGGCGCAAATCCTGCGGCAAATGGTCGGCAGTCACGGGCTTGTCCGGCGCATCCTCCTTGCGCGGGCAGAAAATATAACGATCGTTGCGGATGACCGCCCCATCAGGGTCCTTCTGCTTCACCCGCAATGCACCGAGCAGATCGCATTTGATGACCACGCCAGGTGCTGTAGCGGCCTGGTGGATCACCATCCCGTCGAGCGGATCACCATCTTCCCCGACGGTGGAAGGTACGAACCCCCAATCATAAGGGTATGTGTTGCCGACCGGCAGCGGCCTTGAATATTGAAAGACGCCCGTCTTGGGGTCGTAGGCGAGCTTGGCGGCTGCTCCGCGCGGCGTTTCGACGACAACGCGAAACAGGTTCCGCGACTTCGCCGGGAGTTTCAGAAAGTTCGTCATGGCTCGTCCATCCAGCGCCCAGATCGCAGTAGCACGCGCGAACAGGCAAAAGGTTCCCGCGTGGCAACCAACGAACGGAACCCGGTGCCGATACAAATGTTCAACGTTGGAGCGAAGGGAGAGTGTGAATGGTCAAGGTTTCGCCGCATGCGCTCAAGGGTATCGGCTATGTGGTCTCGACGGTAAGCGTCATATTGCTGGCGGTGGTCAGCTGGAAAAATGCCTCGCAAGACCCGGTGCTTGCCGCATGCCTGTTCGGTGGCGCCACCACATCGATTGCGGGCATGTGCTGCCGCTGGACATCCTATGCTATCGAAAAGCGGCAGAACAAGCTGTAACGCGCCGGCCTCGTTCAATCGATCTTGCGCGCAGCGTTGACTGTGGGTTGTACGCCGCGCAAACAAGAGCACTGAAATGGCTCATGCAGGCGCGCCGATACGCAAACAGCATCCGGGCACAAGCTGCGTAGCCGAGCTTGGCCTCCCTCACTCCATAACGATACCAAGCACAACCGCCTTCTTTGTGACGAGGGCTTTCAGATCCGCGTCAGAACGGTCCGTTCCCGTCCTTTGACGAAGCACTTCGATGAATTCGGCCATCGATAGAAAGGCAGGGCCGTCATGCTCCGTGAGCATCGTTTCGACCGCCTTGGCCACGTCGACGGTATCCGGTCCAACTGTCGTCTTCATCCGCCACCTCCGCGCAAGGTCGCCTTAGCGGTCAAGAAACTTCGAAGCCCTGCTAACGTTCCCATCGGCGAAATCGCAACCTGCGAAAAGCCTGCGGAGAATGGTCCGTCCGCATGATCGACGGTGACGAGGAACCAACCCGATCATTCTGTCTGGAAGTCTTTCGCCCTCGCCTTCGCAGAGGGCCAGAGGATACGTGCGGGGCTTACCGACTTCAAACGGATCTAGGTTCAATCCTCGGAAGCATCAGGCGCCCATCGTCCTGCCTCCAGGAAGGGCCAAATCGCATCTTCAAGACGACGTGGAATGGTGGGCGATGACGGGCTCGAACCGCCGACATCTTCGGTGTAAACGAAGCGCTCTACCAACTGAGCTAATCGCCCGCTCCGGCGCGGACCTTTAAGCGGTCGGGACCGGCTTCGCAAGGCCAAATGAACAGGTGACGCCCTGTCCGCAGGCCCGATTTGCGAACAAAACGCCGGCTGTCAAAAAACCTTCTCCAGTTTGTTGTTATGATGGTTTGGTGCGCTTGACACCCGGTGGCGAACCCCTTATCCAGCGCCCCAACGACGAACACGGCTGACACGTGCTCGTCAATGCGCGGGTGTAGCTCAGTTGGTTAGAGTGCCGGCCTGTCACGCCGGAGGTCGCGGGTTCGAGCCCCGTCACTCGCGCCATTAACTACCTCAAAGGCTTAGGCTTTTAGGGGTTAATGCCAGACAAAGTCAGATGCTTCTAATCTCATGTAAGCACCATGTAAGCAGCGGGACAAAAAGCCCCGCTGGCGCTACTACTGCAATTGCGGCGTCATTCCTTTCCTGCGACTATTATCGGCAAGGCGCGCGACATGGACGCAACACGGGGAAAAAGGGGCTTGCGTGTGGGGAAAAGTCTATGGGCGGCCTTAGTGCTGGTGACCGCGTCGACAATTTCGGCAGAGGCCGGCTTCTTCAGTGGCAACGAACTGCATGACTTGTGCGCTTCCTCGCCTGGGTTTGCGCAGGGCTACGTCCTCGGAGTGGCTGACTTAGTCGATCTAAATGTGGGCGTACTGGACCAAGTGACGGGACAGCCTGTGATTCCCAAAAAGTTCATCTGCATCCCTGGCGGAGTGGTAGCGCAACAAGCTGCAGACATCGCTTGCAAGTACCTCTCAGATCACCCTGAGAATAGACAGTCGGCGGCGCCGATCCTCGTCTACCAAGCCCTACTTGAAGCGTGGCGGTGCGCCCAATAAAAAAAAGCCCGCGACTGAAGCCGCGGGCCAAATGCGGCGCAACGGTTACGATTTCAGGCGGCCTTGCGCTAGTCCATCATCTTCCGGTGACAAGCCTCAACTGAGACTACCAACTGCTCGGAAAGGTCGCGAATGATCCACATCAGTGCCGTGTAGCGTCGAGCCTCGGAAACCATCTTCTGGTGGTCGCTGAGATCACTGTCGATCATCAGGCCGGTCGTCACATCGACCAGCACTTTCAGGTTTCTGATGTCTGCCTCCAGATCGTCCATAGTGCTCATGACTGCACCCCCTCGCGATGTTGCACAACCAGGGCAAAGCCGTGCGAGTGGTCGACTGTGGTCCGCCAATCGCCGCCGTGCATGCCTTTCAGCGATGCGGCCAGCCTGTCAGCGTGTCGCTGTGCGATCTCGGCCGGCGTGAGTTCGTCCAGACTCTCGAACTCGATCGGGTGATCTCTGGAGCCGGCCGCATAGACGTGCGCCTTCCACTGCCCGCCGATGTCGGCATTCCAGTCGGCCATTGCTGTGGCGAGTTCCTTGGCAAGGCGCGTGACGCGCTCACATGGCGTTTCAGGTGGCGTGGTGGCAGGAAGCGGCGCTGCGGCTGTGGCGGCTCCGAGGGCGGGAATAGAGGCTATTGCGCCAAGAGCGGCGCGACGGGTGATCTCAACCATGGCGGCGGTCCTCCTCCATGTTGGCCATTGCGCGGGCGCCAGCGTCGTACAGGACGTTGGAGGTCTTCAGGATGAGGTAGGCGAGGCTTCCGCGCGCCAGGCGCGTTCTCAGGGCCGCTGCGATCAGCAGCAAGGCTATTGCAGCATAGGTCATGACGGCCTCCGCTGGACAAACAGGATCCGGCCGGAAAATCGTCCGATGATCGGCATTACATCGGCAGCGGGCATAGCTTCGCCGGCTGCCGGAACAGGGGTGTTCGGCATTTGGTTGCTCCTGTAGCTATCTAAGTGTACAACGTACCAACAGATAGCGACCAAACGTCTTTCCGTCAACTTGCATAGGTACAGTGTACAAATGACGCCAATTCAAATGCGCATGGCTCGTGCGGCTCTTGGCTGGGGAGTTAGGGATCTTGCCGAGAAGGCGGGCGTGACCGCGAACACCGTGACTCGCATCGAAAACGGGTCGGACGCAAAGCAATCGACTGTTGCTGCCCTTCGCGCTGCCCTCGAATCGGCCGGCGTCGAGTTCATCCCTGAAAACGGCGGTGGTGCCGGGGTGAGGTTGAGGAAGACATGACGCTTCGGATCATCCAAGACGCTGGCGATGCCGAGCGGGAGTTCCGCGCAGCAATCCTGAAAGAACGGCGCGACGCGATCGAGGCAGGCAAGACCTTTGCAGCGGCCTGCATGAGTAGTGATGTCGCTGGCTTCTACCGAGCGGTCGATCAGATCGGTGAAACGGTCGACGGCTGGCGGCATGCTGCCATCGGCGTTTCTCGTTTGCGTGGTGTCGCGCCAGGCATCCGGGATGCATTCTTGTCGGTCTGGATCGAATCGAAGATGTTGCCGCTGATGGTTGGCGACAGGAAGGCTATGGCCGGTGCGCTGCGCGTCCTAATGCTACCAGCTCATCAAGGTGAACCAATTCACTTGTATCGCGGCGCCAGCGCCAAGGAACGGCGATCCGCGACCTATGGCTTTTCCTGGAGCACTGATTTCGCGACCGCCCGTACCTTTGCCGAGCACTGGCGTAAGTCAGAGGCCGGTGGAGTCCTGCTTGAGACGATCGCACCCGCAACGGCTGTTCTGTTAAGGCGAGAGATCGAAGGCTACTACGACGAGGGCGAAGTAGTCGTCGATCCCTATCGGCTTGACAGGGTCAAGCTTGTCGAGCGCCTGCCGCCCGTTCGCTGAAATCGTCAAGCGCGCCCTTGTGGGGGCGAAGCTTGCGCGCGATGCTGCTCTGCTTATGGGGAGAAGCACCGGACGCTATCCGGGCGAGCAGGTCGAAGCCCTCACTCGCTGAAATCGTCAAGCCGCTCCCTTCGAGACTTAACAAAGCGACCTTCAGTTATCGGTTCCGTTGCGGGGAATCAGCGGCTCTAGAAGTGTCCCCTCGTCGGGATGAGGAGGCGGCTGAGGTGTCACAATTTTCAGCCTGTTGCCATCGGCGCGGGGCAACATTTCGTTGAGCGCAAGCATGTCGCCTCTATCGAAAGTGTGCAGTTCGTCCACGTTGTTCAAAAGCGCGGTTGCAATATGGATTGCGTCCTGGGGCTTTCGGATCGACGGGTGCTTTCGGAGCAAGCGGCGTGCGGCGACGCCGACGTCCATGTCAACCTGCACAGAAACCACGAAATCCTGTTCGATGTAATCTTCAAACGCCTCATCGTTGGAAACCGACAAGATGTCCGATTCCTTGTTAGGCTTATAGACCTCAGCCAACGTAAACGCGGACGTCCAGATCTTCACTTCACCGCGCTGGGCTCGCTCAATTATATGCTGACATGCCTCGAACCGGCCGGCCTCTCGCTGGATCAATGCGATCCACATACAAGCGTCCCAATAGTAGTTAGGCACCTCAGCCAAAGCCGCCCTCGCGTAGCTTGTCGATAAACTCGGCGGTGGACGCGCCATCGGTAAAATTGGAATCTTCGATGTCCCGGATTGTCATCTGCCGCGGTACGATTCTGCGGATACTGGTCGCATCAACGCGGGTCAGCTTCCCATCATCATCGAAATAGAGACGACCGCGCACAACCACGCGACGATGCTCCCAGACATCCAGAAAATTTGCGGAGTCTGCGATTTCATCCTGGGTGGCCTGGTCGATCCGGCAAACGATCTCTCGATCTGTCTTTCGCTCCCTAATTCGGATAGCCGGCTTGTTTCGATCCGTGCAAACATCCACCAAGGACCCTTCAACGGATCCTATCTCGATGCGCTTGCGCTTTTGGGGATAGAGATCGAACGCGTCGCTGTCCTGTTCCTCAATGACCTCCAGTGCGGCCGTAGCCACCTTGGGAGTGACCGTAATAGGGTGGGGCATCAAGTTCCCAAACTTCGCAACCGTCCGCCCGATGCCGTTGGTGTTGCGTTTGAGCAGCCTCTTCATCAGATCCTTGCGGCGTTTGCCAAGATCGCCTGCGGGCCTCCGGCCGTGGCTCACATCATCCAAAAACTTGGCTGTCTCGGCCGCCCTGGCTCGGGCGATCGGCTCGACGTTGACTGCCGGATCCAGGGACACGGCTTCAGCTTCTGCCGTGAAAGGGCTATTGGTGCCAGCGAAGGTCAAATTCCACACGACAACGCCGGAGTCAGCCTCGTCGACTAACGCCTCGAAGAAATCAAGCACCTGCTGCATCGCGTCCTTCACGTCGAGGACTGTCGGATGCTCGGCAGATGGTTGGACTGTTATCTTGACCTTCGTCGTCATGGTTTCAAACGGCTCCCTTAGCCCTAGCCGTACAAAGATTGACGCTATCAGAATGCGCCTAACCAGGTAAAGCGACCGTTTCATCGTCGTTCGAAAGTCGGTTTCCAGTCGTGGTTTCGCTTTGCGTTTACGCCTTCGTAGTCAGGAATGCAGGTGAAGAACACCGCGCGATGATCGCGGCCCGCGGCCTTGCAGTGGGAGCAAACGAATAGCCCGACAAGATCCTCATGCATTGAGCCATGGCCAGGGCCGAGGCGGTCTATCAGCGCTTGTATGTTGAGTTTCGTTGATCTGCAGCACATGGGATGGCTGCAGTTGACGTGCACGCTTTCGCGCGCTGCAAGGGTGTCGGCGAGTGTCTTGAGAGGCATGGCGAAACTCCATTGAGAGGGTTCGCCGCAACGGGAGGATTATATTCCTCGGCTCGAGGTCTGTGGCAAGCCTATTCCGGCAGGCCAGGATCGTAATGCACAATCGCGTCGAGGATCGTGCGGTACAGGCTGTCGACCTCTTCGTCGATCTCGCCTCGTTTGATGCCGAGCGCCTTGGCGTCGGCGATCAGTTTGTGCGTGAGCTCGCCAACGGAGATGACGTCTGCCTTCGTCGTCTCAGGTATGTTGTTGGCGATCCATTGATCCAGGAAGTTGATCCCGCGCGTACTCATACTGCGATAAGCTCAGCTTGGCGGTTAGGTTCCGGCCGGCGTGGTCAGCGCAGCCCCTGCATAATGAATTCGTAGATGGTGCCAATTTCTTCATCGATCTCGTGGCCGGGAATACCTTGGGCTTCGGCCGCCCGTTTTGCGTCCACAGTCATATCAATCACCATCAGGACCGGGTCAATGATCGGATCGTCTGGCAAATGGTCCGATATCCAATGGTAGAGAAAATCACTGCCGCGCTTGCTCATTTTTCCCAGAAATCGCACTGACCCGCAAAAAGCCGCGACTCAATTAGCATGCGCTAAAATAGTTCCTGAAGATTTTAAACGAATTTCAACTTACGAATCCGTAAGTCGCGCGCATGAGCCTAGCCTAATATGAGTGGCTCATGAACAAGCCTCCCGCGGAAACTGACCCAGCCGACCGACCTTACGAGATTGAAGCGTTCGCCGAAAAGCACGGCTTAACGTTAAAGGCGGCAGACGTGATTTTGCTTGCGAACGGCCCGTCGCGTGTCGCCTGCGACGCCGCAGCCAAGGCGTTCCTGGCCGCAGTTGCAGGACGAACTCACAGTCTTAAGGCCCATTGAAGCCCACCAGCCAACGATTGTTTCGGCCGCTGTCCTACGCCGCCAACTCTTCCCGCGCGTCCTGGCGTCCGCCTGTGGCCAGCCGCATGCATTGCGAGGCCATGCTGCGGGAAAGACCCTTTTGCGTCTCGATCCACGGCCCGAAATGACCATGCGGCAACCGCGCCTTGACCTTGAGCAGCCAGCGGCCGACGGCGAGCTTCTGGTCGACGGATAGGTGGCCGCGTGGAACTGGCCGAGTCTCTGCCGGCGCCGGATCTGCCAGCGACACGACATTGCTCGGCGACATCAGCTTGAGATATGCGCGGTGCACGTCATGCTGCTTTTCGGCAGGAAGTTTGTTGAACTGCCTGACGGTCATCCCGCAGCCGAAGGCAAGGACCGCAGTATGGCGCTTCTCGCCTCTCATCCGGCCGAGGCGCCCGTATTGCCATTCGTTCGGCAACCGATAGATGCCAACGCCTTCGACCTCGATCTCGGTCATGCTGCCACCTTCTCGAAAATCGCGGTGCCCGCCAGCATCGGATAAAGCAGCGCCACCATGTTGTTGGAAGTCAGACCAGGCATCGCCCTGGCCATGCGCCGAACGTGGCAAAGGTCGATCCGGTCGAAGGCCTCGAACAAGGCCGAGCCGATCGGCATAACCTCGACCAGGATGAGGTAAGAGACCGCCTGCAGCGTGGCGGCGTGGAGCTCCAGACCATTGCCGGTCGAGTTGATCACCTTCAGCACAAGGGCCAGGTGCGCCTCGCCATGCCGGCGCCCTATCGCCCGAAGGGTCGGCTTGCAGTAGCAGTGCCCTGGCTGGCGGCCGCTCGAGCGATTGTCGGCGCTGTCATGAAGCTTCACGCCACAGGCACGGGCGATGGCATAGATATCGCAGGGGTGAGACGTCCGTGCCAGCATGCTTCGCCTTGCCGTCGAGAACGGGGCGATAATGCATAACCCGCCGCTTATACGCAAGCCGGTCGATAGGGGGATTCACAAGGCGTTGGCATGGGGATGGCGATTGCCGGCTATCCCCAGGCAGTGAAGCCGGATGGTGGTGTCTGGCTGAAGGCGCTGGCGCCGAAATTGGCCGTGCTGAAATCGGTGTTATTTAGAACGCTGATGCCGGCGAAGATCGCACCTGATGCAAGGCCGCTGGGAAGCGCAATGCCCCCTGATGCCGTCGCAGGATCTGCCGCGCCTGATCCATTCCAGTTGCCGGCCCCCTTTCGGCACCAGAAAAGCTGAGCGCCTATATCGATGGCAAGGCTGCAGGTGTCGCCATTGTTGATCGCTGCCAGAACCGACGTAGGAGTGAAGTTCTTCCAGACCTGACCGTTTGATATAAGCCCAATGCCGTTGGAATCGGTGCCAAAGAAGGCATTCGCACCACCTTGAAGAGGTGAGCTTGAATTCCCGAACCCGCAACATCCCTCGCCGGCCCCCTTCGATCCAAGCGTCCATTCCCAATACCATTTCCCGGAACTATGCGATGTCTGAGAGCGAACCGATATCCATGCCGCTGTCGCCGTGTCGGTGGCGGTCAGATTGCCATTCGAAAGCGTGATGTTGGTCGCTTTGTCAGACGGATTGAGCGTGCCGTAAACGACGGGCGGGGCGCTGTTGCGAAACATCTGTCCTGTACCGAGCAGCATTGCGTTCACCTTTCTTTGGGGCTTGGGGTTTGGGGCTCACGCCCTCGCCGCCGCAGTCGTCATTGTGTAGTACATGTCGAGCGCCTGCTGCTTTGCGGTCTCATTGCTCACGCCCGGCGCCGCGGTATAGTTGAAGGTGATCGGATTGCCCGGCTGCTGGACATTGACCGAGGTGCCATAGTTTCCGTCGCTCGATGTCGTCGGGAATTTGACGCTCGGCCGCGTGGTCTTCCCGACACCCCAGCTTGAGATATAGCTGCCGTACTGAGGGTCGAAGGAGTCACCGAACATGGTGTTGCCGGTGCCTGTCGCGCCGCTGTCGTTGTTATGGACGAGCGCCGCGAGGGAATAGGAATCCATCTTCATCCATGACGCGACTTCCGACAGCTTGCTGATCGTTATCGCCTGCTGCGCCCGCTCCTGCTGCGAATAGCCGCCGATGTCCCCACTCAGGGACTTGAGATAGCTCTTGGTGTTCTTGTCGAGAGAGGAGACGTTATCGGCTGTGGTCTGTGTGTTGTCGGCTGTCTGATTGGTGCCGTACAGAATTTTGTCGTACGTGGTCTTGCCGTCGTAAATGTCCTGCTTGTTCTGCGGCGTCAGCTTCGACCATTCGTTCGCAGTAGCCCCAACCGGATTTTCCCATGGCCCGGAGCTTTTGTAACTGGTCACTCCGACACCGGAGCCGTTGGCATTCGGCTGGTAATTACTGCGCTGATCGGGCAGAGTGATCTTGTTCGGATCCCCACCATAGCGCGTGACGGTCGGCAGCGCGCCGCCTGAGCCCCCTTGCATGGCCGCGAGCGCATCCATTGACGCGTTCTCTGCCGCACGGAACGCCTGGGCAAACTGCCCTGTGATGGTGTTTGCCGCGGCACCGGCGGCGCCCTGAATCTCTGCCAGTTTAGCCTTGAGGTCGTTGAGGTTCGCGGTGGCCTCGTCGATCTCCAATTTGACGTCGGCGCCTTGCTCCGCTTGCTGCTTCAGTTCCGCGAGCTTGGTCTCAACGAATTTGATGCTGTTTTCCAGCGCGGACGTGTCGGCGGACGAGAATTTGAGCGGCCCATTGATCACCTTGTCGGCGAAGCTGCCGGGGATGATTGTAAGGCCGGTTATCTGGGAGAGCAGATTCCTGAAATTCGACGTGCTCGGGTTATTGCTGAACTCGGTCATGGCCTTGGAAATGCCGTTGATTTCCCTTGAGAGACCGGCGATATCGCTGGTGAAAGCGACCAGGCCCGGCCCCGCGTTGATGAGCGCTTCGCCTAGCTGAACGTCGATGACCTTCGACAGGACGTCGAGCTTGTCATCCAACTCGCCCGCCTTCTGAAGCAGGTCGTCGGGAATGATGATCCCCAGGCCCTTCGCCGTCTGCTTGAACTTGTCGAGCGACGCGCGGCCCTGGTCGAGGATCCGCGACATCTCGACCCCGCCTTTCCCGAAAATCACGGTCGCCAGCGCAGCCTGCTTGGTCGCGTCCGTTGTGTTCGCCATGGCATCGGCGACCAGCTTCAGGCGCTCTTCCTGATCCTTGGTATTGATGATGGCCTGGAGCAATTGCGGATTGAGGTTTTTCAGGCCGGCATAGAGTGCGCCCTGGCCATTGGCAGCAAGGCCGGCGTTCTTGGCGAAAATGTCGAGCGAGGAATTGATGGATTCGTATTCGATATTCGCTTGCTTGGCGGCAAACGTCAAAGCCTGGAACGTGTCCGGCTTCAGGCCGGCCGTTTTGGAGTCGGCCGCAATCTTGTCGTAGTCGCTGATCGTCTGCTTGAGCTTTTCGAAGGCGCCGCCCAAGGATGCGACGGCAGCAAGGCCAGCGCCAGCGGCAAGGCCGGTGCCGAAGTTCTTGAGCGACGCGCCGATGGAATTAACGCCTTTCTCGACGTTCGAAACGCTCTTCGCCATTCGGGCGCTTTGCTGCTCGACCGTCGTCGCGCTCTGCCGAAATCCATCAGCAAATTTGCTTGCGTTCGTCGTCAAATCGATTGCGATCGAGCCGACCGTTGCAACCATGGTTATGCACTCCCCTGGGTTTCGATCGCCTCGACCTCGGCCGCCAGCACAGCGTTATGCGCTGCGAGCCAGCCACTGACCGCGGTTTCGACTTCTTCGATTGCTTGCAATCCCGAGCCGCTGGTCTGGAAAGCCATCTCAATGCCGGCCACGACCATGTTGCGCGCGATCTCAAGCATCTGTTCCCTGCGCGCCGCGTCGGATGCGTCAATGCGCTCGGACCAGTATGTCGACGGTTTCATGCTGCCTCGCTCCGATCGTCGGTGCGGCGCTGCTTGGTTGCCCACCGGCTATTGCGGAATTTCTGAACTGCGCGCTCCGCCGCGATCTGTTCCTCGGCATTGGCGTACAACATGGCGTTCCACGAAGGCCGGCCGAAACGACGCTCAAGATCCTCGCCCTCACGATAAAACTCTGCGATCGCTTGGCTCATTTCGGGCGTGCCGTCATTGGCCAGCCGCGGCAATCCGAACTCCCTGCGGTGGAAGTGTCGGCGCCATGCCTCGTCTGCGGCATTGGAGGCCAATCCAGCGGCTTCTATGGCCACTGGCGGCAATTTCTCGTCTGGCCTCTTGCCGCCGGCGAAAAGCCGCTGGTGAAGCCGCCGACGCTCGGCCGTGGCGATACTCAAGGCCCGATTGGCCGAGAGCCTGGTCGCGATGCTTCCCCCCTTCACGTCCTTGTTCAAATCAGCGATCCGCCGATCGATCTCAACGAAGTCAACGATCAGTTCGACGCGGCTGTCTGCATCGAGGTCATGCCGTGCCAGATCGTTGACCACGCGGTCGAAGCGGGTTCGGTCCCTTTTTGACCTAAGACGTGAAGGATATTCATGTTTCATCGAAAATTTCCCTGCGGAGGGGACATTGCACTGTGCGTGAGCATCGCAGGCGGTCTACGAAAACGAGATCGATTTTGGTCTCGATGGCCCCCCACGGTCACATCTTCCTCCACTGATCGGCCTTGGCCTTCTTGCGCCATGCGTCGGCCTCGACAGTCTCGACGGTGTCGGCGTCCAGTTCGGTTGCCGCTTCGTGGACGTTCTGCATGTAGAGATCGTCGCCGGCATAGCCGCAGAGCAGCACGGTCTTGCCGTCTTCGGTGAGCACGACGTCGACCTGATCGAAGGGCAAGGGTGCGATGGTCCTCATGGTCTTGCGTCGCGTCCCTTCTTCACCATCAGTTTCCAGCCGAGTCCGTCGCCTGGCTGCAGACCTGTTGCTGCATCGAGCTCGCAGTGCCAACTTGATCCTTGGTGGGTGCACACGTCGCCGCGGTGGTATTCCGTTCCTTTGCCCCATACGCCTCTGTAGGCCATTGTCGGACGGGCTTCCAAAGCCTCGACGCGCGCAAGCAAGTCCAAGTCTTCTGGCGGGCCTTCAACCTTTTCGAATTCTGCAATCCTGCCTTGGCCGTCGAACTTCGTGACCCTGGTGACGGACTTCTCCAAAGCCTTGGTGAGCGGCTGGCCAGTATCGCGAGCCTTGACGGTCGGGCGCGCCTCGATCTCGGCGAGGCGCGTCTCCAATTCCTTCACGCGCTCACTCATCCAGACATGCATCCCGAGATGTTCCCCGGCAACATCCATCAGCAGATCGATCGACGCTCTGCCGGCAGCATCGACGTCATGGCGTTGCATCGTGATTTTTGCTTGGTCGATGTGGTACTCAAGAAATGCCATGAAGGCCGCATCCAGCGCTGCCTTGTCGCCCCGTTGGCGCGCTCCTATCGGATACGTGGGCGCGGGAACGTTCTTGATGTCCCACTTCTTTTTGGAGCGCGTTGGCGACGCCGCGACGACTGGCTTCTTTGGGGCAAGCTCGCCGAGTTCGACGTCGAAACGCTTTTGCTGCATCTGGTCGACGCGACCGCGCAGAACCCGGATCTGGTCGTTGAGCCTCTGCTGCAGATCGCCATCCTGGTCGAGCGCATGCTTTGCGCGATCAGCATCGACGCCCGCGACTTTCTCCGCGATCGCCTTTTCCAGACCCGCGATCTCGACATCGATTTTGTTGAGCCCGTGCTGAAGCGGGTCACCGATGACCGGGCGTTTCTTGGTCATGCGGCTGCCTCGATTGCGGTGATGAGACCCTGCCGAAGGCACCACTCCAGCGAGGTTAGTGATTCCGTCGCCGCTTCGGCGACCAGGGCTTGCAGGTCGGCGCCGCTTCGATCGGCGATGAGGTTGAGCATCTGAGCGTCGACTGCGCGAAGCCTGCGAGCCGCTTCGACGTGGCGAAAAACGTTCCAGCGCTCACGTAGTTCAGGCCTGCCCTCGACCATGTGGATTAGAATTTGGGTATCGGGCGATGCTATCCGTTCGTCGCAAGCCATCATGACAATGGTGCCAGCGGAGAGGCATCGCTTCAAAAGCGTGGCGCGTTTGGTGGTGGCTGGATGCCAAGCAATCGCCCTGAAAATACGCAGTGCCTCCGCGTACTCGCCGCCCTCAGTATCGAGCACAACGTTGATGTTCGGAGACAAATGTGCGGCGCGTAGGTGGTCGCAGACGGATGTCGCCAGATTTTGGGTGATCTCGCCGATGACGTGGATCGTCGCGACGTCAGCCACCGACATGAGCACTTCGTCGCGCTGGGCTTCTGCTCGTGCACGGACCTGGGCCATCAACCAGTCGGCCGGCTCGATTCCGCTCCGGCGACGTTCAAAAATCGCCGGCAGAAATTCGCGAACTTGCCCTTCCAGCACGGCGAGGCGATCGAGGATTTCTTCGGGCTTCATCCGGCACTCCGGCGAGAGGAAATTTCCTATGCGCCGAATCTAACCCAGGTCAGCTAGCCGTAACCAAGAGCCGTTACTACGCGTGCTTCTTCGCAAACTGGCGGCACATGAAGGCGAAAGCTTCGCGCTGTTTTTCAGCATCGTGCTCATCTTGCGGGTTCAAGGCGCCGGCATCGATCAGGGCATTCCTCATCGGCCGGTCGATAACGGCTCGAGCGGTAATTGCGTCGACGCGGCCGACCTCGTCGCGATGGGAGTTCACCCGACAGGAGGCGCTGCAGAAACGCGCATCAGCCCGCTTGCCCTCAAGGCTGCCGCTGCACCACAGGCATGTCCGATC
Source organism: Mesorhizobium sp. 131-3-5 (assembly GCF_016756575.1). Taxonomy (NCBI): domain Bacteria; kingdom Pseudomonadati; phylum Pseudomonadota; class Alphaproteobacteria; order Hyphomicrobiales; family Phyllobacteriaceae; genus Mesorhizobium; species Mesorhizobium sp. 131-3-5. Next base: position 4,806,420 of record NZ_AP023254.1, read on the forward strand.
GGCCGCGCCCATGGCCTCAAATTCTCCCACTACGGCCGAGCAGCGCAAGCTCGCCCATGTAGGCGCGCATCTGCGCATGCTTCGAAGCGGGGAAGCGCGCCGGCCACGACTGGAACTCCTGCCACAGCTCGCAGAAGGCGATGGCTGACGGCTCCCGGAAAACGTCGAGCCAACCGGCTGGGGCGATGTAACGGTCCCAGGCGTCGGCAACGCCACCACGCATCCAATCGGGCTTGATCAGTCGCTGTTCCGCAGCAATCTGGTGGTCGGTTGAAAGCAGCCCGTGCCGATCGGCGCGATAGCTCCCTTCGATTACCCTCAGCCGGCCGGGAAGTGGTCGCTTGCCGCGCTTCATGGCAATAAACCCTTCAGAATTTCTATTTGCCATCGCGCGAATTTTGGATCGGTGACCGGTCTAGGGTTGATAGGCAGGCAGCCCAACTCGCCCCCCGCCGGGGTTGCATCGGAACCAACGGCCAGCGCAGAGGTTTCCCTCCCATGCTGGTCGGAAACTTCAACACCCAAGAGCATGCCCACGGCGGTCTGTATCTGTCGGCCAAAGTGGCGCTGCTGCAGTTCAGGGTAGACCGCCAGTTCCAGGCAACCGATGCTGCGGCCGAGGACGTGCAGAGAGCCCTGTTGGAGTTCGTCGAGGCCATGCATCAGCCTGCCCTCCCTGTCGCTAAGGCATAGGCAGAAGCCTCGCGCGTAGACGCCAAGCTTGCCGTTCTCTCCGGGCTTCTTATAGTGTCCTTAGTTTCCTCTGTAGTATTAGGCGGACTGAGTTGGTCCGCTTGAGACCGGTCTAAGTCAGTCCGGTTTTGGCGGTCTAAGTCAGTCCGGTTTGGTTGGCCTTCGAACCGGTCTAAGTCAGTCCGCTTTCCCTTCTTGTCGCTGGATGCCAATCGGGCAGGCTCGGCGCGCTGTGTCGCCATCGATAGTTCAAGGATCTCGCAGGCCCAAAACAGCTTCAATTTGTAGGCGACGCCACGGCCCTTGCGCTTGACGTCCAGCTTCCCGGCGCTTTCTTCGGAAAGGTCCGACACCTTCTTTTTCTCGATTGCCCCCGTGCCAACGAGTGAGGCCAAAGCCGCCCTGACCTGGCGCTCATCGGCAAGGCCTGTCATCTCAGCAAGCGATTCCTGCGTAGGCCAGGCCATGCAGGTAGCGGCATCGGCAAGGTTCATCAGGGCGATAGCCACTCGCAGATCACGCGGCCGGCGCCCATGCTTCCAATTGTGCGAAACGGCGATGATCCAGTCATACTTGGTCATCTCCGCTAGCGTCTTCTGCCAGGCTCGCTTGCGCTCAGGATTGGCCATTGGCACCGCCCAGCCGTTCGACAAGGTTGGCAAGTAGCGACCGCTCGCTTTCCTCAGCCGCCTGCAGAACCTTGAACTGTTCAGGCGGCAGGTGCAGTTGGATGACGCTTTCAATAAGATCGCGAAGGCGCTGGGGCTCGATCGCATCCAGTTCGACAGAAATGTCGCCGAACCCCTTGGAACGGCTGTCTGTGGTCTTTGTCGGCCGACTGGGCAGGCTCCAGGCGACGATCTGCTCCATGGTGACGGCGATACGCTCGAAATGGATTTCGGCCGCCGGCGCCAACTCCCTCAGCGTCTGCTCGATCTTCTCCCCGGCATTGACGCCGCTGGGGTCGAAGTCCCCGCAATGGTAGATAAACGTAGGGACGTCCAGACTGGCGATGTACTCGGCCGCACTGTGAAGAAACGACAGGCTGGCATAGCCGCGGGCGACCATAAGCGGCACGTCGTAGAGGGCGGTTATGGGCTGCACGACGCCGGCAAGCGCATCCTTCTCCAGCCATACCTCGACATATGAGCCGGCATCGGTCCACAGCGACTTGCGGTAAAACCTTGCCGTATCGTTGAGGGCCTGCTCGATGTTGTCGAAGGTGCGCGGCTTACGTTGCCATCGCGTGTTGTCGGCCAGCCAGTCGTAAGGCAGCATTCCCGACTTACGCATCTGCACCAGGTCTGTTTGGACCTTGTTGTAACCAGCCTCGCTTTTCTCGACGATGTTGCGGACCGTTGCCTGGTAGAAGACTTGGCGCACCGTCATGGGCTTCATCTCCCAGACGATATTCCACAGGCAGCGGCGGCGCTCTGCCATATCGGCGCGCGTGGCGCGGCCTCGTTTTATCTGGCTAGCCGGATAAACTCGTTTCGAGGAGGTTTTGCGGGCCGACATGAAAATGTCCTCGAAAATATCGGCAACAGCGCCCACTACCGCAATACGCGGTACCGATGGTTTTCCTTGAAAATCGGTAGGATTACCGCTATTTTCCGAAACATTGCCTGCTTCGAAATCTGCCCGGTTGCCGCCTGCCAGCGGCGCCGGGTTTTCCACATCAGGCGGCTGCATCGGCGCCTCCCGATCGGATCTTGTTGGCCAGGGCAAGCGCTCGGCAAGCGCCTTGCGGCCCGACCTGCGGGAAGCGCTCCCGGATCTCAACTACTGCCGCGCGTGGCCGCTTCTGTTTGGGCGTTTCGAGTACCCATCGGGCAATTTCCTGAGTCAGGAAATCAGGTTCACGATCTTGCTGTTCCATCACGCCGCCTCCGAAGTGGAGCGACGCGGCGCCGACAGCTTCCTCTCGACATAGGCATCAAGAGCCTGGTCGGTGTAGACGGCGCGGTTCCCAAATATCTGATATTCCGGGCCGCCTCCGGTTGTTGCCATTTTCTGAAGGGTCTTCCAGCTCGTCTTCAGACCGCGCTCCGTCAAGAGGCGGGCAGCCTCCCGACGGTCGCGATAAGTTGGAGTGTTCATTGCTTTTCCCTCGCTAGGGCTGGTTAAGTTTGCGAGGGAAAGCGATGCCCCAAATGAGGACGTGCTTTTAGGGCGACAATGGCCGAGGAATTGTCGCGGCAAATTGAGAAATGCGGCCCTAGTCGAGCCCCATGCTCTCCAGAGTGGTGTGTAGTTTTGCACCGAGATGGGGAAGGTAATCTTCCACCACGAACCGGCCGCTCTCGGCCTTCATGTCATCGCTATGCCCGCGATCTGCTACCTTGTTGAGGCGATTCATGCGTTTCCAGTCTCGGTAAAACCGATTGGCAATTTCCGCTGCTTCGGTCGACGCCGACGGTTTCCGGCCTCGCTTAACTCGATCCCGGAGCTTACCTTCAAGACATAGAGCTAGAACCTCTCGATGCTCGGCGTTGATTTCATTTCCCGAGCGCAAATAGGCAATCATCAAGCCGGGGTTGCCCCGGCTCATCTGAATTACCGCCCAATGAAATGGAAGATCCCGGGCTACCATCTTCTCCTGCTCGAGAACCTGCGATTCGGCAGACTCCTGGAACTCGCGAAACACTTGCAGCCAATGCTGTTGCAGGCTTCTGCCCATCTCCTTCCAATCGACACTTTGCGCCTTCATGATTTGCCGCCCGCCAACGGCACCACTTCTGCCGGCTTCTTCTCGATATTTGAGGCCATGCCGGCGAGCGCGACGGATGCCGCGGACTCGGCAATCGCCTGCCGGGCTTCCTGCGCCCAATGAATGTACTTCTGCGAGGTCGCAAGGTTGCGGTGGCCGAGCGCCGTCATGATCGCTGACGCCTGCGCGCCCTGCATGGCCATGTGACTGGCAAGGCTGTGCCTGAGCCCATGAAGGCCAATGCCAGCCGGCAGTTTCGCCTCGGTTCGGATAGAGTGCCAGGGCTTATTCAAGGCGAGCGGGCCGTCTCCCTTGGCTGGCCGGAAAACGAAGTCGTCGGCCTCGCCCTTCGCTTGGCGCGCGATGATGGCCTGTGCGACCGCCGGAAGCCCGATGATACGATCCTCGCCGGTCTTGCGCCCCGTCTTGTGCGAAGCGGGAGGCAGCGTCACAAGGCCCCGCTGCAGGTCGACATGTTTCCACTGCATGCCGGTCACTTCGCCTCTACGGGCGCCGGTGAGCGCGATCAGGCGAACGGCGTCGGCCACAGGCTGGCGGACGCGCTTTTCGCCCTCCATGGTGTCCAGCGCCTTGAACAGCCGCCCATAGGCCTCAGCGTCGTCGAGAATGGTTTTGCGCTGGCCATCGCTTCCGACCTTGACCAGCGCCGCCGGGTTTTCGGTCGCAAGCTGCTCGGGAATGGCCCATTCGAAGATCGAGCGCAAAAGGCGAATCGACTTGCGCGCCGCGCCCTCGCCACCGGTGACGCGCGAGAGCTTCCTGAAACCGATCTTCTCACGCTTCGCTGTCTTGCCATCGCGGATCGAGGCAAAGGCCTTGCTGACATCGTTCGGTCTGACCGCGGGAACCGCCATATGGCCGAGCAGCGGCCGAAGGTGGCGATCGATCCGCCCGGTGTCGGTCATCCGGGTTTTCTCGGCCTTGCTCTTGAACGTCTCCGATTCGACGTATGTATCGAACAGGTCGTTCATTTTCGCTGCGTGGCGCTTGTCCTTCTTTTCGCCGGCAGGATCTCGACCGTTGAAAACCGCGTTACCATGAGCCTCAGCCATGGTCCTGGCCTGCTCGGCCGTCACCTTGCCGTGCTTGCCGATGGTGATCCGCCGCGATGCGCCGCCGGTTGTCCGGTATTGGTAAACGTAGCTTTTGACGCCGCTGGGAAGCACAAGCAGGCCGAAGCCTTTCAACTCATCGTCCCAGACGAAATAGGGCTTCTCTCCCTTGTCCGAGGCGTCCACAGTTCGCTTGCCGATCTTGGCCATGTAAGCACCATGTAAGCAGGAATGAGTAAGTCACGGTAAGAGAGATACTCGACTTCCGGCCACATGGTAAGGGGCTTATCGTTCAAAAACAGCAATTTAGTGTGGATAGGTAAGCGCATGTAAGCGAGGGAAACAGGACTGGACCTGCCCTGTCACGCCGGAGGTCGCGGGTTCGAGCCCCGTCACTCGCGCCATTTCCCTCAAGGATCGCAATCCTTGGCACAGGGAAATGCCGACATGAATTGTCAGAATCCACTTTCAGAAATGAAGGGCCAAGGCGCGGTCTTTCCCGCCCTATCGCCGGTTTTGTAGCCTGGCGGTCGATGAGCATTCGCCGTCGCTGCGCGAATCGTGCGCGGCCGAAAAATTCAGCCACGCCTGCGCGGCAATCTGGCAAACGCGAGGCCACTCCAATAGGCTGAAAAGCAGCTCCTGGAACGACTCGGGCTTGAGCCGCGTTTGACGTTGCGAATCCCACTTGCGGATTTGCCCACAAAGCGCTGGATTCATTTCGCAGGTAGCGGAGTTGCATTCGTAGGCTGCCTGAACGGCATGGAGGACTTATCGTGTCAAACGCACCAAACATTTCTATGCGCACATTATTCACGCTCATGTACCTGGGCGGCGCGACGACGGTCGCCACCGCCCTTTTCCCGGCGACCGCGTCGGCCGACCGATTGCAGCCATGCGCGCGCGAGGGCGGGCTCTGCCGTCTGCCGTATCCCGCCGAAGTGGTCTACGGCGCCCGGGGCCGCACGACCTCGCGCTATTTCGACCGAGACGCGGTGCCGTGTTCAAATCGCGTTTTTGGCGATCCGGCGCCGGGCATCCCAAAGTCGTGTTTCATCGTCATGCGCGGCCGGGACCAGTCGGATGACAATTACGACGAACCCCGCCGCGAGAGATGGGCAGCCTGTGCCGATGAAGGCGACTACTGCGATTTCTATGGCCGCAAGGTGGTCAGGTACGGGGCACGCGGCCAATTCACGCAGGACGTGTTCCGCAACGGCGTCCAATGCGACAATGATACGTTCGGCGATCCCGCTCCCGGTCGTGAAAAGCGCTGCTACGTCAGGCAATAGCTGATCGGGCTATCACTGGATGGACATCCAGGGCAGTTTGCCGTTTCATGGAAACAGCGAACTGCCCTAACACTTTGTTTTGGCGCAATTCCATTGGCGCAATTTCAAGGGGAAAGCGCTACGCACTTTTCATGGGTTTGCGCTGGGATTAGAACAGCCTGATGGCCCGGCTGCCCCGCATGCCTCAACCCTTCGCCAGCAGCGCCTCGACCTCTTGCAGCGTCGGCATTGACGGCGCGGTGCCGGGTCGCGTCACCGAGATGCCGGCGACGGCGCAGGCGAAGCGCACCGCCTGCAGCGGCTCCACGCCTCGCGACAGCGCCGCCGCGAAGCCGCCGTTGAAGGCGTCGCCCGCGCCGGTGGTTTCGACAACCGGCCCGGCGCTGATGGCTGCGACATGCTCGGAGCGTCCCTTCGAGTGCAGGAGCGCGCCCTTGTCGCCGAGTGTGACGATGACGGTCCCGACGCCCTTTTCGAGCAGCTTGCCGGCGGCGACCCGCGCCTCATCGACCGACGAGACCTTCAGTCCGGTCAATTCCTCCGTCTCGGTCTCGTTTGGCGTCAGATAGTCGCAGAGCGTGTAGATACGGTCGGGAAGCTTTGCCGCGGGGGCAGGGTTGAGGATGGTTGTCACCCCTGCCCCGCGCGCGATCTCCAGCGCCCGCATCGCGGCATCGATCGGCTGTTCGAGCTGGGTAACGAAGACGCCGGCGCCACGAATCAGGGCGGCATTGGCCTCAATATCGGCCGGCGAGATCAGCATGGCCGCACCCGGACTGACGATGATGGCGTTGTTGCCGCTGCCCTCCTCGACGAAGATGTAGGCGGCGCCCGTATAGCTGTCCGGCGTGTCGATGACGGCGCTTCTCACGCCGGCATCCTGCCAGGTCCGCTTGGCCATGTCGGCGAAGGCGTCGACGCCAAGGCGGGTCAGGAAGGTGGTGTCAGCGCCGAGCTTACCGGCGGCCACCGCCTGGTTCGACCCCTTGCCACCCGGGCCCAGCTTGAACGAATTGCCGAGGATCGTCTCGCCCATGCGCGGCTGGCGATCGGCGCGATAGGCGGTATCGGCGACGAAGACGCCCAATATGACGACAGGCTTTCCGGCTGCCATATCCCTACTCCGCATCCGGCGGTACGACGCCCTTGCGGAAGGCAAAGCAGCCGTAAAAACGGCGTTCGCCGGTCTGGATGACGCAATAGGCCTGCTTGGCGCGCTCGTAGAAGGCGTAGCGCTCGACCGGCAGCATCGGCCAGGACTTGCCTTCGGCCGCGTCGATTTCCTTTTGCACTTCCTTCTGGACCGGCGGGATCTCGTCCGGCTTGCTGACGATTTCCATACGCGCGGCCGCGTCGTCGACGAACGTATCCAGCGGATAAAGCGACAGCACTGCCTTGACCACCTCGGCGGCCGGCGCATCGATGCGCAGCAGCCGGCCGAGCGCCGTCTGACGCGCCACCGAATCGGAGGGGAAGTTGGTGTCGGCGATGATCAGGTCATCGCCATGGCCCATCGCCCGCAATGCCTGGAGCACGTCGGCATTGAGCAGCGGATTGATGCCTTTGAGCATGATAGTCCTCGTGATGTCCGTTGAAATCAGAGACGCTTGCCGGTCTCGGCATCGAAAAGATGAATGTGGTCGAGCCTGGGCTTCAGGGTCAGCGTGTCGCCGGGCTTGAAGTCGTGGCGCTCGCGAAACAGCGCCACCATCTCGCGGTCGCCAAAGCGCAGGAACACAAGCGTTTCCGAGCCGGTCGGTTCGACCACCGAAATCTTCGCCGGTACGCCATCGGGATGGATTTCCAGATGCTCCGGGCGCACGCCATAGACGACGGCCTGCCCGTCCTGCGCGGCATTGTCGGCAATCGGGAACAATGTGCCTGATATGTCGACGCCGGGCTTGTCGCCCTTTCGCACAACGCCCTTGAGCAGGTTCATCGACGGCGAGCCGATGAAGCCGGCGACGAAGAGATTGGCCGGCCGGTCGAACAGCTCCAGCGGCGCACCGACCTGCTCGATGCGGCCATCGCGCATGACGACGATCTTGTCGGCCATTGTCATGGCCTCGATCTGGTCGTGGGTGACGTAGATCGTGGTGGTCTTCAGTCGCTGGTGCAGTTCCTTGATCTCGGTGCGCATCTGCACGCGCAGCTTAGCGTCGAGGTTGGACAGAGGCTCGTCGAACAGGAACACCTGTGGATTGCGCACGATGGCGCGGCCCATCGCGACGCGCTGGCGCTGGCCGCCGGAGAGCTGCCGGGGATAGCGCTTCAGATAGGGGTTGAGGTCGAGGATATCGGCGGCGCGCTTGACCCGCTCGGCGACCACGGCCGGATCGGTTTTCCGCAATTTGAGGGCAAAGGCCATGTTCTGCTCGACCGTCTTGTGCGGGTAGAGCGCGTAGTTCTGGAACACCATGGCAATGTCGCGTTTTGCCGGCGGCAAATGGTTGACGACGCGGTCGCCGATGGCGATCGTGCCGCCGGAAACGGTCTCCAGCCCGGCCACCATCCTGAGCAGCGTGGACTTGCCGCAACCCGAGGGGCCGACCAGCACCACGAACTGTCCGTCAGCGATGTCGACGCTGACTTCGTGCAGAACCTTGACGGTTCCAAACGCCTTGGCGACCTTGCTGATTGCGACTTGAGCCATCTCTCCCCCATCGGCTCCAACTGGCCGTAGGCGCAGAAGCTAACCAACGCGCCCTGTCAGGGCAAGTCGGTCTCTTATAGATAAAAACCGTTCTCGTTGACACGGCGTTTGGTTGCGAGAATAGTGGCGGGTGCTGGTCCAAATGTCGGCACCGATCCGCAGGGAATTTCAATCGACGCAGGGTGGGGTCCTGCCTAATTCGTATCCGAGCCGGTAGCACAGTTGTGCTTCAGCGTCCGACAGGTGGCCACATCCATTCACACTGATTCTGGGAGGAATAGTCGATGAGAACAGGTCTTTACGATAGGCTGGTCCGGGCCGGCGCCACGCGGCGCGACGTCTTGAAGGGTGCGGCCAGCATGGCCGCGATCGCGGCGGCATCCGGCGCCGGGCTTGGCGCCTTGACGCGCCCCGCTGCCGCCGCAAGCGAACTGCGCTCGAAGATCCTGCAGATTCCCGGCGTTGGCAAAGGTCAGCCGACCGATGCCGATTTCCAGAAGGTCGGCGAACTCTGCCTCGAGGCCACCAAGGCCAATGTCAAGGAAGGCGAATTCGCCGGCGTCGAGCTGACCTTCATGGGCCTCAACAACCAGAACCTGCACAATGTGCTGTTCCGCGGCTTCCTGAAGCCGTGGGAGGCCTATACCGGCGCCAAGATCAGCTGGATCGACCTGGCGCAGGCCGACTACAATGCCCGCCTTCAGCAATCGATCGCCACCGGCACCGTCGACTTCGACATCATCGAGATGGGCGCGCCCTTCGAAGGCGATGTCTGCGGCAAGGGCCTGACCTCGGAGATGCCCGACTGGGTCAAGAAGCAGATCGATTTCGACGACCTGGTCAACTACCTGAAGCCGCCGGTCGGCACCTGGGACGGCAAGCAGTATCGCGTCACCATCGACGGCGACACGCACAATTTCAACTACCGCACCGACGTGTTCGCCGATGCCGACCTCGCCAAGCAGTGGAAGGATGGCGGCGGTGAAGGCGAATGGGGCGTGCCGAAGACCTGGCAGCAGGTGCAGGCCGTCACCAAGTTCCTCAAGGGCAAGAAATTCAAGGGCCAGGACGTTTACGGCTATCTCGACGCGCCCAAGCCATGGGGCGGTTTCGGCTTCTACTTCCTGGGCAGCCGCGCCACCGCCTACGCCAAGCATCCCGACGACAAGGCCTGGCTGTTCGACGCCGACACGATGAAGCCGCGCATCAACAATCCGGCCTGGGTGCGCGCCATCCAGGACGTGATCGACGCGCTGCCGTCGGAACCGGCGGACCAGATCAACGCCGACCCGAACACTACCGGGTTCCAGCAGTTCCTGGCCGGCACCGGTTCGATGATCCCCTGGTGGGGCGACATCGGCTCCAACGTCAAGACCAACGATTCCTCGGTCATCGGCGATGTCACCGGCTTCTCGATCCTGCCGGGTTCGGACGATGTCTACAATTCCAAGACCGGCAAATGGGAGAAGCTCGCCAGCGGGCCGAACTATTCGCCGAACTGCGCCTATCTCGGCTGGGGCGTCTATGTCATGGCTCGCGTCGACAAGGACGAGAAGAAGAAAAAGGCGGCATGGTCCGCCGCCGCTCATCTCGGCGGCAAGGACCTGTCGATCTGGACGGCGATGTATCCGTCCGGCTTCCAGCCCTACCGCAATTCGCATTTCGACATTCCGGAATGGGTGGCGGCCGGCTACGACGAGGCCTTCATCACCTCGTATCTGAAGTCGGAAGGCGACAGCTACAACCATCCGAACGCGGCGATCGAGCCACGCATCCCCGGCATCTTCCAGTATTATTCCGCCGCCGAGGACATTCTGGCCAACACCTTCGCCGGCAAGATGAAGGCACAGGAAGGCGCCGATGCCATCGCCGCCGCCTGGGAAAAGCTCACCGACCAGATCGGCCGCGAAAAGCAGATCAAGCTCTACAAGGCCTCGCTCGGCCTGGCCTGATCGTAGCGTGAACCGGGGGTCCGGCGACGAAAGCCGCCGGACCCTGTCTTGACCGGCATCGCCGGTCGCGAAGTGCCTTCTGCAACTGGATGAGACGCGTGGCTGACCAGATTTTGCCCACCAATGATTGGCCGGCAAACGCCGTCCCATCCGACCTGATACCGCCAGGCCGCAAACGCTTGGGCTGGGCGGTGATGGCCGCCGCAACGCTCGGCCTGCTGGCAACGATCCTCGTCCAGATCCTCTACAAGAGCGAAGTCGACACGATCGGCTTCGAGACATGGCGTCCGGTGGTCTATGCCTATGTGCTGTGGGGCGTGGCACTCGGCATCGGCCAGGTGCTGACGCGCGGCGAGGACGGCCAGCGCGCGCTGTTCCTGCTGCCGGCGCTGCTGTTCACCATCGCCATGGTGATCTTCCCGACGCTGTTCGGCTTCTACATCGCACTCACCGACTGGAACCTCTCCTCCTTCAGCGGCCGCAGGTTCAACGGGCTCGACAATTTCTGGCAGATGCTGGGCGATCCCTACTATCGCAACGCGCTGTTCAACATGGTGCTCTACGTGCTCGCCGTGCTGGTCGAATATGTCATCGCCTTCGGGCTGGCGCTGCTGCTCAACGCGCAGATCCGGGCGCGCAAATTCTTCCGCGTCGTCTTCCTGATGCCGCTGATGCTGTCCCCGGTCGCGGTGTCATGGATGATCGGCAAATCGCTGATGGAGTACCGGTTCGGACCGGCGGCAACACTGGCGCGCCATCTCGGCTGGGACAATCCCGCCTTCTTTTCCGATCCCATCATCGCCCGCATATCGATCATGATACTAGATGCCTGGACCTTCATCCCGTTCATGATGATCATGCTGCTCGCCGGCCTGCAGGCGATGTCGCGCGAGGTGCTGGAGGCCGCGCGCGTCGACGGCGCGACCACCTGGCAGACCTTCTGGCAGGTCACTTTCCCGCTGATGTTGCCGGTTTCGGTGACGGCGGTGATCCTGCGCATCATCTTCAAGCTGAAGCTGGCCGACATCATCATCACGGTGACCTCGGGCGGCCCCGGCGGCGCCACCGATTCCGTCTCCAGCTTCATCTACCGCGAATACCGCGACCGCTCCAATGTCGGCTACGGCACCATGCTGGCGATGGCCTATCTGGTCATCATCGTCGTGTTCGTGACCTGGCTGTTGAAGCTTGCCAACCGCTTCGTGCGCAACGTCAATTGAGTGGCCGGATCATGAGCGTTCAGACCACCGAATACACCGTCTCCGAAATCCGCTCTCCGGCGAGCTTCATCACCAGCCGCGTCTTCATCTATGGCGCGCTGGTGTTCTGGGCCTTGATCTGCCTGTTCCCGATCTACTGGACGATAACGACCTCGTTCAAATCGGCGGTCGACGTCACCCAAGGCCATCTGATCCCCTTCGTCGACTTCCAGCCGGACTGGAAAGGCTGGCGCTCGCTCGGCCTGTCGCCGGATTCGATCTTCCAGACCTCCACGGTGCGCGATGAGTTCTTCAAGCGCTTCATGAACTCGGTCATCACCTCGGTCGGCGCGTCGAGCCTCGCCATCGTCATCGGCAGCCTCGCCGCCTACGGCCTCACGCGCTACCGCTACAAGTTCGCCTGGTTCAAGAACGAGGACATCTCCTTCTTCTTCCTGTCGCAGCTGATCCTGCCGCCCGTGGTGCTCGCTCTGCCCTTCCTGGTGCTCTACCGCGAAGTCGGCCTGCTCGACACGCGCATCGGGCTGATCCTGCTCTACACGCTGATGGTGCTGCCGATCGTCATCTGGATCATGCGCGACCAGTTCAACTCCATCCCGGTCGAGCTGGAAGAAGCAGCGCTCGTCGACGGCCTGTCGATCTGGGGGGCGTTCTTCCGCATCGTCATGCCGATCGCGCTGCCGGGCATGGTCGCCGCCTTCATCCTGGCAATGGTGCTGTGCTGGAACGAATATTTCTTCGCTGCCCTTCTGACCTCGACCGATGCCAAGACCATCCCGGTCATGGTGGCGAGCCAGACCGGCTCGCAAGGCATCAACTGGTGGTCGATGGCAGCCCTTGCCACCGCCGCGATCGCGCCGCTGGCGGTCATCGGCATCGCGCTGGAACGCTATCTCATCATGGGCATGACGGCGGGAGCTGTGAAGTGACGAACCAATACTGGTTCGCACGCAACATCCGTGTCGGCTACAAGGGCTACGACCGCTACGGCAAGGGCGTCATGCCGATCGCCTGGCAAGGTCGAGCCGTCATCGCCGGCTTCGTGCCATGCTGTGCGGCGGCCTGGTCATGGCCCTGGAGGGATTCTACGGCTTGGCATAGCCCTCTATGTCGGCCTGGCGATAGCCGGCGCCGGGACGTTCATCTGGGCCGTTGCCACCAAGAGCGATCCGGGGACAGGTCGATTGCCGATTACCGGGCGGAGCGGCTGAAAAAACCTTTAGGCCTTCAGGATAGCGCGCAGGTGATCCATGATCATGGCGACGCCCTTGTCCCCAAGCTCAGCCGACGCATCCTTGGCGCTCGCCGTATACCAGCCGGTATTGTCGGCGAAGCGAGCGGCATCGACAACCTCCGGGCATAGCGCCAGCATCAGTGATGTCTCGCCGATGCCGGCATGGTCGAACGGATATTTGCCATTCATGGCGGCCGGCATCAGCGGATGCACCTGCACCCAGTTGAAGAAATTTTCACCGGCGGCATGTCCGGCATAATAGTCGGCCATGTCCTTTGAGCCCCACCACCCCTCGCCGCGCTGCTTCTCGAGGAAACGGAAGATCGCCTGGCGGCCGGCGGTCTTGAAGGCGAGATCCGTCGGCATGCCGGCGGCGAAATTCTCGGTCTGGTGGTGGATGATGGCGTGGATGTTGCGGAAACCGATGCGCAACAGGCTGTAGAACAATTCCTCGCCGAACGGCGCCAGCTGATTGCCGCCGACCTGGACCGAGCCAGTGCCTTCCGGCGGCGCCACCGCGTAGCTCGCCGCACCGTAGTAGAAGGGCGGCAGGATGACGAAATCCCTCTCCTTCTCGAACAGTTCCAGCGTCTTGATGACGGCCAGCGTGTCCATGCCGACTGCCATGTGCTCGCCATGGTATTCGAGCACGCCGAGCGGCAGGGCGACCGGCCAATTCTCGGCGATCGCCTTGCGGATCTGGTGCGGCAGCATCAGTTCATAGCGCATGATCTATTCCATATTGGTGTGGCGTGCGCGCATGGCTTCGGGCGACGCGCCGGTCAGGGATTTGAGCTTCAGCACCATCACCTCGAACAGCAGGAACAGCGCCCCTTCGAACAGCGAGCCCATCGGCAGGACCGAAGTCTTTTGCGGCCCCTGGTCATTGGCCATGGTCTGGGCCGGGATCAGCAGCGTGGCGTCGGCAAACCCCGCCGCGCTGCCGCCGGGCTGGGCGGTCAGCAACAGATTGGTCGCGCCGGCATCGCGCGCGACGCGCATCAAGGCCAGCACCGTCGAGGTTTCTCCCGGTCCGGAACTGGCCAGGAAGACGTCACCAGGCCGCAAGGGCGGCGTGGTCATGTCGCCGACCACCGAGACCGGCAGGCCGAGATGATAGAGCCGCATGGCGAAACCCTTGACCTGCAAGGCCTCGCGGCCGCAGCCATAGACGACGATCTGCCTGGCTTCGGCCAGCAGCTTGCAGGCGGCGTCGATCTGGCTGTCATCCACGCGCGCCAACACGCCGCCGAGTTCGTCGAGCGCGGTCTTGAACAGATTTTCGTCCTGGTCGCTCACGACAAACCCACCCCAAAAATCCTCCTCGGATTTTTTACGAACAGCTTGATTTCATTCATGCTAGCAACCGCGAAAATGCGTGTCCAACGCCGCGCGGCGCTTTTGCCTAATCACAGGCGTGATAGTGTCATGTCAGACAAATCAACCCCGGGAAAATTGCAAGACATGAAGACACGGCATTTCGACCGCATCGGCAATGGCGGCCTCACCTTTACGGAGCTCGGCTTCGGCACGGCACCGCTCGGCAATCTCTACCGCGCCGTTTCGGACGAGGATGCCAAGGCCACGCTCGACGCCGCCTGGGAGACCGGCTGCCGCTACTACGACACCGCGCCGCTCTACGGGCTTGGCCTGTCTGAAACACGCCTCAACCCCTTCCTGCGCGGCAAGAAGCGCGACGACTATGTGCTGTCGAGCAAGGTCGGCCGCCTCATGCGCGCCTGCCCGCCGGAGCAGCGCACCGGCATCGGCAAGTTCTTCGACACGCCATCACGCCAGGAGGTCTACGACTACAGCTATGACGGCGTCATGCGTTCGTTCGAGGCCTCGCTCGAGCGGCTTGGCGTCGACAGGATCGACATACTGTTCGTGCACGATGTCGACATCTTCACCCATGGCAGCAAGGAGGCGTCCGACCGGCGCATCGAAGAATTCATGCGCTCGGGCTACTATGGACTGCTGTCGCTGCGCGACCAGGGCGCGATCAAGGCGTTCGGCGGCGGCATCAACGAATGGCAGGTTGCCCAGACATTGGCCGAGCGCGGCGATTTCGACCTGTTCCTGCTTGCCGGGCGCTACACGCTGCTGGAACAGGAGGCGCTGACGTCCTTCCTGCCGCTCTGCCAGAAGCGCGGCATCGGTATCGTCCTTGGCGGCCCCTACAATTCCGGCATCCTGGCGACAGGACCCAAGCCCGGCGCCTATTACAACTATTCCGAGGCGCCGAAGGACATTCTCGAGCGGGTCGCCGGCATCGAGGCTGTCTGCAAACGCCATGACGTCAGGCTGATCGAGGCGGCGCTGCAGTTTCCGCTGCTGCATCCCTCTGTCGTCTCGGTGATCCCAGGCGGCCAGCGGCCGAGCGAAGTGGAAGGCAACCGGGCACTGCTCGACGCGAAATTGCCGGCTGCGCTGTGGGCCGACCTCAAGAAGGAGGGCTTGATGCGCGACGACGCGCCGACCGCATAGGAGCGTTGCCGCCCCCAATTCGGGCCAAAAAATGAAAAGCCGGGTACCGGCGTCGGGCACAAAAAATGAAAAGCCGGGCAAGCCCGGCTTTTCTGTCTCTGAAAAGAAAAAACGCTTAGTTGACTGCGTCCTTCAGGCCTTTGCCGGCCGAGAACTTCGGCACGGTGCGTGCCGGGATCTTCACTTCGGCGCCGGTCTGCGGGTTGCGGCCGGTCGAGGCCGCACGCTTTGACACGGTGAAATTGCCAAAGCCGACAAGCCGGACATCGCCGCCCTTCTTCAGTTCGCCGGTGATGACGGAAAACACCGCATCGACCGCCGACTGCGCGTCACCCTTCGAAATGCTCGCGGCGTCGGCGACAGCGGACACCAGTTCGTTCTTGTTCATAAAAATTCCCTTCCATGAGAACACCGGAACTAACGACTCATCCGGCAGGAAACGGACTTTAGAAAGAAGCGCTGCCGCAACCAAGTCGAAAAGCCCGGAAAAAGTGGAAAAAAGCCCGGAAATCCGGGGTTTTTCACATGAAAAAGCCGGGCGCGAGGCCCGGCTTTCCGTTTGTGCACTGCAACCTTAGAAAGAATCTAATGTGCAAGCGACTTTCCAGCGTCATCGGCACTGTCGGTCGTGGCCGGCGGATTGACCGGTTCGACCCATTCGATCGGCTCCGGCATACGCACCAGCGCATGGCGCAACACCTCACCGACGCGCGAGACCGGAATGATCTCCATGCCGTTCTTCACATTGTCCGGAATCTCCGCCAGATCCTTGGCGTTGTCTTCCGGGATCAGCACCTTCTTGATGCCGCCGCGCAGCGCGGCGAGCAGTTTCTCCTTGAGGCCGCCGATCGGCAAGATGCGGCCGCGAAGCGTTATCTCGCCAGTCATCGCCACATCGGCCCGGACCGGAATGCCCGTCAGCACCGACACAATGGCTGTCGCCATGGCAGCACCAGCGGACGGACCATCCTTCGGCGTGGCGCCTTCCGGCAAGTGCACGTGGATGTCGCGCTTGTCGAACAGCGGAGGCTCGATGCCGAAATCGAGGGCTCTTGAGCGGACATAGGAGGCCGCCGCCGAGATCGATTCCTTCATCACATCGCGCAGATTGCCGGTCACCGTCATGCGGCCCTTGCCGGGCATCATGACGCCTTCGACCGTCAGCAGTTCACCGCCGACTTCCGTCCAGGCAAGACCGGTGACGACACCGACCTGATCGTCAGCCTCGACCTGACCGAAACGATAGCGCTGGACACCAAGGTAATCGGCGAGGTTCGCCGCCGTGATGCTCACCGTCTTCTTCTTCGTCTTCAGGATCTCGGTCACGGCCTTGCGCCCGAGCTTCATCAGCTCGCGCTCCAGGCTTCTGACACCCGCTTCACGGGTGTAGGTCTGGATGATGGCACGGATCGCATCCTCGCCGACGGAGAATTCCTTCGGCTGCAGCGCGTGATCGCGGATCACCTTCGGCATCAGGTGCCGCTTGGCGATTTCGATCTTCTCGTCCTCGGTGTAGCCGGCGATACGGATGATCTCCATGCGGTCCATCAAGGGCGCAGGGATGTTCAGCGTATTGGCCGTCGTCACGAACATCACGCTCGACAGGTCGTATTCGACCTCGAGGTAATGGTCCATGAACGTCGAGTTCTGCTCGGGATCGAGCACCTCGAGCAGCGCCGACGACGGATCGCCACGGAAGTCCTGGCCCATCTTGTCGATCTCGTCGAGCAGGAAGAGCGGGTTGGACTTCTTCGCCTTCTTCATCGACTGGATGACCTTGCCGGGCATCGAACCGATATAGGTGCGCCGATGGCCACGGATCTCGGCTTCGTCACGCACGCCGCCGAGCGCCATGCGGATGAATTCGCGGCCGGTCGCCTTGGCGATCGACTTGCCAAGCGAAGTCTTGCCGACGCCGGGAGGGCCGACGAGGCACAGGATCGGCCCCTTCAGCTTCTTCTGGCGGCTCTGGACGGCCAGATACTCGACGATGCGGTCCTTGACCTTGTCGAGGCCGAAGTGATCGGTGTCGAGCACGTTCTGGGCGTAGGCCAGGTCCTGCTTGACCTTGGAGTTCTTGCCCCACGGGATCGACAGCAGCCAATCGAGATAGTTGCGCACGACGGTCGATTCCGCCGACATCGGCGACATCGTCCTCAGCTTCTTCAACTCGGCTTCCGCCTTTTCGCGGGCCTCCTTGGAAAGCTTGGTCTTCTTGATGCGCGCCTCGATCTCGGCGGCCTCATCGCGGCCGTCCTCGCCCTCGCCGAGCTCCTTCTGGATCGCCTTCATCTGCTCGTTGAGGTAGTATTCGCGCTGCGTCTTCTCCATCTGGCGCTTGACGCGCGAGCGGATGCGCTTCTCCACCTGCAGGACGGAGATTTCGGCTTCCATGAAGCCCATCGCCTTTTCCAGCCGCTCCTTGACCGAGAGCGTGGCCAGCATTTCCTGCTTTTCAGGGATCTTGATGGCGAGATGCGAGGCGACCGTATCGGCGAGCTTGGAATAGTCGTCGATCTGGCTGGCGGCACCCACCACTTCAGGCGAGATCTTCTTGTTCAGCTTGACGTAGTTCTCGAAGTCGGTGACGACCGAGCGGGCCAGCGCCTCAACCTCGACCTCCTCCTCTTCCGGCTCGACCAACGCGGTGGCGCGGGCCTCGTGGAAATCGGGACGGTCGGTGAACGAAACGATCTTGGCACGCGAAGCGCCCTCGACCAGGACCTTGACGGTGCCGTCGGGCAGCTTCAGCAATTGCAGCACATTGGCGAGCGTGCCGATGTCGAAGATGGCATCGGGCTCGGGATCGTCATCGGCAGCATTCATCTGGGTGGCAAGCAGGATCTGCTTTTCCTGACCCATCACCTCTTCCAGCGCCTTGATCGACTTTTCGCGCCCGACAAAGAGCGGAACGATCATGTGCGGGAACACCACGATGTCGCGCAGTGGGAGAACTGCGAAGACGCCGTCGCTGGGAGCCTTGGATATTTTGGCCATTGTCCAACCTTTCATGTCGCGGTCGCCATCAGGCCAACCGCGAATCTTATATTAACGACCGGGGATCGTTCCGCCTACCACCGTTTGTGACGGGAGTTTTACAGCACAGAAATCGGGCACCTCGGCCTTCTCGTGTTAGGTGGATGCAAGCAGGGCAAAGATCAAGAGTTAACATCGCCTGCAATCCACTCCATCGCCGAGGTCGCGTGCTCTACACAGCAAAACGGCGCCGCGACGGCGCCGTTCCACAAAAATATGCGGTGAAGTGCCATTTCAGGCACTGACGTTGCCCTTCTTTTCCTTCTGTTCGGAATAGATGTAGAGCGGCCGGGCGCTGCCGGTCACCACTTCTTCCGAAATCACCACTTCGCGCACGCCTTCGAGCGCCGGCAGTTCGAACATGGTGTCGAGCAGGATCGCTTCCATGATCGAGCGCAGGCCGCGCGCGCCGGTCTTGCGCTCGATGGCGCGCTTGGCGATAGCTGACAGGGCGTTCTCGTGGAAGGTCAGGTCGACATTTTCCATCTCGAACAGCCGCTGGTACTGCTTGACCAGCGCGTTCTTCGGCTCGGTCAGGATCTGGATCAGCGCCGGTTCGTCGAGGTCCTCCAGCGTCGCCAGGACAGGCAGACGGCCGACGAACTCCGGAATGAGGCCGAACTTCAGGAGGTCCTCGGGCTCGACCTGGCGGAAGATGTCACCGGTGCGGCGGTCCTCCGGCGAGGCGACCGTGGCGCCGAAACCGATCGAGGTCTTGCGGCCGCGATCCGAGATGATCTTGTCCAGGCCGGCAAAGGCGCCGCCGCAGATGAACAGGATGTTGGCGGTGTCGACCTGCAGGAATTCCTGCTGCGGATGCTTCCTGCCGCCCTGCGGCGGCACGGAAGCGACTGTGCCTTCCATGATCTTCAGCAGCGCCTGCTGCACGCCCTCGCCGGACACGTCGCGGGTGATCGAGGGATTGTCGGACTTGCGCGAAATCTTGTCGATCTCGTCGATGTAGACGATGCCGCGCTGGGCGCGCTCGACATTGTAGTCGGCCGACTGCAGGAGCTTCAGGATGATGTTCTCGACGTCCTCGCCGACATAACCGGCTTCGGTCAGCGTCGTGGCGTCGGCCATCGTGAAGGGCACGTCGATGATGCGGGCCAGCGTCTGCGCGAGCAGCGTCTTGCCGCAACCGGTCGGGCCGATCAGCAAAATGTTGGACTTGGCCAACTCGACATCGTTGTTCTTGCCGGCATGCGCGAGACGCTTGTAGTGGTTGTGGACGGCCACCGACAGCACGCGCTTGGCGTAGGGCTGGCCGATGACATAGTCGTCGAGAACCTTGAGGATCTCCTGCGGTGTCGGCACGCCCTCGCGCGACTTCACCATCGAGGTCTTGTTCTCCTCGCGGATGATGTCCATGCAGAGTTCGACGCATTCGTCGCAGATGAAGACCGTCGGACCTGCGATCAGCTTGCGCACCTCATGCTGGCTTTTGCCGCAAAACGAGCAATAAAGCGTGTTCTTCGAGTCACCGCTGTTGTTGCCGACCTTGCTCATTTCCCTGTCCTTTCATCGCCGCCCGCCGATGGTCTGGCTGAAAGGGCGCATACTCTATTTATCGCGGGAATCCGCCGCCGCCAGTGTCCCGGCTCCCGCAACGTATTCCGTACGAAACACAAATCAGAAAACGTGGCAATGATTCGCAGCAACCCCACACAAAGCTAAGCCGTCGAAAATCAACATAGCCTTAACGTAGGCAATCCCGACCGTCGAGGGAACAGCCAATTGTGGCCGAAATGCCGCAAGACGCGCCAAAAGCGCGTGATGGTGTCATCCAACTGCCACCAAGCCCTTATGCCACGGCGCTCTCAGCCGGCTCGCGCGACGAAATGACCTTGTCGATGAGGCCGAAATCCTTGGCTTCGTCGGCGGTCATGAAATGGTCGCGGTCGAGCGTGCGTTCGATCTCCTCGTAGCTCTTGCCGGTGTGCTTGACATAGACCTCGTTGAGACGGCGCTTCAGCTTGACGATATCCATGGCGTGGCGCTCGATGTCGGAGGCCTGGCCCTGGAAGCCGCCGGACGGCTGGTGAACCATGATGCGGGCGTTCGGCGTGGCGAAACGCATGTCCTTGTGGCCGGCGGTCAGAAGCAGCGAGCCCATCGAGGCCGCCTGGCCGATGCAGAGCGTCGATACAGCCGGCTTGATGAACTGCATGGTGTCGTAGATCGCCATGCCCGAAGTGACCACGCCGCCCGGCGAATTGATGTAGAGGTTGATTTCCTTCTTCGGATTCTCGGCTTCCAGGAAAAGAAGCTGCGCGCAGACCAGCGTCGCCATGCCGTCCTCGACCGGACCGGTGATGAAAATGATGCGCTCCTTGAGGAGGCGCGAGAAGATGTCGTAGGCCCGCTCGCCGCGATTGGTCTGTTCGACCACCATCGGAACGAGGTTCATGTAGGTTTCGACGGGGTTTTTCATCGGTTATCTCTTATCTCGCGGTGGGATTCCGGCGCCGGGAATGCTGGCAGATCGGGCAGAATCGGTTCTGGATCGTTGTTCCGTAGATAGGATGCCGGCTCATCCTTGTGCAAGGCCGACCCGTCCTAGCCATCTGGGTAAGTCGAATCAAGCTTTACGGCCAAGGATTCGCATCGCTGACGCCTGCACCGGTTCCGGAGCAGACGGTACCGGGCCGCAACGTAGCAGTTTCTTAACCGCGTCACTTAACGAAATGCGCCGAAACCGCTTTTCTCAGCGGCGTCTTCCCCTACAATTCAACGTTGAACTTGTGCGTACGGTTCAAACAGGGGGAGTGTCATGTTCAGGAGAAGCGCATCCTTCGCCATTGCCGGGCTGGCCATGCTTGGCACGACTTCGCAGACGGCGGCCGGCGGCCGCGCCGTGGAATGCTACGAACCGGTCCACACGCCTGACGTCTACGACACGGTCTATGAAGACGTGATGGTCAGTCCGCCCGGCCAGCAGGTCGACTACACCCCGCCGATCTACGGCACACGCGAACGCGTGGTGATGACGGTTCCGGCACAAGTGACCTACGAGGTCGTGCCTGCCGTTACCCGCACCGTCTACCACACGGTGAGGGTCGATGGCGCCGGCTATTCCTGGGAATGGCGCGTCATCCATGGTCGCAGGGTTCTGTGCAAGATCTGGCACAAGGCGCGCTACGAACGCGTCGCCGAGACGGTGGTGATCCAGCCGGAGCGCACAAGGCGCGTCGTCATTCCGGCGCAATACGACCAGATCGCCGAGGAAGTGCTGGTGCGGCCGGAGCGAAGGCGCATCATCGATGTCCCCGCCTCCTACCTGACCGTCGCGCGGCGCGTGGTGGTCAGAGAAGGGTCGTCTGGCTGGCGGCGCGTGCATATTCCGAGGCACTGCCAGGACTAGGCCACCTCCGCCCGCAGCCACGCCTTCAGGCCGTCGCTATCGCCATCGCCGACAGCCGCCGCAACGCGCCTGCCGACCGCCGCGCCGAACTTGTAGCCATGGCCTGAGCAGGCCGAGACAACAAGGCACTTACCTTTCGCATGCGCCATGAATTTTTCGTCGGCGGTGAAGGTGTAGGCGCAGGTGACCACCTCGGTCACCTCATACTCCTGGATGCGGGCGATTGGTGGCGAAAAGAGGTTGCGGATCGCCTCCCCCTCGCCCGGCACAGGCTGACGGTTCCAGTCGGCGTCGCTGGTCGACACCCTGTGCAGACCTGAGCCGAATTTCATGCCGGCGCCGCCGGAAGGCGGGATCACGTAGCCATCGACCGCGCCGCCGACGTCGAGGACGACCGGTGCCGCCTCCCAGGCCGCCTTCAGGTCGGCCGGCGGTTCGGCATAGGCAAGGGCTGTCCGATAGGTCTTCAGTTCACCGTCCAGTTCCGGAAACAGTTTCAGCACCCAGGCGCCAGCAGCGACGACGATGCGGTCGGCCTGCATGGTTTCGCCGCTTTCGAGCACGATGCGGCCAGTTTCGGAGTCGATCGCGGTCACCTTGCTGTGTTCGTAGACATTGGCGCCATTGGTACGCAGCCAGGCGGCAAGGCCGGAAGCGATCTTGCGGCAATGGAGCGCGCCGCCTTCCGGCGAATAATAGGCATAGCGGAACGTGCCCGGCTCGATGAAAGGCCAGCGTTTGACGGCGGCGTCTGGTTCGAACAGTTCGAAGGGAAAATTCCCCTCTTCCAGGCCCTCGCGGTATTCCTCGGCCTCGTCGCCCGGTTCGCGCGAAATGCAGACGAATCCGCGCGCATCAAGGTGGCTTTCGCCGAGATCGGCCCACATCTCGTCCCAGGCCTCGTAGGCTTCGGTGATCAGCCGGCCATAGCCGCTTCGGGCGCGGTAGGCGCGGCGGATGATGCGGTGATGATCGCCGGACGCGGCCAGCGGATTGGGGATCGGCCCCTGCTCGACGATCGACACGCTGTGGCCGGCCTTGACCAGCGACCACGCCGTGGAAAGACCGGCAATCCCCGCGCCGACAACGATCACGTTCATCGTTCACGCCTTCCGCAGCCGCATTGGCTGGCTCAATTCATTGGAGTGCGGGCGCCAACATACGGTCTGGAATGAGGCTGGCAAGCCGCGCTATGGGTCTGGCATGACCAATTCGACGCTCCCCTATCTTGCCTTTGATCCAGCCACTCGCCAGTTGCGGCTCGACCCGCACGAGCCGGCTTTCTTCCTGAACCCGTACGAGGCTTACGCCTTCCTGCACGGCGTCTCGAACGCCTTCTTCTGGGAGGAATTCGGCTTCTGGTGCTTGGGCGGCTTCGACGATGTCAACCGGCTGCTGCGCGACCGCCGCTTCGGCCGCCAGAACCCGGCCGGCATTCCCGACAGCCGTGGTGTTGGCCAGGACCGCAGCCATCTCAAGGCGTTCGACGGCATTGAAGCCAACTCCATGCTCGAATTGGAACCGCCGGTGCACACGCGGCTGAGAACGCTGGTCAACCGGGCCTTCGTCTCGCGCCAGGTCGAGCGGCTGCGGCCGCGTGTCGAGGCGCTCGCCAACGAGCTGATCGACCGCTTTGACCCGGCCGGGCCGGTCGACCTGCTTCCCGCCTTCGCCTCCCCCCTGCCGATCACCATCATCGCCGAAATGCTCGGCGTGCCGGTCGAGATGGGGCCGCAACTGCTCGACTGGTCGCATCAAATGGTCGCCATGTACGTTCATGGCCGCACGCGCGAGACCGAGGAGACGGCCAATCGCGCCGCGGGCGAATTCACCGATTTCCTGCGCGGCTACATTATCGAGCGACGCAAGAACCCCGGCGACGATCTGCTGTCGCTGCTGATCTCGGCACAGGAGGACGGCCAGAGGCTGTCGGAGGACGAAATGGTGTCCTCGGCCATACTGCTGCTCAATGCCGGCCATGAAGCGACCGTGCATCAGGCCGGCAACGCGGTGCGCTCGATCCTGGCGCAAGGCGGCGATCCCAGCCGCTTCTTCACCTCGGCGGAAGCGACAGCCGCAACCGTCGAGGAATGCCTGCGCTTCGACGCCCCGCTGCACATGTTCACGCGCTACGCCTACCAGGAAATCGAGATTGCGCCCGGCATCGTCGTGCAGCCGGGCCAGACCATCGGGCTTTTGCTCGGCATGGCCAATCATGATCCGCGCGCCTTTGCCGAACCGCAGGCCTTCCGGCCGGACCGGAGCGACCAGAAGAACGTGTCCTTCGGCGCCGGCATCCATTTCTGCATCGGCGCGCCGCTGGCGCGGCTCGAATTGCAGGTGTCGCTGAAGACTTTGTTCGAGCGGCATCCGCGGCTGCATCTTGCCGAACAGCCCCGCTTCCGCGACACTTACCACTTCCATGGGCTGGAAATGCTCGCCGTCGACTTCTGAACGATCGCGGGCCTGGGGCTGCGCGATGAGACTGTTCTGGAGACCGGCGACGGCGTTCGCATTGGCGTTTCTATGCGCCAGCCTGGGCACGGCGCGTGCCCAGCAACAGCCGGAGAACATCCCGTGGGAGAACAGCATGGCCATCGCGCAGAAGATGGCGATAGGCCTCCTGGAGCGGCAGACCGGATCGAAGGGCCTGCCGCTGGCATCCTTCGCCATCGAGGTCGATCTCAATCTTGACGGCTTGCCTGAGATCTTCGCCTACCGCTATGCGCCGGGCTGCGACGGCGTCAATTGCGGCAACTTCCTGTTCGTCCTGGAAGGCGACAGCTATCAGGAGGTTCTCGGCGACATTCCCGGCGCGCGGCTGGTGCCGCAGGACAAGATCGCGCTCAGCCCCTTCAAACGGAACGGCTTTTTCGACATCCAATCCGACACGATGACTATCGGCTGGGGCGGAAAGCGCTATGTCGACGCTTCCACCCTTCCCGCTTCGACGCTTGATGGCACCGCTTTCGTGGCGGCCTGCCAGAAAAACAAGTTGAGCGAACAGCCGTCGCAGGGTGAAACGGAGCAGGTGAGCGCCGCTTGCCAATGCCAGTTCAACCGATTCCAGAAGGTCGGCTTCACGCAGGCCGACCTTGACGCCTATGCGGCCTCACTCATGGGCGAAGATTTCGACTATCCGATAGGCGACAAGGAGGATGCCTGGCTCGCTCTATCGAAAAGCGCCCAGGACGTCGCCACGGGCTGCGAGGTCGCGAGCGGCAAAAGCCAATGGCCGCCGGCCTATTTCGACCATGGCGACCAGCCGCAGCAGAAGCTGAATTTCGGCGCCTTTCTCGACGCCTGCCCGGCGCAGGATTTCATCATGACCAACCACAAGATTGGCTCGCCCGATCGCGCGCTCGCACTATGCGGCTGCGTCGCCCGCGAAATCCCGACCTATGGCGTCAGCCAGCAGGGGCTCGACCTCCTGGCGCAATATTATCGAGACGAGATCACGGACGCCGATATCGAAGCCCAGGACGCCGATCTGCTGACCGCGCATGACAAGGCGTCGGAAGCCTGCCTAAGCCAGTTTCCGGCGAAGTGATCACAGCTTGATCACATACTCCTTGCGGGTGGTTTCAAGCACTTCCCAGCTGCCCTTGAAGCCCGGCCTCAGCACGAAACTGTCACCCGACTTGACCGTGCGCGCTTGCCCACCGTCTTGCGCGATCACCGAAACGCCGGACAGGATGTGGCAGAATTCCCACTCGTCATAAACGATGCGCCATTTGCCGGGAGTCGATTCCCAGATGCCGGCATAGAGGCCGCCGTCCCGCTCCTCGACGTTCCAGGTGCGGAATTTTGGATCGCCCGAGATCAGGCGATCCGGCGCGGGCGCGCCGGATTCGGGTTCGACGCTCTTGGTGTCGACGGAAAGAAAAGCGGCCATCAGCAATCAAACCTTGGCGAGTGCCTGTTCGAGGTCGGCGACAATATCGGTGACGTCCTCGATGCCGATCGAAAGCCGCACGGTGTCCGGGCCGGCGCCGGCCTTGACCTTCTGCTCGTCGGAGAGCTGGCGGTGCGTGGTTGACGCTGGATGGATGACCAGCGACTTGGTGTCGCCGACATTGGCCAGATGCGAGAACAGTTCCAGCGCCTCGACGAATTTGACGCCGGCCTCGTAGCCGCCCTTGAGGCCGAAGGTGAAGACGGCGCCGGCGCCCAGCGGTGAGTATTTCTTCTGCAGCGCGTTGTTCTTGTCGCTGGGCAGGCCGGGGTAGTTCACCCAGGCGACCTTGGGGTGGTTGGACAGCCAGCCGGCGACCGTGACGGCGTTGTCGCAGTGACGCTGCATGCGCAGCGGCAAGGTTTCCAGGCCAGTCAGGATGAGGAAGGCGTTGAAGGGCGAGATCGCCGGGCCGAGATCGCGCAGGCCAAGCACGCGCGCAGCGATGGCGAAAGCGAAATTGCCGAAGGTTTCGTGCAGGACGAGGCCGCCATATTCGGGGCGCGGTTCCGACAGCATCGGGTACTTGCCCGACTTCGACCAGTCGAAGGTGCCACCATCGACAATGACGCCGCCGATCGAATTGCCATGGCCGCCGATGAACTTGGTCAGCGAATGCACGACGATATCGGCGCCGTGCTCGATCGGACGGATCAGATAGGGCGAGGCCAGCGTGTTGTCGACGATCAGCGGCAAGCCATGCTTGCGGGCGATGTCGCCGATCTTCTCGATGTCGACGAAAGTGCCGCCCGGATTGGCCAGGCTCTCGATGAAGATCGCCTTGGTCCTGTCGTCGATCTGGCTCTCGAAGGTCGAGATGTCGTTGGTGTCGGCCCAGCGCACTTCCCAGCCATAATTCTTGAAGGCATGACCGAACTGGTTGATCGAGCCGCCATAGAGCCTTGTCGCGGCGACGAAATTGTCGCCCGGCTGCATCAGATTGTGGAAGACGATGACCTGCGCGGCGTGGCCGGATGCGACCGCGAGGGCAGCCGTGCCGCCTTCGAGTGCGGCGACGCGCTCCTCGAGCACGGCCTGCGTCGGGTTCATGATACGGGTGTAGATGTTGCCAAACGCCTTCAGGCCGAACAGGGACGCGGCGTGGTCGGCATCATCGAAGACGAAGGAGGTCGTCTGGTAGATCGGCGTGGCGCGCGCGCCGGTGGCCGGATCGGGCTTGGCGCCGGCATGGACGGCGAGCGTGTTGAAACCGGGCGTACGGGTCACTTAAAACCTCCCTCGAGAACCTTCTGAAAATCGCCGAGCATTCTTGGCGAAGCCGGGCATGGAATGCAAAGAAGAAAATACCCTTCGGCGTGGGACCTTCGACCAAGCTGCAGGAAAATACGGCGCTAGCCGGAATAATTTTGCGCTTCTCGCTCGCGGCCTATTTCTGACGCACGCCGAAACTCTGGAAGCCCTGGCGCATCAGCGGCTTCTTGGACGACAGCACCCCGGAATTGACACCGGTCCAGCCGATCTCGCCGGAGAGCTTGCCGTATTCGATCTTGGGGCAGCGGTTCATCACCACCTTGATGCCGGCGGCCTCGGCGCGAGCGGCGGCCTCGTCATGGCGCACACCGAGCTGCATCCAGATGACTTTCGGCAAGGGATCGAGCCGCAATACCTCGTCGACGATGCCCGGCACCGCGGTCGCGGCGCGGAAGATGTCGACCATATCGATCGGCTCCGGAATATCGGCCAGACTGGCATAGGTCATCCGGCCGAGGATTTCCTTGCCGGCCTGGCCCGGATTGACCGGAAACACCGAAAAGCCCTTGGCCAGCAGGTATTTCAGCACGAAATAGCTCGGCCTGACGTCATTGGCCGACGCGCCGACCATGGCGATGGTCTTCACCGAATTGAGGATGCCGGCGATGTAGGTGTTGTCGTAGCTATCGTGATTCATGCCTCGTCCTCATACAACGCCTCGGCGAGAAAACCATCCGGGTCGTTGCTGAAATCGCGCAACATGCGGAAGTGGTCCGTATCACGAAAGTCGGCGGGCTCGAGCCCGAAGCGGCTGATGCGGAACAGCCGCGCGCCGGGACAGGCCATCAACAATGGCGAGTGCGTCGCCATGATCACCTGCGCGGTGCCGGACTGGTCCATGCGCCGCAGCATCTTCAGCAGCTCGATCTGGCGCGACGGCGAAAGCGCGCTCTCGGGCTCGTCGAGGATGTAGATGCCTTGCCTGCGGCAGCGCTCCTCGAAGAAGCGGATGAAACCCTCGCCATGCGACCAGGACAGGAAATCCGGCGGCGTCCCGCCCGATTCCCTAGCTGCCTCGTCGAGGTAACGGGCAACGGAATAGAAGGATTCGGCGCGGAAGAACCAACCCGCGGTAACCTTCGGCAGCCAGTGGCAACGAAAATTGTCGGCCAGTGCGGCACCGCTCTTGTCGATGGCACGAGAGTGGTCGACCGGGCGGTAACCCTTGCCGCCGCCGGCCTCGTCATAGCCGGCCAAAGCACCAATCGCTTCCAGCAGCGTCGATTTGCCGGTGCCGTTCTCACCGACGATAATGGTGATCGGCGTGGTGAATTCGAGTTCGAAGTCACGGCCGCGAAACAGCGGCAGGTTCCAGGGATATTTTTCCCAGTCCGCGACCCGCGCTGGGTCAAGCAGGACGCGCTTGAGGTATGGTGCCTTGAGCCGCGTCAGCTGTTTGCGGTAAGCCATCACCCGGGCAACGAAATCGTGCCGTCTTGCGCGATCGGAAAGGCCGGATTGTGCGCCACTTCCCAGACGTGCCCGTCCGCATCGGCGAAATAGCCGTACCAGCCACCCCAGAAGGCGCGGCCGGCCGGCTTGACGATACGGCCGCCGGCTTTCTCGGCCATGGCGAGCACCTCGTCGACCTCGGCGTCGGAGCGGGTGTTGTAGGCGAGATAGACGGCGGACGGCGCTCCGGCGAATGTAATGCCGGAATCCGCCTCGGCACTGGCGCGCGGGAACAGCCCGAGAATGACCCCGCCCATCTGGAAGAAGGCGACGCCGTCCGTTATCGCGGCATGCCGTTGCAGACCCATGGCTTCGTAGAAGCGCACGGCGCGATCGAGATCGTCCGTGGCGATGGTGACGATGGAGATGCGCGGCTCCACGGCTACTCGTCCGTCCATTCCGGCTTGCGCTTGCCGATGAAGGCGCCGATGCCTTCCTCGGCGTCCCGCGCCAACATGTTCTCCACCATGACGCGGCCGGTATGGGCATAGGCGTCCGCCAGGCCCATTTCGGCTTGCGCGTAAAAGGCCTCCTTGCCGGTCTTGACCACCAAAGATGATTTGGAAGCAATGGTTTGCGCGTATTTGGTGACGATCTGATTCAGGTATTCGCGCGGCACGACGCGGTTGACCAAGCCGAACTCCTTGGCGGTTGCCGCGTCGATCGTCTCGCCGGTCAGCAGCATCTCCATCGCCTGCTTGCGCGAGACGTTGCGCGACAGCGCCACCAACGGCGTCGAGCAGAACAGGCCGATATTGACGCCCGGCGTGCAGAAGGTCGCCTCATGCGAGGCGATCGCCAGGTCGCAGCTGGCGACAAGCTGGAGGCCGGCGGCCGTCGCCAGGCCGTCGACTTCTGCGATGACCGGCACGGGATGGCGCACGATCGCCTGCATCAGCTGGGCGCAAGCGGCGAATGTCTCTTCGAAGAAAGCCTTGCCGCGATCGGCGTCGGCGCGGCGCGCGGTCATTTCCTTGAGATCATGGCCGGCACAGAACACTTTCCCGGCCGCCGACAGGATGATGACACGAACCGCCTTGTCAGCCCCGGCGCGGTCGAGTTCCGCCGTCAGCGCCGCCATTACCGCTAGCGACAGAGCATTGGCCGGGGGATTGGCGAGGGTGAGCCGCAGCACGCCCTTGTCCAGCCTGGTCGTGACCGGCCCCTCGGCAGCAACAGGCTTGATGGCAAGTATTTCGGCCATGGCTAAGGTCTCCGCGATTCCGGTCGGGCTTACGGACTATCTAATATCGGATCGGCTTTCATCCAACACCCATCGCTTGCGCCAGAAGGCCGAAGATGTTGCCAGCAACGCCCTGCCGCGTTCATACAGGCTTGGCGTAAAAGCGAGATACCGACATGCCCGCCCAGACCAACCTCAAGCCGATGCTGACCGCAGCACAAGTCAATGTGCTGATGGAAACCGTCTATCCCCAGCTCAACGAGCAGTTCAAATATTATGAGGCCATCGACGTTTTCCCAGGCGGCTGCACCGTGCGGCTCAATGCCGGCGAGCGGCATTTGCGTCCGGGCGGCACGGTGTCCGGTCCATCGCTGTTCACGCTGGCCGACATTGGCGGCTATGTCTGCGTGCTTTCCCATGCCGGGCCGGATGCGCTGTCCGTGACGGTTAACCTCGACATCAACTTCGTGCGCAAGGCCGAGGCCGGGCCGATCGATGGCCATTGCCGCATCCTGAAGCTGGGAAAGAGCCTGATGGTGTTCGACATCGACATCGTCGCCGGCCCGCAAGCACACACGATCGCGCACGCCACCGGCACCTATTCGATCCCACCGAAGCGCACCGGTGATGTGGTAAAATAATACCTTTTTACTAAGCTATTGTTTTTACTTCCGTTTCTTCGCTAGATGGCTTTTTGATCGGCTTGACGCGCAATTCCCCGTCGCCTATAAGCCCTCACGAAGCAGCGGCCCGCAAAGGCCGCCGTTTTGTTATTGGCGGCGGGCAAGCGTCTCATCGCCAATCCAAGCAACAAGAAACGCCTTCTCTTTGAAGGTCAAAACCGAGAGCAGAAAACATGACAACCTTTTCGCAGAAGCCTGCGGATGTGGTGAAGAAGTGGATCCTGATCGACGCCGAGGGTCTCGTCGTCGGCCGTCTCGCCACTGTCATCGCCAATCATCTTCGCGGCAAGCACAAGCCGACCTTCACCCCGCATGTCGACGACGGCGACAATGTCATCGTCATCAATGCCGACAAGGTGGTGTTCACCGGCAAGAAGTTCACCGACAAGGTCTATTACTGGCATACCGGCCACCCCGGCGGCATCAAGGAGCGCACCGCGCGCCAGCTGCTCGAGGGTCGCTTCCCCGAGCGCGTCGTCGAGAAGGCCGTTGAGCGCATGGTCCCGCGTGGTCCGCTCGGCCGTCGCCAGATGAAGAACCTGCGCGTCTATGCAGGCGCCGAGCATCCGCATGTCGCCCAGCAGCCAGAAGTCCTCGACGTGGCCAAGCTGAATTCCAAGAACAAGAAGGTCGCATAAGATGGCTGAGCTTTCCTCGCTCGCAGAACTGGGCGCCGCCACCGGCAACACCAATACGCAGGCCGCGGCACCCGTCCACGTCCAGAAGCTCGACAAGTCGGGCCGCGCCTATGCCACCGGCAAGCGCAAGAACGCCATTGCGCGCGTCTGGGTGAAGCCGGGTTCCGGCAAGATCGTCGTCAACGACAAGGAATTCGCGACCTATTTCGCGCGTCCGGTCCTGCAGATGATCCTCAACCAGCCGATCATCGCCTCCAACCGTTCGGGCCAGTATGACATCGTCGCCACCGTCGTCGGCGGCGGCCTCTCCGGCCAGGCCGGCGCGGTGCGTCACGGCATCTCCAAGGCGCTGACCTACTACGAGCCGGCGCTGCGCGCCGTGCTCAAGAAGGGCGGCTTCCTGACCCGCGACAGCCGCGTCGTCGAGCGCAAGAAGTACGGCAAGGCGAAGGCCCGCCGCTCCTTCCAGTTCTCGAAGCGCTAAGCGCTCCGCAGTTTGGGCAATCGAAAGGCCGCCTCCGGGCGGCCTTTTTGCATTGCGAATCCCTATCCTGCGGAATGATCCGCGTCGCGGATGAACAGGAAGGCGCAGAGCGCCGAGAACGCCACGGCGAGCGCGGAGGCGAGGAAAGCAAGCTGCATGCCCTGGATCGTGCCCAGCGCCAAAGCGGAGCCGAACAGCGCGACGCCGATCGCCCCACCCGACTGGCGCACCGTGTTGAGCACGCCCGAGGCTGTTCCCGAGATTGCCGTCGGCACGGACGACAGCAACGCCGTGGTCATGGCGGGCACCGCAAGACCGATGCCGACCGGCAGAAACAGCAGCCGCCACAGCAGCGACAGATAAGAGGTGTCGGCCTGGATCAGCGCCATCAGGCCGAAACCGGCCGCGCCGATAAGCAGGCCGATCGCCATCGGCGACCGAGGGCCATACGTCGCGGCGATGCGTCCGGCGGCAATGTTCGACACGGTGACCGCCGCCATGAACGGCAGGAAGGCGAGCCCGGTCATTTCAGGCGAAAAATGCCTTTCCTGCTGGAAATAGAGGCTGAGCATGAAAATCGTGCCGTAGAGCGTCAGATTGACCGCCAGTCCAACGAGGCTGGTCGCCGCCGGCACGCGGCTGGCAAATAGCTTCAGTGGAAACATCGGCGCCTTGGTCCGGCTCTCGACCAGCAGGAACAGGCTTCCGGCCACTGCAGCCACGGCCAGTCCGCCGATAACCGGCAATGAAGCCCAACCGGACGAGCCGGTTTCGATGAAGGCGCCGGTCAGCGAAAACAGCGTCAGCACGACAAGCCCCTGCCCGGCCCAGTCGATCGGCGGCTTTTCAGCCTTCAGCGGCGTTTCGCGTAGAAACCGGTAGGCCATCCAGATGGCAAGAGCGCCGATGGGCAGGTTGACCAGGAAGATGCTTGCCCAGCCGAGCGACCCGACCATGAAGCCGCCGAGCACCGGCCCGGCCGAAAGTGCAACACCGCCAGCCGCCGTCCACAGGCCGACGGCCCGCGCGCGGCGCGCCTTGTCCGAAGCGTAGGCACGGTTGAGCAGCGCCAGCGAACACGGCATCAGCAAAGCCGCACCCGCGCCTTGCACGGCGCGCGCCGCGATCAGCACCCAAGGGCTCCCTGCCAGGCCACAAACCAGCGAGGCGATGCTGAACAGCGCCATGCCGCCGACGAACACCCGGCGGGCGCCGATCCTGTCGCCGAGCGCACCGCCGGCGAGCAGCAACGAGGCGAAGGCAAGCGTGTAGGCATCGACCACCCATTGCAGGCCGCCTATGCCCATCGAAAGTGCAGCGCCGATCCTGTTGAGGGCGACATTGACGATGGAGACATCGAGCTGCACCACCACGAACCCGAGACTGGTCGCGGCGACAGTGGCGGCATAGGTGGCGCGGGGCTTGGAAACGATGGTGTCGGTCATGCCTTGGCATAACGGCTTCTCGCTGACACCGTTCCGTCAGGAGAGGCCAGCCTGCGACAACCAGTCAGGGATGCCGATCCCGGCAAATCAATTGATGCTGGCGGTCGCGGCGGGTTCGATGCGTTCGCCCGTCCCGGCATAGGGCACGCGGTAACCGTTCGCCGCCAGCCAATCGATGGCCGCCTTCGGTTCGTCGGTCTGGATGATGGTGGCGCCGCGATCGGCCCAGAAACCCCAGGCTTCGCGCGGCAGGCTGGCCTGGACCGCCAATTCGTCGCCACGGCCGCCTGCGAGAAACCCGCCGGGCTTGTTGACGATGGCATAAGTGTCGGCCCAGATGTGCCAGTTGCCCCGCACCGCGGCCGCGCGCATGCGCGTGCTGAACAGCGGTCCGCCGGTTTCGGTCAGCGTCTCGGCGCCAGCCCGCCAGTTGATCAGCTCGATCGCGCGCGGCGAGAAGGCGTGGTCGACCGTTTCGGCGAAACCGGCATCATGCACCGCGTCATCGGCGATGATCGGCTTGAACTGGACGCCGCCGCCGATCGCGGCCATGGCGGCCTTCACCGTGGCAATCCTGGTCTGGTTCCAGAGGTTCTCCTTGACGATGACCTGGTCGGCCATGCCGAGATCGCGCGCCACCGCGATCATGCCCGGCAGGTCGCCGACTTCGAGCTTGTTGTCGAGATTGATCAGGATCCGGTCCCTGGTCGCCAGCAGCATCTCGCGCAGCGTCGAAACCCTCTCGTCGGTGACGGCGCGGGTGCCCTCGATCACCAAGCGGCAGGTCTTCAGTTCGGCCAGCGTGTATTTTGCCACCTCGCCGTTGCAGGTCGTGGTGCGGTCGAGCCAGCTGTCATGCATGACGACGAACGCGCCGTCCTTCGAGCGCCTGATGTCGACCTCGACGATCTCGGCGCCCATGGCGATCGAGCCTTTGACGGCGGCGAGCGAATTTTCCGCATAAAGCGTCTTGCCGGCCTGCATACTGCCTGCGCGATGGGCGGCCACCATGACATGGTCGCGCCACTGGTTGGCATGCTCGAAGCGGTCGAGGATCTGCCTGGCGCGGCTTTCGTCCGCAAAGGCCTGACCAGAGACGGCCGCAAGGGTCGTGCAAAGCAGAAGGCTCAGCCAGATCGTCCGCATTCGAGAATCGCTCCTTGCCGGATCGAAGCCGGGATAGGCGATGCCCGTGACATCTGGGTGAACGAAGCCGGCTAGCGGATGGTCGCGATATCTGGCGTCAAATGCGCTTCGAGAGCCGGCGGAACCAGGCCATCGCCGGCATTTCAATGAAACGCCAGGTGATCCACGATGCGGCGATGGTGGCGACGAGCATGATGACGATTGCAACCGTTCCGGCCCAGCCGGTGCCGAAGCCCGTCGCCGGCGAGCCGCGCAGCACGATGTCGCCGACCAGGCCGAGGCCAAGCTTGTGCTCGACGAGCCCGGCAACGTTGATCAGGCGCGCCTGCACGAAGATGTGGACCATGTAAATCGAGTAGGACAGCGCGCCGAGCGTCAGCATGACCGGCGCCCGTAGCAAGGCGGAAATCCAGCCGCCTTCATGGGCGAAGAGAAACAGCGCCAGCGCGAACACCAGGGGTGCCGCGATGCCGAAATCATTGCTGCCCGCCAGCGACACGAAAAACACGATGGCCGCCACCATGACGATTTCGGCAAGGGTCCAGCTCAGCCGCGGGCCGCTTCTGGCGAGGAGCTGTCGTGCCCCTGCAATGGAATCATGCTGAAACCAAGCCAGCAGGGCGCCGAGCGAGAAGCCGTAGAGGCAGCGGATGAAGCCGAAATCGTAGGATACGTCCATATGATGCGTGGAGAAACCAAACAGGAACAGCGGCGCGGTGACGGCGGCGGCGAAAAGCCATATCCAGGCACGCGCGCCGGCGATGAAGACCACGCCGGCAAACAGGAGATAGGCGAAGAACTCCGCCGAAATGCTCCAGCTTGGCGCATTCCAGGTCAGATGATCCTCGAAGCCCATCCCTTGCAGCAGGAGCAGATTGGCAAGCAGGCTCTTCAAATCGAAACCGCCGGTGAAGGGGGCAGCGCCGGTGCCATGCAATTGCGGCAGCATCAGCCGCAGCAGTTCGAAGCCCGCAAAGGCCGCGAGCATGATGACATGCAGCGGATAGATGCGGCCGAACCGCACCAGCGCGAAGCGGGCGACCTCTATCGGCTGACTCAGCCGATCCGCATAGCTGCTGGCGATGACGAAGCCGGAAAGGACGAAGAAGAAATCGACGAAAAGATAGGACGAACCGATGAAGGCGCTCTGCGAGATCGCGGAAGCGGTCGGGAAATGAAACAGCGCCACAAGCAGCGCGCAGATGCCGCGCCACGAATCGAGAACCTGGAAGCGCTCGCCGGCTATCGTGCCGGCATGGGTCGACACCACGCCATCGGACGGATTAAGAAACGCGGCCTGCGTCATGATGGGACAAATCCTGTCTTGCCGTGGCACCCGGGCGGCGCCGTTTCGTCTCCCCAAGCTGTGACTGGCATCTTCCATGCCGGTTCTGTAGTTGTTGCACCCCGATGAAAACGAGGACCAGTAATGGCGACCAAGAACATCGACCATGCCTTCACCGCCCGCTCCAAAACGGGCGGCGCCCTTGAGCCGACCTATTCCGGCGCGCTGTCGTTCATGCGGCGCAAATACACCAAGGACGTGAAGGGCGCGGATGCGGTGGTGTGGGGCATTCCCTTCGACGCCGCCGTCACGAACCGGCCCGGCGCCCGTTTCGGGCCGCAGGCGATTCGCCGCGCCTCGGCGATCCTCGACAATGACCCTCAGTATCCATTCTCGCGCGATCTGTTCGAACATCTCGCGGTGGTCGACTATGGCGACTGCCTGCTCGACTCCGGCAACCACCAGAAAACCCCCGGCACGATCGAGCGCGAAGCGGCGAAGATCCTGAAATCAGGCGCCTTCCTTTTGACGCTGGGCGGCGACCATTTCGTCACATGGCCGCTGCTCAAGGCACATGCCGCCATCCACGGACCGCTCGCTTTGGTGCAGTTCGACGCGCATCAGGATACCTGGGAGGATGACGGCAAGCGCATCGACCACGGATCCTTTGTCGGCCGTGCGGTCAAGGAAGGCATCATCGATCCGGACCGTTCGATCCAGATCGGCATCCGCACCCACGCCCCTGATACGTTCGGCATCAAGATCCTCTACGGCCACGAAATCGAGGAGATGCGTGCCTCCGACATCGCCTACGCCATCGTCGACCGCACCGGCGGCAAGAAGACCTACCTGACCTTCGACATCGACTGCCTCGACCCGGCCTATGCGCCCGGAACCGGCACGCCGGTGGCCGGCGGCCCGTCCTCGGCGAAGATCCTGTCGACGCTGCGCCAGCTCAACCAGGTCGATATTGTCGGCGCCGATGTCGTGGAGGTTGCGCCGGCCTATGATCACGCCGATATAACGGCGATCGCCGGCTCGATGGTGGCCATGCAGTATCTCGGCCTGCTGGCTGAACGAAAGGCACGGCAGGAAGAGATGAACAACGGCAATCACAACGGTGCCGCGGTGAATCACGGCAACGGTATATAGTCTCGGAATATCAGGGAATTTGATCAGGTCATGAAACCGAAAATCTTCATCGACGGCGAGCACGGCACCACCGGCCTGCAGATCCGGGCGCTGCTTGCCGAGCGTGGCGACCTGGAGATCATTTCCATCCCCACCGAGCGCCGCAAGGAGACGGCGGCGCGCGCCGAATTCCTCAATGCGGCCGATATCGCGATCCTGTGCCTGCCGGACGATGCGGCGAAGGAGAGCGTCTCGCTGATCGCCAACGACACCACCAAGGTCATCGATGCATCGACCGCGCATCGCGTCGCCGAAGGCTGGGCCTATGGCTTCGCCGAGATGGACAAGGACCAGGCCAGGACGATCGCCACGGCCAAGCGCGTCGCCAATCCCGGCTGCTGGCCGCAGGGACCGATCGCCACGCTGAGGCCACTGGTCACGACAGGCCTGTTGCCGGCGGATTTCCCCATCACCGTCAACGGCATTTCGGGCTATTCGGGCGGCGGACGCCCGATGATCGAGGACTACGTCGCCAAGGGCGAGGACGCCTCGGAGTTCCTGCCCTATGGCCTCACCCTGCAGCACAAGCATGTGCCGGAACTGCGGGCCTATGCAAAACTGTCACATGACCCGATCATGCAGCCGGCGGTCGGCAATTTCGCCCAAGGCATGATCACAGTGGTGCCGCTGCAGCTCGGCGGCCTCGAGCATGTGCCGACAGGCGCGGAGCTTCATGCAGCCATTGCCGACCATTTCGCTGCCATCAAGGGCGGCGTGGTCGAGGTGGCGCCCTATGCGCACCTGGAGCGCATGCCGGAGATCGATCCCGAGATCTACAACGGCACCAACCGCATGAAGGTCTATGTCTTCGCCAACGACAAACGCGCGCAAGCGCTGCTGCTGGCGGTCTACGACAATCTCGGCAAGGGTGCCTCGGGCGCAGCCGTCCAGAACATGGACCTGATGCTCGGGCTTTGATGGACGCACCAGTTTTCCCGGCGCGCTGGAAAATCAGCGCGCCCGAACTCATTGCCGAGACCTTTTCGAGCCGCATCTGGAAGGTTGTTCGCGGCGACGGCTCGCCGGCCGTCGTCAAGGCGCTCAAGCCTTTCGACGATGTCGCCGACGAATTGCGCGGCGAGCATTTCCTCGCCTGGCGGCGCGGTGAAGGCGCGGTGCGCCTGCTTGGCCGCGACGGCCACAGCATGCTGCTGGAATATGGCGGCGACACCTTGCTTACCCAGGTTCTCGATGAACAGGGCGACAATGCCGCAACCGGAATCGCGGCTGAGGTGATGGCGAAACTGTTTTCGCCGTCGCATCACCCCTTTCCGCCCGAGCTGCAGCCGCTCAGAGAGCGGTACGCCAGCCTGTTCAGGAAAGCCGCAACCGACCGAGACGCGGGTCATGCCAGCATCTATGTCGAGGCAGCGTCGATCGCCGGACGGCTGCTGGATAATCCGCACGATATCAGGCCCTTGCATGGCGACCTGCACCACGACAACATCCTGCACGGACCGCGCGGCTGGCTGGTGATCGATCCGAAGGGCGTGCTCGGCGATCCCGGCTTCGACGCCGCCAACATGTTCTACAACCCGCTCGACCGCGACGCGCTTTGCCTCGATCCCCAGCGGATCGCACACATGGCCGAAGTCTTTGGCAAGACGCTGGGGCAGTCGCCGCCGGCAATACTGGACCATGCCATCGCCTATGGCTGCCTGTCCGCGGCCTGGCACCACGAGGATGACAATACGGTCGAGGAAAACCGCGAACTGTCGATCGCCAAGGCGATCCGGGCGGTGCGGGCGAATTTCTGACCTGAGGGACGGGCCGAGCGGCTCGGGATCAACTCCTGAGCACGATCTCCTGCGGCAAGGGATAGGCGCCCTTGGTGCCGCGCCAGTGCGCGGCAGCGAAACCCAGCACGATCAGCGCAAACCCCTGATGTGTCAGCGCCATATGCAGCGGCACCTGCATCAGCAGTGTGCCGATGCCGATCGAGGCCTGCACCAGCACCAGCACAAACAACAGCGTCGCGCGGCGGGCATGGGTTGAGCCGGGCAGTCGACGACGCGTGGCGATCATGTGCCAGAGCGCGACGGCGAAGACCGTATAGGCGCCGAGCCGATGGATGAACTGCACCGTCTTCGGGCTTTCGAAGAAGTTGCGCCATGCCGGCTCGAGGATCAGCAGATCGCCGGGGATGATCTTGCCGTCCATCAGCGGCCAGGTGTTGTAGCTCAGGCCGGCGTCGAGCCCGGCGACCAGGCCGCCGAGATAGATCTGGATCAGCGCCAGGAACACGATGAAGCCGGCCAGGCGCTGCGTCGAGCGATCGGCGGCGGGCTCCGAATGCGGCGCCAACCCACGCGCGACGACCATGGTGGCGGTGAAGATCAGCGCCGCCAGCGTCAGATGCGTCGCCAGCCGGTACTGACTCACGGACACACGGTCGACCAGGCCTGAGGCCACCATCCACCAGCCGATGGCGCCCTGCAGGCCGCCGAGGAGAAGAATACCGACGAGTTTCGGCCCAAGGCCGCGCTCGATGCGGCGGCTCACCCAGAAGAACAGCAGCGGCAAGGCGAAGACCAGGCCGACGCTGCGCGCCAGCAGACGGTGCGCCCATTCCCACCAGAAGATCGACTTGAACGCCTCGATGCTCATGCCCTTGTTGAGCTCGGTGTATTGCGGGATCTGCTGGTAGCGCTGGAATTCCTCCTGCCACTCGGCGTCGTTGAGCGGCGGGATGACGCCATGGATCGGCTGCCATTCGGTGATCGACAGGCCGGACTCCGTAAGCCGCGTGGCGCCGCCGACCAGCACCAGTGCAAACAGCACCAGAAGCACGACATAAAGCCAGCCGCGCACAAGCGCGCGGTTGTGCAGGTCGCGGTCGCGGGCGACGTATGGGTGGGCGGCTGATATGGCAGCCATGATCTGTCCAGTCCGGTTGAATGTCGCGGATTGGTGAACCATAGCATCCGTGCTGGCAAGACCATGCAGCGCGGCACGCCGTCGCGCCCGATGTCGCGGGTTGCGCGTGTCCTGCGTTCGGCCTAAGCGGTAGCGATCAACGAGGCCAAGCCATGCCCATTCGCCTGAAAAAGCTGATCGGAATGTTCCTGCTGGTGGCACTGGTCATCATCTATGCGCTGGTCGCATCGATCTTCGCCGTCGCCCGGCTGTCGGAGTCCAGCGCGTTGGTGCAATTCCTGTTCTTCCTGCTCAGCGGCCTGCTCTGGGTGCTGCCGGCGATGGGCATCATCAAGTGGCTGATGCTGGAGCCGCGCTCGAAAGGCTGAAACGGGCTGCCTTGGCTCGCAGCTCATACGCTGCTGGATCAACGCGCAAGGCGGATTGACGGCAAACCCGGTCAGATGGTGACGACCATCTTGCCAGCATTGGCGAGCGGCGTCGTCACGCCCGACAGCATGGTGCGGATATGGGCAAGGCTCTGGTAGCGGCCATTGATCGAAATGCGCGGCAAGGCATGCAGGAAGCCGGCATGTTCGGCGCGCAGCACGCCATGGCGGGTCGTCACGGCGGAGACATAGCCGGCGTCAGCGACAAAGCCGACTTCGCGGCAGCCGACGGCGCTTGCATAGCCATAGGGATAGGCGAAATGGAGTGGTTCGCTGCCAAGCTCTGCTCGCAACATGCCCTTCACGGCGTCGATCTCGCGCCGTGCATCGGCCTCGGAAAGCCGCTTCAGATTGCTGTGGTTGATCGTATGGGCGCCGATCGTAACCAGCGGATGCGCGGCGACGGTGCGGATCTCATCCCAGTTCATCAGCGTCCGCAGGCGCGAGGCGTCCGCGTCGACGCCGTTTGAACTGGCGAGATCGCGCAGCACGGTGCGCAGATCTTCCTCACGAACCTCGGTGGCCAAGTAGGCGTGCAGCCGGGTTATGGCCTGGCTTTTCCTGGCCGGGGTCGCGCAATCGATCACCGCCGGACCATTCGAGGTCGACAGAGTCAGGCGGTCCGACGCGTTGACGATATCCTCGGCCACATCCCACCATAGATCGGCGGTGCCGTCGATCAGCCCCGGCGCCACATAGATGGTGATCGGCGCGCGGTGCTTCTCCAGCACCGGCAGGGCCTCGGTCATGTTGTCACGATAGGCATCGTCTGCGGTGATGGTGGCGAACCGGCCGCCCTTGCCGCCTGCCTTGATGCGCTGCACGGCCTCGTCCATCGAGACGAAAACATAGCCGTCCGCCTTCATGTCGGCGATCACCGCATCAAGGAAACTCGGCGCGATGTTGAGGTGGCGGTTGACGCTGTCGGGTTTTTCCGGTGTCGCAGTCACGCGGTGCAGCATCAGGATGGCACCGATGCCGCCGACAAATGGCCTGGCCAGTGGTGCGAGGCCGGTATAGCGAGCGACGTTGAGCGCCAGTTTCCGGATTGCCTCCCCACCGTCGATCATTCATTCACCTTTTGCGCCTAGGCTGATCCAAGCACGGAATACGCCTGCGCGCCCCCCAAATCGGGATCAATACGCCTTAAGGATTGAGGTATGGTTGACGCAATGGCGTCATTTGACGGCAATCGGCTTGCGGCGACCGAGGCTTCGCCACGCGCCCTGCCGAAGGATGCCGCCGGGCCATCGGTCTCCGTCGTGGGTGCGGACGGGCTGGCGGCCTATGCGGAATTCTGCCGGTCGGCGCTTTATGCGCCGGCCCAGGGCGCAACATGGATCCTGAACTGGGCCGCGCAGCTCGAGCCCGATCTGTTGGTGGCGACGCTCACTCTCGGAGGCAAGCCGGTCATCGCACTGGCGCTGGAGGTTGTCAGCCAGCGCCCGTTCCGGGTCGCCCGTTTCATGGGCGGCCGCCATGCCAATGGCAATTTCGCGGCCGCTGACCCGCAATGGCTGGCCAGGGCGGAGAGCGCGGTCGTCGGCTCAGTGTTTGGGGCCATTGCCAAGGCTAGGCCCGACATCGATCTCATCGCGCTGGAACGATTGCTGCCCGATCTCGACGGCATCGCCAATCCGCTCGCATCGCTCGATCATTTCTCCAGCCCCAATCTTTCGCTGGCCGTCGACCTTGGCGGGGGCTTCGATGCGCTGCTGCTGCGCGCCAGCGGCAAGCGCAAACGCAAGAAACATCGGTCGCAGATGCGCAAATTCGACGCCGTCGGCAGCCATCGGCGCATCGAGGCGTGCAGCCCGGACGAGGTGGAGAGATTGCTCGACGCCTTCTTCGAGATGAAGGAGCTCCGCTTTCGCAAGATGGGCATTGCCAATGTCTTCGGCGGCGACCAGACACGCGCCTTCTTCAGGGCGCTGTTCACGCAGGCCCTGGCCGAGGACACGCCCTCTTTCGTGCTGCATGGCTTGGAAGTCGCCGGCAAGCTACGCGCCGTCACCGGGTCGAGCCGCTCCGGGAAACGCCTGATCTGCGAGTTCGGAGCGATCGCCGAGGATGATCTCGCATCCAGCAGTCCCGGCGATTTCCTGTTCTTCGACAACATCCAGGAAGCCTGCGAGACGGGTTTTACCGTCTACGATTTCTCCGTCGGCGACGAACCCTACAAGCGGCAGTGGTGCGATATCGAAACCCGGCATTTCGAGGTGCTGGTCCCGCTGACGCTGAAGGGCCGTGCGCTGGCGCAGACGCTTCGCCAGGGCGCGCGGCTGAAGGCCTTCGTCAAGAACAGCCCGACGATCTGGAAGCTGACCAAGATGCTGCGCCGCAAGGCAGCCGGACAGGCAGCGCCAGCTGCCACCGACGACGAAAACTAGCCGTCAGAAATTGAGAGCCTCGCGAAGCGCCGGGCCCGCCCTGACGCGCAGATCGAGATCGGCCTCGATATGGTCGATGTGGTGCAGCATCAGCCGGCTGGCCCGTTCGCAATCGCTGCTCTCCAGCGCACCGACAATTTCCGTGTGCTCGCTGTGCCCGCAGGCCGACACGCCAGACCGCCCGTAAAGCGCGATGACAAGCGAGGAGCGCGCGACCAGTTCCTCCATGAAGCGCTGCAGGATGGCGTTGCCGGCGACCGAAGCAAGCAGCAGATGAAAATCGCCGGACGCCTTGATCTCGGAACGCCGCGCGGTCGGACCGCGCTCGGCGATGAAGCGGCCCTCCTCGTCGAGTTGCGCCCTGAAGGCGGCGATGTCGGCTGATGTGACGCGCCCGCAGGCGGCAATGGCAATGCCGGGCTCGATCAGCCGGCGCGAGGCGAACACCTGGCGCGCCTCCTCGGGCGAGGGGTTGGCGACGAACGCGCCGCGGTTGCGCTCCGTGCGCACCAGGCCTTCGAAGGACAACATCTGCAGTGCCGCGCGCGCCACGGTGCGCGACACGTCAAACAGCGTGCCGACCTCGCCCTCCGACAGCTTGGTGCCCGGCGCCAGCCGGCGGTCGACGATGGCGTCGCGCAGATTGTCGCGGATCGCCTGCGCGCGATCCTGGTTGGCGCTGTCGGCGGAATAGATGTGATCGGCAATATTCATGGCGATGATGTTCCCGCACCCTTCTAACGCGACTCGCCGTCTGCGCACGAGAGGCAAAGTGAACACAAAGCCAAAAAATATTGCATACGATTTTTGTGCAGATCGCGCACAATCGCCCATAATTTGTGCAATGCACAAAGCCGCCCGCCAGATAGGCAACGGCCGACAGGCCTGATTTTCTAGACAATTCAAATGTTTGGCCAGTCACCCCGATATTGGCACGCATGATGCATTGGTTAATGCGACCAAACGGGGAAGCCTGAATGTCCAAAGCCGCCGAGATCGACATCGTGTCCGTTTCGAAAGTCTATGGAACGACGACCGCCGTCGAGGATATCAGCCTGAAGATTCCGGCGGGCACCTATTGCTGCCTGCTCGGTCCCTCCGGCTGCGGCAAGACCTCGACGCTGCGCATGATCGCCGGCCACGAAAGCATTTCGTCGGGTGACGTCCGGCTCGGCAACACCGTCGTC
The DNA here is from genome assembly GCF_016756575.1 of Mesorhizobium sp. 131-3-5. NCBI lineage: Bacteria > Pseudomonadati > Pseudomonadota > Alphaproteobacteria > Hyphomicrobiales > Phyllobacteriaceae > Mesorhizobium > Mesorhizobium sp. 131-3-5. The sequence goes on from NZ_AP023254.1 coordinate 4,849,750, forward strand.
ACCGACCTGCCGCCGGCCAAACGCGGCACGGCGATGATGTTCCAGTCCTATGCGCTGTTCCCGCATCTCGACCTCATCGACAATGTCGCCTTCAGCCTGAAGATGAAGGGCGTCGACAAGGAGAAGCGCCGCGCCAAGGCGCTCGACATGCTGAAGCTGATGCAGATGGAGGCCTATGCGACGCGCCGCCCGGCGCAGCTTTCCGGCGGCCAGCAGCAGCGTGTCGCGCTCGCCCGCGCTCTGATCACCGATCCCGAAGCGCTGCTGCTCGACGAGCCGCTTTCGGCGCTCGATCCGTTCCTGAAGATCCGCATGCGGGCCGAGCTGAAGAAATTGCAGACGTCGCTCGGTATCACCTTCGTCCACGTCACCCACAGCCAGGAGGAGGCGATGGCGCTTGCCGACCTGATCGTGGTGATGAATGACGGCCGCATCGAACAGGCAGCGCCGCCGCGCGACGTGTTCGAGCGGCCGGCCACGGCCTTCGTCGCGCGCTTCATGGGCGACCACAATGTCATCTCCGGCCGGGTCACCGGCAGCCGAGACGGCATGGTCGTCTTCGACGTCAACGGCGGCGGTTCGCTCGCCACCAGCGGCGCAGCACAGGAAGTGGGCGCGCCGATCGACATCGCCATCCGTACCGACCATGTGCGCATCGGCGAGGCCCCCGCGCCCGGGCTCGGCTTCACCGGCATCGTCGCCAACATCGAATATCGCGGCGCCACGGTGAAGCTCTCCGTCACCGGTGCCGGCATCGACGACTTCACTGTCATCATCGACGATTCCGACTTCTTCGCCAAACCCGTCGCCATTGGCGATGCCGTACCGCTCGCCTGGGATGCCGAGGATGCGATCGTCCTCGGCCACCTTCATTCATGACATCAACCAAGCAAAAGAAGACAGGGGAATAGACATGACAGACACAATACAATCCAAGACTGGCATCTCCCGCCGCTCGCTGCTCAAGACGGGTGCGGCCGCCGTCGGCCTCGCCGCCGGCTCGGGCGTCATCACGGGCTTCCCGACCATCTGGGCGCAGTCCAACATCACGCTGCGCCAGTTTGGCACCGGCGTGTCGAACCTCAACGCCATTGCCGACAAGTGCAAGGCTGACCTCGGCATCACGCTGGAGATGACGGCAACCGATTCCGACGCCGCCGCCCAGCGCGCTGTGACCCAGCCCGACAGCTACGACATCGCCGATATCGAATACTGGATCTGCAAGAAGGTGTTCCCCACCGGCGTGCTGCAGCCGATGGATGTCAGCAAGCTGAAATATTACGACGAGCTGGTGCCGCTGTTCAAAACCGGCAAACTCACCCCCGACAGCGTGATCGCCCAGGGCACGGCGCCGCACACGGTGGGCTATGTCGAGGCGCAGGACTCCAAGACCTTCGCCAAGGCGCCGACCAACTGGTTCACCATGGTGCCCACCATCTACAACGCCGACACGCTGGGCATCCGCCCCGACCTCGTCGGCCGCGACATCACTACCTGGGCCGACATCATGGACCCGGCCTTCAAGGGCAAGACCGCCATCCTCAACATCCCCTCCATCGGCATCATGGACGCAGCCATGATCATGGAAGCCATGGGCAACATTAAATATGCCGACAAGGGCAACATGACCAAGGACGAGATCGACAAGACGATCGACTTCCTGATCAAGGCCAAGCAGGGCGGCCAGTTCCGCGCCTTCTGGAAGTCCTTCGACGAGAGCGTCAATCTGATGGCATCGGGCGAAGTGGTCATCCAGTCCATGTGGTCGCCGGCGGTGGCCGCCGTGCGCTCCAAGGGCATCCCTTGCCGCTTCCAGCCGCTCAAGGAAGGCTACCGCTCATGGGGCGGCGGTCTTGGCCTTGCCGCCCACCTCAAGGGCGCGGAGCTCGACGCTGCCTACGAATACATCAACTGGTACACGTCGGGCTGGGTTGGCGGCTACCTCAACCGCCAGGGCTACTACTCGGCCAACATGGTCTCGGCCAAGAAGTTCATGACCGAGGACGAGTGGGGCTACTGGATCGAGGGCAAGCCGGCCAAGGGCGAGATCAAGGCACCGGACGGCACCGTCATGGAGAAGGCCGGCGCCGTTCGCGATGGCGGCTCTTTCGAGGAGCGCATGGGCAAGGTCGCCTGCTGGAACTCGGTGATGGACGAGGACCGCTACATGGTGAAGCGCTGGAACGAGTTCATCGCGGCGTAAGGAACAAGCGCCTCTCCTCTTCCCCTTCTCCCCCTGGGGAAGGGGAAGGCAGCTCCGCCCGGACAGCAAACCCGCACCGAGAGCCTAGATGACAGTCGCCCTCGAACGCCCCACCATAGCCGCCAGTCCCACCGGGCGTCGCCGCCGCTTTTCGCTCGGTGCCGTCACGCCCTATCTGCAGTCGGCTCCGCTCGCGCTGATCCTCGGCGCGTTCCTGCTTTTGCCCATCATCATGATCGTCGTCGTGTCCTTCTGGGATTACGACTTCGCAGCCATGTATCCGGATTTCCTGACAACCAACTATTCCGACGTGCTGGGCTCCTGGGTCACCTGGAAGACCTATCTCAATACCATCAAATTCGCGGCCATCGTCTGGGCGCTGACCTTGTTCATCGGCTTCTGGGTCGCCTATTTCCTCGCCTTCCACATCCGCACCACGGCCATGCAGATGGTGCTGTTCCTGGTCTGCACCGTGCCGTTCCTGACCTCCAACATCATCCGCATGATCTCGTGGATCCCGGTGCTCGGCCGCAACGGGCTGATCAACTCGACGCTGGTGCATATGGGTCTGGTGCCAAAGCCCATCGAATGGCTGCTCTATTCCGAATTCGCGGTCGTGCTGGCCATGGTGCATCTCTACACGCTGTTCATGGTGACGCCGATCTTCAACACGCTGATGCGCATCGACCGCTCGCTGGTCGAGGCCGCGCGCGATGCCGGCGCCTCCGGCTGGCAGGTGCTTTGGAACGTCATCATTCCACTGGCCAAGCCCGGCATGGCGATCGGCACCATCTTCGTCGTCACGCTGGTGATGGCGGATTTCTCCACCGTGCAAGTGATGTCGGGCGGCCAGAGCGCTTCCGTGGCGCTGATGATGAAGAACCAGATGTCGCTGCTGCAATATCCGGCCGCCGCCGCCAACGCCGTGGTGCTTTTGGTGCTGGTGCTCTTGATGGTCGCCGGCATTCTGCGCATCGTCGATATCCGCCGGGAGCTTTGACGTGAGCCACGAAAAACGCACCCTCGAATTCTACGTGCTGGCGGCCTTCTTCGCGCTGTTCGTGCTGTTCCTCTACGGTCCGCTGTCGGCGATCCTGATCCTGTCGTTCCAGGGCGAGACCGGTGGCCTCACCTTCCCGCTCAACGGTGTGTCGCTGCACTGGTTCGCCAATCTGTTCGAGCGCCAGTCGGTCGGCGATTTCGGCGGCAGCTTCAAGCGCTCGCTGGTGCTCGGCTTGATGGTGATGATCGTTACCGTCGTCGTGTCGCTGCTGGCAGGCCTTGCCTTCCGCCGGAAGTTTCGCGGTGCCACCGCCCTGTTCTATCTGGCGGTCGCCAGTCTCGTCGTGCCCTCCATCATCATTTCGCTGGGCATCGGCGTGGTCTTCCAGCAGGTCGGCTTGCGCCCGGCCTGGTATACATCGGCCTTCGGCGCGCATCTGACCTGGACCCTGCCGTTCGGCGTGCTCATCATGTTCGCCGTCTTCAACCGCTTCTCGCCGGCCTATGAGGAGGCCGCGCGCGATCTCGGTGCCACCTCCTGGCAGACCTTCGTCCATGTCGTGCTGCCGATGATCGCGCCGAGCCTGATCGGCGTCGGCCTGTTCGGCTTCACGCTCTCCTATGACGAGTTCGCCCGCACGTTGATGACATCGGGAACCTTCAACACGCTGCCGCTCGAGATCTACGGCATGACCACCAATGTCACGACGCCGGTGCTCTACGCGCTGGGCACGGTGACCACGGTGTTCTCCTTCCTGGTGATCCTGGCGACGCTGGGCGCCATACTCTATGTCGGCCGCCGCCGGGCGAGAGCATGACCGTGCAGATCCTGGTGGTGAACCCCAACACGACGGCGAGCATGACCGAGACGATCGCGGCGACCGCACGCGGCGTCGCCGGCGCATGGACCGAAATCATCGCTGTCACCTCGTCCACGGGGCCGGCCTCGATCGAAGGCTATTATGACGAGGCGCTGGCCGTGCCCGGCCTTTTGATGGAGATCGCCGCCGGCGAACGCCGTGGCGTGCAGGCGGCGGTCATCGCCTGCTTCGACGACACCGGGCTCGACGCCGCGCGGGCCATGGCCGCCATTCCGGTCATCGGCATCTGCGAGGCGGCACTCAGCATGGCCTCCTTCATCGCCCAGCGCTTCACCGTCGTCACCACCACCGAACGCTCGCGCGTGCCGGTAGAGGGGCTGGTTCAACGCTACGGCATGGCGGGACGAGCGCGCGTTCGGGCCGCCGACATTCCGGTACTGGCGCTCGAGGATCCGGCATCGGGAGCGGTTGGCAAGCTGCGCGACGAGATCGCCCGGGCCGTGGAGGAGGATCGTGCCGAGGCGATCGTGCTTGGCTGCGCCGGCATGGCAGACCTTGCGCACCAGTTGCAGGCGGATTTCGGACTGCCTGTCATCGACGGTGTCGGCGCCGCGATCAAGCAGGCCGAAGCGCTCATCGCGCTCGGCCTTTCGACATCGAAGCGCGGCGCCTACGCCAGCCCGCTGGCCAAGCCTTATCGCGGTATGCTGAAATCGTTCTCGCCCGGAGCAGTCGCCGCGGAGTGAGCACCATGTATCGAACCATCCGCACGCTGTCGCTGGGGGAATTGTCCGGCCTCATCGACTGGGCGGCTGCGGAGGGCTGGAATCCCGGCCTTGAAGATGCGGCGATGTTTCAGGCGGCGGACCAGGAGGGCTTCATCGGTGCCTTTGTCGGGGACGAAATGGTCGCCGCGATCTCGGCGGTGGCCTACGGGCAGGATTTCGGTTTCATCGGCCTTTACATCTGCCGCCCGGACATGCGCGGCAAGGGCTACGGCAAGGCGGTCTGGACTGCGGGCATGGACAGGCTGGCCGGGCGCACCATCGGCCTCGATGGCGTCCAGGAACAGCAGGCCAACTACCGGAGCAAGCGGTTCATGCCGGTCTACGAGACCATCCGCTACAGCGGGCGCCCTGCTTCCCTGCCCGCCGCCGCCGAGCGGCCTCGTATCGTGACCGCGCAGCCGGTGCCCGACATCATAGCCTACGATGCGCATTGCTTTCCTGCGCCCCGGCGCTCATTCCTGCAGCGATGGCTGCTGCCGCCACATCATGCCGTGGCGGCGATCACGTCGCGGGGAACGGCCGGCTATGCGGTGGCGCGAGCCTGCCGAAGCGGCTTCAAGATCGGCCCGCTTTTCGCCGACAACGTGCAGACCGCGCTTGAATTGCTCGGGGAGCTGGCGGGCGCATGCGAGGGTGGCGAATTGAACATCGACGTGCCGACTACCCAGGTGGATTTCATCGCGGCGCTCGAGGCGGCCGGTTTCTCACCGACCTTCAGCACCACCCGCATGTACAGGGGCTCGCCGCCGAAGCTCGATGCCAAGAGGGTGTTCGGCGTGACGACTCTGGAGCTGGGATAGGCCGAGCGCGCGGGTTTCAGGCCGCGGAGCGCCGTCCCGGAGTGCCCGGCGGCTCGTGGCCAAGCGGCGTCACCAGCGTCAGGTCGGGATAACCGCTTTCGATCAGCTTGACCGCGGCCTTGGTGACCTCGTCATCCGGTTCAAGCATGGACAGGAACACCTCGGTGGCTTCGGCTCCCAGACGACTGATGCCTTGCGCGTCGGCCGGCCCGCATTCGACCACCACCAGATCATAGGCGGTGGTCAACGACTGCATGATGATCGGCAGCCGGTCGGCGGCGCGCATGGCGCGGACCGGATCGGCGGTGCCGACGGGAATGACGTGGCAATCAGAATAGAGATCGGCATGGATCACGTCGCTGAACTGCGCCTGCGAGGCGAGCAGGTCGGTGATCCCCGGGAAAAGCCCGCTGTCCAGCATCGGCCGCGAAGCAGCGCCCGAGGCGGTGAGGTCGAGCAGCAGGACGCGCAGGCCGGCGTCGGACACTTCGCGCGCCACCAGGATCGCCGAAGCGGCTGCCTCGTCGCCTTCGGGCGAAACGAATATGGCGCGGGCGGCTCCGCTGGCGATCAGCTTTTCCGCAGCCTTCTCGATGTCGATCTCACCTAGCACCGAGCGCGGCCTCTGGGCCTCGACAACCGGCTCCGGCTCGGCGACCGATTCGACTTCGGCGACAGACTCTGCCTTGGCGGCAGGCTCGGGCTCGGCAACGGGCCGCGGCTGCATCACCATCTGCGGTTCCGTGACCGCTTCGGGCCATTGCGCCTCGGCGCCACGATCGACGAACCCGCTGGCGACAGCCGGCTCCAGGCGGGATGGCTCAGGGGCGTCCGGCTGCTGGCGCGCCGTTGCCGGCATAGCCACTTCGTCGATCGGCGCAAAACGGGCGCCTGGGGCCGGGCGCATGGCGCGGCCCGAGAAGAGTTCCCTGAGCAACGTGAATATGGCCGCCAGCAGAAGCGAAGCCGCAGCAGCCGCGCCAACGATCGGCCCAACCTTGGGGAAGTATGGCTCGGAGGGCACCGAAGCCGGTGAGGCGACGCGGGCGTCGACCGGCACATAATTGCGGTCCTGACGCGAAGCTGCCTCGCGGTAATTGGTCAAATAGAGCTCGAGCTGCTGGCGCTTGGCGGCGGCGTCGCGCTGCAGCGCGTCGAGATCGACCTGCTGCTCACCGGCTTGCGCCGAAGCCGCCTTCAGTTGGTTGACGTCGGAGACGAGCTGGCTTTCGCGCGCCTTGGCGGCATCCGCCTGCATCACCAGGCCCTTCATGATCTTCTGGGCTTCGTTGCGTATCTGCGCGTCGAGATCGGCGAGCTGTGATTTGGCGGCGCGAACGCGCGGATGATTGTCGAGCATCGTCGTCGACAGATCGGCGATGGTGGCGCGCAGCTCGGCCTGCCGTTCCCGCAAACGCTGGATCAGGTCGGACGACAGCACTTCGGGTAGCGAATCCAGCGAGCCGCCATTCTGCAGCGCCTTGCGCACGCTGTCGGCGGTGCCTTCGGCCGCGGCGCGATTGGCCCGCACCCGCGACAATTCGGTCGACAGCTCGGCCAACTGCTGGGTGGCCAGGGTGGCATTGTTGCCGCCCATCAGCAGGTCGGACTGCGCGCGGTAGGCCGCGACCTTGGCCTCGGCATCCCTGACCTGCTTCGACAGGTCGGCGATCTCGGGCGCCAGAAAGTCCGCGGCGGCGGTGTTCGATTCGCTCTTGGCCGCGCCCTGCCCCGCAATATAGGCAGCGGCAATGGCGTCGGGGATGGCGGCGGCGAGCTTGGGATCCTCGGAGGAGAACTCGATGGCGATGATGCGGGTCTTTTCAACGCCGAAGACGTTGAGCTTCTCGCGCATCTTCTTCAACACGCGTTCGTCGGCCGGAACATCCATCGGATCGTTCTTCAGCCCAAGCAGGATCAGCACGCGGCTGAGCGCCGACATGTTGACCGTTTCGTCGAACTCACGCAGCCGCGCCAGGCCGAGTTTCTGCGCCACCTGCTTGAGGATTTCGTTGGACGAAATGATCTGGACCTGGGTGGCGACGCCTTGTTCATCCAGGATCGGCTTGTCGCCATCATTGTTGCTGCCGGCCGGACGGGTATAGATGGATTCGCGCGGGGCGATTTCCACCTGCGTCTGGGCCTTGTAATGCTTGGTCGCGAATGAAGCGAACGCAAACGCCAGACCGGTCACCACCAGAACGAAGAGCAATATGCGCAGCCAGTTCCTCGCCAGGCTGGCGAAGAGCTGCCTGAGGTCAACGTCGACATCTGCGGCCGCGGACTGAACGGACATGCATCCCTACTCCGAAACTGGGTCAGGACGCACCGTAAACAACTATGGTAACTCAGCCGTTAAGATCACGGTAATCCTCCATTAGGGATTACTGGCGGCGCCCCAAGAAAAACGATAAAAATGGCAAGACCCCTGCTTCGTGCAGCGCTATCGGCCGGCTCCTTTACCGGCCATTAACCCTAACAGGATGATAACGGACCCGATCCCAGATGTTTGCTGCGACGCCGCAGCGGCCAGTCGAAGGTACGTATCCGATCATGAAAAGCACTGCTTCCCTCTTTCACGCTCTGCTTGCCGTATCGATGCTTGCCGGCTGCTCCAGCTACCGCCCGACGCCGGCAGCCTTCCACGAGGTCCTCGACCAGCCTTACCGTCTCGGTGCCGGCGACCGTGTCCGCGTCACCGTGTTCGAGCAGGATGGCCTGACCAACACCTACAGCGTCGACCAATCCGGCTACCTCTCCTTCCCGCTTGTCGGCGCCATTCCGGCGCGTGGCCACACCGCGCAGCAGATGGAAAAGGAGATCGCCGACAAATTGCAGCAAGGCTATCTGCGCGACCCCGACGTCTCGGTCGAGATCGATCGCTACCGGCCGATCTTCGTCATGGGCGAAGTGGGTGCCGCCGGCCAGTATTCCTACGTGCCCGGCCTGACCGTGCAGAAGGCCATCGCCATTGCCGGTGGCTTCTCGCCGCGCGCCAACCAGGAAAGCGTCGACATCACCCGCGACATCAACGGCAAGGTGATGACCGGCCGCGTGGTGACATCCGATCCGCTGCTGCCCGGAGATACCGTCTACGTCCGCGAACGCCTGTTCTGACAGACACCACGTGGCGGACAAGCTCAGGATCGTCCACTGCTTTCGTTCACCGGTCGGAGGAATTTTCCGGCATGTGCGCGACCTGACCGAAGCACAGGTCGCCGCTGGCCATGTGGTCGGCATCGTCTGCGATTCGACCACAGGCGGGGAATTCGAAGAGCGCCTGTTCGAGCAGATGAAGGACATGCTGGCGCTCGGCATCCATCGCACGCCAATGCAGCGCCATGTCGGCCCGGGCGATCTCGCCTCGGCCCGGCGCACCTACAGGATCATCAAGGAATTGCGGCCGGACGTGTTGCATGGGCACGGCGCCAAGGGTGGCGCCTATGCCCGTCTGTTCGGCTCCTTGTTGCGGGTATCAAGGTCTCGCGTAGCCCGCCTTTATTCGCCGCATGGCGGCTCCCTCCACTATGACGAAACGACAGCCACGGGGAAGCTATTCTTCGCGCTGGAGCGCTCCATGGCGCATTTCACCGATTGCCTGCTGTTCGTCTCGGACTACGAGCGGCGAACCTATCGCAGGAAGGTGGGCGAGCCGCCGATCCCCAACACACTGGTCTACAACGGACTGCGCGCCGCCGAATTCGAGCCGGTACTCATCGGACCCGATGCGGCGGATCTGCTCTATATCGGCATGATGCGCGACCTGAAGGGACCCGACATCTTCATCGACGCTTTGGCCGCCGCCGGCCCGCGGCTTGGCCGCGCACTGAGCGCGGTGATGGTCGGCGACGGCGACGACCTGCCGCGCTACCACGCGCAGGTAAAGCGCCTGGGACTTCAAGGCCATGTCCGCTTCCTGTCGCCGATGCCGGCCAGGGAAGCCTTCGCACTTGCCGAGCTCGTCGTCGTTCCATCCCGTGCGGAAGCCATGCCCTATATCGTGCTGGAAACACTTGCCGCGGCAAGACCGATGATCGCCACCTCCGTCGGCGGCATACCGGAGATCTTCGGTTCCGGCTCCCCTGCCCTGATCCGCCCCGATCCGGCCGAACTGGCCGGCAAGATGAGCGAGGCGCTGGCCGACCTTGCCGCCTATGGCGCCCTGATGCCCGATGGCCCTGGCCTCAGGGCGCGCTTCGGTGCCGACGTGATGGCCGCAGAAATCGAGAAGGCCTATTTCGCCGCGCTCGGCAGGTAACGCCTGAGCGTTTCCAAAGCCACGCGTTGTTTCAAGGGTTTCTTAGCTCTCTTTTGCTATTCACCCTGGGGAAGCTTGCGGACTGTTCCATGAATGAGATCGATCCCGCGCGCCGCTTTTCACCCGAAGCGGTGCGTAAATTCGACGGCCCGACCGATGGCGATGCGCCCGGCGGCATGAACGATGTCGCCCGGCAGGTCGCGTCGCAATACCGGCGCGATACGATGTCGCCGATCATGGTCAGCGGCGTCCTGCGCATGGTCGAATTCGGGCTGCTGTTCCTTTCGGGGCTCTGCGTCTATTTCTACTTTGTCGGTTTCTTCAACTATCTCGCCTGGCAATATCCGGTGACCATCGCCACCGCGTCGTTCCTCGCCGTGGTGCTGCTCGACGTTACCGACTGCTACCAGGTGGTCTCGCTGATGCGGCCGATCGCCAATTTCGGCCGCATCCTGCTGGTCTGGGCCGGCGCCTTCGCCCTGATGGCATTGACGGCCTTCGCCACGAAGATGTCAGAAGACTATTCGCGGCTTTTGTTCGGCACCTGGTTCGTCGTCGGCTTCGTTCTCTTGTTCGGCCTCAGACTGGTGATGTCGAGGCTGATCCGGCGCTGGGCGCGCGACGGCCGCATGGAGCGGCGCGCCGTCATCGTCGGCGGCGGCAAGGCGGCGGAAATCCTGATTCGCTCTGTCGAAAAGCAGCCCTACAACGACATCCGCATCTGCGGCATCTTCGATGACCGCTCCGACAAGCGCTCGCCGCCGATCGTTGCCGGTTATCCCAAGCTCGGCACAATTTCGGAATTGATCGAGTTCGCCCGCATCGCCCGCATCGACATGCTGATCGTGTCGCTGCCGCTGACCGCCGAGACGCGCGTGCTGCAGCTGTTGAAGAAGCTGTGGGTGCTGCCGGTCGACATCCGGCTTTCGGCGCATTCCAACGCGCTGCAGTTCCGTCCGCGCGCCTATTCCTTCATCGGCTCGGTGCCGATGCTCGATATTTTCGACAAGCCGATCAACGATTGGGATTCGGTCGCCAAGCGCGCCTTCGACATCGTCTTCTCGCTGATCGGCATCATCGTCTTCTCGCCGGTGATGCTGGCGACCGCGATCGCCATCAAGCTCGACAGCAAGGGACCGGTGCTGTTCAAGCAAAAGCGCCACGGCTTCAACAATGAGATCATCGAGGTCTACAAGTTCCGCTCGATGTACACGGACCGGTCGGATCCGACCGCCAAGCAGACGGTGACCAAGAACGATCCGCGCGTCACCCGCGTCGGCCGTTTCATCCGCAAGACCTCGATCGACGAACTGCCGCAGTTCGTCAATTCGCTGCTGGGTACGCTGTCGCTGATCGGCCCGCGCCCGCATGCGATCGCCGCGCAGTCGCACAACCTTCTCTACAACGAGGTGGTCGACGGCTATTTCGCTCGCCACAAGGTCAAGCCCGGCGTCACCGGCTGGGCGCAGATCAATGGCTGGCGCGGCGAGATGGACACCAATGAAAAGATCCGCATGCGGACGGAGTACGACCTCTACTACATCGAGAACTGGTCGCTGCTGTTCGATCTCAGAATCCTGTTCCTGACGCCCATCCGGCTGCTCAACACGGAAAACGCCTATTGAGCGCGATTTCCCCTGAGCTGCCGCAGGCCGCGGTCAACGCCAAGCTGATCGCCCTGATTTCCTCCAGTGCGGTGGTGGTCGGCATCCTTCTGTCCGGCTTCGTCATCAGCGAGCCGGCGCCCTACGAAATCTACATGGCCGGGCTGATCGCCATCTGGGCGCTCTTCGGCCTGCGGATTTCGCGCGCGGCCATGCCGCTTCTGGTGCTGCTGGTGACGATGAACATCGGCGGGATGATCTCCATGACGCAGATGACGGACCTCGCCTTCACGCCGCTCTATCTCTCCGTGTCATTGTTTCTCGCCTTCAGCGCGGTGTTCTTCGCCTCGGTCACCGCCACGCAGCCAGGCCTCTACCGGCCGATCTTCAATGCCTATGTCGTCTCGGCGGTGGCGACCTCGCTGCTTGGCATAGCAGGCTATTTCCATGCCTTCCCCGGCGCCGAAATGTTCACCAAATACGACCGCGCCGCCGGCGCCTTCCAGGATCCCAACGTCTTTGGGCCGTTCCTGGTGCTGCCCGGCATCTATCTGCTCTATCTGATCCTGACAGGATCGATCGCGCGCATGCCGCTGCTGGCGGTGCCGCTGCTGATCATCGCATTGGGCATCTTCTTCTCCTTCTCACGCGGCGCCTGGGGCATGTTCGCCGTCTCTGCCGTGCTGCTCACCGGCTGCCTGTTCCTGCAGAGCGCTAGCGGCAAGTTCCGGCTGCGCGTGGTGATCATGACCATCGCCGCGCTGGCACTGCTGACGGTCGCCATCATCGTCATCCTGCAATTGCCCGGTGTGTCGGAGATGTTCTCCAGCCGCGCGCATCTTGAACAGAGCTATGACACCGCCCGCCTCGGCCGCTTCGCCCGCTACGGAATCGGCTTCCAGATGGCGATGGAGCATCCGTTCGGCATCGGGCCGCTGGTCTTCGGCAAGATGTTCGGCGAGGACACGCACGACATCTGGCTGAAAATGCTGATGGACTATGGCTGGCTCGGCTTCGTGTCGTTCCTGACGCTCGTCGTCTGGACCATGGTGGCCGGGTTCCGCATCCTGCTGCGCGACCGGCCGTGGCAGCCCTATCTGTTGTGCGCCTATGTCGCCTTCATCGGCAATATCGGCCTCGGCACCTTCATCGACATCGACCACTGGCGCCATATGTATCTGCTGCTCGGGCTGGTGTGGGGCGCCATCGCGCTCGAATACCGCCATCAGCGGCTGTCGCGGCCGGCATATCGAGGCGCGCCGGCGATCGCATCCACATCCGCGTAATAAACGCCGAATTTCGGTTGACCCGGGCAGGGTTATCACGATACATCGCGCTCGGTCCGGAGTGTAGCGCAGCCCGGTAGCGCACTTGACTGGGGGTCAAGGGGTCGTCGGTTCGAATCCGGCCACTCCGACCATTTTAAGACAAGGACTTGTCCCCAAAAGTCCACCTTCATTTTCCATCTCTAGGGTAACGCAGGGGGTAACACTCTCCCTTTCGGTGACGTCCAGCGAGCTGGCGGCGCATCGTTCGCGTCTGCCGGTCGGTCAGGACTTCTTATCCCCGTTTGGATTTGGCACCGGTGCCTCTCGCACATCTCGCGGTGGTGGATCGACATGTTCAAGCTCCGATGGCGCTTGATTGTCACGATGAGGGACTGGTGTCTTCTTCCGGTCGGGCTCCTTCGGTGGAGGATCTTCGATTTTGTTTTGCATATCCAGTTTCCTCCAGCCCCCACCGGCCGCGGGAGTAGCTGCGGCGCTGCAACAGGGAAACCGAATCGTCAGCCTCTTGTTCCCGTTGTGCCCGTTAAAGGCCCGCCACCGTGAGGCAGCGGTTGCTGGCGCGGAATGAGGCTGAGGAATGACGCTGAAATTCGTCAGGCGCACCTTGCGCTTGTGGCACTACACCTGTCGGCGGTAGCCCTTCATGCGGATGTGCTCTGGCTCTACATCGGAGTGAGCAGACGCTTCGGGTCAGCCAGCGCAGCGCTTCCTCGAGCCAGACTGGTCAGGCCCAGCGGCCACTGCTGCTAGTCCCCGCTACGACCAAGCCGCTGGGCCGCTCCATAGAAGAAAACCTCACCGGTATGCGGGCCCTTTGTCCGGTCATTGCCCGCCCCCCTTCGAGAGGTTGCCTGCGCGTCGGGGCCGACCGATCGCAAGTTTCACCAAGGTCGCGTCGGACGCACGGCCAGAGCCGAGCGGAGCTTTACCCAGAGCCGCCTGGGCTCAGGGAGCAGGTGCGCCTTCGTGAATAGATTTCCTGACCTCGGAACGGAACTCAGGCGTATCGTGTTCCCCATGAACAGACACAGCGTGTTGTACCGCAGCCTCGATCAGTTCATCCTCCCGATCCGCGGAGATAGCAACGGTGCATTTCATTTCGCTCGGGAATTCTCGGCAGTCAATGTATTTGCGTGCCATCGGTTCCTCCTGGAAATCTCGCCGTTTTCGGCGACCAAACAGCATACTCCTGCCCGCTGAGGCAAACAATCTACGTCTATGGGGTGGGGTCGTCAGCTTTTCGGCCATGCGGAGCATCGCTCGATCGCTATTGACAGACATCGATCCATTCGGCGCCGGTGAGGTCGACCATGCGCTGCGGGCTGAGCCGCACGGCCGCATTGGTGGCTCCGGCGGCAGGCACCACTTCTTCGAATTCGCGCAGCGACATGTCACAATAGACAGGCAGCGGCGACGGCAGGCCGAAGGGGCAGACACCGCCGACCGGATGGCTGGTGGCGGCAACCACTTCGTCCGCGTCCAGCATGCGCGGCTTGCCGCCGAACTGGTCCTTGAACTTGCGGTTGTCCAACCTGGCGATGCCGCTGGTCACCACCAGCATGGTGCGCTCGCCGACGCGCAGGCAGATCGTCTTGGCAATCTGCGCCGGCAGGACGCCATGCGCCTGCGCCGCCAGCGTCACCGTCGCCGAGCTTGCTTGCGTGACAATGACCTCGATGTCAGCTGCATGAGCGGCGAAGAAGGCACGAACGGAGTCCAGGCTCATATCGAAAAAACCACGGTTCAACCTCGGTACATGGCAGGCGCGATTGGCGCGGATTTGGATGCCGCAGGTATAAACACGCGCGATCTGTAGATCGGCAAGCCCGGTCTGATGGAGAACGCCGTCACATCAACAAGAAACCCGCCAGGCGGGCCTTGACGGGTTCTTTTGTATGGCTGGTCCAGGCCTATGGCAGGGGTCGGCCTTGCGCGGCCGGTATCGGCGCGGCGGCAGCGATGAGGGCGTCCTGAGGCAGGCGAAGCGCGGACGCAATACGACGCAGCTTCGACGGATCGGCCGCCCGGCCGTTCTCGATGTCCTCGATCTCGCCGACCGAGAGGCCGCAGGTCAGGGAAAGCTCTTCCACACTGTATCCGCGGGTTTCCCGCATGGCTCTGAGGGTGGTGTAATTCGGCCCGATCTCACTGGCTAACGGTTCGGAGAGGGCGTGGCTTTTTGCATTGTTGGGCATTGGCAACTCCGCTGGCTGAAAGAGTTTGATCAAAATGGAGCGTTGCCTGAGACGAGCAGGAACATGCCCGCTCGCCAGCGATTTGCCAAGAGCCAAACAGGCCGTCACGCTATCGTGAACCGGACCCCGCAAGGCGATCCACGCACGTCGACGCCCATCAAGTTCTTTTGAACGGCCCGGCACCTTTTTGCCCGGAGGTTTAGGCCCACCTGTTCGTTGTTCTGATGCGCCGGCGTGAAAACCATCCGGTTTCAGCCGGCCCGTTCCCAGAAGGATCCCCAATATGAACTTCAAGACGTCCCTCCTCGTGCTCGGCACGATTTCCAGCCTTTTCATCGCCGGAGCGGCGACCGCCCAGGCGGCTGACACGCTACGCGTGCGCGGCACGGTGGTCAGTTTCGAGCCGTCGCTGCTGACCGTCAAAACCCGCCAGGGCGACACCTCCGCGATCAAGCTCAATACCGGGTGGAAGATCTCCGGCGTCGCCAGCGCCTCGCAAAAGGACATCAAGCAGGGCGACTTCCTCGGCATCGCCTCCGTCTCGAAGGCGGATGGCGGCAGCGGCGCGCTGGAGGTGGTGATTTTCCCAGCCGCCCTGAAAGGCACCGGCGAAGGCGACCGTCCCTGGGATCTGCAGCCGAACAGCCGCATGACCAACGGCACCGTGGCCGACGTCACCGACATAAGCGGGCGCGCCGTGACGCTGACCTACGACAACGGGCAGACCAAGAAGATTTCGATCCCCGACGACACGCCCGTCGTGACCTTCGCCCCAGCCACGCCGGCCGATCTCAAGCCGGGCGCAACGGTCTTCGCCACCGCCCAGCGCGAGGCTGACGGGACGCTGAGTTCCAGCCGCGTCGTGGTGGGAAACAATGGCGTGATCCCGCCGATGTAGCCAAAATCAGCGGCAAGAGCCGGCTTTTCGGCCCTCACAATAAAGTGTCGGGAAGCCGGTTCCCCAGAAACACGCCGGAAACAAAATTCTACAATCGGGAAATACTGACGAAAAAAATCAGGAGCGTAATTCCATTCGCGGCGATCGGGCCATCGACCCGATTTTAAGATCTGCCGGCGAAAGAAGGAAACGATCCATGAAGAAGTCCCTCCTCTCGGCCCTCGGGCTTGCAGTTGCACTCGCTTTCACGGCGCCGGTCATCGGTGCGACGAGCGCCGATGCGGCCCCGATGGCAAAGCATCATCGTCATCACCGCGTCCATCATCACCATGTTCGTCATCACCGCGTTCACCACTACGTTCATCACCGCCACCATGTGAAGAAGGCCTACTAAATACAGACTGCCAACGAGAAGACCGGCCTCGGTTTCTTGTTCAAGGCTGGTCTTCTCCTGGTCATGCAATGCCAAGCCCGAGACCGGGCTTTCGCGAACAGGGCCAGGCATCCCGATGATGGCCAGGCCGATATCTCCTGGACAGACAGCATCGTTCTGCCGGTCGCGCGATTGCAGCTCACGCTTCGCCAACCCGCCCTTGTGACGCGATTTTTCCTGAAGCAGAGCTATCTGCCCAATCCCGCCGCGTCCGTGCGCTCGCCATGAGCCGCGATACCTGCCCCGAGACCGCCATGCCGACGCGTGCTGGGGCGGCTGCCGCTCTGATCACATCCCCGCACGCCCATGCCGATGACATCCCCCGCGCGTCCATGCCGACGCGCTCCGTACGGGATGCCAAAGCACGGCTGATCACTGGCGCGCAAAGCCCCTGCCGAGGGCGGCGCGCATTTTTATCCACGCCCGCATGAACCTTTCCTTCGAGGGCGGCACTAAGCCTGCATGGACGCCGGCAAGGCGATCCCCAACCAGACGGACGCCGGAAAGGCGATCCCCAATCAAACGGAAGGAAATGCAGAAATGACCAACATCTCGAGCTTCAAGCGCCTCTCGCTCGCTGCCGCCATCGCCATTTCGGCAATCGGCTCGATGTCGATGACGAATTCGGCTTTCGCCAACGGCACGCACCCCACCGGCGACGGCGGCGCGGTTTGCAAGGGCGCCGGCCACTGTCTGGTGCTCTCGATCGAGTGCAAGGGCACCTATACCGACGCCACCGATAAGAATGGCACGGTCTATGGCAAATGCAGCCAGACCGCGCAGGTTTCGCCCCAGGCCAAGATCAAGCTCGCGAAGTAACCACTGACAGCGAAGAGAATGGCGGCTCACCCTCCAAGGCCCGCCGCCATTTTCTTGTTTGAATTCCTTGTCTTATGACCGAGAGCGCCCCTTAGCGCCGGCTGAACAGCAGGCTGGCGACCAGACCGAGCACCACAAGCCCAACCGCGGCGGCCGCAGCCGGATGGTCACGAGCCGATTTCTCGACCACCCTGCCCTGTTTGCGGATTGCCGGCATCGCATCGCGCAGGCGGCCCGCGAGATCCGAATACGTGTCGAAAGCGGCATCGCGGCCATCTTCATAGTAGGCGCCACCCCGCTTTGACACCGCCTTGCGCAACGCCGCGAGTTCCCTCGAGAGGGCCGCGACCTGCTTTTCGAGGTCGATGTCCGAAAGGGTCGAAAAAGATGCCATCATGCGTTTCCTTGTCTTGCCATGCGACGTCGTCTTGCTGAACGACGTCTTGCAGAAGGAAACGTAACGCCTCACCCCGAGGCGGGTTCCGGTATCGAGGCTTCAATGCGCTTCGCGCTGATGTCAGCGCACCTGGTCAAGCAGGCGCTTGCATTCCAGGAGGTCGAACAGCGCCTCCTGCAGCAGCGCGCGATTGTCGCGCGAGAGTTTCGACGAGTCCGGCTGAACCGGGCCTTCCTCATCGCTCTTGCCCAGGCCGAAAAAGCGGCGGCTCGGCTTGACCCTTGGCTGACCTACCAGCTCGTCATCGCCGCCGCGCGGCTGTGCCGCCGGCGTCAGAGGCACCTGATCGGCCTGCTTTCGTTGCGAGATCGCCTCGACGGCGGCCATGTCCCCATTGCCGATTGCAACCAGGAAATGATTGCCGTTCTCGCGCAGCAGCTTCTGCACGCCCTTGATGGTGTAGCCTTGGTCGTAGAGCATGTGGCGGATGCCCTTGATCAGTTCGACATCCTGCGGCCGGTAATAGCGACGGCCGCCGCCGCGCTTCATCGGCTTGATCTGGTTGAAGCGTGTCTCCCAGAAGCGGAGCACATGCTGTGGCAGGTCGAGATCTTCGGCGACCTCGCTGATGGTACGGAAGGCGTCAGGGCTCTTGTCCATGGGCGAAATCCTCACGCTGGAGCGTGATCCGGAACGGTCTTCAGCGAGATCAGGCTCAACAAAGAGAAGCTCATTCCGTTTGCGCGGAATGGATCATACGCGGAACACCAATCCGGCCATGCTGCCGAATCGGGCCTTATTTCAGCGGTTTGTGAAGCAATATTCAAGCCCGGCGTGATCGCGGGGCAGGTTTTCAACCGTACAATGAAGGCTATTTGCCGCCCTTTGCCTTGCTGTTCTGGTGAGAGCGCAAGATGCGGTTCTTCAGCACGTTGGACGATTTGAACGTCATCACCCGGCGTGGCAGGATCGGCACCTCTTCGCCGGTCTTGGGATTGCGCCCGATGCGCTCGTTCTTGGAGCGGACATGGAACGTCGCGAAAGACGACAGCTTGACCGTCTCGCCACGCACAATGGCTTCGCAGATTTCGTCCAGCACGGCTTCGACCAGTTCGGCGGATTCAGTGCGCGACAGGCCGACCTTTCGGTAGACGGCCTCCGCCAGGTCGGCACGCGTAAGTGTCTTTCCCCCCATGCGACCGTCCCATCAGTTCAAAACGTAAAATCGGCACAACAACGGCAGAGCCTAAGTAATTGATCCGGCAAGGTCAAGGACCGAAACCGAGCCGTTCGGCACTTACCAGCGAACCAGAACGGCGCCCCAGGTGAAGCCGCCACCCATCGCTTCCAGGAGGACGAGGTCGCCCTTCTTGATGCGGCCATCGGCAACGGCCACCGCCAGCGCCAGCGGCACGGAGGCCGCCGAGGTGTTACCGTGCAAATCGACCGTAACCACCACTTTTTGCTCTGCTATCCCGAGCTTCTTGGCGGATGCGTCAATAATTCGTTTATTGGCCTGGTGCGGCACGAACCAGTCGAGATCGTCGGCCGATATGCCGGCGGCCGAGAAGGTTGCCTCGATGACGTCGGTGATCATGCCGACCGCATGCTTGAAGACTTCGCGGCCTTCCATCCTGAGGTGACCGACCGTTCCCGTGGTCGACGGTCCGCCGTCGACGAAAAGCTTGTCCTTGTGCACGCCGTCGGAGCGCAGGCTGGCCGCCAGGACACCGTGGTCGGCAATCGTGCCAGCTCCCTCGCCCGCCTCCAGGACAAGTGCCCCTGCGCCATCGCCGAACAGCACGCAGGTCGAGCGGTCGCTCCAGTCGAGGATGCGTGAGAACGTTTCCGAGCCGATCACCAGCACACGTTTGGCGAGCCCCCCACGGATGTAGAGGTCGGCTGTCGTCATCGCATAGACGAAGCCCGAACACACCGCCTGCATGTCGAAAGCGAAGCCGTGATGCATGCCGAGCCGGTTCTGGATCTCGACCGCGGTGGCCGGGAATGTGTTGTTGGGCGTCGACGTTGCCAGCACGATCAGGTCGATGTCATCAGGCGTCAGCCCGGCATTGGCAAGGGCGGCACGTGCCGCGGCCTCTCCCAGGGAAGCCGTCGTCTCGTCGTCGGCCGCGATATGACGCTGGCGGATGCCGGTACGCTGGGCGATCCACTCGTCCGAGGTTTCAACCATGCCCTCGAAATCGGCATTCTTCATGATGCGGCGGGGCAGCGCGGCGCCCGTGCCGCGCACGACTGATCTGATCAAAGTTCTTTCCTATTCCTTCGCGTCGGTAACGACGTCGGATTTCCGGGATGACAGGGCACGCGGGTTGCGCGCATGAAACAGGTCCAGGTCGGCTTCGATGCGGTCGAGCAGATTGTTGCGCACCATGTCATAGCCGAGCTCGATCGCCGCGGCGAACCCGTCCGAATCGGCACCGCCATGGCTTTTGACGACAATGCCGCTCAGCCCCAGGAAGACGCCGCCATTGGAGCGGCCGACATCCATCTTTTCGCGCAGGCGATCGAAGGCGCCCTTGGCGAAGACATAGCCGATCTTGGCCATCAGGGTGCGGCTCATCGCGGCGCGCAGATAGCCTGCGATCTGGCGAGCGGTGCCCTCCGCGGTCTTCAGCGCGATGTTGCCGGCGAAGCCCTCCGTCACCACAACATCGACCGTACCCTTGCCGATATCGTCGCCTTCGACAAAGCCATGATAGTTCATCGAGGCCATGTTGGCCTCGCGCAGCATGCGCCCTGCCTCCTTGACCTCTTCCTGGCCCTTGATCTCTTCGACGCCGACGTTGAGCAGGCCGACGGTGGGCCTAGCAATGCCGAATACGGCGCGCGCCATGCCGGTGCCGAGAATGGCAAAATCAATGAGCTGTTGCGCATCGGCGCCAATGGTGGCGCCGACGTCCAGAACCACGCTTTCGCCGCGCAATGTCGGCCACAATGCCGCGATCGCCGGGCGATCGATGGTGGCCATGGTGCGCAGGCAGAATTTCGACATCGCCATCAGCGCGCCGGTGTTGCCGGCGGAGATACAGGCGTCAGCGGCGCCCGACTTGACCGCTTCGACCGCCTTCCACATCGACGACTTCCAGCGCCCATGGCGCAACGCCTGGCTGGGCTTGTCGTCCATCCTGACCGCGATCTCGCAATGGAAGAATTCGCTCACCTCGGCCAATTTGGGGAACTTGGCCAGTTCGGGGCGCACAAGTTCCTCACGTCCGTAGATGACGAAGCGGATGTCGGGACGGCGAGTCGCGACCGTCATGAGCGCCGGAATGACCACGGCTGGTCCGTGATCGCCGCCCATGGCATCGATGGAAATCCTGATCACGCGGTATTTATCTCACGGTTATGCGGCAGGTCGCTTTAGTGATCGCGAAGGTTCGGCGAAAATAGCGGTTTTGGGTTTTCACACAACCGACTTTTCCATCGCGGGCGAGGTTTTCAGGATTTTCCCAGCAAGGATCGCAGTTTTTGCTGAAATTCATTCTCCACCGCTTCGGTCTCGCCGCCGGCATCCAGCGACGCGCCCGACTTGCGCGGATAGGGGTTGATCGCCAGTCCGAAGAACTGCTCGGCGAGAGCGCCGACATCGATCGTGTCGCCGGAGAATGTTTCGGGGCTGTCGGGACCATCCGCATCGAGCAGGATCTCGCCACCGCCCTCGAACCGCTGCCGCCCAAGCTTGGAATCCTCGGGCAGCAGCAGCGCCTCGACCGGCTCGTCGATATGCGCTTCAACGGGATCGAGCGTGACGATGCAGGCCTGGGTGATATCGGCCTCGACACGGCCGCTGACCTTGATGCCATTGCGTTTCCAGGAAGCGACGAGGAGTTCGGCGCGATAGGCTTCGACCGACAGCAGCCCGTGCTCCTCGGCAAGCGCGGCGCGCTGGGCGGCATCGGCCTCGATCACCACCGGCAGGCCCTTCTGCGGCAGCCGGGCGACATTCGCGAAAAAGGAAACCGGGCTAGGCGGATCAGCATGTTTCATCAAGCACCTCCCTTGGCGAGCGGAAACACCGCCGTGCCGGAAACGATCGATTGCGACGGCTGCGCGGCCAGTTGCCGGCAGGCGTCGGCGACATAGTCGGCCAGTTGCGACGCCTCCGGCCATGGACCGGTATCGGGCCGGACATTGCGGGCAAGCGCCGCGGTCAGCCCGTCACGATCGCTTCTTTCCAGCGCATCATCATAGGCGGCGGTGCGGCCATAGAACATCTTCGCCAGTTTCTTCATGCGCTTGGGCACGCCGACATCGCCAATGCCGAGTTCCCGCAGCGAATGATCGACGTCGAGAAAGAACTCGTCGATCAGCACCTGGGCGATCTCCTGCGCCACGCCGCCCTCGCCACGCAAGCGATGCTGGAACAGGAACATATGCAGCGAAAGCATCTCGAAACGGCCGAGCGGTGTGTCCGGCACATTCCAGTGGGAATAAAATACAGTCTGCCGCGCCGCCGCCACGATTTGTGCGTAAAGCGCGTCCGTTATGGCGCGGTTGGCGTGGCGTTCGCGACCAAAAAGGCGCTGGAACATGGGGATGGTCTCCCGGGGACCGTTTGTTGAATTGGCCTTGTTGCATCGGCAGGCAAGCTGGTTTACCGGTTTTGCGGCCCAGCGCAAGTTGCGGCGATATAATGGAGAATTGTTGTTGCGCGCGCTGAATTTCAAGTCGACCTTCTCGTCCAGGCCTGCCGGCGCAATCTCGCTGCTGCTCGTCGTTTCGGCGCTTTCGGCGTGTCACACCAACAAGATGATCGGCGACCTCAATCCGAGCGAGACGTTCACGCAAGGTTACGTCTACGATCAGCAGGCCGTCGATTCGGTGCCCGTCGGTTCCAGCCGTGAGCAGGTGCTTCTGGCGCTTGGCACGCCGTCGACCACGGCGACTTTCGACAACGAGGCCTTTTATTACATTTCGCAGACGCGCAAGCGCTATGTCGCCTTCGATAAGCCCAGGCTCGTCGACCAGAAAGTTCTGGCGGTCTATTTCGGCGCCGATGGCCGCGTCACCCAGATCGCCAATTACGGCATGAAGGACGGCAAGATCTTCGACTTCATCTCGCGCACCACGCCGACTGGCGGCAAGGACCAGAACTTCCTCAGCCAGATCATCAACGGCGCCAGCAAGCTGGCGCCCGGCATCCCCGGCGGCGGCACTCCCTGATCATCAGATCCTGCTTCCCTCTGGAAGGCAGCAACATCTCAGGCGACCAAAAGCCCGTGGGAGCGATCTCACGGGTTTTTGTTTGGCCAAGGTGAGCCAGGACGGCCAGCACGGGGCAAGCCGGCGTCAAAAACCAGCGGGTCTTGGGGTTTGAAGTGAGCAACGGGCCTGATCCGGGCCAAACAAAAAACCCGCGGGGATCGCTCCCCGCGGGTTTTATCTAACGGCCAGGCTCCGTTCAGCCGTGCGCGAGCACGGCCAGAAGCAGGAGCGCGACGATGTTGGTGATCTTGATCGCCGGGTTGACCGCGGGGCCGGCGGTGTCCTTGTAGGGGTCACCGACCGTATCGCCGGTCACCGAAGCCTTGTGCGCTTCGGAACCCTTGAGATGCTTGACGCCGTCCTTGTCGACAAAGCCGTCCTCGAACGACTTTTTCGCGTTGTCCCAGGCGCCACCGCCCGAAGTCATCGAGATGGCGACGAACAGGCCGTTGACGATGACGCCGAGCAGCGAGGCGCCGAGGGCGGCAAAGGCCGAGGCCTTCGACCCCGAGATCAAGAGCACGCCGAAATAGACGACGAGCGGCGCCAGCACCGGGAGCAGCGACGGGATGATCATTTCCCGGATCGCCGCCTTGGTCAGAAGGTCGACGGCTCGTGCGTAGTTCGGCTTGGAGGTGCCGGCCATGATGCCGGGATCCTCGCGGAACTGCTTGCGCACCTCCTCGACGATGGCGCCCGCCGCGCGGCCGACGGCCGTCATGGCGATGCCGCCGAACAGATAGGGGATCAGGCCGCCGAAGATCAGGCCGGCGACAACGTAAGGGTTGGAGAGATCGAAGGAAATCTCGCCCATGCCCTGGAAGTAGGGATATTTGTCGCCGTTGGCGGCAAAGAACTTCAGGTCGTTCGAGTAGGCGGCGAACAGCACCAATGCGCCGAGGCCGGCCGAGCCGATGGCATAGCCCTTGGTCACGGCCTTCGTAGTGTTGCCCACGGCGTCGAGCGCGTCGGTGGAGTGGCGCACTTCCTTGGGCAGACCGGCCATTTCGGCAATGCCGCCGGCATTGTCGGTGACCGGGCCGAAAGCGTCGAGCGCAACGATCATGCCGGCGAGGCCGAGCATGGTGGTGACGGCGATCGCCGTGCCGTAGAGGCCGGCGAGCTGGTAGGTCGAGATGATGCCGCCGACGATGACGATGGCCGGCAGCGCCGTCGATTCCAGCGAGACCGCGAGGCCCTGGATGACGTTGGTGCCGTGGCCGGTGACCGACGCCTGGGCAATCGAGTTGACCGGGCGCTTGTTGGTGCCGGTGTAGTATTCGGTGATCACCACGATCAAACCCGTCACCGCAAGCCCGATCAGGCCGCAGATGAAAAGGTTCTTGCCGGTGATGACCATGCCGGCGACCGTGCCGATCTCGCCCCAGCCAAGGCATACCGAGGTGGCGACGCCGAGGCCGACGATCGACAACAGGCCGGTCACGATCAGGCCCTTGTAGAGCGCGCCCATGATCGAACCGTTGGCCCCGAGCTTGACGAAGAAGGTGCCGACGATCGAGGTCAGGATGCAGGCGCCGCATATGGCGAGCGGATAGAGCATCGCGGCGCCGAGAATGGCGGTGCCGCCGAAGAAGATGGCGCCGAGAACCATGGTGGCAACGACCGTCACCGCATAGGTTTCGAACAGGTCGGCGGCCATGCCGGCGCAGTCGCCGACATTGTCGCCGACATTGTCGGCGATGGTGGCCGGATTGCGCGGATCGTCCTCGGGAATGCCGGCTTCGACCTTGCCGACGAGATCGCCGCCGACATCGGCGCCCTTAGTGAAGATGCCGCCGCCGAGACGGGCGAAGATGGAGATCAGCGAGGCGCCGAAGCCGAGCGAGACAAGCGAGTCAATGACGATGCGGTCATTGGGCTGCAGGCCCATGAAATGAGTCAGGATGAGGTAGTAGATCGAGACGCCGAGCAGCGCCAGGCCCGCCACCAGCATGCCGGTGATGGCCCCCGACTTGAAGGCGATGTCGAGACCGGCGGCCAGACTGTTGGAGGCCGCCTGTGCGGTGCGCACGTTGGCACGCACCGAAACATGCATGCCGATGAAGCCGGCAGCGCCCGACAGGACGGCGCCGATCAGGAAGCCGATCGCGGCGGTGATCGAAAGCAGCCACCAGGCGAGCAAGAGCACGACCACGCCAACGATGGCGATGGTGGTGTACTGGCGCGCCAGATAGGCTTGCGCGCCTTCGCGGATGGCGGCGGAGATTTCCTGCATGCGTGCGTTGCCCTGGTCGGACGCAAGGACCGAACGTGTCGCCCAGATAGCGTATAGGACAGAAAGCAAGCCGCAGGCGATGACGGCGGAAATAATGGTCATTGCCGATTTTTCCTCGATTGTTGGCCCAAATGAACCCCTCCCTGGGCCGATGAGACAAAGATGGAATCCCGCGCACGGAATCCGCCTCTTCGCATCGGTGTATGCGAAACAGTGCCGCGAACGTCAAGATATTGTTCAGTTTTTGCCCGGCTTTCGCCCAAAAGACAAAAGTCGCGACGACCCTGCCTGGCGCGGTCCTCATTTAGATCGATTGAAATGACCCAAATGATCATGTCGACAGGCCGTCAGCATCCCGAAGGACTACTCCGCCTCACGTCCCATGCGCCGCGCCGCATAGCGCTCGATCGCCGACAATCCGTCATAGATCAGCACGGCAAGGGCCGCCACGATCAGGCCGCCCTGCAGGATGAAAGCAAGATTGTTGGACAGAAGGCCAGCGATGATCACCTCGCCCAGCGTCTTGGCGGCAACCGTCGAGCCTATGGTGGCGGTGGCCAGGCTGATCACCACCGAGAGTCTGATGCCGCCCAGGATGATCGGCGCGCTGAGCGGCAGCTCGACCTTGGTGAGCCTTTGCCAGCCGGTCATGCCCGCGCCGCGCGCCGCCTCGACGACATTGGCCGGCAGCGTCGTCAGCCCGGTCAGAGCATTCTCGAAGATCGGCAGCAGGCCATAGAGAAACAGCGCGATCAAAGTCGGCTTCTCGCCGAAGCCGACAGCCGGCACGGCGAGCGCCAGGACCGCCACCGGTGGGAAAGTCTGGCCGATATTGACCAGGCTGCGCGACAGCGGCAGGAATTCGGCGCCCGCCGGCCTGGTGACAAGGATGGCCAGAGCCACCGCAACGATGGTCGCGGCGACGGTGGCGATCAGCACCGTGCGCAAATGCAGCAGCGTCAGCGTCAGCAGGCTGCCCTGATTGTAGATCACCGGCGCGTTGTTCTCGGTCAGCGGCTTGAGCATCGGCTCAAACCAGCCCGGACTGGTGACGAACGCCACAAGCAACACCACCAGCGCAAGCCTGAGCAGCAAAGGCAGCCAGGCTTTCATGCCGGCCTCGCCGCCCGCTTGACCAGCCCATCCACAGTAACGCGGCCGAGCGGCTTGCCGTCGGCGCCTTTGACCGGCAGCGCCGGCCGGCCTGTCCATAGGAGTTCAGCCAGCGCATCGCGCTGGCTGGCATCGCCGGGGATGGCTTCGCCCTCGGCGGCGCCGTTTTCCACCGCGTCACGCACCCGTCCGAGCGACAGCAGCCTGAATGGCCTTTCGCTGGCGCCGACCAGGGTCTCGACGAAGCTGCTGGCCGGGTTTGCCAGGATCTCGGCGGGTTTGGCGTATTGCACGAGCTTGCCGGCATCCATGACGGCGATCTTGTCGCCCATATGCACGGCCTCTTCCATGTCGTGGGTGACGAGGATGATGGTGGTGCCGAAGCGCTTCTGGATCGCCAACAGATCCTCCTGCGCCTTGGTGCGGATGATCGGATCGAGCGCGCCGAACGGCTCGTCCATCAACAGCACGTTGGGTTCGGCGGCGAGCGCGCGGGCCACGCCGACCCGCTGCTGCTGGCCACCGGACAGTTCGTGCGGGTAGCGCGGTCCGAATTCCTGGGGGTCGAGCTGATAGAGTGTCATCAGCTCATCGACGCGCGCCCTGATGCGATCCTTTTCCCAGCCAAGCAGGACCGGCACGGTGGCGATGTTCTGCGCCACGGTGCGATGTGGAAACAGGCCGTGGCCTTGGATTGCATAGCCGATGCTTCGGCGCAGTTCGTAGCCCGGCACCGAACGATTGTCGGCGCCGTCGAGCTTGATAATGCCAGCGGTCGGTTCGACCAGCCGGTTGATCATGCGCAGCAGCGTCGTCTTGCCCGAGCCCGAGGTGCCGACAATGACGGCGATGGTACGTGGTTCGATGACCATCGAGACGTCGTCGACGACGGTGGTCGTGTCATAGCGCTTGGTGATGCCTTCGATCTCGATCATGCCGTTTCAACCCTGCGCTTGGTGGCGGTCATTTCGATCACTGCGTCGAGGATGATGGCGGCGGCGAAGGCGAGCGCCACGGTCGGCACCGCGCCGAGCAGCACCAGGTCCATCGCGGTCTGGCCAACGCCCTGGAAGACGAAGACGCCAAAGCCGCCGCCACCGATCAGCGCTGCGATTGTGGCGAGGCCGATGTTCTGCACCAGCACGATGCGGATGCCGGTGAGGATCACCGGAAAGGCCAGCGGGAATTCGACGCCGAACAGGCGCTGGCGGTCGGTCATGCCCATGCCGCGCGCCGCGTCGTTGGCGGCGCGCGGCACGCCAGCGAGGCCGACCACGGTGTTGGCCACAACCGGCAGCAGCGAATAGAGGAACAAGGCGACGAAGGCCGGCGCGGTGCCGATGCCGCGAATGCCGAGCGCGGCCGCTCCCGGCACATGCGTGGCGATCCAGCCGAGCGGCGCGATCAGCAGGCCAAACAGCGCGATCGAAGGAATGGTCTGGATGATGTTGAGCACGTTGAGCACTCCGGCCCGCAGCCTTTCGACACGATGACAGAGTATGCCGAGCGGTAGGCCGACGACGACCGCCGCAAGCAGCGAGCCAAGCGCCAGCGTCACATGCTTGGAACCTTCGGCCCAGAAACTGTCGGCGCGGTTGGCGTATTCCTTCAGGATGGAAAGGTCGTTCCAGGCTCCCGACACTAGCAGCAGCCCGATGGCCACGGCGGCGGCGACCAGTACAGCGACGCGGGCCCAAGGCGACAAGTTCAGGCGCGTCAGCACGTCCGCCAGCAAAAGCGTGAAGGCGAAGATGAGTACCCAGAACCCGGAGGCCGGCGATACCCTGGCAAGGGTGTTGCCGGCCGGCGTCAAGAATGTGCCGGCAACTCCGACGAGCAGCGCGAGCGCGGCAAGCGCCACGACACTGGCCGCAAGGCGCAGCATAAGCGGTGTCCTGAAGAGCGCCATGAGCGCCGCGACGATCACGATAGCCATCAGCAATGGCCCGGCGGTTGCTGGCAGCGCCTCGAGAATCGAGCGCGCCTGGCCCGGAACGATCCGATTGGCGCGGAACGTGGCGAAGGGAGCGAGGAACGCCGCATAGGCCGCGATCGCGGCAATGACCACGCCGAGCTTGTCGAAACGGATCTTCACGCCCTTCCCCGTCGATCGTTCCGGCGCGCCACGCGAGCGGCGCGCCGGAATCGTCCTACTTCAGAAAGCCGTTTTTCTTCAGGAAGTCCTCGGCGACGCCCTTGACCGGTTCGCCGCCAACCTGCACGCGGCCGTTTAGCTCCTGTAGCGTGACCAGGTCGAGCTTGGCGAAGACCGGCTTCAGCAGCGTCTCGATCTCGGGATGTTGCTTGAGTACGGATTCACGGATGATCGGCGCCGGCTGGTAGACCGGCTGAACGCCCTTGTCGTCCTCAAGCACGACAAGGCCGGATGGCGCGATGCCGCCATCGGTGCCGTAGACCATGGCGGCGTTGGCGCCACTGGTCTGGTTGGCGGCCGCGGCGATGGTCGCCGCCGTGTCACCGCCCGAAAGCGTGATCAGCTGGTCCGGCTTCAGCGTGAAGCCGTAGGTGGTCTGGAAGGCCGGAAGGGCGGCCGCCGAATTGACGAACTCGGCGGAAGCCGCGAGCACCACCTTGCCGCCGCCGGCGACGTATTTGCCGAAGTCCGAAAGCGTGACGAGCTTGTTCTGGTCCGTCACTTCCTTGCGCAGGGCGATCGCCCAGGTGTTGTTGGCCGGCGCCGGCGACAGCCAGACGATCTTGTTGGCGTCGTAGTCGAGCTTCTTGGCCGTCTCATAGGCCTTGGCGGCGTCCTTCCAGACCGGGTCATCGGCCTTCTCGAAGAAGAAGGCGGCGTTGCCGGTGTATTCGGGATAGATGTCGATCTCGCCGGCGGTGATCGCCTTGCGCACCACCGGCGTGCCGCCGAGCTGAATGCGGTCCGATGTCTTGATGTTGTTGGCGTTGAGAACGAGCTGGATGATGTTGCCGAGCACGCCACCCTCGGTATCGATCTTCGAAGAGACGACCACCTGAGCACTGGCGGAAGTTGCCGTGATGGCCAGCGCCAATGCCGCGCCGGCGAAACCCTTGACTGAAAACATTGTGAAAACCCTTTGCTGTGAACCGGAATGCGGCGGCCGCATATGAGCATGGCTTCAACGGCCAGTCGGGGCACACGGTTTCATAACAATAGGCACAGACGCAATAATTTTGTTTCAGATCGGCAAATTCAACCGAAGCAATCCTGACAGCATCATGTCAGCTCGACAGCAGTTCAGGGATCAGGTGCGCGCGTTGCGCGGGGCCGTCAACTTGAGCGCGCCGAGGGCCACGAAGCACAGAACTGTGACCGGAAAGATCATCCAGTTCAGCATCTCCCAACCCCAAGCGTTGTAGACCATGCCCGACAGCAGCGACGCGCAGGCGACGGAGCCGAACAGGACGAAGTCGTGGAACCCCTGCACCTTGCCCTTTTCCGACGGCCGGTAGCTGGCCGCGACCATGGCGGTGGCGCCGATGAAGCCGAAATTCCAGCCAAGGCCGAGCAGGATCAGCGACGTCCAGAATTGCCACAGCGCCAGGCCCGACAAGGCAACGGCAGCACAGCCGATGAGCAGGATCAGGCCGATGGCGACGATGCGCTCGGCGCCGAAGCGATGGATCAGCGAGCCGGTGAAGAAGCTCGGCGCGAACATCGCCATGACGTGCCAGGAAATGCCAAGCGTCGCATCGTCCTCCGACAGGCCGCAGCCGACCATGGCCAGCGGCGCGCCGGTCATCACGAAGCTCATCAGCGCATAACTGCCGACGGCGCAGAACAGTGCGGCGACGAAGCGCGGCTTGGTGACGATTTCGGACAGGGGCCTGGCATCGCCGCCGGAAACGTCAACCTTGCTCGCCGCCTTCGCCGGCAGGCGCAGAAACGACAGGATAATCGCGCCCACGGCTGCCAGCGGCAGGATGGAGGCGAACGATCCGGCAAACATCACCGGTGCGAACAGTTCCCGGGTGAAGATGACGATCTGTGGCCCGAGGATGGCGGTGATAATGCCGCCGGCCAGCACAAAGGAGATGGCGCGCGCCTTGAACTGCGGCGGCGCATTGTCGGCGGCAGCGAAGCGGAATTGCTGGACGAAGGCTCCACCGATGCCGATCACCAGCAACGCGAACGCGAACAACCAGAAACTACCGTGGAAAAGCGCCAGCGTGGCAATCAGACCGCCAAGCGCGGTGACGACAGTCCCGGTCATGAAGCCGCCCCGCTGGCCCAGGTGGCGGATAATGGCCGCGGCGGGTAAGGCGCCGAGAGCGACACCGACATTGAAGCCGGTGATCGGCGCCGTCGCCAGCGATTTGTCGGCACCGAGCAGGTATTGGCCAGCCAGCGCGCCCATCGAAATGGCGATGGGCGCCGCCGAGCCGATGATCGCCTGTGAGGCGGCGAGAATCAGCGCGGTGCGCCGCGCCTCCCTGCCCGTCTCAATGGCGATAGCCGTCACGATGCGTCCTTGCCGCGCCCCTCGCCGCGCACCCGGCGTGACACGCGGTCGAGCACGGCATTGACCAGCTTCGGCTCGTCTTCCTCGTAGAAGGCCTTGGCTATGTCGACATATTCCGAAACGATGACCGCCACCGGCACGTCTTCGCGCTTCATCAATTCATAGACGCCAGCGCGCATAATGGCGCGCAGCGTCGAATCGAGCCTCGACAGCGGCCAATCATCGGTCAGCGCCTGGCGGATGACTGGATCGATGGTTTTCTGGTTCTCGACGACGCCGGTCAGGATGGCGCGGAACCATTGGGCGTCCGCCTCGCGATAAAGCGCGCCGTCGACTTCCTTGCCAAGCCGGAACGCCTCATATTCGGCGGTGATCTCGAAGACGCCGCTGCCGGCGACATCCATCTGATAGAGCGCCTGCACGGCGGCCAGACGGGCCGCGCCACGCTTGTTGGCATGGCGCACAGTGGGCTGTCCGGGCGAAGCGGGTTCGCTCACGATCGCGCTCCCAATTGTTCCTTGAGCGCGATCATGGTCAGCGCCGCACGCGCGGCAAAGCCACCCTTGTCGCCTTCCGAGCGCTTGGCCCGCGTCCATGCCTGCGCATCGTTCTCGGTGGTCAGGATGCCGTTGCCGACGCAGACCGAGTCCTGCACGGACAGGTCCATCAGCGCGCGGCTGGATTCATTGGCGACGATATCGAAGTGATAGGTGTCGCCACGGATGATCGTGCCGAGCGCGACAAAACCATCGTAATTTGTGCCGCCTTCCGCCGCGCCATCCAGCGCGAAGGTGATCACTGCGGGAATTTCGAGCGAACCTGGAACGGTGACGACGTCGTAAGTCGCGCCCGCTTCCTCGAGCGCGCTCGTCGCGCCGTCGAGCAGCGCGTCGGCAAGGTCGTCGTGAAAGCGCGCTTCGACAATCAGCAGATGCGCCTTCGCCTTCGGACGAATGAAGGCTTTGCCGTGTTGGGATGTACCAGCCATAAAAGTCTCCGGGGGGTTGCCGGTGACTTAGGCCGAAGCCAGATTGATCGCAAGCAGAAGATTGCTGGAGGGTGCCAGACGCGTTGGACCGGCCGGTTCGGCAGACTTGCTAGAGCCCCTCTTTCGCCGCCTCGATCAGCCGCGCGGCGTAGCGGGCCATGGTGTCGATCTCGAGATTGACGCGGTCGCCGAGCTTGCGCTCGCCCCAGGTGGTCACGGTCAGCGAGTGGTGGATCAACAGCACGTCGAAGCGGGTGCCCTCGACCTTGTTGACGGTGAGCGACGTGCCGTCGAGTGCGAGGGAGCCCTTTGGCGCGATGAATTTGGCCAGATGGCGCGGCGCCTCGAGCGTGAAGCGCACCGCGTCGCCCTCGTCCTTGCGCTCGACGATCTCGGCGGTGCCGTCGACATGGCCCGACACGATATGGCCGCCGAGCTCATCGCCGATCTTCAGCGCCCGTTCGAGATTGACCTTGCTGCCGGATTTCCAGCTCGAAGCCGTGGTCAGCCGCAAGGCCTCTTCCCAGGCCTCGACCTCGAACCAGCGCGCGTTCGAGCCATGTTCGGGCAGCGCCGTGACCGTCAGGCATACGCCGCCGCAGGAAATCGAGGCGCCGATGGCGATGGTTTCGGGGTCATAGGCGGTATCGATGCGCAAGCCGACGCCTTCGCTGAGCGGATTGATAGCCGCGACGGTGCCGATATCGGTGACAATTCCGGTAAACATCGATGCTGATCCCTAGAGCATGATGCCGAAAAGTGTGAAGCGGTTTTCGGACGACATCATGCTCTATCTCTTTGATTTAGAGCCGGATTCAGATTTCAGGTCGAACAGACCTGAAATCATCCGGCTCTAGAGGTCCCTTACCCATTCGGCGTAGCTGTCCTCGCCGAAGCGCATCTCGCGCAGTTTGCGGAAGCCTGCCGGGATATGGTCTGAATCAACGGGCGATGCAATGCCATCCTCGCCGATCGCCTCCGGCCCCTGGAACAACAAGATGCGGTCGACCAGATCCTCGTCGAGGAATGCCTTGGCGACCTGGGCGCCGCCCTCGACCAGCACGCTGGCCATGCCAAGCGCCGCCAGGTCTTCGAGCAGTTCCGGCAAGGCGACGACGCCGTCATGGGTTTCCGTGCCGATGAAGCGTACGCCGGCGCGTTCGAGTGCAGCGCGACGGTGCGGATCGGCCTCAAGACACGCAGCGACATAGAGCGGCACGCGGTCGACACCGGAAACCAGCTTCGAGGCTTCCGGCAGCCGGATCTGGCGATCGAGGATGATGCGCGCCGGCGAACGGTTTTCCAGCCCCGGCAGTCGCACAGTCAGCGCCGGATCGTCTTCCAGCGCCGTGCCTATGCCAATCAGGATGGCGTCGGACTCCGCGCGCATCAGATAGACATCGCGACGCGCGATCTCGCCGGTGATCGCAACCTGGCCGGCGCCTTTCCTGCCGATCTTGCCGTCGCTCGAAAGCGCAAGCTTCAGCGTCACTTCCGGGCGTTTTCGCAGAGATCGAATCAAATAGCCTGCCATCTGCTCGGCGGCTTCCGTGGCCAGCACCTTCTCCACCACCTCGATGCCGGCGGCGCGCAGGATGGCATAGCCCTTGCCGGAGACACGCGGATCCGGATCGCTGGCAGCCCCTACGACGCGCGCAATGCCGGCATTGACCAGGGCATTGGCGCAAGGCGGCGTGCGGCCGTGATGGGCGCAAGGTTCCAGCGTGACATAGGCGGTGGCACCACGCGCGAGCTCGCCGGCCTCGGCCAACGCCTCGGTCTCGGCATGCGGCCGGCCCCCAATGGCGGTGACACCGGTACCGACGATCATCGGCCCCTCGCCGTCATCGCGCACGATCAGCGTGCCGACAGAAGGGTTGGTGGAGGTGCGGCCGGCATTCCTGCGCGAAAGCCGCAAGGCGGCGGCCATGAAACGACGATCAAGGGCCGCTTGTTCGGCCTCGCTCAGTTGCGATGCTGCCATGCTCAGCCGGCGTCCTCTTCACTCTTGTCTTCGTCGCCCTTCAACTCGCCCAGGAGTTCATGGAAATCCTTGGCCTCACGGAAATTGCGGTAGACCGAGGCAAAACGCACATAGGCAACGTCGTCGAGCGACTTCAGCGCCTCCATGACCAGCCGGCCGACCTCGCCGGAGGCCACTTCCGTCTCGCCGGAGCTTTCGAGCTGGCGCACGATGCCGGTCACCGCGCGGTCGATGCGTTCGGGATCGACATTGCGCTTGCGCACCGCGATCTCGACCGAGCGCAGCAGCTTGTCGCGGTCGAACGGCACTTTCCGGCCCGACTTCTTGACCACGACCAGATCGCGCAACTGGACGCGCTCGAAGGTGGTGAACCGGCCACCGCAATCGGGGCAGATACGCCGCCTGCGGATCGCCGCGCCATCTTCGGCGGGGCGCGAGTCCTTCACCTGCGTATCTTCGGACTGGCAATAGGGACAGCGCATGGAGAGCCTTGGGTTCGCGAATCTGGTGAGGCGAAAGGCTTAGAGCCTTTCCGACCGGGATTGAAGCCGTTGCGTCTCTTCAACGGACTGCAGCATCAGAGATAGCGAGGCGCGAGGAAGATTGCCAGCGCGGCAACCAGCCAGACGGCGATGCCGCCGGCAACAGCCAGGCGATAGTCGACCTTGTCTATGAACAACCAGCAGGCGCCGAGGAAGGCAAGATAGGCGGGAATTGTCTTCATTCCGGCAAGGCAGGCATCGCGAAAACCGCCCGGATCGCCTTTGGCGCCGACGGCGAGCAAGGCAATGACGGCAAAGGTCGGCGCCAGCGGCAGGATACCTGGCAGGACATTGCCCCGTTTGGACGCCCAGACGATCAGCGCCGTCACCAGCCCGCCGACCACACCCTTCCAGACGATGTCCATCCGCGGTCCCTACCGCGACCAGGCCGTCACGGCGCGACGTCCTTGGTCGGGAAGCCGCAAGACGTCCCGAGGTTGCGGTAGGCCTTGGTGAAGCCGTCCATAGGGATGCTGGCGAAGGCCTGCTTGCCGAAAGTCACGTCGAGCGAGACGACCTGACGCATGGCTCGCAGTAGCGCGAGACTGGTCTTGGCCTGATTGTCGACCGTCCAGCTCGGACGGCCGATGCCGGCATCGTTGGAATAGACCGTTGCCGAAACCTTGACCCCGGGATCGCCGAACGTCGCCGCGATCTTCTTGCCGGTCGGCAGTTGCTTGTTGTCGACGGTGAGCATGATGGCCGGATAGGCATTAGGCGGCAGCGCATCGCCGGTCGAGATCGACAAGGTCAGCGTACCCGAATTGCCGCTCGCATCGTAGAACGCCGTCGAAGCCGCGCAGGTCTTGTGCGCATCCTGGCCGGTATCGAGTGTATCGACCATGGTTGTCCATCGGCCGAAGGTGCTTGTGAAAGGCATGTCCGGAGCGGGCTGTGTCTGCGCCGAAGCAGGTCCACAGACGGCCAGCCATCCCACAGCGCCGAGCAAGGCGATACGAAAATTGCGCATCATCGTTTCTCCAGTTCCATGCGCCACCCGATCAGGGGTGGCGCACCGCCGGCGGATAAAAGATGACGCTTCGCGCCTGGTCAATCGATAAGGATGTCAGCCGAGATAGGGATAGAGCGGAAACCGATCGGTCAGCGCCACGACCTTGGCCTTGACCGCCGCCTCGACCGCGGCATTGCCCTCGTCCGAATTGGCGACCTTGAGACCATCCAGCACTTCGGCGATCAGCTTGCCGATCTCGCGGAATTCGGCCTGGCCGAAGCCGCGCGTGGTGCCGGCCGGGGTGCCGAGACGCACGCCCGAGGTGACGAAGGGCTTTTCCGGGTCGAAGGGAATGCCGTTCTTGTTGCATGTGATGTTGGCGCGGCCAAGGGCTGCCTCGGCGCGCTTGCCGGTGGCGTTCTTGGGGCGCAAATCGACCAGCATCAGATGGTTGTCGGTGCCGCCGGAGACGATGTCGAGGCCCGTCTCCTTGAGGCTCGAAGCCAGCGCCTTGGCGTTGGCGGCCACACTCTCGGCATAGACCTTGAAGCTCGGCTTCAACGCCTCGCCGAAGGCTACCGCCTTGGCGGCGATGACATGCATCAGCGGGCCGCCCTGCAGGCCGGGGAACACCGCCGAGTTCATCTTCTTGGCGATGTCTTCGTCGTTGCACAGGATCATGCCGCCGCGCGGGCCGCGCAGCGACTTGTGCGTGGTGGTCGTCACCACATGGGCGTGCGGCAATGGCGAGGGATGCACGCCGCCGGCGACCAGGCCCGCAATATGCGCCATGTCGACCATCAGGTAGGCGCCGACCGCATCCGCGATCTCGCGAAAGCGCTTCCAGTCCCAGATGCGCGAATAGGCGGTGCCGCCAGCCAGGATCAGCTTCGGCTTGGTCTCATGCGCGGTCTTCTCGATCGCGTCCATGTCGAGCAGATGGTCTTCCTTGCGCACGCCGTAGGAGACAACCTTGAACCACTTGCCGCTCATGTTGACCGGCGAGCCGTGGGTGAGATGGCCACCGGAATTGAGGTCGAGGCCCATGAAGGTGTCGCCGGGCTGCAGCAGCGCCAGGAACACCGCCTGGTTCATCTGGCTGCCGGAGTTCGGCTGGACGTTGGCGAAATTGCAGCCGAACAGCTTCTTCGCCCGCTCGATGGCCAGTTCCTCGGCCACGTCGACGAACTGGCAGCCGCCATAGTAGCGCTTGCCCGGATAGCCCTCGGCGTATTTGTTGGTCATGATCGACCCCTGCGCCTCGAGCACCGCACGGGAAACGATGTTTTCCGAGGCGATCAGCTCGATCTCATGACGCTGGCGGCCAAGCTCGTTACGGATGGCGCCGAAAATCTCCGGATCGGCGTCTTCCAGCGTGGTTTCGAAGAAGGATTCGAATTTGTTCGACGCTGCCGCTGCTGTTGCCATGGCCTGAAATCCTCCGGTTCGGGGCAATTTGCTTATGCTTATCGTTGCCCCAAAACCGCTGCACACTTTTGGGCGACACGCATTGCCGCGCCATTAACACAGTTGTTTTCGACCCGCCACGTTTGCGGCGCGAAATTTGCTGGCCGGTTTGCGGCAGAGACTGCAAATCCGCGGCCGCTGAGCACCGCCGGTGCTATTTCCGTGTCTGCCTGCCGTTCAAAAGGGCTTCTGTCAGGGTGATCTCGGTGAACAGCGCCCGCGCTGTGTGGTCGTTGATCTCGCCCCGGCGAAGCATGGCGCGCAAGGCGTCACGCTCGGCGGCGATGCCGGCGAGCCTCAGATCGATCTCCAGCCTTCCCGCCTCGCGCACCTCGGCGCGCGCCTCATCGGCCTCGTCGGACGCCGCGATGCGGCGCCGGTAGGCAGCGACAATGCCGTTGGCGGCAGCGAGCTTGAGGCCTGGCACATCGCCCTCCTCTTCATCGGTCTGCGCGATGCTTTCGAGGTGGGCGATCGCCGCCTTCGCCGCGCCGACACGCGCCATGCGTTCCTCGGCGGCGCCGGCGTCTTCGCCGGGCTCGACCAGGCCGCGCGCGATCACCGGCAACGCCAGGCTGGCGATGACCAAGGAACAGATGATGACGCCGGCGGCGAGGAAGATGACCAGGTCGCGCGCGGGGAATGGCGAACCGTCCTGGAGGGCCAGCGGCAGCGACAATATGCCGGCCAGCGTGATGGCGCCGCGCACGCCCGCAACCGATCCGGCGAGCCGCACCCGCAGGCCGAACGGTTCGGCCTGCCGCTTGCCGAGCCGCGCCGCATAACCCGCTGTGATGTCGCCAATCCAGATCCAGACGAAGCGGAGCGCGATCAGGCAAAGGGTCAGCAGCAGAACCGTCAGGACCGGCTCCAGAAGCCAATGGCGGCTGGACAGTTCGGGCGGCACCTTGCGAATGATTTCGGGAAGCTGCAGGCCAAGCACGATGAACAGCGCGCCGTTGAAGACGAAGGAAAACGTCGTCCAGAGCGAGATCGTCTGCATGCGCGCCGAGACGCCGAGAAAGCGGAATATCCCGGTGCTCCCGGTCAAGAGACCGGCGGTCACCGCGGCCAGGATGCCCGAGGCCCCGAAATGCTCGGCGCCGAGATAGGCGACGAAGGGCAGCAGAATGGTGATCAGCACCTGCGCCTCGGCCGGCACGCCGCCTATGCGGTTCAACAGTTGCAGCGCCTTGGCGGCGACGAACAAGGCCGCCACGCCGGCGAGGATACCGACCGCCACGGCGTAGACAAAACTCAGCGAAGCGGCGGCAAAGGAAAAACTGCCGGTCAATGCCGCCGCGACGGCAAAGCGGAACATGACCAGGCCCGACGCATCGTTGAGCAGGGACTCGCCTTCCAGAATGTGCATCAGCCGCGCCGGGACGACGTTCCTGTCGACGATCGAGGAGACGGCCACCGCATCGGTCGGCGACAGCACGGCCGCGAGCGCGAAGGCAACGACCAGCGGAATGCTCGGCACGAGCCAGTGCAAGGCATAGCCGAAACCGACAATGGTGAAGAAGACGAGGCCGATGGCAAGGTCGAGTATCGGCCCGCGCAGTGCCATCAGCTCGCGCTTGGGCGCGCCGAAAGCATCGCTGAAGAGCAGCGGCGGAATGAACACCAGTAGGAACAGTTCCGGATCGATCTCGACATGGATGCCGCGCACCGGCCAGGCAAGGGCAGCACCTATGGCGATCTGCAGGACCGGCAGCGGCACCCGCACCAGGCGCACCAGCGCGCCTGAAACGGCGACGAAGACCAACACGACGAGGACGAAGATGGCGGCTTGCATGGCGCGATTCCGGCTGTTTAACGAACCATGCGCAATCGCCGGTCTCGCGTCCAGACAGCGCCGGGACGGCAGTGACCGATGGGGCAGCAGACCGTATGGCCGGCATCACAAAGGCGGTGGCGCGGCTGGTCAACCAGCAACTGATCTAACGATCCACAAACGAAAGGCCGCCCATTCGGGCGGCCTTTCGTCAGAATTATCAGTCTTTTAGAGCGAAGAGGTAATCTGCAGTTCGCTGGCGCCGTCCAAAGCGTAGACGTCGTCGCGGAACTGGACGACGCCGGGTCCGGTCGACCAGGCCGAGAGATAGAGGAAGTGCACCGGCACCGGGTTGGTGACCTGGATCGGCGTGTTCTGGCCGGTCTTGATCGCCGCCTCGAAATGCTGACGGTCCCAGCCGGGCGTGTCGCGCAGGATCCAGGTGACGAGATCGCGCACGTTCTGGACGCGCACGCAGCCCGAGGAATCGAAGCGCATCATCTTGCCGAACAGGCTCTGCTGCGGCGTGTCGTGCATGTAGACGCCGTCCGGGCTCGGGAAGTTGATCTTGACCGACGCCATGGCGTTTTCCGAACCGGGATCCTGGCGGAACCGGTACTTGGCCGCATCATCCGTCGACCAGTCGACATTCATCGGATCGACTTCGCTGCCATCCGGCGCGAACAGGCGGATATGGCTGTTCTTCAGATAGTTGGGATCCTTCCGCATCAGCGGAATGATGTCCTTGCGCACGATCGAGACCGGCGCGTTCCAGTATGGGTTGACGATGATCTCGTTGATCTTGGAATTGACGATCGGCGTCTGGCGATCGATCTTGCCGACGATAGCGGTGTGGCGGAGCACGACACGGTCATTCTCGACGGCTTCGATCTGTGCGGCCGGAATGTCGACCAGCACATAGCGGCTGCCGAGCGTGCCGGCCTTCTCCTTCAGCCGCTGCAAATTGGTCTGCA
Organism: Mesorhizobium sp. 131-3-5; assembly: GCF_016756575.1. Lineage (NCBI taxonomy): Bacteria > Pseudomonadati > Pseudomonadota > Alphaproteobacteria > Hyphomicrobiales > Phyllobacteriaceae > Mesorhizobium > Mesorhizobium sp. 131-3-5. The sequence continues at coordinate 4,888,979 of NZ_AP023254.1, forward strand.
GCTGGCCAAGCCGGACCTGCGCCGAAACATTCATCGCCGCATAGGTGTATTTGCCCATGGAACCGTCAGCCGGCAAGCCATGGCGCAGTTGGAAGCGCTTGACGGCCGAGTCGACATAGGAATCGAAGGCCGTCGAAATGCCGGCGCTCTGCGACAGGTCGCCAGAGACGATAAGCCGCTTGCGCAGCGGGACGACATCCGGGTCATCGACGCCGAGTTCCAGTTTCTTGGTCGCGGGAACCTCTACCCAGCCGCCCTGCCCGACAATGTTCTGATACTGCGCGACCGCCTGCTCGGTAAACGCAACGGTCTGCGTGCTGAAGATCGGCAGTGTCGAGGCCACCTTGCCGCCTTCGCTGGCGCGGGCATCGAACTGGTCGTCCCAATTGCCGCGGGCCGAGGATTTCAGGATATCCCCGATCACGTCCTGCGCGCTCGCGCGGCCGGCCACCATGGTGGCGGCGAGCAACGAGGCTCCGGAAAGGAAAAAGCGGCGGCTGGTTCTCATGGACGTTCCAGACATTCTTGTAGCATTCGATCAGGGGCGATTTTGCCCGCACTCTAAAGTTGGCAATCTTAACAATTAGCCAACCATGTCCGCATCGGTTCGGCCACAAACGCGTGACGCACCGTCCGGTTCCAGGTGAACACATGGCCTTGACCGCAGCTTCACCGGCATCCTCGGTCCCATTGGAATATGGCGGCAACGTGGCCTTGGCCCGCAATTTGCGCCGCCCGGCATGGCGAAATGAAAGGGGCGTGGTTTTTCGGTATCGAAGCCGCCCTGTCGGGCATCGTCAGGGCCGGGGCGCCAAGCGCAGGAACCGCGACGTTTCATCCGCGCAGACGGCTAGGGCCCTGGGTTGGTCTTGGCTTCCAGTTCCGAACACCGTTGCAGCACCTGGTACTCGGGATACCGCAATATCTTGTTGTCATCGAGCTTGAGCAACAGCGCGCGTCGCTTCTCGACACTCTGCTCATCATCCGAGCAGGTCATGTCCAGGATGACGGCGTCCAGGCCCCTGAGCTTCTGGACCCTGTCGAGGGTGCACCCAACTTCCCACATGTCCGCCGATTTGTCGGTGAAGGTTACCCTGGAATCATTGTTCTCGCACGGGCTGCTGCCTTCGATGGCGAAGGAATCTTTCCACCATTCCTGCGCGAAAGCCATCGCCGATGCCGCCAAGAGCACCGCGGCAACCGAACAGATTTTGCAGCAGCTGCTCCGACCCATCATGCCCCCTTGTACGGCGACACTAGCATTGTGGAGGCGAAAGCAAAGTGCGCGGCGGAACTCGCCGCTCACGGCTCCAAGTGCTGCATCGGTCAAGCGACGGCCACGCCAACTGCTGGCCGGCTGTCCGTGATCAGAAAAAGGGCCGGTGCTTTCGGCACCGGCCCCTGACTGAAGGTCGCTGTTCGGGCCGTGCTTCTGCGGCACGGCTGCCGTTCGTGGATGGCTTACATCCGGTAGGCGATGGTGTCGTTCCAGAAGCGGTCGAGCCGCTGCAAGGCGCGGTTCATCTGCTTGAACTCGTCGGTGTTGATGCCGCCGACCTGCTCGATCGAGCCGACATGGCGCTCGTAGAGACCGGCGACGACGTCGGCCACCTCATTGCCCTTCGGGGTCAGCGAAACGCGGACCGAACGGCGGTCGATGCGCGAGCGCTGGTGGTTGATGAAGCCGAGATCGACCAGCTTCTTCAGATTGTAGGAGACGTTCGAGCCGAGATAGTAGCCGCGCGAGCGCAGTTCGCCGGCGGTCAGCTCGGAATTGCCGATGTTGAAGAGCAGCAGCGCCTGGATGGCATTGATGTCGGAACGGCCATTGCGGTCGAATTCGTCCTTGATGACATCAAGCAGACGGCGGTGCAGCCGCTCGACCAGCTGCAGCGATTCCATGTACAGCGAACGGATAGCCTCGCGGCGATCGTCGGAAACGTTGGCGGTCTTCGCCGCCGGACGCGAATTGATCATTGTCTTTGCCTCTCGTTTGTCGCCCTGGTGATTTTTTGTTTTTCACCTTGATCGCGACACTATCGAATACTCATAAAATTCGACTTAAACGCTAGGGCTAACAAGAGCTTACCGGTAAGAGGTTTCGGAAGAGGCTTAACGAACGGTCACCCGAGTAAGGATAATTAACCTAAAGGCTTAGGCACTTATCGCAGGGCTCAATCCGGTCGTTTGCCAAGTCGTCAACGGCCTCAATGGCTTAGTGCCGGACGGGGCGTTTCTGCAGCCAGATGACGACGCGAAAGACGATGTAGAGCAGCGCCACCGCCGCATGCGAGACGACGATCAGCGGCCGATGGCCAAAAAGCTCGGGAAAACCGGCATACATGACGGTCTCGGTGACCGCGCAGATGAACCAGATCACCGGGCCCCACGAGGCCAGCATCCACAACCCCGCCGCGGCAAAGGGGAAAAAAACGGCGAGCATCACCGCCGCCACCTGCCAATGCACCGGCATCAGGTCGAAGCGCCACAGCGGGCCGGGATAGAAGCCGATCAGCTTGATCCAGTACAGGATGCCGAACAGCAGGCAGTAGCCGGCGATGACGCGCTGGAACCAGGCGAAGATCACCTCGACCGTCGAGGGCTGCAGCACGACGCGTCTCGACGTCACCTCGCTCATAGCAGGAGTTCCCGTTCGCCGAGCGGGGCGAAATAGGCCTCGACATCCGCCTCGCCGACCGCGTCGAGCGTTGCCGGCCGCCATTGCGGCTTCGACCCCTTGTCGATGATGGCGGCGCGGATGCCTTCGTAGAAATCGTGGCCTGCAACCATGCGGTTGAGGATGCGGAACTCCATCTTCATGCACTCGTCCATCGACAAGGTCTGCCCGGCGCTGATCTGCCGCCAGGCGACGCGAAGGCTGGTGGGCGAGCGCGTGCGCATCGTCGCCAGCGTCTTTGCCGCGAATTCGTCGGTGCCCGCCGCGCGGTCAAGACTGTCGATGACATCCTGCAGCGACGGCTGAGCGAAATGGCGAGAGATCGCTTCCAGCGCCGCCCTGTCGGTCTCCCGCTTTGCCGGGACGAAGAAACCGCGCAGCACCGATTCCGGATCGCCGGTCAGCACCAGCCGATCAAGAAAGCTGGCCTGGTCCTCGGCCTTGATGGTGTGGGTGGCCAGCCCCGACCACAGCGCATCGCCATAGCGGATGCGGTTGCCGGTCAGGGCCAGGTACATGCCGAAGGAGCCACCAAGGTCGGGCAGCAAATGACTGGCGCCGACATCCGGGAAAAAGCCGATGCCGACCTCCGGCATGGCGAACTGGGCATTCTCGGTCATCACCCGGTGCGAGCCGTGAAAGGAAATGCCGACGCCGCCGCCCATGACGATGCCGTCGATGAGCGCCACATAGGGTTTCTTGAAGCTGTTGATGTGGGCGTTGAGCCTATACTCGTCGGCGAAGAACTCGACCGGCGGCTTTCCAGCCCGGCCGGCTTCATAAATGTGCAGGATGTCGCCTCCGGCCGAAAACGCCCTGCCCTCGGCCTTGACCAGGACGACGTCCACGCCATCGTCGCACTCCCAGGCATGCAGGGCCTTGCCCAGCGCCCTGACCATGCGATGGGTGACGGCATTGAGCGCCTGCGGCCGCGTCAGCGTGACGACACCGGCCCTGCCCGAGCGCTCGAAGCGAATTTCGTCGCCTCCATCAAAATCCATCGCCAGAGAATCCCTCCCCCGCGCCTGCGGGACTGAAGTGCTAAAGGCGCCGCATGGGTGCGTCAATGGCAGCAGCCTGTGCACCGTGGTCTTGGCGACTGGCGCCGGCCGATGCTACGAAGATCGCCGCCGTTGCAAGCGACGCGCCGATATCGCGCGCAGACGGCGTCGGAGAACAGTTGGCCATGCCCGGATTTCTTCGTGCCGTGCTTTTGACGGTCGTACTTGTGACAACCGGCTTTGCACCGCGTGCTGCATTCGCCATCACGACCGACGATCTCTACCAGTCTCGGACCATCGTCACCGGCCAGGGCGAGGTGAACCGCCGGATAGGCTTCAAGGATTGCCTGGACCGGGTCCTGGTCAGGGTTTCAGGCGATCAACGCCTGCTGGAGAAACCCGAAATGGCGGCTCTGCGCGACAAGGCCGGCGATTTTGTCGACGCCTTCCGCTACCACGACCGGCTGGAGGGCATTCCGATCCATGACGAGCAAGGCACGCATGACCGGCCGCATGATCTGACCTGTCTCTACAAGCCCACCACGGTCGACAAGCTGCTCGCACAGCTCGGCAGCAAGCCCTGGCTTGGCGAGCGGCCAACGCTCGCCGTCTTTCTCACCGTCGAACAGGGCGCGAGGCATTTCGCGCTCAGCGCCGAGGAAGAGCGTGGCAAGACGATGCGCGAGTCTTTCGTCAATGCCACCGATCCGCTGTTGATGCATGTCGTATTTCCGAAGGCGGTACAGCTGGCCGAGCTGGACGAAAAAGGGCTGCGCACCGACGACATGGCAAGGCTGGATCTGCTGGCCAAACAGGCCCGTGGCGCGCAAGCGCTCGCCGGCAGCATCGTCTGGAGCGACAAGGATCTCGGCTGGATCGCCGATTGGCGCCTCGCCGATCACGGCAAGACCTATCGCTGGCAGGTGCGTGGCGTCAGCTTCGACGAGGCGTTCCGCGTGGCAATCGGAGGCGCTGCGCAGATTCTTTCGGGTAATGGCCAGCCCTGACCGGATAGATATGGCGGGACGCGCCCATCTCTGCTTTGCCGAGCATCGGCCTACAAGGCGGAGATTGGCGACTTCGGCCTGGCACAATCGTGTCGCATTGGTCAGCGGCAAGGGCTCGTGGTAAAACCCGCTGATCCGGAGTATTGGCCATGAACAAATTCACCCCGACAAAGCCAGCCGGCGCGCGCAGCGTCGACGACGTGACCGGCAGCCGCCGTCTGCGCCGCATGCGCAAGGCCGACTGGTCGCGCCGCCTGGTACAGGAGAACCGGCTTTCGGTCGACGACCTGATCTGGCCGATCTTCGTTGTCGAGGGCAGGAACGTACGCGAGCCGATCGCCGCCATGCCGGGTGTCTTCCGCCTGTCGGTCGATCTTGCCGTCAAGGAGGCCGAACGCGCGGCCAAGCTCGGCATTCCGGCACTCGCCACCTTCCCCAATGTCGAACTGGCCCTGCGCGACCAGACCGGCTCGCACATTCTCGATCCGGAAAACATCATCAACCGCGCCACCCGTGCGATCAAGGACGCGGTGCCCGGGATCGGCATCATCACCGACGCCGCGCTCGACCCGTTCACTAGCCACGGCCATGACGGCATCCTGCGCGACGGCATCATCGTCAACGACGAAACGGTCGAACAGGTCGCGGCGGCGGCCGTCATCCAGGCAGCGGCCGGCGCCGACATCATCGCGCCATCCGACATGATGGACGGCCGCATCGGCGCCATCCGCGACGCGCTCGATGCCAACGGCTTTCAGGACGTCGCGATCATGTCCTATGCGACGAAGTTCGCCTCGGCCTTCTACGGCCCCTATCGCGAGGCGGTCGGCACCGCCGGCCTGCTCAAGGGCGACAAGAAGACCTATTATATCGACCACGCCAATTCGGACGAGGCGGTGCGCGAGGCCGAACAGGACATTGCCGAGGGCGCCGACATGCTGATGGTCAAGCCCGGCCTGCCCTATCTCGACATCATCCGCCGGCTGAAGGACGAGTTCCAGATGCCGACCTTCGCCTACCAGGTGTCGGGCGAATATTCGATGATCAAGGCGGCGGGCGCCAATGGCTGGATCGACGGCGAGAAGGCGATGCTGGAATCGCTGCTCGCCTTCAAGCGCGCCGGCTGTGACGGCATCCTGACCTATTTCGCGCCCGAAGTGGCCGAAATGCTGAAGGGGTAGACCGGCCTCCCCGGCAAAGCCTTTCAGTAGACGTCACCAGTCTTTCGACCGGTCGGCGGTTCTTTCGAATTCCAGCAGACAAAAACCGGCAGCCGCGGCTATGATAGCCGCACGGCCGGAGGCGGCCGGCAGCCGCACCTCGCCCGAAGGTATGGCGGACGCCTCCAGAGGATGCTTCTGATCCATTTCATGGTTGGGCGATCGGCGGCCGTCCCAGCGGCCGGTTGTCATCCGAACCGATCATCACGAAACAATAGGGACACCGCTTGGCGGCGAGATCCGGGTATGTGTCTTTTCGCCTTAGAAAATAGCGCTTGCAATTCGCAACCGGTTTGCTAAACAACAACCGATTGCAAAATACAACTGGTTATCGAGGAGGCTTTCATGTCCAAGCTGCGTGTCAACGCATTCACCCTATCGCTCGACGGCTATGGCGCCGGTCCCGATCAAGATCTGCAAAATCCGCTCGGCATCGGCGGGGAATCCTTGCACAAGTGGTTTGTCGACACCCGCACCTTCCGCAAGATGGTGCTCGGAAAAGATGGCGGCACCGCCGATGTAAACGATGGGTTCGCGGAGCGCAGTTTCGAAAATGTCGGCGCTTGGATTCTCGGCCGCAACATGTTCGGGCCGATCCGCGGCGAATGGCCTGACGACAACTGGAAAGGCTGGTGGGGCGACAACCCTCCCTACCACGTGCCGACTTTCGTGCTGACGCACCACGCGCGGGCACCCATCACGATGGAAGGCGGGACGACCTTTTATTTTGTGACCGACGGCATCCATTCGGCGCTCGAGCAGGCGAAGGCGGCGGCTGGCGGCAAGGATGTGCGGATCGGTGGCGGCGTCGCCACCATCCGGCAATATCTGCAGGAGAGCTTGATCGACGAGATGCATCTGGCAATCTCGCCGGTGCTGCTTGGCAAGGGCGAGCACCTCTTCGCCGGCCTGGATATGTTGAAGCTCGGCTATCAATGCACCGAGCAGGTGGCGACGGCGCTTGCCACGCATGTGGTGATCAAGCGGGGTTAGCCACTTTCTCCCCGTTCCACGGGGAGAAATGCCCGGCAGGGCAATGAGTGGCGGCGCCGACGTTTGGAGGTTAGAGCGTCCGATGGCAATAAATTCATCAACGCCAGCGCGGCCCTTCGGCGTTCGTTGTTCGAAAAGCCAAGCAGTTGGCTTTTCGTCTGCTGCGCAGACCACTCCTCACCTCCCCGTGACACGGGGAGAATGAAAAGGCGCTCAATACTTCTCCGGCACGTAAAGCTCGCGCGGCAGCGTCTGGCGCTCGTATTCGGGATTGAAGACGCGTTCCGGCAGCGTGATCTCCTCGTGCGGGACCTCTTCATACGGCATCTGCTTGAGCAGATGATCGATGCAGTTCAGCCGCGCCCGCTTCTTGTCATTGCCCTCGACGATGAACCAGGGCGCCTCGGGAATATTGGTGCGGGCGAAGGTCTCTTCCTTGGCCTTGGTGTACTGCTCCCAGCGCACGCGCGATTGCAGATCCATCGGCGACAGTTTCCACTGCTTCATCGGGTCATGGATGCGCATCAGGAAGCGCATCTGCTGCTCCTCGTCGGTGATCGAGAACCAATATTTGACCACTGTGATGCCCGAGCGCACCAGCATCCGCTCGAACTCGGGGACGTCGCGGAAAAATTCCTCGACCTGACCCGCATCGGCAAAGCCCATCACCCGCTCGACTCCGGAGCGGTTGTACCAGGAGCGGTCGAACAGCACGATCTCGCCGCCTGCCGGCAGATGCGGAACATAGCGCTGGAAGTACCATTGCGACTTCTCGCGTTCGGTCGGCGCCGGCAGCGCAACGACGCGGCAGATGCGCGGGTTGAGCCGCTGTGTTATGCGCTTGATGACGCCGCCCTTGCCGGCGGAGTCGCGGCCCTCGAAAATCACCACCAGCTTCTTCTTGTGGTAGGCGACCCAGGACTGCAGCTTGATCAATTCGGACTGCAGCGTGATCAGGTCGCGAAAATATTGCATGCGGTCGATCGAAGGCGGATGCGCGTTCTTGTAGATCTTGGCGATCTCCATCGACAGCGCCGGCTCCGACATTTCGAGCTCATAGTCTTCGTCGAGCGTGTCGGCGAGCTCGGCTTCGAGCCAGTCCTTGGCGGGAGAATTCTGTCTTAGCTCAGTCATTTGCACTGCTCCGCTTGCAAGCCCCGTCGGTTCCCGTACGGCGCCCAAATTGCTGGCTGGCGGCCTGGAAAGGGAACACCTGAGCCGACTTCAATATAGACCGGCAGTGACGGTTTTATTGCAGCCCGGGCGCGATAGCGACAGCCGGGGTGTCTACCATGTCCAATCGATCCATCACCATGGCATGGCGACAAGTCGGCCGAATTGTCCTACAAATCCCGGCTCGCATTCTGGGCTGCCCCTTGGCCCCGCCCCAATTCAACGCAATCGCGAGGGCTGACATGGAATACCGCACCCTTGGCCGTTCCGGCCTGAAGGTTTCGACACTGACTTTGGGTACCATGACCTTCGGCGGCACCGGGTCCTTCGCCGCGGTCGGCAACAGCGATCTTGCCGAAGCCAGGCGCATGATCGACATGTGCATCGACGCCGGCATCAACCTCATCGACACCGCCAATGTCTATTCGAACGGCCTGTCGGAGGAGATCATCGGCGAAGCGCTCGGCGGCAAGCGCAGGAACGACGTGCTCATCGCCTCCAAGGCGCGCATGCGGATCGGCAGCGGACCGAACGACGAAGGCCTGTCGCGCCACCATCTGATCCGCGAATGCGAGAAGAGCCTGAAGCGGCTGAGGACCGACGTCATCGACATCTATTTCGTCCACCAGTGGGACGGGCTTACCCCGGTCGAGGAAACGGTCGCGGCGCTCGACACTTTGGTCAACCAGGGCAAGGTGCGCTATATCGGCTGCTCCAACTGGTCCGGCTGGCAGGTGATGAAGGCGCTCTCGATCAGCGACAGCCGCCACCAGCAGCGCTTCGTCACCCAGCAAATCCACTACACGCTGGAGGCGCGAGAGGCGGAATATGAACTGCTGCCGATCTCGGTCGACCAGGGACTGGGCGCGCTGGTCTGGAGCCCGCTCGCCGGCGGCCTGCTGTCCGGCAAATACCACCGCGACAGCCCGACCGCACGGCAACTCGCTGGCTGGTCCGAGCCGCCGATCCGCGACGAGGACCGGCTCTGGCGGATCGTCGATGTGCTGGTCGAGATCGGCAAGGCTCGCGGCGTATCGGCCGCTCAGGTGGCGCTGGCCTGGCTGCTCGGCCGCCCCGCCGTCTCCTCGCTGGTGATCGGCGCCCGCAACGATGCCCAGCTCAAGGACAATCTCGCTGCCGCAAGCCTGGCGCTCAGCCCTGAGGAACGCCAGCGCCTCGACGCGGTCAGCCGGCCGCCCGTGCTCTACCCCTATTGGCACCAGCAACTGACGGCAAAGGATCGCTTCGGCCCCGCCGACATGGTTCTCGACCGTAGCGTGATCTGACCACCAGGCGGAGGCGCTAGCCCTGGATGAAGCGCCACAGTTCGGGATCGGGTTCGATCTGGCCGCTGAGCACGAAATATTTGTAGAGCACGAGCAGGGAGATCGCCTGCTCGTCCCGCTCATTGGAGAATTTCCGGCAATAGGCGTTGGCTGCGGCGATGATGCGCTCGGCCTGCGCCGGATGCCGTTCGAAATAGCGCACCTTTTCGCTGAGATCGGCAAAATCCGGATCGAGCGGCACATAGTGGACATTGGCCTCGAGCTGCCGCTCCGCAAACCATGTCTCGTATGTCGGTGGCGGCATCAGGCAAAGCGACTTCGAGTTCAAGATCCATTTGAGGTTGGTCGCCACGTCATTGCCCTCCAGCGAGACGATGTAGCGGTAGCGCTGGTGCTGGCTGATGCTGAGAAAGGGCTTGGCGTATTCGGCCGGTGCGTTCGGCTTGTGCGAGCCGGCATCGCAGAATGGCAGGTCGCGCACCGCTTGCAGAAACCGTGTCCTGATCGGATTGTTGAGATCACCACGCCAGACCACCATAGGCAACTTGTCGGCGAACGAGATGGCGTCAGCCGGCATCTGGAAGTGGCGGAACTTGTCGAGCTTCATGATGACCGCGTTCTGGTCGTCATCACGGATCGGCCGATCCTTGACGATCGTCGGCACCTTCGGTACGTCCCTGACGTCGCCGAATTCGACGTCGATGAGGAATCCGGGATCGAAATAGCGGGCGAATTCCTTCAGGTCGTAATAGTACATGGTAGGCGTGAAGGGCAGTTTGCTGATGCGCACCGCATTGGCGCTTGGCGCGAAACCATCCTGCAGCTTGTTGTAGTCATTCAGCCGCCGCCGCGCCGCCTCGTCGGAAAGCATGGCCTGTTCGAGGCGAGCAGCCAGCCTGCGGCGGAACAGGGCTTGTGGAATGACATCGCGCACGACGTTTCGCGCATAGTAGAAAACCCGTGCCGACGTCCGCGCAATTGTGGCCATGATTCACTTGGTCAAAACAAACGGGCAGCTCTCAAATACGCTGGCGCCCCGCGTTTCCTACATCATTATGGCGCCGATCTGGCAAGCCCCCACGGATCTCCGGGGCCGTGCACGCGCACTGTCGTTTCAGCTGTTGTGTTTGACGGCTAATGCTCCTAGGCAGGATCAGAGCCGCAAGGCAGGTCAAAAGGAGCCGATATGGCGCGAGCACCAAACTACGATCAGGAACGCAAGGAACGCGACCGGCAGAAGGCGGCGAAGAAGGCAGAAAAGCTGGCGGCCAAGGTTGCCGCGCGCGAACGTTCCAAGCCCGAGGCAGAGATCGAAAACGAAACGGCGGAATGACGGCAAAAGGCCCGCATATGCGGGCCTTGCCTCAATCCAGCCAATGGCTCTGCGTCAGGCAGGAGCCTTGTCGCTGACAAAAACGTCCACTTCGCGCGCCGCGGCGATAAAGGCACGCCGCGCGTTCATGGCCGGCTTGTCGCCGGCCAGCGCATCGTGGCAGGCCTGCAGCGCCGCGCGATGCTTGGGACTGCGCTTGCCGGGCCAGCTGTTGAGGAGGTATTCGGATGCCTCGCGGGCCGTTCGCAAGAGCTGAGTGCTTCCCGCCGTGACGGACTTGACGGTCACGGGTGTTTCAAATCGGTTGTTTTCCATCGCCGCTCTTACGCCATCGGCGTCCGTGAAGCGAGGCCGAAAGTGGGCTTGGCGTGAGGCGTCGCCTGTTTTTGCCGGCGAGCGCCCTGCCCTATAGCGGTGCTAAGCAGCCACGACGGCAAATCCCCTGGCGCGAAGGCCGCGTCGGTCGTTGGCGAGCGACGTCACAAGCCGGTCGCGGCTGCCGACGATGTGGGCAGAAAGCAGGCGGGCTGCCTGATCGGCATCGCCAAGGCGTGCCGCGGCCAGAATGGCTCGGTGTTCGGCCCAGGCGCGACCAAGGGCCGCTTCGTCACGCACTTCCAGCCAGCGAGCGCGCGACAGGCGCGTCATGGCATCGCGCACGGCCCTGAACAGAAATTCGTTGCCCGACAGGCGCGCCAGCTCGATGTGAAAATCCATGCCGACACGATGCCACTCCTCGCGCGGCGTATTGTCGTCGCAGGAATCGAGCATCCCCTCGATGACGTCGATGGCGCTGCTTTCGGCATGCATGCATGTCAGTCGGACAGCCGCGACCTCGACTGCTTCGCGATAGACCGCGATCTGCTCGAGCTCGGCAAGGTTGATGGGCGATACCGTCCAGCCGCGGCCATCCCTGCCCACCAGCCCCTCGGTCTCCAGCCGCAGAAGTGCTGCCCTAACGGGCGTGCGCGAGGCGCCGAAGCGGCCTTCGATCCAACGCTCGGTCAATTTCTCGCCTGGACCGATCTCGAGCCCCAGGATCATCTCGCGCAACTGCCGTTCGACATTCTGCATCTGCGACATAGCGCTTCCTTGTTCCGAAGCCGCATTGACAGCAGCTGGGTTGGAGTTCATGACGGATACCAGTTTGGTATCCCAAAATGGTATCCGCAACAAGCGCTGATATCGAGCAGGCAGGACATGACACAGGAAGACACGCAAAGCGGTTACAACATCCACTGGCGGCGCAATCTCGCCGTCTGTTTCGCTGGCTCGTTCAGCACGCTCATCGCCATGACCCTGCTGTTGCCCTTCCTGCCGCTTTATGTGGAACAGCTCGGCGCGCAGGCTCATGCCGCCATCGTGCAATGGTCCGGCGTCGCCTATGGCGCCACCTTCTTCGCCGCGGCCTTGGTCGCGCCATTGTGGGGGCGGCTGGGCGATCGCTATGGCCGCAAGGTGATGCTGGTGCGCGCCAGCTTCGGCATGGCGATCTGCATGTCGCTGACCGGCATGGTCGAGACGGTCTGGCAATTGGTGCTGCTGCGCCTGCTGATCGGCTTTGCCGGCGGCTATTCCTCGGGGTCGACCATACTGGTGGCCATGCAGACGCCCAAGGACCGTTCCGGCTGGGCGCTGGGCGTGCTGTCGGCAGGAATAACGGCGGGCTCGCTGGTCGGCCCCCTGCTTGGCGGTACGCTGCCGCCAGTGATCGGTATTCGCGCCACCTTCCTTCTGTCCGGAGGCGTCATCTTCCTTGCCTTCCTGGCAACGACCTTCCTCATCAAGGAGACACCGCGCCTGAAGCCGGTAAAGGCGGGATCGGCAGCCAGGTCGAAAAGCGGCTGGTCACGGATTCCGGACAAGCGCCCGGTCGTGGCCATGCTGATAACCGGCATGCTGCTGGCCTTCGCCAACATGTCGATCGAGCCGATCATCACCGTCTATGTGCAGCAGCTCATCGAGGATCCGAGCCGGGTGACGATGGTCGCCGGCGTGGTGATGTCGGCGGCGGCGCTGGGCACCATCCTGTCGGCGTCCTGGCTCGGCAAGCTCGCTGACCGCGTCGGCCACTGGAACGTCGTCGTCGGAGCGCTGGCCGTCTCAGCCCTGCTGCTCATTCCGCAAGCCTTCGTCACCGATGGCTGGCAACTGATCGGGTTGCGCTTCCTGATGGGTCTGGCGCTCGGCGGCTTGCTGCCTTGCATCACCAGCGTCATCCGACACAACATCCCAGACGGCGTCGGCGGCAATGTGCTTGGCCTGGCGATCTCGGCGCAGTATGTCGGGCAGGTTGCGGGACCATTGACCGGCGGCTTCGTCGGCGGTCATTTCGGCATGCGGGCGGTGTTCCTCGGGACATCGGCACTGATGGCCGGCGGCGCCGTCTACAACTGGATTGTCCAGTCGCGGCGCACACGGCGTATGGCGCTGGAAGCAAGTGAGTCCTGAGAGCGTTAGAGGGAGCTGGCCAACATGAATTCCGCCGAACCAACCGCCAGCCGTCTCCTTGTGCTTACCGGCGGTCTCGTCGGCGCGGCGGGCGTGGCGCTCTCGGCGGCGGCCGCGCACCGCGGCGGCGCCTTCACCGGCACGGCCGCGTCGTTCCTCTTGATGCACGCGCCGGTCTTCGTCGCTATCGGCCTCATCGGCGCGAATCGCTGCCTGCGCATCGCGAGCCTCGTCCTGCTTGTCGGGCTCCTGCTTTTCGCGGGCGATCTCCTCGCCCGCGATTTCCTCGGATCGAGACTGTTTCCGATGTCGGCGCCGATCGGAGGCACACTGCTCATCGCCGGCTGGCTGGGGATAGCGATTTCCGCCCTTGTACGCCCGCGTTCCTAGGCCAACCACGCAGGCATCAATCCCTGGGACGTTCGGTACGAAGCCAAAGATCGCGATTGCGCGCGGCCGGCTTCGTCAGGCGCCGCATCTTCGGCCGCTCCGCGGCCGGCGTGATGCCCCAGTAGTTGCGATAGATGTCCTCGAACAGATGTTTGATGGGATGCATGGTCTTTCTCCGTGGAATTGAATCGATCCAATCGGCGAACAAAAAAATCGCCGATCAGCTGTGCTTGCGCTCCACAAGGAATCGAAGGTCGCGAATCCATGGTCCGGCCCTGCCCCGGAGCCTGGAGCCGTTGGCGCCCGGCCCGATGCTCCAGTGGTTGCGATAGATGTCCTCGAACAGATAATTCACGGGATGCATGGCGCACCTCCCCTTGACATTCAGCAGCACAAATCTGCGACTTGGATCGATTCAAACATAGGTCTTCATGCATCTTCGGTCAAGCAAAATTTGAATCGATCCAACGAAAGTGCTAGATGCAGATCGGGAACGTGCTAAATGCATGTCAGGAGGCACGCACAATGGCGTCACTCACCGTAGGCAATCGAAGACCCGTCCGGCTGGCCGACATCGCCAAGGCCGCCGGTGTTTCGCACGGCACCGCATCCAATGTCTTCAGCCGCCCCGAGATCGTGCGCGAGGAAGTCCGCGAACGGGTCAAGGCGGCGGCCGAGGCGATGGGCTATGGCGGACCGGACCCCAAGGGCCGCCTGTTGCGTGCGGGCAAGGTCAACGCCATTGGCGTCGCCACGGCCGAACCCCTCTCCTACTTCTTCGACGATCCCTTCGCACGCGTCATGATGGCGGGCATCTCGCAGGCTTGCGACGCGACAGGCGCCGGCATCTCGCTGGTCTCGGCCGCCAACAACGAGCAGCTTGCCTGGAACATCCAGAGCGCCCTGGTCGACGGCTTCATCGTCTTTTGTATCGAAGGCGGTTCACGCCTGGTGCAGTTGGCACGCGAGCGCAAATTGCCTTTCGTGGCGCTCGACCTCGCTTCCGAGGATGGGTCGGTCGCGACAATCGGCATCGACAATGTCGCCGGCGCGGCCATGGCGGCGCGCCATCTCACCGGCCTCGGGCACCGCCGCTTTGCCGTGCTGGCGCTACAGTTTGTCGACGGCAGGACAGGCCCCGTTTCCCCCGAGCAGGTGCAGACCGCGGTTTATGCGGGGACGCGAGACAGGCTCACCGGCTATTTCCAGGAGCTGTCGCGGGTTGGCGTCGACACATCCAAAGTGCCCGTCTACGAGACCGCCAACGATGCGACCAGCACGATCGCGGCACTCGAGGCGATCTTCGGCGTCGCCGAACCGCCCACGGCGATCCTGGCAATGTCGGACAGGATGGCTTTGGTGGCGCTCGAATGGCTGAGCGCGCGCAAACTGAAGGTCCCCGACGATATTTCGATCGTCGGGTTCGATGGCGTTCCGGAAGCTGCGGTGTCCGAGCCGCCATTGACCACCGTCGCCCAACCGATTGCCGAAATCGGCCGTCTCGCCGTCAAGGCGATCCTGGAAAACGACGGCACGACAAATCGCAGGCAACTGCCGGTCGAGCTGATCGTGAGAGCCTCGTCGGCTCCTCCACGCGGCTGAACCACCCGCCACTCAACGATTGGCCCTCGCCACCGCCGAGATGCCGAAAGACGCACGCACCGGCGTGACATCTTTTCGCGACGTGCGGACCTTGCCCGAGCCGCCGATGGTCGACAGCCATTCGAGATAGAAGGCGAGCGCGAACTGCATGGCGATGCCGGCCGAAAGCAGCAGGGTGTCATAGGCAAGCCCGCCCGGATTGATCAGTTTCATCACCTGCGCGACCATGGCGATCACCGTGCCGGCGATGAAGACCGGCAGCGAGCGTTTTCCCAGTATCGCCAGTGGATGGTCGTGGCTGGTGCGGAACAGGTTCGACAGTGCCGGCAAGGCGACGATGAGGTAGCTGACCGCCAGTATATGCAACAGCCGCGGCAGCGACAGGAAGGTCTTGTCGAAGCCACCGATCACCACGGGAAGCTTGAACCACGTTATCTGCCCCCAAAGTGGGCTGTGCACCCAGACCAGCGCCGTCGCCACATAGGCCGCGGCCGCGCCGACCAGCCAGCGGTTGACCGGAATGACGCCGCCGCGCCTGACATGCAGCATGGCGGCAAGGCCGATATTGAACAGGAACTGCCAGGACAGCGGGTTCAGGAACCAGAAGCCGGGTTCGGGATAGTTGGGCGGAGCGATCTGCCAGATGCCGGCAATCAGCCACAGCGCACCGGACGCGGCAAGTGCCGCGGCAGGCCGGTAGCTGATGAGCAGGACGAAGGCCGGAGCCATCAAAAGCAGCGCGGCATAGACCGGCAGGATGTTGTTGTAGCCAAGCTGATGGCCGAGCGTGACGATGCCGACCAGCACTTCCGGCGTGTTTTTCATCAATGGTTCGATGTTGATCAGCTTCAGCAGCTCCGGGCGCCTGGTGAACACCGCCACGGCGCAGAACAAACCGATCACCACCATCGTGGTGACGATGTGGGCGACGTAGAGCACGCCTGCGCGCCGCCACATCTTCAACGTGGCCAGAAGCCGGTCACCCGGCCGGAACTTCGTGCCGTAGGCAAGCGCGACCGAGATGCCGGAAATCAGCACGAAAGCCTCCGCCGCGTCCGAGAAACCGAAATTCTTGTAGGTCAGGGTTTCGAAAGCCGTGCCGGGCACATGGTCGATGAAAATGATGATCAGGGCCAGCGCGCGCAGCACATCGATACGCGTATCGCGATCCGAGATACGCGTATCGCGTTCAGGGATACGCAAATTGCGATCCGACAAAACAGGGGTAGTCATCGACAAAAGGCCTCAAAGCTGGTTGTTCATGTCCAGCAATGCGACCCCCGGCGCACCGCTTCGATTCCTCCCACGCGGAGTATATCGGCGCATAAACGGGCCGGAATGCGCCCGGTTCAATCAACTTTCGCGGAGCATGAAAATATTGCGTTTTGAAGCCGGCAAATTGAGCGGAACCTCATATAATCAAGAGGATGAGGGATGATCGGCGACGGCATTGAAAACGCCCCCCTGGTCACGGATATGGCCTTTGCCTACCGCCTCCTGGGCGCTGGCAGAGACAGCCGTCAGTGCCTGTTCCTGCTGCATGGGTCGGGTGTCGACGAGACCACTTTGGTGCCGCTGGCAAGACGGATCGCGCCCACCGCCACGCTGGTCGCGGCGCGAGGCCGCATCCCCCAGGAAGACGGTTTCCGCTGGTTCGAGCGGATAGACCCGACGCGCTTCGAACAGAAGAGCATCCTTGCCGAAACGGCGGCTTTCGCGACATTCGCGAGCGAGGCCACCAGCCGCCATGGGCTTAATCTCGATCACGCAACTTTTCTCGGCTATTCGAACGGCGCCAATCTGGTTTCCAGCCTGATGCTGCTACATCCAGGCATCGTCCGCCGAGCGGCGCTGTTGCGGCCTATGCCCGTGCTCGACCATGTGCCCGCGACGGACCTGGCGGGAACAAGGACGCTGATCATCGCCGGTGCCACCGACGAAACCTACGGGCCCTTCGCGCCGGCGCTGGTGACGCTGCTCAGCCGGCACGGCGCCGAGATCGACGCCCGGATCATTCCCTCGGGCCATGAAATCGGCGATCCGGACGCCGCCATCGTCAGGCAATGGATGGTGGGGCCGGCTGCCGTGGCGTAGGCCCAATCACAGGCCGCGACCCGTGCCCGCGCTCCGGCAATCGTCAGGAGCGCCAGAGCCCTACCGCCCCATCCTGTTCCAGGCATCAAGCCCGGCGATCTTGTAGGCTTCCGCCAGCGTCGGATAGTTGAAGGTGTTGTTGACGAAGAAGTCGACGGTGCCGCCGAGATTGATGACGGCCTGGCCGATATGGATGAGCTCGGTGGCGCCCTCGCCGACAATGTGCGCGCCGAGCAGGCGGCGTGTTTCGATCGAGAACAACAGCTTGAGGAAGCCGGTGTTGACGCCCATGATGTGGCCGCGCGAGGTCTCGCGGAAACGCGCGACGCCGACCTCATAGGCGGCCCCACTTTCACGCACCTGTTCCTCGGACTGACCGACGGTCGAGATCTCCGGCACCGCATAGATGCCATAGGGGAACGTTTCCGGCGGCGGCGGCAGGGTCACGCCGAAAGCGTGGCAGGCGGCCACCCGGCCCTGCTCCATCGAGGTCGAGGCGAGGCTCGGAAAGCCGATGACGTCGCCAGCGGCGTAGATGTTGGGGACGCTGGTCTGGAAGGTCTGCGGATCGACCTTGATGCGGCCTCGGGAGTCGGCCTCGATGCCGACCACGTCGAGACCCAGGCTGCCGACATTGCCGGTGCGGCCAGCAGCGTAGAGCACGACCTCCGAGCGGATGGTGCGGCCATCGGCCAGTTCCACCTCGGCCGCCTCGGGCTTGGAGCGGATTTCCTTCACCGCGCTGCCAAGCCTTATCGTCATGCCGCGATCGCGCATCTGGTGGATGAAATCGTCGACGATCTCGCGGTCGACGAAATCGAGGATGGAATTGCGCGGCTCGACCAGCGTCACCGGCACGTCGAGCGCGGAAAAGATCGTGGCGTATTCGACGCCGATGACACCGCCTCCGATAACCGTCAGCGTGCGCGGCAAGTGGTCGAGTTCCAGCATCTCGTCGCTGTCGAAGATGCGGGTCTTGTCGAAAGGCACATCGCGCGGCCGGTGCGGCCTGGTGCCGACCGCGATCAGCGCATTGGCGAATCCGACTTCGCTGTAGTCGCCATTGTCCGATGTCAGGCTGACCTTGTTGGGGCCGAGAAATTTTACCGAGGCGCGTGCGCTCTTGACGGTATTGCGCATGAACTGGTGCTGTAGCACCTCAACCTCGTGGTCGAGCGTCTTGTGCAGGCGCTCGATGAGGTCGCCGACGGAAATGTCCTGCTTGACCCGATAGCCGCGTCCATAAAAACCGCGCTCGCGCCAGCCTGAGAGATTGAGCACGGTTTCGCGCAGCGTCTTCGAGGGAATCGTGCCGGTGTGCACGGAGACGCCGCCAAGACGCCGGCCGCGGTCGACCACCAGCACCGATTTGCCGAGCTTGGCCGACTGCACCGCGGCGCGGCGGCCGGAGGGGCCGCTGCCGATGACCAGCATGTCATAGTCCATAGTGCCCCGTCCCTCTGCCCTTGAGCGCTTTTGTTGCGCCGCAGCAAGCTAATGCTATCCGCACGGCAAATTCAACCGATTCGGATTGTGTCTCGCGTCGCTCTTGCCTTGCGCCCGGGCGAGAACCCCGACCTTGATTCCGACACAGGCCTTTACCATTTCATTTACGAGCGGCCCGCACCCTATGTCGGGCCCTGTTACGAGGAAATGACATGAACGCGCGCGTTCTCGACGGCGAAATCATCAACACCCGGCTTGACGATGTCAGGGCCTATGAAGGCGTGCGCACAAGGCGCATGCTGGCCTTCGTGGTCGACTACATCATCGTCGCCCTGCTCACCATTCCTTTTGCCATACTGGTGTTCTTCCTCGGGCTTTTGACCCTCGGTCTCGGCTGGATGCTGTTCGGCGTCCTCGTGCCGGCCGTCGCCATTCTCTACATCTGGAACACGCTGGGCAGCGCCGACCAGGCGACCACCGGCATGAAGATGATGGGTATCCGCCTCGATCGTCTTGACGGGCGGCCGATCGACGGGCTGACCGCGGTCGTCCATTCCGTGCTGTTCTGGGCGGGCAACGTCATCCTGTCGCCGCTGGTTCTGCTGGTGACCTTGTTCTCCGACCGCAAGCGCACGCTGCACGACCTTTTGCTCGGCACGGTGGTCAGCCGCACCGGCCGCTGAAGGCGTTTTCGGGAGCGCTTCCGCCTTGTCGGCGCAAATGTGAAGGCGTTCGCATGCCCGCATCTTCACAATCCTGTTGAATTTTTCGCTTTCCGCGCCAAAGGTAGAGCGACTCGAAGGAGTGTTTCCAAGACTTAAATGACGCAGCATCCGACCCAGTCGCCGCAGTTCTTCCTGACAGCGCCGTCGCCGTGCCCCTATCTCGACGGCCAGTTCGAGCGCAAGGTGTTCACGCATCTGGTTGGCGACAAGGCGTCGGAGATGAACGACCTCTTGACGCAAGGCGGCTTCCGGCGCTCGCAGAACATCGCCTACCGGCCGGCCTGCGAGACCTGCCGCGCCTGCGTTTCGGTGCGCATCCTCGCCCAGGAATTCACCGCCAGCCGCAACATGAAGCGCGTGCTGCAGCACAATTCCGACCTCGTCGGCGCCATGCACAATGCCGAGCCGTCGACCGAACAATATTCGCTGTTCCGCAGCTATCTCGATGCCCGCCACCGTCGCGGCGGCATGTCCGACATGACGGTGCTCGACTATGCCATGATGGTCGAGGATACCCATGTCGACACCAAGGTGATCGAATACCGGCGACGTGGGCCCGACACCTTCATCACCGGCAAGGGTCAGGGTGAACTCATCGCGGTGGCGCTCACCGACAAAATGGCCGACGGCCTATCGATGGTCTATTCCTACTTCAATCCCGATTTCGAGGAGCGTTCGCTCGGCACGTTCATGATCCTCGATCACATCGCCCGCGCCAGGGCGATGGGCCTGCCCCATGTCTACCTCGGCTACTGGGTCAACGGCTCGCGCAAGATGAATTATAAGATGCGCTTCATGCCGCAGGAGCATCTCGGCCCCAAGGGCTGGGAACGCTACACCAACGAAGCGGTTTCACGCTGAGTTTTTCCACGATCCACGCTTAAACAACTTCAAGGCAGGGATGCTGGTCTTTCAGCCGGTCGGCTGGGGAGAGTGCGCCATTGCAACGGTCAGCCCTCGGCCTGCATCTCATTGCGAAAGTTGCTGCATGTCCCCGCACCGCGATCACCAGAAGGGTCTCTTGATAACCGCCATCGGCGGGCTGACGCTGACCGTCGACATACCACTGATCCGCCTCGCCGATGGCGGCGCATGGACCATCATGCTGCTGCGCACCAGCACCACATTCGTCGCGGCGATGATCATCTGGTCGGTCTGGCGGGCACTCAGCCGAAATGCCCCGCCGCTCATCCCCGGCTGGGCCGGCATGATCGTGGCGACCTTGTATGGGCTGACAGGGATCAGCTTCGTCACCGCCGTCTATCACACCTCGACCGCCGACCTGGTGTTCATCCTGGCCTTCAACACTGTATTCGCAGGGCTATTGTCCTGGATATTCCTGCGGGAAAGACCTCGGCTGGTGACCATCGCGGCGATGCTGATCATGATCCTGGGCGTGCTGGTCATCGTCGGCGGCTCGGTCGGCACCGGCAAGCTGTTCGGTGATTTCATGGCGCTGTGCTCGGCCTTCTTCATCGCGGTCGCCATCACCATCTCGCGCGCCAGCGGCAAGGACATGGGCTTCACCTCACTCGTCGGCGTGCTTCTGCCGATGGCGCTCGCCGCCCTCATGGTGTCAGGCGAAGGCTTTCACGTGAACGCGCCCTGGTGGATCATCTTCAACGGCGCCGTCATCATGCCGATCTCGTTCTTCTGCCTCGCCGCCGGGCCGAAATACATTTCGGGGCCGGAAGTGGCGATGTTCTATCTGCTCGAAACCGTGCTGGCGCCGGTCTGGGTGTGGATGATCTTTGCCGAGACACCGACCCGCAACAGTCTGATCGGTGGCGCGATCCTTATCGTCACGCTGGTCGCCCATTCGCTCTGGCAACTGCATGACGGCCGTAGGCAGCGGGGTGACCTTGCGGTGCACCATCCGGTCTAACCTGTAATTGATGGGCCCAGCGCAAGTTGCGTTTCGGGATCAAGCGCTGGCCTTCTTCGCCACGCCGGGTTCCGGCAGGATTTCGATTTGCGGCGGCCCGCCTTCGATCTCGGCCGCCGAGTCGGCGGTCAACTCGTCGACCAGTTCCACCTCTCGCAGCCACTCGCGCCAGATGGCGACCAGCAGCGCCATCAGCACCGGGCCGATGAACAGGCCGAGGAACCCCATCGTCTTGACGCCGCCGATCAGACCGAAAAAGGTCGGCAGGAAGGGCAGCTTTATCGGCCCGCCGACGAGCTTCGGGCGCAGTGTCTTGTCGACGATGAACAGTTCGACCGCGCCCCACAGGAACAGCGCCAGACCGGCCATGGGCGAGCCGCTGGCGGCGAGATAGATCGAGACAAGGGTGAAGGACAAAGGCGCCCCGCCGGGGATGAGCGCCATGACGCCGGTCAGGGCGCCAAGCGTCACCGGCGACGGCACGCCGGCCAGCCAGTAGGCGATGCCCAGCACCAACCCCTCGCCTATGGCGATGACGGTCATGCCGGTCACAGTCGAGGAAATGGTCGCCGGGACGACGCGCGAAATCCGCTCCCATCGCGTCGGCAGGATGCGTTCTCCCAGGCGATCGACCTGACCGGCAAAATGCTCGCCGTCACGATAGGCGAAGAACAGGGCGATCATCATGAACAGCAGTGTCAGAAGCAACCCAAAGGCACTGCCGCCTGCGGCGAGCGCGCCGCGATAGATGCTGCCTATGTTTGCGCCGCTGATCAGCTGGATCAGTTCACCAATGCCGCCGGGATGACCAAAATTGGTGGTCCATTGCTCGTTCAGCCAGTCGCCTATGACAGGCATCGTCGCGATCCAGTGCGGCGTCACGGCACCATGCCGATTGGTCTCGATCGCCCAGCCGACCCACTCGCGCACCTCGTTGATGGCGTAGGTGCCGGCAAGCCCGATCGGTATCACCAGGAAGGCGAGGATGAACAGGATGGCCAGAGTGGCGGCGATGGTGCGGTTGCCACCGACGCCGGTCAGCAGCCGCTGGTAAAGCGGCCAGCTGGCGAAGGCGATGACGAGCGCGGCCAGCACCGGGAACAGGAAACCATGGAAGAAATAGACGCCGGCGGCGACGATCAGCACCAGCAGCCAGCGGGCCGCCGACAGCGGCGGAATGACAGCCGACCGCAGCGGCGTCGACAGGCCGAACAGGCGCTGCTGCCGTTCCGGTTTCTGCATCCTGGATTCCTTCAAACGCCCGTCTCTCCCAAACACCTTTCCCCGTTATGCACTGATATAGTGCAGCAATCGTGACGATACTCCAAATGATTGGGGTGCCTTTCTTCCTTCTCCCCCTGCGGGAGAAGGTGGATCGGCGCGATAGCGCCGAGACGGATGAGGGGGGTTCCAGCGGAGTGAGGCGTTGGCGTTCCCTGGAACACCCCTTGTATCTGCACGGAGGAGACTTTGTGCGATGGAAGCGACTGAGCCTCGAACCGGACGGCCATCCGATTCGAGGCTTGGCGAAGTCGCCCGACACCCCTGCGGCTACAACCGTGGATGAGCCTGGGATCTTCGTCTTCGTCACGCACGACCGAATAGTCGCTTGGCTCCAATCGCACGCACAAGGCAGGTTACCGTGAACACGACCCTCTGTGGAATAGATATTTCGAAAGACTGGCTCGACGCTCATATCGAGCCGATGGGAGCGGCAAACCGCTTCGCCAACGATGCGGCAGGCATCGCCGATCTGGCCGCCTGGTGTCAGAACCATGATGTCGAACTCGTCATCATGGAGGCCAGTGGCGGCTACGAACGGCTGGCCTTCCTGCTCTTGTGGGAGATGGGCCAACCCTGCGGCATGGCCAACGCGAGGAGCGTTCGCTACTTCGCCGAGGCAATGGGTTTCCTGGAGAAGACCGACAGAATCGATGCCGCCGTGATTGCCCGTTATGGTGCCGTCAAGCGGCTCAAGCCGACGCCGCCGCCGAGCGCGGCCCAGCAGCGGCTCAAGGCGCTGGTTGCGCGGCTTTCCCAGGTGGGAGGAGATCTCACCATTCAAAAGCAGCGCAAGAGCACCGCCGACGCCGAAACTATCGCCAGCCTCGATGAAGTGATCGCGCTGCTTGCGCGCCAGAGCCGCAGGCTCGAAGGTGAGATCGCCACGCTCATCGATGACGATCCGCTGTGGGCATGCCTCGACCGAGCCTTCCGCTCGCTCAAGGGTGTTGCCTCTCGCACCGTGGCGCGGCTGATGGCGCAGTTGCCGGAGATCGGCATCCTCTCCAACAAGGCCATCGCCAAGTTGGCCGGCCTGGCGCCGATCGCCAATGACAGTGGCAAGCGCAGCGGTCGAAGACCAGTGCGCGGCGGTCGGGCAGGGCCGCGCGGCGTCCTCTTTCTCGTTGCCAGCATCGTTGCCAAAGCTTTCAAGCAACGGTTGCAGACTGCCGGAAAGGAGAAAATGGTCATCCGCATTGCGCTCGCCCGCAAGCTGCTCGTCATTCTCAATGCAAAAGCACGCGACGCGCGTAACGAATTCGCAAATGCAACTTGACACCTCAGATAGTCGCTCATCCGACCTCGCTTCGCGAGGCCACCTTCCCCCACACAGGGGGAAGGAAGAGACGCTTAGCTACCCGAACTTGCCCGTCCTCGGAAAACCCTTCGGCACCATGCGGCCGGCCGACGCCCGGGCGCCGATCCATTCGGCGAGTTCCTCGCGCGACCTTGTGAAGGTGCGGTCGGCCGAGTCCTGCCAGGACAGGCCCGTCTCCAAGGTGAACGGTTTGAGATCGAGCAGGCCGCCATCCTTGTATTTCTGCAGCCGCACGCCCTTGCCGCGGCCCATCTCGGGAATTTCCGAAAGCGCGAACACCAGCATTTTCCGGTTCTCGCCGACGATGGCGAGGTGATCGCCGGTAACCGGTACGCAACGCTTGGCCTCGTCCGGCGCCTTGACGTTCATCACCTGCTTGCCCTTGCGGGTGTTGGCGACAACTTCCTCCTCCGACACGATGAAGCCGTTGGCGTCATAGGAGGCCAGCAGCAGCTTGCGCTTCGGATCGTGGACGAAGGCGGTGACGATGTCCTGGTCGTTGTCCATGTCGACGATGATGCGGATCGGCTCGCCATGGCCGCGCCCGCCCGGCAGCCGGTCGGCGCCGATGGTGTAGAACTTGCCCCCTGTCGTGAAGACCAGCACCTTGTCGGTGGTCTGCGCATGGAAGGCGAGCTTGAGGCTGTCGCCCTCCTTGAAGGTCAGCGTCGAAAGGTCGGCCAGATGCCCCTTCATCGCCCGCAGCCAGCCCTTTTCCGAAACCACCACGGTGACCGGCTCGCGCTCGATCATGGCGTGGGCGATGTCGGTCAGGTCGTGCTCGGGGGCATCGGCGAACTGGGTGCGGCGCTTGCCGAGTTCGGTCTCCGGGCCGAACTTGTCTCGGATGTTGGTGACTTCCCACTTGATCGTCGACCATTGCTTGGCATCGGACGCCAGCAGCGCCTCGATCTGCTTCTTCTCCGCGCTCAGGCCGTCGAACTCCTTGCGGATCTCGAACTCTTCCAGCTTGCGCAAGGCGCGCAGGCGCATGTTGAGGATGGCTTCTGCCTGGGTATCGGTGAGCGACCAGCGGGCCATCATCACCTGCTTGGGCTCATCCTCCTCGCGGATGATCTTGATCACCTCGTCGATGTTCAGATAGGCAATCAGGTAGCCGGCGAGGATCTCCAGCCGTCTTTCGATCTCGCCGAGGCGATGTTTCGAGCGGCGGATCAGAACGTCGCGGCGATGGTCGAGCCATTCCTGCAGCACGCCCTTCAGCGACAGGACGTTGGGCACCTTGCCGCGCGACAGCACGTTCATGTTGAGCGGGAAACGGCTTTCAAGCTCAGTGAGCTTGAACAGCGATTCCATCAGGATGCCCGGGTCGACGGAACGGCTCTTGGGCACCAGCACGACGCGGATGTCTTCCGCACTTTCGTCCCTGATGTCCTCGAGCAACGGCAGTTTGCGCGCCATCAACAGCTCGGCGATCTTCTCGATCAACCGCGCCTTCTGCACCCCATAGGGGATTTCGGTGACGACGATACTCCAGGTGCCCCTGCCTTGGTCCTCCTGGCTCCATTTCGAGCGGACACGGAAGCCGCCGCGGCCGGTCTCGTAGGCTTCGAGGATGGAAGCGCGGCTGTCGACGATGATACCGCCGGTCGGGAAATCCGGACCCTGGACGAAATCCATCAGCTTCGAGACCGGCGCATCGCGATGCTCGATCAGGTGCAATGCGGCGTTGCAAAGCTCGGCCGCG
The DNA here is from genome assembly GCF_016756575.1 of Mesorhizobium sp. 131-3-5. Classification (NCBI taxonomy): domain Bacteria; kingdom Pseudomonadati; phylum Pseudomonadota; class Alphaproteobacteria; order Hyphomicrobiales; family Phyllobacteriaceae; genus Mesorhizobium; species Mesorhizobium sp. 131-3-5. The sequence continues at coordinate 4,914,572 of NZ_AP023254.1, forward strand.
TTGTGCGGCGGGATCGATGTCGCCATGCCGACCGCGATGCCGGACGAGCCGTTGGCCAGCAGGTTCGGGAAGGCGCCGGGGAGCACCACGGGCTCCTCGTCTTCTTCATTGTAGGTCGGCCGATAGTCGACGGCATCCTCGGTGATGCCGGACAACAATTCGGTCGCCACATCGGTCATGCGCGCTTCGGTGTAGCGCATGGCGGCAGCGTTATCGCCGTCGATGTTGCCGAAATTACCCTGCCCGTCGACCAAGGGATAGCGCATGGAAAAATCCTGCGCCAACCGCACCAGCGCGTCGTAGATCGACTGGTCGCCATGCGGATGGAACTTGCCCATCACCTCGCCGACGATGCGGGCGCATTTGGCAAAACCCTGGTCGGGGTTGAGCCTGAGCAGCCGCATGGCGTGCATGATGCGGCGGTGGACCGGCTTCAGCCCGTCGCGAACGTCGGGCAGCGCCCGGTGCATGATGGTCGACAGCGCATAGGCGAGATAGCGCTCTTCCAGCGCCTTCTTCAGATCGACCGGTTCAATGTGATCACCACCGCCATTTTCAGGCGGCAAAAGCCTTTTTCCCATGGGCTGGGACTAGCTGAGCGGGTGATTCGCGGCAAGAGGCCGACAGACATACCCGCCGTTCTGCAACATGAAACCGCACGCCTGGGGATGTCGACCAACATCAGCCTGTTACATCAGGCCTCTATGGCCAAGCGTGATGATATCGGGCAACCGGCTCTTCATGACAAATTCACCGATTTGCGCCAAGACGGTGGGATCGAGTTTGCCTTTCACTGTGATTTTCGACCATGGTACCGGGATACGCCTTTTTCCCGTCCAGTTCGTCACGGAATGGTGATGGTGCAAAAAATTGAAAAACAATTTCAGGACACTCTCAGGGACCTTGCGATGACAATCAAACGCTCAACTCTCCAGAAACTGGCTTTTTCGACCTTCTTGCTCACGCTGCCGCTGAATGCGGCCCTTGCCCAGGATGCCGCAGTTGCCGACCGGCTGAAGGCGGCGCTGGCGGCACAGGGCGTCGACATCTCCTGGACCGGCGTGACCGGCGACAACACCAGCATGGTGCTGCAGGGTGTTGCCATCAAGCCGGCGGCGGAAAAGGAAGCCCTCACCATCGGCGACGTCAAGCTAGAGAACGTGACCGCGGCCAATGGCGGCTTCGATATCGGTACCGTCTCGACCTCGGCCTTCGAACACGCCAAGGACGGCGTCACCCTCAACCTCAGCCCCTTCGTCATCCATGACATGACGGTTCCGGCCGATGGCGCCACCGGCCCGCTGGGCTCGCTGATGATGTACAAGTCCGCCGAACTCTCCAACATGACGGTCAAGGTCGCCGACAAGACCGCCTTCTCGATGGACGGGCTTGCCGTCGAGATCACGCCGCCGGCGGACGGCAAGGCGATGGAATTCACCGCCAACACGGAAAAGTTCAACGCCGACCTGACACTGGTCGACGATCCCAAGTCCAAGGAAGTCATCAACGCGCTCGGCTACCAGAACATTTCGGGCAATCTCGAAATGGCCGGCACCTGGCAGCCCTCGGACGGCAAGATGGAACTGTCGAAATACGACATCTCCGTCGAGAATGCCGGCACGCTCGGCATGACCTTCGACCTCGGCGGCTACACGATCGACTTCATAAAGTCGCTGCAGGAAATGCAGAAGAAGATAGCCGCGCAGCCTCAAGGCGCCGACAATTCGGCACAAGGCATGGCCATGCTCGGCCTGTTGCAGCAGCTTTCGTTCAACAGCGCCTCGATCCGCTTCGACGACGATTCGCTGACCGGCAAGGTGCTGGAATATGTCGGCAAGCAGCAGGGCATGTCGGCCAAGGACGTCGCCAACCAGGCCAAGGCGATCGTGCCGTTCGGCATGGCGCAGCTCAACAATCCGGAACTGACGGCGCAGGTGACCGCGGCGGTCAGCAAATATCTCGACGATCCGAAGAGCCTCGAAATCTCGGCCGAGCCGCCGGCATCGGTGCCGTTCGCGCTGATCATGGCCGGCGCCATGTCCAACCCGCTCGACCTGCCGAAGACGCTCGGTGTCAGCGTCAAGGCCAACGAGGACTGATCTAAGCGGCCTCAGCATACAAAAATAGCCCGGCAGCGATGCCGGGCTATTTTTTTGAATTATCGAATCGAAAGAATCGGTTCTGGCTGGTTTTTAAAGTCTCGCCCGAAGCTGGCGATCAGGCGTCCTTCTTGGTCGGTGCGACACGCAGCGCCAACTCGCGAAGCTGCTGCGGGCTGGCTTCCGACGGCGCGTTCATCAACAGGTCGTAGGCCTGCTGGTTCATCGGGAACATGGTGATCTCGCGCAGGTTCTTGGCGCCAACCAGCAGCATGACGACGCGGTCGATGCCGAATGCCGCGCCGCCATGTGGCGGCGCACCATACTGGAAGGCACGATACAGGCCGCCGAAACGCTCCTCGACCGTCTGACGGTCCAGACCGACCATCTCGAAAGCCTTGACCATGGTTTCCGGCAGGTGGTTGCGGATGCCGCCCGAGGCAATCTCGAATCCGTTGCACACCGCGTCGTACTGGAACGCCTTGATGCTGAGCGGCTCCTGGTTATTCAGGGCGTCAATGCCACCTTGCGGCATCGAGAACGGATTGTGAGCGAAATCGATCTTCTTCTCGTCCTCGTTCCATTCGAAGAACGGGAAGTCGACGATCCAGCACAGTTCGAATCGGTCGCGATCGACCAGGTTCAATTCCTCGCCCGCGCGGGTGCGCGCGGCACCGGCAAAAGAAACGAATTTCTTCGGATCGCCGGCGACAAAGAAAGCGGCATCGCCGTCGGCAAGGCCGAGCTGCTGACGGATCGCCTCTGTGCGCTCTTCGCCGATGTTCTTGGCGAGCGGACCGGCGCCTTCGAGCTTGTCGCCCTCCTTGCGCCAGAAAATGTAGCCAAGGCCCGGCTGGCCCTCGCCTTGCGCCCAGGAGTTCATGCGGTCGCAGAAGGCACGGCTTCCGCCGGTCTTGGCCGGAATGGCCCACACTTCGGCCTTCGGGTCGTTGGCCAGAATGTTGGCGAAGACCTTGAAGCCGGAATCGCGGAAATGGTCGGAGACGGCCTGCATCACGATCGGGTTACGCAGGTCCGGCTTGTCGGAGCCGTATTTGCGCATGGCTGCATCATAGGGGATGCGCGGCCAGTCCTTGGTGACGGGCTTGCGGTCGGCGAAAGCCTCGAAAACGGAGGTCATCACTGGTTCCATCGTCGACAGCACGTCGTCCTGTTCGACGAAGCTCATTTCGAGGTCGAGCTGATAGAACTCGCCGGGCAGACGATCCGCGCGCGGATCCTCGTCCCGGAAGCAGGGCGCGATCTGGAAATAGCGGTCGAAGCCCGACACCATGATCAGCTGCTTGTACTGCTGCGGCGCCTGCGGCAGCGCGTAGAACGTGCCGGGATGGATGCGCGACGGCACCAGGAAGTCGCGCGCGCCTTCTGGCGACGAAGCCGTCAGGATCGGCGTCGAGAATTCGGTGAAACCGACCTCGCCCATGCGTTTGCGCATCTCGGCAATGATCTTGGTGCGCGCCACGATGTTCTTGTGCAGCGTGTCGCGGCGCAGGTCGAGGAAGCGGTACTTCAGCCTGATGTCCTCGGGATAGTCCGGCTCGCCAAACACCGGCAGCGGCAATTCCTTGGCAGCCGACAGCACCTCGATTTCGCGTGCGAAAATCTCGATCTCGCCGGTCGGCAGGTTGGCGTTGACCGTCTCCGGCAGGCGCGCCTTGACCTCGCCGTCGACACGGATGACCCATTCGCCGCGCACGGTCTCTGCGACCCTGAAGGCCGGCGAATCGGGGTCGGCGACGATCTGGGTCAGGCCGTAGTGGTCGCGCAAGTCGATGAACAGCAGGCCGCCATGGTCGCGCACGCGATGCACCCAGCCCGACAGGCGAACGGAAGAGCCGACGTCGCTCTTTCTCAACTGGGCACAGGTATGGCTGCGGTAACGGTGCATTGTCATTGGTAAAGTCCGGGGTGCTGGGTGGCAGGCCAAAGCATCAAAGCCCGGCCCAAAATTTGCGCGAAAAGCGCATGGGAGGCCGGATTTGTCAAGGCAAGGAGACATCGGGCCGTATCCAGGTTCGACCGCCAGGGACGAAGCAAGATATCGAAGTGTTCATCGCACATGCGGCGTCGTGGAAGTAGCTCGCCGCCTTCAAGCAAAGTGGATTTCGGCGCCCTGGCGTTCGAAATCGGCGAGGATCGCGGCCGGCGCGGTCTTTTCGACCACCAGATGGCGGATCGCTTCGGCGCCGGCGACGCGATAAGGCGCCGCGGTGGCCAGCTTGTCGTTGGTGACGGCGATGACGATGCCGGCGCTGTTCCTGGCCATGGCCCGCTTGACCTCGGCCTCGGCCGAATCGAATGCCGTCACACCGCGTGAGGCATCCAGGCCGCACGAGCCAAGGAAAAACAGGTCGGCGCCAAGCTGTGCAATGGCGGCCAGCGTGTCGGCGCCGACGCAGGTTCCGAGGTCGCGGACAAACCTGCCGCCAAGCACGGTCAGTTCGACCAGGGGATGGTCGGACAGCGCCGAGGCGACGCCGAGCGAATTGGTGGCGATGGTCAGTTCGAGGTCGCAGGGAATGGCCTTGGCGATGGCGGTGTTGGTGCTGCCGCCGTCGATGAACAGGGTCTGACCGCTGGAGAGCAACGCCATGGCCGTGCTCGCCAGCCGCGCCTTCTCCTCGACCGCATGGCCGCCGCGCAGACCGATGGGGGCCGCGGCAAAGGGCGCCGCCGCAACCGCGCCGCCATAGACCCGGCGACAGTGCCCGGCTTTCGCCAGTTCCCTGAGGTCACGGCGCACCGTGTCCTCCGAAACGCCGAAGCGGCTCGCCAGTTCGCCCGCCAGCACACTCCCCTCCGCCGCGAGGCGGTCACGGATAAGTTGGCGCCGTTGATCGGTCAGCATTGCCTGTTTCGCCTGATCTTATTTCTCTGTGCACGTTCTTGCATGTTCTGCACGTTTATGCAAGGAGTGGCCGACTGGGCTGTCGCACAAGCCAGCCTCCCTTCCTTTGAAAGCGCCGCCATGAGCTTTGGTCTCAACCTTGCCCCGCAACACCGCGTCTATGCCGGGTTCGCGATCTATTCCTTCGCGATGGGCAACATCTTTCCCCGGCTGCCCGACATCAAGCACGCCATGGGCATTGGGGACGGCACGCTCGGCCTCAGCCTGATCGGAACGCCGATCGGCACCTTGACGGCACTGACGCTCGCGACGCCGCTGCTCGAGCGCGTCGGCTTCCGCCGCGCGCAGCTCGTCCTGGTACCACTGCTGGCGCTTGCCTATGCCGTTGCGGTGCATGCGCCGGGGCCGCTCGCGCTTTTCCTCATGCTCTTTCCAGTCGGCCTGATGATCGGCAGCGTCGAGATCATGCTCAATGTCGAGGCCGACCGGACCGAATTCCTGGTCAAGCGTCGCATCATGAACCGCGCGCATTCGTTCTGGAGCATGGGCTTTTTCGGCGCCGGCCTGTTCGGCGGGGCTCTTGCGCATCTCGGCATATCGCCGCAACTGCATCTGGCGCTGATCGTGCCGATCGTCGCGATCTCGATGGCGCTGTTCCTCGGCGGCTATCAGCCGGCGCCGAGTCGCTTCGTCGGCACCGGCAAGAAGGCACCCATGCTGGCGCGGCCGACCCTGCCGATCCTTGTTCTCGTCGCGGTGACACTCTCGGCGATGCTGATGGAAGGCGCCAGCATCGACTGGTCGGCGATCTATATGCGCACCGTGTTCGAGTCCGGCCCCTTCGTCGCCGGTTTCACCGTGGCGCTGTTCGCCTTTTCCCAGGCAACCACGCGCTTCTTCGCCGACAGTTTCGTCGACCGCTATTCGCCAAGCGGCGTGGCGCGGGTGCTGCTGGCAATGATGGCGACCGGCGTGCTGGTTGTCTTTTTCTCGCCCGCGCCGTTCTTCTCCATACTGGGCTTTGCGCTTCTGGGGATCGGTACCAGCGCCCTCTTCCCGCTGGCGATCTCGGCTGCCGCCCAACGGACGGATCGACCGGCTGCGATCAATGTCGCGGCACTGTCGCAGATCTCCTTCGTCGCCTTCCTGCTCGGCCCGCCGCTGCTCGGCTTCGTCTCGGACCATTGGGGCATCCGCTCGGCCTTTGGTATCGGCATTCCGTTCATTATCCTCAGCCTGCTGACCGCGGGATCGCTTGGCCGGCGGCCGGCCGCCGACAAACCGGCCGCTTCGGTGGATGAGCCGCTCGAACCGACGCGTGACAAGATACTTGCGCGGGCAGCAGAGGGGTGACTGAAGGTTTCCCTCGCCGCGGACGGGACGGCCGGCCAGGTAAGATCGCGTCGCGAAACTGAGGTCGGCAGTTGGACCATACGGACCTGCGTCCGCTCCAAACCAGGCAATATAGTGGGGGCGCTGCAGAACCGCGATTGATCCTGCAAGCGGCAATTGCCGCTGGCATTGGTGGGAGGGATAGTTCAAGAAGGGATCACCGATACGTGATCGCCTTTTTCATGTCCTCCATCCGCCCGCTGATCCCGCTTCTTCTCGCCGCAGGCATCCTGCTCGGCGGCAATGGGTTGCAGAGCACGCTGATTGCGCTGCGCGGCGCGCAGGAGGGGTTTTCCGCTTCCGACATCGGCCTGATGGGCACGTTCTATTTCGCCGGCTTCCTGCTCGGCTGCCTGGCCATCACCCGCATCATGAAGGCGGTCGGCCATATCAGGGCGTTTTCGGCGCTGGCCGCGATTGCCTCGGTCGGCACTCTGCTTTTGGTGCTGGTGCTCGATCCAGTGATGTGGTGCGCGGTGCGCTTTGCCGGCGGCTTCTGTTTTGCCGGGCTGTTCACCATCGTCGAAAGCTGGCTGAATTCCGGCGTCACCAACAAGGACCGCGCCCGCGTGCTGGCGATCTACCGGATGGTCGATACCGGCTCGGTGACATCGGCCCAGTTCCTGATCCCCGTCTTCGGCGCCGGCGGCTTCACCATCTTCGCCATCATGTCGATCATGATCACGCTGTCGCTGGTGCCGGTCTCGCTCGGCGACCGTTCCAACCCGACGCCGCCGGAGGAGGTCAAGCTCGACCTGGCGCGCGTCTGGCGCATTTCGCCACTCGGCTGCTTCGGCTGTATCGCCGTCGGCGTCACCAACAGCGCCTTTCGCACGCTGTCGCCGGTCTATGCCGAGCAGATCGGCATGTCGGTCGCCGATGTCGTCACCTTCGTCAGCGTCGGCATCTTCGGCGGCGCCATCATCCAGTATCCGCTCGGCTACCTCTCCGACCGATGGGACCGGCGCCGGGTGCTGTTGCTGACGACCTGCTGCGCGATGCTTTCAGCCCTGGCGCTGGTGTTCATCGCCGGCAGCAATCCGCTGCTCAACTTCATCATCATCTTCATCTTCGGCTGTTTCGCCATGCCGCTTTATTCGCTGTCGGCGGCGCATTCCAACGACCGCGCCGACACGGGGGAGTTCGTGCTGATCAATGCGGCGCTGATGCTGTTCTATTCCTTCGGCGCCATCGGCGGCCCTTTCGCCGCCTCGACAGTGATGCAGCATTTCGGGCCGAGCGCGCTGTTCGTGTTCAGCGCCACCGTCTATGCGATCTTCATCGCCGTCATCCTCTACCGCATGCAGGCACGCTCCGGCGTGCCCGTGGGCAAGCGCGGCCGCTTCATCGCGCTGCTGCGCACGTCGACCGTTTTTGCGCGGCTGGCTAAGCGCAATGGCGATTCCGATGGTCCGGGAAGCCGATGATGGCTGCGCCAAAGCTTGACGAAAGCCTTTCCGGCTGAAATCTAGGAAGACCTTACTCCTGCCAAAAGCGATTTGATGCACGTCATCACCACCCAGAAAGAACTCGAGACCGTTCTCGCCGCTTTCGAAAAGTCGGATTTCGTTACCGTCGACACCGAGTTCATCCGCGAAACGACCTTCTGGCCGATCCTGTGCCTGATCCAGATGGCGGCGCCTGGCGTCACCGCGCTGATCGACCCGCTGTCGCCCGACATCAACCTCGCCCCGTTCTTCCGGCTGATGGCCAACGAGGCCGTGGTCAAGGTCTTCCACGCAGCGCGCCAGGACATCGAAATCATCGTCCATCTCGGCGATCTCGTGCCGCACCCGGTGTTCGACACGCAGGTCGCGGCCATGGTCTGCGGCTTCGGCGACAGCGTTTCCTACGACCAGCTCGTGCAGCGCATCACCGGCGCGCGGCTCGACAAGTCGTCGCGCTTCACCGACTGGCGCCACCGGCCGCTGTCCGACAAGCAGCTCGACTACGCGCTCGCCGACGTCACCCATCTGATCGAGGTCTATCAGCATTTGAGCGCCGAACTGGCGCGGGAGAACCGCGCCCACTGGCTGAACGAAGAGATGGACGTCCTGACCTCGCGCGAGACCTACGATCCGCATCCGGAGGACGCCTGGAAGCGGCTGAAAATGCGGCTGCGCAAGCCGCAGGAACTTGCGATCGTGCAGGCCGTGGCGGCATGGCGCGAGCGCGAGGCGCGCGAGCGCGACGTGCCGCGCGGCCGCGTGCTCAAGGACGACGCGATCTACGAGGTGGCGCAGCAGGCGCCGCGCGACGCGGCGGCCCTCGCCAAGCTGCGCACAACGCCCAAGGGCTGGGAGCGCTCCTCGACGGCGACGGCCCTGCTTGGAGCGGTCAACACCGCGCTGGCCTTGCCCAAGGAGCAGATGCCGAAACTGCCGAAGAATTTCCAGCCGCCGGAAGGCTCGAGCGCCGCGGCCGAACTGTTGAAAGTGCTGCTCAGGATCGTCGCCGAGAAGCAGGGCGTGGCCTCGAAAGTGCTGGCCTCCAGCGACGACATCGACCGCATCGCCGCCGAGGGCGAGGACGCCGACGTGCCGGCGCTGCAGGGCTGGCGGCGCGCCGTCTTCGGCGAAGCGGCACTGAAGCTGGTGCGCGGCGAGATCGGCATAAAGTTCGACAAGCGTAAAATAGCGGTGTTCGACCTCTAGAGGCTTCTGGCCGATGGGTTCGGATCAGGACGAGAACCGGCGATACGAGGCGATCGACGCATTGCGTGCGATCGCCGTGATGCTGGTGCTGATCTTCCACTATACGTCCCGCTTTCCCGCCGACTACATCGGGTTCGACCACCAGATGACGCTGCCATGGCAAGGGATAGTTGGCGTCTTTCTCTTTTTCATTATCAGTGGCTACTGCATCGCGATGACAGCCGAGCGGTCTGAGACCGTGTGGGTGTTCTGGCTGCAGAGATTTACGCGGCTGGAGTCCGCGCTCATCGCCTGTATCGCGACCACGCTTATTGTGGTTGCGGCTCTGGGTCTTCCGGGAAGAGAGGTTTCAGCGCTCGACGGCCTGAAAAACGCAAGCTGGGTAACCCTGTTTGTTCCAACGCCGCTGGTCGACGGCGCCGACTGGTCACTGCTTGCGGAAGCAAAATTCTACTTTGTGTTCGGCCTCATCTTCTACCTCTGGCCAAATCGCGTGCTCGTCCTTTTCACCAGCTTTACCGTTCTGGGCGCAATTGCATATTTTTCCGGGTTGTGGAGAGACCATCAGGCTCTGATTTTTCCCTTCAAGGGCATCGCCATGCCGTATTTTCTGTTCCCCTACAGCCTCTTCTTTTTGATGGGCATCGCGGCGAGGCGATCGACCCGAACCGTGCAGACGGTCGTGACAGCCGGGTGCCTGGTGGTTGTTGTCAAACTGTGGGGCGGTTCAGCATTCAGTGCCTGGGTCATCGCGCTTTCAATTGTTGGGGTCATCGGGGTCCAGCTGCGCGATATCAAGATCTGGCGAAGCGTGAGCTACATCGGCTTGATCAGCTATCCTCTGTATCTTCTGCACCAGAATGTCGGTGTCGCGATCATACGATGGCTGGCTCCATGGATCGGCTCCCCGTATCTTCGGATCGGCATAGCGTTCTGCACCGTGGTCGCCATTGCAGCATTCGTCGCGTGGACGGTCGAGCATAGATTTCGGCGGAGGATCGAAATCTATGCGTCGCGCTTGATGTCGAGGGCTGCAACCCCCGCGTGACCCTGCCTCAGACGAGGCCTAGCAGGTGCAGCGCGAACCAGATCCAGGCCAGCGCCAGCACCACCGCGCCAGCGAAGAAAGAACGGCTGCGCAGCCGCAGATTGTTGCTGGTCAGGTGAACCCAGGCATGAAAATAGCGCGTCAGGACGAAAATCCACGCCAGCGTCAAGGTCAGATAGTTGACGCCGTTGGTGACGTGCAGCGTAAGGCACAGCACATAGAAAAGCACCGGCAGTTCGAACTGGTTGCAGAGATTGGCGGCAACGGTGACGCTGGACGCCGGCTCGGTCGAGCGGGCCTTGTACTGTCCGACCTTGGCCTCACCTGATTTGATTGCGCCATATCTGCGGCGCCCCAACACGCCGTAGACGATGTAGACCAGAGCCACATGCGCCAGAACGGGCCAGAAGATCGTGGTCTGGTTCATGACATTCCCCTGCCCTGTCCGGCATCATGCTTAGAGTGTTCCACCGTCTTCACGGAAACGGCAAACCACTCTAACTCTTTGTTTTGTCGCAATTCCCCAGGGAAAGCGCTACGCGCTTTTCCTGGAATTGCTCTAGCGTCTCTGACCCACCAGCCAGAAAGCGGCGATGACGACCACCGGGATGGCGAGAAGCGCGAATTTGGTGACGATCAGAGCCGAAGCGAAAGACAGCGAATCCGGATTGGCCGACAGGAAATCGGACAGAAGCCGCGCCACGGCGATGTTCTGGGCATAGTCGGCCAGCGTGTAGGGCAGCACCAGCACCAGCGCGAAGATCGACTGCACCTGCCCGGGAAGCTCGCGGAAGTTCTGCAGGCGCCGGCCAGTGGCCAGGACCAGGCTCACCAAGGTCAGCGACAGCAGCGCGGGGAACAACAGATCGAAGGTCAGATAGTGCCAGACCAGAATGATCTCGCCGCCGCGCCGGCCGAGCGCCGTCAGCCAGGCCATGCCTTCGTCGGGTGTGAAACCGAAATAGCGCATGTCGAGCGACGGCAGGCCGCCGCTCAACTGGCGGAAATAGAAGAACTCCATCACCGTCATGGCGATGAAAACCGCCGCCGACAGGAAACACAGTGCGGCCGCGTGGCGTGGCAGCCGCAGGACCGTCGCGGTCAGGCTCCGCCCGAGCCCGTATTGTTCAGGCTCCGCCGGGATAGTTCGGGCTTTCGCGGGTAATCGTGACGTCATGGGCGTGGCTTTCACGAAGTCCGGCGTTGGATATGCGCACAAAAGTGGCGCGCTCGCGGAAATCGGCAAGGTCGCGGCCACCGACATAACCCATAGCGGCTTTTAGGCCGCCCGCAAGCTGGTGCAGCACGCCAGACACAGGTCCTTTGTATGGAACCTGGCCTTCAATGCCTTCCGGCACCAGTTTGAGGGTATCGCGCACCTCGGCCTGGAAGTAGCGATCGGCCGAGCCGCGCGCCATGGCGCCGACCGAGCCCATGCCGCGATAGGCTTTGAAGGAGCGGCCCTGGTGCAGATAGACCTCGCCTGGGCTTTCGTCGGTGCCGGCCAGCAGCGAGCCGATCATGGCGGCGCTGGCGCCGGCGGCGAGCGCCTTGGCGAGATCGCCGGAATATTTGATGCCGCCATCGGCAATCACCGACACACCCGATTTGTGCGCCGTCTCGACCGCCGACATGATGGCTGAAAGCTGCGGCACGCCGACACCGGCAACGATGCGAGTGGTGCAGATGGAGCCCGGGCCGATGCCGACCTTCACGGCGTCGGCGCCAGCATCGATCAGCGCCTGCGTGCCTTCGGCGGTGGCGACGTTGCCGGCCAGGATGCGAACCGAGTTCGAAAGCTTCTTGGCGCGCGTGACGGCGTCGAGCACGCGCTGCGAGTGGCCATGCGCGGTGTCGATGACCAGAAGGTCGACGCCGGCGTCGATCAGGCGCTCGGCGCGCTCAAAGCCATCGTCACCGACACTAGTGGCGGCCGCCGCGCGCAGGCGGCCCTGCGCATCCTTGGTGGCGTGCGGGTTGAGCTGCGACTTCTCGATGTCCTTGACGGTGATCAGGCCGACGCAATTGCCCTGCTTGTCGACGACGACAAGTTTTTCGATGCGGTGCTGGTGCAGAAGCCGTTTGGCTTCGTCCTGGTCGACATTTTCCTTGACCGTGATGAGGTTCTCACGGGTCATCAACTCATAGACCTTCTGCGCCGGGTCGGAGGCAAAGCGCACGTCGCGGTTGGTCAGGATGCCGACCAGCCGGCCGGTCTTGTGGCCGCCCGTGCCGCCATTCTCGACCACCGGAATGCCCGAGATCGAATAGGTGCGCATCAGCGACAGCGCATCGGCGAGCGTGGCGTCCGGACCGATGGTGACCGGATTGACCACCATGCCGGATTCGAATTTCTTCACCTGCCGTACCTGCTCGGCCTGTTCGGCCGGCGAGAAATTGCGGTGGATGACGCCGATGCCGCCGGCCTGGGCCATGGCGATGGCAAGGCGCGCCTCGGTGACGGTGTCCATCGCGGCGGAGAGGATCGGCACGTTGAGGTCGATGTCGCCTGCGATGCGGGTGCGGACATCGGTTTCGCCGGGCATGACCTCGGAGTGACCGGGCTGCAAAAGCACATCGTCAAAGGTCAGCGCCAGTGCGCCTGTGGACGTTTCGATGATTTTTGCCATGGCCAGCCCTTTAGAATGCGGAAAAAGCGCTGGACCGGAATGGACAGCGCCGACTCTCATCTTCCCTTTCAGGATTGGCGCTGGCTGGTAACACGTCGCGACGCGGATGAAAAGCCGATCGTTGCATTGCACAACAGCGTCTTCGACCATTTGATTGCGCCACCCGTGGTTGCGGTCGCACAAAAGTGACAGCAATTTAACACGACATCGGTGTCCAGCCATGATAACCGCCCCCTGTATCGGTTCGCCCCCGGCCGAATAGAAAATTTGAAAACGGTCACGCTTGTGAATCGCACCATTCCGCTGATCCTGGCGGTCGCACTTTTCATGGAAAACATGGATTCGACCGTCATCGCGACATCGCTGCCGGCGATCGCCATCGATATCCATACCAGCCCGATCGCGCTCAAGCTGGCGCTGACGGCCTATCTTGTGTCGCTGGCGATCTTCATTCCAATCAGCGGCTGGATGGCCGACCGCTTCGGCGCCAAGAACATTTTTCGCGCCGCGATTGCGGTGTTTATCGTCGGCTCGGTCGCCTGCGCCTTGTCCGGTTCGCTGCCGGCCTTCGTGGTGTCGCGCTTCCTGCAAGGCATTGGCGGCGCCATGATGACGCCGGTCGGGCGCCTGGTGCTGGTGCGCGCCACGCCCAAGAGCGACCTGGTCGCCGCCATGTCGTGGCTGACCGTTCCCGCACTGGTCGGACCGCTGGTCGGTCCCCCGATCGGCGGCTTCATCACCACCTATTTCACCTGGCACTGGATCTTCCTGATCAATGTGCCGATCGGCCTGGTCGGCATCTGGCTGGCGACGCGCTTCCTGCCGGAAACCGAATCGATGGAGACGCCGCCGCTCGATTTCATCGGCTTCGTGCTGAGCGGGCTTGCGGCATCCGGCGTGGTCTTCGGCCTGTCCGTGGTCAGCCTGCCCTATCTGCCGCCGGCCACCGGCTTCATCACCGTGGGGGTCGGGCTGCTGTCGGGCGCGCTCTACCTCATGCATGCGCGGCGCGCCAAAAATCCGCTGCTGGCGCTCGAACTGTTCCGCAACCAGGTGTTCCGCTCATCGGTGCTTGGCGGCTCGCTGTTTCGCATCGGCATCGGAGCAGTGCCGTTCCTGCTGCCGCTGATGTTCCAGATCGGCTTCGGGCTGACGCCGTTCCAGTCTGGCATGATCACCTTCGTCTCGGCGATCGGCGCCATCGGCATGAAATTCGTCACCGCGCTGATTTTTCGCGTTGCCGGCTTCCGCCGCGTGCTGATCGTCGGCTCGCTGGTCGCCGCCGCATCGATCGCCATCTACGGCCTCTTCACCCCCGAAACGCCTTACGTGCTGATGCTGGCCATATTGCTGGTCGGCGGCTTCATCCGCTCGATGTTCTTCACCGGCGTCAACGCGCTCTCCTATGCCGAAGTGTCGGCCGAAGACACCAGCAAGGCAACACCGATCACGGCGGTGTTCCAGCAATTGTCGATCGCGCTCGGCGTGGCGCTGGCCGGCGGCATTCTGGAAGTCTCGACCTCGATCCATGGCGGACCGCTGACGCTGGGCGATTTCCACATCGCCTTCTTCATCGTGGCGGCGGTATCGGCGGCGGCGTCGCTGTCCTTCATGCGGCTGGCGCCCGACGCCGGCAATGCCGTCTCCGGCCATGGCCGCCTGACGACGCCCAAGCCGCTGGAACCCGTGAGATCGCCGGGGGAGTGAAGGCCGGCTCAGCGGTCAGCGTCCCCCGGCCCTTCGCTATGGCTCCGGGCGCTCGAGTCCTTCGGAACGTCCACTGGACGTTCCGATCCGCCTGACGGCGGACCGGACTCTCGCCCCTTAAAATCTTTGGCCAACAGATAAAGCTCGACCGATTCATCGCGCGAGGCCGGCGGCTTGACGTGGTGGACGGAGCGGAAATTCTTCTTGAGCATGGAGAGCAGTTCGTTCTCGGCGCCGCCCTGAAAAGTCTTGGCGAGGAAATGGCCGCCCGGTTTCAGGACGGACAGCGCGAAATCGGCCGCCACCTCGCACAGATGCATGGTGCGGATGTGGTCGGTGCGCTTATGGCCGGTGGTTGGCGCCGCCATGTCGGACAGCACGACATCCGGGTCCCCACCCAGCGCTTCGGCGAGCTTGCGCGGCGCATCCGGATCCAGGAAATCCATCAACAGCACCGGCGCGCCGGGCACGGCGTCCATCTCCAGATAGTCGATGCCGACGACATGCGGTTTTTCCGCCGTCGATTTCGTGCGTGCGGCCGCGACCTGGCACCAGCCGCCGGGGGCGGCACCGAGGTCGATCACCTTCATGCCGGGCTTCAGCAGATGGTGCTTGTCGTCGATCTCGATCAGCTTGTAGGCCGCGCGCGAGCGATAGCCGTCGGCCTTCGAGCGCTGGACATAGGGATCGTTGATGTGGCGCTGCAGCCAACGTCGCGACGATTCCTTCAGGCCGCTCTTCTTCTTGATCCGCGTCTTCAGCACGCGAATGCTGGCCGATCCTGGATTTTCCGGTTTCTTGGTCATTGTCGGCCACGCCCATCGTTGCGCCAGACGCCGTCATCGGCCATCAGCTCGCTCAATATGCCTTCGCGCAGGCCACGGTCGGCGACGCGCAGCCGCTCCGAGGGCCAGACGGCGCGGATCGCTTCGAGGATAGCGCAGCCGGCCAGCACCAGATCGGCGCGGTCGGCGCCGATGCAAGGGTTGGCGCAGCGCTGCTGGAAATCCCAGCCGACCAGTCGTTCCACCATGCGGTCGACGCTGTCGCGGTCCATCCACAGCCCGTCGACCCGACGACGGTCGTAACGCTCGAGATCTAGGTGGACGCCGGCCAGCGTCGTCACCGTGCCGGACGTGCCGAGCAGATGGAAATTCGGGCTGGCCTTGAGGTGGCTCAGCCGGTCGCGACCGTCGAAGCTCGCCAACCGGCCGGCGACATCGTCGACCATGGCGTTGAAGATCTCGCGCGTGACGGTACGGCCACCAAAGCGCTCGGCCAGAGAGACGACGCCGACCGGCAGCGACGTCCACGAGACGATATGGTTGGCGAGCCGCGGCGAGCGGCGGCCGGTGAGATCGATCAGCGCGATCTCCGAAGAGCCGCCGCCGATGTCGAACAGGACGACGCCCTGCGTGTCGCGCTCGACCAGCGAGCCGCAGCCGGACACCGCCAGCCGCGCCTCGGTCTGGCGGTCGATGATCTCGAGCTTCAGGCCGGCCTCGCGCTCGACGCGTTCGAGGAATTCGACGCCGTTCTCCGCGGAGCGGCAGGCTTCCGTGGCGATCAGCCTGGCCTTCCTGATCTTGCGGCTGCGCAATTTGTCACCGCAGATCTTCAGCGCCTCGACGGCGCGATCCATCGCCGGCTGGCCGAGCCGGCCATTGGCGGTGAGCCCCTCGCCCAGCCTGACGATGCGCGAGAAGGCGTCGATGACGCGGAACTGGCCATGCCGTGTGGGAACGGCGACCAGCAGCCGGCAATTGTTGGTGCCGAGGTCGAGGGCCGCAAAGACCGGCAGCTCATGCACCGGCGGCCGGCGCGTGCCCTGTTCGGGGCGCGGCGCTTGAGCGACGGGGGAGATTGCCGGCGCCGTCGGCTGCCTCGCTTCCAAAGCCGGGGCGGCCTGGCCTGGCACCGGCGATCGATTGCCCTGCGTTTCGTCGCGCGCAAAAACCTTGCGCCCGCGCCTTCGCTTGCGCCGCTTCTTGGGATTGCCCTTCTGGTGATGGGGCGCGTCGCCCGCCTGCCCAGCGGCGGAGCGCGGCTCCGTCGAGCGGCGTTGCTGCCAGCCGGCAGTCCCCGAGCCCGATGGCCCTGGGGAAGCGCTGGACGCGCCCAGCTCCGACGCGCCTGCGCCGGTGTCGCGGTCTTCCACTGTCGTTCCTTCCGGCGCCGCGCGAACCGGTGAAGGACGCAGCAGGCGCTTTGGCATGTTTCAAGTTGCCGCCAGACTAACAGTGCCGTGGCCGATCACCAAGAGCCGCATGCCGAATTTTGCCGGCTGGGCGAGACGGCCCTTTTGCGCCACCGCGTAATGTACCTGCAAGGCTGGATTGGTAGCGCGGATGCCGGCGAAGACAACGCTGGCCGCAGCCGATGCCTTGTCGCCTGCCGTTTGCGGTGCTTTCGCTGCGGGCAGATCTTGCCGGCGGCCGGCGCGACATGTGTTCGCGGTTGAATAGCCGGCTTCAATGAGGCATTTCTGAAATGAATGGAAGTCACCGGGCGGCCGGGCTCCCACCATCAAGCGAAAAGGAAGCGGGCACGCAGCGCATGGCAGTCAGGCAATGAACTGGAAACGCTATTTCTGGCCGGTCGTCGGCATCGCCGCGGTGATCTTCTCGCTGCTGCTGCTCTGGCATGAACTGCGCGGCATTTCGCTCGACGATGTCTGGGATGGGCTCGCCGCCATCCCAACCCGCGGCTGGCTGCTGGCGGCGCTGAGTTCCGTCATCGCCTATGCCGCGCTCGCCGGCTACGACCACATCGCGCTGCTGCATATCGGCAAGCGTGTGTCGTGGCTGTTCGTGACGCTGTGCTCCTTCACCACCTATGCGCTGTCGCACAATATCGGCGGATCGGTCTTTTCCGGCGCCGTCATCCGCTACCGTGCCTATGGCACAAGGGGCCTGACCGGCCAGGATGTCGGCGTGCTGGTGGCGATCTGCTGGATCACCTTCGTGCTGTCGACGATTCTCGCCTCCGGCCTCGTTCTGGTGTTCGAGCCTCAGATCATCGATCGGTTCTCGGGCGTCGCCCATCATGGCCTGTCGGAAGCGGCGGGCATCGCGATGCTGCTCCTCGTCGCCGCCTATATCTTCGGCAGCTGGCTGCATCTGCGCCCGCTGAAGATCGCCAGCTTCCAACTGCACTATCCGGCACTGCCGATCGTCGCCAGGCAATTGCTGATCGGCCCGATCGAACTGATTGCCGCCGCGGCGATCATCTTCTTCGCCCTGCCCGAGGTGCACAATCCCGGCTATTTCGTCGTGCTTGGCGTCTTCCTCGTCTCCTTCTCGATCGCCCAGATCTCGCACGCGCCGGGCGGACTCGGCGTGTTCGAGGTGGTCTTCCTCACCGGCCTTTCCGACATGGAGCCGGTCGGCGTGCTGGCGGCGCTGCTGGTGTTCCGGCTGTTTTACCTGATCATCCCGCTGATTCTGGGCCTGGGCGTGGTGCTGTTCTTCGAGCGTTCGCAGTTCAGCCGGACAGAGAGCTGAGGCGCGGATGGGATTTTGTGCCCGCCCGCGCACCTGAACCCCGGCGTCTGAAACCAGCTGTCAAAACGGAGCGATTGATCCACACAGCAGGCTTGACTATTTTCCGCTGGCGGCTACAAGGCAGCGCTCAAGCGGCTCAGCCGTTCGGCCCGCGCGGTCCATGACCGCGCTTGCTGGGGAATAGGTTAACGGTAGACCCACGGACTCTGACTCCGTTAGTCCTGGTTCGAATCCAGGTTCCCCAGCCACTCTTTATTCATAATTTGAATCAGCAGCTTACACAGAACTTTGTGTCCTGATGCAGGCCATTCCAGGTCACCCGTTCAGGTGGTGAGCGCGGCTGTGGTCGACCTTCGCAGATATAAAAGCAATTGCTAATATAATGGAAAGGTGCCAGCATTGGACTCCGCGTCGCGTATGGGAGGATGCCATGGCCGATGGTGGAATGAATGTCACCAAGTTTGAATCCAAATCTCACGACAACCCGGATGAGGTTCGCTCGCCCGCCAAGACACGCGTCGAGGTGGTGCGGCTTCCAGGCTTTACGCTCGGGCGGCTCAATATGGAGCCGGGATGGAAATGGTCCGAATGCGTGAAGCCGGTCGTCAAGACGGATAGCTGTCAGGTATCGCATGTCGGCTACGTCGTGTCCGGAACCATCACCATCAAGATGAATGACGGGACTCAGAAGACGTTCACGAAGGGTACGTCGTATACCATCCCGCCCGGCCACGACGCCTGGGTGGAAGGCAACGAACGCTTCGTCTGCATCGAAGTCATGAGCGCCGAGCAATACGCCAAGCCGGCGTAGGGCAGGCTGCAAACCTGCTGGCTAAAAGGCTCGCGTCGGGCCGCGAGACTGTTGGCGCGGCATGAATATGTAGCGAACAACCGCCGCGCCCATCAGCGCGGTGACATTGTCGTGGTTGCGCGCCGGTCGCCTCATCCCTTCCACATTGTCGATCGAAGAACAGCCTGCATATGCTCCGGGAGGTCGAGTTCGCCGTGCGCCTCTATCTCCAGAAGATATCGGGCCTTGGCCAGGCGATCGCCTTCCTCGACCGCGGCATGGCCGCAGATGGCGAGCAGCGCCCTCTCCTCCTCCCGGCTGGCTCCGCCGGAGTCGCCGCCTAAATCGTGCAGCGCCTTGCCGAACGCCGCATATGCAATCCTGTGCGCCTCAATCAGCTCTCGCAATCTATCTGACGGTTCCTGGTCTCGGCCCGGCGACCCTGTGGCGCGTGCGGTTGCCGCAACCGTCGAGGCGACGGCTGCGCTGCCGGAGTGGAAAAGCAAGGCGCGGCGGTTGATCCTGGACGTGGCGAACTCTCCCATTGCTTCGATGGCTATCAGATCGATGACATGACAGACCGTAACACGACGGCTTGCACATTCTTGTCAGGATGGAAGGCCTCAAGGCAGCCGACAGCAAGCGCGGGCTGGCTGATGCCGCCGCACCTGAAACAAGCTTCCCGTCCGAGAACACGCACGGCGCGTCACTTTGGGCGGCTTGAGGCAGGTGAGATTTCCGGAGTGAAAAAGATTGATGGTGGCAGGTGCGTTCCAATGGCTAAGTTGCGTAGAAGTTTCCAGCACGAGGCCGGATAATGGTCACTGACACCGAGTTCATTCACGAAAGCATCCGCCAAGGCTGCGTGACGCTTGCCGATGGTGAATTCCTCATCGACAGGCTGGTGAAGTATGTCGGCAACGGAAGGATCCGTTGGCATGTCGAGTTTCGTGGGCATCGCGTCGAGTTCACGACCGGCCAGATCAAGAAGCAGCCGACCTTCCGCAGGAAGATGCTCGAACAGGCCGGTGTGCTGCCGCCGCAGCGCGCGGGTTTCGATTATAGGCGATGGGCACTCGATCTGAGAAAGAATGCCATCGAGCTTCCTTGGCGGGATCGACCGGTCGATGCCGGTTTCTCGATCGACAGCCTTGTCAGTCTTGGAGGCGACCGCTGGACGGTCGACTATCAAGGCAAGGTCATCAAGTTCACGACGACCAAACTGCGCAGGCAAACCAGTTTCCGCAAACGCATGCTGGCCAAGGCCAAGGTGCTGCCACCCCAACTGGATCCGGTCGCCTATCGGAAGTGGATGGACTGGCTGATTCAAAACGCCACGGAGGCCGCACCGCAGGCCAGCGATGCTTTGATGAGCGAGAAAAGCTGGCTCGACGACCTGCCGGAGCTGGCCGGCTGGCAAAGCGAGGCGCCGCGCGAAGAGACCAACTAAGGGCGGCGCGCCACCGACAATCCCTTCACCCAAACCGCGCAGGGGGGAGCGCCTGCAGCAAGGTTGACGCGCGTTGGTGGTATGACCATAACACCAGCACGGTCTGATGGCGGGACGGTGACGCATCGGTCTGCAAAACCGACGTAATGGATTCAATTCCCATTCAGACCTCCATTTTCAAAGCCGCCCACGCCACGCACAAGCAGGGTGGCTTTCTTGTCAGAGACGCCAGCCTACCCTCTTAAACAGCGGCGGTGCCACCATGGCGCTTGCAACGCTTGGAGGCACACATTGATGGCGAGGGAATCCAGCCGCGGCCGGCTCACCGTGGCAACGCGGCTCCTCCGCGAACTCGAAGATCGGGGCGACAATCGTTTGGAAACAGGCCAAATGGCCCTCCAAAACGCCTTTTTGTTGCGCTGTAGCAACATGCTTTGGGGAAAGCGTGCGCTTCAACCATGCAATTGCGTTCCGTAAGGGAATTCCTGTGATACTGATACATAGAGCTCGGGTCAGGCATAGCTCCAGGCGGGGACAGACTATGAAATACATTTTGGCAGCAGCATTTTTTGGCGCCACCCTTTCCTCGGCCATGGCGGCCGATGTTGTGAATGAACTTCCGGTCGCTTCCACGTATGATTGGACAGGCGCCTATATCGGCGGCCAGATCGGTTACGCTTGGGGCAAGGACCATATCCAGGACGAGAACATCGCCAGCGGCGATTCAGATTATTCGGATAGCTTCAGGCTCCGTGGGGTCACCGGCGGTATTTTTGCCGGCTATAACATGCAATGGGGCAATATCGTCGGCGGCGTCGAAGGCGATATCGAGGCCTCCGGAATTGTCGGCCACAACCCGGACTGGCCGTTCGGAACTGACGACAATACCCATATCGACGCCCAGGGCTCATTGCGCGGGCGCCTGGGTTATGCCTTTGACAACTGGATGCCCTATGTCACCGGCGGTTTGGCGCTGGGAGACATTCACACGAAGTTCGAAGACGGGCCGGCAACGGATTCCAAGTCGACAATCAAGGCCGGCTGGACGGTCGGCGCGGGCCTCGCTTACGCTTTCAACAAAAACTGGGTCGGCCAGGCCGAATATCGCTATACAGATTTCGGCAAGGTCACGACTGCAACCGATAACACTGACTCGGGTTGGGAAGAGCACGAACACCTCAAGACCAACGAGGTCCGAATCGGGATCGCCTATAAATTCTGATTTGCAGATCCTGTATCAGGTCGCCCGCACAGCAGTTCCAAATATCGGTGCGTGTCCCGTATAATGGCGCCATTATATGGTGATGCGGATATGCGGGTGAAAATAGCCAAAGTGCAAGTTAGTCCGGATCGTGCCGAAGGTCAGAAAGCTTTGGGCACACCGACTGCGCTTGTCTGACGAAGGCAATGAGTCAGACGAGCCGGGAAATGGACCACTTCAACCTCGGCACCTATCGCCGCTCGATCTCCACCCGCTCCACTGAGACCCAGCGCTGGTTCGATATCGGGCTCAACTGGTGTTACGGCTTCAACCACGAGGAAGGCATCAAGTGTTTTGAGAAGGCGTTGCAGACCGATCCCGGCTGCGCGATGGTGCATTGGGGCATCGCCTATGCCGCCGGGCCTTTCTACAATCTGACCTGGAAGGAACATGGCGAGGCCGAGGCCAACAGCGCGACCAGGCGCTGCTTCCAGCATGTCCAGTTGGCGCGCGCCCATGCGGCTGGCGCCAGCGAGATCGAACGGCGATTGATCGAGGCGCTGGCCTCTCGCTTTCAGAAGCCGCACAAGGTGAGACCACAGGATTTCGAACGATGGGATGATGCCTATGCCGCCGCGATGCGGCGGGTTTACCACGATTTTCCCGACGATCATGATGTGATGGCGCTGCTGGTCGAGGCGCTGATGATGCGCACGGTGCGGCGGCTGTGGAACCTCAAGACGGGGGAACCGGCACCGAATTCGGACGTGCTGGAAGCCCTGGAGGTTTGCGAGCGGTCGATCCGGCTTGCCGACGAGGCAGGTGCCTCACAACACCCGGCGATCCTGCACCTGCACATCCATCTCCTGGAAATGTCGACCATGCCGGAACGCGGCTTGCGCTCGGCCGACCGGCTCGGCGAAATGTGCCCGGATGCCGGGCACATGAACCATATGCCTGGGCATATCTACGTGCTGTGCGGCGACTATGAGAAGGCGAGGATCGCCAGCGAAAAGGCGGTCCGCGCCAACGACCTCTATCTCGCCTATGCCGATGAGCCGACCTATTATCTGCTCGGCTGCTGTCACGATCTGCATCTGATGATGTTCACATGCATGTTCCTTGCCCAGTATCGGCCAGCGCTGTGGGCCGCCGACAAGGTGCGCAGCCTAGTGACGCGAGACGTGGTCGGCATCCAAGACCGCCCAAAACTCACCCAGACCGTGGAAGGCTATCATGCGATGAAATCGCATGTGCAGGTGCGCTTCGGCCGCTGGCAGGAGATCATCGACGAACCGGCGGTCGAAGAGCCCGGCCTGTATGTGCTGACGGCGGCCATGCAGCACTATGCCAAGGGTGTCGCGCATGCGACGCTGAGGCAATTCACGGAAGCCGAGCGCGAGCGCGACCGGTTCCACCGGCATATGGAGACCATTCCGACCGAACGGCGTTTCCTCAGCAACCCGACCCGCGCCTCGCTCGCTGTCGGTGCCGCCTTGCTCGACGGCGAGCTTGCCTACCATCAGGGCCGGCACGAGGAGGCCTATGGCCATTTGCGCCAGGCAGTCGAGCTGGATGACAACCTCTCCTACACCGAGCCATGGGCGTGGATGCACCCGCCCCGCCATGCGCTGGCGGCACTGCTTCTCGACCAGGGCCACATGCAAGAGGCCGAGCAGGTCTATCGCGACGATCTCGGCCTCACCGGCAAGGTGCAGCGCTGCGCCCAGCACCCGGACAATGTCTGGGCGCTGCACGGGCTGGTGGAATGTTTGCGGCGGCGTGGCGAGAGCGAGGAGTTGCTGGCCCTGCAGGCAAGACTCGCCACGGCGCTGGTCAAGGCGGATGTGGCGATCAGCTCGTCATGCCTGTGCCGAACGAGCGTGCAGCGCGGCTGCTGTCACTGAGATTCCGATCTGACGATGTTCCTATTCGAAGCCAACCTTCAGGAGATGGAAGCCCGAGCCGCCACCGCACAGACCGAGCCTTGGATCACGATCTTATGGCCGCGGCGCGGCGGCATCAGCCGATCAGGCCAGGCTGAATGAACGGCTTTCCTCAATTAGCGCAGAGCAGTCGATCTCATCATGAAATTGGGCGTATGCATCAGGTGCAAGCCAGGAAGCGTAGGACCGAAGCCGCTTGAGCCTGGCCGTTTTCTCGAGCCGCGCCAGCCGCTCATCTTCGGCTGGTTGGGTGCGAGCCGGCCTCTTGTTCCTCTCGGCAGGATCATACATATCGACTATCCTCGGTCGGAGCCTATGAAGAGGCCGCTCAATGAGGGAGTTGGCCCACTCACCGGAATATGGACCTGTTGCTCCGGCGGTCCGCTCTCCAATTGGGCTGGATGCCACCACAAGCGCGGATGAAAGTCGCCATCCATTTTGATGAAGCTGCCGCAATTGGCCGGGCTCGGCAGAGCCATCCTCAAGCGTGATCACCCCCGACCCAGTTCGTCAGGCATGTGTCGGACGAGCGCGCAAACCATTCCGTCGTTGAAGTGGGCTGTCGCCCTCATGTGAATGGCGCCGTCCGCTACGAGAATATCTGCGCCAGTTCGTCGATGCTTGCGCCTTCCTTGACCTGGCGCAGTTCGACATAACTGACCGCGGCGGCGATCGACAGCACCATGGAGATCACGGTCTGCACCAGCGCGGCGCCCAGCTGCGCCAGAATCCCGCCAAACAGGACGAAAACCAGCAATATCCCCCACTGGATGACCATCGCGATGATCATCAATATGAGAAACAGGCCAAACAGCGACCAGCGGTTTCCCTTGGTCAGGGCACGGCTGCGTGACATCGAGCCGAAAACGCCACGCCGCTCCTGGATCAGGACCGGCACCGACATCGACCATCCGAGCCACAAGATGATGCCGGGCACGATCAGGGCCAGCATGGCAAGGACCGAGCCAAAGGCGACGAGGAAGCCAATCGCCAGCGTCGGCAGCAGGAAGCGGATCGCAATCTGAATACAGTCGCCGAAGGAGGGCCGCCTGCCGTTCAGGTCCTCGATCGTCGCCCGGACCAGTGACGACTGAAGCAGCATGGTGAAAACGAAGGAAACCAGCCCGGCGACGAGGCTGAGATAGGAATTGCGGAACATCGCATGGGGATCCGCCATCGCACCCGGATCACCACGCAACATCGCGTCGACCTGCGGCTGGCTCCACAACCGGACAAGCAGCGTCGGCACGCCGGCGAACAGCGCGGCAAGGCCAAGGCAAAGCCCGATGTTGCGGCCTAAGACGGCAAAGGTGTTGTTGAACACCCTGCCGATCTCGAACCGGCCGGGTTGTCCCAATGTCGCAGTGGTCATGATATTCCCCCGAGCCGCCGCAACATCCAAACAACCAACCTCGAAAGTAAATCTGCCAAGATTAAAAGGCTTCGTCCAGTGGACTTGCAATTGTCCAGGCGTATTGCCAGTGTCGACACCGAACCGCAGGTGCAGAGGGGCGAGCGGGTGACAGTCGCACAGCCGCAGGACGCCGAATGGCTGGCAAAGATACACAAGCAGTTGCTTGCGGACGATTCCATCCAGTTTGACTTGCCGACACTGGTGCAGCCCGAGCCGCCGGAATGGCTGCGGCCTTTTCTGGAGGCATTGGCGAAGATCGGCCCTTACATGATCTACCTGTTCTGGGGCGCGGTGATCGTCGGCGTCGCGGTCATCGCGCTTCTCGTTGCCCTCGAAGCCAAGGGCGTGGCATGGCGCCTGCCGTGGCGGCGCGCCCGTAAGGAGGCAGAGGCGGAGGAGGCGTGGCGCCCGAATGCGAGTGCCGCGCAGATCCTGCTGTCCGAGGCCGACGCACTCGCCGCGCGCGGCGAGTATGACGAGGCGGTGCATCTTCTGCTTCGCCGCAGCGTCGCCGACATTGCCGGGCGGCTGCCCGACTTTCTGCGCCCGTCGCTCACTTCACGCGACATCGCCAGCGCCACATCGTTGCCGGCGCGGGCACGCAGCGCCTTCAGTGAGATCGCGCGCATTGTCGAGGCAGCGCTGTTTGCCCGCCGGCCGGTCGGAGCGGAAGGCTGGCAGCAGGCGCGTGGCGCCTATGAACGCTTCGTCTTCAGGGATGCCTGGACATGAGCGCGCCAGCGGTCGACGCCGCGCAGGAACCGTTCAGCCGCAAAACCCTGTTCTGGGGCATCTTTGCCAGCTTGCTGGCCGCGGCGGGGTTCTTCCTGCTGTCGACCTACGCGCCGGACTTTCGCCAGCCAGAAGGCGGCGGCACGCCGCTCTCCAAGGGCGGCTCCGGCTATGCCGGGCTCGTCGAATGGCTGAAACTCGCCAATGGACAGGCGCCACTCATGGCGCGCAGCGAGGAATCGCTCGGCTCCGGCCTGGCGTCCGAATTCCTGCTGATCGTCACCATCGCGCCAAACAGCGACCCGGCCGCGCTGGCAAGGATCATCAAGCTTCGCTCGGGCAAGACCACGCTGTTCGTGTTGCCCAAATGGATCATCTTGCCGCTGCAAGACCATGAAGGCTGGGAGATGAAGCTCGAACGGCTGCCCGATACGGTCGTCAACGACTGGCTCGGGCGCATCGCCAAGGCCAAGCTCGGCGAAGGCAAGAGTTCGGTCGGGCAGATCGACGTCGCAGGCCGCATGGTCACCGCGCCGGAAGACCTGCAATGGGTGGCGGATGACCACCCCTTGATCGCGGCGGGCAACGGCAAGGCCATTCTCACCGAGCTCGACGACGAGCCGTTCTACATCCTGACCGACCCCGATCTGATCAACAACGCGGCGCTGAAGGATCCGCAAAAGGCGGCGGCGGCACTGGACATGATCGCCATGCTGGAGCCCGGAAAGGGCGCCGTGATGTTCGACCTGACGCTGCATGGCGTCGGGCAGAAATACGATCTCGCCAAGCTTTTGGTCGAGCCACCCTTCCTGGCGCTGACGCTGTCGGTGCTGGCGGCGGCCGCCCTTGCCTTCCTGCATGGGCTCGGCAGGTTCGGACCGCCGCGCTCCGAGGCCCGGGCGATTGCCTTCGGCAAGCGGGCGCTGGTCGACACCACCGCGATGCTCCTGAAGCGCGCCGGGCGGCTCGGGCAGCTC
The DNA here is from genome assembly GCF_016756575.1 of Mesorhizobium sp. 131-3-5. Taxonomy (NCBI): domain Bacteria; kingdom Pseudomonadati; phylum Pseudomonadota; class Alphaproteobacteria; order Hyphomicrobiales; family Phyllobacteriaceae; genus Mesorhizobium; species Mesorhizobium sp. 131-3-5. The sequence goes on from NZ_AP023254.1 coordinate 4,940,984, forward strand.
GGCGATCGGTATGCGACGCTGATGCGCGCGCGTGCCGGCGCATTGCTAGGCGCGCCGCAAGGCTTGCCGGGCGAAGCGCTCGACCGCTGGCTCGATTCCCGCGACCGAAGCGAAACGCAGGGCTTCAGCCGCCGCTTCAAAGCCGCGAGCGAAGCCAGGACCCTGGTGCAAATGCATGAGGCAGCGGAAGCGCTGCATGAATGGACGACAAGGAGGCTCGGTGAACGTCGATGATGTGAAGGCCCTGGCGACCGCGATCAGGGAAGAAGTGGCGAAAGCGATCACCGGGCAGCGCGACACGGTCGATCTGATGCTGACGGCATTGTTTGCCGGCGGCCACATATTGCTGGAAGGCCCGCCGGGAACCGCCAAGACCATGACCGCGCGATGCTTCGCGCAAGCACTTGGCGTCGCCTATGGCCGCATCCAGTTCACGCCCGACCTGATGCCTGGCGATATCGTCGGCTCCAACATCTACAATTTCCAGAGCGGGCAGTTCACGCTGACGCGCGGGCCGATCTTCTGCGACCTTTTGCTCGCCGACGAGATCAACCGCACGCCGCCGAAGACGCAGGCCGCCCTTCTGGAGGCCATGCAGGAACACGCCGTCACTTTCGACGGCACCACGCATGCGCTCAGCCAGAACTTCATGGTGGTGGCGACGCAGAACCCGATCGAGCATCAGGGTGTCTACCCCCTGCCCGAGGCGCAACTCGACCGCTTCCTGTTCAAGCACCGGGTGAGCTATCCCGATCTCAAGGAGGAACAGGCTATCATCGTGCATCACGGTGGCGGCACCGCCTCGCATGATATCGCGCAATACGGCATCAAGGCGCAGACGGACCGCAAGACGCTGGAGGCGGCACTTGCCACGGTTGGTGAGGTGACGCTGGTTGACGATGTCGTCGGCTATATCGCTGCCCTTGTGCGCCGCACGCGCGAAAGCCCGGACCTCGAGGTTGGCGCCAGCCCACGGGCGGGCGCCATGCTGGCGCGCGCGGCACGCGCCAGGGCGGCTCTCGACGGCCGCGCCTATGTCATCCCCGACGACGTCAAGGCGCTCGCCATACCCGCGCTGCGCCACCGCGTCATCCTGTCGCCGGCGGCGCAGATCGATGGGCGGCTTGTCGAGCAGATCGTGTCCGATCTCGTCGACCAGACGGAGGCGCCGCGTTGATCTACCCGACCGGCAGAGCGGTGTGGGCTGCGGCGGCCGGGGCGATCCCTGCCTTCCTGATCGCGCTTGCGCTGCCGCATGTCTGGTATCTGGGCCTGCTGTGGATCTGCGCGCTGCTGGCATTTCTCGCTGTCGACGCGGCGGCCGGGCGTGGGCGTGCCTCGCTCAGCGCCAGTCTCTCGGCGCCGCCGCAGGTCGGCGTCGGCGGACGCTTTACCGTGCACGTCGCGGCCAGCCTCGGTCAGCGGGCGCGCAGGCTGCAAGCGCGTGTCGGCCACGATCAGCGTGTGGAGCCGGTCGGCCGCACAGGCGGCGCGTTGCCGGCGAACGGCGGCACGCTCGATCTCGAATTCACGGCGCGCCGCCGCGGCATCGCCAGTTTCGACCGAGTCTGGCTGCGCTGGAAAGGCCCGTTCGGACTGACCTGGAACCAAGTGGTCCTGCCGATGGACCGCAAGGTGGCGGTGCTGCCCGACGTCAGCAGCGCGCGCGATGAGGCCATCACCTTGCTGCAGCGCTCCGCGCTGGCCGACGGCCACGCGCAGAGGCGAGCCGGCCAGGGCCGCGAGTTCGAGGCGCTGAAGGACTATCAGCCAGGCATGGGCCGGCGGATGATCGACTGGAAGCGCAGCGCACGCCACGGCAAGCTTCTGGCGCGTGAGTTCAGGGTCGAGGAGAACAACAACATCGTGCTGGCGATCGACAGCGGCCGGCTGATGTGCGAGCCGGTCGACGGCGTGCCGAAAGTCGACCGGGCGGTAACGGCAGCACTTCTGTCGGCCTTCATTGCGCTCAAGGGCGGCGACCTCGTCAGCCTGTTCTCCTTCGATGCCACGCCCCGCGTTTCGAGCGGCGCGGTGCGCGGCTCGCCGAGTTTCACGATGATCCAGAAGCGCGCGGCCGAGATCGACTATTCCAGCGAGGAGACCAATTTCACGCTCGCGCTGACGACATTGGCGGCCAAGCTCGACCGTCGCTCGCTGGTCATCGTCTTCACCGATTTCGTCGACCCGATCAGCGCCGAACTGATGCTGCGCACCGTCGGCCGGCTGACCGAGCGGCATCTGGTGCTGTTCATGCTGATGAAGGATGTCGAACTGGAGACGCTGGCCGACATGCAGCCCACGAAACCCGAGGATGTGGCCCGCGCGGTCACCGCCGGCGGCCTGCTTCGGGAGCGGCAAGTGGTGATCGGGCGACTGCGGCTGCTTGGCGCGCATGTGATCGAGGCCGACCATCAGCGGCTCGGTCCGGCCCTGGTCGAGCGTTATATCCAGCTCAAGGAGGAAAACCTCCTATGACGCTGCCCGCAGGCACCGATGCCGTACGCCAGTCGCTGGCAAGCTTCCGCCACGAGCGCGAGGCCGACTGGAAGGCGTTCGAGGCGCTGCTGGCCCGCGTCGAAAACCGTGCGCCGCGCACGCTTTCGGAAGACGAGTTGCTGTCGCTGCCCTTGCTCTATCGTTCGGCGCTGTCCTCGCTCTCGGTGGCCCGCGCGACGTCGCTCGACAGCGCGTTGATCGCCTATCTGGAGGCGCTCAGCCTACGCGGGTACTTCTATCTCTATGGCGCGCGACGCAGCTTGAGGCAGCGCGTCGGCGATTTCTTCCTGCGTGACTGGCCGGCGGCGATCCGCGACCTGTGGCGCGAGACCTGGGTGTCGGTCGGACTGACGGTGATCGGCGCCATTGCCGGCTACTGGCTGGTCGCCTCCGACAAACGTTGGTACGACGCCATTATCGCGCCCAGCCTTGCCGGCGGGCGCAACCCGGATTCGTCTGCCGAAGTGCTGCGCAGCGTGCTGTACGATGGCGGCAGCAGCCACTTCCTGTCCGGATTTGCCGCCTATCTGTTCACCCACAACACGCAGGTGGCGATCCTGGCCTTTGCTCTCGGCTTCGTCTTCGCGGTGCCGAGCGTGCTGATCATCCTTATGAACGGATGCATGCTGGGCGCGCTGTTCCAGGTCTATGCGGCCAAGGGGCTGGGCTTGGAGCTCGGCGGCTGGCTGTCGATCCATGGCACGACGGAACTGTTCGCCATTGCGCTGGCGGGCGCGGCCGGCATGCGCATCGGCACGCGCATCGCCTTCCCCGGCGAACTGACCCGGATGGCCGCCGCCGCCCAGGCCGGGCGGGTGGCGGCGACCGTGATGGTCGGCGTGATGATGATGCTTCTGTTTGCCGGCCTGCTAGAGGGCATCGGCCGGCAGACGATCACCAGCGATGCGGCGCGCTACGCCATTGGCGGCGGCATGCTGGCCTTGTGGATCGCCTATTTCTACCTGTTCCGGATGGTGCGGCATGGCAACGGCTAGGAACCCTGCCGAGCTGATAAGGCCGCTGATCACGCCGGAAGGTGTCGACCTCAGGGTCAAGCTGGCGGACGCCGGTACGCGGGCTTCAGCCTTCCTGCTCGATGTGGTGATCATCGTCGCTGCCGCCATTGCGGTCACCCTCGTCGTCATCTTCGGCCTCGGCGGCCTTGGTGTGAAGGAGGCAGAGCCGCTCTTCATCGTCTGGATCATCTTCATCTTCCTGCTGCGCAACGTCTATTTCATCGCCTTCGAGGCGGGACGGCGGGCCGCGACGCCCGGCAAGCGGATCGTCGGCGTGCGGGTCGCCTCGCGCAGCGGCGCGGGTCTCACCATCGATCAGGTCATCGCACGCAACCTGATGCGCGAGATCGAGGTTTTCCTGCCGCTGTCGATCATCGCCGCGCGCGGCGGCGCCGGCGTCGCCGACACGCTGTCGACGGTTTTCGGCCTGGTGTGGGCGTTGCTGTTTTCGCTGTTTCTATTGTTCAACCGCGACCGGCTGCGCATTGGCGACCTGCTTGCCGGAACCTGGGTGGTGGAGACGCCGAAATTCAAGCTGGTCGAGGACCTTTCGCAGCGAAAGGACCCGGTCGACAAGCGCTTCCATTTCAGCCCGGAGCAGCTCGACGCCTATGGCATCGCGGAATTGCACAAGCTGGAAGAAGTGCTGCGCCGCGACGACTATTCCGCGATGAAGGCAGTTGCCGAGACCATCGGCCGCAAGATCGGCGCGAAGGTCGAACCGTTCGATTCAAAGGCCTTTTTGACCGCCTACTACGGTGATCTGCGGGCGCATCTCGAGCGCAAGCTGCTGCTCGGCAACCGCAAGGCGGACAAACACGCGCGGTAGCGCGGGGCCAAGCCGAGTTTGGCCTGCCCTACCTCAGCCACTTCTCATAGTCGGCCACCAGCAGGTGCACCGGGGCGACATCCTCGTCGATGTTGGAGAAGCGGCCGATCGGCTCGCGGAAGACATTGTCGGTGAGATCGTCGTTGACGGTCGACACCTCGCCGATCAGCACGTCCTTGCCCTCGGCCCAGAAGGCATGCCAGACGCCAGGCAGGAGCGTGACGCTCTGGCCCGGGTCGAGCTTCAGCAAACCGCCCGCCGGCAGCCTATGGATGGTTCCATCGACCGGCACCGACACCTCGGCCTTCGGGTCGATGCCGCCGTCGCGATCGTGCATGAACAGTTCCAGCACCAGCTTGCCGCCGCCACGGTTGATGATGTCCTCGGCCTTGATGTTGTGGCGGTGCATCGGCGACAGCTGGTCCTTGCGCGAGATCATGATCTTCTCGGCATAGAGCATGCCCATGCCCTTCTTCATATCCTCGTAGCGGCCGTTGCGCACGGTAAACAGGAACAGGCCGAGTTCGTTGAATTTTTCCTGGCCGTAATCGGTGATGTCCCAGCCGAGACGCGAGGTGTAGATGGCCGAAGAATCGACCTGGCGCGCCTTCATCTCCTCGGGCGACCAATAGGCGAAGGGGGGCATGATGTAGCCGAACGAGCGGATGAAAGCGTCGGCTTCGCGGATGATTTCGTTGATGGCGGAACGTTTCATGATCGTGACCCTTCGTGTCTACACGCTTTAGGTTGTTGCATGTCGTCATCCCAAAACCGCTGGGCACTTTTGGGCGTCATGCATTGCAAATCGCATAGCCGAACGCCGCTGCGGTGTCGATCCATCTCACTGCCTGCCGTGCCCTTCGCCATGCAGGGATGGCCCAGCGATCCGGTCCGCTGGCCGCGTGACATCAAGCACTTTCAGGCTCATAAACCCTGCGAATTCTCACAGGAATAGAAGATGCCGACCGTCCACGACCTTGATACGCCGTCGATCCTGATCGACGGCGCGCGCGCCGAAGCCAACATCGCCCGCGCACAGGCCCATGCCGACAAAAACGGACTGAAGCTCAGGCCGCATATCAAGACGCACAAGCTGCCCTATTGGGCGAAGAAGCAGGTGGCGGCGGGTGCCGTCGGCATAACCTGCCAGAAGATCGGTGAGGCCGAGGTGATGGCCGATGCCGGATTGTCCGATATTTTTCTGCCCTACAACATTCTCGGCCGCGCCAAGCTGGAACGGCTGAAGGCGCTGCACGGCCGCGTAACCCTGTCGATCACAGCGGACAGCACGGAAACGCTGGAAGGGCTGGCGGCGGCTTTCACCGATACCGGCCATCCTCTCCAGGTTCTGGTCGAATGCGACACCGGCATGGGCCGCTGCGGCGTGCAAACGGCTGATGAGGCGGTTGCGCTGGCAAGGCTGATCGACAAGGCCGGTGGCCTCGCCTTCGGCGGGCTGATGACCTATCCTGCCGCTGGCCGCGCGGCCGAGGCCGAAGCCTGGCTTGCGAAAGCCAAGCAGGCGCTGGCCGCTTCGGGCCTCGCTTGCGAACGTATCTCCAGCGGCGGCACCCCGGACATGTGGCGCTCCAGCGATACATCAGTCGTCACCGAATATCGCCCTGGCACCTACATCTATCTCGACCGCTATCAGGTCGCCAAAGGCGTCGGCACCCTCGACGATTGCGCGCTGACGGTGCTCGCCACCGTCGTCAGCCACCCAACGGCAACACGCGCCATCCTCGATGCTGGCAGCAAGGCGCTGTCGAGCGACACGCTCGGGCTAAAGGATTTTGGCGAACTGCTCGGCGCTCCCGATGCAAGGGTCACCGGACTCAGTGAAGAACATGGCACTGTCACGCTTTCCGGTGATGCGAAGCTGCGCATCGGCGAGCGCGTGCGCGTGGTGCCCGACCATTGCTGCGTCGTCACCAATCTGTTCAACGAGGTCAACCTGATCGACGGCGAGCAGGTGCTCGAAACGCTGCCGGTGGCAGCGCGGGGGAAAATGGGTTGAGTGGCCTTCCCTTCTCCCCCTGTGGGAGAAGGTTAAGCCCGCTCCGCCTGCCGAGCCGCTACCCGCCGCATGGCGATCACCCGGCGGCGGCGGATTTCGGTGCGCATCGCCATCAGGTGCAGCGTGAAGAACAACGCCGTGAAACCGACGGCCATGACTAGCAGCGGCCAGAGCAGGCTGGGGTCGATGGTCGGGCCGTCCATCCGGAACACCGAGGCTGGCTGGTGCAGCGTGTTCCACCAATCGACCGAGAATTTGATGATCGGGATGTTGATGAAGCCGACCAGCGTGATGATGGCGGCGGCCCAGGCGGCGCGGCTTGCATCGTCGAGCGCACGGGTCAGCGCGATGATGCCGAGATACATCAGGAACAGCACGAAGACCGAAGTCAGGCGGGCATCCCAGACCCACCAGGTGCCCCACATCGGCTTGCCCCAGATCGAACCGGTGATCAGCGCAAGTGCGGTGAAGACCGCACCGATGGGAGCCGCCGATTTCAGCGCGACATCGGCCAGCGGATGCCGCCAGACCAGCGTGCCAAGGGCTGAGACCGCCATCAGCGAGTAACACATCATGGCGAGCCAGGCGAAGGGCACATGGATGTACATGATGCGCACGGTGATGCCTTGCTGGAAATCCTCAGGTGCGGCGAAGCTCATATAGAGGCCGACCGCAAGGATGAGCGCGGCGATCGTCGCCAGCCATGGCACGACCTTGTCGGCCAGCCCAACGAAGCGCGTCGGGTTGGCAAGGTCCATCCAGCCGCTCAGGCGTGAAGTCGTATCGCTCATGCGGCATTACATAGACCGACAGCGCGATCGGGGCAATCGAGCGGTGGTGTCGCAGGCTTGGTTACCCTCCCCCTTGTGGGAAGGGTCGCTGCGAAGCAGCGGGTTGGGGGCGGCGCTGCCCCCACCCGGATCTTCGGTCCGGCCTCCCCACGAGGGAGGTAAAAGATGATGCTTACGCGGCCTCGCCCTGCACGGAGCGGCTGAGGCGGCGGACTTCCTCGTCGTTGAGCAGGCCGCCGGCACGCAGCAGGCTGGCGAAGCGGCCGTTCCGCAGCGACAGCTCGGCGAAGCCACCCATTTCGACCACCCTGCCCTTGTCCATGAACACGACCAGATCGGCGTCGCGAACGGTGGTCAGGCGGTGGGCGATGATGAAGGTGGTGCGGTCGCGCCGCAATTCGTCGATCGCTTCCTTGACGCGGTCCTCAGTCTCGACGTCGAGCGCGCTGGTCGCCTCGTCGAGCACCAGGATCGGGGCGTCCTTCAATACCGCGCGAGCGATGGCGATGCGCTGGCGCTCGCCGCCGGAGAGCTGGCCGCCACGTTCGCCGACCACCGTGTCGTAGCCATTGCTCTTGGCCAGGATGAAGTCCTGCGCCGCAGCCGCGACGGCGGCGGCGTGAATCTCGTCGTTGCTGGCTTCGGCACGGCCGACGCGGATGTTGTCCTCGATCGAGCGGTTGAGCAGTCCGGCATCCTGGAACACCGTGGCGATCGAATGGCGCAGCGACTTGCGGGTCACGGTGCGGGTGTCGATGCCGTCGATCAGGATGCGGCCGCTCGACGGCGAGAAGACGCGCTGCAGCAAATTGATCAGCGTGGTCTTGCCGGCACCCGTCGGTCCGACGATGGCGACGGTCTGGCCGGCCTGAACCTCGAAGGACACATCGCTGACGCCCTGCCCCGAATTGGCGAATTCGAAGTTGACATCCTCGAAGCGGACATGGCCGGTGACATTGGTAAGGTCGCGCAGGCCATCCGGTTCGGCGGCATCGGCGGCCGAGTCCTCGAGCTTGTAGAACTCCTCGAGCTTGGCGCGAGCTTCCGAAATCTGGTTGGCGAAAGCCGACATCTGGTCGAGCCGCGAGATCAGCAGCGTGGCGAAGCCGGTGAAGGCGATGACATCACCGACGCGCAACTGGCCATGGGTCACCAGATAAGCGCCGATCAGAAGCACCACCATCATCGAGATGGTCGACGACAGACGATTGAGCGCATTGGCGATGGCCCACCAGTCGAGCACCGGGTTCTGGGCGTCGAGCAGGTTCTTGACATAGCGGCGCAGAGTCTCGGCCTCATGGCCAAGGCGGTTGTAGCTCTGGAGAACGGCGACGTTGCTCACGGAGTCCGTCACATGGGCGAACACCTTGTGGTAATGGCGCTCGACGGCTGCCTGGCCCGCCTTGGTGCGCTTCATCACCAGACGGCCGATGCCGACATAGAGCACGCCAAGCGCGAGCAGGACCATCGACATGCGGACATCCATGCTGAGCGCCGTCGGCACGAGAAGGACGAGCGCGACAGCCGTGGACAGATGCTGGCGCATGAATTCGAGCCATAGGCTGAACAGCGTCTCAACAGCACGCAGCAGCGTGTGCAGGGCGTTGGACGTGCCGCGCTGATGATGCCAGGCAAGCGGCATGGTGATGACGCGCTCGAAGGACTGGCACAGCACTTCGCTACGCCGGGCGTGAGCAAAGCGGTCGGCGCCGCGCGCAACCAGGACGAAAGCGATGACGTTGAAGGCGCCCAAACCGGCCCACACGGCAAGCGTGGAGAATACAGAGCCATGCGCGGAGATGGCATCGATCACCCGGCCAAACATGATCGGCTCCAGGATGGCGATAGCGGCAAGTGCGACATTGGCGCCGCAAATCAGCGCGACGCGCCTCTTGTCGGCGGCCAGATAGCCCAGCGCTCTCCAATAGATCTGCAGAAGTGACACTTCAGCTACTCCGCCAATTCTCTACTGTGCTCAATGCGGTATTGTGCACTGCACCATTGCTTGACACGTAACGGTTGACGCGTCGCAAAACAATGCCCGTCTATCGCTTCCGTTCCCATTTTGCGAACAAAAGATGACGACGATGCGAAATCTGACGTGATCACCTAACGGTTTGAGATAAAAGGTGAAATGCCAGCCTTGCGGCAAAATCATGGCAGTGGCCGAGCGCTGCCACATTTTTAATCACCGCAGGCTTGCATGAAGTGTCAGGCAATGCCTAGCGGATGCCGTCGCCGATCGCACGCAAGTAAACATTCGCGGCGTCGCGCGCCCCGAAGGACGCGCGACCTATTGACTTAAGGTATTGATTTTACGCCGGTATCTTTACCACGACCTCGGTCTTGGTACCAGCTTTGGGTTCGAAGGAGGCGGACTTTGTTTTCGAGCCGTCGACTTCAAGCGAGATCGTCTTGGTCTTTTTGTCGCGAACGACATGAACCTTGATCTCGGCGCCCAGCATCTTGAGCGAAGCCTGGTAGCCATCCCAATGGCTGGGCAGCTTCGGCCGGAACGTGATCTGCTTGCCGCGCCGTTCGATGCCGAGAATGCCTTCGACCGCCGCCCGGTAGAGCCAGCCCGCCGAGCCGGTGTACCAGGTCCAGCCGCCGCGCCCGCCCTTGTCGTCTCCGGCATAGATATCGGCCGCTACCACATAGGGTTCGACGCGGTATTGCTCGGCCGAGGCCTCGTCGGATGCGTGGTTGACCGGGTTCAGCATGGAGAAGCAGCGATAGGCCTCGTCCGTCTGCCCCATCTCGGCCAGCGCGATGACGAACCACGTCGCCGCATGCGTGTACTGGCCGCCATTCTCGCGCACACCAGGCGGATAGCTCTTGATGTAGCCGGGGTCCTTCTGCGTCTTCGAGAAGGGTGGCGTGAACAGTTTGACGATCTTGAGCTTGTCGTCGACGAGCAGGCTGGTCGCCTGCTGCATAGCCGTCGTCGACCGCGCCGGGTCGCCCTCGCCCGAAAGCACGCTCCACGACTGGGCGATGGAGTCGATCCTGCACTCTTCGGAGGTACGCGACCCCAAGGGCGTGCCGTCGTCAAAACTACCGCGCCGGTACCACTCGCCGTCCCATGCCGTGCTCTCAAGCGCCCGCTTGAGCGCCTCGGCATGCTTCGCCCAGGCCTGCGCGCGCTTGCTGTCGCCCTCGCTCTTGGCGACGAGGGCGAAGTCGCCTAGCGTCTTCAGCAGGAACCAGCCTAGCCACACGCTCTCGCCCTTGCCGTGCTCGCCGACACGGTTCATGCCGTCGTTCCAGTCGCCGCCAAGGATCAGCGGCAGGCCGGCAGGACTGCTGCGCTTGATGGCAAGGTCGAGCGCACGCGCGCAATGGTCGTAAAGCGACACCGTCTTCTTCGAGATTTCCGGGGTGAAGAAGGCATCGTGTTCGCCCTCGCCCAGCGCCTGCCCGTCGATGAAGGGCAGTTGCTCCTTGAGGATGGCGGCGTCGCCGGTCACACTGAGATAGCGCGCCGTGGCGTGGGCCAGCCAGACCACATCGTCGGAGATCATGGTACGCACGCCGGCTCCGGTGCGCGGCAGCCACCAATGCTGCACGTCGCCCTCCGGGAACTGCCGCCGCGCGGCGTTGAGGATCTGGTCGCGCGCCAGCGTCGGATCATGCGCCAGCAGCGCCAGCGTGTCCTGCAGCTGGTCGCGGAAGCCGAAAGCGCCGCTTGCCTGGTAGAAGGCCGAGCGGGCGCGGATACGGCAGGCAAGGCTCTGATAGGGCAGCCAGTGATTGACCATGGCATCGAGCGCCTTGTCTGGCGTCTCGACCTGGATGGTGTCGAGGAAACCGCGCCACTCGCGCTCATTGTCGGCCAGGCGCTGGTCGAAATCCTTGCCACGGTGCGCCTGCACCAGCGCGCTCGCCTGCGCGGGGGTGTCGGCATCGCCGAGCAGCCAGAGCAGCGTGACGTCGCCGCCGGCCGGGATCTCGACGTCGCGGGCGATCGCCGCGCAGGGGTCATCCCCGGCTTCGACACGGCCCGACAGGGCCGCGCCGGTCAGCACCGCCTGCGGCAGCTCGCTGGACCCGTGCCGGCCGAGGAATTCGGAGCGATCCGCCGTCACCGAATGAGCAGCGGCATCGGCGGCGAGGAAAGCCACCCGCTCGCTGAAATCGAGCCCATAGGGGTTTTGCGCCAGCAACGCGCCCGTCGCCCCGTCGCGGGACGGGACGATGGTGGCGGCCGTCCGCGACCGATGCCCGCCAAGCACCCATTCGGCGTAGGCATAGACGCGCAGCCGCGCCGGCACCGCGCCTGAATTCTGGATGCGCAGCCGCGTGATCTTCACCGGATCGACGGGGTCGACCACATGGGTCAGGTCCATCGACAAAGGCCCACGCTTCGAGCGGAAGGTGGAGAAGCCCTGGCCATGCCAGGCCTCGTAGGTCATCGAGGGATCGCGCACCACGGCGGCGATCGGCGAGAACGCCCTGCCGCTAGCCTGATCGTAGATATAGATGCCCTCTCCCGGCCGGTTCGAGACCGGATCGTTGGACCACGGCGTCAACTGGTAATCGCGGCTGTTGCGGCTCCAGGTGAAGGCAGCACCCTCGGCCGACGTATGGAAACCGAACGAGGCGTTGGAAACGACATTGATCCAGGGCTGCGGCGTGGTGCGCCGGCCAGCCAGACGCACCACATAGTGCCGTCCGTCGCCGTCGAAACCGCCAAAGCCGTTCCATTGGCTGAGGCCAGAGCCATCGGCGCTGACATCCGCCACTGACTGCGAGGCAAAGGCATGCGCCGCCGGGATTTCGCGCGGAGCCGGCAATCCGGTGGACGGCAGGCCGTCGCGCGCCTGCAAGGCAGCCGCCTCGGCCCGTTCGATCTGATCGAAGATGGTGCCGTTGCGCGTATGCAGCACCACCCGGGCGACGGCGAGCAGCGTCTTGTAGGTGGTCTCTTCCATCAGGTCGCGGCGCACCGCGAAAATGTGCTGGCGGGGACCGAGTTCCTTGCCGCGCAGACGGCTGTTTTCGCACAGCGTCTCGACCGCGCGCTGCAGGTCCTGGACATAGGACGAAGCCTGCTCGTTGACGACGACGAAGTCGATCATCATGCCGCGGGTGCGCATATATTCCTGGAAGCGCAGCGCCTGGGCGACGATTTCCAGATCGGCGACGTCGCCGATCCTGACCAGGAAGATCGGGAAATCGCCCGAGATGCTGGTCGGCCACAGGCTCGACTGTTTGCCCAGGCCCGAAGCGAGGGATTCGGCCGGCAAGCGCAGGAACGCGTCGGGGTATATCAGATAGCGCGCCAGTTTCTGCACATTGGCGGCATCGGTCAGGCTGAGGCCCATATGGCGGGTCTGCACCTGGCTGCGCGTCCAGGCAAGCATGGCCTGGCGGGCAAAGCTCTCCTGATGGTCGAGGCGGTTTATCGCTTCTTCCAGCTCGGTGCGGTTGGCCCCGACCACGGTCCAGAAGGTCAGCGATATCTTCTTGTTGGCGGGCACGCGCACCTGGCGGCGCAGCGAGGCGATGGGATCGAGCGTAAAGCCGGAATGGCCGCCGAGCCTGGCGCCCGGATCGAAAGCCGCGGCATCGACGATCGAGCGGCCACGGCCGATGAAGGCGCGCCTGTCGGTCTCGGCCTCGGCATCGCGCGCCGGTCCTGACGGATCGGTGACGAAATGCGCCAGCGTGATATCGGGCTCGCTGGTCTCGCGCTTGCGGCGCGTGGCGAAGATCGCTCCTTTATTGGCGGCGATTTCAGTCTCCACGAACATCTTGGAGAAGGCCGGATGCGCGTTATCGGAGGCCTCCAAACCCAGTACCAGTTCGGCAAAGGACGTCACCTCGATGAAACGATCGGACGTGCTTTCATTGTAGAGCGTGATACGACGGCCTTCGCCATTGCCTTCGGAAACGACGATGCATTCGACCTCGGAGCGCAATGTGCCGACCAGTTTGACGAAGCTCGCCTTGTCGTCGGAGAACAGGGTCTGCACCTTCTCCTCTGCCGCGCGCTTTGGCTCCGCCGTTGCCGACCACCAGTCGCCGGTGCTGACGTCACGCAGGAAGATGTAGGAACCGAGACGGTCCTCGACCGGGTCCGGTTGCCAGCGCGTAACGGAAAGATCGCCCCAGCGGCTGTAGCCGGAGCCGGTTGCCGTCACCATCACCGAATAACGGCCGTTCGACATCACATTGGTCGAGCGGAGCGACCGCAGCGGATCGAGCACGATGCGGGTGTCGGGGCTCTCGGTTTCGGTCTCGTCCTTGGCGCGCTCGTCCGCCTCGGTCCTGACGGTCGCGGTCGGGATGTCGCGCGGGGCCCTTTCCTGCAGCAGGAGTTCAGCCGATTCAATGACCGGGTCGCTGTGGAAACGGTCGCGCAGGCGACCCTCGAAGATCGCGTCGGCGACCGCCGCGATCGACATGCCCGAATGGTGCGCATAGTAGTTCAGCACGACCGCGTGGTTGGTCCCTTCAGGCACCCGCTGCGGCGTGAAATCGACCGCATCGTAAAAACCATGCGGGCCAAGCGCACCGATGTCGCGCAGACGCGCCAGATTGTGCACGGCTTCGCGCGGGTTGAACTGCGCCGCCAATATGGTGGCGTAGGGGGCTATCACCGTGTTCTGGCCAAGGCCGCGCTTCAGCCCAAGCCCGGGCACGCCGAAATTGGTGTACTGGTAGGTCAGTTCGCGGTCGCGGGCGTTGTAGGCCGCTTCCGAGATGCCCCAGGGCACGTTTTTCTGGCGACCGTACTGGATCTGACGCTTGATGATCAGCTTGCTGGTCTGGTTGAGGATCGAGCCCTGCGCCTCCTTCATCACCAGCGGCGGCATCAGATACTCGAACATCGAGCCCGACCAGGACATCAGCGCGCCCTGGAAGCCGATCTCGACGATCGGACGGCCGAGCCGGAACCAGTGCTCGGTCGGCAGGTCGCCCTTGGCGATGGCGAACAGGCTGGTCAGCCGCGCCTCGGAGGCGAGAAGGTCGTAGCAGCTTTCGTCGAGCTGGTGTTCTTCGACCCGGTAGCCGATCGACAGCAGCTTGCGTTCCGGCCGCATCAGGAAGGCGAATTCCATCTCGAAGGCGAAACGACGGGTGCGCTCGCGCAAGGTCAGAAGTTTGGCGCGCAGCGCTTCGACGGCGTTGTCGTCGCTATGGGCATCATGGACATGCGCCTCGCAAGTGGCTTCCAGCCTCGCCGCCCAGTCGACGATGACGTCGCTCTGGGCCGACGCCGCCTCGGTGTGGATGGCGGTGGCCAGCTTGCGGATCTCGCCCGCCAGCACGGCGAGGTTGATGGTGCGGATCGAGGCCATTTCCGGCTGCGCCTTGATCGTCTCGACGGCGCGCCGCATGCCGTCCAGGCGATCGACGAGGCGCTGGCGCAGAGGCCTGAGCTGACGGCGGTCGTCGGGCAATTCATCAAGGCTCTCGCTCAGGATGGTCACTGTGTCGAGAATGCCTTCGAAATCACCCTGCAGGTGAACGGACGGCGCTTCCGCCCATTCGGCACAGGCCGCCGCCACGGCCACCAGGTGGCCGGCGAGATTGCCACTGTCGACAGCCGAAATGTAGAGCGGGTACAGCGGCTTCAGCGTCGTAGTGTCGTACCAGTTGAAGAGATGGCCGCGGTGGCGCGGCATGCTCTCTATGGTCGTCATGGTCGCGTCGATGCGGGTGATGGCATCCGACAGGCTGATCCAGCCGAAATCGCGCGCCGAGACCACCGACAGGAGATAGACGCCGACATTGGTCGGCGACGTGCGCGGCGCCACGACCGGTGCCGGGCTTTCCTGGAAATTGTCCGGCGGCAGATTGTGATGCTCCGCCGTGACGAAGCTCTCGAAATAGTGCCAGGTGCGCCGCGCAATAGTGCGCAGCGTATGGATATCGGCCTGCGATATGCGCAGCCGGTCCTCGGTTTCGGCCGAGCGGCTGATCCAGCTGGCAATCGCCGGCGAGCCGATCCAGAACAGGGCGAAGAAGAAGGCGACGAAGGCGCCAGTGGAATCGGCCAGCACCGGAATGGCCAGGCCGACGAAACCGATGATCACGGCGCCGTACATCATGCCGTAATAGGAGCCGACATCGTTGTCGCCGGCCTTGTGCGCTTGGGAGGCGGTGCGCCATTCCAAAAGATTCTGGCGGCTGACGAACAACCGGTAGAGCGTGCGCACGATGGCGTCGCCCATCATCCAGGCATTGTGCGCCATCAGCACGATCTTCAGCGCCACCATGGCGGTGCCGAACGCGACGTCGCGCGCCAGCGCCGAGAAATGGCCGCGCGGCGTCTGGTCGCCGCTCTTGGGCAGGATGGCGTTGACGACATCGAAGGTCGGCGCCATGAACAGGCTGAGGATCAGCAAGGCCTGCCATTGCGCGGCCTGCGTGAAGGGCAGCAAGGTCCAGCCTGCGATCGCCGCCATCACCCAGAAGATCGGCGTCAGCGAGCGGCGCAGATTGTCGACCATCTTCCAGCGCGACAGGGCCGGAACGCCGGAGCGCGGATCGAGGATGAAGCCCAGAAGCTGCCAGTCGCCGCGTGCCCAGCGATGGTGACGCGAGGCGTCGACCGAGTAGCGGGTCGGATAGTCCTCGACCAGTTCGACGTCGGTGACCAGTGCAGCGCGCGCCAGCGCGCCTTCGAGCAGATCGTGGCTGAGGACGGTGTTTTCCTCGATGTGGCCTTGCAGGGCGGCCTCGAAGGCATCGACATGGTAGAGGCCCTTACCGGTGAAGGACCCGTCGCTGAAGACATCCTGATAGAGGTCGGAAACGGCGAAGACATAGGGGTCGAGGCCGCGATTGGCCGAGAACACACGCTGGAAGAACGAGGCCTCGTCGCCTGATGTCAGCGAAGCGGTGATGCGCGGCTGCAGGATCGTGTAACCGGCGGTGACGACGCGCCTGGCGGCGTCGAAATGCGGGCGGTTGAGCGGGTGGCAGAGCTTGCCGACGAGGCTCGCCACCGCGTCGCGGGTGGTGCGCGTGTCGGCGTCGAGCGTCATAACATGGACGACTTTTTCCGGCAGCGGCACGTCGAGCGGCAGGAAAGTCGTGTCGCTGTCGCCGCGCAGCAGAAGGTCAAGCTCATGCAGCTTGCCGCGCTTGCGCTCCCAGCCCATCCAGGCCCCTTGAGCCGCGTTGAAGAGGCGGCGACGGTGCAGGATGTAGAAGCGCGGCGCGCCTTCCGAGGGATAGCGGGCGTTGAGACGGGCGATCTCGGCGCGGGCATATTCGAGGATCTCGGTGTCGGCCGCATCGATCTCGATCTTGCTGTCGGGCCAGTCCGACAGCAGCGCGAAATGGATCTCGTCCACCAGATTGGCAAGGTAATGGACTTCGAGGTTGCGGATGTTTTCCTCGACATCGTCGCGCGAGCCGATCAGCGACGGCACAACCACCAGCGTGCGCGCCTCGGGCGGCACACCGTGCCTGTAATCGTAACCGATCAGGCGTGTCGGCTTGAGGAAGAGCGAGACCACCGTGTTGAAGAAGGCCAGCGCGCCCTCGCTCGCCGGCACGGCAAACAGTGCCAGCATCAGGACGATCGAGGTCACCGACAGGCCGAGATTGGCCAACGCATTGCCGGTGAGGACGAGAAGCAGGGCCGTCAGCGCGAAGACCGGCAGGACAATGCCCAACCATCCGGTCTTGGTGAACGTCCGCTTGACCGTCTGGCTGATGGTGGGCCGATAGCCGATCGCTTTTTCCAGCTCCAGACGGCGCGGACCGACGAGGAAGAAGCCGACATCGGTATGCGCGGACGGAGCCGGCGCGGAATCGTCGCCATCGCCGGCCGATACATGTTCGCCGGCGGCGTGTTCGCTAGCGGCCTGGCCGGCCAGTTCGATCGCCTTTTCGGCGACGCGGTATTCCGACAGGTTCGAGCGGCGGGCAAGTTCCTCGATCGCGGTGCGGTATTGGTCGCGCGAGAAGAAATCGAGCGCGGCAAAATCGGTGCGCTCGCGCAGCACTGTGTCGATGCGGCTGACGCCTTCGAACCACACCGTCCAGTCGACGTCGTTGATGAGGCGCAGGCCGCGGATGATGTTGCCGGTCGTCACATTGCCGCTGGACAGGGTGTGATGCTCGGAGATGATGATCTCCTCGGCATCGGAGCCGGTCTTTTCGAGCTCGCCTTCCAGCCATTCCAGGGCCTTGCCGGCATTCTGCGAACCATCGCGCAAGCGATAGAGAAGCTGCGTGGCAAAGGTGGTGTCCTGTGCGTGAGCGCTGAAATTGGCCAGGATCGCCTGGCGGTCGGCACTTTCGTCGGTCGCCAGCACCTTGTCGGCCACATCGTTGGCGATCTGGCGCATCTGGCGGGTGCGATTGACCCTGACGGCCAGCCGGCGGAGATTTTCGATAAGCACGAAGCGCAAAAGCGACGGCAGCGCCCAGAGTTCACCGATCTTCAGCGGCTCGACTGACTGAAAACCCTGGACGATGGACTTGAACATGGTCGCCGAGACGGAACTGTCCGAATGCGCCACATAGGTCCAGGCCAGCGCCAGCGCACGCGGCACGGTGCCGCCGTCAGGCAGTTTCAGCGTCGGCAGCTGACGATAGAAGCGGCGCGGCAGATCGCGCTTGACCTGGAAAATGGTCTCTTCGACCAGATAATTGTTGTCGAGCAGCCATTGCGCGGCCGGCGTGATCGTCTCACCCTTGGCCTGCGCCGCATTGGTCGAACGGTAGACTTCGAGGATCTTCTTGGCGCTGTCGCGGATGCGGGCCTGGAAATCAAATGGGATCAGGCCGAAAAGATCGGTGAGATCGCCTTTGGCCAGGCTTTCGCCAAGCAGCCGAAGGCGCTCCTCCGGCAGGAATGTCGACCTTATCGGCTCTTCCGTAATGGCCGGAAAGCTCGCGCTTGTCTTCTCGATCTGGGCAGGATTCGTCTGAATATTCATTGAAAATTCCGTAAGCGGGCACTCAGCGGCGTCACCGCCACGGCAATGGCCCTAAAACCGGTTCAAATGCAATTGGTTGCATCAACCCCTATGCCGAAAGTTTGTTTCCGCACCACGACAGAGCGTCATCTTTCGACCAAACTCAAAGACGAGCGCCCCTCGCTCACGTCGGGTTCGATCGGCGGAGAGGATTCGGGCTTTTTCGTGATGCCGGCAGGAGCTTACGCTATATTTCGCCGGCATTGCGATCATGTTTGGAAACAGGCGGTAACCGTTGGCGCGAAAGCATCAGGCGGCGGCGGTTATCCGGACCACGAACAGCGTCGTATCCCGCGCCGGCTCGACCTTCATGATGGGAGCATCCGGCCCGATCAGCAACGTGTCGAGCGGCCCGAGGCGAATTGACCCAGCCTCGGGGAAAACAGCTTCGCCCTTGTGACAAAGGATGAGGGTCGAACCGGCCCGCGTCGCGATGTCCACAGGCTGCGAAATCGCGAGCCGCTCGACCGAATGCAACGTGCGGCCGCGGCGCGTCATGACGTTGAGGTCGGTGATCGGGCCGGCGATCAACGAGGCGCTGGTCGGCAGGTCGGCTGGAAAGGAAAACGGCGCGGAAGTCGGCGTCAGCCGCACCGCTGGCTGATCGGCGACATCGAGCACGATGCCCTCGCCTTCCAGCACCGACAGCGTGCGGTCGATGCCGGCAAAGCTGGAGAACGGCCCGCTGCCCTCGACGCGGGCCATCGACACGCGCCAGTCGAACTCGTCAAGGCCGGCGCCGTCAGGCGAGACGGCGATCTCTGTCGTCGTGCCGCCGCCGTTCTTCCACGGCATGACGCGGTAGTCGGCGGCACGAAGAATGCACATGATTTCAGCCCAGAATGCCGGGCAGGTTGAGCTGGTGCTCCTTGGCGCACTCAATGGCGATGTCGTAGCCGGCATCGGCATGACGCATGACGCCGGTCGCCGGATCGTTCCACAGCACGCGCTCCAGGCGCCTGGCGGCATCCTGCGTACCGTCGGCGACGATGACCATGCCGGCATGCTGGGAAAAACCCATGCCGACGCCGCCGCCATGATGCAGCGACACCCAGGTGGCGCCCGACGCGGTGTTGAGCAATGCATTGAGCAGAGGCCAGTCGGAGACGGCATCGGAGCCGTCCTTCATCGCTTCCGTCTCGCGGTTCGGCGAGGCGACCGAGCCGGAATCGAGGTGATCGCGGCCGATGACGACCGGCGCCTTGAGTTCGCCCTTGGCGACCATCTCGTTGAAGGCGAGGCCAAGCCGGTGACGATCGCCGAGACCGACCCAGCAAATGCGCGCCGGCAGCCCCTGGAAGGCGATGCGCTCGCGCGCCATGTCCAACCAGTTGTGCAGATGGGTGTTGCCGGGCGTCAGTTCGCGCACCTTGGCGTCGGTCTTGTAGATATCCTCCGGATCGCCAGAGAGTGCGGCCCAACGGAACGGACCGATGCCGCGGCAGAACAGCGGCCGGATATAGGCCGGCACGAAGCCGGGGAAGGCAAAGGCATTCTCAAAACCTTCGTCCTTGGCGACCTGGCGGATGTTGTTGCCATAGTCGAGCGTTGGCACACCGGCGTTCCAGAAGGCTACCATCGCCTCGACATGTTCACGCATGGAAGCGCGAGCCGCCTTCTCGACCGCCTTCGGGTCGCTGACGCGCTTCTCGCGCCACTCGGCCATCGTCCAGCCTTTCGGCAGATAGCCGTTGATCGGGTCGTGGGCCGAGGTCTGGTCGGTGACCATATCGGGGCGGATGCCGCGCCTGAACATTTCGGGCACGATCTCGGCGGCATTGCCGAGCAGGCCGACCGACTTCGCCTCGCCGGCCTTGGTCCAGCGCTCGATCATTTCCATCGCTTCGTCGAGCGTCTCGGCTTTCTCGTCGACGTAGCGGGTGCGCAGGCGGAAATCGATCGAGTCCGGGTTGCATTCGATGGCCAGGCAGCAGGCGCCGGCCATGACGGCGGCAAGCGGCTGGGCGCCGCCCATGCCGCCGAGACCGCCGGTTAGGATCCATTTGCCCTTGAGATTGCCGCCATAGTGCTGGCGGCCCGCCTCGACGAAGGTCTCGTAAGTGCCCTGCACGATGCCTTGCGTGCCGATGTAGATCCACGAGCCGGCCGTCATCTGGCCGTACATCATCAGGCCTTTTCTATCGAGATCGTTGAATTTCTCCCAGGTCGCCCAGTGCGGCACGAGGTTGGAATTGGCGATCAGCACACGCGGCGCATCGGTGTGGGTGCGGAACACGCCGACCGGCTTGCCGGACTGCACCAGCAGCGTCTCGTCCTCGCCAAGCGTCTTCAGCGAGGCGACGATGCTGTCGAAATCGTTCCAGGTGCGTGCCGCCCGACCGATGCCGCCATAAACGACCAGCTCGTTGGGGTTCTCGGCGACATCGGGGTCGAGATTGTTCATCAGCATGCGCAGCGGCGCTTCGGTCGTCCAATAGCGGGCGTTGAGCTTGTCGCCGCGGGGGCTGCGCACTTCACGGATGTTGTGGCGAGGATTGTTCATCATTGTCCCTTTCGAATGAGATGCGCGGTGCTGCGGGAGCCGTCGGCGCTAATCCAGGTGATCCGCTCGTTGGCAGGATTGGAGGAATCGATCGTCATGGTGTAGCAGGCCCAAACATCAGAGGGCGGCCACAGCGAGCAGTACTGGTCACCCCGCACGTCCCAGCGGCCTATCTGGTGACTGTCGCCTCTGGCATAGCTTGTTGCGCCGCCGTCATCGAAGTCTTGGGACCAGCCGTCGCCCTGGACCTGCGCGCCCTTCAGATCGGCAAGGATTTCCGGCCCTTTCATCGCCACTTCGGCGGCGAATGCCGAAACGATTGCAGCTAGAACCAGCCCCCCCGCGAGAAGGAATCTCCTGACATGTCCGGTCACTGCGTTCCTCCGAGGAATTGCCGATCAGCCCTGCGCCCAGGCAATCGCGGTTTTCAGAATGTTCTCCAACGTTACGCGGATCGGCGCCGCAAATCCGGCTTCGTAAGGCACCGGCCAATTGTCAGGCGAGCCCTTCTCCTCGGGCTCGCGCATGTAGCCACGGTTGGAGAGCTCCATCTGCAGCGCGTGCACGCCGCTTTGTGGCTGGCCGAAATGGCGCGTGATCCAGCCGCCCTTGAAGCGACCATTGACGACCCATGTCTCGCCAGTTCCGACCAGGATTGCGGCGACCCTTTCCTGCAGGATGGGATCGGCGCTCTTGCCGTCGTTGGTGCCGAGGTTGAAGACCGGCAGCGTGCCTTCGAACAGACGCGGCAATACCGAACGGATCGAATGGCAATCGTAGAGGACGATGTTGTCATGCAGGCCACGCAAGCGGTCGATTTCGGCCTGCAAGGCAGCATGGTAAGGCACGAAGAATTTTTCGCGACGCTCGTCGACCTCCGACGGTCCCGGCTCCTCGCCCTCGCGGTAGAGCGGGTCACCGTCGAAGGTCTCGGTCGGGCACAGGCTGGTGGTCGCCTGGCCGGGGTAGAGCGAGGCGCCGGATGGGTCGCGATTGACATCGATGACGGTGCGCGAGATCGCGGTGTGGACGACCGTGGCGCCGAGGCTTCCGGCGAAGTCGTAGAGATTGTCGATCCACCAATCGCAATCGCGGCGGCCGAGCCAGGGCGACACCAGCCGGGGTTCGAGGCCGGCAAGGTCGATGCCAGTGTGCGGGATCGACACCAGCAGCGGTGCTGTGCCTCGGCTGACGGTAAGCCAGGGTGTGGCGGTCATCATGCCGCTCCCGCGATGGACGGCAGCGCCACCGCGCCGGCAGCCCTGACGGTCGCACCACTGCGCACCATGGCGATTGCCTTTTCCATGTCGGGGTGGAAGTGGCGGTCATTGTCGAGATGCGGCACTTCGGCCCGGACCAACTTGCGCACTGCCTCCAGCGCATCGCTCGACGCCAGCGGCTGGTGGAAGTCACAGCCTTGCGCGGCGGCCAGCAATTCGATGCCGATCACCGCCGTGGCATTCTCGACCATGCCGATCAGCCGGCGCGCACCGTGCGCGGCCATCGAGACGTGGTCTTCCTGGTTGGCCGAGGTCGGGATCGAATCGACGCTGGCCGGATAGGCCTTCTGCTTGTTTTCCGAAACGAGTGCGGCCGCCGTCACCTGCGGGATCATGAAGCCGGAGTTGAGGCCCGGCTTGGGCGTCAGGAAGGCCGGCATGCCTGACAGCGCCGGATCGACCAGCATGGCGACGCGGCGTTCCGACAGCGAGCCGATCTCGCAGACGGCCAGTGCGATCATGTCGGCGGCGAAAGCCACCGGCTCGGCGTGGAAATTGCCGCCGGAAAGGGCCGTGTCATCCTCGGCGAAGATCAGCGGATTGTCGGTGACGCCATTGGCCTCGGTGCCGAGCGTATCGGCCGCCTTGCGCAACACGTCGAGCGCGGCGCCCATCACCTGCGGCTGGCAGCGCAGGCAATAGGGATCCTGCACGCGCTCGTCGCCGACACGATGCGATTCACGGATGGCGCTGCCGGCCATCAGGTTGCGCAGTGCCTCCGCCGTCTCGATCTGGCCACGGTGCTTTCTCAGGAGATGAATGCGCGGGTCGAACGGCGCGTCGGACCCCTTGGCGGCATCGGTCGACAGCGCCCCAGCAACCAGCGCCGACTGGTAGAGCACTTCGGCGTCGAACAAAGCGGCGAGCGCATAGGCGGTGGAAAACTGCGTGCCGTTGAGCAGCGCCAGGCCTTCCTTGGCGCCCAATGTCACCGGCTCGAGGCCATGCGAGACGAAAGCGACCTTGGCCGGGAAACGACCATGCGGGGTAAAGCATTCGCCGACGCCGATCATCACCGCCGTCATGTGCGACAGCGGTGCAAGATCGCCGGACGCGCCAACGGAACCTTGCGCCGGCACCACCGGGATGACGTCGTTGGCGAGCATCGCTTCCAGCAAATCGATGGTTTCGGGTCGCACCCCGGACGCACCCTGCGCCAGGCTGGCAAGTTTCAACGCCATCATCAGCCGGGCAATTGCGACTGGCATCGGCTCACCGACGCCGGCGGCGTGCGACAGCACGATATTGCGCTGCAAGGTTTCGAGATCGCCGGCCGGGATGCGCACGCTGGCCAGTTTGCCGAAGCCGGTGTTGATGCCGTAGACCGGCTCGCCCTTGGCGACGATCCGGGCGACGGCCTCGGCGCTCGCCTTGATTTTTGGACGGCAGGCCTCATCCAGCTTCGGCACGGCGCCACGGTAGATGGCGCGCCAGTCGGCCAGCGTCGCATTGCCAGGCTTCAGGGTCAGTTCGGTCATTGTCCTCTCCAGATGCGGGCATGGAGCGGGTTGAAGCCCATGCGGTAAACGAGTTCGGCAGGGCGCTCGATGTCCCAAATCGCCAGGTCGGCGGATTTGCCGGCCTCCAGCGTGCCGGCGTTGTCGAGAAGGCCAAGTGCACGCGCGGCCTCGCGCGTGACGCCGGCAAGGCATTCATCGACGGTCAAGCCAAAAAGCGTCGCGGCCATATTCATGGTGAGCAACAGCGAGGTGAGCGGCGAGGTGCCGGGATTGCTGTCCGTCGCCACCGCCATCTTCACGCCATGACGGCGGAACAGGTCGACAGGCGGCTTCTTGGTTTCGCGGATGAAGTAATAGGCGCCGGGCAGGATGGTCGCCACCGTGCCGGCCTTCGCCATCGCGGCAGCGCCTGCCTCATCGGTGTATTCGAGATGATCCGCCGACAACGCGCCATAGCTGGCGGCAAGTGCTGCGCCGTGCAGATTCGAAAGCTGGTCGGCATGGAGTTTTACCGGCAGCCCGAGCGCTCTCGCCTTGTCGAAGACGCGCGCGATCTGCTCCGGCGAGAAGGCGATGCCCTCGCAAAAACCGTCGACGGCGTCGGCAAGTCTCTCAGCGGCGACGTCCGGCAGGATCGTGCCGGCGACGAGATCGATGAAGGCGTCCTTGTCGCCCTTGGCTTCGGGCGGCAGCGCATGCGCGGCGAGGCAGGTCGTGCGGATTGTGACGGGGCGCTCATTGGCCAGCCGACGGGCGGCACGCAACGACTTCTTCTCATTGTCGAGATCGAGGCCATAGCCCGATTTGACCTCGACCGTCGTGACACCCTCGGCCATCAGCGCATCGAGGCGCGGCAGCGTCTGGGCAACAAGGTCATCCTCGTTTGCCGCGCGCAGCGACTTGACCGAAGACACAATGCCGCCGCCGGCCCGGGCGACTTCCTCATAGGTGGCGCCGGCCAGCCGCATCTCGAATTCGTTGGCGCGGTTGCCCGCATAGACAAGATGCGTATGGCAGTCGATCAGGCCCGGCGTGATCCAGCGGCCGTCGCAATCGACCGTGTCCGCGCCCTGCCCCGCCGAAGCCGGCATCGAGGCCTCCGCGCCGGCATAAACAATGAGACCATCGCGCGCGGCGATCGCGCCTTTCTCGACAATGCCGAGGCCCGCCACACCGTCGGCCATGGTCGCGAGGCGCGCATTGCGCCAGACACGAAGGCCGCTCTTCCCGTTTGCTCCACCCATCATCTTTTCCATTTGAAAGGATGACGATTATGTATATACATATTGAAACGCGACGCAAGTGGTCTCGTCGCTTAGGCATGCAGATTTGGAGACGGACGTGACGGCGATCTTTGCGGAACAGGCGCTGCTGCCCGAGGGCTGGCAAGGCAATGTCAGGATCGCGCTCGATGATGGCCGCATCGCCTCAGTCGAGGCGGACACGGCACCGCAGGCCGGCGACGAGCGCCACACAATTGTCGTCCCCGGCATGCCCAACCTGCACAGCCACGCCTTCCAGCGCGGCATGGCCGGCCTGGCTGAGCTTCGCGGCCCCTCCGCCGACAGTTTCTGGAGCTGGCGCGAGGTGATGTACCGCTTCGCGCTGTCGATGACGCCCGATCAGGTCGAGGCGGTCGCCGCGCAGCTCTATGTCGAGATGCTGGAGGCCGGTTTTTCCCGCGTCGGCGAATTTCACTATCTGCACCACGACCGCGACGGAAACCCCTACGCCAATCTTGCCGAGATGGCCGAGCGCATCGCCGCCGCCGCCGGCGAAACCGGTATCGGCCTGACGCTGCTGCCGGTGTTTTACGCGCACTCCTCGTTCGGCGGAGCGGCTCCGAACGAAGGTCAAAGGCGATTCATCAACGATGTGAATCGGTTCTCCCGGCTTGTTGAGAAGTCTGGCGAATCGGTTCGCGCGTTGAATCAGGCTGTCGTCGGCGTCGCCCCGCACAGTCTGCGCGCCGCGGCGCCGGAGGAATTGACCCAAATTGCTGCTTTGGCGCCGAATGGGCCGGTCCACATCCACGTCGCCGAACAGGTGAAGGAGGTCGAGGACTGCCTCGCCTGGTCCGGCGCGCGCCCGGTCGAATTTCTGCTGGCCAATGCCGAGGTCGACCAGCGCTGGTGCCTGATCCACGCCACCCATATGACCGATGCCGAAACCATCGGCATGGCCAGGAGCGGCGCCATCGCCGGCCTTTGCCCGATCACCGAGGCCAATCTCGGCGACGGGACGTTTGCCGCGCCGCTCTTCAGGGAGCATGGCGGCCGCTTCGGTATCGGCTCCGATTCCAACGTGCTGATCGGCCTGCCCGACGAATTGCGCCAACTCGAATATTCGCAGCGCCTCGCCCACCGCGCCCGCAATGTGCTGGCGGTGGCCGGCGGCTCGACCGGGCGGGCACTGTTCGACGCAGCACTCGACGGCGGCAGCCAGGCGCTCGGCGCCGGTGCCTCGCAGATCGCCGCCGGCGCCGCGGCAGATCTCGTCTCGCTCGACGCCGGCCATCCTTCTCTGGCCGGCAAGGCAGGCGACGCCATCCTCGACGCCTGGATCTTCGCCAATGGCAGCACGATCGATTGCGTCTGGGTGCACGGCAAGAAGCAGGTCAGCGGCGGCAGGCATGCCAGGCGCGAAGCTATCGCCGAGCGTTTTCGCGCCGTGATGAGGGCGCTTTCGGCATGAGCACGGTCGAGACGGCGGATGCGGACAGCGGCGGTTCCCTGCACCAACGCATCCTGTCCGACATCAGCGAAAAGATCCTGTCGGGCGCCTGGGCGCCCGGACATCGCATTCCGTTCGAGCACGAACTGACGACCGAGTACAATTGCTCGCGCATGACGGTGAACAAGGCGCTGTCGCAGTTGGCCAAGGCCGGGCTGATCGAACGCCGCCGCCGCTCGGGCAGCTTCGTCCGCCGGCCGCAGTCGCAGGCAGCAGTGCTGGAACTTCACGACATCAGGATCGAGGTCGAGGCGCTTGGCCTGCCCTATCGCTACGAGCGGCTGGAACAGCTGAAGCGCCGCAGCAACGCGGCAGACAGGGCGCTGCTCGGGCTGCCCGCCGCAGGCTCGGTGCTATGGATCGAAGGCCTGCATTTTGCCGGCGAACGGCCCTTCGCACTCGAGCAGCGCCTGATCAATCTTTCCGCGGTTCCGGAAGCCGGGGATGAAGAGTTTCTGGAGATCGCCGCCGGCCCCTGGCTGATCGGCCGCGTACCCTGGAGCGAGGCCGAGCACCGCATCCGTGCCATGGCCGCCGATGAGGCTATCGCCGACGCGCTCGACATCGATCCGGGCGCGCCCTGCCTTGTGGTCGAGCGCCGCACCTGGAGCGCCGAACACCCGGTTACCCATGTGCGGTTTATCTATCCGGCGGAAAGCCATACGCTGGTGGCGAGATTCACGCCGTCGCAGGGGTGAGGCGTGTCCAGCCGACGGCTGGCGAAAAGCCAACGATCTGGCTTTTCGAACGCCGAACGCCCGGAGCCATAGCGAAGGGCAGTTGCGCAGTCCGGGACAAGACCCGATCTCCCCCTTGTGGGGGAGATTGGCAGTTTCAGCGCCGTGCCTTAAATCGCCGCCGTAACGATAATCTCGACCAGATATTCCGGGCCAGCCAACTTGGCTTCGCCGGTGGCGCGGGCGGGGGTGTGGCCCTGCGGCACCCACTTGTCCCATTCCGAATTCATCTCGGCGAAGGTACCCATGTCCGCCAGCCAGATGATCGCCTGAACGATCTTGGTCTTGTCGGTGCCGGCCTTGGCCAGCAATTCGTCGATGGCCGCCAGAATGTCGCGGGTCTGCGAGGCGACGTTGCCGCCGGGCTCGCCGACCTGGCCGGCCAGATAGACGGTGTTGCCGTGGATGACGATCTGACTCATGCGCGGGCCAACATCGATGCGACGAATGCTCATGGGAGGTTCCTTCCTGTTATGGGTGGCGACTGTTTAGAGTTGCGGTTCGCTTCGGGCAAGGCCGCCGGGGCCAAATCCCCTTGGACCAGTGCGCAAACGACTCACGGCAAGCTGAGCCGCCGGTCGCAATTCCGCCTGATTGGCTTGTTGACTAATGTAATAACATCACATATCCAATCGGCCCTGCCCGCGGCCCGGTTTCGCTGCTCCACGGAACGACATGACCCAGACCTGCCTGACATTCCGTGACCTGACGCTGGGCTACAACAGCCACCCGGCGATCCACCATCTCGACGGCACGATCCGCAAGGGCTCGCTGACCGCCGTTGTCGGCGCCAACGGCTCCGGCAAGTCGACGCTGATGAAGGGCATTGTCGGCGTGCTGAAGCCTATGGCCGGTGAGGTTGCTCGCGCACCCGGCGTGCGCGCCGCCTACCTGCCGCAGCAATCGGAGCTCGATCGCTCCTTTCCCGCCCGCGTCGTCGACCTGGTCTCGCTCGGTCTCTGGCCGAAGCGCGGCATGCTCGGCCGCTACACATCAGAGGATCGCGCGGCGGTCAGCCAGGCGCTGATGGCGGTCGGCCTCGGCGGCTTCGAGAAGCGGCCGATCGACACGCTGTCGGGTGGCCAGCTGCAGCGCACGCTGTTTGCCCGCGTGCTGCTGCAGGACGCCGACCTGATCCTGCTCGACGAGCCATTCAACGCCGTCGATGCCAAGACGGTCGGCGATCTGATCGCCCTGATCAAGCGTTGGCACGGCGAGGAACGGACCATCATGGTCGTCGTCCATGATCTCGATCTGGTGCGGCAGAATTTTCCGGAGACGCTGCTTTTGGCCCGCCAGCCGATCGCCTGGGGCGAAACGCGCGAGACGCTGAAGCCGGAAAACCTTCTGCGCGCCCGTCGCTTCCATGAAGCCTGGGAGGAGAACGCGCCCTGGTGCGAGCCGGACGGGCACGGTCATGATCATGCCCATGGCCACGATCATCATGGCCACGATCACGACCATGACGCCGGGCCGAGGGCTGCCTGATGGACGCGCTCTACGGTCTGTTCATCGCACCGTTCGCCGATTTCGGCTTCATGCAGCGGGCGCTGTTCGGCTCGCTGATGCTGTCGTTGGGCGCCTGCCCGATCGGCGTCTTCCTGATGCTGCGGCGCATGAGCCTGTCGGGCGACGCCATGGCGCATGCCATCCTGCCGGGCGCGGCCGCCGGCTTCCTGTTCTATGGTTTGGAAATCCTGCCGATGACCATTGGCGGGCTGATCGCCGGTATTATCGTGGCGCTCGGCGCCGGTGCTGTCTCGCGTTTCACCATCCAGCGCGAGGACGCCTCGATGGCGGCCTTCTATCTGATTTCGCTGGCCATCGGCGTGCTGATGGTGTCGATCCGCGGCTCAAGCGTCGATCTCATGCATGTGCTGTTCGGCACGGTGCTGGCGCTCAACAATGAGGCGCTGACGCTGATCGGCGGCATCGTCGCGGTGACGCTGGTCAGCCTCGCCATCTTCTGGCGGGCTCTGGTCGCCGAATGCCTCGATCCGCTGTTCCTGCGTTCGGTCAGCCGCATGGGCAGCCCGGTGCACTTCATCTTCCTTGGTCTCGTCGTGCTCAACCTCGTCGGCGGATTTCAGGCGCTCGGCACGCTTCTGTCGGTCGGACTGATGATGCTGCCGGCGGCAGCCGCCCGCTTCTGGACGGTGCGCGTCGAGCCGATGTGCGTGCTGGCCGTGCTGATCGGCTTTGCCTCCTGCATCGCCGGGCTGCTGTTGTCCTATCACGCCTCGCTGCCGTCCGGACCTGCCATCATCCTGTCGGCCGGTGTCGTCTACTTCGCCTCGATCCTGTTCGGCACGCGCGGCATTCTGCGCGCCCGCATCATCCATCACCGTCACAGAACGGCCTGATCCCTCGCCCCTCGAAAGGAGACCCCGCCTATGCTGAGATCCATCCGTGCCGCTCTGGCGATGAGTGTTATAACATTAACTGCCTTTGGCGCATCGTCGGCGTTCGCGGCGCCGCTGAAAGTCGTCGCCAGCTTCACCGTCATTGCCGATTTTGCCAAAAATGTCGGCGGCGATCGTGTCGACATCACCACCATCGTCGGCCCGGATGGCGATGCCCATGTCTATGAGCCGAGCCCGGCCGACGCGGTCGCCATGGCCAAGGCCGATATCGTGCTGGTCAATGGCCTGCATTTCGAAGGCTTTTTGCAGCGGCTGGTCGATGCCAGCGCCACCAAGGCCTCGATCGTCACCTTGACCAAAGGCGTGACGCCGATCGACTTCAAACCTGAATTCGCCGACGCCGACGCGGCCGAAGGTGCCGGCACCGGTGGCGGCAAGACCGTTACCGATCCGCACGCCTTCCAGTCGATCGCCAACGCCAAGATCTATGTGAAGAACATCGCCGAGGCTTTCTGCGCGGCCGACAGCGACGGCTGCGTCGGCTACCAGACCAATGCCGCCGCCTACACCAAGAAGCTCGATGCGCTGGAAGGCGAAGTGAAGGCCGCGATCCAGTCGATCCCCGAGGCCAAGCGCGTCGTCATCACCTCGCACGACGCCTTCGGCTATTTCGAACACGAATACGGCCTGACCTTCCTCGCCCCGCAGGGCATTTCTACCGATTCCGAACCGTCGGCCGCCGATGTCGCCAAGCTGGTCGAGCAGGTGAAGCAGGACAAGGCGGCGGCGATCTTCGTGGAAAACATCACCAACCCGCGCCTGATCGAACAGATCGCCAGCGAAACCGGCATCAAGGTGGGCGGCACGCTCTACTCGGATGCGCTGTCGCAGCCCGATGGCCCAGGATCGACCTATATCGACATGATGCACAACAACATCCGCCAGATCAAAGGCGCGATCCTCGGCAGCTGAGGAGCGCCGTTCCCGGAAAAGGCGGAGGCCTTCCAGCCCGAACTGTGGCGATGCCTGCCCGTTGGAATCCTCGCCGGAAACGTCTATCTCTGCAGAACGATTTCCGCTGGCGGATTGCCGGCCACGTCGGGGAGTGGCAAGACTCCCTGCAAATCAGATTGCGAGGATGCTGCGATGGAATACCGCGAAATCAGCGACGACTATTCGGTCTCTGGCCAGATCCAGCCCGAAGACGTCGCCGCCATCAAGGAAGCCGGTTTCAAGAGCGTCATCTGCAACCGGCCGGATGACGAGCAACCCGGCCAGCCTTCGGCCAAAAGCATCGGATCGGCGGTCGAAGCCGCCGGCCTCGCCTTCCGCTATATCCCCGTCATCAGCGGCCAGATCACCGCCGAGAATGTCGAGGACCAGGCCGAGGCGCTGGACGAAATGGAGGGCCCGGTGTTCGCCTATTGCCGCTCCGGCGCGCGCTGCACGAATCTGTACGGGCTGATCCAGCAGTCGAAGGGTTAGATCGGCAGCGCGCCGGTTTCCTTCAGCGTTTCCAGCACGATCGCCGTCTTCACATGCTGCACGGATTCGTGCGGCAGGAGCACGCCGTTGACGAACTCCGACAGCGACTTCAGGTCGGGCGTCACCACCTTCAGGATATAGTCCATCTCGCCGGTCAGCGCGTGCGCCTCCTGCACCTCGGGCAGCCGCGCCACCAGTTCGCCGAAGCGCTGGGCGTTGTCGCGATTGTGGGTGGCCAGGGTCACCGAGATGACGTTGACCAGCGAGAAGCCGAGCTTGTCGCGGTCGAGCACCGCCCGATAACCCTTGATGTAGCCGTCCTCTTCGAGCCGCTGGCGGCGGCGCGAGCATTGCGACGCCGACAGGTTCACCCGCTCCGAGAGATCGTTGTTGGTCAGCCGCGCATCGCCTTGCAAGAACGCCATTATCTTGCGGTCAAATTGGTCAACGCGCGTCTCATCCATGGTTTTGTCTCTCAACATGCATGCTTCACGCATGACATCATCATTTCAAGCGTTTGAATGCAAGCACCATGCGCCTCCTCCGCGCTATGATGGCGTCAGATGGCCTTTTCGGGCCAAGCCAGCTTTGGAGGAACACCATGGGTCCCTTCCCACACGACGCCCCGCCCGCCAAAATCAGCAAGGACAACCCGGCCGGTACCGATGGTTTCGAGTTCGTCGAATTCGCGCATCCGGAGCCGCAGAAGCTGGCCGAACTGTTCACCCGCATGGGCTATGTGGCGGTCGCCAAGCATCGCAGCAAGGACATCACCGTCTGGCGCCAGGGCGACATCAACTATGTCGTCAATGCCGAGCCGGGCTCGCATGCCATGGAGTTCGCCGACAAGCACGGCCCGTGTGCCGCCTCGATGGCATGGCGCGTAGTCGATGCCAAGCACGCGTTCGACCATGCCGTCTCTAAGGGCGCCACGCCTTACGAAGGCAACGACAAGGCGCTCGACGTGCCGGCCATTGTCGGTATCGGCGGTTCGCTGCTCTATTTCATCGATGCCTACGGCAAGAAGGGCTCGGCCTACGACGCCGAATTCGAATGGCTCGGCGCGCGCGATCCTCGGCCGCAAGGCGTCGGTTTCTATTATCTCGACCACCTCACCCACAATGTCTATCGCGGCCAGATGGACAAATGGTGGGATTTCTACCGCGAACTGTTCGGCTTCAAGCAGATCCATTTCTTCGACATCGACGGCAAGATCACCGGCCTGGTCAGCCGCGCCATCACCTCGCCCTGCGGCAAGATCCGCATTCCGCTCAATGAATCCAAGGACGAGACCAGCCAGATCGCCGAGTATCTGAAGAAGTACAATGGCGAGGGCATCCAGCACATCGCGGTCGGCACCGACGAGATCTATACCGCCACCGACAAGCTCGCCGCCAACGGGCTGAAATTCATGCCCGGTCCGCCGGAAACCTATTACGACATGTCCTATGACCGCGTGAACGGCCATGACGAGCCGATCGAGCGGATGAAGAAGCACGGCATCCTGATCGACGGCGAAGGCGTAGTCGACGGCGGCATGACCAAGATCCTTTTGCAGATCTTCTCGAAAACCGTGATCGGGCCGATATTCTTCGAGTTCATCCAGCGCAAGGGAGACGAAGGCTTTGGCGAAGGCAATTTCCGCGCGCTGTTCGAATCGATCGAGCAGGACCAGATCAAGCGCGGCGTGATCAAGGTGGATGGCAAGGCGGCCTGAAGCCAAACAAGTCGCTTACGGCTCGACCGGTTATGACGTATTTTGGGTTATAACCGGTCCTAGTCATGAACGTATCCATCTCGGAAGCGAAAGCCAAACTATCGGAGCTCGTTAGGCGCGCGGAGGCCGGTGAGGATATTGCGCTCACGCGCCATGGGAAAATTGTTGCAAGGCTCGTATCACCGGCCACGAAGGGCTTGTTGCGCCGCATTGGCGCCTTCAAAGGCAGCGTCAGTATCGCTGAAGATTTTGACAAGCTCGGCCCCGAGTGGGCTGAATATCAGAAATAATGGGTCACAATCCCAGTCGCTCGACCTCCGCCTTCCTCAGCTTGATGTCATAGTCTAGCAAAAACTCGTCCAACTGTGGCGGCGCGACCGATGTGCCGGAGAGCATGGCATGCACCTGCCCGCGGTGATGGATGTCGTGCAGGAAGACATGGGCGAGGATGTCGCCGATCTTTTCGGGAATCATGCCGTCCTCGCGCCGGTCAGTGATAACGCGGCGGTCGAGATCGGCTTCCGTCAACCCATCGCAGAAGGCGATCAGCCGCCGGTCGGCCGCGACCTGCGCGGCAAAAAGCGGCTGCGGTTCGTCGAAGGGCACGAAATCATCATGGGCCGCGGCACCGACGCCGCCCTCTTCGAGAAAATCGAGATAGAGATAGTCGACCGCGAGAATGTGGTTGAGCGTCGCCTTGATCGACGGGAAGAAACTGGTGCGCTCGGCCTCGAACTCACCCGGCTTGAGCGCGAGCACGGCGCGATAGAGCCGGTCGTTCGACCAGAGATTGTTGCCGGCCATGCGGCGCAGATGGTCAAGCAGGGTCATGGTTCATCCTGCGGAGCGGGTCAGATGCAAGCCTGCCGCCATAATCGCGAAGCCGGCAAGAACGATCAGCAGCAACCCGTTCATGCGCCGACGCATGGCTTGCGTTTCCGGATCCCGTGCCACTTTCATGTTGGTGATCGTGTGAAACATCATCGCCTTGCGCGGGAAGCCGCTGCGGTTGGTCAGATCCGGCGAGCGCGCCTCGATGCAGTAGCTCAGCCGGATCGCCAGGATGAAAACCACCAGAAGCCCAAGCGCCCAGACGCCGGCCAGAAGATAGAACGCCTCCCCCGCCATTCCACACCCCCTATCCCTGGTATTTCTCGACCTTCTGCTCGATGGCGCCGAAGATCGAATGGCCCGTACTGTCCTTCATCTCGATGCGCACCGTGTCGCCAAAGCGCAGGAACGGCGTGCTCGGCTCGCCTGACACAATGGTCTCGATCATGCGCAATTCGGCGATGCAGGAATAGCCGGCGCCGCCTGCCGAGACCGGCTTGCCCGGGCCGCCGTCGAGCTTGTTGGAGACCGTGCCCGAGCCGATGATGGTGCCTGCCACCAGCGGCCTTGTGCGGGCGGCATGGACAATCAGCGCCGGAAAATCGAAGGTCATGTCGACACCGGCATTGGCGCGGCCGAACGGCTTGCTATTGAGGTCGGCAAGCAGCGGCAGGCTGACCTTGCCGCCATCCCAGGCATCGCCCAGTTCGTCCGGTGTCACCGCGACCGGCGAAAAGGCCGAGGACGGTTTAGACTGGAAGAAGCCGAACCCCTTGGCCAGTTCCGGCCCGGTGAGCGCGCGCAGCGTCACATCGTTGACCAACATGACCAGCCGGATCGCGGCGCGCGCCTCTTCGAGGCTAGCGCCCATCGGCACGTCGTCGACGATGACGGCGACTTCCGCTTCCATGTCGATGCCGAAAGCTTCGTCGGCCACGCGGATCGGATCGCGCGGTGGAATGAAGGAGTCCGAGCCACCCTGGTAGATCAGCGGATCGGTCCAGAAACTTGCCGGCATCTCGACGCCACGCGCTTTGCGCACCAGTTCAACATGGTTCACATAGGCGGACCCGTCAGCCCATTGATAGGCGCGCGGCAGCGGCGAATGCGCATCGTGCTCGTGAAAGCGGGCTGACGGCACCGCATTGTTCTCCAGCGATTCCGCTATTGTGCCGAGATGCGGCGAGACCCTGCGCCAGTCGTCGAGTGCCGCCTGCAGCGTGCGCGCCAGGAATGAGGCATCGGTGTACTGCGTCAGGTCGCGCGAGACGACGACGAGTTTCCCGTCGCGCGTCCCGTCCTTCAATGTGGCAAGCTTCATGCGGTTTCCTCTCCTTGCGCAGCTTTGGCGCCGCTTAATTCCACAACAAGGCCGTCGCGGGCGATCGTCAAGTCGCCGGCCCATGTTTTCCTGACAGCAGCAAGCCAGTCGACCTCGCCGATCTCCGCATCGTCAGCGGGAATGAGGTGGTTGAGCACCAGCCTCTTCACGCCGGCATCGCTGGCGATGCGTCCCGCGTCCTCGGCAAAGCTGTGGCTGGCGAGCAGATGTTCCCTGAGCCGTGCGCCGTTGCCGGTTCTGGCAACCAGCCGCTCGATGCCCTCTTCCAACATGGCTTCATGGACGAGAATGTCGGCATCCTTGGCGAAATCGGCGAGCGGTGGAAAGAAAGCCGTATCGGCGGAGAACACCACGCTTTTGCCGCCCTGCTCGAAGCGCAGGGCAAAACAGTCGGTCACCGGCGGATGATCGACGCGCAACGCCGTCACCTTGAGGCCGTGTTGATCGAGCACATGGCCCTCAGCGAATTCGCTGATCGAAACCAGTTCGCGAATGTCAGGCCGGCCCTCATCAACGATGCGGATTTCGATGTCGAACTCCATCGCCTGGCAGAAGCGCCGCCAGTAATGGCCGGTGCCGGGCGGGCCGAACACATTGACCGGTGTCGCCAGCCCCGCCGTCCAGGCGGTGTGGACCAGCGGCCCGAGTTCCAGCAAATGGTCGGAATGCAGATGGGTGATGAAGATCAGGTCGAGCGCCTTCAGGCTGATCCCGGCATCGACCAGACCGCGCGTCACGCCGAGCCCGCAATCGACGACGATGGTCCGCCCACCGATCTCAAGCAGCGAGGAAC
Organism: Mesorhizobium sp. 131-3-5; assembly: GCF_016756575.1. NCBI lineage: Bacteria > Pseudomonadati > Pseudomonadota > Alphaproteobacteria > Hyphomicrobiales > Phyllobacteriaceae > Mesorhizobium > Mesorhizobium sp. 131-3-5. Next base: position 4,976,326 of record NZ_AP023254.1, read on the forward strand.
TCGGCCACGGTCCGCCTGGCCGCAGCGCCGGGCCGCCCTTCGAGCCCAGCAGCACCAGCCGGTCCGGCATTGGCTTGCCGCTCAAGACCAGTCGCCCTCGGGCGTGCCATTGAAGCGCTTCTTTAGGTCGGCCCAGCAGTCGATGTAATTGTCCTGCCGGGTTTCCAGTTCGGCGCCGTAGCGGGTCAGCATCTGCGGGAAACGGGTCTCGAACATGAAGGCCATGGTGTTGTCGAGCTTGACCGGTTTCAGCTCCGCGCGCGAGGCCTTTTCGAAGCCAGGCGCATCCGGGCCATGGGCCAGCATCAGATTGTGCAGGCTGATGCCGCCGGGAACGAAGCCTTCCTCCTTGGCATCGTACTGACCATGGATCAGCCCCATGAACTCGCTCATGATGTTGCGGTGATACCAGGGCGGACGGAACGTATCTTCCGCCACCAGCCAGCGCGGCGGGAAGATGACGAAGTCGATGTTGGCGGTGCCTTCCTCGCCGCTCGGCGCCGTCAGCACGGTGAAGATCGATGGATCGGGGTGATCGAACAGGATGGCGCCGACCGGCGAAAACGTCGCCAGATCATATTTGTAGGGCGCGTAGTTGCCATGCCAGGCGACGACGTCGAGCGGCGAATGGCCGATCTCGGTGACGTGGAAATTGCCGCACCATTTTACGATCAGCCGGCACGGCGTCTCCTTTTCCTCGAACCAGGCGCAGGGCGTCTTGAAGTCGCGCGGGTTGGCCAGGCAATTGGCGCCGATCGGGCCGCGGTCAGGTAAGGTCAGCTTGGCGCCGTAGTTTTCGCAGACATAGCCGCGCACTTCAGCGTCGACGAGCTCGACCTTGAAGACGAGGCCGCGCGGCAGCACGGCGATCTCGCCGGGCCGCAGTTCAATGACGCCCATCTCGGTGACGAAGCGCAAGGCGCCGACCTGCGGCACGACCAGCAACTCGCCGTCAGCGTTGAAGAAATGATCGTCGACCATCGATGTGTTTGCGACATAGACATGGGCTGCCATGCCGGTCTGCCCGAGCACGTCACCGGCCGTGGTGATGCTACGCATGCCCTGAATGAAATCGGTTGGCTCCTTCGGCATCGGCACCGGGTTCCAGCGATACTGGCCAAGCGCTAGTTCGTGATCGCCGACATTCGGCGCCGTCTTCCACAAGGGATAGCTCGCTGCCTTGAAACGGCCGGTGTGCTTGACGCTCGGCCGGATGCGATAGAGCCAGGAGCGCTCATTGGTGCCGCGCGGTGCGGTGAAGGGCGAGCCGGAAAGCTGCTCGGCATAGAGGCCGTAGGCCGGCCGCTGCGGCGAGTTCCGGCCTTGCGGCAGTGAGCCGGGGAGTGTCTCGGTCTCAAAATCGTTGCCGAAACCCGGCATGTAGGAAAAGGCCATCCGATCCTCCCTGATCCCGGCTCCAAGCTTCAAAATGCCAAGTCTGCCGGTGATATTGACCAAACTGGTTTCATCTGTAACCATCGAAAATGTAACTATCAACGGCCACGGCGCGCGTCATGGAACCCGACATTCTGGAGCTGGAAAGCTTCCTGCCCTACCGCCTCTACCGGCTTGCCGATGCCGTCAGCCGCGAATTCTCCAGGATCTACCGGGATCGCCACGGCCTGACGCGACCGGAATGGCGCACGCTTTCAGGCCTCGGCCAGCGCGGCACGATGACGGCGACCGAGCTCGGCGAGCAATCGGCCATGCACAAGACCAAGGTCTCGCGCGCGGTGGCCGAGCTGGAACGGCGGCGCTGGCTGACGCGCACGCCCGATGAAAGCGACCGGCGCGTCGAGCACCTGGCGCTGACCAAAGCGGGGCTTGCCGCCTATCGCGAGATGGTGCCGCTGGCGAAGGCGTTTGAAAGGCAGTTGCTGGAGAGGTTGAGCCACCAGGAGCGGGCTGCGATTGTCAGCGGAGTAGCCGCGCTGGAGGGCGCCCTGGAAGGAAAGTAGCTGATAGGCTGGCGCGAGGCGCCCCCCTCTCCTATCGGCAACTACCAATCCATCACCACCTTGCCCGAGCTGCCGCTCCTCATCGCGTCAAACCCCTCCTGGAAATCGTCGATGCCAATCCGGTGCGTGATCAACCCGGTCACATCGAGCGGGCCCTGCACCAGCGCGATCATCTTGTACCAGGTCTCGAACATCTCGCGGCCATAGATGCCCTTGAGATGCAGCATCTTGAAGATGACCTTGTTCCAGTCGATCTCGAAGCCGGTGGGCGCGATGCCGAGGATGGCGATCTTGCCGCCATTGTTCATGGTGTCGATCATGTCGCGGAAGGCGGGTGCCGCGCCCGACATTTCGAGACCAACATCAAAACCCTCGGTCATGCCTAGCGCCGGCATGACGTCGCGCAGCTTTTCCTTGGAGGCGTCGACGACATGCTGGACGCCGAGCTTTTTCGCCAGCGCCAGCCGCACCGGGTTGATGTCGGTAATCACCACTTTGCGCGCACCGACGCATTGCGCCACCAGCGCACCCATGATGCCGATCGGCCCGGCGCCGGTGACCAGCACGTCCTCGCCGACAAGATCGAAGGACAGAGCGGTGTGGACCGCATTGCCGAGGGGATCGAAGATCGCGGCGATCTCGTCCGGCACGTCGTCCGGGATCGGCACGACATTGTGCTGCGGGATCGCCAGATATTCGCCGAAGGCGCCGGGCCGGTTGACGCCGACGCCGAGTGTGTTGCGGCACAGATGCCCTCGCCCCGCGCGGCAGTTGCGGCAGTGGCCGCAGACGATGTGGCCCTCGCCCGAGACACGCTGGCCGACCTTGTATTCGGTGACCGCGGCGCCGAAATCGGCCACCGTGCCGACAAACTCATGGCCGGTCACCATCGGCACCGGCACGGTCTTCTGCGCCCACTGGTCCCAATTGTAGATGTGCACGTCGGTGCCGCAGATCGCAGTCTTCCTGATCTTGATCAGCACGTCGTTGGGGCCGATCTCCGGCACCGGCACCTCTTCCATCCAGATGCCTGGCTCGGCCTTGGCCTTCACCAGCGCCTTCATCATGTTCGACATTCTTTTGTCCCTTGAATCTCTTGATCCGGAATCGCTTTTCGGCGCCAGCCGCTCAGGCAATCACGCCCAGCTCCCTGCCGACCGCGCCGAAGGCCTCGACCGCCCTGTCGATATCGGCGCTGGAATGCGCCGCCGACATCTGCGTGCGGATGCGCGCCTGGCCCTTCGGCACCACCGGGAAGGAAAAGCCGATGACATAGATGCCGCGCTTCAGCATGCGCGCCGCCATCTCCTGCGCCAGCGTCGCATCGCCCAGCATCACCGGAATGATCGGATGGTCGGCCCCGGCCAGCGTGAAGCCGAGCTTGCCCATCTGCGACCTGAATCGCGCCGCATTGGCATAGAGGCGCTCGCGCAAGGCGTCGCCATTGCGGATCAGCTCGAACACCTTGATCGAGGCGCCGGCGATCGCCGGCATCAGCGTGTTGGAGAACAGATAGGGCCGCGAGCGCTGGCGCAGCCAGTCGACCACTTGCCTCTTGCCCGATGTGTAGCCGCCCGAGGCGCCGCCGAGCGCCTTGCCGAGCGTGCCGGTGATGATGTCGACCCTGCCCTCGACGCCGCAATGCTCGGCCGAGCCACGGCCATGTCTGCCGACGAAGCCGACCGCATGGCTGTCGTCGACCATGACCATGGCATCGTATTTGTCGGCAAGGTCGCAGACGCCCTCCAGGTTGGCGATGATGCCGTCCATCGAAAACACGCCGTCGGTGGCGATCAGCCGGAAGCGGCAATCCCTGGCTTCCTTGAGACGTGCCTCGAGATCGGCCATGTCGTTGTTGGCGTAGCGGAAGCGCTTAGCCTTCGACAGTCTGACGCCATCGATGATCGAGGCGTGGTTCAGCGCATCCGAGATGATCGCGTCTTCCTCGCCAAGCAGCGTCTCGAACAAGCCACCATTGGCGTCGAAGCAGGAGCCATAGAGGATGGTGTCTTCCATGCCAAGGAAGGATGAGATCGTCGCTTCGAGCTCCTTGTGTTCCTCCTGCGTGCCGCAGATGAAGCGCACCGACGCCATGCCGTAGCCATAGCGGTCCAGAGCCTGCGTGGCCGCCTTTCGCAGGTCGATGCTGTCGGCGAGGCCGAGATAGTTGTTGGCGCAGAAGTTCAGCACCTTCTCGCCACCGACTTCGATCTGTGCCGACTGCATCGAGGAAATTACCCGCTCGGACTTGTAGAGGCCGGCCGATTTGAGCCCGGCAAGCTCGCTGTCGATATGGGAGAGAAATGCTGCGGTCATGATCGGGCCTCGTTTGACGTGGCCAGACTGTCGTCCCGCCTGCGCAAAAAATCCATCGCAAAAGCGACCGGATGGGGTGGCCGGGCAGCATCAGATGAAACGCACGGGCACAGCCCAGGCCACCAGTTGGGAACACTTGCGCCAACCAATGTTCAAATGCAGCCCGGCGGCGAAACGAGCCGATAACCATTTCGCGATCTTTCCGCGTCATCCCCTTGCCGTCCGGCCGTCGGTTTCCGGTCCTGTTAACGTTTGCGGTTCAATGGTGCTCATACAGGAATCCGTTGGCGAGAGGGCCGCCCCCGAACATGTCGCAGCAGCCGGTGCAAACCGTTTCAGGCAAGCTCATATTGCTGATCAAGGCCGGCTATTGGCTGGCGCTGCTGATCATTGCCGCCATGGTGGCGGCCTCCTTCGTCCTGCTGCAGCAGACGATGGCCACGCAGCAGCACAACAACAACTTGCTCGACATTGTCGGCACGCAGAAGACCTTGTCGCAGCGTATCGTCTTCCTGGCCAGTGCAACGGGCGCCGCCTCGCGCGACAAGCGGCCGGCATTGGTCAGCGCGCTGAAGCAGGCCACCGCTGAATTCGAGACCAACTACGATCTGTTGCTCGAGCAGACCGGCGCGGATCCGCAATCGCCGGCCAAGCTCGATCCGAAGTCGATCGAGAGCGTGCTTTTCGCCAAACCCTTCCATCTCGATTATTTCTCGGTTGGGCTGATCGCCAATGGCGACCGTCTGATCTCAGCCCTTGAATCGCAACTCAATCTCGACAATGACGGCTACAAAGGCGGCGCCGAACGCGTCAACCTCGATGCCTCGGTCGCCAACGCCACCCTGTCGGGCTATGCCGCGCTTGGACAGCGCATCAGTGCCGATGCCGACGAGCGCTCCGAAAAGCTGCTCGCGCTTCACCGCACGCTGTTCTACGCCACCCTCGGCGTCATCCTGCTGGTGGCGCTGTTTATCTTCAGGCCGATGTCCAACGCGATCCTGCGCAAGACGCGTGAGCTGGTCGATGCGCGCAATTCGATGGCCTTCATCGCGGTTCATGACGGCCTGACCGGCCTGCACAACCGTACCTTCCTGACCGATCATTTCGACACGCTGATCAAGGGCGCACAACGCCGGCGCGAACGGCTGGCGGTGGTCCAGCTCGACCTCGACCGCTTCAAGCAGATCAACGATACGCTCGGCCACGCCGCCGGCGACTATGTCCTGGTCGTCACGGCCCAGCGCATGCGCGATTCCTGCCGGGCATCGGATCTGTGCGCGCGGCTCGGTGGCGACGAATTCGTGATGATCCTCAACGGAGCCGGCAGCACCGAAGACATCAACATGCTCGCGCGACGCATCCTGGCGCACATCAACGAGCCGATCGTCTTCCAGGGCACCACCATCCTTCCGGGCGCCAGCGGCGGCATCGCCGTCTATCCGATCGACGCCGACAACGCGCAGGACCTGCTCGTCCATGCCGATCTGGCGCTATACTCCGCCAAGAAAATGGGCGGCGGCAACTTCTCGTTCTTCTCGGAGGAGTTGCGCCGCGAGCTCGACTACCGCAAGCAGCTCGAACACGACATCAAGGTCGCCATCTCCGAGCGGGCATTCCAGGTCTATTTCCAGCCGCAGGTCTCCTTGACCGACGGCACGATCAGCGGCATCGAGGCCTTGGTGCGATGGAACCATCACGAGCGCGGCATGATCTCGCCGGGCGAGTTCATTCCGGTCGCCGAGAAATGCGGTTTCATGCCGGAGATCGGCCGCATCGTCATCAGCAAGGCGATCAACGAAGCCGCCGAATGGAACCGCGCCGGGATTGCCTTCGGGCGGCTTGCCGTCAATGTCTCCGGCACCGAGTTGCGCGAGCACGATTTCGATGCGTTCCTGTTCGAGACGCTGGAAAAGGCCGGACTGCCGCCGCAGAAACTGTCGCTGGAAATCGTCGAATCCGTCATTCTCGACGATGAGAAGACAGGCATCGCGGCGAAGCTGCGTCACATCAGGGCCGCCGGCGTCCATCTGGAGCTCGATGATTTCGGCACCGGCTATGCGTCGCTCAGTCACGTCAATCCCAATGAGATCGACCGGCTCAAGATCGATCGCCGCTTCGTCCAGAACATCCATGAGAATGGCGACAACTCGAAGATCGTGCGCGCCATCACCGAGCTTGCCCGCGGCCTCGGCATATCCATCGTCGCCGAGGGTGCTGAAACCGAGGCCGAACTCGACTCGCTGATGGCGATCGGCTGCGACCAGGTACAGGGCTATTCCATCGCCTTCCCGATGCCGCAGGACAAGGCGCTGGAATGGCTGACCGCCCGCATGCCGAAGAAGGCCAAACTGCGGGTCTTGCAGGGCAGCCTGGCGTAACGGCCCGCCTTGACAACCAGCCGCCGAAATGGCGGCCTGTCGCAAGTGCAAGCGGATCGCTGGAACTTATGACATTCTTTCGGTTTGTCCTGGCGGCCGTTCTGATGTCCGCGCTGCCGGCCCATGGGGCTGATCGCACCATCTATCTCACCTTCGACGACGGCCCGCTGAACGGCACCAGTAACATCCTCGACGTGCTGCAGGCAGAGCAGGTTCCGGCAACACTGTTCATGGTCGGCATGCATGCCGAGGCCAGTGCGTCCAACAAGGCGCTGGTGCGGCGCGCCAAGGCGATGCCGCTGGTGACGATCGGCAACCACAGCTACAGCCACGCCTATAATCATTACCGGCACTTCTATGGCGATACGGAAGGGGTGGTTGCCGACATGCTCATGGCGAATGCCGTGCTGGGCCTGAAGCCCGCGGTGCATGCACGACTGCCGGGGCGCGATGTATTCCGGTTGCCTTCCATGTCAAAGGACGACAACTCGCTCGGACCCGCGCAAGCCGGCCGCGAGGACCCCGACTACGAGTTCGTCGCCGCTTCCGGCTTCTATCTCTATGGCTGGGATCATGAATGGGTGCACAAGGACAGCGGCGAGCCGGTACAGAGCGTCGATCATCTGGTCAGCGAGATCGATCATCTGTTCGGCTATGGCCACTTCGCCAAGCCGGGCAAGCTGATCCTCTTGATGCATGACGAGATGTTCCAGGACGGTTTTGACGGCAAGACGAAGCTTACCGACCTGATCACCGCGCTGAAGCTGCGCCACTACGCCTTCGGAGCGATCCCGAATTATGACAACTGAGCCAATGGTTCGGTATTCCTAGCTTTCGACATTGTCGCGCAGCGCCGCCAGTACCTGCGCAAACTCCGCCAGGCGCTCGTCGGGCAGTCCTGTGCGAAGCCGCTTGTCGAAGGCAAGCGCGGCCTGCCGCAACGTCTCGAACAGCGCTTCTCCCGCTTGTGTCAATTCGACCAGATGGACCCGGCGGTTGACGGGATCGCGGCGGCGCGTCAGCAGACCCTGTGCTTCCATCGCATTGAGGTGGTGAGTCAGAGTCGCGCCCTGGATGCCGATCATGCCGGCGAGTTCGCGCTGATTGGCGAGTTCGCTGGACTTGACCGACAGCAGCGTGAGCCAGACCGGCAAGGTCCCGCCCGCTTCGACTAAAGCGGCGTCGAAGGCCTGGGCGACAAGCTTGGCGGTGCGGCCGAGATTCATGCCGACTGGCGGGCGTTCAAAGGGCGTCATTGCCGGACACTAGACGGTGTTTTTCCCAGATGGAACTGACTCTCGCTTTATACATTGACATCTAACTGTTAGATATCTAATTGTTAGATGCCCTGCAGATGAGAGGAGAGCCGTCATGCAATACATCTACATCGTCGTCATCGGTCTTCACGTCATGGCAGGCGTGTTCTGGGCCGGCACCACCGTCACGCTTGCCCGCGATCCCGAGATCAAGGCAGAACGCTTCATCCAGCCGCAGCTGGGCGCGGCCGGCATGGTTTTCCTGACCGGGGCGCTGCTGTGGTATTTCTTCCATGGCGCCTATTTCGGCTCGATGGAAATGGTGCTTGCACTCGGCATCCTCGCGGCTTTCGCCGCCGCCGGCGTGCTCGGCGCGATGGTCAAAGCGCCCAGCCGGCGGCTTGCCGGCGCCAATGCGGAAATCGAAACGCAACTGCGCGCCAGAATGGCCATGGGCGAACGCATCGCTGCCTGGCTGCTGGTGGTCACGGTGCTGTGCATGGCGATCGCCCGGATGGTCTGAGCATCGTCCGCGCCACAAAGCTTTGAGATCGCACGTTGCCGGCGGTGAGCCAATGACGTGCGGGCGCGCGGCCGGGCCGGCGTACATGGGCTCTCGTATGCAGGTCCGACCGCGCGCCACCGACGCCAACAATTGCGCCGGCCTGAGCAGGCCGTGCATCAAATCCGCAAGCCGAACCTGATGCCGTCATAGATGGCGGCATGGATGTTGCGCGAAGCGACCGCATCGCCGATGCGCAACAGCACGAAGCCTGCTTCGGGGTTGCGTGCCGGGAAAATGTCGCCGCCGCCGACCAGACTTTCATAGTCGATCGCGCCGCCATTCTTCGAAAGCGGCTTCAGGCTGAGGTAGAGATCGTCGAGCGGCGCCGTGCCGTGCTCGACCACCACCTGGTCGACCCTGCGTTCCCCGCGCCAGCCATCGGCAAAATCCGAAGCGAGTTCGGCGACCAGTTGGTTGCCCTCGCGCCGCACCGAGCGCAGGCGCGTGTTGATGGTGATGGTGACGCCTTTCTCCTGAAAAGCGCGCATATACGGCACATGGTTCATGCCGCCCATTTCGGGGGCAAAGAAACGCTCCGGCGAAACCAGTTCCAGCCTCGCACCGCTGTTGGCGATCAGTTCGGCCGCACCCATGCCCTGATGGCCGCCATTGTCGTCAAAGAGCAGCACGTTCTCGGCGGGCTTGACGCTACCGGCCATGATGTCCCAGCTCGACGTGACGAGATTGTCGCCGGCCGTCAACGGCGGGTTTTGCGGCAGGCCGCCGGTGGCGACGACCACCACATCGGGCGCCAGTGCCAGAACATCATCCTTTTCCGCCCAGGTGTCGTAGCGGATCTCGACGCCGAGCCGGTCGAGTTCGGCCAGCCGCCAGTCGATGATGCCGATCAGCTCCTTGCGGCGCGGATTCTGCGTTGCCAGACGTACCTGCCCACCCGCTTGCGAGGATGCCTCCAGGATCGTGACCTGGTGGCCGCGCTCGGCTGCGACACGCGCCGCCTCCAGTCCCCCGGCCCCGGCACCGACGACGACGACTTTCCGCTTCGGCCCTTCGGTCTTGACGATGATATGCGGAATCTCAGCCTCGCGGCCGGTCGCCGCGTTGTGGACGCAGAGGGCCTCGCCGCCTTCATAGATGCGATCGAGACAGTAGGTGGCGCCGACGCAGGGGCGGATCTCGTGCTCGCGGCCTTCCATCACCTTCCTGATGATGTGCGGATCGGCAATATGCGCACGGGTCATGCCAACCATGTCGAGCTTGCCGGTGGCGATCGCATGGCGCGCGGTGGCGACATCGGAGATGCGCGCCGCATGAAAGGTCGGGAACTTCGTCGCCGCCCTCACCTCTCCGGCAAAATCGAGATGTGGCGAAGACCGCATGCCGGTAACCGGAATGACCTTGGTCAATGCCGTGTCGCTCTCGATCGAACCGCGGATGATGTTGAGGAAATCGACCTTGCCGGAGCCGGCCAGCCGCCTGGCGATCTCGACGCCTTCCTCCTTCGACAGGCCATGCGGAAAGTCCTCGTCGGCGACCATGCGGATGCCGACGACGAATTTCTCGCCAACCGCTCCCCGCACCGCATCCAGCACCATGTTGGTGAAGCGCAGGCGATTTTCGAGCGAGCCGCCATACTCGTCGTCGCGATGATTGGTGGCCGGCGACCAGAAGCCATCCATCAAATGGCCGTAAGCCTCGAACTCGATGCCATCGAGGCCGGCGGCCTGACAGCGCTGCGCGGCCGACGCATAGTCGGTAACGATGCGTTCGATGTCCCACTCCTCGATGGTTTTTGGGAAAGCGCGGTGCGCCGGTTCGCGCACCGGCGAGGCCGAGAGCACCGGCAGCCAGTCGGCCTTGTTCCAGCCGGTGCGGCGACCAAGATGGGTGATCTGGATCATCACCTTGCAGTCATGCTCGTGGCAGGCCTCGGCGAGTTCGGCCAGCCAAGGCACGATGCGGTCATCATAGACATGCAGATTGCCGAAGGCCGCGGGACTGTCGCGTGAAACGATCGCCGAGCCGGCGGTCATGGTCAGCGCCATGCCACCTTTGGCCTTCTCGGCATGGTAGAGCCGGTAGCGTTGTTTCGGCATGCCGTCCTCGGAATAGGCCGGCTCGTGGCTGGTCGACATCACCCGGTTCTTCAGCGTCAAATGCTTGAGCTGGTAGGGCTGGAGAAGCGGATCGTTGCTGGTCATCGTCTTCCTGCGGTTTCAAATTGCGCTGGAGCAGCAGGGAGCTGCCGCATTTCCTATTTAAGCATCGGATTCGTCTGAAAACCGCTGCGCACGTTTCGGTCCGATGCTAATGAGCGGCAAATTCGAAGGAACCCCGCCCATGATCGACACCAAAACCCTTACCCAGCTCGGCGCGCACGTCGAGACGCCACAGAGCCCCGAAGCAGCGGTCCTGGAAACCGTGCCGTTTTCGCGCGGCGACGGCCCGCCGGCGATCGTGCGCTTCACCTGCCCCGAGTTCACCTCGCTGTGCCCGGTGACCGGCCAGCCGGATTTCGCCCATATCGTCATCGACTACGCACCCGATGCGGCTTTGGTGGAATCGAAGTCGTTGAAGCTGTTCATGACCTCGTTTCGCAACCACGGCGCCTTCCATGAGGATTGTACCGTCATGATCGGCCGTCGCATCGTGGCAGCAACCAAGCCGCTGTGGTTGCGCATAGGCGGCTATTGGTATCCGCGCGGCGGCATTCCGATCGACGTTTTCTGGCAGACCGGCGCTCCACCTGAAGGCGCCTGGCTGCCGGACACCGGCGTCGCCCCCTATCGCGGGCGCGGCTGAGCCCCCTCATTCGCACTGATACTGGCTGAGCGCCCATTCGCCGGTCACCGACAGAAGATCAGAAATCTTCCAGTCACCGCCAACCTTCTTGAGCTTCCATTCGAGACGGTGCTGGTGACCTTCGACAACGAACGCCACGACCACCTTGGCTTCGTCGTCGTTGGCGGCCTCGACCGTGCGCAAGCTCCGGTCGATGGCGAGCTTGTCGTAGTCGGCGTTGTCGAGTGCCATGTTGGGGTCGAGGCATTCGCCCTCACCCGAAGCGCGCAGCGCGTCACTCTTGTCGAGCACGGTTTTCGCTGGATCGATGAAGTTCTTGCGTTGGGCTGGATCGAGTTCCAGCCCGGGATGTTCGTAAAAGGGCTTCACCACCGCCGTCGGCGATCCCGGCAGAACGGGCGCCGCCGGCGGCAACTCGACCGGCTTTTCCTGCGGCGCCGGCGTTGCGGCAGGAGGCGTAGCGTTGTTGTCTGGAGGCTGGCCGCCGGCGGACGGCGCGTTCGGCGGTGGTGAGCCGAACAGACCTTGAGCGGCGGCGGCGCAGGACCCAGTCAAAACGCACACGATCACCAGGGCCATAAGACGGGCCATCGCATCACTCCAGGCTTCTAACGGTCATGCGGTCAGGCCGGCGGAATGTCCAGCCTTTGGTCGTCGAAACCTGGTCACAAAGATGCAGAATTTGAGGAAGCCAACAAGCACGTCGAGGCGCACGGTTCGCGCGGCTGCCCGCGCGAAGCGTTCAAAAACAATCATTTCAGCGGAACCATCGGCGAATCAGGATCATCGGCAACGCAAACGACCCCAAAGCCTGCCGGCACCAAGAAACTTACAGCCATGTCTGGCTGGCGGGTTTGCGTATATTGTGCCAGTACCCTGGCCGGTTCCGTCAACAAGGAAGACCGTCTCTTGAACTATCTAGACGCCTTGGGGCTAACCCATGAAACGCTTCGGCCGGCCAACTATTGCGAGATCGGCTGCAGACTGGGCTATAGCCTGGCTCTGTCAAGAGTCCCGGCCATCGGCATCGATCCCGACTATGAGATCAAGGTCGCGTTGACCGCCCCCACGCGGTTGTTCAACACCACGAGCGACAGTTTCTTCGCACGCGACGACGTGGCGCAAATTCTCGGGGCACCCATCGATTTGGCGTTCATCGACGGGTTGCATCTTGTCGAATTCGCACTGCGCGATTTCATGAATCTGGAGAAGCATGCCAGCCCAGACAGCGTCATTGTCATTGATGACCTGCTGCCCCAGCACATGGATTACGCATCACGGCAACGCAACACAACTATCTGGACTGGTGATGTCTATCGCCTAATACCTATTCTTCGCCACTACCGGCCCGATCTGGACATCCGAGTTTATGATGTCGACATGAAGGGTTTCGGCCTGGTGACCCGGCTCGATCCGTCGTCGAACGTGCTGACCGCCAACTATGGCGCCATCGAAGCCGACATACTGGCTGGGAAGTGGTCATTTCCAACCGTCGCAGCCATCCGGGACCACATGCAACCACGCGCCACGGATCTGTTGGTTAACGATCTTGGGATCGTCGCGGCACAGCGCGCGGCCAAGGCTTCGATGCAATCGGACCGGCGCGTGGCGCCGGCATTGTTGCAGTGCAGGCCGCGCCTCTCGGTCATCATCTGTGCCTACGAGATGGCGCGCGAGGCACCCCGCACGATCCTGTCCACGACCGCTCCCTATCAGAAGGGACTGAGGTCGGATGAATACGAAGTCATCGTTGTCGACAACGGTTCAAGCACGCCGCTCACATACGACAATCTGCCGCCAAATGTGCAAATCGTAAGAGCACCAGACCCCAGGCAATCCCCGGTGTTTGCTCTGAATTGGGCTGCCCGCGAAATCGCCAAAGGGGAGATTTTGTTGTTTGCCATCGATGGCGCCCGCATATTCTCCGAACGGCTGATCGAGGAGACTGTAAAAGCTCATGACCGGATGGAGGATGCCTTTGTGTTCTCTCTGGCCTGGCATATTGGTCCCAAGGTGCAAATGGAGTCGGTGCCGGAAGGATATGGGGCAGAGATCGAAGACGGATTGATCCGTGCGGCGCGCTGGCCTGACGAGGCGGACGGGCTGTTCGGGATTTCGGTACTCGCCGGATCCTCAAGCAATGGTTTCTTCGGCGACATCACGGAAAGCAATTCTTTCTCGATAAGCCGCAGGTCGTTCGACCGACATGGTGGCTTCGACGAACGTTTCACGTCCCCAGGCGGCGGCTTGGCAAATCTCGAGATATTTCGTCGCTACGTGACGCGCCCTGACGCGCGCAATGTCTGCCTGCTCAGCGAGGGGACGTTTCACCAGGTCCATGATTCGGTGGCGACCTCGGGCAAAAACAGGTGGGAGGCCTTTGCCAGCGAATACGAGGCAATCTTTGGCGGTCCCTATCTCAGACCTTCATATCATTGCTTTTATCAGGGAAAGCCCCGCGCCGGTATGGTTCCATTTATCCTGCAATCGCTTCAGGGTTGATTGCCGGTCGCCTGCGAAACGCGATGGAGCGGGTTTCAAGATGTTCCGTGCGGCTAAGCAGCCTGAAGGCTGCCAGCGCGGCGCCATGCAGCACCGAAACAAAGTGGCTAGATCTTTTCACCGTTTCACGGAAACGGCGAACTACTCGAACCCTCTGTTTTGAGCAGTTCCCAAGGGAAAGTGCTGCGCGTTTTTTCGGGAAAGCCGCACACACTTTTCCTGGAACTGCTCTTGCTGAAGCACACCCAAAGTCCGTGGAAGGCTTGGTCTTAAGGTCTTACTGCATTCCACCGGACAGCGAGCACGGCCCGGTGGAATGATCTGTCATGCAACAAGAACGCTTATTGCAGCGGCGCGCCTCCAGGTCCAGGGAATGCCGTCAGCGGCGTGCCATCCGAGACATTTCCGGAAATCATGTTGTTCTTGAACGACTGCACCACACCCGATCCGCTAGCGCCGACACCGGTTAAGTTGGCGAACACGGTCGATCCGCCAAGAGTGACGATCGAACTGCCGGCGCCGCTGGCAGCCGCACCATTGGCATTCACGCCCACGCCGGCATTGGATGACACCGTCGTATTTGTTACCGTGGCGCGGACCGGGGAGGCTGCGGCAACCGTCTTCACGGTCACGCCGTTGCCGCCGTTCCCGCTGACCAGGCTAGCCGTCAACGCGATATTTATGGCCAAGGTGTTACCCGTCCCATCGACGGTGATACCGGTGCCGTTGTTTGTGACCTCCGTTCGTGTGAACGCAGCGTTTATCCCAACGGCGCCAGTCGTCTTGATCAGAATGCCATTCGTGGCTGCCTCGGATATCCGGGTATTGCTGATATAGACTTCGGTAGGTCCGTTCGGCGCGACTTCCACGCCCTGGCCGGTGACCCGCTGGATGATCGAATCCTCGATATGCAGTTGGCCCTGGCCAAGAAAGCGCACGCCATTTACGCCCGTGCCCACGCCATCGATATCCAGCCCCCTGAGATGCACAACGCTTCCAGCCGGAGCGTTGACAACGACACCATTGGTTCCGGCGGAGAGAACCCCGCCTTCCGTATATACACAGTCGATCGTAATCGACTTGGTGATTGTCACCACACCGAAGCCACCTGGATCGAGGCAGTTGATCTCCCCGCTGACAGCCGTCTTCGAGATCGCGCCGGCAAAGGTCTTGCAAGGCGCCGTGCGGCTGCACGGATTGGCGTCGTCGCCGACGCCGGAAACCCAGGTCCGGGTCGCTTGAGCGGAAGCCGGCGTGGCGATCACCGCCATCGCCAAAGCGAGAAACAGCGATGATAATAGGTAGCCTAGAATTTTCGTGATCATTCCCCCTAAATTGAACAAGAGATTCGTCCACAACCAAGCGGAGGAAGTCTAGCGCTTCGCCTTGTCAAAAGCAACGTGACGTCAAAACCGGATCGCTGATTTGAATTTCTCGTGTGCGTGGCAATCCGCCAAGCTACGCAACCGCCATCATGCCATTGTTACATCGCCTTCACACTACATTCGAAGCGCTTGGCATTCCATGAAATTTAGAAACTTCACGCGTCGGAGATGCCGAGCGCGACATGATTCCGCCGTTTCGACGCCCCCCGGCCGGAACGGCCAAGGCTCATGGCATCACTCCGGATCTTGGCCCGCCATGCATTCGAGCTGGCTCAGCGTCCAGCCGCTGGTCTTCGAAGCAATGTCCGATACCTTCCATTTGCCGTCGACCTGCTTCAGCGACCAGCGCATTTCGCGTTGCGAATCGTCTCCGTCCGAAAACAGCTTGAAGCTTGCCACCACTTGTGCCGCGTCGCCATCCACCGTCTCGGACAATTTCAGGGTTTTGGAGACGGTCTTCTGGTCGAAATCCTGCGCATCAAGACCGGGATCGAAGTCGATGCAGGCGACCTGGTCGGGATTCTTCTTGGTCGCCTGGTCGTTGAGATCGAACAGTTTCGTCACCGGCTCGACGAAACGATCCCGGTATTGTGCGTCGGCCTCGAATTTGACCGCCGGAACATAGAAGAACTTCACGGCGTCGGACGCCGGTCCGGCGAAGGCGGCCGCGGGCAAGGCTGTCGCGAGGGCGGCAAGGAGCACTGTCCGTCTCATGCAGGATCTCCGGCTTTTGATGGCTTGAAGCAATCAACACCACGCATCCTGCATACCGGCTTTTTTGCCGCTCATGAAGCCCCTGCCCGGCTCCTTTCAGCCGTCGAGCCAGACGTTCTGGAGGTCCATCTCGAAGGTCTGGTGGACGCCGTAGTTCTTCACCTTCTTGCTGGTGTGGCTATACAGCTTCTGCCAGAACGGCTGGATGATGACTCCGGAGTCCTGCAGGATCTGCTCGACGTCCTTCATCACCTCCTTGCGCTTGGCGACGTCGATCAGCGAGAGCGCCTGTTTGAGCTTGGCGTCGAAATCGGGATTGGAATAGGCTGACTCATTCCACGCCTCGCCGCTGCGATAACCCAGCGCCAGCACCTGGACGCCAAGCGGACGCATGTACCAGATGGTCATCGAATAAGGATATTTCGTCCAGTCGTTCCAGAAGGTCGACCCCGGCAGCACCGTGCGCTTCACCTTGATGCCGGCATCGCGCAATTGACCGGCGATCGCGTCGCCGGTGTTCTTCTGCCAATCGTCCTCGATGGTGATCAGCTCGTGCTCGAAGTCGGCCTGACCGGCTTCCGCCATCAGTTTCTTGGCGCCGGCGGCGTCACGCTCCTTCTTGGGCAGGGGATAATATTCCGGATGGATCGGGCTGACATGATGGTTCTCGCCGACCGTGCCGCGCCCGGCATAGCCGAGCTGCAAGACGGCATTGTTGTCGACGGCCATCTGCAGCGCGTTGCGCACCCTCTTGTCGTCATAGGGCTTGTGCGTGATGTTGGTGCGGGCAACCAGTGTCGTTGCCGTCGCGACCTCGGATTTCTGCAGGCCCATCTTGTCGAGAATGTCGATGAAGTCGGCCGGGCTCTCGAAATTGAGGTCGATCTCGCCGGAATCAAAAGCGTTCACCGTGGCATTGAAGTCGGTGCCGTAGTCGACGAATTCGACGCCGTCGAGCGGCGTCTCGCCACCCCACCATTTGCCGTTCTCGCGGCGCTTCACCACCGCCTTCTGGCCGACATCGTAAGAGACGAGTTCGAACGGACCCGTCCCGATCGGCTTCTTGACCGGATCGGCGCCGTCGGCATCGAAGTTGCGGTGGACGACGAGCGCGGGATAATCGGTTAAGTTCGGGATCAGCGAAATGTCGGGTTCGCTGAGCTTCAGCTTGACGGTGTGGTCGTCGACCTTGGTGATCGCGCCGTCCCGCGCCTTGCCGGTTTTTGCGTCGATCAGCGCGCCGACGCGTGCGGCCATCGAATTGCCGGCGACGCCTTTTTCGCACCAGCGCGCCAGATTGTAGGCGATGTCATCGGCATTGAAGGCATCGCCATTGTTCCAGGTGATGCCCTTGCGCACATGCAGGACATATTCGGTGGCGTCGTCGTTGATATCCCAGCTTTCGAGCAGCACCGGCTCGAAGGTGAATTGCCTGGTGTAGCGCACCAGCGGCTCCAGCCAGCTGCGCGAAATGTTGGCCAGTTCCACCCAGTCGTAGGTGCGCGGGTCCTTCTGCGCCTTGACCGACATCGAGACGCGCAGTGTGCCGCCCTTCTTCGGCTCCTCGGCCAGGGCCTGTCGCGGCGCGGCAAGGCCGATCATGCCATAGGCAAGAGCCGTCGATGCACCGAAGGCGCTCGCCAGCGCCAGGAACTCACGCCGGTCCATGCGGCCGGCGCGTGCCTCTTGCGCCATGGCCTCGATAGCGCTCGGGACGCGGTCGCCATTGCTTGTGAAAAATGTCATTTTCTTCCTCCCTTATGGTTCCCGTCGGGTCTTCGCCCTTTGGTCAACTCACCGTATCCGGCAGCTTCTCCTCGCGCCGCGCTATCAAATCCCTGAGACCTTCGGCAATACCCACGTCGAGCTTCGGTTCCTCGTAATCGGCAAGCATGTTGCGTGCTTTCTCGCGGCCGCGCGTGTCATGGTCCTTCGCCCCTTCGGCATTCCACTGTTCGTAGGAGTTGAAATCCATGATCGAGGGCATGAAGAAGGCGGACTCGAAATGTTCGAGCGTGTGCTGGGTGCCGAGGAAATGGCCCTGCGGTCCGACCTCGCGGATCGCCGCCATGGCCTCCTTGAAATCGTCGAAGGACACCCCGCCGGCGTATTTGTACCAGCCGACAAGCTGCTCGCAGTCCGTTGCGAATTTCGAATAGCCGCAAGTCAGGCCGGCTTCCAACCAGCCGGCGGAATGCCAGATGTAATTGGCGCCGGACAGGATGGCGGCATGCATGAGCATGTTCGATTCGTATCCCGCCTGGGCGTCATTCAGCTTCGAGCCGACATGGAAGCCGGACGTGCGCCAGGGCAGCCGGTATTTCCGCGCCAGCGCGCCCATTAGATACATCATCTGGGCGGCCTCCGGTGTGCCGCCCATCGGCGCGCCGGTCTTCATGTCGACCGTGACCATGAACTGGCCGTAGATTTGCGGCGAGCCTGGGCGGATAAGCTGGGTCAGCGCCACGCCGGCAAGCGCCTCGGCGTTGACCTGCGCCACCGCGCCGACGGCGGAAGCCGAGGTCGAAGCGCCGCACAGCGCGAAAGGCGCCAGGATCAGCGGCTGGTTGTGGCTCGCGTAGACCCGCATGGCGTCGATCATAGTGGCGTCCCATACCAGCGGCGAATTGCAGTTGGTGATTGCCACCAGCACAGGGTTGTCGCGGACGAACGCCTCGCCGAAGACGATGCCGGCCATTGCCATCGTGTCCTCGGCACGCTCCTTCGACGTCACGATACCCATGAACGGCTTGTCGGAATGCTTGAGCGCCGAGTGGATGATGTGCAGATGCCGTTTCGGCACCGCGATTTCCATCGGCTCGCAGATGACCGAACTCGAGGAATGCAGCGCCGGCGCCATATAGGCCATTTTGTGGAAATTGTTGAGGTCGGCGAGCGTGCCGTAGCGCCTGACATTGTCGAGGTCGCGGACGTAGGGCGCGCCATACATCGGCACGAAAATCGAGTTCTTGCCGCCGACGCGCACCGTGCGCTCGGGGTTGCGCGCATTGAGCGTGAACTCCGACGGAACCTTCGAGACGAGTTCCATCAACAGCGCGCGATCGATGCGGACGCGCGTCTCCCTGACATCGGCACCGGCCGCCTTCCAGAGCTCGATCGCGCCGTCGTCGCGGAATTCGCAGCCCACCTCCTCGAGGATCTTGAGCGATTCCTCGTGGATCAGTTCCACCGCCTCGTCAGGCACGATCTCATAGACGGGGATGTTGCGCACCAAGGTCGGAAAGGAAGCGATCGGCGCGCTTCTGAGCGCCTTGCGGCCAAGACGGCCACCGCCGCGGCGGTGGATCTGTTCGGTCAATTCGACGGCCGGTACGTTCATGGAGCCTCCTTCTTCCCGCCACCACGTTAACGACCCGAAATATGGCTGTGACGCTGGAAAATCCTGATCTTCTGTATAAGCTGTGCTTATGCGAAGCCTGCGCCACCTTCTGCCCTCCGCCGGCAGCCTGATCGTCTTCGAGGCGGCCGGCCGGCTGTCGAGCTTCACCGCCGCCGGGCGCGAGCTCGGCATGACGCAGGCCGCCGTCTCCTACGCGGTGCGCGGGCTGGAGGAGCAGCTCGGCGCCAAGCTGTTCCAGCGCCGCCATCGGCAGGTCAGCCTGACCGAAGCCGGCGAACGCTTCCACGCCGATGTCTCGCTGGGGCTATCGCATATCCGCAAGTCGGCCGAGGATCTCCGCCTGCAGGCGACCGGTGGCCATGTGACGCTTGCCGCGTCGACCGCCTTCGGCTCGTTCTGGATGATGCCGCGCCTGCAGCAGTTCCGTGACGAATTGCCGGGCATCGATCTGCGCATCCAGACCGCCGACCGCGACCTCGACATCATCGCCGAAGGCATCCCGCTGGCGGTGCGCGGCGGCGAGCCCCGGGACTGGCCGGACTACCATTCGCTGCCGCTTGCCGATGAGGAGATTTTCCCCGTCGCCGGCACCAGCTACCTGGCCAAGTTCGGCATGCCGAAGACCGTGGGGGAATTGGCGACGCACCGTCTCATCCATCTCGAGGAGCCGTATCGCGAGGCGGCGAGCTGGGACGAATGGTTCCAGTCGGCCGGCGGCAGCCTCGGCGACACCGCACGCGGCCTGCGCATCAATGATTATGGCCTGGTCATCCAGGGCGTGATGGAGGGGCAAGGAATCGCGCTCGGCTGGCGGCACCTTGCCGAGCGGCTGCTGGCGACGGGACTTCTGGTGCAGGTGACGGACCACGTGCTCAAGACCGGCAAAGCCTTCTATATCGTCTGGCCGAAGAACCGGGAACTCAGCGACAATGCCCGCAAGGTCAGGGATTGGCTGGCCGCGCAGGCATAAGACCGTTTCACGGTCCCACGCAGTTCGCCCTCGCCCGCACCACACGAATCCGCCTATACTGTCGCCATGCCCATTCGCCAGCTTTCCGAAACGATGATCAACCAGATCGCCGCCGGCGAAGTCATCGAGCGTCCGGCGAGCGTGGTCAAGGAACTGGTCGAGAATGCACTTGATGCTGGCGCCTCGCGCGTCGAAATCGTCACCTCAGGTGGCGGGCTGAACCTGATCCGCGTCACCGATGACGGCTCCGGCATCCCCCAACAGGAGTTGGCGCTGGCGATTGCGCGCCACTGCACCTCCAAGCTCGCCGAGGATATCAACGACATCCGCTCGCTCGGCTTTCGCGGCGAAGCGTTGCCCTCGATCGGCTCGGTGTCGCGGCTGTCGATTCGGTCGCGCACGGCGTTAGGCGACAGCGCCGCCGAAATCGGCATCGAGGGCGGCCGCGTCCTGCCCGTAAGGCCTGCGGCGGCCAATCGCGGGACCACGGTCGAGGTGCGCGACCTGTTCTTCGCCACGCCGGCGCGGCTCAAATTCATGAAGGGCGAGCGGGCTGAAAGCTCGGCGACCAGCGATGTCGTCAAACGCATCGCCATCGCCTTTCCGGCCGTGCGGTTCACGCTCGCCGGCTCTGACCGCTCGACCCTGGAATTGCCGGCGACCCATGACAGTCCGGAAGGCAGCCTGCGCCGCGTTGCCCAGGTGATGGGGGCGGAATTTCCCGACAATTCCATCGCCATCGACGCGATGCGCGAAGGCGTGCATCTGACCGGCCATGTGTCGATCCCGTCCTTCACCCGCGCCAACGCGCTGCAGCAATATGCCTATGTCAATGGCAGGCCGGTGCGCGACAAGCTGATCGCCGGCGCCATCCGCGGCGCCTTCGCCGATGTGCTGCCGCGCGACCGCCACGCGGTGACGGTGCTGTTTCTTTCGCTCGATCCGGCCATCGTCGACGTCAATGTCCACCCGGCCAAGGCCGATGTGCGCTTCCGCGATCCGGGCCTGGTGCGCGGGCTGATCGTCGGCGCCATACGCCAGGCATTGGCCGATGCCGGCATTCGCTCGGCCACGACGGGAGCCGCAGGCATGATGGCGGCATTCCGGCCGGGTGCCGCACCCTACAGTCATGGCGGCCCGGCCAATGGCCATCGCAGCTACGAAGCAGCATTCCATGCATCCGGCTCCACCGGTTTCGATCCCTCACGCTCACCGCAGCGGCCGCTCGACATGCAATTCGAGGGTGCGGGCTTCGAACGCGCCAGCGCAAAGAATGGCGGTTTTGGCGAACCCGACCAGGCGGCTTTCGATACCGGTCCGCTTGCCAGCGCCGATGCGCGCGCCGGGCAGAGCGAGGCGGCGGAGACGCTGCTCGGCACGGTGCTCGGTGCGGCCCGCGCCCAGGTGCATGAGAACTACATCGTTGCCCAGACCAGGGATTCGCTCGTCATCGTCGACCAGCACGCCGCGCATGAGCGGCTGGTGTACGAAGCGCTGAAGAACGCGCTGCATTCGCGCCCCGTGCCCTCGCAGATGCTGCTTCTGCCTGAGATTATCGACCTGCCGGAAGAGGATGCCGAGCGGCTCGCCATGCATTCCGAAACGCTCGCCCGCTTCGGCCTCGGCATCGAGCGTTTCGGCCCGGGCGCCGTTGCCGTGCGCGAGACGCCGTCGATGCTGGGCGAAACCAATGTCCAGCAATTGGTGCGCGACCTCGCCGACGAGATCGCCGACAACGACACGGTCGAGACGCTCAAGGAGAGGCTGGACAAGATCGCCGCCACCATGGCCTGCCACGGCTCGGTTCGTTCCGGCCGGCTGCTCAAGGCCGAGGAGATGAACGCGCTGCTGCGCCAGATGGAGGCGACGCCCGGTTCCGGCACCTGCAACCACGGGCGGCCGACCTATATCGAGCTGAAGCTCGCCGATATCGAGCGGCTGTTCGGGCGGCGGTGAGCCTGTGGGCGGCGAACAGACGGTCCGGTTCCGGTTCGAAGCCGAGGTGATCCACTGGAGGGGCCCTTCGCCATACTTCTTCGCGCCGATACCCGAGCAGCATGGCGACGAGATCAAGAAAGTCGCGAAGTTCGCGACCTATGGCTGGGGGGTGATACCTGTCGAGGCGACTATTGATGGCTTTATGTTCGCCACATCCCTGTTTCCCAAGGGCGGAAGCTACCTTTTGCCCCTGAAGGACGACGTCCGGCGCCAGTGCAATCTAACGGCAGGCGATTCGATTTCCGCTTCCATCGCGATACACCTTCGCGGGCCGATAACGCGGCCCGCGGGCGATCCTCTTGATCGATGGTCTGGCGCGGCTCTTGTCTTGATTCGGGAAAGGCAGCCAACCCTTTGGTCTAACGCTTCAAATTCACTACGATGACGCCGCCGAGTGCCAGCGCGCCGCCGAGGATGCCGAGTAGCGTCGGCACTTCGCCCAGCCAGAAGAAGCCGATCAGGGCAGACATAGGCGAAACCAGATAGAGGAAGTTGGAGGCACGGGCGGCCGGCAGACGCGACAGCGCGGTTGCCCAGGCGGCATAAGCGATCAGGCTGGGCACGATGCCAAGAAAGATGACGGCGCCGAGACCGGCGGTGTTGGCCACGGCTGCCTGCGCGAAACCGCTCGGCAGAAAGGGGGACAGGCAAAGTGCGCCAAGAATCATATTCGAGGCCGAGATGGTCAGCGGGTGATGGCGGGCAAACAGGGGCTTCTGGACGATAGTGTTGACGGCCGAACAGAGCGCGGAGCCAAGCACGAGCAGTGCACCAGCATTGAAATGTAAGCCTTGTCCGTCTGACATTGCTATGACGCCGATGCCGGCGAAGGATATCGCCGTGCCAGCCCAGGCCCACCTTGAAAAGCGCTCGCCGAGCAGCGCCATCGCCATGATGGCGGTGAAGATCGGGCTGACATTGATGATGAAGCCGGCGGCTCCCGCCGAGACGGTCAGCTCGCCGAAATTGAGCATGACAGTGTAGAGCGCGACGAAAATTGCCCCGCCAAAGACGAGGCGCCACACCTCGTCGAGCCTGGGCAGTGCGGGGCGCTTGATGGCAAGGAAGATCGCCGCCGGCACCGCGGCGATGGCAAAGCGCAGGGAGCCCAGTTCCAGCGGCCCGAAGGCGGCAAGGCCGGCGCGGATGGCCGGAAAAGCGGAGGCCCAGCCGACCACCGTCAGCGCCACGGCGATGGCGGCCGTGGTGTCCATCCGCTGTGTCTGATTCAACGTGCCCGTCATCGCGCTCATCTCACCGTCCTCATGCTGTTCCCGTCCTGGAGGCCACAAAACGCCTTTTCCCGCCTGTTGACAAACGACCAAATCGAGGATCACCTGTGACTATGGATCACAGCTCAGACACAATGGTGCCGCTGGAAACCCTGCGTGCCTTCGACGCGGCGGCGCGAACCGGCAGTTTTTCGGCGGCCGCTGAAAAGCTCAACATCACCCATGGAGCCATCAGCCGGCAGATTGCCAAGCTCGAGGACTGGCTGGGCCTGAAAGTGTTCGATCGCGGTGCGCGCGGCGTAACGCTGACGATCGAAGGCAACCGGCTGCATCTGCGCACGTCGGAGGCTTTCGCGCTGATTTCGAGCCATTCCGACCGCTGGGTCGAGCCGCGCGGCACGGCGGTGGTGCGGCTGACCTCGATCCCCTCGGTGAGCGGGCTGTGGCTGATGCCGCGCATGGCGGCACTGGAAAACAATCCCACCAAGCTGCGCATCGTGCTCGATGTCGACATCCGCCAGGCCGACCTTGCCGATGAAGGCATCGATCTGTCGATCCGCTGCGGCCGCGGCGGCATTCCCGGCCGCGTCTCGGTGCAGCTGTTCGAGGAGCATGTCTTTCCTGTCGCGTCACCGGAACTGGCTCGCGAGATCGGTCGCGGCGACCCGGCCCGGTTGCTCAAATTCCCGCTGATCAACGATTCCGACGCCTCCGGCTGGCGCGCCTGGTTCGCCGCGCAAGGCATGGATTATCGCCCACGTCCGCAAGATCGCCGCTTCGAGGACTACAATCTGGTGCTCGACGCTGCCGCCTACGGGCTCGGCATTGCGCTGGCGCGTCCGCCGCTGACCGGGCATCAGTTGCAGTCAGGCCGAATCACCGCGGTCGACGAGCGCACCGCGCTCAATCCAGTGTCCTATTGGCTCGACCGGCCGCTGGGGCGGCCACGCACCGCAGCGGCCGACCTTGCCCGCCGTATCGCGCAGCAGGCCGGATTGGCGCCGGACAAGATCGAGGCGTTCATCGAAGCCGAGCGATAGGTCTGCCGGCCTATCTCCGATTCGTTCAGCGAAGCAGCAGCAGAACGAATCCGAACATCATTGCCAACAAACCGGTTATGATCGAAACAAAGCCGATCCTCACCAGCAGGCCCTCGGGATTGGGTGTCGCGGCGGCGTGAGATTGATTGGCTGGCCTTCGCCGTCCCGACGGCATCCCCATGGCGGCGGCGTTTTGCGGCACCGGAACCTGCTGCGGGATAAGCGACAGCAAGGACACCCCGGCGGCCCTGGCGGGTGCGTTGTCATTGGCCGTTACCGAAGGCGGCACGGCGCCGCGCTGCGTTTCGGCTTCGGGCGCTGTTCTCCTCGCCACGGTCGTTGCCAACACCGCCTCGTCGCGTGTGTCGAGCTGGGCCTGATAGGCCTCCACGATGCCGGGAGAAGCAATCTGCTGCGATTTGACAGCCATCAGGGCCGCCGGCATCGCCAACAAAGCGGGCGCCGTGCGTTGGGCGAACAAAGAGGGCGCGGCGGGCTGGACCAGTTCCCTGACCAGCGCCGTCCTGACCGGATCGGCTTTCGCCGACGGCACGGGTTGCGGCGTCATCGCCTCCTTGAGCAAGGAAGCCAGGCGGGCGGAAGAAATATCCATCATGCCCCCGATAAAAGCGCTTTTCGCACCTGTCCTAGCGCCTCAGCATTGTCCGAGGCTTGTCGCAAGCTTGACCTTGGCGGCGATTTGTGGCGATGAAATCTGTATGAACCTCGGCACCACCGCATGATGAACCGTTTCGAAGGCCCGGGCGGCAAGGAAGCCCGCATCCGCTACCTGGATGGCGATTTCCAGGTCACCAGCCCCGGCTCGTTCGTGCGTTGCGCGGTGACCGGGGAAAACATTCCCTTGGATGAGCTGAAATACTGGAGCGTCGCCAGGCAGGAGCCCTACGTCAACGCCACCGCTTCGCTGCGCCGCGAGATCGAGGTGCATCCTGAGCTGCGCAAGCGCAGCTAACCCCTCAGCTTGCGCTGCCGCCAGGCATCGAGCGTTTCCTCGATGATGCGTTCGGGCACATGGTCGAGCTCGAAAACCGTGTCGATTTCCAGCACATCGAGCCTGTCGAGAAAGTCCTGTGAGGCGCCGTGGCGCAACCGGGCGGCGTCCTTGGCCGTGGTAATGAGCCCCAGCCCTTCGGCGCGCGCCGTGATTGCCAATTCGGCGAGTTCGTCCTCGGCGTAGAAATGATGGTCCGGAAAGGGTTTTGAGAGAACCACCTCACCGCCGGCCTCGCGCACCGTGTCGAAGAATTTGTCGGGATGGCCGATGCCGGCGAAGGCGAGGAACCGTTTGCCGGCAAGCCCGGCCTTGCTGCTGGGCTCGGTATGCGCCTCGAAGATCGGCCGGCCGGCGCGCGCCGCCTGGCGCACCACGGCGTCTGCGGCGGTGCCCTCGCCCATCTTCAACAGCCCGCTGGTGAAGACCAGCTGGTCAACGATCTTTGCCCTCAGCGGACCGCCCGGAATGACGCGGCCATTGCCGATGCCGTAGCGGGCGTCGACCACGATCAGCGCGTAGTCGATATGGATGCGCGCGCTCTGAAAGCCGTCATCCATGATCAGGAAATCGCAGCCGTGCTTCGCCATGAGCAGCCTGGCGCCGGCGGCGCGGTTCGGCGTCACCGCGACCGGCGCGTGTTCGGCCAGAAGCAGCGGCTCGTCGCCGACATGCTTGGCGGCATCGTGATGGGCATCGACGACATGCGGCTCAGCGAAGGAGCCGCCATGGCCGCGCGACAGGAAACCAGGCTTCAGCCGCATGCGCTTGGCCTGTTGGGCGAGCGCGATGGCGACCGGCGTCTTGCCGGTGCCGCCGACGGTGAAATTGCCGACGCACAGGACCGGCGCCTCGATCTTCTCGCGCCTGGCCCGCCGCATGCCGCGCCCGGCGACGAGCGCATAGACGGCCGACAGCGGCGACAGCGCCAGGACTTTCCAGTCCGGCTCTTCCCACCAGAATGGTGGTGCTTCGGAGGCCACGCTAGCGCCCGTTGGCGCCCTTCAGGCGCGACTTGACGACCAGCGGCTGGATGTAGGGTTCGAGCGATTTCAGCGTGCGTGCCAGCGCGCCGCGCATCTCGTCGACGGTCGCCACCCCTGCCGCCATCATCTCGTGGCGCGCCACTTCGTTGGTCAAAAGGAAGTTGACGGCGCCGGCCAGCATGTCGCGATCACGCACCAGCTTGGCGCCGCCGCTGTCGATCAGCCGCTGATAGGCCTCGCGGAAATTCTGCACATTGCGGCCCGCCAGAACCGCTGTGTCGAGCATGGCCGGTTCGAGCGGATTCTGCCCGCCCTCGGAGGTCAGCGAGCGGCCGACGAAGGCGATTTCGGTCAACCGCAGATAGAGCCCCATCTCGCCGATCGTGTCGCCGAGCAGGATATCGGTGTCGGGCCCGATACGGTCGCCCTTGCTGCGCCGCGCGACCTTCAGCCCCATGCCGGAAATCTGCGCGGCAAGGCTTTCCGCGCGATCGGGATGGCGCGGAACGACGATCGTCAGCAGGCCGTGGTGACGCTTGTGCAGCGTCGCATGGACTTCCGCCGCGACCACTTCCTCGCCGTCATGGGTCGAGATTGCCGCCCAGGTCGGGCGGCCGCCGATCTGCCGCTGCAAGGAGGCCAATACCCGTTCGTCGACCGGCGGCGGGTTGGTGTCGACCTTGAGGTTGCCGGAAACGGTGACCGGCCGGGCGCCAAGCGCGCGAAAACGCTCGCCGTCGACATCGGACTGGGCAACGACATGGGCGAGATTCTCGAACAGCGCCTCGGCGATGTTGGCGCGTTTCTTCCACGAAGTGAAAGAGCGGTCGGACAGCCTGCCATTGACCAGCACCTGCGGCACGTGGCGCGCGCCAAGCTCGAGGATGGTCATCGGCCAGATCTCGGATTCAGCGATAATCGCCAGGTCCGGCTGCCAGTGATCGAGAAACCGGCTGACCGCCGGCTTAAGATCCAGCGGCACATATTGGTGGATGATGCGGTCGCCGAGCCGTTCGTCGGCGACCTGGGCCGATGTCACCGTGCCGGTTGTCAGCACGATGTTGACGCCGTAGTCGAGAATGCTTTCGACCAGCGGCACCACGGCTATGGTCTCGCCGACGCTCGCGGCATGGATCCAGATCACGGGCCCTTCGGGACGCGGGCGGCCGGCGACGCCGTAGCGCTCGCGGCGACGGTGGCGGTCTTCCTTGCCACGCGAGGTGCGCCAGGCGACATAGGGCCCGACCAGCGGATAGGCTGCGGCACCGGCGAAACGGTATGCCGTCAGCATGGCGCGCGCCCAGCGACCGCTCATCGCCGGCCATCCACGAGACGGTAGGCCTCGGCCGTCGCGGCATTGAGAGCGGTGGTGATTTCCTGGCGCTTGCGCTCCATTTCGGCGTCATCGGCGTCGGCCGCGACAAAGATCGGCGCGCCGATGGTCACGGCGGAACGGCCGAAAGGCAGGTTGATGGTCGTCTTGTCCCAGCTCTTTTCCAGCACCTTGCGACGGCTGGTGGCGATGGCGACAGGCAGTAGTGGCCGGCCAGAGAGGCGCGCCAGGAGAACGATACCGAGCCCTGCGTCGCGCGGCGTGCCATGCGGAATGTCTGCGATCATGGCGACGTTCTTGCCGGCGGTGAGCGACTTTTTGAGGGCAATCAAGGCCTTGGCCCCACCCTTGTCGAGATGCCGGGCATTGTCGCGCCCACCGGAACCGCGCACCGCCTCGATGCCGAATTTCTCCAGCATCAGCGCATTGAGCTCGGCATCGGCGCTGCGCGACACCATGGCGACCAGCGGCTTGCGCTTGGGGTAATAGGCCGGCGTCAAAAGATGCTGGCCGTGCCACAGGGCGATGATGCCTGGCTCGAATTCGGCATAGGCGCCGCCCGAAAAGCGCGCCGAGCCGGCGACCAGGGGACTGGTCAGGCGAACCAGGCGGACGAACTGTGCGAGCAGGCTGGCAATGGCGTTCTTGACGAATCGCGACTGCGCGAGCGGCTCGCGCACCTTGCGCCAGAACGTCTTGGTCGCGCGGCTGCCGCCCCTGCCAGTCGGCGCGGCGTCGCTGGCTGGCCCTTTCGCCAGGTCATGCTCCATCGAAGTCAACCGGCAGCCTTGTTGTCGGGGTCCAGCAGACGGTGCAGATGAACGACGAAATAACGCATATGGGCATTGTCCACGCTGGCTTGCGCCTTGGCCTTCCACGCCGTGTGCGCGGATTGATAATCGGGATAGATACCGACAATGTCGAGCCCGTCGAGATCGCGGAACTCGGTGGTCCCAAGCTTCTTCAGTTCGCCGCCGAACACCAGATGCAAAAGCTGTTTCTTCCCGTCTTCCGCGGTCATGTCGGTCCTTCACATATTGTGAGTTTGTGACAGGTCTAGACCAAAGCCGCCGACTTTGGAACCTGCGAATGTGCTTTCACGCGTCCAGCCCGGCGATCACATCGACGAGCACCGCCAGCAACTCACCGCTGCCGGCCGCGAGCGCGCCGTGGCGGGTCACCTCGCCGGCATAGAGCGGCGCGCGGCCATGCGGGTCGAGCAACTGGCCGCCGGCCTCGCGCAGGATCAGATCGGCGGCGGCGATGTCCCAGTCATGCGCATTCGGCTTGACGAAGGTGGCGTCGAGCGTGCCGTTGGCGATCATCGCCAGGCGATAGGCAAGCGAGGGGCTGTAGGGCGCCCGTACCAGCCGCTTCTGCCAGCCGGCCGGCATCAGGTCGATCAGCTGCTTCAACCCTGAAATCTCGGCCTTGTCGCCAAGCGTACGCACGCCGATGCGCTTGCCGTTGCGGAATGCGCCCTGGCCGGGCAGCGCCCAGTA
The DNA here is from genome assembly GCF_016756575.1 of Mesorhizobium sp. 131-3-5. NCBI lineage: Bacteria > Pseudomonadati > Pseudomonadota > Alphaproteobacteria > Hyphomicrobiales > Phyllobacteriaceae > Mesorhizobium > Mesorhizobium sp. 131-3-5. Next base: position 5,005,597 of record NZ_AP023254.1, read on the forward strand.
GGTCTCGTCCATTGCCGGGCATTCGAGCACGCCGGCAAGCGTGCGGCCCTCTTCGACCACGGCAACGCTGACGCACCAGGTGCGCTGTCCCTCGAGGAAGCCGCGCGTGCCGTCGATCGGATCGACGACGAAGGTGCGGCGTGCTGAAAGCCGCGCCGGATCGTCGACTGTCTCTTCCGACAGCCAGCCATAATCCGGCCGCGCCGCCAGCAGCGTGCCGCGCAGATAGGCGTCCGCTGCATGATCGGCTTCGCTGACCGGCGAGGTGCCGCCCTTCATCCAGACCTGTGGGCTGTTGCCGAAGTACTGCATGGCGATCAGGCCCGCCTCGCGGGCGGCATCGCGCAACAGCGGCAGATCCCCAATGGTGCCGGAGGGGGCAGCGGTCAGTTCAGGCTCCGGCAAGGGTCATGCCTTCGATCAGGAGCGTCGGCGCGGCGGTGCCGAAATTGCGGTCGAGGTCATTGGCCGGCACCATGTTGAGGAACATCGTCTTCAGGTTCGAGGCAATGGTGACTTCGGCGACCGGATAGGCCAGTTCACCGTTCTCGATCCAGAAACCGGAAGCGCCACGGCTGTATTCGCCGGTCACCATGTCGACGCCCTGGCCGAACACTTCGGTGACGTAGAAGCCGCTCTTGAGCGACTTGATCAAATCCTCCGGCGAGCGTTCGCCCGGCTCGATGGCGAGATTGGTGGAGGACGGCGAGACGGAAGAGCCGCTGCGTGAGCCGCGGCCGTTGGTGATCAATCCCAGTTCCCGCGCCGCCGAGGTCGACAGGAACCAGTGGTTGAGCACGCCCTTTTCGACCATGAGAAGCTTCTCGCCCTCGACGCCCTCGCCATCGAACGGGCGCGAGGCCTGGCCACGCGGCCTGAGCGGCTCGTCGGTGACGGTGATGGCCGATGCGGCCACCTGCTTGCCCATCATGTCGCGCAGGAACGAGGTCTTGCGCGCAACGGACGCGCCGTTGATGGCGCCGGCAAGATGGCCGGCGATGCCACGCGCCACGCGCGGGTCGAACACCACGTCGACCGGCCCGGTCGTCGCCTTGCGCGCGCCGATGCGGCGCACGGCGCGTTCCCCGGCCTTGCGGCCGATATCTTCCGGCGCGTCGAGATCGGCAAAATGCTGGCGCGAGGAAAATTCATAGTCGCGCTCCATGCCGGTGCCCTCGCCGGCGATGACGCTGGCCGAGCGCGAGAAGCGCGAGCCGACATAGTGGCCGATGAAGCCGTGCGAGGTGGCCAGCACGATACCGCCCAGCCCGGCACTGGCGCCGCTGCCGGCCGAATTGGTTACGCCCTTGACGGCAAGTGCCGCCGCTTCGGCCGCAAGGGCTGCTTCCTTCAACTGGTCGGCCGACACTTCGGTGGCGTCGAACAGGTCGAGATCGCGCATTTGCCTCGCCAGCAGCGCCGGATCGGCCAGACCCTGATAGGGATCCTCGGGCGAGACCTTCGCCATGGCAACGGCGCGCTCGGCCAGTGCGCGCGGGTCGGATGCGGCAGTGGCCGAGACGCTCGCCACTTTCTGGCCGACGAAGACGCGCAGCGAGACATCCTCGGCCTCCGACGATTCGGTGGCCTCGACCTTGCCGAGCCGTACCGACACGCCGGTGGAGCGGCCGCGCACGGCAACCGCATCGGCGGCATCGGCGCCGGCCTTCTTGGCGGCCTCGACCAGCGACGCGACGCGGTCGGTCAGTTTTTTAGCGTCTGATGTATCGGCCATGCCTGTGATCCTGCTTGTCGCGGCCAGCTTGCGGCCGCGCCCACCCATCTATTGTTCCGGTCCGGCTTGTGCAATGGCACAGGCTTCAATCAAAATGCATCGCCACATGGTTCCCGTCGCGAACCCTGTGACGCAAAATCAGCCCGCAGCCCGCAGGGAGCATCCTTCATGACGCCTTTCCATCTCGCCTTCCCGGTCCGTGATCTCGATGAAACCCGCGCTTTCTATGGCGAAGTGCTGGGCTGCGCGATCGGCCGCTCGTCGGCGACCTGGGTGGACTTCGATCTTTACGGCCATCAGATGTCGGCGCATCTGCGGCCGCAGGCCGCGCAAGCCGCCAGCGACGGCAAGGTCGACGGCATTCTGGTGCCGATCCCGCATTTCGGCGCCGTGCTGCTGATGGATGACTGGCGGCGCCTGGCGACCGGGCTGGAAGCGCGCGACGACATAGACTGGCTGGAACGGCCAATGGTCCGCTTCAAGGGCGAGCCCGGCGAACAGGCGACCCTGTTCATCCGCGATCCCTCCGGCAACGCCCTGGAATTCAAGGGTATTCGCTCGTTGGAGCAGGTTTTCGCGCACTGAGGTTGGGCACACGCTGCCTCTGGCTCAAGAGCCGGCGACCGGCGTCCAGATCACGTCCTCTACTTTCTGGGCGCCGGTGGCCAGCATCGCCAGGCGGTCGAAGCCGAGGGCGATGCCGCTGGCCTGCGGCATGATGGCAAGGGCGGCGAGAAAATCCTCGTCCAGCGGATAACGCTCGCCATAGATGCGCTCTTTCTCGTCCATTTCGAGGATGAAGCGACGTCGCTGCTCCTCGGCATCGGTCAGTTCGCCGAAGCCGTTGGCGAGTTCGACGCCGCAGCAATAGAGCTCGAAGCGCTCGGCGACGCGCGGGTCGCGCGGGCTCGGCCGGGCAAGCGCCGCCTCGGCGACCGGGTATTCGCACAGGATGGTGGCGCGGCCGAGGCCGAGATTAGGCTCGATCTTTTCCACCATCACGCGGCTGAACAGGTCGGCCCAGCTGTCGTCGGGCGCCGTGCGCAGGCCGGCCTTGGTCAAGGCGGCGTACAGCGCGTCCCGGTCGGTGCCGACATCGGCGGCGACAGTGGCCAGGAGATCGATGCCGGCGTGGCGAGAAAAGGCGTCCGCCACCGTCAGCCGTTCCGGCTCGGCGAACGGATCGCAGTCGCGGCCCCGGAAGGAAAAGCGCGCCGCCCCTGCCCGCGTCGCGGCCAGCGCCAGCAGATCGGCGCAATCGCGCATCAGGCTCTCATAGGTCTCGCCCACCCGGTACCATTCGAGCATGGTGAATTCGGGATGATGCAAGGGGCCGCGCTCGCGGTTGCGGTAGACCGGACCGAGGCTGAAAATCCTGACTTCGCCGGCGGCGAGCAGCTTCTTGCAGGCGAATTCCGGCGAGGTGTGGAGATAGAGCGGCGCGCGCGCGCCATCCGGCCCGACCGCTTCGGTGGCGAAAGCCGCCAGATGCGCCTCATTGCCGGGCGAGACCTGCAGCGCCGCCGTTTCCACCTCGATGAAATCGTTGCGGGCAAACCAGTCGCGCAGAGCGGCCGTGAGGCCGTTGCGCAGCATCAGGCGCGGGCGCCGGTCGGCGTGAACGTCAGGCGTCCACCAGGGCGAAGCGGCGGTCATGGGCGATTTGAAGGCGTGCAGGCGCGCGCCATGTCAGTTTGCAGTGAGGGCTGGCGGTTCGCGCCAAGATGCGCTACCAGCGCCGCACAAGCCGGCAAACGCCCGTCAACTCTCGCAGGATTTAAAACCGTGGTGAAAGTCATCGCCAGTTCGCTCCGCAAAGGCAATGTCGTCGACAAGGACGGCAAGCTTTATGTGATCCTCTTTGCCGAAAACATCCACCCAGGCAAGGGCACGCCCGTGACACAGCTCGACATGCGCCGCATCGGCGACGGGGTGAAGGTTTCGGAGCGCTACCGCACCACCGAGCAGGTGGAGCGCGCCTATGTCGAGGAGCGCGAGCACACCTTCCTCTACGCCGACGGCGAAGGCTTCCACTTCATGAACCCGGAAACCTACGACCAGGTGGCGGTGAGCGAAGCCGTGGTCGGCGACGCAGCACCCTATCTGCAGGAAGGCATGCCTGTGCAGGTCTCGCAATTCAACGGCATCGCGATTTCCCTGGTCCTGCCGCAGCGCGCCACCTTCGAAGTGGTCGAAACCGAGCCGACGACCAAGGGCCAGACGGCATCGTCCTCCTACAAGCCCGCCGTGCTTTCGAATGGCGTGCGCACCGCAGTGCCGCCGCATATCGCGCCGGGTACCCGCGTGGTGGTGATGACGGCGGATGGGTCCTATGTGGAGCGAGCGAAAGACTGAGGGTTACTCGGCATCACGAAACCTCGGCAGCGCCTGTTTCGGCCTGTTGACCGACCACACATCATCGATTGGCGCCGAGCATCAAGGTCGGCTGAGGTCGGCGCTTGCCTCTGACGTCTGCTAAAACAACACAGCACAGCGCTATTTCTCGCGGAGCCTGTAGCAAAAGGTCCATGTGGTTCGTCCTTTGAGTGAGAGGAGAACGCCATGAGAAAACTCATCGTCACCGAATTCATCAGCGTCGACGGCATTGCCGAGGTCGAGAAATTGCCTGGCGTGACCTGGAATGACGAGATGAACAGGTTCAAGGAGGATGAACTTGCCGACAGCGGCGCCATGCTTCTGGGGCGCACGACCTATGAGATCTTTGCCGGCTCATGGCCTCAGGAAACCGGGGATTTTGCCGACCGGTTCAACGCGCTGCCGAAATATGTCGCCTCAACCAGCCTGAAGGCGCTCGACTGGAAGCCGGCCGAGCTCCTCAGGGGTGCGTTACCGGAAGCGGTGAGGACGCTGAAGCAAGGCAGCGGCGGCAACATCTATGTGCATGGCAGCCTCAGCGTCGCGCAGGAATTGCTGCGCCACGGGCTGGTCGACCGCGTCAGGCTGCTCAGCTATCCCGGCGCCGTCGGCCAGGGCAAGCCGCTGTTCCCGCCGGGCGAACAAGTGCCGCTCGAGCTGATCTTGGCCACGCCGTTCAGCAACGGCGTTGTTGCGTTGGAGTATGCGCCGGCGAAGTCTTAGCCGGCCTCACCACTCACCCGGCCTTCTTCCCTCGCCTCCCCTTGATGGCGGCGCCATTGCGCGCCTCCACCACCCGCTCCACCTCGCGCTTCAGCTGATCCTTGATGTCAGCCGTCTCGTTCATCAGCGCATCGATCTTCAGGAAATCCAGCACGCGGTATTTCGACACCGCCGGGCGGACCAGAATGTCGGGGCGGCACTGTTTCAGCTTGTTGGCGATAATCGACTGCATCATCAGCTGCGTGGCGCCGAACATCAGGTCGACGGACGTGGGGTGCTTGCGGTCGGCCTCTTCCGGCGCACCGACCACGTCGACGCCGATGATGATGTCGGCGTCGTTCTCGATGAGATCGAAGGGCACGGGGTTGTAGATGCCGCCGTCGATCAGCAGCCTGCCGTCGCGCGTCACCGGGCGGAACACGGCGGGAATGGCGGCAGAGGCTGCAAGCGCGGAATGCAGGTCGCCTTCGTCGAACACGGCGAGCTTGTGGCCGAAATAGTCGGTCGCGGTCACCTTCAGCGGGATTTTCAGTTCGGCGAACGTTTCGGGAATGGCCTCGGGCAGGAATGCCTTGAGGATACGCTCGACATTGAACTGGCTGACCCGGATGCCATTCTGCATGGCCTCCGCGATGGTGCCTGGCCGCGCGCGCCACATGCGGCTCGCCACTTCGGCGCGGCGGCCGAGTATCGAGCGGGCATAGTCGTGGATCTCTTTGCCGGTCATGCCCGCGGCCATGCCGGCGCCCATGATGGCGCCGATCGACGAGCCGGCGATCGCCACCGGCTTGATGCCGAGCTCGTCCAGCGCCTCGATGACATGGATATGCGCCAGGCCGCGCGCGCCGCCGCCGCCGAAGGCTATGCCGAATGTCGGGCTCATCCCTTGCCGGCTCCGGCCAGCGGCGGCCCGACCACCATGATGGTCGGGTCGGCCGTCAGCAGCTTTTTCGCCGCCGCCTTGACCTGGTCGAGGGTCACCGCGTTGATGTAGCCGGCGCGACGCTGCATGTAGTCGATGCCGAGATCGTCGAGCTGCAATTCGACCAGCGTCGCGGCGATGGAACTCGAAGAGTCCAGATTGGTGATGGCATAGGCGCCGATGAGATATTTCTTGGTCGCCGCCAGTTCAGCTTCGGTCGGGCCTTCCTCAGCCAACTGCCTGGCGACGTCGCGCACGATGCCGAGCGTCTCGGACGCGCGGTCCGAACGCGTGCCGGTGGTGACGATCAGCGCGTTGGCATGGTCCTGGTTGACCAGCGAGGAATTGACGCTGTAGGCCAGCCCGCGCTTTTCGCGCACCTCCTCGAACAGGCGCGAGGTGAAGGTGCCGCCGCCCAGGATCTCGTTCATCAGCACGGCGGGGAAGAAATCGGCCGACTTGCGCTTCACGCCCGGCCAGGCGAGCTGCAGCGAGGTCTGCGGCAGGTCGTAATTGACCTCGACGCGCTGCGCCAGCTTCGGCTCGACATCGGAGACCGGGGCGAGCGCCTGGTCCTTCGGCAGATCGCCGAACACCATGTCCAGCTTCTTCTTCAGCGTCTCGGCATCGATGGCGCCGACCACGGCGACATGCAGGCCGCCGCGCGCGAACACCGCCTTGTGCAGGGCCTTCAGATCGTCCTTGGTGATGGCGGCGATGCTCTGCCTGGTGCCTTGGTCGGAGCGCGAATAGGGATGGTCGCCATAGACGGCGCGCGCCCATTTGTTCTGCGCCACCGTGTCGGGATCATTCTCGTTGGCGATGATGCCGGACAGGATCTGGGCGCGGATGCGGTCGATCGGCGCCTGGTCGAAGCGCGGCTCGTTGACCGCCAGCCGCAACAGGTCGAAGGCCTCGTCGCGCTGCTCGGCCAGCATGCGCATGGAGCCATAGACGCCGTCGCGGGTCTCCTCGAAGCTCATCTCGGCGCCGGCATCGTCGAGCCTGACCTGGAAGGCTTCCGAATCGAGGGATCCGGCGCCCTCGTCGAACAGGCCGGTCATCAGATTGGCCAAGCCCTCCTTGCCCACCGGATCCTGCGTCGAGCCGCCGCCGAAGACGAAACGGACGGCGACGATCGGTACGGAATAGTCCTCAACCAGCCATGCGGTGATGCCTTTTGGGGAGGTGACCTGCTGGATATCCATCGCGCGCGCGGCAAGCGCGGGCAGGATCAGGAAGAGGATGGAAAGGAAGAGGGTTGCGAGGGCGGTGGCCACGCGCGGTCTTCCCTTCTCCCCTTGTGGGAGAAGGTGGCCTCGCGAAGCGAGGTCAGATGAGGGGTGTTCCAGCTTGGCAATGACGGCGATCCGGCACGCACCCCTCCTCCGTCTCGGCGCTGCGCGCCGATCCACCTTCTCCCACAAGGGGAGAAGGGAAGGCGCCGTCACCGCCTCGCGCATATGTGTCGAGTTCATCATCAATTCCCCGCCTGTTGCTGCGGCAAGAGATAGCCTGATGTCGAGCGGGCCAGCACCAGATAGCGCGCGGCGACGGCCTTGACCTCGTCCGCAGTGACCTTGCGGATGCGGTCCGGCCATTGCTGAACATCCTGCACGTTGCCGCCGGTGGCCAGCGTCGAGCCATAGATTTCGGCCATGGAGTCCTGCTTGTCGCGGGCAAAGACCATCGACCTGATATAGCGGTCCTTGGCCTTTTCCAGCTCATCCGGCGTGACGCCGCCGCTGGCGATGCGCGCCACCTCCGCATCGACCGCGGCCTCGACGTCGGCCAGCTTGGCGTCGCCGCGCGGCGCGCCATAGACGGTGAAATTGGTGTCGTCGAGCATGGTGCCCTGGAAATACGCGCCGGCATTGGAAGCGATGCCTTGCTTGACCACCAGCGCCTGGTAGAGCCGGCTGCGGTTGCCGCCGCCGAGGATCTCGGCCAAGAGGTCGAGCGCCTCGGCCTCGCCCGGCTTGGCGGTGTGGTAGGACGGCACCACCCATTGCGTCGAGAAACTCGGCACGCTGACGCGGGCGTCGGTGAGCGTGACCGTGCGCTTGGTGTTCTGCTCCGGCTCGACCGGGCGGATGCGCGGCGGCAGGTCCGGCCCGCGCGCCACCTTGCCATAGGTCTTTTCGGCCAACGCCTTGACCGTCTCCGGCTCGACATCGCCGGCCACGATCAGGACGGCGTTGTTGGGCCGGTAGTATTTGTCATAGAAAGCGACGGCGTCGGTGCGGTTGAGCTGCTCCATCTCCTGCATCCAGCCGATGACCGGAATGCGATAGGGCTGGTTCTGCCACAGCGTGGCATCGACTTCCTCGTCGAGCACCGCCTGCGGATTGTTGTCGATGCGCGAGCGGCGCTCTTCCAGGATGACGTCGCGCTCGGTCTTGATGACGTCGTCGGTGAGGATGAGGTTGCGCATGCGGTCGGCCTCGAAACCCATCATCTGCTCAAGCGCCGAGGGCGCCACCGTCTCGTGGAAAGCGGTGTAGTCGTAGGAGGTGAAGGCGTTGTTGGAGCCGCCAATGTCGGAGACGGCGCGGTCGAACTCGCCGGAGGCGTGATTTGTCGTCGCCTTGAACATCAGATGCTCGAAGAAATGGGCGATGCCGGATTTGCCGGGCGGCTCGTCGGCGCTGCCGATCTTGTACCAGACCATATGGGTGACGATCGGCGCGCGATGGTCGGGAATGACGACCACCTCCATGCCGTTATCGAGCAGGAAATCCGTCACCTTGAATTCGGCCGGCGTCTTGTCGGGCGACGCGCTGCTGTCGGCCAGCACGGGGCCGGTGAGCGTGAAGGCCAGCGAGGTTGCCAGCAGTGTCGTCCGCAGCCATTCAGCCCTGGATGTCATCAATGGCTCCGGTTTTCTCTTCAAGACGATAGGCAAGGTGCTGGCGACAAGCAAAGTGATTTGTTGTTGCCGGCAAAGGCGGCGGCAAAGAGGCCACCGCTCGATGCAGGCGTGTCACGCAGCCTCGATGAAGCGGATGATGGTCTCGCCATAGTTGCGCTCGTCCAGCACCGAAAAGCCGGGACCCGGCTCGAAGGGAGCCGCCGCCGTCTCCTCGACCACGCAGAGCGCGCCGGGGCGCAGCCAGCCGCCGGCTCTGGCAGACTGCAGCGCGCGCTCGCCCAGCCCCTTGCCGTAGGGCGGGTCGGCGAAGACCAGGCCGAACGGCGCCAGCGTGCCCGCCTCGCCAAGGCCGGTGGCGTCGCGGCGAAAGATCTTGGTGCGTCCGGTCAGGCCGAAGGCCTCGACATTGTCGCGGATCAGGCCGCGGCCTTCGGCCGATTCCTCGATGAAGACGCCATAGGATGCGCCGCGCGACAGCGCTTCCAGACCAAGCGCCCCGGTGCCGGCGAACAGGTCCAGGACGCGCGCGCCGTCCAGCTGTTCGGCAAAGCGATGCGCCAGCACGTTGAAGACGGCCTCGCGGGTGCGGTCGGTCGTCGGACGGATGGCGCTGCTGCGGGGCGTCGCCAGCGGACGCCCACGAAACTCACCGCCGACGATCCTCATCTTGTGCGGGGACCCTTGGGACCGCCACGCGGCCGTTCACCGCCAGCCGGACGCTCGCCACGCGGCTTGACGAACGGCTTTGCGCCGCCTGGTTTGCCAGCGGGCTTGCCATAGGACGGCTTGAACGAGGCCTTGCGCGCCTTGGCCTCCGCCGCCTTGGCGGCGTCGGCTTCCGCCCTGCCCTTGCCGATCGGCCGGGCCCCTGGCGCCATCCAGACATTGGCCTTGCGCTGGCCGGGCGGCTCTATCGGCCGCTGCTCGCGCTCGGATTTCTTGCCGCCAAAACCGCCACGAGGCTTGTCGCCGAAGCCACCGCGCGGTTTGTCGCCGAAACTGCCACGTGGCTTGTCGCCAAAGCCGCCGCGTTCGGGCCGGGACCCGCGTTCGCCAAAGCTCTTTTCCGGCCTCTCGCCTCTGTCGGGACTGGTCGACAGCTTGCCGAGCGCCTCGTCGCGGCTGCCTTCGCGGCGCTTGCGGTTCTTGATCAACCCGCCCTCGCCGATCGGCCGGCGCTCGCCGTCGCGCGTGAATTTCGGCCGCTCGGGTTCCGGCTCGCGAACTTCAGTGCGCCGCACCGGCTTGTTGGAGAACGGTTTTGCTATCTCTGCGTCGAAATTGGCGCCGGACTCCTCCACCAGGCGCTCGCCAAGCTGGTCGCGCAGCACGCGGCCCTTGATCTCCAGCACATGGCCCTCGGGAAGATCCTCGAGCTGGAACGGCCCATAGGAAATGCGGATCAGCCGAGTCACGTCGAGACCGAGCGCGCCGAGGATGTTCTTCACTTCGCGGTTCTTGCCTTCGCGCAGGCCGATCGTCAGCCAGGCATTGGAGCCCTGCTCGCGGTCGAGGCTGGCTTCGATGGCACCGTAGAAGACGCCATCGACGGCAATGCCTTCGCGCAGACCGGCAAGCGCGCTTTCCTCGACCTTGCCGTGGACGCGCACGCGGTAGCGGCGCAGCCAGCCTGTGGCCGGCAGTTCGAGCACGCGCGACAGGCCGCCATCATTGGTCAGCAGCAGCAGGCCTTCGGTGTTGATGTCGAGGCGGCCAATGGTCATCAGCCGCGGCAATTCGGCCGGCAGCACGTCGAAAACGGTCTTGCGGCCTTCGGGGTCACGGTTGGTGGTGACGACGCCGGCCGGCTTGTGGAACAGGAACAGGCGCGTGCGTTCGATCGGCGGGATCTCCATGCCGTCGAGATGGATGATATCGCCAGGCATCACATTGAAGGCCGGCGAAGTCAGAGCGCGGCCGTTGACCTTGACGCGGCCGGCGGCGATCAATTCCTCGGCGTCGCGGCGCGAAGCAAGCCCAGCGCGCGCCAGCCGCTTGGCGATGCGCTCGCCGGCCTCTTCCGTGGCCTCCGCGGGACGCGGGCGCGGCTTGAAGCCGGCCGATGCCCCTTGGGGCCGATCGCTGAAATCACGCTTGGGGCGGTCACCGCCAAAGTCACGCTTGGGGCGGTCGGCAAAGTCACGCTTCGGGCGATCGCCGAAATCACGCTTGGGACGGTCGAAACGCTTTTCGCCGCCCTCCGCCGATGCGGCAACCGGACGATCGCCGCGCGGCGCATATGGCTTGCGCGGCCCTTCGCGCTTCTCGTAGGGCTTGCGCTCGCCTTCAGCCGCCATGGGACGGTCGCCGCGCGGCGCATAGGGTTTGCGCGGGCCTTCGCGCTTCTCATACGGCTTGCGCTCGCCTTCAGCCGCCATGGGCCGATCGCCGCGCGGCGCATAGGGTTTGCGCGATCCTTCGCGCTTTTCATAGGGCTTGCGTTCGCCTTCGGCCGCCGTCGGACGGTCGCCGCGCGGCGCATAGGGTTTGCGCGGTCCTTCGCGCTTCTCGTAGGGCTTGCGCTCGCCCTCAGCCGCCGTCGATCGATCGCCACGCGGTGCGTAAGGCTTACGTGGGCCTTTGCTGAATGGCTTGTCGCCGCCCTTGAAGTCGCGCTTCGGCCGTTCGCCCTCGACGGCCATCGGCCGATCGCCGCGCGGCGCATAGGGTTTCTTGGCGCCGAAGGATGGCTTCCTGTCGCCTCGCGGAGCCGCAGGTTTCTTGCCCGGGCCTTTTTGGCGCGGAGATTTCTTGTCGTTGTCGTCCATGTGGCCTTTGTCCGTTTGCGCTGCTACAGCGTGGCGCATCCTTTCGGGCGCGCAACGAACGCTGTAGCACTTTGATTTGGCGCATGATCTTTTCCGAAAATCGAGTCCGATTTTCGGGTTGATGCGCTCCATAACAGGATCGCGGGAGTTTGTCAGGGAAAAGTGGGAACCGGTTTTCCCGGGAAGACAAACGAAAACCAAAAGCCAGGAGTGGCGAGGAGATAATCGGAATGGAAACCGCGTGAAGCGGCCGGATTTCATGGCGCTGGCGCTTGAGGAGGCCGAAGCGGCAGCCTTGCGCGGCGAAGTGCCGGTCGGCGCCGTCGTCGCCAACGGCAGCACCGTCGTTGCAAAAGCCGGCAACCGCACCCGCGAGCTTGCCGACCCGACTGCGCATGCCGAGATGCTGGTCATCCGCGAAGCCTGCGGCAAACTCTCAAGCGAGCGGCTCACCGGCCACGATCTCTATGTGACGCTGGAACCTTGTGCCATGTGCGCCGGCGCCATCGCCTTCGCCAGGCTACGCCGTCTCTACTTCGGCGCCGCCGACGAAAAGGGCGGTGCGGTGGTCAATGGCGTGCGCTTCTTCGCCTCGCCGACCTGCCACCACACGCCCGACATCTATCCGGGTATGGGCGAGACCGAGGCTGCCCTGCTGCTAAAGGATTTTTTCAAGGAACGTCGCGACTGAACCGCGCCGTTCCGCCCGAAAGGGCAGCGTGGCCGTTCTCAGGCTCTTTGTCTTGACGCAACTCCGTAGTGAAAGCGCTACGCGCTTTTCCCGGGAAAACCGCTTCACACTTTTCCTGGAATTGCTCTTACAGGGACGGCAACCAGTCGAACCAGCCGGACTTCTTGCCTTCCGCCTCTTTCTTCAGGCGGCGTTCCTTCTTGTATTCGTCCTCGCCGAGTTCGTTCTGCGGCGCGGTGCCGGCCGCGACACGATAGGCCAATGGCGGCTCGCTCAGATATCTGCGGGTATTGGGGTCGCCCTGCTTGCTCGCGGCAAGACGACGCTGGATCTCGGCGGCGCGGCCCTTGTCGGAATCAGCGGGTGTCCAGGCCGGCGGGTGGCTGGAGCCTGAATCCGCCATCGCCTTCTTGACCGAGGCCGGATCGGTCTGCACATCGTCGACGATCTCAGCCTGATAGTTCGGATCATTCTGGTGGGCGGTGGCGTCGGCGCGCAGGCGCGCGCGGCGCTGCTCGGGCGATTCGGGCCATTCGGCGCTTGCCGTCTCGATGCTTTCCTGAGGCGCAGGCAGCGCTTCCTTCTGTCCGGGAGCGGGCTTCACCAAGGTGGGGCGTGGCTTGTAGTCGATCGGATCCTTGCGCTTCGGCGCGAAGGAAACGGCGCCGGTGAGATCGCCGGCCAGCTGTTCGGCAGCGGTCTTGTCGGTGCCATAGGTCGGAGAACCCATGCAGCCGGATAGAGCGAGGCCCGATGCGACAAGCGGCGCCAGCAGCGCAAGGCGCGCCTTATATCTCTCGGTCATGCCAAAAAGTCCCACTCTAGACAGCCTCTCGATCGCCACCAGTCTTGTGACCGGTCCCCATCGTCCAAGCACTTGCGACGGAAATCCGGCGACAATTTGTCTTCCGGAGTTTCGCGTGTTTACCTCAACCGCTCGTTAAGGGCAACGCACGGGCGGATTTGCACCGCCCGGCGTGGCATTTGTGCACTATTGATCGCGCGGCAAAGTTTCGGGCGACATGCACCTAGAGCCGGCCGAGCGCCTTCAGCTCATGCAGCACGGCGGCATCACGCGCGGAGACATCGGGAAAGGCAGGATCCTGCCCGACATCGGCCGTGTAGCGCCAGGAACGCGCGCATTTGACCAGGCCGCGGTCCTCGGCTTTCTCGACCACCACGGCGACGCCCTTGACATCGTCGAGGGTGAAGGCGCCTTCCGGCGCCTGGCCATGGGCAATGACGAGATCGCTGGTGATCGCCATCTCGGCCATGTCGATGTCCGATATCGCCGCTTCGAGCGCTGCGTCGTTGATGGTGACGACCGGCACCGCTTCCAGTGAGGAGCCGATCACCTTCTGGGCACGCGCGATCTCGAGCGCGCCGGTGACGACGCGGCGCACCTGCCGCACCTTGCGCCACTTTTCCGCCAGCGCCTCATTCTTCCAATCCGCCGGAATTTCCGGGAACTGGTCGAGATGCACCGAAACGGCATCGGGATGACGGTCGAGCCAGGCCTCTTCCATGGTGAAGGGCAGCATCGGCGCCAGCCATTTCACCAGGCAGTCGAAAAGATTGCGCACTACCTGCACCGAGGCCTTGCGCTTCACGCTTGACGGTCCGTCGCAGTAGAGCGCGTCCTTGCGGATGTCGAAATACAAGGCCGACAGCTCGACCACCATGAAATCGATGAGCGCGCGGGTGATGCGCTTGAACTCGAAGGCGTCGTAGCCCTGGCGCACCACCTCGTCGAGTTCGGCCAGCCGATGCAGCATCAGCCGCTCAAGCTCCGGCATCGCTTCCAGCGGCACGGTCTCGCCATCGTCATGGGCGAGCGTGCCCAGCATCCAGCGAATGGTGTTGCGCAGCTTGCGGTAGGCGTCGATATTGGTCTGCAGCACGTTCTTGCCGAGCCGCTGGTCTTCCCAATAATCCGTCGTCACCACCCATAGGCGCAATATGTCGGCGCCCGACTGCTTGATGACGTCCTGCGGCACCACCGTGTTGCCGAGCGATTTCGACATCTTGCGTCCGTCCTCGTCCATGGTGAAGCCATGGGTGACGACGGTGTCATAAGGCGCCCTGCCCCTGGTGCCGCAGCTTTCGAGCAGCGAAGAGTGGAACCAGCCGCGATGCTGGTCGGACCCTTCGAGATAGACGTCGGCCGGCCATTTCAGGTCAGGGCGATCCTCCAGCGTGAAAACATGCGTCGAGCCCGAATCGAACCAGACGTCGAGGATGTCCATCACCTGCTTCCATTTGGACGCATCGTGATTACCGAGGAAGCGTTCGTTGGCGCCGGCGGCGAACCAGGCGTCGGCGCCCTCTTCCTCGAAGGCGTCCATGATGCGCTGGTTGACCGCCGCGTCCTTCAGAACGTTGCCGTCCTCATCGGCGAAGACGGCGATCGGCACGCCCCAGGCGCGCTGGCGCGACAGCACCCAGTCGGGGCGCTCCTCGATCATGGCGCGGATGCGGTTCTGGCCCGCAGCCGGCACGAAGCGCGTGTCGTCGATGGCCTTCAAGGCGCGGCTGCGCAGTGTCGTGCCGTCGCCGAGGTCCTTGTCCATGTAGACGAACCATTGCGGCGTGTTGCGGAAAATCACCGGCTTCTTCGACCGCCAGGAATGCGGGTAGCTGTGCTTCAGGCGGCCGCGCGCGAAGAGCGCGTTGCGCTTGATCAGCTCGTCGATCACGGCCTGGTTGGCGTTGCCCTTCTTGCCATTGTCGTCGATGACACGCGCGGCCCCGCCCTCGCGATCCGGGCCGAAGCCTGGCGCGTCCCTGGTGAAGAAGCCGGCATCGTCGACAGTAAAGGGGATCACGGTGTCGATGCCACGAGTGCGCAGTTGGGGTGCGGCGTCCATCCAGGCGTCAAAATCCTCGCGCCCATGGCCAGGCGCGGTGTGGACGAAGCCGGTGCCGACATCGTCGGTCACATGATCGCCCGCAACCATCGGCACCGGGAACTCGTAACCGCCGCCGAGACCCTTGAACGGGTGTGAAAGCACAAGATTTCCAAGCTGTTCGGCGCTGACATCGTGAAGGCGCTTCAAGGTGACCTTGGCCTTGGCCTGGCTTTCCTCGGCCAGCGCGTCGGCGAAGATCAGCTTCTCACCCGGCTGCGGGCCAAAGGCATTCTCGGCCGCCGTCACCTCATAGAGCCCGTAGGCGACGCGCGGCGAATAGCTGACGGCGCGGTTGCCCGGGATGGTCCAGGGCGTCGTGGTCCAGATGACGACATGGGCGTCCAGCAGATCCAGCGACCGTCCGCTCAGGTCTGGATTGAGCTCCGCCGGCTGCCCGTCCACGACATTGGCGACGACAAGATTGGCCACCGGAAACTTCGCCCAGACCGTGTCTGACTCATAGTCCTGATACTCGATCTCGGCTTCGGCCAATGCGGTGCGCTCGACGACGCTCCACATCACCGGCTTCGAGCCGCGATAGAGCTGGCCCGACAGGGCGAATTTCAACAGTTCGCCGGCGATGCGCGCCTCGGCATGGAAAGCCATCGTCGTATAGGGATTCTTGAAGTCGCCGATGACGCCAAGCCGCTGGAACTCGCCACCCTGCACCGTGATCCAGTGCGCGGCGAACTCGCGGCATTCCTTGCGGAATTCGTTGACCGGCACCTCGTCCTTGTTCTTGCCCTTGGCGCGGTACTGCTCCTCTATCTTCCACTCGATCGGCAGGCCGTGGCAGTCCCAGCCAGGCACGTAGTTCGAATCATAGCCGCGCATCTGGAAAGAGCGGGTGATGACGTCCTTTAGGATCTTGTTCAGCGCATGGCCGATGTGGATATTGCCGTTGGCGTAGGGCGGGCCGTCATGCAGCACATATTTCGTGCGGCCGGCGGCACTCTCACGCAGCTTGGCGTAGAGGTCCATGTCCTGCCAGCGCTTGACCAGCACCGGCTCCTTCTCAGGCAGGCCGGCGCGCATCGGGAAATCCGTCTGCGGCAAATAAAGCGTCTTGGAATAGTCGATCGTTTCAACAGTGTCGGTCATTGATCTGCCATCTGCGTAGCCCGTCGGCACAAAGCCGGGCGTTGAAGTCTTTGATTGACGCACATCGTTCCCAAAACCGGACCCACTTTTGGGCGATATGCGTCGATGTTCTGAAAAAGCGCGAGGGCGCGCGCGAAACTCCCGGCGGTTCCGGCGGCGCTCAGGCCACCTGGAACACCGGGCCAGTAATTCGTATCGCGATCGCGAAAAGGCGCGAAAAGCTCATCATGGCGTGGCTTTTAGCGGAGATGGACGCAGGAATAAAGCGTCTCGTTCGATTCGCCTACATCTTGAAGTCGAAGCGATAGGTGGTCGACACACCGACCATGAACTGGTTGCGGTCGCCGCGCTCCCTGACCAGGCTGGAATCGGCTGCCGGCCCCTCCAGGCGCGAATATTCGCCGAACAGGCTGGCTGTCATCGGATCGGTTACCTTCCAGGTCACCGCGCCGCCCAGGCCGACGGATTTCAGGCCGCCACCGGGATTATACTGGCTCAGGCCCGAGGCCACGGCTTCCTGCGCGTTGACGCCATAATAGGCGTCGAAATAGTTCGCCGAAGCAAAGGACACGCGCGGGCCGCCCGAAATCCTGACCGTTGGCGTCACATCGTAGAAGGCGTCGGCGGCGATATCGGCGACAAAGCCGTTATGGGCACGGATGCCATGACGCAATTCGGCGCGCGCACGCATCCAGTCCGTCGGATAGAATTCGAAGAAGCCGCCGACTTCGCCGCCCCAGCGCACCGGATCGAGTCCCTCGAGTTCGTCGTCGCTGCTGCGCGAAAACAGGAACTTGCCGGTCAGGCCGG
Source organism: Mesorhizobium sp. 131-3-5 (assembly GCF_016756575.1). Classification (NCBI taxonomy): domain Bacteria; kingdom Pseudomonadati; phylum Pseudomonadota; class Alphaproteobacteria; order Hyphomicrobiales; family Phyllobacteriaceae; genus Mesorhizobium; species Mesorhizobium sp. 131-3-5. The sequence goes on from NZ_AP023254.1 coordinate 5,022,504, forward strand.
CGCGGACCCCGCCATCATCGACCAGCGCCAGCGAAATATTGTCGTTGCGCGAGGTGAAGCGAGCCTGGGGACCGGCCTTGCCCAGGGAGATAATGGGCTGGGCGCTGAGCATGTATTTCTTGCCGCCCTCGAAATTCGGCGCGACCATGCCCGTGGCGCCAAGCGTCAGATACCAGTCGCCGGACACCCAGCCGAAGGGGCCGTCGCCGGCCTCGGCGGCGGAAGCGCCCAGCAAAGAGGCGGTCAGAAGCAGCGGAATCGCCCGGACAATACGCATCGATACCCCATACGCGAAACACGCCGGAACAAACACCCGGCATCGCTCAAGCCATGGCGCCAGTTCGGTAAAATTTGACTTAACATCCGTAACAGTTGCGTCGGCCAACCGTGTGTCCGGCCGCACCGGATCAGACGCGGCGCGGCGCGGTCGGCAGGTCCAGCAGCCCTCTCACGGCCTTGCTGCCCTTGCCGGCAATGCGGGCCGATCCGTCGTCACCCACCTCCACCGTTGCACCGTTGGCAAAGCTTAGCGACCAGCCGTCGCCCTCGGCGTTACGGCGGCGGTCGGTAAGCTCGATGCCGGCAGCGGTGACAAGGGCGACGATCCCGTCAGCGTTCATCGTTTTCCTACCGACACGGGCCTTCACTTGAGGTCGAGCCCGGCGGTAAGATCGCCGAGCGGCGGTTCGCCATGCGCGGCGACGGCCCTGTCGCGAACCACGATGCCGTGCAGCACCGGCAGTTCGAAGCGCTCGGTGATGAAGCGCAGGATCGAAGTCGTGTCATAGGGCGTCTGATCGACATAGCCGTGCTTGGCGAAGGGCGAAACGATGATGGCGGGGACGCGTGTGCCCGGCCCCCAGCGGTCGCCCTTGGGCGGAGGGACGTGATCCCAGATGCCGCCATTCTCGTCATAGGTGACGACGACCAGCATATGCGGCCATTGCGGGCTTTTCTCCAGATGGGCGACGACGTCGGCGATATGGCGATCTCCGGCCTCGATGTCGGCATAGCCGGAATGCTCGTTGAGATTGCCCTGCGGCTTGTAGAAGGAGACTTGTGGCAGGGCGCCGTCGTCGATCGCCTGGATGAAGCTAACGCCGCCCAGCCCACCGTCGCGCAAATGTTCGCGCCTGGCTTCGGTACCCGGCGCGTAATTGGCATAATAGTTGAACGGTTGGTGGTGGTACTGGAAATTCGGAACCGGCGACTTGTTGCCATGGTCGAGCGTGTACTGCCAGGCGCCCGAATACCATGCCCAGGTGATGTGCTTTAGGCTAAGCATGTCGCCGATGGTCGGCTCCGTCTGGGGCGGCAGCGTGGTGGGCTTGGCCGGATCCGCAAGGAGCGGATCGCCGCCAGGCGCCGGATCGGTGCCGCTCGGCTGGTAAGGCGGCTGCATCGTGTTCACCGCATGGAAGTCCGGCGTCAGATTGCCATCGGAGACAAATTTCGGAATGCCGTCGCGCGCCGATTTCGGCGAATTGTCGGCGATCTTCAGCGCAGTGCCGCTATCATCCGTCACCGAAATCGACGGTTTGGCCGGGCTCTTGTCGGCATCGGCGTAGTAAGGCGCGCAAGCGCAGATCAGCCATTGGTGGTTGAAAAACGAGCCGCCGAACCCACCCATGAAGAAATGATCGGCCAGCACGTATTTCTGCGCGACCGCCCACATGTCGGTCTTGGAGGCGTCCCAGTTGCTCATCGGCATGGCGCCTGAATCGGCCCAGGCAACGAACATGTCGTTCTTGCCGCCGTCGATCTGCATCTGGTTCTGGTAGTAGCGATGCCAGAGATCGTGCGTTGTGACGCTGAGCGGCACGTTGAAACCCTTCGCGTCGTTCACGGTGAACGGCGCGTTTGGAAGGTGCTCGGTCATCGCCTGCGTCACCGGCGGCGTGACGCCCTTGGCGGTCAGCCCGTCCCACACCGGCGGCAGTTCGGACAGCACCGAGCCGTCACGGTCGCGCTGCTGCAGGCTTTCCTGGCTGGCTTTGTCGATGCCTTCGGCACCGGGAAAATGGCCATAGAGATTGTCGAAGGCGCGGTTCTCGGCGAAGATGACGACCACCGTTTCTATCTTGGTGATGCCATCCGGCGGATCGCCGGGCTGCGCTGCGAATGCGGAAGCCGCATTGGCAGCGAACAGGGCGAGAGTTGAGGAAAACAGGGCGAGCCCATGGGATCGCTTCATTGTCATACCTCCCTGATGCAAAGCGGGATGACACCAGCTTCGCCGCGCCTTTGCAATAGCCACCGCGCTGGACGGGTAGTGCCATTGGGATTACCTTCCTTCAACCGCAGGATGCGCGGCCAGATGTGGAGGGAGATGGATCATGACCTTGCACGGCGATACACTGAAGAACGCGATCGGCCAGACGCGGGAAAAGTGGGGGTGGTTTGTTGGTCTGGGCGTGGTGCTGCTGATCCTCGGCGGCATTGCTTTCGGCAATCTGTTCATCGCCACAGTTGCTTCCGTCTATGTCGTCGGCTGGCTGATGCTGGTGGCCGGCATCATCGAGATTATGCATGCTTTCGGGGTCAAGACCTGGGGCCGCTTCTTCTACTGGCTGCTCAGCGGGCTGCTTTATGCGGTCGCCGGATTTTTCGCTTTCGACAATCCGCTGCTGGCCTCGGCGGTGCTGACCTTCCTGCTGGCCGTTGCGCTCGTCGCTTCCGGCGCGCTGCGCGCCTGGGTCGGCTACAGCCACCGTCCGGAACAGGGCTGGGGCTGGATCGTCGCGGCAGGCCTCATCAGCGTGCTTGCCGGCCTGATCATCGCCATGGGGTGGCCGGTCAACAGCCTGTGGGTGCTCGGACTGTTCCTGGCGATCGACCTGATCTTCCAGGGCTGGACCTTCATCGCGGTCGGCCTGGCGTTGAAAAAGTAAGTCAGAAGGCAATCGCCGCGTCGAGCTGCGAAAGCGGCTTGACGCCGGCAAGCAGCGCCCGGGCCTCGGCTTCATCGCGCTTCATCTGCACCACCAATGCATCGAGGCCGTCGAATTTGATCTCGCTGCGCAGGAAGCCGAAGAACGAGACCTCGCAGGTCTCGCCGTAGAGATCGCCGGAAAAATCGAAGACGAAGGTTTCCAGAAGCGGTGCGCCGTTGTCGTCAACGGTCGGGCGGCGGCCGAAGCTGGCGACGCCGTCATGCAGCGTGCCGTCGGCGCGGCGGAAGCGGACGGCATAAATCCCTTCCTTCAGAGTCGCTTCCGGTGAAAGCCTCATGTTGGCGGTGGGAAAGCCCAGCGTGCGGCCGAGCTGCTGCCCGCCGATCACTTCGGCCTCGACCGTGAACCGATAACCCAGCAGACCGGCGGCCTCGACTACCTCGCCATCGCAGAGCAGGGCCCGGATCCGGCTCGACGAAACTACCTCGGCGCCCTCGTCGCGAAAAGCGTCGACGAGCGTGACGCCAAAGCCATGGCGCTCGCCGGCTGCCATCAGATAGGCCGGTCCGCCCTGGCGGTCCTTGCCGAAATGGAAATCGAAGCCGGTCACGGCGTGGGTGATGCCGAGCGTCCTCTCCAGTACGTCGGTGACGAAGGCTTCCGCCGAAAGCGCCGCGAAGTCGCGCGTGAACGGCTGCTCGACGAGCGCGGCAAAACCCAGCAAGGACAAGAGGCGCGCCTTCATCGGCGGCGGCGTCAGCACGAACAGCGGCATGTCGGGTCTGAAGACCTTTCGCGGGTGCGGTTCGAAGCTCAGCACCAGGGCCGGCACGTCACGCCGCACAGCCTCGGCCAGCGCCCGTTCGAGCACCGCCTGATGACCACGGTGGACGCCATCGAAATTGCCGATCGCGACAACACCGTCACGCAGATCGGCGGGCAGCGGCGCGGTCGCGGTGAGATGCTGGAAGCCTACCATTGCCACCTACTGCAGTCTGACCATGACGGCCACGGGACGATAGCCGTGCCGCTCCAGGAAGAGCCCGAGCTTGGCCGGATCCGGCCGGGATGCATCGCCATAGTCGCGGGCATGGATGCCGCCGGAAACATAGAGAACGTCGAAACCATTGTCGGCCGCCCCCTTCACATCGGTCATCACCCCATCGCCGATGGCCAATACCCGAGAACGCTCGACCTGCCGGCCAAGCACCTCCGCCACCTCCTTCATCGCAAGGTCGTAGATCGGCGCGTAGGGCTTTCCGGCGATCAGCGTGCGGCCGCCAAGCTGGGCATAGTCGCGCGCCAGCGCGCCGGCGCACCAGATGATGCGTTCGCCGCGCTCCACCATGATATCGGGATTGGCGCAGATGAATGGCAGGTTCCTGGCACGCAACCGGCGCAGAAGATCGGTATAATCCTCAGGCTTCTCGACCTCGTCATCGAACAGGCCGGTGCACACGACACCGGCCGCCTCGAATTCCTCGACAAGGTCGACATCGAGGCCGTCATAGAGCGTCAGATCGCGGTCGGCGCCGATATGGAAGATCTTGCGTGGGCCTTCCGCGATCAGGTCGCGGGTCACGTCGCCCGAGGTCACCACACGGTCGTACGCTGACGGCGGAACGCCGATCGCACTCATCTGAGCCACGACATCGGCGCTGCGGCGGGGCGAATTGGTGATGAGAACAACGGGAATGCCGGCTGCCCTTGCCCTGGCCAGCGCCACCGCAGCCGCCGGGAAATGCCATTCGCCATTGTGCACCACGCCCCAGACATCGCAAAGAATTGCCGAATAGGCTTTTGAGACGTCTTCAAGCGAGCCGACGATGTCAGGCGAATCCGCCATGCCGTTTCCTTCGATATGAGCGTTGCGAGTGCGGCGGCCGACGGTTCGCCGCAGCGGGTTCGAATTATCCGAACCGATCCATGCTGTCACCAGCTTTCACCCGGAGATCGACGCGAAGGGCGAACTGTGCGCCCGATCGGGCTATCCGTTGGCACCCAAAGCCACCACTGGACAGCATATGGTTAACGCGCGTTGAAAGGGCGGCTCGACCTTGGACATATTACGGCAACGTGAAATTTAACGATTTATGACACGATCCCCACCGATTATCGATTTGGCGGGGGTATTTTGGAACAATGATCCGGAGATTCGGAAGCGATCGGCGTGGCAATTACGCGCTCATGACTGTCGTCGCCATGGTACCGCTCATGGGTGGCCTGGCAATCGGCGTCGACTATACGGAAATGACGCGGCAGCGACAAAACGCCTTGAACGCCCTGGACGCGGCCGGCGTCGCCACTGCCCAGCAGATCGTTGCCGGCGCCAGCGACACCGATGCCAAGGCCTACGCCAAGAATTTCTTCGAAGCCAATCTCGCGCATATCGATCCAGCCAACACCACGCTCGCCGTGACGCTGCCCAATAACAACGCAGGCGGCGGCACCTTGAAGCTCTGCAGCACCTTGACCTACAAGCCCTACTTCCTGCCGACTGCAAAAGTGCTGGTGGGTGGCAGCGCCGCCAACAGCGACATCAGCTTCGGCGCATGCTCCGAAGTCCGACTGAAGAATACGCTGGAAGTGTCGCTGGTGCTCGACAATTCCGGCTCGATGACGGAACTCGGCAAAGGATCAAACAAGGTACGCTTCGACCTTCTCAAGGATGCCGCCAAGCAGCTGGTCGACCAGTTGGCTGGCCAGGCGCAGATGATGAAGCAGGTCACCAACCCGGTCCAGTTCAGCCTCGTTCCCTTCGCCGCATCGGTCAATGTCGGCCCGGGCAACGCTTCGGCATCCTGGATGGACACCACCGGGATTTCGCCGATCCATCACGAGAATTTCGACTGGGCGAGCATGAGTTCGACCTATTCGTCCACCAAGTATGCCCAGAACATCGCCGGCGTCTGGTACGCCAAAGGCAGCGGTTGGGACGCAACCCAGAAGGACCTGCCCCTGACCCGCTTCTCCATCTACAACCAGATGAAGCGCACCGCCACTGCCACCTATGTCGCGCAGTTCAAATGCACCGCCACCTACTCCAATGGCTCATGCAAGACTTGGCAAAGCGGCTACAACTATACCTATGGAAGCGTCGCTTCCTGGGGCGGCTGCGTCGAATCTCGACCGTATCCTTACAATGTCAACGACACCGAGGGGGCGACCGGGACGCCAGCGACGCTGTTCGTGCCCATGTTCGCGCCCGATGAAACCGATCTCACCGACAGCAACAACCCACCTCGCCCCGCCAACAACAATTGGCTTGCCGACGGGTCGACGGGCACGAGCGCGGTACGTCAGCGCTACATGCCGAAATATTTTACCGACCCGGGCACCACGGTTACTCCAGCCTACGGCATGGATGCCGGCCCCAACACGAGTTGCAGCACGACCGCGATCACGCCTCTGACCGACGTTTCCACGACAACCGGAGCGAACACAGTCAAGGCGGCCATCGACGCCATGGCCGCCGACGGCGCCACCAATGTTCCGGAAGGCATGGCCTGGGGCTGGCGGACCCTTTCCAGCACTGCCCCGTTCACCGAAGGCAGACCCGAGACAGAAAGAGGCAACGACAAGGTTCTGATCGTCCTGACCGATGGTGCGAACACCTATTACACACCAACGTCGGTGACGGCTCAGAGCTACTCTGGAACCAACTGGAACTATGGCGGCAACGATCTGGCGGGCAGCAAGGCCATCTATTCGGCGCTCGGCTACATCGTACCCTTCAGCAACGCCTACACCTATGGTCGGATGTTCCTTGGCACCAGCAACAGCGTCAGCAAGACCGACTATTCCAACGCCAACTACACCAAGGCGATGAACGAGTACTTCACCACGCTGTGCAGCAACGCCAAGGCCGCCAACATCATGGTCATGACCATTGCGCTCGACCTCGATGCCACCAAGACGGCGGAAAAAACACAGATGGATGCGCTGAAAGCCTGTTCGTCGGATTCCCGCTTCAGCAAGGATCCGACCGATCCGAGCAAGCCGATGAAACTGTTCTGGAATTCGACCGGAGCGACACTCTCCGACGATTTCAAGGCGATCGGCAATGAACTGTCCAACCTGCGCATCGTCAGCTGATCGCCAAACTGCGAACGCCCTGCCCCGACAGGGCGTTTGCCTTAGACCGGATCGGGGCCGCAGGCTTGCATTGGTTAGCGGTTGGTGAAGCGTCGACCAAGCAATTGAGCGGTTTCCCAAACCCGGCCTTCAGCGTTTTGTGGAAGGCTGGCGTCAATCGAGAATCCGCCGGCGGGGGCCGCTGCAAGTCATGCATGAACTTTGGCGTCAGTTCGGCCGCGACCGGCGCGGCAACTATGCTCTTATGACTGTCGTGGCGATGGTACCGCTGATGGGCGGCCTGGCGATCGCGGTCGACTTCACGGAAATGAACCGCGAAAAGCAGATGGTGACGAATGCGCTCGACGCCGCCAACTTCGCCACGGCGCGCCGGCTGACGGAAGGCGCGACCGACGACCAGTTGAAAGCCTATGCGCTCGACTTCTTCAACGCCAACCTGAACGATGTCGATCCGGCCAGCGCGACGCTCAACGTCACCTTGCCCAGCAACACCAGGGGCGGCGGCCTGCTCACGATGACGGCGCAGCTTGCCTACAAGCCTTATTTCTATCCTGCCTTCGCCCAGCTCGTCGGCAAATCGGCAACCGATGCGAATCAAAGGATCAACTTCAACGTCACTTCCCAGGTGCGGCTGAAGAACACGCTGGAAGTTGCTCTGGTGCTCGACAATTCCGGATCGATGACCACGCTCGGCACGGGCTCAGGCCAGAAGCGCATCGATCTTCTCAAGACCGCGTCCAAGCAGCTGGTCGACACGCTGGCCCAGCAGGCGGTCATGATCAAGCAGGTCGACAAGCCGGTGCAGTTTGGCCTCGTGCCCTTTGCCGCTTCGGTCAATGTCGGCCCCGCCAATGGCAACGCTTCGTGGATGGACACGGAGGGCCTGTCGCCGGTGTCGAACGAGAATTTCGACTGGTCGACACTGAACGCGGCCAACAAATACGCCCAGCAGACCAACGGCATCTGGTACAAACGCGGCACTGGCTGGGGCAGCGAGGAAGGGCAGATGCTGACCCGATTTTCACTCTACCGGGACATGAAGGTCGTCACCAACCACGAGCGTGTCGTCAACAGCAAGCGGGTGGTTTGCGACGAATACAATTCGAACAACACCTGCAAACGCAGCCACGACGAATATGACTACATCGATTCCTACGGTCCGTTCGCCAGCTGGCAAGGCTGCGTGGAGGCCCGGCCCTATCCCTACAATGTCAACGACGCATCGCCGTCCGGCGGCTCGGCCAACACAGGCATAGGCGTCGGCGATCCGGCAACGATGTTCGTGCCGATGTTCGCTCCGGACGAACCCGGCAATCACTGGAAGCTCACGCAGGATCCCGACGAGGCCGCCCCGGTGACCTACGGCGCGGGGAATAGCTGGTGGAATGACGATCCTACAAGCAGCACCGGTCAAGCGCGGCAGCGAAACATGGCCAAATATTTCCAGCCACGGCCGATCGATGCGCCGGCGCTGCCCGCCGGCAACGGCCCGAACTACAGTTGCACCACCAATCCGATCACACCACTGACCGATGTGAGCGTCGCCGATGGGGCCACCGCGATCAAGGCGGCGATCGACCTGATGCAGCCGAATGGCGGCACCAATGTTCCCGAGGGCATGGCGTGGGGCTGGCGGGTGGTCTCAAGCGGCGAACCGTTCACGCAAGGGCGCCGGGAAACGGAAAAAGGCAATGACAAGGTGGTGATCGTGCTGACCGACGGCGCCAACACCTACTACACGCCGTCCTCGCTTGGCTATTCGGACCCCGCCAACTCGAAATCGACTTACGCGTCCTACGGCTATCTCAACCCCGGCTACAACGGCACCTCGATCGGCCGCATGTTCATGGGCACATCGGGCGCCATCGGTCAGTTCGACTATTCGAACGGCAACTACACCAATGCGCTCAACGAACAGATGGCAACGCTTTGCAACAACGCCAAGGCGGCCAACATCATGGTGATGACGGTGGCGCTCGACCTATCGACAAGCCAGGCCAGCGACAAGCTGGCGATCAATGCGCTGAAATCCTGCTCATCGGACTCGCGCTTCCGCAAGGACCCGACGGATCCGAGCAAACCGGCGAAGCTGTTCTGGAATGCGACCGGCGCCAGCCTGTCGAACGACTTCAAGGAAATCGGCAACGAACTGTCGAACCTGCGGGTGGTCGGCTAAGGCACGCCGCGTCGAAACGGCGCTTTGGGTCCTTCTTATGCATGTCGTTGTCCCGAAACCGGAGGCGCTTTGGAGCGACATGCCGTAACCGCTCCTCTGGCGCAACGCCTGGTGCCGGCAAGCCCTTGCGGGCGCCTGCCGTGACAGGCAGATATTGGCGGCTCGCGGGATCGCATCGCGGGCGTGCTTGGGGACGAACAATGCCCGATACCGCCAACCATATCGCCTTCGCGCTGGTCTGCCTCGGCATGGTGCTGACGCCAGGCCCGAACATGATCTACCTGATCTCGCGCTCGCTGTCGCAAGGGCCGAAGGCGGGACTGATCTCGCTTGGTGGGGTCGCGGTCGGCTTCCTGTTCTATGTGCTGTCGGCGGCGTTCGGCATCACGGCGCTGCTGCTTGCCGTGCCCTATGCCTACGACGCGCTGCGCTTTGCCGGCGTGCTCTATCTGCTGTGGCTTGCCTGGCAAGCGGTGAAGCCGGGCGGACGTTCGCCGTTCCAGGTGCGAGACCTGCCGAAGGACAGGCCGCGCAAGCTGTTCGCCATGGGGCTGATGACCAATCTGCTCAACCCCAAGGTGGCCGTTCTCTATCTGTCGCTGCTGCCGCAATTCATCAGCATCGGCAAAGGCCATGTGCTGTCGCAGCTGTTGGTTCTGGGTGCGACGCAGATCTCGATCAGCCTGACCGTCAATGCCATCATCGCGGTGACGGCCGGTTCGATCGCCACCTTCCTTGCCGGACGGCCATTGTGGCTGGTTATCCAGCGCTGGATGATGGGGGGCGTGCTGACGGCGCTGGCGCTGAAGATGGCGACCGACGCGCAGCGCTGAGTCCCTCCAGCCGGGCATGATCTTTCCCAAAACCGGTTCCGACTTTTGGAGATCATGCTCTAGTCTAGCTACATCGGCCGGCGGATCGGCCGGATCTGTGCCGGCTCGATCACCTTGCGGTAGAGGTGCCAGGTGGCATGGCCCAGGATCGGCATGACCACGGCCAGCCCGGCAAACAGCGGGATCGAGCCGATCACCAGAAGCACGGCAACCAGCAGGCCCCAGAGCGCCATCTGCAACGGGTTTGCCATCACCGCCCGGGCCGAGGTTTCGATTGCGGAGACGGCACCGACATCACGGTCGAGCAGCAACGGAAAGGCGATCACCGTTGTGGCCAGCACCACCACGGCAAAGACAAAACCGGCCGCGTTACCAAGCAGGATCAGGGTCCAGCCCTTGCCCGTCGTCAGCACGTCGCGGACAAAGGCGCCGATCGAGGCCGGCGGCTGGTCTCCGAACAGGCTGGTGTAGATCGATTGCGCGGTGAACAGCCACAACAGGAACAGTGCAAACAGCATGATGCCGATGACCGCGATCGACGGCAATGCCGGGGAACGGCGCACGTCCAGTGCATGGCGCCAATTCGTGTTCATGCCGAGCTCGCGCCGGCGGCTGATTTCGTAGAGCCCGATCGCGGCAAAAGGCCCGACCAGGGCAAAGCCCGACATCAAGGGATAGACGAGCTGAATGGCGTTGGAACCCGAGCTCCACTGGGTAAGGATCAGACCGACGATCGGGTAGATCAAACACAGGAACACGTAGTGGGACGGTTTTGCCCAGAAATCCTCGGCGCCGAGCCTGAGCGCATCCCAGAGATCCGCCGTGGTGATGCGGCGCACCGCGGGCTGCACATGCATCCCGTAGGCGTCCGCCATGACATGAAAGCCGGCCATAACCATCCTCCCGTGTGTCGGGGGCGGTCACCGCCGTGATGGCCGCCCGCAGCTGCCACTAGTAGATGTGGCAGCATAGCCGATTTGCCAGGGGTTGTCGCCGAATCGATGGCCTTGGTCAGGTCCTCACGGGATTGTCATCGCCTGCCGGCATAAGCCGGCCGCGCGGAATCTACTGCCGCGCGTTGAAGACCGCCTCGATATGGGCCGTCCGGATCGACGACGAAGGGGGCATAATAATTTGGACCTATGGCGATCAATTGCCGCTGCGCACCCAGAAGACATTGACCTCTACGAAGTTAGTATCTGCGGATAGCCAGCGTACAAGACGACATCAGCCTCACTGTCAGGCGCCGAACGCAACGGCGGCAGCCGACGCAGCCCGGCGTTCGCGCGGGATCCGCTGAAGTCTATTCGGTCTTCGGCGGTACTTCCTTTTTCACGACTGTCTGAGCGTCCGTAGCCTTGGACATGTCAGCCTTCTCGACGCTCGCTGTCGTCGTCTGTGTGTCGACTGACGCCGATACCTTCGAGTGATGATAGGCGCAGTCTGCCGAAGCGGCGGACACGGAGAGGCCCAGTGCGGCAGCGATAGCGAGGAACGTTTTCATCGTCTTTCTCCTCTTTCATTGCTGACGCAGCGTAACCCGCTTGGCCCTGTCCGCAAAATCACATTTGGCCATTCGTCCATTCCGCGGCCGTTGTTCTGTCGGCCATATTGTCAGCCAATGCTTTGGCGTTTCTACGGGTCACGGCGTTCCCGTGGGTGACGTCGGCTGTAGTCGGGCCCCAGGCCCGGGGCGTCACTATCACGAGCCGCCTCGCCTCATTTTTAGAACCTATGCATTTTAGCGATTGCTTACATTTCTCTTAGATATCCCGGGCGTATCACCTGGGCATTGCAAACCTTGGCGGCGGACGATGTTCACATTGAGAGGCTTCTGGTCTTCGAAGCGCGGCAACTTTGCCATGGCGACCGCCATAGCGATGCTGCCGATAATGGTTGTGGTGGCCGGCGCGATCGATCTGACGGGCACGAGTGACGACGCCGCGCAATTGCAGAACTCGCTGGACGCGGCTGGACTTGCCGTCGGCACGAAGTACCTGCCCAGTATGGCCGCGAGTGATGTAGAGGCACTTGGGTTGACATTCTTTTCTGCCAATTTGAGCCTCGCCGACCAGCAGGAATATGCAGACAGCGTCTCGGCTTTTTCGGCAACCGCCAGCGGCGACCCGAGCGCCTATTACATCTCGCTTTCGTCCAGCATCAACCGTCCGAGCTTCATCAATGGCGCGGCCCCATGGCCAGCTCACCGCTCGGCCACGGTCAAGATGAATCCCGGTGCGCAGGCCTGCGTTCTGGCGCTCGATCCACATGCGTCGGCCGCAATAAGCCTGCAGGGCTCGACCGATGTCTCCATGAGCAGTTGCGTCATCGCGGCAAACTCGGATGCGTCCGATGCTGTCAGCAGGGGCGGTTCCGCGCAGATTTCGGCGGGCTGCGTCTCAACTGTCGGCGGCACTTACGGGCTTTCGCCGCCAAGCGCCAATCTCACCTGCGGAGCCCCACTCGAACATCAATATGCATCTTTCGATCCTCTGGGGGACGTCGTTCCTCCCCCTTACACATTGTGCCTGCCGATCCCGAACGGCAGAACCTATACGCTGTCGCCTGGAACCTATTGCGACAAGACGTTGTCGGGAAACATCACGCTCAATCCGGGCGTCTACATCTTCCGTGGCGTCACCCTAAAACCCGGCGGCAACGGCAGCCTGACCGGTCAGGGCGTGACCTTATTCCTCGTGGAGGGCTCACAGATCACTATAAATGCCAATGAACAGGTGAATCTATCACCACCCACCAGCGGTCCCTACGCCGGCATCACCATTTTCGAGAACCGCGGCAACACCTCGGCCCTGACGCTGAATGGCGGTGCAAATTCCGCGATCAGCGGGTTCGTCTATGCGCCGGACGCGGCGATATCCTTTGCCGGCAACTCAGATATGAGCGGTCAGGGCGACTGTCTGAGACTTGTTGGCTCGACCGTGCAGATGACCGGAAACTCATCCATCAAAACCGACTGCACGGCCGTGTTTGGAAATCGCGAGATGTATGCCAGCCGCCTCATCACGCTTGTGAAATGAGCGACTAACCCGCATTTCCATCTCAGATCTTACCGCCCTGCCCGGCAAAAGCCATGATCGCCACTATGTCAGTTGGGCATGACAATCGCGAAAACTGCAAACTCGCCAATCCCGAATCCGAACAGGCGCACGTTGCTCAAGGTCGCCGGCCTTGCAGCCATTGCCGCGCTTTCCGCCTGCAGCACCGTCTCTGTACCGACGGGCGAAGGCGCAGGCGTCTCTTCCTCCGCCACGGCTACTCTGTCGGGCTTGCGCGCCTCAGCCGGGCTCGGCCCGCTGGCGCCGGACGCCCAGCTCGAACAGGCGGCGCTGCAACAGGCCGGCTATATGGCAGCGCGCGAGCGCATGAGCCACACCACGGGCTGGGGCAAGGATTTCGCATCGCGCATGAAGGACAATGGCGTGCGGGGCGCCGCGGCCGAGAACATCGCCGAAGGCCGCTTCGACCAGCAAAAACTGTTCGACATCTGGATGCATTCGCAGGGCCACCGGCGCAACATACTCGATCAGGATTTCAGCCGCTTCGGCCTCGCCTATGTCCGCGACGGGCGTGATCCCAACCTGCGCTATTGGTCGCTGGTGCTCGGCAGGTAGCGTCTTGCTGGGGCCGTTTCGGCTATTCGCCAGCACCAACCGGCACGCCAATCCCAATCCATATTGACGGCAGGCGGACCGCCCGCCGCCGGCTCAGTCCATATGTGCCGCAGGTGCGCCGCCGCCGGCCGGACCAGCCTTTGGCTTGCGCAGCAGGAAGACGAACGGAATGGCGGCCAGCGTCATCACCATCAGTATTTTGAAGTCGTTGACGTAGGAGATCATCATCGCCTGGAGATTGACCATGCGATCGACCTCCGACAGCGCCATCGGATCGCCGCCCGCGGCCGCCGGCGAGACGGCCCAGAGATTGGGATTGAACGGGTTGATGAAGGCCGAAAGCTCGGCGTGGTTGATTTGCGTGTTGCGCACCAAGAGCACCGTCACGACCGAGACGCCTATCGATGAGCCGAGATTGCGCACCAGGCTGAAGAGCGCGGTTGCGTCGGTGCGGTAGCGTGCGTCAAGCGTGGCGAAGGCGACCGTCGACAGCGGCACGAACACCATTCCCATGCCCAGGCCCTGGATCACGCCGGAGCTGATGATCAGCCAGTTATCCATCTGCGGGGTGAAGCTCGCCATGGTGTAGAGCGACTGCGCGGTCAGCAGAAAACCGATGACGACGAGAATCCTGGCGTCGATCTTTCCCATGATCCGCCCGACGACGAGCATCGAGATCATCGTGCCGATACCACGCGGACCGATGACGATGCCGATGGTGATGGTCGGATAGCCGAAGATGGTCGACAGCATCGGTGGCAGCAGCGACATCGAGGCCAGGATGAGCACACCCATGACGAAGATGAACGCCAGCCCGGTCACGAAATTCTGGTCGAGAAAAATCTTCGGATCGATGAAAGGATGCTCCGCGCTCATCGTGTGAATGATGAACACCCAGAAGCCGGTGATGGCCAAGCCGAGTTCGATCCATATCTCGACCGAGGAAAACCAGTCCACTTCGCCGCCGCGATCCAGCATCAGCTGCAGCGCGCCGACGCCGAGCGATATCATGGCAAAGCCGAAGAAGTCGAAGCTGCGCACCCGCCGGGCAACGGCCGGCAGATAGGCCGCCATGCCGAGGAAGGCGACGATGCCGACCGGCAGATTTATGAAGAACACCCAGCGCCAGTTGAAATTCTCGGTCAGCCAGCCGCCCAGCGTCGGCCCCAGGATCGGTCCCAGCATGATGCCGGCGCCCCAGATGGCCATGGCCTGGCCGTGGCGCTCCTTGGGATTGATGTCGAGAAGGAATGTCTGCGACAGCGGCACGATGGCGGCGCCGAACACGCCTTGCAGCAGCCGGAACAGCACAATGGTTTCAAGGCTCCATGCCAGGCCGCACAGCATGGAGAAGATGGTGAAGCCGACCACCGCCGTCAGGAACAATTCCTTGCGGCCGAAGCGGTCGGCGAGCCAGCCGGTGACCGGCGTCATGATGGCGGCGGCGACGATATAGGAGGTCAGCACCCAGTTGATGTTGTCCGGGGAAGCGCCGAGGTCGCCCGTCATGGTCGGCAGGGCGACATTGGCGATGGTGGTGTCGAGCGCCTGCATGATCGTCGCCAGCATGAGCGCAACCGTGATCAGGCCGCGATGCGGCACTTCTCGAAATGGTTCTGGCGTGCTCATGATGCGGAACTTCCAGCCGGTAACAAAAACGTGTACACAGGGGTTTCCGGGCGGCAAAGCCTTCCGTTGAGAGACCTTCATCGCGGTGGGACGCGGTTATCGATGTGGGGGTTACATCGACCGAAAGTCTCTGATGAGCGGATGCCTGCCGCCCGGAAACATGAGGACCGAAGGGTCCGTGTCGAAGATTTCAGATTTCAGCCGGGCCGCGACGCGGCTTGAACCAAACGCTGATCCTTCTCACTCCTCCCCTCAGACCAATCCTTGGCTGTCCGCTGCCACCTGCCAGGCGCCGCGGACTTCCGCCGACTTACTGCACGACCTCGCCAGCCGTGGCGTGGCCGAATATGGCGGGAAAGCCGCGGGCAACGCCGGTATCGACGGTGACCGAGGCGCTCATGCCGGTCCGCAGCGCCATCTTGGCGTCGGGATCGGTCAGTTCCAGTCGCACCGGGATGCGTTGCGTGACCTTGACCCAGTTGCCGGTGGCGTTCTGGGCGGGCAGCAGCGAGAATTCTGCGCCCGTTCCCGCACCGATCGCCTTGACCGTCGCCTCGAAGGTCTTGCCCGGATAGGTATCGACGACGATCTCAGCCTTCTGGCCCGGCTTCATGTTGGTGAGCTGGGTTTCCTTGAAATTGGCATCGATCCAGGTGTCGTCGGTCTCGACCAGCGAAAACAGCGGCGTGCCGGAGCCGACGAACTGGCCGACCTTGAAGGACGAGGCCTGGGAGATGACGCCATCCGCGGGCGCCTTCACCGTGGTCCGCGCCAGGTCGTAGGCGGCCTTGTCGCGCGCGGCGAGCGCGGCCATCACGGTCGGATGCTTGTCGGTTTCGATATCGGGATTACCGCCGAGCGCGGCCTTGGCGCTGATGATGCCCTGCTGGGCGACGGCGACCTGCTGCTTTGCCTTGTCGAGATCGTTGCGGGCCTCGTCCAGAGACGATTTGGCGTTGATGCCCTTCTGCGCGAGATCGGCGGCGCGGTCATACTGCGACTGGGCATAGTCGACCTCGCTGCTGGCGGACTTCTCCTGCGCCATCGACTGGCTGTAGGCGGCGCGCAGCTGCTCGACATTGAGGCGCGCGGCGGCAACCGCGGCGTCGGCCTGGGCAAGCGCGATCCGGTAAGGCTCGGGATCGATGGTGAACAGAAGGTCGCCCTGCTTGACCATCTGATGGTCTGTTATGGCAACCTGGACGATGCGGCCGGCCGTGTCGGAGGCGATCGACACCTTGGCCTGCTGCAGATTGGCGTTCTCCGTCTCCTGATAGCGGCCGCCGGTCACCCAGACATAGCCGCCACCGATAACCAGCGCCGCCGGCAAGACAAGCATCAGGAAGAAGCGGCCCATGCGGCGCTTCTTCTTCGGCGCCGGGACCGGCTGCACGGGAGGAGCGACCGCGACAGGAGCGGCGGCCGGCTGGGCCGGCGCTTCCATCTCCACCTTGGCGGCGTTTTCGTCGACTTTGGCTACCGCGTTCATGCTGCTGCGCCTTTCGTAGGCTCGACTTTTTCCGAGGTATCGCCGTCGGCGAGATTCTGCGCCATCGCATCGAGCGCCCTGATCAGGACGCGACGGTCCTCCGGCGAAACGCCGACGAGCGATTCCTCATAGACTTCGCCGGCCAGGCTCTTGACCTCCGCATAGGCGGCGCTCGCCTTGGCCGTCGGGAAGATCATGCGCACGCGGCGGTCGGCAGCGTCGGCGCGGCGCTCGATCCAGCCGCCCTCCTCCATCCGGTCGACGAGGCGCGAGACACTGATCGGCTCGATTTCGAGCAATTCCGCGAGCCGGGCCTGGGTGACGCCCTCCTCCTTTGCGACACGCACCATCAGGCGCCATTGCGCCGACGACAGGCCGAGCCCGCTGGCGCGCGTCTCGAAACGCTTGCGCATCAGGCGCTGCACGTCGTGGATCAAAAATCCCAATCTGTCGATGCCATCAGAAACCATGAGCGATATATATAATAAGCGTGCTCACTATTCAAGCACCGTGTCGTTCAGAAGCCGGCAAATGTGCATGCCCACACCGACCGTCGACGATTGGTCGACGCCTCAGCAACCGATGCGCGGCAGCCGGGCAGTGAGAGTCGCCGTTTTGGGCGCTGCAGCCGCTGGTCGCGTATGACATATTCATGTACAGCGCAGGTCAGGATCGGGGGATCGACGCCATGCCGACGCTTTACGCGCTCAAGCCGGCTTTCCAGGGAAGACTGCGGCCGCTGGTCAGCCAGCTGGCGGCGAACGGCGTCACCGCAAACAGCATCACCATCCTGGCGGCCCTGATGTCGATCGTGGCTGGAGCGGCCATCGCGATCCTGCACGAATGGCGCTGGCTGCTGCTACTCATTCCCGTGGTGCTGTTCGTGCGCATGGCGCTCAATGCGGTGGATGGCATGCTGGCACGCGAACATGGCCAGGCTTCGACGCTCGGCATGTATCTGAACGAGATTTGCGATGTCGTTTCGGACCTGGCACTCACCCTGCCTTTCGCGGTCTTTCCGCTGTTCAGCGCATGGGGCGTCATCGCCTTCGCCATCGCCGCGGTGCTGGCCGAGTTCGCCGGCGTGCTCGGCATCGCCGCCGGGATCGGGCGCAACTATGCCGGTCCGTTCGGCAAGAGCGACAGGGCGCTGGCACTGAGCGTGGTGGCGGTCCTGTGCGCTGCCGGGCTGTGGCCGGTATCCATCGCGCCTTTTGTGTTTCCGGCCATGGCAACGCTTTCGCTGCTGACCGCCATAAACCGGATACGCGCCGGTCTTATTGGCAGCGCCAGCTGAGCACCGGGCTCGCCATGCCGCCAGAGGGGAAGACGATGATGCACGGACCAATTGCAGCGGTTGCGGAAAGCCCTGGGCGGCAGGCACAAGAACGTGTCTTCCACAGCCATGACGGAACGGAAATCTTTTACCGGTTCTGGCCGGCGGCCTCCGCTGATGCCGAGGGCGCTGTGGTGCTCTTCCATCGCGGCCATGAGCATGGCGGCCGCATGGCCCATCTCGTCGACGAACTGCAGATGCCGGATCATGCCTTCTATGCCTGGGATGCCCGCGGCAATGGCCGTTCGTCCGGTGAACGCGGCTATGCCCCGTCCTTCTCGGCGCTGGTGCGCGACATCGACTGCTTCATGCGCGAGATCGCCGCCAAGGATGGCTTCGCAACGCAGGACATCGCGCTGATCGCGCAGTCCTTCGGCGCCGTGCTTGCCGCCGCCTGGGTGCACGACTATGCGCCGAAACTGCGCGCCATGGTGCTGGCCTCGCCGGCCTTTTCGGTCAAGCTCTACGTGCCCTTCGCCAAGGAGGGCATCGCGCTCTGGCAGAAGCTCAAGGGCCGTTTTTTCGTCAACTCCTACGTCAAGGCGAAATTCCTGACCCACGATCCCGTGCGCATCGCTACCTTCGAGAGCGACCCGCTGATCACGCGGCCGATCGCCTCCAACATCCTGGTCGAACTCTACCAGCACGCCGCTCGCATCGTTTCGGACGCCCGCGCCATGACCGTGCCGACGCAACTTCTGCTTTCGGGAAGCGACTGGGTGGTGCGCCACGCCCCGCAGCACGAATTCTTCGTCAATCTCGGCAGCCGGACCAAGGAACGCCACGTGTTGCCGGGCTTCTTCCACGACACGCTGGGCGAGCGCGACCGGGCACAGGCCCTCGACCTGATCCGGCCGTTCCTGACCAGGCAGTTCACGACGCCGGACGCGCCCGTTGACCTCAAGCAGGCGGATATTGCCGGATACACGCGCGATGAGGCCGACCGGCTTGCCTCGCCACTGGATCTGTTGTCGCCCAGGGGCCTTTATTGGGCATTCAGCCGCGCCTCCATCCGCATGGGCGCCTGGGCTTCGTCGGGCATGAAGGCCGGTGTCACCACCGGCTTCGATTCCGGCTCGACGCTGGACTATGTCTAAGAAAACGAGGCACGAGGGCTGACGCCGCTTGGCCGCTTCGTGGACCGCATCTTCCTGGAGGCCATAGGCTGGCGCGGCATCCGCCAGCGCAAGCTGCATGTGGAAGAACTGATCGGCACCGCGCTATCGACACTCAAGGCCGCCGGCCGCGCCGCCCACATTCTCGACATCGCCGCCGGCCACGGTCGCTATGTTCTCGATGCGATCGTCAAGAGCCCCGATCAGCCGGCAAGCGTGCGCCTGCAGGATTATTCCGACCTCAATGTCGGGCTTGGCCGCAAGCTGATCGCCGAGCGGCAATTGCCGGCCAGCGTCTCGTTCCGGCGCGCCGACGCTTTCGATGCCGACATGCTCGCCGCTATCGATCCGGCGCCGGACCTCGCCATCGTTTCCGGCCTCTACGAACTGTTCTCGGACAATGCGATGATCGCCCGCTCGCTTGGCGGACTGGCCCGCGCCATGCAGCCGGGCAGTCTGCTCATCTACACCAACCAGCCCTGGCATCCGCAGCTCGAGATGATCGCGCGCAGCCTGACGTCCCATCGCGGCGGCCAGGCATGGGTCATGCGCCGGCGCACGCAAGGTGAGATGGACCAGCTCGTCGAAGCCGCCGGTTTCGAGAAGCTCGATCAACGCATCGACCAATGGGGCATCTTCACCGTCTCGGTCGCACGACGCCTGTAGGACCCGCCGAGGCATGCCGACTGACCCTGAAGCTTCGCAATCCGCAGCCATCGTCGCCGCCGAACCCTATGGCCGTGTGATCGTCAGGGCCGCATTGTGGCTGGCGTTCCTGGCGCCGTTCTTCTACCTGACCTATGGCTTGGCCAACTGGCTGGCGTCGCGGCGCGACGACGTCGGCAGCATCGTGTTCTCCTGGGAACACAGCATCCCGTTTCGTCGCCTGGACCATCGTGCCCTACTGGTCGATCAACCTGTTCTACGGCCTGTCGCTGCTGCTTAACGACAACCGGCAAGGGGTCGACCGCCTGGCCGGCCGCTATCTCACAGCGCAACTCGTCGCCGTCACCTGCTTCATCCTGTTCCCGCTGACCGCGACGTTCGTGCGGCCGGAAACGACCGGCCTGCCGGGCTTCATGTTTGCCGTGCTTGGCGGCTTCGACAAACCGTTCAACCAGGCGCCCTCGCTGCACATCGCCCTGCTGGTGATCATCTGGGACCATTGGCGCCACCGCCTCGGTCGCCTTCTCCTGCCGCTCTGGCACGGCTGGTGCTTCCTGATCGGCGCCTCGGTGCTGACGACCTGGCAGCATCATTTCATCGACATCCCGACCGGCGCGCTGCTCGGTTTTTTCGCGCTCTGGCTGTTTCCGCGCAACGGCGAATTGCCGTTTTCAGGTGCCCTGCCGACCAGCGATGCGAAAGCCCGCCGGCTGGCACTGTTCTATGCACTGGGCGCCGTCCTTGCGCTGGCCGCCGCCGCGTTCGGCGCGTTCTTTTCAGCCGTCGCGCTCTTCCTGCTTTGGCCAGCCTTGGCGCTGGCCATCGTCGCGCTTGCCTATGCCGGGGCCGGTTCGAAAGTGTTCCAGAAATCCGCGGATGGCAGCATCACGCTTGCATGCCGCCTCCTGCTCCTGCCGTACCGTCTTGGCGCCAGGACAAACATATGGGCCTGGACGCGAAATCTTGCTCCGCAGGTGGCGGTTGCCGACAGCGTCTTTCTCGGGCGTTTTCCCACCGCAAGCGAGGCCAACGGCTTCGGCACGGTCATCGACCTCGCCGCCGAACTTGAGAGGCCGGCGGGAGCGACTTGCCGCTGGATCGCCTTTCCGATGGTCGACCTGTTGCCGCCGCCGTTGATGGTGCAGCAACAGGCAGCCGGCGCGCTGGAGAAAGCGCGCCGCGACGGCACGGTGCTTGTCTGCTGCGCGCTCGGTTTCCAGCGCAGCGCCAGCGTCGTCGCCGAATGGCTGGTGGTGACCGGCAGAGCCAGGACGCCGGCCCGGGCTCGCGAGATGCTGAGCGCCGCCGGCCGGCCTGTTCATCTTGTCGAGGCAACGGAGCGGGCGGCATCATGACCGGCAATGCCTATCAGCAAAGCACCGATCGCTTCGCCGGCATGCTGATGCGGCAGGCCGCGTGGCCGGCCGCAATCGTTCTGGCCGCAAACATGCTGGCGCCCTTGGCCGCCCGGGCGCGCGGCGCCTTCGAGACCTTGCCCGCCGCCGTGGCGCTGTCGCTCGCTGCCGTCAGCGCGGTTGCCGTGCTGGCGCTGTCGGCGCTGCTGGCATTCGACGCGCTGCTGTTCCGGCTGATGGCCAGCCATGACGACATGTCTTCCGCCGGCGCCGCGGTGGACGACATGCTGGCGCGCATGCGCCTGAAGCTGCTGCCACCTTCCCCACGTTCGCTCGACGAACGCATGGCCGGCACGCGCCGGCTGCTGACCAGCCAACGCATAGCCCTTGGCCTGTTCGTCGCGATGCTTCTGGCGGCCGGATTTTGGGCGCCGCGATGAACAAGCTCTCGCTCACGACCTTCACCCTGCTGCAGACTGTGACCTCCGTCGGCCTCTCGGCGCTGGCCTGGGCGGTAACCGGCGTGCGTCCGATCTGGAATGGCAGTCTGCCGTCGGACAAGCAGCGCATCTATTTCGCCAATCACACGAGCCATGGCGACTTCATCCTTTTGTCGGCGTGCCTCAACGAAAAGGAGCGCGCGATCACCCATGCCGTGGCTGCCGGCGAATATTGGGGAAAATCGCGGCTGCGCCGCTTCATCGCAGAAGACATGCTGTCATCCGTGCTCATCAGCCGGCAATGGACGAAGCCCGAAGAAAACCCGATCGAGATCATGCTGTCGGTTCTCGACCAGGGACACTCGCTGATCCTGTTTCCCGAAGGCACCCGCAACATGACGGATGAGCCGCTGCTGCCTTTCCGCTCCGGGCTCTACAATTTGTCGATGGCACGGCCTCAGGTCGAGCTGATCCCGTGCTGGATCGAGAACATGTCGCGCGTATTGCCCAAGGGCCAGTTCCTGCCGGTCCCGCTTTTGTGCCGCGTCGTCTTCGGCGCGCCGGTGGCGGTGGCCCCCGGCGAAGAGCGGCGCGCCTTTCTCGACCGAGCCCACGCCACGCTTCTGGCGCTCAACCCGCGTCCCGAACGAGACGATTGATGCGCCACGACATCTCGATCCTGATCATCGGCCTGCTGGCGGTGCTGACGACCGCCAGCATCGTGGCCGCTATACTTTCGGCACGGGCGCCGAAACCACTCAGTTCGACTCTGGTCAATCTCACCCAACGCATCAATGCCTGGTGGGTGATGGTCGCGCTGATGACGGTCGCCTTCTTCTTCGGCCGGTACGGCCTGACCATCCTGTTCGCGCTGATTTCCTTCGCCTCGCTGCGCGAATTCGTGACGCTGACGCACACGAGCCGGAGCGACCATTGGGTGCTGCTCGGCATGTTCGGCATCATCATCCCGTTTCAGTACTGGCTGGTCTGGACCGCCTGGTACGGGCTCTTCGTCATCTTCATTCCGGTCTACTGCTTCCTGCTGATGCCGGCCATCACTGCGTTGCATGGCGACACCGAACGCTTTCTCGAGCGGATCGCCGCGCAGCAATGGGCGGTGATGATCTCCGTCTATTGCGTCAGCCATGTTCCAGCACTGCTGACGCTCGACGTGCCGGGCTTCGAAGGCCGCAATTTGCTGCTGATCGCCTTCCTGATCATCGTCGTGCAAGGCAGCGACGTGCTGCAATACATCTTCGGCAAGCTGTTCGGAAAACACCGGTTTTCGCCGACCGTATCGCCGTCGAAAACCTGGGAGGGCCTGATCGGCGGAGTGGTATCGGCGAGCCTGCTCGGCGCTCTGCTGTCGTTCGTGACGCCATTCACGCCCCTGCAGGCGGCGTGTGTCGCCTTCGTCGTCTGTTCGATGGGGTTTCTGGGTGGGCTGGTCGCCTCGGCCATCAAGCGCGACCAGGGTGTCAAGGATTGGGGCCATCTCATCGAAGGCCATGGTGGCATGATGGACCGTACCGACAGCCTGGTCTTCGCTGCCCCGATCTTCTTTCACATCGTGCGCTACTTCTGGACAGTCTGAGACGGCAAGCTCTGAGCCGTCAGAGCCGGTTTCGCACGACCAGCGTGACGACGAAGAAGGCGCCGAGCGAACTGGTGATGATGCCGATCGGCAGTTCCTGCGGCGGCAGCAGGGTTCGCGCCAGAAGATCGCTTGCCAGCAACAGCACCGCCCCGAACAGCGCACAGCTGGCGATCAGCCGCAGATGCAAGGGACCGGCCAGCGGCCGCGACAAATGCGGGATCATAAGCCCGACAAAGCCGATGACGCCGGCGACCGAGACGAGAATTGCCGTCGAAAAGGCGGCAACGAGAAACGTCGTCCTGCACATCCGCGCCACCGGCACGCCAAGGCTTTCGGCGGCACTTTCACCCGCCAGGAAGGCGTCCAGCCTGCGATGGTTCCACAGCCCGTAGGCCGCGATCGTGCCGGCGCCCAATGCGCCCAGCCAGACATTGTCCCAGCGCGCCAGCCCGAGCCCACCCATCGTCCAGAACAGCACCGAATGGGCGGCGCGCTGGTCGCCGGCAAAAACCAGATAGTTGGTCAAGGCCGTGAACAGGAAGGAAACGGCAAGGCCGGCGAGGATCAGCCGTTCCGGCCCCTGACCCCGCACCCGCGCGACCAGCAGCAGGACGATGCAGGCGGCCAGTATGCCGCCGGTGAAGGCCGCGACCGGCAAGGTCCAGATGCCAAAACTGTCACCAAAGACGGTTATGACGGAAACAGCACCGGCCGCCGCCCCCGACGACAGGCCGAACAGGAAGGGATCGGCAAGATCGTTGCGGGTCACCGTCTGCAGCAAGGCGCCTGTTATGCCGAGGCCGCCGCCGACACAGACCGCCAGGATCGTGCGCGGCAGCCTGAGATCGACGACGATCTTGCCGACCGGGCCAGACACCTGGTGCTCGTTCAATCCGACGGCATGGCCAAGCGAGGCGATGACGTCGGTCAGCGGGATCAGTGTCGAACCATAGGCGATCGACAGCAGCACGAGGGCGACGACCGCTACCGTGCCCGCCACTATCGCCAGCGCGAACGCCTTGTGCCCTGAAAGCGCTCCGGATTTATGCCCAGGGGCAAGAAGCATCAGAACGCTTCCGGATGCATCGCCTTGGCGATCTTGCCGATCGCCTCGATGTTTGCCGGGCCGGGCGTCAGTTCGGCATAGCGGAGCGCCACGAAGCGCTCGTTCTTGACCGCGTCCGTCTCCTTCATCGCCGGGTGCGCCTTGAGGAAGTCGAGCAGTTTCTTGTAGCCGCCGCCATCCTGGTAATCGAGCAGGATGAGGAATTGCGGATTGCGCGACGCCACGGTTTCCCAATCCGTGTTGCCCCAGCTGGTGTCCATGTCGGCCATGATGTTGTCGCCGCCCGCCGCCGTGATCATGGCGCTCGGAATGGCGAATTTTCCGGCGGTGAACGGCTTGTCCTCACCTGAATCATAAAGGAACACCCGCGTCCCCTTTGCGCCGCCGACCTTGGCAGTGATATCAGCGAGCTGCGCCTTCCAGCCGGCAACAAGTTTTTTGGCTTCGGCAAGGCGATCGCCTGTGGCCACCGACAGGCTGACGGCGTGGACCAGGTCGCGGCCATTCGCCGTCGCGCAGAGTTCGCGGGCTTCGAGAAGCGGCGTTGTCATCGGCTGTTGCCCTCAAACTTGGCCGGTCCGGGAATACGAGCCAGCGTCTTGCCCGCCAGCCGCGGCGGACGCTGTCCGGAATTGCACCAGCCGTCGGCGAGCGAGGCGTAAAGCCTGGCAAATCGCACGAGATCGCCGGCGTCGGCCTCGGCGTCGATGGAGCCGAAGAGATAGGAAGCCTTGCCTGGCGCCTGGAAGGCCACGGTCAGCGGCCGCGCACAGCCCGCCATGCATTCGACGCCTTCGATCGTGAAGCCATGCGCCACAGTGGGTTCCTGGCAGGCCGCGAGCCGGGAGCGCAGATCGGCACACAGGCTTTCGCCCGACCTGATGCCGGTCGGGATGTCACGGCAAAGCGTGCACACGATGATGCGATGATCGATGGCGCCGTCCAACTTTCCGTCACTTTCCAAAACTAGCGACGGAAGGATGCTGGCGAGCCGGACGACAAGACCGACGTCCACGTCTCCTCCCGGCACACCCCGTCCGGTCAACTCGGTGATGGCAGGTCTCCTGGCTCGCGGGTCTCAGCGCAATCCTGCCTTCCCAGCCTTGCCGGCCAGTGGCACGTCGGATCTTGCTCACCGCTTACAGTTGCGGGGGCAGCCACGGTCTCGACCTCTGCGGGTCTCACCGTGTTCCCTTTTCACCCCTTGCCTTTCGGCGCGGGGACCATCACGCACCCACCGTAGATTTCCATCGATCGCATCGCAATGGGTTTTTTGCGATGTCGCTGCGCTTCGTAGAATATGTAATAACATTACGTTGAAGCGATATTTCTCGACGATGTCAACCCCTGTCCTCGCGCAATAAATCTTCGGCGGTACCTCGGTTTTCAGCCGCCCGAGCGGTCACCAGGCAGGAGGCATGACACCTGGCCGCGGTCGCCGAGGGAAACCGGCGCTACAGCTTTCTAAAAAAGCCTGACAGAATATTTGGACCCGCTTCGCCTGGCCGCAGTCTGATCCCGTCTTCAAAGCAATTCAGCGTCACGCATTCGAAGCCGTAGTGCGCGAGAAGCGCCACCAGCGAGTCACGGTCGAAATGGTGCAGGTGCTCGTTGGGCAGACGCATGCGCCACGTCCGGAACCATGCATCGCCATCGGCGCCGAGTTCACGCCAGCGGCAGTAAGGGACGGCGATGGCCAGGTGGCGGGTCTGAAGGCGGGCGAGGAAACCCAGATCCGGAATGTGCTCGAGCACGTCGAACATGGCGACGAGATCCCACGAGCCGGCGAGCGCCTCGTCCCAATCGACAAAGCGGACGCCCTCGGGCAGCGGAAATTTGGTGATGTCGCAGCCGGCACAGTCGGCAACCCCGGTAATCTTGGCGGCCTCAATGAAGGTGCCGGTGCCATAGCCAATCTCCAACACGGACCGCGGTATCTCACCGGTGATCCCCAGCACCCAGCCAAGCCGCTGATAGCCGAGCTTGATGGTCCGGTCGCTCAGATCCTCGTAATAGGAAATGTATTGCTTGTCGTATGTGATCGGCGTGGCGTCGATCTGGTGGATCACGCCGAAGCGGTCGAGGTTGTAGTTGTCTAGCATTCGCGGCGCCCCCGGGATTTCGAATGCTTATATGGCGGAGTTGAACGCAAGGTAAGCGGTTGGGGCGGGATGCCAAATCCTGGCAGGAGCGCGACCAGAACTAAATGTCACATTTGGGTCGACTGCCAACCGCCACTGCCAGGCTATGCAACGCGAAAAGCTGACACGCGACCTCCCGATACCAAAGTAAAAGCGTACGCGACCTCACCCTTCAAAACGGATGCACGACCCAACGACGCAGGCTATGTTACCCCGTCGGCAGACGTCATCGAAGGGGAGGACATGACATGCAGGCAATGCCGATAGCGCATCAAGCCGCGCAACCCGCGGTCGGGCCCATATCCTCCTTGACCGGCTATCCGGCCGCCATCCTGTGCTGGCTGCTTTCGGCTGGTGTCTATATCGCGGCCAAATGGGTGGCGCCTGAAATGCCGCCCTGGGGCCTCTGCTTTTGGCGGCTGACGCTTGCCTGCGCCATCCTACTGCCGATTGTGCACCGTCATCACGACGCCATGATTGGGCTTTTGCGAACTCGCGCCTTGGAGGTCGTCGCCGTGGGGGCGATCGGCCTCACCCTATGCCAGGGTATGATCTACCATGGCCTCAACGACACCAACGCCACCACGGCCGGCATCATCATGGCGCTTTCGCCTGTCATGACGATGGTGCTCGCGCGTTTCGTGCTTGGCGAACCGCTCGGACTGTGGAAGTCGCTTGGCGCGCTGGTTGCGCTCGCCGGAATGATTTTCATCGTTGCCCACGGTAACCTGACGGCGCTGCTGCAACTCGAGTTCAACGCCGGCGAGTTGTGGATCGTCGGCAGCGCGTTCTGCTGGGGCCTCTACACCGTGCTTTTGCGCCGTGCCAAATTCGGCATCGAACTCCTGCCGATGGTCGTGCTGCTGCTCGGCGCCGGTGCGCTGGTCGCGTTGCCTTTCCATTTGTGGGAATTGTTCAACGACGCACGCTCCGCCATGGACGTCCACAGCATTCTCGCGCTCGCCTATCTGGCAGGACCCGGCGGCGCCTTGATGTACTATCTCTACAACAAGAGCGTGGAAACACTCGGCGCGAGTCGGGCGAGCATGCTGCTCTACCTGCAGACGGTGTTCGTCGCCATGCTTGCTTATCTGCTGCTCGGCGAGGAATTGCACGATTACGATCTGGTCGGTGCGGCCTTCATTGTCGCCGGCATCATACTCGCCACCGTGGTCAAACCCAGGCCAGCTCAACCACGCGTGGCGTAGAAATCTATAGCCGCGCGAATGACCGAAGTGCGCCATGAAGTTGCCATTCTTCGGCAGGCCCCCCCAAAACGAACAAGGCCCCTTCCGGGGCCTTGCGCATCAAGTTCAGTGCCGGGCTCTCCGGCCCTCACTTCCCCATCAGTTGCTTGGCGTTCTCCGCCGTGATCGCGGTCGTTTCCACCGTCACCGTTGGTTCCACCGAAGTCGCGCAGTCGAGCAGGATCTTCTTCGACATCTCGATCGCTTCCTTGGCGCCCGTCGGATAGGTGAAGGTCGCCGCCCAGTCGCCTTTTGCGACGGCCTCGATGCCGCCGGCCGGTCCGGGCAGGCCGTCGGTGCCGATGATCTTGACGTCCTTGCCAGCTCCCTTGGCGGCAAGCAGCGCGCCGGCCGCCATCATGTCGTTGGAGGCATAGAGCACCTTGATGTCGGGATGCGCCTGCAGCATGGCGGCAAAGGCGGTCTGGGCTTTGTCCGGCACCCAGTCGGCGGCCTGCTCGGCGACGACCTGGATCTTGGCATTCTCCTTGACGCCGTCCTTGAAGCCGTTCAGCCGCTCAACCGCCGGCGTCGAGCTCGGCAAGCCTTCCAGCACCGCCGCCTCGCCGCCATCCGGCAGCAAGGTCTTGGCGGTGTATTTGCCGGCCTCGAGCGCGATCTTGTAATTGTCGCCGCCGATGAAGGCGGTGTAGTCCTTGCCGGGATCGCCGACCGTCTTGCGGTCGAGCTCGATGACCGGGATGCCGGCATCCATGGCGCGTTTCACCGCCGGCGTCAGCGGTGCCGCCTCGAAGGGCGAGATCAGCAGCAGATCGACCTTCTGGGTGATGAAATTGTCGACCTGCGAGGTCTGCGTGTTGACGTTGCCGGCGCCGTCGGCGATCTGCAGCGTGAAGCCCGGCACGGTCTTGGCCGCCGCGGTCAGCTCGTCATTGACGTGCTGACGATAGGGCTCGGCATTGTTGGCCTGCGAAAAGCCGATGATGAACTGGCCGTCCTTGGCGCAGGCCTTGACCATCGGGTCTGCAGCCTGGGCGGATCCCGCAATGCACAGGCCCGCGCCTGCCAGAAGCACGGCGTGAAGCGTGCGCCTCGTTCCTTGTCTTGTGGTCTTCATACTCACTCTCCTCCTCGTCGGGCCGGGGGCCAGACCTTGGTTGACTTCGACTTTGTTGCCGCCTTCCTCCTAACGACCCAAACCCTCGCGGCGGCGAACGAGGGATTGAAGCACTGCCGCCAGCACGATGATCGCGGCGGTCGCGAGTAACTGCATTGCCGGCGTGATGTTGTTGAGCTGCAGGATGTTGGCGAGCGCGCCCAGCATGATGGTGCCGGCCACGGTGCCGACCATCGAGCCGGCGCCGCCAAACAGGCTTGTGCCGCCGATGACCACGGCGGCGATGGCTGTCAGTTCGTAGCCCATGCCGTCATTGGCGCTGCCGAAATTGAACTGGCCGGCGTGCACGATGCCGGCCAGAGCCGAAGCAAAACCGGTGATGGCATAGACCGAGATCTTCACCATCGAAACGGGCACGCCGGAAATGCGCGCCGCGCGCTCGTTGCCGCCAACGGCAAAGACATAGCGGCCGAAGCGCGTCGTGTTGAGCACGATCGTTGCGATCGCGGCAAAGACGATGAAGACGATGGTGGCGACCGGCACGGTGTTGTTGAACAGCCGCTCTCCGAGGATCGCAAACACAGGCGGTGCCAGCCCCGGCCCGTCGCCATAGGAAATGTTGATGTACTGGTTGCCCGAGACGACCAGCGCCAGGCCGCGCGCCGCCTGCAAGCCAGCAAGCGTGACGATGAACGGCTCCAGCCGAAAGCGGGTGGAGATAGTGCCCTGGATGGCGCCGAAGACGATGCCCATGACGAGCACGGCGAGGATGGTGGGAATGAGCCCGAATCCACCCGAGATCATCATCGACGCGGTGACGACGCTGGACAGGCCGAGCACCGCGCCAACCGACAGGTCGATGCCGGCGGTGATGATGACGAAGGTCATGCCAATGGCGATGATGCCGGTTTCCGACACGGCGCGCACGATGTTGGCGATGTTGTCGGGATCGAGGAACAGGATCTGGCCGTGCCGGCGCGGCGAGAAGATGATGCCGCCGATCGCCACCACCACCAGGCCGATCAGGCTCTGGAAGCGCACCACAAGGGCGAGCGGATCGCGATGCTTGGGCGCTGCCGCCGGCACAGCGGGGCTCGCTGTCACCGAAATCTTCTGTTCAGACATCAGGCCTCCCTGCCATTTGCCGCGTCAAGCACCGTGTGCTCGTCGACGCCGCCGATGAATTCCGCCACGTTGCGCCCTTGGCGCAGCACCACGATCCGGTCGCACAGGCCGATGAGCTCCGGCATCTCGCTGGACGCAACCAATATGCCGAGCCCCTGCGCCGCCAACTGCCTCAGCCGCGCGTAGATCTCGCCCTTGGCACCGACATCGACGCCGCGGGTCGGTTCGTCGAGCAGCAGCAGCCGGGGATTGCCGAGAATCTCCTTGGCCAGCACCACCTTCTGCTGGTTGCCGCCGGACAGCGCGCCGACGGCGATGTCGGGATTCTTCGGCCTGATATCGAACTGGCCGAAGGACTGCTTCACCGCATCCGCCTGGCGGCGCTGCGACATCAGGCCGAAGGGCGAGATGCGGCGGATCACCGACATGACCAGGTTGAGGCCCACCGCCATTCTGAGCATCAGCCCGCTGCCGCGCCGATCGTCGGTGACGAAGGCGATGCCGGCCGCGCGGGCCGCCCTGATCGAATCCAGCCTTACAGGCCGGCCATTTATAGCAACCTCGCCTTCCCAACGGCCGGACAGGCCGGTGCCATAGAGCGCGCTGAGCAGTTCGGTGCGCCCTGCCCCCATGATGCCGGCCAACCCGACGATCTCGCCCGCCTTGACGTCGAGCGAGACGCCGCTCGGCGGCTGCCAGCCGGCGCTTTCATGGGCGAGCCTGAAGCTGGCATCACGCAAGCTGAGCAGTGTCTTGCCGGCCTTCGTCGACCGTTCGGGATAAAGCTCATCCAGCGGCCGGCCGACCAGAAGCCGGACCAGTTCGGCCTGCGGCGCGTGCGGCTCGGTGACGCCCGCGACGCGACCGTCGCGCATGACCGTCACCCGGTCGGCGATCTGCGGTACCTCCTCGAGGCGATGCGAGATGTAGACGATGCCGACGCCGCTGGCGGCGAGCTTGCGCATGATGTCGAACAGCCTGTCGACCTCACCTACCGTGAGTGCGGCCGTCGGCTCGTCCATGATCAGCACGCGCGAGGCGTAGGACAGCGCCTTGACGATGGCCACGACCTGGCGCTGGCCGATCGACAGGTTCGCCACCATGCTGGCCGGATCGATGGCCAATTCGATGGCTTCGAGACGCTTGCGCGCCTCGCTGCGCATTGCCGGCACGTCGAGGAAACCACCGGGCCGCATCAACTCGCGGCCAAGGAAAAGGTTGGCGGCGACGTCGAGTGTCGGCACCAGGTCGAGTTCCTGGAAGATGGTGGCGATGCCGGCCGCCTGCGCCTCGCGCGGGTTGTTGAAGGTGATCGGCTTGCCGTCGATGTGGATGGTGCCCTCGTCCGGCGTGTAGACGCCCGACAACAGGTTCATCAGCGTCGATTTACCGGCGCCGTTTTCGCCAAGCAAGGCATGGATCTCGCCCGCCTTGAGGTCGAAGTCGACGCCGCGCAGCGCCTGGACGCCGCCGAAGCGCTTGACCGCACCGGTGACGGAAAGCAGCGGCGCGCTCATGCCGACCTCATGGGGCTGACCTCATGGGGGGCCGGCCTCGCGCAGGACTCCCGCACCTGCAGCGCCGCCCGCAGCCGCACCGCCTGCGGCTCCAGGTCGGTCGATGCAATGCGAGCGCACAGCAGGGCGGCCGCCTGCCGTCCGATCTCGGTGCATGGTTGCGCGACCAGTGTCAGCCGCGGCTCGAAGCAATCGGCCCATTCGAAGTCGTCGAAGCCGGCGAGCGACAGGTCGCCGGGGATAGAGAGCCCCCTCTCGCGGATGGCGCGAACTGCCCCGATGGTCGTCATGTTGTTGCCCGTGACCAATGCGGTGGGCGGCGACGGCAGAGACAGGATCGCATGGGTCGCTGCGGTCGCGCTCGCCGTGTCGACATTCTCCGGCGAGACATAGTGCGGCAGGCATTCAAGTCCATTGGCGACCAGCGAGGCGCGAAAGGCCTCGACGCGTTCGCGGGTCGTCGCCAGACCCGGCTGGCCGGCGATGTAGCCGATGCGCTTGTGGCCGAAGGCGGCGACATGATCGATCAGCGCGCGCAT
This sequence comes from Mesorhizobium sp. 131-3-5, assembly GCF_016756575.1. Classification (NCBI taxonomy): domain Bacteria; kingdom Pseudomonadati; phylum Pseudomonadota; class Alphaproteobacteria; order Hyphomicrobiales; family Phyllobacteriaceae; genus Mesorhizobium; species Mesorhizobium sp. 131-3-5. The sequence continues at coordinate 5,054,474 of NZ_AP023254.1, forward strand.
CGATGACTGGTTCTCGACACCGATCTGGTCGAAACGCTCGTCGGCGAAACGATCGATGAGCACGCAGGGCAGCTTCTTCTCGGCCAGGTAATCGATGGCGCGCTGCGGCGCGCCCGACGGCGCCAGGATTACGCCGTCGACGCGACGCTGGTGGAAGGCGCGCACCACCGAAAGCTCGCGGTCGGGGTCCTCCTGCGTGTCGGAGAGGAAGACCATGAGGCCGAGGCGCGCGCATTCGGCCTCCACCGCACAGATGATATCGGTGAAATAAGGGTTGGAAATCGCCGAGATCGCCAGGCCGACGCTGTTGGTCGAGGCGACTTTCAGCGACCGTGCCAGCTCGTTGGGCTGGTAGCCCATCGCGGCGATTGCGTCGTTGATGAGCCGGGCCTTCTCCGGCGAGACGAAGCGGGTGCGGTTGATGACATGCGAGACGGTCGAAACCGATACGCCGGCGCGGCGCGCGACCTCAGCCATTGTCGGCATGGCGACTCAAATGGAGTGCTGGCAAGCGCTCCTCCCTGATGATGCGTTCCAGTCCGCTCTCATTGGCTTTGGCGGATTTCGATGGACCATAATGTCATCGAAACGTTTGCGCAATCGATTCGATGACTTTGTTCGACCAAATTCGCGCGCTGCGCAATTTCGATCAAATTGCCACGCAAGAAAGCGGCAAGATGGTCCGGCCAAATGCGAGAAGCCATGAACCCGACCGAGAAAGCGCTGTGGTTTGTCGAGAGCCATCTGCCGGAGGCGATCTCGCTCGACGATGTCGCGGCAAGCAGCGGCGTCTCGCGCTTTCATGTGACGCGCGCCTTCGGCGCCGCCACCGGCCGCTCCGTCATGGGTTATGCGCGCGCACGGCGCTTGACCGAGGCGGCGCGCAGGCTGGCCGACGGGGCGCCCGACATCCTCTCGGTGGCGCTCGATGCCGGCTACAACTCGCATGAGGCCTTCACCCGGGCCTTCCGCGACCAGTTCGGCACGACGCCGGAGCTGGTGCGCGCGCAAGGCTCGACCAAGACCCTCGACCTCGTGGAGCCGATCCTGATGGACCAGTCCTTTCTTGCCAAGCTCGAGCCACCGCGCTTCGAGACCAGCCGGCCGTTCCTGATCGCGGGGCTGGGCGAACGCTACAGCTGCGAGACCAGCGCCGCCATTCCCATGCAATGGCAGCGCTTCGGCCCCTATATCGGCAACATTCCGGGCGAGACCGGTGACGTCGCCTATGGCGTCTGCGTCAACGGCGACGATGCCGGCAATTTCGACTACATCGCCGGTGTCGAGGTCACAGACTTTTCCGACCTTCCCAGGGAATTCAGCCGCGTGCGCATACCGGCGCAGAAATATGCGGTGTTTTCGCATCGCGAGCACATTTCGACCATCCGCCGCACCGTCAACACGATCTGGAACAAATGGCTGCCGGCCTCCGGGCACGAGATAGCGGACGCGCCGGAATTCGAACGCTATGGCTCGGAGTTCGATCCGCGCAGCGGCAATGGCGGGTTGGAGATCTGGATACCGGTCAAGTCCTAAAGCGTTTCACCGTTTCACGGAAACGGCGAACCGCTCTAACTCTTGTTTTGGAGCAATTCCGGACGGAAAACCGCTTCACACTTTTCCTGGAATTGCTCTGGTATCGAGCAGATCTTACCTTGGCATGGGCCAAGGTACGATCCGCCGCTTCGCCTACTCCACGGTGAGAGCGACCTCGTAGAGGCCGGGATGAGCCTGACCCAAGGCCCGGTTGCGGTCGAGAAAACCGTTCTACGCAGATGCTCGAAGACCCGCTGCATGGCCGCCTGATCCCGCGCCTGGGCGTAGTTGACGACCCGCGTGCCGTCGAGACTTCGGTGCAGGCTGGCGGACATCCAGCCGGGAATGCCTCGGCAACTCATTGCCGTCTCCCGCAGCAAGTCGATCAGCGCCTGCTGTCCGCCTTCAGGCACGGTGAAGACATTGATCTGGCTGATGACGCCGGTGTCGGCGCGAATGATGGGCATTTTGCTTCTCCTTCGTTGGCGCCAGGCAAACGAAGGAACGCCGATCAGCGAAGACCCCGAACGCCAAGCCCGGCGTAAAGCACGCGGTGGGCTTGCCGCGGGTTCCCATATTGGATGGGAACGGCGCTTCCAGCTTGTGGAAGGGAGCGGGCTTACCATATGCCGCTCAAGGGTCCTTTTCGACCCGCGCCTCATATCATCGACGCAAGGCGCCAACAACCGCGCATCGTGGGATGCCGGACAGCGTTCGCTAGAGGTCGAGATCCCACGTCTGCCCGACCAGATCCTTGCCGAAGGAATGGTGGCGCTCTTCGTCGATCAGCTTGAAGCCCGCCGCCTGATAGATGCGGCGCGCCGAGCCCAGTATATCGTTGGTCCAAAGCGTCAGCGTCTTGTAACCCTTGGCCCGCGCGAAGGCGATGCACTCATCGACCAGACGCGCGCCGATGCCAAGGCCGCGTGTCGAAGGCTCGACATAAAGCAATCTGAGCTTCGCCACCTCGGGCGACTTGCGCACGACGAAGACCGAACCGACGACCTCGCCATCGCGCTCGGCGATCCAGCTGCGCTCCCATTTCGGGTCGAAGGATTTGACGAACGCCGCGAGGATTTCGGCGACCAGCGCCTCGTAGGTTTCATCCCAGCCATAATCCTGAGCGTAGAGCAGGCCTTGCCGGCGGGTGATCCAGCCGATGTCACCGATCTGCAGCGGCCGCAGCAGATAGGGGATTTTCGGCTCGGCGCTTTCGTCCAGCAGCGCCTGGACCGTCCGCATCGACTTCACCAGCCGGTCCTGCTCCGAAGCGGGCAGCCGATCGAGCAAGGCGGCCACCTGGTCATGCGAACCCTTGTTCAGCGGCGCGAAGGCATTCCTGCCCGCCGGCGTCAGCGCAATCGAGGATTGCCTGGCATCCGAAACCAGCGTCGACCTGGAGATGAGGTCATCGCGTTCGAACTTCTTCAGCAAACGGCTGACATAGCCGGCGTCGAGACCGAGATCGCGCCCCAGGTCGGTCGCGGTCAAACCGTCGCGATGCGCCAGCTCGTAAAGCACACGCGCCTCGGTCAGCGAGAAGGCGCTTTGCAGCAGCCCTTCGTCGAGCAGGCCGATCTGGCGGGTGTAGAAGCGGTTGAAAGCCCGCACCGCATCGATCAGGTGCTTGTTGGGCGCTTCGTTGTTGGCCTGATGGTGAATCGTCATGGTCATCTCCTGCCTTCACAGGATCAATCGTTTACTTGACGGAGTCAACTATATGATGTGATCACATCATCGGCAAGACCGGCCAGCGATCGACGATCCTGCCCTGGGAAAGCACCGCGATCGGCCCGAATTGCTGCAGCACGGCCTCGCTCTGCGTCGGCCGCAGGAACGCATAATCGCCGGGCATCACAGTGGTGTCAGCCGGCAGACCCATGAATTGCTGGTTGGACGACAGGCCGAGCAGGCCATTCGTCCTCATGCCGTCGGGAAAGACCGGCTCAGCCATCCACTTGCCGCCATAGAGGTAGCAGCCCTTGCGCGGGAACCGGCCGAGTGCCTGCAGCAGGCGGGTAACGGCCGGCGGGCCCGGCAGCATCGGCTCGACAATTTTCAGGATCGGCGTCGCGATGAAGGCGGCCGGCTGGAAGCCGTCGAGGCCGGCTGTGTCGAAATCGCCGGGCAGCACGAAGGCCGACCCCATCGACACTTCATTGGCCATGACGCCATGATGAAGCAGCGCGGTCTTGCTGCCGCCAATGTTCAGGATGCGGCGCTGGTCCGGACCGAGGCGCGCCACGAAAGCCGAGGCCCGCTCCGAAGCCTGCGCCAACGCCTTGGCCGGCCCGCCGAACAGGCCGGGAATGCGCGGCGCATGCGCCTCATAGGCCATGACGCCTTCGCAGCGCAGCTTTTTGTGGACCGACACCTGCTTCAGCGCCCGCGACAAGGCCTCCGGTTCGGCGAAGCCGCCGCGATGCAGTCCGACATCGATCTCGAAGGCAATGTGGAGCTCGATATCGAGTTCGATCGCGAGAGCGCCATATTCCGCCAGTCTTTCATCACTGTCGATCAGCCAGCAGACACGTGACCAGTCGGCGCCACCCTTCACCAGTGCCGCCCTTGCCGTCCCGACTGGCATCGGTTTGCCGTACAGGAGACCTGCGTCCGGAAACGCCTTCAGCACCGCCTCACTGATCGGCGGATGGAAAGTCATGAAGCGGTCGGTTCCAAGCGCCTTGCGGATATGCGCAAGCAGCGGCAGGCAAGCGAGCGACTTGTCGACCAGCCGCACGGCAAGGCCGGGCGCCAGTCTCTCTCCCACCAGCGCAATGTTGCCGTCCAGCCGGTCGCGGTCGAGCAACAGGCAGGGTTGGAAGATGCCGGCTTGCTTCAGCGCCTGCGAAAGCGTCGCGAAATAGGCGCTCATGGCTCGATGCCGAACAGGCCGGCCATGTAAGGCGAGACGAAGCGGTTTTGCGGATCGATGTCGCGGCGCACCGCCATGGCGTCGTCCCAGCGCGGATAGAGCTTCTTGAAGTCCGCCGCCTTCAGGCTGTGCATCTTGCCCCAATGCGGCCTGCCGCCATATCTGCGGAAGATCGGCTCGGCCGCCTGCATGAAGGGCAGCGGATCGCTCGCGGCGTCATGGTGGATGGCGATCGAGCAGGTCGGCCTGTTGTAGAAGGGCGATAGCCAGAACGGATCAGCCGCGACGCTGCGCACCTCCATCGGGAAATAGACTTCGGGGAAGCGTTTTTCGGTCAGCTCGATGATTTCGGCCAGCGCCTTCGGCCCCTCCTCGAACGGAAGGTGATATTCCATCTCGTTGAACTTGGTCTGGCGGTCACTGGCATAGACGTTGAGCCAGTCCTGCACATAATCCTCGGACGGCACTTTCGCGACCGCGCCAAGGATCAGCCGGCGGCGCAGTGACGGCAGCCAGGCAAGCCCGGTGCGCAGCCGGCGCAGCGTGCGCAAGGAGCCTTCGTCATCGTCGGTCGGGCGCGCGGTGGTCGCCTCGGTGCTGAAGTCGCTGGCGATAAACTGCGCGTAGCCAGAGAACGGAATGTAGTAGAATTCGGCCGAGCGATGCGCGGTCATCGTCTTTTCGAAGTCGCGCAGCATGTCGCCGATCGGCAGCACCCATTTGCGGCGCCGCAGCCGGTAGGTCGCGATGTTGTTCAGCGTCACTTCGCTCAAGACACCGAACGCACCGAGCGCGACGCCTATGGCGTGGATCATATCCTGATCCCCTGCCCTGGTGACGTCGCGAACCTTGCCAAGCCCGTCGACGATCTGCACCGTCTCCAATTGCGTATGATAGGCGCCGAGCGTCGGCCCCGAGCCATGGGTAGCGGTCCCCAGCGCGCCGCCGATCGCCTGGCGGTCGATGTCGCCCATATTGGGCAGGCCCTGGCCGATGCCCTGCAGTATGTGCATGAGCGGACCAAGCCGCGTCCCTGCCTTCACGCGTGCCCGATGCCTTTGCGCGTCATGCGAGACCAGCCCCTCCAGCCTCTCCAGGGACAGGATGGTGCCTTGCGACTTGACCAGCGGCGTGAAGGAATGTCCCGCGCCAGCGACGCGGATTGGGCCGGGCGCGGTGCGAACGAGATCGCCGAGTTCGCCCGCATCGGCGGGACTGGCGATCAGCCGGGGTTCAGCGGTGACAAAGCCCGACCAGTTGCTCCAGGTGTTCGACATGCTGCCCTCCGCTCAGGCAACGGCGCGGCGACGCCGCGACACGAGGATGAACAGGCCGAGCAAGGCGACACTGGCAACGGCGCTGGCGGCGGCGAATTCCGGAACCGGGCGGAAATCCTTGCCGTCGATGAGCAAGGATGCCGCGATCGGCCCGATCGCCAGGCCAAAAAGCTGTGCCGCCGGCACCAAGAGCACGGCGGTGCGCGTCTCGTCGGCGGTGATCGCCAGCCGGATCTGGTAGGGCACGATGAACAGGAGGATGAAGCCCATGGCCAAGGCGGCCATCCAGAATGTGATAAGGTCGGGTCCGCTGGCGAGAACCAGCGAGCAGACCAGCGCGACCACACCGATCGCAGCAACGGCAAGGCGGTAGTCGATGCGCGCTTCGAACGCGGTCGCCATCATCGCCCCCGAGACCTGCGCCGCGAGGCTCGCCGAGACGATCAGGCCGACGGTGCGGCCATCGATGCCGAATTGGGTGCCAAGCGGTTCCAGAAACGCCCAGACCGCGCCGAAGAACATGAAATAGCAGAAGACGCACAACAGCGCGGTGATCGAGGGAGCCGTCAGCACATTGGTCAGGTTCTCGTCCTTGGGCAGGTCGGCGTAGTCAGCGGGGACGACGAAGGCGACGATGAGCGACAGGACGCAGACGACCGCGAGAATGAGGAAGCCGCCGGCCGATCCGGCGGCCGGGATGACATAGAGCGCCAGCAGCAGGGCAAGCGCGCATTGCGCCAGCGTCTGCATGGTGACGAAAAAGCCGCCGATGCGTTCGGCGCGCCGCGAACGGGCGATCAATTCGGTGGCGACCGCGACCAGCCCGCCTTCCGCAAGCCCGGCCAAGGCGCGTGCCGCCATCAACGCATTGGCGCCGGCGGCATAGGCCGTCCAGACATTCGCCAGCGCCAGCAGGAGCAGCAGCACCGCACTTTTCCAGCGCATGTTGCGGGCCGACAGCAGCATCGCGACGATCGCCGAACCGATGGCGATGGCGATCATCTCGGCGGTGGCGACCAGCGCCAGTTCGTCGCCGCTGACATGTCCCTCGGTGTATAGGGCGCCGAGCAGCACTGGCTGCAGGCCTAGGATGAGCAGACCGACCGAGCCGATCCACAGGGCCGACGCGAGTTGTCCGCCGGTCGGATTGCCGACCAGCCAGTCGCCATTGCCAGTGTGCCCGGCATTTGTCGAAGTCAAAGGCGCCTCCCAACGTCCTTGCCGCGCGGCAAAAAAGCTGACAATCTGTCAGCATTTCAGAAACTGATACTTGATCATATTTTTTGTCAACCAGAATTTGGCAATTCGTGCGAAAGACCGGTGCATGGTGGAAGTAAGGCGAACAGCGACCGAACCGAGGCGCAAGCCCAAGCAGGAGCGCAGCCGCGAGCGCATCGACGCCATCCTGTCGACGACGATGCGGCTAATCGGCGAGAAGGGCATCGACGCCGTCACCATGAAGGAAGTCGGCGCGTTGGCAGGCGGGCCGATCGCCACAGTCTATCACTACTTTCCCAACAAGTCGGCGATCCTGGCGATGCTCTATGAGCGATTTTCAGAGGTGAGCCGTGCGCGATTGACTGATATCCTCGCCGATGTCCGCGAAGCCAAGGACGTCATCGCCGCCGCCGACCGGTTGCTCGACGACTACCTCGGCCGCGTCGCCGGAGATCCGGCCATCCAGGACCTGCAGAACGCCATCCAGGCCGACAAGGCGCTCAAGAATCTAGACATCGCCGAAACCCGGCATCAGGCCAAGATGTTCTGCGACCATGTCACCGCCTTGATCGAGCCGGGCAAGCATGAACAGTTCGAACGCATGGTTCTCTTGATCTTCCAGCTCGCCGGCGGTGTGGTGCGCCTGGCGCTCGCTCAGGGCGAAGCGGAAAGCCGCCAAACCGTCGAGGATTACCGGTCGATCATCCACACGCAGTTGCGGTTGTTTCTCTAAGCCCCAATCCATGGAAAAAATTACCGCCTTTCGAGGCTGCCGCGCGCCTTGACTCTCGCAGGACGGCGGCCTATTTCAGCCCCACGTTAGCACTCGCCCTTGGTGAGTGCTAACTATACGTCCGGCTTCGCCGGACGGAGGAACTGTTTCTCACCGTTCTCACTCGAGGAAGAAAAAATGGCAAAGTCGAAGTTCCGCCCGCTTCATGACCGCGTGGTCGTTCGCCGGGTCGAATCCGAATCCAAGACCGCCGGCGGGATCATCATCCCGGATACGGCGAAGGAAAAGCCGCAGGAAGGCGAAATCATCGCCGTCGGCTCCGGCGCGCGCGACGAAAGCGGCAAGCTGGTCCCCCTGGACGTCAAGGCTGGCGACCGCATCCTGTTCGGCAAGTGGTCGGGCACCGAAGTCAAGCTCAATGGCGAAGACCTTCTGATCATGAAGGAATCCGACATTATGGGCATCATCGGCTGATCATCGGCCTCACCGTCAACTGAATTCCGGGCTTTATCCCAAGCCCCTGCCAGGAGCTAAAAATGGCTGCTAAAGACGTAAAATTCTCCCGTGATGCCCGTGAGCGCATGCTGCGCGGCGTCAACATCCTCGCCGACGCGGTGAAGGTCACGCTCGGCCCCAAGGGCCGCAACGTCGTCATCGACAAGTCGTTCGGCGCCCCGCGCATCACCAAGGACGGCGTCACCGTCGCCAAGGAAATCGAGCTTGAGGACAAGTTCGAGAACATGGGCGCTCAGATGGTCCGCGAAGTTGCTTCGAAGACCAACGACATCGCCGGCGACGGCACCACGACCGCGACCGTTCTGGCGCAGTCGATCGTCCAGGAAGGCCACAAGGCGGTTGCCGCCGGCATGAACCCGATGGACCTGAAGCGCGGCATCGACCTCGCCGTCACCGAAGTCGTCACGGCGCTCGGCAAGGCTGCCAAGAAGATCAAGACCTCCGAGGAAGTTGCCCAGGTCGGCACGATCTCCGCCAATGGCGACGAGTCGGTCGGCAAGATGATCGCAGAAGCGATGCAGAAGGTCGGCAACGAAGGCGTCATCACGGTTGAGGAAGCCAAGACCGCCGAGACCGAACTCGAAGTCGTCGAAGGCATGCAGTTCGACCGCGGCTACCTCTCGCCCTACTTCGTCACCAACGCCGACAAGATGGTTGCCGATCTCGAGGACGCCTACATCCTGCTCCACGAGAAGAAGCTCTCCAACCTGCAGGCGATGCTGCCGGTTCTCGAAGCCGTCGTGCAGACCTCCAAGCCGCTGCTCATCATCTCGGAAGACGTCGAAGGCGAGGCCCTGGCCACGCTGGTCGTCAACAAGCTGCGTGGCGGCCTGAAGATCGCCGCCGTCAAGGCTCCGGGCTTCGGTGATCGCCGCAAGGCCATGCTGGAAGACATCGCCATCCTTACCGGTGGCCAGGTCATCTCGGAAGACCTCGGCATCAAGCTCGAGAATGTCGGCCTCAACATGCTCGGCCGCGCCAAGAAGGTGTCGATCTCCAAGGAGAACACCACCATCGTCGACGGCGCCGGCAAGAAGGCCGAGATCCAGGGCCGCGTTGCTCAGATCAAGCAGCAGATCGAAGAGACCACTTCGGACTACGACAAGGAGAAGCTGCAGGAACGTCTCGCGAAGCTCGCGGGCGGCGTTGCGGTGATCCGCGTCGGCGGCGCGACGGAAGTCGAAGTCAAGGAAAAGAAGGACCGCGTTGACGATGCGCTGAACGCGACCCGCGCGGCCGTGGAAGAAGGCATTGTTGCCGGCGGTGGCGTGGCCCTGCTGCGCGCTTCGGCCAACATCAAGGCTACCGGCGCCAATGCCGACCAGGCTGCTGGCATCAACATCGTGCGTCGCGCTCTGCAGGCTCCGGCTCGCCAGATCGCCTCGAACGCCGGTGCGGAAGCATCGATCGTTGCCGGCAAGATCCTTGAGAACAAGGGCGCGACCTTCGGCTACAACGCCCAGACCGGCGAATATGGCGACATGATCGCCATGGGTATCGTCGATCCGGTCAAGGTCGTGCGCACGGCTCTCCAGGACGCGGCCTCGGTCGCCGGCCTGCTCGTCACCACCGAAGCCATGATCGCGGAGGCTCCGAAGAAGGAGTCGGCTGGCGGCGGCATGCCTGGCGGCATGGGCGGCGGCGGCATGGGCGGCATGGGCGGCATGGATTTCTAAGAAGCCCATAAAGGCACGCCCATGAACTAACATTGCTCAAGCCCGCAAGCGGGCTTGAGTGGCGGCATGGATTTCTAATCCAGGCCACCTGGCTTATTATGCATACGGAAAGGGCGGCAGCGATGCCGCCCTTTTTTCATTGCTTCCTGCAACGATAGCGACCATCGAGGTCCGCACCGCTAGACGGCGCAACCCTCTCATTCTCGAGCAATTTTCCAGCAAAATCAAAGGCTTAACTACGCTTTGACGGCGCTAGGTAAATTTGTCAGACAATATTCTTTAACACATTCGCGATTACTAAAGGGCGGGAGCACGGCGAGGTTGCTCCTGAGTGTGGCGTGTCGGGTACCCATCGATGCAAATTTTCCGGCGATTTTTGCGGAACCGCGACGGCAACGTGCTGATCATCTCGGCACTGGTGATGCCGGTCCTGATCGGCATGGCCGCCCTGGTGACCGAATATGGCGCAGCACTCGTCGAGCGGGCCGATAATCAGCGAGTCGCCGACCTGTCGGCCTATGCGGGCGCCCTCGCCTATAACGTGAACAAGTCCACCTCGCAGATGACGGCCACCGCCGTCGGCGTCGCGGTGCTCAACGGCGTTCCTGCCGCCAATGTACAGGTCAACCTGGTCGCCTCCCCGAAGACGACCGGTGTCAACGCCGTTTCGGTGTCGATCAACACCTACAGGACGCTGTTCCTGGCACGCGTTCTCAACGATCGCCAGCAGTTGCAGATCTATGCCAATTCGGTGGTCGAGCTTGGCGCGCAGCCGCAAACGCCCGGATGCATGCTCGCGCTCGACGGCACACAGACCGGTCTGACGCTGAGCGGCGGCACTTCGATCTCGGCGCAGAAGTGTACCGTCTCTTCCAACAACACGGTGACCGTCCCCTGCGGCACCAGCATTTCGGCGCTCGGCGTCAACTACAATTCCGCCGCCGCACCGAGCCAGCCGTGCAGCGGCATTACCGGCCCAGGCGGGGCGACCGCGGTGATCACCAAGAAATCCACCCCCGACCCGCTCGCCGGCAATGCCGCGGTCACGGCCGCCGTGGCCCGTATTGCAACGGTTGCCGCGCTTTCGGCGACGGCCGCGCCAACAGCGCCCACCACTCCCAACGGCAACAACATCGACTTCGGCTGGAACACAGGCTCGACCCAAGGCCAGGCGAACGCGCTCGGCTGCACCGCCAGTTGGGCATCGTCGTCGTCGACATGGACGCTGAACTGCGGCAGCAAGACCACGGTCAACCTGGGCACCATCACCATCGGCGGCGGCATCAACCTCAACTTCGCCACAAGCGGCGCGGCAACGACGGTTTACAATATCGCCGGCGATCTCACGACCAGCGCCACCACCAATTTCGGGCCAGGCACCTACAACTTCGCCAAGACCCTCACCACGGCCGGAACCACCACGTTCGGGACCGGCACTTACAATTTCGGCAAGCAGGTGACAACAGGCGGAACAACCACCTTCGGCGCCGGCAGTTTCAACTTCGCGAAGGGGCTGACAACCGGCGGCGGTGCCACCACGACATTCGCCGCCGGCACCTTCAAGATCGGCCGCAGCGACAACACCTGCAATGGCTCGGGGCAAGTCAGCATCTGCAACACCTCCACCTTGACCTTCGGCGGACCGAGCACCTTCGAGCTCCCCGGCGGCTATACCAACACCGGAACGCTCACCTTCGGCTCGGGCACGACCAATTCCTACAAGATCGGGCCAGGCAGCAATGGCGACGCGATCACGCTCGGCGGCGGTTCGACAACGATCATGGCCGATGCGACTGGCGCCAGCAGCGTTTTCCAGGTCGTCGGCAATGTGAATGGCGGCGGCGGCGGCAGTTGCTTTGTGGTGCCGGCCGCGGCGCAGCATGACATCGCCGGCAACTTCATCGGCTCGGGCGCCATCCTGCTCGGCGCCGGTGTCTACACCGTGGATGGCTATTTCGCACTGGGCGGCAATGGCGGCGGCAGCGCCAACTGCAACGGCAGCACGATCAGCGTCAGCGGCGCCAATGTGACGCTTGTCCTGTCGGGCAAGGCCAAATCCAGTTCGGGAAGTTGCAACGGCTATGTCTTCTGCGTGGCCGCCGGCTACAGCAACATCGTGCTCACCGCACCTCAGTCGGGAGCGACGGCGAAGCTGGCGGTGATCGGCCCCACCGGCAGTTCCAACACTGGCGGCGCGACCTTCGCCGAAGGCGGCTCCAACGCCCAGATATCGGGCGCATTCTATTTTCCCTACGGCCCGATCATCATGAATGGCGGATCGAGCGTGCTGGGGTCGAACACCGACCCGAGCAAGTGTCTGCAGATGATCGGCTCACGCATCACGCTGTCGGGCGGCACTACGGCTGCATCGGAATGCATTGCCGCCTCGAGTGCCGGTGGCAGCAGCAAGGTGAGCCTCGTGCAATGAGACAGCAGTCACGCCCCGACCCCGGCTTGTTGGCCAGCTGGCGCTTCGCGTTCACTGACTTCCTGCGGCGCCAGAAAGCCGGCGTGTCGGCGGTCGAGTTCGCTTTGGTCAGCCCCGTGCTGCTGGTCATCCTGGCCGGAACCGTCGACATCGGCGGCTCATTGAAGGCCAAATTCGAACTGAGCTCGGCGCTTTCGGCTGGTTCGAACTATGCGCTGCTCAATGGCGACAAGGTCAATTCCACCGGCGGCGGCGCGCTGGCCGGCAACATTGCGACGGTGGTCACCAGCGGCCTGAGCGGCAATGGCGGCAGCATTCAGGTCGTCATCAACAACGGTGCGGCACTTGCCTATAACGCCACCACGTCCACGGCCACCCAGAGCGGCACGGCCGCCAATGCCGATCTCTGCTATTGCCCAGGCAGCTCAGGGGCCGTGGCCTGGAGCACCCCGATGGCATGCGGCAGCATCTGCAGTGGCGGCGGCATTGCCGGGAAATTCGTAACGATCACGGCCAGCAAGCCCTATACGCCGCTTTTCGGCGGCTTCGGCATCGTCAGCAACGGCAACATCACCGTCAAGGCCGTGGTGCAACCGCAATGAGCCGTCGCCGATCCTTCCTGCGCGACAAATCCGGTGCCAACGCCGTTGAGTTCGCCTTGCTGTCTGTACCGTTGCTGATGGTGCTGATGGGCACGTTCGAGTTCGGCCGCATGTACTGGGCCCAGCATGTGCTGAATGAGATCGCCGCGGCAGGGGCGCGTTGCGTCGGCGTGCTGCAGAGCGGATGCACGCAGAACGGCGTCTACAACGCCGCCAGCGCCATCAGCTATATCAGCAGCAGGGCGGCAACCGACGGCATCGTGCTCAGCAACGCCAACATCGCCGTCAGCAACAACACCACCTGCTCGGGCCTGTCCGGCTTTTCGAGCGTCCAGGTTTCCTACAACTTCACGACCGTGCTACCGGCCTTCCTGACGTCGCTGGCGAACGGCCCGAACCTCAGCGCCAGCGCCTGCTTCCCGAACCAGGGGGCTTGACTTCAGACACCGGCCTCCGCGCGCTGCCGTGCCTCGCCGGCAAGCACAGCGGCTTCGATCAGCGCCGCGACCTCGTCCGCCACCGCCTGTAGCGGGGCGCGGTCTCGGGTGGCGCGGGCGATCACCATCAGCCCTTCCAGCGACGATTCAACCAGCAGCGCCAGAGCGTGGGCGCGGCGTTGGGGCACTCCGGCCCTGACGAAGGCCTCACGCAACAGGCCTATCCACTGCTCGAAGGCCGCGCGGCACAAATCCGCCAGCTCCGGCACGTCGGTCGGTGAGTCCAGCACGACAGGCGCGATCGGACAGCCGAGCGAAAACTGGTTGTCTTCCAGCATGCGCCCCACCGCCTGGTAGATATGATGGACCGCCACCGCCGGATGCCTTTCGGCCGCCAGCGCTTCCCCCAGCCTCGCCGTCACCCCGGCAACACTGTCGCGCGTCACCTCGATCACCAGTTGGTCCTTGCCGCCCGGAAAATGGAAGTAGAGCGAACCACGCGGCGCGCCGCTGGCGCTCAATATGTCGTTGAGCGAGGTGCCGTGATAGCCGCGCTGCCGGAGCAGCAGCGCGGTCGTGTCGAGTATGCGGGTGCGGGTGTCGTTCGCCATGTCAACCTCTGTCAGCAGCGATCATTATAGGCCTTGCGTCGAATATGACAATCGGTCTACATAATATGTAGATCAGTCTACATATTGGGGGCAACACCATGCGCAGCTATCGTCTTGACGGGGCGGGCGGAACCGAATGCCTGGTGATGCGCGACGAGCCAGAGCCTCGGCCGAAACCGCATGAAATCGTGGTGCGCGTCCGTGCCGCATCGCTGAACCGCCGCGACACGATGATCCTCAACGGCACCTATCCGCTTACGCCGCGCCAGGGCATCGTCCCCCTGAGCGACGGGGCTGGTGACGTTGTCGCCATCGGCGATGCCGTCACCCGCTTCGCCGTCGGTGACCGTGTCACCGGCAGCTATTTCGCCCGCTGGATCGACGGCCACATCAACGCCGGTCTCATCGACCAGCTCGGCTGCACGCTGGACGGCATGTTGGCGGAATACGCGGTTCTCGACGAACAATGGGCGGCGCGCCTGCCCGATCATCTCGACTGGCATGAGGCGGCTACGCTGAGCTGCGCCGGCGTGACCGCCTGGAACGCGGTGACGAGTGCCGGAATTCCAAAGCCAGGCCAATGGGTACTGGTCATCGGTTCGGGTGGCGTCTCGCTGTTTGCACTGCAGTTCGCCAAGCTGCTCGGCTGCCGCGTCGCCGCCGTCACCTCGCGCGCAGAGAAAGCCGACAGGCTACGGGCGCTGGGCGCCGACCTTGTGATCTCGACGTCGGATATGGCCGAATGGGGCGGGGCAGTCCGTGACCAGACCGGCGGCATCGATCTCGTCGTCGAGACCGGTGGCCCGGCGACCTTCGCGCAGTCGCTGATCGCCAGCACGCTTTACGGACACATCGTGCTTCTCACGCTGCAGGATGCGAAAGGCGGATCGATCCAAATCCCGGCGGCACTCTACCAGCGCAGCCTCGCCACCATCAGCCGCCTCTTCGTCGGCAACCGGAGCAATCTCGAAGCCATGCTGCGCGCTGTTTCGCAGCACCGCCTGCGGCCCGTCATCGACAAGGTCTTTGCCTTCACAGAGGCCCGCGATGCCTATCGCTATTTCCAGCAGGGCGACGTCTTCGGGAAGGTGGTCGTCGACGGCGCCTGACCCGTCAATGTCTCAAACCTAAGGAGAACGGCAATGACAATTCGCGAAGCCTCGGCGAAGTGGCAAGGGACGCTGAAAGAGGGTTCAGGCAGGGTGAGGCTCGGCAGCGGCGTCTTCGAAGGCGCCTATTCCTTCCCGTCGCGTTTCGAGAACGGTCCAGGCACCAACCCGGAAGAGCTGATCGCCGCGGCGCATGCCGGCTGCTTCTCGATGGCCCTAAGCGCCATACTGGGCACAGCCCAGCATATACCGACGAGCATCAGCACCGTCGCCAAGGTGCATCTCGGCGCAACCGCCGCGGGACCGACGATCACCCGCATCGAGCTTGAGGCGCAAGCCGAGATTCCGGGTCTTGCTCCGGATGAATTCCAGAACCTCGCGGAGAGGGCGAAAACGACATGCCTTGTTTCGCGCGCCCTGGCTGGCGTGGCCTCCATCACGCTCAAGGCCGAGCTCATCGCGACCACGGCACAGTAACATCAGGAGGACGAGATGAAGGACAGCATTATCACCCCCCATCCAGACGACCGCTCCGGACAGACGGCCGAGATCATACGGCGCTTCAACGATGTGTTTCAGCTGCACGACCCGTCCGCACTTCCCGAACTGATTGCCGAAGAGTGCGTCATCGAAAACACCGCGCCGGCGCCGGATGGCGCCCGTCATGCGGGACGGCAAGCCTGCGTCCAGCTGTGGTCGGCGATCGCCACCCAGCCGTACACGCGCTTCGACCTCGAGGAGACCTTTGTCGCCGGCGACCGGGCGACCATCCGCTGGCGCTACTGGATGGCCGACGGCAACTCCGTCCGCGGCGTCAATCTGATGCGTGTAGAGGACGGACGCATCGTCGAGGCGATGGGCTATGTGAAGGGATAGTTGGCCGGTCGCCGCTACCGATCAGCCAATGCCAGCTTGGCGCCGAGCATGACAAACGCACCGGCGAAGGTTCGCCGCATCCAGGTCAGCACCATTGGCCGCGAGGCGACATGGCTCCGGATCGAAGCGGCGAAGATGCCGTAGCCGACGAAAACCACGAAGGTCAAAAGCATGAAGACGGAGCTGAGCTCCAGCATCTTCGACAGCGCATTGGGCTCGGTGGTGCTGACGAATTGCGGCAGGAAGGCGAAGAAGAAGATCGACAGTTTCGGGTTGAGCACGTTGACGAGGATGCCGGTGGCAATCACCTTGCCGGCCGAGCGCGGCGCGACATTGTCCTCGACGCTGAGGCCGCCCTTCTCCTTCAGCGTGTTCCAGGCCATATAGAGCAAATAGGCGACGCCGAGATATTTCAGCGTCTCGAAGGCGACCGCGCTGGTGTGCAGCAGCGCCGCAAGGCCGGTGATGGCGGCGGCCATGTGCGGGATGATGCCAAGCGTGCAGCCGAAGGCGGCAATGATCGAAGCCCGCGCACCGCGCGAAAGTCCGGCGCTCAGCGTGTAGAGAACGCCGGTCCCGGGCGAGGCCACGACGATCAGCGACGTCAACAGAAACTCGATGCTCACGATGGTTTCTCCATGGCCTGCCCGACATGGAAGCTATCGGGTGGCGCAAGGTGAGGCAAGCGGCGGTGATTGGCGTTTCCTTGCGCCGCAAAGCGGGGGATGGAACTACCCCACCGCCAGCCCGTGCGCGGCCCTTGCCATCAGGCACTCCTCGTCGCCAGGCATGCAGGCACGGCACACATCCGGCCGCGTTTCATAGATGCCGCAAGCGGTCGACTTGCCGACTTCGCCGGTCAGGGCCGAACAGCGCACGCCCTCACAGCGCATGCCGGACAGGTCGAGGGCTACATATTTTTCAGGGATGCGGTCGAGCTGCGCATCGTCCTCGGTGGAGAAGCGCGGCCACTCGGCCGAATAGGAACAGCACGCGCCGCAGCTCTGGCAGTCGAAGAGCGGTGCGGCGTCGCGTTGTGAGGAAAGGCTTGCGGCAGCGACGAGGGCGAGCAGGCCCGGCGCGGCAGGATTGCGATCGGCGTCCCGCGGCAAGGCGCTATTTCTTCTTGCCTGTCTTGCGCGCCGGCGATTCGACCGTTGACTTGAACAGATCGGTCGCGGGGTCGGCGGCTTCGCTGGCTTTCGCGGCCGCCGGCTTGGCCGGCTTTGCTGCGGGAGCCGGTGCTACCGGCTGGTCCTTGGCGGAGAATTTGATGGCCATGTCAGTCCTCGTCGGCGAAACGCGATGATGGGGCGCGCGGATTGCGCAAGCGGCCGATCAGCGCCGAAACCGCCGTGATGTTCATTTCCTCGGGCGACCAGTTCCTGGCTTCCGCGATGTGATGCGGCGCCAGTTCGCGATGCGTGCTGCCGCTATAGGCGGCATCCTGATAGGTGACCCGCTCCAGGGTCTTCTTGTCCTCGCGAACGTATTCGATCAGGTAGTTCGGGGCCTCGGCGCGGCCGCGCACGCCGACGCGCACCTGGGCATCGCCATGGGCACGCTTGCAGCGTTCGAGCTTCTCCAGCACACGGCGAACATATTCGACCGGCTTGTCCAGGGTTTCGACCATGTCGGCGATGGTCGCATCGGCTGCGATCGGCGTTGGCGGTACGCGCTTGGTGGCCATCAGCGTTTTCCGGCTCGTTTCGGCTGCGCCGCGAGTGCAGCGGCTGCCGCCATCTCTTCTGCTTCCTTTTCCAGGCGCAGTTCGCGCAAACGGGCGGTCTTGGCTTCCCGCGCCTCGCTGACGGCATCGCGCTCGGATAGGATGCGATTGAGCGACATCGACTGGGTTTGCGTCTTGCTGAACAGCGACACCGCCGGATCGGCGGCGGTCTTCGAATGGGCGGTCAAAATCTTTCTCCTGTCAGGAGCCTGGTGCCGATAGGGCGAGACCGGGTCTTCGGTCGGGACCACGCACAAAGCAACACGGCATCGGGTTCAAAATTGCTAAGGCGTCCCTTAGCACGTTCGGCCCGATGCGCAGCGCATTTTCGGTGGCAGCAAGCGTAAAATGAAAAAGGCCAGGCACCGCCTGACCTTCCCTGGAGCGCCGCGCACCCTTTTTGGATGCACAAGGCAAACCCCTCATGCGCATGATGTGTCTTGGAAACTCAGGTTTCCAAGACCACGCGCCAGAATTCGCCCTTCACCAGTGCCAGTACATCCGTGGTCACCGGGAGGGCTGAATTCGTTCTTCAGGCCGCCTTCAACTGGTCGGCGGACATCTTGCCCGACTTGTTGTCGCGGACCATCTCGTAACCGAGCTTCTGGCCCTCGACGATGTCGCGCATGCCGGCACGCTCTACAGCCGAGATGTGGACGAAAACGTCGGCCGAGCCGTCGTCAGGCTGAATAAAACCAAAACCTTTGGTGGCGTTGAACCATTTAACTGTGCCGGTGCTCATAAACGAACCCTTTCCATGGCAAATATTCGGTAATCGCGGTGCGACTGCACAGCGATTTTTGTCTCGATTTTTGATGGGGAAGTTCGTCAAAGGCGCGCATGCGTGCGCGGATAACAAAAGTCAGTCAAACAAATATCGACATAGTTCTTCTAGACTGCTTTTGCCGCCGAGTCAATTTCTGGTTTTCCAAAAGCCCAGATTCAATTTCAGGCTGTCACGCGAATAGAGCCTCAACTGATGAACGGCAGAAAGATCAGCCTCCCGCAAAAAACCACACAACCCTGGAACCAATCCCACGCCAGCGCATTTCTTTGGGTCAGCAATTTCAGAGAGCAATCTCAGGGATGCTGACAAAAGGACGCCTCCCGCACAATAACCGGTGCGAGGGGCGTTCTTATTTGTGCCTGAGATGCTCGAGGCGCTATGGCCGGGGCCGGGCCGTTAGCTCGCGGTGTTGCCTACATAATCGTGCTGATCATCGGCAGAATCTCGTATCGGAAGCCGCGGCCTGACCTTGCCACTGGATCGCCATCGGTCACCGCCTTTGCCTCGGCCTCGCTGCCGGCACGCAGGATCAGCAGGCCCCAAGGGCCGGCCGGATCGGCGACCGGGCCAGCCAAGATCATGGTGCCCTCGCACAGCTTGGCGCGCAAATAGTCGGCATGCCGGCTCATCAGTTCCCTCTCCTCGTCCGTCATGGTGAAGGCGAAGTCTGGCCGCGGTGGGATCAGCCGGCAATGGAAAATCCTTGTCGTCGCGGCTTCACGTGGTGCTTCGTTGCTGGCCATCGATCCTCCTCCAGAGCGAAATCTTATTGCCGACCTTTGTTCGGTCTATTCGTCCGGCCCCGGCTCCGGCCATGGCTCCTCCGCCGCCTCTGCATACCAGTGCCGCATCGCCGGCATTGCCAGCACGGCGTCGACATAGGCCCTGGTGTCGGGCGCGAGTTCGCCGCCATACGTGTCGAAGCGGGTGACGACCGGCGCGTACATGGCATCGGCCGCGGTAAAGTGGCCAAACAGGAATGGACCGCCCTTGCCGTATTTCTCGCGGCACTCACGCCACAGCGCCTCGATGCGTGCCCGCTGCACCTCCCCTTCGGCGTCGAGCGGCTTGTGCCCCTTCGGCCGCCGCAAATTCATCGGCCAGCCATAGCGCACCTCGCGAAAACCGGAATGCATCTCGGTTGCCGCCGCGCGCGCCAGGGCACGGGCGCCGATATCGGTCGGCCAGAGCTTTTTCTCGGGAAACAGGTCAGCGAGATATTCAAGGATGGCAAGGGTTTCCCAGACGATCCTGCGTCCTCCCTGCAACGGCTTGTGATTCAGGACTGGCACCTGACCGGTCGGCGACACTTTCGCCAGATTGGCAAAGGTCTCAGGCGTACGCAGCCGCACAAAACCTTCCTCGAACGGGATCTCCAGATGCCTCATCGCCACCCATGGCCGCAGCGACCACGAGGAGAAGCATTTGTTGCCTATGTAGAGCGTGAATTCCGCCATTTTTCTCCCCATGCGCGCGGTGCGTCCGCGCAACCTATCCTGCCAGCCTTGCCACCGGAAGCGGGTCCGCGCAGCCATCTTGTTCCACGACCACACCTGGAACTTAACCGACACCGGTCCGTTTGTTCCCGGCGGACGAATTGCCCCGAATTCAAACTCCCGGGAGATGCGGAACATGGTGAACAAGGATCAGGTCGCCGGTCTGGCCAAGCAGGTCAAGGGCTCGGTCAAACAGGCTGCCGGCAAGGCGACCGGCAACAGGCGGACCCAAGCCGAGGGCATGGCCGACAAGGTCGCCGGCAAGGTGCAGAAGGCCTATGGCGACGTGAAGGACAAGGTCAAGAAGGCGTTCTGATCCCGCATCGAGACATGTCGTGGCCTTTCGGAAAGGCGGCCGCCAAGGGCCGCCTTTTTCACGTGCTCCAGCCCTTGCTGAAGGCGTTGGTGAAGTTGACCCCGCCTTGGTCGTCGGTCGCCTCGCCCAGCGCCACGTCCATGCCATCGCTGGTCACCCGGGCCACGGCGAACCCTCCCATATAAGCGGCCTTCGGCTTGAACAGGTCGAGCCCGTCACGGCGGTAGATCAGCGGTGTGTCATGCTGGTGGCCGTGGAAAATGCCGACGACATTGTAGCCCTTCAGCACCGCCAGCAGCGCCTGTCTGTCGGCCTCGCCCCACCAGTGCGGCGTACCGGCGCCCTTATCGTCGTAGGTGCGCTTGGCGGGATCCCATCGCTCCGTCGAAAACGTGTCCCAGCCGTAGTGCTGGAACAGGATGACGGGGCGGCCATCCGACGCATAGGTCGCCAGATCCTGCTTGAGCCAAGGCAGGCTCGAGTCGGCGCCGTGACCGGTGTCGCCGGTGAAACGATGCGTCTGGACGAGGTGCAGGCCGCCCCAGTCCCATGAATAGCAGTCAGTGTCGACATCGTAGCTGGTGGCCGGCACCGGTGGCTTGAAGAACACGCCGGGGCGGTGGTTGACCTCGACATAGTCGCGCAATTCACGCCGGTACCAGTCGACATGGTGCGGCGGACCGTTCTGGTCGAGATCATGGTTGCCGAGCCCGACATAGACCGGCATGTGGACGCGATCCGGGCCAACGCCTTGGCTATAGCGCTGGCTGAACTGAAGCAGTTGCGTGCCCTCGCTCGGCTGGGTGATCTGGCCACCGCCATCGTCGGTGATGTCGCCGCCGACGACAAGACCGAGCGGCATGCCGATCCGGTTGCCGGCCGAACGCAAGCCGGTGGCGACGCCGTTGATCTCGGCCGGCCAGTGCTTGTCATTGATGGCGTTCAGCGCCGCGACATTGCGCAGCAGCGCGACGTCGGTCTTGCCCTCCTGCTGGCAGTTGGGGCTGAGGCCGCTTGCCATGCGGCAGGCATGGACATCGGCGATGAACAGGAAGGTGGCGTCGATGGGCTGGATGCGCTGCCCGGTCTGGCCGAACGCCGGGCGTGAAAGCGCGCCGGCCGCGGCAAGACCCGCAGCCTGCATCAGAAAGCTGCGACGTGAAAGCAATTTTGGCGACCGGTGATTCATCATCGGCGGAATTTCAGCACAAGCGACGTCCGTCCGTCCAGTTTCGGCAATATCGCGGCTGCCTTGACCATCGACATCGCTATGAACGTCTGCCACTTCTACCTGCGCTTGTATTCGCAAGAAACGGGGAAAGCCATGAAGAGCGCGCTTATCGGCATGGCATTGGCGGTTTTGCTGCCGGCAGGTGTTACGTTTGCCGGTCCATGTGTCGATGCGAAGTCCGCGAAAAACGGGTTCATCCTGGCACGGCCAGGCATTCAAAGCGAGTTTCGGCCCGTCGCCGGCGGGATGATCTCCGTCGCCAACACCTATGAGTCGCAGTCACCGCAAAAGCAGTTCCTGTTCGCTGGCCTGATCGAGGTTTTTCGCGACAGCGACACCGGCCGGCTGGCAGTGATCCCGTTTTTTCCGACCTGCGAAAACTGTTTCCGCTGAAGGCGGGAACCAAGAGCACGATCGAGTTCTTCGAGCTGTCGCCGGACAAGCAGCCGAAGGCCACCAAGACGCTGACCCTGGTCGTCAAGGGCAAGGAAACCTTCGGCCTGGGCGGCTGCAAATACAACGTTCTGGCTGTCAAGGAGACCTTCAAGAACGGAGCCGGCGAGACGCTCGATACGTTCACTGCGCTCTATGCGCCCGATCTGCAGGCGTCCCTTGCCCGGCGCTATGATGAAGGCACCAGCGCGGAATCGGTCAACGGCTACGAGACGATCAAGCCGCTGGCCGAGTAGAGGGTCCATGGCGCGCAGAAAGCCTTTGGACTGGTCTGATCAAAAGCGGCTTGGACGGAAGTTCGCAAGCAGCGGATGCTCAATGCCGCTTGCGATCTCGCCGGCAAGCAGCTCGCCCGCGATCAGGCCAAGCGTTGCGCCGCTGTGGCTGAAGGCAACATAATATCCCTGGATATCCTTCAACTGGCCAAAGACCGGCTCGCCGTCTCCGGGGATCGGCTTGGGTCCGACACCGTAGCTTTGCAATTCCAACTTCGGATGTCCCTCGATAACATTCGAGGCTTCGTTGAGAAGCCCCTGAATGGTCGAAGCCTTTACGCTATAGGTGCCGTCCGAATTGACCACCACCTCTTCTTCAGACCAGGCGGAATCGAGCGCGAGGGCTCCGTCCGGCGTCGGCCGGATGGCGACGCGCGGCGTGTTGAGCACGGCCCGAAGGGGCAAGTCGACCGGCTTGGTCCTGACGAGCAGCGCGATCGGCGTCCCATCGGCGATATACTGGCGGGAGTCCGCAACCATTCGCGGCACATCGCCGCCGGTCGCCAGGAGTACCGCGTCGGCAGCAAGGCTGACGCCGCTTGTCGTAGTGACGCCGGTGGCACGACCGTCGACGACCGTGACCGCGGCGCTTCCGGCATCGGTGACCAGTTGCCCGCCACGCTCCACGAACTCCGCAATCAATATCTCGATCAGCGACGGCAGGTCGACCCAGCCCTCGCCGGGATTGAAGATCGCGCCTTGAGGTGTGACGGCGCTTGCTGCGACACCTGGCGTGACTGAGGCTATGGCGTCCGCGGACAGATGTTGCGCGTCATAGCCGAGGTCTTTTTCGTGGGCGAAGACATCGTCGATCTCGTTCGAGGCGTCATCCGCGTCCCATGTCAGGCCACCGTCGAAACGCAGCCAGGCGGCATCCGGGTATCTCGCCGACAGCGTCCGGTAGCGGTCGATACCGATCATGCGCAGGCGATGATATTCAGCCGATCGCTTGCGCGCGGAATTGAGCCAGGCGAGCGAACGGCCGGAGGCTCCCTTGGCGAGCGGTCCATCATTGACCAGGACGGTTTGGATGCCGAGTCTTGCAAGATGAACGGCCGAGGAGACGCCGAAAATGCCGCCCCCGACAACAACGACCTTTGAGACCGAACGTGGTGTAGCCATGGGATGTTCTTTCACTGGTGAGGTTGGATTGGAGCCGTCTCGGGGCTCATGCGCGATCAAAGCACTTCGGCAAGGAAGTGCTTCAGACGCGTACTTTTCGGCGTGTCAAAGATCGCGGCAGGCGTGCCGACCTCGATGACGCGGCCTTCATCCATGAAGGCGACCTGATCGGCGACTTTGCGGGCAAAGCCCATTTCATGCGTCACCACGACCATTGTCATGCCGCGCCGGCCGAGGTCCGCCATCAGGTTGAGAACGCCCTTCACCAGTTCGGGATCGAGAGCGCTCGTCACCTCGTCAAACAGGATGACCTCCGGGTCCATTGCCAGCGCACGGGCGATTGCCACACGCTGCTGCTGTCCGCCGGAAAGACCGCCGGGACGATGGTGTTTGCGGGCGGCAAGGCCAACATCAGCCAGGCGCGCCTCGGCGATGCGCTCGGCCTCCTGCACCGGAATGCCCTTGATCTTGGTCAGCGACAGCATGACGTTTTCCAAGGCCGTGTGATCGGGAAACAGATTGAAATGCTGGAAAACCATGCCGACACGCCGGCGCAGTTTTTCAGGCTTCATTGCCAGTATGCTCGCGCCGTCGAGCAGCACGTCCCCGCCTTTGGGTTCGACCAGGCGATTGAGGCAGCGCAGCAGGGTCGACTTGCCCGACCCTGAGGGGCCGATGACACAGGTGACCGTCCCCGGTTTGACCTTCAGGCTGACCCCCTTGAGGACATCGAGATTGCCATAGGCCATGTCGAGACCGGTGATGGTGAGACTGCCGCCCTTGAAGCGGGGAAGCGCAGCGTTGCCTTCAGGGCCGGCCTCGGAGCGCGGGCGGCTGATGGCGCTCTCCAGTTCGCTCACTTCGGCGAGGCCGCTGGTGACGAGGCCGGCCTTTTGCTTTCCGACGCGCAGCGAATTGTCGATGTAATTGACCACATGGGTCAGCGGCACGGTGATGACGAGATAGAAAACACCGGCCAGAAGCAATGGAGAGAGGTTTCCGGTGACCACCGCCTGGTCCTGACCGACGCGGAAAATCTCGCGCTCCGACGCGAGCAGACCGAGGAAGTAGACAAGGCTCGAATCCTTGACGTTGCCGATGAACTGGTTGACCAGGGCCGGCAAGACGCGGCGGATGCCTTGCGGTATCACGATCAGGCGCATGCCTTGGCCGTAGCTCATGCTGAGCGCCCGGCAGGCCTCCATCTGCCCGCGCTCGACGCTCTGGATGCCCGAGCGGAAGATTTCGCCGATATAGGCGCCGGCGATCAGGCTGAGGGCGAGAATGCCAAGCGGATAGGGCGAAGGGCCAAAGATTTCACGGCCGATGCGGGCAAAGCCCTGGCCTATCAGCAGAATCGTGACGATGGCCGGAAGGCCACGGAAAATATCCGTGTAGACCCGGGCGGGAATGCGCAGCCAACGCGATTGCGAGATGCCCATGACTGCCAGGATCATGCCAAGAATGACACCCAGCACCGTGGACGCGGCCGCAAGGATCAAGGTGTTCTTCAATCCGATGGTGATCATGCTGGGCAGCACGTCCGCCATGGCCTGCCAGTCGAGGAAACTGCGCCGCAAGTTTTCAAGCCAGTCCATTCGCCCGCCTTTCGGTTGCGCTGTCCGCATCGTCCGCCATCAAGCGCGGAAGCGTAGGGTCCGGCCGCCGGCTTTTTCGCCGGCGGCCGCGTGCGGTTACTTCTTCGGGAGATACTGGTCAGGCATCGGCGAACCGGGGAACCACTTCTCGTAGAGCGTCTTCCAGGTTCCGTCCTGCATGGCCGCGTGAAGGGCGGTGTTCAAGGCGCCACGGAACTTGTCATTGCCTTTGCGCACCACGAAGCCGGCCGGGGCATCGAAGGACGGGATGTTGATTGCGATCTTGAGGCCGGGATAACGCTCGCCATACTGCTTGGCGGCCTCATAATCGAGGAAATGCGCGTCGACGGTTCCGTTGTTGAGTGCTGAAACGGCGGAGTTGTTGTCGGGGAATTTGACAAGGTCGGTTCCGACAAAGTTCTTCGCCGCGTAGATTTCCTGGAGCGTCCCCTGCACGACGCCGAGGCGCTTGCCCTTGAGCCCGTCGGCCGACGTGATCGCCTTGTCCGAGGTAAGCACAGAGAGATAGCCCGCAAGATACCCGTCGGAAAAATCGACGGTCTTCTTGCGCGCTTCCGTCGTGCCGATCGCCGCGACCGCGACGTCGAAGCGTCCGTTCGCAACCGAAGGCATCAGCGCCGAGAATTCCTGACCGGTGAAGATCACCTGGTCCGGCTTGAATCCAAGGCGGCTGGCGACGTTGCGGAACAATTCGATGTCGAAGCCGGTGAACGTGCCATCCGCCTGGGTGAAAGCGTAGGGTTTGGCATCGCCCATCGTCCCAACGGAAATGACTTTCGCATCAATAAGACCATAGGGATTGTCATCCGCGGCGGCTCCCGAAGCCAATCCGGCGCCGATGCCCATGGCCAAAAGAGCCACCACACCAATCCGGATCGGTGACATCAACGACTTGAGAATTCCTGTCCTGCTCATGTCTTCTCTCCACTCTGAAGGTCTGTTCTTGTTGGTATTTATGTCGAGCCCGCGCTTGACATCGCCCGCCACCGCGACCGCTGCATGTGCAAGACGTCCCGTTACGCGTACCGGCTCGCAATTTTCTTCAAAGAGACCGGTCTCTTATTGATTGAGACCGGTCTCTTTGATAATCGTTATCGCCAGATTGACCTTCCGTCAACAACTCTTGTAGTCGTTCATCCGATGAAAAGAACCGCGCCCAAGACCCCGTCGATAACGGTGAGCGATGTCGCCCGGGCGGCAAACGTATCAAAAGCGACAGCCG
Organism: Mesorhizobium sp. 131-3-5; assembly: GCF_016756575.1. Taxonomy (NCBI): domain Bacteria; kingdom Pseudomonadati; phylum Pseudomonadota; class Alphaproteobacteria; order Hyphomicrobiales; family Phyllobacteriaceae; genus Mesorhizobium; species Mesorhizobium sp. 131-3-5. The sequence continues at coordinate 5,080,618 of NZ_AP023254.1, forward strand.
CGCGCGTGCTCGGCGGATACGGCGTCGTCAGCGATACGATCCGCGCGGACGTCATGGCCGCGGCCAAGGCGCTGGACTACCGTCCGAACGAGTTGGCTCGCAGCATGACGACCGGCCGGTCCGGCATCATCGGGGTGGTTGTCGGCGACATCGAGAACCCGTTCTTCAGCCTCGCGGTGCGCGGCATCAGCGATGCGGCAAGGGCAGCCGGGTTCAACGTCATTCTGGCCAATTCCGGCGAGAGAATCGACGTTGAGAAGGCAGCCGTGCGGCTGTTGATCGGCAAGCGCGTCGACGGGCTGATCGTCACGCCATCGGAATCGCGTGACATCTCGCACTTGCGCGACATCCATCGTTCAGGCCGGCCGCTTGCCTTGCTTGACAGGGCGCTGCCCGATCTGGACGTCGATACAGTCACGGTCGACGATCGCGGCATCGCCATGCGGGCGACCCGCATTCTTGTGGATGCCGGACACCGCAACATCGCCTATGTGACCGCGGTCGACGCCGAAGGGCATGAGTACCGCGATCTCGGACAGATCTACACCTCGTCGGTTCGCGAGCGCATCGACGGGTTCCTCACAGTGTGCCGGGATGCCGGGATCGATCGGCCAGAACGCTATGTTCGGCTTGGTGCAACAAGCCCCGCCGAAACGCGCAGGGTGGCCGACGCGGTGCTGACCGGGCCAGATCGGCCGACGGCAATCCTTGCATCCGACAGCGTCATAGCGCTGGAGATATTCAAGGTGATCCGCCAACGCGGCTTGCGGGTTCCCGAGGACATTTCGCTGATCACCTTCCATGATGCGGACTGGACGAGCGTGACAACGCCACCCATTACCGTCATCGACCAGCCCGTCTACGCGCTTGGCAAGAGTGTCGCGGAATTGCTCATCCGGCGGTTGAAGGGAGATCCGCGCCCTGCGGAAAGGCTCATTCTGCCAACATCGATCTTCGAGCGCGGGTCGGTTGGCCCGCCCTCGAACGCCATCGTCAAGCGCGCGTAGCTGCGGCTCAGGCTTGGCCGAGTGCCGCCAGACAGTCGCGCAATGGGCCTGCGTCCTGCGCCGTCTTGGCCATTGACATGGCGCCGGAATAGCTGGCGACGGCAAGTGCCGCAAAATGCTGGGGATCGATGCCTTGCTCCCTGCCCTCCTGCTGGTCGGCTTTGATCTTGTCGGCGATCGCCTGGCGCCAGGCCGCGAAGATGCCGGCAAGGGCAGCGCGGAAATCCGGATCGGCGAGCGACAGTTCATGCGCCAGATTGTTGAGCGGGCAGCCGCGCACGAAACCCTGCTGCTCGAGTTCCGCCGCGACAGCCTCGAACACGGCCCGCACCCCTTCGCGCGCCGAAGCCGCCGTCTTTACCGGCGCGATCCATGTCGCCTCGACCGCTGCCGCCACGCGCTCTTCGATCACCGCCATCGCCAGCGCCTTCTTGGTCGGGAAGTGATGATGCAGCGCGCCGCCGCTGACCTTAGCCGCCGCCATCAGGTCGCCGAGGCTGGACGCGTGATAGCCGCGCGCCTGAAACGCGGCCTCGGCCACATCGAGCACTTTCCGGCGCATACCTTCGGGGTCGTTGACGCGGTTTCTTGGCCTTGGGCCTGGTCGATTGGTCATCTCTGCTGACATTGCGCGACAATAGCAAGTTGACAAAACAGGACAACCGGTTTGTTTATAAACAGGATGATCACCCTGTTTTTGGAGACTGCCGATGAACCTGCCCCGGAACGCCGCTCCGCAGGCCGCAATGCTTGCCTCACCCGTCGTCGAGTTGAGGCAGTACACCTTGAACCCAGGGCAGCGCGAAACGCTGATTGCCCTCTTTGACCGGGAATTCATCGAGAGCCAGGAGGCGACTGGAATGACTGTCATCGGCCAGTTCAGCGATCTGGACCGTCCGGACATGTTCGTCTGGCTGCGCGGCTTCGACAGCATGGATGTCCGCAAGGAGGCGCTGGCCGCCTTCTACGACGGCCGGGTCTGGACAGCGCACCGCGACGCGGCCAATGCGACGATGATCGATTCCGACGATGTGCTGTTGCTGAAGCCGGCATGGCCGGGCGCAGGCTTCGACCTGTCAAGGCTTCAGCGGCCGGCTTCTGCCGAGCAGGAAAACTCCAGCAATGAGAACCGTTTGGGCGGTATTGTTGTCATCCGGATTCATCATTTGCGATCGGAAGCAGAGACCGAATTCGCCAGTCGCTTCGCGGTGGAGGCGGCACCCATGATGAAGGCGCACGGCGTACGCCTGCTCGCCGCCTTTGTCACGGAACATGCTCAAAACAGTTTTCCGCGGCTGCCGGTGCGGGCCAGCGAAAACGTCTTCCTTTCCATCGCCCGGTTCGACGGCACCGAGGCGCATGCAAGCCAGGAAGCCGCCCTCGCCGCCGCGCCGGCATGGCAGGCCTTCTGGCAAACCGCTCATCTTGATCTGGCCAAACCAATCGAGACCTTGCGGCTGTCGCCCACGTCGCGATCCCTGGTCGGGCGTTAGAGCAATTCCAGGAAACGTGTGAACGGTTTTCCGTCCGGAATTGCGTCAAAACGAAGATTTAGAGCAGTCCGCCGTTTCCGCGAAACGGTGAACTGCTCTAGGCTTCGAATGCCTCGATGATGGCCCGAGCGACAAAGGCCGGGTTCTCCCAATGCGGGTTGTGGCCACATGCCTCGGCACGCAAGAGGCGTGCCCCCGCCAGGCAACGCGACAGCGCCTGCTGGTGCGCCTCGCCAAACAGCGGGTCGCAGGCGCCGGCGATGATCAGCGTTGGGGTCCGCACCCCCTGCGCCGCACTCGTCAGGTCGGCGCGGCGGATCTCTTCCAGGATGGCGTGCCAGCGCGCCGCGGGCATAGCCGACGCGTCTTTCGCCAGGCCGGCGAGAAATGGCTGGGGCACGCCGGGCCGGCAGTCATGCCACCAGTCATAGAACGGGTCGGTCGGCGATATCGGGTCGCGCAAGGCCTGCACGCCCGCGACCAGCGGATGATCCGATGCGAAATCGGGCTTCAACGTGCCGGCCATGACCACCAGTCCGCCGATGAGTTCCTTGTACCGCGCAGCCAAGGCGATGGCCACCATGGCGCCCAACGAATGGCCGACGACAACAGGCTGATCGAGTTGCAAATGCCGGATCAGGGCCGCAATGTCATCGGCGAAGTCGGCGATGCCGAAGCCCTTGCCCGGCGACGACGCGCCATGGCCGCGCAGGTCGGGCATGATCAGCCGGCGGCCGGCCAGATGCGGCGCCAGGAGCGAAAAGCTGCGGCTGGTGTCGGTGAAGCCGTGCACCAGAACCAGCGCCGGCTCGGCGCCCGAGATCTCGACATAGGCGATCTCCAGGCCGGCTGGATTGATGAATTGCTTGCGATCGGCCCAGGCGTCCTGCTCCGCCCAGGCATCCGGGGCCGCTTCCAGCGTGACCGATGTCACAGGCCGAGCTTCTCCTTGACCGCGGCAAGGCCGGGCTTGCCGTCGAAGGTGGTGACGCCGGCGAGCCAGGCGTCGAGGCGGCCCTTGTTCGCCGTGATCGCCTTCAGCGCCCCGTCCTCCGGCTTCATGCCGTCATTGATGAGGTAACCCATGCCGACATTCTCGAAATCGATGTCGAAGGCGAGGTTTTTGAGGAACTGCGCGACATTGGGGCATTGCTGCAGATAGCCCTTGCGCACCTGCGTCGTCACCGTCGCGGCGCCGAAATTCGGGCCGAAGAACTTGTCGCCGCCGGTCAGATATTTGAAATCATACATGGTGTTCATCGGATGCGGGGCCCAGCCCTGGAAGACGATGAACTGCTTTTCCTTGATCTCATAGCCGACCTCGGAAAGCATGCCGGCCTCGCTCGACTCGACCACGTGCCAGCCATCGAGACCGAGCGATGGATCGGCGATGGCGTCCATCATCAACTGGTTGGAACCGGGCTCGATGCCGTACATCTTCTTGCCGAACTTGTCGGCGAATTTGTGCAGGTCGGCGAAGTCCTTGACACCGGCATCCCAGACATAGGTCGGAACGGCGAAGGTGTATTTTGCGCCCTCGAGATTGACGCGGACATTCTCGACCGAGCCATCCTTCTTGTAGGGCTCGTAATAGGTGACCATGGCCGGATCCCAGTAGCCGAGGAACAGGTCCAGATCGTTGTTCTTCATGCCTTCGTAGATGACGTTGATGCCGAGCACCGAGCTTTGCGGCTGGTAGCCGAGCGCATCGAGCAGGACGTTGGCGACGCCGGTGGTGAAGGCAAGATCGTTCCAGCCCGGTTCGGCCATGCGGACCGCCCTGCACTGCTCGGCCTCGGCTGCCTGAGCCGCATGAACACCCAGCGTCAGGGCTGCAATACAGACGCCATTTGCAAGCATGCGGACCATTTAGATTCTCCTCGTCATCAGTCATTTTGACCAATCGGTCTTTTTATTGTCCCGCCGGTCAATTCTTGATCTGCGCGGACGAAAATGTCAACGTGGATTTGCAATGCCTGGATGGAAGCCGTGAAACTCAAGCGTCTCAGCGACATACGCCGCAAGGAGTTGCGGCAGGCCGCCTTCGCGGTGCTGGAGCGCGAAGGCATTGCGGGTGCTACCCTGGAAAAGGTGGCCGCCCATGCCGGCGCCTCCAAGGGCATCGTGCTGCACTATTTCCGCAACAAGCAGGAACTGTTCGAGCATGCGATGCGCGAGGCCAACGCCGTGCTGCGCGACGCCGTCGTCGCCCGGCTTCGCCAGGCGCGCACGCCGATGGAACGGCTCGACGCGGTGATCGACGGTAATTTCGAGGAACATCTGTTCCTGCCGCCTCTTTGCCATGCCTGGCTTTCGCTGTGCGCCGAGGTGCCGCGCGACGAGAAGCTGGCGCGTATCCAGAAGGTGCTGCACGCGCGTATGCGTTCGAACTTGTTGTCCGGCCTGCACGGCCTTGCCTTGCCCGGCGAAGCCGACGAAATCGCGCTTGGCGTCACCGCGCTGATCGACGGGCTTTGGCTGCGGCTCGGCCTGGAACCAGGCAGCGTCTCGCGCGAACAGGCGATCCGCCAGGTCAAGGATTTCGTCGCCGCGCGCCTGGCCATGCACCAGCCTGCGACCGTCGGCGCGTAGACCTGCCCTGGCTGCCAGCTGGCCGTACTTGTCCCATCCGAGCACCGGCAGCCGGAGAAGTTCATACCGTGGGATAGGCCGGCTGCTTGACCAGGCCCGCGACTATGCAGTGCTCTGGCATTAGCCAAGGCGATTTCGGAGTGCCCGATGAGACTTCTGGACAAGCGCACACTGGTGACCGGCGGCTCGGACGGCATCGGCCTGGCAATCGCCGAGGCGTTCCTGCGAGAGGGCGCCAATGTCCTGATCGTCGGCCGCGACATCGGCAAGCTCGAAGCCGCGCGTCAGAAGCTGGCCGCCCTTGGCTCGCCCGGCGCGGTGGAGACGTTATCCGCCGATCTTGCCGCCGGCCCCGGCATCGCGGCCGTCGTCGAGCGGGTGAAAGCATCCGGCCGGCCGCTTGACGTTCTCGTCAACAATGCCGCTGTCGCCTACCTCGTGCCGTTCGAGAGCGTTAGCGAGGCGCAGTTTCAGCACTCCTTCGCGCTCAATGTAACGGCACCGTTCTTCCTTGCCCAAGGGCTGCTACCGCATTTCGGCGCCGGTGCATCCATCATCAACATCTCCTCCTATTTCGCCAGCAAGATGATCCCGAAGCGGCCATCGAGCCTCTATTCCCTGTCCAAGGGCGCGTTGAACTCGCTGACCAGATCGCTGGCCTTCGAGCTCGGCCCGCGCGGCATCCGCGTCAACGCCATCGCGCCCGGCACGCTCGACACCGCCATGCGGCGCAAGACCGTCGACAACCTGCCGGTCGAGGCAAAGGCCGAGCTGAAGGCCTATGTCGAACGCAGCTATCCGCTGGGCCGCATCGGCCGCCCGGACGACCTCGCCGGCATGGCGGTTTATCTCGCCAGCGACGAGGCGGCCTGGACGAGCGGTGGCATTTTCGCGATCGACGGCGGGTACACGGCGGGGTGAGCTACCCGGCCGCTAGGCGCCGACAATTTCAGTGGCGACGCTTTCCAGAAATCCAAGAGCCCCTATCGCCTCCAGGATCTGGTTGCGAACCCAGCGATGAGGCGGCTCGTCGTCGTGGCGCGCGTGCCAGTACATCCTGACTTCAGGAACAGCAATGGGAAGTGGCGGTTCAAAGATGACGAGGGGCAAAGTCTTCGCGGCCCAAACCGCGAACTGCCTAGGAACCGCGGCGAGGTAGTTTCCGTTTGCCACTGCCAATGCGACAGCCTGAAAGTGCGGCAGTGCCAGGCTTACACGACGCGTTCGCCCGATCTTGCGAAGCGCCTCGTCGGTGGAGCCCGACATCGAGCCATCGATAGAGCGAAGGACGTGCGGCAACTCGCAGAAAAGCTCGATCGGCAGAGGCTCGCCTTCCGCGATCCCCGCCTGCCTGATCGCAGCGTTGTCGTCCGCGGCGATGACAGCGAATGGTGAATGGAACAGGGGCGTGCTTGAGACCCAGTCGGAGACCTCCAGCGGACGCTCGAGCGCTGCGTCGATTTCATCGTCCTGAAGCAGCCGCGAAACGTCGCCGCGAGCACTGTCCAGAAAGCGGAACGACACGCGAGGCGCTATCACAGCGATGCGTGCCGCCAGAAACGGCATCAGCAGCATGGAGAAGAAGTCTGCCCCCATGAGCGTGAAGGTTCGGTCGAGTTCCGCCGGTTCGAAGTTTCTTGACGACTGGAAGACACGTTCGATTTCGCGAAGTGCCGCGCGCAACGGCTCCGCAAGGCTCTCGGCGCGCGGCGTCGGCATCATTTCATTGCCGCGTCGCACGAACAACTGGTCGTTGAGGATATACCGCAAGCGATTGAGCGCAGCGCTGACGGCTGGCTGGCTGAGGCCGATCTGCTCGCCGGCACGCGTGACGCTTCTTTCCCGCAGGAGTGCGTCGAACACCTTGACGAGATTGAGGTCGAGCGCGTTCAAATTCATCAGATCAATTCGCCCCATACGATCATTCGATTTCCGTTGCCGGCATGTCTTTGGTTAGGTCGTCGTCGGCACAGCCCAGTCGGCACAGGCAACAGAAGGATCAGACAGCCATGACAATGACCCCCGGGACCATCACAGGCAAGGAACTCCTCTGGTTCAACAACACGCTTGTCGCGATCCACGTCTCATCGACCGCAGGAGAAGACGGCATCTGCGTCGTCGAGCATCGCATGCCTTACGGCGACTCTCCGCCGCTGCATGTGCATCGTCGGGAAGACGAAGTGTTTCACATCCTGGACGGAAGATTGCGCTTTCAGATCGACGGCCGCGAACGCATCGCGGACGCCGGCGAAACCGTCATTGCACCGAAAGGCCTGCCGCACACCTACCGGGTTGAGTCGCGCGAAGGGGCGAACACCCTGACCATCACACGCGGTGCGGATTTCGAAACGCTTCTGCGTCAGGCGGGCCGCCCCGCCAAACAGCCGGAGTTGCCGCCGCAAATGGAACCGACGCCGGAACTCATCGCGGCACTGGTGCAGCTCTGCGCAAAGAATGGCATCGACGTTGTTGGTCCGCCGCTAGAGCAGGATGATTTCAGGTCGAATCGACCTGAAATCTGAATCTGCCTCTAACTCAAAGAGATAGAGGCGGATGTCATCCGAAAACCGCTTCACACTTTTCGGCATCATGCGCTGGCCTGATTGGTCGTTCAGGACATTCACCTCGGCAAGCCGACGCGCGCCTCCGCACTCTTTCCTTACGGGAGAAGGCGGAGGCGTTCCTTCAACCGATTTGCATCCGTCTCGCGCGCAATCTCCGCTTGAAGCCATTTGTGCAACGCGATACGCCGTTGCCGACTTCGACAAGGAGAGACCCGTGACCGCTGCAAAGACCAGAACCGAAACCGATACGTTCGGCCCCATCGAGGTTGCCGCCGACCGTTATTGGGGCGCCCAGGCGCAGCGTTCCCTGGGTAATTTCAAGATCGGCTGGGAAAAGCAGCCGGCTTCGATCGTGCGTGCGCTGGGAGTGGTCAAGCGCGCCGCGGCCGAAGTGAACATGGAGATGAAGCGGCTCGATCCGGTCGTCGGCAAGGCGATCGTCGACGCCGCCCAGGAAGTGATCGACGGCAAGCTCAATGATCATTTCCCGCTGGTGGTCTGGCAGACCGGCTCGGGCACGCAGTCCAACATGAACGCCAATGAGGTGATCTCCAACCGGGCGATCGAGATGCTGGGCGGGGCGATGGGCTCGAAGAAGCCGGTGCACCCAAACGACCACGTCAATATGAGCCAGTCGTCGAACGACACCTATCCGACGGCCATGCATATCGCCTGCGCAGAGCAGGTCGTCCATCATCTCATCCCGGCGCTGCATCATCTGCACAAGGCGCTGGACGCCAAGGCCCGGGCCTACAATCACATCATCAAGATCGGCCGCACCCATACGCAGGATGCCACGCCGCTGACGCTGGGCCAGGAATTTTCCGGCTATGCGGCGCAGGTCGCCTCGTCGATCAAGCGCATCGAAATGACGCTGCCCGGCCTGCAGGAACTGGCGCAAGGCGGCACCGCCGTCGGCACCGGCCTTAACGCGCCAGTCGGTTTTGCTGAAAAGGTGGCCGATCGCATCGCCGCCATCACCGGCATCGCTTTCGTCACCGCGCCGAACAAGTTCGAGGCGCTCGCGGCACATGATTCCATGGTGTTCTCGCACGGCGCCATCAGCGCGGCGGCGGCAGCACTCTTCAAGATCGCCAACGACATCCGCTTCCTCGGTTCAGGCCCGCGCTCGGGCCTCGGCGAATTGTCGCTGCCGGAAAACGAACCCGGCTCCTCGATCATGCCGGGCAAGGTCAATCCGACCCAGTGCGAGGCGATGACGCAGGTCTGCGTACAGGTGTTCGGCAACAATGCGGGGCTGACCTTCGCGGGCAGCCAGGGCCATTTCGAGCTCAATGTCTACAATCCGCTGATGGCCTACAACTTCCTGCAGTCGGTGCAGTTGCTTGCCGATGCATCGGTCTCCTTCACCGACAATTGCGTCGTCGGCATCGTCGCGCGGGAGGACAATATACGGGAATCACTGAACCGCTCGCTGATGCTGGTGACGGCGCTGGCGCCTACCATCGGCTACGACAACGCCGCCAAGATCGCCAAGACGGCGCATAAGAACGGCACCACGCTGCGCGAGGAAGCGCTGGCCACGGGGCTGGTCAGCGAGGCCGATTATGACCGGCTGGTGCGCCCGGAGGACATGACGCATCCGGGGTAAGGTGCTTTTCGGCGGGAGAATTTACTCCCGCCCCCGCATCACCCGATACGAATTTCGCGCTGTTTCGCCGTTCACGGAAACGGATAACCTGTGAACAATGTGTCGCCGCATCAGCGGCTTTGGTGAACAGTCGGCATCGTCTATCTCAGGGTCATTCAACCCATTCGGAGAGACACCATGTCCATCAACACTTCCGCCGCAGGCGCCGGCACCGCGTCCAACAGCTCTGTCACCATCCTGCTTGGCCGCATCCTGCTCGCGGTCATTTTCCTGCTTTCCGGTTTCGGCAAGCTCACCGCCATTTCCGGCACCGCTGCCTACTTTGGCGGCCTCGGCCTGCCCGCTCCGACCGCAACGGCTGTGGTCGTTGGCCTGATTGAACTGCTCGGCGGCCTCGCCATCCTCGTCGGTTTCCAGACCCGTGTCGCTGCCTGGGTGCTCGCGATCTTCACCGTCGCCACCGGGCTGGTCGCCCATACCGGCTGGGCCGACCAGATGCAGATGATCCAGTTCCTCAAGAACCTCGCCATCACCGGCGGCTTCCTGCTGCTGGCCTCATCGGGCGCCGGCGCCTATTCGATCGACGCCAAGCGCGGCTGAACCTTCCCTCCCAAGCCTCGACAAAGCGGCGCGGAATTTTCCGCGCCGCTTTTTCGTTGTCTGGAATAGCCGGTCCGGTTTCGGCGGAGGCCTCACAGGCGTAGACTTCGGGCAGCCGGCTCGAGCCCAGAGGGCGCCGGCAAGGGAGGTGGCCATGACCCGCGATGCATTGCTTCTGGTTTCGCGACTGCTGTTTGCCGTGCTGTTCGTACCATCCGGCTTCCAGGCGCTCGCCAACATTGCCGGCACATCCGATTATTTTGCCGGCCTCGGCCTGCCGCTGCCGACGCTCGCCGCCTGGGGCACGGGCCTGTTCGAGCTGATCGCCGGCTTGCTGATCCTCATCGGGTTTCAGACACGGATCGTGGCGCTGCTGTTGGCGGCCTTCTGCGTCGTTGCCGGCTTCATCGGCCATCACGGCCAAGGGGCCGGCGATGCGATGCTCGCCTTCCTGCACCAGCAGATGCTGATGAAGGACATTGCGATATCAGGCGGCTTCCTGGCGCTGGCCATGGCCGGCGCCGGCGCCTGGTCGGCGGACGGGCGCGGTTTCGCTATCGGTGCTGACGTAACCTGAGCCTCAGTCAGCAAGAACGCCCTATTTGACCGACACGCTCGGTCCACCCTCCACCGCCAGCACGAGCCTGCGGTTGGTGATCCGAGCCAACTGCGCCAGGCGGCCGGCCGGCCGCTCGCCATAGAGATCGGAGAGCGATGCCGGCAACACCAGCGCCAGCACGCCGTTGGCGCGCTGCTCCCATTTCAGCCTAGGCATGATGCCGGGCATCGAGGCCGTCAGCAGGTAGACCACCCGCATCATCGCCGCCAGCACGCGAGCCCGCTCGAGATAGCGCGGCGTAGCCAGCGCCTTGATTTCAGGTGCGATGGATTCGTTGAAGATGCCGTCGTGACGATAGGCGTTGGCCAAAGCCAGGAAGGCCCGGCCGGGATGGTCGACGCCGAAGAAAGAGGCGTGCGCTATGATGTTGAGCGATTGCCTGCCCCGATATTCCGGGTGCGCGCGCCAGCCGATGTCGGCCAGCAATGCGGCAGCGTGGCGGTAGCGCGCCTCGTCCTCGGTCTCGTCGATGCCGAAGGCCGCGAAGGATTTGGCCGTCCAGTCGACCAATTCATGCGCATGGGTGAACGAGCGCGAGCGCAAACGGGCGAGTTCCTCGGACGCCGAGATCAACGGATCGGCCTTCTGCTCGGCCTCGTCGAGCAGCGAATAGAGGAAGCCTTCGCGCACGCCGAGCGCCGAGACGATGATCTTCGACGGCTGCATCGCCGCCATGATCTCCTGCAGCACGATGGCGCCATAGGGCAGCAGCGAGCGGCGGTTCTTCGAGACGCCCTCGATCCCCTTGACCTTCTCGATCTCGGCCTTGGCCACCTGCTTGAGAAAATTCGTCGCGCTGTCGGCCGACATCTCGTAGTGGTGCATGACGCCAAGCGGGTAGTTGGTCATCTCCATGTGCAGGCGGGCGAGGTTTCGCCAGGTGCCGCCGACGGCGTAGAAGGGCCGGCCCTGCCCGCCTTTCAACAGCTTCGCGCGCGCCAGTTCGTCGCGCGCGATCTTCTGTGCCTGGGCAAGCGAGTTCTTCGCCATGTCCTGCAGGCGCAGGCCGCCGAGCGGCAGCGTTATGCCGTCGCCGATCGCCTCGCCATTGACGTCGACCAGTTCGAGACTGCCGCCGCCCAGATCGCCGGCGATGCCATTGGCCGGGTGGAAGCCGGAGATGACGCCGAGCGCCGAATAGTAGGCTTCCTGGCGGCCGCTGATCACGCGGATCTCGGTCTTGAGGACCTCTTCGGCGCGATGGATGAAATCGGGACCGTTGATCGCCTCGCGCGCGGCTGCCGTGGCCAAGACATACATATGCTCGGCGCCCGCCTGATCGGACAGCGCGCGAAAGCGGCGGAACTCTTCCATCGAGCGGGTCACCGCCTCGGGGTCGAGCTTTCCGGTCGAAACGATGCCACGGCCAAGACCGGCGAGCATCTTTTCGTTGAACAGCATGGTCGGCGAGCGCGCCAGCCCCTCATAGACGACGAGGCGGATCGAATTCGACCCGATGTCGATGATGGATAGCGGTCGGCGGTCCTGCAGCCGGCCCTGGGAATCAGACAGCATCAGGTGGACGCTGCAGCGTTCTTCTTGCGGCGCTTGAACTGCGCAATGCGCTTGGGCGCGTGCGACTTCAGCGCGTCACCCCGTCCCGACAGGCTCGGATTGGTCATGAAATATTCCTGCGCGTTGAACGGTTCCTCGCCCTCCTCAAGCACCACGCGCCGGGAGGTTCCATCAGCCAATACGTCGAAACTTTGCTGATTGTCCATGATATTGCCCAGCATGATCTGGCCCAAAACCTGTTCATGCACAGTTGGATTGGTGATCGGCACCATGGTCTCGACGCGACGGTCGAGATTGCGCGGCATCAGGTCGGCGGAGGAGATATAGACGATCGCCTCGTCTGAGGGCAGGCCATAGCCATTGCCAAAACAATAGATGCGGCTGTGTTCGAGGAAGCGGCCGACGATCGACTTGACCCTGATGTTTTCCGACAGGCCCGGCACCTGCGGCCGCAGGCAGCATATGCCGCGCACGACGAGGTCGATCTCAACCCCGGCGCGGCTGGCATCATAGAGCGCGTCGATGATGATCGGGTCGACCAGCGCGTTCATCTTCATCCAGATGCGCGCCGGCTTTCCCTCCAGCGCATGGGCGACTTCGTCGGAAATGTGCTGCAGGATGCGGTTGCGCAGCGTGAATGGCGAGATAGCCAGCCGCATTTCGGCGGTCGGCTCGGCATAGCCGGTGATGAAATTGAACAGCTGGGCAACGTCGCGGGCGATCGTCGGATCGGTGGTGAAGAAGGACAGGTCGGTGTAGATACGCGCGGTGACCGGATGGTAGTTGCCGGTGCCCAGATGCACGTAGTTGCGCAGCTTGCCGTCCTCGCGCCGCACCACCAGCGACATTTTCGCGTGGGTCTTCAATTCGAGGAATCCGAACACGACCTGCACGCCTGCGCGCTCGAGGTCGCGCGCCCAGCGGATGTTGGCCTCCTCGTCGAAGCGCGCTTTTAGCTCGACCAACGCGGTCACCGACTTGCCGGCTTCGGCCGCGTCGACCAGCGCGCGCACGATCGGGCTGTCGTTGGAGGTTCGGTAAAGGGTCTGCTTGATCGCCACCACTTCGGGATCGGCCATGGCCTGGCGCAGGAACTGCACGACGACGTCGAAGGATTCGTAGGGGTGGTGGACGATGATGTCCTTCTCGCGGATAGCGGCAAAGCAGTCACCGCCATGCTCGCGGATGCGTTCGGGAAAGCGGGGATTGTAGGGCGTGAATTTCAGGTCGTCGCGGGGAACAGCGACGATCTCGGAGATCTGGCTGAGCGCCAGCGGACCGGTCAAGACGCTGATGCGGCTCGACGAGACGCCGAGCTCGCCGGCCACGAAATCGCGCAATTCCCCAGGCATCAGCCTGTCGAACTCGATGCGGATCACCGAGCCACGGCGCCGCCGCTTAAGCGCCGTCTCGAACAGGCGCACCAGATCTTCCGACTCTTCCTCGACCTCGATATCGCTGTCGCGGATGATACGGAATGTGCCGGAGCCCTTGACCTCGTAGCCGGGGAACAGCTTACCGATATAGAGACCGACCGCCTCCTCCAGCGGGATGAAGCGAACATGGTGCTTGCGATCGGGAAGCCGGATGAAGCGCTTCAGCGCCACCGGCAGGCGCAGAAGCGCGCTCATCTCCTCGCCATTCTTGCGGTGGCGCAGCTGCAGCGCCATCGAGAAGCCGAGGTTGGGAATGAACGGGAACGGATGCGCCGGGTCGATCGACAGCGGGGTCAGCACCGGAAACACCTGGTCCTGGAAATGCTCTTCCAGCCAGACCTTCTCGTCCTTGGTCAGCGCATCGCGCGTAATGCTCTCGATGCCTTCCTTGTTGAGCAGCACCGTCAGAGCCGAAAGGCTCTTCTGCTGATCTTCCTGCAGCCGCTCGACCTCGCGCAGCAGCTGTTCGAGCTGCTGTTCGGGGGTGCGGCCGTCGGGGCTTTTCAGCGTGATTCCTTCGCGCACCTGGCCGGCGAGGCCGGCAACGCGCACCATGAAGAATTCGTCGAGATTGGCCGCCGAGATCGACAGGAAGCGAACGCGCTCCAGCAGCGGATGGTGGGTGTTCAGCGATTCCTCGAGAACGCGACGATTGAATTGCAGCCAGGAAAACTCACGGTTGACGAAGCGATCCGGGTTGCCGCCCTCTGAACTGGCCACCTCGACATTGACGAATTCGCTCTGCACCGGCTTCAGTTCGTTCATTGTCCCTGCCCACAACCGTTCCCTTGGAGCGCCGCCAGATGGCGATGAACGCTCTAACATGCCTTCGTAAAGCGTTATCAGTCGCGGAATCGCTTGGCATCCGCGGTCACACGCTTAACCGGCTCAACTTATCCTCTGACAGGCTTTTGCGACAGTTTCATTTCATCGATCTTGCAAAGAGACCTGTTATGATCCAGATGCATGCGAGACTGCGTTAAGGAGACGACGATGGCAGGCGGTTCCATTCCCCATTTCCAGAACGATGCCGGCCATCCGGCGATCGACATCGGGGTCAAGGAATTCATGTGCACGGGCGCCAATCCGCCTTTCGACCACCCGCATGTGTTTCTCGACATGGGCGACGACAATGAAAAAGTCTGCCCCTATTGCTCGACGCTCTATCGCTACTCGCCGAAGCTGAAGGCAACGGAAACGCTGCCGGCAGGCTGCCTCTACATCGACCAGGCCGCTTGATTCTTTCCCGACGGACCTGATGGACGACCAGCGCTCCCGGCAAATCGTCATCGCCGGAGCGGGCGTCGCCGGGCTGACCGCGGCACTTGCTTTTGCCAGACGCGGCTATCCCGTGCAGGTGTTCGAGCAAGCGCCGCGCCTGGAAGCCGTAGGCGCCGGCCTCCAGCTTTCTCCCAACGCGACACGCATCCTGCGTGACCTCGGCGTGCTCGACCGGCTGCTGCCGGCGGCGGTGCGGCCGGAGGCCGTGATGCTCAAGGATGCCAGGACGTTACGCCAATTGGCGCGTGTGCCGTTGGGACAATCGGGTGAAAGCCGCTGGGGCGCTCCCTATCTCGTCGCGCACCGGGCAGATCTGCAGAGTGCGCTGATGGCGTGTGCGGCAGAGATGCCTGATATCCATCTCACGCTCGGGGCGCGCGTCGAAAAAATTGCGACTGGCAGCCGTGGTGTGACGGCGACCGTCGAGATCGGCGGCAAGACGGCAGAGGAACAGGGCTCCTTGCTGGTCGGCGCCGATGGCGTCTGGTCGTCGGTACGCGGGCTTGTCGATGCAAAAAGGATGGCATCGCCAAGAAGCCGTTTTTCGGGAGAGCTGGCCTGGCGCACCACCGTCGCGGCCGACAGCGGTGCCGGGCAAGCCTTTGCCGCGATCGGCGCGGCCGATTGCGTCACGACTTTCCTGCATCC
Organism: Mesorhizobium sp. 131-3-5; assembly: GCF_016756575.1. Classification (NCBI taxonomy): domain Bacteria; kingdom Pseudomonadati; phylum Pseudomonadota; class Alphaproteobacteria; order Hyphomicrobiales; family Phyllobacteriaceae; genus Mesorhizobium; species Mesorhizobium sp. 131-3-5. The sequence goes on from NZ_AP023254.1 coordinate 5,095,985, forward strand.
GGGTTTCCATATGGTCGCCTATCCCGTCAGCAAGGGCGACGCCTTCAATCTCGTCGCGTTCACCAAAGGCGAGCGCATCGCCGAGGGGTGGTCCGGCCGTGCCGATCCCGGCATCCTCGCCGCCGCCATGCGCGGCACCGCGCCAGGACTCGTGAAGCTGGTGGAACAGGCCGGCCCGTGGCTGACCTGGCCGCTGCATACCGTGGAGCAGAAGCAGCCCTGGACAATGCCAGCCGGCATCGCGCTGATCGGCGATGCCGCGCATGCGATGACGCCGTTCGCTGCACAGGGCGCGGCAATGGCGATCGAGGATGCAGCGACGCTCGCCACTCTGGTCACCGACTTTCCCGCCGATCCGCGACAGAGCCTCACCATCTGGGAAAATCTGCGGCGGCCGCGCGTGGAGAGGGTCCTCAAGCGCGGTGCGCTCAACCGGCTTGCCTGGCACGCCCGAGGTCCGGTGGCACTGGCCCGCAATGTGGTGCTGGCGGCACGGCCTGCGGAGAAGCTCGCCGCCGACCTCGACTGGCTTTATGGCTGGGAGGAGCAGAGGGTCGTCAGGCGGTAGGACGTCGACTCTGATCTAGTCGCATGGTTCAAGGGGCGCGAGCCCGATGGTCGCGGTTATCAAAGCGCGATCAATAAGGCATTGCGCGAATATGTGATGAAGCAGGACCGTAAAGCCGATTAGCTAATTATACAGCCGCAACGACCATCCCAGCGACACCGGCAACGGGTTCCACCAGCCGGTCCGCAGGCCGGCGGTGCGCAACGCGGCGGCGGTCCAAGTGTTGCAGCCGACCAGTGCGTTGAAATGACCGTTCGCCTCGTAGAAGCGGTCGAAGCTGGAGTAGGCCGCATTCTCGATGACGATCGGGCCGCCAGGCCCCTGCTGAAAACTGGCTGCGATAAAATCAAGCAAGGCCGTGAACTGATCATCACCAATGTCGAAGCCGGCGACATCGGGATGCGGTTCGACGATAGCGCCGGCGACATCGACATGCATGACCGAGGCGTCGAGGGTCAGCGCCTTCATCACCGGAACGGCCTTGAGCTGCGACCACGTCGGTGTTTCCAGATAGAAGGCGCGGCCGCCCCAGCCGAAGACGATGTAGCGCACCTCGGGCGCATCTGACGGCAGCCCGGCGTCCACCAGGAAGTGGAAGCGCTTGCGTACGGCGTCGTCCACTGGAATGGCGATATCGGTATGGATCGGGTTCTTCAGCACCAGTATATGCCGCGTGCCCTCGCCCGCCGACGCCGCCGGCCAGAGCGGGCGCGGCACCAGCGTGCCGAGGGTCGCCGCAAGCACGATCGCGGCCAGCACCATGGAGAGGAAACGCAGGACTTTTCTCATCGATGACGCCCCCGCCGCCAATCGCATCACCCGTTCCACAAGCAAAGAGCCCGGCCGCGTTGCGGCCGGGCTCTTGCGCTCAGTTTGGAACCGCTCAGTGCAGGATCTGGCTGAGGAACAATTTCGTGCGCTCGTGGCGCGGGTGGTCGAAGAACTCGGCCGGCGTGTTCTGCTCGACGATCTGGCCCTGATCCATGAAGATCACCCGGTTGGCGACCTTGCGGGCAAAGCCCATTTCGTGGGTGACGCACAGCATGGTCATGCCTTCCTCGGCCAGACCAACCATGGTCTCCAGCACTTCCTTGATCATTTCCGGGTCGAGCGCCGAGGTCGGCTCATCGAACAGCATGATGCGAGGGTTCATGCACAGCGAACGCGCGATGGCCACGCGCTGCTGCTGGCCGCCGGACAGCTGGCCCGGATATTTGTTGGCCTGCTCCGGGATTTTCACGCGCTTGAGGAAATGCATGGCGATTTCCTCGGCCTGTTTCTTCGGTGTCTTGCGCACCCAGATCGGCGCAAGCGTGCAGTTCTCCAGGATGGTCAGATGCGGGAACAGGTTGAAGTGCTGGAACACCATGCCGACCTCGCGGCGCACCTCGTCGATCTTTTTCAGATCGTTGGTCAACTCCTTGCCATCGACGATGATCTTGCCCTTCTGATGCTCTTCCAGCCGGTTGATGCAGCGGATCATCGTCGATTTGCCGGAGCCCGACGGGCCGCAGATGACGATGCGTTCGCCGCGCATCACTTTGAGGTTGATGTCCTTCAGCACATGGAACTCGCCATACCATTTGTGCATGGCGATGATGTCGATGGCGACATCGGTGGTCGAGATGTGCATCTTGGCGGCGTTGACCTTGATCTCTTCGGCGCTGACGGCGTTTTCGGTGGCCATGACGGGTCCCCTTATTCTTTTGTTAGCGTTTGTGGCCGGTGTCGAGCCGGCGTTCGGTGTACATTGAATAGCGCGACATGCCGAAGCAGAACAGCCAAAAGACAAAGGCGGCGAAGACGAGACCGGATTTTGCGGTCTGCGCCGTTGCCCAGTTGGCGTCGGAAAAATTCTGCTTCACGATACCGAGCAGGTCGAACATCGAGATGATGAGGACCAGGCTGGTGTCCTTGAACATGCCGATGAAGGTGTTGACGATGCCGGGAATGACAAGCTTCAGCGCCTGCGGCAGCACGATCAGTCCCATCTTCTGCCAGTAACCGAGGCCGAGCGAATCGGCGCCCTCATACTGGCCTTTCGGAATAGCCTGCAGCCCGCCGCGCACCACTTCGGCCATGTAGGCGGCGGCAAACAGCGACACGCCAATCAGCGCCCGCAAATATTTGTCGAAGGTGACGCCGGCCGGCAGGAACAGCGGCAGCATGACGCTGACGAAGAACAGAACGGTGATCAGCGGGATGCCGCGCACGGCTTCGATGAAGACCACGCACAACATCTTGACGATGGGCATCTTGGAGCGCCGGCCGAGCGCCAGCACGGTTCCCAGCGGCAGCGACACCGCGATGCCGACGAAGGAAAGGCTCAGCGTGATCAGCAGCCCGCCCCAGCGCGAGGTTTCGACATGCGGCAGGCCGAATACGCCGCCGACCAGCAGGAAGAACGAGACGATCGGCAGTACCAGGAACAGCAGGATGGCGTTCAATCCCTTGCGCGGCACACGCGGGATCAGCATCGGCACCAGCAGCGCGGTGAACAGGATGGCGACCAAGATCGGCCGCCAGCGCTCCTCGACCGGATAGGTTCCGAACATGAACTGGCCGAACTTGGCATTGACGAAGGCCCAGCAGGCGCCGCTCCAGCCATCCGGCTGAATGCCGCCTTGCGCGACGGTCGCGCAGACGGTGCGGTCCGGCCCTGTCCACACGGCGTTGATGAACGCCCAGTTGATGATCTGCGGCAGAACCCAGGCGACGATGACGATGCCGAGGATCGTGAGGATGGTGTCGCCAACCGAACCGATCAGGTTCCTGCGCACCCAGGCGCCGGGGCCGCTGACGCTGGCCGGTGCAGGCTGCGCCAAGGCCATTTCGGTGCGCACCCAGGACATATCGTGTTCCTGCATGGCTCTACCTCTCCACCAGCGCCATTCTGGCGTTGACCACGTTCATGACGGCGGAGGTCACCAGGCTGAGTATGAGATAGGCGATCATCATGATCAGCACGCCTTCGACCGCCTGTCCGGTCTGGTTCAGCACCGTGCCGGCGGTCGCCGTCAGGTCGGGATAGCCGATGGCGATCGCCAGCGAGGAGTTCTTGGTCAGGTTGAGATACTGGCTGGTCAGCGGCGGGATGACGATACGCATGGCCTGCGGCACCACAACCAGCCGCAAGATCGACCCGGACCGCAGCCCAAGTGCCGCGGCCGCCTCGGTCTGGCCCTTGCTGACGCCCCTGATGCCGGCGCGCACGATTTCGGCGATGAAGGCGGCCGTGTAGCAGGACAGCGCCAGATAGAGCGACAGGAACTCCGGCTTGACCTGAAAGCCGCCGGTCAGATTGAAGGTCGATTGTTTGGGAAGATCAAAGCTGAGCGGAAAGCCGCTCAGCACATAGGCGAGCACCGGCAGGCCGACGATCAGCGCCACCGAGGTCCAGAACACCGGAAATTGCTGGCCGGTCGCCATCTGCCGCTGACGCGCCGTGCGGGCGACGAACCAGGCCATGGCGATGCCGACAAGGAGGGCGACGAAGATCAGCCAGGAACCCTCGCCCCAGACTGCGCGGGGAAAGTAGAAGCCGCGCTGGTTGAGGAAGGAGCCGAAGGGCAGATGATAGCTGTCACGCGGCGCCGGCAGCACGGCAAGCACGCCGGAATACCAGAAGAAGATGACCAGCAGCGGCGGGATGTTGCGGAAGATCTCGACATAGACCGTGCAGATCTTCTGGATCAGCCAGTTCTGCGACAGGCGGCCGATGCCGATGACGAAGCCGATGATTGTGGCGGTGATGATGCCGGCCACGGCGACGATGATGGTGTTGATCAGGCCGACGACGATGGCGCGGCCATAGGTCGAGTCCGACGTATAGGCGATCGGCGTATCCGAAATGTCGAACCCGGCTCTGCCCCTCAGAAAACCGAAGCCGGAAGCGATGTGCAGGCGCTGCAGATTGTCGATGACGTTCTGCACGATCCACCAGACGGAGCCGAACAGAACGATGACGACCAGCGTCTGGAAGAAGAGACTGCGTATCTTCGGGTCATTGATGAAGGAAGCCCTGCTGGACTCCTCGCGAAGAACTTCCTGCGATGCCATGTGCCCGTCCCCTGAAAAGAGAAACCGGAAGGCAGATATCTGCCTTCCGGATCACATTTCGGTCAGCGGATCGGCGGAGCGTATTGCAGGCCGCCCTTGGTCCACAGCGCATTGATGCCGCGCGCGATCTTGAGCGGGCTGCCCGAGCCGACATTGCGATCGAACATTTCGCCGTAATTGCCGACGGCCTTGACGATATTGACGACCCAGTCATTGGAGACGCCGAGATCGGTGCCGATCTTGGTGTCGGCTTCCTGGCCGAGAACGCGCTTGATCTCCGGGCTGGCCGAGTTCTTCATTTCATCGACATTGGCCTTTGTGATGCCGAGTTCCTCGGCGTCAAGCAGCGCGAAATACGTCCACTTGACGATGTGGTACCACTGGTCGTCGCCTTGGCGCACCGCCGGTCCGAGCGGCTCCTTGGAGATGATCTCGGGCAGCACGACGTGATCGGCCGGCGAGCCCAGCGTCAGGCGGATACCGTAAAGGCCCGACTGGTCCGTGGTGTAGACATCGCAGCGGCCGGCGTCATAGGCGGCGTTGACCTCTTCGAGCTTCTCGAAGACGACCGGATTGTACTCCATCTTGTTCGCCTTGAAGTAGTCGGCGAGGTTGAGCTCGGTGGTGGTGCCGCTCTGCACGCACACGGCCGCGCCCGAGAGCTGGAGCGCCGAATTGACGCCAGGCAGCTTCTTGGCGTTGATCATGAAGCCCTGGCCGTCATAGTAGGTCGTGCCGATAAAATTCAGGCCAAGCGCCGTGTCGCGATTGATGGTCCAGGTGGTGTTGCGCGACAGGATGTCGACCTCGCCGGACTGCAGCGCGGTGAAGCGCTCCTTGGCGCTGAGCGGGGTGAACTTGACCTTGGTGCCGTCACCGAAGACGGCGGCCGCGACAGCGCGGCAGAAATCCGCGTCGATGCCCTGCCAGTCACCCTTGTCGTCGGGCGCCGAGAAACCGGCCAGACCCGTCGAGACACCGCATTGGATGAAGCCCTTCGCCTTGACGGTGTCGAGCGTCGTCGCCGACGCGGCCGACCCCATAAACCCGAGCGTAGCGGCGCCAAGGATGCCGATAGCAATATGTTTCATGACCCACAGACCCTTTTCTGTTTTCAGGCAAAACCTGATCTTTTTTCCCGTGTGAACGCAGCTCCCATTCCAGCCCATTCCCGGAATCCCGCATCGTAAGCGACGCGCCGCCTCCCATTCACGAACAGCATCGAAGGCGATAATTCCTGTGAGGTCAAGGGAAATGACCGAATCCGAACGTCTTTGAAAATCGATTGCCTGAAATGCCCGAATTGCAGACAAACGCAGCCGCAATTTAGTCACGGCGCTAATAAAGTCGGCAAAGCGCATTCATCGCAAATGCGGGTCAGCGGCGAAATCCATAACTGGCACGAGCTTGGCGTCCCTGATCTGGATACCGGATGAATTGGCAAGTCCGAAGACTGTCATCGGATCTGCGCCGTCAAAGTGCGCGAGACATCAACCACACGCCGGCGGCCACCATCAGCGCGCCCGAAATGCGCGAGATCAACGGCCCGCTCGTAGCCATCTTTTCCAGGAGAACGAGGATGGCGATACCGGCAATCCACAGGATGTTCATGACGCCGCCGACGAACAGCAGGGCCATCAGCGCCCAGCAGCAGCCCAGACAATAGAGGCCGTGGTCGACACCTAGCCGAATCGCGCCGACCGGCGCGGAACGGAACCCGCCATGGCTCATCAGGAACCCGATCGGCCCCTGACATTGGCGCAAGCAGACGCCCTTGATCGGCGTCCATTGATAGAGGCCGGCGGCGATCAGGACGAGGCCGCCGAGGATCGTGCTGTCGGTCGCCATCGAGGGGTCGAGCAGGGCCAGGCGGCCGAGCAGCCATTGCGCGACGGTCGCGGCGATGCTGAAGACGATCCAGACGGTGAGATAGCCGGTAAAAAACCATCCGGTCGAAGCGATGGGGCGGCCATCCGCCTGCGCCTTGCGGCCGATGCCGGCATAGAGCAGCAGCAGCGGCGCGACCGAAGGCGTCATCATGCCGACCATCATCACCGCCCACATGGTGAAGATGAAGGCGAAATCGGCGGGTGCCCAGGCCCGGAAACCGGGCGCCACGGCGGCGCCCATATCCATGCCACCCATGTCGATATTCGACATGTCCATTGCGGCCATATCGCCGCTCGCTCCAGCCGGCATCGGGGATGTGGGCATGGCCATGTCGATGGCGAGCCACAGCACATAGGCCCAGGCGAGCACCGCAATCACGACGATCGCGGTCATCACGACCGTGCGGTCGCGCCGCAGCACCGCCTCTAAGGCCGTGTCGCCCATTGGATCAGCTCAATGGACGACGCCGCTCTGCGTGAGATGCAGATTGGCAAAATGACTGTGCGTATCGGCCACCTCGAACTTGATCGGGCCTGTCGCCTTGGTCCAGCCGCGCCCGATCTCGGCCATTGCGTATTCGGAGCCGTGCGGCAGGTCGATGCGTGCCCGATGCTCGGCGCCGGTGACCGGATTCTTGATCGGCTCGCCATGACCGTCGGCTACGCCCTCGACATGCAGGCGTCCGGTTCGCGCGTCGACGTCGACCTCGAAGTCGATCGGGGCAAAGATCGGGTCATGGAATTTCTCCAGCGTGGTCGAGAAGACCTCGAATATAGTCGCGCCTGGTTCGGTGTCCTGTCCGCCGAGTATGCGAAGCAGCGCTTCACGCTGGGCCTCGCTCGCCCTCTCGTCGACAACCACCGCTGCTTCGCCGCCGCCCTGATGGATGGCGCCGGGCCAGCGGAAAATCCCGACGAGCCGCAATCCATCAAGTTTGGTGGCTCCGTGATGCCCGCTCTCGATTTCGATGCCGGTAACCGCCTGACAGAAGCCGTGTGTGGGCATGGCGTTGAACTGGCATGGGCAGCCATAGGCGCAATTGCAGTTGACGAATTCGCGCGCCTTCATTGTCCATTTGACTTTGGCCATGGCATTCCTCCCCTTGCCGCGCTCTGTGAGCGCGATACCCGGACCGGGGGGATCAGGAGGTAACCGGCCAAAAACCGTCCGGCAGCATCTGATCGAGGCAATCCGGCGATTAATATTAGAAATCTATTATATATGTTTCATAGCAGCCTACAATAGGTTGACCGGGGCACGATCGGCTCCGCCGACAATCATTGCCGCCCCTTGGCCGGCCCGTTTCAGGGCCTCGCCACAATGCCGTTCAGCCGGAGAATTGGCATATTCGAAGTCTATCCTTGGCGAAGGCTGGGCTGTTGCGCGGTCCACGACGCCGCACTATGGCTAGCGCCTTGTCAAACAAGGCGAAGACGAAGAATGGCTAAGGACGGCAACGAGCAGGGTTTCGGCAAAATGGGCATCAACACGCGGTTGGCCCATTCGGGCAACAACCCTCACGACTATTTCGGCTTCGTCAATCCGCCTGTCGTGCACGCCTCGACCGTGCTGTTCCGCAACGCCGCCGCAATGGCTGGCCGCAGCCAGAAATACACCTACGGCACGCGCGGCACGCCGACGACGGACGCCCTTGCCCAGGCCATCGACGCCCTGGAGGGATCCGCCGGCACGATCGTGGTGCCGTCGGGCCTTGCGGCGGTGACCATTCCGCTGCTCGCCTTCGTATCGGCCGGCGATCACCTGCTGATTGTCGACAGCGTCTACCATCCGACCCGTAATTTCGCCGACACGATGCTGAAGCGGCTCGGCGTCGAGGTGGAGTACTATGATCCTCGTATCGGCGCTGGCATCGCCGCCTTGATCAAGCCCAACACCAAGGTGGTGTTCACGGAATCGCCGGCCTCCAATACGTTCGAGGTGCAGGACATCCCGGCGATCGCCAAGGCGGTGCACGCGGCCGGCGCTATCGTGATGATGGACAACACCTGGGCGACGCCGCTCTATTTCCGGCCGCTCGACCACGGCGTCGACATCTCTATCCACGCGGCGACGAAGTATCCGGCCGGCCATTCCGACGTGCTGCTGGGCACGGTCTCGGCCAATGAGAGCCACTGGGAGCAGCTCTACGAGAGCTTCTGCACGCTCGGCTGCTGCGCGGGACCCGACGATGTCTACCAGGTGCTGCGCGGTCTGCGCACCATGGGCGTGCGCCTTGAGCATCACCAGCGCAGCGCGCTGGCCATCGCGTCGTGGCTCGAAGGCCAGAAGGGCGTGGCGCGCGTGCTCCACCCTGCCCTTCCCAGCCACCGGGACCACGATCTGTGGAAGCGCGACTTTTGCGGTTCGAGCGGCATCTTTTCCATCGTGCTCGCCGGCGGCGGCCAGAAGGAGCAGCACGCTTTCCTCGACGCGCTCAGGATATTCGGCCTCGGCTATTCCTGGGGCGGCTATGAGAGCCTTGCGGTGCCGGTCTGGCTTGGCGACCGCGTCGTTGCAAAGGGCCCTTATGAAGGCCCGTTGATCCGCCTGCAGATCGGTCTCGAGGATGTAGACGACCTGAAAGCCGACATTTTGCGCGGTCTGGCCGCAGCGACGGCCTAACCGGCGCACGGACCGACTGCCGGGCAGAATCAGCAGACAGCCGCAAGGCCTTGGCGCTGATGACAAAGCGCGAGCCGCTCGCGGCATCCCATTGCTGCGCGTCGCGCAATACTATTCTCCCGGGCCGCTGCTTTCGGGATTTGTTTGACTTTCAAATCCGCGGGTTCTGCCGCATTGCGTGCTGCACTGGTACCCTCGTCCAATCCCATTTGGTCACAACCCTGCCATGGCCTTTCGTCTTTTTGTCCCCATCCTTGCCGGCGCGACGCTGCGAGAGCGGCTGCTGGCCTGTATCGGCGCCACGATCGGCATCGCGCTGACCGGCGTGATCAGCGGGCTGGCAATGGGCGGCGGCCCGCATGTGGCCCTGCTGGTGGCGCCGATGGGCGCCTCGGCCGTACTTCTCTTCGCCGTGCCCGCGAGCCCGTTGGCGCAGCCCTGGTCGATCATCGGCGGCAATTCCATATCGGCGCTGGTGGGCGTGACGGTGGCGCATTTCATCCATGATCCGGTCATGGCCTCGGGCCTTGCCGTGGCGCTCGCCATCGCGGCCATGTCGTTCACGCGCTGCCTGCATCCGCCGGGCGGCGCGGCGGCGCTGACGGCGGTGCTCGGCGGGCCGGCCGTAGTCAGCGCCGGCTTCCTGTTTCCGTTCGTGCCGGTGGCCCTGAATTCGATCATCCTGGTCACGCTCGGCCTGCTTTTCCACAGGCTGGCGCGGCGCAACTACCCGCATGTCGCCGCCCCCGCAGCCAACAGCCACGGGACGGCCGATCCGCCGGCGCAGCAGCGCGTCGGCTTCCAGCCCGAGGATATCGACGCGGCGCTGACCACGCTCGACGAAACCTTCGACATCGACCGCAACGACCTCGAACGGCTCCTGAGGCAAGTCGAGCTGCAGGCCATGGTGCGCTCATACCGGACGCTGCTTTGCCAGGACATCATGTCCCGCGACGTGGTTTCGGTGCCCGAGCAGGCCACCGCCGACGAGGCGCGCCAGCAACTGCTCGATCACAACATCCGCACCTTGCCGGTGGTCGGCGCGGATGCAAGGCTGGTTGGCGCCGTCGGCCTGCGGGAGCTGACGAAGGCGACCGATACGGTGAAGGGCGTGATGTCGAAGGCCGGCACGGCTTCGCCCGAGACACCGGCGATGAGCCTGCTTCCCTTATTGACCGACGGCCGCAGCCACGCCGTGGTCATCGTCGACGGTGAGCGGCGCATTCTCGGCCTGATCACCCAGACCGACCTTCTGGCGGCGGCAGCGCGCGTGCAGGCCGCAGACAAAGGACTGGCGGCGGCTTAAAATAGCGGAGCCAGGTTGCCGAAATTCGGGAACCTTTTTTCGGCGGGCGCGTCCAACGTGCAGTCAAGCGTCTGCTCGGGGAGATCCGGTCGCGATGAGCAAGCTCGCAATACCCGTCAAAATGCCCGGGGTGGCGGAGGCTCTTTCCGGCGACTTGATGCTTGTACAGCGAGCCCTGGCGCGCGACGCGGGCGCCTTCCGCACGATCATCAAGACATACAACCAGCGGCTCTACCGCATCGCGCGCGGAATACTGCGCAACGACGCCGAAGCCGAGGACGTCGTCCAGGAGGCCTATGTCCGCGCCTTCGCCAATCTGGCGACATTTCGCGGCGACTCTTCGCTCGCCACCTGGCTGTCGCGCATCGTCATCAACGAAGCGCTCGGCCGCCTGCGCAAGAGGCGCCGCACCGTGGCGATGCCCGAAAATCCGGAAGCGCAAATCATCCGCTTTCCCCTCAACCCCAGCGACGACCCGGAGCGGACGATGGCGCAGCGGCAGATTCTCGCACTTGTCGAACGGGCGACCGACAGCCTTCCCGACATCTACCGCATGGTCTTCGTGGCCCGCGTCATCGAGGGCCTGAGCATGGAGGAAACCGCCGATCTGCTCGGCGTGCGGCCGGAGACCGTCAAGACAAGGCTGCACCGGGCGCGTAGCCTGTTGCGCAAGGCGCTGGACGACGAGATCGGCCCGGTCCTGCTCGACGCCTTCCCCTTCGCCGGCCGCCGCTGCGAGCGGTTGACCAAGGCCGTGATGGGGCGGCTGGGCCTGGAATGATCCCGTCGCGATTTTGCGGGAACGTTTTTCCCGGCCGCGCATCCAATCGACGTCAACTGGAAATGTAAGCCCGGCGCTTCCTCGCGGCCGGGCGAAGGAGGATGCCATGTTCACCCGATATACCGCCGCCCTTGCCGCCCTGCTTTTCGTCAGCGCTGCTCCGTTCGCGCAGGCCGCGGACAAGCCGACCGACCCGCAGATCGCCCATATCGCCTACACAGCCGGCGTCCTCGACATCGAGGCGGCCAAGCAGGCGATCAAGACATCGAAGAACAAGGAGGTCGTCGCCTTCGCCAAGGACATGGAGCGCGACCATGAGGCGGTGAACAAGCAGGCGCTCGATCTGGTCAAAAAGCTCAAGGTGAAGCCCGAGGACAACGCCACCAGCCAGGCGCTGACCAAGGCGGCGGAAGAAGAACACGCCAAACTCGCCAAGCTGAAGGGCGCGGCTTTCGACAAGGCCTATATCGAGAATGAAGTCGCCTATCACAAGCAGGTCAATGGCGCGCTCGAAACGCTGCTCATCCCTTCGGCCAGCAATGCCGAATTGAAGAGCCTGCTCGAGACCGGCCTCAAGATCTTCCAGGGGCATGAGCAGCACGCCGAACATGTCGCCGGCATGCTGAAATGAAAGCGGGCGCCTTGATCCATCTGCCATGGGTGGCCGCTCTGACGCTTATGGCGGCGCCGGCGGCGGCCGCAACCATAGAGGTCACCATCGACAAGCTCGTCTTTTCGCCGGCGACCGTCGAGGCGAAGGTCGGCGACACGATCGAGTGGGTCAACATGGACGTGTTTGCCCATACGGCCACCGTCAAGGGCGGCTGGGAGGTGATGATCCCGCCGAAGAAATCGGCGAGCCTGACACTGAAGGCGGCGGGAGCGGTCGACTATTTCTGCCGCTTCCACCCCAACATGAAGGGTCATGTGAACGTGGCGCCGTGATGCCATCGAGGGCTGGCGGCGCAGAGCCGCCAGCTTCACGGCGTCGGTCCAATTTTTGCAGAAGCCGTCGCTGCTAATCGTGATGCGCCTTGACGCGGTGACGATGCGCGGCCTGCTTTGCCCGGTTGCCGCACTGCGCCATGCTGCACCAGCGGCGCCGATGGCCGCGGGTGTGGTCGACGAACAGCAGCGTGCAGGCCGGACCCTCGCAGGCTTTCACATGTGAGAAATCCTCGCTGCAGACGAACCGCGCCAGCGCTTCGCCGATCGGCAGCAGAAGCGCCTCGGGCGAGCGCCATTTGCGGGCCATCTGAAGCCGATAAGGAATCTCGCTACCCGCAGGCATGTCCTTATCGGCTAGGACGACGATCCGGGTAAAGCTCTCGTCGCGCTCGAGCAGGCGGTTGAGCGGCTCCAATTGCGCAAGATCCTGCGCGGCCAGCGGACGCCCCTTATGTTCGCGCACGAACCCGCGAAACCATTCCCTTAGGCGGCGTGCCTGGTCGGCGACCTTGTCGAGTTCGCCCGGGAGAGCTTGCTTGCGCATGTCTCCAAGCGCTTCGGACGGCGCCAGCCGCGCCTGTTCGACCCAATCCAGCAACCCCTCGCCATCCTTGATCCAGTCGACAGGGGTATCGAGCGGCGTCGCGATCGAATTGAGGAAATCCAGGCCGAGCGCGTCACCGACAAAGATCGCAGGGGTCATCGTAACTCCAATCGCGCATCGGTCCCGCCGAGCGCCCTGAACACAAATCAGTGATAACCCCTTCAAGGCCAATTGACAAGTTACGTTCATATCCCGTAACCGTTCTATATGTGTTTATCAGGTTACTCAACAACTCGACCCAAAAAGAGCCAGCGCGTCCCCGCGAGATGCGAACCTGAGCCCCATAAGGGGGCTTGCCAACCTCAATCGCGATAACCTTCCCAATGCCGATTTTTCGGTTACAGCAATGGAGAGAACCATGACCGCCTACCGCAATGCCGATGTCGACGGCTTCAACATCTTCTATCGCGAAGCCGGCACACCAGGCGCACCGAAACTGTTGCTGCTGCATGGCTTCCCGAGCTCGAGCCACATGTTCCGCGACCTCATTCCGCTGCTTGCCGACCGCTTCCATATCGTAGCGCCCGACCTGCCGGGATTCGGCCGCTCCGACATGCCGGCGCGCAGAACATTTGCTTATACGTTCGACCACATTGCCGAAATCATCGACCGCTTCACCGAAGTGGTCGGCTTCGACCGTTATGCGCTCTACGTGTTCGACTATGGCGCGCCGACGGGCTTCCGGCTGGCGGTGAAGCACCCCGAGCGCATCGCCGCGATCATCTCGCAGAACGGCAACGCCTATGAGGAAGGCCTGAGCGGTGGCTGGAACCCCATCCGCGCCTATTGGCACGACCCGTCGCCGGCCAACCGCGAGGCGTTGCGCCCTACCTTCAAGCCGGACGCGATCGCCTGGCAGTACACGCATGGCGCGCCGGCGGATCTGATCTCGCCCGACGGTCATTCGCTCGACAGCTTCTATTTCAGCCGGCCGGACGCCGAGGAAGTGCAGCTCGACCTGTTCGGCGACTACAAGAGCAATGTCGCCCTTTACCCCGCCTTCCAGGCCTATTTCCGCACCCACAAGCCACCGTTCCTGGCGGTGTGGGGCAAGAACGATCCATTCTTCCTGCCGCCCGGCGCCGAAGCGTTCAAGCGCGACATGCCGGACGCGGTGGTGCGTTTGCTCGACACCGGCCATTTCGCACTGGAAACGCATGCCAGCGAGATCGCCAAAGCGATCCTCGATTTCCTGCATTGACCTGAAAAGAGGAGACTTGCCATGTCGAATTCCGTCGCCATCGTCACCGGTGCCAGCCAGGGCATCGGCCAGGCCATCGCCATCCGGCTGGCGCGGGATTTCTCAGGCCTTGTGTTGGTCGCGCGCAGCCGCTCAAAGCTCGAAGAAACCGCCGAGGCCGTTAGGGTAGCGGGCGCGAAAACGCTGGTCATCGATGCCGATCTTGCCCGGCCCGAAGCCGCCAAGGCGGTGGTCGATCAGGCGCTCGCCGCCTTCGGCCGCATCGATGCGCTGCTCAACATCGCCGGTGCCGTGCCGCAGATTGACCTGTTCGACATGTGCGACGAGCAGTGGGATGCCGGCCTGGCGCTGAAACTGCACGGCGCCCGCCGGCTTACCGTCGCGGCGTGGCCGGCGCTGAAAGCCGCCAAGGGCGCCGTGGTGCTGATGTCGGGCAATTCGGCACTGTTTCCCAAGGCGCCCTATGCCGCCGTCGGCACGATCAATGCGGCCATCGTCGCGCTGGCCAAGGCCTTCTCCGACCGCGGCATCGCCGACGGCGTGCAGGTCAACAGTGTGTTGCCCGGTCCGGTGATGACCGGCCGCCGGCGCTCCTATCTCGAACACTGGGCGCAGCTGCACAAGGTGAGCGTCGAGGAGGCGACGGCCAACTTCCCGAGAGAAGCCGGCATTGCCCGCTACGGCGAGCCGGAAGAGATCGCCGAGCTGATGGCCTTCCTGGTGTCACCCGCCGCGCGCTGGATGACCGGCTCGACGCTGCGCATGGATGGCGGCGAAGTGAAATCGATCTGAGGAGGATGGCATGATTGCCTGGAACAGCGTGACCCGCGCCCATGTCATGCGGGCGATGGAAGAGTATGACCGGCTGGGGCCTGAGCGCTTCTTCGCCGAGCATGGCTTTGCCCCGACCACGACCTACGAGCTGGTGGCAGACAACCGCCTCTATCCACCTAAGGCGATCCTCGGCACTGCCTACGAATTCGCCACCGGCAAGAGGCTGGCATCGGGTGACTTCGAGGGCGGCAAGAGCGGCGCGGTGAAAGTGCTGGGGCAGTTGGGGTTCATCGTCAGGGCGAAGTGACGGCCGTCAGGCAGCGACGCTGCACCTCGACATGACGCCTCATCTCGACGCTTTGGCCTGCCCCGCAACCTGGTCGAGCCGCAGCGAGGCGCGCCTTGCCTCGTCCGGCCTTGTGATATGCGTCCAGGAGCCGTCGTAGCTGGGCCTGCGCCGCTCGATCCAGGCGGCAAGGCCTTCCCTGAGATCGGCGGTCGGGGCCATGCGGGCGAATTGCTCGGCCTCGATCAACAGCCCTTCGGCGATGCTGACGTTGATGCCGCGGGCCACCGCGGTGAGAATGCCGGCGAGCGCTGCCGGCGAATGCGTGACGATGCGACGGGCAAGATCGTGCGCTGCCGGCATCAGCTCGGCATGCGGCACAATCTTGTTGACGAGGCCGAGTTCGGCCGCTCGTTCAGCCGAAAAGGCTGCGCCCGTCAAAAGCAGTTCCAAAGCGCGCTTGCGCCCGGCGAGCCGCGGCAGGCGCTGCGTGCCGCCGAAGGTCGGCGGCATTGCGAGGTTGATCTCCGGCTTGGCGAACAGGGCGCGGTCGCTGGCGATGGCCAGCGGCACGGCCTCGGTGATCTCGCAGCCTCCGCCGAAGGCAATCCCGTTGACGGCGGCGATGATGGGTTTGCGGAAGGCTTCGAGCCTTGCCGTCAGTCGCTGGCCGCGCAGGACGAAGTCGCGCAACGCCACATCCGTGCCTGCGGCGACACTCGATGAGAATTCGTTGATATCGCCGCCGGCGGAGAAGGCACGTTCCCCTGCCCCGGTCAGGATGACAGCGCGGACCGCATTGTCGGTCTCTATCGTGTCGAGAACCGCGAGCAGGCGATCGATCAGGGCATAATTCAGCGCGTTGAGCTTTTCCGGGCGGTTGAGGGTGAGAACGCTCACCCCGTCGCGGGCATCGTTCAGGATAAGATCGGCCATTGTTCTTCCTTTCCAGATACCACGGAAAGGGATCACGCTTTCGATTGCGTGTATATTCACTAGTCGGTATACATGCCTGATGCCTGAAGCCATCATCCCGACCCGCAAACGCATCGTCGATGCCGCCACAAAACTGTTCTATGCCGAAGGAATCGGTCGCGTCAGCGTCGACGCCGTCGCCGAAAAGGCAGGCCTCACCAAGCGGACGCTCTACTACCACTTCAAGAGCAAGGACGACCTGATCGCCGCCTATCTCGACGGGCGCGACCAGCCCAATCTGCGGCAGATGGCCGGCTGGTTCGATGTCGCGGAAGGCGGCGCGGACCGCAAGGTCGAGGCGATCTTCAGCAATCTGGCGCGGGTTGCGCGCCACCCGAAATGGAAGGGATGCGGCTTTCTGCGCACGGCCGCGGAACTCGCTTCGATGCCCGGCCATCCGGCGGTCAAGGTGGGGTCGCGCCACAAGTCGAATTTCGAGGCATGGCTGGCCGGCGCATTGTCCGACCACGGCGTCGAGGAGCCGCAGGCCGTGGCACGCGAGATCGTGCTTTTGATAGACGGCTCGTTCTCGATCATGCTGGTCCACCGCAATCCCGATTACATCGCGGCAGCCGGCCACGCCGCGGCGACGCTTGTTCGGGCGAGATCGCAGAACAAGGACTGACCAACCGTGGCTTGGAACGCAGCCGGCAAGCATGGTATCGCAATGCCAGGGAGGCGGTAATGCGTATCATCTTTCGATGTGATCCAATGTTGATCGAGCATTTGCCGCGCCCGATCCCGGCGCGCGGCGCTCTGCCGGAATGGCTGCGCGCCATGCCCGCCACCGCCTATTCGGCGATCCACGGCCGCGACATTCGCACGCTCAAGCAATGCCCACCCGTTGTCGATGCGATGACCTATGGCTTCATGGTCCTGCTGCCGTGCGACGTCGTCGTCGACAAGGGCACCTTTTCGTGGGACTGGCAAATTCCAGAACCGGTCACGCAGAACCACCCCAGAGCGCCATTGAGCTTCCACACGCCGGGGCAGCTCGCTGGCAGCCCGTTTGCTACGCCCGGCCAAGCCGCCCTCAAATTCAACAGCTTCTGGACCATCGAGGTCGAGGACGGCTGGTCGCTGTTCGCGACGCATCCAGTCAATCGCGAGGATCTTCCTTTCAGGCTGGTGACCGGCTTGGTGGATTCCGACCGGTTCAGCGATGGCGGTATCAATTTCCCGGCGGTCTGGACGGAACCTGGGTTCTCCGGTGTGCTCGCGAAAGGAACCCCGGTCGCACAGTGCTTTGCGGTTCCGCGGGCGGCGCCGCAGCTGGAATACGAGGTGTTCGACGAAGAACGGCAGGCGTCTTATGCGCGCACGGTCGCTAGTGTCCTGTCAACGCCTGGTGTCTACCGTAAGCGGTTCCGCGCCCGGCGGGGGCGCTCCACTGGCGAGTGAGCGACGCAGTGCTTCCTCATCAAGCCACAGCCGACCACTCGGTGCCGATGTAAGCGCCATGGCGATGACGCCGACCGTGGATGGGCGCAGACGATAGGCCGTTGAATACGCCAGCATCGCCCCATCGAGATCGCCAGTTTCCTGCAAGACGACGCCCAGATTGAAGGCAGCCTCCGGGGTATCGGGGCTCATTTCCAGCACGCGTCGATAGGCCTGGGCGGCGGCGCCGAACTTGCGCATGTCCTGACGCACCAAGCCGAGATCAAACCAGGCAGAAGGATGCCCGCCGCCGGCGACGGCGCGTTCGAGGAAGCCCTCTGCCTCGACAGACGCACCGCGTTGCCAGGCAAGGCGTCCGAGGCGCGCCGTAGCCTCCTCGGATTTCGGATCCCGTTGCAAGACAAGTGTCCACCATTCGCCCGCGGCCAAAGCATTGCCTGCCTGATCGAGGGTGCGTGCCCGCTCGATCAGTATTTCCGCCTGTGATGACAGCTTTGCCGCGCGATCCAGCTGTTGCAACGCTGCTTCGAACCGGCCGTCGGCCCGGGCAATCCTGCATGCGAGAATCAAGGCGGGCACATTATCCGCATGAGCAGCCAGACTCGTCTCGATGCGCGTGCGAGCCCCCGACAAATCCGCCCTGGCGAACAGGACCGCCGCCAGAAGATGGCAAAGCGCCGGATCGTTCGGGTGTTGCTTCAGGCCTAACTCGCACAGCCGCATTGCCTGGCCGTGATTGCCGGAATTGAAAGCGGCCACCGCACGTCGGATCAGATCGCCGCTTTCGGCTTGATTCGTATTCGTCACCGCTTTGCCACTCCCGCTAGAACCCCAGCGCCAGCCATGCCGTGCCGGCGACGAGCGTGACCAGCGTCAGCGGCAGGCCGACCTTGAAGAAGGCACCGAAGGACAAGGGGGTGCCGGCAGCCTTGGACTGCTCGGCGACGATCAGGTTGGCGACCGAGCCGAGCAGCGTGAAATTGCCGGCGAGCGTTGAACTCATCGCCACCACCAGCCATGCCCGCTCGGGGTTTTCCAGCCCAGGTATGAACGGTCGCAGCGCCAGCACCGCCGGAACATTGCTCATGATGTTGGAGAGCACCGCGGTGAAGCCTGACAGGCGCCAGACATCGTCGAGGCCGAGATTCTTGGCCGAGGCGATGAGATCCGGCGTCAGCAACGTCCTTTCGGCGCCGGCGACCACCACGAACAGACCGGCGAACATGAACAGCAGCGGGCCATCGATCTCACGGTAGATGCGGTCGGGCTTGATGGCGCGGGTGAGCAGGAGAATGGCGCCGCCGATCAATGCCGCCTTGGCAACGGGGACGCCGGCGAAGAAGGCGATGGCCAGCCCGATGCAGACGATCACGGCCTTCAGCACCTGCCCGCGATGCATGCGGCCGCGCGAGATATGCGGCGCCAATTCGGCGGTGCGGGTGAATTCGGCGCGATAGACAATGCGCACGATGACGATGACCGCGATGAGGCCGAACAGGGCGACCGGCGCCAGCGCCGCCGAAAAAGCGGGATAGGAAATGCCCGACAGCGCGCCGATAACCATGTTCTGCGGATTGCCGGTGATGGTGGCGACGCTGCCGCAGTTCGACGCGGTGGCGGTGGCGATCAGATAGGGGATCGGGTTGCGATTGATGACGCGAGTGACGTGCACGACGATCGGCGCCATGACCAGGCAGATGGCGTCGTTGACCAGGAAGGCCGACAGCACGCCGGTCAGCAGCGTCACCATCACCAGGAGCATGAAGGGCGCGTGCGCGTGTTCGATGGCGATGGCGCCCAGGCCACGAAAGGCGCCGGAGACCTTCAGATGCGCCACCACGATCATCATGCCGAGCAGAAGCGTGATCGTGTCGAAATTGATGGCGCGGTAGGCGTCCTCCATGCTGATCGCGCCAATGGCGATCATCGCGGCGCCGCCAAGCAGCGCGATACCCGCCCGGTCGAGACGCAGGCCGGGGATGCGGCCGATGGCGACGCCGGCATAGGTCAGGACCAGGATCAGCAGTGCCGCCGCGCCCATCAATGTCATTGGTAAGAAGCCCCGCTCGATCTGGTGGCGCCGATGCGGTCCGCCCGGTGATTCTTTTGCATGCCAACTTTGGCGATGTCGAGATTGATGACAAACGGAGTGGCAAGCTGTCGCCGCGGGCGGTACCGCTAACGCCGATAGAAATCCAGCCGCTGTTGCAACGCCTGCGGAGAAAACAGTCGCTGGACGGTCTGCCGCGCCTTGTGGCCCACGTCAGTCCGCAGCGCCGGATCGGCCTTGAGCTCGGCCAGGATTTGCGCCGCCTGCTGCGTCGTCTCGAAGAGAAAACCGTTTTCACCATGGTTGATATGGTCGGCATAGCCGCCATGCGAATGGCATACCACGGGTAAACCGCAGGCCATCGCCTCGAACACCACGCGGCCGAATGTCTCCACATGCGAGCCGGTGCGATAGTAGAAGACGTCGAGCGTCGGCAAAAACTGCTCGGCGGCAAACTGGCCCTGCGGCAGGAGTTCGAGTTGCGGATGCGGCGCGAGCCTGCCCTTGAGCGGCATGCCGCCCTGGATCCGCAACGCAACGCCGTCGGCCAGCAATGCCTCGTAGAGCACCACATCGTCGGCATGATGCTTGTCGTCCGTGTCGCGGCTTAGCCGTCCCACCGTGAACGGACCGTCCGGTCTTGCCGGTCGTGGTGAAAAACGCTCGATATCGATCGGCGACGGATGCACGACGCCTTCGACCTGCAGCATGCGCTTCTGGAATTCCGAGATCAGCACCAATTCGGCGCCGGGCCAGCCCAGCAGGCCCGGCATGCCGGTCGTCAGCCCGATGATCTTCGGGTGAAAGGTGTTGAAGACATAGATCAGCCGGCGTGGCCGTCGGATCAGGTAAGGCCACACCTTGTTACGCCAATGCGCACCGAGGAAGACATAGGTGCCGCCGTCCGGCACCTCGCGCCTTGCCGGCGAGACGCGACGAATCGGAAATTGCCGCATCAGTTCACCGGACACGCGCGAAGAGGTTGCCCAAAGACGCACCTGCTGGTCGGCGCTCAACAGCCGATACAGGTCCAGGGTTTCGCGCTCGCTGCCGCCAAACGGGTTCTGAAAGCCGTTGAACAAGTGGATCATGATCGCCGCGCTTGCCTGGCCCGGGCCGTCCCGTCACTCGTTGCCGGCACCGAAACAGGTCGTGACTGCGCCGGCGGCCCGGAAGACCGAGGAGATCAAGAAAGCAGAAATGTCTCTGGCGATGCCCAATACATCACCTTAGCCGGAGGAAGCACACCGGCAAGACGGCGTCAAGGAAGCGGCGACCCCAGCCTTCACGCGCAGCAAGGCTGCGGTCAATGCACCGTGGCGACGCTGGACTGAGACACCAGGGTGGCTTCCGCCGGGTCGAAACTCACCTGATCGCGGCCATTCGACTTGGCGGCATAGAGCCGTCTGTCAGCGGCGGAAAATATGGCCTCGTAAGTCGTCGGCCCGCTGAAGCTGGTGCCGCCGATGCTGACGGAAAGCGGACAGGCGCGGCCGCCGGGCGAAAAGTCCATTTCACGAATCCGCCGGCGGATGCCTTCGGCAACCAGCCAGGATTGCGAGGGGTCGACACCGGGAAGAAACACGCCAAACTCCTCGCCGCCGATGCGGCCGACGATATCGCTGCCGCGCAACTGTCCCTTGATCGCCTGCGCGATCAACTTGAGCGCCTGGTCGCCACAGTCATGACCGAGGCGGTCGTTGATAGACTTGAAGTGGTCGGCGTCGATGATCAGCAGCGCGCCGGAACGGGTCTGTTCCTGCTTGCGGGTCTCCTCGAGATAGGCCTCGACCAGCATCGAGAAGGCGCCGCGATTCAGCACCGCCGTCAGGCTATCGGTGGCGGCGATGACGCTGAGGTCGCGCTGAGCTATCGCCAGCTGGCGGATCTTCCACATGAGAAAAAACAGAAACGACCCGCCCAGTACCAGGGGCAGCATAAGGTCCGTCATTTGGGCGCGCCAGACGGCCTCGGGCGAGAGATAGGGGAAATTGAAAGAATCGACGAAAAACGCCACGGCGATGAAGAATGCCGTGCCGGCGGCGGTGACAGCGATCACCCTGCCCCAGCTGGTCGGCGACAGGTCGAGCTTCATCCCATTCTACTCCGTTAGCCGTCGCTACTATGACGCACCAACGCAAACAAATTGATAAGACTTCCCTTCAATTCGAGATCAGGGAGCCGGAGCATGCTCGCCCAATGAACAGCCGTGCTCCGGCGGTGAACGCAAGCCCGCTAACTAAATTTCGCGCGATGCGGGGAATTTATAACGTCAACGATTCGGCGCCGGTCCACTTGCTTCGACAACGAAGGATGCCGCGATCAGGTCGTCGGCATCCAGCTGTAGCGACCCGTCGCCCGGCCCCATGATGGCAGCGACCTTATGGAAGGTCTTCATCTCATGCTCGGAAATTTCGGCATCCTGCATTCTGGCTCTGAGTTGAGCGATACGCCGTCCCAAGGCAGGGGACGTTCCAATTTCACGTTTCGACATGGCCTTGTTTTCTCCTCCCCCAACCCGCGCTTGTTTTGCCCCGCCCGTTCGCCGGCCCACACATTGCGTTTTATGAGGCCCCGCGAATACAAGGCCCCGAACGCCTGATATGGGCTAAGGTTCCAGCCTCGGCGGATCACGAAATAATTCCGGGTCGCCCCACGCAGCTTTGCTCTATTGTCCGGCCGTCAGCACCATGGTTACGGTGGAGCTGCGCGCCTCAACCCGCTCCAGACAACGACCCGGAATGTTCGGCCACCTCGCGGCGGCGCATTCCTTGTCGGTGACGGCAACGGGTTCGCTGCGCTGTACGTCGGCGGCTTGGGTCGCCGTCGATGCGAAAAGAACAGTCTGCGTTATCAGAGCCGAGAAAACGGCAACCTGGAACAGCACGGCGGCGAAGGCGATCTTCTTGAGCATGCGACGAAACGCGCTGGCAAGCGTCAGGTTCCCGCCGGTCATTTCTTACGGCGAGCCTGCACCGTGCCGGCGCGGCAGAAAGCGAACCGACATACCTTTGACAGGAAGGAAATAACCTCGCAAAATCATCGATTTATTGGCGATCCCGACAGGATTCGAACCTGTGACCATCGGCTTAGAAGGCCGGTGCTCTATCCAGCTGAGCTACGGGACCGCTGGCCGGCCGAAGGGGCCGGCTGGATATCTGGCGCTGGCGCCGTTCAATGCGTCCAGGGCGTCCTGCGGTCATAGCGGAAATTCTCCGCATAGGAAATCTGGCGGCGCTTGGTCTCTTTCGGCTCCTCGACACGGAAGGCAAGACCTTCCTTTTCGGCGTAGGCCACGGCCTCTTCGCGGGTGTCGAAGGTCAGCCTGATCTGGCTTCTCATGTCTCCCGACGTCGTATAGCCCATCAGGGGATCGATCTTCTTGCGCATCTCGGGGTCGAACTCCAGCACCCAGTGGCCGGTCTTGGCCTTGCCGGACTGCATCGCGGTTTTGGCTGGGCTGAAAATGCGCGCGGACATGGCCACCTCATGGTTGTGCAAGGCAGCATCGCTGCCCCTTCGCCCGTCATTACTGCGCAATGCGCATGGCGGCAAGGTTTTTGCACTTGCCATGTAACACCGAAATGAATAGGCAACAGACCGTTCGGAGTGTAGCGCAGGCTGGTAGCGCATCTGGTTTGGGACCAGAGGGTCGGGAGTTCGAATCTCTCCACTCCGACCATCTTCTTCGTATCCGCCGCGCCAAGGCGCCGTCGCCCGCCACGAGAGCCGGCAGATTTGTCGTGCCTTTGGTCGGATACACGCTCCAGGCCCCGCCTACGCGACGATAGGCGTGCCGGTCCAGTTCTGCCGGATGACCGCCGCCACTCCACCCGACTTCAAGTCTGGAGCGCGCCTCCTATGTCGGTCGTGGATAGATCGAGCCCGGTATACAGGAGCGGCTGGAAGGCAAGCTCGCCGGGCGAGAACCCCAAACTCATTCCCGGCGAGCCTACAACCTGATTTGGAACGCAATCAGGACCGGGGTCAGCCGGCAAACTTTGTGCAGCAAGATAGATGCCAGCTGCTCTGTCCCGAAATGGGACATGCCCAGCGTCTGCTGGTGGTCGAGGCATCGCGATCGGCTAAATCTCGAACTCGCGCTGCCCCTCGTCCATGGCGTTGATCGTTTCAGCGGCGAGCGCGCGGGTGATCGGCATCTTGCGCTCGAGCGCGGTGCGGTCCAGCCGCTCCACTACGCGCATGGCTGTCGCCAGCGAGCGCTCGATGCGCCGCACCAGATATTGCACGACATGCGGTTCGACCTCGACCTGGCGGTCGGCGAACAGTTTGGTGATGACACCGGCCAGCAGCAGGTCGTCGGGCTCGTGGATCTCGACCGTCGCCGCCGCCTTCAGCCGCGAGGCCAGATCGGGCAGCGACACACCCCAGGCCGAGGGAAAACGCCGCGCGGTCAACAGCAGCGTCGAGCCGGCGCCGCGCACCGCATTGATCAGATGGAACAGGCCTTGTTCGTCGACCGCGCCGGCATCGACATCGTCGATCAGCGCCGGCCGGGCGCCGAGACTGGTGATGCTGTCGCCGATGCGCCGGGCGTCGACGGCGACCGCATTGGCGCGCACACGCCAGATGGCGGCCAGATGCGTCTTGCCGGAGCCGGCGGGGCCTGCCAGCACCACCACCGGCGAGGGCCAGTCCGGCCAGCGATCGACCAGTGCCGCCGCCTGGTTGTTGGTGCCGGAGACGACGAGTTCGTCGCGCGAATAGCCAGTGCCGTGGCCGAGATCGAGCGGCAGCTGGCGCGGCGGATCGGTTCGCTGGGCGGTCACTTCGAGCGACGTGGTTGGGTGCGGTGGCCGCCGCCACGATCGGCCGGCAGCGGCGGCGCGGCCTCTGTCGCGTGGCCCTTGTAAAGCGGCGATTCGAGATAGCGGGCGATAGCGAAGCGCACCAGAACGGCGACGGCGGCGGAAGCCGGCACGGCAATCAGCAGACCGACAAAACCGAACAGCGCGCCGAAGGCAAACAGGGCGAACATCAGCCACACCGGATGCAGGCCGACGCTTTTGCCGACCAGCCTGGGCTGCAGGATGTTGCCTTCGATGAACTGGCCGATGAAGAAGACCACGGCGACGGCGACGATCATCGTCCAGTCCGGCCAGAACTGGACGAAAGCGACGCCGACGGCCAGCACCAGCCCGGTCAGCGAGCCGACATAGGGGATGAAGGAGATGAGCCCGGCGAACAGGCCGATGAGGATGGCGAAATTCAGCCCGGTCAGCGTCAGACCGGTGGCGTACATGGCGCCCAGCACCAGGCATAGCGTGCCCTGCCCGCGCACGAAGCCAGCGGTCGCGGTGTTGATGTCGCGCGCAATGGCGCGCACGGTCGCGACGTTGTCGCGCGGCACCCAGCTGTCGATGACCGCCACCATGCGGTCCCAGTCGAGCAGCATGTAGAAAGCGACGACCGGCGTCACCACGAACAGGCTGACCACCGAGACCAGCGCCACGCCCGAACTCCAGATCGAGGTGAAGACCGTGGTGAGCAGGCCGAAACCCGACGTCAGCAGCGAATTCAGCCCATCGCGCAAGCCATTGGCGTTGACGCCGAATTTCTGCTCGAGCCATTTCGGATCAAAGGAGGTGATCAGGCTCTGCAGCCGGGTCAGGTATTCCGGCAGTTTGCCGGCGAAATCGGCCATCTGCGTCGCCAGGACCGGGATGAGGATGACAAAGGCCAGCACAAGCACGATGAGGAAGGTGATGAGAATGACCACCGTCGCCATGAAACGCGACAGGCCAAGCCGCTGCAGCCGGTCGGCGACCGGATCGAGGAAATAGGCAAGCACCATGCCGGCGACGAAGGGCAGCAGAATGTTGCTGAACATATAGAGGAACAGCGCAAGGGCGGCGACGCCGGCCACCCAGAAGGAGATCTGCCGGCGGAACGCGGAGACCGCGGCAAGATCGGCAGCCGCGGCCTCGATCACCGCCGCTTCTTCCTCAGATGTCCGGATTGGAGCCTTCGCCATAGCCGCTCATATGCCTCAGCCAAGCCACGAGATAGGCTGCGGCCGAAGCCACGGTCAAGACCCCGGACAGCAATATGAGGGCTGGCCGCAGCGGGTCGAGGTGCATGGCAAAGGCAAGCTCGCCCAGCACAACCGCCGCCAGCACGATCTGGATGGCTGTATTGGCCTTCGACACCAGGAACGGCTTTATCTCGACCGGATGCGCCATCACCGTGGACAACAGGACCGCGCAGACGATCAGCGCATCGCGCGACACCATGGTGACGACCAGCCACAGCGGCAACTGCCCGATGAAGCCCATGACGACGAACACCGAAACCAGAAGCAGCTTGTCGGCCACCGGATCCAGATAGGCGCCGAGTTCGGACTGCTGGTTGAAACGGCGGGCAATGAAGCCGTCGACGCCATCCGAGACGCCGGCGATGACGAAGCCGGCAAAGGCCCAGTCCCAGCGGGCCTGCAGCATGGCCAGCACCACGGCAGGCACCAGGAGAAGGCGCAGGATGGTAATCAGATTGGGGATGGTCAACTCATTGTCCCGCCATGCGCTGTTTGGAGATAGATGAAGGAGATGGAGAGCCGCCACAAGGGACAGTTCGTTCCAGGCGCGAGCGCCAAACCCGATGCCATTCTATCCACGCTTTTGTCAGGTCAAATGGCGCTCGGCTCCGCCGTTATCCTTGCGGACCGAAACCGTTCATGCGAAGAGCCCGCAAACGAGCAGGAAAATTGCGATGAGCAAGCGCGACACAAGCCAGCGCAAAACGGGCCAGCCCAAAACGGGCCAGCCCAAAACGAGCAAGCGCAGGAACGGGCTCACTTATGCCGAGGCCGGCGTCGATATCGATGCCGGCAATCTCATGGTCGAGAAGATCAAGCCGCTGGTGCGTGCCACGCGCCGGCCCGGTGCGGATGGCGAGATCGGCGGTTTCGGCGGGTTGTTCGACCTCAAGGCGGCCGGCTTCACCGATCCGGTGCTGGTCGCCGCCAATGACGGCGTCGGCACCAAGCTCAAGATTGCCATCGATGCCGGCAAGCACGACACGATCGGCATCGACCTTGTCGCCATGTGCGTCAACGACATCGTCGTGCAGGGTGCGGAACCGCTATTCTTCCTCGACTATTTCGCCACCGGCAAGCTCGACCCCGACCAGGGTGCGGCGATCGTCGGCGGCATCGCCGAAGGCTGCCGGCAGGCCGGCTGCGCGCTGATCGGCGGCGAGACGGCGGAAATGCCCGGCATGTATCACGGCAACGACTATGATCTCGCCGGCTTTGCCGTGGGAGCGGCCGAACGCGGCCAGCTTCTCCCCACCGACGACATCGTCGAAGGCGACGTGCTTTTGGGTCTCGCGTCCTCGGGCCTGCATTCGAACGGTTTTTCGCTGGTGCGCCGCATCGTCGCCGCCAGCGGCCTGGCGTGGAGCGATCCGGCGCCGTTCAACGACGAGGCGACGCTGGCCGAGGCGCTGCTCGAACCGACCCGCATCTACGTCAAGTCGATCCTCAAGGCGATCCGCAACACGCATGGCATCAAGGCGCTGGCGCACATCACCGGCGGCGGTTTCCCGGAGAACATTCCGCGCGTGCTGCCCAAGGATTTCTCAGCCGAGCTCGACCTGGAAGCCATAGACGTGCCGGCGGTGTTCTCTTGGCTGGCCAAGAGCGGCGGCGTGGCGCCGGAAGAAATGATGCGCACCTTCAATTGCGGCGTCGGCATGATCCTGGCGGTCGCCTCCGGCCAGGCGGCGCAGGTCGCCGCCGTGCTGCAGGAAGCCGGCGAGACGGTGACGCCGATCGGCCGCATCGTGCCGCGCCGCGATGCCGGCGTCATCTATCGGGGCTCGATCGGCCTATGAGCACGCAGAGAAAACGCACTGTCGTCCTGATATCGGGACGCGGCTCCAACATGACCGCGCTGATCGCGGCGGCCAGCGACCCGGCCTTCCCGGCCGAGATCGTCGGCGTGATTTCCGACAAGGCCGACGCCGCAGGCCTCGGCATCGCCAAGGCGCGCGGCATCGCCACGCAGGTCATTGCCCGCGCCAACCATGGCAGCAAGCAGGCGCATGACGCGGCGATCGACGCCGCGCTCACCGCCTTAAATGCCGAGATCGTGGCACTGGCCGGCTACATGCGCATCCTCTCCTCCGGCTTCGTCCAGAAATGGCAAGGCCGGATGATCAACATCCACCCTGCCCTGCTGCCGGCGTTCAAGGGCCTCGACACCCATGCTCGCGCGCTGGCCGCGGGCCTGCGCATCCATGGCTGCACCGTGCATTTCGTCACATCAGAGATGGACGACGGGCCGATCATCGCCCAGGCGGCCGTGCCGGTGATGGTCGGCGACAATGCCGATACGCTGGCTGCCCGGGTGCTGAAGGCCGAGCACCGGCTCTATCCGCTGGCGCTGGGGCTGGTCGCCGAAGGCAAGGCGCGCATGGAGGCCGGGCGCACGGTGCTCGCCCACTTTGCCGACGATGCCGACAACGGCACCTCGGTGGTGATGGCGCCCGATCCGCTGCGCGAGGAGGCCGATCTGGAACATCTGGCGCGGATTACGCCCTGAGGGCCGAGGCCAATGGGCGTTTTCGACAGTGCGATCCGGACGAGAGGCGACCTGGCCGGCGTTTTCGAATATGACGAGGCGGGAGACCCGCAAAACGCCACCGCATATTTTTACCTCTATCGAGCCCAAGGAGACGAGTCAGGCTCCGTCGTTGATACAATTCACATACGATCGGGCTCTTGGGCCATCAGCGGATCGGATATCGTCGTCCGGTGGGATAAGGATGAGCGGCGCGTCGGGTTGTTTATCTTCGGTGCCCTTGCCGCAGCTTTCGACACTGAAGCCGGCACCAAGCACGGCGGCGGATATGGCAGAGACTTTCATGCCGATATTCCCTGGTCGGGCTCAAAATGATGAAACAGCTACTCCTTCTGCGCCACGCCAAATCGAGCTGGGACGACCCTGCTCTCGATGATGTCGACCGGCCGCTGGCCGAACGCGGGTTGAAGGCGGCCAAATTGATAGGGCGGGAGCTTGCGGCGCGCGACTGGCTGCCGGATCTGGTGCTGGTGTCGTCGGCTCTGCGCACCCGTGATACATGGCGGCTGATCGCCGCGGAACTGCCGGCGTATCCCAAGGTCGTGTTT
Source organism: Mesorhizobium sp. 131-3-5 (assembly GCF_016756575.1). NCBI lineage: Bacteria > Pseudomonadati > Pseudomonadota > Alphaproteobacteria > Hyphomicrobiales > Phyllobacteriaceae > Mesorhizobium > Mesorhizobium sp. 131-3-5. The sequence continues at coordinate 5,124,601 of NZ_AP023254.1, forward strand.
GCCGAAGCGCTCTACGAGGCTTCTGCGGCGGATATTCTGAGCCAGATTCGTCAAGTCGACCCATCAAGCGGCTGCCTGGTGGTGGTCGGCCACAATCCGGGTCTGGAGTATTTGGCGAAACAGCTTGCCGGATCAGGCTCGGAGGCCAAGGCCCACAAGAGGCTCGAGGAAAAGTTCCCCACGGCAGCCACCGCGCGCTTTGTCTTCGACGGCGACTGGTCTGGCTTGTCGGTCGCCCGACTGACGCATTGCCTGCGCCCCAAGGATCTGAGCTAGAAGTCCTGCGGGGCATGCGGCGGGCAAGCCCGCCGCGCCCGAAACCTCAGTTGCCCCAGATACCCTGGCCGGGTTCCGGCCAGTCGGTGGTGGTCTTCATCCTGGTATCGCCCGCCTTGTGCCCGGCCATATCAGTGTTCTTGACCGCGCTGGTGGCGGCGTGATCCACGCCGGCAATCGAGGCAACCGGCTGGTTGGCATTGTCGGAGCCGTAGTGGTCACTGCCGGCAAGGGCGCCGCCGGTCGCAATGAAGATAGCGGCGGCAGCGAGAGCAATCTTGTTCATTTCAATCTCCTGGTTTCTCCGTTAGGCGGCGTCTTGGGAGGACGGTTCCGCTGGGAATAAGACCCGAGGCCATCCGGTTTTATTCCCGGACGCGGAGCTTTCCCTCTGCTGCTCAAACCGATGCCAGCCCGTGCCTGCCCTGCTGCGCAAAAAACAAGAGCGGCGGGCCGAACCCACCGCTCTTTGTCATCGAGGCCTGCTTGAGCATTGGCTTAGTTGCCCCAGATCCCCTGGCCGGATTCCGGCTGGACAGAATCAGGCGTCAGCTTGAAGCCGTGATGCTCGACCGGCTTGCGGATCGAGGCCGTGTGGCTGTGGTCGATGTTGCCCGCAGGCGCTGTGATGGCCGGCTGGTTGACGTTGTCCGAGCCATAATGGTCGCTACTGGCAAAGGCGCTGCCCGTGGCAACGAGGATGGCAGCAGCGGTAAGTGCAATCTTGGTCATTTTCTTTACTCCAGTATTCCTAGTTCTGTCCGTCTAGTGGCGTGCCCTTGGGAGGAATTTCGCGTCGCTCGGACAGGCTGGAAGTGGGTTTTTCGTTCGCCGACTTCCAATCACGAAGATGTTCCATCACGCGCGAGATCCGGACCTTGAATTTTGGCCAAGGGTCAGGTGTAAGAAAATTTATTAATCAATATCATATGGTTATCGGAAGGCGCCCGTGCACATTGTGGCGATTTGTCGAGTCGGCGTTGACCGTCCGCTCACGGTTCGTCAACATTATTTGAACCGATCGGTTCGATTTCAGATCGGTACAATCGCATGCATAAAGAACAAGAGCGGCGGGCCAGGCCCACCGCTCTTTGTCGTCTTCCGGGGATTGAAGGAATTAACGGCCCCAGATGCCCTGACCCGACTGAGCCGGGACGTCGGCATTGGCGTCGCCCTGTGCCTTCAAAGACTTCACGATCGAACCGGTATGCGTGGTGTCGATGTTAGAGGACGACTGGCTGACAGCCGGCTGGTTGACATTGTTGGATCCATAATTGTCGCTGCCGGCAAAAGCGGCGCCCGTGGCGACGAGGATGGCAGCGGCGGTGAGAGCGATCTTGGTCATTTTAAGTACTCCTGAATTGAAGTTCGGGTTGATATCGGCAGTCGCGATTTAGCGGCCGAAGAGGTTGCGGTCGGCGCCCTGCGGAGCCTGGGCCTGGACGGTCGCGGTCGACTTCGAGGTCGAAGCGGTGACCGAATGGTCGACAGCGGCGGCGGGCTGGTTGACGTTGTTGGAGCCGTAGTTGTCGCTGCCGGCGAAAGCGGTGCCCGTGGCGACGAGGATGGCGGCGGCGGTAAGAGCGATCTTGGTCATTTTAAGTACTCCTGAATTCAAATTAGGTTGATCTCGGCAGTCGCGATTAGCGGCCGAAGAGGTTGCGGTCAGCGCCCTGCGGAGCCTGGGCCTGGACGGTCGCGGTCGACTTCGAGGTCGAAGCGGTGACCGAATGGTCGACAGCGGCGGCGGGCTGATTGACGTTGTTGGAGCCGTAGTTGTCGCTGCCGGCAAAAGCGGTGCCCGTGGCGACGAGGATGGCGGCGGCGGTGAGAGCGATCTTGGTCATTTTCTTTACTCCAGTATTTATCTGTCCTGTCCGTCTAGTGGCGTGCCCTTGGGAGGATTTTCGCGTCGCTCGGACCACCCCGAAGTAGGGAATGCCTTTTGGGATTACCAGTCGCGTCGACTTTGCAGGATTTGCTTATATTATAGACAATGCATATTGCATTGCAGCAATTTCTGCGCGATTTACGCAATGATTTCAGCTCATTAGGCTCGGCGCCCCCAGCCAAACCGGAGTGTTTTCGGAGGCCATTGTTCACCGTTTGCGGTACAATCTGTCAATCAGAACCGAACCGTTCGGTTCGATTTGCGGGTATGGACTGACCGATTTGAAGCTGCAAGGGTCTGCAGTTATCCCTCGCCAAGACCGCATTTGTCTTGCGTTGAGATCGATACTGTCGCTCATTCAGGAGAGATCAGGGTGCCGCGGTCATCAAGCCAAGGCGACCCGCTGGAAGGCCGCAAATGGGATTGGGACTGTCATAGATATGCGACTGCTGCTCGTTGAGGACAATCGCGAACTGGCCGACTGGCTGGGCAAGACCTTGCGCCAGGCGAATTATGTAGTCGACATCGTCCATGACGGCGAGGATGTCGAGCACGCGCTGGCGGCGGGCGACCATGCGCTCGTCATCCTCGACCTGGCGCTGCCGCGCATGAGCGGCCTGGAGGTGCTGCGCTTGCTGCGGGCGCGCGGCAACCGGGTGCCGGTGATCGTGCTGACCGCCAATGCCAGCCTCGACGGCAGGGTCAAGGGCCTCAATGAAGGCGCCGACGACTATCTGGCCAAGCCATTCCAGATCGAGGAGCTCGAGGCCCGTATCCGGGCGCAGTTGCGCCGCGCCAATGACCGCACCGCGCCTGTCGTTGCCTGCGGCGATCTCGTCTTCGACACCAACACAAGGCTGTTTTCGCTCGCCGGCGAAGCACTGGCGCTCACACCCCGCGAGCATGCGGTGCTGGAGCAATTGATGGTGAAGGCCGGGCGCACGGTGAGCAAGGCAGCACTTTCGGCGGCGATCTATGACTTCGAGACCGATGCCGACCCCAGCGCCATCGAGATCTATGTGCATCGCGTGCGCAAGAAGCTCGAAGGGTCGCGGGTCCAGATCGCCACCTTGCGTGGCCTCGGCTATCTCTTGCGACATGAAGATCAATAGCCTCCGCCTGCAATTGTTGGCATGGGTGGTGCTGCCGCTGGCCGGACTCGCCACCATCAATCTGTGGACCAGCCATGGCAGCGCGCTGGCCACCGCCAACCTGGTCACCGACCGAATGCTGCTCGGCTCGGCTCGGACCATCGCCGAGCAGGTCGCCATGACCGACGGTGTGCTCGATGCCACGATACCGCCGGCAGCGATCGAGATGTTCGATACGGGCGACCGCGACAGCGTCTACTACCATGTCAAGACTGCCAGAGGGCGGCTGCTGACCGGCTATCCCAATCTGCCGGAGGCATTGACGCCGTCCAGCACCGAGGCAACCTATCGCGATCACCGGCTGCGGCTGCTTACCTTCAGCCAGGGTGTGGTCGGCGCCGCCGAGGATTCGCCGATATCGGTTACCGTCGGCGTCACCCTTGCCGGACATGACGCGATGGTGCGGCGACTCTGGTTTGGCGCCTTTGCCCAGCAGTTGGCGCTGGTGGCGATCGCCGGCTTGTTCGTGCTGCTTGGCCTGCATCGCGGCCTGGCGCCGCTCATCAGGCTGCGCGACGCGGTGCGTTCGCCGAACCGCAGCGACCTCGATCCGATTGAAGTGCGGGGCGCGCAGAGTGAAATCCGCCCGCTGATCGATGCGCTAAACGCCTATATGGCACGCGTGCGGGCACAGATGGCGTCGCAACGCCGCTTCGTCGCCAATGCCGCGCACCAGTTGCGCACGCCGCTGGCGCTGCTGTCGACGCAGGCGAGCTACGCGCTGCGAGAGACAGTCCCCGATGCCCGCCACGAGGCACTGGTGGCCTTGCAGGCAAGCTCCGGCCGCCTGGCACGGCTTGCCGAACAACTGCTGACATTGTCGAGAGCCGAGCCGGGCAGCCGACGGCCGCGCGCCGACCGTGTCGACCTGACCGAAGCGGCTCGCCAGGTTCTGGAAACCCATGCGTCGATCGCCGTCAGCCGCAACGTCGATCTCGGCCTTGAGGAGGCCGGTCCCGTGCCGGTCATCGGCGACGGCACCATGCTGCGTGAGATGATCGTCAACCTCGTCGACAATGCGCTGCGCTACTCCTCGTCAGGTGGCAGCGTCACTGTGAGGCTGGCGGCCCTCGATGGCGAAGCCGTACTGACGGTCACCGACGACGGGCCTGGCATCCCGGTGGAAGAGCGGGATCACGTGTTCGAGCGCTTCTATCGCATCGCCGGCTCGACCGAGGAAGGCAGCGGGCTGGGGCTCGCCATCGTGCGCGAGGTTATCGAAAACGCCGGCGGCCGCGTCACCCTGCGGGATGGCGCGGCCGGCGGTCTGGTTGTTGACGTGAGGTTGCCACTGGCAAGCAGCTAGCCCATGTCGCCGCTCACTGCGTCTCATGCAACGGCTGGGGACGCCATTTCGCCAGGCGATCCTCGACCATCGTCATCAGATATTCGGCGCCAAGCGCCACCACCATGACAATGACGATGGCCGCATACATGCCGGCGGCGTCGAAGGATCCCTTGGCGATATTGATCAGCAGGCCGATGCCATAGCGCGAGCCGACGAATTCGCCGACGATCGCACCGATGATGGCAAAGCCGAAGCTGACATGCAGGCTGGCGAAGATCCAGCTCATCGCCGAAGGGACGATGACCGAGCGCGTCAACTGCCAGTTGGAGGCTCCGAGGATACGGGCATTGGCAATCATTGCCCTGTCGGCCTCCCGCACGCCCTGGAATGCATTGTGGAAGACAACGAAGAAAACCATGACGAAGGCAAGCGCCACTTTCGAAGCGAGGCCAAGGCCGAGAATCATGATGAAGATCGGTGCCAGGACCACGCGGGGGATTGAGTTGATCACCTTGATGTAGATGGAGAAAATGTCGGCGGCCATCCGGTTGCGGCCGAGCGCGACGCCGATGATGATGCCAGCTACCGAGCCGGTCACAAAGCCAATGACCGACTCTTCCATGGTAACATAGAGATGATACCAGAGCGGCCCCTCGGACGTTCCTTCCGTCGTCCATTCATAGAGCCGCTGCGCGATCGCGCTCGGCATCGCGTAGAAGAACGGATCGATCCACGCCAGGCGCGCGGCAATCTCCCACAAGCCGAGAAAGGCGACCAGGATGGCGACCCGCCAGAATATGACGGTGCGGCGGCGGCGCTGCGACGCCTTTGCCGCGGCCGCTTCGATTTCCGCGTCGGAAGTGCCAGGCTTGAATGCCCCTGCCCTGATGTCGATAGCGGCATCTGTCATGGCGTTCCTCCTCAGGCCGCCGCGCGTGCATAGCTGGTCTCGACCTCTTCCTTGAGGTCGGCCCAGATGGTGCGCGAGTAATCGATGAAGCTTTGTTCGTAGCGGATGTCGGCGACGACGCGCGGGCGCGGCAGGTCGATCGTGTAGACCGACTTCACGGTGGCCGGCCCGGCGGTCAGGACATAGACCTTGTCGGCCAAGGCAATCGCCTCTTCCAGGTCATGGGTTACGAAGACCACGGAAGCCTTTGCTTCGGACCAAAGGCGCAGCAACTCCTCATGCATCAGCACGCGGGTCTGCACGTCAAGCGCCGAAAACGGCTCGTCCATGAGCAGGATCTCCGGACCGTTTATGAAAGTCTGCGCCAGCGCCACGCGCTTGCGCATACCGCCCGAAAGCTGGTGCGGATAATGCTGCTCGAATCGCGACAGGCCGACGCGCGCTAGCCAGTCTCGCGCCGCGGCCATGGCTTCGGACTTGGCCTTGCCGCGAAAGAGCGGACCAGCCATCACGTTGTCGATCACGGTTCGCCACGGAAACAGGGCATCGCTTTGGAAAACAAAGCCGATGCGCGGGTCTATCCCTTTGACCGGCGCGCCCATGACACGAACTTCGCCAGCACTTGGGCTTGCCAGTCCGGTCACCAAGTTGAGGGTGGTGGATTTTCCGCAGCCGGTCGGGCCGACAACGGCGACGAATTCGCCGCGCTGTACGGTCATGGTGAAGTCGCGCAGTGCCGTCAGCGATTTGCCGGTGGGTGAAAGGAAACGCCGGCTGACGTTGATCAGCTCGATCGCCGGTGCATTTTTTTCAATAGCCATGGTGGAACTCCTGGATAAGAGCAGACGCCCGCCGTCGGCCCCAAGGCCGCCGGACGTGAAAAACTGACGGGTGCCGGCGCGATGGCTTCATCGCGCCGGCACGGCCTGCTACTTGGCGTTCTTGACGAATTCCGAGGTGTAGGTCTTGGCAAGGTCGATCTGCTTGCCCTGCAGTTCCTTCTTGAAGGCTGAAAGAACCGTCAGCACTGTCTCAGGTCCACCCTCGGGCATGATCCCGTCGGGGGTGAACATCGCCTTGCCGGCATCGAGGGCCTTCACATAGCCTTCCTTGTCGCCGACATAATAGTCCTTCGGCATCTTGTCGGCGATCTCGGCGCCGCTATGCGAATTGATGAACTTCTGCGTCTTGACGAAAGCGTTGGCCAGCTTCTGCACGATGTCCTTGTGCGCTTCGACCCAATCTGTCTGCATATAGAGGGAGGCGGCCGGGTAGGTGCCGCCGAGCGCGGCCTTGGTGCCTTCCATCGTGCGCATGTCGATAAGGACTTTGGCCTCACCAGTCTTCAGCAGCCGCGTGATCGTCGGTTCGGTCGTCATGCCCGCCTGGATCTTGTCCTGCTGCATGGCGGCAATGAAGGTGTTGCCGGCGCCGACCGGAACCGAAGTGAATTCGCCGAGCTTCAAGCCGTTCTTGACGGCAAGATATTCGGTAAGAAAATTCGTCGATGAGCCTAGACCGGTCACGCCCAGGCTCATGCCCTTGAAGTCGGCGGGCGACTTGATCTCGGGATGCTTGGTCGAAACGAGCTCGACCTCGCCCGGCGCCTGGCTGAACTGGACGATGGATTCGACGAATTTGCCCTTGGCCTGCAGATCGATGCAGTGATCATAAAAGCCGACAACTCCTTGCACGGCACCGGCAAGCATCTCGTTTTCGGCGTCGACCCCGGCCGGCTCATTCAGCAACTCGACGTCGAGACCCTCGTCCTTGAAGTAGCCCAGTGCTTCGGTCAGTTTGGCTGGCAGGTAAATCTGCTTCTCGTAGCCGCCGACCATGATGGAAACTTTGTCGGCGGCGTGTACGGACGGCGCTGACAAGGCCATGGTGGCGACGAGTGCGGTTGTGGCGGCTGAATCAAGCAGAATTCGCGCGAGCGACATGGCCTCTTCCCTTTGTTCGTTTCCCGCGCCCCTCTCTCTCCCATCGCGTTTGCGCGACAATATGGGGGCGCCGGACAAGAGTTATGGCACCAACCTTTCATCCAGCTTTCAGGGTAAAGCCGAAAATGACGGCAAAGCTTACGGATCAGTAAGCCGTGGCCAGCAGGCCGTCGCGGCGTCGTGAAAATGCCCGCCGTGCCAAGTTCAGCGGTCAAACCCAAGCACGTCGCGCATATCATATTCGCCGGGCGAGCGTCCCGACACCCAAAGTGCCGCGGCGATGGCGCCACGGGCGAACATGGTGCGGTCGCCGGCAGCGTGCGACAAGGTAACAAGCTCGCCTTCGGCACAGAAGCTGACGCTGTGTTCGCCGATGATGCTGCCGCCGCGAACCACCGCAAAACCGATCTCGCCGGCTGGCCGCGCGCCGGTGACGCCGTCGCGGACGCGCCTGGCGACCGCGTCCAGTTCGACGCCGCGTCCACCGGCGACAGCCTGTCCCAGCATCAGTGCGGTGCCTGACGGCGCGTCGATCTTGTGGCGATGATGCGCCTCGAAAATCTCGGCGTCCCAATCTTCGGGGGCGAGCGCTCTCGCCGCCCGCTCGACCAACCCGACCAGCATGTTGAGCCCGAGCGAAAAACTGCCGGAGCGCACAATGGGAATCGTTTTCGCGGCATCGGCTATATCAGCCAGTTCGCCCGCATCGAAACCGGTCGAGCCGATCACCAAAGCGGGCCCGCTCCGGTCCGCGCAAACCTTCGCCAGATCGGCGGAGGCGGCGGGCGTGGTGAAATCGATCACCACATCGGCCATGGCAAGCGCCTCGTCGCGGCTCGCCAGCCCATCGCCGACACTGCTTGGGCGATGGAAGCGGGCAGCAAGCGCGAGCCGCGGATCGGCAAGCGCGGCCTCTGCCATCTGGCGGCCCATGCGGCCCAGCGCGCCGGCGATGGCGATCCGGATCGGCGGTTGCACCATGATCTCAGCTATTTCCACATGCCGCGCATGCGCGCGCCGATATCGACGCGCACCTCCGGCCGGGGCGCCCTGCCCTGTGCCGCCTGTGCGCTCGGCCACGACATCTGCTGGAACGCTCCAAGGATCGAGGCGGGGATGAAGCGGGTGCGTGAGGCGTAGAGGTGACGGTCGCCGCGCGCGGCCTGGCCATGGGGAAAGAAGCGCTGCGGCATGACCAGGTTGAGGCTATCCTTGGCGCGCGTCATCGCCACATAGAGCAGCCGGCGCTCCTCCTCGATATCCTCCTTGGTGCCGACGCCGAGATCAGCCGGAATGCAACCATCGACGGTGTTGAGCACGAAGACGTTCTTCCACTCCTGGCCCTTGGCCGAGTGGATGGTCGACAGGATCAGATAGTCCTCGTCGCGATGCGGCGGCCCCGCCTGGTCGCTGGTCGCGTCCGGCGGATCGAGCGTGAGTTCGGTCAGGAAGCGTTCGCGCGAAGCGTAGCCAGAGCCGATCTGCTCGAGCTGCAACAGGTCGGCGCGACGTGTGACGGCATCCTCATGGATGCGTTCCAGATGTGGCTCGTACCAGAGCCTGACCTGTTCGAGATCGGCCGGCCATTTGGCGCCGGCCCGCAGGCCGGAATAGAGCGAGACGAAACCCGGCCAGTCATCTGCAGCGCGTTGCGGCGGCCGCCAGCCGGCCAGCCCCATCGCCTCGTCCAGAGCCGATGTCATCGTCTCGACAATCTGCGCGGCAGCCGAAGGGCCAATGCCCGGCATCAGTTGCAGGACGCGAAAGCCGGCGACGCGGTCGCGCGGGTTTTCGGCAAAACGCAGCACCGCCAGCACATCCTTGACATGGGCGGCATCGAGGAATTTCAGGCCGCCGAACTTGACGAAGGGAATGTTGCGCCGCGTCAGCTCGATCTCCAGCGGCCCGCTGTGATGCGAGGCGCGAAACAGCACTGCCTGCGATTTCAGCGCCGTGCCAGCTTCTCGTTCGGCCAGAATGGTATCGCAGACGAAGTTGGCCTGCTCGACCTCGTCGCGGACGCTCACCAGCCTTGGCTTGTCGGTGGATTTGCGCTCCGACCAAAGGTTCTTGGTGAAGCGCTCCGAGGCCTCGCCGATCACCGCATTGGCGGCGGCCAGAATGGTTTCTGTCGAGCGGTAATTGCGCTCCAGCATCACCACATCGGCGGCCTGCGCGAACTGTTTTGGAAAATCGAGGATGTTGCGCACCTCGGCGGCGCGGAACGAATAGATCGACTGCGCATCGTCGCCGACCACCGTCAGCCCGGCGCCGTCGGGTTTCAGCGCCATCAGGATCGAGGCCTGCAGCCGGTTGGTGTCCTGGTATTCGTCGACCAGAACGTGGTCGAAACGCCCGCCCAGATGCGCCCCTATTTCCGGCTCGGCCGCCATCTGCGCCCAATAGAGCAGCAGATCGTCGTAATCGAGCACGTTCTGCGCCTGCTTGGCCTCGACATAGCCGGCGAACAGTTGCTTGAGCTGATCGGCCCAACCGGCGCACCAGGGGAAAGCAGAACCCAGCACTTCGCCGAGCGGCACCTGCGCGTTGACGGCGCGCGAATAGATGGCAAGGCAGGTGCCCTTGGTTGGGAAACGTGCCTCCGTTTTCGAGAAGCCAAGTTCGTGGCGCACGAGGTTCATCAGGTCGGCGGAATCCTCGCGATCATGGATGGTGAAGGCCGGGTCGAGGCCGATCTCCAGCGCATAGTCGCGCAACAGCCGGGCGCCGATGCCGTGAAAAGTGCCTGCCCAGGTCAGCGCATCGGTGATGACCGCGGCGTCGCGGCCGAGCACCTCGCCAGCGATGCGCTCGACGCGCTTGGCCATTTCGGACGCGGCGCGCCGCGAAAAGGTCATCAGCAGGATACGGCGCGGGTCGGCACCCCTGACGATCAGATGGGCGACGCGATGCGCTAGCGTGTTGGTCTTGCCCGAGCCGGCGCCGGCAATGACCAGCAAGGGCCCGGCGATCTTGCCGTCGCCATGCTCGACGGCCTGGCGTTGGGCGTCGTTCAGCCGCGCGAGATAGGCGGGCTGGGGAGTCGGTTCCACAAATGTCGAATCATGGGCGGCGAGGTTCATCGCCCATCAAGCATCGTTTCCGCTTTGTTCGCAACATGCAAGCGGCGCGACGGACCCTTGATTTTGATGCAATTCCCAACGCAAAGCGCTGTGCGCTTTTCCTGGAATTGCCCTACCGCCGGGGATCGACACCCATGGCCGCCGATTGGCGGCGCAGAACGTCTCGGTCACTTCTCGACGCGGGCAGCAACAGGGGATCGATGTCGCCGGGCACGTCATCGATCATCTTTCGCGCGAGGCGATAGGCGAGAAAGGCGAATGTACCTGCTAGAAGCAAACGGATCATGCCGCGGTTCTCCTCTGATGAGAGTCAACCGGAAACATGACGGTTTGTTCCATCACGCGAAGTTCGCAACCAAAACCGATGGCGCGTCGTTGATAGGGTGGAGGCGACAGCGATGAAGAAGCTAGGATTAGCCCTCATTCTGGTGGTTTTGGCTGTCTCGGCCTGCGACAACAAATTGCCACCGACCAAGGCCCCTGGTGCCGAACAAAGCTCTCACGCCAGCGATCCTGTCATGGACACGGAGACTGTCAGCAACTGAGATAGTTCCGGTGCAATGAGGACCGCAAAACCTCAATGCATTGCAGCGATGCATTCTTCAAGCAGCTCAAGGCGGAACTTGGCATTGCGCAGTTCGTGGCCGGCGTCCTGCTGCAACTGACGGCCTCGGGCCGGCGATGCCACTGTGAGGGTTCTTTCGAGTTCGGCGATGCGCGCACGCACCTGCCGCGCCTCGTCCTGACGCAACGCCTTTATCCAGCTCCGCCCGCGCATCCGTCTTCCCGCAACAGCCCAAATACCGGCGCCTTCCATGCCATAAAGACGCTAACGCCCTGCAAGTGCGAATATTCTAAATTTAATGGATGCTAATTTAGAAGGAGATCGGCGCGGGAAGAAGGCCGGCGCCGCTTGGGAGGAGAAGGCGCCGGCCAAGCGGATAAATCAGGTCCGCCGCACCATACAAGGTAGCTGAGTCTTGCCCCTGCGTCATGCGGGATCGCGGATTTCGGCCTTTTCAGGCGTTTTCCACCGGCAAAGGCGTGCCGACGAGGGTCCGCAGCCGATCAAAATCCGAGCCGTTGCCTGACGATGGCGGCATGGAAACTGGCGCCGAACACCAGCCCTTCATCATTGAAGTCATAGCTGGAATTGTGCAGCGGCGCCGAAGCCTCGCCATTGCCGAGGAAGACGAAGCAGCCCGGCACGTGATCGAGGAAACGGGCAAAATCCTCCGACGCCGTCACGGGCTCGCGGGCAATCGCGATATTGCCGGGCTCGAAGACATTTTTGGCGGCGGCGAAGGCCGCCTCGACCAGTTCGGTATCGTTGTGCAAGGGCACGAATTCCCTGGTGTAATTGACCTCGGCGGCAACGTTGTAGGCGGCCGCGGTGCCCTCGGCGATGATGCGCATCTGGCGTTCGATCTCCGCGCTGACTTCGGGGCGAAAACTGCGCGCATCGCCGAGGATGCGGGCAAGACCAGGCAGCGCATTGCGGGTGCCGTCGGTGATCAGTTCGGTCACAGAAACCACGGCTATGTCGGTCGGGCTCAGGCGGCGCGAAACGATGGTCTGTAGATTGGTGACCAGCGCGCAGGCGGCGACCAGCGTTTCGTTGCCCGAATGCGGCCGTGCCGCGTGGCCGCCGAGCCCCTTGAGCACGATCTCGAAATTATCCTCGGCCGACATGACCGGGCCGGCACGGGTCTCGAAGTGCCCAACGGGAAGGCCGGGCATGTTGTGCAGGCCAAAGATCTCGGCGAAGGGGAAGCGCTGCATCAGGCCGTCGTCGAGCATGGCCAGCGCGCCCCTGCCCCACTCCTCGGCCGGCTGGAAGATGAAGCGCACGGTGCCGTCGAAACCACCCTCGCCCGCCAGCAGCTTTGCCGCGCCAAGCAGCATGGCAGTGTGGCCATCATGGCCGCAGGCGTGCATGATACCGGGATTGCCGGAGCGGTAGGGCGCGCTTGATTGCTCCGCGATGCGCAGCGCATCCATGTCGGCCCGCAACGCAATGGCGCGGTTGCCGCTGCCGCGCTTCAGCGTGCCGACGACGCCGGTGCCGCCGACGCCCTCGGCGACATCGTACAGGCCGAATTCCCGCAGCTTGGCCGCGACGAAGGCCGCGGTGCGTTTCTCCTCGAAGCCGAATTCGGGGTGCGCGTGCAGGTCGCGCCGCCAGGCGGTCATCTCGCGCTTCAGCGTTTCTGGATCGAGTTTAGCCATGTCTTCAGCCCTCGAGTTCGGCAAGTTCAGCGACCACATCAAGCAGGATGTTGGCGCCGGCAACAAGCTCGGCATCCTCGGTGTGTTCATGCGGGCTGTGGCTGATGCCTCCGGCGCTCGGCACGAAGATCATCGCCGCCGGCGCGATGCGCGCGATCATCTGCGCGTCATGGCCGGCGCCAGAGGTCATGCGCCGCGAGGCAAGCCCGCGCTTCCTGGCAGCAGCCTCGATCAACTCGACGACCTGCCCATCGAAAACAACCGGCTCGAAGCGGGCCAGCCGTTCGACCGACACGGTGATGCCCTCGGCGGCGAGCTGTTCGAGAAAGGCGGCCAGCGACGCCTCCTGTGCTTGCAGGCTCTGCTCGTCGGGATCGCGCAGGTCGACCGTCAAGACGGCGCGCGATGGGATGACATTGATGGCGTTCGGCTCGAAGCGCATCGTGCCGACGGTGGCAACGGTCGGCGCGTTGGAGGCCGCGGCAAGGTCATGCAGAAAGGTGACCACGCGTGCCGCGGCATATCCGGCGTCGCAGCGCATCGACATCGGCGTGGTGCCGGCATGGTTGGCGACGCCATCGAGGGTGATGCGCTGCCAGGAGATGCCCTGCAGGGTTTCCACCGCGCCGATCGGAATGCCTTCGCGCTCCAGGACCGGCCCCTGTTCGATGTGCAGTTCGACATAGAGGTGCGGCTTGAGAAAGCCAGGTTCGCGCTCGCCGGCGTAGCCGATGCGGACGAGTTCCTGCCCGAGCGTGCTGCCGTCGGTGCCGACAGCGGCGAGTGCCGCCTCGACATCGACGCCGCCGGCATGGACCAGCGACCCCATCATGTCGGGGGAGAAGCGCACGCCCTCCTCATTGGTGAAGGCCGCGACGGCGAGCGGGCGCAACGGCGAGAGACCCGATGCCTTCAGCGTCTCGATCACCTCCAGCCCGGCAAGCACGCCGTAGCAGCCATCATAGATGCCGGCGTCGATGACGGTATCGATGTGGGAGCCGATGAGCAGCGGCGCCTCGCCTACATTGTCGGCACTTTGCCAGTTGCCGAAAATGTTGCCGATGCGGTCGATGGCGACATCGAGCCCGGCCTGGCGCAGCCAGCCGACAAAGAGGTCACGGCCCTGCCTGTCGGTGTCGGAGGCGGCCAGCCGGGTCAGCCTGCCCTCGCCGTCGCGGCCAACAGCGCCAAGTTCGCGGATGCGGCCAAGCAGGCGCTGCGCGTCGACCGCGATCATGGCGTTGCCTCGGCAACGAGCTTGCCGGCCAACACATCAGCAGGGCTCATGCCAACCAGTTCGGCATAGCGATGCGGGTCGGTGGCGCCTTCGGTGTTGATCACCAGCACGCGGGATTTGCCGTCGAGGCCAAGATCGGCCCTGTTTTCGGCCATCGCCCGGATCAGTCCGGCAAGACCGACCCCGCCGCTCTCGCCGGCAACGATGACCGGATCGCTGCCGGCAGGCAGGGCCAGCCGCCGCATCGCGCCGACCGCGTCGCCCTCGTCCACGGCCATGAAGGCATCGGCGGCGCGCGCCAGCACGCGCCAGGCGACCTGAGAGGCCTCATAGCATTCAAGCATGGCCATGACCGTCGGCTGGTCGTGCGCCACCTTGACCACATGCCCTGCCCGGGCAGCCGCGACAACGCAGGCCGCGCGCGCTGGCTCGACAACGATGAAGGTCGGCCTGGCGTCGCCGAGCACGATGGCGAGATGGCCGGCCACCGCCGCGGCAATGCCGCCAACGCCGGCCTGGACGAAGACATGGGTTGGCGGTTCGCAGAGCTGGCGCAGCGCTTCGCGCACGATCGCCGTATAGCCTTGCATCACCAGGCCGGGAATCCGCTCATAACCCGGCCACGACGTATCCGACACCACGCTCCAGCCCTTCTCGGCCGCGACCTGTGCCGCTTGCCTGACAGAATCGTCATAATTGCCATCGACGCGAACCATCTCAGCGCCGTAGCGGGCTATGGCAGCAATGCGTCCGTCGCTGACGCCGGCATGGACAAAGATCACGGCCCTGGCGCCGGCAAGCTCGGCGCCTTGCGCGACCGAGCGGCCGTGATTGCCGTCGGTGGCGCAGGCAAATGTCATCTTCGCGGCGACCGAGCGAACATCGGCACGATCGAGATCCTCGATATCGACGGGGCGGCCAAGGCGCTTGCCTGCCTCTTCCAACACCAGGCGGAAGACAGCATAGGCGCCGCCCAGCGCCTTGAAGCTGCCCAGGCCGAGACGAAAGCCCTCATCCTTGACATGCAGCGCAGCGAGGCCAAGTTCGCCCGCCAGCGCCGGCAGCGCGTGCAGCGGCGTCATCGCGTGATTGTCGCGATGGGCAAGAAAGCGCTCGACCGTGTCCGCGCCCGCGATCCCGAGGGTTTCGGCATCGGTCGCATCAAGCGGCTCACCGTGCAAGGCATTGCGATTGGGCAGGAACACTGGCGCCTCCTTGGCAGTCAGCGACAACATATTGCAGGACAGGCGCAAAGAGCGCTGTAATTGAGCCTGCGAAATGCAAGTTTGTTTCACCGGGATACCGCATTGCCTCCATCATCGCCTCCGCTCGACAGTTTCGATCTCGCCATCCTTGCCATCCTCCAGCGCGACAACACGACGCCGCAGCGGCTGATCGGCGAAGTGGTGAACCTGTCGGCACCGGCGGTGCAGCGCCGCATCAAGCGCATGGAGCAGGCCGGCGTCATTGCAAGCAATGTCGCAATCATCGAACCCGCGGCGGTCGGCCAGCCCATCACCATCTTCGTCGAGGTGGAGCTGGAGAGCGAGCGAACCGAGCTGATCGACGCGGCCAAGCGGCAATTCTCGCAAACGCCCGAAGTGCAGCAGTGCTATTACGTCACCGGCGAGGCCGACTTCATCCTCGTCATCACGGTGGCCGACATGGGCGCCTATGAGGCGCTGACTCGAAAGCTGTTCTTCGGCAACAACAATGTCCGGAAATTCCGCACCTTCGTGGCCATGGACCGCGTCAAGGTCGGGCTGACGGTGCCGTTGCCGGATTGAGCCTTGCCGGCAGGCAGGCTCCACCGCCATGCTTTTGACATTCTCAGGACGCGAATTGAGCTGGGAGGCGTGCTTGGACCGCACCACGACAGTAGCGATCATCGGGGCCGGGCCGGCGGGCCTGGCGGTTGCCGCATGCCTGCGGCAGGCCGGCGTCGACTTCATCATCATCGAAAAAGAGCAGCAGGCCGCCCCTGCCTGGCGGCGCCATTACGAGCGCGTCCATCTGCATACGACCAAGCGCTATTCGTCGCTGCCCTTCGTGCCCTTTCCTAAACACTATCCGCGTTATGTGCCGCGCGCTCTCTTCGTCGACTATCTCGATGCCTACGCGCAACGCTTCGACCTCAGGCCCCAGTTCGGAGAAACGGTGAAAGCGGTCACCCGGGACGGTCGCGGCTGGCGTGTGGCCGCGCCATCCGGACCGTTGCGCGCCAAACATGTGGTGATCGCGTCAGGCTACAATGCCGAGCCCTTGCGGCCCGGGTTTGCCGGTATCGACACTTTCACGGGCAAGACATTGCACAGCGCGGACTATCGCAATGCCAAACCGTTCGCCGGTCAGTCGGTGCTGGTCATCGGCATGGGCAACACCGGCGCGGAGATTGCGCTCGATCTGGCGGAAAACGGTGCACAGCCGACCATTTCCGTACGCGGCGGCGTTCATATCGTGCCGCGCGAACTGTTCGGCGTGCCCATCCAGATGGTCGGCATGGCTGCGCGCCTGGGGCCGCAACGCTTCAACGATGTTCTTTTCCCGGTCATTCTCGACGTGGTGCTGGGCAGGCTGGAAAAATACGGGCTCAAACGGCCGGGACAAGGACTGCTAGAACAGATTGCGATTGCATCGCGCATTCCGGTGATCGATGTAGGCACCATCGGCAAGATCCGCGAAGGCGCGATCAAGGTCGCGCCCGATATCGCCGAGATTTCGCAACGCGGCGCCCGTTTTGCCGACGGCAAACACAGCAAATTCGACGCGATCATCTTCGCCACCGGCTACCGGCCGGGCTATGCCAGATTTCTCGAGCCCGGCATCCAGCCGGACCGCAGTGGCGTTACCCCCAAAGCCTCGGATCTCGGTCTCTACCTCATTGGTTTCCACAATGCAGTCACCGGATTGCTGCGCGAGATCGGGATCGAGGCGCAGGCGATCGCCGACGATATAAGGCACCGGCTGAACAGGAAAAAGGCTTCCGAAATCCTGCCGGTGTGATCTGCGGCCTGCCCTATCCCAGTGCAGTCTTCAGCATCATGCCGGCGATCTCCTTCGTCAGCTTGGCGGCGACAAGCGCCGTCATGTTGGAGAGATCCTGGCTTGGATTGTATTCGACAATATCGGCGGCCACGATCGGCTGGTCGATGCCTTGAATGAGGTTGATGACCTGCCGGGTCGACAGCCCGCCGGGCTCGCGGTGCGAGACGCCGGGTGCAAAGGCGGGGTCGAGCCCGTCGAGATCCATCGAGACATAGACTGGTGTTGTGAGGTCGAGCCGCAGGCCCTCGCTGACATGGCGCGCCTCGACCACCTCGATGCCGAAGCGCCCGATCTGGCCGCGAAGGTCGTCGTTGAGCGTGCGCAGGCCGATCTGAATCAGCCGGTCGGCCAACCGCTCCTCCATGATGCGGGCGAAGGACGAGGTGTGGGAGCGCAAATTGCCCTGATAGGCAGGATAGATATCGGGGTGTGCATCGATTTGGACGATCGTCAGGCTAGGGTGGCGCCGCCGCACGGCACGCAGAACCGGCCAGGCAATGGCGTGATCGCCACCCAGGCTGATCAGCGGATGGCCGGCATTCAGCGCGCGTCCGACCTCGCTTTCGATGCGTTCCCAGGGGTCGCCGGCGCCGGCAAAGTCGATGTCGCCATGGTCGAGGAAGCGATCCGTCAGATCGAAGCCGGTTTCGCTCCACGAACTGTGGGCGTCGCTATGCAGCTCCCGCCTGATCAGCGCTGGGGCGTCGGCCGAGCCGCGCAGATGGGACGAGTTCTCGTCATGCGGTATTCTCAGAAGCGAAATCGCGCCTGTCATCGACGTCCTCCCCGATGCAGAGAGAGCCTCTATACCGGTACGAGTTGGCCGTTGCGACGAGAGCTGGTTGGGCCAGGTCCGTGCCAGGGATTGAGATCGGCTAGGCTGCCGGCTCGTTCGCCTTGCGCAGCCAGACCTTGTTGTCGTGGAAGGCGGCGCCGCCATAGGGCGCCGGCGCATCGGCTCCGGTCAGCACGTTGATGCCCTCGCCGCGCTCATGCGCGCTGTTCGGCCAGATGCCTTCGGCGATCACCACGCCGCGCTTGATGCCGTCGAAGAACTTCGCGTGCAGCACCAACTCGCCGCGCGGGTTGCCGACCTCGACACGGTCGCCGTCGGCAAGCCCAAGATCCGCCGCGTCGTCGGGATGGAGGAGCAATGCCGGCCTGCCTTCCTTTTCCTTCGACACCGGCGTTTCGGCAAAGGTCGAGTTGAGGAAGTTGCGCGCCGGCGAGGTCGTCAGCCGGAACGGATGCGCCTCGTCGGCCACTTCGATCAGGTCGACATGGTCGGGAAACTCTGGCAGGCGCTCCACCGGTCCGAACAGGCCCATGCTCTTCGGCGGCCGGTTGGGAGCCGCCTGGCCGGTCCAGTCGGCGCGGAAGCGAAATTTACCATCCGCATGGCCAAACCCGTTGATAAAATGTGCGGCCTCGAAATCCGGCTGCAGATCGACCCATTTCTGCTCTTTCAAGCTGTCGAAACTGCCCAGCCCACGCTTGCCGAGAATGATGTCGATGTGCTGCTGTTCTGTCAGGCCGAAGCCCGGGCGGTCGGCGACGCCGAGGCGCTCGGCCAGTTGCTCGATGACGAAATGGTTGGTGCGCGGCCCTTCCGGTGGCTCGATCAGCTTTGGCCCGAGCGTGATGTGCTGGTTGCCGCCGCCCTTGTAGACGTCGTCATGCTCCAGAAACATCGTCGCCGGCAGCACCACATCGGCCAGCCTGGCGGTGTCGGTCATGAACTGCTCGTGCACGCAAGTGAACAGGTCGTCGCGCAGAAAGCCCTGCTTCACCAGCCGCTGCTCAGGCGCGACATTCACCGGGTTGGTGTTCTGGATCAGCATCGCCGTCACTGGCGGTCCGCCGTAGAGCGCGTCGCCGGCGCCGGTCAGCACCGGACCGATGCGCGAATGGTCGAGATAGCGGATGGACGGATCGCGCATCCTGGTGCCTTCCAGCACCTCCTGGTTGAGCTTGAAGATGCCGGAATTCGAATGGAAGGCGCCGCCGCCCTCATACTGCCAGCTTCCTGTGACCGCGGCGATGCAGGAGGCGGCATGCATGTTGACGGCGCCGTTACGCTGGCGGGCAAAGCCGTAGCCGAGACGGAAATAGGTTTTCCTGGTCGTGCCAACGAGGCGGGCAAAGGCTTCGATCTCGGCGACCGATAAGCCCGTGATCTGGGCCGCCCATTCAGGGGTTCGCGTCCTAAGATGCTCTTCCAAACCCTTCGGATCGTCGGTGTATTTTTCGAGATAGGCACGGTCGGCCAGGCCTTCCCTGAACAGCACATGCATGACCGCGCAGGCCAGCGCGCCGTCGGTGCCGGGTTTCAGCGCCAGGCCCATGTCGGCCTGCTTCATCGTCGCGTTTTCATAGACGTCGATGACGACGATTTTAGCGCCGCGTTCCTTGCGCGCCTTGATGGCATGGGTCATCACATTGACCTGCGTGACCACGGCATTGGTGCCCCAGATCACCACGCAGTCGGATTTCGCCATTTCGCGCGGGTCGGGCCCACGCAAGGCGCCCGCCCCCATCATCCAGCCAGTCCAGGCGAGATTGGTGCAGATCGACCCGAAGAAGCCCGAATACTTCTTGGCATGACGCAGCCTGTCGATGCCGTCGCGCTGCACCAGCCCCATCGTGCCGGCATAGAAGTAAGGCCAGACCGTCTCCGAGCCGTATTTGTCTTCGGCCGCGATGAACCTTTCGGCGACGAGGTCGAGCGCGGCCTCCCAGCTCGCTTCCTGCCAGACGCCGTCGCCTTTTGCGCCGGCGCGGATCAGCGGCTTCAGCAAGCGGTCGGGGTGGTGGACGCGGTCGGCATAGCGCGCGACCTTGGCGCAGACGACGCCGGATGTGTAGGTGTTGGCCTTGGCGCCATGGACACGGCCGATGCGGTTGCCGTCGAGCAACTCGACCTCGAGCGCGCAGGTGGACGGGCAATCATGCGGACAGGCCGAATGGCCGATGCGAAGCTTGGCGTGCTGGTTCATGGGGGATGTTTAGCTGGTTCCGAACGTGGCGTGTAGGGCCAGATTTGCCCATAGACTGCCTTTCGGGGATGCCTTTCTACCCGATATGTGGCGACTTCCACCCGATGTGTGGAGACGCATTGCAAGCACCGCATCCCGCACAGCGTATGTGGCCGGACATGCGCTGCCTACTTCGATCCATAGTTCCATCGACATCGATGGCCTCCGGTATCGATTACAACCCAACGGCAATCTCCTGGATAAAATCCAGGAATGCCCTGACCTTGGCCGGCGGCAGATGGCGTGATGGGTGGTAGGCGTAGAGTGGGTAAAGTTCTTCCGACCACTCCGGCAGGATCGGCACGAGGTCTCCCCGTGCCAGGAACGGCGCTAGGCCGATGGCGAGGCTTTGGAAAATGCCTTGGCCCGCGACGCAGGCCGTGACCGCGACGGAAGGATCATCCAGCACCAGACGGCTTGGGATCTTGACCTCGACGATCTCTCCGCCTCGGTGAAACTCCCATGGAAAAGGAAGGCCGGTCTGGGGATCGCGGAAGAGAAGCGCTTCGTGGTGGACGAGGTCGTGCGGCGATCGCGGCTCGCCGTGCCGTTCGAGATAGGCCGGCGCCGCAACCGTCAGAATCTGGGCTTCCAGGAGTTTGCGCACGATAAGGGACGATGCATCGGGCGGCCCGAAGCGTATCGCCACGTCTACGCCGCTCATCATCTCCTCGCGATAGTTGCTGGTCAATAAATCCAGCACGAGCAGTGGATAGCGAGCGAGGAACCGCTGCAGCCCGCCTGCGAGCACCGTGCGTGCGAACCACGGGTCCACCGATACGCGCAGCCGGCCGCGCACCACCGCCGCCGCGCCCGCGGCCTCGGCCGCAGCCTCATCCAAGCCTGCGAGCAGCGGCATCACCTGCGCATGGAAGCGCCGGCCTTCCTCGGTCAGGCTGACCTCGCGTGGATTGCGATCGAAGAGCCGCACGCCGACCCTGGCCTCCAGACGCGCGACGGCCCGACTTACCCCCGATGGCGTCAGGCCCAGCATCTCCGCGGCACGGGCGAAGTTCCCGGCCTCCGTGACCGCTGCCAGGACCCCAATGCCGGTGAGAAGCCGCGTGTCGAAAACCATTCGATCTCCCTTCGCCTACACCCCGATGACGAGGATCGGTGATTTCTAGTCATCATAACACTGATCTTAATGCGCGTGAATCACTGGATAGCGAGACGTACAAGCATGGCGTCACCGCAGTGCCGGCCGAAAGAGGCTGAGCAGGTCGGATTTCCTTCGATCCGGAAAGGAGTTAGCCATGAATCACCTCACACGCAGAACGATGCTTCAGCGCGGCGGAATGCTCGGGGCCATCCTGGCTCTCGATGCGGTCAGCCCCGCTCTGGCCAAGACAACGCCAGCCGGTTCGTCGATGCGGTTCAAGGCGATCGACGCCGCCCTGCGCGAAGGCGTTTCGAAGAACGACGTGGCCGGCGTCATCGCCGTCGCGGCGACGCCGAAAGGCATGGTCTATGGGGGTGCCTTCGGCAAGGCGAACACTGCAACGGGGGCGCCGATGACGCTCGACACGGTGTTCTGGCTGCTGTCGATGACCAAGGCTTTCACGGCTACGGCCTGCATGCAGCTGATCGAGCAGGGCCGCCTCAATCTGGACGACGACGCGGCGAAATACCTGCCTGAGCTGGCCTCGCCGCAGGTTCTTGACGGCTTTGCCGAGGATGGAACGCCGCGACTGCGGCCGGCCAAGCGCGCGATCAAGGTGCGCCATCTGCTGACGCATACTTCCGGCTACACCTACTCGATCTGGAGCGAGGCTCTGACCCGCTACGAGAAGGTGACGGGCATGCCCGACATCGCGACCTGCAAGAACGCAGCTTTCACCGCCCCGCTCGAATTCGAACCCGGCGAACGGTGGGAATACGGCATCAGCATGGACTGGATCGGCAAGCTCGTCGAAGCGGTGTCCGATCAGTCGCTCGAAATCTACTTCCGCGAGAACATCTTCGCGCCGCTCGGCATGAGGGATTCAGGCTTCCTGATCGGCACCAAGCAGAAGCGGCGCGTCGCCACCTTCCACAACCGCGGGGCCGATGGCGGGCTGGAGCCGGCGCCCTTCGAAATGCCGCAACGGCCGGAGTTCTTCATGGGCGGCGGCGGTGCCTTCTCGACACCGCGGGACTATATGGCCTTCCTGCAGGCACTGCTGAATGGCGGCGCGCTGCATGGCGCGCGAATCCTGCGTCCGGAGACGGTCGCCATGATGATGCAGAACCAGATCGGCGAGCTAAGCGTCCAGGAGATGCGCTCGGCGCAGCCGTCCTATTCCCGCAGCTTCGACCAGTTCCCGCAACAGCCGCATAAATGGGGCCTGTCCTTCGACATCAACACGCAGCCAGGACCGAATGGGCGCTCCGCCGGCAGCATCTCCTGGGCAGGTCTGCTCAACTGCTACTTCTGGCTCGACCCGGTGAAGCACGTCACCGGCGCGCTCTTCACCCAGGTCCTGCCCTTCTACGACGAGCGTGTCGTCGCGCTCTACGGCGCGTTCGAGCGCGGCCTCTATGCCGGGCTCGCCTGAACCCCTGACGATCGACACCAACCTTTTGGAGAACCACCATGTATGCAATCACCGGAGTAACCGGCAAGGTCGGCGGCGCGCTTGCGCGCAGCCTGCTAGCCGAGGGATTGCCTGTCCGCGCCGTCCTGCGCGACGCGGCCAAGGCAGCGGAGTGGAGACGTCGCGGCTGTGATGTCGCCCTGGCCGAGATGGACGATGCGGCAAGCCTGGCCTCGGCCTTCAGGGAGGCTGTGGGCGTCTTCATCCTGCCGCCCTCCGAGTTCGATCCGGAACCCGGCTTTCCCGAGGCTAAGCGCGTCATCGCGGCCGTGACCGCTGCCTTGGCCGAGGCGCGTCCCGGCAAGGTGGTCTGCCTGTCGACCATCGGCGCGGACGCGCCGCACGAGAACCTGCTGACCCAGCGCACGCTGATGGAACAGGCGCTGGACGGGATCGGGCTTCCGGTCACCTTCCTAAGGCCCGGCTGGTTCTTGGAGAATGCGCTCTGGGACATTCCCTCGGCGAGCGACGAAGGCGTGCTGCGCAGCTTCCTGCAGCCGGCCGACAGGCCGTTGCCGATGGTCGCGACGCAAGATGTCGGGCGCCTGGCCGCCGTGCTGCTTCAGGAGAATTGGATCGGGACGCGGGTCATCGAACTGGAGGGGCCCGTCCGCGTCTCGCCCAACGATCTCGCCCGCGCCTTCGCCACGGTGCTGGAGCGCCCGGTCAAGGTCGAGACGGTGCCGCGCGAGAGCTGGGAGCAGATCTTCCGTTCCCAGGGTACGCAAAATCCGTTGCCGCGGATCCGGATGCTTGACGGCTTCAACGAGGGCTGGATCGAGTTCAGCGACCAAGGCCGGTCGGCGATCAAAGGGACAACGACGCTCGATAGCGTTATCACCAACCTCGTCGCGGCGAGCCGGTCAGCCACCTGACACGGTCACGATTTGGCGCATGGACTTGCGAACCAGTCGCTGGCGCGAAGCGGTGGCGGTCGCCCGTGCCCTGCCATCGCCACAGTTTCGAAAGGAAATCATCATGGAATCGATCATCACGCAGGGCATTGCGATCCCGCGCCTCGGTTTCGGTACGTTCCGCATGCCAGGGGACGACGCCCAGCCGGTCGTCGAGAGCGCCATTGCGCTCGGCTACCGACATATCGACACCGCGGCGATGTACGAGAACGAAGCCGCCGTCGGCGCCGCCATAGCAGCGTCCGGCGTGAACCGGAACGAGCTCTTCGTCACGACGAAGGTATGGCACGACCAACTTGCGCCGGATGCGTTGCGCCGGGCCTTTGACATCAGCCTGGGCAAGCTGAGGCTCGACCATGTCGATCTTTACATGATCCACTGGCCGTCCAAAGACTTGGACATCAAGGCGACGCTGGAAGCGTTGATGTCGCTGCGGGAGCAAGGCCTCACGCGTGCGATCGGCGTGTGCAACTTCAACCTGCCGATGATCCGCCGCGCCGTGGAGGAGATCGGTGCGCCGATCGCGAGCGTCCAGCTCGAATACCACCCATTCCTGTCGCAGGACCGGATGCTGTCCTACCTGCGGGGCAACGGCATCCCCTTGACGGCCTACGCGCCGCTCGCCCAGGGCCGGGCCGCCAGTGACGCAACGCTCGCCGGCCTCGGGCGCAAGCATGGCTGCAGCGCAGCGCAGATGGCCATCGCCTGGCTTCTGGACCAGGAGGGCGTCATCGTGATCCCGAAAGCCGCGCGCCCCGAAAGCCAGAAGTCCAATCTCGATGCGCTCGGCATTCGGCTCGACGATGAGGATCGCGCGACGATTGCTGCTCTGCCGAAGGACCAGCGCTTCGTCCGGCCACCCTTCGCACCCGATTGGAATGCCGCTGCATGAAATCGCGGCATGGGGCTGGCGCTGTGATCGGTCCCAATCGCGGTTTGCGACGAGGTCGGCCGCCCTACTCCGCCGTGCCTTCCTCATACTCGGCCGACATGGTCAGCCATTTTTCCTCGTGGCCGGCCAGCGTCTGGGCGAGCTGCGAGCGCTCCTTGGCCAGGCGCGTCGCCGTCGAGGGATCCTTTTCGTAGATCGCCGGATTGGCCAGTTCGTCCTCGATGCCGTCGATGCGTTTGCGGATGCGGTCCATCAGCGCTTCTGTGGCGCGGATTTCCTTGGCCAGCGGTTCGAAGGCGGCGCGGCGCGCCGCCGCATCGCGGCGGCGGTCGGCTTTTGACGCCTTGTCGGCCTCGCGCCTGCCGCGGCGGTCGCCGGACACGCCGGTGACCAGCGTCTTGTAGTCCTCCAGGTCGCCCTCATACGGATTGACCGCCCCGTCCTTGACCAGCCAGAGCCGGTCGGCGGTCGCCTCAAGCAAATGGCGGTCGTGCGAGATCAGGATGACAGCCCCGGGAAATTCGTTGAGCGCATGGATCAGCGATTCACGGCTGTCGATGTCGAGATGGTTGGTCGGCTCGTCGAGGATGAACAGGTTCGGCCCCTCGAAGGCCGACAAGCCCATCAAAAGCCGCGCCTTCTCGCCGCCGGACAAGTCCTTGGCTGGCGTATTCATCTTCTCGGTCGTCAGACCGAACTGGGCAACACGACCGCGCACCTTGGACTCCGGCGCCTCCGGCATCAGCCGGCGGACATGCTCATAGGCGTTTTCCTCCGGACGCAGATCGTCGAGCTGATGCTGGGCGAAGATCGCCACCTTCAGCCCGGGCGCCACCGTCATCGTGCCGCTCTCCTGCTTGAGCCGGCCCGACAGCAGCTTGGCGAAGGTCGACTTGCCGTTGCCGTTGGCGCCAAGCAGCGCGATGCGGTCGTCGGCGTCTATGCGCAACGTCATCTTCTTCAGGATCGGCTGGCCTTCGGTGTAGCCGACATTGACGTTGTTCAGCGCCACGATCGGCGAGGCCACGGTCTTCACCGGTTCGGGAAAAGAGAACGGCCGCACCGAATCGTTCACGATCGCCGCGATCGGCTTCATCTTTTCCAGGGCCTTGATGCGTGACTGCGCCTGTCTGGCCTTGGACGCCTTGGCGCGGAACCGCTCGACGAAGGATTCCATGTGCTTGCGGGCGGCCTCCTGTTTGACGCGACCTTTTTCCTGCAATTCCTTCTGCTCGGTGTATTGGCGCTCGAACTGATCGTAGCCGCCGCGCCAGAAGGTCAGCTTCTTCTGGTCGAGATGAACGATCGAGTTGACGGCACGGTTGAGCAGGTCGCGATCGTGCGAAATCAGAAGCACGGTGTGCGGGTATTTCGACACGTAGTTTTCCAGCCACAGCGTGCCTTCGAGGTCGAGATAGTTGGTCGGCTCGTCGAGCAGGAGCAGATCAGGCTCTGAAAACAGCACGGCAGCCAATGCCACGCGCATGCGCCAGCCGCCGGAGAAGGACGAGGCCGGCCGGCGCTGCGCCGCGTCGTCGAAGCCGAGGCCGGCGAGGATGGTGGCGGCGCGGGACTCGGCCGAATGCGCGTCGATGTCGGCCAGCCGCATGTGGATGTCGGCGATGCGGTGCGGATCGGTCGCCGTCTTTTCCTCTTCGAGCAGCGCCGTGCGTTCGAGGTCGGCCTTGAGCACGATCTCGATCAGCGGCTCCTCGGTTCCCGGCGCTTCCTGCGCCACCTGGCCGATGCGCGTGTTCTTCGGCAGGCTGATCGAGCCGGTCTCGGAGGGAAAATCGCCGGTGATGGCCTTGAACAGCGTCGTCTTGCCGGTACCGTTGCGGCCGACAAGGCCGGCCTTGGTGCCGGCCGGCAAGGTCAGCGAGGCATGGTCGAGAAGCAGGCGCCCGGCCATGCGGAGCGAAAGGTCGTTGATGATCAGCATGGCCGCGCTTTTGCACTGGACATCAACGCTTCGCAAGACCTTCCGGGCCAGTTGGCCGCACAAGGCCTGAAACACAGGCGGGAGCGCGAGGCGAATTGGTGGCCTTGTCCGTGAAATTCGTGCCTGTCCTCGACGACCGCCGAAGGCCTGATCGCAAAACGCGCCTGCGCTCATCACCGGAAAATCCTCGAAGGCTAAAGGCAAAGTCTATCGGCACACTGTCCGCGCCGTGGTGGTCAATATTGAACAGACGGGCGCCCGACGCGCGTCCTACGCTTCACGAGCTGACGAAACCGGACTGCCCCCCAACCACGTTTGGTTACGACAGCAGGAACCCCGGCCGGGGATTTTTCAGCATGGCAAAGGAAACGGCTCGGCATCAATCGGAAAACCGGGTCCGATGAAACTCCCATCAGGGCCCGAATGAACCAAGGCGGCATGGAGATTCGAGGATGCCCACGCTTCCGTTGGCGCTCAAGATCGCAGACGCCGTTTCCGATGCCCAGCGGCGTCGGGGCAGGCTGGACATAGCAGCCGTTGCCAGTCAGTTGCTCGACGCCCATCCCGAGGCTGGGCATAGTTTGATGGAAATTGCCGACACATTGCGGGATGAAGTTGCATCCCAAGGAACCTTGGCACAGGGAACTGCAGCGACGTCTTGTTAGCATCGACATCGCAGGCCGACTTCCCAACCATTCCGAACACTGCGGCGGGCGTGCCTTACGTGACGAAGCCCCGGCCAGGGACTCGTCAAGACGCCAGGAGATCGGGGGAGGAAGACCCGGAATGACGCCGACCGCATTTGGATAGTCTTCGCAGCGGGCCGCATCTGGTCAATATTGACCGGTTCCGCGAGATATCGGATTCTGTTTCATCAAGGCTGAAGCCTCGTCAGCATCGTGATAAAATCCAATCTGGTCAGTGGATGGGGTCATTGATGGAAGGAAGATCAGATCAGCCGTTCGACCCGAAGGTTTTTCTGGCGAAAGCAGATCTCGGGCGCACCATCACACGCTATGGACCCAACCAGAAGATATTCTCGCAAGGCGATGTCGCGGCTTCGGTCTTCTACATCAATGAGGGCCAGGTCAAAATCAGTGTCCTGTCCGAACAGGGAAAGGAAGCTGTCGTCGCCATAATGGGGACCGACGATTTCTTCGGCGAAGGTTGCTTGGCCGGCCAGACCCGGCGCATGGCAACGGCGGTTGCGATGACTGATTGCGAGATCATGCAGTTGGACAAGAAGGCGATCATGCGCGTCATTCATGATGAGCCGGCCTTTTCGGAAATGTTCATCGCGCATCTTCTGACACGAACCATCCGTGTCGAAGAGGACCTGGTCGATCAGCTTTTCAATTCGAGCGAAAAGCGCCTGGCACGGGCACTTCTGCTGCTTGCAAATTTCGGCAAGGAAGGAAAGCCAGAACCCATTCTCGGCAAGGTCAACCAGGAGACGCTTGCCGAAATGATCGGCACAACGCGACCGAGAGTCAGCTACTTCATGAACAAGTTCCGCGACCTCGGATTCATCGAGTACAATGGGAAACTCGTGGTGCACAGTTCGCTGCTGAACGTGGTTCTGCACGATCAACCACAAATCAGACGGTGAACCCGGAAGGGCAAAGCCGCCTTCCGGGTTCCATTGGCTGTCGCGTCTAGGCCAACTGGCCGGGGCGCTTCCCGCTTAGCCAGCCGCCTTGCGCTTGGCTCCCTTTGCCACGGCGGCCGGTGCGGCTGCCGGTTTGCGGCCAAGTCCCGTCGACTTTGCTAGCGCCGACCGGGTCGCCGAGTAATTGGGAGCGACCATCGGATAGTCCGGCGGCAAGCTCCATTTGGCCCGATAGTCGTCCGGGCTCAGACCATAGTCTGTCCTGAGATGTCGCTTGAGCGACTTGAACTTCTTTCCGTCTTCCAGGCAGATGATGTAGTCGGGAAACACCGACTTTTTCGGGTTTACGGCCGGAACCAGGCTCGGGCTTTCTACGACGACCGCGCCAGCCAACTTTCGAACCGAGGCGCTGACGCTGGCAATCAGGTCAGGCAGGCCGGAAGCTGGTAGCGGATTGTTGCCTACATAGGCCGAGACAATATCGGCCGTTAGCTCTATAACGGTCTTATCCTCGATATTTGACAATTCTTTCATCCTATTTGCGAGAAAGTCATCCACCCCAGCGAAGACTTCGTCGACGTATCTCTTTAACCGCGTCCCCCCAACGGCCCGCCAAGTGCCAAAACGAATCAAGACTTGGCGTCAACTATTTTTATGGGAAATGCACGCTGCGCAATTTAGAAAATCTAATACTTGGAAGCAGCAGACTTGGTCGTCCGGGTATCGGCCAATATCTCAAGAATACGCCGCCAACGGGCACAGCGCCCGAAATCCTTCTGCTCAATTGCCTTTTCGGCCTTCATCGCCGCGTAGAGCGGTGCTTCGGCACCAAATTCCTTGATCAGCCAATGCGCTTCCTGCCTGGCGAGACGTTCATTGTCGTCAAACATAGTCTTGCGCCTCCGAGCGCTCCAGTCCGACCGCGATACAACTGCCGATGACGAGGACGGCCCCGGCAATGGCGGTTGTCGTCAACCGTTCGCCGGACAGGGTCAGCAGCAACGTCGAGGCAATCGGCGTGAGATAGGCGACGACCGCGACCTTGCCACTGCCTTCGAGCTTCAAGGCCCGCGACCAAAAGTAATAACCCAGCCCCATCGGACCGGCGCCGAGATAGAGTCCCAGGGCGAGATCGACGCCGGAGGGCCAGGCGACGCCTTCGCCAGAGGACCAAAAAAGCGTCAAGGCGACACCGACCAGCGACGAAGGCAGCAGCAGGCGATCGGGCGAAGTGGCGAGCCGTCCCACCATCACCGAATAGAAAGCCATGCACAGCGCAGATCCAAATGCGGCGAAATAGCCGACGATATCGCCCTGGAACCAGCTGCTCTCACGCCCTCCCGAAATCACTAGCGCAACACCCACGAAGCCAAGGGCCGCGGCAAGACCCAGCAAGACCGGGCGCCGGGGATTGTCGAAGGCGATCACTGCCGCGGCGACCATCAAGGGCCAGGTGTAGGCCACGAGATTGGCTTCGATCACCGGCATCGAGGCGAAGGCGATGTATTGCAGCACCATGGTGCCGACCAGACCGATGAATCCGACCGCGAGAGGTGCGAGTGCCGCCCTTGGCGCCATTGGCGGCGCTTCCTCGCGGCTCATGAACCGGATCAAGGCGAAGACCAATGCAGCTCCCGCAAATTGCAGGAACTGCACTTGCGATACCGGATGGGTTGCCAGTAGGGATTTGCCGACCAAAGCATTGGTCGACCACAAAGCCACCGCGCCGGCAGCAAAGACCAGCGCGGGTATCGAGCCTGATCCATGCCAAAACAATCGGCCTGGGGCTCTATCCCTGTGTTGGACCATGATCTCGTCCGAAGACCGGCTCCCACTTTTCGGGATTATGGTTGATTACCATGATTCCCTGGCTCCGCCCGAAACCTGTGCTTCGGCGGCCGGGGTGGGCGTCGGATGTTCCGCCTCGAACCGGCGATAGGCCGGCAACTGGTTGGTCCAGACGTCTTCAGCCAGTTCGTTGACCCATTCACGGTCGTGATCATTGTCGGCGGCGAGATAGAACATGCGGTTGTCGTCGACATAGGGCTTGGCCACCGAACGCTGGTTGAGCACTAGGGTGACGCGCTCGCCATACTGGATCGGGGCGGTGCGATGCAGGACGCCAAGGAACTGCCCGAGCGTCGCGTAGTTCATCTTGTGATCGATGCGCATGATGCGGTTGCGCGGGATCTCGCGGCCGGATTCGAGGACGGCGCGGCCGGTCTCGGAATCGTCGCAATAGATTTCGAGATGGCCGCCGACGAGCGGATCGCTGATCGACAGCGGAATGAGTTCGGTAACCGGAACGCCGTCGCAATGCCATTCGACGGCGCCATCCCTGGGATTCATGAAGGTGACGGTCGAACCAACGATCGACAGCGGATAGGGCTCAAGTTTCGTGCCCATCATGTCGGACAGCCGCTCGAGGCGCAGCTTGTCGTGCAGCAACTCCTTGATTTCGGGAATGAAACGGTCGGCGCCGGTGATGAAGGTCAGGTCGAGGTGCTTGTGCACGGCGTGGCTGTCCTTGAGCTTCAAGGCGGCCTCCTCGATTGCCGCGAGCAGCGCCGGGTCATAGCCATGCAGATACTGTGCAACGCCGAAACTCGACACTTTCCAGGCGGTTTCGTGGCCGATAATGGCCTCGCGGCTCATCGCATAGCGCAGATCGGGTATGGTATGTGCGTTCATTGTACTTCTCCAAGTGAGGGGCAAACACTTGGTTAACAGTCGATTAAATTAGCACCCCCTGTAAAATTAGGAATGCTGGTGCTAGTGTAAGCCCAGCTTAAGGTCGAAGCCGGTGCGTTTGCTCAGTCAGGTCAACCTCAATTCGCTGAAAATCGTGGAGAGTGCTGCGCGCCACGGGAATTTCACGCGAGCCGGAGAGGAGCAGTTCATCACTGCGTCAGCGGTCAGCCAGCGCGTCAAGAGCCTGGAGGATCAGCTGCGCTTCAAGATTTTCCAGCGCGGTGGCAATGCGGTGTCGCTGACGCCGGAAGGCGAGACCTATGTCTCGCGCGTTCGCGAGGCGCTGGAGCGGATCGTCGCCGCCAGCATGGAAGCGACCGGGCAATCGCAGGAACATGTGCTGAAGATATCCGTGCTGCCGACCTTCGCAGCACGCTGGCTGTTTCCGCGCCTGCCGGAGTTCCAGCGGCGACATCCCGATATCGTGATGCGGGTTTCGACCTCCTACGCGACGCATGAGTTCTCGACCTCGGATTTCGATCTCGAAATCCGCTATGGCGACGGCCATTTCAACGGGCTGCCATCCGATCTGCTGTTTCGGGAGGACCTGACACCGGTGTGCAGCCGCAAACTGTTCCATGAGGTTCTCGGCGACAAGCCGGTGTCCAAGGTGGAGCCGGACGATCTCAGGCACTTCACACTTCTGCATTCCGACACCTGCACCCAGAACTGGCAGTCCTGGCTTGGCTTTGCCAGTGCCAGCTTCGTGCTCAGCGAGACCAAAAGCATCTATTTCGACTCGTGCATGATGTCCTATGAGGCCGCCAATGCCGGAATGGGCTTTGCCGTGGCCAACCGTGCCTATATGGCCAGCGACATCCGCGCCGAAAGGCTGGTCGCTCCCTTTGCCGTCCACCATCCGAATACCGCCGGCTGGTATTTCGTCTCCCCCCAGAAGTGCTTTGCCGCACGTAAGGTGCTGCTGTTCAAACAATGGGTCATGGCGGAAGCGGCTTCGACGCAACGTCAATTGGACAGTGAAATCCGCGACCTGGCTACCGAAGCTGTCTGAAATTCGTATCAGCGCCCAATTGTCCCCCGATGACCGCCGGTCAGAAAATTGAGGACCATCGGTTAATGGACGTCCAATCCATGCAACCTGTCCTGGCCGGCAAGATTGTGGAACTTAAGCCGCTTCAGCCGGGGCATTCGCAGGGCCTTCTGTGTGCGGCCGCGGACGGTGAGCTGTGGAACCTCGCGGCCACCGTGGTTCCCGGGCCAGCCACGATCGATGACTATGTAGCCTGCGCCCTGGCTGGACGACGGGCCGGGACCGTCATGCCCTATACAATCGTGCTGCGCGGCACGGGAGCGATCTGCGGGAGTACGCGGTTCTGGAAGATCGATCGCATGAACAGAAAATTGGAGATTGGGCACACGTGGCTCAGCGCTTCGGTTCAGCGATCAGGGGTCAATACCGAGGCAAAGTACCTTCTCCTGGCCCATGCCTTCGAGGTCATGGCGTGTGTGCGAGTGCAGTTCACCACCGATGAACTCAATGACGCATCGAGAGCGGCCATTCTGCGGATAGGGGCAAAGCAGGAAGGGATCGTTCGCAACGAGCGGATCATGCCAGACGGCAGGAAACGCAATTCCGTGCGGTTCAGCATCATCGATTCCGAATGGCCTGACGTGAAGGCCATGCTTCTGCAGAAGATGCGGCGGTAGTCGGCGCAGGCCGTTCGCCCGGATCAGGCGAAAGCCCTGCCCTCTTCGGTACGCTGGAAATGCGCCAGATCGAGCGGCACGGAAGGACGGCCGAGGACAGTCAGGATCATATGCGCCTGGCCGCGATGATGGGTCTGGTGGTTGAAGACATGCGCCAGCGCGGGCGCAAGACGCTGCGAGACGGTGCGCATGTCCGACAGGGTCATATAGGTGAAGCGGCCCGACAGCGCCTTGTCGCTCAAGCCGGAGAGCCAGTCGATGATCCGCCGGTCCTCGGCCTCGCGCGCCGTCCTCAGCTTGGGCAAGGCCCGATGCAGTATGGCATCCAGCGCCGTCGGCGCGTCGCCCTCGCCGGTGAAGCGCTTCATCCAGATGCGATCGGCGGCGAGCAGATGGTTGAGGGTGCCCATCAGCGAGCCGAAGAAGGCGCCGACGTCGCGATTGAATTCCTCTTCATCAAGGTCCGCGGCGGCATCATAGATGCGGCCATTGGCCCATTGATTATACGCCGCAAACATCATGAAGTGCTGTTTCATCTTTTCTCCCGCCGCCCCGTTTCGGGGTGTCGCGAGCGATACCTAGACCGCAAAGAGACCCGCGCCAATGACCATTCTGCTTTATGAGCTCGTCGGGCGTGACGAGAGCCGTCCGTTCAGTCCGCATTGCTGGAAGGCGACAATGGCGCTGGCCCACAAGGGGCTCGATATCTCGACCGCGCCGACGCGTTTTCTCGAGGTGCCCGCCATCGAGGGCGGCGCCTCGAAAACCGTTCCGGTGATCCGCGACGGCGACAAGGTCGTCATCGATTCCTTCGACATCGCGCTCTATCTCGAGGAAGCCTATCCGGACCGGCCGACGCTGTTTGGCGGCGACGGTGGCAAGGCGATGGCGCGCTTCATCGAGCGCTGGTCGCAATTGACCATCCATCCCTACGTCACCACTGCGGCGCTCGTGGACCTCCATGCCATGCAGGACGAAGAAAACGCCGTGTATTTCCGGCAGAGCCGGGAGCAGCGCTTCGGCAGGCAGCTGGAAGATGTCGTCGCGGCGCGCGATGCCGGCCTGGCGGCGTTTCGGACTTCGCTCGAACCGCTGCGCTCGATGCTGGGCTACCAGCCTTTCATCGGCGGCGCCTCACCGCTGTTTGCGGATTACATCGTCTTCGGCGCGCTGCAATGGGCGCGCATCGCCACGCCCTACCAGCTGCTTGAAGACAGCGATGCCGTGGCGCAATGGTTCGCGCGTTGCCTCGACCTGCATGGCGGGCTGGGACGAAAGGTTGCGGCAGCGGCCTGACGGCCGCAAGCGCTTGCCCTGCCCGCAAGGCAGATTGGACGCGCCGTCTATCCGTGGCGAGAATCAGCGGCAGGACAGCGGGCCTACTTGGCCGCCTTCTTTGGCTTGCTGGTCTTCGGCTTGCTGGCTTTCGCGACAGCTTTCTCTTCCTTTGGAGCGGCTTTGGCCTTGCTGGCGCCAGATGCCTTCTTGGCCGGCGTCTTGGCTGCCGACGGCTTGCCCGCATCTTCCCGATCGATATCGGCTGCCGCCTGGTGCCAATGGCGTTCGTGGTGACCGGCCGGTTGCCCCTCTTCCTGCCAGATCTGATGTGCGCGGTTGCGAATGCGCTCCTGACGATCGTCTGCCATGGTCATGTTGTCTCCATTCGGGCCGACTTCAGCGCGGCGCCGACGCGTGACTATAGCAAGCAAAGCGTTGCTGTGCAGCCGTCTGATGTCGCCTGACGGCTTGCCGGCCTGACATAGATGTGCGTAGCGTTGCGGCCCTTCAATCCCCGCTTTGGGCACTCGTCATTCTGAAAGCCAGGCAATCGGCTTTCCGTCCGCTTCGCGGACCGCTCCTCACCCCTTGGCAATGGGCCGGGCGGCTTGTATAGAGCCCGCCACTCTCAATTCCATTTCTCAGACAAGGAAACCCCATGGCGCTCGAACGCACCTTTTCCATGATCAAGCCGGACGCGACCCG
The DNA here is from genome assembly GCF_016756575.1 of Mesorhizobium sp. 131-3-5. NCBI lineage: Bacteria > Pseudomonadati > Pseudomonadota > Alphaproteobacteria > Hyphomicrobiales > Phyllobacteriaceae > Mesorhizobium > Mesorhizobium sp. 131-3-5. The sequence goes on from NZ_AP023254.1 coordinate 5,159,024, forward strand.
GCGCAACCTCACCGGCGCCATCACCCAGATGCTCGAAGACGCCGGCCTGCGCGTCATCGCATCGCGCCGCGTCTGGATGAGCCGCCGCGAGGCGGAAGGTTTCTACGCCGTCCACAAGGACCGTCCCTTCTTCGGCGAACTGGTCGAGTTCATGTCGTCGGCTCCGACGATCGTCCAGGTGCTGGAAGGCGAGAATGCCATTGCCAGGAACCGCGAAGTGATGGGCGCCACCAACCCGGCCAACGCCGCCGAAGGCACCATCCGCAAGGTCCACGCGCTGTCGATCGGCGAGAATTCGGTGCACGGCTCCGACGCGCCGGAAACCGCCGCGCAGGAGATCAAGTACTGGTTCTCGGACACCGAGATCGTCGGCTGAGCCGATACTGCAAAATCTCATGCAAAAGGCCGGCGCTTCGCCGGCCTTTTCATTTGGCGATCAGCTCGCGGCGCTGAAGCGCAGGATTTCGCGGCCGTCCTTGTCCGATATGGCGAGCTTGCCGGCATCGACCTTGTAGGACGCCGCCTTGGCCAAGGCATCGAACAACGCCTTTTCCTCGGCCATCACCTCCGGCGCGCAGGCCTTGTAGGTCGAGCCGATGTCGCTGATGGCGATCGCCTGGCCATCGACCTTGGCGGTGGCGAAATAGGTGTTGCAGGGGCCGCTGCCGCCCGCCTTGCCAGCCTCGCTGACCCTGAGCGTCGCCTGCGGCGCGGTGATGGCGCCAATGCCATCGACGTAGTCGAGCACCCAGATCTGGCCAAAGACGGAAGCCGCCGGCTCGGCGCCTGACGCCACCATTTTCAGCATGATGGTCTGCGGCGCGTCAGTCAGCGGGTCCAGCTGATGGCGCACATCGGAAATGAACATCAACTTGCCGTCAACGGTGATCCGCGCCTGCAGCGCATAGGTCATCTGCGACCGGACCACCGAAGGATCGAACTTGATCTCGAAGCTGATCGGCACCTGGCCGGCCGGCTTGACCGTCTGCTCGCCGATGATCTTGCCCGGTGCATCTGCCAGTGAAACATCGGCAAGCTGGACGGAAAGCACGGCGCTGGGCGGCAGGGCGATGCGTTCGCGATAGATCACCTCGCCCCTCACCGCCTTTTCGGCGGCCACGGACAGTTCCGGTACCGCCAGGATGCCGACGACCAGAGGCACGAAACCGAAGACGAAGAACTCCGCGAGCCTGTCCAGCATGACCACCTCCCTTGCCCGGACTGCCAATCCCCGGGGCTGATCAACCTCACGCAATTGGCCAAAGGATTGCGGTCAATACATGGCTGCGACTGGATTTATTCGGACGGTGACTTCCAGCGCTTTGCCGCCTGGGCGTCGGTTTCCTTGGCCTCGACCCAGCCACCTTCGGAACCATCGGCGCGATGCTCCTTCTTCCAGAAGGGCGCGCGCGATTTGAGGTAATCCATGAGAAAGTTCGCCGCTTCGAACGCGGCCTGGCGATGGCCGGAGGCGGCCACCACCAGCACGATATTCTCGCCCGGACGAACCTTGCCATGGCGGTGGATGACGGTGAGGCCCTGCAGCGGCCAGCGCTCAACCGCCTCGGTGGCGATAAGGCCGATCTCGGCCTCCGCCATGCCGGGATAATGTTCGAGCTCCAGCGCTGAGAGCGCGCCCTGCTCATCGCGGCAGAGGCCGGAGAAAGAAACCACCGCGCCAATGTCGCTGCGGCCTTGCGTCAGTCCGGCGATCTCGGCGGCGACGTCGAAATCCTCGCGCTGGATGCGCACGGTCGGCGCCAGGACGGCCGACATGGGTGTCAACCTCCGGTCATCGGCGGGAACAGCGCGATCTCGCGCGCGCCCGATATCTTTTCGCGGTGGTCGACATGTTCCTGGTTGATGGCAACGCGGATCACGTCGGGATATTGCAGCGCGTGTTCGTAGCCCTCGCCGCGCGATTGCAGCCAGCGCAAAAGGTCGGCGACGGTCTCGATGCCGGCGGGCAATTCGACATCCTCTTGAGGCATGCCGATCCGTTCGCGCACCCAGGCAAAATAGATAAGGCGGGTCGTCATCTCACTCGTCCATGATGTGCTTGAGGCCGGCGCGGAAATAGTCGTAGCCGGTGTAGAGCGTGACGAGTGCGGCGATCCACAGCAGCACAAGGCCGGTCTGCGTCGTCAGCGGGAAGATCTTGTCACCGGCCGGTCCTGCCAGCAGGAATGCGATGGCGACCATCTGGATGGTGGTCTTCCACTTGGCAAGCTGCGTCACCGGCACCGAGACCTTGAGTGCCGCCAGATATTCGCGCAGGCCGGAAACCAGGATTTCGCGGCACAGGATGATGATGGCCGCCCACAGCGACCAGCCGGCGATGCCGGCATGGCGATCGGTGTCGGCCGCCAGCAGCAAAAGGCAGGTCGCGACCAGCAGCTTGTCGGCGATCGGGTCGAGCATCTTGCCGATATTGGAGGTCTGCTGCCAGGCGCGCGCAAAATAGCCGTCGAAATAATCGGTGACGGATGCCAGCAGAAAAATGACCAGCGCCGACCAGCGGGCGAAGTCGCTCGATTTCAGATGGCCTTCGAGAAAAAAGCACAGCACCACCAGCGGCACCGCGATGATGCGGGCGTAGGTCAGCATGTTGGGCAGGTTGAACGCGCGCTGGGCCATATCTGGTGGACTCTTTCTGCCTGCGTACTCAAATCAGAAGCGAATGTAGGGGGTCAACAGGCCAGATTCGACTGGCCAGCTGAAAGTGCCGAATTTTTCAACTTTCGTGAAAATGATTGTAGACCAGTTTGGCGACCTGTTCGGAAATACCGTCGACTTTCCTCAGATCCTCGATCGCGGCACGGCTGACGGCCTTGGCGGTGCCGAATGCCAGCAGCAGCGCGCGCTTGCGGCCGGGGCCGATGCCGGCGATCTCGTCGAGCGGGCTTTTGACCATCTCCTTCTTGCGCCGCGCCCGGTGAGAGCCGATGGCGAAGCGATGGACCTCGTCGCGCAGCCGCTGGACGAAATAGAGCACGGGGTCGCGCACCGGCAGCGAAAAAGAATCCCTGCCCTTGACGAAAAAGCGCTCGCGGCCGGCATCGCGGTCCTGCCCCTTGGCGATGCCGATCGCCACGACGCGGTCCTCGATGCCGAGATCGGCGAGAATCTTGCGCACGGCCGTCATCTGGCCCTGGCCGCCATCGATCAGGATGACGTCGGGCCAGGCCGGGAAGCTGCCGGAGATGTCGTCTTCGACATCATCGCCCGCTTCCACCGAAGCCGTGTCGTCGGGCGCGACATCGCCATGCTCCTTGAGCAGTCGCGAAAAGCGCCGCTCCATCACCTCGCGCATCATGCCGAAATCGTCGCCCGGAGTGATCTCGGTCGAGCGGATGTTGAATTTCCGGTACTGGTTTTTCACGAACCCTTCCGGTCCCGCGACAACCATGGCGCCGACGGCATTGGTGCCCATGATGTGCGAGTTGTCGTATACCTCGATGCGCACCGGCGGCTTGGCCAGGCCGAAGGTCTCGGCGAAACCGGCAAGCAACCGTCCTTGCGTCGAGGTTTCGGCCAGCCTGCGGCCCAACGCCTCCCGCGCATTCTGCAGGGCGTTGTCGGTCAGGTCCTTCTTCTCTCCGCGCTGCGGCACAGAGATCGCAACCTTGCGGCCGGCGCGGGTCGAGAGCGCCTCGGCCAGCAATTCCTGGTCCTCGACGCCGTGCGACAGAAGGATTGCGCGCGGCGTCGGCTTGTCGTCGTAGAACTGCGCCAGGAACGAGCCCAATACCTCGGCCGCTTCCAGGGCAGGATCGGCCTTCGGGAAATAGGCGCGGTTGCCCCAGTTCTGGCCGGTGCGGAAGAAGAACACCTGGATGCAGACCTGCCCGCCTTCCTGATGGATGGCGAAGACATCGGCCTCGTCGACGGTCGCCGGGTTGATGCCCTGATGGCTCTGCACATGCGACAGGGCGGCCAGCCGGTCGCGATAGATGGCGGCCCGTTCGAAATCGAGGTCTTCAGATGCCTGCTGCATGGCGGCCGAAATCTCGGTCTTCACCTTCTGGCTGCGGCCGGACAGAAAATCCTTCGCCTCGGCGACCAGTTCGGCATAGCCGTCATGCGAGATTTCGCCGGTGCAGGGGCCGGCGCAGCGCTTGATCTGATACAGCAGGCACGGCCGCGTGCGGTTCTCGTAGAACGAGTTGGTGCAACTGCGCAGCAGGAAGGCGCGCTGCAGCGAATTGATGGTGCGGCCGACGGCGCCGGCCGAAGCAAAGGGGCCGAAATAGTCGCCTTTCCGCGACCGCGCGCCACGATGCTTGTAGATGCCGGGCGAGACATGGTCGCCGGTCAAAAGGATATAGGGAAACGACTTGTCGTCGCGCATCAGCACGTTGAATCGCGGCCGCAAGCGCTTGATAAGATTGGCTTCGAGCAGCAGCGCCTCGATCTCGGTGCGGGTGACGACGAATTCCATCGTCGACGTCTCGCGCACCATGCGGCCGATGCGGTTGGTGTGGAACCGGCCTTGCGCGTAGTTGGTGACGCGCTTCTTCAGGCTGCGCGCCTTGCCGACATAGAGCACGTCGCCTGCGGCGTTCATCATGCGGTAGACGCCGGGTGCGTTGGGCAGCCGTTTGACCAAGGTCTGGATCACCTCGGCGCCGACCATGCCTTCGGCATCGCCGGCATGCGGCGTCCAGTCGATGGCGGTGAAGGCGACATCCGGGCCTGTCGGTTCGACGATCTCCTCGAGCGCCTCGTCCTCGAGGTCGATTTCGGGAGGCAGGTCATCGGCGCCGCCACGCGCCTTGTTTTTGTGATCCAAAGGACTCATTCCGTCATGCCTGTCACATCGGGCGTCTGCCATGCAAGATGCTGGCCGCCATCGAGCGCGATCATCTGACCGGTGACCGAGCGCGCATCCCAGAGATAGCGGATGGTGGCGCCGAATTCCGGCAATTCCGGGCCGCGCTTCAGGATCAGGCCAGCGAGCTGTGCGCCAAAATCGGTATCGTCCTGGCGCACATTCTTCAGTGTCGGGCCAGGCCCGATCGCGTTGACGCGAATGCGCGGGCCGAGCGCCTGCGCCAGCATCTGGGTCTGGGTCCACAAAGCCGACTTCGACAACGCGTAGGAGAAGTAGCGTGGCGTCGGCCTCCAGACGCGCTGATCGATGATATTGACGATCAGCCCCTCGCGCCCTTCAGGCAAGGCGCGGGCGAAATTCTGCGCCAACAGCGCCGGCGTTTTCACGTGGATGGCAAAGTGGCGGTCCCAGGCCTGCCAATCGAAATCCTCGATGGAATCGTCGACGAAAAGCGAAGCATTGTTGACCAGCAGAGAGATTGGACCCAGCGCGGCCTCCGCCTTGCCGACGAGGCCGCTGACCGCGCTCATGTCGGTCAGATCCGCCCCAACCACGGTGGCGCGGCCGCCGGACTGATTGATCCCCGCGGCCAAGGCATCCGCCTCGTCGTGCGAGCGATTGGCGTGGATGGCGACGGCAAAGCCATGGCCGGCGAGGTCTTCGACAATTGCCTTGCCGATCCGTTTCGCCCCGCCCGTCACCAGGGCCGCGGGAGTGGCTTTGCTCATCTGCTGTCAATCCTCGATTTCGGGCCGAAAACACGACGCCGACGAAATATGGCCCGGCATGCGTTAAACGGCATTCGCACTTGGGGCAGCATTGTGGCGAAACGCCCGGTTCGGCATGCCGACTCGTCTTGGAGTCGGAACCGCCGGAACGCAATATAGGATGCTGGACTCCTTGCACCAAGCGGTGTGCAGCGCAGCATGAAATGGCTGCTGACATTTCGCTGTTGCGAAGATGCAACGTCAAGGTTCCGCCTCATTCGCGCCGGGTAATGACCCAAGTTCAGGTTCGCTTCAGCCGCATTTTGACACGACATTTGGAACCGACGAACGCCAGATCCGTTTCACCCCCCGGACGGGTTGATGGCGATCGTGAGAAACAAGCCTGTGTCCTGTGGCTTAAGGAGTAAAGAACAATGCAAGCCAATCTCAAATTCGCACGGCCGCTGGCCGTCGCGCTCGGGCTCTTCGCCCTCGGTGGTACTGCCTATGCCGCAGACGTCGTTCAGGAAGAGCCCCCGGCACCCGCTCCGGTTGCCGAACTGCCTGTCGCATCCTGGGCTGGCCCGTATGCTGGTCTTAACATTGGCTACGGCTTCAGCGGCCGTACCAAGGAGAAGGATTTCGACGTTTCGACCGGCACAAAGGGTTTCGTCGGTAGCGTCTTCGGCGGCTATCAGTGGCAGCAGGAGAACTTCGTGTACGGCGGTGAAGCCGAACTCGGCTACAACGGCGTCAAGGGTGACGACAACGGCATCAATTCGAAGGGCGGCTTCGAAGGCTCGCTGCGTGCCCGTCTCGGCTACGCCGTGACCCCGGAAATCCTGCTCTATGGCACCGGCGGTCTCGCCGGCAGGAGCCTGAAGGTGGAAGACTCGGTCATTCCGGCCAGCGACACCGCCACGATGATCGGCTGGACCGCCGGCGTCGGCACCGACATCAAGCTGACCGACAACGTCTTCGGCCGTGTCGAGTACCGCTACACGGACTTCGGCTCGAAGAGCTTCGATGGTATCGGCAAGGTCAAGGCGACCGACAACCGCGTCACTTTCGGCCTCGGTATGAAGTTCTAAGTCGTTCAAGCCACGACACGAAAAAGCCGGGCCTCGCGCCCGGCTTTTTTATTGCCGGTGCTCAGGCCGGAACCGCCGACTTCAGCTCCGGAAATTTTTCGTCGAAACGCGCTGCCCAGCGGGTCAACCGGCCACGGCCTTTTTCCCATTTGCCGGCGAAACGCAGCGCGAGATAGCCGAGGCAGGCACGCAACGCCATCTGACCGGCAGTGATCTTCTTCGGCAGTTTCGGCGGATTGGCATTGAGCAGATCGAGCGCGGCGGTGATCTTCGTCCACTGCCGGTCGAGCCAGGGCTGATAGACCATCTCTTCGGGCCGGGTGCGGCGCTCATAGACCATCGACAGCGCGCAATCGCAGATGCCGTCGGCCAGCGCCTCCAGCACCTCCGCCTCCAGCCGCTTGTCGGGATTGCGCGGAAACAAAGCGTTCTTCGAAATCCGGTTGAGGTGCTGGATGATGGCGCGGCTGTCGTGAACAGAACGGCCATCGTCGAGCACGAGCGCCGGGATCTTGCCGAGCGGATTGGCGCCGATCAGTTCGGCTGGTTTGTCCTCGGTCTTGACCGGCACCAGATCGATCGCGACCCCGGCATAGGCCGCGGCCATCCTTACCTTGGAGCTGTAAGGAGAGGTGGACGCATAGAGCAGCTTCGGCATGATCGGTTTCCTGTTTGCAGGCGCCCAGTGTTGACTGGACAGGCACTTGCGATCAACCGCCAGAGCGCGAAAAAACAGCAGCCAGAAACCCATGGCGGTTTCCGCTCCAGACATCACGGACTGGTACGCCGAAACACGCGCAAACGATGACGGCAGGTTGACGGGATTCAAACCTGCATTCATCCCCCGAACCCGAAGCATCGCACCCGGGCCTTCGCCGACCGCGGCAAGGAGACGATCCAAAGAGCGAGCGAGGCAGCCAACCGGCGCCTCGCTTTGCTTGCCCCTCGATCCCATCCCGATGTTCAGCCCTCAAGGCTGAACCCCGCTGCCGGACAGCTTCGATCCAGAGCGTCAGAGCGTCCTTGCGAACCCCGAAGGGATACGCGACGCCCCAACGACTGGTCTACTTCTTGGCCGGAGCCTTCGCCTTCGCAGGCGCTGCCTTGGCCTTCGGCGCGGCGGCTTTCTTCACCGCGGGCTTTGTCGCGGCCGCCGCTGCTTTCGCGGCCGGTTTTGCCGCCGCCTTCGCGGCGGGCTTTGCCGCTGCCTTGGCGGGCGCTGCCTTCTTGGCTGCGGGCTTGGCCGCGGGCTTCGCCGCTGCCTTGGCCGCCGGCTTCTTCGCCGGTGCTGCCTTCGCTGCCGGCTTTGCCGCTGCCTTGGCGGGCGCTGCCTTCTTCACTGCCGGCTTTGCCACAGCCTTGGCCGCCGCCGGCTTCTTGGCCGGTGCTGCCTTCGCCGCAGGCTTTGCCGCCGCCTTCGCAGGCGCTGCTTTCTTCACTGCTGTTGCGGCCTTCGCCGCGACTGCTTTTGCGGGTGCTTTCTTTGCCGGTGCCTTGGATGCCGGCGCTTTAGATGACTGCTTAGCCATGTCATGCCCCTTCACGTTATGCCGTTGGCCGTGAATGACCCCGGCGCGCAATGCATATCTGACTCGCGGCTCGCTAGCCAGCGAAGCAATGGTATGATTTTCTCAGCTTAAATTTTGGTTGAGATCGACACACGATCGCACTCGTCATCGCAAAAATCCGCTGCTGATCTTCCGATACCGCCAGCAATTTCACTCCGGCATTCTCGATGCGAACCCACCATGAAGCCGCGAAGATTAGCGAGCAGCTTCACGCATGATCTTTGGCCGCGAATATCACGACCTGCCACCTCATCGAAGCAATCATCTTCTACCAGCGAGCGATCCATGCGGATCACGAGCGCGATGCGACGACCGATCTGAAGATCACCTTGTCAAGCGTAGTTCCATCGCCATCGGCTGATTGACAGATAACTCTGCAAGGCAGAGTATTCTGCGTAAAGTCAGGAGCTGGCGATTTGATTTCGATCACACAAAGGCAACAGACAGGACCGCAGCCCGTAATCGCCGAGCCACGTTGCGACGGTCCTGGGCTTTGCCGCAGTAGAGCCTATCGGTGAGCGCCGACGACATCATCCATCAAAGCATACGGCTCAGGATCATGGCCATCCTGAACACGTTGGAAAGGCGCGAGGCGCTGGAGTTCACCCAGTTGAAGGCCATGATCGAAACGACCGACGGAAATCTCGGAGCGCACATCGATACGCTGGCCAGAGCAGGCTATGTCGATGTCGAGAAGCTTTTCGTCGGGCGACGGCCGCAGACCCGGGTCAAGGCAACGACGATTGGGCGGCGAGCCTTTCGCGGCCACATTGCTTTTCTTCGCAAGATCATCGATCAGGCCGAAGCGACGCAACGCAGGAAATAAGCGCTGCGACCGAGCGATCTCCAACTCTATGCGTTGACGCAATTGCCAAGGGGAAAGCGCTATGCGCTTTTCCCGGGAAAACCGTTTCACACTTTTCCAGGAATTGCTTTAGCGCGTGGCGACCACGGCAACGCCGGCGCCGATCATGACGCCGCCTGCCGCGCGGTTGACCCGGCGCACGATCCTGGGCGTGCGCAACAGACTGCGGGCACGGCCGGCGAGGAGGACATGCCCGCCGATCACCACAATCTCGACAGCCAGGATCACCACGATCAGGATGCCGAGATGCGCTGATGTGAGCGAGGCACCGACGACGTTGGGCAACAGCGCCACGTAGAACAGCGGCATTTTCGGATTGCCGAGATTGAGCGCGACACCCGTGGCGAAGATCGTCAGCAGCCCGCGCCGCCCTGAGACGGGCTGCAGCTCCGGCACGACGGGCACGGCCGTCCACAGCTTGATGCCCATCCAGATCAGATAGGCCGCTCCGCCGTAGCGAAGCACCGTCATGACGATTGCCATCTTGGCGGCAATGATCGACAGGCCGAAGGCTGCGAGCATCAGGAAGATAAGGATGCCGACCACCGTGCCGGCGCCATACGCGATGCCCGACGCGGCGCCGCTGGAGATCGTGCGGGCGACGATGGTCATGTTGTCGGGGCCAGGGCTGGCGGCGAACACGAAGAAGGCTCCCGCAAAGGCAATGATGGTGGCAAGGTCCATGACGGTTCCCGAAAGTGACGTGTTGCTCTCGGGTGTTCAGGTTAGCCGATTTGCCTGCCGGCGACAGCCCGAAAGTTCAAGGCCTTCGTGACGCCAGCAGCGCGGCCGCGGCGGATGCCGCGCCGAACAGGCAGGTGCCGCTCCAGCCCCACACCGCATAGGCAAGTCCTGCGAGACCTGAGCCGCAGGCACCGCCGAGAATCATCGTCGCGCGTGCCGGCAGGCGATTTGATTGTCGTTACGATTGATAAGCGAGGCAGATGGCGCCGAGCGCGACTACGGCGCAGGCGCCTACACGGCGGGGCGTCAGCGTCTCGCCAAGAAACAGCCGGCCGATGAAGGCCGCGAAGACGACGCTGGTCTCGCGAATCGCGGTGATCGGGCCGGCCGGCCCGAGCGCGAAGGCCGCCACCACGACGCCATAGGCGAGAAGCGCGAACAGGCCGCCGCCCAGTGCCTTCCAGGTTTCCGGCGCCCGCGGGTCGACAGCAAGCCGGCCGCGGCAAGCAACGAAGGTCGCCGGCAGCAACGCACCATAGGCCAGCAGCACCCAGGCCGTGTAGGCGCCGACATTGCCCGCCGCACGGACGCCGATCGCATCGACCGTCGCATAGGCGGCGATGATTGCTCCCGTTGCCAGCGCGTAGAGGATCGATATCGTGGCGGCCCTTCCGCGTCCAAGCGACAGACCCATGATGCCGCCACCGACCAGGGCAACGCCGACGGTCTCCAGAACGGTGAGCTGCTGGCCGGCGAGCAGGAAGCCGCCAAGGGTGACGAGCAGAGGCACGCTGCCGCGAACAATCGGATAGACCTGTCCCAATTCGCCATATCTGTAGGCAGCCACCAGGAACACACTGTAGCCGACCTGCAGGCAGGCCGAGAGGGCGACATAGAGCCAGGCCGATGTGGCTGGAAAACCGTTGAAGATGGCCAGCGGAACGGCCAGCGCCGTGCTGGAGAAGCTCATGACGGTGACGGTCCACAACCTGTCGGCGCCGGTTCGCAGGAAAGCGTTCCAGCTCGCGTGCAGGATCGCCGCGAAGAGCGCGAGCCCGATGACCAGCGGGCTCATTGCTTCCTGCGCGAGGCGGCGACGACGTCCAGGGCGGTCTTGCGGGCTTCACGCAAGGCGGTGTCCGTCTGCCCCATCTGCGCCATCAGGGTGGCGCCTTCGATCAGCATCAAAAGCGTCGCTGCCACGTTCTCGGCCCGGCCGCGCGGCAGCACCTCCGACAGGATCGACCGCATGCGCTGCCTCAAGCCATTCTTCTGCCTGGCGACAGCCTCGAACACCGGGTGACCGGGATCGCCGAACTCGGCCAGCGCATGCGCGAACAGACAGCCGTGGAAATCCGGGCTGCGGAACCAGCGCCCATGCCAGTCGAATATCTCTGCGATCTTCTGCTCCGGCGTGATGCTCTTCTGGGCAAGCTGGTTGAGCTGATCGTCAAAACGCCTGGCGCGATAGTCGAGCACGGCGACGATCAGCTCGTCCTTGCTGGGGAAATGCCGGTACATCGTCATCTTGGCCACGTCGGCCTCGGCGATGATCCGGTCGATGCCGGTGGCATGGAAGCCGGCGCGCTTGAACAGCGCATAGGCGGTTTCGACAACATGCTGGCGTTTGTCGGAGACAGGCGACAGTGTCATGATGCGCACCATGTGATGAGACAGGTCTGTCTCATACTCATGTGACGAATCTCACTTTCTGTCAACACGGCACAAAAAACGCCTGCGGCTGATCGAGCCGCAGGCGCCAAAGCAGTCGGGAATGGAAGGCTGCGTCTAGCGCAGGACGCGGCAGCGGCCGTTATAGACCATCCAGCGGTCGAAGCCCGAGACGCAGAACTCGACATTGTCGCCGATCGAGGCGAAGCCCTGGCCTTCCTCGATCAGGTACCAGATGGTGCGGTCGCGTCCGTCGGAGAGACTGACGGTGGCGCCGCAATAGCGGCGGCCGATCGGCCAGGTGTCGTTGGCCGGCAGATAGCGATGCTGGTGGATGCGCCGGAAATCGGTGATCTGCACATCAGGCAGATGCGGCACGTGATGCACCTGATGGGAGAAGCGGCTGGTGATCTTGCTCAGCACCCAGGGCTGGCCGCAGACGCCGCCATCGTCATCGGAATAGACGGCAAGGTCGGCCGCCTGCGCCGCCTGGGTGATACCGAGAGGCGCGGCAAGCGGGGTGCAGAGCGAAATCAGGGCGGCAAGTGCGGATTTGGCGAAGCGAGTCATGGCAGCCTCTCAAGGTCGATTGCACGCACTGTGCGGATTCGCTCGGCGGCGGTCAAGCGGTTGCCGAAACAATGGTTTCCAGAACAAGACTAGACGGTTGCCGCAAGCAGCAATCCGCCAATAACGGCGAAATTGACCAGAAAGGCGGATCGCGACGTTTGCCGTTCCAGGCCCTCACAGGCCCAGAACCGCAGCAGGAGCATGTTCGCCGCCAGCGTAAACACGACCAGTGCGCCGGCGGCGAAAGGCACCGCAATGCCCATAGCAAGCAAGGAGCCGGCGACGATCTCCAACGCCGAACCCGCGGCGAGCAGGAAGGCCGGGGCCGGAAAGTGCCGGCCGGCCAGATACTCGGTCATTGCCTTGAACTTCACGAAATGTTCGACGCCGGCCCATACAAACACGCCGCCGATCAGAAGCGCGCCCAGCGCCTGAACCGTTTGAGCGAACATGCCAACCTCCTGCCAGATGCCTGCCAGGGTTCAGTCCTCGGGAAGAAAGGCAGGGTTGAAGACGACTTCCCAGAGATGGTCATCCGGATCCTGAAAATAGCCGGCATAGCCACCCCAGAACGTGTCCTGGGCGGGCTTGACGGCGCGCGCGCCGGCGCTGATGGCCTGCGCCATCACGGCATCGACCTCGGCCTTGCTCGTGACATTGTGACCGATGGTGAATTCGGTCGGGCTGCGGCCGGTTTGAGCGACGCCGGCGTCATGGGCGATGTTGGGGCGTTCGAAGATCGCGAACTTCAAGCCGTTCCGCAGATCGAAGAAGGCGACAGCACCGTGCTCGAACTCCTTGCCGATGATGCCTTCGGTCGGAAACCCCAGTCCGTTTCGGTAGAATTCGAGCGACGCCTCCAGATTATCGACACCAAGCGTGATGACACTGATGCGAGCTTTCATTTTGGTTTCTCCTTTCTATATTCTGGGCTTGAATGGTATCGGTGACCTCGGCGCCGATGTGGCCGCGATGACACCGAAAAGCTTCGTGCAGGTTTGCCATGGCGAGAGCGGCCCGCATTGAAGATTTCGGCCAAAATGGCCCCGGACCCGAATGGCGAGCGAACGAGAAGACCAAGGGCCGAGCAGACTGACGAAAGCTTAAGGGATGGAAGCTGTACTGGCGCAGACCACCGGCTTTTTCCAGGAACGCCCCGCAGACAGGCGGCTGGCTGCCACTTTCGCGTCCGTCTGGGTTCACCGCATGCGGGACCGGGACGCTCCACCTGTCTTGATAACGCCGGACGCCACGATCGACCTGCAGTGGATCGACGGCCGGTTCCGGATCGCGGGACCGGACCGGGAGCCGCAGATCGAGACACTGCCGTCAGGAGCAACGATTGTCGGATTGAGATTCCGGCCAGGGGCGGCCGCCGGCTGGCTAGGCGTGCCGGCCAACCGGATCTTGGGAGAGCGCCTCGACCTCGGTGACCTCTGGGGTGTGCGGGCGCGCCATCTGGCAGGCAACGTCCGCGCCACGCCCGATCTCGCGAGCATGGTGGGACAATTGGAGAAGGCAATCGGCGCGTACACGCAAAACCAGCATGCGCCCGATACGGTCATGGGCTTTGCCTTTGACGTCATCGACCGGGGTCTGCCAGCCGACAAGCCGCTGGTGCCGTTCCTGCTGCGCACCTTGCATATGAGCGAGCGGACGCTGCGTCGCCGTTTCGAAGAGAGTTTCGGCTACGGCCCAAAGACGCTCGACCGCATCCTGCGCTTTCATCGCTACCGGCGCTTGAGGCAAACGTCAGGCGGCGCTTCAACCGCGGTGCTGGCGGTCGAAGCCGGCTATTCGGATCAGGCTCATCTGATACGCGAGAGCAGGCGATTGTCCGGCGTCACGCCATCTGCGCTCGCAGACGCCTCTTCGAGACGATAGCAGCGCCGCCCGACGAGGCCGAAGCCGAGGCCGCCTACTCTCCCGCCAGCCATTCCAGCGACCAGTGCGCCGGCTTTTCCACGGCGAGCAGTTTGTGCAGGGTCGGCAGCACGGTTCGCAATTCGCCTTCCAGCGTGAAGGGCGGGTTGACCACCACCATGCCGCTGCCATCGAGGCTGGGTTCCAAAGAGGCCGGCCTGATCTCGAATTCTATGTCGAGGATTTTCGGGATGCCGGATTGCTTCAGTGCCTTCCTGAAGGCGATCACCGCCTTGCGGTCCTTGATCGGATACCACAGCGCATAGATGCCGCCGGGCCAGCGCTTATGTGCCCTTATGAGGCCGTCGACGAGGCGGCCGAACTCGCCCTCCTCCTCGAAGGGCGGATCGATGAGCACCAGGCCGCGCTTCTCCTTCGGCGGCAGATGCGCTCCGAGCGCCAGCCAGCCATCGAGTTCCATCACCCGCACCTGGAAGTCGCCGACGAATTCCGCCTTCAGCTTGGCGGCGTCTTTCGGGTGCAATTCGATCGCCGACAACCGGTCCTGCTTGCGCAGGAGATGGCGCGCGAGCAGCGGCGAGCCCGGATATTTCTTCACACCGTCCCCGGGATTGAGCGACCGCACCGCGTCCAGATAGGGCGCCAGCAGCGCGCCCGCCCTGGTATCGAACGACGCATCGATCAGCCTGCCGATGCCGCCCAGCCACTCGCCGGTCTTCTGTGCCTCGACCGAGGACAGATCGTAGCGGCCAATGCCGGCATGGGTGTCGACGACGCGAAATGCCTTGTCCTTCTGCTTGAGATATTCAAGCAGAAGCGTCAGCACGACGTGCTTGACGACATCGGCGAAATTTCCGGCGTGGTACGCGTGGCGGTAATTCATGATCTGCTGCCGTTACGCATGTCGTTGCCCCAAAACCGCTGCACATTTTTGGGCGACATGCGTCAACCCCTGCCCCAGCGCGGTGGCGGCGGCTGCGAGTTCGGATTGTCCGGCCGGCCGCCACCCGAACGCCGGGACAGCAGGAAGCCGATCAAGCCGACCGCCATCAGGGCGAAGCCGATCGGCCGCGCACGCCCGTCGGTTTCGCCGACACCGGAGCGCAAGATGAGATCGACCGCTCGCATCGGGATGTCCTCGGCGTCGCCCGGACCGACAGTGAAGACATAGGGACCGGAATTGACACTTGCGATGACGCCTGCGTCGTCGCGAAAGATCTTGTCGGGCAGCTGCGGGCTGGCCTGGCGCGGATTGTCGACATGGTTGAACTGCAACGTCGAGGCAAGCACCGTGCGGCCATTGGTGGCGGCGGTCAGCGTCAACACAGTGCGCTGCTGCGAGACGATGCGTTCGGCCCTCGCGGTGAGGTCGACCAGGACGCGGACCGGGGCGTCGCGGCTTGAGAGCGACACGGTCAACGGCTTGAAGCGGCCTTGCTCATAGACCCGCCAGGTGCCGATCTCGCGGCCGGAAAAATTGGTCATCGCCCAGGGATAGATGAAGCCGATGCCGGTGCCGGCAAGCAGGATCAGGACAAACAGAAAGCGCATTCAGACACTCACCTCGTATTCACACCTTGCCGGACAACTGGCCGGCGCCGACACCGTCGCGCAGGCGTTCCATCTCGTCCAGCAGCATGTCGAGGCCAAGCTCGAATGTCTTGTCGAATTCGGCGGTACCGAAAAAGCGCCCGGCGGCCATGACGTTGGGAAAATCCCGGGCCAGTTGCTCGTCGCTGACCGTGTTTACCGCCGACGGACCTTTGGCATAGCCCGCATTCTCATCCAGCACGGCACCCATCAGATAGTAGCCGACGGCGCGAAACAGCCGCGCGCTGAGTTCAGTGTCGAAACCGCCATCCCTGAACAGGCTCAGAATGCCGTTCAGCCAGGCAAGGCAGATCGGCGAGTTCATCCGGTAAGTGACAAAGAAGGTGGCATAAGCGGGATGGTCGCGGCCGATACGGCGAAAATCCTCGATGGCGATGCGCATTCTTTGCCGCCACGGAAGGCCGGCGTCGGGCATTTCAAGAGCACCGACCAGCCGGTCGACCAGCGCTTCGTGCAAATGCGCCACCGAAGGAAAATGGTGGTAGATGCTCATCGCCTCGCAGCCGAGCGCCGCCGCCAGCTTGCGCATCGAAAAGCCGGCGAGTCCCTCCTTCTCGATCACCTCGAAGGCCGCGTCCTCGATCATTTCGCGCGACAGGCGCCCGCGCATTCGCTTTTTTTTGATTGATGTGTCCATTGCGCCGCTTGACAACTTACACTGTAAGGTTCATTTTCCACATCACCTTACATCGTAAGGCTAACAAAGACCAGAGGAGAATGTCATGTCTAATTATCGCATTCTTTCATCCGTGCTTTCGTCGATACACCACGGTTGCCTGCTCGCCGCCACCGGCTGTGCGCTGGCCCTGGTCGCGGCACCTGCCTATGCCGACGACTATGATGCAACGCTAAAGGATATCCAGTCGACCATGGGCGGCGTACCGAGTTTTGTGAAGCAGTTTCCGAAGGCCGGTCTGCCCGGCGCCTGGGCCGAGGTCAAGGCCATCGAGCTCAGCGACAAGACGGCACTGCCGCCAAAGGTCAAGTCGCTGATCTCGCTTGCAGTGGCGGCGCAGATTCCGTGCAACTATTGCATCTGGTCGGATACGCAGGACGCCAAGCGCGCCGGCGCCACCGACGAGGAGATTCAGGAAGCCGTGGCGATGGCCGCGCTGACCCGCCATTGGAGCACCATCTTCAACGGCATGCAGGTCGATTTCGACACATTCAAGAAGGAGATGGGCGGGCAGTAGGCTATTCGGCCTGGAAGCGGTCGACCGCTTCCAGGTCGATCCATGCCCAACCGACAAAAGGACAATGCGACCGTTTTGTCGTGCCCCGCCAGGGGATGGCCCGCGGATGCGGACCATCCCCTGGCTCAGGCATTTTACGACCGGTTTTGCCGAGGTGCCGCTGCTTGCATACGCGATCGCGCAATGGACGGCGCTCTCTACCTATGCGCTCAATGCCATTGTGGAAATCATCGATGTTTCGGCATCGAATGGACGCTGGCGCCTTTCCCGACCAAAATGACCGTTGATCCCCGCCATGCGAATGAGAGGCCTTATGCACAAAGGCTTTGAGCAGTTCTATGGAACAAAATCGCGGTCCAAATCCGCCGTGATGCAGCGGTTTTCCATTCAGTTTTTGGCTCTCGGCTTTCTCTTGGCTATAAATGGCTGCGATGCCTCCGATTTTCGTAGAGAAATACTGGCAAAGTATTCACATCCCGACGTTTATGTTTGTAGCCCAAGCGGCTTTGGCCAGCAGTCTCATTGTGAACTGAAAATTTGACATCTGCGGGGATCGCCCAGGTCTGTTCTTCATGAGTATATTTCCTCGGACGCAGACCGATACGCGCGATGGAGTGGCGGCGTCGGCATATCAGCCCCGGCATTGTATCAGCCGCCAATCCAAACCATTGACTTGCAACGAGTATCTCCCCGAGCGCTTACGGTCCGACGTTGCGAAGCCGAGCCCAGCTGAGGGTTAACCATCCGCAAAATGTTATAGTTAAGAAAATACTAATTTAGTTGACTATGGTCTCCGCAGGTATATTTTTGATGCGTTGGGATGTGCAATTTGGGCGAGCAATCGACGATGATGGCACTGTACGTGTGATCGCGATTTTGGGGCGTGGAGACGGGTGAGCGGCAGCACTTAAAGCGTGCGGCGCCGACTTGGCGAGCCCAGAGGACAATTAGCGCACATCAATGAACAGCGAATCCGCTGATGCGGAGGGTTTGTCACGTTCTGAAGGCGTCGCCGGGCTGTCGTCCCGGCGCGGCGATAGCGTGCGGGTTGCGTAGGGGAAAAGCATGAGCAAGGTCTTCAAGGTTCTGAAGCTGGGATCCGGGATCGGTCAAAGGGAGCCGCACCAAAAACGACGTCGCGCCCTGGTTGCCGGGGGCGCAGGCTTCCTGGGGTCGCATCTGTGTGAACGCCTGTTGCGGGACGGATATGACGTCGTCGCGCTGGATAATTTCCACACCGGCAAGAGATACAATCTCAACACCCTTCTGCGCGATCCCAGATTCACCTGCATCGAGCACGACATCGTCGATCCGCTGCCGGCCGGCCTTGAGGTCGACGAGATCTACAATCTCGCCTGCCCGGCCTCTCCGCCGCACTACCAGGCTGATCCGATCCATACGTTCAAGACAAGCGTGCTCGGTTCTCTGAACCTTCTGGAACTCGCGCGCCGGAGCAATGCCAAGATATTCCAGGCCTCGACTTCGGAGGTATATGGCGACCCGTTCGTGCACCCACAGCCCGAGAGCTATTTCGGCAACGTCAACACGCATGGACCACGGTCCTGCTATGATGAAGGCAAGCGTTCGGCCGAAACCCTGTTCTTCGACTATTCGAGGACATATGGGCTCGACATCCGCGTTGCCCGCATTTTCAACACTTACGGCCGCCGCATGCAGCCCGATGACGGGCGCGTGGTCTCGAACTTCATCGTCCAGGCGTTGCGCGGCGAAGACCTGACGGTCTATGGCAGCGGCCTGCAAACCCGCTCCTTCTGCTACGCCGACGATCTCATCGAGGGTTTCATCCGGCTGATGAATGCGCCGCATGCGCCCGCCCATCCGGTCAATCTCGGCAACCCCGGTGAATTCACCATCATGGAACTCGCGACGCTGGTCGTCGGCTACACCAACTCCAGATCGAAGATCGTGCACCGACCGCTGCCGATCGACGATCCAAGGCAGCGCAAACCGGATATTTCCTTCGCCAGGGACAATCTCGGTTGGGAGCCGAGGATCAACCTGGCCCAGGGGCTCGCCCATACCGTCGACTATTTCGACACCCTGCTCTACGGCAGCCGGATGATCACCGGGGCCGCGGCTTCATGAGCCGACCGGCGATCCTGGTGACAGGTGGGGCGGGCTTCATCGGCAGTCACACCTGCAAGCTGCTGGCCGCCGCCGGCTATCTGCCCGTGGCTTTCGACAATCTTTGCCGCGGCAACCGGAAATCCGTCGCCTGGGGTCCGCTTGTCGTCGGCGATATCCGGGATCGGGATGCGTTGCGGGCGGCGATCGGGACGTACAGGCCGACATCGGTCATCCACTTCGCCGCGCTGGCCTATGTCGGGGAATCCGTTCAAGAGCCGGCCGACTATTATTCGACCAACGTGACCGGAACCATTGCCGTGCTCGACGCGGCACGTGCGCACGCCATCGACAACATCATCTTCTCCAGCAGTTGCGCTACCTACGGTGTGCCGGAGGCGCTGCCCGTTCGCGAGACCTCCTTGCAAAATCCAATCAGCCCTTACGGGCGCACCAAGCTGATGGGAGAGCAGATCATCGGCGACTATGCGTCCGCCTATGGGATGAAATTTGCGATCCTGCGCTATTTCAACGCCTGCGGCGCCGATCCCGACGGCGAGCTCGGCGAGTGGCATTCACCCGAAACGCATCTGGTTCCCAGAGTGCTGATGGCGGCGTCCGGCATCATCGACGCGATCGAGGTCTTCGGCACGGACTATGACACGCCGGACGGCACCTGCGTGCGCGACTATATCCACGTCAGCGACCTGGCCAGTGCCCATCTGAAAGCGCTCCAGCACCTCGAGGGCGGCGGACAAAGCCTGGCGGTCAACCTTGGCACAGGGCGCGGCGTATCCATCAGGGAGATCATACAGGCGGTCGGCCGGATAACCTCAAGACCGGTTCCGGCCGTCTTCAAAAACCGGCGCCCGGGAGATCCGGCAGAGCTCTATGCCGATCCGGGCAAGGCGCGCGCGCATCTTGGCTTTGTGCCGCAGCTTTCCGACATCGACACGATCGTCAAGACGGCGGCCCCGTTCTTCGGATTGCGGACAAAACCGGCGGACCTGCCGCCAAGCAAGGCTGCAGCATCCCTCGCTGCTGGCTAGATCAGAGATAGCGCGGGTGGCAACTGGCGCGCTGACCAAATCCGCTGGGGCTGCAGATATAGGGCGAATTGCCCGGAAACGACCCACCAATGACAGGGTTGTAAGCGATCTTCGCGGGTCCCGGCGGGCCGATTTTGATCGGCTGTGGTGATACGAAAGCGTAGTCAATTTCGGTCGACCCTGTCGTGCTCGTCATCAGAAGCTCAGGCTCGACTCTAAGCGAATGAACCGCGGTCATGGCGTAGAGCGGCAGGACCGCGGGTTTGCTGCGGACCGGATGAACCACAGGCTTGAAAGCGACCGCATCGGTTTTTGTCGCATCCAGGGCCTGGCAACCCGAGATCATCGCCACGGCCGCAACAATGCGTAGACTATATATGCCTGGACGAAATGCGCCCATTGCGGAATTGCTCATCACGTATCCCCTCTTATCAAGCCAAGGGCGAGGTGCGGCACTCTATGCTGTCGTTGCCTTCACGCCGCTGAGTAGCCACCTGCCACTTAGGAATCACGCCGAGTATTAGACAATGCTTATTAAACAACCCGTGCGATTGGGCGCAACCTCTCGCCGTTTTATAGGATTAAATGCAATTCATCGAAGAGTGCGCCAGCAACTCCGGTCGGACCCCACCCTCACCCTTCACGATAAGTGATTCGTAAGTTCCCGGACAGGCTCCCACCAGGCAGCCTGCCGTCGAACCAGAGACCGGTTTGACGGTCTGCCCAACCTGCCACAATGGGACGGAGCAGGATCGCGAAAATCGCCGGCCGCGACAAACTTTCATTCCGGCCACGCCGCAAGGCATCACCGGCTCAGTATGGCTGAAACATGACCTAATTCTTGGAATCGATCAGCTTGCGGGTCTCTTCGAACTGCGCGCCCTTAATGTCGCCCACTTCGAATTTCCGGTATTCATCGGAAAGGTCCTCGGGGGTTCGTTTGAAACTGTACCAGTCCCCGTCCGGATCCTTGCGCTGCTCAATGGCCCCGCCCCTGACGCGGTGGCTATAGCAGATCCGCTGCTGCTTGCCCTTGTAGCTCTTGGATCGCCAGGCGGCGTCCATGCACATCTTGCCGTCCTTCGTCACCAGCCACCTGCCCTCGGCGACAGAGGCTGAATCCTGCCCCGAAGTCCAGGCCCGGAAGGGGCGGCCGGTCTGTCCAAAATAGGCCGCTCCATCTTTCCACAGCCACGTGCGGTCGGTGTAGAGACGCTGCAGCTCGAAAGCCGTCGGCACGGTGGCGGCGGCTTCCGCGGGCTTGGCGTTCTTTTCGTTGGCCGCTTGAGCCGCTCCGGAAAGCGCCAACTGACCACAAACGACCAGCAGGGGCACAAGCCAGGCGTGTCTGGCAGACTGGCCGCCTTCCCGCTCACGACTTATGCAAGGCCAAGGCAATCCGGTCGAAACTGTCAGCGCAATCAGCAGTCGCATTTCGGTTTTTCGTACCCCGATCCAGCATAACGCCGACACGACCATGACTCAGAACACCCCGCCCGGAGCGTTCTCTCCATCGACACAACGCTGGATTTCCCAGGTCGCGCGGTCAGCAGTTGGCTTGCGAGCATTAACAGTCGGGCAAAGACCGATGTCAATCTTTTGCGCCGTGGCGAGGTGGCCAAGGTTCGAGGGATCGGCAAGCTCCGGTAAACCAGACCCGCCCGAGACTTCGACGTCAGGCCACGAGAGCCGATCGAAGACGCTTGTCGATTGGTATCGGCGCGAATGGAAATCCGGGCGCAGGAGGTGCTGGCGCGACCCGTGCCGCCTGACCTCTCACGCCCGGATTCCGGCCCCCAACTCAACTCTTGTTAGCGCGCGCGGCAAGTCGCGCGCTGGCCAAATCCGCTTGGACCGCAGATCCACGGCGAATGGCCCAGGAGCGGGCCGGCGCTACCCAGCCTGTAAGAAACCTTCACCGGCGCCGGCGTGACGATCCTGGCCGGCTGCGGCCGGACGAAGGCGGCGTAGGCCGTTTCAGTCGTGCGCGTCACACTGGTCATCTGCATGAGGCGCTTGTGGTGGAACACGCGAACCTGCTTCTTGCCGACGGTGTGAATTTTCTTGGCGGATGCATGCACCATGGGCGTGCCAGCGAGTGAGCCGGTCGTGGTCGCGTCCATGCTCTGGCAACCGGAAACGATCGAGATCAGTGCAATGGCGGCTATAGACCAGGCATTTTTTCTGCCCTTGGCAGCCAAATCCCTCATCAACTTGTTCATCACCTATCCCCTGCCGAGAAATGCAAGTCGATTGGACGCGGAGATATTTTTCTTTGGTGTCTTCCACGCCGCGTGAACAGCCAATCGCCATTCACATCATGTTCGAATATTAGAGGATACTTATTAAAATTCGCGCAAACGGCATGGTCAGTGCCGCCTTTCAGCGCTCGATCGGATATTATTAAAATTTGATCTTATTTGCTCGTGCCTGAAGCCGATCATGTCACCGGCCGGCAATCGAAGCCATCCATCAAGGTGAATGTAGTGCAGGAGAGCTCTTTGCGCGCGGATGAAGCTGGCGTCAGCGCCGCGTTTCCCAACCCGGATCGAAGTAGAAATTGCGGGTGCCGATGTTGCCCTGGCCGGCGCCGGAAACCACATAGGCGATGCGGACGATGCGGAAGCCGCCCGCTCCCTGCTGCAGCCCGTAGACGCCTTCCATGCCCCGATCGTAAAAACCCGCGGTCGGCACGGCAAGCGCCAGCATCGCCAGCGATGCCTGAAAGGCGAGTTTGGCGGCATTCGCGCGCAGCGGGATCCTGTTCTCGATGACATGCCTCACGACGATGACCAACACCAGAAGCCCGTAGAGGAAGGCGTTGAGGGCAGCGAACCAGTAGAAGCCGGTGGCGTCGAAGGGGTGGTCGACGAGCAGGACAGGCAGCGCCGCACCGACCGCCAGCACCACATAGGGAACGAAGGCGCGCAACGGAATCAGGCTCTTTGGGCCACTGCCCTTTGGCGTGACGCGGAAATCCACGAACGACTTGGTCAGATAGTCGCGCAGCGACGACACCGTGCCGGCCAGCACCCACGGCCAGCGCGCGAAGAAAAGGAACAGCGTGCCTTCCCAACTGATCGTCTTGGCCGTCATCGGTCGCGAGAGGCCGAATGCCTTCAGCATCATGACCAGGCCAACTAGGGCGCCGGCGTTGGGCAGGTAGTAGAAGAGGAAGTCGGCATACATGACATTGGCAAAGTTGCGCCCGGTGACCAGCGCATACATTGGCATTGCGTACATCAGCAGCGCAAAGACCGCGAACAGCGGATACCAGAGCTGGCAGAATAGAAACTGGAACCGCAGTCTCGGCGACAGCTTGGGAAAGTATGTGGGCGAATATTCGAGCAGGATCGTCATTAGGCTGCGCGACCACTGGAATTCCTGAGTGACAAGATCGGCAAAGGTTTGCGGGCCATCGCCATGGGCAATAGCGTCCATCGCATGCACGCCGCGCCATCCGGCCGCGTTGATCAGCATCGAGGTCGAATGGTCCTCCGCCAGTTCCGGGCCGAGACCGCCCGCCTGCTTCAGTGCCTTGGTCCGCACCGCATAGTGTGAGCCGATGCAGAGCGGCGCCCCGCCGCCGGTATGGCCGGATTGCAAGGGGCCGTGGAACATCCCTTCCGGAAACAGCCGGCCGCGCGCCGACCAGCTTTCGGCGGCATTGTTGTCGCAGATGCTCGGCGCCGAGACATAGCCGACCGCGGGATCGGCGAAGGGATAAAGGATTTCCCTGAGATAGGTCGGCGTCGGCACATGGTCGGCGTCCATCTGCGCGACGAAATCGTAACGCTCATAACCATAGTGGTCATAGAAGAAGGCCAGGTTGCCTTCCTTGCAGCGGGTGCGGCGCGGCCATGTCTTGCGGTGGTAGTCTTCCCTGCCGCGCCGCGTCGATATCAACACGCCGCGGGCATCGCACCAGCGGACCGTCTCCTCGGAAGGATCCTCGTCGGCCAGCCAGGTGTCATGCGGATAATCCTGCGCGAGCATTGCTTCCAGCGTGCGCGCGACCACGGCGAAGGGTTCGGATGGAGCCTTGGTCACCACCATGGCGACTCGCGAACTCTTTGGGACGCTGTAAAGCTTTGAAGGTTTCCGTGACGCGTGCACGTTGAGCAGGAAGTACATCGGCATCAAGGTCAGCCAGGCCAGCACGAGTGTGGCGAAGGTGAACGATCCGATGTGTTCGATATGTTCCGGCTTCAGCCACCAGGCCCAGAAAAAACCGAGGGTGGCGAACCAGAAAGCCAGGCCTGTCCGCAGGATCCATTGCTGGATCGGAGAGAGTACGGGCACGAGAAAAGGAGCCTTCTCAGCCGAGACGGCCGGAATTGACCCGGGCCGCTTTGCCCGTCTGCCCGTACGGCTGACGATGCCTACGTCTAAACTCATGTCCCTACACGCCGCCACTTAGGGCTGCAGCCAACGACCGCTGCAAGGCCCTTAAATCCCCACAGGCAGAATCGGCGGTCGCTCCGTTAGTGTCAACTAAATTAAATGCTGCTTAACCATTCTTCTTGAACGTTGGTTAACCTAACCCCTTGAATGGGAGCCCAAACTTTCGGCACGAGGCCAATGGCCGGCTCCGGAATAGACGTTCGGTGAAATTTTTCAGCGTTGGAAAATAGCTGATGGGGCCAAAGGCGCCCGGTGGGATTCCGGCAAGGTCGGCCCGTTAACCATGCCCAGCGAATCATGGTTAAGCAACCGTTAATTGTACTTGACTCTCTATGGCGACCGGCTCTTAAATTAGCCCGGGATGATATATCGGAATATGACGCGAATTTGTGAGTATCGCGGCGAACCTTTTCTCTTGAGCTCCTCGTGCCGGCGTCTTGAGAGATGATCTTCTTGGCGGGAATCCGTGCGCAGCACTCCCGCCAATCGTCGCTCCGAAATCCCGCAGATTCCGCCGATCAAGCCGATCGGGTTTGGATGGTTGCGTCGATCACGTGTCGACGCGTGGGCGAGGCTTCGACTTCCGCAGGATGTCGAAGCCATGGGAGATTATCATGAAACATATCGCAGCAAGTGCGCTTGCAATCGCGTTGGCCTTGGGCGGCAGCGCCGCGTTGCCGACTTCGGCGGACGCCGGCTCGGCACCCGCGACGGATCCCGTTCAGACGAGCAGCGCCGCGTCGGCGTTCGGATCCTATGACCCTTACGGCGACTTCAGCGCCGACAAGACCGCCAGCATCGAGGAGTTGTTCCTACCTTGGGAAGACGTCGATCTGACGACCCTACCCTTGGCCGATGCCTATGCCCTTCAGCGAAACCGGTCGCTCTTGATCACCATCGAGCCTTGGACCTGGTCGAAGGATTGGCGCATCACCCCGAACGAACTGCGCGACGGCATATTGAGCGGCAGATATGACGCCAACATGCAGGCGATCTGCAACCTGGTGGGGGCCATGAAGAGCCCCGTCACCATTCGTTGGGCGCAGGAAATGGAAGACAAGAACGGCCGCTTCACCTGGGCCAACTGGGCTCCCAAGGATTGGATCGCCGCCTACAAGCGCGAGGTCGATCTCTGCCGCAAGGCTGCTCCGGCCGCCAAATACATGTGGTCACCCAAAGGTGAAGAGGGTCTGGAGAAGTACTACCCCGGCGACGACTATGTCGACGTCATCGGCCTGTCGGTATTCGGCCTGCAGAAAAAGGACAATGACGAGGCCGGTCGTGACCGTACGTTCGCCGAGACGCTGAAGCCAGGATATGACCGCGTCGCGGGTTTCAACAAGCCGGTCGTGGTGGCGGAACTCGGTTATGTCGGCAAGCAGGAGTATGTCTCGCAGTGGGAGGCCGATTCCCGCAAATCCTATTCGGAGTTTCCGGCCCTGACCTCGGTGGTCTACTTCAACCAGAAGGAGGTGTGGCCATGGTTGGGTGGCTATGGGCTACCCGACTGGAGGGTTACTCAGCATGTCCTGCCCTAGGCGTACTCTGTCAGGGTCGAGTGCAACCGTAAAAACTGAGTGTACGTAAATTGTAGGGGTGGGGTCGTGAAACGAATATTGGGGAATTCCATTGGAACGGCACTTGCCTGTTCCATAGCCGTCCTGGCTTTCCAGCTTCCGGCAACAGCCAAGACGGCGTCGCAAACCGCCTACCTGGCCATGAAGGCCGAGGCGGTGCCCGACGAGGGCATCTATCAGATGTACCAGAACCGTTCATGGCTCTGGGGTCGAAATGGTGCGGGCTATTTTGCCGCGCAGCGCCGTCAATTCAGCGCCTGGACTTCGGACAAGGGCAAGCTGGGTTACGGTGACGGCATCTGGTTCATTCCCGGCGGCGGCAAGGTTTGCTTCCGGGCAAAATGGCATGGCGCGGGAGGCGACTCCAACGCCCTCACCTGCTTCGAGCATCGTCAGGCCGGACGGGTGATCTACCAGCGCAAATTACCGGATGGCGACTGGTACGTCTTCAGGAGTTCGCATCGCAACCTGGCGGACGAGTTCATGAAATTGAAACACGGCGACTACGTCAGCTGGAAACAGAAACGGATCAAGGCCCGCGACTAGAGCCTTATCATCCGCGGCACATCGCTGACCAAAGCGCATCGCGTTGATGCGCTTTGGGTCTTTCTTGCATGCATAGCGCTAGGCCTTGCGCTCCCAGCGGCGGTCCGATGTCTGCTGCCAGTAGGTCACGGCATGGCCCGCGTCCTTCATCGTCTTCCAATGCCCCCTCGCCGCCTCGACCTGGGCGGCGTCATGGCCATCGAACAGGAACACGGCACGCTCGTAGCCGGCAAGGTCGGACGGCACCGCGCCGTCGACCAGGAACCTTATCTTGGCTTCGTTGGGATTGCCGTCGCCGGTGGTCAACAGGATAGGCTGCTCGCCGGGATAAGCCTCGCGATCGGTCGCGTGCGCCAGGAAAGAATCATCGCGGAATGTCCAAAGATGCTGGTCGAGCGCGTCGCGCCGTTCCTCGGTGCCGGTCTGCACCACGGCGCGCCAGCCACGATCGACGCTGCGCTCGAGCAGGCCTGGCAGCGCCTCCTCCAGGGTCGATTCGGTCAGATGGTAGAACAGCACGTCGGCCATGGATCGTGGTCAGCTCTCGTAGTGATCGCGCACCAGCCGGTCGAGCAGCCGCACGCCGAAGCCTGAGCCCCAGGACTGGTTGATCTCATTCGACGGCGAGCCCATGGCGGTGCCGGCAATGTCGAGATGCGCCCAGGGCGTGTCCTTGACGAAACGCTGCAGGAATTGCGCCGCTATGATGGCGCCGCCATAGCGGCCGCCAATGTTCTTCATATCGGCGTTCTTGGAATCGATCAGCTTGTCGTATTCGGCGCCGAGCGGCATGCGCCACAGCCGCTCCTGCGTCGCCTGCCCTGCCGCCGCAAGCCTGTCCGCCAATTCGTCATTGTTGGAGAACAGGCCGGCATAGTGGAGGCCGAGCGCGACCATGATGGCGCCGGTCAGCGTCGCCAGATTGACCATGAATTTCGGCTGGAAGCGGTCGTTGCAGTACCACAGCGCATCGGCCAGCACGAGACGCCCCTCGGCGTCGGTGTTGAGCACCTCGATGGTCTGGCCCGACATCGAGGTGACGATGTCGCCGGGACGCTGGGCATGGCCATCGACGGCGTTTTCGACCAGGCCGATAATGCCGACGACATTGGCCTTTGCCTTGCGCGCAGCCAGCGCATGCATGAGGCCGGTCACGGCGGCAGCGCCACCCATATCGCCCTTCATGTCCTCCATGCCCGAAGCCGGCTTCATCGAATTGCCGCCGGTGTCGAAAGTGACGCCCTTGCCGACGAAAGCGATCGGGCCGTCCTTGGGCTTGCCGCCGTTCCACTGCATGACGGCCATGCGCGCGCCGCGGGGCGAGCCTTGCGCGACGCCGAGCAGCGAGCCCATGCCGAGCTTCTTCATCTCCTTCTCGGTCAGGATCTCGACGTTGACGCCGAGCGTCTCGAGTTCCTTGGCGCGAGCCGCGAACTCGACCGGTCCCAGTATATTTGCCGGTTCGTTGACAAGGTCGCGCGCCAGAAGCACGCCGTCGATCACCGCCTCGGCATCGGCGAAGGCTTTCTTGGCGCCTACCGGGTCGGCGGTGTGGATGGTTATCTTGGCCGGCTTCTTCGGATCAGCCTTTGTGTCATCCTTGTCCTTGCCGGTCTTGTATTTGTCGAAGGAATAGCTGCGCAGGAGGATGCCTGCCGCAAGGTTGGCGGCGTCCTTGCCATCAATCGAAGCGCCGGCAAGGTCGAGCACCACGGCGACGTCGGTTGCCTTGCGCAGCGACGCCGCAATGGTGCCACCAAGTTTCAGCCAGGCATATTCATCGAGCCCCGCCGCCTTGCCCGCGCCGATCGCGACCAACCTGTCGAGCGACGCTCCTTCCGGCGCCAGTATCTCGACGACGCCGGCGAACTTGCCGGTGAATTCGGCCACCGGGAAGGCCCGTTCCAGCGTCTTGCCAGGATCGTAAGCCCTGGCCGCATCGCTCAGGCCGCCGTCATCCGCCGACAGCACGAAGACCGTGCCCTTCCGGTTCGCCGCCGTCTGCGGCGCGGCGAATTTTGCAAAGGCGATCGATGGTCTCGGGTTCATCATGTCCTGCTTTCGGGGATGGCGTGCGAAGCGTTTGAAGCGATCCGCGACATTTGGTCGTTTTCCGGCATTTGGCAAGACTTTGCCAAAATGGCTACCCATATGACAGTTGGAATCGATGGCGATTCGTCGCGGCACGGCCCCGCTTCATGCCGCAACCTGTTGTTAACCATCGATGTTCGTCCTTTCTTATCCATTCCCTCCGACACTCCGATCCATTGCGGCGCGCGACGTGGGACGGGAACCGGATCGCCTGCCTGATCGAGCCTATCGGAGCCAGTTGTGCGGGCGTCGCCGGGCAGCTACCCTTAGCGTGGTGGCATGATGCCGTTCGAGAAAATCGAGTAAAGCCTTCATGAAGGTCGTTGAACGCTACATCATGCGCCGCGCTTTCGTGGTCTTTCTGGCAGCGCTGGTCTGGACGCTGGCCATCGTGTGGACCACGCAGGTGCTGGCCAAGATCGACCTGGTTACCGACAGCGGCCAGTCGTCGCTGACCTTCTTCGAGGTCGCCGCGCTTATTCTTCCCTCGATCATTCCGATCGTCGTGCCTTTCGCGCTGGTGGTGGCGGTCGCACAGACACTCAGTGTCATGAATTCGGATTCCGAACTTGCCGTCGTCAACGCCGCCGGCGCATCGCGCTGGACGATCGTGCGGCCAATCATGCTTCTGGCCCTTGCGGCGAGCGTATTTTCCTTTGCGGTCGACAACGGCATCGACCCCTATGCGCGGCAGAAGAACCGCGCTTTGGTGGCGCAATCGCGCGCCGATCTGTTGTCGCTGATCATCCAGGAGGGCACATTCCGCAAGATTGAGGATGGGCTGTTCCTGCAGATTGGCGAGCGGCTTCCGGACAATCGGCTGGGCGGCATCTTCGTCGCCGATTCGCGCGAGGAAGGCGTCAATCTCGTCTACTATGCCAAGACCGGCAGCGTCGTCGAACGCGGCGGCGAAAAGGTGCTGATGATGAATGACGGCGTCATCCACCGCAAAACGCTGACCGGCGACCTCAGCGTCATCCGGTTCACCTCCTATGCTTTCGACATGTCGGCCTTCATGGCGGCGGCCTCCGAGGTGACGCTGCTGCCGAAGGACCAGACCACCCAGTACCTGCTCAATCCCAACGTCAACGACAAGCTTTATCAGCAGGCCCCTCAGCAATACCGGGCCGAGATCGACCAACGATTTTCGGAATGGCTGTATTCCATGGTGTTCGCGCTGATCGCGCTGGCGGTCGCAGGGGACGCGCGCTCGCATCGCGAGGCTCGCGTCAATCCTTTGATCACGGCCATCACCATATCCCTCTTCGTGCGCTGGCTGGGTTTCTTTGCCGCAAGCAAGGCCGATGAAGTGCCGCAATATGCCTACATGGTCTATGGCGTGCCCATAGTGGCCTCCGCGGTGGCGATCTGGTTCATCGTCTCCAACCGGACCATGGAACTGCCGGTGGCCTGGGCGGACTGGATGACAAATCTGGCCAGCCGAGTCGGCGACAGCTGGAACGCCCTCAAACTGCGCTGGTCCAGGCGCGGCACCTCAGGTCAGGGGATCGGCTGATGGGCTGGACGCTGGGTCGCTATTTCTTCTTCCGTTACGTGACGATCACGATCTGGTTCTTCCTTGGCCTGCTGGCGCTGGTGTTCCTGATCGATTTCACCGAGCTGTCCGGCCGCACCACCGGTCTGCCCGGCTTCACCTACGGAACGGCGGTGGCCATTTCAGGCCTTCGCATGCCGATGATCATGCTGCAGACCGTACCGTTTGTCGGCCTGTTCTCGGCGATGGCAACACTGGTTTCGCTCAACCGCCGCTACGAACTGGTCATCGCGCGGTCCGCCGGCGTTTCCGCCTGGCAATTCCTTTTGCCATGCTGCATCGGCGCGTTGCTGTTCGGCTTTGTGTCGGTCGGGCTCATCAACCCGCTTGCCGCGCATGCTTTCTCCTTGTCCGAACAGATCGAAACCCAGTTGCGCTCCGGCAAATCAAATACGGTTTCGGCCGACGCCGCCCCCTGGATTCGTCAGAAAACCAGCACCGGCGACACCATCATCGGCGCGCGGGCCATCCTCGACCAGGGCCTGGAGATGGCCGACGCAGTCTTTTTCGTCCTCGACCAGCAAGGCAACATCGTCGAGCGCAAGGACGCCGCGCGCGCTTACCTGCGGGACGGCTATTGGGAATTGCAGGATGTGAAGACCTTCAGGAACGGCACCATCCAGCCCGCGGCAAGCGATCGTGTGCCGACCAATCTGAAGCCTGAATTCGTGCAGGAGCGGCTGGCGCGCCCGGAGACCATCCCGTTCTACGACCTGCCCGGAAAAATCGAGGTTGCCCGTTCCTTCGGCCTCAAGGCAAATGCGTTTGCCATGCAGTTTGATTCGCTGGTGGCGTTGCCGTTCCTCCTCGTCGCCATGACGCTGATTGCGGCAACAGTTTCAATGCGATTTGCGAGGATGGGACAATCGGCAACGATGATTCTGGGTGGCGTCGTTGCCGGGTTTCTGCTTTATGTCGTTTCGGTGCTGGTGAAGGCATTCGGCGTGGCGGGGTTCGTGCCGACTGCCATAGCCGCCTCGGTGCCAGTCGTGGTAGCTATGTTCTTCGGGGTGACTTTCCTGCTATACAAGGAAGACGGCTAGTGAGGGAGGCGTTTTTGCCCAGCAGCAGGCAGGCCCATTTGGCGCGCCTTTATGCGGCGAGCGCCTTGGCGTGCCTGCTTGCCTGCGCCGTGCCGTTGCCTGCGTTTGCGCAGGAAGTCGGCAAGATGGCGACCAATGTTCCGTCCGGCTCGCAGATGCTGCTGGCGGCCGACACGCTGGTCTACAACAACGACAACCAGACGGTGACCGCCGTCGGTGGTGTGCAGATCGACTATGGCGGCAACCGCCTCGTCGCCCAGAAGGTCATATACGACCGCAACACCAAGCGGATGGTTGCCACCGGCAATGTTGAAATCGTCAACAGCGACGGCACCAAGATCAATTCGCAGCATATCGATATCACCGACGATTTCGCCGACGGTTTCGTCAATGCGCTGCGCGTCGAAACCATCGACAAGGCCTATTTCGCCGCTGAGAGCGCCGAGCGCATGGGCGGCGTGCTGACCACCTTCCACAATGGTGTCTACACCGCCTGCGAGCCGTGCGAAGACAAGCCAGACAAGGCTCCGACCTGGCGCGTGAAAGCCAGGAAGATCATCTGGAATGGCGAGAAGAAGACGGTTCGCTTCGAGAATGCGAATTTCGAATTCTTCGGCTTTCCGCTCGCCTATCTGCCGGCTTTCGAGATCGCCGACCCGACGGTGAAGCGCAAGAGCGGCTTCCTGATCCCGGGCATCAGCTACAACAGCCATCTGGGATACAGCGTCAAGGTTCCCTACTATTTCGCGCTTTCGCCGACATATGACCTGACGGTGTCGGGAAGCGGCTATACCAAACAGGGTTTCCTCGGTGAGGCCGAGTGGCGCCAGCGCTTCAACAATGGCGAATACAGTTTGAAGATCGCCGGAATTCAGCAGCGCGATCCGGACGCCTTCATCGACCGCGCCGGGCGCAACGTCGATTCGGGCACGGCGGGCGATCCCAACAAACTCCGCGGCATGATGGGCACGCAAGGGCAGTTCGCTATCAACGAACGCTGGAATTTCGGCTGGGATGTGCTGCTGCAGACCGACAAGAACTTCTCGAGCACCTACAACATCGACAAGTACAACGGCAGCACCCATCAGTCGACCGTCTACCTGACCGGGCTCAATGGCCGCAACTACTTCGATGTGCGCGCCATGCACTTCGATGTGCAGGAAAATACACTCAACAGCAATATTGCCGCGCGCAGCAACCAGCAGCCCTGGGTGCTGCCGTCGCTTGACTACGCCTATATCCCCGACGCGCCGGTGGCCGGCGGCCAGCTGTCGTTCAACGTCAACACGCGGGTCCTCCGCCGCGATGAACTCGACCAGACTTTCAACGTTCCTTACAATGCCGGCACGCCCGTGCAGCGCGTGCGCGGCATCGAAGGCGAATCCGGCCGCCTCACCACCGAGGCCGAATGGAAGCGGACTTTCGTAACCGACGACGGGCTGGTGCTGACACCGCTGCTGGCGCTGCAAGGAGACGTCGACTACGTCAACGCGTCATCGGGTTCGCTCGCGGCCGTCAACCAGATGGCGACCAATCCGCTGATAAATGCCAACGACGATATGCGCTCGTCGTTCGCCCGCTACATGGCAACCGCCGGGCTCGAGATGCGTTGGCCGCTGCTGTTTTCCATGGCCAGCGGCTCCAGCCACGTCGTCGAGCCGATGGCGCAGCTGTTCCTGCGTCCGAACGAACAATATGTCGGCGGCCTCGCCATTCCGAATGAAGACGCCCAGAGCATGGTGTTCGACGCGACCACCCTGTTCGAGCGCGACAAATTCTCCGGTTATGACCGCATCGAAGGCGGCTCGCGCGCCAATGTCGGCTTCCGCTACTCGGGCTCCTATATCAACGGCTGGGGCACCAATGCGATTTTCGGCCAATCCTACCAGATCGGCGGCGAGAACTCCTTCGCCGCGCCGGATCTGGTCAATGTCGGCGCCTATTCGGGCCTTCAGGACACCAAGTCCGACTATGTCGGCCTGTTTGGCATCAGCAGCCCGAACGGGTTCGCGGCTTCCGTCAGCGGCCGCTTCGACGAACAGACTTTCGAGGTTCGCCGCGCCGAGGTGAAGGCAGCCTATTCAGGTCTGCCGGTGTCGCTCAGCGCCAAGTACGCTTTCATCCAGGCCCAGCCGCTCTACGGTTTCACGACCGACAGACATGAGGTGACACTCGGTGCGTCCACGCATCTTGCCGAAAACTGGCGCGTGTTCGGGACAGGAACCTATGATCTGCAGCAAAGCCTGCTGGTCAAGGACGGGGTCGGTTTCGCCTACAACGATTCCTGCTTCACCTATCTGATGACGTACTCGCAGTCGCGCGACTTGAATACCAGGGAAGTGACGCAGAGCATCGGCTTCAACCTGTCGTTCCGCACCCTTGGCGACTTCGGCTCGTCGACCAGCGCTATCGACACCATCCAGTAGCCGGCGAGACATCGTTTCGCCGCATAGGGCTGGCACGGATTCGCGCACCCGGAAGAGGACGAAATTGGGCGGAACCGGGATAGAATTGGGATGCTAACGATGAGGAAATACCTCTTTTCAGCAGGGTTCGCGCTGCTTGTGGCGGCGACATCCGTGTCGATGGCGGTCATGACGCCGCCGGCTTTCGCCAGCGCGATCAAATACGTCGTCAACGACGTACCAATCACGTCGGGCGATATCGCGCATCGCGCCGCCTTCCTGAAGCTGCAGCGCAAGAAGGGCGATGCCGCCCAGGAAATGATCGACCAGACGCTGCGCCTTGCCGAAGCCAAGCGACTTGGCATACGCATCAGCGACGCTCAGGTCGAGGCGGCCTACCAGCGCTTTGCCACCAACAACAAGATGCAGCTCAGCCAGCTTGATGGCGTGATGGAAAAATCCGGCGTCGGCAAGGATCATTTCAAGGAATTCATCCGTGCCCAGATGGCCTGGAACCAGGCTTTGAGCGCGCGTTACCGTTCCGGTGAAGGCGGCAGCGTGACCGAGCAGGATGCGGTCAGGCGCATGCTCGACAAGGGCGGGGCCAAACCGAGCGCCACCGAGTACATGCTGCAGCAGGTCATCTTCGTCGTCCCGGCATCTGAACGCAGCGCGACGCTGGCCAAGCGCAAGCGCGAGGCCGATGCCATGCGCGCCCGCTTCAACGGCTGCAACACGACGCGCGAATTCGCCAAGGGCCTGCTCGACGTCACCGTTCGCGATCTGGGCCGGGTGCTGGCGCCGCAGCTGCCGCCGGACTGGGCCGAGCAGATCAAGGCGACCAAGGTCGGTGGCGCGACCACCACGCGCGAGACCGAGCGTGGCGTCGAGTTCATCGGCATCTGCTCGTCGCGCGAAGTGTCCGACGACAAGACGGCCCAGATGGTGTTCCAGAGCGAAGGCTCCAGCGACAAGGCCGCCGACGAACTCAGCAAGAAATATGTCGACGAGCTGAAGGCGAAAGCCCGCATCGTCAAGCGCTGACGTGAAGAGCGCAATGACCGCGCTGGCGCTAAGCGTCGGCGATCCGTCCGGCATCGGCCCCGAAATCGCCATCGCCGCCTTCCTGGCGCGCGAGGCGGTCGCCCTGCCCGCCTTTTATCTTTTGGCCGATCCGGCGCTGATCGCCTCACGGGCAAGCCGGCTGGGCGTGTCGTTGCCGATCGTCGAGACGACACCGGCACAGGCGGCGCAGGCTTTCGCCCGCACCTTGCCGATCGTTCCACTGGCGGCCCGGTTCATCGACAGCCCCGGCCGGCCGGATCCGGCCAACGCGGCCGGAACCATCGAGGCGATCGATCGCGCTGTCGCCGCCTGCCTTGCCGGCGACGCCGCCGCCGTGGTCACCTGTCCGATCGCCAAGAAGCCGCTCTATGATGCCGGTTTCCGCTTTCCCGGCCATACCGAATATCTGGCGCATCTGGCGGCCCGGCACAGTGGTGTCCAGGCAATGCCGGTCATGATGCTGGCAGGCCCGGACCTGCGCACGGTTCCCGTCACCATCCACATCGCCCTGGCCGAGGTGCCGAAGGCCCTGACCACAGAACTGATCGTCGCGACAGCTCGCATCACCGCGGCCGACCTCGCCGGCCGCTTTGGCATCGCCAGGCCGAGGCTGGCCATTGCCGGCCTCAATCCGCATGCCGGCGAAGGCGGTTCGATGGGCCTGGAGGACGAGCATATCGTGCGGCCGGCGGTCGACATCCTGCGCGCCGAGGGCATCGATGCTTTCGGCCCCCTGGCGGCCGACACGCTGTTCCATGCGCGGGCGCGGGCAGGCTACGATGCTGCACTTTGCATGTATCACGACCAGGCGTTGATCCCGGCCAAGACGCTGGCCTTCGACGATGCGGTCAACGTCACGCTCGGCCTGCCTTTCATCCGCACGTCGCCAGACCATGGCACCGCCTTCGATATCGCCGGCAAGGGCATTGCACGGCCGGACAGCCTGATCGCCGCATTGAAGCTCGCCAGAACGCTCGCCGACACCGACAAAAAGGCCGCGGCCGCATGAGCGCCTCCGTTTGGGGTCCTAACGCATGAGCATCGACGGGCTGCCGCCGTTGCGCGATGTCATCGAGCGCCATGGGCTGCAGGCGAAAAAGGCGCTCGGCCAGAACTTCCTGCTCGACCTCAATTTGACCGGCAAGATCGCCCGCAGCGCGGGCGACCTGACAAACACCACGGTGATCGAGGTTGGTCCTGGCCCCGGCGGCCTGACAAGAGCGCTGCTTTCCAACGGCGCCCTCCGGGTTGTCGCCATCGAGCGCGACGAGCGCTGCCTGGCGGCATTGGCCGAAGTCTCCGCTCACTATCCCGGCCGGCTGGAGGTGGTTTCCGGCGATGCGCTGAAAACCGACTTCGCCGCCCTCGTCTCCGCGGCCGCCGGAGCCAGCGGTCAGGTACGGATCGTGGCCAATCTGCCCTACAACATCGGCACTGAATTGCTCGTGCGGTGGCTGACGGTCGTGGACTGGCCACCCTTCTACGCCTCGATGACGCTGATGTTCCAGCGTGAGGTTGCCCAGCGCATCGTCGCCGAGCCGGGCAGCGACGCCTATGGCAGGCTTGGGGTGCTGGCCGGCTGGCGCACTAAGGCCAGGATCGCCTTCGACGTGCCTCCCCAGGCCTTCACGCCGCCGCCCAAGGTGACCTCTTCGGTGGTGCATCTGGAGCCGCGCGTGACGCCCCTGCCCGCTGACGTCAAGAAACTCGGCCGCGTCACCGAAGCCGCCTTCGGCCAACGCCGCAAGATGCTGCGGCAGAGTGTGAAGAGCCTCGGCGGCGAGGCCTTGCTGGAGCGTGCGGGCATAGATCCGACCCGCCGCGCCGAAACGCTCAGC
The DNA here is from genome assembly GCF_016756575.1 of Mesorhizobium sp. 131-3-5. Lineage (NCBI taxonomy): Bacteria > Pseudomonadati > Pseudomonadota > Alphaproteobacteria > Hyphomicrobiales > Phyllobacteriaceae > Mesorhizobium > Mesorhizobium sp. 131-3-5. Next base: position 5,195,360 of record NZ_AP023254.1, read on the forward strand.
GTCGAGGAATTCGTCAGGCTGACCAATTCTGTTTAGCGCCGGTCTGGAATTGCGACGATGCAGGAATAGATAGTCCGGCGAGCATGCCGGAGACACCTAAATGCCTGCCTATATCATTTCCGATGTCACCATCCGCGACCAAGACGCATTCCAGACATACCGCTTGCGTGCCGCGGCTTCCATTGCCCATTATGGCGGGCGCTATCTCGTACGCGGCGGCCAAGTGGATACGCTGGAGGGCGAGTGGCATCCCACACCGCTGATCGTTGTCGAATTTCCTGACATTGAGCAGGCACGGCGCTGGTACGCATCCGCCGAGTATGCTGCAGCGCTGGATGTGCGCGACGCCGCGCTCAGCCGCCATCTGATCCTGGTCGACGGCATGGCGCCCTGACGCCAATCAGACGGTTTTCTCGTCCAGCAGCCCTGAGACGAAATCGAAGAGACCTGGCCGACGGTCGCGCCGCAATCGTTCGGCGACAACGATGCCGCGCACCTCGGCGAAGGCGCGGTCGAGATCGTCATTGACGATGACGAAATCATATTCCTTCCAGTGCTCGATCTCGTTGCGGGCATTCTTCAGCCGCGTCTCGATCACCGCTTCCTGGTCCTCGGCGCGTCGCTTCAGGCGGGCCTTCAATTCCTTCATCGATGGCGGCAGGATGAAGATCGAGACGATGTCGGCGCGCATCTTCTCCTTCAGCTGCTGTGCGCCTTGCCAGTCGATGTCGAACAGCATATCGCGGCCCTGCGCCAGCGCCAGTTCCGCGGGCTCGCGCGGCGTCGCATAGCAATTGCCGTGCACCTCCGCCCACTCGAGCAGCGCATCGGAATCACGCAACCGTTCGAACTCGCGCATGGTGCGGAAATGATAATGGACACCCTCGATCTCTGAGCCGCGGCGCGGTCTGGTGGTGACCGAGACCGACAATTCGAGGCTGGAATCGCTTTCCAGGAGGTTGCGCGCGATCGTCGACTTGCCGGCACCGGATGGCGACGACAGGACGAGCATCAGCCCCCGGCGGCGGATGCGGGATCCCAAATCCCTGGGAACCATCGGTTCCTTGGCGACCATCGGCTACTCCAGATTCTGGACCTGTTCACGAAACTGGTCGACCACCGCCTTCAGCTCCAGCCCGATCGCGGTGACGGCTGCGGCGTTCGACTTCGAACACAGCGTATTCGATTCGCGGTTAAATTCCTGTGCCAGAAAATCGAGCTTCCGGCCGACGGCGCCGCCGCCCTCAAGCAGCGCCCGGCCAGATGCGACATGCGTCTTCAGCCGATCGATCTCTTCGCGAATATCAGCCTTGGTGGCGAGGAATGCCGCCTCCATGTGCAGCCGGCTCGCATCCAGATTGACGGACGCGTCGATCAGCAGCCTGACCTGCTCGGCTATGCGTTCACGGATCGCCGCCGTCTCGCGGGACGGATCCGCCTCCGCGCGCAGCGTCAGCGCCTCGATGGCGTCGATTTGGCCAGACAGCAGCAAAGCCAGGGCCGCACCCTCGCTTTGCCGTGCCTGCTCGAGTCCTTTCAGCGCCACGTCGAGCGCAGCCATGATGGCGCTGTCGAGCGCGGCGCGCGCCTCTTCGGTTTCCACGGTTTCGGGAATGTCGAGCACGCCACGCAGCGACAGCAACCCGTCAGCCGTCGCGGGAGCAACGCCGAACTGTTCCTGCAGCCGCTTGGCGAGACCCGCAAGGTCCTTCAGGAACGCCTCGTTGACGACGGGTTGCGCCTGCGTGCCGGCGGCGCGGCCAATGGTCAGCGTCGCCTGGAAATTGCCGCGGGCAAAACGCTTCTGCAGCGTTTGCCTGACCGCCGGTTCCAGCCGCTCGAAACCTTGCGGCAGCCGCAGCCGCACCTCGACGCTCTTGCCGTTGACGGACTTGACCTCCCAGGCGATCGAGGTCCCGTCATGCTCGGCGACCGCACGCGCAAATCCGGTCATGCTCTGTAAATTCATGTCGCCTGCACATCCCTGGCGCATCACCCCGAAACCAGTTTCCGGACAGGGCAAGTGCTGCTTGAAAATAACCCCGCCGTAGGTGCGTCGAAATCGGACGCGTGGCGTTCCTTCAAATGTCAGGCTGTCGCCTTTCGGGCAATGCCTTTCTTCGCCTATTGGGCATCGCCCGCATCGCCGCCGGCGTCGCCATTGTCGCCACCAGTGCTGCCGTCGGCAGGTTTGTCGGTAGCAGGCTTGTCGGCGTTGCCGTTTGCACCAGCGGGAGCGGCGGCCTTGGCCGCGTCATCGGCCTGCTTCTTCTGCAACGCACGATATCGGGCGACGTTCTCATTGTGCTCGTCGAGCGTCGCCGCAAAGACGTGACCGCCCGTGCCGTCGGCGACAAAATAGAGATCGTCGGTCTTCGATGGATTGGCCACGGCCTCAAGCGCTGCGCGGCCCGGATTGGCAATGGGCGTCGGCGGCAGGCCGTTGATCATATAGGTATTGTAAGGCGTCTGCTTCTGGATGTCCGACTGGTAGATCGGGCGGTCAGCGGGCTTTCCCTTGCCGCCGAACAGACCATATATGATGGTCGGGTCGGATTGCAGGCGCATGCCCTTGGCCAAGCGGTTGAGGAAGACGGCGGCGACGCGCGAACGCTCGTCACCCTTACCGGTTTCCTTCTCGACGATCGAGGCCAGCGTGACGAAGTCCTCGATATTGGCCAGGGGCAGGTCCGGCGCGCGCCGCTGCCAGACTTCGTCGACCAGTTTCTTCTGGTCGGCCACCAGCTTGTCGATCATCTGCTGACGCGTCGCACCGCGCGTGAAGCGCAGCGTGTCGGTGGCAACGCTGCCCTCGGGAGGCGTTGTCGCCGGCATGTCGCCGCTCAAGGCGGGTTCATCGGCGATACGCTGCAGAGCCTGCTCAACCGTCAGCCCTTCCGGAATGGTCAGCGAGTACATCACCGACTTGCCGCTTTTCAAAAGCTCCATGATGTCGCGCATGGATGCCCGGGGCTTGATTTCGTATTCGCCGGCCTTGAGCGCGGAATCGTTGCCGAAAGCACGCACGCCAAGGCGGAAGACGCGGGCGTCACTGATCAGTCCACGGCGCTCAAGCTGGTCGGCGATGTCCTGGACGCCGGTGTTCGGCTTGACCAGGAAGGTGTCGCCATTGGCCGATGGACCGGGTTCAGTGAATTCCTGCTTGCCGAAGTAAAGTGCCGCGCCCGCGGCCAGAACCATCAGCATCACCAGGGAGATGACGAAGTTCATGAACACCACGACCTGGCTGCGCGAAGCGCGCGAGCGCTTCGGCGGCGGCGTTCCGGCTTCCGGCCGCAAGGCCTCGCTGGCTGTCTTCGGCACGATCGGTCCGGTATTGTTCGCCGGCCGTTGCCCGACTTCTCCATTGCCCGCCGGATTTGTGGTCATCTCGCCCTACCGTTTGATCTCTCAACGAATCCCCTGCGGCAGAGTAGGGGCGAATATGGCAAAATTGACGACATGCCGAAGCATCGCCCGGCAGCCGGACGATCAGCCATTGTAGCGCTGGAACACAAGCGAAGCGTTTGTACCGCCGAAGCCGAAGGAATTGGAGAGCGCCACGTCGATCTGGCGGGAGCGAGGCTTGTTCGGCACCAGGTCGATCGCGGTTTCGCGCTCCGGGTTGTCGAGATTGATGGTCGCGGGCGCGACATTGTCCCTGATCGCAAGGATTGAAAAGATCGCTTCGGCGGCACCCGCCGCTCCCAGGAGATGGCCGATCGACGACTTGGTCGACGACATCGAGATCTTCGACGCGGCATTACCGACAAGCCGCTCGACTGCGCCGAGTTCGATCGTGTCGGCCATGGTCGAGGTGCCATGCGCGTTGATGTAGTCGACATCGGCGGGCGCAAGCCTGGCCCGGTTCAGCGCCGCGGTCATGCAACGGAAAGCGCCATCGCCGTCTTCAGCCGGTGCGGTGATGTGATAGGCATCGCCGGTAAGGCCGTAGCCGGTCACCTCGGCATAGATCTTGGCGCCACGCGCCTTGGCATGCTCGAGTTCTTCCAGCACCACAACGCCGGCGCCCTCGCCCATGACGAAGCCGTCGCGGTCACGGTCATAGGGACGCGATGCCGTTTGCGGCGTGTCATTTCGCTCGGTCGACAGCGCCCGGCAAGCAGCGAAACCGGCGATTGACAGCCTTGTCACCGGCGCCTCGGCACCGCCGGCGACCATGACGTCGGCATCGCCCCACATGATCAGGCGGGCCGCATCGCCAATGGCGTGCGCACCGGTCGAGCAGGCCGTGACCACGGCATGGTTCGGGCCTTTCAGCCCGTGCCGGATCGAAACCTGGCCGGAGACGAGATTGATGATCTGGCCGGGGATGAAGAAGGGGCTGATGCGGCGCGGACCGCGCTCCTTGAGGATTATCGCGTTCTCGGCAATGCCCTCGATGCCGCCGATGCCGGAACCGATGAGCACGCCTGTGGCGCATTGTTCTTCGTGGGTCTTGGGCTCCCAGCCGGAGTCCTTCAGCGCTTCGTCGGCGGCCGCAATCCCGTACAGGATGAAGTCGCCGATCTTGCGCAATTCCTTCGGCTCGAGCACGGCCTCGGGATTGAAGGTGGCATTGCTGCCGTCACCACGCGGAATGACGTGGGCGATCTTGCAGGCAAGATCCTCCACCTCGAACTCGGTGATGCGCTTGGCCGCACTGCGGCCGGTCAGAAGTTCCTTCCAGCTGTGCTCGAAGCCCATGCCGAATGGCGACAACAACCCAAGGCCCGTGACGACGACACGCCTCATCGCAGGTCCTCCCCAGTGATGACTGCGGAAAGCGTCAGGCCGAAGCCTTGTCGATGTACTTCACCGCATCGCCGACGGTCAGGATGGTCTCGGCTGCGTCGTCGGGAATTTCCACGCCGAACTCTTCTTCGAACGCCATGACGAGTTCGACCGTGTCGAGGCTGTCAGCGCCCAGATCATCGATGAAGCTCGCCTGCTCCGTCACTTTGTCGGCATCGACGCCAAGGTGCTCGATGACGATCTTCTTGACGCGCTCTGCGGTGTCACTCATTTGGGGCATCCTCGTCTTTTGTTTGTCTGTCTTCGTTAGCGGGCAGAATGCCGCTAATCAAGCTGAAAGATGGTCCTGCCGGAAACGCAACGGCCACGAACCGGTTTTTGCCCGAACCGCCGGGTTGCGGGCCGCATTACACGAAAAATGGCTGAGGTCCAAGGTGAAATGGTCTCTTTTCACAGGCCCGCCATATCCGTCAAATCATGGCCATGCCGCCATTGACATGAATGGTCTGGCCGGTGACGTAGGCGGCTTCGTTGGAGGCGAGGTAGGCGACGGCGGACGCCACTTCAGCACCCGTGCCCATGCGGCGCGTCGGGATCGCTGCCATGATCGCCTCTTTCTGCTTGTCGTTGAGCTTGTCGGTCATGGCCGATTCGATGAAGCCCGGAGCAACGCAGTTGACGGTGATGTTGCGGGTAGCGATCTCCTGCGCCAGCGATTTGGAGAAGCCGATCATGCCGGCCTTTGAGGCGCAATAGTTGGCCTGGCCGGGATTGCCGGTCACGCCGACCACGGAGGTGATGTTGATGATGCGGCCATGGCGGCGGCGCATCATCGGATGGGTGAGTTCGCGCGTCAGCCGGAAAACGGCGGTCAGGTTGACCTCGAGCACTGAGTCCCAATCGGCGTCCGACATGCGCACGAACAGGCCGTCCTTGGTGATGCCGGCATTGTTGACCAGTATGTCGACGCCTTCGAGTTCGGCCTCCGCCTTCTGGCCGAGCGCCTTGACTTCGTCGCGGTTCGACAGATTGGCCGGAAACAGCTTGACCCGGTCGCCGAGTTCGCCTGCCAAGGCCTCCAGTTTCTCGATGCGGGTGCCGTGCAGGCCGACAATGGCGCCTTGCGCATGCAGCACGCGGGCAATCGCCTCACCGATGCCTCCGGATGCGCCGGTGACGAGCGCCTTGCGGCCGGTCAGTTCGAACATTTTCGTCTCCTGATCTGAGAAAACACCCTTCACACGGGTGGGGTCAAATCGCCAGTGGATTATGCGAATGTGGCCAGGGCGGCCTCGACATCGGCCGGCGTGCCGACGGCAGATGTCGCGATGTCGCGGTTGATGCGCCGTGCCAGGCCCGACAGCACCTTGCCGGCGCCGATCTCGTAAAGCGTGGTGACGCCGTTGGCGCCGAACCATTCTACCGTTTCGCGCCAGCGCACGCGGCCGGTGATCTGCTCGACGAGGCGCCGGGCGATCTCTTCGGGATCGCTGGTCGGGGTCACCGTGACGTTGGACAGCACAGGCACCGCCGGCGCATGCTTCGTCACACCGGCGAGCGCGTCGCGCATGACATTGGCCGCCGGCGCCATCAGCGCCGAATGGAAGGGTGCCGAGACCTGCAGCATCAGCGCCCGCTTGGCGCCCTTTTCGGTGCACAATTTGGCGGCCAGTTCGACCGCGGCCTTGGCGCCGGAAATGACCAGCTGGCCGCCGCCATTGTCGTTGGCGATCTGGCAGACCTTGCCGGAGCCTTGCGCAGCCTCGGTGCAAGTGGCTTCGACATCCGCCTGCTCCAGTCCGATGATGGCCGCCATGGCGCCTTCGCCGGCTGGCACAGCCGCCTGCATGGCATTGCCGCGAGTGCGCAGCAACCGAGCCGCATCGGCGACGGAAACGAAACCGGCGGCGGCAAGGGCCGAATATTCGCCTAGCGAATGGCCGGCGACATAGGCGACCTTGTCCTTCAGCGAGAAACCGCGCGCTTCCAGCGCCCTGATTGCCGCCAGCGAAACCGCCATCAGCGCCGGCTGCGCGTTGGCCGTCAGCGTCAAGGTCTCTTCCGGACCTTCCCATATCAGCTTCGACAGGTTTTCGCCGAGCGCGTCGTCGACTTCCTGAAAGACCCTGCGCGCCTCGGGAAAGGCGTCGGCGAGATCCTTGCCCATGCCGACAGCCTGGCTGCCTTGTCCCGGAAAGGTGAATGCGACGGCCATGCGTGGGCTCCCGAAGACTGGTTTTACTTGACCTGATAACACGAATTTTCCCTGCCTGTGGCGCAAGGCAGGCCGCCAAGTCAAGCCCGGTTTAACCCGGCCCCAGTTCCGAACCGTATGCCGAGTGCCTGTTCCGAAAGGGCTTTTTGGCGATCACTCCTGATGAAAACCGCTCACGAATCGTTCGCTGGCTCTTCTTATTTCCGCCACAGGCGCTAGCTTTGCGTGACAATTATATGACAATCGCGTGACTTGGGTTGTCGCCGGGTGGGAAGTTAAAGTGGCAAAGAGTTCAAAACGCGCCAGCAAAGCTGCGCCTCAATTCCTGGAAGACGATCCGTCCACCGGCTATTTGCCGGGCCGGAGATGGCCGGTCGTCCGTTACGGGCTGATAAGCTTGGCGATCTCCGCCATCCTGGTGTTCGCCATCGAATTGATCGTGCGCGGTGACGTCGCCGGCACCGTTTTATTCTTCCTGCAGCCGCTCAAGCCGGGCTGGACCACCATCGTCGTGTTCGCGCTGATCCTCATCGGTCTCGACGCCGTTCTGGGACGCAGCCATCAGAGCCTGATGATCGTCGCGCCCTTGACGCTGGCGCTGGCCTTTGTCGGCCATCAGAAATCGCATTATCTCGGCGATCCGCTCTACCCGACTGACTTTCTCTACGCTCGCCAGATCTTCGCGCTGCTGCCGCTTCTGGTGCGTGACCGGCCGATGACCGCGCTCGCCATGGTCGCTGGCATCATCGCCGGCCTGTCGCTGCTCGTCTATGGCTGGCGGCTGTGGCGCCGCAAGGTTCCAGCGCTCAGCCACAAGGGCCGCCTTGCCCGGCTGACGCTGGCGGTGCCGCTGCTCGCCTTCTTCGTCTCGATCATGGACTATGCCACCTTCTCCTGGACCAGGGATCGGCTGCAGATCATCCCGATCATGTGGGACCAGAAAGAAAACTACGCCTCCAACGGCTTTGCGCTCGCCTTCGCGCTCAACGTGCCGATGGCGCATGTCTCGGCGCCGCCGGGCTACTCGGACAAGGCGATCGCGGCGATCGACCGGCCGCAGACGACGGCCTCGGTGCCCGATGAAAAGCCCGACATCATTATCGTCATGAGCGAATCCTTCTGGGATCCGACCAGGCTGCCCGGCGTCACCATCACGCCGGATCCCATTCCCACCGTGCGGGCATTGCGTTCCGGTTCGATGTTCTCGCCTGAATTCGGCGGCATGACCGCCAACATCGAATTCGAGGCGCTGACCGGCTTTTCCAACGCTTTCCTGCCGGCTGGCAGCATCCCCTACCAGCAATATGTGCGCACGCCGACGCCTTCCATGGCGACCTTCCTGAAAAGCGAGGGCTACAGCGCGCGTGCCATCCATCCCGGCACCAACTGGTTCTGGAACCGTGGCGCGGTGTACGCCGATTTCGGCTTCACCGATTTCAAGTCGGAAGAGACGCTGCCGCCCATGGAAAAGCGCGGACCGCTGGCATCCGACGCGGCGATGACGGACGAGATCATCCGCGAAGCCGACGCCAGCAACGACCCGGTGTTCTTCTTCGCGGTCAGCCTGCAAAACCATGGCCCCTATGAACCGAACCGCTATTACAACCCGACCCACGCGGTGCAGGCGCCGATCAGCCAGTGGGCGCGCGACTCGCTGTTGAGCTATGCGGAGGGTTCAGCCGACGCGGACCGGGGCCTTGAACGGCTGATCGAATGGGCCAAGAAGCGGGAGCGGCCGACGATTGTCGCCTTCTTCGGCGACCATCTGCCGCCGCTCGGGCCGGTCTATGTCGAGACCGGCTTCCTCAAGGACAATGTCGCGCCGCGCAAGGAGCCGACGCCGCAGGCCGCCCTTGACCATCACGAAACGCCACTGATCATCTGGTCGAACCGGTCCGGTCCGGTCGCGAACCTCGGCACGGTGAGCCCGGCATTCCTGCCCTATCATATCCTGACTGCCGCCGGCATCACCCATCCCTACTATACGGGCTTCCTGGGCGAGATGCGGGAGCGCTACCGCGTCGTCGACCGCAACCTGCTTCTTACCCCGGCCGGCGAGGCCACGCCCGACTGGTCGCGCCAGAAGGAGATCGACCCGGCGATCCGCGATTTCCGGCTCATCCAGTACGACATGATGTTCGGCAAGCGCCACGCGGCGCCCGACTTCTTCCCCGAGACGGTCGACAAGGTTGTCGCCCACACGAGTTGATCAGCCGACCCATCGGGTTCAGCCTGGACCTGGCGGGGCGAACACTCAATTCGTCAGTTGCAGCCTTGAGAACTTGTTGGCGATCTGCTGGAAAACGTCCGGCAGCTTGGCCGGGTCGTTGACGGCATAGTAGCCGCTCGGGTCCGAGGCACACGCACTGTAAAGCGCGCGGTTGGCGGCAGTGTCGGATTGCAGCACCATGGTGTAGATTTGCACGCCCTCGTTCTTCAATTGCGTGCAAACGCTTTTGGTCCAGCCGTCGACATTGCGCGCCGCGGCGGCCTGGTCGTCCGATCCGAAACGGCCACCCGCCAGATAACCATAGGATGTGTAGTCGGACTTCGTCGGCTGTTCGCTGGCGCCATAGACGACGTTCTCGCCGTCGGTGAGCAACAGCACGATCTTGCTGATGCCGCTTGTCTTCCACGGCGCTCCATCGGTGTAGGGCGCGGCGGGCGACAGCACCCGCATGCCCCACGACAGGCCTTCGGAGACATTGGTGCCCGAACCGTTCCACTCGGTCATCTCGCTTGCTGCCTTGCGCAGCTTGTCGAAATCGTCGGTCAGGGGGACGATGGGTGTCGGGCAAGCGCGGTTCGGGCCGACGGTGATGGCGGAACCCGTCTCGGTGATGAGCTCCTTGGTCGGCACAACGTATTTGGCCACCTTTTCCTTGGCACCCTTGTCGGCCGGTGGCACCGGGTCGGCCAGACTGCTGAGATCGATACCGAGACGGTTGCCTTTCAGCTTGGCGACCTTGGTGTTGTCGCTGACGTCGTCGAGATAGGAATTGTTGTAGTATTTGGCCGCATTGCCATAGGAGCTAGATGGCTTTTGGGCACCTTCCGGATCGTCCGGCGCAAAATACGGAACGAACAGCGTGTCGGGCTTGTCCGGGTCGGGTGGGGTATCGGAAATGTTATAAGCGCCCGGCCGCGCCTCGACACAGCCCTTCCATCCGGTGCCGTTCCATCCGGCCGCGGTCCATCCGGTGTCCTTGAGCTGCTTGAAAAGCGCCATATGATTGGGACGCTTGCCGTCGATGACGGGGAAATTGACGCCGTTGGTGGAAGACTTGCCGTCCATGTCGATCCAGGACGGGTCGAATTCATCGCCATTGACGTTGACGGCCGTGACGAACGGAACCAGGGAGGCGCGAATCTGGCGCGTCGGCGATTTTGTCGCCTCGAGTGTGTCCAGCAGGGACTTCGTTGCTGTCCTCAACGCCGTCATGCGGGCACCGGCCATCGAGCCGGTATTGTCCAGCACCAGCACGACTTCGAGCTGATTGTTCGATTCGACCGCCGAGGCATCGACGGCGATGTGTCTGTTCCGGCCGAACAGGAAACCGAAGTTCAAATTGACGTCGGCCGACGCAACCGCCTTGGTCTTGATGAAGTTGACGCCCCTGTCGACGGTCAGCGTCGCCTGCGCGTTGGCGAGTTCGCCATGCCCGGCGATGTTGGCCTGAAAATAGCGATCGAAGGCATCGGTGCGGCTAATGTCGAGGTCGCCGAGATGCGAGGAGGCAAGATTTGCGGCGTCGAGCGCGTTCTGCAGGTTGCTCTTGGCCCGCATGACGGTGGACACGTCGACCGCGAAGGCCACGGCCGACAGGATGGCCGGCAGCCCGAGCCCCATCAGCAGCGCGAAATTGCCGCTCTTCGAGCGCCAGAACCTGTTGAGAAGCATCCTTACCCCCGAAAATGCTTACCGCTTGATCTGCGCGGATCGCCCGGGTTTTTGCGCCTTCCATGATGAATCGACCGTTGACGGCGAGGGCGCAACCTGCACAACCTGACATTGTGGTTAAGGGCCGGTTGCCGGAAATCACCAGGCCATTCCGGCGCTGCCGCCTGATTTTCCGGCGCCCTGCGACATCGGGATCGCCGCCTGCCCTTGCCTTATCAGTGGATTGCTGTATAGACGCCGCCAATCTGCCGGTCCCAGCTGGGGGCTGAACGGAGGGCCGGAGGTTTTATCAAAGCCTTCGTGTGAAGCCAGAAGGGCTTCCGCCTCCCGTGTCTCCGCTCTCGACCGTCTCGTCATGCTCCTTTCTTCCCCGCCCCGTTAACCGGGACAAGCGGGTCAGAGAAGTTGCAGAGGCTTTTGCCGCCGGGAACCGGGAGAGAAACGAAGAAAGGCACGAAGACATAATGGCTCTTTACGAACATGTGTTTCTTGCCCGGCAGGACCTCTCGCAGCAGCAGGTCGATGCGCTTGTCGAACAGTACAAGGGCGTCATCTCCGCGAATGGCGGGTCCGTCGGCCGGGTCGAGAACTGGGGACTGAAGTCCCTCACCTACCGGGTCAACAAGAACCGGAAGGCCTACTACACGCTCATGGACCTCAACTGCCCGCCGGCAGCGCTCAACGAAATGGAGCGCCAGATGGGTCTGTCCGAGGACGTCCTGCGTTTCCTGACCATCAAGGTCGAGGCGCATGAGGAAGGTCCGTCGGCCATGATGCAGAAGCGCGAAGAGCGCTCCGAGCGCGGCAGCTTCGGCGACCGCGACCGTGGCGATCGTGGCCCGCGTTCGTTCGGCGACCGTGATCGCGGCGACCGTGGCGATCGTCCGCCGCGTTCGTTCGGCGACGCCGGTGGCGATCGTGGTCCGCGCCGTCCGCGCGAAGGCTTTGAAGGGGGTGCAGAATAATGGTCGACATCAACCAGATCCCGACCCGGCGCCCGTTCCATCGTCGCCGCAAGACCTGCCCGTTCTCCGGCGCCAACGCGCCCAAGATCGACTACAAGGACGTGCGTCTGCTGCAGCGCTACATTTCCGAGCGCGGCAAGATCGTGCCGTCGCGCATCACCGCCGTCAGCCAGAAGAAGCAGCGTGAACTCGCCAAGGCGATCAAGCGCGCCCGTTTCCTCGGCCTGCTGCCCTACGTGGTCCGCTAATTCTCCCGAACGGGCGGTTCGCCGCCCGTTCCTCTCACCGGCCATGACGGGCATGACCGGTTCAGCCATCAAATCCCGAGTTGAGGTCAAGGCCTCTAACTGCCGCGACAGGCAGGACAGCGACACCGGCGCTCAAGGCGCTCAAGCTTCCTGACCTGTTCCCAGAGAATTCGGCGCCTGCCTTCATGGACGGACGCCAACCAAAAGGAACAAAACCATGGAAGTCATTCTTCTCGAACGCGTTTCCCGCCTCGGCCAGATGGGCGATACCGTCAAGGTCAAGGACGGCTTTGCCCGTAATTTCCTGCTGCCGCAAGGCAAGGCGCTGCGCGCCAACGAAGCCAACAAGAAGAAGTTCGAGGGCCAGCGCGCCCAGCTCGAGGCCCGCAATCTCGAGCGCAAGTCGGAAGCCAGCCAGGTCGCCGAAAAGCTCGACGGCAAGAGCTTCATCGCCGTGCGCTCCGCCGGTGAAACCGGCCAGCTCTACGGTTCGGTGTCGACGCGCGACATCGCCGAGCTGCTGACGGCGGAAGGTTTTTCGGTCAACCGCAACCAGATCCTGCTCAACCAGCCGATCAAGACCATCGGTCTCACCAATGTGGCGATCGCGCTGCATCCGGAAGTCGAAGTCACCGTCACGCTCAACATCGCCCGCACGGCCGACGAAGCCGAGCGCCAGGCCAAGGGCGAGACGCTGACCACCGCCGAAGCCATCTATGGCGACGACATCAACGACAATGCGCGGCCGGAAAACTTCTTCGATCCGAATGCCGAATTCGACGGCGGCGAAGACAACGCCTGATCGCGTACGGCAAGCGAGGGAGCAGCGCTCCGATCACTTTGTCTTAATCCAGCCGATCTGGACCAATGCCCGGGCCTCTCGCCCGGGCATTTTTGTGCCAAAAGGAACTTTCCGAACCCCCATATATTGTTGCAGAATTAAGGCAGCCAGTCTGACCGTGAGGGGACATTTGGTTATGAACATTCTGCTGAAGCGCGTTCTCGACCGCCTGGTGCGCACGGGCAATCTCAAGGTAACCGGGCCAAAAGGCTTGACAGTCATCTTCGGCGACGGCACCGGCGAGCCGGTGCACATGCACATCAAGACCCGGCATGCCGAACGCGCCATCACCTTCGATCCGATGCTGGCGGTGCCTGAATCCTACATGGACGGCGAGCTCGACATTCTCGAAGGCGGCGTGCTCGGACTGATGCGCATCGCCTTCCAGAACATGGGCAGCGGCGGCATCGACGCGACCTGGTCGAAGGCCATCGAAGGCCTGCGCCACGCCTTCCGCCGCCTGCAGCAGATCAACACTGCCTCGCGCTCGCGCCGCAACGTGCAGCGTCACTACGATCTGTCGGGCGATCTCTACCGGCTCTTCCTCGACGAGGACATGCAGTATTCCTGCGCCTATTTCGAACAGCCAGATATGACGCTGGACGAAGCGCAGGCCGCCAAGAAGCGCCATATCGCCGCCAAGCTCAGGCTGAAGGCCGGCCAGACCGTGCTCGACATCGGCTCCGGCTGGGGCGGGCTCGGCCTCTATCTGGCCAAGGCGTTCGACGTCGACGTCCAGGGCGTGACGCTGTCGACCGAACAGCATGGCGTGGCCACCGATCGGGCGCATGCGCAAGGCCTGGAAAGCCACGTCCATTTCGAGCTGAAGGATTATCGCGAACTCAACGAACGCTTCGACCGCATCGTTTCGGTCGGCATGTTCGAACATGTCGGCGTCAACCACTTCCGCACCTTCTTCGACAAGGCGTCGACGCTGCTGAAGCCCGATGGCGTCATGCTGCTGCACACGATCGGCCGCTCCGGCGTGCCGTGGGCAACCAGCGCCTTCATCCGCAAGTATATTTTCCCGGGCGGCTACATACCCGCCATGTCGGAAGTGCTGCCGGCGATCGAGAAGTCCGGCCTCGTGGTTACCGACGTGGAGATTCTGCGGCTGCACTATGCCGACACGCTGAAGCACTGGGGCCAGCGCTTCGCCGCCAACCGCGACAAAGCCAAGGCCATCTACGACGAACGCTTCTGCCGCATGTGGGAATTCTATCTGGCCGCTTCGGAAGCCGCCTTCCGCTGGCAGGACCTGGTCATCTTCCAGTTCCAGATCGCCAAGAAGAACGACACGCTGCCGATGACCCGCGACTACATGGCCAAATGCGAAAAGGCCTTGGAGATGCGTGACTTGGGCCGCCGCGAGGCGGCTCCCGTCGAGAAGCCAGTCAAGCCCGCCCGCCGCCGCAAGGTGGCGGAGTAGACACGCCGTTCGCCATTGGCGCTTGCCATTCCCGGCCCATGCCCTGAAAAAGGCGTCGTGATCGTCGCGAGGCCTTTTTCATGACTTATCTCCTCTATGCCGCTGCGGCGCTCGCCGAGATCGCCGGCTGTTTTTCGGTATGGGCCTGGTGGCGGCTGGAAAGATCGCCCTTGTGGCTGGCTCCAGGCTTCGTCTCGCTGCTTTTGTTCGCCTGGCTTCTGGCGCTGGTCGACACCAATGCGGCGGGCCGCGCCTATGCCGCTTATGGCGGCATCTACATCGCCGCCTCGCTGGCTTGGCTGTGGCTGGTGGAAGGCGTGCGGCCCGACCGCTGGGATCTTGCTGGCGCCGCACTGTGCATAGCCGGCGCGTCGCTCATCGTGCTCGCTCCGCGAGGAGCATAGCGTGGAACTGCCGGCCCCTCTTCGACAAGCCGTCGATCGCATCCTGGAAAAAATCCCGCTGCCTGAGCTGAAGCAAGCGGCGAAAACCCTGTCGGACCGCTACCGCGCTGAACTGCGCGACGGCCGCCTGCACATGGCGCAGGACATGGCGGTCAAAGCCTATCTGGCGACGCGGCTGCCGGCGACCTATGCCGCGGTCCGCGCCAGTCTCGACGCACTGAACGCGACCCGGCCGGACTTCGAGCCGAAAGCCCTGCTCGATGTCGGCGCCGGTCCTGGTACGGTGCTTTGGGCCACCAACGATCTCTGGCCCGATCTCGAACAGGCTGTCCTGTTGGAAGCGAGTGCCGCGGTGCGCAAGGTCGGCGAGATGCTTGCCGCCGATGCCATCACAACCCGAACCATCTGGCGTGCCGGCGACGTCACGATAGACCTTGCCGATCTTCGGCCGGCGGACCTCGTCACTTGCGCCTATGTGCTGGACGAGATCGTGCCGGCATCGTTGCCCAAAATGGTCGACCGGCTGTGGCAGCTGACGACAGACACGCTGCTGATCGTCGAGCCGGGCACGCCGGCGGGCTGGCAGCGCATTCTGGCGGTGCGCGCGCAGTTGATCGCCGCCGGGGCGCATCTGCTGGCGCCTTGTCCGCACGAGGCGCCCTGCCCGCTTACCCCACCCGACTGGTGCCACTTTTCCCGTCGCGTCGCCCGCTCGCGCCTGCACCGGCTGGCCAAGGACGCCGATGTTCCGTGGGAAGATGAGAAATTCATCTTTGTCGCCGCGTCGCGCCAGCCGGCCGCCTTGCACGCCGCGCGGGTCATCGCACCGCCGAAATCCGGTTCGGGCAAGGTTCTGCTCAAGCTTTGCCAGGAAGACGGCACGGCCACGGAGCAACTGTTCACCAAGCGTGACGGCGCCGACTTCAAGCTGGCTCGGCGGCTCGACTGGGGCGATAGGCTGGTATCCGACTAGAGCGCCACGGCACTCAGACAGCGGCGCCCAAGAAAAATCTCGCGGCCATGTCGAATCCAGGCTGGGCCGTTCGACCATTGGCGTTCTCGGAGCTTCCGGGAAGCCAAAGCGTCAAGCAGCATCAGCCAACAGGAGAACGACAGTGAACTATATCGCAGGATTTGTCGCCGCCGTGCCCGCCGCCAGCAAGGAAGCCTATCGCAGGCATGTCACCGAGGCGGCATCGGTGCTGAAGGAATTCGGCACGACCCGGATGGTTGAAGCCTGGGGTGACGACGTGCCCGGCGGCAAGACCACCGACTTCAGGCGCGCCGTGAAGGCAACGCCGGACGAGGTCGTCATCTTTTCGTGGCACGAATATCCCGACAAGGCAGCGGCGGACGCCGCCTACCACACGATGATGAGCGATCCGCGTCTGGCGAAGATCGTCGCAACGATGCCCTTCGACGGCCAGCGCATGATGATAGGCGGCTTCGCATCGATCATCGACGAGGGCGCTTCCGGCAAGCCCGGGTATATTGATGGCTCTCTGGTGCCAGTTCCCATCGCCAACAAGGCCGCCTACCTTGCCGTGGCGTCAAAGCATGCCGCCGTGATCAGGGAATTCGGCGCCACCCGCATCGTCGAAGCCTGGGGCGACGACATCTCCGACGGCGAGGTCACCGACTACAGGACAGCGGTGAAGGCGACGGACGGGGAAGCCATCGTCTATTCCTGGGTGGAATGGCCGTCGAAGCAGGTTCGTGACGAAGGCTGGAAGAAGGTGATTGCCGATCCGCGCATGTATGCCGACATCATGCCCTACGACAACCATCGAAGGGTCCATGGCGGCTTCGCGCCGATCCTCGACGCCTGACATCGCAAATCAAGACCAGGAAACCATCATGCGCTATGCCTGTCTCATCTACTACCATCCTCAGACACTCTTCGGCGGAAGTCCGCAGGCCAATGCGGCGCTTGCCGAGTGCGCCGGATATGACGAGGTGCTCAAGGCCAGCGGCCATTTCGTCGCCGCCGAGGCCCTGGTGCTGCCAGAAGAAGCGATGACCCTGCAGGTCCGCGACGGCAAGATGTCGGCGGTCGACGGCCCGTTCATGGAGACCAAGGAAATGCTGGGCGGGATCATCGTCATCGAGGCCCGCGACCTCAACGAGGCCGTGCGAGTGGCAAGCGGACATCCTTTGGCCACGATCGGCCACATTGAAGTCCGTCCGGTCGTCGACTTCAGCCAGCCCCGGCCGGTGCTGTGAGCGTCGCCGGCACGCATGCCTGCCTGGAGACGGTGTATCGCACCGAGGCGCGGCGCGTGCTGGCGACCTTGATCCGCCTGCTCGGCGGGTTCGACGCGGCGGAGGAGGCCCTACATGAGGCCTTTGCCGCCGCCGCCGAGCAATGGCCGCGCCAAGGCCTGCCGGCCAATCCCTATTCCTGGCTGGTCTCGGCCGGCCGCTTCAGAACCATCGATTGCTGGCGTCGGGAAGCGCGGCTGGCCGGCACTTTGCCGGAACTGTTGGCCTTGAGCGAACAGACAGCGGAACCGATCACGCCTGAAGACATAGCGGACGATGAACTGCGGCTCATCTTCGTCTGCTGCCATGCGGCGCTGGCGCCGGACGCACGCATTGCCTTGACCCTGCGCGAGGTGGGCGGCTTGACCACCGAAGAGATCGCCCGTGCCTATCTGACGCCGGCGCCGACCATCGCCCAGCGTATCGTTCGGGCCAAGGCAAAGATCCGCGACGAGGCCATCCCCTACGAAGTCCCCGACCGCAACCAGTTGCCGGCGCGCCTCGAAAGTGCGTTGCAGGTGATCTACCTGATCTTCAACGAGGGTTACGCGGCAACCCAGGGACCAAGCCTGACGCGGGCCGATCTGTGCGCCGAGGCGATCCGCCTCGGCCGGCTGGTGGTGGATTTGCTCGACCAGCCCGAAGCACATGGGCTGCTGGCGTTGATGTTGCTGCATGAGGCAAGGCGTGCGACGCGGGTCGATGCGAATGGCGACCTCGTCCTGCTCGAAGATCAGGACCGGTCGCTATGGGACCGCGGGCTGATCGGCGAAGCCAACGGCCTCATTGGGCGGGCGCTCGCTTCGCGACAGGTTGGACCCTACATCCTCCAGGCGGCCATTGCCTCCATCCACGCGGAAGCGGCGAGTACAGCGGACACCGACTGGACCCAGATCGTTGCACTTTATGATGTGCTGGGGCGCGTCGCCGCCTCCCCGGTGGTGACGCTGAACCGTGCCGCGGCCATTGGCATGCGCGACGGGCCACAAGCCGGTCTAACGGCGATCGAAGACGTGATAGCACAAGGCAGCCTCGATGGCTACCATCTGGCACACGCGGCGCGGGCCGATATGTTGCGCAGGTTAGGCCTAGCCGAAGCTGCACGCGTCTCCTACCAGCGGGCGCTGGACCTGACCCGCCAGCCGGCAGAACGACGTTTCCTAGAGACTCGTCTCGATCAACTCTCCGAACATCGCACCCTGCGCGACTAGACTCGTCCGACCTTGTTGCAGTGTATTTTCCTGTTTTGTTCCTGATGCAGATTCGCTACGGTCGGCCGCCTGATTCGAGTCAATCGGGATTCTTTCCACCGATTTTTTTGTGCTGTGAACAAGCAGGAGAGGACGACGAATCTTCACCCGCCCTTAACGTGGTCTGCTACGGCAAGGTGGGATTGAAATCGGGGATGTCATGGCAGAGGCAGCGCGGAAATTCGGCGTGGCGGAGCAACCGCTCTATCGCGAGGCACCGAACAATATCGAGGCCGAGCAGGCGCTGCTCGGCGCGATCCTCGTCAACAACGATGCCTTCTACCGCGTCTCCGACTTCCTGAAGCCAGGCCACTTCTACGAACCCCTGCATCGCAGGATCTTCGAGATCGCCGCCGAGCTCATCCGCATGGGCAAGGTGGCGACGCCGATCACCCTGAAGACCTTCCTGCCGGCCGACGAAAAGGTCGGCGACATGACGGTGGCGCAATATATCGTGCGCCTGGCGGTCGAAGCCGTCACCGTCGTCAACGCCACCGACTACGGCCGCGCCATCTATGATTTGGCGACGCGCCGCGCGCTGATCACGGTCGGCGAGGACATGGTCAACATCGCCTATGACGCGCCGGTCGACATGTCGCCCTCCGAGCAGATCGAGGACGCCGAGCGCCGCCTGTTCGAACTGGCCGAAACCGGCCGCTACGATGGCGGCTTCGAGAGCTTCACCGACGCGGTCAAGACGGCCGTCGACATGGCCAACGCGGCCTATATGCGCGACGGCCATCTGTCGGGTCTTGCCACCGGCATGCGCGATCTCGACCGCCGCATGGGCGGCCTGCAATCGTCCGATTTGATCGTGCTCGCCGGACGCCCGGGCATGGGCAAGACGTCGCTCGCCACCAACATCGCCTTCAACATCGCCGAGGCCTATGTGCCGGCGCAGCAGGCCGACGGATCGTTCAAGGCGGCCAATGGCGGCGTGGTCGGCTTCTTCTCGCTCGAAATGTCGTCGGAGCAGCTGGCGACCCGTATCATTTCCGAGCAGACGGAAATCTCGTCGTCGAAAATCCGCCGCGGCGAAATCAGCGAAATGGATTTCGAAAAGCTGGTCGCCTGTTCGCAGACCATGCAGAAGATCCCGCTTTTCATCGACCAGACCGGTGGTATTTCCATTGCCCAGCTGTCCGCCCGCGCGCGTCGCCTGAAGCGGCAGCGCGGCCTCGACCTGATCGTCATCGACTATATCCAGCTGATGCAGGGTTCATCCGCCAGGGCCTCGCAGAACCGCGTGCAGGAAATCACCGAGATCACCACGGGCCTGAAGGCGCTGGCCAAGGAACTCGCCGTGCCGATCATCGCCCTGTCGCAGCTGTCGCGTCAGGTCGAAAGCCGTGAGGACAAACGTCCACAGCTCTCCGACTTGCGTGAATCCGGCTCGATCGAGCAGGACGCCGACGTCGTGATGTTCGTCTATCGCGAGGAGTATTACCTCAAGAACCGCGAGCCGAAGCTTGGCACCGAGGAATACGTCAAGTGGGAAAACGAGATGAACGAGATGCGCGGCAAGGCCGAGGTGATCGTCGCCAAGCAGCGCCACGGCCCGACAGGCTCGGTAACGCTCGCCTTCCACGGCGAATTCACCCGCTTCTCCGATCTGGCGGAAGAGCATCATATTGCGGAGAGGTTTGAATAGCTTGGTCGCGGAGCAACCGATTGGACTTTAGCGATATTTATCAGAGAATGAAGTTTGAAGCGTACGAAATCTCCGAGGACGAACGCACTCAACTGGCTAATTATTTGAAATCTGCCCAGTCAATTTCTAGCCCGAAATCGCACGCCGGTTTGCTGGTGTTTTGCTATTCGAGCGAACCGACGTCCGAGAACATCGAATTGGTGCGGAAATTCCTTGCCAAAAATGTCGACGACTACACAAGAAGCGCGGCAGTGACTGGTCTCTATCGAATATGGAAGCTTGGAAGGGCCGCCGACATCGATGATCTTCTGAGCTTTTTGGCTCTTTCGCTGCAAGAATCCCGGCACGATACGTCCGTGTCTGCGATCGGATGTTCATTCCTTCTGATGCAACGGCTCAAGGAACGCCGCCTTTCGACCGCACTTATGAAATTACTTGAGACGCTCCACGAGGAAGTCAGACGAGAGAACAACTTCGCCGTCAATTTATTCACCTATGCGTGTTGGTCGGCATATGACAATTGGGCCCAAAGCAACGGTCAGCGCCGCATCCATTTCGATATGATCGAAGAGGCGTTGCCGATCTATTGGGATCGCCAGAAATATCTTTTGGAATCGATAAACTGATGGCCAAATCGCGCGTCCAGTTCATCTGCCAGAATTGCGGATCGGTGCATCAGCGCTGGGCCGGCAAATGCGATGCCTGCGGCGAATGGAACACGCTGGTCGAGGAAGGCACCTCCGGTGGCATCGGCTCGGGGCCTGCCAATACGCGCAACGCCCGCAAGGGCCGAGCGGTGGTGCTGACCACGCTTTCGGGCGACATCGAGGACGCGCCGCGCATCATCTCGGGCATCGGCGAACTCGACCGTGCCACCGGCGGCGGCTTCGTGCGTGGCTCCGCACTTCTGGTCGGCGGCGATCCCGGCATCGGCAAGTCGACGCTGCTCACCCAGGCTGCCGCCGCGCTGGCGTCGCGAGGCCATCGCATCGTCTATGTCTCGGGCGAAGAAGCCGTCGCGCAGATCAGGCTGAGGGCGCAGCGGCTCGGCGTCGCCGACACACCGGTCGAGCTGGCGGCGGAGACCAATGTCGAGGACATTCTTGCCACGATCGCCGACGGCAAGCGGCCGGATCTGGTCATTCTCGATTCCATCCAGACGCTGTGGACCGACCTTGCCGATTCGGCGCCGGGTACGGTCACCCAGGTGCGCGCCTCCGCCCAGGCGATGATCCGCTATGCGAAATCCACGGGTGCCGCGATCGTGCTGGTCGGCCATGTCACCAAGGAAGGCCAGATCGCCGGCCCGCGCGTGGTCGAGCACATGGTCGACGGCGTGCTCTATTTCGAGGGCGAAGGCGGCCACCATTACCGCATCCTGCGCACGGTGAAGAACCGCTTCGGACCGACCGACGAAATCGGCGTCTTCGAAATGTCGGACAAGGGTTTGCGCGAAGTCTCCAACCCGTCGGAGCTGTTTCTCGGCGAGCGACACGCCAAATCGCCGGGTGCCGCCGTTTTCGCCGGTATGGAAGGCACGAGGCCGGTTCTGGTCGAGATCCAGGCGCTGGTAGCGCAATCCTCGCTCGGCACGCCGCGCCGGGCAGTGGTCGGCTGGGACGGCGCTCGACTGTCGATGGTGCTGGCGGTGCTGGAGGCGCATTGCGGCGTTCGCTTCGGCCAGCACGACGTCTATCTCAACGTCGCCGGCGGCTATCGCATCAGCGAGCCGGCGGCCGATCTCGCGGTCGCAGCCGCACTGGTTTCCTCGCTCACCGGTCTTGCCCTTCCCGCCGATTGCGTCTATTTCGGCGAAATCAGCCTGTCGGGTGCTGTGAGGCCGGTCGCGCATGCGCAGCAGCGCCTCAAGGAAGCCGAAAAGCTGGGTTTTGGTAGCGCGGTTCTGCCCTTGGGCAGCGAGGAACTTGCCGGAGGGATCGGGGCCGGTGCTTTCCAGCCCACCGAGCTTGCCGACCTCGTGGCACGCATAGCCGGCTCACGTCGAAGCCGCGTGGACGACGAAGAATGACGCGGCTCGCCGAGCCGTGAAAAAGAGATCGGAGTGGGGCGAAAGACATGCCGATTACGCTGCTTGACGGAATCCTGGTCGGCTTCACCCTGGTCTCGGCGATGCTCGCCATGGTTCGCGGCTTTTCGCGCGAGGTCCTGTCGGTCGTCTCATGGGCGGCAGCGGCGGCGGCGGCTTTCTTCTTCTACAAGCCCGTCCTGCCCTATCTGAAGCCCTACATCGAGAATGAGAAGATCGCCATGGCGGCCTCCGCCGGCGTCGTCTTCGTCGTCGCGCTGATTGTCGTCTCCGTCATCACCATGAAGCTCGCCGACTGGATCATCGATTCGCGGATAGGCGCACTCGACCGCACGCTCGGTTTCCTCTATGGCGCCGCGCGCGGCATCCTGGTCGTCGCGGTGGCGCTTTTGTTCTTCAACTGGCTGGCCGGCGCCAAGGCCCCGGCCTGGGTGACCGACGCCAAATCACGGCCATTGCTGGAATCGATCGGCGCCAAGATCGAGAACCTGCTGCCCGCCGACACCGAAAACGCAATCCTCAAGAAGCTCAGCCCGAAAGCGGGTGGCGAGACTCCGGCCGCCCCGGATGCGCCAGCGGCGGATGTGCCGGCAACAGGTGACGATGCAAATGCGCCGGCCCCGGACGACAATGACGCTGGCCCCGCGGACAACACAGCCAAGCCAGCACCGGCCGCACCAGCAGCACCGGCAAACTGACCCCCGAAAGGGCGCCCGAGCAGACGATGGTGTGAACGACTTTACGGCGCGCGTTGCTTTCGACGCGAACCCGCATTATATGGCGATTTTAGCGGAGCTTAAGATGGCAGACGCAGACGACGTGCTTTCCGCCGAGGCCGACGACCATTTCCACGACGAATGCGGTGTCTTCGGCATTTTCGGCCGGCAGGACGCAGCGGCAATCGTCACACTCGGCCTGCATGCGCTGCAGCATCGAGGCCAGGAAGCGGCAGGCATCGTCTCCTATGACGGCAGCCAATTCCATGTCGAACGCCATGTCGGCCTGATCGGCGACACTTTCACCAAGCAGCGCGTCATTGACAGCCTGCAAGGCAACCGCGCCATCGGCCATACGCGCTACGCCACGACAGGCGGCGCCGGCATGCGCAACATCCAGCCCTTCTTCGCCGAGTTGGCCGATGGCGGCTTCGCCGTCGCCCACAATGGCAATTTGACCAACGCCATGACGGTGCAGCGCGCGCTGCAGAAACAGGGCGCGATCTTCTCCTCGACCTCCGACACCGAGACGCTTCTGCATCTGGTTGCGACCAGCAAGGAACGCGACCTCAACTCGCGCTTCATCGACGCCGTGCGGCAGGTTGAAGGCGCCTTCTCGCTGGTGGCGATGACGGCCAAGAAGATGATCGGCTGCCGCGATCCGCTCGGCATCCGCCCGCTGGTGCTGGGCGACCTCGACGGTGCCTGGATCCTCGCTTCCGAGACCTGCGCGCTCGATATCATCGGTGCGCGCTTCGTGCGCGACCTGAAGCCCGGCGAGATGGTCGTCGTCACCTCCAAGGGCATTGAAAGCCTGTTCCCGTTCGAGCCGCAGAAAACGCGCTTCTGCATCTTCGAATATGTTTATTTCGCCCGGCCGGATTCTTCGGTCGAGGGCCGCAACGTCTACGAGGTGCGCAAGCGCATCGGCGCAGAGCTGGCACAGGAAAACCCCGTCGAGGCCGACATCGTCGTGCCGGTGCCGGATTCGGGCACGCCCGCTGCGATCGGCTTCAGCCAGGCGGCCGGCATTCCCTTCGAGCTCGGCATCATCCGCAACCACTATGTCGGCCGTACCTTCATCCAGCCCGGCGATTCGATCCGCCACATGGGCGTCAAGCTGAAGCACAACGCCAACCGCCGTATGATCGAGGGCAAGCGTGTCGTGCTGGTCGACGATTCGATCGTGCGCGGCACCACCAGCCAGAAGATCGTGCAGATGGTGCGCGATGCCGGCGCCCGGGAAGTGCATATGCGCATTGCTTCGCCGCCGACCAGCGCCTCCTGCTTCTACGGCGTCGACACGCCGGAGAAATCGAAGCTCCTGGCTTCGCGCATGTCGGTGGAAGAGATGGCCGAATTCATCCGTGTCGATTCGCTGGGCTTCCTCTCCATCAACGGCCTCTACCGCGCGGTCGGCGAGGCCAGCCGCAACGATGAGCAACCGCAGTTCTGCGACGCCTGCTTCACCGGCCAGTATCCGACCCGCCTGCTCGACTTCGAAGGCCACGACAATGTGCGCACGCTGTCGCTGCTGGCGAACAGTGGGGCGTAGGCCAGACCTTACGGAAATTCTCGCATGACCCTCGACCTTACCGGCCGCGTCGCGGTCGTCACCGGCGCCTCGCGCGGCATCGGCTATTTCATCGCCAAGGAATTAGCCTCCGCCGGGGCTCATGTCATCGCGGTCGCGCGCACGGTCGGCGGGCTGGAGGAACTCGACGACCAGATCAAGGCGGCCGGCGGCCAGGCGACGCTGGTGCCGCTCGATCTCGCCGACATGGCCGGCATCGACCGGCTGGGCGGCGCCATCCATGAACGCTGGGGCAAGCTCGACATCCTCGTTGCCAATGCCGGTGTGCTCGGCGTCATCTCGCCGATCGGCCATGTCGAGGCCAAGACCTTCGAAAAGGTGATGACCATCAACGTCACCTCGACCTGGCGGCTGATCCGCTCGGTCGACCCGCTGCTCAGGCTTTCGGATGCCGGCCGGGCCATCATCCTGTCGTCCAACGCGGCGCATTCGGCACGCGCTTTCTGGGCACCTTACGCGGCTTCGAAGGCGGCGGTCGAGACCATGATGCGCTCCTGGGCGCATGAGACGCAAAGCCTGCCGCTGCGCGTCAATGCCGCCGACCCGGGCGCCACCCGCACCGCCATGCGGGCCCAGGCCGTGCCAGGCGAGGATCCGGAGACGCTGCCGCACCCTTCCGAGATCGCCAAGCGTATCGTGCCGTTGGCCAGCCCGGAGCTGAAAGAGACCGGGTTGATCTTCCAGGCCAAGCACAATCGCTTCGTCGCCTACAGGCAGCCCGAATAGATTCACACCTAGGTTTTGACGGCTCCCGGAACCGCTGCCCGCATTTGGGTGGCCTATGTCAGGGATTAAAAGAGCCTCCGGCTACGTTCTTCGAACGTAGGACATTCGAAACCGGAGGATCGATATGCGCAGACTTCTTTTCGTTGCCGCCACCGCCTTTGCAGCCGCTCTCGGCGCGACATCAGGTGTGGCCGTCTCGCAAGATGCCAAGATGAGTTTCTTCGTCACCAGTGTCGGCTCCGGCAAGGGCGCCGATCTCGGCGGCCTGAAGGGAGCCGACGCGCATTGCACTTCGCTGGCCGAAGCAGCCGGCGTCACCGGCAAGAGCTGGCATGCCTATCTCTCAACAAGCGCCGAGGATGCCCGCGACCGCATCGGCAAAGGCCCTTGGTTCAACGCCAACGGTGAGAAAATCGCCGACGATGTCGCCTCGCTGCACGGCGACGCCAACGGCATCACCAAGCAGACGGCGCTGAATGAAAAGGGCGAAGTGGTGAATGGCCGCGGCGACACACCGAACCGGCATGACATGCTGACAGGGTCGAAACCCGACGGCACCAGGATTGCCGACCAGACCTGCGGCGACTGGACGATGAGCGGCGCCGAAGGGGCGGCAATGATGGGTCATCATGACCGCACCGGGCTCGACGATTCGGCGGCGGCAAAATCGTGGAATTCCTCGCATGCCTCACGCGGCGGCTGCAGCCAGGAAGCCCTGAAGGGCACCGGTGGCGACGGGTTGTTTTACTGCTTTGCAACCAACTGAGCAGTGTAGCTCGCAAACCCTACTCAGAGACCCGCCACATCATCACGCGGCTGTGATCTGAGGGGGAAAAGCTGCGCGGCGGTCATGCTTTCGTCATTTCCCCGGAGTTGTTAGGATCGTAGCAACTCCCACAACAGCGAGAGCCCAAACTGGGCAGAACAAGGAAACTCCCATGGCTACGACCGCAGCATTGGTCTGGTATCTGGTAATCGCCGGTCCACAGGGCGGCATGGTGGTGCTGCCCAGCACC
Source organism: Mesorhizobium sp. 131-3-5 (assembly GCF_016756575.1). Lineage (NCBI taxonomy): Bacteria > Pseudomonadati > Pseudomonadota > Alphaproteobacteria > Hyphomicrobiales > Phyllobacteriaceae > Mesorhizobium > Mesorhizobium sp. 131-3-5. The sequence continues at coordinate 5,221,380 of NZ_AP023254.1, forward strand.
TTCGACAAGCGCGAACAGTGCACCGCAGCCATCACCGAATATCAGAAGCAGCCGACCCCCGCTGGCTGGTCCGTGCAGTGCGTGCCGAGCGCCTCGCCCTTCACCGATGAGGGCGATGCCGAGGAACCGGCCGCGCAGTAAGCATCCGTCGCAACAAGGCCCGCAGCCGTTGGCTGCGGGCCTTGTTGTTTTCAGTGCCGGGCACTCACCGTCAATTCCGGCTTCTGGCTGATGGTCTGGAACACCACGCAATAGCGTTCGGTCAGCTTCAGCAGTGAATCAATGCGCTCCTGCGGTTCATCCGTGCCGAGAGCGAAATTGAGCCGGATGGCACGAAAACCGACCGGTGCATCCTTGGCGACACCAAGGGTGCCGCGAAAATCGAGATCGCCTTCGGCTTCCACCGTTGCGGCGCCGAGCTTGAACTCGAGCGCCGTCGCCACTGCCTTCAACGTCACCCCGGCGCAAGCCACGAGTGCTTCCAAGAGCATGTCGCCGGAGCAGAGCTCGAGGCCTGAGCCGCCGGTTGCCGGATGCAGACCAGCGACAGCGATCGCCCTGCCCGTCTCCACCTTGCAGGCCACCGACTGGTCGTCGATAGAGCCCTTCGCTCTCAGCGTGATCAGCGCCTGCGAGGCATCCTCGCGATAGGCCTGCTTCAGCGGCGCCTGCATCGCCTTAAGTTCGGTGGCGTCCATTTCGTTGCCTCTTTCGTCTGTTTGCTTAGCGTCGTGATCGAGACAGTTCCGGCAGATCTGCAGAATAGGATTTCTGCCACAACCCGAAGCTATGGTTGTCGCGTTCGGTCGGTTTGAGGGAGCTCGGCATTGGTTGGGAAATGTCTGATGCACGCGCTGGCGATGGGGTTTGGCGCCCTGGTGGTCTTTGCCCCGACCGACCAAGCGGCCTCATTCGTCCTCATGTCCTGTTCACCCGGCCAGTTTGCAGGAAAGCCGGCAGAGCCAAATGGCTTGACGGTCGCCTGTGGTGGCAGTTTCAACCTGTGCGGCTACGTTGACCAGTCAAAAAATCAGGTCATCCCATGGCGGTTCGAAGTCGCACTGCCTTTTTCCGACGGATTCGCCAGCGTCAGAATCAACGGAAAGTTTGGCTTCATCGACCGTGCGGGCAAGCTCGTGGTTCCCGCCAAATTCGACGTGGTTGCGGGCTTCACAAAAGGCCTTGCCGAGGTCGTGCTTGATGGCAAGGCGGGCGTCATAGATCGCTCGGGCAACTTCGTCGTCGAACCCAACTATGCGCGCGCGATGCCGTTCGGAGAAGATACGGTTCTTGTCAGCGAAGGTGCCTGGCAGGCGGCTGGTTTCAATGGCTGCGAAAGCCTGAGGGACGCTAAACGGACTTTGCAGCTCGACTTTGTCAAAAACCCCTCGCCGCAATATCGCCTCTGGCACGTTCGGACCCGATCCCTGAGTTCGGAAATCTACAGACTTCGATACTTCGACGACCCGGACCATCTGTTGCTTTGGGCCAGCACCGAAGACAACAATTTGGGCGAGTTCGGGCTCCTGCGATCGGATGGAACCTGGCAAATCACTCCCCGACATGAGGACGTGTCCCCACTCACCGTTGGGTTCGCCACCGTGTGCAATCTAAAGCCGACCCCGTCCGATCCGTCGAAGCGGAAGGTATGCGGCGCGGTAGACTCCAAAGGAGATCTCGTCGTGCCGATCAAGTTCGATGGCACCTTCTATTGGCGAAATGGCCTCAAGCTGGTTCGAAACGATGACAAAAAGGGAATCGTCGACATAAGCGGCCAACTCCTTGGCAGCCGTTATTTCGACGACGCCAGATTGGCTGAGAAAGGCGATGTCAGTATAGTTCGCATCGGCGATCAATGGGTTGGGCTCGACCGGCGCGGCCAGATTGTCGCGAACCCGGAAGACGGAGAAATCCTTTCCCAATGCCCTTCCGGCATCAAGGTGGAAAAACGGTCAGGCAAGTTTCGCTTCGTCGATGCGAATGGCAAGCCCACCGAATCCTATCTGTTTGAGCAGGCTTTTCTCAAGCTGGACTGCGACCGGCCAACCCCGGTCACCCTCAACGGCCAGTGGGGATTTGTCGACACAGGCGGCCATTCGCTGATGTCGAAGCCAAGCTTCGACAACGTCTACAATTTTCAGGACGGATATGCCGCTGTCGAGGAAGGTGGAAAGTGGGGCGTGATCGATGCCAAGGGCAGATACTCGGCAGCTCCGCAGTTTGACAATCTCCGGCCCGATGATGATGGCGTTTTCGCAATAGACGTCGATGGTCGGAAGTCATGGGTCAATGCTCAGGGACAGCAGGTACCCGAACCGACCCGCAAGAAGGATCGAGCAGCGGTACTTGCCTGCGACGAGGATGGCGGTCACTTCTTCAGCACCGACACCATCGGCCAAACATTGTGGGGACTTGCCGCAGCCGACGGGACCGTTTTCGTTCCGCCAAAATATCGGGCGCTGCGGTGCTACGCGAACGGTCTTGCCTGGGTCGCTGACGACATGCGTCGGATGTGGTGCCAGATCGATACCCAAGGCGTCATCCGCAATCCGGCTGAATGCAGCCCAAATTTCAACGGCAGAATCATCTTTGACGCCAGTTTTGAGAAATTTTCCGATGATCGATACGAGAGCAGCGTGCTTTGGGAGCGCGCGCTTCTCGACTATGGCCGCGGGGTTCGCAAGGCACCGCCCAAGATTGTTGGCTCAGGGTTTTAAGTGACTTGTCAGCCGCTGCTGCAAGACCATGGCGGATGCGTCAGGCCGGCTCGCACTCATAAGGACGGTCGCGGTGGCCCCTGCGCCAATGCAAGCTCAGGGCTGGCGTAGCGCGGTGTCGGCTTTCACCCGTATAGCTGGGAGCCGAGGCATGATTTCGCAGAGTCCTCAAGCTATCCCTGTCGCTTCCCGCACCTTTGGTCCGCGCCTATGGCCGATGTCGCCATTCTCGAAACACGCGAAAGGGTTCTCGCTGGTATCCTGCTGACCGGTGCCGCCTATCTCTTGTTTTCGACACAGGACGCCTCGATCAAGCTGCTGGTCACCGGGATGACGGTCTGGCAGATCATGTTCTTCCGCAGCATCACTATTCTTGGCGCCTGCGCGGCAATTGGCGGGCGGCAGCTGTTTGACGACACGGTGCGCTCGCCAATCGTGCGGCCCATGCTGGTGCGCAGCGCGTTCACGCTTGCCGCCTGGCTCTGCTACTACAACGCCGCGCGCAGCCTGCAGCTCGCCGAACTGACCACCGTCTACTATGCAGCGCCGATCATCGTCACCGTGTTTTCGGTGTTCCTGCTCGGCGAAAAGGTGCCGATGTTGCGCTGGCTGGCGGTTTTGATCGGTTTTGCCGGCGTCTTCGTCGCTTGCGACCCGACCCATCTCGGCCTGTCCGTGCCGGTGCTGCTGGTGCTTGCGGCCGCCCTCTTGTGGGCCATTGCCATCGTGCTCCTGCGCAAGACAGCGCTTGCCGAACGCTCGATGATCCAGCTTCTCCTCAATAACTTCTATTTCCTGCTGTTTTCGGCGGTGCCGGCGCTGTTGTGGTGGCATACGCCTGGTCTGGCCCAGTTGCTGCTTCTTGCCAGCGTAGGCGCGCTTGGCGGCCTGGCGCAATACCTCCTCTTCGAAGGCATGAAGCGTACGCCGGCATCGATCCTCGCGCCTCTCGAATACAGCTCGCTGTTGTGGGCGTTCGCGCTCGGCTTCGCGATCTGGGGCGACGTGCCGCGCCGCGAAGTGTTCCTGGGTGCCGCCCTGATCATCGCCGCCGGGCTGCTGATTGTCGGCGGCGAGCATTTCCGCAAGCGGCTGTGATGCGGATGGCGCTCACTGCTGACTCTACGATGTCAGCACCGGACGGGGTAGGTTGCCGGCATGACTGACGTCGCAGCCGCCACAACCGAAACCACCGAGCGCACGCTTGGCATCATATTGGTGTCGTCATCAGCGGCGGTGTTCGGCCTGACCGGTGTCTCGACCAAGTCGATCCATGCCGATCCGCTGACCATCACATGTTGGCGCGGCTTTGTCGGCTCGATCCTGATCAGCCTCTATGTGCTGTGGCGCCGCCATCGCTCGCGCAACCGCGGCACGCTGCGACTTGGCTGGCGGGGCTGGCTGCTGGCGGTGGAAGGCGCGCTGGCGAGCATCGCCTTCATCTCGGCGTTCAAATTCACCTATGTCGCCAATGTCGCGGTCATCTACGCCACGTCGCCCTTCATTGCCGCCCTGCTGGCCTGGGTGCTGGTGCGCGAGCCTTTCCGCCTGCAGACGATGCTCGCGGCGGCCGTGTCGCTGTGCGGCGTAGGCATCATGGTCTGGTCGGGCTTCGGCACCGGCCATCTGTTCGGCGACGGGCTGGCGCTGCTGATGACGGCCGGCAGCGCGCTCTACATGATCATGGTGCGCGCCTTCCGCGACACGCCGGTGGTGTGGGCCGGCGCGGTTTCAGCCTTCCTGCTGTTCATTCTCGGCTGGTTCATCACCGATCCCCTGGCGGTGTCGGCAAGGGATGCCGTTCTGCTCGTCACCTTCGGCGCGTCCTTCGCATTGTCGTCGATCCTGTGGACGGAAGGGGCGCGGCTTATTCCGGCGCCCGAATCCGGCCTGCTCGGCTCGGCGGAAGTGCCGTTCGCGATCCTGTTTGCCTTCCTTTTCCTGGCCGAGATACCGCCTGTCGCCAGCATGGTCGGCGGCGCTATCGTGCTCTGCGCGGTGTTCGCCCATGCAGGCCGCGACTGGCTGGCAGCCCGCTCGCAGCGGGCAGCGTCAAAAATTTCTTAAAAAAGTGACTCAGTCACGGAACCATCATCGGACTCAGACATTATTGGTGTGACGGGCCACCCCCCGAGTCCCCCCAAACCCCTCGGCCCGTCCTACTCCCAAGCCGACCGCAAGGTCGGCTTTTTCTTTCTAAATAGGCCCGACCGCAAGGTCGGCTATTTCTTTGCCAAGGAGCCCGACCGCAGGTCGGGGTTTCTTGCGATAGGCTGGCGCCAAATCAGCCGGGCGGCTGGGACAGGGCCAGGTTGCCGCTGAGCAGCGCCGCCAGATCGCCCGCGGAAGCATCAGCACCGGCACGCAGCCGGATCGCGAATTCCGCCATCGGAACCGGCGGCAGGCCCAACTCGCGCGGCGCTTCGACAATGCCGGAATGGGCAAAGCGCGGGGTTCGCAAGGTCAGCGCAACGCCGGCATTCACCGCAGTGCGCAGGCCAGCCAGGCTGGCGCTGCCGGCGGCGATGCGGTAGCGGCGGCCGGCAGCATCGAGCGCCGCCAGTGCGGCCTCGCGAAACCCGCAATAGGGATCGAGCAGCGCCAGTGGCAATTCTTCCTGCCGCGAGGCCAGCCCTTTCCTTGAACACAGCCACATCATCGGCTCACGCAGGACGCCGACCTCGTCCGGCGCGGCCGCCTGGCGCATGACAATCGCCAGATCGAGGCTGCCGGCCTGCAGTGCCTGCGCCAGTTCGGCGGAGCGGCCAACCCGCAATTCGATCCTGACGCGCGGATGGCTGGTGGCGAAGGCACGCAAAAGGTCCGGCAGGCCGCTGTCGGCGAAATCCTGTGTCGTGCCGATGGCGACACGCCCGGCAGCCCGCGCGCCCTTCAGCGCCAGCCACGCCTCACGGTGCGCGGCAAGAATGCGCCTGGCGTGGCCGACGAGGTCCTCGCCGGCCGGCGTCAGGCCGCGCCCCCTGCCTTGCGGCGCCAACAGCGGCTCGCCGACGATCTCCTCCAGCCGCTGCATCTGGGCGGTCACGGCCGAAGGCGAACGGCCGACGCTGATGGCCGCCTGCGCCAGCGAACCGCTGTCGACAAAAGCGAGGAAGGTTTTGAGCAGATCCGGATCGAACGCTTCCATAGTTCGATAATATCGAATCTTTATTTCAAAACAATTCGATTTTTTTGACTAAATGACAGTGACATGATCTCTCCAACGGCGGTCAGATGCCGCCAGAAACCAAGGAGATGAAAAATGCCCATCATCAATATCAGCGTCACCGGCAAGCCAGATGCCGCTTTGTCCGCCAGCATCGCCAGGGAAATAACCGAGATCACCGCCACGCAATTGCGCAAGGATCCGACGATCACCGCCGTTGCCGTATCCTATATCGATCCGCAGCACTGGTTCGCCGGCGGCAAATCATTGGCCGAGCATGGCACCAACACGTTCTGGCTGGATATCAAGGTGGTCGACGGCACCAACACCAAACTCGAGCTGGAAGCCTATCTCAAGGCTCTCTTCGATGCCTTCGGTCGCCTGCTGGGCGGCGTGCACGAGGAAAGTTATGCCTTCGTGCATGAAGTGCCGGCAGCCGCCTATGGCTATGGCGGCAAGACGCAGGAGTTCCGCTTCATCAGCGGGCGGTTGAAGGCGGCGTAGGGGTCGTTCCTTCTCCCTCCGGAGGGAGAAGGAACACCGTCTCTTCCCACATTGACCTAGCGCCCACTTGCGCTAGGCTCTGCGCCGACGCGGCCGCGTAAGAGCCGCGATGACAAAAATCGTTGGGAGAGAAGCGGCATGATCCTGACACTGGCGCTGCTTGCGGGTCTCGTTCTGGCCTGGCTGCTGATTGGCGTGGTGGAAAAATTCCGCCTCGGCCTGCGTTTCAGCCAGGCGATGCTCTACGTGCCTTTCAAGCTCGCCTACCGGATCAGCGACAACCGCATCAGGATCGCGCGCAAGGCGCAGGCTCCTGTCATCTACGTCATCTCGCACCAGTCGCGCTTCGAACCGGCGCTGATGCTGTCGCTGCTGCCGGATGACACGCTGCACATTCTGGACGAGGTCTCGGCGCGCTCGCCGTGGCTAGAACCCTGGCGTGAGGTTGGCCGCACGATCGCCTTCAATGCCGAACATCTTTTCGTCAGCCGCCGGCTGGTGCGTGTGCTGAAGGGCAAGGGCCGGCTCGCCGTCTATCTGCCGGATGCGGTCGAGCCTGACGTCAAGACGTTTCGGCTGTTTCGCGCCGTCACTCGCATTGCCATGCAGGCCGACGCCCGCATCGTGCCGATCTTTGTCGCCGGTGCACGGAGCCTGCCGGTTTCCCTGGCTCCGGCGGCCAAGGCCCCGCGGCACTGGTTTCCGCAGCTCGCGATGAGCGTGCTGGAGCCGATGACCATCGCCGAACTGGTGGCGCGCAATCCGGACCAGGCCTCGAACACCAATGCGCTGTTCGACCGCGTCGCAGAGGCCCGGCTTTTCGGCAACGACCTCGACCGCGGCCTGTTCCTGGCCATGCGCGATGCCGCGGCCAGGGTCGGCGCCTCGCATCCGATCATCGAGGACGTCATCTCGGGCGCGCTGAGCTACCGCAAGATGTTCATCGGCGCCCGCGTGCTGGGCAGGCGCTTCGAGGCGGTGACGGCGCCAGGCGAGGCGGTGGGAATAATGCTGCCCAACGCCAATGGCGTCGTGCTGTCATTCGTCGGTCTTCTCTCGGCGGGCCGGGTGGCGGCGATGATCAACTACACCGCCGGGCCGGCGAGCGTCACCGCCGCCGTGCGCACGGCCGTCATCCGCACCGTCATCTCCTCGCGCGCCTTCGTCGAGAAGGCCGATCTTGCCGATATCGTCGCCGCGGTCGAGAAGGGCGGCGCCAGGCTGCTGTGGCTGGAAGATGTTCGGGCCAGCGTCACCGCGCTGGACAAGCTTGCCGCCGCCTTGCTATGGCGCTTGCCGCTGCAGAGGCAGGATGCGGCCAAGCCGGGCGTCATCCTGTTCACCTCGGGCTCGGAAGGTACGCCGAAGGCGGTTGTCCTGTCACAGAAGAACCTTCTCGCCAATGCCATGCAGGCCGAGGCGCGCATCACCATCTCGCCGGCCGATATTCTGCTCAACGTGCTGCCGGTGTTCCATTCCTTCGGCCTGACGGGCGGCACCATCCTGCCGCTGGTCACCGGCGTAAAACTGTTCCTCTACCCCTCGCCGCTCCACTACAAGATCATCCCCGAGATCGCCCGCAAGGTGAAGCCGACGATCATGTTCGGCACCGACACCTTCCTCGCCAACTATGTGCGCACCGCCAAGGATGGCGACTTCTCCAGCCTGCGCTTCGTCGTCGCCGGCGCCGAGGCGGTGAAGCCGGAAACCCGCCGCGTCTATCGCGAGCGCTTCCAGGCCGAGATCATCGAAGGTTTCGGGCTGACCGAGGCGGCACCCGTGGTCGCGGTCAACACCGCCATCCACGGCCGCGATGGTACGGTCGGCCGTCTGTTGCCGGCCATGCGCATGAAGCTGGAGCCGGTCGAGGGCATCTCGGATGCCGGCCAGTTGTGGCTCGACGGACCCAATCTGATGATGGGCTACATGACCTCGGACCGCCCCGGCGAGCTACAGCCGCTGAGCGGCTGGCATGACACCGGCGACATCGTCGCCGTCGACCGCGAAGGCTTCATCACCATTCGCGGCCGCGCCAAGCGCTTCGCCAAGATCGCCGGCGAGATGGTGTCACTGGGCGCGGTCGAGATGCTGGTGCAGTCGCTGTGGCCGGAAGAACGCCATGCGGCGGTGGCAGTGCCCGACAAGAGGCGCGGCGAGCGCATCGTGCTGGTCACCACCGCCGACGATGCCAATCCCGAAGAGCTGCGCCAGTTCGGCAAGAAGGCCGGGGCCGCCGAACTCATGGTGCCCAACGACATCGTCAAGGTGGAGGAAATCCCGGTGCTGGGCTCCGGCAAGACCGATTATGTCTCGACCAGAAAGCTGGCGATCGACAGGCTGGGGCGGGGCATTGCGGCCTGAGTCAGATCAAGGACTTCGGCGAACCTTCTAACCTATGTCCGAAGGCGGCACCTTCTCGCCTTCGAGCTTGGCGCGCTTGGAATAGGCGCGCACGGAAAACGGCAGGAAGATCAGATAACCCGCGACCGATGCGGTCAGCGTGTACCAGGGATAGGTCATCAGCAAGAGAATGTAGAGCACGACGGCCAGAATGACCGGCAGCACCCTGTCGCCCGGGATCTTGATGCTCTTGCCGGAATAGACCGGTAGCCGGCTGACCAGCAGGAAAGCGACCAGGACGGTAAAACCGGTGGCGACGAAGGCGACCGGCCGGCTTGGCTCCAGCCCGAGCCTCAGAAAAAACAGATAGAGCGGGAGCATCACCAGCACCGCGCCCGCCGGCGCCGGCACGCCGACGAAATATTCCGACTGCCACAGCGGACGCTCGGCCTTCTCGTCGTCGAGCACGTTGAAGCGGGCGAGCCTGAGCCCGCAGGCGATGGCGAACAGAAGGGCGGCGATCCACCCGGGCGAGCCGGCGCGGTCGAGCAGAAAGGCATAAAGCACCAAGGCCGGCGCGACTCCGAAATTGACGATGTCGGCGAGCGAATCCATCTGCGCGCCGAATTTGGAGGTCGCCTTCAGCATCCGCGCCAGGCGGCCGTCGATGCCATCGAGAAAGGCGGCCAGCAGCACCATCACAACCGCCGTCTCGAAGCGGTCCTCGAAGGCAAAACGGATGCCGGACAGGCCGGCGCAGATGGCCAGAACGGTGACCAGATTGGGCAGCACCATGCGCATCGGGATCTCGCGGATGCGCGGACCGCCGCTGGCATGGGCCTCGAACTTCTTGAACGGCGCGCCCAAGGCTCAGGAAATCCTGACCAGCGGGGTGCCAGCGACGCCGCCGAATTCGGCGAGCACGGTTTCACCGCCGACGGCCGTCTGGCCAACGGCGACGCGTGGCGTCGCGGTCAAAGGCAGGAACACGTCGACACGCGAGCCGAAGCGGATCAGGCCGAAACGCTCGCCAGTGCCGATCGAGCCGCCGGCCTCGGCCCAGCAGACGATGCGGCGCGCCACCAGGCCGGCGATCTGGACGGCCGCCACCGTGCCGTTGGGGCTTTCGATGACCAGGCCGTTGCGTTCGTTCTCGGTGCTGGCCTTGTCGAGTTCGGCGTTGAGGAATTTTCCCGGCCGATGCTCGATCTTGGCGATGCGGCCGCGCACGGGCGAGCGGTTCACATGGCAGGAAAAGACGTTCATGAACACCGAGATGCGGGTCATCTCGACATTGCCGAGGCCAAGCTCGCGCGGCGGCACGGCCGGCCCTACAGCCGAGATAATGCCATCGGCGGGGCTCACGACCAAGCGGTCATCGACCGGCGTGACGCGTTCGGGATCGCGGAAGAAATAGACGCACCAGGCGGTCAGGATCAGGCCGATCCAGAACAGGACCGAGGAGAAATAGCCAAGGAAAAGTGTGCCCGCGCCAAAGGCCGCGATGAAGGGATAGCCCTCGCGATGGATCGGTACGAACGCGTTCTTGACCGTATCGACAAGGCTCATCGGGCTGGGCCGGGCTCCGTTTCAGGTCGGGCCTCAATAGCTGAAAGCCCCCTTCGCCGCAACGCAACAATCGGCGACGCCGCATTCGTTGCGGCTGGCGGACGTGACGATGGGCTACAGTACCTGCAAAATGCTGGCGGCGCGGTCAACACCCGCCGGCGCCGATACCGATGACAACGAACAAGCCACCGTGATGCGGTGCCAGCGCCCTATCGGCAACTTTTCCTAAACGAAATAACAAAGCGGCTGTCGGAAAGAAGCCCCCTCGCCCGTCCTTGGTGAGACATCCAAGGCTTTCAGCCATGATGACGCGCAACAAGGAGTTCCATAATGCGGATACAATCGGTCACCCCGGCGCGTCTCGTTAGTGCTGGCCTCGCCTTCGGGGAATCGCCGCGCTGGCATGACGGACGCCTGTGGGTCTGCAACTGGGGCACCGGCGAGATCATAGCGATCGATGCCGACGGCAATCGCGAAATCATGCTCACTGTGCCGGCCGTCCTGCCCTATTCCATCGACTGGCTGCCGGATGGGCGGCTGCTGGTCGTCTCAGGCCGGGAAGGCTTGCTGCTGCGACAGGAGGTCGATGGCAGGCTCGTCACCCATGCCGATCTGCGCGGCCTGTCGAAAAGCCCGTGGAACGAGATCGTCGTCGATGGGCGCGGCAACATCTATGTCAATGGCGGCGGGCCGGCGCCGGCTGCCGGTGAGTATTTCGGCCCGGGCACCATCGTGCTGATCATGCCGGACGGCGCGGTCCGGCAAGTGGCTGACAACATCGCCTTTGCCAACGGCATGGCGGTGACGCCGGACAACAAGACGCTGATCCTTGCCGAATCCCATGGCAACCGGCTGACCGCCTTCGATATCGCCGCCGACGGCAGCCTGTCCAACCGGCGCGTGTGGGCCGACCTCGACGGCTATCCCGACGGCATCTGCCTCGATGCCGAAGGCGCGGTCTGGTACGCGGATGTTCCCAACAAGCACTGCGTACGGGTGCGCGAAGGCGGCGAGGTGCTGCAGACCGTCACCGTCGATCGCGGCTGCTTTGCCTGCATGCTGGGCGGCGCGGACAGGAGGACGCTGTTCATCGTCGCCGCCGAGTGGCGCGGCTTCGAGCACATGGTCAGCGACGCCCGCACCGGCCAGGTGCTGAGCTTGGAGGCGCCGGCACCTGGCGTGGGCTGGCCGGGCTAGAGCCCGGGAATCCGCTGATAGTTGGCGATGTCGGCCCGCACGCCGAGGCGCGCGATCGTCTCCTGCGGACTGAAGGCGATGCGCTCATGCGCGGCCTTGACGATCGGAACGACCTTGTCGACGGCCGCCTGGCTTTCCCATTCGACGATCGTCACCAGGTTGAATTCGCCTGGCCCCGAAAATTGCTCGAGCAGGAAATCCTGCACGAACCCCTGCTGCTGGCGCAGCAATTCATGCGTCGTCTTGACCTTGACGAGGATCTCCTTGCGGGCGGCGGCCGGGACGACGAACTTGTCCACCCTGAACACGCTGCCGCCGTTAACGTTCTGATTTATGCCGTTCATTTCGATTGTTCCGTTCCTGGATAATGGCGTTTTCGGGCTCCACGAAAGGCGTACAATCTCAACTTAAGTTGAGGTCAAGCGAAAAAATCAATTGACCTCCGACGTCCGCCGGCGAACGACAACACCGAGCTCGTCGCCCTCGCGGGCAAGGCGCAGGCGCTCCTCGGCTTCGGTCGCCTCGCGCTGGCGGTCCCACATCGAGGCATAGAGGCCATGCTTGCGCATCAGCTCGACATGGGTGCCGCGTTCGGCGATCTGGCCGTCCTTGAGCACGATGATCTCATCGGCGGAAATCACCGTCGACAGGCGGTGGGCAATGACAATGGTGGTGCGGCCCTTGCTGACAAGATCGAGCGCGGCCTGGATCTCCTGCTCGGTGTGGCTGTCCAACGCCGAAGTCGCTTCGTCGAGCATCAGGATCGGCGGCGCCTTCAGGATGGTGCGGGCGATCGCCACGCGCTGCTTTTCGCCGCCGGAAAGCTTCAGCCCGCGTTCGCCGACCATCGATTTGTAGCCGTCTGGCAGCTTTTCGATGAACGGCCCGATCTGGGCGAGTTCGGCGGCCTTGCGCACTTCCTCCTCGCTCGCGCCGACGCGGCCGTAGCGGATGTTGTAGGCGATGGTGTCGTTGAACAGCACCGTGTCCTGCGGCACCATGCCGAGCACCGCGCGCAGGCTGTCCTGGGTGACATCCCGGATGTCCTGGCCGTCGATCAGCACCTGGCCGGCCTGCACGTCGTAGAAACGGAACAGCAGTCGCGAGATGGTCGACTTGCCGGCGCCCGAAGGCCCGACAATGGCGACCGTCTTGCCGGCCGGCACCTCGAAGGAAACACCCTTCAGGATCTTGCGGTTCGGATCATAGGAAAAATGCACGTCGCGGAACTCGACCTTGCCCGCGCCGACGGTGAGCGGCTTGGCGTCCGGCTTGTCGACGATCTCCTGCGGCACGTCGAGCAGGTCGAATATGTGCTCGATATCGGTAAGGCCCTGGCGAATTTCACGGTAGATGAAGCCGATGAAGTTGAGCGGCACGGAAAGCTGCACCAGCATGGCGTTGATGAAGACGAAATCGCCGACGGTTTGCGTATGGGCCTGCACCTCCAGCGCCGACATGCACATGACGACGACCGTGCCGAGGCCGAAGATGACGCCCTGGCCAAAATTCAGCCAGCCGAGCGAGGTCCAGGTCTTGGTGGCGGCGACCTCGTAGCGCGCCATCGAACGGTCGAAGCGGTCGGCTTCCATGCGCTCATTGGTGAAGTACTTGACCGTCTCGAAATTGAGCAGAGAGTCGATCGCCTTGGTGTTGGCGTCGGTGTCGCTGTCATTCATGTCGCGGCGAATCGAGATGCGCCAGTCGCTGGCCTTGACCGTGAACCAGACGTAGAGCCAGACGGTGATTGCCACGACGGCCACATATTTCCAGCCATAGGTGAAACCGAATATGCCTGCGGTCAGCGCGAATTCGAGGATGGTCGGCGCGGTGTTGAGCATGATGAAGCGCACGATCGTCTCGATGCCCTTGGTGCCGCGCTCGATGATGCGCGACAGACCGCCGGTGCGGCGCTCCAGATGGAAGCGAAGCGACAGCTGGTGCATGTGAACGAAGGTGCGGAACGCAAGCTGGCGCACCGCATGCTGGCCGACGCGGGCAAACAGCGCGTCGCGCAACTGGTTGAAGCCAAGCTGAACCAGCCTCAGCACATTGTAGGCGACGACCAGCATCACCGGGGCAAGCATGAAAGATGGCAGCGGCGGCGGCGTCTTGAAGCCGCCCGCCAGCGCATCGGTTGCCCATTTAAAGAAATAGGGACCGGCGACCAGCGTTAGCTTGGCGACGACCAGCAGCAGCGTCGCCCAAGTCACGCGCGCCCTGAGATCGGCGCGCTCGGCTGGCCACATATAGGGCCACAAATTGCGCAATGTCGTCAGCGTTGAGGTGTCGGCGGAGACGGTTTTTTCGACCACTTTTCTTGCCTTTTGGGTGAGAGGGTCAGCGGCCGGAGCAGCAGGAATTGACGAGGGCGTTCAACGATGCCGATACATCGGCAAGGGCTGCGCGATCAACGGCATAGCGCGAGCGCTGACGGTCGGACTCGAAGCGGACCAGACCGGCCTCGACCAGAATTTTCAGATGCTGGGACACGGTGGACTGCGCCAGATCGAAACGGTCGACGACCTCGCGGCAGCAGCAGGAATTGCTGGCCGAGAGATGTTTCAGTATCTCGATCCGGGCCGGATGCGACAACGCCGCAAATCGCGCCGCGACGGCGTGGCTATCCGAGCCGCGGTTGGGTAGAGCGCCGGCAGCGCGGTCTGTTTCAAGTGCGGATTCGGTCATCGTTCATCGGCGATAAACGATGGACGGCACCGCCGCAAGCTACTCTTCCGGGCAGATCGGACGGCAGCTAATGCTCCGGGAGGGATTTCTCGATCCCTGGAATAGCGGCAATCTGTTCAACCAGAAACTCAACCAGCAAGCGGACCCTTGCGACGCCTGCGCGCTCCGGGACGATCAACATGTTCAGCGGAACGGACGGCAGCGAATAATCCGCCAGTATCGTCTCGAGCAAGCCCGCAGCCAGAAGATCGTCCACAAGCCATCGATGCGCCGGCGCGATCCCCCGAGCGGCGATCATGGCCTGCCGCGCGGCAAGTCCATGATCGATCCGCAGCCGCCCGGCGAAAGGCACCGTGTGGCGTTCGCCGCCGGCGCCTTGCAAAACAAGCGTTTCGCTGCCCGCCACGTTCGACATCCGGATGCCCTCATGGCGGGACAGATCCGAAGGGACGGTCGGTCTTCCCCGCGCCGCCAGATAGTCAGGAGAGGCCACGAGCAGACGCCGCGACTGGCCGAGGGTCCTCAGCTTCAACGAACTGTCCGTGAGCGGCCCCAGCCGAAGTGCGATATCGACACCCTCGCGGACGAGGTCCACCCGTTCATCGGTGAGGCTGAGGTCCACTCCAATGTCGGGATGACGGTCCTGAAAAGCGAAGATCAGGCGGCTGACGTGCAAGACACCGAAAGCCGCCGTACAGCTTATCCGGATCGTGCCGGCGGGCGCGCCGCGCGTGCCCCGGGCCTCATCGCTGGCCTGTTCGACGAGGCGCAGGATCTGAACGCTATTGGCATAATAGCGGCTGCCTTCGGCGGTCATCGTGACCCGCCGGGTCGTTCGGCTGAGCAAAGGCACGCCGACCGCTTCTTCGAGCTCCCGAACGTGCCGCGTGATCGTTGACTGCCCGACACCAAGCTCCCGCGCGACGGCCGACAGGCTGCCACGCTCGGCGACGCGAACGAAGCTGCGCATGCGCTCGAATGTAATGTCTGATTTATCCATTATTCGGCACAATGTTATGCATTACCTGCATATAGTGGATCGTATCACCGTTGGCTACGTTTGCGTCAGTTTCCTCAATACCGGATCTGACCCATGAAAGTTCTGCTTGTCTTCGCCCATCCTGAATCACGCTCGCTGAGCGGCGCCCTTCGTGATGTCGCTATCAGGGAACTCGAGGCTCAAGGGCATGAGGTTCGCGTATCGGACCTGTACGCCGAAGGCTGGAAATCCGAAATCGATCGCGCCGACTTCCCGTCGCTGGAACCCGATGCGCGGCTCATCCCGGTCGTGGCTTCCAAGAAGGGTTTCGAGGCCAACACGCTAACCGCAGATGTAAAGGCGGAGATCGAGAAGCTGCTGTGGGCCGACACCTTGATCCTGCAGTTCCCGCTCTGGTGGTTCGCCATGCCGGCAATCCTCAAGGGTTGGGTCGACCGTGTGTTCGCCTATGGATTCGCCTATGGCGTTGGTGAGCATAGCGATCGGCGCTGGGGCGATCGCTATGGCGAGGGCACCCTTGTCGGGAAACGCGCCATGTTGATCGTGACCGCAGGAGGCTGGGAGGAGCACTACACGCCACGCGGGATCAACGGCCCCATCGACGATCTGCTGTTCCCGATCAATCACGGGATCCTCTACTACCCCGGATACGACGTACTTCCGCCGTTCGTCGTCTACCAGGTCGATCGTCTCGACGAGACCGGCTTCGAACCCGTGGCTGAACGGCTGCGTGAGAGGATGCGGACGCTGGCGACGACGGCGCCCATCCCATACCGTCGGCAAAATGGCGGAGATTATCTCATTCCGAGCATGAATCTCCGCCCTGAACTGGGCGATCCCGGGGCAAACGGTTTCGCGCTTCACTCCAACCAAGCAGGCGATGTCAGCTGATCGATGCGGGCTCCTACTGCTTCTTAGTCGGCGCCGTCGTCGCCTGCTCGCCCATTGCCTTGAGGTCGGCGGCTTCGCCTTCCTTGGACTTTTCCGGGACCTTGAACACCTGGCCGGGCCAGATGTGGTCGGGATCCCTGATCTGGTCCTGGTTGGCGAGATAGATGGTGGAATAGCGCACGCCGTGGCCGTAGACGCGTCGCGAAATCCGCCACAGCGTGTCGTTGCGGCGGATAATCACGGCGCCGTCGGCATGTTCGAGCTTGGGCGCTACGGCCTCCGGCACGTCGCTTGGCGGCGTGGTGGCAGCGACAACGGCCGGAGCCTCCGCAGCGGGCGCTGCCGGTGCGGCAGGTGCTTCGGCGGCTGCCGGTGCGGCTGGCTTGGTCTCAGCTGGCTTGGCATCCGCCGGCTTGGTCCCGGCAGGCGCCACGGCGGCAACCGCTTCGCCCGGCTCGCGCTCGAACGGCACCGCGGCGCGGGCCACGACCTTTACGCCGTCGGCATCGAGGCCGTCGACATGGATGGTGTAGCTGCCGACTGGAATGTCGCGCGTCGCTTCGATGAGGAAATGACCGTCCGGCGATGTCAGCGCGTCACCGAGCAGGATGTCGTTGGCATAGGCGCGCACCTTGCGGCCCGGATCGGCGAGACCGGCGACGAAGATCTTGTTGCCGTCGATCTCGACCGCCTCGACGACGATCTTGGGTCCGGCCACGGCGGCGGGCGGTGTCGCCGGCGCGGCGGGCGCCGGAGCGGCAGTTGCGGGCGCTTGAGCGGCCGGAGCTGGCGCCGGTGCAGCCGGAGCGGCAGCCTGGTCGCCGGTGGCAGGTGCTGCCGGTTTGGTCTCGGGCGCGGGAACCGTCAGCAGTTCGGCCGGCTTGCCCGGCTCCTCGACCATGGCCAGCACCTGGCCGGCGGCATTCTTGGGAACCGAAACGACAGCGGTCTGCACCGAGACGGTTACGACCGTGCCGACGGTCGAATGCAGGGTAATCGTATAGTCGCCAGGCTTCAGCGGATCGTCGAGCACGATGACAAAGGCGCCATCGGGACCCGCCATAGTCGAGCCAAGCACCGTCGTGCCGCTCAGGATCTCGACCTTTGAATTGGGCGCTGCATTGCCGGCAATGACGATCGAGCCATTGCCCTCGACGCGCACGACATCGAAAGTCGGCGCGGTCGGGCCGGCCGCTGCGGGTGCGGCCGGTGCAGGCGCTGCCGGAGCTGTAGTCTCTGTCGCGGGCGCGGCTGGAGCAGTCGCCTGAGGCGCCGCGGCGGGAGCGGCCGGCACAGCCGGCGCCGGCAGTCGCCCTTCCGTGCCGGTATCAGCCGGTTTCGGCGCCTCGGGCGGCGTCGAGGCCGCGACCTTCGCCGGCGGCGTTGGATGAAGATACGGGTCGAGTGCGCCCGATATGTAGGCAGTTCCCGCGGCCGCGACGGTCCCACCCGCCGCGAACAGGAACGCCTTCAATGGATTAATTGCCATATTTCCCTACCCCTTAGCCACCTAATGCCGGTCTAGCGTGTTTTGCCAATGCCGACAAGAAAAACGGGCAGTCAAGAAAAAGCTCGGCTTGTCAACCCTTAGGGCTTGACCACGCTTTCAGACCCAATCACCAATCATCAGCATGAACACGATTCGATCCGTCTGCGTCTATTGCGGCTCGTCTCCGGGCCGCAATGAAATCTATGCCAAGGCCGGGCACCTGCTTGGACGCTCGATTGCCAAAGCGGGCCTGCGGCTGATCTATGGCGGCGGCACCAAAGGCATTATGGGCGCCGTCGCAGAAGGCGCGCTCAAGGCCGGCGGCAAGGTGACCGGCATCATTCCCCGCTTCCTGATCAACAGAGAAGCAACCGAAACCGCGCTCGACCGGCTCGACGAGTTGCTGGTCACCGACAACATGCACGAGCGCAAGCATAAGATGTTCGAGAAATCCGACGCCTTTGTGGCGCTGCCTGGCGGCATCGGCACAGTCGAGGAAATCGTCGAGATCATGACCTGGGCGCAACTCGGCCATCACCGCAAGCCGATCGTCTTCGCCAATGTCAACGGATTCTGGGATCCGATGACGGCGTTGCTTGAACACATGACGGCAGAGGGCTTCATCCACACCGCGCAACGGGTCAAGCCGCTGGTCGTCAACGATCCGGAGGCCATCGTCGCCGCCATCATGGTGGCAGGCTCCTCCGTCGACGCCCCGACCGAGGGTGTGCAGTCGGTGATAGACAAGATGTAGGGAATGGGCAGTGGGGAATAGGGCCTGCCTACTGCCTACTGCCTACTGCCTACTGCCTTCCGCAAATCCCCAATCACCGGGCGCTCATCCTGCCGGCGCCAGGCGAGGTAAATCGCCACGCTGCGCTTGAACCAGGGAAGGTCGCGGAAGACTATTCCCGGCGGCGCGGCGCTTCGCAGGCTTTCTTGCACCGTCGCCAGGCCCAGTCCGGCGCTGACCAGGCCGAGCGAGGTCAAGGGATCGGCGGTCTCATAGGCGATGTCGGGCACGAAGCCGGCCTCGATGCAAGCGGCCAGGAACTGGCCGCGGTTGGTGTCGGCGGGCTGGCGCACCACCGTGATCCACGGGCGTCCGTCGAGATGATGCGGGCCGATGTCGGCGACATCCGTAAGCGCATCGCCCTCGGGTATCGCCAGCACCAGCGGCTCGCGGCGGACCAGCATCGAGGCAATTTCAGGATAGTCGGCCGGCGGCGGTGAATAGACCAGGCCGAGATCGAGCGTGCGCTGGCGCAGCCCTTCCAGTTGCGCGGCAGAGCGCAGGCTCATCAGGCTGAGATGCAATTGCGGCCGCTCGCGGCGGAATTGGCTGAGCATGTCGGCGACCAGCCCGGCATGCACTGCGCCCTCGACATAGCCGATGGCGAGACGGCCGACCGCGCCGCTGGCAAGGCTGCGGCCGAACTCCTCCACGCGCCGCGCATTGGCAATCAGAGCGCGGGCCTCGGCGAGGAAGGCTCGGCCCTCGGCGTTGAGATGAACCCGCTGCTTTGCCCGTTCGAACAGAGTGACGCCCAGTTGCTCCTCGAGCTGCATGATCCGCCGGCTGAGTGGCGATTGCGAGATGCGCAGGATCTCGGCGGCGCGACCGACATTGCCGGTTTCGGCGACGGTGATGAAGTAGCGGAGCTGGCGCAGGTCGAACACGTTTTCTCCGACGATTTAGTCCTTTCAGGTCTGAACTCTATCCTAATCAGTCTTGGACAGTCTGACGAGCCGCAGGGATAGTCGGCCACCCAACCAAAGGAGACCCACATGCAGTTCTTCGCCCTTCTCACCCGCAACACCGCAAAGTTCAGTGACGCTGACTTTGCACCGCTTCTGCCCGGCGAAGCCGAACAGCGCCGCTCGCTCTACGCCGAAGGTGCCGTGCGCCAGGTCTGGAACCGTGGCGACATCCCCGGCAGCGGCATGATGTTCGAGGCGGCCGACGACACCGAAGTGCGCGGCCACCTCGCCACCTTGCCGCTGATCAAGGCCGGCATGATGGACGTCACCGCGATCGTGCCCCTCAACCCCTATCCCGGGTTTGGGCCGAAGCGCTGAGTTACCCCCAATCGCAATGCGGTGGCGGTGAAGGTGCCGCCACCGCGCGTCCCTGCTCGACACACTGTGATCGACTGTCAAGAAACTGTCACACGAAACCGGCTTCCCGCATGCTAAGACCTTGCAGTGAGCCGGTTGCGCGGTTCGTTGCTTGGACCATCTGGAGAAGCGACAGTGAACATCGCCCTCCCCGCCGAAGGCACCGACCTTTCGCCCTATTTGCCCGATGAGCACGGGCTGTTCTTCATCTACCATTTCACCGCTGAAGGCGTGCGCACCAAGGATCCCGCGCAAGCCCACTGGACCTGGCGCAGCTACCAGATCACCGACCTCCACGCGCGCCAGGAGATCGGCGCCGAGCAGGCCCTGCCGGCCCCGGCGCGTGACGCATTCCTCGCCCCCAGCCATGGCTGCCACATCGATTATGAGGATGGTTGGCTCTATGGCGATCTGCCGGACCTCAAGCACGATTTCTCGGAGGCGCGCGGGCTCGTCCATTTCCGCTTCGCTTTCAACGACACGATGCTGATCGGCGCCCGCAAACAGCCGCTGGAGTCGGTCGACGCCATCCGCAAGGCGGTGGAGAATGGATCGCGGAAATTCCGCTCGCCGTCGGACCTGATCGAGGCGGTCATGGGCCAGTCGCTCGATGGCATGTCGGGTGAACTCGGCAAGCTTGGCGATGCGCTTGACGGCATAGAGGACCGCGTCGTGCGCGATGCATGGCACAATGAACGCCAGGCGCTGGTCGAGGCGCGCCGGCAACTGGTGGTGATTCACCGGCAGATGGCGACGCTCACCAACCTGTTCCGGCATCTCGACCATTCGCATCGCGACGAGCTGCCTGATCTGATCAATGATATGGCGGCCAGACTCTCGCACCGGGCACTCACCCTCTATAATGACGGCGAGCAGTTGCAGGCACGCACGAGGTTGTTGCAGGACGAGCTGATGGCGAAACTGACCATGCAGTCGAACCAGCTTCTCTACGTTCTCTCCGTCATGACGGCGGTGCTGTTGCCGATGACCATCATCTCGGGCCTGTTCGGCATGAATGTCGGCGGTTTGCCCCTGGTCGACACGCCGATGGGTTTCTGGGTGGTGACCGCGGTCTCGCTGCTGATCGCCGGCGTGACCTATCTCTTCGTCAGGCGGCTCGGACAGATGTAGCCGCCGCCCGTCGCGCGGTGATCAGCATCGACCAGGAATACATCGCCAGCGCCGTCCAGATCAGGGCAAAGGCTATGGCTTGTGCCGTGCCGAACGGCTCGTCGAAGATCAGAACCGCGATCAGGAAAACCATGGTCGGCGCGATGTACTGCATGATGCCGATGGTGGAGAGGCGCAAAAGCTTGGCGCCGAACGCGAACAAAAGCAGCGGCACCGACGTGACCGGACCGCAGCCGATCAGCAGCGCCGTGTCGGTGCCGGTGCTCGACACGATGTGGTCCTGTCCGGTCGCGATCAGGTAGACGATATAGCTAAGAGCCGGCACGGACAGCAAAAGCACTTCGAGCAGAAAGCCCTGGCTTGGCCCGATCGGCAGCGTCTTGCGGAAGAAGCCGTAGGCGGCGAAGGAAAACGCCAGCGCCAGCGACACCCAGGGCAGCTTGCCGCCCTCGATTGTCAGCACCGTGACGGCAACCGTCGCCAACGCGACCGCCGCGATCTGCAACCGGTCGAGCTTTTCGCCCAGCAGCACGGCTCCGACCACGACCACCACCAGCGGGTTGATGTAATAGCCAAGCGCGGTCTCGACGGTGCGATCGACGGCGATCGCCCAGACATAGATGCCCCAGTTGACCGAGATCAGCGCCGCCGTCAGCGCCGCCATGGCGATGGTGCGAGGCGAACGAATGGCCGCCTTGAAGTCCGCCGTGCGGCCGGCCCAGACCAGGACCGCCGCGGCGATCGGCACGGACCAGACGATGCGGTGGGCGATCACCTCGGCAAGAGGCAGATGCGCCACCGCTTTCATGTAGAAAGGCAGCACACCCCACAAGAGATAGGCGCCCAGCGCCAGCAGGAAGCCGCGACGGGCCTTTGACTCTGCGTCCAGGGCAATTGCTTCAGTGACCATGGCCCAACCCTATGGCCCAGTAACCTTGGCAAGACCATCACAAAGTTCTGATGGATCAATGGACTTCCGCTGATGGTTCAACCTTATTCGGCAGCAACAAGTCCGGCCATCTCGCGGTTCTTCATCAGCTTGTAGATGATCGAATCCATCAGCGCCTGGAACGAAGCGTCGATGATGTTTTCGGAAACCCCGACCGTCCACCAGCGCGCACCAGTGCCGTCATGCGATTCGATCAGGACGCGAGTGATGGCCTCGGTGCCGCCATTGAGGATACGCACCTTGAAGTCGGCGAGCTCGAGGTCGACGATCTCGCTCTGGTACTTGCCGAGATCCTTGCGCAGCGCGATGTCAAGCGCGTTGACCGGGCCATGCCCTTCCGCCACCGACATCTTCTCCTCGCCGTCGACAAGTACTTTCACGATCGCCTCGGACACCGTCTTCAACTGACCATTGGCGTCGAAGCGGCGCTCGACCATGCAGCGGAATGAGGTGACATTGAAGAATTCCGGCAGGCCGTGCAGCATCTTGCGCGCCAGGAGCTCGAAGGATGCATCGGCGCCCTCATAGGCATAGCCCTCGGCCTCGCGCTCCTTGACGACTGATATCAGCGCGTCGAGCCGATGATCGTCCCTGGGCACCTCGATGCCGCGCCGCTTCAGCTCGGCGAGGAAATTGGCCTTGCCGCCCTGGTCGGAGACCATGACGCGGCGGCGGTTGCCGACGGATTCCGGCGGCACATGCTCATAGGTCGCCGGTTCCTTGGCCAGGGCGGAGGCATGGATGCCGGCCTTGGTGGCGAAAGCCGAGGCACCGACATAGGGCGCCTGCGCTTCCGGCGCGCGGTTCAGCAATTCATCGAATGCACGCGACAGACGCGAAATCCCGGTCAGCGCTTCGGCCGAAATGCCTGATACAAAGCGATCCGCGAAGGCCGGCTTCAGCGCCAGCGTCGGCACGATCGAGATCAGATTGGCGTTGCCGCAGCGCTCGCCTATGCCATTCAGCGTGCCCTGGATCTGGCGCACACCGGCCTCGACCGCGGCCAGCGAATTGGCGACCGCCTGGCCCGTGTCGTCATGGGCGTGGATGCCCAGATGATCACCGGGAATGCCTGATGCGATGACCTTGGCGACGATGGTACGCACTTCCGAAGGCTGCGTGCCGCCATTGGTGTCGCACAACACCACCCAGCGTGCGCCGGCATCGTAGGCCGTCCTGGCGCAGGCCAGCGCATAGTCCGGATTGGCCTTGAAGCCGTCGAAGAAGTGCTCGCAATCGACCATCGCCTCCTTGCCCGAAGCCACAGCGGTTTCGACCGAAGTCTTGATCGACTCCAGATTCTCCTCGTTGGTGCAGCCGAGCGCTACGCGGACATGATAGTCCCAGCTCTTGGCGACGAAGCAGATGGCGTCGGATTTCGATTGCACAAGCGCTGCAAGGCCGGGGTCGTTGGATGCCGACACCCCTGCCCGCTTGGTCATGCCGAAGGCAACGAATTTGGCGCTTGCCGTGCGTTTCTGCTGAAAGAACGCCGTGTCGGTCGGATTGGCGCCAGGATAGCCGCCCTCGACATAGTCCATGCCGAAATCGTCGAGCAGTTTTGCAATCGCGATCTTGTCCTCGACGGAAAAGTCGATGCCCGGCGTCTGCTGGCCATCGCGCAATGTGGTGTCGAAGAGATAGAGACGCTCGCGGGTCATGGTCATTTGCCTGCAAATTTGTCCGTCGCGCGGATCAGCCGATCGAGGATGCCCGGCTCCGAATAGGCATGGCCGGCGCCCTCGATCAGGTGAAAGTCGGCCTTCGGCCAGACCTTGTGCAGCGCCCAGGCATAACGCGCCGGACACGGCATGTCGTAACGGCCATGGACGATGGTGCCGGGGATATCCTTGAGCTTCCAGGCATCGCGCAGCAGCTGCCCCTCGTCGAGCCAGCCGGCATGGACGAAATAATGGTTCTCGATGCGGGCGAAGGCGATGGCATAGTCGTCCTCGCCAAACTTGTCGCTGGTTTCCGGCTCGGGCAGCAGCGTGATGGTTTCGCCTTCCCACAGGCTCCACGCGCGGGCTGCTTCCAGCTGCGCCTTGCGGTCCGAGCCGACCAGCCGCTTGCGGTAGGCCGCCATCATGTCGCCGCGCTCGGCTTCGGGGATCGGCGCGACGAAACGCTCCCATTTGTCGGGGAACATCTCGGAGACGCCGAACTGATAGTACCATTCGAGCTCGGCGCGGGTCAGCGTGTAAATGCCGCGCACCACCAGTTCGCTGACACGATCGGGATGCGTCTCGGCATAGGCGAGCGCCAGGGTCGAGCCCCAGGAGCCGCCGAACACCAGCCATGTGTCGAAGCCGGCCATCTCGCGCAGCCGCTCGATGTCGGCGACGAGATGCCAGGTGGTGTTGGCCTCCAGTGAGGCGTTCGGCGCCGACTTTCCGCAGCCGCGCTGATCGAACAGGATGACGTCGTAGAGTTTTGGGTCGAACAGCCGCCGGTGTTTGGGCGAGATGGTGCCGCCAGGTCCGCCATGCAGGAACACGGCCGGTTTGGCGCCCTTGGTGCCGGAACGCTCCCAATAGACCTCATGGCCATCGCCGACATCGAGCATGCCGCTGTCGAACGGTTCGATCTCCGGGTAGAGGGTGCGCAAGCTCATAGTTTCAGGCCCTGTTGCGGCCAGTTGGCCGTTTCGTGATCGGGATGCTGGAAGGAGATGATCTGCTCCTGCCTTGCGTAAAAGTCGGGATCGTCATGAACCGGCGTCTCGAAGATTTTTTCCACCCAGGGCAGCCGGGACGCGTAATTGACCTGAATTTGCGGCGCCAGGTCCGAGCGGTCGTCGAAGGCGCCGATGGCGATCTCCAGCCCGCCGGGCTGGCGGTAGGTCAGCGGCGTGCCGCAACGGGCGCAGAAGCCGCGATCGATGTTGACCGAAGACTGGAAATAGCTCGGTTCCTCATGGGTCCATTCGATACCGTCCCTGGGCGCCGTCACCAGCGCGCCGAAGAACGAGCCGAACTGTTTCTGGCACATGCGGCAATGGCAGATGGACGGGCGCCCAAGCGCCCCCTTGATGCGGAAGCGCACGGCGCCGCACTGGCAACCGCCGGTTCGGACAGTCTCGGTCATGGTCTTTCCTCCGGCGGCCATTGGTCGGTGTCGTGATCGGGATGCTGGTAGGACACAAGCTCGGCGAGATAGGGAGCCGAACCCATGTCCGCCATCGTATCCTCGCCCGGCAGTTGCGGGATCGAATCCACATAAGGCAGTTTTGCCTCGGTGCCCCACTGGATGGTCGGCGCGATGTCAGCCGGATCGTCGAAGGCGGCGATCGCCAGCGCCATGCCGTCGGGCGCCTCGAAGGTCAGCGGCGTGCCGCATTCGGCGCAGAAGCCGCGCCAGGCAGCATTGGAGGAACGAAAGCGCTTGGGCTCGCCGCGCGTCCAGTCAACCCTGGCGCCGCGCACCGAGACCAACGGCAGGTAGAAATTGCCGCTCGCCTTCTGGCACATGCGGCAGTGGCAGATCGAGGCGTCGCCAAGCGTGCCTTCGACGCGGAAGCGCACCGCGCCGCATTGGCAGCCGCCTGTGTAGACCGGCCGGTTGTCAAGGCTCATGGCTCACTCCGGCTCATGGCAGACGGCCTCGACATTGTTGCCGTCGGGGTCGAAGACGAAGGCGCCATAATAGTTCGGATGATAGTGTGGGCGCAGGCCCGGCGCGCCATTGTCCTTGCCGCCGGCTGCCAGGGCCGCGGCATGGAAGGCATCGACCTCGGCGCGACTGCGCGCGGTGAAGGCAACGTGTTGATGGGCCTTTTGACCACCCTTGCCTTCCTGCAGCCAGAACACGGGCCGATCACGGCCATAGCCACCGACCTTGGCACCGCCGGTGTATTCCAGCGGCACCATATAGAGCAGCGAAGCGCCAAGCGGCGCCATCGCCTTGTCGAAGAAAGCCTTCGAAGCCTCGAAGTCGGCAACATCGATGCCGAGATGGTCGATCATGGAAATGCCTCCCTTGCTGGCTCACGTGCTGGCACTTCGGCACCGGCCAAACCGGCCTCGATCACGATGTGCTGGCAGACATTGTCGATATCGCGAATGACGTCGTCGTTCCAGAAACGCAGGATGGTCCAGCCGCTGGCCTTCAGATAGACGCTTCGCGCCTCGTCGTACTGGAGATGTTCCTCGTCAGCATGCTGGCTGCCATCGACCTCGACAATGAGGCGATGAGCCGAACACGCAAAGTCCACGATATAGGGCCCAATCGGCACTTGCCGCCGAAAGCTCATCTCCATCAGCCGGTGAGCACGTAACTCGTTCCAGAGTTTCAACTCTGCATCGGTCATGACGCGACGCATGGATTTGGCGTTTCTTCGCTGACGGGATGGAACGAGGTCGTGCCCCATCAAACACTCCTTCGCCGGCAACTAGCGAAATCGGCCACGAGGGCTGATCTCCCCCCTTGCGGGGGAGATGCCCGGCAGGGCAGAGGGGGGTGCTGTCCCGCCGGCCTGTCAGCTTGCGACCGCTGCCTTCTCAAGAAGTGATTGGAATAAGGGGGGACAAACGGAAACCTTGGCGTTCCTTCACACCCCCCTCTGTCCTGCCGGACATCTCCCCCGCAAGGGGGGAGATCGGCTGTCACCGGCGCCTCCGCCAAACTTGCAAAGGTGCTTGGCGCTACCCTCACCGCTTGACCTCCCAAGTCGTCACACGTTCGCCGGTGGCCGGATCCTTGCCGTCCTTCAACTGTACACCCTGCGCCAAAAGCTCGTCGCGGATGCGGTCGGCTTCGGCCCAGTTCTTCGCCGCGATAAAGGCGAGGCGATCGGCGATCGCCTTGGCAACCTTGTCCTCATCCACCTTTGCCGAGGCAACATCGAAGCCGAGGAACAGCAGTGACGCCTTCAGCGCGGCGGCGGCTTCGTTGCCTTCCGCGGCCTCGCTGGCCAACTGCGTCAGCACCTGGAAGGCGGCATAGGTGGCGAGATCGTCCGACAAGGCACTGATGACCTCCACCGGCACCTGCCCGGCCGCGGGCACCAGATCCGCGGCGCGTTTCCATTTGCGCAGCGTGTTCTCCGCCTCCTCCAGCTTGCGCACGGAGAAGTCGATCGGCTCGCGGTAGTGCGTCATCAGCATCGCCAGCCGCAGCACCTCGCCCGACCAGCTGCGGCCGCCGAAGGTCTCCGTCTCCAGCAGTTCGTGGATCGAGTAGAAATTGCCGAGGCTCTTCGACATCTTCTGCCCCTCGACCTGCAGGAAGCCGTTGTGCATCCAGACATTGGCCATGACTGACGTGCCGTGGGCGCAGCGCGACTGGGCGATTTCGTTCTCATGATGCGGGAAGATGAGATCGAGGCCGCCGCCATGGATGTCGAACACCTCGCCGAGATAAGCCGCCGACATCGCCGAGCATTCGATGTGCCAGCCGGGCCGACCCCTGCCCCATGGGCTCTGCCAGCCCGGCTCTTCCGGTGAGGACAGCTTCCACAGCACGAAATCGCCGGGGTTCTTCTTGTGCGCATCGACGGCGACGCGGGCGCCGGCCTGCTGTTCGTCGAGATTGCGCTTCGACAGTTGGCCGTAGTCCGGCATCGACGCCGTGTCGAACAGAACTTCACCTGCCGCGACATAGGCATGGCCGCGTTTGATCAGGCTTTGAATCAAGGTGATCATGTCGGCCTTGCCATCGGCGCGGGGCTCGACGAATTCGGTGGCGCGCGGTTCGACCGTTGGCTCCAGGCAGCCAAGCGTGGCGACATCCCTGTGGAACTGGTCGGCGGTCTTTTCGGTCACCCGCCGGATGGCTTCGTTGAGCGACAGCTTTCCGGCCGATATCTCGCTGCCGAAATCGCGCAGTGCACGCGCGTTGATCTTGTCGTCGACGTCGGTGATGTTGCGCACATAGGTGACATGCGCCTCGCCATAGAGATAGCGCAGCAGGCGAAACAGCACGTCGAAGACGATGACCGGCCTGGCATTGCCGATATGGGCGAAGTCGTAGACGGTCGGGCCGCAGACATACATGCGCACGTTGAGCGCATCGATCGGAACGAAATTCTCTTTCGTTCGCGTCAGCGTGTTGTAGAGGCGCAGGCCCTGCGATGCGTCGGACATTCCATGCCTTCCCGGTTCAGAACTTTTTATCTGGATGGAGCCAGTCCCGCGCCGAGGCGCAAATCAGACTCCAGCCTGCTGGCCGGGGCGTTTGTCCAATCTGGGGAAAGATGAGGCGAAAACGTCCGGACCAGCGCGAGGCTAGCCAATAATGCAAATGCCACAAATGGCGAAAGACGTTTTCATGGGCGGCTTTATCGCCTTGGTCAGTGTTGCCGTCAAGCCGCTGCTTCCAAGAAAAACGCCGTAAAGATTGGCAAACGCGTCGCCCGATCACGCGGAATCAGGCAGTGAAACATTTTATTAAACATGTCGGCACAGTCATGAAACATTCGCCGGCTAGATCACCAAACGTCACGATTTGGTCGGATTCAACGGTCAAACGCGAACACGAAAACGTTACCTGGGAAGAGAAACATGCCTCGAAGCAAGCAGGAAGCCAACCGCGCCAAGCAACCGGCGCTGGCCAGCCACTATCGCGCCATCGGCCCGGCCGCGATCGTCGCCGCCCTTCTTCATACCGCGAAGAAAAAGAAGCCGGCGCCGAAGATCGTATCACCCCGCGCTGCCTGAAGGAGTGTGCGGCCGGCGCCAAAGGCGCCGGGCATGAGGCGCTCACATACGCCTCGAAATAGCGGTATCCCTTAGAACAACGTCATCTGACTGTCGTCCGCGCCAGGCTTCTGGCGCCTGGTCTTCTCGGGCTCCGGCCCGACCTCGCCCCTCTGCTGAATCTCCGGGCCGGTGTTGGCGACCTTGTTGACGAGGTCGGAGACAGGGATAGCCTCGAAGAAATCGGGCTGCGCCG
The DNA here is from genome assembly GCF_016756575.1 of Mesorhizobium sp. 131-3-5. NCBI lineage: Bacteria > Pseudomonadati > Pseudomonadota > Alphaproteobacteria > Hyphomicrobiales > Phyllobacteriaceae > Mesorhizobium > Mesorhizobium sp. 131-3-5. Next base: position 5,250,030 of record NZ_AP023254.1, read on the forward strand.
GCCGCAGCAGGTCGGCAACATCGCGCGGCTCCAACGTGCGGCAATCCAGCCAGCGGGCGAAATCCCCGGGATCGATCACCACCGGCATCCGGTCGTGGATATGAGCGATGTCGGCATTGGCATTGACCGTCAGGATGGCGCCGGTGTCCATTTCCGAGCCCCCAGGCTCGGCATAGGTCTCGATCAGGCCGGCAAAGGCGACCAGGCCGCCATGCCTGGGCCGGATCCAGTAGGGTTGCCCCTTCTTGCCCCCGCTCTGCCGCCATTCGTAGAAGCCAGACGCCGGCACCAGCGCGCGGCGATGACGCATGGCGGCCTTGAACGAGGCCTTTTCGATTGCGCCTTCCGAGCGCGCGTTGAACAGCAGCGGAAACTCACTTGTGTCCTTGACCCAGGTGGGAATGAGGCCCCAGCGCACCAGCATCGGTTGCCGATCCGGCAAATTGGAGCCCGGTGCACGCGGCGCGCCGGCGGTCGCCATCAGCACGGGTTGCGTCGGCGCGATGTTGTAGCGCGCCGGGAAATCCTCCAGCTCGGCCAGGCCGAGAAAGGCGGCGGTCTGATTCGGTGTGGCGGCCAAGGCAAAACGTCCGCACATGATCGATTGCTCCTGCCTTCGAATGGTTCCAGAAAGTGGCGATGGAACAGCCGCACTGCAACCGCTAAAGCTGTCCGGCGCTGACCCGTCCACAGCGGGCTGCGGCGGTCGAACGGTTGGGAAGCCATGAGCGATACACGAAAGATACTGCCGGCGGTCTCGGTAGCCGTGGTGCGTGGCGACACCGTGCTCTTGGTCAAGCGGGCGCGGCAACCTTCGCAGGGTCTCTATGCCTTTCCCGGCGGCAAGGCCGAGGCCGGCGAGACGCTGGAGGATGCCGCCAAGCGCGAGTTGCACGAAGAGACCGGTTTGCGTGCCACCGGTTTTCGCCCGCTTCGGGTAATTCATATCGACGGCAGGGACGATTCTCACCCGGTCGATTACCGCCTCACGGTCTTCGGCGCCGCCTATGCCGGCGGCGAGGCCGTGGCGAGCGACGATGCCGAGACAGCAGCCTTCTACACACTCCGCGAGATGGCGGCGCTGCCGCTTGCCGGCTCGGTGTTCGCGGTGGCGGAAGATCTGCTTGGCCGACTTGCTGGTTCCCCCTGAAAGCCGCTGAATTCCCCAACCGCCGGGCCGGAAACGCCTTGCAGGCGACAAATTGTTTGGTCACATAGACTTATGAGCCGTGCTCGTTTTCTTGTCGCTTTATGCCTTGCCGTCAGTACGGCCGTGGCCGTGCGGCCGGCGTTCAGCGTCGAGTCGCCGTTCGAGCCGGGGCTGATGCGGTTGGCGGAGGTGCTGGGGTCGCTGCATTTCCTGCGCAATCTGTGCGGCGAGAAGGGCGACCAGTGGCGTGGCGAAATGGAAAAACTGCTCGAATCGGAAAATCCGGATCCGGAGCGTCGCGCCCGCTTCATCGCCAGCTTCAATCGCGGCTATCGTTCCTTCGGCGGCACCTATACGCAGTGCACCGCTTCAGCCACGGAAGCCATTAGCCGTTACATGAAGGAAGGCGAGACGCTGTCGCGCGATATCGCCTCGCGCTATGGCAATTAGGCGTCCATCAACAGATATCCGAGCCGTCGCCGGTCCTATCAGACAAATCTGGCTTGTAGCGGTCTGTGTCTTGGTGCAATCCTGATGTTGCACTTCTGCAACAGCGTTAATCAAACGTTACCGCAAGAATGCGAAATTAACTCAAACTGAAGGTTTTCACCCCGCAGGCAGGCCTAATCGGCTAAGTTTGATCCGGGTTGAAACGCAGCTTCGCCAAACACAGCCGTCTGCTGTAAAGACGATCAAAAAAATGTCGTATTTACAGATACTTACTTAGGGCTGCGTGTAAACGGAACAGATCAAGCCTGATCCGCACTGATGGATCGCAGCTTGAAAGGGTGGACATCGCTATGGAACATGGTGTCAACGACATCGATGCGCTGGTCAGGGAAGAAAAACGCCTGACGGCGGTGGAAAGCCACAGCGAAGCCTGGGCCGAGGGCCTTTCGGCCGGCATCGAGCCCGAGATCATTGCCGAGGCGGCGCTTGAGACCGCGTTCGGTGAAATGCTGCGCGCCAACGGCGAGACATCGGCCCTTGCCCTGCTCGACCGCATGCGTGAAAAGGTGATTGCTGGCGCCTTCGAACCCGAGCGGCTGCGGCACTGAACCGACATCCGGTTCTTTGACGATCGAGTGCCGTTTGGGCATCATGCCCGGGAGCCAAGGAGATACGGGCAGTGAATTTTCCGATGTCAGGCGGGCCGAAGGGCTTGGTCCTCTACATCCGTCTCGCCGCTTGCTGTGCCGCGATTGCCTTTGTGACGTGCCTGGCAAGCAGCCCGGCCTATGCGCTGAGCGAGATCCAACGCGAAGACCTTCCCTCACCTGTCACCCCGTCAGCGGATGATGACGTCTCGTCGCCCGGCGGCGCGATTCCCATGCCCGACCCGGTGGGAACGCCGCCTTCGACCGGCCAGCAGCCTGCCGCTCCAGATGCGGCAGAGCCCGACAGTCCAGCGGATGGCGGCAGCAACAGGCCGCGTGTCGATCCCGAGGCGCCCTTGCCTGAAGTCGTCTACGACCTTGGCAAGCTGCCCGAGCCCGTGCGGCGCATGCATGATCTGATCATCGAGGCCTGCAAGAGCGGCGACATCGAAAAGCTCCGGCCCCTGATCGGCAAGGGCGACAGCATGACCCAGCTGTCACTGGCCGACATCGACGGCGACGCCATTGCCTTCCTCAAAGGGCTGTCCGGCGACCCTGACGGCCAGGAGATCCTGGCCATACTGGAGGAAGTGCTCAGCGCCGGCTATGTCCATGTCGACGCCGGAACAGCGCAGGAACTCTATGTCTGGCCGTATTTCTTCGCGCTGCCGCTGGACAAGCTCGACGCCAAGCAGCGGGTCGAACTGTTCAAGATCGTCACCGCCGGCGATTTCGACGACATGAAGCAGTTCGGCGCTTATATCTTCTATCGCGTCGGCATCACGCCTGCCGGGCAATGGACATTCTTCGTCGCCGGGGACTGAGTGGCTTGCTCCTGCTTGTAGGGATAGGGAAGCTCAGACGACAAGGGCCTCGGAAAACTCCACCGCCCTGCCCTGGCCCGGTGTGACGATTTCGCCTTCCCACATAACGCGGCGGCCGCGAATGACGGTGCCGACCGGCCAGCCGGTGACTTCCTTGCCGTCATAGGGCGTCCAGCCCGCCTTGGAGCCGGCCTGCGCATTGGTGATGGTCTCGCGCCGCTTCATATCGACAACCGTGAAGTCGGCGTCGTAGCCGGCGGCGATGCGGCCTTTTCTGGCCATGCCGAAAATGCGCTGCGGGCCGTGGCTGGACAGGTCGACGAAGCGCTGCAAGGTCAGCCGGCCTGCGTTGACGTGGTCGAGCATGATCGGCACCAGCGTCTGCACGCCGGTCATGCCCGAGGGCGAGGCTGGATAAGGTTTTGCCTTTTCGGCCAGCGTGTGCGGTGCGTGGTCGGAGCCGAGCACGTCGACGATGCCTTGCGCGATGCCGTGCCAGACGCCATCGCGGTGGCGGGAGGCACGCACGGGTGGGTTCATCTGGATCAGCGTGCCGAGCCTGAGATAGTCGTCGGCGCTCAGCGTCAGATGGTGCGGCGTCGCCTCGCAGGTCGCGACGTCCCTGTGCTGTTCAAGGAACAAGATCTCCTCGGCGGTCGAGATGTGCAGGACATGGATGCGGGCGCGAACGTCGCGCGCGATGCGCACCAGCCGTTCGGTGCAACGCAAGGCGGCGATCTCGTCGCGCCAGACCGGATGCGATGACGGGTCGCCCTCGATGCGTTCGCCAAGGCGCTCGCGCAGCCGGAACTCGTCCTCCGAATGAAAGGCGGCACGGCGGCGAGTGTTCCGCAGGATCGAGGCGACGCCTTCGTCGTCCTCGACCAGCAGGTCGCCGGTGGACGAACCCATGAAAACCTTTATGCCCGCGGCGCCCGGCAGCCGCTCGAGCTCGCCGACATCCCTGGCGTTATCGCGGGTACCGCCGACCCAGAACGCGAAATCGCAATGCATACGGTGGCTGCCTCGCCGAACCTTGTCGGCCAGCGTTGCCTCGCTGGTGGTCAACGGGTTGGTGTTGGGCATCTCGAACACGGCGGTGACGCCGCCAAGCACCGCCGCCCGCGAGCCGGTTTCCAGATCTTCCTTGTGCTCCAGTCCCGGCTCGCGAAAATGCACCTGACTGTCGATGACGCCCGGCAGGATGTGCAGGCCGCGACAGTCGATCGTCTCGCCGGCCGAGGCCTGGCGGAGATCGCCTATTGCGGCGATGCGTCCGTTCTTCACGCCGATGTCACGTGCCCCCTCGCCATCATGGTTGACCACTGTGCCGCCTGTCAGGATGAGGTCGTAGGTCATGGCCATGCTCTCTTGCGGGGGGAGTGTCAGCGGCTTACGTAATGGCCAACCGTTTTGCAAGATCAGGCTTTTATCCTCCCCATGCCCTGTGCCCTGCTGAAAGACCGCGCGCTCATCTCCGTCTCCGGCCAGGATGCCGAGCACTTTCTGCAAAACATCCTGACCACCGATCTCGACACGCTTGGCGCCGGCGAAGCCAAGCCGGGCGCGCTGTTGACGCCGCAAGGCAAGATCCTGTTCGACTTCCTGATCTCGCGTGCCGGCGAAACCGCCTTCCGGCTGGAATGCCGGGCCGACATTGCAGATGATTTCGTGCGCCGGCTGATGCTCTACAAGCTTCGCGCCAAGGTCGAGATTGCCAAGTCGGAACAGTCGCTTGTCGCTGTTGCCTGGGGAAAAGAGTCAACCGCCTCAGAAAATGATTCAACCGCGTTTGCCGACAGGCGCTTTGCCAGGGAAAGCGTCACACGCACCTATGCCGGCATTGCGGATGCCGGCGACATCGCCGCATGGAAGGCCTTCCGCATCGCCCACGGCATCGCGGAGAGCGGTGCCGACTATGCGTTGGGCGACGCCTTCCCGCATGACGTGCTTCTCGACGAGACCGGCGGCGTCGGCTTCAGGAAGGGCTGCTATGTCGGCCAGGAAGTGGTCTCGCGCATGCAGCATCGCGGCACCGCCAGGCGACGTGTGCTGATCGTGCAGGCTGGGCTTGCCCTGCCCGCCTCCGGCACCGAACTCACGGTCGAGGGCCGGCCGGTCGGCACGCTCGGCTCGAGCGCCGGCGACATCGGGCTTGCCATTGCCCGCATCGACAGGGTCAAGGCGGCGCTGGACGCCGGCCAGCCGATCATGGCCGGCGATGTTCCGGTGAAGCTCGCCATTCCCGCCTGGGCCACATTCAGTTTTCCGCAGGAAACCGTCAGCGCGGAGGAAGCCTGATGGCGGCGGACCGCACCGGTGCGCCGCCGCGCGCCTGGCAGCGCATGCTGTCAGGCCGCCGGCTCGACCTGCTCGACCCCTCGCCGCTCGACATCGAGATTTCCGACATTGCCCATGGGCTCGCCCGCGTCGCCCGCTGGAACGGCCAGACCAGCGGCGAGCATGCGTTTTCGGTCGCCCAGCATTCGCTGCTGGTCGAAGCCCTGTTCAATGATCTGGTGCCTCAGGCTTCTGCCACCGACCGGCTCGCCGCGCTGCTGCACGATGCGCCTGAATATGTCATCGGCGACATGATCTCGCCGTTCAAGTCGGTGATGGGCGGCAGCTACAAGGACTGCGAATTGCGCCTGCAGCGCGCCATCCATCAGCGCTTTTCGCTGCCTCCCGAACCGGCCGCGGCACTGCGCAGGGACATCAAACGCGCCGACCAGATCGCCGCCTATTTCGAGGCAACGCTGCTGGCCGGCTTCTCGACCGCCGAGGCGACCGAATTCTTCGGCCGTCCGCGCGGTTTCTCCGCCGAGCGCTTCGATTTCACACCACGCTCGGTGACCTGGGCGCAAGATGCCTTCCTGAGGCGGTTTTCGGCGCTTGAGAAGTCGCGGCATCCAGTTGCAACGTCGGCGGTAGGGTAGAGAACGCTAAATTAACCGGAAACGGCAACAGTGTGGTGTTCGATCACGCACCGCAGGCGCGCCTCATGCCCGTCGTGGACGTCAAGGATGGTTCGATCGTCCCGAAACGGGCGCCCGAAGGCGTGGAGCGCTCTCGCCGCATGGAAGACGAGCTGCGCGAACAGAACGAACGCTTTTCAGCCGCTGTCGAGAACATGTCGCACGGGCTGTGCATGTTCGATGCCGACGAACGCATGATCATCTGCAACGGCAACTACCTCAACATCTTCTGCCTCGACGCCAAGCTGGTACGACCAGGCATCCGCTTCATCGACATTCTGCGCCACAGCGTCGACATCGGCATCGCCTCGCAAAGCGCCGACGAGCTCTATGCCATCCGCAAACCCTACATCGACCAGGCGAAACCCTCGACCTACGAAGAGACGCTGTCGGACGGTCGCATCATAAACATCTCGCACCGCCCGCTGGCCGTGGGCGGTTGGGTCTCGATCTACGAGGACATCACCGAACAGCGGCGCGCCGAGCAGGACCTCAAGGAGCAGCATCGCCGTTTCGACGCGGCACTCGCCAACATGTCGCAAGGCCTGCTGATGTACGACGCCGACGGCAGGATGATCGTACGCAACCGGCGTTTTCTGGAGCTCTACAACGTCACCGCGGGGGACTTTCCGCTCGGGACGACGCATCGCGACGCGCTCGAAAAACTGCTGGAACTCGGCATCTACCAGAAGATCGACGTCGACAGCGAAGTCGCCAAGACCGAGGCCTGCCTGGCGGCGGCAAAAATGCACTCGGCCTATCGTTATCTAACCGACGGCAGGACGGTCCTGGTCACGCGCCAGCCGATGAGCGGCGGCGGCTGGGTGGTGACCTTCGACGACGTCACCGAACGTCGACGCACCGAAGAGCGCATGATCCATCTTGCGCATCACGACACGCTGACCGGACTGCCCAACCGCTCGATGTTTCGCGAGCGGCTCGACCAGGCGCTGGAGGATGCGGCGGCACCGCCGTTGGCGATCTTCTCGCTCGATCTCGACCGCTTCAAGGCGATCAACGACACCTGGGGACATCCCGCCGGCGACTGGCTCTTGAAAAGCGTCGCCGAAAGGCTGCAGCGTTGCCTGCGCAATGAGACTGACGTCGTCGCCCGCTTCGGCGGCGACGAGTTCGTCGTCATGCAGTTCAACTCAAGGGGCGTCGCCGATGCTGAAAAACTGGCGAAGCGCATCGCCGAGGCCATCGCAAAACCGTTTCGCGACAAGAGCCGGGATATGCACATCGGCATCAGCCTGGGTATCGCTGTTTTCCCTGAAGATGGCAGGGACGCCGACACGCTGCTGAAAAACGCCGATACGGCGCTCTATCGGGCCAAGAGCGAAGGGAGAAACCTCTATCGCTTCTTCGAGCCCGCGATGGACGCCATAGTGCAGGCCCGGCGGGCTCTCGAGGTCGACCTCGAGGCCGCACAGCCGCGTCAGGAGTTCGATCTCGATTTCCAGCCCATCATGAACATCGCCTCCGGCGAGATCATCGGCGCGGAGGCCTTGATGCGCTGGCATTCCCCGGCGCGCGGCACCGTCGCGCCGGACGCGTTCATTCCCGTCGCCGAAGAGACCGGCCTGATCGTGCCGCTCGGCGAATGGGCGCTGAGGAAGGCCTGCGCGGCGGCGGCCAGCTGGCCGCCCGGCTTGCGCATCGCGGTCAATGTCTCGGCCGTGCAGCTCAAAAGCGGCGGGTTTGCCCGCAGTGTCATCTCGGCGTTGGCCTTTTCAGGTGTGCCGGCCGGACAGCTGGAGCTGGAAATCACAGAAACCGTACTGATGGACGAGAGCAAAACCGTGCTGAAGACGCTGCGCCAATTGCGCGATCTCGGCATCCGCATCGCGCTGGATGATTTCGGCACCGGCTATTCCTCGCTCGGGTATCTCAGGCGTTTCCCGGTCGACAAGATCAAGATCGACCGCTCCTTCATCCGCGACATGAGCAATCGCGACACGGCGGCGATCGTCCGCACCATTATCGGGCTCGGCAACGAGCTTGGCATTGTCGTCACCGCCGAGGGCGTCGAGACCGAGGCGCAACTCGACATGCTGCGCGACAATGGCTGTGAAGAGGCGCAAGGCTATCTGATCGGTATCCCCTCGAAGGCGGCGGACATCCAGCGTCTGTTGAAGGCGCGTGCGCTACGCAGCCAGACCGGCTGATAGCGTAGGCGCAAGGTCAGATCAGCGTTTCCACGTATTTCTCGTGGAAGCTGACATAGCCCGGCTCGACCACCTTCAGATGCCGCTCGATCAGCGCGTGAAACTGCGGCAATTGGTGAAACGGCACGCCCGGATAGGCATGATGCTCGGCATGGAACGGCATGTTCCAGGCCAGCTTGCGCACCACCCAGTTGGTCAGCGTGGTTCGCGTATTCTCCAGCATGTTGGCCACGAACGGACAGCGGCCGTGCTCGGCGAGCAGATAGAGGCGCAGAAAGGGCTGCCCCAGCAGAGCCGGAATGATCCAGACATAGAGAAGCACGGAGAGACGGAAATAGACGGCGAACAGAAGAACGACGGCGTAAAAGGCAATCGTGGCGCGCGCTTCGGCCCGCACCTTGGGTCGGCCTTTCGGCGGCACATAGCTTTCCTGGCTGCCGCCAACCGCATTGGCGTAGAGCGTCTTGAGATGGCCCCACCACAGCGGGATGCCGGAAACATGCACGAGGTACTGCCGCAGCGTTTCCGGCTTGGGAAAGGCGAGCTCCGGATCGTTCTCAGGGTCCTGCGTGAAGCGGTGATGGGCGAAATGGAAATAACGGAACCAGTCGGCCGGCAGCGCCAGCGCCAGGCTGCACACCCGCGCCACGGCATCGTTCAGCCACTGCGTGTCGAAGGCCGTGCGATGAACCGTCTCGTGCAGCAGCGTGAACAGGAAGACGATCAGGATGCCTTGCGGCAGCATCAGCAGCGGCCAGAATGGCACTTTCGCGGCGATCAGCGATCCAATGATCACTATCGCTCCCCAATGGGCGCCGAGCTGAACGAGACCCACAGCATTGGACTTGGCGGTCAGGCGACTACGCTCCTCCGGGGTAAGTGACGCGATGATGTCGCGATGGTCCATCGATTTCGATCCAGGCTGGCGATTTGATAAGACCCACTCTAGTTGGTGAAAAAGCTTTCCAAAAACGACGATTCCTGCGATTTGGATAAGTTCATCTTATCTATATGGCGATCATGGTCACATCTCCATCGCTCAAAGGACTTCAGGCCTTCGAGGCCGCGGCGCGTACGGGCAGTTTTGCTGCGGCGGCGGAAGAGCTTTCGGTCTCGGCGGCCGCCGTCAGCCAGCTTATCCGCACCGTCGAGGAACAGATGGGGCGCAAGCTGTTTCATCGGGTCAACCGCAAGGTTGTGCTCACCGAGGCCGGCGTGGAGATGCTGCCTCGGTTGACCATGGCCTTCCACGAAATCGGCAGTGTCTCGCGCGAATTGGGCGGCGATGCCTTCCGCCCGCGCCTGGTGGTGTCGGTGCCGCCTTCCATGGCGATGGGCTGGCTTTCGCAGCGTCTGTCGGGCTTCGTCGCAAGCCACGGCGCCGCCGACATCTCGCTGCGCGGCGACGACGACCCGGTGCCGTTCGACCGCGAACTGATCGACATCAGGCTCTCCTACGGTCCGCATTATCGCGAGCACCCGACCGAGGACATCACCCGGGACGCCGTCTATCCGGTCTGCGCACCGAGGCTTGCCAGCGCGATCAAGGCGGACGCCGGTCCGCTCGCCGGGCTGTCGCTGATCCACACCGACTGGGGACCAACCGGCGCCTCGTTTCCGTCCTGGCGCAACTGGTTCGAGGCTGAAGGTGTCCAACCTGGCCGGGCGGCGCAGCGGGGCCTGTCGGCCAACTCGTCGCGCGCCGCCCTCGACCTCGCCATTTCGGGGCTGGGTGTGGCACTGGCGCAAGGGGTCTATTGTGCCGAGGCGGTGGAGGACGGCAGGCTGGTTCGGCCCGCCGCCAGGGCGATCGCACTGCGCCAGCCCTATTGCCTGACCATTCCCGAGCGCAGCGCCAGGCGCGATGTCGTGGCGGCATTCCGCGATTGGCTGATCGAGGAATGCCGTCGCGCCGTGGGCTCGCCGGCGCTGCGTTGACCCGTCGGGCTCGCGTGGTCACAGGTGCCCGCTCAAGGCCGCCACCATTTCCTTGCTCGTCGCCACCGGAATGATCTCGAACTCGACCAGATCGGCCCATTCGATCACCCAGCGTTGCAGCAGCGTGACGTCGTCCGTCTCCACCAGCAGGAAGCAGCGGCTCATGTCCGCGGCGATCCAGCTGTGGTGAACGACAAGCTCCTCCGGCTTCAGGCGGCCCCGATCGCGGAAACGGCGGTAGATATCCTTGCGGTCGCAGCCGGTGAAATCCTCGATCACGATGAACTGCATGTTTTCCCCTTGGTGGACTTGTTACCGCCCCGGCCGGTCGAGCCGCTCCAGGAACCACTGCGTCAGCCGCACCCAGACCTCGTCCTTTTCGCCGGAATCCTCCCAGCCATGGTCGAGATTGGGGTTGTCGTTGACCTCGATGACGAAGACGCCGTCCTTGGTCTCCTTGAGGTCGACGCCATAGAGGCCGTCGCCGATGCAGCGCGCCGCCTTGACCGCCGTCTCGACGACATGGGCCGGCGTCTCCTTCAGCGTGAAGGTCTTGATGCCACCTTGGTCGGGCTTGCCATTGGCCTTGTGGTTGACGATCTGCCAGTGCTTCTTGGCCATCAGATAGTGCACGGCAAACAGCGGCTGGCCGCCGAGCACGCCGACGCGCCAGTCATATTCGGTCGGAATGAATTTCTGCGCGATGAGGAGGTCGGAATCCTCCAGCCACTCGGTCGCAAGCCGTGTCAGTTCCTCAAGATTCTCGCATTTCTTGACGCCGCGCGAGAAGGACGAATCCGGGATCTTCAGCACGAGCGGGAAGCCCAGCGTCTGCGCGGCCAGTTCGAAGTCGGAGGTGCCGGCGATCATCACGGTCGGCGGCACCGGCACCTTGTTGTAGGCCATCAGCTCGTTGAGATAGACCTTGTTGGTGCAACGGATCATCGACAGCGGATCGTCGATGACGGGCATGCCTTCCTGCTGGGCGCGGCGGGCGAAACGATAGGTGTGGTTGGAGATCGAAGTGGTCTCGCGGATGAACAGAGCATCGTAGTTCGCGAGCTTGGCAAGATCCTTCCTGGTGATAGGCTCGATTTCGACGCCCATCTTTTCGGCGATCTTGGCCCAGTAGCGCAGCGACGAGATTTCCGACGGCGGCAGTTCCTCGTGCGGATCGACCAGCGTGGCGAAGGTGTAGCGCGCCGGCGTGCGCCCCTTGGTGTCGCGCCATTCACGGTTGGTGTAGGTCTCCAGGCACTGGATGAAGCTTTTTTCCTCGTCCTCGGTCATACGCGCCAACGGATGGAAGCCGATCTTGCGGATCGAAGCCCATTCGGCGCTGTCCTTGATGTGAACCTCGAGCGCCGGCGCCCGGAACCAGTCGAACAACAGCTTGGCGAAGCGGTCCCAGACTTTCGACGGGCCGATGCCGAAAAAGATGCACACCTTGGCTGGAAAGGCGCCGCCGAGATCCTTGCGGCATTTGTTGAGCGCCAGTTCCAGTTCCGGCAGCGCATGTTCGTAGAGCTTGCGTTCGGACAGGTCGATCATCGTCTCAACGGTCGGAATGACCTTGTGGCCGCGCGAACTCGCCAGCAGCGAGGCATAGTAGCCGCGGCTCTGGTAGCCGTAATTGTTGGACAGGTTGATGACCTTCGGCCGCTGGCCGCGGAACAGCGACGGATGCGCGAGATAGTCGCGATTGGTGATGATCTTATGCGGTGTCGCCACCTGGTCGAGATCGCTCTGCCGGCCGGTAAGGATGACCCAGGTCATTGTGTGTCGCGCTTCCCCAGAGTGATGGCGGCACGCAGTCCGTCGCGGCCGAACTGCGCCATATTCATGAAGATGCCGTAGGGCACGGGAATGTTGGCGGCATCAAGGATGGTTTCCTGCCTTTCGTCCTCGACCCAGGGATCGTGGATAAGAATATGATCGCCATCGTCGCCGATGGCCAGCACCCAGTGCGGCACCTTCTTGCCGAACATCAGGAAACCGCTGATCAGCACCAGAACCAGTTTTCCCTCTGATATCGCGGTTCTGATGTCATCGATGGTGAAGGAGCGGTAATTCACCGGGATGCCGTAAAGTTCCGCGCGGCGGCGAAAGTCGACCTGGGCCAGTTCCATCACGCGGCGCTTGTCCTCGCTGCGCACCGATTGCAGAAACAGCGCGCCGTAGAAGGAAACAAAGATCTCCGCCGCGAGCCCGCTTTCATAACCCGAGACAGCCAGGCCGAATGGTTCGCAGCCGCCCGGCCCCGACATCATGAAGACGGTCGTGGCCTCGCGCCAGAGGCGGATTTCCATCACCGGATCGGGCACGAAGTCGCGGTCGAAATTGGCCATGGCCATCATCAGGCAGCATGGGCCGCAGGTGAACTCGCAGGTCTGCTGGTAGAACGGCACCCTTGTGGCGACCGGAAGGTCGCCGCGCAGGGTTTTCTCATAACGAAGCGCGGTCGCGCCGTCCTCGTAATAGCCAGGCTCGCGGCCAATCTTGCGGTAGCCGGCCCGCTCGTAGATGCGGATGGCGCGGTCGTTGTCCTCGCGCACTTCGAGACGCAGCATCATGCGATCGTGCCCGAAGGCCGCCTCCTCCGCCGCAGTCAAAAGCTGGCGCCCGATGCCAAGCGCGCCGAAAAATGGACCGACGGCTATGGAATAGAGCCGCGCCACCCCACTGCCCTTGCGGAACAGCACGATCGCGTAGCCGGCGACGCGGCCGTCGAGTTCGGCGACCAGCGTCTCAGCGGTCTCGCGCTCGATGAAAAGGCGAAAGGAGCGACGGGAAATGCGATCGCTCGAAAAAACGGCTTTCTCGATGGCGGCGAGATCATCGACGTCAGACGCGCGGGCCGTACGGATCTCGGCAGGCATGCGACTTGAGAAAACCTCGATTGCGTTGCGGAAACGGCCCCGATCAAAAGCGTCGCAAACACCGGCCGAAGCGCCAGTATTCATCAAGCGCTATCGCTCCTTGATTAGGGCCGAATTGTGACAGTTTCGGCGGCGGCAAGGAAGCTCGCGGGCTTTGAGCAGGATCGCTGTTTGATAGGCCACCGGCTGCGAACAATCGCGGCCAACTCAGCTTGCGAGACCCGCCAGAAGCTGGCCATAGGCATTCTTGGCCACGACCGCCAATTGCTCGCGCGGCAGCGAGCCGACGACGGCGCAGCCATAGCCCTTGTCCAGCCAGTAGACGGCCTGAGGGCCGTCCTGCGCCGAAGCATAGGTGCCCTTGGCATTCTCCACCGATTCCGCGGTGACGAAGAGGGATATGCGCTCGCCCTTGTCGTCCTCGTAGAGCAGCATCGCGGCCTTGCTGTCGCCGGCCGGCAGCAAGCGGCCGCCAACCAGTTGGAAGCCGTTCGCGGTCAGGTCCGGCGCCACCAGCTTCAGCCCGACACGGTTGGACAGCCAGGTCTGCAAATGATCCTTGTCGCTGGCCGGCACTTCCACGGCATGCCGCTTCTCGGCGGCGTAGATGACATGGGCGGCAATCGCCTGTTCGGCGAGCCGATCTTCCGCCGGGTCCTCCTGTCCGATGCCGTCCATGCCGGCAAAGTAGCCGCCAAATCCACCCGTGGCCAAAAGCACCGCCGCGGCAGCGGCAAGCCACCAGCGCGAGCGCGGCACCGCAGTCTTAACCGGCGCTTCGCCGAGCACCACCTTGCGCAAGCGCGCGGGAACAGGTTCATCCAGCACGCCGGCAAAGGCTGAGCGCAACGCCTCCCGGTCGGCTGTGAAGCGGGCGCTCCTGGCCCTCATCTCGGGATTGGCGTCGAGCCAGGCATCATAGGCGGCGCGCTCGTCGGCCGGCAGTTCGCCGTCGAGCGCCATATGGATGTCACGTTCTGAAAAATCGCGGCGGATCATTTCTCGACGATCCTTATCGCGCGGCGACGCGCCGTGTCATCCAGCAAGCCGCGCAGCTCCTCACGCCCGCGCGCAATGCGCGACATCAGCGTGCCGGCGGGCACGCCCAGCATGTTGGCGGCCTCGGCATAGGAGAAGCCTTCGATGGCGACCATGACAAGAGCCGCACGGCGATCGGGGCTTATTGCCTGCAGCGCGTTGAAGATCTCACGCGAGGCGATGCCGTCCAACTGCTCTGCCGGCTGGGCTACCGCCTCGCCCGCTTCCAGGGGCAGCATCGCCGCTTCGCCGCGACGGTTCACCTTGCGCATCTGGTCGATGAACAAATGATGCATGATCGTAAACAGCCACCTCCTGGGGCTTTCTCCCGTCTGCCAGTTGTCGAGCCGCACGAGTGCTCGCTCGAGGCAATCCTGGACGAGGTCGTCGGCAGAATCCCGGTCGCGCAATAGCGAGCGTGCGTAGCGGCGCAGGCGCGGTATTTCGCCAAGGATTGCTGCCTTCTTTTCGTCCATGACCGCTGGTTCTGAAATCGCCCTTGTTGATCCCGATTCAACGCGCCTTCCCGGCGCGACGCAAGCGGCCAGCGCGAAGCGGTCCACCGCCCCGGTCACCCAAGCAATGAGACAACGCTGGCGGGAGCCGGTTTATTCCCGGCTTGATTGAACGCCTGCCGTCATTGTTCGAGGACCGGTATCTCCTCCCTCGCCGCCCTGGTCAAAAGCCGCTGGTAGAACAGGCCAATGCCGATCAGCACGGCGCCGAGACCGATGAAGGACAGCGCCCTGAGTACGCCCTCCAGCTCCGACATGTCGAAGAGGAAGACCTTCAGCACGGCGATTGCGATCAACGCGGCCGAGGCAATGCGCAGCACCTGCGACTTCAGCCAGACGCCGGCGGTGAGCAGCGCCACGCCGATCACCAGCCAGAGCGCCGAATAGGTGTAGGTTTCCAACTGGCCGAGCCCGCTCCACAGGCCGATGAACTCACCCTTGAACAGCCGCCTGACCGACAGGGTGGCATAGGCAAAGGCAAGCAGCGCCGCGACCAGCGCCAGCATTGCCGAATACCATTTTGGCCGCTTGCCCCTGACATAGAGCGCCAGTCCGCCGGCGGCGACGGCCGGCAGGAGATAGGCAAGGAACAACAGGTTGAAGACCGGGATCCGGCCGGTCGATTCGTCCGTAAACAGCGGATTGAGCACCACGAAGTGCCGGATGACGATCAGGGCGACCGAAACCACGCCCGCTGCCATCGAACCATAGCGCAGCACCGAACTTGGCGAGCGCATGTCGATGGCGACCAGGATGGCGCCGGCGCCGATGGCAATCAGCGTGTAGATCGCCTGTTCGGCGAGCGTCATCGGACCCGTGTCGATGACACCGCCATGCATGGCGTGACGCACCAGCATGGCGACGGCAAGCAGCGCAAACAGCGCCGCCGCGGCTTCCATGACGAGGCGCGGCCGGCCATTGGTGGTGCGGGCGAGTTGCCAGGCGGCGAAGCCAAAGGCGAGCGCCGGGACGCCATAGCCCGGCAGCAGCCAGTTGAACACCGGTGTCGTCGACAGGAACTCGGCGCCGACGATGGTCGGATCGAAGGCGACGCGGCCAAGCACGGCGATCACCGCGCCAACCGAAATCCAGCCTAGCACCGGGTAGGAGCGCCAACGCGTGGCCAGCGCCGGCACTATGACTGCTGCACCAAGCAGAATGGTGGTCCAGCCGGAACTGAAAGCCATGTGCAGCATCAAGAGGCCGGCGATCGCCGCGCCTCCGAGGGCAAACGACACCGCTATGCCGCCCTTGAGCGGCGGCTCTTCGGCGCGCGCGATCCACTCGCCACCGGCGGCGAAAACCACGACCAGCAGTGCTCCGGCGGCGGCGTAGACAAAGTCGCGGTCGAGATTGCCGAAGGTGAACCAGAGCGCCAGCAGGATGACCAACGGCACGATGACACCCGATGCCGCCCATGAGGCGGATCGAAGCGAGGAAGATGCCGCGAATTTGCGGGCGGCCCAAAGGCCCGCGCCGATGAAGACCAGGCCGAGCGCAATGCCGATGCGCAAGGTCAGGGCATTGGACGTCGCCACGGGCAAACCATCGACACCGAGTGCGCCGGCCGAAAAGTCGGACACGATCGAGGTTGGCGGGATGATGCCGAGATAGATCATGACCGTCGCCAGTCCGGCGGCGTAAATCAGCGGTAGCGCCAGCGGGCGATAAAGCGCGACGGCCACCATCGCCGCGAGGATCGCGGCGCCCGGCAAGGCATAGCCGGCCGCGGCGAAGGCTGGGTCGACCGACAGGCCCAGCGCCGAGAAGGCAACGAACAGGGCAGGCACGATGGACGGCCAGTCGAAGGCCCTGGCGGCGACGATTTCATCACGGCGACCGAGCCAGACAAAAGCGAGGACGGCCAGGGTGACGGCGTCGATGAACAGGATGGAGGAGAGGTTCGCAGCCGGCGCGTCGGTCATATAGAGAATGGTCCAGATGCCGGTGCCGAAAAAGGCCGCCGCCACCAGCGCTTTCCAGTCGCGCATGCGGGCGATGACGCTGGTGGCGGCGAGCACGATGGCGAGGTAGCCGAACAACGCCCAGGGGTTGGGCGCCTGGGAGGCGATCAGCATCGGCGTCACCATGGCGCCGACAAGACCGATGCCGGCCAGGGCCAGGCCATGGACCAGGGCAGCCGCGATCGTCGCCACACCGATGGCCCCAAGCAGCGTGAAGGCAAGCGCCGGGCCAATGAAGCCGTAAATGCCATGGGCGGCATAGACAGTGCCGAACAGGATGAAGGCACCGGCCGCCGTCAGGATCGCCGGAACATAGGCGCCGGCAACGCCTTGCACCGGCACCTTGAAGCCGGTGCGGCGTATGAACTCGCCGCCGGCAACCAGCACCAGCCCAAGCACCGCCGCCATGGTGAGCCGCACGCCGGGGCCGAAAATGCCAGCCTCGATTGTGTAGCGGATCAGGAACAGGCCACCCAGTGCCAGCGCGATGCCGCCGACCCAGACCGCCCAGCGCGTGCCGAGTGCCGTCTCGATATCCGGCTTGCCGGGGGCCTTGGAGGCTGCAACCGGCTCGACAGGTTCTGCTGCCTTCGGAGCCTCGCTCGTGGACCAGGGGCCGGACACAGCCTCGCCAGCCGGAGCTTCCGTTTCTGTAGCCGGCGCCTGTACGACCGGTTCACTCACCGCCGGCGAGGCAATATCGGCCGTGGCCGCGACCACCGGCGCCGCTTCGGCCTTGCCATCGGCCGCCATCTGTTCTGCCGGCTTGGCCACCGGCGGCACGGCGCCTGAAAGGACGAGACTGCGCAGCGCGCCAAGTTCGCGTTCGATCAGACCGATGCGGCTCTGCTGACGCGAAATAATGACGAACAAGGCGATGATGGCGACAAGCCCGATCAGGCTTTCAAACATGGCGGTTCCCCCAAACCAGGCCAGTTTTCACTGACGTTTCATCTCACTGACATCCAAATACGGCGGCTAAACGGCTGAAAAACTCAACGCGCCGCCAGATTGGCGGCTGGAACATGTCTCGGTACCGAAAGCCAAGAGCTTGCCGCCGAGCGACGAATCCGACCCCGATAAAGTTCGACCTCCATCATGCGGCATTGTCTCCGGCAATGGCCTTGCGCGTCGCATGATGCTTGCGCAAGGCGGCGAGAAAGCCGGCGCGGGCATCGGGCTGTTCGATACCGCGCGGCTCATAGACGTGGCGCGTGAAGAAAAACCCGGTGAGCCGGAAGGCGTCCTCGATCGCGGCTGGATCTCCGCGCAGGCCGGAGCCGCGTTGCAGAAAGGCGGGCAGCGCCAGCATCTTGTCGCGCCATGGCGCGCCAGCTTCGCGCGACACCGCGCGGCCCGACTTCGGCGAGACATAGGCCAGATCCTGCCTTGTGCCGGTGGCGGCGCATTGGCTGAGGTCGAGGCCGAAGCCAAGTTCGTCAAGGATCAGAAGTTCGAAGCGCGCCACCAGTTCGCCGGCAGCATCGGGATCGTCGAGATGGACGATCATCACGGAAAGCGCCTCGTAAAGGCCGCCATGGGCGTCACGCTCGGGCAAGAGACGCAGATGCGCGGCCATGGTCTGCAGGCCGTAGACGGCAACGGCGCTGTCCATCAGCCTGGCAGCGTTCATCTCGATCGCCTCGGCCTGGAACGTGCCGAGATGCTCGTCAAGGCGCGCCCGCCATAAGAGATCGACGCGATTGCCGGGCTGGAGAACAGGTTGCTGCTTGCGCGAGCGACCGCCGCGCACGAGGCCGAGATGGCGGCCATGCACACGGGTCATCACCTCGAGTATGGCGCTGGTTTCGCCATGCTTGCGAGTGCCGAGAATGATTCCCTCGTCGCGCCATTCCATGCCCAGAGCTTTTCACCGATCGGGTGGCGAAATCAAGGTATGGGCTTGGCGCCTGGGCCGGCTCTCGCACCCACGCATAAAAAACCGCCCGCAGCGATACGCTCCGGGCGGCCTGGTAAGGTCAGTCGATCGGTTAGAACGAGCGCTGGAAGCGAACGATGCCGCCGACGCTGTCCTTCTTGTTGGCCTTGCTCCAGTTGCCGTAGAGGGACGGGTTGCCATAGTTGCCGTAGTGATCCCAGTCGACTTCGGTCGTGATCGTGAAGCCGGGGACGATGGTGTAAGCGACGTTCGCCGCAAGAGCGTAGTTCTTGTCGTCGTCAGCCGAAACCTGGACGTTGAACGCGGTCTTGTCGTTGAACTTGTAGGTGCCGCCACCCCAGACGGCCCAGTTGCCGCCCCACGGCTTGTACTGGCCACGGCCCTTGGAGAAGTCGCGGAGATTATCGTCAGTGCCATAGCCGCCCATGACGAAAAGGGCCAGTTCCTTGGTGACGTTGACATCCAAGCGAACCTTGCCGGCCACTTCCTCGTAGTTGCTGTCATAGGCGACGACACCGGTGATCGCACCCCAGTCACCCTTGTACTTCAAGCCACCGACGACATGCGGAACGTAGCTGTCGATCGTGTCGCTGATGCCCGAAGCATCGGTGCCTTCTTCGAGCGAGACGACGCCCGAGAAGCCGCTGCCGGCGTCAAAATAGTAGCTGATAAGGTTGGTGTCCTTGATACCATACGGGATGATGGTGTCCTGGATGACATTGCCGGCGTAGCCGATGAACGAGTCATACGTCGTCTCGTCCTTACCGACGCGCAGGCCGCCGAGCTGGATCCAGGCGAAGTTCAGCGTTACCGCCTTGTTAACAGCCTGCCAGTCGGTGGCGCCGCCAGTATAGTCACCAGACTTGTTGCCGAACTGGAAGCGGGTCTCGGTGAAGGTCTTCAACGTACCGAGCTCGGTTTCCTGACCGGTGTAGGTCCTCAGCGCGAAGCGCATGTTCTTGTAGTAGGTGTCGTGCCTACCGTCGCCCATGTGATCGGCAACGTTGTTGACACCATCCAGCGTGCCCGAATCGCCGACGCCGATGTCATAGCGGAGATAGCCGCCGATGCGCAGGCAGGTCTCGGTGCCGGGGATGTAGAAGTAGCCGGCGCCGTAGACGTCGCAGATCTTGACGTATTCGGCGGGTTCCGGTTCGGCGACGACGACCGCGTCGGCGGCGCGAGCGCCGGAGACCGCGATCAGGGCCGCGGCTGAGCCGAGAAGGAGGCTCTTGATGTTCATTTTCTGACCTCTCCAGTCATAGTTTAAATGGCTTCGGATTTGTGGCTGGCGGATATGTTTTCCCGCCTCACCTCCACAACGAAAAAGGCGCGCACCGCGTCCCCTTTTCGCGGCGAACATACCCATCAATCTTCCGCCTTCAATGACGGTTTTGAAAATAACGGCGATTCACGGAACAGTTTTATGCCGTGTTGCACAAATAACACTAGCTGCGGCACAATCGGAACAACGTCATAAAATAAATATATATGCCGAAAATTTCTCGGCTAACCATATTCTCGAGGCAATGTATTTTGGCACGTCCGCTGCAGTCGCCAATATAACATCGACTTTTCGAAGATATCCTTATTGCTTTTCGCAGAAATGACCATGGCAATTCATCATCGTTTGAGGGCACGCCAGTGCTGCGACGATGCCGGCGCAGCCGATCGGCTTTGCCGAGGCAAACCAGCATCGCCTGGAATGCTGCCCCATTGATAATCGCGTGACGGAGCAGACTGGACACGGCGCAAACAGGCTCGGCCCGCCATAAAATCGGAAATCTTTCAGAAAGCGCTCGGGATTCTTGGCTGCAAAAGCGCCAAAAATCCTGGGTCGGCCGATGTGGCCAACACGGCCTGCTGAACAATTCGGCTGGGTTGTTTCCAGAGGCATGTCGACCGATCGGGCAGTCCGGCGACCTCTCATAGATCCCTGCCCGCTGAGAGGACCTGCGATGACTTCCTTGTTGAGCCTGGTGCGAAGGCACCAGCTGACTGCCTTCTTTTCATTGACGATTGGCCTCACCTGGCTGGCCTTCATTCCGTTCTACATGTCGAATGGCGACAGCATTCCCTGGTTCACGTTCGGTCCGATGGTCTCAGGCTTTGTCGTCGCGGCTGTCTCCGGCGGCTGGAGTTCGGTCAAGGCCATCCTCAGCGCGATGGTGAGGTGGCGGGTTCGTCCGATATGGTATCTGGTGGCGTTCGGCCTGCCGTTCGGAACGCAGTTGGCCTCGATCCTGATCAATCCGATGCTTGGCGCAGCGGCGCCGGCCTGGAGCAACGTCCCGGCGCTGTCCGAGATGCTGCCGATCATTGCGCTCTACGCTCTCTTCAGCGGCCCGCTCGGCGAAGAGCCGGGGTGGCGCGGTTTTGCAACGCCACGTCTGCTTGCCAGTCAGCCGGCACTCGCCGGCAGCCTGATCCTCGGTGTGATCTGGGCTATCTGGCACTTCCCGCTCGGGCTTGTCGGCGACCTCAGCCTTTACGGCACGATCAACGTCGTCCTGGCGGGCGTGGTGTTCACCTGGCTCTATCAGAACACCGGCAGCGTGCTTCTTGCCATCATCATGCACGTCACGCACCAGAACAGCGTCCGTTTCCTAGGCAAGGTGTTCATCGGCGGTGACTATGTGCAGCAGCAGTGGATCGCCGTGGCGATCTGGGCAATCATCGCGGTGGCCATCGTCGCTTACTACGGCACCGAAAGCTTCGTCCGGCGGCCAAGGACGCAACTCGCCGTGGCTGGCGCGGTCTAGGCTCGTATTGAGCGCGGTGTCCGAAGCCGGGCGCCGCGCCTCTTCGTCGGCCGCTGGACACGTATGGGTCTTGACCCAGCCCGTCAGCCATAGCCCAATGCCGGCATGGCTTCCACGGAGCAGGCCTTTTGATGGCGGTCTTGGCCACCGACCAGATTTTTCAGTTCGGCGGTTTCACGCTCGATCTGGGCAAGGGCACGCTCAGCCGGGCCGACCAGCCGGCCTTTCTGCGGCCGAAGTCCTATGCGTTGCTGACGCACCTGGCCCGCAACATCGGCCGCGTGGTGCCGAAATCAGAACTGATGGACACGGTCTGGCCAGGCGTTTTCGTCACCGAGGATTCGCTGACGCAATCGGTGCGCGAAATCCGTAAGGTACTCGGCGAAGAGTTGGTGCGAACGGTGTCGAAGCGTGGCTACATGCTGGTGGCCGAGACTGAAGCGGTGCGCGAACCTGGCGCACAGCCGATCGTGGCGGTGCTTAGATTCCGCAATGACAGCGCGGATCCGGCCGACGACGCAATCGTCGACGGATTTGCAGAAGACATTATCAACAGCCTCGCCCGCTTCGGCACGGTGACGGTGCTGGCGCGCAACTCAAGCTTTTCGTTTGCGTCCCATTCGCCCGCCGAATGGCCGGCCATCCGCTCGCGCATCGGCGCTGACTATCTTGTCGAGGGCTCGGTGCGGCGGCAGGCGGACCGCATCGTCGCCGCGGTCAATCTTGTCGATGCAGCCAGCGCCACCCAGATCTGGGGCGATCGCTATCAGGCCGAGGCTGCCGGGCTGTTCGCCATCCAGCAGGATATTGTCGAGGAAATCGTCGGCCGGCTGGTGGTGCGGGTCACCAATGCCGGGCTGCAGCGCGCCGCACGACGACCGGTAACCAGCCTGGCCGCCTATGAGCTGGTGCTGCGCGGCGTCGCCTTGCTGCGCGACCCGGCGCAGAGCGACCTGCAAGGAGCGGCAGAGCTGTTCGAGGCCGCGATAGCCAAAGATCCGGGCTATGGCCTCGCCCATACCTATCTGGCGCTGTCGTATGTGCTGAACAGCGAATTCGGACCCACCAGCGATGCCCTGCTGGCGAAGGCCCGCGACCTTGCCGACAAGGGTATTGCGTTGTCCCCCGATCAGGCAACCGCACACCGCATTCAGTCACTGGTGCGGCTCAGCCTGCGCGACCACGAGGCGGCCGAGCATCATTTGCGGATCGCGCTTCAGCTCAATCCAGGCGACGCCGAATGCATCGGGCAGATGGGGCATCTGCTAACCATGCGCGGGCGGGCGCTCGAGGCGCTTGCCTGGCTGGCGCGCGCGATCAGGATCGATCCGCTCAATCCGCACTGGTACCAGTACGATCGATCGCTGGCGCTCTACATGCTGGGTGAGTACAGGCCGGCCGCCGAGGCGCTGGAACTGGCGACGCGGCCGACGCCATGGATCCGAACGCGACTTGCCGCGTGCTATGCGCAGCTCGGCAACATGGAAGCGGCAAGGCGCCAGGCCGCGCTGGTCAACGCCGATGGCTCCGATTTCTCGTCGGTCGAGTATGCGAGGTCTGTCGTTCCGTTCGAAAACAGGGCTGACGCGGAGCATCTCGCCAATGGCGTGTTGCTGGCGCTTGGACAGCCGCGGTAGTCTGATGTTCCTTTCCACTTGCGGGGAACAGGCCCCCGGCGGACCAAAGCCGTGTCAATGGTAAGCTTGCTATCCAAAGGCCGCTAGAGCGTTTCACCGTTTCATGGAAACGGCGAACCACTCTGACTCTTTGTTTTGACGCAATTCCGGACGGAAAACCGCTCACACTTTTCCTGGAATTGCTCTAGTGCGGGAATTCGAGCCCCATCTCGCGGTAACGCTCGGGATCATCGCCCCAGTTCTCGCGCACCTTGACGAACAGGAAGAGGTGCACCTTCTGCTCGAGGATACCTGCGATCTCCATGCGTGCCGCCTGGCCGATGGCGCGGATGGTTTCGCCCTTGTGGCCGAGCACGATCTTCTTCTGGCTGTCGCGCTCGACATAGATGGTTTGGTCGATCCGCACCGAGCCGTCCGGCTTCTCTTCCCATTTCTCGGTTTCGATATGCGAGGAGTAGGGAAGTTCCTGATGCAGCCGCAGATAGAGTTTTTCGCGGGTGATCTCGGCCGCGAGCTGGCGCATCGGCAGGTCGGAAATCTGGTCTTCCGGATAGTACCAGGGGCCGGCCGGCAGAGCCTGCGCCAGATAGTCGAGCAGGTCCTTGCAGCCGGAGCCGGTCAGTGCGGAGACCATGAAGGTGCGCTTGAACGGCACTTTCTCGTTTGCCGCCGCGGACAGGGCCAGAAGCGTCTCGTGCTTCACCCGATCGACCTTGTTGAGGATCAGCGCCATCGGCTGGCGCACATCCTTCAGCCGTTCGAGGATGGCGTCGGCATCACCCCGGATGCCGCGTTCGGCATCGATCAGTAAAAGCACGATATCGGCATCCTTGGCGCCGCCCCAGGCGGTGGTCACCATCGCCGTATCGAGACGCCGCTTGGGCTTGAAGATACCGGGCGTGTCGACGAAGACGATCTGCGCATTGTCATGCGTGGCGATACCGCGCACGATGGCACGCGTCGTCTGCACCTTGTGGGTGACGATCGACACCTTGGCGCCGACCAACTGGTTGACCAGCGTCGACTTGCCGGCATTCGGCGCGCCGATCAGCG
The DNA here is from genome assembly GCF_016756575.1 of Mesorhizobium sp. 131-3-5. NCBI lineage: Bacteria > Pseudomonadati > Pseudomonadota > Alphaproteobacteria > Hyphomicrobiales > Phyllobacteriaceae > Mesorhizobium > Mesorhizobium sp. 131-3-5. Next base: position 5,273,930 of record NZ_AP023254.1, read on the forward strand.
CGACGAAGCCGGAATGCGTGGCGGGGGTTTCAGCAGTTTCAATATCGGTCATGCCGCGTTCCATACACCTTCGCGCAACAGAAGGGCAGCTGCGGCTGCCTGCTCCGCTTCACGTTTGGAACGACCGCTGCCGGTCGCCGGCTGAAATGCACCGACCCTGACACTGACGGTGAACAACGGATCGTGGTCCGGCCCCTCGCGGCTGTCGATCTGATAGGCCGGAACGGCACTTGCCGCCTGATGCGCCCATTCCTGCAATTCGGTCTTGGCGTCGCGGCGCGCGGCACCGGAAGCCTGCGAACGCGGGCGCCAGTATTTGTGAATGAAGGCGCGTGCCGCCTCGAGGCCACCGTCGAGATAGAGCACGGCGATCAGCGATTCCAAGGCATCGGCGCGCAGATTGACGCGCTTGCGCCCCTCCAGCCCGCGCACATCCGATCCGGCGCGGATCAGGTCCGGCAGCCCGATATGTTCGGCTATCTCGGAAAGCGCCTCGGCGTTGACCAGCGCATTGAGCCGCAGCGACAATTCGCCTTCCGCCGCATCGGGAAACGCCGCCAGCAACATATCGGCAACGACGAGGCCCAGAACCCGGTCGCCGAGAAACTCGAAACGCTCGTAATCGGTGCCGGCATTGACGCCGCGGGCGCTGGCATGGGTCAGCGCGCGCTGCAGGCGCTGGCGGTCGGCAAAGGCGTGGCCCGTGCGTTCCACCAGCGCTTCGGCGAGCGCATCGGCGGTCAACCGTCTTGTTGCCGCCATGACCCTAGTTGACGAAATGGAACAGGCGCGAAACGCGCATCAGCGACGGCCATTTCCAGATTTCGAGAGGGCTCGCCTTGCCGGCGATCGAGAAGAAGACAAGGTTGGCGCGACCAACCAGGTTCTCAGCCGGAACGTAGCCGACGGTGAACCGGCTGTCGGCGGAATTGTCCCTGTTGTCTCCCATCATGAAATAGTGGCCGGGCGGCACGTCGAATTCGCGCGTGTTGTCGCCGATCGAATTCGGATTGAGGTCGAGCGTGTCGTAGCTGACGCCGTTGGGCAGGGTTTCCCGGTAGACGTCGATCGGCTGAGGCATTTCGGTGATATCGGGATTGTCGATCTGGCCGGTCTTTACGCGCGGCACGCCGACACCGTTGATGAACAACTGGCCATTCTTCATCTGGATCTTGTCGCCGGGCAGGCCGACCACGCGCTTGATGTAGTCGACGGACGGATCCGGCGGGAACTTGAACACCACAACGTCGCCGCGCTTGGGCTCGGAGCCCCAGATGCGGCCCGAGAAGAGGTCAGGCCCGAACGGCAGCGAATAGCGCGAATAGCCGTAGGACCATTTGGTGACGAACAGATAGTCGCCCTCCAGAAGCGTCGGCCGCATCGATCCCGACGGGATCGAAAAGGGCTGGAATAACAGCGTGCGGATGACCAGCGCGAGCAAAAGCGCCTGGACGATGACGCTGACGGTTTCGCCAAGCCCGCCGGATTTCTTCTGGGATTTTTCAGCCACGCTCATGTCGTCCTCGATTGTGCGTTGGATGGTATAGAGTCTCGGCGCGCGCTGGGCAACGTCAATGCCGGTCGTCAGATGCAATCAATGTGGCGCTTGTTCGACGGGCAACGCCTCGATGATCACAAAGGCTTGAGCGAGCGGGAAATCATCGGTGATGGTGAGGTGGATCGCCGCCCTGTGCCCTGGGGGCAGGATTTTTTCGAGCCGGGCCAGCGCGCCGCCGGTCAGCGCCATGGTCGGCGCGCCGCTGGGCAGGTTGACGACACCCATGTCGCGCCAGAACACGCCTTGCGCCATGCCCGTACCCAGTGCCTTGGCGCAGGCCTCCTTAGCGGCGAAGCGCTTGGCGTAGGAGGCAGCGCGGGCTCGTCGGTTTTCCGAACGCGCCTGTTCGACCTCGGTGTAGATCCTCTGGACGAAGCGCTGGCCGTGATGTTCCAGCGATTTCTCGATGCGCCTGATATCGATCAGATCACTGCCTACACCGATGATCATCGCGTAGCGGAACCAATGCTTGCTCCAGGATGAGGCGGTTGCTGGCGGCGGCTTGCGCGCTCGGCCAGCCGCTTGCGCCTCTGCTCGCGAAAGACATTCATGCCCCAGCGCGTGACGCCGTAGAACAGGAGGCCAAACACCAGCCCGAGCGGCACCGCGCCGATCAGCATGGGTTCCAGCACGGGATGCCACAGTTTCGCGAAAGAAAGCGTGTGCAGCATCTCGCCCAGATGCGCCGGCGGACCATGTGCCGGCAGGCGATCGTGCAGGATGAGCTTGCCGGTTTCCCAGGACGCGCCCCACAGAATGGGAAAAGTCAGCGGATTGCCGAAGAAAACAGCGCCCAGTGCCGCCGCCACCAGATTGCCGGCGATCACCCAACACAGAACGGCGGCAATGATGAAATGGAAGCCCACGGGAAAGAATGAAGCGAAGACACCAGCCGCCACACCGGCTGCCACCGCGTGCGGCGTGGCCTTCAGCCGCAGGATGCGCTTGGAGAAATACTGCAGCGAGCGCGAGAACGAGCGGCGCGGCCACAGATAGGTGCGCACCCGCTCCAAAAGACCATCAGGCTTGCGGCGACGAAAAAGCACTCTCTTCCTATTCCCGATACGTTACAGCTTGCGTTCCGGCTGTCTTCAGCCGGACTTCAACCGCCACATCTTGCGCTTTACGGTCACCCGAAGGCAATCGCGACTTTGATATAGCGATCCGCAACCCCGACAACAACCGAAGGCTACCTGTGCAGCGGCCGCGCCACCATAATCTTTGGTAAGGTTCACGTCTCCAACACCTGACAATCGCGGCGAATTTGAGAATGGCTTCGGCCTATTGTCGCAGCCGGATGTCTGAGACACTACCGCAAGTACTGGCTGACTTCGACAAGATTGCCGTCCGGATCGCGGAAATAGACAGACATCATCGGACCGCGCGCCCCGATGCGTTCGACCGGCCCCAGTTCGAGCACGACGCCATTGGCTTCGAGACGGGCGCGGATTTCGTCGAGCGGCCGTTCGGTGATCAGGCAGAAATCGCCTGACCCTGGCGTCGGCGCCTTCGCCTTCGGCTCGAAAGTGCGGCTGATCTCGTGGACATTGATCTTCTGGCCGCCAAAAGCCAGCGCTGTCGGCCGGCCCGGCGTGTCGATGCGCTCGAAACCCAGCACGCGCTGGTAAAAGGCGCAGGTCGCTTCGAGCGACGCCACTGTCAGCACGAAATGGTCGATCCCGACGATCATTTCGAATTGCCTTCACGCATGTCGTCACTCCCAAAACCGCCGCAGACTTTTTGGGCGACATGCATGGTCAGATATTGCGACTGCCAGGCTTGACCGCCGGTATCGCGGCAAGCTCCGGCGGCAGCCGGTCCGGCGGATAGGCCGGAACCTCGTATTCGGCGAGCGCGATCAGCGGCACGCCGACATGGGTCTTGCCGGCGGAACGGTCGATGATGCAGGCGGCCGCCGCCACCTCGGCGCCAAGCTCGCGCAGGCACTCGATGCTTTCGCGGATCGACAGGCCGGTGGTGACGATATCCTCGACGATGACGACGCGCGCACCCCTGGCGATCTCGAAGCGGCGCAGGCGGAACTCGCCCCCTTCCCGCTCGACCCAGATCGCCGGCACGCCGAGATGGCGCGAGGTTTCGTAGGCCGGGATCAGGCCGCCGATCGCCGGGCCGACGACATAGTCGATCTTGCCTGGCACCGCTGCCCGGATCTTTTCGGCCAGCGCCTTGCAAAGCCGCTCGGTCTTGTCGGCATGCATGAACACCCGCGCCTTCTGCAGGAAGACCGGGCTGCGCAGGCCCGACGTCAGGATGAAATGCCCCTCCAGAACAGCACCCGCCTCGCGGAAAATGCCCAGCACTTCATCGGTCTTCATCTGCGCCTGCCCCCCAGATAGATCAGCCATGTCAGCCATTCACACGCCGTGCGTCGCTGACGCTCGAATTGTCCTTGAGCTGCGACAGCAGCCGGTTGAGGTGCTTCAGATCCCAGACTTCGAGATCGATCAGCATTTCGGTGAAGTCGGGCGCCGTGCGCACCATCGACAGCGTATGGATGTTGGCGTCATTGGACGCAACGACCTGGGCGATATCGGCGAGCGAGCCCGGCGCATTGATGGCGGTGACCGAGACACGCGCGGGGAAGCGCTCCTTGGTGCGCTCGTCAATGTCCCAGCGCACGTCGATCCAGCGCTCGGGCTGGTCATCGAAAGCCTGCAGCGCCGGCGACTGGATCGGATAGATGGTGATGCCGGTGCCCGGCTGGACGATGCCAACGATGCGATCGCCGGGCACAGCACCCTCCGGCGCGAAGCGCACCGGCAGGTCGCCGCGTACGCCGCGGATCGGCACGGCGCCGTCACGCGGCTGGTCCTTGTCCTTGCGCGCGGCCCGGCCCGGAATCTGGAACAGCATGCCAGCGGCGTTGCGGATCTTCGACCAGCCCTCCTCGCGCTGCTTGGGCGCGGCCGGCGTGACGCGTTCGTCCTTGTAGTCTGGGAAGACCGCCTTCATGACGTCGGTGGAGGCAAGTTCGCCACGACCGACGGACGCCAGCACGTCCTCGATGTCCTTGCGCGCCAGCCGGTGCAGCACCGGCTTCAGGCTTTCCTTGGTGAAATTCTTGCCGGCGCGTTCGAAGGCGCGTTCGAGAATACGCGCGCCGAGGCCGGAATACTGCTTGCGAATGGCGTTCTTGGTGGCCCGGCGGATGGCGGCGCGCGCCTTGCCGGTGACGACGACCGATTCCCACGCCGCCGGCGGCACTTGCGCCTTGGAGCGGATGATCTCGACCTCGTCGCCATTCTTCAGTTCCGTCATCAGCGGCATGATGCGGCCGTTGACCTTGGCACCGACGCAGGTGTCGCCGACATCGGTGTGCACCGCATAGGCGAAATCGATGGGCGTGGCGCCGCGCGGCAAGGCAATCAGCATGCCCTTTGGCGTGAAGCAGAACACCTGGTCCTGGAACAGTTCCAGCTTGGTGTTCTCGAGGAAATCCTCGGGATTGTCGCCTTCGGCAAGCTGCTCGATGGTGCGCCGCAGCCAGGCATAGGCATTGGTCTCCTTCGAGATCGCATGGCCGGCACCGTTCGTCTTGCCGCCGGTGTCCTTATAGATCGAGTGCGCCGCGACGCCGTATTCGGCGATCTTGTTCATCTCGCGGGTGCGGATCTGCAGCTCGACGCGCTGACGCGACGGCCCGACAATGGTGGTGTGGATCGAGCGATAGTCGTTCTGCTTCGGCGTCGAGATGTAGTCCTTGAAGCGGCCGGGCACCATCGACCATGTGGTGTGGATGGCGCCAAGCGCGCGGTAGCAGTCCTCGACCGTATCGACCACGACGCGAAAGCCGAAAATGTCGGACAGCTGCTCGAAGGACAGCGCCTTGGCCTCCATCTTGCGGAACACCGACCAGGGCTTCTTCTGGCGGCTCTTCACGCCGGCGTTGATGGCATGCTTTTCAAACAGCCCCGACAGCGCCTTTTCAATGTCGGTCAGCACGCCCTTGTTGCGCTCGAATATCTCGGCAAGCCGCGCGGTGACGGCGCGATAGGCTTCCGGATTGATGTAGCGGAAGGCGATCTCCTCCAGCTCTTCGCGCATGCCTTGCATTCCCATGCGCCCGGCCAGCGGCGCATAGATGTCCATCGTCTCCTCGGCAATGCGCAGGCGCTTGGCCTCCGGCATGTGGTCGAGGGTGCGCATGTTGTGCAGGCGGTCGGCAAGCTTGACCAACAGCACGCGAACGTCTTCCGAGATCGCCAGAAGCAGCTTGCGCAGGTTCTCCGCCTGCTCGGCCTTCTTGGAGACGAGATCGAGCTTCTTCAGCTTGGTCAGGCCCTCGACCAGCTTGCCCATTTCGGGGCCGAACAGATCGTCGATCTCGGCCCGCGTCGCCGTGGTGTCTTCGATGGTGTCGTGCAACAGGGCGACGGCGATCGTTGCCTCGTCCATGTGCATTTCAGTGAGGATGGCGGCGACTTCGAGCGGATGCGAGAAATACGGATCGCCGGAAGCGCGCTTCTGGTGGCCATGCTTCTGCATGGCATAGACATAGGCCTTGTTGAGCAGCGCCTCGTTGACGTCAGGCTTGTAGCGCTGGACGCGCTCGACAAGCTCATACTGACGCATCATGGGCGGAATCTCTCAGCGATGAAATGAATCATGCGCCGCACTGCTGTACGGCGCATGTCATAGATAGCCACGAAACTGCCGGGACGGAAGTGCCGGAAACGCGTTCCGGGCAGGTCCAGAAAACTCTCTTAGTAGTCGTCGCTCTTTTCCGGCGGTACCAGACCTTCGATGCCGGCCAGCAGGTCTTCCTCGGTCATGCGATCGAAGGTGATGTTGTCCTCGGCATCGTCGGTTTCAGCGGCCGCGACAGCGCCGCCGGTCTGATCGGCGATCACCTCGCCTTCAGCCTCGGGCTCGTCGACCTCGACATGCTTCTGCAGCGAATGGATCAGATCTTCCTTGAGGTCGTCGGGCGACAGCGTCTCGTCGGCGATCTCGCGCAGGGCGATGACCGGGTTCTTGTCGTTGTCGCGAGGAACGGTGATCTGCGCGCCCTGGCTGATCTGGCGGGCACGGTGGCCGGCCAAAAGCACCAGCTCGAAGCGGTTGTCGACCTTGTCGATGCAATCTTCAACGGTTACGCGGGCCATGGACTGCCCCTTTCATGCCTGGATTTGATGGAAAACAGGGGCGGTCCATAACCCGAACGCGGCCAAAATACAAGCATCATGGCATTGGCGGGACTATTGGGTGCTCAATCCCTGCCCAAACACCGGATCTGGCAAACAGCCCGCGTCGTTCGTTCGACGCCGCGATCACAATTGCTTGCATTGCCGCATCACGCCTTGGATTGCCACCAAACTGGCGTTATCTCGAATGGACAAGGTCAGCCGGTTTATTATGAGCCTGACCGATAGTCGCTACCGCATTTCGTTTAGACGGCCGCATTTTTCGAAAAGGAATATTTTCCATGTTCGACCCACGTGAAAAAATCGCCTTGTTCATCGACGGTGCCAATCTCTACGCTACGTCGCGGGCGCTCGGCTTCGACATCGACTATCGCAAGCTGTTGTCGAGTTTCCAGAAGCGCGGCTATCTCTTGCGCGCCTATTATTACACGGCACTGGTCGAGGATCAGGAATACTCCTCGATCCGCCCGCTGATCGACTGGCTCGACTATAACGGCTTCAAGGTGGTGACCAAGCCCGCCAAGGAGTTCACCGATTCGACCGGCCGCCGCAAGATCAAGGGCAATATGGACATCGAACTGACGGTCGATGCGCTGGAGCTCGCCGATGTCGTCGACCACTATGTCATTTTCTCCGGCGATGGCGACTTCCGCACGCTGGTCGAGGCGCTGCAGCGGCGCGGCCGCAAGGTGTCGATCGTCTCGACCATGGCCTCGCAACCGCCGATGATCTCGGACGATCTGCGCCGCCAGGCCGACCATTTCATCGACCTGACGACGCTGAAGAACGAAGTCGGCCGCGATCCTTCCGAGCGGCCCGTGCGACGGCCCGAACCGGCTGAAGTCGATGAGGACGACTACTGAGGCCGGTTGCCTTGACCGCCCTCTCCCAAGCCGAACCGGGTCGCGACTGCCCGCTCTGCCCGCGGCTGCATGATTTCATTGCGCAGTGGCGGCAGCGCGAGCCGTCCTGGTTCAACGCGCCGGTGCCGACCTTCCTGCCGCCGCAGGGCGAGGACAGCGTCCAGCTTCTGATCGTCGGGCTGGCGCCCGGCCTGCGCGGTGCCAACCGCACCGGCCGCCCCTTCACCGGCGACTATGCCGGCGACCTGCTCTACTCGACGCTGATCGCGCACGGCTTTGCACGCGGTGAGTTCAAGGCGCGGCCCGATGACGGGCTGGAGCTTGTCGGCACCGCGATCACCAATGCAGTGCGCTGTGTGCCGCCGGAGAACAAGCCGGTGGGCGCCGAAATCTCGACCTGCCGCAGCTTCCTGGTGCCGACGATCGCACGCTTTCCCAAGCTACGCGCGGTGCTGGCGCTTGGGTCCATCGCGCACCAGTCGACCGTGCGCGCGCTGGGCGGGCCCGTCGCCGCCTATCCGTTCAAGCATGGCGGGCAGCTGCCGGCCGGCGGCGTCACGCTGTTTTCGAGCTATCACTGCTCGCGCTACAACACCAACACCGGCGTTTTGACGGAGGCGATGTTCGTCAGCGTGTTCAGCGAGATCGCGGCGTTCCTGCAGAAATAACCACCGCCCTTCAAAACCCCTCCAGCACGATCTTGCCCTTGGCCTTGCCGGTTTCGATCAGCGCATGAGCGCGCTTCAGATTGGCGGCATTGATGGTGCCGAAGGTTTCACCCAAGGTGGTGCGGATGACGCTTGCGTCGACCAGGCGCGACAGCTCGTTCAGATGTTCGCCCTGTGCGGCCATGTCCTGCGTCTCGAACAGCGAGCGAGTGAACATCAGTTCCCAATGCACCGAAACGCTTTTGCGTTTGAACGGATTGATATCGAGCGTCTGGGGATCGTCGATCAACCCGAACCGGCCTTGCGGTGCGATCAATTCGGCAATCTCGGCCAGGTGCCGGTCGGTGTTGGTTGTCGAGAACACGAAGGCCGGTGCGCCGATACCGAGTGCCGCGACTTCGGCAGCCAGCGGCTTGGAATGATCGATGACATGATGGGCGCCAAGCCCAAGCACCCAGTCGCGTGTCTCTGGCCTCGATGCGGTGGCGATCACCGTCAGATCGGTCAGTTGGCGCGCAAGCTGCACCGCGATCGAGCCGACGCCGCCAGCGCCGCCGATGATCATGATGGCGTTCGCGGCACCCACGACAGGCTTCTTCACGTCAAGGCGATCGAACAGCGCCTCAAAGGCGGTGATCGCCGTCAGCGGCAGCGCCGCGGCCTGCGCATACTCGAGCGAGCCGGGCTTGCGGCCGACGAGGCGCTCATCGACAAGGTGGAACTCGGCATTGGTACCTTGCGGCGCGAGCGCACCGGAATAGAAGACGTCGTCTCCGGGCTTGAACAGGGTGGCATCCGGCCCCGTTGCAACGACACGGCCGGCGGCGTCCCAGCCAAGCACACGCCAGCTTCCGGCCTCGGGTTTGGCACTCCGCCGTATCTTGGTGTCGACCGGATTGACCGAGATCGCCTTTACCTCGACCAGCAATTGACGGCCTTTCGGCTCCGGCTTGGGCAGGTCGATGTCGACAAGGGACGCCTCATCGGTGATGGGGGCTGGGACTTGATAGCCGACGGCGCGCATTTCGATCTCCGCAATTGCTGTTGAGCTTTGTATGCGGCAGAGATGCGGATTATGTGCGCAAGGCGCAAGAATGCACATATAAAGCGCATAGTGTCGAAAAGGATACCGTCATGCCGCGCATTCGCCATGAACGACTCGATTGCAGCCCTGGCTGCAGCGTGGAGGGAACGCTGCGCTATATCGACGGAGAATGGAAAGGCGTCGTGCTCTACCATCTGTTCGAAGGGACGCTGCGCTTCAACGAGATCCGCCGGCGCATTCCCAACTACACACAGCGCATGCTGACCAACCAGCTGCGCGAACTGGAAGCCGATGGGCTGATTGCTCGCAAGATCTATCCGGAAGTGCCGCCGAAGGTGGAATACAGCCTGACGCCGCGTGGCAGAAGCCTGGGGCCGGTGATCACAGCCCTGAAAGAGTGGGGCGATGCGAATGTGACGCTGGCGCCGCAGGTTTCGCAGGCTGCAGCATAAAGCGGCAGTGAGCGCTGTCCCCTGAATGAGTTCACGGGGATGGCGGAGCTTCCGGAAGGATCGATCCCGGTGATGCTGTGGACAGCGCGGCCAGCACGGCCGGCCCGCCCTGCAGAACGTTCAGGTCGACGTCACCCTCGATGCCATCCACGCGGCCCCGGTTGTGGTACTGCCAATAGACCCAGTCGTGGCGGTCCGGTTCCACCAGCAGCGAGCGAAGCCAGAGCGGGCGAGCAGCGATCTGCCCGGCATAGGCAGCCTCAGCCTCATCGGTCAGATAGACGATCGCCGTCTTGCCGAACGCCGCCTCGACAGGTCCGAGGAAAGCCTGGAGTTCGGCATTCAACTGTTCGGGCGATGGGCGCTGCGGACAGTTGCCGCCGAACTCGACATCGACCACCGGCGGCAGCAAGGGCTGATCGTGCGGTACCACCGAGATGAAATTCTTCGCCTGGTCGGCGCCGGGCCGGCAGAAGGTGAAGAAATGATAGGCGCCTACGGCGATGCCGGCCGCACGGGCCTCACGTAGATTGGTGGCAAAAGCGCGATCGACATGATCGCCCCCCTCGGTCGCCTTGATGATGGCGAAGGCGACATCGTCGGCGGCAGCCCGCCGCCAGTCGATCTGGCCTTGATGATGCGAGACGTCGATGCCCCTGACCGGATATTTGTTACGGTCGGGAGAATAGGTGTGGAAGTAAAAGAAGCCGCCGGCCACGGCCATCGCTGCAAAAACCAGGCTCATCGATCCCCAGAGGATGATCCGGTTCTTCAAAGCGATCCCCCCTGGTACCTGCCGGTTGCGCCTGCCCGAAATTTGGAAGCCAACCTGGCTTTTCGAGGGCTACCGCCTGATGTCTCTCACCCACGCTCCTTCAAGAGCCGGCCCTTCTCGCGCGACCAGTCGCGCTGTTTCTCGGTCTCGCGCTTGTCGTGCAGTTTCTTGCCGCGGCCGACGGCGAGCAGCAGCTTGGCGCGGCCCTGATCGTTGAAATAGATTTTCAGCGGCACCAGCGTCATGCCTTCACGGTCGACGCTCTGCGACAGCTTGGCCATCTCGCGCTTGTTGAGCAGGAGTTTGCGCCGCCGCCTGGGCTCGTGGTTGAAGCGGTTGGCCTGCAGATATTCGGGCAGATAGGAATTGATCAGCCAGATCTCGCCGCCTTCGACCGAGGCATAGCTGTCCTGGATATTGGCCTGGCCCTGGCGCAGCGACTTGACCTCGGTGCCGGTCAGCACCAAGCCGGCCTCGATCGTGTCGAGCACCTCATAGGAAAACCGCGCCTTGCGGTTTTCCGCAACGGTCTTGTTGTTGGGATCGGCTTTTCTGACTTGATTCATGATGTGGAGAGGTGGCGCCTCATCCTCAATTAATCAAGCCGGCGTGCTTCATGGCCGCATCGATCTTCGCCGCGGTCGACTCCTCGACCGTGACCAGTGGCGAGCGCAGCACATTCTCGACCTTGCCCAGCTTCGACAGCGCGTATTTGGCGCCGGACACGCCGGGCTCCAGGAAGATCGCCTTGTGCAGGGGCAGGAGACGGTCCTGCAGCTCAAGCGCCTTCGCGCTGTCGCCGGAGAGCGTCGCCTCCTGGAATTCGGCGCACAGCCGCGGTGCGACGTTCGAGGTCACCGAGATGCAGCCGACACCGCCATGAGCGTTGAAGCCGAGCGCCGAGGCATCCTCGCCGGAAAGCTGGATGAAATCCTTGCCGCAGGTCATCCGCTGCTCGGACACACGCTCGACCTTACCGGTCGCGTCCTTGACGCCGACGATGTTCTTGAAGTCGTGCGCCAGCCGGCCCATCGTCTCCGGCATCATGTCGATCACCGAACGCGGCGGGATATTGTAGATGATGATCGGCAGCTTGGTCGCCTTGGCGACGGCGGCGAAATGCTCGTAGAGGCCGCGCTGCGTCGGCTTGTTGTAGTAGGGCGTGACGACGAGCGCAGCGTCGGCGCCAACCTTTTCGGCATATTGCACGAGGCCGACGGCTTCCGCCGTGTTGTTGGAACCGGCGCCGGCGACGACCGGAGCGCGGCCCTTGGCCACCTCGATGCAGACCTTGACGACATGGCGATGCTCGTCATGCGACAGCGTCGGCGACTCGCCGGTGGTGCCAACCGGAACCAAGCCTGTCGTGCCTTCCCCGAGCTGCCATTCGACAAAGGCGCGAAAGGCTTTCTCGTCGAAACGCCCGCTCTTTTCGAACGGTGTCACGAGCGCAGTAAGCGAGCCTCTCAGCATGTCGTCCAACTCCTTGGGACTTGTTTGTTTATGCATGTCATTGTCCCAAAACCGGTATCCACTTTTGGGCGACATGCATCGGTGTTTTGTCGATCAGTTTATCGTGCGCGCCTTCTAACCGAAAGCGAAGCGGCGCACCATAGTCTCGACATGGTTGCGCGGCAAGCATCGCCATGGTGCCAGCAAGCGCAATTCGAACGGCCTCGATAACTCTTTGTTTACGAGCCCTTCACGACCTAAGTTTAGGCTTCGAGGCATCTTCGCCTGCTGGTAGAATGCTGGGATAAGGAAAGACACGAGACCATGCCGACCCGTCGGCCTCACCTCTTCGCACTGCTAGGCGCCATCGCAGCGCTTATGCCCGGCGTGGCGATCAGCGGCAGCGTGGATGCGCGGGTCACCTCGGCGATCCCGATGCCGAGCCCGCAGGACAGTACGCAGCAGGGCCCCTCACCCAGCGTCGCCCCGTTGAAAACTGGGCTCGACGCACTGGCCGCCGGCGATATCCCCGGCGCTCGCGGTGTGCGCGATGCGCTTCCCGCCCAATCGCTCGACCAGCACATTCTGGCCTGGGCGATCGCACTTTACGGTGGCGACAAGGTTCCGAGCGGCGACATCGCCGCCGCCGCGAAGATGCTGCCCAACTGGCCGGGCACCATTGCCTTGCGCAAGAACAGCGAGCGGGCGCTCTATCGAGAAAACCCCGCTCCCGACATCGTCATTGCGGCGTTCGATGGCAGCCAGCCGCAAACGTTCGAGGGCGTCATGGTTCTCGCCCGCGCCTATGTGGCGACGGGCAATGTCAAGGCTGCGCGCTCGGTGCTGTCGCCGTTCTGGCGCACCACGGTCCTGGAAGCCAAGGACGAGACGGCGCTGATCAAGGAATTCGGCAGTCTGATCCCTGCCGCCGACCACCGTTTTCGCATGGACCGTATGTTCTATGCCGACCGGGTGAATTCCGCGCTGCGCATTGCCGGTCTTGCCGGCGCCCAGCAGTTTGCCGAGGCCTGGGCCGCGGCCGACAGAGGCGACAAGAATGCGTTGAAACGGCTGACGGCCGTCCCGGCATCCCAGCGTTCTGCCGGCTATTTCTTCGCGCAGGCCGAATATCTGCGCAAGCAGGAGGATTTTGCCGGCGCCGCCGCCGTGGTGATGAAGGCGCCGACGGACCGCGAGGCTCTGGTCGATCCAGATGCCTGGTGGGTCGAGCGCCGGGTGCTGTCGCGCGAACTGGTCGACCAGGGCGACATGAAGACGGCGTACAAGATTGTCGCCACGCATGCGGCTGAAAGTGCGGCCAATGCGGCCGAGGCCGAGTTCCATGCCGGCTGGTATGCGCTGCGTGGCCTCAACGACCCCAAGCTTGCCGCGGCGCATTTTTCGCGCATCGCCGATCTTGCCCAAGGGCCGATGACCCTGTCGCGCGCCTATTACTGGCTCGGCCGTGCCGCGGAAGTCGGCGGTCCCGGCAACGCCAAGGACTATTTTGGTCGCGCCGCCAATTACGGCACGACCTTTTACGGGCAGCTTGCCGCCGAACGTGTCGGCCGGCAGGCGCTCAACATCGTCTATCCCACGCCCAGTGCCGCCGACCGGCAGAATTTTGCCAGCCGCGAGGCGGTCAGCGCGATCAAGCGGCTGCAGGAGGCTAACTATGATCGCTATGCCGAAACGCTCTATCGCGACCTTGCCGGCCAGTTGACCAGCCCGGGCGAACTGGCGCTGCTTGCTGTCCTTGCCGAGAAGCAGGGCAACCATTTCATGGCGCTGAAGGTCGGCAAGATCGCCGGCGCGCGCGGCATCGATGTCGGCGCGTTGTCGCATCCGCTCGGCGTCATTCCCGATTCGGCCAATATTTCCGGTTCGGGCAAGGCGCTGGCCTATGCGATTGCCCGCCAGGAGAGCGAATTCAACATCGGTGCCGTATCCAGCGCCGGCGCGCGCGGGCTGCTGCAGCTGATGCCGGGAACGGCCAAGCAACTGGCGAAGAAGGCCGGATTGCAGTTTTCGCAGGCACGGCTGACCACCGACGCCGGCTACAACGCCACACTCGGCTCGGCCTTCCTCGGCGAGCAGCTCGATCGCTTCAACGGCTCCTACGTGCTGACCTTCGCCGGCTACAATGCCGGCCCCAACCGGGCCAGCCAGTGGGTGGCGAAGTACGGCGACCCGCGCGGCAAGGACATCGATGCGGTGGTGGACTGGATCGAGCGGATTCCCTACACGGAAACAAGAAGTTACGTGCAGCGCGTGATGGAGAATTACGAAGTCTACAAGATGCGTATTTCCGGCAAATACGACATCGTCGGCGACCTCGTGAACGGGCGGAGTTGAGGCTTCTCGGTGCCTCTCCGCTTGTGGGGTGAGCAGCCGGCTCGCGTAAGCGAATTCATCGCGCCGGTGGCACGATGAGAGACCACCGAACGCCGGGACGCAACAAGCAGCGGGGAAATCCAGTGGACCTTTTGAAGGGGTTCAACGCCCGAAGGCTGGGAGTCTGCGAAGGGCCGGATGGTGGCCGATCCGCCCGACGGCGAATCGGGTCCTCACAGTTCGAAGCTCGAAAGGCCAACGATTGGTTTTTCGTCGGCTACGCGCCCCCCCTCCCACCTGACAAGGGGAGAAGGAAAGGCCTTCATTTGACCGATCCTGCACTCGTCTGTAGCAGTCGAAAACAATCCGGCCAGGGAATCTTTTTCAGATGTCGAGCACCGAAGCCTTTGTCGACTTCTTCTACGCCGCGCCTGACGGGCTGAGACTTCATGCCCGCGTCTATGGCGAAGCGAAGTCCGGACATTGGCCGGTCATCTGCCTGCCTGGGTTGACCCGCAACGCACGGGATTTTCATGAGCTGGCACTTTATCTTTCGATGCGATCGCCGGTACCGCGCCAAGTGGTTGCGTTCGACTATCGCGGACGCGGACAGTCGGCCTACGATCCCGATGTCAGCCACTACAATGTCGGCGTCGAGGCCAGCGACATCCTTGCCGGGCTGGCCGCGCTTGGCATCGAGGAGGCCGCTTTCATCGGCACCTCACGCGGCGGACTGATCATCCATGTGCTTGGCGCGCTGCGGCCGGCCGTGCTGAAAGCCATTGTTCTCAACGACATCGGGCCGGTGATCGAGCCGGCCGGCCTCGCCCACATCCAGTCCTATCTCGAACGCGCACCAAGGCCGAAAACCTTCCCCGAGGCGATGGATGCCCAGCGCAGCGTTCACGGCAAGGATTTTTCCAAGCTCAGCGACGCCGACTGGAGGCGGATGGTGGGAGCGCTCTACCGCGAGACGGCTCAAGGGCTGTTGCCGGATTTTGATCCGAAACTGGTCGATACGGTCGCCAATCTCGACCTGTCACAGCCATTGCCGGCGCTGTGGCCACAGTTCGAGGCGTTGGCCGCCATTCCCCTGCTCGCCATGCGTGGCGCCAATTCGAAATTACTGTCGGCTGAAACGCTGGACGGGATGCGAAAGCGTCATCAGATGATGGAAGCGATGACGATCGACGGCCAGGGCCACGCGCCGTTCCTTGAAACCGGCAGCCTCCCCAGCGATATAGCGACCTTCCTTGATCGGGCTGAGCGCGGGCGTCAAACGAAGTAGACCCCAAGACCAGACCTGGTCCTGGGGCCGCCATGACAGTATATGCAGGCCTTAGGAACTGTTTGGGGAACTATTTGACCTTCGAGCTTTTCCCGGACGCTTTGGCTGGCTTCGCTGCGCCCGCCTCGCTCGTCTTGCCCCGCTTTGGCGCGGAAGCCGCGGTCAATGGTGACGAGAACACAGAGCTTTCGGCGTCGCGCGCCGACTCTTCGCTTCGCGGCGTTTCGAGCACCACAACGCAGCCGTCGAGATCATTGGTGGCCAGATGCGCGTAGCGCATGGTCATCGACAAGGTCTGATGGCCGAGCCACATCTGCACGCGCCTGATGTCTATGCCGCCCTGGACAAGACGCGAAGCACAGGTGTGGCGCAGGATGTGAGGCACGACCTGATCGTCGGCACCGAGACCGACTTCAGCCTTAGCCTCGTTCCAAATGGCACGATATTGCGCCTGGCTAAGCTTGGTGAACGGACCTTTGGGCCGCCGGCCCTCGGTCGGAGGCAGCTTGATCACTTCCTTGACCCGTTCGGTCATCGGAATCGTGCGGCTGCGGCCGGATTTGGTGATCCAGAAGGAGACGCGATGTTCCTGGATGTCGTTCCAGATCAGTCCGAGCGCCTCGCCGAGACGGCATCCAGTGTCGACCAGGAAGACGGAAAGCCTGTAGGCATCCTCGCTGCGGCTTCTGATGGCAGCGAACAGCCTTGCCTCTTCCTCCCTCTCGAGGAAGCGAATCCGTCCCGCCCGCTCCTTCTGGCGGCGGAACTCGGGCAGGCTGTGGATATCTCCCATCTTGTAAGCCTTGCGCAGCAGTTTGCTAAGGGCAGCCATCTTTCGATTGATGGTTGCGTTGCTGTTGCCGCGCTGGCGCAAGGTGCCGATAAGGTTGTCAAGGGTACTCTGGTCAAAGGCGCTGAAACGCTCCCCAAGGAGGATCTCGTCTATCTCGCCGATGAAAGAGCTGACATTGTATTTATGCCGCCCATCATCCCACAGTATGTCTCGATAGGCTGAAAAAAGCTCTCCGACTCGGTACGACTTTACTTCTCTTATCTTGTTGTAAGTGTACTTAATCTTTGAATTCTGAGAAGAAAACATCGAAAACGGATCCGGGGGGCTACCCTCTTGAATCGCTTCGTTGGTCATAATTCGTCTCACCCCCGAGTGGATAGATCAGCCCTATCCGCTTGGAAGCGTCCTTTCAAGAGATTTAATCACGCGGTTGTGATCTCATCCGCCCATCTGCGAATCCCACGAAATCACTCTGCGGACTTGTTCAGCTACCGATTCCCCCTCTTCCTTCGTTTGCGTTGACCCAGTCACGAAACAAAAACAGCCCGGGCGTTTGTGCGCCCGGGCTGGATTTCACCTGTAAGGAACCAGCCCTTAGAACGAGCGCTGGAAGCGGAGCATACCGCCGATGCCATCGAACTTGCCATGCCAGTCGCTGGCGGACGCGTTGATGTAGTCAACTTCGCCGGTGACCGTGAAGCCGGGAACGATATCATATGCAATGTTGGCCGCCAGGCCGAACTTCTTGCCATCGTCATAGGAGGCCTGCACGTTGAACGAGGTTTTCTCGTTGAACTTGTAGCTACCACCACCCCAGACTGCCCAGCTGCCGTCCCACAGCTTGAAGAAGTTGTGGCCCGTGTTCAGCTCCGTGACGTCGTCCTTGTTTCCGAAGCCAGCCATCAAGAACAGCGACAGTTCGTTGGTGGCGTTCACGTCCAAGCGAGCCTTGCCGGCCCATGCTTCGTAGTTGCTGTCGTAAGCGGCAACCGCGGTGATCGCACCCCAGCCCTGCGTCCACTTCACGCCACCGACGACGTGCGGAACATAGCTGTCGATCGTGTTGGCGCCAGCGCCTTCTTCGAGCGAGACAACGGCCGAGAAGCCGTTGCCAGCGTCGAAATAGTACTGGACGACGTTGGTGTCGAACGAGCCGTACGGGACAAGCGTATCCTGGATGACGTTGCCGGCGTAGCCGATGAACGTATCGAAGGCCGATTCGTCCTTACCGACGCGGAGACCACCGAGCTGGATCCAGGCGAAGTTCAGAGAGACGCCCTTGTTGAAGGCCTCATTGCTCAAGGCGGTGTTGCCGAAGTTGAAACGGGTCTCAGTGTAGGTCTTCAACGTGCCGAGTTCGGTTTCCTGGCCGGTCCAGGTCTTCAGCGTGAAGCGCGCGTTCTTCTGCCAAGTGTGATTGATGCTGCCGTCCTGATGATCAACGGCGAGCGCACCATCGAACGATTCGACGTCGCCGCCGCCGATGTCATAGCGCACATAGCCGCCGATGCGCAGGCAGGTTTCGGTGCCGGGGATGTAGAAGTAGCCAGCGCCGTAGACGTCGCAAATCTTGACGTATTCAGCGGGTTCCGGCTCGGCGACGACGACGGCGTCGGCGGCGCGCGCACCGGAAACTGCGATCAGGGCCGCAGCGGAGCCGAGAAGAAGGCTCTTGATGTTCATTTTCTGACCTCCAGTCAAAAGTTAAAAAACGGGTCTGGGTATTCTTTGCTGAAGGACAGCGTTCCCTGCCCCATCCCCACTACCGAAAAAGATGCGCACCGCGCCGCTCCTTCGAACCCGACATTACCCATGAGGCGGCGGCGTTCAACAACGATCGTACCGGCGAAAGGGCAGTTTGGCTGCTATCCCCCAGCGTTGTTGCACAAATGACACGATTTGGCCTCACTCAGAAAGCTCTCGTTAACCATCAGGCCCGCCGCAAGCGCTTATTTCCAGCCGAATCCGACGACCGGCTGGCGGAATCAAGGCAAGGCCGCGAGTCATTAGCCAGGGATTTGCCGCAGAACCGCCTAAACCAGGAAAGGCGGGCTTCGGTGCGCCTCCTATTTTCCATATTATGATTTCTTTTTCCGAGATAATGGCTGGGGCTTGTTGATTGTGCCGGCGCTTTTCTTTATCCAGCGGCGCAACGGAGAGGTGGCCGAGTGGTCGAAGGCGCTCCCCTGCTAAGGGAGTAGAGGTCAAAAGCTTCTCGTGGGTTCGAATCCCATCCTCTCCGCCATCCTGCTTCGCGCTGTGCGCTTCGAATCGCATCAACCAGGCCATGTGACGTCGACCAAGGGTCATCTGCCTGTCGTCTTGAAGGCGTGTATTGCGGTCGAAGCGGAGGCCAATGCACGGCAGCTGAAGCGGCATTTCAAGACCGGATCAGCCAAGGCTTTTGCGAGCAAGCGATTTTGGCGAACTGCGTCCCACCGACGGCCCATGATGCTATCTATCTGAGATAAAAAGAAAAACGGCTATTCGATCCGTTTTTCGCCGACCTCTACTCCCGATTCTGACTGGAGGTCAGAAAATGAACATCAAGAGCCTTCTTCTCGGCTCCGCTGCGGCCCTGATCGCAGTTTCCGGTGCGCGCGCCGCCGACGCCGTCGTCGTCGCCGAGCCGGAACCCGCTGAATACGTCAAGATTTGCGACGTCTACGGCGCTGGCTACTTCTACATCCCCGGCACCGAAACCTGCCTGCGCATCGGCGGCTATGTCCGCGAAGACATCGGCGTCGGCGATGCCGGCTCGTTCGATGGCGTCAATCACGTCACGGATCACATGCACGGCGACGACAACTCGACGTACTGGAAAAACACTCGCTTCACGCTGAAGACCTGGACCGGTCAGGAAACCGAACTCGGTACGTTGAAGACCTACACCGAGTATCGCATGAACTTCGGCAACAACTATGGCGACTATGGCAGCTCAACGCTCGCGGGCGGAACTGAGCCAAATCCCAACGCCGGCACCGCCGGCTGGCGGGCTGGTAACAAGAGCAGCGCCCTTGAATTCGCCTGGATCCAGCTCGGCGGTCTGCGCGTCGGTGCCGACGAATCGGCCTTCGATACGTTCATCGGCTACGCCGGCAACGTCATCAACGACACGATCGTCCCCTATGGCGGTTTCCAGACCAACGTCATCCAGTACTACTTCGACGCCGGCAATGGCCTGTCGGCCGTGGTCTCGCTCGAAGAAGGCTCAGGTTCCGATACAATCGACAGCTATGTTCCGCATGTCGTCGGCGGCTTGAAGTGGACGCAGGGCTGGGGCGCCATCACCGGCGTTGTCGCCTATGACAGCAACTACGAAGAAGTCGCCGGCAAGGTTCGCCTGGACGTCAACGTGTCCAACGAACTGTCGCTGTTCGCCATGGTCGGCTACGGTTCGGACAACAACCTCAACGACCCAACCAATAACATCGACGCGCTCGGCCGCGGCTTCTACAAGCTGTGGGGCGGCAACTGGGCAGTGTGGGGCGGCGGCACCTACAAGTTCAACGAGAAGACCTCGTTCAACCTTCAGGCCTCGTATGACGACTGGAAAGACATCGGCCTCGCGGCAAACGTCGCCTACACCGTCGTTCCCGGCTTCACGATCACAGCGGAAGCCGACTGGCAGCGTGTTGGCCAGGGCGCCATCGACAACGACTCGGTTTGGGTCAGCGCGACCAAGAAGAACAACGTTGGCGGCATCCTCCGCTTCCAGCGCGACTTCTAACCAATTTCGCCTTGTCGAAATCGAAACCCGGCGGGCAACCGCCGGGTTTTTTGTCAGCTCGTCAAAAATGTAGCCTTACTGTCACCAGGCTGAGTGCCTGTCTTTTTTGAAAGTTTGCGGGCGGCAGGAGCGGGCGGACGAAACCGGGGCAGCTCTGACAGTTTCGTTCGATGCCTCAGCCATCTCCGTCACATGGTCGCGCTACGAGAGTCCATGTCAGTTCGGCAGCACCCGGAGAGCTTTCGTGCCCAATCAAACCCCAGCCAGATCCCCCAACGCATCGACCAGCGGCTGGATTGCGCTTCCATAAGCCTTCCAGCGATTGACGGACGAGGTGTAGATTGGCTGGCGAACCTGCCAGCGGCTGAACGTGTTCACCGAACCGCCCTTGTCAAAGAACCGCAAGCAGGCGTCGTCCCATGGCAGGCCCAGATGGTCTATCAGGCGGCGCGATTGCCCTTCCTGGTCGGAGACCATGTCCTCATAGCGACTGTGCAGGATTTGCCCTGGAAAAACCGTATCCCAATGACGCATAAGCCGGTGATACTCGCGATAATACAGGCCGAGTGTGTGGAGATCGGCGGCATAGCTATTGTCCTCGTTGAAACTCAGGAAATAGCATGAGAGGCAATTGTCGATGGCATCGCGGCGGCAGTGAATGATGCGCGCCTTGGGAAAAAGGAGCCTTATGAGGCCGATGAGCTCGAAATTATGAGGCAACTTGTCGACGATTCGTGAAGCTTCCGGCGATTTTTGCCTGATGTGAGTGAGATACTCTTCGGCCAGGGACTTCGACTGGTCGACAGTCATATTGAGGATCGATCCGCGCAACTCCTCCGGCGAGCGCGTCTTGGGCGCGAGCCTGTTGGTGATGCGCCGGAGTTTTGTCAGCTCGCCGGCGCCATAAGCATCGGGGTGGCTGGCACAGATCTGCTCGGTCAAAGTGGTGCCCGAACGCGGCATGCCAAGCACGAAGACCGGCACTTCGGAAGAGCTGCCATAACCTGCCTTGGCCGCCAGCATCTGCGGGCTGAACAGTTCGATCATGAAATCGACGCTGCGGCGGTAACCCTCCATGTCGAAGCGACGGGCCGAGCGTTTTGCCTGCCCGAAGTGGTCCATCGCCTCGTCATAGCGCCTGAGGTCGTTGAGCACCTTGCCCGCCGCGTAGTGGAGCTGCTGTATGCTTTTCGCATCAAGCGCCGGATTTTTCAGCTCAGCCAGAATGGATTTGAATTCCGCCGGCTCTTCCGTGAATTTTCGGATGCTAACCAAGCCGTTGTAGGCAGCGGCGACATCCTGACGATGGCTGATCGCCTCGTTCATGTAACCTGTCGCATCGTCCATACGGCCGAGGCTTACTAGCGCATTGGCCAACCCCATTCGGACAAGAGGATGGCCACCATTGATTCTGAGCGCCTTCTCATAAAGCGGGACCGCCATATCGGCCTTGCCGAATTCGGTGTAGGCACGGCCCAGCGTGCAGAGCGCCTCGACCCAGTCGGCTTTCAAGCCGCACGCACGCTCAAAATGCCTGATCGCATCCGCATGCTCGCCGACTTTCAAATAGGTTTCGCCCAATGCCATATGGTAGTTTGGGTTCTGAGGCGCCGCCTCCACCGCCCGCTCAAAACACCGAATGGCCATCTCGTCGTCCAGGCCGAGCGCAAAGGTTCCCAATAGATACAAAGCGAGAGGATGCCTCGGGTTATGAGCCAATACGCGCTGACAAAGTGCCTCCGCATCCAGCAACCGATTTGCCCGATGAAGTTCGACAGCCTGCCTGAGCAGTGCGTCATCGGCCTGCGCTTGGGATAGCGAGCTTGCTTTCAGTTGGGCGATTTTCGGCTGCGGGTTTTTCGGTCCGGACGGAGTTTTCAGATGCCTCGACCAGGCGGGCGGCAGACGATTGTTCATGGTCCTTCGCTAGCAAAAAAGGCCAACCAAATCTATAATTCTAAGCCCATTCGAAGCTTTTTTAGGTACCCAACCTTACAGGCTAGCGGCGAAGAATTCAGTCAAGAGTCGCATCGTCCGCTCAGGCGAGGCAGCGAGTTCACTCTTGCTGCATTGGACAGATTTGGCTTCGGCAATTTAGGTTTCATAGCCGGGCCAGCTTTCAGGCGCTGGCAACCAAATTGGAAGCGGACGATTGTCATGTTGTTTCCAGCAAAAAGCCGTTGAGGAACGTTAGATGCGCTCCGGCAAGCAAAGCGAATTCGGACGCCGCCTCTGCCAAGTGCCTGCTCGCAACTCGATCCGTAGGGACCCTTCCGTCGTGTGGATTAGGCCGCAGGCCTTCCGCGACCGCATCGATGCTATCGCTGTCGCGGGGATGCAGAGGAGATTCCTCAACAAGACTAAAGCACGGCCGCTCGAAGCGTTCAGACACTCGAACAGGCGTTAGGCATCCTGTTTTTTAGTTGCCTGCCAGAAAATCGGTCCGCGAAATTCACAACGACTATGGGCGAGATAACTTAAAGAAAACGCGACTGTCTATTCTCAAACATTTCGTAAAAGAGACTAGGCGATGAAGATCCAAAGTCCCAAGTTTTACCGTAAGATTGAGGGGGTAATGGCATTCTCGCCACATCGCCCGCTATTGAGGTCAAACGTCAGCCAAGTCGCCTAAGGCTTCGATCAACGGCTGGATCTTGCCTTCATAGTTCTTCCACCGCTTAACGGACGACGAGTAAATGGGCTGGCGGACCTGCCAGTGGCTAAGTGTTTTGACGGACCCCTCTTTTTCAAAGAAGCGGAGACATGCGTTATCCCAGGCTAACCCAAGGTGATTTATCAGACGCCGAGACTGCCCTTCCTGATCCACAATAAGATCTTCATAGCTATTATCAAATATTCTCCCTGGCATAATAGACTTCCAATGACACATGAGACGATTATACTCACGGTAATAAAGTCCAAGGGTCGTGAGGTCCGATGTATAAGTATGAGTACCCTTCAGGCTCGATACAAAGCACGACAAGCAACTGTCAATTGGGCTTCGCCTACAATGAATTATGCGAGCGTTGGGAAAAAGAATACCAATGAGCCCTATTATTTCAAAATTATGCGGCATCTTATCAACAATTCGAGATGCGAGCGGCGAATAAATTCGCAAGTTGGATAGATATTCTTCAGCGAAAATCTGAGATCGCTCGGCGGTCATCAATTTGACCATTTGTCCAAAAGCTGGTCCCAACTCCATCTTCAAATTTGTGGAGACAGCAATTCGGCCCAGTTTGGTGAGTTCTCCGGCGCTGTGTACGTCTGGATGGCTTGAGCAGATTTGCTCAGTCAAGGTTGTGCCAGAGCGCGGCATCCCGAGCACAAATACAGGCACCTCAGATGGATCGCCATATCCGGCCTTGGTCGCTAGCAACTCCGTATCGAACAAGGCGATCATGGAATCGACCCACCTGCGGTAGGACTCAATGTCACAAGTTTGAGCCCTGAACTCCTTTGCTTTCAGGTAATGCTCTATCGCTTCGTCATAACGCTCAAGATCGTTCAAAACCTTGCCCGCGGCCTGATGGAGGTTATATGCTTCGTCAGCTGAGTTGGGCGAATTGCTAAGTTCGGTTAGAATGGAATCGAGCTCCGGCGGCGCGGTCGAAAATCTTCGAATGTTCACAAGAGCCATGTAGGCAGCAGACACGTTTTCGCGCCGGGCGATTGTTTCTTCCAAATATGCTGTCGCCTCCTCCATTCTTCCCAAATCTATCAGAATACGCGCCAATCCTATTCGGACCAGGGGGTGATCTCGGTTTAGCTCAAGCGCTTTTTGGTAGACTGGCAAAGCCATCTCGCCCTTGTCAAAATCGACATAGGCCCGCCCTAAAGCACACAGGGCTTCGACCATATCGGACTTTAATTCACAGGCTCGCTGCAAATGCGCTATCGCCGGCAAATAATCACCGAGTTTCAAATAGCATTCGCCCAATGTGAATTGAAAGTATGGATTACCGGGCATTTCAGAGCACGCCTGGCTCAGGTATTCCAGGGCCAACTCGTCATCAAAATTCAGCCCTATCGTGCCAAGTACATACAGAGCTAACGCATGGTTGGGTTTTCTTGTCAGAATGCGGTGGCATAATTCCTCAGCCTCCGGCAATCGGTTGGCCCTCTGCAACTCTATGGCCCGACGCAGCAGCGTGTCATCGTCCTGCGCGCCTGACATTTTAGGCATCGGCGACGGTGTTGGCAGGCCGGTTTTCATCGGCCCAGCCTTTTTGGGCAGGATTTGGACCTTAAGATGCCTGGACCAGGCGGGCGGCAGACGATTGTTCATCGTCCTTCGCTAGCAAAAAGGGGTGACGGAATCCAGCGCTACGGCTGGAAACCGCAGGGTGCTTGCACGGTTAGGCCGGCCACGCTAGCAAGAAGTCCCCTTTTCCAAGCGAGCTTCCACCATGCGTTTGCGCCCTCCCCTTTCGCCGCTTATCGCAGCACTTCCCTCGACCGTGCCTTTTGTCGGCCCGGAAGCGCAGGAGCGGGAGCGCGGGCGGGCTTTTCGTGCCCGCATCGGCGCCAATGAGAGCAGTTTTGGCCCGTCGCCACGCGTCATCGCCCGCATAGAGCGCGTCGCGCGCGACCAGTGGATGTATTGCGATCCCGACAATTACGAGCTGAAGGTCGCGGCTGCCGCGCATCACGACGTAGCGGTCGAGAACGTCGTTGTCGGCGAAGGCATAGACGGCCTGCTCAGTCTTGTGGCGCGCATGTATGTGGCACCTGGCGATGCCGTGGTCACCTCGCTCGGCGCCTATCCGACCTTCAACTTCCATATTGCCGGCGTCGGCGGGCGGCTGGTGACAGTCCCTTACGAGAACGACCGCGAAAGTCTGAACGGTCTGCTCACGGCGGTCGTCAAGGAGAAGGCTCCGCTGGTCTATCTGTCCAACCCGGACAATCCGATGGGCAGTTGGTGGGAAGCGGACGAGGTGATCCGCTTCATCGAGGCGCTGCCGGAGACCACCATGCTGGTGCTCGACGAGGCCTATGGCGAATTGGGGCCCGCCTCGGCCCTGCCACCGATCGATATCTCGCGACCGAATGTCATCCGCATGCGAACCTTTTCAAAGGCTTATGGGCTTGCCGGGATACGCTGCGGCTATGCGATTGCGGAGGCCCAGGTGATCCGCGACTTCGAGAAGATCCGCAACCACTATGGCGTCAGCCGCATGGCGCAGATCGCCGGCGTCGAAGCGCTCGCCGACCAGGCCTATCTCGAGACGGTGGTGGCGCGCGTGGCTGCCGGGCGCCGGCGCATCGCGGCGATCGCCGAGCAGAACGGGTTGAAGCCGCTGGCCTCGGCGACCAATTTCGTCACCATCGATTGCGGTCATGACGGTCCCTTCGCGCTGAAGGTGCTGCAAGGTCTGCTGTCACGTGATGTGTTCATCCGCAAGCCGATGGCGCCAGGGTTAGACCGCTGCATTCGCGTCAGCGTCGGCCTCGACCACGAACTGGATATCTTTGCCGAGGAATTGCCGGGCGCGCTGGCGGCAGCGCGGGGGAACTAGGCGCTTTCGCGGCGTTCGGATGCTGGCGCTGCGCTTAGCAGATGCCTGACGCGTGCCAATATATCCGACAACTCGGCGGCTTCCTCGTCGCCCAGGTCCACGGTCAGGCGGGTGAGATCGCGATCCGCGGCCGACTGAAGTGCAGCGAGCGCTACCTGGCCGCGCATGGTGAGCGAGAGGACGCGCCGGCGCAGAGCATCGGGGCCGGCACGCGTTTCGGTGAGGCCGGCGGCAGAGAATTTTCGAAGGATTCTCGTGACATAGGCCGGATCCAGCTGGAGGTCCCTGGCAATGTCGGACGCTGCTGGTTCGAAGTCGATTTGAAGCACCCGTGCCAGAAAGCCTGCCTTGCCGCCGGAATTGGCTGCAATGCGGCCGGGTCGACGACCCAGTTCGAACAGCACCCGCGCCTCGGTCAGCGTAAAGGCGCTGTGCGTCAAGGTTTCGTCGAGCAGCCCGATCAGGCCGGTATAAAACCGGTTGAAGCATCTGAGATCGCGGACCAAGGCACTGCGATCGGCTGGCATGTCATGCGCCTTCCCTGAGATTCCACTTCGGTGGATCATTGCGTAAAAGTTGACCAAGTCAACTATTTATTGGATGGGGTCATCCACCTTGCGAGCAAGCCTCGGCTTCTGTTCGATAGTCCCCTTCAAGCCAGTTGCCTTCGCTCGATCCTGCGCCAGACTCTAAGGAAGGGAGCGCACGATGAACGATCGGAAAAGGGCCGTCCAGGCCCGCGTACACGGCAGGGTGCAAGGCGTCGGCTATAGGATCTGGGCGAGAGGCGAAGCGGCAAGGCTTGGGCTGGTGGGCTGGGTGCGCAACGAAAGAGATGGCTCGGTAACGGCATGGCTTGCCGGCGCCGACATGGCGGTTTCGTCCATGATCGAACGGCTTCGCCAGGGCCCGGCGGGCGCTTCAGTCTCGCGGGTAGATGTCGAGGAGATCGAGACCTGGACCGCGCCTGGAGATTTCAGGATCGTCGCATAGGCCCATGCGCATCGATTTACTAGTTTGGCACTCTTGAATTAATTGAACGTTCGTTTTATTATCGTCGAATTAACGAGGCGATCATGGCGCGCACCACGGGATCGGACGGCGAGCGAACCGAGGCGGCAGTCCGCGAAGCGGCGGTCAACCTGATCGCACGCTACGGCTACGAGGCGATGTCGATGCGCCAGCTGGCGGCCGAGGTCGGCGTGCAGGCGGCCGCGCTCTATCGCTACTTTCCGACCAAGGAAGACCTGCTGTTCACGCTGATGCGCGAGCACATGGAGGGGCTTCGGGAGGCCTGGGAACGCGCGAGGCCATTCGATGCGGATCCGGCGGAGCAGCTTGCGGCCTATGTGCGCAACCACATCGCTTTCCACATCGGGCGCCGGCATGCCACGCATGTGTCGAACATGGAACTGCGCAGCCTGTCGCCCGACAGGCTGACACAGATCCTCAAGCAGCGCACAGCCTACGAAAAGGAACTGCGCACCATCCTGCGCGAAGGCGCCGAGGCGGGCGACTTCAGCATCGAGGACACCGGCCTGACGGCCATGGCGCTGATCCAGATGATGACCGGCGTCATCGTCTGGTTTCGCCCAGGCGAGCGGCTGTCGGTCACTGAAGTAACGGCGACATATCTTTCAATGACAATGCGCCTGGTTGGCGCGAGGATGGACACCTACAGCGCCGCACGTCCCTTGGACGGGCAAAGGACGCAGTAGCACTTGAATTTGCGCATGATCCTTTCCGAAAATCGAAGTCGATTTTCGGGGTCATGCGGGAGGAGGAACGGCATGTACACGAACACGCTCAGCTTCGGGCATGACGAGGATATCGAGGCGCTGCGCGACCTGGTACGCCGTTTTGCCCAGGACAGGATAGCGCCGATCGCCGGCGATATCGACCGCCAGAACGAATTTCCGGCGCATCTGTGGCGCGAGCTCGGCGACCTCGGCCTGCTCGGCATCACCGCCGATCCCGATTTCGGCGGCAGCGGCATGGGGTATCTCGCCCATGTGATTGCGGTGGAAGAAATCTCCCGCGCCTCGGCTTCGGTCGGTCTTTCCTACGGCGCCCATTCCAACCTCTGCGTCAACCAGATCAACCGCTGGGCGACGCCGGTGCAGAAGGAAAAATTCCTGCCGCCGCTGTGTTCGGGCGAGCGCGTCGGCGCGCTGGCGATGTCTGAATCCGGCGCCGGCTCCGATGTCGTCTCGCTCAAGCTGCGCGCCGAAAAGCGCAATGACCGCTATGTGCTCAACGGTACCAAGATGTGGATCACCAACGGCCCGGACGCCGACACGCTGGTCGTCTATGCCAAGACCGATCCTGAGCGGAAATCGCGCGGCATCACCGCCTTCATCGTCGAAAAGGCTTTTGCCGGGTTTTCCGTGGCGCAGAAACTCGACAAGCTCGGCATGCGCGGCTCCAATACCGGGGAGTTGGTGTTCGAGAATGTCGAGGTGCCATTCGACAATGTGCTGCATGAGGAAGGACGCGGCGTCGAGGTGCTGATGTCGGGCCTCGACTATGAACGCACCGTGCTTGCCGGCGGCCCGATCGGCCTGATGGCAGCCTGTCTCGACGTGGCGATCCCCTATGTGCACGAACGCAAGCAGTTCGGCCAACCGATCGGCGAGTTCCAGCTGGTGCAAGGCAAGCTCGCCGACATGTACACGGTGATGAACGCCGCGCGCGCTTACGTCTATGCCGTCGCGGCGGCCTGCGATCGCGGCCAGACCACCCGGAAGGATGCCGCCGGCTGCGTTTTGTTCGCGGCCGAAAAGGCGACGCAGATGGCGCTCGACGCCATCCAGCTGCTGGGCGGCAACGGCTATATCAACGACTATCCGACCGGCCGGCTGCTGCGCGACGCCAAACTCTACGAGATCGGCGCCGGCACCAGCGAAATCCGGCGCTGGCTGATCGGTCGCGAGATCATGGCGGAGGGGGTGTGAGCATGGCCGTCCTGCAAACCCAGATCTCCCCTTCCTCCGACAGCTTCCGCGCCAATGCCGAACGCATGCGCGCGCTGGTCGCCGACATCGCCGACAAGGCCGCGATCGTCGAGCGCGGCGGCTCCGAAGAGGCGCGCGAGCGCCATATTTCACGCGGCAAGCTGCTGCCGCGCGAGCGCCTGGCACAATTGCTCGACACCGGTTCGCCTTTCCTCGAGATCGGCCAGTTCGCAGCGTGGTCAATGTATGGCGAGGAGATTTCCTCGGCCGGCATGATCGCCGGCGTCGGCCGGGTCGAGGGCGCCGAGGTGATGGTCGTCGTCAACGATGCCACGGTGAAGGGCGGCACCTACTATCCGCTGACGGTGAAAAAGCACCTTCGCGCGCAGGAGATCGCGCTGCAGAACAATCTGCCCTGCATCTATCTGGTCGACAGCGGCGGCGCCAATCTGCCCAACCAGGACGAGGTCTTTCCCGACCGCGAGCATTTCGGCCGCATCTTCTACAACCAGGCCAACATGTCGGCTGCCGGCATCCCGCAGATCGCCTGCGTCATGGGGTCCTGTACCGCAGGCGGCGCCTATGTGCCGGCGATGTCGGACGAGACGATCATGGTGCGCAACCAGGCGACCATTTTTCTCGGCGGCCCGCCGCTGGTGAAGGCGGCCACCGGCGAGGATGTCAGCGCCGAGGATCTGGGGGGCGCGGATGTGCATACGCGGCTTTCCGGCGTTGCCGATCATTATGCGATGGACGACGAACATGCGCTCGCCATCTGCCGGCGCATCGTCAAAAACCTGAATCGGAACAAGACCGTAAGCCTGAACTTACAGAGATCGATTCCACCGCTTCATCCGGCGGATGAACTCTACGGCGTCGTGCCGACCGATCTGCGCCAGCCCTATGACGTGCGCGAGGTGATCGCGCGTCTTGTCGACGGCTCCGAGTTCGACGAGTTCAAGCAGAACTACGGCACGACGCTGATCACCGGTTTTGCCCATCTCCACGGCATGCCGGTCGGCATCATCGCCAACAATGGCGTGCTGTTTTCCGAAAGCGCGCTGAAGGGCGCGCATTTCATCGAGTTGTGCTGCCAGCGTGGGATCCCGCTGGTCTTTCTGCAGAACATCACCGGCTTCATGGTCGGCCGAAAATACGAGGCCGGCGGCATCGCCAAGGACGGCGCCAAGCTGGTGATGGCGGTCGCCACCGCCAGGGTGCCGAAGGTGACCGTCATCATCGGCGGTTCGTTCGGCGCCGGCAATTACGGCATGTGCGGCCGCGCCTATTCCCCGCGCTTCCTGTGGATGTGGCCGAACGCCCGCATCTCGGTGATGGGCGGCGAACAGGCGGCAACCGTGCTTGCCATGGTCAAGCGCGAAGGCATCGAGCGCAAGGGCGGCGAGTGGAGCGCCGAGGAGGAGGCGAAATTCAAGAAGCCGATCCTGATGAAGTACGAGCATGAGGGCCATCCGCTCTACTCGTCCGCCCGCCTCTGGGACGACGGCATCATCGATCCAGCGAAGACGCGCGAGGTGCTCGCACTCAGCCTTTCGGCGTCGCTCAACGCCGAGGTCGAGGACACGCGCTTCGGCGTGTTCAGGATGTGACGATGAGCAAGGCGCTGGACAGGATCCGCATCCACACCGGCGACATCACGAAGCTGGATGTCGACGCCATCGTCAATGCCGCCAACACCGCGCTTCTCGGCGGCGGCGGGGTCGATGGCGCCATCCACCGCGCGGCGGGTCGTGAGCTCGAGTTCGAATGCCGGATGCTGAACGGATGCAAGGTAGGCGACGCCAAGATCACCAAGGGTTACAAGCTGCCGGCTCGACATATCATCCACACCGTCGGGCCGGTCTGGCAGGGCGGCGGCAGGAGCGAAGCCGAACTGCTGGCCTCCTGCTATCGCAGGTCGCTGGAACTCGCGGCCGCCAATGATTGCCGAACGGTGGCGTTTCCGGCGATCTCGACCGGTGTTTACCACTACCCGAAAGATGAGGCGGCCGAGATCGCTGTCGGCACGGTCACCATGGTCATGGAAGAGAAAACCGTGCCTGAATCTGTCATCTTCTGCTGCTTCGACGAGCACATGGCGGAACTATACTGGCAAGCCGTTGCTGCGCTCCGGAAGGGTTGAACTGTATGGACCAACCGATTCACCAACACATGCAAGCTCGAACCCCCGACAACGAACTGGCGGCGAGGAAAAATATTCGTTACTGCTTGTCCCGCGCAATGCAACGGGGACAGGGTGGAAATGGAACTGAAATATTGCCGGGGGATGGCTGCCTCGATACTTGCAAGTTTGCTCATATTCGCAACACATGGCGCCGGTTCGGCGGAATCGCTGGCGGGCAAGATGGGCGACAAGCGGTTTTCCCCGACCTTGTCACTCGATCCGAAGGAAGCCTGCTACAAATCCTACCTCGCCTATATCGCGGCCAGCGGCCATTCGGTCTACGCCACGACGTTCTATTCGCGCGTCGTCGATCTCCACATTTTCTGCAGCGTGAAGCTGAACGCACCATCGCAGAAGGCCGCGGAGGAAACGGCGTTGCGCGCCTGTCAGAGCGGCTTCGCCAAATGGAAGGTCAAGACCGCAAGCGGCGGCTGCGCGATCGCTGCGTCGAAGTAAGCCGGCGGCCAGGCTGGTGCCGCCCGAGGCAAACCCGGGAGGCTCCATGTTCGCCAAAATCCTGATCGCCAATCGGGGCGAGATTGCTTGCCGTGTCATCCGCACGACCCGCAAGATGGGGGTGCACACCGTCGCCGTCTATTCGGACGCCGACGCGAAATCCCTGCATGTCGAGATGGCCGACGAGGCCGTTCACATCGGCCCCTCGCCTGTCGGTGAGAGTTACTTGCGCGGGGACCGGATTGTCGCGGCTGCGCTTTCGACGGGGGCGCAGGCCATCCATCCCGGCTACGGCTTCCTGTCGGAAAATCCTGATTTCGTCGACCAGGTGGTGGCGGCGGGGCTCACCTTCATCGGTCCGTCGGCGGCCTCGATCCGCGCCATGGGGCTGAAGGATGCCGCCAAGCGGCTGATGGAGAAAGCCGGCGTTCCCGTCGTTCCGGGCTATCATGGCGAAGCGCAGGAGATCGTGCTGCTTGCCTCCAAGGCACGCGAGATCGGCTATCCCGTGCTGATCAAGGCGCGCGCCGGCGGCGGCGGCAAGGGCATGCGGCGCGTCGAGCATCCCGATGATTTCTCCGAGGCGCTATCCAGCGCCCGGCGCGAGGCAAAGGCTGCTTTCGGCGACGACCGCGTTCTGGTCGAAAAATATGTCGACAAGCCGCGGCACATCGAAGTGCAGGTGTTCGGCGATAATTTCGGCAATGCGGTGCATCTTTACGAACGCGACTGCTCGGCGCAACGCCGCCACCAGAAGGTGATAGAGGAAGCCCCCGCCCCCGGCATGACGCCGGCGCTGCGCAAGGCGATGACGGAAGCGGCGGTGAAGGCAGCCAAGGCGATCGGCTACTCAGGCGCCGGCACCATCGAGTTCATCGTCGACGCCTCGCACGGGCTGAAGGCCGACCGCTTCTGGTTCATGGAGATGAACACTCGCCTGCAGGTCGAGCATCCCGTCACCGAAATGGTCACCGGCATCGATCTGGTCGAGTGGCAGTTGCGGGTTGCCAGCGGCGAAAAGCTGCCGAAGACGCAGAGCGAGATCGCGCCGACCGGCCATGCCCTGGAGGCGCGCATCTATGCCGAGGATGCGGCAAAGGGGTTCCTGCCCGCAACGGGTACGCTGCATCATCTGAAGTTCCCTGACGCGGCCCCCGAAGGCGCCACAATGCGCGTCGAGACCGGCGTGCGGGCCGGCGATGCCATCTCCCCCTACTATGATCCGATGATCGCCAAGCTGGTGGTTCATGCCAAGGACAGGCAAGCCGCGCTGGAAGCGCTCGGCGCGGCGCTGTCGCGGACCGAAATCGCCGGTTCCACGGTCAACACCGGTTTCCTTGCCGCCCTTGCCGCCGATCCCGACTTTTGTGCTGGCGACGTCGACACCGGCCTGATCGGCAGGCATCAGGCGGCACTGACCGGGGTCGCGCCGCCGACCGGCGAAATCGTCTCGGCAGCAGCGCTCGCGGCCTCCGGTGCGGAAGCCTTGCCGCCATCGAACGACCCATGGTCGTCGCTTTCCGGCTATGCGCATTTCCACGGCGTGGCGCGGCGCACGCGGCTGAAGTTCGGCGAGACCGATATACTGGCAAAGGTTTCGGTGCGGCCGGACGGGCGCTTCCAGGTGGCGCTCGATGCGCCCTATGACAGCACCAATTCGCATGATTTCCGCGCCACTCCCCGCCTCGCCCGCTGGCCTGGCCACATCACGGTGTTCGAAGGCGCCGTCGGCTACACATTCGCGGTATCGGACCCCTTGGCACGCAGCGATGACGCGGCTGCCGCCTCCGGCAGCTTGCGCGCGCCGATGCCCGGGCTGGTCAAGCTGGTGCGCGTGGCGAAAGGCGACGCGGTGATCAAGGGACAAGCGTTGCTGATCCTCGAGGCGATGAAGATGGAGCACACCATCGCCGCCCCGCATGACGGAGTGGTTGCCGAGATCGCCGTGGAAGGAGCGCAGGTCACCGACGGGACGGTGCTGGTGCGGTTCGTCGAGGAACAGAGCGCGCCGACCGCTACTGCAGGCTGACAAGCGGAGCGCTTCGCGGACCGCAAACAAAATGGCCGGGGCGAACCCCGGCCATTTCCTTGGATTATCTCATTACCCGAGATTACTGCGCGATCGGCGCGTACTTGCCGTCATGCCACTGGTTGATGTCGTAGCTGGCGTTCTTGAGGTCGCCCTTTTCGTCGAAGGTGACGTCGCCGACAACGGTGCTGATCGGCGTGCCGTTCTTCAACGCTTCGGCAACCTTGGCCGGATCGTCGCTGCCGGCGCGCTTGATGCCTTCGGCGAACGCCTGGACCACGGCGTAGGAGAACAGCGTGAAGCCTTCCGGCACGAAGCCGCCGGCCTTGATCTTCTCGACGGCGGCCTTGGCTTCCGGCTTTGCCTGCGGGTCCGACGGGAAGACGAACATGGTGCCTTCGCCGGCCGGGCCGGCAACCTGCCAGAATTCCGGCGAGGCGATGGAGTCCGGCATGATCAGCTGGAACTTCAGGTTCTGTTCGGCCGACTGGCGCAGGATCAGGCCGGCTTCAGGATGATAGCCGCCGAAATAGACGACGTCGGCCTTGAGATCCTTCAGCTTGGTGACAAGCGCCGAATAGTCCTTCTCGCCGGGATTGATGGCGTCATAATAGACTTCCTTGAGGCCGCCAGTGTTCATGGTCGCCCTGACGGCATCGGCCACGCCCTGACCGTAAGCGCTCTTGTCGTGCAGGATGACGACGTTCTTGCCGGCATATTTCTTGGCGATCCACGGGCCGATGAAGGCGCCCTGTGCATCGTCACGCGTATAGAGGCGCATGATGGTCGGCCAGCCGGCCTTGGCGGCCGCGTCGGTCAGCACCGGGTTCGAGGAAGCCGGGCTCATCATCAGCGCGCCGGCCTCGGCATAGACGGCCGAGGCCGGAATGCTCGAGCCCGAGCAGGCATGGCCGTCGATGAACTTGACGCCGTTGGCGACGATGCGGTTGGCGACCGACACGGCCTGCTTGGGATCGCACTGGTCGTCCTCGATATCGAGCTTGATCATCGAGCCGTTGACGCCGCCCGCGGCGTTGATGGCATCGGCGGCGGCCTGTGCGCCCTGTTTGAACTGATCGCCGATGGTGGCGAGCTGTCCGGTCATCGGGCCGACCACCGAGACGGTGATGTCGTCGGCGAATGCGACGGGCGCACTCATCATCAGGCCGAAAATGGCCGCGCTCAAAATACTCATTTTTTTCATGGCAATAGAACTCCTCCACTCACGCGCGGCCCCCGGCCGCGCTTCTTCCAGAGAGGCGGGACAATTTCATCCTTCATTGGGCCTGTCTAGGCGCATTGGCGCCACTCGATTGGGCCTGCGAGCCCTCATCCACGCAAAAAGCCACGCCAGCCTTGTTCCGGCTGGTCGTGGCTTTTTTTGCCTATCGGGCGGTTTCCCAGCGCCCCCGCGCCGCGAACCCCAACGTAGCCTTCCCTGTCTTCCCTGCCATGATCCGAAGAACGGATACTTTTCGGGGTCATGGTCCGTCGCACGGCTTGGCCGATCCTGCATGCCGCATTCTTGTTGTTGATGGCCCGTGGCCTGGCTGTCTGCGCAGCCTTATCCCTGTTTTGGCCCGACCGTCTTGGAGCGGTCTTGGCCGGAGCGTCCCCGTCTGCCGAAACTCAGTGCATGGTCATCCATTCGCGGGCTTCGCGCAGCGCCTTGGCGATCTCGACCTTCGACATGGCGGCCGACAGTTCCGAGCGCAGTTCCGCGGCGCGGGCCGAGCCCTTTATGGCGGCGATGTTGAACCATTTGTGGGCGGCAACGACGTCGGTTTCGCAATCGCGGCCGGTCGCATACATCATGCCCAGTTCGAAAAGAATGTCGGCCTGGGCAGTTGCCCCCATGGCGCCGAAACCTGCTTCAAGCATTTCAAAACGTGCCATTTTAGTCCCCTGTCTGGCTCCCGAGAGCTGCCTCCGTTCGTCTTGTCCGGGCCGCTCTTTCGATGCTTCCGAGGATGCCGATCAGGCTTGAATCCGTCGTTAAATGGCGTGCTTAATTTGAAGAAAACAAAGCTAAAACAAGAGGTAAACGCGGAAATTCGTTAAGGATACGAAGTCAGCAATTCAGCCGATTTTCGTCAAATTCGACGAAAATTTTTCGAGCCTGGATCAACACTCCGCTAACCACGGGAAACAAACAGCACGTGCCGGTCGTTTTCATTTCCTCGCCGACGGAGCCAATTCAGGCGGCTTCAAAATCCCAAAGTCTTCCGTTGCGGCACCGCTTTTGTTTTGCCGGGAGCTGGATTAGCTTACGTTTGCGTAAGCGGCAGACCGGCGAGGCGGAGAATTCGGCCGGCTATCCAAAGGGAGCAAAACATGTTTCGAAAAGTGAGCCTGGCTCTTGCAGCCACATTGATCATCGCGGGTGCGGCGTGGGCCGATCCGATCGAGGGCAATTGGAAAACGCAAGCCGGCGATACCGCGGCCATTTCAGGCAGCGGCTCGTTTTCCATCACGCTCAAATCGGGCAAATATGCCGGCAAGACGATCGGCTCGCTCAAGGCGGCGGGCGACAACAAATATGCCGGCAGCATCACCGACCCTGCAAACGACAAGACCTATTCGGGCAAGGCGACATTGTCGGGCACCGCTCTCAAGATGAGCGGCTGCGTGCTTGGCGGACTGATCTGCAAGAGCCAGACCTGGCACAAGCTCTGATCGATCTATCCTTGCGACATCCATAACGGGGCCCGACGGGCCCCGTTTTCGTTTCACCGGCACGTCAAGCCCTGGGGCTCTTGCCCCCGCTGCCGGTGGCCGGCCGGCCGGCGACGACCCGCCCAGATCCCGTCAATCAATTTGAACCGCAGATGAACGCCGGCATCAGAGCCGGTTCAGAGGCGTTGGGGCATTCTCCGGCGTGTTGAAGGAGACACGACCCCAATGCTTGCTCGCCGCTTCACCATCGTCTGCCTGCTGATGAGCCTGTTTGGAATGTTCTTCGCCATCCTCGTCGCCGAAGCGGGCCGTTCTCCCCGCTCCTGGGACGAAGTCACCAGAATGTGCCGCCTCGCCTGCCCGACCAACCTTCGTCACTGAAACAAAGAAACCCGGACCTCGAAAAGAAAAGCTCAGACATCATGACCCGCATCGCCGCCAACACTCTCAAGACCCTTCGGCTCCTGCCGCGGGCGGCGCTCATCCTGGTGCTCCTGGCCGCGCCGGTCCTGGCGGTGCCGATGATGCGCGCGGATGCCGGCTCGACGATCGAGGCGCCGGCCCTGAGGAAGTCCGGCGTGGGTTTCGTTCTGCTGGTCAGCCTGCAGCGGGGATAAAGAAAAATGGCGCTTTGGGCGCCTTCGGCAGCGACACCCCTCCCAACCGCTCGTCCGAGTCTCTATATTGAGCCATGGAAAAGCGAATCTACCCTCAAGCCATCGAATCTGTCGTCATGCCGGAGCCTTTTGGCCGGCAAAGCTTCGACAGCGCCGAAAAAGCCGTTGCCGCACTGCAGTTGCTTTACGACCGCAACACCAAGTTCCTGCGCGACGCCTTCTCGGCCCTGGCGGCCGCCGGCGGCGACAGCAGCAAGCGCTACCGCGCCTTCTATCCCGAGATCGGCGTCACCACGAGTTCGTTCACGCAGGTCGACTCGCGCCAGGCCTACGGCCATATGCCGACACCCGGCCATTTCGCCACCACGATCACACAGCCGCACCTGTTCGAGAGCTATCTGGTCGAACAGCTGCGCCTGATCATGCGCAACCACGGTGTCTCGGTCACGGTTTCGGAATCGACCACGCCAATTCCGCTGCATTTCGCCTTCCTGGAGGGAACTTACGTCGACGGAGCCGCCGCGGAGCGCATCAAGCGGCCGATCCGCGACCTGTTCGACGTGCCGGATCTCGACGGCACCGACGACCAGATCGCCAACGGCACGTTCGAGGTGGCCTTCGGCGAACCAAGGCCGTTGGCACCGTTCACGGCGCAGCGCATCGACTATTCGCTGCACCGCATGACGCATTATACGGCCACCAGCCCGCAGCATTTCCAGAACTTCGTGCTGTTCACCAACTACCAGTTCTACA
The DNA here is from genome assembly GCF_016756575.1 of Mesorhizobium sp. 131-3-5. NCBI lineage: Bacteria > Pseudomonadati > Pseudomonadota > Alphaproteobacteria > Hyphomicrobiales > Phyllobacteriaceae > Mesorhizobium > Mesorhizobium sp. 131-3-5. The sequence goes on from NZ_AP023254.1 coordinate 5,311,245, forward strand.
TCGACGAATTCGTCGCCCGCGCCCGCGACCTGATGGAGAAGGGCGGCGGCGGTTACGCGGAATTCGTCGAGCCTGGCAATGTCGTGACCAGGGCCGGGCAGAGTTCGCCCAGCGAAGGCGTTGGGCCGCAGCGCCTGCCGCAGATGCCGGCCTATCACCTGAAAAAGCCGAACCACGGCGGCATCACCATGGTCAATATCGGCGTCGGCCCTTCCAATGCCAAGACGATCACCGACCACGTCGCAGTGCTGAGGCCGCATGCCTGGGTGATGCTTGGCCACTGCGCCGGGCTGCGCAACACCCAGGCGCTCGGCGACTATGTGCTGGCGCATGCCTATGTGCGCGAGGATCACGTGCTGGACGACGACCTTCCGGTTTGGGTGCCGATCCCGCCGCTGGCGGAAATCCAGGTTGCGCTGCAGGAGGCGGTCGCCGAAGTCACCGGGCTGTCCGGCTACGACCTGAAGCGCATCATGCGCACCGGCACGGTCGCCACCATCGACAACCGCAACTGGGAACTGCGCGACCAGCGCGGACCGGTGCAGCGCCTGTCGCAGTCGCGCGCCATCGCGCTCGACATGGAATCGGCGACGATCGCCGCCAATGGCTTCCGCTTCCGTGTCCCCTATGGCACGCTTCTGTGCGTTTCCGACAAGCCACTGCATGGCGAATTGAAGCTGCCTGGCATGGCGACCGAGTTCTACAAGCGCCAGGTGGCGCAGCACCTTACCATCGGCATCAGGGCGATGGAGAAGCTGGCCGAGATGCCGATGGAGCGGCTGCATTCGCGCAAGCTCCGGAGCTTTTCGGAGACAGCGTTCCAATAGGCGGCCGCAGCGCCTGGGCGAGGCATTTCGTCGTCTTGCCCGGCCCGCAATTTGGCCGATAAGCAGATGGAACGGATCGTCAGGCGGCATTCGGCAGACACGACCTCGATGATGACAGGCGCGCGCTTGAAAATGATGGCTGGGTTGGCATTCCTGGCGATGACGGCGCTATCGGCCGCGCTGTTGGCCGGATTCTTCTGCACGCTGCATCCGGCTTTCGATTCCTTCTCGCATTTCCGCATTCACTTCAGCGTGCTCATGGCGCTTCTGGCACTGCCGCTGCTTGCCAGCTCGTTTCGGCTGCAAGCGGCAGCGGGGCTGCTGTTTGCCATCGCCTGCCTGGCCACGACGGCAAGCGCCCTGCCGAGGCTCTGGCCGCAACCGGCGGTTGCCAAGCCCACCGATCAGGCCGTCTACAGCCTGCTGCAGATGAACTTGCGCTTCAACAACCCGACACCGAAGAAAGTGCTCTCCCTGATCGGCCGCACCAACCCGGACGTAATCACCCTCGATGAGGTGTCGGAGATGTGGACGACCGAGCTTGGCACCATCGCCAGCGCCTATCCTTACCGTATCCTGTGCCCCTACCCGAACGGCATGTTCGGGGTGGCGTTGCTGTCGCGCCGGCCGTTCGTGGCCGGCACGACACCGCGCTGCGAGCCGCGCGGAGCGATGGCAACCGCCACCATCGACTTCGGCGGGATCGACGTTGATGTCGCCGCGATCCATTTGAGCTGGCCGTGGCCGAAGGAGCAATACTGGCAGATCGGCGAACTGGCGCAGACATTGGCCGGGTTGGGCGAGACCGCGATCATGGCCGGCGATTGCAACGCCGTGCCGTGGAGTGCTGCGGTGCGGCGGGTCGCGGCTCTCGGCGGGCTGACAGTGATGCCTTCCGCCGGCCCGACCTGGATCCACCGGACACTGCCCGACATCCTGCGCCGTTATGCGGGCCTGCCGATCGACCAGGTGTTCAGCAAGGGCGGGTTGACGCTCCTGTCTTCCAAGCGGCTGGAGGACACCGGCTCCGACCATCTGCCGGTGCTGGTCGAGTTCACGCTAAGGCCAGACGACAAGCAGCCTGAGAATGACCACGCCACCGCGCTCGCGGCGAGCGACTTTTCGGTGAAGCCGCAAAGCTGACACGCCAATCGAGCGGGCTGGCGGCAAGGACCCGCGATGGCGAGGGGTCTAGTCCTTGTTCTAACGCAATTCCCAAGGGAAATCGCTACGGCGCTTTTTCCCGGGAAAACCGTTTTACACTTTTCCTGGAATTGCCCTGGTTCAAGGTTTTCCGGTCAAGGCAGCGATCAGATGCTCGACATGGCCGCCATCGCTGTGTTCGCGCCGATCGAAGGCGTTTTGTTTGGCCTCATATTCGGCATAGATCGCCTGGATGCGCAGCCGCGCCTCGCGGCGCGTCTTGTAGCAGGACGGGTCGTTGACGACTTGCAGGCCGGTTATCGACCTTTCCGTAGCGCGCATCATCTCCCTGGCGATGCGCCCATGTGTTTCCTCATGGGCGCGAACACCTGCGAAAAACTTGTTCCAGCGCCTCTTCAGCGCCGACGTCGCGGGTGAGGCAAGGCGCGGGAAGGTGTAGGAAAGATTCAGCGTGCCATTGACCCCTCGCATCCGACAGAAGCCGTTGCCCTGGCCGGCGTCGAGGTCCCAGTCGACGGTATAGGAAGTTGTGGCGATGGCATGCGTCATGAAGCCGTGCCGGGGGCCTTTTCTGTCCATCGCGTCGACGAGGGCGGTGCCCGAGCTTCCGGTGACGTCGTAGGTCCGCGTCTGGACCACTGCCCTGGTGCCGGCCGAGGCCTGTGGCGCAAACAGCGCTCCGATGGCGACGAGGCATGTCAGAACTGTCCGGCGCATCGGCCTTCTCCCTATCTCCAGAGAAGGAACCATAGACCGGTGGCCGTTTCAACGTTTCTGCTGGCCTGCATGCCCTCGCGGCCAGCCCTACCTGCATTTTCTTGCCGCCGAGGCCGAAACCGCCCTGCCGCGCGAGATCACATGCCCTGGTAGACCGGCCCCTCGCCGCCCTGCGGCGGCACCCAGTTGATGTTCTGGTTCGGGTCCTTGATATCGCAAGTCTTGCAGTGGACGCAGTTCTGCGCGTTGATGACGAAGCGGACGTCCTTTGCCGCCGGATCGGCGGCGGCGTTGCCGTCCTTGTCGACCCATTCATAGACGCCGGCCGGGCAATAGCGTGTCGAAGGCCCGGCGAAGACATCGTGCTCGGACCGCTTCTGCAGATCCATGTCGCCGACCAGCAGATGGACCGGCTCGTTCTCTTCGTGATTGGTGTTGGACAGGAACACCGAGGACAGGCGGTCGAAGGTCAGCACGCCGTCGGGCTTCGGATAGGCGATCTTCTTGTGCTGGGCAGCGGGCTCGAGCGTGGCATAGTCGGCCTTGCCGTGCTTCAGCGTGCCGAAGGGCGAGATGCCGAACAGCGTATTCAGCCACATGTCGAGGCCGCCAAGACCGACGCCGACGATGGTGCCGAAGCGCGACCACAGCGGCTTGACGTTGCGAACCTTCTTCAAATCCTTGCCGATATCGGTCGCGCGCCAGGCTTGCTCGTAGGAAGTGAGTTCATCATTGGCGCGGCCGGCGCCGATCGCCTCGGCGACATGATCGGCAGCCAGCATGCCCGACAGCACGGCATTGTGGGAGCCCTTGATGCGCGGCACGTTGACGAAGCCTGCGGCGCAACCCATCAGCGCGCCGCCTGGGAAGGACAGTTTCGGCACCGACTGCCAGCCGCCCTCTGTGATGGCGCGTGCGCCATAGCCGAGTCGCTTGGCGCCCTCGAACGTGCCTGATATCGCCGGATGGGTCTTGAAACGCTGGAATTCCTCGAAGGGCGACAGATACGGGTTCTTGTAGTTGAGGTGGAGGACGAAGCCGACCGCCACCTGGTTGTCCTCGAGATGGTAGAGGAAGGAGCCGCCGCCGGTCTTCATGTCGAGCGGCCAGCCGAAGGAATGCTGGACCAGGCCCGGCCGGTGGTTCTCCGGCTTGACCTGCCAGAGTTCCTTGAGACCGATGCCGTATTTGCCTGGCTCGCGGCCATCGGAGAGTTTGTATTTGGCGATCAACTGCTTGGCGAGCGAGCCGCGCGCGCCTTCGCCGATCAGCACATATTTGCCCATCAGCGCCATGCCCGGCGCGAAGCCCGGCCCATGCGTGCCGTCCTTCTCGACGCCCATGTCGCCGGTGACGACGCCGGTGACGGCGCCCTCCTCATTGTAGAGCAGGCCGGCGGCGGCAAAGCCCGGATAGATCTCGACGCCGAGCGCCTCGGCCTTGCCGGCCAGCCAGCGGCAGACATTGCCGAGCGAGACGATGTAGTTGCCGTGATTGTTCATCAGCGGCGGCATCAATATGTTGGGCAGGCGGAATGAGCCAGCCGGGCCGAGCACCAGGAAATGATCCGCCGTGACGGGCGTCTTGAACGGGTGACCTTCCTCCTCGCGCCAACCGGGCAGCAGCCGGTCGATGCCGATCGGATCGACCACGGCGCCGGAGAGGATATGGGCGCCGACCTCGCCGCCCTTTTCCAGCACGACGACGGAAAGCTCGGGATTGACCTGCTTGAGGCGGATGGCCGCGGCAAGGCCGGCCGGACCGGCACCGACGATGACCACGTCGAATTCCATGCTTTCGCGTTCGATATCGCTCATCAACCCCTCCGCACTGGCTTGCCGCTGTTGCGTATCTTGCTGGCTCCTGCGCTGCATAGCGCATCAATTGGCGACAGGAAACCGGCGCAGACGTGACAATGCGGATTTGGCCAAAAAGTCGCGCATCTTGCGGCGGGGCAGGCATTTGCGCCCGGTAAGACCGGCCACGCCTGCGTTTTTTAATTGTTCGGCGGCTTGCTTATCGGCCATACTTCCCGCCATGCGCTTTCCTGGGCCAGCGGGCTTTTCTTCGACGCGCTTTCTTTTCCCGCCCGGCCGGGCCTGCCGGGCGATTCTTCTGGCCCTTCTGACGTCGGCACCGGGGCACGCCACAACGAACGAGGTGAAGGTCTGGGCGACAGGCGCCTACTCCTTCTCCGACGAGCTTGGCGGCTTCCGCATCACCGGAGCCTCCGGCATCGGAACCAAGGACGATCCGCTGGTCATCACCGAAGAGCTGAATTCGGCAACACCGGTGACGCTGACCATCCGCACGACCAAGCCGATCCAGACATTCGGCAAGGCGGGCGAATTCGCCAATGGCATCATGTATATGCGCATCAACGTGCTCAACAACAGCGGCCAGGCCTGGATCGAATTCCAGTTCGAACTTCAGGAGATATTGGATCAGCCGAGCGTGTTTGGAGACGGGTTTTCCTTCGACCAACGCAACAAGACGCCCGACAATATCTGGTCGAGCAATTTCGCCGATTTCGACCGGGAGTTCGAGCCCTATGACCGGCTGCTGTTCAAGAACGGCAAGGTCGACCCGCTGAGGACCGTCAGCTTCGAGTTCCTGATGACCGATTACACGCCGCGATGGACCTTCTATCTGGTGCAGGATCCGCGCATCCCGACGGGATAGGGTAAGCCGCCGGTCTTGCAAATTGCAGTCGTGCGGATGAATGTGCGCGCCATGACTGCCGCGTCCCCCAATAGCCCGACCGATATTGCCGACATCCTGGCCTTCTATGCCAGCGCCGGCGTCGACGAGGCGCTGGAAGACGCCCCGGTGAATCGCTTCGCCGAGGCGGCGCCGAGATCTGTCGAGCGCGCACCGGCGCCGGTGGCGCCACCTCACGAGGAGAAGGCGGCGGAGCGGCCAGCGGCACCGCCCGGACTGGATGCAAGCAACGTACCGGATGCGCCGCCGGCGCGTTCATCGGTCGCCGCGGTGCCAGACGAGGCTCAGGCGGCGCTTGCGCGCCAGTTGGCGACAACCGCAACGACCCTGGACGAGTTGCGCCAGCACATGGCTGCCTTCGACGGCTGCAATCTCAAGGCCACCGCCAAGAACCTGGTGTTCGCCGACGGCAACCCGGACGCCGCGGTGATGCTGGTGGGCGAAGCGCCGGGCCGCGACGAGGACATTGAGGGCTTGCCCTTCGTCGGCCGCTCGGGCCGGCTGCTTGACCGCATGCTGGCCGCGATCGGGCTCGACCGCACTTCGGTCTACATTGCCAACGTCATCCCGTGGCGGCCGCCGGGCAACCGCACGCCGACGCCGCACGAGACTGAGATCTGCCGGCCGTTCATCGAGCGGCAGATCGAGCTGGTCAATCCCAAGGTGCTGGTCAATCTCGGCGGCCCGTCGGCCAAGACCTTGCTCAACACCTCGGAAGGCATTTTGCGGCTGCGTGGCAACTGGCGTGTCCACACCACCGCCTCCGGCATCGCCATTCCGGCCATGCCGACGCTGCATCCGGCCTATCTCCTGCGCACACCGGCGCACAAGAAGCTGGCATGGCGGGATTTTCTCGAGGTGAAGGCGAAGCTGCGGGCACTCTCGTAGATCGCCATAACCTCGCTGGTAATTGAAATGCCGCCCCCGTCAGCCTAACCATTTCACATGACATCAGCCCAAACCTCCGCCGGCAGTCTGATCCGCGAATGGCGCACGCGGCGCCGCATGAGCCAGCTCGACCTCGCCACGGAGGCCGAGATTTCGCAGCGGCATCTCTCCTTCGTCGAGAGCGGGCGCGCCGCGCCCTCGCGCGACATGGTGCTGCATCTGGCGGAGCAGCTTTCGATCCCGCTGAGGCAGCGCAACCAGCTGCTGCTGGCCGCCGGCTTCGCGCCGAGCTTCAGCGAACGGCCGCTCAGCGACACGACGCTGGCGCCGGCGATGGCAGCGGTCGAGATCGTGCTCAAGGGACACGAGCCCTTCCCTGCGCTGGCCGTGGACCGGCACTGGAACCTGGTCTCGGCGAATGCCGCGATCGCTCCCTTCCTTGCCGATGTCAGCGAGGCTTCGCTGCTGACGCCGCCGGTCAACGTACTTCGCCTTTCCCTGCATCCCGGCGGCATCGCACCGCGCATCGTCAATCTCGCGGAATGGCGCACGCATCTGCTTGAGCGTCTCAAACACCAGAATGATGCCAGCGGCGACCCGGTGCTGGTCGAATTGGAGCGCGAGCTGCGCAGCTATCCGTCCGGGCTGAAGGGCAGCAGGCCGACACCCGTCGAGCCGAATGCCATCGTGCATCCGCTCAGGCTCGCCCATGGCGATCAGGTGCTGTCGTTCATCAGCACCATCACCGTTTTCGGCACCCCGATCGACGTGACCTTGTCGGAACTGGCGATCGAGTCTTTCTTCCCGGCCGACGAGCAGACTCGTGCGGTGCTTGTGCGGCTGGCGAAGGAGCGGAGCGAACGGTCGTAACTGAGGAGACCGGCCCTTCGCTCCGGGCGTTCGTCGTTCGGAAAGCCAAGCAATTGGCTTTCCGTCCGCTACGCGGACCTCTCCTCACCCCTGCGGCAGCGTCACCTTGCGCGTTCGCGTGCGCTCCAGGCCCAGTTGCCGCTCGCGCCAGATGATGAAGATGCCGGCGGCCACCACGATCGCACCGCCAATCAGCGTGTTGAGCGAGGTCACATCGCCGAAAATGAAATAGCCGACGACAACGCCGAGGATCATCGAGGTGTATTCGAACGGCGCCACCACCGAGGCCTCGGCGTGGCGATAGGCCGACGTCATCAGGATCTGGCCGAGGCCGCCGCAGAAGCCGGCCATGACGAGCAGCGCGGCTTGCGTCGGCGTCAGAGCTTGCCAGCCGAAAGGCAGTGTCAGCAGCGAGAGCACGCTGGCCGTCGACGAGAACCACAGGACGATGGTCGCCGTCTTCTCCGTCTGCACGAGATTGCGCACGAGCAGCATGGCGACCGCCGAGATCGCCGCGGCCACCAGCGCAGCCATGACGCCCAGGACCTCCTGGTCGTCGAGCCCTTCATCCGAGTTGAGCAGCGTCAGCTCCGGCCAGGAAATGATGAGCACGCCGACAAGACCAACGGCGACCGCGCTCCACCGATAGACGTGGATCGACTCGCCAAGGAAGACCGAGGAGAACACCACGACCAACAGCGGCTGCGCATAGTTCAGGGTGATCGCCTCCGGCAACGGCAGCCTGGTGAGCGCGAAGAAGCCCAGCCCCATGGCGCCGACGCCGACGACGCCGCGCGCGACATGGTTGAAGGGACGTTTGGTGACGAATGCCGTCGGCAGCTGTCCCTTCAATGCCAGGAAGGCAATGATCGGGAAGATGGCGAAGAAGGAGCGGAAGAAGACGATCTGCCCCGCCGGCACGTCACCGGCCGCCTTGATGCAGGTTTGCATGCCGACAAAGACCGCGACGGACACGATCTTCAGCGCGATGCCCCTCAGCGTGCCGTGGCCTCCCGTCGTTCCTGGTTCCGCCCCTGATGTCACGTCGGCGATGCGCCCCTGATCGCGGCCCAGATGCGCGCCGGCGTCGCGGGCATCTCGATATGCCTGATGCCATAGGCGCGCCACAGCGCATCGGTGACGGCATTGAGCGCCGCCGGTGTCGAGCCGATCGTGCCGGCCTCGCCCGCGCCCTTGATGCCCAGTGCATTGGTGGTCGAAGGCACGTTGCGGGTCTCGAAATGGAAGAACGGGAAATTGTCGGCGCGCGGCATGGCATAGTCCATGAAGCTCGCCGTCAAGAGCTGCCCATCCTCGCCATGGATGGTGTTCTCGGTCAACGCCTGGCCGATGCCTTGCACCACGCCGCCATGCACCTGGCCGGCGAGCAGGATCGGATTAACGGTGACGCCGAAATCGTCGACGATGGTGTAGCTGACGATCTCGGTCGCGCCGGTGTCGGGATCGATCTCGACCTCGCAGATATGGGTGCCGTTCGGATAGGTGCACTCGTCCTGCACGAACTCGCCGAACCCCTTAAGGTCATCCGGCGTCTTCGCGGCCTTGGCGATGCTCGAGAAATCGATGCTCCGGTCGGTGCCGACGATGCGGGCAACGCCATCGGACAATTCGATATCGCCGGCCGAGGCCTCAAGCTCGTCGGCGGCGATGCGCTTGATCTTGTTGGCCAGATCCTCGCCGGCGCGGGAAGCCGAGACACCCCCCAGCGGAATGGAGCGCGAGCCGCCTGTGCCGCCGCCCGCCTTTAATTCGTCGGTGTCGCCCTGGCGGACATGGATCTTGTCGATATCGAGATTGAGTTTTTCCGACAGGAACTGCGCATAGGCGGTGGCATGCCCCTGGCCGTTGGTCTGGGTGCCGATCTTCAGCGTCACCGTGCCGTCGCCATTGAGCTCGACAAAGGCCGGCTCCGAGCCCGGAAAGGCGCAGGCCTCGATATAGGTGGCCATGCCGATGCCGCGGATCTTGCCGCCGGCTTTGGACTGTTCCAGCCGCTGCGGAAACGCCTTCCACTGCGACCGTTCGATGGCGCGGTCCATATGGCCTTCGAATTCGCCATTGTCGTAGAGACGGCCCGTCTGCGTGCGATAGGGAAACTGCTCGGGCCGGATGAAGTTGCGGCGGCGGATCTCTTCGACAGGCAGGCCGAGATCATGAGCGCAGGCGTCAACCAGTTTTTCCAACAGGAACGCCGCCTCGGGACGCCCGGCGCCGCGATAGGCGTCGACCGGGCAGGTGTTGGTGTAGAGGCCGGTCACCGAGACATCGAGCGCCCTGATATCATAGACGCCGGTCGACATGGTGACGCCGATATAGGGAATGAAAGGGCCATATTGCGAGATGTAGGCGCCGATATTGGCAAGCAGCTCGACCCTCATGCCGAGGAAGCGGCCGTCCTTGTCGAGCGCCATTTCGGCCGTCACCGCATTGTCGCGGCCTTGGGCGTCGGTGAGGAAGTGCTCGGTGCGGTCGCCAGCCCACTTCACCGGGCGGCCAAGCCGCTTCGCCGCCTCTAGCACCAGCGGATATTCGCGGTAGACGAAGCTCTTCGGCCCGAAACCGCCGCCGACATCGGGCGTGATGACGCGCAGTTGGTCCTTCTTGATCTTGAACACGCTGGCCAGGATGTACTGCATGGAATGCACGCCCTGCGACCCGGTGGTCAGCACAAAGCGGTTTTCCCCGACATTCCATTCGCCGATCGCCGAGCGCGGCTCCATGTAGTTGCAGACCAGCCGATTGTTGACGAATTCGATGCGCGTGACGTGAGCGGCCCCGGCGAAGGCCGCGTCCGTCTTCCTCTTGTCGCCGATATGATAGGTGAAGGCGCGGTTGGAGCCGAGTTCCGGCCAGACCAGCGGCGTGCCCTCCGCAAGCGCCGTCGCAGTGCCGGAGGCGGCGTCCTCGCCGTCATAATCGACCTCGATCAGTTCGGCGGCATCCTGCGCCAAGGCACGGCTGTCGGCGACCACAAAGGCAACCGCATCGCCGACATAGTTGACGCGGTCCCGGCACAGGATCGGAATGTCGCGCGTCGGCGCTTTGGTGCCGTCCGGCTGTGCCTGCATGACGCCGGACTTGAGATCGCGCAGATGGGTGACATCCCCACCGGTCAGCACGAGATGGACGCCGGGTGCCGCCTTCGCCGCGTCGATCGAGCCGATGGTGAAGCTTGCCTTGGCGATCGGCGAGCGCAGGACATAGCCGTGCAGCACGCCGTCCGGCTTGATATCGTCGGTGTAGCGGCCTTGGCCCTGGATGAAGGCGGTATCCTCGCGCCGCAGCACGGAAGCGCCCATGCCGAATTTCGGTGTGACGACGGTCATGGCTGCCTCGCGGGGATGTGGAGAACGAATGCCTGAAATAGGCATCGGCCGAGTTTTGTCGAGGGACCATTTCGTGTAAAGAGCGCGGACTTCAAATTTCTTGGACCAGTGGGAACTCCGCGTCCAACGCAATCGACAGGAAAAACAACGGAATGCGCACGGACACCGGCCAGGTCTTCAAGCTCGAAGACTATCGCCCCAACGATTATCTCATTCCGCAGACCAACCTCACCTTCCGCCTTTCGCCCGAGGCCACGATCGTCACCGCGACACTGACGGTCGAACGCCGCGACGGCGTAGCCGCGGCGGCGCCATTGGTGCTCGACGGCGATGGGCTGACGCTCAAGCGCCTCGAGATCAACGGCAAGAAGGCAAAACCGGCGGACCTGCTGGTGACACCTGATCAGCTCACCATTCTCAAGCCGCCGGGCGCGCGGCGCTTCCAACTGCTGATCGAGACCGAGCTAGCCCCGGCGGGTAACGAGGCCCTGATGGGTCTCTACCGCTCGAACAACGTCTATTGCACGCAATGCGAGGCCGAGGGCTTCCGCCGCATCACCTATTTCCTCGATCGCCCCGACATCCTGTCCGCCTACACCGTGCGGATCGAGGCGCTCCGTGACGAGGCGCCGCTGCTCCTGTCCAATGGCAATCCGGGAGACAAGGGCGATATCGGCGACGGTTGGCATTATGCCGTCTGGCATGACCCCTTCCCCAAGCCATCCTACCTGTTCGCGCTGGTGGCCGGCAATCTTGGCCAGGTCGCCGACAGTTTCGTCACAATGTCGGGCCGCGAGGTCGAACTCGGCATCTATGTCGAGCGCGGCAAGGAGAAGCTGGCCGGCTATGCCATGGACGCGCTGAAGCGGTCGATGCGATGGGACGAGGAGGCGTTTGGCCGCGAATACGACCTCGATGTCTTCAACATCGTTGCGGTGTCCGACTTCAACATGGGCGCGATGGAGAACAAGGGCCTCAACATCTTCAACGACAAATATGTGCTGGCCGACGAGGAGACCGCGACGGACGCCGATTTCGCCAATATCGAGGCGATCATCGCGCATGAGTATTTCCACAATTGGACAGGCAACAGAATCACTTGCCGCGACTGGTTCCAGCTTTGCCTGAAGGAAGGCCTGACGGTGTTCCGCGACCATGAATTCTCCGCCGACCAGCGCTCGCGCGCGGTTAAGCGCATCGCCGAGGTGCGCACGCTGCGCGCCCACCAGTTTCCCGAGGACCAGGGTCCGCTGGCGCATCCGGTGCGGCCGCGCCGCTACCGTGAGATCAACAATTTCTACACGGCGACGGTCTACGAAAAGGGCTCCGAAGTGGTGCGCATGATCCGCACCATCCTGGGAGCAGATGCGTTTCGCGCCGGCATGGACCTGTATTTCGAGCGGCATGACGGCGAAGCGGCGACCATCGAGGATTTCATCAAAGTGTTCGAGGATGCATCCGGCCGCGACCTGTCGCAGTTCGCGCTCTGGTACCATCAGGCTGGCACGCCCAATCTGACGGTCAGTTCGACGCACAATCAGGCCGCGCAGGAATTCACGCTCGAAATCGAGCAGTCGGTGCCGCCGACACCCTCCGAAAGCCGTAAGCGGCTGATGCATATTCCTCTCGCCTTCGGGCTGATTGGCGCCGGCGGCAAGCCTGTCGCGTTTAGCGGCGTCGAGGGCGCCAGCGTCGAGGACGGCGTCATCCATCTACGCAAGCGCCGCCATATGGTGCGTTTCTCGGGCGTTGCTGAACGTCCGGCGGTGTCCCTCAACCGCGGCTTTTCGGCGCCGGTGACGCTGTCGGTCGAGCAGAAGGCCGACGACCAGTTCTTCCTTGCCCGCCATGACAGCGATGCCTTTTCGCGCTGGCAAGCCTTCAACACGCTGCTCACCGATGCGCTGATCGTTGCCTTCCGCGAGTTCCTTGGCGGCAAGCATCCGGTCTTCGCGACACGACTGACGGAGCTCGCCGGCAGCATCGCCGGCGATGAGACGCTGGAGCCTGCTTACCGGGCGCTTGCGCTGGCACTGCCGGGCGATGCCGACATCGCCCGCGACATCGGCAAGAACATCGACCCCGATGCCATTCATGCAGCCCGGCAGACCCTTGCGCTGGCGATCGCTACGGCCAATGGCGAGGCATTTTCCGAACTCTACCACAGCCTTGCCGACAAGGCCCCCTTCAGCCCGGACGCGGCGAGCGCGGGACGACGCGCCCTGCGCAACACTTTGCTGGACTATCTCTCGCTGCTGCCGGGCGGAGCGGCATTGGCGGCCGGGCATTTCCAGTCGGCGACCAACATGACCGACCGCGCGGCCGCCCTTGCCGTGCTCGCGCATCGCCATCACGCCTCGCCGGAGGCAAACAAGGCGCTGGCGGCTTTCGAAAAGACCTATGCATCCGATCCGCTGGTCATGGACAAATGGTTCCAGATCCAGGCCAGCGTGCCGGGGCCGCAGGCTGTGGACACGGTCCGGGCTCTAACCGCCCATCCGGCCTTCTCGATGGCCAATCCGAACCGGGTGCGTTCGCTGATCGGCACATTCTCCAGCGCCAACCAGACCGGCTTCCACCGCGCCGACGGCGAAGGCTACCGATTCTTCGCGCAAACGGTGCTCGAGGTCGAGAAGCGCAATCCGCAAGTGGCGGCAAGGCTGGCGACGGCACTGCGGTCGTGGCGTTCGCTCGAGCCGGGCCGGCAGGCCAAGGCAAGGGAGGCGCTGCTTTCGATCGCCAATGCCGAAAACCTGTCGGCGGACCTGCGCGATATTGTCGAGCGCACGCTGGCCTAGGCGCCCTTGCCTTCTCCCGTGTGGGAGAAGGCCCAGCCGCCGCACCAGCAGAAGCGCATTATTTTAGTCGATTTTTAATCTTTTTTCGCCGGGCCACTGGACAAGGCGAATCACGTTTGATTCTTTACTGACGATTCGGAAGTGCGGCGTTTGCCGGATCACAAAGCAGCATAGGCAATTCGGGGAGTGCCATTTATGGCAAAGGCGGACGCGTGGGGCGCGCCCGGTGGGATGGTTTTTGCGCGTCGCGAGGCGCGCAGCGACGGCCTTGCCGGGAATACGCGGCTCATTGCCGAACCGGCCTACAAGCGGCTTCTGGCCGCCGAACCGCTGCTGCGCCGGTCGATACCGGCCCTCATCATCATCTTCCTGCTCGTCATCGCGGCGCTGCGCGTGCTGTCGCTGATGAATGAGCGCGACGATGTCGAACGCGACGCCAAGGCGATCCTGACGCTGGCGGCGGGCCAGCTGGCCAGTTCGCTGGCCACCACCTCGGACACCGTGCCCGGCGCTGTCCAGGACCTGCTGGAGACCACCAGCCGCCAGGGCGCGATGGGCCGCAGCCATGTGCTCGTCATCACCGACAGCGCTTTCAGGATCACCGCGGTGACGCCGCGCTCGATGCCCTGGCAAGGCCATTCGCTCGACGGCCTCGTCCAGGGCGGCCAGCCGCTGTTCATGTTCGGCGACCGTGCCGGCGTCATGGAGGTCAACATCGGCGGCCAGGACTGGTACGCCGCGGTCAGCGTGGCCAAGGATCGCAAGGGAGCCGCGGCGGCGCTGGTGCCGCAAGAGGCGGTCTTCGACACGTGGCGCAAGACCGTCTCGCTCAACGTCACCTTGTTCGTGCTGACGGCCGGCGTGCTGATCATCATCCTCTACGCCTATTTCGGGCAGGCGGCGCGCGCCCAGGCCGCCGACCGCATCTATCTCGAAGCGCATCAGCGCATCGACATGGCGCTGGTGCGTGGCCGCTGCGGCCTGTGGGACTGGGACATGGTGCGCGGCAAGATGTACTGGTCGCGTTCCATGTACGACATGCTGGGCTACGAGCCCTGCGATACGATGCTGTCCTTCGGCGAGGTCGACGAGATCATCCATCCCGAAGATGGCGACCTGTTCGAGCTCGCCAATAGAATCGTCGCTCGCGAAATCGACCACATCGACCAGGTGTTCCGGATGCGGCATGCCGATGGCCAATGGGTGTGGATGCGTGCTCGTGCGCAGGTCATGGATCCGGAGGCGCCGGAACTCCAGCTGATCGGCATCGCCGTCGACGTCACCGAACAGCGCCATCTGGCGTTGCGGTCCGAAGCCGCCGACCTTCGCCTGAGAACAGCGATCGAGAACATCAACGAATCCTTCGTGCTGTGGGATTCGGCGCAGCGGCTGATCATGTGCAACTCCAAATACCAGCAGGACAACGGACTGTCGGATCGCGACGTGATGCCGGGTGTGACACGCGCTTCGCTGGAAGGGCGGATGCTGGCCTTTGCGTCCGAACGCCGGCTTGCCAACACCAATGGTCCGCAAGGTGGCGCCACTTTCGAGCGGCAGCTGTCCGACGGCCGCTGGCTGCAGGTCAATGAGCTTCGGACCCGGGACGGCGGCATCGTCTCGGTCGGCTCCGACATCACCCAGATCAAGCTGCATCAGGAGAAGCTGGTCGACAGCGAACGGCGGCTGATGGCGACGATCCATGATCTCAGCCTCGCGCGGCGGGCCGAAGAGGAGCGGTCGCGCGAACTCGTCGACCTCAACCGCAAATACATGAAGGAAACCGAGCGCGCCGAGGCGGCGAACCGGGCCAAGTCCGAATTCCTGGCCAACATGTCGCATGAGTTGCGCACGCCGCTGAACGCCATCATCGGCTTCTCCGAGTTGATGGAACAGCGGCTGTTCGGTCCGCTGGGGTCGGCGCGCTACGAGGAGTACGCCACCGACATCAACAGCAGCGGCAAATACCTGCTCGGCGTTATCAACGATATTCTCGACATGTCCAAGATCGAGGCCGGCCAGTTCTCGCTGGACCAGGAGCAGATCGACCTCGGTCCGCTGATCAGCGAGACGGTGCGCGTCGTCTCGTTGCAGGCAGCGCAAAAGGCGATCACGGTGGAAACGCGCATCGCCGACGCTCTGAGTCTGTTCGCCGATCGCCGGGCGATCAAGCAGATCGTCATCAACCTTCTGTCCAACGCGGTGAAGTTCACCGGCCAGGGCGGCCATATATCGGTCAGGGCCCGCAACACATCGGGCGCGCTGGTGCTGACCATCGAGGACAATGGCTGCGGCATCCCGAAAGAGGCGCTCGGCAAGCTCGGCCGACCCTTCGAACAGGTGCAAAACCAGTTCTCCAAGAACCATGCCGGGTCCGGTCTCGGTCTCGCCATCTCACGTTCGCTGGCCGAGCTCCAGGGCGGCGCGCTGAAGATCCGTTCGACCGAAGGTGTCGGCACGATCGTGTCGGTGCGCATTCCAGTGAAGAAGGCGCCGCCGGCCGTCAGGGCCGCCGCTTGAGCAGCAGGCTCCGAGCGATATCGCCGGAGCCTTGATCAAACAATGTTATTGGACGCCGTCGTCATCATCCGATTGGCGGTGATGGCCAAGGCGATGGCCCTTCGGCAGTTCGCTCTTCTCGATCTTGCCGTCATTGTTCTTGTCGAGCATGGCGAACACCTTCTTCTCACGACCGGTGATGTCATCCGTGGTCAGCGTGCCGTCGCCCTTGGTGTCGTAGCGGGCGATGATGCGCCTGGCCATCCGCTCGAAGCGCGCCTTCTCCAGCGCGTCGGCGAGTTGGGCGACGGTCAGCTTGCCGCCATTGTCGGCAACGAGCTTCTTCAGCCGCGCGTTCATGGCGTCGGAAAACTGGTCGAAGGTGATGGCGCCGCCTGAATAGGTCATCGCCTTGTCGAGTCGGGCCATCATGCCGTCGCGCATTTTCGCGCTGGCATTGTTTTCGGCATAGGCGGTGGTGCCGACGGCGCCGGCAAGTGCTGCGAAGGCGAGGGCAAGCTTGGTTGACTTTCTCATGGTCTTCTCCTGTTGCATCGTCACCCCCGATGCGAGAGCGGCGGATCTTCGATCCTGTTGCCGCTCGATCTCATTGTTCGAGCATCGGATTTTCCCAAAACCGGCTTCCACTTTTGGGTCCGATGCTTCGACAGTTATTTCATGGTCGTCCGGCATGAAGCAAAAGATCAAAGTCCTTCCTGACCTTCTGCGACGTCTCCTTGAGATGTGCTTCCAGCACACCGAAATCCGGCAGGTCGGTGACCGCCAGAAGCAGATCCGAAAGCCCCGGCGGAACGTCGTCGCGCTCGAACGGGCCGGTGAGGCACAGCCGGGTCATCTGGGTCAGCGCCAGATAGAGTGCGAAGGCGGCACCAAGCTCTTGCCTGACCCCGGCACCGGCGAAGCCAGGCGCGAGGCGGGACAGGATCTCCGCCGTACCGGTGACACGCGGCCCGGCCTCGACCTTCCCGGTGATGACAGCCACCTGGGCGATGAATTCGAGATCGATCAGCCCGCCGGGAATCAGCTTGATGTCCCAGAGATCGCGTGCCGGCTTTTCCTTCTCGATCATGGCGCGCATGTCCGAGGCTTCGGTCTTCACCTTTGCCGCGTCGCGCGGCTGGCCAAGCACGGCTGCGACTTCCGCTTCGACCTCGGCGCACAGGCCGGCATCGCCGCCAATGGCGCGTGCCCGCGACAGCGCCATGTGTTCCCAGGTCCAGGCCTCCTGGCGCTGATATTTCTTGAAGGCATCGATGTGGGTGGCCACGGGCCCCTTGTTGCCGGACGGCCGCAGCCGCAGGTCGAGTTCGTAGAGCACTCCTTCCGCCGTCGGCGCCGATACGGCCGAGATCAGCCGCTGCGTCATGCGGGTGTAGTAGTGGGAAGGCGCCAGCGGCTTGTCGCCGTCGGAGTCCTCGGCGTCCGCGTCATGGTCGTAGAGCAGGATGAGATCGACGTCCGATCCCGCGGTCAATTCGCGGCTGCCGAGCTTGCCCATGCCGAGCAGCGAAACCACGCCGCCGGCGATCGTGCCGTGGCGCGCCGCGAATTCGGCGGTCACCGCCTGCAACGCCGCCTCGATGGTGAGATCGGCGAGATCGGAAAAGGCGCGGCCGGCGCGGGCCGGATCGATCGAACCGGCAAGCAGCCGCACGCCGATCAGAAACTTTTGTTCCGAGGCAAAGATGCGCAGCCGGTCGAGCACCTCCTCATAGGCCCTGTCGCCTTCAAGGAAGGCGGAAAGCCGTGCCGAGAGATAGGCGCGGTCGGGGAGTTCAGTCAGCAAGGCCGGGTCGAGCAGGCCGTCGAAAACATGCGGCCGGCGCGTGATGATCGCCGCCAGCCGAGGCGCGGCGCCCATGATCGTCGCCATCAGCTTGAGCAGCGCCGGGTTGGACTGCAACAGCGAGAACAGCTGGATGCCGGCAGGCAGGCCGGCAAGGAATTCGTCGAAACGGATCAAGGCTTCGTCCGCCCGGCGCGTCTGGCCGAAGGCCTTGAGCAGCGCTGGCGTCAATTCCGTCAACCGCTCACGCGCTTCCGCCGACTGGGTGACGCGATAGCGGCCGAAATGCCAGCCGCGGATGACGCGGCAGATGTCGCTCGGCCGCTGGAAGCCGAGACCCTGCAAGGTCTGCAGCGTGTTGGGGTCATCGACATCGCCGGTGAAGACCAGATTGCCGATCCCCGCCGAAAGCTCCGGGGCCGTTTCAAACAGTGCTGCATAATGGCGTTCGACCTGCTGCAGCGAGGCGCGGAACGCCAGGGAAAACGCCGCCGCATCGGCAAAGCCCAGCATGTGGGCGATGCGCTCCAGCCCTTCATCGTCTTCCGGCAGCGTATGCGTCTGCTCGTCCGCCACCATCTGAACGGCATGCTCGACACGGCGCAGGAACCAGTATTGGCGGGCGAGTGCGTCACGCGCATCGGCGGTGATCCAGCCGCGCGCGGCGAGCTGGCCAAGCATCGGCACCGTTTCGCGGCCGCGCAGTTCGGGGAAGCGGCCGCCGGCGATGAGCTGCTGGGTCTGGACGAAGAACTCGATTTCGCGGATGCCGCCGCGGCCGAGCTTGACGTTATGGCCCTTCACGGCGATCTCGCCATGGCCCTTGTGGGCGTGGATCTGGCGCTTGATCGAATGGACGTCGGCAATCGCCGCGTAGTCCATGTATTTGCGCCAGATATAGGGCTGGAGTTCCCTGAGGAATGCAGCACCCGCAGCCAGATCGCCGGCCACCGGACGCGCCTTGATCATCGCCGCGCGTTCCCAGTTCTGGCCGCGCGCCTCGTAATAGCGCAGAGCCGCTTCAACCGGAATCGCCAGCGGCGTCGAACCGGGATCGGGACGCAGCCTGAGATCGGTGCGGAAGACATAGCCGTGCTCGGTGCGGTCCTGCAGGATGCGCACCAAGCGCCGCGTCAGCCGCGAAAACAGCTCCGTGGCGTCGAGCGGGTCGACCACGGCAGGCGCTTCCGGATCGAAGAAGACGACAAGATCGATGTCGGAGGAGAAATTCAGCTCATGCGCGCCAAGCTTGCCCATGCCGAGCAGGATCCAGCCCGATTGCAGCGACGGGTTGTCGAGATCCCGCAGTTTGAGCTTGCCCTGGCCATGCGCGTCGCGCAGCAGGAAGTCGACGGCCGCGCGAGAGCAGGCATCGGCAAGATCACTCAACCGCCGCACGGTCAGCGACGTTTCCGCCTCACCGGCAAGGTCAGCCAGCGCGATCAGGAAATGTGCCTCGGCCTTGCACTGGCGCAGTTCCATCATCAGGCTGGATTCGGAGACCGCCTCGGCCAACGGCGCCTGTTCGATCGCGGCGGTGATCGCCTCCAGGCGCGCCTCGACCGGCTGGTCGAAAAGGGCATCCAGGATACGAGGCCTGCGCCGCGCCGCGTCACGCAAAAACGGCGAGAGGTCGAAGACTGCGGCCAAGAAATCCCGGCCCTCCCCCTTGCCGGCCAGGAATTTGGCCAGCCGCGTCAACCCTTCTTCGCGTGCCGCCGCGGCGATTTCGGCCAGTTCCTGCCGCGACCTGGCTTCGTCGAGAGGGGCGAGCCCAAGGGCAGGCTTCAACTGCCAGTCCGTGACCGTCCGCTTCGCAGCCGCAGCCATCAGTGATCCTCCCGTGCGGGGAAACTCATGACCACGGATAGTCCCGGATTGCCAGGCAAGAGATCAAGCCTTCCATGATGGAAACTCATGACCGCCTTGGCGAGGCTGAGGCCAAGGCCGGAGCCCGGTTGCGAACGGCTCTTCTCCAGCCGCACGAAACGTTCGGTCGCCCGGGCCCGATCGGCATCGTCCGGAATGCCCTGGCCGTTGTCGACGACACAAAGCCTGATCTCGCCATGGGTCCGCTCGAGCGTCACGCGAACGGCCGGCTTGGATGTGGAGTCCGTCGAATATTTGATCGCATTGTCGACGATGTTGGACAGCGCCTGGCCGATCAGCTCGCGGTTGCCGTCGACAAGAAAAGCGCCATTCACGTCGGCTTCGAGCGAAACGCCAGCCTCTTCCGCCACCGGCTCGTAGAGCTCGGCGACATCACGCACGGCCGCCGCCAGATCGACGCGATTGGTGTGCTCTGACGAATATCCGGCCTCGAGCCGGGAGATCATCAGGATGGCGTTGAAGGTCTTTATCAGCTGGTCGGACTCGGCGATGGTGCCTTCCAGCGCCTGGCGGTAATCGGCGGGCTTGTGCTTGCCCGAAAGTGTCGCTTCGGCGCGGTTGCGCAGCCGGGTCAGCGGCGTCTTCAGATCATGCGCGATGTTGTCGGAAACCTGCTTGAGGCCTTCGTTGAGCGTGGCGATCCTGGCCAGCATGGAATTGAGATTTTCCGAAAGCCGGTCGAATTCATCGCCGGCGCCGGTCACCGGCAGCCGGCCCGAGAGATCACCGCCCATGATGCGACGACTGGCCTCCGACACGCTGTCGATGCGCTTCAGCGCGGCGCGGCCGACAAAGAACCAGATTAGCAGTCCGCCGAGCCCCATCATGCCGAGCGCCAGCGTCAGCGCACGGCGGATGACGGCACGAAAGCGCTCCGGTTCGCCAAGATCGCGGCCGACCAGCATGATCATCTGGTTAGGCAGCCGCAGCACCAGCGCAATGGCGTTGTGGCCCTTCTCGCCTTCGGCCGGCACCGCGTTCTCGCCGGTCGCAGGCGGCGGCGTCTGGTCTGACGTTCCGCTGCGCAGGCGATCAAGCTCGCCTTCGCCAAAGCGCTTGTAGGAGAACGGCTCGGTCGTCCAACCCTCGGTGTCGATCACCCCCGGCTCGAGGCTCTGTACGTTGCCGGTTAGAATCTGGCCGTTGGCATCGGCGATGAGATAGAGGTTGGCCCCAGGCTGGCGGGAGCGGTTTTCGACCACGCGCACCAGCACGGGCAGGCCGCCGCGCTGATAGGCGCGGGCGAGGCCCAGCACTTCGTCGTTGATGGTCTCCTGCGTCTGCGCCGTCAGCATGCGCGCCGAAAGCGAGGTCATGTAGAAGACGAGCAGCACGGCGCAGAGCGCGAAGAGCAGAAGGTAAAGCGCCGAAAGCCGCGCTGCCGTCGTCCTCATGATGGCCGGCACGGAGAGAGCCATGCTGTCGCCTAGCCGCCCTTCAGCATGTAGCCGGCGCCGCGAACCGTATGCAGGATCGGCTTGTCGAAGCCTTTTTCGATCTTGCCGCGCAGCCGCGAGACGTGGACATCGATGACATTGGTCTGCGGGTCGAAATGATAATCCCAGACATTTTCGAGCAGCATGGTGCGCGTCACCACCTGGCCGGCATGGCGCATCAGATATTCGAGCAGGCGGAACTCGCGCGGCTGCAGGGTGATCTCGCGCGCCGCCCGGCGCACCGAATGCGACAGCCTGTCGAGTTCAAGGTCGCCGACCCGGTAGACGGTTTCGGCTTCCTTGGCACTGGCACGGCGGTTCAACACCTCGACGCGAGCCAGAAGTTCGGAAAACGCATAGGGCTTGGTCAGATAATCGTCGCCGCCGGCGCGCAGGCCGGTGACCCGGTCATCGACCTCGCCCAGCGCCGACAGGATCAGCACGGGCGTGGTGTTGCCGCGGGAGCGAAGACCGGCAATGACCGACAGACCGTCGCGGCGCGGCATCATCCGGTCGATGACCATCACGTCATAGTCGCCGGCATCCGCAAGCGCAAAACCGGTCTCGCCGTCACCGGCGACATGGGCGGTATGACCAGCCTCGGTGAAGGCTTTCTGCAGATAATCGGCAGCCTCGCGATCGTCTTCTATGACGAGAATCTTCATAGGGCCGTTATACGCGATTTCGCTGGAAGGTTGAGTGGCCGACATCTGCATTTTAGCCTTTGCCAAAGCGCATCGCGATCAAGATGATCGAGGTCCCGCGCGGAAGAATCTTACTCTGTGATTGTCTTCATCCTGGACACGCCCGCTTCGAGGCATGATCGGGCAAATCATCACATTCTCTCGGCTCAGGCCCGAGGCAGCGTTTTTGGGCGGCTTTTAGAATGTGCGGCAGCGGGCGATGGGAGGCCCGCTGCCGCTGGAGGAGAGCACGATGACTGACTAACGTACCCGGCTCCATGCTTTCCCGTGCGGCGGCTCGGGGGTGTTTGATACCGCCGCACCGGAAAAGTCGTTGTCAGCCCTTGGCGACGGGCAGCGCGACGAAACGGTTGTTGTTGTCGCGGGTTACCTGCATCAGCACCGCCTTGCGGCCGGACTTCACCGCGTCGGTCATCGCCTTGGTGACATCCTCGGTGCCATTCACTTCGTTCGAATTGACCGCGGTGATGATGTCTCCCGGCTGAATGCCGCGGTCGGCCGCAGCGCTGTCGGGATCGACATCGGTCACCACAAGGCCCTTGCCGTTTTCGGATTTGGTGACGGTGAGGCCGAGATCGGCCAGCGTATCAGGCTTCGCCGGAGCGGCGGGTGGCTGCTGCTGATCGTTCGCGGCCTGCTTGTCGCTGGCCGGCAGCTTGCCGAGATCGACCTTGATCGTCTGGCTCTTGCCGCCACGCCAGACGGTGACGTCAACCGACTTGCCGGGCGAATAGGCGCCGATCAGGCGGGCGAGTTCCTTCGGCGAGGCAACATCCTTGCCGTCGACCTGGGTGATGACGTCGCCAGCCGTGATGCCGGCCTTCTTGCCGGGACCTTCGTCCTGGGCACTCGACACCAACGCACCATTGTTGGACTTCAGACCGAGCGATTCGGCGATGTCCGAGGTAACCGGCTGGATTTCGACGCCCAGCCAGCCGCGCTGCACCGCGCCACTCTTCATCAGGTCCTCGACAACCTGCTTGGCGGTCGAGGCAGGAATGTCGAAGGCGATGCCGACACTGCCGCCCGAGGGCGAGAAGATCGCCGTGTTGATGCCGACCACCTGACCGTTGAGGTTGAAGGTCGGACCACCCGAATTGCCGCGGTTGACCGAGGCGTCGATCTGCAGGAAATCGTCGTAGGGGCCGGCGCCGATATCGCGGCCGCGCGCCGATACGATGCCGGCGGTGACGGTGCCGCCGAGGCCGAACGGATTGCCGACTGCCACGACCCAGTCGCCGACGCGAACCTTGGAATCGTCGGCGAAGTCGACATAGGTGAACTTGCCACCACCTTCGACCTTCAGCACGGCGAGATCGGTGCGCGGGTCGGTGCCGACCAGCTTGGCGTCGAGTTCCTTGCCGTCATTGGTCACCACGGTGAAGGCGGTGCCCTCTTCGACGACGTGGTTGTTGGTGACGAGGTAGCCGTCCTCGGAGATGAAGAAGCCGGAGCCCTGCGCCACCGGGCGCGGCTGGTCATTGCTGTGGTCGCGGTGACCGAAGCGGCGATGGCCTTCGTCATCCTGGCCGCCCTGGTCGCCAAAGCCCCGGAATTCCTTGAAGAAGCGGCGCAGTTGCGGATTGTTGGGAAGATTGTCGAAGCCGTCCTGGCCATCGGAGCCATCATCGGCGGTCGGCTGGATCTTGGCCTTCACCTTGACGCTGACCACGGCGGGCGACACGCGCTCGACGACATCGGCGAAACCTTGCACCTGCGGCGCCTCGACGCGTACGGCATCGGCCAGAACAGGGCTGGTTCCGCTGGTCAGCGCGCCAACGCCGATCACGCCGGCAACGGCGACGGAAGCGGCGGCAGCCAGGAGACGCTTGCGGGTGCGGGAGTATGAATTGGGGGCAATATTCATGGGGTCTCGTATCCTCTTTCAAAGGGACGCGGCTTGATCGGCATCCTCAGGAAAGGAGAATTAGAGCGGCGCACATTACCGCGCCATTTCCGACGCATGAAACTTTGGTAATGTTGGCGGTCGAAGGGAGCCGTCAGTCGCGGTGCAGGATAGCGTCCAATGCCGCCTGTTCATCGGCGGACAGGCTCTTTGTCGCCAGGGGTCGGCGCGAGCGCGCGGTCAGCACGATGAACACGCCTCCGACCAGCAGCAACAGCGCCGGCGTGCCCCAAAGCAGTGCGTTGCGCAGGTCGAAGCGCGGCTTCAGCAGCACGAATTCGCCGTAGCGCGAAACCACATAGTCCATGACCTGCTGGTCGGTATCGCCGGCGACGAGGCGCTGACGCACCAGGATGCGCAGGTCGCGGGCAAGGTCGGCATCGGATTCGTCGATCGACTGGTTCTGGCAGACCATGCAGCGCAGGCCTTCCGACAGCGCCCGCGCCCGCGCCTCGAGCGCCGGATCGGCCAGCATCTCGTCAGGCTTCACCGCCAGCGCCGTGCCGGCAAAGCCGAGCGCCAGCATCAGGACGAGCAACGCGGCGCAGAACCTTGCCTTCATGGCAGGACCGTGGGCGCCACGACGTTCGCCTGCTTGCGCCGGCGCGAGGGCGCGCCGACACGCAGACGCCTGTCCATCAGCGACATGGCGGCGCCCGCCATCATCACCAGACCGCCGCCCCAGATCAGTGTCACCAGCGGCTTCCACCACAGGCGCACCACGACCGTGCCGTCCTTGGCCTCGTCGCCAAGCGATAGGTAGAGCTGGGAAAGACCAAGGGTCTTGATGCCGGACTCCGTCGTCGTCGTCTGCCGCACCGGATAGAAACGCTTGGCGGAACTGATTTCGCCGACAGGACTGCCGCTGACACCGATCAGCTCGAAGCGGCCACGGTCCTCGCTGTAGTTTGGCCCCTGCGCCGGATAAAGCCCGACGAAACGCAGCGTATGGCCAGACAATTCCACCGTCTCGCCGGCGCGCATGGTGAGGATCTTCTCGGTGCCGAAAGAGAGCGTGGCGACGATGCCGAGCAAGGTCAGGCCGAGGCCGAGATGGGCCAATGCCGTGCCGAAGACCGAGCGCGGCAGGCCGGCAAAGCGCCTGAGCATGACCGCCGGCG
Source organism: Mesorhizobium sp. 131-3-5 (assembly GCF_016756575.1). Lineage (NCBI taxonomy): Bacteria > Pseudomonadati > Pseudomonadota > Alphaproteobacteria > Hyphomicrobiales > Phyllobacteriaceae > Mesorhizobium > Mesorhizobium sp. 131-3-5. Next base: position 5,335,937 of record NZ_AP023254.1, read on the forward strand.
CAACCGATCCGACGCCGGACTTGACGGCAAGGTCGGTGAGCGCACCGGCGACCAGCCAGACCGCAAGGCCGATGCCGAGGGCGGCGAACACCGAGGCGCCGTCGATAAACAGGCCGGTGACGAGCATCGCCGCCAGCGCCGTGGCAAAGGCCGCCATAAGACGCTGAGACGCGGCGATGATGTCGCCGCGCTTCCAGGCGAGCAGCGGGCCGAACGGCACGAGGACCAGAAGCGGCAGCATCAATGGGCCGAAGGTCAGGTCGAAGAACGGTGCCCCGACCGAGATCTTGTCGCCGGTGAGCGCCTCCAGCGCCAGCGGATAGAGCGTGCCGACGAGCACTGTGGCGGTCGCCGTGGTCAGGAACAGATTGTTGAGGACGAGCGCGCCTTCACGCGAGATCGGATGGAACAGGCCGCCGGCGGTCAATCGCGAGGCGCGCAGCGCAAACAGCGCCAGCGAGCCACCGATGAACAGCGTCAGGATGCACAGGATGAAGACGCCGCGCGCCGGATCGGTGGCGAAGGCATGCACCGAGGTGAGCACGCCCGAACGGACCAGGAAGGTGCCGAGCAGCGACAGCGAAAAGGTGAGAATGGCGAGCAGCAGCGTCCAGATCTTCAGCGCCGAGCGCTTTTCCATGACGATCGCCGAATGCAGCAGCGCGGTGCCCGCCAGCCACGGCATGAAGGAGGCGTTCTCGACCGGATCCCAGAACCAGAAACCGCCCCAGCCGAGTTCGTAATAGGCCCAGTACGACCCCATGGCGATGCCGCCAGTTAAGAACATCCAGGCGACCAGCGTCCATGGCCGCACCCAGCGCGCCCAGGAGGCGTCGATGCGCCCCTCGATCAGGGCGGCGACCGAGAAGGAAAAGCAGATGGAGAAGCCGACATAGCCGAGATAGAGCAGCGGCGGATGAATGGCGAGGCCGAGATCCTGCAGGACCGGGTTGAGGTCGCGGCCCTCGATCGGCGCCGGATTGAGCCGGATGAAAGGATTGGACGTCGCCAGGATGAACAGGAAGAAGGCAGCGCCGATAGCGCCCTGGACGGCCAGCACATTGGCGCGCAGCGTCGCCGGCAGATTGGAGCCGAAAGCGGCGACAAGCGCGCCAAAGAAGGTCAGGATCAGCACCCAGAGCAGCATCGAGCCTTCGTGATTGCCCCAGGTTCCGGTGATCTTGTAGATCATCGGCTGCAGCGAATGCGAGTTTTCCCAGACGCTCGCCACGGAGAAATCGGAGTTCGCATAGGCGCTCGCCAATGCGACAAAGGACAGCGCCGTCAGCGCGAAGCCGGTCACGGCGACAGGACCGCCGACAGCCATCAGGCGCTGGTTGTTGAGGCGTGCGCCGAACAGCGGCACGATCGTCTGCACCAGCGAAAGCGCAAACGCCAGGACCAGGGCGAAATGTCCGGTCTCAACCATGGTTGTTTCCGCAATTCACTCTTGCTCTCCCGCCAGGGCTATTCACTCTTGCTCTCCTGCCAGACGCCCTTGGCCTTCAGCCCGTCGGCCACTTCCTTGGGCATATAGCGCTCATCATGCTTGGCAAGCACGCTGTCGGCAACAAAGACGCCGTCCGGACCGAAACTGCCCTCGGTGATGACGCCCTGCTCCTCACGAAAGAGGTCGGGCAAGATTCCGGTATAGGTGACCTTGACCGATTTGTGCGTGTCGGTGACCGAAAAGGCGACCGTCGCGCCCTGCCCGCGCTGGATGGTGCCTTTTTCGACCAAACCGCCGAGCCTGATGCGCTGGCCGGGCTGGACGCTCGCCGTGGTGAGGTCGGCCGGCATGTAGAAGTAGGAGGCCTTCTGGCCAAGCGCGTAGAAGGTCAGCCCGGTGGCGGCACCCAGGAAAGCCAATCCGCCCACAATGACCGACAATCGCTTCTGCTTGCGTGTCATGACACGTTTTACTCCGTCGCCGTCAGGCCGAGCGAGGCGGCAAAGGCGGTGAATTTCTTGGCTTCGTCGCTGCCGGCGCCAAAGACGGCGATGGCGCGACCGAGCGCCTCGCGCGCCTGATCGGTTTTGCCCAGCACGACATAGGAACGAACGAGCCGCATCCATCCTTCCGTGTCTCGCGGATTTTGCCGCAGTTTTTCGTCGAGGCCGGCGACCATGGTGTTGATCATGGCTTCGCGATCCTGCGGCGACATGGAGGATGCGGCGTCGACATCTGCGGCATCGGGGCCCTTCGCGGCCGCGCCGGAAGCGACTTCGGGGCTAGCGGATTTTGCCAGTGCCTGCTCGACGGCACTGCGCCATGGCGAATCCGGCGGCAAAGTGCCCAGCATCGCCTGCCAGGCCGTGGTCGCTTCCTTGTTGCGCCCCTCCTGCGCCAAGGCAACGGCCAGGTAGAAGCTGGCCTTGGCATTGGCGGGATCGAGCTTCAGCGCCGCCTCGAAGGCATCCTGGGCATCGGCGGAAACGATACCGCCCGCGGCACCGGCGATTGCCTCGCCGAGGCCGGCCTGGCGAACAGCGCTGTCGCCGGCGAGGCGGATGGCATTGCGGTACGCGGCGACCGCGTCGGAGAAGCGCTGCATGCGCAGATAGACCGGGGCCAGCACGTCCCACCCCCTGCCGTCGGACGGGTTGGCGGCAAGGTGGGCCTCGGCGCGTGCAACCAATTCGTCGACCGAACTGTCGGCCGGGTTCTTGGTCAGCCGTTGGCTGAGCGGCTGCGCCGGCAAGTCAGGCGAGCCGATCTGGCTGTAAACACCCCAGCTGACCAGCGGGACCGCCAGCACGGCCACGGTCGCGACAAGCCGCGCCGTGGCCGAAGCCGGCCGGGCCGATGCCTTGCCGGCCGTATCGGCATTGTCGAGGCGCAGGATGCGGCGCGCGATTTCGGCGCGCGCCTCGGCCGCTTCCACCGGCTGGATCAAGCCGCGCCCGGCGTCGCGGTCAAGCTCGGACAACTGGTCGCGATAGACTTCCAGATCGTGATCGCCACTCGACGACGTGCCCTTGGCTCCCGCGGCCAGCGGCAGCAGCACCGCCAGGCTCGCGCCGAGCGTCAGTATCGCGGCTATGACCCAGAACAGCATGGTTCTTCCAATAACGACAGAGCCCCGCCCTGCCAACACAGGCATCCTGCGACGCTTTGACGGTCAGCGCGCCTGACGTCCTTGATCGACGTCAACCGGAGCTGGGCCGGTCCGTTTTTTGGTGCATGTCATTGTCCCAAAACCGCTGCGCACTTTTGGGCGACATGCAGCTGTCAGGTTAGCGGCGTCCAGCTGCCATCGGCATTGCGGCAAGCGGTTCCGCGCGCCGTCACCCCGGCGCCGCCGGTGAACACCGTCTGCGTGTATTGGCGGCAGTCCTGCGAACCGACGCGATAGGGCTGGGCCGGAACCACCTCGCCATAGTGCGAAGCCTGATCGCCCTTCCACGCCACTTTCTGACCGCTCGTCGTATATTCAAGCGCCTTGTATTCGGCCTCGAGCGCACTGCGCTTCTCGGCGTCGCTGAGGCCATTGCCGATCGAGCCGCCGACGAGGCCGCCGTCCATCGCCGAAATGATCGACTTGGTGACCTTGCCGTTTGTCGGAGGCGTCGAGGCCGGTGTCGGAGTCACGGTAGGGCCCTTGCCGCTCAAGGTGGTGCAGCCGGAGACGGCCAGCAATGCGGAAACAAGCGCGACGCGAATCTTCATGCCAACAACCGGTTTTCTTGAGTTGGAGCCTGCCATGGATGCGCCGGGGGCCGCGTCATCGGAGAAGTAGGCGTGGCCATAGTATTGATATTTGTCGGAAATTTGGCCGCTGCCGGCAAGTTCGAGAGCAATCGGCATTGCTCCGGGATCAATCGATATGCCGCCATGACAAACGCCTTCCATCGCTGTCGATTGGTCCGGGATCATCACTGAAGGCTCCGCAAGCGCACCACTGCCTTCAATCCACCCAGGTCGGACCGTTCGAGCGCGAGAACGCCTCCATACTCGTTGACGAGGTCGGCGACAATGGCAAGTCCCAGACCTGTTCCCGGTTTTGTCTCGTCCAGGCGCCTTCCACGCTTCAGCGCATCGCGCGCCTTGTCCTCGGGAATGCCAGGACCGTCGTCGTCGATGCTGATCTCGAAAAGATTGTCGTCCTTGCCGGCCAGGGGCGCCACCGTGACCGAGACCGCGCTTTTTGCCCATTTCATCGCATTTTCGAGAAGATTGCCGAGCAGTTCCTCGAGGTCCTCGCGCTCCCCGGCAAAGACGATCTCGGTGGCCGGCAGGGACAGCGACAGGCTGGTCTGCGGATTGAGCTTCTGCAAGACCCGCACCATGCGCTGCACCAGCGGCGCCACCGGCGTACGATAGACGACGCTGTCGCGCTGAGCCGCGACGCGGGCGCGCTGCAAATAATGGTCGACCTGCTTCTGCATCGAGGCGGCCTGCTCGGCGATCAATTGTCCCTTGGCGCCGCCAAGCGCCCGGCCCTCATTGAGCAGCACCGCAAGCGGCGTCTTCAGCGAATGGGCGAGATTGCCGACCTGGGTTCGCGAGCGCTCGACGATGCGTTTGTTGTTTTCGATCAAGGCGTTGGTTTCGTTAGCTAACGGCTCGATCTCGGCAGGAAAGCGGCCGTCGAGCCGCTGCGCGGTGCCTTCGCGCACCATGGCAAGGGCGTTGCGCACCCGGCGCAGCGGCTGCAGGCCGAGCAGGATGGCAATGGCGTTGATGGCGATCATGCCGACGCCGAACAGGCTGAGATAGGTCAGCAGGCGGCGCTGGAAGGTGGCGATTTCCTGTTCGAGTTCGCTCTGGTTGCCCATCACGCGAAAACGCGCGGCGCGGTTCTTGGCATCGAGCACGAATTCGCTCTCGAACACTTCGAGCTGCTCGCCGTCTATCCCTTCTGCCGAATAGCTGCGCTGGAAGCTGGCATTGAAGGGCACCTCGGCGACGCTTGGCGACGGAATTTTGCTCGTCATCGACGACGAATGAAGGTCACCATGCACACCTTCCGAGGCAGGCTCGACCGACCAGTACCAACCGGAATTCGGCTCGGAGAAGCGGAGGTCGCCAAGGTCCGGGGCGCCGGTGAGCGCACCGGTGTCGGAAATGCCGATGGACCCGATCAGGTTGAACAGATGCGCCGAAAGCAGGCTGTCGAAGCCGCGCTCGCTGGCCTGGCGGTAGAGCGTGGTGATCAGGGTGAAAATGACGACAAGGGTCAGGATCGCCCACACGGTGGAAAAGGCGATCACGCGGAACGTCAGCGAACGCGGCCACAAACGCAGCGAAAGCGGCGCCCTTGCGGTTGGTTTGAGCGGTTCCGAGTTACGCCTCCGGCTCGCGCATGCGGTAGCCCATGCCACGCACGGTTTCGATCATGTCGATGCCCATCTTCTTGCGCAGCCGCCCGACAAAGACCTCGATGGTGTTGGAATCGCGGTCGAAATCTTGGTCGTAGAGATGCTCGACCAGTTCGGTGCGCGAGACCACCTCGCCCATATGGTGCATCAGATAGGCAAGCAGGCGGAATTCGTGCGAGGTCAGCTTCAGCGGCACGCCGTCGACATCGGCTTTCGAGGCCTTGGTGTCGAGGCGCAGCGGCCCGCAGGTGAGTTCCGACGAGGCATGGCCGGCGGCGCGGCGGATCAGCGCCCGGAGCCGCGCCAGCACCTCCTCGATGTGGAAGGGCTTGGTGACATAGTCGTCAGCGCCGGCATCGATGCCGGAGACCTTGTCGCTCCAGCGGTCGCGCGCGGTCAGGATCAGCACCGGCATCTTGCGGCCGCCACGGCGCCAACGTTCGACCACGCTGATGCCGTCCATCTGCGGCAGGCCGATATCGAGCACGACGGCGTCGTAGGGTTCGGTGTCGCCGAGGAAATGGCCTTCCTCGCCGTCGAAAGCACGGTCGACGACGTAGCCGGCGTCGACCAGCGCGTCCGCTATCTGCCGGTTGAGATCCTTGTCATCCTCGACGACGAGTACGCGCATGCGGAGATCGATACCTTTTGAAGGACTTGTTCAGATATAGGCCGATTCCGGCAGCCTGGGAAACGGGTGGGTCAGTTCTGCGGAACGACGATCTCGGAACGGCGCGGACGCTGCCCGTCCTTGCCAGGCACCAGCACGACGATGACGCAGACCGGCTGGCCACCGCGTGTCGACTGCGAGGCCTTGGCCAGCGTCCCGCCATTCTGCTCGGCCACCTGCTGGCCGATCGCGTAGCAGTCGGATGCGGCCAGGACGATCGGGCTGGACTGGTCGGGTGCGATCACCGACATCGCCGTCGCCTGCGACGCCAACAGCCCGGCCGCACAGAGCGCCAGGGTCGCGGTTCGAAAGTGGGAGCGAAGCGTTTTCATGGTCGGCGTTGTAACGCATCGGTGCTGAACGTGAAATGAACGGTGATCGATGCGAAAACCATGCCCGCTACACCCCTGAACGCCAGACGACCGATTGCCATTTCGACGCCCCGACCCGACGAAATCCCGCAGACGCCAGTCTAGACTCCGTTTCGGCCAGATTGAAAGCGTGTCAGGCATTTTCCTGTGTCAGCGCGCGAAACCGCAGCAGCCCGTGATGCACGAGGAGTTCCTCGTCGTAACGGGCCTCGGTGAATTCAAGCGACAGCCGCGTCTTGCCGCGCCGGCCGACCACCAGTGCGGCGTTGGCAAGGCGGGTCTTGATGGCGGCCATGATGGCAAGGGTTTCGTCTTCACCATGGGCTTTCGACCAGACATGCAACGTAATCAACTGATCGTCGTCGTTCTCGGCGCCGGTGTCCCAGTCAAAGGCACTGGTCTGACCAAAAGTCACGTAGGGAAAGGCGGCATTCTCGGTCGCCCGCTCAAGCAGCCCGGCGCCACCAAGCAGCGCAGACAGCGACTTATCGCTTTTGAGCCTCAGAAAAAGTGCCTGCAGCAAATCGCCGGGCGCGGTCATTTTTCGTCCCCCCTCGCCTGTCATGCCTTGAGCAAGCGGTTCGTCATATTGGCAAATTCACGCGCAGCGTACCGGCTCGTCAAGCCTGCGCCATATCGCATGATTCGTCTCGTCGCGATCATGATCGCCGATGATCTCGAAAATACGACCCCTGTGATGAACAGATTGCCATGCCGAGCAACCTTGGAGAGCCGATCTGCTCAGCCGGCATGTTGCCCGGGGATACTTTGATTCCCGCGATCTCTGTCAGTATCGGGCTCGGCCGCCCGACATGTCGAAAACAGCGCCGGTGTTGAACGCACTGGCATCCGAGCAAAGCCACACCACGAGCGCCGCTACCTCGTTCGGATCGCCGAGCCGCTTCAGCGGACTTGCCGATATCATCGCATCGACGGTTTCATTGCCGAGATCGCGGATAAGGCGCGTATCGATCGGTCCCGGAGCGATACAGTTGACGCGAAGATCGGTATCGCTGATCTCACGCGACAGTGCTTTGGTAAAAGCGATGACACCGGCGCTGGCCGCGGAATAGGCCGCAAGGCTCGGCAGTCCCTCTTTCCCGGCAAGGGATCCCATGTTGACGATACGACCCTTTCCCGCTCGTCGCATAAGCGGGAGCACGCGATGCGTTACTTCGAACGTGCCAAGAAGGTTGACCTGCAGGATTCTCTGCCATTCCGCCGGTTCGAATTCCTCGAACGGCTTATAGCCACCCAGCCACCCCGCATTGTTGACGAGAATGTCGACCCCGACTTCACCCATGATGGTCAGCGCTTGCATGACGTTATCGCGTTTCGTCACGTCCACTGAAAGAGATCGTGTGCCTTCAAGCTCGACGGGCTCAATATCCCAGATCCAGACGTCCGCTCCACTCAAAGAGAGCTTGCGGGCTATCGCTCGACCGATACCACGGGCGCCTCCTGTGACGATTGCTGTTCGGCCCGAAAAATCATACGTCACCGACATCATCACCTCCCATGAAACGCCAGCGCTTTGTATATATTTAGTATATTTAGCGCCGTATCGTGAATGAAGTCGAGGAGACGGGCGAGGCTCGGCCGCATCTCGGTGCGGTTTGTCTAGTGCCCGGCGCGCTGCCTGGTCATCACACTGCGCACCGCCAGCACCAGCACCGTGATGATGATTAGGATCACCGAAAGGGCGGCGATCGCCGGGTCGATGTTGTCGCGCAGGCCCATCCACATCAGGCGGGGCAGCGTGATGGCATTGACCGAGGTGATGAACAGCGTGACGCCGATTTCTTCCCAGGACAGTACGAAGGACAAAAGCGCAGCTGTGATGATGCCGAACTTGATGTTGGGCATGATGATGCGGGTAGCACGCTCCCAGACAGTTGCGCCAAGGCCGCGCGCGGCAAGGTCGATGCGGCGGTCGAGCTGGCTGAGCGAGACCAGGATCAACACGGTGGCGAAGGGCACCGTCATCACCGAATGGGCCATGGCGACGCCGAGCCAGGTGTCGTAGCCGAAGTACGAGCTGAAGCCGGAGATCGAGGTCAGCAGGAAGTAGAGCGTGATCGCCGACACCACCGGCGGCACCACCATCGGCAACAGCACGAAACCGACCAGTGCCGCGGTAAAGCGGGGCTGGAACATCCACACACCGAGGCTGAAGCAGAGCGCCAGCACTGTGGAAATCGCGCTGCTGACGATGCCGATACGGATCGACAGCAGGATCGACTGGAGCCAGCGCGGATCCTCGATCAGCGAGCGATAGTGGCGCAGCGACAGTTCGCCCGTCGGCATCGCCAGCATGCGGCTCGGCGTCAGCGACACCGGGATGACCGCAAGCAGCGGCATCAGCAGGAACAGCGCCACAAGGGCGGCGAGGATCAGCGAGACGGGACCGGGGCGATAGGTCGGCATCAGATCAACTGCTTCGGTCTGACATAGCGGAACAGCAGCGCCATCAGCGCGCCGACGAAAAGCACCAGCACAACGCTGATCGCCGCCCCCAACCCCCAGTCCGGGCTCTGGAAGATCCTGAGATAGATCAGTTCGGCAATCATCACGCTGCGGCCGCCGCCGAGGATCGCCGGCGTGACGAAGAAGCCGAGCGAGAAGACGAACACGATGAGCGCCGAACCGATGATGCCGGAGCGTGTCATCGGCACGAACACCGTCCAGAAGGTGCGCGTACGGCTGGAGCCAAGCCCGCGCGCCGCAAGCAGCACGCGGTCGTCGAGGCTGCGCATGGCGGATGCCAGCGGGAAGACCGCGAAAGGAATGAGGAAATGCGTCATGCCGACGACGACGCCGAACTCATTGCGCACCAGGGTCAGCGGTTCGGAGATGAAACCGATCGATTGCAGCCAGGTGTTGATCAGGCCGCGATTGGACAACAGCGCCACCCAGCCAAAGGCACGGGTCAGCACAGAGATCCAGAACGGCACCAGGATGCAGAATTCGGCGATGAGGCGCTGCGCCGGGCTGCCACGCACCCAGACGACCGTGATGGCGTAGGCGGCGGCGACGGAAACAACTGTGACGATCGCCGCGATGCGTAGCGTGCGGATGAACACCGACTGGACCAGATCGTCGGTGAGCAAGGCATCATATTGGCCAAGCCCCGGCGTCGGCAGAGTAAAACTCCACTTCACCACGCCGAGAAACGGCCAGGCATAGGCCAGGACGAGGAACAGGAGCAGCGGCGCCATCAACAGCGCCGCGCCCATCCTGTCGGAGAGAACGCCTCTCATCTCAGATCAGCATCCCGCTGTCAGGCGGAGATGATCTTGGTGTATTCGTCGAGCGCCGCGCCGTAGTTCTTGGCGTACCAATCCATGTCGAGTGCGATCTGCTTCTTCATGTTTTCGGGATCGACCGGGTTGATGCGCTTCTTGTCGGCGGGGATCAGCGCATCGGCCGCCGGGTTGGCCGGGCCCTGGCCGAGCTTGTCGAACATGACGAGCTGCTTTTGCGGATCTTGTGCGCTGGCGATGAACTTCATCGCCGCGTCCTTGCCGCCGGGATTGTTCTTGAGAACGGCCAGCGCGCCGGGCGAGATCAGGCCCTGGTCCCAGATGAACTTGATCTTGCCGCCGGAATCCTGCTCGATCAGTGAGGCGCGGGTCGACCAGACGATGGCCATCGAGGCTTCGCCATTGAGCAGCACGCTTTGGCTCTCGGCGCCGCCGCCCCAGTAGGCGACGACATTTTCCTTGAAGGCGGCGATCTTGTCATGCGCCCGCTTGAGGTCGAGCGGATAGAGCGAAGCCGGCGCGATGCCGTCGGCCAAAAGCGCCGCTTCCCAGCTCGACACGCCCCATTTGTAGAGGGAACGCTTGCCGGGGAACTTCTTGACGTCGAAGAAGTCGGCCATGCCGGTCGGGGCATTGCTGCCGTATTTCTCGGAATCATATGCGATGACATAGGAGAAGAAGTAGGTCGAGGCGGCATACTCCCAGCCGAAGCCGGGGCGCATCTTCGTCTTGTCGACGATCTTGTAGTCGATCGGCTCGAGTGCGCCCTGGGCGCCGAGCGTGATCGCCGAGAACGGATCGACGTCGACAAGATCCCAGGTCGGCGCGCCGCTCTTGAACTGCGCCGAGATGGCGCCCTCGGTCGGGCCCGAGCCGTCCATCTTGACGGTGATGCCGGTGTCCTTGGTGAAGGCCTGGCCGTAGGCCGCATCATAGGCGGTGATGGCGTCGCCACCCCAGTTGACCAGCACCAGTTCCTTGGCCGCGGCAAAGGCTCCGGTCGAGCGCAGCAGCATCGGCGTGCCGGCGAGCACGAGGGCTGCCAGCTGCGTGAACTGGCGGCGCGAGATCTCGCCACGTCTGGTCCTTTCGGACAGCGTGTCGATGGCGTTTTTCTTGGTGTCGTTCATGTCAGTTCCCCTTTGTTTTCGTTGATTTCAGTCCGGAAGCCGGTGCGGCGGGTCAGGCCACGCCGGCGCTCATTGTCCTCCGTCCGGAAGGAGGAAACCCTTTTCCGCCGGCCAGGTCAGCCAGACGGAATTGCCTTTGCTGAGTGCCGCGGCGGCAACCTCGTTCGGCACCGAGACGGTCACCTTGGCGCCCTGGCGTGTGGTCAGATCGAGCTTGGTCGCCGCACCCAGATAGGTGGAGGCGATGGCGGTCGCCGCAATGCCGTTTTCGCCGGCCGCCGCTTCGCGCGCGATCGACATGTGCTCGGGCCGGATCGCCAGGATGGCGTCACCACGGACCTTTTCAGCCTTGCAGTGCATATTGACCGCGCGGTCCTCGCAAAGGCCCGTCGAGCCATTGTCGGCGGGCTTGACCCCCTTCAGCGGCAGCATGTTGATCTCGCCGAGGAATTCGGCGACGAAGCGGTTATCCGGCCGGTCGTAGACTTCGTCCGGCGCACCGACCTGCAGCAATTTGCCGTGGTTGAAGATGGCGACGCGCGAGGACAGCGCCAGCGCCTCGCTCTGGTCGTGGGTGACGAAGACGAAAGTGGTGCCGGTTTCCTGGTGCAGGCGCTTCATCTCGGCCTGCATCTGGCCGCGCAGGCTCTTGTCCAGCGCCGAGAACGGCTCGTCGAGCAGAAGCACGCCCGGCTCGAACACCAGTGCACGCGCCAGCGCGACACGCTGCTGCTGGCCGCCGGAGAGCTGCGAGGGCAGTTTCTTCTCATGGCCGATCAGGCCGACGCGCTCGATCATCTCGCCGACGCGCTTTTTGATGTCGGCGGCCGATTTCTTGCGCACCTTGAGCGGGAAGGCGATGTTGGCCTCGACGCTCATATGCGGGAACAACGCATAGCCCTGGAACACCATGCCGGCGGCGCGCTGCTCTGCCGGGCGGTCGGTGATGTCGGTGCCGTCGCTGAAAAGCTTGCCTTCGGTCGGCTGTACGAAGCCGGCCAGGATCATCAGGAAGGTGGTCTTGCCCGAACCGGAAGGGCCGAGCAGCGTCAGGAACTCGCCGCGGCCGATATTGAGCGACAGATTGTCCAACGCACGGAACGAGCCGAAGCTCTTGCCGATTCCGATTGCCTTGATCTCTGCGGCCCGGCCGGGTTGCTGCATCCTGCCTCTTCCTCAGTCCCAGGTGAAATCGTAGGCAGGCTGGCGGCTCACCGCAACCGAATAGTTTTCGCCTGATCGGCAAATTTGATTCACGTCTGGCAGTTGGGACGCGTCCAATCTTCCCCTCCGGGGGAGATTAGAGTCGGCTCTCCGACAGCTTCGCCCTGAGCCAGTCGCTGAAGGCGTTGAGCACGGGATGACCAGCCTTGGCATGCTCGAAGACCAGGAAATAGGAGCGTGGCGAGGGCACGGAAGCTTCAAACGGCTTGACCAGCCGGCCTTCGCTGAGCGCCCGCCGGCCGGTCAGTTCGTCGCCCATGGCAATTCCCTGGCCGGCGACCGCCGCCGAGAAGACGAGGTTCATGTCGGAAAAGAAGATGCCACCTTCGGTATCCGGGTTTTCCACCTTGGACAGCGCTAGCCAGCGCGCCCAGTCCTCGGTGTCGGAGAGATGCAGCAGGTTGGCGCGCAGCACGTCCGCCGGTTTGGAAAAGCCGCCGACCTTGTTGAGCAATGTCGGGCTGCAGAGCGGCGTGAAGTGGACTTCGCAGAGCAGCTCCACCGCCCGGTTCGGCCAGTTGCCGACGCCGAAGGCGATGAAGGCGTCGGCGTCCGGGTTCGAGACGTCGTCGAGCCGGCGCGGCGTGAGCACCGAGAGCGCCACGTCAGGGTACATCTGCTGGAACTCGCCGATATGGGTGCACAGGAACATGGAGGCGAAGCCTGGCGGGCAGGAAATGGCGAAAGAGCCGCCGACGCCGGCGCCGTTCGTCTGCGCTCCCGCGTCGCCGAGCACGGTCAGCGCCTTCCTGACATCGGCGGCGTAGCGCTGGCCGCGCGGCGTCAGCGCCACCCCCTTGCCGATGCGCTGCAGCAGATCGAAGCCGAGATCGCGCTCCAACAACCGCAACTGGTGGCTCACCGCGCTGCGGGTGAGGTGCAGTTCGTCGGCGGCACGCCAGACGCTGCCATGCCGGGCGAAACTGTCGAGGGCGCGCAGCGCCTGCGTGGATGGAATTCTCAAGAGGTGAACCGAATTTGCATGAACCGGGAAAACATATCACTTTTTGGCGAGCCGCTTCACTGCTTTCTTTGATGCATGGACAAACCGGTGACGACATCGGCGCAAGAGACCGCCCTTGCCTGCCTCGACGGCATCCAGCCGCTGCTGTCGGCGTGGACGCGCACCATCTTCGATTTCGGCGAGACCGCCTGGCGCGAATACCAGTCGGCCGCATGGTATGTGGAGCGACTGAAGCGGGAAGGCTTTACCGTCGAGGAAGGTTCCGGCGGCATGCCGACCGCCCTCTGCGCCCACTGGACGAATGGCGCCGGACCGACGATCGGCCTCTATGCCGAATATGATGCCGTGCCCGGCAACTGCCAGGATGCGGTGACGGTGAAGCAACCGCGGCCCGGCCTTGGCGTCGAGGCCGGCGGCCACACCGATCCGCATTCGGGGTTGGGCATGGCAAGCCTCGGCGGCCTGCTGGCCACCAAGGCGGCGATGCAACACCACGGCATCCCAGGCACGTTGCGCTTTACCGGCGAGCCGGCCGAAAAGGTGCGCGGATCGAAACCGATCCATGCGGCCAAGGGTTATTATGACGGCCTTGCCGGCATGATCTCGTTCCACCCTTTCTACATGCTGCCACTCTGCAATACGGCGCGCTGGGACACGCATTGTGGGGCAGCCTACGCCATGATCTTCCGCTTTGTGTGCGACGAACCCGAAAACTGGGTTCGCGCAGGCGACGGCGCACCGATCCCGCAGGCGCATTCGGCGGTCCGCGCCCCCGGCGCCAACGACGCGCTGATGACGATGTACATGGCTTCCAAGGCGCTGCGCGATTCCATGCTGCCGCACCAGGGCGGCTGGTCGATCAGCGAGGCGATCCTGACAGCCGGCCAGGCGACCGCCGATAATCTGCCGGCGGGGCTGGCAGAAATCCAGTACATGATCCGCGTGCCGACCATTGGCATGGCCGAGCAGGTGACAGCCGTGCTCGACCGCAATGCGGCGGCGGCGGCCGCGATCAGCGGCTGCCGTTACGAGCGCCACTGGGTGTCGAAGTCGCGGCCCGGCTTGGCCAATCATGCCATGGCCGGGATTGCCTATGAGGCGCTATCGACGGTCGGGCCGCCCCGCTGGGACGAGGCCGCCAGGGCGATCGGGCGCGAAATCCAGGTCAATGCCGGTGGTACCGCGACCGAGAACCCGTTCATCGACGAGTTGGAGCGGCTGATCGCACCACAGGTGGCGGAAGCGATCCTGCGCCGCGACCTGCCGCCCTCGCAGGTGAATTCAACCTCCGACGACTACACCGACATGAGCTGGCACGCGCCGACCGCGCGCTTTTACGTCGCCCGTCCGGCGCTGCGCTCGACGAATGGCCATACCTATCCCTCTTGGGTGATGAATGCGCTGGGCGGCATTTCCGCCACCATCGACCCGATGGTTGCCTGTGCGGCCAAGACGGTCGCGCTGGCGGCGCTGCGCCTGCTCGAGGACGAAAAAGCCCGCGATGCGGCGATGGACGAGTTCGTCACCCGCACCGGCGGCGGCATTGGCGGCACCAACTGGATCGCGCCGCTCTGCGACTACGAACCGCCGATCAACTTCCGCTGGCCGGAATATGTCACCACGGTGCGCGGCCGCGACTGGTGGATCCCGAACAGCGCATGACCCGACCAACTCTTGAGAACAAGCCCACGAGGAGAACCGCATGACCGTTCATGACCGCATCGTCGCCGAGCCGTTTTCGCTGCAGCGCCGCAACCCGGCCGGCGGCACCAAGCCGCTGACATCATGGGGCTTCGCCAACGAAACCGACGTGCTGACCGACGTGCTGCTGGGGTCGCCGAATTTCCTGCGGCATCTGTCGACCAGCTCGCTGTCGCGCAAGCATCTGCGCGAGGCGCCCTGCAACGTCCAGATCGCGCAGGCGCAGCACAAGGACCTGGTCGCCGCCTATGAGCATTTCGGCGTCAACATCCACTGGCACGAGCCGACGCCGGAACTGCCGATGCAGGTCTATTCCCGCGATTCCAGCGTCATGACGCCTTACGGCGCCATCATCACCGCCATGGCCAATTGGTGGCGGCGCGGCGAAAACTATGCCGCCATCCGCACCTACGAGAAGCTCGGCATCCCGATCTACGACATGGTCACGGCAGGCACCTTCGAGGGCGGCGACTTCAACGTCATCGAGGACGGCGTGGTGCTGATCGGCTGCGGCGGCGCCCGCACGCAGGAAGAAGGCGCCCGCCAGGTGCAGGCCTGGTTCGAGAAGGAGGGCTGGGAAACCCGCATCGCCTTCATCGACGAGTACTATGTCCATATCGACCTGATGGTGGTGCCGATCGCCGAAAAGCTCACAGCGGTCTGCTTAGCCTGCACCGAACCCGGCATCGTCGACTGGCTGAAGGGCAAGGGCCACGAGATAATCGACGTTCCCTTCCAGGACACGATGGCGCTCGGCTGCAACTTCATGTCGCTCGGCAAGGACAGGGTCATCGCACCGACCTCCAGCCAGACGTTGATCGGCCAGCTCAAGGCGCGCGGTTTCGAGGTCGCGGCCGTCGACATGAGCGAAATCTCCAAGACCGGCGGCGGCATCCACTGCATGGCGCAGGCCTTGAAGCGCGAAGCCGCGTAAGAGATCACCGCCCCGCCAGTGTTATACGGCGGGGCGCGGAGACTGCCCTGGACGGGTTCTAGGCTCGATCCGATGCATCGTCCGTTTTTCGCAAGGATGGACAACGCCCGGGATCGGTTTTACGAGTCAGCCCGACCAGCGGAGATGTTCGCGCCCCCCAATGAACAAGATCGATACCCACAACAGCAAGGGCGGCGACGAGCGCTCTACAGCCACCAGCCTGTTACGGCTCGGCACAAGGTTGAAGCTCTCCCGGCAGACGCGTGGCCTGACCTTGAAGGCGCTCGCGGCCGCCGCCAACTGCTCCGAAAGCCTGCTTTCCAAGGTCGAGAACGGCAAGGTCTCACCCTCGCTGCCCATGCTTCACCGGCTCGTCGAGGTGCTCGGCACCAACATCGGCTGGATGTTCGAGGAAGCCGATGGCGAGGAAGGCATCGTCTTTCGCGCTGGAGCACGGCCGTTGATTGCGCTCGATCCGCTCAGGCGCGGCGAAGGCATATCGCTGGAGCGCGTCATTCCCTATTCGCCGGGCCACCTTCTTCAGTGCAATATCCATCATATCGAGGCGGGCGGAGAAAGCGCCGGCCCGATCCAGCATGCCGGTGAGGAAGTCGGCTATCTCCTGGAAGGCGCCATCGAACTGATGGTCGGTGAAAAGACGTTTCGCCTGACCGCCGGCGATTCCTTCGTTTTCAACTCGGAACTGCCGCACTGGTACCGCAATGTCGGCGACGAACGCGCCAGCATTTTCTGGGTGAATACGCCGGCGACATTCTGATCTGGCCAGCCCCCTTCTCCTTTCGCCGACGCTAATTCAAGTCACTTGACAAGAAATCAAGTATCTTGAATTATGCGTCTGCGCTCAGCGCCAGATGAGCCCGATCAAGGGCCTTTTCCGCAAAACCAAGGGGAACCGGAATGCGTCTTATCAAGATCCTTTCAGGCTGCGCCGCAGCCATCGCCATGACCCTCGCGCTTGGCTCCGCCTCGGCCATGGCCGAAACCTATGCGCTGGTTACCATCAACCAGCAGGCCCTGTTCTTCAACCAGATCAATGACGGTGCCAAGGCCGCGGCAAAGGCCGCCGGCGTCGACCTCGTCATCTTCAACGCCAACAATGTGCCGAGCGCGCAAAACGACGCGATCGAGAACTACATCACCCAGAAAGTCGACGGCATCATTCTCGTCGCCATTGATGTCAACGGCGTGAAGCCCGCGATCACCGCGGCCAAGGCCGCCGGTATTCCGGTGATTGCCATCGACGCGCAGATTCCGAATGGCGACAATGTCGCCTTCGTCGGCGTCGACAACACCAAGGCCGGCGAGGATATCGGCAAGTTCTACGCCGACTACGTCAAGACCAAGCTGAACGGAACCGCCAAGATCGGCGTTGTCGGCGCGCTTAATTCGTTCATCCAGAACCAGCGCCTGGACGGCTTCAAGAAGGCTGTCACCGAGAGCGGCCAGAAGGTGACCTTCCTCGACACGGTCGATGGCCAGAACGTGCAGGACGTGGCGCTGTCGGCCTCCGAAAACCTGATGACGGCCAATGCCGACATGACGACGCTTTATGCGACCGGCGAGCCGGCCCTGCTCGGCGCCGTTTCGGCCGTCACCAGCCAGGGCCGTACCGGCGACGTCAAGGTGTTCGGCTGGGATCTCACCAAGTCCGCGGTGCAAGGCCTCGAAGAGGGCTGGGTAATCGCCGTCGTCCAGCAGGATCCGGCCGGTGAAGGCAAGGCTGCCATCGAAGCCTTCGGCAAGCTCAAGAAGGGCGAGAAGATCGATCCGATCATCAATGTTCCGATCACCATCGTGACCAAGGAAAATGTCGGCCAGTTCAAGGACATGTTCAAGTAAGATCCTCCCTAGACCGCCGGGCCGCGCATTGACTTTGTGGTCGTTGCGCAGCCCGGCGACCGATTGAACATGCCGCATTGAGAACTGGAACCATGATGAGCGATGGCGAGACCTACCGCGTCAGGATGACCGGTATTTCCAAACGATACGGGCCTATCCAGACGCTGGATGATGTTTCGCTGAACCTGAAACCTGGCGAGGTGCTTGGCCTGGTCGGCGACAATGGCGCCGGCAAATCCACCTTGAGCAAGGTTCTGTCCGGAGCGGTCATTCCGGATTCCGGCACGATCGAGATCGATGGCAAGGCCGTGTCCTTTTCCTCGCCGGCCGATGCCCGCGCCGCACGGGTGGAGATGGTCTACCAAGACCTTTCGCTCTGCGACACGGTGGATGTGGCCGGCAATCTCTTCCTTGGCCGCGAGCCTCGCCGCCACGTACTCGGCCTCCCCTTTCTCGACAACAGACGCATGCATGACCAGACGCGCGAGATGCTCGACCGGCTCGGCATCGTCATCGCCGACACCAGGCTCAAGGTCGAGAACCTGTCCGGCGGCCAGCGCCAGTCGATCGCTATCGGCCGCGCCGCCTCCTTCGATCCATCGGTGCTGATCATGGACGAACCGACAGCCGCCCTTGCGGTGGCGGAAGTCGAGGCGGTGCTGGACCTCATCCGCGCCGTCAGCGCCCGCGGCGTCAGCGTCATTCTCATCACGCACCGGCTGCAAGACCTGTTCCTGGTCTGCGACCGCATCCAGGTCATGTATGAGGGCCGAAACGTCGCCGAACGCAGGATCGGCGACACCAGCATCGAGGAGGTCGTCAACCTGATCGTCGGCCGCAAATTCACCGCGCGTTCGGCGCGCGCCAGCCGCGACGAGGGGGTACAGCCATGAACGTCACCTCCGCCGGTGTCGGCGCCTCGCCGCCCAAACGTGCCCACAACAGCACCTGGAAGGATGTGGCGCTAGCCAATGGCAGTGTTGTCTCCATCGCGCTGTTCTTCATCGTCGTCTGCGTGGTCTTCTCGCTGGTCACCGGTTCCTTCCTGACGACACCCAATCTGCTCAACATCGTGCGCCAATCGGCGCCGCTGCTGATAGTGGCGGCGGCGATGACCTTCGTCATCACCACCGGAGGCATCGATCTTTCGGTTGGGTCCGTGCTGGCGCTGACGGCGACACTTTCGGCCGTTGCGCTGCAGGCCGGCCTGCCATGGCCGCTGGTCGTTGTCGGCATGCTGGCGCTTGGCGGGGCGATCGGCGCCTTGCAGGGTTTCTTCATCGCCTATGAGCGCATCCCGGCCTTCATCGTCACCCTTGCCGGGCTCTCGGTCATCCGTGGCGTGGCGCTGCTGATCACCGGCGGCTATTCGATCCCGGTCGAGCCGACGAGCTTCTTCGTCAACATCGGCAGGGCCTGGTTCCTCGGTGTGCCGGTACCCGCATTGCTCGCCCTTGTCGTCCTGGCCATCGCCTATCTCGCCTTCAACCAGACGCCGTTCGGCCGCTATGTGACCGGCATCGGGGCCAACGCCGAGGCTGTGCGCCGCGCCGGTGTCGATACGCGCTTCATGACGCTCTTCGTCTATGTCCTGTCGGGCATGGCGGCAGCGTCGGCCGGCGTCATTCTGGCCGCGCGGCTGGGCTCCGGCTCGTCCAATTCCGGCCAGGGCTTCG
This sequence comes from Mesorhizobium sp. 131-3-5, assembly GCF_016756575.1. Lineage (NCBI taxonomy): Bacteria > Pseudomonadati > Pseudomonadota > Alphaproteobacteria > Hyphomicrobiales > Phyllobacteriaceae > Mesorhizobium > Mesorhizobium sp. 131-3-5. Next base: position 5,355,052 of record NZ_AP023254.1, read on the forward strand.
AGCTCGATGTCATCGCCGCCGTGGTGCTTGGCGGCACCAGCCTGTTCGGCGGGCGCGGTACGATCATCGGCACCGTGCTCGGCGCATTGACCGTCGCTGTCATCGGCAACGGCCTGATCCTGGCGCACATGTCGCCCTTCCTGACGCCGATCGTCACCGGCACAATCATCCTCGTTGCCATCTGGCTGAATTTCCGCCTGTTCAAGGGCGCGACGCGGAGCCGCTGACATGGATCATTTGTTCGACAACACGCCAAGGCAAAGGGTGCCGATCGGTGTTCGCTCCGGCACCGTGATGACCGTTGCCGGCCCGGCCGCGATCGCCGACATGGGCGTGACGCTGATGCACGAACATATCCTGCTCGATGGTTCGACATCCTGGAAATGCCCCTGCCATCCCGACGACCGGAAGATCGCCGAGCAGCCGGTCAGCATGGAGATCATCGGCGAATTGCGGATGAACCCCTACATGAATCGCGACAATGTCTCGCTCGACAACAGCGACCTGGCGCTTTCCGAGCTCGCCAGGTACCGGGCGCTTGGCGGCCATACGGTTGTCGACGCGACCAATATCGGCATCGGCCGCGATCCGGTGAAGCTGGCGCGTATTGCCCGCGCCTCCGGATTGCGCATCGTCATGGGCACGGGCTTCTATCTGCAGCACACCCATCCCGACTGGCTGAAGGCGATGGACGTCGACGCCGTCACAGAATTTCTCGTCAACGATGTCGGCGGCGGCCCGACGCAGCCCGAGATCATGGCCGGCATCATCGGCGAGGTCGGCGTCAGCAAGGATTTCACCGAAGAGGAACGCAAGTCGCTGCGGGCTTCAGCGCGCGCGGCCAGGATCACCGGCGTCCCGCTGACCATCCATCTGCCCGGCTGGGAACGGCTGGCGCATGACGTGCTAGACGTGGTCGAGGCGGAAGGCGCAGATCTCAGACACACTGTCCTCTGCCATATGAATCCGAGCCATAATGATCTTGCCTACCAGAGAAGCCTCGCTGCGCGTGGCGCCTTCCTGGAATACGACATGATCGGCATGGATTTCTATTATGCCGACCAGGATGCGCAATCGCCTTCCGACGAGCAGAACGCGCAGGCGATCCGTTCGTTGATCGACATGGGGCTGGTCGACAGGATCCTGCTGTCGCAGGACGTCTTCCTGAAGATCATGCTGACGCGCTTCGGCGGCTTCGGCTACGGCTTCATCCTCAAACATTTCGTGCCAAGGCTGAAACGCCATGGTGTCGAGCAATCGGCAATCGACCGCATGCTCGTCGACAACCCAAAGACCGTGTTCGCCGCGAGCCTCTGAACCGCCGGCCACAGCAAAAAACAGGGAGTTTACATGTCCAGGAAGAAAGTTCTTCTCGCCGGCGAGTCCTGGGTCTCGACCGCGACCCACATCAAGGGCTTCGACCAGTTTCCGACCGTGACCTATCACACCGGCGCCGATGAACTGCTGGCGGCGCTGAAGGATGGTCCGTTCGACGTCACCTTCATGCCCGCGCACGAAGCGCAGCGGAATTTTCCCCAGACCATGGAGACGCTTTCGGCCTATGACGCCGTGGTGCTTTCCGACCTTGGCGCCAATACGCTGTTGCTTCACCCCGACACCTGGGTCCACTCCAAGCCGACGCCGAACCGGCTGCGGCTGCTGCGCGACTATGTCGGCAATGGCGGCGGCCTCCTGATGTTCGGCGGCTACTACAGCTTCCAGGGCATCAACGGCGGCGCACGCTACCACAAGACGCCGGTCGAGGACGTTCTGCCGGTGACCTGCCTGCCGGTGGACGATCGCGTCGAGGTGCCCGAGGGCTATGCGCCGGTCGTTGTCGGCCCTCAGAGCCATCCAATCTTGAAGGGCCTGGGCAAGGATTGGCCGATCCTGCTCGGCTTCAACGAGGTCACGGTCAAGGAGGGCGCCGAAGTCCTCGCCACCGTGTCTTCCGACTACCGTTCCATGCCCCTGCTGGTGACCGGCAAATATGGCAAGGGCCGCACCGTCGCCTGGACATCGGATGTCGGGCCACACTGGCTGCCGCCGGGCTTCATCGCCTGGAATGGCTACAAGACACTCTTCGAACAGATGCTGGGCTGGGCGACAGCCAGGGATTAGCCATGCGCGTCCATGTCGTCGGCAATGTCTGCGTCGATACGACGTTTCAGCTGGGCCGCTTTCCGCGGCCGGGCGAGACGTTGAACGCGTCCAGTCATATTGACGGACTTGGCGGCAAAGGGGCGAACCAGGCGGTGGCCGCCGCCCGCACCGGAGCCGATGTCCGCTTCCACGCGGCGATCGGCGACGACGCCGCCGGCCTTTGGATACGGGAACAGTTGAGCCGCGACCTCGACGCCAGCCATCTGACGATGCTGGCACTACCCAGCGACCGGTCGACGATCATCGTCGATGTGCGGGGCGAAAACCTCATCGTCACCGGCGCCAGCTGCGCCGCCGCCTTCGATCCGCTGGCCGACGGCGGTTTCGCGACGTCGATCGAACGCGGCGACATTGCGGTGATGCAAGGCAATCTTCCTCCCGATGTAACGACAGCCTGCCTGCAAGCGGCGCGCAGCGCGGGCGCCATGACGATCCTCAATCCAAGTCCGCTTGCGGTGGGTTCGACACCGTGTATGGACGCCGTGCGCCTCGCTGTCGTCAACGCAGGCGAAGCAGAGCAACTGACCGGAACCGGCGATGCAGCCGCGGCGGCCCGCGAATTGATCCGTCAAGGCGCCGACAGCGCGATCGTGACGCTTGGTGCGGCCGGCTGCCTGGTTGCCGACCGCGAAGGACGGATCGACCGGTTCGCGGCGCCCAAAGTGGACGTGGTGGACACCAGCGGCGCGGGCGATGTCTTTTGCGGCTGCCTCGCAGGCTGCCTTGCGGCTGGCATCAGCCTCGCCGCGGCCGCGCGGATCGCGGTACGAGCCGCGGCCATTTCGGTCGGTCGCCCCGGCACGCTCGGCTCCTGCCCCGACAGGCAGGAGATGAAGATACTCATGGAAACGACGGAAGCGGAAACCGCATGACAAAATCCCCCAACGCCATCGGCTCCAAGCAGGGCGTCGACGCGCTGCAGTCGATCTTCGGCCGAAAGAAAGTGGTCATCGGCGTCGTTCATCTGGCGCCCTTGCCGGGCGCGCCGCGCTACGATGGCGAGGCGGTCGAGACCATCTACCAGCGCGGCCTCGACGATGCCAAAGCCTATCTCGATGGCGGTTGCGACGGCGTGATCGTCGAAAACCATGGCGACGTGCCCTTCGCCAAGCCGGACGATATCGGCCCAGAGACCTCCGCTTACATGTCCGTCGTCTCCGACCGCATCCGCAGGGAACTCGGCCGGCCGATCGGCATCAATGTGCTCGCCAATGCCTCCATCCCCGCGCTGTCGATCGCCAGCGCCTCGGGTGCCTCCTTCGTGCGCGTCAATCAGTGGGCGAACGCCTATGTCGCCAATGAGGGCTTTATCGAAGGCGAGGCGGCGCGCGCCATGCGCTTCCGTGCCAGGCTTCGCGCCAACGGCATCCGCATCTTCGCCGATGCCCATGTCAAGCATGGCGCCCATGCGATCGTCGGCGACCGGCCGGTCGAGGAACAGGTCAAGGACCTGGTGTTCTTCGATGCCGATGCGGTGATCGCCACCGGTCAGCGCACCGGCCACGCCGCCGACCTCGGCTATATCAGGATGATCAAGCAGGCCGCCGGGTTGCCGACGCTTGTCGGCAGCGGCGTGACGCCCGAAAATGCCAACGACATTCTCGACATTGTCGACGGCGTCATCGTGGCCAGCTCGCTGAAACATGATGGCGTCTGGTGGAATCAAGTCGATCCGCTGCGGGTGAAGGCCTTCATCAGCGGCCTCAAGCGATGAGTTTGACGCCTCGGATCGACGGCGCCAGACTGCTCGGGCGGCTTGATGCTTTCGCTGGGATCGGGGCGACACCAGCCGGCGGTGTCAACCGGCAGGCGTTCAGCGTCGAGGATCGCAGGGCCCGGCGCCTCCTGGCTGAGCTGGCGCTGGAGCGTGGCTTCACGGTCTTTCAGGACGGTATCGCGAACCTCTTCATTCGCCGCGAGGGTACGGATGCCACGCTGCCACCGCTCCTGATCGGCAGCCATCTCGACAGCCAGCCGACAGGCGGCCGCTTCGACGGTGCGCTCGGCACGCTTTGCGCCTTCGAGGTGCTCGAAGCGCTGGAGGACGCACAGGCTGAAACCCGAATGCCGGTCGAGGTCGTCGCCTGGGCCAATGAAGAAGGCAGCCGCTTCGCGCCGGGCGTCATGGGCTCCATGGCTTTCACAGGCGCGGATGCCGCTACGTGGAAATCCGTTGTCGGCGCCGACGGTGCGCTCCTCGCGGCTGAGCTGGACGCGACGATCACCGCCTTGCCGGAGGCTGCCCTCCGTCCAACCGGCATACCGATATCAGGCTATATCGAGCTCCACATCGAACAGGGGCCATCGCTGGAAAAGGAGCAGTTGCCGATCGGTGTCGTGACCGCCGTCCAGGGTACGCGCTGGCTGGAAGTCACGACCCAGGGCACGGCCGGTCATGCGGGCACGACAGACCTTGCCTACCGCAGGGATCCGATGGTCGCAGCGATTGCCGCGATCCACAGGCTGCAGACGACAATCATGCCGCTCGACAGCAGCGCGCGGCTGACGGTGGGCCGGATCGCCGCCAGGCCGGGATCGATCAACGCCATACCGCAATCGGTGGCCTTCACCGTCGATATCAGGCATCCGCTGGCAGAGCAGCTCGATGTCATAGAGACCGAGGTCCGCCAGGTCTGCGCGGCGGAAGCAGAGGCCCAGCATTGCACGGCAATGATCAAACGATCGTTCGACATGCCCGGGGCGGCCTTCTCGCCCGATATGGTCAACCTCGTCGAGGAGGCCGTCAATTCCCTGGGACTTCCGCACAAGCAGATGATATCGGGCGCTTTCCATGATGCGCTGTTTCTCGCCCGTGTCGCGCCTGCCGCAATGATCTTCGTGCCATGCCGTGACGGGCTTAGCCACAACGAGGCGGAGTATGTGGAACCTGACGACGCAGTGATCGGCGCACGCGTTCTGCTGCGGACGGCCATCATGGCCGCCTCGCCGCGATGACCATTCATAGCACCCGTCTCTGACAGGCTGATCACAGTCAGCCGACCAAACGCGGTTTCGAGGTGGCGACCGTCGCCGATCATGGTTGCCCCTGCCCCTCGTCGACAAACCTTGCAGCTGTGTCCTCGCAGCCCTTGTGGGCACCCATAAAATGGATGAATAGTCACGACAGGGCGCCGCCCTGAAATTGCCGGCTTGCGGTTTTCAGGTCACGCCACAGCCGAGCCGGGTTTTTGAATGGTCAGCCCTGAACCGCGCAAGAGAAGAGGTCCGATCGCGTCGCGCCTTCTGGCGCTGGACGCCTGGATCGATTCCTCGCTCTATGAGATCGGGTTCAAGGCGCGGCAGTTCTGGGAAGCGGCGACGATCTTCTCGCGGCGCTTCCGTCTCAAGGGCTGGCGGCGTGGCATCATCGAGATTTTGAGCGAAGGTTTCACGCTCGGCGCCGGCGGCATCGTGGTGATGCTGGCGCTGGCCATTCCGGCGTTCCAGGATACGGCCGGTGACTGGCGCGCCCAAGGCGATTTCGCCGTCACCTTCCTCGACCGCTATGGCAACGAGATCGGCCAGCGCGGCATCATCCAGCGCGATTCCGTGCCGGTCGACGAGATGCCCGATCACGTCATCAAGGCAGTGCTGGCCACCGAGGACCGACGCTTCTTCGACCACTACGGCATCGACGTACTCGGCCTGTCACGCGCGATCTTCGAGAATGTGCGGGCGAATTCCGTCGTCCAGGGCGGCTCGAGCATCACCCAGCAGCTGGCCAAGAACCTGTTCCTGACCAATGAGCGCACCTTCGAACGCAAGATCAAGGAAGCCTTCCTGTCGCTGTGGCTCGAAGCCAATCTGTCGAAAAAGGAAATCCTGCAACTCTATCTCGACCGCGCCTATATGGGCGGCGGCACCTTTGGCATCGAGGCGGCGGCGGACTTCTATTTCGGCAAGAGCGTCAAGGACTTGAACCTGGCCGAAGCGGCGATGCTGGCCGGCCTGTTCAAGGCACCGACCAAATACGCCCCGCACATCAACCTGCCGGCAGCGCGCGCCCGCGCCAATGTGGTGCTGTCGAACCTGGTCGATTCCGGCTTCATGACCGAAGGCCAGGTGCTGCAGGCAAGGCTGCATCCGGCCGACGTCGTCGACCGCGGCGAACAGAAGAGCCCCGATTATTTCCTCGACTGGGCCTTCGACGAGGTCAAGAAGATCGCCAAGCCCGGCCAGCATTCGCTGGTTGCCCATACCACCTTCGACGCCAACATCCAGAAGGCGGCGGAAGAGTCCGTCGAGTTCCACCTGCGCCAGTTCGGCAAGGAGTACAACGTCACCGAAGGTGCCGTTGTGGTCATCGAGACCAATGGCGCGGTCCGCGCCATCGTCGGCGGCCGCGACTACGGCGCCAGCCAGTTCAACCGCGCCACCAAGGCGCTGCGCCAGACCGGCTCGTCCTTCAAACCCTATGTCTACGCCACGGCGATGGAACACGGCTTCACGCCCAACTCCATCATTTCCGGCGGGCCAATCAGCTGGGGCAACTGGTCACCGCACAATTACAGCGGCGAATCAGCCGGCAACATCACGCTGATCATGGCGATGGCCAAGTCGATCAACACCGTCCCGGTGCGGCTGGCCAAGGACCATCTCGGCATCGCGCCGATCAAGGCGATGGCTGAGGCGATGGGCGTGGAATCGCCGCTAGAGGCACACAAGACGATGGTGCTCGGCACTTCGGGCATGACCGTGATGGACCAGGCGACGGGCTACAGCGTGTTCGCCCAAAACGGCTTCGTCGGCTCCCGGCACGGCATCACCCAGCTCGTCACCCGCACCGGCGACGTAGTCTATGACTGGACCAAGGATGCGCCGCCGCCGCACCGGGTGCTGTCCGAGCAGGCGCTGAAATCCATGAACACCATGCTGGCGGCCGTGCCGGTGATGGGCACGGCGCGGCGCGCGCAAATTCCCAACATCGTCGTCGCCGGCAAGACCGGCACGACGCAATCCTACCGTGATGCCTGGTTCGTCGGCTTCACCGGCAACTACACGGCGGCCGTGTGGCTGGGCAATGATGATTTCACCCCGACCAAGAACATGACCGGCGGCTCGCTGCCGGCGATGGTGTGGCAACGCCTGATGGTCTACGCGCACCAGAACATCGACCTGAAGCCGATCCCCGGCATCGACAAACCTTTTGTCGACGAGGATATCGCGGCCAAGGCCGCGGAAGCGCAGAAGAAGAGCGAGGAACAGGCCGCGGCCGACGCGGCCGCCGAACGCCCTGCGGTGCTGTCCGGCCGGACCACGCAGACGCTGAGGGACATGACGCAGCTGTTCCAATCCGCACCCAAACTCAACGCCGCCGCCTCGCCCGAAACGCTCTCGGCGCTGTGACTTCGGCCTCGGCGCGGACCAAGCCAACAGGCAAATCCATCACGCCCGCTTGCCACAGGGCCCCGCGCCGCGATATCCCCGAACGGCAATCCTTCGCGCACGCGGCCCTTCATGCTCAAGAACGCCTTCCTGATGCTGCTTTCGCTTGCCATAGCCATTGGCGGCGGCGGCGCCAGCGTCTGGTATGCGCTGAAGATCCAGGACGGCGTCGGCGCCATCCGCATCGGCCAATGGACGGCCTTCCCCGACATTGGCACACCAGCAGCCGACCCCTACTCGAAGGCCCGCGTGGCGCGCGAGGGCGTGCTTGCACTCGGCCGCGCCGAAGGCCTGTCCTTCGTCGCCGAAAATGACGCTGCCGGCGACCAGCTCAAGCGGGAATGCAGCTACAGGATAGAGGGCGGATTCCCGACCGCTCGATTCTGGACGCTCTACGCCGCCGATCAATCGCTCGGCGTCGTCGAGACCGGCAAGCCGCGGCTTGCCGCGCTTCAATCCTACCAGGTGCTGCGCCAGGCCGACAATTCGGTGACCATCTCGGTCGGCCATCACCCCATGCCCGGCAATTGGCTTCTGACCGACGGTTCTGGACGGATGTATTTCGTCCTGACCTTCTACGACACGCCGATCGCCAGCAGCACCGGCCTGTCGGACGTCTCGCTGCCCAGGATCGTGAAGGCCGGCTGCGATGCGTAATGTCCTGGCCACGCTGCGCCGTCTTTTCCACGCTGTGCTGCTCGGCCTGGTCGGCGCCGGCATTGTCCACATCGTGGTGCTGCTCCTGGTACCGGAATTTTCGGAACGCGATGCCTGGTCGCGATTGTCCATGGCCTCCGATCTCTACCGGATGAACCGGCTCGATGCCGAGGCGGGCGGCGCGCCGGTGGTGAAATCGGTCGACCCGCTGTTCTACGCCACGGCCTGCCGGTTCGACCTCGAGGAAGGCATGGTCCGGATCAAAGCTCCGGGGAACGTCCCCTTCTGGTCGGTGTCGGTCTATGACCGCAACGGCCACAACATCTATTCCTTCAACGACCATACGGCGACCGGCGGCAAGCTCGATGCCGTGGTGCTGACGCCGGCGCAGATGATCGACGTGCGCAAGGATTTGCCCGAGGATCTGCAGGGGGCGATCTTCGTCGAAGCACCGATCGACGAGGGCATCTTCGTCATCCGCAGCTTCGTCCCGGACGACAGCTGGAAGCCGATCGTGTCACGCTTTCTCGACCAGAGTTCCTGCGAGCTGCAGGATTTCTAGACCAATAGCCAGAGGCCCAGATCTAGTAGCCTGACGGAACGGACCAAGGCTTCAGTGGTGCGGCACCGGCGTCCGTGGCGATCCCGGCTTGTCGGGCCCGGCAGGCCGAGCTTCCCCGGTGCTGGACCGCTCATAGCGGATGCCTGGAAAGATGATCACCGCCGCCGGTATTTCGGTGGTTTGCTTGGCTCGATTGGTCGGTGCCGCACGCGGCACGAAAGACAGTACCATGCCCATGATTCGCGCATTCCTCTCGGCTTCCCCGGAGCACAACGCAACGCCTCCAAATATCATTAAGGCCGGCAGAGGGTTAACGGAGCGCTAACGGATCACCGCTAACTTGATCTTTGTCTTGAGGTCAGCAGGTTCTGACCAGGGCAATCGCTCAACCGACACAGTCCCGGTTGAGCGTGGTCAAGGCTGTGTATCGAGTATCGGGTATCCTTCGTGTCATCTTCGGACTTCAGGCAAATCGCGATACGGACGGAATCGGGCAAGGCGGAAAGGCTGTTCCGCGCCGCGGTGTCGGCATTCTGCTCGCTGACCCGCCCGTCACGCCGCGAGATCGGCCAGCTCGAAGACCTGACGCTGCCGCTGTTCGACGATGTGTCCGTCGAATCGCGACGCTACGTCGCTGCCGCCCTTTCCGAATGCGAATATGCCCCCGCGGCACTCGTGCGGCGCCTCTGCGAGGAACCGGTCGACATTGCCGCGCCGCTGCTGATCCGTTCGCGCGCCGTCAGCGATATCGACCTCATCGCGCTGATCGGCCGGCACGGGCTGCCGCATGCGCGCGCCATAGCGCGCCGCAAGGACCTGAACCCGACCATTGCCGACCTGATCAGGGCGCTCGAACGGCCGACACTGGTGCGGGTGCGGGAACCGGACGTGCAAGCCCCCATGGCGCCAACCGTCGCAGCAGTGAATGCGGAAGCTGCCGAGGACAGTGCTTCAAGCCAACAGTCTCCCGGCATTGCCGCCGAGAATGCCCGGCGCAGGCTGCGCTCGATGATGCGTACCGGCGACGAAGCGTCGGCAGCGAAGGTCGATGCGTTCCCCGGCTCGGATACCTATGTCAAACTGCGCGAGACGGCGCTGACGGGAAACGCCGCCTTCTTCCAGACCGCGCTTGCGGATGCGCTCGACATTGATTTCTCGACCGCGCGCTCGCTGACTGCCAGCCAGAACTATGCCTCACTGCTCGCGGCGCTACGCTCGCTCGACTTCAGCGAGGACAGGGCCTTCCTGATCACCGTCGCCATCTACCCCAGCCTGTTCCCGCATCCGCAGGCCATCCGCACCTATCTCGACCGCTACCGCCTGCTGCATCGCGACGTGGCTCTGGACAGGGTGCGGGGATGGAAAGCCGAGGCCCTCTCCAGGATGGTTCGCGATGCGTCGCCCGCAAACAGCGACAGCCGCAAGGCATCGGACTGCGACGAAGCCTCAGCCCCCGCCCTCAAGGCGTCTTCACGGAAATAAGCTCCTCGACGGGAACGGTGCCGGCCTCGATCTCCACCACCCAGATGTCGGGATCGAACTTCTTTTCCCTCTCGAGACGGGCATCGAGCACGGCCGGATCGTCTTCGGCGGCGAGAAGGCTGAAGAAACGGTCGTCGGGCTTGGCCGAATCGTAGCTTGTCTGCGGCGCCGGCCCGTAGAGGGCGACGTCACCCAGCCTGCCCCGCGCCAGCACGAAAACAGCACCGGCCTCGGTCGCGCCACGGTTGACCACGGCGGCAAATCCGCCAGCGCCGAAAACGCGGCGCACCAAGGCAGAAACCCACAGATCCGATGTGACGCGCATAAGAAAGCTCCGAAAGCATGCGGGCTATCTAAAGCAGATGGCCGTTTCAAGGAAACGGCCATCTGCTCTAACTCTTTGATTTGACGCAATTCCCTAGGGAAAGCGCCACGCGCTTTTCCCGGGAAAACCGTTCAAACTTTTCCTGGAATTGCTTGCCGATAATTCCGCCGCTCGGCGAGCCGTCGTTTCGGCCTCGTTGGCCGGACCTCAATTGGTCAGGCCGATCTCGCGCATCTTGACGTAGACGATCTCGTCGGGCTCGCCGGTCTGCGGCAGGCCGAACAGCGACTGGAATTCCTTGATCGCCGCCTTGGTGCGCGCGCCGACGACACCATCCAACTGCATGTCGTCATTGCCGAACGCCTTGAGCCCGGCCTGGATCTTGACGATGCGGGGGTCGGGTCCCTGGGTCGGGGCGGCATCCGTCTGCCCGGAATTCGTTTGCCCAGAATTTGTCTGACCAGAATTTGTCTGGAGGGACACCGGAACGGCGGCCTGCGTATCCGGGCGCGGCTGCGGTTTGGGCACGGAGGCAGTCTTCGGCGTTGCACCAAGCTGATCGAGCAACAGGGCATCGATCTCGCCGGAAGCGTTGAGGCCGACCTTCTGCTGGTAGGCCTGTATGGCCTTGCGCGTGTTGGGGCCGGAAATGCCGTCGACCGTGCCGGAATAGAAGTCGAGGTCCTTCAATATGCCTTGCACCTGCTCGACCACCGGATCACCCTTCATCGGTGCGGGGGCCGCATTGGGCCGCACGATGTTGATCGTCGTCTCCGGCTCGTCGGAGGCAGTGTGCGGAAAACCCTGGAAATTGCGGGTGGCGAAGAACGCCCCGGCATGCGGGAAAGGCTGATACCACAGCGCATTCGCCGAGACATAGAACAGCGTCACCAGGAATGCCGTCGACCCGCCGACCAGGACCGGATTGCGCGAAATCATCCCGCCGACGGCCATGGCGCCGTCCTGGAAGGCGTTGCTGCGGCGTTTGACCGCCTTAGGCTGTTTTGCGGAGCGAGCCATTTCTGTCCCCTTTCGCCCTCGTCACCGGCATCGTCAGCACCCCTGCCTCGTTCGCCGGACGCCCCTTCGGCCCGTTGACCGGCAGGCTGATGGTCACCGTGGTGCCCTCGCCCGGCATGCTTTCGATCGACATGGTGCCTTCGTGCAGCGCCACCAGCCCCTTCACCAGCGACAGGCCAAGGCCGGTCCCCTCGAAACGGCGCGTATAGTCGTTCTGGATCTGCGTGAAGGGCTTGCCGAGATTGGCGAAATCCTCCTCGGCAATGCCGATGCCGGTGTCCCTGACCCAGAAATGCAGGCGCGAACCGATCCGCTTGGCGCCAACGACGACATCGCCGCCGTCGGGCGTGAACTTGATCGCATTCGAGACGAGATTGATCAGCATCTGCTGCACGGCGCGGCGATCGGCATTTATGTCGCCGGCGTCGGGAGCGATCTGCGTCTGCAAATCGATGTTCTTGGCCTGCGCCTGCAGCCGCATCATCGACTGGCACATCTCGACGGCTTCCATGAACCGGAACGGCTCCGGGTCCGCCGTGTAGGCGCCCGATTCGATCCTCGACACGTCGAGTATGGACGTCACGACAGCCAGAAGATGCTGGCCCGAATCCCGCACCAGGGTGACATATTCCTTCTGGCGCGGATCCTTGAAGGCGCCGAACATCTCATGCAGCAGCATGTCCGAGAAGCCGATGATGGCGTTCAGCGGCGTGCGCAGTTCATGGCTGACCACCGCCAGGAACCGGCCCTTGGCCACTTCCGCGGCTGCCGCCGTCTCATTGGCCTGCGCCAGTTCCTCACGCAGGCGGGCAGTCTCGTCATTCTCGCGCAGCACCAGCGTGAAGACGTCGCTCTGCTCCTCGCCACGCAGCAGTTCGAGCAGGAATGGCCGGTAATTGTCGGCCATCAAGCGACTGTCACTTTGGCGCGTATCATTCTGGCCGTTGCCGTTCTGGGGCAGCCTGACGCGCAATTCGAGGCGGCGCGAGGCAGCACCATCGCGCATATCCGCCAGGGCGCTGAGATAGGAGACACGGTCCGACAGGTGGACACGGTCGAACAAGCCGGTTCCGGAAAGCAGTTCCGGCGGCAATTTCAAAAGCGTGCGTGCCTTGGCGGACGCATCGAGCACCTCGCCATGGCGGGCGACGCGCAGGATCACCGCGTCGATGATGTCTTCCAGCCGGTCGCCGGTATCGAGCGTATCGGCCGCACCGGCGCTATCGCGAAACGCCGACAGGCGCGGGATCAGCGTCAGCGCCCAGGCCAGCGGCACCAGCCAATGCCAGGCAGCGATCTGCGCGCCCGCGAAGGGCAAGAAGGCCGCAGCCAGAGGCTGAAGGGCGATGGCGGCAATGGCCGAGACCGCTCCCCACAGGACCGCACGCCGCGAAGCGCCGATCCACCAGGCTTCGAAGGGCAGCGCCACGGCAAGCACGGCGACGGGAGAACTCAACCCGCCGGCGGCGGCGATCAGACCGCCAAGCGCAACGGCCGCCATCGCCAGGGCAACCGGTGCCGCCACGGGCATCTTGCCGGTAGCCGCCACCAGCAAGGCGACGAACCAGCACAGACCGAAGGCGGCGAAGATAGCGGCCATGGTCACAGCGGCGCCCATGCCTGATGTGACCAGCGTGACCGCGGCACCCGCGGCGAAGAATGGCGCTGCCAGCATGACACCGATGAAACGGCGTTGGCGCTCGCGGCCGCTCTGCCCGAGAATGGAGGGATGGACCATACGTTCGCAACCGGCGGCAATCGCGCCAGGCAATTCAGCGTATCTGGCCTTGATCGGCATCAACTCAACGCACTCGCACTCGTCGTGAACAGCTCTGCTTTTGCAGATTGTTTTGATTGGCTCCGAAACTCTCATCCAGCGTTTAAGGAATGGATAAGGCAGGGCCGACCAAAGCCCGGCCCGTGGCAAATATCGGGATCGCAACGGTCGAAAACCCGGGCAAATGCCGCCATAGTAAATGGAGGGTTATCTGCGAACGCCTGCCGTCGCCGGATCATGGACGAGGTGAGAACCGACTGAATTCCAGAAAAATTCAATGGAAACAGCAGGATAAACGGTTATCAAGAGATAACGAAAATCGTCCCGATATGAAACAAATCCATGGCAAAACGCTTCGTTTCGAATTTGCCTAAAATTTGAGGAAAATTGTCGCTGTGCGCGCAAGCCGTCCTTTGTGCCTGTGTGCCAACATCCTGCCCATAAAAGAGGTCATGCCATATGATGCATGATCCGGTCACGACAAGAGGCAGGCATGTTCTTCCTGATAAGAATGGCTTTCTGGTTTTCACTGGTGCTGCTGGCGCTGCCGCTGGGTGTCGGTTCCGACGAGCCGGGGCAGGAAAGCGTCGGGCCGATCCAGGCCCTGTTCGCGGCACGCGACGCGGTGGGCGACATTGCCGGCATCTGCGAGCGCAAGCCCGACGTCTGTGAGACGGGCAAGTCGGCGATGCACACCATCACCGCGCGTGCCAAGGAAACCGCCAAGATCGCGGCCGCCATGCTGGACGACAAGTCCACCGGCCCCGATACCTCGACAATGACGGGCAGCGTGGCGGAAGAGATCGTCCTGCCCGAGACCGTCAACCTGCCGGTCAAGAATTAAGCCGTCTCGACGGCGCACCGCGGGCCGTCTGCCCTCTCGACGCCCGCGGTGTCCTTGTTTTTTCCGTGACGCGGGGCCGCCGCGTGACTATATCCGGGTCATGACGACCACGATCCAGACGATCCGCGACGACTTCTCCTTCCTTGACGAATGGGAGGACCGCTATCGTTACGTCATCGAGCTCGGCGAGGCGCTGCCTCCCTTTCCCGATGAAGAGCGCAATGCCGCCAACAAGGTCCCGGGTTGCGTCAGCCAGGTCTGGCTGACCACCGAACAGGGACCGGGCAGCGATCCGGTCATCACTTTCACGGGGGATTCGGACGCCCATATCGTGCGCGGTCTGGTCGCGGTCATGCTGGCGCTGTTTTCCGGACGGACCGCCAGCGAAATCCAGAAAACCGATGCGGAAGCCACGCTGAAGGCACTCGGCCTGGACGAGCACCTGTCGCCGCAGCGCGCCAATGGCCTTCGCTCGATGGTCAAGCGCATCAAGCGCGATGCCGAGATGGCACTCAAGCAGACCGCCTGACGCCCTCCGGCCAGCCTGTTCCCCAAAATCAAACGGCGCCCGAAGGCGCCGTCGATGTCGGGTCGACCTGAGGGAACAGCGACTACCGCGCCTTGCGCTTGCGGCCAAGGCCCATCTTCTTGGCGAGCTGAGAGCGGGCTGCCGCATAGTTCGGAGCAACCATCGGATAGCTCGGGTCGAGATTCCACTTTTCGCGATACTGCTCCGGCGTCAGATCATAGTGGGTCATCAGGTGACGCTTGAGCGACTTGAACTTCTTGCCGTCTTCAAGGCAGACAATGTAGTCGTCATGAACCGAGCGCTTCGGGTTGACAGCCGGCTTCTGCTTGTCGGCGGGGGGCTGTTCGGCGGTTCCGCCCACACGCCCGAGAGCGGCATGGACATCGGATATGAGGTTCGGCAATTCGCCGACCGGCACGGGGTTGTTGCTGACATAGGCGGCCACCACATCGGCGGTCAGCTCGATCAGCGCATCGTTGTTTCTGGAAGGTGTTTCGACAATATCCATGGTCTTCAGGCCCCAACAAGAGTTACGTCGATATGCGCCCTTTTTTACAGGCAGGGCATCGCACGAATTTTGAGCAGGTAGTGTTTCTACGATTCGTGTCGTGGGCACATCAATGCGACCATGGAGCAAGTAAGTCAATTCGCCCTTTGCATTATATTTAGGAAAGCTGATCAACTATTCGCCAGTCAGCTTCAATCTTTCGTGCATCATGTAATTTTTCGATATTTCGTTCGCCAAACCGGCACTGCCTGACGTTAGGTCAGCTGATCGTTACATTCGCGATAACTCACAAAGCAATTCTCAATGCTCTGGTTTGCTTTGTCAGGGCGCCGTCAATCTTGGTTGTTCACAACTGTGCACAAAACCATAGGTTGCCGCTCATCTTTTCGCAGACAACGAGGCGACCTGTCCCACCGGCCGCATCACAATCAATCGACGACCGTCAATCAATACGGGGTGATGTACTTCCCATAGGCCCAGCCGGTGACGAAAGCGCCGTTTTTGGCCGGGTCGTGCCAGACCTCACACCAGTGATAGCGAACCGTCTGGTGTTGCTTCCATGCCGGCTGATTGGCGATGTCGAGCAGGTTTACGCCGCCGGTGCATCGCCCGGTCATCTGCAGGACGGTGCCGTTCGGGTATGCGGCCTGCTTCTGGGAGGTGCCGGACGGATACTTGCGCACGTTGAGCGTGTCGCCGAACGGCACATTGGCCACTTGCCAAGCCGCGAATACGGTCGCATGAGACTGGCCGGCAAAGACCAGAGTCAGCGAAGCGACGGCGGAAGTCGCAGCGATCCGAGATCGAATGGTCATCATCTTCCTCCCGACCCACCTCATGGAGCCGACACCACCTCTAGGTTACGGCCCTTGAACCCACCCTGATCGGCGTGTTCACTCATCATTCAAGATATTCCCAAGCGAGACGCAATGACCAATACTTCCGGATTTCCGATCGTCAGCCCGCCGACACCGCAGAAGCGGCCGGTTTTCGACACGCATCACGGCATCACGCGAACCGATGAATATGCCTGGCTGCGGGCCGACAACTGGCAGGAGATGTTTCGGGACCCGTCCCTGCTCGATGCGGGCATCCGCGCCGAACTCGAAGCCGAGAATGCCTACCAGTCGAAGCTGATGGCCGACACTTCAGACCTGCGGAAGCAGCTTTTCAAGGAGATGAAGGGCCGCATCAAGGAAGACGATTCTTCCGTTCCGATGAAGGACGGGCTCTATGCCTATGGATCTTCTTTCAAGCTCGGCGGCGAGCAGCCGCGCTATTTCCGCATGCCGCGCGACGGCGGAACCGAGCAGATCCTGCTCGACGGCGACCTCGAGGCGGAAGGCAAGGCGTATTTCCGGCTCGGCGGTGTCGACCATTCGGCTGATCACCGCAGGCTGTTGTGGGCCTTCGACGACAAGGGGTCCGAGTTCTACACGTTGTGCGTGCGCGACCTTGCCGATGGCAAGGACCTGGCGGACCAGATTCCCGCGACAGGCGGCTCGGGCGTATGGGACGCGGGCAATGACGGATTCTTCTACACGCGTCTCGACCCCAACCACCGGCCCTCGAAAGTGCTGTTCCACGCGCTTGGACAAGACCATGGAACCGACCGCCTGATCTATGAGGAAACCGATCCCGGCTTCTTCATGAATGTCGACGGCACCCGCGACAACCAATGGATCATGATCGGCATCAACGACCACGAGACCTCGGAATATCGGCTGCTGAGCGCCAGCGATCCGTTTGCCGAACCCAGGCTGGTTTGTGCGCGCGAGACCGGCCTTCAATATGAGCTGGAGGAAGGCGGCGACATCTTCTTCATCCTGACCAATGCGGACGGCGCCAAGGACTTCAAGATCATGACGGCGCCGGCAAGCGATCCGGTCCGCGCCAACTGGCAGGAGCTGGTGCCGCATGAACCGGGCCGGCTGATCCTGTCGGTGATCGGCTTCAAGGACCATATGGTCCGGCTTGAGCGCAAGGAGGGGCTGCCGCGCATTGTCGTGCGCGACCGCACCAGTGGCGAAGAGCATCTTCTGTCTCTCGATGAGGAGGCTTTCTCGCTCGGCCTGTCGGGCTCCTATGAATACGACACCGAGATCATGCGCTTTTCCTATTCGTCGATGACGACGCCGGCGCAGGTGTTCGACTACAATATGCGCACTCGCGAACGTGTGCTGCTCAAGACCCAGGAAGTTCCGGCCGGTCATGATGCGGACCATTATGTCACCAGGCGGCTGATGGCGCCCGCCGCCGACGGCGAGCTGGTGCCGATCTCGCTTCTGCACCATCGCGACACGCCGCTCGATGGATCAGCACCTTGCCTGCTTTACGGCTACGGCTCGTACGGCATCACCGTGCCGGCGGCCTTCAACACTAACTGCCTGTCGCTGGTCGACCGCGGCTTCGTCTACGCCATCGCTCATGTGCGCGGCGGCAAGGACAAGGGCTACGGCTGGTACGATGACGGCAAGCGGGCGCACAAGATGAACACGTTTACGGATTTCATCGCCTGTGCGCGCCACCTCGTTGCCGAGCGCTATAGCGCGCATGACCGCATGGTCGCGCAAGGCGGCTCGGCCGGCGGCATGCTGATGGGCGCCATCGCCAATATGGCGCCGGACTGCTTTGGCGGCATCGTCGCCGAGGTTCCCTTCGTCGACGTGCTCACCACCATGCTCGACGCGACCTTGCCGCTGACACCGCCGGAATGGCCGGAATGGGGCAATCCGATCGCGTCGGCCGACGACTACCACACCATCGCCGCTTACTCGCCTTACGACAATGTCGCGGCCCTCGACTATCCGCCGATCCTGGCGCTCGCCGGCCTAACCGACCCGCGCGTCACCTATTGGGAGCCGGCCAAATGGGTCGCACGGCTGCGCGACCGCAAGATCGGCGACAATCCGGTGCTGTTCAAGATCAACATGGATTCCGGCCATGCCGGCGCCTCCGGCCGGTTTTCAAGGCTGGAGGAGATCGCCTATACATATTCCTTCGCGCTGAAGATTACAGGCAAGGCGCAGCTTATCGAGGAGACCCTCCGATGATCGATCTGTCGGCATTGATCGCCTACATCGCCGTCGTGCTCGGCTTTGTCTTTATTCCGGGTCCGGCCACGCTGCTGACGATCGCCCGGGCAACGAGTTCGGGAACGAAGGTCGGGATCGCGACCGGCGCCGGGATCGCGGCCGGCGACATTTTTCACACTGTCATGGCGATGCTCGGCATCTCGGCGATCATCGCCACCTCGGCGACGCTGTTCAGCATCGTAAAATATATCGGTGCGGCCTACCTCGTTTATCTCGGCATCCGCGCCATCATTGAGAAAACGCCGGCCGATCCCGCTGCCGGCGCGCTCGCGATCTCGGCTGACAAGGCGTTTCGGCAGGCCGTCCTGACCGAAGTGCTCAACCCCAAGACCGCACTGTTTTTCCTGGCATTCCTGCCTCAGTTCGTACGGCCCGAAAGCGGAACGGTGATGCTTCAATTGGCCGTGCTGGGAATTGTCTTCGTCGTGCTCGGCCTTTTCAGCACGATCGTCTTTGCCGTGAGCGCCGGTCGTCTGGGCTCTTTCCTGCGCCGAAATCCGACCGTGCTGAAATGGCAGGGCAAGGTTGTCGGCGGAATCTACTGTGCCTTGGGCGTGCGCCTGGCCTTGCAGCAACGCTGAGGCTCCGGACAGCACGTTCACTTTTGGGTTCAGCGATCATGACTTTTTGAATTCCGCATTGCTCATTTCCACTCGCAATTGCGATGGTCGCGCGTTACCCCTGCACGACTTTCCCGGGCGATGAAGCCCGCACGCGCACAAGGGTCCATTATGCTGCTCGTCGACGTCTATCTCGACAAATCGCCGATCCAGGGCATCGGCGTCTTCGCCAAGCACCACATCCCCAAGGGCACGCTGATCTGGAAGCTCGACCCCCGCTTCGACCGGATCATCGACGTCGAGACCTATGAGGGCGAGAGCGGGCCGGTGAAGAACTATCTCGACCGCTATTCCTACCCGGACCGGCGCGATCCGGCCTATATCGTCTTCGAAGCCGACGACGCCCGCTACATGAACCACGACGACGAGCCGAATTGCGATGTCTCGTCACCTGAGGAAACCTATGCCTTGCGCGACATCGCACCCGGCGAGGAACTGACCTGCAACTACAACCATTTCTTCGAGACGGGCTTCGATTTCCTCGGCGATCGGCACCTCTAGTCTGAAAATGGGCATGGCCCCTAGAAGCCGGGGCCGGAGACTTCGATTGCCCGGCCCCTGTCTGGGCTGCTAGTTTGGGTCCTGATAAATTAGAGCCCAAAAATGCTGCGGTCATTCGAGCAACTGCGCGACACGGCAAAGGCCGATCTTCTGATCGCGGCCGACGAGGAGCACGCGGCTTTGGCCGGCAGTGGCGCCTACGCGATGCCGTGGCACTGGCACGATTGCCTGATGTTCATCCTACCAAGCCATGGAACGGTCGAGCTCAAGCACGAAGACCAGCGCGAAGGGACGTGGCTGTCGCAGGACCGGTTCGCCGTTGTGCCGCAGAACAGAGCGCATGAGACCCGCGCCGGGATTGGCGCGCATCGCCATGTCGCCATCTATGTCACCGGCGCCATTCTGCGCCGGTGACATAGATGGCGATGCGCGGGTCTGCGATGTCCTCGACATGCGGGTGAGCCTGGATTTCGAGGAGATCTATCACGATCCGCGCGGCCCCTACGCGCGCTATCGCCGGGCCGGCCTGCTGGACCCCTCCGAACCCGGTGAGGAGCCCGAGACGGTCGTCGGCTTCATCGCCGGGCTGAAAAAAGGCCGGGGGACCACGGCGGCGTCTATCACTACGCCTCCCCCAACTCCGATGTTCTGGGCCTCGTCATCCAGGGCGCTTCCGGGCGGCGCTTTCCTGATCTTGCTTCGGAGCGCCTGTTTCAGCCGCTCGGCGCCAGGCAGGATGCCTATGTCACGGTCGATCGAGCCGGCACGCCGCGCACGGGCGGCGGCATCAACATGACGCCGCGCGATCTCGCGCGCATCGGCGAGATGATGCGGCAGGGCGGCGTCGCCAATGGACGCCGCATCGTCTCGCAGGCCTGGGTGAACGACACCACTACCGGCGGCTCTTCCAAGGCCTGGTCCGAAAGCACTTCCGCGAGCTGGCTGCCGAAAGGCCGTTACCACAACAAATGGTACCAGACAGGCAACGCCTTCTTCGCACTCGGCATTCATGGCCAGTGGCTCTATGTCGATCCGCGGGCAGAGATGGTTCTCGCAAAGTTTTCATCACAACCCGATGCCATCGTCGACGACGCCAAGGATTTCAATCTCACTCTGTTCGACGCACTGGCAAAGATCGTCTGAGCCTGAACGCTCAATTCGCAGCCTGCTTGCGCGCGGGATAGCCGTTCGGGTGCGGCGGCACAGCTTTGAGATAGGCGGCGATCGCAGCCCGGTCCCCTGCTGTCAGCTCGGCCATGTTGCGCTGGACGTCGACCATCGCGCCGCCAACGGAATCGAAATTGGGCGTGAAGCCGGTTTCGAGGTAGTTGGCGATGTCGGCTTCGGACCAGTTGGCGAGGCCGCCCTTGCCCGATGTGATGTTGGGCACGATGCCCGAGCCCTCGGCCGCCACGGCCCCCGCCAGCCATTCGCCTTTCTTCGTCCCCCCTGCGAAGTTACGCGGCGTGTGGCATTCGCCGCAGTGGCCCGGCCCCTCGACCAGATAGCGGCCGGACGCCACCGGATCGGGCGCGCCATCGGCCAAGGCAACAACAGGCTGGTCGCTGAGATAGAGGCGCTTCCACAAGCCGATGCCACGCCTGACGTTGAACGGGAACGCAAGCGAATTGCCCGGCGCCTTGCCGGCGACGGCGGGCAGCGTCTTCAGGAAGGCATAGAGATCGGCAACGTCCGACGGCTTCATGCGGGCGTAGGACGCGTAGGGAAAGGCCGGATAGAAATGCTCGCCGGACGGTGAAACGCCCTTGAGCATGGCGTTGGCAAGGTCCTCGACCGACCATGCACCGATGCCGTCCTTGGGGTCTTGCGAAATGTTGGGCGGGACAAAAGTGCCGAACGGCGTCTTGAGTTGAAGACCACCGACCAGTTGAAGCCGAGCATCGCCCTGCGAACCGGGCTTCGCGTGGCAGGAGGTGCAACCGCCGGCATAGAAAATGCGCTTGCCCTTGGTCGCGTCGCCCGGCCCGAGTTGCGCCAGGGCCGTCGCGTCCAGCTTGACCGGTGCCGACAGCAGCCAACCACCGGCCGCGCCGACGCTGCCCAGTATGAGGGCCGCGCCGACCAGCTTCTTCAGCCATGCCATGTCAGGCAATCAGCCCTTCTTGATCCTGTAACCCTGATGGCAGGCGCCGCAATCCGAACCGATGGCGCCGACTTGCGCTTTCAGCGCGTCGACATCGGCGGGAGCCGCCGCGACCGCGGCCTTGACGTTGGCGAGATACTTGTCCTCGGCGGCCTTGAAGCCGGCCGTGTCTTCCCAGATTTTCGGCCCCGCCGTGGTGTCGCCGGCATCGCTGCCTTTCGGGAACAAAGCGTCGACGTCGAACTTCTCGGCATTCACCTGCAGCGCCTGCAACTGCGTCAGCACGGCAGCGGCATCAAAGGAGTCCTCGCCCTTGGCAACTTTCGCCAAGCCGCCGACGATCTTTCCGCGTTCCTTCATCAGAGCCTGCCGGTCGATGATCGGATCGGCAAAGGCCGCCGAACCGGCGAAGGCGAGCATTGAGATGGCGATGACAAGCTTTCTCATTCATTTGGCTCCGTGATGAAGGTATTTGGGACACGACGTTAACGGATGCGGCGGACGGAATATTCCCTGTCCTCGGATGGTTTTTTCCGGGCCTTCGCAGCCACTGATATCGATACGGAAAAAGAAAGGCCCCGGGATTGCCGGGGCCTTTCTGACTGTCGATCACTTCGCCTTTTCGTAAAGTTTCAGCACATGATCCCAGTTGATCAGGCTGTCGACGAAGGCCTCGAGATATTTCGGGCGGGCGTTGCGGTAGTCGATGTAATAGGAGTGTTCCCAGACGTCGACACCGAGGATCGGCGAGGCGCCATGAACGAGCGGGTTTTCGCCGTTCGGGGTCTTCGAGATCGCCAGCTTGCCGTCCTTGACCGAAACCCAGGCCCAGCCCGAACCGAACTGCGTCGTGCCGGCGGCGACAAAATCAGCCTTGAACTTGTCGTAGCCGCCGAGATCGCTGTCGAAGGCCTTCTGCAGCGCGCCCGGCAGCTTGTTGCCGCCGCCGCCCTTCTTCATCCACTTCCAGAAATGGATGTGATTGTAGTGCTGCGCGGCATTGTTGAAGAGACCTGCATTCTTGCCGAACGACTGCTTGACCACCTCTTCGACCGACAGATCACCCATTCCGGCCTCGGCAGCCAGCTTGTTGCCATTGTCGACATAGGCCTTGTGATGCTTGTCGTGATGATATTCCAGCGTCTCTTTCGACATGTAAGGCTGCAAGGCCTCATAGTCGTAGGGCAGAGCGGGCAATTCAAAAGCCATGGGTAGTACTCCCTCGTGGAAAAAATCCGGTATGGATACCGGATTAAGATAGGACTGGATTGAGCTGGAACAACTCCGGAAGTGAAGCGCCGGTTCCCTTTCTAAGCGGGTTCCGGAAAACTGTCACACGGTTTTCCTGCGGCCAAGCGCGCAGCGACAAAAAGGCCGAAGCGGCGCGTCAGCCGGCCGACGCCGAATGCGCCCAATCCCAATAGAGCTCGCGCGCCTTCTTGGCCACAGGGCCGGGTTGCAGATCGCGATCCTCGATGCGCGTGATCGGCACCACCTTGGAGTGGTTGCCGGTCGAGAAGATTTCGTCCGCTTCGAGGAAATCGCGCACCGACAGCGTCTTTTCCGTCGTCTTGAATCCGTACTCGCCCAGCAGCGTCATCGTGCGCGAGCGTGTGATGCCGGACAGGAAGGTGCCGTTCGGCGCCGGCGTCAGCACGTGGCCATCCTTGACCAGGAAGATGTTGGAGCTTCCGGTCTCTGCGACGTTGCCCAGCATGTCCAACACCAAAGCATTATCGAAGCCGCGCATCTTGGCTTCGAGGATGGCGCGGCCATTGTTGGGATAGAGGCACCCGGCCTTGGCGTTGGTCGGCATGGTTTCGATCGTCGGGCGCCGGAACGGCGATACCGTCACCGAAAACCCGGTCGGCGAGATCATCGGCGATTCATAAAGGCAGAGGCAAAAACGGGTCGAAGCAGGATCGGCCGGCACGCCCATGTAGCCGCCATGCTCGGCCCAGTACATCGGCCTGATATAGACCGCCGTCTTGCCGTCGAATTTCTTCAATCCGTCCCAGGTCAGCCCGACGATCTGTTCGGGCGACATGTTCGGCTTGAGGCCGAGCGCGATCGCCGAGGCGTTCACCCGCCTGGCGTGCAGGTCGAGGTCGGGCGCCACGCCCTCGAACCAGCGCGCCCCGTCGAACACGCTGGTGCCGAGCCACATGGCGTGGCTGCGCGGGCCCAGAATGGCGATATTGCCCTCGTACCAGTCGCCGTCGACGAAAGTCCATGTCGCGGATTGCGCCGCTGCCGCCAGTGTCATCGCGTTATCCCATTCCGATCAATCTTGTGTGACAACATTGGATGATGCTTTGGCCGCTGCCGTCAACGGGCATCGGGGAGTTTTGTTGAGGCCAGCGGGGCCGCGATGCAATCAAGGCTTGCACCTTGCCCCGCCTCGCCTCAAAACTGTCGCCATGCAATACGCCGCCTATGTTTTCGACGCCTACGGCACATTGTTCGACGTGCACGCCGCCGTGCGCCGGCATGCCGACCGGATCGGCCCGGACGGCCAGTTGCTGTCCGAAATCTGGCGCGCCAAGCAGCTCGAATATTCCTGGGTGCGCTCGCTGATGGGCGCCTATGCCGATTTCTGGCAACTGACCGAACAGGCGCTCGACTTCGCCTTGCGCAAGGTCCCCTCCGCCGATCCCGGCCTCAGGACAAAACTGCTGGAAGCCTACTGGCGGCTGGACTGCTACCCGGAGGTACCGGCCGTGCTGAAGGCGCTCAAGGCCTCTGGAGCCAGGCTGGCGATCCTCTCCAACGGCTCGCCCGAAATGCTGGAAGCGGCGGTCAAATCGGCCGCGCTCGACCATGTTCTGGACGACATCTATTCGGTCGATACGGTGCGGCGCTTCAAGACCGATCCGGCGGTCTACGACATGGTCGCCACCGGCTGGCGCCTCTATCCCGGCGCGGTGTCCTTCCAGTCCTCCAATCGCTGGGACATAGCCGGCGCCACCAAATTCGGCTTTCGCACCGTGTGGATCAACCGCTCCAACCAGCCCGAGGAATACCGGGACTTTCCGCCGGCCTTGATCCTGCCGACCCTCGAAGCGCTGGTCACCGCCTGAGCTGTCCAGCTGTGACCCTGGCGCAACAGTGGCGGCGCAGTCACAGCTTCGCCTTTGTTTGTCCACGTTCGGGCCAGAATCGGAACCGCCTATCGCCTCAGGTGTTGTCAGGCACCCGCATAGCGGCAAGCGTATTCACGCTTTGTTGCAATTTGAGTCCTAAAGAAGGCAGCCATGTCCATAGCCGAAATCGAATCCTATCGCCTGAGCCGTCGCGGCTTCCTCAACGCCGCAGCATTGGGCGCCGCATCGATCGCGGTTTCCGCATGCGCCACCACCGGGCCAGGACCGGTCGAGCCTCCGCAGCCAACCTATGTCGAGCCGCCGCTCGCCGACTATGCGTCGATGTACGCGGCTGTCAGCGATGGCGGCTTCGACCTGCCGGCCATCCCATTCGACAGGATCGATCCACAGTTCCTACGCCAGATCGTTCCCGATCCGACCGGGCAGAAGCCCGGAACGATCGTCGTCGATACGACAGGCCATTTCCTCTATCTGGTTCGTCCGGGTGGCCAGGCCATCCGCTATGGCGTCGGCCTCGGCCGCGCCGGCTTCGAATGGTCAGGCGACGCCGTCGTCCAGTGGAAGCAGAAGTGGCCGAAATGGACGCCGCCGGATGAGATGATCGCCCGCCAGCCGGAATTGAAGCCATACAGCGCCGACAATGGCGGCATGCCCGGCGGGCTGAAGAACCCGCTCGGTGCCCGCGCGCTCTATCTCTTCCAGGGCAATGTGGACACGCTCTATCGCCTGCACGGCTCGCCGGAATGGAAGTCGATCGGCAAATCGGTGTCGTCGGGCTGCGTGCGCCTGATGAACCAGGACATCATCGACCTCTACGACCGCGTGCCGTCGAAAACCCCTGTCATCGTGACCAGCGACGCCAGCCAGCCGATGGCGGCGGCAGCGACGGCCAACCACAAGGCCATCCCGATCGACGCCGGCGTGCCGGACGGATCGGTGCTGCTCGGCCCAGTCAAGGCAGTGACGAACGCGATCTTCTGAGTTTGTCGAAGGAGCGGCGGACAGTCGCCGCTCCTTCCATGCATGTCGGTGCCGCAGCCTAAAACGATTTCAAGGGCGGTATCCGTCAGAGGCCAAGCGGGGCCCTGAAGGCCGCGAGTTCTTCGTCGGCGATCGAGACGACGTGCTGCGGCTCGGGATAAGTGCCGGTCTTCACATCGGAGATGAACTCGCGATAGGCGGCGATGCGCTCGCGCTGCAGTCGCTCATACTCGGCGGCGAAGTTGCGGTAGGTCTTGGCGTGGCGTGGCCTGTGGCCTGAGGTGTGGCCGAGTACGTCCTCGCTGAACAAATACTGCGCATCGGCATGCGGTCCGGCGCCCATGCCAAGCATGATCATCGGCGTGCTTCTGGTGATCAGTTCGGCAATCCGGTCCGGCACCACTTCCAGCTCGGCGCCGAAGCAGCCGATGGTTTCAAGGCGCTTGACGTGATCCCACACCGCACGCGCGCTCTCGGCCGTCCTGCCGACGGCCTTGAAACCGCCGGTCCAGGTGCATTGCGAAGGGATCAGGCCGACATGGGCGACGACCGGCACGGCGTTGTCGCACAGCGTCTTCTGGATATCGAGCGAGGCGGCGCAGTAGAAGCAGTCGCCGCCGATGCGCATGAAATGGTAGGCGGTTTTCAAATAGTCCTCCGCCGTAACCAGATTGCCGGCTGGGCCGTAGGGAAGCCCGACCTGCACGAAGCAGCGGCCGGCCGCCTCGCGCATCTCGGGCGAGAAGAAGCGGCCCTCGATCGAAAGCATGTCGACGCCGGCCGCGTCGGCCGCCGCCGCCTCTTCGAGCGAGGTGACGTAGAGCATGGAAATCTTCTGCCCGCGGCCCTTCATGGCGCGGATGTCGGCGACGGTGGGCCGGGTATTTTTGCTGACCATTTTGTTCCCTCAGATGGTGAAAGCTTCGCGGAAGGCTTGCAGGGCGGCCTCAGGATCGCCTGAGGCGAACGCCTCCATGCCCACCGGCCCGCGGTAGCCCATGTCCTTCAGCGCATGGGCGATACCCCGGTAATTGATCTCGCCGCTGCCGGGCTCCATGCGTCCGGGGACGTCGGCCACCTGGACCTCGCCGATCCAGGGCAGGCAGGCGCGGCACAGCTCGATCAAATTCCCTTCGCCAATCTGCGCATGGTAGAGGTCGAGGTTGAGACGCAGACCGGGCCGGTTGACATCAGACACTAGCGCTAACGTGTCTTCCGCTCGTCCAAACGGCACGCCGGGATGGTCGACCGGCAGGTTCAAATTCTCCAGCGTGAAGGTCACGCCTTCCGCCTCGGCGAGGTCGGCGATGCGGTTCAGCGTGTCGCGCGCCTTGAGCCACATGGCACCGGTGACAGCCTCGCAAGGAGTGACCGGCAGGCCGCCTTCGCCGAGCCCCGTGCCGTGCAGATTGAGCCGCGCGACGCCGAGACGCTTGCCGACCGCCACCGTCTCCTTCGCCGTCTTCAACAGTTCGGCAGCGCCCTCGTCATCGGAAAGCCTGCCGCTGAGGTAGCCGTTCATGATCGAGAAGGTCGCGCCGGATCTTTCCAGCATCGCTAGGTCATGGTCCGGCCAGTTCCAGAGGCCGACCTGGAAGCCCAACTCGGTGAGGCGCTCGACGCGCCATTCCATCGGCCGGTCGCGCCACAGCATCTCGACACAGGCCGCAAGGGTGAAGGTATCGGACATGTCAGACCTCGATGTACACGCGGCCATCCTCGACCTTCGTGTTGTAGGTTTTCAGGTTCACGCAGACCGGTGCGCGCAGCGCTTCGCCGGTCCGGTAATCGAACACGCCGCTGTGCTTCGGGCATTCGATCCTGTGTTCCATAACCAGCCCATCGCTCAGATGCACCTTTTCATGCGTACACAGCCCGTCGGTGCAAAAGAATGCATCGTCGGGGCTGTGGTAGATGGCGAATGTCCGGCCCTCGTGATCAAAGCGGATGACGTCCTCTTCGTCGATGTCATCGGTCGCGCACGCATCAATCCATTTTGCCATTGTCACTTTGCCGTCTGTTCTTTGGTTGGTCGAAAAGGCGGCCGGCGGGATCCCGCCGGCCGCACCGGAAGATGCCGGGGAGGAGGAGATGGGCACCTTCGCTGATCATACATGGGTCGCACCGCGCGGCGCATGCCCGTCATCAGCCGCCGAGAAGCTCTCGATCTCGGCTTCGAGCTCGGCCATTTGCTCGCCGCCCGCCATCAGGTCGGTGATCGCCTCGCGGCTTTTCTCGCCCTTACGGAAGTCGGCGGCCTTGGAGCCTCTGATGAGCACGGCGAAGTGATCGCCGACGGTCAGCGCATGGACGACATTGTGGGTGATGAAGATCACCGCGATGCCCTTGCGGCGCGCCTGGAGCACGATGCGCAGCACATGCGCCGCCTCCTTGACGCCGAGCGCCGCTGTCGGCTCATCGAGGATCAGCACGCTGGCGCCGAAATGCACGGCGCGTGCGATCGCCAGCGCCTGGCGCTCGCCCCCGGACAGCCCGCCGACGAGGCGATCGCCGTCGTCGATGCGGGTGATGCCGAGCTGACGCATCTCGGTGACGGCGATCTCGTTGGCCCGCTTGCGGTCGTAGATGGTGAGCGGCCCCCAGCGCCGCGTCGGCTCGGCGCCAACGAAGAAGGACCGACCGATGCTCATCAGCGGGAACGTGCCGCCGAACTGGTGGACGGTGGCGATGCCATGGTCACTGGCATCGCGGGGGGTGTCGAAGGCGACCGATCTGCCGTCCATTTCCATCGTGCCCGATGTCGGGCGGTGGACGCCGGAGAGAATCTTGATCAGCGTAGACTTGCCGGCGCCGTTGTCGCCAAGCAGGCAAAGCACCTCGCCTCTGTAGACCTCGAGCGAGATGTCGTGGAGCACGTCGATCGGGCCGAACGACTTGTTGATTCCAGTCAGCCTGAGCAGAGGCGTGGTCATCGGCGTGCACTCAGTTTGGTGCGCGGCGCGTAGGTCAGGGCCATGGTGCGGAAGGTGTTGTTCATCAGCACGGCCGCCAGCAGCAGGACACCGATGATCAGGCTCGCCCAGTTGGCGTCGAAGCCGGTGTAGAAAATACCCTGGTTGACGATGGCGAAGGTCAGGGTGCCGAGCACGATGCCGACCACCGAACCATAGCCACCGGTGAGCAGCACGCCGCCGATGACCACCGCGATGATCGAATTGAAAATGAAGGACTGCCCCGCGGCCACCTGGGCGCTGTTGTATAGGATGGCCTGCGACATGCCGACGAAGGAGGCGCACAGGCCGCTGCTCATGAACAGCGCTATGGTCACCCGGTCCGTCGGTATGCCGGCATTGCGAGCGCTGACGGCGTCACCGCCCATGGCCAGGATCCAGTTGCCGAACCGCGAGAAATTCAGGATGAAGCCGACGATCAGGATGGCGGCGATCCACCAGAACAGCGTCACCTCGAACTTGCCGCCGAGATAGTCGCCGAACAGGAGTTTGGCGATCGGCCCGCTCTTCAGCGCGACGCTGGTGCTGCCGGACAGGATGACCGAGAGGCCGAGTGTCAGGCCGGCCAACGCGAACAGCGTGGCCAAGGTGACGACGAAGGACGGCACCTTGGTGCGAATCACCAGCACGCCGTTGACGAAGCCGACGGCGAGCCCAAGGCCGAGCGCGGCGAGGATGCCAACGATGATCGGCAGGCCGTAATGGCCCGACAGGATGGCAATGGTCATCGAACTGGCGGGGACCATCGAACCGACGGAGAGATCGAGATGCCCGGCGATCATCAGCAACCCGATGGGAAGCGCGATGATGCCGAGTTCCGAGGCGACGTTGAGCCAGCTCGCGGCCCCCCCGGACGACATGAAGTTGGCGCCGCCGAAGATCGAGAAGAAAACCAGAACGGCGATCATGCCGATCAGCGAGCCGACTTCGGGCCGGCGTACGAGACTGCCGATCGAGGGCATCGAAGAGCGCTGAGAGAGCGGCGCGGTAGGTGCCGCGGCGAGTTGGTCGTGGGCTTGGGATGTCATCGAAATGTCCCTGGCTTGAACAATGGAGAGCCTGGCGCGGGGCAGAAGATGTCC
Source organism: Mesorhizobium sp. 131-3-5 (assembly GCF_016756575.1). Taxonomy (NCBI): domain Bacteria; kingdom Pseudomonadati; phylum Pseudomonadota; class Alphaproteobacteria; order Hyphomicrobiales; family Phyllobacteriaceae; genus Mesorhizobium; species Mesorhizobium sp. 131-3-5. The sequence goes on from NZ_AP023254.1 coordinate 5,384,763, forward strand.
GGCCCTCGGATGGGCCGGACAGCAATCCGCGCAAGCTAGCGAGCGCCGGCTGCGGCACCAGCCATTGTCGCGTCGACATTGGCAGCGTCGACGATCCCCGGTCCGGTCAGCACCGGCTTGGTCGGCAGGTCCAGCCCATAGTTGGCGAAGCCGTTCAGCAGCGAGACCGCGAGATAGCCCTGCAGATAAGGCTGCTGGTCGACCGCGAACATCTGCGTGCCGGCCTTGATGCGCTGCAGGCCGGTCTCATCCATGTCGAAGGAAGCGAGCTTCACCTTGTCGCCGGCATTGGCCTGGCTGATGGCGTTGGCTGCGCTGTTGGCATCGCCGGCGCTGATGGTGATGACGCCGTCGATGGTGTTGTCCTTCAGCACGGCCGCCTTGATCGCCTCGGCGACCGCGGTCGGGTTGCCGAAGCTGGACGAGGGCAGCGGCAATTGGGTCGATTTGCCGCCGCTCTTGGCAATGGCGTCGGCAATGCCCTTGCAGCGGTCTTCGGTGTTGGTGGCACCCGGCAAAGTATTGACGCACAGCACGTTCTTGGAACCATGGCTGCCGTAGTAGGTGCCGCCGCCTAGACCTGCGGCGTATTCTTCATTGCCGACATAGTTCATGGCGCCGAGCCGCTTGGCCGCGTCCATGCCACCGGAATTGTAGATGATGAGCGGAACTCCGGCGGCAACGACCTCCTTGAAGGCGTCGTCCATGGCCTCCGGCACCCAGTCGGGGCCGACAATGGCGCTCGGCTTCTGGCTGAGCGCGGTGCGGATCAGCTTGGCCGCGTCGGGGCCGAGATTGTCGTAGTTCTGCGGGCCGAGCCAGGTCACCGAGCCGCCGGTCAGTTCGGCGACCTTGCCGGCGTCGTCGGCGCCCTTCTTGACCTTCGACCAGAACGGATCGTCCGCCTTGCCGCCGATGACGAAGATCTTCGCCCCGTCTGCCATTGCCGACGTGGCCGATGTTGCCGCCACGCCCGCAAGCATGATCGCCGTCAGCAGTTTCGTGATCGTTTTCATTTCATTCCTCCCGGTTGCCGTCGTCAGACGGATTAGAAAAACAGCTGCTTCGTCGCTCCATGCGCGCCTCTCTCCCGATTGCGCGTCACGAATGCTTCGCCTCGGTGTTGCTCACACCCTGGCGTTCATGCGTTCTTTCTTTTTCTGGAAGCGGGCGTCCATCATGGCTTCACCCTCTCGGGTGCCGTCGTGCCAGGTGCCGAACCACTTATCGAGCGGGATCAACCCGTCGCCGCCATAGTTCACCTCGAAATATTTGTGGTGCAGGTAATGTGTGTAGGCATGGCTGTTGACGGCCGTGTCCTTAGTCACTTCCAGCTTGTCGAAGCCGAGATGGCCATTGACGGCGCCGAAGCCAGCAACATGCAGCTGGAACAGCGCGACGATCGGATTGGACGGGATAACGAGGTGCCAGAAGGCGACCGCGTGGTAGAGGAACCCTTCCACCGGATGCATCGACAGCGACGACCAGGGCGACGGGTTGATCGAATTGTGATGGACCGAATGGATCCAGCGATAGAGCGGTCCCCAGTGGATCAGCCGGTGAATAAAGAAGAAATGCACCTCGTGGATGGCCGGCGCGATGAGCACCAGTGCGGCGAGGTACACCGGATGATCCTGCCAGCCGACCCACGGCACGTAGCCATTGGCAAAGCACCAAAGGAAGATGACTTCGACCACGGTCCATAGCGGAATGGTGATGAAGAACGAGCGCAGGAAATTGTCGAGGTTCTGGCTCTGGAACCAGAAGACGTCGGAGGGCGCATCGGCTGGGAATTTGTGGTTGTACTTGAAGCGTGTCGCCTGGGCGCGCTTGATGTAGTAGCGCAGCTCGAAGATGCCGTAGAAGACGAGGATCGCCGCGGCGTTGACGGCATAGAGCCACAGTGCCCAGCCCCAGATGATCGTCTTCATCGTCTCTACGCTCGGCACGATATAGAACCAGTAGAGCAGCGCCGTAACCATGTGGAAGGCATTCCACGGCCAGATGTAGCCCGGCAACCACGCCAGGATCTTCGGCAGCCTGGGCGGCCAGTTCCATAACGGCGCGCCCTCGATGCGTCCGTTCGGCTTCCAGTCGCCGCGCTTGTCGCGCACGCCGTATTTGAGATCGTCCATGCAATTTCTCCACCCGCAATGCCGCACCCGCAACGCCTTGGAATGGGCCGCACGCTCGCGCTGCCTCGCACCGTTTGAGAGCGGTGGGCGAAAACCTGTCTGCGCTGTGCTGCTGCTATCCCTGGGCTGGCGGTGCGTCCGCCTTGCTTGCTTTTGACGAGATAAACATCTTGATCCAAAATGAATCAAGAATAGAATTTTTGTTCCAAATTGATTGTGTCATTCATATCAATCTCGCATGGACAATGATATTTTTGTATCAGATGCGACAGGCTGATGAGATAAAATGGATCAGGGCAAGCGGCCAACGATCAAGGATGTAGCCGCCGAGGCGAATGTTTCGGTGGCCACCGTCAACCGGGTGCTGAGCGGCTCGGGCGCCGTTCGCCAGGGCATGCGAGAGCGTGTCCGGCTGGCGGCCGAGCAAATCGGTTTCTACGGCATGGGCGCGCTGCGCAGCCGCGTGGCGGCCGCCCGGCCGCGCTACCGGTTCGGTTTCCTGCTGCACCAGCCCGGCCGCGCCTTCTACCGCAACATGGCCGAGGCGCTGCGCCTGGCAACCGAAGCGGTGCCCGATTGCGAGATCGAGCTGCGCACGGAGTTTCTGGACGATCTGTCACCGCAGAATGTCGCATCGCGGATGCTGGCGCTCGGCGCCGAATGCGACGCCGTTGGCGTCGTCGCCGCGGTTCATCCCCTCGTCACCCAGGCGGTGGACACATTGCATGCCCGCAACGTGCCGGTCTTTGCGCTGATCTCGCAGATTTCGGCGACCGGGCATGTGCGCTATATCGGACTGGACAATTGGAAAGTCGGGCGCACCGCGGCCTGGGTGTTCGAGCATGTCTGCCGCGCACCCGGCAAGCTCGGCATCCTTGTCGGCAACCACCGCTATCGCTGCCAGGAGATGAACGAGAGTGGCTTTCGCTCCTATTTTCGCGAGCACGCGCCTGGCTTCACGCTGCTCGAGCCGCTGCTGACTTTCGAATCCAGCGCCATTGCGCAGGAGATGACCGAAAAGCTGCTGAACGAAAATCCGGACCTGTCTGGGCTTTATGTCGCCGGGGGTGGCATCACCGGCACTATTGCGGCCCTACGCTCCACCGGCAGGGCCGGAAGCCTCGTTGTTGTCGGCTATGAACTGATGGAGTCGACCCGCCCGGCGCTGCTCGACGGCACCCTGACCTTCATCATCTCGCACCCCCTCGCCCGCATTGCGCAAGAGACCTTGGCCGGCATGATCCGCGCTGTCTCAACACCGAACGAAGGCGGGAATTTTACAAACATCCTGCCCTTCGAGATCTACACCCGCGAAAACATCTAGCAGGTTGCGCCCGACTTGCTACCGGCCCTGGCGCGGCTCAGCGGCCTCTCGACAGGCTCCCCAGGATCCCGCGCACGATGGCGCGTCCGACTGACGAGCCGACCGAGCGCACCACGGACTTGATCGCGGCCTCGGCCACAGTCTGGCGACTGGAAGGGCGCGGCGCCGGCGCGCGGCGGCCACCGGACGGCGGTGCGGGATCGTCATTGCCGAAGCCCGGTATGGTCCAGCGCGAGCCGCCTGTGCCTGCCTGCTGCGCCTGCTGCTCGGCGTCCTGTGCGTCCTTGGCCTTTTTCTGCAGCATCTCGAAAGCCGAATCGCGGTCGATGACCTGGTCGTACTGGCCAGTGACCGGACTTTCCGCGATCAGCATTTGCCGCTCGGCGGGGGTTATGGGTCCAAGCCGCGAGGATGGCGGCCGGATCAGCGTACGCTGCACCATGGACGGCACGCCCTTGGCCTCCAGCGTCGAGACCAGCGCCTCACCGGTGGCGAGCTGGGTGATGGTGGTGGCGCAGTCGAAATCGGGATTGGGGCGGAACGTTTCTGCCGCTGTCCGAACCGCCTGCTGCTCACGCGGCGTATAGGCGCGCAGCGCGTGCTGGACGCGGTTGCCGAGCTGGGCCAAGACCTTTTCCGGAATATCCAGGGGGTTCTGCGTGACGAAATAGACGCCGACGCCTTTCGAGCGGATCAGGCGGACCACCTGCTCGACGCGGTCGATCAGCACCTTCGGCGCCTCGTCAAACAGCAAATGCGCCTCGTCGAAGAAGAACACCAGCTTCGGCTGGTCGGGATCTCCGACCTCGGGCAGTTCCTCGAACAGCTCCGACATAAGCCAAAGCAGGAAGGTCGCGTAGAGGCGCGGATTCATCATCAGCTTGTCGGCGGCCAGCACGCTGACGGCGCCTCGGCCGTCACGCGTGGTGCGCATGATGTCGGAGATGCGCAGAGCCGGCTCGCCGAAGAAGTTGGCCGCGCCCTGTTGCTCCAGTACCAGCAGCGTGCGCTGGATGGCACCCACCGATGGCTTGGTGACATTGCCGTAGCGCGCGCTGATCTCCTCGGCGCGCTCGGCGATGTTGGCAAGCAAAGCCTGCAGGTCCTTGAGATCGAGAAGCAGCAGGCCCTCCTCGTCGGCAATGCGGAAGGCAATGTTCATGATGCCCTCCTGCGCGTCGGTCAGGTTCATCAGCCGCGACAGGAGAAGCGGTCCCATTTCAGAAATGGTCGCGCGGATGGGATGGCCCTGCTCTCCGAACAGGTCCCAGAAGATGACGGGGAATTCCTGGAAGTCGTAAGGGTCGAGCTTGACCTGCGCGGCCCGCTTGACCAGGAAATCCTGCGCCGTGCCCATCATCGCGATACCGGACAGGTCGCCCTTGATGTCGGCGCAAAACACCGGAACGCCGGCATTCGAAAAACCTTCAGCCAGGATCTGCAAGGTGACGGTCTTGCCGGTGCCGGTGGCACCGGTCACCAGGCCATGGCGATTCCCATATTGCAGCAGCAACTGCTCGGGGCGCTGATAGCTGTCGTCGGGCTTGCGGCTGGCGCCGATGAAAATACTGGTGTCGTCAGCCATATATCCGATCTCCGCAAACTGATAAGTCAAAAGCCAGCCTTTGCCCGAAGGTATAGTGAGGCTGTCGCACAGCGACAATGCCAATTGTCCAGAGCGGGGCCAATCGTCCCAATCAGGCCTGTCGTCGAAATCGGATTTTGGAACTTGCGGATTTTGCTGGTGTTTGGCAATCGTTCATGGTTCGTCCATTCAAGCCGACCTATATCTGATGGATCGAATTCAGGCTCGGGATGCGCATTGCGATAACCGACCGGGAACCGTAGAGTGAACCGCCCGGCTGGTGCGGCCATATGAACGAGGAAGATGGATGGGCGCCGGAGCCTTGACCAAGGATGTTGAACCAGTTGGCGCCGAGCGCCAGCGATGGCTGGCCCTGGCGGAAAAGGCACTGGCTGGCGCGTCCTTCGAGGAAAAGCTGGTTTCGCACACCGACGACGCCATCCGCATCGAGCCCCTTTATGACCGCGCGACCGGGGCCGAACCGCTCGTGCGCACGAATCCCCGATCGCCCTGGATCGTCAGCCAACGCGTCGACGACCCCAACGTCGATCGCGCCAAGGCCCAGGTTCTGGACGATATCGCGCAGGGTGCGACAGGACTGTCGCTCGTCTTCGAAGGCGCCCCGAACGCTTTCGGCTACGGTCTGCCGAGAACCGCTCAGGCGCTGGAAACGGTGCTGGAGGGCGTGCCTCTCAATCGGATCCAGATTCGCATCGACACGCACCCGTGGAGCCGCCCGATGGCCGACTGGCTGGTGGCGTTCCTGAGCAAGCGCCGCTCCGATCCGGCAAAGCTCAACCTGTCCTTCGGCATCGACCCGGCGGCGATCCTTGCCGGCACCGGCCGGCTGCGCATGTCGATCGAAGCGCTGCAGGAATCGATGCCCCAGTCGCTGGCGCACTTCTTCTCGATGGGCGTTCCCGGTGTGCTGCTGGAAGCGGACGGTCGCGTTTTCCACAATGCCGGCGCCACGGAAGCGCAGGAACTCGGCATCATGCTGGCTTCGGCGGTCTCGTATCTCAGAATGTTCGAGAAGGCGCGGCAGCCGCTTGTCTATGCCGCGCCGCATATCGGCTTTGCGCTCAGCGTCGACCAGGACCAGTTCCTCTCCATGGCCAAGGTGCGGGCCTTGCGCAGGCTGTGGGCACGCGTGCAGGAAACCTGCTCGATCCCCAACTCCACGGCCAACATCCATGCCGAAACGTCATTCCGCATGATGACGGCGCTGGATCCCGAAACCAACATCCTGCGCACGACGATCAGTTGCTTCGCCGCGGCGGCGGGTGGAGCCGATTCGATCTCCATCCTCCCGCATACGATCGCGCACGGCCTGCCGGCGCCTTTTGCCCGCCGCGTCGCGCGCAACGCCCAGCTGATCATGGCCAATGAAAGCCATGTCGATCATGTCGCCGATCCCGCCTATGGGTCCGGCGCGGTCGAAGCGCTGACGGCGGACCTTTGCGAAGCCGCGTGGGCGGAGCTGCAGGCGATCGAGGCCGAAGGAGGCGTATTGTCGAGCCTTCGGGACGGACACATCCAACAGCGCGTTCGCGCCGCCGCCGCCCGGCGCGACGCAGCCTTCAAGGCCGGTGAGCGGGCCATCATCGGCACCACACTCTATCCGCAGAAAGGTGAACGCCCGGTCGAGACGCTGGATGCGGAGCAGCGGCCTGCCTTCACCGAAGGCGTCGTGCTGTGCGAAGCGCTGTTCCCGGCCCGCATCGACCAATCCATCGAGGCTGCCTCTTGATCCCGGATTTCAGTCAGGTCGGCTGGGCGCCGCCGCGCCGCGCGTCGGTCGAGGTCAAGGGCCAGCGGGTGACGCCGGAAGGGCTTGTCGTCAAGCATCTGTACAATCAGGGCGACCTCAAGGGCCTGCCGTATCTCGACACCTATCCAGGCTTGCCGCCCTTCGTGCGCGGCCCCTACCCGACCATGTATGTCCAGCAGCCGTGGACGATCCGGCAATATGCTGGCTTCTCCACGGCCGAGGAGTCCAACGCCTTTTACCGGCGCAATCTTGCCGCCGGCCAGAAAGGATTGTCGGTCGCCTTCGATCTCGCCACGCATCGCGGCTACGACAGCGACCACCCGCGCGTAGCCGGCGATGTCGGCATGGCGGGTGTCGCCATCGATTCCATCCTCGACATGCGGCAGCTCTTCGACGGCATTCCGCTCGGCGACATGACGGTGTCGATGACGATGAACGGCGCGGTGCTGCCGATCATGGCGCTTTACATCGTCGCGGCGGAAGAACAGGGCGTCGCGCAGAAGGATCTGGCAGGCACCATTCAGAACGACATTCTGAAGGAGTTCATGGTCCGCAACACCTACATCTACCCGCCAAAACCCTCGATGCGGATCGTGTCGGACATCTTCTCCTACACCTCGAAGAACATGCCGAAGTTCAATTCGATATCGATCTCCGGCTATCACATGCAGGAAGCCGGTGCGACGGCCGACCTGGAGCTCGCCTATACGATCGCCGACGGCATCGAATATGCCCGCGCCGGCGTCGCGGCGGGCCTCGACATCGACCGCTTCGCGCCGCGCCTGTCCTTCTTCTGGGCGATCGGCATGAACTTCTTCATGGAAGTGGCCAAGCTCCGGGCCGCGCGGCTGCTGTGGGCGACGCTGATGAAGAAGAATTTTGCGCCGAAGGACGAACGCTCGCTGTCGCTGCGCACCCATTGCCAGACGTCCGGCTGGTCGCTGACGGCGCAGGATCCTTATAACAACATCATCCGCACCATGATCGAGGCGATGGCGGCGACCCAGGGGCATACCCAGTCGCTGCACACCAACTCCTTCGACGAGGCGATGGCGCTGCCGACCGATCATTCGGCGCGCATCGCCCGCAACACGCAGCTCATCCTGCAGAAGGAATCCGGCACCACGCGCATCATCGACCCGTGGGGCGGCTCGGCCTATCTTGAACGGCTGACGCATGATCTCGCGGCGCGCGCACTGAGCCATATCGAAGAGGTCGAGGCTCTCGGCGGCATGGCCGCCGCGACCGAACAAGGCATTCCCAAGCTGCGCATCGAGGAAGCGGCGGCGCGCACGCAGGCGCGCATCGATTCGGGCGAGCAGATGCTGGTCGGCGTCAATGCGCATCGCCCCGAGACCGACATCGAGGTCGACGTACTGAAGATTGACAATGCCGAGGTCAGGGCCCGGCAATTGTCCAAGCTGCAACGGCTGAAGGGCACGCGCGATGTCGCTGCGGTGGAAAGCGCGCTCGATGCGCTGACGCGCGCCGCGCAAGGCAATGAGAACCTTCTGGAGTTCGCCATCCGCGCCGCGCGTGCGAATGCGACCGTCGGCGAGATCTCGTTCGCGCTGGAACGGGCCTTTGGCCGCCACGTCGCTACGGTGCAGACCATTTCCGGCGTCTATCGCAAGGCGCTTGGCGACAGCCCCGTGGTCGACGGGCTGCAGGACAAGATTAGCGCTTTCGAGAAGAAAAACGGCGGCAAGCCGCGCATCCTCGTTGCCAAGATGGGACAGGATGGCCACGACCGTGGGCAAAAGGTGATCGCCACCGCCTTCGCCGATCTCGGCTTCGACGTCACCGTCGGCGCGATGTTCCAGACGCCGGAAGAGATCGCCAAATTGGCCGTCCAGCATGACGTCCATATCATCGGCGCCTCATCGCTGGCGGCGGGACACCTGACGCTGATCCCCGAATTGCGCGACGCGCTGAAGAAACTCGGTCGGGGCGACATGCTGATCGTGGCCGGCGGCGTCATCCCGCCGCAGGATTATGATGCGGTGCTGCAAGCCGGCGCGGCTGAAATCTTCCCGCCGGGCACGGTCATTCCGGAAGCGGCGGACCGGCTGATGGATAGGCTGCTGGCAGCCAACTAGGCTATGCTGCTCTAACTGTCCGACAGCTTGACGATTTCCCATTCCTTGCCGTTGACCGCGGCCACGTCGCCGACCTTCTTCCCGAACAGCGCGACCGCCATGGGCGAAACATGCGAAATGCTGCCCTTGGTGGGATCGGCCTCGTCCTCGCCGACGATCTTCCAATGCACCTTCTTGCCATCGTCGCCTTCCAGCGTGACGCCCATGCCGAAGCGGACGACGTCGCTGCCGGGCTCCGGCACGGACAGTTCGGCGTTTTCGCGCCGCGCCGTCCAGTAGCGCAGATCGCGTGACACCACCGCGATGCGCTCGCGGTCTGCCTTCCTCTCGGCTTTCGCCAGAACGTCGCGCAGATCGGCCAGATTCTCCTCGATCTGCGCCAGGCCGCGTTCCGTCACAAGGTTGCGGTGCGTGCTGATCGGCCGCTCGCCGACGCCGGCAATGGCATTCTCGCTGTCTTCTTCGCGGGTAAAAGCTCTGCTCATTGCCTGAACCTAGGCCTCGAGCGGCTGCTCGACAAGTCATTGTGAAAAGGAACGGAACGTTTGGCACGATTCCTGCGACGTCAGGTTGAACGCTGGGATTCTGTGCCGATGTTGAACAGACGAACGCTGCTAACCGGAACCGCCGGCTTTGCCGTTGTGGGCCTTGCGCTCGGCAAAGCGGCGGCCGCCGGCCTGACCGGTATCGAAAAAGCCTCGATGCGCGGTTCCATCAATGCCACCGAACTCGGCGTACAGCCCGGCACATTCGACGACCAGAGCAAGGCCTTCGCCAAGCTGCTGCGCGACGCGAACAGCCGGGACATGCCGGTGTTCCTGCCGGCGGGCACCTATGTGGTGTCCAATCTCTCGCTGCCCGGCCGCGTGCGCCTTTCCGGCGTGCCGGGCGCGACGCGGATCGTCTATGGCGGCGACGGCCATCTCTTCATGGCCGAACAGGCCGACCATATCGAACTGAGCGGGCTGGTCTTCGACGGTTCGAACCGCTCGATGGGCGACTATGCGCAAGGGCTGCTCGATCTGCGCCGGGTCGGCCATCTCGTCGTCGACAATTGCCAGATAACCGGCAGCGGCAAGAACGGGCTGGCGCTGGAACATGCGACAGGCCGCATCGAACGCTCCGACATATCGGGCGCGGCGGACGCCGGCATCTATTCGGTCGAGGCGGCCGGACTGACGATATCAGGCAACACGGTCTCCGACTGCGCCAATGGCGGCATCCTCGTGCATCGCTGGCAGGCGGCCGAAGACGGCACGATGGTGACCGGCAACCGTGTCGAACGCATCGGCGCGCGCAGCGGCGGGACCGGCCAGAACGGCAATGGCATCAACGCCTTCCGCGCCGGCAACGTCATCATTTCGGGGAATGTCGTCTCGGATTGCGCTTTTTCGGCGATCCGCGCCAACAGCTCCAGCAATCTGCAGATTTCCGGCAATACCTGTTCGCGCTCGGGCGAGACTGCGGTCTATTCCGAATTCTCGTTCGAGGGTGCGGTCATCAGCAACAACATCGTCGATGGCGCGGCCAACGGCATCTCGATCGTCAACTTCAACGAAGGCGGCCGCATGGGTGTCTGCTCCGGCAACATCGTGCGCAATCTGTCGACCAGCGGCCCCTACACAGCCGATCCGCCCGGCTTCGGCGTCGGCATCGGCGTCGAGGCAGACACCATCGCTTCCAACAACGTCATCGAGAACGCGCCGCTCTACGGCATGTCGATCGGCTGGGGACCGTATCTGCGCAATGTAGTGGCCACCGGCAACATCATCCGAAAGGCCGGCACAGGCATCGTCGTCAGCGTGGTCGAGGGTGCCGGCACGGCCGTCATCTCCGACAACGTCATCGACGGCGCGGTGAACGGCGCCGTCATCGGCCAGCGCTGGGCCGAGCCGGTAACAGCCGACCTGACCCAGTTAAGCAGCAGCGGTTTTGCGCATTTGACCGTTGAGCGCAACCGCGTCAGTTGAGGGCGGCAGTCGGCCTCACCGCGCCTACCTTGGCTCCGATCCGGCTTTGGATCGGCGCGTTTGCCAGTTCAATGAGCCTCGCCGCCAGGGCCTCGTCCGCACACAGCAGCTTGGCGAGGACGGCGGCGACCATGGCTTCACTGGCGCGGTGGGCGCCATCATCGCATTTGAGCGCGATACCGAGGCCAAGCTCCGGAATTGCGGCACAATGGACACCTTCGGCGCCGCCTTTCGCAAAGATCCGCCCAGGTGCTGCTTCCATCAGCGCGACGTCTTCGCGGCCGGTGCCGGCGACAAAGAACGGTTCCGCCATGCAGGCCGCCAGCAGCCGCTTTGCCGCCTTGGCCCGCTCGGGGCCGAAGCCATTTGTCGTGGCCATGCGGGCAAAGCCGAGCGCGAAGCTCCTGAGCGGCACCGCATAGGTCGGGATCGAGCAGCCGTCGGTCGCCCGCTCATCGGCACCATGGACAGCACCTGTGACCGACTGCATCGCGTCGCGCACCATCTCTTGCAGTGCGTGCCCCGCCTTGACGTAGCCACTGTGCGCAATGCCGGAATGGACGCAGGTGCAGAGGAAGCCGGAATGTTTTCCTGAACAGTTGTTGTGCAGCGCATTCGGAGAACCGCCGGCACGCGCGAGTGCGATCTCGGCGGCATGGTTCGAGGGCCAGTGTGCGCCGCATTCGAGCGCGGACCCGTCGAGCCCGGCCCTGGCCAGCATGGACCGCGCCAGTTCGACATGCTCCGGTTCGCCCGAATGGGAGGCGCAGGCCAGCGCCAGCTCACGGTTGCCGAAGCCATAGGCGTCGGCAGCACCGGTTTCCACCAGCGGCAAGGCCTGGATTGCCTTGACCGCCGAGCGCGGGAACACCGGCTTCGAGGTGTCGCCAATCTCCAGGACCGGTTTGCCGTCGGCATCGAAGACCGCGACAGCGCCGCGATGCGCGCTCTCGACGATCGCGCCGCGCAGAACCTCGATCAGAACCGGATTTGCCATGCCACCTCCCGCAGGGCATGACCTCGAAAATCGAAATCGATTCTCGAGGTCATGCGCAAAATCAAAGTGTTACAGCGTCCTTTGCGCACCCCAAAAGGCGCGCGGCGCTGTAATGTCGGGGCGGTTTACCTGATCCGGTCGAGAATGGAAACGTAGTTGGCGACCGCCGCGCCGCCCATGTTGAAGATGCCGCCAAGCTTCGCGCCCGGCACCTGGATGCCGCCGGCTTCGCCGACAAGCTGCATGGCGGTCAGGACATGCATGGAGACACCGGTGGCGCCGATCGGGTGGCCCTTGGCCTTGAGCCCGCCGGAGGGGTTGACCGGAAGGCGGCCGTCCTTGGCCGTTGTGCCATCCAGCGCCAGCTTCGCGCCCTCGCCGGGCCTAGCCAGGCCCATGGCCTCATATTCGATCAGTTCGGCAATGGTGAAGCAGTCATGCGTCTCGACAAAAGACAGGTCGTCGAGCGTCACGCCGGCGTTCTTCAGCGCGCGGGTCCAGGCCTGCTCGCAGCCCTCGAAAGCCAGGATATCGCGCTTCGACATCGGCAGGAAATCCTGCACATGCTCGTTGGCGCGGAAGGCGACGGCGCGGCGCATCTTCAGCGCGGTTGCCGTGTCGGCAAGGATAAGGGCGGCGGCGCCGTCTGAAACCAGCGAGCAGTCGGTGCGCTTGAGAGGACCGGCGACGAAGGGGTTCTTCTCGCTCTCCTGCCGGCAGAAATCATAGCCGAAATCCTTGCGCATCTGCGCATAGGGATTGTCGACGCCGTTCTTGTGGTTCTTGGCGGCGATCATGGCGAGCGCATCGGACTGGTCGCCATAACGCTGGAAATAGGCCTGTGCGATCTTGCCGAAGACACCGGCGAAGCCAGCGGGTGTCTCGCCGTCTTCAGGCAGATAGGACGCTTTCAGCAGGTTCTTGCCGATCTCGGGTCCGGGCGTCGTCGTCATCTGCTCGGCGCCGACCACCAGCACGATGCGGGCAGCGTTGGCGTCGATTGCACGGATGCCTTGCCGGACCGCCGCCGATCCCGTCGCGCAAGCATTCTCGACTCGCGTTGCCGGCTTGAAGCGCAGCCGGTCGTCGGCCTGCAGCACCAGGCTCGCGGTGAAATCCTGCGCCGAGAAGCCGGCGTTGAAATGGCCAAGCACGATTTCATCGACCTCGTCCGGGCCGATGCCGGCATGGTCGAGCGCATCCGTCGCGACCTTGACGATGAGGTTTTCGAGCGTCTCGCCCTCGAGCTTGCCGAAGCGCGAATGCGCCCAGCCAACGATGCATGCGGTCATGGCGGTCTCCATCCTTGACGCCAGCCTAGCATACCGGGCTCATGGCGCACTTCGCCTTTATTGTTCAAAGATAAACATTCTCGCCCAGACCGTGAAGGGCCGGAACAGGACAATCGCTTGGTGCAGGTCGCGCTCACGTCGATTTTTTGTTGATTGACCCGTCAATAAAAAATAATCTCCGCGCAAAAATCGGGAACAGCATGCCAAAAGTCGGAATGGAGCCACTGCGCCGCAAGGCGCTCATCGACGCGACGATCTCGGCGATCGGCGAGCGCGGCTCGCTTGACGTGACCATGTCCGAGATCGCCGGGCGCGCCGGTGTGTCCTCGGCCCTTGCCCACCACTATTTCGGCGCCAAGGACGAATTGCTGTTCGCGACGATGCGGCACATCCTCGCCGAACTGGCCATCGACATGCGCCGCGCCCTGCAATCCGCCAGGTCCCCGCGCGAACGCGTTTCCGCCGTGGTCGCCGTCAACTTCTCCGACATCCAGTTCCAGGCCGAAACCATCGCCGCCTGGCTTGCCTTCTATGTCGAGGCGCAGAAATCATCGGCGTTGCGCCGATTGCTCAAGATCTATGCGCGGCGGCTGCATTCGAACCTGATGAGCGGGCTGACGGGCATCCTGCCCAGGGCCGAGGCCGACCGCGCCGCCGAAGCGACAGCGGCGATGATCGACGGGCTCTACATCAGGCGTGCGCTGAAGGATGGCGTGCCCAACGCCGCGACCGCGATCGCGCTGGTCGAGGACTATCTCGAAACCAAACTCGGCGAGCGGCAAAAACAGTGACAGCGAAGCGACCCAATTTCCTGATCGTCATGGTCGATCAGCTCAACGGAACCTTTTTCCCCGATGGGCCCGCGGATTTCCTGCATGCGCCAAACCTCAAAGCGCTCGCGGCGCGGTCGGCACGTTTCAGGAACAATTACACCGCCTCGCCGCTCTGCGCGCCAGGCCGCGCCTCGTTCATGAGCGGCCAGTTGCCGTCGCGCACCGAGGTCTATGACAACGCCGCCGAATTCGCCTCGTCGATCCCGACCTTTGCCCATCATTTGCGCGCCGACGGCTATCACACCGTGCTGTCGGGCAAGATGCATTTCGTCGGACCGGACCAGTTGCACGGCTTCGAGGAGCGGCTGACCACCGACATCTATCCCGCCGATTTCGGCTGGACGCCGGACTACCGCAAGCCCGGCGAGCGCATCGACTGGTGGTATCACAATCTGGGCTCGGTGACCGGCGCCGGCGTCGCCGAAATCTCGAACCAGATGGAATACGACGACGAAGTCGCCTTCCACGCGGTGCAAAAACTCTACGATTTCGCGCGCATCTCCGACGATGCGGCGCACCGGCCCTGGTGCCTGACGGTTTCCTTCACCCATCCGCACGATCCCTATGTGGCGCGGCGGCAGTACTGGGATCTCTATGGGGATTGCCCGGCGCTGGAACCCGAAGTGGGTTTCATCCCCTATGACAGCCAGGACCCGCATTCGCAGCGGCTCTACAAGGCGTCCGACTACGACAGTTTCGACATCACGGCAGAACAAATCCGCCGCTCGCGGCGCGGCTATTTCGCCAACATCTCCTATCTCGACGACAAGGTCGGCGAACTGCTGTCGGTGCTGGAACGCACGCGCATGCTCGACGACACGATCATCCTGTTCTGCTCAGACCATGGCGACATGCTCGGCGAGCGCGGCCTGTGGTTCAAGATGTGCTTCTTCGAGGGCTCGGCGCGGGTGCCGCTGATGATCGCCGGCAAGGACATTCCCGCCGGCCTGATCGAGGCGCCGGTCTCCAATCTCGACGTGACGCCGACGCTGTGCGATCTCGCCGGCATCGACATGAGTGCGATCGCGCCATGGACCGACGGCCAGTCGCTGCTGCCGCTGCTGAATGGCAAGCCGCGCACCGCGCCGGTGCTGATGGAATACGCCGCCGAGGGCTCCAACGCACCGTTGGTGGCGATCCGCGAAGGCCGCTACAAGTTCGTCCATTGCGAGATCGATCCGCCGCAACTCTATGATATCGAAGCCGACCCGCATGAATTGAGCAATCTTGCCGCCGATCCGGCACATGCCGATCTGGTGACGGCTTTCCTGGAAAAGCTGCGCGCACGCTGGGACATGGCAGCTTTCGATGCCGCAGTGCGCGCCAGCCAGGCGCGGCGCTGGGTGGTCTACCCGGCGCTGCGCAACGGCACGCACTACCCCTGGGAGTTCCAGCCGCTGCAGAAGGCCTCGGAACGCTACATGCGCAACCACATGGATCTCAACGTGCTCGAAGAGCAAAAACGCTTTCCGCGAGGCGAATGATGACAGACCTTCTCGTCCCTTCGCTGGCCCATCTCAAGCAGGCCTATGCCGTCACCTCCAGGGCGACGCAGATCACGCCGCTGCTGGAATCGGCCGCACTGGCCAGGGAGACCAGTGCGGCCCGCGTCTTCGTCAAGCCGGAATCGCTGCAATGGGCCGGATCCTTCAAGATACGCGGCGCCTATTGGCGGCTGAAGCGGCTGTCGGCCGACGAGGCGAGGACCGGCGTCGTCGCCTATTCCTCCGGCAACTTCGCGCAAGGCCTGGCGGCCGCCGGCCAGGCGCTCGGCATTCCCGTCACCATCGTCATGCCGATCGATGCGCCGGCCGCCAAGCGTGACGCGTCGGCGGGCTATGGCGCGCGCGTGGTGCTGACCGATCACGGCGAGCGCGCGCGCGAAGAGGTCGCCGCCGCCAAGGCGCGCGAGATCGCGGAAACGGAAGGGCTGGCCCTGCTGCATCCCTTCGACGATCCGGAGATCGTCGCTGGCCAGGCTGGCGCCGGCCTTGAAGCGCTCGACCAGCTTGAGGCCAAGGACGCCAGCGCCGACCTGCTGTTCTGCTCGGTCGGCGGCGGCGGGCTGATCGGCGGCGTTTCGCTCGCCTTCCACTATCTGTCGCCGGCGACAGAGATCATCGGCGTCGAGCCCGAAGGTTTTGATGGCATGGGCTCATCGCTGGCGCATGGCAGCATCGAGACCATGCCGATAGGCCCGAAGTCGATCTGCGACGGGCTGATGTCGCGACGGCCGGGCGACGCGCCGTTCGCGGCGGTCAAGACCGCAGGTGTTCGCGGCATCACCGTCGACGATCAATCGGTGCGGCGTGCCATGCGGATCGCCTTCGAGCGGATGAAGCTGGTGCTGGAGCCGTCCGGGGCTGCGTCGCTGGCGGCGCTGCTCGGCGGCAAGGTGGACGTGGCGGGTAAGACCGTCCTTGTTGTGGCTACCGGCGGCAATGTCTCGCTCGCCGATTTTATGGCGCATATGAACCATGCTTGAAGCGGATTTCGTTATCATCGGCTCCGGCTCGGCCGGCTCGGCCATGGCCTATCGCCTGTCGGAAGACGGCAAGCATTCGGTCATCGTCATCGAATACGGCGGCAGCGATATCGGGCCGCTGATCCAGATGCCGTCGGCGCTGTCGATCCCGCTCAATATGAGCCTTTACGACTGGGGTTTTGCCAGCGAGCCGGAACCGCATCTCGGCGGCCGCGTGCTCGCGACGCCGCGCGGCAAGGTGATCGGCGGTTCGTCCTCGATCAACGGCATGGTCTATGTGCGCGGCCATGCCCGCGACTTCGATCATTGGGCCGAAGAGGGTGCAACGGGTTGGGGCTTCGCCGACGTGCTCCCCTACTTCAAGCGCATGGAGGACAATGACGGCGGCGAGGACGGCTGGCGCGGACATGGCGGGCCGCTGCATGTGCAGCGCGGTTCGCGTAAAAATCCGCTCTACGGCGCCTTCGTCGAAGCCGGCCGTCAGGCCGGGTTCGAGCTGACCGACGACTACAACGGCTCCAAGCAGGAAGGTTTCGGGCCGATGGAGCAGACCATAAGCGGTGGCCGCCGCTGGTCGGCTGCGTCAGCCTATCTGAAGCCGGCGCTCAAGCGGAAAAACGTGAGTCTGGTCAAGGGCTTTGCCCGTCGGGTGATCATCGAGAATCAACGCGCCATCGGCGTCGAGATCGAGGCTCACAAACAGATTCAGGTCGTTAAGGCGCGACGTGAAGTGATCGTCGCCGCCTCGTCGATCAATTCGCCCAAAATCCTGATGCTGTCCGGCATCGGACCGGCCGAACATTTGCGCGAAAACGGCATTGCCGTGGTCGCCGACCGGCCCGGCGTCGGCCGCAATCTACAGGACCATATGGAGCTTTATATCCAGCAGGAATCGACCAAGCCGATCACGCTGAATTCCGTGCTGAACCCGTTCTCCAAGGCACTGATCGGAGCACAGTGGCTGTTCTTCAAGTCCGGCCTCGGCGCCACCAACCATTTCGAGGCCGCCGCCTTCGTGCGCTCGCGCGCCGGCGTCGATTATCCAGACATCCAGTACCACTTCATCCCGGCGGCAGTGCGCTATGACGGCAAGGCGGCGGCGAAGTCGCACGGCTTCCAGGCCCATGTCGGGCCGATGCGGTCGAAGTCGCGCGGCGCGGTGACGCTGCGCTCGCCGGATCCGAAAGCGAAGCCGGTGATCCGCTTCAACTACATGTCGCACCCGGACGACTGGACCGAGTTCCGCCACTGCATCCGGCTGACCCGCGAAATCTTCGGCCAGTCGGCGTTCGACGCTTTTCGCGGCCAGGAAATCTCGCCGGGCAGCCATGTGCAGTCGGACGATGATCTTGACGTCTTCATCCGCGACCATGCCGAGAGCGCCTACCACCCCTGCGGCACCTGCAAGATGGGCCGCGCCGACGATGTGATGAGTGTTGTCGATCCGGAATGCCGGGTCATCGGCGTCGACGGGCTGCGGGTCGCCGATTCCTCGATTTTCCCGCGCGTCACCAACGGCAATCTCAATGCGCCGTCGATCATGACCGGCGAGAAGGCGTCCGACCACATCCTTGGCCGCACGCCGCTGGCGCCGTCCAACCAGGAGCCATGGATCAATCCGCGCTGGCAGGTGTCGGACAGATAGAGCATGATCCACCTGTCAGATTGAGCCGTCCCTAGATTGAGCCGTCCCTTTTGGGGCGCAGACATTCGGAGACTACCCATGCGCGCCCAGCCCACGGCATCGCACTATGTCAACGGACGCTACATCGACGACGAGCAAGGGGCGCCGTTGCCGGTCATCTATCCGGCCACAGGCGAGACCATCGCCATGCTGCGTTCGGCGACGCCGAATGTGCTGGAGCTCGCCATCGAGGCCGCACGCGCCGCGCAACCGGCATGGGCGCGGCTGAAGCCGGTCGAGCGCGGCCGCATCCTGCGCCGCGCAGCCGACATTCTGCGTGCCCGCAATGCCGATCTCGCCCGCATCGAGACGCTCGACACCGGCAAGGCCATCCAGGAAACGCTGGTGGCGGACGCACCGTCGGCCGCGGACTGCCTTGAATATTTCGGGGGCGCGGTCGCCGCCTATAATGGCGAGGCCGTCGATCTCGGCGGTCCCTTCGCCTACACACGGCGCGAGGCGCTTGGCGTCTGCGCCGGCATCGGCGCCTGGAACTATCCGATCCAGATCGCCGGCTGGAAATCCGCACCGGCGCTGGCCATGGGCAACGCCATGGTGTTCAAGCCGTCGGAAAACACGCCGCTGTCAGCACTGGCGCTGGCCGAAATCTACAGCGAGGCCGGCCTGCCCGACGGGCTGTTCAACGTCGTGCAGGGCTATGGCGATGTTGGCGCGGGCCTTGTCGGCCACGATGTCGTCGCCAAGGTTTCGGTCACCGGCTCGGTGCCGACCGGGCGCAAGGTGCTGTCGCTTGCCGGTTCGAAGATGAAGCACGCGACGATGGAGCTCGGCGGCAAGTCGCCGCTGATCGTCTTCGACGATGCCGACATCGAGAACGCTATCGGCGGCGCCATGCTCGGCAATTTTTACTCCACCGGCCAGATCTGCTCGAATGGCACGCGGGTCTTCGTGCAGAGCGGCATTCATGACCGCTTCGTCGAGCGATTGGTCGAGCGGACGAAGAAAATCCGCATAGGCGACCCGCTCGATCCCGAAACGCAGATGGGACCGCTGGTCTCCAAGGCACAGCATGAAAAGGTCGTCGGCTATATCGCGGTCGGCAAGCAGGATGGCGCTGTTCTGGCCTGTGGCGGCAACGTGCCTTCGCTACAGGGTTTCCAGGGCGGCTTCTTCGTCGAACCGACGGTGTTCACCGGTGTCACCGACACGATGCGCATCGCCCGCGAGGAGATTTTCGGACCTGTCATGAGCGTGCTGAAATTCGACGGCGAGGACGAGGTGATTGACCGCGCCAACGACACCGAATTCGGCCTCGCCGCCGGTGTCTTTACCCGCGACCTGCCGCGCGCCCACCGCGTTATCGCCGAGCTGCAGGCCGGCACCTGCTGGATCAATGCCTATAATCTGACGCCGGTGGAAATCCCCTTCGGCGGCTTCAAGCAGTCCGGTATCGGCCGCGAGAATTCGCTGGCGGCGCTGGCTCTCTATTCGCAGCTGAAGTCGATTTATGTCGAGACTGGGGACGTGGCGAGCCCTTATTGAGCCGAACCTAGACCGCCTTCTTCGCCGTCCCATCCAGATACTGCGTCAGGGCGGAGACCAGATGATAGAAGATGCTGGCCGGCACATCGGTCGCCAGCGAACGGCCGCGTTCGTCGATGCGATCGATCCAGAGGCCCAGCGGCGCCGGGTCGATGTGCCAGCGGAAAAGCCGGCCGACACGTGCTTCGATCTCGGGCTTCAGGTCGGGACCACCTGAGCCGTCCAACGCGATCGCCGCCTTGATGGCTTCGGCCTGCGGCCAGCTGCGCGAGATCAGGTCGAGCGGCAGGCCCTGCCTGGAGACGGCGCCATAGGCAAGGCCGGTGGCCCGGTTGAGGCCGTTGGCGATGGCCGAAGCGTAAAGTTTCCTGGCGAAGCCACTCAGTTCGGCCTGGCCGCTGCGTTCGGCGAAATCGACCAGGAGCGAAGCCCATTCGAAATGATGGCCTGGCTCGGTCCAGCCCCCTTTTTCGCCGGCGGCCGGTTTCCATTCGGCATCGAAGTATTCGCCGAGCGTCCAGCTCTCGGCGTCGAAGAAATGGCTGCGGAAGAGGTCGATGATGCGAGCCGCGCGGCGCAGATGGGCGCGCTCGCCGGTCGCCTGATACCAGGCGAGGAAGGCCTCCAGCAAATGCATGTGTGGGTTTGAGCGCCGCTCACCCTCTCCGTCCGACGTCTCGAGGAAGCCGGTCATGCGGCTGTCCTCGAGATGTGCGTCGAGGAAGGCGAAGGTTTCCTCACCGAGCCGCAAGGCATCGGGATTGCCCGACATATGCGCATGCGCCAGCGCCAAGAGCACGCAGGAATGATCGTAGGCGTCTTCCGTGGCGTCGGCGACAGCGCCGTCGACGTTCAGCGTGCGCACCCAACCGCCGCGTTCGGTGCGGCCCTTCCCTGCCATGAAGTCGATGCCATGCGCGATCAGACGCTCGGCCGGGCCAGTCCAGCCGCGCTCCTTGGCAACCGCAAAGGCATAGACCTGACGGGCCTGCGTGCGCATGCGCTTCGGCTTCATCAGCGGGGAGCCGTCGAAGCCAAGCGCTTCATGGAAGCCGCCATGGCGCTCGTCGACGCCCGAGGTCGACCACAGCGGCAAGGTTTCCTGGAACAGCCAGTGGTGCACGCGCCGCCGCCAGGCGCCGCTTTCGATGACGCGATTGTGCGCCGGGGTGAACCGGGTTTCCAGCCGGCCCGATTTCTCGAGCTGCTCGACCACCTTCTTGACATGCTGGCTGTGGCTGACCGGGGCGACGAAAGTGGCATCGGCCGTCGAAACGATGGCGACGTCCTTCATGCCGATCGCCGACAAGAGGCGCCCTTCGCTGCGGATGTAGGAGTTTTCGCAATCGATGGCGACGACATCGCCGACAATGACATTGCCCTGGTCGTCGGCAGGGCCGACATCGAGCAGCGACTGCCAGGAGCCGAGATCGTTCCAGCGGAAACCGGCGGGCACCATAGCGATGTCCCGCGCCCGCTCCATGATGGCATAGTCGATCGAATTGGACGGGATGGCCGCGTAGAGCTCGAGCGGCATATAGAGGCCGGACAGATCCGATGTCGCTGCGTTGTAAGCGGCTTCGGTCGCCTGCCAGATGTCCGGCTGGAACACAGCGAAAGCGTCGCGCATGGCAGCGGCGCGAAACAGGAAGATGCCGGTGTTCCAATAGAAGTTTCCGGCTTCGAGATAACCCTGCGCGGTCGCCAGGTCCGGCTTTTCAACGAAGCGCGAAACGTCTGATACCCCGCCCTTCTCGGCGGAGACCTCGATATAGCCATAGCCGGTTTCGGGTTGCGTCGGCTTGATGCCGAACACAACGAGCCGGCCGGCGCGCGCCGCCTCGGCGCCTGCCTCGACGCTCTGCCAGAATTGCCCTGCCGTCGATATTTCGTGATCCGACGGCACCACCAGCACTAGGCTGTCGCCGAATTCGGACAAGGTGCGCAGCGTTGCAAGGGCCACCGCCGCGGCGGTGTTGCGCCCTGTGGGCTCGAACAGCGGACCGCCGCCGGCAAGATCGAGGCCGGCGAGATCGGCATGGACGCGGTCGGCGTGACGCTCCGAAGCGATCAGGAAGATCGGAGTTTGACCGTCGGGCCTTGCCGCCAGGCGGCGCAAGGTCTTGGCCAGCATGGAGCCATCACCCGAAAAATCGTGAAACTGCTTCGGATTGTCCTCGCGCGACAATGGCCAGAGCCGCGAGCCGACGCCGCCGCTCATGACAAAACTGACGATGCGCTGACTCATTGGGGTCTCGCTGAGAAGTGGGTCGGAGGTAGCAGACATGCTTAAGCCGTGTTCGCCCGATTGGAAATCCGCTCGACCGCCAGGTCGATGAAGGCCTTGACCAGGGGTGAAAGGTGCCGGCTGCTGGGAAAGAGAACGTGCAGGCCGCCGGCCGGCGTCGTGTAGCCGTCGAGAACGCGCCGCAACCGCCCCTCGTTGATCAGCCCGTCGGCCATCGGCTGGGGCAATTGGGCGATGCCGAAACCCGCGAGCGCGGCCGCCACCACCGCCTGCATCTCATTGGCGGCGAATCGCCCGGCGACCACGACAGTTTCCTGGCCTTGTGGTCCATCCAGCACCCAATGAGCGCCTGAGACCGACGGGCCCGCGATGACGCATCGATGGCGGGCAAGATCGGCCGGGCCTTCCGGCATCCCGTAACGTGCGAGATAGTCATGGCTGGCGCAGAGCAGCCTGTGCGTGGAACCCAGCTTGCGAGCGATGAGCGTCGAATCCTCAAGCCTTCCGGTGCGGAAGGCGAGGTCGATGCCGTCTTCGATCAGGTTGAGCTTGTCGTCGGTGAGGCGCAGCTCGACATTGGTCTTCGGGTACAGGGTCAGAAAGTCGACCACGGCGCGGATGAGGAAGTGACCGCCAAAACCAACCGGGGCCGAAATGCGGATCGTGCCCGAAGGCTCCGCCCTCGCCTCCGCAAGACGCAGGTTCGCCTCCTCGATCGTCCGCAGCCCCTGGCTGCTTTGCTCATAGTAGAGACGCCCGGCATCCGTCAGGTTGAGGCTGCGTGTGGTGCGCTGCAGCAGCCGCACACCGACCTCACGCTCGAGCGCGGCGACACGGCGGCTGACGGTTGTCTTGGGCATGGCCAGCAGGCGAGCTGCAGCGGTGAAGCTGCCGGCTTCGACGACGCGGGCAAATACGACGACATCGTTGAGATCGACCATTGTATTCATTATCGAGACAACATTTCCCAATTATAGGCAATTACGCATCAATGAGATAGAACCTAATTTTGCTCCTGACAAACCGACAAGGAGCAAAATGAGATGACCAGCAAACGAAGCATTCTTGTGACCGGCGCCACAGGCCAGCAAGGCGGCGCCGTTGCGCGCGCCCTGCTGTCCAGGGGCCATCGCGTCAAGGCTCTGACGCGCAAGCCCGACAGCGATGCAGCACGGCAACTGGTCGGGGCGGGAGCCGAGGTCGTAGCCGGCGATCTTGCCGACGCAGCCTCCATCGTGCAGGCCGCAGAAGGCGTCGACACCATGTTCCTGATGGGTAACAGCTACGAGGCCGGACTTGAGGAGGAGACCCGTCAGGGGATCCTTGCCGCCGACGCAGCGAAGGCCGCCGGCATCGGACACCTGATCTATTCATCCGTCGCCGACGCCGACAAGCAGACCGGAATTCCGCATTTCGAAAGCAAGTATCTGGTGGAACAACATGTCAGGCAGCTTGGCATTCCCCATACGATCAGCGCGCCGGTCGCCTTCATGGAGAACGCCGTCGCACCATGGTCGACCGGTGCGCTCAGCCAAGGCACTCTTGCCTTCGCCATGCCGCCGAAGCGTGTCCTCCAACTGGTTGCGCTGGCGGATATCGGCGCCTTCGTCGCCGCGCTCGCAGAGCGGCGGGAACAGGTGTTCGGCAAGCGCTATGACTTCGCCGGGGACGAATTGTCCGGCGAGGAGCAGGCAAAAATCCTGACCGAGGCCATCGGCCGTCCGATCCGCTATCAGGAGATCCCGATCGCTGCAGCCCGCCAGCAGAGCGAGGACGCGGCACTGATGTTCGAATGGTTCGATCGCGTGGGTTACGACGTCGATATCGCTGCCTTGCGCAGGCAATTTCCCGAGGTGCGGTGGCACGGTTTTGCCGACTGGGCGCGCGCGTTCGACTGGAGCGCCAGCGGCCTGCGCAGCGAAAGCTGATGAAATGCGACAGAAGCGCTGCCATTGCCGCTTGCAGGAATGAAGTGTGGCGGCTATAAGCCCGCCGTCTGGTCACGGAGTGTAGCGCAGCCTGGTAGCGCACCTCGTTCGGGACGAGGGGGTCGCAGGTTCAAATCCTGCCACTCCGACCAGAAAAAACAGATACTTAAATATCTGTTTCTCCCGATACCCCACAGGTTGGTATCGCGTTTCGCGCCCAGCGGGAGCGTAACCCTATTTCCTTCCTGCTCTCTGCAATGCTGCTCTGCGGTGTGCCGATCGTTCTGGACGGCGACACGATCGTGCTCGATGGGACGCGTGTCCGAATCGCCAGTATCCACGCCGTGAGATCCATCACTTCCATTGCGATGCGGAGCTGCCGCTTGGGTCAACGTCATCGCCGCCACCGCCCGGCCTTACAGCCAATACCGTGCTGACGCATGATAGGTTGCGGGGCAGTTTGGTGCCGCAAGCTCATCTGCCGCGCTGGGTCTATTTGACCCGCATCAAAGCTGGCCGATCCCCGTTTGCACTACCATGGCCACGTCCTGCTGTTTTGGGGATCGACCATGGATCAGAAAATCAGAGACACAATTCTCAATCTGTTGAGCACGCACCGTATCATGACGGTTGCCACTTTACGGCCTGACGGCTGGCCCCAGGCCACCACCGTGGGATATGTGAACGATGGCTTGACCCTCTATTTCCTGTGCGGTCTTGAGAGTCAAAAGGCCAAGAATCTGGCGAGGGACAACCGGCTTTCCCTCACGATTGACCATGACACCGCCGATCTGATGGCGATCACTGGCCTGTCGATGGCAGCCCACGCCGAACCCGTGCTGGACCGTGCCGAAGCGGAGAAGGTTCTCAGCATGTTGCCGTTGAAATACCCGGACGCCCCGCCCTTGCCGATGAAGATGCCAGGCCCGGATGAGGTTCGGATATTTCGGGTGATGCCGACGATCGTTTCGGTGCTCGACTACACCAAGGGCTTTGGACACACGGACCTTGTCGCCTACTGACGCAACGCCTTCCTGCACAGTTTGGACATGAACATGCCATTCGGTGTCGAACAGTTCTTTGCGGTCTTCACCGCTTACAACAGGGCGATCTGGCCGACCCAGATTGTCGCCTATGCCTTGGGCGCGTTTGCCGTCGGTGCGATATTGAGCGGTCGTTCTCCTGCCCGCGAAAGGATCGTTTTCGCTGTCCTGTCATTTCTGTGGGCATGGAATGGGGTGGCTTATCAGTTGCTGTTCTTTTCGCCGGTCAATCCGGTGGCAAAAGTATTTGCCGGGCTGTTCATTGCCCAGGCCGCTCTCTTCGCTATGTATGCCGTCATCGGTCCTCCAGAACTCAGGTTCGAGCTTCGATCGGGCTGGCAATCAATTGCCGGCTTAGCGCTGATCCTATATTCGTCGCTCGTCTACGAAATTCTTGGGATAGCGGCCGGCCATGGCCTGATGAACGGACCGTTGTTCGGAGTGGCGCCGTGTCCAAGCACGATCTTCACGATCGGCTTGCTGTTGCTGCTTAGAGGTCGATCTGTGGTGCCGCTGTCGGTGATCCCTGTCATCTGGGCCCTGATAGGCACCGGTGCGGCGCTGATGCTTCAAGTCCGCGAAGATTTCGGCCTCGCAATAGCGGGCCTTATTCTAAGCGTCAGTCTCACTTCCGACTGGCTGCGATACCCACAATCGTGATGAGTGAAAGCTTCGCCGCCCAGCGCGCGAGCCGAGCGGAAACAAAACTGCCGCTGTGAACAACACATGGCGGCAACCAAGGAAGCCCGGAGCAGCGCCCTCCGGTTATCGCCCACGCATTGCGGCAGGTGGGGTTGTTGAAAACGCCGACGCATTAGGCCGCTGCAGTCTGTCGGTCATCGGGAATGAATTTTCATTCGCCGCGCGGCATTCAACAACGCCGCGCCATTTGCCTCGATCCTGTCTACGAGTTCGCTGGCAATAACCTCCTTGCCATCGTTTTGCTCTTCTGCCGATAGCCCGCGGCGCTTTCGCATTGTCCGCTTCGGCGACGGAGGGTCGATGGACATAGCTGACGTCGCGCTTATCGCAGGCCGAAGAAGCTCAATATCGCTATGACGATGACCACCGCTCCGACGAGCCAAATGATATTGTTCATGATCTTTCTCCGTTGCCTGGAAAAGCCCGCGCCTGTGGTGGAGGAGCGTTGGCCGACCAGCCGTTCCCGACTGATCTTCAGGAGACCCCAAGGGATGGTGTCTCCTGCAAGGGAGAACTATTAGGCAAGCCTAATGTTCCATCGCTTGGCAAGATCGAGAAATGGCCCTGCAATTGCTTTTATATTAGCTGCGTTGCATGTTTCTCTGAGGAATGCCAGAACGCCGGTGACATCGGAGCCGATATGAAAGGACTGGTTTTCGCAGCAGCGGTATTTGCATTTGCCTGCCATTGCGCGCCCTCTCGGGCGGACGATGAGCGGTCATGCCAGATCATGGCAGCCGCAGCCCTGCTTTCCGGGAAGACCAACTGCAGAGACGGCGACATCGCCACCATCTCCGGCGTCACCACCAAAGAGGTGCCGGAAGCGATAGCCAGGTATTGCGATTTTTGGGCACAGATCGTCGTGCTGCCCGGCGCGAGCGCGTCCGATGCATCGAGCCATTTCGTCCTTTGCAAGTACCGTCAGCGAGAGGCGGCCCCTTCCCAGCCTTAGCCCATACGCTTCGTCCACTCGGTCTGCCGCAGGCGGTTCGACGGTCCTGGGATACCCGGAACCAAAGGGCCTAGCAGCAGTTATCCAACGAAGGGCTAATCAAGGGAACGGAAAAATTGCAATGAAATCAATGATCATGTGCGCTTTGGCGCTTTCCATCGGGTTGCCGGCTGTCGCTTCGGCGGCCGAAGCCGACGTGATCATCAGGACTCACCATCGCCACCACAGCAACGTCAGGATCATCAACGAGGACGGTCAGCGACTGCATCACCGCCACCATGGTACGGTGGCTTTCTACGATCACGGCCGCCGGCATCATCGCCCCGACGCCGTCGTTGTTACGAGTTCGGTCTACAAGCACCATCACCGCCGCCCCGTGGTGATCCAAAACAACGATTACTGATCGACCCAAGGCCCGGCTCGTTATAGCCGGTCCTTCTGCATGAAATCTGACATGTCGCTGGTGACCTGGCGTGCCGACACACGGAATCATCAACGGACCGTCGTGTGAATACGATGCCATTCAGCCTCTCCGAAAAAAGGTCGAGGAATCTCGCCACGTAGGCTGGAATGCCGGCTACGGCGCCTGCAGATATTTAGGGTTCGCCCGCCTCGCGAACGTGGCGGGCGAACCCTATTGGCGCAGGAAGGGACGTAGCTGCGCCAATCTGCCAAATACTGTCGGATGGTCAGCCAAAGGCTATTCCAATCGCCATGAAGGTGATGGGCATGGCGAAGATCACCGCGAGCAACCAGCGCGCTTGGCCAACACTCTTGTCCATCAGCTTCCTCCCGAACGTGTAGCCGACAACGGCCACGAACGGTGGCTGTTCCAAGCAGCACCACAGGCAGGACCATTGCATTTTGCAGCCGGACCAAAGTCCGGCTCTCTATCGGACCGAAGCCCAGCTAGGGAACGTTTTCGCTGCGACCCTGTTTCAAGTGGTTGGGCGCGGGGACGATCAAACGAGGAAGCGAAACTGGATGAACGTCACCATGTCTGGCAGTGAGGCCATACAATCCGATGTCATGGGGGTGCGAGTAGCTGACCTCAAGGTCAGAATGCGGCAGGCCCGGATTACCATGAGCGAAATGAAGACCTTCCAAAAGGTCGCGGCCATGATGGTCGACGGACGAGGCAGCATTGACGGCGACGACTTGATCGCCGCGTCCTTCGTTGCGGACATGTCCCTGGACGAGAAAACGTTCTGAGACCATGCGGACAATCAGCAAGCTTTTTGATTCCCACGCCGAAGCCGCCCAGATTGCTGGAGAGCTGGTGGCGGTCGGTGTTCCTCGCGTTCAGGTTGCCATTATCGGGCCCTACCAGGACGAACTAACAGTCCTAAGGTCTCCAAGTGTCATCCTTTGTGCCGTCGGTGCGGCATTGGCTTGCCTGAGCGCCCTCGCGGTCTACGGCGTCAGTTCTGTTCCGGCCGGACTGCCGGCAACAGCACTGGTTTGCGCGGTCTGCGGCGGCGGCGCCGGCGGGCTGCTCGGTGCCTTCTTGACCACAGCGGCAAGGTCGGATGATCGGAGCGTTGCCGAGGGCATCGTCTTGGTGACGGCGCATGTCGATGAAAATGAAACCGGCATCGCCCAGGCTGTGCTGGGCGGTTGCGCTCCCACCGCATTCATCGCCGAAGCAGCCTGACTTTCAGGCAGGCTGAACGAACGGCGCGGCAGGACGGCCGGGCGCCACAGCAGCGCGAGCCGCTGAGATCGCGCCGGGGCAAGGATCGAGGAAAGGCCGCCCCGGCGTCAACCGGGGCCGACTCTCTTCGTTTCCAGTGATTGAAATTAGACACTCGACGGACACCAACTTCAGGTGGCCGAGAACGTTCCCACATCGGCTGGCCCGGTGGTCCCACGCCCGTAGGGCTCCTTTCGCGAGCCCAATCTTTGACGAAATAATCGTCGGCTCCAGATAGTTCGGTGGATATGATGAAGCCAGTGAAACGGTGAGCCGGGTGTGGATATGAACTTGATCGCGACGACGACCTCGACCCCGACTCTTATGCTTGCAGTGCTTCTCGTTACCGGCTGTTCGTCGATCGGCAGGACCGCCGATCCGGCGACGTACGATAAGATGAGCTGCGCCGAGCTCAACAGCGCGCTGGGTGAGAACGCCATCGAAATCTCACAAACCGCCATCACCCGCGGCAAGGTCGCCAACACCAGTGTTCCGCGCTGGCTGCTTGGTGGTTCGCGCGTGAAGACCGCCGTCGCCAATCGTGAGACCGCCAGGATCGATCGGCTGAAACAGCGGCAGGATGCCATTGGCGCCGTGCGGGCGCGCAAATGCTCCAGGTCAGCGGGCTGAGCGAACGGACGCCGCCGTGATGATTGCCCTCACCTGAAGCGACGTCTCAGGCGCTCAGCCGAAAGCGCGTCACATCGATCGCCGCATTCATCAGCGTCTGCGTGTAGGGCGCTTGCGGGTTGCTGAAGATTGCCTCGGTCGGCCCCTCCTCGACGATCTTGCCCTGCTTCATGACGATGATGTAGTCGGCCATGGCGCGCACCACGGCGAGGTCGTGGCTGATGAACAGGTAGGACAGTTCATGGTCCGCCTGCAGCTTGCGCAGGAGTTCGACGATCTGTTTCTGCACCGAGCGGTCGAGCGCCGAGGTCGGTTCGTCCAGCACGACCATTTTGGGCTTCAGGATCATGGCGCGGGCAATGGCGATGCGCTGCCGCTGGCCGCCGGAGAATTCGTGCGGATAACGGTTGCGGGCGTTGGGATCGAGGCCGACTTCAAGCAAGGCCTCGACCGCGCGCTGGTCGCGCTGCTTGCCTGAAAGGTTGGGCTCATGCACCAGCAGCCCTTCGGTGATGACTTGGCCGACGGTCATGCGCGGCGACAGTGAGCCGAACGGATCCTGGAAGACGAGTTGCATCTGGCGCCGCAGCGGCCGCATCGCCTGGCGGTCGGCGGTCGAAATGTCGCGATCGCCGAAACGGATCAAGCCATCGCTCGGCAGCAGCCGCAGCAGGGCGCGGCCAAGGGTCGATTTTCCCGAACCGGATTCGCCGACAATGCCGATGGTCTGGTTACGCTGCAGCCGGATCGAAATGTCGTCGACGGCGCGCAGCATCAGCGGCTCGCCGGCCAGAAACCCGCCGCCGATCCTGAATGTGACCTCGACATGCCTGCCTTCGAGCACCACGGGGGCATTGGCGGGCGGCGGCGCCTTGCTTCCCGTCGGCTCGGCCGCCAGCAGCATCTTGGTATAGGCGTGCTGCGGGTTGGCGAAGATCGCTCCCGCCTCGCCCTCCTCGACCACCTCGCCCTGGCGCATGACATAGACGCGGTCGGCGAAGCGCCGGACGATGCCGAGATCGTGGGTGATGAAGACGATGGCCATGCCGAGCTTGCGCTGCAATTCGGCGAGCAGCATCAGGATCTGCGCCTGAATGGTCACGTCGAGCGCCGTGGTCGGCTCGTCGGCAATCAGGATGTCGGGATCGTTGGCGAGCGCCATGGCGATCATTACCCGCTGGCGCTGGCCGCCGGACATTTCATGCGGGTAGGATTTCATCCGCCGCTCCGGATCGGGAATGTGCACCAGCCGCAAGAGCTTGAGCGCCTCTTGGCGCGCTTCGGCGGCATTCAAGCCGCGATGCCTGCGGATCGGTTCGATCAGCTGATTGCCGATCGAATAGAGCGGATCGAGCGAAGTCATCGGCTCCTGGAAGATCATGCTGATCTTGGCGCCGCGGACCTTATTCAGGTCGGATTTGCTCAGCGTCAGCAGGTTGCGGCCACGATAGTCGACGCTGCCCGTGGCCTCGCCGTTCGAGGCGAGCAGGCTCATCGCCGCCATCATGGTCTGGCTCTTGCCGGAACCGGACTCGCCGACCACGGCGACGGTCTCGCCCGCATTGACGTGGATGTTGATGCCCTTCACCGCTTCGACCGCGCCGTCGAGCGTGCGGAAGCGGACGCGCAGGTCCTTGACGCTGAGGATCGTTTCGGGAGTGGCCATGTCAGCGGTGCCCATCTTTATCGATCTCTCGGGTCGAGCGCGTCGCGCAGGCCATCGCCGACGAAGTTCAGCGCAAACAGCGTCGAAACGAGGAAGAAAGCAGGAAACAGGAGCAGCCAGTTGGCAGTGCCGATGTTCTTGGCGCCGACCGAAATCAGCACGCCCCAGCTGGTCATCGGCTCCTGGACGCCGAGGCCGAGGAACGACAGAAAACTCTCCAGGATGATGACCTGCGGCACCAGCAAGGTCATGTAGATGACGACCGGGCCGAGCAAATTGGGAATGACGTGGCGCAGCAGGATGCCGCGCTGGCCGACGCCCATGGCTTCCGCCGCCTGGACATATTCCTGGCGGCGGATCGACAGCGCTTGGCCGCGCACGATGCGCGCCATGTCCAGCCACAGCACCGCGCCAACCGCCAGGAACATCAGCACGAAGTTGCGGCCGAAGAACACCACCAGCATGATGACGAAGAAGATGAACGGCAAGGAATAGAGCACATCGACGATGCGCATCATCACCTCGTCGATCCTGCCGCCGGAGAAACCCGCGGCGGCGCCATAGATCACCCCGATCACTACCGCCACGACACCGGCGAGCAGGCCGATGGCCAGCGAGATGCGCCCGGCCATCAAAGTGCGCGACAGCAGATCGCGGCCGGTGTTGTCGGTGCCGAACAGGAAATATTGCTGCTTGACCGACGCGCTCATGGTCGCTTCGAGCCCGTCGGGCGACTTGCTCTCGATCTTGGTGTCGTCAAAGGCATCGGAGCGGTCGAGATAGCGGATATTGCGGTCATCGATCGGCTTGGTCGACTTGACCGTGACGAAGACGTGATCGCCCTCCTGGTGCCATTCCTTGATATCGACCCGCATGCGCTTGATCGCATCATTGAGCGCGGACTCGATCATGTCGGGCTTCGGATAGGCTGACAGGCTTGGCGGCATGCGTACATAGTCGGCATAGATGGTCGTGTACTGATGCGGCACGAACCAGGGGCCGAACACGCTGACGAGCCCGATCAAGGCGAGGTAGTAGAGGCTGAACATGGCGGCGCGGTTGGCCTTGAGGCGCGCCCAGGCATCGCCCCACAGCGAACGGCCGACGATAGCGGGAGCAGTGGCTGCGATGTCAGTCATAGCGCACCCTCGGGTCGACGACCGCGTACATGACGTCGACGATCAGGTTGAAGACGATGGTGAAGATGGCGATCACCACCACCGTTCCCATCACCAGCGTGTAGTCGCGGTTGAGCGCGGCATCGACGAAGTAGCGGCCGACGCCGGGAATGGAGAAGATCGTCTCGACGATGACGGAGCCGGTCAAAAGGGCCGCCGCCGCCGGGCCAGTGAACGAAACGATCGGCAGGATGGCGCCGCGCAAGGCGTGTTTGACCACAACTGACCAGTCGGAAAGGCCGAGCGCGCGGGCGGTGCGGATGTGATGGGAGCGCAGCGATTCGATCATCGAGCCGCGCATCAGGCGGGCGACGATGGCGATCTGCGGCAAGGCAAGCGTCAGCACCGGGCCGACCTTGTTGATGAAGGCGCCATCGCCCCAGCCGCCGATCGGCAGGAGCCTCCAGGTCAGCCCGAAGAGAAGCTGGATCACCGGCGCGATGACGAAGGTGGGGATGGTGCTGCCGGCCGTGGCCAGAGCGATCACCGTATAGTCACCAAGCTTGTTCTGGTTGAGCGCGGCAATGGTGCCGAGCACGGAACCGAGCAGCAGTGCCAGGATCAGCGCCGAGGCGCCGAGCTGCACCGAAATGGGCAGGCCCTTGGCGAACAGTTCGGTGACGGTGAAATCCGGCATGTTGTAGCTCGGGCCGAAATTGCCACGCAAGAGATTGCCGAGATAGTGGACATATTGCAGCCAGAGCGGATCGCTGAGGCCGAACTGGGCTTCAAGATTGGCCTTGATCTCGGGGCTTAGCCCCCGCTCCTGGTTGAACGGCCCGCCCGGCGCGACGCGCATCAGGAAGAACGCCATCGTCACGATGACGAACAGCGTCGGTATGGCGGTCAAAAGCCGCCGGAATACATATCGCAGCATAGGTGCCCCACTTGATCCGGAACACGCCTGTCCGATTGGACCATTGTGCTCCAGCCTTCAAATCTTCGCACCGGATTTTCCGAGAATCGATTGCGCTTCCCGGCCGATGCGATGGCAAACCAGCACCGCCGCGCACGAAGTGCGCGGCGGCTTGGCCAGGGATCAATCCTTGCTGACGAAACGCGACGGATGGACGTCCATTACATTGTCGACGAAGCCATGCAGCTTCGAGGACACGATGTCGTGGTAGCTGTAGTAGAGCAGCGGGATCTGGCCGACATCGTCGACGAGAATGCGCTCGGCCTCGGAGAGCTCCTTCATGCGCTCCTCGGGCTTGCCGCCGGCGGCGGCTGCCTTGTCCATAGCTGCTTCATAGGCCGGGCTGTTGTAGTTCGAGTAGTTGTTGCCGCTCGCCTTGCGGGAGATGCCAAGGAAGGTTTCCGGATCCTTGTAGTCGGCGATCCAGGCGGCACGCGCCACGTCATAGTCGCCCTTCTGCTCGAGGAAGGAGTAGTGCGTCTTGGTGTCGGTGTTGAGCAGCGTGACGTCGACGCCAAGCGGCTTCAGCTGTTCCTGGATGGCGACCGCGGTGTTCTTGTGGTTCTCCGAGGTGTTGTAGCGGATTTCCATCTTCAGTGGATGTTCGGGCGTGTAGCCGAGTTTCTCGAGGATTTTCTTGGCTGCGTCCTCGCGGTCTATCTGCGGCATGTCGGCATATTTGGCCATTGCGGGCGTGTACCCCTCGATGCCGGGAGGCACCATCGAATAGCCGGGCAGCATCGAGTTCTGCCAGACCTTTTCGGCAATGAAGTCGCGGTCGATCGCCATCGAGATGGCGGTGCGCAGTTCAGGATTGTTCCAGGGCGCCTTGTCGGTCTTGATCGCATAATAGTAGGTGCCGAGATACGGGCCGACATGGATCTGGTCGCCGAACTTGGTCTTGAGGTCGGCGAGCTGCTCGGTCGGCAGATCGTCATAGCTGTCGAGTTCGCCTGCCTCGAAGCGCTTCATCGCCGATGAGCGGTCTTCGGTCGGGATGTAGTTGACCACGTCGAACTTGACGGTCGCGGCGTCCCAGAATTTCGGATTCTTGACCAGCTTCATGTGGTCGTTGGGAACCCATTCGGCCAGCGTATAGGCGCCGTTCGAGACCAGCTTGCCGGGCTTTATCCAGTCGGCGCCGAGCTTTTCGATCGAGGCCTTGCTGACCGGATAGGTCGCCTGGTGAGTCAGCATCTCCAGGAAGTAAGGCGTCGGCGCTTTGAGCGTCACTTCCAGGGTGGTGGCGTCGATCGCCTTGACGCCCATGTCCTCGGGCTTGCCCTTCTTGGTGTTGACGTCCTCGGCACCCTTCACTGGATACAGCATCGAGGCATATTCGGCGCCGGTCGCCGGGTCTTCCAGCCGGTGGAAGGCGTAGACAAAGTCGTCCGCCGTTACCGGGCTGCCGTCCGACCACATGCCGTCCTTGCGCAGCTTGAAGGTGTAGACAGTGCCGTCATCCGACACCGTCCAGCTTTCGGCGGCGCCCGGAATGAGGTTGGCCTTCTGGTCCTGCATGACCAGGCCCTGGAACAGGTCACGCAGCACATTGGCTTCATAGACCGTCGAGGTCTTGTGCGGGTCGACCGATTCCGATTCGGCGGCGGTGCCCCTGTTGTAGACGCTCTCGGCGAACGCCGGCGAGTAGAATGCGCCGGCGGCTACCGCCATGGTGGTGGCGAATACCGTCGCCTTCAGCATGTTTTTCAGCATGAAGTTCTCCCTGTCGGCGCTGCCGTGGGCGCGCCTTTGAGTGTTGACGCCCCGGAACCGATGCCTGGTTCCTTTGAGCGCGCCGCCGGTTCCCCCCGGCAGCTGGTGGCAGGAGACTAGACAGGAGGTAAGCTCTTTTCAACCGAGTACTGATTGACCCTAAGTCAATCCTCAGAATCGAAGAAGCAACAGCTAAATTAGAGCGGCCTTTTCAATCGCACGCATCTGCAGGTTGCACCGAGAGTTTTCGCTTTCTGCATGCGAACTTTGGCATGTTGGTATCATGGTTCAGAAGCTCATTTCCATGCTCCGAAGACGCGCGTTCCGAACAGACAATTCGGGGACGTCGGCGGTCGAGTTCGCCCTGCTGTCGCCGATTTTTATCCTTCTTCTGCTCGGAATGGTTGCGTACGGTATTTATTTTGGTGCCGCCAACTCGATCCAGCAGATCGCGGCGGATGCCGCCCGGACGGCTATAGCCGGGCTGAACCAGACCGAGCGGCAGACGCTCGTGGCCGCCTTCCTCGCCAACAATGCCGGTGGATACCCCTTCGTGGACGCCAGCAAACTGACCTACCAGGCCAATGACAGCGTGGCCGACGGCAGCCAGTTCGTGGTGTTGATTTCGTACGATGCGCGCAACCTGCCGATCTGGAATCTCTTCCCGGGCATAGCCTTGCCGGGGACCACCATCAAGCGTCAGTCAACGATCAGGGTTGGGGGTATCTGAATGCTGCAGCGTGCCGGCAAGGGCATCGGCCGGCTTGCACGGTCGATGATGGGGGACAGGAGGGCGAACTTCGCAGTGATGACCGCGCTGAGCGCGCCGGTCGCGCTGGCTCTGGCGGCTGTGGCCATCGATGAGGCCTCCATATACTCCGAGCGCCGGCAGGCCCAGGCGATGGTCGATCTGGCGGCGATCACCGCCGCGTCGAACATCAACAATGTCAACACCGCGGTCGTCACCACGCTCACCGACAACGGCATGCCGGGTGTCGTCGTTCAAGCCTCTGGCCAGACCATTGCCCCGGCCGTCGGCAAGACGGTGGTGACGGTCACGCAAGGCCGATACGCCTCGACGACCACCAATGTCACCCAGCGCTTCCAGGCGGGCGTGACGCCCTACAATGCGGTGCGTGTCACGCTGGCGAAAGTGCCCGCCCGCTATTTCGCGAGCTCGCTGATCCCCACTCCGGTCATCGGCACCCAGGCCACGGCCAGCATGACGCCGCAGGCGGCATTCTCGGTGGGGTCGAGACTGCTCAGCGTCAATGGCGGGATCCTCAATGCTTTGCTGAGCGGGCTCCTCGGCGGCAACATCTCGCTCAGTGTCATGGACTATAACGGGCTGATCTCGGCCGATGTCAGCGTCTTGTCGTTCATCAGTGCGCTCGCCACACAATTGAACATCACCGCCGGCACCTATTCGGACGTACTGGCCTCGAAAGCGACTGTCGGCCAGATCGCCACCGCCATGGCCAACGTCCCTGGCCTTGGCAACACGGCCAAGGTTGCCCTGCAGACCATCGCCTCCAAGTCGACCAGCACGGTCAAGATCCCACTCTCCAGCCTTGTCGATCTCGGCTCCGTCGGCAGCCTGGGCCTCGGGCAACAGCCGTCCGGCTTCGGCGTCGATGCAAGCGCCATGGGAATGCTGACCGCCGCCGCTGTGCTCGCCAACGGCACCAACCAGGCCGCGGTCGATCTCGGCGCCACCATCCCGGGACTGCTCTCGACCAAGCTCAACATCGCCATCGGGCAGCCGCCGCAATCCTCGCCGTGGCTCGCGGTCGACGGCATCGGCACTGTCGTGCGCACCGCCCAGACGCGCATCAAACTGACGGCCTCCGTCGGTGTCGGCACGCCCGGCCTCGGCGGCGGCATCAGCCTGCTCGCCGTCAACCTGCCGCTCAATGTCGAAGTCGCCTACGCCGAAGCCAAGCTGACCGACATCACCTGTCCGGCAGGGCCTTCCAGCATCAGCGTTTCGATCGCG
The DNA here is from genome assembly GCF_016756575.1 of Mesorhizobium sp. 131-3-5. Classification (NCBI taxonomy): domain Bacteria; kingdom Pseudomonadati; phylum Pseudomonadota; class Alphaproteobacteria; order Hyphomicrobiales; family Phyllobacteriaceae; genus Mesorhizobium; species Mesorhizobium sp. 131-3-5. Next base: position 5,421,109 of record NZ_AP023254.1, read on the forward strand.
GCGCATCCGGGCGTTGCCCAACTGAACCTCGCCAACAGCAACAATCCCTCCGGCTTCGCCGATTTCAGCCAGCCGCAGACCTTCACCGATGCCGACATCGCGGATGTGAGCCTCCATCTGCTGCTGATCAACATCCCGCTGATCCAGGTGATGGGATCGGCCGCGACCGCGATCACCAACAACAGCCCACAGACCTTGACCTTCAACGCAACCGACATCGCCAACAAGACGGTGAAAACCGTTTCGACGCGCAACATCTCGCAGTCGCTCACCACGTCGCTGGTCAACAACCTGTCGCTTTCGGCCAATGTGCTTGGTCTCGGTATTGATCTCAGCTCCCTGCTCGGAACGGTCAAACCGGCAGTGGTGACCCTGCTCAACACCGTAACGGCGCCTGTCGACGACTTGCTCTACAATGTGCTGTCAGCGCTGGGAGTCGGCGTCGGCCAAGCCGACGTGCGCGTCACCGGCGCGACCTGCGGTCGGGCGGTGCTCGTTCAGTAAGGTTTTCGTGGCCAAGCGGGTCGCCTGGCCAAGGCGCGGTCGAGCGGCCAGTCAGTCGAGCCGGCCAAGGAAGCAACCGAGAGCCGGCAGCGAAAGCGCTTCCTCCTCGCCTGCAGCGGTGCCAGCCAGGACAGCAGCGACAGCGCCAATATCCGGTGGCAAGGGCCAATTCGCCGGCTCTCCAGCGAAATTGAAGACGCAGAGCAGTCTCTGCCCGCCGCCTTCCCGAATGAAGGCCAGCACGTCGCCTTCGGCGTCGAGAAAGCGGATCGAACCGCTGACCAGCGCCGGATGCCGCCTGCGCAAGGCAAGCGTGGAGCGGTAGGCGGACAGCACCGATTGCTCGTTGCCGTTCTGCACATCGGCGGCGCGGGCGCGATGGCTGGCTGGGACCGGCAGCCAGGGTTTTCCTGTCGAGAAACCCGCATTGTCGGCGCCGGCATCCCAGACCATCGGCGTGCGACAGCCATCCCTGCCCTTCACACCGGGCCAGAAACGGATACCGACGGGATCGCGCAGATCCTCATAGACAAGCTCCGCCTCCTCCAGGCCGAGTTCCTCGCCCTGGTAGAGGCAGATCGAACCGCGCAGGCAGGCGAGCAGCATGATCGCGAATCTGGCCACCGCGTCGGCATCGCCATCCGGCCCTGTCCAGCGACTGACATGGCGCACCACGTCATGATTGGAAAACGCCCAGCAGACCCAGCCGTCGGCAACCGCATGTTCGAAGGCCTCGACACAGCCGCGCACGTGCGCCGCCGAAAATTGCGGACCGAGCAGGTCGAAGGTGTAGGACATCTGCAGCTTGTCGCCGCCGGAGGTGTAGGCTGCCAGCGTCTGCAGCGAGCGGCCCTCATCGCCGATTTCGCCGACGGCGGCGCGGTCTGGATATTCGTCGAGCAGCGCGCGGAAACGCCTGAGGAAAGCCAGGTTCTCCGGTTGCGTCTTGTCGAACAAATGCTCCTGGTAAAGGTAGGTGTTGGTCTCGCCATTGGTGCCGGCGACGCTCGACGCCAGAGGTGGATTGCTGCGCAGCCAGCGGTCATGGACATAATAGTTGACCGTATCGAGCCGGAAACCGTCGACGCCACGCTCGAGCCAGAAGCGCACCGTGTCCAGCAGCGCGTCCTGGACCTCCGGATTGTGGAAATTCAGATCGGGCTGCGAGGCAAGGAAATTGTGCATGTAATATTGCCGGCGGGTCGAATCCCACTCCCAGGCCGGGCCGCCAAATACGGACAGCCAGTTGTTGGGGGCATTGCCGTCGGGTCTCGTATCGGCCCAGACGTACCAGTCGGCCTTGGGGTTGTCGCGGCTGGCGCGGCTTTCGATGAACCATTCGTGTTTGTCGGATGAGTGGGACAGCACCTGGTCGATGACGATTTTCAGGCCCAGCCGGTGCGCCTCGGCGACCAGAGCGTCGAAATCCTCCAGCGAACCGAACATCGGATCGACGTCGCGATAATCCGAAACGTCGTAGCCCATGTCAGCCATCGGCGACTTGAAGAAGGGCGACAGCCAGACGGCATCGACGCCGAGCGAGGCGATGTGGGCAAGCCGCGTGGTGATACCCTTGAGATCGCCGCTGCCATCGCCGGTCGTGTCCTGGAAGGAACGCGGATAGACCTGATAGATGACGCAGCCGCGCCACCAGTCGGCCCCCTGCCCCGCCCAAGGGTCGGCATTGTTGTCGGCCATCACGAACCCTTCCTGGCGCGGCTCTTTGTAGTACCGCGCTCAAGCATGAAATGGACGCTTCGGCCCGGCAGCGGCCGTGCAAGGTCGATCGCCTGCGTCTCGATCGCCGGCTGCCATTGGAAGCCGTCCCGCGCGGGCAAGGTGAAGACGCATTGCCGACGATCGCCGTTGATTATGATAGCAAGGCGGCCGCCTGCGTCACCCAACAGCATGACGAGGCGGTGCCGGGCGGGGTCGTTCCAGTCCGCCTCGGCAAGCAGCATGCCGGTCTCGGTCAGCCAGGCGACATCGGGGATGCCGGAAGCATCGGCCGGTTGTCCCGTCAGGAAATGCGTGTCCGACAGAGCGGGGACGGTACGGCGAAGGATGCCGAGCGCCGATGCGTGGCGCTCCAGCGCCTGGTCGCGGCCGGCCCAGTCGAGCCAGGTGATGGCATTGTCCTGCGCATAGGCGTTGTTGTTGCCCTTCTGCGAGCGGCCGAACTCGTCGCCCGCTGTCAGCATGATGGTGCCGCGCGAGGCAAACAGCGTCGCGAGCAGCGCGCACTGGTCGTCGAAGCGCGCCTTGGTGATCGCGGCGCTGTCCGTCTCGCCCTCGGCGCCATTGTTCCAGGACAGATTGTCGTTGTGGCCGTCGCGGTTCTGCTCGCCATTGGCCTGGTTGTGCTTGCGCTCATAGGCGACGAGATCGGCCAGCGTCATGCCGTCATGGGCGGCGATGAAATTGACCGTGCGGCTGGCCGGCTGGCCGGCCTTGCCAAAAACATCGGACGAACCGGCAAGCCGCGTCGCCAGCGCTCCTACCGCGCCGGCATCGCCACGCCAGAAGCGCCTGGCATCGTCGCGATAGCGATCGTTCCATTCGAGGAAGCGCGGCGGGAAGTTGCCGAGCTGGTAGCCGTCAGGACCGATATCCCAGGGTTCGGCGACCAACACGCGATCGGCCAGCATGGGATCGCCGGCGATCGCCGCGAGCAAGGGCGCCGCGGGATCGAACACGCCGTCGACGCGGCCCAGCACCGGCGCCAGGTCGAAGCGGAAGCCGTCGACGCCGGCATTGCAGACAAAATGCCGGAGCGTGTCGAGCACCATGTCCCGCACCGCCGGATGATCGCAGGCGACGGTGTTGCCGGTGCCGGTGTCATTGACCAGCCTGCCATCCGGTTGGTGCCGATAGTAGGCCTGGTTGTCGAGGCCGCGCAGCGACAGCGTCGGCCCCAGCCGGTCGCTTTCGCCCGTGTGGTTGAAGACGAGGTCGAGGATCGTGCCGATGCCGGCCTTGCGCAGCGCCGCCACGGTGTCGCGCAATTCCTTGAGGCCGCCGGGCGCGAGACGCGGGTCGAGCGCCATGAAGGTAACGGGATTGTAGCCCCAGGCGTTGCTCAGGCCCAGCGGCGGCAGGTGCTGCTCGTCGATCGACGCCGTCACCGGCATCAGTTCGACGGCCGACACGCCGAGCCTTTGCAGATGCTCGATGACGACAGGATGAGCAAGTGCCGCGATCGTACCGCGCTGCGCTTGCGGAATGTCGGGATGCAGCTTCGTGAAGGCGCGCACCGGCACCTCGTAGATCAGGCCGCCTGGGCGGAACAGCGGCGTCAGCACTGGCATCGCTTTGGGCAGTGCTTTCGCCACGGTCTTGGGCATCAGCGGCGCGGTGTCGGCGCCCTCGTTGCGCCGCGCGGCGAGCCGCCAGTGATAGGCATAGGGTCGGTCGATTTCGACGGCGTAGGGATCGGTGAGCAGCTTGTCCGGGTCGAACCACAACCCGCGCTCGGGCGCATAGTCGCCATCGGCGCGAAAGCCATACCGCGTGCCCGCGGCAAGGCCGGGAACGACGAGCGCATGCACCCCCGCGCCTTCCGGCTGCAGCTCCAGTCGGTCGAGTTCGCGGTTTCCCTGCCCGTCGAAGATCGAGACCCAGAGGCGACGGGCCGACGAGGACCAGGCGGCAAAGCGGATGCCTTCGCGGGTGACGGCTGCGCCGAGCTGGGTCATGCAGGCTCCCCCTTCTCCCCTTGTGGGAGAAGGTGTCGCCGAAGGCGACGGATGAGGGGTGCTCCAGCTTGGGAAAGACGGCGATCCGTCACGCACCCCTCATCCGTCTCGGCGCTGCGCGCCGATCCACCTTCTCCCACAGGGGGAGAAGGAAGAGCGCGCACCGCCACCCTCAAGTAATCACGCTCGGCTTGTTGCGGCCGGTGTGGCTCTTGATCCCGGCAATGTCGTCGGCGGCCGCGATGAGGTCGGCAAGGGCTGCCTGCGTGTCGAGGTCGTGCCTGGCCTTGTCCGGCTCGTAGCGCTCGATGTAGACGCGCAGTGTCGCTCCGGACGTGCCAGTGCCGGAAAGCCGGAAGACGACGCGCGAGCCGCCTTCGAACAGGATCCTAATGCCCTGGTGCTCGCTGGTCGAACCGTCGACCGGGTCGTGATAGGCGAAATCGTCGGCCTTGGCAATCTTCAGGCCGCGCACGCTGGTGCCGGGCAGCGAGCCGAGCTTGGCCCTGAGTTCGTCGACCAGAGCGTTGGCGCGGTCGCTCTCGACCTCCTCATAGTCGTGGCGCGAATAGTAGTTGCGCCCATAGGCCGCCCAGTGCTCGGTGACGACCTGCTTGCAGCTCTCGCCGCGCGCGGCAAGGATATTGAGCCACAACAGCACCGCCCACAGCCCGTCCTTTTCGCGCACATGGTTGGAGCCGGTGCCGGCGCTCTCCTCGCCACAGATCGTCGCCATGCCGGCATCGAGCAGATTACCGAAAAACTTCCAGCCGGTGGGCGTCTCATAGATACCGATGCCGAGTTTTTCGGCGACACGGTCGGCGGCGCCACTGGTCGGCATCGAACGGGCGATGCCCTTCAGCCCGTCCTTGTAGCCGGGCGCCAGACGGGCATTGGCGGCAAGCATCGCCACCGAATCCGACGGGGTGACGAAAATGCCCTTGCCGATGATCAGATTGCGGTCGCCGTCACCGTCGGAAGCGGCACCAAAATCCGGCGCGTCCGGTCCCATCATCTCGTCATAGAGATGCTTGGCGTGCACCAAGTTCGGATCCGGATGATGGCCGCCGAAATCCGGCAGCGGCTTGAAGTTGCGGCAGGTGCCGCTGGGCGCGCCGAGCCGGTTCTCGAGAATTTCCTTGGCATAGGGACCGGTCACCGCATGCATGGCGTCGAAGCGCATGCGGAAGCCCGATTTGAACAGTCTGCGCAGCGCGTCGAAATCGAACAGGCTTTCCATCAACTCGGCATAATCGGCCACAGGATCGATGATCTCGACCGTCATGCCGGCGGCAGTGACGGTGCCTGTTGTATCGATGTCGATCGGATCGATGTCCGATGTCTTGAAGCTCGAAATCGCCTTGGTCTTGGCGAAGATCGCGTCGGTCAGCTTTTCCGGCGCCGGGCCGCCATTGCCGGCATTGTACTTGATGCCGAAATCCTCATGCGGGCCGCCGGGATTGTGGCTGGCCGACAGGATGATGCCGCCGAAGGTCTTGTACTTGCGGATGACATGTGAGGCGGCCGGCGTCGACAATATACCGCCCTGCCCGACCATGACCTTGCCGAACCCGTTGGCGGCCGCCATGGCGATGGCCTTCTGGATGACCTCGCGGTTGTAGAAGCGGCCGTCGCCACCGATCACCAGCGTCTTGCCCTTGAAGCCGTCCAGCGCGTCGAAGATCGACTGGATGAAGTTCTCGGCATAGTGCTCCTGCTGGAACACGGGCACCTTCTTGCGCAGGCCCGACGTGCCGGGCTTCTGGTCTGAATAGGGCTTGGTGGGGACGGTCCGTATCATGCTTCAGGCAACCCTTTTCGAAAGCAGCAGGCGATAGAGTTCAAGATATTTTTCCGCGCTCTTGTGCCATGACACATCGGCCTTCATGCCTTGGCGCTGGATGGTCTCGAAGGCCGCGGGGTCGGCGTAGGCATCGACCAGGCGGCGTATGGCGTGCAGCATCGCGCTGCCATTGTTGGGAGCAAACTGGAACCCTGTCGCCACGCCGGCGGCCATAGCCGCTTCGTTGGCGTCGATGATGGTGTCGGCAAGGCCGCCGGTGCGGGCGACCACCGGCACGCAGCCGTAGCGCAGGCCGTAGAGCTGCGTCAGTCCGCAAGGTTCGAAGCGCGACGGGATGATGATGGCATCGCAGCCGCCCTGCATGGTGTGCGACAGCCCTTCGTCATAGCCGATGACCACGCCGATGCGGCCACGGTGGCGTGCGGCGGCGGCAAGCAGCGCGCCTTCGAGGCCGGCATCGCCCGAGCCCAGCATGGCCAGCCGCGCCCCGGTCGCGACGAGGCCGTCGATCACCGTCGCCAATATGTCCATGCCCTTCTGCCAGGTCAGCCGGCTGATGACGCAGACGATCGGGCTGTCGTCGCGGTCGAGGCCGAAACGCTCCTCCACGGCCGCCCTGTTCGGCGCCCGTGCCTTGAGCGTTGCGGCCGTATAGTTCGACACCAGATGCTTGTCCGTCTCCGGATCCCAGATGGCGGTGTCGATGCCGTTGACGATGCCATAGAGATCGCTGGAGCGCATGTTGATCAGGCCGTCGAGACCCATGCCGAATTCCGGCGAACGGATCTCCTGCGCATAGGTCGGGCTGACCGTGGTGATCGCCCAGGCCGCCTGCAGGCCGGCCTTGAGGAAGCCGACGCCACCATAATATTCGACGCCGTCGAGCGCCATCGCCACCGCCGGCAGGCCGAGTTCGCCGAAGATGCCGGCGCCGAACTGGCCCTGGAAGGCGAGATTGTGGACGGTCATCATCGACGGCGTGCCGACGGCCTTGCCGTAGCGCATATAGGCCAGCGTCATCGCCGACTGCCAGTCATGGGCATGGACGATGTCGGGCAAGTAGCCCGAGATGGCGCCGCCGGCGATATCGGCGCCGGCCTGGCTCAGTGCCGCAAAACGCCGCCAATTGTCCGGCCAGTCGGCGCCCGAAGCGTTGCCGTAGGGACCGCCCGGGCGGTCGAAGAGATGCGGCGCGTCGAGCACGAAAAGGTCGAGCCCGGCGATCTGGACAGCATGGATCGAAGCCTTGCCGCCCTGCAGCAGCGGGTATTGGTAAACAGCCTTCTTTTTCTTGAAGGCATCCATCACCACGGGAAAGCCTGGAATGAGCGTGCGCATGGCCACGCCCTTGGCCGCCAGCGCGACGGGCAGCGCACCGGTCACGTCGGCAAGCCCGCCGGTCTTGATCAGCGGAAAGATCTCGGGCGTGACCGACAGAACCTGCATGCGTCTATCCCGATCCTGTCCAATTCTTCGTTTCCAGGCAATTCCCGGATGGAAACCCGTTTCGCACTTTTCGCAGAATTGCTCTAGAGCCCGAGTTTGTTGATCATATCCTGTGTGATCAGGCAGATGCCCTTCTCCGAAACGCGGAAGCGCTTTGCGTCTAGCGCGGGATCCTCGCCGACGACCAACCCCTCCGGTATCCTAACACCATGGTCAATGACGACGCGCTTCAACTTTGCGTTCCGGCCGACATGAACGTCGGGCAGCATGACGACCTCTTCCAGCGTCGAATAGGAATTGATGCGCGCGCCGGTGAAGATCAGACTTTTCTTCAGTGAAGCGCCCGAGACGATGCAATCGCCCGAGACCAGCGAGGAAACGGCCGAGCCGCGCCGGCCATCCTCGTCATGGACGAATTTTGCCGGCGGTTTCAACTCGGCATACGTCCAGATCGGCCAGTCGCGGTCGTAAAGGTCAAGCTCCGGCGTGATATCGGTCAGGTCGATATTGGCTTCCCAATAGGCGTCGACCGTTCCGACATCGCGCCAATAGGCTTCGTTCTCGGCGGTCGAGCGCACGCAGGATTTGGTGAAACGGTGCGCGATCGCCTTACCGTGCTGGACGATATAGGGGATGATGTCCTTGCCGAAATCGCGGCTTGAGCCCGGCTCGGCGGCGTCGCGGCGCAACTGCTCCATCAGGAACTTGGTCCTGAAGACATAGATGCCCATCGAGGCCAAGGCGAAGTCCGGATTGCCCGGAATGCCGGGCGGATCGGCGGGCTTTTCGACGAAGGCGATGATGTTGTCCTTGGCATCGACATGCATGACGCCAAAGCCTGTCGCCTCCATGCGCGGCACTTCGAGGCAGCCGACGGTGACGTCGGCATTGGCGTCGACATGCTGACGCAGCATCATCTCGTAGTCCATCTTGTAGATGTGGTCGCCGGCCAGAATGACCATATATTCCGGGCCATAGGCCTCGATGATGTCGATGTTCTGGTAGACGGCGTCGGCCGTGCCTTCATACCACTGCGTTTCCGAGACGCGCTGGCTGGCCGGCAGGATGTCGAAGCTTTCGTTTCGTTCCGGCCGCAGGAAGTTCCAGCCGCGTTGCAGGTGGCGGATCAGCGAATGTGCCTTGTACTGCGTGGCGACGCCAAGGCGGCGAATGCCGGAATTGAGCGCATTGGAGAGCGCGAAATCGATGATGCGCGTCTTGCCGCCGAAATAGACCGCCGGCTTGGCGCGACGGTCGGTCAGTTCCTTGAGGCGGCTGCCACGGCCGCCGGCCAGTACATAGGCCATGGCATCGCGCGCCAGCGGCTGGGTCCGTTTCAAGTCTGCCATTTCTACCCTCCCAAGTTACTCAAGTCTCGCCCTGTTAGTCCGCCTCGGTCACGAGTTCGAGCATGATTGTCGACAGCGGCGGCAGAAGCATCGTTGCCGAGATGTTCTTGCCTTCCGCCCTTGCCTCGACCATGCCGCCATTGCCCATGCCGGAACCGCCATATTCGGATGCGTCGGTGTTGATGATCTCCCGCCACTTGCCGGCCTTTGGCAGCGGCACACGATAATTGTCGCGCGGCACCGGCGTGAAGTTGGAGATGACGGCCACCGGGCTGCCGCCCGGCGCGTTGCGCACCCAAGCGAAAACCGAATTCTGGCTGTCGTCGACGATCAGCCAGGAAAACCCTTCCGGTTCGCAGTCGCGGCCGTGCAGCGCCGGGCGCGACCGATAGAGATAGTTGAGATCGCGCACGGTCTGCCAGACGCCGCGATGCGGGCGGAAATCGAGCAGGTTCCAGTCGAGCGCGCGCGCCTCGCTCCATTCGCGGCGCTGCGCGAATTCCTGTCCCATGAACAAGAGCTTCTTGCCGGGATAGCCCCACATGAAGCCGTAATAGGCGCGCAAGGTCGCGAATTTCTGCCAGTCGTCGCCGGCCATCTTGCCCAGCAGCGTGCCTTTGCCGTGCACGACCTCGTCATGCGAGAGCGGCAGCACGAAATTCTCCGAGAAGGCGTAGGTCAGGCCGAACGTCAGGTCGTTGTGGTGGTGCTTGCGGAAAATCGGCTCCTTGGAGAAATACTCCAGCGTGTCATGCATGAAGCCCATGTTCCACTTGAAGCCGAAACCCAGCCCGCCTTCATGCACCGGCGCCGAAACCTTCGGCCATGAGGTCGATTCCTCGGCGATGGTCATGACGCCGGGATGGTGGCCGTAGACCTCCTTGTTCATCTTCTGCAGGAAAGAGACCGCCTCGAGGTTCTCGCGGCCGCCCTTCTCGTTGGGGATCCACTCGCCGGCCTTGCGCGAATAGTCGAGGTAGAGCATCGAGGCGACCGCATCGACGCGCAGACCGTCGACATGGTATTTCTCGGCCCAGAACAGCGCATTGTTGACCAGGAACGACACCACTTCGCGGCGGCCGAAATTGTAGATCGCGGTGTTCCAGTCGGGGTGAAAACCCTTGCGCGGATCGGCATGTTCATAGAGTGCGGTGCCGTCGAAATGAGCCAGGCCGTGCGCGTCGACCGGGAAGTGCGCCGGCACCCAGTCGAGGATGACGCCGACGCCGGCGCGATGCGCGCCATCGACGAAACGGGCAAAGCCGTCCGGATCGCCGAAACGGGCCGACGGCGCATAGAGGCCGGTCGTCTGATAGCCCCAGGACGGGTCATAGGGATGCTCGGAAATCGGCATGAACTCGATGTGGGTGAAGCCGGTCTCGACCACATAGGGGATCAGCCGGTCGGCCATTTCGTCCCATGACAGAAACGTGCCGTCGTCGTGAAGCTGCCAAGACCCAGCGTGGACTTCGTAGATCGAGACGGCTTCGCGCCGGGGATCGGCATTGCGCCAGTAGTTGCGATGCGCCTCGTCGCCCCACTCATGCGCCGGCGGCACGGCGACAACCGAAGCCGTGGCGGGACGCAGTTCGGATTTGAACGCAAACGGATCGGCCTTCAGCGGCAGCCTGACGCCATCGGGTCCAATGATCTCGTATTTGTAGGGTCGCCCGGCACCTATGTCGGGGATGAACACCTCCCATATGCCGGTGTCGCGGCGATCGCGCATCGTGTGGCGGCGGCCGTCCCAGTCGTTGAAATCGCCGACCACCGAGACGCGTCTTGCGTTGGGAGCCCAGACGGCGAAATGCACGCCGGTGGCGCCTTCGTGCTTGATGACGTGCGCGCCAAGCTTGTCGAACAGCCTGAGATGCGACCCTTCGGCGATATAGTAATCGTCCATCGGCCCGAGCACCGGGCCGAACGAATAAGGATCGGTCAGCCACCAGTCACCGCCGGCATTACGCGCGTGATAGCGCAGCGGCTGCCGCTTCCTGATCGACAGCTTGCCTTCGAAGAAGCCGGCATCGTCTCGCCTAGACAACGCACCGGCCTCGATGCCCGTCAGCGTATAGGCAGTGACGGTCTCGGCATGCGGAACGAAACAACGGGCAAACAGGCCTTTGCCGACCTCATGGACACCGAGGACCGCGAACGGATCTCCGTGCGTGCCGGCGACAATCGCCGCAACATCGCTGGCTGGCGCCAGTCCGTCCGGCCCGCTTGTCGCAGCGGTCACGCGTGGCTTCCTCATCAGGCAGTGTCCCTCCCAGGGCACCAGGTGTCTATTTCTGGTGATGTGAGTTGGCATTCAACCCAAATCACCGGGACCACATTGTTCGTGGCCTCATGCAATCACATCAGGCAGGCACGTTCCAGATTTCTTTCGCGTATTGGCGGATGGTGCGATCGGACGAGAACCAGCCGACGCGCGCGACGTTGCGGATTGCTCTGGCATACCAGTCCGGGCTGTTGCGCCAGACAGCGTCGACATCACGCTGGGCGGCGGCGTAGGCGTCGAAATCGGCGGCGACCATGAACCAGTCGCTGGTGTAGAGGCCGTTGATGAGGTCGCGGTAACGGTCCGGGTCATCAGGCGAAAAGACGCCCGAGGAAACGGCCGAGACCGCCTGCGACAGTTCGGGCGAGCCCTCGATCACGGCACGCGGGTTGTAGCCATTGTTGCGCCGCTCGGCGACTTCGGCCGTGGTCAGGCCGAAGATGAAGATGTTGTCGTCGCCGACACATTCCTTGATCTCGACATTGGCGCCGTCGAGCGTGCCGATGGTCAGCGCGCCGTTGAGCGCGAACTTCATGTTGCCGGTACCCGACGCTTCCATGCCCGCGGTCGAGATCTGCTCGGACAGGTCGGCCGCCGGCATCATGACTTCGGCGAGGCTGACATTGTAGTTCGGCACGAACACCACCTTCAGCAAGCCGCGCACCGCCGGGTCACGGTTGATGACCCTGGCGACGTCATTGGCGAGTTTGATGATCAGCTTGGCGTTGTGGTAGCTGGGCGCCGCCTTGCCGCCGAAGAATTTTACGCGCGGCATCCAGTCGCGCTCGGGATGCGAGCGGATCTGGTCGTAGAGCGCGATCGCCTCGAGGATGTTCAGAAGCTGGCGCTTGTATTCGTGGATGCGCTTGACCTGGATGTCGAACAGCGCCGACGGGTCGACCTTGATGCCGAGCCGGTCGGCGACGAGATTGGCCAGCCGCGCCTTGTTCTGGCGCTTGACGCCCGCGAACTTCTCCCGGAACGCGCTGTCATCGGCAAAGCCGTCGAGCCCTTTGATGGCGTCGATGTCGTCGAGAAAACGGTCACCGATCGCCTCGCGGGCGAGAGAGGTCAGGCCGGGGTTGCACTGGATCAGCCAGCGCCGCGGCGTGATGCCGTTGGTCTTGTTGTTGATGCGATCGGGATAGAGCTTGTGCAGGTCGGCAAACACCGTTTCCTTCATCAGCTCGGTATGCAGTGCCGAGACACCGTTGATCGAATGCGAGCCGACAAAGGCCAGATTGCCCATGCGCACGCGGCGGTCGCCATTTTCCTGGATCAGCGAAATGCGGCTGATCTGATCATCCGAGAACTGGTCGGTGGCGCGAGCCTCCAGAAGCACCTGCGCATTGATGGCGTAGACGATCTGCATATGGCGCGGCAAGAGCCGCTCGAACAGCGGCACCGGCCAGCTTTCCAGCGCTTCGGGAAGAAGCGTGTGGTTGGTGTAGCCGAAGGTGCGTTTGGTGATGTCCCATGCGAGATCGAAGTCCATGCCGTGGACATCCATCAACAGCCGCATCAGCTCCGGCACGGCAATCGCCGGATGGGTATCGTTCAAGTGGATCGCCGCCTTGTCGGGCAGCGACTTCAGGTCGCCATACTGGCTGAGATGGCGTTGCAAAATGTCCTGCAGCGAAGCGGTCGAAAAGAAATACTCCTGCCGCAACCTGAGCTCCTGCCCGGCCACGTGGGAATCTGCGGGGTAAAGCACGCGCGACAACGCGTCCGCCTTGTTGCTTTCGGCGAGCGCGCCGATGTGGTCGCCGGCATTGAACTTGTCGAGCAGGATCGGATCGACCGGCATGCCCGACCACAGCCGCAGCGTGTTGACGCGGTTACCCCGCCAGCCGACGACAGGCGTGTCGTAGGCGACAGCCAGGACATGTTCCGTCGGCTTCCAGACGTGACGCTCGAGCCGGCCGTCCTTTGACGTGATGGACTCCACCGAACCGCCGAAGCCGACTTCGAAGGAGCGTTCGCGCCGTTCGAACTCCCAGGGGTTGCCGTGATCGAGCCAGGTCTCGGGCAGTTCCACCTGCCAGCCGTCGTGAATCTCCTGGCGGAACATGCCATTGGCGTAGCGGATGCCGTAGCCATGCGCGGGAATGTCGACGGTCGCCATGCTTTCCATGAAGCAGGCGGCAAGCCGGCCAAGGCCGCCATTGCCGAGCGCCGCGTCGGGTTCCAGCGCCGCGATGAGATCGAGGTCGACGCCGAGCGACGACAGCGCCTCGCGCATATTGGCCATCAGGCCAAGATTGGAGAAGGCGTCGCGCATCAGGCGGCCGATGAGGAACTCCAGCGACAAGTAGTAGACGCGCTTTTCCTGCTGGTCATAGGCCTCTTTGGTTGCCTGCATCCAGCGATCGACGATGCGGTCACGCACGACCTTGATCGAGGCCGTCAGCCAGTCGTACTGGGTCGCGACGGTGGTGTCCTTGCCGACCCGGTATTTGAGGGCCACCAAGACTTCCCTTGCGAGCGTCTTCGGATCAGGATTTTCGAGCAGTGGCGGAAGGGTTTCGGATGTCATTGCGCGCGTCATGCTGCCTCTCGTGCGGTTGCAACGATCATACCGGCTTTCACCATTCATCCCAGCCCATGTTACCGCATCGCAACATATATTCAATCGATTTAGATGGACGTGCGCCGACTTACCCTGCGGCAATTTGACAATCAGGCGGCCAGTGCTGCCTCCGGAGGCGCCTTGGCGCCGGTCATGAAGGCGACGGCGTCGGACATCGTATATTGCTTGGGATCGATGACGGCGAGGCGACGGCCGAGGCGATGAATATGGACGCGGTCGGCCACCTCGAAGACATGCGGCATGTTGTGCGAGATCAGCACGATCGGCAGGCCGCGCTTCTTCACGTCGAGGATCAGTTCGAGCACACGGCGGCTCTCCTTGACGCCAAGGGCTGCCGTCGGCTCGTCCATGATCACCACGCGGCTGCCGAAGGCAGCGGCGCGCGCCACCGCGACACCCTGGCGCTGGCCGCCCGAGAGCGTTTCCACCGCCTGGCCGATGTTCTGGATGGTCATCAGGCCGAGTTCGGTGAGCTTGTCGCGAGCGCGCTTTTCCATCGCCGGACGGTCGAGCATACGCAGCCATTGGCCAAGGAAGCCGGGTTTGCGGATCTCGCGGCCGAGGAACATGTTGTCGGCGATCGACAGTGCCGGCGACAGAGCGAGATTCTGGTAGACGGTCTCGATACCGGCTTCGCGGGCCTCCATCGGCGACTTGAAGGCAACGGTCTTGCCTTCAAGCTGGATTTCGCCTTCGTCGGGCACGACTGCACCTGAAATCGCCTTGATGAGCGACGACTTGCCGGCGCCGTTGTCGCCGATGACGGCGAGGATTTCGCCCGGGTAGAGGTCGAAGTCGGCATTGTCGAGGGCGGTGACGCGGCCATAGCGCTTGACCAGGCCACGCGCGGTGAGAATGGGGTCCTGGGTCATGCGGAAACCTTTCTGATCCATTGGTCGACCGCCACGGCGCCGATGATCAACACACCGGTGAGCAGCACTTTCCACTGCGGGTCGGCGCCCAGCATGTTGAGGCCCATGGAGACGACGCCGACGATCATCGCGCCAAACAGCGTGCCCAGGATCGAGCCGCGCCCGCCGAACAGGGAAATACCGCCGATCACCGTCGCGGTGATCGCCTGCAGATTGTAGTCGGTGACGGCCGCCGACGGCGAGATCGAACCGTTGCGGCCGATGGAGACCCAGGCGGCGAAAGCGGCGATCAGCCCGGCAAGGGTGTAGACCGTCACCAGCAACTTTTTGGTCTGGATGCCCGACAGCTTGGCTGCCTCCTGGTCGTCGCCGACAGCGTAGACATGGCGGCCCCAGGCGGTGTGGTTGAGGACGTACCAAAGCAGCAGCACCAGCGCGACCATGGCGATGACGCCGAGCGTCAGCACCGCGGTGCCGACCTTGAAGCTCAGGGCGAACAGATGCAGCAGCGGCGCCTGGGTGTCGACGTCGGTGTCACGGATCGTTTCATTGGCCGAATAGATGAAGTTCGTGGCCATGACGATGTTCCACGTGCCCAGCGTCACGATGAAAGGCGGCAGCTTCATGTAGGCGACCAGCAACCCGTTGAGCAGCCCGCAGGCAGCACCGGCGGCAAGCCCGAGCGCCACGGCCACCACGCTCGGCAAGCCGTAGCTGACGGCGCAATTGCCCATGATCACGGCTGAGATCACCATGATGACGCCGATCGACAGGTCGATGCCGGCGGTCAGGATGACCAGTGTCTGCGCAGCACCCAGAATGCCGACGATGGCGATCTGCTGCAGGATCAGCGTCAGCGTGTAGGACGAGAAGAAGCGCCCCCCAATGGTGATGCCGAAGATGATGATCGACAGGACCAGCACGATCAGCGGCACCGCCGCCGGCGTCGAATGCAGGAAGTGCTGGACGCGCCTGACTGCGGATTTGTGTTCGTCGAACGCGGCAACGCTGGTGTCGCTGCCCGAGAGAACCTTCTCGAATTCCTGAGCTTGAGCCATGTTTCCTCCCCGTGAGGGGTCAGCCTAGCGCCGACGCCCGTCCACGCCTTTCCGGTCTGTCGCCGGGATTGTTCGCGGTCACGCGACCCATCGTCCACCCGAAGCGGCCGGGGATCAAGCCCCGACCGATCGAGTTCTGTAATTGCCGGTCAGACCAGCATCAGCCCCAGCACTTGGCGAGGCCTTCCTTGGTGTCGATGGACTTTACGCCCTTGGCCGGCTTGTCGGTCACCAGGTTGACGCCGGTGTCGAAGAAATTCTTGCCTTCGGTCGGCTTCGGCTTGGTTCCATCCTTGGCGAAGGCGGCGATCGCCTCGATGCCGAGCGCCGCCATCTGCAGCGGGTACTGCTGCGACGTCGCGCCGATGACACCTTCCGTCACCGACTTCACGCCGGGGCAGCCGCCGTCGACGGAGACGATCAGCACCTGCTTTTCAAGGCCGACAGCCTTGAGCGCCTGGTAGGCGCCGACTGCGGCGGGCTCGTTGATAGTGTGGATGACGTTGATGGTGTTGTCCTTCTGCAGAAGGTTCTCCATCGCCTTGCGGCCGCCCTCCTCGTTGCCGTTGGTGACGTCGTGGCCGACGATGCGCGGATCGGTTTCGTCGCCGATCTTGTTAGGATCCTTCACGTCGATGCCGTAGCCCATCATGAAGCCTTGGTCGCGCAGCACGTCCACGGTCGGCTGCGACGGCGTCAGGTCGAGGAAGCCGATCTTGGCGTCCTTGGCCTTGTCGCCGAGCGTCGCGGCGGCCCAGGCACCGATCAGCTTGCCGGCCTCGAGATTGTCGGTGGCGAAGGTCGCGTCGGCCGCGTCGATCGGGTCGAGCGGCGTGTCGAGCGCGATCACCAGCAGGCCGGCGTCACGCGCCTTCTTCACGGTCGGCACGATGCCCTTGGTGTCGGATGCAGTGATCAGGATGCCCTTGGCGCCGTCGGCAATGCAGCTTTCGATCGCCGCCACCTGGCTTTCGCTATCGCCGTCGATCTTGCCGGCATAGGTCTTGAGGTCGACGCCGAGTTCCTTGGCCTTTGCGGTCGCGCCTTCCTTCATCTTGACGAAGAACGGATTGGTGTCGGTCTTGGTGATCAAGCAAGCGCCGACGCCGGCCGCGGAGGCGGACGACGCAAACGCCATCAGACCCAGGGCAGCCGCGGCAAACACGGTCGATTTCAACAATTTTGTATTGGTCACGATCTTCCTCCCAGTGGAACCATTCCGGATGCCGACCAACCGGCATCTACGGCGCATCCTACGAAATTCTCCCAGCGTGGACGCCGCCTCAACAGACACCAGACCGCAGCCGCTGTCAATAATTAAATCACTCTTATTTATTATTGACAGCCTTGCGTCGTTCACTCATTCTGGCCCAAAAGCATTGAGGGGAAACGATGGGAGGAACAGGGTGGAGACCGCCACTGCGAGGCACGGTTCGCCCGAAGCGAATGACAGCCTGATTCACCGCGGCACCAACCAGAGCGGCATGCGCGATCACAACGAGCGGCTTGTACTCTCGCTGGTGCGCCAGCAAGGCAGCCTGGCGAAATCCGACATCGCCCGCATGACTGGACTTTCGGCGCAGACGGTTTCGGTCATTATGCGCGAACTCGAGGAAGAAGGCCTGCTCGTGCGCCAGGCGCCGCTGCGCGGCAAGATCGGCCAGCCCTCCATACCTATGGCGCTCAATCCGGAGGGCGCCTTCTTCATCGGCCTCAAGATCGGCCGCCGCAGCGCGGAACTGGTGCTGATCGATTTTCTTGGGCACGTGCGCTCTATGCTACAGCACTCCTATCGCTATCCGGCGCCGCGCGAGACGGTAGAATTCGTGACTTCAGGCATGAAAAAGATGCGCGGCGAACTGACACCGGCACAGGACAAGCGCATCGCCGGGCTCGGCATCGCCATGCCGTTCGAACTGTGGAACTGGGCCGACACCGCCGGTGCGCCGCGCGATGTCATGGACGAATGGCGCCACCGCGACATCAGGGCCGATATCCAGTCGCAATGCGATTTTCCAGTCTATCTGCAGAACGACGCCACCTCGGCCTGCGGCGCCGAGCTCGTCTTCGGCCAAGCAGGCGGCGCGCGTGACTTCGTCTATTTCTATATCGGCGCCTTCGCCGGCGGCGGCATCGTGCTCAACGGCCGGCTGTTTGGCGGGCCAACCGGCAATGCAGGCGCGCTCGGCTCCATGCCGGTGCCCGGACCAGACGGCAAACCTACCCAGCTGATCGACGTGGCGTCGATCGCCATGCTGGAAAAAGCGCTCAATGCCCGCGGCGTCGAGGCCTCGCATCTATGGACCTCGCCCGAGGACTGGGGCGAGATCGGTCCCGAACTCGCCGACTGGATCGCCAGCGCTTCACAGGCGCTCGCCTATGCCATCGTCGCGGCGTCCTCGGTCATCGATTTCGAGGCGGCGGTGGTCGACGGCTGGATGCCGCAGGCGGTGCGCCGCAGGCTGGTCGATGCCATCATCGCGGCCATTGCGACAATCGACGGCGAAGGTCTGAAACTTCCCGCCGTTCGCGAGGGGACCGTCGGCATTCATGCCCGGGCGCTCGGCGGCGCCAGCCTGCCGCTTTCCGAGCGCTTCCTGATCGGCTCGACGACCATTTCCAGGAGCGCCTGAATGCTTATCGGAATCCCGGCGCTGCTCGGTCCGGACCTTCTGGCGACACTGCGCGCCATGGGCCATGGCGATGAGATCGCCCTGGTCGACGGAAACTATCCGGCCGAGGAGCAGGCAAAGCGCCTGATCCGGGCCGATGGTCATCAGCTCATTCCCGTGCTCGATGCGATCCTGAGTGTGCTGCCGGTCGACGACGCCGTTCCGGAAGCCCTGTTTCGCGCCTCGGTCAAAGGCAATCCCTCGATTGCCGATCCAGTCCATCACGAGATCGAGGCGATCTGCGCCAAACACGCACCGGGCCGCAAGGTGGTTGCACTGGCCGGCGCCGACTTCTATGCACGGGTCAAGTCGGCGCATGCCATTGTCGCGACAAGCGAGCCCAGGCTTTACGCCAACATCATCATCCGCAAGGGCGTGATCTATCCGCCGGAGACCAAGACGCCATGATCCTCTGCTGCGGCGAAGCCCTCATCGACATGCTGCCGCGCGTCACGATGCAGGGCGAGCCGGCCTTTGCCCCCTATGTCGGCGGCGCGGTGTTCAACACGGCGATCGCGCTTGGCCGATTGGGCGCACCGGCCGGCTTCTTTTCGGGCCTGTCGTCGGATCTTTTCGGCGGCCAGTTCAGGGACGCGCTCGGAGCGAGCAAGGTCAGTTCCACCTATGCGCACACCTCGCCCAGGCCGACCACCCTCGCCTTCGTGCGGCTCACCAATGGCCAGGCGACCTACACGTTCTACGACGAGAACACCGCGGGACGCATGCTGACGATCGACGACCTGCCGTCGCTCGGCAACGAGATCGAGGCCATGCTGTTCGGCGCCATCAGCCTGATCTCGGAGCCCGCCGGCGGCGCCTATGAAGAGTTCATGCGGCGCGAGCATGCAAGCCGCGTCATGATGCTCGACCCCAACATCAGGCCGAACTTCATCCCGGACAAGGCCAAGCACCTCAGGCGCATCCGCGAGATGATGGCGATGGCCGACATCGTGAAACTGTCGGACGAAGACCTCCAATGGTTCGGCGAAGCCGGCTCGCACGAGGATGTCATCCGCAACTGGCTCGACCGCGGACCCAAGCTGATCGTCGTGACCCATGGCAGCGAAGGTGCCGTCGGTTACACCAAAGACCACACCGTCACCGTGATGCCGGAAAAGGTCGAGGTGGTCGACACGGTCGGCGCGGGCGATACGTTCAACGCCGGCATCCTTGCCTCGCTGCATGAACAGGGCCTGCTGACGAAGGCGGCCATCGGCGGCCTTCCGCAAGACGCCATTCGCAAGGCATTGGCGCTTGGTGCCAAGGCAGCGGCAGTGACCGTGTCGCGCGCGGGCGCCAATCCGCCATGGCGGCATGAAATCGCCTGAGTAACGCTCAATTTAAGTTGAGCCAGCCGATCACTTTATGTTTCGCGGGGCCGCCCAGCGGGACTATAAGGGTGCAAACGCGCCCGACGAAGCCCGGATTTCCGGCATCTTGTGAAGATACGCCGGAAATCGGAGGTAACAGACTGCGACACCCAGGCAATTGGCGGCTCTGGCTGTCCGGCTTTCTCGGTAAGCGCAACTCTGGTACCAGCGGGCCGTTATTTGGCCAGACCGCCCGGTTAAAAATCATTTTTGAGGCTGACATGCAGTTCATCGATCTTGGCGCACAGCGCGAACGCATCCGCGACCGGCTGAAGGCCGCGATCGACCATGTCGTCGAGGACGGCCGTTACATCCTGGGCCCGCAGGTCGCGGAGTTCGAGAAGAAGCTTGCTGCCTATATCGGCACCAAACATGTCGTGGCCTGCGCCAACGGCACCGATGCGCTGCTGCTGCCGCTGTTTGCCGCCGGGATCGGCCCGGGCGATGCCGTGTTCGTGCCGAGCTTCACTTTCGCCGCCACCGCCGAAGTGGTGGCACTGGCCAAGGCGGAACCTGTCTTCGTCGATGTCGATCCGGTGACCTACAACATCGACATCGCCAGCCTCGAGGCGGCCATCGCCATGATCAAGAAGGAAGGCCGGCTGAAGCCGAAGGCGATTATCCCGGTCGACCTGTTCGGCCTCGCCGCCGATTACGATGCGATCATGGCGATCGCCAACCGCGAAGGGCTGTTGGTGATCGAGGACGCCGCCCAGTCGATGGGTGGGTCGCTTGACGGCAAGATGTGCGGTGCGTTCGGCCATGTCGGCTCGACCAGCTTCTATCCCGCCAAGCCGCTTGGCTGCTATGGCGATGGCGGCGCGATGTTCACCAACGACGACGAGATGGCCGACAAGCTGCGTTCCTTTGCCTTCCACGGCAAGGGCGAGACGCAGTACGACAACATCCGCGTCGGCATCAATTCGCGGCTCGACACGCTGCAGGCGGCGATCCTCATCGAAAAGCTCGCCATTCTCGAAGACGAGATGGTGGCGCGCCAGGTGGTGGCAAACCGCTATGCCGAAGGGCTGGGCGACATGGTCACCGCAGCCCGCAACCTCGATGGCAGCCGTTCGGCCTGGGCGCAGTACGCCATCGAGACGCCCAAGCGCGACGGCCTGAAGGCGCATCTGAGCGAAAAGGGCATTCCGTCCGTCATCTACTACGTCAAGCCGCTGCATGCGCAGGTCGCCTATAGCGACTACCCACGTACGCCGACCGGTCTTGCCGTCTCGGAGGAGCTGCCGAAGCGCATCCTGTGCCTGCCGATGCACCCCTATCTCAGCGAAGCCGACCAGGACCGGATCATCGAGACGATCCGCAACTATATCGGCTCGAACTCGGCGCAGGCCGCAGCCGAGTAGTAGGCAGCGACTCTCAGGCGGGGCTCGCCCCTGCCCTGCCGCTGGCGATGAAATGCGGATTGGCGAAATCCTCGTCGTCGGCCTGGTCGCGTTTGCCGTAAGCCAAGGGCTTGCCGTCCAGCGTGCGTGTCGTACCGCCAGCCGCGCGCAGCACCGCGTCGCCCGCCGCGGTGTCCCATTCCATGGTGCGTCCAAAGCGCGGATAGACATCCGCCTCGGCGCTGGCAAGAAGGCAGAATTTCAAGGACGAGCCAACGGAAACGATCTCGGCGGCGCCGAGGTCGCGAATATAGGCTTCGGTTTCCGGCGTGTTGTGGGAGCGGCTGGCAACCACGGCCAGCGGTGACGCGGCCGCCCTCACCGAAATCGGCCGGCGGCCGATGATCTGATAGTCGTCATCGATTTCCAGGGCTTCCGCGCTGCCCGGCCGTCCCGAAAAGAAGCGGCCGGTGCAAGGCGCGAAGACGACGCCGACTTCCGGCACGCCATGGCGGACAAGCGCGATGTTGACGGTGAAGTCGGTGCGGCGATTGACGAATTCCTTGGTGCCGTCGAGCGGGTCAATAAGGAAAAAGGCCTCGCCGAGATCGGTCGGCATGATTCCAGCCGCCGCTTCCTCTTCGGCCACGCAGGGAATGTCGGGAAATGCCGCGCGCAGGCCGGAGAGGATGAT
The DNA here is from genome assembly GCF_016756575.1 of Mesorhizobium sp. 131-3-5. Classification (NCBI taxonomy): domain Bacteria; kingdom Pseudomonadati; phylum Pseudomonadota; class Alphaproteobacteria; order Hyphomicrobiales; family Phyllobacteriaceae; genus Mesorhizobium; species Mesorhizobium sp. 131-3-5. The sequence continues at coordinate 5,442,787 of NZ_AP023254.1, forward strand.
CTTCTCGCTCTCGCGGTCCGCCTCAGTCACCGGCGAGGCGTCCGATTTCCGGTCGACGGCGCAGCCGGCGTGGAAGACGCGCATCACCTCACGTCCAGCCGCCAGGGCCAGCCGCTCGAAGATGTCGAGCATCGACCTATCGTCAGATACCGCCGCCACTTTCATATTGGTCTTCGGCAATGTCGCGCTCATTCAGCCAATGTTCCAGGGCATCTACCATCTCTTCCGCCGATTTGCCGAGCGTCTTCAGATGGATCTCCGGGTTTTCCGGTGCTTCGTAAGGTGAATCCACGCCGGTGAAATTCTTGATCTCGCCATTCAGCGCGCGCGCATAAAGCCCCTTCGGATCACGCCTGGCGCATTCCTCGAAGGGCGTGTCGACAAACACCTCGATGAACTCGCCATCGGCCATCAATTCGCGCGCCACGCGCCGTTCGGCGCTGAACGGCGAAATGAACGAGACAATGACGATCAACCCGGCATCGGCCATCAGCTTGGCCACTTCAGCGACCCGGCGGATGTTCTCGACGCGGTCGGCATCGGTGAAGCCGAGATCGCGGTTGAGACCGTGACGGACATTGTCGCCGTCCAGAATATAGGTGTGCCGGCCGGTGGCGAACAGCTTCTTCTCGAACAGGTTGGCGATGGTCGACTTGCCGGAGCCGGAAAGCCCGGTGAACCAGAACACGGCAGGGCGCTGGTTCTTCATGTCGGCGCGCACGCGCTTGCCGACATCGAGCGATTGCCAGTGGATGTTCTCGGCACGACGCAGCGAGTGCACGATCATGCCCGCGCCGACGGTGGCGTTCGAGATGCGGTCGATCAGGATGAAGGCGCCTGTGGTCCGGTTCTCGGCGAAGGGATCGAAGGCGATCGGCGCCCGTGTCGAGATGTTGCAGATGCCGACTTCGTTCATTTCAAGCGACTTGGCCGCCTCATGGGCGAAGTCGTTGACGTTGATGCGGTATTTCAGGTCGGTGACGGTGGCGCTGGTCTGGTCGGTTTCGGTGCGCAGGATGTAGGAGCGGCCCGGCAGCAGCGCATGCTCATCAAACCAGACGATGTTGGCTGCGAACTGATCGGCGACCTGCGGCCTGGCGGCCGGCGAAACCAGCATATTGCCTCTGGAGACCTCCACCTCGTCGTCGAGAACAAGCGTGATGGCCTGGCCGGCCACCGCCTGTTTGAGATCGCCGCCATGAGCGACAATGCGTTTGACATGCGAGGACTTGCCGGATTTGGCGACGACGACCTCGTCGCCTTGCACGATGGCGCCGGACGCGATCGTGCCGGCAAAGCCGCGGAAATCGAGATTTGGGCGATTGACGTACTGCACCGGAAAACGGAACGGCTGCTCGGCGGCAGCCTCTTCGACCGAAACGCTCTCGAGGTGCTCGATCAGCGTCGGGCCGGAATACCACTGCATGTTGTCGGAGCGGCCGCTGACATTGTCGCCGTAGCGGGCCGACATCGGGATCGGCACGATGGTCTGGAAGCCGAGATCGCGCGAGAATTGGCCGTAGTCTTTGACGATCCGGTCGAAGACCGCCTGGTCGAAATCGACGAGATCGATCTTGTTGACGGCCAGCACGATGTGGCGGATGCCGAGCAGCGAGGCGATGATCGAATGACGCCTCGTCTGGCGCAGCACCCCTTGCCTCGCATCGATCAGCACGATCGCCAGATCGGCGGTCGAGGCGCCTGTCGCCATGTTGCGCGTGTATTGTTCATGGCCGGGCGTGTCGGCGACGATGAACTTGCGCTTCGGCGTGGCGAAGAAGCGGTAGGCGACATCGATGGTGATGCCTTGCTCGCGCTCGGCCTCGAGACCATCGACCAGCAGCGCGAAATCGATGTCATCGCCGGTGGTGCCGTGCTTGCGCGAATCGCGTTCGAGCGCGGCAAGCTGATCCTCGAAAATCTGCTTGGTGTCGGACAAAAGGCGGCCGATCAGCGTCGACTTGCCGTCGTCGACCGAACCGCAGGTCAGGAAGCGCAGCAGCGACTTCTTTTCCTGCGCGGCCAGGTAGTCGCGGATGCTGTCGGTGGGGGCGAGGCTTTTTGCCATGATGTGACGCATGGTCAGAAATACCCCTCGCGCTTCTTCTTTTCCATCGAGCCGGCTTCGTCACGGTCGATCAGGCGGCCCTGCCGCTCGGATGTGCGCGCGGTCAGCATCTCGCCGACGATGGCTTCGAGCGTGTCGGCATCGGATTCGATGGCGCCGGTGAGCGGATAGCAGCCCAAAGTGCGGAACCGCACCAAGCGGTTCTCCACTGTCTCGCCGGGGCGCAGTTTCATGCGGTCGTCGTCCTTGAGGATCAGCATCCCGTCACGCTCCACCACCGGCCGTTCCTTGGCGAAATAGAGCGGCACGATCGGAATGTTCTCCTGCAGGATGTACTGCCAGATATCGAGCTCGGTCCAGTTCGACAGCGGGAAAACGCGGATCGATTCACCCGATGCGATGCGGGTGTTGAAGATCTTCCACATTTCGGGACGCTGGTTCTTCGGATCCCAGACATGTTGGGCATTGCGGAACGAGAATATGCGCTCCTTGGCGCGCGACTTCTCCTCGTCGCGGCGGGCGCCGCCAAAGGCGGCATCGAAACCGTATTTGTCGAGTGCCTGGCGCAGCGCCACCGTCTTCATCACGTGGGTGTGGGTGTTCGAGCCGTGGTCGAACGGATTGATGTTGTCGCGCACACCGTCTTCATTAACATGCACCAAAAGGTCGAAGCCGTGTTTTTGCGCCATCTGATCGCGGAAAGCGATCATCTCGCGGAACTTCCAGGTCGTGTCGACATGAAGAAACGGGAAAGGCGGCTTGGCGGGATAGAACGCCTTCATTGCCAGATGCATCAGCACGGATGAATCCTTGCCGACCGAATAGAGCATGACCGGCTTGGCAAAGGCGGCCGCAACCTCTCGGAAAATGTGGATGGACTCGGCTTCAAGCCGCTGCAGATGCGTAAGCGCTGTTATCATAGACTGTGAGCGTTCTCTCGTGCCTTGCGACAGAAGTCCTTGCGTCAAATCATCGAGCTTTGTGCCCGGTTCAAGCGTCGCTTCTGGACAAAGTGTTTCGTGCGGGCGTTCTAGCAGATCGGCGCACGGCAAAACAATGCAAGACGAGCCCGGCAGCAGTCAGTTCGGGAATGATTTTTCCATGCTTTCGCCAAAACCCGGAAATTTCTGTTCGCAATGCCTGCAGCCGGGAAAAGGCCGGGAAAAAATTGCTCGGCAGACCATGACGACAGACGCTGCTTGAGCCCATTCCCAATCGTCGGGCACCGGCCGCCGATTTTAGGTGACGACAAGCTCCACCGCACTATCGAAAAGACAGCCCAGCCGCTATACAACCTCCGGAAGCGGGCAAGATGCGTCATCAGGCATGGGCAAATTTCAACGCGAGCACATTCGGTTCCGCCGAACAGGATGTGCCGCATAGAGCTACTCGAGAATAGCGGGCCCGAAACTTGACCGGTCTTTCGTCTGCAAGACAGCAACTCACGCCTTCGCGGATCAATATCTACTTCTCCATTCTTTGCTTCTTTTTTCCACCGGTTTTGGGATCGGTGGTCAGCTTCGTGTTCAATGGCGGCGCTCTGTGGTCCGTCCTGTTGCTCGCTCTCAGGAAAAGGCGCTTCAATATCGACCCGGCGATGATGGCGATGACCATCGCGATCTATGCCTATTGCGCGGCCAATCTGGTGGCGTCCATCGTCAACCACGCGATCGCCAGGGATGCATTGCACCTGATCCCGCTTGTCACCTTCCTGTTTTTCCCCATCTCCTATTCGACCTGGAGCATTACGCAGAAGACAACGCTTGTCCGTATCATCGTGCTGAGCAGCATGGCGGCCTGTTTTGTCGCGCTGCTTCTGGCGGTCTTCCAACAACATTGGCTTGGTATCCGCGCCGAGGGTGGGGCCGGGAATGCAATTGTGTTCGCGGAGGTCCTCTGCCTTGCCGTGGTGGTCTGCGTGGCAGGCGCTCTGTCCGATACAGAGAGACACAGGATCGCCCTCATTTGTGCGGCACTTGGCGGGACGATCGCCATCATCTACTCCGGCACCCGAATTGTCTGGCTGGCACTGCTGATTGCCGGTATCGCCGTTCTGCTGATCAACCAGCATAGGCTCAAGGGAAGGAACGCCATTCGCCTGCTGGTGCTGTTGCTGGCGGCCGGCGCCGTGATCGCTGCTGTCGGCTTCCAGACCATATCCGGGCGTGTCGACTTTCTGCGTTCCGACTTGGACGCGCTCGCCCTCAAGGGTGACCACACGACGGCTATAGGATTGCGATTGGCCGTGTGGGACATTGGTCTGAAAGCGTTTCGTGAGATGCCGCTGTTCGGACATGGAGTGGGTGCCACCCAGGCCTTGATAAAACAGGGCTTCCACGATCAGTTCGGGATGGATGCAGGCTTCAATCATTTCCACAACGGCTTCCTGACCGCCCTGGTGCAGGCAGGACTTCTGGGCGCCTTGACGCTGGCGGCGATCTTCGTCGTTGCCGCCAGGAATGCAGCCGTGGTTTTGCGAAATAGCACCGATCCGATCGAGCGTTTTGGCGCTACGATGATTGTCATCGTGGTGATCACCTATCTCACGTCCGGGATGACAGGCATCCTGATTGGCCACGACATTCTGGACTCGGTGCTGATGGTCTTCCTGGTGTCGGGAACGTATCTCGCCTCGGGCCGTCAGGCTCCGTTGCCGCAAGACCAGGCGTTTCCGCCCGAGATGGAAGAGCGCGTGCTTCCGCCGGTGACGGAAGACGCCCTTCTTCCAGGGATGGAACATCGGGCGCTTCGCTTCACTCAATAGCCGTTCGGGGCAAGACCAATGAAAGTCCTGGTCACAGGCGCGACAGGCTTCATCGGTCGTCAGGTGGTGCATCGGCTTCGCGAGGCGGGCACCGAGCTCCGCCTCGCGTCCCGCTACCCGGAGAGGCTTGGTCCGCGACATGATGCCATGCAGATGCCCGATGTCGATGCGCCGGCGGCTGCCTTCCTGGCGCTTGCCAGGGGGGTTACCGATGTCGTTCATTGCGCGGGTCTGAACAATGATGAAGGCAACGCCACCGAAGCCGATTTTCGGGCGGCCAATGCGGAATTGAGCGCAAGGCTGGCGCAGGCTGTGGCCGAACAGGCAAGTGGACGGTTCATCCTGCTCTCCTCGATCCGGGCCGTGATCGGCGCGCGCGTCAGCGCAACGATCGACGAGGACACGATCCCCCATCCGCAATGCGCCTATGGGCGCTCGAAGCGCGAAGCAGAGATCGGGGTGCTGGACGCCTATGCGTCGCATGGCCGTTCCGACGCCACCGTATTGCGACTGCCCCCAGTCTACGGGGCCGGCATGAAAGGAAACTTGGCGGCGCTGATGCGCCTGGCCGATTCGGGCCTGCCGCTGCCGAGAGGTGCCCTGACGGGAACCCGCTCGCTGCTGTCATCGCAATCGACGGCAGGCGCGGTATGGCATCTTCTCAGCCTTTCGGGGCGGCTGCGATCGATCTATGTCGCCAGCGATGTGCCGCCGGTTTCGATCGCCGACATTGTCGGCGCCTTTCGCGACGGCTTCGGACGGCCGAGGCGCCTTGTGGCCATGCACGCCAAGCCGTTGCGTGCAGCCGCGATCCTCTTGGGCAAGCGGGCGTCCTGGGACAGCCTGACCGCGACACAGATATGCGACCCTTCCCTGCTCGTATCCGAAGGCTGGCTGCCGGAAACCGGGACGCTGGAGCGGCTGGCCGAAATAGCGCGGCTCGGAGACGCTCAATCGCCCCCGTGGCGATAGAGCGTTCCAAATAGGATGCGAAGGTCGAGCCAGAACGACGCCGTCCTGAGATAGGCGGCATCCGTTTTGGCCAGAAGCTGCGGGTTGGACATGTCGATGCCCCTGATCTGGGCCATGCCGGTAATGCCCGGTCGTGCCGCCAAAACCCCCAGCTGCCGGCGGCGCTCGATCAGTTCCGTCTGTGTCGGCAGGCAAGGGCGCGGCCCGACCAGGCTCATCTCGCCCCGAAGAACATTCCAGAATTGCGGCAGCTCATCGAGCTTGAACTTCCGCAAGGTCCTTCCGACCGCGGTCACGGCATTTGCTGGCGCCTCGTGCGAGGGCAAGGAGGGCGTTCCCTGATACATCGTCCGCAATTTGTGGCAGCGAAACAACACACCATCGCGGCCGACCCGCGTCTGTGAAAAAATCACCGGACCGGGCGACGATGCCCGCACCGCAAGCATGCAGAGCAATAGAACAGGGGATGTCACCAACAACAGCAAGACTGCCGCGACGAGATCGAAGGCGCGCTTCAGTCCCTTCACGGCCATCCCCTGATCACTAGAGCCATTCCAGGAAGAGTGTGAAACGGTTTCCCCAGCAAAAGCCAGAAGCGCTTTCCCGGCGGAAATTGCTCCGACACCGCCGGCCGCGGAATCGATATCCAGGCAAAATCCCGCCATTCAACCGTCAGCTGCAACGTATCTAACCTGCTTGCCCGACCGTTCTCGGACCAGTTTCCTGCCGCGTGTCGGGCGCTGGCGTCTCCGGCAGATGGAGTTGCGCCAACACGGCAAGGGCGGAAGCCTTGTCCTGGCTCTTCATTGCCGCCTGCAACGCGGCCAGCGAGGCCTGAACCCTAGGCCACGCCACCACATCGGTCCTGAGACCGAAGATCTTGGCGATGTCGAGCGTGATGATCTCTTCATTGGCGCCCTGGAGCGTCTCATGCAGCTTCTCGCCGGGTCTGATACCGGTGAAGCGGATCGGGATATCCGCATAGGGCGTCTTGCCGGCCATGCGGATCATGGTTTCCGCGACTTCGAGAATCGGCACGGGTTTGCCCATGTCCAGCATATAGATGGCATAGTCGTCCTTGCCGTTACGCGACTGGGCGTCGGCGGCCGCCATGATGACGAGGTCGACGGCTTCCGCCACCGTCATGAAATAACGGGTCATGCGTCGATCGGTAATCGTGACCGGGCCGCCGGCTTCGATCTGTGCCTGGAAGATGGTCGCCACCGAACCATTGGAGCCAAACACGTTGCCGAACCGCACGGCTATGAATTTGGTTCCGGAACGGCGCCCGTCCGGCGCGATTGCGTGGCTTTCGTGCAAGGAACTGACGAGTTGCTCGGCGGCTCTCTTTGTGATGCCAAGCACCGAGGTCGGATCCACGGCCTTGTCGCTCGATATGAGCAGGAACTGAGGAACACCGCATTTTGCGGCAACCTCAGCGCAGACAAGCGTACCGAAAACATTGGTCTGGATAGCTGATTCCCAGTTCTCCTCGAGCAGCGGAACGTGCTTCAGAGCCGCGGCATGAAAGATGATGTCCGGTTTGAATTCCGTGACGACACGAGTCATCTGACGCCGGTCCGCGACATCGACAATGCGCACCTTCAGGCGATCATGGTCCTTTTCGTCGACATACTGGCTCAACTGGAAGATGCCGAACTCGGAATTGTCGGCGACCAGCACCGCCCCTGCTCCCAGCTCCAGCGACCGCTTGACCAGCGTGCGGCCGATAGATCCGGCGCCTCCCGTCACCAGGACGCGCTTGCCGTCGACGAAGGCACCAATACGCGCGATATCGGACGGCACGGTCGGGCGGCGCAGGATCGTTTCCATCTCGACTTCGTCGAGAACGATCTTTCCCTCCTGCCCAAGCTGCGAAAGGCTCGAGAACTGCAAGACGGTTATGCCGCCATGCCGGGCGACACGCACAAGCTCGGAATATTCCTCGATCTCATGCTCGACACCGCTGCCGAAAATAAGCAGGTCGATGCTCCTGGTGCCGGCGGCGTAGTCCTCCAGGACATCGATCAGGCGTGGCCGGGACGCCACCACGGGAACACCTTGAATCCGTGTACCCAACGGTGCGCCACGCTCGGTCGCCATGATGCCGGCAATGGAATAATCAGTCGGCTCTGCCGTGCGCGTGAAGCGAATGATCAGGTCGGCCTCACCAAGCCGACCGACGAACAGCGCCCGCCTGGCCTGCACTTTGTCGACCCTGTGGGTAAGGATGCCCCAACTCGCGCCGTCGCGAAGAAATCGGTAGAACAGCCGCGGCGCCGATATGATGGTAAAGGAAACGAGGAAAAAGACGATGAATTGGCGTTCGTTGAGGCCAGCCACGGGCTGGATGAAACGAAACATCAACGAAAGAGCATAGAGCACGACCGTCAGAATCGCACAGCTCTTCAGAATGTTGAAAAAGTCCGGAGTCGAGGCAAAGCGCCAGATCGTGGTGTAGAGACCACAATATCTGAACAGCAGGTGACTGATGAGAACGATCCCGAGCCAGGTGACCAGGCCTTGGTAGGAGAATGCATCGAACGAAAGGTCTGACCGGGAGAGGACGAGACTAAGCGCCACCGCAACCAGGACCATGAGCAGGTCCTGGACCATGATGATGACGCGCCGTATCTTCGGTCGAAATCCGAACACGGCTTCTGCATAGGAAGTCATTGGCGAGTATTGAACTCCAGGCGTGAGAACTTCAACACTAATGCGGCGTCAGATCGAATACCATCCGTCACCGGCCACCTGTTCTCAGCGTCAAATCCTCGGCCCCCGCCGTCGCTACCGCATAGCGTGGACGTGAGGTCATCGCCAGAGATTTCTTCACAGACGGTTCGATCGGGATCAAGTGTCGACCAGGATATCGCGCAACCGGCGGGGAGGTTTAAGGTTCACGCTGTTGCCAGGAGCAGGTCAGGCGATGCGATTGGCTGCCGTCTGACGCACTTTCTACAGCGCTGCCGTTGCCCGTTCGTTCATCGCGACGCACTATTTTTCAAGCTCTCGAGGAAACCTCGGGTGGGCGGCAAAGCGCTTTTCGGTTAACAGGGGAACCTACCTCAATATGACAACCTTCCCTCTCATCAGCCAAAGCGAAGTGATGAAATTTGGATCGAGTGGCCTCAGAGGCCTGGCTTCGGAACTGGTCGGGAACCCAAGTGGGCTTTATACTGAGGCTTTCGCCTGGCGCCTGGCTGCCGGCGGGATTCAGCCAAATGCCATGGTGCTGGTGGGCCGTGACTTACGCGACAGCAGCCCCACCATTGCCGCCAACTGCATGGCGGCCCTGGCGGCAAGCGGGCTTCAACCGATCGATTGCGGCGCTATTCCAACACCGGCTTTGGCGCTGTACGGCCAGCAGCATGGCGCAGCGGCACTTATGGTGACGGGTTCGCATATTCCCGCTGACCGCAACGGCATCAAATTTTACGGCCCGCACGGCGAGATCAGCAAGGCCGATGAAGCCGCCATGGCACAATACGCCGCCGGAAGATCGGGAGCCTATCGCCCTCCGCCTCCGCCAGGAACGGCCTTGCCGACACGCCATGATCAGGCGATCGCCGCCTATCGCGCGCGCGCCGAGATCATATTGGAGCCCAGCTCCCTTTCCGGCATGAGGGTCGGCGTTTATCAGCACAGCTCGGTGGCGGCGGATCTGCTGGTCGAGATTCTCCAATCCCTTGGCGCTCATGTGACGCCTGTCGGGAAATCCGGGACCTTCGTGCCCGTTGACACCGAAGCCGTCAGCCCGACCACACTTGCCAAATTCAAGCGTTGGGCTGGGGAATTCGACCTCGATGCCATCGTGTCGACAGATGCCGATGCCGATCGTCCGCTTATCGCCGACGAAAATGGCGATCTCTTTCGCGGCGACCTGATCGGCCTCGCCACGGCCTTGTTCTTGCGGGCAGACGTCGTCGTGACGCCGGTGACCTCCAATTCGGGCATTTCGAAAGCTTTCGGTTTCGAGGTCGTGAGAACGAAGGTCGGATCTCCCTTTGTTATCGAAGGGATGGAAGCATCATACCATGCCGGTCGCATCGTCGTAGGCTTCGAGGCCAATGGCGGCGTTCTCCTGGGATCGGATTGTTCCCTGCGCGGAAAGACACTGACGGCATTGCCGACACGGGACTCCCTACTCCCGATCCTCGCCGTCCTGGGTCTGGTTGCATCGACGGGAAAAACGCTGTCGCAGCTGCGCGCGGTTTGGAAGCTTCCGGTTTGCGCAAGCGAGCGACTTGAAAACTTCCCGGTGGAAAGCTCGCACAGCTTGATGCGCCGCCTTGCGGATCGGGATGCATTGCAGCAATTCCTGGCGCCTTTCGGGACCGTTGCCGAAGTCGACGAGACCGACGGCTTAAGGATGCGAATGCAGACTGGTGAGATCATCCATTTGCGGCCCTCCGGCAACGCACCAGAACTTCGCTGCTATTCGGAGGCTGCAAACCCGGACAGAGCGGCGGCGATCGTGGCATTGACGCTTGAGAGGGCGCGGGCGATCACGTCCACGGATTAAACCGCGGGCGTCTCATGAAGATGGTTCTCGCACTGGCGCAAGCCCCTTCCGACGGCGGTCACTGCATTCGCTGGCCTCATGCGAGAACAGCTCGGCGTTCCTCGACGTATCGCCCTCAACTTGTAACAGCGAAGAAACGCTCGGGCCAATAGAGCACGAGGTCACCGCTCGACCACGCGCCTTGAAGCGATCCGATTTCAGATGCGACCCAGGACGAATGCGAGATAAAGCCCTAGGGTCCCGGCAAGAGTCTGCCGGTAGACACCGCTTGCGGGCAGAGTGCGCAAACGCTGGAAAAGACTGCCCTTCCGGCCGCTTGCGAACAGGTCGAGGCACGCCGCGGCATCCGGCGTAAGGAGGTCGCGATTGACCGCCAGACCGGCAAGGTTGAGATCGGTCCAGTCGGCAAACTCGCCCTTGAACAGGCGCCCAAGCCGCGAGACCCTTGCCCGCCACGACACGTTGGCGCCGACAAGGTTCGCCGCGTGCTGCCGGTAGTGCACCAGGGGCCGCGGGTCGTAGTGGACAACGCCGCCGGCGCCGGTGACAACCAGATAGGCCCACCAGTCGTGGCTCACGAAGCCCGTGCGTGCCGAAGCCCTTGCCAACAGATCGCGTGCCGTGCGGTTGAGCAGGATGGTGTTGCCGCCGGCGATGCTTTGCACGAGCGCGTTGCGGAAGGATGGCGGCCGCCGAAACAATGGCGACTGGCCGACAAGGCTTCCCGTTTCGGTCATGGTCGCGGTTCGCGAGCAGAACATCAACGGCGTTTCCGCGCCGAACGCCTGCATCCATTGGATGGCACTTTCCAGCCTGTCCGGCTCCCAGACATCGTCCTGATCGCTGAAGGCATAGAAGTCGGCATCGATACGCCGGTCGAGTATCATCGAGCGGAAATTGGCGGCGAACCCTCGGTGCGGCCCCTCCACCAACGTCACTCGACCCTTTGTCCAGCGGGACTTCCAGGCTTCGATGATGGGAACCGTGCCGTCGACGGAGCCATCGTCGGAGATCCAGAGGTCGATGAGCGGATGCGACTGTGCGAGCAGGGATTGCAACTGCTCATCAATGAACGCCGCGCCGTCTTTCGTGCCCATCAGCACCGCTATGCGCAGATCTGCCCTATCCACGAATGTCGAACACCTTACTTGAGTTCTTCATGAAGGCGAGGCGCATCCGTGGCCGAAGTCCGAATACAGATTCCAGCTTCATCGGATGGCACCAGGCTCCAGGCTCGTGGACGTGAACACCAGCAAAGTGCGAACACGAAAATCGCTCATGGCCGTTCAGTTTTCTCAAAGCGCGATTTCCGGCCCGTCGCTTTGTATCGCATACTGTGGGCTCGAAGTCATAGCCAGAGGTTTTTTCGGCAAGAGCGGACGGTCAATGGAGAAGCGTGGTGCATCATTCTTGGGTGATTGCCGCGAGCCTGATATTAGTCTCAGCTAACAAAGAAACCGCACGGTATCAGCACGTGCCCAGTTTTGCCGCAGTTGACTCTGCTCTTGACCTCGTTACGACGCAATGCGTTGCCATATGCCCGTCGAAATGGCTATTAGAGATGGGTGTGGTGGTTCGCCATGGCCAGCGAAGGACAATGCGCCAGAACAACGGATTGCGATATTCCCAGCTATGATTGCGGCACTAAACGGCGCTTTTGACGACATCTCAAAAGCCATGAGATTACACCGAGTCTGGATCGCGCTTGCCCATGAGGACATCGGCGACCAGCACAGACGCACGACGCTCGGCCCGCTTTGGATGCTGGTCAACTATTTCGCTTTCGTCGGCACATTTGCCTTTGTTTTCGTGACCAAGGACGCAAGCAACCCAAGCTATATAGCCTATGTGGCCATCGGCATGCTGGTGTGGTTCTATCTTACCGAGACCATCACCATGAGCGTGTCTCTCTTCCAACGCGAAGCGAGCTTCATTCAGGGCACGACGCTGCCGTTGTTCGTGTATGTGATGCGGTTGACGATGCAATGCATCATTCGAGCTGGTTATTCGCTGGCGGGTTGCGTTCTCATTCTGCTTTTGAGCGGTTACGGAATCAACACAAACTGGCTGCTGTCCTTGGTGGGATTGTTGCTCCTCATCCTGGCAACCCCTGCATTTGTAGTGGTTTTTGCGTTCCTGGGCGCATTCTTTCCCGATAGCGAATTCATCGTTGGCAACCTGATGCGGGTGGGCATGTTCTTCACGCCGGTCTTCTGGGTCTATAGTGGGCAAGAGGGCGTTCAAGAATATGCCTATCACTGGAACCCGTTCACCTATTTCCTGGAGGGCGTGCGCGAGCCGATCACGGCGGGCATATTTCCGGGGCATTCCTTGGCGGTGACAGGTTATTTCTGCCTCGGCCTCTGGGCTATTGCGCTGCTGCTGCTGGGCCTTTATCGCAAGCGCATCGTTTTCCTGATCTGAGTTCCATGACCTCCATCACACTGAACAATGTCAGCCTCGTCTATCGACTGTTTGAAAAGTTGACGCTTTCGGCGCCCGGCCGGCGTCGGAGCGCTCTCGGCGGCAATATAGCCAAGTCGGGCACCAAACAGGTCGTGCAGGCGCTCGACGGTGTCAGCTTCGAGCTCAAGGCGGGCGACCGGTTAGGGCTTGTCGGCCCGAATGGCGCCGGCAAGACCACCCTGCTCAAGGTTCTATACGGAATCTACCAGCCATCGGGTGGTACGATATCGATCACCGGCAAAGTCGATGCCCTGTTCAACATCCACATAGGGTTTCGTCCCGAGGCCACCGGGCGCAGAAACATCGTGCTGAGAGGGTTGATCAGTGGTTGGACGGCGGCCGAGATCGAAGAGAAAATGGAAGAAATAATCGATTTCAGCGAACTGGGCGACTTCATCGACCTGCCGTTCAAGGCGTACAGCCAAGGCATGGCGGCACGTTTGGCGTTTGCAGCAGCGACCACTCTCGAGCCTGAAATCCTGCTGATGGATGAATGGATTGGCGCCGGTGACGCGTCGTTCCAGGAAAAAGCCAAGCGACGCATGGACGAACTGGCGGAAAAGGCCGGCATCATCGTGTTGGCAAGCCACGACGATGCGCTCATCCGGCGGGTCTGCACGAAGAAACTCACACTTCGGGCTGGCCGGGTGGAGTCGCTGGCTTAAGGCGTCTCGCGATATTCGATATCGAGGTCGAGCGAGGGCACGATAGTCGTAGCATCCTCCTTTTCCGCAGGCCTTCAACGGTCCAAAACCACTGGCGAAGTCACGGCCGAACAACAGAGATCGGGTGCACCCTGTCAGCCCCGCATGCGATCTTCATAGAATTGACGCTTTGATAGAGCCTGGTCTAAGCGTACTGAACGTTGACCAACCGGACCGAAAAGCACCTTCAATGTGATAACCCCAACAGCCGGATTGCCACAGGGACCGAGGCGTCAAGCCATCTTAATCCTGGGAATGCACAGGAGCGGAACCTCGGCGCTTGGGGGTGTAATCAATGCACTGGGAGCAGCCGGCCCGAAGACCCCGCTGCCGTCGCACGCGGCCAATCCGCGCGGATTCTTCGAGAGCGCGCCCCTTGCCCTTGCCCACGACGAACTGCTCGCATTAGCAGGCTCGTCCTGGCTTGACTGGCGTCAACTCGATCAGCAAAGGATGAACTCAAAGGCAACAGAGCCGTGTCGTCAGAAAATAAAACAGCTGCTCATCGACGAGTTCGGTGACGAACCCTTGATCGTTATCAAAGACCCGCGGACATGCAGATTTGTTCCGTTCATGTCGTCGATCTTGGACGAAATGAATGTCAGCCCTGTCGCCCTTCTGCCGGTACGCAATCCTCTTGAGGTCGCATATTCGCTGCACCGGCGAGACAAAATCACACTGCCAGAGTCCCTGCTGTTGTGGCTCAGGCATGTGCTCGAAGCTGAATATCATTCACGACACATGCCGCGATATATTCTGTCATATGAAGGGTTCCTGGTCGACTGGCGAAAGCATATTGACCGCGCAGCTGAAAAAACAGGTGTCGTCTGGCCTGCTCAGCCCGACCAGTCGGACGTCAAGATCGAGCAGTTTCTGACGACAGACCTTTATCATGAAAGGTCCACGCTCGAAGATGTGCATAATCATCCGGATGTTACGTCGCTGGTCCGCGAGACCTATCAAATTCTGACCACAATCGCCGCCGGGGATGAAGACAATGGCTTGCTTGCTCAGCTGGATATTATGCGGACGAGATTCGACGAAGCATGCGAAACATTTTCGGTAGCCATGGCGACGGAGGAATTGGCGGTTGCGCAATTGCGTGGTGAACTCAGCGCGCGCAGCACCGAGACAGAGCAGGTCCGTCAAGAGAATTCGAGGCTTGCGAGCTTTCTGGAACAGCAATCCGTTGAAATCCGCGGCTTGGCGGACGAACGTGATGCCCTCGTCGGAACTCGCGACACTCTGATCGCTGAACGGGATGCCCTCGTAAACGCCCAAGCCAGCTTAATCGCTGAACGGGATGCCCTCGTAAATGCCCAAGCTAGCTTAATCGCCGAACGCGATGCTCTCCTGCGGGACATAATCGGCATCGCCAATGAGCGCGACGCGATACTCACGTCGCGCAGTTGGCGGCTGACCGCACCTTTGCGACTGATACGTGGTCTGTTCGCCCGTGGCTGATGCGGGCGCGGACGGTAACGCGCGAGGTACTTGGAGCCCCTCACGCGCGACTTTGCCCACGTAAGAGAGCTCAGTTTGCTGTATCGCGATCTGGCTAATCCCCGAACGCGATTATCCTTCGTAGGCCGCGATAGAGTGGCCTGAGAATCCTGAACGCTAATGGCGATCTGGCTACAATCGATCTCTTGATCGAGAAGATGAGGCCACGAAAGGATCTTACCACTCCATAGTTTCCAAATTCCGCCGGAGCTCCGTTCTCGCATAGGGCTTGCAATTTAGCCTCCAGCATTACGTAGTTGTGAGCAGCATGCCCGGCAGTCATCACGTGCCGGAAGGTATAGCCGGCGTCGATTGCAACATAGGCTATGATCCGCTCTATGGCGTGGACCAAACTTCCATCCCGATAATCCATATTGGCAAAATCGTTCCAGCCCCACTTTTCTTCGAAAAGCTTCCTTAGAGCTGCAGGACGAAACCAGTACATCCCACCGTAAGGCGCGACAGGTGTACTATCATCCAGATGCACGATCAAACCCAACTGTCGGGCAAGCTTCGCTACGTTGGCTTTGTTGCCAGCCCATGAATTTCCAATGGTCGGATACCCAATATGAACCAACGGCGGCATGACGAGACCAAGCACTGGATTGTTGGCAAAGAGTTCAAGCAAATTCGAGACATATCCAGGCGTATGAAGAAGGTTTTCAAAAGTGTGGAGTTTAAACAACTCTCCCCTCGGGCCGTCTTGGGGAGATCGCTTGGAATGGATCCGGCAGATCAAGTCGTACCGATCCTCGAGTACATAGTCCCGGCAACCGACAAGAAGGGCGGAAGTGTCCCTGCCATCGTTCCGGACGACCAGGACGACCGCATTCCTGGCGTTCGTCGCCTTCGCGACTGCTTGCTGAATCAATGCCTGCTTGTTGGCATTGTCGGTCGTGACGATCAGATCGTAGCCTTTCGGCACGTTTTCGGCATAGCCGAGAACCTCATCGATCATGTCAACGTGATACACATGCGCAAGAACTGCTATCCGATAATCGTCCCAATTCCTTTGCGCGCCAATATGGATGTCCGGCAGGACGGAGAGCAACGCGGCATTGCCATTTAGCGTACGAGGCGAGCCCAAGCGGCCAACGCTTTTCCATATCAGCGACAAATCATAATCAGATTGGTTTTCTACGATCTCCAAGGCACGCGGCAGGTTGATGGCCGCGCGCTCGAGGGACAGCGTGTCGTGAAAAAAGAGGCGACGCTTCAGTATCGGGCTCCGGTCCTCCAGCGTTTTGTCCGGCTCCATGAAAACCGGGTATGGCGTCCTGTATCGTTCCGGATCGAGCAATACCGAACAGGTGTAGCCCAAAGCCTGAAAATGCGCTGTGAACACCGTCTCGTGCTTCGCAACTGACTCCATATAGGAGTTGATGGACACCATCCGGGTCCAATAGTCACGAAACGACTTCGACTGATGCAAGGACCGCCGCACTGCGATGAAATGGGAATTGAGATGGAAGGGCAGTTCCGATTTTCTGACGTCGATCGGATTGGGCCTTATCGCCTTGTGGGCGGAGATTCCCCAAAAGTCACAGTGACGTTGGTCCATCTCCGAAAACATTTCGGAAAAGGGGAAGATCGGCCCGTAGAAAGTGTGGTTGAAAAACAATATCTCGTCGAAGTGTGAAAGCTCATCCCACCCGATATGTTCGAGGGCAGCCCGATAGGCCCAGACATCGAACCCCTTGTTTTCCCTGATTAGAAAGCTGTCGGTAGCGTCAGAAAGGCGAGATCGGGCCTCGTCGTCTACCGGACCGTTGCAAACGACCAGCAGTTTTTCAACAAAGGGCCTTATCGATGCAATCAGGTGAAAATAATACTCATCTATCTTGCCTTCTTGATCGTAATAAAATGCGATTGCCAGGCGCCTCATCGACCTAATCTCTCTCTGGTGCAGATGGCACTTAGAATTAGAACGCTCCGATATGGGATCGCCGGCGGCACCGAACCACATCCTGCCACGCAAACATCATCGAGAGGCGGTGTTTCCAGGTTGCGCCCTCGATGCCCGTGATAGCGTTGAAAAACAGGTATTCCAAGACCGCTGGTTGGAATGGCACCATCTGGCAGGACGTCGACCGCACCCATTAAACCATTCGGTGCCGCCAAAAAAGGCCGGCCACATGCGATCTTCTACACGACGCCGACATGCGGCTTGCCAAATGATGCCAGCCTTCCAGGAAAAAGCGCACAGCGTTTCGCCATGCCTGGAGTTTGATTTAGGGCTTGGCCACAGCTCGATAGATCGGTCTCAATATTTTGAACAGGGTAGGCGCTCTGAACCACAGAGAGTTTTTAATGGCCAAATTGAGTTTACCCAGAGAGCGCTTCACTGACGTTACCGACGTCTGCGACGATGACGCAGCGGGCGGTAGATGGTTTGCCACGGGATAACCGGCCTTCTTCCACTCAGACAACAAATGGCACTGCCACGGGAAGTCGCCCGACGGCATCAGGCTGGCAAGTTTTTGCAGCTTGAACTCCAGCATGGTGTAGTTGTGCGCCGCCTGATGCGCGCACATGATGTGCCGCGTGGTATATCCGGCATCCTGAGCCGCGTAGGCGATCAGCCGCTCCAGCACATGGGCCAAGCCGCCGTCAACATCATTTGGCTCGGCATTGAAGTCTTCCCATTTCCACTTGTGTTCGAAGATTTTGCGCAGGGCGCGTGGCCGGAACCAGAACATGGTGCCATAGGCAGCCACCGGGGTGTCCTGATCGAACTTGACCTTGATATTCAAAAGCCGTGCGGTTTCCTCAACCTTTGGCTTGTTGAACAACCATGCGTGCCCCATGGTCGGATAGGAAATATGAACGACAGGCGGAACGGCCAGTCCGACTGACGGATTGTCGTGAAACATGTCCAACACGTTGTGGACATAGCCACGCGTATTCAGCAAATTCTCAAGCATATGCCGCTTGAACAGGTTGCTTCTCGACGCCTGCACGTGAAGCGACTTTTTTGTATGCAGGCGGCAGACAAGATCATAGCCGTCATCGACAAGCAGATCGCGCAAGGAAATGAAAAGCGAGGACATGTCACGACCGCGATTTTTCTCGACGATGCGGACGATGACGTTCTTCACGCCAGGGCGTTTTGCCAGTGTGGCTTCAATCTCGGCCCTTTTTTCCGGCGTATCCGTGGTGGCAATGAAATCATAGGGCACCGGGATGTTGCCGGTCAGCGCCAGTATCTCTTCCAGCATATCGGTGTAGTAAATATGCGCGCAGACAGCGATCTTGCCGTAGTCGGAAGGAGCGTCGCCGTCTTTGGCTCGCTCATCGGGCAAAACGCTCATCAGTGCGGCATTGGTGTTTAGATTCCTCAATTCCGAAGTGCGCAGGACATTGCGCCAAATCAGATTGAGATCGTAGTCGGATGTCTCTTCAAGAACTCGCAAAGCGCGCGGCAAATCAATGCCTTGAGCATTCAAAAACGTCGGATCATGAAAAAACGGACGTCGCTTTAGCAAGGGAAAGCGATTGATGATCGTCTCATCAACGTTAATAAACGCCGGATATTGCGAACCATACTTATCCGGATCGACATACGCTTCCGCCGAGTAGCCAAGATCTGTAAAATGCTTGGTAAACTGCGACTCGTGAAGCATGATCGCATCGATGTAAGTTTTGATCGCCGGCAGATTTTCCCAATATGTTTTGAAGGCACGTGATTTCAGCATCTTCTCGCGGACAGCAATGAAGTTTGCTGTGAGGTGGCGGGGCAGATGGCCTGTTCCGGTAAACGGATTTGGCGTCACTTTCGAATGGGCAGCGCTGCCCCAGAAATCACAATTCCGGCGCTCCATTTCCGAAAACATCTCCGAAAACGGGAAAAGAGGCCCGTAGCAGGTGTCATTCAGCAGGATAAGTTCATCATACTCGGAAAGAGCGTCAAAGCCGACAGCGTCAATACCGGTCTTGTATCCCCATACATCAAATCCCACGTTCTCCCGGACCAGAAGCTGATCGCAGCTGGCTTTGATTGCTATTTCCGAAAGCTTGGAAAGATTTCCATTGGATACGACAACAATCCTCTCGACAAACTCGCGCAGCTTTTCGAGGAGGAAGATGACATAGTCATCGGCAATTCCATGCTCGTTGTAGAGAGAAAATACGGCAATACGACGCACCTTGATGCTCCTGACTAGACCGTGAACCTGTCTGATGCCCGCCATCATCCGCCACTACGCCGAGAGTTCGGTTTCAAAACCGCCCTCGTGCCGCGATAGATCGGTCTTAGTGCTTTGAACAGGATAGGCGCCCTGAACCTCAAAGAGCTTTTGACGGCCAAATTGAGTTCAGCCAGAGAATGCTTCACCGACGTCGGCATTGGTGCCGCAGTGGCCGATACATGGCTTCCCAAGGGATAGCCGGCCTTCTTCCACTCGGACAACAGATGACTCTGCCAAGGGAAGTCGCCTGATGGCATGAAGCTGGCGAGCTTTTGCAGCTTGAACTCCAGCATGGTGTAGTTGTGCTCCGCCTGATGCGCGCACATAATGTGCTGCGTTGTATATCCAGCATCCTGAACCGCGTAGGCGATCAGCCGCTCCAGCGCATGGGCGAAGCCGCCGTCGACATGATCCGGCTCGGCATTGAACTCCTCCCATTTCCACCTGTGTTCGAACATTTTGCGCAAGGCGCGTGGCCGGAACCAGAACATGGTGCCATAGGCAGCCACCGGAGTGCTCTCATCGAACTTGACGTCGATATTCAAAAGCCGCGCGGTTTCCTCAACCTTTGGCTTGTTGGCAAACCACGAGAACCCCATTGTCGGATAGGAGATATGAAAGATAGGCGGAATGGCCAGGCCGACCGAAGGATTGTCGAGAAACATATCCAACACGTTGTGCACGTAGCCACGGCTATGCAGCAGATTGTCAACCATATGCCGCTTGAACAGGTTACCCATCGACGACTGCACTTGAGGCGATTTTTTTGTATGCAGGCGACAAACAAGGTCATAGCGATCGTCGACAAGCAGATCTCGCAAGGAGATGAAAAGCGAGGACATGTCACGGCCGCGGTTCTGCTCGACCACGCGGACGATGACGTTCTTCACGCCAGGGCGTTTCGCCAAAACGGTTTCGATTTCGGCTTTTTTTTCCGGCGTATTCGTGGTGGCAATGAAATCATAGGGTACCGGGATATTGCCGGTCAGGCCCAGTATCTCGTCGAGCATATCGGTGTAGTAGATATGCGCGCAGACAGCGATCTTGCCATAGTCGGCAGCAGTACCGTCGCCTTTAATCCGCTTGTCCGGCAAGACACTCATCAGCGCCGCGTTGGTGTTGAGGATTCTCAATTCCGAAGAGCGCAGGACATTGCGCCAAATCAGATTGAGGTCGTAGTCCGATCTCTCTTTGAGCATCCGCAAAGCACGCGGCAAATCGATGCCATTCTGCTCCAAAAAAATCGGGTCATTAAAGAAAAGCCGCCTCTTTAAGATTGGATTCCTGTTGGCAACAGTCTCATCGACTTCAATGAATATCGGATATTTCGACGTGTATACATCCGATTCAACATATACCGAAGATGAATATCCAAGATCTTCAAAAAATCTGGTAAAACGTGACTCGTGAATCAACACCGAGTCTTTATAGTCTTTAATTGGCGGCATGCTTTCCCAATAATTCCGGAAAGCGATCGAGATAAGCATCGCCCTTCTTATCGCGATGAAATGAGAATTTAGATGGCCAGCCAAGCTCCCTTGCCCGGTGAAAGGATTGGGCGCCATTTCCCTGTGACCGGATATGCCCCAAAAATCGCAGTCCCGGCGTTCCATTTCCGAAAACATTTCCGAGAACGGAAAAACAGGTCCGTAGAATGTGTGGTTAAGCAAAAGGATTTCATCATAATCGCCGAGCTTGTCGTAACCGATGAACTCGAGCCCTTGGCGATACGCCCCAACGTCAAATCCTGTATTCTCGCGGATGATAGTTTCGTCAACCGTGGATCGCAGTGAGACTTCCGATGATTTTGAAATTGCCCCGTTTGAGACAAAAATAATCGTCTCCACGAATGGCCGCAATTGTTCTAGAAGGTAGAATATATAGTCATCAACCTGGCCGCGTTCGTCATAGAAGAAAAATATCGCCGCACGCCGCATCGCCAAGTCCCTGCAAATATCACATCCACGTGGTATAGGGACCACGTCTCCCATGGAAGCATTTTCGACGGCAGAACGCTTCCCTTGTCACGATCTCATAATTCTAGCCAATTTGTGAATCGATCCACTCGGAAAGCTGACCGATCCCCTCGTCTACGCTTTTCAAAGGTCGCCATTCCAGTTCGCGCACCGTCCTGTCGATGTTGGCGACAGCGCAGCGAACGTCGCCGTTGCGGAACATGCCGTTGACGTGCGGTTCCGGCGCCCCGTATCTTTTTGCGACGATCCTTGCCAGGTCAAGAACCGTGGTCTTGGACCCGGTGCCGACATCATAGGCGAGCGACTGTGACAGATCCGTGGCCGTGGCCTTGTCGAGAGCCGACGCCACATCATCGATGAAGACGAAGTCGCGTCCGATATCCCCGTCCTCATAGACCGGGATGCTCTTGCCTTCCTTCGCCATCCTGATGAACAACGACACGATTCCCGTGTAGCTGTTGGTCAGCGATTGGCCAGGACCATATACGTTCTGAAGCCGAAGCACGTTGACAGCTGTTCCGAACGAAAGGGCCCAAGCCCGCAATATCTGTTCCTGGGTTAGTTTCGTTGCTCCGTAGATGCTGGTTGGGTTCGGTATCGTTGTTACCGCGTCCATCGGCAGAGGTTCGAGCCCGGCAAAATCCCACTCCGCGCGTTCGAGCTGCTGTTTCGATCTCTGACCGGGATACGTTATCTCGCCTGTTTTCCTGGACCGCCATGCCCCTTCTCCATAGACCGCGCGGCTCGAAGCCAGGACAAAACGCTCAGGAACGTGCGATGCCGTGGCGAAAGCATCCAACATGCGGGTGGTGCCAAGAACATTTGCTATTGCGTGGCGAGAGGCCTCCGTGAGCGACTGACCCGTGCCCGTTTCGGCAGCTAGATGCACCACAACTTCAGGTCGGATGGTTTCCAGTGCCTGCGGCCAGGTCGAGGCCTCGGTCACATCGGCAACCACGAGTTCAACGCGCGGATCAAGGTCGGCGGGACGCTTTCGCTCTGCGTGGATCTGCGGATGCAAACTGTCGATGACAACCACGCGATCGAAACGGTTTGCCAATTTGGCGGACAACGCGCATCCAATGAATCCAGCTCCGCCCGTCACCACGCATGTTTTAGACATTCAGATAGCATTCCCGTTTCATTGACTTGGCCGTTCGTTATCAGCGTCGATCCCATTTGAATAGACAAAAGAGGTCCAGCTCCAGCTGGATCGGGATTCACACGTCAAGTTCGGCATCCGCTCTGGTGAGTGAATTTGAGGTTTTGAGCCCTGCTTTACGCAGGGCTGTTTCTCAAATGTCAAATTCAAACCTTCACCAGCGATGGATGGTGAATGGTGGCGACACTGTTGGCGGATAGGTACTGCGGTCGCACTAACGCAGGAAGTGGTGAGGGCAAAAATCAAAAGCTGTCCGCTATCTGCTCGTTTTAGGCGGCTTGTGGGCTAAAGACGTGCTGCCTTTTGCTGCGTTTCACGACATACTCGGCATGACAGTTGCATTGATTTGGTTCGCGTCGTCGCCAGCGTCATGGCTCTGCCGCCCCACAAATGTTCACATTTTGGCGACTGGGCGACGGCCTCCCAGCTTTCACGAACTATAGATACCCAACTTGGAACACGAATTGTTGCGCATCGTGTTGGGTGTAAACGCGGTAATTCTACCTGCCGGTTGGAATCCAGCGTTATTCAGTTAATCGGGAACCGGCTCGAAGACTGCCAGCTGATTGGCCCACAGCAAAAATCGCTCATAATGAGACAGACGCATGCCACAAGTTTTGCCCAACTTCGCTAGCGAAGTCCGATCGAACATTTCCTCATGCTCGTCGGCAGCGTCTGGGCTGAATAGACGAACTGCGGCCCCCAGATCGTGAACCCTCCGGAATGCTTTGTGCGGCGTTGTCAATACAATGCGACCGCCCGGAGCAAGAAGCGATCGCCACTCATTGAGATGATCTGCTGGATCCTCGAGATGCTCCAGCAATGCAAGAGCAATGACTGTGTCAAATCGCCGGCCTTCAGGAAGTACAGTGCCGAATTGGTGTTTTGGATAGGACTGGCGAGCCAACTCGACCGAATCCGCATCGTAGTCGTATCCGAAATATTGATCCACCTCAACGAACGAGGCGAGCGCTCCGCTTCCGCACCCGACGTCAAGTGTGTCGCCACGCAACCAAGGCCGAGCCTTGGTTATCCTCGCCAAACGAAGGGCGGGAGAAAATATTCCCTGCGACGCTTGATCCGCCAAAACCCAATTCCTCCTATATCGAGTGTCGCAAAACTTGCCCTGTTGTCATCAAACATTACCTGCTTCAGACAGTCCGGCAATGAACTGACATCACAAAAAACGTCAAGAGTCGCTGCTGCATATTCGGTTGGAATCGCGTCCCCGGCGGTGGTGTAATATCACTCACCAGGTCGTGGTTTAGACTAACGCCCTGAGCCAGGGGGGCGAAGCATATTCCGCCGCCCGTTAGTCCGATGCTCATTCAGCCGCATTCAAAGAACCCGTTTGGGACCCAGAGGTTCTGCGATTTACCACGATTAGGAGAATGACTGATGCTGCAAAACCAGCAATGCAAAGCTCCAGCGTTTTCAGCAAGTGACTGCTATCGTAATAGAAACGAATCTTGCTTCGTCCGCTCACCTCCACAGCGGGAAAAAACTCCAGAAACTTCTTCAATTCCACAGGCTTTCCATCCAGCGTGGCTCGCCAATCCTCATTGATGCGAATTGGGAAAACGACCCATCCATGGGTTGCGCCCGAATATTCCACCGTCAGGTCATCCGGTCGATATGTCGCAAGGTGCACAGGGCCAAAATCCGCGTCCGGTTGTCCGCTCAAATCATTCACATAATAGGCCGAACCTGAAACCGCATGATTTTCGATAACGCTAATGCCCGGCTCTACCGACGCCGTCGAGAAATTCCGTGGAGTACGAACCCTGTCGCCAATCTTAATCATTGGCATGCCGGGAAATACACTCGACCCAATTTGATAAGTTGCTCCTCCAGCGGTTTCGAAGGCCCATGCACTGAGCGGCTTCTCGCTATCCGGCTTGATCATTGAAATGACGTACCGATAGGTTCCGGCCGTAAGAGGGATATCTTGATTGAAACGAAAGGTGGCGAATTGGTTGTTGCGTATCGCCTCCGGGGGCAATTCAGCATGGGCTACGAGGAGTGCATCCCGGTAAAGATCAAGCGTCACTGCAGAAGGGGCGAAATCCTGATCATAGGTTGCGAGCAGCACCTGTACATTCGTAGCGTTCATGGACTTGTCGATTAACAAGTCACCGTTAAGGGCACCGCTGTTAAGAGGGAGAGTAGCTCGCTGACCCGTGCCAGCGGTTTCGTAATCCAAGTCGACACAGTTGTCTTTAATAAGGAGGAAACGGATCGCGGCGTAGGTAATGTCTCGGCTGGAGAAATTAATGTCGGAGCATTGAATGACTGATGCCGTGTATGTTGTCTGAAAGGAAGGCAATATGTCCGCGATTATCTTTCTTTGAGCATCGGTACGAAAGCCATGAGCAAATAACTCTGGCAATCCATAATTTGATAGAAAACCAGATACATGAAAGCTGTTATCCGCTACAACACTTTGACCCGGCAAAATCTTAGATAAAACATAGGATAAAGATGGAGTGATTGGAAAGAACGTATCGATATCAGGTCTCGCATTATACTGCCTGAACCAATATCCTAGATTAATTGCCTGCAATACACACAGAAATAGCACTGTATGCAATTTATAAGACGAATTAATTTTTAAAGGCGATACAGACTCCATAGAAGGTAATATGATTGAGAGTGAGTAAGACGACAATATAGCTGCCGACACTCCGAATAATATTGACCCTCTGCTCCATGCATTGAAGCCAAACCCCGGAATTGCCTCCACTAACTCGGCGGGCGCCGCCCCAAAAACAGTCGCCAGCATGAATATTGCCACGATTAGCCCAAAAAAAGCAAACCGATTAGGAAACTTAAAAATAAGACATAGTGCAAGAAGAGCAAGGAGAGCGGCAGGTGCTCCAGCCGAAAAGATGCGCTCAACGCGGAAATGATTCACAAAGTCGAAGCCGAACATATAAATGATATCGTAGGGCGTGAACCACGTTCCACCTGTTCGGCTCGATAGATCAGTTGAACCTAGAATGCCCTTGACTTGCAAGAGACCTGGAAGGGCGAGGAACGCACCGGCAATACCTGCGCATCCCAGCCCCATAGCTCGCCTGATCGCAAGCTGGTTGATGCCGGCGCTCCAGAGTTCGGTCCAGAGGAGTATGACCGCCAGTGTCAGAGATGAGAGGGTTCCAAGGAGGGCAACAAATGGAAAGCCGCCCAGGGCCATCAGGGCCACGCTGAAGGAGAACCCCAAGGCCCAACTCAAACGGCCTGTTTGCCAATATCGAAGTTGGGTAGCGAGCACCCATGGAATTAGAGCGCCGGTCGTCACGTGCGGCCAATGTGCCCAGGCGATGTTGAAACCGCAAAATGCAAATACCATGGCACCAAAAACCGCGGCCACACGATTTCCGAACATGAAAAACAACAGAAAATAGGCGCCGAAAGCAGCCAGGAGATAATTCGACAGAATTGCGAACGTGTAACCCATAGCCTCGTTCGGCGTGAGGGCATAAACTAAAAAAGGTATTGAAAGGCCTTCATAAATCGGTGCCTGGATGCCAGCCGCACCGAGTTGATGGAGGGGGTTCCATAGTGGGATATGCCCTTCCCGCAACTCTCGCCTGAACTCCCGCCAGTTTGGCAGCCGATGATCCAATGCGTCGGAACGCTCTATGTTGACAAGTGGAGTGTCGATCCCGGCATTGTCCCATCCTGGATAGGCCAACAGCAGATCCATCGGCGCCAGCGTTTGCCGAAAAGGATTCACGCCCACGATCCCCAGGACAAGAGCGAAAAGAAGCACCATCGAAATGATGTGTCGCAAAAGCGGAACCCGGTCCGGCATATGGGTGTCTTGCACGGATGTCGCCGTCATTTGCCGCGTCATGCGCTTTTCCCTTTTCGGATAGCCAACTCTACCAAGGCGACCAGGCAATCCCCAAGAACGGTGACAAGCCGGTTGCCGAGGGCAACCGCGGTGGCCGATGGGGCCGGCAGACCCGCGGCAGCAAGCCCCATGATCAGAACGGCCTCGCGCACGCCAAGCCCGCCTGGCGCGCCCGGAACGACAAAGCCAATGAGCCAGGCCACCGCTCCTATGCCGATCAACTCGGCCATATGGCTCGTATCGTTCAAGGTCCTAGAAAGCGCGACGATCAGCAGCCCATTGCCAATGAAAAACAGTGCATAAAGGAAAAACGCTTCAGCACATACCACAAGCGCTCTGCCACCGATGTCGGCCATCCTGAAGCGGAAAAATAGTCCCATCCCGATCGCAAGCGCCAAAAGACCGGCGGCGACCAATCCCAAAGTCAAAGTAGGATTGTGTGGACCATACTGTCGATACGCGCTTTGGAAAATCGGCCCCGCCAGCAATGCACCCAACGCCCCGGCAGCCAGAACGGTGATGGACAATTCACCTATTTGGGCAACGGCAAGCGCTCTGTTCGACGCCCCGGCGTTGCGGGCAAGGGCAAAACGACCAACCATATGCATCACATTGCTCGGCAGGTATTTGTAAACCTGTATCCGTCCAAAAATGGCAAGCGCACGACCCAATCCAAACGAAGCCCCATCGACGAGAACCAGGAACCGGTACCAGGCGATACCGACCAGTTGCAGAATGACTGCATAAGCGACAGCGCACCCCAATATGGCGATCAAGAAGAGCGGGGAAACGAACTGGCGTTGCACATCGCCGAAGGAGCGATGGATCGCCAGCCCCACGAAGACGAGCGCCGCGAGACTGACGGCCATCGCTCCAAGGCGAACTAAAGACTTTAGCCTGAGCCTGCTGCTTTTGGGTGGCTGTGCCGTCTGCGTTGGCTCAGTCACAGCGGCAAAGGACCATGGTCCAGGGAAAGGGCTTGCTGACTTTCACGACCTTTAGCGTCTTGCTCAACAGATCGATGAAAGACGCGGATGACCAGTGATTGATATGCCCTGGCGTGTTGCCAAACTGGGTTACATATTTTCCCCTGGCGACATTCAGGACCCGCCAGATCGGCTCTCGCGGCACGCTGACAAGGAGATACGGCTTGCCAAGCGATTTCAGGACCGAGAGCGCTTGTTGCGTATTTGGAACATGCTCGAGAACCTCACAGCATATTACCAATTCAGCGGAGTTCGCCTGCGGCGTCAGTTCGAAAAGCGAGCGCGTTTCAAACAACGGCGCTATCCCACGCTTGACGCATTGCTCATTGGCCTGCGAAACACTGACGCCTTCCAGATCGCTGCCGCGGACGTTCCACCCCCGATCATGAAGTCGAATGGACAAATTTCCTTCGCCACAGCCGACCTCGTAGGCATTGCGAACGCCTGTCTCGGCCGTCAACGCATCGAAGCTACTTAAAAAGCCATCCATCAAATATCGCGCAACCGGATTCCGGGTGTTGTACTTATCATAGTAATTACCTGGAACGTTATCGTAAGCGACCGGCGTATCATTCATCTTATATCGTTCCGCCTACACTTTCATTCTTGATTTTGCTCTCCATCGCAAACGACCGGACCCTGGCCCTTGCACCATACTCTTGCTGCAATTGCCTGATCCTTATTTCTTCAAGCAATTGCCTGTTGACCGCGATGAGCTCGGAAATGATGCCGCTCATCGCAAGAATGCCGGCAATCGCGAGCAAGGCGCTGGACAGAACGAGTGACTGGATGTTGCCACTGCCTTCGCCCATCAAATAGTGGACAAGGAACCGGATAACCCCGATCACCCCCGGCGCGGCGACGATTGCCGCACATGTCGAGAAGAAGCGCAGCGGGCTATAGACGACAAAAATCCTCACGACCGTTATCAACGAGCGCCGCACATAGCTCGGTATGCTCTTGACCAGCCGCGAGGGTCGAAGATCGCCGTTGACGCGGATCGGCACCGAGGTGATCGGGATGTTCCTGCGCCCCGCCTGGATGATCGTTTCCAGCGTATAGGTATAGCGGTTGAAGACATTGAGCTGTATCGCCGCGTCGCGATGAATGGCCCGGAAACCGCTCGGGGCGTCAGGGACCGTCGTGCCACTGGCAAGCTTGACAACGAAGCTGCCAAGCTTCTGCAGAAATTTCTTGACCGGTGAAAAATGCTCTATCTCGCTGATCGGCCTTGCGCCGATGACGATCTGAGCTTTTTTCTCCAGTATTGGCCGGACGAGATCGGGAATGCAGGAGGCATCGTACTGGTTGTCCGCATCGGTGTTGACGATGACGTCCGCGCCCAGTTTCAGCGCGGTTTCGATGCCGGTCATGAACGCTTTGGCAAGCCCCTGATTATGGGGCAGCGAGACCACGTGATCGACGCCGTTTTCCCGGGCGACCTCGACCGTGCGGTCGGTGGAGCCATCATCGATTACGAGCCATTCCACCGTGCTGAAACCCGCGACCTGACGCGGCAGATCGGCCAGTGTGACGGCGAGCGTCCCCTCCTCATTCAAGCATGGGATTTGAATAATAAGCTTTGACAATCCACCCTCTTCTTTCCGCAAGGCTGATAGGCTGCCGTATTCCATATGGACCTAAAGAACTTTGCTTCCGCGCGCTACCTGCTTTGGCAAAATATGCTGTTTTTGCGGCTGACAAAAACGGCGCGAGGAGCTCCGGGCGGCGCCGAGTTCATGGCGTTCAGGCGAACTCGCTCAGGGAGCCATTATGCATTGGTCACGAGCCGGATGGCGGGGGCCGCCGACATTGACCGACATCTGTTCTGAGCTTGCCGGTATTGCCCTGCGCCGGTGGCCGGTTTTGCCTTGCGCGGGTTCGCGTCTCTCAGGGCAGGACCCGACGCACCACTGCTTCCGTCGAAAGCCGCCAGTCCGGCGCAGACCAGCCGAAGGCGGAGGCGAACTTCGCGCTCGATAGCCGGGAATTGGCAGGGCGTCGTGCCTTGGTCGGGTAGTCCGTCGTCGTAATGTCGCGGACCCGCGCTGAAGGACCGCCAGACACGCGGCTCGTGTCGAGGATATGACGGGCAAAGCCGCTCCAGTTGGCCTCGCCGGTGCCGGCCAGGTGATAGATGCCGAACGCGGCGAAGTGCTTGTTGCGGTGCAGCGTGGCCGCGGCATGCAGGATCGCATCGGCGATATCCAGCGCTGAGGTGGGATTTCCCCATTGATCGGCCACCACTGAGATCTCGTCGCGGTCGGCCGCAAGCCGAAGCATGGTTTTGACGAAATTCTTGCCGAACGGACTGTAGACCCAGGCGGTACGCAGGATCAGGTTGCGCGGATTGGCGGCGGCCACCGCCTGTTCGCCGGCGAGCTTGGTAGCGCCGTATACGCTGGCTGGCGCGGTCGCATCGGTTTCGACATAGCTACCGGAAGCGCTGCCGTCGAAGACGTAGTCGGTCGAAAGGTGGATGACGGGAACGCCAAGCCGCGCCGCGGCTTGCGCCACCTTGCCGGCGCCGACGGCGTTCACCCTGAATGCCAGATCGGGCTCATCCTCGGCCTGATCCACGGCCGTGTAGGCGGCAGCCGAGACGACGACGTCAGGCCTGGCCGCAGCAATGGCTTCGATCACGGTGTCGGGGTTTGCCAGGTCGAGCTGCGGACGGCCAATGGCGATGACGTCTACACCGGCAAGCTGGCCGGCCTCCAGAAGGCTCGACACAACCTGGCCTTCGCGTCCGGTGACAACGAGCCTCATGCGGCCCCCTTGCGGGCTTCGCCCAGTCTTTCGCCGGCATAGTTCTGCTCGCGGATTGGCCCCCACCACCATTTGTTGTCGAGGTACCAGTCCACGGTTCTGGCCAGGCCGCTGTCGAAATTCTCGTTGGGCACCCAGCCGAGGTCCCGGCTTATCTTCGATGCGTCGATGGCGTAGCGGCGGTCATGGCCGGGGCGGTCGGTGACGAAGGAAATCAGGTCACGGTAGCTCTTGCCGCCGGCCCGGGGACGTCTGCTGTCGAGCAGGTCGCAGATCGTCTCGACGACGCTGAGGTTTGTCCGCTCCGAATTGCCGCCGACATTGTAGCTCTCGCCCGGCGTGCCCTTGGTGGCGACCAGTTCCAGGGCTCGGGCGTGATCCTCGACGAACAGCCAGTCGCGCACATTGGCACCGGCGCCATAGACCGGCAGCGGCTTTTCGTCGAGCGCGTTGAGGATGACGAGCGGGATCAGTTTTTCGGGAAAATGATAGGGGCCGTAATTGTTCGAACAGTTGGAGAGCACGACCGGCAGGCCGTAGGTCTCGTGCCAGGCGCGGACCAGATGGTCCGAGGCCGCCTTCGAGGCCGAATAGGGCGAGGACGGCGCGTAAGGCGTCTCCTCGACGAACATGCCGCCATCGAAAGGCAGGTCGCCGAACACTTCATCGGTCGACACGTGATGGAAGCGGAAGCGGCCCTTCCTGTCGTCGTCAAGGCCGCGCCAGTATTCGAGCGCCGCATTGAGGATGCGGTAGGTGCCGACGATGTTGGTCTCGATGAAGGCGCCAGGCCCATCGATCGAGCGGTCGACATGGCTCTCGGCGGCAAGGTTCATGACGATGTCGATATCGTCACGGCGCATTATGTCGAGCACCGCTTTCTCGTCGCATATATCGACCTGGGCGAAGCGATAATTGTGCGCGTTCTCGATTTGCCGCAGCGAGGCCAGGTTGCCGGCATAGGTGAGCTTGTCGAGATTGGTCACCCTATAGGCCGGATTGGCGCACAGATGCCGACACACCGCCGAACCGATGAAGCCAGCCCCGCCTGTCACCAGAAAATTCATGCCGCTATCCTCATGCCCATCAGGCAAACACTTCGGCCTCGGCGAGCACCGGCGCCTTGAGGTCCTTGTCCGAAAGCTGGAATCCGCCAGCCACTGAAGGCCATTCGATGCCGATGATGGGATCATCGAAGCGAACAGACCGATCGTGCTCGGGCGAATAGGTGTCGGTAACCTTATAGAGAACCTCGGTGTCGGGCACGAGCGTCACAAAGCCATGCGCGAAACCCTTCGGCACCAGAATCTGATTGCCCTTTTCGGCCGAAATCTCGCAGGCTACCCACTTCCCAAAGGTTTTCGAACCACGGCGGATATCGACTGCGACGTCGAGGATACTGCCGCGAATGACGCGCAGCAGCTTGTCCTGGGCCCGCGGCTCGAGCTGGTAGTGAAGCCCTCGCAAGACGCCTGCCGTAGCGGAATAGGAGTGGTTGTCCTGGACGAAAACCAAGTCGATGCCCGCCTGCGAAAACCGCTCGGCATTGTAGGTTTCCATGAAGAAGCCGCGTGCATCGCCATGTCGCTTGGGAACGATTTCCAGCACGCCATCGATGCCGAGGGACCTGATCTCCAAAGCTTAGCCCTCCAACAGATCGGCGACGCGCCGCCGCAGATAGGCGGCATATTCATTTTTGCCCAACCGAGTTGCGCGTTGCAGCACTTGCTCTGCCGTCAACCAGCCCTGCTCGAAGGCGATCTCCTCAGGGCAAGCAACCTTGATGCCCTGCCGATGTTCGATCGTGCGCACGAAAGAAGAGGCTTCGTGCAAACTGTCGTGCGTGCCGGTGTCGAGCCAGGCATAGCCACGTCCCAAACGGTGCACGTGCAGCTTGCCGCGCTCGAGATAGACATTGTTGACAGCCGTGATCTCGAGCTCGCCTCGCGCCGAGGGGCGGATCGTCGGGGCGATGTCGACCACGTCATTGTCGTAGAAATAGAGACCGGTGACTGCCCAGTTCGACTTCGGCTTCTGCGGCTTTTCCTCAATCGTCAGCGCGGTTCCGGTTGCCCTGTCGAAGGACACAACACCATAGCGCTCGGGATCCTCGACATGGTAGGCGAACACCGAAGCACCCGCTTCGCGCGCAGCGGCGGCGCGGCAAAGCTGCGACAGGCCGTCACCGAAATATATGTTGTCGCCAAGAATCATCGAGACACTGTCTTTGCCGATGAAATCACGGCCGATAATGAAAGCTTCCGCAAGACCATTGGGCTGCGGCTGCTCGGCGTAGGAGAACGCCAGCCCGAACTCCGATCCGTCGCCGAGTAAATCACGAAAAGCCGGCAGATCACGCGGCGTCGAAACAATCAGAATCTCACGGATTCCCGCGAGCATCAGTACGCTCAGCGGATAATAAATCATCGGCTTGTCGTATATCGGAAGGATTTGCTTAGAGACTGCTAATGTCAGTGGATAAAGACGCGTTCCACTGCCTCCAGCAAGGATAATTCCTTTCAAGAAGCTCTCCTTGACATGCTGAGCCCCCCGGCCCTGATCGACCGTGCTTAGGTTTCATTCAATGGCTTGTCAATGCGGCACCCGGCACAGGAGAGGTCTGTTTCGCACGCCAGGACATGACCTCCGCCACCCCTACCCAAAATACGCCTGGTACCACTCGACGAACCGCCCTACCCCGTCTGCCACGGACGTGCCGGGGCGGTAGCCAACAGCCTCCTGCAGCGCGGAAGTGTCGGCGAATGTGTCCGGCACGTCGCCGGCCTGCAGCGGCAAGAGTTCTATGACGGCCTTGCGGCCAAGCGCGCTTTCCAACGCCTCGACATAGGCGGTCAGCCTCACCGGATTGTTGTTGCCGATGTTGAAGATGCGCCAGGGCGCGCTGCTCGTTGCCGGATCCGGATGACCGGAATCCCAGGCGGGATTGCCGGCTGCAGGGCTGTCGCTGGTCCGGATCACACCTTCGGCGATGTCGTCGATATAGGTGAAATCGCGCGTGTGGTTGCCATTGTTGAACAGCTTGATCGGCTCGCCGGCCAGAATGCTCCTGGTGAACAGGAACAGCGCCATGTCGGGGCGCCCCCAGGGGCCATACACGGTGAAGAACCGCAGCCCGGTCGTCGGCAGCCCGAACAGATGGCTGTAGCTGTGCGCCATCAGCTCGTTGGCGCGCTTGGTCGCGGCGTAGAACTGCAGCGGATGATCGGCCGGGCGGTGCTCGGAAAACGGCATGTCGGTGTTGGCGCCGTAAACGCTCGAGGTGCTGGCATAGGTCAGGTGCGCTATGCCGGCATTGCGGCAGGCCTCCAGCATGTTGGTGAAAGCGACGATGTTGCTTTCGACATAGGCGCGCGGGTTTTCCAGGCTGTAGCGCACCCCTGCCTGGGCGGCGAGATGGATCACCCGATCAAAGCCGTGAGCGGCAAAGCAGCCGTCCACGATTTCGCTGTTTGCAAGATTGCCGTGGATGAAATGATAGCCGGCATTGGTGCGTTGGCTGGCTTCGGCCAGCAGCCGCAGCCGCGCCTGCTTGATCCGCGGGTCATAGTAGTCGTTGACGCTGTCGATGCCGACAACCTCGTCGCCACGCTCCAGAAGCCGCCTGGCGACATGATAGCCTATGAAGCCGGCGGCGCCGGTGACCAGAACCTTCATCGGAAGCGCCCATCCTCGGGAATGGATCCCTGACGTCTATGGCACGCCAATCTTCCTACAGACCTCAGGAGCGTTTCAGCAGCGACCAGACGGCCGGCACAAGGCTTGCCGCCAGCGCAACCTTGATGAGGTCGCCGACGATGAACGGCACGACGCCGAACTGCCAGGACTTTTCCGGGCCGATCAGCAACGCCAGCCAGGCAAAGCCCATCGCCATCATCACCACTTCGGCAACCAGCATAGCGTTGAAAAGCTTGATCGGGTGGCGATCCCAGCCGCGATCCGCGGCCCAGCCGACAATCGCCGCCATGACGACAAAGCCCGCGAGATAGCCACCCGTCGGGCCGACCATGTAGGCAAGGCCAATGCCCTTCTCAGGCGTGCCCTGGAAGACCGGGAAGCCCATGGCGCCTTCCGCCATGTAGAGCAGCAGCGTGGCGACGCCGAGGCGAAGGCCGAAGGCCGCGGCGATCAGCAAGACGGCGAGCGTCTGCATCGAGATGTCGACGGGCCCCAGCACAACCTTGGTCTTGGCCGACAGGGTCAGCAGCAGCGTTCCGGCAATCGCCAGGAAAAGCTGTGTTGCCAGTCGCGCCGCGCCTTCCTGCGGCAAAGCCAGAGAAACAAGCGGGCGCATCGTCGTTGCAGTTGCCATGGTCTTCCCCATTCGGTCTAGCGCGATCCTATAATCGCGGTCCTGCGTTTTCCTATATTGGCTTGCGTGCTATGCGGCAATCGGTTTTGCCGTTCCGGGAACAATGTGCCGACATGGCTCTCAAATTCGATACCAGCTTCGATCCGCACTACGGCCAGGGCGTGAACGTCGGCCCGGACGTGCAGCGCGTCACGGTCCGGAACCCCAGCCCCTTCACCTTTCATGGCACCAACAGCTATGTCATCGGGCGCGACACGCTGGCGGTCATCGATCCCGGGCCGGATGACGAGGCGCATCTTCAGACCTTGCTCGGTGTGATCGCCGGCAGGCCGGTCAGCCATATCTTCGTCAGCCACACGCATCGCGACCATTCCCCGCTGGCGGCCCGGCTGAAGGAGCGCACCGGTGCTTTGGTGATGGCGGAAGGGCCGCACCGGCCGGCGAGGCCACTGCATATCGGCGAGACCAATGCGCTCGACGCCAGCGCCGACACCGCTTTCATTCCCGACATCGCACTCCCGGACGGCGCGTTGGTCGCCGGCGACGGCTGGGCGATCCGTACGGTTCTGACCCCCGGCCACACCGCCAATCACGCGGTGTTCGCGCTGGAAGAAACCGGCATCCTGTTTTCGGCCGATCATGTCATGGCGTGGGCGACATCGATTGTCGCGCCGCCGGACGGGGCCATGGCCGATTACATGGCGTCGCTGGACCGCATGATCGAGCGCGACGACCGCCTGCTGCTGCCTGGGCACGGCGGGCCGGTGACGAAGCCGCGCGCTTTCATGCGGGGACTGAAGACCCATCGCAAGATGCGCGAGCGGGCCATATTGGAGCGGGTCAGAGCCGGCGACCGGACGATTCCCGACATGGTGAAGGCGATCTATCGCGACACCGATCCCCGGCTGCATGGTGCCGCCGGACTGTCGGTACTTGCCCATCTCGAGGACCTGGTGGCGCGCGGGATGGTATCGACAGACGCCGCCCCCGCTATCGACGGCATTTTCATCCCAACCCGATAGGGCCTGCCCCCGGGGGGCTCCCGAAGGCGCTGGATCCGTGGGAAAATGCCTATTCGGCCGGAGCCGCTCCGACCTGGCCGGCGACTTCCTGATCCAGTTCCGCCAGGAAATCGGTGATGCGCGCGGCATTGTCACCAAGGTCGTAGCGGCCGTAACGCGAGGCCGACCGCATGTCGACGATCACGCTATCGCCATCGTCCGTCACGCGGATCGCCACATCGGCCGGAAGGCCGAGCACGAAACCCTTGGCGACAGCGGTGATGGTCACGTCGCTTTGCCCGGCAAGGTCGGGATAGGGTTCGGAAAGATCCCAGCTGCGCCGGTCGAGCACGGTTTCGACGGCATTGACGATGGTCTCGAATGGCAGGTCGTAGCTGCGCGCGGTGACCAATGGATAGCTGTCGGCCTGCAGCCTCTGTTCGCCCGGCGTCGATGGGGACAGCACATTCATGTCCTTTGTCCGCTCGCTGACGTCGAGCGCGGGCGGCTCATCGAAATCGGTCGAAATGTCCCTGAGCGGCGGATAGATCGTCGCCCAGTAGGCGGCAACGCCATAGGGGCCCAGCACCAGCAGTGCCAGCAAGGCGCCGACGGTCAGGTCGCGGCCGCCGCGATCGCCGAATTTCCATAGTCTCGAAAAGGCAAAGGCGGCGAACAGCAGCGCCAGCGCCGCGAGCAGCGCGACGATGCCGAGCACCCACAGGAACACCGGCGTCTCGACGAGATCGAAGCGGTGGCCGGCAAAGTCGGTCAGCAAAAGCACCGCTGAAAACGCGGCCGTGCGCCGCGACCAGCCGGCAGCCTTCGACGTTCGCCGTTCGGGAATGCTAACCATGGTTCTCTGCGTTGCCCCAACCCGGACGGAGGTTTAGTGCCTTTTCGCGGCGGCTTGAAGCCGAAACACGCAACATCCCCTCAATCCGTCGGCAAGCGGTAGTCCCTGAACTGCTGGCGCAAGGTGATCTTCTGGATCTTGCCGGTGGCGGTATGCGGTATTTCGCCGACGAAGGCGACATCGTCGGGCATCCACCACTTGGCCACCTTGCCATCCATGAAGTGGAGAATATCCGCCTTGGTCGGCTCCTTGCCGGGCTTGGTAACGACGACCAGCAAGGGCCGCTCGCCCCATTTCGAATGATGGACGCCGATCGCCGCAGCTTCCGCCACGTCCGGGTGGCCGACGGCCAGATTCTCGAGATCGATGGTCGAAATCCATTCGCCGCCGGACTTGATGACGTCCTTGGCACGATCGGTGATCTGCATGTAGCCGCCGGCGTCGATGTGAGCGACATCTCCGGTATCGAACCAGCCGTCCTCATCGAATTGCTCCGCCCCGGCGCCACCATAATAGGCGCGAGCGACGGCCGGGCCGCGCACTTTCAGGCGGCCAAAGGTCTTGCCATCCCAGGGTTGCGCATTGTTCTCGTCATCGGTCACCTTCATTTCAACGCCGAAGGGCGGGTAGCCCTGCTTTTGCTTGATATCAAGCCGAGCCTCGCCCTGGAGAGCGGTATATTCCGGCTTCAAGGTGCACAGCGTGCCGAGCGGCGACATTTCAGTCATGCCCCAGGCATGGATGACCTCGACACCGTAATCGTCATGGAACTTCGTCATGATCGCGCGTGGACAGGCAGAACCGCCGATGACGACCTTGTTGAGATAGGGAAGCTTCTTGCCAGTCTCCTCCAGATATTGCAGCAGCATCATCCAGACGGTCGGTACGGCGGCGCTGAAGGTTACCTTCTCGGTGTCGAGCAACTCATAGATCGAGGCGCCATCCATCTTGCAGCCGGGCATGACCAGCTTGGCGCCGATCATCGGCCCGCTCTGGCCAAGGCCCCAGGCATTGGCGTGGAACATCGGCACAACCGGCAGGATCGTGTCGCGCGACGACAGCCCCATCGCGTCGGGCATGGCGGCGATCATGGCGTGCAGCACGTTCGAGCGGTGGCTGTAGACGACGCCCTTGGGATCGCCTGTGGTGCCTGATGTGTAGCACATGCCGGCGGCGGTGCCTTCGTCGAAGGCCTTCCAGGCGAAGTCACCATCGGCCTCGTCAAGCCAGTCCTCATAGGCGACGGCATTGGGCAAGGTCGTCTGTGGCATGTGCGCCTTGTCGGTCAGCACGATCACCTTCTTCAGCGATTTGACGGCACCGGCGATCTTTTCCAGCAAAGGAATGAAGGTGAGGTCGACGAAGACCGCCTTGTCCTCGGCATGGTTCATGATCCAGACGATCTGCTCGGGAAACAGGCGCGGATTGAGCGTGTGATAGATCGCGCCGACGCCCATGATGCCGTACCAGGCCTCGAGGTGGCGCGCCGTGTTCCAGGCCAGCGTGGCGATACGGTCGCCCAAGCCATAGCCGTCCCGCTCCAGCCGCTGGGCGACCTTGAGAGAACGACGATGGATGTCGGCGTAGGTGGTGCGCACGATGGGCCCCTCGATCGAGCGCGATACGATCTCGCGCACCCCATGCTGCCGTTCGGCGTTGTCGATAAGCTTGTGGCACAGCAGCGGCCATTCCTGCATCAGCCCCAGCATCCGGTTCCTCCTCCCTCGCGCATTTTGCGTCGTAGCTTTGGCGCATTGTGAAGCGAACCGGCGGATTGTCCAGTCACCCGCTCGCGCGGGACACGAATTTCAGGGTCCGTGCCGCAACGGCAAGCAGTTGATTTTTGACATGTTTTGGATTTTGGACTGCTGGGCATTCGTGCCACCGCGATGGCAGGACGGTCGAAAACACTGCAGGCGCTACGGTGTCCTATCCCACGAAATGACTGGGAAATCCGCCACAATCCGGCCATCGTCGGCGTTAAGCTTCGTTAACGGGTAAAGGGGGCGATTGGCGACTGAAAGAGGTTCGCATGGACACGCAGCTCGACGACAAAGCCCTTGAGAGCACACTTGCCGAAAGCCTGGCCGATCTGGTGCCGGACGAAAAGACTGTTTCCGAAGACGAATTTGTTGAAGTTGTCGGCGGCGCGCTCGAAGCGGTCGGCGGCACGCTCCTGTTCAAGATGTGCGTCCAGAACGAGGGGGAAGGCCAGCACGTCGCGGCCGCATCCGTCGGCGCTGGAGGCAATCGCCAGTTCCTGCTGCTCACCTTGCCGACCGGCGGCGGCTCGCTGAAGGTCGAGACCGTTTCCAGGAGCAGCAACCCGGTTGCGGGCATCGCGGCCGCCTATGCCGGACTGATGGACGCATTCAAGACCGCCGCCTGAGCCACGGCTGCCACTCGAAGCGCTGCAGCGCCACGCCTTGGTGATTGGCGCGCCTGTTTTCGTGATGTGAACCCACCTTGCGCAACAGCTGTGCCCGCCACACTTTAAGGGGCCACGCAAGGAGAACCAGCATGGACAAGATCGCCAACCCGGCACCCGGCTTCCAGCGCAACCCCGACAAGATCATCACCATCAAACCCTATGTCGGCGCCGTCACGGTGCGCGCTGGCGATACGGTCATCGCGTCGTCCACGAAGGCCAAGGTCCTGAGCGAAGCGCCCTATCCCGCCGTCTTCTACATTCCGTTCGCCGACATCGATTTCGACAGGCTGAGCGGCACCGAACACTCGACCCATTGCCCTTACAAGGGCGATGCCAGCTATTGGAGCGTGCTGCCTGCCGGCGAAGCCGGTCAGAACGCGATGTGGGCCTATGAGCGGCCTTTCGACGAAATGACCGAAATCCGCGACCACGGTGCTTTCTACGCCAGCAAGGTGACAATCGAAGCCACGCCGGGTTGAGTAGGGGTCAGTTCCAGCTCGTCCTGCGGAATTAGTCCGTGGTGCCGTGATTGCCTGTGCCGTCGGCATCGTCGAGGCGCACGAAGATCATGCCTTTGGCTTTCAGCGCCAGCAGGCCCTGCACCACGCCCTCGCCGGCGGCGTGGGTTGGCTGGTTGATGTGTGAGATGATGACGTCGCCGTCCTTGGCCGCGGCGATGCGCTTGGCGGTTTCCTTGGCGCCGAGCAGCGAACCGCCATCGCCATTGATCGAGAAGCCGGCAATCTTGAAGCCGAGCTTGCGGATCATCGCGATCGCCGAGGGGCTGTATTCGGCAGTTGCACCGCGGAACCATTTGGGCGTCGGCTCGCCGGTCCTGGCGAGCGCCGCGGCCCCCGACTCGACTTCGGCCAGCACGGCATCCGGGCTGCCGGCACTCTTTATGCCATAGATCTTCTGTGGCGTGTCGACCGCCGGAATGTGGCGGCCGCCGTGATTTTCCAGTTCGAAAAGGTCTGGATGCGCCCGCATGATCTCGACGGCCGCGGCATTGCGCCTCAGCCAGATGCCGGTGACGAAAATGGTGGCGGGGATCTTGTTTTCCACCAGGGCCGAGAGAATGCGTGTGTCGGTCCGTCCGTCGCAAGCATCGAACGTGAGCGCAACGCGGCCCGCTCCGCTCGCCGCAGGCTTGATGTGCAGCGTGGGCTCGACCAGCGTCGCGGCATGGGCGCTCGATACAGCCACCAACGACATGGCGATCATGCAGAGATGTCTTTGCAGCAGACGCATCAAACCGAATTCCTGATTGGCGATTTCAAGCCGGCATCCAAAGACCCGCATGAAGGCGGAAATCGGACGATGGATAGCAGAAAAATGCATGGCGCGGCAATTTGACTGCCCTGGTGCACGCGCCATTTCGGCAGCCTGACGAGCCGTTGCCCTTCAGACAGCGCGTTGCCGCTTCATCTCGGTGCGATTACGCAATGCCTGATCTCCCTATCCGCGCCCCGCTTTCGCCACCTTTACCGCGGCCTGCGCGGCCGCCAGCCTGGCGATCGGCACGCGATAGGGCGAGCACGACACATAGTCGAGCCCGACCTCCTCGCAGAAGCGGATCGATGCCGGGTCGCCGCCATGTTCGCCGCAGATGCCGAGCTTGATGTCGGGGCGCGTCGCCCTGCCCTTTTGCGCGGCCATGCGCACCAATTCCCCAACGCCGTCGATGTCGAGCGAGACGAATGGATCCTGCTCGATGATGCCTTTCTGGCGGTAGGTCTCCAGGAACGAGGCCGCATCGTCGCGCGAGATGCCGAACGTGGTCTGGGTGAGGTCATTGGTGCCGAAGGAGAAGAACTCGGCTGTAGCGGCGATGACATGGGCGCGGATCGCCGCGCGCGGCAGTTCGATCATCGTGCCGGTGAGGTAGTCGATCTTGACGCCGCTCTCCTCCATGACGCTCTTGGCGACCGCATCGATGCGCGCCTTCACATAGTCGAGCTCCTTCACCAGGCCGACCAGCGGCACCATGATTTCGGGGACGACCAGCGCGCCGGCCTTCTGGCCGGCCTCGACGGCGGCCTCGAAAATGGCGCGTGCCTGCATCTCGGCGATCTCGGGATAGGAGACGGCCAGCCGGCAGCCGCGATGGCCGAGCATCGGATTGAATTCGTGCAAGGCCTCGGTGCGCTGCCTGAGCTTGTCGGGCGACACATTCATGACGGCCGCGACCTCGGCGATTTCGGCCTCGGTCTTGGGCAGGAATTCATGCAGCGGCGGATCGAGCAAGCGTATTGTCACCGGCAGGCCGGCCATGATCTCGAACAATTCCAGGAAATCCGAGCGCTGCATGGGCAGAAGCTTGGCAAGGGCGGCGCGCCGATCCTTTTCGGTGTCGGCCAGGATCATCTCGCGCATGGCGACGATGCGGGCGCCGTCGAAGAACATGTGCTCGGTGCGGCAGAGACCGATGCCTTCAGCGCCGAAAGAACGCGCCATGCGGGCATCGAGCGGGGTTTCGGCATTGGTGCGCACCTTCATGCGGCGCACGGCGTCCGCCCATTCCATGATGGCGGCAAAATCGCCGGACAGTTCGGGCTGCAGCATCGCCACGGCG
This sequence comes from Mesorhizobium sp. 131-3-5, assembly GCF_016756575.1. NCBI lineage: Bacteria > Pseudomonadati > Pseudomonadota > Alphaproteobacteria > Hyphomicrobiales > Phyllobacteriaceae > Mesorhizobium > Mesorhizobium sp. 131-3-5. Next base: position 5,483,921 of record NZ_AP023254.1, read on the forward strand.
CCCTTCAGCACCTGGCCGTTGCCGCCGTCGATAGTGATGATGTCGCCCTTGCGGAAGGTCTGCCCCATCGAGAGCAGCGTGCCGGCCTTGTAGTCGACGCGCAGCGAGCCGGCGCCAGACACGCAAGGCTTGCCCATGCCGCGCGCGACGACGGCGGCATGGCTGGTCATGCCTCCGCGCGTGGTCAGGATACCTTCCGCGGCGTGCATGCCGTGGATGTCCTCGGGGCTGGTCTCGATGCGCACCAGGATCGCCTTGCGGCCCTGGGCCTTGAGATCCTCGGCATCGCCGGAGGAAAAGACGATCTCGCCGGTGGCAGCGCCCGGCGAGGCCGGCAGGCCGACGCCGATGACGTCGCGCGCGGCCTTCGGGTCGATGGTCGGGTGCAGCAATTGGTCGAGCGAGGCCGGATCGATGCGGGCGACGGCTTCCTCCTTCGTGATCAGGCCGTCCCTTGCCATTTCGACGGCAATCTTCAGCGCCGCCTTGGCGGTGCGCTTGCCCGAGCGGGTCTGCAACATCCACAACTTGCCGCGCTCGATGGTAAATTCGAGGTCCTGCATGTCGCGATAGTGCTTTTCCAGGCTGTCGGAGATGGTGACGAAGGATTGGAAGGCGTCCGGCATCAGCTTCTGCAGCGACGGCTTGTCGGAACCGGCTGCGATGCGGGCGGCTTCGGTGATGTTCTGCGGCGTGCGGATGCCGGCGACGACATCCTCGCCCTGTGCGTTCACCAGGAATTCGCCATAGAGCTGCTTTTCGCCGGTCGAAGGGTTGCGCGTGAAGGCGACGCCGGTGGCCGAGGTCTCGCCCATATTGCCGAACACCATGGCCTGGACGTTGACCGCCGTGCCCCAGCTTTCTGGGATGTCGTGCAGGCGACGATAGGTGATGGCGCGGTTGTTCATCCAGCTCGAGAACACCGCGCCGATGGCGCCCCAGAGCTGCTCCTGCGGATCCTGCGGGAACGGCCTGCCGAGCTCTTCCTCGACCTTGGCCTTGTAGAGCTCGATGACGCCTTGCCATTCGATGGCCGTCAGTTCGGTGTCGAGCTCATGGCCGAGGCTTGCCTTCTGGTCTTCGAGGATTTCCTCGAACACCTCGTGATCGAGGCCCATGACGACATCGGAATACATCTGGATGAAGCGGCGGTAGCTGTCATAGGCAAAGCGCGCATCGCCGGAATCGGTGGCCAGCGCCTCGACCGTTTCGTCGTTGAGGCCAAGATTGAGCACGGTATCCATCATGCCCGGCATCGAGGCGCGAGCTCCGGAGCGCACCGACACCAGCAGCAGCTTCGAAGGATCGCCGAACCGGCGGCCGGTCAGCCGGCCGATGTGATCGAGCGCGACCGCGACATCGCCTTCCAGCCCCGCCGGATAGGCGCGGCCATTGGCATAATAGGCATTGCAGACCTCGGTGGTTATGGTGAAGCCTGGCGGCACCGGCAGGCCCAGGCTGCACATCTCGGCCAGGTTGGCTCCCTTGCCGCCCAGCAGATTCTTGTCGCCGGCACGGCCTTCCGCCGCACCATCGCCAAAGGTGAAAACCCATTTGGTCATGCTTTGCTCTCCGGTTGCAGGAGATTGGAAAGATTGGCGAAACGGAAAGTTCCACCCTGGTCCGACTTTGGAGCGATATGATGCTGCAGTGCGAAAGGCAAGCGCCGGCAGAGCCGTCCCGCCGCTACAATCGATTAAGAAAAAGCCTCGCTTCGGCATGCGTCAAAAGGACTTGCCACCTCACCACTTGATGACTAGAACATAAAGGGAACAAAAAGGTGCCCCATGAAACTGACTGGAAAGCTCGACTATCTGGAAATGCCGGCGACCGGCGGCACGCTGGACCGGTTGAAGGCTTTCTACAGTGCCGCCTTTGCCTGGTCGTTCACCGACTACGGGCCGACCTATTCGGCCTTTGCCGAGGGTCTGGATGGCGGTTTTCAGGCGGATACCGCGGAAGCACCTGCCCAGCCACTGCCAGTGCTCTATAGCGACGACCTCGAGGAAACCCTGGGCGCCGTCGAAAGTGCAGGCGGCACGATCATCAAGCCGATCTTCCCGTTTCCCGGCGGCCGGCGCTTCCACTTCGTCGATCCGGCCGGCAACGAGCTGGCTGTCTGGGGGCAATAGCCTTCCCGAATGGGATCAGGTGGCATTTGTGGATTGCTCGATTTGGGCGTTCCTGCCATCGCTCATAACCATTGTGCTTTTCGGCTGCTCTGCTAATAACGCGCCGCACAAGCGACTCTGACGGCTATTGGGGCGTCGCCAAGTGGTAAGGCATCGGTTTTTGGTACCGACATTCCCAGGTTCGAATCCTGGCGCCCCAGCCATCCCATTGCCACCGGATGGTTGCGCCGAGGCCTGATCCGTGCTTGGCCTGGATCGTCCTGCGGCTCAAGGCCTCGGACCGATGTCAGCTCTCTTCGAAGATTGTTGGAGCAGATGAACTTTTGTTCGGTGGCCATATCGACCGCCTTTATCGTCACGCTCGTTGCGGTTCTGGTCCTCGCACTACTGCCAGTGCCCGAGCTTCAGGAATTCGGGTTCGATATCGGTTTCGAAAATGACAGGGTCAATCACGCCAGCGCATTCGCCACCCTGGCTGCTCTTGGAGCTCTTGGCTGGCCCAGGCGCATAGTCACGCTGGTCATTTTCCTGGCGCTGGTCGGGGCCGCCATCGAAGTCCTTCAGGGCACGACGCTGATAGACCGCGATCTCGACATGTTCGACTGGGTTGCCGATTGCATCGGCATTGCGGGCGGCCTCGTGGTCGCGCTGTGTGTAAATTGGGTCATGCGCCGCAAAGGCTGATAGCCAACCGCACCCTGCTCTGCTGGCCGGAGCCGCCAATCCGAACGCTTCAGCTCGCCTCGCGCATCGCCTCGGCGGCCTGAAGGTCGACCGAAACGAGCTGGCTGACGCCCTGCTCGGCCATGGTCACGCCAAACAGCCGGTCCATGCGTGCCATGGTGATCGGATTGTGGGTGATGATGACGAAGCGCGTCTCGGTGGTCTTGGCCATCTCGTCCATAAGATTGCAGAAGCGCTCGACATTGTGATCGTCGAGCGGCGCGTCGACTTCGTCGAGCACGCAGATCGGCGCCGGGTTGGTCAGGAAGACGGCGAAGATCAGCGACATCGCCGTCAGCGCCTGCTCGCCACCGGACAGCAGCGTCATGGTCTGCGGCTTCTTGCCGGGCGGGCGGGCAAGGATTTCAAGCCCTGCCTCGAGCGGATCGTCGGACTCGATCAGCTGCAATTCCGCCGTGCCGCCGCCGAACAGATGCGAGAACAGCCGCTGGAAGTGGCTGTTGACCACATCGAAGGCGGCGAGCAGCCGCTCGCGGCCTTCGCGGTTGAGGCTCTGGATCGCCTGCCGCAGCTTGCGGATCGCCTCGATGATATCCTCGCGCTCGGTAACGATCGCTTCGAGCCGGTCGGAGAGCTCCTTCTGCTCTTCCTCGGCGCGCAGATTGACGGCGCCGAGCCGTTCGCGCTCGATCTTCAACCGGTCAAGCTGGCGTTCTATCTCGGCCATTTCGGGGATCGGGTCGTCGGCTTCCAGGCCGGTATGGCGGATGACCAGATGCGGCGGCGTGTTCAGCGTTTCCTGGATACGCGCCTCGACCTCGAGCCGGCGCTCGTCGGCCGCCGTCAGCCTTTCCTCGGCGCGGGCACGGGTCTCACGCGCCTCGGCCAGCGACTGGATGGCCGATGTGGCTCCCTTGTCCAGTTCGGCCTGCCGGTTTTCCGCTTCCTGCAGCCGGTCGGCGGCCGCCTTGCGCAAGGTCTCGGCCTCGGTGAGCTGCGACAGCAGCGCGCGCCGCTTGGCATCGATCTCATCGGGCGCATCGGCCAGCCGTTCGCGCTCGGCCTCGGCCTCGGCCTTGCGCTCGCCGAGCGAGGCGATCTGGGTCGAGGCGTTTTCGGCGCGTACCAGCCAGTTGCTGCGCTCGGCACCGATGGCATCGAGCCGGCGCGTCCGCGCCTCGGCCTCGCGCCGCAGCCCTTCATGGACGGCCCGCGCGTCGGCAAGCGTGGCGCGGTCGCGGGAGACATTGGCCGAGGACTGTTCAAGCTGCAATTGCAGGTCGCCGAGATCGGGCGCGTCCTGCAGCAGCATTTCGGCCTCGACGAAGGCCGCCGAGGTTTCCTCATGGCTGTCGACGATGCGCGCGCGCGCCTCATCGAGTGCCGCGCGCCGGCTCGCCAGCTCGCCGCCGGCCTTTTCGGCCTCGGCCAGCGCATTGCGGGCCGCATCCAGCCGGTGCTGAGCGTCGCGTCCAGCCTGGCGCGTGTTGCGTTCGGCCTCGCTTGCCTGGCGAAGCGCCTGCTCGGCCCGTGCTAGCGCCTCCTCAGCCTGGCGCAGCACAAGTGTCGCTTGCACTGCTTCGGCATCAAGTTCGGCAAGCCGGTTCTTCTGCGCCAGCCTTTGTGCGGCGGCCGTCGGCGCATCGGCGCTGGCGGTCAGGCCGTCCCAGCGCCAGAGCGCGCCTTCACGGCTGACCAGTCGCTGGCCGGGCGCAAGCAGCGCCTGCAGCCGGCGGCCGTCAGCGGCCTCGACGATGCCGATCTGCGCCAGGCGGCGGGCAAGCTGCGCCGGGGCGCGAACCACGCTGGCCAGGCTCTTGATGCCTTCCGGCAGTGCCGCGTCGCCCGGCTGGATCTGGCTTTCGCCCCAATGCGCAGGCGCGCTGCGGTCGAGCGGCACGTCGAGGTCTTCGCCAAGGGCAGCACCCAGCGCCGTCTCGAAGCCGCGCTCGACGCTGATTTGCTCCAGTACCGAAGGGAAGAGATCGCCACTGGCGGCATTGAGGATCTTGGCCAGCGTGCGTGCTTCGGTCTCGATCCGCGCCAGTTCGGCCCTGGCGTCCTGAAGCGGCGGGCGGGCAGCGCTTTCGTCGGCTCGGGCATCGATGACCGATTGTTCGGCCTGCGCCACGGCGGCTTCGGATTCTTCCAGCAGCGCCATGGCCTGTTCGACCAGCACGCGCTTTTCGGCCGGATCCGGCAGGCCGGCGACCTTGGAGAGGATATCCGACAATTCGCGGTCGACCTCGGCGAGCTGGCGGGCGAAGCGGTCGCGGCGCTCGGCCGTTTCGCGCAGCGTGCGCTCGATCTGATGGCGCGAAGCGGCGGCCTCGGCCCGTTCGGCGGTCAGCGCGGCAAGCCTGGCTTCGCTTTGCGCCAGCGTCGATGCCGCCTGTTCGAAAGCCGCGCGGGTGGTGGCCTCGCGCTCCGCGGCGCCGGCGTTCTCGGAATTCAGCGTGGCTTCTTCGGTGCGCAGCCGTTCGAGGACATCGGCATTGTCGCGCACCATCCGCTCCTCGCGAGCGATGTCGCCGTCGAGCTGCTGCAGGCGGCGCTCGATTTCGGCCTGGCGGTTGCGAATGCGGCCGGCTTCCTCCTCGATCTGCGACCTGGCGATCGACAGGCGCTGGAAGGCGGCGGCAGCGGCGGCTTCCGCGTCGCGCAGATCGGGCAGGCGATGAGCGCTGATGCCCTGCTCCTTGGCCGCGTTCATCTGCGCGGCGGCGCGGTCGCCGACGAGTGCCGTGGCAACAGCCAGCGCGGAACGTGCCTCGCCTTCCTGTGTCTTGGCGAGCGTCCAGCGCAGATGCAGCAATGTCGCTTCGGCCTTGCGGATATCGGCCGACAGGTTCTTGAAGCGCGAGGCCTGGCGCGCCTGGCGCTTCAGGCTTTCGATCTGGCTTTCCAACTCGCCGACGACGTCGTCCAGGCGTTCCAAATTCTGTTCGGCCGCCTTCAGCCGCAGTTCCGCCTCGTGGCGGCGGGTGTGCAGGCCGGAAATGCCGGCGGCCTCTTCGAGCAGCGCGCGGCGCGCCTGCGGCTTGGCCTGGATCAGTTCACCGATGCGGCCCTGCCCGACCATCGACGGCGAGCGCGCGCCAGTCGACTGATCAGCGAACAGAAGCTGCACATCCTTGGCGCGCGCTTCCTTGCCATTGATGCGGTAGAGCGAGCCGGCCTCGCGCTCGATGCGGCGCGACACCTGCAACTCGTCGGCATCGTTGAACGCAGCGGGCGCCGAACGATCACTGTTGTCGAGGAAAAGCGTGACTTCGGCGGTGTTGCGGGCGGGCCGCGTGCCTGAACCGGAAAAGATGACGTCGTCCATGCCGGACGCGCGCATGTTTTTGTAGGAGCTTTCGCCCATCACCCAGCGCAACGCCTCGACAAGGTTCGACTTGCCGCAGCCGTTCGGCCCGACAATACCCGTGAGGCCGCGTTCGATGACGAACTCGCCGGGCTCGACGAAGGACTTGAAACCGAGGAGGCGAAGGCGCGAAAACTTCATTCGCGCCGCCCCGCAAGCGGGTTCCGCAAAAGTGTTCCGCGGTTTTGCGAATAGAGCCCGCGACAAGGCAAATGGATGGGCACGCCGAAGCGCTGCCGCTTCAGCGCTGCGCAAGCGTCAGAGCAGAGGGTCGATGATGGCCGACATTTCCTCAATCGACATCGCCCCTTTGTAGGTCTTACCGTTGATGAAGAAGGTCGGTGTCGAGTCGACCTTGAATTCATTGGCGCCGCGCTTCTGGACCGATCTCACATCGTCCAGAAGTTTCTGGTCCGTCAAGCAGGCCTCGAAGGACTCCTGTGTAAAACCGGCGAGCTTCGAGATTTGCAGCAGCGCATCCTTGGTGTTCGACACGCCAACCCAGTTCGCCTGCTGCCTGAACAGCACGTCCACCATCGGGAAATAGTTGTCCTTGGCGCAGCGCGCCAGCATGAAACCGGCTTCCGCGCTCGGGTCGAACGGGAATTCGCGCAGGATATAGCGTGCCTTGCCGGTGTCGATGTACTTCGTCTTCAGGTCCGGGAAGGTGGTTTCGGCGAAATGCGCGCAATGCGGGCAGGTCATCGAGGCGTATTCGACGATGGTGACCTTGGCGTCATCCTTGCCGAGCTGCTTGTCAGGCAGCGCGCCCGGCTTCAACAGTTCTGCCATATCGACATTGCCCTGGGATTCGGGAACCTTGGCGGCAGCCGGCGTGGCGGGCTTTGCGGGAGCGGCCGGATCCGCGGGCTTCACATCCGCCGCCTTGGCCTGCTCGCCGGAGTCGCTGCAGGCGGCAAGCAGGGCCACCGCCGGAATGGCGGCCAGCGAAGACAGGACGTTTCTGCGAGACAGACTTTTGCCGAACGGAAGACGGTTCATACGAATCACCTGACAAGGGTTGAATTTTGCAATGCAAAGGCACGAAAAGGCGAGAGTTGGCGCGAATTAAGGCATCTCCATCCCCAATCCAATCGTGAAACCTGACAAAGGCGATCACGAATGCGAGATGTTGACGACAAATCCATGACTGTCTTCAAGGGGTTTTTGACTTCCTTTCACCCAAAATGGTTGCGCCAAGCCTTTCCAGCGAGGCGCGCAGCCCGTCATCCTCGATCAGTTCGACCGTACTGGACAGTCTGGTCTGCTCCGCCGCCGTCAACGGCCTGAAGGTCGGTTTAGGCCGTCCCTTGTCCGTCGTCACCGGTTTTTGCACGATCCTGATGCGGCCTATTGCCGTAAAGCCGAGGAAAGCGTTGACCCGGTTGATGATCTCGCCGGTCTCGTGCTGCAGATGAAGTGCTGCCATGCCTTCACAGGCAATGACCAATACCGCCGGCTCGAACGGATCATCCTCATGCAGGCGGCGTGGCCATTGAATTTTCTCAGGCCGCGAGCGGCTGGCCAGGCGCGGCCCGGCGATCTCTTCCCAGGACTGGACGAGACCAATCGAGATGCCTGCCCGTTTGCGCAGCACCGGGTCGAGGATTTTGGTGGCAAGATCGCTCACCGGAACGGGATTGCCGTAGGGCGTTCTCCCTGCCATGTACGTTCTCCAGCCGCGACCCCAGCAGATTACCGGCAAGGCCAATACACGATCAATGGCACCAGCAGACCAGACCCGCAAGACCCAGGCACGCAAGGCAATGCCGGACGATACCGCGTCGCGCCTGCTCGCCTGGTACGACGTGCATCATCGCGAGCTGCCGTGGCGGGTGAGCCCGCGCGAGCATGCACGCGGCGTGCGGCCCGATCCCTACCGCATCTGGCTGTCCGAAGTCATGCTGCAGCAGACCACAGTCGAGGCGGTGAAATCCTATTTTCGAGCCTTTGTCGAGAAATGGCCCGATGTCGAGGCACTGGCCGCGGCGCCGACCGAGGACGTGATGAAGGCCTGGGCCGGGCTCGGCTATTACTCCCGCGCCCGCAACCTCAAGGCCTGCGCCGATCTGGTGGCGGCACGCGGCGGCCGGTTTCCCGACACCGAGGCCGGTTTGAGAGACCTGCCCGGCATCGGCGCCTACACTTCGGCGGCGATCACGGCGATCGCCTTCGACCGCCCCGCCGCCGTGGTCGACGGCAATGTCGAACGCGTCATATCGAGGCTGTTTTCGATCACGACGCCACTCAGCGAAGCCAAGACCGAGATACGCGCCCTTGTCGAGGCCATGGTGCCGGCGGCAAGGCCGGGCGATTTCGCCCAGGCGATGATGGATCTCGGTGCCACGATCTGCACCCCGCGCCGGCCGCGCTGCATGCTGTGCCCGCTGCGCGAGAGCTGTAGTGCCGTCGTTTCGGGCGACCCTGAAAACTTCCCGGTGCGGCTGCCAAAAGCCGACAAGCCGCAGCGACGCGGTGCTGCTTTCGTCGCCATGCGTGAGGATGGTGCCATACTTCTGCGCAAACGGCCGGAGAAAGGTTTGCTTGGCGGCATGACCGAGGTGCCGACAACGGGCTGGACGGCGCGGGTGGACGGTGCCACCACGCAGGCGGCGGCGCCCTTTCCCGGTGACTGGCGAAGCGCCGGCACAATCACGCATGTCTTCACCCATTTCGCCCTCGAGCTCGAAGTCTTTCACGCTCACATCAAAGGTGATGCGCCGGCTGGGCATTTCTGGTCGCACGCCCACGAGATTTCCGGGGAGGCCCTGCCCACTGTCATGAAAAAGGCAATCGAGGCTGCGATACCCGGCGCGACGAAAAAGCAACGCCCGCATTGAAAGAGGCTTCATGACCGAGATCCGCCACATCGTTTTCGACATCGGCCGCGTGCTGATCCACTACGATCCAGACATTCCGTTCAGCCGCCTCATCCCCGATGCCGAAGAAAGAAAGTGGTTCTTCGACAATGTCTGCACGCATGACTGGAACATCGAGCAGGATCGCGGCCGGAGCTGGGAAGAGGCCGAGGCGCTGCTGATTGCGGACTATCCCGACCATGCGGAAAACATCCGCAATTTCCGCCGCCACTGGCACGACATGGTGCCGCATGCCTATGACGACAGCGTCGCCATCATGCTTGGCCTGATCGAGAGCGGCCATGATGTGACCATGCTGACCAACTTCGCCTCCGACACTCTGGCGGAAGCCCGCGAACGCTTCGATTTCCTCAATCGGCCACGCGGCGTGACCATCTCCGGCGAGATCGGCAAGATCAAGCCGGATCGTGACATTTATGACCATCACGTGGCTGCGTTCGGGCTCGAACCCTCGGCGACGCTGTTCATCGACGACAGCCCGAAGAATGTCGACGGCGCCAAGGCCGCGGGCTGGCAAGCCGTGCTGTTCACCGATGCCAGGACGCTTCAAGCAGATCTTGAACGCTTGGGAATCAAGGCGCGATCTGAATCGCTTGCGGCGATGCGCTGAGATTTTGATCCAACGCAATACGCGATAATTCGGCAGGGGGTCAGCCCCCTGCCCGCTCCATGCCGAGACGGGCGATGCGGCGCAGTTCGTCGATCGGGGTCAGCCCGCCGCTGCGCTCATAATGCCAGAAGGTCCAGCCATTGCAGGCGTCCAGCCCCTGCACTTCGGCGCCGATCTTGTGGATCGAGCCGGCGCTGTCGCCGATCGCCACCGTGCCGTCGGCGCGCACCTTGGCCGCCCAGCGCTTCTTGGCGTCGTACAGCGTGACGCCCGGCTGCATCAGCCCGGTGTCGAGAAGGCTGACGAAGGCGACGCGCGGCTCGGCGCGCTTGCCGGTTAACACCGTCAGATCAGCATCCTCCAGCGGCCGCACCGCATCGATACGCTCGTTGGCGGCGTCGATATAGGCCTGCTCGCGCTCAATGCCGACGAAATGGCGACCAAGACGCTTGGCGACCGCACCTGTCGTGCCGGAGCCGAAGAAGGGGTCGAGCACGATGTCGCCGGGCTTGGTCGAGGCCATCATGATGCGGGCGAGCAGCGCTTCCGGCTTCTGCGTCGGGTGCAGCTTGTCGCCATTGTCGTTCTTCAGCCGCTCGCCGCCGGTGCAGATCGGGAACAGCCAGTCGGAGCGCATCTGGATGTCGTCGTTGGACGCCTTCAGCGCCTCGTAGTTGAACGTATAGCCCTTGCCCTTCTGGTCCCGGGAAGCCCAGATCATCGTCTCATGCGCGTTCTGAAAACGGCGGCCACGGAAATTCGGCATCGGATTGGTCTTGCGCCAGACCACGTCGTTGAGGATCCAGAAGCCCAGATCCTGCATCTTGGCGCCGACCCGGAAGATGTTGTGATAGGAGCCGATGACCCAGATGGTGCCGTTGGGCTTCAGCACGCGGCGCGCCGCCAAAAGCCAGGCGCGGGTGAAGGCGTCATAGGCCTCAAAATTCTCGAACTGGTCCCAATGATCGTCGACCGCGTCAACCTTGGACTGGTCGGGCCGGTGCAGATCGCCGTCGAGCTGCAGATTGTAGGGCGGATCGGCGAAGATGACGTCGATCGACTTTTCGGGCAGGCGGTCGAGAGCCGCGACGCAGTCGCCCTTGAGGATCGTGTCCAGCCATTCGGATTGCTGGGGAGCGTGGGACAACTCGTGGAGAAGACGCACGGCAGACATTTTTACACCCAAGGCACGCGTTACTGTTTACTCCCCGTTATGGTTACCGATCAGCGTAAATATTCGGTGAAGGCCGGCGCGATCGCCTGCCAGGTTTGCGAAGGCCGGGCCATTGGTGTATGCCGCGCCGCCTGAGGCCTTCCTGGCCGCTTCATCCTTTCTTTGTCCGGATCACCATGCCCCAGCCAGACCTTGTCATCTTCGATTGCGACGGCGTGCTCGTCGATTCCGAAATCATCGCCGCGCGGGTCGAGGCCGAGCTGATAACGCTCGCCGGATATGAAATCTCGGCCGAGGAGATTGCCGAAAGCTATGCGGGCCTGACGTTCAAGGACATACTGATGCGGATCGAGGAGAAGTCCAAGATTCCGTTCCAGGCGTCGCTGATCGACCGCGCCGAAGAGCTCGTCGACCGCAAACTGCGCAGCGATGTGCGTGCCATCGAGGGCGTGCGCGAGGCGGTCGCCTCGGTCACGGCGCAACGCTGCATCTGCTCCAACTCACGCTCGGAGCGGATAGAATTCATGCTGGAGAAAGTGCATCTGCTGACCTTCTTCGCCGGCCGCATCTTCTCGGCACTGGAAATACCGAGCAAAAAGACCAAACCCGCGCCGGACGTGTTCCTGTTCGCGGCGGAAAGACTCGGCGCGAACCCAGCCAACACTTTCGTCATCGAGGATTCCGTGCACGGCGTCGCCGGCGCCAAGGCAGCCGGCATGCGGGTGATCGGCTTCACCGGCGCCAGCCACAGCTACCCTGGCCATGCCGACGCGCTGACCGAGGCCGGCGCCGAAACGGTGATCCGCCGCTGGGCAGAGCTGAAAAGCGTGATCGCGGCGCTTTCGGAATGGTCGGCCGACGCCTGAGCACCGTGCGCCGCCACGCACGTTGCCCTTAAAGTATCAGGACTAGACCCCGACTAGTTTGTCGCCGCGGCCCTCTTCCTGTGGGTCTTCTTCGGCTTGTCCGTCGCCTTCGGCGCGGTTTCGTCATAGCCGGCATAGACCTGATAATCCTGCGCCGTCGGTGCCGGCACGACGACATTGGAATCGGTGAAGACGAACTGGGTGGCGACCGACGGATCGGTGACCTGGACCTGGTACTGGTGAATCTGCGAATAGAGCACGTCGGTGCCGTGCATCACCGCGGTGCGGATCGGCATGGTGATGGTGCCGGGCGTAAACTTCGCTCCCGGCACGATCTTGCCGGCAACCGCTATCTTCATCGTCAGCTGTCCGTCGGCACGGCTGCAATCGCGGGTCACGTCGGAAATCGACGCCTGGTAAATGATCCTCGCGGAATCATCAGGCGGTGTGGCAGCGGCGGCGTCAGCCGCGGCCTGCGCCGCGGCATCCGCGGCGGCGTCGCCGGTCTTCTTGAGCTTCGGCTTGGCCTTCTTGACCTCGTTGGCATAGGTGTTGAAAAAGGCCGTGCCGTCGCGCACCGTCACCCGCGGGCAATAGGCGTTCAGCTGGCTGGCCAGAATCTTGGGATCCTGCGGAGGCGGAGGCGCCGTCGGGTCCTTCTTGCCGAAACCGAGGTTAAGGATGCCATTGTCGCCCGATTGGCAGCCGGCGGCGGCGAGCATAAAGCCGGTGAGCGCAAGACCCGCCAAAAAGCGGCCACTTGATGTACGAAACGCCATGAAACTGCACTTCCCTCTCGTAAAGCTGGTGACGTATATCAACGGCGCGGCAAAAATGCGACTGGAGCCGGCACAGAAATTAACCACCTTGTGGTGAACGGAAAAGCCAAGCGGCAACGGGACTGAGATATGCAATATGTGAGTACGCGCGGGGAAGCACCCGCGCTTGGATTTTCCGATGCCGTGCTGGCGGGGCTGGCACGCGATGGCGGGCTTTACGTGCCGCGCGAGTGGCCGCAGTTTTCAGCTTCCGATATCCGTGCCATGCGTGGCCTTGCCTATCCCGATCTCGCGATCCGCGTGCTGTCGCCGTTCCTTGGCGGCGAAATTCCGGCGCCGGTCTTCGAGCGCCTGGTGCGCGAAGCCTATGCCACGTTCCGTCACGAGGCGGTCTGCCCGCTTGTCCAGACCGGCCCCAACACGTTTGTCCTCGAACTCTTCCATGGGCCGACGCTGGCATTCAAGGATGTGGCGATGCAGCTGCTCGCCCGGCTGATGGACCATGTGCTTGCCGAACGCGACCAGCATGCCACCATCGTCGGCGCCACGTCAGGCGACACCGGCGGCGCGGCGATCGACGCCTTTGCCGGGCGCAGCCGCACCGACATCTTCATCCTGTTCCCGCATGGCCGCGTTTCGCCGGTGCAGCAGCGGCAGATGACGACGTCGAAGGCCGAAAACGTCCATGCGCTAGCGATCGAAGGCAATTTCGACGACTGCCAGGGGCTGCTCAAGGACATGTTCAACGACCACGCCTTCCGTGACCGGGTGGCGCTGTCGGGGGTCAATTCGATCAACTGGGCGCGCATCATGGCCCAGATCGTCTACTATTTCTCCTCGGCCCTGTCGCTCGGCGCGCCGGACAGACCGGTGTCGTTCACCGTCCCGACCGGCAATTTCGGCGATATCTTCGCCGGCTATGCCGCCAAGAAGATGGGCCTGCCGATCGAACGGCTGGTCATCGCCACCAACGACAACGACATATTGGCGCGCACTTTCGCCACCGGCGAGTACCGCACCAAGGGTGTCTTTGCGACCACTTCGCCTTCGATGGACATCCAGGTTTCGTCGAATTTCGAACGCCTGCTGTTCGAAGCCTCCAACCGCGACGCGGCGACCGTGCGACGCTACATGGATGGCCTGAAGCAGTCCGGCGCCTTCACCATTGAGGCCCGTGAAATCAATGGGATGCGGTCCGAGTTCGATGCCGGCCGCGCCACCATGGACGAGGTCGCCGCCACCATCCGTGCGACGCTCGCGGCCAGCAATTACCTGCTCGACCCGCACACGGCGGCAGCCGTGCATGTCGCGGCGGGCAAGGCGGCAAGCGCCGTGCCGATGGTGGTGCTGGGCACGGCGCACCCGGCAAAATTCCCGGCCGCCGTCGAGGCCGCCAGCGGCGTCTCGCCGGCCCTGCCCGCATGGCTAGGGGGATTGATGACATTTGAGGAAAAATACACGGTACTTCCATCCGACCTGAAAATGGTGGAAGATTACGTCAGCCGCCGCGCGCGGGCGGCGCGTTAGGGAGTACGAACCATATGGGTGTTGAGGTAAGCCGTCTGTCGAACGGCCTGACAGTCGCCACCGAAACCCTTCCAAGTATCGAATCGGTTGCCTTGGGTGCCTGGGTCAAGTCCGGTGCCCGCAATGAACGTGACGAAGAGCATGGCATGGCCCATCTGCTCGAGCACATGGCGTTCAAGGGCACGAAGCGACGGACGGCCTTCGAAATCGCCTCGGAAATCGAGGATGTCGGCGGCGAGATCAATGCCGCCACCAGTGTCGAGACCACATCCTACTACGCCAGGGTGCTCAGCGACGACGTGCCGCTGGCCGTCGACATCCTCGCCGACATCCTGCAGGAGTCCGAATTCGACCCGCAGGAGCTCGAGCGCGAGCAGCACGTCATCCTGCAGGAGATCGGCGCCGCCCACGATACGCCAGACGATATCGTCTTCGACCGTTTCACCGAGACGGCCTTTCGCCACCAGACCATCGGCCGCTCGATCCTGGGCACGCCGGAAACCGTCAAATCCTTCACCTCCAAGCAGCTGCACGATTTCATCGAACGCCAATATGGCGCCGAACGGATGGTGATCGTGGCTGCCGGCGACATCAAGCACGACAATTTCGTGCGCGAGGTGGAGAAGCAACTCGGCGGCTTCCGCAGCAAGGCCGACAGCACCATCCCGCAATATGCGCAATATGTCGGCGGCGATTTCCGCGAGGACCGCGACCTGATGGACGCGCAGATCGTGCTGGGCTTCGAAGGCCGCGCCTACCATGTGCGCGACTTCTACGCCTCGCAGGTGCTGTCGATGATCCTCGGCGGCGGCATGTCGTCGCGCCTGTTCCAGGAAGTCCGCGAGAAACGCGGCCTGTGTTATTCGGTCTATGCCTTCCACTGGGGCTTTTCCGACACCGGCATTTTCGGCGTCCACGCCGCGACGGGCCAGAGCGACATCGCCGAACTCGTGCCTGTCATCATCGACGAGCTGCAGAAGGCCGGCGAGAACATCCTGCAGGAAGAACTCGACCGCGCGCGCGCGCAGTATCGCGCAGGGCTGATCATGTCCGCCGAAAGCCCGGCCAGCCGCGCCTCGCAGATCGCAAGGCAACTGCTTTTGTTCGGCAGGCCGATCGCCAAGGAGGAATTGATGGAGCGCCTGTCGGCGCTGACGGTGGAGCGGCTGACAGACCTGTCGTCGCGGATGTTCTCAACCAAGCCGACGCTCACCGCTGTCGGGCCCGTGGGTACGCTGGCACCATATGAGGCGATCCTCGATTCGCTTCCGGGCACGCAGACCACGGCCCGCAGGCTCGCCGTCTAAGTCCCCCAAGCGCCGTGTTCGCGCTCCCTTTCTTTCGCCGTGACCTGCCGGCGCTGAAGGGCAATCTCGTCACGTTGCGCGTGCCATACACCAATGACTATCGGGAATGGTCGACGCTGCGCGGCGAAAGCCGCGCCTTCCTGGAGCCGTGGGAGCCGCGCTGGACACCTGATGAACTCGACCGCACGGCATGGCGCCTGCGCATCAGCCGCTACCGCGAAGATTATGCGCAGGGAACCGCGATCGCCTTCTTCATCTTCGAGAAGTCGAGCGGCAAGCTGGCCGGCGGCATCACGCTCGGCAACATACGCCACGGTGTCTCGCAAAGCGGCCATGTCGGCTACTGGATCGGCGAGCGCTTCGGCGGCCGCGGCCTGATGACCGACGCGGTCAAGGTCGTGGCCCGGTTCGCCTTCGATACGCTGAGGTTGCACCGGATCGAAGCCGCCTGTATTCCCGACAACATCCGATCGATCCGCGTGCTTGAAAAAGCCGGATTCCGGCGCGAAGGACTGTTAAGATCCTATCTCAGGATCAACGGCATCTGGCAGGACCATTACCTCTACGCCCGGATTGCGGACGATCCGCTGGACGCAGGAACGAAGGACTGATTTTTGACGAATTTCCTGCGAAACGGGCCGCTGTTCGCCTTTGTCCTCGCGGCAATCCTGACGCTGTGCGCGGCTTCGTCGGCCTTTGCCGTCGAACCGATCAAGATTGCCCGCGACGACGTCGCGCTCGACCTGTCGCGCGCCTTCGAGATCTACCGCAACCAGGGTGAGAACTTCCAGGTATCGACCGCGCCCGGGCCTGACGGCATCGTGCGGCGCATCGAGGTCGAGGCCAATGACGCGCGTTCGACCGGCGACTGGGCGGTGTTTGCGCTGGCCAACACCACCGACCAGCAGCTCGACAGGCTGATCGTGGCGCCGCATTTCCGGCTGGTCAATTCCGGCATCTTCTGGCCCGATCTCGGCGCCACCCGCATTGCGGCGATCACGCCCAGCGAGGGCTTCGCGCTCGACCGCCAGACCAGCCCCGACGCCGATGTGTTCCGGGTGACGCTGAACCCGGGGACGGTGATCACCTTCATCGCCGAACTCGCCTCGCCCAAGCTGCCGCAGGTCTATCTGTGGGAGCCGGAAGCCTACAAGGACTCGGTCAACTCCTACACGCTGTTTCGCGGCATCGTCATCGGCATTGCGGGCCTTCTGGCGCTGTTCCTGACCATCCTTTTCGTGGTCAAGGGGACCTCGATGTTCCCGGCAACCGCGGCCCTTGCCTGGGCGGTGCTTGCCTATATCTGCGTCGATTTCGGTTTCCTCAACAAGGTCATCGAAATCTCGCCCGGCAACGAGCAGATGTGGCGAGCTGGAACGGAGGTGGCGCTTGCGGCGACCTTTGTGGTCTTCCTGTTCGCCTATCTCAACCTCAACCGCTGGCACGGTCACTTCAGCTATGGCGCGCTGGTCTGGATCCTCGGGCTGGTGCTGATTGCAGGCGTGGCCATCGTCGATCCGGCGGTCGCCGCAGGCATCGCCCGCATCTCCTTTGCCGCCACCGCATTGACCGGGCTCGGCCTGATCATCTTCCTCGGAATTCGTGGTTATGACCGCGCCATCATGCTGGTGCCCAGTTGGGTCATGGTGCTGTTGTGGCTATGCGGGTCGTGGATGGCGATCACCGGCATGCTCGACAATGACATCGCCCAGCCGGCGCTCGGCGGCGGGCTGATCCTGATCATCCTGTTGATCGGCTTCACCGTCATGCAGCATGCCTTCGCCGGCGGCGCGCTGCATCAGGGGCTGTTCTCCGACCTCGAACGCCAGGCGCTGGCGGTGGCCGGGTCGGGCGACACGGTGTGGGACTGGGACGTTCTGCGCGACCGCGTCGTCACCAAGCCTGATGTCAGCATCCAGCTCGGCCTGGCGCCCAACAGCCTTGGTGGTGCCGCGCGCAACTGGCTGCCGGTGCTGCATGCCGACGACCGCGACACGTTCCGCACGACGCTCGACGTGGTGCTGGAGCACCGGCGCGGCCGGGTGGCGCAGAATTTCCGCCTGCGCGGCGCCGACGGGCACTATCATTGGTTCGCCTTGCGGGCGCGGCCGGTCATAGGATCGGACGGCGAAGTCATCCGCTGCGTCGGCACCATGGTCGACGTCACCGAGCAGAAGAAGTCCGAGGAGCGGCTGCTGCACGATGCCGTGCACGACAATTTGACCGGCCTGCCGAACCGCGAACTGTTCATGAACCGGCTGGAAGCGATCATCTCGATCGCCCGCACCGAAGAGAAGGTGCGTCCGACAGTCTTCGTCATCGACATAGACCGCTTCAAGCAGGTCAATGACGGGCTCGGCATCTCGGCCGGCGACACCATCCTGCTGACCATCGCTCGGCGCCTGCACCGGCTGTTGAAGCCGAAGGATTCGCTGTCGCGCTTTGCCGGCGACCAGTTCGCGCTGATGCTTTTGTCCGAACAGGACCCCGCCCGCATCGCCGGCGTGGCGGACGCCATCAAGCATGCGATCAACAACCCGATCACCTTCGCCAAGCGCGAGATCGTGCTGACCGCCTCGATCGGCCTGATCACCTGGACCTCGGCGCAGACTTCGGCCGAGGACATGGTCAAGGACGCCGAACTTGCCATGCATCAGGCCAAGCGTTTCGGCGGCGACAGGATCGAGCCGTTCCGCCCGGCTTTCCGCACCGTCGGCACCGACCGGCTGCAGTTCGAATCCGATTTGCGGCGCGCCATCGAGCGGCGCGAATTCACCCTTGCCTACCAGCCGATCGTGCGGCTGGAGGACGGCAGCGTCGCCGGCTTCGAGGCCTTGCTGCGCTGGGACCATCCGCGCCGCGGCATGATTCCGCCGGCGGATTTCATTCCGGTCGCCGAAAGCTGCGGGCTGATCGTGCAGCTCGGGCTGTTCGCCATGCAGCAGGCGGCCGAGGACCTGGCCGGATGGCAAAAGCAGATCGGCGACGCGCCGCTGTCGGTCTCGGTCAATCTGTCCAGCCGCCAGCTCATCCGCCGCGACCTGGTCAGCGATGTCCGCTCGGTCATCGCGCGGGCCAATCTGAAGCCGCGCTGCTTCCGGCTCGAGCTCACCGAGTCCCTGGTGATGGACAATCCCGAGCAGACCGCCCATGTGCTGACCAAGCTGAAACAGCTCGGCATCGGCCTGTCGCTGGACGATTTCGGCACCGGCTATTCATCGCTCGCCTATTTGACGCGTTTCCCGTTCGACACGATCAAGATCGACAAGAGTTTCGTCGATGACAGCACGCCGAAGCGCGCTGTGCTGCTCAAATCCATGGTCAACATGGCGCATGAACTCGGCCTGTCGGTGGTCGCCGAGGGCATCTCGGACGAACGCGATGCGCTGGAATTGCGCCAGATGGGTTGCGAATATGTGCAGAGCTTCATGTTCGGCGCGCCGATGCCGGGCGACCAGGTGCTGAAGACGTTGAAGGAGCAGTATCCGCTGACGCAGGCTTAGAGGCTGCGTTAGCGTGACAGGTCAGGCGTGTCCGGCAGCCAGGCTGAGATGCGCCAGATCGATACCGATCGAGGCGAGGATGCGATCGTATTTGCGCTCGATGTCCGCGTCGAAGAGAAGTTCGGGACTGGCCGGACAGGTCAGCCAGCCATTCTCGGCGATCTCGGTTTCCAGTTGGCCGGCGCCCCATCCGGAATAGCCGAGCGCCATCAGCGCGTGACGCGGGCCGCGGCCCGACGATATAGCGCGCAATATATCGACCGTCGCGGTCAGGCAGATATCGTCGGAAACGGTCAGCGACGATTCCACGCGGTAGTCGCCCGAATGCAGGACGAAGCCTCGGCTGCGATCGACAGGCCCGCCATTGCGCACGACGAAATCGCGCGCCTGCGCCGGCAGGCGGATCGCTTCCTGCTCGTTCATGATGCCGAGCTGCACCAACAGATCCGGAAACAGCATCTGCTGTGTCTGGTTGATGATCAGGCCCATCGCGCCTTCATCGCTGTGGGCGCAGATGTAGATGACCGAGCGCGTGAAACGATCGTCCTTCATGCCGGGCATGGCAATCAGGAACTGATCGTCGAGAAAGCCGCGTCCAGCAGCCGTCTTTTTGTGGCGCAACAAATCCATGACAGGGAGGGTACCGTGTTTCCCCGGCGCCGAAAAGATGCGCCGCGCCGGATTCGACCAAAGCCCATGGCGCCAGGCCGCCATGGCTTGCCACCAGGGGTCACGCAAATATGATGCCGGCAGGGCCATGAAATCATTGCACCGCCACGAACGGACGATCAAATCACCGCCATGCAAAGCTTGAAAATCCTGTTGCTCGGCGCCGCCATCGGATCGGCGAGCGTTCTCCCTGCCTCGGCCTCCTCGTCCGCCTGGTACAACAGCGAAGGCGGCAAGGTGCGGCTGGTGACATCAGGCAAAGCCGACGAGGCCGGCCGCATCCAGGGCGTTCTCGACATCGCGCTCAAGCCGGGTTGGAAGACCTATTGGCGTGATCCGGGCGACGCCGGTGTGCCGCCACAGCTCGATGTTTCGGCCAGCACCAATATTGCCGATGCCACACTCTCGTTTCCGGCACCCCAACGCCACGACGACGGTTATGGCAAATGGGCAGGCTACAACTATCCGGTTTCGCTGCCGGTGGTGTTCAAATTGTCGGCAGCGAAGGATTCGGCCGTCATCGACGCCGACGTCTTCCTCGGCATTTGCGAAACGATCTGCATACCGGTGCAGACGCGGCTGACGGTCGACCCTGGTTCCGACCCCGACAATGCAGACGATGCAGCCCTGGTGAAGGCAAGTTTCGCGGCATTGCCGGCGCCCGCAAGATCGGATTTCGGCATCAATGTCCTGCCGGGCGATCACGAGACGCTGGTTGTCGAGGCGAATTTTCCCGGTGACCCCGACGCGGCGGATTTCTTCGTCGCCGGCGAGCGGGATTACATGTTCGGCGCCCCTTCCCGCAGCGAAAAGGACGGCAAGCTGATCTTCACCGTGCCGATCCTCGACCGCCCCTCGGCAACGCCAACGGATGGCGGACTTCACTACACGCTGACGAGCTCGGCGGGCGCCGTCGAAGGGCTGCTGCCTTTCCCTTGATCCAGCTCGCCCGAACGGTTGCAGGACGCCGCCGAGTTCGCTACGCAAGCATGCATCCTTCCTTCCCATTCCCCAAGCGAGGAACTCATGACCATTTCCGTCGGCGACAAGCTGCCCGAGGTAACCTTCAAGACGATGACCGACGACGGCGCCAAGACGATCACCTCAGCCGAGATTTTCCCGGGCAAGAAAGTGGTCCTGTTCGGTGTTCCCGGCGCCTTCACACCGACCTGCAGCAACAACCACCTGCCCGGCTATCTCGAGAACCATGATGCAATCCTGGCACGCGGCGTCGACACCATCGCCGTCGTTTCGGTCAACGACGTCCATGTCATGGGCGCCTGGGCACGCTTCACCGGCGGTGAGGGCAAGATCCTGTTCCTCGCCGACGGCAGCGGCGATTTCGCCAAGGCGGTCGGCCTCGACAACGACCTTTCCGCCGCCGGCATGGGCCTGCGCTCGAAGCGGTTTTCGATGATCGTCGACGACAGTAAGGTCACCGCGATCAACGTCGAGACCAAGCCGGGTGTCGACGAGTCCGGCGCGGCCCATATTCTCGGGCAGCTCTAGGCGTCAACGGTCGCGTCGGGCGACGCCGCAAGGCTGACCTCGCCCGACGACCGCTTGCACCCCAGAACTGCCGGCTTTCGGGGGGATCCCAACGATGTTTGACGTCTTCTGGCGTGCTGTCGTGATCGGCATCGGCGCCACGGTGCTGATGGATCTCTGGGCAATCCTGCTCCACAAGGCATTTGGCCAGCCACGGCCGAACTGGGGACCGGTCGGTCGCTGGGTCTGGCATCTCACCGACAAGGTCTTTCACGATGATATCGGCGACGCGGCACCCTACGCGCACGAAGTGGCGCTGGGCTGGGCATTTCACTATTTCGTCGGCATCGTCTACGGCATCATCCTGGTCGTGCTGACTGGAACGGGCTGGCTTGCCGCGCCGACCTTCCTGCCGGCCTTTATCCTCGGGATCGTCACCGTCGGCGCCGGTTGGTTCCTGTTGGCGCCCGGCATGGGTGCCGGATGGGCAGCCTCGAGGCGGCCCAATCCGATGCGGATCCGGGCGCTGAACCTGGTGGCGCACACGGTCTTCGCGCTCGGGCTTTGGGGCACAGCGCTGCTGATGCGCTAGCTAGACAGCTAGAACAGACGGTTCAGATCCCGCCGCCCGTCCACCACACGGACAACCCACTCGACAGGGCCGTCGTCGGTGTTGGAATCGTTTCGTAGAGCAGTACAAACGGCGCCTCCACCAGCATTCGTGCGGAAGGCCTGATGTCCGGTCGCCTAACACCCATGCGCGGCTGGTCTGCCAGTTGCATGGCCCGCGCTTCCAACCGATCATAGTAGCGATCGGCCGCCCGTATGTTTTCGCTGCCTATCGTCACGTAGATGTCGATGAGGTCCGTCCTGGCTGCGGGTGACCAAACCAGCCTAACGGCCATTCGACGAGGCTTCCGTCAGCTTTCGCCGGGCTTCCTTCCGCAACGCGTCGAAATCCACAGGCTCCGGTGGGCCGCTTGCCTTGCCTTCATCTCACCGTTGCCTCAGCCGGCGAATATTGTCATGCCGCAATTCACGCTTGGCCTGCCAATCCCGCACCGCTTCACGCACAATCTCGCTAGGGGTGGCATACTCGCCGGCTTCCACGGCCTCTCGCACGGCAGCTGCCTGTTGCGGCGTCACAGCCACGCTCATTTTTTCCACGTTAGCCATGCTGAGTCCTTATGGCATTGCTCTATGGTAGGAAATTTTACTCCCATCCATGTACTTGAGCAACCGCGACGGTGCCTGACTGTCCTAGCCTATGCGTACTTGGTCAAGGTAGCCTGTCGATCGGCCGCCACCCATGGATGACGCGGCGGGCGCCGATATCGTAGGTAAAATAGTTGCCGCCGCCGGCCGGTTGGTCCGCCTTGCGGCTGATCTCCCGCCCGTTAAGCGACAGCAATAGGAGCGTTCCAACGCCTCCATGGCCCACAAAAGCAATGTCATCAGCGTCGTTGCCGTCGAGTACGACTGCGACCTCGCTCACGATACGGTGCTGAGCATCGATGGCCCGCTCCCACCCGCGAATGCTTTCGTGCGGGTTGGCGAAGAACTGGTCGGCGACTGCTTCGAACTCCGGCGGCGGCAGGAAGCCGGTCGCGGACCGGTCATTCTCATGCATCCGCTCCCTGACCTCGACCGCAAGGCGGAGATGACTTGCCAGGATTTCGGCCGTTTCTATTGCCTTGCGTTCGCCCGACGACACGATGCGCCGGATTGCACCGACCCATGGCTGATCGAGCATGGCAACAGCTGTCGCCCGCCCGACATCGGACAGCCCCCATTCCGGCACGGGAATGGCGGCATCGATCTGAACCTGGGGATGCGTGACATAGTAGAGGATCGGCACGATCGAGGTTCCTGCCTGAAAGTGGACCGGCCGCCGGAACTCAATAGCTCTGGGTCGAACGACGCGCTTTCGTGGCCACCGGCTGCTTGGGCTGGGCATCCGGCTTCGGCGCTGATACCGCCGGCTTGAAAGAGCCCTTCTTGAACGGCGCCATGCCTTCCCGCGCGAGCTCGTCGGCACGCTCGTTCTCGGTGTGGCCGGCATGGCCCTTCACCCAGTTCCAGGTGACCTTGTGGCGTCGGTTGGCTTCATCCAGCGCCTGCCACAGTTCGCCGTTCTTGACCCGCTTCTTGTCGGCGGTCTTCCAGCCGTTCTTCTTCCAGCCATGGATCCATTTGGAAATGCCGTCCATGACATATTTGCTGTCGGTGTGAAGCTCGACCGTGCACGGCTCCTTCAGCGCATTCAGCGCCGATATGGCCGCCAGCAACTCCATGCGGTTGTTGGTCGTTTCGGCCTCGCCACCGGAAAGTTCCTTGGTGGTGCCGTTGAAGCGCAGGATGGCACCCCAGCCGCCAGGGCCGGGATTGCCCGAACAGGCGCCGTCGGTGAAGATTTCAACCTGTTTGCTCATGATACCCCATATCAGGCCAATCCATATTCCGAAGCAGATTTGATCGCCCGATGGAACCGCATCCGCCTGATATATTCGGTGGGGTCGCGTTTCATGACCAGGCCGCCATCGGGAACGGTCAGCCAGTCGTAGAGCCGGGTCAGCATGAAACGCAGCGCCGAACCGCGAGCCAGGATGGGCAGTGCCGCCTTTTCCTCTTCGCTCAGCGGGCGCACGCTCTGATAGCCGGCGAGCAGTGCCTTGCCCTTGGTGAGGTTGAAGGAGAAATCCTTCTCGAAACACCAGGCGTTGAGGCAGGTCGCGACGTCGTAGGCATAGAGGTCGTCACAGGCGAAATAGAAATCGATCAGGCCCGACAGCTTCTCGCCCAGGAAGAAGACGTTGTCCGGAAACAGATCGGCATGGATGATGCCCGCCGGAAGGCCCTTCGGCCAGTTGCGCGCGAAATCGGCGAAGTCGGCGTCGACCTCCGCCGCCAGGCCTGGCTCGACCTCGTCCGCCCGGTCGCGGGCTGCGTTCCAAAGCTTGCGCCAACCGTCGATGGCGAGCGCATTCGGGCGGGTCATCGGAAAATCGGCACCGGCCAGGTGCAAGGCGGCCAGCGCTTTGCCGACCTCGGCGCAGTGCGTCGCCGTCGGGCGCCGCAGCGAAAGCCCTTCGAGAAAGGTGATGATGACGGCCGGCCGGCCGGCCAGCGTGCCGATGACGCTGCCATCATGCGCGGTCACCGGCAGCGGGCAGGACACGCCCTTGTTGGCGAGATGGCCCATCAGCCCGAGGAAAAACGGCAAATCCGCCTTCTCGACCCGCTTTTCATAGAGCGTCAGTATGTAGGAGCCGCTGGAGGTGTGCAGCAGGAAGTTGGAGTTTTCCGTGCCTTCGGCGATGCCCTTGTAGGACAGGAGATCGCCAACAGGATAGTGCTTCAGGAAAGCGCCGAGTTCGCCCTCCGCAACGTCGGTATAGACCGCCATCTGCCTTACGCGGCCCCATTGACGAAGGCCATATCGGCCGGCGTCAGTTCGACATCGCGCAGTACCCGCATGACCGGAAAATCCTCTGTTTCGGTGGCCGTGATGGCGAGGTCGATGGTGACATCGAAGCGCTGGCGAAACGCGTCGATGATCTCGTCGACGATGATCTCCGGCGCCGATGCCCCAGCCGACAGGCCGAGCGTCGAAATGTTGCCGATGTCATTCCACGGAATCTCGGCTGCGCGCTGCACGAGAAGCGACATTGTGGCGCCGGCACGCTCGGCCACTTCGACAAGGCGCCGCGAATTGGAGGAATTGGGAGCGCCGACGATCAGGTAGAGATCTGCGCCAGGGGCGGTGTCCTTGACCGCTTCCTGGCGGTTGGTGGTTGCGTAGCAGATTGATTCCGCCGCCGGCGCATACAGATCGGGAAAGCGCTCCCGCAGCGCACGGATAATGCCGGCGGTGTCCTCGACTGATAGTGTGGTCTGGGTGACGAAGCCAAGCGCCTTCGGATCGGCGGTCACGAGCCTGGCGGCATCGGCCTCGGTCTCGACCAGCGTGACTGCGCCGTCCGGCAACTGGCCCATGGTGCCGATAACCTCGGGGTGCCCGGCGTGGCCGATCAACAGCACATGGCGGCCAAGCCGCTGATGGCGCATCGCCTGTTTGTGGACCTTGGAGACCAGCGGGCAGGTAGCGTCGAGATAGAACAGGTTGCGCGCCTGCGCGTCCGCCGGCACCGATTTCGGCACGCCGTGCGCCGAGAAGACGACCGGCGACTGCCGGTGTTCGGCCGGGATCTCGGAAAGTTCTTCAATGAAGACGGCGCCGAGGCTTTGCAGCCCTTCGACAACGTAACGGTTGTGCACGATCTCGTGGCGGACATAGACCGGCGCGCCGTATTTCTTCAGCGCCAGCACGACGATCTGGATGGCACGGTCGACGCCGGCGCAGAAACCGCGCGGCTGGCAGAGCCGGATCGTCAGCGGAGGCTTGTTGGTTGTCTGATGCATTAAATCCTGGCCGGTTCGTCAGCGCCGAAATGAGGTGCCTAGCCCTGCCCTGTCAAGGGCGTCGGTAGAAAGGGGCGTCGCGCGCGGTCATTCTTCTTTCGCGGGACGGCGAAGCCGCAGGATGAGCACTGCGGCCAGTGCCGCGGCAAGCCCATACCAGGTCATCGCATACTGCAGATGGCTGTTCGGCAGGTCGATGATGGTGACACCGCCGATCGGCAGACCGCCGGGATTCGGCGTCTTGTCGGCATCGATGAAGATCGGCACCAGCGTGAACCCGGCCGGCAGGCCGGCGCTCGCCGCCATGGCGTCGCGGTCCTTCCAGTAGAAGATGTTCTTTGCCACGTCATTGTCGGGAAGCATCATCGACGGCTTTGCCGGCAACGGATTGCGGGCAAGCCCGGTGATGGTCACCTTGCCTGGGATCTGCCCCTTGGCGCGCTTGGCCGGGTCTTTCAGATCATAGGGTATGAAACCACGATTGATCAGCACGAAGCGGCCATCATCGAGGGCAAGCGGCGTGTAGACGTTGAAGCCGGCATCACCTTCCCAGGTCGCGTAGAAATGCCGTTCGCCCGAATGCAGGAACGTGCCGGAGACCGTGACCGGCGTGTAGTCGACGTCGCCGGTGGAGGCGAATTCCTTCTCGACTTCGGCCAGCGGCAGCGGCGCAGAATGCGTGCGCTGGTCGATGGTCTGCAGGAGACCTTCCTTCCAGTGCAGGCGCTGGACCTGCCAGGTGCCGAGCGCCAGCAGGATCAAAAGCAGCACCAGGCCAAGGCCGAGCAGCAATGCCGATCGTGGCCGCGAACGGCCGGCACCTTTGATGGCTGCCTCGCTCATTCGCCGCGGTCCAGCCGGCCTTCGGCCGCCTTGTTGGCATATTGGAGAGTGAGCAGCACGCCCTTGATCAGCCGCAGCGCCGTCAGGCACAGCACCAGGGCCAGCGGGATCCAGACCAGCAGATGCAGCCACAGCGGCGGGCTCAGCGTCACCTCGACCCAGAGCGCCAGGCCGACGATGATGAAGCCGATGATCAGGATGACGAAGACCGCCGGTCCATCGCCCGCATCGGCGAAGGAATAATCGAGGCCGCAATTGACGCAGCGTTTGCCGACGGTGAGGAAGCCGGAAAACAGCCGCCCTTCGCCGCAGCGCGGGCAGCGGCCGTGCAGGCCGGCCGAAATCGGATCGATCGGAGGCCAGATCGCCTTGTCTTCACTCATCGCTACTGCTCGATCTCTATCGGTGTCCCATCGGCCACCATTGCCCAGATTTCGTCCATGTCGGAGTCCGTAACGGCAATGCAGCCATCAGTCCAGTCGACCA
The DNA here is from genome assembly GCF_016756575.1 of Mesorhizobium sp. 131-3-5. NCBI lineage: Bacteria > Pseudomonadati > Pseudomonadota > Alphaproteobacteria > Hyphomicrobiales > Phyllobacteriaceae > Mesorhizobium > Mesorhizobium sp. 131-3-5. Next base: position 5,510,657 of record NZ_AP023254.1, read on the forward strand.
ATTGAAGCAGCCAGCCCCACCAGCCGAAACCATTGGGTTGGCCGTGGATCATGATCATGCCACCGACGTCGACATTGCGCGCCTTTGCCGCCACCAGATCGTCGGCACTGGGATAGGAGATGTGGATCGATCTGTGCGCGATGCTGTTGGGGTTGCGCCAATCGAGCATATAGCGCCCCTCGGGCGTGCGCTGGTCGCCCTCCTGTTGCTTATGGCCGACGGGATCCCCGCCAAGCGCAATGCCGTAGCGGCGCACGACCTTGCCGTCGCCGATCAGTTCCAGTAGCCGCTCCGCCTTGTGGACACGCACCAGATCGACCTGCTCAGCCGCAAAGGCCGGAAATGCCAGGAGGATGAACGCGCAAATCGCCCAGGGAATTGTCTGCCGCATTGGCAACCGATCGGCGATCATTTCGCCGAAAAGAAGAAGGCGGCCACGTCGCCGCGGCCGCCTTCTTGAAATCAAAATCCCAAAGGCCGGATCAGTGGCCTTCGATCACCGCACCAGCCGATCCCCAGACATAGATCGCCGAGAACAGGAACAGCCAGACCACATCGACGAAGTGCCAGTACCAGGCGGCCGCCTCGAAGCCGAAATGCTGCTTGGGGGTGAAATCACCCTTCATCGCGCGGATCAGGCAAACCAGCAGGAAGATGGTGCCGATGATGACATGGAACCCGTGGAAGCCGGTCGCCATGAAGAAGGTGGCGCCGTAGATGGAATCCTTGAAGCCGAACGGAGCGTGTATGTACTCGTAGGCCTGCACCATGGTGAACAGCATGCCGAGGCCGACGGTCAGCACCAGGCCGTTGATCAGGCCCTTGCGATCGCCATGGATAAGCGAATGGTGCGCCCAGGTGACCGTGGTGCCCGACAGCAGCAGGATGATGGTGTTGTAGAGCGGCAGGTGGAAGGGGTCGAGAACCTCCATGCCCTTCGGCGGCCAGACACCACCGGTAAATGTGTGGCGCGCATAGTTCTGCACCTCACCGGCAAAAAGGCTGGCGTCGAAATAGGCCCAGAACCAGGCGACGAAGAACATCACCTCAGACGCGATGAACATGATCATGCCGTAGCGCAGATGCAGCGACACGACACGCGTGTGATGGCCCTCATGCGCTTCCTTGATCGTGTCCGACCACCAGGCGAACATGGTGTAGAGGACGATCACCAGGCCGATGAAGAACAGCCACGGATTGGCGATGTTGTGGCCGAAGATCGGGAAGGAGCCGCCCTTCAAATACTCCATGAGGCAGACGCCGCCAAAGGCGGTGACGAGTGCGCCTACCGATCCCAGGAAAGGCCATGGGCTCGGATTGACCAGATGATAGTCATGCTGTGGTTTTGCGTGCGCGTCTGCCATATCAACCCCCGAGATTTGCTTCGGTATCTGAAACTGTCTTGCTGGTGCCTTGTACCGGCTCCGAAGAGGCAACCGGCTTGTTCTTCTCGGCCGGGAACATCGTGTAGGACAGCGTGATCGTCTTCACGTCCTTCAGTTCCGGCACATTCACGATATCGGGGTCCACGTAGAACAGGACCGGCATGTCCAGCGTCTCGTCAGGCTTCAGCGACGTATCGGTGAAGCAGAAACACTCGACCTTGTTGAAATACGGGCCCGCCAGTTCCGGCTGCACGTTGAAGGTGGCGCGGCCGGTGACGGGGCGATCGAACTTGTTGGTCGCCTGATAATGCGCCTGCACGGTCTCGCCTATCTTCATGGTCATTGAGCGCTGGACCGGCTGGAATTCCCACGGCACACCGGCAACATTGGCGTCGAAACGCACGGTGATCTCACGGTCGAGCACACGGCCGGCATACTGCTTCTCGACACGTTGCGTCGTGCCGCCATAGCCGGTCGCCTGGCAGAACATTTTGTAGAGAGGCACGGCGGCATAGGCCATGCCGATCATGCCCGTGAAGAAGGCAAGGCACACCGCAGCGACGATGCGGTTGCTGTTCTTGCCGGCCGGTTTTTTGGACGTCTCGACGCTCATCACATCGTGCCCAGATTGTGGCCGAACTTGATGATCGTGGCGATGTAGAAAATGACCACAAGCACCGCCAGCGCCACGCCGATCGCAATGGATCGGCTTCGCTGGGCCTTCCTCTGACGCTCGGTCAAGGTGACCGTCTCAAGCTTTTCCTCGACCATGATCATGTCCAACCCATGGCAAGCGCGCGTTCGACAACGCTGTCGGCCAGGTAGGCAGCGAAGATGACGAAGAGATAAAGCAACGAATAGGCGAACAGCGCCTTGGCCGGCTTCATGGCGCGGTCGTCGTCGGCCATACCGAGCACTTTCCACGCATACCAGACAAAGCCAACCCCAAGCAGCATGGCGGCCACGCCATAGAAAGGCGTCGTGTAGCCAAGCAGCCACGGCGCCACGCCGACCGGGGCCAGCACCAGTGCATAAGCGAAAATCTGACGGCGGGTCGACGCGTGGCCGGCGACATTGGGCATCATCGGGATGCCCGCACGCTCATAGTCCCCCGACTTGAACAGCGCGAGCGCCCAGAAATGCGGCGGCGTCCACAGGAAGATGATCAGGAACAGGACGATGCTTTCGAGGCTGACCGATCCGGTCACCGCGGCCCAGCCGATCACCGGCGGAATGGCGCCGGCCGCGCCGCCGATGACGATGTTCTGCGGCGTCCAGCGCTTCAGCCACATCGTGTAGACGACGGCATAGAAGAAGATGGTGAAGGCCAGCAGCGTTGCCGACAGCCAGTTGACCAGCACGCCGAGCGTCATCACCGACAACACCGACAGCACCAGGCCGAAGCTGAGCGCCTCGTGCGGCTGGATGCGGCCGGACGGCACCGGACGGCTTGCGGTTCTGGTCATCACCGCGTCGATGTCGGCGTCGTACCACATGTTGAGCGCGCCCGAGGCGCCGGCGCCAATGGCGATGGACAGGATGGCGATCACAGCCAGCAGCGGGTTGATGGTCACCGGGGCGGCGACAAGCCCGACAAAGGCCGTGAACACTACCAGCGACATGACGCGCGGCTTCAGCAGGGCGAAGAAATCGCCCGCCGTCGCTTCCGACATGCGGAAGCCCGCTTCGTCAATGCTGGTTTCGTCGACTAGGGCCATGCGTACTCAGTCCATCATTCCGTTGGCCAAAACCGCCGGCGGACCGGCGGTTTTGTATTCGGGCGGGAGCCGCCTTACTTGATCTTCGGCAGCTGCTCCCACTGGTGGAACGGCGGCGGCGAAGGCAGCTGCCATTCGAGCGTGGTGGCACCCTCGCCCCATGGGTTGGCGCCGGCGATCCGCTTCTTCTGGAAGGCTTCGAACACGCCGTAGAGGAAGATCACCACGCCGACGGCCGAGATATAGGAGCCGATCGACGACACGTAGTTCCAGCCGGCAAACGCGTCCGGATAGTCGATGGTGCGGCGCGGCATGCCGGCCAGGCCAAGGAAGTGCTGCGGGAAGAAGATCAGGTTGACGCCGACGAAGGTGACCCAGAAGTGGGTGTTGGCGATCACGGGCGAATACATGTAGCCGGTCATCTTGGGGAACCAGTAGTACCAGCCGGCGAAGATGGCGAACACCGCGCCCAGCGACAGCACGTAGTGGAAGTGGGCGATGACGAAATAGGTGTCGTGCAGCGAGCGGTCGAGGCCGGCATTGGCCAGCTGGACGCCGGTGACGCCGCCGATGGTGAACAGGAAGATGAAGCCCAGCGCCCACAGCATCGGCGTCTTGAACGAGATCGACCCGCCCCACATCGTCGCGATCCAAGAGAAGATCTTCACGCCCGTCGGCACCGCGATGACCATGGTGGCAAAAACGAAGTAGCGCTGCGTGTCGAGCGACAGGCCGGTCGTATACATGTGGTGCGCCCAGACGATGAAGCCGACGGCGCCGATCGCGACCATGGCGTATGCCATGCCGAGATAACCGAACACCGGCTTCTTCGAGAAGGTCGAGACGATATGGCTGATGATGCCGAAGCCCGGCAGGATCAGGATGTACACTTCCGGATGGCCGAAGAACCAGAACAGGTGCTGGAACAGCAGCGGATCGCCGCCGCCATCGGGGGCAAAGAAGGTGGTGCCGAAATTGCGGTCGGTGAGCAGCATGGTGATGCCACCGGCCAGGACCGGCAGGGACAGCAGCAGCAGGAAGGCAGTGACCAGCACCGACCAGGCGAACAGCGGCATCTTGTGCAGCGTCATGCCCGGAGCGCGCATGTTGAAGATGGTGGTGATGAAGTTGATGGCGCCGAGGATCGACGAGGCACCGGCGATGTGGATCGACAGGATCGCCAGATCCATGGCCGGGCCCGGCTGACCCGAGGTCGACAGCGGCGGATAGAGCGTCCAGCCGCCGCCGACACCGTAGGCGCCCGGCGCACTCGGCACGAACATCGAGGTGAGCAGCAGGATGAAGGCCGGCGGCAGCAGCCAGAAGGAGATGTTGTTCATGCGCGGGAACGCCATGTCGGGCGCACCGATCATGATCGGCACCATCCAGTTGGCGAAGCCGCCGATCAGCGCCGGCATGACCATGAAGAAGATCATGATCAGCGCATGCGCGGTGGCGAAGGCATTGTACATGCTCTTGCCGCCGTCGACCGCCGCGTCACCGTTCATGCCGTAGACCATCTGCGCCAGACCGCTGAAGATCTGGATGCCAGGCTCCTGCAGCTCCATGCGGATGGCGACCGACAGCGCGCCGCCGATGATGCCAGCCATGATCGCGAAGATCAGGTAGAGCGTGCCGATGTCCTTGTGGTTGGTCGAATAGACCCAGCGCACCCAGCCATGATAAGGCTTGTGGTCGTGGCTGTCGTGAGCTGCAGCGTCTGCCATGTTCCGCTCCGTTCCCTAAATCTTGCTAACCCGCGGCATCAATTGCCGGCGGCCGCTACCTTGTTCTGGCCATCGACCTCGGCCATCAGCGTCTTGTTGGCGCCGGGCAGATCGGTCTTGGCCGCAGCCAGCCAGGTCTTGAACTGCGCGTCGGAGACGACACGAATGGCGATCGGCATGAAGGCATGGTCCTTGCCGCAAAGCTGCGAGCACTGACCATAATAGAGGCCTTCCTTCTCCGCCTTGAACCAGGTCTCGTTGGTGCGCCCCGGAATGGCGTCGATCTTGATGCCGAAGGACGGCATGGCGAAGGAGTGGATCACGTCGGTCGCGGTGACGAGCACGCGCGTCATAGTGTTGACCGGCACCACCAGCTCATTGTCGACGGCGAGCAGGCGCGGATAGACCTTGCGATCCTCCTTGCCAGCCTTGGCGCGGTCGCCATCCTGAAGGATGGCCGAATTGAAGGAGAGCGTGTTGTCGGTCTGGTATTCATAGTCCCAGTTCCACTGGTTGCCGGTCGCCTTGACGGTCAGCTTGGCTTCCTCCGGCGGAGTGTACTGCGCGGTCAGGAGCTGGAATGAGGGGATGGCGAGACAGAGCAGGATCACGACCGGGCCGACGGTCCAGATCACCTCGATCAGCGTGTTGTGGCTGGTCTTGGAGGGAACCGGGTTTGCGCTCGCGCGGAACCTGACGATGCAGTAGGCGAGGAGAAGTAGCACCAGAATGGTGATCGGGACGATGAACCACATCGTGTAGTTCCCGAACCATTCGATCTGCCGCATCATGTCGGTCGCCGGCGCCTGGAAGGTCGTCTCCCACGCCACGGGCTGGTCTGCATGGGCGGACGTGACCGCGAAAAGCGCGGTGGCAGCCCCAGCACTGGCTAGAAACTTGGCGTCTGCTAGGAAATTTCTCATCGCCCTCTTCGTCTCCCAGTTCCTCGCGGCGGTGCCAACGAGAATAACGAACAATGCCGGGACGGGAATCCCGACAGTCTCAAACTGGTTCAAACCATACTCTTTTTCCCTCCGCAAGAAAGGAGCGGAGGAAACTGTGCGGCATTTTTGCGCGCAAGGTGAGACGGCTCTTCCGGGGCAGCGGCGATGGCGGCGAATCGCGTATGTCCGGCAGGCTGCTCGCCTCATGTTGGCGAGGTGCGCGATGCGTCGTAATTCAGGCGAATTTGACAGAGAAAAGCGCTGTATTGCCTGTTTCGGGACAGTTCGGCAGCGGTCTCGTCCTTTACTTGGCATTGGCGCGGCTTAAAGTGCCGTGATTCGCAATGGAGCCGTCATGAACTCTTGGCTTTCGAGACTGGGGCATACGAGACCGGAGCTTTCGAGCACCTTGGTCAAGGCCATGTTTCTTGCCGCTTTGTCCGCGGCCGGTCTGTTCGTGGCCGGTCAGGCCAATGCCGCCCAGCCGAGCGGCACGGTGCGCTCGACGCATGGTGCCTGGTCGATCATCTGCGACACGCCGGCGGGCGCCACCTCCGAACAATGCGTGATGATGCAAAATGTCGTCGCCGAGGACCGTCCGGAGATGGGGCTGTCGGTGGTCGTGCTGCGCACCGCCGACAACAAGGCCGAGATCCTGCGCGTGCTGGCGCCGCTCGGCGTGCTTTTGCCGAACGGGCTCGGCCTCAATGTCGACGGCAAGGACATTGGCCGCGCCTATTTCGTGCGCTGCTTCCAGGACGGCTGCTATGCCGAGGTCATCCTCGAAAAGCCGTTGCTCGACACGCTGAAGACCGGCACGTCGGCGACGTTCATCGTCTTCCAGACGCCGGAAGAAGGCATCGGCATCCCTGTCGACCTCAAGGGTTTTGCCGACGGCTTCGCCGCCCTTCCCTGATCCCGAGCTTGGGCAGAACCAGGTTCTGACGCAGCTCTCCTGAATGCCGCATCTGAATGCCGCATCGGCTGGCCGTCGTCATTCGCCGACGCCGATCGTCATTGCCGATTGTGCGAGCGCGGCTTCGCGCCTACATCGGGGGAAAGCAATCTTCCCACGGACGGACGCGCCATGAACAGCCTGATCGGCCAATTCGATATTTCCGACGATCGCATAAAGCAGATCGTCGCCGACACCATCAACGGCGCCGACGACGGCGAACTGTTTCTCGAATACAGCGAGAGCGAGGCGCTGATGTTCGACAATGGCCGGCTGAAGACCGCCAATTTCAACACCGACCAGGGCTTTGGCCTGCGTGCCGTCGCGGGTGAAGCCAGCGGCTACGCCCATTCGAGCGACCTCTCCGAAGCCTCGCTGCTGCGCGCGGCCGCTGCGGTCTCGACCGTCAAGGGCGGCTATTCCGGAACGCTTGCCGCTGCCCCTGCCCGCACCAACCGCCATCTCTACGGCGACGAGAACCCGATCCCCTCGCCCTCCTTCGAGGCCAAAGCGAAGCTGCTGCAAGAAATCGACGCCTGGCTGCGCGCCGAGGATCCACGCGTGCGCCAGGTGACGGCCTCGCTCGCCGCGTCCTGGCAGCATGTCGAGATCGTGCGCGCCGACGGCCAGATGGTGCGCGATATCAGGCCGCTGGTCCGCATCAACGTCTCGGTCGTCGTCGGCGACGGCGACCGCCAGGAAAGCGGCTCCTACGGCATGGGCGGACGCAAGGCATTCGGCGACTTCCTGATCGAGGACAGCTGGAAGCATGCCGCCAAGGAAGCGCTGAGGCAGGCGCTGGTCAATCTCGAGGCCATCCCAGCTCCGGCCGGCACATTCGACATCGTGCTGTCCAGCGGCTGGCCGGGCGTCATGCTGCACGAGGCCGTCGGGCACGGGCTGGAAGGCGATTTCAACCGCAAGAAGACCTCGGCCTTCGCCGGCCTGCTGGGCCAGCAGGTCGCCGCCAAGGGCGTCACCGTCGTCGACGACGGCACCATCCCGGAGCGGCGCGGCTCGCTCACCGTCGACGATGAAGGCACGCCCTCGGCCCGCAACGTGCTGATCCAGGACGGCAAACTGGTCGGCTACATGCAGGACCGGCAGAACGCACGACTGATGGGCATGAGAGCCACCGGCAACGGAAGGCGCGAAGGCTACGCGCACCAACCGATGCCGCGCATGACCAACACCTACATGACGTCAGGCGACATGGAACCGGACGAGATCATCGCCTCGGTCAAGAACGGCATCTACGCCGTCTCCTTCGGCGGCGGCCAGGTCGACATCACCTCAGGCAAATTCGTGTTCGGCTGCACCGAGGCCTACATGATCGAGAACGGCAAGGTGACGCAGCCGATCAAGGGCGCCATGCTGATCGGCAACGGGCCCGACGCCATGCACCGCGTCTCGATGGTCGGCAACGACATGAAGCTCGACAATGGCATCGGCATGTGCGGCAAGGCCGGACAGGGCGTGCCGGTCGGCGTCGGCCAGCCGCATCTCAGGATGAACCAGATGACGGTGGGCGGCACCAGGGTTTGAGGCTCGGGCCGTTCCGGTAACATCGCCCGCCAAAGTGATGTTTCCGAGTTGGGGCGGCCTGACAATGTCCCGATCCAAGATCGTCATCCTGACGGGCGCCGGCCTTTCGGCGGAATCGGGCGTCGCGACCTTTCGCGATCCCGATGGCGTCTGGGCCAAATTCAACCTTGAGGACGTTGCGACGCCCGAAGGCTTTGCTCGCGACCCCGCCAAGGTGCAGGATTTCTACAACATGCGGCGGCGGCAGATGGACAGTGTCGGGCCGAACGCCGCCGAGGAGGCGCGCGCCGCCGGCGCCGTGACGATCGAACTCAACCTAAAGTGCGCCGGCTGGGCCTCCCGCTTCGACGAACAGTTGGAAGGACCGGCGACACAAGTGGTGCCGGCTTTCGTGGGGCGGATTCTTTCGGGCGTCGGCTGACAGCCCGTGTCGCCTCGGAAATCGGGGCGATCAATATCCGCGTATGTCGAGAGAGGAACCATGATGGTCAACGGAAAAAAGCTCAAAGCCGTCAGTGCATCCGATGATCAAGTCACACAAGCTGCTCCGGTCCTTCCTTTAACGCGGCCTGAGGACGTGTTCGCGTCCCTGCCCCGGAGGGCCAAACCGAAGACGCTGGGAGAAATGGATGCGGGGGGCTCGCCGAAGCACCCCGACGCCGCGTTAGCGATTGATGCCAATCAGATCGTCCGCGATCATCACCTTGAAGTGAACACAATTCGCATTAGGAAATTAGTAACTGTTAAACTGCCTGGGCTGCCTTTTTGCGCACGACGCAGCACCAGTTCCTCGTTGCGATGGTGGTTTCGGCAATGCGGCATTCTTCGGTCCTGACTTCGTCAATCCTGCTTGGCTTGGTTTCGTTGATCGGCGCGACAGCGCTGCAAGCCGCTCCGGCATCAGCACAGTCGACGTGGTTCAAAGTACGATCGACGCAATCTTCTGCCGTCACGGTCGGTGGTCCTACCAGCGTCCCCTACGGCTGGGTCGATTTCTGCCATCGCCGGCCAAAAGAGTGCAAGGTGCCCGCTCTGCCGGCCACAAACGTCAAGCTGACCGCGCAGAACCTGCGCACTCTGAAGCGGATAAATCAAAAGGCGAACAGTTCCATCAAGCCCGTCAGCAATTTCGACCACTGGGGCACGATGGCGGACCACTGGGATTACCCGGTTGACGGTAAGGGTGACTGCAAGATCTACGCACTCTACAAGCGCAAGCTTCTTCAGGAGGCCGGGTTCCCCCGGCAGGCGCTGCTGATGACCGTGGTGCACGACCTCGACAATGAAGGCCACACCATCCTGACGGTGAAAACCGACAAGGGCGATCTGGTCCTGGACAATCTGGTCGACGAAATCAGGCCGTGGAACGCGACCGGCTACTACTTCGTGAAACGCCAGTCGCAGCAGAACCCGAATATCTGGGTGTCGATCAACCAGCGGGGCGGCACGCCGCAGACCCTCACGAACGTTGCCAAGCTCGTAGATTGAGCAACCTTTATGGCCGTAGCAGTCCAGGCGCCACCGACGTCCGATGAGTTTCAGCGCTCGGGATGAAGGAATTGCCGCCAGCCTAGGCTGGCGGCAATAGCCGAAATCAGCTGTTGATCAGGTGGCCTTGCCACCGTTCTTCTTGCAATCGGCCCGGAACTTCTCGCGCGCCTTGCCGTGGAGCTTCTTGGCGTCCGCGAGTGCGGAACATTGCTTGGAAATCGCGGTCTTCTCCGGCGTCATGGCAGAGGCCGCCGATTTCTTCGCCGGGGCGGCCGTGGTGGCGGCCGGGGCAGCCGTGGTCGTGGTCGCTGCTGTCGTCGCTGCCGCGGCGACTCCCGTCGCTATGAACCCGGCCAGGGCGATGGACGTCAGAAGGTTTGCAATCCTCATTGTGCTCACTCCGTTGAGACCCCCCGGCGCCGACTGGGTACCAGCGGGCCGAGGCACTGCGCAATCTTGGTCGTGGCCAACCACGCAGTTGTGATCTGATCGCGGTTAACCGCCACGGCCCGCCATGTTTTGTCGCCGGCCGACACGGCCGGTTACCTCACACAACGCGACCAGCGACGCGTTTCAAGCCTTTGTCTCATGCATGTCCCGACCCAGGCCGAACCACCTCTGGCCGACATGCGCTATTTCTTGCAAGCGGGCTCATTGGGGTGCCCGCAAGACGGCTTCTTGACGGCCGGCGGCTGCGGCGGCCTTGGCTGTGCCTGCCGCTGCACCTGCTGCTGCATTTGCTGCTTCGGCTGGGCGTGGAACTCCGGCCTCTGCGGCCTGGGCTGACCCTGCACCTTCAGCTGCGGGTTGCCGTTGTTGACCTTGAATTTCTGCTGGACATTGCCACCTCCATTTCCGTTGGCAGGCAAACTGTGGAATTTGGGACCGTTGCCATTGCCCTGTGCCCCATTGCCTTGCCCATTGGCCTGACCGTTCGTCTGGCCGCCGCCCTGATTGTGAAGCTTCTTGAACTTGCCGCTGGGCGGGTTCTGGCCTGAATTCTGGCCAATAAGCGCTGGTGGGTTGTTCACCCCATTCGCCGCGGACGTGCCGTTGACGCCCGGGATCTTGCGCAACTTGGCATCCTTGCCGGTCTTGCCGGTACCATTCTGGCCTTGCCCATTGCCCTGGCCATTGGCCCCGTTTTGCCCATTAACCACCGGGTTGCCGGTCACGGCGTTTCCACCTGCCGTGGCCTGATTGTTCAGGAGCTTCCTGGACTTGTTCTTCGGCAGGTTCTGTCCATTGAGCACCGGCTTGCCATTGACGAGCGGCAGCGTGTTGCCGTCGGCGCCGGGCAAGGCATGACCCGTCCGCTTGTCGGCAGGCAATGTCTTCGACAGCGGCGTGACACCGCCCGGCTGCTGCCCACCCTGCCCCGGCTTCGGCGGGAGGCCGCCCGGGTTCTGCTTCGGCAGATTCGGGTTGTTGGGCAGGTTCTGCCCATTCAGCACCGGCTTGCCATTGACGAGCGGCAGCGTGTTGCCGTCGGCGCCGGGCAAGGCATGACCCGTCAGTTTGTTGGCAGGCAATGTCTTCGACAGCGGCGTGACACCGCCCGGCTGCTGGCCACCCTGCCCCGGCTTCAACGGGAGGCCACCGGGACTCTGCTTGGACAGCACGGTTTCCTTTTTCTGCAGGAAGGCCGGCAACGCGACCTTCGTTGCCAGCGCCGCCGCACCCAGGCCCACGGCGCCAGCAGTCAGTTTCTGGCCGGTGGTGAGGCCACCGCCCTGGTTGTTGTTCTCGTTGATCGTCGTGTTGTTGATGATCGTTGTGTTGTGGATGTTGTTGAAGATGACGTCGTTCGGCGGCGGGGAGATATCACGCGGCGGGTTCACCCAGGCAGGCACCGGCACGAAAACAGGCGTCGGCAGAAGGAAGATTCCGACTGGCGGCGGCGGCGGTGCCAGTTCAATGAAGTCGCGCGGCCGCGGCGGCAGGAAGATGACCGCCACGGGTGGCGGTGGCGCGAAATCGAATTCCGGGTCGTCGAAATAGAGCACGGGCCGGTCGACATAGACGATCTCATCGGGCGGTGGCGGCGGCACGTCGTAGGCGTAGACGGTAAAGCCCTGCGGCGGTTCAAGCGCGGCGTCGAAATGCTCGAGCCTGCGCCTTGCGTCCCAGGCGTGCGGACCGTGCGGATAGCGATCGAGATAGGACCAGTAGGCTTCGGGCGTGTCCCTCAGCCAGGTCTGGCGCCAGGTGATCGCCTCGCGCCGCGCCGCCAGGATCGCGCGCACGCGCCTGGCCATCGGATCGTGGGGATAGGCGACCAGAAAATCCTCGTAGCCACGCATCGTGTCGCGATCGACAGCCGCGATATAGGCATCATGCGCATCGAAGTCGCGGATTTCCTTGGTCCGCATGGCGCCGACCTCGGCTGACGACACCTGCTGCGGCGGGGCATCCGGCCCGCGGTCGAAGAAGACGAAAGGCTCCGTGATCTTGGAGGCGTTCCAGGGCAACTCCGCACCCTGCGTCACCTCGTTGACGCGCAGGCGCGTGCGGTCGAAAACATCACCAAGCTGCAGGCCGCCATCCCTGATCATCTCGGCAAGCGCCTGCGCATAGGCGCCGTAAGGTCCTTTGCCTTCCGGCGCGACCGTGCCCGGGGCGGCGTTGAAGGCGATCAGCATGTTCGGGTCGGGATCGACCAGTGCAAGGCCGCCAGCCAGCGGCTGGTTCGATTTGGCGAAGGAGTTTGGCCGCGCCGCATCGAGCACGACGATGTTGACCTTGGTCGGCAGCGCTGCAAGCGGCTTGGTGAGGTCGGAGATCCGCACCGCGGCCATCGGCACGTCAGCGGCGTTGGCGATCTGGGCATCGACGGGCGCGAAATAGTTCTCGCCCTCGAACTGCAGGCCCTGGCCGGCCAGATAGACAAACACCACGGCGTCGGGACCGGCTGCCGTCACCTTGGCGAGGAAATCGCGATAGGCGCCGCGCAGCGATTCCTGGTCGACGTCGCGCGCGCCGACCACGTCGAACCCCGCCGCTTGCAATGTCTGGGCAATCAGGCCGGCATCGTTGGCCGGCGTCGCCAGCGCGCCCGCCGGATAGGCGGCGTTGCCGATGACGAAGGCAAGGCGCTTCTGGCTTTGCGCCAGCGCCAGGGCTGTCGACCCGAACGCGAAAATGGAGAGGGCGAGGAAGAAAGCGAGAAGTTTCGAGACCGTCCGCATTACGATCATCCGTCAGTGAGAGTGCCGAATCTTCCGCCCCAACCGGACTAGGCTGGCACAAGAAGGCGGCTTTGCGGCGTCAATCCGGCCGCTTTGGGCCGGGAGAGGCCGAAGTGCCCAGTCTCAACGAAACGTGATCACGTGCCGGTCTCAGCCGCGCCTTCTCCTGGGCTTTTCCAGCAGGGCGACCGCCTCGACATGGGGCGACCACAGGAACTGGTCGATCGGCGTCACGCTCTTCAGTTGATAGCCGCCGTCGATGAGGATGCGCAGGTCGCGAGCCAGCGTCACCGGATTGCAGGACACCGCGGCAACGAAGGGAACATCCGAGCGGGCGATCTGCTTCGACTGGTCTTCGGCACCCGCGCGCGGCGGATCGAAGACAAGGCCGTCGAAGGCGTTCAACTCCTTGAATGTCAGCGGCCGGCGGAACAGGTCGCGGCGCTCGCCCGTCACCCGCTTCACGCCGGTCGCGAATCGTGCCCCCCGATCGAGCGCCGAGAGAGCCGCCGCATCGCCTTCCACCGCATGGACTTCCGACTTCGCGGCCAACCGCAAGGCAAAGCTGCCGCAACCGGCGAAAAGGTCGGCGACCTTCTTGGCGCGTTTCAGATGCGTGCCTACGATCTCGGCCATGGCCTGCTCGGCTGCCTCGGTCGCCTGCAGGAAGGCGCCGGGCGGCACGGCGACAGCGACGCTGCCGAACATCACCACGGGCTTCCTCGGCTCGATGACGATCTCGTCATCGATGGACAGCCTGGCAAAGCCTTGCGCCAGGACAAAATTGGAGGCGATGCGGCGCTGGTGTTCGCCGAGCTTGCCGGACTCATGCACCGCGACGTCGAGGCCGGAACCCGTCACCGTGACCGCCATCCGGAACGATTTGGTGGTGGCGCATATCAAGTCGGCGAGCGCCCTCAACCGGTCGAGTGCTGCGACGATCTCGGGCAGCGAGATCGGACATTCCGATATGGAAATGATTTCCGGTGACAAATGGCGATTGAAGCCGAGCAGCATGCCCGTCTCGCTGCGTCGGGCGGCAAGCACGACGCGGCGGCGCGTGTGCGGCGCGCAGGCGACCAGTTCGTCAATGCCGCAATCGATGCCCTTCAGGGCGTGCACCACCTTCTCGCGCTTCCACTGGCGATAGGCTTCGGCCTCGAAATGCTGGAGGGCGCAGCCGCCGCATTCGGTGAAATGGCGGCAGGCGGGTTCGATGCGCAGCGGCGAGGCTGCCAGCACCGCCATCAGCGCTGCACGATCCCGTTCGCGCGCGGCGGTAACGGTCTCGCCGGGCAGCGTGAAGGGGATGAACAGATCGCCGCTTTCGGTTTCGGCAATGCCGTCACCCTTGGCGCCAAGCTTTTTGATGGTGAAGCGCGCGCTCATCGATCCTTGATCCCACCAAGCAGGAATTCGCGATTGCCGTCGCCGCCTTCGATCGGCGACAGATGCAGGCCGAGCGAACGCCAGCCCGGAACGGCGTCCAGCCAATCCTGCAGCAGGCCAGCGACGCGGGCGGCATCGAAGGGGTCCTTCAACAGGCCGCCCTTGCCGATCGCCTCGCGACCCGCCTCGAATTGCGGCTTGACCAGAAAGACTGCGGCAGCCCCAGGTTCGGCAATCGCAAGCGCCGGCGGCAGCGCCAGTCTCAGCGAGATGAAGCTGACGTCGGAGACGATGAAATCCGGAATGCGGCCGGCAAGATCCGCGGCGGTGAGGTCACGGGCATTCAGTCCCTCGATAACCGTCACGCGCGGGTCCTTGCCGACATCGGGATGCATCTGGCCGTGCCCGACGTCGATCGCGGTGACATGGGAGGCACCACGCTCCAGCAGCACCTGGGTGAAGCCACCGGTCGAGGCGCCGATGTCGAGGGCCTCGCGGCCGGCCGGATCGAGGCTGAAGTGATCGAGCCCGCCGATGAGCTTCAGCGCCGCGCGCGAGACATAGCCTTGCGCCGGATCATCGATGGCAACAAGGCATTGCGGCGAGACGTTCTGACCGGGTTTACGGGCAATGGTGCCGTCAACCGTCACCGTGCCACGCTCGACCGCGTCGCGGGCACGCGAACGGCTGGCAAACAGGCCGCGCTGGACGAGCAGGTCGTCGAGCCGCTGGCGTGTGCTGGCTGGCAGAGGCGAGTTCATCGGCCTTCATGGCGAAAGCCGGCAGCGAAGGCAAGGACATTGGGACGGACGAAGAACATCCTCGCACGCAGGCGAATGGGTCAAGCCGCTCCGCGGCTTGCTGGAATCGCTTTGGGTCCGGCACAATGTTAGGGAGGAGAGCCGTTTGCTGTCAGAACTCGGAGGAGGAACGAATGCTGACGGGAACCTGCCATTGTGGCGCAACCCACTGGACCCTGGAAGGCGATCCCGGGCCGGTGACGGCCTGCAACTGCACGCTCTGCCGTCGCTATGGCGTGCTCTGGGCCTACGACTATGTCGACGAACGCATTCGCGTTTCGGGACCGACGGACAGCTATACGCGCGCCGGAAAGGCCACACCGTCGCTCGAAATCCTGTTCTGCCCGACCTGCGCCTGCGTGCTCGCCTGGCGTGGTTTGCGCGCCGAGGAATCTGGTCGCACACGCATCGCCGTCAATGTAAGGCTGGCGCCACCCGCGGCGGTCGCCGATCTGCCTATCGACCATTTCGATGGCCTCGACACATATGACGACCTGCCCCGCGACGGGCGTTGCGTGCGCGACATGTGGTTCTAGAAGATGGTGCGGGACACTTGGCGCTCGACGGCCGGAGACAAACCGTCGTCGCGACCCCCCGATGCCTGCACAGCAGGATGCTCGGTGGCATTGGCAGGCGGCGGAACAGGATCCGGCAAGACCACAAGCTGCGGCACCTGCTTGTAGGAAAAGCCGCCGCGGATATCACCCATCTTGCTGGCAACGATGCCCAGCGCCGCCTTTTCGAGATTGCGATCATAGCGCGTCTCGGCGGCGGCCGGCGCGACTATGGTGGCCACGAGGGCCACGCCGCACAGAAGCGTCTTCATTGTTCTTGTCTCCCTGCCTGACGCCGATCTAGCAGGGCGCCGTTGAAAAACGGCCAAGGGACACGGTAAGCAAAACGCCAAACGGCAGTGTTAACAATGCGTTACGAAATAAAGCCGGCAAACTGATTCAAGCGCTTCAGATTTCGAGTCAGGCGCGCTGGGCGCGGGCCGTATGATCGAGCGCGGTGAAAACGGTGCGCACGATGCCGGTGGCATCGAGCCCGGCATCGGCATACATTTTTTCCGGCTTGGCGTGATCAGTGAACACGTCAGGCAGCACCAGCGGGCGCACCTTCAGGCCGCTTTCCAGCAATCCCTCATGGGCAAGGAACTGCAGCACATGGCTGGCGAAGCCGCCAATGGCGCCCTCCTCCACCGTGACCAGAACCTCGTGCGAGCGGGCCAGCCGGCGGATCAGATCCTCGTCGAGCGGCTTGGCGAAGCGGGCATCGGCAACGGTGGTGGAAAGCCCGGCCGCGCCGAGTTCCTCGGCAGCTATCAGGCAATCCTGCAGGCGCGTGCCGAAGGACAACAGAGCCACCTTTGTGCCTTCCCTGACGATGCGGCCCTTGCCGAGTTCGAGAACCGAGCCGCGCTCCGGCATGTCGACGCCGACGCCATTGCCGCGCGGATAGCGGAAGGCGATCGGGCCGTCATCATAGCTTGCGGCGGTGCGCACCATATGGCGCAGTTCCGCCTCGTCAGCCGCCGCCATCACGACAAAGCCCGGCAGGCTTGCCAGGAAGGTGGTGTCGAAGGCGCCGCAATGGGTGGCGCCATCGGCGCCGACGAAGCCGGCGCGGTCGATCGGGAAGCGCACCGGCAGTTTCTGGATCGCGACGTCATGGACGACCTGGTCATAGGCGCGTTGCAGGAAGGTCGAATAGATCGCCGCGAACGGCTTGTAGCCTTCGGTCGCGAGACCGGCAGCGAAGGTCACAGCATGCTGTTCGGCAATGCCGACATCGAAGGTCCGTGACGGGAACACTTCGCCGAACAGATCAAGCCCTGTGCCGCTCGGCATGGCGGCAGTGACAGCGACGATGCGGTCGTCCTCGCGGGCTTCCTGGATCAGGCTCTCGGCGAACACCTTGGTGTAGGCCGGTGCGTTGGCCGGCGCCTTGGCCTGCGCGCCGGTGATGACGTCGAACTTGTTGACGCCGTGATACTTGTCCGCGGCGGCTTCCGCCGGCGCATAGCCCTTGCCCTTCTGGGTGACGACATGGATCAGCACCGGGCCTTCGCCATTGTCGCGGACATTCTTCAGCACAGGGATCAGATGCTCGAGATTGTGACCGTCGATCGGGCCGATGTGGTAGAAGCCGAGCTCCTCGAACAGCGTGCCGCCGGTGACGTAGCCGCGCGCATGCTCAACCGCCCTTGTGATCGCACGATCGGCGCGCTTACCGAGATAGGATGTCAGCTTCTTGCCGAAGTCGCGCAGGCCGGCATAAGCCTTGCCCGAGGCGAGCCGCGCCAGATAGGCGCTCATCGCGCCGGTCGGCGGCGCGATCGACATGTCATTGTCGTTGAGGATGACGATGAGTCGGGCATCGAGCGCGCCGGCATTGTTCATCGCCTCATAGGCCATGCCGGCCGACATGGCGCCGTCGCCGATGACGGCGATGACGTTGTTGCGGCCGCCGGAGAGGTCGCGGGCGGCGGCCATGCCGAGGCCGGCAGAGATCGATGTCGAGGAGTGGGCGGCGCCGAAGGGATCGTATTCGCTTTCGGCGCGGCGGGTGAAGCCGGACAGGCCGCCCTCCTGGCGCAAGGTGCGGATGCGGTCGCGGCGGCCGGTCAGGATCTTGTGCGGATAGGCCTGGTGGCCGACATCCCAGATCAGCCGATCGTCCGGCGTGTTGAAGACGTAATGCAGCGCCACCGTCAGTTCGACCACGCCGAGGCCGGCGCCGAGATGGCCGCCGGTGCGCGACACCGCGTCGACCAGTTCGAGGCGAAGCTCGGACGCCAGTTGCGGCAATTCGCTCTCGTCAAGCGCGCGCAGATCCGCCGGAATGCGGACCTTGTCGAGAAGCGGCGTATGCGGCGTTGCGTTCACGGGTGCTCAGGCTTTCTGTTCAACGGCGGGATAAGCCGCCGGCCGGCGAAAGTAAATGCGTGTCGGTGACGCGGATCAATCAGATCCCCTCGCCGATTTCCTCAGCTTTCCGGAAGCGGGATGAACTCTTTCTCATCTCCAGGAACGATATCGAAGCGTCCCGTCTTCCATTCCTGCTTGGCCTGTTCGATGCGCTCCTTCGACGAGGAGACGAAATTCCACCAGATGTAGCGCTGCGAGCCAAGCGAGGCTCCGCCGAAAAGCATGAAATGCGCACCGGTTTGCGACGAGATGATGATCTCGTCACCGGGCCGGAACACCAGCAACCGCTCTGCCGGAAAGACGTCGCCCGAAATCGCGATCTCGCCTTCCAGCGTGTAGATGGCGCGCTCTTCCGCGTCGGCGGGAATCTTTATACTGGCGCCCGGCGCCAGCCTAAGGTCGGCGTAAAGTGTCTCGGAATCGGCTCTCACGGGGGAGCGCAACCCTTGAAAATCGCCTATGACGACGCGGCCGCGGACGCCTTCGGCATCGATCTCGGGCAGCCGCAAGGCAGCGGTGTTCTCGAAGACCGGGGCCACTTCCTCCTTGCCATCGGGCAAGGCGAGCCATGTTTGCAGGCCGGAGATCGACATCGGCGCTCCACGCAATTCCTCCGGCGTGCGCTCGGAGTGGACGATGCCGCTGCCGGCGGTCATCAAATTCACGTCGCCCGGCTGGATCACCATTTCGGTGCCCAGGGAATCGCGATGACGGATCTTGCCGTCGAACAGATAAGTCACCGTCGACAGGCCGATATGCGGGTGAGGACGGACATCGAGAGCCTGGCCTGCCCGCAGGATCGCCGGACCCATGCGATCGAAGAAGATGAACGGCCCGACCAGCCGCCGCCTGGCGGTCGGCAGAGCGCGGCGCACCTCGAAGCCGCCAATGTCCTTGGCATTCGGGATGACCATCAGTTCGATCTGGTCGCTGGCAAAGGCGTCGCCGGCTTCAGGGTCATTTCCGGGAAAGAAGCTCATGGGCTCTCCTTGTCAGCGGTCGAGGACCGCTCTGGCCGCATCAGGCAAAGCGGATCGCCGCTTTTGCCCGCAGTTTGGCCGCCACCTCTTCGCGGTTGCGCGGGTGCTGATTGGTTTCGAGCGAATCGAGAAGTTCGCGCGCCGATGCCGCAATGGCTTCGACGGCGTGATCGAACGCATGCTGGTTCTGTTTCGAGGGCCGTGTCGTTCCGCTCAGCTTGCGAACGAACTGAAGGGCCGCGTCGCGCACTTCGTCATTGGTTGCCGGCGGGTCAAAATTGAACAGGGTCTTGATGTTTCTGCACATCGCTTCCGTATCTCCTCTTGTCCTGGAGCCGTTTCAATCGGGACGAGCTTAATCCTCAACCTTGATCGTGTCCAAAAACCGGTAAGGCTACTCCGCGCCTCAATCCGCGTCGAGCGGCTCGGTTCCGACCGGCTTGCCGTCGCGCGACAGCCTGATCTTCTCGACCTTGTCTTCGGCGGCCTTCAGCAGCCGGTCGCAATGCGCCTTCAGCGCCTCGCCGCGCTCGTAGATCTTGATCGACTGGTCGAGCGGCACGTCGCCACGCTCCAGATCATCGACGATCTTCTCCAACGCGTCGAGTGCCTGTTCGAAGCTCATCGCCTTGACGTCTTCGTTGGTTTCACCAGCCATCATTCATCCTTTCATCAGTCGCCCGACATGGGCGGCGACCGAAAATGCCAGTCCCTGCAGATCGTAGCCGCCCTCGAGCAGGCTGACGAGCCGGTTGCCGCTGTGGCG
Organism: Mesorhizobium sp. 131-3-5; assembly: GCF_016756575.1. Classification (NCBI taxonomy): domain Bacteria; kingdom Pseudomonadati; phylum Pseudomonadota; class Alphaproteobacteria; order Hyphomicrobiales; family Phyllobacteriaceae; genus Mesorhizobium; species Mesorhizobium sp. 131-3-5. The sequence goes on from NZ_AP023254.1 coordinate 5,530,475, forward strand.
CGCGGCGCGCTGCATCAGCTGGCCGGTCGCCCAGTCGAAATCGTCCTCGGTCAGATTGATCTCGGCCAGCGGATCGCGGTGATGCGCGTCGAAACCGGCCGAAATGATGATCAGATCGGGCGCGAAATTGTCGAGCGACGGCAGCACCCGCGACAGGAAGGCATCGCGAAACACCTCACTGCCGGTCTGCGGCGCCAAGGGTGCATTGACGATGTTGCCGGCGCCGGTCTCGGTCTTCGCGCCAGTGCCGGGATAAAGCGGCATCTGGTGCGTCGAGCAATAGAGAACCGAGGGATCGTCCCAGAAAATATCCTGCGTGCCGTTGCCGTGATGGACATCCCAGTCGACGACGGCGACACGCTCGGCGCCATGCTTCTTCTGCGCATAGCGCGCCGCAATCGCCGCCGTGTTGAAGAAGCAGAAGCCCATTGCGGTGGTCTTTTCGGCATGGTGGCCGGGCGGCCTTGCGGCGACGAAGACGTTGTCGGCGCGGCCTGCAAAGACGTCGTCAACAGCGGCGTTGGCCGCGCCGATCGCGGCGATCACCGCCTGCCAGCTCTTCGGGCTGGCGGTGGTGTCGGCATCGATGCGGGCAATACCCTCTTCGGGAATGGCGGCACGCACACGGGCGACGAAATCGGCGGGATGGGCGTAGAGGATGGTGGCCTCGTCGCCCTCCGGCGCTTTGACACGATCGAGCGCGGCAAAAGCCTCGTCGTCGAGCACGCGCTCGATGGCGCGCAGGCGGTCCGGCCGCTCGGGGTGACCGGGCGGTGTGATGTGTTCGAGGAAGATCGGATGCGTGTAGAGACGGGTTGTCATGCTCCCTATCTAGTGCCCCGGCGCCGCGATGGCCATGCATTGCAGCTTGATGGCTGGGGAAAATCGCGCCTGCGTCCATTGGCGTCGCTGCGGGGATTGGCGCGGCCGAGCCTTCGGCGTAAGGTCGCCGCTACTGCCTGGTGCCCGTCGCAAGCGGGAGAATCGGGAACACGGTTGAATTCCGTGGCGTGCCCAACGCTGTGAGGGGGACCGCGCCGGTAAATGCCACTGTCGATGACGGGAAGGCACCGGACGCGGGTTGATCCCAAGCCAGAAGACCGGCCTGGCAGGCATCGTCATCCGCATGGTCAGGCGGACGGCATCAGAGCGACGTGCGTCCGCTTGGATGCACAAAGTGCGCTCTGACGGTGTGGAGCTATTGCAATCGCAAGGGGACGAGCGATGCCGGAACACATGACCGCTGCTATGGGTGATGGATTTGACCAGATGGCGCGCGACGCGGTTTACCGCGCCATGTTCACGCGGCGCGACGTGCGCAGCCATTTCCTGCCCACCGGGCTCGACGACGCGGTGCTGGCGCGGCTTCTGCTTGCCGCCCACCATGCACCGTCGGTCGGCTTCATGCAGCCGTGGAATTTCATCGTCATCCGCGACGCCGCGCGACGGGCTGATGTGCGCGACCTGTTCCTGGCCGCGCGCGAGCAGGAATTGCCTGAAATCGAAGTGGAAAGACAGGCGCTCTACCGCAAGCTCAAGCTTGAAGGCATCTGCGAAAGCGCCCTCAACATCTGCATCACCTGCGACCGCGAGCGCTCAAAAAACTCGCCGCTGGGACGTTGGCACAATCCGGAGATGGATCTCTACAGCACGGTCTGCGCGGTGCAGAATTTCTGGCTGGCCGCGCGTGCCGAAGGCGTCGGCGTCGGCTGGGTCAGCATCATCGAGCCGCAAGCGTTGAAGAGCCTGCTGTCCATTCCCGAGCACGTGACGCCGATCGCATATCTCTGCGTCGGCCGGGTTTCCGAGTTCGCATCCAAACCGGACCTGGAAACGCATGGCTGGGGCCGGCGGCTGCCGCTGCCCGATCTGATCATGAGCGAGACTTTTTGCGGGCAAGGAGAGACGCCACTCAAGTCAGCGGTGGCGCACCTCAACACGGTTGCTGCTGCGCAGGCGAATCCCGCCGATCAGTGCGTCGCGCCGGCCGTGCCCCAGCGCGAGCCGCCAAAGGAGGCCAGCGCCTTGTCCTTCAACTCTCGGAACTTCGACGACGCCTCGGCCAGCCGGGCATCCCAGGCCGGATCAGGCACCTGGCCGGCGATGGTCTTGAAATAGACCTGCATCAGGCAGGCGATGGCGAAGGGCTCGATGAAGGCCGCCTTGAAGGCCCAGGCAAAGACGATGGCGAGCACGAAAGCCCAGCCGGCGAGTTGCCCTGGCATGAGGAAAAGAATGGCGGCGGCCGGGGCCAGCATCAGCAGGAAGATGACGAAGGAGACACCCCACATGATGACCGCCAGCCAGACGGCGTTCTTGATCATGGTCTTGCCGTTCTGGGCGTAGAGCACCACGCCTTGCCGAGCGGTTTCGAACGGTGAGGACGAATTGATGCGGATGTTGTAGCCGAGGATGATCTCGTCGACATAGGTGAGTGACAGGCGGATCACCGTGTTGATGAAGGAGACCAGGCCGCTAAGCCCCGGAATGGGCAGGAAGGCGGCGATGCCGCCGAGCAGGCCGGTGATGGCGCGGATGGCGCCCTTGACCAGCTGGTCGACGACGAAAAGGATGTTGGCCTCGGCGAAGCGCTCGGTCACGACCTGCCTGGCATAGGCGATCTGGTTCTGGCCGTCGGGAACATCCCGGCCATCAATCAGATGGACCATCACGGCGATATGGCCGGCCTTGACGACATAGAGGATGTATTCGCGGATCCAATAGACGGCGATCGAAACCACGCCGAAGCCGACCACCCCGCCCCACAGGGCAAAGGACATCGGCCCGTCAGGATCGGTGGAGATATGGCCGACGCCATAGCCGACGGAAGCGCCGGTGCCGGTCGCCATGATGTAGGCCAGCGTGATGCCGAAATAGACGATCATGCGGAAGACAATGAAAGGCCAGGTCCGCACCATGATGGACACCGACCTGCCGATATCGAAATCCCACATGCCCGAATCTCCCCTCAGAGATGGCTGGAAAGGATGCGCTCACCCCGAGGATTGTCAATCATGAGCGGTGGACAGCGGTGCGCCCAACGAGGATTTAGTTCTGTTGCGAACCCGGTTTTCTGAGCAGTCCCTCGAGCAGTTGCTTGAACGCCGCAACCACTATCTTCGACGTCGCTTCGGGGTCGTTAGAATTGGCGATCCGCTGCGCCGCCTGGCTGCTCGCCCCGTTGATCAGCCGTGCGGCGGTCTCGGGGTCGACGCCCGGGACGACCACCCCCTCCCCTTGCAGCGCGGTCAGATGATCGGTCATTGAGCCGACGCAGGCATTGGCATTCGACCATTGCGCCGGATCGCCCAAGACGGCCGGACCGTCGCGGAACATGATGCGCTGGATTTCCGGCTCCAGCGCCATTTCGATATAGGTCGTGCATTCGTCGACGAAATGCTGCCAGCGGGTCGGCGCTCTCGACGCCACCTCATTCACCCGGGCCGCCATCTCGCCGTCGATTTCGGCGATAACCGCCTCCAGCAGTCCCTTCTTGTCGCCGAAATGGTGATAGAGGGCGCCGCGCGTCAGCCCGGCCGATGCCGTGAAATCATCCATCGACGCTTCGGCATATCCGATCGTGCCAAAGGCCTGGCGGGCCGCAGCAATCAGCTTGGCGCGCGTTTCGGCGATCATTTCCTTGCGGGGTCTGTGCATTTCCGTCTGGTCCTATTCACATACGTTCCGTATGCCAATTGACATACGTCGCGTATGCTCTATCTAATCCTCATACGCTTCGTATGTAATTGTCGAACCGCCCTTTGTCGAGGAACCCCATGCAAAACCCCTATTCAGAAATCTTCCGCGCCCCTGGAGCGAGGGGCTTTGCGGCCGCCGGCTTCATGGCGCGCCTGCCGATCGCCATGGCGCCGATCGGCATCGTGGCAATGCTGTCGCAGACGCGTGGCGAATACTGGTTGGCGGGTGCCGTCTCGGCGACATTCGCTCTGGCCAACGCATTCCTGGCGCCGCAAATATCAAGACTGGTCGATCGCCTTGGCCAGACGCGGATCGTCGTGCCCACGACAATCATCTCCGTGCTCGCCTTCATCACTCTCATTGCGGCCGCCAATCAGGACTGGCCGGTTTGGACGCTGTTCGTGTCGGCGCTGCTGGCGGCGGCCATGCCCAGTATGCCTGCCATGGTGCGCGCGCGCTGGACGGAGCTTTTCCGGGGCCGGCCCGAGATGAACACCGCTTTCGCCTTCGAATCGGCGGCGGATGAACTGGTCTACATCGCCGGCGCATCGCTGTCGGTCGGCCTCAGCGCCGCCCTGTTTCCGGAAGCGGGCATGCTGGCGAGCACACTGTTCCTCGCCTTGGGGTCGACCGCGTTCATCCTGCAGAGATCGACCGAGCCGCAAGTGCGCCCGGTGGACCACGGCTCGAGCGGCTCGGCGATCCGCCTGCGGCCAGTGCAGATCATCACCTTTGCCCTGATCTTCATTGGCGCCACCTTCGCGACGACGGAAGTGAGCACGGTGGCCATCACAAAAGAGCTCGGCCAGCCCGGCGCCGCCAGCCTCGTCATCGGCGTCTACGCGCTGGGGTCGTTCGTGCTCGGCATCATTGTCGGCGCGCTCAACCTGAAGGCTCCACTGCAACGCCAGCTTGCCATCGCGGTCGCCCTGGTCACGCTCGGCACGCTACTGCCGCTCACCGCCAGCAGCGTGCCGCTTCTAGCGTTGACCGTCTTCATCAGCGGCGTGGCGATCTCGCCGACCTTCATCACGGCCTTCGGCCTGATCGAACGGCATGTGCCGGAAGCGATGCTGACCGAAGGCATCACCTGGGTGACCACCGGGATCGGCATCGGCATGGCACTGGGCTCCTTCGCCGCCGGCGCCGTGGTGGATGCGTTCGGCGCCCAGAACGGGTTCTGGGTTTCGGTGGCATCAGGCACGATTGCGCTCGCCACCGTGCTGCTCGGCCAGCGCATCCTGGCCACGCAAAAATGCGAACTGGACGGATGCGACGCTGCGGTCGTTCCCGCGGAGTGACACGGCCGGAATGGCTTGGGCCAGTGTGACTTCGTCATCCACGGGCGGAGCGACGCGAAGCGGAGCGCAGACCCGAGGATGACGACATCGCGGAGGTTTCAGGTAGCTAGAGGATCTCTGTCTTGGCGATGTGGATGCCAAACCCTTCGAGGCCGACATAATGACGCTCGCGCGAGGCGATTAGGTTGATCGAGGAAATGCCGAGATCCTTCAGGATCTGCGCGCCGAGGCCGATCTCGCGCCATTCGTTTTCGCGGCGGCGCGCCTCTTCGTGATCCTCGCGGTCGCCGCTCAGCGGACGCTTGCGCTCCTGGTGCGCGACGCCGACGGAGCCCTCTCTGAGATAGACGATGACGCCGCGCTTGCGCTCGCCCATCGCTTTCATGATGCCGTCCAGGCGATGGCTGGTGCCGAAGACATCGGTCACCACATCCTCGGAATGCAGCCGCACCGGCACGTCCTCGCCATCGCGTATATCGCCAAAAACGACAGCGACGTGATGCATCGTGTCCCAGGGCAGCGTGTAGGTGAAGACCTGCGCCTTGCCGCCAAGCGTGTCGATATCGGAGCAGGCGACACGCTCGACCAGCGTTTCCTTGCGCTGGCGGTAGGCGATGAGGTCGGCGACCGACACCTGCTTCAGGCCGTGCTCTTCGGCGAAAGCCTGCACTTGCGGGCCGCGCTTGACGGTGCCGTCGTCGTTGACCAGTTCGGAAATGACGCCGATCGGCGGCAGGCCGGCGAGCTTGCAGAGATCGACCGCCGCTTCGGTATGACCCGAACGCATCAGGACGCCGCCTTCGCGGGCGATCAGCGGGAAGATGTGGCCGGGGCGGACGAAATCGGAGGCGCCGACATTGCCGTTGGCAAGGTTGCGCACGGTCAGCGTGCGGTCTTCGGCCGAAATGCCTGTCGTCGTGCCATGCTTGAAATCGACGCTGACGGTGAAGGCGGTGGTGTGGGCGGAATCATTGTCGGCGACCATCGGCTGCAGGTTGAGCCGCTTGGCTTCCTCACGCGGCATCGGCGTGCAGACGATGCCCGAGGTGTTGCGCACGATGAAGGCCATCTTTTCCGGCGTGCAGTGAACGGCGGCGACGATCAGGTCACCCTCGTTCTCGCGCCCGTCATCATCCATGACGACGACGATCTCGCCGCGTTCGAATGCGCGGATGGCTTCGACAATCTTCTTCTGATCGTAAGGCATGGGATGCTCGCTTCGCTCGCAGGGATTCGGCAGTAGGCAGAAGGGAAGAAAAAGGCTGTTTCGGGCGGCCTACTGCCTATTCCCTACTGCCTATTCCCTTCCCCGTCTGTCCCCTGTGCCGCAGATAGTGATCGGCAATCGCGCAGGCAACCATTGCCTCGCCGATCGGCACGGCGCGGATGCCGACGCAGGGGTCGTGCCGGCCCTTGGTCATCACCTCGACGTCGTTGCCGTCCTTGTCGATCGACTTTCGCGGCGTCAGGATCGACGAGGTCGGCTTGACGGCGAAACGGGCCACGATCGCCTGACCAGTCGAGATGCCGCCAAGGATGCCGCCGGCATTGTTGGACAGGAACACCGGCTTGCCGTCATTGCCGATCCGCATCTCGTCGGCATTCTGTTCGCCGGTGATGCGCGCGGCCTCGAAACCATTGCCGATCTCGACGCCCTTGACGGCGTTGATCGACATTAGGCCCGACGCAATGTCCTGGTCGAGCTTGGCATAGATCGGCGCGCCAAGCCCTGGCGGCACGCCGTCGGCGACAATCTCGATCACAGCGCCGACCGAGGATCCGGCCTTGCGGATACCGTCGAGATACTGCGTGAAGACGGGAACGGAAGCAGGGTCGGGCGTGAAGAACGGATTCTCCGCGTCGCCGATGAAATTCCAGTTCCAGTTGGCGCGGTCGATCGATTTTTCGCCCATCGAAACCAGGGCGCCGCGCACCACCATGCCGGGCACCACCTTACGGGCGAGCGCGCCTGCGGCGACCCTGGCAGCGGTCTCGCGGGCCGAGGAGCGGCCGCCGCCGCGATAGTCGCGTATGCCGTATTTGACGTCATAAGTGTAGTCGGCATGGCCGGGCCGGTACTGGCGGGCGATCTCGCCATAGTCCTTCGATCGCTGGTCGACATTCTCGATCAGCATGGAGACCGGCGTGCCGGTGGTGATCATCGTCTCGCCGTCCTCGTCGAGGACGAAACCGGACAGCACCTTCACCTCGTCGGGTTCGCGGCGCTGGGTGACGAAGCGCGACTGGCCCGGCCGGCGCTTGTCGAGTTCGGCCTGGATTTCGTTGCGCGTAAAGCGGATGCCGGGCGGGCAGCCATCGACCACGCAGCCAAGCGCTGCGCCATGGCTTTCGCCCCAAGTGGTGACGCGGAAAAGATGGCCGAACGTGTTGTGAGACATGGAAAAGTGCCCTGCCCGGCAGCGGAGCCGGTTGAAGCCTGCCTTCTATTGGCGTTTTTTGCGGTGGTCAAACTGTCATCCCTGCCGTTTAAGTTTTGACACATTCGGCTGGTTTCTGCTTTCTTCCATCCGCCGTTGAGGATCCGCCGCCACAGTGCCGGCGCAATGACCAAAGAGGACGATCATGCGTACCCTGATTGGCGCTGTTGCCGCCACCCTGCTCTATTCCACCGCCGCCTTCGCCGGACAGACCGAAGGCCTGATCAAGAAGGTCGACAAGGACGCGCTGACCCTGACGCTGGACGACGGTAAATCCTACAAGCTGAACGCCGAAACCGATCTCGACTCGCTGAAGCCGGGCATGGACATCGTCATCGCCTACGACGTGACCAATGGCGAGAATGTCGTGACCGATATGCAGTTGCCGGACAGCGACACGAACTAGGTCAGGCGGCTTAAAGCCACTCCAGGCTCTTGCCTTCGAGTTTGAGCACGCGATCCTGTGGTATTTCGAGGTTCGCGGCCTCGTCCTCGGCCATATCTAGCACGAAACGGAACAGGGTGCGCATGACGCCGCCATGCGTCACGCAAACCGTCTTGCGGTCGATCTCGTCGAAGCAGGGTTTCACCCGTTCGAGCAGCATCTGGTAGCTTTCCGCCCCCTCGCCCGGCGGCTGAAAATTCCATTTGTCCAATGCGCGGAACCGGCTTGCTCCGGGAAACTGTGTCTCGAGCTCGGCAAAGGTAAAACTCTGCCAGTCGCCGAAATTGACCTCGACCAGCCTGACATCGGTTCGATAGGCGAGCGGATCGAGTTTCATCGCGGCGCGGATGCGTTCCATCGTTTCGCGCGTCCGCCGCATCGGGCTGGCGACGAAGTCGAACTCCCCGGGATCGCCGACAAGGTCGGCCAGCCGACGCCCGTTTCCGGTCGCCTGCTCGCGGCCAAGGGCATTGAGATCGGTGTCGGCCTGGCCCTGAAGCCGGAATTCGGCGTTCCACGCGGTCTGGCCGTGGCGCACGATATAAACCAGCGGGTACATCAGGTCTTCCGGAGGTCGGGCCAGGGCCTGGGCGGAGGATGGGCGGAGGGCGTTATTCCTTGACCGTCGAAATATCAGGCGCGTCGACCGCCTTCATGCCCACCACGTGATAGCCGGAATCGACATGGTGCACCTCACCGGTGACGCCACGCGACAGGTCGGACAGGAAATAGACGCCGGAATCGCCGACCTCCTCCTGCGTGACCGTCTGCTTCAGCGGCGAATTGTATTCGTTCCACTTCAGTATGTAGCGGAAGTCGCCTATGCCCGAGGCGGCCAGCGTCTTGATCGGGCCGGCCGAGATCGCGTTGACGCGGATCTTCTTGCCGCCGAGATCGACGGCAAGGTAACGCACGCTGGCTTCGAGCGCGGCCTTGGCGACGCCCATGACGTTGTAGTGCGGCATCACCTTCTCGGCGCCGTAGTAGGTCAGCGTGAGCAGTGAACCGCCCTCGGTCATCAGCGCCTCGGCGCGCTTGGCGATGGTCGTGAAGGAGAACACCGAAATGTCCATGGTGCGCAGGAAATTGTCGCGCGTCGTCTCGACATAGCGGCCGGTCAGCTCGTCCTTGTCGGAGAAGGCGATGGCATGGACGAGAAAATCGAGCTTGCCCCAATGCTTGGCGACATTGGCGAAAACCTCGTCGAGGCTCGCCGGATCGGTGACGTCGCAATGGCCGGCGACAAAGGCGCCCAGTTCCGCCGCCAACGGCTCGACACGCTTCTTGAACGCCTCGCCCTGATAGGTCAGCGCGATCTCGGCGCCATGGTCGACGCATGCCTTGGCGATGCCGTAGGCTATCGACCTGTTGTTCGCGACGCCAAGAATAAGGCCGCGCTTGCCGGCCATCAGGCCCTGTCCACCCGCCATGTGAGCGCTCTCCGCAAGGTTTGTGCTTTGTGGAGTGCCTATCGCACAGGCACACAGCCCCTTCAAGCGCTCAAACCGGACAGTTCGGGGGACAAGAGCGCTGGATCAGCCTTTTTGACCACGCAGCAACGCTTCGAGAGCGCTGTCGCCGCCCTCCGGCAGCATGATGCGGACATGCGCGTAGAGATCGCCGTGGCCGCCGGCCTTTTCCGGCAGGCCCCTGCCCTTGAGCCGCAGGACCTTGTCCGAGCTCGACCAGGCGGGGACGTTGACCGCCAGCCTGCCGGTCGGCGTCTCGACCGGCACCTTGGCGCCGAGCACCGCATCCGCCAGCGACACCGGCAGATCGGCATGCAGGTCGCGGCCCTCGATGCGGTAGCGCGGATGCCGGCGGATATGGATCTTGACCAGCGCGTCGCCGGGCTGGCCCGGCCCCTGCTCGCCCTGTCCCTTCAGCCGGATGGTCTGGCCATCCTCGACAAAGGCCGGCAGTTTGACCGCCACCTTGCGGCCATCCGGGAACATCGCCGTCACCTTTTCGGCGGTCGCCGCTTCCTCGATGGTGACGTCGAGCGTGACGTTCAGATCAGCCGCCGTCGCCGGCTGGCGGCGGTCGCCCATGCCGGCACCGCGCGCGCCGGAAAAGGCGTCGCCGAAGATCTGGCTGAAAATATCGCTGTTGCCGTCGAACGGATCACCGCCCGGGCGCCCCGAACGGAATTCGAAGCGCGAACCGCCGGCGCCTTGCTGGCGGCGAAACCCGGCAAAGGGGTCGCCGCCACCGGCGGCGCCCTCAAAACCCTGGAAGCGCGGCTTGCCGTCGGCGTCGATCTCGCCACGATCGAAAGCGGCACGGTTCTTCTCGTCGCCGACGATCTCATAGGCCTGATTGGCCGCGGCAAAACGGTCCTTCGCCTTGGGATCATTCGGATTCTGGTCCGGATGATGTTTCTTGGCGAGTTTCCGGTACGCCGATTTTATGTCCTTGGCCGATGCGTTCTTTGCAACGCCCAGGACCTCATACGGGTCGCGCATGCTTCCTGCCCTGGAAATGAGTTGAGTCCATACTTGCCCCCTATATGCGCTCGGATAGGAAGAAATTCCAGTAGCGGGTGGCCATATTGAAGGCGGAAAATCAGAGCCTGATCCGAAAGTCGGCGGCTGAGGCTTGGCGAGGGATTTTTGCCGATCCGGAAGGAGCCGATCGCAGCCGATATCGGGATATCGGCAAGATCGGCGACGCGCTGGGCGGCGAAAAGACCCGCCAAGCCGACCCGATCGACTTTCGGATCAGGCTCAGAGCGCCTTGAAGCCTTGCATGCGCCAGCCGCCGGCGCTGGCCAGGCAGAGCTCGCCCTCGAACATGGCAACGCCGTCAAAGCTTTCGCGCGAAGCCTTGAAGCGGCGGCAGGTCTGGCCCCGGTCCTTCAATTCCGCGAGTTCGGTGATGGAGCCGCGTGAACCGGTGCCGGCATTGGCCCACGGCACGGCCTGGCCGCCGAGCTGCTCGATGTCGGCGGAGGACACCGCATTGCCGATCGTCGTCTGGTCAGAGTCGCGATCCGAATCGGCAGGCGCCGATTGAGGCTGCGTGCTGCTGGTCAGGATCGAGCGGTCGACTTCGGCTTTTTCCAGGCTGAAGCCACCCGCGCCGCAGGCGGCAAGCGGCAAGGCGGCCGCCACGATCGCCGCTTTCGCGCTGGCCGAAGCGATAACGCTCCATTGCCTGCTGTCAAAAGCTTGCGCGATACGCGACAATCGGCAACCTCCCTGATTTCGTGACAATTTGAGAAAAACTATGAGTGACACAGAGTTAACAACCAGTGACTTTACCGAAGCGGCCGAGCCGTTTCGCCTCTTTGCCGCATGGCTTGACGACGCCACCAAGAGCGAAATCAACGATGCCAACGGCGTGGCGCTGGCGACCGTCGACGCCGAAGGCATGCCGGATGTGCGGATGGTGCTGCTGAAGGGGTTCGATGAAGGCGGGTTTGTTTTCTACACGAATTTCGAGAGCGCGAAGGGCCAGGAGATTCTTGGCAGCATGAAGGCGGCGATGTGTTTCCACTGGAAATCGCTGCGCCGCCAGGTGCGCATTCGCGGCCCGGTGGAGATCGTCAGCGATGCCGAGGCCGACGCCTACTACGCGACGCGCCCACGCGGCAGCCGCATCGGCGCCTGGGCGTCGAAGCAGTCACGGCCGCTGGAAAGCCGCTTCGCACTGGAGAAAGCTGTCGCCGAATACACGGCGCGCTACGCCATCGGCGAGATTCCGCGCCCGAAGCACTGGTCGGGTTTCCGCATCGTGCCGAAGACGATCGAGTTCTGGCACGACCGTCCATTCCGGCTGCATGACCGGGTGGTCTTTACCCGCAACGCCCAAGGCGATTGGGACAAGACGCGGCTCTATCCCTGAAAGGGCAAGGCCTCAGCTCTTCTTCCTGGTCATGAACGCGGTGAGCGCGGCGCGCGCCTCATCCGACTTCAGCCGATCGCGAAAATGCTGGCTTTCCTCGCCGATGCGGGCAACGAGGTCGTCGCGCGAGCCGCGCATGAGATCGCGCGCGATCTTCAGCGCCTGCGGCGGCTTAGTGGCGATCTGGCTGGCGGCCGCAAGGACCGAGGCCTCCAGCGCGGCCTCCTCGACCACATCGTAGATCAAGCCGGCGGCCTTCGCGCGCTCGGCGGAAAAACCTTCGCCTAGGCCGAGCAGCGCGAAAGCGCCTTGCTGACCAAGGATGCGTGGCGCCAGCAAACTGGAGCCAGCCTCGGGCACCAGGCCAAGATCGACGAAAGGCGTCCTGAAGACGGTGCGCGGCGTGGCGAAGGTCAGGTCGCAATGCAGGTTGATCGTCGTGCCGATGCCGACCGCGATGCCGTCGACGCCGGAGACGATGGGTTTTTCGACCCTGGCCAGCGCCATCAGGAAATCCCAGACTTCCGTGCCGCCGTCACCGCCGGTGGCGACAACCATGAAATCGGCAAGATCGTTGCCGGAGGAGAAGGCGCCGGGCACGCCGAGGAAGACATGGACGCGGATCGCCGGATCGGCGTCACCCTCGGCAAGCGCCGCCGACATCTTTGCGTACATGGCACGCGTCAGCGCGTTCTTCTTGTCCGGGCGGTTCATGCGGATGATCTGGATGGCGCCCTGGCGCTCGACGAGGATATGGTCTGTCACGGTCTTCTTCCCTGGTGAGCGCTAAGAGAATTCAAGCTGATATCAGCGCCTTGCCGGCGGCAGCGAGGCTCTCCGCGCCGTCGATGACACGCTCCTTCAAGGCGCGTGCCTCGCCGAGCAGGTTTTCGGCGAAGAAGCGGCACAGGGCGATGCGATCCTGATCGGCAAGAGCGCCGCGCGCCAGATAGGCGCCGCCGGCGGCAAGCGAGATCAGCCTGAGATACGGCGTCGCTCCCGCCAGCACCTCTTCCATCCGGCCGTCGGCCGACGGTTTCTGCAGGAAGCGCGTCGCTTGCGTCAGGTCGCTAAGGGCTGCGTCGAGAGCATCGGCGGTGCGGCCGAAACCTTGCAGGTTTGAGGTCCGCACGGCGTTGGCGACGGCGGCCAGTTCGCCGATGAAGCCATGCACATGTTCGCCGCCGCCGAGCGGCAGCTTGCGGGTGACCAGATCGATCGCCTGGATGCCGTTGGTGCCCTCGTAGATCGGTGCGATGCGCGCGTCGCGGTAGAAGGCTGCCGCACCGGTTTCCTCGATGAAGCCCATGCCGCCATGCACCTGCACGCCGAGCGAAGCCACCTCGACGCCGACATCGGTCGAAAACGCCTTGGCCAGCGGCGTGAGCAGGTTGGCGCGATCACGCCAATGCGCAGCCTGATCACCATCCGAGACGCGCGCCATATCGATGGCGTGGGCGCAGGAATAACTGATCGCCCGCGCCGTCTGCGTCAGCGCCTTCATGGTCAGGAGATTGCGCTGCACGTCGGGGTGATGGACGATCGGCCCCATGCCGGCGCCGGCATAATCCGCCGCCTTGCCCTGGCGGCGCTCATTGGCATAGGCGATCGCCTTCTGGGTGGCGGCTTCCGCGACCGCGACACCCTGCATGCCGACGGCCAGGCGGGCATTGTTCATCATGGTGAACATGCAGGCGAGACCCTTGTTTTCCTCGCCGATCAGCCAGCCGATGGCGCCGGGTCCGGCGCCCTGGAAACCGTCGCCATAAATCATGGTGCAGGTCGGCGAAGCATGGATGCCGAGCTTGTGCTCGAGGCCGGAACAGAAGACGTCGTTGCGGGTGCCAAGCGAGCCATCATCGTTGACGAAAAATTTCGGCACCAGGAACAGCGAGATGCCGCGTGTGCCGGCGGGCGCATCGGGCAGCCGAGCCAGCACCAGATGGATGATGTTGTCGGTGAAATCGTGCTCGCCATAGGTGATGAAGATCTTCTGGCCGAAGATGCGGTAGGTGCCGTCGCCAGCGGGCTCGGCGCGGGCGCGCAAGGCGGCGAGATCGGAGCCCGCCTGAGGCTCGGTCAGGTTCATCGTGCCCATCCATTCGCCGGAGACGAGCCTTTCGAGATATTTCGCCTTGAGCGCTTCGGAAGCGTGCTTGTCGAGCGCTTCGACCGCGCCCATGGTCAGCGTCGGGCCGATGCCGAAGGCCATGGCGGCCGAGTTCCACATTTCGAGCGCGGCGAGGCCCAGCATGGTCGGCAGCGCCTGGCCGCCATACTCTTCCGGCCCCGACAATGCGTTCCAGCCGCCATCGATCCAGCGGCGATAAAGCTCCTTCCAGCCGCGCGGCATGGTGACGGCGGCATCCCTAAGCACCGCACCTTGCTCGTCGCCGATCTTGTAGAGCGGTGCCACCTCCTCGGTGGCGAAACGGCCGGCCTCGCCAAGGACGGCGTCGACCAGGTCCTCGCCGAGATCGCCGAACCTACCGGCATCAAGGGCGGATTTCATGCCGGCAACATGCTTCAGCGTGAACGCGATATCCTCGACCGGTGCCCGATACATGCCGCTCGATCCTCCTGATGCACCGGCCTCGCCAATCCTAGAGCCGGCGCGGCTGCAAAACCATCCGTCTTTGGGCGGTCTCCCCGTTTCTTTTTACGTAAACGTCAAACTTTGTCACGTGGATTTTGCAATCGCGCCGGCCTGTATTAAATTCGATAGGCGCCGCATCAAGCCGACCGGCGACTGACCAGAACCAGCCGACCGGAACAAGCCCATGCTCGCCAGACCCGACGCCTATCGCTGCATCGAATGCGGCTTGCCTTACCGCGCGACAGGGTTTTGGCATCATGGCGGCCAGTTGGAGCACGGTGCGGCCTACTGGTCGGATCGCGGCATATTGTGCTCGCCGCAATGTTCTCTTGCCCACCACCGCAAGCGCGCCGCCGAAGGCACGCTGCAGCAGGAGCCCGCGCCCGATCCGTTTGAATTTCAGCCCTTCAGCCGGCGCTAGCTTCCCAACGGCCTCTGCATCGAGAAGCATTTCCTTAACCATAGCGGTTCACCATCGGTGTTTGATCAACGGGGACCCCCTGTTTGAAAACGCCGGCGCACCTTCTTCGCCGCTCAGCGATCGCTCTTGCGGCGATGATGGCGCTGATATCGGCGTCAAAGGCTTCGGATTTCTCCGAGCCGTGGAAGAACGCCGACCGCGCGCTGGTGATCGACGCCTACGAATACAATTCCATCGACTGGGCGCAGTTGGCCACCGACAAGCGCATCGCCGCCTTCATCAACAAGGCGTCGGACGGCATGCCGCCGCCCTATTTTTGTTTCGGCAGCGACACCGACGTGAAGCTCTGCAAGGCGCTGTGGAAACGCCATGCGGTGACGCGCGAACTGTTTCAGACGCGCCGGGTCGTGGCCAAAGCGCTGGGACTGAAATGGGGCGCCTATCATCTCGCCCGCCCCGGCAATCCGGTCGAGCAGGCCAATAATTTCCTCGATTTCGCCGATCCGGCACCGGACGATCTCATGGCGCTCGACATCGAGGGCATCGATCCCTCGCAATGGATGTCGCTCGACGATGCGGAGGAGTTCGTGCGCCAGGTGCATCGGCGCATCGGCCGCTTCCCGGTACTCTACACCAACGGCAAGACCGCGCAGTACATCGCCGACAACCGCTACAAGTACCGGCTCTTGTCGCGGCTGCCGCTTTGGTACGCACGCTACAAGCCTGATATCGACGTGCATTTTCCGATGGGCAACTGGCAGGGCTACGCGCTCTGGCAATTTTCCGCGCAAGCCAATTGCGGCCGCTTCCGCTGCCCCTACAGGGTGGCCGGCACGCCCAATGACATCGACGTCAACGTCGTGCCGGCGGATGCCGCCATGCTGCGCCAGCAATGGCCCTTTGGCGGGCTCATCGACGTGCCATCCGACTATCTTGCCAGCGTGCCGGTGCCGCTGTCGCGCGAAGCAGCGCTCGCCGGCAAGACCACCCTCATCTATGCGGATGTGGCAACGCCGCCGACCTTCGAGGAAATGGTCGCGGTGCTCGGTTCGCGCTGGTCCAAATTCCGCGACGGGTTCCGCATGCCCGTTGTGAAGACGGTGCCGCGCAGGCCGGGCTTCGGCATCGTGCAATATGTCGGCTGGAAGCGGACCGGGCAACGCTCACCCGAGCAGTTGGACGCCGCCCTTGCCGCGGCCGACCCCGTCAGCACCGGTTCGACTGAAATCGATCGCGGTCAGCCGTAGGCCGCCGCTCCGAAATCTCAGCTCGCCCGCTCGCGCGCCACGGCCTGCCAGCCGATGTCGCGGCGGCAAAATCCGTCCGGCCAATCGATCCGGTCGAGCGCGGCATAGGCCCGCTTCTGCGCCTCGCCGACCGTGGCGCCGGTGGCGGTGACATTGAGGACGCGGCCGCCATTGGCGACCAGCGCGCCGCCGTTGATGGCGGTGCCGGCATGGAAGATCTGGACGCCTTCGCCCGCCGCTTCCCCGACGCCGCGGATGACCGAGCCTTTTTCCGGCGTGCCGGGATAGCCCCGCGCCGCCATCACCACGGTGAGTGCTGCCTCATCGCGCCAGCGTATGGACGTGTGCGCCAGCTGACCGTCGACGGCGGCATTGAGCAGCACCAGCAGGTCGTCCTTGAGCCGCATCATCAGCACCTGGCATTCCGGATCGCCGAAGCGGGTGTTGTATTCGATCAGCTTCGGCCCCTTGTCTGATATCATCAGCCCGGCAAAGAGAATGCCGGCGAAGGGCGCGCCAAGCTCGGCCATGCCGCGCATCGTCGGCTCGATGATCTCGCGCATGGTGCGCTCAATCATTTCCGGCGTCATCACCGGCGCCGGGGAATAGGCGCCCATACCGCCGGTGTTGGGGCCGACATCGCCGTCGCCGACACGCTTGTGGTCCTGTGCCGTGCCGAAAGGCAGCGCGGTCGTGCCGTCGCAGAGGCAGAAGAAGCTCGCCTCCTCGCCGGTCATGAATTCCTCGACCACCACCTCCGCACCGGCTGCGCCGAAGGAGCCCTCGAAGCAGGCATCGAGGGCCGCCCGCGCCTCGTCCAGCGTCATGGCGACCGTGACACCCTTGCCGGCGGCGAGCCCATCGGCCTTGATGACGATCGGCGCACCCGTCTTTTCGACATAGGCCTTGGCCGAGGCAAGATCGTTGAAACGGCCATAGGCGGCGGTGGGGATGTCGTATCGGGCGCAGAGGTCCTTGGTGAAACCCTTGGAGCCTTCCAGCCGCGCGGCGGCCTTCGAAGGCCCGAAGACGCGGATGTTTTCGGCGCGCAAATCGTCCGCGATACCGGCGACAAGCGGCCCTTCCGGACCGACGACGACGAGGTCGATCTTCTTCTCCCGGCAGAAGGAGGCGACAGCGGCGTGGTCGGTGATATCCATCTTCACCAGTTCGGCCTCAGCGCCGATGCCGGGATTACCGGGGGCCGCGTAAAGCTTGGTCAGCAGCGGCGAGGCGGCGATCTTCCAGGCAAGCGCATGTTCGCGGCCGCCGGAGCCCAGAAGAAGAACGTTCATGGCCACCTCTTGATGCTAACCCTGGAGAGCACCCGCTATTGCTCTCCGGGCGACGGGTCAAGGCATCAGGGTGTTTTGATCCGAATTGCGCACGGGAACGTTATCCCCGGCCGAATATGGGCGCCGAATTCCGGCGCCCATATTCTGGCCCGCTTCAGCCGGGAAAGACCACCGGGAACCAGTCTTCGCGCAATTTCTGCCCCGGCCGCATGCCATGGCCGTGATAGGGCGGCGAGGTACGACCCGGCCGCTCGACATAGTGGGCATCGTCGCCGACCCAGCGCAGCGACAGCGCCCGGCGCCGCGCCGCGGTTAGATTGCCGCGCGCGCCATGCGCGGTGCGGAAGTCGAACAGGATGGCGTCGCCCGGCTCCATCTCCCATTCGAGCACTTTCATCGACGGGTCGTTGTCGGGATCCGGCACCGGCAAATAGTCGCCTTCGCCGGCATAAAAATTGCTGTCGTCGAGCCAGCGCACGGGCAGGATCATCTTGTCCCATTTGTGCGAGCCGGCGATCAGGCGCAGCGTTGCCTCCTTCACCGGATCGATGGGGATCCAGAAGCTGACCGTCTGCTGGCCATCGACGAAGTAATAGGGGATATCCTGATGCCAGGGCGTCGGCTTCTGCGTGCCGGGCTCCTTGACCAGAACGTGATCGTGGAAGAACTGCGCGGTGCGCGACTGCATCACCGCCGCCGCCAGTTCGGCGGCCGGCGACTTCCGCACCAACTCGACGAATTCGGGAATGCGCTCCCAGTTGCAGTAATCGTCGAAGAAACTGCCGCGGCCATTGGCGATGTCGGACGCGGTGGCGCTGCGGTTTTGCATGTTGCGCTCGATGCCGGCGGCAATCGTGTCGACCCAGCCCTTGAACGCGCCGCGGATACAAACCGCGCCGTCACGCTGGTAGTAGGCAATCGTCTCCGCATCGATCAGGCTGGTGTCGATGGCGCGGGCAGCAGTCTGGGGAGCCATGGTGTCCTCCTTTCAGGATCGGGACGACTATCGCAACCCGCATTCATTCAGTAAAATAATAACTTCTCATCAGATACATAGAATCAGACTATGAGAATCAGCCTCACCCAATTGCGTTATCTGGTCGCTGTCGCCCGCCACGGCAGCGTCACCGGCGCGGCCAGGGCGTTGAACATTTCGCAGCCCTCGATTTCGGTGGCGATCGACGCGATCGAAAAGGATTTCGGGCAAAAACTGTTCGTGCGCCAGCGCGGCAGCGGCGTCTCGCTGACCTCCTTCGGCCGCGTCGTCGTGGCCAAGGCAAAACAGGTTCTTGCCGAGACCGACGAACTGATGAGCCTGGGGGCGGGCAATTCGGCCGTCGGCGGCGAGTTGGTGCTTGGATGTTTCGAGGATCTTGCGCCCTATTTCGCGCCGGGTCTGATCCGCGCTTTTTCCGAACGCCACCCAGACGTCACGGTGATCGTTCGCGACGAAACGTTCGAGACGCTCGGGCGGCGTCTGACGGATGCCGCCATCGATCTCGGCCTCAGCTATGATCTTGGCCTGCCCGCGCATTTCGCCCGCATCCTGCTGCACGAGCTGCGGCCGCATGCATTGCTGCCGGCAGGTCATGCGCTGGTGGACTATCCCGAGGTCAGCCTGGCGGATCTGGCGGCCTATCCGCTGATCACGACGGACCAGCCGCACAGCTGGCAGCACATGCTCGACCTGTTCCGTGGCCGTGGCCTCTCGCCGGTGGCCGACAGGGCGACAAGCTCGTTCGAACTCCAGCGCAGCATGGTAGCGAACGGATTTGGCGTCGCCGTCAGCTACACCCGCCCGCACGGCGACCGCAGCTATGATGGACTACCCCTGATCCGCAAGCCGCTGTCGGATCCTCTGCCGATGCAACGCATCATCCTCACCTATGACACGCATCAGCGCGTGTCGAACGCGGCACTGGCATTTGTCGAGACGGCGAAGGCCTGGTTTTCCACGCGCGACATCTTCGCGTCGTGACGGGTCGGCGGCCATCCCTCGCCCGCTTGCCGCTTGACGGTTTCCGCGGCTGCTGCCACTCCATGGACATGGAACCTATCCAGTCGAAAGCGGCCCAGGGCCGTGTTGCCGATGCACCGAACGGCCATTGGGTCTATCGCGTGCTGCCGCGCGCGGTTTGGCCCTATGCGCAGCTCGCGCGATGGGACAGGCCGATCGGCTGGCAATTGCTTTTGTGGCCGTGCTGGTGGTCGGCGGCGCTCGCGGCAAGCGCCTATCCCCGCCCCGGCGACCCGCTGCTCTCGCTGCTGCCGGCGCCATTGTATCTCGTGCTGTTCCTGGTCGGCGCCATCGCCATGCGCGGCGCCGGCTGCACCTATAACGACATCGTCGACGAAGGCATCGACAACCAGGTCGAACGCACCCGCTCGCGTCCGCTGCCATCGGGCCAGACCACACGCCGTCGGGCCTGGCTGTTTCTTGTCCTGCAGGCCCTGGTCGGCCTTGCCGTGCTTCTGCAGTTCAACAGCTTCGCCATCCTGCTCGGCATCTGCTCGCTGGTGATCGTCGCCATCTACCCATTCATGAAGCGGATAACCAACTGGCCGCAATTGTTTCTCGGCCTTGCCTTTTCCTGGGGCGCGCTGATGGGATGGGCGGTCGAGTTCGGCGATCTCGATGGCCCCGCCATCATGCTCTATATCGGCTCGATCCTGTGGGTGATCGGCTACGACACGATCTATGCGCACCAGGACAAGGAAGACGATGCCATTGTCGGCGTGCGCTCGACGGCGCGGCTGTTCGGCGACAACACCAAGGCGTGGCTGGCCGGGCTTTATGGCGGCACCCTGATCTGCTTCGCCATCGCCTTCGCCTCGGCGCAGGCGCCCGTTGTAGCGCTCGCCGGACTGATCGCCGCCGGCGCCCACATGGCGCGGCAGATCGTGGTTCTGGATATCAACGATCCGGACCAATGCCTGCGGCTGTTCCGGTCGAACAACCAGGTCGGCTGGCTGATCTTCCTCGGCCTGATCGGCGGCGCATTGTGGGTGGCGCTGAAGCCGCTGGTGTAGTCTTCCTTCTCGCCGTCACTATACGGGGAGAAGGTGGCGGCAGCCGGATGAGGGGCAGCGCCAACCTTCAAGGTGAGAGGTTCAGCGGCGACACAACTCAACTAAGTCTTAAGGTAGTGACCAAACACTCAGGTCGGCGCTGCCCCTCATCGCCCTGCCGGGCACTTCGCCCCGTATAGTGACGGGGAGAAGAAGGCTAGTCGCGTGAAATGATCTCCTGGCCGTCGATGACCAGCCTGAGACCGAGGTTGCCGGCCCTGCGGCGGGCAAGGAAGCGCGGGCGGCGCGTGTTGGAAACGCGGCCCTTGCGGCGATCCTGCGGCGGCAGCGTCTTGATGGCGGCGCCGAGCGATTCTTCCAGGGTGCGGGCGACGCCGTCCGATTCGATCAACAGCATCGGCAGGCGGTAGGCATCGGCCCAGGCGCGCCAGTCGGCGGCGACATCGTCGAGATCGTCGGCCACCAGCAGCGGCACCGACAGCATCGGATCATTGTGCAGGAGTTCCAGGGTCACCGTGACATTGCCTTCCGGATCCTCCATCGCGCGGGCGGCGACGCCGCGGAACGCATTGGCCGGCAGGGCGATGATCGCCGGCAAGCCGCTCATCTCGAGCATGCGGCGGATCACGGCGCCACGGTGGTCGATGGTGAACGTCACGTCGCCATAATCGTCGCGCGTGGCGTAGCTGACCATCTGGGGCAGTCGGAATGGGTCGAGGCGCATGTTGCGTCCCGCCCAGACTGGCTTCAGTCCGGTGTTCATAGAGTGCCTTCCTGTCTGTCTCCTGAGAGCCGGTGTCCGGTTCTCTCCGGGCCAGTTTTCCCGGCCTCGTTATGGGGAAACAGTAGCGCGGGCTCCTTACCGCCGCGCTTAAGAAAGTCGGTTAAATTTTGCTGATCTCAGGGATGGTTATCGGAATGCCACCGGCCACAAGATGTTGAAAGGATCAGATAACCTTACCGGGATTCATGATGCCGGCGGGATCAAAGGCAGCCTTTACCCGGCGCATCAGATCGATGGCCATCGGCGGCGCCGTGGCGATCAGTTCGTCGCGCTTCAACTGGCCGATGCCGTGCTCGGCCGAGATCGAACCGTGAAAGGAGCGCACGACATCGTGCACCGCCTTGTTCATAGGATGGTAGAGGGCGAGAAACGCCTCGTCGTCGCCATCGACGGGCCGCGAGATGTTATAGTGAAGATTGCCGTCGCCCATGTGGCCGAAGCAGACCACGCGGGCGCCGGCACTGACCGACGCCACCGCGCCGGCCGCCTCTTCGATGAAGCGCGGGATCGATGCGATCGGCACCGAAATATCGTGCTTGATCGAGGCACCCTCCGGCTTCTGGCATTCGGGCAGCGTCTCGCGGAAATTCCAGAAAGCGTCGCCCTGGGCAAGGCTGGCCGCGACCACCGCATCTCCAACGATGCCTTGCTCGAGACCATCCGCCAGCACCTCCTCGATCAGTTCCCGGCCATCGGCTTCCGAGCGGCCGGAGGAAACCTGCATCAAGACATACCAGGGCCAGTCGTCGGCCAGCGGCCGCACGACACCTTGACCATGCCTGAGTGTGAAATCGTAAGGTCTCTTACCGATCAATTCGAAGGCGGTGAGCGAAGCGCCGGCGCGGTCCATCGCCAGGCTGAACAGCGACAGTGCCGCTTCGGCAGACGACAGGCCGACGAATGCGACCTCACGCCCCTTCGGCTTCGGGAACAGCTTCAGCACGGCGGCGGTGATGATGCCGAGCGTGCCTTCGGCACCGACGAACAGGTCCTTCAAATCGTAGCCGGTGTTGTCCTTCTTCAGCTTGCGCAGATCGTCGAAGACCTCGCCTGTCGGCAGCACCACCTCGACACCGAGGCAGAGTTCACGCGCATTGCCGTAGGCAAGCACACCGGTGCCGCCGGCGTTGGAGGAGAGGTTGCCGCCGATCTGGCAGGAGCCTTGCGCGGCGAGCGACAGCGGAAACAGCCGGTCGGCGGCGTCGGCCGCTTCCTGCAGCGTCTGCAGGATGACGCCGGCCTCCGCCGTCACCGTATTGGACAGGACGTCGATCTCGCGGATGCGGTTCAGCCGCGACAGCGACAGGATGATCTCGCGGCCGGATCTGTCCGGCACCTGGGCGCCGACCAGCCCGGTGTTGCCGCTTTGCGGCACGATGGGCGTTCCTGTCTCGGTCGCCAGCCGCATGATGCGGCTGACCTCGTCGACACTGCCCGGCCGCAGCACCAGCGACGTCGCGCCATGCCAGAGCCCGCGCCGCTCGATAAGATAGGGCGCGATGTCCTGCTCATCGCGCAGCGCGTATTTGTCACCGACGATCGCCGCAAAGCGGTCGATGAGAGCGGGATCGAGTTTTTGCAAAATTTCGGTCATGCGGCAAAACTATGTTGTGGGGTGTGCGTTGTCACCGGGGGGCGGCTGCACGCGAGAGCCGGTCGTTGATGGCCTCGCCGAGCCCACCGAAGGGAATCGTCTCCACAGCGATGGTACGCGCGCCGCTGCGATCGAGTGCCTGCATATAGGCGAAAAGATTGCTCGCCGCCTCGCGCAGGTCCCCTGATACGGACAGGTTGAGGAAGGCTGTAGCATTGCGCCAGCCTTCGGCCCGGTTGCCGCCGAAGCCGAGCAACGCTTCGCCCTCGCCGACCATTCCGGCATTGAGCCGCATGGCAGCACCTGGCGCATAGTGCGAGGCGAGCATGCCTGGCGCCTCGATGCCCGCCCCTCCACCGCGCAACAGCTCCATGCCGATGGCCGCCTCGATCTCCTCGGCGGCAATGCCGCCGGGCCGGAGCAGGCGCACTCCTGCCCCTTCGGCCTTGACGATGGTCGATTCCAGCCCGACCGGCGTCGCGCCGCCATCGACGACCAGCTTGATGCGGGCGCCGAGATCGGCCGCCACCGCTTGTGCCGTCGTCGCGCTGATCCTGCCGGAAGAATTGGCGCTGGGCGCGGCAAGCGGCCGGCCGAGCTTTGCGATCAGGTTGCCGCCAAAGCCCCTCGGCATGCGCAAGGCGATCGTGTCGAGCCCGGCCGTGACCAGCGGATGGATGCCGTTGCCAGGCCGCTGCGGCAGCACCAGCGTCAGTGGACCCGGCCAGAACGCCTGCGCGAGTTTCTTCGACAGCGGATCGAACAGGGCGATGCGCTCGGCCATGGCCATGTCGGCGACATGGGCAATCAGCGGATTGAAGCGCGGCCGCCCCTTGGCCTCGAAGATGCGCGCCACGCCGATGCCGTTGGTGGCATCGCCGGCAAGCCCGTAGACGGTTTCGGTCGGGATGGCGACGACATCGCCGCCCTCAAGCAAAGCCAGCGCCCGCTCCAACGCCTCGCCGACGGCAAGTATCTCAGCCACTCTCGTCACCTCGCAGATGCCGGCTGCGTAGTACGATGGCGGCTGTTGGGCAAGCCGGCTGTTCGGCAAGAGAAGGTCTTGGCGATTTATCAATCCCTAAAATGCTATGTTTGTGCGAAAGCCGGCATCAATTCCGGCCTGCTATTGAGCAGCTTCTGGGCAAGTGGAGCTATATCAGTGTCTGTGCGCGTATTGCTGGGAATAACTCTGGCCACGATGGCCAGCGGAGCTCAGGCCTCGTCCCTGGTCTTTCCCGGCGCCCCGGCCGCGACGCCCTCCATCCTGGTGCTGAAGGCGGCTGATATCAAGGCAAGCGATGTGGTGTCCGTCGTCGCGCTCGGCGAGCCCGACGTCACCTATGAGAAGGTTGCGGCGATCCCCAACGCGCGCGAGGCACGGCACGGCTTCATGCCAAGCCCGATGATCATCCGCGGCGGCATCGTCGGCGGCGATTTCTCGACGCCGACGCAAGCCAAGGCACCAGCAGCGACCACCGCCGCGGCTCCTGCCCCGGCCCAGGCGACCGCCTCGGCGGCTCCGGCGTCGGGCACGCAGAAGAAGCCGGCCGCACCGGCAGCCGCACCGAAGCCCGTTCCCGGGGTCGGCAAGGTCAAGTAGCGGCCACGAATTGCTGGACTAGTCAGCTCGTTGACAGCTTGATGGTGCCCTGCGCACCATTGTCGCGCGAGTTCGTGCCGGCATATCTGGCTGCTCGAAGCCGCCGCCTGAATTTGGTCAAGCGATTCAGGAAAAGGGGTGGCTCTGGCAGACGAGCTTCGTCGTTTCAAAGGGGGTTGATCATGAGACTATCCAAGACCGTTACCGTGGCCGGGCTTCTGCTGGCATCGCTGCTGGGCGCCGGTACAGCGCAAGCCGATGACATGCTGGGGTCCTATGTCGCGCGCATTTCCGATCGGGATCATCAGGCGAGCGACGGCTATGCGCTGGACAGCGCCGCGCAGATGGTGCGGCAGGACCGCGCCAACTGGCACAAATTCCATCGCCGCGACAGCGACGATGAGGGTGATGCCTGGTTCAGGACCAACGACCAGCGCGCCGATCTGCAGCGCATGCTGGAACGTCCCGGCGCGATGAGTTCGTCGACCAAGCGCGCCATCGTCAATGGCGAACCGCTGATCCAGGTCGACGTCTACGAGGACAGCGTGCGCGTCAGCATCCTGGAGAACTGACAAGCGCCCGGGAAGACGGATAAAAAAGGGCGGCGCCGATGCGCCGCCCTTCTTCTCGACAGAGCCGGATTGAAATCTCAGGCCGCTTCTTCCTTGTCGTCCTCGTCTTCCTCGGACGCGCTGTCTTCGGATTCTTCGTCGCCTTCGGCCTTCACGGCGTCGTCAGCGTCGTCCTCGTCTTCGTCGTCATCGCCCGAGAGCTTGGCGGCTTCAGCGCCGTCTTCGTCAGACTCTTCGCCGTCTTCGTCTTCTTCTTCGTCGTCGCCATCTTCTTCGTCGCCATCCTCCTCGTCGTCAGAGTGATCGGCGGACATCGACCGCCGTGGCAGCGGCATGGTCGAGGACGGTTTCGGAAGCGGATTCAAGCGCCTCGGCGGCGGCCGAGGTTTCTTCAGTCACTTCGATGTCGTGATCGGAATTCATGGAAGCCTCCGTTGGGTTGGGGAACATGTCCCTTTTGCCACGGAGAGATCATCGTCATATGACTGTAAGCCGGCTCGAACGGCCGGCTCGCAGATATTTTTCTCAGGCCTGCGACCTTTTTATCTGAGCATGATCGCCGGACAAACGAAAACCGTTTGTCCGAGAAAACCGGCACCAACTTTTTTGGATCATGCTACTCAGCCGGCGATTTTCGCGAAGTCCGCGACCTGACCGGTGGCCGCACGGATGCGAGCGAGCAGCGCCAGACGATTGGCACGTACGGACAAGTCCTCATCATTCACGAGAACATGCTCAAAGAATGAATCAACAGGTTCGCGCAACGCGCTAAGCGCCAGCATGGCGGCGGAAAAGTCTTCGTTTTGAATCGCTTCGCCGGCTTGCTTCTCGGCCTGATTCACCGCCGAAAACAGCAATTTCTCCGCATTCTCCTTGAACAGAGCCGGCTCAACGGTTTCGGCGACAGCCGTTTTCTTCTTCTCCTCGGCGGCCAGGATGTTGGCCGCGCGCTTGGTGCCGGCAAGCAGGTTCTTGCCGTCCTCGGTGTCGAGGAAGGAGCCGAGCGCTTCGACGCGGCGGACGATCTGCAAGAGATCGTCGGACTGTGGGGTGATGACGGCGTCAATGAGGTCGTGTCGGGCGCCCTGGTCGCGGAGGTAGACTTTCAGGCGGTCGTGGAAGAAGGCAACGAGGTCGGCGATGAATGGCGACAGCGATGTATTCAGCTCCATCAGACGCTGGCCATCGAAGAACTCTCGCTCCTGATCGGCGGAGCCAAAAGTTTCTGCACTTGCGTTGGCCAGCCCGCCTTTCAACAAGTTGGAAATCAGGCCTGCTTCCGACAACAGCTGGCTTGTCCCCTTGTAATCGCGAATGCGGGAATCGAGCATCGCGACCACGCCACGGCTGTCTGCGCCCTCGCCTTTTTGTTCGTATACAGCGAGGGCCGACGAGACCGCGGCCGCAATGGCAACGCCCAGCGAAAGCTTGAGCTTGTTTTCCAGAATGGTCCTCACCACGCCCAGCGCCGCACGACGCAGAGCATACGGGTCCTTCGACCCCGTCGGCTTTTCGTCGATGGCCCAGAAGCCGACCAGCGTATCGAGCTTGTCGGCAAGCGCGACGGCGACCGACACCGGATCGCTCGGCACGTAGTCGGACGGGCCTTGCGGCTTGTAATGTTCCTCGATGGCCGCGGCCACGGACGGGTGCTCGCCTTGGAGCAGCGCATATTTGCGGCCTATGGCGCCCTGCAATTCGGGGAATTCGCCGACGACTTCAGTGGTGAGATCGGCCTTGGCGAGAACCGCCGCGCGAGCGGCGAGAGCTGGGTCAGCACCGACGGTCGGCGCCAGTTCTTCGGCGAGCCGCCTGATCCGCTCCACCCGCTCGCCTTGTGTGCCGAGCTTGGCGTGGAACGTCACATTGAGATGGTCGAGCCGGGCCATGCGCTGGTCGAGCGGCTTTTTCAGGTCGAGGTCAAACTTTTTCGCCGAGGCTTCGAGCCGGCCCAGATCAGGCAGATCGCCCTGGTCGGTCGTCCAGAAATAGAGCGCGTCGGAGAGGCGGGCGCGCACCACCTTGCCGTTGCCGTGCGCGATCTCCTTGCCACCGTCCCTGGCCTCGATGTTGGCGGTGAGGATGAAGCGGTTGGACAGCGCTTCGCCTTCACCTTGCGGTCGGGTGACAAAGCACTTCTGGTTGGCGCGGATGGTCAGCCGGATCACCTCGGCCGGAATGGCGAGGAAATCCTCTTCGAACTCGCCCATCAGCACGACAGGCCATTCGACGAGACCGGACACTTCCTCCAACAGCCCTTCATCCTCGACCAAATCGAGCCCATTGGCGAAAGCGAGGTTGCGGGCGTCGGCAAGGATGATCTCCTTGCGCCGGTCGGCGTCGAGCACGACCTTTGCCGCTTCCAGCTTGCTCACATAATCGTCGAAGCGGCGTACGGTGATTTCGCCCGGTGCCAGGAAGCGGTGGCCGTAGGTGATGTTGCCGGAGCGGATGCCGTCGATCTCGAAATCGACCACGACCGGCTCCTCGGTTTCCGGGCCGAAGGTGCACAGGATCGATTGCAGCGGCCGCACCCAGCGCAGCGAGCCCGGCTTGGCCGAGGCCGGTCCCCAGCGCATCGATTTCGGCCAGGGGAAATTGCGAATAATGCCCGGGACCAGTTCCGCGATGATCTCTTCGGCCGCCCTGCCCGGCTTCGAAATGTGGGCGACATAGAAGTCGCCCTTCTTCGGGTCGGAATGGACATGCGCCTCGGCGACCGAGGACAGCCCCGCCTTGCGCAGGAACCCCTGGACCGCCTGCTCGGGCGCCGTCGTCGATGGTCCCTTGATCTCTTCGCGGATGTCCTTCGAGCGCGCCGTCAGGCCCCTGATGTCGAGCGTCAGGCGCCGCGGCGTCCAGTATTCGCGCGCCGCCTCATAGGTCAGCCCCGCCTCGACCAGACCGTCGGTCAGCATCTTCTTGAGATCACCCGCCGCCTTGCGCTGCATGCGGGCGGGGATTTCCTCGGAGCGAAGTTCTAGAAGCAGGTCGGGCATAGGGTCAACTCATGCGGGAGAGTGGTCCGGGCGGGGCATAGCAACTCGGCTGGCCGCTGTCACCCTTTCCGGAAATTTTGGCTGCCCTGTCGGGACGCGGCACCCCAGTCCGTCCTTGGATCAAAGATTTCCATGAACCGAACGCAGCGCTGAAGCGACCCACGCTCAGGCAGGGAACTATTGGCTGAACGACCATGAAAACAGCATCCAGACTTCTGCAGATCCTCGCGCTCAGCGCCTGCTTCACCGCGCAGGTCCATGGCGCCTTCTCGATGCCGGGTGTTCGGCAGGCATTGCGGACAATGGCTGGCCCGAGCGGCCAGATCCTGTCACCGATCAACGCTTCCCTCGAAACGATGAGGTCTGCCTGAAGCTCAGGCAGCCAATCCACCCGCCTGCGTCTTCAAAAACGCCTCGCCGCAGGCCTTCGCCAGATTGCGCACCCGCAGGATGTAGCTCTGCCGCTCGGTGACCGAGATCACGCCGCGCGCGTCGAGCAGGTTGAAGACATGGCTGGCCTTGATGCACTGGTCGTAGGCCGGAAAGACCATCTTGTGCATCGGCAGATTGTCGTTCGACGCCGGCGCTCCGGCCTCGAGCAGTGCCTTGCACTCAGCCTCGGCGTCTTCGAAATGCCTAAGCAGCATCGCCGTGTTGGCGTATTCGAAATTGTGGCGCGAATATTCCTGCTCGGCCTGCAGGAAGACATCGCCATAGGTCACCTTGTCGGCACCCTCACGGCCGTTGAAGTTGAGATCGTAGACATTGTCGACGCCCTGCACGTACATGGCCAGCCGCTCCAGCCCGTAGGTCAGTTCGCCCGCCACCGGCGCGCATTCGATGCCGCAGACCTGCTGGAAATAGGTGAACTGCGAGACTTCCATGCCGTCGCACCAGCATTCCCAGCCAAGCCCCCAGGCGCCCAACGTCGGGCTCTCCCAGTCGTCCTCGACAAAGCGGATGTCATGCAGCAGCGGATCGACGCCGATCGCCGCCAGTGAGCCGAGATAGAGCTCCTGCAGGTTCGGCGGGTTCGGCTTCAGGATCACCTGGTACTGGTAATAATGCTGCAGCCGGTTCGGGTTCTCGCCATAGCGGCCATCCTTGGGGCGGCGCGAGGGCTGGACATAGGCGGCGTTCCAGCGACGCGGCCCGAGCGCGCGCAGCGTCGTTGCCGGATGAAACGTGCCGGCGCCGACCTCCATGTCGTAGGGCTGGAGGATGACGCAACCATAGGCCGCCCAGTAATTGTGCAAGGTCAGGATCAGCCCCTGGAACGAGCGGCTGGGGTGCACATGGGCAGGGATTTCAATCGTCACGGGTGGCCTCGACAGCAAAGGCTAGCTTGCCGGCACGTCCTAGAGACACGGCGGCGAAGCGTCAAGCAAGGGCACGCCGGATGCGAGCCTCCATGGGTATGCCGCGCGGTGTTGAAGGTTTGCCGAGGGCTGGCCCATTGCCGACCTCGGGGGCCTGAGGTCTGTTCGTTCCTACAGTCCACATCAACGACGATAGGTCCAGCCATGCCGAGTTCCATCATCGTCCGCCTGGTCACGCGACAGGATTTCGATCGGTGGCTGCCGCTGTGGGACGGCTACAACGCATTTTATGGCCGCTACGGCGAGACGGCGCTGGCGAGCGAAATCACGGCGATGACATGGTCGCGCTTCTTCGATGCCTATGAACCGGTCCATGCGCTGGTGGCCGAAAGCGAGGGAAAGCTCCTCGGCCTTGTGCACTATCTCTTTCACCGCAGCACGACGGCGATCGCCCCGAACTGTTATCTGCAGGATCTTTTCACCACGGAGGCTTCGCGTGGCAAAGGCATAGGCCGGGCGCTGATCGAAGGCGTCTATGAGCGGGCGCAGGCCGCCGGCTCCGGACGGGTGTATTGGCTGACGCACGAAACCAACCAGACCGCGATGAAGCTCTACGACAAGGTCGGCGAGCGCTCCGGCTTCGTCGTCTACCGGAGGCTATTCTAGGGTCTGCTGATATTCAGGTGATGCCGGCCTGACCTGAATCTCAACAGCCCTAGACTGGAAACGAAAACGGGGCTCCTAAAGAAGCCCCGTTCGCATTCAAACATCCGATCTCAGCCCTTCGGGACAGGCACCGGCTCGGGCTTGACCTTGGGTGTCTCCTGCGCCGTGTTGGATTCGATCGGCGGCAGGCCCTTCATCAGCTTCTGCTGCAAGGTGGCCAGCACGTCGGGATCGGGCTTGAGGTCGCGGGCCTGATTCCACTGGAAGGTGGCTTCCAGCTTGCGGCCGACGCGCCAGTAGGCGTCGCCGAGATGGTCGTTGAGAACCGGATCTTCCGGCTTCAGCGATACGGCGCGTTCCATCTCGCGCACCGCGTCATCGAAGCGGCCGAGGCGGAAATAGGCCCAGCCCAGGGAATCCACGATGTAACCGTCGCTCGGTCTGAGGTCGACGGCCTTCTGGATCATCGCCAGGCCTTCCTTCAGGTTGGTGTTCATGTCGACCCAGGAATAGCCGAGATAGTTCAGCACCTGCGGCTGGTCCGGCTGCAATTCCAGCGCCTTGCGGAAGTTCGGTTCGGCCTTCGGCCATTCCTTCAGCCGCTCATAGGCGATACCGCGCTGGTAGAAGATGTTCCAGTTGGCAGCGGTCGGCGTCTTCAGCGCCTCGACGGCCTTGTCGTAGAGGTTGGCGGCCGAGCGGAAATCCTCCTTCGAGGAATAGACCCCGCCAAGCGCCAGATAGGCGCGCATGTCGTTGGGATGAGCCTCGACGAAGGCCTTCAGATGAGTGATCGCCTCGTCATGGCGGTCGAGATCGGCAAGGTTGAGGCCAAGCTGCAGGTCCGAAAGCTCCTTCAGCGGCGAAGAATCGGGAATCCGCCGATAGAGCGCTATGGCACCCTCGCCGTCCTTCAGCTGCTCGGCGACGGCAGCGAGTTGCACGAGAGCCGCGTCGCTGTCGGGCCGCAGGGCGAGCGCATATTGCAGATAAAGGCGAACGAACGGCTCGCCGCCGCCCCGGTTGAGCGCGGTGGCAAGGTCGAGCAGGATTTCGGAAGCACCGTCGGACGGACCGGAAACGAAGGGCGCGATCTTGTCGCCCTTGCTGATCCTGTCGCGCAAGGCGACGATTTCGAGCTTGCCCGGCGAAAACGCCTCGGCCTGGTCGAGCACCGAGATCGCCTTGGCCTTGTCGCCCTTGCGGGCCAGGAACGAAGCATAAGCCTGCGCGTTGCGCATCCAGGTTTCGGGCGCGGCACCGCCGGCGGCGGTATCCTGCATCGTCGCGGCGTAGATCGCCTCGGCCTTTTCGGGCATGTTGGAGGCATCGGCGATCAGGGCGCGGTGGAAGGATTTGAACAGGCCGAACCAGTCCGGGCCCTGAAGCTTGTCGATCGAAGCCATCGCGTCGCCGGCTTGGCCAGCACCCTGTTCGGCCCAGCCGGACATCACGCCGGAGATCAGCCGGTCGAGGTCGGATTCCAGTGACAGCTTCAGCCAGTACTGTGCCTTGGTGAAATCCTTCTTGTGGAAAGAATCGACGGCCAGCGCCAGGCGCGAGAAGCGCTCGACATCGGGCACTTCCTTGAGCTTGTCGGCATAGACCAGGGATTCGTCGAAGCGGCCTTGCGCGATCAGCGACAGCATCAGGCTCTGCTGCAGGCCGGTGTCGCTCGGATCGAAGGCCAGGGCCTGCTTGTAGTAAGCGATGGCGCTGTCGAGGTCGTTGTCGCCTTCGGCGATCCGGGCTGCCAGATAGGCGCCCGAGAACGACGAGATCTTGACCGGTTCGGTGGATTGCTTGGCATAGGCCGGCAAAGCCGAAATCGCCATGCCCGTCACAATTGCCAGCCTTGTCAGCCAGCGCGCACGTCCTTGCTGCATCGTATCCCTTTCAGCCAGGCGCCATCTCCGCGTCAGCGGGATCGACGTAGACTCGATCTTTCCGGGCAAAGCATGGCCTTTTTGGGGTCGCGCTTCAATCCGCCTGAAATTCACAATCGAGGCAGCCGATTAACAAACCATAGCTGGAGGTGATTTTCGACTGGGGAAAAGCCGGCGTCAAGGTCAGTCCTGCACGATGGGCCGCCGCACCTTCGTCTCGGCAAAGCCGCCGGCCGCAATCGCGCCGCACAGCTCGCTCCACTCGCAGCCGCCGCAAGCCTTGCGCACGCCACCAACGGAGAACGCCTGTCGCAGCCGCGCCAGGATTGCCTCGTCGAGATCGAGGCGGACGCCGGGCTGGATTGGCAGGGCCAGAACATCCCCGACATCGCGTGCGGCAAGCCGGTCCCGTTCGACGACGCTCTCGTTGCGGCAATGCGGCTCCGGCCCGTCGAGCAAAGGCGCGCAGATGTCGTCAGGACCGGAAACGAGGAGGATATCCTCGCCCCCGCTCAGGCGCTCCGCGATCACGTCATAATTAACGGTGAAGGCGGGGCTGTATCCCTTGCCCACATAGGTGAGCAGGCAAAGGAGATGATGGGCGCGCAGCCTGATCGTCACGGATTGGCCGGCTTCGCCTTGCCGCCGCGAAGTGCCATCAGAGTCGCCGCACCAAGCGCCGACTTCAGCAAGCCGCCGACAATAAAGGGCAGGAAGCCGAAGGTGATGGCCTTCTCAGTGCCGATCATGACGGCAAGCCATGCGGTACCGAGCACCAGGCAGGCAAGATTGCCGAGCAGCATGGCGGCAAAGGCAAGCACCACCCTGTTGCCGTTCCAGCCGCGTTCGGCCAGCCAGCCGACCAGGGCGCCGGTGATCGGGAAGGCGAAGAGATAGCCGCCGGTCGGCCCGACGAAATGCGCGACGCCGGCGGCACCTCCAGCCAGCACCGGAAAGCCGGCAGCGCCCTCGACAAGCCATGCCGCGATAGTGACCGCGCCAAGCCGCCAGCCATAGAGCGCACCGATCAGCGTCACCGCGAAGGTCTGCATGGTTACGGGAACCGGCACCATCGGCACTTCGATGTAGGAAGACAGCGCCAGGAACAGCGTGCCAAGCACGACGGCTCCGACCTGCCAGGCGAGCGAGCGGTCCTGAAGCCGAAGCGGGCTGAAGGACGGCTTGCGGGGCGTGAATGCGATGTCTGTCATGAGGGTCCCTTCGGTCGATTTGAAATTATAGATAATTTCTATTTTCGATCTATTATCGAATCCACATTTCTCGCGACATAGCAAGCCTTCCCACGACAAAGAGCGTCTGAACTGCGTCGCGATGTGCTTCAGGCCATTGCTTTGTGGATGTCGCCCCAAATTGAGGGCCACTTTTGGGTGACAGGCATCAACCAACGATCGCGAAGGCTTCACGCGTCGCGCCGGACGCCGTCTTGACTGGCTTGCGGCCAATCCACTGGACATGCCGACCCAATGTCGCCGCGGCCGATTCGGTATTTCCCTGCCGCAAGGCGGTCAGGATCGCCCGATGGTCCTGGTCGGTACGCGTTTCCCACTCCGATCGCCATGCCGCGAAAAGGAAGCGGGCGCTGGCCGCATGCAGATCGTCGATGGTGGCGAGCAGGCGCGGCATGCCGCACGGCGCCAGGATCAGCCGGTGAAAGTCGCGGTTGGCTTCCTCCCAGGATCGGACGTCGCGGGACTTGTCGCCTGCCTTGGTCGCCTCCTCGGCGAGATCGAGAATGGCTGACGTCAGATGCGGCGCGGCGTGGCGCAGTGCCAGCACTTCGAGGGCGGCCCGCATTTCGGCGACCTCCTTGACCTCGCCGAGATCAAAAGCCGCGACGCGCACGCCGCGGCGCGGTTCGCTGACGGCCAGGCCTTGCGCCTCCAGACGGCGGAAGGCCTCGCGCACCGGAACATGGCTGGTGTTGAATTCCTCGGCGACATGATCCTGGCGCAGCCGCGCTCCAGGCTCGATCGCGCCCGAGATGATGCGGTCCGCCAGCGCCTTGCTGATGCGCACCGCGATGGTGTCGTCCGTGCCCTTTGCCATGTTTTATAGATAATTTGCGGCAAGGCACCTTGTCGAGACGGCGAAGCCGTGTTCGCCAAGGTTCTCCCCAGTACAAAGCGAGGGGAAATTCGGCGAAAGGTCGGCCTTCTCAGTTCACCCGGCTGATGCAGAAATCGATGACGTCGATCAGCGCCGATTTCTGCGGCGTTTCTTCGAGCGGCGCCAGAGCGTCGCGGGCGATCTCGCCGAAATGACGGGCGCGGCCGATCGTGTCGGCGATGGCGCCGTGACGAGTCATCAGGCCGATCGCCTTTTCCAGACCCGCGTCGTCGACGACATTGTCCTCGATGGCGCGCTTCCAGAAGGTGCGCTCGGCCTTGGTGCCGCGCCGGTAGGCGAGGATGACCGGCAGGGTCACCTTGCCCTCCCGGAAATCGTCGCCGACATTCTTGCCCAAATCCTTGCTGGTGCCGCCATAATCCAGCGCATCGTCGATGAGCTGGAAGGCGAGCCCGAGATTCATGCCGTAAGAGCGCAGTGCAGCGCGATCATTACGCGTTGCCTGGGCGATGACCGGTCCAACTTCGGCGGCGGCCGAAAACAGCGCGGCTGTCTTGGCCTTGATGACGGCGAAGTGCTCGTCCTCGGTGGTTTCAAGGTTCTTGGCGGCGGCGAGCTGCATGACCTCGCCCTCGGCGATGATCGAGGCGGCGCTCGACAGGATGTCGAGCGCTTCGAGCGAGCCGACATCGACCATCATGCGGAAGGCCTGGCCAAGCAGGAAATCGCCGACCAGCACGCTTGCCTGGTTGCCCCAGATCATGCGGGCGGTCTTCTTGCCACGGCGCATGCCGCTCTCGTCGACGACGTCGTCGTGCAGCAAAGTCGCGGTGTGCATGAACTCGACCGAGGTGGCGAGTTTAACATGGCCTTCGCCGGCATAGCCGAACATCTGCGCGGCGGCGAGCGTCAGCATCGGCCTGAGCCGCTTGCCACCGGACGAGATCAGATGGTTGGCGACCTCCGGAATCATCTCGACGTCGGAGCCGGCCTTGGACAGGATCAATTCGTTGACGCGTCCCATATCGGCCGCCGTCAGATCGATCAGATCCTTGATGGAGGCGGGCTCCCGCTTCCCGTTTTCGATGTTGAGAACGACACCCACGACAATCACTCCCGTCTTGTTGTAACGCGTGCGACGGCACCCTTAATCCCTATCCAGACTCTAGGGCGGCGGACACGGCCACGGCAAGTGGCGAATTGGCGCGGCGCCGGCGACAGCCTGTCAACCGGCACGGGAGGGAGCGAGGCTCCGCCACGGAATCCCCTGCCCGTTTACATCAATGACGCAAACTGCGAGTTTCATATGATGATAGAACTTGTCCGTACCAACGATGCTGTGATCATCTCCTTCGTCGAATCGCTGATGCGCGACGCCGGTATCGCCTGCTTTGTCGCCGATCAGAATATGAGCATTCTCGAAGGGTCGATCGGTCTTTTGCAGAAGCGCGTCATGGTCGACGCCGACCAGGCCGATGCCGCACGTCGCATCCTCAGGGATGCCGGCATCGCCAACGAGATCCGCACAAAATAATGTCGGCCGCGCCAGCCGCCCCTGCCCTTGACACCCTTGGCCCGGACACGCCGGCCCATACGGTCGATGCCTTCCATCGCGGCCGGTTCTGGCTGGTGCAGCCCAAGCATGGCGGCCATCGCGCCGGCATGGATGCGATGATGCTTGCGGCGTCGGTGCCGTCCGTCTTTGGCGGACGTCTCGCCGATTTCGGCGCCGGCGCCGGCGCTGCCGGCCTGGCGGTGCTGTCGCGCTGCCCGGCTGCCCAGGCCGTTCTGGTCGAACGCGCGCCGGAAATGGCC
This sequence comes from Mesorhizobium sp. 131-3-5, assembly GCF_016756575.1. Lineage (NCBI taxonomy): Bacteria > Pseudomonadati > Pseudomonadota > Alphaproteobacteria > Hyphomicrobiales > Phyllobacteriaceae > Mesorhizobium > Mesorhizobium sp. 131-3-5. The sequence goes on from NZ_AP023254.1 coordinate 5,566,119, forward strand.
GCCTTCGCATCGGCCACCCTTGCTCACCCCGGCAATGCGCATCTCAGCGATCGCGCATCCGTGCTCGTCGCCGACGTCACGGTTTCAGGCCAGGCCCGGGTGGCGGTCGGTCTGGCCGACAATGATTTCGACTTCGTCATCATGAACCCGCCTTTCAACGCCGCCCGGGACCGCGCCACGCCGGACCGGCTGCGAAAGGAAGCCCATGTCATGGAGGACGGGCTGTTCGAAAGCTGGATCCGCAGTGCGGCGGCGGTGGTCAGGCCGCGCGGCGGGCTTGCCGTCATCGCGCGTCCCGAACAGCTCGGCGCCATTCTCGACGCGATGTCGGGCCGTTTCGGCGATGCCGAGATGCTGGCCGTGCACCCTCGCCCCGACGCAGCGGCGATCCGTATCATCGTGCGGGCAGCGCTCGGTGCGCGGGGAAAGCTCGCCATCCGTCCGCCTTTGATGCTGCACGCGCAATCGGGCAACGGCCCCGACGAGCGAAGCGAAATGATTGCCAACGGTCTCGCCTCGCTGTTTGGAGATTGAGCTATTCTTGGCCGCCGCATTGCCGTTGGCCGGGAAATCCCTACATGCCTGCAACCCATCGACCGGAGACCACGCCCTCGTGAAACGCCTTTTCAACCGCCTGCTGCCGAAATCCTGGCGCTCCACCGTCGTCACCATTCCGGTCATCCGGCTGCATGGCACGATCATGGCCGGCGGTCAGTTCCGGCAGAATCTGTCGCTGGCCTCGACGGCCGGCCTCATCGAAAAGGCGTTTTCCTTCGATGCGCCGGCGGTCGCCATCTCGATCAATTCGCCCGGCGGCTCGCCGGTGCAGTCGCGGCTGATCTTCAAGCGCATCCGCGACCTGGCGGTTGAAAAGAACAAAAAGGTGCTGATCTTCGTCGAGGATGTCGCGGCCTCGGGCGGCTACATGATCGCGGTCGCCGGCGACGAGATTTTTGCCGATCCTTCCTCCATCGTCGGCTCCATCGGCGTGGTCTCGGCCTCGTTCGGCTTTCCCGAACTGATGAAGAAGATCGGCGTCGAACGCCGTGTCCACACCGCCGGCCAGAACAAGGCGGTGCTCGATCCGTTCAAGCCCGAGAAGAAGGAGGACGTCGAGCGGCTGAAGGCGCTGCAGCTGGAGGTGCATGAAACCTTCATCGATCTGGTCAAGGAGCGGCGCGGCACGAAGCTGAAGGACGATCCAGATCTGTTCACCGGCCTGTTCTGGACCGGCAAGAAGGGTCTGGAGCTCGGCCTCGTCGATGCGCTCGGCGACATGCGCACGGTGCTGAAGACCCGGTTCGGCGCGAAGACCCAGCTCAGGCTGATCACCGCGCCGCGCGGTTTCCTCGGCCGTTTCGGCCTGTTCGGCTCGAGCAAGGGCTTTTCAGCGCCCGATATCGCCGCCGCTGCCGCCAGCGGCGTCATCGATGCGGCGGAAGAGCGCGCATTGTGGGCTCGCTTCGGGCTTTGAAAACCGCGCAAAAGCGTCTAGCATGAAGGTTTGAAGTCCTATGCATGCCGTTTTCCCAACACCGGACACAGTTTTGGGCGACATGCATCAACCGACCCGACCGGCCGCCTTCGCCGGCCCAGCGTGGTAGGAGTTGTGACATGCCGCAGATCATCTTCTTCGCCGTCGTTGGCGCCGCCGCCTATTTCGGCTACCGCACCTTCATCCGGGAAGCGGAGCGTGTGACGGCCAAGGTACGGCGCACCGAAAAGCAGGCGGCCAATGGCGCGATGGGAACGCTGGTCAAGGACCCGAAGACCGGCGAATACCGGCTGGCCAAGGACTGAGCATCATCCCCCATACGACTGACGCCGTGGACACCGAGATCGGTTCGCGCACCTGGCACGCGCACGCCAAGATCAATCTGGCGCTGCATGTCACCGGCAGGCGTGCTGACGGCTATCACCTGATCGAAAGCCTGGCGGTGTTCACGCGCTTCGGCGACAGGGTCGAGATCGCGCTCGCCGATAGCGACGATTTCGCCGTGTCCGGCCGCTACGCGCCAGCGGTTCCCCTCGACGCCAGCAATCTTGTGCTCAAGGCGCGCGATGCCTTGCGGCGAGAGGTTGGCTCCGGGCGAACTCCGCCCGTCTCGATAAAGCTGGAAAAGAACCTGCCGGTTGCCTCCGGCGTCGGCGGCGGGTCGAGCGATGCGGCGGCCGTGTTGCGCGGACTGGCGCAGGCATGGGCCCCGGACATGGACGACGCCGGCCTGGCGCGGATCGGCCTTTCGCTTGGCGCCGACGTGCCGATGTGTCTGGCGGCAAAGCCGCTGGTGGCGCGCGGCATTGGTGACGAGTTGTCGATGGTGCCGGACTTTTCGGCGCTGGGACTGGTGCTGGTCAATCCGGGCACGCCGGTCTCGACGGCGGATGTCTTCGCGGCCCTGTCCCGCCGCTACAACGAGCCCCTGCCGCCGCTGCCGCGCAGCATCGATTTCCATAGCCTGCGCAACTGGCTGGAGATTACCCGCAATGATCTGGAGCCAGCTGCGCTTGCGCTGCAGCCCGCCATAGGCCGCGCGCTGTCATGGCTTGATAAGGCCGGATCAGGCTTTTCACGCATGTCGGGATCAGGCGCGACCTGTTTCGGCCTGTTCGAGACCGGCAATGTCGCCAAGCGCGCGGCGGCCGAAATCCGCAGCCGCCAGCCCGACTGGTTCGTCGCGGCGACGCGCAGCATGTCATCGGAGGCTGAGTGAAATGGCTGGGATCAACGAGAGCCGTTCGTTCGTTCCGGTGCGTATCGCGGTGCTGACGGTTTCGGACACGCGCAGCCTTGCCGACGACAAATCCGGCCAGACGCTGGCCAACCGCATCACCGAGGCCGGCCACATACTGGCCGCCCGCGATATCGTCACCGACGACCGCGACAAAATCCGCCATACGGTGCTGGCGTGGTCGCGCGACAAGGCCATCGATGTCGTCATCACCACCGGCGGCACCGGCTTTACCGGGCGCGACGTGACGCCGGAGGCGCTGGAGCCGATCTTCGAAAAGCGCATGGATGGCTTTTCCGAAGTGTTCCACCGCATTTCCTACGACAAGATCGGCACGTCGACGATCCAGAGCCGGGCAACCGGCGGCGTCGTCAACGCCACTTTCGTCTTCGTGCTGCCGGGCTCGCCCGGCGCCTGCAAGGATGCCTGGGACGGCATCCTCAAGGCGCAGCTCGACTACCGCCACACGCCCTGCAACTTCGTCGAGATCATGCCGCGCCTGGACGAGCATCTGCGGCGCGGAAAGTAATACGCGAAATTGCACTTCCAACAGTCAGCCTTCAGCGGATCACCGGCTCGCCATGAAAGCGCCGGCGCGAGGGGCGTGAAACGCCGAAGCCGACTTCCATCATCAGCCGCGGCGTGCGCGCCGGCACGGTGCCCATGTGGAAGCCGAAAGGGTCCTCGACGAAGCCGAGGCCGGCTTCGCCGGTCAGCGTTACCGGACTTTGCTCGCCATAGACGCCCAGCACCTCCTGGGCGGGATGGCCGACCAACAGGGTGAGCTGGTGCTTGATGGCGCGGCGCCTGTGGCTGCCCCTGACATAGACATGCGGCCCGGTGTCGGCGTCGACCGGCTTGAGGTAGAAGAAGAACTTCAGCATGCGCCAGTCGTCGAGGTCGAAGTGATACTTGCCGAGCGAGGCAAGGTTCTTGTCGGCGTCCGAGGCTTCGCCGGTCGGAAAGCTCCACCAGACGCGCGTCGTGATCAGTTTCGCCTGAGCGCCGAGATAGTGCGCGGCAATGTCGAGAAGCAGCGGATCGCGCTGTACGGCGAGTGCGGCCGGGCAGTCGAGGATGCGCTCGAAATAGTGCCCGCTGAGCAGAGAGCGGCCGAGGCGTTTTTTGGCCTGCGCATGGTCGCCCGGCATGAATTCGAGGCGGCGGTCGAAATTGCCGAAGCAAGGCGTGCGCGCCGCGAAATCCGCGATCTCTTCATGGATCGCCGGCGGCAGGACCAGGCCTGAAAACAGGCCGTCGGAACGCAAAGCATCGACCACCGCCGCCCGCGCGACACCGGAAAACATCGTATCCCCGACATTGTCGGCAGGACGCGCGCGCTTTGCGCCCAGCCAATGCATCCGGCGCCCAGGCATGGTGCGCGCGAGCATGAACATCGGCAACCAGGCAGGGTTTTCGCGCAGGTCCGTGAGATAGGTCGGAATGCGCACGGCAATGCGCCGCAGCAGGCTGCCGTTGCGCGCAATCGCCTCGAGACTGGCGGCTCCGGATTCGTCAGGCGTTGAAAGGGTCATCGGGTCCTCTTCCATGAGGGTGACACCGATGCCGCATCGGTGCCCACCACTCGCATGACCCAAACCCAATTCACCCACCTCGGGGAAGGCTAACCTCGCGTCAGATTTTGTGCAATGCACAATAAACAGAGCAGGTGCAAAAAATCACTTCGGCGCCCGGGGCTGCTGCTTGGGCGGCGCCACCCAGATCTCGGCTTCGAGCTTCTTCGTCGCCAGGCCACGCGCCAGCGCCTCGGCGCTGCCGGCGTTTTTCGACAGGGACGCCGCCTGGCGCTTGCTGATCACCAGCCCGTCGGCGAGCGCGCGGTTTCCCGAAAAGACCCGGGCGAGGAACGGCGCGCGGCTGCCGCGCGCGCGAGAAAACCGTGCCGCCATGGTTTGCCTCGCCGTGTGGGCGACGACCGCGTCGATCCAGCCCTCCACCAGCCGCGCGCCCGGCTCCAGTAACAGCAGCCAATCGCCCTTGGCCTGCCTTATCCCGGCGGCGATGCCGCCGCTTGCTACGTAGTGGCAGCCAGCATGCTCGGCGACATGATGCGTCTGGTCGGTGGAGCCGGTGTCGCAGACGATGACGTCGCGCACCACGCCCTCCACCGCGCCGCCGATCAGCGAGCCGAGCGTACGGGCGAGAGCCTCCTCGTCATTGCGGGTTTCGATGAGAACACTGAGCATATTTAGCCGAATAGCGGAAAGCCGCGCATAGCGCCAGTTTTTGCGGCGCAGCATAAAAAGTTCTTGCTTTGTTCTCATCGGCAAAATAGGAATAATTTCATGAACAGAGCGATTCGAAACAACATGGACAGTCCCTGGGAGCGGGCCAAGATGGAACCGATCGTGCGCGCCGACATTGCAGCCTTCGGGGCAGGGCGAGCCGAAATGGCCAATGCGATGATCGAGCAGAGTGGCATGCGCATCCGTCCGGACCGCAACCGCGGACGGTCGGCGGGCATCAATCCGTCCGGCCGCTTCGAACCGGTCAGCCGGCATGTGTTCGACGATGGCTGGAGTTCGCTGGAGGAACTGCCGCCGTTCAAGACCGAGGTGCAGGTGGAGAAGCCGCGCACCATCATCACCCGCAACGAATCGCCCGACATCTCCTTCGACCGGTCGATCAACCCCTATCGCGGCTGTGAACATGGCTGCGTCTATTGTTTCGCGCGGCCGACGCATGCGTTCATGGGCCTGTCGCCGGGGCTGGATTTCGAATCCAAGCTGTTCGCCAAGCCGGATGCGGCGCGGCTGCTCGACAAGGAACTATCCAAGGATGGCTACCAGCCGCGCACCATCGCCATCGGCACCAACACCGATCCCTACCAGCCGATCGAGAAACAGTACCGGATCATGCGCGAGATCCTGGAAGTGCTGGAAGCGCGCGGCCATCCGGTCGGCATCGTCACCAAATCCGCTCTGGTGACGCGCGACATCGACATATTGTCGCGCATGGCCGAACGCGGGCTGGCCAAGGTGGCGCTGTCGGTGACGACAATGGACCGCATACTGGCCAGGACGATGGAGCCCCGCGCGTCGACGCCGACCAAGCGGCTCGAAGCGATCCGGCAGCTTTCTGACGCCGGCATTCCGGCTTCGGTCATGGTGGCGCCGATCATCCCCGGCCTCACCGACCAGGAGATGGAGCGGATCCTCGATTCGGCGTACGCCGCCGGTGCGCGCGAGGCAGGTTACGTCGTGCTGCGTCTGCCGCTGGAGGTCAGCCCGATCTTCAAGGACTGGCTGCTGCGCCACTATCCCGACCGTTACCGCCACGTGATGTCGCTGATCCGCTCGATGCGCGACGGCAAGGATTACGATTCGGAATGGGGCAAGCGCATGAAGGGCGCTGGACCCTACGCCTGGCAGATCGGCCGCCGCTTCGAAATCACCGCCAAGCGGCTTGGCCTCAACACCGAACGGCGCACGCTGCGCACCGACCAGTTCGTCGCCGCCGGAAAGGACCAGGAGCAGCTGATGCTGCTGTGAGACTGCAATTCGCCGCGGCGGTTTGAGCTGCCACGGCGCACAAAATCCCGTCCGGCCTGCCCCGGCCTGCAGACGGTGCCCTCCCGGTCCGGCGCCCCACCCGACCCGGAGGGACTTGCGGAGAATCGGAGCCGATGCGAACCTCGCCGCAACATGGCTCGCGCGCGTTCCGATTCTCCGCTTCTCTTCGAAATCGTCGAGAAACCCGATTTCTCCTTCGAGACGAAGGCGATGGCTGATGGGCTTTGGCCAGTCGCGGGGATGGACGAGGCTGGCCGCGGTCCTCTGGCCGGGCCGGTGGTCGCCGCGGCTGTGGTGCTCGATCCTGCCAACATCCCCGAAGGCCTCGACGATTCCAAACGGCTCAGCCATTTGCAGCGCGAAGCACTGTTCCTGCGCATCCTCGGCTCCGCGCAAGCGGTCTCGATGGCCTCGATCAGCGCCGAGGGCATCGACGGCAGCAATATCCTCAAGGCCAGCCTCGAGGCGATGCGCCGCGCTCTGGTCGGGCTGTCGGTTCGACCGAAGCTCGCGCTTGCCGACGGACGCGACGTGCCGCCTGGATTACCCTGCGACGGCCGCGCCTTGATCAAGGGCGACCAGCGCTCGCAATCGATCGCCGCCGCCTCCATCGTCGCCAAGGTGATGCGCGACCGCATGATGTGCGGCTGCGGCAGCTACCACGACCGCTACGGCTTCGAGGTCCATATGGGCTATGCCACGGCCCGCCACCGCACGGCGATCGAGGCGCATGGCGCGGTTGCACGGCTGCACCGCGTGTCGTTCGCGCCGTTCAGGCTGGGCGGGGCGGAAGTGACCGAAGAAGAGAGCTTCGCAGAGCTCGATTGAGCAAACTGGCCGAGTGGGCGATCTCCGCTCTCGTTCGGAGATCGATAGCGTTGACCTCAGCGCTGAAACAAAAAAGCCGCCAGGTTGCCCCGGCGGCTTTCTGATTTCCAAATGTTGTCAGCCTAGTTCAGCTTGGCCTTCACATCCGCGAGCGAAGCCTTGAACAGGTCGGCTCCGGCCTTGACGTCGACCTTCGCGGCGAGCAGCGCGCGGGCGGCTTCGACGGCGATGTCGACGGCACTGGCGCGCACCTCGGCGACCGCATCACGCTCTGCCTGACCGATCTTCTGCTCGGCAAGTGCCGTGCGCCGGGCAACATAGTCTTCGGTCTTCTTGTGCGCTTCGGTGGCGAGCATTTCGGCCTCGCGCTTGGCGGCCGCGACGATGTCGGCAGCCTCCTGCTCGGCTTCCTTGCGCTTCTTCTTGTACTGGCCGAGCAGTTGCTGGGCCTCGTCGCGCAGTTTGCGGGCCTCATCGAGTTCGCTGCTGATCCTGGCAGCGCGGGCGTCGAGCGCCTTGGCGATCAGGCCGGGCACCTTGATGTAGATGGCGACGCCCAGGAAGATGATAAGGGCAATCGTGGCCCAAAGCGTTGCGAGAGATGTAGCGTCCATGATGCGCTCCTCACCGGCCCACGGATTTGACCGCGGCCGCGATCTCGGCCTTGCTGGCCTTGCCGCCGACCAGGGCCTCGACGATCGCCGAAGCAGTGTCCTCGGCAATGCTGCCGACTTCCTTCATGGCGTTGGCCTTGATGGAAGAAATGCGCGCCTCGGCTTCGCCAAGCTTCTCGTCGAGCGCGGCCTCGATCTTCTTGCGTGCGGTCTCGGCTTCCGCCTTGGCAGCATCGGCGGCCTGCTGGCCGATCGAGCTGGCGTTCTTCTTGGCTTCCGCCAGTTCCTGCTCGTAGGCAGCAACGGCGGCGTCGGCCTCGCCCTTCAACTTCGCTGCCTGATCGAGGTCCTGGCTGATGCGATCGTTGCGGACATCGATGATGCCGCCGACGCGCGGCACCACGACCCGCTTCAGGAAGAGGTAGAACAGCCCAAAAGTGATCGCCAGCCATAGAAGCTGCGACGGGAAAGTCGCAGGATCGAAGGGCGGAAATGCGCCATGCGCTTCGGCAGGCACGCTGGTACCGGAGTGCGTATCGGCTCCGGTCGCGGCGTGGCTGGTATCGGCTGATGGCGCGGACTCTTGCGCGAAGGCAGATGTCACGAACATGGACTATCCCCAGATATCAGGCCCGCCGCTCGCGCGGCCGGCCTGTCCAATCTTCCCAAAGCCTGGCTCAGCCGAACAGGGCCAGCAGCGCAATGAGAAGCGAGAAGATGCCCAGAGCTTCGGTCACGGCGAAGCCGAAGATCAGGCGGCCGAACTGGCCATCAGCAGCCGACGGGTTGCGCAGCGCGCCCGACAGGTAGCTGCCGAAGATGTTGCCCAGGCCAATGCCTGCGCCACCCATGCCCAGGCAAGCGATGCCGGCGCCGATGTACTTTGCTGCTTCTGCGTCCATTTGTTCAACTCCTTTGGATCTGAAATTCCGTTGCGTTTCCATCCGGCGCCGACGTCGTTGGGCCGGAAACTTTTCCTCAATGCCCGGGATGCAGGGCGTCGTTGAGATACATGCAGGTCAACACCGCGAAGACGTAGGCCTGCAGGAAGGCGACCAGCAATTCAAGCGCCGTCAGCGCCACCGCCATGGCCAGCGGCAGGACCGAGCCCGCGACGCCGACCGCGCCGAGAGCGGAGAGGCTGACGACGAAGCCCGAAAACACCTTCAGCGTGATGTGACCGGCAAGCATGTTGGCGAACAGACGAACCGAGAGGCTGACCGGCCGCGAGACGAAGGAGATGACTTCGATCAGCACCACCAGCGGCAGCAGGAACACCGGCACGCCATGCGGCACGAAGAGTTTCAGGAAGCCGAGACCGTGCTTCATGAAGCCATAAACCACCACGGTTCCGATCACCAAGGCGGCGAGGCCGAAGGTGACGATGATGTGGCTGGTGACGGTGAAGAAATAGGGGAACAGGCCGAGCAGATTGGCGACCAGCACGAACATGAACAGCGAGAACACGAAGGGGAAGAACTTCATGCCCTGCGTGCCGGCGGCATCGCGCAGCATGTTGCCGACGAATTCATAGGCCATCTCGGAGATCGACTGCAGGCGGCCGGGAACCAGGCTGCGGCTCGATGTCGTGAGGAACAGGAACGCGGCGGCGACGACCACGGTCGCGACCATGAACAATGCCGAATTCGTAAAGGACAGGTCGTAGCCGCCGATGTTAATCGGAACCAGCTTGATGATATGGAACTGGTGGATCGGATCGACCTTGTCAGCTGCCACGTTCTAACCCCGTCAATGCCGCGTACGGCCAAATTACCATTGCCGCACGAGGGCGGCTATTTCCGAATGCCGCCTGAAGGGCGGTCATTTGCTGTCGTCCCGGCCAGAGCGCGATTTATCGCCCTGTCCGAATTCTGCCACAACGCCTGCCGAACGCATGACATTGAGCACGCCGGCGCCAAAACCAAGCAGCAGGAAAACGATCAGACCCCACGGCGATGTCCCCGCCATACGGTCGATGATCCAGCCGATGCCGGCGCCCACCACCACACCAGCGATAAATTCACTGGAGAGTTTGACCGCCTGGCCATATCCGGCCGCACTGCCCGCTTTCGCGTCGTCTTTCCCCTCGAGCCGGTTCGGCAGCCTTGTCGCAAGCGATGCTTCAAGTTCACGCCGACGTCGCTCAAGATCGTCGTCGCGGATGTCAGGTTCATGCTGCTTGCCGCGGCCGGTTTCTCCGGTTCCGTCTGGCCTGCTTTTATCGGCCATCGCAACCCCCCTGCCCGGTCAGACCGTCACCGTCCGTCCGCTTCTAAAGTCGCCGGCAACATAGTTAGAGGGTTTGCGCCCGTCAAGCCACGGGCGGAAGATCATTGCCATGTATTTTAAGCAATAAAATCAATTAATTAGTGAGGTGCGACATCGTGCCCGTCGCGATGATGGGGATGTGCCGTGCGAATCCTCCCGGCAATGGCTCCCTGATCGAGCCTGTGGCCGATGGAAAAGACCATCGGCCGGCGAGCTCTCAACTCCAGCCGCCGCCATAGGTGCGGTAGAAGATATGCAGGCCGATCTTGGTCATCTTCTGCATGGTGCGCGCCCAGCCCGGATGGACATATTGGGCATAGTAGTGGGTCGACGATCCGACCTCGGGAATGAATATCTTGCCGGCGGTGACGGCCATGGCGATGTCCTGCGCGGTCTTGTAGGCGGCCGGGCTTTCGATGCGCTTCTTTCGGCCGTCGCAGGCGAAGGAGAACTGGCAGCGGTTGAACCAGCTGTCATTCTGGTAGACCACGCCGCAGATCGAATTGGGATAGGCCGGGTTGCGCACGCGGTTGAGGATGACCTGGGCAACGGCGGCCTGGCCGCGCACGGATTCGCTCCGCGCCTCGAAATAGATGCCATTGGCCAGGCACTTTTGCTCAGGCTTGGAGAAGACGCTGGCCGGAAGCGGGTTCTGGATCCATGAATGGTCGCCCTTGGCCATCGGCGGAATAAAGCGGCCGCTATTGGGCTGCTCATCCTGCAGCAGAGCTTCGAAGGGCGAGGCCTTGGCATAGTCCGGCTCGGATTGCGCGTAGGCCGTCGCCAGAACATCCGGATGATCGTTGTTGACCAAAGCGGCAAGCATGGCCGGCACGCCGGGATCCGGCTTCTTGTCCTCACGCGCGTGGAATTCCGCGGCGATCTGGATTTCCTTGCCTTTGATCTGCGGCTTGGCGAAAGCCATCTTCAGGCCGCCGTCCATGCTCGGCCGCATCAAGGAAGAGGTCCGCTGGAAGATCGAACCGGCGTTGAAGTTTTTCGGCGGCGCAACGGGAGACACCTGGACGATGCGGCCTTTCTTGTCGGCGCGCACCACGCGGTCCTCGTCGGGCGAGCCACTGACCTTGCCGCCCTTGCCGCGAAACGACACGTTGCCGACGCCAGCCAGATGAATGCCCGATCCGGAGATCGAGCCGGTGACGCCGGAATCGACAAAGGGCATCTCGGCGGCATGGGTCGAACCGGCGACGGATCTCTCGACATAGGAATTCCAGCGCGCGGTCGGCGATTCGAGGCCGGAGACGAGACTGGTCATGTCCTGATAGGCGGCAACGGTCGGGAAGCCGATCCAGATGCCGAGGCCGATGATGAAAGGAGACACAAAATTGCGTTTCTTCTCACCGGCGGCGGCGACAAGCCGCTTCAAGACGCGTCGATGCACGGAACTCTCTCCAGGAACGCTACTGACCCCACTGGAGAGCAAAATGATGCATTAACCTTGATGGGACGTTAACGGGATCGATCGGGTTTTCTCAGTCGGCTCAAGGTCGTGGTTTCGAAGTCGGGCGGTTTTACGGCCGGAGCGTTCAGGCGGGTCGCAGGAAGACCGGCCAGGCGATCAGCGCGCAGACGGCAGCCGACAGCCAGACACCGGACCAGGACCAGAGGTGCAGCAACCCCGGAATGGCCACCGGCACAAGGAAGAAGCCAACGAAGACAAAGGTGTTAGCCAGGCTGAGCGCGGTTCCGACATGGCCGGCGCCGGCAAGCGTGGCAAGCTCGGTATAGGCGACACCATGCCAGGCGGAGACCGAGATGCCCGCGACAATCAACACCAAGGGAAGGACGGCGATCAGAAAGGACTGGCCGCCCGGCAATGCGGGGCTGGTCAGGACCATCAGCCAAAGCACAGAGAAGGCCAACCCGCTGAGCGCACCGCACGAGCGCAGAAACTGGCGACGGTTGCCATGGCGGTCGGTGAAGCGGCCGCTCCAGACGCGCATGACCATGGCGCCGATCTGCACGGCTGCGAGGCTCGCGCTGATCGCCGCTGTCCCCAGCCCGACGAAGTCGTGCAGGAACACCGATGCGAAAGTAAGCACCGCCACTTGCGGGAAGCAGAGCAGGCCGATGGCGGTGGCGATGCGCCAGACCTTGATGTTGCGCAGCGGCGCCGGTCCGGCCACGGCGGACGTAACGACGTGACCCGTCGTTGGCGGTTCGTGCAGCCAGCGCCAGGCAAACAGCGCGGAGAGAGCGGAGGCGCCGGCCAGCAGCGCGAACACCGCGGAAAAGCCGAAAGCAAGCGCAAGCGACGGCAGGACAAGCGCGCCGAGACCGCCGCCGAGTGGCACCGCCGTCTGCCTTATGCTCATGGCGAAACCGCGCTCGTTTTCCCGGAACCAGCCCATGATGGCGCGGCCGCTCGAGCCGTTGACGCTGCCGCCGAGCAGTCCGGTGAGGAGCAGGCCTGCCGACAGCAGCATGACATCGGGAACGCCCGACCTTGTCGGCACGACGAGCATGGCCATGGCAAGGAGCCAGGCCGCCGTCGCGCCAAGCCCGATCAGGAGCACGCGGCGATCGCCCCAGCGATCCGTGAGCAAGCCCCAGGGCAATTCGCTGAGCGCAACGCCCAAGCCGAGAAGGCCGAGTGCCAGGCCAAGTTCGGCATTGCTTAGGTGGTAGCCCTGACGCAGCACGACCGCCGTTGCCGGTATGCCGGAGAAGGTGGCCGAGAAACTGGCGTTGGCGGCGACACCGATGCCCAGGACCTTCCAGCGGTGGCCGGGGCTGAACACCCTTCCGGCAGGGCCGGCAGCACTGCCTCCCAGCAATTTCTGCGTGTCTTTGTCGGTGCAGTCGAGGATGGCGGACATGGTTTCATTCCCGTGACGGCCCAGTCGCCTGGACCTTGACGGCATTTCTCTAACGCCATAGGTTTATCCTTAAAATCAGGAAGTTTTTGACTATCAATCCTGAAAAGCAGGACGTTTCCATGCAACGCGTGACCTTCGACCTCGACGTTCTCCGCAGTTTTGTCACCGGCATGGAGCTGGGCAGCTTTGCCAAGGCCGCCGACCGGCTTGGCCGGTCGACCTCGGCGGTCAGCGCGCAATTGAAGAAACTGGAAGAGCAGGCTGCGACGCCGATCTTCCGCAAATCGGGGCGTGGGCTGGCCTTGACCGAGGCCGGTGAGACTATGCTCGGCTATGCGCGGCGGCTGCTCGAACTAAATGACGAGGCGGCGGCGGCCATCCACGATGTCGAACTGGAGGGCTGGGTGCGGCTCGGCCTGCAGGAGGATTTCGGCGAGGCGGTGCTGCCGGACGTGCTCGGCCGCTTCGCCCGCGCCCACCCCAAGGTCAAGATCGAGGCAAGGATCGCGCGCAGCCACGAGCTTGCCGAAAGGGTGATGTCAGGCAACCTCGACATCGCTCTCGCCTGGCACAGCGGCCAGACGCTGCCCTACAGCGAGCATGTCGCCGATGTTCCAATGCGCTGGATCGGCCCGGCAAAGCGCATCGAGACCAGTTTGCGCGACGGAGAACCGCTGCCGCTGGTGGCGCTCGAGGCGCCATGCCTGTTGCGCACGGTGGCGACGGAAACGCTCGACCGCGCCGGGCTGCCCTGGCGCATGGCCTTCTCCAGCCCGAGCCTTGGCGGCATATGGGCGGCTGTCGCGGCGGGGCTGGGGCTGACGATCCGTACCGATATCGGCCTGCCGGCCAGCGTCAGTGCGATGACGCCAGAGATTGCCGGTCTGCCGGCGCTGCCCAAGATGGCGTTGTTCCTGCACCGCCGGGATGCCGAACCCGAGCCGGTGGCGGCCCGCCTCGGAGACATATTGCTGGAGGCAGCGCGGCAGGCATTGCCGGGCAATGCGCGGATTGTGGGCTTGCGTGCGGTCGCCTGATCGGACGAGTACTGACGCTCAGCCGCGTTTCTTGGCCCGGCCGGCGAACGGATTGTCCGAGGTGCGCAGCGCGATGCGGATCGGCACGCCCGGCATGTCGAAGGCTTCGCGCAGGCTGTTGGAGAGATAGCGCACATAGGATTGCGGCATCGCATCCGGCCGCGAGCACTGGACCACAAAGCCCGGCGGCCGCGTCTTGGCCTGGGTGACGTACTTGACCTTCAGCCGGCGCCCGGCAACGGCGGGCGGCGGGTGATGCGCCAGTATGGCTTCCAGCCAGCGGTTGAGCTTGCCGGTTGAGACGCGGCTGTTCCAGACCTTGTGGGTCCGCAATACCGCATCCATCAGCTTGTCGAGGCCGCGCCCGGTCTCGGCCGAGACCGGCACCGCCTGGATGCCGCGCACCTGCGGCAGCAGCCGCTCGGTCTTCTCGCGCAGTTCCGCCAGAAGCTCCTGCGGATGATCGATCAGGTCCCATTTGTTGAAGGCGATCACCGGCGCCCTGCCCTCGCGGATGATCAAATCGGCGATCTGCAGATCCTGCTTCTCGAAGGGAATGGTGGCATCGAGCACGATGATAACGATCTCGGCGAAACGAATGGCGCGCAAGCCGTCCTGCACCGACATCACTTCCAGCTTTTCGTGGATCCTGGCCTTGCGGCGCATGCCGGCCGTGTCGAACAGCTTCAGCCGACGGCCATGCCAATCCCAGTCGACGGAGATCGAATCGCGGGTGATGCCGGCTTCCGGTCCGGTCAAAAGCCGCTCCTCGCCGATCAGCGCATTGATCAGCGTCGACTTGCCGGCATTCGGGCGGCCGACGACAGCGATGCGCATCGGCTTGGTGTCGTCGTAGGTGTGCACATCCTCGGCGTCAGGGTCGGCAATGTCCTCGCCGATCAGCACCTCGGTGGCGGCGATCTCGTCGTCTTCGCCCTCTTCGTCTTCGCCGAAGGCGCGCGCCTCGCCGATCGCCGCGATCACAGCATCGCGCAGATCGGGCATGCCCTGGCCATGTTCGGCCGAAACCGGGATCGGTTCTCCCAGCCCGAGTTCCCAGGCCTCCAGCATGCCGCCCTGCGCGCCCTTGGCCTCGGCCTTGTTGGCGACCAGCACCACCGGCTTGCCGGACTTGCGCACGATCTCGGCGAAGGTCCTGTCGTCGGGCAGCAGGCCGGACTTGGCGTCGATGGTGAAGAAGATCAGGTCGGCTTCGTGGATAGCGATCTCGGTCTGCGCGCGCATGCGGCCGGGCAAGGTCGATGCGCCGGCGTCCTCGAAACCAGCTGTGTCGATGACATCGAAATGCAGATCGTAAAGCTTGGCGGCATGGACGCGACGGTCGCGGGTGACGCCCGGCGTGTCGTCGACAAGCGCCAGCTTCCTTCCCACCAGCCGATTGAAAAGGGTCGATTTGCCGACGTTAGGTCTGCCGATGATGGCGACTTTGAAGGTCATACGGTCCTACAATCATGCATGTCGTTGTCCCAAAACCGCTGCACACTTTTGGGCGACATGCACTTACGAGGCATTGCCCGAGCCGCGGATCAGCTCGGACATCAGCGTTGCCCGCTCGCGGGTGTTGCGCGGGGCTCCGTCATCGGCCGCGATCTGGTCGAACAGTTTCAGCGCATCCTGGGTCTTGCCTTCCTTCCAGGCGGCAAGGCCGAGCGCCTCGCGCGCCGTGTGGCGCAGCGTGTTGGTGTCCGATGTCAGCGCCTCGACGCGGCTGGAGACGTCGGCGAAGGAACCGTGGTCGACGAGCAGCAGCGCTGCCCTGAGCCGCGCCATGTCGCGAATGCCCTGGGGAATGGCGGTGTCGGCGGCGACATCGTCGAAATCCTTGACGGCGGCAGCAGTGTCGCCCTTGCTCGCCTTGACGGTGGCGGCACGCATGCGAGCAAGCAGCGGATAGGCGCCGTAGCCATCCTTTTCCAGCTGGTCGAGCGCGGCCAGCGCCTCGTCGTTCTTGCCGTCATTGGCCAGCTTCAGCGCCTGCGAAAAGGCATCGCCGGAGCGGTTGGCGCGCGTCTCGTCCCAATAGCGATAGCCAACGAAGGCAGCGGTGCCGAGCACCACGAGGATCGCGATGACGAGCAAAGCCGGGCCGAAACGGTCCCACAGCTTCTGCGCCTGCTCGCGACGCATCTCGTCGTTGACTTCACGGATAAAACTGTCGTCGGACATCAATCAAAACCACTTTTGCCCCGGGCCGGGGCGGTTCATGAGCCCGCGTTTTAGCGAAATTTTGTCGGCATGGAAGGGGTTCGGCCGGAAAATCGCCTATTCCCCAGGGGCAAACGGATGTTTGCCCGGCCAAACCGCCCAAAAAGCCCAATCGCACCCACGCCACAATTCGGGGATAGCCGGCTTGTGACCGCCCGGAGCCTGTAAGTTTGCCGATGCCCAGTTTGTCCCGCGTTGCTGCGTTCGCGCTTGCCTCCCTCGCCTGTGCCGGCGCCGCTCTAGCCGATCCGCCCGCACCGCCAATGCCGGCAAAGCCGAAGCAGGTGGTCATCATCTCGTTCGACAGCGCCCGCGACATCTCGCAGTGGAAGCGCAGCCGCGCTCTGGCGCAGCGCACCGGCGCGCATTTCACCTATTTTCTCTCCTGCGTCTTCCTGCTGTCGCCGGAGACACGCAACGAATACACCGCACCGGGCAAAACAGCAGGTAAATCCAATATCGGCTTTGCCGCTTCCAAACAGGAGGTGGCCGAGCGGCTGGAACAGATCGGCCTCGCCGCGCATGAAGGCCACGATATCGCCAGCCACGCCTGCGGCCATTTCGACGGCAAGGACTGGAGCAAGGCCGACTGGCTGAAGGAATTCGCCTCGTTCGCACACATTCTCGAGAACGCCTATGCAATCAACGGCATCGCACCTGAACCCGCCGGCTGGCGCGATTTCGCCCGGCATTCCGTGGTCGGTTTCCGCGCGCCCTATCTGTCGGGCAGCAAGGCGCTTTACGAGGCGCTGCCCGCCGCCGGCTACGAGTTTGACGCCAGCGGCGTCTCGCAAGGGCCTGCCCAGCCGCCGACCATCGGCGGCATCACCCGCTTTTCACTGCCGCAGATCCCGGAAGGTCCGAATTCCAGGCCGGTGATCGCCATGGATTACAATCTCTATGTCAGGCATTCCGGCGGCTTCGAAAAGCCGAGCAAGTCGGACGAGTTCGCCGAGCGGACCTATCAGGCGTTTCGCGCCGCCTTCGACGCGCAATATCAGGGCAAGCGCATTCCGCTGGAACTCGGCTTCCACTTCACGCTGATGAATGACGGCGCCTACTGGAACGCGCTGGAGCGCTTCGCCGGCGAGGTCTGCGTCAAATCCGACGTCGAATGCATCAGTTTTCACGACTATATCGCGCGGCAGGCTGCCGGCCAGAAGCAAGCCTCGGTTGGCGGCTGAGCCGCCAACCCGGTTTACGTCAAACCCTCACTATGCCGGATCTTCGGCGCCCTGCCTTGCCAGATAGCGCTGATCGATATCGGGCAGCGGCTCGCCCAGCAGCGTCGCCTCGAAGGCGCGCAGGCGCTTATGGACCGATTGCAGCTCGACAATGGTCGACCACGAGGTGAGGAGGAACTGCAGCGAACCCGTCACCTTGCCGAAGGCGTTCGAGATCTGGTTCAGCGCACCGAACGTTATCTTGTGCGCGACCAGTGACGGACCCAGGATCAGCAGCGAGAAGATGTTGTCGGCCTGCAGGTAGGTGTACCGGACGACGTTGAAATAGATGTAGTGGAAATAGAGCCTGAAATAATTGTGGCGGACATTGGCAAACAGCTCGGCGGTGGTGGCAGGCTGTGCACGATCCACATGATCCTCGCCGTAAACCAGTTCCTTGCGGTAGGCGGCTTCGACGCGCTGGTTGCGGAACTGCAACCCCGGAAGTTTCAGGCCGGCAATCATCACCGAGATCGTTCCGAACAGACACCAGGCAAGCGCCGCGACCACCAGGGGCTGCGGGATCGCGCCGATGATCGGCAATTCGCTGATATGGGCCTGCAGCTGGATCATCACCGGCAGGAAGGCGATCAAGGTCATGATCGACTGGACGAAGCTGGAGCCGAGATCTTCCATGATCTGCGAAAACCGCATCGTGTCTTCCTGGATGCGCTGCGAAGCACCCTCGATATGGCGCAGCCTAGCCCAGTTCTCGATGAAGTAGTTGTTCATCGCCGTGCGCCAGCGGAAGATCCAGTGGCTGACGATAAAGGCATTGACCACCTGCACATTCATGCCGACCAGCGCCAGCCAGGAAAAGTCGGCCAGCCCGGTATAAAATTCACCGTTGGTCGATTTTCCGGTCCCTGACATCAGCCCCTGCACATAGTCGAAGAAAGGCCCGTACCAGGCGTTGACGGCGACGCTGACCTGCACATTGAAATAGATGAAGAACAGGATGACCGCCGTCATCAGGATCGACCAGCGCTGCCACGGATGC
This sequence comes from Mesorhizobium sp. 131-3-5, assembly GCF_016756575.1. Classification (NCBI taxonomy): domain Bacteria; kingdom Pseudomonadati; phylum Pseudomonadota; class Alphaproteobacteria; order Hyphomicrobiales; family Phyllobacteriaceae; genus Mesorhizobium; species Mesorhizobium sp. 131-3-5. The sequence continues at coordinate 5,584,420 of NZ_AP023254.1, forward strand.
GGCGAATACCAGCTCCAGAATGCGTAGAAGATGGCGACGCAGGCCACGAAGTAGATGTAGAACCAGAGGAACGGCTTCGACACGAGAACGGCGATACCGATGATGGGCGGCGCGTCGGCGGCGGCTGCCGGCAGGCCAAAAATCGCGCCCAATTGCTCACCGCCGAAAAACCAGAACAGGATCGCCGCAAGGCTCCAGATGGCGGCCGAAGAGAAGAAGAGCTTCGGCTGCGGGAAGAAGGATACGAACACTGTGGCGAATTCCTTGCTTGATGGGCAAATCAGCTGACTTCGGCGGGCATAAAGTCACACATTAGGGGGAAAGAAAATGCCTGCCCGATGCCCGGCGCAGAGCAAGACCACAAATCATGGCGATTTTGGCACGGCCGACCACGTGATGACGCCGGAGACCACCAGCATGGCCGCAGCGACAATCGAAGCGAGGAAGAAATTGCCTGACATCTGCGCCAAAAGGCCGGCGGCGATCGGGCCGACGATCTGGCCAAGGCCGAACGACGCCGTCATCAAGGCAAAGATGCGCCGGGGCGCCTGTGGCGCCTGCTGGCGGGCGACCTGCAGGCCAAGCGCGGTGATGGCGATGAAGGTGCCGCCAAGCAGCAGACCGCCAAGCAGCGGCCCGGAATATCCGCCAAGCGCCACGCTGGCGGTGACGCCGATCACTTCTATGAAACATGCCAACGCATAGGCTGCATTGAGCCCGACCCGTCCGGCTATCTTCTGCCACAACCAGGTCGAGGGAAAACCGGCGAGGCCGGCGACCAGCCAGACCATGGCCTCGAAGACGCGGCTGCCGCCGCCCTGGCGGACGATGGCGACCAGGAACGTCGCCGTCACCACATAGCCAAACCCAAACAGGCCGTAGGCGACGATCATCTTCATCAGCGACCGGTCTTTCGGCAGGGCCGGCTCACGGACGGCTTGGCCGTTGGCCAGCGGGCCTTCGTTCGCCAGCAGCGTCACGACCACGAAGCCGCAAGCTGAAATTGCCGCCGACCACAACCAGCCCGCAGCCCAGCCGGCATGCTCGGTGACCAGCACCGCCATCATCACCGCGGAGATCGCGATGCCGAGGCCGACACCGCCGAAATGCCAGGCCTGCAGGTCGCCACGACCGGCGGCATTGATGTGGCTGAAAACGATGCTGGCCATGAACACCATGACGAAGGCGCTGGCCAGACCGGCCAGAAAGCGGATGAGGAGAAAGGCGACCATGGCGTCGGTCAGCCCCATCAGCGCCGCCAGGACGGTGCTGGCGCCAAGACTGCCCAGCATCAGCAGACGCTCGCGGCCATGCGCCCAGCCGCCCGCCGCCACAAACGCGCCGATGAGGTAGCCGAGATAATTGGCCGAGGCGATCCACCCGGCATTGGCCGGCGACAGATGCAGCTCATCCATCATGCCGGGCAGGATCGGTGTATAGACGAAGCGGCCGATGCCCATGGCCATCGCCATCGCGATCATGCCGGCGACGGTGAAGCGCAGCGCTGTTGAGGTGGCCGATCTCATTGCAGCGCACAATAAATGCAGGGATCGCTGAAACAATCCACCATCCGTTGGGCCAGTGCGCGCGCAGAGAGGCGCGACGGGTTCGACTCCTAATTGAGCTGAAGGCGCGTCATCGGCTTAGCTGCGCCCACCCAAACCGGCATGCAACGAAGCGGTCTCGTGCACCGTTCGCCGGGCCGTCAGCCTGAACGGCACGTCACCCAATTCACGCTCCGACATGGTGTTCAGCACGGGATGCGACAGCGGATCGGTCAGCCATGTCTGCGTGTCGTTCTGCGCGCGCGACCCGGACGGCGTGCCCATGGCGAACAGAACCTTCAGCGACGACAACAGCCTTGACATTTCCGGCTCCTCGGATCTGGCTCCCATCGATAAAGTCTGCCGTTCCCTCTCGTCATTCAATTGAGATTTCAGCCGGAACGGTTTAGAAAATCTCAAATGGCCATGCTCAACCGCGTTCATCTCAACGGCCTTCGCGCCGTCGAAACCGTAGCCCGTCTCGGCTCGCTTGCTGCGGCCGCCGGCGAGCTCAACGTTTCCGTCAGCGCCGTCAGCCAGCAGATAAGCCGCACCGAAAAGCAGGTCGGCCAGGCGCTGTTCGAGCGCACGGCAAGTGGTCTGGTGCTGACCGAGTTCGGCGCCGTCTTCGCGACCCGCCTCGGGGCTGGATTTCGCGAGCTTGCGCAGGCCGTGGCGCTGGCCGACGAAGCGAGCCAATGCACATTGGTCGTCTCGGCGGCACCGGCCTTCGCTTCGAAATGGCTGCTGCCCAGGCTGTCGCGTCACTTCGACCGCCATCCCAATGTGCTGTTGCGCATCGACGCGTCGGTGCGGCTGGCCAATCTCGACCATTCCGACGTCGACATCGCCATCCGGCTTGGCGACGGCAAATGGTCCGGCGGCCAAGCCGAACTGCTCCTGGCGCAGGAAGTGTTCCCGGTCTGCGCACCTGACATCGCCCGGAAACTGAAGTCGATCGAGGACCTTGCTCAGACCTGCGCCATTACCGACGAGCGGGCGATGATCAACTGGGAGAGCTGGTTCGCGGCAGCCGGTGTTGCGCCCGTCACCTTCCAGAAAGGCGCGCGCTTCACAGACCCGATGCTGTGCCTGGAATCGGCGATTGCCGGCCATGGCGTGATGCTGGGCTGGCAATTGCTGACAGCGGATGCGCTGGCCGACGGGCGGCTGGTGGCGCCGTTCGGCATCCGCGCCCAGAGCGGGCTCGGCTACTGGATGGTGACCGCGTCGGCCAAGACGGAGAGCCGCAAGGTCCGGGATTTCAAGGCCTGGATCAAGGAAGAGATCGAGGCGACGATGGCGCAGTTCGGATCACTCGAAAGCGCTGCTTAAGCTTGGCCCACCGCAAACCTGATGGAAAGGATCATGGCAGCGGTCTATGTATGGGTCAGATTCCCACATCACGGCAGGCAGGATCATGACCACACATTCGCGCGGCGTTTCCGCAACGATCGACCCGGTGAAGCTCGACAGGCTGGCGGAAGTCGCCATCAAGGTCGGCCTGCAATTGCAGCCTGGCCAGGATCTCGTACTGACCTCGTCGATCGCGGCCCTGCCGCTGACCAGGCGCATCGTCGAGCATGCCTACAAGGCCGGTGCCGGTCTGGTGACACCGATCTTCAATGACGACGAGATGACGCTGGCGCGCTACCGCTTCGGCGCCGACGCCAGCTTCGATCGCGCCGCCGGCTGGCTCTATGAAGGCATGGCGAAGGCTTTTTCCAACAATACCGCCAGGCTTGCCGTGCGCGGCGAGGATCCGTCGCTCCTGTCGGCGCAGGACCCGGCAAAAGTGGCGCGCGCCAACAAGGCCAATTCCATGGCGTACCAGCCGGCGCTGGAAAAGATCACCGGCTTCGACATCAACTGGAACATCGTCGCATACCCGGATCTCGCCTGGGCCAAGCAGGTGTTTCCCGGAGATGCCGACGATGTCGCGGTGGCGAAACTCGCCGACGCGATCTTCGCGGCGTCGCGGGTCGACGTGGAAGACCCGATCGGCGATTGGAAGGCGCACAATGCCGCGCTGCGCGGCCGCACCGAGTGGCTCAACGGCCATAATTTCCATGCGCTGCATTTCACCGGACCGGGCACCGACCTGACGGTCGGGCTGGCGGACGGCCATGAATGGATGGGCGGTGCCTCGACCGCCAAGAACGGCATCACCTGCAATCCCAACATCCCGACCGAGGAGGTCTTCACCACGCCGCATGCCAGGCGCGTCGAGGGCCATGTCTCCTCGACCAAGCCGCTGTCCTACCAAGGCACGCTGATCGACGAGATCTCCGTGCGTTTCGAAGAAGGCGGGATCGTCGAGGCCAAGGCGTCGAAAGGCGAAGATGTCTTGAAGAAAGTGCTCGACACCGACGAGGGCGCCCGCCGTCTCGGCGAGGTCGCGCTGGTGCCGCATTCCTCGCCGATCTCGGCCAGCGGCCTGTTGTTCTTCAACACGCTGTTCGACGAAAATGCCGCCTGCCACATCGCGCTCGGCCAGTGTTATTCCAAATGCTTCGTCGACGGCGCCTCGCTCAGCCAAGACGAGATCACCGCGCGCGGCGGCAACAAGAGCTTTATTCACATCGACTGGATGATCGGCTCGGACAAGATCGACATTGACGGCGTCCACAAGGACGGCAGCCGCGTGCCGGTGATGCGCAAGGGCGAGTGGGCCTGAGGGTTCGGCGTAGGGAGGTCGAATGGCTTTCGACCTGATGGTCAAGCGGATTTACGAGCCGCCCGCTGCCGATGACGGGCAGCGGGTGCTGGTCGATCGCATCTGGCCGCGCGGCGTCAGCAAGGAGCATGCCGCGCTGGCCCTGTGGCTGAAGGAGATCGCGCCGAGCGACGCGTTGCGGAAGTGGTTCGGGCACGAGCCGCAGCGCTGGGCGGAGTTTCGGAAGCGGTACGGGGCCGAACTGGATGGGAATGGTGAGGCGGTGGCGACGCTGCGCGGCTTGCTCCGCGAGGGCAAGGTGACGCTGCTCTACGGCGCGCATGATGGGGCCCACAACCATGCGGTGGCGCTGGCGGAGTATTTTACGCGGGAGGGCTGAGGCGGCCAACCTCCGAGGCTGGAGGGAGCGCCCCCCTCTGTCCTGCCTGACATCTCCCCCACGAGGGGGGAGATCGGACGTCGCAATGCTTTCGCCTACTTCCCGACCGCCTGCTCATAAACTTCCGGCTTGAAGCCGACCAGAACCCGGTCCCCGACTTCCAGCACCGGGCGCTTGACCATCGTCGGCTTGGCCAGCATCAGCGCCTTCGCCTTCTTTTCGTCGAGACCTTGCTTGTCCTTATCCGCCAATTCACGAAATGTGGTGCTGGCCTTGTTGAGCAGCTTTTCCCAGCCAACCTTGCCGACCCAGCCATCCAGCCGCTTCGCGTCCAGCCCCTCCGCACGAAAATCGTGAAAGCGATAGGCCACGTCATGGCTCTCCAGCCAGACGCGCGCCTTCTTGACCGTGTCGCAGGTGGTGATGCCGTAAATCGCAGTCGTCAAGGCGCGTCCCTCAAGCTGACAGTCGAATCCGTCCCACAGCCTAAAACCGCCCTTCCCGCTTTGCCAGCGCCCAGGCCCGCATCGTCGGAATTTTTGGACTTGCCAGTACTAAGGATTTTCTTCCACCGCGACGACGCGACCCGCAAAAACCATGAGGAAATGGGTTTCTTCAACGGCTGGGGTACGGTGGCCGACCAGTTTGCCAAGTATGTGAAGACCATTTGAATTTGCATGGCGGCCAGGGGATTGCCCCGGACGCCATGCTCATTTTTCAAACTTGCAACGAAGAGAGCAAAGGTCGGAAAGCCTGACTCCCGGCCTCAGTAGTAAAAGCGCTCTTCGGTGATCTTGCCGTTCTTGACCGTGTAGAGGCCAACCTCATCCATCGTGACGCGCTGGCCGGTGGCCTTGGGCGTAATGTCGAACGTGAAGCGCACCGCGAACTGGTCGCCGTTGACATAAGGGCCTTCGACCGAACCACCGTGGACTTCGTGGTTTTCCTGCCACCATTGGCTTTTCTGCCCGAGGGCCTCCTTGCCGTGGCTGACGGCCATCGGCCCGTCCGTGGCTTCGTAACTGGCGATATCGTCGGCATTGTATTTTTCAGCAGCGCCATTGTGATCGCCCTGCTTGAGGAGCCCGGTGAAATCCTTGGCAATTTCCGCGATGGTCATGTGTATTCCTCCTGTTCAGACGCACTGCAATTAGGGAAGAGCCAGCCCGTCTGCCACCTGTGCCCACATGACAGCTGACAAGGCGTGTCAGGACGATCGATATAACGCGGCTCTGTGACACGAATTGCAGGAGCGCGGGCAGCGGCCTCGGTTGCAGACACAAGCCAATTCCGCAATGCTAGGTGCGTGTGCAACCTCTACAACATCACCACAACGCAAGAGGCGATCCGCCAATGGACGCGCGCATTACGCGATATCAGCGGCAACCTTGAACCTTCCGTTGACATCTATCCCAATCAACCCGGCCCGGTCGTCCGCAACACGGCAGACGGGAAGCGTGAGCTGGCGAACCTGCTTTGGGGGTTGCCGACGCCTCAAGAGCGTATGAAGGGTAAGGCCGACTACGGCACGACCAACGTTCGCAATCCACAATATTCGCACTGGCAACAGTTTGTCGGGGTCGAGCATAGATGCGTCGTACCGGTCACCAGTTTTGCCGAACCCAGCCCGACACCGAGCGACAAGGACCCGGAAACAGGCATCCAACGCAATTACTGGTTTGCCCGTGACGAAAGCCGGCCTCTGTTCTTCTTCGCCGGCTTCTGGACCCGTTGGCAGGGTGTTCGAAAGGTCAAGGACGGACCCGGCGACTTCGAGTTATTTGCCTTCATGACAACCAAGCCTAACGCCCTCATCGCGCCGATCCATGAGAAGGCTATGCCCGTAATACTGACCACTTCGGAAGAGACCGAGGCCTGGCTGACAGCACCCTGGGCAGAAGCACGGCATTTGCAGCGAACAGCGCCAGACAACGCGTTGGTCATCGTTGAGAAGCCAGCCACACAAATCAAGTTTCCGCAGCAGGCACCAGCCCAAGGGTCTCTGTTCTAGGCTGAAGGGATGGCCGCGCTCCTCATTCCTCGTCTCGCCATATCACACGGCGAACCATGCGGATTTCGACAAGGCGTCTCACACGAATTTTCAAGCGCTCAGCAGCACTCGGCAAAATTATGTCGGCATCAAGCTCGCGAAGCTTGCAGCGCTCGCACCGCATATGCCCTTCGACATCCCAAAAGGGAATGTCACCAACAAGCTTTGCAAGGTCGCCGGGCAGATAGTGCCGGGTGATGTTGCAGTGCCGGCATCGGACACGAATGAGTTGCCCCACTTCGTGCGCGAGGCATAGGGTTTGCACATTTCGGCGCGGTCGGGTGCTCAATTCCGGCATCAACTAATTTAGGAATGTCTTCCTAGCTTAGTCAATTCCTACTTAATTCCATGGTCGTTTGTTCACATGTCGATCAGACCTGCCCCGCCCGTAACTGTGCGGCGACCTTGCGAATGTGGGTGCAACTAACTCGGCAGCATGGGGCAGTTGGCGCCACGGCGCAGGCTGACATGCGCCACGTCGCCGACGCTGAATTGAAAACCCTCTGCCTGGCGCGGCGCATCGATCACCACCGGCAACCCCTGACCCAGTTCAGCATGCAGCCGCAAGGTACGGCCGTGGAAAACGATGCTGTTGACGCGGGCCGGCGCGGTGCCGGGCATGGCCTCGGTGGCCGCCAGCAAATCCTCCGGACGCACGCCGATGGTGCGCATTTCGCCTTCGCCGGGTGACTGGCCGGTTTCAGAAATTGCCTCCAGCGGCAAGGTGCCGGCGGTGAAACGGAGGCGCTCGCCATCGCGGCCGACAAAGCGCGACTGCAGCAGGTTCATGGTGCCGATGAAGCTCGCTACGAACTTCGTCGCAGGCTGGTCATAGAGCGTCGCCGGCGGCGCGATCTGCTCGATGCGGCCCTTGTTCATGACGACGATGCGATCGGAGATCGACAGCGCCTCGGTCTGGTCATGGGTGACCATGACAAAGGTCGTGCCGAGCCGCGATTGCAGCCGCTTCAACTCGACCTGCATCTGTTCGCGCAGATGCGCATCGAGCGCCGACAGCGGCTCGTCGAGCAAGAGCACGCGCGGCTCGCAGACGATGGCGCGAGCAAGTGCCACGCGCTGGCGCTGGCCGCCCGACAATTCGGAGACACGGGCGCGAAACTTGTCGGCGAGACCGACCATGTCCAGCGCTTCGCCGACCCGCTTTGCCTGCTCGATTCCCGACAACTTGCGCAATGACAGGCCGAAGCCGACATTCTCGGCGACATCCATATGCGGAAACAGCGCGTAGTCCTGGAACACGGTGTTGACAGGCCGGTCGAAGGGCCGAAGCGCCGTGATGTCGCGGCCGTCGAGTAAGACCTTTCCGCTCGACGGGCTTTCGAAGCCGGCGATGACGCGCAGGCTGGTGGTCTTGCCGCAGCCGGACGGCCCGAGCAGCGTGATGAACTCGCCGCTGATAATGTCGAGATCGACGGCATCGAGCCCGACGATGCCGCCCGGGAAAACCTTGGAGACCGCCTGCAGCCGGACGAGTGGATCAGGCGCCATCGCGAACCTCGGAAGGCTTCGTGGTGTTGACCCACAGGATCTGGCATTGCTCGGCGCCGGGATTGCGGAAGGCATGCAACAGCGTGCTCTTGAAGGCAAAGCTGTCGCCGGTCTTCAGCCCGTATTTTGTCGAGTCCACCACCAGTTCGACCTCGCCCGAAAGCACATAGCCGAATTCATGGCCGGCATGGGCATAGGCTTCCGCCGTGCCGCCTCCGGCCTCCACCGTCACCAGCATGCCGGTGAGCGTCGCACCCGGCGGCGATAGCAGCGCCTTGGCGATGCCTTCCGACTTGACGGGAATGGAGCGCCGCTTGTCGGCGCGCACGCAATAGAGATCGTTGACGGCCTCGTCGCCATCGGCGATCAGCGCCGAAGGCTCGATGTCGAGGGCGGCGGCGAGCGGCCAGATCACCTTGACGCGCAGCGAGGACATGCCGCGCTCGATCTGGCTCAGCGCGCCGATCGACACGCCGGCTTTTGCCGCCAGTTCGGCCAGCGACAGGCGCCGCTCCAGCCGCAGCGCCCGCACACGGCGCCCGACGCGAACATCGGCATCGTCCTTGGGTTTCTCGGCGGCCTCGTCGACTATGTCCATTCGTCGATCCTTGTTGCGTCTAAGGCCAGCACCAGACAACGGCCGGCCTCGGGATTGAATTCGTACTTTACCGGGCGTTGGCGCCGCCCCTCATCGCCTGCCGGCATCCTCTCCCCGTATAGTGACAGGGAGAGGGACGCTCTTATCGCCGGTTTCGCCAATCACCAGCGTCGCAAGGGACTCGCCGGCATTGCGCCCGGCTCCTTCTCCCCGTCACTATACGGGGAGAAGTGCCCGGCAGGGCGATGAGGGACAGCGCCAGCTTCCGAAATTAACCACCGATCACCCGCCAGCCTTCACCTTCTCGAACATCTTGGCCACATCGTCGTTCTGCTTCATCGGCCCTGTGAAGATGGTGCTCTTCAGCATCACCTCGGGATCGGACGGCAGCTGCAGTTTCTCCAGTTCCTCCTTCGTGACGCCGGCGAAGGCGGTGCTCAGCGAACTGCCATAGCCATAGGACTGAATGAGATATTTGCCCGAATCGGCATCCAGCCGGCTGTTGATGAAATCATAGGCGAGATCGACATTCTTGGCGTCCTTCAGCATCACGAAGCCGCAGGCCCAGGTCAGCATGCCTTCCTTCGGATTCATGAATTCGACCGGCACGCCCTGCTTCTTGAGCGAGGTGGCCGAGGCGTTCCAGGTCATTGCGGCGACCAGTTGGCCGCTGGCAAGCGCCTGCTCGACCGACGTCATGTCGGTGGTGTAACTCGACAGCAGCGGCCGCTGTTCGCGCAGCTTTGCCGCAACCTTGTCCATCTGCTCGGGCGTCATGTCGAACGGATTGACGCCGGCCAGAAGCGCGGCGACGATCGGCGTGTCGTGCACGGCGTCGATGGTCGCCATGCGGCCGGCATATTGTTTGTCCCAGAGCAGGTTCCAGCTTGCCTCGGGGTTCTTCACCAAATCGGTGCGGTAGAGGATGGAAGTGTTGCCCCAGTCCCACGGCACCATCCACACCTTGCCATCGCCGGCCTGCAGGTCGGGCAGGTTCTTGAACACCGGGAAGATCGAATCCCAGTTCTTGATGCGCTTGGTGTCGATCGGCTGCAGCAGGCCTTCCTTGTTCCAGCGCGCCACCTTGTCGTAGCAGGGGTGCGCGATGTCGGGCCGGAAGCCGGCCTTGACCTTGGTGAAGGCATCGTCGTCATCGCCAAAGATCGAGGCCTCGACGCCATCGGGATGCGCGGCGAGGAAGCTCTTGTTGAAATCGGGCAATTCGTAACCCGACCAGGTGAAATATTGCAGCTTTTCGGCGGCCAGCGCCACGGTCGAAGACAGTGCCAGCGCCAGCGCGGCGAGGCCGGCGCGCGCCTTGTGTCCGGTTATCGATGTCAGGTGGAATGTCATTTTCGTTCTCCTCTCATTGTTATGGTCAGGCTGGATTGCGGCGCGTGGCACCGAGCCCGCGATGGCGCAAGATCTCGGCGGTGCCGGCGATAATGAAGGATGTGGCCAGGATCACCGTCCCCAGCGCCATGACGGTCGGCAACGAGCGGGGGAAGCGCAGCTGGCTCCAGATATAGAGCGGCAGGGTCGGCTCGGTGCCGGCAAGGAAGAAGACGACGATGAATTCGTCGAAGGAGATCAGGAAGGCCAGCATGAAGGCCGACAGCACGGCGGGCAGGCTGAGCGGCAGCATGACCCGCCGGAACGTCGTCCAGTCGGAGGCGCCGAGGTCGAGCGCCGCCTCGCGAACCGTCCTGGGGATGGCGGCGAAACGGCTGCGCATGACGACGACGGTCGTGGGCAAAGCCACCAGTATGTGGCCGAGCACGATGGCGATGCGCGACGGCCCAAGGCCGATGAGGTTGATCAGGATCAGCAACGATATGCCAACGATGACGCCGGGGATCAGGATCGGCAGGCGGGCTATGGCGCTTATGGTGGCGGCAAGCGGCGAGCGGCCGTAAAGGTCCATATAGGAAACGGTGATGCCGCACAGTGTTGCACCGGAAGCGGCGACAGTGGCGATGACGAGGCTGTTCACGAGCGCGCCCGACAGCGCCGGATTGCCGTAGAGCGTCTCGTACCATTGCAGCGTGAACCCCTGGAGCGGAAACGCCGCCTGGATGGAATCGTTGAAGGAAAACAGCGGGATCAGCAGGACCGGCAGATATAGGAACACCAGATAGGCAAGCACGTAGAGGCCGAGCCAGCGGCCATCCCGTTTCGTCCCGGCCCGGTCCACTCTCATGTGCGGCTGCCAAATCTGCGGTCGGCGTTGCGCGCGACCAGCACCACGACGAGGATGACCAGCATGACGCAGACCGAAAGGGCGGCGCCGAACGGCCAGTCATTGGCCTTGCCGAACTGCGACTGGATCAGCGTGCCGATCATGGTGCTGGCCGGGCCGCCGACCATGGCCGGCGTGACATAGTCGCCGACTGTCGGCACGAAGACGACGAGCGCGGCCGCCAGCACGCCCGGCATCGAATTCGGCAGCACGACGCGGCGGAAAGCGGTGAACGGCCGCGCGCCGAGGTCGGAGGCAGCCTCGAGCAGCGATTTCGGGATGGTGTCCAGCGCCACGTAGATCGGCAGGATGGCGAAGGGCGCATAGGCGTGAGCCAGCGTGACGACCACAGCGGCTGGCGTGTTGAGAAATGCCAGTGTCGGCTCCGACCAGATGCCGCTTTCGATCAGCGCCGAGTTCAGGACGCCATTGTAGGCGAGTACGATCTTCCAGGCGAAGACGCGCAGGAGATAGCTGGTCCAGAACGGCAGCGTCACCAGGAACAACAGCAGGCCGCGCCGGCGCCCGGCATGGAAGGCAAGATAGTAGGCGACGGGATAGGCGGTGGCGACGGTTGCCAGCGTCACCAGGCCGGCGATAACCAACGAGCGCAGCGTCACCGTCCAGTAGAGCGGATCGGTGGCCACGGTGACGAAATTATCGACGGTCAGCCCAACGCCGAGGAGCGAGCCGTCATTGCCGCGAAAGGCAAGGAACAGCACCAGGCCAAGCGCGAACAGGATCAGCAGGAAAGTGACCAGCGCCCCTGGCAACAGCATGGCGAGCCGGAAGCCCGATGAAGACCGGGCCTCTGGCGCTTGTGCTGCAACTAAGGCCGACATCGACCAGCTCACCAAATTTGAAATTGGCTAACAGTTTTTCATATTCGTGAAACTGTCAAGCGGAATCCGGCTTTCCTGAATTGGTCGCCATCAACGTTCCAGCGACTGCCGGAACGCCGGGGCTTTGCCCGGAATGGTCGAAAAGCCGTAGCCGACCTGGTAAGCCTGCCGTTCTCGGCCGCGTCAGTCAGGTTATCTCATCCGAACCGTTTGGTCGGTGTGCCTCGAACGCCTGCGCGCACCGCGAACAACCCGCCCTCCTGCGGGTTGGCCTGCAAATGCCTCTCGCTCATGGTAAACCGCGCCGAAGTGACGAAGAGGATATCAAAATCCTCGCCGCCGAAGGTACAGCTCGTGGGCCAGCTGCAGGGCAGGTCCACCACCTTGTCCAGAACCCCGTCAGGTGAAATGCGAACCAGGCAGCCGCCCCCCGCAACGCGACAGTTCCAGACATAGCCCTCCGCATCCATGCACGACCCATCCGGCAGGCCGCGTGGAAAGTCCGAGAAGAAAGGGCGCCTGTCGGTTATTCGCGACTGCACCCTGTCCCAGTGATAGCGAAAGATCTGGTTCTTGGTCGTGTCCGCCGTGATGAAGGTATCATTCGCTGTCCAGACCATCGTGTTGGTGATGCCGAAGCGATCGGCGCTGAGCGCCTCGACGATGCCGGCCGTGTCGACGCGATAGATCCGCCCCGCATCTCGCCAAATATCGCGTGGACGATCGTCGGCGCCGATGTTGTTTTCCATGGTGCCGACCCAGAATGAGCCATCCGGGGCGACCACGCCTTCATTCAACCGTGTGTCAGGGCTGTCCGGCTCGATCGTCGCTATCGCCCTGAAGGCCTCTCCGAAATCCCACAGAGCCACATCCTTTCGCAGTCCGACGATCGCGCCGCCGTCCCTGCGCAGGCCAATCGATGTTGCGAGGTCCGGTGTCTGCCAACTCTGGTGATCGCGAGTAACGGGATCGAGCTGGTGGATGCGTCGCCCGATGATATCCACCCAGATCAGCGTCTTCCTGTTCTCGTCCCAGAGCAGGCTCTCACCGACGATATCCTGGGCATCGAACACGAAGCCTGGCTGTTTCTCTCCGCTATCCACTACCCTTTTCCCTTCCTAACTGTCGCGTAGTCAACCGCTATTGACAGACAAGGTTTCACAAAGATATACCCATTTCAAGAAAACATGTCATACAGGTTTTGGGCAAATGGTAAGCGATCGCGGCATAGGGCCTGACGAGACAAATCCCGGGCTGGTGAGTACCGCAATTCAGGCCATCACCCAGCACATCCGCGTTGAAGGCCTTGGCCCTGGCGACCTCTTGCCCAGTGAAGCCGACATGACCCGCAAGCTCAGTGTCTCGCGGACGGTGGTGCGGGAGGCGTTTCGGTCGCTGTCGGCGATGCGCCTCATCGACATGAGCGCCGGCCGGCGCGCCAGCGTTGCCAAGCTCGACATTGGCGCCATGTCGATGGTGATCGAGCACGGCGTCACGACCGAACAGATCAGCGTCCAGCAGGTTTATGATGTGCGCCGCACCATCGAAATGCGCACGGTGGCGCTCGCCGCACTCCGGCGGACCGACGCGGAGGCGGCTGAAATACAGAAATGCGCGCGGCTGATGCGCGAGAATTACCGTGCGCCCGAGATCGTCATGGAACACGACATCGCATTCCATGAGGCGATCGCGCGGGCCTCTCACAACCCGGTGTTTTCGTTGATCATCAACGCCTTCAGCGGCGTCACGCGACGCACTTGGGTGATCGGCTGGCGTACGCGTGTAACCGAGGAAGAACAGATCAAGATGATCGAGGGGCACGCGGATATTGCTCGGGCGATCATCGCGGGGAACCCGCAACTTGCCGCCGAACATATGGCCGCGCATTTCGACAAAAGCGTCAAGGCATTGATCGATGCGGGGATCGCATGAAAATCCGCTCACTTGAGACCATCCGCATCGAAGAGCGGCCCAATCTGCTCTGGATCGAGGTGCATACCGACGAAGGCATTACCGGCCTTGGCGAAACTTTTTTCTTGGCCCGCACGGTCGAGGAATATGTCCATGAATATGTCGCGCCACGCGTAATCGGCCGCGATCCACTTCAGATCGATTTGCTTTCCGCGGACCTGGTTGGCTATCTCGGTTTCCGCTCAAGCGGGGTCGAAGTCCGCGGCAATTCCGCCTTCGACATCGCGCTCTGGGATATTTTCGGCAAGGCCATGAACCAGCCGATCGCGCAACTTCTGGGAGGCTTTTCGCGCCGGTCCATCCGTACCTACAACACCTGCGCCGGTACCGAATACATCAAGGACGGCAAGGGACAGACCACCGCGAATTATGGTCTGGGCACAAGGCAAGGATACGACGACCTGAACGGGTTTCTCCACCGCGCCGACGAATTGGCGGCGGAGCTGCTTGAGGACGGCATCACGGCCATGAAGATCTGGCCTTTCGACCATGCCGCCGAGAAAAGCCGGGGGCAAGACATCACCGCCGGCGACCTCAAAGCCGCGCTGCAGCCCTTCGAAAAGATCCGCAAAGCGGTTGGTGACAAGATCGACATCATGGTCGAGTTCCACTCCATGTGGCAGCTCTTGCCGGCGATCAAGATCGCCAAGGCGCTCGGGCCTTATGGCACGTACTGGCATGAGGATCCCATCCGCATGGATAGCCTCGCCGATCTCAAGCGCTACGAGGCCGCGAGCCCGGCACCGATCTCGGCGTCGGAAACCCTGGGCAGTCGCTGGGCATTCCGCGACCTTCTGGAGACCGGCGCCGCAGGCATCGTCATGCTGGACATTTCCTGGTGCGGCGGGCTTTCCGAAGCACGCAAGATCGCCGCAATGGCGGAGGCCTGGCATTTGCCGGTCGCGCCGCATGACTGCACCGGGCCAGTGGTCCTGGCGGCATCCACGCATTTATCCCTCAACGCGCCCAACGCGCTCGTACAGGAGAGTGTGCGGGCATTTTACAGGACCTGGTACCGCGACCTCGTGACCGCGCTACCGGAAGTCAAGGACGGCATGATCACCGTGCCGCCTGGCCCAGGCCTCGGGCTGGAACTCAATCCCGACCTCGGTCGGGCCTACACCGTCCATCGCCGCGTCTCCGACAAGACGGACATCTGAAGAACACTCAACGGGAGGAATAGAAATGAAACGACTGACTGCAACGCTTTTGCTCGCCACGACGCTGCTTGCCGGGCCTTCCGTCGCCAGTGCCGACGGGCTCAACATCGTCTTTACACACCATTCGTCGGCCTCGAACACCTTCTGGCAGGCGGTGAAAAAGGGCTTTGACGATGCCTGCGGCAAGGTCGAGGCCAAGTGCAACATGATTTTCACCCAGACCGAAGGCTCGGTCGAGCAACAACTCGCCAACATGCGCGCCGCACTTGCCGCCAAGCCGGATGCCCTGCTGACCTCGATTGTCGACAACAAGGCGTTCGACGACGTCATCAAGGAGGCGCGAGATGCCGGTGTGTTGGTGATTGCCGTCAATGTCGATGACACCGAAGGCGCCAAGGGCAATGCGCGGCAGGCCTTCATAGGGCAAGGTTTCAAGCCGGCGGGCTATTCGCTCGGCAAGGCGATTTCCGAGAGCTTCCCGAAAGAGGGGCCAATCAAGGTTCTGGTCGGCATTTCCGCACCCGGCCAGAACTGGTCCGAAAGCCGTGGCGCAGGCGTGATGCAGTTCCTGGAAGAGTACAAGGCGGCCCATCCCGACCGCCAGGTCTCATGGGAGCGGATCGACAGCGGAACGGACCTCGCGATTACATCCGATCGTGTCGGCGCCTATCTCAATGCGCATCCCGACACCACAGCCTATTTCGACACCGGCTTCTGGTGCGCGGGCGTTGCGCGATCGCTGCAGGACCGCGGCGTCGCGCCGGGCAAGGTACTCCTTGGCGGTTTCGATCTGGTGCCGGAAGTTCTGCAGCAGATGCAGAAGGGCTACGTACAGGCTTTGGTGGACCAACAGCCCTACATGCAGGGCTTCATGCCCGTCATGGAAGCCTACCTGAACAAGAAGGTAGGTCTGGCCCCCTCCGACATCGATACGGGTCAAGGCATCGTGCGCCCGGATCAGGCCGACGCGATCATGACGCTTTCCTCGCAAGGTCTGCGTTAAGCCCACGCGCGCCATGTGTTCGCCCGGCAGTGCTCGCACCGCCGGGTGGTCCCTTGCCTCGAATTCCTGGAGCCTGCCTTGAAACGCCTCTTCAAGACCTATCTGGAAAAGCCGGAACTGGCGGGACTGATCCTGCTGGTGCTTCTGGTGGTGATTTTCGAGATCCGCTCGAATGGCGTGTTCCTCAACCAGGATAACCTTCGCGGCATACTCGGCATTCTGCCGGAAACGGGCCTCGTCGCCATCGGCGTCACGATCTTGATGATCAGCGGCGAATTCGACCTGTCGGTCGGATCGGTGTTCGCCCTGATGCCGATGTGCATGGCGGTCCTCATGGTCGAAGGGGTGCCTTTCCCACTTGCCTTGCTGGCCGGGCTTATCGTTTGCGCGGTGATCGGATTTATCAACGGCTATGTGACGATCTGGTTCGAGATCCCGAGCTTCATCACCACGCTCGGCATGCTTTTCATCGCCCGGTCGCTGACGATCGTCGTCTCGGGCGGGTTTCCACCCTTGCTTCCCGCCGATCTTCCGAACTGGCTGTTCACGTCGTTCGTCGGCCCCGGCAACATGTTCCGCATGTCGTTCCTGTGGTTTGCGGGAATTGCCCTTTTAACGTCACTGATGCTTTCCAGAACCAATTTCGGCAATTGGATAAAGGCCACCGGCGGCTTCCACCCGGCTGCCGCCTCGATGGGCATCCCGACAGCGAGAGTAAAACTCGCATGCTTCGTGCTTTGCTCGATGCTGTCGGGTTTCGCCGGCATGTTGCAAGTGCTGAGGCTGGGCTCTCCTTTGCCTTCCATTGGCGAAGGCCTGGAACTCCAGGCGGTGGCCTCGGCGGTCATCGGCGGCGCTTCGCTCGCAGGCGGCATCGGTACGGTCGCTGGCGGCATCATCGGCACGATCCTCATCCGCATCATCGACAACGGGCTGGTGCTCTCCAATGTCGACGCGAACTGGTTCAAATTCGCGATCGGCTTCCTGACCATTTTCGCCGTCGTGGCCAATGCCTGGATGCGCAAGCGCGCCAAGGCGATCAAGATGGAGGGCTGAGCCATGGAAGACGCAATCATCTCCGTCCGCAATCTTCACAAATGGTATTCCGGCGTCCATGCGTTGAAGGGCGTGAGCCTCGACCTGAAGCGAGGCGAGGCACTTGGGTTGGTCGGCGACAACGGTGCCGGCAAATCGACGCTCATCAACATTCTGTCGGGCGTCCATAGCGCCGACGAGGGCGAGATCCTGGTCGAAGGCAGACCGGTGCGGATCGCCAGGCCGCGCGACGCGATGAACCTCGGCATCGAGACCATCTACCAGTACAATTCGATGGTTCCCACCATGTCAATCGCCAGGAACCTGTTTATCGGCCGCGAACCGACGCTGTTTTCCGTATTCGGCGTCGGCATACTGGATCAAAAGAAGATGGGCAGCGAAAGCATCAAGGCGATCGCCAATGTCGACCTGCATCTGCGCTCGCCCGACGCACTGGTCGGTGAATTGTCAGGCGGCCAGCGGCAGGGCGTCGCCATCGCGAGGGCCATGCATTTCAAGTCGAAGGTGATGATCCTCGACGAGCCGACCAATCACCTTTCGGTCAAGGAGACCAGCAAGGTCATCGGCTTTGTACGTGGATTGAAGGCACAAGGGGTGACCGGCGTTTTCATCAGCCACAACATGCATCACGTTTTTGATTGCTGTGATCGCGTGGTGGCGATGGCGCGCGGCGAGGTCGTTCTCGACAAACGCATCGAGGAAACCTCCATCGATGAAGTTCACAACGTGCTTTGAGGGGCGGGAACGGTGATGACGAACCTTTCCGGTAAAGTTGTGCTCCTGACCGGCGGTCTGGGTTCGCTCGGCCGCGCCCAGGCTGCCGCGCTTGCCCGCGCTGGCGCGCGCGTGCTTCTGCTTGACCGGCCGGAGAATGCAGAAGGGCCCGGAATCGCAGCGGAATTGGCGGCGGCGAACAAGGGTACGATCGTCTATGTCGGTTGCGACTTGAACCAGTTGGCCGAAGCCGAGACAGCGGTCAAGGCGCTCGCCGACGAAGAAGGCACGATCGACATTCTGATCAACAACGCGGCGCTCATCATCAACCGTCCGTTCGAGGAATTCTCACTTGGCGAGTACGAGGACCAGATCCGTGTGAATTCGTCAGCCGCCTTCGCGCTGGCGCGCGCCTGCGCGCCTGGCATGAAGAAGAAAGGCCAGGGCAGGATCGTCAACTTCTGCTCGGTGACGCTGAACGGTCGCTGGGACGGCTACGTGCCCTACGTGGCTTCGAAGGGAGCCATGCTGGGACTCACCAAGTCGCTGGCGCGGGAATTGGGACCACACGGCATCACCGTGAACGCGGTGTCGCCAGGCGCCGTCGTTTCCGAGGCAGAGGAGCGCGTCTTCGGAGAACGGCTCGAGGAATACAATGACTGGATCCTTGCCAACCAATGCCTGAAGCGACGCATCGAGCCGCAGCATATCGCCGATCTCGTGCTGTTCCTCGTCTCCCCGGCCTCGGACATGATCAGCGGTCAGAACATCAACATCGATGGCGGATGGTAGCCATGGCTGCTTTTCAATGAGCAATGGCGATGAGATCGAACTTGCCGATGGGCGTGCGAGCGTCGTGGTGCGTCCTCGCGAGGGCGCTGCCATCCTGCGCTACGACGCGCTCCGCACCGGCCGAGCACCGACGCCTGTGCTTGAGCCATCGAGGGGTCTGCTGAAGTTCGGGTCCCAACTGCTGATCCCTTGGTCAAACCGCATTTCCGGCGGCGGCTTCGAGTTTGACGGGCGCTTCCATGCGATAGAGCCCAATGTCGACGGCGAGCCGTTCCCACTCCACGGCGACGCATTTCAAAGGCCGTGGCGGTTGACGAGGCGAACCGGCACTGAAATGGAGCTGGCTCTGGAGGATGGGGCGATCGGACCCTACCGCTACCATGCGAGCGTCCGCTATGCATTGGAGGATGGCGCGTTGTCCGCCGTGCTGGCTGTCGAGAACCGAGCCGCCATACGCCTGCCCTACGGGTTAGGCTTCCACCCCTGGTTTCCGCGCCGCCCGCGCACTCTGCTCCAAGCATCGGCGCGCAGTGTCTGGTTGGAGGACGACCGACACCTGCCGACGGGGGTGGTGCCGCTGGCCTCCCGGCCGGACTGGGATTTTTCGCAAGCCGCGCCGCTTCCCGACGCCTGGGTCAACAATGCCTTCGAAGGCTGGAACGGGCACGCCTCGATCATCCAGCCGGATGACGCTATCGCTGTCACGATCGAGGCGTCGCCCTCGCTGAATGTCTTCGTCCTCTATTCGCCGGCACGAGACGCTGATTTCTTCTGCTTCGAACCCGTTTCACATGTGGTGGATGCTCATCACGGCAGCGGCCTGACCACGCTGGAAAAAGGCGGATCGACAAGCGCGCATTTGCGGTTACGTTGGGATGAGCTGTAGCGCCACATCGGAAGTCGCGACGCAGTGCAGTGACATCGTGACAAAGGCCATTTTCGTTGATCGCCTGTCGCTTGGCACATGCTGCTTCAGGGTGTGTCGGCTTGAAGAGGCCATGCGCACCTCATAACATCGAACCATCCTGCGTAACGACGAGAGTGCAATGACAAACATGACGTTTCTGCCTGACGATGGCGTCTTTCTCGGCCGCGCTCGATCGGCTGATGTGCCTCACCCCCTCGTGGTCACGGTGCGTGACGACACCGTCTTCGATATCACCTCGATCGCAGCGCCGACCGTGCGGGACATCTGCGAAATGGCCGATCCGGCAGGTCATGTGCGCTCGGCCAAGGGCAAGCCGATCGGCTCGCTCGACGACATCGCAGCAAACAGTTTTCAAGCCAGACGCGATCCGACAAAGCCCCATCTCCTCTCCCCGGTCGACCTGCAGGCGGTCAAGGCGTCGGGCGTCACCTTCGTCGTCAGCCTGCTCGAGCGGGTGATCGAGGAACAGGCGCGCGGCTCGGCGGAAAAGGCCGACGCCATCCGCGCTGACATTGCCGGGCTGATCGGCCATGATTTGTCGAAGCTCAAGCCGGGTTCGCCGGAAGCCATGGAGATCAAGGCCAAGCTGATCGCGCGCGGCGCCTGGTCGCAATATCTGGAAGTCGGTATCGGTCCCGACGCCGAGATCTTCACCAAGTGCCAGCCGATGGCCTCGGTCGGCTTCGGCGCCGATGTCGGCCTGCACCCGGTGTCGACCTGGAACAATCCGGAGCCGGAGATCGCCATGATCGCCGCCTCGAGCGGCAGGATCGTCGGCGCCACCATCGGCAACGACGTCAATCTGCGCGACGTCGAAGGGCGCTCCGCGCTGCTGCTCGGCAAGGCCAAGGACAACAACGCTTCGGCGTCACTTGGACCCTTCATCCGACTGTTCGACGACACCTTCTCGATCGACGACGTGAAGCGCGCCGTGGTGCGCCTCAAGGTCGAGGGCGAGGATGACTTCTCGCTGGAGGGCGCAAGCTCGATGGCCGAGATCAGCCGTTCGCCCGAAGAACTGGTAGCCGCCGCTATGGGGCCGCACCACCAGTATCCGGACGGGCTGGCGCTCTATCTCGGCACCATGTTCGTGCCGTCGAAAGACCGCGGCGAAAAGGGCAAGGGGTTTACCCACAAGGTCGGCGACATCGTCACCATCTCGTCGGAAAAGTTCGGCGCGCTGGTCAACCGGGTGCGGCTGTCGCCCGATTGCCCGCACTGGACCTACGGCGCCAGCCATCTCATGCGCGACCTGGCAAAGGCCGATCTGATCTAAGAACCTGCCCACAACGCCATGACCTTGCTTGGCGTGGATGCCATCTGGGCCGCCTTCACCACCGGTGCTCTGGTCGTGCTTGGCTTGGCGATCGACCGGCTGATCCGGCCGTGGCGCCACTGGCACGCCGGACACAGCGGGGACAATCCGCTCGGCTGAGCCTCGCCGCCAATCATCATCCGGCCGCCCGGAAAAATCACCCCGACTGATGCAATCTGATGGGACCGTTGATGGCGCCGCGTCAGGCGCCAACTACATCTGCAGATGGAGGCTTGCCATCCGTCGAAAAAGGGAATGCTCTGAGGCATCCGAGCGGCGCTGGCAAAAGACGCAATCCGGCCGACGCCGGAACAAGAGACGGATCATCTTCAACCGGGAGGAAATCAAATGCTGACAAGACTGAGACTTGTGCTCTACGGCCTGCTGGTCGCGCTGACGGTCATTCCGGCAGCGGCGCAGGCCAAGACCTTCTACTGGATTTCGCACGGCGGCCCGGCCGACCCGGTCTGGACCTACTTCCTGGCCGGGGCCAAGCAATGGGCCAAGGACACCGGCAACACCGTCAACACCTCGTTTCACAATGGCGACGTCGCCTCCCAGCAGGAAGCGGTTCGCGCCGCCCTCTCGGCCAAGGCCGACGGCATCGTCACCACCAGCCCCGATCCGGGCAGCCTCGTCGAGATCGTCAAGGAAGCCCGCGCGGCCAACATCCCTATCATCAACTTCAACACGCCTGATCCAAAAGCCAATTTCAATGCCTATGTCGGCGGCGACAACGTCACCTTCGGCAAGCATTGGGCGCAATATCTGGTCGACAAGGGCCTGGTGAAGAAGGGCGACTTCGTCTGGATGCCCGTCGAGATCCCCGGCGCCACCTATGGCGTCCAGGAAGAGGAAGGCATCAAGAGCGTGTTTGGACCGCTCGGCATCACCTACGAAGTGACCGAAGCAACGCTCGACCAGGCCGAAGTGATCAACCGCATGGTCGACTACCTCACCGCCCACAAGGGCAAGGTCAACGCCATCATCGGTCTCGGCGACCTCGTCACCGGCTCGATCAAGCGGGTGTTCGACCAGGTCGGCGTCAAGCCGGGCGAAATCCCCGTTGTCGGCTGGGGCAACTCGCTCGACACCACGCAGGAAGTGCTGAACGGCTACGTCAATGCCGGCCAGTGGCAGGACCCGCAGGCGACCAGCTATGTCGCGCTGTCGCTCGCCAACATGGCGGCGTCAGGCATTCCTCCGGGCTTCAACGTCATCACCGGCGCGCTCTATGAGAAGGACACCGCCGGCATCTACGACAAGATACTGTCCGGCAAATAAACCGCGATCCCTGGCGCCGTGTCCGTCTGGCTCGCGGCGCCAGATATCTTCTTGCGTCGCGACAATCCATCCGAGGCGGTGGAGATCGCGGCCCGTTCCAAACCATGTCGCGGGTTCCCAGTGGAAAATCATTCGCTTGTCCAACGCCTGATTGCGCGGCCTGAATTCGGTCCCTTCGTGCTGCTCATCGTCGAGATCGGCGTTTTCTGGGGCTTCAATCACGACTTCCTGTCGCCGCAGAACATCTCCAACACCCTGGCCTTCACCGTCGAGCTCGGCCTGATCGCGCTGGCGATGACCTTGCTGATGACGTCAGGCGAATTCGACCTGTCCGTCGGATCCCTGTTCGGCTTCTCGCCCGTGCTGATGTGGACGCTGTTCAACAGCGGCGTCACCTCGCTGGAAATGGGCTTCGTTGCCGCGCTGGTGGTTGCCGCCCTGATCGGCCTGGTCAATGGCTGGTTCGTCACGCAACTCAAGATCCCGTCCTTCCTGGTCACGCTCGGCATGCTGCTCGTGGTGCGCGGCAGTGCGCTTTTCATCACCGACGGTTTTCCGCAGCGCACCTGGAGCGCCGAGGGCAGCTGGCTGGCAGAGGCGCTGGTCGGCGACTTCTTCATCGGGCCGTTCCGCATCTACATGTCGCTGTTCTGGTTCATCGCCGCGGCGATCGCGCTCGGCTATGTGCTGACGCAAAGCCGGACCGGAAACTGGATCCAGGCGGCGGGCGGCAATCCCAACGCCGCGCGCGCCCGCGGCGTCAATGTCAACCGCGTCAAGATCGGCCTGTTCGTGCTGTCGTCGCTCATGGCCTCGCTGGCCGGCGTCATCTCCTCGCTGCGAACTTCCGCCGCCAATCCCAATAGCGGCACCGGCTACGAACTCGAAGTCATCGCCATGGTGGTGATCGGCGGCACGGCGCTGACCGGCGGACGCGGGACCATCATCGGCACCGTGCTCGGCATCCTGATCCTGCGCGTGATGCGCAACGGCATCGTGCTGATCGGCGTGCCCGGTCTTGCCTACAATATCTTCATCGGCGCGATCATCCTTGGCATGATGGCGCTCCACTCATGGCTGGAACGCCGGCACCAGGCAGGGACTTGAACCATGGCCGAGCCACTGATCCGCATGCAGAACATCCGCAAGTCCTACGGCCGCGTGCAGGCGCTCGAGGACGCCAATTTCCATGTCAACGAGCGCGAGATCGTCGGCCTGCTCGGCGACAATGGCGCCGGTAAGTCGACGCTGATCAAGGTCTTGTCGGGCGCGGTGCCGCTGACCAGCGGCGACATCTTCATCCGCGGCAAGAAGGTCACCTTGCGCAGCACCAGCGACGCCATCGCGCAGGGCATCGAAACGATCTACCAGGATTCCGCGCTGGTCACGCAACTGTCGATCGCCCGCAATTTGTTTCTCGGGCGCGAGCCGATCAAGCCGCCGCGTTTCCTCAACCGCATGGACCAGGAGGCGATGAACACCGTCGCCCGCGACCTGCTCAAACAGGTCGGCATTTCGAAGAACATTCCGCCGACGACGCCGATCGGCTCGCTCTCCGGCGGCGAACGCCAGGCGGTGGCGATCGCGCGCGCCATGCATTTCGACAGCGACCTCATCATCCTCGACGAGCCGACCAACAATCTCGGCGTCGCCGAGACACAAGGCGTGCTGAGCTTCGTGCGCAACGCTCGCGATTCCGGCCATTCCTGCATCTTCATCGCGCACAACATCCATCATGTCTTCCAGGTGGTCGACCGCATCGTCGTCATGCGCCGGGGCAAGGTGGTCGCCGACGACATCGACCCGAAGAAGACAACCGTGACGGAAGTCGAACGGATCATCACCGGCATGTCGGACAAGGAAATTCGCGAAGCCATCGCCGACGGCAAGCCGCCGCACTGAGGGCGGAAGCCGCCTTGTCGAAACAGCCAAACGCGCATCGCGGTGATGGATGTCGATCACCCGTCCCTCGGATCGCATCGGCTGCGAAATTGCTTGTCTGGCGCACGATCGCATCGGCGCATAGGGTTGCGGCATGAAGGCCACCGTCTCCGACATCGCCAGGAATTGCGGACTCTCGACCGCGACGGTCGACAGGGTGCTCAACAACCGGCCGGGCGCCAGCGCCGCCAACCGGCAGCGCGTCATGGAAGCCGCCAAGCAGCTCGGCTATCTGCCGGTCGCCGACCAGGTTACGCTTCCCTCCAAGCCCGCAAACCTTGAATTCTTCCTGCCGATCGGCGGCAACGCCTTCATGCAGGATCTGGCAAGGCACATCGAGGACTATGCATCGCGCCTGCCGCTGGTCGCTTCGTGCCGGATCCACAACCTCGCCGGCATCTCGCCGAACGCACTGCAGAGCGCCGTAGAAAATCTGTCGCTGAGGGCCAATGGCGTCGGTGTCATCGCCATCGACCATCCGCGAACCCGCAACATCCTGCGCGACATTGTCGAGGCCGGCATCCGCCTGGTGACGCTGGTGTCCGATATTCCTGCCGCTCCCCGCTCGGCCTATATCGGCATCGACAACCGGGTGGCGGGCCGAACGGCGGCACTTCTGATGGGCCGCTTCCTCGGCGGCCGCGAGGGCCATCTGGCGATGGTCGTCGGTTCGCGCTCCTATCGCGGCCATGAGGAGCGTGAAATGGGCTTTCGCTCAGTGCTCGGCGAAGAGTTTCCCAACCTCACCGTAACCAGTGCCGTCGAGATCAACGACGAACCGGATGCCAG
This sequence comes from Mesorhizobium sp. 131-3-5, assembly GCF_016756575.1. Taxonomy (NCBI): domain Bacteria; kingdom Pseudomonadati; phylum Pseudomonadota; class Alphaproteobacteria; order Hyphomicrobiales; family Phyllobacteriaceae; genus Mesorhizobium; species Mesorhizobium sp. 131-3-5. The sequence goes on from NZ_AP023254.1 coordinate 5,609,211, forward strand.
CTACGCCGAAACCATGAAGGCGCTGCACAACGAACCGGAGCTGCTCGGCATCTATTGCGTCGGGGCCGGACGCTCCGGCGTTGCCAAAGCCATCCGGGAACTCAGACCCAACCGCAAGCCGGTGTTCATCTGCCACGACCTGACGCGGGAAACCCGCGGCTATCTCGTCGACGACCTCGTCGACGTCGTCATCGACCAGAACGCCAGGCTGATCGCCGAACAGTCGGTTATCCGCCTGCTCGGCTCCATCGCCTCATCGGCGCCCTATCTCACCCGGAAATTCATCGAGCCGCGCCTGATTTTCAGGGAAAACGTGCCGGTGCAATAAGGCCGGCGCCTCGGAAAAGCCGGTTTCTTGGATTTGTCTGATAATTGATACGGCAAATCTGCACAGCTGCTATGCACAATTCATTGTTGCCGAATCATTGGGCAACTCGTAAGTTCTGGTTGTCGGCCATCTACTCCTCCCAGATGCGGTGCCGACGCTGAATGGGGTGCACCTCCTCCCGCGCCACATTCGAAATCGAGCCCGCTGCCACCTCCTCCCGGCAGCGGGCTTTTTTCATTCAGCATCGGAAATTCCTTTGCCCACGCCAAAGGGCGCCAAGCATCGCCTCGATCATACGCCGGCATATCGCCAACAGTCGCGGCGGATTTCAACCGGCGGCGGTGCCCCGGAAGGAAACGATCAACCCTTCGGCCATCCGCACGAACTGCGTGCTCGGACCTTCGGCGCCCACGGTCTGCACGCTGACACGGGCGCCTTCGAACAGCAGCGACAGCGTATCGGCAAGCAGTTCGGCCTGACCGATGCCCGCACCCCGGCATAGCGTCACAAGGCGTTCGCGCTGGGCTTCCTTGAGTTCCTTGATCACCAGCCTCGCCGGATGGTCTGGCTCGGTCAGCTCAGCGGCGGCATTGGCCATGTCGCAGCCGCGGCCGTCGGTATTGAGCATGGCAGCCGCCTTGCCAACCCAGGCATGCAGCTGCGCGAGCTTGTCGCCGGGAAACTCGGCCTCGAAAGCGTCCCACATGGCGCCGGCCTTGGCCGCGTTGGCGCGCAGGCACTCGACGATCAGTTCGTCCTTGGATTCGAAGTGACGATAGAGCGTCATCTTGTTCGTGCCGGCAGCTTCGGTGATGGCGTCGACGCCGACGCCCTTGATGCCGTGCTTGTGGAACATGTCGCGTGCCGTCTCCAGAATCCGATCCCGGGGACGAGAGCGCTCCACGACGCCGTCTGTCATCATGATCTCCTTTCGTTTCCAAAAAACCCTCGGCCACCTCTTGACTAGGGTGTTACCGGTCTGTAACTTCCAGAATGTTACTTACTGGTAACACCTATGTCGCCCGCCGTCAATAACAAGGCCGTGAACTGGTCCTGCCAGATGAGACGGACGAGAAACTGCCAATCATGCGGCTGCGGCCGGTGAGGAAATGAAAAACGGTTCGCGAGCATGGGCTGCGAATCGACAGACAAGGAGCCGGCCAATGCCACAGCGCCGCGATCTTACCATAGATGAGGCCGTCCGGGATCCGATGATCCGGCTGGTCATGAAGGCAGATGGGGTCGACCCCCGCGCCCTCGAGAAGATGCTTCGCTCGCTTGCCGATGGGCAGCGTCGCGAGGTGCCGTTGCTGCGTTCACGGGAAGTCTCCCGTGACGGGCACGGCCAGTTATCCAGAGTTGCCAGCGCCCTCGGGCGGGCAAGAGCAGCCGGCGAGGCATGTGTGTCGTGGTAAACTTCTTCATTCACCGTCCGATCTTCGCCTCGGCGATCGCCATCATCATGGTGCTCGCCGGGACGATTTGTTATTTCCTGCTGCCGGTCTCGCAGTTTCCAGACATCACGCCGCCCCAGGTCGTGGTCAGCGCCCACTATCCGGGCGCCAGCGCGCAAGTCGTGGCCGACACGGTGACGACGCCGCTGGAGCAGCAGATCAACGGCGTGCAGGGCATGACCTACATGTCGTCGACGAGCTCCAATGACGGCTCCTCGACCATCACCATCACCTTCGATGTCGGCTACTCCCTGAGCACCGCCGCCGTCGACGTCCAGAACCGCGTCTCGCAGGCGGCCTCGTCGCTGCCGGCGATCGTCAACCAGGGCGGCGTGACGATCAAGAAGCAGAACCCGAACTTCGTGCTCATCGTCAACCTCACCTCGCCCGACAAGTCGGTCGATCCGGTGGCGCTGTCGAACCTCGCCTACCTGCAGGTTGTCGATCCGCTGAAGCGTCTGCAAGGCGTCGGCGATGTGCAGATCTTCGGCGAGCGGCGCTATTCGATGCGCGTCTGGCTCGATCCGGACAAGCTTGCCAATCTCGGCATCACCGCCGTCGACGTGCAGAATGCCATCTCCGAGCAGAACGTCCAGGTGGCGGCCGGCAAGATCGGCCAGTCGCCGGCACCCGCCGGCACCGCCTTCGAGATGCAGGTCAACGCTGTCGGCCGCCTGAGCGACCCGAAGGAATTCGGCGACATCGTGGTGCGCGCCAACACCGACACCGGCTCGCTGGTGCGACTGCGCGACGTCGCGCGCATCGAACTCGGCGCCCTGCAATATTCGTCCTCGGCCTTCTTCGGCAAGGACCCGACCGTGGTGCTCGCGGTCTACCAGATGCCCGGTTCCAACGCGCTCGACCTTCAGCAGCGCGTCAAGGACAAGATGCAGGAACTGTCGGCGCGTTTCCCGAAGGGCGTGTCCTACGCCATGCACTACGACACGACGCGCTTCGTCTCGGCGTCGATGCATGACGTGCTGATCACGCTCGGCGAAGCGCTGGTGCTCGTCGTTGCCGTGGTGTTCATCTTCCTGCAGAGCTGGCGCACGACCATCATCCCGACCATCGCCATTCCGGTGTCGCTGGTGGCGACACTGGTCGTCATGGAGATGCTGGGCTTCTCGCTCAACATGCTGTCCCTGCTCGGCATGGTGCTGGCGATCGGCCTTGTCGTCGACGACGCCATCGTGGTGGTCGAGAATGTCGAACGACAACTCGAGGCCGGGCTGAAACCATTGGCGGCGACCAAGGCCGCCATGGCCGAAGTCACCGGTCCGATCATCGCCACCACCGCCGTGCTGATGGCCGTGTTCGTGCCGGTCGCCTTCATTCCGGGCGTCTCGGGTCGGCTCTACAACCAATTCGCGCTGACGGTGGCGATTTCGGTTGGCATCTCGGCTTTCAATTCGCTGACGCTGAGCCCCGCGCTCAGTGCCGCTTTCCTGCGCCATAGGCATGGGCCACAGTTCTTCCTGTTCCGCTGGTTCAACACCGGCTTCGACAAGCTGTCGCATGCCTACGCCCATGGCGTTCGCTTCCTCATCCGCCTGCGCTGGATCATGCTTGGCCTGTTCGCGGCCGGGCTGGTCGCCACCTATTTCGTCTGGCAGAAGCTGCCCTCGACCTTCCTTCCGGTCGAGGACCAGGGCTATTTCTTCGTCGTCATCCAGTTGCCCGACGGTGCCTCGCTCGAGCGCACCGACGCGGTGGCCCAGAAGGCGCGCGACATCCTGCAGGCGACGCCCGGTGTCGACATTGTCGGCTCGATCAGCGGCCTGAACTTCCTGACAAGTGCGGCGCAGTCGAACTCGGCGGTCGAGTTCGCCATCCTAAAGCCATGGGAAGAGCGTGGCCCCGACCAGAGCGCGTCGAAACTCGTCGCCGATGTGCGCGGCAAGCTGATGCAGATTCCGGAAGCTTTCGCGCTCTCCTTCGATCCGCCTTCGATCCCGGGTATCGGCACGACCGGTGGCTTCGAATTCGTCGTCGAGGATCTCACCGGTCGCGGCAGCACGGCCCTCAATGACGCGACGCAAGCCGTGATCGCTGAGGCGCGCAAGCAGCCTGAAATCAATCCGCAGCAGCTGTTCTCGCCGTTCTCGACCTCGACGCCGCAATTCAACTACGACCTCGACCGCAGCAAGGCCAAGCTTCTCGGCCTCAACCTGCCCGATGTCTTCAACACGCTGCAGATCTATCTCGGCTCGCTCTACGTGAACGACTTCAACCTGTTCGGCCGCACCTTCCGGGTGACCATCCAGGCCGACAAGGATGCACGTGCGGGCGCCGCCGACATATCGAGGCTCTATGTGCGCAATGCCTCGGGCGGCATGGTGCCGCTCTCGACGCTGGGCAAGCTGGTGCCGTTCGTCGGGCCGGAAACCGTGCCGCACTACAACAACAACGCCTCGGCCTCGATCAATGGCGGTGCCGCGCCGGGCTTCTCCTCGGGCCAGGCTGTCGCTGCCATGGAACGGGCGGCTGCCACCGCGCTCCCCAGGGATTTCGGTTTCGAATGGACCGGCATCACCTTCCAGGAACTCAAGGCGGGATCGATCGCGTCCGTCGTCTTCGGCCTCGCCATCGTCTTCGTCTTCCTGATCCTGGCGGCGCAGTATGAGAGCTGGGCGATGCCGTTCATGGTGCTGCTGGCGGTGCCATTGGCCTTGTTCGGCGCCTTCGCGGCCCTGTCGGTGCGCGGCATGCAGATCGACGTCTACTCGCAGATCGGCTTCGTCATGCTGATCGGCTTGGCGGCCAAGAACGCGATTCTGATTGTCGAGTTCGCCAGGCGGCGGCGCGAGGAGGGCCTCAGCATCGTCGAGGCGGCGATGGAAGCCGCGCGGCTGAGGCTGCGGCCGATCCTGATGACGGCCTTCGCCTTCATCCTTGGCGTGCTGCCACTGATGTTCGCCACCGGCGCCGGTGCCGCAAGCCGCCAGTCGATCGGCACCACGGTGTTTGGCGGCATGGTCGCCGCGACCATCCTGTCGCTGGTGTTCGTGCCGGTCTTCTACGCGGTCATCGAACAGTTGCGGGAGCGCCGCGAAAGCGGCGAACCCGCCTCCAAGCATACTGAACCAACTGCCGAACCCGCCTTCCCTCCCCTGGCGGAAGCGGCCGAATAAGATTGGAGAAATATTATGCGTAAATGGAAAATTGCTTTGGGAGCGGCTGTCGCGCTGGGCGCGATCTCCGTGGCCAGCGTCCACCTGCTCGATATGGGAAATCTCAGGCTGAGCACCGGCACGGCCGGTGCGGCAACGCCCGCTCCGGCGGCATTCGTCATGCCGGTGCCGGTGGCGAGCGTGGTCAAGAAGACGATCCCGATCTATCTGGACTATGCCGCCCGCATCGAGCCTATCCGCAGCATCACGCTGCAGGCGCGCGTGCCCGGCTATTTGCAGGAACAGACGGCGCAGGACGGCGCGGATGTGCGGCAAGGCGACGTTCTCTACAGGATCTCGCCCGACGACTTCCAGGCCGCGCTCGACCAGGCGAAAGCCCAGGTCCAGCGCGATACGGCGACGCTCGACTATGCGCGGTCCAATCTCGGCCGCGGCACCGAGCTTGCCAAGAGCGGTTACCTGGACAAGGACAGCTTCGACCAGCGCACCAGCACCTTGCGCGAAGCGCAGGCGTCGCTGGCGCTCAACCAGGCGGCCGTGCGCACGGCGGAGCTCAATCTGAGCTACGCCGAGATCCATGCTCCGTTCCCCGGGCGCCTGGGCCGCAACCAGGCTTCGGTCGGAACGCTGGTCAGCGTCGCCGGCACGGTGCTCAACACGCTGGTGCAACTCGACCCGATCTATGTCACCTTCAATCCGAGCGAGACGGATCTGGCCGAGATCGAGCAGGCCCGCGCGGCCGGCCCGGTCGATGTCGAAGTCCTGCTGCCGGGTCAGACCGAGACCAGCCAGACGGGCGAACTCACCTTCATCGACAACACGGTCGATCACTCGACCGGCACCATCACCGCGCGTGCCACCATCGGCAATGCGAAGTTCACGCTCATGCCTGGCCAGTACGTCCGCGTGCGGCTGCATATCAGGCAACAGCCGGACGCGCTGATGGTGCCGCAGACGGCGCTGGGTTCGAGCCAGCTCGGCAAATATCTCTACGTCGTCGGCAAGGGCAACACGGTCGACCAGCGGCTGGTCTCGCTCGGGCCGACCAGCGGCGACCTTGTAGCTATCTTGAGCGGCGTCTCGGAAGGCGACCAGGTGATCACAGGCAATCTGCAGAAGATCGGACCCGGAATGCCGATCTCGCCACTGCCACAGAAACCGGCTACCTGACACCCCCGCAGGCCCGGTTTCCGCGCGGCGCCCTCGACCTACCCACGGGTCGTGGGCGCCGTATTCACAAGCAGGCCGACAAGAGCGGCCACATCGGCACGGTCGGCCTTGGCCGGCGGCATGAAGGCGCAATAGGGGTTACCGAGGCGCACCGAGACCGATGACAGCGCGATCAGGCGCCCGGCCTCCAGATCGGCCTGCGCCATCACACGCTGGCCGAGCGCAATGCCCAGACCCAACCTCGCCGAGGCGATCGCCAGGCTGGACAGGCCGACGCGCCGGCCATGCGACGGGTCGGGCGAGCGGCCGCCTCCACATGCCGCGAACCAGTCCGCCCAGCTTGGGTGCGAGGCATAGTTCGGCCCCCAATTGGTGTGGATGAACAGGCTCTCATGCAGGTCCGTGAGCCCCGGATCGCCATTGCCGTGCCGGTGCCAGAATTCCGGCGCGCAGACCGGTAGCACATCGTCATGGACGAGGCGCACCATCCTCAGGCCGGGATAGTGATAATCGCCATAGGAGATGCGCAGGTCGACATTCTGGCGTACCAGATCGATCGGATCGTCTTCGGCCCGCACATCGATCGCCATATGCGGGAAGGCATCGAGAAGAGCGGCCAGCCTCGGCGCCAGCCACAGCTCTGCCAGCGAGAACGGCACGCTCACGACAAGCCGTGTCCTCAAGCCGCCTTCCAGCATGCGCTGGGCGATGGCGGCAATGTCACCCAATGCCCGCGCGGTCTGCGGGTAGATGGCGTGACCGGCGTCTGTCAGGGTGATGCGGTTGCCAGTGCGTACGAACAGCTGCTTGCCGAACCATGTTTCGAGATTGCGGATCTGCTGGCTGACCGCCGCCGAGGATACGCCGAGCTCGCTCGCGGCCAAAGTGAAGCTGCCGGCGCGGGCCGCGACCTCGAAGGCCTTGATCGCGTTCAGTGGCGGCAGTTTTTCCATGCCAATCTCCATAAGTTTTTCTTGCTCATTCCTAATAATTTTCGCCGTTGAGAGAAAGAATTTTTTGCGATCTTCTGTGCCCAACCGATGGAGCACGCGACATGAAAGACATTCTCGATCTCGACCGTTATCCGCTCGACCGCGAAGGCAGCGCCGAATGGAAGCGCCTCGTCGAACAGTCGATCGAAGCCCTCCGGACCGACGGCATGTTCAATCTCGAAGGTTTTCTGCGGCCCGGCGTCGCCGAACAGGCGGTGCGGGAAATCAAGCCGGTGATGGACACGCAGTCCCATGTCCACAAGCGCATGCACAACATCTACTTCAAGCCCAGCATTCCCGAGCTCGCACCCGACCACCCCGCTTTGCGCAAGGTCGAAACCATCAGTCACACTGTGTGCGCCGACCAGATTCCGGACAGCACCGTGCTTGCCATCTACGAATACGAGCCGCTCGTGCATTTCCTGGCGGCGACGATGGGCAAGGCAAAACTGCATGTCATGCAAGACCCACTGGCCCGCACCAATGTCATGGCCTATCGCGCCGGCGAGGCGTTGAATTGGCATTTCGACCGCTCGGAATTCACCACGACGCTGCTTTTGCAGCAGTCGCAACGTGGCGGCGACCTCGAATACCGCACCGATCTCAGATCGGATGACGACCCGAATTATGAGGGCGTCGCCAGGCTGCTCGAAGGCCGTGATCCCGACGCCAAGATCCTGCGCATGAAGCCGGGTACGCTCAATGTGTTCCGCGGCAAGAACACCGCGCACCGCGTCACCACGGTCGAAGGCGAGCGCGAACGCATGATCGCGGTGTTCTCCTACTACGAAAAACCAGGCGTGATGTTCAGCGCCGAGGAGCGGGTCGGCTTCTACGGCCGCGCGGCCTGAGCCGCCCAAACCGCGTCCGTATCGGAAATGCCGGGCGACGATGAAAAATCCGAAATGCCATCTTGTTAGATTGTCGACAATCTGATTGTCTTGCCCACTGTACTCGCTGGAGTGGGCCGGATGGTGACGACGGATTTCAGCCCGATTGCCGATACGACGCGTCGCGCCGAAATCGTCGCGCTGCTGCGGCGCGCCATCCTGACCGGGCAACTGCAACCTGGCCAGAAGCTCAACGAGCTCAGAATCTCCGAACAGATGCGGGTCAGCCGCGCGCCATTGCGCGAGGCGATGCGCGAGTTGGTGCAGGAAGGCATCCTGACCAGCATTCCCTATGCTGGCACCTTCGTCATCGGCGTCACCGCCAAGGACATCGACGATGCCTATTCGCTCAACCAGGTGCTGGATGAGTTCGCCATCGAACGAACATGGCCCCAGCGCGACCAGCGTTTCTTCGATGAACTTGACCGGCGCCACGAAGCGGTGAAGCAGGCGACACGCAACCTCGACACCACAAGGCAGATCGAAACCGCGCTGCAACTGCACGGACTGATCTATGAATGGGCCGACAATTCAGTGCTTCTGGAAACCTGGCAACGACTGACCAGCCGGCTTCAGATGTATTTCGCGCTGCACCAGCATGCGCGCAACGAGCCGGTGCCGGCCGAAGACGTCCATGAGATCTACGTGCAACTGATGAAGGGCGCCGATATGCGCGCTGCCCAGCGTCATGCACGCGAACATATCAATCTCGACTTCGAGCAGTTGCTCTCCTATGCGCGCAGCCTCGAACAGCGTCCGTCAAAGGGCGCCTGACCAATTCCCAGACATCGCAGCCAGCGGACAGACAGAAGTGCAGATCAAATCCATCAAAGCCTACCATGTCGTGCAGCCCTTCGTGGACGGCCCCTACCGCATGTCCAAGGGGCGCCAGGCCGACGCCTTTGACGCGGTGATCGTCGCCATCACCGCCGACAGCGGCCTGACCGGCTGGGGTGAAATGGCGCCGCTCGGCAATTTCTACTCGGCCGCGTTTCCAGCAGGAACACGCGCGGGCGTGCCGGAAATCGCGCCGCATCTCATCGGCCACGATCCGCGCGGCCTCGCCAGCATCGGCCGGCTTATGGACACGGTGTTCAAGGGCCATCCCTACATCAAGTCGGCGCTCGACATGGCCTGCTGGGATCTCGCCGCGCGCGCCGCCGACGTGCCGCTGGTGACCATGCTCGGCGGCCGCGAGAGCGACATGGCGGAGACCTACCGGGTCGTCACCCACGGCACGCTCGATCAGATGGCGGCACTGGCAAAAAGGATCATCGCGGAGGGCTGTCGGCGTTTGCAGGTCAAGGTCGGCGGCAATGTGCACGACGACATCGAGCGGGTGACGACGGTCGCCTCGGCCGTGCCGAAAGGTACGGTGATTTTCTGCGACGCCAATGCCGGCTGGACACCCTATCAGGCACGGCAGTTCGCCGATGCCACGCGCGGCATCGACTACACGTTCGAGCAGCCCTGCACGACGATCGAGGAGAACATGTCGGTGCGCCGCATGCTCGACAAGCCGATGGTGCTCGACGAATCCGTCACCGCGCTGGAAGCGATGCTGGAGATTCACCGCCTGGGCGCGGCCGACGGGTTGACACTGAAGATCTCGCGGTTGGGCGGTGTGACCAAGACCCGGCAGATTCGCGACGTTGCCGTCGACCTCGGCTTCATGATCACTGTCGAGGACACAGGCGGCGCCGAGATCGACACGGCAGCGATGGCGCATCTGTCGCTGTCGACGCCGGAGGAGCGCCGGCTGCATGCCATTGCCTTCCATCAATGGGTGACGGTGCGCACGGCCTTCAACGCCCCGCCGGTCACCGGCAGCCATATGGGCGTTCCAGACGGACCCGGCCTCGGCATCGACGTGGACCCGAGCCTGCTCGGCAAGCCTTTCTTCGAGATCGGCTGAGATGAAAATCCGCGGTATCACGGCAACGCCGATCAATCTTCGTCTCGAAGCGCCCTATGGCTGGGTGTTCGGCGAGCTCGACGGGTTTTCGCAGACCATTGTCGAGGTCGAGACCGAGGAAGGGCTGATCGGCCTCGGCGAGGCGCCGACGCCAGCGGCGGCCGCGATCATCAACGATGTTCTGGCCGCGCGCCTGGTGGGCCGCGATGCCTTCGACATCGCCGGCGCCGAGCATGTCTGCCTGCCCTACTGGACCGGCGTGCAGTCGATCAACGACCGCACCCGCATCATGGCCTTCGGCGCAATCGAGATGGCGCTGTGGGACCTGCGCGGCAAGGCGTGGAAGCAGCCGCTCTATCAGCTGCTCGGCGGCGCCGTGCGCAAGGATATCCCGTTCACCGACTATTTTTCGCTGCGCGGCGATGGACCCAAGGTGAAGGGCGAGACGACGCCGGAAGAAGTCGCCGACTATTGCGTCGAGCTGCACGAGACGCATGGCACGACCTTCTTCGAAGGCAAATTCTCGACCGAAGACCCGAAAGTCTCGCTCAGAATGGTCGAGCTGATCCGTGAAAAACTCGGCGACGAGGCGATGATCCGCATCGATTCCAACCAGGCCTATTCGCTGGCGACGGCGCGGCGGCTGGCGCGGCCGCTGGAAGAGCTCGGCGTGCGCAACTGGGAGGATCCGGTGGCGACGATCGAGGAGATGCGCCAGTTGCGGCAGCATTGCTCGATCCCGTTCTCGACCCACAACATCGACATTGCGCGCGCCATGGACCTCAAGGTTCCCGATGCCTTCGTCGGCAATCCGACGGCGCATGGCGGCATCGGCCGCCTCACGCGTTTCGTCGGCGCCTGCGAGCACGCCGGCGTCGATTTCTGGTGCTACAGCGGCGACAGTGGCATCGGCAGCGCGGCCTATCTGCATCTTTGCGCGGCGCTTGGCTGGATCCGGGAGCCGAACCAGTCGCTGTTTCGCATGCAGCCCATGGACATTACCGAGGAAGGGCCGTTTTCGCCGAGGAACAATGTCGTGCGCGTCCCGGAAGTCCCCGGTCTCGGCGTCACCTTATCGCGGAAAAACCTCACGGCCTGCCATCGCGATTTCGTCGAGAACGGCCCGTGCAACAAATATCATGACCCGGCGAAGCCCGGAACATATCGCCGCCTGCCGCTGAACTAGGAGACCGAGAAGGAAAGGAGACTAGCCAACACAAGGGTCCGCCGTAGCAATCTGGATCGCCACGACAGGGCCTGACGAGTGAAAGCATGGCCTCAAGAAAATCTGAACCCTGCGCCGCCAGGATCGGATGGACCAGAAAAGACAGCATGCTACAGTCGCGGTCGACCGACTTCGTTGATGACCGGGACAGGAGAACTCCACGGAATTTCGTCAACCGGAAGTGCATTCTTCAGCCATAAGAAACAAGGGGAAAGGGTTAAACCCATGAGCAAGAACTACCGCATTCTCGACCTGATCCGTCGCAATCGCTCGCCGCTCGAAAACCATCTCATCGACGGTCTCGTCGACGGCCGTGTCAGCCGCCGCGACTTCATTCGCCACGGCAGTCTGCTCGGCCTGTCGCTGCCGCTTCTGGGCGGCATCACCACCGCTGCCGGCCTTAGTGGCATGCCGTCGCTCGCCCGCGCCCAGGGCGCGCCCGGCGCGACCATCCGTGTCGGCAGCAGCGTGCCGGCGGCAACCATCGACCCGGTCACCATCGCCGATGCCGGCGGCCTGCTGATCATGCAGCAGGTTGCCGAATTCCTCTGCGTCGACGGCCCCGACCTGGTGCTCAAGCCGGCACTGGCCGAAAGCTGGAAGCCTAACGACAACGGCACGGTGTGGACCTTCAAGCTGCGCAAGGGCGTCAAATTCCACTCAGGCGGCGAGATGAAGGCCGACGACGTCGTAGCCAGCATCGACCGCCTCGCCGACCCGGCAAACTCGTCCAACGCGTTGTCGGTGTTCACCGGCATTCTGCAGAAGGGCGCCACCAAGAAGGTCGACGACTACACGGTGGAATTCCACCTCGACGCCCCGAACGGCAACTTCCCCTACATGGTGTCGTCCGACAACTACAACGCCGTCATCATCCCGGCAAGCTACAAGGGCGACTACGAGAAAAGCTTCGACGGCACCGGGCCGTTCAAGATCGAAAAATACACGGCCAAGGTCGGCGCCTCCTTCGTCCGCAACGAGGACTATTGGGGCGAAAAGGCTCTGCCGGAGCGCACCGAGTTCACCTTCTTCGCCGACATGCAGCCGCAGATCCTAGCGCTGCAGGGCGGACAGATCGACATCATCAACCAGATGCCGGTGCTCGCGGGCGTCGCCCTGCTCAATGATCCGAGCGTCGACATCATCAGCCTGAAGTCGGTCGCGCACCAGCAACTGCATCTGCGCTGCGATTCCGATCCGTTCAAGGACCCGCGCGTGCGCCGCGCCATCGCGCTCAGCCTCGATCGCGACAAGCTGGTCGCCGGCCTGATGAAGGGCCGCGCTTCGGCCGGCAATGACAGCCCGTTCGCGCCTGCCTATCCTTCGACCGATACCAGCGTGCCGCAGCGCAAGCAGGACATCGCGCAGGCCAAGCAGCTGATGGAAGCGGCCGGCGCCGGCAAGGGTTTCAAGGTGACCCTGACCACCGAGCGCTACCTGGAAATACCGGAATACGCCCAGCTCATCCAGAACTGGGTCAAGGAGATCGGCATCGAGCTCGAGCTCAACATCCTCGACCAGGGCGCGTATTACGGCGACGCCGTATTCGGCAAATCGAACTGGCTGGATTCGGTGATGGGCATCACCGACTACGGCCACCGCGGCGTGCCGAACGTGTACCTTGCAGCACCGCTGAAGAGCGACGGCACCTGGAACGCCGCGCACTTCAAGAACAAGGACTATGACACGCTGGCGACCAGCTATATCGCCGCGCTCGATCTCGAAGCGCAGAAGGCGACGGCGGGCAAGATCCAGAACCTGCTGCTCGAGGAAACGCCCGTCATCTTGGGCTACTTCTACGACTACCTGACGGCGACGGCGAAGGGCGTGGCCGGCGTGCAGCCGACCGCCATGTCGCAGCTGTTCCTCGAAAAGGCATCGAAGGCCTAAAACGAAAGGGAAAGCCAATCCTCTAACAGCCAGCTCCCGCGTGGGGGCTGGCTCCACAAGGAGTCTTAGCCATTCTCTCCTTCTTTGCACGGCGTGTGTCGCTGTCGCTGGTTACATTGTTCCTGCTCAGCATCATGGTGTTCCTGGGCGGCCAGGTGCTGCCCGGCAATGTCGGGCGCGCGATCCTGGGGCCGTTTGCCGACCAGCGCGCTGTCGACGCGCTCAATCACACGCTGGGCGTCGATCGGCCGCTGCTCACCCAATATGCGACCTGGATCTGGAATTTCATCCGCGGCGACATGGGCACGTCCTACATCTTCCGCTCGCCGGTGGCGCCGTTCGTCATCGATGCCCTGGGCAATTCGATGAAGCTGGCCGCGGTCGCCTTCGTGCTGGTGGTGCCGATCGGCATCCTCGGCGGCGTCGTGGCCGCGCTCAACCTTAACCGCCCGCTCGACCGTATCATCAGCCTGGGCGGCCTGTCGGTGACGGTGCTGCCGGAATTCGTCACCGGCATCATCCTAATCCTAATCTTCGGCGTCTGGCTGCGCTGGCTGCCGATATCGGCGGCATGGCCGAAGAACGCCGGCTTCTTCACCCAGCTCTACTATCTGATCCTGCCGTCTCTGCCGCTGTTCCTGGTGCTGTTCGGCTATATAGCGCGCATGGCGCGCTCCGGCATGATCGAAGCGCTCGATTCCGACTATACGCGAACGGCGGTGCTCAAGGGCCTGCCCTGGCGCACGGTGATCTGGCGCCATGTGCTGCGCAATGCGCTGCTGCCGACCATCACCGTCATCGCCACCCAGACCGGCTATCTCATCGGCGGCCTGGTGGTGATCGAGACGCTGTTCCGCTACCAGGGCATCGGCTCGCTGATCTTCACCGCCGCGCGCGGCAAGGATTTCCCGATGCTGGAATCCGGTATCCTCACCATCGGCATCGTCTATGCCGTGGCGACATTGATCGCCGACTTCCTCTATTCCGTACTCAATCCGCGTATCCGGCTGGGGTCAGACCAATGAGCGCCGTCCAGACCACCTCCCCTCCGCAAGACGATACGCGCCGGCGCAGCCCCATGGCGGAAGTCTTTTTCTCGCTCATGCGCTCGCGGACCTTCCTTGTCGGTCTCTTAATCGTGCTGTTCTGGGTCGCCTGCGCACTGTTCGGCGAGCACTTCGCACCCTACGACCCGCTTGCCGACGACATCATCAATGCGTTGGCGCCGCCCTCGTCCGAACACTGGTTCGGTACCGACCAGATCGGCCGCGACGTCTTCTCGCGCGTCATCGTCGGCTCGCGCGACATCCTCACCGTCGCCCCGCTGGCAACCTTGCTGGCGACGGTCGCCGGCACGGCACTCGGCCTGCTCACCGGCTATTTCCGCGGTATCGTCGACGATGTCGTCAGCCGCATCCTGGAAGCCTTCATGGCCATCCCCGTGGTCATTGTCGCGCTGCTCGCGATCGTCGCGCTCGGCACCTCCAAGGCCACCGTCATCGTCGTCATCGGCCTGAGCTTCGCGCCGATCATCGCCCGGACCGTGCGCTCGGCGGTGCTGGCCGAGCGCGAACTCGATTATGTCGCCGCCGCGCAGCTCAGGCACGAGAGCGCCTTCCACACGATGTTCGTCGAGATCCTGCCCAACGTCATCCCGCCGATTCTGGTCGAGACCACCGTGCGGCTGGGCTACGCCATCTTCGCGGTCGCCACGCTCTCCTTCATGGGCTTCGGCATCCAGCCGCCCTCACCCGACTGGGGGCTGTCGATCTCCAGCAACTACGGCATGATCGGCGGCGGCTTCTGGTGGACAGTGCTGTTCGACGCGCTCGCCATCGCCTCGCTGGTGATCGGTGTCAACCTTGTGGCCGACGGCGTGCATGGAGCACTCAATGACTAATTCCGCCCCGATTAAACCGGCAAAGGCTGAAAACGCCCTCGAACTGCACGACCTGTCGGTCGCCTACCGGGTCGCCGGGCGCAACCGCGCCGTGCTGCGCAATCTCAGCCTCAATATCAGGCAAGGCGAGGCCTATGGGCTGGTCGGCGAATCCGGCTGCGGCAAATCCACCGTGGCGCTCACCGTCGTGCGCTATTTGCCGAGGAACGGCTCGATATCGGGCGGCGCGATCTCGCTCGACGGCCAGGACGTCATGAAGCTCGATGCCGAGGCCTTGCGGCGGGCGCGCGCCGAAAGCGTCTCGATGGTCTATCAGGATCCCGGCAAGGCGCTGAACCCGTCGATTCGCATCGGCCGGCAACTGACCGAGATCTTCGAGCTCGGCGGCATCACGGGACAGGCGGCGACCGATCGCGCCATCGCCATGCTCAACCGCGTGCGCATCTCCGATCCGCCAAGCGTCATGCAGCGCTATCCGCACCAGCTCTCCGGCGGCATGCAGCAGCGCGTGGCGATCGCCATGGCGCTGGCCAACGATCCCTCGATGCTGATCCTCGACGAGCCGACCACCGGCCTTGATGCGACGGTCGAAGCCGAGGTGCTCGACCTCATTGCGCAGCTCAGGCAAGAGCTCTCGGCCTCGATCCTGTTCATCAGCCACAACCTCGCCGTCGTCTCCAACATGTGCGACCGCGTCGGCGTGCTCTATGCCGGCATGCTGGTGGAAGAAGGGCCGACGGATGTCGTCTTCAACGATCCGCGCCATCCCTATACGGTCGCGCTGCTGCGCTGCCTGCCACGCGGCGGCCAGCGCAAGGACCAGGGCCGGCTCGACACCATTCCGGGCTTCCTGCCCGGCATAGGTGCCGACATCAAGGGCTGTGCCTTTGCCGACCGCTGTGCGCTCGCCGACAATCGCTGCCGCACCGAATTGCCGCCGCTCTATGATTTGAGCGACGAGCGCGGCAAGCGCCTGTCGCGCTGCTTCCATCACGACAAGGCGCAGGCTCTGCCGCGCGCCACACCGAGCGATGTTGCGACAGCGCCCAAGCCGACAACCGCGCCGGTGCTGCGCGTTGCCGGACTGAACAAGACCTATGCCAGCCACGGCCATCCCTTGCGCGCCGTCAAGGATGTCTCGCTTGATCTGCGGCCCGGCGAGACGCTGGGGCTGGTCGGCGAATCCGGCAGCGGCAAGACCACCTTCGCCAGGCTGCTGCTCGGCCTTGTGCCGCCCGATGACGGCGGCACCATCGAACTCGAGGGCAAGGCGCTGGCGCCGAAGCTGGAGAACCGTGGCGACGACCAGGTCAAGGCGATGCAGATCGTCTTCCAGAACCCGGACTCCGCGCTTAACCGCTCGCATTCGATCCGCCACATTCTCGGCCGCGCCTTGAAGCGGCTGGCCGGCCTCTCCGGCAAGGCGCAGGAGGCACGCCTCGACGATCTCGTCCGCTCGGTGCGCCTGACCGACCGGCATCTCGCCGTCAAGCCGCGCCAGCTGTCAGGCGGCCTGAAGCAGCGCGTCGCCATTGCGCGCGCCTTTGCCGGCGATCCGCGCATCGTCGTCTGCGACGAGCCGACCTCGGCGCTCGACGTCTCGGTCCAGGCGGCGATCCTCAACCTGCTCGCCGACCTGCAATCGAAGGAACATGTCAGCTACATCTTCATCTCGCACGACCTTGGGGTGGTGCGTTACCTCTCCGACAAGATCGCCGTGCTCTATCTCGGCCGCATCATGGAGATCGGACCTTCGGAGGAAGTCTTCTCCGGTCCGCATCATCCCTATACCGAGGCATTGCTGTCGGCTGTGCCGAAGCTCGACCAGACCGAGACGGCGCGCATCCGGCTCGACGGCGAAATCCCCAGCGCCACCAACCCGCCCCCGGGCTGCGTCTTCAACACACGCTGCCCGCGCAAGATCGGCCCGATCTGCGAGCAGCAGGAGCCGCCGCTGGCCGAAGCGCAGCCCGGCCATTCCATCCGCTGCCATATCCCCTACCCGGAACTTGCCAGGCTGCAGAAGGCCGCCGTGATTGAACCGGCATAGCAGGATATTGCCGGCCGGCTACCTCAGGCCGGCCATGCCTAGAGCAATTCCAGGAAAAGTGTGAAACGGTTTTCCCGGGAAAAGCGCGTAGCGCTTTCCCTAGGGAATTGCGTCAAAACAAGGAGTTAGAGCAGTTCATCGTTTCCGCGAAATGTGAACTGCTCTAAGGAACGGTCGCCTTCCGAAAAACCCTGTTCGCTGGTCCAGTCCCTGGCCAGCGAGCGCAAGCCCGTCAGGGCGACATCCAGAACATCCGACGAGACGGGATTCGATGGATAAGCGAGATAGATCGGCCGCTGGAACACCGGCGTGTTGTCCATACGCCGCATCTCGCCGCGCTCGATGTGAGTGCTGACGGCGCTGAGCGGCAGATAGGCGGCCGCTTGCCGCGACAGCACATGCTGCAGGCCGATGAAGACCAGGCCAGCCGAGATGGCTGGCTTCACCATGCCGGCAAAGGCGCGGTCATGCTCGATGCGGAATTCGAGCCCCCAATCCATCAGTATGTAGTTTTCGGTCCATGGCTTGGTCTGCGCCGCATGCTGGACGAGCACGACCTGATCGACGGCCAGCGTCTCATAGACGATGCCGGGATGCGGGCGCGGCAGATAGAGGATGCAGATGTCGAGCAGGCCTTCCGCCAGCTGGTCGATCGCCAGATCCGGGAAACTGCCCTCGAGGCGCAGCGCCACGTTCGGCCGCCTGGCGCGCATCCACTCGACCCATGGCGAAGTGATCCGGTCCCACAGGTAGGCGGGAGCGGTCAGCCGCAGCAGGCTGTCATAGCCATCGGGAACGGCGATATCCTGCCTCGATTGCTCCCAGGTGCGGGTGATGGACGAGGCGTGCGGCAGGAATTGCCGGCCGGCGGGCGTCAGCTTGACGCCGTCGCGGTCGCGCACGAAAAGCCGGCGCCCCAACTGCTCCTCCAGCCCCCTGATCCGCGCGCTGACGGTCGACTGCGCGAGATTGAGCCGGCTGGCCGCCACGGTGAAGCTGCCATGTTCGGCGACCTCCAGGAAACTGCGCAGGTTCTCTGTATCCATGGCTTAGACCTTGCATCGAAGATTTCGATGGACCCTATCAAAAAATATCGCTTTCCGGTCGCGGTCAACAATGACCTAAATGGCTGGTCCCTCAAGGGCAAGCGAGGAATGCAGCCATGCCAAGGCATTTCATGACGATCGACGCCGCTCGCAAAAACCTGACGGCAATCGAAAATTCCGCTGTCGACGAATTGCTGGCCGGCAGGCTCGACCGCCGCGATTTCCTGCGCCATGGCAGCGTGCTCGGCCTTTCCCTGCCGTTCCTGGCCAGCCTTGTCGCGGCCGCCGGCCTCGGCACCCCGAAGGCCCGCGCCGAGGGCAAGCCCGGCGGCACGGTGCGCGCCGGCGTGGCGACGCCTGGCGGCGCCATCGATCCCGTACCTATTATGACAGCGGCAGCTACCAGCTGGTTTTCCAGACCGCCGAATTCCTGTGCATCACGCAGCCGGATCTCACCCTGAAGCCGGTGCTGGCGGAAAGCTGGTCGCCGAACGCGGATGGCAGTGTCTGGACCTTCAAGCTGCGCAAGGGCGTGAAGTTCCACAATGGCGAGGATTTTAAAGCCGACGACGTGGTGGCGACCTTCGATCGCCTCGCCGATCCCAACGGCGCCTCGAACGCGCTTTCGGTGTTCAAGGGTCTGCTGTCGAAGGGCGGCACGCAGAAAGTCGACGACCACACTGTCGCCTTCCATCTCGATGCGCCGAACGGCAGCTTTCCCTATTCGGTGTCGATCGACAATTACAACGCCGTCATCCTGCCGGCGAGCTACAAGGGCGATTACGAAAAGACCTTTGAGGGCACCGGACCGTTCCGGCTGGAGAGCTACACGCCGAAGGTCGGCGCGACCTTCGTGCGCAACGAGGACTATTGGGGCGAGAAGGCGCTGCCCGACCGGCTCGAATTCAAATTCTACGGCGACGTGCAGCCGCGCATCCTGGCGCTGCAGGCCGGCGAGGTCGACGTCCTCGACGCCGTGCCGCTCGATGTCAGCCAGGTGGTGGTCAACAGCCCCGACATCACGGTGCTGCGTGTCGCCTCGACCGCGCACCGCCAGCTGCACATGCGCTGCGACACCGGTCCCTTCACCGACAAGCGCGTGCGCCAGGCACTGGCGCTCAGCATCGACCGCTCCAAGCTGGTCGACGGCCTGTGCCGCGGCATGGCGGCGACGGGCAATGACAGCCCGTTCGCGCCGGCCTTTCCCGCCACCGACAAGACGGTGCCGCAGCGTGTCCAGGACATCGCCAAGGCCAAGCAGCTCATGGAGGCGGCCGGCCTCGCCAGCGGCTTCGACATCACGCTGACGACGCTGCGCTATTCCGACATTCCAGGCTACGCGCAGCTGTTCCAGAATTTCGCCAAGGAGATCGGCGCCCGCATCGCGCTCAACATCGAGGACCAGGACAAATATTACGGCAAGGCGGTGTTCGGCCAGTCGGATTGGCTGGACAGCCCTCTCGGCATCACCGACTACGCGCACCGCAGCGTGCCCAATGTGTTCCTCAAGAGCCCGCTGGTCAGCGACGGCCCGTGGAACGCGGCGCATTTCAAGAACACTGCCTATGACGGCATGGTCACTTCCTACCTCAAGGCGCTCGATATCGGCGCACAGCGCGCGGCGGCCTCCGACATCCAGAAGCTGCTGCTCGACGAGACACCGGTCATTTTCAGCTATTTTCCGGACCTGCTGGTGCCGGTGCGCAAGAATGTCAGCGGCCTGCCGCCGATCGCAGCCGGTCTGCTGCTCGATCGTGTGTCGCTGGGATAGAGGCTGGATTGGACAATTCTGCTTTCGGGCGGTGAGGCTATCCGCTGGCAAGGCTGCGAAAAGCGATGGGGGGCCATCGTTCGAGCGGCTCGATGCAACGGAAACCCGCCGCCCGGAAACCTTCTCTGGCACCATGGCTCAATCCAGGTTCATCTCGCTGTGCGCCAACGCTCGATGACAAAAGACAAGAAACGGGAGACTACCATTCGCAAGCCTCATTTGCGCGGTCGCGGACCGCATTTCCCCTTGCTCGACAGTATCGTGCAGTACGAGTTCGAGCCGGGCTATGTCGCCTTCACCATGCCGATGCAGAAGCGGCTGCGCGTGCAGGTGGGATCGATGATCGTCGCCGATACGACCAAGGCGCTGGTGCTCTACGAATCCGATCATCTGCCAGTTTACTACTTTCCGATGAGCGACGTGCGCGAGGAGTTCCTGCTGCCGAGCAGGACGACGACAGAAAGCCCGTTCAAGGGCGTCGCCACGCATTATTCGCTGAACACCGGCATCACGCTGGTCGAGGATGCCGCCTGGCGTTATCTGGATCCGGTCAAGGGATCGCCTGACCTATCGGACTACATGTCCTTCTATTGGCCCAAGATGACGCACTGGTACGAGGAAGACGAAGAGATCTTCGTCCACGCCCGCGACCCGTTCCGCCGGGTCGACTGCCTGCCCTCCTCGCGGCGGGTGCAGGTCATTCTCGACGGCGAACAGGTCGCCGATTCACGCCGTGGCATATTTCTGTTCGAAACCGGCCATCCGGTGCGCCACTATCTGCCGATCTCGGACACGCGGCTCGATATGTTCGCGCCCAGCCGCTACATTTCGCGCTGCCCCTACAAGGGCATCTCCAACTACTATCACGTGACGACGCCCAAGAAGCGGCACGAGAATCTCGTCTGGTACTATCCCGAGCCGGTGCATGAGGCCGAGCGCATCAAGGGACTGGTCTGCTTCCACCACGAACTGGTCGACAAGATCCTGGTCGACGGCGTCGAGATCCCGAAAGAGGCGACGGCGGCATCGGACGGTTATTTCTAGGCATCGCCGCCCCTTGGCGGCTTGCGCATTGAGCGCTTGATCGAAACATGGCCCAGCGCATACCTTCCCTGAAACGGGAGGGCTATCGATGGATCTTTTCAAGCTGGATGGCGATGTCGCGCTGGTCACCGGTGCCGGCAGCGGCATTGGCCAGGCAATCGCAATTGGATTGGCCGAGGCAGGAGCCGACGTCGCGTGTTTCGGTCATGCGTCGAAAGGTGGGCTTGAAGAGACCGCGCACCAAGTCACGGCACTTGGCCGCAGGGCTTTGGTGCTGACCGGCACGGTCGCTTCGGCGAGCGATCTGGCGGCGGCAATCGATCGCGTCGAGGCCGAACTCGGTGCATTGACCGTTGCCGTCAACAATGCCGGCATCGCCGGTTCGGAACCGGCCGAGACCTTGTCGCTCGAGACATGGCAGAAGGTGCACGAGGTCAACGTCGCCGGCGTGTTCCTGTCCTGCCAGGCCGAAGCCCGCAAGATGCTGGCGCGCCGCAAAGGCTCGATCATCAACATCGCCTCGATGTCCGGCACTATAGTCAATCGCGGATTGACGCAGGCGCACTACAACTCCTCGAAAGCCGCCGTCATCCACATGTCCAAGAGCCTTGCCATGGAGTGGGCTGATCGCGGATTGCGCGTCAATGTCGTCAGCCCAGGCTATACGCTGACACCGATGAACAAGCGGCCGGAGGTGGCGGAGGAGATCAAGATCTTCAAGCGCGACACGCCGATGGGGCGCATGGCCGCGCCGGAGGAAATGGTCGGGCCGACGGTGTTCCTGGCCAGCCGCGCGTCGAGCTTCGTCACCGGCCTCGACCTGATCGTCGATGGCGGCTACATCTGCTGGTAGGGCCACATCTCGCCGAACTTCGCCTGCAGTCTGAATTTGTGCATCTGCGAAGCGTTAGTCGTTGCGCGAGATGAACGTTGGTATATATAATTTCATCCTATGAAAGGGCTTGGCGAGATGGGGCTTGCCATGCCGACAGCCGAGATCATGGGACCTTGATGGCTTGCACCTTGCCGGGCGCCGCAAGACTGGCAATTGATCCGCAGATGATCGCTCCACCAGCGGTCTGTCGGCAGCCATGACGCGGACGGCATATTCCATCATCACGAGAATTGAGCAACATCTTGCCTGCGCTGGCCAAGGCCAGGGCGACAATTTTGGCGCCGACGGACTTGCGCAGCGAACCGCCTTTCCAACACAATCAAGAAAAGCCGCAAGAAGGGAACGACCGATAACCGTCACAGCTTGAAGGAGAACAAGCATGTCATTTCGCAGTCGAGTTTCAAAACTATCGATGGGCGCCGTTGCGCTCGCAACGCTGAGTCTGCTGACACCTTCCGCCCAGGCCGCCGCACCGGAATCCAACGACCCGATCAAGATCGCGCTGTTCGACTGGACCAGCGTCAATCTCAACGCCAAGATCCTCGGCGGCATCCTGGAAAAGCTCGGCTATACCGTTGAATACCCGACCGCCGACTACCTCTCCAGCCTGACCACCGGCCTCACCAATGGCGACCTCGATGTCGGCCTGGAGTTCTGGGACACGACAGCCGGCGAGGCGATGAAGGCCTCCGATGCGACCGGCCAGACCGAGCGGCTGGGCAAGCTCGGCCCGAAGGCCAAGGAAGAGTGGTGGTTTCCTGAGTACATGAAGGAGAAATGCCCAACCTTGCCAGACTGGCATGCCTTGCTCGACGCCACATGCGCGGCTTCGTTCTCGACGGCGGAGACCGCACCAAAGGGGCGCTATCTCGGCGGCCCAGTGACCTGGGAAGGCTTTGACGACGAGCGCGTCGCGGCACTGAAACTGCCCTTCACCGTCATCCATGCCGGCACCGATGCGGCGATGTTCGCCGAACTCGATTCCGCCTATCAGCGCAAGGCGCCGATCATGCTGTGGATCTATTCGCCGCACTGGGCGCCCGCCAAGTACAAGGGCGAATGGGTGCAGTTCCCCGAATACACGCCTGAATGCTACAACGATCCGAAATGGGGCGTGAACCCCGACGCCAAATATGATTGCGGCAAGCCGCATGGCGAGATCTGGAAATATGCCTGGAACGGCATGAAGGACAAATGGCCGGTCGCCTACAAGGTGGCCAAGGCCTTCACGATCGATACCGACGAGCTCAACAAGATGAGCGGAGAGATCGACCTTGACGGCAAGAAGCCGGAAGATGTCGCCGCCGCCTGGATCGCCGCCCACGAGGCAGACTGGAAAGCCTGGGCGCAGTGATCGTTCCGACTGGAAAGCGAGACCCGGCCGTTGATCGGCCGGGTCCCAAGTCTTGATGTTCCAGAAGGACGATTGGATGACGACTGAACAGGGATCGACCCAACCAGGCACCAACGATCGCCCGGTAAAACTTGCCTGCCGCAATGTCTGGAAGCTGTTCGGGGCGAACGCGGCCAGTTTCATCCGCGAGCGCGACGGCAAGGCCAGCATGGCCGATGTCAATGCTGCCGGACTGGTCGGCGCCGTGCGCGCCGTCGATCTCGAAATTCGCCAGGGCGAGATCTTCATTATCATGGGCCTGTCGGGCTCCGGCAAATCGACGCTGGTGCGCTGCATGTCGCGGCTGGTCGAGCCGAGCCATGGCAAGATCGAATTCGAGGGCAAGGACCTGCTCAAGATTTCCGATGCGGCGCTTATCGAATTGCGCCGCCACCGCATGGGCATGGTGTTCCAGAATTTCGCGCTGCTGCCGCATCTCAATGTGCTCGACAACATCGCCTTTCCGCTCAGCATCCAGGGGCAGGACCGGGCAACGCGCGAGGGGCGCGCCCGCGAGGTCATCGAGCTGGTCGGCTTGCGCGGCCGCGAGCATTTCTACCCACGCGAATTGTCCGGCGGCCAGCAGCAGCGCGTCGGCATAGCCCGCAGCCTGGCGACCAAACCGGAGATCTGGTTCCTCGACGAGCCGTTCTCCGCGCTCGATCCGCTGATCCGGCGCGAAATGCAGGACGAGCTGATGCGGCTGCAGACCATGCTGCACAAGACCATCGTCTTCATCACCCATGATTTCGACGAGGCGATCCGGCTGGCCGACCGTATCGCCATCATGAAGGACGGCGAGGTCATCCAGATCGGCACGCCGGAGGAACTGGTGGTCAATCCGGCGACCGACTATGTCGCAGAGTTTACCCGCGACGTCGACCGCGCCAAGGTGATTTCGGCGCGCAGCCTGATGCGGACTTGCGATGGTTCGGAGCATGGCGGCACGGTTTCGCCTGATGCCAAGATCGCCAGTTTCTCGGCCAGCATCGTCTCGGCCGGCAAGCCGTTCGCGGTGATCAACGGCACCGGCAAGCCCATCGGCGAAGTGACGCCGCAAGCGGTCATCGATCTGCTGGCCGGCATCGAGCACGCGAGAGCCGGCGCATGACGGTGGCGGCAAGCGCCAGCGAGGCCAGGCCGCCACTTCAGCGGTGGCTGCTCGTCTGGGCGGCGGCCCTTGCCGCTGTGCTGTTGGTGTTCCTGCTGCAGGACAGTGTCCCCTGGGCTGTCAACTATCCGGCCAGCGCCGTCGTACCGGTCGCCGACTGGGTCAGCGCGCTGATGGGCTGGATCAAGTCGAACCTGTCCTGGCTGACGCGCTCGATCACCGCGGTGCTCGGCGTGCCGCTCGATTTCGCGCTCAATCTCTTGGCCAAGAATTTCAAGATCGGCCATGGCGCGGACGCCTATGTCTTGCCGCGCCTCTCCTGGGTTGGCGTCTGCGCCGTCGCCTTCATCGCCGGACATGCCGTAGGCGGTCGGAAACTCAGCCTGCTGGTCGGCGGCTGCTTCCTCTACATCGCGCTGTTCGGCCAATGGACCAGCGCCATGCTGACGCTGGCGCTGATCTCCATCGCCGTGCCGTTCTGCATCGTCACTGGCCTGTTCGCCGGCATCTGGGCCTGGCGCAAGCCTTGGGCGGAAAGGCTCATCGTCTCCCCTGCCCTCGACCTGATGCAGACGATCCCGACCTTCGCATATCTCATCCCGATGCTGCTCCTGTTCGGCAACAGCCCGGTATCGGCGATGATCGCCACCGCCATTTTCGCCACGCCGCCGATGGTGCGGGCGACGATGCTCGGCCTCACCCGCGTGCCGCTGGAGATCGGCGAATTCAGCGACATGGCAGGCTGCACGGCGCGGCAGAAACTCTGGCGGGTGCTGTTGCCCTCGGCGCGGCCGACGCTGATGGTCGGCGTCAACCAGGTCATCATGCTGGCGCTCAACATGGTCATTATCGCCTCGATGATCGGCGCCGGCGGCCTCGGCTACGACGTGCTTCTGGCGCTGCGCGCGCTGAAGGTTGGCGAGGCGATGGAGGCTGGTCTCGCCATCGTGGCGCTGGCGATCGCACTCGACCGGCTGAGCCAGGCCATAGCCCACAAGCAGGCGAAGGGCCATGTTCATCAGGCGGTGAACCCGAGCTTCTGGCGACGCCATCCCAATCTGTCGCTGGCCATCGCCATCCTTTCCGTCACCACGCTGCTCGGCCTGTTCGTCCCGGCTTTCGCGGC
The DNA here is from genome assembly GCF_016756575.1 of Mesorhizobium sp. 131-3-5. NCBI lineage: Bacteria > Pseudomonadati > Pseudomonadota > Alphaproteobacteria > Hyphomicrobiales > Phyllobacteriaceae > Mesorhizobium > Mesorhizobium sp. 131-3-5. The sequence goes on from NZ_AP023254.1 coordinate 5,634,542, forward strand.
GGTGCCGAAGGCGATCACCTTCACCACCGCGCCGCTGTGGAAGGCGGCGGTGAACTGGGTGACGATCAACTTCTTCGATGCGATCGAAGCCTTTCGCGTGGCGCTGATCCTCAACGTGCTCAACCCGGTGCGCGCCTTCTGCGAAGGCTTTCCGTGGCTGGGCGCGGTGTTCCTGCTCGGCCTTGCCGGCTATCAGCTCTCAGGCCTGCGCCTGGCGGCCCTGGTCGCCGCGCTGACCGCTTTCTGCGCGGTCACCGGGCTGTGGGAAAAGACCATGGCGACGGTCTATCTCTGCGGCATCTCGGCCTTCATCGCCTGCCTGATCGGCATCCCGATCGGGCTGATGGCAGCGCGCAGCGACCGCTTCGAGAAGGTCGTCACACCCATTATCGACACGCTGCAGGTACTGCCGTCCTTCTGCTTCATCATCCCGGTGGTGATGCTGTTCAGAGTCGGCGACGTGACCGCCATGATTGCAACGATAGCCTTCGCCGTGGTGCCGGCGATCCGCTACACCAATCACGGCATAAGACAGGTGCCGCCGGCTCTGATCGAGGCGGCCAAGGTGTCGGGCTGCACGCCGCGCCAGACCTTCTTTCGCGTGCAATTGCCGCTGGCGCTTCCCGAGATCATGCTCGGCGTCAACCAGACCATCCTGATGGCGCTGGCGATGATCATCATCTGCGCCATGGTCGGCACGCGCGACCTCGGGCAGGAGGTGTTCATCGCGCTGTCCAAAGCCGATTCCGGCCGCGGCATTGTCGCGGGCCTGGCAATCGCCTTCATCGGCATCGTCGCCGACCGGCTGTTTAACGCCTGGACGGCGAAGGCGCGGGCAAGGCTGGGTTAGAGCAATTCCAGGAAAGTGTGAGCGGTTTTCCGTCCGGAATTTCTTCAAAAACAAAGCGCTAGAGCCGCTCACCGTTTCCGTTAAACGGTGAGCGGTGAGCGGTGAGCGGCTCTAGGTAGGAAGATGCGCCGCGGCTACTCCGCCGCGACGCCCTTCACCTCGAGATAGCTCTCCATGGAATCGTCCAGCGCCTGCAGCCAGGGCGTATGGTGCAGCGGCGCCATGGTGCCGGTCATCAGCGAACGGTAGGCGTGGTCGCGGAAGCCCATAATGTCTTCCGCCTTGTGGTGTTCCCATTCCATGAAAGTCTGGTTGACCGCCTCGACATCGAAGCCGGGATAGTCGGTCTGGTCCATCAATTCCTTGGTATAGTCGCCCTGGAACCAGATCATCTGCTCGGCGTCTTCCAGCGTTTCCTCGCGGGCGCGCCATTTGGCGCTGTGCTCGGCCATCGCCTCGACTGACGGCAGCTTGATGCGGCCCATGATGACATCGCGGGCGAACCAGGCCTGCGCGTCGAACATGTTGAAGGTGTAGAACTGGTCCTGCATGCCGATATAGAACAGCTTCGGATTCTTTTCCCACACCACGCCTTCATAGAGATCGAGCGGCCACATGCGGTTGGCGGTCTTAAGCTTGAGGTCGTCGGTGAGGAAGGGGAAGGAATGGAGGTAGCCGGTGCACAGGATGATGGCGTCGACGTCCTTGGTCGAACCGTCCTTGAAGTGGGCTGTCTTGCCGACGACCTTCTGCAGCAGCGGCACCTCCTTCCAATTCTCCGGCCATTTGAAGCCCATCGGCTTGGAGCGATAGCTGGAGGTGATGGATTTGGCGCCGTATTTGTAGCATTGGGAACCGATGTCCTCGGCCGAATAGGAGCGGCCGATGATCAATATGTCCTTACCCTTGAATTCCATCGCGTCGCGGAAATCATGGCTGTGCAGAATGCGGCCGTTGAAGGTGGCAAAGCCCTCGAAATAGGGAACGTTGGGGACGGAGAAATGGCCTGAGGCGACGACGACGTTGTCGAACTCTTCGGAATAGGTGACGTCGTTGGCGCGGTCATGCGCGGTGACGGTGAATTTCTTGGTCTCGTCCGAGAAGGTCACCATGCGCACCGGGCTGTTGAAGCGCACCCATTTGCGCAGGCCCGATTTTTCGACGCGGCCCTTGATGTAGTCCCACAAAACGGCGCGCGGCGGATAGGAGCCGATCGGCCGGCCGAAATGCTCCTCGAACGTATAGTCGGCGAACTCCAGGCATTCCTTCGGCCCGTTCGACCAGAGGTAGCGGTACATCGAGCCATGCACGGGATCGCCATGCTCGTCGAGGCCGGTGCGCCAGGTATAGTTCCACAGGCCGCCCCAGTCCGACTGCTTTTCGAAGCAAACGATTTCAGGGATGTCGGCGCCCTTGTCCTCAGCCGACTTGAAGGCCCTGAGCTGTGCCAGGCCGGACGGTCCGGCGCCGATGACGGCAACACGCGTTTTCATTTCAAGGGCCTCCTCATTTTTTGATTTCCCCAGCGAAACAAATTTCACTGACAGTGACACTAATTGGCCCTTCGGTGCTGTCAACTGACATCTGCGGGAACAGCGTTTGCCCGCAAAGGATTCCTGGCGAAAAACCTACGCGGACAGAATCCATGGGATCGTCCGATGGCACTTAAGACGGCTTGCCGACACCGCCGCGCTGCTGTATCGCCAGCTCTGATGTTCACCTTGAGTGAAATTAATCCGCGAAATCCGGGAGCGACATGGCGAAAGACAGTTCCAAGGCCGGGCTTGCCGGTGCCAAGCCGAAGCCCCAGCCAAAGGTCTCGGCGGACGGCAAGACCATCCGCGCACCGCTGACGCAGAACCCACACGCCATCCGCGACACACGCGAGAAAGTTCTGGAGGTGGCTATCGGCCGCGAGGTGCGGGCGTTCCGCAAGAAGCTCGGTATCACCGTCGCCGATCTCGCCGTCGCCACCGACATTTCGCTGGGCATGCTGTCGAAGATCGAGAACGGCATCACCTCGCCGTCGCTGACCACGCTGCAGGCGCTGTCGCGGGCGCTCGGCGTTCCCGTCACCGCCTTCTTCCGCCGCTTCGAGGAGGAGCGCAGCGCTGTCTTCGTCAAGGCCGGCGAAGGCCTGGATGTCGAGCGCCGCGGCACGCGCGCCGGCCACCAGTACAATCTGCTCGGCCATATCGGGTCGAACACCAGCGGTGTCGTCGTCGAACCCTACCTGATCACGCTGACCGAGGATTCGGATGTGTTCCCGACCTTCCAGCACGAGGGCATGGAGTTCCTCTATATGTTGGAGGGCGAAGTCGTTTACCGGCACGGCAGCAACCTCTATCCGATGAAGCCGGGCGACAGCCTGTTCTTCGACGCCGACGCGCCGCACGGCCCGGAGCAGCTGACGAAACTGCCGATGCGGTATCTGTCGATCATCTGCTATCCGCAGAACAGCGCGGGTTAATCGGGCCCAAAACCCGGGCTGGTCGCGCTGCCATCATCCAGCTTCGACAGCCACTCGACCAGCGCCGGCCGGTACCGTGTCAGACCCTTGTAGGTGGCGAGTTCCTCGGGCAGGTCGCGGATGACGCGGTGCAGGCGGCGTGCCCATTTCGGCTGCGTCACCAGCTCGTCCATCTTGATCAGGTAGCAGCGGATCGGGAAGACGATGCCGTTGGAGCGCGGCAGCCGCCAGAAGCTTTGCAGCTCGACGCGCAGATGCACCTTGTCGCCGACATTCTCGGGCGTCACGGTCGTCCGGTCCGGACCCCATTTGTGGTAATTTTCCGGGCTGGTATCGAGGCGCGGATTGATGGTCATCGTCCAGTTGAGGCGCCGCGCCGGCTTGCCCTGCTGGATGTTGGTGAGGAATTTCAGCGCCCGCGTGAAAATCCCCTTCTCATGCGCCAGCGGCACCGGTGCATGCCACTCGAAAAAATTCATGCCGATGTCGAAATCCAGCGACCAGTCGGCCTGGGTGGTGACCATGCCGGCATCCATCCACAGATTGCCGTCGCGCTGATCGAGGATGCAGAAATCGCCCTGGCTCTGGCGGGTGATGTATTCCATCGGCCCGTAAGGCAGGGTCGAGGTGTCGCCGAATGTGAAGGTGTCGTCGATGCCGAGCGGCCGGTTGATCCAGCGCCAACGGTCGCCGTCCCGCGTCAGCGTGAAATGCTCGGGATAGCCCAGCGCCTGCTGTTCCATCAGCAGTTCGAGCAGATCCCAGCCGGCCAGCGTCATATGCGGCAGCGACTGGCAGCGCAGCGGATCCTCGGCGAGCACCAAAGCGCGGTCCTGCATCTCGGCGACGTAGTGCTCGTCGACATCGATCAGATTCTCCAGCACGCTGCCCTTCGGCCCGACGACGTGCGGCTCGATGTTGACCGCATACATGTAGGCGTCTTCATGGAACGGGAACGGGAACCGCCTGATGTGCTCCGGGCTGTTCCTGAAGGTGAAATCGTCGCGGAAGGTTTCCTTGCGAAAGGTGATGCCCAAGCTCGCCTCCTATCTTTCCAGCACCAGCGACCGGCCCTCGAAGCGCGACACGCATGGCATGATCTTGCAGCCCGAGCGGTGGTCTTCCTCGCTCAGCCAGTGGTCGTTGTGGATGAACTTGCCATCGTAAGAGATGACATTGGTTTCGCATTGGCCGCAGACGCCGCCTCGGCAGAGATAGGGCGGATCGACACCGGCGGCCTCGATCGCTTCCAGCAGGCTCTGCTGTTCATCAACGCGGATCGTCTTGCCGCTGACAGCCAGCGTCACATCGAAAGGCAGGCCGGGCTGGGGTGCCGCGAAATGCTCGAAATGCACGGCCTCCGATGGCCAGCCCAAGGCGGCCGCGCGGTCGCGCACCCAGTTGATCATGCCAGCGGGGCCGCAGACATAGAGATGCGTGCCGAGCGGCTGCGTCGACAGCAGCCGGTCGAGATCGATGCGCTCGTCACGGTCGTCATGGTAGAGCCGGATGCGCCTGTCGTAGCGCTCCCGCAGCACGTCGGCATAAGTGCCCAGAGAGGCGGTCCGGCAGGTGTAGTGCAGTTCGAAATTGCCGCCCTCGCCCGCCAGTTGCGCTGTCTGCGCCATGAAGGGCGTGATGCCGATACCGCCGGCCAGCATCAAGTGCTTCTTCGCCCTGAGATCGAGCGAAAACAAATTGACGGGATAGCTTATCACCATCTCCAGGCCCGGCTTGACGGACCGGTGCATGAACAGCGAGCCGCCGCGGCCGACATCGTCGCGGCGCACCGAGATCGTGTATTCGCGCGTGTCGAGCGGCGAACCCATCAGCGAATAGGGATTGAGCCTCGTGCGATCGCCATCGCGCATCTCCACCACGACATGCGCACCGCCGGAAAAGGTCGGCAACAGCTCGCCGTCGCGGCGACGGAAATGGAAGCGGGTGACCAGTTCGTTGACCGGGACGACATCGCTGACGACGACATCGAGCTTGGTGGTGCCGGTGCTCATGGGAAGGCCTCCTCGATTGGAGGGATCTCCGAGCGATCCTCGGCGTTGATGCAGACACCCTGGAAAGCGGCGAGGCGCCGCGAATAGTGATCGCGCACCAGAAGCAGCAGGCCGCAATGCGAACAGGCTGCTGGCTGTGTCGTGACGTTCTCGGTGATGCCCTTGCAGTGCACGCACTGCATGCGCCTGGCCAGCGAGCCGCGATGCTCGGTCTGCATCGAGGTGTGGTCGATACCGGCTTCGAGCGCCACCTGCATGGCCTGGCCGATCAATCCCTCGGTGCCGGCGAGGTAGAGGCGCAGGCCCATATGCGCATTGCCCAGCGTCTGCTTCAGCCTCGGCAGCAGGCTGGCAAAGGATGGCGCGAGATGAAACTGCGCCGGCTTCAGCGCTTCGAGGGTGGCGACGTGTTTGTTGTCCGGACCCGGGATAAAGTCGATTTCGGCGCCATCGAAAAACCCGGCGGGCGCTTTTGCGGCCATATCTGAAATAGCGAGCGCACCTTCGGCATCGGCGATGAAAAGATGATGTTTGCCGGGCTGCGGAGAGAGCGTTCCGTAGACCGGCCGGCTGATGATGCTTTTGGCTGCCATTTAAGTCTTCGTGCCTCGAACCTCTCGCTGTTGAGTATGCCTCAGCCTTTCGCCGTGCGCTTGGTCTTCTTGGGATCGTCGAACGGCAATGGCTGCGCCGTCGCTTTGATCGATCCGCTCTTGTTGCGGATTTCGAGCTCGGTGTCCTTGACCGCGCAGTCGACGTCGAGACGGGCGATACCCATCGATTTCTTGACCAGCGGCGAATACATGGCGCAGGTCACCACGCCGACCTTTTTGCCGTCGCGATAGACCGGCGCGCCCTCGTCGGCCGGCTCCTTGCCGTCGAGCAGCACGCCAAAAATCTTGAAACGCTCCTTGCCCTTCAGGCGGTAATGTTCCTCGGCCCCACGGAAGCCGGTCTTGCCGGGGCTGACGGTGAAGTCGAGGCCGAGTTCCCACAGCGTGTCGCCAGGACCTTCATTCTCGAACGGATATTTTTGCGAATTGTCGTAGGGATAGAACAGCAGGTAGCTTTCGACGCGCAGCATGTCGAGCGTGGTGAAGCGGCAGGGAATGATGCCGACGCTCTTGCCCTCGTCGAGGATCCTGTCCCAGATCGTGCCGGCATCCTGGCCGCGGCAGAAGATTTCGTAGCCGCGCTCGCCGGTATAGCCGGTGCGCGAGATCATGACGGGGAAACCGAACAGCTGCGTCTGCATGTGATGGAAATAGTTGAGGTCGCGAATCCCCGGCACATGCTTGGCCAGATAGTCGACCGCGGTCGGCCCCTGCAGCGACAGATCGTGCAGATTGTCGTCGAAGCGCAGCGAGACATCGCGGCCCATCGCGGCGCGCTGCAATTCCTCATGGCCGGTGCCCGAGCCATGCACGACCATCCAGCTGTTCGGGCCGGTGCGGTAGAGGATGCAGTCGTCGGTGAATTTTCCCGCCTCGTTGAGCATGCAGGCATAGGCCGATTTGCCGGGATAGATCTTTTCGACGTCGCGGGTGGTTGCGAGATCGATGAGATGCGAGGCGTGCGGCCCTGTGATGTGCACCTTCTTCAGGCCCGACACATCCATCAGCCCGGCCTTGGTGCGGATGGCGATGTACTCTTCGTCAGCATCCTTGTCGTAGGTCCAGGCGGTGCCCATGCCGCTCCAGTCTTCGAGCTTCGAACCCAGCGCGCGATGGCGATCCGCCAGGGTCGAAAATCTCCAGGATGCCGTCATCCGATCGTCCTCCGTTCAAAAATCCACTGTTCCCCGCTCCTTGGCTTGAAGGCCGGAGCTTTGGGTTGAATATTGACCGCAAACGCGGGAGGGCCGCAATCCCCTGAAAGCAAATAATTTCATTGTCAGGCAAAATTCATCACCCCAAGCAAACGGTTAACTCAGCGTAAATTCGTCTTGACAATTGCGGTAAACGGCCTGAATTTATGAAAAAAATTTCACTCTCTTGAAAGAGAGCGATGCGCGGTGGATTCGGAACCGGGGCGTCGAAAAAAGGGGAAAAACCGATGTCAGACCTGCAGCAGCGCATCGAGGTGCTGTACCGTTCCGATTTGCGCGGATCCGCGCTGCTGATCATCTGCCTGTGGGCGACGATCCTCTTCGTCCTGTTCATGACGTGGCCATACATCCCGCACGCCGGCATCAAGGCCGTCGTCGCGATCGCCGCTGCAGCCGTGCTGATCTTCAACACGGCCGCGATCCTGGCGATGGTCAAACACTACAAGGAAGACAAGGACTTCATCTACGGCCTCGACATCAAGAACGCCGACGCATCCCGCAACCGCCAGTCCTGAGGGGTACAAGAAATGTCGCGCTATACGCCGCCGGAGCAGAGCAAGGCCGGCCAGGTTTTCGATATCGTCGTCGTTGTGGTCGCCATCTTCGTGGCGTTGTGGCTGCCGCTGAAGCTCGGCCTTGCCGGAGCCGCCAAATCCATCGACGCGCTCGATGCCAAGACCTGGGAAGCGCTTGGCCAGAACCCGACCATGGCCGCCATCTGGGAGAAGCTCGGCTACACGCCCGAGACGGCGCATGACGTCATCCAGAACCGGTTCCACTATGTCATCGACTGGCCGACGCTGATCATCATGGCGGCGGTGCTGATCGGTTATTTCGTCTTCCTGTTCCGAGCCTCCGACCGCGAATATCGCGACGTCATCAACGAAAAATTCGACGACAAGTAAGAGTTCCGAAGACAAGCAATCGGGGACGCACCATGTGGATTTCACTCTCTTACGCATGCTGGGGCATCTCGATCGTGCTCGCGCTGTGGATGCTCTACGACTGGTTCAAGGTCGACACGACCTATTCCGAAGACGTTCTGACCTCGTCACGCGAAGGCGAGCTTGAAGCCGTTTCCGAGAAACACCGGATTTGAGTGGGGACGAACAATGACGACGACCGTACTTGAACCGGCAATTCACGGCGACAGGGTTTCACTGCTGCGGGTGCTCGGCCCATCCCATGTCTGGGCACTCGGCGTCGGCATCGTTCTGGTCGGTGAATTCACCGGCTGGAATTTTTCGGCCGACAAGGGCGGCGCGCTCGCCGCGCTGATCGTCTGCTGGATCGTCGGGCTGCTCTATACCTCGGTCGCCATGATCGATTCCGAGGTAACGTCGACGGTCGCCGCGGCCGGCGGCCAATACGCGCAGGCCAAGCATATTGTCGGGCCGCTGATGGCCTTCAACGTCGCGCTGTTCCTGGTCTTCGCCTACACGATGCTCGAAGTCTCGGACGCGATCCTGCTGGGCGACACCATCGTCGCCAAGGCCGGCGTCGAAGGGCTCACGCACAATTCCTTCATCGCCGCCACCATCGTCGTGCTGGCCTGGCTCAACTATCGCGGCGTGCTGATGACGCTCAACGTCAACTTCGTCATCACCGCAATTGCCTATGTCTCGATCGTCATCCTGTTCTTCTCGGTCAGCCCGTGGACGCAAGGCGCGGTGCTGAAGCTCAACGAGTTGGTGACGCCGGGCAATGCGCTGCCCTATGGCTGGATCGGCGTCATCGCCGCCTTCCAGTTCGGCATCTGGTATTATCTCGGCATCGAAGGCACCACGCAGGCGGCCGAGGAAGTGCGTTCGCCGGCCCGCTCGCTGCCCTACGGCACGATGGCCGGCATGATCACGCTTTTGATCGCCGCCGCCATGACCTGGTATGTCTGCGCCTCGCTGATGCCCTGGGAATATCTCGGCATCACCTATTATCCCTTGTGGGACGCCGGCAAGCTGACCGGCAGCCCGCTGCTGGAAAACCTCTTGTTCATCGCAACGCTGCTGGCGGCGCTGGCCTCCGCCAATGGCTGCATCAACGATGCAGCGCGCGCATGGTTCTCGCTCGGCCGCGACCGCTATCTGCCGAGCTGGTTCTCGGCGGTGCATCCGAAATACCGCACGCCCTACCGCTCGATCCTGTTCCTGCTGCCGATCGCGCTTGCCTTCGCCTTCATTGCCGACCTCAACCAGGCGATCACCTTCTCGATCCTGTCGGGCGTGCTGCAATACACCTTCATGAGCATCAACATCATGATGTTCCGCAAGAAGTGGCCCCTCGGCACGATCCGCCGTGGCTACACGCACCCGTTCCATCCGCTGCCGGCGATCGTGCTGTTCTGCCTTTGCGTGGTGACCTTCTTCGCCATCTTCCTCGGTTTCGGCTCGCAGCTGATCGCGATGACCATCTTCTATTTCCTGATCTCGCTGTGGTTCCATTTCTACCGCTACAAATTCGTGCGGCGCGGCGACCAGTTCACCATGCCGTGGCCGAAACCGCAGGGCTATTGATGGGAGACGGCCCGCCCCGATCCTTGGCGGGCCAGACATGACAAATGTCCGAAGTGACATCAGCACTGCTCGCCGGGGTCATTGTCCTGGCTCTCGTCCTCCATCTTGCGTGGCTGGCGCGGCGCAGCCGCAACAGGGCATTGGCGGCACTCGCCGCCGAGGAGGCCAGCATACGCACCATTGTCGCCGACGCCGCTGATGTTTTGGACGGCACCGCCGGTGTCGTCACCTGGGAAGGCTCGTGGAACGGCCAGCGCGTCCAGTTGCGCACCATCGTAGACACGCTGGCGACACGAAAACTCCCGGCGCGCTGGCTCAGCGTTTCGATCACCGAAAAGGTAGCCGTGCCAGCGACGTTCGACATGATGATGCGGCCGGGCTCGCCGACGACCTTCTCCAATTTCGATCACCTCCAGCATACGCTGCCGAAGGCGCCGGGATTTCCGGCCGAGGCGGTGCTGCGGACCGACCGCCGCGGCACGCGTTTCCCGCAAGGCATCATCGCCGAACATCTGGAACCCTTTTCGGAAGGGCGCGCCAAGGAACTGCTGATCACGCCAAACGGCGTGCGCATCGTGTGGCTGCTGGCCGAGGCCGAACGGGCGCGCTACGGCGTTTTCCGGCAGGCCGCGTTCGGTGAGGCACAGATCGATCCAGCGCTGATCGAGCGGCTGCTCGCCTCGCTCTCGGCACTGCGCGACGCCATCAACCAAAGCGAACGGCAAGCCGCATGACCAGTTTGAATACGCAGCCGGCACCGGTGAGCCCTTATCTCGTCCTCGGCGCGTCAATCGTGCTGCCGGCAAGCGGCCATGTCATTCTGGGCGTGCCGGTGCGCGGGCTGCAGTTCCTTTTCTTCATGGTGATCCTGGCTTGGGTGACCGCCAAGATCGCGCCGCCCGACGCCAGCTTCATCGGCCGTCACGCCGGCGGCTTGCTGATCTATGCGCTATCCATCTTGGACGCCTACAAGCTCGCCCGTATCCGCCATGCCCAATGGGTTCACAATGCCGCGCAGGGCAGTGATAATTCGCAAAGCGGCATTGCGCCACATACGTAACTACAGGAAAATTTTTTTCATATGATTGAATTTGCGGGACTCATCCGATACATCATCTTCTAGCTACAAACGCCGGGAGGCTGACATGTGTGGAATTGTCGGACTGTTTTTAAAGGACAAGTCGCTGGAGCCGAAGCTCGGCGCGATGCTGTCGGAGATGCTGGTATCGCTCAGTGACCGCGGGCCCGACAGCGCAGGCATCGCCATCTATGGCGCGCCTTCCAGCAATGAGGCCAAGATCACCATCCAGTCGGCGAAGCCCGCGCGCGATTTTCGCGACCTCGATACCGAGCTTGCCAAGGCCATCGGTGCGCCCGTGAGCATTGCGGTGAAGTCGACCCATGCCGTTGTCAGGACCGCGCCTGCCAAGATCGACGAAGCGCGCGAGGCGATCCAGGCGCTGCGCCCCGACATCCGCATCATGGGCGCCGGCGACGTCGTCGAGATCTACAAGGAAGTCGGACTGCCGGAGGCGGTTGTCGATCGCTTCGACGTCCGCAAGATGAGCGGCACGCATGGTATCGGCCACACCCGCATGGCGACGGAATCCGCGGTGACGACGATGGGCGCGCATCCCTTCTCGACCGGCGCCGACCAGTGCCTGGTGCACAATGGCTCGCTCTCCAACCACAACAATGTCCGCCGCGAGCTGATCCGTGAGGGCATGAAATTCGAGACCGAGAACGATACCGAGGTCGCGGCCGCCTATCTCTCCTCGCAGATGGCGCATGGCAAGAACCTCGGCGAAGCGCTGGAAGGCACGCTTTCGGACCTCGACGGCTTCTTCACCTTCGTCGTCGGCACCAAGAACGGTTTTGGCGTGGTGCGCGACCCGATCGCCTGCAAGCCCGCCGTCATGGCCGAAACCGACCAGTATGTCGCCTTCGGCTCGGAATATCGCGCGCTGACCAAACTGCCCGGCATAGACAATGCGAGGGTCTGGGAACCGGAACCCGCAACCGTCTATTTCTGGGAGCATTGAGTTCATGCCGGCAACCAAACTTTCAAAGGCGGCGTCGCACGATCAGGCCTCCCGGATCTTCGATCTCGATGTGTCGTCGCTGCGCGAGCTTAACCAGGCGCTGCACAATCTGACGCCCGGTTCCAACGAAACGGCGTGGGAAGTGCTGCATCCAAAGGGCAGCCATTCGGTCGCCGTCGGCGTCGACCAGCCCATCACCATCGATGTGCGCGGCAGCGTCGGCTACTACTGCGGCGGTATGAATTCCGGCAGCACCATCACCGTGCACGGCTCGGCCGGACCCGGCGTCGGCGAGAATATGATGTCGGGCTCGATCATCGTGAAAGGCGACGCCAGCCAATATGCCGGCGCCACCGGCAAGGGCGGCCTGCTGGTCATCGAGGGCAATGCCTCGTCGCGCTGCGGCATCTCGATGAAAGGCATCGATATCGTCGTGCACGGTAATATCGGCCACATGTCGGCCTTCATGGCGCAGTCCGGCAATCTGGTGGTGCTAGGTGATGCCGGCGATGCGCTGGGCGACTCCATCTACGAGGCGCGGCTGTTCGTGCGCGGCAAGGTCGACAGCCTCGGCGCCGACTGCATCGCCAAGGAGATGCGGGCCGAACACCTGGAACTGCTTCAGGGGCTGCTCGACCGCGCCGGCGTCACCGGCGTCAAGCCATCGGAGTTCAAGCGCTACGGCTCGGCGCGCACCCTCTACAATTTCAATATCGACAACGCCGACGCGTATTGAGGCAGCATGACCTATCGCAACCCGCCGACGACGCCGCGCAAATCCGCGACCTTCGACGACTACACGCTTTCCGAAATCCGCCGTGCCGCGGCGACCGGCATCTATGACATCCGGGGCGCCGGCGCCAAGCGCAAGCTGCCGCATTTCGACGACCTGCTGTTCCTCGGCGCCTCAATCTCGCGCTATCCGCTCGAAGGTTATCGCGAGCGCTGCGACACATCAGTAGTGCTCGGCTCGCGCCATGCCAAGAAGCCGATCGAGTTGAAGATACCGATCACCATTGCCGGCATGAGCTTTGGTTCGCTCTCCGGCCCGGCCAAGGAAGCGCTCGGACGCGGCGCGACCCTGGCGGGCACCTCGACCACCACGGGCGACGGCGGCATGACCGAGGAAGAGCGCGGCCATTCCAAGCAGCTGGTCTATCAATATCTGCCGTCACGCTATGGCATGAATTTGCGCGACCTGCGCCGCGCCGATGCGATCGAGGTGGTTGTCGGCCAGGGCGCCAAGCCCGGCGGCGGCGGCATGCTGCTCGGCCAGAAGATTTCCGACCGCGTCGCCGAAATGCGCACCCTGCCCAAGGGCATCGACCAGCGCTCGGCCTCGCGCCATCCCGACTGGACCGGCCCGGACGATCTCGAGATCAAGATCCTCGAACTGCGCGAAATCACCGACTGGGAGAAGCCGATCTACGTCAAGGTCGGCGGCGCCCGCCCCTATTACGATACCGCGCTTGCGGTGAAGGCCGGCGCCGATGTCGTCGTCGTCGACGGCATGCAGGGCGGCACGGCGGCAACGCAGGAAGTGTTCATCGAGAATGTCGGCCAGCCGACGCTCGCCTGCATAAGGCCCGCGGTGCAGGCGCTGCAGGATCTCGGCATGCACCGCAAGGTGCAGCTGATCGTCTCCGGCGGCATCCGCAACGGCGCCGATGTCGCCAAGGCGCTTGCACTCGGCGTCGATGCGGTCTCGATCGGCACGGCTGCTCTCGTCGCGCTCGGCGACAACGATCCCCGCTGGGAGGCGGAGTACAACGAACTCGGCACCACGGCCGGCGCCTATGATGACTGGCATGAAGGCCGCGATCCCGCCGGCATCACCACACAGGACCCGGAGCTGATGAAGCGGGTCGATCCGATCGCTGCTGGACGGCGGCTCGCCAACTACCTCAAGGTGATGACGCTTGAGGCGCAGACGATTGCGCGGGCCTGCGGCAAGAACAGCCTGCACAATCTCGAACCCGAGGATCTCGTCGCCCTGACGATCGAGGCAGCCGCCATGGCCGGCGTGCCGCTCGCCGGCACCAACTGGATACCGGGGAAGAACGGCTTCTAAAACAGCATCCAAATACCATAAACGAGGAACTATAATGGGGAACGATCTCGCCGCTTTCGCCAAAAAGAACGGCGTCAAATATTTCATGATTTCATACACCGACCTGTTCGGTGGCCAGCGCGCCAAGCTGGTGCCGGCGCAGGCGATATCAGACATGCAGAAGGATGGCGCCGGCTTTGCCGGCTTCGCCACCTGGCTCGACCTGACGCCGGCGCATCCCGACATGCTCGCGGTGCCGGATCCGGACTCGGTCATCCAGTTGCCATGGAAAAAGGAAGTGGCCTGGGTCGCCGCCAACTGCATCATGGACGACAAGGAGGTCGACCAGACGCCGCGCAACACATTGCGGCGGCTGATCGCGGAGGCGGCCGGCGACGGCATGCATGTCAAGACCGGCGTCGAGGCCGAGTTCTTCCTGATCTCGCCGGACGGCAGCGTCATCTCTGACCAATACGACACGGCCTCGAAGCCCTGCTACGACCAGCAGGCGGTGATGCGACGCTACGACGTCATCGCCGAGATCTGCGACCACATGCTGGAACTCGGCTGGGGCCCCTACCAGAACGACCATGAGGACGCCAACGGCCAGTTCGAGATGAACTGGGCCTTCGACGACGTGCTCGCCACCGCCGACAAGCACTCCTTCTTCAAATTCATGGTCAAGTCGGTGGCCGAGAAGCACGGCCTGCGGGCCACCTTCATGCCGAAACCCTTCCAGGGCCTGACCGGCAATGGCTGCCATGCCCACATCTCGGTGTGGGACAAGGCGGGCAAGACCAATGTCTTCGCCGACAATTCGATGGAGCTCGGCCTATCGGCCAAGGGCAAGCACTTCCTCGGCGGCATCATGAAGCATGCCTCCGCACTCGCCGCGATCACCAACCCGACGGTCAATTCCTACAAGCGCATCAATGCCCCGCGCACGATTTCCGGCGCCACCTGGGCGCCGAACACGGTGACGTGGACCGGCAACAACCGCACCCACATGGTGCGCGTGCCGGGCCCCGGCCGCTTCGAGCTGCGCCTGCCCGATGGTGCGGCAAACCCCTATCTCTTGCAGGCCGTGATCATTGCCGCCGGCCTCGACGGCATCCGCTCCAAGGCCGATCCCGGCAAGCGCTACGACATCGACATGTACCAGCACGGCCACACGGTGAAGGGCGCGCCGAAACTGCCACTCAACCTGCTCGACGCACTGCGCGAGTTCGACAAGGACAAATCACTCAAGGCGGCGCTGGGTGAGGAATTCTCGTCGGCATACCTAAAGCTGAAGCACCAGGAATGGAATTCCTATGCTTCGCACTTCACGCAATGGGAGCGCGACCACACGCTGGATATCTAGGCGCATCGGACCGAAAAGTGTCACACGGTTTTCGGGCAAATCCGATGCGTCAAGAAAATTCCCTGCCGGTGCGAGCGACCTCGGAATGAACTGATGAAATACTCGATCTTCTCGCTCGCCCGCGCCGCCTTGTCCGGCCACAAGAACTGGCAGCGCACCTGGCGCGACGCCACGCCGAAAGATCGCTACGACGTAGTGATCATCGGCGGTGGCGGCCATGGCCTGGCCACCGCCTGGTTCCTGGCCAGCGAGTACGGCATCAGGAATGTCGCGGTGCTGGAAAAAGGCTGGATCGGCTCCGGCAATGCCGGCCGCAACACCACAATCATCCGCTCCAATTACGGCCTGCCCGGCAATACCGGCTTCTACGAATTGTCGATGAAGCTGTGGGAGCGGATGGAGCAAGACCTCAACTACAATGCGATGGTCAGCCAGCGCGGCGTCATCAACCTCTACCATTCCGACGCGCAGCGCGACGCCTATGCGCGGCGAGGCAACACCATGCGCATTAACGGCATCGACGCCGAACTGCTCGACCTCGCGGCGGTCAAGAAGATGATGCCGTTCCTGAACTTCGACAATGCGCGTTTCCCCGTGCAAGGCGGGCTGTTGCAGCGGCGCGGCGGCACGGCGCGGCACGATGCCGTGGTCTGGGGCTATGCCCATGCGGCGAGCGAGCTCGGCGTCGACATCATCCAGAATTGCGAGGTGACCGGCTTTGTCAGGGATGCCAACGGCAAGGTGAGCGGCGTGGAAACCTCGCGCGGCAGGATCGGCGCCGGCAAGGTCGGCATGGCGGTCGCCGGCTCCTCGTCGCGCGTCGCTGATATGGCGGGCCTGCGCCTGCCGATCGAAAGCCACGTGCTGCAGGCCTTCGTCTCCGAGGCGATCAAGCCGCTGATCCCCAACGTCATGACCTTCGGCGCCGGCCATTTCTATGTCAGCCAGTCGGATAAGGGCGGCCTTGTCTTCGGCGGCGACATTGACGGCTACAATTCCTACGCCCAGCGCGGCAATCTGCCTGTGATGGAGGATGTCTGCGAGGGCGGCATGGCGCTGATGCCGATGATCGGGCGCGTGCGGCTTTTGCGCCAGTGGGGCGGCATCATGGACATGTCGATGGACGGCTCGCCGATCATCGACAAGACGCCAGTTGAAGGCCTCTATCTCAACGCCGGCTGGTGCTATGGCGGCTTCAAGGCGACGCCCGGCTCAGGCTTCGTCTTTGCCCATCTTCTGGCCCGCGACACGCCGCATGAAGAGGCTGCACGGTTCCGCCTCGACCGGTTCCGGACTGGCGCCATGATCGACGAAAAGGGCCAGGGCGCCCAACCGAACCTGCACTGAGGACGGCCGGAAAATCATGCGCATTGTCTGTCCCTTCTGCGGCGAACGCGAACTCGGCGAGTTCACCTATCTCGGCGACGCCAAACCGGTGCGGCCGGCGGCGGATGCCGGTGAGGAAGCGGTCTACGACTATGTCTATCTGCGCGACAATGTCGCCGGCGTGATGAGCGAGAACTGGTATCACGGCGGCGGCTGCCGGGCATGGCTGAAGGTCACCCGCAACACGCTGACGCATGAGATTTCTGCGGTCGAGCCGGCTGCGGGCGCCGGTGCGGCGAAGGTCGGCGCGTGATGGCCGGCGCGCAGACAAACCGGTTGGGCAATGGCGGTCTCATCGACCGTTCCGCGCCACTGAACTTCCGCTTCGACGGCAAGACTTTCTCCGGCTTCCAGGGCGACACGCTGGCCTCAGCGCTGATCGCCAATGGCGTCAAGCTGGTCGGCCGCTCGTTCAAATACCATCGCCCGCGTGGCATCCTGACCGCGGGTTCGGAAGAACCCAACGCGCTGGTCGAACTGCGCACCGGCGCACGGCGCGAGCCGAACACCAAGGCGACGACGGCCGAACTCTATGAGGGGCTCGAGGCCGCCAGCCAGAATCGCTGGCCGTCGCTGCGCTTCGACGTGATGTCGGTGAACCAGCTGTTCGCGCCGATCTTCGTCGCCGGCTTCTACTACAAGACCTTCATGTGGCCGGCGAAGTTCTGGGAAGCCATCTATGAGCCGGCGATCCGCCGCGCCGCCGGCCTCGGCCGCGCTGCGGGCGTCGCCGATCCCGACCACTACGACAAGGCCTGGGCGCATTGCGATGTGCTGATCGCCGGGTCCGGTCCGGCCGGTCTGGCGGCGGCGTTGGCCGCCGGCCGCAGCGGCGCCCGCGTCATCCTGTGCGAAGAGGATTTTGCGTTCGGCGGCCGCCTGCTGTCGGATGGCGGCACGATCGATGGCCTGCCGGCCGCCGAATGGCTGTCGCGGACGCTGGCCGAACTGGCGGCAATGCCCGATGTCCGCCTCATGACCCGCACGACGCTGTTCGGCGTCTATGACGGCGGCACCTATGGCGCGCTGGAGCGGGTCAACGACCACCTGCCCTCGCCACCCGAACATCAGGTGCGCCAGCGGATGTGGCGCATCGTGGCCAAGCGCTGCGTGGTCGCGGCCGGCGCCCTCGAGCGACCGATCGTCTTTGCCGGCAACGACACCCCCGGCGTGATGATGGCTTCGGCAATGCGAACCTATGTCGGACGCTATGCCGCCGCTCCTGCAAAGCGCATCGCGCTGTTCACCAACAATGAGGATGGCTGGCGCACGGTCGAGACAGCACTCGGCGCGGGATTGCAAATCGCGGCGGTGATCGACGCGCGGCCTGACGTGTCGCCCGCACATCGCTCGCTCGCCTCCAAGGGTGGCTTCCCGGTGCTGCACGGCTCCGTGACCGGCGTCGATGGCGGCAAGGACGGCGTCAAAAAGATCGCGGTGTCGCTGACCGGCGGCGCACGCGCCGAAGTCGAGGCCGACGGGCTGGCGGTTTCCGGCGGCTGGAACCCGGCGGTCGGGCTCACCTCCTATCATCGCGGCCGGCCGAAATGGCGCGACGACATCGCCGCCTTCGTGCCCGACGGCGCGCCTCCCGGCATGGTCGCGGCGGGCGCCGCCAACGGCGATTTCGGACTTGGCGTCTGCCTCGCCCAAGGGTTTGCCGCCGGCGCGGCCGCGGCACACGATGCCGGACACAATGGCAAGGCAGGCACCGCGCCTGTCGCCGACGACGAAGCCTTTTCGCTGACGCCGCTCTGGCACGTCACCGGCAAGGGCAAGGCCTTCGTCGACTACCAGCACGATGTCACCGCCTCCGACATCGAACTGGCTCAGCGCGAGGGTTTTGAATCGGTCGAGCATCTGAAGCGCTACACCACGCTCGGCATGGCGACCGACCAGGGCAAGACGTCCAACGTCGCCGGCCTCGCCATCATGGCTGCGGTGACCGGCAAGTCCATTCCTGAGACCGGCACCACCATCTACCGGCCGCCTTACGTGCCGGTCGCCATCGGCGCCTTTGCCGGCCATCATCGCGACGAGACCTTTCATGCGACGCGGCTGACGCCGTCGCATCACTGGGCCGCCGAACAGGGTGCTGTTTTCGTTGACACAGGACTCTGGAAGCGGGCTCAGTGGTACCCCCGCGCCGGCGAGAAGGACTGGCTGGAATCGGTGACGCGCGAGGTCAAGGCGGTGCGAAGCGGCGTCGGTTTCTGCGATGTCTCGACACTCGGCAAGATCGACGTGCTTGGCCCGGATGCCGGCGCCTTCCTCGACCGCGTCTACATCAACACCTTCTCCAACCTCGCGGTCGGCAAGGCGCGCTATGGGCTGATGCTGCGGGAAGACGGCATCGTCTATGATGACGGCACGACGTCACGGTTGGCCGAAGATCATTATTTCCTGACCACCACCACGGCCAAGGCCGGGCTGGTGATGCAGCATCTCGAATTCTGCCGGCAGGTGCTGTTTCCCGAGCTCGACGTGCAACTGACCTCGGTCTCCGACCAGTGGGCGCAATTCTCGATCGCCGGGCCGAAGACCCGCGATCTGCTGAAGGAGATCGTCGACCCGGCGGAGGACCTCTCCAACGAAGGTTTTCCGTTCATGGGCGCGCGCGAAGTCGCCTTGCGCGGCGGCATCAAGGCAAGGCTGTTCCGCATCTCCTTCTCCGGCGAGATGGCCTTCGAGATTTCGGTTCCGGCACGCTACGGCGACGCGATGGCGCGCAATCTGATGCTGGCCGGCAAACCGTTCGGCGTCACGCCTTACGGCACCGAAGCGCTTGGCGTCATGCGCATCGAAAAGGGTCACATAGCCGGACCGGAACTGAGCGGCACGACGACGGCCGCCGATCTTGGCCTAGGCAAGATGATTTCGACCAAGAAGGACTTTATCGGCCGCGTCATGGCCGGCCGCGAGGCGCTGGCCGCGCCGGACCGGCAGGTCGTGGTCGGCATCAAGCCGACGGACAGAGCGCGCCGGCTGCGCTCGGGCGCGCACATCATCCCGAAGGGGCAGACGCCCGGACCAGGCAACGACCAGGGCTATGTCACCTCGGTCTGCTTCTCGCCGACATCAGACCAGTGGATCGGGCTCGCGCTTGTCGAGCGCGGACGCGAGCGCATCGGCGAGATCGTCCATGCGCATGACCCGATACGCGGCGAGGACTATGACGTCGAGCTCTGCAATCCCGTTTTCTACGATCCGGATGGAGGGCGCCAGCGTGGCTGAGTTTTCCTGGGACGTTCGCAGTCCGCTCGATCGCGTGCTCGCGGTGGGGCGGTATGGCGCGCATGGCGATGCCGGCGTGACGCTGACCGAGATCCGCAATTTCGACCTCGTCCAGGTGATGGCGCGGCGCGGCAAGACGGCGGAGCTGGCCAAGGCCGCCAAAGGTCGCTTTGGTGTTGCCGCTCCAGAAACGCCGAAGGCGGTCGGCACGGCTGATGCCACGCTGATCTGGTCGGGACCGGATCAGTTTTTCATTCTGTCGAAGGGACGCAAGCACGCGATGGCGGCGCTCGCTCCTCTCCGTGCTGGATCGGCTTCACTGTCCGACCAATCGCATGCGCGGGTGCTGATCGCCGTCTCCGGCGCCAAGGCGCGAGCGATGTTGGCCAAGATGTCGTCTATCGATCTGCATCCCAGTGTGTTTGCTGTCGGTGCGGCGGCGGCCACGTCGATGGATCACACCAGTGTCACGATGTGGCGCGGAAATGATCAGGCAGATGGGCAGGCTGTGTTCAACGTGCTGGTGTTCGCGACTTTCGCCGAAAGCCTATGGCACACGATGCTGGATTCGGCTGCTGAGTATGGCGTGGTTGTCGGGCATTCAGAAGATTTGGCGTAGCGCTCGTGCGCGCTCCTCCCTTCTCCCCTTGTGGGAGAAGGTGGCCGAGCGAAGCTCGGTCGGATGAGGGGTGTTCCAGCTTGGCAATGACGGCACTCCGTCACGCACCCCTCAACCGTCTCGGCACTGCGCGCCGATCCACTTTCTCCCACAAGGGGAGAAGGGAAGATGCGCCCTTCGCCTTGCCAAACGCAATCGCGCTGCTATTCTTGCTGCTAAAATAATTTCACACACAGGCAAACTTGTTTCTCGAACCGCAAGGCTGAGATGAGCCAGTCGCCCTACCCAACAATCACAGCCGGACCGCCGCGCCCGAGCCTCATCCTGAGGCCCGGCCAGATCGCGCTGCCGCCGGGCCTGGAACGCTACACGATCCAAGGCAATGGCGCGGTACTGATCGAGGTCGAAGCCGGCGACACGATCACGGTGCGCAATGCCGAAGGCGGCCAGGCCTGCGAGTTGCTGGCCTGGGACACCACAGGCATCACCGATCCCGGCATCTTTGGCGAGAAATCCAACAGCAATGCCGCGGGTATCAAGGCGCTCCTCGCCGAGGGCGATGACAGCCTCGCGTCCCTGCGCCGCGGACTGGCGCGCCGGCAGGTGGTGCTCGATCAGGCAAAGGCGCTGCGCGTGTTCGGCAGCACAACACCCGCCGGTACGGAACAGAGTTTCACCGTCACGCGCGACGGCTCTATAATCATCGCTGCGCCCGGCGGGCCGATGCTGGTCGACGGCCATGATACGGCGACACCGCTCACCGTCATCGTGCGCCGCGCCACGATCCGCCTGAAAACAAAATCGCAGTTGGCCAATCCCCTCGCCGATCCGGTGCTCGATCTGCGCGTCCATTCGGCAACGGCGGAATCCTACTTCGTCAAGGCCGGCGACTATTTGCAGATCATCGATGTCGACGGGCGCCAATGCACCGATTTCCAGTGCTTCTCGGCGCGCAAGCTGGACAAGGGCCTCGACCATCCGCTCGATGTGACGACGACCCGCACGCTGATGGGGTCGAGCTATCCGATGCCCGGCCTGCATTCCAAATATTACGACCAGGACATGGAGCCGCTGGTCGAGGTGGTGCAGGACACATGCGGCCGGCATGATGCCTTCGCACTGGCGTGTGCCGCCAAATATTACGACGATATCGGCTATCCCGGCCACACCAACTGCTCGGAGAATTTCAACAGCGCCCTGTCGGACAAAGGTGTGAACCCCCGCGCCGGCTGGATGGCGATCAACTTCTTCTTCAACACGGCGATCGATGCGCATGGCGTGATGGTTTCCGACGAGCCATGGTCGCGGCCGGGCGACTATGTGCTGCTCAGGGCGCTGACCGACATCATCTGCGTCTCCTCCGCCTGTCCCGACGACACGACGCCGGCCAATGGCTGGGATCTCACCGACATCCATGTGCGGACCTATTCCGGCCAGCACAAATTCTCGCGAGCGATCGCCAGACGCATGACGCCCGATTCGGAACCGAAAATGACCCGCGAGACATCCTTTCATTCGAGCTTTGCCAAGCACACCCGCAATTTCTCGGAATACAGGGGCTACTGGCTGGCCAATTCCTTCGCTAGGGAAGGCGCCATCGCCGAGTACTGGGCCTGTCGGCAGGACGCCGTGATCATGGACCTGTCGCCGCTCAGAAAATTCGAGGTCACCGGCCCGGATTCCGAAGCGCTGCTGCAATACACGCTGACCCGCGACGTGAAAAAACTTGGCGTCGGCCAGGTCGTCTACTCCGCCATGTGCTACGAGCATGGCGGCATGATCGATGACGGCACGCTGCTCAGGCTCGGCAAGGACAATTTCCGCTGGGTTGGCGGCGACGATCTGTCCGGCGAATGGCTGCGCGAAACGGCGACAAAGCTCGGCCTCAACGTGCTGGTGCGGTCGTCGACCGACCAGATGCACAATGTCGCCGTACAGGGTCCAAAGAGCCGCGATATCCTTAGAGAAGTGATCTGGACTTCGCCGCTGCAGCCGTCGATCGATGAGCTCGAATGGTTCCGCTTCGCGGTCGCCCGCATCGGCGGCGGCAACGGCATTCCGATCGTCGTCTCGCGCACCGGCTATACCGGCGAGCTCGGCTATGAGATCTGGTGCCATCCGCGCGACGCCGAAAAAGTGTTCGACGCCATCTGGGAAGCCGGCCAGCCGCACGGGCTGAAGCCGATGGGGCTGCAGGCGCTCGACATGGTGCGCATCGAGGCCGGGCTGATCTTCGCCGGTTATGAATTTTCCGACCAGACCGATCCGTTCGAGGCCGGCATCGGCTTCACCGTGCCGCTGAAGAGCAAGACCGACGATTTCATCGGCCGCGACGCGCTGATCCGACGCAAGGAGAACCCGCAGAACAAACTGGTCGGGCTCGACATCGACAGCAATGTCGCGGTCGGCCATGGCGATTGTGTGCATGTCGGACGTGCCCAGATCGGCGTCGTCACCTCGGGCATGCGCTCGCCGGTGCTGAACAAGAACATTGCGCTGGCCAGGCTCGACGTCACCCATGCGGCTGTTGGTACCGAAGTCGAGATCGGCAAGCTCGACGGCCATGCCAAGCGGCTGCCGGCGCGCGTCGTCGCCTTCGCCCATTACGATCCGCAGAAGACCAGACCTCGCTCGTGACTGCTGCCCTTGTGGGAGAAGGTGGATCGGCGCGCAGCGCCGAGACGGTTGAGGGGTGCTCCAGGGAATGCCAGCGTCTCACTTCGCTGGAACACCCCTTGTATCTGCACGGAGGAGACTTTGTGCGATGGAAGCGACTGAGCCTCGAACCGGACGGCCATCCGATTCGAGGCTTGGCGAAGTCGCCCGACACCCCTGCGGCTACAACCGTGGATGAGCCTGGGATCTTCGTCTTCGTCACGCACGACCGAATAGTCGCTTGGCTCCAATCGCACGCACAAGGCAGGTTACCGTGAACACGACCCTCTGTGGAATAGATATTTCGAAAGACTGGCTCGACGCTCATATCGAGCCGATGGGAGCGGCAAACCGCTTCGCCAACGATGCGGCAGGCATCGCCGATCTGGCCGCCTGGTGTCAGAACCATGATGTCGAACTCGTCATCATGGAGGCCAGTGGCGGCTACGAACGGCTGGCCTTCCTGCTCTTGTGGGAGATGGGCCAACCCTGCGGCATGGCCAACGCGAGGAGCGTTCGCTACTTCGCCGAGGCAATGGGTTTCCTGGAGAAGACCGACAGAATCGATGCCGCCGTGATTGCCCGTTATGGTGCCGTCAAGCGGCTCAAGCCGACGCCGCCGCCGAGCGCGGCCCAGCAGCGGCTCAAGGCGCTGGTTGCGCGGCTTTCCCAGGTGGGAGGAGATCTCACCATTCAAAAGCAGCGCAAGAGCACCGCCGACGCCGAAACTATCGCCAGCCTCGATGAAGTGATCGCGCTGCTTGCGCGCCAGAGCCGCAGGCTCGAAGGTGAGATCGCCACGCTCATCGATGACGATCCGCTGTGGGCATGCCTCGACCGAGCCTTCCGCTCGCTCAAGGGTGTTGCCTCTCGCACCGTGGCGCGGCTGATGGCGCAGTTGCCGGAGATCGGCATCCTCTCCAACAAGGCCATCGCCAAGTTGGCCGGCCTGGCGCCGATCGCCAATGACAGTGGCAAGCGCAGCGGTCGAAGACCAGTGCGCGGCGGTCGGGCAGGGCCGCGCGGCGTCCTCTTTCTCGTTGCCAGCATCGTTGCCAAATATGATCCGCATCTGGCAGCTTTCAAGCAACGGTTGCAGACTGCCGGAAAGGAGAAAATGGTCATCCGCATTGCGCTCGCCCGCAAGCTGCTCGTCATTCTCAATGCAAAAGCACGCGACGCGCGTAACGAATTCGCAAATGCAACTTGACACCTCAGATAGTCGCTCATCCGTCGCCTTCGGCGACACCTTCTCCCACAAGGGGAGAAGGGAAGAGCGTACGCGCGCAAGCGTGATGTGCACGGCGTCACAAAACGCTTGACGTGAAAGCGCGCCGGATCAATCTTCACTCCTAAGAAAAAAATACGACTGAGTGGAAACACCGGAGTCGTCATGTGCCGGGGAGCAAGCTTCGCAAAGTCGAGGCATCGCTGGCGGGGAACACTGGAAAAAGGGGAAGTCACTGACATGAGCACCATAAGCACGGCCCTCGAGCAGCCTGCCGAAAGCAAGCTGCTCAGGCATATCGACTGGCGCGGCGCCTTCTGGGTGGCGAGCGGCGTTCCGGCGCTGGTCCTGTTTTCGATCGGCGGCATCGCCGGCACGACGGGGACACTGGCTTTCCTGATCTGGACGGTCTCCATGATCATGGGCTTCCTGCAATCCTTCACCTATGCCGAGATCGCCGGCCTGTTCCCGAACAAGTCGGGCGGCGCCTCTATCTACGGCGCCACCGCCTGGCTGCGCTACTCCAAGTTCATCGCGCCGCTGTCGGTGTGGTGCAACTGGTTCGCTTGGTCGCCGGTGCTGTCGCTCGGCTGCTCGATCGCCGCAGCCTATATCCTCAATGCGCTGGCGCCGGTGCCGTTGTTCACCGAGACCTCGCCTGATGTCGTCGCCTATATAGCGGCGCATGCCGGAACGGCGCCCGCCGACGCCATCACCGCGGTGACCGCGGCCGCGACACCGGCGATCCGCAACTGGACGCTGTACAGCCACACGCTGGGTCCGGTTTCCTTCACGCTCAACGCGACCTTCTTCATCGGCGCGGTGCTGATGCTGATCATCTTCTCGATCCAGCATCGCGGCATCCTCGGCACGGCCAATGTGCAGAAATATATCGGCCTGCTGGTCATCATCCCGATGCTGATCGTCGGCGTCGTGCCGATCTTCACCGGACAGATCAACTGGGCCAACTTCTCGCCGCTGGTGCCGCTGGCCGCCGCCTATGCGCCGGACCCGGGCGCCTGGAACATCGCCGGCTGGACGCTGGTGCTCGGCGGCATGTTCATCGCCGCCTGGTCGACCTACGGCTTCGAAACCGCCGTCTGCTACACCTCCGAGTTCAAGAACCCCGGCACCGACACGTTCAAGGCCATCTTCTATTCCGGCCTGCTTTGCATGCTTCTGTTCATCCTGGTGCCCTTCACCTTCCAGGGCGTGCTCGGCTTGAACGGCATGCTGGCGACACCGATCGTCGACGGCTCCGGCGTGGCGGATGCACTGGCCGGCATGGTCGGCGGCGGCAAGATCATCCACAGCCTCTTGGTGATGCTGATGATCCTGGCGCTGGTCCTGTGCATCATGACGGCGATGGCCGGCTCCTCGCGCACGCTCTATCAGGGCTCGGTCGATGGCTGGCTGCCGCGCTATCTCAGCCACGTCAACGAACATGGCGCCCCGACACGGGCGATGTGGACCGACCTCTGCTTCAACCTGATCGTGCTGGCCATCGCCTCGGCCGACGCGACAAGCTTCTTCTTCATCCTCGCCGTGTCGAACTGCGGCTACATCATCTTCAACTTCCTCAACCTCAATGCCGGCTGGATCCATCGCATCGACAACGGCCATATCGCACGGCCGTGGAAAGCGCCGACCTGGCTTCTCGGGATCGGAGCGATCTTCGCCTACGTCAACGCCATCTTCATGGGTGCCGGCGCCAAGGTGTGGAACCCGATGGCGCTGTGGGCTGGGCTGATCACGGCGGCGCTGATCATCCCGGTGTTCTGCTTCCGCCACTACATCCAGGACAAGGGCAAGTTCCCCGACCACATGCTGGCCGATCTCGGCATGACGGGAGCGGACCTGGCGGTGAAGAAAGCAGGCATGCTGCCCTATCTGACGCTGGTCGCCGGCGTGGCGGTGATGCTGATCGCCAACTGGATATTCGTCATCTGACAGGCCGATTTATCAGACATAGGGCGCGCTTCGGCGCGCCCGATTCTTTTCGGCCACCGACCAGAGCCTCGCATCAACCAGCCTTGCGAACTGCCGATTTCGCGTCTTCGAAGAACCGGTTGGGCGGCCGCTTCAGGCCGAGATTCTCGCGCAGCGTCGATCCCTCATACTGCCGCCTGAAGATGCCGCGCCGCTGCAGCTCGGGCACCACTTTCTCGACGAAATCGTCGAGCCCGGCGGGCAGATAGGGAAACATGATGTTGAAGCCGTCCGATCCCTCGGTGACAAGCCATTCCTCCATCTCGTCGGCAATGGTTTGCGGTGTGCCGACGAAGGCGAGGCCGGAATAACCGCCCAGCCGCTGGGCAAGCTGGCGCACCGTCAGGTTTTCGTTCCGGGCAAGCTCGATGACGCGCTCGCGGCTGCTCTTCGAGGCATTGGTCTCCGGTATGTCAGGCAAAGCGGCGTCAGGATCAAAGGCCGACGCATCATGCCCAAGCGCGATCGATAGCGAGGCAATGCCGCTTTCATAATAAACCAGGCTGTCGAGCTTCGCCCGCTTGGCCCGCGCGTCCTCGACACTGTCGCCGACGATGACGAAAGCGCCAGGCAGGATCTTGATGTCGTCGCGGGAGCGGCCGAGTTTCTGTGCCCTGCCCTTGACGTCGGCATAGAAGCGCTGCCCGGCGGCAAGATCGCCATGGGCGGCGAAAATCACCTCCGCCGTCTCGGCCGCCAGCTGCCGCCCGGCTTCCGAGGCACCAGCCTGAACGATGACCGGCCAGCCTTGTACCGGCCGCGCAATGTTGAGCGGCCCGCGCACCGAGATGTGCTCGCCCTTGTGGTCCAGCACATGCAGTTTGGCGGGATCGAAATAGAGCCCGCTCTCGGCATCGCGGATGAAGGCGTCGTCGGCAAAACTGTCCCACAGGCCGGTCACGACATCGTAGAATTCCCGCGCCCGGTGATAGCGCTCGTCATGCTCGACATGTTCGTCCAGCCCGAAATTGAGCGCCGCATCCGGGTTGGACGTGGTGACGATGTTCCAGCCGGCACGGCCGCCGCTGATATGGTCGAGCGACGCGAAACGGCGCGCAATGTGATAGGGCGCGTCGAAGGTCGTCGACGCGGTGGCAACGAGACCGATATGATCGGTGACGGCGGCCAGCGCCGACAGCAGCGTGAACGGCTCGAACGAGGTGACGGTGTGGCTGCGGCGCAGCGCCTCGATCGGCATGTTGAGCACGGCCAGATGGTCGGCCATGAAGAAGGCGTCGAACTTCGCGGCTTCCAGCGTCTGGGCGAAGCGCTTCAGATGCGCGAAGTTGAAGTTGGCGTCGGGATAGGCGCCGGGATAGCGCCAGGCGCCGGTGTGCAAGCTGACCGGGCGCATGAAGGCGCCAAGCCGCAATTGCCGTTTTTCTGTCATGGAAAGACACCCTGATGAGGACGAGCGTTGCCGCTCCGGTGTCGCGCAGGATGGAACCGCTTTGCGGCCCTGGGAAGGAATTCTGTTTTGCAGAATCGGCATCGGGGAGCATTTTCATCGGCGCAACGGAGCAGCCGTCACGCCGCATCATCCGCCATAGCCGATGGCGGATGATGCGATAGAACAGCTCTATTCCGCGGCCAGGGCCAGTTGCGGCCGCTCGGTCGCCAACTCTGGCTCGGGCGCCTGCTCGCTGTTCACCGCCTTCTTCGGCTCGCGGCCGAAGAACAGCGCGTAACCTGCCGGCAGCACCAGGATGGTCAGCACGGTGGCAACCACGATGCCGCCCATCATGGCGTAGGCGAGCGGGCCCCAGAACACGGCGCGCGATATCGGGATCAGCGCCAGCACCGCCGTCATCGCCGTCAGCACGATCGCCCGGAAACGGCGCACAGCCGAGCCGATGATGGCCTCCGAGCGCTCCATGCCTCTGGCGATGTCCTGGTCGATCTGGTCGACCAGGATGATCGAGTTGCGCATGATGATGCCGAGCAGCGCGATCACGCCGAGGATGGCGACGAAGCCGAACGGCGCACCGCTGATCAAAAGCGCGGCAGCCGCACCAATGATGCCGAGCGGACCGGTGGCCAGCACCAGCATCGCCTTGCCGAAGTTCTGCAGCTGGATCATCAAGAGCACCACGATGATGGCCAGCATGATCGGCGCCTTGGCGGCGATCGAGGCCTGGCTTTCGGCCGAATCCTCGGCACCGCCCTGGATCTGGATCTTGTAGCCGGGCGCCAGGCCGTCGCGCAGGCCCTGCATGTCCTTGTACATCTTGGTGACGACATCGTTGGACTGCACGCCGTCGGGCAGCGTTGCCCTCACGCTGATGGTCGGCAGGCGGTCGCGACGCCATTCGATGCCTTGCTCAAGCACCGGTACCACCTTGGCCACCTGCGACAACGGCACGAAGCCGCCGAAATCGGTCGGGATATACACCGAGTCGACCGAGGACAGCAGGCTGCGGCTGGCATCCGGCTCGCGGGCAACGATGGAGACCGTCTCCTCGCCGTCGCGGAAGTCGTCGAGCGGCGCACCGGCCATGGTCGCCTGCAGCATCTGGCGGATGCGTTGCGAGGTGACGCCTAGCGCCCGGGCGCGATCCTGGTCGATGACCAGCTTCATCGCCGGCACCGGCTCAAGCCAATCGTCATGCACCGCGCCCAGCAACGGATCCTCGCGGAATTTCGCCTTCACCTGGTCGGCGATGCGGCGCACCTCCTGGCGGTCGGGACCCATGACGCGCATCTGAACCGGCCAGCCGGTCGGCGGGCCGAGGAACAGGCGGTCGACCTTGGCGCGGATCGAGGGGAAATCCTCGGCCAGAACCGTGCGCAGCTTGACGATCAGCCGCTCGCGCGCCGGCTCGTCATTGGCCATCACCAGCATCTGGGCGAAGTTTGGGTTGCGCAGTTGCTGGTCGAGCGGCAGGAAGAAGCGCGGCGCGCCCTCGCCGATATAGGTGGCGATGAAGCGCTTGTCCTTGTCGTCCATCATCTTGGCTTCCAGCGCCTTGGCCTGCGCCTCGACCTCCTTGATGCTGGTGCCTTCCGGCAGCCAGAGGTCGACCAGGATTTCCGGCCGCGACGATTGCGGGAAGAAGTTCTGCGGGATGAACTGGAACGCCCACAGGCTGGTGCCGAAAGTCACCAGCGTCATGACGAGCACGATTATGCGGTGGCGCACCGCCCAGCCGACGGTCGAGCGCAGCCGGCGGTAGAAGCGCGTGTCGAAGACATCATGATGGCTGCCGGCATGCTTGCGCTGCTTGAGGATCATGTTGCCGAGCCACGGCGTGAAATAGACCGCGACGAACCACGACACGATCAACGCGATGCCGACGACATAGAACAGGGTGCGCACATATTCGCCGGCCGTGGAGGCGGCGAAGCCGACCGGGATGAAGCCGGCGGTGGTGATCAGCGTGCCCGTCAGCATCGGGAATGCGGTCGATGTATAAGCGAAGCTCGCGGCCTCGATCTTGACCAGCCCCTCCTCCAGCTTACGCTCCATCATCTCGACGACGATCATGGCATCGTCGACAAGCAGGCCGAGCGCGATGATCAGGGCGCCCAGCGAAATACGCTGCAGGTCGATGCCGAGCTCGTACATGATGGCGAAGGTAGCGGCCAGAACCAGCGGAATGGCGATGGCGATGACCAGCCCCGAACGCCAGCCGATCGACAGGAACGAGACGACAAGCACGATCAGCAGCGCCTCGCCGAGGGCATGCATGAATTCGGCCACCGCATCCGTGACGACGCCCGGCTGGTCGGAAATCTGGTCGACCGACACGCCATAGGGCAGCGCTTCTTCAAAGCGCTTGTAGGTCGCCTCGACATCCTTGCCGACATCGGTGACCTTGAAACCCTTGGCCATGACGACGCCAAGCTGCACGCTGTCAAGACCGTTGAAACGGTATTTGCGCTGGAAGGGATCCTCGAGCCCGGAGGTCACGGTGGCGATGTCGCCGAGACGGGTGACTTGCCCGCCGGCACGCAGGCGCAATTCCCTGATATCGGCGGCCTTGGTGACGTCGCCTTCGACGGAGATGCGCACCGAATTGACGCCGGTGTCGACGGCACCGGCCGGATCGACATTGTTCTGGCCCTTGATAGCGTTCTGCAGGTCGGGCAGCGTCAAGCCACGCTCGGCGAGCGCCTTGGACGAAACGTCGATATAGAGCTTTTCCGGCTGATCGCCAATGATGACGGCCTTCTCGACGCCAGGCGTGGTCAACAGCATGTCGCGCGCCTGGATGGCGAACTTCTTCAGCTCTGGATAGGAGAACCCGTCACCGCTGATCGAGTGCAGGGTGATGAAGGTGTCGCCGAACTCATCGTTGAAATAGGGACCGAGCAGGCCTTGCGGCAGGTCGCCGGAGATGTCGCCGACCTTCTTGCGCACCTGATAGAAGGCGTCCGCCACCTCGGCGGCGTTGGTGTCGCCCTTGATCTGCACGGTGATGATGGCGCTGCCGGCGCGCGTGAAGGATCGCACGAAGTCGAGATGCGGTGTTTCCTGGAGCTTGCGCTCGATCTTGTTGACGACCTGGTCTTCCATCTCCTGGATCGAGGAGCCCGGCCAAATCGCCTGCACGACCATTACCCGGAAGGTGAAATCGGGGTCTTCCTTCTGGCCCATGCGCATCAGGCCGAGGGCTCCGGCGATGATGATCAGCCCGAACAGGAAGCGCGCGATGGAGGGATGGCCGATGGCCCAGCGCGACAGGTTGAAGGGCCGCTTTTCTTCAGTGGAGGTCGTCATCGTTGCAGGTCCACTTTGCTTGTTTGCCGGCGCCTGGCACTTCGAAGAAGCGCCGCGCGCGAAACGAAATCATCTGCGTTCGATCTGGCTTCCGGGCGGCGAGGCCTTCCGAGCGGAGAGACACTCATCGCGGTGGGACGCTAAGTCGATGCGGGGGTACATCGGCCGTGACGTCTCAACCTTCGGGCGCACGCCGCCCGGAAACCTGCGGCCGCGAGAACGCGCGGCCGACCTATCTGTCCTCAGCGCAGCCGGCTGGCGTCGTCGCCCTCGGCGGACGCTGATTGCTGCGCCACGCCGCCGGCGAGCTTCACCCTGAGATTCTCGGTCATGAACTGCGTCCCCGCGGCGACCACGATGTCGCCGGGCTTCAATCCCTCGGCCACACGCACGCCATCGGCGGCGAACTTGGCAACCGTCACCGGACGGGCATGAACGGTGTCGGCGCCACGATCAACGGTCCAGACGATCGACTGGCTGTCTTTCTCAGCCAAGGCGCTCAAGGGGATCGAAACCAGTTGCTTCTCGTTGGCGGCCGAGGCCTCGATATTGGCGGTCATGCCTAGAAGCACGCGGGGATCATTGGGCAGGCTGACACGGACGGCGAAGGTGCGCGACTGCGGATCGGCGCTGCCGGCAACCTCGCGGACCTTGCCGTCGAGCGCCAGCGTGCTGTCGGACCAGAAGCCCGCCTTGACTGACTTGCCCGGCTTGAACTCGGCGATCTCCATTTCCGGCACCGCGATCAGCACTTCCTTTTCGCCGTCGACCGCGACAGTGACCACAGGCGTGCCGGAGCCGACCACCTGGCCGACATCGGCGTTGACAGCCGTGACGATGCCGTCCCTGTCGGCCTTGAGGTCGGTATAGCCGACCTGGTTCTTGGCCTGGTCAAGCGACGAACGGGCGGAGTCGCGCGTGGCGACCGCCTGGTCATGGGTCAGCGTCGCCTGTTCGAGCTGCGATTTCGGCGCGAAGTTTTTGGTGAAAAGCTGCTCGGCGCGCTTGCGCGCTAGCTCCGTCGTCTCGACCTGCCGTTCGGCGGCATCAAGCGCTGCCTGCGCGCTTTTTACCGAAAGGTCGTAGTCGGTGGGATCGATACGGGCCAGCACATCGCCCGGCGCCACGTGCTGACCGATGTCGACAAGGCGCTCGGTGATCTTGCCGTTGACGCGGAAAGCCAGGGCGCTTTCGGTGCGGGCCCGCACGGAACCCGAATAGGAGAGCATGCGGGAGTCATGCACCTGGGCGATTTCGACGACCTTGACCGGGCGGATGATCTCCTTGACCTCGGCCTTCTCCTGGCTGCAGCCGGCAAGCCCAAGCGCCGCGACGAACAGGCCCGCGACCGGCAACCGGCGAATAATGGAATGGGACAAAGACACCTTGGCACTCCCGAACTGGAGATGAACTGTCGACCGGCGCCCGGCGGGCGGCGGCTATTTCTTCAAGGCCTTGATCGCATAGTCGATCAGGTCGTCGGGCATCGCCCGGTTGGTCTTGGCAAGGCACTGCGCCACCATCTGCGGATGGCAAAGGATGATTGTGGCGGCGCCGAAGCAGCGTGACGCGGTCACCGGGTCCTGCTCGGCGAACTCGCCGGTCTCGATACCCTCGCGTATCACCTCCGCGAAGAGATCGTGGATGCTGTCGATGTGCTTGTCGATGACGCCCCAGTCGCGCTCCAGCGCGACGATGACCATCTCATGGACCTTCTGCGCATCGAGCATGGTCTCCAGCGTCATCTTGTATTGCGCATGGATGTAGCGACGAAGCCGCTCCTCGGCACCAATCGGCAGGCGCATGATCTCGTAGGCCATCTTGTAGCTGGCCCCGAGCATCCGGCCGCACACCGCCTGGTGGATTTCAACCTTGGAGGCAAAGAAACGGTAGATGTTGGCCGGCGACATGCCGAGCTCGCGGGCAATGTCGGCAACATTGGTCTTACCGTAGCCGTAGTGCCGGAACAGGCGCTCGGCGCAGTCGAGAATGCGCGTCACATTCTCCTGTCTGGCGGCATCGACCATGATGTTGGCGGCTTCGGACATAGCTCTTTCGTTTGACAAGTGACGAATTTCAATTTTCGTCAGTCGTAAATTGAAGAAGATGGGATGTCAACGCGAAATCGACGTACGCGTACAAGATAGTGACAGATGGTGACATCCAACAGACGTCACCAAGCGGCCCAAGGATGCGGGCAACTCAAAATATTTTTGAAGAAGCCGCCGGCGCTTCAGGCGAGTTTGGCCATTTCCCGCAGCCGGAATTTCTGGATCTTGCCGGTCGAGGTCTTTGGAATCTCGGCGAAAATCACCGCTTTCGGCACTTTGAAGCGGGCAAGCAGCGAACGGCAGTGCCCGATGATCTCGGCCTCGGTCGCCGTCTTGCCGGGCTTCAGCTCG
This sequence comes from Mesorhizobium sp. 131-3-5, assembly GCF_016756575.1. Lineage (NCBI taxonomy): Bacteria > Pseudomonadati > Pseudomonadota > Alphaproteobacteria > Hyphomicrobiales > Phyllobacteriaceae > Mesorhizobium > Mesorhizobium sp. 131-3-5. Next base: position 5,667,900 of record NZ_AP023254.1, read on the forward strand.
ACATAGGCAACCGGTACTTCGCCCCATTTGTCGTCATGGCGCGCCACAACGCCGCAGGAGGCGACGGACGGGTGCTTGTAGAGCGCATCCTCGACCTCGATCGAGGAAATGTTCTCGCCACCCGAAATGATGATGTCCTTGGAACGATCCTTGAGCTGGATGTAGCCATCGGGATGCATGACGCCGAGATCGCCGGAATGGAACCAGCCACCGGCGAAGGCTTCGTTGCTCGCCTTGCGGTTCTTGAGATAGCCCTTCATGACGATATTGCCGCGGAACATGACCTCGCCGATGGTTTCGCCGTCGGCCGGCGTCGCCTGCATCGTCTCGGGATCCATGACGGTCAGGCCTTCGAGCGCGGCATAGCGCACGCCCTGCCTTGCCTTCTTGGCGCTGCGCTCGCCCTTGGCAAGATCGTCCCATTCGCCGTGCCATTCGTTGACCACGGCCGGGCCATAGGTCTCAGTCAGGCCATAGAGATGGGTGACGGCAAAACCGGCATCGGCCATGCCCGACAGCACGGCTTCCGGCGGCGGCGCGGCCGCGGTGTTGAAGGTCACCGTCTGCGCGAACGTGCGCTTATCCTCATCCTTGGCATTGATCAGCACCGACATGACGACCGGCGCGCCGCAGAGATGGGTGACGCCGTTATCGGCGATAGCATCGTAGATCGGCTTCGGCCGCACCCAGCGAAGGCAGACATGGGTGCCGGCCTGGACGGCCAGCGTCCATGGAAAGCACCAGCCATTGCAGTGGAACATCGGCAGCGTCCAGAGATAGACGGCGTGCTTGGCCATGCCGGCATGGATGGTGTTGGTGTAGGCCATCAGGGCGGCGCCGCGATGGTGATAGACGACGCCCTTCGGATTGCCCGTCGTGCCCGAGGTGTAGTTGAGCGAGATGGCGTCCCATTCATCGTCGGGCATCGACCAGGCGAAATCCTCATCGCCGCCGGCGACAAAATCCTCATAGTCGAGCGCGCCAATCCGCTCACCCTTCGGATAGGGGGCGTCGGCGGCGTAGTCGGGATCGTCATAGTCAATGACCAGCGGCTTGACCTTGGCCAGATCGAGCGCCTGCCGGACGACGCCGGAGAATTCGCGGTCGACGATCAGCACCTTGGTCTCGGCATGGTCGAGCTGGAATGCGATGACCGCGGCGTCGAGGCGGGTGTTGAGCGAATGCAGCACCGCCTTGGTCATCGGCACGCCGAAATGCGTCTCCAGCATTGGCGGCGTGTTGGACAGCATCACGGTGACCGTGTCGCCCTTGCCGATGCCGTGCTTTTGCAGCGCCGAGGCGAGCTTTAGCGAGCGGCGCCAGAAATCGCGGTAGCTGATGCGCTGGCGGCCGTGGATGATGGCTATGTGGTCGGGATACGTCCTTGCCGCGCGCTCCAGATAGGTGAGCGGCGTCAGCGGCTGGTGGTTGGCCGCGTTCCTGTCGAGATCCTGTTCGTAAGGATTGCCCATCCCGTCCTCCCCAAAAAGTCCTTTTCGAGCTTTCTAACCTTAGGGCTCTCGTCAAGCCATCCCCCTGAATGGCCGAAAATGCTATGCTGTCCTGGCTTTGTAGAACGACCATCCCGGATGCGTTTTGTTTAGAGGCGATCGCACTCACGCATGCCAATTTGACTTTTGTCGAGAGCCGTGACTAATGTCAGCCGAGGAGGCGGCATGGCGATCCGACCGGCAGAACAACTCATTCACAAAGCCGCCTGGCTCTACTATGCGCATGGCCTGCGGCAGGACCAGGTTGCAAGCCAGCTTAACATTTCGCGTGCTTCGGTGGCCATGTATCTGCGCAAGGCGCGCGAGACCGGCATCGTCAACATCTCGACCTCGACCCAGTTGTTCACCGACGACGTGATGGCGCGCAGGCTCGAGGACGCCTTGAAACTCGACGCGGTCTGGATCGCGCCGGAGAACGGCCATATCCCGGACCCGTCGACTGATATCGCCGTGCTGGCGGCGAGCGTCTTTCTCGAACTGGTCAAGAAGGGCGACCGCATCGGCGTCGCCTGGGGCCGCACCGTCTATACGATCGCCGACATCATGTCCTATGCCGACCTGCAGGATGTCACGGTGGTGCAGCTCTGCGGCAATCTCGGCGCGCCCTACTCCTATCGGCCCGACCAGTGCACCATGGAGATCGCGCGGCGCCTCAACGCCAAGGGGCTTAATTTCTATGCGCCGCTGGTGCTGTCGACGGAAGAGCTGGCGCGTGCGCTGCGCGCCGAGCCGGTGATCCGCGAACAACTGGCCGGCATCAGCGATTGCAACCTCGCGCTTTTCTCCGTCGGCACCGTCGATGCAGACAGCCACGTCGTCAAATGCGGCGCGCTCAACCCGGACGAAATGGCCGCGCTGCGCGGTATCGGCGCCGCCGGCGTGATCGCCGGACAGATCATCGACGCCAAGGGCGAGGCGCTCGACTGCAGCTATAACCGCCGGGTCATTTCGGCTGACCTCGCCTCGCTGCGCGCCATCGAAAAACGCCTGATGGTGGTGCAGGAGGACAGCAAGTTCGAGCCATTGCTGGCGGCGCTCGCCGGCCGGCTTTGCACGCATCTAGTGGTCGGCGCGCATATGGCGCAGCGGCTGCTCGATCATGCCGGAGCGGCACCACAAAACGCATCCTGAAAAAGCAACCCTTCGCCGGCGCATTGTCATCAAGGCGTCGCGGCATTCCTGTTTCACCACCCAAGACAGCAACTGGACGAAGCGAACATGAAGAATTTGTGGAACGACGACACGGCCGAGAAACTCGTCGCCGACTATGCGAAAAAGGGTGTCGGCCGCGACCTCGCGCTGCGCGTCTACACGACGCGGCTGCTGGGCGGCGTGCCACAGCTGGTCCTGCATGGCGGCGGCAATACGTCCTGCAAGATCAAGGCGACCGATCTCGTCGGCGATGAATGGGATGTGCTGTGCGTCAAGGGCAGCGGCTGGGATATGGCCGTCATCGAGCCGCAGGGCCTGCCGGCGGTCAAGATGCGCGCCCTGCTCAAGGCGCGCGCGCTGGACAAGCTCGCCGATGAGGACATGGTGGCGCTGCAGCGGGCGAACCTCATCGACCCCTCCTCGCCCAACCCCTCGGTCGAGACGCTGCTGCATGCCTTCCTGCCGCACAAATTCGTCGATCACACCCATTCGACCGCCATCCTGGCTATCGTCGACCAGGAAGATTCGAAGCCGTTGGTGAAGACGGTGTTCGGCAGCAAGATGGGCTATGTGCCCTACATCATGCCGGGCTTCGACCTCGCCAAGGCGGCGGCCGACGTCTTCGATGCCGACCCGACGGTGGAAGGACTGATCCTCGACAAGCACGGCATCTTCACCTTCGGCGACGATGCCAAACAGGCCTATGACCGGATGATCCACTATGTGAACGTCGCCGAGGAGTACGTCGCTGAGAATGCCAAGCCGAAGGCTGCCAAAGCAGCGTTGCCGGCAAAGCTCGCGACCCCGGCTTCCATTGCCCCGATGCTGCGCGGCGCCGTTGCGGTGGCGCGCGGCGAAGGCCGCTTCGATCGCATGATCTCCGACTTCCGCACCTCCGACGCGATCGTCGATTTCATCAATTCGGCCGCCATCGCCGACTATGCCGGACGCGGCGTGTCGACACCGGATCTGTCGATCCGCATCAAGACCGGACCGATGGCGGTGCCCGCGCCAGACGCCGACAAGGTTGGCGACTACAAGGGCGTCATCAAGAGCCATGTTGACGCTTTCGCCAAGGAGTACCGTGCCTATTTCGAGACCAATGACGCACTCGACGACGTCAAGCGCACCATGCTCGACCCGATGCCGCGGCTGACGCTGGTGCCGGGGCTCGGCATGTTCGGCCACGGCCGCACGCTGAAGGATGCCAGGATCGCCTCCGATGTCGGCGAGATGTGGATCGAGGCGGTGCGCGGCGCCGAAGCCGTCGGCCGTTTCCATCCGCTGTCCAAGGCCGATTTGTTCCCGCTCGAATACTGGTCGCTCGAACAGGCCAAGCTTGCCTCCAACAAGCCGAAGCCGCTGACCGGCCAGGTGGTGCTGATCACCGGCGGCGCCGGCGCGATCGGGGCTGCGACGGCAAAATTGTTCGCCGACAATGGTGCCCATGCGGTCGTCGTCGATCTCGATGCCGAAAAGGCCGATGAAGCCGCCAAGAAAGCCGGCAACAATTCGATCGGTGTAGGCGCCGACATCACCGACCCGGTCCAGGTGCGGGCCGCTTTCGACAAAGCGGTCGCAGTCTTCGGCGGCGTCGACATCCTGGTCTCCAATGCGGGCGCGGCCTGGGAAGGCCGGATCGGCGAGCTCGACGATGCGCTGCTGCGCAAGAGTTTCGAACTCAATTTCTTCGCCCATCAGTCGGTGGCGCAGAACGCCGTGCGCATCATGCTCGAACAGGGCACCGGCGGCGTGCTTCTGTTCAACACCTCCAAGCAGGCGGTCAATCCCGGTCCGAAATTCGGCGCCTATGGCGTGCCGAAGGCGGCGACATTGTTCCTGTCCCGGCAATATGCGCTCGACTACGGCGCCCATGGCATCCGCTCGAACGCCGTCAACGCCGACCGTATTCGCTCCGGCCTTTTGACCGACGCCATGATCGCCAGCCGCTCCGGCGCGCGCGGAGTGTCGGAGAAGGAATACATGTCCGGCAACCTGCTTGGCCAGGAAGTGACGGCGCAGGATGTGGCGCAGGCCTTCCTGCATCACGCGCTTGCCGAACGCACCACCGCCGACGTGACGACGGTCGACGGCGGCAACATCGCGGCGGCGCTGCGATAGGCTTTCCAGCAGACAACAAAAAGGGCGGCTCGCAGGCCGCCCTTTTCACATGCGCTATGACGCCACCTACTTCGCGTTCGGGTTCGGCATCCAGGCCGGCATGGCGACATCGGCATGGGCGAACTGCGGCAGCTTGGCCGACAGGTCTTCCATGTTCTTGATGTCCTTGTCGATCAGTTCCTTCTGGGTGATCAGCGTCGGCGGCACGATGACGTTGTGGCCGGGATCTTCACCGGCGAGCAGTTGCGCCAGAGCGCGCACCGAGACCTGGCCGACGACGGCCGGGTTGGTCGCCGCGGTCGCCGCCCAGGCGCTATCGGGCTCGCGCATCGCCGATATATCCGATGTCGAGATGTCGGCCGAATAGATCTTGATGCCCTTGTTCAGGCCGGCCTCGTCGACGGCGATCTTCACGCCCTTGGCGAATTCATCATAGGGGGCGAACATCACCTTGATGTCGGGATGGGCCGACAGCACCGAGCGCGCCTGGTTGGCGACGGAGTTGGCGATCGGGTTGTCGAGCGTGCCGAACATCGCGACTTCCTTGATGCCGGCATATTTCTTCTTCACGTCGACCCAGGTCTCGTTGCGGCGGTCGAGCGGCGCGATACCGGCGACGTAGACATAGCCGGCATTCCAGCTATCACCATTGTCCTTCACCGCCTGCTCGAGCGCGAGACGGGCAAGGTCTTTATCCGATTGTTCGATCTGCGGGATCTTGGGGTTTTCGACATTGACATCGAATGCCACCACCTTGATGCCGGCGTCGACCGCGCGCTGGGCCGCATCCTTCATCGATTCCGTCAGGCCGTGCTGAATGATGATACCCTGCACGCCAAGCGCGATGGCCTGGTCGACCATATCGGACTGAAGGGCGGCATCCTGGCGGCTGTCGAGCACGCGCAGGTCGATGCCAAGCGCCTTGGACTGCGCCTCGACCCCCGAGAGATAGGCCTGGAAGAAGTCGCCGGTCGAGAGATAGCGCACCAGCGCGATCTTGACGCCGGGCTTGTCGAACGGCGCCGGCTTGTCCGCGGCAAAAGCCGGGACCTGCATCAGCATGGTTGCGCCGGCCAGCCCGAGCGCCACCTTCCCCAGAAGTCTTCTCGTGATGTTCACCTTGTTTCCTCCACTCTTGTTGAACCCTGTCCGGTCGAGACTACCCCCTGCCCCTGCCCGAAAGGGCAAAGGTGAAGACAAGGGCGACGACCAGAACCACGCCCTTGACAAAATCCTGCGTGTAGTAAGGCGCGTTCATCATCGTCAGGCCTTGCAGCAGGATGCCGACGAACAGCGCGCCGACGGCCGTGCCGAAGGCGTTCGGCTTGGCGGCACCGAGCACCGCGTAGCCGATCAGCGCCGCGGCAACCGCATCGAGCAGCAGATTATTACCCGAGGCGATGTCGCCGCGTCCAAGCCGGGCGGCGAGCAAAATGCCGCCGATCGAGGCAAAAACTCCTGAAATAACGTAGGCCCAGATCTTGTATGCCTTGACAGGCGCACCGGCGAGTTCGGCGGCACGCTCGTTGGAGCCGACCGCGTACATCATGCGGCCGAACCGGGTGTATTCGAGGAAGAACCAGATCAGCAGGGCCAGCACCAGCAGCACCACCACCGACACCGGAATGAGGTTCGGGATGAAGAAGTCGAAGCGGTGGCGGCCGAGCGCCAGGAAAGCGTCGCCGAACTTGCCATTGGCGACCGAACCGTCTGGCATGGTCATGCCGGTGGCGATCGAGCGGCCTTCGGTCGGGATGCGCTGCAGGCCAACCAGCAGGAACATCATGCCGAGCGTCGCCAGGAGATCGGGCACGCGCATATAGACGATCAGCCAGCCGTTGATCAGCCCGACAACGGCACCGATGAGCAGGCAGACAACGACCGCCACGACGGCGTTCTGCTCCAACACCACCATGACATAGGCAGCCGCCATCATGGCCGATGTGGCGACCGAGCCGATCGACAGGTCGAAGCCGCCGACGACCAGCGTGGCGGTGACGCCGAGCGCCAGCACGCCGGTGATGGCGACCGACTGGAAGATGAAGACGGCACTTTGCGGCGAGACAAACCCATCGGCGGCGATCGCGAAATAGGCGACGAGCCCGAACAACAGGACGATAAACCCATAGCGTATGGCGTGGTCGCGCAGCGTCATTCAGCGCACCCGCGCGACGCAGCCATTCCTATCCAACTCGGACGCATAGTCTCTCCATTCCAATTCTAGCCGCTGCCACGCTCAGGCGGCGCTGTGCAGCGGCCCGCCGGCAACCTCGGCCAGCAGGCGATCGAGATCGACTTCGGCGTTGCGGTGTTCGCCGACGATTGTGTGTTCCGACATCACCAGGATGCGGTCGGCCGTCTCCAGCGCCTCGTCGAGTTCGGTGACGAACAAGAGCGTCGCGCGGCCATTGGCGCTTGCTCTCAGCTTGGCGGCAATGTCGCGCCTGGCCGAGATGTCGACGCCCTGAAAGGGCTCGTCGAGGATGAACAGCGCGGCATTCTGCGCCATCCAGCGGGCAACCATGACCTTCTGCTGGTTGCCGCCTGACAATGCCGACATTTCGTCTTTCTCGGAACGGCAGACGATGCTGAGTTCCTCGATCTGCCGGCGCGCGGTGGCGCGTTCGAGGCGGCGCTTGAGCACGCCAAGAGTCGACATGCGCTTGAGGAAAGGCAGGCTGACATTGCGCTCGATGTTGAAGCCGCTGACGATGCCGCTGGTGGCGCGATCCTTGGCGACGAGGAACACGCCGGCGGCGATCGCATCGCCGGCCGATCGCGGCGCATAGGGCTTGCCGTTCATCGTCATGGTGCCGGTCAGCGGCTTGCGCACGCCGAACAGCGTCTCGGCAAGTGCTGTCTTGCCGACGCCGACGAGGCCGGTGATGGCGACGACCTCGCCATCGCCAAGCGTCAGCGAAATCGGCCTGGCGCCTAGCCCGATGCGCAGGCCTTCGACCGTCAGGACCGGCTTGGCCGAACTCCTGGCAACGATCTGGTCGAGATGGATCTTGCGGCCGAGCATGGCATTGACCGCGCCTTCATAGTCGAGCGGTTTGGTGTCGAAGGCACCTGAAATGACGCCGTCGCGCATCGAAACGATGCGGTCGGCAAGCCGCCTGATGTCCGACATGCGGTGTGAGATGTAGAGGATCGCCACGCCTTGCTCGCGCAGCCTGTCGACCAGCGCGAACAGCCGGTCGGCCTCGGCGCTGGAGAGCGAGGAGGTCGGCTCGTCAAGGATCAGCACTTTCGGCTGATGCGCCAAGGCCCGCGCGATCGCCACCATCTGGCGATCGGCCAGCGAAAGGTCGTTGACGCGGGCCTTGAGATCGATAGCCAACCCCATGCGGTCGGCGACGGCCTTGGCCTCGCGGCGCACGCGGGCCGGATTGAACAGCGTCGGCACGCCCTTGCCGCTCAGCCTGTCGAGTGTGAGGTTTGTCGCGACGTCGAGGTCGGCGACCACACCGTCATTGATGTTCTGGTGCACGGTGACAACACCGGCGCGGATCGCCTCCGCCGGCGTGTTCGGCGCAAAATCCTGGTCCGCGAGGGTCATCGTGCCGCCGCCGCGTTCGTAGACGCCGCTGATGATCTTGACGAGGGTGGATTTGCCGGCGCCATTGGCGCCCATCAGCACGGTGACTTGGCCGGAATGCAGCTCGAGCGAGATGCCGCCAAGCACCTCGTTACGGCCAAAGGATTTCCTCAGTCCCTCTACACGGAACACGGCATTGCCGACCATGCGTTCCTCCCTGACCATGACGCTATGGACTACATCGGCAATTGTCAACACGATTGACAATTGCCAGATCGCTTCCTAGCTTGGCCCCGCCGTCAAGGCTCCCTTATGATCGGAGCGCACAGGCGGGAGGGACACGAATGACCGGAAAATCGCCGTTCGAAGCACTGTCGGTGGAGACGCTTGCAACGCGCCTCGGCACGAACGAGGCGCTGTGCGCCAAGATCGGCAGGGACACGACACAGTGGAAGGTCCGCGAGGTCGGCGACGGCAATCTCAACCTCGTCTTCATCGTCGAGGGCGCCGGCGGCGCGGCGGTGGTCAAGCAGGCCCTGCCCTATGTCCGCCTGGTCGGCGACAGCTGGCCGCTGCCGCTGAAGCGCTCCTTCTTCGAGTATCACGCGCTGACAAGGCAAGAGGCGCGCGCGCCGGGCTCGGTGCCGGCGATCTATCATTTCGATGAAGGCCAGGCGCTGATCATCATGGAGTATCTGGCGCCGCCACACATCATTCTCAGGCGCGCCCTGATCGACGGGCGCCAGTTGCCCAACATCGCCAGGGATATCGGCCTGTTCATGGCCCGTACGCTGTTTCGCGGTTCCGACCTGTCGATGGTGACCAAGGATCGCAAGGCCGATCTCGCGCTGTTCGCCGACAATGTCGACCTCTGCGACATCACCGAGAACCTGGTGTTTTCCGATCCCTATTTCGACGCCAAGATGAACCGCCATACGTCGCCGCAGCTCGACGGCGTCGTCGCCGAATTGCGCGCTGATCGCGACCTCAAGGTCGAGGCGCAGCGGCTGAAGCACATTTTCGCCGCCAATGCCGAGACATTGCTGCATGGCGACCTGCATTCCGGCTCGATCATGGTCACCGACACGGAGACCCGGATGATCGATCCGGAGTTCGCCTTCTACGGACCGATGGCCTTCGATGTCGGCATGCTGCTCGCCAATTTCTGGATGTCGTTCTTCTCGCAACACGGACATGAGGAGAAGGGCAAGCGCGATGCGATGCGCGCCTATCTGCTTGGGGTCACCGCAGAGACATGGGCGGTGTTCCGCGCCGAATTCTCGCATCTGTGGCGCAGCGAGCGCACCGGCATGCTCTACCAAAAAAGCCTGTTCGAGGATCAGGGCGACAGGCTGGGTGCCGAACAGGCGCTCGACCATATGCTGCACCAGATCTGGACCGATCTGCTCGGCTTTGCCGGCATCGAGGTGCACAGGCGCATCCTCGGCCTCGCCCACAATGCCGATTTCGAGACCATTGCCGATGAAGAGCTTCGCGCCAGTTGCGAGGCAAAGGCGCTGAAATTCGGCCGTCACATCGCCGTCAACCGGCGCCAGATACACAGCATCGACGAGGTCAACACCCTGGCCGCGCTGATCGAACAGGAGAGCAGCATTTGAACGTCGGCGACCGCCACTACCGCACCATCTGGCTGAGCGACGACGGCCGTTCGGTCGAGATCATCGACCAGCGCTGGCTGCCACATGATTTCCGCATCGAGACGATCGGCACGGTTGCCCGAATCGCCACCGCCATCCGCGACATGTGGGTGCGCGGCGCGCCGCTGATCGGCGTCACCGCGGCTTACGGCGTCGCCATGCAGATGGCGGATGATCCGTCCGACGCAGCGCTCGATGCCGTGTGGGAGACGCTGCACGAGACGCGTCCGACGGCGATCAATCTGCGCTGGGCGCTGGACGAGATGCGGCGCTTCCTCAAGCCGCTGCCAACGCAACAACGCGCCGCGGCCGCCTATCGGCGCGCCGCCGAGATCGCCGACGAGGATGTCGGACTGAACCGCGCCATCGGCGAGAACGGTCTCGCCATCATCAAGGCGATCGCGGCGCGCAAGCAGCCGGGCGAAACGGTCAATATCCTGACCCACTGCAATGCCGGCTGGCTGGCGACCGTCGATTACGGCACTGCCACCGCGCCGATCTATCTGGCAACGGAAGCCGGCATCCCGGTCCACGTCTATGTCGATGAGACCCGGCCGCGCAACCAGGGCGCCCAGCTCACCGCCTGGGAGATGGCCGGCCACCGCGTTCCGCACACGCTGATCGTCGACAATGCCGGCGGCCATCTGATGCAGCGCGGCGCGATCGACATGGTCATCGTCGGCACCGACCGCACCACCGCCGACGGCGATGTCTGCAACAAGATCGGCACCTATCTGAAAGCGCTCGCCGCCGCCGACAATGACGTGCCTTTCTATGTCGCGCTGCCCTCGCCGACCATCGACTGGACGGTGCATGACGGGCTCGAGGAGATTCCTATCGAGCAGCGTTCGGCCGACGAGGTCTCGCTGGTCTGGGGCAAGACCGCCAGCGGCGAGATCGCCCAGGTACGCATCTCGCCCGAAGCGACGCCGGCCGCCAACCCGGCCTTCGACGTGACCCCTGCACGGCTAGTGACCGGGCTCATCACCGAGCGCGGCATCGCCAAGGCCTCGCGCGAGGGCCTGAAGGCAATGTTCCCCGAACGGGCATAGCGCCGAAACCGGCTAGTACAACGGCTTGCTCATGTGCCCCGGCGTCGGCCATGTGTCGGTGATGCCGGGCTGCACCGGACGCTCAAGATAGGTCGACAGCACCACATAGCTGCGCGTCGAGGTGACGCCGGGCGTTTCGTAGAGGCGAGCAAGCAGGCCTTCCAGCGCCCTCGTATCTTCCGTGCGGACCTTCAACAGCATGCAGGTATCGCCGGCGACGGTGTGGATCTCCTCGACTTCCGGATATTGCGAAACCGCCATCAGCTCCGGGGTCTTGCCCCAACCCCTGGTGTCGATATGCACGAAGGCGAGCAGCGGCTTCTTCACCGCTTTGGGGTCGATGATCGCTGCCGTGCCGCGAATGGCGCCGCTGCGCCGAAGGCGTTTGACCCGTTCATGCGCGGCTGGCGGCGAAAGCCCGACCCGATCGCCGAGTTCGGCATAGCTGACCGTCGCGTCGTCGACGAGAACACCTAATATTTTTCGGTCAATCGCATCGATATCGCGGGGCGCAGGCCTGTTCTGCAGAACGCCATCTGTTTCTTCATCCATGTCGACAATCCTGATTGCCACGGAATTTAATACGGCCATTATGATGATATGTCGAACAGCAATCAAGCCACAGTCCTGGCAGCAGACGCCAGGCCGCCGATCCCAGCCCTCGCTTATCTGTTGACCGGCTGCATCGCCGTGATCGGATCGAATTCGCTGGTGCTGGGGCCCATAGCTCCGGCGGTGGCCTTGTCCTTCGAAAGCAGCGTCCCGACCGTCATGGTCGCGGCGGCTGCTTTTGGCCTCGGAACCTCGGCGAGCGCCCTGTTCCTTGCCCGCTACATCGACCGGCTCGGCGCCCGCCGGATGCTGCAAGGAGCGTTGCTGTTGCTGGCCATTGCCCTCGTTGCCAGCGCGGCAGCACCGACGGTGATGATGCTTGTCGCGGCGCAACTCATCGCCGGCATCGCCGCCGGCGTCGCCATGCCGGCGATCTATGCGAGTTCAGCGGCGATCGCGCCGCCCGGCCGCGAAAGCGGCACCATCGGCGTCGTGCTGACCGGATGGACGCTCAGCATGGTGGCCGGCGTCTCGCTCTCGGCCGTGCTTGCCGATCTCGTGCATTGGCGCGCCGTTTTCGCCGCCGTCGCGGTGCTGGCAATGCTGGCGTTGGCCAGCCTCACCATGACGTCATTGAGCGACATCAGGAAGAGCGGCCCGGCACCGACGCCGCTGGCGGCACTCGGCATTCCCGGCATTGTGCCGCTTCTCATCGCCTGCGCGGCCTTCATGACCGCGTTCTATGGCGTCTATGGCTATCTCGGCGACCACCTGCACAGCGGACTTGGCAAATCGGTGAGCGCCAATGGCTGGGCCGCGCTCGCCTACGGCATCGGCTTCGGCACGGCTGCCCTCCTCGACGGCGTGATCGATCGCCTGGGCGCCCGTCGCGTCATGCCGTTCGCCTATCTTCTTGTCGCCGCCGTCTATGTCGCCATTGCCGCGACGAGCGACAGTTTCGGCCTGACGCTGGCCATGGTGGCTATCTGGGGGCTTGCCAATCATTTCGGGCTGAATGTCCTGGTGATGCGCCTCTCGGCGCTCGACCCCTCGCGGCGCGGCACGATCATGGGCCTGAACAGCGCGGTGACCTATCTGGCGGTCTTCATCGGTACCACCGGCTTCGGGCCGATCTATTCCAGCTTCGGCTTTGCCGTCTGCGCGATGGTTGCGGCGCTGCTGATGCTGGTTGCCGTAGCGGCGGCTGCGTGGCGCACGCGATAGAGCGGTTCTTTTACGGAATTGTTCCAGTTGACAGGACGTGATTGGCCACCGGCCCGTCGCTCGGTTGACAGCGGCACCCCTGCCCTTCCATACAAGCCCGTTAATGTTCTCAGGGCGGGGTGAAAATCCCCACCGGCGGTAATGGTTTCGGCCAAGCCCGCGAGCGCTTTCCGAAAAGAAATCGGAAAGGTCAGCAGATCCGGTGTGATTCCGGAGCCGACGGTTACAGTCCGGATGAAAGAGAACGAAACGGAAAACGGACCGCTCCGGCGGGACGAATTCCGTATCGTGCGTCCTGATTCTGGTTCGAAACGGAAGGATGGACCCATGAATCAGCATTCCCACAAAGACTATGAAACTGTTCGCATCGCCGTCATCCGCGCGCGCTGGCATGCCGACATCGTCGATCAGTGCGTCAACGCCTTCGTGGCGGAACTGGCCGACATCGGAGGCGATCGCTTCGCCGTCGATGTCTTCGACGTGCCTGGCGCCTACGAAATCCCGCTGCATGCCAAGACCCTGGCGCAGACCGGCCGCTATGCCGCGATCCTCGGCACGGCCTTCGTCGTCAATGGCGGCATCTACCGGCATGAATTCGTCGCCAGCGCCGTCATCGACGGCATGATGAACGCGCAGCTATCAACCGGCGTTCCGGTGCTTTCGGCGGTGCTGACGCCGCACAATTATCACGACAGCGCCGAGCACCATCGCTTCTTCTTCGAGCACTTCACCGTCAAGGGCAAGGAAGCGGCCAGGGCCTGCGTGGAAATTCTCGCCGCGCGGGAAAAGATCGCGGCATGAAATCTTCCCGGCCGGGTGGAAATCGCGATAACACCCGGTAGTATTTGCGAAATACCGAGTTCGGGGAGGATGCCGGTGCAGACCAAGAAGATCATCAATGACGGCAATCGCGCCGTCGACGAAATGCTCGAAGGGATCCTCGCCGCGCATCCTCGCCACCTCAGGAGCGCTGACGGCAGTCCGCGCTCGATCATCGCCCGCGACGGGCCGCGGCCCGGCAAGGTCGGGCTGGTGATCGGCGGCGGCTCAGGCCATGAGCCGACCTTTCTCGGCTTTGTCGGCAAGGGATTGGCGGATGCGGCGGCCATCGGCAACGTCTTTGCCTCGCCGCCGCCCGATCCGATCCTCGAATGCGCCAAGGCAGTCAGCGGCGGCGTCGGCGTCTTGTTCATGTACGGCAACTATGCCGGCGACGTGATGAATTTCGACATGGCGGCCGAGATGGCAGCGATGGACGACATCGAGGCGCGCACCGTCCTGACCACCGACGACGTCGCCTCGGCGCCGCGCGACCAGCGGCAGAAGCGCCGTGGCGTCGCTGGCAATTTCTTCATCTTCAAGGCGGCCGGTGCGGCCTGCGACCGGATGCTCTCCCTGGACGAGGTGGAGCGCATCGCCCGCAAGGCCAACGACCACACCTTCACCATGGGCGTGGCGCTGTCGCCCTGCTCGCTGCCGCAGACAAGGCGGCCGAATTTCGAGATCGGCGCGGACGAAATGGAGATCGGCATGGGCATCCATGGCGAACCCGGCATCGCCCGCGGCAAGCTCGGGACCGCCGACGCGATCACCGACGAGATGCTGGACAAGATTTTCGCCGAGATGGCGCCCAAGCGCGGCGACAAGGTTGCTGTGCTGGTCAATTCGCTCGGCTCGACGCCACTGATGGAGCTCTACATCATGAACCGGCGGGTCAAGCAGCGGCTCGACGATATCGGTGTTTCCACCCACGCGACCTGGGTCGGCAATTACTGCACGTCACTGGAAATGGCCGGCGCCTCGGTAACGCTTTTTCATCTCGACGAGGAATTGCAGACCATGCTCGATCACCCCTGCGACTGCGCCATGTTCCGTGCCGGCTGACGAAAGAGCAAAACAGTGACCATCGACACCGCTGACCTGAAAAGAATGTTCGATACGATCGCGGTGGCGATCGAGGCCGACAAGGACCGGCTCTGCCAGCTCGACGGCGTCATTGGCGACGCCGATCACGGCATCGCCATGGCGCTCGGCTTCAACGCTGTGCGCGATGCGCTGGCCTCGCTCGACCTTGCGGCGACCGAGCCGACGGCGCTGCTCAACACGGCGGCGAAATCATTCCTCAATGCCGTCGGCGCTTCCTCGGGCCCGCTGTATGCGACGGCCTTCATGCGCGGCGGCGCCGCCGTCAAGGGCAAGGCGACGCTGGCGGACGCGGACTTCATCGCCCTGTTCCAGGCCATGGCACAGGGCATCAAGGATCGCGGCAAGGCCGAACCGGGCGAAAAGACGATGGTCGATGCCTGGCAACCGGCGGCCGAAGCGGCCGCCGCGGCCAGTGCAGCCGGCAAGACCTTGGCTCAGTGTCTCGAGGCGGCCCTGGCAGCCGCCGAGCGTGGGGCGGAAGCAACCAAGGGCATGATCGCCGCCAAGGGCCGCTCCTCGCGGCTCGGCGAGCGATCACTCGGGCATATCGACCCCGGCGCGGCATCGGCCGTCACCGTGATCGGCGCGATACGCAAGAGCCTGAGCTAACGTTTCGCCGCCGCGTCGAGCCTGTTGATCGCCTGGACGTTGCTGGCCGAGGGCCCTTGTTCGTCGAACTCGGAGGCCAGCCATGTATCGACGATCGCCTTGGCCAGTTCCGGGCCGATGACACGGGCGCCCATGGTGATGATCTGCGCGTTGTTGGATTTCGCCGCGCGCTCGGCCGAATAGGTGTCGTGGGTGAGCGCGGCGCGGATGCCCGGCACCTTGTTGGCCGAGATCGAGACACCGATGCCGGTGCCGCAGAACAGGATGCCGCGATCGTTCTCGCCGTCGATGATGGTCTGGGCGAGTTTTTGCGACAGGTCGGCATAATAGCCGGCCTGGCTGAGATCGCTGACCGTCAGGCCGGATTTGGTGGCAAGGTGCGCGGCGATGACATCGAGCAGCGGCTTGCCGGCGCTGTCGGCTCCAATGGCTATTTTCATGTTTTTCCCTTTCGTGTCCGGATGGTTTCAGATCGCCGCCGAGGCGCGGCCGAGAATGTCGATGTAGCCGTCCGCCTGCCAGGCGGAACGGCCGATGAAGAGGCCGTCTATATTGGGCTGGCCGACCAGCTCGGCGGCATTGCCGGGATTGACGCTGCCGCCATAAAGCACCGGCGGCACCGACGGCAGCAGGGCGCCGGCCACTGTCTTGATCAATGCCTGCTGCTTGTCGGCATAGTCGGCGCTGGCCGGAATGCCCTTGTCGCCGATCGCCCAGACCGGCTCGTAGGCGAAGAGGATTTTCCCGCCCTTCGCCTCGCCTTCAAGGAATTGCAGCGCGCCCTCGACCTGGGCGCTCAGCACGGCATCGGCCTGCCCGCTTTCGCGCTCGGCCAGCGTCTCGCCGACACAGATCAACGGTATCAGTCCGTGCTTCACGGCGGCCGCCGTTTTCAGGCCAACCGTGCGGTCGGTCTCGCCGAAATGCTCGCGCCGTTCGCTGTGGCCGAGTTCGACCAGATCGAGCCCGCAATCCCTCAACATCGGCGGCGAGATCTCGCCGGTCCAGGCCCCGGCGTCGGCCCAATGCATATTCTGGGCACCGACCTTGATGTGCGTCGACGACAGCGCCTGCTTGACCTCGCGCACCGCCGTGAAGGGCGGGATGACGAAAGGCTGGATGCGGTCATCGAAACCGGGAATGAAACCGGCCAGGCGCTGCGCGAAATCCAGCGCCTCGGCGAGCGTCTTGTTCATCTTCCAGCTTGTACCGACCCAGTAAACCACGCGTACTGCTCCTTAACTTTGCTGATCACGATCCGCCGATTTCCGGCATCATGATCCCTTGTCGATCACCGTCAGCGAAACGCCGGCGGCATCCAGCACCGCGCGCACGCCCGGCTCGGGCGCCCGGCCGGTGAAGACCGCGTCGAATGCGCTGAGATCCGTCAGGAAATGCAGCGCCGTGCGGCCGAACTTGCCGTGGTCGACCAGCAGATATTTGCGGGTCGCCGCCACCATCATCAGCCGCTTGGCCTGCACCACCTCCTGATCCTGGTGGAAGGCGGAAGCGCCATGGATGGCCGAAGACGACAGGAAGGCGACGTCGGCGCGCAGCGATTTGAGCGAGGCCTCGGCCAGCAGGCCGAAGAAGCCGTGGAACTTCTTGCTGTATTGGCCGCCGAGCGCGATCAGGTTGATCCCTCCGGCGCCGGCCAGTTCCTGGATGACGGCCAGATTGTTGGAGATCACCGTCAGCGGCCGCAGGTCGGCGAGATGGCGCGCAATGCCGCCCGCCGTCGAGCCGTCATCGATGATCACCGTCTGGCCAGGTTCGATCATGGCCACGGCAGCCGCGGCCAGACGCTGCTTTTCCTCGGTCGCCTGCTTCTGCCGGTAGCGGAAGTCGCTTTCGAACAGGCTGCTCGGCTGGATCGAAGCACCGCCGCGCACCTTGCGCAGGAAACCGCTTTCCTCGAGCTCGTCGAGGTCGCGATGCACGGTCATCTTCGAGACGCCAAAGCGCAAGGCGAGATCGTCGACGCCGGCCTGACCGGCATCCATCAGAAACTCCATAATGCCTTGCCGCCTGATGTCGCTTTTCATTGCCGCTGACCGCCCACGCCCGAAGCGCGGCTCCTTGATCGAGCGCAAGA
This sequence comes from Mesorhizobium sp. 131-3-5, assembly GCF_016756575.1. Taxonomy (NCBI): domain Bacteria; kingdom Pseudomonadati; phylum Pseudomonadota; class Alphaproteobacteria; order Hyphomicrobiales; family Phyllobacteriaceae; genus Mesorhizobium; species Mesorhizobium sp. 131-3-5. The sequence continues at coordinate 5,685,341 of NZ_AP023254.1, forward strand.
TATAACAGCTTCCGCCGCAAAAGTATCAAATATTTTGTGATAATGGGATAGATTCGTGGGATATTCCGTTTGCTCCGATCGCGGCTCTGTAACAAGAATTGCTGCCGCGACGGGCTGTGACGGTTGCGGTTGCGCGGAAATCCGGCCAGAAGCATCGGTGGGCTGGACGATGCGCGGACAGTCCGCAACCACCAGGTTTGAAACCAGATACGGGAGACTATTCGTTGGCTCGCATCACATTGAGACAATTGCTCGATCACGCCGCCGAACACGGCTATGGCGTGCCGGCCTTCAACATGAACAACATGGAACAGGGCCTCGCCATCATGGAGGCGGCGGAAGAGACCAAATCGCCTGTCATCCTGCAGGCAAGCCGCGGTGCGCGTGCCTATGCCAATGACGTGGTGCTGGCCAAGCTGATCGACGCGCTGGTCGAGATCCATCCCGACATCCCGGTCTGCATGCATCTCGACCACGGCAACAACGAAGCCACCTGCGTCACCGCGATCCAGTACGGCTTCACCTCGGTTATGATGGACGGCTCGCTCAAGGAAGACGGCAAGTCGCCGGCCGACTACGCCTACAATTCCGGCATCACCAAGCGCGTCGTCGACATGGCGCATTGGGGTGGCGTGTCTGTCGAAGGCGAGATCGGCGTGCTGGGATCGCTGGAGAGCGGCGGCGGCGAGCAGGAGGACGGCCACGGCGTCGAAGGCGCGATCAGCCACGACCAGTTGCTCACCGACCCGGTGCAGGCCGAACAGTTCGTGCGCGACACCCATGTCGATGCGCTGGCGGTGGCGATGGGCACCAGCCACGGCGCCTACAAATTCTCGCGCAAGCCGGACGGCGCGGTGCTGGCGATGAACGTCATCGAGGAGATCCATCGCCGCCTGCCGAACATGCATCTGGTCATGCACGGTTCGTCCTCGGTGCCGGAGGAATTGCAGGAGATCATCAACAAATATGGCGGCCAGATGAAGCCGACCTGGGGCGTGCCGGTGGAAGAGATCCAGCGCGGCATCAAGCACGGCGTGCGCAAGATCAACATCGATACCGACAACCGCATGGCGCTGACCGGTGCGATCCGCAAGGTGCTGACGGAAAACCCGAGCGAGTTCGATCCGCGCAAATATCTGACGCCGGCAATGGCGGCGATGCGCAAGCTTTGCAAGGAGCGCTTCGAGCAGTTCGGCACCGCCGGCAACGCACCCAAGATCAAGCCGCTGCCGGTCTCGGAAATGGCCAAGCGCTACAAGTCTGGCAGCCTCGATCCGAAATTCGGTTGAATTCTGGCTACTTCAATCTGCTGAGTTCATCGGGCAGGAGCCGCATCGGCCCCTGCCCGTTTCTATTCGGCCTTTGGCAGAAGATCGGACCTGCCTGTCTCGATGAACGGCGCCCAGTAGTCGACGGACTCGCGGATCATGGCGACCACCTGATGGTCGACCGGCTCGCGCTCGCGGAATGACAGTTCGAGGCAGATCTCGTTGTCGGTGCCGCCGCCGCGCCGCACCGTGTCCAGCAGCCTTTCAGGCGTGATGCGGCCATCCCTGTTGTAGGCTGATGTGAACGGCCAATGGCCGCCCTTGTTCATCGACGACTGCTTGATGTGGATGATCGGCGATTTCCTGGGAAAGGCTTCGGCCCAGGCATAGGGATCGATGTCGGCCGGATTGCTTGAGGTGACGTCGCCATGGTCGATGTCGACCATCATCTCCAGCGGAATGGCCATGCCGGCGACGTCGATAGCACCTTGCAGCATCCTGCAATTCTCGATGGTGTGGCCGAATTCGCGGCCAACCGACATCGGTTCCCAGAACAGATAGGTCAGGCCGGCCGCACGGGCATGCTCTGCGACCTCGCGCCAGCAATCCAGCGCGATGTCGAACAACCGCGCGCGGCGCTCGGGGTCGTCAAAGTCGCGATGGGTGAAGATGGCGAATTGCGTGCCCATGCCACTGGCGCCAAGCTCGGCCGAGATGTCGGCAAAGGTCTTGAACCAGTCGACATAGTAGCGGCGCACATCGGCATCGGGATGGCCGAAATGATTGAGCCGGCCGTAAGGACCGGTCATGCCGGACGTGACACGCACGCCGGTGCGGGCGAGCGCGCCGCGAAACAGGCGGACGAATTTGACGATCGTCGCCGCCGGCCAGCCGGGATTGACGAACTCATGCGTGAGCTGCACGTCCCTTATGCCGATGTCATAGGCGATGGTGTCGATCAGGTCGTCAGGATCGGCGAAGCGATTGACCAGCGGATTGGTGTTGAGGGAGAGCGTGAAGGCCAAGGTCGCTATCCCTCCCCGACACAAAGCAAGACACTGGAGCGGAATGCCGTCATTGCAGCGTCGTCCCTTCGCGGTTGAGTTGCTGGCGGTATTTCTCGGCGTCCCAGTTCAGCAGGTCGGCATTCTCCTTCGGGCTGAGATAATTTACGCGCGCAACGCCATCGACGCGCGCGACGACGTCGGCCAGGCAGCGCGCCATCGCTTCGGCGCCGGCATTGGCATCCCGGCGCATCAGCACGCCCTTGCCGGGAAAGAGGATGGATGTCGGCGCGGCTGCATTGCGGGCGACGACCGCCGCCGCGTTCTCGCCAGGGCCGGCGATCACCGAGCCGATACCGAGGAAGATGACATGATCCGGATAGAGGCTGCCGGAGGCGGCGATACGGCAACTGGCGAGGTCGGTCGCAACGGCATGCGCGGCGGTCGAGGCCGGCAGCCGGTAGTCGCTGCCGGAGGCGAGCCTCAGCAGCGCATCGAGATCGGGGGGCGGCGCCGGGCGCGGCGGCCGCGCGAGCAGCCCGGTCACCCGTTGCAGCAGCAAGGCTGCTTCGGCGACCGTATCGGCGGCGACCACCAGGCCGTGATTGCCAAGCACGAGCACGTTGGTCGCGGGCTTCAGCCGCTCGGCGATTGCCTGCGCCAGCGGTAGGCCGGGCCGGCGATAGGGTACGAAGGCCCAGTCGAGGCCGCGCAGGCGCCCTTCCAGCAAGGCTTCGGCATTGGCCTGCACGGCGATCGAGATCGTCTCGACGCAATGGACGTGGACCACGATCTTCTGCGGCAGCAGCGCATGCACCGTCGTCTCGATGGAGGGCCGCAACTGGCGAGGGTTGAGGTCCGCCAGCGTGAACTGCCCCGCGGCCTCCGCCGCCGGGCTGCGATGCGCCACGGCATCGAGCAACGGCGCCAGCGCGACCGGCACCATGATCTCATCGTCGCGCGCGTTCTTCAGCCAGGTGCCCGAGGCCTTTATCCACAGCACGCCGGACTGCTTGATGGAGGTGTTGCCGCCAGCGCCCTGAACCAGCAACGGGTCGGCACCGATGCGGGCGGACAAGGAGCGCAGCATGCGGAATTCACTGGCGCCGGTATCGACGGGATGGACCATCAGCCTGCCCTCGCCAGCCGGTTCGCACACCAATGCTCGAAGGCCGCCCTTTCCTCGGCGGACAGATGCAGGCCGTGCTTGGTGCGACGCTCGAGAATATCGGCTGACGTCACGGCCCATTCCCGGTCGAAGAGATAGGCGGCCTCGCGCTCGAAGAAATCCTTGCCGAAGCAGCTCCCGAGCTCATCGAGCGAACGCGCCGCGCCAACCAAAGCCCGTGTCCTGGTGCCGTAGAGCCGGCCATAATGCTTCAGCAGAGACGCCGGCATCCAGGGATATTCACCTGCGAGGTCGCCGAGAAACTGTTCGAAATCGGCATTGGCGATATCGCCGCCGGGCAGATGCGCTTTCGCGGTCCAGGGCTTGCCCATATGGGGAAAGAACGGCGCGATCCTGTCCAGCGCATGTTCGGCCAGTTTGCGGAAGGTGGTGATCTTGCCGCCGAAGACGGAGAGCAGCGGCGCCTGCGCATCCGGCGCGTCGAGCTCGAAAATATAGTCGCGGGTCACAGCACTTGGGTTGTCGGCATTGTCGTCATAAAGCGGCCTGACGCCGGAGAACGAATAGACGACATCGCCGCGTGCCAGGCCGCGCTTGAAATAGCGGTTGACCACCTTGATCAGGTAGTCGATCTCGCTCTCATCCGCCGCCACGTCCTCGGGGCGGCCCTCATAAGGGATATCTGTGGTGCCGATCAGAGCGAGATCGTTCTGATAGGGGTTGATGAAGATCACGCGCTTGTCGCTGTTCTGGATGAGATAGGCCTGCCGCCCCTCCCAGAATTTCGGCACGACGATGTGACTGCCCTTGACCAGGCGTACGTTGCGCCTGGAGTTCTGGCCGGCAACGCGGTTGACGATGTCATTGACCCAGGGGCCGGCGGCATTGATCAGCGCACGCGCCCGAACCACCGTCCTGATGCCCGTCCTGCCGTCCTGCATCTCGACAACCCACAGGCCGTTCTCGCGGCGGACGGCGGTGCAGGCGGTGCGGGTGAAAACCCTGGCGCCGCGCTCGGCGGCGTCGAGCGCATTGATGACGACGAGCCGGGCATCGTCGACCCAGCAGTCGGAATATTCGAAGCCGCGCCTGAAGGCATCCTTGATCGGCGCGCCCTCGGGCGCGGTGCGCAGGTTAAGCGTTCTAGTCGCCGGCAGCCGCTTGCGCCCGCCGAGATGGTCGTAGAGGAACAGGCCGAGCCGCACCAGCCAGGCCGGCCGGTCGTCAGGGCTGTGCGGCAGCACGAAGCGCATCGGCCAGATGATGTGCGGCGCCGATTCCAACAGCACCTCACGCTCGATCAGCGCCTCGCGCACCAGGCGGAACTCGTAATATTCGAGGTAGCGCAGGCCGCCATGGACGAGCTTGCCGGAGCGCGAGCTGGTGCCTTCGGCGAGATCGTCCTTTTCGCACAGGATGACGGAAAGGCCGCGGCCCGCTGCGTCGCGCGCGATGCCGGCGCCGTTGACGCCGCCGCCGATGACGAAGAGGTCGACGATTTCAGGGCCGCCGTTCATGTCGCAGTAGCCTCGATGTCGATTTGAAAAGTCATGGCCACCGCCTCAGCACGGATTGACCGGAGGCAGGCCGGCGAGGTAGCGGCGCACCTCTTCGGCGGCCTTTTCGGCGGCATAAGTGACGGTGCGCACCGAAGCGCCGGCGATGTGCGGCGTCAGCGTCACGTTGGGAAGCAGCAGCAAGGGCCAGTCCGACGGCACCGGCTCGACCGCGAAAGTCTCCAGCATGGCGCTGGCGATCTGCCCTGAAACCAGCGCCTCGTAGAGCGCGTCATAGTCGACCAGAGGCCCGCGCGCGGTGTTGATGAGAATCACGCCCGGTTTCATCAGCGCGATGGTGTCCTTGCCGATGAGGCCGCGCGTCTCCTCGGTCACCCGGGGATGCAACGTGACCACGTCGGAGCGGACGAGGAGATTGTCCAGAGCGACGAGTTCGACACCGGCATTGCGGTCGTCGGCACTCAACTGCACATAGGGGTCGCAAACCAGGACGTGGCAGCCGAAGGCGCGCAGCAGTCGAACGACCTTGGTGCCGATGTTGCCATAGCCGATGACGCCGACGGTCATTTCGCTGAGCTCGCGGCCAGTGCGGTCGGCGCGGTAGAGGTCGCCGCGCCATTCGCCCTTGCGCAAGGCCTCGTGGCCGACCCGGATCAGCCGCGTCTCGGCCAGGATAGCGCCGAGGGTGAACTCGGCGACGGCCGTCGCGTTTCGGCCGGGCACGTTGACCACCGTGATGCGATGTGCCCTGGCCGCCACCATGTCGATGTTGATCGGGCCGCCGCGCGAAACCGCGACCAGTCTAAGCGCCGGCAAGCGCCGCATCATGGCCTCCGACAGGGGCGCCAGCTGGGTGACGAGGATCTCGGCATCGCCGATGAAATCAACGATCTCGTCGGGATGGCCGAAATACTCCTTGACCTTGTCGAGGCCGAGCGCCGGATTGCCGAATTCCATCGGTTCATCGGGCCAGGCCGTCTGCAATGTCCTGATATCGAGGTCGCCACGCGAGACTTTCTCGATCTCGGTACGGAAAACCTGCGGAAGCATGAAGTTGTCGCCAATGATCGCTATTTTCTTACGCATACTCGACTTCTCAATTCAATTTGCCTGCGACGCCGCCATTGCGCGCCAGACCGGCCGCAGCGCCTGGTGTGCCAACATGTAGGACGGGGTCATCTTGTCGTAGATCGCGGCGAGGCTGCGGTCGCTCGGCTCGGCCTCGCCAAGCAGCGGTGTCACCCATTCGCCGACGCATTCGTCCATGGACGGGTAGAGACCGACGCAGACAGCGGCGATCATTGCCGCGCCCGCGGCGCCCGCCTCCTCGCGCGCGCTGGTGCGAATATCGGCCCCCACCGCCGCACCCAGGATCTTGCGCAGCGCCGGGCTTCTGGCCGCACCGCCGGTCAGGCGGACTTCGCGCGGCAATGGCCCCATGGCGGCGTAGCAGTCGCGTGCCGCGAAGGCCAAGCCCTCGAAGACGGCGCGAACGAGGTCGGCATAGCCGTGCCGTGAGGAAATGCCGACAAAGCCGGCCCTGGCATTGGCATCGACGAACGGCCCCCGCTCACCGGCTTCCGACACATAGGGCTGATAGAGCAGCGAGGCCGGCTGCGCGGCCGCGATCCAGGCATCGACCAGCGCGATCATCTCGCCATTGCTGCGCGATATGCCTTGCGAGGCGAGAATGCCCGAGGCGAGCCCAAGCACCCAGTCGATGTTGAGCGTCGCCGCCATGTTGGACTGCATCTGCGCGAACACGCCGGGCGCCGGCATCGCCATCGTATAACCGGTCGCCGCTTCGTTCAGTTGCACGTCCTCAGGGGTTTCGGCCAGCCGCATATGCATGCCGGTGGACCCGATGATCGAGCAGCCGGGCTTGCGCAGGCGGTCGAGCAGGCCGGCGCCGAGCGCGGTGCAGACGACGTCGACATAGCCGAGCACGACCGGCGTGCCGGCCAGCATCCCGGTGGCGTCGGCCGCTGCCTGCGACAGGGCGGTGCTGTGCCTGGTGCCATCGACGATCGGCGGCAGCAGATGCCGGAGATCGGCGACGCCAAGCACGTCGAGCACATCGTCGCTATAGTCGCGGGTGTGGAAATCGCCGAAGGTGAAGGTGCCCTCGGACGGATCGGTGGCGCGTTCACCGGTCAGCTTGAAATAGAGCCAGTCCTTGCAGTGGAAGGCGGTTGCCGCCTTGCCGAGCATTTCGGGCATGGTGCGCTTCATGAAGACGAATTGCGAACCCTGCTGGCAGGCGGCGAGCCCGCTGCCGGTCTTCTCGAAGCGGAGCCGATCCTCGGGCCGCGCGCGGATTTCCTCGACAATGGCCGCGGCGCGCGCGTCGAGCCAGAGCCAGCCCTTGGCGACCGGCTCGCCCTTGGCGTCGATCAGCCAGGTGCCGTCGCCTTGGCCGGTCACGGCGATCGCCACGGTCCGGCTGGCGAGATTGGGCACTTCGTCGGCGAGCTGGCGCAAGGTCGTGGCGGCATCGCTCCATGTGCGCGCCAGATCCTGTTCGGCGCCGCCACCCGGCAGCGTTTCATAATGGTTCGGCAGCGCGGCGGCGGCAATCTGCCGGCCAGACGTGTCGAAGGCGATTGACTTGATGACGGAGGTGCCGGCGTCGATGCCGATCAGTATGTCACGCATCAGGCAAGCTCCATGCCGTGCGAAATCGCCTTGCCGCTCGCCTGATCGAAGACATGAAGATTCTTCGGATCGATGCTGACATTGATCGGCGCACCCAGATCGAGGCGGGTGCGGTCATGCTCGACCAGGACCAGCGAGCCGCCGGCAAAATCGGCGGCTATGTGGGTCTGGTCGCCGAGCCACTGGTTGGCCGAAACCCGGGCGGGAACACCCTCCTTCGAGCGCCGGACCGCGTAAGGCCTGATGCCGATCACCACCCGCTCGCGGCTGAGCAACTGATCGCGAACCGGAGCGCTGAAGGCGTCCTTGTCGTAGTCGAGCGACAGGCCGTCGGGAAGCTTGAGATTGATGCGGCCTGCAGCGGTTGCGACATAGGCCTCGAAGACGTTCATCGGCGGCTCGCCGACGAAGGTGCCGGTGAACAGGTTTGCCGGACGTTCCTTGATCCGGTCCGGCGTGTCGAACTGCTGCAGCACGCCGCCTTCCATCACCGCGATGCGGTCGGCAAGCGCATTGGCTTCGGTCTGGTCGTGGGTGACCAGGATCGCGGTCAGGCCGCGCTCCTTGATGAAGTGTTTGATTCGGCCGCGCAGCACGGCGCGCAACTGCGGCTCGAGCTGCCCCATCGGCTCGTCGAGCAGATGCAGATCAGCCTCGCGGATCAGCGCCCGGCCGAGGCTGGCGCGCTGCTGCTGACCGCCGGAGATCGAGCTTGGGTAGCGCTCCAATATGTCCTCGATCTCGAGCAGTTTGGCGATGCTGGCGACTTTGGCGTCGACCTCGCTTTTCGGCAGCCGGGCAGCCTTGAGCGCAAAAGCCATGTTCTCGCGCACGGTCAGCGGTGGATAGAGCGAATAGCCTTCGAAGGCCATCGCCACATTGCGTTTGACCGGCGGTAAGGTGTGCACCTGACGGCCGCCAACCGAGATGGCGCCCCGCGACACCTCCTCGAAACCGGCGATCATGCGCAGCGTCGACGTCTTGCCGCAGCCGGACGAGCCAAGCAGGGCGACGATCTCGCCCTTGCCGATTTCCATCGTCAGGTTCTTGACCGCGTGCACGCCCCTGTCGATCGGACCGTAGAACTTGTCAACACCTGATATGGTGAGCGCGCTCTGGCTCATGCCGCTTCTCCATTGCGCAAGGCGACGACGTTCTTGGAACCGATGCGGTCGCCGCTGGCGTGATCGAACAGCAAGGCGCTCTTGCCGTCGACGGCGATATGGGCCTTGCCTTCGCTGCGGCCCGGCGTTCCGGCCGGGCGCGAGACCAGGATTTCGCGGCCGCGCACGGTGCGCACAAGTGTGACGATCTTTTCGTTGAGCGGCGTCTCGGCCTCGACCGTCACCGGAATGGCGCCAGGAATGCCCTCCTCGACGAAACTCAGCGCTTCCGGCCGCAGACCGATGACGCAATCGCGGCCAACCGCCGCGTCGTAAGCGCCGGACAGATGGACCTGGACGTTCGACAGGCCGACATAGATGCCCTTGGCATCGCGCGAAGGCTTGACGTCGAGCAAGTTGATGGTGGGGTCGCCGAACAGCCGCGCGATCTCGATATTGGCCGGTTCGCGATAGATCTGCTCGGGCGTGCCGAGCTGCCGGATGACGCCTTGCGACATCACCGCGATGCGGTCGCCGAGCGCCATGGCTTCCTTGTAGTCCTGGGTGACATAGACGACGGTGGCGCCGCGATCGGCAAGCAAACGCGGCAGTTCGAGCCGCATCTCGAAACGCAGCTTGGCGTCGACATTGCGCAAGGGGTCGTCGAGCAACAGAAGCGGCGGCGAACCGACCAAAGCGCGGGCAAGCGCCGTACGCTGCTTCTGGCCGTTGGAGAGCGCGCGCGGCTTGTGGGAGAGCACATGGGCGATCTTCAACAGCTTGGCGACACTTTCGACGCCGGCCTTGATGGCGCCCGGCGAGGACCGCTTTGCCTCCAGAGGCGTTGCGATGTTGTCGAACGCGCTCATATGCGGAAACAGCGCGAAATTCTGGAACGCCATGCCGACGCCACGAAATTCCGCATCGACATCGGTCATGTCGTCGCCGCCGATGAAGATCTTGCCCTCATCCGGATCGATGACGCCGGCGACCAGGCGCAGCAGTACCGTCTTGCCGGCGCCGGACGGGCCGAACAGCACGAGGGTTTCGCCGTCGGCAACCGTCAGCGACAGATTGTCGAGGACGGTCTGGCTCTTGTAGCGCTTGACGATGTTTTTGAGTTCGAGGCTGGCCATGTCTATCCTTTCACCGCGCCAAGCGAGAGGCCTTCGACGAGATAGCGCTGCGCATAGAGGGCGAGCGCCAGCGTCGGCGTGATCGAGAGCACGATGGCCGCCGAGATCTGGCCGTACTGGATGCCCGAGGAGGTGATGAAGGCAAGCGCGCCGACCGTCACCGGCTGCTTGTCGGCCGAGGCCAGCACCAGGGCGAAGACGAAATTGTTCCAGGCGAAGATGAAGGCGAGCAGGCCGGCGGCGGCGATGCCGGGACCGGCGAGCGGCAGCGCGATCTTGCGGAAGGTGGCGAACCAGGAATGGCCGCCGATGCGGTAGGCATATTCGATGTCGGCCGGAATATCCTCGAAATAGCCGCGCACGATCCAGAGGATCAGCGGCAGGCAGATCAGCTGGTAGACCCAGATCAGGCCGATATAGGTGTTGGCGAGCCCGAGCTTCTGGAAATAGAGGGTGAGCGGCAACAGCACCAGAAGCGCCGGCGCGAATTTGAACGACAGCAGCGTGAAGGCGATGTCCTCCGAGCCGCGGAATTTGTGGCGCGCGAAGGCGTAGGCCGCCGGCACACCGAGCAGCAACGAGACCGCCACTGAGGTCACCGACAGGAACACCGAATTCCCGAGGTTGCGCATGAAGGCGATGTCGAGCGTGCCGGCGGCGGTCATCAGCTTGCCGGTGATCAGCGCGGTGTAATTGGCGAGCGTCGGCTCGAAGATCAGCTGCGGCGGGATGCGCAGGATCGTCTCGTTGGTCTGGAACGACATCATGAAAATCCAGACGATCGGGAACATGAAGAAGATCACGACCAGCGTCAGGGCTATGCCACGCAGGATGCGCTCGAGAAGCGAGGTATGTTCCATCCCGGCCTCCTATGCCTGGCCACGGGCGCGTTCGCGCAGCCGCAGCCAGTTCTTGATGAAAATGTTGGAGAGGAAATAGGTGATCGCCCACAGGATGATCATCAGTGCCGCCGAACGGCCGACATTGGTCGACTGGAAGAAGTTGAGATAGGCCTCGACCTGGAAGACGGTCAGCGTGTCGCCCGGCCCCCCTTGTGTCATGGCATAGATGATATCGAACTGCTGGATGGAATCGAGCAGCCGAAACAGCGTCGCCGTCAGGATGTAGGGCGTCAGCATCGGCAGCGTGATGCGGAAGAAGACGAAGCTTCGCGGCACGCCATCGAGCGCCGCCGCTTCGAAGGGCTGCGTCGGCAGGCTGCGCAGGCCGGCGAGCAGCAGGATCATGATGAAGGGCGTGTAGACCCAGATATCGACGAGCACCACCGTGAACAGCGCCGTCGACGGCGACGACGCCCAGCGGAAATCCTGCAGGCCAATGAGGCTGGCGAGATAGCTCAAGACGCCGAAGCCGGGATTGGTCATCAGCTTCCACATCAGCGCGGCAAGTGCGGGCGCCGTCATCAGCGGCATCAACAGCATGATCGAGATGAAATTGTTCAGCGTCGAGCGCTTCTGTAGCAGCAAGGCGATGGCGAGGCCGAGAAGCAGTTCCAGCACGACGGTGGTGCCGGCATAGAGCAGCGACACCTTGAGCGTGTTCCAGAATTTCGGATCGGTGAAGAAGGAGATGTAGTTGTCGCCCCAGTTGAACTGCCGCGCCCAAGGCTGGCTGAGCCGGTAGCGCTGGAAGGAATAGACCACCGAGGTCAGGAACGGGATCAGGATGCCGATGCAGACGAGCAAGGCCGGCAGGCTGAGCACATAGGGCAGCACCTTCTTGCTGATCCTGAAGCCGGATGGCTTGGGCCTTTGCGATACCACCGCAGTCATCGAGCTGCTCCGTTGTTGCTGTCGCTTCGCCCTGCCGGCCGCCCAAGGGAGCAAGGCGACCGGTCGGGCGAAATAGCGGTCACCTTCCGGCACCGCATCGCAAGCTTGAAAAGGTGTGACGAGGGCCAGCCCGCCAGGCAGGCCGGCCCTCGTTGCGACTTAGCCGAGGCCGGCTTCCTTGAGCTGGCCATTGATGCTTTCGGCGAGCTTGTCGAGGCCTTCGTCGACCGGCACCTCCTTGGCCACCATCTTCTGCAGCGTCGCCGCCCATTCGGTGGTGAGATCGAAGAACAGCGGCTGCGCGGTGAACTTGATCGAGGCGCCGGGCGCGGAGGCGTCGAACATCTCGACATAGCCGGGATAGCTCTTGTTCAGCTTCTCGCGGAACATCTCGTCCTTCCAGACCGACTGGCGGACGGGATTGACGAAGTCCATCTTGGTCGCGCCGAACAGCCCATGCTCCGGCCCGGAGGCCCATTGCATGAAATACCAGGTGGCGTCCTTGTCCTTCGAGAAATTGGACATTGCCAGCGACCAGATCCAGATGTTGGGTGTCGCCGCCTTGGCTGCCGGGTTGGCCTTGAAGCTTGCGAAGGCGAGCTTGCCGGCCATCTTGTTGTCGCCGCCATTCATGAAGTAACCGAGGATATCGGCGTCGAAGATCATCGCCGAGGCGCCGGCGCCGAGATCGGTGCCGACCTGATACCAGGTGTAGGTCGACCAGTCCTTGGGGCCGCTCTCCTGGATCATCTGAACCCACTGCTTGTGGAAAGCCTTGGACTGGGCGGTGTTCATCGCGGCCGACAATTTGCCGTCTGCCGAAACGTTGAGGTCCTTCTGGTCAAAATTGGCGTAGGCCGACAGGAAGCCGGGATGGATCGTCGCCCAGGAACGCGAGCCACGCACGCCGATGCCATAGACGCCGCCACCGACATCCTTGGTGAGCTTGGCCGCCGCGGCGACCATCTCGTCCATGTTGCCGGGAATGGTGACGCCGGCCTTGTCGAACATCGCCTTGTTGTAGGTGATGTTGTTCTGTTCGAAGCCCCACGGAATGCACCACTGCTTGGCATCATCCGAACCCAGCGCACCGCCGGGCTTGCCATTCCAGGCACAGGAATTCTTGACGCCGGGCAGGAAGTCGTCCCAGGCATAGTTCGGGTTGGTCTTGGCCGGATCCTTGATCCATTCGTTGAGGTCGGTGATCCAGCCGGCAGGGCCATAGGTCCAGGTCATGTAGGCGCCGGTCATGAAGGCATCATATTCGGGCGAGCTTGCCGAAAGGGCTGCCGTGACCTTGTCGAAATAGACGTCTTCCGGGAACACGTCATAGACGACGTTCATGCCGGTCAGCTTCTTGAAGTTCTCGAGATCGGCGATCATCGCATCGGCATAGGGATGCTTGTTGAGCAGGAGCTTGATGGTCTTGCCCTTGTGCGCCTGCCAGTCGAAGTCGGCGGCGAGCGCGCGTGTCTGCCCCAGATTGAGCAGCGTGCCGGCGGTGCCGGCGGCAAGGCCCATGGCACCCAGGCCCTTGATCAGCCCGCGACGGTCGACTTGTCCGCGCAGGAAGGCATCAATCAGGTCTTTCTCTTTCTCATGCATTTCGTCTTCTCCTCCACAGGGTAGTTTCAACTGAACCGTTGCCGGCTACCCGACCGGCGTCTCTTCCACGAGCGATCGCGCCGTCCGCTCGTCTGTTATCAGGCCCTTGAGATAGCGGCCTTCGAGCACCGACTTGATGGCGCGAACCTTGATCTTGCCGCCGGCGACGGCGACGATCCGGCGGCTGGCAATGTCCTCGCGCGTCAAGGCCAGCGCCCGGTTGGAAACGGTCGTCGCCACCGCCTTGCCGGCCTTGTCGAAGAAATGGCCAAGCAATTCGCCGACGCCGCCATTGCGGCGGATCTCCTCCATCTCGCCCTTTTCGATCATGCCGGTGGCAACCAGCGACGCCTCGCGCTCAGCGGTGCCAATGCCGGCGAACAACAGGTCGGCGGAGCGCGCGAGATCGAAGACCTCGCTGATGCCCTTCTGCCCGAGCAGGACGGTGCGGTCCTCGGCCGTGTTGGCGAACATCGGCACCGGCATGACATAGGCTTCGGCGCCGGTGCGTTCGGCCAGGCGGTGAATGACGTCATGCGGATTGGCCGAGAATTTACGCGTCAGGCCGCCCAGCAGCGAGACGAAGCGGATCTTGTCGGTCGAGGTGCGCGGCAGATATTCGACGCAAGCGGCAAGCGTGCGGCCATGGCCGACGCCGATCAGCGCTTCCTCGCCGCGCTCGATCTCGCGCTTGAGGAACTGCGCGCCGGCAATGCCGAGCGCCTTGAGCGGCAGATCCTCGGAATCGAAGTCCGGAACCACCTCGCAATAATCGAGGCCGTAGCGGCGGGACAGTTCATCCTCGAGCTCGACGCATTCCGACACTTCGCCGTCGATATAGACCTTCACCAACCCTTCCTGGTTGGCCTTGGTGATGAGGCGATGGGCCTTGAGGCTGGTCAGCCCCAGCCGCTTGGCGACCTCGGACTGGGTCAGGCCGCCGGCATAGTGAAGCCACGCGGCACGCGTCGCCATGCTGGTTTCGTCGTCGCGCAGGAGGCCGTTGCCGAACCCTACCATTTCCACCCTATGATATTTTTATCAGTTGATGCAAAATTTTTCACAACGAGCGGTCGGAGTCAAGCGACCCCTTTTGCGAAATCGCGGCATGGCGATCGAAACGAGCTTTGGCCTTCTGTCTGGCGATGCCGATGAATGGCGATACGAGCGGCCCTATCCGGCGTGCAGGTCAGCACCGCCAGCTGTTCAAGCCAGGTTCTGGATTGCCGTTTTTTGATTGCGCCAGGTCGAGCGCGTGCTTACGCGTTGGCCGCCGGACTCTCGTCCTCGGCGCGGACCAGCTTGATGTCGGCGCCTGCCGCCCATACGCCGACATCTTCCCGTCGCAAGGCCGCCGCCATCATGTCGGGAAACAGATCAGGCGTGCAGGCGAAGACCGGGATGCCCAGTGCCGCCACCGAGCCTGCCATCTTCGGGTCATAGCCCGGCCTGCCCTGATCGGTTAGCGCCAGAAGCACCACGACATTGACGCCGGAGCGAACGAGTGACGCCAGCCGCTGCAGCAATTCCTGGCCGTTGCCGCCCTCATAAAGGTCGGTGATCAGCACCATATGCGACTTGGTCGGCCGCTCGATACGGTCGGCGCAATAGGCGACGGCCTGGTTGATGTCGGTGCCGCCGCCAAGCTGCACGCCGAACAGGACCTCGACGGGATCGCTGAGTTCCTCGGTCAGGTCGACGATCGCCGTATCGAAGCAGACGAGCTTGGTCCGCACCACAGGCAAGGAAGCCATCACGGCGGCGAATATCGAGGCGTAGATCACCGAACTTGCCATCGAGCCGGACTGGTCGACGCACAGCACCACCTCGTCCAGGTCGACCAGTCTACGCTGCTTTCGCATGAAGCCGACCAGCTTCTCCGGCACGATTGTCTTGTGCTCGGCCTGGTAATGGCGAAGGTTTGCCGAGATGGTGCGCGGCCAGTCGATGTCGCGCTGGCGTGGACGATTGGTGCGTTGCGACCGGTCGAGCGCGCCGCGGATCGCCTCGGCGGTCTTCTGTTCCAGCCGCTGCATCAGCTTGGCGACGATATCGGCGATGATGGTGCGCGCTATATCCTTGGTCTTGGCCGGCATGACCGAACGCAGCGAAATCAGGTCGGCGACGAGATTGACGTCGGCCTCGATCGCCTTGAGGAATTCCGGCTCCATCAGCATCTGCTTCAGATTGAGCCGCTCGAACGCATCCTTCTGGACGATCTGCACGACCTGCGCGGGAAAGAACGACCTGATATCGCCCATCCACTGCGCCACCCGGGGCGCCGAGCGGCCGAGCCCGCCGCGCCGCTTGCGCGGATCGGCCACCGTATCGCCGGCGCCATCGCCGTAGAGCGCATCGAGCGCCGCCGACAGTCGCTTGTCGCTGTCTGACAACGCCGACGATTTCTCATCGTCGGCACCGATCGCCAGGCGCCAGCGGCGCTCCCGGCCGTCGCCCGCGGGCTCCGTTTCGCCCATGTCGACTTCCTCATCCATTGCCGTTCCCGCTCATCAGCAAAGGTCCAAGTCGTTCCAGATGCCGGCGCCAGGCCTCATCGCCGTTTGGCGTCGGCGTCAGCCCTACCGGCAGGCGTCTGATACGACCGAGCACCGCTTCGATCAGCCGCCGCCGCTCCATCGAATCCAGATGCGAAAACACCCGGCGCAGCAGCGGCAGATGCGCGATGAAGGCGTCTTCGTCGAGGGATTTGAGCCAGGCATCGACCGCGCCGCGCAGGCTTTCATCATAGATCAACCTCTGACCAGCAGTGCTGAAAAAACCCTCGAAGAAGCCCGCGGCCTCGGTGACCGGCGTGCCCGGAGAGAGGCGCCGCTCGATCAGGCCGGCCGCGGCTTCGGCGGACAGATGGCCGGCTTCGTAAAGCAGGTGCGCGGCACACCCCGCGACCAGCGCCGTCGATCGAGATCCGTCGAGCACGGTCGCCAGTCCGTTGCGCCAGGCGTCCAGAACGTCCTGTGCCGGTTCGACGAGCTTGATCGCCTCATCAGCCTTGCGCATGGCGCCGACCAAGGCCGTCGAAGCCTGGGCATCGAGGTCGCGCGCGGCGTAGGCGAGCGCGATGCCGCCTTCGACGATCAGCCGTTCCAAAAGGCCGGACAAGCGTGCTGTTTCTGTCTTGCGGGCTTCACCATAGCGGATGATGTCGGCGAGCGGCGGCACCGACGCCAGGATTTCCAGGCATTCGCTGCTGCGCGCCGCGCGTTCCTCCAGTGCCGCCAGGCCGGCGGTCGAAGCCTCCGATAAATTGGCCGTAATGGCGCCCTGAACCAGCGCCGCCAGCGCGTCGAGCGATGTCGTGGCGCCGATCATCTGAACTAACCGGCCGTTGGCGGCCTTTTCGATGGTCGGTCCATGGACGAGGTTCTCGACCAGGCGAACGGCATATTCCGGCTCCCATGACATGGTCCAGCGCTCGCGGAACGTGCCGCGGCTGCGGCCGCTGTCGGTGAGTTTGCCCCAGTGCACGCCAAGCACGTTCAAGCGATGCAGCAAGGTCGACCGGAACAGCCCGCTGTCGCTGCGCAGGTCGACCGACAATTCGCGCTCCAGCGCCTCCGGCTTCAGCCGCGCCGCCTTCTGGTTGCGCTGCAGATCCTCGATCAGCGGCGCCAGCGGGGTGTCGGGTGGAATTTCACCGACATCGGCGCCCAGAAGCAGCTCGGCTTCGACCAGCGCCCACAGCACCGCTTCGCCGTTGAACAAAGCGGCGATCGCGGCGTCACGCAATTCCTCGAAGCCGGGCTTTGGCCGCTCGCGGATCGCAGCCAGCGTGCGTGCCAGCCTTTCGGCTTCGATCAGCGAGGCGGTGGAGACCATATGCCCCTTCGCCCGCAGCACCGCCGCGATCATGGCGAGCCACAGCGTCGCCGCGTCATGCCGGCCGCGCGTCTGCCAGAGATGCTTGCACCAACCGGGCGCGACGACACCGGCCCCGTAACCGAAACCGAGCGCCAGGCGCGGGCCTGTCCATGGCGCCCAGGTCATCGTGCTCTTGCGCCGGGCCAGCCCCTTGAGCAGGGCCTGGTCCTCCTTCTGCGGTCGCGTCACCTGCAGTGCCGGCACATGGAAAGCGCCGCAGACGACAGCGATCGGCCCGTCGAATTCCTTGCGCGCGGCGGCGATTTCAAGCCGCATATGGGCTTCGCGTTTCGCCTCGAATTCCGCAAGCGGACCTTCGCCCTCGCGCAGCGTCGTCATCGCATCGGCGATCGCCGCGAAGATCGGGCCGGGCTGCGGGTTCTGCTCGATGATGTCGGCCCACCAGCTTTCGCCATCCTCATAGCCCGCGGCCTGCGCCAGCGTGCCGATCGGATCGCGCAGATGCGGCGCCATCTCAACCTCGACGGCGGCTTCCGTTCCATCGGCTTTTTCCGCAGCCTCAACCGGTGCGACCCGCGCCGAAGACGGCAGATCGATGAACCGGACAGTGGCTTTGTTGGAGAAGGCCCAGAGCGTGGCCTGATACTCCGGCGAGAACTCGGCAAAGGGCCAGAAGCTGGTCGCGGCCGGATCGTCTTCGGGATAGCACAGCAACGCCACCGGCGGCTGCATTTCGGGGCGGGCGAGAAATGACAGCAGCGCCGATGCGTCGGCCGGCCCCTCGATCAGTACTGCGGCCGGTTTCAACTCCTGCAACGCCTGCACCAGGCTGGCGGCGGAGCCGGGCCCGTGATGGCGTATGCCGAAATAGGAAACGTCGCTGTCCACCATGACGTCAGATCGCGGCGTTCAAGGCGGTGTAATAGCCGGCGTAGTCGGGCCGCTTCTTGAGCACGGTTTCCAGATACTCCTCCAGCACCAGCTTGTCCTGCACCGGATCCTTCACGATCGCACCGACAAGGCTGGCAGCGAGGCCTTCGGCGCCGAGCTTGCCACTGTCGAACCAAGCGGCCTGACTGAGCCCGCCAACCATGGTGGCGATTGCCTCCGCCGTGGACAGCGACCCGGACGGCGTCTTCAACGTCACCTTCCCGTCCGCCGTCGCGCCGGAGCGCAACTCTCGGAAAATGGTCAGCACGCGGGCAATCTCCTCGCCGACATTCTTCGGCACCGGAAGGTCGAGACCGCCGGCCATCTCGCCGACGCGTTTGGAGACGATCGCCACCTCCTCCGCCATGTCTTCGGGCAAAGGCAGCACGACGACGTTGAAGCGGCGCTTCAGCGCCGAGGACAGTTCGTTGACGCCCTTGTCGCGGTTGTTGGCGGTGGCGATGATGTTGAAGCCGCGCTGCGCGTAGATCGAGGTGTTGAGTTCGGGGATCGGCATCATCTTTTCGGACAGCACGGTGATCAGCGTGTCCTGCACATCCGAACCCATGCGCGTCAGTTCCTCGAGGCGGCAGAGCTTGCCGTCCTGCATGGCGCGGTAGAGCGGCGTCGGCACCAGCGCCTCCTGGCTTGGACCCTTGGCCAGAAGCTGCGCATAATTCCAACCATAGCGGATCTGGTTCTCATCGGTGCCGGCCGTGCACTGCACGATCAGCGTCGAGTCGCCCATGATGGCGGCGGCGAGATGCTCCGACACCCAGGATTTGGCGGTCCCGGGAACACCAAGCAGCAACAATGCGCGGTCGGTGGCAAGCGTCGCCACGGCGGTTTCCATCAACCGGCGGCGGCCAACATATTTGGGCGTTATCAGCGTGCCGTCGTCAGCCTTTCCGCCAAGCAGGTAAGTCAGCACCGCCTTTGGCGACAGGCTCCAGCCGGCGGGCCTTTGCCGGTCGTCGTTGCGCGCGAGCGCCTGCAATTCGGCGGCGTAGGCCTGCTCGACCGGAAGACGGATGGCTGCGTTCATTTGCTGTTCTCCGGATTGATCATGTGTCGGTTGAAGGCCCTGCCAGGGATGCGTTGAGGCGCAGAAGACCAAGAGAAGGTGCTGCCGGCGCCATGCCGGCCGTGACGACATCGCCGATCAATCTTTCCGACGCCGCGGCGGTGGCGAGAAAGCCCAGCGTTTCCAGAAGCTGGTCGGCGCCGCGCTTTGCGGCCTCATCGTTTCCCGCGACGGCAGCGCACAGTGCCGGCAGCGTCTTGCCGTTGGTCAGGTCGGCCCAGTCCAGCCAGCCTGCCTCGACGCCCTCGGCCAGGCTGAGCGCACCGAGATAATACGTGTCCTTCAAGATCAGCCTGATCAGGTCCCGCTGCCTGCGACTGTCCAGGCGCGGCATCAAATGCAGGGCGAAAAGCGCCGGCTTGCCGCCCTCGGCGGCAAGCGTGTCGGCCATGCGCGCGACCGCAGCGTCGCTGCCCGACGCGGCGACCATGCGGGAGATTAGGATATCGACATTGTTGTCGGCGCCGAACTGCCACGCGCCTATGAAGTCGGCTTCGGTGACGCCGAAGCGCGCTGCGAGGTCGATCAGGTTCCAGGTCTCGAACAGTTCGGCGCGGCGCCGCTCCTGCGCCGGGGATTTCAGCTTCGCCGGCGCGTAGGTGGTGCGGCGGCGGATGAAGCCGGATTTGCCTTCCGTGATGAAGGCGGCGAGTTCGGCTGTTGGATCTCCCGGCCCGCCATCGCCTGGCTGGCCATGCTCGCCCAACCGCGCCAGCATCCGGCCGGCCAATTCGCGCACCTTGCCGGAGCGGTCGGCGGACAGGCTTTTCAGGAACGGCACGTCACCGGCGCCCAGGCCGAAATGCATGAGCGCAATGAGCACAAGCCTGATCTCGGCTGGTTCGCTTGATCCCTTGGTCTCGATCAGTTGCCGGGCCACAGCGGGTGCTGTGCGGCGCATGTCGGCCAGCGCACTGCGGCGCGCGGCGGGATAGAATTCGTCCCAATTCTCAGCCGTCAGTTGCTCCCGGCTCGTGCGTTTTTCGCCGTCGACGCCCGCCTGCCAGTCGATCCAGGGTGCATAGACATCCGGACTGGTCTGATCCGACGCGGCCGGCATCCAGTCCATCGGATGCAGCACGAACCCGCGGCTGGCGACGAGGGCCACCACGCGCGACTTGCCCCTTGCGTCGTCGGCGTGTTTCAGCGCCGCCCGCAACAACGGCCGCAGCCGCCCCGGCAGCATCGGCAAGGCGAGTTCAGGCAGCGGCGGGCGACGCTTCAGCGTCTTCGGCGCGGCCGGCCGCAAGGCGATTTCGAGGGCTTGTGCGGCGATCGCCAGCAATCGGCGCTCACGCTCGTCGGGGCTGGCACCGGCGACGAACTCCTTCCAAGTGGCCGGAGCCAGCTCAAAGCTCGTTCCGCCGGTGATCCAGCAATCGCGCATGGTCGCAAGGCCTGTCTGCTCGATCTCGTTCACGACAGATCAAGCCTCCCGAAGCCGCTTTGCGCCGCCAGAAGATGAAGCCGGCCGCCGCTCCAAACCGCTGCCGTTGCCGCTAGGTCGAGACCAAGCAGCGTGGGACTGATGGTATCGGCGATCGGCAAGGCGATGCCGTGCGGATCGTCAGTGGATTGCCACCAGGCGTCCCCCCGATCGTCCAGCAGGATCGCGCCGGGGGGCAACAGGACAGGGCAATCGGTGAGCCAGGGGGCCGTGTCCTGGTGAGCGACATGGGCCGCGAGCGGATCGGCTGCGCCCAAGCCGAAATCCGGCCATTGCCCTGACGTGACGTCGCCCCTGCGCTCCGCAACCAGCGCTCGCAAGAGCTGGCGCGCGGGATAAAAGACGAGCGTTGCATCGAAGCGATCGCCCGGCGTGAAGGCGTTAGACCGGCGACCGGCCGAGGCCGGGAAATAGTCGAGCAGGAGAGCAAATCGCGGGGCGGCGCTCTTCAGGTCGAGCAGCCAGGTCGAATGACTGACAAGGCCGTCACGGCGCGTCTCGATCTTTTCGCCGAGCACCTCCCAGAGGCTTTCGACCTGGATCGCGTCGGGATTGGCGAGCACCTGCTCGCGGCTTTCGGAAGTGGACACCAGCCGCCTCAGTTCGGCGTCGTCAGGTGCCTGTCGCCAGGCCTTGGCCAGCAGCACGAGCTTGCCGAGTTCGCGGATTGCGGCGTCTGGCCGTTCCTCGCTGCGCAGACCCATCAGCCGGGACGGAATCTCATCGATGCGGCCAGCAAGCGCCGTCGCCTTCATGTCGACCAGCCGCGCCGCAATGCGGCGGCACCGATCACTGCTGTTGTCGACAAAGCCTACAAGACCAAGCCGTAGCTGATCCGATATCCATTGATCGAGTTCGTCCAAAGCCGCCGAGACCGAGGACCGCGTATCCTCGGCGCGCTTGCGCTGCGCCGTCTCCCGGCGTTCGATCGCGGCTGCGTCCTCGACAGCGGCGCCTTCGTCGTTAAGCGAGGCCTCGCCGATGCTCTTGCCTGCCGCGCCGGGCGTCGGTGCAACCGGCGGCGATGTGGTCTTCCTGCGACGGCCGAGCCAATCGTTCACCCATTCCGGCGTCGAGCCGGCGGCGGCGAAACTCGCTGGCGCGGTGGCGGCGATCCACATCAGCGCCAAAGTGTGCTTGCAGGGAAATTTCCGCGACGGACAGGTGCATTTGTAGCCGTGGTCGCTGGTGTCGACGACGACGCGATAGGGGTTGGAGCCGGAGCCCTGGCATTCGCCCCAGATAAGCGCCAGTTCTTCGTTCTTTTCGAGCCGTGGCCAGTTCGATTGCTTGGTCAACTTGGACGCCGCGCTCAACGACGCCTGGTCGGGCGCGAGCGCTTCGATGGTTTTCAAGTCAAATTCCAAGCCGCGCCTCTCGTCGCTCGAACGAATTCCGGTCGCCAGTATAGATGGCCCGATATGACGGATTCTTGTAGCAGCAGAGGGATAGAGGTCGATACAGCGGGCTGCAAGCACTCAACTGGCGTTGCGCAGAAACTCTATCACCATTGCCGCCGTCCAGGTGAAGCGGCCGCCGCCAAGCGGCTCGCCGGTGAGAGGGTCGTAATATTCGGCAAAACCGCTTTCCCGGATCAGATCCAGGCTGGACTGGGTGATGCGTTGCGCGACCTTACCGTGGCCGGCGGCGGCTAGGCCATCTGATATCATGTAGTTGACCACCAGCCAGACCGGGCCGCGCCAATAGCGCTTGGCGTCGAAGAGCGGATCGCCGGGATCATGCGACGGCACGACATAGCGTGCCTTGCCGGCAAGGCGTTCGACGGTTGCGGCGATTGCGGCGGCACGAGGCTTGGGGATGGCCGCGAAGGCCGGCAGGAGGCCGCCCACCGACGCGCTATCGATCAAAGCGCCGGTGACGCGGTCGAGGCAGACGTATTGGCCACGCGCCTCGCTCCACAGCCGCTCCATGGCCGCCAGGCCCTTTTGCGCGCGGGCGCGGTTGGCGGCGGCAATTTCGGTTTCGCCCAGTTCCTCGGCGAGATCGGCAAGATCGGCCGCGGCGCGGATCAGGATGGCGTTGAAGCCGGGATCGACGACCTGGAAGGGCGAGGCGTCATGCAGCCTGGCATTGTCCCAACCGAGTCCGCGAAAATGCTGAACCAGCCAGATGTAGCGGTCATACTGCTCGCGCGTTGGCCGATGCGCCGGATCGGCGTGCAAGGTGTCGCGGCGGGTGTAGGGCTCGACGCCTTCGGTCGGCACGCGCTCGAAGGCATCGTCCCAGTCGATGGAATTGTCGCGGCCGGACTCCCAGGGATGGATGATAGCGACCAGCCCCTCTCCCTTGGGATCGCGGTTCTCATAGAACCAGCGGTGCCAGGCATCGATTTTCGGCAGCAATGCGCGAGCTCGCTCCGCAGCCAGTTTCTTGTCGTTCGCCCGGTCGAACAGGCGGCGCGCGGCAAAGCCGGCGACCGCCGGCTGGGTGATGCCGGACGTCGCTGTCGGACGGCCAGTCCGCCAGACCTCGGGGCCGGGAAAATAGCCGTCGTTCCAGACATGAAAGACGATGTGCGGCACCATGCCGTCCGGCCACTGATGCGCGAACAAGGTCTCCATTTCGGTCCAGGCGCGCGCCTCGTCGTAGTGGGCAAGGCCGAGCGCGGTCAGGCAGGAATCCCAGTTCCACTGGAAGGGGTAGAGACCCTTTGTCGGGACGGTGTAGGCGCCCTGGTCGTTCTCTTTCAGCACCTCGACGGCGCGGGCGAAGATGTCACTGGTGGCGGAAGCAGTCATGGATGCTCGTGGGCTTTCGATGTCAAAGGGCATTGGTGGTTGCAGGATCGAACCAGCGGATGCGGTCGGGTTTGGGCGCCAGGCGCAGGTGATCTCCGACCTGGACGCTGGCGTTGGAGTCCAGGATGGCGCGGAACAGGCCGCCCTCGACATCGCAGGTGACCAGCGTGTGCGGCCCGAGCGGCTCGATGACGCGCACGGTGGCGTGCAAGCCCTCGCCGCCCGCGTCGACATCCTCGGGACGGATGGCGAATTCGAGCTTCTGCTTGCCTGATCTGGGACCTGGCAGCGTCAGCCCGGCAACGGTCCAACTGCCGTTCGCGGCCTTGGTCGCCGGGATAAAATTCATCGGCGGATTGCCGATGAAGGAACCGACGAAACGCGCGGCCGGATTGCGGTATACCTCGACCGGTGAGGCCGCCTGGACGATGCGGCCCTGATGCATGACGGCGATGCGGTCGGCAAGGCTCATCGCCTCGACCTGGTCGTGGGTGACATAGATGGTGGTGGTCTTCGACGCGGCGAGCACGCCCTTGAGCTCGGCGCGCATTTCCAGCCGCAGCAGCGCGTCTAGGTTCGACAGCGGCTCGTCCATCATGATGACGTCGGGCTCCATGGCGAGCGCGCGTGCGACCGCGACACGCTGGCGCTGGCCGCCGGACAGCTGCCCGGAATAGCGCTTCAGCAATTGCTCGATATGCATGAGTTCGGCGGTGCGGTTGACGCGGCGCTCGACCTCCTGCTGCGGCAATTTCTTCATGCGCAGGCCGAAGGCGATGTTCTCGAACACGGTCAGATGCGGAAAGACGGCATAATTCTGGAACACCATGGCGATGCCGCGCTCGCGCGGCGGCAGATGGTCGACACGGCGGCCGCCGATCCAGACCTCGCCCTGGCTCGACCTCTCCAGCCCGGCGACGATCCTGAGCAGCGTGGTCTTGCCGCAGCCCGAGGCGCCGAGCAGCACCATGAATTCCTGGTCTGATATTGTGAGGTCGACCTGATGCAGCGCTGTGAAGCCGCCGAAGCGCTTGGCCACGCCCTTGATTGCGATTTCAGCCATGGGCCGTCTCCGTATAACGCGTCATCGGTTGGCGATCCCCCACATGGCGAACAGATATTTGCGGACGGCGAAGATGAAGATCAGCGCCGGTACGACGAGCGCCGCACCGCCAGCGAATTTGAGATAGAGCGGCGATTCACCAAGGCTCTGCAAAAGGAAGGCGGTCAGCGTGCGGTTCTCGATGGTCAGCACGGCGGCGGCAAACACCTCGTTCCAGGAGATGGTGAAGGCAAACACCGCCGAGGCGGCGATGCCGGGCAGCGCCAGCGGCAGGATCACCTTGCGGAACGCCTGCCAGCGCGTGCAGCCGAGCGTCCAGGCCGCCTCCTCGAGCTCGACGGGAATGCCGGAAAACAGCGAGAAGGTGATCAGTACGGCGAACGGCAGCGCCAGCGTGGTGTGCACCAGCGCCAGCCCGATGGCGGTGTCGTCGAGGCCAGTGCGGATGAACATCACCGCGAGCGGCAGCGCCAGAAGCGGCAGCGGGAAGGCGCGGGTCATCAGCACCAGGAAGCGGAACGCGCTCTTTCCCGGAAAATCGAAGCGCGACAGCGCATAACCAGCCGGCGCGCCGAAGCCGATGGCCAGGATCATCGTCAGCGTGGCGACGAGCACCGAGTTCCACAGCGCCCGGGCGACGCCGGCGAAATTGATGAAGAACGAGAGGCTGCCGAGATCGAAGGACGGGAAGAAGCGCTTCGGGAAAGCCGTCACCTGGTCGGGCGACGACAGCGCGTTGACGATCAAGAGATAGATCGGCAGCAGCACCCAGACGCAAAGCAGGATGGCGGTGGCGACCAGCAGCCAGTCGCCGGCCTTGCGTGCGTCGGCTGTCGCCGCAACCGGCGATTCGGTGATGGCGTTCATATCCGTGCTTCCTTGGGCACACGCAGCACCCTGAGGAAAAACAGCGTGAAGCCGATCGAGATGGCGAGGATGAGCAGCGCCGAGGCGGCGGCGACATTGCGGTCCTGCAGCGTGAATTGCCAGTTGTAGGTCTCGCCCATCAGCACCGGCAGATTGGTGCCGCCAAGGGCTGCGACGACGGCGAAAACCTCGAAGGCGAGGATGACGCGCAGTATGATCGCCGTCTGCAGGCTGGGGCGCAGCAATGGCAGCGTGATACGCCGGAAGCGCTGCCACGGGCTTGCCCCGAACACCTCGGCCGCCTCGTAATATTCCTTGGGGATCAGGCCCATGCCGGCAACAAGGATGACCATCATGATTGCCGTGGCCCGCCAGATCTCGGCCAGCGCCACGGCGATGAAGATGGTCAGCTTGCTCTGGTAGCCGAGGAACATGACCGGCCTGTCGACGACGCCCAGGCTGGAAAGCAGCGTGTTGAGGAAGCCGGACTGATCGAAGATGGCGAGCCAGATCAGGCCGGCGGCGAGATCGGAAATGCCGAGCGGAATTGCAAAGACATAGAGGGCCGCGCTGCGCCCGGTCTCCAGCCGCGACACCACGCTCGCCATCAGCAACGCCATGACCAGCTGGATCGGCACGACGATGGCCGCCAGCAGCAGCGTATTGCGGACGGTGACTGGGAATTTCCAGCTGCCGGCCATGGTGCGGAAATTGTCGAGGGTGAAGGCGCCGTCGCGGCTCACCGCCTCGAAGGCGACCAGCGCGAACGGGTAGAGGAAGAAGATGCACAGGAACAAGGTCGCCGGCATCAGCAGCAGATAGGGCAGAGCCTTGCCGTGCATGGTGGTGTCCTTCGCGTGCTGCGGTCGAGTGCTGCAGTCTGGGCGCCCGGAGTGCAACAAACTCCGGGCGCCCCCTCGGGAGGATTCCTACTTTTGTTTGACCATGATCTTTTCCGAAAACCGATTTCCACTTTTCGGGATCATGGTCTAATCGACCGGGCAAGCGCCGGCGGATGGCTTGTCGGGCGCCCAGCACGGCGCCTTCGACTGGTCGATGATCGCCTTGAGCGCCGCTGCTTCTTCGCCGAGCACGCCATGGACATCTTCGCCGCCGAGTACGATGCGCTCGAAGCTGTCGGTGTAGACCTGGTTGAACTTGCCGCCGAGGTCCCCGAGCCCCATCGGCAGCAGCGCCGGCAGCGCGTCGGGTGCAGCGGTCATGGTGGCGATCGCCGGGCCGAACGCCTTCACCGAGGCCGGCATGTCGTCGGGCAGCTTGACGTCGACGACCGGAAAGAAATTGGTCGCCTTGAGCGTGGCGATCTGGGTTTCAGGCTTCAGCATATAGGCAACCAGCGCCTTGGCCTTGTCCATGTCCGGCGAGGTCTTCGGAATGGCGACGCCGGCCACGACCGGCATGAAGCCGCGACCGGCAGGCCCGGCCGGCGCCGGGAAGGCGACGAAGTCGTCGGGCTTCTTGTTGAAGGCGTCGGCGAGCCGCGCGACATGGTCGAACGCCACCCAGACTTCGCCCGAGAGCAGCGGCTCCTGCATGAAGGCGTAATTGGTCGAGTTCGGGTTGGTGTACTGCCACAATTCCTTGAACTTGTTCCACGCCGTCTGGGCCTCGGCCGAACGGAATTTCGTGACCATCGAACCGGTGTAGGACGGATAGAGAAAGCCCTCGAAGAAGCGATGCTTCAGCCCCTTGGGGCCGGCCGGAAAGCCGAATTTCGGCGACCCGGTCTTTTCGGCGATATTCTTCGACCATTCGATCAGCTGGTCGTAGGTGATGGTGTTGAGATCGGTGCCCGCCGGCAGATATTGCAGCGCCTGCTTGTTGGCGGCCATCAGATAGGTGGCCTGCATCCAGGGCATATATTTCTGTTCGCCGGTGCCGAGCATGCCGAGTTTCTTGTAGGCCTCGTTGACCTTGACCCCGCCGACATCGACAGCCGACAGGTCGACAAGGTTGGCGCCGACGGTGGAGAAATCGCCGTGCAGGCCGCCAAGCAGGCCGATGGTGCCGGAGCCGGCCTGCAATTCCGCCTGCAGGCGGGTGAGCCAGGGACCGTCCTCGGCGACCTGATAGTCGACGGGACCGTCGAAACCCTTCAGCACCTCGTCGCGCATCTTCTGGGTTTCCTCGACCGGCCGCGCCTGCGTCGACCAGAACAGCACCTGCTGGGCTTGCGCGCCGCCCGAAGCGATCGATAACGCCAGCGCGGCGCCGGTCAGTGTCTTCAACGCTTTCATCATGGTCTTCCTCCCTGGATATGCGCCGTCAGGCGGCGTCAGCTTCTTGTCTGCGGTGCGGGTCCATGGCTTGCCCGCGCAACCAGCGTCGGCCGGATCAGCCGCGTCAGCGGCTTGCCGTGTTTTTCGGCGATGACAGTGAGCAGCATGTCGGCGATCTCGCGCGCGCATTGCCGGATCGACGCGTCGAAAGTGGTCAGGCCCGGCGGCGCATAGGCCGACGCCGCAATGTTGTCGAAGCCGATGACGGAGAGCTCGCGCGGCACGCTGAAACCAGCGCGGGCAGCCTCCTCCATCACGGTCAACGCCAGTTCGTCGAACAGAGCGACGATGGCCGTCGGCCTGTCGGGGCCCCGCAACATCCGGTTGACGGCCTCGATGCGCGCCTGCTGGTCGAAGCGCGGCGCCGTGACCACGTCGAGCCGCACCGAGGGGTCGCCCCGCCGGGCGATGGCCGCGGCGAGGCCATCCTGCCTGAGATGGCGAAAGGTCATCGCCTCCGAGATCGTCACCAGGCCGAAGTGGCGATGGCCGAGCTCATAGAGCATATCGAAGGCTTCGCCGAAGGCGTGCGCGCCATCCGTGTCGAGCCAGTTGTAGTCAAAGTCGCTGTCGAGCAGCCGGCCGTGCGCGACGAACGGAAAGCCACGCTCGCGCAGATAGGCAAGGCGCTCGTCGGTCTCGGCGATGCGGGTCACGACGACGCCATCGGCGCGCCCGGATTCAACGACGTGGCGCAGCACCGACAGCTCGGAATGGCCAAGCGCTGCCGTGGCCAGGATCAGGTCGGCGCCGTGCGACACCAGCCCTTCGCCGAGCCCGGTGACGAATTCGCCGAGGAAGGAATCGACGAGATTGGGGCCGCGTATCGGCAGGACGAGGCCGACGAAGCCGCTGCGGCCCGAGACAAGCGTGCGCGCTGCGGTGTTGGGCACATAGCCGGCCTGGCGCGCCGCCTGCGCGACGCGCTCACGCGTCTTCAGCGCAATCTGCTCATGGCCGGCAAGCGCCCGTGAAACCGTCGTGATCGACAGGTCGAGGCTTGCCGCAAGCTCCTTCAGCGTGATGACGCGGGTGGTCATCGATCCTCCCTCAGGCGAGTTTGAAACGTTTGTAATTGCCTTTTGCAAAAATGCAAACGTTTTAAACTTCGGTCGGGAATGGCCGTTTTGTCCAAAGTGGGGAGCGCAAGCGAATGCAGCGCGCCTGCGTCATTCCGCAGGCCGCCTGCCCGAGGCTCCCTTAAATTCGAAGAGAAAAAGCTACTGCAAGATCCTTGCGGCGGACGGCATGGAATGGTCATGCGCGATGCCGGCATCGGCGTCGCCCACGCCGAGCGCACGGTCGAGACCCGTCGCCACCACCGAGACCCTGAAGCGGCCTTCCATGCTCTTGTCGAAGATAGCGCCGACGATGATGTCGGCATCCTCGTAGACCTCCTCGCGGATGCGGGTGGCGGCCTCGTCGACCTCGAACAGGGTCATGTCGCGGCCGCCCGATATCGAGACCAGCACGCCCTTGGCGCCCTTCATCGACACTTCGTCGAGCAGCGGGTTGGCGATCGCGGCTTCAGCCGCTTTCATCGCCCGGCTTTCGCCCGACGCCTCGCCGGTTCCCATCATGGCGCGGCCCATGCCGCGCATGACCGATTTGACGTCGGCAAAATCGAGATTGATCAGACCTTCCTTGACGATGAGATCGGTGATGCAGCTGACGCCGGAATAAAGCACCCGGTCGGCGATGACGAACGCGTCGGCGAAGGTGGTCTTGGCATCGGCGATGCGGAACAGGTTCTGGTTCGGGATGACGATCACCGTGTCGGCGGCTTCGCGCAGCCGCTCGATGCCCTCCTCGGCCATCTGCATGCGGCGCCGGCCCTCGAAGGTGAAGGGCTTGGTAACGACACCCACCGTCAGTATGCCGGCCTTGCGTGCCGCCTGGGCAATGACCGGGGCAGCGCCGGTTCCGGTGCCGCCGCCCATGCCGGCGGTGACGAAGCACATATGCGTGCCGGCCAGATGATCCATGATCTCGTCGAGCGATTCCTCGGCGGCGGCACGGCCGATCTCAGGCAGCGATCCGGCACCAAGGCCTTCGGTGACGTGCGCGCCAAGCTGGATCAGCCGCGTCGCCTTCGACATGGTCAGCGCCTGGGCATCGGTGTTGGCGGCAATGAATTCGGTTCCCTGAAGCTGCTCCGCGATCATGTTGTTGATGGCGTTGCCGCCGCCGCCGCCGACACCGATAACGGTGATCTTGGGCCTCATCTCGGAGATTTCCGGCTTCTTGAACTCGGCCATGCCTGCTTCTCCTTCGCCAATTGCGCGCGCTTCACGACCCACTAGCAGACTGTCTGCAAGACATTGCAATCGAGCGGCATGACGCGAATCAGTCCGTTCGGATGGGTGCCCCAAAAAGCCAGAGAGCGGCCGGACGTGCAAGTGCGCGCAAGGTCAAGATTTGTGATCGCGATATTGCAAACCGCTACGCGGCTACCGCGTGCGCCGGAATCGTGCCGCGCGACCTGCCCTTGGCCGCATTGCTAACGGCTTGCCGCGTAACGATTGAGGCGTCTATCATGCGCCGATATATCGCTGACTTCGGCGCCCGCCGTGCTCGGCCCAATCAGGATCACCTGCGGCTGCCGTCGTCAGGCCAGATTTCAGAACGAATGAAGTAGCGCCCCCGCCAATGGCCGACAGAACACAATTCGGGTTGAGCGCCATCGACAGCGTACCCCTGCATGAGAAGGTCTATCTGGAGCTTGTGCGGGCGCTGATGTCCGGCCAGTTCACGCCGGGCCAGAAGCTGACATCGCGCAGGCTCGCCAAGGAACTCGGCACCAGCGACATGCCGGTGCGCAGCGCTTTCATGCGGCTGCAGGCATTGCGGGCGCTGAGCCCGATGCCGAACGGCAGCGTCGAGGTGCCTGTCATTTCGGCCGAACGGTTTTCGCAATTGACCGCCGTGCGCACGATCCTGGAAGGCTCGGCGACCGAGCTCGCGACAAAGCGCATCAACGGCAACAATCTGCGGGCGATCCGGCGCCACAGCAGCGAATTGACCCTGGCGGCGCGCGAGGGCGATATCGACGATTATCTCAGGAAGAATTACGCCTTCAAATTCTCGATCTATCGCCATTGCGGCAACGAGCAGATGATCTTCCTGATCGAGACCGTGTGGATGCAGGTCGGCCCCTTCCTCAGGAACCTCGCCATGGGGTTCGAGGACGATCTCTCCTCCATCCTCGACATCGACTATCATGAGGAAGTCGTCGCCGCGATCGAGGCGCAGGATGCCGCCCGCGCCCGCTCAGCCATCGTGCGCGACATCGAAGAAGGCGCGGCGCACATCCTGCGCCAGGCCAGATTTCCGGGCGCCGGGCGCTAGGATCGCCGGGTGATAGTCGCTCGACCCAAAGGCCGATCAGGCCTGCCCGGCGGCAAAGCCGGCATGCCGAATGCCCCTTGGCTTTCCGCCTCCTAGCCTCTATGTTGCGATCGCAGATCGCGAAATTGGTTTTGAAATGCCTCCCGACATCCCAGCTAGTGACTTGAAAAAATAAGGAAAAATATCCGGCAGTGGCTGGATAGGCTTTCCGAAAACTCACAAGCATTTTTACCAGGGATAGCGCAGCCGGCAGGGCTTGGGCACCTTCGAAAACCAGAGGTTTTAAAATTGAGCGATGCAATTGCGGACGTTCTGAGCTGGCTTGAAAGCAGAAGCGACATACAGAGCCTGAGGGCGGCGGTGTGCGACCTCAACGGCGTCATGCGAGGAAAACGCATACCCGTGGAGCAGGCCCGCAAGGCGCTGGAAGGCAAGCTGCGCATGCCCTATTCGCTGATCGGGCTCGACATCTGGGGCGAGGACATCGAAGGCAACAGTCTGGTTTTCTCGACCGGCGATGCCGATGGCCTCTGCCAATGGACGGGACGCGGCATTCTGCCGGTGGACTGGACGGCGCATCCGACGGCACTTGTCCCGCTCTGGCTCGCCGATGAAAGCGGCGCGCCCTATCTCGGCGATCCCCGGCGGGCGCTGGCCCGTATCCTCGACCGCTACAAGGCGCTCGGCCTGACCCCGGTCGCGGCAACCGAACTCGAATTCTATCTGGTCGATCCGCAATCGCAGCGGCCGGTCGGGCCGGTGTCACCGGTCACGGGGCGGCGTCTCGATTCCGACGCAGCGCTGTCGATCGATGAGATCGACGATTTCGAAGCCTTTATTCATGACGTCTACGAAGCCTGCCGGGCGCAAGGCATTCCGGTCGACACGGCCATTGCCGAAAATGGCGTCGGCCAGTTCGAGATCAATCTAAACCATGTCGCCGACGCGCTGCGGGCGGCCGACGACGCGGTGCTGTTCAAGCGCACGGTGAAGGGCATTGCCCGCAAGCACGGCTTTGCCGCCTGCTTCATGGCCAAGCCCTATGGCGACCGCGCCGGCAACGGCTTTCACGTCCATTTCAGCCTGGTCGACGCCGAAGGGCGCAATGTGTTCGACGACGGCACCGATCAGGGCTCGGAAACGATGCGCCACGCGGTCGGCGGGCTGCTGGCGGCGATGGCCGAGAGCACGCTGGTGTTCGCGCCGCACTTCAATTCCTACCGCAGGCTCCGCCCGCGTTCCTATGCGCCGACCGCGGTCGCCTGGGGTTACGAGAACCGCATGGTCGCGATCCGCATTCCCGGCGGCCCGACCGGGGCGCGCCGCATCGAGCATCGCGTGTCGGGCGCGGATGCCAATCCCTATCTGGTGCTTGCCGCCATACTGGGCGCGGCCCTGATCGGCATCGAAAGGCAGATGTCGCCGGGCGAGCCGACCGGGAGCGACGGCCAAGGCGCGGCACCAGCCAAGCTGCCGCCGGACTGGGCCTCGGCGATCGCCACCTTCGAAAGCGGGACACATGTGGCGGAGATATTCCCAGCGATCCTGCGCGACTCCTTCGTCGCCTGCAAACGCCAGGAGTTGAATACGTTTGCTCTCAACGTCAGCGATTTCGAGATCGAGACCTATCTCGAAAGCGTCTGAGACCTTACGAGGACCGCTCGGCCTTCAGCACCGAGACCGCCGCTTCGCTGTTGTGGACATAGTCGTTGGCGTCGGGCTGCTTCTGCAGCAAAAGGATGAACAGCAGATCGGTCAGCGTCAGCTGCGCATCGCGCGCGGTGATGGAGGAGGAGCGCGCGCGCTCCTCGTCGGCGATGGTGTAGAGGCGGATGTCGGCGACCCGGCTCAGCGGATTGTCGTGCAGGCCGGTGACGGCGATCACCGTCGTCCCGCGCTTGGCGGCGAGTTCGGCGATGCGCAAGGTTTCGATGCTGGCGCCGGAATAGGAGAGCGCGAACAAAACGTCGCCAGGCCCGAGCGTCGCGGCATTGGCCATCTGGATGTGGCTGTCGCTGTCATGCAGCACGTTGCGGCCGAGCTTCATCAGCTTGTAGGAGAAATCGCGCGCCACCAGCGACGAGGCGCCGACGCCGACCAGATGAATGCGGCGCGCGCCATCCAGCAGCTCCAGCGTCCGGGAAATGATGCGCTCGCTGTTGGCGGCGACGGTCTGCTGCATCGACAGAAGTTTGCTGCCGATCAGTTTCTTGAGGATGACCGGATAGGTGTCGCCGACCTCGATCGAGCCATGGATGACGCCGGCCGGCACCTGCCAGTCCTGCGCCTTGGCCTCGCTGACGGCGAGCTTGAGCTCCTGGTAGCTGGCATAGCCGAGCTTCTGGCTGAACTTGACGACGCTCGACTGACTGCGCCCGATCTCGGCGGCAAGCGCTGCCGTCGACAGGCGCAGCATCTGGTCGGGATTGTCGACGATGTACTGGCCGATCTCGCGATCGCCTGGCGCCATGCCGTCGAGCTTCGCATTGATCTTCTTGAGAACGGACATGGACCCTCTGCAGCGCTTCGGTGCTCGGAGGAATAAAATATTCCAATTTCGATTGACAGCCAAGAACGCAGAATTAATTCTCGAACCGGCCAGGTTCGGGAATCGAATGGCTCTTCCGGAGCGACCGGACCGCCGCCCGGCTTTCGCCATACGAGGGTTCAGCCATGGACAGATTGCGGATCGTCGGCGGACGAAGACTGGAAGGCGCGGTCACCATTTCCGGCGCCAAGAACGCTGCCTTGCCGCAGATCGCGGCCGCCCTGCTCAGCCCCTACCCGCTCGAACTGACCAATTTGCCTGATGTGACCGATGTCGAGAACATGCTGGGCGTTGTGCGGCTTCACGGCGCCGACGTGACGCGATCGGCCCATGCCGCGACGATCGACACCAATGCCGCCGTTTCGAAGGAAACGTCCTATGACACGGTGCGCAAAATGCGCGCGACGGTGCTCGTTCTGGCGCCGCTGCTCGCCCGGTTCGGCCACGCCCGGGTTTCGCTGCCGGGCGGCTGCGCCATCGGTGCGCGGCCGGTGGACATGCATGTCGCCGCACTCGCGGCACTCGGCGCCAAGATCGCCGTCGAGAACGGCCTGATCGTCGCCTCGGCGCCGAACGGGCTGACCGGAACGCGCATCGTGCTCAGCTCGCCGTCCGTCGGGGCAACGGAAACCGCCATGATGGCGGCAACCACCGCCAAGGGCGAAACCGAGATCCTCAACGCGGCGCGCGAGCCCGAGGTGGCCGATCTCGCCGCTTGCCTCAACGCCATGGGCGCACGCATCGAAGGCGCCGGCACGCACCGCATCCTGATCGCCGGCGACACCGGTTGGCACGCGGCCCGGCACGATATCATTCCGGACCGCATCGAGGCCGGCACCTATGCGATCGCCGCGGCGATCACCGGCGGCCAGCTTGAGCTCACACACGCCCGGCTCGAGCACATGGCCTCGGTGGTGCAATTGCTGGAAGCCACCGGCGTCAGCGTCTGGCCCGGCGATCGCGGGCTCATCGTGTCGCGCGAGCGGCCGCTCAAGGCCACCGATCTCACGACGGAACCCTATCCGGGCTTTCCGACCGACCTGCAGGCGCAGTTCATGGCGCTGATGTGCTGCGCCGAGGGTGCGTCGCTGCTGCGTGAAACCATCTTTGAGAACCGCTTCATGCATGTGCCCGAACTGATGCGGCTCGGCGCCAACATCAAGTTGCAAGGCACAATGGCTTTGGTGCGCGGCGGCGAGAAGCTGCATGGCGCGCAGGTGATGGCCACCGACCTGCGCGCTTCGGTGTCGCTGGTGCTGGGGGCATTGGTGAGCGAAGGCGAGACGATCATCAATCGCGTCTATCATCTCGACCGTGGCTATGAGCAACTCGACCGCAAGCTCCGCCTTTGCGGCGCCGACATCGAGCGGCTGAGCGCATGAGCGGCGCTGACTATCTTCTCGGCGTCGATGGCGGCGGCACCGGCTGCCGGGCTCGTATCGAAGACGCGGACGGCAACGTGCTGGGACAGGGCTTGTCCGGCCCGGCGACGACGCGGCTTGGCATTGACGCGGCCTGGGCCTCGATTGCCAAAGCGTTTGGCGCGGCGATCGAGGAGGCTGGCTTTGGACCGACCGAAATCGCTCGGACCCACGCCGGCATCGGGCTTGCCGGCATTGGCCGCAAGGGCGCGCTGGAGGCGTTGCGGGCGATCGCGCATCCCTTCGCCAGCATCGATTTCGTCAGCGACGGCGTCGGCGCCTGCCTGGGCGCGCACTCCGGTCAGGACGGCGCCATCGTCATTGCCGGCACCGGTTCGATCGGCCTCGGCTTTGTCGAGGGGCGTGACCTGCGCGTCGGCGGTTACGGCTTTCCGATCTCCGACGAAGGCAGCGGCGCCCATCTTGGGCTGAAAGCCGTGCAAATGGCGTTGCGCGGTCATGACGGCCGGCACGAGCGGACGGCGCTGCTGGCGGAGGTGATGCAACGTTTCGAGGGTGACCCGATGGCGGCGGTCGCCTGGATGGATCGCGCCAGCGCCACGGATTACGCCGCTCTGGCGCCGATGGTCATGCGCCATGCCGACCAGGGCGATCCAGCCGGGCGGCGCATCGTGCAAAATGCCGCCGAGCAGATCGACACGCTGGTGCGGGTGCTGTTCGAAAAAGGCGCGCCTCGCGTGACCTTGCTGGGTGGCCTCGCCAGCCCGCTCGAACCGTGGCTTTCGCCCGATGTAAGGCGCCGCCTGAAGCCCGCCGACGGCGACGCCGTATCCGGCGCGATCATCCTTGCCAAGAGATCGCCCCGCTTATTGTAGGCTTAGCAAAGAGATAGGAATAAAATATTCCAATCTCCTGTTGACGATACGAATATAAAATTCTAGAAAGTTAACAAAGAAAGACTGTGATGACGGATCAGACGTCCGTGTGCCCTGGCGCCCGTTGAGCCATGCCGGACGCCGGCAGCAGAATTTTTGAAAGCGCTGGAATGACCGAGCAAGGTTTGATGTCTGAGCTGGACCTGCTGGTTTCCGAAGGCCGCAACCCGCGGACAATGGATATCGACCTGCTGCCGACCATCGACGTGCTGCGCAAGATCAATGATGAGGACAGGCTTGTCCCGGCTGCTGTTGAAAAGGTGCTGCCGGAAATCGCCGCGGCCGTCGACCGGATCGTTCTTGCCTTCCAGAAGGGCGCACGACTGATCTATATCGGCGCCGGCACCAGTGGCCGGCTCGGCGTTCTCGACGCTTCGGAATGTCCGCCCACTTTCGGCGTGCCCGAGGGCATGGTGATCGGCCTGATCGCCGGCGGTCCGGACGCCTTGGTGCGGTCGACGGAAGGCGCCGAGGATGATCCGAAAATGGGCGCGAAGGTGCTGCAGGAGATCGGACTAGTACGGAACGACGTGGTGGTCGGCATCGCGGTCAGCGGGCGCACGCCTTACGTTATCGGCGGACTGAACTATGCCAAGCAGGTCGGCGCAACCACGGTTGCCCTGTCGTGCAATCCGGCATCGACCATTGCCGGCATCGCCGACATCGCCATCTCGCCGGTCGTCGGCCCGGAAGTGCTCACCGGATCGACGCGGCTGAAGTCGGGAACCGCGCAGAAGCTGGTGCTCAACATGCTGACCACCGCCTCGATGATCCGCATCGGCAAGAGCTATGAAAATCTGATGGTGGACCTCAACCCGTCCAACAAGAAGCTGGTGGCGCGGGCAACCAGGATCGTCATGCAGACCGCCGGGTGTTCGGCGCAGCAGGCCAAACAAGCACTCCATCTGACAAACAATGACGTGAAGCTGGCGATACTGGTGACGATCACCGGCCTTGATGTCGAGGCGGCGCGAACTGCCCTCGGCAAGGCCGGAGGCTTCCTGCGAAAGGCAATCGGCGATGGGACGGCATGAAGCCGCCCGGGACAAGACGGCAACAAGCCGCTTTAGACAAGACGGCGTGAAGCCGCATAGACTGGGCCGATACTCCGAAGCATGTGTGTCTTGGAAGCGGTCGGCGGAAACTGCAAGGCATCAAGTCAAATCATAATGGGAGACGGAAATGACAAGGCATCTCACAAGAACATTGCTGTCGGGCATCACGGTTGCCGCGATGCTCGGCATGGCTGTGGTTTCGACGCAGGCCGCGACGCTGCACATGGCGTGGTCGCAGGACGCCACCGGGCTTGATCCGCACAAGCAAACGGCCTTCTCGTCGCTGCGGCTCCTGGAACTGATCTATGAGCCGCTGGTGCGCGTCGATGCCAGCCTGCAGATCATTCCGGCAATCGCCACTTCCTGGGAATTCTCGAAGGACGGCAAGGAACTGACCTTCAAGCTCGATCCCAAGGCGAAATTTCAGGAC
This sequence comes from Mesorhizobium sp. 131-3-5, assembly GCF_016756575.1. Lineage (NCBI taxonomy): Bacteria > Pseudomonadati > Pseudomonadota > Alphaproteobacteria > Hyphomicrobiales > Phyllobacteriaceae > Mesorhizobium > Mesorhizobium sp. 131-3-5. The sequence goes on from NZ_AP023254.1 coordinate 5,722,539, forward strand.
GGCAAGGCCGTCACCTCCGCTGACGTCAAAGCCTCGTTCGAGCGCATCCTCGACGAGAAGACGGGCGCGGCCGCCCGCGCCAATTTCCTGTCGATCGCCAGCATCGACACACCTGATGCGGCCACCGTCGTATTCCATCTGTCGCAGCCCGACGTGCCGATCCTGACGGCGATGAGCGACGTCAACGCGGCCATCGTTCCCGCAGCCGAGATAAAGGCCGGCTCGATCGGCACCAAGGCGGTCGGCTCGGGCCCGTTCAAGCTCGACAAATGGGACCCCAACGCCAAGGAAGTCTTGAGCGCCAACAAGGATTGGGCGGGGGGTGCTACCGGTGTCGACGGCATCGAGATCAGCGTGCTGCCCGACGAAGCGGCGATCCTGGCCGCCATGCGCACCAAGCAGATCGATTTCGCCCTGCTCAACGACCCGCTGGTCGCGACGCTGGTGCCGAAGGAGGCCAGCCTGCAGCTGAATCGCGTACCGGTGCTTGCCTATCACGTGCTGCAGCTCAACCCGTCGCGCAAGCCGATGACCGAGCTCAAGGTGCGCCAGGCGATCTCCTGCGCCATCGACCGGCAAGAGGTGCTGGACACCGCATCGCTCGGCGAAGGCAAGGTCACCGGACCGCTGACCATCCCGGCGCTCGCCACCGATCCGACCCAGCTGTTCTGCTACAAGCGCGATGTCGAAAAGGCCAAGAAGCTGATGGCCGAGGCCGGCTTTGCCGACGGCTTTTCGGCAACAGTGATCGGCGCCACCGGCGAGCCGCCGACGGCCGCTGCGGAGGCCCAGGTCATCCAGTCACAGCTCGCCGAAATCGGCGTCAAGCTCGACATCAAGATGATGGAGCTCAACGTCTATGTCGACGCCTGGCTGAAGGGCGATTTCGACATGGCGATCGCGCTCAACGGCGGCCGCGCCGACCCCTACACCATGTACAACCGCTACTGGACCAAGGCCGGCAATCTGCAGAAGGTAGCCAACTACATCGACGACACGCTGGACAGCCAGATGCAGCAGGGGCGCGCCGAGACCGACCCGGCCAAACGCAAGGCGATCTTCGCTGCATTCGAGAAGCACCTCGCCGAGATGTCGCCGTGGATCTGGCTCTACACCTCCTATAGCTACACGGCCCAGCAGAAGAACATCGCCGGCTTCGTGCCGACGCCGACGGGCACTCTGTTCAGCCTGAGCAAGGTTACCATCCAGCAGTAGCCTCGGCAGGCATTGGACGAGAGGACTTCTTCGCGTGAATTATCTGATGCGACGACTGGCGACGTTTCCTCTCGTCCTGCTTGGCGTGTCCATCCTGGTCTTCGTTGCGATCCGGATGGTACCGGGCGATTCGATCACGGCGATGCTGGGCACCGAAGCCGGGCTGCTGACGCCGGCACAGCGGGATTCGCTCGCCGCCTATTTCGGCATCGACCAGCCCTGGTTCGTCCAGTACTGGCGCTGGATCGGCGGCATCCTGTACGGCAATTTCGGCATTTCGGTCACCTATGGCAGGCCGGTGCTCGACGTCATCCTTGAACGCTTTCCGCTGACACTGGAGCTGGCTCTGCTGTCGATGATCATCGCGCTTGCCGTTGGCATGCCGGCCGGCATCTACGCCGCCACGCATAGCGAAAAACCGTCCGATCTTGGGGTGCGCATCGTTGCCATGATCGGCCAGTCGACGCCGAGCTTCGTGCTCGGCCTCTTGATCATCTACACGCTGTCGGCCGGCTTCGGCGTGCTGCCGGCGATGGGCGAATTCGCGCCGCTCTGGCAGGATCCCTTGCGCAATCTCAGCCAGCTGATCCTGCCTGCGATCACGCTCGGCTTTGCCTTCGCCGCGTCGGTCACGCGCATATCGCGTTCGGCCATGCTCGACGTTTTGAGCGACGACTATGTGCGCACCGCGCGCAGCAAGGGCGCTTCGGCGCGCAGCGTCATCTGGCGGCACGCGCTCCCCAATGCGCTGATCCCGGTGGTGACGCTGAGTGGCATTGAATTCGGCTATCTCCTGGGCGGCGCCGTCATCGTCGAGCAGATCTATGCCTTGCCCGGCCTCGGACGCATGGTGCTCGACGCCATCCTGCAGCGCGACTACGCGCTGGTGCAAGGCGCTGTGCTGTTCATCGCCTTCAACTTCATGATCGTCAATCTCCTGGTCGACCTCGCCTATGTCGGGCTCGATCCGCGCATCCGGCTGGGAGAACAGTGATGCGCACCCTGCGCGCTATCTTCGGCCATGGCAGCGGCCGTATCGGCGGCGTAATCGTCAGCGTCTATTTGCTGATCGCCATCCTTGGCCTGTTCGGGCTGACGCCGCACAATCCGATCACGCAGTTCCGCGTCGACCGGCTGCACGCACCCAATGGCGCCTACTGGATGGGCACCGACCTGTTCGGCCGCGACGTGGCCAGCCGGCTGATGGCCGGCATCGGCCAATCCTTCACGGTCGCCTTCTTCTCGGTGGCCTTCGCGACCCTTGCCGGCACCGTGCTGGGGCTGGCGGCAGCCTGGCTCGGACGCCGCTGGGACGGCGTGGTGATGCGCATCATGGATGTGCTTTTGGCTTTCCCAGCGATCCTTCTGGCATTGCTCATTGTCACCGTCGCCGGGCCTGGCACATGGACCAGCGTGGTTGCCATCGGCATCGTCTACACGCCGATCTTCACGCGCGTGGTGCGCGGCCCTGCCCTTTCGCTCAAGGCCCGCGAATTCGTCGATGCCGCGCGCACCTTCGGCAGCAGTTCGAGCTACATCGTCACGCGCCATCTGTTGCTCAATCTGGTGGCGCCGCTGACCGTGCAAGTGACGCTGGCGCTGGCCTGGGCGCTGCTCACCGAAGCCGGCCTGAGCTTCCTCGGGCTGGGCACGCAGCCGCCCGCCGCCTCGCTCGGCCTGATGCTGAGCGACAGCCGCAATCTGATGGAGACCGCGCCCTGGCTGATGATCTTTCCAGGACTGACCATCATGATCAGCATTCTCGGCTTCAACCTGCTGGGTGACGCCTTGCGCGATATCCTCGACCCCAGGATGCGGAGGGCGCCGGCATGACGCCGCTGTTGTCGGTTCGCGATCTGCACGTCGGCTTCGGCCGCGATCCGCAAGCCAATGAAGTGGTGCGCGGCATCAGCTTCGACCTTGCCGATGGCGAAACACTGACCATTGTCGGCGAAAGCGGCTCCGGCAAATCCGTCACCGCGCTGTCGATCAACCGGCTGATCGATTTCGGCGGCGGCCGCATCACCGGCGGCGCGATGAAGCTGAAGCGGGCCGACGGCAGTCTCTTCGACCTGACGAGCGCCGCCGAACCGCAGCTACGCGGCATTCGCGGCGCCGAAATCGGCATGATCTTCCAGGAGCCGATGACCTCGCTCAACCCGGTGCTGACCATCGGTTCGCAGATCGAGGAATCGTTCCGGCTGCACCGCGGACTGACCGGCCGGCAAGCCACGGCGGCGGCCAAAGATGCGCTCGACCGCGTGCGCATTCCCGATGCCGCAAGGCGGCTGAAATACACGCCAAACCAGCTATCGGGCGGCATGCTGCAAAGGGTGATGATCGCCATTGCGCTCGCCTGCAATCCGCGCCTGCTGATCGCCGACGAGCCGACCACCGCGCTCGACGTCACCGTGCAGGCGCAGATCATGGCGCTGCTGGCCGAGTTGAAGCGCGAGACAGGCATGTCTGTGATCTTCATCACCCACGATATCGGCCTGGTTGCCGGCATCGCCGACAAGGTCGTGGTGATGCAGAACGGGCAGGCCGTGGAGCAAGGCGAGCTGAACCAGATCCTCGACAGGCCGCGGCACCCCTACACCCAGCATCTGCTGCAGGACGTGCCGCATTTTGCGAGGGGAGGCGCGACCCGCGCGGACGGACAACGCGACAAGGATCCACACGCAGAACCGGCCTTGAAGGTCGACGGACTGGTGGTGCGGTTTCCCCTCAAGAGCAATTTCTTCAGCCGCGCCACCGGCGCCGTGCATGCCGTCGATGGCGTCGACTTCGACCTGATGCCGGGCGAGACTTTGGCCATCGTCGGCGAGAGCGGTTCGGGCAAATCGACCACCGCGAAGGCGGTGCTTGGGCTGGTGCGCTCGACGCGCGGCAGCTTCTCGGTCGGCGCACGAAAGGCTTCGGCCGAGCGCAGCGCCAAGCCCGTGCAGATGGTGTTCCAGAATCCCTATGCCTCGCTCAATCCGAGGCTGGCCATCGAGAGCATCCTGGCAGAACCGGTGATCGCGAACGGTGGTCGTGTGGACACCGAGACACGCGCCAAAATGGCGAGCCTGCTGGAACGCGTCGGCTTGCCCAGGAATAGCCTGGAGCGCTATCCGCATGAATTCTCCGGCGGCCAGCGGCAGAGGCTGTGCATCGCGCGTGCGCTGATGCTCAACCCGTCCGTGGTCGTTCTCGATGAGGCCGTGTCGGCGCTCGATGTCTCGGTGCAGGCCAAGGTGCTGGAGCTGCTGGTCGAGCTTCAGCGCGAATTTGGGCTGGCTTATCTCTTCATCTCGCACGATATGGCAGTGGTCGAGCGGATCGCGCACCGCATCGCCGTCATCTATGCCGGCCAGATCGTCGAGATCGGCGATGCGGCCTCGGTGCTGTCGAAGCCGAAGCACTCCTATACGAAGAAACTGATCGCAGCGGTTCCGACCATCGACCGGCGGCGCGAGCATTTCGAGATCGACACACGCCAGGTTCCCTCGCTCGTGCGCCCGCAGGGTTTCGAGCCGGCGCCGGCGCTGTGGGAGCGGTTCGGGAGCGACCATATGGCGAGGGTTGAGGCGTGACTTCAGTTCTTTCGGCCGATCTTCAACAGCTCTTCGACCGCGCGTTCGCACCGTTGGAAGCCGCAGTGGCTGCCAAGCGGGTTCCCGGCGGCGTGCTCGGCATTGTCGACAGCAATGGCCACCGCATCGTCAGGGCGATCGGCTCGGCGCAACTCGTGCCCAAGCAGCGTCCAATGACCGTCGAAACCTGGTTCGACCTGGCATCGCTGACCAAGGTCGTCTTCACCACGCCGCGCATCTTGGCGCTGGCGGAGGACGGCGTCATCGATCTCGACGCGCCGCTAATCTCGGTGCTGCCCGACCTTCGCCAGTACGATCAATCGGCGTGGGAGCGGAAGGTGACGTTTCGCCAGTGCCTCGGCCATCAGACGCCGTTTCCGGCCGTCGAACCGATCTACACCTACGGGCGCGATCCCGAATTGCTGCGCGCCTTCATCCTGCAGCGCGAATGGCGAGCCCGTGAACCCGTCTATTCCGACATCAATTTCATCCTGCTCGGCTTTGCCCTTGAGCGGCTGTCGGCCAGGACCATCCGCGACATGGCCCCCGGCCCCGGATTTGCCTGGTCTACGGAACCGGATGCCGCCGCGGCGACCGAAGACTGCACCTGGCGCCATCGCGTGCTGTCCGGCGAGGTGCACGACGACAATTGCTCGGCGCTGCAAGGCGCCGGTCATGCCGGGCTGTTCGGCACGGCAGCTTCGGTGCTGGATTTCGCACAAGGGCTGCTGGACGGCAGCGGTGCTTCCGCACGGTCGATCACGCTGATGCGCACACCCCTTTCCGCCACCCGCACCCATGGATGGGAGCGCCCCTATGACGGCTGGTCCGGCGGGAAGTTGTGCAGCCTGGGAACGATCGGCCACACCGGCTTTGCCGGCACCGGACTGTGGATCGATTTCGACAGCGGCAAGGCCTGGACCTTGCTCACCAACCGGATCCATCCGACACGTCATTTCGACAGCGGAATCATCCCGCTGCGGCAGACGGTCGGCGATCTCGTCAACGGACTTTAGGAGCTAGATGATGGAACCAATCTGGGCCGTCGGCCTGATGACGGGCACGGTGCTTGACGGCAATATCGACGTCGCGCTGATCAAGACCGATGGCGAGCGCATCGACGACTTCGGCACCTACCGGCTGATGCCCTATCCCCCGTCGATCCGCTCGCTGCTGGAAGAGACGCTGACGGCGGCGCGGGCCTGGAATTTTGTCGGGCCGGAACCGGCGATCTTCCGCAAGGCCGAGGAAGCGCTGACGCGTGCCCAGTCGGCGGCGGTGAAGGAATTGGTCGAGGGCTACGGCATGACGATGGCCGATATCGGCGTCGTCGGCTTTCACGGCCAGACGGTGCTGCATCGCGCGCCGCAGGTGGGACGACTCGGCCAGACGCGGCAATTGGGTGACGGCGAGCTGATGCATGCCCTGTTGGGCACCAAGGTCGCCTATGACTTTCGCTCGGCCGATATGCGCGCCGGCGGGCAAGGCGCGCCCCTGGCCGCCGCCTATCACACCGCGCTGATGCGCAGCGCCGGCGCCAGCGGCGAAGTGGCCGTGCTCAATCTCGGCGGCGTCGCCAACGTCACCTGGTGGGACGGCGCCGACAATGTCGTCGCCTTCGACACCGGACCGGCCAATGCGCCGCTCAACGATTTCATCAAATCGAAGGGGCTCGGCGACATGGACCGCGATGGCGCGCTTGGCCGTGCGGGAACGGTCGACGAGGCCCGGCTCGCCAAGCTGTTGCAGCATCCTTATCTCAGCAAGCCCTACCCCAAATCGCTGGACCGTTTCGATTTCGGCGCCGCCATGGCCGACGGCCTCAATGCCGAGGACGGTGCCGCCCTGCTCACCGCCTTCAGCGCCGGCGCCGTCGGCAAGGCGCTTGATCTCTTGCCAAGCCGGCCCAGGAAACTGGTGGTCAGCGGCGGTGGCCGGCACAATCCGACGATGATGGCGATGCTCGCCAGCCGCGCCGGCGTCGAGGTGGTGCAGGCGGAAAGCCTAGGCTGGAGCGGCGACGCGGTGGAGGCCGAGTGTTTTGCCTTCCTGGCGGTGCGCGTGCTGCGCGGCCTGCCGATCAGCTTTCCAAGCACCACTGGCGCGCCGCAGCCGATGCGCGGCGGAAAGCTGGCCGGTTAAGCCAGTTTCTTCCGCAGGAAGATCCGGCTGCGTCCGACCGGGAAATCGGCCAGCGTGCCGAAGGGCTGATAGCCCTGGCGCTGGTAGACCTTGGCGGCGTTCGGATTGAAGGTGTCGATCCAGGCGTTGTTGCAGCCGCGCGCCAAGGCTTCCTGCTCGGCCGCGTCCAGCATCCGGCCGGCCATGTGCTGACCGCGCAGCCTTTCATCAACCCACAGCCATTGCACGTAGAGCCAGCCCCAGGCGGTGTAGCCCGAAATGCCGGCGACGACTGCGCCATCCTCGTCGCGCACGAACACAGCGAGCGCCTTTTTTTCGGACGGGCCGACATCGCCGTCATTGAACGCCGTCAGCCGTTCGGCAAGAAAGGCAAGGTCCTCCGGCAAGGGGTTTGCCGTTGTTTCGAGTGTCGTGTGCATGGCTCTTTCCGGAAAGCTCGGCTGGATGGGATGAAGGGTTACGGCGCAGGAGGCTCTTGCGCAATTTCTATGTCTGCTCCCGAACAGGGTGCGGATCGCCGCCGTTGCGGAATTCGGATGCGGCAATGCCGTAACGCTTGAGCTTGTCGTAAAAAGTCTTGCGCGGCACGCCGAGCGCGTCGATGGCGCTGCGCACATCGCCGCCATGGTCGCGCAACGCGTCACGGATGAGCTGCGCCTCGTAGTGGCCCACGCGTTCGGGCAACGAGGCGGCTGGCTCCGCCGATTGCGGGGAAACAGCTTTCGTCTCGTCATCAGGCCCAAGACCGAGTGTGACGCGATCAGCGAAATGCGCAAGTTCGCGGACATTGCCCGGCCAGGCATGCGACTGGAGATGATCGCTGACCGCGGCATTCACCTTGGCGACAGGACGGCCGAACCGTTCCGCTGCCTTGCCGAGGAAATGGCCGAACAGCATTGGAATGTCGCCGCGCCGCTCGCGCAGCGGCGGAATGCGCAGCGTCACCACGTTGAGGCGGAAATAGAGGTCCTCGCGGAAATCGCCACGCTGGTCCTGCCGGCCGAGATCGACCTTGGTTGCCGCGACGACCCGTAAATCGATGCGCCTTGTCTCGTTCGAGCCGAGCGGGGTGAGGCTGCGTGTTTCCAGCACCCGCAGCAGCTTGACCTGCAGGGCCGGCGGCATGGATTCGATCTCGTCGAGAAACAGCGTGCCGCCGCTGGAATGCTCGACGCGGCCGATCCGCCGTCGCTGCGCGCCGGTGAACGCGCCGGCCTCGTGGCCGAACAGTTCGCTTTCGATGACGGTCTCCGGCAAGGCGCCGCAATTCAGCGCCACGAAGGGTTTGGAACGACGCCGGCCCCACCGGTGCAGGAGGTCGGCCACCACCTCCTTGCCGGTTCCCGTCTCCCCCTCCACCAGAACGTCGACATCCATGTCGGCGATCTGGCGCAAGGTCTCGCGCAACCGCCGAATGGCCGGCGCCTCGCCGATCAGCGGCAGGCCGTCGGCCGCAAGCGCGGCGGCCTCGCGCAGCCGGCGGTTCTCCATCACCAACCGCCGCTTCTCCGAGGCCCTTCTCAGCGCCTCGACGAGGCGATCGCCGGCATAGGGTTTTGGAATGAAATCGTAGACACCGTCCTTGAGCGCGGCGACAGCAAGATCGACATCACCATGCCCGGTGACCAGGATCACCGGTATATCAGGGTCGATCGCCTTGATACGATCGAACAGCTGCAGCCCGTTCATTCCCGGCATGCGGATGTCACTAACCACCACGCCGTCGAAGTCCCTGTCGACGACCGCAAGCGCGGCCTCGGCGGCATCGCGCGCCACCACGGTGAAGCCGGCAAGTTCGAGCAATTGCGTGGTGGCATGAAGCAGGTCCGCATCGTCGTCGACGAGCGCCACCCGCCCTGATCCCTCGTTCATTCAATTCGCCTCAAATCGATGGTGAAGGACGCGCCTTTGGCGCTGTCGGGATCGAGCCGCAAAGTGCCGCCCAATTCCTGGGCAATCTCCTGCGAGATCACCAGCCCGAGGCCGAGCCCCTTCTCCTTGGTGGTCTGGAACGGCATGAACAGATTGCCGGCCGCTTCCGGCCCGAGGCCGGGGCCGTTGTCGCGCACCGAAATCAGCACTCTGTCGCCACGTTCGGCGAGGTCGATGTCGATGCGGGGATCGGGCTGGTCCTTCGTGGCGTCGAGCGCGTTCTGCAAGAGGTTGACGAGGATCTGCTCCAGCCGGATGCGGCTTGCCATCACCATCGGCGACGCGTCGCCTTGCGGATTGACGATGGTGACGCCGGAATCGCGGATGCGGCCGGAGAGCAGCGACAGCGCGCCGTCGATCGCCTCGCGCACCGGCAGCGGCGAAGCGGCGACACCGGGCCGGCGGGCGAAGGTGCGCAGCGTGTTGGTGATGGCGCCGATGCGTTCGGTCATCGAGACGATCGAGCTCAGATTGCCGCTCGCCGGTTCGGTCTTGCCGGTTTCGAGGAAGCGGCAGGCATTCTCGGCATAGGTGCGGATCGCGGCGACCGGCTGGTTGATCTCATGCGCCACGCCGGCGGCGATCTGGCCGAGAATGGAGAGCCGGTTGGCCTGAGCGAGATCGTCGCGCAGCCGGCGGACCTTGGCCTCGGCATTTTCGCGCTCGGCGATTTCGCCGGCAAGCGCGGTGTTGGAGCGGGTCAGCTCGGCCGTGCGTGTGCTGACCCGGCTTTCAAGCTCGGCATTCATGCGCGCCAGCGCCTCCTGCCGCAGACGGCGTGTGCGGCGGCGCCTTGTGAATACGTAGGCTAGCAGGCCGGTCAGCAGCAGCCCGAGCAGCGTCGTCAGCCGCGCCGTGTTGGCGGCGGACGAGAGAGCCGCATCCGCCGGCGTCAGCAGCCAAAGGCGCCAGCCGGGAACCGCACCGGGCAGATCCTGCACCACCTCGACAAACTGGCGCGGTTTGCCGGGGCCGTCGACAGTCGCCAGGCCGTCGCCGGCACCTCGCCGTATCGGCAGAGGTTCGAAACCGGCGTCCGGCAATTGCAGCTGCTCATGGGCAGCGGCGGCGTCCTCCGCCGAAAGCGGCGCAAGGGCATGAAACCGCCACTCGGGCTGGCTGGTGGCCAGTACGACGCCGCGTTCGTCGGTGACGAAAACGAGAAACCCGCTGGAGCGCCAATTGGCCTCGACGCCGTCAAGCTCGACCTTCAGCACTGCGACGCCCAGCGGCTTGCCGTTGTCGTCGACGCGGCTCGAAAGATAGAGTCCCGGCCGGCCGCTGATCGTGCCGAGCCCATACTGGCTGGCCGAACCCTTTGCCATCGCCTCGTTGAAATAGTGGCGGAAATTATAGTCGATGCCGACAAAGCTGGTCGGCTCGCCGGCATTGCTGGCCGATATCGCGATGCCCGCCGTGTCGATGACATAGATGGCGGACGCCGAGGCGTCGCCTGATATCGCCTTGAGCTTGTCGTTGAGGGCCGCTTCCTGCATCGTCCCGGCCCGGCGCAGCGCCCCGCGCACAGCATCGTCGCGCGCCAGCACCAAGGGAACCAGGCGCTGTTTTTCGATTTCGCCGGTCAGCGTTCCCGCCGCCAGCGGCAAGGCGGCAAGTGCGCCATCGCGCAGGTCAGTGGTCGCCTGGCCGGTGGCGATGCGCCCCGCGACGGCGATCGCGCCTGCCAGGATCGCGAGGGCGACGACGACGACAAGCCAGCGGCCATCGCGCAGCCGCGCCACCGCCTCGCGCAGCATTTCACGACCGGCTGCGGAGCCGCTATCGGTGCCTGTCTGCGGCGTCTGCCCTCTCCTTTTCCTAGCACCCGCCACTCTAATGCGAAATTCCGCCCAGGCAAATGCCACCTGTGCGGAAATCCGCACACGCTTCCCCCGCAGGACGCCGAACAAAGCCCGGAATCCCGGCATTCCGGGCTTCCCCCGATCTGGCACAGCGCTTGCAAAACTCCTTGCCAGCGGCGGGCGACCGGAACGCCGCGATGGGAGAAGTCACGCAGGGCGGGTTCCGTCCATCCGGCCAGGGAGAGTTCGATGCACATCGCAGACCAATCGGGCGCGGCTGCCGCGCAGCGCAAGCCCCTCTATGCCCAACTCTACGTGCAGGTGCTGGTGGCGATCACCGTCGGCATCCTGCTCGGCCACTATTATCCGTCGATCGGCGAAAGCATGAAGCCGCTCGGCGACGCCTTCATCAAGCTGGTCAAGATGATCATCGCCCCGGTGATCTTCCTGACGGTGGCGACGGGCATTGCCGGCATGAGTGACCTGCAGAAGGTCGGCCGTGTCGCCGGCAAGGCGATGCTCTACTTCCTCACCTTCTCGACGCTGGCACTGATCATCGGCCTCATCGTCGCCAATGTCGTGCAGCCGGGCGCCGGGTTCAACATCGACCCGGCGACGCTGGACGCCTCGACCGTCAACACCTATGCCGCCAAGGCGCATGACCAGTCGGTCACCGGCTTCCTGATGAACATCATCCCAGGCACGATCGTCGGCGCCTTCGCCGATGGCGACATATTGCAGGTGCTGTTCTTCTCGGTGCTGTTCGGCATCGCGCTGGCGCTGGTCGGCGACAAGGGCGCACCGGTGTTCAACTTCCTGCAGGCGCTGATGGCGCCGATGTTCAAGCTGGTCAGCGTGCTGATGAAGGCCGCCCCCATCGGCGCCTTCGGCGCCATGGCCTTCACCATCGGCAAATACGGCATCGGTTCGGTCATCAACCTCGCCATGCTGGTCGGCACCTTCTACGCGACGTCGTTGCTGTTCGTCTTCGTCGTGCTCGGCGCGGTCTGCCGCTACAACGGCTTTTCCATTCTGGCGCTGCTGCGCTACATCAAGGAAGAGCTGCTCTTGGTGCTGGGCACGTCCTCGTCGGAAGCGGCCCTGCCCTCGCTGATGGAGAAGATGGAAAAGGCCGGCGCCAAGCGCTCGGTGGTCGGCCTGGTCATCCCGACCGGCTATTCCTTCAACCTCGACGGCACCAACATCTACATGACGCTGGCCGCGTTGTTTATCGCGCAGGCGACAAACATCCATCTGTCGATGGGCGACCAGATCCTGCTGCTGCTGGTGGCGATGCTGTCCTCGAAAGGTGCCGCCGGCATCACCGGCGCCGGCTTCATCACCCTTGCCGCGACGCTTTCGGTCGTGCCTTCGGTGCCGGTCGCCGGCATGGCGCTGATCCTCGGCGTCGACCGTTTCATGTCGGAATGCCGGGCGCTGACCAACTTCATCGGCAATGCCGTCGCCACGCTGGTTGTCGCCCGCTGGGAAGGTGAACTCGACGAGGCAAAGCTGGCGAGAGCCCTGGCCGGCACGGCCGACGACAGCCTGCCGGCTGATATTGTTCCCGCCGAATAGTTGGCGCAGCGAATGGCATGAAAAAGGCCGGAGGCGGTGATGCCTCCGGCCGCTTTTCTAACGTGACATGTCAGCCATTGAAATCCCTCCGCGCTTCCGGGAACGTGCTTGGACCGACGGGCATGCGGGCTGCCAGGCTGCCATCGTCGAACAGGACAAGGCTGGCGGCGCCGACCAGCCCGGCGTGGCGGCCAAGCTGGGCCTGCACCACCGGCACGTCGCGATAGGCGCGCATGGCGCGCTGCCGGATGGTCGCCTCGATAACGGGGTGCATGAGGTCGAGCCCATTGGCGATGCCGCCGCCAACGACCAGGACGTCGGGCGAGTAAAGGTGCAAGAGATTGGTGAAGCCGACGCCCAGCCAGCGTGCCTCTTCCTCCAGCAGGGCCAGAGCGAGGTCGTCTTGCAGCCGCGCCGCCTCAACCACGTGGCGGCCGGTGACCTCGGCATTGGCCGAGAGGCGGCGCAACGTCGAGCCGTCAAAGGCCGATGTCGCGGCGTTGGCGCGACGGCCAAGTGCCGTGCCCGAGGCGATGGCCTCGAAGCAGCCGACGACGCCGCACACGCAGCGCTCGCCCTCGTTGGTGATGGTCATATGGCCGATCTCGGCGGCCAGCCCACGGCGGCCGTGCAAGATGCGCCCGTCGGCAACGACACCGCCGCCGATGCCGGTCGAAACCGTAACGAAGACCAGCGAGCGGGCGCCATGGCCGGCACCGAAGCGCCATTCGCCGAGTGCGGCCGCGTTGGCATCGTTTTCCAGACGCACCGGCAGGCCGAGCCGGCGCTCGAGGATGTCGGCCAGCGGCACATCCTGCCAGCCGGCAAGTGTCGGCGGTCCGACGGCGATGCCGGCCAGCGGGTCGAGCGGTCCCGGCGCGCCGACGCCGACGCCGACAATGGCGAGGCCCGGCGCCTCGGCATGCACGGTCGCGGCCAGCGCCTCGATCTGGCCGATCACCACGTCAGGTCCGGCCTGAGCCTGCGTCGGCACGGCGGCGAAGGCCAGGATCTTGCCGTCACGATCGACCAGCGCGGCACGAAGCTCGGTGCCACCAAGATCGATCGCGAGGGCGGCTTCAGTGCTCATGCCGCGACCTTCAGCCCATGCAGCCAGCCGATGCGGCCGGCGAGATCCTTGTCGCCGAAGGCGAGCGAACCGAGAACCACGGTCTGCGCACCGGCGGCACGCAGCAACGGCACGGTCTCGTGGCGGATGCCGCCATCGGCGGCAAGCACCACTTCTGCCTCACGGCCGGCTCCTCGCAGGATAGCGCGGGCAGCCCCCAGCCTGTCGCATGCCTTGTCCGACAGGCTCTGGCCCTTCACGCCGATCGCGGTTCCCAGCAGCGTGACGAAGGCGACCTCGGAGACGAAAGGCTTCACTGCCTCGACCGGCGTCTCAAGCCGCAACACGACGCCCGCTTCGGCGCCGAGTTCGCGCGCCAGCCGCACGGCGCGCAATCCTGCCTCGCCGTTCTCGGCATGGACGCTGATCATGTCGGCGCCGGCCTCGATGAACTGGCGCGTCTGTGCCTCGACGATTGCGGCATCGACCATCAAATGGACATGGATGGGTTTGGCCGTCAGTCCGGCGATGCGGGCGACGAGATCGGGGAAGAACAGGAAGGACGGCGCGAAATGGCCGTCCGCCACATCGATGTGATGCAGATCGACATGGGGTTCGATGCGCCTGAGGTCGCTCTCGAAATTGGCGAGATTGGCCGACCAGAGCGAGAATTCGGCGATCAAGCGATCGCGCGGCAATGCGGCTATTGCCGCCGGGCCTGACGGGGGCTTTGAAGTCATGATTGGTCCTGATTGTTGAAATGTCTGTCGAGAAAGCCGCCGATAGCGGCGCGGATTTCGGCGAAATGGCGATCCTTGTCAGCCGCTTTCGGCGTCACCTGGACGAAGGCGGCATCGGGGATGGTCTCGCCGAGTTCGCGGGCGGTCGCCAGGGGATGGACGAGATCGATGCCGCTGCCGATGACCAGCGAGGGAATTGCGAGGCGAGCGGCTGCCGCCTGCGTCACGCCAGGCCCATCATTGGCGATCTCCTGCATCACCTCGGCGAAGGTCGTCGCGTTTTCACGCGCAAAGAAGCCGAGCAGCGAAGCAAGATTGTCCGGCGCTTCCGCGCGAAAGCGGGCTGATGTCGCGGAGGACGCGAAGGCGTCGTGGGCCTCCGCGAGGGGGAGCCGTCGGATAAGTTCCGCCACTTCGACATAGGGGCGCATGTTGCACGGTGCCGCATCGAAGGCCCAGGCAGGTCGCACCAGCACCAGGCCAAGCACGCGGTCCGGATGGCGAGCAGCAAGCCGCAGCGCAATAGCCGCGCCCATGGAAATGCCGCCGGCTACGAAACGGTCGAGGCCGGCCGCATCGGCGGCGGCCAGCACATCGTCGGCGAACATGGTGATCGAGAACGGACGCCTGCTGCCGGCGCTGGAGGCGCCCTGCGCGCGGCATTCGACGGTCAGCCGGCGGTATGATGGTTGGTCAGGAAAGTTCTGCGCCACCTGATTGGCGTCGCCGCCGAGGCCATGCTGGAAGACGACGGGAAGCCTGCCCTGCCCCGTGTCGAAGACACGAAGCGCGGCGTCGTCGCGCAGCAGGATCGTCGGCGCGGCGCTCATCAGAGCAACCCCCGCAGGAAGGCGGCGACTTCAGGGGCCTCATCAGCGGACAGCCCGTGCGTGACGAGCGCACCGCCAAAACCCACGGCCTTCAGCCGCGCGACGAAATCCGGGAAATCGACGATGCCTTGTCCAGCCGTGGCGAAGCGGGCATCACCATGCCGATCCTTGGCGTGCGCCATGGCGATGTGCCCGGCGGCCTCGCCGACCGCGGCAGCGACGATAGTACGCGCTTCGTCTGGCGTGGCATACTCGAACAGATTGGCCGGATCGAGCACGATCTTCAGTCGCTTCGAGCGCATGTCGGCGATCAGGCGCGTCGCGTCGCTCGCCGAAGTGACGATGTTGGCCTGCTCGGGCTCAATGCCGAGATCGATGCCGGCATCCTCGGCCAGCGCCAGCGCCTTGCCCATTTCGGCAGCCATGTCGCACCAGGCGGAGGGGGTGGCATTTTCGGGATGATAGGCCCATTGATCGGCGATATTGCGCGAGCCGGTGCAGAGCGTGACCAGCGGGATGCCGAGGGATGCAGCCGTCTTGATGACCACACCAAGACGGCGAAGGCCATCGTCGCGCACCGATCTGTCGGGATGCGCCATGTTGTAGGTGCCCGAGAGGGCTGCAAGCGAGACGCCTGATGATTGCACTGCAGCACCGATGGATTCGATGGCATCCGCCGGGACGGCATCCGGCATTGACGGCAGGCCGGCGCAGGCGAGATTGAACTGCGTCGTCTCATATCCGGCCTGCTTCACCGCGGGCAACACGGCGTTCGGGTCGGTGCCGGGAAAAGTCTTAGCGAAAATGCCGAGGCGCATCAGACCGCACCCGAAACCGAGGCGAGTTCGACCCGCTCGCCTGTCTCGACAGAACGGGCAATCGCCACCATGGCGCGGATCGAGGCGATGCCGTCCTCGACATTGGCGCCGCGCATCGGCGCGCCGGTCAGCACCGTATCGGCAAGACCCTCCAACTGACGGCGGAAGAAATGGCCGTCGGCGCCGAGCGGCTTGCGCGAGGTCGCATCCTTTTCATGGAAGATATCGACCTCGCTGGCGCGGAAGTACCAGGGGTTGAAGGTTTTCGCGATAACGGAACCGTTCTCGCCATAAAGCTGGAAGCCTTCATGCCAGTCCATGCGCACGGCGACGGTGAGGTCGAGATGGCCGAGCGCGCCGCTTGCGAATTCGGTTTCGACGAACCAGCAATAGGCGCCGAAGCGTTCATTGAGACGGGCGCGCACGGCGGTGATCTCGCCGCACAGGAAGCGGGCCGTGTCGACCAGATGCGAGCCATGCGCCAGCATGAAATATTGCCGCAGGTCCGCCTTCGGATTGCCCGAAGGTTTCCTCGCCAGCTTGCTGGTGACCGGCAGCGGCTGCACGGCATCGGTGTTGGTGTAGCGATGGGTGGAATCGCAATACCAGGCCTTCAGCGCCAGCACCTCGCCCATCTCGTCACGGACGAAGTCGCGCGCGGCCTCCAGCGCAGGATCGAAGCGCTTCATGTGCCCGACCTGCAGCACCTTGCCCGAACGCTTCACCGCCGCCGCCAGCGCCTCGCCCTCCTCGACCGAAGTGCCGATCGGCTTTTCGCACAGCACATGCTTTCCGGCGTCGAGCGCCTTGATCGACATCGGCACGTGATAGGCATCCGAGGTGGCGACGACCACCGCCTCCAGCTCAGGATCGGCGAGCATGGCGTCATAGTCGGCATACATTCTTTGCGGCTCGTAGGTGGCGCCCATGCGGGCGAGCAGGTCGGGAGCCGCATCGCAGATGGCGTAGAGATCGGCATTGCCGGCCTTGGCGCAGGATTCCAGGTGCGCGAACTGTGCGATCGGGCCGCAGCCGAGCACACCGACCCTGAGGCGTCTGTCTTGTTTCTTGATCATCGTTTCGTTCTTCAGGCGCCGTAGCTGCGCATCGTCTGGCGGTTGGTCTTGACCGCGCCGGCGGGATCGGCGGCGGCCGTTTCGGATTCCTCTTCCAGCACCAGCCAGCCATTGAAGCGCGGCGCAGTGCCGGCAATCTCGATAACTGCAGGGGTATCGCAGACCCCCTTGCCCAGCATCGCCCAGGTGCCGTTGGCGTCGACGTCCTTCAAGTGGATGTAGCGGATGCGGTCGCGATAGGTGCGCAGCGTGTCGGCCATGTCCTTGTGGCCGCGCAAAATATGGCCGGTGTCCGGCACCCAGCCGACCAGATCGCGGTCCAGCAAGGCAAGATCCTGTCGTAGTCGGCGCGGTCGAACAGCAGCGTGTTGTGATGCGAGCTCGGATGCACCGCCACCTGGACGCCAGCGTTGCGGCCAAGCTCGCCGGCCCTGTTGTAAACCTCCGCGGCGATGGCGAACTTGCCGTCGCGCGGCCCGTCGGACACCACGGTTGCCGAACCCATGGAGACCAGCGCGCCGGGAAAGGCGGCGGCGAAATCGATCCAGCGCTGCGCGGCCTCGAGGTCGGCGCCAATCTCCTCCTTCAGCGTAAAGCCGCTGTTCGAGCCGAAGGCAAAGGAGACCAGCGTCAGGCCGGACGACTTCAGCGCGGCGGCGAATTCCGACGGCCGGTCGGCGTAGCGGCCGATCATGGTGTCGGTGATCTCGATGCCGGAATAGCCGCCGTCGGCAATGGCCTTCAACAGATCGTCGGGGCCGCCGGCAAAACGGTCGCCGAGCATTTCCCAGGTAAAGGTCTGGCAGCCGACTTTAAGGTCCTTCACGTTCATCCTTTCAATCCTTGATACCGCTTATAGTTGATGCCGCCGTGGCATGGACATCCTACTTGACCGAGCCCGCGGTCATCCCGGCGAGGAAGTACCTCTGGGCAACGAGGTAGATGAGCAAGAGCGGCAGCGAGCCGAGCACGCTCATCGCCATCATCTGGTTCCATTCGAAGGCGTGCTGCCCCATCAACAGCTGGATGCCGATCGGGACGGTGCGCATGGACGTTGACTTCGTCAGCGTCAGCGCAAAGAGAAATTCGTTCCAGCACAACAGGAAGGTGTAGACCGACGTCGCCACGATACCAGGCAGCGAAATTGGGACGATCACCCGCCAAAGCGCTGTCCAGCTGGTGCCGCCATCGACAGCCACGGCTTCATCGAGATCGCGGGGCAAGGTGTTCAGATATCCCGTCATCAGCAGGATCGCGTACGGCAGGGTGAACACCAGGTAAGTCAGGATCAGTGCGACATAGGTATCGAAGATACCGTATGAGACGACAAGCCCGAAGAACGGGATCAAAAGTGTGATCGGCGGAATCGTCTGCGTGCTGATGATGAGTGTGTTCAGGCTGCCCTTGCCGCGGAAGTTGAAGCGGCTGAACCCGTAGGCCGCCAGCAAGGCGATCAGCACCGTCAGCACGGTTACCGTTCCCGCCACGAAATAGCTGTTGAAGAAGAAGCGCAGCTTTACCGGGTCGCCGAGGATGGCTGCATACGCTTCCAGCGTGAAGGCCTTTGGCAGGATGGTTGGCGGTAGGGCAAAGATTTCGGTATTCGATTTGAACGAACTGCTCAGCATCCAGTAGATCGGGAATGCCGCGAAGAAGAGTCCCGCTGCAAGCGCTACATGGAGCGCGACGGTGATCAGCCTGTCTTTTGGCGTATGCCTTTTCCTCATGGTGACTACCGAGCCTTTTGATAGCGAATATAGAACAGCGTCAGGCCGAGAGAGATCAACAAGATGACCACAGCGCTCGCCGAAGCCTGCGACAGGTTGTAGCTCGAAAACGCCAGCTTATAGGTGTAGGTACTGAGGACCTCGGTCGAGTAGATCGGACCACCGCCCGTCGTTATCCAGATTAACGGGAAGACCTGCATGGTCCAGATGAAGTCGAGCAGCGAGATGCTGATGATGATCGGCATCAGCTGCGGGATGGTGATGAAGATCAGCTTCTGGTAGGCTTTCGCCCCGTCGATGTCGGCGGCCTCGTAGAAATCCTTGGGAATGCCCTGCAAACCCGCGAGCAGGCTGACCATGAAGAGCGGATAACCCGCCCAGATGTTGGCGAAGGTGACGGCGTGCAGCGCGGTCTCAGGCGAGGAAAACCATTCGACCTTGGAACCGATAATGCCGATTTGCATGAGAATGCTATTCACGACGCCGTTCGGTTCGAGCAGCAGGCGCCAGATCACCGCGATGATCACCGCTGTGAACAGCCAGGGCAGTATGTAGAGCACGCGCAGAATATTGCGCAGCGTCGGATTGATGCGGTCGCTGTTCAGCATGAGTGCGAAGACCATGCCGATGGTCATGTGGAAAATGACACTCATGCAAGTGAAGTAGAGCGTGTGCCACAGCGATGCCCAGAACACCGGATCGTCGAAGATCGCCTGGTAATGTTTCAGTCCGGCAAAGGTTGGGTCACGACGCAGCACCGCGCTGTTCTGGAACGAGTAGGCAATCACCGTCGCCATCGGCAGCATCATCAGAAGCCCGATTATGAGCAGCGAGGGCGACAGATAGAGGTAGGGTGCGACCGCTCGTTTCAGCTTGTGGTGGGAGCGCTTTTGCCGGGTCATGTGCCAACCTTGGGATACGCCTTCAAGAGAAGGTAAACTTCGGAAACTGAGCCATCTCAAATTGCCGATCCGTTGTTGCCGGGTGGCCCGAAGTCAGGCCACCCGGCAGAAGATAGCAAACCGGAACGGGCCGATCAGAATTTCGCCATCCAGCCCTTCTGAGCGGCGGTTGCGGCTTGCTCCGGAGACTGCTCCCCGGCGAGCATCTTCTGGGCCTGCACGTCGAACTGCGTCATCAGGTCTTCAGCCACCGGCAGGCCCGTGAACTCATTGGCGAGATAACCGGTCTTGAATATCTCAAAAGCCTTGGCGAAAGCCTTGTCCGAGGTCACGAAATCGGGCTTGGCGTTGACGTTGCCCGGGAAGGCGTTCGCAAGCGACACGAGCTTGGCGTTCACCTTTTCACTCATCAGATACTGGACGAGTTTCCAGGCCTCTTCCTGATGTTTCGAGGCGGCAGAGATGCCGATGCCCCAGGAGGCATAGGGAAGGCCGCGCTTGCCGGTATAGTTTTCCACGACCGGGACCGGGATGAGGTCGAAGTTCAGCTTGGGATTGCGCTTGCGGATGAGGTTCACATGGGCGAGCGAGTCGATCATCATCCCGACGCGGTCGTTGACGAATTCCTCGACCTTTTCCTGCTCGGTCTTGGTGGCGATGCCGGGCGAGATGGTGCCGGCGTCGTTGAGTGATTTGACGAAGGTGAGCATGTCCACCACCGGTTTGCCCTCAAGGGCTGGCTTGCCGTTCGCCATCATCGACTGACCCGAAGCCCAAACCCATGACATCATGTCGTTCTGGACGCCGGATGGCGTCTGCAGCGACAGGGGCAGCACCCAGCCATACTGGTTCTTGTCGGCATGGGTCATCTTCTTGGCGGCTTCGAGAAACTCCGCACGGGTCGACGGCAGCTTGGTCACGCCCGCCTGGGCGGCGAGGTCCAGATTGACGAAGACCGGATAGACGAAGGAAGCGACGGGAAACATCACCGCCTTGCCGTCCACCTTGATGATGTCCGCGACTTGGGCTTTATCGAACTTGCTCGCATCCATCATCGGGTTCATGTCAGCAAGCGCACCCTGCGCGTTCAGATTGTTCACCCAGGCGCCGTCGAGGCCGACGACGTCGCTGAGCGTTCCGGTTGCAGCGCCAACCGAGATCTGGTCTCGCGTGGTCGCGTAGGGACCGCTGACCAGCGTCACCTTGATGCCGGGATTCGCGGCCTCGAAATCGTCCATGATTTTCCGCAAAGAACCTGCGGGCAGCTCCGGCTCCCACCACTGGGTGAATTCCAGCGTGGTGTCCGCCATTGCCGCTGTTGCGCCAAGCAACCATGCTGCCGCGGCTATTTTCAGCATCGCGGGCTTTATCCGAAACGTCATTTTTTCTCCTCCTTCTTTGAGATCGACCGCACAATGCAGCCGATCGTCTGCTTCATTCAGAAGTCTTCTTACGCGTACTTCGTGGGCGCCTCGCCCTCGCCCGCGGGCTCTGCCACAATTCGTCAGATCGCCAGATGCGTCTCGGGATCGAAGAAATGGAGCTTGGTATCATCCAGGGCCAACCGGATTTCCGAACCGGAACGGACTGTGCTGTCCGGTTCGAATCTCGCCACCGCATTCGACGTCAGGCCGAAATCCTGCACCGCGTCGGGGTCGCCGGAGTCCACCCGGACCGCGTCGATGTTGAGATGGACGATATGTTCCGACCCGAGTTCTTCGATCGAGGTCACCCTTGCCGGTATCGTCTGATACTTGCGGCCGGATTCGAGGCTGCTGTCATAGAGATCCTCCGGTCGTATCCCGAACACGACCTTGCGCCCAGCATACGACTTCAAACCCGGCCTGCGCACGAAGGCCGCATCCTGCAGCCGAATGGCAAAGGCCCCGGGCATCAGTTCGCCGCCCGTCAGGGTCGCTTCGAAAAGGTTCATCGAGGGAGAGCCGATAAAGCCGGCAACGAAGGCGTTCACCGGTGATTCGTAGAGCCTCTTGGGCGTGTCGACCTGCTGCAGCACACCGCCCTTCAGCACGGCGACCCGGTCCCCCATTGTCATCGCTTCGGTCTGGTCGTGGGTCACGTATATGGTCGTTACGCCGAGCTGCTTTTGCAGGCGGGTGATTTCGGCGCGCATTTGCACGCGCAGTTTGGCGTCCAGATTCGAAAGGGGTTCGTCCATGAGAAAGGCGGCCGGCTCGCGCACCATGGCGCGGCCCATGGCAACCCTTTGACGCTGTCCGCCGGAAAGGTTGGCGGGTTTGCTGTCCAGCAAAGACGTCAGCTGAAGGGTCTTGGCGATCTCGTCGACGCGCTTCTTGCGTTCGGCCTTCGGCTTGCCTGCCAGCCGCATCGAAAAGGCGATGTTTTCGAACACAGTCATATGCGGGTAAAGCGCGTAGCTCTGGAAGACCATCGCGATGTCGCGGTCCTTGGGCGGCATGTCGACGACGTCGGTACCGCCGATCCGAAGACTACCGCTGGTGATGTCCTCCAATCCAGCGATCATCCGCAACGCGGTGGATTTTCCACAGCCCGACGGCCCGACGAGAATCAAAAACTCGCCGTCCTCGACCGACAGGTTCAATTGGTCGATTGCGCGAAAATTGTTCCCGTATGTCTTGCATATATTCTCAAGAACGACTTCTGCCATATTCCTCCCTCCACAAGTCTAAGCCGCTGGTTTTTATTATTCTTCTTGGCCCTTTCGCCTGTGAGATGTTTCCTCGGATGGTTGCAGGCTATGTTCCTGTATCGAGCTGCGCATATTTCAGTTCGACCGCCGACGGCGCGTTCGCCGATGCCAGCAGTTCCGTTACCTGGTCTTCGGTCGGAAGCGCCTCGCGCCCGCCACGCCCCGTTATCGAAAGGGCTGCCGCCGCGGGAGCGAATGCCACTCGGCCTGCGGTGTCGGCGCCGCGCGTCAATGCATGGGCGTAGGCGCCGTGAAAGCAGTCACCGGCGCCGGTCGAGTCGACAACGGCAACCCGGTGCGGCGGAAGTTGCCAGAGCCGTGTCTCTTCACGCCCGCGATAATATACGCCCCTGCCGCCATCGGTCAGAACCACGGCGGATCGCGACGGCGACCACAATGCTTCGAGCATCTCGGCGGGCAATCGGCAGCCCGTAGCGGCCCGCGCAAAGCCAAGAGGAAGAATGAGGTGGTCGCAGAGCGCCATCAGCCTCTCCGTGGCTGGGCCACCGCTCCATTCGATATCGCCGAGGATCGCAAGGCCGTGATCGCGAGCCCGAGCCACGACATCCATCGACCGGATCGCGTAGCTGTCGACGATCAGGACGGCCGCTCGGCTGAGGACCTCGTCTGAGAAATCCGGCGTGGTGCCCAGCATCGCGTCGTCGTCATATGCGATGAACCGCTCCCCGTCCGAGCCGACCGTGATGCGTGAGCGCACCGGGCGCGCGTCGGCGTGGCGCGGCGCGAATGCGGTTTCAACACCGCTCTCGATGAGATCGCACAGTACCGGGTCGTCCGCGGCATCGCCCAGCCATCCGACGAACCCGGCGCTTCCGCCGAGCCGCGCGACGGCGGCAAGGGCCGTCGCGACATTTCCCCCGAAAGCCCGGGCACTTTGCCGAACCCTCCCCTTGCCTGCCGACAACGGCTGATCGACATAGACGATGTCGTCGATCGCAATAGCGCCGAAGCCGAGGATCGAGGGGACGGCGGGCATCGCTCAGGCCCCCGCTTTCGCCAAGGCGTCTTGCGCCGAAAGGCCGTCGTGGATGACGCCCCGAAAGGCAAGCGCTGCCTTCTGAGGATCGCCATGGCCCCAGAGATTACGGCCGACCACGGCACCGCGCGCGCCGGCACGGATGGCGTCCGCCGTCTGCTGAAGGGCGCCAAGCAGCGTATCGGTCTTCGGACCACCGGCGATCACAACCGGCACCGGGCAGGTCCGAACGGTCTCTCGGAACGACTCGAAATCGCCCGTGTAACCGATCTTGATCACATCGACGCCGGACTCGTAGCCTATGCGCGCCGCATAGGCGATCTCGTCGGGGGTGAAGACGATCTTAGCTCCGTCGGTAAAATCGCGAGGGTAGATATGCGCCACCACCGGCATGCCGTAGCGGGCCGCGGCATTCACCGAATCGGTCAGCCAGCGAATGTATTTGCCCTCGGTCGCGCCGCGCACCGGAATGGCCACCGCCAACGCATCGGCGCCAGCGCGCACCGCATCCTCGGGCGTTGCAATCAGTTCGCTGATGCGATCGTCCGGGGTGAAGCAGCCGGCCTGGATCACCAGGGAAGCCTTGCCCGCATATTGCGGCCACAGATGGCGCGCGGTGCCAGGCTGGATGCTGACATAGTCGGGTTTGCCCGCCATGACGCGTGCAAGCGCGCCCGGCAGGTCGGCAAGACCTCCTCTGCGCACGTCGCCATAGCCGACAAAGTGGTCGACCGCGCCGCCAAAAAGATTCCCCGATGGATGTGAGAAGAGGCGCGCCAGGCGCACCTTGGTTCCGAGGCTCATGAGTCCAAAACTCTCCAATCGATTGATTTCAACATCCTGGACATAGTGTTTTCGAAAGAAAGGTTAAATGCAATCTTTCGAAACCTTTCGAATTCGCATATTTTTGGTAGAGTGAACCGAGGCCAGGGCGATCGCCTGGCGCATGGAGGCAAGGACAGGGCAATGTTGTCAGAGCAGAGACGCCAATCGATCCTGGGTGAAGTGCAACGAAGCGGACAGGTTCGCATCAAGGATCTGTCAGACAATTTTGGCGTGTCGGAAGTCACGGTGCGATCCGACCTCGAGATACTGGACCGCAAGGGACTGCTGACCAAGACGCGTGGAGGGGCGGTGACCCGGACCACGGATTCGACCACGGCCGCTTTCGCCCGGCGGATGCAAACGAACCTCGACGCAAAGAAGCGCATCGCCCGGGCAGCGGTGGAACTGTTCGAGGACAACCAATCAGTCATCTTCGACGGCGGCTCGACTTTGATGCAGGTTGCCATGCTGTTACCGCCGCTCAGCAATGTCGTGGTCGCGGCCACGGCGATGAATATCGTTCAGCATCTGATGCATCGGCCCGGGCTCGACGTTCACATGATCGGCGGCCGGGTCTATCCGGACACGGTGAGCACGCTGATCACCGATGCCGACACGGCTCTCGGCGGCTTGGTAGCGCATCAGGTCTTTGTTGGAGCGCATGCGATTGACTCGTCACTGGATGTGGTCGACGTGAACGAAGACATGGCGCGAACGAAACGAAACCTCGTGCGCATGGCCCGCCGCGTTGTCCTTCTTGCGGATTCGAGCAAATGGGGCGTCAGCGGGACCTCCAAGGCATTTTCGCTGTCGAGCGTCGATGTTGTGATCACCGACGATGGCCTGTCCGGCCCGATACGCAGCCAACTCGATAGGACCGGGGCCAAGGTGATCTATGCCTGACCCTGTCGCGGTCCCTGGCCGCGACGGAAATATCCAATGCGCGCATGACCCACGGGATTCGCATCGGCGGTCGGCCGTTTCTTGATGTCTGTCATTTTCTCCTCCCAGGGCTGGCGGCCTCCCGATATTGCGCCGCCATTTCCGCATGGTCTATAAAAATTTTACGCGCGTCAAGATTTAAAATGTTGTATAGCGCTCTTCCACCACGATCCGTTGCCGGCGCAGCGGATCAAGCAGAGCATGACCCTATTGGGAGGACCGATCAGAAATGCAGGCAAAATCAAAGGAAAAGCTCGCAATCGGCGTCATCGGGTGTGGCAACATTTCGATGACCTACCTGCGCAATGCCGCCCTCTTCGGTGGAATCGAATTACGCGCCTGCGCCGACATCTCCGCCGACATGGCGGCGGTGCGAGCCAAGGAATATGGCATCCAGGCGCTCGGCGTCGACGCGCTACTGGCCGACCCCGAGATCGATCTGGTCCTGAACCTGACCATTCCCGCCGCGCATTTCGACATTTCGTTTTCAGCCCTTTCAGCGGGAAAACACGTCTTCACTGAAAAGCCGCTGGCGACGTCGGCCAGCGACGGGCACAGGCTGGTAGCGGAGGCCGCCAAGCGCGGCCTGCTGCTCGGCTCGGCGCCCGACACCTTCCTCGGCGCCGCCGGGCGCCGCGCGCGCCGCCTGATGGATGAGGGCGCCATTGGCCGCCCGGTCACCGGCACGGCCTTCATGATGGGGCGCGGCATGGAGCACTGGCACCCCAACCCGCAATTCTACTATCAGCCGGGCGGCGGCCCGGTGTTCGACATGGGCCCCTATTACCTGACCATGCTGGTCAATCTGCTTGGCCCGGTCGCGCGCGTCATGGCTATGGCGACACGCGGCCAGGAGGAACGCCTGATCACTGCCGAAGGGTCGTTCAAGAACACCACATTCAAGGTCGGGACGCCGACCAACGTGCTGTCCCTGCTCGAATTCCGCTCGGGCGCCACCGTTACCTTCGGCGCCTCATGGGACGTCTTCAGGCATTCCAACCACCCGATTGAGCTGCACGGCACGGAAGGCTCGCTGCGCCTGCCCGATCCCGACACGTTCGGCGGCACTGTCTCGCTGTCCGAGCGCGGCGCGGAGTGGAAGGATTTCGCCAGCGAAGGCGAGTTCTACGGCGCCCGCAACTGGCCGTATGCGGCGCCTGACCGCGCCAATTACCGCATGCTCGGCGTCGCCGATCTGGTGTGCTCGCTGAAGACAGGCGCCGCACCCCGTGCGTCCGGCAATCTGGCGCTGCATGTGCTGGAAATCATGGAGGCGATCCTGCATTCCGGCGAAACGAAAGGCTCGGTCGCCATCACCGGTGACGTGGTCCAGCCGGCGCTGTTGACCGAGGACGAGGCAAGCACCCTCCTTGCCTAGAACGGTTCGCCGTTTCGCGGAAACGGCGAACCGCCCTATCTCTTGTTTCACGCAATTCCCACGGGAAAGCGCGCTACGCGCTTTTCCCGGGAAAACCGCTGTACACTTTTCCTGGAATTGCTTTCGATGGAGATGGCAATGACGCTCGACCCTGATGCTTTGCGCGCCCTTGAAATCGGCCGTGCGGCCGGCGGCGAGCCTTTCGAAAACGGCAGCGTGGCGGCGGCTCGAGCTGCCTACAACGCTTCGTTCCCGACACAGCAGGGCGACCACGAGCCGGTGGCGGCGACCTTGCAACAAGTGATCGATGGGCCGAACGGCCCGGTCACGATCCGCATCCATCGCGGCATCGGCGCGCCGCGCACCGGGGCGCGCGCCGTGCTCTATCTGCATGGCGGCGGCTGGGTCATAGGCAATCTCTCGTCGCATGACGAGATCTGCCGATGGCTCGCCAATCTGGGCAACGCCGTCGTGGTCTGCCCCGATTACCGGCTGGCGCCGGAGCATAAATTTCCCGCCGGGCTCGAGGACTGCGCGGCAGCGCTCCGCTTCATGGCGCAGAATACCGGCGAACTGGGCATCGACCCCGCTCGCATCAGCGTTGCCGGCGACAGCGCAGGCGGCAACCTTGCCGCCGTTCTGGCATTGCTCGCCCGTGACGGGCTGATACCCCGGCTTGCCGCGCAGGTCCTGATCTATCCCAACACCGATGCCCGCCAGACGGCGGACAGCTACCGGCGCTTCGGCGACGGCTTCGGGCTCACCGCCGCCACCATGGCCTGGTTCCGCGACCACTATGTGCGAACGCCGGACGACATCACGGACTGGCGCGTCTCGCCGCTGCTGGCATCGAGCCTTGCCGGCGCGGCACCTGCATTCGTCGTGATCGCCGGCCATGACATTCTTGCCGACGAAGGCACGGCCTATGCCGAGCGCCTGCGGATCGAAGGCGTGCCTCTGGTGCTGCGGCCCTGGCTGGGTCAGATCCACGGCTTCGTCTCGATGGGCCGTCATATACTGGCCGCGCGGCAAGCGGCGAGCGAGGCGGCGGCCTGGCTGCAATTGCAGACGCGTGTTCAGGCCGACTGACGCATCACCAGCGTCGCACCGAGCTTCACGTTGCGCGCCAGACCCTGGCCGGGTGGATCGGCCTCATCCAGCAAGGCCAGCAGGATCTCGACGCTGCGGCCGGCCATGGCAGCGAAATCCTGCGCCATGGTGGTCAGCGCCGGACAGGTGTAGCGGCTCAGCGGATGATCGTCATGGGCGGCGACACGGAAATCGCAATCGGCCCGGCGGCCGATCTTCAGTCCGCGCGAAAAGGCCGCCGCCATGACGCCGAAAGCGAGGCGGTCATTGGCGCACAGCAGCGTGCGCGCCGGCAGGCCGCCGTTCTCGAGTGTCCTGTCCATCCATTCATGGCCGATGCGCTCGAAATCCCAGCTGTAGTCGCCTGCCGCCTTGAGCACGACGGGTTCCATGCCGGCGGCCCGCATCGTGTCGATATAGCTCTGCAGGCGTTCGCCGGAATTGTGATTGACGTGCGGAATGTCGACATAGGCCGGCGGTTCGCCGGACCGGCAGAGATAGTCGACGATGGTCGACGTGCTCTGGTGGTTGTCGTTGCCGACGAAAGGCGTGTCGCCTTCGATATAGGTGTCGAAATAGACAATCGGAATGTCCTCGCTCATCCGCTCGAAGACGCCGGGTTCGGAGACCAACCCCAGCGGAGCGACGATGGCGCCCGCGACCTTCAGCGACATCAGCGTCCTGACGGATTCCGCCTCCAGTTTCGGCGAGCCGTGCGAGGAGATGACGATCGGCCAGAAACCTTCGTCGCGGCAGCGCAGTTCGATGCGGCTGACCATTTCGGCATAGAACGGATCGGTGAGCGCCGGCACGACAATGCCGACATTGCGGGTGCGCTTGCGGTTGAGATTACGCGCGAAAACGTTCGGCTGATAGTCCGAGGATCGCAGCGCCGCTTCGATGCGCGCCCGCGTCGCCGGCTTAACACTGGCCGGATCATCGAAATACTTCGACAGGGTCGGTCGCGACACGCCTGACGCCCTGGCGAAATCATCCATCGTGCGGTGGGTCTTCTCCGCCATCGATATGTCCAGCCCCTTTGCTCGCGCCCGTCAACCTTCCCGGTCGGGCCAGAATCAGTCTTGCGGCCGTTGCCGCGAGGCAGCATTGCTTGACCGAATTTGTTCAGTCAAATTTTTGCGTTTCCAGTACAACGCAAAAGAGTTGCGCGCGTCAAATTATTTATTGACGCTCCAAAAGCTGCGACTTAGGTTTTGAACCCGCACGGACATGACGAAAGGCGCTCGGCAACCGGCCGCCAACCATCCGGCAATGGTGAGGACATGAAGAAACTGGTTTGTGCCGGCGAGATCCTGGTCGAGATCATGGCCGAGCGGATCGGCCAGAGTTTCCTTGCCCCCGGCCCGCTGATCGGCCCGTTTCCATCGGGCGCGCCGGCAATCTTCATCGACCAGGCGGCACGGCTCGGCCAGCCGGCTGGCCTGATCGCGGCCGTCGGCGACGATGATTTCGGCCATTTGAACATCGAGCGCCTGCGCGCCGACGGGGCCGACATCTCGGCCATCAAGGTTCACCGGGGCGCCGCCACGGGCACAGCTTTCGTGACCTATGAAACCGATGGCAGCCGGCACTTCGTCTACAACATCAAGCAAAGTGCGGCCGGCCTGATCGAGATCGGTGTCGAGGCACGCGCGCTGCTCGCCGGGGCCGACCATTTTCACGTCATGGGCACCTCGCTGTTCTCGCCAGAGGTGATCGAGGTGGCGCGTATCGGGATCGAGACTGTCAAGGCGCGCGGCGGCACGGTGTCCTTCGACCCCAACATCCGCAAGGAGATGCTTGATCTGCCGGGCCTGCGCGATGCACTGCACTTCGTGCTATCGAAGACCGACGTTTTCCTGCCGAGCGGACCGGAACTGTTCATCTTCGCCGGGGCGACCGACGAGGAGAGCGCGGTGCGCGAAATGCTGGACCGCGGCATCTCCGCCGTGGTCATCAAGAAAGGCGCGCAAGGTGCCGTTCACTACGACAAGACCGGACGCACCGCGTCACCCGGCTTCGTCGTCGACGAAATCGATCCGACCGGCGCCGGCGACTGCTTTGCGGCGGCCTTCGTCTCATTCTGGCTGCGTGGAGAACTACCTGAAAAAGCACTGCGCATCGCCAATGGCTGCGGCGCGCTGGCGGTGACCAGGAAGGGCCCGATGGAGGGCATCGCCTCGCTTGCCACGGTCGAGGCCTTCCTCGCGACCGCCCGAACCGGAACGCCGGCATGAGCCAGGCGACGGACAGGCTGGCGATAATCGCGACGCGCCGTGCGGCCGGCGAACGCAGCGGCATCGCCTCGATCTGCTCGGCCCATCCGCTGGTCATCGAGGCGGCGCTGCGCCATGGCAAGGCGCGCGACGCCGACGTGCTGATCGAGGCCACCTGCAACCAGGTGAACCACGAAGGCGGTTATACCGGCATGACACCAGCGGATTTCCGACGCTTCGTCGAGACGATCGCTGGCAAGATCGGATTTTCCCTCGACAGGCTAGTGCTCGGCGGCGATCATCTCGGCCCCAATCCGTGGAAGCATCTGCCAGCGCGCGAGGCCATGGCCAAGGCTTCGCGCATGGTCGACGCCTATGCCGAGGCCGGTTTCACCAAGATCCATCTCGATGCCAGCATGGGCTGCGCCGGCGAAGGTGCCGCACCGTCCGATGCGACGATCGCCGCGCGCGCCGCCGAACTGGCCGAGGTGGCGGAGGCCGCCGCCGAACGAACGGGCGGCACAAAGCCTGTCTATGTCATCGGAACCGAAGTGCCGGTGCCGGGCGGCGCTCTGGAAGCGATGGACCATCTGGCGGTGACGACGCCCGAAGCGGCACGAGAGACGGTGCGTCTCCATCGCGATGCCTTCAGCCGGCGAGGCCTCGACCAGGCCTTTTCGCGCGCCCTCGGCGTCGTCGTGCAGCCGGGCGTCGAATTCGGCAATGCCGAGGTGATCACCTATAAACCGGAACGCGCCCGAGCATTGGCCGGCACGTTGCGGGATCTGCCGCAATTCGTCTTCGAGGCGCATTCGACCGATTACCAGCCGGTCTCGGCTCTGACCGCGCTGGTCGATGACGGCTTCGCCATTCTCAAGGTCGGGCCATGGCTGACCTTCGCGCTGCGCGAAGCATTTTATGGCCTGAGCCATATCGCCGACATTCTGGCTCCCGACCCGGCGCGCGAAAGCCTGCCGGCGGCGATGGAGCGCGTGATGCTGGCAGCGCCGGGCAATTGGAAGAATTACTACCACGGCTCGGAGCCAGAGCAGCGGATCGAACGCCACTTCTCCTACAGCGACCGCATCCGCTACTATTGGCCGGCGCCGGCGGCACAGCACGCAACGGAAGCGCTGATGCACGCGCTCGGCGACCGCGACATCCCCCTGCCCCTCATCAGCCAGTATCTCGGCCATCTCGACGGCGCGGTGGCGAACGGGTCCGTGGCGCCAAAGGCCGGGGAGTTGCTGATCGCCAGCGTGACAGAAGTTCTCGACATCTACGCCAGCGCAACCGGCTGATCCGCCGGTTACGGCTTCGGTAGCAAGGCCAGCGCCGCCCAGCCCTGCGCCCCTATTCCAGATCGCGGTGAGCGTCGCAGGGAGGCATCGCCTCCCCCGATCTGGGAATATCACTCCCCGCGCATTGTCGCCTGGAAGGTCGGCAGGTGCTTCTTCTGCGCTTCCAGCATGCGTTCGCGGTAGACGCCGTAGATGACGTCGGTGTCGTGCAGCGTCACGCCCGCAATCGTCGGCGAGGCGAAGACCGGCAGTTCGATGCCGCGCTTGGCGAGCTGCTCGGCGGTGCGCGCGATCAGTTCGTGCGCCAGGATCATGGCGAGCACCGTCGACGAGCCGGAAACCGGACGGCTCCAGCCTTCGACCGGCACGATGGCGTCCTCGATCGGCGAGCAGGTGTCGATGACGAGGTCCGCCGCATCCGCCAACCGCTTGCCGGAGGAGTGCGTCGCCGGCTTGTCCAAGTTGTTCTTGCTGGTCACCGCGACGACGAAAATGCCGCGCTTCTTGGCATAGAGCGCGGTGTCGATGCCGGAGGAGTTGCGGCCGCTATGGCCGAAGATGATGATCGAGTCGCCCTTGTTGAGCGGCTGGTGGTCGAGGAATTTCTCGGCGTATTTCTCCGTCCGCTCCAGCCACAAGAGCTCGCGCACGCCGCCGGCGCCGAGCACGTTGTGCCACATGACACGCGGGTCGGTCAGCGGGTTGAAGCCGACATAGCTGCCGTAGCGAGGGAACACTTCCTGAACCGGCAGCACCGAATGGCCCGAACCGTAGAGATGGACCAGCCCGCCACCTTCGAGCGAGTCGGCAAAGCGGCTGGCGGCCTGGCCGAAGGCCTCTTCATTGGCTTTTGCCGCCTGATCGATAAGGGCGGTGAGACGGTGGATGTAGAGATCGGACACTTGGGTACTCCTGTTGATATCTAGGCTTGGAAAGGATCAGCTTCTGGGGGTTGACGGGACGCGGCCGGCGCGCAGCGTCGAACGGATTTCATAGCGGTCGCCCCGCATGATCGAGACGGTGAATTCGAACGGGCCGCGCTCGTCGGTGGTGATGCGCTCGACGACGAAAGCGGGGCTGCCGGCCGGGAGATCGAGCAGTTCGGCATCCGCCGCGCCGACGGCACCGACGCGGTAATTCTCGCGCGCGGCCACCGGTACGATGCCGTAATGGCGCTCCAGCGCTTCGTAGAGCGAGCCCTGCAGCAGGCCGGCGTCGAGGAAGCCCGGCACGCGCACGGCCGACAGCTGCGCCGTCTGGATACCGATCGGCTCATTGTTGCCCAGTCTCAGCCGCCGAATGCGCACCACCGGATCACCCTCCTCGATCTCCAGCGCGCCGGCGGCGGCGGCATTGGCGGTGGTAAGGCTGCAATCGAGAAGGCGCGAGCCGGCGACCACGCCCATATTGCCCATCTCTTGGGTGAAGCTGGTCAGCTCGCGGGTGCCGGCGACCAGCGTGGTCGAGCGCACGAAGGTGCCGCGGCCATGTTCGCGGCGCAGCAGCCCGGCCTCCTCGAGATTGCGCAAGGCATGGCGCAAAGTGATGCGGCTCACGCCGAACAAGGCGCACAGCCTGTCTTCGGCCGGGATCTGGTCGCCCGTTGCCCATTCGCCGCTCTTGACGATGGCGCGGATCGCCTCCTCGACCTGATACCAGAGCGGCTCCGGCCTTCTGCGGTCCGGCTGCTGAAAGCTCACTTCGCTCATCGCACCTGCCTCCACCCTTCCCCCACACGGCCGGCCAGCGCCGCGCCGACAAGTCCCGCATCCGGGCCGAAATGGCCGGGCTGGATCTCAATGCCGCGCAAATGCGAGGGCAACTGACGGCGCAGTGCCGCGAGCAGCGGCGGGCGCATCACGTCCAGCGCCTCGGCCAGCCCGCCTGAAATCAGCACCGCCTGCGGGTCGAGCAGCGCCACCGCGCCGGCAAGCGCCGTGCCGATCTGGCGTGCCGGCACTTCAAGCAAGGTCTGCGCGGCGAGCTCGCCGGCGCGGGCAGCGGCGATCAGCTGGCGGCTGTCGGCGAGCCCGATCTGGCCGGAAAGCGCATCGAGCGCCCTGCCGGAAGCGGCACGCTCCAGCCAGCCGCTGCGCTCCGCGCCATAGTCCCTGATGTCGGCGCACGCCCAGCCGAACGAACAGGCGCCGCCATGCGCGCCGGCAACGATACGGCCATTGGCCAGCACCGCCGAGCCGATGCCGGTGCCGATCGCCAGCAGGATCGCGTCCGACATGCCTTTCGCGCTGCCTTCGACGGCTTCGGCCAGCAGCGCGATCTGCGCGTCATTGCCAAGCGCGATGCGCAGGCCCGGAAACAGCGCCTGGAGGTCGACGCCGTCGAGGAATGGCAGGTTCGGAATCCAGCGGCAGGCCGAGCCCTCGACCAGCCCCGGCACCGCAATGCCAAGCGCCTCGACCGAGCCGGCTTCCGCGCACAGTGCGTTGATGCGGGCGACAAGAGCATCGAGGCTTGCCGGCGCCAGCTCACGGCTCAGCACCTTCAACGCGCTGATGTCGCCGGTCGAGATGGCGGCGCGCAGATTGGTGCCGCCGAGATCGATGGCCAGAACCCGCGTCATCGGCCCGACCCTTTGCCGAACGGTGGCGAGAACAGGCCGCTGCCGGCATTCCAGGAATGCGATGCCGCCGTGAAAGCCTGGGCATGGCGCGTGCCGCGCAGGCAGCCGCGCAGGCGGTAGAGCGCGCTGTAATAGTCGACATAGGGAAAGCTGCTCAAGCCTCGCGCCAGCTCATATTCCTTGACCGCCCCGGTCCAGGCCTCGAAGCCGTCGCTGACATCGACAAGATGCTCCGGGCGAAAACCGTCATCGTCCTCCCAGTTCTCACCGAACAGCAGCAATTGCGGCGTGTGCGCCGCATGGTCGCTGGCAATGGTCGGCAGGGCGGCGAAGAAGATGCCGGTCTGCGTGAGATGCGCTGCGGCACGATGGTCCTTGTGCCAGCTGCCGTGCCAATGGGTGATGACGATCTCAGGTTTCAGCTCGCGAATGACCTCGCACACTTTCAGCGCCGTCTCGTCGTTGGAAGGCAGGAAGGCATCGCGCAGCCCAAGACTGCGCAGCGTGACCCCAAGGCGCGCGGCCGCCCTGCCCGCTTCTTCTTGCTTCTGCACGCAATAATGCTCGGGGATCAAACAGGGATGGCCCTGTTCGCCCATGGTCAGGTGCAGAAAGGTTACCGCGGCACCACGCTTCACGGCGGCCGCAGCCAGCGGCCCGGCGATCACCTCGGCATCGAAGGCATGCGCGCCGACCACCAGGATGGAGTGCGCGGCGTAGATCCTGTCCTCGATCATTTCATGCCTCCCCCGGCGCCGACGCCCTCGCGAATCTGGCGCGCCAGCAGACAATACATGATCAGGATAGGCGCCATGGAGATCGCCAGCGACGCGAACACCAGACCCCAGTCGGTGCGGAACTGGCCGACGAAGACGCTGATCGCCAGCGGCACCGTCTTGTAGCGATCGTCGAAGATGAAGATCAGCGGGAAGAAGAAATCGTTCCACACCGCGATCGCGGTGAAGATGGCGACGATTGACACCGCCGGCCTCACCATCGGCAGGATGATCTGGAACAGGATGCGGACTTCGCCGGCGCCATCCATGCGCGCCGCCTCGTCGAGCTCGGAGGGCAGTACGCGCATGAAATTGGCGAAAATGAAGACGGCGAAGGGAATGCGGATCGCCGAATAGACGAGGATCAATCCGGTCAGCGAATCCAGGAGGCCGAGATTGCGCATCAGCGTGAACAGTTCGACCGAGGCCAGCCGGATCGGCAGCATGATGCCGGACAGGAACAGGCCGAGCATGACAGCATTCCAGCCGAGCCTATAGCGGCTGAGCGGATAGGCGGCCATGGCCGAGACGACGATGGTGAGCACCACCGCACCGCCGGTGACGATCAGGCTGTTGATGAAATTGTGGTCGAGATCGGCGCGCGTCCAGGCGTTGACGAAATTGTCGAGAGCCCAGCTTTGCGGCAGGCCAAGCCGGTTGGCGTAGATCTCGGCTGTGGTCTTGAAGCAGGAGACGACGAGGATGTAGAGCGGCAACAGCACAGCCGCCGTCCACACGGCCAACACCGTCCAGCCGGGCAGCCGCGCCAGCTGCCGAGAGATCGCCGCCCTGTCTGAAATCGCCAGCGCGCTCATAGCTGCACCGTGCGGCGGTCGAAGAAGCGCAGCATCATCAGCGTGCCGATGCTGAGGATCAGAAACAGTAGGGTGCCCAGCGCCAGCGCCAGACCGATATCGGTGATGCCGACGGCGCCTTCCGCGCCGAAGGCCAGGCGGTAGAAATAGGTCACCAGCGTGTCGGTCGAATAGCTCGGATTGCCCTGCACGCCCTGCATGACATAGACGATGTCGAACTGGTTGAAGGTGTTGATGAAGGATAGCGTCGTCAGCGTGCCCAGCGCCGGCATCAGCAGCGGCAGCGCGATCGAGAACAGCATACGCGCATTGCCGGCGCCGTCGAGTTTCGCCGCCTCGAAAATCTGACTGGAAATCTGCCGTAAGCCAGCCGTGTAGATCAGCACCGGCAGGCCCATCCAGTTCCAGGCGTCGACCGCGATAAGCATGCCAAGCGCGGTGTGGCTGTTGCCGAGCACGGTGAGGCTGCCCTGGTGCAGGCCAAGCCCGTTCAGGGCCCACTCGACGACGCCTCCCGGCGCCAAAAGCAGCCGCCACAGGGCACCGACAATGACCGGGCTCAGCACCGCCGGGAAGAAGAAGACCGACTGGAAGAAGGCGGCACCTTTGTCGCGCAGGAACAGCAGCCAAGCAAACAAAAGCCCGATGCCGTTCTGGAAGACCATGATGCCGAGGAACCAGGCGGTGTTGTGCCAGAGCGCGCCATAGAGCCGCGCGCCACTCGGGAAAACAAACAGCCGCGAGAAATTCGAAAGGCCGGCGAACTCGACCATGCGCAGCCCCTTCCAGGTGAAGACGCTGCCCCACAGCGACATCGCCAGCGGATAGAGGACGAACAGGGCATAGACCGCCAGCGCCGGCAGGATGAACAGCACGGCCATGCGCTGCTGCGTACGGCGAAGGCTGCTTGTGCGGCGAAGGTTGCTCATGCGCTGTTTGTGTCCGGACGAGAGGCCGGCCGCGATGCGGCCGACCGGCTCCCTACTGCTTCGGCTTGAACCAGGTGGCGACGGCGGCCTGCATGTCGGCCGCCAGTTTCTCCGGCGCGATGTTGCCTTCGACCATGTCGATGATCTCCGACTGCAGCACCGAAGACGCCGTCGGCGACTGCCAGCGGAGGCCGACCAGCGTCAGATAGGGCGTCGAATTCTTCGACATCGCCATCATCTCGGCCAGCACCGGGTCCTTCACGGTGACATCGGTGCGGGCCGGCGGCCAGCCGAGCTCGTCGGCGAACATCTGCGCGAATTCGGCCGAAGCCATGAAGCCCAGCACCTTGGTCGCTGCCTCCTTGTTGGCGCTTTCGGAGACGAGACCGTAGGAGCCGTCGGAGAAGGCGGAAGTGTAGAGCTTTGCTCCGGCATCGTCGGCCGGGAACGGGAAGATCGAGAATTTCAGCTTCGGGTTCTGCGCCTTGAAGCTGCCGTTCTCGAACGAGCCGCCGAGGAACATCGCGGCCTTGCCGCCGATGAACTGTTGCGTGGCAGTGGTGTAGTCGATGCCGGCGAAGCCATCGGGGAAATAGGGTTTCAAATCGGCGAAGCGCTTCAACGCCGCGACATAGCGCGGATCCTCGAAGGTCGCCTTGCCGGTCATCATCTCGTCGTAGAAGCCCGGGCCGTAGACGGTCGGGCCGATGACGCCGACGCCGATCTCCAGCTCCCAGGCCGAACCGTTGGCGCCGCCGGTGGCGACCGGCGTGATGCCGGCCGCCTTCAACTTCTCGCAAGCGGCGACGAAATCCTTGTAGGTCTTGGGGATCTCGATGCCCTGGGCGGCGAAAATATCCTGGTTGTAGAAGACGCCCATCATCGGCACCGAATAGGGCACGCCATAGAGCTTGCCGTCGGTGCGGCCGCGCGCGCCGCCCAGCGCGGCGTCCGCCATGTTCTTCAATTCGGGCACGCTGTCGTCGAGCGCGTCGAGATAGCCGGCGTCGACGAAGGGCTGCAATTCACCATAGGCCTTGAGCTGGGCGATGTCGGGGCCCCGGCCGCCGCGCAGGGCGGTGCTCAGACGGTTCTGGTAATCGGCGTCCGGCGTAAACTGGATGTCGACCTTGATGCCAGGGTTCTTCGCCTCGAAGGCATCGAAGATGCGGCGCATCGCGGCCTGGTCCTCGGTGCGCCAGCTCCACAGTGTCACCGTGCTGTCGGCCCTCGCCGGCAAGGCAGTGAAGACGCCGACGCAGGCGGCTGCAAGGCCGCCGATCAGGCCAAGGGCTGCGCGTCGATGAAGTGAAAGCATGCTCATTGCCAGTCTCCCATTTTTTCTGTCCTTGGCGTCCCGCAGCGCCTCGACGCCGCGAGAGAGTCATTGGCTCAGGCAAAGTCATTATAACGACATAGCAGCATTCGCAAGAGGTCTGGCACGCCTCGGGCATGGCGCCGTCAGGGAAGAACTAGTGGTTTCGCGCAATCAATATACTGTTTTATAACGATAAAATCTTCTTATTCGGCAGAGCGAAGAAATCTGAAACCGGTCGATACCAAGCTTTTTCGCCGACGGGCTCTTGCGCCGCCGCCCGAACTTGTCATAACGTCATCGTGATCGATAGGGAGGATGAGGAATGTCGTTTGCCTGGACTTCGAAACTGGCGCTGGCCGCGGGCTTGGCCATCCTGCCCGCCACGGCATGGGCGCAATCGGTCAACATCTCCTATTTGACGCACTGGTCGCCGGAGACGGTCGCGCTGCTGGAAGCGGCTGCCAAGGATTATGCCAAGGCCAATCCGGACGTCAGCGTCACGGTGCGTGCCGTTCCCTTTGGCGATCTCCTGACCACGCTGCGCTCGCAAGGCGGCAACGCAGATGGCCCGACGATCGGCGGCATCTATGATCTGTGGCTGCCGGAACTCGCCCGCGACAAGCTGGTCGCGCCCGCTCCCGATGCGGTGGCCAGCGAGGTCAAGGCCTCTTGGCCGGCGGGTATCACCAGCGCTGCCTCAGTCGGCGGCAAGCTCTACGGCATTCCCAACGAGATCGACGTCTATGCGCTGAACTACAACAAGGCGCTGTTCAAGCAGGCCGGCATCGCGGCGCCACCGAAAACCTGGGACGAGTTCAAGGATGCGGCGAAGAAACTGACCAACAAGGAGGCCGGCCAGCAGGGTTTCGGCATGATCAACAGCTGGGCGGCCGGCGTCGTCCATCCCTTCGCTTCGCTGCTCGTTTCTAACGGCGGCGAGCTGGTCAAGGACGGCAAGCCGGTGTTGGATAGCCAGCAAGCCGCGCAGACCTTCCAGCTCTATGAGGACTTGATCAAGTCGGGCGCCAGCGTGCCGGCGATGGCGACGGCGGATGCCAACACCACCGGTCCGTTCCTCGACAATTTCGTCTCCGGCAAGACCGGCATGATCATCATGGCCAATTGGTGGGAAAGCGCGCTGAAGACCGGCATGGGCGACAAGTTCGCCGACATCGCTACCGCGCCGATCCCGGTCGGCCCGAGCGGCGACAAGCCGCATTCGATCTCCTATTCGTGGATGACCGTGGTCAACGCCAATGCGGGTGCTGCCGAGCAAAAGGCGGCGTGGGAATTCCTGGCCTGGCTCAACAATCCGAAGTCCGGCAAAAACGGCGCCTCGGCCATGTCGGATATCCTGATGTCGATGGGCATCCTGCCCTCGCGCCTGTCCGATATCGAAGCACACAAGGACAAGCTCGGCTCGGAATTCCTCTCCGGCTATGTCAGCGTGCTCGCCGATGCCAAGCCGTTTCCGGTCGTGCCGGGCGGACAGGAATTCTCGGAATCCCTGCAGCAGACGCTCGAGGCGTTGCAGTATGGCCAGGTCTCGGCCAAGGATGCGCAGGCGACGGCGCAGGCCGACGCCACCTCGATCCTGGAGCGCGCCGCCAAATAATGATCCAGAGGTACCGTGCCTCGGCGGGCATCATGCTTACGCCCGCCGTGACGCTGATCGGCATCTTCATCCTGTTGCCGATGATGCTCACCGTCTGGCTGTCCTTCCAGGACTGGTCGACGCAGACGCCGTTTTCCAGCGCCAGCTTCGTCGGCCTCGACAATTTCCGCGAGATCTTTGGGGCCTCCTCGGTCGGGCGTGACTTCAAGGGCGCGCTCACCAACACCGCCATCTACACCGCGCTCTCCGTCATCCTCATCCTGCCGCTATCGGTCGCGTTCGGCCTGATGGTCTACCAGCATGATGTCGCCGGCGGCACGGCGCTGCGGACTGTGCTCTTCTCCACCTACATGGTGCCGATGATCGCGGTGGCGCTGGCCTGGTCGAAGCTCTATTCGCCGAGCGAAGGACCGCTCAACCAGATGCTCGGCCTCATCGGTATCGGCCCGCAGCCCTTTCTGTCGTCGCCGCGCTCAGCGCTGGTCTCGATCGTCTTGCTCAATGTCTGGCAGCAGGTCGGCTACTTCACCGTGCTGGCGATCGCGGGCCTCACGCAGATCCCGGGCAGCCTCTACGAGGCAGCGAAGCTCGACGGCGCCAACCGCTTCGAGCAGTTCCGCTTCATCACGCTGCCGTTGATGCGGCGCACGCTTTTGTTCAGCGCCGTCATCGCCATCATCAACGCGGTGCAGGTGTTCGAGCCGGTGGCGCTGATCACGCAAGGCGGGCCGGTCGGCTCGACCAATGTGCTCACCTACCACATCCGCCGCGTCGGCATCGAGCGCGCGCAAGGCGGTCTGGGTTCGGCGATGGCGGTCATGCTGATGCTTTCACTTATCGTCGTGGTCTGCGCGCTGTTTGCTCTCGCCAACCGGAAGGATCAGGAATGAGCGGGGGATCATCGAGCCGGCTGCCGCGCAAGCGCCCGTCCGGGCGCAAGGCGCTGCTGGCGACGCTGATGCTGCTGGTCGCCGTGGCCTCGGCCTTCCCGCTGGTGTGGATGGTGCTGTCGAGCCTCAAGACGCCGGCCGAGAGCATGCAGGTGCCGCCGGTGTGGATACCGCACACACCCAGCCTCGACGCCTATGAAAAGGTTTCCGGCGTGGTCAATGTCGGCCGCTCGATGTGGAATTCCCTGGTCATCGCCTCGATCACCACCGCTGGCATCCTGATCACCAGCATGATGGCCGGCTATGCCTTCGCCAAATACCACTTCCCCGCCAAATCGCTGCTGTTTTCACTGCTGATCGCCACCATGTTCCTGCCGCCGATCGTCACGCTGATCCCGCTCTATCGGCTGGTCGGCTCGATCGGGCTCAATGCCAGTCTGGCAGGCATCATCGTGCCCAACCTCGCCAATGCCTTCGGCATCTTCCTGATGCGCCAGTTCATATCAGGCGTGCCGGACGACCTTATCGATGCGGCGCGGATGGACGGCGCTTCAGAGTTGCTGATCCTGTTCAAGATCGTGGCGCCCAGCGTCGCGCCGGCGATCGCCGCACTCGCCCTGTTCGCCTTCGTCTACCATTGGAACAGCTATCTCTGGCCGCTGACCGTGCTGCAGGGCAATGCCGACGCCTACCCGATCGTGATCAGCCTGAGCCGGCTCTTGAGCTACAACCGTGGCGCGGTGAATACCGGCCTGGTGATGGCCGGCGCGACGCTGGCCGTGCTGCCGCCGCTCATCCTGTTCGTCCTGCTGCAGCGCTTCTTCGTCGATTCCATCGTCGGCTCGGCGATCAAGGGATAGCTGCTTCAGTACGGCAGCCCGACATAGTTTTCGGCGAGCGCGGTCGACGCGGCCTGCGAGTGCACGAGATAGTCGAGTTCGGCTTCCTGGATGCGCTGGCCGAAATCGCCTGTGTCAGGGAAGCGGTGCAGCATGGTCGTCATCCACCAGGAAAAGCGCACCGCCTTCCACACCCGCGCCAGCGCCTTTTGCGAATAGGCCTCAATGCCAGCTTGGGACTTTCCAACGTAGAACTCGCGCAGACCGGCGAAGAGATAGCGTACATCGCTGGCGGCGAGGTTGAGGCCCTTGGCGCCAGTCGGCGGCACGATGTGGGCGGCGTCGCCGACCAGGAACAGCCGGCCGAAACGCATAGGCTCGGCAACGAAGGAGCGCAGCGGCGCTATCGACTTTTCGAAGGATGGCCCGGTGGTGACGCTTGCCGCCGTCCGTTCCGGCAAGCGGCGGCGCAGCTCGTCCCAGAAGCGATCGTCGGACCAGGCCTCGACGCGGTCGTCCTGCGGGCACTGCACATAGTAGCGGCTGCGATGCGTCGAACGCATCGAGCACAATGCAAAGCCCCGCTCGTGATTGGCATAGACCAGTTCGTGATCGGCTGGCGGCACTTCGGCCAGCACGCCGAGCCAGCCGAACGGATATTGCCGCTCGAAGGTCTTCAGCGCGCGCTCCGGCACCGATTTGCGGCTGACGCCGTGATAGCCATCGCAGCCGGCGATGAAGTCGCAATCAATCCGGTGAGAGACGCCATCCTTGTCGTCGTAGGTAACGAACGGCGCAGCGCCATCGAAATCATGCAGCGCGACATTAGCGGCCTCATAGACAGTGACGAGGCCAGCCGCCTCGCGCTTGTCCATCAGATCATGCGTCACTTCGGTCTGGCCATAGACGGTGACATGCTTGCCGCCGGTGAGCGCCGCAAGATCAATGCGGTGCAGGCGCCCGTCGAAAGCCAGCGAAATGCCGGAATGCGGCAGGCCTTCGGCATGCAGCCTCGCGGCGGCACCAGCCTCTTCCAGCAATTCCACCGTGCCCTGTTCGAGCACCCCTGCCCGCACACGGCCAAGCACATGTTCGCGGCTCGACCGTTCCAGGATGATTGTCTCGACCCCGATGCCGGCCAGAAGCTGCCCAAGCAGCAGGCCGGAGGGTCCGGAGCCGACAATGGCGACCTGCTTGCGCATCAGTGACCGAGGCTTTCGATCTGTCCCGCCAGTTCGGCGGCAAGGCGCAGCGACGCGGCGGTGGCGACGACCATCTGCGGCAGCAACAGCCATTCCAGCGTCCAGGCCGCACCCGAGCGCTCCTGTTCATGCACCAGTGCCTGATGCATGCCGGAAAGCTGCGTAGCGTTGAAGCGGGCGAGCGCCACCAGCGCCTCGGCCTTCACCGGGTTCTGCTTGTGCGGCATGGCCGACGAGCTGCCGCCGCCGGAGAGCGTAATGTCAGTTCCGCCCTGCGCCATCAGCGCGATGTCCTGGCCGAACTTCCCGAGACTGCCGGTCAGCAGCGACAGCCAGCCGGCGAAGTCGGCGAGCGTGTCGCGCTGGCTCTGGCATTGCGGTGCATCGGCAAGGCCGAGTTTTGCGGCAAGCGCGGCGCGCACCGCCGGCCCCTTATCGCCGAGCTTTTCCAGCGTGCCGGCAGCGCCGCCGAATTGCACCACCAGCAGGCGCCTCGCCTGGTCCGACAATCTTTCCTGATGCCGCTGCAACGGCGCACGCCACGCCGTGATGCGATCCGTCACTTGGATAGGGATCGCTGGTTGCATGCGGGTCATGCCGGTCAGCGCCCTGCCGCCGAAGCGCTCCTCAAGCGAGGTGAGGCGCAAAACGGTTTCGGTCAGCAGCAGGCCGATATGCTCGACGATCGCTTTCAGCCGAAGCATAAAGCTCGTATCGATGACGTCCTGGCTGGTCGCTCCGAAATGCACCTTGTTGCCATGCGGTTCACCGACCGCAGCCCTGATCTGGCGCACCAGTTCCGGCACCATGACGCCGTCCTTGGCGACGCCTGCTCTCAGCAAAGCGGTATCCGGCCGGAATGATGCCAGTGCCGTCACGATCGCTGCCGCGGCATCCCTGGCGATGATCCCGTTTTCAGCCTCCGCTTCGGCCAATGCGCACTCGAACGCTAGCGCCGCCTCGATTTCCGCCTCGACGGAAAAATGCCGCGATGCTTCCTCGTCGCCGAGGAGTGCGGATAGCAACGGATGGTCGAAGGGCGATACGGTCATGAGATCTCCTAGCTGTCGAAGAAGACCGTTTCCTTCTCCCCCTGGAGATGGATGTCGAAGACGTAGGTGCCGCCCTGGCGCTCGGCGATCAAAGTCGGCACGCGGACGCGATGCTCGATGCGCGCCAGGATCGGATCCTCGCCATTGGCCTTTTCCTCGTCGGAAAAATAGAGCCGCGTGTGCAGGCCGAGATTGATGCCGCGCGCGACGATCCATAGCGTGATGTGCGGCGCCATCAGCCTTCCATCCCGGAACGGCACGCGGCCCGGCTTGATCGTCTCGAATGCACAGACGCCTGTGTCCATGTCGGTCGGGCAGCGGCCCCAGCCGAAGAAGTTCGGATCGGCCGCGCCGCGCAATTCGGCCGGCGAATTGTGGAGCCCGTCCGCATCCGCCTGCCAGATCTCGATCAGCGCGTCCTTGAGCGGCGTGCCTGTGCCGTCGAGTACCCTAATTTTGAGACCGATGCGCTCGCCCCTGGTCTTGTCGTTGACCATGGTCGCGCCGAGATCGGTCGCATAGACGCCACCGATGCCGCAGAAGTTCGGCGTCAGCCCGATATGGACGTAGGGTCCCGCGGTCTGCGAGGGGCTTTCCCTGAGGCGGTCGAGCGATTGGCGCATCAATTGCCCTCCAGCCGATTTTCGAACAGCGACGAGCGGCGGCCGCGCAGCACGATGTCGAACTTGTAGGCGAGCGCGTCCATCGGGACCGTCGCCTGCTTGTCGAGGATGGCCGTCAGCGCCTCGATGGCCGCCTTGTCGGCGATGCCGCGCACGATCGGGCATTTCCAGATCAGCGGATCGCCCTCGAAATACATCTGCGTGATCAGCCGCTGCGCGAAGCCGTGGCCGAAAACCGAGAAATGGATGTGCGCCGGGCGCCAGTCATTGGGACCGTTGGGCCACGGGTAAGGCCCGGGCTTGACAGTGCGGAAGGCATAGCCACCATCCTCACCTGTGATGGTGCGGCCGCAGCCACCGAAATTCGGGTCGAGCGGCGCCAGATAGCCGTCCTTCTTGTGGCGGTAGCGGCCGCCGGCATTGGCCTGCCAGAATTCGATGAGCACGCCGGGAACGCCAACACCGCGTTCGTCGAGCACACGCCCATGGACGATGATGCGCTCGCCGATGGCGCTCTCGCCCGGCCTGGCGAAATTATGGATCAGGTCGTTGTCGAGTTCACCGAGCATGGCATGGCCGAAGACTGGTCCGGCTATTTCCGACAGCGTGTTGTCGAAGGACAAAAGCGCCTTTTGCGGCGAGCGCAGCACCGAACTCTTATAGCCCGGCGTCAGCGCCGGCGGATGCCATGTCCGGTCGCGCTGGAAGAAGGCGCCGGACTCAGGTCTCCGGTTCGAGCCGGACTCAGAGGGCATTGTCGGCTCCGTCCATTTCCGAAAACACGTCCTTGGCTATTCTGAAGGCACGGTTGGCGGCCGGCACGCCGGCATAAATGGCGACATGCAGGAACGCCTCGCAGATATCGTCGCGCGTCGCACCGGTGTTGGCGGTGGCGCGCACATGCAGGGCGACCTCCTCATCATGGCCGAGTGCCGCCAGCAGCGCCAGCGTGACGATCGAGCGCTCGCGCTTGCTGAGGCCCGGCCGGGCCCACACAGTCCCCCAGGCTGCCTCGGTGATCAGTTCCTGGAACGGCTGATCGAAATCGGTGGCGGCGACCTCAGCCCGATCGACATGCCGATCGCCGAGCACCGCGCGCCGCACCACGAGGCCAGTGCGATATCGGGCTGCGTTGCCGGGGACTTCATCCATGGTTTTCTGCTCC
Organism: Mesorhizobium sp. 131-3-5; assembly: GCF_016756575.1. Classification (NCBI taxonomy): domain Bacteria; kingdom Pseudomonadati; phylum Pseudomonadota; class Alphaproteobacteria; order Hyphomicrobiales; family Phyllobacteriaceae; genus Mesorhizobium; species Mesorhizobium sp. 131-3-5. Next base: position 5,767,193 of record NZ_AP023254.1, read on the forward strand.
AGGGGCAAGCGATGCGACAAAATCGCGGATCAGCGCGGTGAGCGCTTCAGGCTGTTCGACGCAGGGAATATGTCCGGCGTCACGGATGATCTCGAAACGCGAACCGGGGATCAGAGCGGCCAGCGAGCGGACGAGAGCGGGAGGCGTCGAGCCGTCCTGGTCACCGACGACACAGAGTGTCGGCACCTCGATGCGGCGTGCCGCGTCAGTAAAATCGGCGTTGCGGATAGCAACGCAGGTTCCCACGTAGCCGGCAAGTGCTTGCCGGGTCATCATGTTCCAATAGCCATCCAGTTCGGCCACCCGTGAGGTGTGGAAGGCGGAAGTGAACCACACTTTGAGCACGCCATCGGCAATGGCCTGGATGCCCTTGCGTTCGACGACCGCGATGCGGGTGTTCCAGCTCTCATTTGTGCCGATCTTGTGGGCCGTGTCGCACAGGATCATGGCCTCGACGATCCCCGGGCGCCTGGCGTAGAGCCCTTGCGCGATCATGCCGCCGACCGAAAGGCCGCACAGCACGACCTTCTTCAAGCCGAAATGATCGATGAGCCCCGAGAGATCGTCGACATGATCGTCGATCGACTTGATCTCGCCTATGTCGGACAGCCCGTGGCCGCGCTTGTCATAGACCAGCAAGGACATTTCCCCATCGAGCGCCGAGACAATGTCGTCCCAGATGCGGAAGTCGGTGCCCAGCGAATTGATGAATATGATCGCGCGCGCATTGCCGGTCGCCTTGAGGTGGCGATGGTGCAGCGTGATGCCGCCGATGGTGACGAATGACACGATTTCGATCCTCCACCTCCCACATTGCACAAGGCATTTGGTTCGGTAAAATGATATTTTGCGCCATTTCATTAACTCAGGGGTTATTAAATCCATGGCCGAGAGCCGCATCCGCTTCCGTCACCTGCAGGCCTTCCTGGAGGTTGCGCGGCAGGGCAGCGTGGCCCGCGCCGCCGATTTCCTGCATGTCAGCGCGCCGGCGGTGACCAAGACGTTGCGTGAACTGGAAGAGGCGCTCGGTGTCGCCGTTGTCGAGCGTGACGGGCGCGGTATCCGGGTCACAAGGCTTGGTGAGATCTTCCTCAGCCATGCCGGTTCTGCGATCACCGCGTTGAAGCGCGGCGTCGATTCCGTTCGCCAGGACGGCGCAATCAACCGCCATCCGATCCGCATCGGCGCTCTGCCGACCGTGTCGGCAAAGGTCATGCCTAAGGCAATGAGCCTGTTCCTCGGAGAAAACACCGGCGCGGCGATCAAGATCGTCACTGGCGAGAACGCGGTGCTGCTCGAGCAATTGCGTACCGGCGCGCTCGATCTTGTCGTCGGACGGCTGGCAGCGCCCGAAAACATGACCGGCTTCTTCTTCGAGCATCTTTATTCCGAACAGGTGCTGTTCGTGGTGCGGGCCGGGCATCCACTGCTGGAACCGGGAGCGGATATCTTCGCCAGGCTCGACGAATTCCCGGTGCTGATGCCGACCCGGGAATCCGTCATCCGCCCCTTCGTCGATCGCCTGTTCATCACCAACGGCATGACCGCGCCGGCGACCGAGATCGAAACCGTCTCGGATTCGTTTGGCCGCTCCTTCATGCGGCAGAGCAATGCGGTGTGGATCATTTCGGCCGGCGTGGTTGCCAACGAGATCGCCAGCGGCGCCTTCGTCGCCCTGCCGGTCGACACCGAGGAAACCAAGGGACCGGTCGGCCTGACGATGCGCACCGATACGGCGCCATCGCCGGCCTTCACCATCCTGCTGCAGACCATTCGCGAGGCGGCAAGGCCGGGCAAGTGAGGCGTCGGACCGTTCGGACCGATCCCCGCGTTCTTCGGAAATCCCCTAACCCCAGGGTTAATGAAACACCGCAAAATATCATTTTACCGAACCAAAACGCTGGTGCACTGTGCCGATGGAGGAGCACAAAGGGAGGAATGCATGACCTACGCTAACGGTAGCAGATCCAGTATTCGTGGCGTGTCGCGGCGCCAGTTCATTGCCACCTCGATCGCCGGCGGCGCGGCGCTCGCGCTCGGTGGCGGCAAGGCCTTCGCCCAGGCGGCCGGCACGCTCAAGGTCGGCTTCGTCAGCCCGCGCACAGGGCCGCTGGCCGGCTTCGGCCAGACCGACGGTTATGTGCTCGACCTCGCCCGCAAGGCGCTGGCCGGAGGCCTCGATATCGGCGGCAAGAAATACAGCGTCGAAATCCTGGACCAGGACACGCAGTCGGACCCGTCACGCGCGGGCCAGCTCGCCAAGGACCTGATCAACAACCAGGCCATCGACCTGATGCTGGCGGTGTCGACGCCCGAGGTGATCAACCCGGTCGCCGACGCCTGCGAGGCCGCGGGGGTGCCCTGCCTGTCGACCGTCATGCCATGGGAGGCCTGGTATTTCGGCCGCGGCGCCAAGCCCGGCGCGCCCTCGCCGTTCAAATGGACCTATCATTTCGGCTTCGGTGTCGGCGAGTTCTTCAAGACCTACATCTCGCAATGGAACCTGATCGAGACCAACAAGAAGGTCGGCGTCATGTATCCCAACGACGCCGACGGCAACGCCATCCGCGCCAATCTGGCGCCGCTGCTTGCCAAGCAAGGTTTCACCATCGTCGATCCCGGCGCCTACGAGACCGGCACCACCGACTATTCCTCGCAGATCGCGCTGTTCAAGCAGGAAGGCGTCGAGATCTTCAATTCCTTCCCGATCCCGCCGGACTTTGCCGCCTTCTGGCGCCAGGCGGCACAGCAGGGGCTGATCAAGCAGATCAAGATCGCCCAGGTCGCCAAGACCGGCCTGTTCCCGTCTGACATCGAGGCGCTCGGCGACCTCGGCATGAAGATTTCGAGCGCCGCCTACTGGCACAAGGCTTTCCCCTACAAGTCGCCGCTTACCGGTGTTTCGGGCACCGAACTCGCCGACGGCTATGAGGCGGCGAGCGGCAAGCAGTGGACGCAGCAGCTCGGCGCCTCGATGTCGTTGCTCGACGCCGGCTTCGAAGCGCTGAAGGCCAGCTCCGACGCCAAGGACAAGGCGGCGGTGGCCAAGGCGCTGAGCACGCTGAAGACCGAGACCATGATCGGCAAGGTCGATTTCACCAGCGGCCCTGTCGCCAATGTCTCGCCCGGTCCGATCATCGGCACGCAGTGGGTGGCTGCCAAGGAAGGCAGCAAATTCCCGCTCGACTATGTCGTGACCGAGAACGCCACCGATCCGAAGGTGCCCGTCGAAGCCAAGCTTCAGCCTTACAACGGCTGATGGACCGCTGACGAGGATCGCCTGGTGACCCATCCGCAACAACAGGCTGTTCTGACCGCTGCCGGCATCCATAAGCGCTTCGGCGCGCTTGTGGTGCTGGATGCGGTCGACTTCGCTATGGCGGCCGACGAGGCGGTGGGTATTGTCGGCCCGAACGGCGCCGGCAAAACGACACTGCTCAGCGTGCTTTCCGGCGCCTTTCCACCGAGTGCGGGCACGGTCAGCTTCAAGGGCGGCGACGTGACGCCGCTGTCGGCGACGCAGCGTTGCCGGCTCGGTCTGGTGCGCACGCACCAGGTGCCCAAACCATTCAACTTCATGACCACCTTCGAGAATGTCTTCGTCGCGGCCTCGCACGGCGCCGGCCTCGGCCGCGACGAGGCCTATGAGGAAGCCCTCAATTCGCTGAAACTGTGCGGCATGCTGGGTGTTGCCAACCGCCGCGCCGAGACGCTCGGACTGCTCGACCGCAAGCGGCTGGAGCTGGCGCGCGCGCTGGCGGCAAGGCCGACGCTGCTGCTGCTCGACGAGATCGGCGGCGGCCTGACCGACGGCGAAGCCGGCGAGCTTGTCGCCACGATCAAGGAATTGCGCCGCCGCAAGATCGGCATCGTCTGGATCGAGCACATCGTCCACATCCTGCTGCAAGTGGCCGAACGGCTGATCTGCATGGATGCGGGAAAAATCATCGCCGACGGTGAGCCGCAAGCCGTCATGGCCGATCCGGAGGTCGTGCGCGCCTATCTCGGCGGAGGCCCGAAATGAGCCTGCTGTCGGTTGAGGATCTCGTTGTCCGCCACGGCCTGCTGCAGGCGGTGCGCGGCGTCAGCTTCAGCATCGAACGCGGCGAGACGCTGGCGTTGGTCGGCGCTAACGGCGCCGGCAAGACGACGCTGCTCAGGGCAATTGCCGGCGCGCACCAGCCGGCGGCCGGCCGCGTGCTGCTGGACGGCGCCGATCTTACCAACGTGCCGTCGCACAGGCGCGTCGGCATGGGCATCGCGCTGGTGCCGGAAGGGCGAAAGCTCTTCGTGCAGATGACGGTCGAGGAGAACCTTCTGCTCGGCAGAACCGCCGGCCGGCCGGGCGAGTGGAGCGTCGACAGAGTGCTCGACATGTTCCCCAATCTGAAGCCCCGCCGCCATGCCAAGACGGGCCATCTCTCAGGCGGCGAGCAGCAGGCGACGGCGATCGGCCGGGCGCTGATGAGCAATCCGGAAGTGCTTTTGCTCGACGAGGTTTCGCTTGGCCTGTCGCCGCTGATCGTCGACCGTGTCTACGCGGCCCTCCAGGGGCTGATCGCTTCCGGCACGACCATCATCCTGGTCGAGCAGGACCTCAACCGCGCGCTCGCTGTCTCCGACAGGGTGATCTGCATGCTCGAAGGGCGTGTGGCGCTGGAAGGGCCGAGCAAGGCGGTTTCGCGCGACCAGGTGACGAAAGCCTATTTCGGCCTGCACCGGAAAAGTCCCGGGAGCGTTCCGGCATGAGCAACCAGATCATTCAGGGCATCCTGCTCGGCGGCTACTACGCGCTAATCGCCTGCGGCCTGTCCTTCATGTTCTCGGTGATGCGCATCATCAACCTCGCCCATGGCAGCCTTGCCGTGTTCGCGGCCTTTGCGCTGTGGTGGCTGGCCTCGCGGTTCCATATCCCGCCGTTTGTCGGCCTGCTGATCGTGCTGCCGCTGATGGCGGCGATCGGCTGGACGCTGCAGCGTTTCCTGCTCGAACGCAGCGCGCGTGGCGGTGCGCTGCTGCCGATCCTGACCACGTTTGGGCTGGCCATCGTCATCGACAACATGCTGTTCGAGCAGTTCGGCGCCGACACGCGTTCGCTGGCACCCTATATCGGCAGCCTGTCCTATGATTCCTGGGAGTGGCCGGGCAGCATCTATGTCGGCAAGCTGGCCGTGATCATGTTCGCCACCGCCGTGACCCTGCTGGGAGGGCTGCAGCTGTTCCTCACCCGCACAAGGCTTGGCCGCTCGATCCGCGCCACTTCGGAAGACCCTGATACGGCCGGCCTGGTCGGCGTCGATGCGCGTCGCGCCAATGCCATCGCCGCTTCCATCGCCATGGTCACGGTTGGTCTTGCCGGCGCCTTTCTCGGTATGCGCGCCACCTTCGATCCCTATGCCGGCGCGCCGCAACTGCTGTTCGCTTTCGAAGCCGCTGTGATCGGCGGTGCCGGTTCGCTGTGGGGAACGCTGGTCGGCGGCATCGTGCTGGCGCTTGCGCAGACACTCGGCGCGCAAGTGCACCCGCAAGGCTTTCTGATCGGCGGCCATGCCGTGTTCCTCGTCGTGCTGTTCGTGCGGCTGTCTACATCCGGCCTCGGCCTGCGCCGCCTGCTGCGCCTGCCTTCCCGGAGCGCATCATGAGTGCGGTTTCGTCCTCGCCGGTCATCGAGCGCGGCACGGCGAGGTCGCGGATCGCGGCGATTGCGGTCGCCGTCATCATCGCGCTGCTCGCTATTGCGCCGCAGTTCCTCTCGGCGGGCGCGGTCGACCGCATGACGGCATTGTTCATCTATGTGATCCTGGCGGCGATGTGGAACGCTCTGGCCGGCTTCGGCGGCCTTGTTTCCGTAGGCCAGCAGGTGTTCTTCGGGCTCGGAGCCTATTTCGCCATCCGGCTGGCCGATGCCGGCCTCAACCCTTTCGCCTCGCTTTTCGTTTCAGCGATCGTTGTCGGCGTTGTCTCCTGGCCGCTCTCGTTGTTCATGCTGCGGCTGCGGAACGGCGAGTTCGCCATCGGCATGTGGGTGATCGCGGCGCTGACGCATCTCCTGGTCAATCTCGACCGGCTGGTGCAAGGCGAAACCGGCACGTCGCTGATCTCGCTCAACGTCTACGATGCCGGTACAAGGCGGGTGGCGATCTACTGGCTGGCGCTGGCCTCGATGACCGCGCTGCTCGCCATCCTGTTCGGCCTGCTGCGCGGCAGCACGGGTGCGGCAATCCGCGCCATCCGCGACAATGAGGATGCCGCAGCCTCGGTCGGTGTGCGCGTCACCGGCACCAAGCGGCTTTTGTTTGTGCTTGCCGCCTTCGGCATCGGCGTTGCCGGGGCGCTGTGGCTGGCGACCTCCATCACCTTCCAGCCGAAAACCTACTTCAACGTCCAGTGGACCGCCTACATGATCTTCATGGTGCTGGTCGGCGGCATCGGCACGTTCGAGGGCGCCATCCTAGGCGCGCTGGTGTTCTTCCTCATCGAGACCTGGTTCGGCGGCACCGGCGTCTGGTACCTCGTCGGCCTCGGCGCCACGGCCGTGCTGTTCTCGCTGTTCCTGCCGCGCGGCCTTTGGGGAACGATCGAGGAGCGTTTTGGGCTGCGCCTGCTGCCGGTTGGCTACCGCGTCAGGCTTCCGGCAACCGCTGTCGACGGCGACGCGACGCCACAACAATCCACGATATCTCGGGAGAAGGCATGACCATGCTTTTCGGCAAGACGATCCTCATCACCGGCGTCGCCTCCGGCATCGGCGCGCGCACAGCCGAACTTGCCGGCCAGCTTGGCGCGGACGTGATCGGCGTTGATGTGCGCGAGCCGGCGGCAGCGATGGGCAGTTTCGTCAAGGCCGACATCTCATCGAAGGCCGGCGTCGACGAGTTGGTCGCGCGACTGCCGCAGCGCATCGACGCGCTATGCAATGTCGCCGGCCTCTCCGGCAACACCGGCGCGGCAGCAACCCTGGCCGTCAACTTCTTTGGCCTGCGCGCACTGTCCGAAGCCGTCGCGCCAAAAATTCGCGAAGGCGGCGCCATCGTCAACGTCGCCTCGATCGCCGGCTATGGCTGGCGCGCCAATCTCAACCGTGCGGCCTCGATGGTCGGCATCGAGGGTTTCCCGGATGTCGCCAAGATCGTCGCCGACCATGCGGTCAAGAACGAGGAAGGCTACCCCGTCTCGAAGGAGTTGCTCCTGCTGTGGACCTTTCGCGCGGCGCATCAGGATCTGTTCAAGAGCCGTGGCATCCGCGTCAATGCGGTGAGTCCCGGACCGGTCGAGACGCCTATCCTGAAACAATTCCGCACCGTACTTGGCGATGCCCGCGTCGACAGCGACATAGCCAGGGTCGGACGAGCGGGCGCATCGGGCGATATAGCGCCTGTCGTGCTGTTCCTGTGTTCGGACGGCGCGCGCTGGGTCAACGGCGCCAATGTGCCGGTCGACGGCGGCCTTGAAGCATCGATCAACGCCGAAGTGCTCGGCTTTTAATCACGAAGCTCCACCGGAGCGAGGGAGACAATCATGGATATCGGACTTCTGATCGACGGCGACAAAAGGGATGCGTCCGGCGCGGCCGCCTACGAGCGCATGGACCCGTTCACCGGCAAGCTGGCGACGCGCGCCGCAGCAGCCAGCGTTGCCGACGCCAACGCGGCTGTGGAAGCCGCGGCCGCCGCCTTTGCGACCTGGTCGAAGACCGGGCCTGGCGAGCGCCGCGCCTTGCTGTCCAGGGCGGCCGACGTGATGGCCTCCAAGGTCGGCGAATTCACCCGGCTGATGATGGAAGAGACCGGCGCCACCGGTCCCTGGGCCGGCTTCAATGTCATGCTGGCGGCCAACATGCTTCGCGAGGCGGCGGCGATGACGACGCAGATTTCGGGCGAGATCATTCCTTCCGACAAGCCGGGGACGCTCGCCATGGCGATCCGCCAACCGGCCGGTGTGTGCCTCGGCATCGCGCCATGGAACGCGCCGGTCATTCTCGGCACCCGCGCCATCGCCATGCCGCTCGCATGCGGCAACACGGTGGTGCTGAAGGCCTCGGAAATGTGCCCCGGCACACACCGGTTGATCGGTCAGGTTCTGGTCGAGGCCGGCCTGCCCAAGGGCGTCATCAATGTCGTCACCAACGACCCCAGGGATGCCGCTGCAATCGTCGAGGGGCTGGTCGGGCATCCCTCGGTCAAGCGCGTCAACTTCACCGGCTCGACCAAGGTCGGGCGCATCATCGCCGAGCTTGCCGGGCGGCATCTGAAGCCGGCGCTGCTCGAACTCGGCGGCAAGGCACCGCTGCTGGTTCTGGACGACGCCGACATCGATGCAGCGGTCAATGCGGCGACCTTCGGCGCCTTCATGCATCAGGGCCAGATCTGCATGTCGACCGAGCGGCTGATCGTCGACGAGAGGATCGCCGACGAATTCGTTTCCAAGCTCGCCGTCCGCGCGTCGGGCCTGCCGGCCGGCGATCCGCGCGGCCATGTCGTGCTGGGCTCGCTGATCAGCAGCCAGGCGGCCGACAAGATGGAGGAGCTTGTCGCTGACGCCGTCGCCAAGGGCGCCAAGCTTGTCGCCGGTGGCAAGCGCACCGGCACGGTTGTCGAGGCAACGCTGCTCGACCATGTCACCCCGGCGATGCGCGTCTATGCCGAAGAATCCTTCGGGCCGGTCAAGCCGGTCATCCGGGTGAAGGGCGAGGACGAGGCGGTGCGTGTCGCCAACGACACCGAGTATGGCCTGTCGTCAGCCGTGTTCAGCCGCGACATCAAGCGCGCCATGGCGGTCGCCGCGCGCATCGAAGCCGGCATCTGCCACATCAACGGCCCGACCGTCGGCGACGAGGCGCAGATGCCGTTCGGCGGCGTCAAGGGCTCGGGCCATGGCCGCTTCGGCGGCAAGGCCTCGATCGCCGAGTTCACCGATCTGCGCTGGGTGACGATCGAGGATCCCGGCCAGCACTATCCGTTCTAGCCGACCTCGTCTCGCGGTCGGCAATGAAGATCAACCGGCCAGGGACGGCGTGAAGCGAACGCTGGCGGATCGCATCAGACCGGGCGCCAGTACGATGCAGCCAGTGTCGATGCGGCCGCCCGTGCGGTTGAAGGCATCGGTGATATTGCTGACCGGCTCGGCGCAAAAGAACGGCTCGCCGGGCGGCGTGTAGAGGACAAGGAAATCGAGCGGCGCCTCGGCCTCGATGTCCAGTCGCCGTCCGTGTTCGGGCCAGGAGATCCGGGCGCGGCGCGCCCATCCGGTGAAAACCGTGTCGAAGTCCACTTCCGATACGTCAAAACCGATGGACGGGTCGGCTCCTACCGGGCGGCAGGACATGCCGGACGGGCAGGACCTCCGTGTCCGTCTCCCACATGCCGGACACCGGCGCCTGGACATGCGCCCACGGCGTCGACGGGAAATAGGGATGGAGGCCGAAGCCAGCCGGCATCGGTGCGTCCGACAGGTTGCGTACCTTGATGGTCACGCAAAGCCTGCCGTCAGCCAGCGTTATCTCTTGCTCGGCTTCATAGCTCCATGGCCAGGAATCGGCGGCGTGGCGATAGCGCAGGACGATCGTGCCGGCTTCATGCCTGACGACCACCCAAGGCCGGCGCCAGCCATGGCCATGTTCATGATGAGGATCGTCGGCAGTCGTCGGAAGCCGGATGGTGCGTCCCGCGAACTCGAACCGGCCGCCCCTTATGCGATTGGAATATGGAACGAGCGGGAAGCAGGCCATGACGCCGGCATCGCGGCTACTGATCGCCGCCGGATCTGCCGGGCGCAGCCAATCCACCACGGCGCCATCTTGCCACCATCGATACGACGCCAGCGCACCGCCGGCGGCCGGAGCAATGTCGACCGTCGCGATGCCATCGCTGATCGAGACCAGTTCCGTGTGCTGCGCGGCAACCGCAGCGAAATTCTTTGTCATCGGCGCTCCCCCGTCCCTTGACTCCGATCGCCATGGCGATAAGACATATCATATGAATAGTATGAAGAATAAGAAATCTTTTAGCACGGCACGGACGTCGCGGGTTGCCGTGGCGGTTTCCAGCGGCTCCACCGCACTGCACGCGACCGTTGTCGAGCAGATCGGCCTGCGCATCGTGCAGGGCGACTTCCTGCCCGGCGAGGCGCTGCCCAATGCCGACGATTCCAGCGAGATGCTGGGGGTCAGCCGCACGGTGCTGCGCGAGGCGATCAAGGTGCTGGCCGGCAAGGGGCTGGTCGAATCGCGGCCGAAGACCGGCACACGGGTGCGCCCACGCTCCGACTGGAATTTCCTTGATCCGGACGTCCTGTCATGGCGCTACGCCGGCGGTGTCAGCGCCGACGATGTGCGGGCGCTGTTCGAGCTGCGCCGTGCCATCGAGCCAATGTCGGCAGCACTTGCGGCCCAGCGCGCCACGCCTGCCCAGATCGCCGAGATCCATGCGGCACTGGCCGAGATGGAAGCGGTGAGCGACGATGGCGACCGCTTCGCCAAGCCCGATCTGGTGTTCCACCAGACCATCCTGCGCATGACCGGCAACGAGCTGATCGGCTCGCTGGCTGCACTCGTCGAAACCGCACTGGTGATGAGCTTTCGCCTCTCCAACGACAATCCGGAAGGCCAGCGCCATTCCTTGCCGCTGCATCGCGAGGTGGCCGAGAAGATCGCCGCCGGTGACGCCGCCGGCGCGCAAAAGGCACTGCTGGTGCTCATCGACAATGCCGAGGATGACGTGCGCCGCAGCGTCGAGAACCGCAACAGACGCCGCAAGGATCGAGGCCAGCAATCGTGACCGACACCAAACGCAAACTGCGGTCCGAAGCCTGGTTCGGCGGTGAAGGCAAGAACGCCTTCATGCACCGCAGCTGGATGAAGAACCAGGGCATCCCGGCCGATGCTTTCGACGGCCGCCCGGTGATCGGCATCTGCAACACCTGGTCGGAGCTGACGCCGTGCAATGCGCATCTGCGGGCGCTGGCCGATCACGTCAAGCGCGGCGTCTACGAGGCCGGCGGCCTGCCGCTCGAATTCCCTGTCATGTCGCTCGGCGAGAGCAACATGCGCCCCACTGCCATGCTGTTTCGCAATCTGGTCAGCATGGATGTCGAGGAATCCATCCGTGGTAACCCCATCGACGGCGTCATCCTGCTGGTGGGCTGCGACAAGACAACGCCAGCGCTCTTGATGGGGGCCGCCTCTTGCAATTTACCGACCATCACCGTTTCCGGCGGGCCAATGCTCAACGGCAAGTTCCGGGGGCAGGATATCGGCTCGGGTACGCATGTCTGGAAATTCGCAGAGGAAGTGAAGGCCGGCCGCATGCCGGTCGCCGACTTCCTCGCCGCGGAACAGGGCCAGAGCCGGTCGGCCGGCAGTTGCATGACCATGGGCACGGCTTCGACCATGGCCAGCATGGTGGAAGCGCTCGGCATCGGCATGCCGGACAACGCCGCGATCCCGGCCGTGGATTCGCGCCGTGGCGTGCTCGCCCAGCTGGCCGGACGCCAGATCGTCGACCTAGTCCGCAGGGACGTGAAAATTTCGGACATTCTTACAAGGCAAGCGTTCGAGAACGCCATTCGCGTCAATGGCGCGATCGGCGGCTCGACCAATGCGGTGCTGCATCTGATCGCCATCGCGAACCGGGTCGGTGTCGATCTTAGCCTCGAAGACTGGGACCGCCTTGGCCGCGACGTTCCAACCATTGTCGACCTGATGCCGTCGGGCCGGTTCCTGATGGAAGATTTCTACTATGCCGGGGGGCTGGCTGCGGTCATGGCGTCGCTTGATGAAGTGGGGCTTCTTCATCGCGACGTCATGACCGTCAGCGACAAGACGATCGGCGAGTTGATCGACGGCGCGCCCAACTACAACCGCGAGGTCATCAGGCCGCTGAGCGAACCGTTGACCGACCAAGGCGGCATCTCGATCCTGCGCGGCAATCTGGCGCCCAATGGCGCGGTCATCAAGCCGTCGGCGGCAACGCCCGAACTAATGCAGCATCGCGGCAAGGCGGTCGTCTTCGAGAACATCGAGCATTACTACGCCCGCATCGACGATCCGGAGCTGGATATCGACGCCTCCTCGGTGATGGTGTTGAAGAATTGCGGGCCGCGCGGCTACCCCGGCATGGCCGAGGTCGGCAACATGCCGCTGCCGGCGAAGCTGCTCAAGCAGGGCGTCTCCGACATGGTGCGCATCTCGGATGCACGCATGAGCGGCACGGCCTATGGCACGGTGGTGCTGCATGTCGCGCCGGAGGCCGCGGCCGGTGGCGCGCTGGCCTTGGTCCGCGACGGCGATCTCATCGAGCTCGATGTCGCCGGCCGCCGGTTGGAACTGCTGGTATCGGACGAGGAGCTGGCGATCCGCCGCCGCGACTGGAAGCCGCCGGCGCCGCCTGAAGGCGGCTATCAGAGCCTCTATGTCGAACGCGTGCTGCAGGCCGACAAGGGCTGCGATTTCGACTTTCTCGTCGGCCGGCGCGATGCCGGCATCCCCCGGCATTCCCATTAGAGAGGCGCGCGATGACGGATGAAATCGGCTACGCCATCTACCCGAGCCTCAAGGGCCGCAGTGTCTTCATAACCGGCGGCGGCAGCGGCATCGGCGAAAGCCTGGTGCGCCATTTCTGCGCGCAAGGCAGCCGCGTCGCCTTCGTCGATCTGGCGGAAGAGCCTTCCAGGCACCTGGTCGAGGCGATCGCGGCCGAAGGACACCCAGCGCCGCTGTTTATTCCGTGCGATCTGCGCGATGTCGAGCAGCTGCAGGCGGCAACCGCGCAGGCAATGCAGCACAATGGCCCGATCCAGGTGCTGTGCAACAATGCCGGCAACGATGACCGCCATCAGACCAAGGACGTGACGGTCGCCTACTGGGACGACCGCATGGCGGTCAATCTGCGCCACCAGTTCTTCGCCGCGCAGGCGGTGCGACCGCAGATGAGCGCGCAGGGTGGTGGCTCGATCATCAATTTCGGCTCCATCACCTGGATGGTCGGCGATCCCGACTGTCCTGCCTATGTCACCGCGAAAGCCGCTGTCTACGGAATGACGCGGGCGCTGGCCCGCGAACTCGGCCCCGAGCGCATCCGAGTCAACTGCATGGTGCCGGGCTGGGTGATGACCGAGCGCCAGATGCGGCTGTGGCTAAATCCGGCCGGTGAACGCCAGATCGCGGAAAGGCAGTGCCTGCCCGACCGGTTGCAGCCCGCCGACATCGCGCGCATGGCGCTGTTCCTCGCCGCCGACGACAGCCTGATGTGTACGAGCCAGCAATTCATCGTCGATGCGGGCTGGGTGTGACCGATACGGCTCCAAGGGAAGAAGGGTATTTCATGCGTCTTGTTCAGTACAGAATGCCGGATGGCAGCAGGCGGGTCGGCCGCGTCTCCGAAGACGGCAATCGCTTGCACCCGCTCGACAAGACTGGCAGCGTTCTGGAACTCGCCGAAGCGGCGATCGCCGAGGACATGTCCATCGCGTCGCTGGTCGAGAAGCGCACGGGCACCACGACGGTCGACTACAACGAGCTGTTGCGCGATGGCCGCGTGCTGGCTCCCGTCGATCATCCGGAACCGGCGCGCTTCCTGGTTACCGGAACCGGCCTGACCCATACCGGAAGTGCCGCCGCGCGCAACCAGATGCATGTTCTGACCCATGGCGACGGTGTCGAGGAATCCGATTCCTTGAAAATCTTCCGTATGGGGCTGGAGGGCGGCAAGCCTGGCGCTGGCAAGATCGGCATCCAGCCCGAGTGGTTCTTCAAAGGCGTCGGCACCTGCGTTGTGTCGCCAGGTGCTGAGCTGCCGATGCCGGCATTCGCGAAAGCCGGGGCAGAGGAAGCCGAGATCGTCGGGCTTTATCTCAACGGCCCGGACGGCCATCCCTATCGCATCGGCTATGCGCTCGGAAACGAATATTCCGACCATGTGACGGAGGGCGAGAACTACCTCTACCTCGCCCATTCCAAGCTGCGCTCCTGTTCGATCGGACCCGAGCTGCTGATCGGCGACCTGCCCGAAGAAGTTCGGGGCCATTCCCGCATCCTGCGCGACGGCACTGTCATCTGGGAGCAGGAGTTCCTGTCGGGCGAAGCGCACATGTCGCACTCGATCGCCAATCTCGAACATTTCCATTTCCGCTACCCGATGCACCGAAGGGCGGGCGATCTGCACGCCTATTTCTTCGGCGCGGCGGTGATGAGCTACGCCTCCGGCATCAAGACGGCTTCCGGCGACGAGTATGAAATCCAGGCACAGGCATTCGGCAAGCCACTGCGCAACCGGATGGTGTCGGTGCCGGACGAGGGACTGGTCACCGTCACCCAGCTGTGACGGCAGAGGTCCGAAATCACGGTCCACCAGAACGACAATGGGAGATTAAAAATGGGACTGAAGAAAGCGTTTCTAAAACTAGCGACAATCGGGCTCGGCATCGGCCTGATGACATCGGCGGCCTTGGCCGCGAACCTTCGAGTACTGGCCTGGGACGGCTATGCCGACCCGGATTGGGTGAAGGATTTCACCGCGGCAACCGGCATCGGCGTCGATGTCGTCTTCATCGGCAGCGATGACGAGATCTGGGCCAAGATCAAGGGCAGCGAAGGCCAGGATTTCGATGTCTTCGCCGTCAACACCGCCCAGCTGCAGCGCTACATCAAGGCCGATCTGGTGTCGCCGATCGACATCACCAAGCTGTCGAACCAGAAGGAGGTGCTGCCGCGCTTCCGCGATCTATCGCAGGTCAGCGGCGACACCAAGGACGGCAAGGTCTACGGCATTCCGTTCTGCTTCGATTCCATCGGGCTGATCTACGACACGGACAAGGTCAAGCCGGCGCCGACCTCGATGTCGGTGCTGTGGGATCCGGCCTACAAGGGCAAGGTCCTGGCCTACGACAATGGCGAGCACAATTTCTCGTTCACCGCTCTGACGCTTGGCTACAAGGATCCGTTCAATCTCGACGCGGAGCAGATGGCGGCGGTCAAGGCCAAGCTGGTTGAGCTCAAGCGCAATGTGCTGAGTTTCTACACCACCGCCGACGAGGCGCAGCAGATCTACCAGAACAATGACGTTGCCCTGATCTGGGCCAATTATGGCCAGCAGCAGGTCAAGGCGCTGCAGAAGATCGGCGCCCATGTCGCCTACGTCAATCCGAGTGAAGGCGCTCTGGCCTGGCTCGACAATTGGGTGATCTCCAAGGGCGTGCGCGACAATGCGGCGGCCGAGCAATGGATCGACTTCATGCTGACGAAGAAGGTCAGCGGCGAGCTTTCCGAGCGTACCGGCTTCGGCAACACCGTGGTCGAGTCGAGCAGTGCCGGCAGCAACGACAAGCTGGTCTGGCTCAACAATGTCGAGGACCCGCTGAAGCGGTCGGACATGTGGAACGAGATCAAGGCGACGCCCTGATCCTTTCCGCAGCCCGACCTAGAAGGACCCGGCGGTCCGGACGTTCCGGACCGCCGCAGCGTATGCGAGAATAGTCTATGAGCCAGAACACCGACCTGCTGACGCTGCGGTCCGTCTCGAAATCCTACGGCACGGTTCCCGTGCTGCACGACATCGACCTGTCTGTCCGGGACGGTGAGTTCCTGACCGTTCTTGGACCGTCGGGCTCGGGCAAAACCACGGTCTTGCGGCTGATCGGCGGGCTGGAGCCACTGACCGCGGGCGAGATCCGCCTCGACGGCCAGGACATCAGCCGCATGCCGATCAACAAGCGGCCGTTCAACACCGTGTTCCAGGACTATGCGCTGTTTCCGCATATGACCGTTTCCGGCAATGTGGGCTATGGTCTCTCGGTGCGCCATGTCCAGCGCAAGGAGATTGCGCGCCGTGTCGCGGAAGCCCTGGAGCTGGTGCAACTCGGGCGCTTCGCCGACCGCTTTCCGGCACAGCTTTCCGGCGGCCAGCGCCAGCGCGTCGCGCTCGCCCGAGCGCTGATCTGCCAGCCGCGCCTGATCCTGCTTGACGAGCCGCTCGCCGCGCTCGACCTCGAACTGCGCCGGCAGATGCAGGAGTTCCTGAAATCCATCCAGCGCGAGATCAAGACCACCTTCCTTTTCGTCACCCATGACCAGGAAGAAGCGATCGGCATGGCCGACCGGATCTGCGTCATGCAGGCCGGTCATATCCGCCAGCTCGGCACGCCGCACGAGCTTTACTACAAGCCGAATTGCGAGTTCGTGGCGCGCTTCTTCGGCGAGAACAATCTGGTGGCCGGAAAGCTCGGCCCCATCCAGGGCAAGCAGCGGCCGATCGAGACCGCACTTGGGCGACTGATCTGTTCGATCAGCGACCAGCCGCATTTGAAGGCCGCGCCAGACGGCGCGAGCGCCTTCGCGGCGTTCCGGCCCGAGGCCTTGCATCTCGCGGACTCAACAGACGGCGACAACCGCTTTTCCGGCACCATCGCCGATCTGGCCTTTGCCGGCTCGTCGACCGTCGCCACGATCACGGCGGGTGCGGACACTGCCGCGCAGCGGCTGCGGCTGCGAACCCCAAGCCGGATCGACGGCAGCGCGCTGAGATCCGGCGAGACGGTTTCGCTTTCGTTTGCGCCGCATGAAGGCCATCTGGTGCTGGCATGAGCGCGGGCGTCACGACACAGCCCGCGGAAAGGCGTTTGTCGCTGCTGGTGACCGTGCTGGCTTTCGCCCTGCCGGTGATCTTCGTCCTGGTGCCGCTGGCGATCTTCCTGGTCTACAGTTTCTTCAGCGTCGACCAGGGCACGATCGTCTACGCGCCGACGCTCGGCAACTATGTCCGGTTCTTCACCGATCCGATCTTCCTGCCGGTGTTTTGGAACACCATCGTGCTGTGCGTGTCGGTCGCCGTCATCTGCATCCTGCTTGCCTATCCCGCTGCCTATTTCCTGACGACGCTGAGAGGGCGGTGGCGCTATGCCTTGCTGATGCTGCTTCTGGTGCCGCTGCTGATGAGCTACGTCATCAAGATCTACGCGATCCGCAGCATCCTCGGCCTCAACGGCTTCCTCAACAAGGCGCTGGTGGCAATTGGCATCCTGCAGCAGCCGTCGACGCTTTTCGTGTTCAACATGAACGCCATCCTGTTGACGCTGAGCCTGCTTTTGATCCCCTTCGCGATCCTGCCGATTTTCCTGTCGCTGGAGCGGATACCGCAGACCTTGCTGCGTGCCTCCGACGATCTTGGCGCGAGCGGCTTGCAGACGTTCCTGCGCATCACCTTGCCGCTCAGCCTGCCCGGCGTCGCCTCGGCGGCGAGCTTCGTCTTCGTGCTGGCGATCGGCGATTTCCTGACGCCGCAGATGGTCGGCGGGGTCAGCGGCTTCACCTTCGGCCGCATCCTCTACAGCCAGTTCGGCACGGCCTATAATTGGCCATTCGGCGCGGCACTGTCGGTGGCGCTGGCGATCGTGGTGATCTGCGCCATCCTCATCGGCGAACGGTTCGGGCGCAGCCGGGGGACGTCGGTATGAACGCCCTGCCCCGACCCTCCACCATCTTCCTGGCCGTGATCACAACGCTGGTCGCGGTGCTGCTCTACAGCCCACTGTTCGTGCCGATCGTGTCGTCGTTCTTCACCATCTCGCATGGCGATGTCGACTGGTCGTCACCAACCCTCTCGACCTACCGAGCCCTGGCCGAAAACCACGACATCCTGGCAGCCTTGCGCACCACGCTGATCGTCGGCCTGTGCACCGTCGTGCTCTCGGTGGTCAGCGGCACGCTGCTGGCGCTCTA
Source organism: Mesorhizobium sp. 131-3-5 (assembly GCF_016756575.1). Lineage (NCBI taxonomy): Bacteria > Pseudomonadati > Pseudomonadota > Alphaproteobacteria > Hyphomicrobiales > Phyllobacteriaceae > Mesorhizobium > Mesorhizobium sp. 131-3-5. Next base: position 5,784,903 of record NZ_AP023254.1, read on the forward strand.
TTATCACGGGCGCCGCTCGGGGCGCTCGATCCTGCAGTTCATCATCTTCCTGCCGTTCCTGATGCCGCCGATCATCAGCGGCCTCGCGCTGCTGATCTTCTTCCGCGAGATCGGCCTCGAACGTTCTCTGCTGACGGTCGTCATCGGCCATACGGTCTTCGTGCTGGCGATCGTCTATCGCACCGTGCTGATGCGGCTGCAGTCGATGAGCCGTACACTGGTCGAAGCGTCCTACGATCTCGGCGCCACCGGCTGGCAGACCTTCTGGCGCATCATCCTGCCGAATCTGTCGAGCGCCATGGTCGGCGGCGCAATCCTGGCCTTCGCGCTGTCGTTCGACGAGACGATGATCACCATCCTGGTCACCGGCACGCAAAGCACCCTGCCGGTCAGGCTGTGGGCGATGATGCGGCTTGGCTTCTCGCCCGACATCAATGCGCTGGTCGCCTTGATCCTGATGTTCACCGTGCTGCTCTGCGTGCTCGCCGCCCGTTTCCTGATCCCCAGGCAGATGGCGACGGAGCGGAGCTGAATTATCGAACACCCGTCATCGTGCGAAGGCAGCTGGATCGAGGTCGAAGACACGCCCCCGATTGAGGATGTTCTTCGGGTCGAGCGCCGTCTTCAGCCGCCGCATCGTGGCGATCTCGGCGTCGCTGCGCACCAGATGCAACCACTGCTTCTTGTCGAGACCGATGCCATGCTCGGCCGAAACGCCGCCGCCCGCCACCGCCACGCCGCTATAGACGATGCCGTAGGCCGCCGCCGGATCCACAGTGCGCACCTGGTAGTGCAGATTGCCATCGCCGAGATGGCCGAAGACATAGATGTCGGCGTCGGGGTCAAAGGCGCGGATCGCGGTCTCCGCTTCTTGCAGGAACGCCCCCATCCGTGCCAGCGGAATGCTGATGTCGACGCCGATCAGGCCTTTCATCGAAAACAGGACGCGATTGGCGTCTTCCCGCACATCCCAGAGCGCGCGGAATTCACGCGGCGATTGCGAGACGACGACATCGTCGACCACGCCGTCCTCGACCGCCTGCATCAGGACTTCGGCGAAGCGCTCGCTGTCGCGCTCAGGCTCGCTGCCCTGGATTTCGGCCAGCACATAGACGGGCGAGCCCGCCGGCAATGGCGCCGGCATGGCCATGCTGGCAGCCATTACGTCATAGAGCGGCGCGAAGTTGACCTCATAGGCGGATAACAATGGCCCGAGCTTTTGCCGCAGCAGCCCGAGCAGGGCGATCGCCGCATCGAGCGAAGCGAGCGCGCAGAAGGCGTTCACCTCGGAGGCCGGCTTCGGATGCAGCCGGAGCGCGGCGCGGGTGACGACGCCGAGCGTCCCTTCCGCGCCGATGAAGAGCTGGCCGAGGTCGTAGCCGGAATTGTCCTTGGGCAGGCCCTTCATCGAGGACAGCACGCTGCCATCGGCCAGCACAGCCTCCAGCCCCAGCACCTGCGCGCGGTACATGCCATAACGCAGCACGCGGATGCCGCCGGCATTGGTGGCGATGTTGCCGCCGACCGTGGCCGAGCCGCGCGCGCCGATATCGACGCCGAACATCAGCCCGGCACCGTCGGCCGCCTCCTGCACCGCTTGCAGCGTCGCGCCGGCTTCGGCGACGATACTGGAGGCTTGAGTGTCCGGCGCGGCGAGGCCGCTCATGCGCTCCAGCGACAGCACGATCTCCCCGGGCTGGACGCGTGTGCCACCGGCCAGCCCGGTGCGTCCGCCCTGGACGACGACCGGCTGGCCAAGAGCGTTGCAGCCAGCGAGCGCCGCCGCGACACCGATAGTATCGCGCGGACGCAGCACCACTTCGGGCAGCACGCCAAGCTTGCCGTCGGGATCGTCGCGATAGCGCTGGTCGACATCGGAGCCTGCAAGCACGCCGCCCACGCCCAGCCGATCGCCAAGGGCGGAGAGAAGCCGTTGCGTTTCAGGCGACATCGGACTCAGACGCCGGCGTGGCGAAGCGCGTCGTCTGCGTCCCGCGACCGCATGGGCCGATGAGTATTTCGTCCGCCACGCTCGCCATCCTTCAATTGCAGCCGGCCGATCCTATTCGGGATCGCCTGTCGTGCAAGCGATATCGGCTGCCCTGAGCGACACCGGCATCAATCACGGTAAGACGCGATTGATGCCGGCGGCCATTGTGTCTGCTTACTGAAGCTTGGCCTGTAGCGCGTTGACGTCATCGGTGGTCATTTCGCCATCGGTGGTCACCTTGCCATCGATGATCTTCCACAGCCGGAACGGGCCGGTGATGTCGCCGAATTTATCGAAGGCCACCGGACCGATGACGCCTTCGTAGCGGATCGGCTTGCCGTCCTTAATCAGGCCGAGCGCCTTGGCGAACTCCTCCTTACCGGCGAAGATCGGCGTGCCTGCCGGATCGACTGCCTTGTACATGGCATCCCTGATCTTGGCCGGATCCTCGGAGCCGGCAATGGCGATGGCCAGCCCGACGATGGCGCCGGCATCATAGGAACGATCGGCCGCCGGGTTGGAGGGTTCGATGCCGGAGAATGCCTTGTAGTTCTTGGTGAAATACTCGGTCGATGCGGTCGGGCTGGTTCCCGACGACGTGCCATAGGCGTCCTTCAGATAGTCGGCACCGACGGACTCGATGAAGTCAGGGCTGTTCATGCCGTCATTGAGCAGGAATTTCTGCACGCCGCCTTGCGAAATCCAGGTGCGGGCAACGGTCGCGCCGTCGACCGGCGTGCTGACCAGATAGAGGCCGTCCGGCTCGCCGGCCATCGCCGCCGTGACTTCCGAGGCATAGCTCGACTGCTTCTCGTTGTAGGGCGTGTCCGAAACGATGGTGCCCCCGAGCGCTTTGTAGGCACGCGAGAATTCGGCCACCATGTTGACCCCGAAATCGTTGTTGACGTGGATGATCGACAGCTTCTTGAAGCCCTTGTCTATGGCGTATTTGGCGGCGGCCACACCTTGCAGCGCATCGGACGTGATGGTGCGGAAGAAGATGCCGTTGGTCTTGCCGTCGCGGCCGAGCGCGGTCAGCGTCGGCGAGGACGATGCCGGCGAGACCTGGACGATCTTGGCAGGTGCCGTGACAGAGGTCAGGATCGGAATCGACACCGACGAGATGATGCCGCCGATGATGACCGGCACCTTCTTTACCTGCACCAGCTGGGTCGCGGCGTCGACGGCGATGTTGCCCTGGCTCTGGCTGTCGCGCGTGTCGGTCACCAGCTCGCAGCCGCGCACGCCGCCGGCTTCGTTGATGTCGCGAAAAGCCATTTCGACCGACTTGGCGCCGGCCTGGCCGTATTCGCCGGCCGGACCGGTCAGTTCCATGACGAGGCCGACGGTGATCTTGCAGTCGGCGGCCTGCGCGGCGCCCGCCAGCGTGACGAGAGCAAGCGCGGTGGTGAGGTGGAGTATCGTCTTTCTCATTGTTGTTCCCCTTTCGTTACTCGACACTAATTTGATCTCTGGAGCCTGTTCAGCGTTCCGGCACCTGCAGCCAGGTTTCATGCAGGTGTCGCCATTCGACGCCGTTGGGCGCCGATGAACTGATGGTGAAGACAGCGCTCGACTGACGGCGGCTGTGCTTGCCGCCGCGCAGCTGCGCCTCGACGTAAAGGACGACGATGGAGTCCTCGGTTTGCCAACCGGGCCTGATATCCTCGATCGAAATGGCAAACCCGTCGTCGCATGTGGCGCGGCTTGAGCGGACATGATCAATCACAGCGTCGCGGCCGAGGACCTGGCCGCTCGGTGCGATCATGGTCAAGCCTTCGCCCATGACGCCTTCGAAGCGCGTGAAGTCCACCGTGTCGGCTCGCGCGGCGACGAACCAGTCGACGAAGAAGCGATGCAGGCCGATAACCTCGGCGCTGGCCTGCGAAAACAGCGTCGGGTTGCTGGCGCTCATGTGCGGCCTGCGTTCAAATTGTAGTGCATGATCGAGCCGTGGCGGCCGTGACGGTCGCGCTCCAGCGTGTAGACGTCGCCGAGGGGACCTTGGCTTTGCGCGATAACAGTCGCTATTTTCGCCCGGTCATCGGCGTCGAGCGCGACATCCATAATGCCAGCATTGGCGAGCGCATGCGCCTGGTTACGGGCGCCGACGATGACGGCGGCGACTCGCGGCTGTTCCAGCACCCAGGCGCTGGCGATGGTGGCGATGTCGACGCAGTGGCGGTCGCCGACAGCCTTCAGTGCCTGGAGCAGCTGCTGGAACAGGTCCCAGCCGCCGAAATCATCGATGATCAGCTTGTATTTGACCAGCGAGCGGTTTTCGAGGGGCGTGGCGGGTTCGGACACGCCGAGCCATTTGTCGCTGAGGAAGCCGCCGGCTACCGAACCATAGCAGAGGAAGCTAACACCGTTTTTCGCGGCAAGCTCGGCGAGGCTGTGTGCCGGCCGCTGATCGAGCACCGAATATTGCAACTGCTGGCTGACCAGCGGAATGCCGGCGGCGAGGATTTCGGCCAGCCGCGGCGTGTCGAAATTGGTGGTGCCGAGATTGCGCACCTTGCCCTCGCGCCGAAGCTCGTCCAGCCAGCTCATCGCCTCGACATAGCGAGGCTGGTCATAGTCCCACCAGTGGAACTGCACGAGATCGAGCCGCTCGGTCTTCAGCCTGCGCAGCGACTGCTCGACGATGCCCCTGATATAGTCGCGGCTGATCGTGGCCAGCCGCTCCAGGTCGGGCACCAGCTTGGTGTGCACCTTCATTCTTGCGGCAACGTCGAGGCCGCGCTCGCTGGCCAGCCGCAGGCGCGCGGCGCCGATCAGTTCCTCGACGCCGGTGTAGATGTCGGCGCAATCATAGGTCCAGATGCCGGCATCAAAGGTGGCGATCAGATCGCTCACCGCTTGATTGCGGTCGATGGCGCCATGGCCGCCGGCAAGCTGCCAGCCGCCGCGAATGACGCGCGAGATGGTGTAGCCGGGGCCGAGTTCGAAAGTCTTGGCGGTCATCCCTTGTCATTCTCCTTCGGCAGCGGCACGGCCGTGGCCTGCGCATGGCTGAACCGCCGTTTGCCGGTCCTGACGATCCGGAGCCGGCTGGCGCAATTGGGATCGGGACAGGCGATCTCGGCGTCCGAGGTCATCCAGTCATTGGCGTCGGTCGGGCGCTGCTTTGCCGCCAGCAGCGGCAACACGGCGGCGAGCGAATAGATCGAAAAGCCCTGCCCCGCCGGCAGGGACAGCATCTCGCCCTTGAGTTCGAAATAATCGCCCGCCTTGGCGCCGCAATAGATCGGCTTGCCCTCGGGGATGACCGCCTCGACGCGAAGGTCGAAGAGCTCGAAACTGTCGTCGGCCATGTCAGCCCTCCACCAGGCTGAAGGTGACGTCGCAGGCGCCGTTGCGGCGGATGACGCCACATGAGGCGGCGAATTGGTCGCGCTCTTCAGCGCGTACCTGCGCCACGACGCTGCCGGCCAGCCAGCCGATCGGGAACAGAAGCCGTGCGCCCTGCCCGTAGTAGAGGCCGATGTCGAAAATGGCATTGGGATTGCCGCCCCACATGCGCGGCGGCACATAGGACAGCACAATATCGCCGGGCTGCGGTGTCAGCGTTGCGTTCTCCGCCGGCAAGGGCCTGGCATAGGCCTGGCCATCGAGATCAGCTGATGGAATCGGGCAGGAGATTTCCGGTCCCGTCCACATCGCATGGATGCCGGGGACGACACGTGGCATGGCGAGGTACGCCTGGAGAAAGGCAGCGTTTTCCGGCGCCTTTTCGGGCAGCAGCAGCGCCGTCACGGAAAGCTTGGAGCGCGGTTCGGTGATCTTGAAGGCCGGCTTGTTCATGTCTGGTCTTTCGCGGCGGCGGATTGAAGCTTGTCGCGCAAGAAGGCAAAAGGCCGGCTGATATCGGCCACCAGCGCCTCGCGCGCCGCTTGCGCATCCTGCTTGGCGAGCGCCGCGACGATGCGGCGGTGATAGTGCGCGGTGTCGACCTCGCCGGCGTCGGAAAAGGCATAGATGGCGACGCGGATGCAGGGGCCCGATTGCAGCCAAAGGCTTTCGATCATCGGGATCAGCACGGCCGAGCCGCAGCAGCGGTAGATCTCGAAATGGAAGCTCTGGTTGAGCGTCGCTTCGCGGTCGATATCCTTCTTGTGCTTCAGCGCCCGCATCTCATCCCACTCGCCGAGCATGGCTTCAATCGAAGCGATCTGGCGCGGGCTCATGCGCGTGGCGGCAAGCGCGATCGCTTCGCCTTCGATGAGTGAGCGGGCACGCAAAAGATCGTCGATACGTTCCAGCGTGATCGGCGGCACGCGCACCGAGCGGTTGGGCAGCGCCTCCAGCGCCTTTTCGGTGATCAGCCGGCCGAGCGCTTCACGCACCGGCATGGTCGAGGTGACCAGCGCATCGGCAAGGCCGCGGATGGTCAGCACCTGGTTCGGCTCGAACAGGCCGCCGATCAAGGCGCGGCGCAATTCGGAATAGACGCGATCCTGCACGGTCTCGCGGCCGACCGGCGTAAGCTGGGCTGCGATTGTTTCGTTGGTTCGCTCGATGGCAGCCTTCTGCATTCCCGGCTTGTGCCCCGTTTTCGGCTTGCGGATGAAATTAAAGCCGAATAGCGTGATCAAAGCAAGTGTGATCACAAATCAATAATCAGGAGATGGCGATGACCGTCTTCGGCCAGAGGGTTTGATGAGCGAGGCAACCGAACGGCAGGGGAAGGAGACCCGTGCGCCGGCTCTGACGGCGAGGCATATCGTCAGGCGGTTCGGCGGCCTTGTCGCCGTCAACGATGTCTCGTTTGACGTCAAAGCTGGCGAAATCCTTGGCCTGATCGGACCGAATGGCGCCGGCAAGACGACCATGTTCGACCTGCTGGCCGGCAGTATTCTGCCTTCCAGCGGCGATATCCTGCTCAACGGTGCGCGCGTCTCCGGCGAAGCCGCGCATCTGCGTATCGGCCGTGGCCTTGGCCGTACCTTCCAGATCCCCCGCCCGCTGCCCAATCTGACGCTGATCGAAAACATCATGCTGGCGGCACAGGGCCAGGCCGGCGAAAAGCTGCTGGCCAACTTCGTCACGCCATGGCGGGTGGCGGCACAGGAAAAAGCGGCCAGGGCAAAGGCGCTCGACCTTTTGGAACTGGTGACCCTCGCGCATCTGGCGCATGAGCCGGCGCGCGTGCTGTCCGGCGGCCAGCGCAAATTGCTCGAACTCGCCCGTGTCATGATGGCCGACCCGGCAATCATCCTGCTCGACGAGCCGGCGGCCGGCGTCAACGCGACGCTGCTGGAAGTCATCATCGACCGCATCCGCGACATCAATGCGCGCGGCATCACCTTCCTGCTGATCGAGCACAATATCGACATGGTGACGCGGCTCTGTCACCGCGTGCTGGTCATGGCGAGCGGGCAACTGCTCAGCGAAGGCACGGCGGAAGAGGTCGCCCGCGACCCGCGCGTCATCGAGGCCTATCTCGGGGGCACCGCATGAGCGAAACCGTCCTCGATGTCCGCGATCTCGAAGCCGGCTACGAGCCTGGCGTGCCGATCGTGCGCGGCGCCTCGATCACTGTCAGAAAAGGCGAGATCGTCGTCGTCCTTGGTCCCAACGGCGCCGGCAAATCGAGCTTCATCAAGGCGATCTCCGGCCTCGTCCCGATCACCGGCGGCACGGTGTTCTTGGACGGCAAGGACATCACCGCAGCACCGGCCCATACCATGGTGCGGCTTGGCCTGGCCTTCGTGCCGCAGACAGAGAATATCTTTCCCCTGATGTCGGTCGAGGACAATCTCAGAGTCGCCTGCGGCATCCTCGAGCGGCGTGAAATCCCAGCGCGTATGGACGAGATGTACGCGGCCTTCCCGGATCTCGTGCGCCAGCGCCGCACCGCCGCCGGCAATCTGTCGGGCGGGCAACGACAAATGCTTGCGGTCGCCCGCGCCCTGATCGTGCATCCCAAGGTGCTGGTCCTCGACGAACCGTCGGCCGGCCTGTCGCCGAAATTCGTGTCGATGGTGTTCGAGATGCTGGCCGGCATCCGCAAGTCCGGCGTCACCATCCTCCTGGTCGAACAAAATGCCAAGGCAGCACTGGCCATCGGCGACCGCGCCTATGTGCTGGTCGAGGGCAAGGATCGGCACGAGGGCGTCGCTTCCGAACTGTGGAACGATCCTGTCGTCGCCGAACTCTATCTCGGCCAGCGCCCCTCTCGCGCCAGCAAGGGAGGCGCGGCATGAGCCTGCAATTTGTCGTCGATGGATTGCTGACGGGTTCGATGATCGGCCTTGGCGCCATCGGCGTGACGCTGACCTATTCGATCCTGCGCTTCTCCAATTTTGCTCATGGCGACTTCATGGCCTGGGGCACCTATGCGACCTTGGCCGTCGTCAGTGCCATTGGCGCCACCTTCGGCAAGGTAGCACCCATCGCGCCGCTGTCCTTCGGCTGGCCGCTCCTGGTTGCGCTGGTCGTCGGCATGGCCTTCACCGCCATGCTGGCGCTGCTACTCGACAGAGTGCTGTTCTCGCGGCTGCGCTCGCAGGGCCAGGCGATCATCGTGGTGATGGCGAGCTTCGGCGCCTCGATGGCGCTGAGGAGCCTGCTCGAATTCACCTTCAGCTCACGTCCGACCTATTTCAGCCGGGCGATCCAGATCGCCATGCCGGTCGGCTTCGGCATCCGCATCACGCCCGATCAGATCGCACTTCTGCTGCTGACCGCGGTGCTGGTGCTCGGCGTGCATCTTTTGATGACGCGCACGCAGACCGGCCGCGCCATGCAGGCGCTCAGCCAGAATGCGGCGCTTGCCCGCATCGTCGGCATCGACGTCGCCGGCGTCGTGCGCGTCACCTGGATCATCGGCGGCGCGCTTGCCTGCGTCGCCGGCGTGATGATCGGCATCCTGGTGCAGATCCGCCCGTTCATGGGTTTCGACATGCTGCTGCCGATGTTCGCCGCCGCCATCCTCGGCGGCATCGGCAGCATTTCGGGTGCGGTGCTCGGCGGGTTGATCATCGGGCTCGCCGAAGCCGGCGCGGTGCAGCTGATCGGCGCCGAATGGCGCGCCGCCGTCTCCTTCATCATCCTGATGGCGGTGCTGTTCGTGCGGCCGATCGGCCTTTTCGGAGTTCGGGAAAGATGATCGATCTTATCGGCTACGGCGCCTTCTTCCTGACCACCGCGCTGATCTTTTCGCTGGTCACGCTCGGGCTCAATCTGCAGTGGGGGCTGACCGGCCTGTTCAATGTCGGCCTCGCCGGTTTCGTCGCCATTGGTGCCTACACCTCGGCCTTGCTGACCACGCCGGACGATGCTGCGCGACTTGGTGGCTTCGGCCTGCCGATCCTTGTCGGCTGGGCGGGTGCCATGGTCGTCGGCGGCATTGCCGCTGCACTGACCGGCATGGCGACACTGCGGCTGAGATCCGACTATCTGGCGATCACCACATTCGGCGTCGCCGTCGTCGTGCAACTGGTCGCGCTCAATGCGCAGAAGCTGACCGGCGGGCCGTTCGGCATCGGCTTCATTCCGCGTCCCTTCGGCAGCCTTGCGGAGACGCCGCTGCTGTTCAACCTGTCCAACCTCGCCGTCGTCGGCGCGGTCACGCTGATCGCCTATCTCGCTCTGGAGCATCTGTCGCGCAGCCCCTGGGGACGCGTGCTGAAGGCCTTGCGCGAGGATGAGCGGGCGGCGATCTCGCTGGGCAAGAGCGCGCGCTTCTACCGCGTCCAGGCCTTTGCCGTCGGCGGCGCGATCATGGCGCTGGCCGGCGCGTTGCAGGCGCATTTCACCGGCTTCATCGCACCGGACAATTATTTGCCGATCCTGACCTTCCAGGTCTGGGTGATGTTGATCGTCGGCGGCTCGGGCAGCAATCTCGGCGCCGTCATCGGCAGCATCCTTGTCTGGGGGATATGGGCGGGGTCGGGCACATTGACCAGCGTTCTGTTCGCGCCCGAGCAGCAGGCGCGTGCGGCCTCGCTGCAGATCGTCGCCATCGGCGTCATGCTCTGCGTCATCCTGCTGATCCGGCCGAACGGTCTGTTCGGCGACAGGCCGCGTCGCCCACGCTTCGGCAAGCGAGAAAAAGCGGCGGCGATCAAGAGCAGTTCCGGATCATGACCGCTGCGATCGGGCAGGAAGCGCGTGGCGCTTCGCTCTGGCACGCCGTCAGCCGCAATCGCCGGGAACGGCCGGCGCTGCAAGGCGGGCTGGATGTCGATCTGGCCATCGTCGGCGGTGGATTTGCCGGCCTGTCGACCGCGCTGCACGCCGCTGAAAAAGGCATCTCGGTCGCTGTTCTCGAAGCCGAAATCATCGCCTGGGGCGCGACCGGGAGGAATGCCGGTTTCGTCGTGCCGAACTTCGCCAAGATGGACCCTGACAGCATCGTCGCGCATCTCGGCCCGGAGCGCGGCGAACGCCTGATCGACTTTGCCGCCGGCAGTGCCGACCTGGTCTTCGGCCTGATCAAACAGCACGGCATCGACTGCGACGCCGTGCAGAACGGATGGATCCAACCTGCACATTCGCCTGCCGCCCTCGAGAAGGTCAAATCGCGCGCCGGGCAATGGGCGTGGCGCGGCCGACCGGCTGTCACGTTGGATCGGCAAGACGTCGAGGCGCTGACGGGCGCACGCGGCTATGTCGGCGGCTGGATGGACCGTTCGGGCGGCGTGCTCAATCCGGTCGCCTACGCGAATGGACTGGCCGGTGCGGCGGAGAAGGCTGGCGCCAAGATCTTCGAGCGCACGCCGGTTACCTCGGTCGATCGCGTGGTCGATGGCTGGTCGCTGAAAACGCCATCGGGTTCGGCGCGTGCCGGCAAGGTGCTGATCGCCACCAACGCCTATGGCGGATCGCTCAATCCGCTGCTGCAACGAAGCTATTTTCCGCTGAAGATTTTCCAGATCGCGACAGAGCCTTTGCCGCGCGAGGTGCGGACGCGTTTGCTTCCCGGCGGCCAAGGCGTGGGTGACACCAGGCGCAATCTCTTCACCTTCCGCTTCGATGCCGACAATCGGCTGATCAGCGGCGGCATGCATATTCTGAGCGCCGGCGCCGACACACGCGTGCCGCACACGATCTGGCGGCGGCTGGCCAGCCATCTCGACCTGCCGGACCTGCCACCGCTTGCCTATGGCTGGTCAGGAATGGCCGCGGTCGAGCCGGATTTCCTGCCGCACCTCCTGGATCTGGGGCCAGCGCTGATCGCCGGCCGCGCCTGCAACGGGCGCGGCATCGCCATGACGACGGCGATGGGCAAAGTGCTGGCCGACTGGGCCGCCGGAACCGAGGTGCGTGATTTGCCGCTGCCGTTCGCACCGCCGGCGCCGATCCCCTTCCACGCGCTGCTGCGGCACGCGCCCAACATGCTGCTTGGCTGGAGCATGCTGCGCGACCGGCTGGACGACACCGCATAGGCCCCGACCCAGCCTGCCGTCGATCAGGCCGTCATGCGAAGATTTTCGGAGAGAACCGCGGCCGCCACGGCGATGTCCTGCTCGAGGGAGACTCGGACAGCAGGGCCATTGCGCTGCTCCAACGCCGCGACAATCCCGCGATGCGCGTCGTTCGACTGCGGAATATAGCGGTCGGCCTGCATCAGCAGCTTCAGATAGGGCCCGACGCGGCCCCAGAGATCGCGGATCATGTTCAACAGGATCGGCGCGCCGGCATGCTGGTAGATGGCGAAGTGAAACGCCTCGTTCAGCGCGAGATAGCCTCTGGCGTCGCCGGCCTCGATCGCGCGCTGCATGCCGGCGAGCGTCGCCTGTATCTCGACCAGCCCGCTTTCGCTCATCCGCGTGGCGGCCATCTCACCCGCCAGCCCTTCGACGGCAATGCGGATATGGGTCAATTCCTCGAAGGCCGGGGCCGACAGCAAGGGCACGATAACAGAGCGGTTGTTCTGCATCTCGAGCAGCCGCTCGGCGACCAGCCTTTGCAGCGCCTCACGGATCGGCGTCGTCGAGATGCCGAAGGTCTCGGCAAGCTTGCGGATGACCAGCGTCTGGCCTGGGCTGAAACCGCCTGAAATCAATTCCTGCTTGAGCGCGCCATAGGCGCGGTCGTTGAGGGTTTGATGTTCGAGCTTCAGCATGCGTTCCGATCACCAGTTCGACAAAGCGCGATCGAGCGTCTCGGCCAGTTGCTCGGCATTGTCCCTGGCAAAGGGCAGCGGCGGCCTGATCTTCAGCACATTGCCGCGCGGACCGCAGGACGAGATCAGCACGCCATTCTCGCGCATGGCTTCGACGACAGAAGACGTCTTGCTGGCGGCCAGCGCTTCGTCGCCATCCGCTGTCAACTCGACGCCGAAATAGAGGCCGTTGTGCCTGACGTCACCGACCATGCCGTGCCGGCCCTGCAGCGCCCGCAGCAGATCAGCCGTATAGGCGCCGACATTGCGCGCGTTCTCGATCAGCCCCTCGCCTTCGATCACGTCCAGAACCGCGATGCCGACCGCGGCCGCGACCGGATTGCCGCCGAAGGTGTTGAAATAACCGGTGTTGGAGCCGAAGGACGAGACGAGCCGCGGGCGCACCAGCACCGCACCCATCGGATGCCCGTCGCCGATCGGCTTGCCCATGGTGACGATGTCGGGCTCGATGCCATAATTGGCAAAACCCCACATGCCCTGGCCAAGGCGGCCGAAGCCGGACTGGACCTCATCTGATATGACGATGCCGCCGGCCTTCCTGACGTGATCCGCCGCCTCGCGCAGGACAGCCGCGTCGGGAAAGAAAATGCCGTCGCTGGAAAAGGCGGAGTCAAGCAGCAGCGCCGCCGGACGAATATTCTGCGCACGCATGTCCTCGATGGCGGCGGCGACATTTCTGGCGAAGTCCTTCGCGGCGCGGCCGTGGTCGCGGAACGTGTCCGGCGCGGCCACGGTCCGATGGTGCGCGGGCACGCCCTTCGCGCCGACCGCCGCAGGCGACAGCTGCGCGGTAGCGATCGTGGCGCCGTGATAAGCGAAATCGGTGATGATGACGCCGGTGCCGCCGCTCGAATGCTGGGCGATGCGGATGGCGAGGTCGTTGGCCTCGCTGCCGGTGCAGGTGAACATGGCATGGCCGAGATGGGAGGGAACCGTGCCGAGCAGTTTTTCCGCATAATCGAGGATGATCTCGCTCAAGTAGCGGGTATGGGTGTTGAGCGTTGCGGCCTGTCCAGACAGCGCCTCGACGACGCGCGGATGGCAGTGCCCGACCGAGGCGACGTTGTTGTAGGCGTCGAGGAATTTGCGACCTGTCGCATCGTAGAGCCAGACGCCGCTGCCGCGCACCAGATGGATCGGGTTGCGGTAGAAGGTGCGATAGGTCGGCCCAAGCAGCCTGGCGCGGCGTTCGAGCAGGGCCTGCTCGGATGCTGTCGAGTCGGTATTTGCGGGATATGGCGAAGACTGGGACACGGGCATCTACTCCGGATTGGAATGGTCGAGAAAATAACGGCGGGCCTCATCGGACGACAGCCCGTCCAGTCGTTCGAGTGACGCCCAGACCTCGGTGATGAGGCGCAGCACATAGTCGCGCTTGGCCGGGAACCGTTCCGCCTGCCAGCTGGCGATGTTGGCGATGAGCGCCAGGCGAGCACGGATCAGATCGAAAAGGATGCCGATCTCTTCGGCCTCCAATGCCAGCACCGACTGGTAGCCGGCGACGAAGCGCGCCGCCGGCGCCAGCGGATGACCTTCAGCAGGCCAGCGGTAGACGGCGCCGATGGCGAGATCGCAGATCAGCGGCGAATGGATCATGTCGCCGAAATCGAGGATGCCGCTGACCATTTCCGGCCGCGAGGCATCCATCACCACATTGTAGGAGTTCATGTCGTTGTGGACGATCTGGGCGCGCAGGCTCGGAATGACCGGCGCCGCACGCGCCTCGAAGGCATCGATGACGCGCTCGACCATGGCGCGGTGGCCGGCATCGGCGATAAACGCCAGCATCGGCCGCGTCTTGGCGACCTTGCGGATGTCCCAGAGCAGGTCGCTGCCGGCGGCCGGATGGAAGAAGCCGCGCAGAGCCCGGCCAAGCCGGGCGAGGAAAATGCCGAGATTGCGATCCTGCGCCGCCGACGTGGGGCAGCGCGACAGCAACTGGCCGGGCAGATAGGTGACCAGCCGGATGATGCGCGGCGCCGATCCGCCGACGCTGACCGTGAACTGCGCTTCGCCCTCGAGGCTCTTGCGCACCGAAGGAACCGGCAAGGTCGGGTCGACCGCCAGGATGTGGTCGAGAGCCTTGTTCTGGAAATCGGTGAAGCCGGCTTCCTCCGCCGGATGGGAAATCTTGAGGACGAACTCGCCCTCGCCGTCGGTATGGATGTGGAAATTGTGGTCACGTTCGCCCGGCAACGGACGTGCGCTGCCGGTGAGGCCGTATTGCCGGCGCAAGATGGCAAGCGCATCGGCGATCGAAACGTCGGGCGCATCCTGCGCCAGCGTTTCGCCAAAAGCGTCAGGCACAGCCGCATTCATGAGCTCATCTCCGGATCGATCGGCTCGAGGCCGCACCAGTCGGCGATGAACAGCGCGATGGTCTGGGTGACCTTGCGCACCGAGTCCAGATCGACGGCCTCGTCATAGCCATGCGGCATGCGGCAGATCGGGCCGTAGACGATCGCCGGCGTGTCGGCATAGAGGCCGAAGAAGCGCGCATCCGTGGTCGCCGAGGTGACGTGTTCCGTCAGCGCCTCGCCCCACACGGTGGTATGGCTGCGGCGCAGCACGGCTTCCATCTCGTCGGCGCCCTCCAAAACATACCCCTCGGCCATGAAGCCGTTGTAGGTCATCTTGGGCGGACGATTGGCCAGGAAGGGATCGGCACGGGCCGCATCTGCGATGCAGGCTTCGAGCTCGGCCCTGGCATCCTCGAGCTTCTGCCCGGGATAGGTCGCGACCCGCATCTCGAAGACGCAGCGTGCCGGAACGCTCGATGTCCATTCGCCGCCCTCGATCTTGCCGAGGTTGAAGCGGATCGGGTGCGGGTGATCGCAGAAATGCTTGTCATCGACCTTGCGCGCGTTCCACACGATTTCGAGCTGCTTCAGCGCCTGGATGATGAGAAAGGCCTTTTCGATGGCATTGGCGCCGGCCGAGAAAGCGCCCGACGCATGCTGCGGATCGCCGTCGACCTCGACCCTGAACCAGATCGGCCCCACCTGCGCCCGCATTAAGCGCGGTTCCAGGGGCTCGGGAATGAAGGCGGCGTCGGCGCGATAGCCGCGTTGCAGGCAGGCGAGCGCGCCATTGCCGGTGCACTCTTCCTCGACCACCGACTGGAGGTAAACATTCGCGGCCGGCTGATAGCCGAGGCTACGCAAGGCGGCGAGCGCGTAGAGACAGGCCGACAGGCCGGCTTTCATGTCGCCGGCGCCGCGACCATGCATCCAGCCGTCTTCGATGGCCGGATCGTAGGGGTCGCGCACCCAGCGGTCGAGCGGCCCCGTCGGCACCACATCGATATGGCCGTTGAGGATCAGCGAGCGGCCGGTGGCGTTTCTCGGCGTGTGGGTAGCGACGACATTGAAAGCATCGTCGTAGGAGACCGCAACCGGTGAAAACCCAGGCAGGTTACGGATCGCGTCGACATCGACGCGCCACATATCGACAGCGTAGCCATCGGCCTCATAAGCGGCCGCCATGAAGGATTGCGCGGCGTGTTCCTCGCCGCGCTGGGATGGAAAGCGCACGAGGTCCGCCAGGAACGCGACTTGCCGCGCGAAGCCGTTATCGATCGCGCGCAAAATGGCTTCGTCGGCAATCCGCTCAGGCATAATATTTCGCTTTCTCGTGAATGGTGTATCATATCTCATATGCCATATCGTGGAAAGGCAAGGAGACAGGTCGGGCCAAAACTATGGCCCAACCCGGGAAGCTCTTGGCAGGCGGGCGCAGAGTTGGCATCAGCTTACTGCATGCTGGCGAAACCGCTTGGCAGAGTTCGAGGACAGATGCTGGTCACCGAAGGCGCATTGCCGGATGAAATCACCGATCTCACGTCAGGCTACCGGCGCGTGCCGGCCGGCAAGATCGTCAATGCGGTGACGTGGATGGAGGCGCGCGCCCCGGTGCCGGGTTTCGCCCAGCCCCTGGCGATGACCCGGATCGCCAAACCCGACAGCGCCGCCTACCGCGCGATCTTCCTCAAGATCGGTGCTCCCTGGCTGTGGGACCGCGCCGCCGAAATGTCGGATGCCGAAATATCAGCGCATTTCGCCGATCCGTGCCAGCATCTCTATTATGGCCGTGATGAGAGTGGCGGCCATGTCGGCATGGTCGAGTTCCGCATGGCCGACGACAACGAGATCGAGATCACCTATTTCGGCCTGTTCCCCGGCTTGACCGGTCGTGGCCTCGGCAAACGGCTGATGGCTGGCGCGCTCGATCAGGCATGGCGCCTCGCCCCGGGCCGCATCTGGCTGCACACCAGCAGCATCGACCATCACAGCGTCATCGGTTTCTACCGGGCCTGCGGGTTTGAGCCCTATGCGACGGGTTTCGAAATCACCGACGATCCCCGGATCAAGGGAACCCTGCCGCGCGATGCCGCTCCGCAAATCCCGTTGATCGAAACGGAATGGGTGCCCGGCGCCAGATGAGACCATCTTCGCAACCCGCCGGACTGTCATCGTCTCACCATCGCCGGTGGGTGCGGCGCGAAAGCATCCTGTCGAGGCTGGAGCGGCATGTCGACACGCGCATCGTGCTGTTCGCGGCGCCCGCCGGCTTCGGCAAGTCGACGACGATGGCGCAATGGGCGGCTGAGGTCGCGCGCCACGGCCGTTTGACGGCATGGCTGTCCTGCGAGGCGACGGATAATGACGAAGGCGCCTTCCTGTCGCATCTGGTGGGCGCGCTGCGCCACCTGGTCCAGAACCCGGCCGAACTCGACCTCGCCTTCCAGTCGAGCCCTATCCCCCAGCTCGACGTGGTGCTCGCGGCACTGGTGATGGGTTTTGCGGCGCGCGACGCCGAAATCACCCTGTTCTTCGACGACTACCACGTCATCGAGGCGGCGGCGGTGAAGCGCTTCATGGAACGCCTGACGCGGCAGGCGCCCGCCAACATCGCCTTCGTCATCGGCTCGCGCAACCTGCCCGACCTGCAGCTCGGCAAGCTCAGAGTGCTTGGCGACGTTTTCGAAATCGGCCCGGACGATCTGCGCTTCGCCTCGTCCGAAGCCGAAGCCTTCTTCAATGACAAATTGGGCCTCAGCGTCAGCAGCGGTACCGTCGAGGCCTTGTGCTCGCGGACCGAGGGCTGGGCCGCCGGCCTGCAACTCGCCTCGCTGTCGCTCAGCGCCGCGCATGCACCGGAAACCGTTATCGGCAATTTCACCGGCGCCAACCGCAACGTCGCCGATTTCCTGATGGGCGAAGTCTTCCTGGGGCTGCCGCCGGCCCTGGCGAAGTTCCTGCTCCACAGTTCGATCTTCGCGCGCTTCAGCGCCGAAGCGTGCCGGGCGGTCCTGCGGGCGGCGGATGCCGAGGCCGATATCACCGAGATCGAGACCCGCAATCTTTTCCTCGTGCCGCTCGATGAGGAGCGGCGCTGGTTCCGCTATCATCATCTGTTCCATGACTTCCTCAGCCGCGAAATGGAGCGGCGCGAGCCGGAGATGATCGCACCGCTGCACCTGGCCGCCGCCGAATGGTTCGGCGAACGCAAGATGCTGACCGAGGCGATCGGGCATGCGCTCGCCGCCGGCGACCAGGCCCGCGCTGCGGTGTTCGTCGAGAACAACGCCCTGGAGCTCATCGCCCAGTGCCAGCTGCTTTATGTGCGCCAATTGCTGGCGCTGTTGCCGAGGAAACTGGTCGACCAGCGCATCCGGCTGCAGCTCATCGTGCTATGGCTGGCGGTGCACTCAAGCCAGCCCGAGATTGCCCAGCAGACACTTGCCAATGCGCGCAACCTGATCGAGACCGGGCCGGCCGACGGCAAGGATCCGGGCACGCTGACCGGCACCACGATCGAAGCCGAAATCGCCGTCCTCGACGCCGCCGTGCACAGCACGCTGGAGCGGTTCGAGGCCGCGCGCGACACCGCGCTGGCCGCGCTCCGCATCATCGCGCCCGATGCCTGGTTCATGGAAGGGGCGACGGCCAATGTCATCGGCTACAATCTCTATGCGCTGGGCGACCTCGAGGGCGCGCGGGCGGCGGCGGACGCAGCGCGCCAGGCGCATGAGCGAAGCGGCAGCCTGCTCGGCGTCACCATCGCCAATTGCTACATGGCGGTCATCGAACGCTCGGCCGGCCACCTGCCCGCCGCCGAAAGGCTGCTGCGCAACACGATCATCGAGGCCAGGACGCGGATCGGCGCAAACTCCTATGCCGAGGCGCTGGCCGGAACGCTGCTGGCCGAACTCGCCTATGAGACCAACGCATCCGGCGAGGCGCTGACGCTGGTCGAGAATC
The DNA here is from genome assembly GCF_016756575.1 of Mesorhizobium sp. 131-3-5. Classification (NCBI taxonomy): domain Bacteria; kingdom Pseudomonadati; phylum Pseudomonadota; class Alphaproteobacteria; order Hyphomicrobiales; family Phyllobacteriaceae; genus Mesorhizobium; species Mesorhizobium sp. 131-3-5. The sequence goes on from NZ_AP023254.1 coordinate 5,803,291, forward strand.
TCGGGCCGCTGATCGAAGGCGCCGCGGTCATCGTCTATCCGCTGGCCAGCGTGCCGACCTATGCCCGCGTGCTGCAGCTGACCGGTCGCGGCGACGCTGCACTCGACATGCTGGAGCGCGTCTACCAGCGCGTGCGCGGCTCGGTCTACCGCCGCCTCGCGTCGGTGCTGGTGCATGATCGCATCCGGCTGCTCATCGACCAGAACCGTGTCGCCGAGGCACGCGGCCTGCTCGACGATCATCGCCGCGAAAGCACTGAAACTGCCCCTACCGTCGCCAACGAATTCGAGTTCTTCGCCGAAGGCCGGCTGCTGACGGCCGAAAAATCCTACGCGGCGGCCACGGCACTTTTCGGCGCGCTGCTGGAGCGGACGAAAAGCAGCGGGCGCATGCGCCGCCACATACTGGCGCTGATCCTGCGCGCCAAGGCCGCCGGCCATGACCAGCGCGAGGCCGACCGTCATCTCCTCGAAGCGCTACGCCTTGCCCAGCCTTCCGGCTTCATCCGTTCCTTCGTCGACGAGGGCAGGCCCGTGGTCGAAGCGTTGATGCGATTGCGCGCGGCGCAGGCAAAGACCGACCCGTTCCTGTCGGCCTATGCGACGCGTATCATCGATGCCGCGCAGACGATGCCCATGGCGACGCGCAAATTGGCCGCCCCTGCAGCCGAGAAGGAACATCTCACCCAGCGCGAGTCCGAGCTGCTGCGTTGCTTGTCGGAAGGCATGTCCAACCGCGATATCGCGGTCGCGCTTTCGGTCAGCGAAACGACGGTGAAATGGCATTTGAAGAACATCTTCGGCAAGCTCTCGGTCTCGAACCGCGTCCAGGCCGTGCGTGCCGCGCAGGCGGCCGCAAACCTCCGCCCCCCTCCGAAAGGAGGGGCATAGACATCCCGCGTGCCCCCCTCTTTCGGGTCGGGCCATGGCATCGTTAGCCTGCTAGCGTCGTCCAGATTTTAGAGGACGCTGCTTATGGCGACAGGTTACGTTTTTCACGAACAGCTGATGTGGCATGACACCGGCCCCAGCGCCGACATGATGCCTCCCGGCCGTTTCGTGGAACCGGGACGGCACCTGGAATCGCCGGGGTCGAAGCGCCGGCTGAACAACCTTATCCAGGTCAGTGGCCTGGCGCGCCATCTGGTGCCGATCCTTGCCGAGCCGGTGACGGTCGAGGACCTGCTGCGCGTCCACACGCAGCGCCATGTCGACGACATCCGCATGCTCAGCGAACGCGGCTGCGGCTTCGCCGGCCCCCAGGCACCGATCGGCCTCAACAGTTTCGACATCGCCCTGCTCTCGGCCGGCACCACCTATGCCGCGATGCGCGCGGTGCTGACCGGCCGTGTCGACAACGCCTATGCGCTGGCGCGGCCACCGGGGCATCATGCCGAGCCCGACCAAGCAATGGGCAATTGCCTGTTCTCCAACATCGGCATTGCCGTGCGCCGGCTGCAGCATGAAGGCCTGCTTGGCCGCGCGGCGATAGTCGACTGGGACGTGCATCATGGCAACGGCACCGAGACGGTGTTTTATTCCGATCCGTCGGTGCTGACCATTTCCCTGCACCAGGACAATCTCTATCCGACCGGGCGCGGCGCGATGGCCGACAATGGCAAGGGCGAAGGCGAAGGCTACAACATCAACATACCGCTGCCGGCCGGCAGCGGCACCGGCGCCTATGAAGCCACCTTCGACCGCATCGTCGCCCCCGCGCTGCGCGCCTACAAACCGGATCTCGTCATTGTTGCCTCCGGCTTCGACGCGTCGGGCTTCGATCCGCTCGGCCGCATGATGCTTAACAGCGAATGCTTCCGGCGCCTTGCCGCGCGCATGGTGGCGCTGGCAGCCGAGACATCGAAGGGCCGGCTGATGATGACCCATGAAGGCGGCTATTCCGAAGGCTATGTGCCGTTCTGCGGCCATGCCGTCATCGAAACACTCGCCAATCACCGCACCGAAGTGATCGATCCGCTGTCGGACCATATCGACGAATGGGCCGGGCAGGACTTGCAGCCGCATCAGGCTGCGGTGATCGATGCGGCCGAAGGCCTGCTCGCAGGCCTGCGCCAACGCCTCGCAAGTGCTGCCTGACACGATGGATTTTGTCGTCACCACGCTCCTCAACGCGCTGACGCTGATCAGCATCCTGATGCTGGTCGGGCTCGGGCTGGCGATCAGCTTCGGCCTGATGAACGTGACCAATCTGGCGCATGGCGAATTCGTCACTGTCGGCGCCTTCGCGGTCTATTTCGTCCAGAGCGTGGGCGGCTCGTTCTGGCTGGGGCTGGCCGCCGCACCCATCGCCGGCGCGGTGGTCGGCTGCATCCTGGAGTTCGCCATCATCCGCCATCTCTATTCGCGGCCGGTCTCGACCGTGCTTGCCACCTGGGGCGTCAGCCTGATCCTGCAGCAGGGGCTGGAACTGACCTTTGGCCTCGGCGCCAAGCCGGTGACGCCGCCGATCGAGGGCACGTTCGACCTGTTCTTCACCGTCTATCCCGCCTATCGGCTGATCCTGATCGCCATCGCCATGCTAACCTTGCTCGGTGTCGTGCTGCTGATCAGCCGGACCTCCTTCGGCCTCGACATCCGCACCGTCATCCAGAACCGCGAAATGGCCGAAGGCGTCGGCATCAACACGCGGCGCACCTACGCCATCGCCTTCACCTTTGGCGCGGCGATCGCCGGGCTCGCCGGCGGCCTGGTCGCACCGCTGGCGATCGTGCTGCCGCAGATGGGGGTGAACTACCTCGCCAATGCCTTCTTCGTCGTGATTGTCGGCGGCGTCGGCTCGATCGGCGGTCTCGTCGCCGGCAGTGTCTTCGTCGGCGGGCTGACCAGTGTGCTCAACTACCAGATCTCGCCATCGCTGGCGCAGGCGATCGTGCTGCTGGCGGCCATCGTCGCCGTGCGGCTGCGGCCCAACGGACTGTTCAACGGAGCGTCGCGATGATCGCCCGCGACCGCAACTGGCTGCTGATCTTCGCCGTCTGCGCGGCGCTCGCCGTCGTCTATCCGTTCATCGCCGACGGCTACCAGCTGACGGTGATCCGCGACGCGCTGATCTTCGGCCTGTTCGCGGCGAGCCTCGACTTCTTCTGGGGCCGCACCGGCATCCTGTGTTTCGGCCACGCCGCCTTCTTCGGCATTGGTGGCTACATCATGGCGCTGGTCACGCTCAACGACGCCATCCCCTTGGGCAGCCTGCTCGGCATCCTGGGCGCGATTGCGGGTGCTGCCTTCGTCGCCGCCATCATCGGCTACTTCCTGTTCTTCGGCGGCATCCGCGGCAGCTACTTCACCATCGTGACGCTTGCCATGGGCGTCATCTGCCAGCAGGCCGCCGTCTCCTGGAGCTCGGTCACCGGTGGCGACAGCGGCCTGATCGGCATTCCGTCGATCGCCTTCGATCTTGGCGAAATACATGTCGATCTCAGCCAGGATCTGCCGAGTTACATCTTCGTCGCGGCGATCGTTGCGGTGGTCGTGCTGGTGCTGTGGTCGCTCAGCAGAGGTCGCTGGGGCACCGTGCTGACCGCCATCCAGGACAATGAAGTCCGGGCGGCCGCCCTTGGCCACAATGCGCCGCTGAGGCTACTCGTCACCTTCGTCCTGTCCGCGGCGATCGCCGGGCTCGCGGGCGCGCTCTATGTCTGCATGGCCGGGTTGGTGGCACCCGACCTGTCCGGGCTGCTGCTGTCGACGGAAGTCATCGTCTGGGTAGCGGTTGGCGGGCGCGGCACGCTGCTTGGTCCGGTGCTGGGCGCCATCGCCATACAGCGCGCGCAGCAGACGATCAGCAGCTTCAACCCGAGCCTGTGGCCGCTTTTGCTCGGCTGCGTCTTCGTCGTCATCGTCTTCGTGCTGCCGGACGGCATCCTGTCGATCTATGCGCGGCTGAAGAGCCTGTTCAAGGGCCGGAGGCAAGCGCAATGAGCGACGTGCTGCTTCAGGCCGAGAATGTCGGCATACGCTTTGGCGGGCTGCAAGCGCTGGAAGGGTTGAACCTGACGGTGCGCGACAGGGAGCTCTGCTGCATCATCGGGCCGAACGGCGCCGGCAAGAGCACCTTCCTCAACCTTTTGACCGGCACACTTCGCCCGACCAGCGGCAGCGTGCGCTTCCTCGGCCACGACATTGCCGGCCTGCCGCTACACCGCATCGCCCGGCTCGGCATCGCCCGAAAATTCCAGATCCCGTCGGTCTTTCCGAGCCTCTCGGTCGAGGACAATCTCAAGGTCGCACGGTGGGGCACCTCGTCGCCGGTGCGTCCGGTCGGTGAGCTGCTGGACCTGGTCGCGCTTGGCAGCCGCGCGGCCACGCTGGCCGGCGAACTGGCGCACGGCCAGAAGCAATGGCTGGAGATCGGCATGGCATTGGCGATCGAGCCAAGGCTGCTGCTGCTCGACGAGCCGACCGCCGGCATGACGCCGCAGGAAACGCTGGCGACCGCGCAGATGCTGCTGCGGCTCAAGGGCGAGTTCTCGATCGTCGCTGTCGAGCACGACATCCGCTTCGTGCGGGCGCTGAACTGCGAGACGCTGGTGCTGCACCAGGGACGCCGGCTGCGCAGCGGTCCTTTCCACGACATCGAGGCCGACGAAATGGTCCGCGATGTCTATCTGGGGAGGCGCTGACCATGCTGCGGACACTCGCGGTCTCGGCCGGCTACGGCCTGCTCCCTGTGCTGAACGGCATCGATCTCAGCGTGGCACCGGGTGAAGTCGTCGGCCTGCTTGGCCGCAATGGCGCCGGCAAGACGACGCTGCTGCGCGTCATCGCCGGTGGCCTGAAGGCGAGCGGCGGCGCGGTTGTTCTCGGCGATCAGGACCTTACCGACGCGGCGGCCTTCCGCCGGGCGCGGGCGGGCATAGCGCATGTGCCGCAGGGCCGCGGCATCTTCAACCAGCTGACCGTGCGGCAGAATTTGGAGGTCGGCACGCGCGCAGCCATGGACCGTGGGGACGGCGGCATTCCTGACGACATCTTCGGCTATTTTCCGATCCTGCGCGAACGCGAGGCGCAAATCGCCGGCACGCTGTCGGGCGGCCAGCAGCAGATGCTGGCGATCGGCCGCGCGCTATGCGGCCTGCCGTCGGTGCTGCTGCTCGACGAACCCTCGGAAGGCATCCAGCCGAACATCGTGCAGTCGATCGCCGAGCTGGTGCCGCGCATCGCCCGCGAGCGCGGCATCGCGATCGTTCTGGTCGAGCAGAATCTCGATCTCGTTCTGAAGGCGGCCGACCGCTGCCTGGTGATGGAAAAGGGCAGGATCGTGCATGAGGGCACGCCGGAGGCGTTCGCCGACGAGAGCCTGCTGAAGGACCTGTTGGCCCTATGAGGCGCGCCTGAAGCGCATCTGGACCTGCTGACTTTGTAAGGCGTGCATGGGGCGCGCCTGGACTGGAAGGGAACATAACAATGATAAGCAGAAGAACGATACTGAAAGCCGGCGGCGCAGCCGCCGCCTTCGCCATGGTCGGCGCGCCGTCGATCCTGCGCGCCGCCGATACCGTCAAGGTCGGCCTGTCGATCCCGATCACCGGACTGCAGGCGATCCTCGGTGAGACGCTGCTCAATTGCTACAAGCTCGCCGCCGCCGAGCTCAATGCCGCCAACGGCATTGGCGGTCGCCAGGTCGAACTGTTCATCGAGGACAACCAGACGACGACCAAGGGCTCGATCGACAAGGCGCGCAAGCTCATCAACGAAGACAAGGTCGACGTGGTCATGGGCACGATCATTTCGCCCGAGCGCAGCGCGACGCTGTCGGTGACCTCGAAAGCCAAGAAGCTGTTCTTCTACCCGACCAATTTCGAGGGCGGCGAATGCAACCGCTACTTCGTCGCCACCGGGCCGATCCCGATGCAGCAGGTCGACCCGATGATGCCGTGGGTGGCCGAGAATCTCGGTAAGACGATCTATGTCATGGCCTCGGACTACGCCTGGCCGCAGAAGATGACCGAGGCGATCACGGCGGCCTATGAGAAGGCCGGCGGCAAGATCATCGGCGCCGACTACTATCCGTTCGGCACCACGGATTTCGGCCCGGCTTTCCAGAAGATCAAATCGCTGAAGCCCGATGTCGTCTGGTCGATGGTGGTCGGCAACGATGCCGTCACGCAGCTCAAGCAATATCGCTCTTTCGACATCAAGCAGCCGCTGATCGCGCCGCTCGACGAGGTTTTCAACAAGGACGCGCTGCCGCCCGGCGTCGCCGCCGGCACCTATGCGCCGCAGCCTTACTGGATGGCGCTCGACAATCCGGTCAACAAGAAGTTCATCGCAAGCTTCCGCGAAAAGTTCGGCCAGGAGAAGATGGTCAACGGCATCGGTGAGGCCGGCTACAACGGCCTGCATCTCTATGCGCTGGCCGCCGAGAAGGCCGGGTCACTCAGGGATGACGATGTGCTCAAGGCATTGCCCACCATCGAGTTCGACGCGCCGCAAGGCAAGATCCGCGTCGATGCCTCCAACAACCACACGCTCTGCCATTCCTATGTCGGCAAGGCGGCGGCGGACGGCATCAGCTACGAGATCGCTAAGGATTTCGGCGCCATCACGCCGGTCACGCCTTACTGCAAGGTGTAGGATCTTACACCCGAGAGGTCCTGACGGCGGCTTTTCGGCCGCCGTCACGGCGTACGCGGCGCCGGCAGCCGCTCGCGTAATTCGTCGACAAGCACCCTGGTGTTTTCGGAATAGTCGATGGGCACGACGACGAGATGCACGCCGCCGCCGGTGAAGGCCCGCTCCAGCGCCGGCCGCAAATCGGCGATCTCCATAACCCTGGTTCCCTTGGCGCCATAGGCCTCGGCGTATTTGACGAAATCGGGATTGCCGAAGGTCATGCCGAAATCCGGGAATTCGTCGACCGCCTGCTTCCAGCGGATCATGCCATAGGCATGGTCTTCGAGCAGCAGGATGACGAGGTTGAGCTTCAGCCTGACGGCGGTCTCCAGTTCCTGGCTGTTCATCATGAAGCCACCATCGCCGCAAATGGCCATGACACGGCGCGTGGGATAGAGCAGTGACGCCATCATCGCCGACGGCAGGCCGGCGCCCATCGTGGCCAGCGCATTGTCGAGCAGCAGCGTGTTTGCCATGCGCGTGCGGTAGTTGCGCGCGAACCAGATCTTGTACATGCCGTTGTCGAGGGCGAGGATTCCGTCCGCCGGCATTACGGCACGCACATCATGCACGATGCGCTGCGGCGTGAAGCGGTCTTCGGTGGCGCGCGCGGCGATCCGGCTCAAAATGCCTTCCCTGAGTGGCAGCAGCGCCTGTGCGTTGGGGATCTTGCCCTCGATACGGTCCGCCAGCAGCGCCAGCGACGGGCCAAGGTCGCCGACGATCTCGGCCTGCGGGAAATAGACCTGCTCGACATCGGCCGAGTGGTAGCCGACATGGATGACCTTCGGCCCGTTGGCGCCCATGATGAAGGGCGGCTTCTCAACCGTGTCGTGGCCGATGGTGATGATCAGATCGGCCTGTTCGATGGCCTCGTGCACATAGTCGCGCTCCGACAGTGCCGCCGTTCCCATATAGAGTTCGGTGCCGCCGGGCACCGTGCCCTTGCCCATCTGCGTGGTGAAATAGGGTATTTGCGTGCGCAGCACGAACTGGGCGACATCGGGTGTCACACGCGGCCTCGACGCCGCCGCGCCGAACATCAGCAGCGGACGCTTGGCCTCCATGATCATGCGGGCGGCGCGATCGAGCGCGTCCGCGCTGGCCAGCGGCAGCTCGACCGGATGCGTCGGCACCAGCGCCACCGGCTCGCACTCGGCCGCCGCGATGTCTTCCGGCAGTTCCAGATGCACCGGGCCGGGCCGCTCTTCCTGGGCAACGCGGAAGGCCTCGCGCACCAGCGAGGGGATCATCTTGGGCGAGACGATCTGGCGCGACAGCTTGGTCAGCGGCTTCATCGCCGCGACGATGTCGACGATCTGGAAGCGCGCCTGCCGTGATGACAATATGCCTTTCTGGCCGGTGATCATGATCATCGGCATCGCGCCGAGCAGCGCATAGGCCGCCCCGGTCGTCAGATTGAGCGCCCCGGGGCCAAGCGTGGTGATGCACACGCCCGCCTTGCCGGTGAGCCTGCCATAAGTGGCAGCCATGAAAGCAGCGGCCTGTTCATGTCGGGTCAAGATCAGCTGGATCGACGAGCGGCGGATCGATTCGACGATGTCGAGATTCTCCTCGCCGGGAATGCCGAAAATCCGGTCGACCCCTTCATTCTCGAGGGCCGCCACGAACAGATCCGAACCTTTGGTCATGAACCGCCTCTCCTGCAATGCGCACGTTCCGCCTTCATATGGCATTGGTAAGCGGCGCCTCAAAGAGCGCAAGCCTGCTCTCGGCGATCAGCCCATCAGTTTCGGCAGGGCGGCTGCCAGCGCATCGATGGCGAGCCTAACCTTGAGCGGCAGATGCGGCGTCTGCAGCCAGAGCGCATGGCAGTCGTAGAGATAGTGCGGCTGGTCCGGCAACAGCGCGACCAACGCACCGGCCTCTATGCGCTCGCGGACCAGCCACCACGGTAGCCACGCCAGCCCCATGCCTTCGGCCGCTGCATCGGCGATGGCGTCGAGATCGTCGAGCCGCAGCCGACCGCTGGGGATGATCTCCTGTACGGATTGCCCTTCACGCGCAAACAGCCAGGGCTGAACGACCTGGCCGAGCCGGCGATAGACGATTGCCTGATGGTCGGCGAGATCTTCGATCCGCCGCGGTTCGCCATGGATTCCGAGATAGGCAGGCGCGGCACAGACAACCATGCCCTGGCGTGCAACGCGGCGCGCGATCACGCCGGCCTTGTCCTCAAGATCGCCGGTGCGGATGGCAAGGTCAAAGCCGTCCTCCGCGAGATCGGCGAAGCGGTCGCTGAGCGACAGATCGAGTTCCAGCATCGGATAGTGCCGCGCCAGCTTCAGCAACACGGGGGTGACGCAGTGGCGGCCGAAATGCGCCGGCATGGTCACGCGCAGTCTGCCTCTCGGTTCCGAAAACTGGTCGGCGGCCAGCGCATCGGCGGCTTCCGCCTCGGCCAACACGATGCGGCAGCGTTCGTAATAGGCGCGGCCGAAATCGGTCAGGCTCTGGCGGCGCGTGGTGCGGTTGATGAGGCGTACGCCGAGCCGCTCTTCGAGAGAGCGGATATGCTTGCCCACCATCGGCCCGGACAGGTCGAGCGCCACCGCCGCAGCCGCGAACGAGCCAAGGTCGACCGCCTTGACGAACACGGCCATGCTCTCGAGCCTATCCATATTCGAAACCTCTGGTTTCTACTGCTTTATCCCTACGCCCATTTATCCATGAAGCCTCTGCCTGCATAGCTCATTCGGTTCAGATAATTAGGAGTAACCCGAATGGCTCGTATTGTCCGCTTCCACCAGCATGGCGGTCCCGAAGTTCTGCGCATCGAGGATATCGACCTCCCTCCACCGCGTCCGGGTGAGGTTCAAATCCGCGTCAAGGCGCTCGGACTCAACCGTGCCGAGGCGCTGCTGCGCGCGGGCAGCTATATCGAGACTCCTCCCCTGCCCTCCGGGCTCGGGCTGGAAGCGGCAGGCATTGTCGAAACGGTAGGCGAAGGCGTGAAGGATTTCGCCCCGGGCGACGCTGTCAGCGTCATCCCGCCGCAATCGATGGTGCGCTGGCCCGCTTACGGCGAGCTGGTCACCTATCCCGCCAGGCTCATCGTCAAGCACCCATCGTCGCTCGACTGGCAGACGGCGGCGGCGATCTGGATGCAATATCTCACCGCCTATGGCGCCCTGATCGATATCGCCAAACTGAGCAGCGGAGACGCTGTCGTCATCACCGCGGCCTCAAGCAGCGTCGGGCTTGCCGCGCTCCAGATCGCCAACAAAATTGGCGCGACAGCGATCGCGGTGACGCGAACATCGGTAAAGAAACAGGCCCTGCTCGATGCCGGAGCGGCGCAGGTTGTCGTCCTGGCCGAGGAGGATCTCGCCGCACGGCTGAGCGAGATCGCGGGGCCGCAAGGCGTGCGCGTCGTGCTCGATGCAATCGGTGGTCCGATCTTCGAGCCGCTGACGGCGGCAATGTCAAAGGGCGGCATTCTCATCGAATATGGCGGGTTGAGCCCCGAGCCGACGCCGTTCCCTCTGGCTGCCGTGTTGGGCAAGACGCTGACGTTGCGTGGCTATCTCGTGCACGAAATCACCGGCACCCCGGAGAAGCTGGAGGTCGCCAAGGCGTTCATCCTCGAAGGCCTGGAGACGGGTACGCTGAGGCCGATCATCGACCGGAGCTTCGCGTTCAACCAGATCGTCGAGGCGCACCGCTACCTCGAATCGAACGAGCAATTCGGCAAGATCATCGTAACGGTTTGAGCGACGGCAGCGGCGAACAAATCATTCTTGCCGGCAATATCGCCCTTGAAGGCCTGGCTCGGCATTCCTAACTGTGTGGTGCGGGCCGGGCCCCTCTGACGATCGCTTCTGGTGATTGTGATGTCGGACCGCTTTAACGGGCCCGTTTCCACCTTTTTCGGTCAAGCGGGCTCAATCCTTTCGGTTTGGAGCCCCGTATGACATCTTCCCTCCTTGGTTTGGTTTGCCCCTCCTGCCGCGTCGCGCTCGTGATGAGCGAACGCCAGGGTATCGAGATCGACTATTGTCCGCAGTGCCGTGGCGTCTGGCTTGATCGAGGCGAACTCGACAAGATCATCGAGCGTTCCGGCAGGGAAGCGTCGCCTGCGGCGCAGCCACAGCCGGCAGCCTTCTCCCAGCCGCAACACGGCCGCGATGACGATTATTCGCGCTCGCAGGGCCACCGCTACCCCAAGCGGAAGAAATCCTTCTTCGAAGAATTGTTCGATTGACCGCATGGCGCCCGGCACCTGCTTAAAATTTCCAAAACCATACCGATAAAGGTTCATCTCAGATGATGTCTCGCACCAGCCGATTTGCAGCCCTGTTCGCCGGACTGTTCCTCGCATTCTCCATGGTCGCGATCGATCATGCCGAGGCTCGGCGTGGCGGCAGTTTCGGCAGTCGCGGCACGCGCACGTTCCAGTCGGCACCGCCAACGAGGACGGCGCCGGCGCCGACCGCTCCGGTCGAGCGTTCGATGACACCCAACACCGGTGTGAACTCTGCCGCCCGGCAGCCGCAGGCCGGCCTGCAGAGGCCCGGCTTCATGAGCGGCTTCGGTGGAACGATGATGCGCGGCCTGCTGATCGGCGGCCTGATCGGCCTGCTCCTGGGCCAAGGCTTCGGCGGTCTGGCCGGCATGTTCGGCTTCCTGCTCCAGGCCCTGCTCATCGGTGGCGCGATCATGCTGGCCATCCGCTTCTTCCGCTCGCAGTCGGCGCAGGGCCCTGCCCCGGCGCTGGCCGGTGCCGGCAATGCCCAGGCGTCGCGATTTGAGAACCGTGCTGCGGCGCAGCAGCAGGCAAGCTCGTTCACAATTCCCGGCTTTGGCGGTGGTTCGGGCGGAGGCTCGCCGGCTGACGTCTCGGAGGAGATCACACTGGCTCAGAGCGACCTCGACGCATTCCAGAAGCTGTTGACCGACGTCCAGGAAGCATTCGGGCGTGAAGACCATGCCGCCCTGCGCCGGGCGACAACGCCTGAGATGGTGTCCTATCTCTCGGAAGAGCTGGCCGACAATGCCCAGAAAGGTCTCAGGAACGAGGTCTCCGATATCACCTTGCTGCAGGCCGACATCGCGGAAAGCTGGCGCGAGGATGACCGCGACTACGCCACGGCCGCGTTGCGCTACGAGTCTCGCGACGTGATGCGCGAGCGGGCCAGCGGCAAGGTTGTCGAGGGCGACGAGAACCATCCGACGGAGACGACCGAGCTGTGGACATTTACGCGTCAGAATGGCTCGAACTGGAAGCTCTCGGCAATCCAACAAGCCTGAGCCCGACCATCGTACGGGTGCGTCGGTAGCGCCTCAGCGCACGATCCTGACGCAATCGGCGTGCCGATCTCGATGGTGCGTCCGATGTCCGTCAGCACGCCTGCGCGCTGAAATAAGGCGCCTCCCGGTTCAGGCGGCCGACAAAGACCAGGCAATCCTTTTTCATGATTTCCCCCCGCCTGCCCGCGCGTGAGCGCGCGGGATTGGGAAAAATTCGCCCCGCCCTCGCTTGCAACGTAATCCCATATGTGAAAATACTATTTACAAAAGAAGATTGGCGGGAGGAGACGTCATGCAGTCCGGCGCTTTGAGGCGTGTTCAAATGGCTGACCTAAGCCTCCTGCGAGACTGCCGGAGCCAGCCATGAACGACTTCGCGCCCACCGTCGGCATCGCATCGACCTACCCCAAAAACATGCCTCAGGCGCACGCGGCACTGCCAGTGTGGAACGCCGAGAACTGGTTCTACGAGGACTGGCCGGTCGGCCAGAAAATTCGGTCGTTGCGGCGCACGATGGCGGAAGGCGACAGCCATCTCTTCAACACGCTGGTGCTCGACATCCACCCCTATGTGCAGGACCAGATGTTCGCCGAAAGCGAAGGCATTTTCGGCAAGCGGCTGATCGCCGGTGCTTTCGTCTTTTCGGCGGGGCTGGGGCTGGTCGCCACCAACTGCGTCAACGCCTTTTCCTATGGCTATGACAAGCTCCGTTTCATAAAGCCCGTCTTCATTGGCGACACGATCTATTCGATCCGCTCCAACCTCGACAAGACGCCGCGCTACAAGGAGATGGGGCTGATCCGTGCCAGCTACGAAGTGTTCAAGGGCGAAGGCGAGCTGGTCCTCTATTGCGAGCATCTGCAGACGGTGAAGTATCGCAACCCGGCCGATTTCGTCGGCAAGACGGAGAAATGAAAATGCCGGCAGCCGCCGAATTGCCGCTTGCCGGTCTCACCGTCGTCGACATGAGCCAGTTCCTGTCCGGCCCCTATTGCTCGCTGCGCCTGCTCGATCTCGGTGCCCGTGTCATCAAGATCGAGCGTCCGGATGGCGGCGACCTGTCGCGCCGGCTCTATCTCAGCGACACCGAGATCGGCGGCGATTCCACGATCTTCCACGCCATCAACCGCGCCAAGGAAAGTTTTGACATCGACCTGAAAAACGAGGCGGATCTCGAGGCGCTGCGCGGGCTTCTGGCCAAGGCCGATGTGCTTATCCAGAATTTCCGGCCCGGCGTCATCGAGCGGCTCGGCCTCGACTACGAAGCCGTCCGCAAGATCAACCCGCGGCTCGTCTACGCGTCGATCAGCGGCTATGGCGAGGACGGCCCATGGGTCAAGCGGCCCGGCCAGGATCTCCTGGCCCAATCGCGCTCCGGCGTGATGTGGCTGAACGGCGACGAGGACCAGGGGCCGGTGCCCTTCGGCCTTGCGATCGGTGACATGCTGGCGGGTGCAGCCTGCGCGCAAGGCATTCTGGCGGCGCTGGTGCGGCGCGGCATCACCGGCCAGGGCAGCCATATCGAAACCAGCCTCCTGGAAGCGTTGGTCGACTTCCAGTTCGAGGTGCTGACCACGCATCTCAATGACGGCCGCCGGCTGCCGCGCCGCTCCAATTTCCGCAGCGCGCATGCCTATCTCTCGGCGCCCTATGGCGTCTATCCGGCCAAGGACGGCTATCTCGCCATCGCCATGACGCCGATCCCCAGACTTGCCGACCTGCTGTCGCTCAATGAGTTGGCGCCTTATCGCGACAGACCGGCCTCCTGGTTCACCGCGCGCGACGACATCAAGGCGATCATCGCGCAGCGGATCGCCAGCAAAACCATCGACGAATGGCTCGCCATTCTCGAGCCGGCCGACATCTGGTGCGCCAAGGTGCTGACCTGGCCGGAGATGCTGGCCAGCGAAGGTTTCCAGTCGCTCGACATGCTGCAGACGGTGACGCGCGACGACGATGTCTCGATCCTCACCACCAGTTCGCCGCTCAGGGTCGACGGTGTCAGGGCCAAGGTCGATCGCGCCGCACCGCGCATCGGCGAGCACAGTGCCGCGATCCGCGAGGAGTTCGGCCTGTGACCACGCTCAAGGGCATGACCTGGAGCCATCCGCGCGGCTACGATCCGATGGTCGCCTGCTCGTCGCTCTGGCAGCAGAAGACCGGCGCCGCCATCGACTGGGACAAGCGCTCGCTGCAGGATTTCGAATCCTTCCCGGTCGAGGAACTGGCGCGCGCCTATGATCTGATTGTCATCGACCATCCGCATGTCGGCCAGATCACCGCGGAACGCTGCCTCGCGCCGCTGGATGTCGCCGGCCGCGAGGTCGAGCGCGCAGCACTCGCATCGGGAAGCGTCGGCCAGTCCTATCCGAGCTACGCCTGGCAAGGGCGACAATGGGCCTTTCCGATCGATGCGGCCAGCCAGGTCCAGGCATGGCGGCCGGACGCGCTCGATGCGCCGCCGGCGCGCTGGAGCGAGGTGCTCGACCTCGCCCGGCAAGGACGCGTGCTTTTGCCGCTGCGCCCGCCACATGTGCTGATGGTGTTCTACACGCTTGCCGGCAATCTCGGGCATGCTTGCGCGACCGATCCGTCCCGCGATCTCATCGATAGCGAGGCCGGCAGCCAAGTCTTCGAAATGATGCGAGAGATCGCCGGCCTGGTCGAACCGGCCTGTTTGGAGATGGATCCGATCGCGGTTTCCGAACGCATGGCGGAGGCCGATTCCCAGATCGTCTGCGCGCCGCTGATCTATGGCTACGCTTCCTATGCGCTATCAGGGTTTCGCGCGCGCCGGCTGGCCTTCACCGACATCCCGGTCGTTGGCGCCAACGGCCCTGTCGGTTCGGCGCTCGGCGGCACCGGCATAGCGGTGTCAGCCTTTTCCAAGGCGAAGGAGGCTGCGACCGACTTTGCCTATTGGGTCGCCAGCGGCGACGTGCAGCGCGGCGCCTATGCCGCTGCCGGTGGCCAACCAGGCCATGCTGCCGCCTGGGAAGACCACACCGTCAATGCCGCGACCGGCAATTTCTATCGCGACACGCGCGCGACGCTGGAGGGCGCATGGGTGCGGCCGCGTCATGACGGCTACATGGCGTTCCAGCAGGCAGCGTCCGACCGCATCCTGTCCGGCATGACTTCCGGACACAGGGCCGCCGAGGTGGTTGCCGATCTCGTCAGCCTGTTCCGGGAGAGTGCCCCCGCGCAGGTGTCCGGCGCTGCCGGTAGAGGAGCCTGAACGAAACCGAACGGCGTAGAACGTCCGGGCTACGCCCCGGCGAGATGCCGAGGCAAATGCAACCTATTCCAGCCGCCAGAGCTTGCGGGCATTGCCCGACAGCAGGCTGTCGCGCTCCGCGATGCTGCAGCCGGAAAGCAGCGCGTGGGTCGCCGCGACCCAGGTCGACAGGCCGCCACCGAGCGTGCAGACCGGCCAGTCGCTGCCCCAGACGACACGGTCCCAGCCGAACGCAGCGATGGTGTGCTCGACATAGGGCCGCAGCGTCCCGACCGTCCAGCTGCCGGGATCGGCATAGGCGACGACGCCGGAGATCTTGGCCATGACGTTCGGACGCAACGCGATCTCGCTCATATGCTCGCGCCAGGGATGCTCGGCGCCGCCCTTGATGTCGGGAACGCCGCAATGGTCGAGAACGAACTGGACGTCGGGTGCGAGGTCGGCCAGCGCTATTGCTTTCGGAATCTGGTGCGGCAGCACGACGAGATCGAAGGTCAGGCCGGCACCGCCAAGCCGCTTGATGTTGTCGCGAAACACCGCGCCCTCCGACAGATCGTCGGGCACGACATGGAGCACACGGCGGAAACCCCTGACGAAAGGATTTGCCCGCTGCCTTTCGAGATAGACCGGGAAGTCAGCATCTTCCGGCCGGCAGGACGCGATCGCCCCGACCAGCATGCTGCCGGCCTGTCGCGACAGACCTTCCACCCGTGCGGTCTCGGCTTCAATGTCAGCGGGATCGACGTCGACCTCCATGTGCAGCACGCGCTCGACGCCGACACGCAGCGCCTCGGTGGCATATTCCTCGTAGGAGAAATCGCGGTTGAGCGGCGGCACCCCGGCAAGCCAGGGATAGCGCAAGGCCGAGCGATCGATGAGATGCAGATGGGTATCGATGATCACTGGAGCTCCTCCAAATTGGCTTTGTCAAATTATCTCACGGAGGAATTCTTCATTCAAATAAGAATTTATGCGGCCGACCCTACAGCCGAGCCAGCCAGATGCGACAGCTTCTCGCACGTCGCCAGCAGCAGTTCGATTGTCCTGGTGATATCTGGCGCGGACGGCGCATTGACCACGGTGATGTAAGGGATCGACAGGGCGGCGATGGCCTTGCCGTCGGAACTGCGTACTGGAGCCGAGAGGTTGAAGACGCCGGCGGTCTGCATCGAGGCCATCATCTCGTAGCCACGGTCACGGATCTGGTCGAGCCGGGTGAAGAACTCGGCCGATTGCGCCGTCTTGTCGGTGCTGCGGACGTGTTCGGAGATCATCATCTGCCGCTCTTCCTGCGAGCGGAAGGCAAGCAGCACATGGCCCGAACCGGTGTCGAACAGGCTGATGTGGGAGCCGACGCGGATCGAGATGCCCCAGTAGTTCGGCGCCTCTTGCTGGGCGATGACGACGGCGGAACCGCGATCAAAAACAACGAGTTGGTTGGCCTGCTGCGAGGTCTCGGCCAGTTCGCGCATCAGTGGCGTGGCGTAGGACACCAGCCGCCGCACCGGAGCGTGCAGCTGCGCCAGGCCGAACAGTTTCAGCGTCAGTGAATAGCGGTCGCCGTCCAGCCTTGTGACATAGCCGCGCCGCACCAGCCGGTCGAGCATGCGGTAGAATTCGTTGGGGCTGCGGTCAAGTTTCTTGGCGATTTCGGCCTGGGTAAGGCCGCCGTCCACGCCGGCCAGCAGCTCAAGAATGTCGAGCCCCTTGTCGAGCGCCGGCGCGCGGTAGCGCTCGTCTTCGCTGTCATCCATGAGGCATTTCTCCAGTGAAATCGATTCTTCATATACGCAGGAATGCGCCCGGCGGAAACAAATTTCGCCTTGACGTACGTATGAATGTTTTGTTTGTATATGAATGTAGCATTTCTTGTCACGCGGACAAGTTGCGGTCGCCGCTAAGGCGCACCCAGGGAGGAAACCAATGAACAGACTGCTTTCCGGCGTCTCCGCCGGCGCATTGGTGCTTGCATTTGGTGCAGGCACGGCCCTTGCCGGCGACCTGCCCGGCAAGTTCGAAGGCGTCACCGTCGACGTGAAACTGATCGGCGGCCAGCAATATGAAAAGCTCTATGAGCGCATTCCCGAATGGGAAAAGGCCACCGGCGCCAAGGTCAACATCCTGACCAAGAAGAATGGCTTCGACATCGACAAGGAGTTGAAGTCCGACATCGCCTCTGGCAGCACCAACTGGTGCGTCGGCTGGAACCATTCGTCCTTCGCGCCGCAATATACCGGCCTCTACACAGACCTCAGTAAATTGCTGCCCAAGGACGAGATCGACGCCTTCGTGCCGTCGACGATCAAGGCGGCAACCATCGACGGCAAGCTGGAGATGCTGCCGCGCGCGCAGTTCGACGTCTCGGCGCTCTACTACCAGAAGAGCCTCTACGAGAACGCAGACAACAAGACCAAGTTCAAGGCCAAATACGGCTATGACCTGGTGCCGCCGGACAGCTGGAAGGAAGTCACCGACCAGGCCGAGTTCTTCGCCAACCCGCCCAATTTCTACGGCACGCAGTTCGCCGGCAAGGAAGAGGCGATCAATGGCCGCTTCTACGAGATGGTGGTCGCCGAGGGCGGCGAGTATCTCGACAAGGACGGCAAGCCGGTCTTCAACTCGGAGGCCGGCATCCGGGCGCTCGACTGGTTCGTCAATCTGTACAAGGCCAAGGCCGTGCCGGCCGGAACGACCAACTATCTCTGGGACGATCTCGGCCAGGGCTTTGCCTCGGGCACCGTCGCCATCAATCTGGACTGGCCGGGCTGGGCCGGCTTCTTCAACGACCCGAAATCGTCCAAGGTGGCGGGCAATGTCGGCGTGAAGGTCGCGCCGAAGGGTTCTTCCGGCAAGCGTACCGGCTGGTCCGGCTTCCACGGTTTCTCGGTGACCGAGAACTGCCCGAACAAGGCCGCCGCCGCTTCGCTCGTTTGGTGGCTGACCAATGAGGACAGCCAGAAACTGGAAGCCGCCGCAGGCCCGCTGCCGACACGCACGGCCGTGTGGGATTGGGACCTGAAGCAGGCCGCAAACGATCCTTACAAGAAGGAGGTTCTCTCTGCCTTCCAGGAAGAAGCCAAGCACGCCTTCGCCGTGCCGCAGACGCCTGAGTGGATCGAGATTTCGAACGCCGTCTATCCCGAACTTCAGGCGGCCATCCTGGGCGACAAGACCCCCAAGCAGGCATTGGACGAAGCCGCCGCCAAGGCGACGCAAATCCTGCAGGATGCCGGCAAGCTCTAGAACCGTCTCCCAAGGCCGCCTCCCCCAAATGAATGGGGGAGGCGATCGCGTCTCGCCGGAGGCCCCGCGATACACACCGCCTTTCGGCGCCTCGCCCACGCAAATGCAAAACCCAACAGGATTCTGATGAAGGGCTTCAAGCCATCGGCGCCATTCCTGCTGCTGCTTCCAGCCTTCATCGTGCTGGCGGCGGTCGTCGTCGTGCCGCTGCTTCTGTCGCTCTATTCCAGCTTCACACCGTTCCGCCTGACCAAGCCCGAAACATTCTTCGTCTTCGTCGGCTTCCGGAACTATCTCTCGATCCTGGCCAACACCGATTTCTGGTGGGCGTTCGGGCGCACGGTGCTGCTGCTGACGATCGCGCTCAATCTCGAAATGCTGCTCGGCCTCGGCCTCGCCATGCTGGTCGAGAAGGCGACGCGCGGCCAGCGCATCCTGCGCACGCTGATGATGTTTCCGATGATGTTCTCGCCGATCCTCGTCGGCTTCCAGTTCAAGTTCATGTTCAACGACAATATCGGCCTGGTGAACAACGCCCTGCAGTCGCTCGGCATCACGCAGGACGCCATTCCGTGGCTGATCGAGGGCCATCTCGCCTTCATCGCCATCTCGATCGCCGAGATCTGGTCGTCGACCGCGATCTTCGCCATCCTGATCCTCGCCGGCCTGCTCGCCATGCCCAAGGAGCCGATCGAGGCCGCGCGGGTCGATGGCTGCACGCCCTGGCAGACCTTCCGCTATGTGACGTGGCCGTTCGTCATGCCTTTCGCCTATATCGCCATGACCATCCGTTCGCTCGACGTCGCGCGCGCCTATGACATCGTCAAGATCATGACCGATGGCGGACCGGCGGGCCGCACCGAACTGTTGTGGACGCTGGTGGCACGCACCGCCTACAGCGACGGCCGCATGGGGATGGCCAACGCCATGGCCTATTTCTCGATCCTGCTGTCGATTGCCTTCACCGTCTATTTCTTCAACAAGCTCGCCGCGGCGCGCACGCAGATCGGCGCGGAGTGGTGATGGACGAGAATTCTTCCGCCCGCCTGAAGCGACGGCTGCTAGGTGTCGTCCATCGCATCGGCCTGTTCCTGGCGATGCTGACCATCTGCCTGCCCGGCCTCTGGATCGTGCTATCGTCGCTGCGGCCAACCGTCGAGATCATGGCCAAGCCGCCGGTGTGGATCCCGCAGGAGATCTCGTTCGACGCTTACATCGCAATGTTCTCGGGCATCGGCAAAGGCGGCATCCCGGTCATCGAATATTTCCGCAACTCGCTGATCATCTCGGTGACCTCGACGATCATTGCGGTGGCCATCGGCATGGCCGGCGGCTATGCCTTCGCGCGCTACCGCTTCCGCGGCAAATCCAGCGTCTTCCTTGGCCTGATGCTGACGCGCACGGTGCCCGGCATCGCACTGTCGCTGCCGCTGTTCTTCCTCTATGTGCGGCTCGGCATCATCGACACGCATTTCGGGCTGATCCTCGCCTATGTCGCGCTCAACGTGCCGTTCACCATCTGGCTGATCGACGGCTTCTTCCGCCAGGTGCCGAAAGACCTCGCGGAGGCAGCACAAATCGATGGCTGCACGCGCTGGCAGGCATTCTGGCAGGTGGAGTTCCCGCTCGCCGGGCCGGGCATTGCGTCTGCCGCCATCTTTGCCTTCCTGACCTGCTGGAACGAGTTCGCGCTGGCCTCGCAACTGACCCGCTCGGTGAGCGCCAAGACGCTGCCGGTCGGCCTGCTCGACTACACGGCCGAATTCACCATCGACTGGCGCGGCATGTGCGCGCTGGCCGTGGTGATGATCATTCCCGCACTCACCCTCACCTATATCGTCCAGAAACACCTTGTCGGCGGCCTGACCTCCGGCGCGGTGAAAGGCTGATCCCATGGCAACAGTTTCCCTGAAAAAACTGACCAAGCGCTACGGCAATATCGGGATCGTGCATGGCATCGATCTCGATATTGCCGACCGCGAATTCATCGCGCTGGTCGGCCCGTCAGGCTGCGGCAAGTCGACGACTTTGCGCATGATCGCCGGACTGGAAGAGATCAGCGCCGGCTCGATCGAGATCGGCGGGCGGATCGTCAACGATCTGCCGCCGCGCTCGCGCAACATCTCGATGGTGTTCCAGTCCTATGCGCTCTATCCGCATATGACCGTGCGCGAAAACCTTGGCTTCTCCTTGAAGATCGCCGGTGCGGCCAAGGAGGACATGGAGCGCCGCGTCGCCGAGGCCTCGGCCATCCTGGGCCTCGACACGCTGCTCGACCGCCGCCCGTCGCAACTGTCGGGCGGCCAGCGCCAGCGTGTCGCCATGGGCCGCGCTATCGTGCGCGACCCTGACGTCTTCCTGTTCGACGAGCCGCTTTCCAACCTCGACGCCAAGCTCAGGACGCAGATGCGCACCGAGATCAAGAAGCTGCATGCCAAGGTGCAGTCGACAGTGATCTACGTCACCCACGACCAGGTCGAGGCAATGACGCTGGCCGACCGCATCGTCATCATGCGCGACGGCCATATCGAACAGGTCGGCACGCCAGACGAGGTCTTCCGCCGCCCGGCGACACGCTTCGTCGCCGGCTTCATCGGTTCGCCGCCGATGAATTTGCACGAGGCGACGGTCGATGACGGCCAACTGGTTTTCGCCAGTGGCGAAAAGCTGCCGCTACCCGCCCAATTCAAGGCCAATCTCGCGACCGGCGACAAGGTCGTGTTCGGCCTGCGGCCAGACGACATCTATCCGACCGGCCATGGCATCAGCTCCGGCGGTGCGGCCGACGTCCATCAGATCGACCTGCCGATCACCGTCACCGAACCGCTCGGCAACGAGACGCTGGTGTTCGTCGAGTTCAACGGCACCGACTGGGTTTCGCGCATGCTGAACCCGCGCCCGTTGCGCTCCGGCGAGCGGGTGGCGATGAGCCTCGACCTGTCGCAGGCGCATCTGTTCACCGCCGAGGCCGGAAAGACATTGCGGAGCTGACCGATGGCTAGAATCGAGAAAATCGAACTGCGGATGGTGGACCTTGTGCCCAAGGTCAAGCGCACGGACGCCATCCAGAGTTTCGTCAGCCAGGAAACGCCGATCGTCACCATCACCGATTCCGACGGCGCGGTCGGCACCGGCTACAGCTACACGATCGGCACCGGCGGTTCCTCGGTGATGCGGCTCTTGTCCGACCATCTGGCGCCACGCCTGATCGGCCGCGACCCCGACATGATCGAGGCGATCTGGCACGATCTCGAATTCGCCACCCATGCGACCACCATCGGCGCCATCACCGCCATCGCCATCGCGGCGATCGATACGGCGCTCTGGGATCTCAGGGCGAAGAAGCAGAACCTGCCGCTGTGGAAACTCGCCGGCGGCGCCAAGGATCGCTGCCCGCTCTACACCACCGAGGGCGGCTGGCTACACATCGAGACGGCAGCACTTGTCGACGACGCGCTGGCCGCCAAGGCCAAGGGATTTCGCGGCTCGAAAGTGAAGATCGGCAGGCCGCACGGGTCGGAGGATCTCGCCCGCCTGTCGGCGGTGCGCAAGGCTGTGGGCGACGGCTACGAGATCATGACCGACGCCAATCAGGGGTTTTCGGTCGACGAGGCGATCCGGCGCGCGGCGCGGCTGCGCGAACTCGACCTCGCCTGGATCGAGGAGCCGCTGCCGGCCGACGACATTGACGGCCATATCAGGTTGTCCAACTCGACGCCGACGCCAATTGCCATTGGCGAATCGCTCTATTCGATCCGCCATTTTCGCGAATACATGCAGAAAGGCGCCTGCTCGATCGTGCAGGTCGATGTCGGCCGCATCGGCGGCATCACGCCATGGCTCAAGATCGCCCATGCGGCGGAGGCCTTCGACATTCCGGTCTGCCCGCATTTCCTAATGGAGCTGCATGTCAGCTTGACCTGCGCGGTTCAGAACGGCAGGTATGTCGAGTACATTCCGCAACTCGACCAGTTGACCGGCAAGCATATGCGCATCGAGGATGGGCATGCGCTGGCGCCCGACGAACCCGGCATCGGCATCGACTGGGATTGGGACGCGGTCAAGGCCATGAGCATCGCCGAATTCACTACGGCGATCACGAAGTAGGAGTCGGATATGCAGCGAATGGGCATGGTGCTGGGGTTGAAGCCCGAAAAGGTCGAGGAGTATGTCCGCCTGCATGCCGCCGTCTGGCCCGACGTGCTGACCATGATCTCGGCCTGCAACATCAAGAATTATTCGATCTATCTGAAGCGGCCGGAGAATCTGCTGTTCTCCTATTTCGAATATCACGGCACCGATTATGCGGCCGACATGGCCAAGATGGCCGCCGACCCGAAGACGCAGGAATGGTGGTCGGTCTGCATACCATGCCAGGAGCCGCTCACGACCCGCAAGGAGGGCGAATGGTGGGCCAGCACGGACGAGGTCTTCCACTATGACTGAGGGCGGTTTCGACCCTGCCTTACTCGTCCAGTCCTGGCCAACACCCTCGAAGCCTCGCCCGATCGTCACTTTCGGTGCCGGATCGATCGTCGGGGACGCGCATTTTCCCGCCTATCGCAAAGCCGGCTTTCCGATTGCCGGCCTCTATGATCCCGACCAGGCCAAGGCGAAAACCCTGGCCGACAAATGGGGCATGACGGCGTTCCGTTCGGTCGACGAAGCCGCATCCGTCCCGGATGCGATCTTCGATTTGGCGACCCCGCCGGGACGGCACGCCGAGATCCTGAAAGCCCTGCCCGACGCTGCGGTCGCATTGATCCAGAAGCCGATGGGCAACTATCTCGGCGAGGCAACCGAAATCCTCGAAATCTGCCGTGCCAAGAACCTCAAGGCGGCCGTGAACTTTCAGCTGCGCTTCGCGCCGATGATGCTGGCGCTCAAGGACGCTATCGCCAGGGGCTGGCTCGGCGAAGTCGTCGACTTCGATGCCTGGCTGGCGCTGGCGACACCGTGGGAGTTGTGGGAGTTCCTGCTCAAGGCGCCGCGCGTCGAGATCGCCATGCACTCGATCCACTATCTCGATCTCATCCGGCAATTGCTCGGCGATCCCAAAGGCGTCCACGCCAAGACGCTCGGCCATCCCAACCACAAGGTGGCGCAGACGCGCACCAGCGCCATTCTCGACTATGGCGACACCATGCGCTGCGCGCTATCGATCAACCACGACCACAAGTTCGGCCGCCGCCACCAGGCCTGCGAATTCCGCATCTGCGGCACCGAGGGGGCGGCCTATCTCAAGCTCGGCCTGAACCTCGACTATCCCCGGGGCGAACCGGACATTCTGGAAATCCATCCGAAGGGCGCAACGGACTGGATCGCGGTACCGCTTGCCGGCGAGTGGTTCCCCGACGCCTTCGTCGGGCGCATGGCCAATGTCCAGCGCTTCGCATCAGGAGAAGACGACGAACTGGTCAGCTCGGTCGAGGACGCCTGGAGCACCATGGCGCTGGTGGAAGCCGCCTATAGATCGAGCGCGGCGCCGGCGACGCCGATCGCGGAAAGACCCTGATGGAACAGATCCAATATTTCGAAGATTATGAAATCGGCTCTTCGCGGCTGACCAGCGGCCGCACCATCACCGAGACCGACTTCATCGTCCATGCCGGCCACACCGGCGATTTCTTCCCGCACCACATGGACGCCGAGTACATGAAGACGACGCCGTTCGGCCAGCGCATCGCGCATGGTACGCTGGTGTTCTCGGTCGGCATCGGGCTGACGGCAAGCATCGTCAACCCCGTCGCCTTCTCCTATGGCTATGACCGGCTGCGCTTCATCAAGCCGGTGTTCATCGGCGACACGATCCGCACGCGCACCACCATTACGGCCAAGGAAGACGATCCCAAGCGGCCGGGCTCGGGACGCGTGATCGAACGCTGCGAGGTGATCAACCAGCGCGGCGAGGTCGTGCTGGCGGCCGATCATATCTACATCGTCGAACGCAAGCCGGCGCAGAGCTGAAGAACAGCGTGGTTCTTACGAACCGGTCGCGCGGTGATGCGCTTGAGCCCCGAGCAGCAGGACCATCCCGACTAGGATTTTCGCGACAGGCCGCCGCGTAACGCGGTGCCGGCCTTCAGCGTTCCGCTGGCAATGGCTTCGCGCAGGACGTTGGCGACCTGCTCCGCCACTGTCTGCGGCCTCCCACGCAATCGATGCTCCCTGACACGCGGACTCCAGAGTAGTGGAAAACCAGCGAACTGGATATGAGTATCCTCGTGTACGGTACGGCACACGCCGCTGAAGACTGGACAGCGCTGATAGCGAGATGCGCCGAGCCGATGGTCTCTGTCGAATATTCGTGCAGGGCGCTGCCCGGCGCAGGCAGCTCGCCTATGCTGCCGTGGCCGGCCGATCCTTGAACAGGACCGGATCGGCAACAGCCGGCTCCGCATACCGTATGCGCAGGCGCAGAAATGGCGCTTCGATGCAGGTGTAGCTGAGATAGCCGATCGGGATCGTCGCCAGAAAGCACAGCAAGGACCAGAGGCAGGCAATGTAGAAATTGCTTATGCCCATGATGTTCGCGTTGATGAACGCCGCCAACTGCATGACGAAGAACAGGTGCAGGAGATAGATCGAATAGCTGTAGGCCCCAGCCTTCTCCAGGATCTTGAACGGCAAGCCTGTTCGCTGCCTTGGAAAGCTGGTGTCGTAATAGGCGATCCCAAACGAATAGGCCGCCGCCTCCACCGTCGGCAGGATGATCCATATCCAATGCGGCGAGGGATACCGCTCAAGCTGGTAAAACCCTCCCGCGGCATCGAACCACCAGAAGAACCCCGAAAAGGCCAGCAGAACGGCTAGCGCGAGCCAGTGCCGGTCCTTCGCATGGGCGCGGAGATGGAACGCAAGGATGCCGGCGAGGAACTGATCGGCATGGCCAATGATGGTCCAGGCCGCCGCCGACTGTACCTCGCCGAGGTGCACGTAAAGTGCCCACCTCAGAAAAATGGCCGCCGCGATGAACAGCAATGGGGCGAACAGGAAGCGTCGGGACGCCATCAGCAGGAACGGCAGCAGGATGTAGAAGTGGGCTTCCACTGTTATCGACCAGCCGCCGTTCGGGAGGGTTGGAAAGATCACCCCCTTCCCGACGTCGGTGAAATAGCCGCCCAGGGACTGGCCCGCCATAGATACGCGGCAAGCCTCGATGGCTATCACGGCCAGCAGGAGCGGAAGCAGCCTCAGCGCCCGGTTGGCGAAGAAGGGCAGATAGCTGACCTGTTTCCCATCAAGAAGCTTGGCGAACAGGTAGCCGGAGAGCGTCATGAACAATGAAACGCCGGTGACCCCCTCATCCAGCAGGCTGAAAATGGGCACGGCAGGTACAAAACCATAGGGCACCGGCCCCTCTGGAGACTGGTGGAGGAAATGCCAGGTGAAGACCAAGAAAGCCGCTAGGCCACGAACATGGTCCAGCGCCGGATAGTGTTCTCCAGTCGAAGATCTCATGTTTCAGACCAGGCGCCCGGGCGTTCAACGATCATCGCCATGTCGCGCGGTCCAATGCCCGCAACGATGGCAGCAGAGCGAGGGCCCGCTTGCCAATGCCTAGTTTGCCCGCCTCTCGTTAATTTACACTTCCATCCGATGGAGAAAGTCCGGCGCGGCCAGCCGCAATCGCCGGAAGCCGCGCGGCATGTGCCGGGACGCAGCCGCCTTCGATCAATCGACCTCCACGGCGACCACCGCCGCGCAGTCACCGGCCTTGACCAGGCCGGGAAAATGCCGCGCCGCCAGCATGCCCGACATTTTTGCCCGGATCTCCTGCGGGGCAATGCCGGTGCGGCCAACCGAATGGATCCGTGCCAGCACCGCGCCCTCTTCGACGGGCTCGCCGAGATCGACCATGGTTTCGATCATGCCGTCCTCCTCGGCGAAGGAGAAGCAATCGCCAGACGGCATATCCAGCCATTGAGTTCTGCCCTTCTCGACCGCCCCAGCAACAATGCCCGCATGACGCAGCACATTGAGAATGCCACGCCGTGCAATCCGCACCGTTTGAGCGCGCGAGGTGCCACCGCCGCCAAGCTCGGTGCTGACGAAGACCTTGCCCATCTCCTCGGCCGCCGTGTCGTACATGCCGACCGAGTCGATCTCGATCATGCGCATCGAGAAGGGCGCCGAAAATGCCGCCACCGCATCGAAGGCTTTCTGCTCCAGTGCCTTGTCGGGCAGAGTGTGGGCCGCGCAGAACGGCACGAAATCCAGCGTCTTTCCCCCGGAGTGGAAGTCGAAGACGATGTCGGCGCGGGGCAGCAACTCGCGCTGGAAATAGTCGGCGATCTTCTCGGTCACCGTGCCGTCCGGCCGGCCGGGGAAGCTGCGGTTCATGTTGCCCTTGTCGATTGGCGAGGTCCGCGTGCCTGCGCGGAAGGCCGGATAGTTCATCGCCGGCACAATGATCACCGTGCCGCTGACTTGCTTCGGGTCGAGCGTGCGGGCGAGATCGTAGAGCGCCAACGGCCCTTCATACTCGTCGCCATGATTGCCGCCGGACAGCAGCGCCGTCGGTCCCTTGCCGTTGCGGACGACGCACATCGGAATCATCACCGAGCCCCAAGCCGAGTCGTCGCGGCTGTATGGCAGGCGCAGGAAACCGTGCTGGACGCCGTCACGACCGAAATCGACGGTCGGTGTGATCGGTGACGGGCGGAGGCTGGACATATGGCTCAATTCTTCACCACCAGTTTGCGCGGAACATTGGCCAGGCACTCTACACCGGTTTCGGTAATCAAGATGGACTCGGTGATCTCCAGCCCCATCGTTTCCAGCCACAGGCCGGTCATGAAATGGAAGGTCATGCCGGGCTTGAGTTCGGTGCGGTCGCCGGGGCGCAGGCTCATGGTGCGTTCGCCCCAGTCCGGCGGATAGGACAGACCTATCGAGTAGCCGGTGCGGTTGTCCTTGACGATGCCATACCTTTTCAGCACGGCGAAGAAGGCATTGGCGATGTCCTCGCAGGCGTTGCCGGGCTTTGCGGCGGCAAGGCCCGCCTCCATGCCTTCCAGCGTCGCCTTCTCGGCATCGAGGAATTCCTGCGTCGGCTTGCCGAGGAAGACGGTGCGCGACAGCGGACAATGGTAGCGGTTGTAGCAGCCGGCGATCTCGAAGAAGGTGCCCTCGCCCCGCTTCATCGGCTGGTCGTCCCAAGTCAGATGCGGCGCCGAGGCGTCCACGCCGGACGGCAGCAGCGGCACGATCGCCGGATAGTCGCCGCCAATACCGTCAACGCCGCGCGTGCCGGCATCATAGATCTCTGCGACGAGATCGCATTTGCGCATGCCGATCTCTATTCTGTCGAAAATGCGCTGGTGCATGGCTTCGACGATGCGGGCGGCCTTGCGCATGTAGTCGATCTCGGTCGGGCTCTTCACCGCGCGCTGCCAGTTGACCAGCGCGGTGGCGTCGACGAAGCGGGCATTGGGCAGATGTTTCTGCAACGAGGCGAAGGCGGCGGCCGAGAACCAGTAATTGTCCATCTCGACGCCGATGGTGAGCTTGCCCCAGCCGCGATCGACGAGCATGCTGGACAAGAAGTCCATCGGATGGCGTTCCGTAGACTGCACATAGTGGTCGGCGTAGCCGACGATGTTGTCCTGCGCGAGATAGGCGGTGCGCCTGGCACCGTTGGCGTCCTGGCCGCGGCCGTACCAGACGGGCTCGCCCGACGGCGGCACGATGACCGCCTGGTGCACGTAGAAGGACCAGCCGTCATAACCGGTCAGCCAGGCCATGTTGGAAGGGTCGCTGACGATGAGGAGATCGACGCCCTTGGCCTCCATGGCTCGCCGCGTCTTGGCGAGGCGATCCGCAAATTCGCCGCGCGAGAATTTCAGGTTCGGTTGCATTGTTCTTGGTCCTCGTTTGTTGGGCCCTGGAGCCCGTTTCAACTTCGGTGAACCCGGCTCCAGGAATTTTGCTTGAGCATGATCTGATCGGAAAACCGGTTCCCACTTTTCCGGATCACGCTTTGCGGCCAGCATCAGCTTTCAAAAATGGTTCCGGCATTAGCCGCCCGCGCGCGGTCGCGGGCGAGCGTGGCGATCGCGGTGTCCTGCACGCCGGTGCCGGTCAGATCGGCGATGGTGATATCGCTGGCCGAACGTCTCCCGTGTCGTTCGCCGGCGATGATCTGGCCGAGTTCGGTCACTTCTTCATCGGCGGCCATCACCCCTGCCGCGATGGCATGATGCAGTTCGCCCAGACGCCGCGTCTGGCGCGCGCTGTCGGCGACGTAGAGATCGGCCATGCGCAGGATGGCCGGCGCGACCTCGTTCTTGTGTTCGGCGTCCGAGCCCATGGCGGTGATGTGCTGGCCGGCCGAAATGAAGCCTGCCTTGATCAGCGGCTCCGTCGACGGCGTGGTGGTGACGATGATGTCGGCGCCGGCAATGGCATTTGCTGCATCGGGCTCGGCGCGCACGACAATGCCCAGTCTTTCGCGCAAGCGGGCAGCGGTGGCTTCGGCCTTGGCGGCGTCGCGCGCCCAGATGCGGGCTTCGGCGATCGGCCTGACAAGGCGCAGTGCTTCCAGTTGCAGACCTGCCTGCAAACCGGCGCCGAAGATTGCTGCCACGGTGGCGTCTTCGCGCGACAGATGCTTCGCCGCGACCGCGCCTGCTGCAGCGGTGCGGACATCGGTCAGGTAGCCATTGTCGAGCAGCAGCGCCTCGACCACACCGGTCTTTGCCGAAAGCAGCACCATCATGCCGCCACCGCTGGGCAGGCCGAGCTTTGGATTGTCGAAGAAGCCGGAGCTGATCTTCACGGCGAAGCCGTCGATACCGGGCACATAAGCGGACTTCACGTCGACCTCGCCGCGATGCTCGGGAATGTCGAGCCGCAGGATCGGCGGCATCGCCACGGGCAGAGTGGCGAGCGCGCGAAAAGCGATCTCGACGCAGGCGACGGCGTCGAGATCGAGCGTTACGATCTTGCGCAGTTCTGCTTCGGTCAGAATCGTCATACGGCTCATGCGGCGCGCTCCCCGATTGCCTCGCCGCAGACGATCCGGCGATGCGCGTTCATGTCGATGTTTCGGCCGGAGAGAAGTACGACCACTGGCCCTTTCGTCTTGACCTTGCCGGCGAGAAGCGCGGCGATGCCGACCGCGCCGGCGCCCTCGACGATCTCGCGCTCTTGCGCATAGGCATGGCGGATGCCGGCGGCGATCTCGTCCTCGCCGAGCAGGATGACTTCGTCGAGCAGGTGGCGGCACATGGCGAAGGTCAGCCTATTGTCGAGGCCGATACCACCACCAAGCGAATCCGCCAGCGTCGGCAGTTCCTCCACTAGGACAGGCCGGCCGGCATCGAGGCTCGCCTTCATCGCAGCACCCCGCGCCATCGAAACGCCGATGACTTTTGTGCCGGGGCTGACACCCTTGACCGCTGCGGCAACGCCGGAGGCCAAGCCGCCGCCGGAAAGCTGCACCAGCACGAGACCGGCCTCCGGGACCTGCTCGATCATCTCCACCCCGAGCGTGCCTTGCCCGGCGATGATGGCGGGATGGTCGAAGGGCGGCAGCATCACCAGCCCCTCCTCCGCCACCAGCCGCTCGACCTCCTGCTGGGCGTCGTCCTGGCTGTTGCCGACAATGCGCACCTCGGCGCCGAGCCGACGGATTTCGTCCAGCTTGTTCTGCGGCACCAGCCGCGACATGCAGATCACCGCGCGCATGCCTTCGAGCTTCGCCGCATGCGCCAGCGCGCGACCGTGATTGCCGGTCGAGGCCGCGACAACACCGCGCGCCTTTTCGTCAGCACGGAGCGAAGCGATGGCATTCGAAGCGCCGCGCAATTTGAAGCTGCCGGTGATCTGGCGGTGCTCGAGCTTGAGATGAACGGGGACACCGAGACGCTTGGAAAGACTCGTGGATATCGTGATCGGCGTGTACTCGACCTTGCTGGCAATACGCTCACGCGCGGCGCGGATATCGTTAAGGGAGACGGTCGTCATGGTCATCAATCGCGCGACAGAGGAAGCGTCATCAGTTGCCCGAACTCAGGGCGCGGCGTCTCATCGCCACACAGCCGCAAGCAATTCCAGGCGGTCGCCTGATTGCTGGTAACAACGGGACGGCCGATGGCCTGTTCCATGCCGGTGACCGCGAGCGCAGCGCGCAACGCCGTGCAAGACACGAACAGCGCGTCGGCACTCGCATGCGTAGCCTCGCGCGCGAGATCGACAAGGGCTGCCGGCGGGATGCGCGCCATCTCGCGGTCGTCCTCGAAACCGAGACAGGTGAAGCTGGCGATCTCGAAACCACGCGCCGCGAAATAGGCCGCCATCGGCCTGGAGGTTTCGACCGTGTAGGGGGTCAGAATGCTGATCCGGCGCACGCCGAAGGCATTCAGCCCGCGCATGCCGGCCATTGGCGGGGTGACCACGGGAACGCCAGGCTTGGCCGCCTGGATCGCCGTCTCGATCTCGGCATCGCCGATCACCACCGAGGCCGACGTACAGGAGTAGCAGACGGCCTCGAGCTTCTCGTCGGGCAGGATCAGGGCAGCACCCGCCGTCAGCGCCGGCTGCATCTTGCGCAGATTTTCCGGCGTCGTCGGATTGGCATAGGGAATGCGCGCGACATAGACGCCGATGCGTTCGCTCGCCACCATGCGGTGAAAATCCGGTTCGCTGGTGTGATCCGTGGCCAGGATGATCAGGCCGACGCGCTTGTCGAGCGGACGCTCATCGAGTGATGGCCGACTGGGATAGACCTTGATCTCGGGCAAGGGTTTCATCGGCTATCTCTCGATCTTGCCGTAACGGCGTTCCAGCCAGCGCAGCAGCACGACCGAACAAAGGCTGATGGCGAGGAAGAAGGCGCCGACCAGCGTGATCGGCTCGATGTAACGATAATAGGTGTTGGCGACGCTTTTGGCCTGGTTCATCAGCTCCAGCACGGTGATCGCCGAGAGCAACGGCGTCTCCTTGAACATGGCAATGAAATAGTTGGCCAGTGCCGGGATCATCGGCGGGATGGCCTGAGGGATGATGATGTGCGTCCAGGTTTGCCGGGCGCTGAGATTGCAGGCCTTGGCGGCCTCCCACTGGCCACGCGGTACATTGTCGATGCCGGCGCGGTAGACCTCCGCCGTGTAGGTTCCGTAGTGCAGCCCGAGCCCGATGACACCAGCGACCAGCGGCGGCAGCAGGATGCCGATGTCGGGCAGCACGTAGAAGATGAAATAGAGCTGCACCAGAAGCGGTGTGCCGCGGATGAACTCGGCCGCCCAGCCGACAGTACGCGACAACGCCTTGTTGGGCGAGCGGCGCGCAAGCGCGATCCCCAGCCCGACGATCGCCGCCAGCACCGAGCCGAGCAGCGTCGCCAGGATGGTGATCTTCACCCCCTGGATCAGCGTCGGCATGATCTGCCATACGAAATCCCAGTCCCACTCCATCAGACGCGCACCCCATCTAGGCCGCGCGCCATGCGGCGTTCCAGCGAGCGCACGCCCCAAGAAATGAGCAGTGCAAGGACGAAGTAGATGACCAGGATGGTGGCGAAAGGCACCATCGTGTTGCCGGTCTGGGCGCGCACCACCTGCGCCTGGAAGGTCAGGTCGGCGAGCGAGATCAGCGAGACCACGGAGGTGGCCTTGAGCAGTTCGATGGCGTTGTTTCCGAAGGTCGGCAGCATCACTAGAAAGGCCTGCGGCAGGATGACATGGCGCAGGCCTTGCCAGCGGCCGAGATTGAGCGCGATGCAGGCCTCATGCTGTTCGCGGCCGATCGACTGAACGGCGCCGCGCACCACTTCGGCGGCATAGGCGCCGACGTTCAGGCCCAGCGCCAGCACGCCGGCCTGCAGCGGGGTCAGTTCGAGACCAATCAGCGGCAGCACGAAATAGGCGAAGAACAGCTGCACGAAGATCGAGGTGCCGCGGAAGAATTCGATATAAGCGGTGGCGAGCGCCCTCAGTGCGAAGAAGCGCGACAGCCGTCCCATGCCGGCCAGAAAGGCCATGATCAGGGCAAGCACCGACCCCATCAGCGTCAGCTCGATGGTGACAAGCGCTCCCTGCAATATCAGGCCGAGATAGCCGGACCACTGGGTCATCTAGGTTCCAACGTTCCATTTTAGCCCCTTCTCCCCGTTCACGGCGAGTTGAGGAGCGGTCCGCGTAGCGGGCGAAAAGCCAATTGCTTGGCTTTTCGAGCGACGAAAGCCGGCAGGCAGATGAGGGGCGGCTCCAGCTTCTCCAAACTTGGCGCCGCCCCTCATCCGTCACTTCGTGACACCTTCTCCCCGTGAAACGGGAAGAAGGAAGAAGAGGCGCCTACTTCGCCGAGCAGAGCTTGTCGCGCGTCGTCGACATCGCGGCGGCGGCCGAGAAACCGTAGGGCTCGATGATCTTGGCGAATTCGCCCGACTTCTTCATCTTGGCGAGCTCGACGTCATAGGCATCGCGCAGTGCCTCGTCGCCCTTCTTGAAGGCGGCGCCGTCGCAATAGACCGGGGCACCCTGGACCGGGGCGATGACTTCGAGGTTCGGGTCGTTGGCCTTCTTCATCAGATCGTTGATCGACAGAACCGGCAGCGAATAGGCGTCGATGCGGCCGTCCTGCACCATCTTCAGGCCGCTCTGGCCGTCCGGCACGACGATGACGCGTTCGCGCGGCACGCCGGCGTTAAGCGCCAGCTTCTCCTCGGTGCCACCGCCGGGCGCGCCGATCGTGGCCGATGTGTCCTTGGCGACGTCCTCGTAGCTCTTGAAGGCTTTCGGATTGCCCTTCTTCACCAGCATCGCCTCGGCGTCGCACAGCACCGGTTCGGAATAGGCGACCGCGGCGCAACGCTCCGGCTTCATGAACAGGCCGGCGGTGACGACGTCGAAGCGGCCGGCCTTCAGGCCGGGGATCATGGCGCCATATTCCGATATCGAGGCGACGATGTCGCCAACGCCGAGGCGTTTGAAGATCTCGCGCGCCACGTCGGGCGCCGCGCCAGAAACC
Source organism: Mesorhizobium sp. 131-3-5 (assembly GCF_016756575.1). Classification (NCBI taxonomy): domain Bacteria; kingdom Pseudomonadati; phylum Pseudomonadota; class Alphaproteobacteria; order Hyphomicrobiales; family Phyllobacteriaceae; genus Mesorhizobium; species Mesorhizobium sp. 131-3-5. Next base: position 5,836,651 of record NZ_AP023254.1, read on the forward strand.
TTGCCGTCGGCCGCGACCGCCGTGTAGGGCGGCTCATTGGCGATGGCGACACGGGCAAAGCCCTGTGACTTCAACTGCTCGAGCTTGCTGTCGTCGGCTGAACCCGGGATCGAGGCGGCCAGAACCGCCGTCAGTGCAAGGCCGGCGACGCCGGCCAGAATGCCAAGTTTCTTCATTGTTCCCAACTCCTGTTTCTTGTCTTGGTTTGTTTGGGGCGGCTTTCCGTCCCTTGAGGACGGCGTTGTCGCCTCGGGCATGACGGTCAGACGCGATGTCCGGCCGCGATGATCTTCTTCAGGAAGCCTTGCGTGCGCTCCTGTTTGGGATGGCGGAAAATCTCGTCGGGCTTGCCTTCCTCGACGATCTTGCCGCGATCGAAGAACAGCACCCGGTCGGCGAAGTCATGGGCAAACCCCATCTCGTGGGTGACCAGCAGCATGGTCATGTCGGTCTCGGCGCAGAGCCGCCACAGAACGTTGAGCACCTCCTCGACCAGTTCCGGGTCGAGCGCCGACGTCACCTCGTCGAACAGCATGATCTTTGGCTGCAGAGCGAGCGCCCGGGCGATCGCCACGCGCTGCTTCTGGCCGCCCGACAGTTGCGCCGGCATCGCCTTGGCCTTGTCGGCCATGCCGACCATGTCGAGCAGTTCCATCGCCCGCTTTTCGGCGGCGGCGCGGGGCGTTCCCTTGGTCAGCATCGGCGCCAGCGTCACATTGTCGATGACGCTCTTGTGCGGAAACAGGTTGAACAGCTGGAACACCATGCCGATCTTCTGGCGCATCCGCGCCAGATGCCGCTCGTCGGCCGGCAGCAGCTGGCCGTTGCGCTCCATGTGGTAGAGCTGCTCGCCCTCGATCTGGATGTGGCCGCCATCGATGCGCTCCAGCGTCATCAGGATGCGCAGGATCGTCGTCTTGCCCGAGCCGGACGGACCGATCAACGCCAGCTTCTCGCGCGGCATGACCTGCATCGACAAGCCGTCCAGCACCTTGAAGGCACCGAAGCTCTTCGAAATGGCATCGACCTTGATGATGGGTGCGGACAAATGAATTTCCCCGTGCTGGAGAAGCCTGTGCCCTTAACGATGCGGAACGCGCCAAATCATGTCAATTGGGAAAATAATATCATGACAATATTTCCCATTCCGCACAATTGTTGAGCAATCGGTGCCGAAGAGTGCGCCGGGATTCGAGTCAGGCCGGCGTCACCCAAATGGCTGCGCACTGGCTAAATCGCCAGCAACAAATGCTCCGGATCGCCAAGCAAGAGCTTGGTGACAACGCCGAGGCCGGCGCGCAGTTCCCCTTCGGTGGTCGAGCCCAGCGAGATGCGCACCGCCGGATGCCAGGGCGCGTCGGAAATGCGGAAGGATGTGCCCGGCGCGATGGCTACGCCCTGCAGCCGGGCCTGGGCGACAAAGCCCTCTTCGGCACGGTCGTCGGGCAGTTGCAGCCAGATATGCAGCCCGTCGCGCCGGGCGCGATAGTCGATCCCGGCCAACACTTCGGCGGCGATATCCTGCCGCCGCCGTAACGCGGCGCGCTGCCAGCGCACCAGTTCCATCGCCGTGCCGTCGGTCACCCATTTGGTGGCGATCTCGGCCACCAGCGGCGTCGCCATCCAGTTCGACACCAGATGCCGGTTGGCGACGGCGGCGACATAACGGTCAGGCGCGGCGAGATAGCCGATGCGCAGGCCGGGCACGGTGATCTTGGTGAAAGAGGTGACGTAGAGCGTGCGCTCCGGCGCGTAAGCGGCGACCGGCGGCGGCCGGTCCTCGACCAACGGCCCCAGCACGTCATTCTCGATGATGGCGATGTCGTGCTTGCGCGCGACCGCGGCGATTTCTTCACGCCGCCGCGCATCCATCAGCGTCGCCGTCGGGTTGATCACCGAAGGCTGCACGAACACCGCGCGGATGTCGGAAAGACGGCAGGCCTCGTCCAGCGCCTCCGGGATCAGGCCGCTATCATCGATCGGCAGGCCTTCGAGGTTGAAACCGAGATAGCGCGCCAGCGGCACCAGCGTGTGGTGGCCGATCGCCTCGGTGGCGACGGTCGATCCCGGCGGCGCCACGCTCATCAGCGCCACCGTCATGCCGGCGGTGGCGCCATTGGTCAGGCTGATGTTCTGGGCGGAAATGTCGAGCCCGCACAGTTTCAGCCATTCGACCGCCACCGCACGATGGCGCGGAAACACCATGTTGGGCCGGAAGGACAGCGCCGAACTCGACGGCAGGTTTTCGGCGAGCCAACCCAGCGCCTGCTTCAATCGCTCCAGATGCATCGGCTCGCAGACCGGCTTCAGGATGGAGAGGTCGATGACCTCGCCGAGACGCTCGGGCAGATAGGGCGGCTCCGGCTCGCGACGCTGCGTCTGGACGAAGCTGCCGCGGCCGATCTCGCCGGAAATCAGGCCGCGCCGGATCAATTCCTCATAGGCGCGGCTGACCGTCTGCACCGACAGCTTGAGATCGTCGGCCAGCCGTCGATGTGTCGGCAGCCGCGCGCCATTGGCAAGACGTCCGTCATGGATGGCGCGCGCGAACTGGTCGGCAAGCGATTGATAGGCTGGCCGCCTTATGAGCGCGGGATCGGGTTGCCACAATGTCATGACTTATTAGAGATCGAAATCAGTGCAATTGACAATCGAAATAATGCGCCATCATGGTACAGTGGACGAAAAAGTGGGCGCTGATGGCTGCTGCGAAACTCGACGCGATCGACCTCAAAATCCTCGACGCCATCCAGCGCGACGGGCGCATCACCAAGCTGGCGCTGGCCGAGCAGGTGGGGCTGTCGCCGACGCCGTGCTGGATGCGGCTGCGCAAGCTGGAAAAGGCCGGCATCGTCTCGGGCTATCACGCAAGGATCGCCATGCGCGTCGTGGCGCCGGTGGCCACCGTGCTGATGGAAGTGACGTTGGCCAGCCACCGCCAGGCCGATTTCGACCGCTTCGAGCGCGTCATCCGCGATATCCCCGAAATCGTCGCCTGCTGGTCGGTGGGCGGCGGCGTCGACTATGTGCTGAAGGTGATGGCTCGCGACATCGACGCCTATCAGCGGCTTGTCGACGGCTTGCTCGACCGCGAGATCGGCATCGACCGCTACTTCACCTACATCGTCACCAAGACGGTGAAGGAAGAGATCGCACTTCCCATCACCGAGTTGCTGCCGGTGTCGCCGTAGTACCGGAGAAATCGTCTGCAGAGGCTTCACAATAGAGAGAATCTCTCTACTTCAGGACACCCAAACAGCCTCTCTGTCTGCCCACGACCGATAGTCTCCCAGGATCAGACCGAACCGGGAGGCTTCGACCATGTCCGCGCATTTCGCCCGCTCGCATCGCCATGAGGCGCTCGACCGCCTCGCAGACCGCCGTCTGCTGCGCGAACTCGCCTATGTCGACGGCCACTGGACGGCGAGCGAGGCCGCCGAAAGCTTTGAGGTCACGGATCCGGCGACGGGAAGCACGGTCGCTTTCGTCGCGGCGCTGGATGCACGGCAAACGACAAAAGCAATCGATGCCGCCGCGCGCGCTTTTCCGGCCTGGCGGTCGCTGCTGCCGCAGGAGCGGTCAAGAATCCTGCGAAAATGGTTCGAGCTGATCATTGCCGCGAAAGACGACCTGGCATTGCTGATGACCCTGGAACAGGGCAAGCCCTTGCAGGAATCGCTCGGCGAAATCGACTATGCCGCCACTTTCGTCGAGTGGTATGCGGAGGAAGCCAAGCGCCTCAACGCCGAGAGCGTCACCAGCCATCTGGCGAACGCGGAAATGATGGTGCGGCGCGAGCCGCTCGGCGTCGTCGGCATCGTCACGCCGTGGAATTTCCCCTCGGCCATGCTGACCCGCAAGGCGGCCGCCGCCCTTGCCGCCGGCTGCACCATTGTCTCGCATCCGTCCTCGGAAACGCCGCTGTCGGCGCTGGCGCTGGCCGAGCTTGGCGAGCGCGCGGGACTGCCGGCCGGCGTCTTCAACATCGTCACCGGCAAGGCCGCGACGATCGTCGGGCGGATGTGCGAAGACGCACGCGTCCGCGCCATGAGTTTTACGGGCTCGACCGAGATCGGCAGGCTGATTGCCGCGCAGAGCGCGCCGACGATGAAGCGGCTGGTGATGGAGCTTGGCGGCCACGCTCCGCTCATCGTGTTTGCCGATGTGGATCTCGACAAGGCGGTGAGCATCGCCATCGACGCTAAATTCGCCACATCGGGCCAGGATTGCCTCGCCGCCAACCGCATCTACGTCCAGCGGCCGATCCACGATCGCTTCTACGCTGCCTTCGCCAAGCGGATCGAGGCGCTGCGGACCGGCAATGGCCTTGACGACAAGACCGACATCGGGCCGCTGATGCATGAGCGCGCCGTCCAGAAAGTCGAGGAGCAGGTCGCCGATGCGCTCGCCCATGGCGCGCGTTGCCTTGCCGGCGGCAAGCGACATCAGGCCGGGCCGCTGTTCTACCAGCCGACGCTGCTGGCCGACGTTTCCGACGCGGCGCTGATCATGCGCGAAGAGACTTTTGGGCCGGTCGCCGCGGTGACGCCGTTCGACAGCGAGGACGAGGTTGTCGAACGTGCCAATGCCACCGAATATGGCCTGGTCGCCTATGTCGTGACCGAGAATGGCGCGCGCCAGCAGCGCATGGGCCGCGCGCTCGACTACGGCATGGTCGCCATCAACCGGGTGAAGATCACCGGCGCGCCAATTCCCTTCGGCGGCGTCAAGCAGTCCGGCATCGGCCGCGAGGGTTCGCGCCACGGGCTCGAAGCGTTCACCGATCTCAAATATCTTTGCCTGGACGTCGCATAAATCCGTCCGGCCATCCCTCAAGGAGACCAAAATGCTCGACCAGTCCAACGAACTCAACGCCTGGGATCGCGACCACTTCTTCCATCCCTCGACGCATATGGGCACGCACGCGCGCGGTGAGAGCCCGACCCGCATCATGGCCGGCGGTGAAGGCGTCACCGTCTGGGACAACAATGGCAGGAAGAGCATCGATGCCTTTGCCGGCCTCTATTGCGTCAATGTCGGCTATGGCCGCCAGAAGATCGCTGATGCCATCGCCACCCAGGCGAAGAACCTCGCGTACTATCATGCCTATGTCGGCCACGGCACCGAGGCCTCGATCACGTTGGCCAAGATGATCATCGACCGCGCGCCGAAGGGCATGTCGAGGGTCTATTTCGGCCTCTCCGGCTCGGACGCCAACGAAACCAACATCAAGCTGATCTGGTACTACAACAATGTGCTGGGCCGGCCGGAAAAGAAGAAGATCATTTCGCGCTGGCGCGGCTATCACGGTTCGGGCGTGATGACTGGATCGCTGACTGGGCTCGACCTGTTCCACAACGCCTTCGACCTGCCGCGCGCGCCAGTGCTGCACACCGAAGCGCCGTATTATTTCCGCCGCGCCGACCGCTCGATGAGCGAGGAGCAGTTCTCGCAGCACTGCGCCGACAAGCTCGAGGAGATGATCCTGGCCGAAGGTCCCGAAACCGTCGCCGCCTTCATCGGCGAGCCGATCCTCGGCACCGGCGGCATCGTGCCGCCGCCGGCCGGTTACTGGGAAAAGATCCAGGCGGTGCTGAAGAAGTATGATGTGCTGCTGGTCGCCGACGAGGTGGTGACGGGCTTCGGCCGACTGGGCACCATGTTCGGCTCCGACCATTACGGCATCAAGCCGGACCTGATCACCATCGCCAAGGGCCTGACCTCGGCCTATGCGCCGCTGTCGGGCGTCATCGTCGCCGACAAGATGTGGCAGGTGCTGGTCGACGGTTCCGACAAGCTCGGCTCGCTCGGCCATGGCTGGACCTATTCGGCGCACCCGATCTGCGTTGCCGCCGGTGTCGCCAATCTCGAACTGATCGACGAGATGCACCTGGTGGCGAACGCCCGCGAGACCGGCGCCTATTTCCGTGCCGAGCTCGCCAAGGCCGTCGGCGGCCATAAAAATGTCGGCGAGGTGCGCGGCGACGGCATGCTGGCGGCGGTCGAGTTCGTCGCCGACAAGGACGACCGGGTGTTCTTCGACGCTTCGCAGAAGATCGGGCCGCAAGTGGCGACAGCGCTTGCCGCAAGCGGCGTCATCGGCCGCGCCATGCCGCAGGGCGACATTCTCGGCTTCGCGCCACCGCTCTGCCTGACCCGCGAGGAGGCCGACATCGTCGTCTCGAAGACGGCGGACGCGGTGAAAAGCGTGTTTGCCAATCTTTGAGATCGACGATGAATGCCATGACCGGAACCGTCCCCGCCACCATGGCCGCCGTGCTGCTCACCGGGCACGGCGGACCGGAAAAACTCGTCTACCGCACCGATGTGAAGGTGCCCGCGCCTATCCCGGGTGAGGTGCTGGTGAAAGTCGGCGCTTGCGGGATGAACAACACCGACGTCTGGGTGCGCCAGGGTGCCTATGGTACCGAAGAGGATGCCGCCGCCGTGTCGACCTGGCGGCGCCAGGGCAACACGCTTGTTTTCCCGCGCATCCAGGGCACCGACACGGTTGGCACCATCGTTTCCGTTGGCGAAGGCGTTTCGCCGGAGCGGATCGGTGAGCGGGTGATGGTCGATTTCTCCATCTACAACCGCGATGACGATTCACTCGCCGACATCGACTATATGGGTCATGGCCGCGACGGTGGTTATGCCGAATACCAGACCGTGCCTGCCGAGAACGCCCATGTCGTCGATACTGATATGAGCGATGTCGAGCTCGCCACCTTCTGCTGCGCCTACCTGACCGGCGAACAGATGCTGGAACGCGCCGGCTTGAAGGCCGGTGAGCGTGTCCTGGTCACCGGCGCTTCGGGCGGCGTCGGCTCCGGCATCGTCCAGCTGGCGCGGGCGCGCGGCGCCATTCCCTATGCCGTCGTCGGCAAGGGCAAGGAACAGGCGGTGCTCGATATCGGCGCCGAGGCCGTCATCACCCGCGGCGTCGCTGACCTGCCGCGGGCCGTGGCTGAAGTGACCGGCGGCCAGCCGATCGACGTGGTCGCCGATCTCGTCGGCGGTGCGATCTTCAACGACCTGCTGCGTATTCTCAGGCCCGAAGGCCGCTACACCACCGCCGGTGCAATCGCCGGGCCGGTCGTGCAGCTCGATCTCAGGACCATGTATCTCAAGCAATTGCAGTTGCATGGCTCGAGCCAGGGCACGCGCGCGGATTTCCGCCGGATCGTCAGCTACATCGAAGCGAAAAAGATCCGGCCACTGGTCGGCGGCGTCTACAGGCTCACCGATTTTCACCGCGCACAGGCCGACTTCGTCGCCAAGGATTTCGTCGGCAAGCTGGTGGTGGTACCTGATGCCGTCGCGGAGCGGCCGGCGCAGTTTCCTGGCCCCTCGCTCTAGCCACCTTCTGCCGCTGTCCCAATGGGAATGGCTTGCAGTCGTGTCTGCGAGCCGTCACAAACGGCGACGCCCGTAGTCATACTGGTCCGGGCATCTGGTCGCGGGATACAGGCGAAACATGACAGGCCGAATGATATTGCTCGATGCCAGGCCGCTCGGCGTGGCCGACGTTGCCGAGATCGCACGCCGCAACGCCCGGCTGATGCTGGGCGAAGAGGCGATGCGCCGCATCCGGGCGAGCCGCGCCCTGATCGAGCATCTGACCGGGCTTGGCAAGCCGATGTACGGCGTCACCACGGGCCTGGGCGCCTGTGTCGACACGCCGCTCGCACAGGCGGACCTGATCGCCTTCCAGCACAGCGTGCCGCTCAGCCACAGCATGGGCATCGGGCCGGCCTTGCCGACAGAAGCGGTGCGAGCGATGATGACCGCGCGCATCTCGGGCATGGCCGCCGGCGGCACCGGAACCTCCGAACGCGTGGTCACGGGCCTTGTCGCGGCGCTCAACGCCGGCGTCCATCCGGTGATCCCGACCTGGGGCTCGATCGGCGCGGCCGACCTTGCCCATCTCGGCCATATGGCAAGGTCGCTGCGCGGCGATGGCGAGGCGGAATTCCAGGGCAGGATCATGCCCTCCGCCGAGGCGCTTGCCTTAGCCGGGCTCGATCCGCTGGACCTGCGCGAGAAGGACGGCCACGCCATCATCGTCGCCAACAGCCTGTCGACCGGAACGGCGTGCCTGTGCCTCGAAGACGTCGCCCATCTCATCGACTGGGCGCTGGCCGCCGTTGCGCTCAACTACGAGGCGTTTCGCTCCTCCCTCACCGCGATCGACGAGCAAGCGCTGGCCGCACGGCCGGCCTTCGGCCAGCGCGAGATCGGCGCGCGGTTGCGCGCGGAGCTGGCGGGAAGCGGCTTGTGGAAGGACAAGGCGGCACGGCGCTTGCAGGATCCGCTCAGCTATCGCTGCGTGCCACAGGTCTGGGGCGGCCTGCTCAATGCGTTCGAACAGGCGCGGCTGGCTACCGAGATCGAACTGACCCATTCGGGCGACAACCCGGTGATCCTGGCCGACGGCGAACGGGTGATTTCCAACGGCAATTTCGACCTGACGGCAATGACGCTCGCCTGGGAACAGCTCGGCCAGGCACTCGCGCATTGCGCGGTTGGCACCGCCAACCGCTGCATGAAGCTGATGTCGCCGACAACAGCCGAACTGCCGCGTTTCCTATCGGCGAGAGGCGGCAGTCGTCAGGGCTATGCGGAACTGCAGAAGCCCTTGTCCGCGCTGGAAGCCGAAATCCGGCACCTGGCCAACCCGATGTCACTCAGCCCGCTCGCCGTTTCCGACGGCATCGAGGATCAGTCGTCGATGGCGCCCAGGGTGGTGGCCAAGACCGCCGAGATCATCGAGCGCATGCGCTATCTCGTGGCGATGGAGCTGATCTTCGCTGCGACGGGTGTGGAGTTGCGCGGTGTCGTCGACAGCATGGGCGAAGGGCCGCGGCGCACCTTCGCCGCCGTGCGCGCGCTCGTCAGCCCGCTCGATGACGACCGCGAGATGAGCACCGACATGACGCGGATGGCGCGGATGGTGGCCGGTCCCCGGTACTGAGCCGACGGCCGGTCCGCCACGATCGGTATCCCGATCTTCCGGCGCGAATCCTAGGCGTCAAGCAACCAACGCGCGCGGTCCGCCCACCAGGGCTATCGGTGTGGTCGGTCGTTGCAAAACTCATCTTCGGCGTCACAAGTGGCGCATGCAATGCATCAAGACATTAAAGAAGAGATGTCGCGAAATTGCTTGCCGATATGGCATGATCATATTAGAAATAACAAATACGTTCTTCCATGAGGTAAAATAACGGAACCTGCGCTTGGCTAGCGCAAGCACTGCGAAAGTATCCGAGGAGAGCCAAGACCCGGGTATGCGGTTCGCAGACAAGAATGTGCCGCCCTGGAGTGAATTGCCGAACGTTTGCCTGACCTGACGCCCCTGATCCTGTCTGGGAGGAGCCCATGGCCAACACCTACAAGGTCCATTTCGTCAGCAATCGGAACCCCATCGTGAACAGCCAAGGGCGGATCACCGGCTTCGGCCCCAATCTCAGCCAAGCTCAAGGCGTCGATATTCGCTACGGAGAGGTCCAGGTCACAGTCACCGGAGCTCCCAAACAGGGCAAGATCGTGCCTGGCACCCTGCGTGTGTATGACGAGAAGATACTCGTCGAGAAGGGCAAGGCTCAAATTCGTGGAAGCGACCAGATGTTTTCCGCGCTTCATCCGGCGTTCGTTTCGGCAAAGACGATCATCTTATTCGCGCACGGCTTCTTCAACACCTTTTCCGACAGCGTCGAACGCGCGGCGACGATCCTCAGCTTCTACGGAATACATGCCGAGATCATCGTCTTTAGTTGGCCCTCTGCCGGCACATTGATCGGCTACCAGCATGACCGGGCAACATCACGACAGAGCGGTCCGGCCTTTGCCAGGGTTATCCGCAGGCTAGCGACGGAGCTTGCCGGGCTTTCCTCGACCGCGCCGCGTCCGACTGTTCACCTGCTCTGTCACAGTATGGGAAACTATGTGCTGCGTTTTGGCGTTCAGGCATTGCTGGCGCAACCGCAAGATACAAAACCCGGCGAGACCCAACCGGCCGTACCGGCGACGCATCTTCCGACCATCTTCAATCAGATCATTCTCGCCGCAGCCGACGAGGATTCCGACGCGTTCGACCGGCAGGACAAACTGAAGGCGCTGCCCGACCTCGGGCGTGGGGTTACCGTCTACTACACCCACGAGGACTGGGTGCTGACCTTCTTGAGTGCTGGAATTGAATTCAACGGCCCCCGGCTTGGCGCCGGAGGCCCTGACAACATGGCAACCATCAGCGACAAGGTGAGTGCGGTGGACGTGAGCGACGTTGTTCCGGCCGAGCTCAACATGAATAGCCATCAATATTATCGGCTCTACACGCCGGTGCGCGACGATGAAGTCGCAGTACTGGCAGGTCAAGCGCCCGACAAGATCCACAACCGGGCCGCGACAGGCGTTCCACACCGATATCGGATCGAGCCTGCTGTGGGTTGAATATTGAAGATTGCGGCGGAATGTCTCGTTCAGACCTGCTGCCGTGATAATCCGCGGCGGCAGCGCGATGTTATTGATAAGGGCCTCTGAGGTTGAGTTTCTCGGCCAGAAGGCAGAAGCGGTCGATCAGCCGGACAAGTTCTTCGCCTCGTTCGCCGACAACCGCCCCACGCTTGGTGAGCGGCGCATCCAACAGAGCCTTCCATAGCCGGCTTTGCCGATCGCAGAGGGCCGCCAGTTCTGAGCAATCGCTGGCAGTCAATTTCAAAAAATGATCCGCCGTCACCGGTCCGATGCCTGGGGGCGTTGTCGCCCCAAGCGAGAGATAACCCGGCGGCACGGTGCCTTTGGCATTGGTCACCGATTTGCGGCAGATGACATCGAACAGCTGGTCGACAGCCTGTTTGGCGCCGGCAACGCGCGACGGATGGTCCGTATCGGCTGCCGCATGCGGCAGAAGTTCAAGTTTTTCGCCGTGCCTTTCGACGAGGTCGAGATAAGGCAGCATCGGGCCGGAAAGACGTCCAGTCGAGTCATCCCTGAACAGATCGGCATCGATGGCGGCGTGGCGCACCCGCCCTGCGTCCAGCGCCTCGCCGAGCGCTGCGACGTCGACGAGCTCGCCGCGATCGTAGTTGACCAGCACCGCACCCTTGTTCATGCGGGACAGTACCTCAGCGCCAATGAGCCCGGCATTGGCGTAGCGGCCCGTCTGCGCGTCCTGCTTGCCCAGGCCGACATGGACGCTGAGCACATCTGCACCTTCAGCCGCGTCGGCAAGATCCGCCGCGAAGGCAAAGCCCTCGGCTTCTACCCAGTCGCGGTGCCGTGGCCTTGCATGGATCACCACGCGCATGCCGAAGGCACGGGCGAGCTTGGCCACCTCGCGGCCGATATTGCCGTAGCCGATGATCGCGATCGTCTTGCCTTCGAGCTTTTCGGTCGGGAAATCACGCAACTCCCTGCCAGTGTCGAAATCGCCGCGTGCCACCCGGTCGTGAAGCAAGCCGACAGGTAGATCCGGCAGCACTTTCAGGATCGCCTTCATCACCATCTGTGCGGTGGCGCGGCTGTTGATGCCGGGCGTGTTCATCAGCACCGCGCTGCCGCCCTCGCCGCTGCCGCCACCCCAGGAGCGCGAACCCATATTGCCGGTGCCGGCGCCGATCCGCACACCGGCCAGCGCAAAGACGGTCTCTGCGGGCAGGAAGGTCGCTGCGGCGATGACGGCGTCGTAGCGTCCGTCGCCGGCGGCCTCGACCAGCTCCTCGCGGGTGCTGAGATCCGGCTGGTAGAAGAAATGCACCCGGCCCCGCTCGAGGCCCGATTTGTCGCCAAGCGCGGACAAATGGAAGCGGCCGCCCTTGGCTTCGATATGGGCGCGCACTTCGCTGGGATCAGGCTTGCCGTCAGGTCCGAAGCGCAGGCCGACCAGATCACAGATCAGCACGGTGTAGATCCCCTGCGGATCGATCGGCTCCACGGCCTGGGTATTGGTGTTTGCGGTCACGTCGTTTCCCCATGCAAGAACGGAAAGGTCTGCCGGTACGGCAGCACGCTCTGAAATCAGAACCTATCCGCCCGGAAGGGCGTCAGATCGATCGCCGGCGGCAAACCGGCGGCGAGTTGCGACACGATCTTGCCGGTGACGGCGCCGCCGATGAGGCCTTGATGGCCATGGCCGAAGGCATAGATGACGTTCTTGGCCCGCGACGCCAGACAGCCCTATCTAGAGACTGGGTCCTAGCTTGATCGGGCTGCCGTCGCTGAACCGCGATTGACGGAACCTGCGAAGATCATGTCCGAGCTCGTTTCCCTGGACGAGGTCGGACACGACGCGGCCCATGCCAGGTCCGATGCCGAAGCCATGACCGCTCATCCCGGTGGCGATGACGAGACCCGGAATTTCGGCGGCACGATCAACGACCGGCACCACATCCGGCATCGCATCGATCATGCCCGCCCAGCTCGCCTTGATCGGCACCGTCTTGAACTGCGTGAAAAGTGCCGCGAATTCGCGCTCGATATCGCGCAATGCCGAGGCTTTGGGGGCGGGATTGAGGATGCGTATCCGTTCGAACGGGCTTTCCTCGTCCGCGTTCCATCGGCGTGGCGTTGACCAGCTGTCCGGATAGCCTCGCGGCGCCGCCGGCAGGTAGGAAGTGCCAAAAGGTTTCGCCATCAGGGCGGGAACAAATTTGGTCGCGTGACGAAAGGCGTCAGGCCCGACATACAGCTGACTGGTGCCTCCCGATGCCAGCGTGTAGCCGCCATCCTGCCTGCGCCGGAATGCGATATGTTCGTCGGCCACGGCGCCCGAATGGATTTCGGGCATGGGTCCGGTCGCGGCGACGGTCGCCCTGACGCTGAGCTGCGGGATGGAGACGCCGTGGGCGCGCAGGAAGAGCGACGTCCACGCACCGCTCGCGACGACCACGCTCGAGGTGGCGATACGGCCCTGCTCGGTCCAGACCCCGCTAACGCGTCCAGCCGATATGTCGAGCATGCGCGCCGCACAATTCTCGATGATGGTGACGCCCTCCAGGGCGGCCAGGCGGGCAAGCGCTGAAACCGCGACCCAGGGCTCGGCGCGCATGTCGGATGGGGTGGTCATAGCGCCCTTGAAAGAGCGCGACATGGCCGGGATCAGCCTGGCCGTCTCACCCTGGTCGAGGAGACGCGTGTCGACGCCGTGTATCTGAGCGATCTTCAGGAACTTGGCGAAGCCGGCCATCTCCTTGTCGGTTCGCGCGAGATAGGTGACGCCCGCCTGCCTCAGCCCGATGTCCTCGCCGCATTCCTCGGCCAGTTGACGCCAGAGGCGTTGCGCTTCGATGACAACAGGCAGTTCATCGGCATCGCGGCCCTGCTGCCGGATCCAGCCCCAGTTCCGCGACGACTGCTCGCCGGCGATTCGGCCCTTTTCCAGCAATGTCACCGAAATGTTGCGCCGCCCCAGGAACAAAGCCGTGGTCACGCCGATGACGCCGCCGCCGATGACCACAACCTCCGAAGCCTTCGGCAACGGTGCTTGAAACTGGATCGGCAAGGCTTCGGTGAAGGGAAAACTTGTCAAGGAAGACTGCCCTCTTGCTTTTCACGGCGGCGTCGGCCCTGGCCGCTTCCGTGTCGGCGACGCGTGACAGAACTGATAGTCCGTCAAGGCTGGGTCGAGCTGGAGAATCTGCGCGTCAATGCAATGAATTGTTTATGCCAGCGAATGTCGCCTCGACACCCTCACACGAACTTTGGCGGCAAAGGCGCAAGCGCCCGGCGACGACCGATGGCGGCACCGCCTGTCAGGCACAGTGCGATGCCGCCATTGGCCCCTTGAAGGGTCAAGTCCGACACGCGTAACATTGCGTCATCAGAACTGAGTCTGCTTCATGCGTCCGGGCTAATGTCCGGATTGGACTGGATATTTCCTTGCCTACGGATGCAACCAGCGGCGCGGCGAAGCGCGGCAAATCGTTTGCCCATGTGGCGGAAGCCTCCTGGGGCAAGGGCCTCAGCACCTTGCTGCGGATCGTGCGCATGACGCTGCGCCATCCCTGGCAGGTCGCCATCACGCTGGTCTCGACCTTCATCGCCGCGACGCTGCAGCTTTTCATCCCACGCCTGCTGGGACGCGCCATCGACCAGGCGCAAGGCGTGATCGCCGCGGGCGCCGGCACCGCGGCAGAACAGGCACTGTGGCACACGGCGCTGACCCTGCTGGTCGTCAGCATCCTGCGCGGCCTCTTCACCATGGCGCAGAACTATTTTGGCGAGGCCGTCGGCCATCAGACCGGCTATGAATTGCGGCTCGCCTTCTACGAGAAGATCCAGCGGCTGAGCTTCTCCTTCCACGACAAGGTCCATACCGGCGACCTGATCACGCTCGGGCTGCTCGATCTCGACGGCGTGCGCATGTTCTTTTCCACAGGCATCCTGCGCGTGGTGCTGCTCGGCGTGCTGATCGGCGTCGGCGCCTATCTCTTGATAAGCACCGATCTCGTGCTCGGCCTGCTCAGCCTCAGCTTCGTGCCTTTCGTCGCCTGGCGTTCCTCGGTGACACAGCTCAGATTGCGCAGCACCTGGCTGACGCTGCAGGAGCGGCTGTCGGTGCTGAGCCGGGTGATGGACGAGAATCTTGGCGGCATCCGTGTCGTGCGTGCCTTCGCGGCGCAGCGCCATGAGCTCAAGAAATTCGACCGCGCCAAGCAGGACGCGCTGGAGCTGGCCAATCAGCGCGTCGACATCCGCGTCGCCAACACCAGCGCCATGAACTTTTCCTTCCTGGCCGCCATGGGGCTGGTGCTGTGGTTTGGCGGCCAGAAGGTGATCGCGGGCCAGATCAGCGTCGGTACGCTGGCGCAGTTCCTCACCTTCATGACCATCCTGCAAATGCCGGTGCGCCAGCTTGGCCTGATGGTCAATTCCTTCGCGCGCGCCTCGACCTGCGGCACGCGGCTGTTCGAACTGCTCGACACCGAACTCGACATCGAGGATGCGCCCGACGCCAGGGAGCTCGTCATCACCGATGGCGTGCTGCGCTTCGATGATGTCGGCTTCCGCTATGAGGGCGCGGGCGGCCGTCCGACCCTGTCCGGCATATCCTTCGAGGCGAAGCCCGGCGAGACGGTCGGCATTGTCGGCCCGCCGGGCAGCGGCAAGTCGACCATCGCGCATTTGATCCCGCGCTTCTACGACGTCACCTCCGGCGCGATCACCATCGACGGCCAGGATATAAGCAAGGTCACGCTGCAATCGCTGCGCAAGGTAGTGGGCGTGGTGCAGCAGGATGCGTTCCTGTTCACCACCTCGATCGAGAACAACATCGCCTATGGCAACCCCTGGGCGCGCGAGACCCGCATCGGACAGGCCGCCGAATATGCGCAGTTGCACAACTATATTATCGGGCTTCCGGCCGGCTACACCACGGTCGTCGGCGAGCGCGGCGCCTCGCTTTCCGGCGGCCAACGTCAGCGCCTGACCATTGCGCGCAGCCTGATGCTGCGGCCATCGGTTCTGGTCTTCGACGATTCCACCGCGGCAATCGATGCCGGCACCGAGCAGCGTATCCGCGCGGCGATGAAGCGCTTCGCCAAGGATCGCGTGACGCTGATCATCTCCCACCGGTTGAGTTCGCTGATGCATGCCGACCAGATCCTGTTCGTCGAGGGCGGCCGTATCGTCGAGCGCGGCACGCATGAGGAACTGCTGGCGCTGGGCGGACGCTACCGCGCGCTTTACGACCTGCAGCTGCGGCCGGACGACGACCGGCTCGAGGGAGCCGCATGATGTCGACGCAGGACGACGAGAAGGACGACAAAAGCGGGCGGCCGACCAAGGCCGTCGTCGGCTCGCATCGCGACGAGGAAGAGGTTTTCGGCAAGGCCTATGATCCGCGCATCGTCAGACGCATCTGGAGCTTCGTCAGACCCTATCAGGGCCGGATCTTCATCTCGGTGGCGGCGGTGCTGGTGTTCACGCTGACGCAGCTGGCGATCCCGCTGGTCATCCGCTACGCCATCGACCACGGCATGGCTCCGGGCCGGCTCGACCGCTCGGTGATGATCTCCGCGATCGTCACCTTCACCGTGATCATCCTGATCAACTATGCCGCCAGTTATGTGCAGGAAAGCGTCGTCGGCAAGGTGGCGGAGAACGTGCTTTCCGACCTGCGCCGCGCCATGTTCAGCCATCTGCAGCTTGTGTCGCTCAGCTTCATGGACAAGACCGAGGTCGGCCGGCTGATGTCACGCCTGCAGGGCGACGTCAATTCGATGCAGGAATTCCTCGAGACATCGGTGATGTCGGTGGGCGACATCGTGCTGCTGTTCGGTATCGTCACCGTTCTGCTGTGGCTCGATTTCCGGCTCGGACTGCTGACGCTGTCGACCATGCCGATGCTGTTCATCGTGCGGCTGTTCTGGCTGCCGCGCGCCAAGGTCGCCTTCATGGCGGCGCACGAAACCAATTCCATCGCCAACGGGGCACTCGCCGAAGGCATCCATGGCGTGCGCACCGTGCAGAGCCTGGAACGCCAGCACGTCAATTTCGACCTCTATGACGAAAAGGTGCTGGCCAACCTCAACGCCCATCTGCGGTCGGCTCGATACGCGCAGGTGATGGTGCCGATCGTCGACACGCTGACTGGCATCGCCATGGCGACGGTCATTGTCGTCGGCGGTTCGATGGTGCTGTCGCACAGCCTCGATGTCGGCGTCATGGTGGCGTTCCTGTTCTACATCCAGCGCTTCTTCGACCCGATCCGCTCGCTCACCATGCAGTACAGCGTCATGCAGCGCGCCATGGCTTCGGGCCAGCGCATCTCCGAAGTGCTCGACGTGCCGGTGGATGTCAGCGACAAGGACAATGCGGTGGCCTTGTCGCGCGATACGGACGGCTCGGTCGAGTTCAGGAACGTCACCTTCGGCTATCGGCCGAACCAGCCGGTGCTGAAGAACATCTCCTTCCGCGTCAATCCTGGCGAGACCGTCGCGCTTGTCGGCCCGACGGGATCGGGCAAGTCGAGTTCGATGGCGCTGGTGCACCGCTTCTACGATGTCTGGTCGGGGCAAGTCCTTGTCGGCGGTCACGATGTGCGTGACCTGACGCAGGATTCACTCGGCGACCAAGTGGCCATGGTGCTGCAGGAGCCGTTCCTGTTCTCCGGCACGGTACTGGAGAACATCCGCTACCACAAGACATCAGCCAGCCGCGAAGAAGTGGTTCGCGCGGCACAGGCCGTCGGCGCGCACGACTTCATCGAGCAACTACCCGGCGGCTACGATACCGAGCTCGAACAGCGCGGCGGCAACCTCTCGCTCGGCCAGCGCCAGCTCATCAGTTTCGCGCGCGCGCTGGTCGCCGACGCCAAGATCCTGGTGCTCGACGAGGCCACGGCCAGCATAGATTCCTACACCGAGATGCTGATCCAGAAGGCGCTGATCACCCTGCTGGAGGGCCGCACCGGGCTGGTCATCGCCCATCGACTCGCCACCATCCGCGGCGCCGACCGCATCATCGTGCTGCAGAATGGCGAGATCGTCGAAAGCGGCAACCACGAACAGCTGATGCTGAGGAAGGGCCTCTACGCCCGGCTCTACAACATGAACTACGCTTCGTTCGACGACATTTCCGAAGAAGAAATGGGAATGGACGCGGCGCTCGGCAAAGCGACGTGAGCGGTGCGGGCGGGTTCGAACCGCCGCTGCCCTCCTGAAAGAACCTATCTGCGAGATCCCCTGATGTGACCGCTGACCTGCACGCCATCCTCGGCGCGCAGATACAGAAAGCCGGGAATGGAGATCAACGGGATGATCGCAGTCAGCAGGAACACCTGGTGAAAGCGCTCCGGCGTAAGCACATGGGTCTCCCCCGCGATCAGGCCCAGCAGCATGGCGGCGATCGAGACACCAAGCGAAACGCTGAGCTGCTGCAGCACGCCACCAAGGCTGGTGGCGCGGCTGAGCTTGTCCGCCGGCAGATCGGCGTAGGACAAGGTGTTGGAGGTCATGAACTGCGCCGAGCGGACGATGCCGAACAGGAAGACGTAGACGCCGATCGTCCAATGCGGCGTATCAGGCCCCATCAGGGCGAACCCCGCCACGGTGGCGGAGCCGACGACCGCGCTGCCGATCAGTACGGCGCTGAAGCCGAACCGCCGCAGCAGCGGCGACAGCAGCGGCCGCATGAGCAAGGCGCCGAAGCTGCCCACGAATGTCAGCGAGCCCGAAGTGACCGGGCTCATGCCGAAGCCGAGCTGCAGCATCAGCGGCAGGAGGAACGGCACGCCGTTGAGGCCGACGCGGCACAGGCCGCCGGCCAGCGTGCCGACCCAGAAGGAGCGAAACCGAAACAGCGTCAGGTCAACGGCCGGCGCCGCGACGCGGCGCGCATAGCGCCCGAAGGCGAGCAGCAGCAGGACGGAAGCGGCCAGCACCAGCACTGTGGCTGAAACGGGAATGATCGGCCGGCCGATGTTTTCCAGCCCGAATTGCAGCAGTGCCACACCGCATCCCACCATCAGGAACCCTGCGAAGTCGAAGCGCTGCACCGCCTCCTCGTGAAAATCGTCGACAAAGCGCAGCGCGGCCAGAATGCCGAGGCAGCCGAACGGCACGTTGACATAGAATATCCAGCGCCACGAGGCGTAGGTGGTCAGCAGGCCGCCGAGCAGCGGCCCGATGACCGGCCCCATGATGGCGGGCAAGGTCATGTAGGTCATGGCGGTGATCAGCCCGCTGCGCGGAAAGCTGCGCAGCAGGATCAACCGGCCGACCGGCGTCATCATGGCCCCGCCCAACCCCTGCAGCGCACGCATGGCCAGCAGCATGCCGAAACTGTTGGCCACACCGCACAGTGCCGAGCCAAGGGTGAAGGTGAACAGCGCCAGCGCGAACACTTTTCGCGCGCCGAACCTGTCGGCGAACCAGCCGCTGACGGGAATGAACACAGCGAGCGTCAGAATGTAGGTGGTGATCGCAAGGTTCAGCCGGACCGGCGTCGTGTCGAGGCTGTGCGCGATGGCCGGAATCGCGGTGGTGATGATGGTGGAATCGAGCTGCTCCATCAGGAAGGCGATGGCGACAATGATCGGAATGATCAGCCTCAGCCTCGGATCACGCTCGGTGGCGAATTGAGGCTGTTCCAATGCTGCGGCAAATTCCGTCATGCGAGCGGCTTATATTCTGTAGCCAAAGCAGCGCATCCCAGTTCAAAGGCAAGATTGCCCTACGTGCCAGCCAGCCGGAGTCTGGTCGCACGGCCGTCTTATGGTCCGACAAATAGGTCAGGGGTAGCGATTTCCACCTTGCCGGAAGTCAACAAATCTTGACCGGCGCCGTGAGTGGGCCGGACGTCGGCAAGGAGGCGATGGTGTCGCGAGATTGCCTGAAGACACTGCACGGTCCCGCAAGCATCCGTCCCGATTTCGTGAAGGAACGTGTCCGGCGAGAGACGGCTTTCTTCCCCATATCCTTGGAACGGAAAGGAGACATTTCCATGAAAAGGCGACTCGTATTCATCAGTTCCATGCTGCTGACCTTGGCCACGAGCACGATAGCGTTTGCCACCGTCGCCGACGCCGCCGTCGTCAGGCACCACTTTGTCCACCTCACCGTTGCGCACGGCGGCCATGCGCACGCCGCACATGGCCGACACGCTGGCCACGGCGGCTGGGTTGGCCGCGATTGGACTGGCGACAATTGGGGCAGCAACTATGGCCGGATGGACAGCGACTACAATGGCTACGGCAGTTACCATGGCTACGCCGGTGACTTCTGCGGGACCATCGCGTGGACACTCGACCTATGCGGTCCCCACGGCCCCTGATTGCTGACCATGCAGAGCGACTCTCCGTCCCGATTTCGTGAAGGAACGTGTGCAGTGAGGCGGCCGTTTTTCTCCCATGCGCAATATCGCAACAAAACAGGAGTAACGCTCATGAAAAGGCAATTGGTGTTCGCAAGCTCCGTTGCGCTGGCATTGGCGGCAGGTACGACTTCATTTGCAACCATGGCCGACGCCGCGGTCGTCAGGCACCATGGCGGCGGTCATGCCATGGGGCATTTCCGCGGCCGCCATTTCGGTGGCGGGCATAGATACGCCTTTCACCGCGGACACGGCCGCCATTGGGCTGGCGGCGGCTGGCGAGGCGGCTATTATGGCGGCTACTACGATTATTGCGGACCGGTCCAGCTGGCGCTCGGCCTATGTGTCCCATACCGCCCCTACTATTATGGCCCCTTCGGAATGCTCTGACCTTTGTCGGGCCATGGTAGCCGCGAGGGCTCGAGGGCTACGCCATTTCAGGACGTCTTGACGCCTCGCGGATCGCCTTGTGCACGCCGCGCTGCATATCCATGAAGGCCGGGGTCTCCATCACCTCTTCCCGGCGCGGCCGCTCGATGTCGACGTTGAAGGTCTGCATGATGCGTCCCGGCCCGATCCCCATGACGACGATGCGGTCCGACAGATAGACCGCCTCCTCCACATCATGCGTGACGAAGAGAACGGTCAGCTTGTGTTCCTCCCAAATCTGGGTCAGCAGTTCCTGCATCTGGTGCCGGGTCAAGGCATCGAGCGCGCCGAACGGTTCATCCATCAGCAGCATCTTCGGCCGATAGGACAGCGCGCGCGCAATGGCGACGCGCTGCTTCATGCCGCCCGACAGTTCGGACGGAAAGCGGTCGGCGCTTTGCGACAGCTTGACGAGGTCGAGATGCTCAAGCGCAATCTCGCGGCAGGCCGTGCGATCGTAGCCGGCGGCCTTGAGGGCGAACTCGATGTTCTGCCGCGCCGTCAGCCAGGGCAGCAGCGTGTAGGACTGGAAGACGACGCCGCGGTCGAGACCCGGCTGCAGGATCGGCGCGCCATCGATGCTGAGATCGCCGGCGTCGAAGTCCTGCAGTCCGGCAACGATCGACAGCAGCGTGCTCTTGCCGCACCCCGACGTGCCGACGAGCGAGACGAACTCATTGTCGGCGAGATCGAGATTGATGTCGCGCAGCACTTCAGTGCGCCGCTCGCCCGTGCCGAAGCTCTTGTCGAGGCCGGCGATGCGCAATTTGGGAACAGTCATCGGCGGTTCCTCATTGCGAATGGCCATCCTGGCGAAACAGAACCTTTTCCAGCGCCTTCATGACCTGGTCGGTGATGAGACCAAGCACGCCGAGGAGCAGGATGTAACCAATGATGGTGTTGGTCTGGAAATAGCGCTGCGACACGGTAATGCGATAGCCGAGGCCAGATGTCGCCGCGACAAGTTCGGCCAGCACCAGCCAGGTCCATGCCCAGCCGAGGCTGATGCGCAGCGTATCCCAGATACCCGGCAGGGCGCTGGGCACGACGATGCGCGTCAGGATCTTGCGGTCCGGCAGGCCGAGCGTGCGGCCAAGGCCGATGAAATCGGCGGGAACCCGTTTCACATTGTCCATGACCATCAGCACCTGCTGGAAGAAGGTGCCGATGAAGAT
Organism: Mesorhizobium sp. 131-3-5; assembly: GCF_016756575.1. Classification (NCBI taxonomy): domain Bacteria; kingdom Pseudomonadati; phylum Pseudomonadota; class Alphaproteobacteria; order Hyphomicrobiales; family Phyllobacteriaceae; genus Mesorhizobium; species Mesorhizobium sp. 131-3-5. The sequence continues at coordinate 5,858,064 of NZ_AP023254.1, forward strand.
GATCAGGAATTTCTGCGTATCGCCGGTACCTGCCCACAATATGGAGAGCGGCACGAAAGCGACAACCGGCATGTAGCGGATGAAATCCACCAGCGGCTCGATACCAGCCTCCCAGGAGCGGAAGCTGCCGATCAGCACGCCGATCGGGATCGACAGTGCCGAGGCGATGAGGAAACCGATGGAAATGCGATACGCCGAGGCGGTGAGGTCCAGCCACAGCGTGCCGTCAGCGGCGAGCTTGGCGATCTGGGTCGCAACACTGCCGGGCGACGGCAGGAAGATGGGCTTTACCCATTCCAGCCCGGTCGCCGCCCACCAGGCGAGGCCAAGCCCGACAAAGACGGCCACTGCGATCATCAGGAAACGCGACCTGGCGATGGGCGCGCCGATCCCGGAGGACCGGCGGCGCCTCGCCTGTTTCGTGGCCGCCTTTGGCGCGGAGCGCGCCGGGCCGGTTTTCGCGGGGGGATCCGCTGACATCTGCGCTACCACCGCGATCCGGCCTCTATCATTGCGCCGCCTTGACGAAGGACGGGTCGATCATCTGCTCGGGCGTCACGTCGGCCTGGAGCAGCTTGGCGTTCTTGGCGGCAGCTTCGACGTCGGCGAAGGTCTTGGTGGTGAAATCGCCGGTCAGCGCCGTCTTGTTTTCGGCAAGCGAATAGTAGCGCACGCCGTCGAAAGCGGTGTTGAGGTCCTTGACGTCGGAACCGACCGCCTTGGCGATGATGGCGCGGCCGCCGGGTGTGTCTGCATTGTAATCCTTGAGTGCGGCGTCCCAGCTCTTGATCATGGCCAGCACCTGGCCGGGCCGCGACTTGATGACCTCGTCGCGCACCACCAGCACGTCGCTGATCAGGCCGGGGTCCTCGCCGGCGGAAAACAGCAGCTTGACGTCCTTGTTCTGCGCCATGGCGACGGTGAGGTAGGGCTCGTAGGTGACAGCGACCGGCACGCGGCCGGCGATCAAGGCGCCGCCGGCGTCGGAGGCGGGCATCGGAACCGGCTGAACGTCGGCGATCGACATGCCATTCTTGGCGAGCGCGTATTTGAGCAGGATGTCGCTGGTCGTGCCTTCTTCGAAAGCAACCTGCTTGCCCTTGAGGTCGGCGATGGAGGTGACGTCCTTGCCGGCGATGATGGCGTCGGCCGTCATCGAGACATCGAGCAGCAGCACGATCTTCACCGGCAGGCCGGCGGCCACCATGCCCATCGCCGTGTGGGTCGCGATATTGGCGGCGTCGAGCTGGCCGCTGGCCAAAGCGGCGTTGATATCCTTGTCCTCGGCGAAGTTGACGATCTGGACGTCCGACAAGCCATTCGTCTTGAACAGGCCCTTGGCGTCGGCGACGTGCCACTGGCCATAGCCGAGCCAGGGCTCGATGCCTATCTTGAACGGTCCTGCCTCTGGCGTCGTGGGAATGGCCGCATCGGCGGCGTGGGCCACTGGCGCGGCGGCGAGCCCGATGGCGGCGGCCATCATGAGCGCGCGAAATTGTCCTGCTAGGTTACGCATCATCTCAAGTTCCCCTTGATGATCAGACCGCTTTTTTCCCAGGCATCCGGTCTGGTGAGACTGCGGGTTTCTGCTCTTGCGGCACTGTGCCTCGGCGTCTTGCCCACCACTTCGTGGTGAAGTGCAGGGATATTTCAGCGTCAGCGGGAGCGGATGTCAAGGCTAAAATACATACATGCATATACAAGTTGGCACGGCTCAATTTCCCGCGTGGATCAGGCGCATCCGCTCGCGCTTTCAGGATCGATCAAGTCGAGGAAATCGGTCACCCGATCGGCCCCGGCATCGGGCTCGCTGCCGACCATGGCCGCGACTGAAAAGGCGATGAGAGAAGACACCGGCGTGTGGCTGCGCGCGCCGGCGCGCAGGTTCATGACCAGGGTCGGCGACAGGAAAAGCCCTGAGCGCAGGACCGCCCGCCAATCCGCCGGCAGCATGCCGCGCCGCTTGAGCTCGAGCAGCAAGGGTCGCCACAAAGCGGTGGCCTTGACCTCCAGCAGGTCGCGGCGAACCGGGCTCAAATCCCAGTCGGTGTCGACATGGAGCAGATTTCCTTCCAGCCGCGCCCGTGCGCGAAAAGTCTCCGTCGCGATGGCCGGATCGTAGAGCCAGAACGGATGGGCGAAGATGTTGTGGAAGGTGGCCTTCACCTCGGCCAGCAGCGTCGGGATATGCGAGCCGGCAAAAGCAGGATCGAAGAAGGACAGCTCCGCCCTCCCCGCTTCTTCCGTGTACCAGACATTGGCATTGTGGGCGTCGCCATGCGCGACCACGCCGCCGGCATCGGCTAGCCGGTCCGGCCGCAAGCGCGCCGCAGCAGCGTCGAAAAGTTCGCCGATGCTGCTGGTGTAAAGCTGGCCGTTGATGACGAATTTCAGCCGGGAGAACCGATCCCAGCCAAGTTCCATGCCGGGAAAGACAAACGGCTTGCCGACATAGAAATCCGCCAGCCGGCCGCCCGGCGACGACCGCGTATCGGCGTCGACCAGCCGCTCATAAAACAGCCGGTGGATCGGCTCCGCCGAGACCTCCGCGACAGTCACCGGATGCAACGTCTCGAGATAGACCTCAAGCAGCCTGGCGGACAGGTCGCGCTCGGCGAGAACCGCCTCGCGCCGCTTGCCGGCATCGTCCTCAACATCCAGCGCGAACAGGACATCCGAGAATCTCGGATCCGTGCGGCGCCGATAGACAAGGATCTGCTCGCCGGGCTGAGCGGACATATGGACAGGCTGGTCGACCGGCAGGCCGGCACGCGACAGGATCTCGGCCCGGTAGTATTCGCCGGTCATGCCCTCTTCGCGTTCCTCCTGGTGAAATTTGAAGAAATAGGCCTGGCCCTCGCTGTCGAAGAAGCCGTTCAACGAATTGAGGCTGTATTTGTCGACATTGATGCGGACATTGCTTGGAGTCATCCCGAACAGGTCGCCCAGCAGCGCCGCCAGCGCGCGTTGCGCCTCGCCGACATCATGCTGCGCGAGCGTGCGGATCCGTGCCGTACGGCTCGGTGTCTGTGTCATCGATCGTCGCCTCGGGTCAGGCCGTCAGCCGAGAGTGAAATCGCTCTCATCAATACATGTACATACTCTATGGAAAAACCTCTGCGAACTGCGGTAGCCCTGCCGCCGTCAGTTGGTCTTGGAGGGGGAATAGCGGCTGCCGAGCGAATAGCGGCTGCCGGCATAAGTCAGCTTGCTGATGGTGGCGACGATCGCGCCTGTCCATGTGCGGCGGTGCAGAAACAGGCAGCAGCTGCCGACATCGATATTGAGATGCCGCGCCGTCTCGGCGTCGGCCGGGATCGCCGAGATGATATGCTCGACCTCGGTCACCGGGGTTTTCTGCATGAGGTAGTCGTAGGTCGCCGTCTTCGAAAAATCCTGCTTGTCGTAGTCGGGGATCAGGCTCGGATTGACGAAGCGCTCTTCCAACTGCACCGGCAAGTCGTTCTCGAAATTGACGACGACCGAGTGATAGATCGCGACGCGCTTTGGGAACTCGAAGGACAAAGCGAGCTCCTTGGTCGGCATGATGGTTTCCAGCACGAGGACTTCGGAGCGATGCCTGTTGCCACGCTCGACGATCTCGGCCGCGATGTTGTTGATCTCGATCAGCGTCGATTGCGGCCGGGGCGGCGCGATGAAGGTGCCGACGCCTTGCAGCCGGATCAGGAACCCCGCCGCGGTCAGTTCCCGCAAGGCCCGGTGGACCGTCATGCGCGAGACACCAAGCGAAACCACCAGCTCATTCTCGGACGGCAGCTTGCGATCCTTGCCCCACCGGCCCGTTCCGATGTTGGTCAGGATGTAGTCCTTCACCTTCTCGTAAAGGGGGCTCGCCGTATCGGGCAAATCGATCATTTCAAAATCCTTTCCGGCAATTTATCGGAAATCACGCCGGCTCAACAGGTTGCCGCATGCGGATGATTGTTTTCAAGCCGTCGCTTTGCCCCGCCAACAGCCGCTCATAAGTGGCCGGAATATCGTCGAGACCGATCTCGCGATCGATCAGGGCGAGCAACGGTTCGCTCAATTCACCCAGCATCCGCACGGCGTCGGGCAGTTCGTCGGCGAAGGCATGGCACCCCAGCAGCGCGATCTCGCGTTCGACCAGAACGTTGGGGTCGATGTCGAGACGGCCGTGGAAGATGCCGACCATCGCCACCGCGCTGCCGGAATCGAGAACGCCGAGCAACTGAGTGAATGCGGCGATGCTGCCGGTCGCCTCCACGGCCGCCAGGAGCGGAGCATTGGCGGTGGCGGCGGCAATGGCATCGCGGTCGAGGTCGACGATTGTTGCGCCGGTCACCCGCGCCACGCGGGCGCAGCGGGCCTGGTTGCGGTCGGCAACAAGCACCGTGCCGGCGAAGCTTCGAGACAGCAGCAGCGCGGCGAGACCGCCGATCGGCCCGCAGCCGACGACAAGCACCGAACCTGCCGTCTTGGGCAGACGCCGTACTGCGTGCAGCGCCACCGCGAGCGGCTCGGCCATCGCGGCAACCCGTTCGTCAAGTGCTGCATCGACAACATGCAGCAAGCGTGCGGGCAACACCGCCTGTTCGGCGAAGCCGCCGTCGCAGACTTCGCCGACGAAGCCCAGCGAAGCGCAGAGATGGCGCCTGCCGGCGCGGCATTGCGCGCATTCCCCGCACCAGAAGCGGGAATCGGCAACCACCCTGTCGCCGACGGCGACGGTGTCGACGCCCTCGCCGAGCGCTGTCACCGTGCCGGTCAGCTCGTGGCCGGCCGTCGAAGGCGAGCGGCTTATCCATTGGCCGGTGCGGAAATTGTGCAGGTCCGAACCGCAGATGCCGGCGGCATCGACCCTGAGCTTCACCCAGCCGGCATCCGGAATGCCTGGCGGGGCAATGTGCTCCACGCGCAGATCGCCGGGTCCATAAAGCCGTGCTGCCTTCATCGCGATCGTCTCCGTTCAGCCGGCGAGGTAGCGGTCGCGGATTTCCGAGACGGCGTTTTCGTGCGAGCTGAAGCCCTCGTAGCGGGCGAGCCTGCGGGCGTGCTTCGCCAATTCCGGATAGGCGGCCGAGGTGACATAGCCGACCGACGAGCGCTTGACGAAATCCGTCACCGAAAGCGGCCCATAGGTCCGCGCCCAGCGGCTGGTCGGCAGCACGGCATTCGGCCCAAGGACGAAGTTGGCAAGCGTCACCGGCGTGTGCGGACCCATGAGGATCTCGGCCGCCTCGGTGATGTGCCCGAGATGCGCGAACGGCTCCTTCGACAGGATTTCCAGATGTTCGGGCGCATAGTCGTTGATGAAGCGGTAACTGTCTTCCAGCGACGCTGTCAGTACGATGCCACCGCGCTTGCCGGTCAGCACCGCGCGCGAGAATTCCACACGCTGTTCGGTCATCCGCGACCAGTGTTGCGGGAGCGCAGCGAGCGCTACCTCGGCGACCTTGCGGCTGTGCGTCACCAGATAGGCCGAGGAATCCGGTCCGTGCTCGGCCTCGATCAGCAGATCGAGCGCGGCAAGGCCGCCGTCGATACTGTCATCGGCAAAGATGATGGCTTCCGACGGTCCGGCCGGAAGCCCTGTGTTAATGACCGAGGACAGTACGCTCTTCGCCGCCACCACCCATGGGCTGCCGGGGCCGACGATCTTGAGCGCCGGCTTCACCGTCTCGGTGCCGTAGGCGACGGCGGCGACGGCATGGGCGCCGCCGCATTTGTAGACGGTTTGCACGCCGGCGAGACGAGCCGCGACCAGGGTCGCCGCATCCACCGAACCATCCGATGTCGCTGGCGTCACGATGGCGATCTGCGGCACACCGGCAATGACCGCCGGAACTGATGTCATCATCGTCACCGACGGGAAGGCGCCCTTGCCGCGCGGCACATAGAGCGCGACTGAGGCGATCGGCGTATAGCGGTCGCCGGCATAGGCGCCCGGCCGAACTTCCTTGAGCCACATCGTTTCCGGCTTCTGCTCCTCATGGAAACGCCTGATGTTGTCTATGCCGAAGCCGATGCTTTCCACGACATCCTTCTCGACCTTGTCGAAGGCCGCATCGAACTCGGCTTCCGACACCTGCAGTCCGCCTTCGGCGACATTGGCCTTGTCGAGCTCCCTGGCGAAGCGGATCAGCGCGGCGTCACCCTCGTCCTTGACGGCCTGGATGATCGGGCGGACCTTTTCGACGAAGACCGACAGATCGGCCTCGGCGCGCTTCAGCAGGCTGGACCGCTGGGTGGCGTCGAGCGATGACAGATCGTGGAAGCTGACGTCGGACATGGATATTCCTCTTTGTTGGAACGCAACGCTCCGGCCGTTACGTTGCGCAAGACGTTGATTTCGAACCTTTAGCGCTGCCTCAAATCGATGCCAGGAAGCCGCCATCCACCGGAATGGACTGGCCGGTTATGTAGGCCGCCGCATCCGAGGCAAGGAAGACGGCAACGCCGTGCAGGTCGCCGAGATCGCCGAAACGGTGCTGCGGGATCTTGGCGAGCATGGACTGCTGCCATGCCTCGTTGCTGTAGAACACATCGGTCATCGCCGTCCGGAAGTAACCCGGGGCGATGGCGTTGACCCTGATGCCGAGACCCGCCCACTCCGCCGCCAGCGCCCTGGTCATGCCGAGCAGGCCCGACTTCGACGAACCATAGGGCACCGCGGTGGGAATGCCGACTTCTGATGTCAGTGAGCAGAGATTGATGATGGCGCCGCCATGCCCGGCATCCCGCATCTGCAGCGCGGCCGCCTGGGCGCAGAAGAACGCCCCCTTGAGATTGGTGTCGATGATCCGGTCCCACAGCGCTTCGTCGACGTCGAGAGAGGGCCTGACCTCTTCCATTCCGGCATTGTTGACGAGGATGTCGAGACCGCCAAGCAGGCCCGCAGCCTCGGCGGTGGCCGTCCGGCAGCGGTTGACATCGGTGACGTCGAGAGCGACGGCATGCGCAACCCCGCCGGCCGCGCGGAGCGCCGCCGTGACCTCATCGAGGGACGCCAGGCTGCGCGCGGTGACCGCGACGTCGGCGCCGGCAGCGCTCAACGCTTCGGCGATGCTGCGGCCGATTCCGCGGCTGGCGCCGGTGACAAGCGCTTTCCTGCCGGCGAGATCGAACAGAGAAGCATTGCGCATGTGATCCTCCTTGCCGGTGTCGCGCTTCCGTTCCGATAGCGAGACTACCAGATCAAGTTACATATACAAGCATATACAAACAATTTCGGCTGCGCTACTTCTAGCAAAAATTCGCTGCACCAGTGCGCCTGTCAATGACCTGACTCACCCCGGGAACGATGCGGCGAAACCCAGTGTTTGAGAACCCGGTCGATGATGGGGTCCGTCGGCCGACCGCAGAGGAGCCCGCTCGTGTCGAGAGCATCAGACATGGTCCGAACCGAAGTCACGCGCTTGTCGCCTTACAATTCCGGACTGACCATCGCCGAAGTCATGCAACGATATGCTCCGGCCAGGATCGCCAAGCTGGGGTCGAATGAAAACCCCCTCGGCCCGAGCCCGACGCTGGCCACGATGGTGCAGGCCGGCGCCGAGATGTTCCGGCTCTATCCGGATCCGGCCGGGCGCGAACTGCGCCAGGCGATCGCCGCCAGATATGGATTCGGCGAGGACCAGATCATCCTCGGCAATGGCTCGGAGGACCTTCTGTCCGTCATCAGCCGTGCCGTGCTGAGGCCCGGCGATACCGTCGTCACGCTTTATCCATCGTTCCCGCTGCACGAGGACTACGCGACGCTGATGGGCGCGAGCGTCAAACGAGTGACCGTCAACAACGACCTCACCATCAATGTCGATCCCCTGATCGACGCGGTGCGCGAGCGGCCCCGCATGCTGCTGTTCTCCAACCCGATGAACCCGGTCGGCAGCTGGCTGTCCGCCGGCGACCTGTCGAAGGTTCTGGATGCGGCCGGCGACGAGACGCTGATCGTCGTCGACGAAGCCTATGCCGAATATGCGGAAGGCGACGACTATGCTTCGTCGCTGCATTACCTCCGCAAACGCGACCGACCCTGGATCGTGCTGCGGACATTTTCCAAGGCGTTCGGGCTCGCCGGATTGCGGATCGGCTTCGGCATCGTCGGCGACCCGGAATTGCGCGCCCTGCTCGACAGGGTACGCACACCATTCAACGCCAATGGCATGGCACAAGCCGCCGCGCTGGCGGCGTTGGCGGACGAGGAACACCTTGCAAGGGTCGTCGCGCTTGCCAAGGCGGAAAGAACGCGGGTCGAGAGTTTCCTCCGGAACATGGGCCTCGACGTCGCCCCTTCCCGCGGCAATTTCCTGTTCTTCAACTGCCGGCAAAATGCCTCCGCCTTCGCCGAGGGCCTGCTGCGCGAAGGCGTCATCGTCAAACCCTGGAAGCAACAAGATTTCGACAGCTATGTGCGTGTCAGCATCGGCTCGCCAGCGGAGAACGACCACTTCATGGCGGCGCTGTCGCCGCTGTTGTTGTGATTTCCCGAAAGCCATGCTGAATTGCCTGGCGCGCACCGGGCACGATATTGGACGGTCTGCCGTTCCCAATATGGAGTTTTCGCAAGTGGCGCATCGCTTTCGGCCAACGGCTTCCATCCAGCCTCTCGGGCCCGTGTTCCTCTCCAGCCACCTTGACGATACCCAGCATGCTTGAGAGCAACCCACCGAAAAGCCTCTACCGCGAAACGGCCGGAGGGACCGGCAATTACCCTGCCCTTGCCGGGGCGCAGCGGGCAAGGGTCGCCATTGTCGGCGGCGGCTTCACCGGCCTTTCCACCGCCTTGCATTTGGCGGAAGCGGGCGACGACGTTGCCGTGCTGGAAGCGGCCCAGCCGGGCTGGGGCGCTTCGGGCAGGAATGGCGGCCAGGTCAATCCCGGCCTCAAATACGATCCCGACACGATCGAGGCGATGTTCGGCCCCGACCTTGGGCCGCGGATGATCGATTTCTCCTACGGCGCGCCGGATTTCACCTTCGGCCTCATCCGGCGCCTGTCGATCGCCTGCGAGGCCCGGCAGAATGGCACGATCCGCGCGGCCATCCGGCCGAAGCCGGAAGCCGCGGTGCGAACCACGGCCGCGCAATGCGAGCGGCGGGGCATGCCGGTCAGCATGCTGGATGCACAGGCGATGGCGACACGAACCGGTACCGGCAGATACATAGCCGGCATGTTCGACGCCCGCGGCGGCGACCTCCATCCCCTGAAATACACGATCGGACTGGCAGCCGCCGCGCGGAACGCTGGCGCGCGGATTTTCGGTGGCAGCGAAGTGCTTTCGCTGAAGCGAGAGGCTGGACGATGGGTCTTCAAAACCGCCAACGGCTCGGTCAGCGCCGAGAAGGTGCTTGTGGCAACCAACGGCTATACCGGAGCCCTGTGGCCGGGCCTGGAGCAGTCGGTTGTTCCGGTGTTCAGCGCGATCGCGGCGACCGAACCGCTTGCGCCGGCAGCCGCGGCCGCAATTCTCCCTGAAAGGCCGGTCGTCTACGAAGCCGGCAATATCACCGTGTACTACCGCATCGACGCGCAGAACCGTCTTCTCATGGGCGGCCGGGGACCGATGAAGCCGATCGGCGATGCTGCCGCCATCCGCTACCTCACCGACTATGCGCTGCGGCTGTGGCCGGCGCTCTCCGGAGCACGCTGGACGCATGGCTGGAACGGCCGGGTCGCGATCACCAAGGACCATCTGCTGCACATTCACGAGCCGGAGGACGGCGTGCTGATATGCCTTGGCTACAACGGTCGCGGCGTCGCCATGGCCTCGGCGATGGGCGCTGCCCTGGCGCAACGGCTGCAAGGCCGCGAGACGTCGCCGTTTCCCATGCCGATATCGGCGCTCGAGCCAATCCGGTTCCACCGCCTCTGGCCGCTCGGGGTGAAGGCCGCGATCCTGTCGGGGCGGCTGAAGGACCGGTTCGGCCTCTGACGCGAAGCGTTCGACCGACCTGACGGCTCGTGAGGTTGGAAAAGCTGCTCCTAACTAGCGATACTTCGGAAACGCGTCGCCGGCCGGCGCGTTGGCCCAGCTCTGCAATGTCTGGCCGCCGTCGATCAGCCAGTCGACGCCGGTGACGTGCCTTGCCTCGTCCGAGGCGAGGAAGGCCACGGCGGCCGCGACATCGTCCGGCTGGCCAATGCGGCGCAGCGGGATGCGGTCGGCGAAATGCTGGACGCTGCTCTTGAAATCGCCATCGGCGTCGATCTGTCCGGCACCTATGCTTTCGGCGCGACGGTTGCCGATTTCTGGGGCGAGCGCGGCGAGAAGGACAATGCGCGCATCGCTCACGAAGTCGATGCCGACCGCTTCTTCAAGCTGATGTTCGACCTGTTGCGGGATTAGCCCGCGCGGGGATATGCCGTTGCTTCAGCGTGACCCGGTGCCACGAACCGGGTCAGCCAGTCTTTCGGCGTGCCATCTCAGATGGTCGTCCATGAATGTCGAAATGAAGAAATACGAATGGTCGTAGCCGTCCTGCATGCGCAAGGTCAGCGCAATGCCGGCCTTGGCGCAGGCCGCTTCCAGCAGCCACGGCCTCAGCCCGTCCTTGAGAAAGCCGTCCGACGTCCCCTGATCGACGAAAAGCTCGGGGAAACGGTGGCCATCCTCGATGAGCAAGGTGGCATCGTAGCCCCGCCATGAAGCCTCGTCGGCGCCGAGGTATTTTTCGAGGGCGGGCCGCGACCAGCCGGCGGTGCTTGGCTGCACGATCGGCGCAAAGGCCGAGCAGCTTTTGAAGCGCTCGGGATTTTTGAGCGCGATCGTCAGCGCGCCATGCCCGCCCATCGAATGGCCGAAGATCGCCTGGCGCGTCATATCGGCTGGAAACTCCTGCGCGATCAACGCCGGCAATTCCTCGGTGACATAGGAATACATGCGGTAGTTCGTGGCGTAGGGCGCCTGCTTGGCGTCGAGGTAGAAGCCGGCGCCGCTGCCGAACTGCCAATTGTCCTTCTCGTCGGGAATATCGGCGCCGCGCGGGCTGGTATCGGGACAGACGACGATCAGGCCAAGCTCCGCGGCCATGCGCCGGTATTCCCCCTTGTCCATCACATTGGCATGGGTGCAGGTGAGGCCGGAGAGGTACCAGACGACGGGGCAAGGTTTCTCACGCGCCTGCGGCGGCACGAAGACGGCGAAAATCATGTCGCAAGAGCAGGCGTCCGAAGCATGGGAATAGACGCCCTGCACGCCGCCATGCGACTTGGCCGAGGAGAGGGTCTTCATCCGGTCCGACATCTTGTTTCTTCTCCGCCAACGTCCTTCACGGCCGCCTGTCTACGGCATGGGCCGGGACCGCGGCAACCCTGATGGATTTGGACCATGGTCGCGAGAGCAGCTCCGGCCTATTCCGCCGCCAGAGCCGTCATTTCCCGCCGGAACGGCAGCGCATCGCCGATATCATGTTCGTCCAGCTCCTGCGCCAAGCGGTGGCCGCCATGGGTCGCGGCGGCTTCGGCATCCGAGGACAACGCACATCGCCACGACATTATTAGCGCGGATCCAGCAGGATCATCTCCGCTGCCTTCTCGGCGATCATGACGACCGGAGAGTTGGTGTTGCCCGAGACGATTGTCGGCATGATCGAGGCATCGACCACGCGCAGTCCGGCAAGCCCGTGAACGCGTAGCCGGTCGTCGACCACCGCCATCGAGTCCGAACCCATCTTGCAGGTACCGACCGGGTGGAAAATCGTCGTGCCGATATCCCCGGCCTTGCGGATAAGGTCTTCGTCGCTGTCATATTGCGTACCGGGCAGCATCTCTTCGGGCGCAAAGCGTGCCACGGCCCGTGCCTTCATCAGGCTGCGCACATGGCGCAGCGATGCGACCGCGACGCTGCGGTCTCCCGTGGTGGAGAGATAGTTCGGCCGGATCTTCGTCGCCTCGCGCGGATCGGACGATGCCATATGCACGGCACCCCGGCTTTCCGGGCGCAGATTGCAGACCGACACGGTGACCGCGGGAAAGCGATGCAGCGGCTCGCCCAGACGGTCTGTGCTGAGCGGTTGCACATGATATTCCAGATCAGGTGTTGCGAGGCGCGGATCGCTCCTGGCAAAAATGCCGAGCTGGCTCGGCGCCATCGACAACGGCCCGCTGCGTTTGAGCGCATATTCCACACCCATCCCCGCGCGGCTGATCAGATTGTGATAGCGCTGGTTGAGCGTCGCGGCATTGGCGACCTTGAAAACCGTGCGTATCTGCAGATGGTCCTGCAGATTTTCGCCAACACCCGGCAAGGCGTGTCGAACATCCACGCCAATGCTCGAAAGCAGGTCAGGGCGCCCCACCCCCGACAGTTCGAGGATCTTCGGCGAGTTGATGGCACCGGCAGCAAGGATCGTCTGTCCGGCGCTGACCTTGTGCAGGCGGTCGCCTTGGCGGAAGAGCAGTCCGGTGACGCGTCGGCCGTCGAATTCGAGCCGTTCCGTCTCAGCCCCCGTCACCACGCGCAGATTCTGACGCGCGGCAATGCCGCGCAAAAATGCCTTCGATGTGTTCCAGCGCACCCCTTGCCGCTGGTTGACCTCGAAATATCCCGAGCCTTCATTGGTGCCGGTGTTGAAATCTTCGGTGCGGGGAATGCCGAGTTCCTCGGCGGCTTCCCGGAACGCGTCGAGGATCGGCCAGGACAGACGCTGCCGTTCGACCCGCCACTCGCCGCCGCTGCCGTGCATGGCACTCCTGCCGCCGTGATAGTCTTCCGACTTGCGGAAATACGGCAGCACATCGTCCCAACCCCAGCCGACATTGCCGGCCTGTCGCCAGCCGTCATAGTCGGCTGCCTGGCCACGCATGTAGATCATGCCGTTGATCGACGAACAGCCACCAAGCACCTTGCCGCGCGGATAGTTGAGGCTGCGTCCGTTGAGACCGGCTTCCGGTTCGGTCTTCATCATCCAGTCGGTGCGCGGATTGCCCATGCAGAAGAGGTAGCCGATCGGGATATCGACCCAGTGATAGCGGTCGCTGCCGCCGGCTTCGAGCAGCAGCACCCGGTTGCGCGGATCGGCCGAGAGCCGGTTGGCGAGCACGCAGCCGGCAGAGCCGGCACCGACGATGACGTAGTCGTAATCGCCGAAAGGGGATGGTGAAGTTTCGCTCACGTGCGTGCCTGCCGTGCGGCGATGCGCTCCCACATCGGAATCATCGCCTGGTTGATCTCGCCATAAAGGCGATACCCTCCCGCGTAGGCCTCGGCAACCGCCACCCATGGCCGCTGCAGCCGATGGCAACGATCTCGCCGGCACCGATGCCGGCTTCGGCTATGCTTTGGCCGATGACCGAAACCGCGTTGCGCCAGAAGCGCCGTGGTGTCGGTCCCCTAGTCTAGATATCGATGCGCTGCTCGCTGCCGGGGTCGAACAGGTTGGCGCTGGCCGGATCGACGGCAAGGAATATCGGCTCGTTTCGCCGGCCTGCAAACCTCGGCGGCAGGCGGGCGATGATCGACTGGTCGCCAACCTGCACCGTCACCATGGTTTCAGGCCCTGTAGGCTCCACGACATCGATCACCCCGGTGACCGAAGCTTCATCGCGCCCGGCCACCTTCAGTTCTTCAGGCCTTATGCCGAGGATCACAGGGCGCTCTGAATCAACCGGCCGCTTGCCGGCCTGCAATGCGACCGACACGCCGCTCGCCGCGAAACGCACGCCATTCGCGTCCGAGACCAGGCGCCCGGGCAGGAAGTTCATCGCCGGCGATCCGATGAAACTTGCGACGAACACGTTGGCGGGCCGTTCATAGATGGTGCGAGGATCGGCAAACTGCTGGATATGGCCGCCCTTCATCACCGCCACCTTGGTGGCCAGCGTCATCGCCTCGATCTGATCATGTGTCACATAGACGATGCTCGTGCCGAGACGCTCGTGCAGGCGCTTGATCTCCGTGCGCATTTCCACACGAAGCTTTGCATCGAGATTGGAAAGCGGCTCGTCAAAAAGGAACAGCTCCGGGTCGCGCACGATCGCCCGCCCCATTGCAACGCGCTGCCGCTGTCCTCCCGAAAGATTGGCGGGGCGTCGGTCGAGCAGATGCGAAATCTGCAGCAGCCGCGCGGCGTCGTCGACGGCGCGCTTGCGCTGATCGGCGTCCACGCCACGCATTTCCAATCCGAAGCCGATATTTCGCTCCACCGACATGGTCGGGTAAAGTGCATAGGACTGGAACACCATCGCGATATTGCGGTCCTTGGGCGCGAGATCCACGACCGAGCGTCCGCCGATCAGGATGTCGCCGCCGGACGTGTCGTCGAGGCCCGCAATCATGTTGAGCAGGGTCGACTTGCCGCATCCGGACGGCCCAAGCAGAACCAGAAAGCCTCCGTCCTCGAGCTCGATATCGACCCCGTGAAGGACCTCTACGGAGCCATAGGACTTGCGCACGTCCTTGATGGAAAGTGTCGCCATGCGAATGCTCCTAACCTTTGATGGCGCCCGCGGTCAGCCCCTGAACCATGGTTCGCTGGACGATGGCGAAGAGGACGATGACAGGCAGGATGCTGAGAATGCCGCCTGCCGCCAGCACACCCCATGGAAGCTGGAATTCGCCGACCATCAACTGCAGGCCCACGGGCCAGGTGCGTGATCCCTGCCCTGTCGTCAGCATCAGGGCGAACAAGAACTCGTTCCAGGCAGCGATGGCAATGAACACCGAACTTGCCACCAGACCGTTGCGCGCAAGCGGCATGACGATGCGAACCATGGCGCCAAGCCTTGTCGAGCCGTCGATGCGCGCCGCGCTCTCGAGTTCCTTGGGTGCGGAATCAAAGAAACCTTTGAGCATCCACACGAACAGCGGCAAAAGGAAACTCGTATAGGCAAGCGCAAGTCCGAAACGGCTGTCGACGAGGCCGACGCCACGCATGACGACATAAAGGGGAATGATCATCATCACGGCGGGGAACATGCGCACGACGAGATAGCCGAGCATGAGCTGCGTTCGGCCGCGAAATGCGAAGCGTGAAAATGCATAGGCGGCAAGCGTGCCCGTGGCGACGCAGATCGTCACCGTCAGGAAGGTGACGACCAGGCTGTTGGCTATCAGCCGCGGGAAGCCGGACTGCGTCCAGATCGCCACATAATTGTCGAAGGTGACGCGCCTCGGTATGTACTGCATGGTCTGGGTGACGATGTCGGCCTCGTATTTTAGCGATGTCAGAAACATCCAGATCATCGGACCGATGCAGAACATCGACAGGGTCGCGAGGACCAAGTAGGTGGCGATGTTGGCGATCACCCGCCGGCGGCGCTTGCTTTCAATCATCGCCGTCTCCCTTGGTGATCCTGGACAGGCGGATATATGCCGCCGCGAAGATCATCAGGATCACGAACATCACCACCGACAGGGCGGATGCGTAGCCGAAATTGAATTCCTTGTACGCGGTCTGGAAGGCGTATAGCGACAGGACCTGCGTGGCATCTCCCGGTCCGCCACCGGTGAGAATGAGGAGCAGATCGGGCGAATTGACCAGCCCGATGACGCGCAGGATCACCGCCGCCGCAATCACGGTCTTGAGCATCGGCAAGGTGATCAGCCTGAGCTGCGCCGGGACGCCCGCGCCGTCCACCGCGGCTGCCTTGTAGAGATCTTCGGGAATGCTCTTCAGGCCCGCGAGCAACAGCAGCGCGAAGAATGGAAATCCGTGCCACGCCTCGACAAGGACGGTCGCCGCAAGCGCGGTATTGGGATCCGCGAACCATGCCTTGTAGGTGTGCAGGACGCCCGCGCGGACGAGAAGATCGTTGATGACCCCAAGCCTCGGATCGAGCAGCAGGGCCCACATATGACCCGCCACGACGTTGGGCAGGAAATAGGGAAGCAGGATCAGCACGGCGAAGATCTTCGTGCCCGGCAAATCCCTGTTGAGGGCGGTCGCGGCGAGAAGGCCGAGCG
Source organism: Mesorhizobium sp. 131-3-5 (assembly GCF_016756575.1). Classification (NCBI taxonomy): domain Bacteria; kingdom Pseudomonadati; phylum Pseudomonadota; class Alphaproteobacteria; order Hyphomicrobiales; family Phyllobacteriaceae; genus Mesorhizobium; species Mesorhizobium sp. 131-3-5. Next base: position 5,873,947 of record NZ_AP023254.1, read on the forward strand.
CCAATTCCAGCACGACGGCCGCGGTGACCCAGACGACCGTGTTCTTCAGGGCGATCCAGAAGACAGGATCGGACCACATTGCTGCATAATGTTTGAAGCCGACCCAGCCACCCAGACCGGGACGCGTCAGACGCATCTCGCGAAAACTGATGGCCATGCCGTAAAGCGTCGGATAGGCGATCACCAGCAGGATCATGACGAGGCTGGGAAGGAGCAGCAAATACATCCAGTAGCGGGTCTCGGACAATTCGCCGAGAGCCCGCAATGGCCGATATCCGCTTGAGCTTGATGTCATGGATCCGCGATGCGAATGCATCGTCCCGTTGCGTTCAACGCATGGCCGCACGCCGGAGCCGGCCGTGCAGGGATGTATCAGCGAAGGGCGGCCTCGAGGCCCTGGATCATACGGTCCACAGCCTGCTCCGGTGTCGACTGGCCCGTGAGCACTGCTTGGAAGGCGGGATTGACGACATTTTCGGACCAGCCCGCCGCGCCCACGAAATTGTTCGGCAGACGTCCGAACTCGAGCGTTTCGACCGCCGCGTGATAGATTGGATTGCCGGTGATCCGCGGATCTTGCAGGGCAGCGGCGGAGGCCGGGAAATAACCCGTGCCTTCGAGCAAGGCCAGGGCAGCATCGGTCTCGCCCCAGAAACTCACCCAGCGCCAGGCGGCCTCTATATTGTCTTCCTTCATGATGCCATTGCCGGCGTAGGCAACGCGAGCGACATGCGCCTTCGGACCCGCCGGCATGGGTGCGGTCGAGAATTGTTTGCCCTGCTTCATCGCGGCCGAGATTTCATTCAGCGAACCGGTGTGGTGCCACACCATTGCCGTCTGCCCGGTGCGGAAGCCCTCCATGATCTGGCGGTAGCTGTCGTTGGGCGCGCTCGGCGGCACGACCTTTTCCTTCAGGAAGAGATCGGAATAGAACGTTATCGCCTCGATCGCCGCTGCCTTGTCGATGGCTGGCTGCCCATCCTTGACGATCGGCGAGCCGAACGCCTCCATGACATCGATAACATATTTGAAACCGCCGGCGCCGGCGCGCATGCCAAAGGCATATCTACCCTTCGACGGGTCGGTCAGCTTGCGGCAAGCGCTCAGGAATTCGTCGAAATTCCGGGGCGGCCCGGCCAACCCGGCTTCCTCGAAATAGTCGGCACGGTAGTACATCCAATCGACGAAGGCGAAGGCGGGAACCGCATAGATGGCGCCGTTGCTGGAAAGCCCGGTCCAGCGATTTTCGGGGAAATTGGCCTTGCCCTTCCAGCCGTTCACGCGCTCGGTAAGATCAATCAACCCCTCCATCGCGGTGAGATCGGCGAAACGCTCGGCGATCACCATGGCGGTATCCGGACGGCCACCGGCCAGCACGGCCGACGAGACCTTTGCCATATATTCAGAGTTCGGGATGTTCTCCTGCGTCACCGCCACATCGGCATTGGCCGCCTGAAACAATGCGATGATCTTCAGCAGGCTGGCCATTTCCGACTGGCTGGTGAAATGGTGCCAGTAACTGATGGCACTCGCGGCACGGGCGCCGCCGATATGCCCTGCCATCGCCAGGGCCGCCGTACCCATGAGAAACTGCCTCTTGTTCAACTGCATCCTATCTCCTCCAAGATATCAGATCATCAATCTGATCGATCAGTTGAAGTTTGGGTAGCATCCTTTCCCACGCCATGCAACCGCCCGGCGCGCAACTGGACTAAGCGACGGATCACGATTGACCTGTCAGACGAGACCCAGGCTTCGCTGCATCGCCGCCTGGAAATGCGCCTGCAGTTTTGCCTCGGCGGCGTCGGCATTCCTTGTGCCGCAAGCCTCTAGGATATCGAGGTGCTCCTTGAGCGTCCGGACCATGATGGGTGTCGTGATCTTCCTGTCGAGCCGCAGCAGACGCAGATAATTGTGCATGCGCCGGTAGGTGCTGTCGATCAGCGGATTGCGCAGCGCGGCGATGACCGCGCCGTGCAACTCTCCCTCCAGCGCGTCCATCTCCTCCAGTTGTTCTTTTCCGAGACCATCGCGCTCGACGCGTCGAAGCAGCCTGGAATGCCGGATTTCCAAGTCATTCATGACGGCTTCATCGCCTTGTTCCGCAAAGACACGGATCGCGGCGCGCTCGACGATGGAGCGGAACTGGTAGGTGGCACGCGTAAGCTCCAGGCCGGGCCTGACGAACTGGATGCCGGAGCGCGGGTGGATGGTCAGGATCCCTTCCGCCTCAAGAACACGCAGGGCGTCGCGAAGCGGGGCAACAGGCACGTCGACGATCGCGGACAATTCGTTTTGCGAGATGAATGCCCCGGCCGGCACGCGCCGGTCGAACAAGCCCTCAAGGATTCGTTCATAGGCGACATCGCTCATGCGGGCGGCCGCCACGAGGGGAGAAGAGTCCGTTTTTGCCTTGCCCGCCACTTGCGGCCCCTCCATTGGTCCGGTACTAAGATACCATCTGATAGATCAGTTGGATATCGTAACCGATCAGAAAGCCCTTGTGATGAGCCTTTCGCATTTTCGTATAACCCGATTTCAGTTCGCCCGCGACCGGGTAATCGGGGACAGCCAGGTTCGGGCCGACGATGTCAACGTCGCCGCACTGGAGCTCGTTTCCGAGAGTGGCGAGGTGGGGCTGGGATTCATCCAGACGCTCTTCAATCCACTGCCTGATCAGCAAGAGATCGAGAGCGTTTTCGAACATGAGGTTTGGCCGAGCCTGAAGGGAAACAGGGCGATCGCCCTGGTCCACCGTGTGCACCGCCCGCGCGGCGGCAATCAGCGGGCTTACTCCCTGCCCTTTCACGAAGCGATTCAGGTAGCGCTTTGGGATCTTGCGGCCAAAGAAGCTGGCCTGCCCCTTCATGTCTTGCTTGGAAGTCGCCGCAACCGGGTGAAAGCCTATGCCAGCGGTCTCGATTTTCACCTCGACGATGAGGCCTTCGTCTCGCTGTTCTCCCACGCGGCTTCGATTGGCTACTCGGCTTTCAAGATCAAGGTCGGCCACCAGGATTTCGACCGCGACCTGAGGCGCTTGGAACTGTTGAAGGCTTGTGTCCCGGCCGGGTCCAAAATCATGATCGATCCGAACGAGGCCTGGACCTCTAAGGAGGCGCTCACGAAGTTGGTGGCGATCCGCGAGGCCGGCCACGAACTTCTGTGGGTCGAGGATCCAATCCTGCGTCACGACCATGAAGGGTTGAGAACACTCAGGCATGCCGTCACATGGACCCAGATCAACAGCGGCGAGTATCTGGATCTCCAGGGCAAACGGCTGCTCCTGGAAGCCCATGCGGCCGATATCCTGAATGTCCACGGCCAGGTGACGGATGTCATGCGCATCGGCTGGCTGGCGGCCGAACTCGGGATACCGATCAGCATCGGCAACACGTTCCTGGAGGTCGGCGTGCATATGGCGGCCGCGCTTCCCGAGGTCGAATGGCTGGAATATTCATTTCAGAACTTCGATCATCTGGTGGAACAGCCTATCGAAATCCGGGACGGCTACGCCTACGCGCCCGATCGGCCAGGCCATGGATTGGTCCTATCGGAAAAGGCGCGCGGCGAATGGATCAGGCCAAGGCGCCTGGCACGGTCGGAGCTCGGCGCCGCGCCGGAAAATCCACGCCTTCCCGTGAAGCAGTAGAGAAGATGAAGCCCAGACCAGGGCTGCGGCGGTCGGCCCACTATCGTCGTTGGTTCAAAGTGAGGGGCTTGGACCGGGGCGCAATGGCTGTTGATGTCAATGTCTGCTTTTTGAAGGGACAAAAATCGTCGCCAAAGGGGGCGAAAGTTCATGGAGATGCAGCAGGTCCGCTACTTTCTGGCCCTGTCCAGCACGTTAAGTTTCACGAGAGCGGCTGAGGAATGCAACGTCACGCAGCCTGCATTGACGCGTGCGATCAAGACGCTCGAAGAGGGGTTGGGGGCGAACGCCTCCGACGCCAGCGCCAGCATTCGCACCTGACCGAACTCGGCCGGCGCATGCTGCCCCTGTTACAGCAATGTTATGATGCCGCGACTTTCGCCAAGTCGCTCGCCAAGGCTGTGCAAAGCAGCGACGTGGCGCCTCTGAACGTCGGTGAATGGAACGACATGGACAGCCTCGCGGCGGCGCGACCGCAAATGATCGGCCTTTTGGATACGATGCGTGACATGCTGGAGGATCTCGGCGGCGACCTCAGCGTGACCGATCCCGTTTCGGGGACGGTCGTTGCCGAGATCGGGACCTGAACGGCCGAGCTGCGGGTTTTGCGTGCACAGTGCTCGACCGGGGCGGCGAGTCAAAAAAGGTTGGCGGTCAAGTCGGCCGGAATGACAAGCAGTGCGAAGCAGACCCGCCTTTTGTGCACGCGTTCTACGCTGTAGCCCTCTCCCTTTTTGAAAGATCTTTACATAGGGGGCGTGGCGCAGATCAGGCTTGCCAGATCGGAGATGGAGAATGCCAGTTCAGTGGAAGTGAGATACGGACACGAGAACACTTTTGATAGCGACAGTCGTCACCGAAACTAAGCTAACGCCGCCGTTTCCATCCGTTACTCCCCACTCGATTGTTCCAACTCAGCTAGGTTATTGATCTAGCTGGTTACGCTTTTTGATTTTAAAGGGCAAATCGCCATGAACGATATCCTGAGATTTCAGCATCAGTCGCAGTCAATCGCGATTTTCGGTCGACTTCAGGTGCCGATATGTCCTCGCCGCCAGAAACTGAAAAGTACCGTTACGTGTCTTTCCTGGAGTATCCATCCACTGCCCCGCTTGCCGCCGCCGATCTCCGACTGACCTACCTTTGGCCGCTCGGCCGCTTTGCGCCAGTCCTGTCGCCACGACTGCAATGTCCACACAGTGAATTGCAGCACCAGTCAGAACCCTGAAGGCGATGCACCATCAATGCGATCAGTTAGATGATTGCTTTATCATTGCCTGATGAACATCCCCGTGTAGGTCTGGCCGGCAAGCGTATAGGTTCCGGCAAGGGTGTCATCCGACAGCATCACAAGACTGACGTCCGCGCCGTTCGGTAGGCGCCCAAGTTTCAATGTCCTGCCTACGATTTTTCCGACGCCGGCGGCCTCTCCTGGATTGTTGTCGCCCAGATTCCCCCATGCAAAGGTGACCGTCACTTCGCCATTTGGAGAAATCGTCTGCACCGCGACTTTGGCTTCATACGTCCCCTCCAATCGTCCAGCCCACATACCCGAAAATGCCGCGTACTTTGTCGGAATGCCCTTTGCAGGGGGAGTGATTGTCACGGATTGATCCATGATTGCCGAGCGAGGAGGAACCACGCCGGGATCCAAGACGGGTTGAGGAGGGACGGTAGCAGGCTCTGACGCAGGCTCGAGAGCGGTGTGGTGGGGCACTGGAGGAGGCGATTGGCACGCAGCCAGGGCAACTGCCACGAAACCCAGCATGGTGTTTCGCATAGAATTCTCCCCGTCATCAAGCGTCGTTGGGCAGTGGACGCGCCTAATTCCACGTCATTCTAGACCGCGGCCCGATGTCATGTTTATCGCGCTTTACATCCGCGCACGACTGCGTTTCAGATCAATCAGCCTGTGTAGTATGCCCGAAGCCGAGAGTCACCTAGTGGCAGCGCCGTGCGCTGCCTGGAAAGACTTTTCGTGCTTGGAGATGCAGTTCGACCCACGACGACCAAACGGGTGGTGGCGCCGGCCAACCGCCGGTTTGGCCAAGAGGGGAGCGGCCAGCCGCTGCTCGACGCTCATGTTGAGGCCGCCGCCGGTGGTGACGTTGATGACCGCGTCGGTCGCCTGCTTGATGCGCGGCAGGAACTGCATGAACACCGCCGGGTCCGGCGTTGGACGGCCATCCTTCGGATCGCGTGCGTGCAGATGCAGGATCGAGGCACCTGCCTCGGCCGCTTCGATCGACTGGCGGGCAATGTCGTCCGGCGTGAAAGGCAGCGCATCCGACATGGTCGGCGTGTGGATGCCGCCGGTGACGGCACAGGTGATGATGACTTTCTTCGACAGGTCGGCCACGGGCTGGTCCTTTCCTTGCACGGGAAGCGACGATTGTTCTACTGGTCCTGAAAGGCCACGCGCCGGCGTGTGGGCACCAGCGAGAGGCCGGTATTCGACGCGGTGTTTCATCACCTTTGTTCCCGCTTTGGAGAGACACTTCGAGCGAGGAGGTCGCCAGCAGGCTTGGTGACAGCTTGTCTAACAAGGGCCAGAATTTCGAAGCCATTGCACGGATAGTTTTTGCTTGTGCATGCGCAGGCGGATTGTAGCTTGCCTTGTGTCGTTCGGCAGGGGGTGGCTCGCGAGGTGACCGCCAGCATGTTTCCCAAGGACCAATCATGCATCTGAAAGCAGCGGCCCACATAGAGGCCATGTCTGCGTTCGCACTGGCGAATTTCGGCGGCTACGATCGGACGACCCTTGCACAGAACGAAAGCGCCTTTCCGCCCAGCCCCAGAGCGATTGCTGCCGGCAGAGACGCGATGACCCGCAGCCATCTCTATCCTGATCCGGACTGGACGGAATTACGCAAGGCGATTGCGCAGGCCTATGGTGCCGAGCCGGATTTGACCTTGTGCGGTGCCGGTTCGATGGATCTGATAAGCTGCACCATCGCAGCCTTTTCGGGACCGGGTAGCCAGGTTCTGGGCACCTCTTACGCTTATAATTTCGTGGCCTCCGCCGTTGCGCGCGTCGATGCGATCTATCTTAAGGCCCCTGAACGGGATTTCGCCGTTTCGGTTGACAACATTCTCACGACCCTCACGCCGGCAACGCGGATCGTCTTCGTCTGCAATCCCGGAAATCCGACCGGCACTGTAATCCCGAACGCCGAACTGCTGCGCTTGCGCGCCGGCTTGCCAAGGGATGTACTGCTGGTTGTCGACCAAGCCTATGGCGAGTTCGACGATCAGGATCCAAAACCTGTCTTTGCGCTTGTCGCGCGTGGCGATACCGTCGTGTTGCGCACGCTTTCCAAGGCCTATGGCCTGGCTGGCGCGCGCGTCGGATGGGGATTGTTTCCGCCTGCGGTCGCGGCGCAAGTGCGCAAAATGCAGAATTCGAACCAGGTCACGACGTCAAGCCTCGCCATGGCCGTGGCGGCCATGGCGGATCAGGCCTATATGCGCGAAACGGTGGCCCGGACGGCTGGAATTCGCGATCAGTTTGCGCACGATCTGCGGTCCGCCGGCTACCATGTTCCCGAAAGCCGAACGAACTTCGTGCTGATTGGCTTCTCCAGCGCAGCCGCCGCGGAGGCAGCAGAGAAGACATTGCGCGGCGCCGGGATCATCGTCCGCAGCTTGGGCGGTTACGGCCTCAGGGACTGTCTGCGCGCGACGGTCGGTCCGCAAGAGATGATGGACCGGGCCCTGCACATACTCATCGACATGCGCGGTGAATAGATCCAGCGACTGCATGTCTTGCGACTGCATCCTGAGGAGATTTGAGAATGCCGTATTTGCCCGTCCGTGATTTCATCGGCTATGGCGACAAGCCTCCGGCCGCTGAGTGGCCGGGCGGCGCCAAGCTGGCACTCAACATCGTCGTCAACTATGAGGAAGGCGCCGAATACAGCATCGGCGAAGGCGACGGTGTCTCCGAGGCGATCCTGTCGGACCTTGCCGTGTCTCCGGCGGTGCCGGGCCTGCGCAACCGCAACATGGAATCGCTATACGAATACGGCTCACGCGTCGGCGTCTGGCGATTGGCCTCGCTGTTTCGGGAAAAGAACATCATTCCGACCTTCTACGTTGTCGGACGAGCGCTGCAACTCAATCCGGCGGCCGGCAAGGCAATCGCGACCCTTGGCAGCGACATCGTCTGCCATGGCTGGCGCTGGATCGATTACGCGCCGCTGAGCGAAGCCGAGGAGCGCAATCACATCGCGCTGACGGTGGACACCGTCCAGCGCCTGACCGGCATTCGCCCGCTCGGCTGGTACACCGGCCGGCCCAGTCTCAACACGCGGCGGCTGGTGGTGGAGCACGGCGGTTTCCTGTTCGACTGCGACGACTACAATGACGACCTGCCCTATTTTGTCGACGTCGATGCCAAGCGGCATCTGGTCGTGCCGCACAGCTTCGACAACAATGACAGCCGGTTCTCGCGCGGCTCCGGCCTGGAGACAGGCAGCCAGTTCTTCGAATATGTCAGCGATGGGGTGGACTGGCTGCTGGCCGAAGCCGGGCGCACGCCACGCATGATGACCGTCTCGCTGCACTGCAGGCTGGCGGCCCGGCCCGGCCGGATGATCGGGCTCGCCCGCTTCCTCGACAAAGTCAGGGCCAATCCCGACATCTGGATCTGCCGCCGCTCCGACCTTGCCCAACATTGGCTGGATCGATTCGGTGGCTGACACGATGTCCGGCTGCATTGTTTTGACGCAATTCCGGACGGAAAACCGCTTCACAATTTTCCTGGAATTGCTCTGGCCGCCGGCAACACGCTACTTGTTCGGAACCTCGTAGACCTTGCCGTGCCAGGGCGCTGCATCGATCTGGTCGAGCGCCATCACGTAGAGCACCTTCTCATCCGGTCCGAAGGCGAAGTTCGGCATGGATGGTGACGGCACCGAAAGCATGCGAAGCAGCTTCGCGTCCTTGTCGACAACGATGATCTTGCCTGGCGCGTCGAGCGAGCGCGGGCTCTGACCGATATACATCTCGCCGGCCTTGTCCATCTTGATACCGTCAGGCCAGATATGTGGCTGGTTCGGGAACAGATCGTCGAGGCGCAGGAAGACACGGCGGTGCAACAGGCTGTGGTCGGGCTGGACGTCGAACTCGATGATCCTGTTGTCCTCGGTCTCGACCAGGTACAGGGTTTTCCCGTCGCTCGACATGACCAGACCATTGGCATTGTGCAGGTCGCCGGCGACCTTCCTCACGCTGCCGTCCTTGCCGATATAGTAGGCCGAGGCGTCGATCAGCGGTCCGCCCTTGCCGGACCCAGTGAAGTAGATGCCGCCATCCTTGTCGGGCGCAAAGTCATTCGGTCCGCTGAACGGATTGCCGTCCGTGTCCTTGTCGTAGGCCGGCAGCGTCTTGCCGTCGGCGGAGATGCGGCCGATCGAGTTGCTGTCGTAGCAGGTGACAAGAAACTCGCCGGTGCTCGTCGGCAGTACCGCCGAAGGGCCACAACCGTCCATCTTCCAGAATATTTCGTTCTTCTTGCCGTCCCACACGGTCACAGTGCCGCGGCCATATTCGACGTAGAAGAGCTTGTCCTGATACCAGATCGGACCTTCGGCGAACCATGCGTCTTCATTGATGACCTTGACGTCTCCCGCATGCGCGGAGGATGTGAGGGCCAGGGCAAACATGGTGCCCAGCAGATGCCGTTTGATCATGCGATTCCCCTTTGTTGGCAGGCGGTCGAAATCTTCCTCGTTCAGCTTCGCCGGCGTTTCCGGCCGGCTAACGGTTTCCGCTGTTGGTTCACCGGGCGAACGGATAGCCGAGGCTCTACGAGCGCAGCCGCTTGCCTTCGGGGTCGAATGGCGGATGCGGCAGCAGGATCGCCTCATGCGGCCTTCCCAGTATAGCGACCGAGACCTTGTCGCCGGCCCTGGCGGAGCCTGCCTTGACATAGCCGAGCGCCAGCGACTGCTCGACGAAATAACCGTAGGCGCCTGAGGAGACCTGGCCAATCGGCGTGCCGTCGGCGAGGAAGATCGGCTCGCCTCCGGTCGCGTCGGCATCTCGGGCGTCGATCGACAGCATGATCAGTTCGTCGCGTGCCGGCTTTTCGGCAATGGCGGCATAGGCATCGCGATTGAGGAACGCGCCCTTGTCCATTTTGACAAGGCGATCGAACTTGACCTCCTGCGGCCAATATTCGGGCGAGTATTCGCGGCTCCAGCTGCCATAACCTTTTTCGACGCGCAGCGACATCAGCGCGCGCGATCCGACCGGTCCGGCCCCGACTTCGTTGCCGGCCTTGAGCAGCGCGTCGTAAAGCTCGACCTGGTCGGCGGCCTTGCAATGCAGTTCCCAGCCAAGGTCGCCGGTGAAGGAGACCCTGAGCGCCACCACATCGATGCCGGCGACGGTGATCCGGCGCGACTCCATGAAGGGGAATGCCTCGTTCGACAGATCCTCATTGGTCAAGCGCTGCAGCAGGTCACGCGAACTCGGTCCCGCCACGTTGAAGCCGCAAAGGTCCTCGGTGCGCGAGCGGAAGGTCGTGCCCTGCGGCAACGGGACGGCCTTGAAGAACCTTTGATGGAAGCGCTCGGCCATGCCGGAACCGATGACCATGAATTCGTCTTCCGCGAGCCTGGTCACGGTGAAGTCGCCGGCAATGCCGCCGCGCTTGCCGATCAGCGGTGTGAGGCAGGAACGGCCTAACCTTGTCGGCATGCGGTTGGCGAACAGCGCATTGAGCCAGGACTCGGAGCCGGGACCCTTGACCTCGTATTTGGCGAAATTGGAGATGTCGATGATGCCAGCGCGTTCGCGCAGCATGCGCGCCTCGCGACCCACCGGTCCCCACCAGTTCTGCCGGGTGAAGCCAATCGTCTCCTCGCGCGGCTCGCCCTCGGCGGCGAACCACAGCGGGTGCTCCCAGCCGAAATTGAGGCCGAAAACAGCGTTCATCGTTTTTTGCCTGTCGTAGGCAGGCCGGGTTCGCACGGGCCGTCCGGCGGTGCGTTCCTCGTTGGGGAAATGGATCTTGAAGCGATGGCTATACTGATCCTCGACGCGGGCCTTGGTGAAGGACTTCCCGGCCCACTGACCGAAGCGCGCCATGTCCCAGGCGAACATGTCGAGCGAAGGCTCACCCTCGATCATCCACTCGGCTGCCAGCTTGCCCATGCCGCCCGACTGCGAGAAGCCGGGAATGATGCCGTTGCAGCAGAAATAATTGTTGAGTTCGGGCACCGGTCCGAACAGGACAGCGCTGTCCGGCGACCAAATCATGGGTCCGTTGATCACCTTTTTGACGCCGGCAGTGCCGACCGCCGGGACGCGCGCGATCGCGCGCAGCATGTTCTCTTCGATACGGTCGAGATCGTCGGGAAACAGTTCGTGGCCGAAATCCAGTGGCGTTCCGTCCTCGGCCCAGAACTTCATCTTGCGCTCGTAGGCGCCGATGAGCAGTCCCAGCCCTTCCTGGCGCAGATAGTACTCGCCGTCGCGATCGGCGACCGAAGGCAAGCGGCGGCCCATGGCGGCGATTTCCGGGATGGTCTCGGTGACGAAATACTGGTGCTCTGTCGGGATCAGCGGCAGCTGCAGGCCAGCCATCGCGGCGACCTCCCTGCCCCACAGGCCGGCGGCATTGACCACCCATTGCGTGTGGATGTCGCCCTTCGGCGTGCGTACGATCCAGCTGCCGTCGGGTTGCGCCTCGGTGGCGGTGACCGGCGTGAAGCGATGGATCTCGGCGCCGCGCTGGCGCGCGCCGGCGGCGTATGCAGCGGTGACGCCGGACGGATCGACATTGCCGCCTTCCGGCTCGTACATGATGCAGCGTATGCCGTCGAAATCCACCAGCGGGTGCAGGCGCTCCGCCTCGTCACGCGCGACTTCGTAGAAATTCATCTTGTAGCGCCGCGCCTTGGCTTCCTGCAGCCTTAGCTGGTGCTCGCGCGCTTCGGTCTGGGCGAGATAGAGCGAGCCCGGCTGGAAGATGCCGCAGCCCTGGCCGGTCTCGGCTTCCAGTTCCTTGTAGAGCGCCATGGTGTAGTGCTGGAGGCGGCTGATGTTGGTGGAATCATGCAGGCCGTGAATGTTGGCCGCCGCATGCCAGGTCGAGCCGGAGGTCAGTTCGCTGCGCTCCAGAAGGACGACATCCGTCCAGCCGAACTTGGCAAGGTGATAGAGGATCGAGCAGCCGATCAGACCACCGCCGATGACGACGGCTTGTGCATGAGTACGCATGTTTCTTCCCTTTGTTCGGCGACTTTATCTTGGCGTTTGATTTAGCTGATGGGTCAATCGCAGTCGCCCGGCGAGGTCAGGGGCGCAACATGCGCCCCTGAGATATTTGCTGTGACGGCCCGGCCTAGGCCTTGTCGAGCCAGACCTTATCCAGCTGCAGTTCGAATGTCTGATGCATGCCGAGATTTTTCACATAGGTCGCATGGTGCCGGTAGAGCGAACGCCAGAACGCCTGGATGAGGATGCCGGAATCCTGCAGAATTAACTCGACGTCCTTCATCAGTTCCTTGCGCTTGTCGACATCCGCCACGGCGAGCGCCGCATTGAGCTTCTTGTCGAATTCCGGATTGGCGTAGCCCGACTCGTTCCAGGCCTCACCGCTGCGATAGGCGATCGCCAGCACCTGGACGCCGAGCGGCCGCATGCCCCAGTCGGTGGTCGACCACGGGTATTTCGTCCAGTCGTTCCAGAAGGAGGCTCCCGGAATGACGGTGCGCTTGACCTTGAAACCGGCCTCGCGCATCTGCGCGGCGACGACGTCGGCAGGGTCTTTGACATAGTCCGAATCGTAGGAGATGAGCTCGAATTCATGATCCATCTGACCGGCCTCGGTCATCAGCGCCTTGGCCTTGGCAATGTCGCGCGGCACTTTGGGCAATTCATAATATTCCGGATGGATCGGGCAGACATGGTGGTTTTCCGCGACCTGTCCGAGGCCGCTGTAGCCGAGCTTCAGCACGGTTTCGTTGTCGACCGCGAGCTGGATGGCGTTGCGCACGCGTTTGTCGTCATAGGGCTTGTTGGTCACGTTGGTGCGCAGCACGATGGTGCCGGCGGTGACGACCGCCTCCTTGACCAGGCCCATGCTGTCGTAGAGATCGACGGTGCCGCCGACGGTCTGGTAGTTGCAGTCGACCGGCCTCGAAGGCGCTAGCGATGGCGGGGTTGGAGGCGTCCGATCCGTAGTCGGTCCAATCGACGCCGTCGAGATAAGGTTCGCCGCCGAACCAGGTGAAGTCCTTGCGCCGCCGCACCGAGGCCGACTCGCCGACCTTGTACGAGATCAGCTCATAGGGACCGGTGCCGGGCGTCTTGAGCATGTCCGCGCCGTTCTTGTCGAAGTCGCGATGGACGATGACAGCCGGATAGTCGGAAAAGCCTGGAATGATGGTGACGTCGGACTGATGGCATTTCAGTTTCACCGTGTGGTCGTCGACCTTGGTGATGGCGCCCGCGGCGGCTTTCTTGGTGGCGGGATCGATCAGGGAGCCCATGCGGCCGGCCATCGAATTGCCTTCGGCCGCCTTGTCGCACCAGCGCTCGATGTTGTGGACGATGTCGTCGGCGTTGAAGTCGTCGCCGTTCGACCACTTCACGCCCTTGCGCAGATGCAGCGTGTATTCCGTGGCGTCGTCGCTCACCTCCCAGCTCTCGACCAGATGGCCCTCGAAGGTGAAGTCGGTGGTGTAGCGGATCATGTAGTCGTTGCACTGGCGCATGACGTTGGCGATCTCTGACCAGTCCCAGGAGCGCGGATCCTTCATGTCCTTGATGATCATCTGCATCTTGAGGATGCCGCCCTTCTTGCCGGGCACGATCGCCGCGGCCTTGGCCGGGGCGATGCCGGCCATCGAATAGGCGAATGCCGTGGAAGCGCCCATCGCGCTTGCCATGGCCAGGAATTCGCGGCGATCCATCCTGCCGCTTTTGACTTCGGCTGCGTAGCTTTCGATGACCGCCGGGACGCGATCACCGTTGCTCTTGAACATTGTCATCGTTGTTCTCCGGTTCAGGGCTTTCCGCCCGTTACATTCCCCTTGCGACAGCCATGTTAGGGGCGATGCAAAAATCCCGGAAGGGCTCAAGCCCCGAAGAACCGCCAAAACCCGGTTCTAAAGGCCTAAAAAAACGATGCCATTGGCGTGTCAATTTTTTGAGCGCGAGCTTGCCGGCCGCTCGCGGATGGCTTTCAGGCGCCGTCTTCGCGGGCTCGCGAGAGGATCCATTCGCGCACGATGCGCGCGATGTTGCCTTTCGAGAGCTGGCTCTCGGTGAGGTAGTAATTCCAGGGGCTCGGCGGCCGAACCGGAAAGGGTTCGACGAGCAGCCCGCGACGCAGATAGGCGTGGGCAAGCGACCGCTGGGTGGCCACCAGTCCGGCTCCCATGGCGGCGAGTTCGAGCGCGATGTTGGAGGCGTTCGTCGACAGGCCCTTGTCGTGGTCGTCCATGTCGAGGCCAAGCGCCGTGGTGACCACCTGCCAGTATTCCTGGCGGCCGTGCACGAAAATCCAGTCCACCTTGAGAATGTCGCGCGGCGTCTTCAGCGCGTCTTCGCCATCCAGCAGCGCCGGAGCGCACAGCAGCAACAGCTCGTCGTTCCAAAGCGGTATGCCCGCGGGCGGGCGGTCGTCGAAACGCCGCGTTGAAATCGTGATGTCGGCGATCTGTTCACTCATATCCTCCCAGATCGTACCGTGCAGCACGATCTCGATCTCGGGATGCTTCTTGCGAAACGCGGCCATGCAACCCGCCAGCCAGTTCTCCGCCAGGCTCATCGGGCAGGAGACGACCACGGTGCGGTTGCGCGAAGAGGTCACGATCGCCTCCGTCGCCTGATCGATCTGATCGAGGGCCTGGCGCAAGGTCGGCAGGAACGCCTCGCCCATTTCGGTGAGCTTGAGGCTGCGCGGATAGCGGATGAACAATTGCCGTCCGATGTAATGTTCGAGCGCGCGGACATGCGTGCTGACAGCGGCTTGCGTGTATCCGAGTTCGTTGGCGGCGGCGGTGAAGGAGAGATGCCGGGCCGAACTCTCAAAGGACCTGATATAGTTCAACGGGGGTGGCGGCTTCATCGCTAACTCCTGCAAGACGCAAGGGGATAGCTATCCCACAGACGGGCCGGCGTTCAATCGCGCCTGGCCGCAAGACGTGAATTTTTTTGGCCAATGCCGCCGAACTAATTGCGTGAAAGCACGATGAACCCAAATTAATGATGTCGTGACGCAGAGGGGAGTAATGCCAGTGGCTGTGCCGTCGCATCGGCGTGAAGGGCCTGACGCGTGTACCAGCGTTGCCGTTCGCCTGGCCGACTTCGTGTTGCGGCGGCCGGCAGATGTGTTCCCTGTCCTGGAACGGGCGCGATATCTTCTGCTCGACACGCTCGGAATCGCCATTGCGGCTGGTCCTATGGAAGCCGGGCGGATCGCGCGCGACACCG
This sequence comes from Mesorhizobium sp. 131-3-5, assembly GCF_016756575.1. Classification (NCBI taxonomy): domain Bacteria; kingdom Pseudomonadati; phylum Pseudomonadota; class Alphaproteobacteria; order Hyphomicrobiales; family Phyllobacteriaceae; genus Mesorhizobium; species Mesorhizobium sp. 131-3-5. The sequence continues at coordinate 5,889,047 of NZ_AP023254.1, forward strand.
CCACCCTTCTCTACGGCTCGGCCGATCCGCTGCATTCGGCGCGCATGCTTTTCGACGGCCGCCGCGCCAGCATCGCCGGAGCCGCTTATGCGGCCGCAACGCAGATCGACAATCTCGACGGCCACGACGGCTACAGCCCGACCAAGGGCCATATCGGCGTCGCCGTCGTGCCGGCGCTGGCAGCGCTTGCCGAGGCGCTCCCCGACCTCAGCGGCCCGGAAGCGCTGGCCTCCCTGGTCGTCGGCTACGAAGTCGCCGGCCGGGCAGGTATCTCGCTGCATGCAACCGTGTCCGACTACCACACGTCGGGCGCCTGGAACGCGCTGGGCGTGGTTGCGATGGCGGCCAGGTTGCGGCGGCTCGGCGACGATCAGCTGCGCCAGGCGCTTGGCATCGCCGAATATCACGGCCCACGTAGCCAGATGATGCGCGAGATCGCGAACCCGACGATGCTGCATGACGGCTCGGGTGTCGGCACTTTGATCGGCCTGTCCGCGGCCGTGCTCGCCGAACGCGGCTTTACCGGCGCCCCGGCGATCACGATCGAGGAGCCCGAAGTCGCGACGCATTGGCAGGATCTCGGCGCCTTTTGGCAGGTGCTGCACCAGTATGTGAAGCCGTACCCGATCTGCCGTTGGGCGCATGCCGCAATCGACGCGACGCGCGGGCTCTGCCATGCGCATCATCTCGGGCCCTCCGACATCAGCCACGTCGAGGTGAACAGCTTCCACTACGCCGCAACACTGTTCGACGGCATGCCGGACACGACCTCCAAGGCGCAGTACAGCCTGCGCTTCGCCGTCGCGACCTTTATTGTCCATGGCCGCATCGGACTGGAACATATTTCAGGCAGCGGGCTTGAGGATGCCGCCGTCGCCGACATGCTGGATCGTATCAGCGTATCGGAATCTGCGCGCCACAGCGCCCGCTTTCCGGCAGGCCGCTGGGCCGATGTGACGATCACGACCCGCGATGCGCGCGTGCTCGCTTCCGGCGACGTTCACGCGCGCGGTGGACCAGAGGCGCCTCTGACAGAGGCTGAAATCGAGGCCAAGTACATGGACTACGCGACGCCGGTGCTGGGACAGGGCCGCGCCAGCGCGATCCGGGACGCAGTCCTGTCTCTTGCGGATCATGAAAGCCGTTTTTCCGATCTTTCGGTATTGATCTACGATCCGCCATTGATCAGTACGCTTCTCCAGCGGCCAGCGTGGTAGGCTAGATGCCGCTCAGACTTTTGAAATACGGTCTCAGCAGGACCTATCCGGTCAGCGGCGACATCCCCGCGACGCCGGACCTCAAGCCATCCTACGATGTCGTCATCGTCGGCGGCGGCGGCCACGGATTGTCGTGCGCGCATCACCTGTCGAAATATCACGGCATAAGCAGCGTCGCCGTAATCGAGAAGGGTTACCTCGCGGGCGGCAACACCGCGCGCAACACGACCACCATCCGCTCGAACTACATCACGCCCGAGGGCATCGCCTTCTACAAGGAAGCCGTCGAACTTTTCGAGAATCTCTCGCAGGAACTCGACTTCAACGTCATGTTCTCGCAGCGCGGCCAGCTAACCCTTGCGCACACGGAAGCAACTCTTCGCAGCTTCCACGCACGCGCCGAGATGGGCAAGCATCTGGGCACACGGACCGAAGTGATCGACCAGAAGGCGGTTGAGGAACTCGTGCCGTCTCTCAACATGGACTATGGCGGCGCGCTCGAGATCCTTGGCGGACTCTGGCATGCCGACGGCGGCACCGCGCGGCACGACGCGGTGGCATGGGGCTAGCGTGCGCACGGACGGCGTCAAGATCTTCGCTTTTGTGTTGTGCGGCATGACCGCATCCCTTGCGGGCCTGATGCTCGCGGCCCGCTCCACGGCTGGCAATCCCAGCCTGGGAGCGGGTCTCGAACTGGACGTGATCGCGGCCGTGATCATAGGCGGGACAAGTCTCTTTGGCGGCTATGGATCAATCGTCGGCTCCGTCGTCGGCGCAATCTTCATAGGCATTCTCGGGTTCGGTCTTCTCGTGCTCGGTCTTTCGACCAGCATCCAGGAGGTCATCAAGGGAGCCATCATCATCATTGCCGTCTCGTTGAACCGGCGTTGAGGAGCAGACCCAATGATCGGACCACATGCACGCATTCCAGAATTCGGCCTCCGCGGCGGTAGCCGCGGCGCAGGAAAGTTCAGTTTCAGTTTGAAAACCAGCGTCGCTGGAGAAAAAGGGAGGAAAGTGAAATGACCAGACGTATGACGCTTCTGATGTTGGGTGCTCTGGCCGCATCCACCGCAATGTTCACCAGTGCTTCTGCGCAAGACACCTACAAGCCCGGCTGCTATGCTCCTGCGCCAAACAGTGCCTCGGTGATCTCCTATCCGAAGAAGGCCGGACCCTACAAAATTGCCTTGGTCAACGGATATGTCGGCAACGATTGGCGTGCCAATTCCATTCAGACCGCCAAGGCCTGGGGCGCCCGTCCCGAAATCAAATCCAAGCTGTCCGAGCTGAAGATCGTTTCGGTTGGCAACGATTCCACCGCGCAGATCTCGGCGATCGACAACTTCATCGCCGCCGGCTACGACGCCGTGATCATCAATGCCGTCAATCCCACCGCCTTCGACGCAGTGGTCAGGCGCGCCAAGCAAGCCGGTGTGGTGCTGGTGACCTATGACAATGTGCTCGACTCCGACCAGGTCGTGCAGATCAACGAAGATCAGGTCGACCTTGGCCGGATCAAGGCGCAGGCCGTGGTTGATGGCATCAAGGCCAAGAAGGGCAATGTTTCGGGTCAGGTTCTCGAAATCGACGGCGTACCGGGCAACAGTGTCGACCGTGACAACCAAGCGGGATTCAGCGAGGTCTTCTCCAAATATCCCGAGCTAAAGGTGGTCAAGGTCGAGGGCGACTGGGATGTGGGCACGGCCTCGAAAGTGACATCCGACGCCATTGCGACCAACGGCAATTTTGATGGCATTGTTGTTCAAGAGGGCTCGGTTGGCGCACTCGAGGCGATGGCCGCCGCGAAGCACCCGGTTGTCCCGGTCGGGTTCGATGCCGGCAACGGCACGCGCATGCTGGTCAACAAGGGCAAGTATCCTGGCATCACGGCTGCCCAGGCGCCGGCGCTGGCCGCTATGGCACTGGAGGCCTCGGTCGTGTTGCTGGAGGGCAATGCGCTGCCGCAGAAGGTGTTCCTGCCAATCCCCCAGAAGAACAATGCGGATCTGGCGGAAGGCAAGGATTTTTTCCCCGATCTGCCAAAGACCTTCTACACGGCCACCGGCTTTCCGCAGTGTTTCCCTGTGTTCACGCCCGATGAGCTGAAAGGCCAGACGGCCGACAACGCCAATTGAGCCATGGCCCGAACCTGGCTGGCGTTTAGGCCGGCCAGGTCGGCAGCAACGGAGCAAGCATGGCCGATCGCTATGTTGAACTGAAATCGGTGTCAAAATCCTATGGCGGCGTTCCAGCGCTGACCGCAGTGGATTTCCGCTGCGAGCCGGGACGCGTGCACGCCATTCTCGGCGAGAATGGCGCAGGCAAATCGACTTTGATGAAGTTGTTGGCAGGTGTCATCCAGCCGGACGCGGGAACGATCTCCATCGGCGGGCAGACGGTGCGCTTCTCCTCCCCGCGGGAGGCGGCCGAACAGGGCACTGTCTGCATGTTCCAAGAGCTGTCGCTGATGCCGCATCTTTCGGTTGGCGACAATATCGTGCTTGCGGCCCCGCGCACCCGGATGGGGATGATAGAGCGCAGCGTTTATCGTGAAGCGCGCGAGGCCCTGGATCTTGTCGGGGCCAAGTCGATCCCGCTTGGCGCTCGCGTTTCGGGCCTGTCCCTGTCGGAACGACAGCTTGTGGAAATCGCCAAGGCCGTGTTCCGCAAACCTAAGCTTCTTATCCTTGACGAGGCGACGTCAGCGTTGACCAGCGAGCTCGTCGAAACGGTGTTCGGTGTCCTCAGAATGCTGAAGGAGCAAGGTGTCGCGATCCTCTTTATTTCGCATCGCATGCACGAGGTCGACGCCATCGCCGACCGCATATCCGTCTTCCGCAATGGCAGACATATCGAGACCTTCGACGTTGGCGCACGCACGACCGACGAGATCGTCGGCCTCATGATCGGGCGCTCGCTGGAAGAGCTCTTTCCACCGCGCCGCGCGCCTGTGCCTGACACGGCGCCGGTCGTTCTGAATGTGTCGAACGTGAGCTGGGCAAGCCAGCTTGTCGATGTATCCCTGGCTGCGCGCGCGGGCGAAATTGTCGGGCTCGGCGGTTTGGACGCACAGGGCCAGCAGCAGATCATGCATGCCGTCTTCGGTGTACTGCGCGGCGTGACGGGCCGCATCACGCTCAATGGCAAGCGATTGAATGGTCTCAAGCCGCCGAGGGTGAAACAATCCGATATCGGTCTGGCGCTCGTGCCTGAGGATCGCAAGACCGAGGGGCTGATCCCCAGCATGTCTGTTGCGCAAAACATGCGCTTGGCGGTTCTTGGGCGGGCCCCCTTCGGCCTGCTTGACCTGGACGGTAGCAGCGAGGCCCGGCTGCAGGAACTGATCGAACGCCTGGCCCTGACCTACGGTTCGCTGGACGATCCCATCGCGACGCTGTCGGGCGGCAACCAGCAGAAGGTGGTGCTGGCCAAATGGCTTGTGCTGTCGCCCAAATGTCTGCTGCTGATGGACCCTACCCGCGGCATTGACCTGCCGACCAAGGCGCAGATCTACAGGCTGCTCACGGACTTGGCGGCCGAAGGAATGGCCGTGATCTTGCAATCAACCGACTATGAAGAACTCATCCACTTGTGCGATCGGGTGTACGTCTTCTACCGGGGCAGTGTGGCCAAGGAACTGACGGGGGATCACCTGACCGCCGATGCGCTCATAGCCGCCTCGATGAACGTGCACCTTCACGCTGGAGCCCAAGCATGATGACCTGGCTTCGCCAAAATGCCAGGGAAACGATCGCCGCGCTCGCGCTGGTGATACTGTTCGCTGGCTATATCGCCATTCATCCGCGCGGCTTTTCGACCTATGTGGTTACCATCTGGTCGAACCAGGGAACGCTGCTTGGGCTCGCCGCGATCGCCCAGTTCTTTGTCGTTTTGGTCAAGGGCATAGACCTGTCGGTAGGGTCAATCATCGCGCTGACCAACGTGATGGGATCCTTCCTCCTCAACGGATCTCCCACGTCGATTGCCCTTGGTATGGCGGTGGTACTCACCGTCGGGGTGGCCTGCGGACTGGTCAACGGCATCGCGGTCGTCTACGGAGGGGTGCAGCCGATCGTCACGACCCTGGCGACGGGTGGCATATTCGGCGGCATCGCCCTGCTTCTGAGGCCAACGCCTGGAGGCAGCATTGATGAGACAATGTCGGACGCGCTCACCTATGCAGTGGCGGGCATCCCGGTCTCGGCGGTCATTCTTGTCATCGTTCTCGTCATATTGCTGGTGCTTCTGCGCCGCACGGCCGTCGGCCTCGGCCTTTATGCTATCGGGTCGTCCGAACAGTCGGCCTATATGACCGGCCTTCGCGTGAACCGGCTTAAGCTCGTCGCCTATGGCAGCAGCGGCTTTGTCGCGGCTCTCGCCGGCACCTATGTCAGTATGGTTACGCTGACTGGCGATCCCAATATTGCGCCGTCCTACACGCTGAACTCGATCGCCGCCGTCGTGTTGGGCGGTGTTGCGCTAAGCGGTGGTGTTGGCAGCCCCCTCGGCGCGGTGATCGGCGCTTTGATCCTGAAGACCATCTCGTCGCTGATGTTCTTCTCCGGCCTGCCACCATTGGCGCAACCGTTCTTCGAGGGATTGATCCTCGCAACTGCAATTGCACTCGGCGCGCTCGGCGTTTTCCAGGTGCGCAGCCGGCTTGAGTTGTACCGCTGATGACTGATGCAACCGAGCGAACCGTCACCTCCCGCTGGCTCAACCGGGACCGCGTATCGGTGCTGCTGATCGCGCTGGGCTGCGTCGCTCTGCTGTTGGGCGGCTCCCTCTTGTATCCCGGCTTCCTGAAACCTGGCTACATCCTACAACAGCTTCAGATCGCCGCCTTTCTTGGCATCATCGCCACCGGTGCCATGCTGGTGATCCTGCTCGGCGAGATCGACCTTTCGGTACCGTGGACCATTACCGGCACGGCGATCGTCGTCATCTCGGCCTCCGGCAGCTCCAATCCCCTGGTCGCCAGCCTGGCAATTCCCCTGGGCCTATGCCTTGGCATTGCAGTCGGGCTCTTGAACGCCATCGGTGTTGCTGTCTTTCGCGTGCCTGCGATGGTCTGGACGCTGGCCGTCAACGCCATGCTGCTTGGCGCTGCGGTTTTCTACACGGGCAACAGCCGTCCCAACGGCGAGGTCCCCTGGCTGGCGACGCAGGCGGCGACCGGCCGGACCTTCGGCATCCCCAATGCTTTTCTCGTTTGGCTGGTGGTCGCCGCGATCACCGTCTGGGTTCTCAAACGGACCGTTTATGGAAACTATCTCTACGCACTGGGCAATTCGCGACGTGCCGTGTTTCTTGCCGGGGCGCGGGTTCGTCTGGTGATGGTGGCGACTTTCGTCCTTGCCGGGGTGTTTTCCAGTTTCGGCGCCATCCTCCTGCTGGGCTACACCAATCAGGCCTATCAGGGCATGGGGGACCCCTATCTCATGCCGGTAATCTCGGCCGTGGTGATTGGGGGGACCTCGATTCAGGGCGGCCGAGGGAACTATATCGGCACATTCGCCGGCGCGATCTTCATCACGCTTCTGTCGTCGATCCTGTCGGTTATGCAAATGCCCCCTGCAGCGCGCGAGATGATCTTCGGCGCGATCATCCTGGTCATGCTGCTGGTCCACGGTCTCACCAACAAGAAGGAAGGCGTCTGAAAGCCAATGGCGGTCAGCGATGCGCAGCATTCTCGCGACATTGAAATGTTCCACCAGGCCGAGTGCAAGCCCAAACGGCCGGTCGGCTGGCAAGGCAAACCCTAGCAAGCAAGGCCTGTCAAAATGACATACTACGAGGTTCTTGATGATCGCTTCCAGGATTTCATTATCTCTCTGTGCAGGCTCGAAAAACTCCATACTGGAATGCGCTGGGCCGAAGGGCCAGTGTACTTCGCCGACGGCCGCTTTCTGCTCTTCAGCGACATTCCCAACAACAGGATGCTGAAGTGGGATGAAGTGACGGAGACTGTTTCCGTTTTCCGCCATCCTTCGAATTTCTCCAACGGCAATACGCGCGACCGGCAAGGACGCCTGGTCAGCTGCGAACATGGGCAGCGGCGCGTCACGCGCACCGAGTACGACGGCAGCATCACGATCCTTGCCGATCGGCTCGAGGGCAAACGTCTCAATTCTCCCAACGATGTCGTGGTCAAATCCGACGATACTGTCTGGTTCACCGATCCGCCCTACGGCATCCTGAGCAACTATGAGGGCTACAAAGCACCCAGCGAGATCGGAGCCTGCAACGTCTACTGCCTTGATCCCAAGTCAGGTGCGCTGACGGTGGCAGCTGGCGACTTCGACAAGCCGAACGGCCTCGCCTTCTCCCCGGACGAGGGACGTCTCTACATCGCCGACAGCGGCCGTTCCCACGGCCGGGATAAACCGCACCATATCCGTTGCTTTGACGTGGGCGAGGACGGTCGCCTTTCGAATGGTTGCATCTTTGCCGAGATCGATCCCGGCATCCCTGATGGTTTTCGGATCGATGTCGACGGCAACCTATGGGTGTCAGCTGGCGACGGCGTGCACTGCTTTGCGTCGGACGGCACGCTTCTTGGCAAGATTCTTGTCCCTGAGACTGTCGCCAATGTCTGCTTTGGCGGACCTCATCGAAATCGCCTGTTCATCGCCGCCAGCAGCTCGCTCTATGCCGTCTATCTCAACACAACAGGATTACAGTTCTGCTGAGCAAGGAAGATTCCATCCGCGCGGCGCCTGATCTCGTCAAGCAGCATGACCATCGGGCCTATCGCCACCTAAGGGATGGTGGACGTGTCATTACGATCGGCAGCAATGTCGCGATCCGTGCCGGTTCCGCCGGCGTCAGCGCCTACCAGATGAGCAAGGGTGCGGTCGCGGCTCTGGTTAAGGGCGTCGCGCATGATCTCGCGCCGCGCCGCGGTACGGTCAACAACATCCAGCCCGGCGCGATCGGGACGGACATGATCCCCGACCACGGGGCGGCTGCAGGTGGCACCATCCTCAAGCGCACCGGCACGCCCGAAGAGGTCGCCGGGCTCATCTCATACCTCGCCCGCGATGAAGCGGCCTTTGTAACCGGCACCGGCATCACGATGGACGGCAGTTACGTCCTTTGAACACTCGGGGCCGTGCTGGCGCGGCAGTTCCGAAACGCGTCAGCAGGGCTTCGATCAGATTACAGGAGCGCTGCATGGTCACTGTCACGCTAATCTTGCCGAGTGTGCCCAGCACGACGTAAATTTCGCGTTCTTCAGGTCCGTCACCTTCTTCTCACGTGTTGAGACGGAATTCTGATCCCTCTGGCCACGCAGGCTGAGCGACGTTTTTCGCGTTGGCTTGGCTGGTTTGCCGGTTGAAGAAAATGCCCGGCGAGCAGCATCTGGCCCACGTGTCCTAGCAGCGCGGGTGCGGCCAGGATTGTCCCGCGTATGTGGTTAGGCCTGGTGAATCGCTCCGGGCTGTTGCCGCTGGGTTACAGCCTACAACGGGAGGCGGTAGTAGGAGTATCCAGCGCTAGGTTCCTGGCTCTCTGGCGGGGGCATCTGGGAAACGGCGTAGTACGAGGAAATTGCCCGTCGACTTCGGTCGGCGGGCTTTTCATGTTCGATCAGTAGCGAAAATGAGCCGGAGCGTCTTCGTAGCGTCAGGGTGATATGGCCAGAAAAACTGACGCTTGTGTCTCGTATCACACCGGGTAGTCATGGCGACACGTAGGCCAGACCGGCGAGGATCAGTGGTAGTAGATGCCGCCGTCGACGTTGAGCGACTGGCCGGTGACGAAGGCCGACAGATCCGAGGCGAAGAACAGCACCGGCCCGACGACATCTTCCGGTGCGCCGAGGCGCTTCAGCGCCGCGACATCTTCCCAATGGCGGATCGCCGCCTCGCTGCCGAGGTTGTTCTTGCCCATCTCGGTCAGGATGATGCCGGGGCAGATGGCATTGACGGTGACTCCGTCCATGCCGACTTCCTGCGCCAGCACGCGGGTGAGCGTGATCACCACCGATTTGGTCGCCGCGTAATGACCTTGCGTCGGCACCCCCTGGCGGCCGGCGATCGATGCGATGTTGATCACCCTGCCCGATCTCCTGGCGCGCATATGCGGCAGCACGGCCTGGCACATCATCAGCACGCCTTTGGCATTGATGTCGAAATGCGCGTCCCAGCTGGTCTCGTCGAGGTCCTGGAGCAGGCTGGGCTTCAGGATGCCGGCATTGTTGACCAGCACGTCGATGCGGCCTGCCGCCGCAAGCAGCGCCTGCGCCATCGCCTCGATCTCGCGCTTCTTGCTGACATCCATCGTATAGACATAGGCCTTGCGGCCGGCGGCCTCGATCTCGGCCTTGGTCACGGCAAGCTCAGCCGCCTGCGACGGCAGGTCGGTGACGGCGACGTCGAAGCCCGCTTCAGCCAGCCCTTTCGCGAGAGCCCTGCCGATGCCCCGGCTGGCGCCGGTGACGAGAGCCGTCTTGCCCTTGGCTTCAGGAAGAATGGTCATGCTGCTTGCACCTTTGATGTCTTGACCGGCAGCGAGTTCATCGCCGAGACCGTGTCGTCGAATGAAACGAGTTTGCCGTCGGAGCCGAGGCCCATGGCCACCTTGGCGGCGACGGCGGTTGCGAAGCGCGCCGACTGTCTGAGGTCCCAGCCCTTGATGATGCCGACGATGATCCCAGCGGTGAAGGAGTCACCGCAGCCCGTGGTGTCGAAGACCTCGACGTCGAAGGCCGGCAGGTGGAAATCCTCACCATGCTGCGGCGAGACATGGACGCCGTCAGCGCCGAGCGTGATGATGCAGTTCTTCACGCCCCTTGCCTTGAAGAAGGCGGCAACGCGGGCCGGGTCGCGGTCATGCGCCATCTCGCCGGCCTCGTCGATGCTGGGCACGAAATAGTCGATGTAAGGCAGGCACGGCTCGACCAGCTTCCACGTCTCCGGCGTCGCCTGGATGAGATCGAAAGTGGTGATGCGGCCGAGTTCCTTGGCCCGCTTCAGAAGCTTGACCGTCGGCTCGCCATCAAAGCGCTTCAGCAGGCCTGTACCGCCGACATGGACGATGGTGGCGTCAAGCGCGGCATCGAGATCGGCATCGGCGACCTCGAACAAGGTCGCGGTGCCCGGCACATGCAAGGCCGGTCGCTCGCCGTTCGGCCGCACCGGCAGTATGGTGGAAGAGGTCTGAACGCGGCCGTCGCGCCGGACAAGGCTCGTCTCCAACCCGTACTTGCCGAGCTTGGCGAGGAACCAGTCGCCCATGTCGTCGGTGCCAAGCGTCGTGACGGCGCGTGTCTTCATCCCGAGGATGGCGCAGTCCATGCCGGTGGCCCCGGCGGTGCCGGCGACCGTCATGCGGATCTCTTCGATGAAGTCGGCACGCCCGCCTTCGGGGATGCGCGACACCGGCCGGCCGAGAATGTCGAGGACGTAGAAGCCGATCGAGCTGACGTCGAATTGTGGCATGGGAGACGACCCTTTCGAACTCAATGCGAGGCGCGGCGCAGGCCGAAGCTTGCGGCCAGCACCAGGAAGACGAGCACGCCGATGCCGACTTGCTGCCAGTAAAAATTCCAGCCGACCAGCAGCAGCCCGTTCTTGACGATGGCAAGCAGCAGCACGCCGAGCAGCGTGCCGATCACCGAGGGCTTGCGCTCGCGGCTGAGCGTCGTGCCGATGAAGGTGGCGCCGATGGCGTCGAGCAGGAAGGCGTTGCCGGACAGCGGCACGTAGGACTTCACCGTCGCCGACAGCAGGATGCCGGTCACGCCGGCAAGCAGCGCGCACAGCACATGAACCATGGAAAGCTCGCGCGGCACGCGAATGCCGGAATACCAGGCCACACCGGGCTGCGCGCCCATCGCCTGCACATAGCGGCCGAAGACCGAACGGTGTAGCAGAACATGGACCGTAACGGCCACGACGACAAGCACGATCACCGGCGTCGGCACGCCGAACAAATCGGTGCGGGCAATGGCGTTGAACTGGTCAGCGGCATAGCCGCTTGTGAGATAGATCGGCTGGCCGCCGCTGGTGGCAAGCTGCTGCGTGCTCTGACCGATGAACAGCACGCCGAGCGTTGCAAGGAACGGGCTGATGTTCAGCCTGGTGATGAGGATGGCGTTGAGGATGCCGACGATCAGCGCCGCGCCCAATCCACCGCCGACGCCGACCACGCCGCTAAAGCCGGTGGCAAGCAGCATCACGAAGACCATGCTGGCCATGTCTACGGAGACGCCGACGGAGAGATCGATGCCACCCGACGAGATGACGATGGTCAGCCCCAGCGCCACGATCGCCAGCATGACGACATTGTTGACCAGCACGTTGAAGAGGTTCGCCGGCGTCAAGAAGGTCGGGCTCGCCACGGCGAAGAAGATGACGATCGCCGCGAAGGCAACAAGCACGCTGTATTTGGCGAGGAAGGCGCGCAGGTTCGTCTTGGAGCTGTCATTGGCCGAGACGCTCATCGTGAACCCTCCGAACCGCGGGCAAAGGATGTGATGGCGACCACCAGCAGGATCAGCGCACCCTGCACGCCATTGACCCAGTAGCTGGAGACGTTGAGCAGCTGGAAGCCATTGGCGAGCAAGCCGATGAACAGCACGCTGAGCAGCGTGCCGCCCATGGTCGGCACGAAGCGGCGGGAAAAGACGGTGCCCAACAGTGCCGCCGCCAGCACCGACAGAAGCAGTTCGCCGGAACCGGGCGTGCTGGCTGACAGGCGCGAGACGGTGAGCACACTTGCCACCGCCGCGCAGAAGCCGCTCAGCACGTAGGTGAAGGAGACATAGAAGGGCACGCTGAGACCGGCCGCGCGCGCTGCTTCGGGATGGCCGCCGACCGCGTAGAGCCGCAGCCCAAACGCCGTGCCATGGATGATGGCGATGATGATCGCAGAGAACACGATCAACGCCCAGGCGAGTGCTGAGATGCCGAGGAAGCTGCCTGAGACCAGAAAGCCGAGCAGCGGGGAGGATGCGCCGACAACCGTGTTCTGGGTGAGCGTAAGTTCCATGCCGGCCGCGACGTTGAGCACGGCAAGCGTCGCCAGCAGCGGCAGGATGCCAAGACCGACAACGGCAAGGGCGTTCAGCGCGCCAACCGCCATGCCGACGGCGATGGCCGCGAGCACGGACAGGAAGTCGCCATAGCCCATCGACAACAGCGTCGCGTAGACAGCCGCGCATAGCCCCATATTGGCGGCGATCGACAGGTCTATGCCGCCTTCGGTGACATCGGAGCCGCCGCCAATGATGACGGACGTCATGCCATAGGCGAGCACGCCCAGGATCGCCGACTGCTCGACGACATTGATGAGGTTGAAGGTCGAGGTGAAGCCCGGCGCGAAGACGACGAAATAGGCCATGATCGCGGCGAAGGCGGCAATCGCGCCGAGCCGCACGACGAGGGTGGCGAAGCGCCGGCCGGCACTTTTGCCGGTGGTGCGGGTTTCATCGGACGCGCCGGCCTCAGTGTGGAGAGTTGTCGCGCTCATGCCGCCATTCCATCAGCGTTCGAGCGGGCGCCTGAAGAGGCCGCGAGCAACGCGTCGCTGTTCATCGACGGGCCGGAGAAGGTACCGGCAAGCCGGCCGCGATAAACAACCAGCACCCTGTCGCAGACGCCGACCAGTTCGAGCAGGTCGGACGACAGAAGCAGGATCGCCGCGCCCTCGCCCGACAGCCGGTTCAACAGATTGTAGATCTCGACCTTGGCGCCGACATCGACGGCCACCGTCGGCTCGTCCAGAACATAGACACGCGACTGGCAGCTCAGCCACTTGGCGATCGCCACCTTTTGCTGGTTGCCGCCGGAGAGTTCGCGCACCAGCGCGTCGCGATGCGGCGTCTTGATCGACAATTCCTTGATCAGTCCGTCGACCGCCTGGTTCTCGCTGTTGCGGCTGACCAGCCCGCTCTTCGAATAGCGGCGCAGGCTGGCCAGCGAAATATTCTCGCGTACCGACAGGCCAAGCGCCACGCCATGCGCGCGGCGGTCCTCCGGCAGCATGGCGATGCCGTCGCGTACCGCCTTGACCGGCGTCGACAGCGCGAGTTGCTTGCCCTCGACCGTGATCGAGCCGCCGTCGGCGGTCTTGAGGCCGAACAGGCATTGTACGATCTCCTTGGCACCGGATCCGAGCAGGCCGGTGAGGCCGACGATCTCGCCGGCGCGAACATTGAAGCCGATGTTTTCGAAACCGCCTCCGAGGCGCAGATTGGCGACTTCGAGCACCGGCGCGCCCAACGTGACAGAACGCTTGGGAAACATCTCGCCGACATCGCGGGCGATCATCATCGAGATGATCGCATCGATCGATGTCTCGCGCGGGTCGACTGTGCCTACATCGGTGCCGTTGCGCATCACCGTGACACGGTCGCAGAGCTTTTCGATCTCCTGCATGTAGTGGGAAATGAAGACCACGGCGATACCGTCGTCGCGCAGCCGGCGCAGCACGTCGAACAGGCGGTCGACCTCGCGCTTGACCAAGGCCGCCGTCGGCTCGTCGAGCACCAGCACCGAGGCTTTCTGCGCCAGCGCCCGGGTGATCTGCACGACTTTCTGCTGTGCCGTGGTCAGGTCCTTGACCAGGGTTCCCGCCGGCAATTCCATGCCGAAGAACCGCTTCAACAGATCGGCCGCCTTGCGCTCCATGGCGCGGCGGCTGACGAACGGCCCGAAGCCGATTTCGTGGCCGAGGAACACCGCCTCGCCGACCGTCGCGGTCGGCACCAGCAGCCTGTCCTGATGGATGAAATGCACGCCGAGCTTTTCGACCGATGCCGGCGACAGCGAGGTCACGGTCTCGCCATTGATGACGATGGTGCCGCTGTCCGGCTTGATGATGCCGGCCAGCACCTTGATGATCGTCGACTTGCCGGCGCCGTTCTGGCCGACAAGGCCGAGGATCGAGCCGCGCGCAATCTGAAGGTTTGCGTTCTCCAGCGCACGCACCGGGCCGAACCGCTTCGATATGTCCGTCATCGATACAGCAATTTCACGCTTTGCTGTCTGCATGGCCGTCAATCCTGGTTGATGATGGCGGGCAGCCACAAAGGCTTGGCTGCCCGCCGTTACGCTCAGCCTATTTAACGCCAGCCTTCTCGGCCGCGTCGAGGAAGGGTTTTCCCTTTTCGGCGGCATTTTCCTTGTTGATCAGCACCGCGGGCACGAAGGTGAAGGGCGCCACCTTCTGGCCGGCAAGATATCTGGCGGCATTGTCAACCGAAGTCTTGCCGATCTCATAGGGCTGCTGCGCTGCCACGGCACCGGCGGACGACTTCGAATCCATCACCATCTTGATGACTTCCGGGCTGCCGTCGATGCCGTAGGTCTTGACCTCGTTGCGGCCGGCCGCCTCGACCGCCTGCGTGGCGCCGATCTGCGGCACGTCCCAGCAGGCCCACACTGCGCCGATCGAACCCTTCTCGGGCGACTTGGTCAGCATGTCGGTGACGTTGGAATAGGCGCTCTGCACGGTGTTCGGGATGACGTCGCGTAGTTCCGGTTCGACGATCTTCACGTCGGGGAACGAGGTCAGCACATATTTCAGCTGGTCGTAGCGGATCTTGCAGACCGGCACGCTGTAGAAGCCGTTGAAGACCAGCACATTGCCCTTGCCGCCCATGTCGGCGACCATCTGTAGCGCGATCTCGGCGCCGATATTGTAGTTGTTGGAGGTGGTGTTGTTGATGGCGTGCGGTGTCGCGGTGTCGACGGTGAACAGCGGGATGCCGGCATCGCGGATCTTCTGCAGCCACGGGTTCAGCACTTCGAGATTGCCGAGCTGCTCGATGATGGCGTCTGGCTTCTGCGCGATCAACGTCTGCAGCTGCGCGATCTGCTGCTGGTCCTTGCGGCCGGCGTCGAGCGCGATCACTTCGCCGCCCAGCTCCTTCACCCGGTCCTGGATGCCGCGGAAGGCCATCAGGTCCCAATAGTGATCGGTGCCGATAGCGGAGACGCCGATACGCTTGCCCTTCAGCGACAGTTCCTCGGCACTCGCGCTCGATATGGCAGCCAGGCTGCAAGCCGCCGCCAACCCCAAAGCGAGCGCCTTGACGAGGCCTTTCATGGATCCGGTCATTTCATTCCTCCCTTGTTGATCGCTCCGGGCCTTCCCGGAGGATTCTGCCAGATGACTGCGGCTCAGGCAGCAGCCTCCTTGTCGCGCAGGCCATAGCTGGCCATGCGCTTGATGACGTTTTCGATCTCTTCCTCGGACAGGATCGGCGGCTCGCCGATCTGCAGGGCGCCGTGATACTGGCGCGCCAGCGTTTCCACCTCGACCGCCAGCCACATCGCCTGGCTGAGGCTGGAACCGACCGCGATCATGCCGTGCTGTGCGAGCAGGCAGGCCTTGCGGTCGCGCAGCGCCTCTACCGCATGCGCCGAGAGCTCCGCCGTGCCGAAGGTGGCGTAAGGAGCGCAGCGAATGTCACTGCCGCCGGCAACCGCCACCATGTAATGGATCGCCGGTATCTTCCTGCCCATGATGGCGATGGTCGTGCAGTAGGTCGGATGCGCGTGGACGACCGCGTTGACCTCGGGCCGCGCCTTCATGATGTCGAGATGGAAACGCCACTCGCTTGACGGCGGCAGGCGCCCGTCGACCTCACCGTCCCAGGCCATGAAGACGATGTCCTCGGGCACCAACGTCTCGTAAGGCGTGCTGGTCGGCGAGATCAGCATGCCTTCGCCATGGCGCCTGCTGACATTGCCTGACGTGCCCTGGTTGATGCCCAGCGCGTTCATCTCCAGGCAGGCGTCGATGATTGCCTGGCGTGCCTCTAGGTCCGAAACGGTCATGCGATATTCCAATCCTTGCTCGGCCCTCACCAGGCCGTGTAGCCGCCATCGATCGACAGGATCGCGCCGGTGACGTAGCTCGACGCCGGCGAGGCGAGAAACAGGATCGCCGAAGCGATCTCGTGCGGCTCGCCGAGCCGGCCCATCGGCGTCATGTCGATCCAGGTGTTGAAGAGTTCGGGCCGCTCGCGCATTTTCAACGTCATCTCGGTGCCGACATAGCCGGGCGCGAGCGCGTTGACGCGAACGCCTGACTTCGCCCATTCGACGGCGAGCGCCTTGGTCATCATGTGCACGGCGCCCTTGCTCACCATGTAGGACGGCGCGGTCTGCGGACGGTTGATGATCAGGCCCGACATCGAGCCGAGATTGACGATCGAGCCCTTCTTGCGGGCGACCATGGACCGGCCGAAAGCGCGCGAGGCCCAGTAGACGCCGTTGACGTTGACATCCATCACCAGGCGCCATTCCTCGTCTGATGTGTCGAGCGCGGTGTTTAGGCGAGCGATGCCGGCGCTGTTGACCAGTATGTCGACCTGGCCGAAATCGCTGACGATCTTGGCGGCCTTCGCCTCGACGGCACGCGGATCGGTGACGTCGAGCACGCGGCCATCGACGCTTCCAACACCGGCCTTCTTAAGCGCCTCGGCGGCTGCATCCAGGCCCTGCGTATTCACGTCGAGCAGGACGATGCGCGCACCGCAGGTGCCGAGCGCCTTGGCGGCCTCCAGACCGATGCCGCTGGCACCGCCGGTGACGACGGCAACCTCGTCCGTCAGGTCGAATTGCGACCGGTAGTCCATGCAAATCCTCCATCAGGATCAGGCTTGGCGCGGGCAAAATCTTCCCCTCGCCGCCGAAGCGGCGTCGCAAGCCAGCCGGTCCTGATAATGCCTGGGTCAGGCTCCTCCCGGCCCCATGACGAGGACGTTACAGAAGCTTCCCTGGTCCGTCAATCTGGTTATAACCAGAAAACGGAATCTTTTTTGTGCTGTGAAAACTCAGGTGCGATCGACACCGTTCACCGTCGCGGACGGTTGCTCGACCGCCATGTGGATGCGGGCGACGGAGGAGTTGTAGAAGGCCTCGTAATATTCGAGCGCCGCACCGTCCGCGTCATAGGCGATCGACTCGATTTCGATCAGCGGCGTGTTGGCGGCAACGCCCATCTGCTCGGCCTCTTCCTTGGTAGGCAACGCCGCGCGCAGCCAGCGATCGGCGCGCTTCACCGTCAGGCCGAACACCGCGCGGATGGTGCCGAAAATCGACTGGTTTTCCGACAGGATGTTTTCGAGACCGGGCACCCGGTGCCCTGGCAGGCTGATGCGCGTCATGGTAATCGGCGCGCCGTCGGTCATGTAGACGCGGCTGATGCGGACCACGCTGCCATTGGCAGGAATGCCGAAGACTTTGGACTCCTTCTCGTTCGGCGGGCAGCGGTAGATTTCGAGCGTGCGCGTCGAGACCTTGTGGCCTTTCGCCGTCAGGTCGTCGAACACGCCGAGATTGGCGGTCATGAAGTCGACATGCTCGCGCGGTGCCGCGACGAACATGCCCTTGCGGGGCATCTTGATGATGCGGCCTTCGCTGGACAGCGAGCCGATCGCGGCGCGCACGACCGGGCGCGAGACGCCAAAGAAGTCGCACAGCGCCTGCTCGGAAGGGATGCGCGAATTGGCCGCCAGCAGGCCGGTGTTGATGGCTTCCTCGACCTGGTTACGCAATTGCACCCACAGCGGTGCGGCCTCGTCGCGATTCAGTTCGACCTTGGAACCGATCGTGCGGAACGCCTCGGCGGCCCCGGCATCTTCCTGGTCGTAGCGAGGACGCCCACGCATTCTGGTCGTTTGTTCCATTCAACCCGCCGCAAATCATTTTGCCGCGACTCAGAGAGCGGCAGCGTCCTCCACTAGCGGAGGCCGCCGGCCATATTCACGCTCTCCGGCAAGTTTCGCAACCACAGCATGGCCGAAGCCCCGAGAAGCGGCCCGGGAACGAGCAGCAGGAAGGCCCAGCGCCAGCCGCCGATGAGGTCGGCGAAGCGCGGTGTCAGCCAGATGGCCAGCACCGTCAGCGCGAAACCGGCACCGAGCTGCACCGACAGCGCCGTGCCGACGAAGCGGCGGTCGGCGAGTTCGGTGACGGCAGCGGAAAACTGCGCGGAATCGCCGACCACCGAAATGCCCCAGACGATGGCGACCAGCATGAACAGCCAGAGCGGCCCCGTGAACAGGAAGCCCATCAGCAGTGCACAGCTTCCCGAGACGATCATCATGCCGGCGGTGGTCGCCGTTCGGCCGATGCGGTCCGAGAGATAGCCTCCGAGCAGGCAGCCGAGGATGCCGGAGGCCACGACGAAGAAGGTCGACAGCGAGGCGATAGCGGCCGTTCCAATCGCCTGCGCTTCGAAAGCGGCGCGCGTGTAGGCAAGCAGCCAGGCCCACATGGCGTAGAGTTCCCACATATGGCCGAGATAGCCGAGATTGGCGAGCAGCAGCGGCTTCTCGCGAAACACCTGGCCGATGCGCGACGGCTCGAACACCGCCTTGCCGAAAGGATAGGGCCCTTCCCTGGCAAACAGCAGGAACAGCAGCGCGCCGATCGTTGTCGCCAGGCTGGCGGCGGCAACCACCGGCTGCCAGTCGAGCGCGCTTGAGGCGGCGCGGAAGAGATGCGGCAGCGCCGAGCCGATGGTCAGCGCGCCAATGACCGCGCCGAGCGCCAGCCCCCTGTCGCGCGTGAACCAGGTCGCGACCAGCTTCAGGGCCGGCGGATAGACGCCGGCGAGTGCCGCTCCGGTCACGATGCGCGCGGCGATGGCGCCGCCCGGGCCGGGATGAAACAGCAGGCTTGCATTGGCGAACGCGGCGACCAATGCTGCCGCCGCCATCAGACGGCTGAGCCGCATCAGGTCGGGAAGGTTGACCAGGCTCGCCGCCAGCGCGCCGATCACGAAGCCGACCTGGACACCGTTGGTCAGCCACGCCTCCGCGCCGGCAGTGAGCGCAAGGTCCTGCTTCAGCTCAGGCAGGATGGCAGTTGCTGAGAACCAGGTGGTCAGCGACAGAACGACAGCCAGGCAAAGCAGTGACAGCACACGCCAGCGTTCGCTGTCGGCCGCCACGCCGGGACGGCTGTCTTCCATCGCGATCACGCGCCTTGCAGCGGAACGGTGAACACCGTGGCCGTGCCGGTGAGGCAAAGCTCGCCCTGGCCGTTGCGCACTGATGTCTCGATCTTGCAGATCGGCTTGTCGGGGCGCACCTCCCTGACCTCGACGCGTCCGGTGATCTCCTCGTCAACCCCGACCGCCTTGACGAACTTCCAGGCGACTTCGAGGAACACGGTGCCGGGTCCCGGCAGGTCTTCGGCGACCAGCGCGTTGAGGATGCCTGAGGTGACGCCGCCCTGGACGATCAGCTTGCCGAACACCGATCTCTCGGCGAGCGCGCGGTCATAGTGCAGCGGATTGCGGTCGCCGGTGATGTCGGTGAAGGCTTCGATGTCGCTGGCGCGCGTGCGCCGCGTGCGTTCGGCAAAGGCGCCGACTTGCGGGCGGCCTTTCACCACGCCTGCCCAGCCGTCTTTCGTCTCGGTGCTCATTGCGGCTTCCTCCTCTGTTGCGGTTTCGACTGGTTTGAAGGCTGGCAGGACGCGGCCGCCGATCGCCGTCGGCGCTAGCTGCAACGCGTCCCCTGCCCTGGGCGGCTGTGCGCCAGGCAGGATGAAGCTCAGCATGGTCGGACCCTCGGCCAGTTCGACCAGCCCGACCACGTAAGGTGCCGCCGGCAACCAGCCGGCATGGCCCGGCTTGTGCACTTGCGAAAAGGATTTCAGCCTGCCCTTGCCCGACACCTCTTTCCAGACAAGGCGCTTGCCCCAGCAATGCGGGCAGATCGGG
Source organism: Mesorhizobium sp. 131-3-5 (assembly GCF_016756575.1). Lineage (NCBI taxonomy): Bacteria > Pseudomonadati > Pseudomonadota > Alphaproteobacteria > Hyphomicrobiales > Phyllobacteriaceae > Mesorhizobium > Mesorhizobium sp. 131-3-5. Next base: position 5,908,960 of record NZ_AP023254.1, read on the forward strand.
CGTGGATAGAACACGGCCTTGCCGCAGTCCTCGCAGTGCTGGATTTTCAGCCGCCCTTGCGCCGCCGCATCCCAGAATGGCTGGGTCAGCGCGGTGCTCGTCGGGGCCGGGGTCTTCAAGGCGTTGAAATCGATGGGCATCAGCCGGCTCCCAGCACGAGCGCGGTCGCCTCGCTCATCGTCGCGCCATTGCCGGTGACAAGCGCGAGGCCGGCCTTGCCAATCTGGCGTTCGCCAGCATCGCCGCGCAGCTGCCGCACCGCTTCGACGACATGGGTCATGCCGCCGGCAAGATCCGGCTGGCCGAAGCCGAGCTGGCCGCCATGGGTGTTGAGCGGCTTGTCGCCCCGGTGAGAGAGATCGTGGTCACGCAGCCATGCGCCGAACGCGCCCGGCGCGCAGAGCCCGGCGTCCTCGATCGTCGTGGCGACCATGATCGTGTAGCAGTCGTAGAGCGAGAGTAGGTCCATCTCATTGGCCTGGGTTCCGGACTGCGCGAAGGCCCGGGCCATGGCGCTCTTCAGCGGACCGGAGGTCAGGCTGGGCGCCTGGCTGACCGCGCGATGCGTGACCTTCTCGCCGGCGCCGAGCAGATGCACAGGTCTTCTGGGCAGCGAGCGAGCACGTTCGGCCGAGGTGACGATCACCGCCTCGCCGCCGGCAACCGGCATGACGATTTCGTAGAGATGCAATGGCGAGGCGATCATCGGCGAAGCCAGCACGGCGTCCGCATCCGCCGGTTTGCCGAAGAAGATTGCGTCCGGGTTGAGCTGTGCGTTGGCCCGCGCCGCCGCGGCGATCAGCGCGAAATCCCTGGCTGTCGAGCCATGCTGCGCCATATGGGCCTGCATCAGCAGCGCGTAGGAGATGTTGGCGCCCGAGGCGCCGAACGGTACGTCGAACTCGCGGATCGGATTGCGGTTGGGCGAGCGCGGTGCTGCCTCCTCGCGATTGTTGGCGAGCACGCACAGCACCGTCTCGCACATGCCGGCCTCGATGGCCGCCGCCGCGCGCCAGACCATCCCCGCACCCGAAGCGCCGCCGAGGTCGACGACATTGGTCATGGTCGGCGCCAGACCGAGATACTCGGCAATCGTTGCCGGGACATGTTGCGGCGTCTCGCCGACCTGCGGCCCGACCAGAAGCCCGTCGATCGCGCTCGGCTCCAGCCCGGCATCGAACACCGCCAGGCGCGAGACCTCCGCGATCATCTCCAGCGTCGTCACGCCGCTGGTCAGGCGCTGCGGCTTCAATTCGCCGATGCCGACGATCGCTCCCCTGGCCCGGCTCATGCCGCCTTGCTCCTATCGAGCGCGCGGTATTCCTCGAGGCATGCAGGATTGGCAAGCGAAGCCATGTTCTTCACCGGCTTGCCCTCGAGCGTCGTTCGCGCCGCACCTTCCACCCTCTTGCCGTTGAGCGTGTAGGGCACGGCCCGCACCGCATGAATGCGATGCGGCACGTGGCGCGGCGATGCGCCTTCACGAATGGCGCGGCGGATCTGCGCGGCGAACTCAGGCGTCAGCTCAAAACCGTCGTTGAGCTTGACGCAAAGCACGATCTCCTCGTCGCCTTCGACCGGCGCGCCGAACACCAGGCAATCCTCGATCTCGGCAAAGTTTTCGCAGGCGGCGTAGATTTCGGCCGTGCCGATGCGCACGCCGCCGGGCTTCAACGTCGTGTCCGATCGACCATGGATGATCCCCGAGCCATGCGTGGTCATCTCCGCGACATCGCCATGCGTCCAGATTTCCCGGCGTGCCGCGAAATAGGTGGCGTGGTAGCGCGCGTCGCCGTCCTTTCCCCAGAATGTCAGCGGCATGGACGGGAACGGTTCGGTGCAGACCAGGTCGCCCTGCCTGCCTATGACCGGCGCATTGCGCTCGTCCATGACAACCACCGCGAGGCCCAGCCCCTTCACTGTCAGTTCGCCACGGCGAACCGGATGGATCGGCGAACCGAGCAGGAAACAGCCGATGATCTCGGTGCCGCCCGAGATCGAGGCAAAGATCATGTCCTGCTTCACATGCGCGTAGACCCAGTCGAACTGGCTGGGCGAGACCGGCGCACCGGCCGAGAGCAGGGAGCGCAGCGAGGACAGGTCGTGCAGACGTCCCGGCGCGTAGCCTTCGGCGGCCAGCGTCGCCAGATATTTCGGGCTGGTGCCGAAATGCGTGACGCTTGCACGCTGCGCCATTGTCCACAGCGGACTGGGGTCGAGGCCATCAGCGGTCTTCAGGATCGGCGCGCCGTCATAGAGCACAACAGCCGCGTCGCAGGCGAGGCCCGAGATCAGCCAATGATACATCATCCAGGCCGTGTTGGTGTACCAGCTCATGACGTCGCCGGGGCGGACATCGCCATGCAGCAGATGCTCCTTCAGATGCTGGAGCAGGACGCCGCCGGCGCGGTGGACGATCGCCTTGGGCGCACCCGTGGTACCCGAGGTGTAAAGCACATAGGCCGGATGATCGAAGGGCACGCGTTCGAAGGCCAACGGAGCGTGTGCGCCGAAATCCTCGAAAGCAACAGCCGCCGGCATGGCGGGCTTATCGTCGCCGGTCAGCACCAGCGTGGTCACCGTCGGCATCGCCGCGACGATCTCGGTTAGCCTGCCGGAGATGTCGTGCTCCTTGCCCGCATAGCGGTAGCGCGGTGCTGCGAACAACACCTTGACGCCGATCTGGCCGAGCCGGTCGACGATCGCCGCGGCGCCGAAATCGGGCGAGCAGGACGACCAGACAGCGCCGATCGAAAGCGTCGCCAGAAGCGCCACCAGGCCTTCGACCCGGTTGGGCAGGATGCCACCGACGCTGTCGCCGCTGACCACGCCGGCCACGCGCAGGCCTTGCGCGGTGCTGGCGACGAGCCTACGCAACTCGCCAAGGGTGAAGGTGCGGAAATGGCCGCTCTCGTCGGCCTCGATGACCGCGACCCGATCATCGTCGCCCCGCAGCAGGTTTTCCGCGAGATTGAGCGATGCGTCCGGGAAAAACCGGCTCTGCGTCATCGGCTGCTGATCATCCCGCAGGAAAGATCGTGCGCCGGGATTGCCGATCACGCCGGCAAAGTCCCACACCGCCCGCCAGAACGCACCGGGATCACTGACCGACCAGCGATGCAGCGTCTCGTAGTCGCGCGGGTTGAAGCCGTTGGCCAGGCAAAAGCGCGCAAGGTTGGACGATTCGAACGCGGCTGGCGCCGGCGCCCAAAGCACGGATGACATGGATTTCCTCCCGGAATGCAGGCCGGCACGAAGCCGTCATCTTGTCTGCATGTTGCTTTCAGATTATTGGTTATAACCAGAATGTCAAGCGGCGAGCACAGCCTGTGTGCCGCGGAGGTGGAGGACGGAAAATTGCAGGATGCGGTGTATATCGTCGCGGCCAAACGCACGCCGATCGGCAAGCTCAACGGCGCGCTCGCCAGCCTCTCGGCGGCGGAACTGGGCGGGCAGCTCATTCAAGCGATGCTCGCCGAAACCGGGGTTGCGACCGATGCCGTCAGCGAGGTGATCATGGGCCAGGTGCTGACCGGTGGCGCCGGGCAGAACCCGGCAAGGCAGGCATCGCTCAGGGGCGGCCTGCCGGTCAGCGTGCCGGCGATGACGGTCAACAAGGTGTGCGGCGCCGGACAGAAGTCGATCCATCTTGCCGCGCAGGCCATACGCTGCGGCGACGCCGATTGCGTGATCGCCGGCGGACAGGACTCGATGACGTCGGCGCCGCATTTCATGTCAGGCATTCGCGGCGGCGTGCGCATGGGCGACCGGGTCGTCAAGGATTCGATCATCACTGACGGGCTGTGGGACGCCTTCCATCAGGTCCATATGGGCGTCACGGTCGAGTCCCTGGCGCAGCGCTACCAGATCACACGCGACGAGCAGGACCGTTTCGCGTTGCGCTCGCAGGAGAAAGCCGACGCCGCCATCCGCTCGGGAAGGTTCGGTGACGAGATCGTCCCTGTCTCGATAAAGACCAGGCAGGGCGATGTCATCGTCGACCGCGACGAGCATCCAAGCCCCGCGACTACCCTCGAAGGACTTGGTCGACTAAAGCCGGTCTTCGATCGGGCGGGGACGATCACGGCCGGCAACGCCTCCGGCCTCAACGACGGTGCGGCAGCCGTACTTGTGATGTCGGAAACACGGATGAACGAACTCGGGCTAAAGCCCCTCGCCCGCATCGCGTCCTATGCTTCGGCGGGGGTCGAGCCGATGGACATGGGGTTGGGGCCGGTCGCGGCCTCACACCTTGCGCTGGAGAAGGCCGGCTGGCAACCATACGAGCTCGACGTCATGGAGATCAATGAGGCCTTTGCCGCGCAGGCCATCGCGGTCAACCGCGAGATGGGCTGGAACGAGGAGATCATCAACATCAGCGGCGGCGCCATCGCGCTCGGCCATCCGCTGGCCGGATCCGGCTGCCGCATCGTGGTGACGCTGCTCCACGAGATGACGAGGCGCAACGCCCGCAAAGGCCTGGCCTCACTCTGCATCGGCGGCGGCCAGGGCGTGGCGATCTGCCTCGAACGATGAAGCTGAACCTCTGCGCAGTTTTAGTCTGAGAAGAAACGGGCATGGTCTTGGCCACGCCGCCTATTAATTTCATGATCCGACGAACGGCAGCTTTGGTCAACGGCAAGGCTCAACTCTACGACCGACTTGCGGCGCAAAGTAGACCTGTCTTTGTGCACGCCGTTCTACGCTGTAGCCCTCTCCCCTTTCGAAGCGTCTTGATTCCATAGGGGATGTAGGCGCAGATCGAGTATGCTGTGCTCTCCAATGACACCGAGCTCGCCGACGGTCGTGTCGAAGGTACTAGCTACTCTGACCCGCCGCACCCACCGGTCGCTGAGATCGACGGAGATCTTGTTGACGTTGTCGTTCAATCCGGCGTCACGCGCGGTTCCGGTACGCCCAGCTATTGTCCCGACACGAGCGCCTCCGTCTCATCGGCGACGTTCGTGCCGGCCGAGCCAGATTTCCTTTTGAACAAAAGCTTAGACGTTCAAGCAACTGGATCGAAAGCCGCGGGAAAGGCAATTCTTTACGATACGTTAACCGCGTCGACACTTTGGCACGGATTTCCGTAACGGAAGCCAAAAATCAGGTGCATTGGTCGCCAATCCGTTTTAGTTTACATTCTATAAATGCGTTATTCGGCGAAGTTGAATTTGAATTAGCCACACTTTTTGTGGCCGATCCTCGCTGTAGCGACCCAATACAAAATTGAACTTGCAAAGATATTGCCTGTAAAGAGCGATGAGGCCGCCGCTCCGGTGGCCGGGGGGCTTTCGTGCATTTTCTTTTGCTCGTCTTGCTGAAGAAACACGTCTTCAATCCAGCGATCGCCCTGGCAGCGCTTCTTGTCTGCGGCGGAGGAACTAACCTTGCCGCAGCTCAGCAAATGTGCGGCCAGGCGCTGTCACAGTGCGACCTGCAGACCGACTCCGCATGCCTCGAACGCACTTATGCGTGCGGCGAATATGATACCGTTATCCAGTCGCTCTTCGTCGAGCGGTTCGAACCGACGCCCGACCAGAAATACTTCGTCGGTGCATCGTTTTACGGCCGCCACATCCGCGAGCGCGCCGCCGGCGTGCAGTGCGAGATGGTGAAGTTCGCGCGCGAATACCTGACCGACTACCTGTCCGGCGTTGAGGCCGAGTTCACCACCAGCGGCTCGTTCGGCACGATGCGCCAGATGGATCAAATCTATCATGCCGCGCAGATGCTGACCGACCTCGGCGACGTCACCGGCTGCCCGGAATCGGCGCTGACACGCGCCACGGTCGAGGACATCGCCCGTAGCGAGGCCGTACGCTATGCACGCTCGGTGTTCCTGCAGCCGCCGCCGGAAGCTCGTTCGTCGTTCGACACGCTGCAATTGGCGCTGAGAAGCTTCGTCAGTCGGGCGTCCGACCTCGAAACGGGGATCGCCCTGCGCCGCGTCGAAATCAAGTCGGCCGAAACGCATCTGAAGGCGATCCGCGCCATTTTCGCTGAGATCTTCGGACCGGTGACCGGGGCGGGCGCGACGCTGGTCGCCAACACCTCGATTCTCGACGGCCTGGCCGCGAATACGACGCAGATGCTGCGCTCGGTCGAAGTCTCGGAGGGAGAATTCAAGCGGGCGCTCGGCAACGTCACGCCAGAGCAATACGCCAATCTCAATCGCAACACGGTCGCCAGCGCGGAAGACTTTCTCAAGGTCTCCGCCTTCCACATCAACATGATCGGAGTGCTGCTGCCCACCGATCCGGCAAAGCCCTTCTGGCGGCTGGACGCCGAGGTTCATGCCGACAACGCGGCCCAAGGGGCATTCAACGATCTCGCCAAGATAAAGGCAGACTGGAAGGCGCACGGTGCCGCGACCGGGATCTGCGCCCAGGCTGGCGCGGCAGACAGGGTGTGGTACTGCCGATGACAAGCCTCCGAGACATCGCGTTGTCTCTGATCGTCAGTTGCGTCCTGGCCGACGCGGCCAGCGCCGCATCGATCCTGGAGCGCGCCTACACTTCCGAGAAACTCGACGGCTTCTGGAACGCGACGCTCTCGAACGCAACGCCCGAGACGAGCCGGTTCAACCTGCTCGCCCCCGGTCCCGCCGCCGTCGAACCGAGCCACGAGGCAACGCAGCCCGATTTCGGCCTGCCCTTCGCCGGCGAGGTGATCGGCGAGGCGTCGGGCTCCTCCGGCGGCAGCCGCAGCGTCGGCTTTCCGATCATCCCGCTTTCGGCCGACGACGCCTCGGTGCTGATGCGACGGCTCGCGTGGTCGGAGATCTACCTAAGCCGCTACCGCTTCTTCGCCCCAATCTCGACCGATAGCGCCGAAGAGCTCGCCGCGCTCGTTGGCCGACAATACGCCGCCGCCGTAGAGGCCTATCTGATTACCGGGCGGCTTTACTTCTCCGGGGCCGACCTGCCGGAGAAATGCCGACACCTGACGCGGATGAACGAGATCAATGCTGGACCTTTGTCGGGCGCCAGCATGGACGCGCTGCCCGCGGCATGGCGTCCGCTGTTCCCGATCGTCGAGGCAGTGCGTGCTCGGCTCGGCTCGGACGCGCTGGCGAAACTGGTCTGTTCGGTCAGGCCGGTACGCGGCCGGGCCGAAACGACCGACCTGATCGAGACGCGGGTGCGCGCGCAAATCGTCAAGGCGGTCAGGACGAAGGTCGACGACACGCTCAACCTGATGAACGCCGCTTCGACCGAATACCAGTCGCTGGTCAACGAGATGGACGTGTCGATCAAGTCGGCCGAGGTGATGGAGCTGGAGCGTGTGCTTGGCAACGCGCAGGCTAACATGGTCCTCGTCAAGGAGGATCAGCTGAAGGCAGCCGAGACGATCGCCGCGCTGCAGGCCGTCGACCTCTCCAGCCTCAACCAGCCGGAATCGCTGAAGGAGTTCGAAGACGGCAAGGCACGGATGACGCAGATCGTCGGGCAGATAGAAAGCGTCATGACGGCTCTGTCCGGGCTCGCGCATGTCGTCGACGATCCGGCGATCACCGCCGAGCTTTCTTCCTGCGCAGGACTGGCCGGAGCGTATTCGGGGCTGGATCTCACGCTCGACACCGGTGCTCTGACCGCGACGATCAACGGCCCCTACGAGGACTGCATCAACCATGCCCGGGCGGTGGTCGGGCGGTTCCAGAATCCATCGCTTTCCAAGGCGCAGATGGCCGAGCTTGCACGGCACGTGCGCCAGATTTCCGAGGTCTTTCTGTCGACGGGGCAACCATGAGACGGTTCTTCCTGCTTTGCGGACTGGTCGTCAGCATCGTTTTCGGCGCGGCGGGAATGGCGCGCGCGCAGGACTGCATGGCGCTCGATGTCGACGCGGCGGCCGGCCATGCCGGCGAGCTGACGACGCTGCTCAAGATCGCCAATTTCCGCGCCGACGTGAAATACATGGGTGAAGTCGCCACCGAGCTCGAACAGTTCCTGACGACCTGCGGCGACGAGGCGACCGGACGGCTGGCGATCGTGTGCGATTTCGACTGCCACCTGCAACTTGGACGCTATCGCCTGTTCCTCGCCGCCGACATGCCCTTCCTGTCGTCGGCAAGCGGCGTCAGCCGCAACGATACGCCCGTTTCGCCGCAATCGGCGCAGGAATTCGGCCGGCAAGGCATTGAGATCGTCGACCGAGGTCTTCGCATTCTCGCCCGACAACAGGGCGGTGACCAGGGCACCGCGGCGGGAGAAGATGCAAGTTACCGCACCTTCGTGCGGCAGCTGACGGCGCTGTCCTCACTGAAGATCCAGCTGCTGATGAACACCGGGGACGTCTGGTACCAGACCGTCTCGGAAGCACGCGTCAAGGCGCTCGACTTCCTGGTCAACGATACGCTTGGCGCCGTCGGAGGCGCTGGCCTCGACAGCCAACCCAACCTCTCCAAGGCCTACACCAACTACGAGGCCGCGATGTGGGTGCTGGTCGAGACGCAGATGGATATTCCGGGCGAGTCCACCTACGACGACCTGCGCGCCGACCTGCTGCTGCAGCAGAGCGACCTCGATGCGCGCATGGACAGCGTGCGCAAGGGCTTCCTGTTCCTCAACATCGACCCGATGCAGTTCACGACGATTCCGTTCGAGGAACTGCAGCAGGCCCTGGCCGAGAGCGAGCAGCGGTTGACCGAGGTCGAGCGCAATGTCGAGGCGCTGGTTGAGCGGTGGTACGCCAACAAGGAAGGCGAAGCGACCCGCGCGCTCGACGAGGAGCGGACGATCCGCAGCCAGGAAGTCAACCTTATCGCCCACAAGATCGGCAAGCTGGAGCACGAGGCACAGACCTTCGCCACCACCGTCCAGCAAGAGATCAACGCGGTCGACGCCGAGAAGGACACGTTCGGCTATCGCCAGCAGATCAGATCGCTGGAAATCGAGCTCGGCACCAAGATCGCCGAGTTCGAAAACCAGCGCCGCCAGATCAATGACAGGCAGGAACTCGACCTGATCGTCCTCTCCAAGGAGGCCGAAGTCGAACGGCGCAACGAACTGCGCTGGCTGCTGAACTGGGAAATGACGCAGATGAACCTCGATCTGCAGATTTCCTCGCTCGAAAGCCAGATCACCGAATATGCCCGCCAGACCGAGCGCAACGCCAACCAGCTCGAACAGGCGGTTCGCCAGCGGCAGATCCTTCAAACGCAGATCACCAACAACCAGGGCGCGATCGCCCGCGCCAACGACACAATCACCGAACTGCAACTGCGCCAGACCGACCTCTATCAGCGCCGCCGGGCCGTCGACCGAGAGCAGCTTTGCGGCATCGAGAATCAGCTCGCCCTGATCGGAGATACAGCCGACCATCCGTTCACGCCGCTGCTCGCGGGCGAACAGCCATGCCAGACCGTGACGCCGGCCTTCACGCGCAACCAATACGTTGCCCAGATGTGCGGCCCGGACGGTCAGTCGGGCCTCCGGGCCCAGCTCTTGAACTCGCAGACACAAGCGAAAGCGTTCCTGATGAAGTGCGTCATCGGCAGTGCCGACTTCGCCGATGTCGAGCCGCTGATCGCCGACCAGCAGATGATCACGTCGAACATCTCCCTGCCGCAGGAACTTGCAAACGTCGATTGCGGTTCTTTTTCCCAGACGGAAACGGACTTCGCCAAGAAACTCTACGAAGCCGAGCGGGACCTCTACGCGAAGAGGAAGGCGGACCTTGAGGAGGCGCGCGACCAGGTCGACGGCCAGTTGTCGGAAGTGATCGCCTGGTTCGTGGCGTTCAACGGCACCACACAGGCCGCGCAGGTCATCCTGACTTCGGTGCAAGGTGCATATTCGATCGGCGCCGCGGTACCCGAAATCATCACCTGCGCCTGCGGTTTGGGCAGCGGGGTCGCGACTGTGGTGGACGTCGCCAAACCGATCAGGGCGGCGTTGGAGGCGGCCCAATCCATCCTGTCGACGATCATTAACACCGGCCAGATCACTCAGGCGAACATAAATGAAATCAATGCGCTGAAGCAGCGTCTCACGCAGCTCCGCCAGGCGATCGGGCAACTCGATCTCGACAAGGCGCTCAAGGCAAGGGCGCTGGTCGACACGCACTTCCAACTGGCCGGCCGGTTGGCGCAAGGGGCACAGGACATCAAGGAATTGGCGCTACAGGGCTCGATGGCGGCGGTCGACTGCCAGAGCCAGGATCTCAGCATCGACGAGCAGGTGGCGCGGCTCAAGTCCGACCACGAACGCATCCTCGCCGGGCTCGATCTTCAGGCGCGCGAGAACGACTTGCTGAGTTTCCAGATTACCGACCAACAGCGCACGATCGACCGGCTGACCAACGAGATCGCGATCCTCAATCTCGAACTAGACAAGCTGTCCCTGTCGGAAGCCCAGCTCAACCAGGACAACGCACGTGTCGCCGAACTGGTCGCGGCAACCAACAGCCGCATCGACCGCGTCCGCGCCGCGCAGACGACCGTGACGGGCCTCGCCGAGGAATCAAACGCCTCGACCAACCTGATCAATGAACTGCGCGACCGGCAGAAGGACAAAATGCTGGCGCTGAACGATGCCGAACTCGCCTTCGTCGAGCAGCGCATCACGCAGTCGCGCGGCAACACCGAGGAACTCGTCGCGGGTCTGAACCAGGCAAAGGATCTCGGTCTCAAGAGCCGCGCGCTGCAGGACAGCATCCTGAAATTCCAGAGCAACGTTCAGGCCGAGGTTACAAAGCAGCAGGAGGACATGACGAAGCTCGTCACACAGATCGACGATCCGGCGACGCGCAAGAATCTGTTCATCGCGACCCAGGACACCGTCGCCGATCTGATGAAGGGCATTCCCGAATATCTGGTGACTAAGCGGCGCGTGCTCGAGACCGCCAACCGGCTGATGCACCTGATGAGGCGCCGCTTTGAAGTGGTGCAGGCCTTCACCGGCGAGGCGGCGACAGTGCCCATGGTCTATGTGCGCAACGCAACCCAGCTGCAGGCGATGATCGACGACATCGTTGCCAAGCGCTTCTTCGACGAGCGGCAGATCAATATCGATGTCGCCCAGATCGTCGTGCCCGCCAATTCAGGTTTCGCCCGCAAGCTGGCGCTCGACGAGAATGTCGAGTTCGAGGTTTCGCCGTTCGCGTCGACCGAAGCGCTGATGAAGGCAAACGGCTATTTCGCGCTGTGGGCGCCCAACAAATTCCGCGAGCGCAAGAACCTGACCCTGATCGATGTCTTCGCCGGCACAGACTACCAGTGCACGGGAGCACAGTGGAACCGCTTCGCCTTGCAACACCGCGGCAGCGGCTTGGTCTTCAAGCCGCTGACCAAGGGATCGAGCGAGGTCAGCGCAGACATTTCGGTTGGGCCGGAGCGGGTGGCGTTGCAGACCTTCTTCAACCAGGCCGACAGTGGCGACGAGATCAACCGGATCATCCGCTACTGGGTGCAGGATCGCTACCAAGCGCGCAAATTCCCGCGCGCGCCCGGACCGTCGAACGACACCAGCCTGATCCTGCCCTATCTCGGCGCGCCGCTGATCGGCTCGTACCGACTGTCGCTGCAGCCGAGCGATTGTCCGTTCGACGGCGCCGTGTTCACCCTCTATTTCATCTTCGCGAGCGCGCCATGAGAGCCGTTGGGGTCATAGCAGCGCTCGGCCTGGCGCTCAGCGCGACGGGAGCAGCCGCGCGCGACCTCTTCGTCGACAATCTCGCCGGCTATACGATCGAATCGCGCGTTCTCGACGCTCCCAACTGCGAGGGGCCGGCCATTCCGGACGGCATGCTGAAGACCTTCGAGCAAGGCCTCTGCGTCTTCCATCGCCCGGCCCGCAGTCCGGCCGACAGCCAACGTGCGGCCAACCTGATGCGGGAGGCGCAGACCCGCGGACTGCCGCCCGTCCACCAGCAACTTGCCGGGCTGATTTCAGGCTTGGCGAACTGTGCGGAGGCGACGCGCCATCTCGATGCCTACCGCGCCTCGGGCAACCAGAGCCGGATGGAGCAGACACTGTTCTGCCGCGACCGGCGCCACAGCCAGGCCGACCTGAACGCGATCGAATGGAACCATGCGCTGTTCGAATATGCCGACGGGCTCGCTTCGAACCGAACGCTCGATCAGAGGCTGGCCGAGATGAGCGTGTGCCAGGCCGGACCCTTGAGCGCCGATTTCGACGCCCAGTGCGGCCTGATCTCCAACCTGTCCGACACCGAGATCGATGCCTTCGCCGATGGGGCGGCCGGCAAGGTGATTGAGAGCTACTTCGCCAGCGTCGAGAGCCCGATCACGGCGATGTTCTCGCGCAAGCTGAAACGAGCCGAGGGCCTAGTGCAGAGTTCGCGCGCCGGCATCGATGACATCAAGGCGGGCGCCGACACGGTGAACAAGGAATACGCCGCTTTGAACCAGGTCTATGAGGCGGCGCGCGACACCAAGATGGGGCCGATCTACAACGCCTACCGAGAGGCGATCCTGAGGGCGACCTCGATCCTCGACGAGTTCGACCGGTGGAAGGGCGGGCTGTTCATAACCTCGGAAAACATCAACCTGATGCCGAAGATCACCGAACGATCGGGCGAGATCGCGGGCGAGAAGACGCGCGTCGACGGCCTCGCCTTCGAGGCCAAGGCGAGCGCACTGGTCGGAGACATCAAGCGCATCATCAATGCCGATGCCGAGAACCGCGCCGCGGTGGCCGCCTTCTGCCGCATCTATTTCTGCGAACTGACCAACCGCCGCGCGATGGCCGACGTCATCCGAACCTGCCGTCGGCCGGCGCTCGCCAACAATCCGCTGTGCGTCGGCCAGAACGGGCAGATCACCAATGGAACTCTTACTGTCGACTTCCAAGGGCCGCATTCGATCACCGTCAAGGCGCTGTGCCAGTCAGCCGGCCTCGATCCGCTGATGACCGAAGTCAACATGGACCCCGCGCGCGCCGCAAGCTGCTTGAGCGAGTTGAGATGAGACGGGCGGTCGTATTGCTCACCCTAATCCTCGCAGGCGCGTCAGTGGCCCGCGCCGAGCCGCAGCTTGCCGCTTTCGTCACCGACCAGAACAACGACGTCTATGTCGCGCTTTTCGACGGCAAGGCGGTGGAACTCGCCGGCTGCTCCAGCGCGGGTCAGGCGAAAAGGTTGCTGCACCTGCCCGACACCGCTCTCGTCGCGGAGGCGACGCTCGCCAAGCTTCAGGCTGAAAACAGCTTTGGGGCGCAGCCTCGGCTGCCATGTCCTGGGACGGCGTTCAATATCGACTGGCAGGCGACGACCGCTATCTGGGCCGATGTCGAGGCATCCGGCAACTACTATCTCCCTTCCCCCTCGGGCACCGGCTATTTCGCCGTGCCCACCGCCTGCGCAGAGATCAAAGCGGCACTTGCCATCCGCGAGCGGCTGCAACTGCCGGGCGTACTCCAGGGTTTTGCCGCGCCGCCCAATGTCGGGACACCGTTCGTACTCGATTGCGGACGCAGCGATCTCGGGGGCCTATCGGATATTGCGGCGGCGAGCGTGGCCCGCTGGAGCCTGCACCGGTTCGAAACCTTCCTAAGCGCTGAAAGCATCGGCGACACGATCTATGTCGTGCGCTACACGCCACCGGGCGAAGGCGCTCGGCCCTCCTACCTGCCGATTGCGCGCCTCGACGGCAAGGCTACGCGCGACATCATCGCCGATGCGGCCGCAGCCGAAGCGGCGGAGACGAAGCTGCGAGCGTTCTTCGGTATCGCCGAGGCCGAGGCGGTAACCCTGCTCGGCGCCGACGCGGTAGCGGCGCTTCGTTCGGCGCCCTTCGTGGACCTGTGTCTGTCGAACTGCGATGGCTATCAGCGCGAGCACGCGGCCTTCGCGCAGCCGGGCATCGACCTCGGCCTGTCGCCGCTGTCCGCAGGCCTCTCCATCACCTCGCTCGACCCCCTCGGCAATGCGCGACTGGACTGGACTTTCGCGGAAGGGCGGGCGCTATCCTTCACGGGTTGCCCGCTTCTAACATCGGCGCTCGGCCTCTCCGCCCCCGGCATTGGCGACTGGATGGGCGAGACGGATCGCGCGCTGACCGCCGCTCCGCCGCCGGGTACCAGCTTCGACTGTCGAGGGTCGGCCAGTGATACGTGCGTTCGCCGCATCAATGATGGCGGCACGCTGACGCTGGCGCAATTCTCCTCCGAGGGCGATTGCGCAGGGCGGGCGAATCTCAGGCTCGAACTGCCCGCATCGGTTAAGACGCCGCAGACACTGATCTTGAAGGGACTGCCGTTCAAGACGGTGCATATGGCGCCGGCCCCCGGCGTCGCCCGCACGCGGCTCGTCGGCACCGCCAACCGGGTGCCGGCCGGCACGTCGTCATGCATCCTGTCCGCCACCGGGGTGATCATCGTCGCGGACGGGTTGTCGCGGCTCGAACTCGAGCGGATCGACTTATCGCGGGCTGCCGATCAAACGACGGATGAGGTCGTTGCCGTGATCGCTCAAAACGGCGCGGTCGCGCTCGACGATGTGACCATCGGCACCGTGGCGGATGGACTGTCGCCGATGGCGCGCGGCGCGTCGCTGTGCCTGGCCGACCTTTATGCGCGCGGGCTCAGGGTTGAAGCAGACATGCTGGCGATCCAGGGCGTTCGGGCGCGACTGCTGATTTCGGCACAAGCGCCAGTCCGTTCCACCCTCGTCCGCGCGCGTTTCGGCGCGGTGCTCACCTCCGACAGCCTGATGCGGATGGACTTCACCGACATCGCCGCAGCCAATCCGCTGGTGCTGCGCGGGGCGGTCGTGGCGGGCCGCTCGGACGGGCTCGCGCCGACGGCGGCGGGCCTTGCGGTCGGCTCCGCTATCCAGCTCGAGCGCGGTTCGTCGGCGAATTTCACCACCTCTACGGTGTCCGGCTTCCGCTGCGCGGTCAGTTTCGCCGACAGCGCCTCCAGCGCCAGTTTCCTGCTGCCGGGCAACGACATCGCACACGACAACACCAGCCAAGCCTGCGGGCCAGGCCGCTTCAGCCTGGTCGAATAGAGCGGAAGGGGAAAACCAGATGACCCGAATCGCCCAATCGCTGCTCCTGTTGGTGGCGCTGCTTGCGGCGATCACCGCAGGTCCTGCCCGTGCCGAGGAACCGAAGGTCGTCCTGTTCGAGGATCCGACGCTGAATGCCACTCGCTTGCACTATCCCCTGCTCATCTCCGAAGGACGCGGCTACCGCATCCGTTGCAGCGACCAGGCGGACGAAGAGGCGGTAATCCACGGACTAGGCTTCGCCACCGTGCCATCGCAAGTGCTGAGCGCCGTCGACAATGCGGTCGTCGCCGCCGACCCCGCCGCCAATCCGCTGTTGTGTCCATCCGCCGAGAACTACCCGATCAAGGTCTTCGCGCACGACGGAGGCAGCGGTATCGTCTACTACCTGCAGTTCCCGACCGATTTCGGGTCAACATCCTTTTCCGACCAACTTTACATTCCTGGCTGCGCACCTTTGGTCGAGGGACTGGCGCTCAACCTCAACCAGGCGATCGACGCCGACCCCACCCCATTCTTCGCAGGAAAGGTCCATACCATCGCGTGCGTCGCGGGACCGCCGCTTGTCGGACGGCCGACGACCTTTGCCAGTTGGTGCATCAAGGATGACCTTGATCCGGCCCAGAAGACGACGGTCGAGGAACTGCTCGAGCTGACACCTGGCGGTGCCTCCGCTCTTGGCAATCCGGCGGCGTGCGCAAGCGCGCAGGACTTTCTCGCGTCGAGTACGACACTCGACCTGGCCGGGCGACGGCTGACAAACCTCGAACCGCTGGCGACGCTTACCCATCTGACGCGCCTGACCTTGTCGGGCAATGAAATTGCCGACACGCGGGATCTGGGAAAGCTGACCAAGCTCACCTTTCTCGATCTGTCGCGAAACAGGATCAGCAACATCAACGTGGCGGCCGTGATGAAGGATCTGGCCGACGCCGACCTCAGTTCCAACCAGATCGCCGACCTGCGGCCGCTCGCCTCGGCACGGGCGCTGACACGGCTGGTTCTGGCCGGCAACAAGATCGTCGACGTGTCGCCACTGCGGTTTCTGCAAGAGCTCACCGCGCTCGACCTGTCGAAGAACCGGATCACGGATGCGCGTCCCTTGATGAGCCTGACCAAACTCGCCGCTCCGAACCTGCGCGCAAACCGCCTGGCCACGGCGCAGTCCGTCAGCGCCATCCTACCGTTCAATCCTTCGCTGGACGGCAATCCGGTCTGCATCAGTCGACCCGAGCAATCGACCACGGCCACCAGCAAGATTTTTGAAGCCTGCATCACGACGATCAAGGAGGGAGACGTGGTGATGGCCAATATGCAGACCGGCAAATGCCTGGCTGTTTCCGAGGGGCGCCTCGACAACAACGCGCCAGCCGTCCAGTTCACCTGCGACGGCGACCAGTGGCGTCGCTGGAAACTGGTCGAGACAGATGACGGTTTTCAGCTGCAGAACGTGCGGACCGGAAAATGCCTGACGATTTCCGGTGGGGTCAGCACCGGCAACAACATCCCGGCCCTTCAATTTGACTGCGACCGGGATCCGTCGCGGCGCTGGAAGCTGACCGCGACCGGCGATGGCTTCCAGGCTGAAAACGTGCAAACGGCGAAATGCCTGACCATCGCCGGCGGGGTGAGCACCGATGACAACGTCCCTGCCCTCCAGTTCAACTGCGACCGGGATCCGTCGCGCTTCTGGAGCATCCGGGCGGCTGACCCCGAAGTCATGTTGGTGAACCGACAAACCGAAAGGTGCCTTTCGGTTGCGGAAGGACGAACCGACAACAACGCACCGACGGTGCAATTCGACTGCAACGGCAGCAGTCAATGGCAGCGCTGGAGGCTGGTCGAGACAGGCGACGGCTCCCAGGTGGCGAACGTCCAGACGGGCAAGTGCCTGACGATTGCCGGCGGGATCAGCACCGAAGACAACATCCCGGCCCTGCAGTTCAACTGTGACAGCGATCCTTCGCGCCGCTGGAACCTGGTCGAGACCCGCGACGGCGTTCAGGCGGAGAACGTCCAGACCGGCAAGTGCCTGACGATTGCCGGCGGGGTCAGCAACTTGAACAACATCCCGGCCCTTCAGTTCACCTGCGACCGCGATCCGTCGAGCTATTGGACCATCAAGGCGGCGGACGAGAGGTAGCGCGGCCAGCGGTTCGGGCTGATTGAGCCTTGTCGATCAGCCTGAGCCTCGAAAGGAGACACAAGATGAACCGCATCGCCCAATTGCTCCTAGTTCTGGTCGTGCTCGTGGCCGCCGGGACTGGCATGGCTCGCGCGGACGAGCCGAAGGTCGTGCTGTTCGAGGATCCGACACTGGAGGCGAACCGGCTGCATTATCCGTTGCTTATCTCCGAAGGGCGTGGCTATCGCATCCGCTGCAGGGACCAGGCGGACGAGGAAGCGGTGATCCGTGGACTTGGCTTCGCGACAGTTGCTTCGGAGGTGCTGACCGCCGTCGACAGCGCGATCGTCGCCGCTGATCCGGCCGCCAATCCGCTGCTGTGCCCTGCGGGCGAGACATATCCGATCAAGGTGTTCGCCAACGACAATGGCAGCGGCCTTGTCTACTACCTTCAATTCCCCTCCGACTTCGGCGCGACGACATTTTCCGACCGGCTCTACATTCCCGGCTGCGCGCCGCTGGTCACCGAGCTGAAGCTCAATCTCGATCAGGCTCTGAATGCCGACCCCACGCCATTCTTCGCTGGCAAGATCCACACCATCGCGTGCCTCTCCGGCGCGCCGCTGGTCGACAATCCGACGACCTTCGCCAAATGGTGTGTCAAGGGCGACCGCACGCCGGCTGAAACGGCGACCGTTATGGCGGTGCTCGATTCAACGCCCGGCGGGGTCTCGGCGCTCGGCAACCCCGCCGCCTGCGCCGCCGCACAGACCTTTCTGGAATCGATCACGACGCTGAACCTGAACGGCAAGGGCGTGCAGTCGCTCGAGCCGATTGCAGTGCTGAAGAACCTCACCAGCCTGTCGATCGCCAACAACTCGATCGCCGACCCCGGGCCGCTGGCCAAGCTCAAAACGCTGACCTTCCTCGACATTTCCGGCAATCACATCAGCAACATCAGCGCGCTGACGCCGCTGACCGCGCTGACACGGGCCGACGTCTCCGACAACGACATCACCGACATCCGCGCGCTGTCGGCGCTGGCGTTGCTGACGAACCTCACGCTCGACGACAACAAGATCGCCAGCCTTGAGCCGTTGCAATTCCTGCAGGCGCTCTCGATCCTGTCCATCGCCAACAATGGCCTCACGGGCGATATGCTCGATCCGCTCAGCGCGCTCGGCGGCCTGACCAGCCTCAACCTCGCCAACAACAAGATCGAGACCTTCGCCAATCTCGGCAGCTTCCCTTCGACGCTGGCCATCAACCTCAGCGGCAATCCCATCGTCGCGAATGGCGGGCAGAGCTTCGTCGACCTGTGCGTGCTGCACCGCGACGCGGCGACTCCGCTTGGGCAAACCATCCGGGCCATGGTCGAGCTGGAGGGTAGCGGGACCTGCCTGGCGGTCGGCAACAAGCTGCTGGCGACCACCGCGCTCGACCTGTCGTCGAAGATCGTCAGCGACCTACGTCCGCTCGCCACCTTGCCGCAGCTCACCTCGCTCAACCTCTCAAGCAATGCCATCACCGACGTTTCGCCCCTTGCCGGCCTGACCAATCTCGGCACGCTCAACCTGTCGAAGAATTCGATCGCCAATGTCAGGCCGCTGGCAGCGCTGTCGGGGCTGATCAGTCTCGATCTTTCAGACAATCCCGTGCAGGTGAACGACTTCCTGTCGGCGTGCCTGATGCGCAACCAGACCGACTTTCTGACGCCCGCGCAAACTGCGGAAGTGAACGCGCTGCTGTCGATCTCTGGCAAGACCGTCTGCGGCAAGGCCTATGACGATCTCAATTCACGCCAGTTCGCCGATGCCAGGAACCGCGGGTTGACCAGCGTCTCGCTCTTCCCGGTGATGGGAAATCTGACCTCCATCGACCTGTCCGACAACCAGCTGTCCGACGTCTCGGCGTTGTCGGCGGTGCCGGGGCTGACGAAGCTTTGGATCCGCAACAACCAGATCCCGTCGATCCAGGGCGTGTTGCAGTTGCGCCGCCTAGAACAATTGAACATCGAGGGCAATCCACTGTCGAACCTGATCGGCATCGGGGTGCTCAACAAGCTGACAAAGCTCTATTTCTCGAACACGCACGTGCAATCCGTGACGCCGCTGGCGGACCTGCCGCTGCTCGACGACGCCGGCATGCGCAATCTGCCGCTGCAATACGCCAGCTTCGCTGAGTACTGTATCGTCTACCGGTTCGATTCGATTGCGCTCGGCGACGTGCGCGGCTTCATGGCGGCACTCGACAGCCGCATGCAGGCCGACCACGTCGATAGCGCCGATTGCAGCGCTGCGAAAAACTGGGCGCAGTCACTGAGCAGCCTGACGCTGAACAAGAAGTCGATCATCGCCGTAAACCCCGTGGTCTATTTCCGGGCGCTGGGCGAACTCAACCTGTTCGACAATGTGATCACCGACGTGTCCCCGATCGCTTCGCTGACGGGACTTCAGAAACTGAACCTCGCCACCAACCGGCTGTCGGCAATCCCGCGATTCGGCTCGAGCGGGCTCAAATACATCTATCTGAACGACAACCAGATCACCGATGTCGGCAATCTGTCGAACATGCCAGCGTTGTCGAATGTCGATCTGCGCAACAACCGGGTCTTCAATGCGCTGCCGCTCGGCTCGCTTCCAGCGCTGTCGATCGTCGATCTGAGGGGCAACCGGATCGAGAACTTCGCCCACATCAATACGGTGATCGGAAAGTCCTATCTCGGCAACAATCCGATCTGCTCCTTCCCGCAACCGCTGGCGCCGCAAGTCGCCGAAGCCTGCAAACGCGAGCCGTTGCGCATCCTGGATGTCAACATTCATTTGCTCGACGAGATTGCCGTCCAGCCTTTGGTCGTCTGTCCGCGCCCCAACTGCCTGCAGCTTCAGCCGCACGTCATCGTGAGCCCGATCATTCATCAGTAATGCCTGCATACGGAGAGGTAGTCCCATGTTCGCAAAGACCCTTACCGCCCTCGCAGCCCTGACCGCCGCCACCGCAGTCCTTGGCTCCCCGGCCCGTGCAGAAGACAAATCCGCGACCTCGATCGTCCAGCTGCCCTCTGCGGGCGGCACAGTCACGCAGGAGGAAGGCAGCTTCGCGCTGAACAACAACACGGGATCGGCGAACTTCACCCTGCCGCTACCCACGCTGCCGACGCGCGGCCAGTTCGGGCCGCAAATGAGCCTCACCTACAGCCAGTTCGCGGGCGATACCGGCAACGGGCTAGGCATCGGCTGGCAGTTCAATACCCAGGCGATCGTCGTCAACGACGATCTCGGCACGGCCGTGCCCGGCACCAAACCGGGCGGCGATTTCTTCTCCCGCCTATCGTACATGGGCACGCGGCTCGTCTTCCTCGGCAACCAGAACGGCGTCTGGGAATACAAGCCCGAATACGCCGAGGATTTCGTCAAGATCCTCTACCACACCGGCGCGTTCGACGTCATTTCGCTCGACCTGTCAGGCGGCCTGCACACCGACACCATCCCCTCCGGATTCGAGGTGACCAACGCCGACGGAACGCGACTGATCTTCAGCGGCGACCCTTCGGTGGCTGAAGGTAATTTCGACATAGCCAAGCCCTACGTGACGAAATGGCCGCTGGTGCTGCAGCTCAACGCCAACCGCGAAGCCGTCCGCTACGACTACCAGCGTTTCGGCGGACGCAGCTATCTGACGAAGACCAGCTTCGCTGGCGGCCAGAGCAGCTACCAGTTCGACCTGATCGAGACGCAGTCGACGCTCGTCAGCCACACCAATGGCAGCAAACAGGAGAACGCGCGACTCTACGGCAAGGTGACGGCCAAGTTCAAGGACACTGTCTACGCCCAATGGTGCATGGGGTATGTCGGCCGTGACACCAGTGACACCTCGAAGTTCGTCGTCCGGGCGCATCCGGACTGCCTAGCGAAGGCGCAGGCCGACCTGACGCCGCTCATCGACACGCAGTCGGTCAATGTGCTCGACCAATTGCGCGTGCTCTACCGCTATGGCGACACCAGCGGCGAGGCGCTGGCTCAATCGACGCTGAAGTTCCCGGACATCCATTTCGGCTATTCGTCGTGGACAAGCGCCGAACTGGCGTCGCGCCCCGTGGTGTTCGAAGCGCCGAAGATGGCGTTCGCCGGCGACATCCCTCCGCAGAATTTCGAATTGGCCGACCTCAACATGGATGCCCTGGTCGACATCGTGCAGACCAAGGATGACGGCGCGACCGTGCATCTCGGCAGCGGCGACCTGAACAGCGCCTTCGGCGACACAACCCAGCTCGTGCTGTCGCGTCCGACCGAGGCTGGACTGATGCGCCAGATCGCGCCCCGGCTCACCGACAATCGCTTCGCTTTTGCCGACATCCTTGGCGACAGCTTCGTCGACATCGTCGAAATCGAAGACGGGCTGATGCACGTCTATGACGGCAAGGCCGACGGGACCTTCCCCTATCTCGGCCGCTCGATCCCGCTGCCCGGCGTCTCGCCGACGACATTCGCGGGCGGCAACGGCCGCTTCGCCGACGTCAATATGGACAGCCTGTCCGACATCGTCACGACGCGACTCAACGCTGATGGCCGCACCGAATGGCGAATATTCCTCAATCTCACCCGGCGCCAGGCCGATGGCGGCTACAACGTCAATTTCGGCGCGCTGACCAAGGCGTTCCCATTCAACAGCCAGGACGGCCAGATCCTCGGCCGCAACAATGTGCGGATGGTCGACATCAACGGCGACCGGCTGCCCGACCTCGTCGTCATCCGTCCAGCCGACCAGGGCTTCTGCCTCTACGAAAACCAGGGCAACATCTTCTCGACGGACCCGAATGCGCTGCTGTTTGGCGACGCCGCGATCAACGATCCGGTCTGCGGTCACGGCACCTTCTCGAAGATTGGCGGCATGCAGCCCGGCGATAACCTCGCCACGATGTGGTACATCGACGCCAATGGCGACGGCATCATCGATTTCGCGTCGATGGGCGAGCGCACCGACCAGATGCGCATCTGGCTCGGCTTCGGCGACGGGACTTACCTGAAGGATCCGCTCAGCATCGCGCTCAATCTGCGGGTTCAACTCGGCACGTCGACGCAGACCTTCGCCTCGCGCGTCGCTGACATCGATGGCGACGGCGAGAGCGAAATAATCGTATTCCAGAAACCGTCCGGCGACGAGGTGAAGCCCGTCGTCATCATCGACTTCAACCGAACCGCGACCATGCAACTCGTCAAGGCGAACCTGCTCACGGTCGTCGACTTCGATTCCGGCCGCCGGCACGACATCCGCTATGCGACCTCGATCGACGAGATGCTGCGCGACCGCGCCAATGGCCAGCCGACGCGCAACCTGCATTTCCCCGTTGTCGTCGCCAAGCAACTCGTCACGTCGCAGGGCATACCCGGCCAGGTTCGCGCCCAGGTGCAGACGGACGAATATTTCTACCACAATCCATTCTACGACGTGATCAATCGCCGCTTTATCGGCTTCTCGGAGGTCGAGAAGGTCTCTTACGGCGACGAGAACGCGGCCGGCCAGCGCGTCACGCAGCGTTCAAGCCTCGATAGAGAACAGTATTACACCTTCGCCGAAGCGGCAGCCGACCTGAACCTCGCCGGCAAACTGAAGATCCGCAAGACCTATGAGGTGAAGCCCGAGGCGACGCTCGTTGCGAGCGCGGAGACAACCGAAACGCTCGATCCGGCGTCGGCGGCGCTGCATTCGCTGTCGACCGCCACGCGCAGCCAGAAGCTACCGACGACCGGAATGATGCTGAAATGCGAATCGTCGGTGTGGGAGGCATTTCCGCGTGGCGACGGCTCGTCCTATCTGAGGAAGGTGAAGGAGACGCTGACCGAGTCCGCCGGCGAGGCCGAACAGCAGGACGTGGCCGATCCCGAATGCAAGGATCCGGTCAAGACCCAGACCTATGCGGGTTTTGACGAATTCAACATGCCTGCGTCGGAGACGGTCAGAGTGCGCGACATTCCGGGACCGGAGAACCTGACGGTTCCTGGCTTCAGCCGGACGACCCAGACCGACTACACCCAGTCGCGCGCCGATCTGGCGGCGCTCGGCATCGTCAACGCGGCGTCCGAGCAGCGCATCCTGGCCGGGACCCGGCTGCTCAGCCGCGAGAGTTTCACCTACCTGCCAAATTCCGGCGGTCGGATGGGGTCGCGAACCCTGGAAGTGCTGTCGGGACTTGGCGCTCTGCCGCCCGCGCTCGAACAGTTCCGCAACGCCAGCCGCAAGCTGGCGAAGACCATGGGTTACGATGTCTTCGGCAACAGTATTTCGATCGCCGACGAACTCGGCATCACCGAGTCGGCGATCTACGACCCAACCGGTACCTTGACGCTCAGCTACACCAAGCCGTCAGGCGGTGCGGCCGAACTCGATCAGACGACGAAAATGACCTATGACGGGCCGCGCCAGGGCGCGGTGGCAACGACGACCACGCCCTTGGGCATGGTCGTGACGAACAGCTACGATGCCCTCGGCCGCAAAACCCGGGAAACCGCCACGGACGGCGCCGAACGCTTCTACACCTACAAGATCGGCGAGCATGGGCTGCCGTCGCTCATCCTGACGGCGCGCCGCCGCTATGCGAGCGCCGCCGAGACGCCGGAAGGCGAGAGCGAGTTCATCGCGGACCTCGCCGCCTATGACGCGCGTAGCGAAAAGGTCGCCGACCTGGAGAACGTCGCCGAAGGCGGGGTCCGGGTCAATAATTTCTCGCTCTACAACCGCAATGAGAAGCAGATCTTCCGCTGGACGCCCTTTGTGGTGACCAGCTTCGGCGGCGTTGATGATCTCAACCTGCAGAAGGTGTTCGATCTTGGCGACGTTCCGCGCCCCGATCACGAAGTCGGCAATGCCTACACCTATGACCCAGCCGGCCGGATGGTCCGCGAAACCCATCCGTCGGGCAAGACGTCCGACATGACCTTCCGACCCTGGGGTACGCTCACGGTCACGACCTACAACGACCAGTTCGACGGCGCCGTTCAAAGCAGCGAGTATTCGCTGAGGAACGAGAACGGCGTGACCGCGACCATCGCCAGCAATGGCGGCGGCACGGTTCATATTTCCCGCTTCGTGCGCGATTCTTTCGGCTACCTGAGCGAAATCTGGCTGCCGGGCGAGACGACGCCGCGGCGGCTGATCTACAACTCCGTCGGCGACATCGAATTCCAGTCGATCCCGGGAATGGGCGACCGCTACGCTTTCTACGATGCGCGCGGTCGCCAATCGGTGATCGGGCGGGTCGGCAGCAATGGCGAAACGTCGGTCCAGACCTTCACCTACGACTTCCTCAACCGCAAGCTGACCGAGGTGAACGATGGCGTGGTGCACCTAGAATACCGCTATGACCGCGCCGTTCAGGTCGCCTCAGCGGCCGGCTTCGAAACGCCGATAGCGCTGCCTCTCGACAAGACGACCGAGGTGATCATTCACGATCCCAATGGCGCGTTCGACGCCGTCCAGCGCTACGCCTACAATGCCAACGGCCGGATGGTCACCAACGAGGTCGAGATCGGTGGCGCGAAATACGCCGATCATTTCCATCACACGCTGGATGGCCGCATCGATTCGTCCGAAGGTCCGCGCGGCCTGGCGTCGAAATTCGCGCTGGGGCCCGACAAGAACCTGCGGTCGGTGACGGTCACGCATCCCGATTTTTCGGGACCGGAGAAGATCATCGAGAATATCACCTACAATCCCGAATCGCGGATCGAGCGGGTCGATTATCGTCTGGGCGCATTCACCCGGATGACCTACGACCCAGCGACCCTGTTCCTCACCCACATCGTTACGCAGGCCGGCGGCAAACCGCTGCAGGATTTGAGCATGACCTTTAACGGCAACGGCTCGATCACCCAGATCGTCGACGCGTTGGCGCAAGGCGCGGGCAGCGACGGACATGTCGACCGGTCGGGAACGTTCCACTACAATTTCAAGAACGAACTCGTGCGGATCGACCGTTACGGCCAGCAGGCGGAATTCGCCTATTCGGCGGCGGGAACGTTTGCCCGCAACGACGAGCTCGAGCCCGGCGCGCCGATAGCGCCGTCGACCGGCGCCGCGACCAACCTCATCCCGGCCGGCAGCGCATCGAAGCCCTACTCCTTTGACGGATTCGCCCAACTTGCGAAATCGCCGACCTTGACCGGAACGGTGTTCGACATCAACGGACGGTTGATCCGAGCCCAGACGGCGACCCACGAAGTGCTCTACGGCTACGATCAGACGGGGCGCCGCCTCTATAAGAAGGTCATCCCGACCGACGGATCAGGGCCCGAGCAGCTTTACCTCTACCCGGTTGAAACGTTCGAGATCGGTCCAAAAGGCGAGGAGAGCTACGTCAACATCGCATCCAGCAAGCTCGTTCGTCTCGAACACGGCACCGGCAAATGGTTCTACTATCTGAAGGATCATATCGAGAGCAGCGACTATGTCATCGCCTCCGACGGCGTTCCCGTCGAGCAGATGCTCTACAGGGCGTACGGCACTGAACACAAGCCGGAGACGCTGGCCTCTGCCTGGGCCAGCCACCTGGCAGATGTGGCAGCGGAGTTGCCGCGCGAAAAGACCCACCATCGTTTCACCGGCAAGTATCTCGATGACGATACCGGGCTCTACTACTACGGCGCCCGCTACTACGATCCGGCGCTGGGGCGGTTCATTTCACCCGATCCGCTTTATGTCGGCGATCCGGAGAAGTGTACCGGCAATTCCACGTCCTGCAATCTCTTTGCCTACGCCAACAACAACCCGATGGCGTTCATCGACCCGACCGGCCTGAAGGAGATCGTCGCCGGCGACGCGGCCTACCGGAGGCAGGTCGAAGAGGACATCCAGCGAATCGATCCGACTGCACGCGTCGACAGCAAGACTGGCGAGGTATCTCAAAGCTGGCTGCACGGCGCGTGGCTGGACGTGAAGAACTTCTTTGTCGGATCCAACTCCTTCGACAGCGGCCGCGACCTGATGCACCGGGTCATCGCCGACCCGCAAACCACGACGATCCAGAACGAGCCGGGCGTCACCGCGGCCCGCAACAAGGATCCGTTGGTGAACCCGGAAACGACAAAGGGCGACGTGATCATCGGCTATGACCCGGCTACGTCACGCACGCGCACGTCTGTCGAGTTCGACAAGGCCTCCGGAACGACTGCCTCCAATCCGGCGGATCCTGGCATCGTGCTCGGCCATGAGCAAATCCACGCAACGCACCGCATGGCCGGCCAGCATTCGGGGTTCAGCGATGCGCCCTACATAGGCCTCGATGGCAAGCCATATGCTTATCGCAACGAGGAAGCACGTACCATCGGTGTCGGCGGCACACGTCGACCCGACGACATAACGGAGAACCAGCTGCGCGACATGCTCGGCATTAAGCCGCGCGTCCATTGGTAACCGAACCAAGGATGGAGACTTTGACATGCGACGACTCCCGAAGCTCCCGGCGATCCTTGCCGGTTTCGTGCTCCTGTTTGCGGCAGCGGCGGCGGCCCAATCCATGAGTAAGCAACTCAAGGAACCGCAGGCCGTGCCGCTCGATTTCCTGACATGGATCAACCGCGATCCGGCTTGGCTGCAGCAACAGATGGCCACACTCGGCGCCACCGGCGGGGTGAAAATCGGCAATGACATGCTCGAAACAACAGACGTGGAAGCGTTGAAGGCGGTTAACCGCATCCGCGGCTTCGCCTACCTCGCGGCGAAGGGATTGAATCCGCCCTATTTCGACCTGTCTGTCGCCGGCCCGGACGCGACCGTCCGATGCGTGACCTCTAATCCCAGGGGCATCGCGCCCGGCATCGGGCCGATGGACTTCGCCAGGGCGTCGTTTCCGGCGGAGGCCGCCGACCAAACCGAACTGAAATCCTGCACGGTCGCAGGCAAGGGCGGAGACTATGCCGAGCTTGATCGGGCGGCCTTTCGCGATCGTTACTTCAACGCGTCAGGCACATTGAAGCCGGAATTCCGGGACCTGGGCAACGATTCTGCCTTCAAGGCCAAGGCGATCGACGAGGGCTTCTTCCTGACGACGGAGGACTATAGCGGCCTGCTGCAGCTGGATCTGCGGTAGGCGGCTGAGACGTAGTAGGCACAATGGCCGTGCCGGTGAAGGCAAGCTGGACGGTCGCTCTGTTTCGCGGCCTGGCCGCTGAGCAGCCAGGCATCACATCGCGAAAGCTGGGGCTCCGTCACGACTTGCCCGGGTGCGAGTGTCGAGCGCGAGCTGCCCGCTGGGTGCGCCACCGCGGCGGTTGTCTGATGCCTGAAGGAGACTTGGTTAAGGCGACTTGGCGTAAGAGTGTCTACTCCACGCCTGTGGCCGGCATTCCGAAGACGCACCATACCCCGGCCTTGTTGGTCGCTTCAAGCGGATGCACCACAGTCGTGCGTGCGCTGAACGTGACGACCGCGAAGGAGCCTGCCGCCCCAGGCCATTCAGTGCGGGTCCAGTAATCGGTTTCGCTGCGGGCGAGCGGTGGCAGCTTGTACTGCGCGAACGCATCATGCTGTCTTGGCCAGTCCGCCGAATCGAGACTGGTCAGTTCCGCCATCGTCGGAAGCTGCCAGCCCATGTCGCCGTTCGGACCGCCTTGTCCGAGGGTGGCGCAGTGCCCCATCGCATCGCTCAGCGTGAGCGGCTGATCAACCCTGTCCAGCCTGGCGACAAGGCATGTGCGCTGGTCGACGAAGGCCTTGCCGTCATGTTCAGCAAGCAGCCAGAAATTCTGGTCATTCAGCGGCTGGCGGGTCAGTTTGTGGACTGTGCCACATGGTTCGGCTTGGGATGGCGGCACTGACAACATTGCAAAAAGCGCAAGTGCCGTGTTGAAAGTCGCAAGAGACGCGATCCGAAACATGCCTTCCTCCTCGCTGGTTTGGCATCATGACGGGCGTTCGACGTGGCAACCAAACAAGTATACTTGAAGCGGCGAACAATTGAAAGTCCTGTCACTTCCCGATACTTAACGTCATTGCCCCGGAATCAGTTGGAGCTCCGCAGGTCTCCTCTGCAAATTGGCGCCGGGCGGCAACTTGGAGGCCACCGCTCGACTTGGCCGCGACGCGTTGCAGGCCGCGGTGCCCCCCCGGTTGAGACCGCAGGCAACCAGCCGGTAGGCAGCTGGGTTCCGGCAACTCATACCTATTGGCTTTGCTTAACCTAGGGGCATCTCAAAATGGCCTGCCCTCCACTTGCTGTAGCGAATTTTTCTACCTCGACGAGAGCAGACTGAGCCGAGGGACCCTGGCCGAGGAACATGCTAAAGCATCGTTAGCGAGAAAACGTCACGCGAAAGGCATTTTCCATATATATTTCAAAGCGTTGACCTACAGAAAAGTACCGTCAGGAGCGGAAACCGGCGACGGTACTTTTTCTCGGACATCAAGCAGCACATGAAAAGTACCGTCAGAAGTACCGTCAAATTGATCTAGTAGCCTTCACTTTCAGCGCAATCCTGGTTCGCACTAGCCATAAAAATCAGCGGCTTAGGTAGTCGATGACTTCAATTGACAACATAGGTCCGATGGTGAATGAAATGAGCCGCAAAACATTGTTTTTTCTGCGAAAAACTACGTCGCAGTACTCCAAACTGCGCTAAACCCCTACTCCCACTCGATCGTACCAGGCGGCTTCGACGTCACGTCGTAGACGACGCGGTTGATGCCGCGGACCTCGTTGATGATGCGGGTGGCGGCGGCGCCCAGGAAGGCCATGTCGTAGTGGTAGAAGTCCGCCGTCATGCCGTCGACCGAGGTGACGGCGCGCAGCGCGCAGACGAATTCGTAGGTGCGGCCATCGCCCATCACACCGACGGTCTGCACCGGCAAGAGCACGGCGAAGGCCTGCCAGATGGCGTCGTAGAGCCCGGCCTTGCGGATCTCGTCGAGATAGATGGCGTCGGCCTCGCGCAGGATCTCCAGCTTCTCGCGGGTGATGCCGCCCGGGCAGCGTATGGCAAGGCCAGGACCTGGGAACGGATGGCGGCCGATGAAGCTTTCGGGCAGGCCGAGCTCCTTGCCCAGCGCCCGCACCTCGTCCTTGAACAGTTCGCGCAGCGGCTCGACCAGTTGCATGTTCATGCGCTCAGGCAGGCCGCCGACATTGTGGTGCGACTTGATGGTCACCGACGGGCCGCCGGTGAAGGAGACGCTCTCGATGACGTCGGGATAGAGTGTGCCCTGTGCCAGGAAGTCGGCGCCGCCGAGCTTTTTGGCCTCTTCCTCGAACACTTCGATGAACAGCCGGCCGATGGTCTTGCGCTTCTTCTCGGGGTCAACCTCGCCTTCCAGCGCCGAGATGAATTTTTCCGAGGCATCGACCAGGATCAGCGGCAGATTGTAATGCTGACGGAACATCGCCACCACGCCCGCCGCCTCATCCTTGCGCATCAGGCCATGGTCGACGAGGATGCAGGTGAGCTGGTCGCCGACCGCCTCGTGGATCAGCAGCGCCGCGACGGAGGAATCCACACCGCCCGACAGCGCGCAGATGACCTTGCCCTTGCCGACCTGCTTGCGGATCGCCTCGACCGCGTGTTCGCGATAGGCGCGCATCGTCCAGTCGCCCTCGATGCCGGCGATGTTGTGGACGAAGTTCCGGAGCAGCCTGGCGCCGTCGGGCGTGTGCACCACCTCGGGGTGGAACATGATGCCGTACATCTTGCGCTCGACATTGCCAAAAATGGCGAAAGGCGAGCTTTCCGACTTGCCGAAAACCTGAAAACCCGGCGGCAAGGCAATGACGCGATCGCCATGGCTCATCCACACCTGGTGGCGCTGGCCGGTCGCCCACAGCCCCTCGAACAGTGGGCTGTCCTTCTCGATCTCGACGAAAGCGCGTCCGAACTCGCGATGGTTGGAGCTTTCGGCGACACCGCCCATCTGCACGCACATGGCCATCTGGCCGTAGCAGATGCCAAGCACCGGCACGCCGGCATCGAAGACGATCTGCGGCGCGCGCGGGCTGCCGATATCCGATGTCGAAGCCGGGCCGCCCGACAGGATGACGGCTTTGGGATTGATGCGCTTGAACGCGGCTTCGGCCGATTGGAACGGCACGATCTCGGAAAACACGCCGGCCTCACGGATGCGGCGGGCGATGAGCTGCGTAAACTGGCTGCCGAAATCGACAATCAGGACGGTGTCGGGATGATTGGCTGTTTTCATGGCGAGCGTTTAGAGAAAGAAATGAGTCGACGCAATGGGTTGCGTAGCCTGACTTTCAGACTGGTCTGGCCTGGTCGTTGGACGGAGCCGTCCGCAGCAGACCCGAGCCGATCGCCTGTTCGAGGCGCATGACGGCGTCGGCCAGCCTTTCGTCGATGACATGAAGATATTCGGTCCAGTCGCCGACATGCCTGAGATCGGCAGCGCCGTCAGAAATACCGCGCAGCCCGATCAGGGGCACATCGAACAGCTGGCAGGCGCGCAGGCAGGCGAAGGTCTCCATGTCGACCATGTCGGCCGCGATTGCGTCATAGGCAGCGCCGGTGATGATGGCGCCGCCGGTCGACAGTGTGGCTTGTCTGATTTCAGGAATACGAAACGGCAGCGGCACGGTGACCGGCAGATCGAGGAACGGCGTCGCACCTTTCTCGAAACCCAAAGCCGAGGCATCGATGTCGCGATAGCTGACCGAGACGGCCTGATAGATTTCCGTCTGTTCCAGCGTCCGGCTGCCGGCTGAGCCGAGCGAGACGACAAGGTCCGGCAACGCCTTCTGCGACTTCAGCCAGGACAGTTCCGCACCCAGCCGGACGGCTGCCTCGACCGGACCGACGCCCGTCATCAGCGGTGTGAACAGTTTTTGCAGATGCGAACCATATTCGGCCTGCGCCGCCATGACGAAGAGGACGTCCTTGCCGCCAATTCGCGTAACGTTGGCCATCACCCAGCAATCCCGTCACGCCCAACCACCGTCATCATCGTTCCGGTCATGGTGGCGATGAGCTTGGCCTCGCCATCGGCGGCGAAGGCGTAGGCCTGGCCGTCGGCGACGATGATGGTGCGGCCGGGCTTGGTCACCGAGCCGCGGAACAGGAAACGTTCGCCCCTGCCCGGCGCCAGTAGGTTGACCTTGAATTCGATGGTCAGCACGCCGGAATTCTCAGGCATCAGCGAAAAAGCCGCGTAGCCGCAGGCCGAGTCCAGCGCCGTCGAGATGACGCCGGCATGGAGGAAGCCGTGCTGCTGGGTCAGTGCCGCCGAATAGGGCATCTCGATCTCGATGATGCCGGGCGTCACCAGTGTCAGTTCGGCGCCGATCGTCGCCATTGCCTGCTGGCGCGCGAAGGACGCCCTGACGCGATCCTCATAGTCCGGGGCCGGTACGATCTTTGCTGCCATCGCAATTGCCTTCAGTTTTGCCGGGAAAGCTTATCGCAGAGGCACGCGCGGCAGGCAAATGCTTTTGCTGCACTGCAACAAAACGATCTGAAGCAGCTAGTTCAACCCCAGAAGCGAAGCATTGAGCACGGTGGCGAAGGCCACCCATGCCGCGTAAGGCGCGAACAACCAGCCGGAAAGCCTGTCACGGTTCCAGACGCTGGCGATGAACAAGACGATGCTGGCGAGGAGACAGACGATGACGACCAAGGCAGGTCCCATCATTTTTGCGCCGAAGAAGGTTGGCGACCATGCGAAATTCAAGATGAGCTGGACGCCCCAGACCTTCATTGCCGCTCCCGTCGGCTCTCGTCTCCATGTCCGCCAGCCGGCTATCGCGATCAGCACATAGAGCAGTGTCCAAGCGGGCCCAAATACCCAGTTGGGCGGATTGAAGGGCGGTTTGACCAGCGATGCATACCAGGCGCCCGGCAATGTGGCATAGCCGATCAGCAGGCCTCCACCGAGCACCATGACAAGGAAAAGCAGCAGCGACAGATATTTCTTCAAGAATCCCACCCCAGTGGCGGCACGGCGCCGCGCAACTGCAACTGGGGCACGATCGTTACCTGTCAACGGCAGCGTTCAACTCACGTTGCGCATGGCGCAGAAGTAAAACCCGTCCGTGCCGCTCAGCGCCGGGGACAGCGATATATCCCCGCCAGCGCCGATCCGCGTTGCGGCCTCGTGGCCCGGAAAATAGCGATCCCACAACGCGCGGTGGTCCACCGGAACAAAACGGCTGTTGCGCTCGCGGAACGCGGCGATCTGCTCGTCATTCTCCTCGGAGAATACCGAGCAGGTGATGTAGACCAGCAGGCCACCGGGTTTGACATAGGCTCGTGCGGCATCGAGGATCGCCGACTGCTCGCCCTTGCGGGCATCGAGCTGCCTTTGCGTCAGCCGCCATTTGGCATCGGGACGGCGCCGCCAGGTGCCGCTGCCGGTGCAAGGCGCGTCGACCAGCACGATGTCCATGTGATTGGAGAGCGGAGCGAGTTCGGCCGGCTTGGTGACGACCTGCACGTTGCGGTTTTCTGAGCGGCGGATGCGATCGAAGATTGGCGCAAGGCGCGCCTTTTCGGCATCATGGGCAAAGATCTGGCCGCGATTGTCCATCGCAGCCGACAGCGCCAATGTCTTGCCGCCGGCGCCGGCACAGAAGTCGAGCACCTGCATGCCGGCCTCGGCGCCGGCAAGTGTTGCCGCTATTTGCGAGCCCTCGTCCTGGACCTCGAACCAGCCTTTCTGGAAGGCGGGCTCGACCTGCACGTTCGGGTGCCTGCCGTCGCCGTCGATGGGCGGAATGCGGATGCCGAGCGGCGCGATCCGCGTGGCCTGCGCCCCTGTATCGGCCAGTTCCTTGAGCACCCTGGCGCGATCGCCCTGCAACGTGTTGACCCTTA
This sequence comes from Mesorhizobium sp. 131-3-5, assembly GCF_016756575.1. Taxonomy (NCBI): domain Bacteria; kingdom Pseudomonadati; phylum Pseudomonadota; class Alphaproteobacteria; order Hyphomicrobiales; family Phyllobacteriaceae; genus Mesorhizobium; species Mesorhizobium sp. 131-3-5. The sequence goes on from NZ_AP023254.1 coordinate 5,941,864, forward strand.
TGTCGAGCGGCGGGCGGGTCGCCAGCGCCGCGCCCTCCCCGACCCATGCCTCGCCAAAAGCCCGTTCGAAAAGCGGTTCACACCAATCTGGTATGTCGGCACGCACCGCGGGCGGCGCGTCGGCAAGCCGGCGACCGGCAATCGTCTGCAGCTCGGTGGCGCTGAGCAGCGGCGGCGCGAACTTGTCGCCATCGAGTGCGTCGTTGAGCGACTGCGCTGTCTGGCCCCATTCGAGCAGCAATGCGCCGAAGCCGACGGCGCGCGGCGTGTCCTCGCCGAGCAGCCAGCCGGCGGAACGTTTGTGGCGCAGCGCGTCGTAGACGATGTTGCCGATCGCCGCGCGATCACCGCCACCGGCGAAGCGGTGTGACAGGCCCCAATCCTTCAGCGCATCGGCCACCGGCCGGTGCCGCCGGCCGATGTCCTCCAGCACTTCGATGGCCGCAGCCAGCCGTCCGCCCAGTCGCATTGATCATTCCATCAAATCAAGATTTATCGCCTGCTCTTAGAGCCTTTCGCGTCCGGATTGAACCCCGCTGCGTCACGCGACGAAGAGGTCGCCTGAAATCTTCCGATCGATAAATATCGCGGGCCGGCAACAGCAGATCGACCAATAAATGCAAGGTGTCTAATGTTCGCAACTGGCGACTGCAAGCACGGCCTGTGGCGCAACCGCTCTGCTTTCCAAGTTTTTCCGTTGGGAATACTCTTCACGCTATGATTCGCGGCGCGGAAAACGCGAACCGGCGGATCGCTACGAGGAGAGGGCAATGAAAACTTATCTGGCGGAAGTTCTAGGCACATTTCTGTTGGTGTTCATCGGCACGGCGTCGGTGGTGACGGGCGGCTTCGGCGGCGCGCTGCCGCTCGGTCAGGAAGGCATCGGTCTGGCATTCGGCATCGGCCTCATCGCCGCGGCCTATGCGATCGGCCCGATTTCGGGCGCGCATCTTAATCCGGCGGTGACGCTCGGCGTCTTCCTCGCCGGCCGGCTGCCGGCCAAGGACGTCATCCCCTACTGGATCGCGCAGATCATCGGCGCCATCCTGGCTTCGCTGGCACTGTGGATCATCGTCTCGGGCAAGGCCAGCGAACCCATCACCAACTTTGGCGCCAATGGCTGGGATGTGGCCAAATGGGGCATGAGCTCGGCGTTCCTGTGGGAGCTGATCGGCACCTTCACCTTCGTCACGGTGATCCTCGGCGTTACCGCTGAAAAGCACTCGACGGCATTTGCCGGTCTGGTCATCGGCCTGACGCTGGCGGGCATTCACTTCGCCATGATCCCGGTCACCGGCACCTCGGTCAATCCGGCCCGCTCCATCGGCCCGGCGCTGTTCACCGGCGGTGCAGCGCTCAGCCAGCTCTGGCTGTTCATCGTCGCCCCGCTGATCGGCGGCGCCATCGCTGGTGTCGTCGCCAAGGCACGCATCTTCGAGAAGGATTGATCTCGAGAGCCTCAATGCAAAAGGCGCGGGCCACGGCCCGCGCCTTTTTTGTTGGATAGAGCCTTGTCTGGATCAGCCGGCGATGTCGAAACGGTCGGCGTTCATCACCTTGGTCCAGGCCACGACGAAGTCCTTCGCGAACTTCGCCTTGGCGTCCGCCGTCGCATAGACTTCGGCCAGCGCGCGCAGTTGCGAGTGCGAACCGAAGATCAGGTCGGCACGGGTGCCGGTCCACTTGACTTCACCGGTCTTGCGGTCGCGGCCTTCGAACACGTCCTTGGCGTCCGATGTCGCCTTCCACTCGGTGCCCATGTCGAGCAGGTTGACGAAGAAGTCGTTGCTCAGCGTTTCCGGCTGTTTGGTGAACGCGCCATGCTTCGACTGCCCGGCATTGGCGCCGAGAACACGCAGGCCGCCGACGAGGACCGTCATTTCCGGAGCCGTCAGCGTCAGCAGCTGCGCCCGGTCGACCAGCGCTTCCTCGACGGTGAGCCGCTGCTTGCCGCTGACATAGTTGCGGAAGCCGTCAACAGTCGGCTCCAGCGGCGCGAAGGAGTGGATGTCGGTCTGCTCCTGCGAGGCGTCCATGCGGCCCGGCCAGAAGGGAACGTCGACGCTGTGGCCGGCGGCCTTCGCGGCCTTCTCGATCGCGGCGTTGCCGCCGAGAACGATCAGGTCGGCAAGCGAGACTTTCTTGCTGCCGGTCTGTGCGGCGTTGAAGTCCTTGGCGATCGTCTGGAGCTTGTCGAGCACCTTGGCGAGCTCGGCCGGCTGGTTGACGGCCCAGTCCTTCTGCGGGCTGAGGCGGATGCGCGCGCCATTGGCGCCGCCGCGCTTGTCCGAACCACGGAAGGTCGAGGCCGACGCCCACGCCGTCGAGACCAGCTGCGACACCGACAGGCCCGAAGCCAGTATCTTGGCCTTGAGCGCTTCGGCATCCTGCTCGTCGATCAGCACATGATCGACCACCGGGATGACGTCCTGCCAGGGCAGCTCTTCCTTCGGAACCAACGGGCCGAGATAACGGGCGACCGGGCCCATGTCGCGGTGGGTCAGCTTGTACCAGGCGCGGGCGAAGGCGTCGGCGAACTGATCCGGATTCTCGTGGAAGCGCTTCGAGATCGTTGCGTAGGAGGGATCGAAACGCAGCGCGAGGTCGGTGGTCAGCATGGAGGGTGCGTGGCGCTTGGCCGAATTGTGTGCGTCCGGCACCGTGCCGGCGCCGGCACCGCCCTTCGGCGTCCACTGATGCGCGCCCGCCGGGCTTTTGGTCAGCTCCCAGTCGAAGCCGAACAGATTGTCGAAGAAGTTGTTGCTCCATTTGGTCGGCGTCGTCGTCCAGATGACTTCCAGACCGCTGCCGATGGCGTCACCGCCCTTGCCGGTGCCGAATTTGCTCGCCCAGCCAAGGCCTTGCTGCTCGATATCGGCGCCTTCCGGCTCGACACCCACCAGGCTCGCATCGCCCGCACCATGGGTCTTGCCGAACGTATGGCCACCGGCGATGAGGGCTACGGTTTCCTCGTCGTTCATCGCCATGCGCGCGAATGTATCCCTGATATCGCGCGCCGCGGCCAGCGGATCCGGATTGCCGTTCGGCCCTTCCGGGTTGACGTAGATCAGCCCCATCTGCACGGCACCGAGCGGGTTCTGCAGGTCACGGTCGCCGCTGTAGCGCTCGTCGGCCAGCCATTTGCCTTCGGGACCCCAGTAAACGTCCTGCTCGGGCTCCCAGACGTCGGCGCGGCCGCCGGCAAAGCCAAAGGTCTTGAAGCCCATCGATTCCAGCGCGACGTTGCCGGTGAGGATCAGAAGGTCGGCCCAGGAGATCTTGCGGCCATATTTCTGCTTGATCGGCCACAAGAGCCGGCGGGCCTTGTCGAGGTTGACGTTGTCCGGCCAGCTGTTGAGCGGCGCGAAACGCTGCTGGCCAGCCCCGGCGCCGCCGCGACCGTCGGCGATGCGGTAGGTGCCTGCGCTGTGCCAGGCCATGCGGATGAACAGCGGACCGTAATGGCCAAAGTCGGCCGGCCACCATTCCTGCGAATCCGTCATCAGCGCATGCAGGTCCTTGATGACAGCGTCGAGGTCGAGGCTTTTGAATTCCTCGGCATAATCGAACGCCTCGCCCATCGGATCAGACAGGGATGACTGCTGATGCAGGATCTGGACGTTCAGCTGGTTCGGCCACCAGTCGCGGTTGGTCCTGCCAACGGCTCCGTGCGCAACCGGGCATTTGCCCGCGCTTTTGTCATCGGTGTTCGCGTCCATCTTCAGTCTCCGATTTTTGCCGAGTTTTGATCTTTGCCAGGATTTTGGGTGCGGGCTGGTCGGCCGCACCATCTTGGAATGATTCCAGACTAGGCCGCATTGGCGATAAAAACAAATTGCCTTTCCTGTTCATTTCGATAGGATTTTCTTATGATCGGATTGACAGTTCGCCAGATGCATTATTTCGACGCGCTGGCGCAGACGCTGCATTTCGGACGCGCGGCAAAACTCGCCGGTGTCAGCCAGCCGGCGCTGTCCTCGCAGATCGCGGAGATGGAGCAGAGGCTGAACTGCCGGCTGTTCGAACGCGGCGGCAAGTCGGTGCGCATGACCGACGAAGCGATCGCGCTTTTGCCGCGCATCGAACGCATCCTGGCCGACATACGCGATGTCGAAACGACGGCAAGGCGCGGCCGCACCGCCATGGAGGGACGCTTCCGGCTGGGCATCATCCCGACGGTCGCGCCCTATCTCCTGCCGCGCGCTTTGCCCGAACTGAAAAAGCATTTTCCGGCCCTGCTGCTCGAATTGCGCGAGGCGGTCACCGCCACGCTGGTCGATGACATCGCATCGCGCAAGCTCGACGCCTTTATCGCAGCGCTTCCACTCGATCATCCGGGCCTGATCACCGAGGCGCTGTTTTCGGACCGGTTCTTCCTTGCCGTCCCGGCTGGCGACCCGGCCTTCGCCTCGCCGCCGGTTCCGCCCGAAAGCCCGGCGCTGGAAAGGCTCATGCTGCTGGAAGAGGGCCATTGCCTGCGCGAACAGGCGCTCGCGGTCTGCGGCAATGTGCGGCCGGTGGCGATGGCCAGCTACGGCGCCACCAGCCTGACCACGCTGTTGCAAATGGTGGCGCACGGGCTCGGCGTCACGCTGATCCCGGAAATGGCGACCGGCCCCGCCGGCACCATCCCCGACCTCAAGATCGTGCCGTTCCAGGAACCGATGCCGCAGCGCATGATCTGCCTCGCCTGGCGGCGCAACAATGCAAGACATGGCGAATGCGTCGAACTCGCCAAGATCATCCGCAGCCTCGGCGCGGCGGTGTTGGCCGCTTGAGGAATGATCAACCGGACTTCACAGAACGCGGGACAGAAACTCGCGGGTGCGCGGCGATTTCGGGTTGGCGATCATCTCGCGCGGCGCGCCACGTTCGACGATCACACCACCATCCATGAAGACGAGCTGATCGCCGATCTCGCGGGCAAAGCCGATCTCGTGGGTGACGACGACCATCGTCATGCCGCTCTCGGCCAGATCGCGCATCACCTGCAGCACCTCGCCGACCAGTTCCGGGTCGAGTGCCGATGTCGGCTCGTCGAACAGCAGCACCTTCGGCTTCATCGCCATGGCGCGCGCAATCGCCACACGCTGCTGCTGGCCGCCGGACAGTTCGCGCGGATAGCGGTCGACCTTGTCGGCAAGGCCGACGCGCCTTAGCAGGACTTCCGCCTCGGCCTTGGCCTGGTCGACCGGGATGCGCCGCACCTGCGTCGGCGCCTCGATCAGGTTCTCCATCACCGTCATATGCGAGAACAGATTGAACGACTGGAACAGCATGCCGATCTCGGCCCGGCGCTGGCACAGGAGATCGTCCTTGACCTCGTAGAGCCTGTCGCCATGGAGGTCGTAGCCGACGAACTGGCTGTCCACCAACAGGATGCCGCCGCTGAGTTTTTCCAGATGGTTGATGCAGCGCAGGAACGTGCTCTTGCCAGATCCCGACGGGCCGATGATGCAGGCGACCGAGCCCTCGGGCACGTCGAAGTCGACACCCTTGAGGACCTCGAGCGAGCCATAGGTTTTGCGCACGCCGCGCGCGAACACCATGGAATCGGCCGGCACGCCGAAGCGAGCGCGATTATCGGACTTCACATCGCTCATCGGGCAATGCCGCGCAGGCTGACCAGATTGCGCAAGGCGCGCATCGTCAGAGGTTCACGGCGCGTGTCGCTGCGGCCGAAATGACGCTCCAGGAAATGCTGCCCCACCGACAGGATGCTGACCACGGCGAGGTACCAGAAGGCGACCACGATCAAGAGCGGGATCGTCTCGAAGGTGCGGGCATAGATGCTTTGCGCAGTGTAGAACAGATCGTCGACCGCAATGAAGGTCACCAGCGAGGTCATCTTCAGGAGATTGATCGCCTCGTTGCCGGTCGGCGGCAGCACGAAGCGCATGGCTTGCGGCAGGGTGATGCGCTTCAGGATCATCCTGTAGGGCATGCCGAGCGCGCTCGCGGCTTCCGCCTGGCCCGTCGGCACCGACTTGATTCCGGCGCGGATGATCTCGGCCATATAGCCGGCCTCGCACAGCGAAAGCGCCACGACGGCGGAGAAGAACGGGGTCATGAAATCATTGGTGCGCACGGAAAACAGCGTGCCCAGGAAAGGCAGAGTGAGCGAGATTTCTCGCACCAGCAGCGACAGGTTGAACCAGAAGATCAGCTGGATCAGCGCCGGGACACCCCGGAAGAACCAGACATAGACGCCCGCGAAGGCGCGCAGCACCGGACTTGGCGACACCCGCATGATGGCGATGACGGTGCCGACCACGATCGCCAGCGCCATGATGATGACGGTGAGCACCAGCGTGTTGCCAAGGCCGCGCATGATCGAGGGATGGAACAGGTAGCCGGCGGCCGTGCCCCAGGCGAAGGCCGGGTTTCTGGCGAAAGCGCGGATGATCAGGAAGGCCAGCAGCAAGGCGAACGCCGTGCCGACCCAGATGCCATAGCGGCGCTGCGGCACGACGGTCAGTCGTGACACGGCGGCGGCAACGCCGGGCTCGACGCCGATCTCGGTCGGGTGGGCCACGCCCATCAATGGTCTCCTGGTTGCTGGCCGGCGCCTGACCAGGATCAGGCGCCGGGTAATTCCTATTCGGCGCGAAGCGCGTCCATGGTGCCGACGAAATAGGGTTCCTTGATCGCGTAGGCGCCCATGCCGTATCTGTCGAGGATAGCCTTGTAGGTGCCGTTCTTGAACAGTTCGGCTAGTGCTGCCACCATCATGTCGGCGGTCTCCTTGTCGTCCTTGGCAATCGCCATGCCGAGCGGCGCGACGTCGTAAAGCGTCGGCAGCACCACCAGCTGGCCCTTGCTCGTCACCTCGAAATAGCTCGAAGCGGTCGCATCGTCCATGCGAGCGTCGACGCGATCCGACAGCACGGCCTGGACGATATCGGTCGAGGAGTTGAAGACCGACTTCTCGATGGCCGCCTGGCCCTTGTCGGTACATTCCTTGCTCAGCTTGTCGACCAGGAAGTCCGAGGCGCTGCCGGCCGAAACGCCGATGCGCTTGCCGCAAAGCGGGGTGTCGCCGCTGAAGCTCGCCTTCTTGTCGGGCGATGTCGAGACGGCGAGGCCGGCCTTGAGGAACATGACGAAATCGACCTGCTTCAGCCGCTCCGGCGTCGCCGAGAACGTCTCCCAGGCGATCTTGAAACGGCCGGCCGCAAGGCCTGGGATCATCGAGGGAAAGGGCGTGCGCTGCACGTCAAGCTTGGCGTCGACGAGCTTGGCCACCTCGCCGGCCAGCTCGATGATGATGCCGGTCTGCTTGCCGTCGGCATCGAGATATTCGAACGGAGCATAGTCCAGCGTGTTGGCGACGGCGAGCGTTCCGCTCTGCTTGACCTCGGTGGATTTCGCAACCTCGGCGGCCCGGGAAACCCCGCCCCAGGCCACGGTGGATATCGCCAGCGCAAGGCCGGTCATTCGCAGATATGCATTCATTGCTGTTCCCCTTTCTCTTGCTTGTTTGCCGTTATGCGCCGGCGGCTTCCGCCGCCTTCTTCTTGCGATAGTGGTAGTTCTTGTCGATGCGCTCCATCAGATAGTCGCCGTAGAGCACCGGCCCGTATTTCGGCTGCGTGCCGGCCGGCACGCAGACCGACAGCGCCTCGATCGTCTCGTCCATGGATGGATCGAAGAAGAAGGGCTGCGAATAGCGCTCGCGTCCCGACCGGTTGATGACCCGGTGCGGCGTCGAGACGAACTGGTCGTTCGACCAGCGCGCCAGTATGTCGCCGACATTCATCACGAAGGAATCCGGGACGGGAGGTGCCGGAACCCAGTCGCCGGCCTTGTTCTTCACCTCAAGGCCGCCGACATTGTCCTGCGCCAGCAAGGTGATGAAGCCATAGTCGGTGTGCGGCGCCGAGCCGAAGAGGCCTTCTTCCTGGGGCTGGGTCGGATAGTGCAGCAGCCGCAGGAAGGTGGTCGGCTGCTCGAAATGGCGGTCGAGACTGTCGGAGGGCAGTCCGAGCGAGAGCGCGATGGCGCGGACCATCTTGCGCGCGAGCGTTCCCATCTCCTCGACATAGCGCTCTATCGTCTCCCTGAAACCGGCAAGCGCTGTTTCGTCGGGCCATTGGTTGGGGCCTTGCAGCGGCTTTTCGGCCAGGGTCCTTGGATCGTCGGCGCCGACCTCGTGCATGAAGAAGATCGATTCGCTCTGGTTGGGCTTGCTGACGGTTGCCACCGACGAGGTGACGATGGTCGAACCGGCAAAGGGCAGATAGCCGCGGAAATTCCTATCGATCTTCAGCTTCGCCTTTTCCTCCTCGGGCAAGGCAAAGAAGCGCTTGCTGGCTTCGCGCACGGCTTCGACATCGGCGCGCGGAATGGGGTGCCCGGTGACATAGAGGAAGCCGATCGTCTCGAGATAGCGGCGCAGCGTCGCCGCCGTTGCCCGGATGGCGCCCTCATCGTCGCCATAGAGCGCCGAAACGTCGAGGATCGGAATTTCGGAAAAATCGCCGCGCTCTTGTGCATCCATTTTCGAACACCCTGTCTTGAACATAAGATACAGTACTGTATTTCTACACATCCGAACGGCCTCATCAATAGGCTTTCGATCGCGAAAGGAAGAGCGCTGAAACATGGCACCACGCAAGATCATCATCGACACCGATCCGGGCCAGGACGACGCCTTCGCCATCCTCTTCGCGCTGGGGTCGCCGGCCGAGCTCGACGTGGTCGGCATCACCACGGTCGGCGGCAACGTGCCGCTTGCCCTGACGTCGAAGAACGCACTGAAGGTGGTGGAGCTTGCCGGGCGGCCTGATGTGCCGGTGCATGCCGGATGCCCGGCGCCGATGGTGCGCAAGCTGATCACCGCCGAATATGTTCACGGCGAAACCGGCCTCGACGGCGCCGATCTTCCCGAACCGGTGACGCCACTGCAGAGCGAACACGCGGTTAATTATCTCGTGCGCACCATCATGGACGCGCCGGAGGGCGAGTTGACCGTCTGCACGCTCGGGCCGATGACCAATCTCGCAACGGCCATGACCATGGAGCCGAGGATCGTGCCCCGGCTGCGCGAAGTCGTGCTGATGGGCGGCGGCTTCTTCCAGGGCGGCAACGCCACGCCTGCGGCGGAATTCAACATCTTCGTCGATCCGCATGCCGCGCATAAGGTATTCGACAGCGGCGTGCCTGTGACCATGGCAGGCATAGACTGCACCTACACCGCGCTGATGACGCCGGAATGGCTCGACCGACTGCGGGCAACCGGCAGCCGGGCGGCGATCGAGGCCGCCAATCTGGCCGACTTCTACCGCCAATACGGCACGCACAAATTCGAAACGCCGGCGCGCCCCATCCATGATGCCTGCGTCACCGGCTATCTGCTGGCGCCGCAAATCTATGAGCAGCGCCAATGCGCGGTGACGGTCGACATCGTCTCGCCGGAGACGATCGGCATGACCGTGGTCGACTGGTGGCATGTGACCGGCCGGCGGAAGAACTGCAACGTCCTGCGGCGCATCGATCCGGCGCCATTCTTCGAACTCATGCTGGAGCGGATCAGCGCATTGCCCTGAGCTGCGCCTTCCGCGATAGATGGACACTTGATGAGTCGCGAAGCGCATCGAAGCCGGCGAACGGGTTGCAGGCGTCGCATATGGCGATGAAGGTCTTGATCAGATGAAAGCGGACCCTGCCCCGGCCCGGGCCAAAAGACCGAAGGCCGCCCCGCCTGCGAAGCCGGCGCGGCAGACGCTCAGCCGCGAGGCCTGGATCACGGCTGCGCGCAAGGTGCTGGAGAAGCGCGGCATCGGTGAGGTCAAGATCGACCGCCTGGCGCACCAGTTCAAGGTGACACGCGGCAGTTTCTACTTCCACTTCGCCAGCCTGGCCGACCTTCGCGACGGCCTGCTGCAGGAATGGCGAAACACCAATTGCGCGCCGTTCTGGGCCATGCGCGACGTGCACGACATAGACGGCCTGCAATTCTTCACCGACATCGTGCATGTCTGGGTCGATGAGGCGCCTTTCAGCCCGCTGCTTGATCTGGCCGTGCGCGACTGGTCGCGAACGTCGAAGAAGCTGGCGCAGGAGGTCAAGGACATGGACGATCTGCGCATCGCGCTGTTGATCCGCTCCTTCCGCGCCATGGGCTATCCGGAGGACGAAAGCCTGGTCCGGGCGCGCATCACCTATTTCCACCAGATCGGCCAGTATGCGCTGTCCTTCAAGGAGGATCCGGCGGTGCGCAGGAGCTACCAGCCGCTGTTCGGAGAGGTGCTGCTTGGACCGCTCGTGCAGGAACCGGGCTCGGCGCCACGGCCGTCGGAGATTCAGAGCGGACGGCGTTAAAGGGCGTGCCAGCGATAGCAGGCTGCGGTGCGTCCAGCGACCTGCCAATCATCTAGGAAGCAGCCGCATCACCTGCCATGGCGCGAGTCGCGTTCTGCTGGGGACGTAGCAGAAAATAGAACGCGGCGACGTGCGTGATCATCAGCAGCGGCACGTAGATGACCGGGATCGCATAGGTCGCACCCAACAATCCCGCATGGGCGGGAAGACCGGCCTGGATCGCTTGGTAATAATCGACGATGAGGTCGATGGTCCCGACGACATTGAAGGCAACGACGAATAACCAGAAAAGCGGGCGTACCCTCACGGCAGACAGTGCCAGCATGGCCAGCACCCCGGTTGCGAAGTCGCCGTAGGCGGCGAAGGTAGCGAAGCTTGCGGGCAGGTCGGGGCTGACGACGCCCGGGAGGATGAAGACGAGCCCGAAGAAACGGAAACTGTGCAGGGTGGCAATGGCGCGTTGCGCTGCGACCCCGTCCATCGAGCTCAGCCAGGGCCAGATGTACACACCGAAGCACAGCAGCCATACAACATAGCCGAGAACGAGCTGGATCTGAAAAAGGACTTCCGTCGACATTGTGGTCTCCCGTCAGCTGTTGGTCGACGCGGCCTCGAACACCGCGGTCAGGATGCCGAGCCGGCCTTCCATGAGGTTTCGTCCCAGATTGGCTGCAAGCTCGGCGAAGTCCGGCCCCATCACCACGCCGAGATTTGGCGAAGGCGGCGGACCCGACGCCCGTAGTTGCGCGAACCAGGCCTTGGCGGCCTCGGTGTCGTCTTGCCATGCCAGCATACGGAAGCCGGCCGGCTCGATCGCCTCACGCGTCGCATCGATTGTCATGAGGAAGCTCGTCGCCGGTGTTCGCGCCCAGGGAAGCGGATAGTCCGGCTGCCCGCCGCCTAACACGACATCGAAGGTGGCAAACCTGCCGCCTGATTTCAGCACGCGCCGAATCTCACGATAGAGCCGCCCCCGGTCGAAGATGTTCATTGCTACATGCTGCAGCAGCACGATGTCGAAACAGCCGTCATCGAACGGAAGCTCCAGGGCGTTGGCGGTCTGGAAAGACAGCCGCTCGCCCTGCCCCGTGCGCTCGGTCAGATAGCGCGCGGCATCCACGAATGGCTCGCTGAGGTCCACGCCGGTAACCCGGCAGTCATAAGTCGCAGCCAGGAAGCGCGCCGGCCCGCCGACGCCCGAACCGACGTCCAGAACCGACATGCCAGCGGTGATGTCAGCCAATTGGGCAAGCTCGGCGGTGGCGGCAAGCCCACGGGTGTGAAACTGGTCGAGGGTGCCCAGTTGCTGCGGCGTGAGAAGCTGATCCTCAGGGCCAAGAGCAGCCAATACCGCCCTCAACCGTTCAGTCAGGCCGGTCGCGCGATAGTGGTCGCGCACTCCATCAAGTTCATCGATCATGGCAAGATGCTCCTGTCTCAAGCTCTTACCTAAACCCGCTTCCATCGTTCGACTATCCGCTGTAATTACAACAACCCATGAAGCAGAACTACACAATCCGGCACGGGGCGCTGGAGGGCGTCGAGGTGTTCCTGGCTGTCGCCAGACACCGCAACTTCCGCCGCGCCGCCGCCGATCTCGGGGTGACGCCATCGGCTGTGAGCCAGGCGGTGCGCGTGCTGGAAGCGCGGCTTGGTGCGGCGCTGTTTGTCCGCACGACGCGCAGTGTCGGTCTGACCGAGGCCGGTCAGCGCTTCCTCGACCGTGCCGGCCCTGGCTTCGAGGAGATCGTCGCCGCAGGCGAGGCCGCGCGTGATGTCGGCCAACGACCGACCGGCCTGCTGCGCCTGTCGGTGCCGCGCGCCGTCGTGCCGTTGATCCTTGAGCCGGTGATCGCGTCGTTCTGCCAGGCCTATCCCGAAGTCGAATTGGAGATCGCCGCGAGCGACGAGATGGTCGATCTGGCGACAGGCGGGTTCGATGCCGGCATCCGCCTCGGCCAGTTCATTGCCACCGACATGGTGGCGGTGCGGCTGACACCGTCCTTCCGGTTCGTGGTCGTCGGCAGTCCCGACTATCTCGATCGCCAGGGCCGCCCTGAGCGTATCGACGATTTGCGCCGGCATGCCTGCCTGCGCCTGCGCCGTTCCAACGGCGCCATCGCGCCGTGGACATTCGTCGACGGCAACGAAGCGATCGAGGCGATGGTCTCAGGTCCGCTGATCGCCCACGACTATCCGACATTGCTCGGGGCCGCGGTGCGAGGGATTGGGCTGGCGCAGATCCCGCGACCGGTCGCCGAAGGTCCGATAGAACAGGGAAAACTCGAGCCTGTGCTGGACACCATCGCGGCGACGACGCCGGGCGTCTTCCTCTATCATCCCGGCAAGCGCCAGATCCTGCCGAAGCTGCGCGCCTTCATCGATCACCTCAAATCCTCGGTCTGAGGCAGCGAAGGATGTCGGAGCCTGATCGCTCACTTGTACCAAAGCTCTCATGGTATAAATATCAGAAATATATAGGTAAAAAATACGACAAGATGGACCATTCCGGTCAAGAACGTCGTTCTTTCCGTGCTGAAACTTACATTGCATATGAAAAGCGCCAGGACCAAAAGGACCGCATCGGCAGCCGGCAGCCCCAGGGTCAGTCCTCTCCCCGTCAGCAGGCTGGCGGCTGCGACTGCCGGTATGGTCAGGCCGATCGTGGCGCAAGCCGAGCCCATCGCGACATTCAAGCCGCGCTGCAGCTCGTTGTTGAGTGAAGCGCGCACCGCCGAAATGGCCTCCGGCATCAACACCAGCCCCGCGATCATTGCCCCGACAATGCTGTCAGCCTGGGTCACCTGGTAGGCAACGAGCGTATCTTCGACGCTTGCCGCGACCTGCTCGGCGAGCATGACAATTCCGATCAGCCCGGCCATCAGCAGCAGAGCGCTGGAAGAGATGTTCTCGTGAGGGGCAGCGCGCACCGAAACGTCATGTGGTTGTCCCTGGATAAAGTCTTCCCGGTGCCGGACGGTCTGCGCGAACACGAAGCTTGCATAGAGCAGCACTGAAAGGACGCTAACGAAACCAAGTTGGGCTGCCGAAAACGTGCCGGGATCCGTGGTCTGGGTGTAGGTCGGCAGAATAAGCGTCATGACGGTCAGCGCGATCAGAACCGCCAGATAGGCACTGGTCCCCTGCCGCACGATGGCCTGCTTGCGATGACGCCAGCCGCCAAACGCGAGACACATGCCGACGACGCCGGTGGATGCGATCATCACCGTCGAGAAGACGGACTCCCGTGCCAGCGTCGGGTTGTTCTCTCCATGCAGCATCATGGAAACGATGATCGACACTTCAATTGCCGTGACGGCAAACGTCAGCACCAGCGTGCCGTACGGCTCCCCTACCCGCCGAGCTACCGCCTCGGCGTGGTCGAGCACCACGAAAATGGTGACGAACATGATCGCACTCGACAGCGCACCGACAAGGATCCTGGCGTTCAGCAAACCCTCGTCCACGGACAGCCCGCTGGCTCTGACCGCGACAGCCATCGCTAGCGCAGCGAGGGGCATCGCGTAGGAAATCGCCGATCGTCCGAAACCGCTCATCCAAGCCCCTGTGCGCTTCTGCGAACCTTGGCTGCATTCGCGCACCGACAGATCGAAGCGTTCACCCGTTCACGCCGTCTTCTGCGCCACCAGCCCCAATTCCTCGACCATCGCCTGACGCATCAGGAACTTCTGCGGCTTGCCGGTCACCGTCATCGGCAATTCGGTGCGGAAGCGGATGTGGCGCGGGATCTTGTAGTGTGCGATCTGGCCCGCACAAAAGGTCTTGATCTCCTGCTCGGTGGCGATCTGGCCGGGCTTGAGCACGATCCAGGCGCACAGTTCCTCGCCATATTTCTGGTCGGGAATACCGAACACCTGCACCTCCCTGACCTTGGGATGGCGGTAGAGGAATTCCTCGACCTCTCTGGGATAGACGTTCTCGCCGCCGCGGATGACCATGTCCTTGACCCGGCCGACGATGTTGCAATAGCCCTCGGCGTCGATGGTGGCGAGGTCGCCGGTGTGCATCCAGCCATCGGCGTCGATCGCCTCGCGGGTCTTTTCGGCGTCGTCCCAATAGCCCTTCATCACGGAATAGCCGCGTGTGCAGAGCTCGCCCGGCGCGCCGACCGCGACGGTGGCTCCGTCGGCGTCGATGGCCTTGACCTCGACATGAGGGTGGATGCGCCCGACGGTGGAGACGCGCTTTTCCAGAGGGTCGTCGACGCCGCTCTGGAAGGAGACCGGGCTGGTCTCGGTCATGCCGTAGGCGATGGTCACCTCGGACATATGCATCAGCGACACCACCTTCTTCATCACCTCGATCGGGCATGGCGAGCCGGCCATGATGCCGGTGCGCAAGCTGGAGAGGTCGAAGGTCGCGAAATCCGCATGGTCGAGCATGCCAACGAACATGGTCGGCACGCCATAGAGGCCGGTGCAGCGCTCCTGCGCCACGGCCTTCAGTGTGGCGCACGGATCGAAACCCTCACACGGAAACACCATAGTCGCACCCTTGGTGACGCAGCCCATCGTGCCCATCGACATGCCGAAGCAGTGATAGAGCGGCACCGGGATGCAGAGCCGGTCGTCGACGGTGAGCTTGATCGCCGAGGTCACGAAATTGCCGTTGTTGACGATGTTGTGGTGGGTCAGCGTCGCGCCCTTGGGCGCGCCCGTCGTGCCCGAGGTGAACTGGATGTTGATGGCATCATTCGGCTTCAGCCCCTCGGAAATGCGGTCAAGACTGTCATGCTCGTCGCGGCCGGCCATGGCCAGCACGTCGGCAAAATTGAACATGCCCGGCGAATTGTCCTCGCCCATGCGGATGACGATCTTCAGGGCCGGCAGTTTTTGCGCCTTCAGCTTGCCTGGCGTGGCCTTGGCGATCTCCGGCGCCAGCGTCTCGATCATGCCGAGATAGTCCGAGGTCTTGAAACTGGCGGCCGTGACCAAAGCCTTGCAGCCGACCTTGTTCAGCGCATATTCCAGCTCAGTCAGCCGGTAGGCCGGGTTGATGTTGACCAGGATCAGGCCGATGCGGGCGGTGGCGAACTGCGTCACCAGCCATTCCCAGCGGTTGGGCGACCAGATGCCGACGCGGTCGCCTTTCTCGAGACCCAGCGCCAGGAAGCCGGCGGCGAGCGCATCCACCGTGTCGGACAGTTCGCTCCAGGTGAAGCGCTTGTCCTGGCCGACGAAGACGGCGGCATCTTGCGTGGCGTATTTGCTTGCGGTGTCGGAGAAAAGCGCCGGAATGGTCTTGTCGAGCAGCGGCACCTTGCGCTCGCCCGAGACATGCGCCCTGCCGTCGACGGGTGCGATAAAGACGCTGCCGGCACGCGCAGCGCGGCCGCGCAGATTGGTGGCGTTCTTCAGCTCGTCGAGATTGACCGGCATCGCTGTTTCCTCCCCAGGCCGCGCCGAGTCTATCAGCCCGGCGGGGCAGTGGAAATCCTGTCGATGGTCGTGGAGTTCTGGTCCCTCGGACGGACGGGATGGCTATCGGACCGCCACCACCATCTTCGTAGCGATGTCGCGCAAGACCGCCTCGTCAGCCGCCGAACGCGATTTGCGCGATGCCACCAGACAGGCCTGCGACTTCAAGACCACGCCGTCGCCCAGCACCTTGAGATGGTTGGCGCGCAGCGTCGAGCCGGTGGTGGTGATGTCAACGATGACGTCGGCCAACCCAGCCGCCGGCGCGCCTTCGGTGGCACCCAGGCTCTCGACGATGCGATAGACCTGGATGCCGTGTTTTTGCGAAAAGAACTGCTGCGTCAGCCGCCAATATTTGGTGGCGATGCGCAGCCGCCGGCCGTGGCGCTGGCGGAAATCGGCGGCGACGTCGTCGAGATCGGCCATGGTGTCGACATCGAGCCAGATTTCGGGCACCGCCACCACGACATCGGCATGGCCGAAGCCGAGACGGGCGACGATCTCGGCGCGGGCTTCCCAGTCGGCGAGATTTTCGCGCACCAGATCCTCGCCGGTGATGCCGAGATCGACCGCACCCTGGCCGATTTCGCCTGCAATCTCGGAAGCCGACAGGAAAGCGACCTCGACATTGTCCAGGCCCTCGACACGGGCATGATATTTGCGCTCGTCGCCGGGCAGGCTGATGGCGAGGCCGGCCTTGGCCAGCACTTCCAGCGCCTGTTCCTTGAGCCGGCCTTTCGATGGGATCGCCAGCGTGATCATGGTGCTGTCTCCCGCAACGCCTCGATGCGGTCGACCCAGACGGAAAAGCCGACGCCGGGGATCGCCGTCTTGGCGCCAAGCAGCGTCAGCAACCGATCGTAGCGGCCGCCACCGGCCAGGGGACGCTCGCCGCCTTGCGCCGCGATTTCGAAGACCACACCGGTGTAATAGTCGAGCGGACGGCCGAAGGCGGCATCGTAGCGGATTTTTTCCGCCGGCAAGCCATGCGCCTCGATCGCCTTGGCACGGGCAGCGAATTTCTCCAGCGCGGCACCCAGCGACAGCCCGGCACCGGCAGCAAAGGTTTCCAGCGCCTCAGCCGCACCATCGAGCGGCACGTCGATCGCCAGAAAATTCTTCAATGCCGCGAAGGCTTCGTTAGACAGCCGCACACTGCGCAATTCGGCCTTCTCGATCAATCGCCGCGCAATGTCTGTGGGCGCGCGTCCGGCCGATGCCGACAGGCCTGCCTCCTCCATGCCGCCGGCAATGTGCGTGGAAAGACTTTCGAGATCCCCGTCGAGGACAAGGGCAGCGACCTCGCCGGAGAGCTGGCCGTTGCGCGGCGGGTTGGCGAGGTCGGCGAGTGCCGCCTGCAGCATCGGCGCCGAGCCGAAGGCACGGGCCAGCCGCATGCGCCAGCCGCGCGGCAGGCCGAGTGCGGCCAGCACCGCTTCGAAGATGCCCTGGTCGCCCAGCGTGACCGCCAGCGACCGGCCGGGCAGCACCAGCGACAGCAGCGCATGCGCGTCGGCCACGGAGCGGGCGTCGGCCTCAGCGGTGTCGCGGTCGCCAAGGTCCTCGATGCCGGCCTGGAAGAACTCGTTGCCGCCTTCGCGGCGCTGGCGAAACACTTCGCCGAGATAGGAATAGCGGCGCGGCGTGCCGGCCTGCGAGCTTATATGGTCGAGGCAGACCGGAATGGTGAATTCCGGCCGCAGGCACAATGTCTGCCCGGTCTCGCTTTCGGTGAGGAAGATGCGGCGGCGCAGATCCTCGCCGGCCATGTCGAGGAACGGGTCCGCCGGCTGCAGGATGGCGACCTCGACCGCGTGCGTGTTGCGCGTAGCGAAGAGTTTTACGATGTCGGCCGCGATGGCGGGGAAGCGGGAGGTCATGTGGCGCGCCCTTCCCTTCTCCCCTTGTGGGAGAAGGTGTCGCCGAAGGCGACGGATGAGGGGTGTTCCAGCGAAGTGAGACGCTGGCATTCCCTGGAGCACCCCTCAACCGTCTCGGCGCTGCGCGCCGATCCACCTTCTCCCACAAGGGGGGAAGGGAAGAACAGCGCGGCGCTCATCATTTCGCCCGTTCCTCGGCCTGCGCCGCCAGGATCTTCTTCACCTCTGCGACCAACTCACTTTCCGCAACCGTCACCTGAGCCGGGCGGGCGGCGCGCCATTCGGCGTTGTCGGTGATTTCGGCGGACATGCGCGCGCCTTCGATCAGGTCCTTGATCTGCAGTTCGCCCTTGGCGCGCTCGTCGCCGCCCTGGATGACAGCGACCGGGCAACCGCGCCTGTCGGCATATTTCAGCTGCGCCTTCATGCCGGCGCCGCCGAGATACATTTCGGAACGAATGCCGGCGGCCCGCAACTCGCTGACCATCTTCTGGTAGCGGCCGAGGCTTTCGGTGTCCTTGTCCATGACCAGGACCACGACCGGCGCGATCACATCGGCGCTGTCGAGCTTGCCGAGGTTCTTCAGCGCCGTCATCAATCTGGAGACGCCGATGGAAAAGCCGGTCGCCGGCACCGGCTCGCCGCGGAAGCGCGAGACCAGGCCATCGTAGCGCCCGCCGCCGCCGACCGAGCCGAAGCGCACGATCTGGCCGTCCTCATTGGGGATTTCGGCCAGGAGTTCGGCTTCGAAGACCGGGCCGGTGTAATATTCCAAGCCGCGCACCACCGAGCGGTCCATGGCGATGCGGTCTTCGCCGTATCCTGCCGCCCTGACCAGGGCTTCGATCGTCGCGAGTTCGCCGACGCCTTCCTGATAGGTCGCGTTGGAATTGACCACGGAATCCTGGCCGGCCTGCGCATTTCTCGCGGTTGCTTGAAGAACCGCCTCGGCTTGCCCGTTGTCCAAGCCCGCGCCCTTGGCGAAATCGCCTTCGCCTTCCTTGCCGCCATCCCAGCGCCCCGGGCCAAGCAGAAGCTTCACGCCTTCCGGCCCGAGCTTGTCCAGCTTGTCGATGGCGCGCAGCACGGTCAGCCGGCGTCCGGCATTCTCGTCGCCGCCAAGGCCGATCGCCTCCAGCACGCCGTCAAGCACCTTGCGGTTGTTGACGCGGATGACGTAGTCGCCACGCTTGATGCCGAGCGCTTCCATGACGTCGGCCATCATCATCGCCATTTCGGCGTCGGCGGCGACGCCCGGCGTGCCGATCGTGTCGGCGTCGAATTGCATGAACTGGCGGAAGCGGCCGGGGCCTGGCTTCTCGTTGCGGAACACCCAGCCCGAGCGGTAGCTGCGATAGGGCTTGGGCAGGCGCTCGTAGTTCTCGGCTACGAAACGCGCCGTCGGCGCGGTCAGATCGTAGCGCAGCGACAGCCACTGCTCGTCATCGTCCTGGAAGGAGAACACGCCCTCGTTCGGCCGGTCCTGGTCGGGCAGGAATTTTCCGAGCGCATCGGTGTATTCGATCAGCGGCTGGTCGGCCGGTTCGAAACCATAGAGCTCATAGACCGAGCGGATCGTCGCCATCATCTTCTCGACGGCGCGGATGTCCTCAGCGCTGCGGTCGGCAAAACCGCGCGGCAGCCGCGCTTTCGTCTTTTCCGATTTGTCGGCCATGAGATGGGTCTTTTTGCTAAGTAAAGGATGACTTATTTTCGAGTGCGCGTGTCCTAGCCGAAGCTACCGAGAGCGGCAAGGGTTAGCGCCTCTCCCTTCTCCCCTTGCGGGAGAAGGTGGCCTCGCGAAGCGAGGTCGGATGAGGGTGCTCCAGGGAATGCCAACGCCTCACTCCGTCACGCACCCCTCAACCGTCTCGGCGCTGCGCGCCGATCCACCTTCTCCCACAAGGGGAGAAGGAAAGATGACTGAAACAGAAACGCACCGAGAATGAAACAATCCCGCCACGGGCACGGCATCGTGCCGACACAATCGGCGTCGATACAGCGCAGGACACGAAGGGGTTCGGAACATGACCAGCGCAGCGAAATTCGATGCCAACAGCGATGCCGGCGAATTGCCTGCGCGGCTGCGCCCGGCCGGCACCCACGCGCCGAAACTGGTTGGCCAGGCTGCCGGGCCGTTCAATGTGCCCGCCGACACCGGCAAGGGCCCCTCCCTGCGCGATGCATTGGTGACCGGCCTGCTGGTGATCTATCCGACGGTGGCCACGGTGGTGGCAATCGTCGCCGGACTGTTCCTTGCCAGCGTCAACGGCACCTGAAACCGCCCGCTTCGTCGGGTTCCATATTTTCTGATCGAGGGATCGAGCAGGCGACTGGGCTTCTCCCCGTGAACGGGGAGAAGGGAGCTACGCGGGCCGCTTGAACGCCTTGCGTTCCTTCTCGACCTGCTTGCGGCAGACACAGCCCTCGAGATGGTCGTTGACCAGGCCCATGGCCTGCATGAAGGCATAGACTGTGGTCGGGCCGACAAAACTCCAGCCGCGCTTCTTCAGTTCCTTCGATATCCGCACCGAGACCGCCGTCGTCGGGTTGGCGCGCAGATGGGCGAGGTCGACGATTTCGGGCCGTTCCGCCTTGCCGGGTTCGAACTTCCAGAACCAGGCGGCGAGCGACCCGAACTCGTCGACCATTTCGCGGGCGCGCTTGGCGTTGTTGATGGTCGAGACAATCTTGCCGCGATGGCGGATGATGCCGGCATTGCCGAGCAGGCGTTCGACATCCTTGTCGGTGAAGGCGGCGACCTTGTCGAAATCGAAGCCGGCGAAGGCCTCGCGAAAATTCTCGCGCTTTCGCAGGATGGTCAGCCACGACAGGCCCGACTGAAAACCTTCAAGGCAGATCTTTTCGAACAGCCTGCGGTCGTCGGCCACCGGCCGCCCCCATTCATGATCATGATAGTGCAGATAGTCGGGCAGGTTGCCGTGCCAGAAGCAGCGCACGACACCGTCGGGACCGGCGAGCAGGCCGGTGTTTTCATTGCTCATTGCGAAAAATCCATCCGTTAACGCGCTTTAGCGCTGCTTTTACCGTGGCTTTACCAGATTCCTGAACCCGGCGGTAACCACACCAAAAGGTTTACTGACAAAGCCGCATTTTACGCATTCCGATTCATGTTTCGGTTGCTGCTTGCGCGCCAATGATCGCTGGACCGGGGAGCGTTTCCACCCGGTGTATCAGACGATCTAAGGTGCGTTCCCGATGAAGAGAGTTGTGTTTTCCGTGTTCGGCGCCGTGGCTGTGTTTGCCGGCGTCACACCCTCGGCCGCTGGCGACCGCTATGCCGACAGGCCGCCTGTGATGGTGAGCCCCGACCTTTCAGCCCCCTGGGTGCTGCAGCTCGGCAATGCGCCCGGCATCGTGCGGCAGAACCGCCAGCAGCCGCGCCTGCGCACCGCGCAACCGGCACAGCCAGACCGCGTGCAGACGGCGGCAGTGCAGGCACCGGCGAAGCGCATGGTCATGCGCCCGCAGATCAATCCGATCTACCTGCCGCAGGAAGTCGCCTATGACGGCACGCAGAAGCCGGGCACGATCGTCATCGATACGACGCAGAATTTTCTCTATCTGGTCGAGAAGAACGGCAAGGCGCGGCGCTACGGCGTCGGCACCGGCAAGCCCGGCTTCGAATGGTCGGGCACGCACAAGATCACCAACAAGCGCGAGTGGCCGGACTGGCGCCCGCCGGCGCAGATGATCAAGCGCGAAGCCGCCAAGGGCCGTTATCTGCCGACCTATCTGGCCGGCGGCATCGAGAACCCGCTCGGCGCCCGCGCGCTCTATCTCGGCACGACCGAATACCGCATCCATGGCACCAACCAGCCATGGACGATCGGCGGCGCGGTGTCGTCTGGCTGCATCCGCATGCGCAACGAGGACGTGGTCGACCTTTATGAGCGGGTCAATGTCGGAACCACGGTCGAGGTGATATAGTAGCTGCAGCGAATCACCTGGTCGGGAAGCACATCGTTTCCTGAAGTCGGAAGGAACAACGGGGGACGGGCCGTATGGGGATGCGGTCAGTCAGGAAGGGCAGCACGGGAAACCGCGCTGCCCTTCTTCTTTGATCGGCATCCTGTCCCAGCGACAAAGCCCGCGTCGTTGCGTCGCGCAGAAGGCATGGCGCTTCGCTTTCATGCTGCCATTTTCGGCGGTCCTTTGCTATGTCGGCGCCAACGCAAGCAAAGAGTCCCTCCCATGTCCCTGCCCGACGACAGCCGCTATCTCAAGGGCGGCCCGGTTGCCCAGCGCATCATCGCAGCCGTGCGCGAGGATGCGGCGATTGCCAAGGCCGAGGGTTTTCCGCCCAAGCTGATCTCGATCACCGTCGGCGATACCGATGCCGTGGATGTCTATGTGCGCAACCAACGCGCCAAGGCGCAGCTTGCCGGCATCGATTTCGAGGAACGGCGTTTTCCCGCCACCATCACCTCGGGCGAACTGGAAGCGCACGGCCTGAACGCCGATCCGCGCGTCACCGGCATCATCATCCAGCGGCCGGTGCCGGCGCATATTTCGGTCAAGACGCTGCAGGCGGCTGTGCATCCGCTCAAGGATGTCGAAGGCATGCACCCGGCTTCGATCGGCAACATCGTCTACAACCAGCTTGATCTGGCGCCCTGCACGGCGGCTGCATCCGTCGAACTGCTCAAGGAGACCGGCCTTGACCCCAAGGGGCTGGAAGTCGTCATCGTCGGCCATTCGGAAATCGTCGGCAAGCCGATCGCTTTCCTCTTGATGAGCGAAGGCGCGACGGTCACGGTCTGCCATCACATGACGCGATCGGTCGCAGCGCATGCGCGCCGCGCCGACGCGCTGTTCGTCGCCGTGGGCAAGCCGCGGCTGATCAAGGCCGACATGGTCAAGCCAGGGGCTGCCGTCATCGATATCGGCATCAATTCCGAGATCGGACCCGATGGGACGAGCCGCATCGTCGGCGACGTCGACACCGACAGTGTGAAAGACGTGGCCTCCTGGATTACGCCGGTACCGGGCGGCGTCGGCCCGATCACGGTGGCGATCCTGCTGCGCAACACGATGGTGGCGCTCAGCCGCCAGCGCGCGCTGTACGAGGCGACCTACGGCACCGCGGACAGGCTGGCGGCGGAGTAAGCGCCGATCCCTACTCCGCGGCGATTAGGCTCTCGTCGCGAACACCCTCCGGCTTTGGCCCGCCATAGGCCCAGTCAAGCAGCTTGATGGTATGTATGACGGGCATGCTGGCGGCCGACGCAATCTGGGTGATGCAGCCGATGTTGCCGGTGGCCACGATCGAAGCCCCGGTCGCCTCGATATTCCTGACCTTGCGGTCGCGCAGCTTGGCTGAAATCTCGGATTGCAGGATGTTGTAGGTGCCGGCCGAGCCGCAGCACAGATGACCCTCGCGCGGCTCGCGCACAATGAAGCCGGCCTTGGCCAGCAACTCTTTCGGCTGGCGTGTGATCTTCTGGCCGTGCTGCATCGAACAAGCGGAGTGATAGGCGACGATAGTACCTGGCTTGCGCACCGGCTCCGGCAAGTCGAGGCTTGCCAGATATTCGGTGATGTCCTTGGCCAGCGCCGACACCCGCGCGGCTTTCTCCGCATAGGCCGGATCGAGCCGCAGCATGAAGCCATAGTCCTTGATCGTCGTGCCGCAACCGGACGCGGTGATGATGATGGCGTCGAGCCCGCCCTGGTCTATGGTGCGCGTCCAGGCATCGACATTCTGTCTTGCCGAGGCAAGTGCGGCCTCTTCTCGCCCCATATGATGGACCAATGCGCCGCAGCAGCCCTCACCGGGCGGCACCACGACGTCGACGCCGAGGCGCGTCAGCAGCGAAATCGTCGTGTCGTTTATGGCGGGATCGAGTACCGATTGCGCGCAGCCGGTGAGAATGGCGACGCGGCCCTTTTTGGCCCCCTGCCCGGCATGGACGCCCGGCGAGGCCATCGGCGAGGCTGCCGGGATCGAGGCCGGCGCGAGCTTAAGCATGGCGGCGAGCGGCTTTAGCGCCGGCAGCTTCTCGAACAGGCCGATGAAGGGCTTGCCGAGTTTCGCCAGTCTGAGAGCGGCGCGAAAACGCCAGGGATAGGGCAGCACGAAGGCCAGCATGGCGCGCGTCAAGCGGTCGAGCAGCGGCCTGTCATAGGTCTCCTGGATGTGGGCGCGGGCATGGTCGACCAGGTGCATGTAGTTCACACCCGAAGGGCAAGTGGTCATGCAGGCAAGGCACGACAGGCAGCGGTCGATATGGGTGACGATCTCCTTGTCGGCCGGACGGCCGTTCTCCAGCATGTCCTTGATCAAATAGATGCGCCCGCGCGGCGAATCGAGCTCGTTGCCGAGCGTCACATAGGTCGGGCAAGTGGCCGTGCAGAAGCCGCAATGCACGCATTTGCGCAGGATCTTTTCGGATTCCGCGACATGCGGGTCGGCGAGCTGGGCGGATGAGAAATTCGTCTGCATCGCTGATGTCCTAGGCCATGCGGCCGGGATTGAGGATGTTTTTCGGGTCGAATTCCTGCTTCAGCCGCTGGCTGAGCGCTGCCAGCGCCGGCGGCTGCGGCTCGAACACCGGCAGCGCGGCGCGATGGGCAGGGGCGGCGCGCACCAGCGTCGCATGGCCGCCGCCATGTTTGCGCAACAGGCCGCGCAGCAGGGCGGCTTCGGGGTCGCCCTCTTCCATGCGCAGCCACACCAGCCCGCCCTGCCAGTCATAGAAGGCGCTGGCGGCCGCCTGCATGCGCAGGGTCAGCACCATCTGATGCGCGTGAAAGGGCGCCATCGACACGCGCCAGACCGGTTTCTCGCTGCCGTCGGCGAACGGCCTGATATCGCGCACATCGCGCCAGATCAGATGCGAAGCCTCGCCGGCAATCTCCTCCAGCGGCCCGGCCTTGCCGAGCAGCGTCTTCAGCGCGGCGATGCGATAGGCGACCGACGGGCCAAAACCTTCAACGCGCAGCAGCGTGGCGGCGTCGCTGCCGAGCGCACCGCCGGCGACGCGCGCGGCAATGCGCTCCGGCAGATGGGCAGCGCTCGACACTTCGGCACTGGACCCGAGCGCCAGCGCCATGGCACTTGCCGCGGCATCGTCGAGCAGCCCACGGATAGCGAGCGTCACCTCGGTCTCGGCTGATGGCAGCACCTTGAAAGTGACGTCGGTGAAAACGGCGAGCGTGCCCCAGCTGTTGGCCATCAGCTTCGACATGTCGTAGCCGGTGACATTCTTGACCACGCGGCCGCCGGACTTGAAAGCTTCACCCCGGCCGGACACGACGTTGATGCCGAGGATATGATCGCGCGCCGCACCGGCCTTCAGCCGGCGCGGACCGGAGAGGTTCGCGCCAAGCACGCCGCCGATCGTACCTTTGCTCGGCTCGCCGCCGAGCAGCGGGCCATAGTCCATCGGCTCGAAGGCCAGTTGCTGGCCGTTTTCCGCCAGCAGCTTTTCGATATCGGCCAAAGGCGTACCGGCCTTTGCCGACAGCACCAGTTCGGCGGGTTCATAGAGGGTCACGCCGGTGAGTGTCGACAGGTCGAGCGTGTGTTCCGTCTGCAGCGGCCGGCCAATGCCGCGCTTGGAGCCGTGGCCGATGATTTCGAGCGGCGTCTCTTCCCCCACCGCCCAGGCAATGGTGGACAGGACCTCGTCTGACGTCGTCGGGGTCAAAGTCGTCAAAGCCTGTGCTCCCTGAGTTTTTCGAGCACGGCTTCGCCCCTTGGCGACAGCCGGTAACCGATCTCGAGGCTCTCGGTGAGCCCGAATTCCCCAAGCTTGCGGACATCCCGCTTGAACTTCAGCGTCTCGACCCCGGCCTTGGCCGCCAGGTCAGCCGCCCGCACTTCCGGATGCGCGCCGATTGCCCGCAGGATCGACGGGAAATAGCCGGGTGCCGTCTTGTCCCAGCGGGCAAAGCGTGCGGTCAGGGCGTGCCAGTCCGCATCGGAAAGCGAAGCCTCGCCGCGCAAGGCAACCCGTTCGTCGGGTTCAAGACCGATGAGTTCGATGCGATAGACCGGGGCGCCGTCGTCGGACCCCAGCATCTCCCGAAGAGCTTCGAGTGTTGGAAAGCCGGCGGCACTCGAATCCTTTTCCGACAATGCGGACATCTCCACGACCGCGATACCGCCGATCAGCACGACACCCGACGCCGTTCTCACCCGCCCGCCAGCCTTGACCGTCGGTCGCTTCCAGCGGCGAAAGGCGAGCGTCACTTCGCCCAACGCAATGGCCGCAAGGGTCTGGTCCCGGAACAGCATCCCCTCAAAACCTCGGAATGTCCGGAAATGCCACCTGCCCCCGGTGCACATGCATGCGCCCAAGCTCGGCGCAACGGCGCAGTTGCGGGAAGACTTTTCCCGGGTTGAGCAGATGGTTGGGGTCGAAGGCGCATTTGACGCGCATCTGCTGGTCGAGATCGACCTGGTTGAACATTTCCGGCATCAGATCGCGCTTCTCGACCCCAACCCCATGTTCGCCTGTCAGCACGCCGCCGACCTTGACGCAGAGGCGCAATATATCGGCGCCAAAACTTTCGGCCTTGTCGAGTTCGCCGGGAACATTGGCATCGTAGAGGATCAGCGGATGCAGATTGCCGTCGCCGGCGTGGAAGACATTGGCGACGCCGAGACCGTATTTTTCCGACAACTCGCGCATGCCGGCGAGCACGCGCGGCAATTCCTTGCGCGGGATGGTGCCGTCCATGCAGTAGTAGTCGGGCGAGATGCGGCCGACCGCCGGGAAGGCCGCCTTGCGGCCGGCCCAGAAGCTCAGCCGCTCCTGCTCGGATTGCGAGATGCGGCAGGTGGTCGAGCCGTTGCTTATGGCGATCGCCTCGACAGCGGTGATGAGGTGATCGACCTCGACGCCCGGCCCGTCGAGCTCGACGATCAGCAACGCCTCGACATCGAGGGGATAGCCGGCATGGACGAAATCCTCAGCGGCATGGATCGCCGGCCGGTCCATCATTTCCATGCCGCCGGGGATGATGCCGGCGCCGATAATGTCGGCGACGCACTGGCCGCCCTGCTCGCTGGTCGGAAAGCCGATCAGCAGCGCGCGCGCCGTTTCCGGCTTCTTCAGGATGCGCACCGTAACCTCGGTGACGACGCCGAGCAGGCCTTCCGAACCGGTCATCACGCCAAGCAGATCGTAGCCTTCGGCGTCGAGATGGCTGCCGCCGAGCCGCACCACCTCGCCATTCATCAGCACCATCTCGATGCCGAGCACATTGTTGGCGGTGAGGCCGTATTTCAGGCAGTGCACGCCGCCGGAATTCTCCGCGACATTGCCGCCGATCGAGCAGGCGATCTGGGAGGATGGATCGGGGGCGTAGTAAAAGCCCTCCTGCTCGACGGCGGTGGTGATGCCGAGATTGGTGACGCCCGGCTGGGCGACGACGATGCGATTTGGAAAATCGATCGCCAGGATGCGGTTGAAGCGGCTCATCACCAGAAGCACCGCGTCTTCCAGCGGCAGCGCACCACCCGACAGCGAGGTGCCGGAACCGCGCGGCACGACGCGGATGTTGCGATCGTTGCAGTATTTCAGCACCCGGGAGACCTGCGCCACCGTCTCGGGCAGAACGACGACCAGCGGCAATTGCCGATAGGCGGTCAGGCCATCGCTCTCGAAGGCGCGCATGGCGTTAGCGGCGTCGACCACGCCCTCGCCCGGCACGATGATGCGCATGTCGGCGACGATCTCTTCGCGCCGGCGCATCGTGGCGTCGTCTGGTTTCGGCATGGCCAGGCCGGACATCAGCAGCCTCATTTTGCTTCACTGGTCAAAATCTTTTACCAGTGAAGCGCGCTGCTTGCAAATGCCGCGGTGATGGGAGGCACCCGCGTCGGGCCGGGACAGGTTTCCGCAGCGGCAATCTGCCGCTATTCGCCCGGGTGCTTGGCCGGCTCGGAATGCATCCGCCGCACGCGGCGCACGCCCCACCAGACCAGCAGGATGGCGACCGGCACCGAGGCGGCGGTGACGACTTCCGGCGCGAAAGCATGGCCGAAGATCGAGGCGCCCTTGGCGACATAACCGATGAGCCCGACGACATAGTAGGAGACGGCGGCGACCGAGAGGCCCTCGACGGTCTGCTGCAGGCGCAGTTGCAGCCGGGCGCGGTTGTTCATCGAGGCGAGCAGGTCACGATTCTGCTTCTCGACCTCGACATCGACCCAGGTGCGCAGCAGCGTCGTGGCGCGGGTCAGTTTGCGCGACAGATTGGCTTGCCGCTCCTCGACCGAGCGGCAGGTGCGCATGGCAGGCGCAACGCGGCGCTGCAGGAACCCACCCCAGGTGTCATAGCCGGGCACGGCCTCTTCCTCGAGCGCTTCCAGCCGCTCGACGACAATGCCGTCATAGGCGCGGCTGGCGCCGAAGCGGTAGAGGCTGGAGGCAGCGTCGGCCTCCAGTTCGGCGGCAAGTTCGGTCAGGTCGGCGAGCAAAGTCTGGCTGTCACGGGTCTCGGCAACCTTCATTTCCAGCGTGGTCTGCGCCAGCCTGTCCTCGATGCGGCGGGCGCGGCCGGACAAGGTCAGTGCCAGCGGCAGGCCGAGCATGGCGAGCGTCCGGTAGGTCTCGATGTCGATCAGCCGCTGCGACAGCGCCCCGGTACGCGCGGGCGTCAGGCCACGGTCGAGCACCAAGATGCGGGTCATGCCGTCGCCATCCTGGCGGAAATCCGTGACGATGGCTGCGTTGCCGCGCTCAACCAGCGAGTAGCACAGGCTGGTCGGGTCGAAAGCCGCAATCAGCCGCTCGCTCGTCTGCGTCCATTTGCGGATCTCCAGCCGAATGCCCGAAATGACGGTGCCCGGCGGCGAAAAGCCGTTGCCGAAGGGCGTATCCTCCTGCGCCCTGCCGCTTTCGGAAAGCGGGCCTTCCCAGAGATAGGTCGAGAACTCCGTATGCCGTTCCCAACGCAGCGAACCCTTGCCCCACTTCATCGCATGGTGACGGGCCTGGCGATCGGGCGCGGCGATACCGAGGCGCCGCGACAGTTCGGAAAGCACGGCATGGTCGACGCCGGAGCCACCCTCGGTCATGAAGGCGAGTTGCACCAGGACGCGCGGCTTCTCGATCAGCGGATGCGGCCGGGCATGGACCTCTCCCAGCGCGCCGGGCCGGCCCTCATGCGCGGGGAAACCCATGACGCTGCCCTTGGCGCGCGGCTGGAATTCGAGATTGGACGGGTCGTCTGACACGGCTTGTCCCCCGGGGTTCTCTAGACCCTCTTTCTCTGACCTTTTGGCAGTCGCGTCCCTCTAGAGCCAATAGGCTGACGACGCAAACAGCAAAGTTTAGCCGAAGATGATATTGCGCCGCGCGGCGAAACCGACACGCTTCGACCAATTGGATAAATAATTTGACCAGTTGGCGACGCAGGCTTTATCCTGCGCGACACCGGTTCAATTCCCAGGCACAGCTGTTGAGCGATATTTTTTCCAGGATCGAGCATTCGCGCACCGCCGACGAGGTGGTGCAGCAGATCGAGAGCCTCATCCTCGAAGGCGTGCTGCGCACCGGCGACCGGCTGCCGGGCGAGCGCGAACTGGCACGCCAGTTCGACGTATCGCGGCCGATCCTGCGCGACGCGCTGAAGGCGCTGGAAGGGCGCGGGCTGCTGACGACCAAGGCCGGCGGCGGCACGCATGTCGCCGACATCATCGGCCAGCTGTTCACCAAGCCGGTGGCCGACCTGATCTCGACGCATCGCAAGGCGGTGACCGATTATCTGGAATATCGCCGCGAGATCGAAGGCATAGCCGCCGAATATGCGGCGCGGCGCGCCACCCCCGAGGATCTGGCGCTGCTCGACCGCATCATGGCGCGCATGGACGAGGCGCATCGCACCGGCGATTTCGACGACGAGGCCGAGATCGACGTCGAGTTCCACCAAGCGATCTGCGAATGCGCGCACAACATCCTGCTCTTGCACACGCTGCGTTCCTGCTACCGGCTTTTGTCGGAAGGCGTCTTCCAGAACCGGCTGCTGGTCTTCACCGTGCCTGGCGCGCGCGAGGCGCTGCTGGCGCAGCACAAGGCAATCCACGCCGCGGTCAAGGCCGGCGATCCCCACGCTGCCCGGCACGCGGCAATGGACCACATGACCTATGTCGAGCGGTCGATGGCCGAAGCCGAGCGTAGCGGCGACTGGCAACGCGTGTCACGGCTGCGGTTGCGGCAGCGTTCGGAAGCCGGCGACACCGAACCGGCGCGCAGGCGCTCCTAGTAGTACGATCAAGCAGGGACATCATGAGCGACATTATCACCATCGCGGACCTCAAGGATCTCGCCCGCCGGCGCGTGCCCAAGATGTTCTTCGACTATGCCGATTCCGGCGCCTGGACCGAGAGCACCTATCGGGCCAACGAGGAGGACTTCCAGAAGATCAAGTTCCGCCAGCGCGTGATGGTCGACATGAGCAACCGCTCACTGGAATCGACCATGATCGGCCAGAAAGTGTCGATGCCGGTGGCGCTGGCGCCCACCGGCCTGACCGGCATGCAGCATGCCGATGGCGAGATGCTGGCGGCGCAGGCGGCCGAGGAATTCGGTGTGCCTTTCACCCTGTCGACGATGAGCATCTGCTCGATCGAAGATGTCGCCTCGGCGACGACGAAACCGTTCTGGTTCCAGCTC
This sequence comes from Mesorhizobium sp. 131-3-5, assembly GCF_016756575.1. Lineage (NCBI taxonomy): Bacteria > Pseudomonadati > Pseudomonadota > Alphaproteobacteria > Hyphomicrobiales > Phyllobacteriaceae > Mesorhizobium > Mesorhizobium sp. 131-3-5. The sequence goes on from NZ_AP023254.1 coordinate 5,972,155, forward strand.
TATGTGCTGCGCGACAAGGATTTCGTGCTCGATTTGATCGATCGGGCAAAAGCGGCGAAATGCTCGGCGCTGGTGCTGACGCTCGACCTGCAGATCCTCGGCCAGCGCCACAAGGATGTGCGCAACGGGCTTTCGGCGCCGCCCAAGATGACGCTGGCCAACATCATTGACCTGGCCAGCAAGCCGCGCTGGTGCCTGGGTATCGCCGGCACCAAGCGCCGCACCTTCCGCAACATCGTCGGCCACGCCAAGGGTGTCGGTGACGTCTCTTCACTGTCGTCCTGGACAAACGAGCAGTTCGACCCGCAGCTGTCGTGGAAAGATGTCGCCTGGATCAAGGAACGCTGGGGCGGCAAGCTGATCCTGAAAGGCATCCTCGACAAGGAGGACGCGCTGATGGCGGCCAAGACCGGCGCCGACGCGATCGTGGTTTCCAACCATGGCGGGCGCCAGCTCGACGGCGCATCGTCCTCGATCATGGCGCTGGAAGAAATCGCGGACGCGGTCGGCGACAAGATCGAGGTGCATATGGACGGCGGCATCCGCTCCGGCCAGGACGTGCTGAAAGCGCTCTGTCTCGGCGCCAAGGGCACCTATATCGGCCGGCCATTCCTTTACGGCCTGGGCGCGCTCGGCAAGGAAGGGGTTACCAAAGCGTTGGAAATCATCCGCAAGGAGATGGACATCACGCTGGCTCTGTGCGGAAAGCGTCTGGTCACCGACATGGGCAAGGATCAGCTCCGGCGCTAGGGTCCGGTGACAGCCTGACCACGGAGACCACGAGGCGTTGGCGGAACCCGGCATCCATTTTCTCGACGCGCATGGGCCGGAAGGTGTGCGTCTTTACGCCATCGGCGACGTGCATGGCCGGCTCGACCTGCTGGCAGCCATGCACCAGCGGATCGAGAGCGAGCTGGAGTGGAAACCGGTTCGCGACTGGCGGGTGATCCATCTCGGCGACTATGTCGACCGCGGACCGGATTCCAAGGGCGTCATCGATTTCCTGATCGCGGCGCGCGAACGCGATCCTCGCCATCTGATGCTCGCCGGCAACCACGACATCGGCTTTCTCGATTTTCTCAGGACCCCCGAGCCGGAAGGGCTTTTCATGCGCTATGGCGGCGTCCAGACGGCGCTGTCCTATGGCGTGTCGCTGACTGCTGACGCCAGCTGGTTCGGCAAGATGGAGACGATGAGACGCGGACATCAGGCCTTGCTTGAGGCGATGCCGCCGGGCCATGTCGATTTCCTGCGATCGCTGCCGTTCTCGCTAACGTTCGGCGACTTCTTCTTCTGCCATGCCGGCATCAGGCCAGGCATTCCGCTGGACAAGCAGAACCCGCAGGACCTGATCTGGATCCGCGACGTTTTCCACGATCACACCGGCCTGTTCCCAAAGATCGTGGTGCACGGCCACACACCCGTCCCCGAGGCCGAAGTGATGGCCAACCGCGTCAATGTCGACACGCTTGCCTGGCAGTCAGGCATGCTGACCGCCCTCGTCGTCGACGGGGCGGACAAACGCATCCTGGAAATGGCTATGAAGGGAGCTTGAGCCCAGCCGCGGCGCAGGGATGCGTCGCGAGCGGGCCGGCTTTTCTAGCGAAGCGAGGCGGTGACGCCGTAGCCGTCGACGGCGTTGTGGTTGTTGGCGGCATCGGCGGAATAGATGCCGAGACCGCACAGCACGATGGCGGACAACATGGCAAAGGACAGAAGAGCTGCTTTCACGGACGTCATCTCTTGTTGAGCTTCCTGCATCTGTGCACCAGGCGGTTACCAATGCGTTGAAACGGAGAATTCGCTTCAAAGTTTCGACGATTTCGCGCTTCTAAGCGCGTTCTGTATCGGAGGTGTGTCGCACGGGTCACACAAAAGGTTCATCCCGGTTGCACAGCCGATGCAGAGCGCGCGCCTTCTAGGATGGCGGTCTGACACAAGCCAAGAAAGGGGTTTTCCCCAGCCGGTTTCACGGCTGCGTGCCAATTATGTCACGTATGTCACGCGAGGCACGAGGGCAGGCTCTCAGATCGTGGCTACCCAGGCGCGGGCAATCGCCATACCGGCGGCATCGGCGTCGGGTCCGTTGACGGCCATTTCGCCATCGAGCCTCTCGGCCCAATCGGGATGCCGCGAAGCGATTGTCGACGCGAAGGAGGTACTCCAGTCCTTCACCATCGGCCGGTCGGCCTCGAAATGGAACTGGAAGCCATAGATAGCGCGGCCGACACGGAACGCCTGGTTGTCGGCGACTTCGTTGCCGGCCAGCCGCACGGCGTTATGCGGCAGATCGAACGTGTCGTCGTGCCACTGGAAGATCGGGAACATTTCCGGCAGTTCAGCCAATACCGGATCGGCCCTGGCGTCTGGCGTCAGCGACACGCCGCACCAACCGAATTCATTGGCGCCGCCGATGCGGTTCTCGCCGCCGAAGGCGCGGGCGACGAGCTGGCTGCCAAGGCAGATGCCGAGCACGGCGCGATCCTTGCCGGCGAAATCGCGGGTGAGTTCGAGCAGTGCTGGGAAATAGGGATACTCATCATCGGCCAGCGCATTCTGGCCGCCGCCGAGCACCACCATGGCATCATGCTCCGTGGCGTCGTCCGGCAGCGGATCACCCTTGTAAGGGAGACGCACGTCGAGATCGGCGCCGGCTTCAGCAAGTGCGGCACCGACCTGGCCGAGGCCGGTATTGTCGTAGTTCTGAACCACCAGCACCCGCATCGCAAAACCCTGCTGACATGAAAATGATGCCAGGAGCGATATCATGCCGCCCGCGTTGCAGCCAAGATCGTATTCTGGGAGAGAACTATGCCACTGCAGAACCGGGTCGATCCGTTCGGCACCATCCACGCCGTGCCCGAGCGCGGACTGTTCACCGGCAATCGCGGCATCATCCACGATCCCGCGACCAAGACGTTGCTGAAGAAGCGCTGGGCGCTTCAGGCCTGGATCATCTGCATATGCCAATTCCGCAATGTGCGGCGCGAGCCGATGGGCAAAAACCGTCCTGGTGGCAAGGCCGGCTGGACCGAGCTGTTCTTCCTCGACGAGGTGACGGCGCTTTCCGCCGGTCATCGGCCGTGCTTCTTTTGCCAGCGCGAACGGGCCAGGGATTTTGTCGGCCGCTTCGGCGAAGCCTTTGGCATTGCCGAACCCCGTGCGCCACAAGTCGACAAAAGGCTGCACAAGGAGCGGCTGGCGTCGAGTGGCAAACGCCCTGCTGTGGCGATGCATGAGCTGTCCAGCCTGCCCGACGGCGCGGTGGTCGCCACCGGCGGCAACGCCTATGCCTTGCGTCACGGCAAGGCGTTGCGTTGGTCCTTCGCCGGATATGGCCCACCCGCCGGCCTTGGCCAACTGGAAGACAAGGCGCTTATGCTGCTGACCCCGCAGACAACGCTTGCCGTCCTGCGGCATGGCTTTCGACCGGTTTGGCATCCGTCGGCCGAGGCTTGACGCCAGCCGCCGGCTCGCTCATTCCTCGGCCATGCGCGCCAATTACAAGATGCAACGTCTGTTCGTGCCTGACGACCTTGGGCCGGATGCCGAGTTCGACATCGACCAGCAGCAGAGCCATTATCTCATGCATGTGCTGCGGCTTGGCGAAGGCGCCGAAATCCTGCTGTTCAATGGCCGCGACGGCGAATGGTCGGCGGCCATCGCGGCGAAGTCGAAGAAAGCGGTCAGACTCAGGGTGCGGACCTTGCACCGGCCACAGCCACCACTGCCCGACCTCATCTATTGTTTCGCACCGCTGAAGCAGGGCCGGCTCGACTATCTCGTGCAGAAAGCGGTCGAGATGGGCGCCGGCGTCCTGCAGCCTGTCATCACGCAGCACACGCAAGTGGCCAAGCCGTCCATCGATCGGCTGCGTGCCAATGTCGTCGAGGCCGCCGAGCAATGCGGCATCCTGGCGGTTCCGGAAGTACGCGAAGCAGAAAAGTTCGAACGCCTGCTGACCGGCTGGGACAAGGAGCGGCGGCTCGTCTTTTGCGACGAGGACGCCTCGACCAACAATCCGCTACCGGCCTTGCAGGCCGTAAAGGAGAAGAAGCTCGCGCTGCTGGTCGGGCCGGAGGGCGGCTTTTCCGACGATGAACGCAAGATGCTGCGCGCCCTGCCCTTCGTGACCGCCATTCCGCTCGGTCCGCGCATCCTGCGCGCCGACACGGCGGCGGTGGCCGCACTTGCGGTGATGCAGGCAACTGTCGGAGACTGGTAGGACGTCATGTCGTGCAAGAGGCCGCCCGGATCGTGGCCTTCAATTCCTCTTGACCTGTGGCTCAGGATTTTTCGCTTGATCGGCTACTGACATTTCGTCCATTTACCGCCGGCGGTCGCCCGACCGCCTCTGAGGGCTGAACCATGGCGCGCGACACAACCGATTTCCGGCCGATCGAAGGCGTCGACGAACTCGTCGACCACCTGGCCGAGGGCAACAAGCCGCGCGACAAGTGGCGCATCGGCACCGAGCACGAGAAATTCCCCTTCTATGTCGATGGCAACGCGCCGGTGCCCTATGGCGGCGAGCGCGGCATCCGCGCCATCCTCGAAGGCATGCAGTCAAAGCTTGGCTGGGATCCGATCATCGACGACGGCCGCATCATCGGCCTAGTCGAACCGACAGGCCAGGGCGCGATTTCGCTGGAGCCCGGCGGCCAGTTCGAGCTTTCCGGCGCGCCGCTGGAGACCATCCACCAGACCTGCCGCGAGGGCAATGCGCATCTGGCGCAGGTGCGCGAGATCGCCGAGCCGATGGGCATCCGCTTCCTCGGGCTCGGCGGCAGCCCGAAATGGTCGCTGGCCGAAACGCCGAAAATGCCGAAGTCGCGCTATGAGATCATGACGCGTTACATGCCCAAGGTCGGCACCAAGGGCCTCGACATGATGTACCGTACCTGTACGATCCAGGTGAATCTCGACTTCGAGAGCGAGGCTGACATGCGCCGCAAGATGCAGGTGTCGCTGAAGCTGCAGCCACTGTCGACGGCGCTGTTCGCCAACTCGCCCTTCACCGAAAGCCGGCCGAACGGCTTGCAGAGCTGGCGCGGCGACATCTGGCGCGACACCGACAACCAGCGCTCGGGCCTGCTCGAATTCTGCTTCTCGCCCGATTTCGGTTTCGCCGACTATGTCGAATGGGCGCTCGACGTGCCGATGTATTTCGTCATCCGTGACGGCCGCTATCACGATATGACGCGCATCACCTTCCGCCAGTTCATGGCCGGTGCCGCGCGAAACGAAGTGCCGGACGGCCTGCCGACCATGGGCGACTGGGCGAACCACCTGTCGACGCTGTTCCCCGACGTGCGGCTGAAGCGTTTCCTCGAAATGCGTGGCGCCGATGGCGGCCCGTGGCGGCGCATCTGCGCGCTGCCGGCCTTCTGGGTCGGACTGCTCTATGACGAGGCGGCACTCGATGCGGCCGAGGCGTTGACCGCGAGCTGGACCTACAAGGAAGTGCTGGCGATGCGTAACGCCGTGCCCGAGCTCGGCATTGCCGCGCCCTTCCGCAACGCCACGCTGCGCGAGATGGCGCGCGATGTGCTGGCCATTTCGCGCACCGGGCTGAAGAACCGCGGCAAGAAAAACCGCGACGGCTACGACGAAACCTCGTTCCTCAACACTTTGGACGAGGTGGTCGCCCGCGGCACGACCAGCGCCGAGGAGATGCTTTCAGCCTATCACACGCGCTGGGGCGGCTCGATCGAACCGGTGTTCATGGAATACGCCTATTAACCGCGCGCGTTAGGGAGCGGCAAAAGCCGCTTCAATCGAGCATTGAAACGAATTAGGCTCCCTTCCGAGGAATTCAGGAGGAGAAGCCGATGCCTACCTTGTTCGACATGCTGGCGCAGGCCCAGAACGGCAACGGCATGCAGGCCCTTGCCCAGCAATATGGGCTTTCGATGCAGCAGACACAGGCAGCGGTCGCCGCCCTGCTGCCGGCCTTTTCGCAAGGGTTGCAACGCAACACCGCCGATCCTTACGGGCTCGGCGCCTTCATGACGGCGATGGCAAGCGGCCAGCACGCCAAATATTTCGAGGACGCGACGCGCGCCTTCTCGCCGCAAGGCGTCGACGAAGGCAACGGCATTCTCGGGCATCTGTTCGGCTCGAAGGACCTGTCGCGCGCCGTCGCCAGCCAGGCGGCGCAGGCGAGCGGCGTCAGCCAGCAGATCCTGCAGCAAATGCTGCCGGCGATCGCCTCGATGGTGATGGGCGGACTGTTCAAGCAAACGACAAGTCAGATGCAGGCCGCAGGCGGTTTCGGCGGCGGCAACAATCCGCTCGGCGAGATCATCGAGCAGATGATGCGCCAAGGCGGCATGCAGGCGCCGGCGCCACAACAGCGCCAGGCACCTCAGCCCCAGAACCCGATGGACAACCCCCTCGGCAAGGTCTTGCAGGACATGTTCGGCGGCAGCGCACCGCAACCGCAGCCGCAGCCGGCACCCAATCCCTATGGCGACAATCCGTTGGGGAAGGTGCTGCAGGACATGTTCGGTGGCGGTACCCCGCAACCGCAAGGCCGGGCGCAGCCGCAGCAGACGCAGGGCCCCTATGGCGACAACCCGCTCGGGAAAATCTTCGAGGAGATGCTGCGCGGAGGTGGTGGAGGTGGCTTCGGCATGCCTGGGGGGCAGCCGGCGCCGCAGCCGCAGGCACCGCAGCAGCGCCAAGCCCCACAGCCGCAAACCAATCCGAGCGGCAGGCCAAGAAACCCGTTCGACGATCTGTTCGGCAAGATGTTCGAGACCGGCGCCCAGCAGCGTGACGACTACCAGAAGGGCGTGGAAACGATCTTCGACCAGTTCAAGCGAGACATGGACCGTCGGTAGGCGCCAAACCTACGGCCCTTTCTGAGCAAGCCAGAAAAGAAAAGCCCGGTCCTTGGGAGGACCGGGCAACGTGCAGGCAGGCCGGCGGGGAACCGGCAGGGAGTGGGGAGCCTGCATAATCCTTGGTCGCGCTGAACCCTGAAAAGGTTCAGCAGGACCGAAATCAGCCGATCAGGCCACCTTGCGGGCGATGTCCTCGATCGTTTCGACGCGATCGCTGGCGATTTCGCGCAGGATCGCGGTCGGGTCGCGGCCGAATGGCACGTCGATGGCGACATGCAGGTCGGCGCGCGTCAGACCGATATCGGCGAGTTCAGCGTCCGACATCTCGCCAAGGCGATAGAAGGCGCGACGGTTTTTCCAGGCGCGGTAGAAATTGAAGACGGTATTGGCCACGCGCATCGCAACGGCCGGACGCGAGGTGATGCGCGAGGTCTCGGTGGCGAAATCGATCGTGGTCATGTCGGTCTCCTTCAGTCTCGAACAGACAAAGCCAAGCAGTCGGCGCTGGCGACAGCGGCCGTTCCGGCTTCGATTCACATGCCTTCATGTGGATGTCAGCAATTTGCCATCGACCGATTGATTAATCCAACGAATGTTTTTAATCTTTACCATCAACACCAGTGATGGATCACGCCGATGAAAGCGCCGCTCGATCTCGATCAGTTGCAAACCTTCATCTCGATCGCCGATACCGGCAGCTTCACGCGGGCGGCCGAAGAGGTGCACCGGACCCAGTCGGCGGTGTCGATGCAGATGCGCCGGCTGGAGGAGCGGATCGGCAAGCCGCTGTTCGAGAAGGAGGGGCGCTCCAACAGGCTGACGGAGGAAGGCGACAAGCTGCTCTCCTATGCAAGAAGGCTGCTCTACCTCAACCGCGAAACGCTCGCCGCCTTCGACGACCAGCGGCTCGAAGGCACGATCCGCATCGGCACACCGGACGACTATGCCGACCGTTTCCTGCCCGAGATCATGGCGCGCTTCACGCGCTCCAACCCGCGAGTCGAGCTGACAGTCATCTGCGAGCCGACACCGGGACTGGTCGAGCACATCAAGCGCGGCAATCTCGACCTGGCGCTGGTGACGCACAATGATGTGCGCGGCCAGTCGGAGGTGGTGCGGCGCGAGCCGCTGCTGTGGGTCACCTCGGCCAATCATGCGACGCATGAACAGGAAACGCTGCCGATGGCCTTTGGCCGCCCCAACTGCATCTGGCGGCGCGCCGCCGTCGATGTGCTGGACCAGCAGAACCGCGACTATCGCATCCTGTTCACCAGCTTCTCGGCGACCGTCATCACCGCCGCCGTGCTATCGGGCCTGGCGATCTCGGTGCTGCCGGAATGCGCGCTCAGGCCCGGCATGCGGGTGCTGGGCGAAGCCGACGGCTTCGGCGCCCTGCCCGACTGCCGCATCGGCATCATGCGTGGCCAAACCTCGCGGCCTGAAATCGTCGATGCGCTCGCCCGCCACATCTCGGAGAGCCTGGACAACATCTCGGTGCCGCTCGTCGAAGAGGCCGGGACGTTCGATTTCGCCGCACTTGCCTACGCCAAGATCAGGCGGACCAAGGCAAACCAGATCCTGCCGGGCTGGTAGGACGGCTCTCAGGCACGGGCAGTGGCTTGACCGCCCTGCTCGCCGGGCAAAGCCAGACCCGGCAAGCCAAGCAACTGAACCGGCTCCAGCGGCGGCGACAGCAGGTAGCCTTGCAGTTGATGGCAACCCATGCCGACGAGCAATGCCTTTTGCTGCTCGGTCTCGACGCCTTCCGCGGTGACATCGACGTTAAGCGCGATTGCAAGGTCGATCAGCGCCTTGACGATTGCCGTCGAATTGCCCTCGGTGCCGAGCAGGCGCACGAACGAACGGTCGATCTTGAGCTTGTCGATGGCGTGACGCCGCAGATAGCTCAGCGACGAATAACCGGTGCCGAAATCATCGAGCACGATGCCGATGCCGGCCTGGCGCAGAGCCACCAGGGCCGCCGCGGTCATATCGTTGTTTTCCAGGAGGACGTTTTCGGTGATCTCAAGCTGCAGACGTGTCGGCGCAAGGCCTGTCTCGGCAAGGATCGCAGCGACCATTGTGGGAAAGCCGGCATCGCGCAGCTGCAGCGGCGACACATTGACCGCCACCCATGGCAGCGCCGATCGAACGGCGAACCGGCAGGCTTCCAGCAGCACCCATTTCCCGAGTTCGCCGATCAGGCCGCGTTCCTCGGCGATGGCGATGAACTGCGCCGCCGGTAGGGCGCCATGGACTTCGTGGCTCCAGCGGATCAATGCCTCCGCGCCAAGGATCGCCCTGCCGTCAACGGCAAACACAGGCTGATAGTTGAGCTTGATGCCCGTGCCACCGATCAGCGCCTTGCGCAGTTCGCTTTCGACCTTACGCTTGCGCAGCAGCAGATCGTCCATGTCGCCGGCAAAGACCTGGTAGCGGCCGCGGCCATTTTTCTTGGCTTCGTAGAGCGCGATGTCGGCCTTGCGCAGCAGATCGTCGGCGTCGGCCTCGGGACCTGTCGACACGGCGATGCCGATGCTGGCACTGACAAAGACCTGATCGTCCATCAGTTTGAACGGTTCCCGCAACCGCTGCTGAAGCAGCTCCGATACATCCTCGGCATCACGCACGCCGCGGATGTCGACGAGAATGACGGCGAACTCATCGCCGCCAAGCCGCGCCACGGTGTCGACGTCGCGAATGGTCCGTTGCAGCCTGGCCGCGGTCTGGCGCACCAGTTCGTCGCCGGCCGGATGACCGAGCGTATCGTTGACATGTTTGAAGCGGTCGATATCGAGATAGAGTAGCGCCACCTTGGCGGCATCATGGCCGGCAGTCAGCAAGGCGCGGCGCAGCCGGTCCTCGAACAGCGCTCGGTTGGGCAAGCCTGTAAGCGTATCATGAAAGGCAAGATACTGGGCTTCGTTGCGGCTGGTCTGCAGCGCCGTGGATGCGCGACGCAGACGCCGCAGTAGAAATGCCAGCACGCTCGCCGCAAGGAGCATCGCGGCGATCAAGGCTGGGCCGGCCTTGCGCATCAGCGTCAGGCCGGGGCGCTCCTGATCCCAAGCGATATAGCCCAGGATAACCCCACGCGAGTCGAGCAGCGGGATGGCGGCCGAGCCAGTCGGCTGCGACAACGACAGGAGATGCGCGCCGTCCAGCAGATATTTTCGGGCGATCTTGTCGATAACGGTGTCGTTGATGAACTCGACGGAAACATACAGATATTCGCTGCCCCGCGCTTGGGTGACGCGGTCGGAGCTCGGTATCAACGGCATGACGCTGAGGATGGCCGGCTTGCCGCCGAGCGATATCAGATCCTCCGCAACCATCTTGACCGGGCCGCCGGCCACAGTCTCGTCCGGTGGCCGGTCGATCAGGCCACGCAGCTTTTCGACGGTGGATCGCAAGGCAGTCTCGTCCTCGGCATAGAGGTCCGGCGCCACCACCTTGCCCTCACGCATGGCGTGGATGGGACGGTTGGCCTCATCCAGCACGTAGACGCGGTTGTGGCCGTAGTAGGAGTACATCCAGACGCTGAGGTTTTCGGCCATCCACGTCTGATTGCCTGATTTGGCATTTATGACGGAATCGTCCCAGACCGAGACACTTTCCTGCTCTCGCTCAACGGCAGCGATCTGGTCCTGCAAGCCATTGGCGAAGAATATCTTTTGGCGCTCAAGCGAAACGTGATCAGCCTGCACGGCGGCGTAGAACCCAAATCCTACGACCATGACGAACGAGAAAGCGGCAAGCGCCAGCACGGTCAGCGTGACCTGATACGTCAATGGGCTCCGATGTGCGCGTGTGCTCATGCGTCCTTGGCCAGCTGCTTCGGGCGCCAGTCAACTAAAATAGGCTTAAGATCGCGATAAGATCGCGCTATGACATGCGGGCCGACACCGGCGCCTTGACGCGAGGCGCCAACCAGCCCCCAATCGGCCGATGAGCGAAGCAGCATCCGAATCACGCACCAACGCCACCGAATACACGGTGAGCGAGATTTCCGGCGCACTGAAGCGCACGGTCGAGGACGTCTTCGGCAATGTGCGGGTGCGCGGCGAAATCTCGGGCTATCGCGGGCCGCATTCCTCCGGCCATGCCTATTTCGCGCTGAAGGACGACCGTGCCCGGCTCGACGCCGTGGTGTGGAAAGGCACGATGAGCCGGTTGAAATTCCGCCCCGAGGAAGGGATGGAGGTGATCGCCACCGGCAAGCTCACCACCTATCCCGGCAAATCCAACTACCAGATCGTGATCGACAATCTGGAGCCGGCCGGCGCCGGCGCGCTGATGGCGCTGCTGGAAGAGCGCAAACGCCGGCTGCAGGCCGAGGGGCTTTTCGACGCCGGTCGCAAACGCCGGCTGCCCTTCATGCCGCGCGTCATCGGCGTCGTCACCTCGCCGACCGGGTCCGTCATCCGAGACATCATCCACCGCATCAAGGACCGCTTTCCGCTGCATGTGCTGGTCTGGCCGGTGCGCGTTCAGGGCGAGACTTCGGGCGTGGAAGTGACCAATGCCGTCAACGGCTTCAACGCGCTGGCCTGGGATGGCTCCATCCAGCGCCCCGATCTCCTGATCGTCGCGCGCGGCGGCGGCAGCCTCGAGGACCTCTGGGGCTTCAACGACGAGGCGCTGGCCCGCGCCGTTGCGGCCTGCGGCATTCCGGTGATTTCCGCTGTCGGCCACGAAACCGACTGGACATTGATCGACCTCGTCGCCGATGTGCGGGCGCCGACGCCGACGGGCGCCGCCGAAATCGCCGTGCCGGTGAAGGCCGACCTCGAAGCGACGCTGGCCAGCCTTGGCGCACGGCTCAAGGCGGCGGCGTTGCGCAATTTCGAACGCAAGCGGCAGGCCGCCCGCGCGGCGGCGCGGGCCCTGCCCTCGCCCGACCAATTGCTGGCGCTGCCGCGGCGGCGCCTCGACGAGGCGACATCAAGGCTCGGCCGTGGCCTGTCCGTCAGCGTCGATCGCAAGCGGGCGCGTCTCCAGGCCCAGAGGCTGACTCCGGCCACGCTGTCGCGGCGCATCAACGAGGCGCGCACGCTGACCGGGCGTGACCTTGCCCGCGCGCAGGCGGCGTTCTTCGCCATTGTGCGCGAACGGCGCGCGCGCTTCGCGCGCACCGCGACGCGGCTTTCGCCGGCTCCGATCGCGCGCAGGCAGAAACTGCAGGCCGACACGCTGGCGGCGCTCGCCAGGCGGCAGGATCGGGTCATTTCGCTGTGGCTCGAGCGCCTGCGCGGCCAGTTGAGCCAGGCCGAACGCCTCTTGACCACGCTTTCGCACAAGGCCGTGCTCGCGCGCGGCTTCGCGCTGGTGAAGGATGCCGACGGCGCCGTCATCAAGCAGGCGGCTGACGTGGCATCGGGGATGGCGCTTTCGCTGGAGTTTGCCGACGGCACGGCGGACGCGGTGGCAACCAGCGGTGCGGCGCGCCCAAAGCCGGCAGCCAAGCCATCAACAAAGGCCAAAGAACCCGGAAATCAGGGATCGCTGTTCTGATCATGACCGATAATCCCCACCATCTGGCAACGCCCAGTGGCAAGCCGCGCGTGCGCAGCTTCGGCATCGGTTTCGACGGAACGCCCGGACCGTTCAATGCAATCACCGACGTGCCCGGTGTCGCGGTCGGCTATGCGACGCTGATTTCAGGCGACGGGCCGCTCGTCGTCGGCAAGGGGCCGGTGCGCACCGGTGTCACGGCGATCCTGCCCAGACCGCGCGCCGACCTGGCTACACCAGTCTTCGCCGGCATCTTCAGCCAGAACGGCAATGGTGAGTTGACCGGCTCGCACATCATCGAGGAAACCGGCGCTTTCAACTTCCCCATCACCATCACCAACACGCATTCCTGCGGTGTTTCGCGTGACGGCACGCTGCGCTGGATGCAACGCGTACTGCCCACCGCGCTCGACAGCGCCTGGGGCCTGCCGGTGGCCGCGGAAACCTATGACGGGTTTCTCAACGACATCAATGGCCACCATTTGACATCAGAGCACGTCGCCCAGGCACTCGATGACGCAAACGGCGGCCCGATCGAGGAAGGCAGCGTCGGCGGCGGCACCGGCATGATCACTTTCGGCTTCAAGGCCGGCTCGGGCACGGCGTCGCGCATCATAGGGTGGCAGGGAAATTCCTACACGGTCGGCGCCTTCGTGCAGTCGAATTTCGGCAAGCGGCGCAATTTCACCCTTCGTGGCCTGCGCGCCGGATCCGAACTCGCGGAGCCCGCGATCCGCGAAGGCACGCCACGCGCCGAAAAGGGTTCGATCATCGCCGTTGTCGCCACCGATGCGCCGTTCCTGCCGCACCAGATGAAGCGGCTGGCACGCCGGGTGCCGCTGGGCGTCGCCATGACCGGCGGCTTCGGCTATCACAGCTCAGGTGACATCTTTCTCGCCTTCTCGACAGCCAATCCTGCCGCCGCACTTGCGCCGTCGGGCCGTATCGCCACGGCCGATTTCATTCCCGATACAGACATCGATCCATTCTTCGATGCGGTGATCCAGACGGTGGAGGAATCGATCCTCAACGCCCTGGCCGCCAATGACGACATGACCGGGCGCGACGGCAATTTCGTGCCGGCGCTGCCGAAGGCGTGGCTGAAAGAAAAATTTGGGCTGATAGAAAAGTTCGACTGAAACGAAAACGCGGGCCAAAAGGCCCGCGCATTCAGACAAACAGAAAGTTCAGGGTAGAATCTATTCCGCGGCCTTGCCGGCCGCCTGCTGGTTCTCGTCGGCCTCGGCGGCTTCCTCGAGCCGGGAGGCAATGAGCTCCTGGATGTCGCCGACTTCTTCCTGGATATCCTCCAGGGGAATACCGACTTCCGCAGCCTTGGCGGCACATTCCCTGGCCAAGGTCTCGGCCTGCTTGTCGATCCTGGCCTGGGACTGGCAATGGACCTTTTCGCCGATCCATCCCCGCAAGAACTCGATCGCGTGTTCACTCATACTGCTGTTCCCTGGCGGCAAAGCCGGTTGGTAATCATAAACGTCCGCATCCCGCAAAGGATGCATGCTCCCATTCCAGCCGAGTCGCGGCGAGCCGGCAAGTCAATGCCGTGCAGGGTCCACAGAGCCGAAGGAAATCGAGGGTTCAAGCACATTTCTGATTCTGGAGGGTTGCTTCCGTGAGCTGGATCAACCCAGCTTCGCGCCACTGTTTCTATTTGCTTTTCCGGTTTTCCAGCCGATTTTTGGCCACAAATGATGGCGCAATGCGTAACACATTTTTACAGTCGCTCCGGAGGGCTGCGCTGGGCGCGCCGGTCGAAGCCGCCGCTATATAGTGATATCCCCATGCAATGTCGACTCCCGGAACGTCGCACCTCGCCGGCCCCATCAGAAGGTCTCAACCCAGGGCCTGAGCTCCATTTCCCAAGTCCAGGCGCTGCGGTGCTGGCGATGGATGGAGAGATAGGCCTCGGCGATCGCGCCCGGGGACAGCCGGCGATCCTGCGGCCCGGACTCCTGTCCGGACGCGGCCGAGGCAATGGCGCCATCGATGATGAAATGCGCGACGTGGATGTTCTTCGGCGCCAATTCACGGGCCATGGACTGGGCCAGGCCGCGCAAGCCGAATTTTGGCATGGCAAAACCGGCGGAGCCGGCGAACCCCTTCACGCTGGCCGTCGCGCCGGTGAAAAGGATCGAGCCCGATCCTCGCGCGACGAGCCGGCGAGCCGCCTGCTGGCCAACCAGGAACCCGCCATAGGCCCCAACCAGCAAAGCTTGACGGACGGCCTCGGGATCGAGCTCCGCTATTGGTCCGCGGGCGCGTCCGCTGGCGTTGAAAATCACCAGCGAGAGCGGGCCGGCCTTGTCGGCGACATCGAACAGGTGCTCCACCGATGCGGGATCGGAGACATCCGTTGCCACGGCCTGCGCGCCGGTCTCGGCCTGCAAGGCACCAAGCTTCTCAATGTTGCGGGCGGCCAGAACGACGCTGAACCCTTCCTTCGCGAGGAGGCGCGCCAGCGAGGCGCTCAAGCCGGAACCCGCACCGGCGATGATTGCGACATTGGATGTCATGAAACCTCTCCTTCTTTCCACGGGACTGCGGTCGATGGCAGGCGAATGAGCTGTGGTGAAACTTGCCGGATCGGCGCGGCGACGGCAACGCGCAACGTGGCTAGAAAAAGGCCGGGCGCGAAACCGGCCCGGCCAAAAAGAAGGTCATAACCTTCAGAGGGGAACACCGCTCGGTGAAATGGGAGGAAAACACCGAACGGATTTTTCTCTTTTGAACCGATTCGCGGGTAGATACGACGAATTGTTTTCCAAAGATCGGACAGAATGGCGAAAATCCTATCTTTTGTTCGCCAGGAAGCTCAGCCAACCCGGCTTTCCCCTTCGAGCAGATCCGCATAATGGCGCCGCGCGACGTCGGGATGCGAGCGCAACCGGCTTTTCAGCACATTGGTTCCGACATCGCGAAACAGCGGATTGTCCGGATCGCTGGCCGGCCCCCGCGCCTGCGCCGCCAGTTCCTCGGAAAGGCCAAGCAGCGGGATCGTCGCATCGAGTCTGGCGCTGAAGAAGAACGGCACCGAAATGCGCTCGACGCCGGCGGGCGGCGTCACGACACGATGCACGGTCGCGCGCAAATAGCCGTTGGAGGCCAGTTCAAGCAATTCGCCGATGTTGACGACGAGCGTGCCGGGAATGGGGTCCACATCCACCCAGCTGCCGTCATAATCGACCTGCAGCCCCCTATTGTCATCCTGGAGCAGCAGGGTCAGGAAGCCACCATCCTTGTGCGCGCCGACACCCTGGTCGCCGCCGGTTGCATCACGGCCGGGGTAGCGCACGATCTTCATGCGATGGTTGGGCTCGCTGCTGTAGATCGGGTCGAAGGCATCCTCGGGCTGATCGAGCGACAGGGCGAAGGCTTTCAAGAGCCGGATCGCCACGGCCGTCACCTTGCTCTGCCAGGCAAGCAGAGCGGGTTTGAGATCCGGCAGCGCCGCGGGCCACTGGTTCGGTCCCTGCAGCCGCGTCCAGGCGGGAATTCCTGGCCCTTGCGCGATTGCCTGGCGTTCAACGCCGATGTCGAGCTGCTCGCGCCAGTCCTCCTTGCCCTTGGTCAGTTCGCCGCCGGCGCGGGTGTAGCCGCGAAACTGCGAGGACTTGAGCATCTCGATCGCCCGCTTGTCGGCCTCCGGCAAGGCAAAGAACTGGCGCGATGCGGTGAGCACCTCTGTGATCTCCGCCCAGGAGATGCCATGTCCGGCCAGATAGAAAAAGCCAATGTCGCGCGAAGCGGAACGAAGATCCGCCAGAAATGTCCGGCGTTCCGACGCGCCTTGTTCAAGACGGCTCAGATCGAGCACAGGCACTATTCTGGGCATATCAAGCTCCTTTCCCAGTGCTTTCCGGATGTTGCTTGAAATTTCCGTCCGAAAAACCCAGCCGATTGAACATGCGGCACTTTTGCGCGACCCTGGCCGCCATCATTGCGCGCTAGTCTTATCGACTTCGAATGGCCGGGAAAGGAACGATCGGCCCTTCGGCGCGGCCGTGACGAACAATTTTTCCATTCGCAGGGGCAAGCGGATGATGATCGCGATCCGAGGGAATTCAGGCGGAGTGGGAGTCGCTCTGCCTTGCGCGGCGGCTGCTTCGATATCACCGTCCCTTCAGCTGGCAAGTCCAAGGCCGTAGGGCGAAATATTGGTGGTCGCTCACGATTTGATTGGGCCACATCAATCCACCCTCTCATCGACCACTATGAAAATAAAGATAAAATAATATCTGCATTGTAACTATGATTACGCACAAAATCACTCGACTGAACAGTCGCTGATATTGGCGACCACCTTTCAACTACCCGTTCCTGTCGACTTGAGAGCTATTGTATCGAGGGCGACTATCCCGACCGGCGTTAATCGCTTTGGTCCCGCTCCCCTGAGGGGCCGATCGCTCAAGAGGAGATCTCGAGATGGACGGGTATGACGAATCGATGTTCGACGACCTTGCCTTTGATGAAGCGGAAGGCCCTGCCGACAGTTACGACGAATTCGACGAAATGGACGAGGGCGACGGCTTCGATGAGGCCGACGAAGGCGACGAGTTCGACGAAGGCGACGAATTCGAGGCCTCGGGCTTCGACGAGATGGACGCCGGCGACGAATTCGATGCCGGTGACGAGTTCGACGAAGGCGACGGTTTCGATGAAGGCGATGAGTCCGACGACGATGCCTGGGACCAGGCCATGAGCTACGCGCTTGCGGCTGAAGACAGCGACGAGTTCTTCCGTCGCATCGCCCGCGGCGTGCGCGGCGTCGTACGCACCGTCAGGCGTGCCGCTCCCACAATTGGACGCATTGCTCGCGCGGTGGCACCAGTCGCCAGCCTTATTCCCGGCTACGGCACCGCGATTGGTGGCATCGCCAATGTCGTCGGCCAGTTGATGGCGGACGAAGCCTCCGAGGACGAGGCGCTTGACGCCTTCGCCGAGCTCGCGGTGCGCAATCGTGCCGCCATTCCCGTTGTGGCCGCGCTTGCGACGAGGCGAGTGCTTGGCCCGGTGGCGGTGCGCATGCCCGCGGCAGCACGCACCCAGGCGGTTCGCACCGTTCGCCGCGCCGCCACCCAGCTCGTCAATCGTGGCGGGCCGACAGCGATCCGCGCTCTGCCGCGCATCGCCAACAGCGTCCGCCGAACCGCCGTGACGCGCCGCACCCCGGCGTCTGTCCGGCCGCTGGTCCTGGCGCGTACCGCGCGCCGTGTCGCGGCGCGCGGGCACGGCCTGCGCCGGCAGTTGACCAGGCCCTTGCCGGCTGGTCGCCAGATCGTGCGCCGCACCGCGGCGGCGGTTCGCGCCGGCATGGCCCCAGGACGCAACCTAGCGCGTATCGCCGGACGGGCCTTGGGGCGGACTGCCGGCGGATGGCCAGGCGGTTGGACTGGCGGATATGGCCGAAATCACGGGCGCCGGCGGCGTATCGTGATCCGCGGTCCGGTCAGCATCACCATCCGGCCCAATTAAACCCAGTCGGTGCAACAAGAAGGATCGCGGCGATGCGCACGGGTTCTTCGACCAGGCGGTTCCTGGACACCAAGCTGCGGGCTTTGAAGGCTCGCGCACAACGCCTCAACCGCCTGACACCGAGGCGCATCGGACTTCGTCCCGAAGACCTGCCCTATGCGCCGTCGCGGGCTCACTTCCATGCCGCCAACAAGCGGCTGGCGACCATCGGCAACGCCATCAACCGGCATATCGCCGAGATCGAGCGCGGCTGGCCGCCCGCGACGGCCGAGGTCGCGCTCACCCAGATGGCGATGCTCGACCGCAGGATCGATCGGCTGCGCCGGACCTTCGGCATGTTCTTCGAGGTGATGTCGCAGCGCGGCTCGGGCTTCGCGCCGGCGCTCGCCGCCCATGATGCGATCGCCCTCGACTGCTACACGGTCGTCCGCGCGGCCTTGCCGGGCGTCTTCGGCGGCCCGCTGCTCAAACCGCTGACCTACATGGAACACGGCTATTCGCCTGCCACGCAGCGTCGCGGCGTCGCCCTTGCCCGCTTGCTCGGCGACAGCAACCCGTTCCCGGTGATCCGCATTCCGTGGGATCGCGACAATCCCTGGCAGTCGGTCTTCCTGCATGAGGTCGCCCACAATCTGCAGGCCGACATGGGCCTATGGCAGGAGAACGCGCAAGCGGTCGCCAACCGCCTGGCCTCGATGCGTTTCGACCCGTTGGTGGTGACGATCCTGCGCCGCTGGCACAAGGAAATCTTCGCCGACCTCGCCGCACTGCTGCTCGGCGGCACCGCGTCGGTCTGGGGTATGATGGAATTCCTCGCCCATCCCGGCGCGCGGGCCCTCACCTATCGCCCCGGCGGGGCGCATCCAACCGGCTGGATCCGGGTTCTGATCTTGACCGAGATGTTGCGTCGCATGGGCTTTGCCGCCGAGGCGGCGCGCGCCGAACGCGTCTGGCGTGGCCTTTACAATCCGGCGCGCGGCCACAGGCTGCCTCCGGTCCTGCTTGCTTCGGTTCCTCGCGTCGTTCCGGCGGTGGTCGACGAGATCGCCTACCAGCCGCGCCGGGGTCTTGGGCAGCACGCGCTGGCCGACGCCATCCCTTTCACGCGCGCCGACGAAGCCCGCATCCGCCGTGGCGGAATCCAGATCGCGGCGGGGCAAGTGCCTGACCTGCCGCCACGTTTTCTTGTGTCGGCCAGCCGTTTCGCGCTGGAGGCCGGCGCCGAACCGGACGCCATTGCAAAGCTTGTCATCAGAAACCTGGCCCAGCGTCAGGCAAACCGACGGCCTACTGCGCAACCGTCCCCAGCCGCACTCGTTGCATGAGGTGAGATGTCATGGTCGACGTATTTACAGCCGCCGCCAGCCCGGTCTCGAAATTTCGGTCTCCTGCCACGGTTGCCGTGGACAATCTGCTGCGCAAGACGCTTCGCGTCAGTGACCCGCGCGATCCCGACCAGATCGCCAACGCTCTCTTGAACTTCTATCCCGAGGAAGCAGACAGGGATCGACGCGAACAAGCCGGCCTGCCTTATTCGAGCGTGCCCGACTATGTGCCGCAAGCCCGCAACACGGGCCCGTCTTCCGTCGAGATGGCACAGGCGCAGGACGATCTCGAACGCGACCTGCAGACGCTTTCGACCTCCTCGCCGCTGAAGGACATCCGCATCGAGATGATCGGCTGGGGCCGCTCGATCCGGCAGCTCGCCAATGATGGGCTGGCTGCCGCCAGGCTCGCTCTCGATTCGGTCAACCACGACCGTGCCATGTCGGCGCGCCGCCAGCTCGGCGAGTATTCGCGCCTGGCGCGCTATGTCGGCACGCTCACCGACGGCAGCGCCATCCTGTTCAGGCGGTTTGCCCAGAGCTGCGATGTGCTGGCGGGGCTCATTCTTGTCGCCATCGGCGAGGGGCTGGCGTCCAACGGCATCACCCGCAGCACCTCGATCGTGCGTTCGGCCGCCGGAGAACTGCAGGCACGCCGCAACGCCGTCATCATGGCGCTGCGCAGCCTGACCGGTTCGGTCGAAAGCACGCTTGGCCAGGAAGACTGGCCGCGCGGCATCGAGGCCTACCGAAATCTGGTGCAGCAGCTGGAGGCCGGCGGCCAGGCTGATCTGCGCGCGCTGCTGGAAGAGAACGCACTGTCGCAAGCGATGGACGACCTTGTCGACCTCTCGACCGGAGCAAGCGTCGAAGGCTTGCGCGAGCTGTCGACCGCGTCGGCGATGCTGGTCCACCGCTTCCAGCGCCTGATCCAGTTCGGCCAGAGCGTCCCGGTTCCGATCGACGTGCCGATCACTTCAGGCCCGCCGGAATCGCCGCCGCTGGTGGCATTCGTCTCCAGCCTGCAGCTGTTCGTCGACGCCTTCGTCTCGAAAGGCAGCTCGCGGCTGCTCTACGTGGCGCGCCCGCCGATCATCGTCTATGGCCTCTACGGCGCCGGCGGACCGGACCAGGGTGCCATCCGCCTGATGAACCTGACCATCGCGCGCGGTTTCCTGCTCGAGCAGGTCGACTGCTTTGCCGGCTGCGGCTGCGATGACGACGACATCTCCTGCCAGGTGCTGCTGGATTACCTGCTGTTCCTGCTCGACAGAGCGATCGACCTCTATGCGGTCGGCACGGATCCGGACGGCCTCGGCGAACAGGAAAGGCGGGCTACCGCCGTTGGCCTCGCCATCGGCGCGGCGCTGGACCTGACCGACCAGTTGAAGAATCCGGGCGTGCTTCTGTGTGAATTCAGCGACAAGCTGAAAAACAAGCTCGGTGTCATCCGTGATGAGTTGCTCGACCCATTCGGCGCTCCTGGGGCTTGGGACCCGGGCCTGAAGTCGCTGATGGTGCGTGAGCTGCGTATCGCCTACCAGGCTGAGGACCAGACGGAACGCCTGGTGCGTTCGCTGACGCCGCAATGCGACTTCAACGTCTTCAATTTCCGCAACAATCAGTCGCTGATCCGCTGGATGATCCGCGCGATCCTCCAGGATATGTTCGGCCTTGGCACCAATCTGCCGAGCCCGGTCCAGATGCCCTCGCCGATCGCCAGCTCGATGGCGAGCATGGGTCAGAACCGTCCCGACTACTGGTCGGCCTGAGCTGGCAGGAGAGGAGCACGACAATGGCTGCGAAGATTCCGTTTCCCTACCACCCGGCCAACAAGTTCCACGCCGGGGTCAAGGCCCGCTTCGAGATCGAGGCCGAGACACCGCAATCGATCGATAGGCTGACCGACAAGGTCGTCACCAGCGGCGACGGGACCATGACCGCCATCGGCGACGTTGCCAGCGCAATCAGGGAGTTCCCCGATGGAAAACGGTCGAAGCAGATTTTCGACCGGCTGATAGCCGCGATCGAAACCATCGCGACTGGACTGCCCGATGGCGACGCCATCGACAAGAAGCTCGGCGAGATCACCACGGCGATCAACAGGTTGGATGAAACGGTGCAGTCGCTTGGTCTGCGCGACAAGGACAATGTCACGGCGCTCTATGCCGCCGCTGTCGACACGTCGGGCGACATTGTCGGCCGGACGATCGCTGGGCGTTGGTTCAACCAGGCGAAATTCGCGTCGTTGCAGGACATCGTGGCATTGCAGAAGGGCAAGCCGCAGGAGAATCGCCGCAACGAGTTCGTCAAGCGCCTGCGCGATGCCAACACGTTCAGTGGCGGCCTGCCGTCGGTCGTCACCGATAGCGAACTGGTTCGCTTCTTCGACCTCGCGCCAGCCGTGATGAACGCGATCGCCGCCAGCCAGGACGCAGCGTCCGGCGGCCAACAGCCGCCAAGTGCCTGAGAACCCAAGTGCCTGAGATCCCGAGTGCCTGAGAACTATGAGCAGCCAATTCGAGCAAGATGAGGTCTGATTATGGCTAGTGAATCCAACCAGGTCATCCAG
This sequence comes from Mesorhizobium sp. 131-3-5, assembly GCF_016756575.1. Lineage (NCBI taxonomy): Bacteria > Pseudomonadati > Pseudomonadota > Alphaproteobacteria > Hyphomicrobiales > Phyllobacteriaceae > Mesorhizobium > Mesorhizobium sp. 131-3-5. The sequence goes on from NZ_AP023254.1 coordinate 5,993,904, forward strand.
CGGCTGTTCCAGCGCTTCTTCAGGGACGAGCTGGCGGGTTTGTCGCCGGCTGACCGCGCCGCTTTCGAGAGCGAATTCGAGGGTCGTTACGGGGAATTGCTTGATCGCTCATCCAGTGCCAAGACCACCAGTTTCGCCGACCTGGTCGGCTTCGGCGACGGACCGATCAAGCCGTTCGATTCGCTGCAGATGCCGCTGCTGCGCAACGATTTCGACGAATCGATCATACCGCCGCAGCTTCAGGCATCGGCCGAGCTCTACTACATCTACCAGATGGACCGCATGAAGCTGTTCCAGGTGGTCGATGTGCTGCGCCGGCTGTTCCAGAACGGCCAGATCCGCATCCAGCGCGGCCCCGGCGCGCGCGGGCTCTACATCCTCGAGAAATGGCGCCCCATCCGCTACAAGCGCCGCGACCGGCTGATCGCCTATCGACGCGTCTTCAACTACGGTCGCGCCCCGGTGCCCGCCGGAGCCATCGTCAACCGCAGCTTCCACTTCCAGCTGGTCGCCTTCATGAATGCGATGTCGCAGTACTTCCAGGATCTGACCATCGGTCAGGTTATTCGCGGCAGCTCCACCATCAACGACCGGCCCTTCGCAGCGCTGGCCACGGTGCAGCGCGTCGGCACCGACCTGCGCTATCACCTCGACCGGTCGAGCTATGGCAACATCCTGGCCCTGACCCGTGAAACCGGACAGTACGTACAGCAGATCTTCGAGCTGTTCGACGCACCGGACATCAAGAAATCCTTCGACGCCAACACCAAATGGGACGTTATCGAAGCCGTCGCCAACCGTCATCTGGGCGGCGCCACCGAGATGTCGGAGCGCGCCAAGATGGCCGATGCGGGGCGCAGAATCCTGCAATACATCGCCGAGAACGATTTCCGCACGACGATCACGCCGGAGGAGTTCGACGCGGACGCCAAGAAGATGGGCGCGCAGGCCGACGCATGGCTGGCGGCCTACCGGCTGACACGCGAAGGGCGGCGCTTCCCCGGCCTCGACGGCGATCGTGTGCACTGGTCATATGGGCTGAACCGCAACACCGCGTCGCGAATAGCCGCCTGAACCGTTCGCCGGGACTGAAGGGTGTCTGCGATGGACCACCAACTTGCTCTTGCGGGGCGTTTCGCGGCCAAGCCGCCGAACATCGTCATCGACGCCCCGCTGGCGCTGTCGCCGATGGGGCTGCTTGTGACGGTAACGCTTTCGCAATCAGCGCGGGTGTGGCTGCCGCGCGGCTTCTACACCTTGCTCGACAACGACGAGTACTATCGGCGCCGGCCCGATCAGATGGGAGGCGGCTGGCTCGCCCCCGGCACGCGCGATGCCATCCTCAGGGAATTGACCCTGGAGCTCGAACCGTGGCGCCGGGCGTGGCAGAACGGCCGCCTGTCATCGCGGGTGCACTGGATCGGCGACGCCCAGTATGAGAGCGCGCTGCCCGAGCGCGAGGAAACAGCCCTGTTACCGCGCTTTGAAGGCTGCTGCGCCGCGCTTGAAACACGTCTTGGCGATGCGGCCGGCACCGCCGCTCCGCTCGACGAATGCGCGCGCGACGTGATCGCGCTCTCCGCCGCGCTTCAGCCCGATAGCACCTACATTCTCACCATCGCCGGCAATGACGGCGCCAGGCCGCCATTGTGCGACTATCTCGAGCGGCTGGCATTTCCCGCCAAACGCCATCCTGGAGCAACCCCCGGATGGTCCGGCCCGGCGCTGTGGCCCGCCGCGGCTCCAATCGCCGCGAGCGGCCGCAATGCGGCGATCGTGCAGGTGGTCGCCCCGGTCATCCTGGCGCTGCCCGACGGATGGAGCGAGACCGACTGGGCGCTAGAAGATCCGGCCGACCACGATGACGGGACGCCGGACGATCCCTGGCGCAATGCCTGCGCGCTCTGGTACGATGTCGTGCCGGCGGAGGCCGCGGCATGAAACCGCCCCGCATCCACCCGGTGCATGGGCTGCGCACCAATGCGCGCGACCTGGTGATGATCAGCGTCGCCGGACAAGTGGCATCGCCGACCGAGAGGGGCACGCCATGGCGCATCGGTTACGACGGCAGGCCGCGCTCGCTGCCGGGTACCGGCGGCATCGTGCTCAACCATCGCGTCGGCGACCCCTGTGTCGGGCTGGCCGGCGACCATGTCGAACCGGCAGTGTCGATCCGCAACGAAGCGCGCGCCGCCGGCGGCAACCCTGACGCCGCGAACCAGGCGCTACAGAGCTATTCCTGCGTCGGCAACCACGCCATCGTCACGTCAGGACGCGCGGTCGGCGCACGCGGCGTGGTGACCGGCAAGCATGGCGGCGTCGACACCGTGCTGATCGACTTTCCGCTGCCGGCGATGCGGCAGATGGCGATCGGCGACCGGATCCAGGTCTGGGCTTACGGGCTTGGCCTGCGCCTGACCGACTATCCCGACGTCGCGATCTGGAACTGCTCGCCAAGGCTGCTGGCGCGCTGGCGCCCGGTCGAGCGCAACGGCAGGATCCACGTCAAGGTGACGCACCGCATCCCTGCCCGCGTCATGGGCTCGGGTCTCGGCCGCAACAATGTGCTGCGCGGCGACTACGACATCCAGATGTCCGATCCCGGCATGGTGCGGCGCTACAAGCTCGGATCGCTGCGCTTCGGCGACATTGTCGGCATCATGGATGCCGACAACCGCTATGGCCGGTCGCGGCTGGGAGGACATGTGTCGGTTGGCGTCATCGTGCACAGCGACTCCACTGTCGCGGGTCACGGCCCGGGCGTCGTCTCGCTGCTTTCAGCGCCTGCCTCTGTTCTCCAGCTGGAGCTCAGCCCGGACGCCAACATCGCGCGCTACCTGGACATTCGCCCACCCCGACCGGCACGGCCGTCCTTTCCCTTGCCGACCGTCGAGCAGAGTGAACGAACCGTGGCAAGGCTGCGCCGGCGGGCGACGGCGTCGGACGCAAGCATGGTGGCCGGATCCGGCTAGATCCGAGCCCGAGCGGAAAAACGAGTTACGAGAAAGGGATCGGCATGTCATATCTCGACGAACAACTCGACGCGCTGGTCAACGAGGCCGCGCAAACAGTCGCTCACCGCTCGCCATGCGGCTGCGCGCGCTGTCGCCGGCAGCAGGGCTTTCGCGCCGTCGAGGTCAGGCGCCGGCATTTTCCGAGTTGCGGCTGCGGAAGTTGCGGAGACGTCGCTTCCTTCGACGAGACAGCCACACGGCGCGGGCGCACCCCGAGGCCGGCACGCGGCCAGACTTCGATGCGGGCGCGCGGGTCGCAACTGCCGGGCTGGCGCGGCTGGACGCCGCCGGTCTCGCTGGCGGCGATCGACGCGGCGCGCACCGCCGCGAGCCGGGGCGGACACGTCGATGCTTTGCTGCGGCCGTTCCTGGCACCGGGGCCGCAGGTCTATCGCATCACCCGCGCCGGCATCGACCGCGACCGGCCGCTCAGCATCGGCATGACCAAGGGCAACAATTCGATCGCGCAGAGAATTGTCGAACACTACCGGCAGCCGAGCCGGGCCGACCCCAGGGTAAACACCGCGATCCGCAATCTGCAGCCGGGCCAGATCCTGGTCCAGGCAGCCCGGCTCACCCGCCAGGCCATGCATCCAAGGCGGGCCAGGAACTACGAAGGCTGGCTGCAGGACCGGGAGCGCCCGCTGCTCTACCGACCCCAACAGCACGACATTCGATGAAACGGCGCTGATGCGCAACAGTTGAACCAAGGGAGATTCCCATGCACGGGCAAGCCGCAACTCATGCAAGGTCGGTATGGGCCGACCTCGACGCCATCGTTCTTCAGGAGGTCAAGGCGCTGCACGCCGCGTCGCCGCGCCCAGCTGAAACACCCTTCGGCTCCGACGAGGAATTCATGGACCGCGCGGCGGCCTATCTCGAAGGCCGTGGCGACGAGGCTCATCTTCTGATGGAGCGCCTGCGCGGCCTGCTTGGCCTCACTGCAAGTGCTGGCGCGGATCAGGCCGAGGCGTCGCAAGAGCCCGCGCATGAAGGTGGGATCGATGATGCGGCGCAACCGGGAGCCATGCCGGCGGATGCCGCTTCGCCGGGAGCCGAACACGAGCAAGAAACATGATGCTGTTCTCGACCGCGCCATTCGAACTCGACCGGCTGGCGGACGAAGCGGACTATGCGGTGGTTGGACCGACCGACGGGCGCGCCAGGGTCACCCACACCAACCGCTTTCCGCACAGCGCGGTCTGCCACATCGAGCGCGATTTCGGCGACGGCAGGTTGACCGGCTGTACCGCCTTCCTGATTTCGCCGACGCGGCTGTTGACCGCGGCGCACTGCATCACCAGCCCGATCCGTCAGCGGCTTGGCCTGCCCAATCTTGCCGTGCGCATTCGTGTCACGCCGGGTCGGGCCTCGCGTGACGCGCGGCCCTTCGGCTGGCAATGGGCCAAGCAATGGCACGTCAACCCGCCTTACCGCCGCCGTCCGTCAGGCCTGCACGATGTTGGATTGATCGAACTCGAGCGGCCGTTTTCGCCATCGCCCGGACACTTCCAGCTCTGGTCGCCGAACCGTCAGGACCTCGAGCGGCTTCGCACCACGCGCCTGCTGCACATTTCGGGTTATCCGGCCGACAAGCCGGACGGCACGCAATGGGAGCATTCCGAGCGCCTGGACCGGATCACCGAACGGCAGCTTTTCTACAGTGTCGATACCTGTCCGGGGCACAGCGGCGCTCCAGTATGGATCCATCGCCAGCAGGCCGGCGTACCCGTGGTGATCGCGGTTCACACCGCCGGTCCACGTCCACATTCGGGTGGGGCCTGGGGATGCCGGCCCGGCGTGCCGCTTGCCCCAGCGGGCCTGTTCAACCGGGGCGTCAGGCTGACCCCCGATCTCTTGCGTTCGATCCGCGCCGGATTCAGGCGCTGAACTGGGAAAATTGACGACCCAACGATAATTTTTGGAATGCTAATATTTCGAAAAGTGCTATAGTCCAGACTATCTATGCAGCATTCATACTGGTCGCGCCGGGGTTCGGCGGCGTGGCAGTTTTGTTGGGACGCCAGGGGCTTGTGATTGTACTGAGTTTCCTGCCAACTGGGGCGTTCGGCCATGATTGCACGTGCCGAGAACTTGCAGAGACTTTCCGACTTCGCTGATGAGATTTCCGCGTCACGAAAAGAGTGCGACCCGGAAACGGATACTTCGAGCTTTGTCGTGAACGGCCATTCGCTGGTCGCCATCCGTTACGCGGACGATCGCGGTGATCCAAACAATCATGCAGATCAGCGCCGGCCAGTAGGACGCATCGTCTGCGCCGGCACGCAATACCTGATCTATGACGCCGTCTGCATGCCGGGCGCCACCGCCGATCTTCCGCTCTCGGCCGCCGAGATATTGACCCGGCGTGAGCTGCAGATAGCCCTGCTGATCAGTGACGGAAAAGTCGACAAGGAGATCGCAAGGCAGCTCGGCATCAGCGGCTACACCGTACGCGAGCATATCCGGCGGATTTTCGCCAAGCTGAATATCGGCCGCCGCTCGGCGATTGCGTCCTGTGTGCTCGCGGGTCGGGCGGACTTTCGCCAAGACGCGCGATAGGTCGGTCGAGCGGCTTTTTCGAGGGATCCCCGCCGTCCTCGTCGAGATCCGGCAGGATTTGCTGGCGAGCCGGGCCGGCATAGAGGAGTGGGCGAACCGGCTGGCGACGGCGCTGCCCGCGCATGAGACCGAGACGGTTTCGTGAGGACCAGCGCCTGACGCGGTGGCAGTCCATGTGAACTGAGCCGCTGAAGAGCCAGACCCATGGCCATGCGAAAGCCCACGCCTGTGGCGGAGACGCGGGCTTTTCGTCACTGCCATGCGGGCGGCTCAGGCGGCCTGCTGGCTTTGTTTCGGCCGCAAATTCTGGTTCATGCGGAACAGGTTCAGCGGGTCATAGCGCTGCTTGATCTCCAGAAGCCGCTGGTAATTGCCGCCATAAGCCGCTTCCACCCGGTCGACCTCGTCCTCAGGCATGAAGTTCACATAGGCCGTGCCGGCAGCATAGGGCTTGGCCGCCTCATAGAGGCCGCGCGCCCAGCCGATGCAGGCCCTGTCCATTGCCGGTTCGCGCCAGCGGGCATGAACATTCATGACGAAGTGCGAGCTGCGTTGCGGAAACGCCGTCGCGTTCTGCGCCACACGGCCCGCCGCACCGCCGACATGGCCGATGAATATCTCGCATTCCGGGCCAGGAAGCTCACGTATCGCTTCGGTGACGACCTCAACTGCCCTGTCGGAGAGCTCGGTGAAGTCGTGGCTCTTCCAGTAGTTACGGGCGCCGGGGGCGAGCAATGGGTCGAATGCCTGCTGCCAGCCGGCAAACGGGTTGGGGCCAACGACATCGGCAATCGGCGAGCCGATGGCGCGAAGCTTCTTCGTCGCCTTTTCACCCGCCTGGAGATCACCGCAATAGCACATGGCCAGCACCAGAACATCCTTGCCATGCCACTCCGCCGGCAGGAAGGGCAGTGGCGGCGCTTGCCGCATGACCACCCAGCAGGTCAGTTCGTCGGGCGCTGTTTCGAGCGCGTTGCGATACTCCTCCAGCACCTTCTCGGCATCGGCGAAAGGATGCACGACAAGCCCCGACAGAACCTGGGGACCCATCTGGTGGAGCTGAAACTCGAATGCCGTGACAATGCCGAAATTGCCGCCGCCGCCACGCAGTGCCCAGAACAGGTCCGGATTTTCCGTCTGGCTGGCGCGCAGCAACTTGCCGTCGGCGGTGACGACATCGGCGGAGACCAGATTGTCGATGGTCAGGCCGAATTTGCGGGTGATCCAGCCAAAGCCACCGCCCAGGGTCAAGCCCGATATGCCGGTGGTCGAATTGATGCCGGTCGGCACCGCCAGCCCGAAGGCCTGCGTTTCGCGGTCGACATCGGCGAGCGTGGCGCCGGGTCCAACCCATGCCCGCCGTGCGGCGGGATCGACCCGCACCGACTTCATCGGCGACAGATCAATCATCAGGCCGCCATCGCAGACGGCGCTGCCGGCAATGTTATGGCCGCCGCCGCGCACGGAGACGAGAAGCCTGTTTTCCCTGGCGAAATTCACGGCACGAATGACGTCGGAGGCTCCGACGCAACACACGATCAGCCCGGGCCGCCGGTCGACCGTGGCATTCCAGATGGTGCGGGCTTCGTCGTAGGCAGCGTCCCCCTGCTGAAGCAGTGTGCCGCGCAATTGTGCCGAAAGCGCTTCGATGGCTGCAGCGTCGACTGTCGTCTTGCCGCGGTCAAGCGTGGTGAGGCTCATGGTGTTCATGGTTTCCTCCCGATTTGCTTATGAGCCGATCTCCTTCAAACGCCTTCAATTCTGCTCTTATATTAGGCATCGCGCAAGTTATGAGCCAGACGGTGGGCCGCCGAATGACGCGCATCAACGGACGAAAATTCTGGCGTGCATGTCACACTGGCAGATGCTGCTTCGTCATGTGGTCGGCACCAACAGAAGGAAGCCCACCATGACTGCAAAAATAGACCTCTTCGCCGCCGCCCCTTCGCTGATGAAGAACTGGCAACGCTCTTCGATCGAGCTGTCCGCCGCCGCCAGTCTCGAGCACAGCCTCACCGAACTGGTGAAGCTGCGTGCCTCGCAGATCAATGGCTGCGCCAACTGCATCAATCTTCACGCCACCGAGGCGCGTGAGAACGGGGAAACCGAGCAGCGCATTTACCTTTTGCCGGCCTGGCGCGAGGCACCCTGCTACAGCGACCGCGAACGCGCGGCACTTGGCTGGACCGAGGCCTTGACCCGACTCTCGGAAGGCACCCGCCATGCAAGCGCCTATGACGAGTTGAAGGTGCATTTCACGGAGGAGGAGCAGATCAAGCTCACCTTGACGATCAACATCATCAACGCCTGGAACCGTATCGCTGTCGGTTTCGGCCTCTATGCCGACCCGGCTGCCGTGAAGGCCGCCCGGGTGGCCGCAGCCTGATGACGAGCTCAGCGCCCGTCGACGCCGCTGCGGGCTTCGGCCCGCTGCGCCCCAAGCTCATGCGCGTCGCCTACCGCATGCTGGGTTCGGTGTCGGACGCCGAGGACGTCGTGCAGGAGGCCTTCATCCGCTGGATGAAGGCCGACCGCGCCGCGGTGCGCGAGCCCGAGGCATTCCTGCGCCGCACGGTGACGCGGCTGTGTCTCGACCAGCTCAAATCCGCGCGACGCAAACGCGAGACCTATGTCGGCCCCTGGCTTCCCGATCCCGTTGTGGAAGAGGACGAGGTGGAGGACGTCACCTTGCCGCTGATGCTGGTGCTGGAGCGCCTGTCTCCGCTCGAGCGTGCGGCCTTCCTGCTGCACGATGTTTTCGGGCTTGGGTTCGACGAGGTCGCGGCCGCCATCGAGCGCGACCCGGCGGCCTGCCGCCAGCTGGCGGCCCGGGCGCGTGGCCATGTCCGCGAGGCGCGGCCCCGCTTCACGGTGGAAAGGCAACGCGGCCTAGCGCTTGCCGAGGCCTTCTTCAAGGCCTCGCGCAGCGGCGACGTGAAGGCGCTTGGCGCCATGCTCGCGACCGATGTCATCGCCCATGCCGACGGTGGCGGCAAGCGTCCGGCGGCCACCCAGCCGGCCCTGGGCTTCGATGCCGTCATGAGACAGTATGAACAGGTCGCGGCCTGGTTGCGCACGCATGGCTCGAAGCTTGTCCGCGTCGGTTTCATCAACGGGTTGCCGGGGTTCGTCACCCTGGAAGCCGATGGCGAATTCCAGACCACCGCACTCGACATCGAAGACGGCAAGATCGCGGCCATCTATGTCGTGCGCAATCCCGACAAGCTCAGACATCTCCACTAGGCGCCGCTCAGGCCAGCCCGAACTTCTCCACGGCGCGCATGATGCCACGCAGTTCGGCGAGGCCTTTCAGCCGGCCGATCAACGAGTAGCCGGGATTGATCTTCTTCTTGCCGATGTCGTCGGCAAGAAGGTGGCCGTGGTCCGGCCGCATCGGGATGCGCCAGTCGGCACGGCCCTCCTTGCGGCGGCGCGCCTCCTCCTGCATCAGAGCGAGGATGACATGCGCCATGTCGGTGCCGCCCTCGAGATGCTCGGCTTCATAGAACGAGCCGTCCTCCTCGATGGCGATGTTGCGCAGATGGACGAAATGGATGCGGTCGGCGAATTCCTTGACCATGGCGACGATGTCGTTGTCGGCGCGCGTGCCGTAGGAGCCGGTGCAGAAGGTCAGCCCATTGGCCGGGCTGTCGACGGCGTTGAGGATGAAGCGCGCATCCTGCGCGGTGGAAACGACGCGCGGCAGGCCATAGAGCGAAAAGGGCGGGTCGTCGGGATGGATGCACATCCGCACCCCCTCCTCTTCCGCGACCGGAATGATCTCGCGCAGAAACCAGGCGAGGTTGTCGCGCAACTCCTTCGGCCCGATTCCGTCATACTCCGCCAGAGCCTCGCGGAAACTGTCGCGGTCATATTTGCGCTCGGTTGCCGGCAGGCCGGCGATGAGGTTGCGCTCGATCTGATCGACCTGCTCCGACGTCAACGCCTTCAGCCGCTTCTCGGCTTCGGCGATCCGCGCCGGCGTATAGCTGGCGGCGCCGTTCTTGCGCTGCAGCACGAAAAGATCATAGGCGGCAAAATCGACGGCGTCGAAACGCAAGGCATAGCCGGTCGTCGGCAGGCGATACATCAGGTCGGTGCGCGTCCAGTCCACCACCGGCATGAAATTGTAGCAGATTGTTTCGATGCCGGCCTTGGCGAGCGTGCGGATGCTGTCGCGATAGTAGCCGGCGTAGCGCTCGCGTTCCGGCGCGCCGATCTTGAAGGAATTGTGGACCGGGATGCTTTCGACCACCGACCATGTCAGGCCTGCGGCCTCGATGATCCGTTTGCGCTCGAGCACATCGGCTTCGGGCCAGGCTCTGCCGTCGTAGATGTGGTGAAGCGCCGAAACCACGCCGGTGGCGCCAGCCTGTCTGACATGATCGAGTGTCACCGGATCATCCGGACCATACCAGCGCCAGCACTGTTCCATTGCAACTTTCCTTTTTGCGAGAGACCGGCAACCTATTGTTTGACACCGATGAGTGTCAAACTCAGAACCACGTCTTGATAGCGCATGAAGGAGCTCCCGCGATGAAGGATTTCGACGGCAAGGTGGCATTGGTAACGGGGACGACCGGCATCGCGCTCGCTACCGCAAGGCGGCTGGCGCAGGGCGGTGCGGCGATCATCGCCTGCGGCATCGATCGGGCCGCCAATACCGCCCTGCAGGAAAGCCTTGCCAAGGCCAGAGCGGACGCGCTGGTGCAAACAGTCGACGTGTCCGTTTCCGACCAGGTGCGTGACGCGGTCGCGGCCGGCGTCAAACGATTCGGCGGCATCGACGTCATCGTCAATTCCGCCGCGGTCCATCCGTACGGAACCGCGACGACGACCGATTGGGAAACCTGGAACCGGGCGATGACGGTCAATGTCGGCTCGATCTACCTGACCGCACATTTCGGCATTCCGGAAATGATCAAGCGCGGCGGCGGCGCCATCGTCAACGTCGCTTCGGTGCAGGGCTTCGCCTGCCAGCAGAATGTCGCCGCCTATGCCACGACCAAGGGCGCCATCCATACGCTGACACGCTCACTGGCGCTCGACTACGCGGCAGCAGGCATAAGGGTGAATTCGGTCAGCCCGGGCTCGATCCGCACGCCCATCCTGGAGAAGGCCGCGCGTGGCGACCACGGCAGCGACGCCGATGTCGAGGAAGCCTACAAGCGCTTCGGCGCGGCTCATCCGCTTGGCCGCATCGGCGAGCCGGAGGAAGTGGCGGAGTTGATCGCTTTCCTGTGCTCGTCCAAGGCCGGCTTCTGCACCGGCGCCGACTACAAGATCGACGGCGGCCTGACCGCCGGCATCGGAGTGAAGTAGAGCCTCGGCGATCGGCTTGGCTTCGCCGGAGCGATGTTCAGGGGATCTGTGACCGCAGCGTCCGCAGGGTGATCGAGTAGCGATGCTCGGCAAGCGGCGGAATGCTGTGTTCCCACTCCGTGCGCGAAGGTCCCGTCATGAGATAGGCCGATCTTGGCTCGACGACGATGGTCCGACGCTCCCACCGGTCACCGCTCTTTCGCCGAAGCCGGAAGCTGCAGGGCGCCAGCAGCGAGATGCCGGCGACATCCTCGAAATGCGGCTTGTCGCGATGCCAGCCGATACCGGCGCCAGGCCGGTATTCATTGATCAGCACCTGCGCGAAAGCCTCGACGGGCCGGCGCGCAAGGGCCGCGACCCTCTCGCGCACAGGCAGCAGGAAGTCGGGGATCGGCAGCGCCTCGACGACTTCGCGCCGGTCATAATCGTAGCTCATGCCAAACCCGACGACACGCCGGTTTGCCAGATGGCCATGGAAATCGAACGCCTGGAACGGCAGTCCCTCGAGATGCCGGGCAAGCTCTGTCTCTTCCTGCGGCGTGATCAATCCCGGCTGGTAGGCAAAACCTTCGGGCAGATCCTGTGCGGCACCAAAGAGATCATGCTGGAATGCCGGAGTGCGACCGGTGGCTTTCGATTTGAGTGACGACATCCCGCCTAGATGGTGAGGGCCGAGCCGCAGAGCAATATCGGGTCGCTCTTGGGTGCGCGACAGATAGTGCTGTGGCGAAAGGCAGGGAACCGGACCATTTCTGGCGGATTTATCTGGCTGAGCAGTCAGGTTGCCAACATGCCGTCGACCGCGATCCGGAGCACACAATACGATCCCGCGACCAGAATCCTCTCCGTCTGGTTCGTGCCGAGCGGCCATCGCTACGACTATGCGGACGTTGCCCCGGCAACCTATGCCGCTTTCAGGAAGGCTGCCTCGAAAGGCCGCTTCTTCAATGAATTCATCAGGGATCACTACAGCTACCGCCGCGTGGCATGACGCTGGCGGCAAGATCGTCTTTTGCGCAAACCTTTTCGTCCGACGCGCGTTGTTCTTCCTCGAAGCCGAGGAGACAGACATGCAGAGCAAGACAGCCAGCGAAGCCGCCAAGCAGCGTCGCATCCAGCGTGGCATCGATGCCAGGGACAAATCGAAAGGCAACGGCAAGGGCCAGCACGCCATGCAGGCCGGCGCCCGAAAATATCCGGAGCCACCCTTTCCCGAGCAACATCATCCCAAGCCGGGGGATGAATGGGCGATCGACCCGGCGCCGCTCTACGACGCGCCCTTCTATCTCGGATCGAAAAAACTCGAAGACAAAGTCGCTCTCATCACCGGCGGCGATTCCGGCATCGGCCGTTCGGTGGCGGTTCTGTTCGCGCGCGAGGGCGCTGACATTGCGATTGTCTATCTGGCCGAGGACAGGGATGCCAAGGCGACAAAATCCGCCGTCGAAGCGGAAGGACGGCGCTGTATCCTGGTGAAGGCAGACGTCAGCGAACGCGACCAATGCCGCAACGCGGTGGCGCAAACGGTCAAGGCATTCGGGCGCATCGACGTGCTGGTCAACAATGCGGCATTCCAGATTCATTCAAGCGAGTTCGCCGAACTGACCGAAGAGCATTTCGACACGACGCTGAAGACCAACCTCTACGGCTATTTCCATATGGCACAGGAAGCCGTGCCGCATATGAAGCCGGGCTCGGCCATCATCAACACCGGTTCGGTCACCGGCATAGACGGGTCGAAGGCGCTGGTCGACTACTCCATGACCAAGGGAGGCATCCATGCCTTCACCCGCGCCCTCTCCGGCAATCTTCTCGGCAAGGGCATCCGGGTGAACGCGGTTGCACCGGGTCCGGTATGGACCCCGCTCAACCCTTCGGACAAGGAAGCCGGTGACGTTTCGAAGTTCGGCGCGGATACACCGATGAAGCGGCCGGCGCAGCCGGAAGAACTCGCACCGGCCTATGTGTTTCTCGCCTCGCCGCATTGCTCGAGCTACATCACCGGCGAGATATTGCCCGTGGTCGGCGGCTACTGAGGTCAGTGCAATGTATTTCATCGCATTGGCGACGGACTACGACGGCACGCTGGCGCATGACGGGATCGTCTCGAAGAAGACTCTTGCCGCGCTGGAGCGGTTCAAGAAAAGCGGCCGCAAGCTCATTCTTGTGACCGGGCGCGAGCTGCCTGACCTCAAGCGCGTCTTTCCCGAGATCGGCCTGTTCGACAAGGTCGTCGCCGAGAACGGAGCGCTGATCTACACGCCGGCCAGTGAGGAAGAGCGGGTCATCTCACCATCGCCGGAAGCCGAATTCGTCTCCAGACTGAAGAAGCAGGGCGTCAAGCCGCTGTCGGTCGGCCGGTCGATCGTCGCGACCTGGGAGCCGCTTCAGGCCACGGTGCTCGAAACCATCAAGAAGATGGGGCTCGAACTCGAAATCATCTTCAACAAGGGCGCGGTGATGATCCTGCCGAGCGGCATCAACAAGGCCACCGGGCTGGCCGCGGCGCTGCAGGATCTCCGGCTGTCGCCACACAATGTGGTCGGTGTCGGCGACGCCGAGAACGACCATGCCTTCTTGAAGGCCTGCGGCTGCAGCGTCGCCGTCGACAATGCGATTCCCGCGGTCAAGACCACAGCGGATATGGTCACGCGTGGCGCACGCGGGAAAGGCGTGGAGGAGCTCATCGACAGGCTAATCAAACGCGATCACGACATCCTGCCAAGGCGGCATGACGGCATCGTGCTGGGCTCCGCCGGCGGCGACGATATCTATCTGTCGCCAACCGACACGGTCCTCATCGCCGGCAGCTCCGGCATTGGCAAGTCCACCCTGGCCACCGCGCTGACGGAACGCTTCGTCGAGAGCGGGTTTCAATTCTGCATCTTCGATCCCGAAGGCGATTATGACGGCCTCGAAGGCGCCGTGCGTCTGGGCGATGGCTCAAGCGCGCCGACCAAGGCGCAAGTGCTGGACCTCATCGAGAAAGCCGACAGCAATGTCGTCATCAATGGATTGGCGCTGCGCGTCAATGAACGCCCAGATTTCTTTGCTGACCTGCTGCCTGGCCTCGGCAGTTTTCGACGTCGAACGGCCAGGCCACACTGGCTCGTCATCGACGAAGCGCACCATCTTCTGCCCAAACGACGCGATGACACGCGCACGATCCTGTCCCTGGAATTGCCGGGCACGGTGCTGATCACAGTGCATCCCGAAGCGATCTCGACCGACGCGTTGCGCCTGGTGACCGCCATCATCGCCCTTGGCCCCAAGGCGAAGGATGTCGTCAAGGCCTACTGCAGCGAGACCGGCATCGACCCGCCCAAGGACATGGCCCCGCCCAAGGGCGAGCGCGTGCTGTTCTGGCGACCGCAGAAACGCAAGAAGATCGCCGTGGTCAAGGTCATCGAGCCGCGTCAATCCCTTAAGCGGCACAGCCGCAAATATGCCGAGGGGCAACTCGACGAGGCGGGCAGTTTCTATTTCCACGGCCCCGACGATGCGATGAACCTCAGGGCCCATAATCTGATGATTTTCGCTCAGATCGCCGAGGGCATCGACGACAGGACCTGGGAGTTCCACCTGCGTGCCGGCGACTATTCCAAATGGTTCCGCAACCAGATCAGAGACAAGGATCTGGCGCGCGAAACCGCCGAGGCGGAGAACGATAAAAAGCTCTCCGCCGAGGAGAGCCGCAAGCATGTGCTGGAAGCAGTGCGCCGCCGCTACACGGCTCCCGCCACGGCACCGGAAGACTAGCGCGCAACGTGTCGCTCCGCCTGTCCATGAGCCTTTCAGGCATCGGTTGGAACTCACCCGGCGGCTTCACGTTCAGACCCTGTTCAACAGGAGATACGGCCATGCCACGAGGCGACAAATCGAAATACACCGACAAGCAGGAACGCAAAGCCGACCACATTGCGGAAGGCTATGAGAAGCGCGGCGTCTCCGAGAAGGAGGCCGAACGCCGCGCCTGGGCGACCGTCAACAAGGATGATGGCGGCGGCAAGAAAGAAGGCGGCTCCGGGCGCGGCAAGCACACCGGCCACCCGGCGGCACACAAGGGCGGCAAAAGCGGCGGCAAGGCGTCAGCCGCACGCCCAGCTGCAAGTCGGTCGGAATCGGCGAGGAAGGCCGCGGCAACGCGCAAGCGGAATGCCGAGCACCATGCCCATTGACGTCGACAAACACCCTTTGGTCTGTCCTGAAAGACCAACATGATGAGGGCACAGGCATGAAATCGCGGCTCGACAGCGAGGCCGGTGGACAGCGAACATTTGTCGTGGTGCTCGACCCCGGCGAAGAAGCATTCGCCGCGCTGACCGCCTTCGCGATCGACCAAGGAGTCGACAGTGCTTCCCTGACAGCGATCGGCGCCTTTGAAAGAGCGATCGTGGGCTGGTTCGACCCCAATGCGAAGACCTACCGCAAGATCCCGATCGACGAACAATGCGAAGTTCCGAGCGCCATCGGCGATGTGGCGCTGGGCGATGACGGCAAGCCCAACCTCCACGTTCATACGGTGTTGGGATTGAGCGACGGCACGACCCGGGGTGGACACCTGCTTCAGGCCATGGTGCGACCGACGCTGGAAGTGACCCTGGTGGAGGCGCCCGGCCATCTGCGCCGTAGCAGGCGTCCGGAATTGGGCGTTGCGTTGATCGATCTGGACGGTTGATTTCGAGCCCGACTGCGGAGTTCAGCCTGCCCCTGTCATGCCTTGTCCGGCGGCGGCTCCCAGCCAAAGACACTGCGGCCGCCAAGCAGGTGCGACTGGTCGAATTCGCCGGCAACGATTTCCTTCAGGCTGGGGCCGGTGACATATCGTTCGACCTGCCGCGACTGATCGTCGAGCCGCTTCAACGCGCCGATTTCCTCCTCGCGGCCAAGCCTGGCTTTCTGCACAGCCGACTTCAGCACGCCGATCGTCTCATCATAGACCTTGAGCGGAACGGGGAACGGGTGCCTGTCCTTGCCGCCATGGGCGATTGAAAACCGGCCCGGATCCGAAAACCGGCACGGCGCGCCATGCACCACTTCGGCGACCAGCGCCAGCGCGCGCACCGTGCGCGCGCCCACGCCAGGAACCAGAAGAAGTTCGGAGAAATCCGCCGGGCCGCGTTCGGCGGCGGCGGCCATGTTTCCATGCAGGCGGCGCATGACGATATCGCTTTCGCGCACATCATGGTGAGCCGGCATGATCAGATGCGGCAGCATCGGCTGTTCGGGAGCCGCCGCTGTGCCGGCATCCAGGGCAGCGAATTCGCGCAGGATGCGGTCCGGGCCGAGATCCTGGAGCAGGTCCAGCTGTCCCTGGCGCGAGGCCTCGGCACGATGGTCGGTCAGGTTGACGATCTCGCCCTGGTTGGCGCCCTCGATGGCGGCGTGCGGCTGATCGACGAAACTCTTCAAACCTTCGGACAGCCAATGGTAGCGGCGCGCCACCTTGCTGTCGCCGTTCATGCCTTGCTGCACCACCACCCAGTCGCCGTCATCGGTGACGATGAAGCCGTGCAGATAGAGGTCGAACCCATCCTGGACGGCGGCACTGTCCACCTTGGCGACAAGCCGGCTGACGCTTGCCAGGCGGGTTCCGTCGAAGCCGATGCGCTCGCCGATGGCGGCCAACTCATGCGGGGTTTTGCGCGAGTGGGCGCCACGGCCCCCGCAGACATGAATGCCGAGTTCGCCCGACAGCGGCGTCAGACCGCGCTTCAAGGCGCCGACGACGCTGGTCGTGATGCCGGACGAGTGCCAGTCCATGCCCATGACGGCACCGAAGGACTGGAACCAGAAGGGATGCGCCAGACGCCGCAGCAGCTCGTTGCGACCATAATGATGGATGATCGCCTCGCACATCACGGCGCCAAGGCGCGTCATGCGGTCGCCGAGCCACTTCGGCACGCGTCCGCCGTGAAGTGGAAGATCAGCACTGCCCGATCGTTGCGCCAATTCCGTTGCCTGTTCCGATCTCTGTCTTGTCTCGACAGATAGGTATCCGAGCCCGCGCGAAGAAGCACCTGATGCTTCGGCCTCCTCGACGCCTGGTGACATTCAAGTCCAGTTCGAAAGAACCGTCTCCATCTCGACCGTCTCGACCTGCTGCGCGAAACGTTGGTGATAGACGGTGAGCAGGGCGTCATGCGTTGCATCGGAAGAACTGCACAGCGCGTCCGTGACGAGAACGACACGGTAGCCGAAATCGATGGCGCCGAGCACCGTGGCCAGTACGCACACGTCGGTTTCACCGCCGGTGATGACCAGCGTATCGATCTCGTGTTCCATCAGAAAGGCTCGCAGACGGCCTTCAAACCAGGGCGAATAAATATGCTTGTCGATGACCGCCGCCGGCGGACAGCAAGCAGCCAATGACGGCAACAGCTCGACCATTTCCGGGCCGATATTGTCGATCGCCATCGAAGACCAGCGCTCATAGTAGCGCTTCCATGCCCCGACACCCTGCCCCGCCCTCTGCGCGGGAAGGAAGCGCGTGAAGACCGTCTGTTCTGCCCGTCTTTCAACGAGCCTCTCAATCTGAGGGAGGACACGCGTGATCCAGGGCGTCGCCCACGGCGACGGTTCCGCGAACAGCCGCTGCATATCCACGCAGACATGCATGCAGCCGTGACCCAACGGCCCATATGCCAAGCCCGGCACCGACATCAAAGAATGTCCGGCTGGTGGTGTCTTCTCATGGACTTCTCCCATTGCTGCCCAGGACACGGGAACGCCATAAGCCAGGACTCGTTCCTGGTGGACCGGCGGCAACCAACGCGATTGGTCGACGCGTTCAGCCTGTGGATCGCCGCTCAGCCCGACCTACGATGCATCGCCCAACCAAGGTAGCGATGCATGTCGGCACGTTCGACGATCCGGCCTCGTTACAGCCCCACTACAATTATGGATCAAGCCAGCGGCTTATCTGGGTTTGCTGCGGAATAGACCTGCCGCACCACGACACTGAAGAACGACGGTTGAGCCTACCTCACCACGCGTTTCTCGAGCTTGCGGGCCAAAGTGCGCCGATGCAGGCCGAGCCGGCGCGCGGTTTCGGAGATGTTGAAGCCGGTCTCGACGAGCGTCTCGTGGATACGCTCCCATTCGAGGTTCTTGATCGAGGTGGGACGATTGCTGACGGAAACCGAGACATCGCCCTCGGCCCGGCCGAAGGCGGCTTCGATATCGTCGGTGTTGGCGGGCTTGGCCAGATAATGACATGCGCCAAGCTTGATCGCCTCGACCGCCGTGGCGATGCTGGCGAAGCCGGTCAGCACGACGATCCTCATCGAAGCGTCGCGGGCGCTGAGCAGTTTCACGCATTCCAACCCCGAGCCGCCGGCGCCAAGCTTGAGATCGACGACGGCGTAGGAAGGAACCGCCGTTTCGAGGGCGCCGAGCAACTCTTCCCTGCCGTGGCAGACCACGACGTCGTAGTCGCGCTTTTCGAAGGAGCGTTTCAGCGTCTTCGCGAAGGTGGTGTCGTCCTCGACGATAAACAGGGATCGATCAGGCCTCATGATCATCTCCATCGGTCAGCGCCGCGAGCGGCAACGAGAGCGTAACACAGGCGCCCTGCTCGATGTTGCGCGCCGAAAAGTCACCTCCCAGCTTTCGGACCACGTTGACGACGAGGAAAAGGCCAAGGCCGCCGCCGGGTCGTCCCTTGCTCGACATATAGGGCTGGCCGAGCGCGGCCAGAATACCCTCGTCAAAGCCCGGCCCGCGGTCACGCACCGAAATCACCAGTTTCTCGCCCTGCCGCCCGGCGGCGACGCCGACCCAATCCTGCGATGCCTCCAGAGCATTGTCGAACACATTGAAGATGACCTGCTTCAGCGCCGTGTCGGAGACGATCTGCTCGTCAGGTTCGAAATCGTTCTTGTACTCCAGATTGAGCGGCTGGCGGCTGACCCGCCATTCCTGGACCAGATCGTCGAGGAAATGGCGGATGCTGGTGCGGATCGTGCCCTCGCCCCGTGCCTGCCCCGACGACATCAATATGCCCGAGACGATGCTTTTGCAGCGCTCGATCTGCGCCTGCATCTCGGCGACGTCCCCGGCCAATTCGCGGTTGCGGGTAACGCTGCGCATCTGGCGCCAGTCGGACAAGATGACAGAGATGGTCGACAGCGGCGTGCCCAACTCATGCGCGGCACCGGAGGCCAGCAAGCCCATGCGCACGATGTGGTCCTCCTCGGCCGAGTGCTGGCGCAGATCGGCGAGATAGGCATCGCGTTCGCGCAGATTGCGGTTGATGCGCGTCATGAAGATGACGATCAGGCCGGCCGCCAGCACGAAGCAGATGAACATGCCCCTGATATGCAGGGCCAGCAGGTCGCTGCCGCCGTGATGCGGGATGGCGATCGGCTGGAACTGGAAGGTGAGGAAGACGAAGCAGGCGGAGGCGGCCGCCACCAGGCTCCAGGTGGACCAGGGCGTCAAAAGCGCGGCGCCAAGCGTGATCTGCAAGAGATAGAGCGACACGAACGGGTTCGAGGCACCGCCACTGAGGTAAAGCTGCGTCGTCAGCGCCGCCATGTCGAAGATGAGCGCGACGAACAGCTGCGCGTTGCTGATCGGCCGCTGGCCGCGCAAAGCGAGCAGGCTGAAGATGTTCAGCCCAACCAGGAAAACCACCACCCCGGCCATCTCCCCCAGTGGCAGCGGGATGTCGAACCAGTATTGCGTCACCAGGATGGTGAGCACCTGACCCGCCACCGCCAGCCAACGCAGTTGGATGAGCAGGAGCAGGTTTTTTCTGTTCGCCGCGTCGGGATCCGAGGCCGTGCCGCCGTTGCCCGCAAGCGATGCGGTCGCGAAGGATTTGTCGTTGCGAAGCGTATGCGTCGGGGCGCTCATCGTGCCGGTCCTTGCCGCTGGCGGGCGCCGATCATCGGCGCGGCCAAGGCCGCGGCAAGCATCGCAGCGAGCGTGAACCAGGTCAAAGCATAGACGAGGTGGCTGTTGCGGAAAGTCACGACCGTCAGGCCGCCGCGCGGCCAGCCCGCGGATGCTTCCGCATCGACGAAATAAGGGGCGATGTCGTTCGTCAAGCCGCGCGCGGCTGCGATGGCGACGACGTCGCGCGAATACCAGCGATTGCCCGCCGCATCGTTGCTGCGCAGGAAGCCGCCCCGGGGCTCGCTCATGCGCAACAGGCCGTCAATGACGGTCGACGAGCCGAGGCCGCCGCTCTCTTGTTCGAACTCGGCCTTGCGCCCCTGTGGGATGAAGCCGCGGTTGACCAGCACGACGAAGCCACGGTCTGTCCGCATCGGCGTCAGCACCCAATAGCCGCCGCCAAGCTCCGTCACCGCCTGCACGAGCGTGTTCTTGCCGCCCAAAAACCGTCCGGCCAATCGCACATGGCTATACTCGTCGCCGGCCGCGGTCATGCCACCCCATGTCGCCGGACCCGGCGCATCGACAACCGGCGCATGGATGCGCTGGTCGACGCGGGCGATCAGGTCGAGCTTCCAGACCCGCCTTTCCAGCTGCCAAATGCCGAGCCCAAGGAACACCGCCACGCCGACGAGCCCGAGCAATGCGAGAAAAAGCCGCGACGCGGACGACCTGCCGGCATCCTTTCCTGGCGCGGCGGGCAAGCTGATGCCGGCCTGTCCGATCCTTACTTCGGCAGTGGTCCTCCCCGCGCCCGGCGCCGGGCTCATGGCATCTCGCGCATGTCGTGAACCCCCGGCATCATGTTGGCGTTGAGGTGGTACATCACCCAGAGCGAGCCAGTCAGCACGATGACGACCAGGATCAGCGTGAAGATCAGCGCCAGCATCGACCATCCGCCTTCCGAGGCGGTGTTCATGTGCAGGAAGAAAACCATGTGGACGACGATCTGCACCACCGCGAAAGCCATGATGACGATGGCCGTGGCCTGCTTGTTGTCGATGGCGCCGCTCATGACCAGCCAGAACGGAATGGCGGTCAGGATCACCGACAGGACGAAGCCGATCAGATAGCCCTTGAACGATCCATGCGCGGCGCCGCCATGGGCGTGGCCGTGGCCTTCGGCGTGATCATGAGCGCTCATCGCAACATCCCCATCAGGTAGACGAAGGTGAAGACGCCGATCCAGACGACGTCGAGGAAATGCCAGAACATCGAGAGGCACATCAGCCGGCGGCGATTGGCCTCGATGAGGCCGAACCGGGCGACCTGAGTCATCAGCGTCACCAGCCAGACGATGCCGAAGGTGACGTGCAGGCCGTGCGTTCCGACCAGCGTGAAGAAAGACGACAGGAAGGCGCTGCGCTGTGGTGTCGCGCCTTCGTGGATCATGTGGGCGAATTCGTAGAGTTCGATCGACAGGAAGGCCAGGCCGAACAGGCCGGTCACGGCAAGCCACGCTTGCGTCGCCGCGACGCGGCCTTTGTCCATGGTCAGCATGGCAAAGCCATAGGTGATCGAGGACAAGAGCAGCATGGTGGTGTTGACCGCCACCAGATCGAGATCGAACAGGTCCTTCGGCGCGGGTCCCGCCGCGTAATTGCCGCCGAGCACGCCATAGGCCGCGAACAGCATGGCGAAGATCAGGCAGTCGCTCATCAGATAGAGCCAGAAGCCGAGCATGGTGCTGCTGCCTTCGGCATGCGCATGCTCTTCTTCCAGGTGGAAGACCGGTCCGGTGCCGGCCGTGGTTACACTCGAAGCCATGCTCAAACCCTAGCCCTGGGCGGCGAGGAGCGTCGTCCTCGCCTCCTCCGTCTGCGTGACCTCGGCAGCCGGAATGTGGAAATCGCGGTGATAGTTGAAGGTGTGGCCGATCGCGGTGGCGATCAGGCAGACGAAGCTCAGCGCCGCCAGCCACCAGATGTACCAGATCAGGCCGAAGCCGAGCGCGACGCTGAAGGCGGCCAGGACGACGCCGGTGCCGGTATTGCTGGGCATATGGATCGGCTTGAAGCCGGAGAGCGGCCTGGCGTAGCCGGCCTTCTTCATGTCCCACCAGGCATCGTTGTCGCGCACCACAGGCGTGAAGGCGAAGTTGTAGGCGGGCGGCGGCGAAGAGGTCGACCATTCGAGCGTGCGGCCGTCCCAGGGATCGCCGGTCGGATCGGTCAAGGCCTCGCGCTTGCGGATGGAGACGAAGATCTGGATCAGGAAGGCAGCGATGCCGGCAGCGATCAGCACCGCGCCGAAGGCGGCGATGACGAACCAGATCTGCAGCGAGGGATCGTCGAAGACACGCATGCGGCGCGTCACGCCCATCAGGCCGAGTATGTAGAGCGGCATGAAGGCGAACCAGAAGCCGACCACCCAGCACCAGAACGACACCTTGCCCCAGAACGGATCGAGCTTGAAGCCGAAGGCCTTGGGCCACCAGTAGGCGATGCCGGCGAACAGGCCGAACAGCACGCCGCCGATGATGACATTGTGGAAATGCGCGATCAGGAACAGGCTGTTGTGCAGCACGAAATCCGCCGGCGGCACGGCAAGCAGCACGCCGGTCATGCCGCCGACGACGAAGGTGAGCATGAAGGCCATCGTCCACATCATCGGCAGTTCGAAGCGGATGCGGCCGCGATACATGGTGAACAGCCAGTTGAATATCTTCGCTCCCGTCGGGATCGAGATGATCATCGTGGTGATGCCGAAGAAGGAATTGACGCTGGCGCCGGAGCCCATGGTGAAGAAATGGTGCAGCCAGACCAGGTAGGATAGGATGGTGATGACCACCGTGGCGTAGACCATCGAGGTGTAGCCGAACAGGCGCTTGCCGGAGAAGGTGGAAGTGACCTCGGAAAAGACGCCGAACAGCGGCAGGATAAGAATGTAGACTTCCGGGTGACCCCATATCCAGATGAGGTTCACATACATCATCGGGTTGCCGCCGAAGTCGTTGGTGAAGAAGTTGGTGCCGACATACCGGTCGAGCGCCAGCAGCGAGAGCACGGCCGTCAGCACTGGGAAGGACGCCACGATCAGTACGTTGGTGCAGAGCGACGTCCAGGTGAAGACAGGCATGCGCATCATCGTCATGCCGGGGGCGCGCATCTTGATGATCGTGCAGATCAGGTTGATGCCCGACAGCGTGGTGCCGACGCCCGCCACCTGCAGCGCCCAGATGTAATAATCGACGCCGACGTCAGGACTGTAGCCGATGCCGGAGAGCGGCGGATAGGCGAGCCAGCCGGTGCGGGCGAATTCGCCGACGAACAGCGAGGCCATGACCAGGATGGCGCCGCCGACCGTCATCCAGAAGCTGAAATTGTTGAGGAACGGGAAGGAGACATCGCGCGCGCCGATCTGCAGCGGCACGACGAAGTTCATCAGCCCGGTGACGAAGGGCATCGCCACGAAGAAGATCATGATCACGCCGTGCGCGGTGAAGATCTGGTCGTAGTGATGCGAATTGAGGTAGCCCTCGGAGCCATTGAAGGCGATGGCCTGCTGCAGGCGCATCATGATGGCGTCGGAGAAGCCGCGCAGCAGCATGACGAGACCGAGCACCATGTACATGATGCCGATCTTCTTGTGGTCGACGCTGGTGAACCACTCGCGCCACAGGTAGCCCCACAGCTTGAAATAGGTGATGACGCCGAAAAGGGCGATGCCACCGAGCGCCACCGCGACGAAGGTGGCGACGACGATCGGCTCATGCAGCGGCAGCGAGTCTAAGGTGAGACGGCCGAAAATGAATTTGGTCAGCGTATCGGGCATCGGCTGTCTCTCACAATTCGCGCCGCAGCAGGCCGAGCGACGGCGTATCCGCCTCGGCGCGACGGCTCTCGGTCCCGGGCCTCAGCAGCCCTGCCCCGCGCAGCGGGGAAAGATTCCTGGCCGGCCAATCCTTCGGCGTGACATCGCTGGCCGCGCGCGCCGCGGCAGCCGCTTCCTCCGCCGTGCAGATGCTGGCGACATAGGACGGATCGTTGCCGAACACCGCGCCGCGCCGGGCGAGCTTGTCGTATTGCAGCGGCAGCGTGTTGCGCACGCCGGCGAGGCCGAGGCCACCCTTGGCGTCGATCGACATCATCTCGTTCATGCACATCTTGCCGCGCTCGACGCACAGATTGAGGATGGCGCCAAAAAGGCCGGGATCGACGGAGGCATAGTGGCGGACCGGCTCGTTCTCGCTCGGCTTTTCAAGTTCGAGATAGTTTTCGCGGCTGAGCGTCGCCGGCGCGGTTCTGGCCTGCGCCACCCACTGGTCGAAAGCCTGGTCGGACAGGCCGTGGAACGCAAAGCGCATCCCCGAAAAGCCGGCGCCGCTGTAGTTGGACGAGAAGCCGCTGTAGGTGCCAGGCCGGTTGATGACGGCGTGCAGCTTGGTTTCCATCGCCGGCATGGCGTAGATCTGCCCGGCAAGGGCTGGAATGTAGAAGGAATTCATTACCGCCGACGAGGTGATGCGGAAGTCGATCGGCTGGTTGACCGGCGCCGCCAGCTCGTTGACGGAGGCGATGCCGTAATCCGGATAGATGAAGAGCCATTTCCAGTCGAGCGCCACGACCTCGACCCGGAGCGGCTTGTGCGCTTCAGTGACCGGCTGGCCGGGTTCGATCCGGTCGATCCGGCGGTACGGATCGAGCAGATGCGTGCCGAGCCAGGTCAGCGCGCCGAGGCAGATGATGATGAGCAGGGGCGCCGCCCAGATCACCAGTTCCAATTTAGTCGAATGATCCCAGTCCGGCGCGTAGGTCGCCGCTGTGTTGGATTGCCGATAGCGCCAGGCGAAGAAGACCGTCAGCGCCATGACCGGGATGATGATGACCAGCATCAGCAAGGTCGAGACCACGAGCAGGTCGCGCTGCTGGGCCGCGACATCGCCGGCGGGCGCCAGAACGACCAGATCGCAGCCGCTCAACAGCCCGGCCAGGGGGAACAGAAGCAAGGCTCCAAATCGTTTCATCAAGCGCTGCCCTCGAAGGATCGCCGCAACCGTTCATGTTGCAGTGCGGTATCGATCCAAGGGCTACTGCTCGCGGCGCTGTGGTAACATTGGACAATTTGTCCAATGCCCAGCAGGCATGGCTTTGGCGCAGTGTGCAGTGCACAATAGACCCCCCCGGGGGAATCCCCGGAATTGGGTTCCGGACAGTTCATTCCACGCGGTGGCGACGGATAAGATGGCTCAGACTTCGACTGCCGAAACAAACAGCGAGTTGATCGGCTCGCATCATGGCCAGGTCAGCGCGGGCGATATCGCGGTCGGCGTGATCGTGGGCAGGACGTCGGAATTCTTCGACTTCTTCGTCTATGCGATCGCCTCCGTCATCGTGTTTCCCAAACTGGTGTTTCCGACGCACGATCCGCTCGTCGGCACGCTCTATTCCTTCTGCATCTTCGCGCTGGCCTTCGTCGCGCGCCCGTTCGGCTCCGTGCTGTTCATGGCGATCGACCGCGCCTATGGCCGCGGCGCGAAACTGACGATCGCGCTGTTCCTGCTTGGCACGTCGACCGTTGCCGTCGCATTTCTGCCGGCCTATGGCGACATCGGTGCGGTCGCGGTGTGGCTTTTGGCGCTTGCCCGCATCGGCCAGGGGCTGGCACTCGGCGGAACATGGGACGGACTGCCCTCGCTGCTGGCGCTGAACGCGCCGCAGAACCGGCGCGGCTTCTACGCCATGATCCCGCAGCTGGGCGCGCCGATCGGGCTCATCGTGGCAAGCTCCCTCTTCGCCTTCTTCGTCGCCAATCTGTCGGCCGACGACTTCTTCTCCTGGGGCTGGCGCTATCCCTTCTTCGTCGCCTTCGCCATCAATGTCGTGGCCCTGTTCGCCCGGCTGCGCATCGTCGTCACGCCTGAATTCTCGAAACTGTACGAGAGCGGCGACCTGCAGCCGACGCGCATCAGGGACACGATCCGGGCCGAGGGCCACAACGTCGTCATCGGCGCCTTCGCGCCGCTGGCGAGTTTCGCCCTGTTCCACATGGTGACGGTGTTTCCGCTTTCCTGGGTGTTCCTGTTCACCAATGAGGGGCCGGCACGCTTCCTGATGATCGAGGCGGTGAGCGCGCTGTTCGGCATTGCGGCCATCGTCGCATCGGGGCCATTGGCCGATCGCGTCGGACGCCGTGCGCTGCTCGGCGGTTCGGCGATCGCCATCGCGACCTTCAGCGGCTTTGCCCCACAGCTTCTGGATGGCGGCGCCGTCGGCGAGGCGCTGTTCATGGTGCTGGGCTTCATCCTGCTGGGGCTGAGCTTCGGGCAATCGTCGGGCGTCGTCGCCTCGCGCTTTTCCCGGCAGTATCGCTATACCGGCTCGGCGATCACCTCGGATCTGGCGTGGATGTTCGGTGCCGGCTTCGCGCCGCTCGCCGCCCTGCTGCTGGCCGGCAATTTCGGCCTCATCGCCGCCGGCGCCTATCTGCTGTCGGGCGCTGCCTGCACGTTGCTTGCCCTGTGGATCGACGGGCGCCGTCCGGCCGCGGACCGTCAGCCCGACTAGATGTTTGATCCCGGTTTTTGATGGTGCATCCTTATCTTCCGAATCAAAGGATGCGCTATGGGCCAAGTTCTGCATGGGAGCGCCACAACGACAGAGGCGGTCCGTCGAGCGATACAGCATAGTCAAGAGAGCCTGAGGACCCTGGCCAAGCGCTACGGGATCAACCAGAAGACGGTTGCGAAGTGAAAGAGGCGAGCTTCGGTCGCCGATCTACCGACTGGTCCGAAGGAACCGAGATCGACGGTGCTCTCGATTGAGGAGGAGGCGGTCATTGTCGCTTTCCGCCGCTACACGCTGCTGCCGCTCGACGACTGTCTATATGCGCTTCAGGCGACCATCCCGCACCTGACGCGGTCTTCATTGCATCGCTGCCTGCAGCGCCATGGCATCGGTCGGCTTGCGGATGTCGAGGGCGACAAACCGGCGAAGAGGAAATTCAAGAGCTACCCGATCGGCTACTTCCACATCGACATTGCCGAGGTCAGGACCGAGCAGGGCAAGCTGCACATGTTCGTCGCTATCGACGAGTTGCACGAGAAGGCCCCCACAGCCATCTCTAAAGACTTCCTGCTCCGGCTGATCGCGGCCGTTCCCTACAAGATCCACACTGTGCTTACGGACAATGGCATCCAGTTCACCACCCCCGGTGCCGGTGGCTCGGCCGTGCCGCTGATCAAGGAGGCAATCGCTAATGGCGAGATCTTCCGCGCTCACGCCTTCGAATACGCCTGCGCCAGGAATGACATAAAGCACCGCACGACCAAGGCCAGGCATCCGTGGACCAATGGCGAGGTCGAGAGAATGAACCGGACTATCAAGGACGCCACCGTCAAGCGCTTCTACTACGAGAGCCACGACCAACTCCGCATCCATCTCGCCGACTTCGTCGCAGCCTACAACTTTGCCCGTAGGCTCAAGACCCTCAAAGGTCTCACACCCTACGAGTTCATCTGCAAGGCGTGGGTCTCACAACCGGAAAGGTTCAAACTCAATCCGCTCCAGCAAATGCCGGGACCACCCGGCTGCCTTCGGCCATTCAGTCAGAGCGAGTCGTAAACGGCGTCGATCAACATCTTGCGGCGTGGGTCCATGTCGTCAAAACCCAGCATGCGGTTGGTGACATAGCCGAAACCGACGCCGGCACCGGGATCGGCAAAGCCGATGGCGCCGCCCCAGCCGGTGTGGCCGAACGTTTGCCGCGATGCACGGCCGGCATAGACCGGATCTTCCATCTGATAACCGGCGGCGAAGGCAGTGGGGGCGGCGAAGCTTTCATCCATGCCGCGAACACGCTGACGCGCCGCCGCTTCGATTGCCGCGCGGCCGATCAGTGGATGGCCCTCCCAGACGCCACCGGCTGCCATCATGCCGTAAATACGCGCCAATGCGTGCGCCGTCGACTGGCCATTGCCGCCCGGCACCTCGGCGGCGCGCCAGACGCGGTCGTTGGGGGCCAATGCACGGGGCGCCGGATTGTCGCCTGCGTGGGGAAATGGCGAGGCGCGGACAAATTCGACCCAGTCCGAAGCCCCCGGGCCTTCGATCATCTCGGCGACCCTGGATTCCTCGCGGTCCGGCAGACCGACATGAAAATCGGCTCCGAGCGGGCCTGCTATCTCCTGCGCGATGAAGCGGCCGATGCTTCGCCCGTCGACGCGTCGCAAAACTTCGCCAGCAAGGTGGCCATAGGTAAGCGCGTGATAGATGCAGCGGCTGCCGGGCTCCCATAGGGGCGGCATGGCGGCGAGCGCGTCGACAAAGGGCGTCCACGCGAACATGCCCGCTTCGTCCATCGGCACGGCAAGACCATTCAGCCCGGCCTGGTGCGACATCACCTGGTCAAGCGTGATGCGCTCCTTGCCGCCGGCCGCGAATTCCGGCCAGTAGCGGGCAATGGGTGCGGCATAGTCCAGTCTGCCGCGCTCCACCAACATTGCGATCGCCAGCGCGACGACGCCCTTAGTGGAGGACCAGACATTGATCAGCGTGTCCTGCCGCCACGGACGGGTTCGCGCGGCATCCGCAGGACCGCCCCACAGGTCAACAACGGTCTTGCCGTGGACCACGACGGATACGCCTCCGCCATGTTCCAGCCCTTGGGCGAAACACTCGGCGAATGCCGCGCGCACGGCGCCAAAGCGCGGATCGCAGATACCATCCATGTTCATGCGTGAACTCTCACCAGGCTGATATGACGGGAATGCCGCCGTTGACCATTCTGGCTCGGCGGGAACCCGCCAGTCCAGCGAATTGCCGACACTCAAGATCGTCGCCCATATGATGCGACCCGAAAATCATGGCAACCAGGGCAATCGACGGGCCGGCTCAGGCCTACTGCTTCACCGAGGTGGAGGTGCCCCAGGTATCCGACAGCACGTAGCCTTGAGGGTATGGATCCGTCGGATCGAGATAGTAGCTGTGCTCGCCGGTGATCCAGGCCCGGCCGGTGATCTCCGGAACGATCGCCTTGCGCCCGGCGATTTCCGTCAGTTCCACGATCCTGCCGGTGAAGCGTGAGCCGATGATCGATTCATGGATCAACACGTCGCCAACGCCCATTAAGCCGCGCGCCTGCAGCACGGCCATGCGGGCCGAAGTGCCCGTTCCGGTCGGGCTGCGGTCCGAGCGGCCCGGCGAGACGATGCAGGTGTTGCGCGTGACATTGCCCGGTCCCTGGAACGGCATGGCGAACTGGACGATCGACACGCCGCGCACATGGTCGAATTGCGGATGGATGACATCGAGCTGCTCGCGCGCGGCCCGCCTGATCTTCTCGCCGGCCACTGCCAGCTCGCGCGCTTCGTCGGGCGCGACCGAGAAGCCAAGCACCTTGGCATCGACGATGGCGTAGAACATGCCGCCATAGGCGATGTCGACGGTGAGCGTTCCGAGCCCTTCAACCTCGATGTTGGCATCCAGGCGATCAACAAAGGCCGGCGCGTTGCGCAAGGTGATCGAGACGCATTTGCCGTCGCGGCATTGGGCGCGCACCTCGATGACGCCACCCGGCATGTCGAGCTTGAAGCGCGTCTCGGGCTCCTGCATCGGCACCATGCCGGTCTCCAGCAGCACCGTGGCGACGCAGATCGTGTTGGAACCGGACATCGGCGGATATTCCGTCGGCTCCATGATGATGGCGCCGGCGGCGCAATCCTCGCGCGTCGATGGAACGAGCAGGTTGACGTGGCGCGCGACGCTGCCGCGCGGCTCGCAGATCAGCATGCGCCTGATATGGTCGTGATCGCGCTCCATCGTGATCATCTTGTCCATCATCGTGCGGCCAGCCGGCGGCAGAACACCGCCGATGATGACGTCGCCGACTTCACCTTCGGCATGGCAGCCGACGACACGAATGCTGGTTTTGCTGCGCATTGCTGTTCCTGCGTTTGTCCCTGCCGGCCACGACTATTTTGCTTGGCAAGCCGTGCCGCTTCGGGACAAACTGATCAATCCGCGTGCAAGCCTCAAGGAGAATCCGAAATGACCTCTAATGTTTTTTCCGGCTGCATGCCGGCGTTGATGACCCCGTGCACGCAGGACCGCCAGCCCGACTTCGACGCGCTGGTGCGCAAGGGACGCGAGCTGATCGCGGCCGGCATGTCGGCCGTCGTCTATTGCGGCTCGATGGGAGACTGGCCGCTCCTGACCGACGAGCAGCGCATGGAAGGCGTCGAGCGCCTGGTGAAGGCCGGCGTGCCGGTGATCGTCGGCACCGGCGCGGTCAACACCGCCAAGGCCGTGGCGCACGCGGCGCACGCCCAGAAGGTCGGCGCCCGGGGCCTGATGGTGATCCCGCGTGTTTTGTCGCGCGGGCCATCGGTGACGGCGCAGCGCCATCACTTCAAGGCAATTCTTGCCGCCGCGCCTGTTCTGCCGGCGGTCATCTACAACAGCCCCTATTACGGCTTTGCCACACGTGCGGACCTGTTCTTCGCCCTTCGCGCCGAACATCCGAACCTCGTCGGCTTCAAGGAGTTCGGCGGCCCGTCGGATCTGCGCTACGCGGCGGAAAATATCACCAGCCGCGACGATGAGGTCGCGCTGATGATCGGCGTCGACACCGCCGTCTTCCACGGTTTCGTCAATTGCGGCGCGTCCGGCGCCATCACCGGCATCGGCAACGTCCTGCCGAAGGAGGTGCTGCACCTTGTGGGCTTGAGCCAGGCGGCGGCCAAGGGCGACGCCGAGGCCCGCCAGCGCGCGCTGGAACTGGACGCCGCGCTCGCCGTGCTGTCCTCCTTCGACGAAGGCCCCGACCTGGTGCTCTATTTCAAGCACATGATGGTGCTGAAGGGTAATCCCGAGTACCTGCTGCACTTCAATGAGACGGATGCCCTCACCGACAGCCAGCGCGGCTATGCCGAGGCGCAGCTCAAATTGTTCGACAGCTGGTATGCCCAGTGGTCGAGGCAACCCGGCGTGATCGCAAGGTCCGCAGCCTGACCCGGCAGGCGCGACAGGCGGCCATAGTACGGCCGCCTTTGCATTGCGGGGCTGAGCAGCCGCTGTCTGACTTAGTGCCTGACCATCCCGGCGTCGACATTCAGCGTCTGGCCGGTGATCCAGCGCGCATCGTCGGAGGCCAGGAACGAAACCACGTCGGCGATATGTTCCGGCTGCCCCTTGCCCTTCATCGCCTGCAGCATTTCGACAAAGCCGAACGCCTCGTTGTGCGGGCTCGCCTTGACGCCGTCGCTCTCGATCAGGCCAGGCGTCACCGCGTTCGCCGTGATGTTGTATTTGCCGAGTTCGGTGGCGAGCGCCCGGGTGAAGCCGATGACGCCGCCCTTGGCCGCGACATAGGCCGCCATGTTCGGCGTGCCGGCAAAGAAGGTGTTGGAGGCGATGCTGATCACCCGCCCGGCCTTGCCAGCCGCGCGCATCTGGTCCGTACCCGCGCGGGTGACGATGAAGGTCCCTGTCAGATTGACGTCGATGATCTTGCGCCAATGGTCGAGATCGACGTCGTCCCAGGCGACGAACGGCACGATGCTGGCATTGTTGACCAGGATATCGACGCCTCCGGTCAGTGCCTGGATTTCGGCGAAGAGTGCCTTGACCGAGGCCGGATCGGAAATGTCGGCGGCGATCGCCCTCGCCTTCCCGCCGATCGACACGGCGGCAGCCTTGGCGCCTTCGGCGTTGATGTCGCTGAGGATGACGGTTGCCCCGTCGGCGGCAAGCCGCGCGGCGATCGCCTTGCCAATACCCTGTGCGGCGCCGGTAACCAGGGCCGTCTTTCCCGCAAGCCGTTCAGTCATGAAAATGCTCCCTCAATCCGTATCTGTTGATGTCTGTTCAGGCGTCGGCGTCGATAACAGCCAGCGCCGCCTCGATGCCTTTGCCGATCGCGAGTTTCTGGCCAGCCGCGTTCACGGCGCCGCCAAGTGCCGTCAGCGCCGCGATCGCATAGATCGGCTGCGCCGTCGGCCCCATATGGCCGATCCGCGTCAGCTTCCCCAATGTCTCGCCGCGGCCCGACGAAAACACCACGCCGTAGCGGGCGCGCGCGGCCTGGCGAAGCGCCGTCTCGTCGACACCATCGGGGGTGCGGACGGCGGTGGTGGTCGGCGACGCGATGCTGTCGCTGGCCGCCCAGATCGATAGGCCCATCGCGGTGACGCCCGCGCGCATGGCCTTGGCGGTGAGCGCGTGGCGCGCCCATACAGCCTCAGGCCCCTCATTGAGATAGAGGTCGAGCGCGACGTCGAGCCCGTTGATCTCCGAGACCGACGGCGTGAACGGAAACGGCTTGTCCCTCGACCAGGCAGTTTCCCAGTCGACAATGCTCAGCATCGATGCGCGCGGCGCCAGGGGATTGGCCTTCATCTTGCCCCAGGCCCGCTCGCTGACGCCCATCATTGTGAGGCCGGGAGGGGCACCCAGGCATTTGTTGGGGCCAGTGACATAGATATCGGCCTTGCAATCCTCGGGATGCGTCTTCATGCCGCCAAAGGACGAGACCGCGTCGACGATGAGATAGCCGCCATGTGCCGAAACCAGCGCGCCGATGGCGTCGATCGGGTTGATGGTGCCCGACGGCGTGTCGTGATGACAGACCGACACGATCGTGATCTCCGGATGCGCCTTGAGCATGTCGGCGACCGCCTGCGGATCGATAGCCTCATTGTAGGGCACTTCAATCTCGAGCAGATGCGGCGAGTACCGCTTCGCCCAGTAGCCAAAGCCCTTGCCGTAGACGCCCGAGGCAAGATTGAGCACGACATCGTCGGGCGCGATCAGCGACGCCGCCGCCGCTTCGAGGCCGAGCACCGGTTCGCCATGCAGGATGACCGGCTTGTTCGACAGCCGCATCGCCTTCTGCGCCTTGTCGACCACACCCTCGTAGAAGAGCTGGAACGCAGGATCATAGTCGTAGAGCACCGTGCGGCCGAGGCCGCGCAGCACTTCTGGATAGGCGTTTACCGGACCCGCGGTCAGGGTGATGACCGGATCGGCATGATCGGAATAGCGCATGGTGTTGTCTCCGGATTGGCGGCGGTCAGCCGTAGAATTGCGTGCCGGTCCTGTAGGTCTTGAAGTTTTCCATGTCGTGCGAGTACATCAGCTCGGCGCCATGGTCCTCGGCGAGCTTCTTCACCTTGCGCATCGAATTGACGCCTGCCACCGGGTCGATGTGGAAGGCAGCCTGGCACAGCGTCTCCAGGCTCTTCTGGGTGTAGGCGGCGTCGATGGTGAACATGATCGGCTTGCGCTTGGGGAACTCGACCAGCAGGCTGTAGTGGCCGATCGAATGGCCGGGCGTCGAGATCAGCTTGACGCCCTTGGCGAGATCGACGTCGCCGTCGATGCCCTCGAAGGTCGAGTTGGCGCGCGTCGTGCCTTCCAGCAGTTGCGCCGTCGCGCCTCGCGCTTCGGCGGCCTCCGCCGAGAAGCTCAGGTCCGAATAGCCGAGATGTTCGAAAGGCTGCGGATTGCAGGCCTGCGGCACCTCCGAGCGATGGCAGATCTTCTTGGCATGCGGAAAATACTTGTTGCCGCCGCAATGGTCGAAATGGAAATGCGAGTTGACGACGACGTCGATATCCTTCGGCTCGAGGCCGAGCAGCGCAAGCGCGCCGGGGATGGTCTGGTGCTTTTCCTGGATCGGCTTCTCGAAGGGCAGCACCTTCATGACGTGATCGTAGTCGTAGCCGGTGTCGATCAGGAACCGGCCCTCGGCATGCTCGATCAGGATCGAATAGACGGGGAAGCGCACTTCGCCGCCAGGGCCTCGGTTCCAGAACACGTGGTAGCCGTCGAGAACGAGCGAGCCGCCGTCGAGCAGGTAGACTTTGGTATCCGACATTCTTGCCTCCTGTTTGGCGCGGGTCCCTTCCGCGCATCTGATTGTGGTCAGCGCGCGCCGCGCTCGTATGGAATGCCTAGTGCCGCCGGCAGGCTGGCACGCCGGCCAAACAGCACCAGCATGATCATCACCGCCAGGAACGGCAGCATCTGGATGACGTCGGTCGGTATGTTGATGCCCGCCACCTGCATAGCCGTTGTCAGCGACAGGCAGACGCCGAACAGCAGGGCGCCGAACAGCACCCAGACCGGACGGCCGCGCGCCAGCATGGCCAGCACGATGCCGAGAAAGCCGGCGCCATTGGTGATGAACGGAATGAACAGGCCCGCACCGACATTGGCGAGATAGGCGCCGCCGAGCCCGGCCAGCGCACCGGTCGTCAGCACCGCGATGGTCCGGGTCCTGATGACGTCGATGCCGGCGACGTCGAGTGCTGCCGGCTTGTCGCCCGCTGCCTGCAGATTGAGGCCGAGCTGCGTGCGCCGATAGAGGTAGCCCATGCCGAACACCAGCGCGACCGCCAGATAGACGATCAGATGATGTTTGAAGAAGGCGGGTCCGATGACAGGAATATCCGACAGCAGCGGAATGATGGTGGCGTCCGCCGCCGGCAGGCGGGGATAGCTGCGCGAGAACTGGAAATGATGAAGCAGCGCCGTCAGACCTTCGAGACCGAGCGTCAACGCGATGCCGATGACGATCTGGTTCAGCCCGATGCGCACGCACAGCAGCGCCATGATCATCGCCACGGCGACACCGCCGGCGGCACCGGTAAGGAACCCCAGCCACAGCGACCCGGAATAGAACGCGCCGACAAAGCCGAGATAGGCGCCGGCCAGCATCATGCCTTCGATGCCGATGTTGAGCACGCCGGCTTTTTCCGACATCTGCTCGCCGAGGCCGGCCAGCAGCAGCGGGATGGCGGCGGTGACGGCGCCGAACAGCAGCGCGCTGAGAAAGACTTCGCTGAAGAGCCCGGTCATGCCCTAAGCCTTTCTCGACTGGTTGTAGCGATGGTCGACATATTCGGCGAGCGCGAGCACGATCAGCACGATGGAGACCAGCACCAGCGTGAAATGGTTGGGCACGCCAAGCCGCCGCGCCGCGCTTTCGCCGCCGATCGACAGCACCGAAAGCAGGAACACGAAACCGATAGCGGCAAAGCCGTTCATGCGGGCGAGGAACACGGCTGGAATGACGGCAAGCCCGTAAGCGGGATTCCAGTCGGCGCGGACATTGCCCTGGACGCCGATGATGTCGACAGCGCCGGCAAGGCCGGCCAGCCCGGCCGAAATGGCGAAGACGGTGACGGTCAGGCCAGACACGCCGAGCCCCGCGTGGACCGCGGCGCGCGGATTGGCGCCGACGATCCGCAATTTCAGCCCGAACGCCGTGCGCGTCATCACCAGATGCACGATGATGATTGCCGCCAAGCCGAGCAGCAGGCCGCTGGTGATGGTCGTTTCGAACAGGCGCGGCAGCCTGTCTTCCACCGGCAGCGTACGCGTCTGCGGCACGGTCGTGCTGGGGTCGCGAAACATGAGCTTGACCAGCACATTTGCGAGCGAGGTGCCCAGGAACGTCATCATCAGCGTGGTGATGATCTCGTTGACGCCCTGATAGGCACGCAGCAGAGCTGGGATCAGCGACCAGATCATCGCCACCGCCATGGCGATGAGGAACGAAAAGGTCAGCGCCAGCCAGGATGGCATGATCTGAACGAGTACGGGCGCGCTGGCCGCCGCCGTCACCGCGCCAAGCAGGAACTGGCCGTCGCCACCGAGATTCCACATGCCCGCGCGAAAGGCGACGATGAGGCCGGCGGCAAGAAACAGCAGCGGCGCCATCCGCGTCAGCGTCTGCTGGATACCGAGCGGGGAGAACAGTCCTTTCTCCAGCACGAAACCGTAATAGGCGAGCGGGTCGACGCCGACGGCAAGCAGGATGAAGCCGGCTATGATGAGGGCGATGAGGATCGGGCCGAGCGTCATCAGCAGCCGATGCAGGATGTCGCGGCGCGTCGCCGTCCCGCTCGTGGCATCGAGCGCGGTGGCACTGGCCGTGGGGGCGGTGTCGATGCTCATGCGGCAAGTCCGATCATCAGGCGGCCGATCCTGGTGCGGGCATCGTCGGTGTTCTCGACCGTGCCGACGAGCGCTCCGTTGGCGATGACGGCGACGCGGTCGCACATAGCAAGCAACTCCTCGAGGTCGGTGGAAATGAGCAGCACGGCAAGGCCGCGGGCCGCCGTATCGCGGATGCGCTGGCGCGATGCCAAAGTATTGGCGAGATCGAGTCCATAGGTCGGCTTGTTGAAGATCACCACCTTGGCGCCCTCTGCCAGTTCGCGTGCCAGAAGCACTTTCTGGATGTTGCCGCCCGACAGCCGGGCGACCGGCGTCTTCAGGCTTGGCGTGCGCACGTCGTATTCGCGCACGAGCTGGGCGGCGCGCTCGTCGATCTCGCCACGCTGCTCGACGCCGTGGCGCCAGAACGGGGCAGCGCCGACCTGCTTGAGGAAAAAGTTGATCGAGACCGGGAAGGTGCCGACAGTGCCTTCGCCGAGCCGGTCGTCGGTCAGGTAGCGCAGACCGCGCCGGCGGCGTTCGCCGACGCTCAGCGCCTCGATGGCGACGCCCTCCAGCCGCACCGAACCGCCTGTCGCGGCGCGCTGGCCGGCCAGCGCTTCGGCAAGCTGCTTCTGACCGTTGCCGTCGATGCCGGCGATGCCGAGGATCTCGCCCGGGCGGATGTCGAAGGAGATCGACGACAGGCCGGGCGCATTGTCCGTCGGCGCGACCGCCAGATCCGCGACCTGGAGCAGCGGCGCCGCTTCGGCCTGGACTGTACGGACCGGACGCTCGACGGCTTCCGGATCATCCTTCTGCTTGCCGAACATCAATTCCACGATCTCCGAGATGATCGCCTGCTCGCCCAGCGCGCGAAACCGCTCGGGTGGGATCTCGCCGACCTTGCGGCCGAGCTTCAGCACCGAGATGCGGTCGCCGAAGGCCGCCGCCTCCTTGAGCTTGTGGGTGATGAAGACGATGGCCAGACCCTGCTCGACAAGCCGGCGCATCAGTGCGCCCAGTTCGTCGATGCCTTTCGGCGTCAGCATGGAGGTGGACTCGTCCAGGATCAGCAGCCGGCTGTTGCGCACCATGGCGCGCAGGATTTCGACCTGCTGCTGCTCGCCGAGCGAAAGCTCCGACACCTTGGCATGCAGCTTCACCGTGATGCCGAGACTGCGGGTGATCTCGGCGACGCGCGCCTCAAGCTCCTCGGTCCTGGGGCGTTGCCACCAGGGTCCGCCAAGCAACAGGTTTTCCGCCACCGTCAGCGTCGGCACCAGCATCATGTGCTGGAAGACAGTGCCGATGCCCAGCGCCAGCGCATGGCGCGGCGAGGTGATCGGCGTTGGCTTGCCGTCGACCAATATGCGCCCTTCGTCCGGCTGCTGCAGGCCAGACAGCATGCCGATCAAGGTGGATTTTCCCGCGCCGTTCTCGCCGAGCAGCACATGCACCTCGCCGGGACGGATCGACAGGTCGACGCTGTCATTGGCGACAATGCCGGGAAACCGCTTGGTCACGCCCTCAAGCGCGACGATGTCGCGGCCGGCAACGGACGATGAAAAAGAACCGCTCATGAAAGCCTGCACCAAGAAAATGGTAATCGGCCGGAGAGGCGAACGGATCACCCCTCCGGCAGCTAACCCGTGATCGCCTTACTGGGCGACGCTGGTCATCAGCGCCCTTACGGCGGCCGCGTCATAGACCGGATCGACCTTGATCTTGCCGGAAATGACGTCTTCGCGCAGCGTCTGGATTTCCGCCCAGACATTGTCCGGAATGGCGGCGGTTTTCAGCAGCTTCACCGAGTCGTCCTTGAGGCCGATCGTATAGTGCTTGGTGCCGAACGTGTCGGCCTTGATGTCGGCGATCATCGCCGCATAGACCGGCTCGATGTTCCACACCACCGACGACAGCAGGAAGCCCTTGTCGAT
Organism: Mesorhizobium sp. 131-3-5; assembly: GCF_016756575.1. Lineage (NCBI taxonomy): Bacteria > Pseudomonadati > Pseudomonadota > Alphaproteobacteria > Hyphomicrobiales > Phyllobacteriaceae > Mesorhizobium > Mesorhizobium sp. 131-3-5. The sequence continues at coordinate 6,031,524 of NZ_AP023254.1, forward strand.
CGGCGATTTGTCACCGATGACGTCGATGAAATAGACCTTGCCGCCATCTGCTGCCTTGGTCGTCTCGACCGCCTGCAGCATGCCGAAGCTCGAACCGTTGCCCTGGCCGAAGATGATGTCGGCGCCCGACGCGATCACGCTTTCGGTGACCCGCTTGCCGCCGGCCGCATCGCTGTAGGCGGCCGGTCCGATCACCGCATAGGTGATCTTGACGTCCGGGTTTTCCGCCTTCACGCCTTGCGCGAACGCCGCCGACTGCGAATTCCATGATGGCGGTTCGCCCGAGACGACGATGCCGACCGACTTGGAGCGCGACATCTTGGCGGCGAGACGGCCGGCGAGATAGGCGCCCTGGTGGCCACTCAGCGTGTAGTCGGCGACGAGACCCTTCTCCAGGCCGTTCGGCGTGTCGACGATCGCCACCGGAACCTTCAACTCCTTGGCGATTTCAGGCGCCGAGGTGTTGTAGCCGCTGGCGTGGGCGATCAGCAGGCTGGCACCGTCTGACGCAAGTTCCCGCAGGGTCGGACGAACGTCGCCATAGCCGAGGCCCTGGGCCACGACCACTTCGATGCCGGCGGCCTTGCCAGCCGCCTTGGCGGCGTCGATGCCTTGCTGGTTCCAGCCGTAATCAGTGCCTTCTTCGGGTGTCAGGATGGCGATCGACTTGACTTCGCCAGCAATCGCGCCACCCATCAAGATACCTATCAGTATAACTGCACTTACGCTGCTTTTAAGAATCTTTAACATGTTACCCTCTCTGTTGATTTGCCAATCAATATTCTTATTGTTATTGCGCAGAAGCGAGGTAGACTGCCTGATAAAGTTTACCCTTGGAGTTCAGGCAAAGTGAAGATTCGTTATGTTCTCCCTGTCGCGCTGGCGTTCACATCCTTCGCCAACGCGGTCGAGTTGCACCATGTCATCGTCCGCAAGGGCACCGACGGGCTCGACATGGTGCCGTTGACGATTTCGAATGCGAGCAAGGAAGGGCTGTCCTGCAATGCCGACTTCGCCCACTGGTATTCGGCAGGGATCGCGACGGTCGAGCCGGGCAAGAGCGCCCGCGTCGAGCTCTGGTTCGACGCCAAGACCGGCACGTTCACGATCCTCAACGACAAGCGCGAGAACCTGCCGGTCGAGCGGCTGTGGTGCGGCCTGTCGGGCCGCGCATATGCCACACGGGTGCAGATCACGCTTGACCGCAACGACGCGGCCAAGGGAGCGCGCGCCGTGTCCTGCGGCGTGGAGCGGGACACGCTGGCGTGCCGGTAGGCGCTCATCGATCCGTTGGCCCGCGACATAGCGCGGCCTACTCCTTGGCCAGGAATTTGTCGGTGAAGACGTCGTCCGCCGACAGGGCCGCCTTGAGCACGCCCTGATCCGTGAGCGTCTTCAACGTTTCCTCCCACTGCGTCTTCGTCATCCAGCCGAGGCCGTGTTCCTTGGTGTCCGGGCTGGTGAAGGTCGACGCGATGTCGGCGTTGATCTGCGCCAGAAGCACGTCTTTCTTGTCGGCGTAGCCGGGTGCGGCCTTGGCGGTGATCTCGGCTGCCTCTTCGGGGTGTGCCACGACATAGTCGAAGGCCTCCCTGTACGCCTTGACGAAGCGGGCGACGATTTCGGGCTTGTCCTTGATCATCTTCTGCGAGGTGAACAGGCCTGAGCCATAGGCCTTCCAGCCATGGTCCGAACCCATCATGATGCTGAGCGAACCGGGACCGCCGGCCTTGGCCTCAAGTTCGGGAACCTCGGCGTCGACATAGCCGACCACCGTCTGGACCCGTCCCAGAAGCAGGTAGCTTTCATAGGGCGGCGAGACGCTGTTCAGCGTCATGTCCTTCTCGGTCAGGCCATTGGCCGCCAGGAAGCCCTTGAAGAAGATGTAGGTCGAACCGGCCGGATGAATGCCGATGGTGAGACCCTTCAGATCCGCCGGCTTGGTGAGCTTCATCGTCTTCGCCAGCGAGATGATCGCCAGGGGCGAGTGCTGGTTGACGGCCGCCAGCGCCACGACGGGAACATTCTGCGACCGCGCGACGGCAAGCGTGGGAAGATCGCCGAAACCGAAATCCGCGTTCTCATTGCCCACCAGCCGCATGGCGTCCGGCGAGCCCGACCCCTTGCGGATCTCGGCGACGTCGATGTCGTTCTTGGCGAAGAAGCCTTTCTCCTTCCCGACGAAGAACATGGCGTGGTTGCCGCGCACCACCCAGTCGAGCTGGACGTTGACCTTGTCGGCCGCCAGGGCCACGCTGGAGAAGCCGAGTGTCCCGACACACGCCGCAAGCGCGGCTGCCTTGATGAGTGAGCGTCTGAGCATTTTTGTTCCCTTTTTCGTTTGTTGAGAGCGGACCTAGGACTGGCTGAATTTCGGCGCCCATGGCACCACGATGTGTTCGAGAATTTCGGCCGCGTAGTAGAAGGCGATGCCCAGCACCGAAACGAGGAGCAGGGCAGCGAAGACCAGCGCGGTATCGAGCTGGGTCGAGGCGAACTGGATGACGTAGCCGAGCCCGTCCGAGGCGCCGGCGAATTCGCCGACGATGGCGCCGATGACGCTGAGCGTCGCGGCGATCTTGGTGCCGGCCATCAGGTTGGGCAGCGAATGCGGAACGCGGATCCTGAACAGGATCTGCGTGCGGCTGGCGCCGACCGAATTCATCAGCGACAGCAGCGAACGATCGACCGACTGCATTCCCGCCAGCATCGACAAGGTCACCGGGAAGAAGGCGATGACCAGGATCAGGCCGATCTTGGGCGCGAGCCCATAGCCGAACCAGAGGATGAAGATCGGTGCCAGCGCCACCTTGGGCACATTCTGGAACAGCACCACCAGCGGATAGAGCGCTCGCCCCAGCCAGTCGAAGCGTACGATGACCAAGGCGATGGCAATGCCGACCACGACAGAGACAAGGAATCCGAACAGGATCTCGCCCGCCGTCACCAGCGTCGCCTGCATCAGCGTTCCCCATTGCGCGACCAGCGATTGCGCGATCTCGGACGGAGCGGGAATGATGAAGGCGGATATCGCGAAAATCCGCACCACGGCTTCCCACACCACGATCGTCGCCAGCAGAAGGATGACCGCGGGAAGCCAGCTGCCGGTCGCTGCGCCCCAGCTGGAGGCAAACCGCGACTCGGGCCTCGACTCGGAGAAATTGGTGACGGGTTGATCGCTCATGATGCGTCTCCCGGTTGATGGCTGGCGCGCAGCATGGTGCGCAGTTGAACCACGAGCCTGACGAACTCCGGATCCTCGGTGACCGTCAGGTCGCGCGGATAGGGCAGACCAATGTCGAGGCTTTCGGTGATCCGCCCAGGCTTGATCCCCAGCACGTGGACATGGCGCGACAGGTGAATGGCCTCATCTATCGAATGGGTGACGAGCACGATGGTCTTGCCGGTGCGCTGCCAGATCTCCAGCAGCGACTGGCCCATGGCATCGCGGGTAATGGCGTCGAGCGCGCCGAACGGCTCGTCCATCAGCAGCACCGCCGGATCGAGCGCCAGGGCCCGCGCGATGGCGACGCGCTGGCGCATGCCGCCGGACAATTCATGGGGGCGCTTGTGGGCACTGTCGCCCAACCCCACCAGTTCCAGCATCTCCTGGCCGCGCCCGCGCAACTCAGCGCGCGAGAGCGACTTGTCGGCGATACTGAGCAGCATCGATGCGTTGTCGACGGCGTTCTTCCAGGGAAGCAAATTGGCGTCCTGGAAGACGAGGCCGATCATGCGCTTGCGCGCCGCTTCGACCGGCGAAAGCCCAGCGATCGAAACGCTGCCGCTCGTCGGATTGACAAGCCCGGCCAGGACCTTGAGCAAGGTGCTCTTGCCGCAGCCGGACGGACCAATAAGGGACACAAACGACCCCTTCGGCACCGAAAGATCGATATTCTGCAGAACCAGCTGCTTGGCCATGACCACCGACACACCCTTGGCGGAGATCAGGTCGTCATGGCGGATATGGGCCGGCCGGCCGCCGGCCGCTCGAATGGTTTCAACGCGCATGGCTTGCCACCTCATGCACTGCCGTCAGCCTCGACCGCACCGTCCAGTCCCCGACGGCGTGCCTGTCTTTGTGAGCTCGATAAACCATTGGCTACTCCCGGCCTTCCAGGATGCGTCGCACCGCGACGAGTTTGCGCGCCCTTTCCCCTTGCAGCGCCTTGGTCTGCTCGGGCGTATAGGAGAACATGCCCTCGCCCGACTTGATGCCGAACTTCGACGCGTTGGTCTTTTCCAGCACCATGGGCGCGACATCGCCGCGATTGGAGAGATCGGCGTTGAGGAAGGACGAGACGGACTTGTAGATATCCAGCCCCGCCATATCGAGCAGAGCCATCGGCCCGATCACGGCGATCTTGTAGCCGATGCCCCAGGACACGCAGGTGTCGAGATCTTCCGGATCGATGACGCCTCGCTCGACGAGGTCGACCGCCTCGCGCAGCAGCGCATAGAGCACGCGGTTTTCGACGAAGCCTGGAACATCCTTCTTCACCACCACCGGCAGCAAACCCATCGAGCGGATGAGGTCGCGGATCGTCGCCACGGTTTGCGGCGCGGTCTTCTCGCCGGCGATCACCTCGATCATCGGGATGATGTGCGGCGGGTTCGACCAGTGCATGCCGACCATCCGCTCGGGATGCGAGATATGCGCCTGCAGCTTGGTGATCGGGATACCCGACGTGTCGGACGCGACGATCGTATCCGGGCCGATCAGGCCGTCGACGGTGCGATAGACATCGGCCTTGACCGAAATGTTTTCAGGAACGTTCTCGATGACGAGGTCGGCGCCGGATATCGCATCGCCGATATCGTCGGTGAAGCGAACCGTCCCGACGCCGGCCGACGGTGGCGCGATGCCCAAGGCGTCCAGAACGGTCTCGGCCACGCTCAGCATGGATCGCGCGCGCTCGATCGCTGCCGGGGCAACATCGTAGGCGACCACCTGCAGGCCGCCTCTGGCGAGCCGGGCGGCCATGCCCGGCCCCATCGTACCCAGGCCGATGATGGCGATATTTCGGATCATTGCACTGCCCTGCTTTCTTTTGAGCTCGCGATGAGGTCGGCGGCCTTTTCGGCAATCATGATCACTGCGGCGTTGATGTTTCCGCAGACCAGGTCGGGCATGACGGAAGCGTCCACCACTCTAAGCCCGTCGACGCCGCGAACCCGCAATTGCGGGTCGACGACCGAGGCCGCATCGGCCCCCATCCGGCAGGTCCCGGCCGGGTGATGCACGGTGATGGAGGTCTTGCGGATATGCTCGTCGATCTCGTCGTCGCTCTGGCACTTCGGACCGGGAAAGAACTCCGCCTCGATGAAGGGCTGCATGGAGGGCTGCGCGGCCAGATCCCTTGCCACCCGGAAACCGGCCCGCAGCGACTCCCAATCCTTCGGCGAGGCGAGGAAGTTCTGGTGGATCAGGGGCGCCGCGGAAGGATCGGCCGAGGCCAGTTTCACGGCTCCGCGGCTTTCGGGCTGCGTCGCCACGATGCGCGTTGCGAAGCCGTCCGCAAACGGCGCCTTGAACGGCTTGAAGTATGGCCATGCCGCAAGCGGCGCCGCCGTGAAGAGCAATTGCACGTCCGGCAATGGTCGCGCCGGGCCGCTCTTGAGGAAGGCGACGACACCGCCGGGCACGTCGCCCGAAAAACCGCGTCCCGTGAGGTAGGTCTTGACGAAATCGAAGCCGATGCGATCGGCACGCATGTTGCGCAGGAAAGGGCCGCCCGGAGCCCGGCGCCGGTACATGAGGATGACCGAGACGTGATCCTGCAGGTTCTTGCCGACCGCCGGCAGATTGACCCGCGTCTGGATACCGTGCGCGGCAAGCTCATCCTGCGCCCCGATACCCGACAGCATCATCAGTTGCGGCGTGTTGATCACGCCGCCGGCAAGCAGCACTTCCTTGCGGGCGAGAACCGTACGTTCGCCACCGCGATGGTTGATGATGACGCCGGTTGCGCGCGCACCCTCCAGTACGATCCTGGTTGCGTTCGCTTCCGTCAGAACGGTCAGATTGGGCCGCTTCAGCACCGGCCGCAGATAGGCTGACGCGGTCGAGGCGCGCCGACCTTTCGAAATCGTCATCTGGAGGCGGCCGAACCCTTCCTGCCGCTCGCCATTGTAGTCCTTCGTCTGCGCATAGCCTGCCTGCACGCTGGCTTGCGCGAAGGCGTCGATCAGCGTGTCCTTGTAGCGGCAGAACTGGGTGCTGACCGGGCCGGCGCCGCCGCGATACTGGTCCTCGCCCCCTTCCCAGCTTTCCTGCTTGCGGAAATACGGCAGCACCTTGTCGTACGACCAGTCGCTGAGACCTGTCGCCGCCCAACGATCGTAGTCCCCGCGATTGCCGCGCACATAGGCCATGGCGTTGGTCGACGATGATCCGCCAATGACCTTTCCGCGCGCACACTCGACCCTGCGCCCGCCTACATTGTCTTCCGGCTCGCAGAAATACATCCAGTCATGGCGGCGCTCGGTCAGGATCTTGCCCCATCCAAGCGGAATGTGGATCATCGGATCGCGGTCCCAGCCGCCGGCCTCCAGCAGCAGCACCGAACATCTCGGATCGGCGCTCAGCCGGTTGGCGAGCACGCAACCGGCCGATCCGGCTCCAACGATGATGTAATCGTAACTTTCCGCGTGCGGCATGGTTTCATTGCTTTCGTCCGACGCCCCGGCGCCAGAGAACTAGTGCGATTGAGGCTGGAAAGTCCTGGCCGACACCAGGCTTCCCAGCTGATGTTCAAAGCCTGATGGACATCAGGCGAGGCCTGCTTGCCTGAGGCGCTGCGACCAGTGGTTCCATCCTCGATCGATCTGGGCGCCGACGAGTTTTCCTGCCGTCTTGATCTCGCCCGGCGACAGGTATTTGACATTGCCGATCTTCAAGCCGGCGGTGAGCGCTGCTGCTTCCTGCTCGAGATAGAAGGCCCGGAAGACGACCTCCCGCACGGAGTTGCCTACATTGACGACGCCATGCCGCGCCATGAGAACCACGGTCTGGCTGCCGAGACGCTCGGCGATATCAGCGCAAACGTCTGGGCTGCCGCCGAAGAGATCCGTTTCGTCGCCGTGCTTGTCGCGAATCTCGTAGACCGGGACCGACTCGCCGATAAAAGCTCCCATGTGGGTGACCGGCCGAAGCGGCGTGTCGACGAAGCAGTACGGCAGGACAGCCGGAGAATGGGTGTGGAGTACACACTGAACGTCGGGCCGCGTTTTGTAGATCTCGCTGTGGATGTACCGCTCGAGATAGGACGGCCGGTTGTCCGAGGTCTCGCCATCCAGATTGAAGCGTTGGATGTCGTCGACGGTGATCAAGCTCGGGGCCAGTTTCTGCGCCAGGAAGAAACTAGCGGGATCCTCGGGGTCACGGGCACTGATATGCCCGAACGTATCCATGATGCCTTCGTTCAAAAGGATCTTGGTCGCTGTGACCAGCTCTTCGAAGACCTTCCGACGCACTGGGCTGTTGTCTGTCATTTCCAAATTCTCCCATTGCGGCGATGGCGACCATTCTTGTTGTTGTTATCGGTCGCCAGGGCCGCGGATTTCACTTGTTTTCGTAGATGCCGACGATCCGGTTCTGCTCGATGATGTTGCCGGCGTATTTCTGCAGGAACTCCTCCCTGGTGGGCGTCCCGTCGACCTTCGTGTCCAGGGCATAGACCCAGAAATAGTAGTGATGCTCTCCATGGCCAGCGGGCGGCTGGGGTCCGTAATATTGCTTGCCGCCGGCGCCGTTGGGTCCCACGCGGAACTTTTCCTGTGCTCCAGAAAGATCCGTCGTCGACGGATCGATGCCGTAAACTACCCAATGCGTGAAGCCATTGGGCAGGGGCGCGTCGGGATCGTGGCAGATGACCGCAAGCTCTTTCGTCCCTGCCGGGACGCCGCTGACCCTAAGCTTGGGCAATACGTTGCCCTTGTCGCCGGCATGCTCGTCGCGCATTTTCCCGAGCGGCTGGAAATCCGCTGACGTAATCTTGAGGTCCTTGATGTTCAGGGGCATGGAATTCGTCCTTCAGTAACTTCGATCGAGCTAGGCGCCGGCCTTGAGGTCGGCGACGGATTTGCCGCCGACGCGCTGGTGCACGCGCGGACCCGATGCGACGGCGACGCAGATCAGAAGTTCGTCCGGGCGCGGGGCATCCGGCACGCAAAAGGTGACGGCATCGTAGTGGGAACGGATGTAGAGCTCGTCCTTGTGGGCAAGCGGGATATCGATGGTCGTGCCGGCGACAGCGACCTTGCTGACCGAGGAGATCCAGGCCTTGCCGCCCCCCACCTGCTGGCGCAGCGGATCTCCGAACACCGTGGTGATGCAGGCGACGACATGTTCCTGTTCGCCTGATGTACCCGCGATACCGCCCTTGCCATAGCTTTCGACCGGCCTGTTGCCGAGCAGCGCCACCGCCCTCTCGCCGAGCGCATGACCGATCGCTGCACTCGGATTGGTCAGATCGGACAGTTCGGCGACGAACTTTCCGGCGAAGGGATTGCGTATGACAACGCCAGTCGCGACTTTGACGAGGGTTTCGCCAGGCGTGCCACCGTCATGCCGGCTTTCCTGGACCGAGGAATACCATCCCCTGACATCATAATCTCTTTCGACTTCACTGGAATAGTTCATCTTTATCTCCTGAAAGGCGCGCGCTGTTTCCGCACGCACCGATTAATTCGTTGACCTGCTCGCCCGACGCTACTGCGGCCACGAGTAGACACGGCGCAGCGGGTCGTAGCGGGCGGCTTCCAGCGCCGCCGGCGTGAACATGTTTCCCTTCGAGAGCGAGCGGTTCGCCGCATAGTCGCCAGACAGGGCCTGGCAGCGATCGGTGATCGGGCGAATGCGCGTCTCCCAAGCGACCAGCGCATCCTCGACCGAAGCGCCCTCCTCCAGGTCCTGCGACAGGCTGAAGGCGTTGACCATCGCGCAACCGGCGCCCTGGGCAAGAGCCGGGCACATGGCATGCGCGGCATCCCCGACAAGGGCGACCTTGCCTCTTGTCCAGCTATCCAGCTTGGTCGTTTCGTACTTGTCGTACCTGGCGGTTTTCAGCTTGGCCGCCTCGACCAGGCATGGCTCCAGGAAAGGAAACATCTCGACCCAGACTTCGAGATCGATCGGAACGCTCGATCCACGAGGATCGGCGGCCGGAGCCATCAAGCCGAGGTAGAGCTCATTCTCATTGCAGGGCGAATAGAGAATCCGCTGAACACGCGGCCAGAAGTTCCACATGTCGATGGTATTGTCCCACTCGCCATGACCGAGCTCTTTCTTCATGCGCGGGACAATCAGCCGGATGAGGCCATCTTTCGAAACCCAGCGATCCTGTTTGAAGCCGATGGAATCCCTGACCTTGGAACCAACGCCATCGGCGCCAACGATCAGGTCGCCTTCGAGAACCTCGCCGGTCTGGAGGGTCAGGCGCCCTTCCGGGTCGGCGGCGACCGCCTCGGAATTGACGCGGATGTCGACGCCCAAGGCGCGGGCCCGGTTGACCAGGGCATCGTGCAGGTGGCTGCGGGTCATGATGCGCCAGGGGAGACCGTTGAACGTCTCCTTGGAAACCGACTTGTTGTGCATCCAGGTCTCGTAGGTCGGAGGCGTGTGCGAGCCCTGGAGAACATCGTCCAAGGCGCCCAGCCCTTCGAGCACGCGAAGGCCATTGTGCCAGAGATAGATGCCCGCGCCGAATGCCCGCAGTTCCGAGCTCTTTTCGTGCAGCCTGACATCCCAACCCTTCTGCTTGAGAGCGATGGCGGCCGTCAGCCCGGCAAAGCCGCCGCCGGCTACCTCGGCACGACGCGTTTTACCCGGAGTTTTGTTTAGATTGGCCATTTTCTATCCTGATGCTGCGTGCAAGAAGACGGCGCTTGGCCGTCAGGCGTCTATGAAGTTGGTGATGGCTTTCAACGTGATCTCGGGAGACACCTCGTTGACGTAGTGGTCGGCGCCCGGAACGACGACGACAGGCAGATCGGGCCGCAGTCGGCTTGTCTTCGCCAGCGCCGCCGCCGAAACCAGCTTGCTCGCCTCACCCCGAACGATGAGGACGGGCTTCGTCACGTCTCGGTAGGCGGGCACCAGATCCGATCGCAGGCCCTTGGCGGACTGCGCCATGGCCGTGGGCGATGCCAATGGACGCAATCCGCCGTCGACCGGCTGATAGCCGCTTTCAGCCCTGATCCTGATGGCGTCGGCGGGAATGTTCGGATAGCGGCCGGCTAGGTATGCTTCGACGGCCTTCACATCCTCGAAAAGCTGGCTCCCCGCGTTCACGCGCGCTTCCAAGGCGTCCAAGGCGTCGGTCTCGATGTAGGGCGTAAAGTCGATCGCAACGACCGACCGCACCAGATCCGGGTATTTCGTCGCGGCCGTGACGGAGTTTCGAGCACCAAGCGAATGTCCGACGAGGATGGCACGGCCGCGATCGAGCGTACGTATCAGGCCGGCGATGTCGTCCGCGTAGTCATTCGCCTCGTAGCCGGTTTCCGGCTTGTCGCTGAGGCCATGCCCCCTCTGATCAACCGCAATCGTCGTAAACCGGTCCGAAAGCCGGATCATCAACGGTTCGAAGACGGCGGAGTTGGAGGTGATGCCGTGGAAGAACAGCATCAAGGGACCGCTGCCCTTCTCGCGCACGTTCAAGGTGACGCGGCCAATGTCGACGCGTCGCGAGATGAAGTGGTCGGAAGATATGTCTGCCGCCATGTCCATGATCCCTGGATCCTCGCCTCGCTGCCCATCTCCTGCAAAAGGATCATACAGACCGGGGTCACGTCAAGCCGATTGTCTGACAATCTTCATATTTGACAATCTGGCTATCCTGCTGTCAAATTTGCGCGGCGTGGCGTATGCTGCTTCAGTTTGCGACTCAAAGGCCATGAGACGTTACCGATGCCCCCAGATTTGAATTTGCGAATTTCGCCACGGACCGTGCAACGGGAAACCGTCGACAAGTTACGGCTGGCGATCTTCTCCGGGTTGTTCCAGCCGGGAAGCCGCCTCATCGAAAGTCAACTGTGCACACAACTCGGCATCAGCCGCCCCTCGCTGAGGGAGGCTTTGCGCAGTCTTGAGGCCGAGCGCCTGATCGAGATCGTGCCCAACCGCGGGCCGTCGATACCGGCACTTTCGTGGGAGGTGGCAACCGCCATCTACGAGGTTCGAGAGTTGCTGGAAGTCGAGGCAGCAGGACGATGCGCGTTAAGGATTTCCCCGGAACAGTTGCGTGAACTCGAGAAATCGCTTTCCGCGTTCGAAGAGGCAGCATCCAGCAATGACAGCCTGGCGCAGGTCATGACCGCCGCGGATTTCTATTCGATCATACTGGCGAATTGCGGCAACCCTATCCTGGAGGAAGTCCATCGCGGTCTGGTGGCCAGGATCAGCTTCTTTCGAGGACGATCGATGTCCCTGGAGGGCAGAGCACAAAGCAGCCTGGCGGAGATGAGGGAGATATTCGAATCCATCGCCGCCGGCGACGAGAAGGCCGCCCGCAAAGCCTCCAAACAGCATGTCTTGAGGGCGAAAGCGGCAGCGAAGATATCCATGGACAACGGGATTTGAGGTCTTCGATGGACTGTCGTTCCGCCTGAAGACTCGAAGTCCTTCATGACGTTTCGGATCGGCCGAACGCGGATTCGTGCGCGGGCCTTCTCCGTGTCGGTGTCAGACATGACGGCTATCGCAACCGGCAAATGGCAGATGGAGTGAGGATGACCAGGGCCAATGTTGAGCACGCACCGAATTGCGATATCGTCATCGTCGGCGGCGGGTCGGCCGGGTCGTTGCTCGCCGCGCGGCTGAGCGAAGATCCGGGCAGCCGCGTTCTGCTGATCGAGGCAGGCGAGGAGGCGACAGATCCCGATATCTGGAACCCCGCCGCCTGGCCGGCACTTCAGGGCCGCAGCTACGATTGGGACTATCGCACGGAGCCGCAAGCCGGCACCGCGGGCCGGGTGCATCATTGGGCGCGCGGGCGGTTGATCGGCGGCTCAAGTTGCCTGCACGCGATGGGCTACATGCGCGGTCATCCTTCCGACTTCCAGGCCTGGGTCGACGCGACCGGGGATCGCCGATGGAGTTGGGATAAACTTCTGCCCGTTTTCCAGGCTATCGAAGACCATCCGCTTGGTGGCGACGGCATTCACGGCAAGGGTGGGCCGTTGCCGATCCATTTGCCGGCGGACGAAGTCAGTCCACTTGCTCGCGCCTTCATCGAGGCAGGCGCATCGTTGGGTCTGCCTCGCCTTGAAGGCCACAACAGCGGAGAGATGATCGGCGTCACCCCGAACTCCATGAACATTCGCGACGGGCGCCGGGTTACGGCGGCGGACGCCTGGCTCACAAAGGCGGTTCGAGGCCGCGAGAACCTGACCATCCTCACGGGCTCCCGAGTGGAGCGGCTCAAGCTGGAGGGCAATCAGGTCCGCAGCCTCGAGGTCGTGGGGCGACAGGGTTCGGCCGAAGTGTTTGCGGACAAGATTGTGCTTTGTGCCGGAGCGTTGGAAAGCCCGGCCTTGCTGATGCGTTCGGGCATCGGTCCGCGCGATGTGCTCGATGCGGCGGGCGTCGGCTGCCTGATCGAGATGCCTGACATCGGTCGAAACCTTCAGGATCACCTGCTTGGCGCCGGCAACCTTTACGCGACCCGCCAGCCGGTGCCGCCATCGCGCCTCCAACATTCGGAATCGATGGCCTATATGCGGGCTGACAGCTTCACCGCTGGCGGGCAGCCTGAAATTGTCGTTGGCTGCGGTGTCGCGCCGATCGTGTCGGAACGCTTTAAGGCACCCGCCGCCGGCACCGCCTACTCGCTGCTGTTCGGCATCACCCATCCGACGAGCCGCGGCAGCGTGCGCATCAGCGGGCCTGAGCTCGGCGACCGGTTGATCATCGACCCGGGATACCTGCAAACTGATCGGGACCGCGAACGGTTTCGCAGAGCACTTGAGGCAGCACGGACCATCGGGCACAGAGAGGAACTCGCCGGCTGGCGAGAGCGCGAACTCCTGCCAGGAACGCTGAACAGTGAGGCCGAGATGGACGACTTCATCGCGCGATCGGTCATCACGCACCACCATCCCTGCGGCACCTGCAGAATGGGCAGGGACCCGGACGCCGTCGTCGATGCAAATCTGCGGCTCAAGGCGCTCGACAATCTTTTTGTCGTGGACGCGTCGATCATGCCCAACCTCACCGCGGGACCGATTCATGCCGCGGTCCTCGCGATCGCCGAAACTTTCGCCCGACGGCGCTAAGCCACCGAGGCCGTCGGCTCGGCTGGCAGAACCGTCGGCCGGCGCGCCGCCTTGGCATATTTCTGGGCGATCATGGCGCAGACCATGAGCTGTATCTGGTGGAAGAGCATCAGCGGCAGAACGATCGCGCCGACACCCTGGCCGGCAAAGATCACATTGGCCATCGGCACGCCGCTCGCCAGGCTCTTCTTCGAACCGCAGAAGGTGATCGTGATCTGATCGGCCCTGTCGAAGCCGAGAAGCCGGCTGCCATAGGTCGTCAGCACAAGCACCAGGCCGAGCAGCAGCATGTCGGCGACAACGACCACGGCAATGTCGCGCAGCGAGAACATGTGCCAAAGCCCCTCGGCGACCGCCGTGCTGAAGGCCAGATAGACGACCATCAGGATCGAACCGCGATCGACAGGCATCAGCAGTGTCTTGCGGGAGCGTATCCAGTTGCCGATCCGCGGTTCCAGCAGCTGTCCGAGCGCAAAAGGCAGGAGCAGCTGCACCAGGATCTGGCTCACCGCATCCCACGAAAATCCGCCATGGCCACCTATGGAGAAGAGCAGGCCGACGAGCAAGGGTGTCAGGAACATGCCGAAGATGTTGGAGGCGGAAGCCGAACAGATGGCCGCGGGGACGTTTCCGCCGGCGATCGAGGTGAAGGCGATCGATGACTGCACCGTCGACGGCAAGACACAGAGAAACAGAATGCCAAGGTAAAGCGGCTTGGGCAGGATCGAAGCCGGCAGGTAGCCAAGCGCCAGACCCAGCAGCGGGAACAGGCCAAAGGTCGTCAGAAGGATCACCAGGTGCAGGCGCCAATGCATCAGGCCGGCGACAACGACATCGCGCGAGAGCCTCGCACCATGCAGGAAAAACAGCAGCGCCACGGCAAGATTGGTCGCGATCGCGAACCATCCCGCGAACGTCCCGGTCGCCGGTGCGACCGACGCGAGCGCGACGGTGCACAACAGGAGGATCAGAAAGGTGTCCGGCAGAAAGCGGCGCATGACATGTTCGCTCCAGAGTGGCGACGCCGTCTTTTTACGCATTGCAAAACAAGATACAATGAATAACAGTTATCGTGATTTGGGATACAAATGCTCGATCTGGTCCAACTTCGCAGCTTCGTCACCGTCCAGCAGATGGGAAGCTTTACCTTCGCGGCGGAGAGGCTGGGGCTCGGGCAATCCACCGTCAGCCAGCACATCGGCAAGCTCGAGGCCGCGCTTGGCAGGCAGTTGCTGGCCCGCGATACGCACAAGGTGGTGCTGACGCCAGACGGCGAAGCCCTGCTCGGCCATGCCCGGACCCTGTTGTCGATAGAGGGACAGGTGCAGGCGCTTTTCACCGCGCAGAGGCTGCGGGGCACTTTGAGGCTCGGCGTATCCGAGGACCTGGTGACGAGCCGGCTGCCGCTGGTGCTGGAGGATTTCGTCCGGTCCCACCCATCCGTTGATCTTGAACTGACCGTCGCGTTGAGCGGCGTGCTCTACCAGATGCAGGACAATGGCGAGCTCGATCTCGTTCTGGCAAAGCGCCGGCTGGGCGACCGCCGTGGCCGGCTCGTCTATCGCGAGCCGCTTGTCTGGCTCGCCCGCGATCCGGAACACGTCCTGTCGCTCGCGGCCTTGCCGTTGATTGCCTTCCCCGCGCCGAGCGTCACGCGCAGCATTGCGCTGGAAGTGCTCGAACGGCACCGCATGCCGTGGCGCATTGTCTGCACATGCGGCAGCCTGAGCGGGCTGACGGCCGCCGCCCGTGCCGGCATGGGGGTTCTGGTGCAACCGCAAAGCATGTCGCCCTCCGGCTTGAAAGAGATCCCATCCGGGCGCCTGCCGCCGTTGGAGGATGTGGAATTTGTCCTTATCCCCAGCAAGGGCGCCGACAGGGCGCTCGTCTCGGCGCTGTCGGAAGATATTCTGACCAAGGTGAGAGGTCTGCGCTGACCTATTGCGTTGGGGATGCCGGCGGCGAATTTGACGTTGGACAGAAGCCTTCACGCCCGGAAGCGTCTGGCTGATGCCTCTTAGCTGTTCGGGAGGCCCTGGGCCCCTTGTCCCTGGTGCGTTGTATTTGACATTCTAATATTGACCATCTCAGGCGAACGAAGATACGGATTTGCCATGGACCTGGATCCTTCGACGCTCAATCGGGCGCTGCCGCTGCGCGATCAAATCTATCACAAGATCCGCAATCTGATTGTCGTCGGCCAGTTGAAGCCGGGGGAAGTCATCAACGAGGTGGCTATCGCCGAGGCGCTCGGCGTTTCGCGCACTCCGGTGCGGGAAGCGGTCAAGCGCATCAGCGACGAAGGCCTGGTGACAATCCTGGCACAGACCGGCACCTATGTCGCGCCGATCAGCCGCGCCGACCTGGAAGAGGCCTATGTCATCCGCCGGGCGCTCGAGATGGAAAGCGCCAGGCGCGCCGCCGCCAAGATGACCCCGGCGTCCGCCGAACTGCTGGAGGACAATATGGCGGCGCACAAGCTCGCCATAGCGCGCGGGCGGTATGCCACCGCGATCCAGCTCGACGACGTCTTCCATCGCACCATTGCGGAGATCTGCGGCCTGCCGATGATCTGGCGGGCGGTCGATATCTCCAAGGCACAGATGGACCGCGGCCGCTATCTCGCCATTCCCAAGCCCGGCTACGGCGAACAGACGATCGAACAGCACGAGGCCATTCTCGACTCGCTGAAGCGCCACGATGCCGAGGGCGCCGCGCAGGCGATGGAGAACCATCTCGAGACGTCGCTCCGCAACACACTCGAAGTCGCCGCCGAGCTTCTCGGCTGACGCTCGCCATCGATCGCAGCGGATCAACACATGCGAAGAATGGGACTGTGTATCGGACTGAAGGGCTGAGGCGATCGCTGAATACAAGCGCGTCCATGCGCGATCTGGCCCGAGGAGCTCGCCGTCATCAGCCGTGCCAAAATCCGCACGATTTGCCCTCGGCTTCGTCGGGGAGAACTTCCTCGGCCACCAGCGTCTTCATTGAACGCGTACCTACGTCAGTCGTGCTCGCGTCGTGCGCGGCGTGGCCAGGAGCAGGCTCGTTTCACTGCCCGTTATGCCGGTAATCAGTCGGATGCGCCGTAGCACGGCATCGAAATCGGTCAATGATGCCGTCCCGAGTTCGACCACCAGATCCCAGCGACCGTTGGTGGTATGAATGGTCGAGACTTCCGGGAAGCCGCCCAGTGCCCGGACCACGCGGTCGGCGGCATGGCCCTCGATCTCGATGAGCATGATGCCGCGGATGCGCTGATCGACGGCGTCGGCGCGCAGCACCACCGTGTAGCCGATGATGTCGCCGGACCGTTCCAGCCGCTCCATGCGTGCCCGAACCGTGGCGCGCGAGACGCCGAGATCGATGGCGAGGTCCGACACGCTGCGCCGGGCGTCATGTCGCAGCAAGGTCACGAGCCGTTCGTCCAAAGCATCCATCAGATTACCATTTCGATAAATTCTGCCGCCATTATGATAGGTTATGCTTTGCGGACTGCCAATTGTCTCTGTTCATATTGCCGGCTCGCCATGATCTCCTGTCGACCATTCGAACTTTGGCCGCGGGAAAAACAATGCGTTGCAGGATCGTCGGGGCGCCGGTGCAGGACGGCGCCGGCAGAATGGGCTGCGAAATGGGGCCGAGTGCGCTGAGGACGGCGGGGCTTGCCGAGGTGCTGTCCGGCCTCGGCCACGCTGTCGAGGATATGGGCGCCGTCCAGCCAATGCCGGCGAGGCGCGTCGTGCACGGCAACCTCGCCCTGAAGGCCCTGCCCGAAATATCGGCCTGGACATCCGCCATCGCAGCGGCAGCCTACGCGGCGAGCGAGGACGCCATGCCGATCTTTCTCGGCGGCGACCATTCGATCTCGGCCGGCACCGTGTCTGGCCTCGCCCGCCGCGCCGCCGAGGCCGGGCGCCCGCTGTTCGTGCTGTGGCTCGACGCGCATCCGGACTTCCACACGCTGGACACCACCGCCAGCGGCAATCTGCATGGTGTTCCGCTCGCGTACGCCAGCGGCCAGCCAGGTTTCAGTGGCTATTTCCCGGATCTGCCGGCGGCGGTCGATCCCAAGCGTATCTGCACCATGGGCCTGCGCAGTGTCGACCCGGCCGAGCGCAGCGCGCTCAACCAGGCGGGCGTGACCGTGCACGACATGCGCGCCATCGATGAACATGGCATCGCGCCGCTGCTGCGCGCTTTCCTGGCGCGCGTGTCTGATGAAGACGGGCTGCTGCATGTCAGTCTCGACGTTGACTTTCTCGACCCGTCGATTGCGCCGGCTGTCGGCACCACGGTTCCTGGCGGCGCGACGTTCCGCGAAGCGCATCTGGTGATGGAGATGCTGTCCGACACCGGCCTCGTCTCCAGCCTCGACCTGGTCGAGCTGAATCCTTTTCTGGACGAGCGTGGCCGAACCGCGACGCTTATGGTCGACCTGACGGCGAGCCTGATGGGCCGCCGCATCATGGATCGCCCGACCCGCAGCCATTCCGGGAGCTTTTGATCATGACCACGGCAAAGCTGAACATCGTCCCCTTCGTCAGCGTCGACCGTATGATGAAGCTGGTGCTTGCCATCGGCGTCGAGCGCTTCCTGACCGAGCTCGCCAGCTACATCGAAGAAGATTTCCGGCGCTGGGAGCTTTTCGACAAAACGCCCCGCATCGCATCACACAGCCATGACGGCGTCATCGAGCTGATGCCGACAAGCGACGGGCGGCTCTATGGCTTCAAATATGTCAACGGCCATCCCAAGAACATGCGCCAGGGCTTGCAGACGGTCACCGCTTTCGGCGTGCTTGCCGATGTCGGCAGCGGCTACCCGATGCTGCTCACCGAGATGACCATTCTCACGGCGCTGCGCACCGCCGCGACTTCCGCCGTCGCGGCCAAGTATCTGGCACCACGCGGCGCGCGCACCATGGCCATCATCGGCAATGGCGCACAGTCGGAATTCCAGGCGATCGCCTTCAAGGCGCTGACCGGCGTCGACCGGCTCAGGCTCTACGACATCGACCGATCCGCCTCGCTGAAATGCGCCAAGAACCTGGCTGGCATGGGATTTGACATCACCATCTGCGAAACCGGGCAGGAAGCGGTCGAAGGAGCCGGGATCATCACGACCGTCACCGCCGACAAGCAATGCGCCACCATCCTCACCGACAACATGGTCGGCTCCGGCGTCCACATCAACGCCGTCGGCGGCGATTGCCCCGGCAAGACCGAACTGCACAGGGATATCCTGCTGCGCTCCGACATTTTCGTCGAGTTCCCGCCGCAGACACGCATAGAGGGTGAAATCCAACAGCTTGATCCCGACCATCAGGTGACCGAGCTCTGGCAAGTGATCGCCGCCAAGGTGCCAGGCCGCCGGGACGCCAAGCAGATCACGCTGTTCGATTCCGTCGGCTTCGCCATCGAGGACTTTTCGGCGCTGCGCTATGTGCGCGACCAGCTGCAGGCAACGGGCCTCTACGAGGAGCTCGATCTGCTGGCCGATCCGGACGAACCGCGCGACCTCTATGGCATGCTGCTGAGAGCGGCCATGCAGACCGCGGCATAACAAGAGCCGATTAGATGCCGCGAGCGATCCCGCAGGCATTTGATAGTGACTGCGGGTCTTGTCGAACGTCCCCTCGACGAGATGAAGGGCCATCGACGTTGCCGTCACTCCACCGTCACGGATTTCGCCAGGTTGCGCGGCTGGTCGACGTCGGTGCCCATGAACACGGCGGCGAAGTAGGCCAGCATCTGGATCGGCAGCGCATAGATGATCGGCGAGATGATTTCAGGCACGTCGGGCAGGATGATCGTGTCCATCGTCTTGACGCTCACCTGGGCAGCGCCCTTGGCGTCGGTGATCAGGATGATCTTGCCGCCACGCGCCGCCACTTCCTGCATGTTCGACACGGTCTTTTCGAAAATGCGGTCATGCGGCGCAATGACGATGACCGGCATGTTCTCGTCGATCAGCGCGATCGGCCCATGCTTCAACTCGCCCGCCGCATAGCCTTCGGCGTGGATGTAGGAGATTTCCTTGAGTTTTAGCGCGCCTTCCATGGCCAGCGGGAAATTGGTGTCGCGGCCGAGATAGAGCACGTCCTTGTAGCGCGACAGTTCGCGCGCGATCCGCTCGATCTGCTCTTCGAGCTTGAGCACCTGGTTGGCATAGCGCGGCGCTTCCGAAAGCGCGCGCACCAGGGTCTTTTCCTGTTCCTTCGAAATCACCCCGCGCGCCACGCCGGCGCGCACCGCAAGCGAGGCCAGCACCGACAGCTGGCAGGTGAAAGCCTTGGTCGAGGCGACGCCGATCTCGGGGCCGGCCAGTGTCGGCAGCACGACGTCGGATTCGCGCGCCATGGTCGATTCGCGCACATTGACGACGGCGCCGATCTTCATGCCGGCCTTGCGGCAATAACGCAGCGAGGCCAGCGTGTCGGCGGTCTCGCCCGATTGCGAGATGAAGAAGGCGGCGTCATTGGCCGACAGCGGCATCTCGCGGTAGCGGAACTCCGAGGCGACATCGATGTCGACCGGCAGCCGCGCATAGCGCTCGAACCAGTATTTGCCGATAAGGCCGGCGAGATAGGCGGTGCCGCAGGCCGAAATCGCCAGCCGGCCGATCTTGGCGAAGTCGAACGGCAGGTCGAGCGGCTTGGAGACGCCGGAGACGAAGTCGACATAATGCGCCAGCGTGTGCGAGATCACCTCGGGCTGTTCATGGATTTCCTTCTCCATGAAATGCCGGCGGTTGCCCTTGTCGACCATGAAGGAGGTCGACAGCGACTGCTGGCGCTTGCGCTCGACTTGTCTGCCGTCGATGTCGAAGATGGCGACGCTGTCGCGGCGCACCACCGCCCAGTCGCCGTCCTCGAGATAGGTGATCGAATTGGTGAATGGCGCCAGCGCAATGGCATCGGAGCCCAGGAACATCTCGCCGTCGCCATGGCCGACGGCCAGCGGCGGGCCGTTGCGGGCGCCGACGATCAGGTCCTCATCGCCCTTGAACATGATGGCCAGCGCAAAGGCGCCTTCCAGCCGCTTCAGCGCCTGGTGCGCCGCCTCGACCGGCTTCAGCCCCTTGGCCAGCTCGCGCGCCACCAGATGCGCCACGACCTCGGTGTCGGTCTGCGAGGAGAAGGCATAGCCATCGCGGACCAGTTCGTCGCGCAGCTCGGCAAAGTTCTCGATGATGCCGTTGTGGACGATGGCGACGCCGTCGGAAAAATGCGGATGCGCATTGGTCTCGTTGGGCACGCCATGGGTGGCCCAGCGTGTGTGGCCGATGCCGATCGTGCCGTCGAGCGGCTCCTCCTTGAGCCGGCGTTCGAGGTTGATCAGCTTGCCTTCGGCGCGGCGGCGGGCGAGCTTGCCATGTTCGATAGTGGCCACACCAGCCGAGTCATAACCACGATATTCGAGCCGCTTCAGCGTGGTGAGGATGAGCGGCGTAACCTGCGAATGGCCGACGATTCCAACGATGCCGCACATGGTTTTGCCCCCCTGATCTGCAGAATTCCGGCCTTATCGCCGTAGAAGGCAAGATATCCCTCCTTGATTACGGACTGATCGTTCATTCGAAGGAGCCTACGGCCTTAATCGCGACCAGAAACCGCCATGCTGTGAAGTGGTTCGAGAGGGCCAGGGTCAGGTAGCGGAGTTTGCGTCGTCGGCCGCGTTGAGCCGCCCGACGAACAGTTCGTTCGAATGATGCGCTTCCGTTGGCCCAGGCGCATGTTGAGGCAGCCGGCAAACCAAAACACACCCAACAGCCGGTTAGGCCCGGCCGCCTGATGCCCCCCTACAAGAGGCTGTCGGGCCGCTTGATCTATATGGGGCTTGCACGCGAAAGCGCTCCCGACTGCCTCGCGTGCCGGAAAGCGAGCGGCGCTGGGGTCCACGCGACGAAAAACGTCAAGATGAACACGAGAAGGGTCATCCCGGCACAGGTTAAAAAGGTTGGTGGGGAATGACCGACGACCTCCGAACCTTAGGGCTGTCGCTTACAATTCTCGACGACTCTTCGCCGTTAAAGCGATGAATCGCCGGCACCCGGCATCGTTTGATTGAACGAAGACACCGAACTGATCTCTCGATACAGAAGAAAGCTCAGTCCGCGCCTTGCTGGGTCCAGGCATGCGGAAGGGGGATGCAGGGCATGAAGTTCAGAGATCTGATCAGACGTGCCGACAACAATGTGGAGAAGTCATTCGAGGATCTCGAAGCTGACTTGGCTGATGCCGTCGACGAGTGCCTTGGCTTGGATGACCTGTCGGCGCTGGCAATGGACGATGTCGCGGACCAGCCGCCCATGCCAAACGACAACAGCGAACAGGACGAGAGCGCGCAAACCAAGGATGATGCCGGCAGCGACGATGCCGGCACTCCCGAACCCGTGCGACGGCTGACCTCTCATACGCAGAGCCGTATGGCTGCCTTGAGTTCCTTTGACGGGCTGTTTCGCGATGCGAAGCTCCATTTCGAGGAGATCAACGCGAAACTGTCCGAGATCGCAAGCACACATCAGCTGACCTTTGAATTCTTTCACATCCTTCATGCCGACATTCTCCGCGCCAACGAATTGGAGCTGGCCAATCAAAGCCTGACCGCAGAGCAAAAGAGCCTGTCGGACAAGCTCAATGACCTGATCCGAAGGCATCACGAGCGTGAAAGCATGGTGGAGGCCCTGCAGCAGCGCGAGGCAAGCCTGGTTCAGGACGCCGAGGCGCTTCGTGGCGCATTGGCAGCGGCAAGGCTGGAACTCGTGGAAGCCGCGAACACCAACGCAAGAAGCCAAGCGGAATTCGGAGACCTCACAAACACGCTTGCCGCCGCGACCGTCGAGGCCGACAGGCGCGCGCGAGAAAACAAACTGCTGCGTGAAAAGAACGTCAGCCTGTCGATCGACCTGGAAAAGGCGCTGAAGCGGGAGGACGAGGCGCGGCACAGGCTGGACGCCTTCTCCACGATCCATGCCAACGAAGCCGCGCGAAATTCCGAAGTGCTTGGTGCGCTCGGCAAGAGCGAAAAGGAAGCGGCACGGCTCCACACCGCGCTCGAGGCCGCCCAGGCGAAATTGTCGGAAGTGACGGAAACCGCCAGGATCATGGAGGCGGACAAGGGTGCCGAGCTCGAACGCAGCCGTGCCGAGATCCGAGGATTGCGTTCCGAAATTCAGAATCTCCACTCGCGACTAGAGGTCGCGTCGAACGCAAGCAGCGAGGCCTCGGCCGAGATCGCCAGGCTCAAGCTTCAATGGAGCGACGCGGTGGCGGAAAAACAGGTGGCGGACGAAAGGTTGGCGGCCCTCACCAAAGAGGCCGAGACCGACAAGCTGAACCTTTCGAAGATGACCGCGAATTTCTCACAGCTTTCGCTGCAGCAGGCATCCGATCAGCTACAACTCGATATCCGCCGGCAGGAATGCGAAGACCTGCGAGCCGAAATTGCATCGGTCAACGCCCGGATCAGGGAATTGCTGCCCTATGAGAGGTTCCGTGGCGCCACGAACGCCTTGCCGCATACGAACGATGTGGCCAAGACGCTTCCGGTGGCGGCGGAGCGAGCGGTGCGCACCGCTCGCCGAGTTCGTCGGAGGGCGCTCACCGCGTCGTAGGAGGACGAGCCAGCTGATCATATTTTGCGGCTCGCTTCCAACAGTTCGTCACGTCATTGGCGGAAAGCCCTGGACATCTGATCCGTGAGCGGCTTCAGCAGATAAGACCAGACGCTGCGTTCGTCGGTGCTGATGTGAACCTCCGCCGGCATGCCAGGTTTGAGCACCTTGGCATCGGTCAGGCAGGCCGCCTTGTTCTCGACATTGATGCGCGCCGAGAAATACGAAAGCTGTTTTTGCTGATCCTTGATCAGATCCGCCGAGATGCGCTTGACCGATCCCTGGCAAGCAGGCGTGGTGCCGGCATCGAAGGCCGGAAACCGGATGGAGACGTGCTGGCCTGGACGAACGTCATCTATGCGCGACGGGGGGATCAGAGCGTCGACGACGAGGTTGTCGGTGTCGGGGACGATCATCATGATCACCTCCCCCGGAGCGATCACACCGCCGATTGTGTGGATAGCCGATTCCTGCACCGTTCCCGATTGCGGAGCGCGGATGTTGGTTTTGGTCAGTTCGTCTTGCGCCACGACCTTGCGCTCGCTGAGTTCGGTCTGCTTGGCTTCGGTTTCACGAAGTTCGCTCGTTACTTCACTGCGCCTTTGCTCATCCAGCTGAAGAACCTGCAATTCGGTCTCGCTGACCTTGGCCTGTGCCTCAGCCACCGCCGCCGCCAGGCGTCCTGATTCTCCGTGCGCTCGGGTGGCATCCAATCGGATGTTGCTCAGTCGCTCCTTGGACACCAATTTTTTTGTATAGAGCGCCTGGACATCGCCAAGGTCTCCGTCCAGCAGGACCACCGACTGGTCTTCCGCGGCCTGCTGCGCCTTGAGGCCATCGATCTGGCGTTCGAGTTGCTTCGCGCGGCTTTCCAACTGCGCCTTCTGCCCCGTCAATGCCGTTGCGCGGCTTTCGAAGAGGGTGCGCTCTCCTCTGACCAGCGCAGCCAGCTCCGGGTCGCCCATGCGTTCTTGAAGGCTGGACGGAAGCTGCATTTCCGGCAGGCCTTGTCGCTCGGCCTCCAGCCGTGCAAGCCGCACGGTTGCGCGATCAAGATCCTCGCTGATTATCTGCAGATTGGCCCGTGTCAGCGTGTCATCCAGCCTGGCCACCACATCGCCAGCACGCACATGATCCCCATCTTGCGCGAAGATGCCCCCGATCGTGCCGCCCGTCAGATGCTGGACTTTCTTGATGTTGCTTTCGACCACCACGGTGGCAGGCGCGATCACGGCGCCGGCGATCTTGGTCAACCCAAGCCAAAGCCCGCCGCCGACAACCAACATGGCCGTGACCGCCGCACCAAGGATCAGGTTGGACCTGATATCATCGCGCGCCTCGACCGAATTCGCCTCGACCCTTCGGCTCCCGTTATCGAACGGAGCATACGAGACCATCGTCGCGTCAGACATGAAACAGCACCTCACGCATGACCGCTCACCCCTTTCTGCATCGGAACAACCGATGCCTGCCGTTCGGCAGGCGTCGGGAAGGGCCGGATGACATTGGCCAGGACCTCCTCGCGCGAGCCGAAGGAGTGAAGCATCCCATTCGACATGACGAGTACCTTGTCGATATTGGTGAGGGCAGAAGGACGGTGCGCAACAATGATGACGATCCCTCCACGTCGGCGCACCCCCAGGATCGCGCCGGCCAGGGCGGCATCGCCATCGACGTCCAGGTTTGAATTCGGCTCGTCCAGGACGACCAGAAACGGGTCGCCATAAAGTGCCCGGGCAAGCCCAACCAGTTGCCTCTGTCCGGCCGACAAGGCTGCCCCGCCCTCGCCTACGCGTGTTTGAAAACCATTCGGCAACCGCATGATCATCTTGTCGATGCCGGCGGCCCTGGCAGCCGCCAGCACGCCCTTGGCGTCGTCCTTGCCACCAAATCGCGAAATGTTATCGGCAACCGTCCCGTCAAACAGTTCGACGTCCTGCGGCAGATAGCCGACATGAGCGCCAAGCTCTTCCGAATTCCATTGGTCGAGCGAGGCTTCGTCCAGCCTTACCCTTCCGCGTAGCGGCTGCCACACTCCAACCAGCGCGCGCACAAGTGTCGTTTTCCCAGAACCGCTCGGGCCGACAATGGCCATTCCTGCGCCCCCGGACAGGCTAAAGCTGACATTGGCCACCGTCGGTTTTTGCTGGCCCGGCGGCGCTATTGTCAGGTCCTCGACCGCAAGCGCCGCCTGCGGGCGCGGCAGTTCCATGACTTCTTCATGCCCACCGACGACAGCCAGCACCTTGGCCAGTTGGGAATAGCTTTGCCGGAAAGCCGCGAAGCCTCGCCAGTTTGCGAGCGCAGCGTCAACCGGAGCCAACGAGCGGCCCAGCAGTATCGACGATGCTATGATCACACCTGGCGACGCTTCCCCCCCGATCACGAGATAGGCGCCCAGTCCCAGAACAGAGGACTGCAAGGCCATCCGCAGCGCCCTCGAGAGGGCACCGGTGGCGCCGACAATGTCGGAAAGTCGTTCCTGGTGCGTGAGATAGGCGTGGTTGATCTCGCTCCAGCGGCGGGCAAGCCGCCCGGAAAGGCCCATCGCGCGCACAACCTCCGCGTTGCGGCGGCCGGAATCGGCAAGATTGCGTTGCGACACCATCGTCTCGGACGCGCGTGCCGCGGATGCGCGGCCAAGGACTTCCGCTATCACCGTGAGCAGAACGACAATAATCGCACCGCTTGTTGCCAGCAGACCGAGCGCAGGATGCAGAAGATAGATGATCAGCAGATAAAACGGTATCCAAGGCGCGTCGAAGATGACGGTCGGCCCCAATCCCGAAAGGAAGCCGCGGATCTGATCCAGATCACGCAGCGGCTGTATCCGGTTCGCGTCCTGCCCGCCGATGAGCGGTAAGGACAGCGACAGGCCGAACACCCTTTGCTGCAGATTCTTATGGAGACGATTGCCTATTCGAACCAGGAGGCGAAGCCGTACGAAATCCAGCAATCCATAGACCGCGTAAAGGCCCAGCATTCCGACCGTAAATCCGACAAGGGTCGGAACGCTCTGCGAAGGCAGAACGCGGTCGTAGATCTGCAGCATATAGACGGAGCCAGTCAGGGCGAGAAGGTTTATCACCGCCGAGAAGACGCCGACGCCTACCAGCCCGGGCACGGCACCAAGCATGGCGCCACGCAGATCGGGCGAACGTATCCCTCCGGAGCTCATCGCTTGCGACCTCCGGTGAGAAATCGTTGCGCAAGCTCACTGGCCCCGTTGGCCACGGACAATTTTTGGGTTTTCAGGAGCGTATCCCTCTTTGCCTTCTAATTTACGCCCCACTAACGTACGTGGCCTTCGGTCAAAATGTAGCGAAATCGTGGCGCCGAGCCGAGAAACCCGAATCTGACGCATTAAATCAGGGGAAAACTACCGTTTTAAGGAGTACCGGAAGGCTGTGGAGGTCGCGTTCCCGGCAACGCGAGCGACACCGCGCCGTCCTTTTCGGAGGGTGAGTCGCCCCTCAGGCAAACGGCTCCCGGCCGTCTTCACGTCGCCATTTGAGTGTGCGATTCCGCTAGCGCTTCTTCGCGATAACCAGGAAATGTTGCGCCAGTTGTCCAGGAACGTGAAGAGTTCTGGACGCCTTTTCGAAGGGCTCCATCAACGCTTCACAGACTCCGGGCAAGAGGTTTCCCGGCCGGGGCAGATAGCCGTAAGGTATCATCTCCTCGACAAGGAATCCCGACGCGGTCAGGAGCTCCTTGAACTTCGCCACGCTCAGCGTGTTGCGAATTGTCCGTCCAAACAGCCGATTGAGCAGCCGGCAAACCAGGCCGATTGGTGAAGTCGCATTCATGTGAACGTTGCACACAAGACGCCCGCCGTCCTTCAAATGTTCATTTATCGCCTTCAACGCATCCCGCTTCAGCTGATCCTCGGCGTTCAGGAAGAAGCGAAATGCCGTTACGACATCAAAGGTTTCGCCGAGAGGTTCTGTTGTCATGTCGACGTGGCGCAGTCTCACATTGGGCGGAACTTGCGCGCTGCCCAGCATGGATCTCGAAATGTCGGCGCCGACCACCTCGCCAAACACGCCGGCTGCCACGCTGGTGATGCGACCTGTTCCGCATGCGAAATCGAGGCAGTTCCGGCCGGCTCCGCCCATTGGGCGAAGAACGTTCAGGATCAAGGGTTTTTCGATTTTCTCCCAAAGCGCGCCGTAGTAGCCGGACTCGTGCGTCTTGTTGTAATGCGCGCCGTAGCCCGGTGCGCAATGGCTGGCCCTGTAGTCGTCCGACACCCGGTCGCCCGGCGTGTGGACCTGCTGGTTGGACATCAGCTCCTGCCAAATTCCGGGCTCACCGGTCCGCGGCTTGGCCCGGGGAACTCGCGATGCCGAAGGCGTATCGAAAGCGTAACTTGCTGACTGAGCCATCTGAGCCGCGTTCGTCGGCGGCACCCCTTGCCTGGAATTGAGCCTCACCTGTATCTCCCGTTCGCTTGTGTTCGACGCCCTGATCGAACAGTAAGTTCCCCCAACTCATTTCTTTTTTCGGACTGCGACTAAAGCGGCCTATTGGATTGCCGCGCTTTGCAGATCGCTGCTGAACTTGGCTTCGACAGTATCTCCCGGCATCACGATCGTGTCTTCGTCAGCCGACAGCTTGCGCCACTCATCGCCGACCTTGCGGACGATCGTGACCTGAGCCCGGATTGTTTCGCCGGCAATCGGCAATGGCTGGGCGGACGCTCCGGTCGGTTGCAGCTTCTCGCTGGCGGCGTGGAGCCTGGCGGTGACATCACCCAGCCGCGCGTTGGTGTCCTTCAGATCCGTCAGCAAGGCAATCCTCCTTTGATTGTCATTGCGTTCGTGCTGCCTGACATAGTCCTCCTGCTGGCGCCGCGCTCTCATGAGCTCGACCGAGGTTTGCAGCGCACCGCTCGACGACAGAAGCAAGGCGCGCCTGACATCGGCGAGCCGAGTGTTGGTCAGATTGCCTGCATCAAACGCCTTGGTTACTTTCGCCAGGTCTTCCTGATCCGCCTTCACGCTCTCGGCCTCGACCTGTTCGCGCTTCTGCAAAACCTCGATTTGATCAGCCGCATCCTTCTCGCCCCTCTCAAGAAAAGTCTGCTCCTGCTGGAAATCGCTCAGCGCAATCTTCAGCCCGTCCGTTTCAGCCTGGGCGATCGCAGCTCCGACGCTGGGCGACAGAGGTGACCCCTGCGGCGTCTGCTTGTCGAAATCCGCCTGGCCCTGAAGTTCGGCGCGGACACGGGCGGCGTGAAAATAGTCTTTGGTGTACTCCCCCCAAAGTGTTTCGTAATCGCGCCTGAGATCAACCGGATCGGGACCCGTTTGGCCCGCCCGTGACCGCAAAAGGCTGAAGCCGCCGGAGACGGCAAGCGCCTGCCGTACGGTCATGAGCGGACGGTAGGCCTGTTGTCCAGGGGTGAGCACGTCGCCCATCACGTAGATTGGACGATACTCCACGATGATGGCGGTCACGTCGTCCGGTTTGACGACAACCATCTGCTCCCGTCCATCGGCCAGACGCACGTGAAAGATCTTGGTCGGCAAAAGCGCTTGCATGCGCGTCTGCAATTGAGACGCCGTCAGGCCTGCGACCATGATCATCCCGACCTCGGGAAGGGCGATATTGCCATCCATCTGGACCACGGCGCGCTGCGCTCGATCCGGGATCGGCGCTATCCCTATCTCGACGGTATCGCCAGGTGACAGTTGATATTGCTCGGCTTCGCCTGCGGAGGCCATCGATGTCAGGGACATCACCGCAACCGCGGCAAGAACGGTTCGTTTATTGAAGGCCATTTGCGACAATCTCCTTCTGGTTCGGGACCGGCTCCGAAGGCCACTCAACACGGGTAACGAAATCGTATACCGGGCCACCGGGCACACCCCAATTGCTCGACCAGATTACCTGTGAGCCGTCCGGCGAGGGCGAGGCATGCGTCTCGCTCCAGTAGTCGAAGTGGGTGTTCTGCGTTTCCACGATACGGCGGACCTCTCCGCTGCCGTCCGTGCGCACCGCAATGACCTGCTGCGCGTAAGGCGCCCAGTCCGGGTGCTGCGATACTTCGGCTGGCGTTCCGCCATAGCTCAGAAACACCCACCCGGGCCTGTCCAGGGACCTGAGCGACGCATGCATGGCCTCGCCATATTTCATCAGCGACGTGACCTTGCCGTCGGCCAATCGGCGCTTGATCACCTGATATATGTCGGGATTCGATTTGCTGATCCCGACATAGATTTCGCTGCCGTCGGCATCGACCGTCATGTCGCCGTGACCGGGCCGGTGGTGCTCCATCCACTTCTGTTGCAAGACGCCGTCGATGGAAAAGACGAAGGTCGGTTCATGGTCTTCCGACAATGCCTGTGAGCACACAATATTGATCCCCAGCGGAGAGATCGAGCAGGAGCCGGTGGTCCCCGGAAGCTGGGTAAGATCAATATCCGGGAATTTCTGCCGCTGCTTGAGGTCGTAGCCAAAGACCACCGATTTGCCGTCATTGCGCGTTGCACGCACCGCAATACGGTTGCCGTCGCGGCTCGGATTGCCTTTGTAAGGTCCGAACTGAAGTTTGCTGTAGGCTGCCGTGTCGAACACGACATCCTCATGATTTGTGCGCGGCGCCCAGGTGTAAATCTGCCTGCCAGCGACGCAGATCATCAGCTGGGGATCCCTGGGATGCCACTCGCATTCAGTTTCATTCGAGCGGTCGCGATGGAACAATGGCACGTAGCTGTGCCCGTCGAGGAAGCACATGCCACCACAACCATTGACGATCACGAGAAGGCTCTGGTCAGCATTCCAGGCCTGTGCACTCGAGTAACGGTGGGTGCAGTATTTCTTCCCGCAGACACCCGCCAGGCCGAGAATTCCAGGCTGGGTGATCCGTACGAAAGTCGTGCCGGACCAGAGATCCGTTGCTTCGCCAAGATAGTCCGGCAGGTTTTTCACCGGTGGTGTGGCCGACGTTTGCGATGCGCTGCTTTCGCGACCACCGAGCATATAAATATTCGCGAACATGGCACCGGCAATCAGCAGCAGTACCAACATGTGCCGGCGGAGCAGGGTCATGTCATGTAACCCATTTCGCGCCGTACCCGGCCTTCACTAAGGCGCGCGCGCCACCATGCGATCGTTCGCTCCAGCCCGTCGCGCAGGCTGGTCTGCGCCTGCCACCCAGTCTCGCCTTCAAAACGCGAGGAATCGGCGAGCAAGGCGCGAACCTCCGAATTTTGCGGCCGCAAACGCCTTTCGTCACGATGGACCGGTTTCTTGGAACCGCTTAGTTCCAGGACAAGATCCAATACGTCGGAGATGGTCACGGCGCGTTGGCTGCCGGCATTGTAGGCGTGGCCGAATTCGAGCCCGGCCAGGCCCGCGGTCTGGAAGGCCGCCGCAGTGTCTTCGACAAAGGTCAGGTCACGGATCGGGCTCGTATCGCCGACCATGATCGCCGGGCAATTCGGATCGAGAGCCTGCCGGATGATGGTCGGCACGATGGCGCGTTCGCTCTGGCGCGGACCATAAGTGTTGAAGGGCCGCATGATGACCACAGGGACATCGAACGACCTGGCGTAGGACTCCGCCATCATGTCGGCGCCTATCTTGGATGCCGAATAGGGCGACTGTCCCTGCAGCGGATGCGTTTCGCTGATGGGCATGGTCTGGGCGGTTCCATACACCTCGCTCGTGGAGGTATGCACCACGCGCTCCGTCTCCCATTGACGCGCCGCTTCAAGAACGTTCACCGTGCCCAGGATGTTGGTTTCCACATAGGACTGGGCAGCCGCGTAGGAATATGGAATCGCAATGAGCGCAGCCAGGTGAAACACGACGGCCTGACCGCGCACGATCCGGTTCAGGAACGCGCTGTCGCGGACGTCACCGCGGACGAGCTTCAGCTGGCTGCGGATCTTGTCCGGCAAATCGTCCAGCCATCCATGGCTGTCGAAGGAATTGTAAAGCGCCAGAGCAGTGACATCCGCGCCGTTGCGGACGAGCGCCTCAGTGAGATGCGAACCGATAAATCCATCCGCCCCTGTCACCAGAACTTTCTTGCCGTTGTAGCTCATGACTGCGCATTCCCTTGGCTGACTGGAGCGCTTTTCCTTTTGGGGTTCATACGTCGATCGGC
This sequence comes from Mesorhizobium sp. 131-3-5, assembly GCF_016756575.1. NCBI lineage: Bacteria > Pseudomonadati > Pseudomonadota > Alphaproteobacteria > Hyphomicrobiales > Phyllobacteriaceae > Mesorhizobium > Mesorhizobium sp. 131-3-5. The sequence continues at coordinate 6,062,542 of NZ_AP023254.1, forward strand.
TGTGATGGAACCCAGCCGACAACCGCCAGGACGCCACGCGCCATCCACACGATGTCGGAGACGATGGTGCGCTGCGGATAATAGGAGAGGTCGAGTCTGGCCTTGGCGGGGAACATAACCTCCCGATAGAACAGGATCGGATCCGCGGATCGGGGGAAGAAATGCGCCTCGTGCCGGAAGACAACCTGGGTTGGCCCCAGCAGGCCGGGCTTGTATTGCAGGACCGCCTCGAGGCCGCCTCGGAAACAATCGGCGAAAGCCATGCTCTCGGGTCGTGGCCCGACGATCGCCATTTCGCCTTTGAGGACGTTCCACAGCTGCGGCAGTTCGTCGAACTTTGTTGCCGCGAGGAACCGGCCCACCGTCGTCATGCGGCTGTCGCCCACGACGGTCAGTGCGAGGCCTTGGGAACCGCAGTTCACACCGAACTTGCGAAATTTGTACATGCGGAAGGGTCGGCCACCGGCGCCCATGCGGGTCTGTGCGAACAAGATCGAGCCACCGCCTTCGAGCAGAAGCGCTCCGGCGATCAAAAGCATCAGCGGTGCAAATACGATGAGCGCGGCGCCCGCGACCGCGAGATCGATCGAGCGTCGCGCCAAACCATGAGCGGGGTTTGAGACGAAGCGCCGATGAAGGGAACGGTCCGACGCATTCATGCCGCAGTTCCTGTTTGGGCACCGCCGTTGAGTGCGCTTGCAAGTGCAGCCACAACCGCCTCGGCGAGAGTTGAGGTGATTTGAGGGTGCAGCGGGATTGTCAGCTCTCGCTGAGCAAAGTCCTCTGTACGCGGCAGAGTGATGTCGGGATAACGCTCGCGATAGAACGTCATCTGGTGCACCGGCGGATAATGGATCGTGGTCTGTATCCCCTGCGTCCGCAGTTCGTCGATCACGTCCTGCCGCCTTGCGTAGCGCGGCAGGAGGATCGGCATGATGTGGTGAGCCGACGTCCGGGGTTCGCTGAATGGAATGGTCACGGCCGGACAATGTTCCGCGATGAGGCGCCGATACAGGACGGCCAGGATACGCCTGATCTCGTTCCACTCTTGCAGGTTCTGCAGTTGAACGAGCCCGATTGCCGCACGCATTTCGTCCATGCGGTAGTTGAACCCGAGCATCGTGACATCATATTGCGGGGTACGGCTGTTCAGCCGCTGGTGCGTCCCGCTGGTCATCCCGTGCCCGCGGGCTTGGCGAACCCTGTCGAGCAGATCGGAATCACGGGCGATCACGGCGCCGCCTTCCGCCGTCGTCATGTTCTTGTTGCCATAGAAGCTGAAGGCCGCCGCAGTGCCGAACGTTCCCACTTCCCTCAGGCCAGGGGCATGCGCGGCGTCCTCGATGATATGGAGCCCTCGAACCCGGGCGAACCGCTGCCATTGTTCCCTATTGGCGAGATAGCCCGCGAAGTGAACGAGAATGACCGCCTTCGTGCGTGAGGTGCACCGCGCTTCGGCTTCCGCGAGAGACATCAACGGCACGTCGACCGACTCGATATCGACGAAGACCGGAGTCGCTCCGACATAAAGCACCGCATTCGCGGTCGCCACGAAAGTCAGCGACGGGACCAATACTTCGTCGCCGGGTCCTATTCCCAGTGCATGCAGGATGAGATGAAGCGCCGCGGTGCAGGAACCAACCGCCACGCAATCTCGCGCGCCATGCATATCGGCAAAGGCCAGTTCGAATGCGCGCACCTGCTCCCCCATGGTAAGCCAGCCGCTGTCAATCACCTTTGACAAGGCTGCCTTCTCCGGCTCGCCTAGAATTGGGGCGCTCACCAAGAGCATCTTGACCTCCTAAAGATCCTTGTGATGGGTTCGGCCTCTACATCGGATTTCATGCGGCCGCAGCGGCTACCTCGATCGAGGTCGACTGCTCTTCCCAGGCAATCGCCTGCGCATTTTGGAAGTCATCGACGCGACCGATATCGAGCCAGAGACCGTCATGCTTGTACACGTGCACGGTCGTGCCGCCCTGCATCATCTGCAACATCAGGTCATCGAACCCGAATGGGATGCCCGAAGGTATGAACCGCAGGACATCCGGGTTCATGCAGTAAATCCCCATGCTGACAAGGTGGGAAAGCGTCGGCTTTTCCCGGAAGAGCTGAACGGCATTGTCGACCTCGTCGATGACGCCGAAATCCATCTTGATGAGGCGGCAGGCAGTGGCGATCGTAACCGGATCCTTATGCATGCGGTGCGCCGCCACAAACCGGCTGAGGCTCAGGTCGGTAAGAACATCGCCGTTGAGCACGACAAAGGTGTCGTTCAGTTCATCCCTGATCAGAGAGAGAGGCCCAATGGTGCCCAATGGCTCCATTTCCTGCGTATATTTGATCTTCAGATTCCATTGCGATCCGTCGCCGCAGACGCTGCGGATCAGGTGCCCGAGATACCCGGTCGTGATATAGACCTCCTCGATGCCGTTGCGCCGCAGCCACTTCAGAAGCAGCTCAAGAACGGGCCTGGCTCCTATCGGCATCAAGGGTTTCGGTAGGACCGACGTGAAGGGCCGAAGGCGCGTACCCATCCCACCACATTGAATCACCGCTTTCATCCGATCCTCCTGATTTGCAGTTGCCTGTGTCCGGGCATTTCGTGTTCGAGCTCATTCGGACCTGGCATTCCGTCAAATCCGGCTCGACCCTCGGCGGCAATCCGAACATCATACTTGAAGGGTATGTGACAGCCGGGGCGGCTGTCGTCGTGCATTCGAATGGTACCGATCCGAAGCGTTTCCGGTATTAGATAACCGCGAGATCAAGGACGGACCCAAGCATCTGGACCTGGCCATGAGACCAATCAAGCCGAACGAGTCCTGCGATCAAAAAGCAGCGATCCGCCAAGTGCCGGAACCATCCCGCGCACCCTCGGTGAAGGCAGGTGCCGCCATCAAAATGCCCTGCCGTACACCGAACATTGGAGACGGGCACTCGATATCGCTCGGTAGGCAGGCACGGGACGCCAGCGTTAAAAAAAATAACGACGGCTCTCACAAATTAGTATTATATTAGCCATGTGTGATGTGCGTGGGTTGGGACGCTGCGACCATCACAGTGATGTGATGACCAGCGGTGGCCACGACTTTTAGACTCACCGCGGTTCCGACCATCACAGAGGACTGGGAGGTTCCAGCGAGTGTTCTCGTCGGGAACCGGGTAACGCGTTGGGGTAGTTCAATGTATCGGATCGTCATCGCCGACGATCACGGCTTGTATCGGCGCGGCCTTCGGCTGGCACTTTTGGCTGGAATTCCAAACGCCGAAATATTCGAGGCCTCGTGTTTCGATGCTGTGGTCAATCTTCTAGAGGAGCAGGCATCCATCGATCTTGCGATCCTCGACCTGAACATGCCGGGGCTGGTTAACCAGGAGGTGCTCAGCGACGTTCTGTCTGCGTATCCTGACACACGTTTTGCGATCGTTTCCGGGGACGATTCCCGCTCGGAGATCCTGACCGCTCTTTCGATCGGGCTTCATGGTTACATCGTCAAATCGCAAAAAGACGAAGAAGTCGTTTTGGCGGTAAATGAGATCCTTGCAGGCCGGATCTATGTACCATCACTCTTGTCTCGAACGTCTGCCGACCAGAGAGCGTATGCCGCCCTCCCCTCGGTGAAAAATCCAATCCGTCAGCGCATGGGCTCAAGCGATCTTGGCAGACTGACGTCGAGGCAAAGGGACGTCCTCAAGCTGATGGCGGAAGGGTACTCGAACAAGGAGATCGCCCGCAATCTGGATATTGCCGAAGCGACAACGAAAATCCATGCCGCCGCCATTCTGCGCGAGCTCGGGGTGCGAAACCGGACTGAAGCAGCCGTTTTGCTACAAACGTGGATGTCGAGAAATATGAACTGATGTTTGCCACCCGAAGCGGGAAGCGGTTCGGGCCGGCATGCATGGGATAGACTTAGGCGCGTGCCATGACACCGGCGCGCTTTTGATCGTCTTACTGTGCATGTGCCCAAATCCGAAGTCGCTTTCGGAGCGGCAGGCACTACAACTCAATTTCCTTCCGCGATAACCGCAACGAATATCGCAATCCATACTCCGATATTTCCAATTTCGGCGAATGCCCGACAAGCGGCGTGCCGTCCACGCCGATTATCATGGACCCGAACCCATGGCGCACGACGTTTGAGTTCTTCCGACCTCCCGATTCCACCCAATCGAAAACCAGATCGTCCCCTGCCCCGTCGGATGCGAATTGCCACTTAACTCCGACCTTGCCTTGTGAGTCACCCAACGCGCCGTGTTTCACGGAGTTTGTCGTCAGCTCGTGAAGGATCATCGCAAAGCTCTCTGCGACGCCACTTGGCACTGTGAGCGAGGGGCCACTGATCGTTATGTCCCGTGTCTCCTTGAAGGGCTGCAGCTCCCGAGCCACGAGATCGTGGAGCATCCCCGACAGGCTCTTATGACGAGACAGGATGAGATGCGTCGCTTCCAGCGTTCTGATCCGATCGATCAGCATCTCCTTGTATTTGGCAACGTCGTTCTCGGGAACATTGATCATTTTTACCAGGGCCGTGATCACCGGGAACAAATTGCTGAACCGATGGCGGTCTTCGAGCATGATGCGCTCGTGCTTCTTTACGGCGGCGCGAAGAAGCGTGGTCTGTCGACGTTCTGTCAGATCGGCCGCCACCCCGATGCGCATTGCGCGGTCGCCATGTTCTTCCTGCCGTCCGCGCAGAGCAACCCAGCGTATGTGCCCGTCCATCCGCCTGACACGAATCTCGACGTCGTAGTTCACTGCCTGCGAGGGTTTTGCCGAGGCAGCCAATTTCGGCCAGTCGGCCGGATGGACCACGGCCGAGAGTTCTTCCAAGGGGCGGACGGGCTTGGAGGGCAGGCCGAGAATGTCCCAGAACTTGCCGGAGCCCGCGACTGTCCCCTCCTTGATATCTATTCGCCACGTGCCCAGGCGTCCGGCAGACAGAGCGAGATCGAGCCATTCCTTCTGAGCCCGGAGGGCCTCGCGTGCGGCTCGTCGCTCGGAAATATCGTCGACCACCACGAACACGCTTTCGGTGGATGCCTCGTCAGGCCGCGACGAGGACAGGGCCAGACGAGCCCAGAATGCCTTGCCGTCCTTGCGCAACACGCGAATATCGGCCGCGGACGACGCGGCGCCATTATCCAGATCCTTCAACAAGGCCCGCACGGCATCTCGATCGTCGGGAAGAACGAGCCCTTCCAGCTTCAGCTGGGCAAGCTCCTTTTCTCCGTAGCCGGTCATCTCAAAAAAACGTCTGTTCGATTGCAACAGTTCGCCACGTCGATTGGCATTTGCAAAACCCAAGGCAGCGCGCTCGAAGGCCCAACGATAGCGGCTCTCGGCTGCATCGATGGCAGCGAGCCTCGCCTCTGCAACCTCGAGCGCCCCGCGCAAATCCTGTCGCAGGCGATGGAACACGGATGCGATCAGGCCACCCGAGACCAGAAGGAAGATAGCGCTCGTCCAGTCTTCAGCTGAGAGTTGGGCGTTCAGGACGCGTCGCATCCACAAGCCGGCGGCGGCCATGAGAAGCGTTACGGCGATGGCAACCAACCGCCCTTCGAGGTACACGATAACAATAATTACGGGGATAAACGCAATAAACGTAACCCCCTGGCCGATGTATATCGTATTTATCGCTTCGAGTATTATCGATCCGGCAAGCACCAATAGCGAAGCTACATGAGCCAACGGGGTGCTTGACACGTTCGATTTAAGCCAGCGCAGATACGAACCCATGCGCCCAGACTACATCCTTATGTCTAGTTCGTCGAGACTAGGCCACGAGGAGGCAGCCTAATACCACTGCCGGATTGCCATGCCTTTGCCTGCGAATAGAATCAGGATCGGCAGGGTTCTTCAGGAAGCCATATTCAAGGAACGCTGCGGAAAAACCTTCCGCAGATTTCTACAATTGTGTCGAAATTCGAGTCGAAGGAGCAAGTTCCCGCCAGCAGGCGGAATTCGAATCAAGTAAATCACACAAGATTTACTTGAGTGGGCAGCAACTAGGGTTGGGGTAGAAGCGATGACACTGATTGAGAGGCGCAACGAAACCGTTGCAGTCAGCCAATACATTGTATTGAAAGATTCTCGTCACGCACGTCCGATACATCTTTCGGATCGGCCAGACGCCAGACCTGGCGGGCCGCAGCGACGCAGTTTGGAATCCATAACCGGCATGCTTGAGCGTATCGGCTGCGGCTATATCGTGCTGGACCGCGACAGGAAAGTAATCGAATGGAACGCAGCCGCGCAGGAGACGCTTGAGCGCCAGGGCGAAGCGGCTGACACGGCCGTCGAGCTGTCCGCAGGGCTAAGGCGGCTGGTCGCGAATGTTCCGGTCCATTTCCAGCCGGGATTACTCTCATGGGTGGTGATCCGCAGCAGAGGCGATAGGCCTGTGATCCTGAATGAGGCGGGCGTCGTCACACCCGACGGGACAAGCATCGTCGCATTGCTGGACCGGGAGAACACATCGGCGGCCAACCCTCAGACCTTGCAAAGGATGTTCGGTCTGACCAGCGCGGAGACGCAGCTGGCATTGCGCCTGGCGCAAGGCGATGCGCCCCTGGAGATTGCTCGCAGTTGGCATCTCAGTCGCACGACGATCCGCTCCCAGCTTGCCTCGCTGTTCGCCAAGACCGAAACAAGGCGTCAGGCTGAACTGGTTGCTCTTCTGGGACGCATTTCGGTCCTGCCATGAAATAGCGATTTCGGCGGGCGTCAGCACCCTCTCGAATTCAGCAAACCGAGATATGTGCCATGGCAACGCGGCCGCAAATTCTGCGGCCGCGGTTGCGCAGATTGCAAAGCTGGCGGTGCCATCTCCAGCCTGTCCACGCGCTATCGAACGCGGGCGGAGCGCGGAATCTCACAATTGGAGTGACTTGCCATGGTCGAACCAAATTCGACGGTCCACAAGCTGGCTGATGCCGCTCGTACGCGGTCGGATGGTGCTGTACTGAAACTTGCACGCGCGGGACCGATCGTCGTCACAGGTGCCGCCGGTTTCATCGGGTTTCATGTCGCGTTGCGGCTTTTGCGGCGCGGCCTTGTCGTTATCGGCGTCGACAATTTTACGCCCTACTACGACGTCGGGCTGAAGGAGGCGCGATTTGCGCAGCTCTGTGCCGAGCCGAGGTTCACTCCCATGCGGATGGACCTGGCGGACCAGGCGCGGGTGAAGGCGCTGTTTTCCGACTTCCAGCCATCGCACTTCGTGCACCTCGCCGCCCAGGCTGGGGTGCGTTATTCGCTCGCCGACCCGCATGCCTATGTGCAGTCGAATGTAGTCGCGTTTCTCAATGTTCTGGAGGGCTGCCGGCACGCCGGCGTCAGCCATCTCGTCTATGCCTCGTCGAGTTCCGTTTACGGCGCCAATCGAAGCATACCTTTTTCCGAGCACCATGGCGCCAGTCATCCGGTCAGCTTCTATGCCGCAACCAAAAGCGCAAACGAATGCATGGCGCATTCCTACAGCCACCTGTTCGGCTTGCCGGTGACAGGATTGCGCTTCTTCACCGTCTATGGTCCCTGGGGCAGGCCTGACATGGCAGTCTATACGTTCACCCATGCCATCGCCGAGGGGCGGACGATCGAGATTGCCAATGCCGGCCGCGTATGGCGAGATTTCACCTATATCGACGACATCGTAGAGGGGGTGGTTCGCGTGCTCGCCGCGCCGCCTCGTCCGGATCCGGACTGGGACAGCCGCGCGGCTGACCCCGCCACAAGTTCGGCGCCATATCGGATCTACAATATCGGCAATGACCGGCCCGAAGAAATCAACCGTCTGATCGCAATCATCGAAACTGCCCTTGGCCGCCGCGCCCTTCGCGTCAACGTGCCTTTACCTCCAGGTGACGTCCTGAAAACCCGCGCCGACGTAAGCGATCTCCGCCGCGCTGTCGGCTTCGCACCGGCGACGGCACTGGAGGACGGCGTGCAACGTTTCGTGGAATGGTACCGGGATTTCCATGCAAGCCCCGTCGGCCGAGAACGACAAGCGTTCATTCAGGCATAGGGCGAGACCACGGGAGGCCGGACGGCGAGCACACCGCCGGTTCGGCTGACGAGGCGCGCCTCCCACCAATACTCCTTCAAATGACGCATGAGGTCCATAAGATGCAAAGGCCGCGTCGGCGGGGTGCGATTGTGTCGCGAGGCAGATGACCATCGATGCGTCTTTGGGGCCGCCACTGACCTGCTCCTTCAACCATGTTGGAGGCATGGGCTAGCGGTCGCACGCCGATCGATGCGCCGGCGCTGTCGTGAGGGACATCATCGATGGATCGGCCACTTCATTTGCCGGCTCTCAATAACCAGTTCCATTGTAGGCCGCCAATCGCGCTTGGCCTGATCGAGAGCAGGGCAGACACCAAGCCAGGCAGCATCTTCAGTCGCTTGCCGATATAGACCGCCATGGCAACGTTCCAGATGGCCAGGGCAAGCGCGACACCGACAGCCGCGCCAATTGGGCCGTATATCTCGACGCCCACGGCACAGGCTATGACGTTGGCCGCCGCGCCGGCGATCATGGTCGTTGCCGCGGCCCATTCGTTTCCGGTCATCGCCAGCAGATTCTGCTGAGGCCCGCACAGCGCAACAAAAACATAGCCCAAAATGAGAACCCGCGCGATTGGCGCTCCCGCAGCAAAGCCCTCCCCGAAGAAGCTCAAGAACGGCTCGGCAATCACCATCATTGGGATGGCCACCGCGATGGCGCCGCCCGCAGACAGCAAGGTGGCCCGCGCGAAAAGCTGCTGCAGGCCTTTATGATCGCCTCTGGCATGCAGGTCGGCCGCTGTAGGCGAAAACATGGTAGCGACAGCGATGCGGGAAAGCCCCACAAGCATCGCCACGTTCAACGCCAGGGCGAAAATACCGGCCTCACGGATATGGTTGGTCCAGCCCAACACCAGCACGCCGGCACGACTGACGAAAACATCGAGGCCGGTGATGAGCATGAGCGGGGGGACGGCAAGCCACCATCCCCTCGGTTCGTAAGCGGGCTGAGCCTGCCGCAGGCCAGGTGGTTCAAACTTCCTGGCGGTGATGAACACCAGCGCAACCGTGATGGCCGAACTTGTCAGCACCGCCAGCATCACTTGCGGCGCGTGCACCGCCCACAATCCGGACCCGGCCATGATCGCCACCAATACCAGCAGCAGCCCGTCTCGCACGATGCGCTCCGGCAACAATGCCGAAACCACGCCGCCGAAAGCACGCACAAGCGTAGCGCCAATGGCATAAGCGGTAATCAAGGGTACGGCCGCCATGCCAAGCATGGTGCTTATCTCAAGTCCTCTTTGCGTATGATCCGGTTGCGCCTGCTCTGAAAAGAAAAGGACCAAGGCAGCACCCGCCATCCCGAACAGTGTCGCCGCGAGCAGCGATCTCCGCAGGGCGAATCTTATCACCCCTCGCGCCAGATCAAGCCTGCCGTTGGCTCTATAGGCGGGCACAAAACGCAACAGGGACACATTGAAACCAAGCGTTGCCAGATAGGCGAGCACGGAGGTCCAGGCTAGAACGTAGGCATAGATCCCGTAGTCGCGAGGCCCGATGAGGCGCGCAATGGCCAGCTGTGCAAGGCTGGTCAGCCCAGCACCTCCGATATAGATCAAGAGGGCGAAGACGCTCGCCCTCGCGAGCCGCGAGCCGACGTCCCTATTTCGCCGGGGTGTGGCTATTGGAAGAGCACCGGCGGGATGGCCCGGAGACTTTCGAGACACGCGACTATCGATTGCCGCAGCATGCGCAAGTGGTGCGCTTTCTTTTTGGTCTCGATTTGCGAATCCTTTATCCATCCGTGACAGCGCGGAAATGATTTGCTTCTCGACCTTACAAATACTTTTGAGCCCTGATTGACTGTCGGCGTTCTCAACGGAAACGACACTTCGGCCGGAAATCGCGAGGAGATCGTTTATCGATTCGAACACGCCAAAGGCGCTCATATTCACGTCCAAGTCGGCCTCGAAAATCCGCTCCGCCGGCGGCTCGTGCTCCATCCGATGTCGGAGACGGCTCTCAACGATCGCAGATGGCACCACCAGCCTGATGGTGAGATCGGCCGGCGGCGCGAGGCTGAGCGCCTTTTCGAGCGCTTCGCGGTCGTTGCCCCCATTGAACATCGCCAGCGATCCAATCGCTTGAACGTATCCTTGATCGAATATGACAATTTCGGGCGATTGCTTCGCGGCACTCCAGCAACGCGAAAGGTGCAAGATATATCGCCAGATCCGGGCGCGCCACATTCGTTTCTTTGGCGGTATCAACCTCACCATCGACACCGAACTTGAAATATCGTCCAGTCGCCCGATCGACGATAGAAATATTCCAGCAGTCGAGAATATCGCCGATACTATTCTGGAGACGAACAGAATGATCCCAAGGTCGAAGCTTCCGGCCCTGGTGCTGGGCTTATAGCTGAGAGCGACCTTGGCGTGATAGCCTTTCCCGCGCAACTGCTGCGCGAGCGCATGCGCAAATGTTGTTTTGCCGGATCCTGGCGGTCCGAAAAATTCAATGATCATTCTGGGGCAGGTCCGATTGCTGGAACGCAGTTGGTTCCCTGTGGCATTTTTTGAAGAGCGGAGACGACGGTTCTCATCAAACCCTCTCCAACAGCAGGTCAGCGTTGTCCTCGAGCCTGGAGCCGGCGTACCGCTTTAAATTCACCTGGGTGAGCACACTCCCGACTGGAACGGCGACGGATCCACCGGCCCGGAGCGACTCCAGAACGCCACGGGCGATGCTGCGCCTCGTCTTGGCCCATCGAACGGCAAAAAGCACTGCGTCGGCCCAGCGCTTCAGGAGCCTGGTTTCGGGGCCTCCGAGTCCCAACGGCCCGTTGATGATGACGACGTCGTAGACCGAGAGAAGTTCTTCGGTGAACTGGGATTTGTCGACCGTGGACAGAAGCGTCAGCAGATCATCCGAAGGTGCTGGAGCGGCCATGAGATCGATGCCGACTTCTGGCATTCTCGTGATCGCATCCTGGAGCACGCAGCGTTCACTCACATAGTCTCCAAAGGAGTTGTGAGCCTTGATGGTGCCGAATTCGCCACGAAACTCGTTCGTGAGGCGCGCGTCCTTGCGGTCGAGGTCGAGGAAAAGCACCCTTCCTCCCAATCGCGTTGCCGCCAGCGCCAGGCTCCACGCCAACTCTGTCTTGCCATCGTCGAGGATGCTGGACGTCACGAGGACGATGTGCGGCGGCTGCCCCCTTCCCTGAGTTGGCGCCGCAGTGACCAGAAGGGATGTCGCCGCGCGACTGAACGGCGAGTTCTGCTGGCCCAGAACCAGATGCCGCAATTGTTTGGCATGGAGTCCCGAAACCTTGGGAAGCAGTCCTACGCACGGGATCCCAAGCTCGGCTTCGGCTTCAGCTTCGCTGCGCAAGGTCTGGTTGAACATGTTACGGATCAGGACGAAGACCGCCGCCATCAGACCAAATACGATCATGCCGGGTGGAACCAGGAAGATTCTCGACAGGGTGCTGGGATTTGACGGCGGCCATGCCGTCGACAGGACCGCTACACCTGGCGTGGGAGCGGCGATGCGCCGTATCAGGTCCTGCTGCCGGCTAAGGAGCTCGTTGTAGTGCTGTGTCACGATGGTGACCTGCGGCTCAAGGGCACGCAAGCCGGAAAGCTGGCTCGCAGTGTCGGCCACGGCCGCGTCGCGCACCCTCTTGCGGTCCTCGAGAGCCGCAACCTGGGCGTGGTAGACGTTTGCCTCGGCGGCGATGCGCGCGATGCCCTGCTCTATCTCACGGTTGATCGCACTGCCCAGATCGCCGTCCGCAGCGGCACCCGACTGACGTGTCAGGAGGTCGGCCAACACAGGCGATCCGATTTCTTCAGCGATGGCCGATACAGGGGCGCCCGCCTTTCGCAGGTCCTCGATATGGTGAAGGCGCGATTCCGAGGCGGAAAGATTGGCTTTCGACAAGAAGATCTGTCGGCCGAGCTCCGCTGTCTCATTGGCCGCGTTGTTGGCCGCGCTTTGATCAACGGCGCCATGCGTCAGCCGGTACGTCTCCAGCCGATCGGTCGCGTCGACCAGGTCCCTTTGTACTTGCGGCAGGCTGGCGACCAGCGATTCCAGTTCGCGCTGATCCGATGCACGCCGTTTCTGTACGAGATCTTCGATATACACCTGAGCGAATGTGTTCGCGACAAGCGCGGCACGTACCGGACTGGTATCGGTGAAGCCGATGGTGATGACGCGCGAGCGCAGCTCTTGTCCGACCCTCATTCCGCCCCGCAGCGTCTTCAGCGCGGCCGCATCCGCAGCTTCCGGACTTTCGGCGGCAGGTCCACCCTTCGACCAGACCCGGCTCAGCAGGTTGCCCACGAACGAGCCTGAGGTGGGCGGGACGGCACTGATGCCGCTTTTTCCGGCGGCGTCGGCTGCCTGCGGTTGGCGCAGTGCCGTCAGAACTCGGCGCAGGTGGGCTTGCGACGAGAGCATCGTCAGATGGTCATCGATGCTTGAATCCAGCGAGTCCTGGGCGGTCGCCGTAGGGTTCGAAGTGCCGGTGCTCGGGGCGTCGATGATGATCTGCGTCGTCGCCTCGAACAGCACCGGGCGAGCAAAGCCCGCGAGGCCGGCCAGTATGCCGCCCAGAAGGGCCACGGCAAGCAAGAGCCATTTTCCCGTCGCCAGAGTGACGACGAGCTGATGGAAGGGAGACGGCGGTTGCGTGGGCTCGCGCGGCGGTCGCCTCATACGCGGATTGGTGTCGAGCGTAGCGACGGCCATCTGCGTGGCACGCGGAAGCCTGGCGCGGCTGGCTATGGAACCTTCCATCTCAATCCCCTGTCAGTTCGATATCGTAAGAAGCGTGCGTTGCCGGCGCCGATGGCCGCATGGCTTCGTTGCGCCATGCCTGGAACATCAGCAGCGGCCACAAGTCACGGAAATGATCCTGGTTTCCATGCAGATGATCGCGCCAACATGCGTCGACCTTCGCACAGTCGATGACCCCATCTCCGGACAGGCGTGTCGTGGCAATGATATCCGTTGCCCAGTCGCGCAGGGGTCCTCTCAGCCAGGCTCCGATCGGAACGTCGAAACCCTGCTTGGGCCGATCGACCAGTCGGCGCGGTACATAACGATCAAGGAGCTGGCGCAGTATCCATTTGCCCTTGCCACTTCGCACCTTGGCATCGGTTGGCAGGCGCCAGGCGAATTCAACGACGCGATGGTCCAGGATCGGGCATCGCCCCTCGAGGCTGTTGGCCATGGTGGCGCGATCGAGCTTCACCAGGATGTCGCCGGGGAGATAGCCGGTCATGTCGTCGAACAGGAGGCGCGACAGCAGGCCGTCGAGCTGTGTGGCGCTGGCATTGGATGCCGCTGGCTTGTGATGAAGAAGCTTGTTGGTCGAAGATTCCGTCAGCCGCTGAAGCAGTTGGTCCTCATTTGCCGCCGCGAACAGGCGGGCGAGGCGGTTCAACCGGTCACCGCGCAATCCGTGCCGCATGTTCGCCGAAAGCGGCAGGCTGCCGAACATGTCTTTCTGGGAGGCCTGGGCCAGCAATCCTGCCCCCGCCGCCAACATCCGCCGAAATGATGATGGCAGCTCATGCTGCCTTCTGAGGCGGGTTGCCAGGAAGTGTCGAGAGTAGCCCGCGAAGCACTCGTCGCCGCCATCGCCCGACAGAGCCACGGTGACGTGCCGCCGGGCGAGGCGCGATACCAGCAGCGTCGGTATCTGCGACTCGTCGGCGAACGGCTCGTCCCAGATCCTCGGCAACTCCGGGATGACCTCAAGCGCCGCGGCCGGTGAAAGATGAAGTTCCGTATGGTCGGTGCCCAGATGCCGCGCAACCGCGGCCGCATGAGGGGCCTCGTCGAACCCGCTCTCGCCGAACGCTATGGTGAACGTGCGAACAGGCGTCGGGGACTGCGCCTGCATCAGGGCGACGACCGTCGAGCTGTCAATTCCACCCGACAGAAAGGCGCCAAGCGGCACATCGGCAACCATTCGTTCTTTGACGGCAAGGCGAAGCAGGCTGTCGAGTTCGGTCGTAAGGTCCTCGTCGCTGCCGGCGATCGGATCCCGCTGCGCCTTGCAGGCGACATCGGCCAGCGACCACCAGCGGCGAATGCGATGCGCAAGCGAGCCAGCGCCGCGGGCATTGGCGAAATCCGCCGCCGTCACCGACAGGACTGAACCGGGCGGCAGCTTGAACACGCCCTGCCAGATGCAACGGTCATCCGGCACCCACCCTTTCGAAAGCATCGTCGCCGCAGCATCGACATCGATTTCCGGGGCGAAGCCCGGGAAACAGGTGATCGCCTTCAGCTCCGAGGCGAAGACAAGCGCTTCACGTGTCGAGGCGACATAGAGCGGCTTCTTGCCCATCCGGTCGCGGGCGAGGTGGAGAGTCCGGTTCTTCAGATCCCATAGCCCGAAAGCAAACATGCCGGCGAAGCGCGCAAGTGCCGCCTCGAGACCCCAGCTCTCGATCGCGCACAGCATCACTTCCGTGTCGCTGGTGCCGCGGAAATGGTGGCCCGCCCCTTCCAGTTCGCGGCGCAGATCGCGAAAATTGTATATTTCGCCATTGAAGGTAATGACATACCGGCCGCTCGCGGAGTGCATCGGCTGGCGACCCGCCTCCGACAGGTCGACGATGGCCAGACGCCGGTGCCCGAAGGCGATCCCGGCTTCACGGCTCGTCCAGAATGCCTCGCCATCGGGCCCGCGATGACGAAGGGCCATCATCATCGGCCCGATCGCCCTGAGCGAGTTGGTATTGGCTGCATCGGGCGCCAAGAGGATTCCGGCGATCCCACACATTCTAATATCTCCTCTGGCGAACGATCGCGGGGACCGCCTGCGGCGTTCCGGCGACAAGGCAGAGGGTCACACAGAACCACACGATCGGATGGCGGATGATCAGGTGCGGAGCACTGAAGACAGCGATCGAAGCCACGAGCGCCACGAGCGTGTCCTGTCTCGCGCCCCAGGCGGACAAGGCGGCCGAGCCGAGGATCCACAGCAAGGCCAGGACTGAAATCAGGCCACCCTGAGTGTAGAGATCGAGGATCGTGCTATGGGCCTCGAAAGGCCGCGGCAGAAACTGCTGATCGACTGTGGAGGGACGATCAAGGTGCGGGCCTGGTCCGAGACCCAGCGATCCGGATCTTGCTCCCTTGTCCAATGCCTCGTCCCAAAGCTGGAGGCGAAGTGTCGCGGTTTCCGCGGTTGCTTCCCCGCCCTTGTCCTTGGTGAGGCTCTTGGCGAAGTTTTCGGCGTTGGCGGCCTCGCTGAGGGCGTAAGGCGCGATGGAGACCGCCAATGGAAGGAATGCAACGGTGAACAGGAGGGCAAGTTGCCGTGAAAGGCTGACCTTGCCGCCGTCGCTAGTAAGCCATGCCCGAACCCTCAGCCCAAGAAGGATCAGGCAGGCCAGGATCGTCGTATAGAGATAGGTATCGCTCTTTGTCAGCCTTCCGACATAGAAGGTGAGGATCAGGCTGGACAGCCCGAGACATCTTCCCCATGGATTGCTGGTGGTTGTGGCAAGATGCAGGGCCAGTGGACCGAGGAGCGCGCAGTAGAGCGCAAGCTGGTTCGGATTGTCAGACCAACCGCTGAAGCGGTCCCAGAACCAGGGGTGGACGCCAGACTGATGGATCCAGCCGAAACCAAGCCCCACCTGGATGACAAAGCCTGCATTCGCGACAGCGATCATCCACCAGGCGATACGGCGTAAACGGGAAGCAGCGTTGGGTTCCGCGGCTGCCAGGCAGGTAACGCAGACCAACAGCACGTACGCCATCGTGTCATGCATCAACGGATCGAGGAACAGCGTGGTGGTCAGAAAGCCGATGATGGACCCCACGCCCAGGGCAAGCGTCAGGATCACCCAGAAACATGCAAGTTTGGTGAGGGCCGGCGTAACCTCCAGTCGGCCGCCGGCAAGGATGCGGGTGATCGACAGCAATATCCAGAGCGTGAGGAACAGTTCGCTGTAGCCGAACGGCAGCCCGGGGATGCTGAGCTGCACCGCGTAGGACATTGCGATGCCGAAGGCCAGGATCACATCACGGATCATTGCCGCGCCTCACCCAGTCGGGGGCCCCGCGCACCCTCTTCCCTCGAGATCACGGGCGCGGGCCGAGCAAGACTGCCGCGGTATTTGCCACCGAGGACAGTCTTGTACAGATCGCAATACTGGTCGACGACCCACGACAGCGAAAAGCGCTCCCGCACGAGGCCGACGGAACGGCTGCCCATGACCTTTCCACGGGCGCGGTCGGACAGAAGATCGACTATTCTGGACGCCAGGCCATCGGCATCGCGCGGCGCGACGAGATAGCCATTCCAGCCATCTTCAACCACGTCATTGCAGCCGGGCATTCTCGAGGCGACGATTGGCAACCCGGACAAACCCGCTTCCAGCAGGACGCGCGGAATTCCCTCGCGATACTGTGTTGGAAACGCGAACAGATCCGCCATGCCAAGGAGAGCTGGAACGTCCCGCCTTGGCCCCAAGGCGACGACGTAAGGAGCATATTGCTCGATATCGGACCTGCTGACCGCGAACGGACCTTCAGAGTCCTGCGGACCGACAAGCACGAAACGCGCATTGGGCCTCTTGGAGAGGACGCGGGGAACCGCCTTGATCAGGGTCGGAATCCCTTTCTGGCGAGTCAGCCGACCGACAAAGATTACGACTTCGGCCGACTGAAGCCCAAGCTCCTCGCGCATGGCGGCGGCCGAAGGGCCACGGTACCTTGCTGTCGAGAATGCATTCGGGTCGATGCCAGAACTCCGGATCAGTCGCCCTTTGCCGCGACCCACCAGCCGATAGCGGTCGAAGAAGGCCTGATCGTCA
The DNA here is from genome assembly GCF_016756575.1 of Mesorhizobium sp. 131-3-5. Lineage (NCBI taxonomy): Bacteria > Pseudomonadati > Pseudomonadota > Alphaproteobacteria > Hyphomicrobiales > Phyllobacteriaceae > Mesorhizobium > Mesorhizobium sp. 131-3-5. The sequence continues at coordinate 6,079,411 of NZ_AP023254.1, forward strand.
CGATTCTGGAAGACCGTCATGGCTGTCCAGAGTGACGCCAGCCCCTGAAGGCCACAAAAGACCGGACGTAGCGCCAGCGCCCGCGGTTCCCGTGATGAGAATGTCCAACCAAGCCCATTGATGGTGCGAATGACCGGAACCTGCCCGCGCACGGCCAGAGGCGTGAGGAGGTTGGGCTTGGTGTCGAAACTTTGAACAATGTCCGGACGCAAATCGGACATCAATTTACGGATCGCGCTGACAGCTCCCCATTCTCCACCGCCACTGGCAAAGCGGTCGAACCCAAAGCTGCGATGCGGAATGCCGTGAGGCGAAAAGGCGTCTCCGGCATCGCTCGAGACGGCAGTGACCCGAAAGCCCCTTTCGCGCAGCGCCAGGAGGAACGGAATTCTAAGCCGGTGATCCTCGCCTCCTATGCAAACCAGATGTGGACTCATCCTGTCCCTCCTGGATGCCGGCAGAATCCCAACCGCGCAAAGCCGCTGGCCCTGTGATCTGTTCACGGCCCGGCTTCATCGCCCCAGTACGCACAACACCCAGCCTCACGCTAGGAGCAGGCTTGCGCGTTGTCCTCGTCTGTTTAAATGAAGCAAGGGATTGGGCGGTGCGGCGATGCAGCTGCAACCGCTGTCGGATCGATGAGTTGAGCGGAAACTCATTCGTTCTAACGATGCCAGGGCCGACATGGTCGCGTAGGACACGGCAAAGCCAATCAGCAAAACAAGGGGGCTGTGTTGGAGACGTCGGGGTACCCGCGTTTAGAAAGCCGTTTTCCACGTGCCTTGCCATCCGTTGGCGGTCCGACAACGGATCAAGATGTTGTGATAGATCGCAACAGCAGCCCTCCAGACGGCTTCACATGGAAACAGGCCTCCACCCGCCCTCTGGATATGGGCGGACCAACCACCCGTCTCTTCCCGCGGATGGGCGACGACTTCTCCGAAAAATCGGCGTTCTCGCACCTGGAGCGGGTTGTCGAAAAATACCCAGCCAAGATCGCGATCAGTGACGGCTCTACGTCCCTCAGCTTTTCGGAACTGCTCAACGCAGTCCAAAACCTGGCGGCTGCGATTGCCGGTTCCACCCCACCAGGCAAGGCGGTCGGGATTCTGATCGGAAATACCCTCTGGTATCCGGTGGCCATGCTCGCCGCCATGCGGGCCGGCAGGCCCGCCGTGCCGTTGAACCCCCGGGATCCATTTCAGCGCCTCGTCGCAATTTCCACCAGCGCGCGGCTGGCCGCGATCATCAAGCCAGGGCCAGGTAAACCGGCAGGCTGGCCGGATGCTTCCTCGCTTGAATGGATCGACGCGACAAGTTGCACGGCCGCAACGCCGGATGGCAGCCTATCGGCGTTGCCGCCCGAAGTATCGGTCGATGCTCCGGCAATCGTTCTGTACACGTCAGGCAGTACCGGAGCGCCGAAGGGCGTCGTGAACAGCCAGCGGGCGATCCTCCAACGCGTTCAGCAATATGTGGATGCCTGCCACTTCGGTCCCGACGACGTCTTCATGCCGTTGACCGGGCCGGCGACGATCGCGGGATGCCGCGAGATGATGACCCCGATGCTGTGCGGCGCCACATTGTACCTTTCGGATATAGAGAGCGCCGGCATTCGCGCCGTCCGCGACAATTTCGAGAAATGGCAGGTGACGGTCGTCTATCTTGTGCCGGCGCTGCTGCGCGTGTTGATGAATGGTTCTGCGCCCAACACATTCTCTTCCTTGCGGATCGTGCGGGTCGGCGGAGAAAAGATTCTATGGTCCGATATCGACCGGCTCCGCGACAGCGTCCCCGAGTCCTGCCTTGTCCAGATCAGCTATTCGTCCACGGAAACGACCGGCACGCAATGGTTCCTGCCGAGGGGCTACCAGGAACGCGGCGCAACGGTCCCGGTTGGCTTCGTGCTACCCGGCATCGAATACACCGTCGTGGATGAGAACGCATGCGAGGTCGCCCCGGGCGATGAAGGAGAGTTGCTGATCAGAGGCAACTACTCCACGCTTGGCTACTGGACGGATGGGGAAAACGTCCCTCTCCAGGCGAACTCCGGCAACCCGCTGCTTCGAATCTTCGCAACAGGTGATCTGGTCAAGGTCGACGACACCGGAATGATGTGGATCGTCGGACGAAAGGGACGCCAGATCAAAATAAACGGAAGGCGGGTCGAACCTGCCGAACTGGAACTCGTCCTGCGCCGGGCGCCTCAGGTGGATGATGCCGTTGCGGTGGTGACGGACGCGAACGAACTGGTGGCCTTTGCCGTCCCCGCCAGACCTGGCGGAAGCGAGTTCATTGCTGAATTGCGCGACCTGATCAGGACGGCCCTGCCGCCGGCTGTTCACCCGACGCGCCTGCACAGCGTTGCCGAGATACCGCGGCTCAAAGGCGGCAAAGTCGACGGTGTCAAGCTGCGGGAACTGGATCGCGCACTGAACGCGCAAGACGCCCAGAACATGCCCATCGCCCGGCAGGCGGCAAACCCGCTTGATATCGAAGGCACTGCGGCGGCCGTATGGGAGAGAATTCTCCCGGGCAAAAGGGCAGCTGGCAGCCGCTGGGACGATGCCGGCGGCGATTCATTGAAATTGCTGCAATTCGTCATGGAACTGGAGACGGCTCTGGGGCGGGAACTCAACCTGGACGCGTTCACGGTCGGGATGAGTTTCGCCGATGTCGTCCGGGCAGCGTCTCCAGGACAAGACACAAGCAGTTCGCTTGTCGAGGCTCCCGACCCGAGACCCGTTTTGTTCATCGTGCCCGGATCGATCGGTTACGGTCCAAGCCTGGCTGCCTTCGGCGCCGAGATGGGCAATGTCGCCAGGGTTGTTGCCGTGCGCTACGGGGATCTGAACGATCTGCTGAAGGGACATGGCACGATACCGCGGATGGTGGATGCGGTTGTCGACCAGATCAACCAGGCCCAGCCCGATGGCAATGTGAAGCTGATCGGTTATTCGCTTGGCGGCGGCGTCGCCTTCGAGGTTGCCGCCAAACTTGCTGCCGCCGGTCGGTCGGTCACGTTCCTGGGAATCCTCGACACCAATATCGGGCCTGGACAGCACAACTATCGTGAAAGACTCGCACGCACCGCCCAGCGCATCCGCACGCATCGCGTGACGGTGGATCGCATGATTTTGCGGGCTCTGGCAAAATTGTTTGCCCAATTTGGCGCCGAGGCTTTGCTTGCGAGGGGTATCGACTGGCTGAAATGGAGGAGCTTCGCCAGAACGCGATTCATCTTGCGCCTTGAGCTCGAAGAAGTCCTGCGGATGCGCGCATTTGGCCAGTGGCTCGCGCAACCGAAGCCCACATTGCCGATCACCGCCACCCTGTTTCGATGCAGGCGCACAGGCGTTCCGTCAGACCTTGGCTGGAGTGCTTTCGTCACAGGCCTGAACATAATCCCGATCGTCGGCGGGCACCTGGACATGCTCGTTGAACCCTATCTCAGCCACAACCGTCCGCTGATAGAAAAAGCCTTTGTAGTGAGCGGCACATAGCAGGTGATTCGCGCACGCGGAGGCTGAATCCAGACCGGATGCCCGTGTATCTTGCTGACGGATCCACAACAAATCCGCTGGCACTGCCGTCGTAGCGAGAACAGTCTGGTGCTGCGTCGCCGCGCTGAAATATCCCTAAATAATCAACAAGTACCAGGACCCGGGCAGCCTTCCCGTCGCATAGGCTCTCCTTGCCATGATCAACGATTCTATCAATGGGCGCCGGTATTTGATTTGGCCCTAATATATCCTTTCCAATAGGCAGGCATGGGGCACCACCGAATCGGACGTAAGGATATTTGCATGACAACCCTCCACTATGCCTCGGGTGGGTCGGCCTCCGAGGTCGCAACCGCCGGGTTCAATCTTGTCGACGTTTCATCCGTGGACGAACTCAACGCCTTGCCGGCTGGCACGAAAGGTCTGGTTTGGCTGGATGAAGCCAATGGCGCAACCTCGTCTTTCATTGACAAAGTCACGCCCTTCATCGGCAACCCGAAGGTGTTCGGCTTCTTCCTCGTCGACGAGCCCGATCCCACGGGCAAATGGGGAACCTATGCCACAGCCGACAATCTGAAGGCGGAATCCGACTGGATCCACACCCACCTGCCCGGCGCCAAGACCTTCATCACCATGATGAACATGGGGTCTTCGGCTGATCCCGATTTTTCAAACACTTTCAATCCCGCCAACACGCATATCGACTATTACGGCGTGGATCCCTACCCGGTGCGCACCGGCACAAGCACCGTCGACTACAATATGATCGACAGGACCGTGGCCGCGGCGGTCGCCTCTGGCGTTCCGCTCAGCCAGATCGTTCCGGTTTATCAGACGTTCGGCGGCGGCAACTACACCACCGATACGGGCGGCCAATATGTCCTTCCCAGCGTCGCCCAGGAGCAGACCATGCTGGACCACTGGGCCAAGGTTGCGCCATCGCCCGCCTTCGACTATGCCTATGCATGGGGCTCTCAACAGGGTGACACCGCGCTTGGCGACTCGCCGGCGCTGCAGGCCCTCTTCCTTCAGCACAATCAGAGCACCACCAGCGTGCCTTCGACCGGCGAAACAACTCCGCCCACCAGCACTGTGCCCCCTCCCATCACGGTGCCCCCAACCAGTACCGTGCCTTCGAGCAGCGATCACACTTTCTACGGCACGGGCGGCGCGGATGTGTTTCACAGCACCACCGGCGTAGATACGATGATCGGTGGCGGCTACAACGACACCTACTATGTCAACAACGTCGGCGACAAGGTGGTGGAACTGTTGGGCGGCGGCAACGATACTGTGCTGGCATCGGTGAGCTATGCGCTGTCGGCCGGCTCGGAGATCGAGCACCTCGCCATCACAAGCAAGTCCGGCACTACGACCATGAACCTCAAGGGAAACGAGTTCTCCCAAACCATAGACGGAAATGCCGGCAGCAACGTCATCAACGGCGGTGGCGGGAAAGACGTGCTGACGGGAAATGGGGGCAAGGACTTCTTTTTCTTCAATGCCGCCCTCAAGACCGGCAATGTCGACAAGATCACCGATTTTAATGTGACCCAGGACAAGATCGTGCTCGACCACAATGTGTTTACCGGCCTTCAAGCGGGCACCCTTCCCACCTCGGCGTTCCACGAAGGCAGGGGTGCGCACGACAGCGGCGATCACGTCATCTATAACAGTTCGACCGGCGCCCTGTCTTTCGACAGCGACGGCGAGGGTGGCGCACATCAGATCCAGTTTGCCACCCTGTCTCCGCATCTGTCTTTGACTGCGTCCTCGTTCATCGTAGCGTGAGCCTTGGGAAACGTCAGACCCTGATCACAAGGGTCTGACGTTTTCTTGAATATACCTCAATATACTTCGGTGAAATACTTTGATGGAACGAACCGCTCCAACGAGCATTGGTCCATCATGAGCACTCGCGGCATCGAATTCCTGCAGAAATGGGTGGAGGATAATGTGCCGCCCTATTCGAAATCCGACCCGACCCTTGCGGCCAAACTCGCCGAGCAAGTGACGGCGGACGCCATCAAGGCGGGAATTCGCCCCGAGGAAATCTCGGAAGAAGTCGGAAGCATGTTGACCACCATGCTTGAAGTGCTCGACCAACGCGATACGAAATGATTGCGCGGCCAGTTGCATTGGCAACGTCGCACAGGTCCACGGCCAACACGCCTGCTGCTCGGCCGAAGTGAGGTCCCCACCACTTCATGATCACCAGCCAAGCCAGTGTTTATGGCTTTTATCGCCTTGGTCAACCCGGGACGGTCTCGTACTCTTCCAAGACTCGCGCGATGATCTTGTCGAGGTCGTGAGGTTCAGCACCGTTGACTTGTATCAAGGGCCATCCATCCTGACGCAGGCACTTGCCGATCTCCCTTGAGATATTGGCCTGCCTCAAGCCCCTGTCCACGCCGAGTTCGAACAGGAGGACCTCCAGGAGCGGTTGCTGGGCATGCCGATCCATAAGACGGCGGCGCAGCGTTTCCTGCGGCGCATCGAGCTGGATAAGGAGGTCTGGTCGCGGCATGAACGCCAGGCAGTCACGAACCACGTCAATGCTTGGAGTTCGCGCCAGCACAACCAGCGCGCATAAAGCCTGGATTAGGCCCTCTTCGAAAATGAAATAACCTTCCGATTGCTGCGCTTGACGCCATGACTCACACAGCAGGGCGATATCGACCTTCATGCGCCATGACCATGTGCGGCTTCGTAGTGGGATTGACGCCAGAAGCCGCGCCGCGACACCATCCTTCGGCAGGGTCGACAGCAAGACTGGGCCGGAGGTGGCAATCTTTTTGCCAATGCGCCCAATGCCATGGCGTACTTCCGGACCATCTTCCTGGGCCGACCCATATTCAATCAGGCGATACCCGTTCACTGTCTTCACGTTGATGCCGTGTTTCGCCATCCCCTGGCAGAGGCCGCGAAGAAGTGTGGTCTTGCCTGCACCAGGCGGCCCAAACAACTCGATGATCATCACGCAATGCCCAAATGTCTCCGAGCAGGCAGTCATTCGCCTGCATGTCGAAGATTAGCCGGATTACGAGCCACACCAACGTTCATTTGAATGACCTTTCATATATGCCGGAGGCACGCGGGATTGGCCCTTGGCAAGCGTCTCAAGATCGGGGACCTCCGGGCGGCCCGGCCGTTCCTGAAGGGGAATTGGAGAACTTCCTCGAGGCCGGGGGCGGGAAAGCGCTGTCTGATCAAGATTGAGGCATCATCCGAATGATTGATGAAAAGATTTCGGTGGCGAGTGATGGTCGACGTTCAGCTTGGTGGGGCCCTGAATGTCTTCAGCGTATTTGCAGTCTGAAGCGGTGAATCAAGACCTGCGGGTGGATTGTCGACCGACGACGACCCGCGGATGGTCAGATATTCCCGAATATGCTCTTGACGAAGAGGGACCCCTCTGGCGCCCCTATCAGCAGATGGGCGCCGGTTTTGCTGACATTCCCATCTTCGATCACCTTAGAAACGTCGCAAGGCAATATCCCGACAAGCTCGCGATCGGCGACGGCGTCAATCGCCTGACTTATTCCGAGCTTTTCAGGGCTGTCGAGACATTGTCGTACCGTATCGCTGCCGTCGTTCCCGAAGGACAGGCGGTCGGAATCCTTCAGGCCAACTCGGCCTGGTACGCTGTGGCGATACTGGCGAGTATGGCGGCCGGGCGGCCTTCGGTTCCGCTCAACATGAGAGATCCGGGCTCTCGGATCATCGAGATTGTGAATGCCGCACGCCTCGGCGCCATTATAGGCGCTGGAAACGTTCGCCCAATCGATTTGCCGCAGGAAGTCCTATGGATCGATATTGCGGCTGGCGTCGCGCCGAACGGTCAACAGGCATCACAGCAGCCACAGCTCCCTTCGGTTTCCGTCGATGCGCCCGCAATGGTGCTTTACACATCAGGCAGCACAGGACGCCCCAAAGGCATCGTCAACAGCCAACGCAGCCTGCTGTGGCGGGTCCGGCAATATGTCGACGCGTGCCATATCAACGCGGATGACGTTTTCCTGCCGCTGACCGGGCCTGCCACGATTGCCGGTTGCCGGGAGATTTTTACCGCACTGCTGACGGGCGCCACGTTGCACCTTCTCGAGGTGGAGGCGGTCGGCCTCCGCGCAGTCCGTGCTCGGGTTCAAGCCGAAGGTGTGACGATCGCCTATCTTGTGCCGGCGCTGCTTCGAGCACTGTTGACCGACGCCCCTCCTGACGCTTTCCAGTCGCTCAGAGTGGCCCGGATCGGTGGCGAGAAGGTATCGTGGACGGACATCGCCTTGCTGCGCAAAGCCGTTTCGGACCAGTGCCTGATCCAGATCGGCTACTCGTCAACCGAGACCACCGGCTCGCAATGGTTCCTGCCGCAGGATTGGCCGGAGCAAGACGCATCGATCCCCGTCGGCAGGCTGCTTCCCGGGATGGCATTCGCCATTGTCGACGAAGCAGGACACGATGTCGGGCCAGGCGAGAGTGGAGAGCTTCTGATCAGAAGCCCCTATGTTCTGCTTGGTTATTGGGAGAACGGCGTCGTCATTCCCGCGCGGCCGGACCCGGACGATCCCGGTGTGCGGGTTTTTGCGACGGGCGACCTCGTTCGGCTGGACGATGATGGCCTGTTGCGCATCGTCGGCCGCAAGGGGCGCCAGATCAAGATCAATGGTCGACGCGTCGAGCCCGCCGAGCTCGAACGGGTCCTGCGTTGCGCGCCTTCGGTGGCGGATGCCGTGGCAATCGTGACGCCGGCCGAGGAACTCATTGCATTCGCGGTTGCAAAGCGCTTCGCCGGGGCTGCTTTCGCGGAGGAGCTCCGTCAGCTCGTCAGAACGACGTTGCCGGCGCCGCTGCGTCCCTTGCGGTTGCACACCATCGCGGAGATCCCACGCTTGCCGGGAGGCAAGGTTGACCTGGCAACGCTCACCGAAATGGATCGTACGGAGAGAAAGACCGCGCCAGCCGTCCAGCCGCCCGCTGCCCGACCGCTCCCCACAGGAGGCCAACTGAATCCAAGGCAAATGGTGCAGCACGCGTGGATGCAGGTTCTCAACACGGGCGCTGCGGCTGGAAATTGGGATGAGGCGGGGGGAGATTCGCTGCAGCTGCTGCATTGCGTCATGGCGATCGAGAGCGCCATAGGGCAAGAGCTCGGCCTCGAGGCCTTCACCGTCGGTATGAGCTTCGACGAGATGGTTGAGGCTGTCGTATCCGCACAGGCGGGCGAACGACACGCCAAGAAGCATCACCCTCCGGTTCTTTTCCTGTTTCCAGGGTCCGTCGGTTATGGTCCGAGCCTGGCTGCGTTCGCAGCCGCCATGGGCAAAGTCGCCCGGGTGAACCCCATTCGATATCCTGGCCTCGCTGCGATATTGGACGGACGTAACAGTCTCTCTGCCATGGCTGCCGCCGCACTCGAGCAGATAGACCGCGCCCAGCCTGACGGCCCTGTGCGACTTCTCGGCCATTCGCTTGGTGGCGCGGTTGCGTTCGAGGTCGCGGCGCGGCTTCTGGCGGCCGGTCGATCGGTAAGGTTTTTGGGTATCCTCGATACGAGCCTTCTGGACGAGCCGAGCAACCATTGGGAAACACTTACCCGCACATTCCATCGCATTCGCACCAATCGCATATCCGCCCACCGGATGGCTTGCCGAGCTCTTGCCAAGATCACCGTCGCCATGGGTTGCGAGGCGTATCTCGCCAGGATTCTCGACCGCTTTGGCAAGGGAGAGTTCAGCCCGACAAGCTTCAGAACCAAACTGGAACTGCAGGAAGTCTTGCGGGCGCAGTCTTTCTTCCAGTGGCTCGCGGCACCCAAACCGGCCCTGCCCATCTCCGGCACCTTGTTCCGATGCCGTCGGGAGGGAATGCCTCGGGCCCTGGGCTGGGAAAGTGCTCTGGCACATTTGGACGTGGTTCCGATCATCGGCAACCACATCGACCTTGTCGTAGAGCCCAATCTTGCCACCAACCGCCCGCTCATCGAGACGGCCGTCGTGCAGACCTACTCCCCGGCCGAGTCTCGCAAAAGGGAGGATCTGTCATCGACGTGATCTCACATTTCAGCAAGGACATGCTAGTGCTCGATGCTCGTGCGGAGGTCGATCGAATCGTTGACACCTTGCGCAAGCAGGTTCTTGGCACGCTCCGCCGTCGCGGAGTGGTTGTCGGCCTTTCCGGCGGCATCGACAGCTCCGTCGTCGCGACCCTGTGCACACGGGCGTTCGGCAAGGACAAGGTCTTGGGCCTGTTCATGCCGGAGCGCGATTCCTCCGGCGACTCCCTGAGACTTGGCCGCCGGGTCGCGTCACAGCTTGGCATTGAGAATATCCTGGAAGACATAGGCCCGGCAGTGGAGGCCGTCGGCGCCTACCGTCGGCAGATCGAGGCGATCCGGACCGTCGTTCCCGACTACGGGGACGGCTGGAAATGCAAGCTGGTGATCGAACCGGTTCTCGAGAGCAACGGCCTCAACATCACCCGGCTCACCGTCCAGGATCCGGAGGGCAAGGTCGACACGGTGCGTCTGTCGCCTGCTGCCTATCTGCAGATCGTCGCCGCAACCAACTATAAGCAGCGTCTGCGCAAGATGACGGAATACTACCACGCCGACCGCCTCAAATATGCGGTTGCGGGGACACCAAATCGTCTTGAGTACGACCAGGGGTTCTTCGTCAAGCAGGGTGACGGAACCGCCGACGTGATGCCGATCGTCCACCTTTACAAAACCCAGGTTTACCAGCTCGCGGAATATCTCGGCGTGGACGAGGAAATCCGCCAGCGGGCACCGACCACCGACACATTCTCCATGGCGCAAAGCCAGGAGGAGTTCTACTTCGCGCTGCCCTATCATCTGATGGATCTATGCCTCTACGGCCTGAACCAAGGGATCGCCAACGACGAGGTCGCGGCGGTTGCCGGCCTCACCGAGCCCCAGCTGCAGAAGGTTTTCAAGGACATCGACGCGAAACGGCGGGCCGCCCACTATCTTCACGCACGGCCTTTGCTCTCCGTGGAAATTGGCGAGGATTGAGCGGGAATGTGCGGCATCGCTGGAATTGTGGCCCTGAACGCCGCGGCGGCTTCTCCTTCACGCGAGGCGCTGATGAGAATGGTGGGCACGCTCTCGCACAGAGGTCCGGACGAGCGCGGCCTTTACCGGGACAAACGCGCGGGGCTGGCGCATGCCCGCCTGTCCGTCGTCGATCTTTCCAGCGGCCAGCAGCCGCTTGCGGACACAGGCGATACGACCTGGATCGTGTTCAACGGCGAGATATTCAACTATGTCGAGCTGCGGGAAAAGCTGATTGCGCTCGGCCACCGCTTCCGAACCCGCAGCGACACCGAGGTCGCGCTGCATGCGTATCGCGCGTGGGGCGAAGCGGCCTTCGAGCGGATGAACGGCCAATGGGCGATCGCAATCTGGGACTCAATAGCAGGTCGTCTCGTCCTGTCGCGCGACCGGTTCGGCATTTGCCCCCTGCATTTTTGCGAGCATGCGGGCCGCCTTTATTTCGCCAGTGAAGTGAAGGCCATTTTCGCCGCCGATCCAACCATCCCCCGCGCGTTTGATCCTGCCGGCCTCGATCAGACCTTCACGCTCTGGACGGTCGTTCCACCGCAGGGGGTATTTCAGGGAATCCACGAGCTCGTGCCCGGGCATGTCCGCATCTACCAGGATGGCACTGTTCGCGAGCAGGTCTTTTGGCAGCCTTCCTACCCCGAGAATATTGGAGCGCTGCAGGGCGAGTTCACCGGGTCGTGCGATGACGCGGTGGATCGCGTGCGTGGCGCCCTCGAAGCCGCGACGGCACTTCGAATGGTGCGCGCCGACGTGCCTGTGGGGTGTTACCTCTCGGGAGGGCTGGACAGCTCGCTTGTGGCGACACTGGGAAGGCGCTTCGCCGGCCGACGCTTCCAGACCTTCTCCTTGCGTTTTGCCGACGCCGAATATGACGAGACCCGCTTCCAGCGGCTGGTTGCCGAAGCAACCGGCAGCGAACACCACGAGGTGGTGGTTTCGCGCGGCGATATCGCGGCAATCTTTCCTGAGGTGATCTACCACACCGAGCGCCCGATACTGAGGACCGCCCCGGCGCCGCTGTTCCTGCTGTCGAGGCTGGTGCGCGAGCGTGGCATCAAGGTCGTGCTGACCGGCGAGGGTGCCGACGAAATGTTCGCCGGCTACGACCTGTTCCGCGAAGCCAAGGTCCGCCGATTCTGGGGACGCCAGCCGACGTCGACACGACGCTCACGCCTCCTGGAGCGGCTTTACCCGTATCTCACCCGCTCGCCGGTGCAACAGCAAGCGATGGCGCGCCAGTTTTTCGGGCGCGGGATCGAGGCCTATGAGGCGCCCGGCTTTGCCCATGATACGCGCTGGCGCAGCACCGGCGCCATCAAGCGCCTGTTCTCCGCGGATCTGCGCGCCGAATCCCAGCGCCGCGACGCCGTGTCGGAGTTGCTTGGCCGTCTGCCCGAGGCGTTTTCGCGCTGGAGCCCTCTTGCGCAGGACCAGTATCTCGAGGTCCAGACGTTGATGTCGGGCTATCTGCTTTCCTCGCAGGGCGACAGGATGCTGATGGCTAACTCCGTCGAGGGACGCTTCCCATTCCTGGACGATGAACTCGTGAGGCTCGCCAATTCACTTCCGCCTTCCTACAAGCTGCGTGTCCTCGACGAGAAGCACGTGCTGAAACGCGTGGCGGAGCCAATCGTGCCCTCCGAGATCGTAACCCGCAAGAAGCAGCCATTCCGGGCACCCAATGCGCTTTGCTTCGCTGCCGACGCCGCACCGGAGTACATTCGCGAAGCGCTTTCGGAGACGGCTATACGCAAGGCGAATGTTTTCGATCCGGCTTCGGTCACACGCCTGCTCGACAAGTGCCAGGCCAGGACCGGTGACGGTGATCTTTCCAATGCCGACAACATGGCGCTTGTCGGCGTGCTGTCGACCCAGCTCCTTCACCAGCAGTTTGTCGCGAGCTGTCCCAGTGCAACCCACGTGCGTGGACTCAGCGTCGACGTCGACCGCGAACATCGGGAGGAGCGCTTGCATGTTGCATGATGCCGTACCCCTGCTGCATGACTACCTCGCCCACTCCGCCGGCCGGCTCGGCGACAAGGTGGCGCTGGTGTGCGGCAAGCAACGTGTCACCTATGGCGAGCTCGAGGCGCGCGCCAATGCAGTCGCCACGGATTTGGCCGCATCAGGGGTCGCGCGCGGCGACCGTGTGATGATCTTTGCCGACAACACCGTCGAGACGGTGGTGAGCTTCTGGGCGGTGCTCAAGGCGAATGCGGTGGTGTGCATCGTCAACCCGCTGACCAAGAGCGACAAGCTTGACTATCTGCTCAACGACTGCCTACCCGCGGCGCTGATCACGGACGCGCATTTGCACTCGATCTTCCGCGAACCGGCGCGCAGCTGCCCGTCACTTCTGCGGACGATTGTTTCCGGATCGATCGATGACGACGAGCTCTCCCGATTGCCGCAAGCCGTACGCTGGGACATCGCGGTCGCCGCCAGCGCCAAGCCGCCGGCGCGGCGCTGCATCGATATCGATCTTGCCGCCATCATCTACACGTCCGGCTCGACAGGGGAACCCAAGGGCGTGATGCTGACGCACAGGAACATGATGACCGCATGCACGTCGATCGCTTCCTACCTCGAGCTTGCCGAGGACGAGGTGATCCTCAATGTCCTGCCCCTCGCCTTCGATTACGGCCTGTACCAGATGATCATGGCGTTTCGCACCGGGGCCCGGCTTGTGCTCGAACGTTCGTTCGCCTTCCCGGCGCAGGTCCTTGGGCTGATCAGGCAAGAGGGGGTTACGGGTTTTCCCGGCGTGCCGACCATCTTTGCGGCACTCTCCGAGCTCAAGTCCCTCAAGGATCAGGATTTCTCAAGCATTCGCTACGTGACGAACACCGCGGCGGCCCTGCCTCTCAAGCATATTCTCATGCTTCGGGAGCTGTTTTCGAGCGCACGCATCTATTCGATGTACGGCCTCACCGAATGCAAGCGTTGCACCTATTTGCCGCCGGAGGATCTCGCGCGAAAGCCGTTGAGCGTCGGGATTGCGATCCCGAATACGGAAATGTGGATCGTTGACGAACATGACAGGCGGGTCGCCCCCGGCGTCGTCGGCCAGCTCGTCATTCGCGGCGCGACAGTGATGAAGGGATACTGGGGCAAGCCCGAAGCGACGGCCAGGAAGCTCAAACCCGGCCCGCTGCCCGGCGAGCAGGTCCTATACACCGGCGACTACTGCCGGATGGACGCGGAGGGCTACCTCTACTTCGTCGGCCGTGGTGACGAGATCATAAAGTCGCGAGGCGAGAAGGTGGCGCCGAAGGAAGTCGAGAACGCCCTTATGGATATTCCCGGTGTCCGGGAAGCAGCGGTCATCGGTGTTCCCGACGAACTCCTTGGGCAGGCTGTGAAGGCGTTCGTCGTGATGGAGAATGGAAGAACCATCGGCGAAAAACAGCTGCAGATGGAATGCCAGAAACGACTGGAAAACTTCATGGTTCCGAAGTCCATCGTCGTTGTGGCCAGCCTGCCGATGACGGATACCGGCAAACTCAAGAAAACGGCTTTGTCATGAGGTGGGCTCGGGGACGAGGTCGCTTAATTTATGGTGTCTTACAGAGGGCGAATTCATGTTGACGATCAAGGACCGCACCGGAATCTACAGCGAGCAGATCCGCAGTTTCCTGGTTTCGAATTTCTACGTGAGCGACGTGAAGACATTGATGAACGACACGTCCTTGCTCGATCAAGGCATCGTCGACTCGACGGGAGTGCTTGAGATTATCGGCTTCATCGAGGAGACCTTTGGCATCATCGTGGAAGACAGCGAGCTCTTGCCTGAAAACCTCGATTCCATTCAAGGGATCGAGCAATACATCATCCGCAAGATGAACTGATTGCCGGCGTAAAGCCCGGACCGGTTCGCGCAATTGCTCTGGCTTTCGGCACGCTCATGCCTGCGCCTTGGCTTGCCCCAGAACCACCCGGCCCTCGCCCGCTTCGTTCGACACAGCGCGGATGTTCTCGTATGCCTTGCTGCGCTCAAGCAGTCCCATCACCTGTCGGTCCTGGCCAAGGCCGACCTCGAAGAGCAGGGTGCCGCCAGGCCGCAAGTATCGTGGCGCGTCCTTCATCACCCGCATGTGGATGCTCAGGCCGTAAGGGCCGGCCGCGAACGCTTCGCGCGGCTCGAGTTCGACCAGATGCGCCCGGTCGCCCTCTAGCCGCTTTTCCGAAATGTAGGGCGGATTGCAGACGATCACGTCGATCGTCCCGTCGAGCCCGAGGCCCGAGAGAGCGTCGAACAAGTCGCCCTGAAGCACCGAAACGCGGTCAGCCATGCCGTGATGGGCGGCGTTGCGGCGCGCCACGTCGACGCATCCATCGGTGAGGTCGCTCGCCCAGACACGTGCGGTGGGAATGTGGTGGGCGATGGCACACGCCAGATTGCCAGTGCCGCAGCACATGTCGACGATGCGCGGCGCCGGCAGGTTCATTTGATGCAAAACACCAAGGGCCGTCGTGCCCAGCAATTCCGTCTCTGGCCGGGGGACGAGCGCACCGGGCGCGACGAGCAACTCAAGTCCCATGAAGATGGCGCGGCCCGTACCATAGGCGTCGGCGACACTGAACTCTTTGCTCATGGCGACCCCACTGGCTTGATCTTCCCAGTATAGCTGTTCGGCATTCCTGCGCCAGTCAAACCTGTCGTTGGATAACCCGGCAAGCTGCCAGCCGATCAGTCTTCCACACCCATGTCGAGCGCGGCTATGGCGGCATTCAGGCGGTCGGGTGTTGGATCGTGCTTCAATCGCCGCAGATTGAAATCGAGGTGTTCCTTCTTGAACATGGAGACCAGGGTGACGCCGGCTGAATTCGTTGCGAATGCGTAATCGGCGAGAAATGCGATCGCAATTTCAGTGGGACTGCCGTGGTATCCGAGGTCACCAAGAGCGACCAGTATTTCCTTGCGCGCATTGAATTTCGCGACGATTCGATTGAGGCCCGAGAAGGTCCCGTGCGTTACGAACGTTCTGTGCCGGTGAGAGCGCGCCTTCAACTTGGCGAGGTTTGACTCCAGCGGGGTATTGGCAATCTGCACGAACCGATAAGGCAGCGATTCCTGGAGAGCCGTCATTCCGGCCTCGAGATCTCCCGCGACCGAGATGGCCCGGGCTTTCCCGTCCTGAATCACGCGCTCCACGGCCCGGATGATATCCTCGCGAACAAGCTCTTCGGCGGTCGGACGATGCAGTGCGAGGACATCGACATAATCCGTGCGAAGACGCTTCAGGCTTTCCTCGACACTTGATCTTATCAACGCCGCAGACAGCGGCACCTTGAATGGCGTCGGGCGCACTCTTGAAGCATGCTGCTTAAGCGCCGGAACCGTCGCCACAGCTATCCGCGACAACGGCTTCAGCAGTCGCATGGTGGCGGAGGTCTTCGGTGGGCGCATGCCAACCTTGGTGCAGACACAGACGCGATCGCGTTTCCTGGACGCAAATTCACCCCAGATCGATTCAGCCATGCCGTCGCCATAAGAAGGCGCTACGTCGTACCAGGTCACCCCTGCTTCGTAGGCGCGTTCCAAGGTCTCGATGCCCTTGCGAACTCCGATGCGAGAGCCAAGCGAAGCGCAGCCAAAACCGATACTTGAAACCTTGCTGCCGATAGCTTCGACAAAGACCCGCTTCATGGCGAAGCCTCTTTTTGATATCGGCACCCCAAGCCGCCGTTTTCTCAGTCGAATGATTTTTTATCTTTCTGTCAAGAGACAAGTAAGAAAATCATGAATCCTTCCCCAATTAAAAGGCGGCGTGAAATGGCATATCTGCGGGTTTCGGATCTTAACCCCAGGTGACTTCATGCATAGTTTGGCCAGATGCTTCTCCATTGGAACTCACTCCTGAAAGATATTTTCAGGCGCGAAAGATACATTTATATTTTTGATTCTGTTGATTTTTCGTGGATTGGGATCAGAAATCTTCCTGCATTGTTCCACATCGATCAGCGACGTCTGCAGGGCAGTTATCTGTATGCCTTGGCGGTAATTTCGGCGACCAGGCCATAATGAGCAGATCTTTGCTCTCGATCAATGAATGCCCGGTTCTTTGTGCTAGATTTTGAACCACCTGATGGACGCCTAGGAGCAAAGAGTGTTCTCGGCGAGGAGGGCTATGGCTTGGCCGGATATCGCAGTTCGATGACTCCTCCTCTGGTTCTTCTGTCGAATTGACAGTGTCATGACTGAAAGCCGAATCTGGTATGGCACCAGCGCGACCTTGTCTTGAAGCAGCGATGTTCCAGGAGCTGAAGGAAAGCCTGATTTAGTTGAAGGAAAGACTGGTCTTGGGAGGAAGCATGGGCGAGGACCTATCCGGTCATCATGCCGACCGCATTCAGGCCGCGATCGCTTCGGACGCGGCGGCGAAATCCGCGCTGGTCGCGTCCTGGCGACGGTCTTCCAATTTGCACCGGCTCGATCCAGCCGACTGCAGTTCCCCACGCTACCTCACGGAGACTGAGCTGGGGCAGGCCCGACAACGCATCGAACCACTCGTCCGGGCTGCCCAATCGAGTCTGGACCGGCTCTATCTTGCGGTGGGCGGCGTCGGGTGCTGTGTCCTCCTCGCCGATCGTGACGGCGTGCCGGTCGAACGGCGCGGCGCGCCCGTGGATGACGAAACGTTTCATTCCTGGGGTTTGTGGACTGGCTCCGTCTGGAACGAACAAAGCGAGGGCACCAACGGTATCGGCACCTGTCTGGTCGAACAGCGCGCGCTGACGATCCACCGCGACCAGCATTTCCATACGCGCAATACGGGGCTCAGCTGCACCACGGCTCCGATCTACGATCACCAGGGAGATCTGGTGGCAGCGCTTGATGTGTCTTCCTGCCGTGCTGACCTGACCGAAGCTTTTGCCAACCTTATTTCGCTGGCCGTTATCGACGCGGCGCGTCGGATCGAAGCAGAAAACTTCAAAATGGCATTCCCCAAGGCGCGCATTTTGCTGGCGCCGGTGGCCGACAAAGGCTCCGGCGCTCTAATCGCTGTAGATACCGACGATTTGGTGGTCGGCGCGACCCGGTCGGCTCGCCTTGCGCTTGGAATTACCCAGCAGTGCCTCGACAAGCCGATGCCCGCGGCCGATCTGCTCGGCTGGGCTGGCCCCGAAGTCTTTGCCGAGGCGGAGCGCGGTGTTCTGCAGCGAGCGCTCGCGCGGGCAGACGGAAATATCTCGGCCGCAGCCCAGGCGCTTGGCATCAGCCGCGCGACGCTTCACCGCAAGCTCAATCGCCTGGATGTACACAGGTCGCACTGACCAGTCGAAACCTCAAAGGACTGTCGCAATTCTGCGACACATCCCGCCCGCCCGCTGTCTCCGGGGCGGTGACATTGGCAGCATAAATCGCAAGTCTCTTCCGAAGCGTCGCATCCCGCGACGTCAGCTTTGGGAGGAAGACACATGAACAAGGTTGAATTCTCACGCCCGGTCAAGGCGCCTTTCGACAAGCGTTACGGCAATTTCATCGGCGGCAAATGGACCGAGCCTCGCTCCGGCCGCTACTTCGATAACCACTCCCCGGTGAACGGCCAGCTGCTGTGCGAGGTGGCGCGCTCGGATGCCCAGGACATCGAGGCGGCCCTGGATGCGGCCCATGCCGCCAAGGACGCGTGGGGACGCACCAGCGTGGCCGAGCGGTCGCTTATCCTCAACCGCATCGCCGACCGCATGGAGGAGAATCTCGATCTCCTCGCCTGCGCCGAAACCTGGGACAACGGCAAACCGATCCGGGAAACGACCGCGGCCGATCTGCCTCTGGCCATCGACCATTTCCGCTATTTCGCCGGCGCCGTGCGCGGCCAGGAAGGCAGCCTTTCGCAGATCGACGACGACACTGTCGCCTACCATTTCCACGAGCCGCTCGGCGTGGTCGGCCAGATCATTCCCTGGAACTTCCCGCTGCTGATGGCATGCTGGAAGCTTGCGCCCGCGCTTGCGGCCGGCAACTGCGTGGTGCTGAAGCCCGCCGAGCAGACACCGGCCGCCATCCTGCTTTGGGCCGATCTTATCGGCGATCTGCTGCCGCCAGGCGTGCTCAACATCGTCAACGGCTTCGGCCTCGAGGCCGGCAAGCCACTCGCGTCGTCGCCGCGCATCGCCAAGATCGCCTTTACCGGCGAGACCACGACGGGCCGGCTGATCATGCAGTATGCCAGCCAGAACCTCATCCCCGTCACACTGGAACTGGGCGGCAAGTCGCCCAACATCTTCTTCAAGGACGTTGTCGCCGAGGACGACGATTTCTTCGACAAGGCCATCGAAGGCTTCGTCATGTTCGCGCTGAACCAGGGTGAGGTCTGCACCTGCCCGAGCCGTGCGCTCATCCATGAATCGATCTACGACAGGTTCATGGAACGTGCCCTCAAGCGCGTCGAAGCGATCGTGCAGGGCGATCCGCTCGACCCGGCGACGATGATTGGCGCCCAGGCCTCGTCCGAGCAGCTGGAAAAGATCCTGTCCTACATCGACATCGGCCGCCAGGAAGGCGCCGAGGTGCTGACCGGCGGCGCTCGCAATGTTCTGCCTGGCGACCTGGCGGGCGGCTATTACGTCAAGCCGACCGTGTTCAGGGGCCACAACAAGATGCGCATCTTCCAGGAAGAGATTTTCGGACCGGTGGTTTCGGTCACGACCTTCAAGGACGACGACGAAGCGCTCAGCATTGCCAACGACACGCTCTACGGGCTCGGCGCCGGCGTCTGGACACGTGACGGCAACCGCGCCTATCGCTTCGGCCGCGCGATCCAGGCCGGCCGCGTCTGGACCAACTGCTACCACGCCTATCCCGCGCATGCGGCCTTCGGCGGTTACAAGCAGTCCGGCATCGGCCGCGAGACGCACAAGATGATGCTCGACCATTATCAGCAGACCAAGAACATGCTGGTCAGCTATAGCCCGAAGAAGCTCGGCTTCTTCTGATCGGCTCTTTGTCGCACAGGCGCGGCTCCGCGAGGGGCCGCGCCCAAGACTGGAGATCGGAAAGACCATGCACGCTAAGGTCACGGCGACGCCGGCCGCCCTCGAACTGATCGCGGAGATCGTTGCCGAACATGGGCCGGTGCTGTTCCACCAATCCGGCGGCTGCTGCGACGGCTCGTCGCCCATGTGCTATCCGCGCGCCGGCTTCATCGTCGGCGACCACGATGTACTGCTCGGCCACATCGAAGACGCGCCCTTCTACATCGGCGCTTCGCAATTCGAGGCCTGGAAGCACACCGATCTGATCATCGACGTGGTGCCTGGTCGCGGCGGCATGTTCTCGCTCGACAATGGTCGTGAGAAGCGATTCCTGACGCGGTCGACGATCTGCGCCGTTCAGATGTGATGTCGGTGCATCGGGCTGCTTCCCCTTTGCCTCGGTGAAAGGACGCACCAGAAAACAGACGCGTGGACAACCGACAGGCGGCAGGCGGCGCGTGCTTCGGTCCCCACATGCGCGGCTTCCCAGTCCGAACCCGCCACCTGCGACAGCAGCGGGCAAATCGACAGCTCTCGGACGAAGACGGTGTTCGCCAAGCAGATCTGCGGGCTCGGTCGCGCCTTAAAGGCTTAGTATAGCCTTGGACAGTGCCAGGCGTATGTTCATCGCCGATGGATCGGCCGCCGCTACCGATGGCAGCGGATCCACCGCCATGACCTTGACCGCGTTTTCACTGTGCTCGGACAGAAACACGTTGCACCAGATCGCGTTGGCGGTGCCGTTGGCGCCTTGGAAGACGATATCGCGATTGGAAACTCCGAGCACCCTGAAGCCGAAAATCCTGAAACCGTCTTCGGCCCGCTTTTGGCTCCTCATGCCAATGGACTGCACGACGTCGAAGCCATGGGCGGCCAGCGCGCCAGTAACATAGGGAACGGCCCTGGCCAGCGTCATATGGATCATTGTGCTGATGCCGTTGGTAGACATGACGTCGCGTGTGCTCCCCCCTCGCCTCTCCGGAGCGTTTCGCACACAAACGACAGTCGGGCTTTGATCTGGCGCAAAGGCGTCGGATCAAGCAGCCGGCAAGGAGGGAACTGGCAGACCTGCGCCCCGGTTGCTGGACACCTGTATGCGACTTCAAGCCATGTAGCGCTTCTCGGCGGGATCGTCTGGATAGGCGGCTTTCACTTCGAGGATGTCCTTGGACGCCGCTAGCAGTGCCTGGACGCAGGCTGGGTCGAAATGGCGTTCGGATTGTTCCTTGATGTAGTCGAATGCCCGGCCGACAGGCCATGCGGCTTTGTAAGGACGCTCCGAGGTGAGGGCATCGAAGACATCGGCCACCGCGGCGATGCGTCCGACCTGCGGAATTGCCTCACCCTTGAGACCGTTTGGATACCCACCCCCGTCCCAGCGCTCATGGTGCGATTCAGCGATCTCGGCGGCCAGTTTCAGCAGCGAGCATGTCGATCCGGAGAGGATGGCGCTGCCGATCAGTGTGTGTTCGTTCATCCGCTGTCGCTCGGCATCGCTGAGCTTCTGCTGTTTAAGGAGGATAGCATCGCGAATGCCCACCTTGCCGATGTCATGCATCGGTGCCGCGAGCTGGATGTCGCGGCATTGCTCGGGGGAAAATCCCAGCTGTTTCGCTAGCACGGCGCTGTAGTGCGCCATCCTGGTCGTGTGCATGGCGGTTTCCCGGTCCTTGTATCCGGCGGCGAGGGTCAAGCGATTTATGATCTCTTCCTCGCGGTGGCGCAGTTCGAGCGTGGCCTTTGCCACCTCGCTCCTCAGCCACTCCGCCCTGTGGGCAAGCTCCTTCTGCGCCTCGCACAGCCTCACCAGGTTTCTTGTGCGAGCCTTGAACTCCACGGGCTCGATCGGCTTGTGCAGAAATTCGATGGCGCCCGCATGGATGGCATCCATGCGCGTGCTGGCGTCGCCATCGGCCGTCACCATCACGAAGGGCGTGTCGGCGAACCGTCGGTCGCTGCGGATGTGTTCGATGAGCTCGATGCCGTTGATGCCTGGCATCTGGTAGTCGACGATGCCGAGGTCGAAGCTGATCGAAGGCAGATCGCGCAGCACATCCGCCGGCGCCGGATAGCTGGTGACAACACAGTTCGGGATCTGGCCGACCAGCATCTCCATCAGCATCCGGTTGGTGCGGTTGTCCTCGACGATCAATATGCCGATGCTTTCGTTGCTCATCACTACGCCGCCCTTCTGCCGTTTCGGTCGATCCGCGCAACTTCCTGCTCGATATCCTTGGTCAGCTTGACGTCGAGTGGTCGGCAGCGGCCCTCATCAGCCAAGGCCGCGAGTGACGTCAGGCCCAGATTGGCAGCGGCGCCCTTGAGCGAATGGAGCGTTCTGTCGGCGAGCGTCCGGTCGCTGCTCGACATTGCGCGATGCAGGTCGCGAAGCAGCGCGGCGGAGTCGTCCAGAAACGAATCCATCAATCTGTGGAATGCATCCTGTCCAAGAGTCTCGATCAATTCGCGCGTCCGCAGGTCCATGGGAGTTCCGCCGTCAGCGGCTTCATCGCCGCCCAGGCGGGGTATGACAGGCGCCATTCGGCCGGCGGCTCCGGCGAGCCCGTCAATCAGATGGCCGAGCCTCGCCATGGTGACCGGCTTGGCCTCGAACCCGTCCATGCCCGCCTCGATGCAGCGTCTGCGATCTTCATCGGACGCATTTGCCGTCATCGCAACGATCGGCACCCTATGGCCCGCCGCCCTGATGGTACGGGTGGCCTCGATCCCATCCATGACCGGCATCTGCATGTCCATGAGGATCAGATCGAACTGCCATTCGGATGCCAGACGAACGCCTTCGCGCCCATCTGCGGCCAGAACGGCGCGTTGGCCCAGCAATTCGAGAAACTGCTGCGCCACCTCGCGGTTCACCGCATTGTCCTCGACCACAAGGATGTTGAATGATGGCAGCACAACGGCGCGCGTCGTGGTGACGACGGGCGGATCGCTGCGCTTGGCCGGCACCTCGAACCAGAAGCAGCTCCCGACCCCTAGGCTGCTGTCGACCCCGATCGTGCCGCCGAGCCCCTCGACCACTTTCTTGCAGATGGCCAGCCCAAGGCCGGTACCCCCGAAGCGTCTGCTGATCGTGCCATCGACCTGGCTGAACGGCATGAACAGGCGATGGCGTGATTCCAGCGGGATTCCGATGCCGGTGTCGGACACCTGGAAGCGCAACCGCGCCCCATCTTCGCTTTCCGCCATGCTGAGACGTATCAGGCCATTCTCGGTGAATTTCACCGCATTGCTCAACAGATTGAGCAGCACGCGCCGCAGCCGGGTGGGATCGCCGACGTACCATCCGCCATGATGCGCGCAGCCATTCGATATCTCGATGCGATCGCGCTGCTCGCCCGCCCTGCCCTCCATGACCCTGGCGACGTCACGCAACATGGCCGGCGCGTCGAAGGGAACACTTTCGGCGGCGAAGTCGCCGTGTTCGATCTTGGCGAAGTCGAGGATCTCATTGATGACCTCGAGTAGGGCTTGACCGGAGCTTGTGATGATACGCACACTCTCCATGTCGCGCGGCGCGAGTTGCGAAAGGGAGAGCAGTTCGGACATGCCGAGAATGGCATTGAGTGGAGTGCGGATCTCATGGCCGACGGTGGCCATGAATTCGGACTTGGCGCGGTTGCCAACCTCGGCCGCACGGTACGCCATCGACAATTCGTCCGCCGTCGCCTCAAGCTGACGGCTAGTGACCTGAACGATGCGCAACTGGCGCATGAGATTCAGGATCAGCAGTCCGATCGAGCAGCCCAGCGCCAGGACGACCAGCGCCGACAGCTGCTGCAGCCGCATCACCTCGTCGCGGGCATCGGCGCGTGAGGCCGAAACCGAGGCGTTGGTGTAGGTGAGCAGGCCTTCCGTGACCTTCAGCAGGCGAACAAGGGTATCCGAGGCGCCGATCAAGGTCGCATGCTCGACCGCTCCGTCGGCGGCTATGCGGTCGAAGACGGATTCAAGTCCGACGACGAGACCCCGCACCTGCATACGCACGCCTCGGAAGGTTTCGTTGGTTTCAAAGAAGGAGGCATATTTTGAATTGTCGAGGATCGAGAGCCGCGAATAAAGGATGTCATAGCGCAGATTGAGCGCCCTGACCTCCTCGGCGCTGACGGCGCTTTTGCTGGTCAGCCGGTCTATCGCCTGCGCGAGGCTCCGGCTTTCCCTATCCAGCTGGTAGACCGCCCACAAGGCGTCCTCGCGAATGCTATCCTGCAGTGTGTTCTGCCTAGCGGCCAGATGGGCGAAGGCGCCCCCAAGCGCAAGCATCAGCCCCACGGAGACCGCGATCAGGTATCGCGTCGCCTTCCCGGCCCGCCGAACGGCCTCCCGGCTCTCGATCAGCTCGGGCTTCAATCGACGACCTCGATTTCCTTGATCTGCCACACCGAACGCGAGAAGTATTTCTCGTTGTAGAGTTCGTGGTTCTTGTCGAACGGGTAGATCATGAAGAGGGGTCCCTTGTCGCGAACCGACATCGGCTTGCCGTTCATCTTGAGTGCAAGGATCGTCTCATAGTCGGTGGCATCCTCGACCGGAACGTCGGCCGCGTAGTCGTTGAGGGCTTTGACCCGCAGCGTCTTGCCATGGGCGCCGGCTGCATCGAGGACGGCCTTCAGATATGGCCCATCGAACTCGGTGGCGCCCTCGGTCCAGGGGGTTTCCATGCTCGCCCGCCTGCCGGCAAGTGCCTGCAGCATGGCAATGTCAAAGGTCGCGGTGTTTCCAGCGTTGGTGTTGTCGATGTGACCGGTGACCGTCAGGACGACATCGCCCCTGGGTGCTCCAAGCGTGGCGCACATAGCATTGGAGAGAGGCAGTGCGCCCAGCAGCGCCGCCACGATCAGGATTTTCATCGGATAGCCTTTCGGAAGCCGACGCGCTTGGCGCGGCGGCGAAACAGGGCGCATCGCCGGCGCCGCAGTCATGCGTGAAGAGCGCAACCGCCGGCCTCAAACCGGCACGGACGGGGCGGCATCATGCCTTCGCCTGGCGGCGATCGTCCGAGATATCGATGTACCTTAGCAGATGACTGATTGTAATTCGGTAAAGTCGACCGCGAAATATTTGCGCAATGCCGGATCTTGGCCGGCGCCCCAGAAGAAGGCCGCCTCCATCGGTTTGATCTTGCACAATGCAAAGCGCCGCTGCGCCGCTACGATCAGCATATGGTCATAAATCTGTTCGCCGGCACGATCGTCATCAGCCTGACGGTCCTCATCCACACCTTCGGCCTCATCGCGATCACCCACGCCATGGCGCACCTCGTGGCTCGCTTCCGCATGCATGGCCGGCGCAGCCGAGTGATTGCGATGATCAGCGTCGTCATGGGGCTCTTTGCCGTCATCACGGCCGAGGTGTGGCTGTGGGCCGGCGTATATCTTGAACTCGGCGTCTTGCCTGACTTCGAGACCGCGCTTTATTTTTCCACCATCACCTTTTCGACGGTCGGATATGGCGACGTGGTTCCCGCCCATGGCTGGCGCGTCCTGGCGGCGCTCGAGGGCGTGAACGGATTTCTGCTCATCGGCTGGTCGACCGCTTATCTGATCGCGGCGGGAACGCGTATCGGCCCGTTCAGGGTCGGCGAGCACTTCTGACCGGACAGGCGCTCAGACCGCCACTGAATGCCTGGCCGTGCCGGCTTCGAGGTACTTGTCGAACTTCGCTGCCACCGTCCTGACAAGCGGGCGGCTGTCCTTCGGCACGACGAAGTTTTCGCCGTCGAGCCGAAGCAGCAGGTCGCCGCCGCTGATCGCAAGTCGACTTGCTAGGGCCAGGAGTCGCTGGCCGACGTCGCCGAAGCGTTCGACCAGTTCGATGGCCGAGAAGGCGAAATGGCACATCAGACGCTCGATGATCCAGCCTCTCGCCAGATCGTCGACGCTGAGCTCGATGCCGCGCGCCACTGCCAGCTGTCCGGAATCCACGGCCTTCTCGTATGCGCCGGTTGCGACGATGTTCTGGGCGTAGCCCTGGCGGTACCGGCTGATCGCGGACGGCCCGAGCCCGATCAGCGTCTCGCAATTGTCCTCTGTATAGCCCTGGAAATTGCGACGTATCTTGCCGGTGCGAGCCGAGATGGCGAGCGTATCGTTCGGCTTGGCGAAATGGTCCAGGCCCAGGGCCTCGTATCCGGCGTCCACGATCAGCCGGGCGGCGAGCTGCGATTGCGCCAACCGTCCGGCAGAATCGGGGAGCCATGCTTCGTCGATCATGGTCTGATGTTTCTTGAACCAGGGAACATGTGCATAGCCGAATAGCGCCAGCCTGTCGGGCTGCAACGTCAACGCCTGGGCGACGGTCCGGGCAACACTCTCAAGGGTCTGGTGCGGCAGTCCGTAGAGCAGGTCGAGGTTCACCGAATTCACGCCACGCGCCCGCACGGCGTCCACCACGCTCTTGGTCAGCAGGAAGCTTTGCTCGCGATTGATGGCTTGCTGCACCTTGGGATCGAAATCCTGAACGCCGAGGCTCGCTCTCGTCATGCCGATCGCGCAGAGGGCGTCGAGCCGGGCCTCATCCATGTCGCTGGGATCGATTTCGACACTGAGGCTGGCATCGTCGAGCACATCGAAACGATCCCGCAGCGCTTTTCCCAGCGACAGGATGTCCTCGGGCTTCAGCATCGTCGGCGAGCCGCCGCCGAAATGGATGGCGCGCACCCGGCCCTTGCCGCGCACGAGGCTGCCAATCGTCTCGATCTCTCTATGCAAGGAGTATAGAAAATTTGCCACCGGCTGATAGTGCCGGGTCTGCTTGGTGTGGCATGCGCAGAACCAGCACAGCTTGTCGCAGTAGGGAATATGCAGATAGAGCGATATCTCGTCATGGCTTTCGAGCGCTTCGAGCCAAGTCCGACAGACAGTCGCATCAACCCCCGGGTGGAAATGAGGCGCCGTCGGATAGCTCGTGTAGCGCGGTACATTTTCGCCAAGCCTGGCGGCCACTTCCGGTTGCATGTCGCTTTCCCTGTGTTTGCAAGGTCAGGCAATGGCCGCAATCGCGCGCCAATGCCTTGATTTCGGTCAAAGCCTTTGCACCGGACAAACTGTCACAAGGCTTTTTCAATGGCCGACACTTATCTTGCCGATACCCAGGGCCATGGGACGATCGTGATGACAGTGCGTCAAGATGTTCATAGCGCCGGCATTCCCGTGCTTTGCCAATCATGCGAGGCGCGGCATCGCGGCGTCTGCGGTGCGCTCGACGCCGATCAATTGGTCGGGCTCGCCAAGATTTCGTCAAAGCACACCATTGAACCGGGCGTGGAACTGATTGGCGACGCCGAGACCGTCGACAGCTATTCCAACGTGCTTTCCGGCGTGGTGAAGCTGACGAAAAGCCTTTCGGACGGTCGCCAACAGATTGTCGGGCTTCAGTTTGCTCCCGATTTTCTGGGGCGGCCATTCAAGGTGGAAAGCGCTATCAACGCCGAAGCGGCAACGGCCGTCTCCCTGTGCTCGTTTCCAAGAGCGTCCATCGAGAGAATGATGAGGGAATCGCAAGAGCTCGAGCATCGCCTGCTCAAGCAGACATTGAACGAGCTTGACGAAGCACGCGACTGGATGGTGACGCTGGGACGCAAGACGGCCGCCGAAAAAGTGGCAAGCTTCCTCCTGATGATTGCCAGAAACATCGATCCCACGCTCGATCCGGCCACCAACGCGACGAGCTTCGAGCTGCCGCTCACACGCGCCGACATCGCCGATTTCCTCGGCCTGACGATCGAGACGGTGAGCCGCCAGTTGACCCGGCTGCGGACAGATGGGCTAATCCGGACCGAGAACAATCGACATGTAACGGTGACCAGCCTTACCCGCTTGGCCGGCCGCTCTGGCGCCTGACCTCAATCAGCGATCCCGATCATCGGCAGCACGTGCTCGCGTTCAAACGCGATGTGCCGGCGCAAGTTCTCGAACAGGCCGCGCAACATGAACCCGATGGCTTCGGGATTCTCGACTGTCTCGCCATGTCCGATGGCCAGCAGGATTTCAGTCACCTCACCGGCAAAGCATTCGTCTTCCACATGCTCGGCCCGCAATCGTCGGGTCGAGGCAAGGTTCGCCTCGCTGCCGACCACCGCCTCCTCGTAAGCCGGAAAAATGATCGCCTCTTCGTACTGATGGATACTGCGCAGAAGCGGCACGATCGAGTTGGCTGTGCTGAGGCATATCATCCGATCAACACCCGGCAGAGCGTCCGCGATTTTTTCCAAAGCATCGCAAAGGCGGAGTTTCTCGTCATGCGCACGCCGCATCACAGCGGTCGGGACGGCCTCCCGCCCGGCCAGCGTGGAGATGTCCCGGTAGTTTTCAAACAGCGACGATCCTCGCACTTTCTCCGAATTCAATGTCAGCCTCCGGTCTTTCACAAGGCTTACGCTGCCCAATGATAACGCGGTGGGCTTTGACATGGATCAAGGCGCCGGCAACCCGGCTGAGGAATTGGTGCTGATGCGGATTGTTTTCCGCGCACGGAATCCGAGGTCGGGGACATGTCATGAAATTCGGCACTGAAACT
Organism: Mesorhizobium sp. 131-3-5; assembly: GCF_016756575.1. Classification (NCBI taxonomy): domain Bacteria; kingdom Pseudomonadati; phylum Pseudomonadota; class Alphaproteobacteria; order Hyphomicrobiales; family Phyllobacteriaceae; genus Mesorhizobium; species Mesorhizobium sp. 131-3-5. The sequence continues at coordinate 6,107,509 of NZ_AP023254.1, forward strand.
GTGGCTCTAAGCCTGTTTGCATTCGCGGCCCTGGTGGCCGCCGGCTTTGGCGTGGATGAGCCTTTCCGCCAGCATATGTGGGTGCTGTTCATCGTGCTGCTGGGCTTTATCGCTATTCTTCTGCGCAAGACCAGTTTCGCGCCGGCAGCGCGGATCGATCCGTCCGCCTATATGGATGGGCCGATCCGCTACGGCGCCATCGCCACCATGTTCTGGGGCGTGGTCGGCATGCTCGTCGGCGTGGTCATCGCGCTGCAGCTTGCCTACCCGGATCTCAACATCCAGCCCTGGTTCAATTTTGGGCGCTTGCGGCCGCTGCACACATCCGGCGTCGTTTTTGCCTTCGGCGGCAACGCTCTGCTTTGCACGTCAATGTATGTGGTGCAGCGCACCTGCCGCGCCCGGCTTTTCGGCGGCAATCTCGCCTGGTTCGTGTTCTGGGGCTACCAGCTTTTCATCGTCATGGCGGCCACCGGCTATCTGCTCGGCATTACCGAATCCCGCGAATACGCCGAGCCTGAATGGTATGTCGACATCTGGCTGACCATCGTCTGGGTCGCCTATCTCCTCCTGTTCCTCGGCACGATCCTGAAGCGCAAGGAACCGCATATCTACGTCGCCAACTGGTTCTACCTGTCGTTCATCGTGACCATCGCGATGCTGCATGTGGTCAACAACCTGTCGATGCCGGCCTCCTTCCTGGGCTCGAAGAGTTATTCCGCATTTTCCGGTGTCCAGGATGCGCTGACGCAATGGTGGTATGGCCACAATGCGGTCGGCTTCTTCCTGACGGCCGGCTTCCTCGGCATGATGTATTACTTCGTGCCCAAGCAGGCCAACCGGCCGGTCTACTCCTATCGCCTTTCGATCATCCACTTCTGGGCGCTGATCTTCCTCTATATCTGGGCTGGCCCGCATCATCTCCACTATACCGCCCTGCCCGATTGGGCGCAGACGCTCGGCATGGTGTTCTCGATCATGCTCTGGATGCCGTCATGGGGCGGGATGATCAACGGCCTGATGACGCTGTCCGGTGCCTGGGACAAGATCCGCACCGATCCGATCATCCGCATGATGGTGATCGCCATCGCCTTCTACGGCATGTCGACCTTCGAAGGCCCGATGATGTCGATCAAGTCGGTCAACTCGCTCAGCCACTACACCGACTGGACCATCGGCCACGTTCATTCCGGCGCACTCGGCTGGGTCGGCATGATCTCGTTCGGCGCGATCTATTACATGGTGCCGAAGCTGTGGAACCGTGAACGCCTCTACTCGCTGCGCCTCGTGACCTGGCACTTCTGGCTGGCGACACTCGGCATCGTCGTCTACGCCGCGGTCATGTGGGTTTCCGGCATCATGCAGGGCCTGATGTGGCGCGAATACGACGAGCAGGGCTTCCTGGTCTACTCCTTCGCCGAAACCGTCGCCGCCATGCATCCCTACTACGTCATGCGCGCCATCGGCGGAGCCATGTACCTGTCCGGCGCCCTGATCATGGCCTGGAACATCACCATGACGATCCTCGGCCACCAGCGCCAGGAGCAACCGTTGCCGGGCTCCGTTCCCGCTCTCCAGCCTGCACAATAGGAGCCAGAAATGGGCTTGATGGACAGACACGCGATCATCGAGAAGAACGCCACGCTTCTTCTCGTTGGTTCCCTTCTGGTGGTGACGGTCGGCGGCATCGTCGAGATCGCCCCGCTCTTCTATCTCGACAATACGATCGAGAAGGTCGAAGGCATGCGGCCTTACTCGCCGCTCGAACTCGCCGGCCGCAATATCTATGTGCGTGAGGGCTGCTACCTCTGCCACAGCCAGATGATCAGGCCATTCCGGGACGAGGTCGAGCGCTATGGTCATTACAGCCTGGCGGCCGAGTCGATGTACGATCACCCGTTCCAATGGGGATCAAAGCGAACCGGGCCGGATCTGGCCCGGGTCGGCGACCGCTACTCGAACACGTGGCATGTGCAGCATCTGTCCGATCCCCGATCGGTGGTGCCGGAATCGATCATGCCGGGCTATGCCTTTCTCAAGGACAAGCCGATCGAGGTGAAGGACTTCTCGACGCATCTGGTTGCGAACAGGCGCGTTGGCGTCCCCTACTCCGACGACATGATCGCGAACGCCAACGCCGATTTGACGGCGCAGGCCGATCCCAACGCCGACACATCCGGCCTCTTGGCCCGCTATCCGAAAGCGAAGGTCGGCGATCTCGACGGCAATCCGCAGCAGGTCACCGAGATGGACGCGCTTGTCGCCTATCTGCAGATGCTCGGCACGCTGGTCGATTTCAAACACTACGACGAAGCCGCCGGTTACCGCTGAGGAGGACGACCATGGACTACAATCTGATGCGGGAATTCGCTGACAGTTGGGGCTTGCTGGCGATGGCGCTCTTTTTTGTCGGATGCATTGCCTTCGCACTTCGACCAGGCGGCCGCAGCCAGGCCGATGAAGCCGCCCGCATTCCCCTCAAGGATGACTGATCATGAGCACAGAGCATATCGACGACGTGTCGGGCATCTCGACGACCGGCCATGAATGGGATGGCATCAGGGAACTCAACAACCCTCTTCCCAGGTGGTGGGTGATAACGTTCTACATCACCATCGCCTGGGCGATCGGCTACACCATCGCCTATCCGGCATGGCCGATGCTGTCCTCCGCGACGAGTGGGCTGCTTGGCTATTCGAGCCGAAATGACGTCAAGAACGAGCTGGCGGCGGCCGAACTTGCGAAGGGCAAGTATGTCGCGGCAATTCAATCGAAGACCGTGTCCGAGATTGCCGCCGACGATGCCCTCCGTGAATTCGCGGTCGCGGCCGGCGGAGCCACATTCAAGGTCAATTGCGTTCAGTGTCATGGCTCGGGCGCACAGGGGTCCAAGGGCTTTCCCAACCTGAATGACGACGACTGGCTGTGGGGCGGCAAGGCCGACCAGATCCAGCAGACGATCACGCACGGCATCCGCTTCGCGTCCGACCCGGACACACGCATCTCCGAGATGCCGGGCTTTGGCGACATCATCACGCCCGAGCAAATCACACAGGTCAGCGCCTACGTGGCGAGCCTCTCCGGCAAGGTCCAGGACGCAAGTCTGATCGAGCCCGGCGCCAAGGTCTTCGCGGAAAACTGCGTCGCCTGTCATGGCGCCAACGCGAAAGGCAACAGGGAGTTCGGCGCCCCCGATCTGACCGATGCCATCTGGCTCTACGGGTCCGGCGAGGCAGCCATCGCCGCCCAGGTGCGCGCGCCGAAACACGGCGTGATGCCAGCCTGGATCGACCGTCTCGGCGAGACCAAGGTCAAGGAGCTCGCAGTCTACGTACATTCGCTTGGCGGCGGAGAATAGCGACGGGGGCCTATTCTCCTGCCCTCTCCGTCCAGGCGACGAGGCCCGGCCCTGCCGGGCCTCGACTGTATTCTAGTCCCGGGATTGACCTGCATCAACGCGTCGCGATCCAACCGGAGGCAAAGTCCGGTCGACGCTGCATTTCGCGCTGCCACGCATCGATAGGGCGACCGCCTGGCGAAATCTCAAGCTGCATGACGGGAGAGACCGGTGCTGGACAATACGCAGGTGGAACGGCTCGAAGCAGAGGCGGTCAACTCCGCCAAAGTGCGCCAGCCATTGTATGCTGCGCGCAAGAAGGTTTTCCCCAAGCGTGCATCGGGCAGCTTTCGCCAGTTCAAATGGCTCGTGATGGCGATCACGCTCGGCATTTACTACCTGACGCCGTGGTTGCGATGGGATCGCGGTCCGTTCGCCCCGGACCAGGCCGTGCTGCTCGATGTCGCCAACCGGCGCTTCTACTTCTTCTTCATCGAAATATGGCCGCAGGAATTCTACTATGTGGCCGGCCTCCTGGTCATGGCCGGCGTCGGCCTCTTCCTGATCACCTCGACGGTCGGGCGCGCCTGGTGCGGCTATACGTGCCCGCAGACCGTTTGGGTCGATCTATTTCTGGTCGTCGAGCGCGCCATCGAGGGCGACCGCAACGCTCGCATGAAGCTCGATGCCGGCCCCTGGACCGCCCGCAAGCTCGTGCTGCGGGTCTCGAAACACGCCATCTGGCTGGTCATAGGCGCGGCCACCGGCGGCGCCTGGATCTTCTATTTCGCCGATGCGCCAACGCTGGCCGGCGAAATCTTCACCGGCACGGCGGCTCCCGTCGCCTACATCACCATCGCCGTACTGACGGCGACGACCTATACGTTCGGCGGGCTGATGCGCGAGCAGGTCTGCACCTATATGTGCCCGTGGCCGCGCATCCAGGCGGCCATGCTCGACGAGAACTCCCTCACCGTCACCTACAATGACTGGCGCGGGGAGCCGCGCTCGCGCCACGCCAAGAAGGTGATCGCCGCGGGGCAGCCTGTCGGCGACTGCGTCGACTGCAACGCCTGCGTCGCGGTTTGCCCGATGGGGATCGACATCCGCGACGGCCAGCAACTCGAATGCATCACCTGCGCGCTCTGCATCGACGCTTGCGACGGCGTCATGGACAAGCTCGGCAGGGAGCATGGGTTGATCTCCTACGCGACGCTCTCCGACTACAACGCCAACATGATGCTGGCGACCGCCGGGGGCTCGGGTTCAGTCAATCCGTCGCTGGTCCGAACCGCTGACGGCCTGTTCTCCGACAAGGTGGCCCATTTCCACATTCGCAAGATCTTTCGGCCGCGCACCTACGTCTACATGGGCCTGTGGTCGCTGATCGGCCTTGGGCTGCTGTATTCGCTGCTGACGCGCGACCGGCTCGAAGTGAACGTGCTGCACGACCGCAATCCGCAGTTCGTCACTCTTTCCGACGGTTCCATCCGCAATGGCTACACCGTCAAGCTGCTCAACATGATCCCCGAGCCCAGGACGATCGTCGTCACCCTTCAGGGCCTGGAAGGAGCAGAGATGAGCGTGGTCGGCATCGATCAGCCGGCAGGCCGCTCCGTTCCCATCTCGGTCGAACCCGACCGGCTGAAGATGCTGAAGGTTTTCGTACGTCAGCCGGCAGGCCAGATCCAGGGCACGGCACAGACCTTCAAGTTCCGGGCCGAGGACAAGGCGAGCTTCGAGTCGGACGAATACACCGCCACCTTCAACGCACCGGAGATCGCCAGATGACCGCCAAGGCGCAAAAGTCCCGCGAATTCACCGGCAGGCACATGCTGGCCATCGTCCTTGCCTTCTTCGGCGTGGTCATCGCGGTCAATCTGACCATGGCGACGCTCGCCAGCACGAGTTGGACCGGCCTGGTGGTCGAGAACACCTATGTGGCGAGCCAGCAATTCAACAAGAAAGCCGAGGAGGGGCGCGCGCAGGCGGCCCTCGGCTGGACCGGCAAACTGACCATCGCAGCGGGCGAGGTTCGCTACAGCCTTACCGATGCCGGAGGTAAGCCGGTTGCCTTGCATGGCGTCAAGGTGCTGTTTCGCCATCCCGCCTATGAGAAGGAGGACAAGGCCATCACGCTCACCCTCGCCTCGGGTCAGGACTTCGCCGCGCAGCATACGCCGAAGGATGGTGTCTGGATCGTCGAAGTCGACGCCGATGCCGGTCTGGACAAAGCCTATCGTGACGTCCGCAGGATCATGATTTCCCATGGGGCGATGAAATGAGCTGTTGTGCACCTGGCGCTGAAATGACGCTGGATCTGGCGGGCGCCACATCGGTTCTGCCGTCCAGCCAGGAGATCAGGCTGGCAAGCCGATCGATCGGCGACAACCTTTGCCAGACCGATCTTTCGGTACCCACGGTCCACTGCGCGGCCTGCATCCAGACGATCGAGACGGCACTGGGAAAGCTCGATCGCGTCGAGAGCGCTCGCGTCAACCTGTCGACCAAACGGGTCTCGGTCCAGTGGCATGGCGACGAGGCTCCGCCATTTTTCGCAACGCTCGGGCGGCTGGGCTACCAAGCGCATCTCTTCGATCCGGAGACCGGCAGCAAGGACAAGACGCTTTCGGAGCTGATCCGGGCGGTCGCGGTCGCGGGTTTTGCCGCCGGCAACATCATGCTGCTGTCGGTCTCGGTCTGGTCCGGCGCCGAAGGCGCGACCCGCGACCTGTTCCACTGGGTCTCGGCGCTGATCGCCATCCCGGCATTGGCCTTTGCCGGCGGCATCTATTTCCGCTCGGCCTGGAATGCATTGCGCCACGGGCGCATGAACATGGACGTCCCGATTGCGGTCGGCGTGTCACTTGCCTACGCCATGAGCCTCTACGAAACCGTCAACCATGGCGACCACGCCTATTTTGACGCTTCCGTTTCGCTGCTGTTCTTCCTCCTGATCGGCCGCACGCTTGACCACGTCATGCGCGAACGGGCGCGCACCGCAGTGAATGGCCTGTCGCGGCTCGCGGCGCGCGGCGCCGTCGTGCTGCGCGGTGATGGCGTGCGCGATTACCTGCCGGTCGGCGAGATCGAACCGGGCATGGCGCTGCACATCGCCGCCGGCGAGCGAATTCCGGTCGACGGCAATATCCTCAGCGGTATTTCGGATATCGATTGTTCACTGGTATCCGGGGAAAGCACGCCCCGGACCGTGGGAGCGGGAGCCCAGGTTCAGGCAGGCACGCTCAATCTCACCGGCCCGCTGACCATGCAGGCGACGGCCGCGGCGAAGGATTCTTTCCTGGCCGAAATGGTCCGGCTCATGGAAGCCGCGGAGGGCGGCCGCTCGCAGTATCGCAGGATCGCCGACCGGGTCTCGGCGCTCTACGCTCCGGTGGTCCATCTCGCTGCCTTGCTGACGTTCCTTGGATGGATGGTCGCTTCGGGCGACTGGCATCTGGCAATGACGATCGCGATTGCCGTTCTCATCATCACTTGCCCGTGCGCGCTCGGCCTGGCCGTGCCGATCGTGCAGGTCGTCGCGGCGCGACGTCTTTTCGAGGCCGGCGTCATGGTCAAGGACGGTTCGGCCATGGAACGACTGGCGGCGATCGATACGGTGCTGTTCGACAAGACCGGGACCCTCACGCTCGGACGGCCAAGGCTGATCAATGGGCCATCCATCGACCCGGCCATGCTGGCGATCGCGGCCGACATGGCCTCGCATTCGCGCCATCCATTCTCGAAGGCCATAGCCGGTTTCGCGGGCTCTTCCAGTCAACCCGGTCTCCAGTCCGTCAGCGAGCACCCCGGCTTCGGAATGGAAGCCGTCACCGAAGGCAACACCTGGCGCCTCGGCCGGCGCGGATGGGCTGGATGGAAGGCGCGGACCGGCGGCGAAGGCAAATATGGCGGCTATGGCGGGACGGTGCTTTCGAAGAACGGGATGATCGTTGCCACCTTTGCCTTCGAAGACGCCGCGCGCGCCGACGCCAAGGCCGCGGTCGGGCAACTGCAGGATGCCGGAATGTCGGTCCAGATGTTGTCCGGCGACACCGCCAACGCCTGTCGCGACGTCGCCAAGACCTTGGGGATCGAGGACTTCGTTCCGGCCCTGCTCCCGTCCGGCAAGGTCGAGTGGATCGAGGCGCTGTCGAGGGAAGGCCACAAGGTCCTAATGGTGGGCGACGGACTCAACGATACGCCGGCGCTCGGCGCGGCGCATGTCTCGATGGCCCCGGCCACCGCGGCCGATGTCGGTCGCAATGCCGCCGATTTCGTCTTCCTGCGCGAAAGCCTACTGGCGGTGCCCTTGGCGTTGGATATCTCGCGAAAGGCAGGCCGGCTCATTCGACAGAACATCGCCATTGCCATTGTCTACAACGCGTTCGCCGTGCCGATCGCCATATCGGGGCACGTGACGCCGCTCATCGCGGCGATTGCGATGTCCGCCTCGTCGCTGCTGGTGATCGGAAACGCCATGCGGCTGCAAGGTTTCGCGAAAAGCTCATCGCCTGAAAACACTTCGCGCAACCGGCGCGAACGCCCCGGCCTGTCGGTCCAACACCCATGACGACGCTCGTCTATCTCATCCCCGTGGCGCTCTTCCTCGGGGCGCTTGGACTGAGCGGCTTTCTGTGGGCCCTGAGAAGCGGCCAGTATGAGGATCTTGATGGAGCGGCGGAGCGCATTCTCATCGATGGGGATGAGCAGCCGAGCGGGCGCATCGCCTTGGCGAAGGTGGACAGTGTCGAGAGAACAAGCGCCCCCTAGTTTATCCTGGTGCCGCTCTGGGTGTCGAACAGACGCACCTTGTGCACCAAGATCTCCAGGTTCACCTCTTGATCAGGTTTGAATGGTGGCTGTTCCCGGATTTCCGCCATCAGGTCGACGCCATCAGCAGTTAGGGTGATTTCCTGGGCTTCCCCGGTTGGCTCGACCACTTGGACCCTCGCCTTTGCGTGACTGCCACCGACAGCGATGTGCTGGGGGCGAATCCCGTAAACCACGCCTTGCCTGTTCCCTATCCCTGCCTCCTTCGGCAGTGGCAGGCGCAGGCCTTGTTCGGCGATGAATGCGCCACTCTCGACGCGGCCCCTGACCAGGTTCATTTCCGGAGATCCTATGAAGCTCGCAACGAACAGATTGGCCGGGTTCTCGTAGAGTTCGGAGGGCGTTCCGATCTGTTCGATGCGGCCTTTGTTCAGCACCACGATGCGGTCGGCGAGCGTCATCGCCTCGGTCTGGTCGTGGGTCACGTAGATGCTGGTGCGGCCGAGCCGCTGGTGAAGCTTCTTGATCTCGGCCCGCATCTTCACGCGCAGCTTGGCGTCGAGATTGCTGAGCGGCTCGTCGAACAGAAAGGCGGAGGGGTCGCGCACGATGGCGCGGCCCATGGCGACGCGCTGGCGCTGGCCGCCGGACAATTGCCGCGGCATGCGGCCAAGCAAATCCTGCAGACCAAGGATTTCGGCCGCCGCCTTCACCCTCGAGACGATCTCTTGCCTGGGAACCTTGGCCAGCCGAAGCGCGAAGCTCATATTGTCGGCGACGCTCATATGCGGATAGAGCGCGTAACTCTGGAAGACCATCGCTATGTCGCGCGACTTGGCGGGCATTTCGTCGACGACGCGTCCGCCGATGCGGATCTCGCCTGTCGTCTGCTCTTCCAGCCCGGCTATCATGCGCAGCAGCGTGGACTTGCCGCAGCCCGACGGACCGACCAGCACCACAAACTCGCCGCTCGCGATTTCGATGTTCACGTCGCGCAGAACTTCCACGGCGCCGAAGCTCTTGCCGAGCTGTTCTATTTCGATTGCAGACATCTGGTTTCCTCCCGTCCGGCATCACTCATTTCTGTTGAGCATGCCGCCATGCGCGGTATTCGGCCTCGCCCTCGGGACTCAGCGGGTAGTATTTCCGCAGGTCTCCTCCTTGCGCCAGGCGCGAGCGCGAAAACTCTTCCCACTCGATATGCGCGCCGGCGAGTTCAACCAATTTTGCCGCAAGGGCGATAGGCACGACGACCACGCCGTCATCGTCGGCGACAATGATGTCGCCAGGGATGACAAGCACGTTAGAGCAGGCGATGGGAACGTTGACGGCAAAGGGGACGATGTTGGTCTGGGCGTGGAAATTCGGCGTGACGTCCCTCACCCAGATGCCGATATCCAATGCCGCCGCCTGGGCCGAATCGCGGATGCAGCCATCGACCACCACGCCGGCCCCGCCGCGCCCGGCGAAATAGGTCAGCATCATCTCACCGAAGATGCCGCTGCCGAGGTCGCCGCGTGCATCGACCACCACCATGTCGCCCGGTTGCGTGGGGTAAAGCACGTGACGGTGCAACTGCCGCTCCGGCTCCTCATACTCGGTCTCGTTGTAGAGATCCTCGCGCTTCGGCATGCACTGGAGCGTGAGAGCAGGTCCCGCCGCCGTGCGGCCAGGTCTCAGAGGATGCGGGCCTCGTATTTGCGGGTCGCGAATGCCCATCTTATGGTAAAGCTCGCTGGCCAGTGTCGCCGAGCCGATCGCCGCAAGCGCGTCGACCAATTCTCTCGGCGGTCGGGAAATATCTGATATCGCCGGTATCTGGTCAGCTGCCATGCCGTTTCCTCCATTGCACGGTGAGGTGACAACCTCATCGATCGTCATTCAGTTGCGTATCCAACCCGTCGTCGAAGCCATCGAGTTCCTTGTGGCGCATGTCCGCCGTTCAGCCGCGAACCGCGCCGGTTGTGAGGCCCTTGACCAGCAGGCCCTGGGCAAACCAGACGAACACAAGGGTCGGGATGACCATGAGGACGCCGGCAGCCGACATGGCGCCCCAGTCGATGCCGTACTGCGAGACGAAGTTGGTGAGCCCGACCGGCAGCGTCTGCGCGGCCTTGCTCGAGGTCAGCGTCAAGGCGAGCAGCAGGTCGTTCCAGGTGAAGAGGAAGGTGATGACCGCGCTCGCGCCGATGCCAGGTGCAATCAGCGGCGCCACGATCTGGACCAAAGTGCGCACCGTGCCGGCGCCGTCCGACTGGGCTGCCTCCTCGATCTCCTTCGGCACATCCTGGATGAAGCCCAGGAGCAGCCAGATGGCGACAGGCAGTTTGGCCGCCGTATGGCTCAGGATCAGCGCCCAGATGGTGTCGAGCAGGCCCAAGGCGGCAAATACGGCAAAGAGCGGTATGGCAAGCGCGATGACCGGGATCATGCGCATGATCAAAAGCAGCCCGAAAATCAGCATGGCGCCAGGCATCCTGAAGCGCGACAGCGCATAGGCGCAAGGAATGGCCAGCAGATGGACCAGGATGACCGTCGCTATCGAGACGATGACGGTGTTCCAGACATAACCCATCGTGTCGTACTCGGCGAAAACCGCCACGTATTGTGTCAGGGTCGCGGTCTCGGGGATAATGTGTACCGGGACGGAGAAGATGTCGGCCGAACTGCGGATCGAGGTCAGGAACAGCCACACAAGCGGAAAGACGGTGAAGGCGACGGTCAAGGCCAGCGCCAGGTATTGACCAGCGGTCCCTGCCGTGAACCGGCGTCGGCGGCGCTTTGGCCTGGCGCGTGCGGTGACGATGGCGGCTTCGCTCATATCGCTCTCCGTTTCGCAATCAGCCACGGCACTCCGTAGAGGAGCCCGAGCACGAACAGCGACATCCCGAGCGCGATGTAGGAGACCGCCGCCGCGTGCCCGAAATCCACCGCCTGAAACGCCAGCAGGTAGGAGTAAACGGTGAGCAGGTTGGTGGCGCCACCCGGCCCGCCCTGCGTCATCAGCCACACGACGTCGAAGGTCCGGAACGTGTCGATGATGCGCAGCATCAGCGCTATCATGATGACCGGGCGCATCAGCGGCAGCACGATGTGCCAGAAGCGCTGCCATGGCGTGGCGCCGTCCACCGTAGCGGCTTCGAGCGGCTCCTGCGGCAAGGACTGCAGGCCGGCGAGGAACAGCAGCACCATCAGCGGCGTGTTCTGCCAGACATCGGCGACGATCACCGAGACAAGAGCCCAGGTGGGGTCGTTGAGCCATGGAATGTCGGGCAGATTGAACATGCGCAGCAGCGCGTCGACCAGACCGTACTGGGTGTTGAACAGCCAGCGGAAATTCAGGCCCACCACGGCGGGCGCGATCATCGGCGGCACCAAAAGCAAAGTGCGGGCGAGCCGCATGCCGCGCAATTTGCCGTTGACGAGCACGGCGATCGCCATTCCAGCCACCACCTCGATCGTGATGGAAATGATGCTGAATATGGCCTGATTTCGCAGCGCCTGGTTGAACTGGCGGCCGAAGAGTTCGTCGGTGTAATTGCCCATCCCGATGAAAGGCGCCGAGCCGCTGAGATCCCAGCGGAAGAAACTCATGATGAACGAGTATCCAAGCGGGTAGATCAGGATGGCCAGCATGACGAGGAGCGCCGGGCTGGCCAGAAGGTATCCTCTCTGCCAGGTGTAGGGCAGCGGCGAACGTCGCCGACGCCCCGGCACCTGATGCTGCGCGACGGGCGGCATCGTCAATCGTAAGCTCCGGCCCGGCGCATGATCTCCTCGGCCTCGGTCGCCGCCTGGTTGAGCGAGTCGGCGGGAGAGGCCTGGTCGGTCAGGGCCTGTTCGATGGCCGAGAACATCAGCGTGCAGACTTTCGAGAAGCCGGCGAGCTTCGGCCATTCCTTGCCGTTGGCTATCGTCGTCTCGAGTTGCTGCAGCCACACGGCCTGAGGCCCCTTTGCCGCTGATATCACTTCCTTGGCGATCGCCTGGCTGCTGGGGAAGTTGGTGAACTGATCGAACTGCAGCCGCTGCGCTTCCGGACCGACCGTATATTTGATGAATTCGACGGCGGCTTCCTTGCGTCCGGATTGCCCATTGAGCGCCATGGCATGGGAGATGGCGCATGAGATCGCCGCCTTGTCCCTGACATAAGGTGCTGTCGACCATTTGCCGACGACGCGGGAGGTCTCCGGATTGGACAGGGTCGCGAAGGCGCCCGGCCAATCGAAATTGGCATAGACCGTGCCCGAGGAGAATTCGGTCGAATTTTCGTTCCACTGATAGCCGACCGCGTCGGGCGGCACGATTTTGTGCTTCTGGATGAGATCGCGATAGAAGGTCAGGGCCTTGATGCCGGCTTCGGAATTGAAAGCCGGTTTGTTGGCCTGGTCCACCCAATCGCCGCCGGCTTGCCAGAGCAGATCGCTGAAGGTGCGTTGCGCGGGGTCGCCCTGCCCCGGCACGACCAGCCCATAATGGCCATTGCCGGTCAGTTTCAGCCCGACATCGACGAGTTCCTCCCAGGTCTCGGCCGGCTTCAGGCCTTTCTCCTGGTAGATGTCGCTGCGGTAGTACTGGACGCGGGAATCCATGTTGCGCGGAATGGCCGCCAGATTACCTGTCTTGGGGTCGCGCAGGTACTTGACCGCAACCGGATAGAATTCCGCCAGTTCGGAATCGCTGAAATAGCTGTTCAGCGGAGCGAAATGGTTGAAGTAGGAATCGATCTGCGCCGTGTGGGTGCTGTAGACGTCGTATTGGCTTGATCGCGCCGCGCTCAGCGTGACCACCTTCGCCGTCAGCGGGGTAAATTCCAACAGGTCGTAGCGAACCTTTACGCCGGTCTTGGCGGTGAAATCCTGAACGATCTTTTCCCAGTATTTGGGATAGAGCGGGCCGCCGGTGATCAGCAGTGCGGTGATCTCGTTCGCGTCTGCCCTGGCAATCCACGGCGCGGCGAGCGAGCCGGCCGTCACTGCCGCGCTTGCGGCCAGGAATTTGCGTCTCGATAGGTTTGCGGACATCACAATCTCCTCCTTGGTTTGATTGGTCGGCCCATCCAGGGGTCGGCCGATAACTTTCAACCTTTCTGGCAAGTCCGCGGCGGCTTGCTCCTCCCGCCGCGATACTGCCTGGATTACGTCCCGGACGACGCTTGCGCGCCCGCCGGGCGATTAGGCACGTTTGTCCCAACGCGAAAGCGTAACGATCCTGATCTCGGACGACGGAAAGCCAGGAATGGAACTGTCGGGGACCTCCACCGTTCGATCCTCCCTTCCCGCAGACCGAGTTATGGGTTAGTGAGCATCCATGAGATAAGTTGACTGCATATCTAGCTATCAGCCTATAAGCTTATCAGACAAGTGGATGTTAATGATGGATGCCATGGAGGTCAAGCTTCAAACTTTGCCCAAGCAGGTGGCCGGCGTGCTCGCGCGTCGAATCGCCAGCAGCGGCATCACCGGTGGCCAGGGACCGTCGGAACAGCAGATCCTTCAGGAGTTCGGGGTTTCGCGCGCGGTCGCGCGAGAGGCGCTGAAGATCCTGGCGTCTCTCGACATGATCGAGATCGCGCAAGGACGACGCGTGGTGGTGCGTCCGGCCGAAGAGTGGGACTATCTCAGTCCATTGCTCATCGACTGGCTGCCGCCCGAGCAGAGCCGCGAGATTTTGGCCGAAGCGCATGCGACGCGGATAATCATCGAACCGGCCATCGCCGCGATCGCGGCCAAGCATATGACCAAGGAAAACCTTGAGCGTCTTGGCACCTTGCTGGCGGCGATGTCGGCCAGCGAGGACAATCCGGACGCCTATCTGAAACTCGACCTGGATTTCCACATGGAGATTTGCCGGGCGGCCCAGAACAGGATCCTCGACCGTTTCATGTATTCGTCCCGGTGGTGGCAGATGGCGAGCAGGCGCATTAGCAATCAGATGCCGCATGCGCTGCCCTCGGCGACGGAGATGCACAGGGCAATCTACGAGGCGCTCGTGGCGCGCGATGAAAAGCGAGCGGAAGAAGCCATGCGCCGGCACCTCAAGAAAACCACCGCGGTCGGCTTGCCTCGATGAAGGAGCGGCGCAGCCAGCATTGGCGCTGGCCGCACCGCAGCGTGTCGGGAGGACACGGCTTGATTTGGAGCAATCCGGAAAAGTGAACTAAGCTCTCTTCGCTTGCTGTTCCTGGCGCTGGCGTGCACGGAAACCGAACATGTCGCCCTTGTCCTTGATTTCCGCCCACACCGGCGCGGTAATCCTGTCGATGGCGGCTATGTCCGCGTCGGAAATCGTCCAGCCGGCGCTCTCGACATTTTCCTCCAGCTCCTTGACGGTGCGCGCGCCGACCAGCGGCGAGCTGACGCCCGGCCTGCTGGTCAGCCACTGGATCGCAAGCTGCGGAACCGTCCTGCCATAGCGCGCCGCGATCGGCTTGAGGGCGTCGACGGCGTTCACCGCGCGCTCGTAGGTGCCCGGCTGGAAAAGAACGGTGGTACGACGCTCATCGCCCTCGACGAATTTGGTATCCGCTGACAACAGGCCGGTAAGCAGTCCCTGGGCGAGACCGCTATAAGGCATCACGCCGATATTGTGCTTGCGGCAATAGGGCAGCGTCTCAGCCTCGACCTCGCGCCACAGCATGTTGTAGGGCGGCTGGAGAACATCGATCACGCCATGCTGGCGCGCACTGTCCATGTCGGCGGTGCTGAAATTCGAAACGCCGACCGCCCTGATGCGCCCTGACGAGCGCAGCCGCTCCATCATCTCCATGGTCGGGCCGATCGGAAAATCCGAGTTCGGCCAGTGAACGAAATAGACGTCGACATAGTCCGTCTGCATGCGCTTCAACGAACCGTCGAGTGCCGCCTCAATCGCGGCGGGTTCGAGATGGTTGGGCGCGACCTTGGTCGCGATAACAGCATTGCCCCGGCGGCCGGCCAGCGCCTTGCCGACGACCTCCTCGGCATGGCCATGTCCATAGGCTTCGGCCGTATCGATCAGCGTGATGCCGAGCTCCAGGGCGCGTCTGATCACCCGGATCGATTCCTCATCGTCGGCCGCGCCCCAAAACGCGCCGGACATACCCCAAGTCCCAAGGCCGATCTCCGATACCTTGACCGGCGACGATCCGAGCTGTCGCTGTTGCATCCTGTTCCTCCTGATTGACGGCATGCGTGGGCTATCGCCCTGCTGAAACCTAATTTATACGCTTATATACTCGTCTAACAAGTAGGCTCTTGCGATTTGTGATTCCTGATCGGGAGCCACGAGTTTCTCAAATAATTCAATGGTATTAAATGGTTGATGGGCCATTCACGCAAAATCCCTCAAAGGGGGTTTACGTCTTATCGCTTCATCTTGTATGCTTATTAGACAAGTTTGGCTTAGATAGAAATCTGCGTCTGTAAGCATCACGGGGAGGATTCGATGAAGATCGTGGACATCAAGACGGCGGTGGTCGCGTACCACGGCAAGGCGACCTTGATCCGTATCGATACGGACGCCGGCATCTCCGGCTATGGCGAAGCCAATCCCGACGCAGGTGCGGCCGCAATCGTCGGGCTGATCTCGGAGTTGAAGTCGGAACTCATCGGCCAGGATCCGCGCAATGTCGAATATTGTTGGGACAAGATTCGCCGCGATCATGTTTTTTCCGGCGCCCAGGCCGGCATCTTCCTCATCGCCCTGACCGGGCTAGAAATGGCTTTGTGGGACGTGGCGGCGAAAGCCGCCGGCCAGCCGCTCTACCGCATGTTCGGCGGCAAGTTCCGCGACCGCATAAGGCTCTATGCCGATTGCGGCGACGGCGACGATGAATCGGGATCGCCGCAGGGATGCGCGGCGCGCGCGCGCCGCATGGTGGCGGAAGGCTTCACCGCGCTGAAATTCGACATCGACAATCTGCACCACCCGGCGAAGTTCGACGCGGTGAACCACACCATCAATGGCGCGGAGCTGCGCTCCATGATCGAGCGCGTCGCGGCGGTGCGCGATGCGGTCGGCCCTGACATCGATCTGTGCATCGATCTGCACGCACGCTATGACGTGCTCAGCGCCAGCCGCATAGCGGCCGAGATGGAACGCTTCAATCTTCTGTGGCTGGAAGAGCCGATCCCGGCGGAAAATGTCGAGGCCCTGAAGCAGATCCGCATGCGGACCAAGACGCCGATCTGCGTTGGCGAAAATCTCTATCTGCGCTGGGGCTTTCGGGAACTGCTCCAGAATTACGGCGCCGACGTCATCATGCCCGACGTGCCGAAATGCGGCGGCTTGGCGGAAAGCCGCAAGATCGCGAATCTCGCCGAGATGTACTACGTGCCGTTCGCGCCGCATCTGGTGTCGACGCCGCTGGGCACGATGGCGACATGTCATGTTTGCGCCAGCGTTCCGAATTTCCTGGTGCTGGAATGGCACGCGCTCGAGGAGCGGGAAGCGTGGGACAGTTATATCCGCCTGCCGAACGGCGCCAGGTCGATCGTCGAAGACGGCCATATCGTGGTGCCCGACGTGCCGGGCATCGGCGTCGAGCTCGACATGGACGGAGTCCGCAAACACGCCGTCCCCGGCTTCGGCGTCTTTGAATAGCGGATGACCGGCTTGGCTGACGGGATCCGGCGCACGATCAAATAAATCCTTGGGAGGAAACCATGGGCAAGCGGATCGTCTTCACCGGCGGCAGCGGCAAGATCGGCCGGCATGTCATACCCTATTTGCTGAGACGCGGGCATCAGGTCCTGAACCTCGACTTGACGCCGCTCGATGTTCCAGGGGTCGACACCGTCATCACCAACCTTGCCGACGCCGGCGAAACCTACAATGCGCTGACGCTGCATTTCGGGTTCAAAGAGTATTTCGGCGGAAAGGGCCGCGGCCCGGTCGACGCAGTGGTCCACTTCGCGGCGATCCCGCGGATATTCCTGCGACCGGACAACGCCATGTTCGCCGCCAATGTGCAGTCGACCTACAATGTGATCGAGGCCGCCGCCAAGCTCGGCATCCGCAAGATCGTCACCGCTTCCAGCGAAACGGTCTATGGCGTGTGCTTTGCCGAGGGCGAACGCGATTTCACGTCGTTTCCGGTGGATGAGGATTACGACGTCGATCCGACCGACAGCTATGGTCTTTCCAAAGTGTTGGGTGAGAAGATTGCACGCTCTTTCGCCTCCCGTAGCGGAGCCGACATCTATGCACTCAGGATCGGCGGTGTCGTTGAACCGCAGGACTATGCACGCTTCCCGGAATTCCTGGCCGACGCGTCAAAACGGCGGAGAGACGGCTGGACCTATATGGATGCGCGCGATCTCGGCCAGATCGTGGATCTGTGCATCGAGAAGGACGGTTTGGGATTCCAGATCTTCAACGCCGTCAACGACAACATCGTTGCGGACACGCCAACGGCGGAGTTTCTCAAGAAACATGCCCCCGACACGCCAATTACGCGCTCCATGGATGTGTTCGAGGGGCCAATCTCAAATCGAAAAGTGCGCGAGGTCCTAGGGTTCAGGCAAGTACATGATTGGCGAAGCCCGGCGAATTCATGACAGTGCCTGCGCGATTGGAACGGCGATGTCGCGCGCGCATCCACGTTCGACCCAAATCTTGTGAGGAGCTTGGGGAATCATCGCGAGATGCGCAGATTTAATTTGGCGTAGAAGCCTTCGCCTGCGAGCAATGTCCTGTCCGGCTCTGATGAGCGGCAGGATCACGGAATCGACCCAGGCATTCCGCAACGCAGCTGGCGATGCCGAGACGTTCATGATGGCATGGCGTCGGAGATATCGCCGCGCAGAGAACTGACGGGCGGGACCGGTTTTTTCTGATCAACCTCCCCGCGTTTCATCGACGTGACCTGACCCTATGAAGCCATCGCGGGCTCAGACCCGATGAGGGCTTCGCGCCCGCTGCGGTCATTCGCTGGTGAAAAGCGATGACGGACCCTGACCATTCTGGATCCATCCAACGGTAGTCAGCCGCCAGCACGGCAGCCGAATACGACGCGAAGCCGGTGCAGCCGACGCCGCGCTTGACTTGCTCATATGATCCATAATAAATCATACATAATAACTTTTAAAAAGACGGCGCATCTGGGAGCATCTATGAAAATTAAGGCCATCAAGGCGCTCGTCTGCAATGCGGAAATGCGCAATTGGGTTTTCGTTCGGGTCGAAACCGATGAGCCCGGTCTGTTTGGCTGGGGCGAGGCAACGCTGGAATGGAAGACGCGTGCCGTCGTTGGCGCGCTTCAGGATCTTGAGGCACTGCTCATCGGGCAGGATCCGCGTAATGTGGAGCAGTGCTACCAGATCCTGACGCGCCACGGTTTCTGGCGTCTCGGCGTAGAGGGAATGTCGGCCGTCAGCGGCATCGAGATCGCGCTCTGGGACATTCTGGGCAAGTCGCTGGGCGTCCCGGTCTGGCGGCTTCTCGGCGGCCAGGTCCGCGATTATCTGCGCACCTATACGCATCTCGGCCTCGGCGACATGAAGGCGGTCTATGAGAGCGGGTCGGCGGACACGATCGTCGAGCGCGGACGCATCGTCACGCAGGCCGGCTACGATGCGGTCAAGGTCGTCTGCATTCCCTACACCCACTATGTCTCGCCGGCGAAGGCGGTCGACTCCGTTGCCAACATGGTTGGCGCGCTGCGCGAGGTCGTCGGTCCCGATATCGACATCATGGTCGACTTTCACGGACGCCCGGCCTCCGTCAACGCGGCAATGGACTATCTCAAGGCGATCGAACCGGCCCGCATCATGTTCGCCGAAGAGCCGGTACCGCCGGAAGATGTCGCCGGCCTGGCGCATATCACCGCGCGATCGGCGATTCCCATCGCGTCCGGCGAGCGGCTGATCGGGCGCCGCGAATTCACCCATTCGATTGCGGCGCGCGCCTTCCACATCGCCCAGCCCGATATCTGCCATACTGGCGGCCTGCTTGAGACCAAGAAGATCGCGGCTCTGGCCGAAACCGCCGGCATCGGCCTTGCGCCGCACAACCCGCTCGGCCCGATCGCCGGCGTCGCAGCGCTTCACTTCGGCATATCGACGCCGAACGTCATCATCCAGGAGGAGATGTCGGGCGCGGTTGCCTGGTACGACGATGTCGTCACCTGGCCGATCGATCGCAAACCCGGCCGCTGGGACGTGCCCGATCTGCCGGGCCTTGGCGTCACCGTGAATGAAGAAGTCATTGCGCGCCATCCCTTCAAGCAGGAAGTGCTGCATGCCCGCAACGCCGTCATGCCCGACGGCACCGTGGTCGACTGGTGAGCGCCATGACAGGCAGGCTTCAGGGAAAGATCGCAATCATCACCGGCGCCGGCCAGGGCATCGGCGCCGCCACCGCCCGCGCCTTTGCGATGCAGGGAGCAAAGACCGTGATTGCCGAGCTCAATGCGACAACCGGCAAGGCGGTCGCCGACGAATTGCGTGCCAAGGGCGCCGACGCCATTTTCGTCGAAACCGATGTCACCGACACCGCGGCAGTGGCCGACATGGTGGCGAAGACGATCGCGGCCTATGGCGGCGTCGATGTTCTCGTCAACAATGCCGGCGCCAATGTCTTCCACGAACCTTTGCAGATGCCGGACGAGGAATGGGACCGCTGTCTCAGGCTCGATCTTGAGGCCGCGTGGTTCTGTGCCAAAGCGGTGTTGCCGACGATGCTGGCAAACGGTTCGGGGTCGATCGTCAACATAGCCAGCTGCCACGCCTTCAAGATCATTCCCCACACATTTCCCTATCCGGTCGCCAAGCATGCGCTTGTCGGCCTGACCCGCTCGCTCGCCATCGAATATGCGGCGCGCGGCATCCGCGTGAATGCGATCGCCCCCGGCTACATCGAGACGCCGATCGCGCAAGCCTATTGGAACACGTTTCCCGACCCGGCCGAGGAGAAGCGGCGGGCCTACGACCTTCATCCGCCCAAGCGCATTGGCAGGCCGGACGAAGTTGCAATGACGGCGGTTTTTCTCGCTTCGGACGAAGCGCCGTTCATCAATGCCGAGACGATCATCATCGATGGTGGACGCTCGGTTCTGTACCACGACTGACAACCAAGCAGGGAGGATCCACATGAAAACGACGACAAAGGCTCTGGCAACATTGGCGATACTGGCTGCCGGACTGATGGCTGGCGCAGCAAGCGCCGACGACATCAAGATCGGCTACATCAACAAGATGGGCGAGCATCCATGGTTCGTCGCCGAAGTCGGCGGCGCCAAGAAAGCGGCCGAGGCGGCCGGCGCCACCTTCGTTTCGCAAGACGTCCAGTTCGACTCCAATCTGACGATCACCACCTTCGACACGATGGTCGGTGACGGCGTCAAGGGCATCGCCATTGTCGTTCCCGACAAGGCGCTGGGACCGGTCATCGCCGAGAAGGCCAAGGCGGCGAAAATCCCCCTGGTGGCGGTCGATGACGATATCTACTATCAGGACGGCACCCAGGTCCCCTATGTCGGCATGAATGCCCACAATATCGGTGCGCGGGTAGGCGAAGAACTGGCCAAGCTTTACAAGGCCGATGGCTGGGCCGGCAAGGAGGTGCGTATCGCCTCGATCGAGGACCGCAAGGCCGACACTTGCATGCAACGCAACAAGGGTGCCGAGGAAGCATTCCTGAAGGCGGTGCCCGATTTCAAGCCGGCGAACATCCTTCGCGTCCCCTATGACAACACGATGGTCAACGCCATCGACGTCATGACCACCACGTTGACGGCCAATCCCGGCGTCACCAACTGGATCTTCTATTCCTGCAACGATGACGGCGTGCTGGGCGCGGCGCGAGCGCTGGAAAACGCCGGCTATGCCGCGGACCAGGGCATGGGCATCGGCATTGACGGCAGCCGCGCCTGCGAAGCCTTCGGATCAGGAAAGCCTTCGGCATTCCGTGGTACGATGTGGCTCAATTCGGCAAACCATGGCGCGCTGGCGGTGAAGATCCTGCTGGCCTCGATCAAGGACGGAACGAAGCTGCCCGTTCAGTCCTTCACCGACCCGGAATACATCACCGCCGGCAATTTTGCATCGGACTACAAGGCCAAGCTCTGCCACTGAGCCGGACCTGCGTCATGCGCCTCCAAGGCGCATGACGCTCTTCAACTGCTCGGATCGATCCTTGGGAGTGAGCTTTGACGCAATCCGACTTCTTCTCGCTCGATGGCATATCGAAACGCTTCGGCATCGTGCAGGCGCTCGACAACGTTTCGATCGCCTTCCGGCCAGGCGAGGTGCTCGCTTTGGTCGGCGAGAACGGGGCCGGCAAATCGACGATGATGCGCATTCTCGAGGGCGTCTTCGGTCCCGACAGCGGCACCGTGCGGCACGGCGCGACGCCGATTGTTTTCGGCGAACCGCGCGACAGCCACCGGGCCGGAATACGCGTCATCCATCAGGAGCCGGAGATCGTTCCGAACCTGACGGTGGCCGAGAACATTTTCGTCGGCGAATTGCCGCGCCTGGCAGGCGTCCTGCTCGACTGGCGCAAACTGGAGGAGCAGACCGACCGGGTGCTTGCGACCTTCGGCATGCAGCAGGACATGCGGCCACGCCAACTCTGCGGCACGCTCGGCCCCGCGCAACGCCAGATGATCGAGATCATGCGCGCCATCCGTGCCGGCGGCCGGCTGATCGCCTTCAATGAGCCGACCTCGTCACTGACCGATGATGAAGCGCGTCGCCTGTTTTCCGTCATCCGCCGGCTGCGCGAGGAAGGCACATCGATCATCTACATCTCGCACCGGCTGAACGAGATCATCGATCTTGCCGACCGCATTGTCGTTTTGCGCGACGGCAGGCTGGTCGATGATTCGCCGGCCGCCGGCGCCAGCGAGCAGACCATCGCCAAGCTCATGGTCGGCCGCAACATCGACGATCTGTTCACCCGCGAGACCTGGCGGTCCGGGGAACAATTGCTGGATGTGGCCGGATTGACCACAGACCGCGTCAGCGATGTCAGCCTCAGGGTTCGTCGCGGCGAAGTGCTCGGCATCGCCGGCCTTATGGGTGCGGGCCGCTCCGAATTGGCAAAGGCGATTGTCGGCTATGACCGGCGCATCGCCGGCACCATAGCCATGAACGGCGTGCCCGTTCTCCCCAACAGTCCGCATGCGGCAATCGTCGCGGGCATCGGTTTTGCTCCCGAAGACCGCAAGCACGAGGCGTTGCTCCTGTTCCGAAGCATTCTCGACAACGCAGCACTTTGCGTGCCTGACAAGACGTCGAGCTTCGGCTTCTTCAACCGCCGCAAGGCGCTGGAGATTGTCTCGCCGCTGGCAGCCAAGATGTCGATCAAGGCACCCAACCTCGACGAGCAGGTTTCGAAACTGTCGGGCGGCAATCAGCAGAAGGTCGTTCTGGCGCGCTGGCTTGCCCGGCAGCCGATGCTGCTCATCCTCGACGAACCGACGCGCGGCATCGATATCGGCGCCAAGGCGGAAATCTATCGGCTGATCGATGAACTCGCGGCAAGCGGCATTGGTATCATCCTGATTTCCTCGGAAATGCCGGAACTAATCGGTCTCGCCGACAGGGTTCTTGTCATGGCAGGCGGCCGCATCACGGCAGAACTTGCCCGCCCCGACGTCGACGAAGCGACGATCCTCAAACACGCCATGCCGCAATCCGCACCAGCGCCTGGAGACCACATTCAATGAACAGCCTCGAGCTTCGCGCATCGAAAGCGCAGACCGACGCCAGGGGCGCTTCCGCGCGCGTCGTCGAGCGCCTCGGCGTTCACAACATCAGCCTTCTGGTGGCGCTTGCCATTCTCATCATCATCTTCGGCTCGCTGCGCGGCGACGTGTTCTTCTCCAGCCGAAACCTGCTCAACATCGGCCTTGGCGTCACCATTCTCGGCGTGCTGGCGATGAGCCAGACCGTGGTCATCGTCGCCGGCGGTCTCGATATCGCCGTCGGCGCCACGGTCGGTCTGACCACAGTCTCGACGGCAATGGCCATCCAGGCGACCGGGTCGCCGGCGGCCGGCATCGTTGCCGGCCTGGTGCTTGGTGGCCTTGCCGGTCTCGTCAACGGCATCATCATCACCTACGGGCGCGTCAACGCGGTCATTGCCACGCTCGGCACCATGGCGATCTTTCGCGGCATCGCCTTCATCATGTCCGACGGCCAGTCGATCGCCATCTTCAGCGACACGTTCCGGTTCATCGGCATTGGACGCATCCTCGGCCTGCCGTTGCTGGTCTGGATTCTGGTGCTGACCGCGATCGCATTCCACCTCTTCCTCGCGCGTTCGATCGTCGGCCGCAACATCTATGCGCTCGGCGGCAATCCCGTTGTCGCCCGCTTCTCCGGCATCAACATCAACCGCTACCGCGTCGGCATCTACATCATGAGTGGTGTTGCCGCCGGATTGGCCGGGATCCTGCTGGCTGCCCGTACCGGTTCGGGTCAGCCCGTATCCGGATCCCAGGGCCTGGAACTCGAGGCAATCACGGCGGCCGTGCTGGGTGGCTGTGCCTTGCAGGGCGGCAAGGGCACGATTGTCGGCGCGCTGCTCGGCGTCGCCATCATTGGCGTGCTCAACAATGGAATGATACTGACGTCCGTGCCAACCTTCTATCAATTGCTTGCAAAAGGCTCACTGCTGATCCTTGCTGTGGTCATTGCCGAGTACCACTTGAACAGGACATGACGATGGACGCGGCGACCGCTGCAATCGATCAAGGCAAGCAGGACCTTCCTGCCGGGGATGGCGCCAATCTGTCCCTGAAGGATCGCATCGCGCGCGATCTCGGGCAGCGCATTCTCGCCGGCACCTACGCGCAGCACGTGGTCCTGCCGACGGAAGCTGAACTGTGCGTCATATACGGCGCCAGCCGCACGGCGCTTCGCGATGCGCTGCTGACACTTTCGGCCAAGGGACTGATCGAGGCGCGCAAGCGGGCTGGCACTCGTGTGCGCGCGTCGAGCGAATGGAACAGGCTTGACGCGCAGGTTCTCGAATGGATGCGCGATATCGAGCCTGATCTCGATTTCGTCCGCGGCCTGATCGAGGCGCGGCTGGTCATCGAGCCGGCTGCCGCCCAGCTTGCGGCCAGGATGGCGACCGCGGGCGATCTCGCGGTGATCGAAGCCGCCTATGAGGCCATGCGCATTGCGCCGGAGGACGACCTCGCGGCCTGTCTCGATGCCGATGTCCGCTTTCATACTGCTATCCTGCGCGCCAGCCGCAACCCGGTTTTCGCCAATCTCGGCAATATGCTGGCAGCCGCACTCAGCTTCTCTTTCCGACTGACCACATCGGCCACGGCCAATTATCAGCAGACGCTCAGCGCCCATGGCGATGTGCTGGAAGCAATCCGCATGCGTAGGGTCGACGACGCTCACGACCAGATGAAAGCGCTGATCGGCATCGCCTCGAACGACCTTCTCGCTGTCGCTCGCAAAGGCCGCCACCAACAGCCGGTCCCTACTGCCAGTCCGCTTCGTCCTTGAAGCGAAAGACCGGAGCGATCGGACCGAAGGCTTCTTCCTGTGCGAGCCGCATCGGCGCCTGCATTCCGCTCAGCACGGTTGGTTCGAACCAGGTGCCGCCGAGCGCATGCGACTTGCCGCGAGTCTCGATGCGCGCGCCGCGATCCACGGCGTCGCCGACAAGCTCCGCCACCTTCGCCACGGCTTTCGCGTTGATGAGCGGCCCCTGCACCACCTCCGGCGCGGCGCCGTCACCGACTTTCAGACCAGCAACCTGCTCGGTCAGCTTTGCCACGAAGGCAGCGTGGATGCCGTCCTGCACATAGATGCGGTTGGTGCAGACGCAGGTCTGGCCGGAATTGCGGAATTTCGAGGCAACGGCGCCGGCGACGGCGAGATCGAGATCGGCGTCGTCGAAGACGATGAACGGCGCATTGCCTACAGCTTCTTCAGCGTATCGGCGCACTGCCGCATCAGGAGCTTGCCGACGGCTGTCGAGCCGGTGAAGGAGAGTTTTCGGATCACCGTATGCTCGCAGAGCAGCCGCCCGATGCCGGCGGCGTCCTTCGACGGCACGATGTTGAGCACGCCGGCCGGAATGCCGGCCTGCCGGGCAAGCTCGGCGATTGCGAGCGCCGTCAGCGGCGTTTCCTCCGAGGGTTTGACGACCATGGTGCCAGCCCGCGGCGAGTGCCGCCGCCGCCTTGCGGGTGATCATCGCCAGCGGGAAGTGATGGCGGCGCAGACGCCGATCGGCTGTTTCAACACGATGAAACGCCGGTCGCGACCGGCCGACGGGATGACGTCGCCATAGACGCGCTTGGCTTCTTCCGAGAACCAATCGACGAAGGAGTCTAGAATCCGGCACGACCACTCGCCGAGCAGTCTACATTCTGGCCGTATAAACTGCGGATGCGGCAGGCGATGTGCCTTGTGGGCTACCCGCTGCTCAACCCAGCGAGCCTGAGGTAAAGTGTCTGTCTGAGGGGCTGGCGGTTAGCCGCCGCCGCCCATGGTCACGGACATAAAAGCCCGGAAGGCGGCCGCCGCCGGGCCGATTGGTCTATCACGCGACCAGGCCAGGCCGACATCCATACTGGGGATCGGTTCGACAAGCCGGCGCACTTCGATGCGCTGCCCCTCCAACGACCATGGTCGGTAGACCATGTCGGACAGAACAGTGACTCCCATGCCGGCAGCCACGAGCGAACGCACGGCCTCGACCGAACTGGTGGTAAGCACTGGGCGGAGCGTAAGCCCCGCGGCATCCCAGTAACGGGCTGCCGTCGTGCGTGCCTCGTCCACCGTCAGCATGACATAATCTTCCGCCGCCACATCGGCGAGGCCGATTTCCTGCCGCGCGAGCAGATGATGATCCGCCGAGAGCCAGAGCCGGCGGTTCGACCGCATCAAGACCTCCTGCGCCAGTTCCTCGGTGTGCGCCAGGTTGGACACCAGCATCACAGCCATGTCGATCTCCCCGCTCATCAAGCCGCTTTCGAGAGCGTCTCGAGGAAGTTCCAGCACCTCGACCTCGATCTGGGGGTAGGTCTTTCGAAACCGCGTGTAGTGGCGCGACATGTAGTAGCCGACGACCGTGTAGGTCATGCCCAGCCGCAGCTTACCCTCCAGACCCTTCCTGTCGCGCAACGGGCTTCGGACAGCGGCTGCGACTGCCCCGGTGATGACACGCGCATGTTCAAGAAACCGCGCGCCCTCCATCGTCAACCTTACGCCAGCGTGGTTACGCTCCAAAAGCCGTACGCCCAGATCAGCCTCCAGCGTCTTTATCGCCGCAGTGACCGCCGATTGTGAGATGTTGAGTTCCACCGCAGCATGACTGACCTGTCCGCTCTCGGCGGTGGCGATGAAATAATCGAGCTGTTTCAAGGTGATGGTCATGGCGCACTCCGACCCAGAACCATTATCTGTTTTTTTGATATCACAATCAATAAACTACTATTTCACAAATGCCCGCGCATGCGCAAAAAATGCTGCAACGCCGCAGAGACGGCAGCTTCGAGGGGTAACAATGCGATGGCGGTGACGCTAAACTGCGACATGGGCGAAAGCTTTGGCCTTTACAAGGTTGGCGACGATGTGGGCATGATGCCGATCATCGACGTTGCCAATGTCGCCTGTGGTTTTCACGCTTCCGATCCGGATCACATGCACGCAGCCGTCCGCGGCGCCAAGGCGAATGGCGTAAAGATCGGCGCCCATCCAGGCTTGCCGGACATTCAGGGTTTCGGCCGGCGGGAGATGCGGATGACCCGCGACGAGGTCAGGAACGCCATCATTTACCAGGTGGGAGCGCTTGCCGGCTTCCTCAAGGCAGAGGGTGTGGAACTCCACCATATCAAGCCGCATGGCAGCCTCTACTTCATGGCCATGCAGCAGGAGGCAATTGCCCATGGCGTATGCGACGCGGCAGAGGTTTTCGGCGTCCCCCTCTTCGGCATGACGGGCACCCTGCACGAGAAGATCTATCAACAGCGCGGCATCCCATTCGTCGCCGAGTTCTATGCCGATCTCGACTACGATGCCTCCGGCAAGCTGATCCTGACACGCGTTCATGACGCCAAGGACCCCACGGAGATGGCCGAGCGTTGCGTGCGCGCCATCAGCGAGGGCGAGGGCACGGCACAGGACGGCAGTTTCTTTCCCGTGCGCTGCGAAACCATCTGCGTGCATTCCGATACGCCGAACGCCATCGAAATAGCCAGGGCCGTGCGCGCCGCAATTGCCCCTTGGCATTGAGCCAACCGAAACCGCCGCACAGGCGGTTTCAAATCAGTCTGTCTGCAGTTTTCCGGAGCTTTTCATGGCCCAGATTCTATCGCCTCTTCCCGGCACTTTCTATCGGAGCGCTTCGCCGGACCAGCCGCCCTACAAGGCGGATGGCGACGCGGTCTCCGCCGGAGACGTAATCGGTCTCATCGAAGTGATGAAGTCGTTCCACGAAGTGAGGGCCGAGACGGCCGGTAAGAACATCCGCTTCCTTGCCGACAATGAAGAGCCCATCATGGCTGGCGCGCCTATTGCGGATCTCGACTGATGCTGAAAAAGCTTCTGGTTGCCAACCGGGGCGAGATCGCGGTCAGGATCATCCGGGCCGCACAAGATCTGGGCATCGCCACTGTGGCGGTGTATTCGGCCGCGGATGCCGGGGCGCTCCACGTCGAGCTTGCGGACGAAGCGGTCAACATCGGCCCACCGGCAGCAAAGAAGTCCTATCTCAACATCGAAGCAATTTTGACGGCTGTCCGCGAAACCGGCTGCGACAGCGTTCATCCTGGCTATGGCTTCCTTGCCGAGAATGCCGCCTTTTCAGATGCGGTCACAGGCGCCGGACTGGTTTTCGTCGGCCCGTCGGGGGATGCGATCCGGATGATGGGCGACAAGGTCTCGGCGCGATCAGCCGCCGCCGCCGCGGGTGTCCCAGTGGTGCCAGGCTCGGCTGGACGGGTCGAGGGCCTCGAGGCTGGCCGCGAGGTGCTGGCCGAAACCGGCTTTCCGGTGATGATCAAGGCTGCGGCAGGCGGTGGCGGGCGGGGCATCCGCATTGCGAACTCGTTCGCCGAATTCGAGCAAGCCTTTCCTCAGGCCGAAGCAGAAGCCCTCGCCGCCTTTGGCGACGGTGGTCTCTACATGGAAAAGGTGATCGGCAAGGCCCGCCATGTCGAGGTGCAGATCCTGGCAGACGGAAGCGATGCCATCCACTGCTACGAGCGGGAATGCTCGCTGCAGCGGCGACGCCAGAAGGTCTGGGAGGAGGCTCCGTCGCGCGCACTTTCCGACGGGCTGCGCGAGGAGCTCTGCGCTTCCGCGGTCGCTTTGGCAAAGGCGGTCAAGTATTCTGGTGCCGGTACGGTAGAGTATCTTTATGACGATGAAGCAGACCGCTTTTACTTCATCGAGATGAACACCCGTATTCAGGTCGAGCACCCGGTCACCGAGGCGATTACCGGCATCGACCTCGTGGCTGAGATGCTTCGCATAGCCGGCGGCGAGAAGCTGCGGATTCGGCAGGGCGATGTCTCCGTCAAGGGGCATGCGATCGAAGTACGGCTCAATGCCGAAGATCCGGCGAAGGAGTTCGCTCCATTCCCCGGGCAGGTGGCCGAGCTTCGCGTTCCCGGCGGTCCGGGCGTACGCTTCGACTCGATGCTCTACCAAGGCTATCAGGTGCCGCCCTTCTATGACTCGCTGCTTGCCAAGCTGATCGTCCACGCAGAGACGCGCGAGGCGGCGATAGTGCGGTTGATCCGCGCGCTTAACGAGTTGAAGATCGGCGGGCTCAAGACCACCAAGCCGCTGTTTCTTGCGCTGGCCGCCGATCCGGCGGTGCGGGCGGGAGACGTGCATACCCGCTGGCTGGAAGGCTGGCTCATCGAAAACGCCGCAGCATCGGCGGGCTAAGGAGGACCGATGTCGATACGATTCAACTTCGGCGGTGACGAACATATCTTCGGCGAGGTTTCCGAGGAAATGTCGCTCACCTCGTTCTTTACCGGCCTTTCGATGACCAACGCGGTGCGTACGGCAGGCATCCGGGGCGTCACCGAGATCTGCCCAGCCAACGCCAGCTTCCAGATCCGCTTCGACCCCGACATCGTCAGGCCGCAGGATTTGCTCAGCGAACTGAAGTCGATGGAAGAGGCGGCCTCAAAGGCTGCCCCGGTGCTGAAGACCCGGATCATCGAACTGCCGGTTTTTTTCCAGGATCCATGGACGCGTGAAACCTGCTTGCGCTTCCGCGAGCGCCATCAGGACCCGTCCTCCACCGATCTTGAATATTCGGCACGCATCAACGGCTACGCCACGGTGGAAGAGTTTATCGCGGCCTATTCCGGCCAGCCTTGGTTCGTATCCATGGTCGGCTTCGTCGCCGGACTGCCCTTCCTGTACCAGATGGTTGAGCGCAAGAAACAGATTCAGGCTCCGAAATATTTGCGTCCACGCACCGACACTCCCAAGCTCACCATTGGCCATGGCGGCTGCTTTGCAGCGATCTATTCGGTGCGCGGCGCTGGCGGCTACCAGATGTATGGCATAACCCCGGCCCCGATCTACGACCCTACCAGGAAGGTGCGCTACCTCGCCGATGATATGTGCCTGTTCAAGCCAGGCGACATCGTCAAGTTCAAGGCCATTGGTCGCGATGAGTACGACGCCACGCTGGAGGAAATCGAAGCCAATCAGTGGCAGCCGACGATTCGCGAATGCACCTTCAGCCTGACCGACTTCAACAGCGATATTTACGGCACAAATGCAAAGCTGATGGAGCTTATCAATGGCCGCTAAGGTAATCTCTCCCGGCCTCTCCACTTCCGTGCAGGACCTTGGCCGACCAGGCCACTATCATGTCGGCATCCCCGAAGGCGGCGGCATGGACCGCTTTGCCACACGCATCGCGAACCTGCTTGTCGGCAACGATCCCGGTGCGGCGGTGCTCGAAGCCACCTTCATGGGGCCTGAACTGGAATTCACCCAATCGGCAGTCATCGCCGTCACGGGGGGAGAGCTGCCACCCAAACTTAATGGCGAGGAACGGCCGACCTGGGAAAGCTTTCCGGTGAAGACAGGTGACCGGCTGTCCTTTGGCTTCCTCAAGGGCGGCGCGCGCGCTTATCTAGCCATCTCCGGCGGCATCGACGTACCCGTGGTTCTCGGCTCGCGCTCGACCTATATTCTGGGCGCACTCGGCGGCCATCAAGGCCGCACGCTGAAGGCCGGCGACGAGCTTCCCATCGGTGAAGGCTCCGGCAAAGCCGGTCTTTCGCTGCCTGCCAACCTGCGCCGTGTGTGGAATAGTCCGGCGGAACTCAGAATGCTTCCTGGCATGTACTGGCATCGGATTACTGAAGCCGCAGGCAATCGGTTCTTTGAGGAAACCTGGAAGGTCGCGCCCGAGGCTGACCGCATCGGCTATCGCTTCCGCGGCGGGACGCCGCTGGAGTTCGTTGAGCGTGAGCAGCCTTTCGGCGCAGGCTCCGACCCCTCGAACATCGTCGACGCCTGCTATCCCTACGGATCCGTCCAGGTGCCGAGTGGCACGGAGCCGATCGTTCTTCACCGGGACGCGGTTTCGGGTGGCGGCTATATGATGCTGGGTGTGGTGATCTCGGCCGACATGGACCTGATCGCCCAGCTTCAGCCGCACACCCCGGCGCGCTTCGTTGCGGTGACGCTGGAAGACGCGCTGGCCGCGCGAGCGGAACAGCGCGCCGCGCTGGCGCGTGCCGAAGGGTATCTGGCCGGCTGACGTCAGCCGGGAAATGCCGGCGGAGGAGCCGGAGGTGAGGAGATCGGCCGGCCAAAACCGACCGCGCGCGGCGGAAGACAAAATCCGGTGCGCGAAACGACAAGACGACGCCGGGCAACGGCGTGAATTTGGCCATCCGAGCAGTCCGCTAGAGACCGCCGGAACCGACAGGGGAAGACATCAGCAACGTGACTGGCCGCAAGGCCGGATGCTTCGCGCCTTTCCGTCGGTAACAAGAAGGAAAGGGACATGAGTCATCTGAGCGCGGAGAACGTCTCGGTGTCGTTTGCGGGGCTAAAGGCCCTGTCATCGGTGGACCTCCAAATTACGCCTGGGCGCATCGTTGGCCTCATCGGCCCCAATGGCGCTGGCAAGACCACGCTGGTCAACGTGCTGACGGGCTTCCAGGCTCCAACGGAAGGCACCGTCAAGCTCGACGGGGCGGCACTCTCGGGTCTCAAGCCGCATCAGGTCCGCCGGCGCGGCATCGCCCGCACCTTCCAGGGTGGGCGGCTCTTCCGCGACCTGCCGGTGCTGGACAATCTGGAGGTAACCGGCGTTGGTCTGGGAATGAGCCGGCGCGCAGCCATCGCCGAAGCGGAAGCGATGCTCGACTGGATCGGCATCGGCGCGCTGGGTCCCCGCGTCGCCGGAACCTTGCCTTATACGGATGAGCGCCGCGTGGCCATTGGCCGCGCCCTGATGGGACGGCCCGCATACATCCTGCTTGACGAGCCCGCGGCCGGCATGAGCACGCCGGAGGCGCGGGAGCTTTCGGCGCTGATAAGACACATCGCCGGCGATCTCGGCTGCGGTGTCCTGCTCATCGAGCACAATGTCGGGCTGGTGCTCGGCCTTTGCGAGCATATCGTCGTGCTCGATTCCGGAGCGATCATCGAGGAGGGTCCGCCCGCCGCGATCCGCGATAGCGAGAAGGTGCGCCACGCCTATATGGGCACGGCCGCGAACACCGACCTGCCCGTGCTGGAGGTGATGGAATGAGCCTGCTCGCCCTTTCCGATATCACCATCCGCTATAGCCGTCTCACGGCGGTGCGCGACGTCTCCTTCTCCATGGACGAAGGAGAAATCCTGTTCATCACCGGCCCGAACGGAGCTGGGAAGTCTTCGCTGCTGCGTGCGATCGCCGGTGTGACGCCGGTGGCGGGCGGCCGGATCGACCTGGCGGGCCATGAGATCACCGGCCAGGCACCGGAGAACATCGCCCGGCTCGGATTCTCCATGGTGCCGGAGGGGCGCGATGTCTTCGGCTCGCTGACGACCGAAGAGAACCTTCTCGTCGGCACTGGCATGCACGCTCGTGACCGCGGCTGGCGAAGCCGAACGGCGGGCGACCTCGAAGCCGTCTACGCAACCTTCCCGATGCTGAAAGAGAGGCGGCACGGGCAGGCGGGATTGCTGTCCGGCGGGCAGCAGCAAATGCTGGTCATCGGACGCGCGCTGATGACCAATCCGCGGCTCATAGCCATCGACGAGCCTTCGCTGGGCCTCGCCCCCAACATCAACGACCAGGTCTACGAGCGGCTCATCGCGCTGCGTGCGCAGCGCCAACTCACGCTGCTGATCGTAGAGCAGAGTTCGGCCCGGGCGATGATGGTGGGTGGGCGCATGATCCTGATGCGTGGCGGGCAGATCGTGCTCGATGGTGACGCCCGGACACTCGGAAACGGCGAGGCGATCCAGGCTGCCTACTTCGGTTACGAGGACCATTGAGATGCTCCAGATCCTGTTTGACGCACTCTCGCTTGGTTCGCTCTACGCGCTCGGGGCACTTGGCATTGCCCTCATCTTCGGCGTCATGCGGCTTGTGAACTTCGCGCATGGCGACGTCATCGCCTTCTGCGTCTTCGCGCTGCTGTGGCCATCGACGGATGCCATGGCCATCGTCTTTGCTGGCCAATTGCCGTGGTACCTGCTGGTGCCCTTCGTGCTGCTCTGCGGAGCCGGGCTGTCGGTGCTGTGCGAAATCGTCGTCTTCAGGCGGTTCCGCAACGCCAACCCGGCAACGATGATGATTGCTTCTTTCGCGCTCGGTTTCGTCATTCGCTATTTTCTGCTGATGCTTTTCTCGAGCCGGCCGAAGTCGATCAATCTCCTCCCAGAACTCTCCCAGCCCATCGAGATCTTCGGCGCCAGGCTGCCGCTTCTCCAGCTCATCACCATCATCGCGACGATGTTGATCCTGATAGGTCTGACCCTCTTTCTGCGCCGGACCCGGTTCGGACTGGAAATGCGGGCGGCGGCGGAGAATTTCTCCATGGCGCGCATGCTCGGCGTCCGCGCCAACCGGGTCATCATGGGGGCCTTCGCGCTGTCAGGCGCGCTGGCAGGTGCCATCGCCTTGATCTTCGGGGTGCAGACCGGCACCGCCGATATCCAGATGGGGGCGGCGATCATGCTGATGGCGTTCATCGCAACGGTTATCGGCGGCTTGGGCAGCCTGGCTGGCGCCGTGCTGGCGGGCTTCCTGCTCGGTGCCGCGTCGGTGATCATGCAGGTCATGCTGCCTATCGACGCCCGGCCCTTCCGCGATGCCTTTGTCTACGGAGCGGTCATCCTCGTTTTGCTCTTCCGTCCGCAAGGCCTGATTTCGGCGCGTGGCACAAAGGAAAGGGTCTGATCCATGTCCGCAGCGTCCCCGGCCATCGAGCCGCAAATGACCACCGGCGCCATTGTCGCCAAAACCCCCCGGCCCTTCGTGCTGGCGCGTCGTACCATCATCACGCCGATCCTGCTGTCGCTGTTGATGATCGCCATCGCACTCCTGACGATGATGACCGGATCGAGACCGTTCAATCAGGTGATCATTGACGTCTTCCTCCGGGTCATCCTCGTCGTCGGCCTTTATGTATTTATTGGAAATTCGGGCGTGCTGAGCTTCGGGCATATCGGCTTCACCTGCCTCGGCGCCTATGTGGCGGCATGGCTGACGATCAATCCCATCATGAAGAAGATGGCCTTTTCCGGTCTTCCCGGCTGGCTGATAAAAGCCCAGATGCCCTATTGGGAGGCGGCCATCATTGCCGCGATCTTTGCGGGGTTGGCGGCGCTGATCTTCGGACGGATCCTGATGCGGCTGTCGGGCATCGCCGCCTCCATCGCGACCTTCGCCATGCTGGCGATGATCAACACCATCTACTCCAACTGGGAAACCGTTACCGGCGGGACATCGTCGGTCGTCGGGATCCCGATCATCCGTTCGATCTGGCCCTATCTGATCGCCGCCATCCTCTCGATCTTCATTGCCTGGGCACATGCAATTTCGCGTTCCGGCCTGGCACTGCGTGCCGCCCGCGACGAACCGACGGCCGCGGCAGCCTCCGGCATCGATATTCCCAGGGAGCGGCTTGTCGCCTTCGTGATCTCCGGTGCCATAATGGGTCTCGGCGGCGCCTTGATGGCTCACTCCATCGGGGTTGTGACGCCCGACACCTTCTATCTCGGTCTCACCTTCATCACCATCGCCATGCTCGTCGTTGGCGGCATGGGCAGCCTTTCGGGCGGCGTGATCGGTGTCGTGTTCCTGTCGGCCCTCATTCAGACCCTGCGCTGGCTGGAAGCCGGGGTTTCCATTGGCGACGTCGCGTTCGCCATACCGAAAGGCCTTCAGGAGATCGCCCTGGGCATCATCATGATCATCATTCTGGCGCTTCGTCCGGCAGGCGTCTTCGGCAATCGCGAGATCTCTTTAACCCGCAACCGCGGTGACTGACCGGCGGATTGTAAGCCGCCGCAACCCTGAAAGGAGAAGTCTATGATAAACAAACTGAAAATAACGACAATGACGATGCTCTTCACCGCAACAGCTGCCTTTCCAGCCTTGGCGGACGACAGCAAGATCGTCGTCGGTTTCGCCACGGCGGAATCGGGCTTCATGGAGGCTTACGACAAGCCCGCCACCGATGCCGCGCTGATCCGCATCGACGAAATCAATGCCGCCGGCGGTCTTCTTGGGAAGAAAATTGAAGTCGTGAAAGCCGACACCAAGTCCGACCGTGCAGAAGGCGCAAAGGCCGGTCTTTCCGTTCTCGACCAGGGCGCTGACCTCGTCGTCGTTTCCTGCGACTACGACTTCGGTTCGCCAGCGGCGCTTGCCGCCGAGGCGGCTGGCAAGGTTTCCTTCTTCCTCTGTGCTGAATCCGTAAAGGCGGGCATCCAGGGCGTAGGCCCGCACAGCTTCTCGGCGTCGGTGCTGGCGGCCGTGCAAGGAGCGACGATGGCCGAATGGGCATACAACAAGAAGGAGGCCAAGACCTTCTATCGCCTGCTCGACAGCTGGACGGAATACAACAAGGGCATCTGCGACGGCTTCGACTGGATGATGCCGAAGCTGGAGGCCAAGGGCGCCAAACTTCTGGGTCAAGACACCTTCAAGAATGACGACCCTTCAATCGCTGCCCAGATCAGCCGCATCAAGGCCCTGCCAAAAGAACCCGATGCGATCATGCTTTGCACCATGATGCCGGGCGGCGTTTCGGCGATAAAACAAATCCGTGCCGCTGGCATCAATTCGATGATCCTCAACGGCTCCGGCATGGACGGCAGCTACTGGCTGTCGGCGGTACCTGACCTTTCCAACTTCTACGTTCCGGTTCAGGGTTCCATCTATGGCGACGACCCGAACCCGGAAGTCACCAAGTTCAACGCAGCCTACAAGGCCAAGACCGGCGGCGACCCATCTTCCATGTATGTCTATCCAGGCTATGTCATGATCGACGTCTGGGCAAAGGCCGTCGAGCGCGCCAAGAGCATCGATGCCGATGCCGTTGTCGCGGAACTCGAAAAAATGAAGAACGAGCCGACCCTCTTCGGTTCGCGCACTTTCACCTCCGAACTGCACCACCAGAACCAGACCAAATACCTGGTCGCCGACACCGAGAAGGGCAAGCCAGCGATCATCGACAGTTGGACGATCTCCGAACCGATCCCGCTTGACGCGCTCTTGAAGTAGTCGTGGCGCCGGCTTGGTCCGGCCGTCCTTCCCAAGCAAAGAACCCGGCCCGCACGATGTGGGCCGGGTTCAACCTATCAGTCCATGACATGCGAACTTTTATGTCCGGGCCTTGCGATAGGAATCCTTGAGCGCAATTCGCGCGCCTGAAAAAACGAAGATGTCGCAGCCATCGACCTCGATCTTGTCTCCCGCGGCCGTTGTTCCCGTGAAGCGCCACGAAGACAGTCCGGTATCTCCGCTGACCACATGGTTGTCATTTGACCAGGCAGCGTCCGAAAAGGTTGAGAAGATAGCGGCATAGGCTGCCCGCACGGCCTCCCACCCAGTGTGACGGCGACCGTTGGGGTCGGGTCCAGCCGAAGCATGGAAGGCGCAATCCTCCGCCATGCAGGCCATCAAGCCGTCGAGGTCATGGGCGTTCCACGCCGCCATGAACCGGCCTAGAAGCGCGGATCGCTGCAACGAAAGATCGCCTCCGGTCATGCCGGTCTGGTCCGCATCGCCGATCATTCCAGCCCTTCCTTCGCCACCGCGCCGACCAGCCGGTCCAGCGATCTCGACATGCGGGTCATGATTTCGGCGATGTCCTCTCCCGTCACGATCATCGGCGGGCAAAGCGCAAGCTGGTCGCCGATATTGCGGAAGATGAGACCTTCTTCGTGACCGATCACCGACGCTATCGCGCCCGCGCGTCCTACTTTTGCGAAAGGCCGCTTGGTCGCCTTGTCAGCAACCAGCTCGACCGCCCCGATCAGGCCGGTGCCGCGAGCCTCCCCGACAAGGGGATGATCGGCAAACGAGCGAATGCCCGCCTGGAAGAGCGCTTCCATGCGGGCCGCATTGCCCATCAAATCGCGCTCCTCGATGATGGCGAGATTTTCCAGCGCAACGGCTGTCGCGACCGGGTGGCCCGACGCCGTGAAGCCATGGCCGAAATTACCGATCGTCACGGTGTTGTCGGCAATCGCCTGATAGATCGCTTCAGAGAAAATGACGGCGGCAAGCGGCATGTAAGAGGAGGTGATCTGCTTGGAGACCGTCATGATATCAGGCGTGAAGCTGAATTTCTGGCAGCCAAAGGGCGTGCCGAGCCGCCCGAAACCACAGATCACCTCATCTGCTATCAGAATAATATCATTTGCCCGGCAGATTTTCTCCACGCCTTCCCAATACCCGACCGGCGGGGGCAGAACGCCGCCAGCTGCCATAAGCGGCTCCCCTATGAAGGCCGCGATCGTATCAGCCCCTTCTTCCGCGATCACCGCCTCCAGTTCGGCGAGCAGGCGCGCCGTGAAGGCGGCTTCGTCTTCGCCTTCCATGCCGAAACGATAGAAGTGCGGGCAGGTCAGGTGACGAACGGGAATCGCCGGCAGGTCGAAGTCGCGATGGTTGATCGGCAGGCCCGTCAGGCTGCCGGAGGCGACTGTGATGCCGTGATAACCCTTGGTCCGCGCCAGGAATTTCTTCTTCTTGGGTCGGCCGAGCGCATTGTTCATGAACCACACCATCTTGACGATGGTGTCGTTGGCTTCCGAGCCCGACGACGTGAAGAAGACACGCGTCAGGTTTTGCGGCGTCATCTCCACGAGTTTCTCCGCGAGCCGGATGGACGGCTCATGCGCCTTGGAGGAGAAGGTGTGATAGTAGGGCAGCTTCAGCATCTGCTGATAGGCGGCGTCGGCCAACCGCTTTTCCGAAAAGCCGACGGCCACCGACCATAGCCCGGCGAGCCCTTCGATATATTCCTTGCCGCGCTCGTCATACACACGGATGCCGTCGCCGCGGCTGATGATCAGCGGCCCGGTTTTTTCGTGCTGACGCAGGTTGGTGTAGGGATGCATGGTGGCGCCGATGTCGGCGGCGGCGAGAGAGTTGGAAAGCGCGTCCATGGAAGTCCTCAGCGGCTTGGGGAAGTGGTTCGGGGTTGTGAGTTCGAGATAGTTTTCGATCCCATGCGCGGAGCCTTCACGATACGGAAGAATGAATCATGGCAGGCTTTTGGAATGCGTGTCGATGATCCGCCGCATCAGCGCGGCGACGTCGCGCGCATTCGGCGGATCGGAGTGGATGCAGACGGTGTCGAAGTCGACCGGGCGGACCGTACCGTCTACCGCGACGAGTTCGCGTCGGGTAAGCGCCCCCATCATGCGGTGCTCGGCAAGTGTCAGGTCGATAGCCGACTGTACGCGCGGGATGATCAGGCTGCCGCCGGGAGCGTAGGTAAGATCGGGAAAGAACTCGCCCACGAAGGCAACGTCAAGTTCAACTGCCGCCGTCTCGTGACAGGTTCCCGCCATGCCGAAGAGCGGGACGCCGAACGGCTTGACCGCCGCGGCGATTGCCCGGGCGGTGTCCATGTCGCGCGCGGCCATGCCGTAGATAATGCCGTGCGGCTTGACGTGGCTGAGCCGCCCGCCCTCGGCGGCCAGTATCCCTTTCAGAGCACCGATCTGATAGAGAAAGGCGGCTGTCAGTTCCTCTGGCTGAAGTTTCATTTCCCGCCGACCGAACCCCTCCCGATCGGGAAGGGAAGGATGCGCGCCGACCTGCTTGCCGTGCGAGAGCGCTAGCCGCACGGTCTTCAGCATCGTCCACGGATCGGAGGCGTGGAAGCCGCAGGCGATATTGGCGCAATCGATATGAGGCATGATGCCGGCATCGTCGCCGAAACGCCAGTTGCCGTAGCTTTCCCCCATGTCGCAGTTCAGGGTGACCATGGTTTGCTTGCCTCAGCCCAGGGTGTTCGACGCCCAGCCGGGGGCGATGTGCGGGAAATCCGGCGGCGGTTCGCGCTCGTGCAGCAGTCGAAGCACGCGCGGAGGCGTCAGTGGCAGCTGCCGCACCGGCTTGCCGATGGCACGTGCCACTGCGCAGCCGATCGCCGCGCCAACGGCCAGGATTGGCACCTCGCCGGCGCCCTTGGTGCCGAGCGGGCCCATCGACGGTGCGCCCTCGTAGAGGTCGGCGGCGACCGCAATCACGTCCTGTGCCAGCGGCAGGCGATAGGTCTCGAAATCGTCCTGCGCGATGCGTCCGTCGGCGGTGATCGTCACCTCCTCATGCAACGCATAACCCAGCCCCTGCACCACGCCGCCTTGTATCTGGCCCAGGATGGCGCGCGGGTTGAGCGCGCGGCCGACATCCTGCACCACGCGATAGGCGAGCACCTCGACATGACCGGTGTCCGCATCAACCGCCACCTCGGCCTCGTGAACAACGAAGACGGGGATGTCGAGAGCGTCGATGAAATGCCCCATGGCGCAGCCGGACATTGCCGGGGCGTTCCTGGCGGTAAAGGCTCCGCTTCCTGTGATCGGGCCGGTGGTGGCCTGCGCATGGGCGACGATAGCGGGGATCGACATTCCGGAACCAGGACGTCCCGTGATCTCCACACGCCCCTCGCGCAGCACCAAGTCTTCCGGTCGGGTCTGGAGCATCTCGCCAGCGGTCCGCAGCAACTTCTCACGCACTTCCGCGCAGGCGGCCACGCTGGCCGCGCCGATGGATACAGTGGTTCGTCCCCCGCCAACGCCGACATCGAGACCGGCGGCATCCGTATCGGCTTCGCGCACGATCACCTGGTCGGGAGCGAGGCCAAGCTGCCCAGCCACGATCTGTGGCAAGGATTGCACCATCGTGCCCGATCCGATCTCCACACCCGACGTGACCAGCGTTGCGCTGCCGTCGGCGTTCAAATTCACCGTCGCCGCCGAGGGTCCGACGAAAACGAACCATGTGCCGACCGTGGTCGCAATTCCATAGAGCCTGCCGTCGGCCTTGGCTTGCGATGTGCCGGTGCTGGCGCGCAACGTCTCCATGCGATCGAGCATCGGACCCAGCACGTCGGCCTCGAAAACCTGGCCGGTGGCACCGAGATCGCCATCTCCCAGGACATTCTTCTTCCGAAACGCCATCGGGTCGAAGCCCAGCGCCTCGCAGATTTCGTCGGTATGTCGCTCCAACGCGAAGGTGTTGTAGACGCCGTTGCAGGCTCGGAACGCGCCGTTGGGTGGCGTGTTGGTGTATACGGCGCGGCTGACGAGCCGCGTTGCGCCAACCCTGTAATTGCCGCCCAGCGTGTGCGCCGTCATCGTCGTCAAGAAAACCTGCTCGCCTCCATACGCACCGCAGTCCATCAGCACGACCGCCTCGCGCCCGGCGATGTATCCTTCGGCGGTGACAGCGGACCGAATGCGGATTTCCGCATTCTCACGGCAGAGGCAGGTTGCCATCTCTTCCTGCCGGGTATTTTCCAGCACCACGGTGCGCCCGGTCATCCGCGCCAGAAGTGCCGTGATCGGCTCTATGGACGCATCGAATTTCAGGCCGAATCCGCCACCAACAGGTGGTACGGTGACCCGCACACGCCCGGGCGGAAGCTGCATGACCCTTCCGGTGACGTTGCGCACTGTCCAAGGCACCTGTGTCGAGGTCTGGATGTGAGCACGGCCGTCCTCCCAGGAGCCAATGGCAACACGCGGCTCGAAGGGCACATGGCTCTGCCGGCCGACGGTGAAACTGCTTTCGACAATGCGTATATCGGGACGGGCGAAGGCAGCGTCGACGTCGCCGCGACTGGATTTTGCCTCCCATGCGATGTTGCCTGAACGTGCACCGCCTTCCGTGATCACCTCATAGCCGCGCCAGCCCTCGTGGACGAGACGGGCGGCGGGCTGGAGCGCCTCGGCCATGGTAAACACCGGTGCCAGCGGTTCGACCTCCAGCACGATGGCGGCAAGTGCCGCCCGCGCCTGCTTCTCCGTCTCGGCGGCGATGACGGCGATTGGCTCGCCGTGATAGCGGATCGTGTCGATGGCCAGGAGCGGATGGTCGGCAATGCCGATGCCGTAGAGCCCTGGCGCATCGGCGCCGGTCGCCACCGCGCGCACGCCAGGACAGCGAAGTGCCGCCGAAACGTCGAGCTTGCGGATACGCCCCGCGGGAACGGTCGACCGCAGCAGCACGGCGTGCAACATGTCGGGGCGAGTCCGGTCGTTGGTGTATTTCGTCCGCCCTCGCAGCTTGTCCTGTGCATCGCGGCGCGGAAGATTCATCACCGTGGCCGCCAGCTCAGACATGGATGCCTCCCACCAACTGGCCGGCCTTTCGCGCCTGGTCGAGGCAGTCGGCCACGGCGTCGACGATCCGCTCATATCCCGTGCAGCGGCATATGTTGCCGACCATCGCGGCCTTGATTTCGGGGCGGCTCGCATGCGGATTGTCACGCACGAACGCCGAAAGGCTCATGACCATTCCCGGGAAACACATGCCGCATTGCACGGCATCGGCCGCCTCGAAATTGGCCTGGAGCGGGTGCAGCACCTGGTTTCCCGAACTCAATCCCTCGATGGTCGTCACCGCGCATCCCTGGACGAGTCCAACCGGCTTCAAGCAGGACGGCACCGCTTCGTCGTCGACATGCACCGTGCACGCGCCGCAAAAGCCTTCGCGGCACACAGCCTTGGTCCCCGTCAGGAACCGTTCCTGTCTCAGGATGTCGACGAGCGGCGTCATCGGATCTCCATCAAAGCGGCAGTCCTCGCCATTCAGCTGGAATGTCACAACCATGCCAGGCCCTCGGTCTTGAGAAGTGCGGCAACAGCGCGCCTGACCAGTGTCGGAAGAACCTGGCGCCGGTACCAACCCTCCGCTTCCTTGCCGTCGCGGCCCTGAAAATCATTGTGTTCCAGTGCAAGCTCGGCGGCGCGCTTCGGATCGAGCGCGGGCGCCGGGCCAGCCGCCATCGCCTGTTCGAGCGCCGTCCAGCGCCGCGCTACCGGCTCCACCGAGCCGACGGCGATGCGACATTTGTCTTTGTCCACCGCGAAGGAGACGATAGCGACCGGATAGTCGCCGGCTTGCCGGAGCGGCAGGCGGATGTGAGCACTTGCGATCAAGTCGCGGCGCAGATGAATTCTCGTCACCATCGCTTCGGTCAGCAGCGCAGGCCTGTCTTTGAGGAAATCCGAAATACCGAGGAGTCTTGAGCCTTCGAACGTCTGCAACTCCACCGTCGCCTCACAGGCGAGAAGCGCAGGGGCGAGATCGGCGGCGGCAAAGCCGAGGGCACAGAGGTTGCCGCCCACGGTGGCGACCCTTCGGATGCCGGGATTGGCCGCACCCTCGGCCGCGGCAACCAGACCTTCGAAGCCCGCTACCGCACGCAGCGCGCGGCCAAGCACCGTGTGGGTAACGGCCGCGCCGATCACGATATGGTCGGGCTCGATTTCGACCTTGGACAAGGCCGGTATTCGGTGGAGTGCGACCACCGCCTCGGGAAGGTCGACCCCGCGCCGCGGGTCACGCATCATCCAGGTGCCGCCGGCAAGCACCGTCGCGCCTTGCCGGCGTGCGGCCAATGCCTCTTCAATCGTGCTGGCCGCGGTGAACAATCGTTCCACGCTTGCTGCCATCTGTCATACCCCTCGGAAGCAGCCAACTTTCGCGACGCTGCAACATAGTTGCTCCAGCTTCACGCTCCTGTGAAATAGTAATTCTTTGAATATGGTATCGAAAAAACAGATAACTGCGGCATCCCGCAAGCGCCCGCAAGGTTTGCGGCGCGCTCGTTAGCGCTCAGACCCAGTGGGCGACGGTCCGTTTCTCAAAGCTTTCACGGAACTGGACGGTGGTTTTGGGAAGCAGTTCGCCAGTCTCCCAATCG
Organism: Mesorhizobium sp. 131-3-5; assembly: GCF_016756575.1. Taxonomy (NCBI): domain Bacteria; kingdom Pseudomonadati; phylum Pseudomonadota; class Alphaproteobacteria; order Hyphomicrobiales; family Phyllobacteriaceae; genus Mesorhizobium; species Mesorhizobium sp. 131-3-5. The sequence continues at coordinate 6,149,958 of NZ_AP023254.1, forward strand.
AGGATCACGGCATAGTGCCGAACCGCATCGAGCGCATCGATCTCGCCCGAGCGGTATTTGCGCGCGACCTCCTCGGGATCCATGCGTGCCCTATCCTTCCGTTTCGCTCGGATGTCGGCGCGGCAGGCTTCGGTCGCCGTCTCGTCGATTTCGTATTGGCACAGGTCGCGGTCGATTTCGCGGATCACCACGCCGTAGTCGGTCCTGGCACGCTCCAGGGAAACGTAGTCGTCGATCACGTCCTCCATCACCTTGCGAGGCTCGCGCTCCAGTGGATCGCCGAAACCACCGCCGCCGGCCGTCGGACGCGCGAACTGGTCGCCTGTGTGGACGGAGTAATCTGAGAACACGGAGCCGAGCCAGATCTCGGTCTCTTCTCCGGCGCGCTTCATGGTCAAGCCGTGGGGCATCGACGGCAGCCCCCCTTCGACGCCCCAGACGACGGCGCGTTCGCGGTCGCAAATATAGGACATGACGGCATTTTCGGCGTCGAGCAACAACGAGGTCTTCTGCACGCCGACGCCACCGCGCCATTTGCCGGGACCGGCTGAATCCTGCTTGATCTGGAACTCGATCGTTCGAGTGGGATTCACCCGCTCGTTGCCTTCGTTCGGTTGCGACATCAGGCCCGTTCCGAAGCAGGCGGTGGTGACATCGGCGCCATCCTTGCCGTTGCGCCCGCCCCAGCCGCCAGGCAGCCATTCGTAGAACATGAAGATCGGCTTTTCGGGTTTGCGTGCGTCCCGCCCCCCGGCCAGCAGATATTCGAGGTTGAAGGCGCAGGCAATGGCGCGTTGGGGCATGATCTTCGACCACATCTCGAAGATCGCGTTCATGATCTTTTCGAATGGCATGAGGAACCCGGTCACCGCCACCGGCCATTCCGCGCTGACGATGCTGTTCTTCGGCGCGGTCACCTCGATCATCCGGTAAAACCCGCTGTTGAGTGGAAGGTCCGGGAAGAAGGTCTTCATACCGGCGACCACGGCCGAGAAGGTCGCGCCCGGCGCGGAATTGTACATCGAGGCGATGGTCGAATGGCTTCCCGTAAAATCGTAGTGGATCGTGTCGCCCTTGATCGTCATCTTGATGCGGATCGGGATCATTCCCTCGCCAGCGCCGAGATCGCGATCGATGTAGTCGACCGTCTCCCAGGTGCCGTCGGGCAGCTCCGCGAGACGCTTTCTCACGGCGCGTTCGACGTAGTCCTGAACCTCCTCCATACCGCGCATGACCTGGCGTCGCCCGTACTTCTTGACCAGCCGCAACAGTTCTCGCTCGGCCGCCTGCGTCGCCTGCGCCTGGGAATGGATGTCGCCAATGATCGATGCCGGATCGCGTGTGTTGGCCGCGATCATGTTGGCGACGTCGGAGCAGAAGCGGCCGCGCTGGAAAAGGCGCAACGGCGTGATCCGCAGGCCTTCGCGGAACATGTCGCGGGCGGTGACGTCGAAGGAACCCGGCACGGAGCCGCCGAGGTCCGACCAGTGGCCGTTCGACTGGGAGAAGCCGATCAGTTTGTCTTCGTCGAAGATCGGACGGACGAGCCGAACATCGCTGAAATGCGTACCGCCGGCATAAGGATCATTGATTGCGTAGACGTCACCGGGTGCCATATCGCCTTCAAAGACCCGGATCACCTCCTTGCATGTGTTGTGCAGTGTGCCGACATGGACCGCGATATCGTAGTTGCCCTGGGCGACAGAGTTGCCATCGGCGTCGTGCAGAGCGTTTGAAAAGTCCCGGTTGTAGATGACGAAGGAATAGCAGGTGCGAAGCATCTGTTCGGCCATCTGGTCGACGGTGGTGATGAAGGAGTTCTTCAGCACCTCGAACGTTACCGGATCGAGGCCAGGGTTCGTTTCAATCAGCTTTGTCATGTCTCAGCCTTTCGTCACGATGAGAATGTTCAGGAAGCCATCGACGGTCGCGCTCATTCCCGGCGGAACCACGGTGGTGGAATCGAACTGTTCGACAATGGCAGGCCCTGTGAAAGCAGCACCGGCGCTGAGCTGATCACGTTCATACACGGCTGCATCGTGAGATACGCCGTCGAACCAGACGCCGCGGCGGCCGAGGGGCTCGGGCACATGAGGCACTACTTCGTGCCACGGTATCTCGGCTTTCGGAACGATGCCGATCGCCTTGACCGCGATGCGGAAGATCGACACCGGCGCCTCTTCGCGGCGGTAGTTGAACTCTCGTTCGTGCTCGTTGTGGAACGCCTCGATCAACGAGCAGATGCTCTCGATCCGCGCCGGTGCCGACACCGCAAGTGAGCGCCACTGGCCCTGGTACATCATCTCGACCGTGCGCTGCAGCGCCATGTCTTCCTGCGCCACGCCCTCATGGGCCAGGCGTTCGACAGCCTGTTTTTCCATGAGAACAAACGCCGTCTGCATCTCGGCGGGCGAGACAGTCGAAGCATCGGCCATGAAGCTTTCGGAGAAATCGTGCTGCACGTCGACGAGAAGGCAACCGAGCGCGGAGGTGACGCCGGGATTGGGCGGTACGATCACGGTTGGAATCGAAAGCTCCTTGGCCACGGCCGCTCCGTGCAAAGCGCCCGCACCGCCGAATGCGACGAGTGCAAAATCGCGCGGGTCATAGCCTCGGCTGATGGAAAGAAGCCGGACGGCGTTGCCCATGTTGGCGTTGGCGACGGCGATGATCGCCTCGGCCGCTTGATGGAGTTCCATGCCGAAGGGTGCCGCCACCGTCTCCTGCACCGCCTGGGCGGCCAGAGCGGGGTCGAGAGTGATCTTGCCGCCTGCAAGGCTGGTTCCGAGACGGCCGAGCACGACATTGGCATCGGTGTTGGTGGCGGTGCGGTTGCCATTCTTGTAGCAGGCCGGACCTGGAAAGGCGCCGGCGGACTGCGGTCCGTTGCGCAAGCTGCCGCCTTCGTCCTGCCATGCCAGCGACCCGCCGCCCGCACCGATGGTCAGCACTTCGATGGAAGGAAAGCGGATCGGATATCCGAATTCAATGTACCAGTCTTTTGTGATGCGCGACTCCCCGTTCCATGCAAGCGAGACGTCGGTGCTGGTGCCGCCCATGTCGAAGCCGATCGAGTTCGGGAAGCCACAGAGATTTCCGATGAAACGGCTTGCGATCGCGCCGGCAGCGATGCCAGATCCTGCGAGCCGGGCTGAAAAATCCTTGACGCTCGCGGGTGTCATGACGCCGCCACCGCTGTGCAGCAACAGAAGATCTCGCTTGTATCCGGCCGCGGCAAGTTTTTCTCCAAGACGGGACACGTAATCGACGACGACGGGAGCGCAGACGGCGTTCGCCATGGTGGTGGAAAAACGTTCGTGCTCGAAGATTTCCGGCATGACTTCCGAGGAGATCGAGACCGGCACATCCGGCATTGCCTCCTTCAGGATCTCACGCATGCGGCGCTCGTTGGCGCCGTTGACATAGGAGTTCATGAAGCAGACGGCGATGGACTTGACCTGCCGTTTCTTGAGAATGTCGGCGGCACGGCGCGCAGCCTCTTCGTCCAGCGCTTCCAGGATCGCGCCCTCGGCACTGACTCGTTCCCGGACGGTCAGGCGGTCGCGGCGCGGGATATAGGGCTTGGCGACATCTTTATAGGTGTCCCAGAGATCTTCCTTGTTGGCGCGACGGATCTCGACAACGTCACGGAAACCCTCGGTGCAGACCATTGCGGTGCGTGGCAGGCGGCGGGTGATCAACGCATTGGTGGCGACCGTCGTACCGTGAGAAAACATCGTCACCTGCGAAAGATCGATGCGGCCCTGGTCCACGCCATTCATGATGGCTTGCATGGGATCGTCAGGCGTGGAGGCGGTCTTTTCGATGCGGATCGCGCCGCTGTCTTCGTCCATGATGCAGATGTCAGTGAAGGTCCCTCCGACATCGACGGCAACTCTAATTCGGCTCATGACAGTTCCTTCGCAAGGTCTTTGCGGGCAAAGCCCCGCCTTCGCCGCCCCTCGCCGGGGCGACGTTGCAATAAATGGTGGAATGGCCCGGATTCGTCGGGTCTAGTGGCGCGCTCTCGAGGCCGAAGGGCGGCCTGCCCGGTTCGCCGCTTCGCGACGGGTATCGGTCGGTGCGCAGCCGAACCGCGTCCGGTAGTGCTTGCAGAACTGAGACTGGTCAGCGAAACCCCAGCGGTAAGCGATCTCGGCAACGCTGCTGGTGTTGGTCACCGACATCAGCTCCTCGGCGCAAAGTTCAAGCCGGGCGTCGCGGATGAAGCCGTTGATCGACTGGTTGCTGTCCTGAAAAAGAACCTGCAGGTAACGCAGGGAGATGCCGCAGGCATCAGCCACCGCCTGCGGGCCGAGGCCGAAATTCTTCAGGTTGTCACGAATATACTGCTCGGCGCGATGCAAATGTCCGGCCCGGATCGACGAGATGCTGCTGTCCAGCACGCGATCGTCGCTCACGATCGACAGGCACAGCATTTCCAGGATGTGCCTGCCCATCATCTCACGAGCGGCTTCAGTGATCTCATCGACATGGCCGATCGTGGTGCGCACCGTGTCGAGGAAGAGCGCGGCGATGCCTTGGGTCGCATCGAAACTGAGCGCACTGAGCCGTTCGGCGGATCCGATCCGCGCCCGAACACTCGATGACGGCACCTTCAGGACCCACAGCGCGTTTGGCTTGCCATGCCAGAATTCGTAAGGCGCATCTCCCCTTTCAACGAGGAAGCCCCCCGGACCGCAATTGACGGTTCTCGACCCTTGCGAGAAATTCACCTCCGACATCTCCGGGATGGTGATGAGCAGGCTGGCGTCACGCTCGTTGAGGAAGTGGCGGCGATGGCGACGATAGCTTACGGCATCGCAGCGCATTTTAGACACGCTGACGAGCCCGAGGGAGAAGGTTTCCAGCGTACCTGAAAATTCGCGACGGTTCCGATACTCGGTGTCGAGCGGAAAATAGGCTTCGGTAACAGCGGCTTGCCAGGCATCACCACCTGCGGGACCGCCGATCGTATCGACGACGTATTTCATTCCCCGACCTTTCTGGTTGGCCCGGTTATCCCGGTGTTTTTTCGAAGATTACAGGAATCTGCCAGCGCGTATTGGTCAAAAACGAATAAACTTATGTGGCCGTTTGGTGGTTGGCTTGCTTTCCCATGCCTGCGCGAGGTTCGAGTTCCCTTGAAGCAGTCACTGTTTCATGGAAACGGTGACTGCTCCAACTCTTTGTTTTGACGCAATCCCGGACGAAAATCCGTTCACACTTTTCCTGGAATTGCTCTGGCCTGTTGCTGTCGATCGAACGGCCGCGAACATTTGCTTGCAAGCGCGCGGCTTCGTGGGCGTGCGCGCAATTTATCGAAGCGGCATCGCCACCGGCCGCATCGGCGTTCCCGTGGCGCCGCGCAGCTTGATGCAGGCACCAAAAAAGGCAAACTCATAGACCTTTTCCGCCGCCAGCTCCTCCAGCTGGGCCATTTCCAAAATAGGGACGCCGGCTTCGGCCAGGAGATAGGTGTGAACGGGGAAGAAATTCTCCGGATGTGCCGAAGGTGTCTGTTCCAGCGTCAGATTGTCGGCACCGATCATGATCACGCCGTGCTTGGCGAGATACTCGGCGCCTTCGCGATTAAGCCCCGGCGTGTTGCTGGCGAACGCCTTGTCGGGCCACAGCAGCATTTGGCCCGTACGAAGCAGGACGACATCACCAGGCTTGATCGACAGGCCCTGCTTCTTCAGGCAGCCCTCGATATCGGCCCTGCCGATCGGATGGCTCGGCGGCAACGTATCGACGCCGTGCAGAGCCGCGACATCCAGCAGAATGCCACGTGCAAAAATCGGCGGATATTTCTCCGGTCCGCATTTTTGCCAGGCGCGGCTGCCGAGATGGTCCCGCGCGGTAAAGCCGTTGAATATCTCACCATTGTAGCCGAAATGGTTGAAGGTATCGATGTGGGTCCCGCAATGGGTGTACATCGATATAGCATCGCCGGAATAACCGACGAGCTTGTTGGCTTCGGGGGTAACGCCCATGGCGTTGGCAACGATCTCACCCTGCGGCGTGTGCGTCATCCAGATCTGATATGGCTGATCGCCGGCACCAAACCAGCCGGGCATGCCGATGAAATGATCCACCGACAGATCGAACACCTTGGATGGATCGGTGCGGCTCATGATGGCCGAGCGGGACTCGGCATCGATGAGGTTCAGCATGCCGATCTCGTCGTCGCTGCCGTAGGGGCTCTTGGTGACCTTATGGAATTCGGCGTTGTAGGCAATAATTCTGCTCTTCATCGCCTCGTCGACGTAACACGCCATGCACATTGCCGTTCTCCTTGTTCTTCAGGTGGAAAACCCGACCAAAGGCTTGCCTATTCATCTGGACGGCAGCGCTATTCGCCGCGAATGACCGCTTCGGCACAAAGTGCCGCCGACAGCAGTTGCTCATCGCGCGCCGGCAGCGCCGACAGCAGGAAGCCGACAGGCATGCCGGCCTCGCCCGTGCCGCAAGGTATGGAAATGCCGCACCAGTCCAGGAAATTGCCGAGCAGCGTATTGCGCAGCGTGCGCATATTGGTTTTGACGAATAGCTCGTCATCGGTTTTCAACGGCTCCATCGGCGGGGCCACGTGCGCGACGGTCGGGAAGGCGATCAGCGCTCCGGCATCCACGAGTCCAGCGACCTCCCCGATCAGCCGGGTGCGCGAAGTGATGATTTTCAGATAGTCGACAAGGGTAATCTTCGCGCCGAGCCGCGTGCGGGTCACCACGCGCGGATCCATGTCGGCTGCCTCAGGGCCGGCAAGCCGTTGCTGATGCAGGGCATAGGCTTCCGCCGTCACCAGCGCGCCATGCTTGGCCGTCAGGTCCAGAATCTCATCGAACGCGGGAATGGCAAACCGCACGATTTTGACGCCTGCCTTGGCAAGGCGGGCGGTTGCGGACTCGAACGCGTCCGACACGCCGGACTGGACATCGTCGAACACCACATTCTGCGGGATCACGATGGTCAGTCCCTGGAGGGTGCCTCGGCCTATCGAGGGTGCCGACAAGCCGCGCATGGCGGCATCGATCCAGACGGCATCCTGCACCGTGCGGCAGAGCGGCCCCAGCGCATCAAGGCTCTGCGCCAGCGGAAAGACGCCACGCATCGAGTAGCGCCCGCGGGTGGCCTTGTATCCGACAATCCCGTTGAAAGCGGCCGGGATGCGCACGGAGCCGCCGGTGTCGGTTCCGATCGAGACCGGAACCAGACCGGCCGCGACAGCAACGCCAGAGCCCGACGAGGAGCCGCCCGGAATGCGTGGCACATCCGTACTTCTGGGGTTTTTCGGTGTGCCGTAATGGGGATTGATACCGAGCCCCGAAAACGCAAACTCGCTCATGTTGACGCGGCCGATGGCAACCATGCCCGCGGCTTTCAAATGCGAAACCACATCGGCATCGTCGAGGGCCGGCGCAGTATGGGCAAGAACCTTGGAGCCCGCCGTCGTCGCCAGACCGGTGATGTCGAACAGGTCCTTCCAGGCAACCGGAATGCCATCGAGAAGGCCAAGTGAACGGCCATCCCTGATCCGGCGTGAGGCAGCACCCGCCTCGCTCATTGCCCGGTCGCGCAACAGGCTGATGAAAACAGCCGGATCGGCATGAGCGGCAATTGCGTCGAACGTCGCCTCGGCCACTTCGACCGGGTCCACCGCACCGGACTGGATCATCACCGAGAGTTGGGCAACAGACAGGGAATTGAGTTTTTGTGTAATGACCATGCTTCCTTTTTTGAGGCGCGCTCAGGCCGCGACAAATTGCATCCAGCGGCGCACGAGATAATTGTGTTCGTCCATGGTGGTGTTCCAGACGGCAATGGAATTGGCACGCTGCCAGTAGGAGCCGCCGCTTCTGACCGCTCCCGCCTTGACCCGAAGCAATCCATCCGGTCCCGGAAGATCGTTCGCCGCCGGCAGGCCCTGGTACCAGTAGTCCCACTCGGCGGGCGTCATGTGTGCCCGGGATCGTTCCGGCGTCGACATGTAGTAGCCCTGGCGCGCGACCACGGCGCCCGGCCATCCTGACAGCCACCAGTTCAGATATTCGTAGGCCGCGTCCAGCATGCGTCCGTTCAGCCGCTTGGACAGGCATAGCCCGCCATGCCACGCGCGGTAGCCTTCCACCGGATTTGCCAGCTCCACGGGAACGCCGCGCAGATCCAGCTTGCTGATGCCGAGCGACCACATGCTTTCGATCACGGCGTCGCCGCAGGTCATCAGGTCTGCGGCATCTTCGGCAGACCTCCAGAACCCCTTGAAAAATCCGGATTTCTTGCGTGCCTCCAGAATATCCATCAGCTTGTCGATCTCCTCGACCGACATGTTGCCGAGATTTTTGAATGTCATCAGGCCCGCCGCCTGGGCTGCCAGCGCCGCGTCGAAAATGCCGATCGCCGGCTCGTTGACCAGCGCCGCGTGTCCGTGAAACTCCTCGTTGAGCAGCGCTGCCCACGAGTTCATACGCGCGGAGTTTTTCCTTACGACCTCGGGACTGTAGGCGAAGCTGTCGAAATTGTGGGTCGTCGGCAGCATGGAAATCCAGCGCGACGGCTTTTCGTCCAAGGCAAGGTTCGGTTGTACGAAAAGCTTGGTGACCGGCGCATCGCCCTGGCCGATCCGCGCGTTCGGACCGATGCGCCCCGTCTTGGTCAGATCGGTGATTTCATCCCAAAGACCGATGCGGTCGATATCGATCGGCTGCACCGCGCGCCAGTACCAGACGATATCGAGATTGTGAAAACACTGGTCGTAAATATCATAGGTGTCCGGCTCCAGCGCCGCCTTGTGCTGCGCCGTCATGAAATCCTGATTGTCGAATTCGATGTCCATGCCGAGATCGCGCTCGGCGCCGAGCCGCAGTTCCTCCAGCAGGGAAATGGCGGTGCCGAGAATGCGAAGCTTCGGCCGACCCTCTGTGTGAACCGCTGGCGACGAAAGCGCCGATGGCTTGTGATGCTTGGTCATGGCCTCTACGCGGTCTCGGTGATGTCGGCTGCGGGTTGTGGCAGCCCGAGCCGATTGAAGGCTGAAAAGGAGCGTCGGATCAAATCGGCATCCAGTCCGTCAACAATGAAAACGATGCGGGAGCGGCGATCATCGGATGGCCATCCCGTCATGTGAACAGGGGGATGGACGAGATGCTGGACGCCGTGAATGGCGACGGGGTTGTCCTCTCCCTCGATGTTGAGGATGCCCTTGACCCGCAGAACCCTGTCGCCGTGCCTGTTGAGCAGCATGGTCAACCACAGTCCGAAAGCGGTCCAGTCGATGCGCGCGTCGATGGTCATGACGAAGGAATGCACCGGCTTTTGATGGGCGCTGCCGGCTTCGCCAATGACGGACACCGGCTCCTCGCAATAAAAGCCGCTCCTTGCAGGCGCGCCCTCGCCCGAACCCGATGCCCCGCTCAACAGACGATCGATATCGAAGTGATCGCCATGCGCATCGACAAAGGGAGCATCCGGATTGATCCGGCGCACGCGCTGCATAAGCCGGGCAACCGCCGGCTCGTCGGTCAGGTCGGTCTTGGTCAAAACGATCGCATCGGCGATTGCCGCCTGCCGCACCGATTCGCCATGGGTTTCGAGCTGTGCCAGGCCATTGACTGCATCAAGCGTGGTGATCACATTCGCCGCCTTGAAATGATGGCGCAGCACAGGATCGGATTTGAGGGTGGACAAAACCGGGAACGGATCGGCAAGCCCGGTGCTCTCCATGATCAGCCGCCGGAAGGGCGGCACGATGCCGCGCTCGCGCTTGGACTGCAGGTCGCGCATCGCCTGCGCCAGTTCGCCCCGGATGGTGCAGCACACGCAGCCTGATTGCAGCAGCACCATGGTGTCATCGATCCGCTCCAGCAGATGATGGTCAAGACCGACTTCACCGAACTCGTTGATCAGCACCGCTGTATCGGACAGGGCCGGATCCTGCAGAAGACGGTGCAGCAGCGTGGTCTTGCCGGAACCCAGAAACCCGGTCAGCAGATTGACCGGCGTGAAGTCGGGGAAGGTATCAGGCATCGCCGCCGCCCTCCAGCCTCTCGATCAGAGCATGAGACAGCGGATCGCAGACGCGGCCGGATATCTTTTCCGCCAGCGGCCACAGATGTCCAAGATCCTCGACCATCTCCGTCTTGCCCGTGCGGGTCGACAGAAGGAACGAGCTGCCCTGCCAGTCCGACAGGGTCATGCCGAACTCGGTGAGAATACGGCTGGCAATACGGACGCGCTTCGCCCTCTCCCGGCGGCGGTCGACACGCTCGGTGTTGCGCGTGAACACGCCCGGACGTGCAACCGCATCGGTCCAATGCTCATTGCTTCCGAGAATTCCGCACAGCGAACACATGACAAAGACCTCAGGACGGACAAGGCGCTGGCACTATCGGCCTTATTTCCGACGCGGAAAGCGCTTGGCGAAATCATCGGCGATCTCGTTCATCGTAACGAATTTGACGCCGGGATGACTGCTTATATGGGCATAGAGCCGTTCCAGCATCATCAGGACCTGTGGCCTGCCGGCGACATCGGGATGGATGGTGATCGGGAAGACCGCGTAGTCCATTTCGCGATAGACCCAGTCGAACTGCGCCTTCCACATGTCCTCGATATCGCGCGGATTGACGAAGCCATGACTGTTGGGTGACTTCTTGATGAACATCATCGGCGGCAGATCGTCGAGATACCAGGATGCCGGGATTTCGATCAGGTCCGTTTCATGGCCGCGCTTCAGCGGCACCATCCAGTCGGCGGGCTTTTTGGAATAGTCGATCTTGGTCCAGCTGTCGCCGACACGCACGTAATACGGTGTGAAATCATTGTGCATCAGCGAGTGATCGTACTTGATGCCGCGCTCCAGCAGCAGTTCGTTGGTGACGGTGGAAAACTCCCACCATGGCGCCACATAGCCGGTCGGGCGTTTGCCGGACAGTTTCGTCACCAGTTCGATGCACTTGTCGAGGACCTCGATCTCCTGTTCGCGTGTCATCGCGATCGGGTTTTCGTGGGTGTAGCCGTGGATACCGATTTCATGGCCTGCGTCCGCCACGGCCTGCATCTGTTCCGGGAACGTCTCGATCGAGTGACCGGGAATGAACCATGTGGTCTTGATGCCGAACCGTTCGAACAGTTTTAAAAGGCGCATGCTGCCGACTTCGCCGGCAAACAGGCCGCGTGAAATATCGTCTGGCGAATCCTCGCCGCCATAAGACCCGAGCCAACCGGCCACTGCATCGACATCGATGCCAAAGCTGCACAGAATTTCCTTAGCCACGTCATTTTCTCCTTGAGGTTTTCCGGTCCATTTTATGGGCTCGATGGTCTTTCAGGTCGCCGGGATGACTGTTGCCTGACCTGGGTTCCAGGCAAGCAGGATGTCCGATCCCTCGGGAAAGACGCCAGGCGGATACTTGTCGATATGGGCCTCGAGCGCGATCGCCCGCCCATCCGGCAACTCGACCGAAAGATGGGAAATGTGGCCGACGACATCGAAGCGGCTGACTTTGGCGTCGATGACATTGCCGCCAGACTGCCTGGAGATCGCAGCGCGGGTGACGCTGCTCAATGTATGAACTTCCATGGCTTCGGCCGGAATGACGACATTGACCGCGGCGCCAGGGCTCATGTCGCCATTGGCGCTGCCGGCAAGCGTTCCAAGTGGCGTGTCGACTATGGTGCGCCCGTCTTCAATGCCCCTGACCGCGCCAGTGAAGATCGTGTTGCGGCCAATAAACCGGGCAACAAACGGGGTGTTGGGACGCGTATAGAGCTGATGCGGCGGGCTGATCTGTTCGACCCGACCCTGGTTCATCACCACGACGCGATCGGAGAGCGCCAGGGCTTCCGACTGCGCATGCGTCACGAACACGAAGGTGATGCCAAGCGTCCTTTGCAGCAGCTTCAACTCGTTCTGGATGGCTTTGCGCAGATTGGCATCGAGCGCGCCCAGCGGCTCGTCCAGAAGAAGAATATCCGGCTCGACCACCAGGCCGCGGGCGAGCGCGATGCGCTGGCGCTGGCCGCCGGAAAGCCTGTCGGTTTTTTTCTCGGCAATATCGTCCAGACCAAGCTTCGAAAGCATGCGATCGACCTTGGCGTCACGCTCGGCCTTCGCCATCCCCTTGACCTCGAGGCCATAGCCGACATTGCGGCGGACCGTCATGTGCGGGAACAAGGCGTAGTTCTGAAAGATCATTGATGTCGGGCGGTCGGCAGGCCGCATGTCGTTGATGCGAACGCCCTTGACCATCATGTCGCCGGAGGAAATGCTCTCGAACCCGGCGATCATTCGCAGGGTCGTTGTCTTGCCGCAGCCCGACGGGCCGAGGAAAGCGATGAACTCGCCCTTGCTGACGGACAGGTTGAAGTCGATCACGGCTGGCGTGCCGCTGTCGTAAACCTTGCCAATCCTGTACAGTTCGAGATCGTAAATCATCGCACTCGCTTCGCAAAAAAGGGGTGGGGCGGGCAAGCAAGGCTGATCGCCCGCCCCGTCAGATATCAGGCGCTCAGGAACTCATCCCACTTCTGCACCAGGTGATCATATTCTTCCGGCCATTGGTGCCAGTAGGCGACGTTGGCCGCGCGCGTTTCGAGTGAACCGCCGTCACGCAGATCGCCTTCCTTGATGCCGCGCTCCGTGGCGCCGACCCAAGGCTTGCCTTCATACCAGAAGGCATATTTTTCCGGCGACATGACCTCTTTGATGTTGGTCGTCGGCGAATAGTAGCCCTGCTCGGAAACGATGATGCCCGGAGGACCCGACAGCCAGTAGTCGGCGTAAGCTTCGACGGCAGCCTTGTTCGGCGTGCCCTTCAGCATGGTGTTGCCGATCGACCAGCCGCGATAGCCTTCCTTGGGAATGGCGTATTTGCACGCCTTGCCCTGTGCCTTGACAGCCATGACGGCCGGCTGCCAGGCGTCGCACACGACGATTTCGCCGGAGGCGAGGAAGTTGACGAGTTCGCCGAAATCGCCCCAAAGTGCCCGGAACTGGCCGTCCTTCTTCTTGGAAATCAGGAATTTCGCAGCTTCGTCGATCTCGGCCGCCGATGCATTGCCCGGGTTCTTCACATCCGAGAGGCCAAGCGTGTTCATCGCCATCACGGCTTGGCCGAAAGCGGTCAATGGGTCGGTGTTGAGGCCGGACTTGCCCTTCCACTTGGAATCGAAAATCGCCGTCCAGCTGTTTGCTTCTTCCTCGGAAACGATGTCGGGATTGTAGCCAACGGAATCGAAGTTGAAGACCGAAGGCACCATCCACAACGCCGTCTGTGTGTCGTCGGTCCAGATCTGTCCGACGATCTGCGCCGAGGCAGGCCACTTCGGATAGGGCTTCTTGAAGATGTCACGGATGTTCGACCAGTTCTTCAGCGCCGACGTCGCGATCGGATCGGCATTGTCGGTCATGACGACGGACGGCAGACGCTCGCCAATGGTTTCCCAGACGTCATAGTCCTTGGAGCCGGACAGGATCTTGGTCTGCGCATCCGGGAAGGTTGCCGCCGTGCCCGAGGTCGAGCCGACGCCGCTTGCCTTTTTGAAGTCGGCCAGGATGCGTTCCTGAACGGTCACCGAAAGACCGATGGTGCGCAGCTGCTCGGACGCAAGTGCTGTGCTTTGCGCATAAGCGGCGCTTGAAGACAGGAAATGCGTACCGCCTCCCATCGCAAGCGCCATGGCGCCCGCGGAACGCTTCAACAGTGAACGACGATTGATTTCTGACGAAACTGACATTGCTTTGTCTCCAGTTGTTCTTGTGTTCCCCGGAGCGTCCCCTTGTGGACACCCTGATCCGTTGCTCTGGCGAATAATTCCGAAAGGCCGTTGAGGATTTTCGGAGGACGTCGTGTGCTAGTACCGGCCCACAAGGAGGCCGCCGTCCACGACCAGCGTCTGACCGGTCATGTATCTCGCGCCGTGTGATGCAAGGAACGTGATCACGTCTGCGATTTCCTCGGGTTCGCCGATGCGCCCCATTGGAATGAAGGTGCCGGCGGCTTCGGCGCCCGCCGCGCCCAGCGAATTTTCCTCCGACAGCAGCTGGGCGGTGCGGATGTAGCCAGGCGCCATGCCGTTGACGCGGATGCCGTCACGGGCGAGTTCCACGGCAAGGGCGCGCACCAGGCCGACGACGCCGGCCTTGGCGGCGGAATAGTGCACATGCTCGTCCCAGCCGTAGGACGTCCCCATGATCGAGGAGAGCGCGACGATGGCGCCGGATCTTCGTGCCTTCATTGCGGGGACCGCAGCACGCGCAACGCGGAAGATACCCTTCAGATCGATATCGAACGTCAGGTCCCACTTGTCGTCGTCAAGCGTTTCGAGCGGCGCCTTGTGGGCGATACCGGCATTGGCAACGACTACGTCGATCCGGCCCAGACGCGCCTCCACATTGGCGACCAGCGCATCGACGGCGGACGTCGAACGCACGTCCAGCGCATGGAATTCAGCCGAACCACCAGCCATCCGGATGGCCTCGACCGTGTCGTTGCCCTCGCGCTCCAGCACATCGGTGACGACGACATGGTCGCCAAGTGCCGCGAAGGCCTTGGCTGTCGCATGCCCGATGCCGATGCCAGCGCCGGTGATGAGAACAACACGGGAAGAGAGCAGCGTGTCAGTCATGATTGTCATGTCCTCGCTCACAGCATCACGTCGCCGGAATTCGGACCGAGCGTCTGTCCGACAAACAGGCTGGCCTGCGGCGACGCAAGAAAGGCAACGGTTGCCGCCACCTCCTCAGGCTCGCCGAAACGGCCAAGCGGCAGCTCGGATGCCTTGCGGGTGCGCCATTCCTGCGACAGTTCCCGAACAAGCGGTGTGTTGATGGGCCCAGGCGCAACCGCATTGACGCGCACGCCGCGGCTCGACACCTCACGGGCCAGCGACTTGGTCATGCCAATGATCGCGGATTTGGCGGCCGCGTAATGCGAAAGCTCGATACCCCCGACCTGGCCAAGCTGCGACGCGACATTGATGACGGCGCCCTTGCCGGCCTTCAGCATCGCCGGCAGAACCATCTTCGTCATCAGGAAGGTTCCGCGGACATGCACCGCAAACATCCGGTCGAAATCCGCTATTTCGAGATTTTCAAACAGCGACTGATGCACGATGCCGGCATTGTTGATCAGCAGGTCGGTGTCGCCGAAGGCCGCCACGGCCGCCGCATGGATGGCCCTTGCGTCCACTTCGGATGAGACGTCGCCGGCGGCAGCGACAGCCTTTGCGCCAGAGACGGCAATCTCCGAAACCACCGCTTGGGCGCGCCCGAGATCGAGGTCGTTGACCAATACGGCGTAGCCATCTGCGGCGAGCCGGATGGCTATTGCCCTGCCGATCCCGGAACCGGCGCCGGTTACGATTGCGCTCGCTGTCTCGCCGGGCATCATGCCTCCTCCTGGATGGCGACCCGGCGGGCACGGCGGATCGACAGCATCATCAGCGCCGCATAGGTCCCGAGCAGTGCGAAGGAGAACAGCGTCGTCAGCACACCGAACGCAAAGACGTTCGGATGGACCTCCACCGAGAACGTTCCGTAGATTGCGAGTGGCAACGTCAGGTCACGGCCCGACGCAAACAGGGTGCGCGAAAACTCGTCGTAGGACAGCGTGAAGGCGAACAGCATGGCCGAGAGGACGCCCGGAAAGATCAGCGGAAACGTCACTTTGCGGAACGTTTTCACCGGCGACACGCCAAGCGACCAGGAGGCCTCCTCGACGTTCTGGTCGAAGCGGTTGAGGATTGCCAGCATCACCAGGAACGCGAAGGGATAGGTGTAGACGACGTGCAGCACGAAGGTCGTCCCCCACCAGTGCCGGTCGATACCCAGTGCATTGGCGATCAGCGCCATGCCGAGCCCGACCAGCACACCGGGCACCATCATGCCGAGCACGATCAGGTAGAAAGCAAAACCGGAGCCGGTGAATTTCTTGCGGAATGCCTGTGCCGAGGTGACCCCGAGAACGGTCGAGACGATCATCGTCATCACCGCCAGGACGAGCGAGCGTACGAGCGCCTCCTCGATCGGCAACGGCGCGATGCGCGTCGGCGGCGTCATGCCAAACAGATGCTTGTACCAATAGACCGACCATTCGATGATCGGAAATTGCGGACCGCCTTCCGGTCCTGTCTGGAAGGAAAGGATCGCGAGAACCACCATCGGACCGTAAAGGAACACGAGGAACAGTGTCGTGTAGATGCCAAGAACCAGCTTCGTGCCGCTTGCCTGCATGATCAGAGCTCCTTCCTGAGATCGACCACACGCAGCAGCGCAGCCACGACGATGCCCATCAGGATGGTCAGGATCACACCCGCGACCGCCGCGAAGGCCCATTTCAGCGACCCGACCTGCGTCACGATGATGTTGCCCAGGAGATTGACCTTGCGGCCGGACAAGGCCGCGGACGTCGCGAATTCGCCAAGCACCATCACGGACACGAAGATCGCGCCGACCACGACGCCTGGCATCGACAACGGCAGGATGATGGTGCGGAAAATTCGCCAGAAGCCGGCACCGAGGTCCTGCGCGGCTTCAATGACGCTTTGGTCGATGCGGCCCATCATGAAGGCGATCGGCCCGACCATGAACACGCAATAGATCTGCGTCATGCCGATAATGACCGACAGCTCGGAAAACAGCAGCACCTCGATCGGCTTGTTGATAAGCCCGACACCCTGAAGAATGAGGTTGATTGCGCCCTCCTTGCCGAGCATCGGACGCCAGGCAAGAACGCGGATCAGAAACGACGTCCAGAACGGAATGACGCAGAGCACCAAGAGCACCGTCTGCACGGTCTTGTTGCGCACGAACAGCCCGACGAAGAGAGCAGCCGGATAACCAACGATCAGGGTTGCCGCCAGGACGATGAGCCAGATGCGAATTGTCGTCCAAAGCGCGCTGAGATAGGTGTCGCTGGAGAAAAACATCACCCAGCTCTTGATCGTCAGCGTCGGCGTGATCGCAAATGTGGTCTGCGTCCAGAACGAGACGTAAACCATCATCAGAATCGGCACGACGAGAAAAAGAACCATCCAGATCACGCCAGGCGCAAGCAGCCACAACGTCCTGTCGGGCATTTTCCTTGCGGGCCGGTCGGCGGACGCCGGTTCAGCCGTGGCGGCAGTCATCGCCATCGTTCACAATCTCCATTCCGCAGGCAGACACAGGACCCAAGCGCGTTTCATGCATAGACAAGTGCATTCTGGCGTTTCCAGACGAGGGCGTAGCGGCCGTGCGGCACACAGGTCTGTGGCGCGGCCTGGCTGAGATGGGACTCGACCTCGATCACGCGCCCGTCATCGAGCGAGAAAAACGAATTGATGGCCGCGCCCGAATACTCGTCGGCGATGAACGTGCCCTCGATGCGGACTTCCTCCGCTGTAACAGGGGCCGCGAGCGGCCTGACGGAGATCCGATCGTAACGGATGGCATAGGCTGGTTGACCGCGCACATCGGCCTTCTGCCCCTGCAACGGAAACCTTCCCACCGGACTGATGAAATCGTCCTTCGAGAGCTGTCCCTCGAAAAGATTGTAGCAATTGAGAAATCGTGCCACGGCCGCGGACCGCGGCCGGTTGTAGACGGTGTCGGCGTCGTCAGCCTGCGCGATGCGTCCGCGATCCAGCACGAGTACGGTGTCACCCATTGCCAGTGCCTCGGTTTCGCTGCCGGTCACATGCAGAAACGTTACGCCGCAGCGCTCGCGGATCGCCCGCAGCTCGGCGCGCATGCGCGTGCGCAAATTGGCATCGAGCGCGCCAAGCGGCTCGTCCAGCAGGACCAGCGACGGCTCGGTTATCAATGTTCGGGCCAGCGCCACGCGCTGACGCTGGCCGCCTGAAATCTGCGCGACGCCTCGGTCTTCAAGACCGGTCAGACCGACCAGAGCGACGATATCCTTGACCCTGGCGCGAACGACGGCCGAATCCGTGATTGGATTCAATTCCCGGTTCTCCAGACCGAAAGCTATGTTACCCGCGACGGACAGGTGCGGGAACAGAGCGAAATTCTGGAACACGAAGCCGATGTTGCGGCGATGCGGCGGAACCGCTTCGACGCGTTCGCCCTTGAAAAGGATGCTGCCGCTATCGGGAGCCTCGAAGCCGGCAATCACGCGTAACAGGATTGTCTTGCCCGATCCACTCGGACCGAGAAGCGAGATGTAGGCATTGTCCGGCAGCGAGATATCGATGCCGTCGAGCGCCCGCAGCGCGCCGTACGCCTTTGTCACCTGAGAGAGCTGCAAAACTGCCGCCACGATTTCCCTGCCGGTTTCTCACAAGTAAACTGTCGCTTACGTCACCGCGCGGTGACGCGGAAACGTTTCCGCGAACGGGCAAGCCGATAGCGGTTGCGCGCATGATCTGCGCGCATTGAAGCAATCCGTTTCTTGTGGTTGTGCTCATCCACCTCGGGATGCTTCTTCCGGCATCCGCTTCAAAATTTATGACATAAATGATTTTTGTATTCAATAGGCTTTTTAGCGTTTCGCTATTTTGAGCGCATCGCGTCAAATGGCTGACCGGCGCTGGCGCCTGCATCGACATTTCACAAACGGCTTTCCCCTATCGAAATGATCAATAGGCTTGTAACGGAGCAACAATTTATGCCCAGGCAATGCGAAAACGCTGCCTGTTTGGTGCAAACAGAGCCTAAATTTACGGCACGAACCTCACTCTCAAGCGCAGATTCGCTGACTGCCATGGGTTCAAAGCAAGCGCCATGCCAACTATACGCGCGCCGAAAATTTTGGCGTTGCCGCTCTGGCTTTTCAGATTTTGTATGCAAAAGTCATTATTTGTCGATGTGAAACGTTCGCAAAATAGCGTACACACAGGCATCCAATTTCCTGTTCTCATCAGGGTCAAAGACGGAGAACGCCTCTCGCCATGACACGCAGCAATGCAGGCCAGAACACGCAGCGGCGCTACGAAATTGCAGAAGATGTGCTGCGCAACAATATTAAGGACGGGTTGCTTCCTCGCGGGCTGGTTCTTCTTGAAGGACCGATCGCGGAAATCCTTCAGATCTCTCGGGCTCCCGTTCAGCGCGCACTTCTACGCCTCGAAGCCGAAGGCCTTGTCCATCGCTTCAAGGGCAGAGGTTTTCTTGTCGGCCCGCAAGGTCGCGATGTCGTGCCCAACCGCACCGACATAAAGTCGCTCGGCCTTGTCGTTCTGCAGCATGCCGATGAAGCGCTTCAGAGCCGCTCGTCCTGGGAGCGCATCTACAACACGGTCGAAGCCGACGTCGCCGGCTGCGTCGTTTTCGGCAAGTACCGGATCATCGAGATAGAAATCGCCAATCACTTCAATGTCAGCCGTACGGTGGTGCGAGACGTCCTCAGCCGCCTGCAGGAACGTGGCCTCGTGCGCAAGAACCAGAGTTCCCATTGGATGGCCGGCCCCCTCACCGCCCAGACGATCAAGGATCACTTTGCGCTCCGCCGCATGCTGGAGCCGTCGTCGCTGCTGGCGGGTGCGCCGCTCATCGACCGCGACAGACTGACAAAGCTCTTCAGCCAGCTTGTGACCCTTGAGGAACTGGATACCACCGATCACCTGAAGAACATCGAGGAGCTTCAAACGCGGCTGATCGAAACCTGCATACTGACCACGGAGAACGAGCAATTGCGCGAGCTCATTCGCAACAACCTGCTTCCCGTCGGCGCGTCCGAGCGGCTGCTGCGCAAGCTCGGGCTTCCCGGTGATCCGACGGTCATCACCGAACTGCGCCTGATTGTGGAGCTTCTCATCCGCGGTGCGGTGACAGCAGCCGCCGCGATGCTGGAAACGCATCTCGACGCGGCGATGAAACGCATGATTGCCCAGATGAAAATCGTCGCGATCATTCCAGGCCCGAGTGTGACCGCCGGTTATCTGACGCGAGTCGAGTAGCCGGCCTATAACTATCTTCATGTTCACGGCGCTGAACAGCGTACCGATCACCTCATATCCTTGGTGCTCGTCTGTTCGACGGTTGGCGCGAATGCGATCCAACCGCGGCGCGGTCTCAAAAGCCAACCAGATCGCCGCCCTTCAATCCCAGTATCGCGCGGGCCTCCGACGGGGTGGCGATCTCGTGGCCGAGTTCGGTCAGGATGGCGCGGATCTTGCGTACCTGTTCGGCGTTCGAGCCCGCAAGCTTGCCGCGGCCGATATAAAGCGAGTCCTCCAGCCCGACCCGCACCGAACCGCCGAGCATGGCGGCCTGGGTGGCGAATGGCATCTGGAAGCGGCCGGCAGCCAGCACCGACCAGCGATAGTCCGAACCGAACAGCTTGTCGGCCTTGTGCTTCATGAAGGTGAGATTGTCCATGTCGGGGCCGATGCCGCCGAGAATGCCGAAGATCATCTGGACGAAGAAAGGCGGCTTCACCAGGCCGCGATCGACGAAATGCGCCAGACTGTAGAGATGGCCGACATCGTAGCATTCATGCTCGAACCTGGTGCCGTGGCCGTCTCCGAGCAATTTCAGGATGCGCTCGATGTCGCGAAACGTGTTGCGAAAGATGAAGTCATCAGTGCCGCGCAGATACGGTTCCTCCCACTCATACTTCCACGACGAATAGCGGTCGGCGAGCGGGTAGATGCCGAAATTCATCGAGCCCATGTTGAGCGAGCACATTTCCGGCTTGGCCAAGAGGGGAGCGGCCAGCCGCTGCTCGACGCTCATGTTGAGGCCGCCGCCGGTGGTGACGTTGATGACCGCGTCGGTCGCCTGCTTGATGCGCGGCAGGAACTGCATGAACACCGCCGGGTCCGGCGTTGGACGGCCGTCCTTCGGATCGCGTGCGTGCAGATGCAGGATCGAGGCACCGGCCTCGGCCGCTTCGATCGACTGGCGGGCAATGTCGTCCGGCGTGAAAGGCAGCGCATCCGACATGGTCGGCGTGTGGATGCCGCCGGTGACGGCACAGGTGATGATGACTTTCTTCGACAGGTCGGCCACGGGCTGGTCCTTTCCTTGCACGGGAAGCGATGATTGTTCTACTGGTCCTGAAAGGCCACGCGCCGGCGTGTGGGCACCAGCGAGAGGCCGGTCTTCTCGGCGAGAATGCCCCACAGCCCTTTCGGCGCTTTCAGCATGACGAGGATGGCAACTGCGCCGAGGATCAACAGGTAGGTGGTTCCGAGATCGGACAAGGTCTCGCGCAGCAGGAAGAACAGGATCGTGCCGACGATCGGGCCTTCGATGGTGCCGATGCCGCCAATGACGGCGATGAAGATGACATAGGCCGTCCAGTCATTGACACTGAAGGCGGCATCCGGCGAGATGCGTAGCTTCTGCAGGAAGATGAAGGCGCCCGTCATCGAGGTCAGTCCGGCGACTGCGACATAGACGAAAAGCTTACTGCGCCAGATGTCGATGCCGAGGCTTTCAGAGGCGATCTCGCTGTCGCGCAGCGCCGTCAGCGCCAACCCCATGCGCGAGCGCAGCAGCAGGATGACGAAGGCCAACGCCGCGAGGGCGAGCGCCAATGCCGTCCAGTAGACCAGCATTTCGCGCACGTCGCGGTTGGCCGCGATGCCGGTGACGACGCTCGCGGTGAGGCTGGTTCCAGAGCCGCCGCCGAGCACCGAGAGCTGGGCGAAACCGAGACGGAAGACTTCGGCCAGGGCCCAGGTGCCGATGGCAAAATAGGCGCCCTGCAGGCGAAACAGCAGCGGTGCGAGTGGAATGGCGATCAGTGCGCCCAGCACACCGGCAAGCAGGATCGCCAGCAACGGATGGACGCCAAGGAACATGGCGAGCGCAAACAGCGCATAGCCGCCGAAGCCGACATAGGCCTGCTGGCCGACAGAGACCAGGCCGGTATAGCCGGCAAGCAGGTTCCACAGGCTGGCCAGCGCGATGAAGGAATAGATCTCGCCAAGCAGCCGGATGTTGGCGCGACCCGCCCACCAGGGTGCCGCGACAAGGCCGACAAGAAGGACAAGGGCTGCAATCGCGGTCATCCGGCTGGTCGCGGTGGAGCGCTCGATCGAGAAACTGGCGCGCATCAGTCCATCCTCGGGAACAGGCCTTTCGGCCGCAGCGCAAGCACCAGGAAGAAGACGAGATGGCCGGCAAGGATCTGCCAGCCTGGCGAGATCTGCGCACCGATCCCCTGCGCGACGCCAAGCACGATGCCGCCGGCGAGCGTGCCCCACAGATTGCCGAGCCCGCCGATGATGACAGCCTCGAAACCAAACAGCAGCCGCGTTGGGCCGGATGACGGGTCGAAATTGGTGCGGATGGCGAGGAAGATGCCGGCGATCGCCACCACCCCGGCCGACAGCGCCATCGCCATGCCGAAGATATGGCGGCGGTCGATCATCATCAGCTGCGCGATCTCGGCGTCATCGGAGGTCGCGCGGAAGGCTCGGCCGAGACTGGTCCGGTAGAAAATCCATTCGAGACCGAAAATCAGCAGCACCGACACCGCGAACATGAAGAGCGGCAGGATGCCCAGGCTCAGGCCCGGCAGCACCTGGATGCTGGCCGTTTCCAGCGCACCGGCGGCCAGCCGCCGACTGTCGGCCGTAAAAGTCGCCAGCAAGCCGTTCTGCAGGATGACCGAGATGCCGAAGGTGACGAGCAGCGGCGACAAGAGATCCTTGCCGATCGTCGGGTTGAGCAGCAGGCGCTGCAGGCCGTAGCCGATCGCCGCCATCAGCGGCACGACGATAATGGCCGACGCCAGTGGGTGCAGGCCGGTCGCGTGCACCACGACCAGGGCGATATAGGCAGCGAGCACGATCAGATCGCCATGGGCAATGTTGACCAGCCGCATGACGCCGAAGATCAGCGACAGGCCGGCGGCGAACAGCGCGTAGAGCCCGCCGAGCAGCACGCCCTGGACGATGGCGTTGACCCAGTCCATCAGCGATGCATCCCGAAATAGGCGGCGGTGATCGCCGCGCGGTCATGCTCGGCGGGACGGCCCGCAAGCGATACCTTGCCCTCTTGCAGGCAGACGAATGTCTTGGCGACGCCAAGCGCCCGCGAGACGTCCTGCTCGACCAGGATGATCGAGACGCCGGTGGCGGCAATTGGGCGCAAGGCGGCGTAGATATCCTTGATGACCACCGGTGCCAGCCCAAGCGAGATTTCGTCGAACAGGATGATGTCGGGATTGGCCATCAAGGCACGGCCGATGGCGACCATCTGCTGCTGGCCGCCCGACAGCGCCGTGCCGGGTCTGCGCCGCCGCTCGCCAAGGATCGGAAACAGCTGGTAGACCGCGTCGAGCGTCCAGCGGCCGGGTTTGGCGCGCTCGCCGCCGATCACCAGATTCTCCTCGACGCTGAGCGAGCGGAACAAGCGGCGCCCTTCCGGCACCAGGGCAATGCCGCGCCGGGCGATACGGTCAGGCCGCTCGCCTCCGATCGGCTGGCCGCGCAGCAGCACCATGTCCGAGCTGCAGGGCACCAGCCCGGTGATCGCCTTGAGCAGCGTCGATTTTCCGGCTCCGTTGGCGCCGATAAGTGCCAGCACCTCACCGGCCCCAAGCTCGAGGTCAACACCGAACAAGGCCTGGAAATCGCCATAGAAGGCCCTGAGCCCACATATGGCGAGCAATGCTTCAGCCATGCACGGCCTCCGCGTCCAGACCCATGTAGATTTCGGCGACCTGCGGGCTGGCCATGACCGCGCGCGGGTCACCGTCGGCGATCTTCCGGCCGAAGTCGATCACCGCGATGCGGTCGACCACGGCAAGCAGGGCGTTGACGACATGCTCGATCCAGATGATCGAGACGCCAGCGGCGCGCACCTGCCGGATCGCCTCGACAAGGTCCAGGCATTCCGGTTCGGTCAGCCCGCCGGCAATCTCGTCGAGCAGAAGCAGCTTGGGATCGCTTGCCAGGGCGCGGGCCATTTCCAGGCGCTTGCGTTCCAACAACGTCAACTGGCCGGCCAGCACATTCGCCTTGCGCCGGAGACCGGTAAGTTCGAGCACCTCTACCGCCCTCGCCTCGCTGTCGCGCTCCGATGCCTTGCGGCCGAAGGCAGCACCCACCAGGATGTTCTCGTAGGTCGTCATCCCGGCAAAGGGATGCGGAATCTGAAAGGAACGGGCAATGCCGCGGTGGCAGCGCCGGCGTGCCGGCATGCGGGTGACATCGGTGCCGTCGAAGTCGATCGTGCCGGCGTCGGCCAGCACGGTGCCGGCGATCAGGTTGAACAGGGTGGTCTTGCCCGCGCCGTTGGGGCCGATGATGCCCAGAGCTTCGCCCTTGGCAACCGACAGCGTGACATTGTCGGTAACCTGCAGGGCTCCGTAGCGCTTGCTTACGCCGTTGACAGCCAGGATGGGCAAAGCGAGTTTCCTTCAAATGAGTGCGGCAGCGACCGTGCCGGAGCACGGCCGCCGCCCGAAGCTTACAGAAGGACGAGTTCGCCGCCGATCGCAATTTCCGGCGCCTGGGTGTTGGTGGTGATCACCAGTTCCAGCTTGTCATCCCTGCGCTGCCATTGGCCCGCGACGAGCGGTGTCTTGGAGACGTTCTTCACCGGCCCCTTCGACCAGTCGATGGTGCCGACGATGGTCTTCAGGCTGGTGGCGCGGATCGCCTCGACGATCGCGGCCGCGTCCTCCAGATCGGCCGCGCGCTTGACCACGTCCGCCACCACTTCGAACAGCGCATGGCGAAAGCCGATCGGCTGCGTCCACGGCTTGCCTGTCGCGGCGGTGTAGCCATCGGCAAGGGCTTTAGAGGTCGTGCCGTCGAGCGATGAGACGAAAGGATGGTTGGGCGACCACCATATCTCGGAGGACAAGCCGTTGCCGCGCTCGCCCAGCGCCGCCACGGCCGAGGGGAACAGCAGAGCCTTGCCGACGGTGACGATCTTTGGCTTGAGACCTTGCTGGCCAGCCTGCGCCCAGAAGGTGCCGAAGTCCGGCGGGATCATCACGCCGGTGATGATTTCGGCATTGGCGGCCTTGAAGGCCGATATCTGTGCCGAGAAATCGTCGCTCAGCGGTTGGTAGCGGCCCGGATCGGTGAGCGCGAAACCGCCTGCCGCGAGCGGTTTGGGGAAGCCGAGCTCGGCGTCGCCCCAGGCATTGCCATCGGCATCGTTGGGGAACAGCCCGCCGACTTTCTTCTCGACGCCGGGATGGTTCCACAGCGCGGTAAAATTGGCGATGACGTCTTCCAGCCCCCAGAAGAAATGATAGGTCGACTCGAAGCCCTTGTCCGGCTTGCCGCCGCGGCCGAAGAAGTAGGGCTGCCAGGGGCAATCCGTGGTGATGCATGGCTTGCCGTTGATCTCGGCCTGGTCGGAAACCGGATTGGTCGTGTCGGGCGTCGCGGCGCCCAGCAGGATGTCGACCTCGTCCTTGAGGATCAACTGCGAAGCGACCTCGGCGGCGCGGTTCGGGTTCGACTGACTGTCGCGGACGATGATTTCGACCGCCCACGACTTGCCATTGTTCTGCAGTCCGCCGGCGAAGGCCTTGTTGATGCCGCCGACGATGTAATCGTCGGCTTCCGCGAAACCGGCAAGCGGTCCGGTCTTCGGGCTGACATAGCCGACCTTGATGGTCGGCGTGTCGGCATAGGCGCGCGTCATGCTGAGGATTGCCGGTGCGGCAAGCGCCGTCCCGGCCGCAGTCTTCAAAAAGTTGCGGCGCGTGACCTTATGCTCCGCGCCGGCTGCTTTCATCGTCTTCACCATGGTCTCCTCCCGAGCCTGTTGGCGTTGATGCGAAATTTCTCAGATAGGAAAATACCGTGCCCCGCAGCCCGCCGGCCTGTTCGTCGGTCCAGTTGCGAAACCCTTCGCCCGACTTCATGCCGAGCCTGCCCGACGCGACGAGATCGCTAAGGTAAGGCGACGGCTCAGGCGAGCGGTTCAAATGCTGGAGAACCACATTGTGGATGTCGAGCGTCAGATCGGTGCCGACGAGATCGGCATTCTCGAGCGGACCGAGCACCGCGAGCCGCCGGCCGAAACTGGCCTTGACGACCGTGTCGACGGTCTCTGCATCGGCGATGCCCTCCGCAACGATGGCGATTGCCTCGCGCCACAGCGCGTGCTGAAGCCGGTTGCCGACAAAGCCTGGAACATCCTTCCTCACATGCACCGGTGTTTTGCCTACCGACGACAAGAGGGCGATCATCGCGGCGATCGCCTCGGGTGATGTATCGGGGGATCCCACCACTTCGACCAGCGGCACCAGGAAGGGCGGATTCCACCAATGTGTACCGAGAATACGCGAGCGTGTTTCCAGCCCTTCGGCGATCTGGCCGATCGGAATGACCGATGTGTTGGAGGCAAGCAGCGCCGATTTCGGCGCCAGCCGAACCAACTCGGCAAAGATCGAGCGTTTCAGCTCAAGCTTTTCCGGCGCCGCCTCGATGACGATATCGGCAACGGCGACGGCCTCGGCGAGATCGGCGTGGCCGGACACGTTGCGTTCCGAGCCGATCCCGAAACCCAGGTCAGCGAGGTTTTTCGCGATGCGCGACTGCAGCGTATCAAGAGCCATCGCTTGCGCGTCGAAGACGCGTACGCGATGGCCGGCCCTTGCAAAGACCTGAGCGATGCCATGGCCCATGAGGCCGGCGCCGACGATCGCGATGGTTTGCTTGGCTCGGGTCATGCCTCAGCCTGCCGTATAGCCGCCATCGGCGTAAAGCGTGTGGCCGGTGTAGAAATCCGACGCCTTCGAGACCAGAAACAGCAGAGGCCCGGCCAGGTCCTGGGGCTCGCCGAGGCGGCCCTTGGGCACGCGCGCCAGAAACCCCTTGCGGACAGTTTGGGCGTTTTCCGTATCCTCGAACATCCAGGCTGTCAGCGGCGAGCGGAAGACGGTCGGCGCGATGGCGTTGACTGTGATGCCGGTCGCCCCCCACTCGCAGCCGAGCGCCCTGGTGATGCCGTCGACGGCGGCCTTCGACGCGCAATAGGCGGTGTATCCGGCGGGATGGCCGAGCAGGCCGCGCGCCGAGGACATCAGCACCATCTTGCCGCCCTCGCCTTGCGCCAGCATCTGCTTGCCGGCGGCGCGCGCCATCAGCCAGGATTGCGTGACGTTGGCATCCATCACGTCCAGGAACCGGGCCGGCGCCATCTCGGTGATTTTCGCGACGTCGTTCTTGCCTGACGCAACGACGAGAATGTCGACTCGGCCGAAACGTTCGACCGTCTTCGATATGATCGCCTCGCAGGCGGCCTCATCGGACGGGCGAGCATTGATCGCTTCGACCTCGGCGCCGAGTTCACGACACGCTGCCGCCGTGTCCTCCAGGGCCTTTGCGCTGCCCGCAACAATGGCGAGTTTTGCTCCCGCTCCGGCAAGGACCTGCGAGGCCAGTGCGCCGAAGGCGCCGGATGCGCCCGTGATGATTGCAACCTTGCCGGCAATGTCGAACAGCGACAGTGGTTTCTTTAGAAAGTCGCTCATGGCTTCCCACCTCTGGTCTTCAGGTCGCTCATGGCTTCGCATTCCTGGTCTTCAGGTCGCTCATGGCTTCGCTCCGGGCGGATAGGGAATGACGACCAGCATCGTGCAGACATGGTTCGTGCGATTGACGATCTCGCGCACTTCGCCTGGTGCGATGGTGCAGGAATCATATTTCTGCAGGACCGTCTCGACGCCATTAGCGATCACCGTCATTTGCCCCTCGAGGACGACGTAGACTTTTTCGAACGGCGTCGAGTCCGGCCCTGCTCCACCCCACGGAAGGAATTGCGACAGGCCGACCCACTGGTTCTCCGGGCCGCCTGCCTCGAAGCCCTGGAGACGAAGCCCAACAACGTCGCGATGGTTGGGCGCCAAGTAGGGCTTTGCGTCGGCAAAGCGTTTGGCAAGCATCAGAACGCCTCGCCGGGCTCGATGCGGTATTTCTGGCCTTTGTCGATCATCGCCACCAGGCGGATAATGCAGCCATCGCCGCGGTCCCAGTTGATCGGGAAGAAGGCGAAGGTGCAGCGCTTGCCGGTGACGGCATCGAGATCGCCGCCGACATTCTCGATGCCGAGGATGCCCGCCTTGAATATCTTCTGGTGCACCGGCTCCCATTCGGGGAAAGCATCTTTCCAGTCGATGCCGCCCGACCACTGCTTGTACTCCTCCGCCAGATGCGGCAGCAGCGGACCGTTGCGCTGCGGCCCGATGGCGGTGGCCAGCGGATGGTCATTGGCCTGGGTGTCGTGCCCCACCACCTTGACGCCCTTCTCGATCATCCAGTCGGCGGCCGAGGGCACGAAGCCCGGGCAGTAGGGGAAATAATCGCCGTCTTCGTAGACCTTGTGCCAGCCGGTGTTGATGATCAGCACGTCGCCCTTGCGGATTGCCTTGCCGCAGGCCTTTTCGAGGTCGTCTGCGGTGATCTGTTCCCACTTCTTCTTCGGCAGCGACACGACGATGCCGGAGCCGAAGAAATGCGGCAGCGGCACTTCGTCGATGAAGGGGGTGCCCTGCACGACATGCGCCGGCGCGTCGATATGCGTCGTCACATGCATGGTCGTGGTGATGGTCTGCGACAGCACGCCGGACTTGGCCATGTAGTGCATGCGCTCGATGCGGACGTCGCGGAAATAGGGCCAGTTCGGGCACTGGTAGCCGAAACGATGCGACAGATTGTAGAATTCGATGCCCATCGGATTGTCCAGATTGCTCTGGAATTCGATGCCGCGAACCGTGATCGTCATGACAAAATCCTCCATCCCCCACCGAGGCGGGCCAGGTCTGCAGATTGAAATATGGAAAGCTCCTCCCGAGTTTCCTGTACTGCAATTTGATACATATGTACCGTATTGCAGTCAAGCTGTATCATGATACGGTTTACGAAACCCACAATGAGGCTGGCGCGCCCAGGGTTTCCGTGGCAAACGCCAGACTGCGGAGAGTTGGAGCAGGACGATGTCGGAAGCCGATACAGCCGAGGCGAGGAACGGCATTCAAGTCATCGCGCGCGCGGCATCGGTGCTGCGGGCGCTGAAGGGTTCGCAGACCGGGATGAGCCTCGGCCAGATCGCCGAACGGGTCGACCTGCCGAGATCGACCGTGCAGCGCATCGTCGGCGCGCTTCAAGCCGAGCGGCTGGTGATCGCTTCGAGCGCCGGCTCAGGCATAAGGCTTGGGCCCGAGTTGCATTCGCTCGCAGAATCCGCCCACTACAACATCGCGGAAACCATCCGGCCGCTGCTTCAGGACCTGTCGCGCGATACCGAGGAGACCGTCGACCTGTCGATCCTGCGTGGCAACATCCTGATCTTCATCGACCAGATCGCTGGCACGCAAAGGTTGCGCGCGGTTTCCTCAGTCGGGGAAACGTTCCCGCTGACGACAACCGCGAACGGCAAGGCCTGCCTGGCGCTGATGGATGACGACGCGTTGGAGCGCTTCGCGCGCGGCGAATGGGCGCGCGCGGGCATCAAGCGCGACATGCGTGGCTTCATCGAAGAAATTGCGCAAGTCCGCCAGCACGGTGTCGCCTTCGACCGCGATGAACATACATCAGGCATTTCGGCGGTCGGTATCGCCTTCAAGGACTGGAAGGGGGACTTCTACGGCGTGTCGATCCCGACGCCGTCGACGCGCTTCAAACAAGGCGAGGCCGGCCTCACGGCGGCTATCCTGAAACTGCGCCACGACATAGAAGCGCTGACCGGGGGATGATTTGTGCGCTGGGGCCGCCCCGAGCCCGCCGTGACCAATTCCGATCATACCGTCACGTCGCCGCGACAAGCCAAGCCGCTTCACACTTTTCCTGGAATTGCTCGGGTGCCCGGTTGCCGGAGCCTTTGCCGACGAGACCTGACCGCCTCCAGCAGCTCGCGCTCGCTGGTGCGAGCATTTCGAAAAATGGACACAACCATCACCGCCAAGATTTCGGCGTCCGGGTCCAAAGGGTCGAGCTTCTCATCCGAGCAGACCTGTTCGAACACGCGTTCGCAAATAGCCAGATCGTGAGGGCTCAGGCAGGTGCGATTGAAACGTCGACGCAGCATCTGTGCGAACCTTTCAGGGCCCGCCCCTTACTTGCGGCGGGCTTTGCTGATGAACCGCTGACGCGATGCAATTCTCAAGCGAAAATATCGTCCACAGTGTATTGGAATCAGTTACCTGTTGCCTGATGATTCCTCTGTTAGGAGTCCCAAAATCACCGCACACTCGCGAGCTCTATACTGCCCAGCAATCATAAGCTGGTAGTAATCTCGCCGTTTGTTTTCCGGGACGTGAAAACCGCGCCGAAATTCCGCCGCCTCTTTCGGAGTTCGAGTGCATCCGAGCTTACTGGCGGTGACTTTCAGGCTCGCCAGTGAGCATCCGATCCTTTCCGCAATAACCTTCAACGGCTCGTTGTTACCGTATCCATCAAGAATTATCTTGCGCCGAGCTTCGCTGTTGAGTTTTGTGTTCATTTCGCGGCTTCCTCAACTCCTAGTTCACGATGCCAGATTCTATATGCATCGAGTTGAAGAGTGTCGTTAGCTTCGCATCCATAAACTTATCTCGGAATGCATTTCTTACTGCAATCCAGCGGATCGCCGTTTCGGTCGACTCGAGTTCCGCCAGTCTTGCCAGATGGCTGAAATACACCACATGATTGAGAGGGGCATGGGCATACCCGATTCGGATATGGCACCACGCGATGGATACTAAGAGGCAAGACGAGGCCCCAGCGAGGCAGCCGCGGGACCGTGATAGGCGTCGCTGGCCGCGCGAAGGTCAACCCCACGATGAGGCCGCTCCATCGCTCGTGCCAGTGCTCGAACCTCTGGCCTTTTCAACGCTCGAACTGGCGCCACGCGATCAATTCGCCGCTTGGCAACTGCATATGGCGCCGCTTGTCGATGTCAGATTGCCGGATGACAAATCGCCGGACGATGGCTTTCCCGCCTCCCACACAGCTTGGAATCTCGGTGGAATGCTGATCGTTCAGCAGCGCGCGCCGGCACATAGCTACATCCGTTCGGCCGCCAAGCTCCGATCCAGTTCAATCGATCATTGGTATATCGTCTTGCCACGCACTGGCCGGTCGTGGACGGAGGTCGATCGCCGCGTTGCGGAGACCCAGTCAGGCAAATTGGAGATCAGATCGCTTGGCTACCCGTTTCGGGGGAGGGCAACGGACTCGGAAAGTCTCTTCCTCTATCTGCCGCGCGATTTGTTCTCTGATGCGGCATCAACCCTCGACGCAAAGAACAATTCAATTCTGTCCGGCAACTTTGCCGACCTCTTGGCCGACTACGTCAATAGCGTCGAAGCAAGACTGCGCAGTCTCACGGCTGAAGATCTGCCCCGCATCGTACACGCAACCCGCAGCATGATCATTGCCTGCCTCGCGCCTCCGGCGGACCATGCTGCGGCCGCCGAACAATTGGCGAGCGTCGGGCTGATGGAGCGAGCGCGTCGATACGTCCAAAACAATCTGGATGCGGCTCACTTGACGCCGGATTCAATGTGCAGGGCTCTCGGCGTATCACGCTCCCGTCTCTATCAATTGTTCGAACCGAGCGGGGGTGTTCTCCACTACATACAAAGTCGCCGACTTCTGGCAGCCCATGTTGCGCTCAGCGACCCGGCGGACAGTCGGCGAATTGTTGATATTGCTGAGACCTTCGGGTTTAGTTCAGCGGCTAATTTCAGCCGGGCATTCAGCAAGGAATTCGGTTACAGCCCCCGAGAAGGCCGCAGTACCATGATGTTGCCGCGCCCCGCCCACTCTGTTTCGCTTGCTGAACGCGAGAAGACCTCTTCCTTTGAAGGTTGGCTCAAAGCGCTCGGAAGCTGAGTGCAGGACCGGCGATGATCGAGATTGAGCGGGCTCAACACAGGGCCGAGCCACGCCGTGTCATGGGCCAGAATATTTCGTGTCCCGTCCACCACGCCGTCAATCATATAGCCAATTCCCGCCAATTTTCGATTTAGTAACCAACTGGACTGTTCACCGTTGTCGCCGCCAACCGCAGCGGAGCATACATTGCAACTACGCCGCGTCGGCACTTGTTAAGACTGCAAGTGGAAAGTTTGCCAAGTCTGGCGGTTATGCTATTTCTACATTTGGGGGACGTGGATTCGCACCGAGGTGGTTCTTGCACCCAGAGGCATCAGGCGTCGGCTCGGAGAGTGAGGGGCCTTCCTCAAGCGATGCTCCGCGTCCGGGCGAAGCGCTTCTTGCTGACCTTTTGGCGAACACGACCGAACTCTTGTCGTTCTATGACCGCGACTTCTGTCTCACACACTACGCAACCAAGCTCAAAGGCGTATACGGAGGCGTGGTGGCGACGGGCGCCGCCATCTGGGCGATCTACCCGAGCTTCCTCGATGCGAGGTGCCGCGACGAATTTCTTCGGGTGTTCCAGGGCGGCTCTCCGGCAAGCATCGACTTGCCGCCATCATCGGGCGAAGCGCCCCGGTCCGTTTTCGTCTTCGGCACCGCAAATGGTGTGGGGATCATCGAATCAAGGAAGCATGGCGGGCGAAGCGCGGCGGAGGAGCAGGAGCATGGAATTCTGCTCCATCTGGCGACGCATGACGTGCTGACTGGACTGCAGAATCGGCGGCGATTCGGCGAGCAGTTGCAGCAGGCCCTGGCGACCCTCGGTGAACCAAAGCCGAAAGCCGCCCTGCTGCAGATCGACCTTGACGATTTCAAATCGGTCAACGATACGCTCGGCCATGGAGCGGGCGATACGCTTCTTCAGCTGGCTGCGGGCCGTATCCGCGACGCGCTGCAGGACGGCGAATCCGCGTACCGGTATGCCGGCGATGAGTTCGCTGTCATCCAATTGGGAAGGGAGCAGCCAGCAGAGGCTGAGCGCCTCGCCGGGTCGCTGGTCGACGCCTTCAAGATTCCCTTCGTCATCAACGGCATCCCCGTCTTCGTCGGCTCGAGCATCGGAATTGCTTTCGGGCCGGA
Source organism: Mesorhizobium sp. 131-3-5 (assembly GCF_016756575.1). NCBI lineage: Bacteria > Pseudomonadati > Pseudomonadota > Alphaproteobacteria > Hyphomicrobiales > Phyllobacteriaceae > Mesorhizobium > Mesorhizobium sp. 131-3-5. The sequence continues at coordinate 6,182,823 of NZ_AP023254.1, forward strand.
ACACGGGACCGATGGCGAGCAGTTGATGAAAGCCGCTGACATTGCTCTTTACGCAGCCAAGACAGATGGACGCGGTTGCGCTCGAACATTCAACCGCTCGATGCTGCTCTTACTCGAGCAACGCGAGAATCTGAGGCGCAGCCTTCGAACCGCGCTGGAGCGGGGCGAGCTTTATCTGGAGTATCAGCCGCTCATTCGCCCTCCCGCGTCGGTGATCGGTTTCGAAGCGCTGTTGCGGTGGCGGCACCCCGAGGTCGGAATCATTCCTCCCGGCGTGTTCATACCGATCGCCGAAGCCGACGGCCTGATGGATCAGATTGGACGATGGGTGCTCGAGGAAGCCTGTCGCCAGGCATTGACCTGGCCTTCCTCGCTGACAGTCGCAGTCAACCTCTCGCCGGCTCAGTTCCTTAGCGGCACGCTGACAGACACGGTCGCTCAGATCATCGATGCAGTTGGAATCCGGGCAGACAGACTTGAACTTGAGATAACGGAGACGGTTCTTCTTGAGAAGACGATCGACAATATCGACACGTTAAATACTCTGAATGTCTTAGGAATACGAATTTCGCTCGACGATTTCGGAACATACTATTCGTCGTTGAGTTACCTCAAGAACTTTCCATTCGACACATTGAAGATAGACCAATACTTCATTGCAGACCTAGACACCGACCTCAAGAGCCAGACGATCGTGCGATCGATCATAAGTCTGGCGCACGGACTGGGAATAAGCGTCACCGCCGAGGGGGTCGAGACGTCGGTACAGGCAAGGTGGCTGATCAAGGAGAACTGCGATTGCCTGCAGGGCAATTTCCTGGGTCGGCCGCTCGGAGCCGAGGCGACCAGCGATTTCATCAGGCGGTCCCCGCTGAGAGTGGTACGCGCGATGGAGGCAAATCGGGCGGTCTAGCGCCTTGCACTCTTTGTTAACGGTGAAATGGAGATTTGTAGAAACGATCGAGGCAGATACCGCACAATTCTTCGAGTCGGTGCGAGACTGGCTCATGATGGGCGCGGTGAAATTTTCCATCTCGGAGGTCATGGCTCAACCAGGGCTCATATCGACGAAACAAGGGAATATGCCGATGGGACCTGTTCAACATGACCTGGCTGGCGAGCCGACGTTTGAGCCCATGATCCAGGTCGACATGGAAATCAAGGCTTTCGTCTCCGCTTGGAGACACTGCGATTATGTCTCGACATACATGGCGCGGATGATCAGTCAAAATAGATCAGACTCGGTCCGGCATTCAAATCTCTTTTCCTCTGCCTTTAACGAACTGCTGGAAGTCGCCTTTCGCACGCGCCTTGCCGACGGCGAATTGGCGTGCAGGGTGTCTCGCCATGGCGCCACGGATAGGATCGAGCTGACATTCCCTTGCCTGCCAGGGGAGCGCCAATTCTACCAAGAGGCCCTGTCGCAAGTCGCAGCATTCGAGGCCAAGGAGCGATACCTTAACTCGGTGTCTGGGGATCTTGCGCCCAGCCGGGAGATGGTCCTCCTGGAACTGGCTGTCGACTACAACGCGACACTCTGGGTCGAGGAAGCCGACGGCGATGCAATCAGGCTTGTCGTGGATCTTCCGCTTGAGGGCCAGTAAAATTGGGCCCGTACGACCTTCTCCCGCGCTTCAAGGCGCAATACGACGCGAACAACCAGGAGTTCTCCATATCGGGGGTGGTCCGGCCTCAGGCGATCGATGAGCTTGGCCCCAGCATAGCATTGCTTCGCGATGCGATCGGTCGTGTGCGCGGCGTTCTCTATGTCAATGTCAGACGCCTGACGCAGATGAACAGCGCTGCGTTTCACGCCTTTTCGAGGATCATCATCGATGCCTGCCGCGCTCGCCCTGATCTCAAATTCGTCGTCATCACGTCAAGCGTCGTCGGATGGAGTTCGCGAAAATTCCGTCGCTTGAGCGGAATCGAACCGAACATCACGGTCGAGGAGTATGACAGTCAATTCTATCCGGGGCAGGGCTTCCTCGAGGAAGGCGCGTTCGTTCCGATCCTGCGCACGCAAACAAAGATGACCTGGCGCCACGAGCGCGCAATCTTGCCGCGACACGGCATGAGGCCCGGGATCGTCATGGCCGACATCTGTTGCGGGATCGGAGATTTCGCGGTGCTCGTGCAGAAGGAGTTCCAGCCGTCGCGGATCGTCGCCCTCGACCACTCCATGTCAAGCCTCAGCTATGCTCGACGCGTGATGAAGGAGTTCGATATCCGGGGCATCGAGTATACCTATGGCGATGCATCGGAGATGCTGCTCGACGAGGCGCAGTTCGACCTGGTCACCTGCCGGCATTCCCTTCAAATCTTCAATCGGCCTGAACTCATCCTCAAGGAGCTCTACCGCATATGCAAGCCGGGCGGGCGGGTCTACATTACCAACGAGAAGAATTCGCATTGCCTCGGCGAGCCGCGCGCCGAAAGCATTCGTTGGACCTACAACGAGGTGGCGAAGCTGTTCAGGCATTTCGAGATGGACGTCGAGCTCGGGCCCAAGAGTCGGCGATACCTGGTCGAAGCCGGGTTCGAAGATATACGTGTGGAGTCGTTCATGGTCACTAACCTTGACGGCGATCCGCAGGACTTCGCCGATGTCGTTGTGGCCTGGGCGGATGTCTATGCGGGCGAGATGGCGACCCGACGCGGCGACGGACCGGAGTTCATCGCACGGTTCCGGCAGGGCTTCCAGGACCACATTTTCGCTGCACTCCACCCCAAGGGTTACGCGGGTTGGCCGATCTGGGTCGCATCGGGGCAACGGCCACAATGAAAGCCGACAATGAGCCCACACCGCGCTTCGGCCTGCGCTCCTTTCGAGCGAAATTCGTATTGGTCGTTGGCGGCGCCGTCCTGTTCGACCTCCTGCTGAGCGGCGGTCTGGCGCTTTGGAACGTTCAAAAGCTGTCGCGCGATGCCACATCCGAAGTCGGTGAGGGCCTGACGACCGCAAACCAGGAATACATTCGTTCCTATGCGCAATCGACGGCGTTGAGCGTCGACCTGTTGCTCGATCGGGTTCATGGCGACGTCAAGGCGCTGGCCGGCGTGCTGCAGGCCCAGATCGACGATCCGAGTAGGCAGCAACAGGTCGGAGCGACGCTTTCGCATCAGGCGCCCGGCTCCGTGAAGATCGTCTACGACGCGCAGGGCAATTGGGCGCAGAATCTGCCGGGCGCGCCTTCCGTGGTGAGCGTCTGGGGCTACCTGCTGGGTGCCGACCATACCCCGCTACCGGGCGTTCAGAAGGAGATAGAAGACAGTACCGTGATCGATCTCGTCGCGCCGACCCTCATGGCCAGCGGGTCGTCCAAATTGCAGATGTACTATATTGGTCCAAAAGAACGGCCCATCTTCAGGACGGTTCCGTATACGGACCAGGCGCAGACCTTCGACAAGCTCTATCCGGGCCACAACAAGGCGGAGTTCTGGGAATTCTTCTTTCCGGGTATCTATGGTTCATGGCAGCAATGGGCCAAGGATCCTGCCTCCCGTCCGGTTCCTGACGACATTACCCAGACAGCGCCTTACACGGATGCGATCACGGGAAAGCTGATCGTCAGCTTTTTCCACCCGCTGTGGACGCTTGATCGCACCGGTATCGCCGGCACGGCGGGAGCAGACATTACGCTCGATCAGCTGGCGGAAGTCGTCGAAAGGGTGAAGATCGCTCAAACCGGATTCGGCTTTCTCACGATGTCGACCGGCAATGTGGTGGCGATCAATCCGTCTGGCCAGGCGATCATCGGCCTGACTTCATCGAGCGATGCCGGCACGCAGGGCGTCACCGGCTTGGAAAGGTCTCTGCGGGGAAGTACGCAGCCGGCTATCGCGTCGCTGCCTCTCGACCAGAACAATGACGGTGTCATCCAGCACATCATGCTCGACAACAAGGGCGAACACGTTCCCTACATCGTTGTCCTCAAGAGATTGAAGCCGACCAATCTGTGGAGTTCGGAACCGATTAAGTCCGAAACGATGTCGGTCGGGATCGTCGTTCCCGAACGGGAGATCTATGCGTCCCTGTTCGCCGCGCAGGAGAGTATTTCGCGCGCAACCAATCGCATCCTGCTGTTTCAGGTCGGTGCGATCATCGTTTCGCTTCTGATTGTCTTTGCGGCCGTGCTCGGAATTTCGAAGCGGATCACAGCGGGCCTGAGGGCGCTTGCCAGTGCCGCCCAGAAGCTCCAGTCCAAAGATTATTCAGTGCGCGTGAGCATTCCAACGCGCGACGAGGTTGGAGCGGCAGGGATTGCCTTCAACCGGATGGCTGAGGAGATCAGCTTTCACACTGAAAACCTCGAGCAACTCGTCGACGAACGAACCAAGGAGTTGGGGGACGCCAATCAGGAGATTTCCGCACTCAACGAAAAGTTGCGGGACGAGAACGTCCGCCTCGGTGCCGAACTCGCGGTTGCCAGACACATCCAGATGATGGTCCTGCCGAAACCAATCGAACTCGAAGCGATTCCGGGGCTGGAGATCGCAGCGTATATGCGGCCGGCAGACGAGGTCGGCGGCGACTACTACGACGTTCTGCAGAACGGTTCACGGGTCAAGGTCGGCATTGGCGACGTGACCGGTCATGGTCTCGAAAGCGGCGTGCTGATGCTGATGGTCCAATCCGTCGCACGCGCGCTGCAGGAGACCAACGAAGCGGATCCGCACCAGTTTCTGGATCGGTTGAACAGAGCGATCTACAAGAACATTGAGCGGACGAACACCGACAAGCATCTCTCGCTGGCCTTCCTTGACTTTGAGGATGGACGGGTAACGCTATCCGGCCAACATGAGGACGTCCTTGTCGTCCGTGCGGGCGGGGAAGTCGAACGTATCGACACGCTTGATCTGGGTCTGCCGGTTGGTCTGGAGAGTGACATCTCGCCGTTCATTGACACGTATGACATCAAGTTCGGGACCGGCGACGTGATCGTGCTGCACACCGACGGTGTGACCGAGGCGGAAGACCAGGACAGAAGGCTGTTCGGGTTCGAGCGCCTTTGCCAGAGCGCACGAAAACGTCAAGGCGGGAGCGCAGAGGAAATCAAAACCGGAATCGTCGAGGATCTGATGGCCCATATCGGAATCCAGAAGATCCATGACGACATCACCCTCGTGATCATAAGGCACACATAGAAATGACCACGCTGTTCGGCACATCTGAGCTTGCTATCGGGACGATGGAAGGTGTCAGTCGTGTGCGGCTGTTCGACGGACCACTCGACTTGAGTTGGCGTCATTGTGCCACGACCTCGGACTTCTTCGCCGATCTTTTTGCGTTGCGCTTTCAGGCGTCCCGCAATGACTACAGGGAAGTGCACCATAGCATCGGATATCTGGTCAACGAGCTCATCGAAAATGCCGTCAAGTTTCGCGCACAAGGTGAGATCGTGATCGAGGCATCGATGGATTCGGAGCACTTCAAGCTCAAGGTGTTGAATGACGTCGATGGTGATGACGTGTCCGAGTTCCAAAGTCTCCTGGCGAACATCACGGTTGGCGACCCCAAGGACCTGCTGATACAGCGAATCGAAGCGAATGCCGCGAACCCCGACATGGCAGGCTCCGGACTCGGATTGCTGACGTTGATGAGCGACTATGGCGCACGCATGGCTTGGATATTCAGCACCGCCGACGAAAGCGATCGGATTTGCCTGGAGACATATGCCTCCATTCCGATCTCGCAAACTCACAACTAGCTGAGGCGAAGCCAGTCTATGGAAATCAAAACAGACGACTACCGCGTGTGGCTTGAAGGAAGCGATATTTTTTTCGACGGTGTCATGCGGCTTGCCAGTCCCGAAGCCGGCGCGCCTATCATGGCCCTGGCGACCAGTGTTCTTGCCTCAAATCCCTCTTCCATGACGCTCAACTTAAAAGACCTTCACTTTCTCAACTCTTCTGGCATCAACCTGCTGGCGAAATTTACCATCGAGGTGCGCAAGCATCCCGATGTTCGGTTCGTCGTGCGTGGAACGCCCGACATACCTTGGCAATCGAAATCCTTGCCGAATCTGAAGAAGCTGCATCCCGCCCTGGTGCTTTTGATGGACTAAGGTCGCCCGAAATCAGCCTACGGACTGCGTACTACAAGAGTGCCGCACCGAGTGAGATATGTACTCCATGACAAGTATTTGGATGCGAAGGTAACGACAATTCGGCCTGGTGCGCAGATGCTGGCAATGGCTCGGCGGGGGCTCGGCACAGGCGGCAGGCGTCCATGTTGGGGGGATGTCGGGCTGCCTGTGCCGATTGGCCGCCGTTGCGCGATCAAAGGTGGCGTCATTGAGTAAGCGTGCCAAGGCGACCGGCCGCCGGCTGGAGTTCATTCCGCCGCAGATCCCGACTTGCGTCGAGGAGCCGCCCGGAGATGAGGGATGGGTTCACGAGGTCAATCTTGACGGCTACCGAACGCAGATCATCATCGATAAAGGCGGCGTGCGCCTCTACAGCAAGAACGGCCGTGACTGGACCACCAAATATTGGCCCATCGCGCTGGCTGTCGAGCTGCCATGCCGGGCCGCCATTATCGACGGCGATGTCATTGTGCCAGACGAGGAGGGCGCCCACGATTGCCCTTCGCTGGAAGCCGCGATCTGGAACGAACCGAGCCGGCTCGCGTTCGTCGCGTTCGACATCCTCCATCTCGACGGTCGCAATCTAGTCTCCTTGCCCCTCCTGCAGCGCAAGCAGGCGCTACGGCAACTGGTTGAGCACGGCCTCGGCAAGATCCAGTACAGCGAGCATTTCGAGAGCAGTGCGCCAGCGATCTTTCGCGCCATCGAGAGGGTGGGGCTCAAGAGCATCATCTCGAAGCGCGCCGACAGCAGCTACACGAGCGGACCGTCGAACACATGGTTGAAGGCCAAATACTTCGAGGAGGCCGATTTCTGAGCATCGACGACGCTTCTGGCGCAACCGCGGCCTCGGGCAGTCCTCGGGCAGAGGTCGTGCGCGACAAGCAGCCAGTTCAAACCTACCCCGCTTTCTGCTTGAATAGTTTCGACATCCCATTGGAGCACCACCCATCTCAAACGATCCTTTCGCCCCCCTGCGGCAACGCTTCCTTATCCGGTGCGCCGATCAGCTCGGGCAGCTGAAGGCCATCGCATGTGAGGGCGGCCCTTTGCCCCGGGAGGCGGGCGATCCGCTGGTCAGGATAGCGCACTCGCTGGCGGGTGCTGCCGGAACGTTCGGCTTTCCGGGTATCAGCGCACGAGCGTCGGAGCTGGAGACGCTGCTGATCGAGCAGCCGCACGCCGCCCGGGACGCGCTCGAGACGCTTATCGCGGAGATCGAGCGCACTCTGGAATGACGCGGCCTGCCGGGCTCATTTCTTGGCGCCGGTCAGGCCGGATCTAGTCATCTCGCCCCACCCCTGGTTGCCGCGCAAATATTGCCACCAGCCCTTCACGCGCCAGAAATTGTTGAGCTGGCGGTAGCCGAAATTCTCGATCACGGCCACGGCCGTGAGCACGGCGAGGTCCCTGGCGCGCGGAAAACGCCGCAACTCAGCCTCTTCGAGAACCAGGGAACACACGCTGACGCAGACGCCGTAGGTGAAGATGAGCGAGGTGAAAGCCAGCAGATACTCGGTCGACAGGATGCCGATTAGCCAGAATGCCGGGATCAGGATGTAGCCCAGCACCTCCGCTACCGGCCCTAGCACGTCGACAACCAATATGTGACCGAAGCCCAGGAAGCCGACGCGGCCATAGCGCGGATTGAACAGCATGGAGCGGTAACGGAAGAAGCATTCGAGCGCGCCGCGCTGCCAGCGCGTTCGCTGCCTGGCAAGCACGCTCAGCGTCTCCGGCGCCTCGGTCCAGCACACCGGCTCCGGAATGAACTGGATGCGGTATTTGCGCCCGGCATCTCTCATGTGGCGGTGCAGCTTGATGACGAGGTCGAGGTCCTCGCCCATCGAGCCCTTGGTGAAGCCCCCCACCGCCACCACCTCCGTGCGGCGGAACATGCCGAAGGCGCCGGACACCAGCATCAGCGTGTTGATGCGGCTCCAGGCCAGCCGGGCCATGAGAAAGGCCCTTAGATATTCGACGACCTGGAGCAACGGCAGCAAGCGGTTGGACAGGTGGATCTCGCGCACCCTGCCGGCTTCGATCCTCGATCCGTTGGCGATGCGGATCGTGCCGCCGACGGCGATGGTGCGCTCGGGGTCGTCGATGAAGGGCTGGGCGGCGCGCATCAGCGCATCGGGCTCGAGGATGGAATCGCCGTCGATCACGCAGAAAAGCGGCGCGCGGCAGACATTGATGCCGGCATTCTGGGCATCGGCCTTGCCGCCGTTTTCCTTGTCGACCACGAACAGCCGCTCGGTCATCGGCGAGGAATAGAGGCCGCGGATCGGCTCGTGCGCCAGCGCCTCCTCATAAGGCCGGCGGAATTTCACCAGCTTGAAGGCCTCGATCAGGCGCTGCAGCGTTTGATCCTTGGAACCGTCGTTGATGACGATCACCTCGAAATTCGGATACTCGAGCGCCAGCATCGAATGGACGCTCTCGACCACGTTCACTTCCTCATTATAGGCGGGTACGAGGAGCGCGATCGGCGGCGCGACGTCGCCATAGCGGTGCCACAGCAGCGCCGAGCGCGCGACCGGCGGGCGCCTGGAAAGCGCGTAGGCCGCAATAATGAGCTGCAACAGATAGATCGTGGTCTGCGCCAGCCCTGCCCCGATGATGAACCAGGACAGAATGGAGGCGGCCAGAACGATCTCGTGGCTCCAGTCGGACATCATGCGGCCGGCCCCTCGGCAAGGATGAGCGAGGCGGTGCGCTGGCTGCGCGAGACCTCGCTCGCAGCGATGTCACGCAGTAGCCGTTCTCCCGGCTGGCCAAACGAGCGCAGCGCGTTGGCGGCGGCATAGCGCACTGTCCATGCCTCATCGTCCATCAGCGCAGAGAGCGGCGCGGCGAGCCCGGCGAGCCCGAGGCGCCCGGCGGCATCAGCGGCGGCAGCGCGCACGTCCCAGTCGCCGTTGGCCATCGCGCTCGCCAGGATGGCAGGCGCCTCGGCGTGCCCGGTGAGGCCCAGCGCGCGTAGCGCCGCGGCGGCGACCTCGGGCGATTGATCACCGGTGGCGCGGGCGAAGAAATCGGCGAAATGGAACCCGGCGGCATGAGCCAGCGCGTCGATCGCGGCGGCCCGGATGAAGGGTATCGCGTCGGTGCGCGCGGCATGATCCCTGAGCTCCTCGAAGCGCGCCGGCGGAAAGCGCCTGAACAGCTCGATCAGGCGCCGCGAGCGCTGTCCCGCCACGCCGACCTTGCCCAGCGCGATATCGAGCGGCGGCAGGCTGCCGAGATCGCAGAGCGCGATGGCGGCGGCGATCCTCACCTCGCGCGAACGATCACGGTCGAGCGCCGAAAGCAGGCTCGCCACCGCGTTTTCCGAACGCAGCGCCGCAAGCATCTCGGCCGCGTGCATGCGCTCGGCGCTGTTGCCTTTTTCCAGCTGCTTGCCGACAAGCGCCGGCAGGCCGCATTCGTCGAAGGCGGCAAGGACATCGTCATACTCTTCGCCCCGAAGCAGCGAAATGAACTCGAAGCCGGCATTGATCGCCACGCCCGCCGGCACCGCGAGCAACACCACCTTCAAGGCCTCGCGGTCCCGGTTTTCCGTGAAGGCGATCAGTGTCGTGTGAAGCTGGCGCCGTTGATCGATCTGTGCCCTGCCTCGGCGTTCCTGCAGCACCCGCCGCGCGATCAGGAACAGCATGATCACCAGGGAAAGGGCGCTGAGCAAAATGGAAAGATCCCAGATGTACCACATGATCAGAACCGCTCGGTCAAGCCGAGCCCGAATGTGCTTCGGTCGAATGTCGGGCGTTGCTCATGTGCGATACTGGCGCGGAGCGTCAGCGGATCGTTGACGTCCCAGGAGATGCCGCCGAAGACGGTGCGCGTCGGCACCAGCGTGCCGTCGGAGATTTCGGGGGCGTCCGCATAGCCGCCGAACAGGTTGAAGCGCTGCGTCATCGCAAGGTCGGCCCTAAGCACATAGCCGTCCGCGCGCGTGCCGATATTGTCGGCCGCATGCACCCAGCGGGCGGAAAGCCCCAGCCGGCCGTCGAAGATATAGGCCTGCACCCAGGGCGAGACACTGGTGACGTTTGTGTCGGTGAAATTGTCGTAGCGGGTGTCGATGTTGAGCGACAAGGGGCCGAACGCCTTCGCCGCCGCCATAACCTGCAAGGACGCGCCGGCGCCGATCGAATAGCGCGCCAGGAAATCGGCGTCCGGCGTCACCGCGGCGAGCGCATAGGCGGAGAAGGCAGGCGAGAAGGCCTCGTCGATGCGGCCCTCGATCTGAACGTCGGTGCGGCCGAAGCGGGTTGCCACGCGGGTGCGGCCCGAAATCGTCGTGCGCGGCGACAGCCGATAAGCAAGGCCAGCCGAGCTGTCGGTCCAGTCTCCCAGCCCGTTGGTGAGATCGCTCACCTCGGTGCCAAGGTCGAGCCGCCATTTGCGCGGGGGTGGCACGGCCAGTCTTTTCTCGATGTCGGAAGAGCCGGGCTCGATGGCGAGCGCCTCTCTGTAGGCCTGCCGCGCTGCATCGTCGTCGCCTTGGGCGCGGCGCACATCGCCGATCCCCACCAGCGCCTCGGCATTGCGCGGATCGATCGCAAGCACGCGCTGGAACGACTGCCCGGCCCGCGTGTAGTCGGCCTCGAGCAGGGCGATCTTGGCATCGAGGTCGAGCGCCTCCACATTGTCCGGCGACGAGGCCAACACGTCATCGACCAGCGCGCGGGCGCCCGGCACGTCGCCCTGCCAAATCGCCAGGCGGATCTTGCCGATCCGCGCGTCGAGAAGGCCGGGCTTTATGGCCAGCGCCCGGTCGAAGAAATGCCCGGCTTCGTCGAACCGCTGGCTGGAGCCCACGATAAGGCCAAGGGCGACCAAGATGTCGGTGTTCTTCGGCGCCAGCCCAAGCGCGCGGCGATAGACCTTCTCCGCTTCGGGCAGCTTTCCCGTAGTTCGCAACCGCCGACCTTGCTCCATCAGGCCGGCGACGGGATCGTGCCGCCGGAGGGGCGGTTTCGCCCTCGGCGCCGGGGCCGCCACCGACGCCTTCCTCGCTTCACTGCCGGCGGCCTCTATGGCCTTGCGGATGTTCTCTACAAGCGCGGCGGCGTCGGTGTTGCCGGGCTGGGCGCGCGCCACCGATTCGGCGAGCGGCAGCGCGGCATCCAGATTGCCCGAACGGAACTCGATCTCGGCCAGGCCGAAGCTGGCATCTTGATAGGTCGGAGCAAGGGAAAGCGCCTTGGAAAAGGCGTCGCGCGCCGCCGCCAGATCGTTGCGGCCGAGCTCGGCGAAGCCGAGCTGAACCAGGGCATCGGCGTTGTCGGGTTTGAGCGCGAGTGCGCGCCGAAGCAGATCCACCGCCTCGTCGAAATGCCGGGCCTGCCTGGCTTTCACGGCGGACGCGTAGAGCTCATCGACCGTCTGCGCAAGCACCGCACCAGGAGTGGCCGCGATGGCCAGGATCAGGCATGCGGCAAGCGCTGTGCGCCGGCTGCGCCTCATCAGCGTTTCCCATTCTTGCGCGCGATCAAACGCGCCAGCCGGGCCAGCAGTTCCTCGGGGATGAATGGCTTTACCAGATAGTCGTCAGCTCCCTTCTCGAGGGCCGAGACGATGTCCCTTTCGGCCTTGCGGGCGGTCAGCATCACCACCGGCGTGTCTGACAGGGCCGGGTCGCTCTTGAGGCGAGCCAGCACCTCCAGGCCGTCGGCCTTGGGCATCATCGCGTCGAGCACGATGATGTCGGGTCCCTCCTGTTCCGCCTTCGCCAGTGCCTCGGCACCGTCCACTGCCGTGATGACCTCGTATCCCTTCGCCCTCAGCCTGAATTCCATCAGTTCAAGCAACAAGGGGTCATCATCGCAGATCAGAACTCTTGCCTTCGCTCCATTCACCAGTGCTGCTCCGGTTCACGCCTCGTGCCCCCCGGAGTGATCAACCCATGAACCGACATCCGCCAATGCGGTCCATGCAAACAACGCCGGTGCGGGTCTCCCGCGCCGGCCGATGCCGCGCAATCATAAATAAAACCGATTCGCGACGACCGTATTTCGATACAATCAGTAGATGAATATTGGGGTATGGTATAGGTGCCCTAAACGGCAAACGGAGCTTGCTGACAGGCTTCTTGCCGCTGCCTTCGACCCAGCGGCTACGCGCGCCCGGGATGCTCCGAGAGCAGCTTCCTGACTTCGCCGGCGAGGGCCAGCGGATCGAAGGGTTTGGCGATGACGCCGATCGCTCCCAGGGCGAGATAGCGCTCGACCTGATGCGTCTGGGTGCGCGCGGTGATAAAGGCCACGGGTATCGACGCCGTCAGCGGTGAAGCAGCCAGGCGCTTCAGCGTCTCCGGCCCGTCCATGTCCGGCATCATCACGTCGAGCAAGATGAGGTCGGGATGCCATGCGGCGGCATCGGTCAGCGCCGCGGCGCCCGAAGAGCAGGACCGCACCTCGAATTCCGGCTCGAGCTCCAGCGACATCTGAGCGATTTCGCGGATATCGTCCTCGTCATCCACGTAGAGGATTCTTGCCGGCATGATCGTCACTCCTTGGCACGGGCGGCGGGTCTGGTGCCGTCGCGCGATGAGGCCAACATGGTTCTGACCAGCTTTGCCACATCGATCTCCGACGCCCTGGTCTTGGTCATCATCGCCTGCACCCGATCGCCGAGTTTCTGGTCCGGTTCGGCCGCCGAGAACACGATGACTCCGGTCTCCAGCGGCAGATCGGCGAGCAGGTCCAGTCCCGATCCGTCTGGAAGCACTATGTCGAGGATGACCAGGTCGAAGTGACGCTTCGCAACCGCCCGCCGTGCCTCCTGCAGCGTTTTGGCCGAGATGATCGAGACGTCGGAGCCCAGCCCTGCCGACATTACGGCTAGCACACCCTCGTCGTCTTCGACATGGAGGATCTTCGGCCTCTGCTCATTCCTGCTGGCGACGATCTTGGCAAGAGCGGCATGAAGCCGCCCCGAATCCACCGGCTTCTCCAACCAGTCGACAATGCCGACGGCGGTGCCGTTCAGTGAGCGCCTGGCCTCATCGGCGACGGCGGAGATGACGATGACCGCAATGTCGGAATTCACTGGTGACGCCCTGATGTCATGGAAGAGCTTGATACCCGATTCTTCTGCCAGCTTGATGTCGAGTGTCAGTGCCGCATAATCGCGGGACTGCAGCAGCGCCTTCGCGGTGGCGATGTCCGGGGCCACGTCGCTGGAAAAGCCTTCCGAGTCCAGGAGTGCCGCAATCACCGTGGCGATGTCGGTCTCGTCTTCGCAGATCAGAACCCGTAGGCGGCCATCGGGCTCCCGCGGCGGGCGCGGTGGCGGATACGGCCTCGGGTGGAGCCTGCGGGCTTCGGCAAGGTCGACGTGGAACGAGGTTCCTTTCTCTTCCTCGGTTTCGAAGGAAACGGCGCCGCCCAGCTTCTCCACGATGGCCTTGACGATGCTGAGGCCGAGGCCGGTGCCGCCTTTCTTGCGGGTGCTGGACGCGTCGGCCTGTTCGAACTTGCCGAATATACGGCTACGAAACGCCTCGGGGATACCCGTCCCCTGATCGATCACCGAGATGCGCAACATGTCGCGATCGCGACGCTGTAGCTTCACCATCACGGTGCCGTCGGCGTGCGAGAACTTGATCGCGTTCGACAGAAGGTTGGCCATCACCTGGTGCAGGCGGTCCGGATCGATGTTGGCTTCGGCGCGCGGTGCATCGTCGACCAGGACGATGCGTATCCGGCTCTCGGCCATGTAATTGGAACTAGCGGCAATGGCCTGCTCCATGATCGGGCGCACAGGCATCTGCTTGATCTTGAAGGCGATCACACCTGACTCGATCTTCTCCATGTCGAGGATGTCGTTGATGAGAAGAACCAGTCTCTCGCTATTGGTGTGGGCGATATTGACGAGGTTGGCGGCCTTCGGCGGCAATTCACCCGCCACGCCCGCCGCGATCAGGCCCAGCGAGCCGCGGATGGATGTCAGAGGGGTGCGCAGCTCATGACTGACCGTCGAAATGAAATCGTTCTTGAGTTGAGCGTTTCGCTTCTGCTCGGTAATCTCGCGATTGTAGGTGATGACACCGGTGATCTTGCCGGCCTCGTCGCGGAACGGCGCCTTGAGCGTGTAAAGCCAACCCTGTTTGCCATCCGGAAAGACCGCCGGCTGTTCGATGCGCAATGTCTGCCCCGCCTTCAGTGCGCCCACCTCGTCCTGCCTGAAGCGCTCGGCCACGTCCTTCGAATAGAAATCGAAATCGGTCTTGCCGATGAGCTCCTCGACTGAAGCGGCCCCCAGCATTTCGGCGGTGGCAGGATTGGCGGCGATGAAGCGGCCGTCCACATCCTTTATGTTCAGGCAGTCCGGCAGTTCACGAACCATGGCCCGATAGATCATGTTGGACATGGAGAGATCGCGCCGCCGCTGTTGCCGGTCGAGCAGGATGCCGATGACCATGGTACTGAGGAAGCGGAACAGGAGGGACGGGAACGTGCTCTGCTGGATCAGGCCTGTGATGACTTGCGGGGGTATGACCAGGAGCGTGATCAGCCCGGCGAGTGCAACTGACACGCCGAAGCCGAATATGTCGAGCATCGTGCGCGACCGGGCCGCGACAATGTGGTGCCATGCCAGGCCGACGACTGCGGTGATCAGGATACCCATGACGCCGACATTGGCCCCCTGCCCGCCAAGATAGAGGCGATAGGCAATGGAGCCGGTCGTGGCAACGAGCATTGCCGGCCATCCGCCGAAGAACGCCGCGGCGCCGATAAAAGCGGCGCGCAGATCGACCACAAAGCCGGAGACAGACAAGGCGGTCGCCATTGAAATGACCGCCCCCACGCACATGACCGCGCCGAGAAGGAGCGACTGTATCCGCGGCGAGAGACGCCCGGTGAAATCGGCGACAAGGTCCCAGGCGACGACCAGGACGGAGACCAGGGCAAGATTGGCGAGGAGTGATTGCCAGATCTCGGTCATGATTTTCCGACTCCTTTTTTCCGATGAATATCGGCTAAAGAAGCTGCGCACCAGTCCGCAGGGCCGGACCTGTGGCACCCCGAGCAAAGGCGACATGGGCAGCGACATGGCAGGCGTCTTGGTACAGCGCGCTTATCGAGCATCAAGTCGAAGCCTGATCTTCGGCACGGGCATCGCCGCGTACTGACGATGGCCCCGACGTGCTCGGCCGCGCCGCCGTGACGGTTGATACGTCCAAGCCCCCTACGGGCTCACGGACTCCTACAGCCGGCACCTTTTTTCTGGACGCCCCGCTCCGCTGAATGCCGAGAGGGGCTCCTCCGCACGGCGGCTGGATCGGCACCTCGTCTTCGAGCATTTTTGATGCCTGCTGCCGAATCAGGAGCGGCCCAATTGCACATCGTTGCCGCCGATTACCGCACGTTTCGAAACCGGCAGGGCCGAGCTACGTGTGACGAGCGCCATCAACGAGACGGAGAAAATTGACGAAGAGGCCCAAAGTCGTTTCGCTCAGCCCTCAAATTTGTCCGCTAAGTAGCACAATAGGTAACACAAATGAGTAGAGGGAAGCGACATTGACAGCTAAAAAATTTGAAATTTATGCAGCAAAATCAATTATTTACCGAGAAATTTATGGGGCCGTTGGCTAGCGCCGCAAGAGTGACGCGAGGTGGGGCAGCCGCGACGGTACGGGTCCTGGGTCAACTACCCGAGAGTTTGACTGGCGAGTGCATAGGTCACCGGTGCAACGGCGTCGCCGACGGCAAAATCGTTGAGGCGTTTGCCCATGGACATAGTGAGCACCGTGTCGAAAACCGGCATTCCGCTGTGCGACAGAAAGGCGGCGAACTCGCCAGTGTCCATGTGGGTGTCGATCCGCAGGAAAGACCCCGAATGGTCGGCCACGTGCGGCCGGACGATCGCCACGGCGTCGGCGTCGCTTTCCGCCACGACCGGTCCCACGACATGGCCACGCCCGAACGGCCGACAAAGCGCGAACGCGTTCAGCTTGTCACCCTTGAAAAGACCATAGCCGACCGAATGCGCGAAAAGCTTTTCAATGAGCGCCGCCCGCCTCACGCCAAATCCTGCCGCGTCGAGCGCGATTGCCGCAGGAATATCCCTTGCGTCCAAAGTCCGGACATCGCCTCGCGCATTTGCAGGCCCAGCCATCGTCTGCATCCGGGCGATGCCCTGGCATTGATAAACGGTCTTCTCCGGCTGGAAGTCGAGCGAGAGATAGAGCCGCCTTGCCGCGCGCGTTGCATTGAGGCGCAGATCGCGACCGACCACCTTGTCGAAGACCCGCTTCATCAGCCATTGCCCCGCTCCCAGCGTTTGGAGTCGCGGCGATGTGATGACCATCCCCACGGTGGCGAAATCGTCACCATGCGCGAACCACATAGCCGAACCTAGAACCCTGCCGATCTCGTCGAGGGCCACGACCCCCTCTCCCGATTCACGCAGAAATTGCCAGTCCTCGGCGCGATGCGGCCATCCCACAGCGAGCGAGTGCGCGTGCAAGCGGTCCAGTTCGACGCCTTCGATGTCGCCGATCCGCATCGAGAAAGTGTCGATCTTCAAGCTTCCCGACGGCTTCAAGTCCATGCCCCTAAAAGATTGTCGTCCTGAGCGCCGCACACCGATGGCCACCCTCTGCCCGCCAACGCTAAACGAGCGGACCGGTACGATTAGCTCGAAAGCCGCGCAGCAACGCAAGATTCAACTGAAACATTTCAGCTTTCGGCACGCAATAGCGCAAGAATGCACACACTCTCTCCGGAAATCTAGCAGCATATGGTCGACGGCACTGATCCCGGCGAACCCGAACGTTTTGAGGGCAGGAATGGACGTCTTCGACATCCTCGACCGTCTCGTCGCCTTTCCATCGGTCGCCGGCAAACCGAACGGCGACATCGCTGGCTGGATCGAAGCCTATCTCGCAAAACACGCGACGCAGGTCACGCTGCTTCCAGGGCCGGAAGGCGATCGTTCCAATCTTTTCGCGACGATCGGCCCCTGTGATGTCCCGGGCTATATCCTGTCCGGCCATATGGATGTCGTTCCCGCTAGCGAGCCGCAATGGAGTTCGAGCCCTTTCGCGCTGCGCAAGGAGGGCGAACGGCTCTACGGACGCGGCACCACGGACATGAAGGGGTTTCTGGCCGCAGTGCTCGCCGCCGTGCCCACGCTGGCGGCACTGCGCCTTGCCAGGCCGATCCATTTCGCCTTCTCCTATGACGAGGAGGTGGGATGCCGCGGCGTGCCGCATTTGATCGCCCGCCTTCCCGAACTCTGCGCCAAGCCGCTCGGCGTGATCGTCGGCGAGCCGAGCGGCTTGCGCGCCGTGCGCGGCCACAAGGGCAAGGCAGCCGCCCGCTTGATGATCAATGGGCGCTCCGGCCATTCGTCGCGGCCCGACCTCGGCCTCAACGCCATCCACGCCATGGCCGGCGCGCTAAGTGCGGCCGTGAGCGAAGCGGAGCGGCTGACGAACGGTCCGTTCGACCCTGATTTCGAGCCGCCCTACTCCTCGCTGCAGGCCGGCGTGGTGGCGGGTGGACATCAGGTCAACATCATTCCCGACACCTGCACGCTGGACCTTGAGGCGCGCGCCGTACCCGGCGTCGACCCTGCCAGCCTGCTCGCGCCCGTCAAGGCACGGGCAGAGGCGCTTGCGGCCCAAGGCTTTCGGGTCGAGTGGAAACCGATGAGCGCCTATCCGGCGCTGTCGCTCCCACAAGACGCGGCACTGGCGGCACTTCTGCGCGAGTTGACAGGCGAGGTGCCGCTTGCCGCCGTCAGCTACGGCACAGAGGCCGGACTTTACCAGGACGCCGGGTTCGATGCGATCATCTGCGGACCAGGCGACATCGATCGCGCCCACAAGCCTGACGAATATATTCTCGCGAGTGAACTCGCCGCCTGCCAGCGGTTGACCGAGGCGCTGGGCGCCCGCTGCGCGGCTTGAAGGGAACCGGAATGACATTCCTGTTCAATTCCGACGCGCGGCGCGGGGCGATCTTCGCCGAAGCCTTCGCCAAAGAACTGCCGGACGTACCCTTCACGATGGATGCCGCAACGGTCGATCCCGACGCGGTGCGTTATCTCATTGCCTGGACTGCACCAGAAGACCTCGCGCGCTACAGGAACCTGGAGATCCTGTTTTCCATTGGCGCCGGCGCGGACCAGTTCCACCTCGATACCGTACCGGAACAGGTGAAGATCGTGCGGACGATCGAGGCAGGCATCGTGCGCATGATGCAGGAGTATGTGACGCTTGCCGTGCTCGCCCTGCACCGCAACCTGCCGGCCTATCTCGCGCAGCAGCGCGCCGGCCAATGGCGCGACATCACGCAACTCCAAGCCGGGTCGCGCCGGATCGGCGTGCTCGGCCTCGGGCAACTCGGGCAGGCCGTCCTCGATCGCCTGAAACCCTTCGGCTTTCCGCTCGCCGGCTGGAGCCGCTCGCCACGGCAGATCGAGGGCGTCTCCTGTCATCATGGCGAGCTTGGACTGAAGGAGATGCTCGCGGCCAGCGACATACTCGTTTGCCTGCTTCCGCTGACCAGGGATACGCGTGGTTTCCTCGATGCCGACCTGTTCGCGAAACTGCCCAAGGGCGCGGCGCTCGTTCACACGGGCCGGGGACCACAGCTCGACCACGAGGCGCTTGTCGCCGCGCTCGACCACGGCCACCTTTCGGCGGCGATGATTGATGTCACGGATCCCGAACCGCTGCCTGTGGGCCATCCGTTCTGGCGGCATCCGAAGATCATCCTGACCCCGCATGTCGCCAGCGTCACCCAGCCCGCGACAGCCGCGCGGGCCGTCATCGAAAACATCCGACGCCACCGCGCCGGCCTCGACCCCATCGGGCTCGTCGACCGGTCGCGCGGCTATTGAATCCAACCTGAAAGGCCATCCCTTGTCCCTGCTCAAGACCGTCGACACCAGCCCCGCCTTCCCGCCGCGTGAATCCCAGGCGCTGCCCGAACGGCTGATTGCCGGCAACCCCGCCTTCAAGACCTGGGCGCAGGACACGGCCAAGGGCGATCTCGTCCATACCGGCGTCTGGGAAGCGACGCCCGGCGAGACGCGCTCGATCAAGGGGGAGACCTTCGAGTTTTGCCATATCCTCACCGGCGTGATTGAGATCACGCCCGATGGCGGCGAGGCGGTGACTTACCGCACCGGCGACAGCTTCGTGATGAAGCCTGGCTTCACCGGTGTCTGGAAGACCATCGAAACGGTGCGCAAAATCTACGTCACAGTAGGGTAACGGCTCCGCCTGAGGCGCTGGCCTCCGCAACAGATTTTGCCGTCCCTCATTGCCAGCACGCAACAATCATCCGCGACCGATCGCCGAACGGCGCATGCTGCGCTCCTGCCCGCGCTAGGGTCGTCCAGAATAGCTGAAAGTAGGCGCCCATGGGCCTGAGCTTCGACCCGGATACCGTCTCCCTTCCCGTCGGCCATTTCATCGGCGGAGAACTCATCGCGACCGAGGGTGCGCTCGAGATGCGCCGACCGTCGGATGGCAAGGCATACGCCGCCAGCCCGGTGGCGGACGTTGATATGGTCGACCGCGCGGTGGCGAGCGCCAAGGCGGCGCTAAAGGCCAGCAACTGGGGCGGCGTCCGGCCGCGCGAGCGCACCAGGGCACTCCAGGCTTGGGCCGGCCTGATCGAGGCGGAAGCCGAAACGCTGGCAAAAATCGAGGCGCTGTGCTCGACCCGGCCCGTCGGCCAGCTCGTCGCCGGCGACATCGGCGTGACTGCCGAGCAGATTCGCTTCTTTGCCGAATTCGCCGACAAGGAAGGCAGCGAGCTGGTGCCGACCGACGACACCACTCTCGGCATGATCATGAGCCAGCCCTATGGTGTGGTCGGCGCGATCACGCCCTGGAATTTTCCGATCTCGATGGCCGGGTGGAAGCTTGGTCCGGCGCTGGCGGCGGGCAATGCGGTCGTGCTGAAGCCGTCGGAAATGACGCCCTTTTCGGCAGTCTACATGGCACAACTCGCCGTCAGAGCAGGCTTGCCGGCGGGGCTCATAAATGTGGTGCTGGGCGACGGTTCGACGACCGGCACGGCACTGACCGGACATCCCGAGATCGCCAAGGTCAGCTTCACCGGCTCGACCCGCGCCGGCTCGGCCATCATGGAGAATGTCGCACGCACCGGCGTAAAGCCGATGACGCTGGAACTCGGCGGCAAGAGCCCGCAGATCGTCTTTGCCGATGCCGATCTGGACAAGGCGGCGACCGCGATTGCCGGCAGCGTCACCTTCAACGCCGGCCAGGCCTGTGTGGCCGGTACGCGCCTGATCGTCGAGAAGAGTGTGGCCGACAGGCTGACGGCCGCGATCCTGGAGAAGATGAAGGCGGTACGGCCCGGCCCGACCTGGGACGAGGCGACGCAGTATTCGCCCATAATCTCGGAGCGGCAGCGGGCGCGTGTCGACGGCATCGTGCGGGCCGCGGTCGAAGCCGGCGGCCAATGCCTGACCGGCGGCGGGGTCATGGACAGCCCAGGCTATTTCTACGAGCCGACGCTGATCGCAGATGTAGACCAGGCCAATCCGGCGATCGTCGAGGAAATCTTTGGCCCGGTCTTGACCGTCCAGACCTTCGAGACCGAGGAGGAGGCGCTGGCGCTGTCCAGCCACCCGACCTACGGACTGGCTTCCGGCCTGTTCACTTCAGACCTGTCCCGCACCATCCGCTTCGCGCGCAAGCTCGAAGCGGGCACCGTCTGGGTCAACCGCTACAGCCGCTCGCGCGACCATATCCTGCCGACCGGCGGCTACAAGCGCTCCGGCATCGGCAAGGATCTCGGCCGCGAGGCCTATCTCGCCAACCGCAGGACCAAGAGCGTCCTGATCAGCCTCTAGAGAGATGCCGATGAAGTCCTATTCGATCGCCCTGATCCCCGGTGACGGCATTGGCCGCGATGTGACCGCCGCCGCCTGGTCAGTGCTGGAGACCGCAACCAAACACGCAGGCTGTGCCTTGACCGGAACCGAGTTCCCCTGGTCCTGCAAATTCTACAAGGAGACCGGCCGCATGATGCCGCAGGACGGCATCGAGACCTTGCGCGGCTTCGACGCCGTCCTTCTCGGCGCGGTCGGCTGGCCGGCGGAGGTGCCGGATTCCGTTTCGCTGCACGGCCTGCTGCTGCCGATCCGCAAGGCATTCGTGCAGTACGCCAACATCCGCCCGCACCGGCTGCTGCCGGGCGTGACAGGGCCGCTGCGGGCGGAAGGTTTCGACATATTGTGCATCCGCGAGAACACCGAAGGCGAATATTCGGGCGCCGGCGGGCGCGTGCATCAAGGCACGCTGGACGAGGTTGCGGTGGAGACCTCGATCTTCACCCGCGCCGGTGTCGAGCGCATCCTGCGCTTCGGCTTCGAACAGGCGCGGTCGCGGCGGGGCAAGCTGGCCTCCGTCACCAAGTCCAACGCGCAGAAATACTCGATGGTGTTTTGGGACGAGATCGCGCGAAAGCTGGCTGCGGATTACCCTGACGTCGAAGTGACCAGCTATCATGTCGATGCGCTCGCCGCGCGCATGATCATGGCGCCGGAGAGCCTCGACGTGGTGGTCGCCTCCAATCTGTTTGGCGACATCCTCACCGACATCGGCGCAGCGATCCAGGGCGGGCTCGGTTACGCCGCCTCCGCCAACATCAATCCCGACCGCTCGGCGCCGTCCATGTTCGAGCCGGTGCATGGCTCGGCGCCCGACATCGCGCATCTGGGCATCGCCAATCCGATCGCCACCATCTGGTCCGGCGCCATGATGCTCGATCATCTCGGCGAAAAGGCCGCGGCCGACCGCGTCATGAAGGCGGTCGAAGCCGCAACCGCCAGAGGCATAGGCACCGTTGCCGGCAAAGACCGCACGGAAGCCATCACCGCCGCGGTCGTCGCAGCGCTCACCTGATTGCAAGGTCGTTTTCGATGAAAAACCTGAAAGACAAATATCTCTTCCGCGAAGCCGGCCTGATCGGCGGCGAATGGGTCGCTGCCGGCTCCGGCAAGACCGTCAATGTCATCGATCCGGCGACGCAGGCTGCCATCGGCACCGTACCGGACATGGCCGGCCCGGAGACCCGCGCGGCCATAGACGCCGCCTCCTCCGCCTATGGCGACTGGAAGAAGAAAACCAACGCCGAGCGTGCTGGCCTCCTCGAGGCATGGCACGGCCTGATGCTGGCGCATCTGGACGATCTCGCGCTGATCCTGACGACGGAACAAGGCAAGCCGCTGGACGAGGCCAAAGGCGAGATCCGTTACGGCGCCTCCTTCGTCAAATGGTTCGCGGAGGAGGCGCGCCGCATCAACGGCCACACCATCCCCTCGCCGACGCAAGACCGTCGCATCATCGTGCTGAAGGAGCCGGTGGGCGTTTGCGGCATCATCACGCCGTGGAATTTCCCCAATGCGATGATCACTCGCAAGGTCGCGCCGGCATTGGCCGCCGGCTGCACCGTGGTGATCAAGCCGTCCGAGTTCACGCCCTATTCGGCGCTGGCGCTCGGCGTGCTTGCCGAACGGGCTGGTATTCCCGCCGGCGTCATCAACATCGTCACCGGCATGCCCACGGAGATCGGCAACGAGATCATGGCGAACGAAACCGTCCGCAAAATCTCCTTTACCGGTTCGACGCGCGTCGGCTCGCTGCTGATGCGCGGTGCGGCCGACAGCGTGAAGCGGCTCAGCCTCGAACTCGGCGGCAACGCGCCCTTCATCGTCTTTGACGACGCCGATCTCGACCTCGCCGTCGAGGGCGCGCTGGTGTCAAAATTCCGCAACGGTGGCCAGACCTGCGTCTGCGCCAACCGCATCCTCGTCCAGGCCGGTGTCTACGAAACCTTCGCCGCCAAGCTTTCGGCTCGCGTCAACGCCATGACGGTGGGACCGGGCACGCAGCCCGGCGTCGCTATCGGGCCGATGATCAACATGGCGGCGGTCGAGAAGATCAACCGCCACGTCGAGGACGCGCTCGCCAAGGGTGCTGCCATCATCACCGAGAAACCGGTGCTGCCGGAGGGCCCTCAGTATGTCGCGCCGCTGGTGCTGAGCGGCGCCACAAAGGACATGCAGCTTGCCGGTGAAGAGACGTTCGGTCCGGTCGCGCCGCTCTTCCGGTTCGAGACGGAAGAGGAAGCGATCGCGCTGGCCAATGGCACGCCCTACGGACTTGCCTCCTATTTCTACACCGAGAATTTGAAACGCGCCTGGCGCGTCGGCGAGGCGCTGGAGTTCGGCATGGTGGGCTTGAACACCGGTTCGGTCTCCATCGAAGTCGCCCCCTTCGGCGGCGTCAAGCTGTCCGGCCTCGGCCGCGAGGGCGCGCAGGCCGGCATCGAGGAATATCTCGAGATGAAGAGCTTCCACATGGGAATAGGGCAGTAAGGGAGTAAGGGAGTAAGGGAGTAAGGCAATACGGCAGTACGGAAGACAGCACCCTACTGCCCTACTGCCCTACTGCCCTACTGCCCTACTGCCCTACTGCCCTACCTCACCCGGTCGAGCGCCTTGTAGTAGAGGCCTACCATCGGCAGGAACCAGGGTTTGCCGGAATAGCCGGGAATGGATGGCCATTCGAGGCCCTTGAGCGGATTGCGGTCCTCGCGGCCGAGCATGGCATCGGCCAGGATCATGCCGAGATGGGTGGAAAGCTGCGCACCGTGGCCGGAATAGCCCATCGCGTACCAGACACCGTCATGGTAACCGGCGCGCGGAAAGCGGTCCTTGGTCATGTCGACCAGCCCGCCCCAGCAATAGTCGATCTCAACCTTGGCAAGCTGCGGAAAGATCGCCGCGAGGCCCGCCCGCAAGATCTGTCCGCTCCTGGCGTCGGAGCGCTGATCCGATGTCGCCGAAAAGCGTGCGCGGCCGCCGAAGATCAGACGATTGTCCGGCGAGAGCCGGAAGTAGTTACCGATGTTCATCGAGGTCACGCATGTCCGGTTGCCGGGCATGGTGGCAGTGATCTCGGCGTCGCTTAGCGGCCGCGTGGCGATGATGAAGCTGCCGACGGAAATGATCCTGCGGCGGAAATAGCTGAAGTCAGGCGTGGTGTAGGCGCCGGTCGCCACCAGCACGTTGTCGGCGCTAATGCGGCCGCGCGAAGTGGTCAGCTCATGCCTGCTGCCGGCCTGTTTGCGATCGGTCACCGCCGTGTTCTCATGGATGACGGCGCCATGGCGGGTGGCAGAAGTTGCGAGACCCGCCACATAGCGGCCCATATGCATCATGGCGCTCTTCTTCGACAGCATCGCGCCATGGAAGGGCGACCCGATCTCGGATTTCAGATCGGCCGCCGACAGCAGCGCCGTATCCGGGTCCACCTCGGCATGGAGGGCTTCAAAGTTGCGAGCGATCGCTTCGAAATGCTGCGGCTTGGAGGCGAGCTTCAGCTTGCCGGCGCGGCGGAAATTGCAGTCGATGCCCTCTTCGGCAACCAGCGCCTCGATGGTGTCGACGGAACTGTCGAGCGCCCGGTAGAGCGCGATTGCCCGCTCCTTGCCGAGCTCCGCCTTGGCCGAGAGATAGCTGTGGGCGAGGCCGTTGTTGAGGTGTCCGCCATTGCGCCCGGACGCGCCCCAGCCAACACGCTCCGCCTCCAGCACGGCCACCTTGGCACCGGCCTTCGCCAGCTGGCGCGCGGCGGCAAGGCCGGTGAAGCCGCCGCCGATGATGGCGGCATCATGGTGCCCCTCGACCGGGCCTTGCGCCCCGCCGGAAAAGACCGGGGCGGTATCGTGCCAGTAGGAGACGAACTTCATCGGCAATCCGCCTGTTTCAGAGCCCAACGACGCCCGCCAGACCGGAAATGTCCGATACCTCGACATAGCCGTAGTACGGGTTGGCCGGTTCGTGGCCGCGATTGACCCAGACCTTGTTCTTGATGCCGAGATCGTGCGCGGACATCAGGTCGTAGCGGAACGAAGACGAGCAGTGAAGCACATCCTCCGGGCCGCAACCCAACCTGTCGAACATGTATTCGAAGGCCTTGAAACGGGGCTTGTAGGCCTGCGCCTGCTCGGCCGTGTAGACTGCATGGAACGGCGCGCCGAGCTTCTCGACATTGGACATGATCTGCGCGTTCATGGCGTTGGAGAGGATGACCAGCGGAATTTCCTTGGCGACCTTCGCCAGGCCCGCCGGAACGTCGGCGTGCGGCCCCCAGGTCGGAACGCGCTCATAGACCATCCTGGCGTCGTCGTCGCTGAAGGCGACGCCGTTGCGCTTGCAGGTACGCTCGAGCGCGCTATGGACGACGTCGGCATAGGGCTTCCAGTCGCCCATGATCTCGTCGAGCCGATACGCCGAGAAATTCTTGATGAACTCCTGCATGCGCGGCTCGTCGAGGCGGCTGCCGTAGAGGTCGCGCGCCGCTTCCGCCATCTGGAAATGGATCAACGTGCCGTAGCAGTCGAAGGTGATGTATTTGGGCCTGAAGGAAGCCATGTCCGTCGATCTCCGGTGGAAGCACATCCGCGTTGGGATGTATTTCATCATAGGACGGCAGGCAGCGGCCCACCTGACCGAAATCACCCTCTCGAAAGCAGAAAGTTCCGTATCCGCGGTCCGGTTTGGCACGCTGTAGCATCTGGCGTGCCGATTGTGGTGCCGCCCGCGGCGTGAGGCGCCTGCACCGCCAGCACAAGATGCGGCGCACCGCCTGCGCTACGGCGAAAGATACCGTCGAAGCCAGGGCCTTCAGACGATCTGCGGCGCGCTGATGGTCGAAACTTGGCATCATACGGAAGGATGCCTCATGCCGCAGGGCGAGATCGAACTCCAGGCCTTCGGGCCGCACCATATCGAGGGCGCCGTGGCGCTTTCTCGCCAGGAGAATTGGCCGCATCGCCCGCAGGATTGGCAGATGGCGTTGCAGCTTTCGAGCGGCGCGGTCGCGCTCGATGGTCAGGGCCGCGTCACCGGAACCATCCTGGTCACGCCCTACGGCATGGATTGCGCCATGATCAACATGGTGATCGTCGACAGGAACGCGCGCGGCAAGGGGCTTGGACGCCAGCTTATGGATCAGGCCTTCGCCTTGGCCGGGAACCGTCCGCTGCGGCTCGTCGCGACGGCAGACGGCATGCCTCTCTATGAGAAATTGGGCTTCGTGCCGTCCGGCACCATCCTGCAGCATCAGGGCAAGGTTGCGGAGCTTGGTGCGCCCGGTGGCGTGGCAGCCGCAGGCATCGACGATCTCCCTGAAATCAAGGCGCTGGACCGCGACGCCTATGGCGCCGACCGCGAAGCTCTGATCGATGCGCTGGCGGAGAGCGGCCAGTTCGCCGTCATCCGCCGCAACGGCGCCATCGAGGCCTATGCCGCGATCCGCCCGTTCGGACGCGGCGAGGTGATCGGTCCGGTCATCGCGGGAAGCGCCGACGAGGCGAAGGCCCTGATCGGCTTCTTTGCCGCGCCGCGTCCCGGCGCCTTCCTGCGCGTGGATACCGGCAGCGTGACCGGCATCGCCAGCTGGCTCGAGGAAATCGGCCTCACCCATGTCGGCGGCGGTGTGGCCATGGACCGTCCACCCAGGACGGGCGCGGACCGGATCAGGCCGAAAGTTTACGCGCTCGCCAACCAGGCGCTCGGCTAGGAGGATAACAATGCTCGCCAATTCGCTGATCGAACTCGACCGCGCCCATCTCATCCACCCGGTCGCTTCATATCGTGGCCACGAGGCGCTTGGCGTGCGTGTGCTGAAATCGGCGAAAGGGGCGACCGTGACCGACGCGTCCGGCAAGCAACTCGTCGATGGCTTCGCCGGGCTGTGGTGCGTCAATGCCGGCTACGGCCATGACAGCATCGTCGACGCGGCGGCCCGGCAGATGCGCGAGCTTCCCTACGCCACTGCCTATTTCGATCTCGGTTCGGAGCCCGCCATCCGGCTCGCCTCAGAACTGGCCGAGCGGGCGCCGGGCGACCTCAATCACGTCTTTTTCACGCTTGGCGGGTCGGACGCGGTCGACAGCACGATCCGTTTCGTCCGCTACTACTGGAATGCCAAAGGCGAGCCGCAACGCGACCAGTTCATTTCCATCGAACAGGGGTACCATGGGTCGTCGGTGGTCGGCGCGGGCCTGACCGCCCTGCCCGCCTTTCACGCCGGTTTCGGCATTCCCTTCGAGTGGCAGCACAAGATTCCTTCACCCTATCCCTATCGCAACCCGGTCGGCGAGGACGGCAACGCGATCATCGCCGCATCGCTCGCCGCGCTGAAGGCCAAGATCGAGGCGATCGGGCCGGAACGGGTCGCCGCCTTCTATGCCGAGCCGATACAGGGCTCGGGCGGCGTCATCGTTCCGCCAAAAGGCTGGATCAAGGCCATGCGCGAACTCTGCCGGGAGTACGGCATCCTGTTCATCGCCGACGAGGTGATCACCGGTTTCGGCCGCACGGGACCGCTGTTCGCCTGCACCGACGAGGAGATCGTCCCCGATTTCATGACGACCGCCAAGGGGCTGACCTCGGGTTATGTTCCCATGGGCGCCGTGTTCATGGCCGATCATGTCTACAATGTCATTGCCGATGGCGCGGGCAGTTCGGCCGTCGGCCACGGCTATACCTATTCCGCCCATCCCGTCAGCGCTGCCGTCGCGCTCGAAGTGTTAAAGCTCTATGAAGACGGCCTTCTGGACAATGGCATCAAGGCCGGTGCCCGCCTGATGGCGGGATTGGAGGGCTTGAGGGGCCATCCGCTTGTCGGCGATGTACGCGGTCGCGGCATGCTTGCCGCCATCGAACTGGTGGTCGACAAGGACAAGAAGACGCCGCTTCCGGCGTCGGCAATGCCGGCACGGCGTATCTTCGACAGGGCGTGGGACAACGGCCTCATCATCCGTGCGTTTGCCAACGGGGTTCTCGGCTATGCTCCCCCGCTCTGCTGCACCGACGCCGACATCGACGCGGTCATCGAGCGCACACGCCGGACGCTCGACCAGACGCTGGCCGATCCCGATGTCCGCCAGGCTCTGGCATGACGGCGGCGAAATATGTCGTGTCTCGAAATATCGCCGGGGCGGACGATTTCGCAATTTTGTGCCGCCTCCTCACGCCTTTTCGGCGAATCCAGCGCGGGGGAAGTGCCAGACTGCAGTTAAGACAAGGCCAGAAGGCCCGGATTTCCGAGCCTTCGAAAAGGGCCGACGCCCCGGACAGCACGGAATTTTGTTCTGTTCAACACATGCAAATCGGCCGCGCGCAGAGGAGAGCCAGTCTTGGCCAGGGGCTTTAGTGAATTCAAATACTTGACCTTCGATGTCGTCGGCACGCTGATCGACTTCGAAGATGGCATCACGACCTGCCTGGCGGAAATTGCCGCGGAGGCCGGCGTTTCGATCGATGGCGAGGAAGCGCTGAGCCTCTACCGGCAGGCCCGCTACATGCCCGATGCCGGCCTGTTTCCCGACGATCTCGTGCGTGTCTACACAGCCATCGCGCCGCAACTCGGCCTGCCGGCCGAGGAGAAATACGGCATCCAGCTGCGGGAGTCGGCCAGCGTCTGGCAAGGCTTCCCCGACAGCGCGGCGGCATTGGCGGACCTTGCGAAGTCGCACAGGCTGATCGCCATGACCAATGCAAGACGGTGGGCACTAGATCATTTCGAAAAGCAGCTCGGTTCGCCCTTTTTCGCCACCTTCACGGCCGATGATACAGGCACGGAGAAACCGGACCCGGCCTTCTTCCAGAAGGTCTTCGATTTCGTGGCCTCCCGGGGCGACAGCAAGGATGACATCCTGCACGTCGCGCAAAGTCAGTACCACGACATCGGCATATCCCGAGCACTTGGCGTGACCAATTGCTGGATCGAGCGCCGGCACGCCCAGAAGGGCTATGGCGGCACGATCGAGCCAGATCGCTTCACCGCGCCGAACTACCACTTCACGTCAATGGCCGCCCTTGCCGCAGCCGTGCGGGAAAGCCTGAAGGAACGAACCTGAGCCCAAACCCGGAAAGCCGCAGCAAGACGAGCAAGCCGGAAAACAAACAGAAAGGGGAATGATATGACCGACAAGATCACGAACTGGACCAGCGCAGACGATGCCATGGTCGAAAATGCCATCCGGCGGGGCGCGAGCCGCCGCGAACTCCTCAAGATGCTGCTGGCCGGCGGCGCCGCAGTCGCCGCGGGCAGCATAGTGCTTGGCCGTGCCACCAATGCGGTCGCCGCCGAACCGGTTTCCGGCGGAACGTTCAAGGCCGCCGGCTGGTCGTCCTCGACCGCCGACACGCTCGATCCGGCAAAGGCGTCGCTGTCGACCGACTATGTCCGCTGCTGCTCGCTCTACAACCGCCTGACTTTCCTCGACAAGGACGGCGTCACGCAGATGGAGCTGGCTGAAAGCTTCGACAGCAAGGACGCCAAGACCTGGACGGTGAAGCTGCGCAAGGGTGTCACCTTCCACGATGGAAAGGCTCTCACCGCCGATGACGTGGTGTTCTCGCTGAAGCGCCATCTCGATCCGGCGGTCGGTTCCAAGGTCGCCAAGATCGCAGCGCAGATGACCGGCTTCAAGGCGGTCGACAAGTCGACCGTGGAGATCACGCTCGCCGACCCGAATGCCGACCTTCCGACCATCCTGGCGCTACACCACTTCATGATCGTCCAGGACGGCACCACGGACTTCTCCAAGGGCAACGGCACCGGCGCCTTCGTGCTGCAAACGTTCGAGCCGGGCGTGCGGTCGGTCGTCACCAAGAACAAGAATTATTGGAAATCAGGCAAGCCCTATCTCGACTCCTTCGAGTTCATCGCCATCAGCGACGACAGCGCCCGCGTCAACGCCCTGCTTTCTGGTGACATCAATTTTGCGGCTTCGATCAATCCACGCGCGATGAAGCTCATTGGCGGGCAGCAGGGCTTCGAGTTGTCGAAGACGACCTCGGGCAACTACACCGACCTCAACATCCGGCTCGACATGGATCCGGGCAACAAGGCCGACTTCGTGGCTGGCATGAAGTATCTGGTAAACCGCGAGCAGATCGTCAAATCGGCGTTGCGTGGACTTGGCGAGATTGGCAACGACCAGCCTGTCTCCCCGGCAAACATCTTCCACAATCCCGACATCAAGCCGAAGGCTTTCGACCCGGACAAGGCCAAGTTCCACTTCCAGAAGTCAGGCTTGCTCGGCCAGTCCATCCCCGTGATTGCTTCCGACGCCGCGACCTCGTCGATCGACATGGCTGTTATCATCCAGGCCGCCGGCGCCGATATCGGCATGAAGCTGGACGTCCAGCGCGTTCCGTCGGACGGCTACTGGGACAATTACTGGCTCAAGGCGCCGATCCATTTCGGCAACATCAATCCGCGCCCGACGCCGGACATCCTGTTCTCGCTCCTCTACGCCTCCAACGCGCCCTGGAACGAAAGCCAGTACAAGTCCGAGAAGTTCGACAAGCTGCTCGTCGAGGCGCGCGGCTCGCTTGATCAGGCCAAGCGCAAGGAAATCTACAACCAGATGCAGGGCATGGTCTCAGAGGAGGCCGGCACCATCATCCCGGCCTACATTTCCAACGTTGATGCTCTCTCCAGCAAGGTGAAGGGTTTGGAGGCGAACCCGCTCGGTGGCATGATGGGCTACGCAATGGCGGAATATCTCTGGCTCGAGGCCTGAGAGGCGCCTGCCGGGGACCGGACAGCCGGTCCCCGGCACCTATTGCGCAACATGGCTTGGCCGAACGCAACCGCAGGAGCGCTTCAATGACGTCTGGGGTTCTAAACCTCGTGCTGAAGCGGCTGGCGATCGCGGTCGTCACGCTTCTGATAGTGCTATTCGCGGTTTTTTTCGCCACCAGCATGTTGCCTGGCGATACCGCGTCGATCCTGCTCGGCCAGGCAGCCACCCCGGAGGCGGTCGCCGGCCTGCGCGAAGCCATGCATCTCAACGATCCGGCAATCCTGCGCTTCCTGCGCTGGCTTCTCGGCCTGCTCCACGGTGACCTCGGCACCTCCTATGCCAATGAGATGCCTGTCGCGGCGCTGATCGGCGGGCGCTTTGTCAACACAATGGAGCTCGCCGGCATCACCACCCTGCTCTCGGTGCCGCTGGCGCTGACGCTCGGCATCACCGCCGCCATGCTGCGTGGCTCCCTCTACGACCGAACCGTCACTATCCTTTCGATCGGCGTCATCTCGGTGCCGGAATTCATGGTCGCGACCCTCGCGGTCCTGCTTTTCGCTGTCTATCTCAAATGGCTGCCGGCACTTTCCTCGGTCAATGAGGTGCACACGCTGACCGACCTCGTGCGCATCTATGCAATGCCCGTGATCACACTCACCTTCGTCATCTCCGCACAGATGATCCGCATGACCCGTGCGGCTGTGATCGAAACGCTCTCCACGCCTTATGTCGAGATGGCGCTTCTCAAGGGCGCTTCACGCGGCCGCATGGTGCTCAAGCACGCGCTTCCCAATGCGCTCGGGCCGATCGTCAACGCGGTTGCGCTGTCTTTGTCCTATCTGGTCGGCGGCGTCATCATCGTGGAGACGATCTTCAACTATCCCGGCATCGCCAAGCTGATGGTCGATGCGGTTGCGACCCGCGACCTGCCGTTGATCCAAAGCTGCGCAATGATCTTCTGCCTCGGCTATCTCTTGCTCATCACCGTCGCCGACATTATCGCCATCATGTCCAACCCGAGGCTCAGGTGACAATGGCGCGTGTGGCAGCTTCCCCACGGTCCTTCCTGGGCCACAGCTACAATCTCGTGGGCGTCGTGGCCGCGCTGGTCATCCTGGCGTGGACGCTGATCGCCATCTTCGCGCCCGCCATCATTCCCCATTCGATCGGCGACATAGTCGACGACGACTATTTCGGCCCGATGCGTCAGGGTCTATGGCTCGGCTCCGACTATCTGGGGCGCGACATGCTCTCACGGGTGCTCATGGGCGCGCGCTACACTGTCGGCATATCGCTCGCCGCCGTCGCCATCGCCTGCTTTTCGGGCGTGGTGCTGGGGATGGTCGCGGCCGTCACCGGCGGCTGGCTCGACACCTGCCTAAGCCGATTCCTTGACGCCATGAACTCCATCCCCAGCAAGCTGTTCGGCCTTGTGGTCGTCGCCGCGGTGGGCTCGTCGATCCCGGCGCTGATCCTGACGCTCGCCGTCATCTACATACCCGGCGCCTACCGCTTCGCACGGGCGCTCGCCGTCAACATCAATACCATGGACTTCATGACCGTCGCCCGCGTCCGCGGCGAAAGCACCGCCTATCTCATCGGGTCCGAGATCCTGCCCAACATCATCCGCCCGGTTCTGGCCGATTTTGGCCTGCGCTTCGTCTTCATCGTGCTCTTGCTCTCAGGCCTGTCCTTCCTCGGACTCGGCCTGCAGCCGCCGCTCGCCGACTGGGGCGCCCTGGTACGCGAGAACATCGGCGGCCTGCCCTTCGCGGCTCCCGCCGTCATCATTCCCTCGCTGGCGATCGCCAGTCTCACCATCAGCGTCAACCTGCTGATCGACAACCTGCCGCAGAAGATCAGGGACAGGGACACATGACCAATCTCGTCGAGGTCAGGAACCTGAGGATCGAGGCGACGACGGACGCCGGACGCATCGTCGAAATCATCAAGGGCGTCAGCATCGACATCGCCGACGGCGAGATCGTCGCCCTGATCGGGGAGAGCGGCTCCGGCAAGACAACGGTGGCGCTCTCCCTCATGGGCTATGCGCGGCCCGGCTGCCGGATCACCGGCGGCGAGATCAATGTGAACGGCAAGAACATGGCGGCACTGTCCGAAAAGCAGCGCGCCAAATTGCGCGGCACCGACATTGCCTATGTTCCGCAAAGTGCCGCCGCCTCCTTCAACCCCTCGTCGACGATCATGGAGCAAGTGATCGAGGTCACGCGCATCCACGGCCTTATGCCGCCCGAGCAGGCGCGAAAGCGCGCGGTCGAACTGTTCCGGGCTTTGTCGCTGCCGGATCCGGAAGGGATTGGCGCGCGCTACCCGCACCAGGTTTCAGGCGGGCAATTGCAGCGGCTGTCGGCGGCCATGGCGCTTATCGGCGATCCCAAGCTGGTCATCTTCGACGAGCCGACCACCGCGCTCGACGTGACCACGCAGATCGACGTGCTGAAAGCATTCAAGGCGGTCATGCGGGCGGGTGGGATAGCGGGGGTCTATGTTTCGCACGACCTCGCCGTCGTCGCCCAGATCTCCGACCACATCGTTGTGCTGAAGGGCGGCGAA
The DNA here is from genome assembly GCF_016756575.1 of Mesorhizobium sp. 131-3-5. NCBI lineage: Bacteria > Pseudomonadati > Pseudomonadota > Alphaproteobacteria > Hyphomicrobiales > Phyllobacteriaceae > Mesorhizobium > Mesorhizobium sp. 131-3-5. Next base: position 6,216,103 of record NZ_AP023254.1, read on the forward strand.
GTGCAGGAGACCGGCACCACCGCTCAGATTCTTTCGGCCGCCCAGCACCCCTATACGCGCGAACTTTTGGCTGCCTTCGAGCCGAGGCCGCGGCAAGCGCACGCGGACACGGATGTCGGCGCGAAGCCGTTGCTGCGTATCGACAATGTGACCGCCGGCTATGGCGCGGTGCGGGATAACGGGCTGCCACTCGTCCGGGCCGTCGATTCCGTCAGCCTGGTCGTCGAGAAGGGACGCAACCTCGGCATTATCGGCGAATCCGGCTGCGGAAAATCGACGCTGGCGCGAGTCATCGCCGGCATCCATCCGGCGGCGGCCGGCGACATCATATTCGACGGCAAAGAACTGCAGCGCGCCGCGGGGAAACGCAGCCAGGACCAGTTGCGCGAGATGCAGATCGTGTTCCAGTATGCCGATACCGCGCTCAACCCGGCCAAGCCTGTGGAGGACATCATTGCCCGGCCGCTGGCCTTCTATCACCAACTCGACAGGCAGGCGCGCTCGAAGCGCGTCGATGAACTGCTCGACATGGTTCGCCTGCCCAGGACGCTGCGCTACCGTCGGCCGTCGGAGCTCTCGGGCGGCCAGAAGCAGCGCGTGAACTTCGCGCGCGCCCTGGCGGCCGGACCCAAGCTCATCATCTGCGACGAAATCACCTCGGCGCTCGACACGGTGGTGGCGGCCGCCGTGATCGACCTGCTCAAGGAGCTGCAGCGCGAGCTGGGCCTTTCCTACATTTTCATCAGCCACGATCTCTCCGTCGTCGAAGCGATCTGCGACGAGATCATGGTCATGTATAATGGGCAGCGGGTTGAACAGATCACGCCCGACAGGCTGCAAGCGCCAAGCCACCCCTATTCGAAGCTTCTGTTCTCCTCCGTGCCCAAGCTCGATCCGACGTGGCTCGATGGCCTCGTCCGCGACCCGGAGCTCGTCAGCCAGTACGGCCATCGCTGATTACATCGGAAACAGGCTGGGCAGCGGCATATGCGCCTTGATGATGGGTGACTTCAGCACCACGAAGCTGAAACACTTGTCGATGCCGATATCCATGTCGGTGAGCCGCTCGACGATCGCCTGATATTCGGCAATCCCACCCGTGACGAATTTCAAGAGATAGTCATAACGGGCGGACACGCGGTGGCATTCGACGGCGGCATCAACCTTGTCGACGGCGGCAAGGAAGCGCGCGAAGTCGATCTGACGATGGTTCTTCAGCGTGATTTCCGTGAAGACGGTGAGCGTGCGCCCCAGCTTGGCGATGTCGATCTGCGCCGAATAGCGGACGATATAGCGTTCGGCCTGCAGCTTCTTTACCCGCATCAGGCAGGGGCTGGGGGAGATTGACCAATTCCGCCAGCTCCACATTTGTGATGCGGCCGTTCTTCTGCAGCTCGTACAAAATCTTGATGTCGATCCGATCGAGTTTCATAGGCCCTGCCTACAATTGCGAGCAGAGCCGGTAGGCCTCGTAGATCGACGAGTAGATGTCCCTGCTGGCAACGGCGTCGCCGATGCGGTGCAGGACGAAAGATCCGGCAGCTTGGGGACCTTTGTCCCCGTTCGTTTCCGTTCCCGTCATCAGTGCTATGTCGGTGACGCCGTTATTGGCTGAGCGCGCGCGCAATTCCTGGTAAGTGTCCTCCATCGGCACCGTGCCGCGCTCGACAATGAGTTGGGCCGCCGTCATTTCCGTTTCCGCACCGGTGAGTTCATGCCGAAACGTGGCGGCGATGCCGTTGCCCTGGCGTACCGCCTTGACCAGACGCACATCGCTGACAACGCGGATGCCGCGTTCCGTGGCGCGTTTGCGAAAACTCACCCGGTCCGGATAGGGCGTCTCGATCGCCAAAGTGTCGTCGGCTATGGCCAGGCTGACCACGCGCCCCGGACGGGCCAGATGCAGGGCGCAGGAAATTGCCGCCTGGCGTCCGGTCTCGTCGTAGATGAGCACGTCGTCCTTTGCCGGCACGACCCCGGTCAGGACGTCCCAGACGCTATCGCAATGTTCGGCACCCTCCAGCCATTCCATATCAGGAATGCCGCCGGTGGCCACGATGACCGCGTCCGGTTTTGCGGCAAGGACGATTTCTGCGTCCGCATAGGTGTTGAGACGGACTTCCACTCCAAGCCGAGCGAGTTCGTCGACGCGCCAGTCGACTATGCCGATGAGATCCTTGCGGTCGGACGCTGCGGCCGCGACGAGCACCTGCCCGCCGAGCCGTGCCGCGGCTTCGAGCAGGCTCACTCTGTGTCCGCGCTCGGCGGCGACCCTTGCCGCTTCCATCCCACCCGGACCACCGCCGACCACGACCACCCGTTTCGGCGTCTCCGCCCGGTCGATGATGTGGTTGACGAGGGTCTCATGGCCGCTGGCCGGGTTGTGGATGCACTGCACCTTCTTGTACAGGCAGTAGGACGCGCCGACGCAGGGGCGGATGCGTTCTTCCTCTCCGCGCATCACCTTGTTGACGATGTGCGGGTCGGCGATATGCGCGCGCGTCATGCCGACCAGGTCGACAAGGTTTTCGCGGATCGCATGACGAGCCGTGGCGACATCCCTGATCGCTGCGGCGTGGATGACGGGCAGTTTGGTTTCCCGTTTGAACTGCCCGACCAGCGGCAGAAACGGCGCGCTCGGGCTGAACATGCCGGGCATGTTCTGCTCGGCCAGCGACAGGTCGGTGTCCATGCGGCCGAAGATGCAATTGAAGAAATCGACATGGCCTTCCCGCTCGAACAGCCTGGCGAAGGCTAGGCATTCCTCGAAATCCGACCCGTCGTCGACCGCCTCGTCGATCACCAACCGGATGCCGACAGCGAAGTCGTCACCCACCGCGCGGCGTATTGCCTCGTGAACCATCAGGCCGAAGCGCGCGCGGTCTTCCAGCGAGCCGCCGAAGCCATCCGTGCGCCTGTTGGTTCTGCGTGAGAGGAATTGCCCGATCAGATGGCCGCCGGTGACCGTCTCGACGCCATCCAGACCGCCGTCCACGCAGCGCCTTGCCGCTGTGGCGTAATCCTTGATGATCCTGTCGATGTCGGCGGCGTCCATCTCCTTCGGGAAATTTCGGTTTCGCGTCTCGCGAATGCGCGATGGCGCCACTGGCGGCAGCCAGTTTCCGGCATAGGCGGTGGCGCGCCGTCCAAGATGCGAGACCTGGCACATGACGGCGGCGCCATGGCGATGAACGCGCTGCGACAGCGACTGGAGATGAGGCACGATACGATCGCTGGAGAGGTCCAGCTGACCGCCGCCCCAACTGGAGTCGGGCGAGGTCATGGCCGAGCCGCCCGCCATGCTCATCGCCAGGCCGCCGCGCGCTTTCTCCTCATGGTAGCGTTGGTAGCGCTCGAGCGGCAGGCCGCCATCGTCCAGCATCGAAGCATGACTGGTGCTGACGACACGGTTGCGGAGCCTCAGGCCCTTGAGCCGAAACGGCTGCAGCAGGGGATCGCCGGATGTGCCGTCCGCTTGAGATGCCGCTGTCTTCACGCCCTGCTCCACCCCATTCATGAAGCTTATAGTTCGTCATTTGCGGAGCCGGAGAAAGCTTGAAAATTGTTGGGGTAGCTATACGCTGAGCGTATGGCTGGTTTCGCAAAACTCGTTCCTTCCGCACGCGGACTGCTGGTCTTCGAAGCGGCTGCCCGGTCGGGCAGTTTCACCGCCGCCGCGCGCGAATTCAACGTCACGCAACCATCCATCAGCCGCAGCATCGCCCAGCTCGAGGCCGATTTTGGCATCGCTCTTTTCACGCGGGGGCCAACCGGGTTGGCGCCGACCGCGGAAGGGCGTGCCCTTTACTCGGCCGTGCGGGAGGGATTTGACGGCATCGAGGAGGTGATCCGGAGAATCAAGCAGAACGATGCGGCAAAGCCGGTGGTTACCCTTTCCCTTTCGAGTTCTCTGGCGACGTATTGGTTCGTTCCCAGGTTAGGGGCTTTCAACACCAGGTTTCCCGATGTGGACCTGAGGTTCGAGCTGATCGCGGGCGTTCTGAGAGGCCCCGCCGAGAATGTCGACCTTGCCACGAGAATCCTGGCCGATGACGATACGCACTATCATCATTGGCCATTCTCGCCGGAAGTCATCGTTCCGGTGTGCAGCCCAGCCTATCTGGCGGCCCACGGTCGGCTGATCCACGCCGGAACCGGGGAAGGTCATGTCCTGCTGCACCTGACCGACGCCAAGGAGCAGTGGCTGGACGCCTGGGGCAAGGTGGCCGAGCGCAAGACCAGCATGGCAAAATGGCTCGAATTCTCGGACTACGCGGTCGTGCTGCAGGCCGCGATGAACGGGGAGGGCGTGGCGCTCGGCTGGCTCAGCAACGTTTCAAGGGCGTTGCTTCAGGGAACCCTGGTCCCAGCCTCAGACAGGCAGATCAACACGGGCCGGATCCATCAGCTGATTGCACCGCGCTCACGGCCGGTGCGGCCTGTGGTCTCCGATATCCAGGCCTGGATGATCGCCGAGATGCAAGTCGAATTGAAAGCACTGCAGCCGATCTTGCGGCTGGACATCGCGTAGCGAGCCGCAGGCGACAGATGTAGCGCGGCGCTGCCACCGCCGACTACCTCGGAAACAGGCTGGGCAGCGGCATGTGCGCCTTGACGATGGGGGACTTCAGCACGACGAAGCTGAAATACTTGTCGATGCCGATATCCATGTCGGTCAGCCGCTCCATGATCGTCTGGTACTCGGCTATGCCGGCGGTCACGAATTTCATCAAATAGTCGTAGCCGCCCGACACGAGGTGGCATTCGATGACCTGATCGATCTTCTCCACCACGGCGAGAAAGCGGGCGAAGTCCACCTGGCGATGGTTCTTCAAGGTGATTTCGGTGAACACGGTCAGCGTCTGGCCAAGCTTGCCGATATTGACCTGTGCGGAATAGCCCTCAATGTAGCCCTCCGACTGGAGCTTCTTGACCCGCATCAGGCACGGGCTTGGCGACAGATGCACCAGGTCGGCCAATTCCACATTGGTGATGCGGCCGTTCTTCTGCAATTCGTGAAGAATCTTGATATCGATCCGATCCAGCTTCATGGTCGTCTCCGCAGAACGCACGCCACAGCACAAAATGCTGCCTTGCATATAGGCATTGACACTACCACAGCCCGTTGGCCTGTCCATCCAAGCGGACAGCGCTTTGAAACGCAGTCGCTCCCGATTTTGACCGAGCTGCCGAAATAAAATTCTGCTTCGGCTTCAACTGCGGCAGCGGCTGCCTGCGCAACACGGTAGATTGGCGCTTCAAGGCAGAGAGACCATGCGCGCGCCGCTACAGCAAATCGAGACATCTGGCGAACTGCCGCGATCCGCGGACGCGGTGGTGATTGGCGGCGGCATCGTGGGTGTCTTCGCGGCCTATTATCTGGCCAGGCGCGGCATGCGGGTCGCGCTTGTCGAAAAAGGGCGCATCGGCGCCGAGCAGTCCTCCAGGAACTGGGGATGGTGCCGCCAGCAGAATCGCGACGCCCGCGAGTTACCGATGGCGACACGCAGCCTCGATTTGTGGGACAGCTTTGCCACGGAAACCGGCGAAGACACCGGCTTTCGCCGATGCGGTTTGCTTTATCTCAGCAATGACGAGGCAGAACTGGCCGGCTGGGCACGCTGGCGTGACTTCGCCAAAACGGCCGGCGTCACCACGCAGATGCTCGACGGCGCCGAGGCCAGCGAGCGGGGCCGTGCCACCGGCCGGGCCTGGAAGGGCGGTGTCTTCTCCCCGACCGACGGCACCGCCGACCCGTCGCGAGCTGCCCCCTCTGTCGCCCGGGCCATCCTCAAGCTCGGGAGCACCGTGCATCAGAATTGCGCCGCGCGCGGCATCGAGACCGAAAGCGGGCGCCTGAGTGGGGTGGTCACCGAAAGCGGAACGATCAGGACGAAGGTGGCAGTGCTCGCCGGCGGCGCCTGGGCTTCGTCCTTTTGCCGGCAGTTTGGCTTCCGCTTTCCGCAAGCATCGATCCGCTCCTCCATCCTGTCCGTCTCGTCAGGCGCGGAAGGTCTGCCGGATGCGCTGCACACGGCAAGGATCTCGGCCACGCGCCGCGGCGATGGCGGCTACACGCTCGCCATAAGTGGACGTGGCCGCGTGGACGTGACGCCGCAGCAATTGCGTTTCTCCTCGCAGTTCCTGCCGATGTTCCTGAAGCGGTGGCGAAGCCTCGCGCCCGGCGGGCTGCAGGGCGCGCGCTCGGGCCACGAAACGCTTCGGCACTGGCGACTCGACCAGCCGACGCCGATGGAGCGGATGCGCATTCTCGATCCGGTTCCGGATCAGGCAACAATCCGCTTGACCCATGCCCGGGCGCTTGAACTTCTGCCCGACCTTCAAAAGACCAGGATCAGCGCGGCCTGGGCCGGCTACATCGACAGCACGCCGGACGGTGTTCCCGCCATCGGCGAGATTCAAAGCGTTCCGGGCTTCTTCCTGGCCGCCGGGTTTTCAGGACACGGCTTCGGCATTGGGCCCGGCGCCGGTCACCTCATCGCCGATCTGATGATCGGGTCGCAACCGATCGTCGATCCGAAATCCTACGATCCGCAGCGCTTCGATGTTTCGGCCTGGGGAAAGGTCGCCGATTTCTAAGACGTGACCGATGCCGAGGCGCGGTTTTCGCAATGGCATCAGCCTTTCCGGAGAAAGGCGTCGACAGGCGCAGGCCGCGCAGGGGCCTGCCCGCGAAACCGGCCGACGGCGTCGGGCGTGCAGCCGGCGTGCGCCGCTGCGAGTTCGACGGCCGCCAACTGGCAGTAGCGCCCTTGGCAGCGGCCCATGCCTACGCGCGACAGCGACTTCACCCGGTTGGCCTCGCCGCCGCCGAAATCCAGACTCTGGCGTACCTCTCCGGCAGTTACGTTCTCGCAGCGGCAGGCGATCGCGGCGTCGGGGAGCGCCCGCACCATCGCTGCCGGCCAGGGAAAAGCGCAAGCCAGGCCGTGGGCAAAGCGCTCTAGCCGCGCAAGCTCACGCAGATCGGCCGCGTTGGAGGGCGCTGGAAATCCAAGATCGGCAAGGCATGCCGCCGCCGCGAGACGCCCAGCGATCTCCGCGCCGTCCGCTCCCAGAAGACGAACCCCATCGCCCGCAAGATAGACTCCGTTGCCGGCGCGACCCATCCGGTCTGTCATTGGCAGCCATTGCCGCCACTGCTCGTCGTAGGTGAAGGCGCATCCCGCCAGGTCGGCCAGGTGCGTCTCCGCCCGCAGGTGCCAGCCCATGCCTATCGTGTCACATGGAGTGAGGCGCTGCCTTCCGCCGGCGTCGCGCCAGCGCATCGCCGTGACACCTTGCCCGTCGGCCTCGATCTTTTCGAGACTGACGCCTGCGTGATAGCGACCGCCGAGCCTTGCCCGCAGGGCGAGGCCGCGCAGTGCGACGAACGGCCGGGCGGCCAGCTTCCAGAGCCCGCGCATCTGCTGATCCCAGGGAGAGGTGTCGAGCACCGCCGCCACATCCGCTCCAGCCTTGACGAGTTGGGCACCGACCAGCGACAGCAAAGGCCCCGACCCCATCAGGACGATCCGCCGTCCGAGCGCCACGCCCTGCGCCTTGAGCGCGATCTGCGCCGCGCCAAGGCTATAGACACCGGCACTCTGCCAGCCCGGGACTGGAGCGACACGATCGGACGCGCCCGTCGCGAGGATCAGACGGTCATAGAAGATCACCTGCATGCCGCCCTCGCCCAGCACGTGCAGCCGCCCCGCCTGCACGGCGATGACCGAGCTTCCCGTGCAATGGGTGAGTCGCCCGTCGGCCGCCAACCGGTCGAAGACCGCATGCAGCGCACGCGCCTTCGCCGCCTCCGACCCATAGAGGTGCTCCGGCGTGCGGACGAACCCGTCAGGCGGGCGACGATAGATCTGGCCGCCGGCGCGCTGCCCTTCGTCGATCACAACCGGATGGAGCCCCGCATCGACCAGTGCCGCCGCCGCCCTTATGCCGGCGGGACCAGCGCCGACGATCGCGATCCGCGTCGACGGGGCCTCACTCACGGCCAATTCTCCGGCGGCGTGGTGCGCAACCGCATGCCTTCGGCGATCAGGGTTGTGCACGCCCGCAGGCGCGGTCCCTCCTCCTGCCACACCCAGCAATCCTGGCAGGCCCCCATCAGGCAGAAGCCGGCGCGCGGCTCAGGTCCGAACTCGGACATCCGCAAGGCATGCCCTGACGCCAGCATCGCGGTCAGCACAGTGTCGCCCTCGAGCGCTCTACGGATCTGCCCGTCGAAAGAGAAATGCACCCCCGCCCGGTCGTGCTCGGCCAGCCGGACGATACGGCCGGTGGTGATCATTCCGCGGCCTCGCGCACGGGGAGAGGACGCGGCAGTTCGGGGAAGCGTTCGCAAACGGCATCGAAAGCCGCCTGAACACCCTCCGACCCGGAGCGTCCCTTCATGCGGCGGAAGATCTCCGTCTTGGCGAAGAACCGCCAATGGATCGGCAAGTCCCTTAGTATGGCGGTGAGCTGGTCATAGGCTGGCGGCGTCCACTGCGCCTCGTAGCCTTCGCGCTCCGGACCGAAATGGAAATGGCCGGTGGCCGGCTCGTGACGCGCGCGCAATTGCCCCGTTGCCTGCTCGTCAACCTCGTCGCCACGGACGACGACGCCATAGTCGCGTTCGGCCGCACCCGGCGAAAGATAGCCGCGCCGCACATCCTGCGCGACCCGCCAGGGCTCGCGTTCATACGGATCGCCGCGCCCACCGCCTCCGGCGGAGCGGATCTCGAGCACGTCGCCGGGCTGCAGGACCGCAGTGTCGATATTGCCCAGCCGCCGCTCGTGCCCGGTCCCCGGATTGACGACCATGTCCGAGAGGCCGGCGGCCTTGCCGCCCAGCACACCCCAAGGACGGAAGAAACTGCGGTCGCGGTTGCGCGCCGTGATCCTGGAGTCGGGGGCAAAGACGCGAAAGGCCATCTCGGTCGCCAGCCCGCCGCGCCAGCGGCCCGCGCCACCACTGTCCCTGGCGAGCCCGTATCTCACGAATTCGACGGGGGTCTCGGTCTCGGTGATCTCGATCGGCGTGTTCTTGAGATAGGCGGCATCCGCGCCAGAGCCGTTGGTCCCGTCGCGATGCGGCATCGCGCCGCCGCCGCCCACGACCGGATTCACCGCCGCGATGACGGTCCGGCTGGTGCGCTCGTCCGTGGTCATGACGTTGACGATGCAGTTGTTGCCAGCCGGAGCCGCGGGCAGGCGCTCCGGCACCGCTTGCGAGAAGGCGCCGAAGATGACCGACCGCAGCCGGGCGCAGGTGAGCGAGCGCATGCCGACCGCGGCGGGATGGACCGGATTCAGCACCGACCCCGTGGGTGCGATGCAGGTGAACGGCCGGGTGAGGCCTGTGTTGAGCAGGATCTTCGGGTTCAGCGTATAGAGCACGTAGTAGACGCCCACCAAAAGCATGGTGTGGCGCGGATCGCCGCCCGAAGGCACGTTGAGCGAGGAACCGAGTTGCGGATCGGAGCCGGTGAAGTCGAGCACCGCCTCGTCGCCGCTGATCGTCAGCCTCAGCTTCAGCCGGCATGGATTGGCCTCGACCGAATCCTCGTCGGCGTAGTCGGCGAATTCCCAGGTGCCGTCGGGCATGGCGCGCAGCACGTCGCGCGCTTGCGCCTCCGCGTGGTCGAGAAGCGCCGAAACGCCTTCGATGAAACCGGCCTTGCCGAACTTCCGCACCATCGCCTGGATCTTGCGCTCGCCGGTGTTGAGCGCCCCAACCAGCGCCTTGATGTCGCCGATGTTGAGGTCGGGCTTGCGCACATTGGTACTCATGATCCGCAGGATCGACTCATCGAAGACACCTTCCCGCACCAGCTTCATCGGCGGAAAGCGGATGCCTTCCTGATGGATTTCGGTGAGCGCCCGGCTGAGCGAAGCCGGCACCGCCCCGCCCATGTCGGTGTTGTGGATATGCCCTCCGGCCCAGGCGACGATCTCGCCGTCGACGAAGACCGGCTTCCACAGATGCGTGTCGGGCGCGTGCGTGGCGACGTGGCCGGAATAAGGATCGTTGGTGAAGGCAACGTCGCCTGGCCGGTAGTCGCCGACCATCGCGATAGCGCGGTGATAGGAAAGCCCCGGATACCAGGTGGCGCCAAGCTCCATCGGCACGGCGAAGGTCGCTCCCGACCGATCCATCAGCATCACCGTAAAATCCTGCGTCTCCTTGACGAAGGCGGAGTGCGCGGTGCGGTGCAGCGTATGGGCCATGTTCTCGGCGGCCGCGCGGGCATGGTTGGCCAGAACCTGGAGGTTTGTGCGGTCAAACATGGCGTCACTCCGCGAAGGTCAGCAGAAGGTTGAGATGGCGGTCTACCCGTGCCTGCGCTCCGGCGGGAATGGCGAATGTGGTGTCTTCCTGAACGACCACGGCAGGCCCGTGGAACGTGCTGCCCGGCACGAGGGCCTGCCGGTCGTGGAGGTCGACGGTTTCGACGCGGAGGCCCGTATAGACCGGGAGCCGGCGCGCCGGGATGGCAGCAACGTCCACTTCTTCGGTCTCCGGGAGGGAAAGTTTCGGCCCGGCGCCTATGGCGGACAGCCTGATATCCACAAGCTCGACCTCTCCATCCGGGTCGTGGAAATCGTAAAGCCTCTGATGGGTAAGATGGAAGGCCTGCTCGATAGGGGCTACATCGTCGTCCATCAGCCATTCCGGCGAAAGGACGACCTCGATCTCATAGCTTTGGCCGAAGTAGCGCATGTCGCAGGAGAGAATGAGTTCCGCCGCCGCGTCGTGCCCCTGCGCCGCAAGCCAGCCGCGCCCCTCATGCGCGAGCGCCCCGAAGGCCTCGCGAATTGCCGGGAGCGTAGCGCCCGACAGCGGGGTGAAGACGGTGCGGATGAAGTCGCCGCGCAGATCCGCCACCAGCCCGCCCAGCGCCGACACCACGCCGGGGCGGCGGGGCGCCATGACGCGCTTCATCCCGAGCTCGCGGGCAAGAAAGGCGCCGAGCATCGGGCCGCCGCCACCAAAGGGCATCAACGTGAAATCGCGCAAGTCGACGCCGGCGCGCGAAGCGAGCTTCTCGACCTCGACGAACATTTCCGACACCGCGATATCGAGGATCGCCTGCGCCGTCTGCTCGACCGTGCGGCCGAGCCGGGCGGCAAGGTCGCCAACCGCGCGATGCGCCAGTTGGGTATCGATCCTGAGCTGGCCATAGGCCATCTCGCTGTGGCCGAGCCATCCGCACACCACCATGGCGTCCGTCACCGTCGCACGTTCGCCGCCACGGCCATAGCAGGCTGGCCCAGGTGTCGAACCGGCCGACTCCGGCCCGACCCGCAGCACCGTTTGAGCATCGACACTGGCGATCGAGCCGCCGCCGACACCGATCGAGCTGACCGACACGGACGGGATATGGAGCGGGAATTCGCCGATAAGCTCACCTGTCCCGAACTGCGGCTCGCCGTCGATGATGAGCGCGAAGTCGGCCGAGGTCCCTCCAATGTCCAGGGTAAGGATCCTGTTTTCATCAGCCTGGCGCGCCAGCCACGAGGCGCCGATGACGCCGGAGGCCGTTCCCGACAAAAGCATGTTCACGCAGGCGCGCTTGCCTTCGGCCGCGTTCATCAGCCCGCCATTCGACTTGGTCAGCATCGGACGGGCAGGCACGCCGCGGTCCTTCAGCCGCGCTTCCAGCGCCGTCAGGTAGGATGAGACGCGCGGATGGACATAGCCGTTGAGGATGGCGGTCGAACTGCGCTCATATTCGCGGATGACCGGCCACACCTCGGCCGAAGAGAAGACGAAGAGATCAGGCGCAAGACGAGCGATGGCCGCCTTGACCGAGGCTTCCTGCGCGGCGTTGCGCCAGGCATGGAGAAAACAGACGATGATGCCTAGGGCGCCGTTCGCTTTCGCCGCGGCCACCGCCTTCTCCACCGCCACCATATCAGGCGCCTGGGATTCGCTCCCATCGGCACGCATGCGGGTCGGGATGCCGAACACCATGTCGCGCGAGATCAGCGGGTCCGGCCGCGAGCAGAACAGCGAATACATATCCGGCATGCGCAGCCGCGCAAGTTCGATCACGTCCTCGAAGCCGGCATTGGTGAACAGCGCCAGCGGCGCGCCCTTGCGCTGGATGATGGTGTTGATGCCGACGGTCGTGCCGTGCACGAAGCGCGTCATGCGGGTGGGGTCAAAGCCTTCGCGCTCAGCAAGCAGCCTGAGGCCCGTCATCAGCTCGGCGCCCGGATCCTCCGGCGTCGTCAGCACTTTCAGCGAGGCAACGCGCCCGGAATTTGCTTCGAGCGCACAGAAATCGATGAATGTGCCGCCGATATCAACGCCGACCTTCCAGTCAGCTTGGTTCCGCGCCTCGTCCGCCGCGATGGCACCATCCATGATACGTCCCTTCCTGTCTGCCAACCAAAGCTGACACGACAGGATGGCCGGGGTCCAAGACGTATGACGAGGAACAATATAAGTCTTGCTTATGCCCCTGTCCCGTCACTGCCCAGCACGACTGAACAGGCCGCGCGGATCTGGTCGCGCATCATTTCATCGGCCCGCGAAAGAGCCCGTGTGCGCGAGGTGAGCAGCGCGATCGGGAATTCCGGCCCATTCGCGAGAGGCCGGACGGCAAGCCCGGCAAACTGGTGCCAGGGCAGCAGCGCATCGACGAGGGCGATACCCAGACCGGCCTGGACGAAGCCGACCGCCGAGATGGAGACATCGATCTCGAGCGACGGCGAAAGCGCCACACCTTGCGCGCGCGCGGCATGGGCCAGTTCGTCGGCGGGGCGGGTGTTTCCGCGATAGGATATCAATTCCTCGCCGGCGAGATCGGCGAGCGTGAGCTCGGTTTTCATGGCCAACGCATGCCCGGTGGGCAGCAGGCAGGCGAAGCCGACGCTACCGAGCACCTCCGCCTCGATGTCGGGAGGCAGGCGGTCGTCCAAGGCCACGCCAAGGCTGGCATCGCCGGCGCGCAGCATGTCGACGATCGCGGCGATCGGCGCCATGTGGGAGCGCAGCAAAATATCGGGATGCCGCGCCCGGAAGCTGGTGAAAGCGCGCGGCAAGATCGCCAGGGCCGGCGGCGGCGAGGCCGCGACCCGGACCAGCCCCGTCCGGCCCAAGCGCAGATCAGTGGTCTTGCGGCGCAAGCCCTCCAAGCCCGCCGACAGACGCTCGGCATCGGCGAATATCTCGAGCGCCTCCGGGGTTGGCCGCAGCCGGCCCTTGACGCGCTCGAACAACGTGAAGCCGAGTTCGTCCTCGGTATGGAGCAGGATCTGGCTGAGTGCGGGTTGGGAGATGTTCAGCATCCGCGCCGCGGCGGTCACGGTGCCCGCACGCATGACGGCGATGAACACTTCGAGCTGACGGGCCCGCATTGCCACTCCATAGGTCAAGCTTATGGCTGTTGTCCAAACCCATCTTTGACGCAACGAAGCGGTGCCGACAAGATCGGCGACTTCAGGATCATTCGCTCCGCGCAGGGAACAACCATGGATGTGATCGTGCTGGGCGGTGGATTGATGGGAACGGCTTCGGCCTATTTCCTCGCCAGGCGCGGTGCGCGCGTGACGCTGATCGAGCGCAACCGGGTCGGCACCGGAGCGACCGTCGCTTCCTTCGGCAACATCCGGCGCACGGGGCGTCATCTGTCCCAGCTTCCGCTGGCCCATCGCTCGCTCGAGCTGTGGCGAGAGGCCGATCGGATGCTGGGTCGTGACGTGGAATTCCGCGCCACCGGTCATATCCGGCTGATCTTTGATGAAGGTAGCCTTGCCGACATGCGGGCTTATGCCGAGGCGGCGCGACCTTGGGGGCTTGAACTGGAGGAACTCGGACAGCGCGAAATCTCCTCCCGCTTTCCCGGCCTCGGCCCCGACGCGATCGCCGCGTCGTTCTCGCCGCATGACGGCAGCGGCAATCCCCGACTGATCGCGCCGGCCTTCGCCGAAGCCGCCCGCAAGCTCGGCGTGGCGATCGTCGAGGATGCCGAAATCGACACGATCAGGCGCTCGGGGTCCGGGTTCGTTGTCGTATGTTCCAAAGGTACATTCGCCGCCGAGTGTCTGCTCAATACCGCCGGGGCCTGGGGCGCGCGCGTCGCCGCGCAGTTCGGCGAAGAGGTTCCGCTCGACGCCTGCGGTCCGCAGATGGGCGTGACCGAGCCACTGCCGCATCGGATTCTGCCGGTGGTGGGCATCTGGACGCGCGACAAGGACCATGGCGCCTATCTGCGTCAGGTCGAGCGGGGCAACATCGTCTTCGGCGGCGCGGCCGAAAGGGTACCGGTGGACCTCGATCCAGGTCATGCGGTCGCCGATCCCACGCGCCTTCCGCTGCAATTGCGCGCGGTCGCGCGACTGCTGCCGGCAATCGCGCAGGTCGCGGTCATCCGCACCTGGTCCGGTTGCGAGGGTTATGTGCGCGACATGCTGCCGGTCATGGGACGCTCGGCCACAACGCCGGGCCTGTTCCACGCCTTCGGCTTCAGCGGACATGGCTTCCAGCTTGGTCCGGGCGTGGGCGACGCCATGGCCGAACTCGTCATGACCGACCGCTGCGAAACACCGCTCGACGATTTCAGGGTTGATCGCTTCGGCCGCGCAGCCTGATCGAGCAACTGACGACATCCGCGCCACGATGGTTCTCTTGGCCGCGAAAGGCGGGAGGTTACATGCGCCTTCGGGCATGACAATCTCAGGCGAAGAGGTGACGCTGTAAGGCGCGAACTTTTCTCAACGACCTTAGCCACCAACCCTGGCACCGGCGGCGTGCACGGCCGAAATCGGAACCGACCTAGTCGTAAACATTGCCGCCGATTGCCGCACGCATCGTTACAGGGTCTTTCGGTCCAACATCAGAGTTCTTTCGCGTCATCCCGTATCGTACCGCAACTCTCGTGCGCACAGGTGACTTTAGCTGGCATTGAATGCCACCTCGCAACAAGAGCGGCCCGTTCCGAACCATTCTGGAATGACCGCATTGGGGGCGTTTCGCATAAGGAAGGCTCGACCTGACCCTCGGGATCCGGGCTTGTCTGACCAGACGACATGCCAATTCAACGGGATTGCTTGATTGCTTGGCCGGCGCTTTTCACCCAGCGACCCCGAGCAGGCAGCAAAGCCCTTGTCTATTTGGTATGCTGGTATAATATGTACCTGACATAGCGTGTCCCCAAGGGTTTCCGCTGTGCTCATGTGGCAAGCCAAGCCGATCGTGTTTTTGGGAGGAAATACCATGAAATTTACAATCGTGGCGGCGCTCGCCAGCGCTGCGATGATGGGCGTTGCTGTGATGCCGGCAATGGCATCTTCGGACGCGCCGGTCATCGCGCTCACTAACGCCTATTACGGCAACACCTGGCGGCATCAGATGGTGGAGGCTTTCGAAGCGTCGGCCAAGGAAGCGAAGGCGGCTGGGCAGATCGCCGATTACATCGTCATGAATGGCGATGGTTCGGTGGCGCAGCAGAACAGCCAGATCGCCGAACTGATCCTCAAGAAGGTCGACGTGCTCGCCGTCGACGCCGCCTCGGAAACCGCGGTCAACGGCATCATCGAGAAAGCCTGCAAGGCCGGCATCATCGTCGTCTCCTTCGATTCTGTCGCGTCTGCGCCCTGCAACTACCAGCTCAATTTCGACTTCAAGGGCTACAAGGCGACCCAGGCGGAAGCTGTGTTCAAGATGCTCGGCGGCAAGGGCAACGTCATCCAGGTGCGCGGCGTCAAGGGCTCGGCCCCGGACAACGACATGTTCAACGCGCAGCAATCGGTGCTGGCGAAATATCCCGACATCAAGGTTGTCGCCACCGTCTATGGCCAGGCGACCGCCTCGGTGGCGCAGGCGGCCATCGCCAATGTCCTGCCCTCGCTGCCGCATGTCGATGCGGTGCTCGGCCAGGGCGGCAGCGACGATGTCGGCATTGCCCAAGCCTTCGTCCAGTATGGCGGCGAGTACAAGGACAAGATGCCGATCATCGAGGGCGGCGGCGGTACCGACTTCGTCAAATGGTGGGCCGACGAGAACGCCAAGAACAGCTACCAGACCGTCTCCATGAACACGACGCCGGGCATTGGCGGCGCTGCTTTCTGGCTCGGCCTGTCCCTGCTCAAAGGCGCCAAGGCGCCCAAGATGATGATCATGCCGGT
The DNA here is from genome assembly GCF_016756575.1 of Mesorhizobium sp. 131-3-5. NCBI lineage: Bacteria > Pseudomonadati > Pseudomonadota > Alphaproteobacteria > Hyphomicrobiales > Phyllobacteriaceae > Mesorhizobium > Mesorhizobium sp. 131-3-5. Next base: position 6,232,237 of record NZ_AP023254.1, read on the forward strand.
CGCAACAGTCGATGCCAGCAACCTCAAGGAATACGCCAAGCTGCCAGGCGGCCAGATCATCAGCCCCAGCTATTCGCTCGACTGGGTCAAGCAGAATTTGCTGAGCAAGTAACGCGACAAGCACAAGGGATCGGACCGCCGAAAGCGCCCGATCCCTGACCGTGAAGAACGGAGGACGAATGTCCCACCTTGCCGTTGCCGATCAGAAGGGTGCAGCCGCCATGGCGCCCGCCTTTTCGATCCGGCAGGAAATCGTCTCGCTTTCACAGATCACCAAGAGCTTCGGGCCGACGCTGGCGAACGCCGAGATCGACCTCGCCGTTTCGGCCGGCGAGATCATCGGACTCGTCGGCGGCAACGGCGCCGGCAAATCGACGCTGATGCGCATTCTTTGCGGCACGATGTGGCCGACCCTCGGCTCGATCTCGTGCGCGGGCCAGATGCTCAGCTTCGCCGACTACAACACGATGGAAGCGCAACGGCGCGGCATCCGCATGGTGCATCAGGAACTGTCGCTGTGCGCCAATCTGTCCGTGGCAGAGAACTTCTTTCTGGAGACGCCGCAGGACGCGGCCAGCCGGCCCGGCTGGCGGATGCTTTTCAGAGGCCGCGCGCGCTCGGCGCTTGATGCCGTCTTTCCCGGCAACGGCATCGATGTGAATGCGGAAGTCGGCCAGCTGTCCATCGCCGAGCGGCAGATGGTCGAGATCGCGCGTGCCGCCGCCACACCCGGCGTCAGGCTGATCGTTCTCGATGAGCCGACCTCGTCGCTCGATCTCGATCGCTCCAAGCAGTTGCGGGCCTTCATCCGCGAGCGGGCCGAGGCCGGGCTCGCCTTCATCTTCATCAGCCACAAGCTGCAGGAAATCATCGACATCGCCGCGCAGGTTGTCGTGCTGCGCAACGGACGCATCGCCTGGCGCGGCGACGTGGCGGACACCTCGATAAGCAAGCTGGTGCAGCTCATGGGCGGCGACGCAAACTCGATCCACCAGCATGGCGCCACCGTCGCCAGCACCGGAGGCGCATTGGTGGGGCTGTCCGGGGCGCTGACATCCGAACTCGGCCGCGACATCGAGATCGCGCGCGGTGAGATCGTCGGACTGGCGGGGCTCGAGGGCAGCGGCCAGAAGGAGTTGCTGCACGCCATCTTCAAGCCCAATCCGGCGAAGGATGCCGCCGTCACCCGGTCTGGCGAAGCCGGCTTCATTGCAGGCGACCGCCAAAAGGAAGGCGTATTCCCGCTGTGGAGCGTGCTGGGCAACATCTCCATCGGCAGCCTTGCGCGCCGCCCGTCGCTGGGCCTGGTCTCGAACCGGGTCAATCGCGAGGCCGCGGCCGACGCCGCCGGCCGGCTGCGGCTCGACGAAAACCGCTTCGGGTCCAACATTCTGGAGCTGAGCGGCGGCAACCAGCAAAAGGCGCTGGTTGCCCGTGCGCTGGTCGCCGATACGCCGATCATCCTGCTCGACGATCCGACGCGCGGCGTCGACATCGCCACCAAGCAGGATTTCTACCGGCTCTGCAACGACATCGCACGCAGCGGGCGGACACTCGTCTGGCATACGACCGAGGACGCCGAATTGCTGGCTTGCGACCGCGTGCTGGTCTTTGCCGGCGGCCGGATCGTCAAGGAACTGACCGGCGAGGCGATCACCGAAGCGGCGATCGTCGGGGCGTCTTTCGTCCAGCCGACGGACAAGCGCATCGACGCCGCGCACGGCAAGGCCGGCGCGGCCGGGCTTGTCCGCGGGCTGGTGAACGCAGCCCCCTTCATCGGCCTCGCCGCCGTGCTGGCGGTGATGGTCTCGGCCAATCCGGCGGTCGCCTCGATCTTCGGCCTCGACCTGCTCTTGATGCCGGCGCTGTCACTGGTGCTGGTAACGGCGGCGCAGATGTTCATCGTCGGCGGCAGCGAAATCGATCTCGGCGTCGGCGCGTTCGCCGGGCTGATCAGCGTGCTCAGCGCCACGCTGCTCTACGATCAGCCATGGCTCGGCGCGCTAGCGCTTTTTGTGGCAGTGGCCGCCTATGCTGGTCTCGGCGGGCTAATGCAGGCACGAAAGATCCCGGCGATCGTCGTCACGCTCGGCGCCTCCTTCATCTGGGTGGGGCTGGGCTATGCGCTGCAGCCGACGCCAGGCGGCGCCAGCCCTGAATGGCTTACGGCGCTATTCGGCTGGTCGCTCGACTTCTTGCCGACATCTATCATCCTCATCGCGGCGGTCGCCCTGGTGGTCTTGACGATCGACCGGTTGCCACTCGGCGTGGTGCTGCGCGGCTTCGGCAACAATCCGACGGCAATGGTCCGCTCGGGCTGGTCGCCAACACGCTACGCGCTGGTGCGCTATCTCATCGCCGGGCTGTTCGCCGCGGCCGCCGGCCTGTCACTGACGGCGATCAACACGGCGAGCGACATCAACTCGGGCAATTCGTTCACGCTGCTCAGCGTCGCCGCCGTGGTGATGGGCGGCTGCTCGCTGCTTGGCGGTATCGTCTCGCCGATCGGCGCCATCGCCGGCGCGGTGACGCTGTCGCTGATCGGCGCACTGCTCGGCACGCTCAATGTCAGCAGCGACTTCAACGCCGCGACGCAAGGGCTGATCCTGATCGCGCTCCTGACGTTGCGCGGCCTGACCGCGGACCGCGAGAGCGAACAATGAACGCGTTGTCCGCCTTCACTCTTTGGGCCCAGAAAAACCGCTGGGTCTGGGCAGCGATCGGCGTGCTCCTGCTCTGGCTCGTGCTCTCTGTGGTCACCAACCGGTTCAGCCTGTCCAGCCTGTCAGGCATCGTGCTGTCGGCCTCGTTCCTGACCGTCGTCGGCATCGGTCAGATGTTCGTCGTCACCACAGGGCGCGGCAACATCGATCTTTCCGTCGCCTCGGTGATCACGCTCAGCGCCTTCGTCGCGCTGCTCACCATCAAGGGCCAGGATGCCAATCTTGCCATTGGCGTCACGGCTGCCGTCCTGCTCGGTCTCGCGGTCGGGCTGCTCAATTCGCTGCTTGTCGTCGGCCTCGGCATTCCGGCGATTATCGCGACGCTCGCCACCGGCTATGTGCTGGCGACCGCGACGCTGCTGTCGAACAAGGCAATCCCCGGCTTTGCCGTCAGCCCGGCGCTCAAGGATCTGGCGACGGGCCGCATCTCGGGCGTTCCGATCATGGCCATCATCGCCATCCTCGGCGTAGCGGCGGCTTCCTTTGTGCTGCGCTGCACCGTGTTCGGGCAGCTCCTGTCGGCGGTCGGCCAGAACCGCGCGGCCGCCCGGCTCGCCGCCATCAGGAATGGCCGGGTGATCGCGGCGGCCTTCATCATCGCGTCGGTGCTGGCCTCACTCGATGGCCTGCTGCTCGGCGCCTATATCGGCGGCGCCTTCCTCGAAATGGGCCAGCCCTATCTGTTGCAGTCGATCGCCGCCGTGGTGCTCGGCGGCACGCTGATCTTCGGCGGCTCGGCGACCGCGCTCGGCACCCTGTTCGCCAGCATCCTGCTCATCCTGATCGTGACGACCATGCAGATTATCGGGCTGCCGCCCGGCGCCCAGGACATCGTCCAGGGCATCGTCGTCATCTTTGTCCTGGCGCTTGCCGGTCGACAGGTATTGGCGCGGCGCACCACTGCCGAGCCCGCAGATGGAGCGACGCCGAAGGCAAAGGCGGCCACGTCGTTGCCGGAGTGACCAGCCAGGCCGACAATTCCACTTGCCAAATTATGGTAGAGTGATCATACCAGTATCTAAGATGACGATCGCCGACGATCGCCCAGGGTTCAAGGAGCAAAGCCAGATGACAACGATTGCGCTTTTTGGTGCGGGCGGGAAAATGGGCTACCGCCTGTCGACCAATTTTCGCGGATCGGACTACACGATCCGCCATGTCGAGATCAGCGAGGCCGGCAAGGAGCGGCTGAAAACCGGTCTGGGCGTCGATGCGGTCGGCGTCGATGAGGCGCTCAATGGTGCTGAGGTCGTGATCCTGGCGGTGCCGGACACACATATCGGCAAGGTCGCCGCCAGCATCGAAAGCAAGCTGGCCCATGGCACGATGGTGATCGTGCTCGATGCTGCGGCGCCCTTTGCTGGGCATCTGCCCGATCGTCCCGACCTTACCTATTTTGTGACCCATCCCTGCCATCCGCCGATCTTCAACGACGAGACCGAGATGACCGCCAAGAAGGACTTCTTCGGAGGCGTCGCGGCCAAGCAGCATTTCGTCAGCGCGCTGATGCAAGGGCCGGAGGAAGACTACGCCAAGGGCGAGAGGATCGCCCAGATCATCTGGGCACCGGTGATGCGCTCGCACCGCGTCACGGTCGAGCACATGGCCCTGCTCGAGCCAGGCCTTTCGGAAACGGTGTGCGCCTCGCTGCTCGTCGTCATGAAGGAGGCCCTCGACGAGGTCGTGGCGCGCGGCGTCGACCGGCAGGCCGCGCTCGATTTCCTGCTCGGCCACATGAATGTGCTCGGCGCCGTCATCTTCGGCGAGACCAAGGGTGTGTTCTCGGATGCCTGCAACAAGGCCATCGAGTTCGGCAAGCCGGTGCTGATGCGCGACGACTGGAAGCGCGTCTTCGAACCGGAAGAAATCGCAGCCAGCATCCAGCGGATCACGTGAAACGCGCCTTCCCTTCTCCCCTTGCGGGAGACGGACGAAACATCGACCACTCATATACAGATCATCTGAAATAGTGGTTGACTCATTATACCAGTTGGCTAAGCTGGCCGCGAACTCGGATCAAACAAGGTTTGCTGGGAAACCTGGACGAGTGGAGGACGGCGGGGAGCAACGATCCGTTCAGGAGGAGCAGGCACGCGGCTCTTGAATCCGGCGCCATCCGCAGCCTGACCAATTCAATGCATCAGCCTTGCTCGATAAAGGCACGAGCTTTCAAAGGGAGGACTTCATGAAACTTACTCGCAGAATGACGCTTGCGGCTTTCGCCGGCGTGCTGGCACTTGGCACGGCGGCACCGGCCTTCGCGGCCGACCTGATCGCCATCATCACCCCCTCGCACGACAATCCGTTCTTCAAGGCGGAGGCCGTCGGCGCCGAGGCAAAGGCCAAGGAGCTCGGCTACGAAGCGCTGGTGCTGGTGCATGACGACGACGCCAACAAGCAGTCCGAACTCATCGACACGGCGATCGGCCGTGGCGCCAAGGCGATCATCCTCGACAATGCCGGCGCCGACGCCACCGTCGCCGCGGTGCAGAAGGCCAAGGACGCCGGCATCCCCTCCTTCCTGATCGACCGCGAGATCAACGCCACGGGCGTCGCCGTGGCGCAAATCGTCTCCAACAATTACCAGGGCGCCCAGCTCGGCGCGCAGGAGTTCGTCAAGCTGATGGGCGAGAAGGGTAACTTCGTCGAACTGGTCGGCAAGGAATCCGACACCAATGCCGGCATCCGCTCCAAGGGCTATCACGACGTCATCAACGACTATCCAGACCTGAAGATGGTTGCGCAGCAATCGGCCAATTGGAGCCAGACCGAGGCCTATGCCAAGATGGAATCGATCCTGCAGGCCAATCCCGACATCAAGGGCGTGATCTCCGGCAACGACACGATGGCGATGGGTGCCTATGCGGCGCTCGCCGCGGCGAACCGCAAGGACGTCATTGTCGTCGGCTTCGACGGCTCCAACGACGTGCGCGACTCCATCACATCAGGCGGCATCAAGGCCACGGTGCTGCAGCCGGCCTTCGCCCAGGCGCAGATGGCAGTTGAACAGGCCAACGACTTCATCAAGAACAAGAAGTCGCCCGAGAAGGAAAAGCAGTTGATGGACTGCGTGCTTGTCAATGGTGACAACGCCGCCAAACTGGAAACCTTCGCGCTGAAGAACTGAACCTGTGCAACGCAAACAGCGGGGGGCGAACTCAGGGTTCGTCCCTCGCCTTCATTTCACCGGGATGCTTTGACCGCAATGTTGAACAAGCCGATCTGGCCGATTAAGTCGACTTGGCCGATCCTTGCGCTGGCCGCCGGCATCGGCCTCAGCGCCTGCAAGATCCTGCCGACGCCATCAGCGCAAGGCAGTGCAGGCGACGCGTCAGGCTTCAACCCGGACAAGATGGTCGAGGAGATCTGGGCCTCCAAGGTCATCCCGTATCTGCAGCAAAAGGCCGGGCCGTTTGCCGAGGTCCATGCTCTGGCGAAGACCGATCCGGCGGCGGCCGGCGCCAAATACGGCAATCCCAAGAAGCAGGCGAATTCGCCATGGACTTTCGCGGTCCGCGTCGAAGGCAAGATCATCGCCGCCAACACACAGTCGCGCGCGGGCACGATGGATATCGACGTCGACGGCGACGGCAAGGCGGATGCGCGCGTGCAGATCGGGCCGGCGGTGCGCGGCACGGCGCTGCGCGACAGCCTGGATTTCGTCCAGTTCAACGATTTCACCAACCAGATCGACTTTGCCCAGTTCGGCAAGGCGTTCAATGCCTATGCCGACAAGACCGTGCTGTCCAAGCTGCCGCGCGAGGCGCTGGAGGGCCGCACCGCCAAGGTGCTTGGCGCCTACACGATCGAAGGCGGCCAGGATCTGCCATTGGTGACCCCGGCGGAGGCTGAGATCGGGCCTAAGCCATGACCACGGCGCCCAGTTACGACGTCATCCTGAAGCTGGAAGACGTCTCGAAAGTCTATGCCGGCACCGTGGCGGTCAAGCAGGCCAATTTCGAGGTGCGCAAGGGCGCGGTCAATGTGCTCGTCGGCGAAAACGGCGCCGGCAAATCGACGCTGATGAAGATCATCGCCGGGGTCGAGCAGCCGACGGCCGGCCGCATTCTGCTCGACGGCAACGAGGTCTCCTTCTCATCCTCCGGTGACGCGGTGAACCGCGGCATCGGCATGGTGTTCCAGGAGTTGAACCTGTTCGGCAACATGACGGTCGCCGAGAACATTTTCGCCACGCGCGAGATCACCAACCGGTTTCGCAAGATTGACCGCAAGGCGCAGGAGCGGCGGGCTGGCGAATTTCTCGATCGGCTCGAAGCCGGTATCCGGCCGGACATGCTGGTCGAGGATCTGCGTATCGGCCAGCAGCAGCTGGTCGAGATCGCCAAGGCTGTCTCGCTCGACGCGCGCATCCTGATCATGGACGAGCCGACCTCGGCGCTGAGCGCGGCGGAAGTCGAGATCCTGTTCAAGGTGATCGCCGACCTCAAGGCGCACGGCGTGGCGATCGTCTACATCTCGCACCGGTTGGAGGAGCTCATCCGCATCGGCGACTACATCACCGTTTTGCGCGACGGCCGCATCACCGGCCAGGAGGAGATGAGAGACGTCGACACGCAGTGGATCGTGCGGCAGATGATCGGCTCGGACGCCAAGGATTTCGCCAAGGCCGACGGCCATGTTCCCGGCGAGGAGGTGTTCCGCGCCGAAGACATCTGCCTGCCGCGTGTCACCGGCGGACTGGCGGTCGACCACGTCTCGCTGTCGCTGCGCGCCGGCGAGATCCTGGGCATCTACGGACTGATGGGCGCCGGACGCAGTGAGTTGTTCGACTGCATCATGGGCCGCCACGGCCATGCCAGCGGCAAGATCTTCATCGACGGAAAACAGATCAGGGAACGCGACACGACGCGGCGCATACGGCGCGGGCTGGCGCTGATCCCGGAAGACCGCCAACGCGAAGGCCTGGTGTCGATCCTCTCGGTCGCCAGCAATCTGACGCTGGCCAGCCTGTCGCGCTTCGTGCGCCTGTTCCACATAAGAGGCGGCGCCGAGCGGCAGGCTGTCTCGCAGATGGTGCGGGAGCTCTCGATCAAGGTCGCAGACCCGGCACAGGAAGTCTCTTCGCTTTCCGGCGGCAACCAGCAGAAGGTGGTGATCGGCAAGGCGCTGCTCACCGGACCGAAGGTGCTTTTGATGGACGAGCCGAGCCGCGGCATCGATGTCGGCGCCAAGGCCGACGTCTTCCGCACCATGCGCAAGCTGTCGCGCGATGGGCTGGGCATCCTCTTCGCCACTTCCGATCTCGACGAGGTGATGGCGCTGTCCGACCGGATCGCGGTGATGAGCAATGGCAGACTGACCGGCATGTTCGACCGCGCCGAGGCGAGCGAGGCCGCGATCGTCGCCGCATCGGCGTTCGGCCATGGCCCCGCCCCGCACATCTTGCCCCAGAATTTGGAGAGCAACACTGATGACTGACATTCCGGCCAGGGCAGCCCCCTCTTCGGTCTCCAGCGGCTCAGCGCTGCTGACGCTGATGAAGCTCAGGACCTTCATTGCGCTGATCGCCGTGCTGGTGTTCTTCTCCATCGCGGCGCCGAATTTCCTATCGGCCGCCAATCTGATCCTGATGGCCAAGCATGTGGCGCTCAATGCCTTCCTCGCCATGGGCATGACCTTTGTCATCATCACCGGCGGCATCGACCTTTCGGTCGGCTCGATCGTCGGCCTGTGCGGCATGGTGGCCGGCTATCTCGTGCTCAACGGCATCGATCTGCAGATCGGCTACACCATCTACTTCAACGTGGTCGAGATCGCCTTGATCACCCTGGCGGTCGGCATAGCGATCGGCGCCGTCAACGGACTGCTGATCACCAGGCTCAACGTCGCGCCCTTCATCGCCACGCTCGGCGTGCTTTATGTAGCGCGCGGCCTGGCGCTGCTGTCGTCCGACGGCCGCACTTTCCCCAATCTGGTCGGCAAACCGGAACTTGGCACCACCGGCTTCGGCTTCCTCGGCGCCGGCCGGCTCATCGGCCTGCCGGTGTCGATCTGGATCCTGATCGTGGTAGCGCTGGGCGCGGCCTATCTCGCCCGGTACACGCCGCTCGGCCGCCACATCTTCGCCGTCGGCGGCAACGAGCGCGCGGCGCGCATTTCGGGCGTACGCGTCAACATGGTCAAGATGTTCGTCTACATGTTCTCCGGCTTCTGCGCGGCGATCGTCGGCCTGATCATCTCGTCGGAGCTGATGGCCTCGCATCCGGCGACCGGCGAAAGCTTCGAGTTGAACGCCATCGCCGCGGCGGTGCTTGGCGGCACCTCGATGTCGGGCGGCCGCGGCACGATCGGCGGCACCATCGTCGGCGCCTTCGTCATCGGCATCCTGTCGGACGGGCTGGTGATGATGGGCGTAAGCTCCTTCTGGCAGATGGTGATCAAGGGTCTGGTCATCATCGTCGCCGTCGTCGTCGACCAGGCGCAGCGCCGGCTTCAGCAGCGTGTCACCCTGATGCAGATGGCAAAGGCGGGTTGATCATGGCGACTTTGAGTGGAGCGCTGATCGGTTGCGGCTTCTTCGCCGTCAATCAGATGCATGCCTGGCGCGACATCGACGGCGCCTCGATCGTCGCCATCTGCGACCGCGACCCGGAGCGGCTCAGGATCGTCGGCGACCAGTTCGGCGTGGCGAAGCGCTACACCGATGCAGCCGCGCTGTTTTCGGCCGAGACGCTCGACTTCGTCGACATCGCCACCACCGTCGGCAGTCATCGGCCGCTGGTCGAGATGGCGGCCGCCCACCGCGTCCCGGTGATCTGCCAGAAACCGTTCGCGCCGACGCTCGCCGACGCCAAGGCGATGGTCGCGGCCTGCGCCAAGGCCGGTGTGCCGCTGATGGTGCATGAGAATTTCCGCTGGCAGTCACCGATCCAGGCGGTGCGCGCGGTGCTCGACAGCGGTGAGATCGGCACGCCCTTCTTCGGGCGCATCTCCTTCCGCTCCGCCTATGACGTGTTTTCCGGTCAGCCTTATCTGGCGACGGGAAAGCGCTTCATCATCGAGGATCTCGGCATCCACATCCTCGACATTGCGCGTTTTCTCCTCGGCGATGTGTCGAGCCTCACTGCCCGTACCGCGCGCATCAACCCGGCCATCGCCGGCGAGGATGTCGCCACCATGCTGATGGATCACGAGAGCGGCGCTATTTCAGTGGTCGATTGCAGCTATGCCACCCGACTTGCGGCGGAGCCGTTTCCCGAAACGCTGATCGAGATCGACGGAAGCGACGGCACGCTCCGGCTGGCGCAGGGCTACCAGCTCACCGTCACCGGCAAGAGCGGTACGCTGGTCAGGGATATTTCGCCGCCGCTGCTGCCCTGGGCCTCGCGGCCATGGCACAACATCCAGGAAAGCGTGCTGGCGATCCAGCGGCACTGGGTCGACTGCCTTGCATCAGGCAAGGAGCCGGCGACCGCGGGCGCCGATAACCTCAAGACATTCGCGCTGGTCGAGGCCGCCTATGCCGGCGCCGCGAGCCGGGAACCGGTGCGCATCGACGACCTGCTGAAATGACCTGGGATCGCTTCCTCCTTTGCGGCACGAGCGCGGCGGAGACCGAACCGGTCCGGTTGACCGCCGGTCCGCTCAACGCCGATTTCGTCAACGGCAATCTGCGCATGATCCGCCACGGCGGCACGGAGGTGCTGCGCGCCATCGCCTATGTCGTGCGCGACCGCGACTGGGGCACCTATGAGCCAGCGCTGACGGACTTGACCATCGACCAGGGTGCCGATGTTTTCTCCGTCAGCTACGCGGCAAGCTGCACCGGGCCTGGCGGAAGCCGGCTCGCCTTCCGCGCCACCATCAAAGGCTCTTCTGATGGGCAGCTGGTCTTCGACGTCAGCGCCCTGCCCGACAGCGACTTCGAGACCAACCGCTGCGGCTTCTGCATCCTGCATCCGATCGCCGGCCTCGCCGGCAGCCCCGTGACGGTCGAGCACACGGATGGCAGCGTTGTGGCGACGAAACTGCCTGACCTGATCGACCCGTGGCAGCCTTTCAAGGATTTGCGCGCCATCACGCATGAAGTGCGGCCCGGCGTCACCGCGCAATGCCGCATGGAAGGCGACGTCTTCGAAATGGAGGACCAGCGCAACTGGTCCGATGCGTCCTACAAGACCTATGTGCGGCCGCTGGCGCTGCCGTGGCCCTATGTGCTGCCGGCCGGCGAGACCAACCGCCAGACGATCAGCCTGCGCATTGCCAGTGACGACAACACACCGGCCACCATCGAGGCATCCGGTCCGATCCGTGTGACACTCGGCGACCCCGGTCCGGCGCTGCCGGATGTCGGCATGATCATCCACCCCGGCGATGTCGAGACGGCGCTGGCGAACCTCGCCACCCTGTCCGTGCTCGGCCCGCAACAATTGCTGTTTCACTACGATCCGACGCGCGGCCATGGGCTCGATACCTTGCGCTCCTTCGCCCGGATCGCCACTGCCTATCCCGCCCTTACAACGCTCGAATGCGTGGTCGCCTGCAGCGGCGATCTCGATGCTGAACTCGCAGAGGTCGCCGACACGGTGCGCCGGGCAAATCTGCGGCTCGACGCCATCGCGGTTTCGCCCTCTGTCGATCGGCAATCGACGCCGCCGGGCAGTGCCTGGCCGCCCTGCCCGCCGCTGGAAGATGTCTACGCCGCAGCGCGCCGCGCCTTCCCGGATATCCGTCTTGGCGGCGGTATGTTCAGCTATTTCACTGAGCTGAACCGCAAGCGCGTTCCGGCCGGGCTGCTCGATTTCGTGACCCATTGCACCTGCCCGATCGTACACGCCGCCGACGATCTCAGCGTCATGCAGTCGCTCGAGGCGTTGCCGTTCATTACCCGCTCGGTGCGGGCGATCTTCGGCGACAAGCCCTACCGGATTGGGCCGTCGACCATTGCCATGCGGCAGAACCCTTATGGCGGCGCCACCAAGGACAACCCGCAGGGACAACGCATCGCCATGGCGAACCGCGATCCGCGCCAGAATGGCCAGTTCGCCGCCGCCTGGACCATCGGCTATGCTGCGCGTGTCGCGCCGGTCGGTCTGGAGATGCTGACGCTGTCCGGCTTCACCGGGCCATTCGGCGTGCTGGCGGCATCCGGGGAACCCGTTGCGGAAAGGTCACCCCGGCCGATCTTCCAGGCCATCAAGGGGCTTTGCGAACTGGCCGGCCTTAAACACGTCGCGGCCAAAACGAGCGACGAGACCCGGGTACTGGCGCTGGCCGGGCGCTCATCCTCGGGCAAGACGGTCGTGTGGCTGACGAACCTGACGGCAAGCGACGTGGCGGTCGACCTTTCGGAGTTTGGCCGCGACCGTATTGTGATGACACCCTACGCGATCGCGCGGATCGGCTGAATCAGATTACTTTTCAGAATTCATCACATAGAGGGCGCGCGAGCGCTCCAGATGCTTGATCATCGCCTTCTCGGCGCCATCGGTATCTTTCTTCTCGATGCGTCCGATGATCTCTTCGTGCTCGGTCAGCGTGAACTGTTCCTTGCCGGTCCAGATCAGCATTTCGGTGTGATACTCCTTCAGCCAGCCCAGCATCGCCTCGCTGACAGCGACATAGATCGGGTTGCCGGAGATCGCAGCGATCTGCGTATGAAACTTCATGTCGGCCGATATAAAAGCTTCGGAGTCGCCGCTGAAGCCGCGCTGTTCGGCAAGGGTTGCGCGCAGCAGCTTAATATTCTCGGCGGTCGCCTTTTCGGCGGCTTCCCTGACCATGCCACGCTCGAAGAAGATGCGCGCGGTCTTGAGATGCTCCAGCGTGTCCTTCGATGACGACAGGATGATCTTGGCCGCGCTATCGACCTGTTTGATGATCGACTTGGCGGTCAGTTGCAGCACCTTGGCGCGCTCGCCATGCGAGATCGCCACGAGGCCCATATTGCTCAGCGCCTGCATCGCCTCGCGGATCGCCGGACGGCCGACCTCGAAACGCTCCATCAATTCACGCTCCGACGGCATATCGTCGCCCGGCATCAATTCGCCGCTGGTGATCAGGCGCTTCAGCCGCAAGAAGACCTCGTCGGAAAGCTTGCGCCGGACAATCGGTTCCGAACGGTTCATCGTCGCGAATCACTCCCTTGACCCGGCCCTATCTAACACTGCCGCCACAATTCGCGGAAATGCCGGCTGTCGACCTCGCAAACCTTCCAGCCGGATATGTCTTGCAATACTTATGTACTCATTATACCAGATTTCGAACACCGGTGAACCTTTTTCGAACGCCTGGGCTTGAGACAGCAGACTATGATCACCCTCACCTATCGCATCGAAACGTCCGAAAGCATCGAGGCCTTGGCAGCCAAGATCGCCAGCGACCAGTCGACTGGCACCTTCGTAGCGCTGCCCGGCGAGACCGAGGAACTGAAGGCCCGGGTGGCGGCGCGTGTCCTGGCGATCCGGCATCTACCCGAAGCCTTGCAGCCCTCCATTCCGGAAGCCGGCAATGGACCGTTTAAACGCGCCGATGTCGACATCGGCTTTCCCTTCGACGCTATCGGCACGGACCTGTCAGCGCTAATGACCATCGCCATCGGCGGCACCTATTCGATCAAAGGCCTGTCGGGCATCCGCATTGTCGACATGAAGCTGCCTGATGACTATCGCGGCGCCCATCCCGGCCCACAGTTCGGCGTTGCCGGCAGCCGCAAGCTGACCGGCGTCGAGGGACGCCCGATCATCGGCACCATCGTCAAGCCGGCGCTGGGCTTGCGGCCGCATGAGACGGCCGCGATGGTGGGTGAACTGATTGCAGCCGGCGTCGATTTCATCAAGGACGACGAGAAGTTGATGAGCCCGACCTATTCGCCGCTGGCCGAGCGGGTGAAGGAGATCATGCCGCTCATCCTCGATTACGAGCAGAAGACCGGCAAAAAGGTGATGTACGCCTTCGGTATCTCGCATGCCGACCCCGACGTGATGATGCGCAACCACGATCTGGTGGCGAAGGCCGGCGGCAATTGCGCCGTGGTCAACATCAACTCCATCGGCTTCGGCGGCATGGCCTACTTGAGAAAGCGCTCCAGCCTGGTGCTGCACGCCCACCGCAACGGCTGGGACATCCTCACCCGCCATCCGGGGCTCGGCATGGATTTCAAGGTGTGGCAGCAGTTCTGGCGGCTGCTTGGCGTCGACCAGTTCCAGATCAACGGCATCGCCTCGAAATACTGGGAGCCGGACGACTCCTTCATCCGCTCCTTCGAGGCAGTGACGACGCCGATCTTTTCGCCTGACGATTGCGCGCTGCCGGTCGCAGGTTCCGGCCAGTGGGGCGGACAGGCGCCCGAGACCTACCAACGAACCGGCCGCACGGTCGATCTGCTCTATCTCTGCGGCGGCGGCATCGTCAGCCATCCGGACGGGCCAGGCGCCGGCGTGCGCGCCGTCCAGCAAGCCTGGCAAGCGGCAGTCGACGGCATCCCGCTGGCGAAATTCGCCCTGAAGCATCCCGAGCTGGCACGGTCGATCGAAAAGTTCGGCGACGGCAAGGCGGCCTGACGTCATGCAGCACCTCCTGCTCAGCTACTATGGCGACGACCTCACCGGCTCGACCGACGTCATGGAAGCGCTCGAGCTCGGCGGCGTGCCGACCGTGCTGTTCATGCGTCAACCCGACCAGCAGCTGCTAGGGCGGTTTTCGCATTGCCGTGCCATGGGGCTGGCCGGTACGAGCCGCAGCGAGACGCCGCAATGGATGGACGAAAATCTGGCGCCGGCCTTCGAATGGCTAAGCCGGCTGCAAGCGACGGTTTGCCATTACAAGATCTGCTCGACCTTCGATTCCAGCCCGGCGATCGGCAGCATTGGCCGCGCCATCGAGATCGGCCGGCGTGTCTTCAACCAGAAGAGCGTGCCGTTGGTTGTCGGGGCTCCCCAGCTCAAGCGATACACGGCGTTCGGCAACCTATTCGCGGCATTTCGCGGTACCTATTTCCGCATCGATCGCCACCCGGTCATGAGCCGGCATCCGGTGACGCCGATGAAGGAGGCTGATCTCCTCATCCACCTCCATCGGCAGACCGATCTCGGTTCCGGCCTTGTCGACCTGACGGCGTTGCAGGCGGATGATCTTTCGCAGACGGTCGACCAGGCTCTTCAGGACAAGGAAATCGTCCTGTTCGACGTCGAAAGCCGCCAGACGCAGGCACGCGTCGGCGAGCAGATCTGGCGGATTTGCGAACAAGGCTATGGTTTCGTCGTCGGATCCTCGGGCGTCGAATATGCGCTGCTCGCCGAATGGGCCGGCAAGGGCATCGCCGCGGGGCACGCGTCCTTCGCGCCACCCGGTCCGGTGGACCGGCTCGCCGTGGTCTCGGGCAGTGTGTCGCCAACCACAGAGAAGCAGATCCGCTTCGCGCTCGCCCATGGGTTCGACGGCATCCAGATCGATGCCATGCAGCTGGTCTCGGACAGCGCCGGCGGGGCGATCGAACGTGCCGTAGCGAGCGGCCTGGCGAGTCTCACGGCAGGGCGCAGCGTCATCCTCTACACCGCCCTTGGTCCCCAGGCCGATCGCAGTGCCGAGATCGACCATATTGAAGGTGCGCGAAACCGGCTCGGCCGGGCGCTGGGCGACATTCTGCGCCAGCTGGTCGTCCAGCAGAAACTCAGGCGCGCGGTCATCGCCGGCGGAGACACCTCCAGCCATGCGCTGGGACAGTTGTCCATCGACGCACTGACCGTGCGCATGCCATTGCCGCAATCACCGGGTTCGCCGCTCTGCCTTGCCCATGGCGGCGGCGAGGTCGACGGCCTCGAAATCGCGCTGAAGGGCGGCCAGGTCGGATCCGATCGCTATTTTAGCGCAATTCGCGACGGCCTCGGAGATTGACGGGATTGCCTAGCGGCAAATAGCGTCAGGCGGCTCGCTGCGTTCCGGGGCAAAAGACGGGAAAGCGACGTGGTCAGCACCGCGATGTCGAGCGCCGCCGTTGATCACTAGCCCGGCAACACTGGCGGCATCGACCGCACTGTCAGCACTTCACCCCAGAAGCCCGCGACGCCCCCCTGTCGCTACGACGAGCACGCCGCCGCGTCGCTGGCAGAACCACCCCTCGAACATCCCGGACGGCCGATCGCCAAACATCATCAGATACGGCTTCCCGACGCCGGATCGAAGAAATGCACGGCCGACTTTCGTACGGAAAGCATGACGGTCTCATCCGACTTCAAAGTGACGCGTTCGCGCAGCACGCAGACGAGTTCATGGCCCGCCATTTCGACCGAAAGATGCGTCTCGGCGCCGGTCGGCTCGACGACGATCACCTTCGCCGCGGCGCCGGTTTCGCTGTCGATATGAATGTCCTCCGGACGCACGCCCAGCACTAGGCGCCGTCCGGAGGCGCCGGGGGGAATGGCTGACAGCGGGATGATTGATCCGTCGTCCAGTTCGAGGCCGGGATGCGGGTCGTCGCGCACCGTTCCTTCGATGAAATTCATCGCCGGCGATCCAAGGAAGCCGGCGACGAACATGTTGACCGGCCGGTCATAGAGTTGGAGCGGGCTTCCAACCTGCTCGATCCTGCCGCCGTTGAGCACCACGATCTTGTCGGCCATCGTCATGGCCTCGATCTGGTCGTGGGTGACATAGACGATGGTCGATTTGAGCCGCTGGTGCAGCGCCTTGATCTCGGTGCGCATCTGCACGCGCAGCTTGGCGTCGAGGTTGGACAGCGGTTCGTCGAACAGGAACACCTTGGGATCGCGCACGATGGCGCGGCCCATGGCGACGCGTTGGCGCTGGCCGCCGGATAACTGGCGCGGATAACGCGCGAGCAGCGGCTGCAGCCCCAGGATCGATGCCGCCGTATCTACCTTTTCCTTGATCTCGGCTTTCCTGGCGCCAGCGAGTTCGAGGGCGAAACCCATATTCTGCGCAACGGTCATCTGCGGATAGAGCGCATAGTTCTGGAACACCATGGCGATGTCCCGTTCCTTTGGCTGGAGATGGTTGACCACCCGCTCGCCGATCGAAATCTCTCCGCCCGAGATCGTTTCGAGCCCGGCGATCATGCGCAGCAGCGTCGATTTTCCACAGCCCGAAGGGCCGACCAGAATGACAAATTCACCGTCCTCGATGTCGACGCTGACCCCATGGATCACGGGGGTCGCACCATAGGACTTCTTCACGTCGACAATCTGGACAGAAGACATCTTGTAACCCCGTTTACTAGCGCCGTGGCCTGACGCGGATGGCTTGGTAGGGCTTGCCGGGTAACTCGACCCCGAAAGCAGCGTCCGCCTTGCCCCCGCGCACGACCGAGCCATGGCGTGTTGGATGCGGAATTGGCGCCGCCACTTTCGTGGCGGGCGTCACGGTCATCTTCCAGGCATCGATCACATCGACGTCGTAGTCGCCATCTTCGAGCGGTAGGCCGGTAGACCAGATGACCGGCTGATGCTCGCCGAGATAGATGTAGCGAAGATCGCCCTCGCTGGCGCCGGAGACCCGGCTCCACGGCCAGGCACTGTTGTGGCCCATCGGCTCCAACCCATTGCTGACGTCCTCTTCGATGAGGTCGCGCAGGAAGCCGATCCGCTTCCACGCCTCGCCGTGAAGCCGGCCGCCCTTGGCCCACCAGATCAGATCCTGGGGGTGCATGTAGGTTTCGCCATGCCCGGCATAGCCGCCGCGCATGACGGTGAGCCAGAAGCGGTGCACCAGTTCTTCGGCACTGATGTTGCCCCATGGGAAGACGATGTTGCCTTCATATTCAGGTTCGTCGTTTACGACCGGCTTGCCGTAGGCGTCGCGCCATTCGGGCGTGCGTTTCACATCCCAGTTCTGGATGCAGACATGGCTGACCCACGGTTTGCGGTGGTCGAAATTCATCGACTGCTCGCCATTGTGGATCGATTTCAGATGTTGGTAGGGGTCGTTTTCCTCGAGGATATGGAAGTAGCGGTCCCACTGCGCCATCGGCTTGGTGTCAAGCAGGAAGTCGTACTCGTTGGCCAGCGACCACCAGACGTTGCGGTACGCGGCAAGCCGTGCTGCGAGGTAGGCGACATAACGGAAATCCTGGGCCGCGCTCATGTTGGCGTAGCCCCAACGGTCATAGGGATGGAAGATGATGATGTCGGCCTCGATGCCGAGATCGCGCAACGCGCCGACCTGCGCCTCGAAATGGCGGAATGCCAAAGGGTTCGGCCGGTCGAAATCTTCCTTGCCGTCCGGCCCGGCCTCGAAGATCGCGTGCAGCGCCGCATTGACGTTGAAGGGATAGTCTTTCGGGAAGACACCCATGCGCAGCTTGTTGAAGCGCGCATTCTTTAAGGTCGCCAGCGTCTCGGCCTGCATGTCGAGCGGCTGGTGCGTCCAGGCATAGCAAGTGGTGCCGAACGGGAAGTAGGGCGTGCCGTCGGCATAGGCGAAATGGAATTTGTTGCGCACGCGCACCGGACCGTGGTTGCCCGCGGACGGTGCGGTTGCCTCGAAGGCGCCGCTCTTGCCCGCCAGCGACGGGATGTTGGAGTGCGTGACATAGCTCCAGCTGCCTTCATTGTCCGGCATGAAACGGATGCGGTAGGTGCCGTCGCCATCGTAAAAGCCTGGAACCGCGATGCTGCGGTTCGCTTGCGAAAAGCTAGCGGACAACTCGATCTCGACGAAGGGGTTGCTATCCGCGGGGCCCTTCAGTGCGATCTCGAATATGTCCCATTTCTCGACTGTCGTGCCGTCGGCCATGCGTGGTTCCTTGCGTTGCTATTCCTTGACCGCGCCTGAGGTCAGCCCCGAGACGAAGTAGCGCTGGAAGATGAGGTAGACGATCGCCGCCGGCAGCACCGTCATCACGATCGCCGCGTTGAGCTGGCCGTAGTCGCGGGCGAACTGGCTCTGGAACGACATCAGGCCGAGCGGCAACGTCCAGCGATCCGGATCCTGCAGGATGACCAGCGCCATGGCGAACTCGTTCCAGGTGGCGACGAAGTCGAGGATCAGCAGCGCCGCAAGCACCGGCAGCGACACCGGCAGGAAGATACGCCGGAATACGGTGAAATGCGACGCACCGTCGATAAGCGCCGCCTCGCTGAGCTCCTTGGGCACCTCCTTGAAGAAGCCATGCAGGATGAAGACCTGATAAGGGACGCCGAAGGCGAGATAAGGCAGGATGATGCCGACATAGGTGTTGATCAGCCCGAAGCTGTTCACCTGCTTGAAGATCGGCGCCAGCATCACCTGGAACGGGATCATCGTGCCAAACACGATGGCAAGGAAGACCACCTTGTGTCCCCAGACCTGGATGCGGCTCAGCGAATAGGCGGCCATGGCCGATATCATCAGCCCGAGCGGCACCTTGATGACGGTGATGATGGTGCTGTTGACGACCGTTGTGCCGAAATCGCCGCGCCGCCAGGCATTGGTGAAATTCTCCCAGGCGAGGCTGGTGGGCGGAGAGAATGCGCCGGTCCCCATCACCGTGGCGTTCGATTTCAGCGACGTGAAGATGATGAAGATGAACGGAGCGATCCAGACCACGGCGACGATGATCAGCGCGATCCACAATGCCACCAGCAGCGGATCCACCCGCTCCGCGCCGGCCTGGCGAAAGGGGCTGGCCACGCCGCTCATTGATAGGCCTCCTGCCGCTTGAGCGTCCAGCGCAGATAGGGGATGACGATGGCAACGGTGATGAGCAAGAGTACGACGGAGATGGCGCTGCCACGGCCGAAGTCACCGAGTTGCATGGCTTGCGTATAGGCCCACATGGCGAGCATCTGCGTCGATTGCGCCGGTCCGCCGCCGGTCATCCCGTAGACGATGTCGAAGGCTTTCAGCGAGTTGATCAGCGACAGGATCAGGACGATGGTTATGGTGGGCCTCAGCGCCGGCAGTGTCACATAGCGGAACAGCTGGAAGCGTCCTGCGCCATCGATGCGGGCGGCTTCGACCAGCGTCTGCGAGACGCCTTGCAGCCCGGCCAGGAACAACACCATCGAGAAGCCCGCGACCTCCCAGACATAGCCTATGAAGACCGAATAGAGCGCGACGTTGCGGTCGCCCAGCCAATCCTGGATCAGGTTGGGCCATCCGGCCGCGGAGAGCAAACTGTTGAACAACCCGAAGAAAGGGTCGAACATCCAGCGCCACATGGTTGCCACGGCGATCGGCGCTATGATCACGGGCATGTAGAACAGGGCGCGTAGCGGCGAGCGGCCAGGGATGTTCTGGTTCAGGCCAAGCGCCAGCCCAAAGCCGATCAGCGGCGGGAAGATGACCGACAGGAAAGTCCAGATCAGCGTGTTCTTGAAGGCGACCCAGAACACCGGATCGTCGTGCAGCACGTAGCGGTAGTTGTCGAGCCCCACCCAATGCTTGTCCGCGTTCAGTCCATTCCATTTCATGAAGCTGAGCTGGATGACGTCGATCATCGGATAGAAGGCAAAGACTGCGTAGGCCAGCACCGCGGGCGCCAACAGCATCAATCCCTGCAGGGTCGGATCCTGCAGTTTTCGGCGAAGCTGGCCTGACCGGGCAGGCATTCGCGCATGGCGATCGGCGGCGGAAATGTTCACGGCCATGTATCGTCCCAGGAGCGGTGCAAGAGAATCGGCTGGCCGGCCCCGGCCTGCGGCTTGTCGGGGCCGGCCATCGCGAGGTTCAATATCAGCTGCGGTTGCCGATGAATTTCTGCAGCTCGGCGGCTGCCGCCTTGGGATCGAGAGTGTCGCTAGCAACCTCGTTGATCACCCGGAAATATTCGGTGGTGACGTCGAGCGGGAAGGCCTGGTCGCCATTGACGAACGTCGACGGGAACTTGCCGAAGATCTCGATCCATTTCTGGTCGAGCGGTTCGGCGCTCGTGTACTTGACGTTCTTGTTGACCGAGATCGAACCGAAATCGCCAAGGTGCTTTTGCTGCACGTCGGTGGATTCGAGATAGTTCAGGAACTTGGCGGCGATGTCGGGAACTTTGCTCTTGGTCGAAATGTAGTTGTACTCGGCGAAGCCGTAGAGGCGGTCAGTACCGGTCGGGAATGGGAACAGACCAAAATCCGCAGTGCGGTTTTCGCCCTTAAGCTGACCCACCAGCCAGTCGCCTTCAAGCATCATGGCGGCTCGACCGCCGAGGAAGAGATTGAACGACTGCGCCTGATCGATCCCCATGAACGGCTTCAGCGTGTAATTCGATGTCCATTTGTGGAACTCCTCGAAGGAGGCCGTGGCGCAGGCCTCGTCTGCCCAGCTCACCTGCATCCCCATCAGACGGTCATGCTTCTCGACCCCGCATTTGGTTTCCAGGATCATGTCCATGAGACGCATGACGTGCCAGTTGACGGTTCCGCCAAAGGTGATTGCCGGGATGCCGGCGGCTTTCAGCTTCTCGGCGTCCGCGACAAGTTCATCATAGGTCGCGGGGGCCGTGGTGATGCCGGCCTTCTCGAACAACGCCTTGTTGTAATAGAGCGCCTCTCCGTGGAATGTGTAGGGCACGCCGTGCCTGCCACCCTCATACTGCTTGGAGAAGGAAAGCGCCGGTGAGAGCAGTTCATCGTCCCACTTGTATTCGGCGTAGAATTTGTCGAGCGGCAGGCTGAGTCCCGCCTTGACGAATTCGCCGCCAAGGCCAAGGCCGCCCCACATGAAATAGATGTCCGGTCCCTGGTCGGAACCTGAGGCGACCCGCAGCGCCGACTTGTGTTCATCGGTGCCGCGGCCTTCCACCTTGATGGTGACACCAGGATTGGCAGCCTCGAATTCCTTGACGATGTCAGCCCATGCCTTGTTGGCGGAATCATTGGCGAAGGTCAGGGTCCAGACCTTGACCTCTTGCGCGGACGCCGCGCTGGCGACCACCATGGCGATGGCGCCAAAAAGCGCTACGCGCCGAAGTTTCCTCGATGTCTGCATAGTCTCCTCCCTTGACCGTGTACCCGCATCCGCCGAGCCCTGACCAACCTTAGCGGCAACCATCATCATGTCAACTGGTATGATGAGATGAAGAGCAGAGTTGTTTGGCCAGGGCTTTCCCCGAACCGGCGGACCGGCGCATGCTGGTCGTACCTTTCCTTCGCCGACTGCGTGCGCCTCGTCGCTGCATTTCTCACCGCGCCGCGCGGCCACACGATCTCCTTCGGCATCTCGGTTGCCCTCAGCCATCGCGGAGCTTTCTTTTGCAATTCGCCAAGCGGATTCGACATCCCGCCTTGCTGCGGCTTCCGCTTCCTTGGGATTACGTGACCGGATGGCTTGGCCTGTCGAAACACGGATCATGATTTCCGTCCTTCTCCCGCAGGCTTTCAGGTCGGCGCTGCCGGCGATCGGCGGTCAGAACATCCTGCTGTTGAAGGGAACTGCCCTGGCCTCGACGATCACAGTCTTCGAACTTATGGGGGCGGCCAACCTCGTTCGCGCAGACCTTTCGGGTTTACGAGCCTCTGTTCGCCGCGGCTCTTGGATATTTCTTGCTAGCGGCATTGATCACGGTTGGTTTCGGTTTTTTCGAGAGACGACTTGTTCGACGGTATCGAGTGGCACCGGTTCGGATCACCTGTTTATTCCACACAGGGTTCACTGAATCCGTCATTCGCTTCGGCCAGCCATGGCAGCGAAGCCGGAACTGGTTGGTTCGATGGGTGGGGGAAAGGCGGTAGCGCTCTCCCGCCATCATCCCCCACGAGCAGAGAGCCATCCCTATTTGCAGGTCGCAGCCGCCGATAAGCGCCCGAACCGAACGCCGGCCTTCATTGCACCAGGAAAGTCCGCCCACCCACAAGGCAGGCTACATTCCACGGCCTTGCAGGAAACCCTTCAGCAAAACCAATAACTTGTCGGAGATGCCGATGGTACCTTGGCTGGGATCGATACTTTCACCAAGTTATTGTTTTTATTCTATTTTTTTCGTTAAAATGCCAAATTTGTATCACAATAGGTATCACAATATGTAGCACATTCTCGGCGAACTAACCGACCGCAGGCGAGTGTCGAAGCCAGGGCACCATCCTCGCACAGCATCGACACCTCGGCGTCCTGCTACCCACTCCGCTGCGCTGGGCTGAACACTCTTCATCCACATGAAATTGGTGGGTCCGGACGGTCACCGTTGCTACAGGAAATCAATACGTTAGCAGATGGTTCGCCAAGCCGTTTCCTTCGTATTCTCTCGTATGGTCTGGCGAACCAAAGCACCAGGAAGACGACTAGTTTCCATGCAAGCGCCTCAGTTCTATCCACAAAGAAGGTCACTTAGTGCATCTTGACCAAGCGCAATGAGCGCGGCCGGATTGGGGCCGGAAGCGGCCGGTCCGGGCTGAGGACAAATCGGTAAAAAGCAGACATCTCTATGCTAGACATCGCAACAGTCATCCGGACCTGCTGAATACGTCAGGCTCACGCAGCCATCGAACCGACGAACAATGATAACCGAACGTCGCCGTCGAGGCTTCTATCTGCACCATGACGCAAGTCCGAGCCCATCCGTTTTCAAGATGGCGTCAATGGTTTCCAGATGTGGGTGGAAATGATGTCGCGCAGTTCCGTTCGCACAGCACGGAAGAGTGGGCGAAAGTTCGAGGACATCGGTCGCTGTGAGGAGGTCGCGAGGATCAGCTGTCGGGTAATCGGCGGGTCGAATGGCCAGACCTCGATGCGGCCAGCCTCCACAAGGAGATGGACGGAAGCATAGGGCAGAACCGTATAGCCAGTGCCCTCCTCAACCAGCAGCAAGGTTGAAGGCATCGCCTCCAGCTCCATCTCGACACGTGGATAGATGCCATGCTCCGCCAGGGTATTGTCGATGAGCCGCCGCAGTCCATGTGGGCGGCTGGGCAAGATCATCGGCAGCTCGGCGAAGATGTTGAGGCCGACCGGCCCGCGCGGCAGCACGCGTTCGGGCAAGACCGGTCCGATCAGAAACAGCTCGTCGTCGGCCAGCGGTTCGGTCAGCACCGAAGGATGGTTCGGTGAATTGTAGAGCACGGCGGCATCGATGCGACCGGCGATCAGCCATTCCAGGATATGGCCGCTGAAACCTTCGATCACCTGCAACGCGACATTGGGAAACTCGTTCTTGATCTTTTTGACCAGCGGCACCGTCAGCACGGTGCCGACCGAAGGCGGCACGGCCAGCACCAACCTTCCCTTCGGCGAGGATTTGAGGTTCGAGACGGCATTCTGCGCCAGCCGCATCCGCTCGACGATCTCGTCGGCATAGGCCTTCAAGAGCACGCCCGCCTCGGTCAGCACGACACCGCGGCCGTTGCGATAGAACAGCTCGACGCCGAGCTCCTCCTCAAGCCCACGAATATGGCGCGTGACCATCGGCTGGGTGACGTTGA
Organism: Mesorhizobium sp. 131-3-5; assembly: GCF_016756575.1. Classification (NCBI taxonomy): domain Bacteria; kingdom Pseudomonadati; phylum Pseudomonadota; class Alphaproteobacteria; order Hyphomicrobiales; family Phyllobacteriaceae; genus Mesorhizobium; species Mesorhizobium sp. 131-3-5. Next base: position 6,256,262 of record NZ_AP023254.1, read on the forward strand.
GGTCGAGCGCGGCCTTCGAGAAGCTGCCAGCCGCACCGACGGCGATGAATACCTGTAGCTGCTTCGTGTCCAACTTTCACCCTAACCATCCGCTGCCGCAGCGCTTCCAGGCTCCCCAATGGTGTCACGTGCCGAACGGGTACTTCTGGCCTCGGACATTCAGGAACACGGCGTAGACCGATGTTGTCGCCGTGATGAAGAGCCGATTGTTGCGCGGCCCACCAAAGGCCAAATTCGCAACCATTTCCGGCACCTGAATTTTCCCGATAAGTTCACCCTCGGGCGTATGGCATTGTACGCCATCCCATGCGCTGATCCAGAGATTGCCCGCGACATCAACGCGAAAGCCATCCGGAATGCCAGGCGATATGTCGGCGAAGACGCGGGAATTTACCAATCTGTCGCCGTCAACGTCAAACTGCCTGACGTGATGCGGAGCGCTGCGGTCGGTGAGGAAGCCGGAGTCCGAAATATAGAGGCGCTTCTCGTCGGGCGAGAAGGCGAGCCCGTTCGGCATGGAAAAATCATCGGCAACGACGGTGATCTTCCCCGACTGCGGATCGATCCTGTAGACGTGGCAGCCCGTCTGCTCCTGCAGGCCCTTGCGGCCGACATAGTCTGAAATGATCCCGTAATTGGGGTCGGTGAACCAGATGCTGCCGTCGGATTTCACGACCACATCGTTCGGCGAATTCAAAGGCTTGCCATCGTAGGAGGAAGCCAGCACCGTGATCGCGCCATCCCATTCGGTGCGCACGACGCGACGCTCCCCCTGCATGCAGGTGACCAGCCTTCCGTTGCGATCGCGCGTGTTGCCGTTCGGGTTGGAGACATGGCTTCGGAACAGCGAAATTGCCCCCGTGTCCTCGTCCCATCGCAGCATGCGGTCGTTGGGAATATCGCTCCAGATCAGTGAGCGAAGGTCGGCGAAGTAGACCGGTCCCTCCGCCCAGCGATTTCCTGTATGGATGGTTTCGAGAAATGCGACCGGGTCAATCAGATCCCCGAACCGCGCATCGATCGTCTCGTAGCAGGACATCCGCCGCCCCCTCGCCTATGGCAGCCGGATCGCGACAGTCTTGGTCTCGGTGTAGAGCTGGAGCGCCTGTTCGCCAAGTTCGCGCCCCCAGCCCGATTGCTTGAACCCGCCGAAGGGCATGGTGACGTCATTGAAGTTGTGGCAGTTCACCCAGACCGTGCCGGATTTGATCTTCGCGGCCAGCCGATGCGCGCTGCCCAGATTGTTGGTCCAAATCGAAGCGGCAAGGCCATACTCGGTGTCGTTGGCATCCTTGGCGAGTTTGTCCAGGTCCTCGTCGTCGAAGGGCATCGCGCAGGCCACCGGCCCGAATATCTCTTCGCGGATCACCGACATGTCCGGCCGCGTCCGGGAAATGACCGTCGGCTTGACGAAATAGCCGGTGTCACCGGCCCGCGTGCCACCGGTGACGATCTCGGCGCCGTCACTCCTGCCTTCCGAGATCAGTCGGGTGATGCGTTCCATCTGCTGCTGAGAGACGACGGGGCCAAGCTCCGTCGCAGGATCAAGCCCTGCGCCGAGCTTCAGCTTTTCGGCGCGCGCCGCGATCCCGGACATGACCTTGTCGTAGATCTTCTTGTGAACGAAGAAACGCGTTCCCGCGCCGCAGCTCTGCCCGGCATTGAAGAATGCCGCACTCGAGGCGCCCGCCACCGCCATGTCGATATCGGCGTCGCCCAGCACAATGGTCGGCGCCTTGCCACCAAGCTCGAGGCTGACCTTCTTGAGGTTGCCGGTCGCGGCGCGGGCGATCAGCCGACCGACTTCGGTCGAACCGGTGAAAGCCACCTTGTCGATATCGGGATGGGCAGCCATCGCCGCGCCCACCGTTTCACCAAAGCCGGTCAGGATGTTGACCACGCCTTCCGGAAAGCCGGCGTCCTGAACCAGCTTGCCGAAATAGAGCGCGCCGAGCGGCGTCTGCTCGGCCGGTTTGAGCACGATGGTGCAGCCGGCCGCCAGTGCCGGCGCCACCTTCCAGGCCAACATGCTGAGCGGGAAGTTCCATGGAATGATCTGACCGACGACGCCGACCGGCTCGCGGCGTGTGTAGGCGTGCCAATCACCCGGCGCGTTGATCGTCATCGTCTCGCCGTTGATCTTGGTGGCCCATCCCGCATAGTAGCGGAACGTTTCGGCCGTAAACGGCACCTCGCCATTGCGGGAATCGCCGATCGGCTTGCCGCTCTCATAGGAATTGAGCGTTGCCAGCATACCGACATTGGCATCGATCAGATCGGCGAGTTTCCAGATCAGCTTCGCGCGTTCGGCCGGCACCATTTTCGACCAGGGACCGTCGATCGCCTTGCTCGCGGCATGGACCGCCAAATCGACATCGGCGCCATCGCCGGCCGGTACCTGCGCGATGACCCGGCCGTTCGAAGGATCGACCACGTCCAGCGTCTTTCCCGAAGCTGCCGGGAGCCACGCGTTGCCGATCAGCATCGCATGCTTGCCGCCGACAAACGCCGCCACCTTGGGGTCGAGCGATGGCACGGCATCGAAATGTATGGTCATGGTTTCCTCCAGAAGCATCTGGTCTATCAGCGCTGGACGAACGGCGCGGGAATGGAGTTGCCCGCATCGATCCAGATGCTTTTTTCTTGAAGATATTCGTAGATGGCGGTCTGGCCGTTCTCGCGGCCGATGCCCGACTGTTTGTAGCCGCCGAAGGGCGAGAGATAGCTGGTGGCGCGGTACATGTTGACCCACACGCTGCCGGCCTCGAGCCTCTCGGGCAAGCGGATCGCCCGACCGAGGTCCTGCGTCCACATCCCGGCGGCAAGCCCGTAGATGGTGTCGTTGGCGATGGCCACCGCCTCGTCCTCGTCCTCGAAGGGTATGACCGACAGCACCGGTCCGAAGACCTCTTCCTGGGCGATGCGCATGGACTGCTTCACGTTGCCGAAGATCGTCGGCTCCACGAACCAGCCGTCGGCAATCGATGTGTCCTCGGGTATCTTGCCGCCGAGCAATTGCGCAGCGCCCTCACCGTTGGCGATGCTGATGTAGTCGAGCACTTTCGCGCGCTGCGGCAGAGTGGTGATCGGACCGACCTGGGTCTCGGGATCGAGCGGGTCGCCAATCCTCGCGGTCTTTGCGAAGGCGACCAATTTCTCCGTCACCTGGTCGTAGATGGAACGCTGCACGAGTGCGCGCGAGCCGGCGATGCAGGTCTGGCCGGTCGCGGCGAAAATGCCGGAAACGAGACCGGGAATGGCTGCCTCCATCTTGGCGTCGGCGAAGACGATGTTGGCGGATTTGCCGCCGAGTTCGAGCGTGACCTTCTTGAGCCCGCCAGCGGCAGCCTGGTAGACGCGGCGGCCGGTCGCGTCGCCGCCGGTGAAGGCCACTTTGGCGACATCGGGATGGGTGACGAGGCGGTCGCCGATTTCGTGGCCGAAACCCGTGACGATGTTGACGACGCCCTTGGGAAATCCGGCTTTCTCGAAAAGCCGGCCGAAGAACAATGCCGACACCGAGGAGAATTCCGACGGCTTCCAGACGATCGTGTTGCCGGCGGCGAGCGCGGGAGCAAGCTTCCATGTCGCCAGCATCAAGGGTGAGTTCCACGGTGTGATCGCGGCCACCACCCCGAGCGGCTCGCGGCGCGTGTAGTTGAACACACCCGGCTTATCGATCGGGATGACCCGTCCCTCGATCTTGTCTGCGAACCCGCCAAAGAAGCGAAACCATTGCGGGATGTATTTGCACTGCATCCGCATTTCATTGATCAGCTTGCCGTTGTCGCGGGTTTCGAGAACGGCCAGGGTCTCGGCCTCCTCCGCCACGAGGTCGGCAAAGCGCGTCATGATCTGCCCACGAGCGCTTGGGGTCATCGTCCGCCATTCGCCGCGGAAGGCGGCCGCGGCTGCCTGAACGGCCGCATCCACATCGGCAACGCCGGCGCGCGGAACCAGCGCCCAGGCTTTGCCGGTGAAAGGATCGAACGATTCGAAAAAATCCCCTGACTGCGCGGCGGCCGAGCGGCCGCCGATCAGCATGGAGAGTTTTTCCGTGGCGAGCGGCGGACGGGTTGTCATGCTCCGACTTCCTGCATCGCTTCGCGCGCCACCCGGAAAGAATCGACGCCTGCGGGCACCCCGGCATAGATCACGACCTGCAGAAGGACTTCGCGGATCTCGTCCTTGGTCACGCCGTTGGTCAGCGCGCCCTTCACGTGCATCTTCAGCTCGTGCGGACGATTGAGCGCTGCAAGCATGGCGAGGTTCAGCATGCTGCGGGTCTTCTTGTCGAGCGTGTCGCGGCCCCAGACGGCACCCCAGCAATATTCCGTCACGAGTTCCTGCAGCGGGCGATTGAAATCGTCGGCGCTGGCGAAGGATTTCTCGACGAATTCAGCGCCCAGAACCGACTTGCGGATTTCAAAACCCTTGTCGAATACGTCTTTGCCCATTGGATTTTCCTTTCCGGTTGATTGGGAGATCAAAGGCCGGGAGTCGGCCGATATTTGCGGCCGCGCGCGATGACGTGGCCGAGCGAGCCGTTGGTCAGGTAGATCTGCGTCGCCTTCGAATCGTAGGGGACGTTCTCCTGGCCGGGATAGCCGATCAGTTCGCGCACGCGCGGGCTCATATAGTAAGTGGCGATGGCAATGGTGGTGATCGCCGAGAAGGCTTCGCCATCCTCCTTGTTGAGGCTTTCCAGGCGATCCTCGGCGCCGTTGGCCGGATCGACTGCGATGCCGCGCGCAAAGCCAGACTTCAGATCAATGCGAAAATCCAGCGACTTCTCGACATCGGCGTAACCGCAGACGTCGCTGAACTTCGGCATCTTGCCATGCGCGGGGATGAGGAAGTCTGCGAGCGCGAAGAAAGTGTTCTGGTTCGACATGTCAGGCCACCTTCTGGTTGCGGCGCTCGGCGATCATGCGGCGCGTGTTGCGCAGCGCGACTGCCATGATGGTCGCCGTCGGGTTGGTGGCGCCCGAGGTCGGGAAGGTCGACGCATCCATGACGTAGAGGTTCGGCACGTCGTGGCAGGCGCCCCATTGATCGACGACCGAGCACTTCGGATCGTCGCCCATGACGGTGGTGCCGATGAGATGCCAACCGGATTCACGCACCGGCGTCGAAACCAGCGTCTCGATGGCGCCGGCGGCGCGCACCGATTCCAGGCAGCGGTCGATGTTGAACTTCAGCAGCCGGTTGGAATTCTCGTTGACCTTGTAGACGATCTGCGGCGCGGGCAGCCCGTCGGAGTCCGTCATATCCTTCGACAGGACCACCTGGTTGCTCTCCTCCGGGAGATCCTCACCGACAATGCCCCAGATCAGCGAGTGGCCGAAGCGGCGCGCTACATTTTCATGCAGGTTGGCGCCCCAGAAATCCTGGAACCGGCCGCTTTCGGCGACATAGACCTTGGAGCCGATCGCCCCGGATACGCCGACCGGTCCGCCCGACGGCATGCAGTTCCATTTCGAGCCGCGCACGAAGCCGCGGCTTTCGTCGGTCTCGTAGAACTCCAGCGAATAGACCTGCTGGCCGAAGGGACCGCGCCAGGAATCCAGCGGATCCTGGTAAGAGGCGAGTACGCTTGCAAAGGGATGCATCATCAGCCGCTTGCCGACCATGCCCGACGAGTTGGCAAGGCCGTCCGGGTTCCCGGCTCCTCCCGACATCAGCAGCAGCCGGGGCGTACCGACGCCATTGGCGCACAGGATCACCACCTTGGCGCGCTGGCGCCGATCGCGACCGTTTGCATCGACATAGACGACACCGGTCGCCAGCCCCTGGTCGTTGGTCTCGATCTCCTTGACACGGGCGCGGGTGACGAGCCGCGCGCCGGCCTTCAGGGCCAGTGGCCAATGCGACCGGTCGGTCGTCGATTTCGCGCCCTCCGGACAGCCCGTCAGACAGGTTCCGCGGCGCACACAGGGATTGAGTTCGCCGAACTTCTCCGACGGGATGGCGTTGCTGCCGGGCCACCAGTGCCAGCCCATCTTCTCCATACCCAGCGCACCGCGTTGGCCGACGGAGCCCATGGGGAGCGCCGGAAAGGGATAGGCGCCGCGCGGCGGGTAGGCCGGATCGCCTGCTAGGCCGGAAACGCCCACTTCGCGTTCGATCTCGAGCTGGTAGGGCAACAGGTCTTCGTAGGTGAACGGCCAGTCCTCGGCCACGCCATCCATCGAGCGCACGCGGAAGTCGGACGGCAGGAAATGCATCCATTGCGCGCCGTAGAGCGTCGCGCTACCACCGACGCCGGCAAACATCAGCGGGTTGATGTCCGTGGTCGATGTGTCGACGGGATAGTCGTTGGGATTGTCGCGGACGTTGGGATTGGGATGCCAGAGCTTGGTACTGACAAGCTCGTGCTCCGGACGGGCACCAGTATAGTCGGCATAATCTGGCCATTCGCCCTGCTCGAGCACGACGACGGAAATGCCGGCGCGTGCCAGATGAAGTGCTGCGACCGAGCCGGATGGACCGGCGCCGACAATCACGACATCGACCTCCTCGTCGCGCCTTGCCCGTGCACTGCGATCCGCCAGAACTTCAACGGTCATTTTCTTCCTCCCTTGCGGTCCAATGGCAACATCGTGTCAGACGAGGCGCGTCCGGTAAAACGCCGCCGCGCCGATGATGATGATGCCCTTGATGATGAGCTGCATCTCGATCGGAAATCCGAGCAGCAGCACGAGATTGTTGATCACCATCAGCACGGCCACGCCAAGCAGAGCCGCAAAGATGTTGCCGCGCCCCCCGGTCAGCGCGACACCGCCCATGACGGCGGCGACGATGGAGTCCAGTTCGTAGCCCTGGCCAACCCAGTTCGAAACGGTGCCGACATAGCCGAGGAGGAACAACCCGCCTATTCCCGCGCAGACCGAACAGATCACGTAGCACAGGATGATCACGCGATCGGGTGCGACGCCGTTGAGGAACGCAGCCTTGGGATTGGTTCCGACCATGAATATTTCGCGGCCGAGGCGCGAGCGATGCAGCACCATGCCGAAGGCAATCGCCAGCACTGCCAGTGTCATCAGGTTGACGGGAACGCCAAGAATGCGACCGGAGGCCAGAAAGCCCATCCCGGGTGGCAAGGTGCTGATCGGCGCACCGCCGGTGTAGGCGAAGCGGATACCCTGCAGGATGATCATCATCGCCAGTGTCGCCAGGAACGGACTGACGTTGCGCCTGGCTACCAGCCATCCGTTCAGGAAGCCGACAACGGCGGAGAAGACGATCGCCGCCAGGAAGATCAGCGGAATGGCGTCGTTGGTAGTTGCCTTGAAGGCTGTCGCCAGCACGGCGACCGTGGCCATAAGGGACGCCACGGACAGGTCCAGCCCGCGCACCAGGATCACGAATGTCTGGCCGATCACGACCATGCCGAGCGGTGCCGCGATGGTCAGCACATTGACCAGGTTGGCCGGCCGCAGGAAGGTCGGCGACGCCGCCGCGGCGACTGCCATCAGCACCGCCAGGAAGATCACGAGCCCATAGCGTTCGAAGATGGTCGCAAGCGATAGGCCTCGTGAGCGCGGCATCGGAGTGTCGAGAGGCGCCATTGTTATCTCCGCCTCGAAGTGTGTATGCCGACGGCGATGATGATGATGAGACCCTGGATGACCCACTGGTAGTAGGACGAGACGTTCACGAAATTCAGCAGATTGTTGAGCATGGTGACCAGCAGCACGCCGAGGAATGTGCCAAGCGCGCCGCCCCTGCCGCCGGCCAGTATGGTGCCGCCAACCACGACAGGCGTCACCGATTGAAGTGTCAGCGCAGCACCGATGCGCGGGTCGCCGACGCCGGTGCGAGCGGTGAGGAAAATCGCCGCAATGCCGGCGCACAGGCCCGACAGCGCGTAGGCAAGCACGACGATGCGGTCGACGGGCAGGCCGTTCAGCCTTGCCGCTTCCCGATCACCGCCGACGAAATAGATGCTGCGGCCCGAACGGGTCCGCTGCAGCCAGAGGCCGGCCAGGGCGAAAATGGCGACGAGGATGATGGCGCTGACCGGAATGCCGGCGATCTTGGCATAGGCAACATCGGCGAAAGCACGCGGTACGGAGCCTCCCGGTTCCTTGCGATACATCAGCGTGCCGCCAAAAATGATCGACGACATGCCGAGCGTCACGATCAGCGAATGGACGCGCAGCACGACCGTCAGCAGCCCGTTGAGCGCCCCTACAGCGGTGGCGGCCACCAAGGCGAGCGGCAACGCCAGCCAGACCAGGTCCGGCCGCCATTCGAGGAAGTTCGCCAGGAAGACCGTCAGCGCGCTGACCAGCGAGCCGATCGCCAGATCGATGCCGCCCATCAGCACGACGAAGGTCTGGCCAAGGCTGACCATGCCCAGCACGATAAGCTGCTGGAACAGATTGCCGACGTTGCGCCAGGTGAGGAAGCGATCAGACAGGAGACTACCGGCAACAGCCAGCACGACCAGTAGGACCGCGACAATCAGGTATGACATCATCAGCCGGTTGCGGCGAATATCCATGGCGATGGCGCTCATGCGATCTCCTCCGCTGTCGCCTTGTGACGCTCGATCGATCTTACCGCGAGATCCATGATTGCCTCCTCGCCGAGAGCGTCGCCTTCGACTTCGCCCACGACGCGCCCTTGGGCCATCACGAAGACCCTGTCGGAAAGACCAACGATTTCGGGCAGTTCGGAACTGATCATCAGGACGCCGACGCCCGAATCCGCCAGACGCCGGACGATGCGGTAGATCTCGACCTTGGCGCCGATATCCACGCCCCGTGTCGGCTCGTCGAGGATGAGCAGCCGATTGGCGATCCTGGACCAGCGACTGAACAGCACCTTCTGCTGGTTGCCGCCAGACAGATTGCACACCTTCACATCGGGCGAAGGTGTTGCGACCGAGAAATCGTGAATCTGGCGCTCGGCCAGCACACGCTCCCGCGAGCGGTCGATCAGGCCATATTTCGTGATGCCCTGGAGGTCCGGCGCCATGATGTTGGCGGAAATCGGAAGGCCGAGAAAGAGGCCTTCGTCCTTGCGGTTCTCGGTCAGAAAACCGAGGCCGCCGGCGATGGCATCCTTCGGCACTCTCCTTGGGAACGGCTTGCCGTCGAACTCGATCACACCGCCTTCGACGGCGCGGGCGCCGAAAATGGCCTCCGCGACTTCCGTGCGACCCGAGCCGACCATGCCGGCCACACCGACGATCTCTCCGGCCTTCACGCTCAGGCTGACGTCGCGCACGCGCGAACCGGCCCGCAGGTTGCGAACGCTGAGGATGTCCGGCCCATCCGCCGGCGCCGCGCGCCGCGCGGGATAGATCTGGCTGAGGCGGCGGCCAACCATCTTGGTGATCATCTCTTCGCGGCTGATCTCGCCTACCGGACTCGTGCCAACAACCTGGCCGTCCTTCAGGATTGTCACCCGGTCGGCGATCTCGAAAATTTCCTCGAGCCGATGCGAGACATAGACGATGCCGACGCCCTCGTTGCGCAGCCTGCGCATGTTCTCGAACAAAAGGTCGACCTCATGGCCGGCAATGACAGCGGTCGGTTCGTCCAGGATGAGCAGCCTGACCTTGCCGACCAACGCCTTTGCGATCTCGACCATCTGCTGGTCGGCAAGCGGCAGTTCGTCCATCCTGGCGTGCGTGGGAATGCTGACCCCCAGCTGGGCGAGGATTTCCGCGGCGCGGGCGTGGCGGGCGCGATTGGAGATGAACCCGAACCGGCCGCGAGGCTGTGCGTCGACCAGAATGTTTTCGGCCACAGACAGCTCGGGAAAAAGCGCAAGTTCCTGATGAATGACATGAATGCCGGCGGCTCGCGCCGCCTTTGGCGATTGCCAGGAGACCCGCTTGCCGAGATAGGTGATGGCGCCGGAATTCGGCTTCACGGCCCCGCCCATGACGCGGATAAGGGTCGACTTGCCTGCGCCATTCTCACCGAGAAGGGCGTGGATCTCGCCCGGCTGCACGGCGAAATCGACCTTGTCCAGGGGTTTTACGCCGGGATACTCCTTCTCGATCTGGCTGAGTTCGACAACAGAACTGGACATTATCCGACGCTCAAAACAATCAAATCACACCCGGGTGCGCGTCCGTGGACGCACACCCGGTTGAGCTGGGAAGCTCACTTCGGATAGTCGGGATTGAACGTACTGGGGTTGTACCCAGCCGGCAGTCCGTTGCTTGGCGACAGGTCACCCGGGTCACTCATGCTGACATGGTCAAGCAGATGCCGGTCGCCCTTGACGGAGACCGTATCGGCGCCAGGCGACGTCACCACTTGGAAGCTGACCTCGACCTTGTCGGGGACCGAAATGCCCTTGAGCACGTCGAGCGCCGTTTCGATGCCGGTGATGCCCATCGACGTCGGATAGTCGATACCGACCATCTTGATGTTGTGCTGGCTGGCCAGCTGATACATCCGCGCAACGTCGCCGCCGGTGATCGGCGGAAATTCGCCGTCCTTGTAGCCGGCGTCGAGGAACGCCTCGATCGCGCCATAGCCCTGCAGCGCACTGTCGGACAGCACGCCGTCGATGGCCTTGCCGTGCTTCTGGATCAGCGCGGCCATCACCGATTTGCCGGTGGCCGGATTCCAGTCGCAATACTGCTTTTCCAGCACCTTGATTCCGGGGAACTTCGAGAACACTTCCTCGTTCGCCTTGATGCGGATTTCCGCGACGCTGGATCCGGCGATGCCCGGCAGCATGACTATGTTGCCCTTGCCGCCCAGCGTCTCGCACAGCCACTGCGCCTCGAGACGGCCGAGTGCCCAATCGGATGCGGTCACGTAGGTAATGTAGTTTGCCGGCGTCTTCACCTTGCGATCGACCATGACGACGGGAATGCCCTGTTCCGTGGCGCGGCCGACGACGGAATCGAGCGCGTCCTCGGTAGAGGCCGCAATGAGGAGAATATCGACGCCCTGGCTGATCAGATCCTGGATGTCGGCGATCTGCTTGGAGGGATCGTCGTTGGCGTCGGTGACGAGAAGATGGGCAATCTCGTCGCGGTGCTGGCCGGCCGACCAGAGGACGCCATGCTGGAAGGCGACGCGCCAGGCATTGGAAATCGACGCATTGGAAAAGCCGATCGTATAAGGACCCGCCTTCTTCCACTTCGAGGTGTCGACCATGCTGTTTGCATTCGGGTTCCACATCCAGGTGCGCGGCGCGCCATAGTAGCCGGGCCTGGTTTCGGCTTCAGCAGCGGCGGCCGGGGTGGCCTGCGCAAGCTGGAGCCCCGGCACGGCGGCGATCGCCGCGGCGGCGGCCGGCATACCCCTGATGAAGCTTTTGCGTGATATCTTGTGGTCTAGGATGTTCTTTATCGACATTGGTTCCTCCTCCTGAACGCTCGACAGAGCGCTTAAAATTCTCCTCAGAACTTCTCGCTCGCGAGACAGTATAAACAAAGAATATATGTTTATATCCCGGGCAAATCGCACAGCTATTTTCCTGACAACCTCCAATTCAGGAAAATGCGATTGAAAGCGATTTGACGCAAATTAGCAGTCGATTACCCACGATCGTCAATCTGCCGTCTTGTAATAGCTGCTATTACCTTTTTCGCCATTGGGGGCGGCGAAGAATACGACTTATCTAGCAGCCGGTGCCGGGCGCTTGAGGTGCGTTCCGTCGGAGGAGAGGCCGTGAATATTCTTGTTGTCTTGCGCATGATCCCGGATTCCGCGGGCGAGCTGCAGCTTGCTGAGGACGGGCGTAGCATCGATCGGGAATGGTTGGATTTCCAGCTGAACGATTTCGACGATCATGCCCTCGAGGAAGCAATCCTGCTCAAGGAAACCGGCGGCGCGAAGGTGACGGCGGTGGCCGTTGGCGAAGGCGCCAACCGTGTCCTGCAGATGGCTGCCGCGCGCGGCGCCGACGAAGTCGTGGCGCTTCAGTCCGAGGAGGACACCATGATCTCCTCGCGCGAGATCGCGGCTTCCATCGCGGCGATGGCGCGCGCAAAGTCGGCCGACCTAGTTCTGTGCGGCGTTCAATCGAGCGAGGATGTCTTCGGCCAGCTCGCGCCTTACGTCGGCGCGCTGCTCGACTGGCCGCATGTATCAGGAACCAACCGTATCGTTGCGAACGGCTCGGTGCTTCTGGTCACGCAAGAGCGCGGCGCGGGTGTCGCCGTCACCTATGAGTTGGCCGCGCCGGCGGTGCTGGGCGTTCAGACAGCGTCGAAGGCCCCACGCTATGTCTCCGGCAGCAAGCTTCGCGAAGCATCCAAGACGCCCATCGGCCGCGCCGCGCCTGAATCGTCAGGCTTCGAACGTTCCGCCGAGATCATCACATTGCGCCTGCCAGTCCAGGGCGGCTCCGGCGAGAACCTCGGCGGCAATGCCGAGACAGTCGCGGATCGGCTGGTCAGCATCCTGGCAGCCAAGGGCCTGGCGAGGAACTAAGTCATGAAATTGATTGCCTGTACCGAAGGCCTCTCCAGCAAGATCGAAGCCTTCTCCCTCGAAACGATCGCCGCGGCGCGCTCGCTCGCCCAGGCCGGCGACGAGGTCGTCGCCTTTTTTGCCGGCCGGGATGCGCAGGCAGCATCTGCTTCGTTCGGCTTAGCCGACCAACTGATCTCGGCCTGCACGGCAACATCGGATCTCATTCCGGCCGAGACCTATGCACGACTTCTGCGCGACGTCATCGCCGCCGAGAGCCCAAGCCTCGTGCTGGTGCCTTATTCGGCGAACGGTCTGGATGTGGCCGCCGACATCGCGGCAAGAACCGGCTGGCCGCTCATCTCCTATGTCAATGAAATCAAGCGGGACGGCGAAAACCTGACGGTCATCGCGCAGATGTACGGCGGCAAGATCCTCGCTGAATGCGCGGTGCAGCTGCCGGCGATCCTGATGGTCAATCCGGGCGCCTTTCCCGAAGCAACGCCTGGTCCGATCGATACAGCGAGGGTGCGCACGATCGATGCCGAACCCGCGCTCACCAGCGGCAAGGTGAAGATGGTAGCCATCGACGTGCCGGACTATGCCGATGTTGATCTGACGACAGCCGAGAGGATCGTGTGCGTGGGCCGCGGCATCGGTGACGAGGCAAGCATCGACCTTGCCCGCGATCTGGCGACGATGCTGGGGGCGGAGATCGCCGGCAGCCGTCCTGTCGTCGACAATGGCTGGCTGCCCAAGCTGCGCCAGGTCGGAAAATCCGGCCAGAAGGTGAAGCCGAAACTCTATCTGGCGCTCGGCGTGTCCGGTGCGCCCGAACATCTCGAAGGCATGTCGCAGGCCGACCTCATCATTGCCGTCAACACCGATCCGAAGGCCCCCATCTTCAATGTCGCGCATTACGGCGCGACCTGTGACCTGTTCGATCTCGTCGCCAATCTGAGCGACAGGCTGCGGGCCGGCTCTGGCCGTTGAGATGGCATCGACCCTGCCACTCTGGATCCTGGTCATCACAGCACTCGCGTTGACGGCCTGGCGCTCGCGCCGTTACGCGGTTGCTCTTGCCAATGCACCGGCAGCGGCCCGCTTCGATCGCCCGATGCTGCGTCTCCAGGGCGTGATGGTCGCCATCGGCATGCACCGGAAAATGCTCCGCAAGCCGCTTTCCGGCGTGCTTCACGCAATCATCTTCATTTCGTTCTTCGTGCTGTTCACCGCCACGATCGATGCCTTCGGCTCGCGGCTATTTCCCGGGTTCTCACTTGCCCCCATCGGTGGCGAAACCTGGATTGCCGCTCTGCAGGATGTCTTTTCGGTGCTGATGCTGGTCGGCGTCGGACTTGCACTCTATCAGCGTTACGTGCTGCGGCCTGCCCGTTTCGACGGATCGAGCGGCAGTGACGCGGCAATCATCTATGTGTTGATCGTTCTGATCGTGGCGTCCCTGCTGCTTGAGGCGGCGGCGCGCATAGCCGGTGGCGCCGACGGCTCGTGGCGGCCGGTCGCGTCGGTGCTGGCAGGACTGCTCGATCGTGCCGGCATGTCGGCACATGCGGGCGAAGAGCTGTTCTACTGGGTTCACGTCGGCGCCATTCTGGCATTCCTTGTCTATATCCCCGGTTCGAAGCACCGGCACATGTTCCTTGCCGCACCCAACATCTACTTCCGCAGCCTGGAACCGCGTGGCCTGGCGCCGGCGGTCCCGGAAGCGCGTGAGGCTCCAGGCATCGACAGCCTGGGACAGTTCGACTGGAAACAGCAGCTCGACCTTCTGTCCTGCACCGAATGCGGCCGTTGCCAGGCGGTCTGCCCAGCCTATGCGGCCGGTCTGCCGCTCAGCCCGAAGTTGCTGATCACCGACTTGCGCGATGCGCTTGCCGCGGGACCATCGGCCGCCCCGCTGGTCGGCGGCGTGATTTCCGAGGAGACGCTGTGGGCCTGCACCACCTGCCGTGCCTGCATGGAGGCTTGCCCGGTCGAGATCGAGCATCTGCCCAAGATCATCGACATGCGCCGTCATCTGGTCGACGAGGGCCGCGTCAGCCCTGGCCTGCAGGAGGCGCTATCGAACCTGACCCGTCTCGGCAATTCTATGGGCAAGCCTTCCAAGATGCGGGCCCGCTGGACCAAGGAGCTCGGCTTTCCGGTCAAGGACGCGCGCGAGGAGCCCGTCGACGTTTTGTGGTTCGTCGGAGACTACGCATCCTACGATCCGCGCGTTCAGGAAATCACCCGCAAGGTTGCCGAACTGCTAACCGTGGCCGGTGTCGACTTCGGCATTCTCTTCGATGCCGAGCGCAACAGCGGCAATGATGTGCGGCGTGCCGGCGAAGAAGGTCTGTTCGAGACGCTCGCTCAGTCCAACATCGATGAGATCAAAGCATGCAGCTTCAACCGGATCATGACCACCGATCCGCATAGCCTGAATGCGCTGAAGAACGACTATCAGCATTTCGGCGCGGCGTTCGAGGTGCTGCACTATACGGCGCTGCTGGCGGAACTCATCGCGGCGGGAAAGCTCGACCTGCATGTCGCCGACGGCGCCGGGGTCACCTATCACGATCCCTGCTATCTTGGACGCTACAATGGCGGCTTCGATGCGCCGCGCGAGCTGATCCGCGCCGCCGGCTACACGCTTTATGACATGCCGCGCTGCCGCGAGAACTCCTTTTGCTGCGGCGCCGGCGGCGGCCGCATCTGGCAAGGCGACGACGGCGTGACCGAGCGGCCGAGCGAGAACCGCATCCGTGAAGCGCTGAGCCTGGGTGACGTCGCCTATTTCGTCGTGTCCTGCCCGAAGGACAAGGTGATGTACACCGCCGCGATCGATGCGCTCGGCGTGGCCGACAGATTGAAGGTCGTGGACATAGCGGAACTTCTCGTACCGCGAACAGGCCAAGCGCTCGAAATGCCCACTGTGGGAACGACCTGACGGAATGCGATCCAAGAGATCGAGACCAAGGACCATGGGCAATAGGCCCCGAAAGAGGAGAGAGCGATCATGTCGACCCTGAAAATCGGCTTTGTTGGCATTGGAAAAATGGGCACGCCGATGGCGACCCGTCTCATCAAGGCCGGATACGAAGTGACTGTCTACGACGTCGACAGCAAAGCCGTTGCGGAGTTGACCGATGCGGGCGCGAAAGCCGCTGCCGGTGCGCGCAATGTTGCCGATGTCGCGGAGATCGTCTTTGCCAGCCTGCCCAGCCCGCAGATCCTCGAAAAGGTCGTGCTCGGCGAAGGCGGCATCGCTGAGGGCAAGGCAGTTCGCATCTTCGTCGACATCTCGACGACGGGCCCGCGAATGGCCGCCAAGGTTGCCGAAGGCCTTTCATCCAGGAACATCGCCATGATCGACGCGCCCGTTAGTGGAGGCTTGAAGGGCGCGCGCAACGGCACGCTCGCCGTCATGGTGTCGGGGCCGAAGGCTGCCTTCGAAACCGCAAGGCCGGTGATCGAGAATTTCGGCCGGATATTTTTCATGGGTGAAGTTCAGGGCTCCGCCCAGACCATGAAACTTGCCAACAACCTGCTTGCGGCGGCAGCACTTGCGATCTCCTCCGAAGCGGTCGTAATGGGCGTCAAGGCGGGTCTCGACCCCAAGGTGATGATCGACGTCATCAACGCCTCGAGCGGCCGCAACAGCGCCACCGAGGACAAGTTCCCAAAATCCGTTCTGCCGCGCACATTCGATTTCGGTTTCGCGACAGGCCTGTCCTTCAAGGATGTACGCTTGTGCGTGGATGAGGCGGAGGCGATGGGTGTGCCGATGGTGGTGGGCAGTGCCGTGCGCCAGTTGCTCAGCGTGACGAACCAACTCTACGGGCCTGAGTCCGATTTTACCTGTATGGTCAAGACTATCGAGACATGGGCGCATGTGGAAGTCGGCTCGGCCCAGACCACAGATGTCGCCAAAGCGAGCTGATCATGGGTGATGCCGGACGCTATGAAGTCCATGCCGTTCGCTACGGCCATTTCGAGCGCCGCTCGGGCGAGAATTTCCTGGGTGGCGACACGCATGATGTTGCGATGCCGCTCGACTACTTCGTCTGGGCGATCGTTGGGGAGAAACGCACCTTCATCGTCGACACCGGCTTCGACAAGCCAACCGGCGACAAACGCGGGCGCAGTGTCGTCAGACCCGTCGATGCCGGCCTGGCGGCAATCGGCATCAACCACGCCGACGTCAGCGACGTCATCATCTCCCACATGCATTATGACCATTGCGGGAACCATCACCTGTTCCCGAACGCGACCTTTCACCTGCAGGATGCGGAGATGGAGTTCGCGACCGGCCGCTGCATGTGCCACCATGCCATGCGTCATCCCTTCGAGGCCGAGGACGTCACCACCATGGTGCGGCGCGTCTTTGCCGGAAAGGTTTGCTTCCACGATCCGGAGTCGCAGATCGCGCCCGGCATAACGGTCCACAAGGTTGGCGGCCACTCGCGCGGATTGCAGGTCGTGCGGGTGGAAACCGACAATGGCGCGGTCGTGATCGCGTCCGACGCGGCTCATTTCTACGCCAACATGGAGCGCGAAAAGCCTTTTCCCGTCTTCGACCGGCTGAGCGATGTGGTCTTCGGGGTCGAGCGTATGAAACAACTCGCCAGTTCGCCTGCACACATTGTTCCTGGACACGACCCGCTAGTGCTGAAGCGTTTCGCGCGCACCCGTCAGGATGTAGAGGACATTGTTGCGTTAAACCGACCCCAAAGCTGACGCGTTGCCTTGGCAAGAGGTCTTTGCGGCACATCCCAACCAAGAGATCTCGTATGAGCAAGTTTCACACTTGTTCGCGCATTGAAACCATCGACTTCCGCTTTTGGACGATGGGGCGGATGGGCGGAACGGCTGCAGTCAGGCGCAAAGCAGCCGTTAGCCGCCAAATCCATCCTAGTCAAAACGCGACATGCCTATGTCTGGCAAATGACCGATTTCCGCACATCGCCTAGGTGGCGCCCGAATCGCGGTCCGGAGGATGGTTTCGTGTACGGAAACCATGTGCGGAATTCTATTGTGCGGATATCGCTCCACAAACCAAACCTCACATGACCGTTCGACGGAATTTGTACGTGAGCCCTAGTGGGCGATGCCGACAATCCAGGCCGCAATTTCTCGTCAAATTGTTCCCAAGCCGAACCCGATATTCGAATTTCTACCGCAAGCGCATGTAGTTCAGCCTGGGGCGCGGCCCAAAAAGTTCGAGAGGCTTCAACTTGCTGTCAGGTCGCACCCCGGCGATAGCAAAAGAGCGCCTCCTCAATAGTGGGTTTTGCGATGTAGCGCTCTCCCGCTACTAACCCCCGACGGGCAGACAGTGTTTCCCATTTTCAGGTCGCAGCCGCAGATTACAGCCCGAGCCGAAGGCAGGCCTTCACTGCAACAGGAAAGTCCGCCTACGCTTAAGGCATGCTGCATTCATGGCCTTGCGGAAAGGCGAAGCCGTGAGGCGATACTCGCCCACGCCTCGACCAGTCACAGCACAGCGGATTGAGCGAGCGCTCGACCGCGTCGCCGAGATCATCGTGGCGCGAGGCGACCATGGTGAGGCATGGCTCCCGCTATACGACCACTTGAAACGCGCCCTGCTGGATCATCGAGCGAAGGAAGAACGCCTCGCAGCAGTGCGCCAGCGTGTCATACGATCCCAGGATCGAACGGCAACACGATCTTCATAAGTTCCTCTTGCCACATCTTCATGTCACCGCCCTCGCCGTATTTCGGACGGTCGATCGTGTGCCCCATCAGCATGCGCCGAAGCTCCTCGTCCAGCCTACCGTTCTTCATCCGATCTTCGAATGAATGGCGCAGTGAATAGACGGTGTGATTGCCAGTCGGGAACAAATTGTAGCTCTTGAAGTGCTTGTTGAGCAGGGCTGACAGCGACGCCTCGCGATCCTTGTACCGCGGGAAGCCCTTAGGATGCTTTTTGAACACCTCAAGCGCCACGCCGACCAGCGGCACCTTGCGTACCGACGAGGCGGTCTTGATCTCTCGTGGATCGTCGGGATCGTCGCGCGGCTCGACAGAAATGTGCGGCACCTCGTGGTCAACATGGATGACACCGGCATGCAGGTTCGCGAGTTCGCTCGGCCGGGCTCCCGTCTCAGCGAAGGCAAGCACGATTGCCCGCGCCTCATCATTGAGTGCCGCAAGCGCGCCAGGCGCGAATATCTTGTCGCGAATCCAGTCGGTCGGGAACGGCGGTCGACTGCGTTTCGACTTGTCGGCGAATGACAGATCGGCGAACGGATTCTTCTGTTCGGGGAAACCGAGATGGCGAAAGTAGTCGGCGTAGAGGGTTCGAAGGTTGCCCATGTTTCGGTTGCCTGTCGACGCTGAACGATCTGCTCTCCCTTTCTCAGGCGCAACTCGATCCAGCCAATATTTGTGTACCACTCGCGCGTCGTCGCGCGTGATCTCGCTCATTGGCTTGTCGCCGACCAGGCCGACAAACACATCGACGCTCATTTCGCGCTTTGCCTTCCAGCGCTTCTTCTGGTCAGGGCTTTTTGTACGGATTTCGTCGCGGGCAATCTCGTTGAAATACAGCTTCAGCGCTTCCGATATATTATCGTCAGGGCGGGCGACCGCGCCGCCGACTGCGTCGACAGATGGTGATCTGGCAGGCTCGCCTATTGTGCTCTCGACCCGCTGCAGGATTGTATCGAGCGGCTCGGCGACCAGGATCTCGGCGAGTGGCCGATAGATGAACCCCAGCGACTCGGCGCGCTTGATGGCCTGGCGGTACCGAACACGTGCCGCCTGTCGATTTTCACCCAGCATCAACGAAGCCCATAACGCATTATCGGCGGCCTCGTGGAGATCTCGAGCGGTGCGCGCCTTTATGCGGTCAGTGGTGTCGAGGGCGCGGCGCACAAACACGCCACGCTCGTCGAGGTCTCTGACCTCTCTCGGCACCCGGCGGTAGTAATGGAAATGATCGCCCCGCAGTTGCAGGAAGCGGTCAGAATCATGCTCTTCGCGTCGTCTGCCCACGTCTCTAAAGCACCGTTTGTATCACAATAGGTAACACAAAATAGGAACTAGCCGCAAGATCGACCGCCATCGTCCTAAAATTCTATAACGAATTCAGAGATTTAGCGAGAAAGCCGATGGTACCGTTGGCTGGGATCGAACCAGCGACCTCCGGATCCACAATCCGGCGCTCTAACCAGCTGAGCTACAACGGCACATTTGCCTGAGTAGAATCTCTTCGGGAACTCGTCCTAAGCGATCCGCTCTGTCGTTCGGCGATGCGTCCATACGGGCTTATGGATTTTAATTCAAGGCTTTTGCGAAGCAAAGACCACTTCCCCACATGTGCCGCAACAGCGGCGGTTTCGCAGGGCAAAGAAAAAGGCCGGCGGGAGGAGGTGCCGGCCTTTTCCTGTTACGAGCCAGCGGGAGGAGGAGCTGGCTGGTCACCCCGGGGAGCAGAGGGAGGAGGTTCCACTCGCCGGGTATTTCTTGATGGCTACCATCATACGCCTGATCGTTTTTAAGAAAATGCGACCTTTTGTTGCATCCTCAGATCATGCGCAAGTATTAGGCAGCCTTGATGTCCTTGATCGCCTTCTCGAAGGCGGTCTTGATCGGCTTGGAGACGTCTTCCGCCGCCTTGGAGGCAACAGCCTGGAAGTCCTTGGCCTGCTCGACCGTCAACTCGACGCGCTTGCGCAGGAAGGCGGTCTGCAGCTCGACGACTTCCGACAGCGACTTGGCGCCGATCAGGGCTTCGAGATGCGAGAAGCCGGCTTCGGCGTTGGCGCGCAGCGCCGCGATGGTCTTGAGCGACAGGTCGCTGGAAACAGTCTTGGCGGTCTCGTAGGTCGACTCCAGAGCCTTCTGGGTCTCCTCGGCGCCGGTCTTGAGCTTGGCATAGGCCTCTTTCGACTGCTCAACGCCCTTTTCGGCGAAGGCGCGGATCTGGTCGGTGGCCTTGGAAGCGTCGAAGCTCGGGAATTCAACGTTTTCGATCGTCTCGGCAGTTTTGGTCCTGGACATTTTCCATCCTTTTCAGCGGCAGCGGCTTTGACGGAAAGCCGTCTCGTTCAGTTATGATGGCAATATAAAGGCAAATTTTGTGCATTGCAATATCTTTGTTGCAGTGCACCATAAATTTCTTTCCGGCCGTTAACCAAAAGCCCAGAAACCAGCCTTTGCACGTTCTGGCTTGTGGACCTTCGCGGCTGCGGCTTTTATTAACAAAGCGTTAACTGCAAATTTCGCCGTTCCGTGAGGGTTCGCCAAGCGCATGCCGTCCGAATATTCCTTCCTCGACGTGGCCGTGCTCGACGCGGTGCGCCAGCGTTTTGCCGCCGGCGACGCCATCGCGATCCTGTCGGTGGATATGGAGCAGGTAATCTGGGCCAATGGGCCGGGCGCCGCCGTGTTAGGCTATCCCGACATCGAGGCGATCATCGGGGCCTCGGCACAGCTGCCGCTGATCGCCCGCCGCCAGATCATGGCGACCAGCGGCTTTCCCGAGATCGGCAGCGATCGCGGCATCACCGTCAGGTTGGCGACCGGCATGACCAGCAGGACCGTCGGCTTCCAGGCAAGTGCCGTGACGCTGCCCGACGGCGAGAAGGCGATCATGCTGGCGGTGCCGGCGGCGCAGACAGGCTCGCGCGGAGCCGCCGAAATCGCCAGCCGGGCGATCAGCGGCTTCACCGAAGACGGCCATTTCATCGCCTTCATCGACGCCGGGGGCAATGTCGAGGCCGCGTCGGACGGCTTTTCGAAGCTCGGCATTCAGCCCGCGACGCTGGCCGCCCTGGTCGCCGATGTGGCCGCCGAGGGCGAACGCATCGTCAAGCGCCTCGTTCCGGGCGGCAACACCTCCTACCCCGCCGGGCTCGCGCGGCTGACGCCGGAGCGGCATCTCCTGGTTGTGATCGATGAGGATCAGCTCGAGGACAATGCGTCTATCTCAGAGGCTTCGGCAGAAGCCGCCCATAAGGTAACGGAAAGCACCGCCGCACAACCCGATCCTCATCAGGACAATCAACCGACTGCGGATGTTTCGCAGGCGGAGGCCGTCGAACGGTCAACTGGCACTGCCGAGCCCGAGCCCGAGCCCGCCCCTTCCAAGCCGGTCGCTGAAGATCGGCCGGAACGGGCAACGCAAGAGATTTCGGAGCCGACCGGGCCAACACCGGTTGCCGCCGACAACGATCAGCCGACAGCGGGCGGCACGCCGCCACAGCACGATCACTGGTACTTCAATGTCGGCGAGGATGACGCGCGACCCGCACCTGCCGCGCCAGAAGCGAATAATGCGGTCCAAGCGACCGGCGCCGAGGCTCCCGTGGACAGCGCGAAGGAGAGCAAGCCCGCCTCCCCGGCAGCCCAGACCATGCCCCCAGTTCGGACAATAGACCGCTCGGCAGCGCCGCTGCGCTTCGTCTGGCGCACCGACGCCGAAGGCAAGTTCAGCGCACTGTCCCCGGAATTCGCCGACATTGTCGGCAAGCCGGCGGCCGACGTGATTGGCCGGCGCTTCAGGGATGTCGCAGCGGCCTTCGGCCTTGACGCATCCGGCGAGATCGCCGGCCTGCTGGAGCGGCGCGATACATGGTCCGGCCGCTCCGTGCTGTGGCCTGTCGTCGGCACCGACCTGAAGATCCCCGTCGACCTGGCGGCTTTGCCTGTCTATGGCCGCAGCCGCGCCTTCGAAGGTTTTCGCGGCTTCGGCGTTGCCCGGACCGGCGATGCGATCGTCGATCCGGAAGCCATCGGCATGGCCCTGGTGCCCAATGGCGAGCAGCCGGCTCCTCCCGCTGAAGAGCCGAAGGCGGACGAGTCGAAGGCCGAGGAACCAGATGCAGCGGACCCGTTCAAGGGCGAGGTGCCCGCGCTGACCATCGTGCCGAAACAGGAACGGCGCTTTGCCGACAAGGTCATCCGCCTGGCCGAACACCGGCAGCCGGCCAACGACAAGGGGCTGTCGACGCTGGAACGCAGCGCCTTCCGTGAGATCGGCGAGCGGCTGAAGAAGGACAATGCGCCGGCCGAGCCGCCGGAAGCCGACAAGCTCGGCATCGAAAGCCCGCCGAAACCGGAGCCCGGCACACCGGCTGAGCCAGCGGCTGAAACAGCCGTGGAGGCCCCGGCCGCCAAGACGGAAACTCCGGTCGAGGCGGTCTCCGATGTTGCGTCGACGCCAGACGCCGCCCCGGATCAGGCGCCGGCCGAGACCGGCGAAATCCCGGTGGCGGAACCGGAGAGCGACGCGGTACCGGCCGAGCCATCCGAGACCGACGCCGAGGACGAGGCGGATCTCGCACGGCTCGACGGCGCTCATCCCGACGACGTGGTTCGCCAGGAGGATAGTGACACGCCGGCCGGCGCGACAGGCTCGCTGCTCAGCTATGCCGAGGCGAGCCCCGTCGCGGACAATGACGCGCCCACGACCTCTGAACCGGTCCCCACAGAATCGGAAAGTGCCGAGCCCGCCGCAATCGACGATGAACCGGCAGTTGCAGAGGCCGGACATGTCGGGACCGACGACGATGACAGCATGACGTCAGCCGATTTTCGCGATGCCGAGGACAGTGAGGACTGGGTCGACGGCGCGAAAACCGCTGCCGCCGATGAGCAGGCCGCAACATTCAGCGGCGAAACCGCCAAAGCGGCCAACGCCGTCGGGAGCCCGGCCGAACGGCCGCGCCTGAAAGTGCCGCCGCTCAAGACCGAAGGGATCGTGCCGTCGGCCTTTTCCGTCGGTGACGAAAGCAAGACTCCAGACACTTCGCTGCTCGGCAAGCTGCCGGTGCCGCTGCTCATCCATTCGGGCGATCAGTTGCATTATGCCAACGAGGAGTTCCTCGACCTGACCGGTTACGACACGCTCGATGACCTCGAGGATGCCGGTGGCCTCGGTGCGCTGTTTGCCGATCCCTATGCCGATGACGGCACCTCCGACGGCAGCGACCGGGCACTGCGGCTGAAAACGCGCGATGGCCAGGAATTCCCGATCGACGCCATCCTGCGCTCCGTTCCCTGGCGCGACGGCAAGGCGCTGATGCTGGTCGTGCGCCGTTCCGGCGATGATGACGCGCCCGCAGCCCTGCACTTGGTCGGCGAAGAGCCGACGCAACCCGACATTTCCGAGCTCAAGGCCCGCATCGCCGAGATGCGCACCATCATCGACACCGCCACCGACGGCGTCGTGCTGATCGGCAGCGACGGCACCATCCGCTCGATCAGCCGCCCGGCCGAAGCGCTGTTCGGTTTCGACAGCGACGAGGTGACCGGCAAGCCCTTCGCCTCGCTGTTTGCCATCGAAAGCCAGCGCGCGGCGCGCGACTATCTCACCGGGCTTTCCGAACCCGGCGTGGCGAGCGTCATGAATGACGGCCGCGAGGTGATCGGGCGCGAGGCGCAGGGGCGCTTCATCCCGCTGTTCATGACCATCGGCCGGCTGCCCAATGACAGCGGCTTTTGTGCCGTCGTGCGCGACATCACGCAATGGAAGCGAGCCGAGGAAGATCTCACCCAGGCGCGCGCGGTGGCCGAACGGGCATCCTCGCAGAAGACCGATTTCCTTGCCCGCATCAGCCACGAGATCCGCACGCCGCTCAATGCCATCATCGGCTTTTCCGAATTGATGGTCGACGAGAAGTTCGGCCCGGTCGCCAATGACCGCTACCGCGACTATCTGCGAGACATCAATCGCTCGGGCAACCATGTGCTCGACCTGGTCAACGACCTGCTCGACATCTCGAAGATCGAGGCCGGCCAGCAGGAAATGGCCTATGAGGCGGTCTCGCTCAACGACACGCTGGCCGAGACCGTGGCGATGATGCAGCCGCAGGCCAACCGCGAACGCGTCATCATCCGCTCCAGCTTCGCCTCGCGGCTGCCGGAGGTGGTGGCCGATTTGCGCAGCGTGCGCCAGATCGCGCTCAACATCCTGTCCAACGCCATCCGCTACACCCAGGCCGGCGGCCAGGTGATCGTCTCGACCGCCTATGAGACTTCAGGCGACGTCGTCATGCGGGTGCGCGACACCGGCATCGGCATGAGCCAGGCCGAGATCGAACAGGCGCTCAAGCCGTTCAAGCAGATCAACGCGCTGAAGCGCGGCCGCGGCGACGGCACCGGCCTTGGCCTGCCGTTGACCAAGGCGATGGTGGAAGCAAACCGCGCCCGCTTCACCATCAATTCGACGCCCGGCGAAGGCACGCTGGTGGAAGTGGCTTTCCCCTCGACCCGGGTGCTGGCGGAGTAGAGCAATTCCAAGAAAAGTGTGAGCGGTTTTCCCGGGAGAAGCGCGTAGCGCTTTCCCTTGGGAATTGCGTCAAAACAATGAGTTAGAGCGGTTCGCCGTTTCCGTGAAATGGCGAACCGCCCTAACAAGCCCAAAAGAAAAGGCGCCCTGGAGGACGCCTTAAGAGATGGGATTGCTGTCACAACGGGGGCTTGAGCGAATTCAGATCCTCCGGGGGCTGAGGAACGGGATTTCTCCCTCAAGTTACATGCGACTATCGGGGCCGGGCCTTAACAAGTCCTTACCGGCTCGCCGAAAAATTTACGAATGTGTACCACTCGTGAAATCTAGGTAAATTCCCGCGACATGTTTCGTTAACCATGCCGGTCGGGATCATTCGGCAAGCTGCGGCAGGTTCCTGAACTGCTCCAGCGCTTCCGGGTTGGCGAGCGCTTCCTTGTTCTTGATGGCGCGACCATGCACGACGTCGCGCACGGCGAGTTCGGTGATCTTGCCCGACTTGGTGCGCGGAATGTCGGTGACGGCGACGATCCTGGCCGGTACGTGACGCGGGCTCGCCCCGCTGCGGATCTTGGCGCGGATGCGTTTCTCCAGATCCTCGTCCAGTTCGGCGCCCGCGGCCAGCCGCACGAACAGCACGACACGCACGTCATTGTCGAAATCCTGGCCGATGCACAGCGCTTCGAGGATTTCCGGCATCTGTTCGACCTGGTTGTAGATCTCCGCCGTGCCGATGCGCACCCCGCCCGGATTGAGCGTGGCATCCGAGCGGCCATGGATGATCATGCCGCCATGCGCCGTCCATTCAGCGAAATCGCCATGGCACCAGACATTGTCGAAACGCTCGAAATAGGCAGCCTGGTATTTCTTGCCGTCGGGGTCGTTCCAGAAGCCGATCGGCATCGACGGAAACGCCTTGGTGCAGACCAGTTCGCCCTTCTCCTGCCGGATCGGCTTGCCGTCGTCGTCCCAGACATCGACGGCCAGGCCAAGGCCAGGTCCCTGGATCTCGCCGGTCCAGACAGCTTGCGTCGGCACGCCGAGCACGAAGCAGGAGACGATGTCGGTGCCCCCGGAAACCGAGGCGAGATGCACGTCCTTCTTGATGCCGTCATAGACGAAGCGGAAATCCTCGGGCGACAGCGGCGAACCGGTGGAGGAGATCGCCCGCACTGTCGACAGGTCATGGCTGCGGATCGGCTTGAGGCCGGCCTTGCGCACGGAATCGATGAACTTGGCCGAGGTTCCGAAGAAGGTCATCTTCTCGGCATCGGCGAAGTCGAACAGCACATTGCCGTCGGGGTAGAAGGGCGAGCCGTCATAGAGCAGCAGCGTCGCCCCGGAAGCCAGGCCCGACACCAGCCAGTTCCACATCATCCAGCCGCAAGTGGTGAAGTAGAAGAAGCGGTCGCCGTCGACAAGACCGGCATGCAGCCGATGTTCCTTGACATGCTGGATCAGCGTCCCGCCGGCCGAGTGGACGATGCATTTGGGGATGCCGGTGGTTCCTGATGAAAACAGGATGTAGAGCGGATGCGAAAACGGCAGAGGCTCGAAGCTGACTGGCTTGGCGGCGAAGGGCGACAGCGCCTCTTCCATCGCCACCGCCTTGTCGATGGTTGCCGCCACATCGGCCGAAGTGCCGAGATAATCGACAAGCAGCACCTTGCGGACACTGCCGAGCTTGGCCGCGACCGCGGCGACCTTGTCGGCGACCTCGATCGCCTTGCCGTTGTACCAATAGCCGTCGGGCGCGATGAAGATGACGGGCTCGATCTGTCCGAACCGGTCGAGCACGCCCTGTTCGCCGAAATCGGGGGAGCAGGACGACCACACCGCGCCGATCGAGGCGGCGGCCAGCATGGCGGCGACGGTCTCGGGCATGTTGGGCATCATCGCCGCGATGCGGTCGCCCTTCTTGACCTTGAGCGACAGGAAAAGCTGCTGCAGGCGCGAGACCAGGCCATGCAGCTGGTTCCAGGACAGCCGCCGCTCCACCTTGTCCTCGCCGCGAAAGACGATCGCCTCGCCCGCGCCGGTTTTCTTCAACAGGTTCTCGGCGAAATTCAACGTCGCGTCGGGAAAGAAGGAGGCACCGGGCATCCTGTCGCCATCGGCCAGCAGGCGCTCGCCCTTTTCACCGACAATGCCGGAAAAGTCCCAGACCAGGCTCCAGAACCCTTCGCGATCCTCGACCGACCAGCGGTGAAGGTCGCCGTAGGAGGCGAATGTGGCGCCGGCTTCCGCCTCCGCCGCCTTCAGGAAAGCAGTTAATGGCGAAGCGTCGATCCGGTCTTGCGTCGGGGTCCAGAGCGGTACTTCGGCAGCCATGATCGATCCTCCCACGGTCGTCATCGCTTATGCATATTGCAGCGCAGCAGAGCAAGATTTTGTTGGGCCGAAGCGCTCAGGTGTGCGCAAATGCCATCGCCGGGCCATAAAGACTTGAAATGCCTCAGTCCTAAGTCGTAGTGACGACTGGGGTTTTACGTCAGGCGATTAATCGGAACGGAAGCATATAGGGCGAGATGCCATCATCCTTGATCCGCCGCGGAGTATGGGCGATCGGCGCTGCCGTGATCGTCATCGCTCTGGTGGTCGCAGCCCTGCCGCTGATCGCCTCGACGCGCATCGTGCGCGATCGCATCGCCTGGGAAATGAGCGCCTGGAGCGGCTTCCGGGTCGCCATCGAAGGCTCGCCGCGCATCGAGGTCTGGCCGAAATTCCGGGCGATCCTGACGGATGTCACGCTTTCGAAATGGACGGACGCCGACGCGCCGCCGGTCGTCGAAGCCGAACGCGTCGAAATCGACCTATCGGCGATGGCGGCGTTGCAGGGCGATGTGGTGTTTTCCACGGCGCGGCTGGTGCGGCCGACGATCCGGGTCCAGCGGACCGCGGACGGCCTGTTCCTGCCCACCGCGCCGACCGGTGGGCGCATCGCGCGCTCCATCGACACGGCACGCGGCGTGGTCAGTGCCGACCCCGCCAAACCCAACCTGGACAAACTGCCGACAGATGCCTTCGGCACGGTTGAATTCAGGGACGGCCGCATGGTGGCTTCCGTCAACGGCAAGGACGTGGAGATCCTGAGCAGCCTTAGCGGCCAGGCGACCTGGGCGGCGATGAACAGCAATGCGACACTGTCGGCAACCGGGATCTGGCGCGGGGAAAGCGTCGCCCTCGACGCCGCCTCGCAGAAGCCGCTTGTGCTGTTTGCCGGCGGTGTGGCGCCGCTCACCCTGTCTTTCAAGGCAGCTCCCGCCACCTTCTCATTCGACGGCACGGCCAGCATGTCGGAGAACGCCTATTTCGACGGCCAGGTGAAGTTCGCGGCACCCTCATTGCGCCGTGTGCTGGAATGGTCGCAGGCCGGTATCGCGCCAAGTGCCGCGATCGGCTCGGTCAGCATTTCGAGCAAGGTCACGGCGTCGGCCGGACGCGTCAAGTTCGAGAACACCGCGCTGACGCTGGACAACAATCCGGGCATGGGCGCGCTCGACCTGTCACTTGGCGACGCCCAACCCGTGATCTCGGGCACGCTCGCCTTCGACACGCTCGACCTCAGATCGTTTCTGTCCGCCTTTACCCCGCTCGGACCAGCGAGCGGGACCGGCCCAGGTGACGTGGAGGCAAGTTTCGCCGACCGGGTCAATCTGGATCTGAGGCTGTCGGCGGCGCACGCCACGGCCGGCACGATCCAGCTTGCCGATGTCGCCGCCACCGCCCAGGTCAAGGACGGTCTTTCCGTCTTCGATATCTCCGACGCCTCGGCCTTTGGCGGCAACATCCAGACCAGTCTTCGTTTCGACCGCAAGCCCGAGGGCACACAGGTAGAGATCCGGCTGCTTGCGTCCGATGTCGATGGCGGCGCGTTCGGCACGGCGGCCGGCATGACCCGGCTGGTGCCGGTCGGCACAGGCACCGTTTCTGTCATCCTCAAGGGACCGGGCAGGACCTGGGATTCGATCTTTGAAAACGCCGACGGCTCGGTCTCGGCGACCTTCGGTCCCGGCGCACTCAGCAAGTTCAACCTGCCGGCCTTTCTCAAGCATACCGAACAGGGCGGCTTCTTCGCGCTCGACGACGTCTCGGACGGCACGCTGCCGATCGACGGCGCCGAAGTGAAAGCGACCATTTCGCGCGGCGTGGCGAGGCTGGACAAGGCCGAGGCCAATTCGGCGAAATACAAGATCTGGCTTTCCGGCATCGCCTCCTATGCGGGGCGCGGGCTGGCGCTGTCCGGCGGCGTTATCCAGCCGGACCAGGCGGCAGCGCAGAAGACCGGCCAGCAAGGCCCCAACCAGTCGTCCTTCTTCGTCGGCGGAACCTGGAGCACGCCGTTCATTTCGCCGATAAGCCGTGGCGTTTCGGGCGAATAGAAGCGCGCTTACGTTTCGCTGGGCATCAAACAGGCTTCACCCTCGGGTCAGGCCCGAGGGCATGCTTTTCGGGATCATGCTTCCGTTCAGTTGAGCATGATCTTGCCCGAAAACCGGCTTCCACTTTTCGGGATCATGCTCAGCCGCGTTGCGCCGCCTGTTCGTCGAGCTGGCGCTGCACCTCACGACGCTTGTTGGCGATCGAAGCGATGATGACGCCGACCGCGACGACGGCGATCAGGATGGTGCAGGCGGCATTGATCTCCGGCGTCACGCCGAGACGGACCTGGCTGTAGATCTTCATCGGCAGCGTCGTGGCGCCCGGTCCCGAGGTGAAGGAGGCGATGACCAGATCGTCGAGCGACAGCGTGAAGGCCAGCATCCAGCCGGATACGATCGCCGGCAGGATGACCGGCAGCGTGATCTGGAAGAAGGTCTTGGCCGGCGTTGCGCCGAGATCCATCGCCGCCTCCTCCAGCGACCGGTCGAAGGAGACCAGGCGCGACTGCACGACGACCGCCACGAAGCACATCGTCAGCGTGATGTGGGCGAGCGTCACCGTGAAGAAGCCGCGGTCGAGGCCGACGGCAACGAAAAGCAGCAGCAGCGACAGGCCGGTGATGACTTCCGGCATGACGAGCGGTGCGAAGACCATGCCGGAAAACAGCACCCTGCCCCGGAACCGCGTGTAGCGCGTCAGGGTGAGCGCCGCCAACGTGCCCAGCACGGTCGCCACGGTGGCCGAAATGACGCCGACACGCGCCGTCACCCAGGTGGCGTCCATCAAGCCCTGATTGTGGAACAGCGACACGTACCATTTGGTCGAGAAGCCGCCCCAGACGGTGACGAGCTTGGATTCGTTGAAGGAGAAGACGATGAGCAGCACGATCGGCAGGTACAGGAAGGCAAAGCCAAGCACGATCGAGGTGACGTTGAAGCGGCTCCAGGTGGCGTTCATTTGCCCTGCTCCTGGGCACGCGCCTGTGCCTGCTGGAAAAGCATGATCGGCACGGTGAGCAGCAGAAGCAGGATGACGGCGACGGCCGACGAGACCGGCCAGTCACGGTTGGCGAAGAACTCGTTCCACAGCGTCTTGCCGATCATCAGCGTCTGCGATCCGCCGAGCAGGTCGGGAATGACGAACTCGCCGACGGCCGGGATGAACACCAACAGGCAGCCGGCTATGACGCCCGGCAGCGACAGCGGGAAGGTGATCTTCCAGAAAGCCGCGGTCGGCGGGCAGCCCAGATCCTTGGCCGCCTCGATCAGCGAGTAATCCATCTTTTCCAGTGACGAATAGAGCGGCAGCACCATGAAGGGCAGGTAGGAATAGACGATGCCGATGAAGATCGCCGTATAGGTGTTGAGGATGACCAGCGGCTGGTTGATGATGTGCAGCGACAAGAGCAGCTGATTGAGCAGGCCCTCGGGCTTCAGAATGCCGATCCAGGCATAGACCCGGATCAGGAACGACGTCCAGAACGGCAGGATGACCAGCATCAGCAAGGTCGGGCGGATGGTCGCCGGCGCGCGTGACATGCCATAGGCGATGGGGTAGCCGACGATCAGCGTCAGCACGGTCGAGATCGCGGCAATGATGACGCTCGTCACATAGGCCTTGAAATAGAGCGCGTCCTGCGTCAACCAGACATAGTTGTCGAAGTTGAGGTCGCGAAACCCGGCGAAGAAGCCGGAGACGCCGTCGCTGAAGTCGAGCACCGGCGTGTAGGGCGGCATGGCGATCGCCGTCTGCGACAATGAAATCTTGAAGACGATGACGAAGGGGATGAGGAAGAAGAACAGCAGCCACAGGTAGGGGACGATGATGACGAGCCGATTGACGAAACCGGCACCCAGCCGCGTCAGGAAAGGCTTGGCAGTCGATGGCGCGGCGGTATCGGCGACAGCGATGTTGGACATATCAGCCCCCTACCGCGCCAGCACGACGCCGGCATCGGGCCGGAATGACACCCAGGCGCGATCGTTCCAGGTCAGCGGATCCTCGGTCACGCGCGCCGCGTTCAAGGCGCTTGCCCGCACGATCTGCCCATCGTCAAGCCTGATGTGGTAGACGGTCATGTCGCCGAGATAAGCAACGTCATAGACCTCGCCTTCCATCGCGTTGACGGCATCGGCCGGCTTCTTCGACGAGACCTTGATCTTCTCCGGCCTGATGGCGAAGACGATATCGGCATTGGGCGCGGCCACGGCACCGCCATTCTCGACGACGATCTGGGCTCCGCTCGCTCCGGTTATGCGGGTGGTATTGGCCGACCGCTCGGCGACCTTGCCCTCGAACATGTTCACATTGCCGACGAAATGGGCGACGAAGCGCGAGGCCGGGGCTTCGTAGACTTCCGCGGGCGTCGCCACCTGCATGACCTCGCCCTTGTCCATGATGGCGATGCGATCTGCCATGGTCATCGCTTCTTCCTGGTCGTGGGTGACGACGACGAAGGTGAGACCAAGCTCCTGCTGCAGGTCCATCAGTTCGAACTGGGTCTCCTCGCGCAGCTTCTTGTCGAGCGCGCCGAGCGGCTCGTCGAGCAGCAGCACCTTCGGCCGCTTGGCGACCGAGCGGGCGAGAGCGACGCGCTGGCGCTGGCCGCCGGAGAGTTGGTGCGGCTTGCGCTTGGCGAACTGCTCGAGCTTGACCAGCTTCAGCATCTCGGCGACGCGCTTTTCGATATCGGGCTTGGGCATGCCTTCCTGCTTGAGGCCGAAGGCGATGTTGTTCTCCACCGTCATATGCGGGAACAGCGCATAGGACTGGAACATCATGTTGACCGGCCGGCGATAGGGCGGGATGCCGCGCAGATCCTGGCCATCGAGCAGGATGCGGCCGGCCGTCGGTTCCTCGAAACCGGCGAGCATCCGCAGCAGCGTCGACTTTCCGCAACCCGAGGCGCCGAGCAGGGCGAAGAACTCGCGCTCGAAGATGGTCAGCGACAGATTGTTGACGGCGGTGAAGTCACCGAACTTCTTGGTGACGTTGTCGAACTGGATGTATGGCTTGGCGTTCGGGTCGTTCCATGGCGCGAAATCCCTGCGGATGCTGCCAAGCGATTTCATATCCCCACTCCGTTCTGTTTCTTGCTTCGTGCCCCAAAAAACGCGACCCCGGCAGCTGTCCGCCGAGGTCGCTTCAGATGATTATTGGCCGGTGACGATCTTGGTCCAGGTGCGCGTGATGACGCGCTGTGCCTTGGGATCGTACGGCTGGACCGTATAGAGCTTCTGCACCGTCGCTTCGTCCGGATAGATTGACGGATCGTCCAGGATCGCCTTGTCGACGAACTGCTGCGAAGCCTTGTTGCCGTTGGCGTAGAGCACGAAGTTTGAAGACTTGGCGATGACTTCGGGCTTCATCATGTAGTTGATGAATTCATGCGCCTCGGCGACATGCGGCGCATCAGCGGGGATCGCCATCTGGTCGAACCATATCTGGGCGCCTTCCTTCGGCACGGAATAGCCGATCTCGACACCCTGCTTGGCCTCCTGGGCGCGGTTGCGGGCCTGGAAGACGTCCCCAGAGAAGCCGATAGCCAGGCAGATGTCGCCGTTGGCCAAGGCGTTGATATATTCGGACGAGTGGAATTTCCTGATAAAGGGGCGGACCTTCATCAGGGCTTCCTCGGCCTTGGCGATATCGTCGGGCGAGGTGCTGTTCGGGTCGAGGCCGACATATTTCAGCGCCGCCGGAATGATGTCGGCCGGCGAATCCAGCACATAGACGCCGCAATCCTTCAACTTGGCGAGACTTTCGGGATTGAAGAACACATCCCAGCTGTCGATCTTGTCGGTGCCGAGCGCGGCCTGCACTTTCTTGACGTTATAGCCGATGCCGACGGTGCCCCACATGTAGTTGACCGAGTATTCGTTGCCGGGATCGTACTTGGCGGTGCGTTCCGAAATGACGTCCCACATGTTGGAGATGTTCGGCAGCTTCGACTTGTCGAGCTTCTGGAAGACGCCGGCCTGGATCTGGCGGGCAAGGAAATTGCCGCTGGGCACGACGACGTCGTAGCCGCTACCGCCGGCAAGCAGCTTCGTTTCCAGGATCTCGTTGGAATCGAAGGTGTCGTAGACGACCTTGATGCCGGTCTGCTTGGTGAAGTCCTCGATGACGGAGCTGTCGATGTAATCCGACCAGTTAAAGACGTTGACGACACGGTCCTCCGCATGGCCGGCAGGTGTGAACAATGTCAGAAATACCGAGGTCGCCGAAAGCCAGAGCGCTTTGCGGATCATGCTATTCTCCTTTGGTGAGTGTTCCATCGCCGGCTCGTCGCGACATGTGCGCGACCGGGCATTTGTTTCAGACTTTTGAGCTTTCCAGGGGACAACAAGCGCCGATTGGCGCGACGGCCGCGGCCGCGCAATCGTCCGAGGCTGGAAGGAATCGCGGTGCCGTCAGAAGCTTTCGCCGCCGCGCGGACAGAAATACAGAAATATGGAGCGGTCTCGATCGGGCCGCCGGGGAGACTTGGCAAGATACGCCTGTCTTGTTGTTGCTGTGGACCCAGCCTGCCCGGGCGGCAGCAACATTGTCAATGGCAAAGCTTCAGCGGCCCGCATCAATTCGGCGACGGCACTCCGGTGACCCCTGCCCGCCGCGGCCGTGCCTGGCGCTTGAATTCGAGCCCGATATGGACGAGCAGCGCCGTGACCACCACGGCGCCGCCGATGATGGTGCGGCCGGACGGCACCTCGGAATGGATGAGCCAGACCCATATCGGCCCAAGGATCGGCTCGAAGGTGCCGAGCAGTGCCGCGACGGCGGCCGGGATCAGCCGCGCGCCAGTTGCGAAGAAGGCGAGACCGATGCCGAGATTGACCACGCCGAAAGCGAAGAGAAAACCCATGTCGCCGGCTGAAACCGTGAAGGTCGACGCCTGCGAGGCGGCAAAGCCCGCGGCCAGGAACGTGCCGAGACAGGTCGCCGGCGTCATCCGCACACTGGCGAACCGCCTTGTGATGACGGTCGCGATCGAGAACATGAACGCGATCAGCAGCGCCAGCCCGTCGCCTATGGGCGAGACGGCGCCATTGAGTGATTCCGACACCATGATGGCAACGCCGGCAATGACGGCGGCAATCGCCACCCAAGTCACGGCACTGACCCGTTCGCGAAACAAGGCCCAGGCCAACAGCGCCGCCAGAAGCGGCACACCGGCTTGCATCAAAAGGATATTGGCGACGGTGGTGTAGGCGAGCGCCACGACGAAGGCGGTCGATGCGATGGCGAAACAGAAGCCGACGGCAAGGCCAGGCAGGCCCATGTCACGAAACGATTTCAGCATGCCGCGCCAGCCGTCACGCCAGGTCATGAACAGGAGCAGGAAGGCGGCGGCCCAGACGGAGCGCCAGAAAATAACCGTCCAGCTGTCGCCAACGGTGATGAAGCGGGCGATGGTGCCGCCGAAACTCCACATCAGCGCCGACAGGAAGACCAGAAGCATGCCGACACGTTCCTCGCGCGGCGAGGAGGTCGATGCAACAAGGCCCGGCGATGATGCTGCGTCTGTCATGGGCGCGACTGTCGAGCTTTTGTGGACGGGACGATGCGCAAGGGACGACAAAAAACTGCTCTGTTCGCGTAACGCAAAGACTAAGGCCGCGGGTGATCCAGACACCGGCGACGATTGTGGCACCTTTGCTCTCGCATTACTGGAAGTCGAAAGCGCTCAGGCCCGTCACCATCTCGTCGAGGCCAAGCGGACGCGTCACCGGCGGTTCGGCCCGCGCCAGGCAGCCGACGCGCTCGCAAAGCCGGCAGGCGGGTCCGACCGGCGTCGCCGCGACGGCGCCTTGTCCAGCCCTTGCACCGACCACGGCGCCGGGCAGCGCCGCGCCATAGACGATGTCGTCGCGAAAGCCGATGTCGCAACCAAGCAGCAGCGCCGTGCGGCGTGGGCGCTCCGCGAACGCGCCCTGCGGCCCTTCCAGCGTGCGGGCGATGCACAGGAACTCGGCGCCGTCAGGCATTTCCACCGCTTCGACGAAAACCTGACCCGGCTGGGTGAAGGCGGCATGCACGGGCAGCTTGGGGCAACCGCCACCAAAGCGGCTGTGCGGAAAGCCCTGGCTGCCGGCCCTGCGAAAACGGTTCCCCGCATTGTCGACCTCCAGCATGAAGAACGGCACGCCCGGTGCGCCCTGCCGCTGCAGCATGGTCAGCCGGTTCGCGGCCTGCTCGAAAGAGACGCCGAAGCGCGAGCGCAGGACATCGATGTCGTAGCGGGCGCGGATGGCGGCGGCATGAAAGGCCTGGTAGGGCATCATCAGCGCATGCGCGGCATAGCGGCCGAGCTCGAAACGTGCGAGGCGGCGAGCTTCGTCGGTGGTCAGCTTGAGCGCCTGGATCTCGCCGGCGACCGCGACCGTCATGCGGATCAGGCAGGCCTCCATCGCCACTTCGCGTAGCTGGTCGAACGGCGACAGCCTCTCGGACAGGAACAGGCGCTGCGAATGGCGGTCGTAGCGACGGCGCCAGTTCGGCATGGTGGCGACCGGCAGCACCTTGACCACGATGCCGTATTCGCGCTTCAGCCATGCCTTCAACGCACCGAACAGATCGTCGCCGGGATCGAGCACCGCGGTGAACGCCTCGGCCTCTTCCTCAAGTGCCGTAAAATGGTTCGGCCGCCGCTCGAAGGTCTCATGCACCTCGTCGATTGGCAGGCGAGCGCCGGATAGCGCGGTCGCCCGCCCTTCGCGCGCCAGGAGTTCATTGAGGTCTGACAGTCGCTCGGCCTGCTCGCGATAGGCGCGAAACAGTTTTATCACCGCCGCGGACGCATTGGGCGCTGCCTCGGCAAGTTCGATCAACTCCTGGTCTCCCGGCAATTCGCCAACCAGCAGCGGATCGGTGAACACTTCCTTCAAGGCCGCGACCGACCCCCTCGCCTCGCCCTGCAGCTCATGCGGGTCGACCTTGTAGACTGAGGCCAGTTTCAGGATCAGCTGCACCGTCAGCGGCCGCTGGTTGCGCTCGATCAGGTTGAGGTAGGACGGCGAGATGCCGAGCCCTTCCGCCATCGCCGTCTGGGTCAGGCCCTTGGCGTTGCGAATGCGGCGGATGCGCGGCCCGGCGAAAATCTTCTGCTCAGCCATCAACTGCTCTTGACAGGAATTTACACGACATTCGCGGCATCCCATTGCCAGTGAGTTTTACAACTATGACAAATTTACAGCAACCCTCTGTCAAACACAACACAGGTTTTCCCTAATCTTCGCCCGTATCGGCTGATTTTTCTGGCTGATTTTGCGCCGCAATGTAAATTCAGTCACATCCCGATGCGCCAAAAGATTGGCGCCCGGAAAAAATCCAGCAATCCTTCGGAGTGACTCATGACCGATTTTTACAATCTCGTTCCCTCGGCGCCGGAAGGCCGCTTCGACGGCATCGACCGTCCCTATTCGCCAGAGGATGTGAAGCGGCTGCGCGGCTCGGTGCAGATCCGTCAGAGTCTCGCCGAAATGGGTGCCAACCGGCTGTGGAAGCTCATCCACGAGGAGGATTTCGTCAACGCGCTCGGCGCCATGTCCGGCAATCAGGCTATGCAGCAGGTGCGCGCCGGACTGAAGGCGATCTATTTGTCGGGCTGGCAGGTCGCCGCCGACGCCAACACCGCCTCGGCAATGTACCCCGACCAGTCGCTTTATCCGGCCAATGCCGCGCCGGAGCTGGTCAAGCGCATCAACCGGACGCTGCAGCGCGCCGACCAGATCGAGACCTCCGAGGGCAACGGGCTTTCGGTCGAGACCTGGTTCGCGCCGATTGTCGCCGACGCCGAAGCCGGCTTCGGCGGGCCGCTCAACGCCTTCGAGATCATGAAGGCGTTCATCGAAGCGGGCGCCGCCGGCGTCCACTACGAGGACCAGTTGGCGTCGGAAAAGAAGTGCGGCCATCTCGGCGGCAAGGTGCTGATCCCGACCGCCGCGCATATCCGCAACCTCAACGCCGCGCGCCTGGCAGCGGATGTGATGGGCACGCCGACCCTGGTCGTGGCACGCACCGACGCCGAAGCCGCGAAGCTTCTGACATCCGACATCGACGAGCGCGACCAGCCCTTCGTCGACTACGATGCCGGACGCACGGTGGAAGGCTTCTACCAGGTCAGGAACGGCATCGAGCCCTGCATCGCGCGGGCCATCGCCTACGCCCCCCACGCGGACCTGATCTGGTGCGAGACCTCGAAGCCGGACCTCGCACAGGCCAAAAAATTCGCCGAGGGCGTGCGCAAGCACCATCCGCGCAAGCTGCTCGCCTACAATTGCTCGCCCTCCTTCAACTGGAAGAAGAATCTCGACGACGCGACGATCGCCAAGTTCCAGAGGGAACTCGGCGCCATGGGCTACAAGTTCCAGTTCATCACGCTCGCCGGCTTCCACCAGCTCAACTACGGCATGTTCGAACTGGCGCGTGGTTACAAGGAACGGCAGATGGCGGCCTATTCCGAATTGCAGGAGGCCGAATTCGCGGCGGAAGCCAATGGCTACACCGCGACCAAGCACCAGCGCGAGGTCGGCACCGGCTATTTCGACGCCGTGTCGATGGCAATCACCGGCGGCAAGTCGTCGACCACCGCCATGCATGAATCGACCGAGCACGCACAGTTCAGGCCGGCCGCCGAATAGCGGATCAGAAACACCGAGGAAACGCCCAACAGGGCTTCACACACAGGAGAAGACCAATGGCATCGATAAGCCGCGTCAAGGAACGGGCAGAAGAACAATCGACCACGATGAGCGTCGACCAGCAGGCGACGATCCGCATGCTGGCCAACGATCTGCACAGGCTCAACCAGTCGGTGATGAAGGCGGTCGAGGCCGGCGTCTCGGTGGAGCTGGTGCGCTCGGCGAGGCACCATGGCGGCGACGGCAATTGGGGCGACCTTCTGATCCCGGTGATCGTCACACAACAGAGCCATGGCTGACCGGAAATCGTTGCAACCGGCCCTTCACCTGCACAGCGTATGCGCAGGTGAATTTTATTTTTACGCAACCAATCCGTGGACAGGGCAGTACAGTACTGTTGCTTGACTCCACTATCGCAGGAGCGTTTTCGGAAGGCTTTTATTTCAACTTGACATGGGCTGCTATCTCACGCCAATTGTCGCCCAGATTCAACTCTGCATTGAAATAGGGGCGAGCTTCTTGGCCGACTTGGGTGCCCAGTGAGAAACGAGGGCGAGACCGCAAAACATCCGAATCTGGTGACCCAGGATTCAAGCACCGAGACGATACGCAGTCCCTCGCAAGTGCTTGTTGTCGGGAAATCGCCGATCAATCGCGTGGTGGTGTCGAAGATCGTCGAGCGATCCGGGCTCAAGCCAATCTCGGAATCGCCCGACATGGCGGCGAAGACCTTGCGGACACTCGTGCCAGGCGTGATCGTGCTGGATGGCGGCGCGGACAACAACGACTGCGACATCCTGATGTCCGGCATCGAAACATTGCGACGGGCTTCGGGAAAATCGTTTCCTCCCGTGATCCTGCTTTCGACCAAGACCGGTACGCCGGAGAGCCTGGGCCTGTCGAACGTGATTGACGTCGTCGTCGCCAAGCCGATCACGCCCGAGCGGCTGCAACCGGTGATCGATCGCCTGATAAGCCGCTAAGCGCGTCACCTGGCGCGCTTCGGGTCGTTGTTCCATGCATATCGTTCTCCCCAAACCGAGGTTACTTTTGGGCGACGTGCAGAGCGCGATCAACTCCCTCTGGCGATGGTTTGGACCAGTTCGGGCAATTGCCCGAGGTTGGATATCTGGCGAAACCGCGGCTCGGCGAGCGGCGCCTCGACATGCTCGAGCACCCAGGTGAGTTCGTGCGGCACATGAACGCCCCAACCGCCGGCCTCGATGGCCGGCACCACGTCCGACTTCAGCGAATTGCCGACCATCATGCTCTTTGCGGGGCCGTCACCGTGGCGACTGAAAAGGCGGGAATAGGTCGCGGCATTCTTGTCGCTGACGATCTCGACCGCGTCGAACAGGTCGCCGAGGCCGGACCCGGCCAGCTTGCGCTCCTGGTCGAAGAGGTCGCCCTTGGTGATCAGCACGAGGCGGTAGGCGCCGGCAAGTTTCTCCACTGTGTCGCGCACATGCGGCAAGACCTCGATCGGGTGGCTCAGCATCTCGCGGCCAGCCTCGAGGATCTCCGCTATGACCGAAGCCGGTACACGCCCGTCGGTGACCTCGATCGCCGTTTCGATCATCGACAGGGTGAACCCCTTGATGCCGAAGCCATAGACGGCAAGGTTGCGCCGCTCGGCCTCGAGCAATCGCGCCGAAATCTGTTTCTCCTCGCCATGATCGGCAAGCATGGTGGCGAAACGCTTCTCCGTCATGCGGAAGAACTGTTCGTTCTGCCAAAGCGTGTCGTCGGCGTCGAAGCCAATGGTCGTCAGTTCGTTGTTGTTTCGCATCGATGCCTTCCGGGTTGGGAGCCGTACGAACCTAGGCCGACCGACGTGATTTTCAACCGGAACGAGGACTGCCGGCGGCACCTCCCCTTCCCTTACACAGTGGGGCACGGCTATACTCGCAAATCCGCAACCCAATCTGGTGAATGATGCCGCCTGCAAAAAAGGAAGTCCGTCCGTCGAGCCGCGGAGGACGAGCGCGTACGCCTGCCTTCGTGAAAAACCTGCGTGGTGTGAAGAACTGGAAGGAAGTCAGCGACTGGCTGGAATGGCGCGGCATCGAGGACATCGAATGCATCACCCCTGATCAGGCGGGCGTGGCGCGCGGCAAGATGATGCCGTCGAAGAAATTCACCTCCAACACCTCGCTGGCGCTGCCTTCGGCCGTCTTCATGACGACGATTTCCGGCGGCTATCCCGAAGACGGCAACGGCTTCCACTATCCGGAAGACGACGGCGACCTCAAGCTGATGCCGGACCTGTCGACGCTGACAGTCGTGCCCTGGGAAGAAGACCCGACGGCCGCCGTCATCTGCGACCTCGTTCACCAGGACGGCCGCTCGGTCGAATTCACGCCGCGCAATGTGTTGAAGCGCGTGCTTGCCGCCTATGACAAGCTCGGGCTGAGGCCGGTGGTGGCGCCCGAGATCGAGTTCTACCTGGTGCGCAAGAACCCGGACCCGGACTATCCGCTCACCCCGCCCGTCGGTCGCTCGGGCCGTGCAATCGGCGGCGGCGCCGGCTATTCGATCGCCGGCGTCAACGAGTTCGACGAACTGATCGACGACATCTACCACTTCTCCGAAAGCCAGGGCCTCGAGATCGACACGCTCATCCATGAAGAGGGCGCCGGCCAGCTCGAGATCAATCTGCGCCACGGCGACCCGATCGAGCTCGCCGACCAGGTGTTCATGTTCAAGCGCACCATCCGCGAAGCCGCGCTCAAGCACGAGATCTACGCCACCTTCATGGCCAAGCCGATCCAGGGCCAGCCGGGTTCTGCCATGCATATCCACCAGTCGATCATCGACAAGAAGACTGGCAAGAACATCTTCTCGGCCGAGGACGGCTCGGAGACCGAGGCGTTCTTCCATTTCATCGGCGGCATGCAGAAACACGTGCCGAACGCGCTGGTGATGTTCGCGCCCTATGTCAATTCCTACCGGCGGCTGACGCAGGCGGCCTCGGCTCCGGTCAACAACAAATGGGGCTATGACAACCGCACCACGGCGTTCCGCGTGCCGCGTTCGGATCCGGCGGCGCGGCGTGTCGAAAACCGCATCCCGTCCTCCGATGCCAATCCCTACCTGGCGCTGGCGGCTTCGCTTGCCTGCGGGCTGATCGGCATCACCAGGAAGATCAAGGCCGAGCCGCCGGTGCTGACGACCGCCAATGCGGACGAGATCGACCTGCCGCGCAGCCTGCTCGAAGCCGTCGACCTGTTCGAGGGCGACGAGGAACTCTGCGCGCTGCTGGGCAAATCCTTCGCCGCCACCTATGCGGCGATCAAGCGGGCGGAATTCGAGACCTTCATGGAAGTGATCAGCCCGTGGGAGCGGGAGTATCTTCTGCTGAATGTTTAGGGGAATAGGGGAGTAAGGCAGTAGGGCAGTAGGGCAGTAGGGCAAGGATGGCGGCCAAGATTGAATCGTACAGAGATTTGATTGTCTGGCAGCAAGCTATGGATCTGGCGGTTTCGATCTACGAAACAACCAGAGCCTGGCCAAAGGATGAGCGCTACGGGCTGACGGCTCAGGTACGTCGTGCAGCTACCTCCGTTCCCGCCAACATTGCCGAGGGTTATGGGCGAGAAAGCCGAGCTTCATATCAGCAGTTTCTCAGAATTGCAGGGATCTCTCAAAGAGTTGGAGACCAATCTGCTGATCGCGCAGCGCGTCGGAATCACCTCCCATCAGGCAACCGAACCATTGATGAACCGAAGCGAGAGCGTGGGAACGCTCTTGCGGCCCCTCGTCCGCAAATTGTCCCCTGAATAGTTCTACCTACTGCCCTACTGCCCTACTGCCCTACTGCCCTACTGCCCTACTGCCCTACTGCCCTACTGCCCTACTGCCCTACTGCCCTACTGCCCTACTGCCCTACTGCCCAGTGAGCACCATGCCTTACCAATCCCCCATTTCTCCCGGCCGCTCGTGGTATGAGGACACGGCCGGACCTAGACCGGAATATCCGGCACTCGATGGCGACCGGAGTTGCGATGTCGTCATCATCGGCGGCGGCTATACCGGGCTGTCGGCGGCGGTCCATCTAGCCAAGGCGGGGACCAATGTCGTCTTGATCGAAGCCTATCGCTTCGGTGACGGCGCCTCGGGGCGCAATGGCGGCCAGCTCGGCACCGGCCAGCGCTCCTGGGCAGAAGATCTGGAGGCCGAATACGGTCTGTCCCGCGCCAAGGCGCTGTTCGATCTCGCCGAAGAGGCGAAGGCGCATCTCATCGAATTCGCCGCCGCCAACCAGATCGATATCGACTACATGCCGGGCCAGCTCTCGGTGGCGCACAAGCCGCGCTATGTCGACGACTACAAGGCGCATGCCGAGATCATGGCCAGCCGTTTCTCCTATCCGCATATTTCCTTCATGGATAAGACCGAGACGGCGGAGCGGCTGGGTTCGACCGCCTATTTCGGCGGCACACGCGACACCGGCACGGGCCATATCCATCCGATGAAGCTGGTGATCGGCACGGCGCGGGTGGCGGCGCATGCCGGCGCGCAGCTGTTCGAAGGGACGCCATCGACCGGCATCGTTTCCGCTGGCGGCAAGGTCAGGGTTTCCACGCCAAGAGGTACCGTGACGGCGCAGAAATGCCT
This sequence comes from Mesorhizobium sp. 131-3-5, assembly GCF_016756575.1. Classification (NCBI taxonomy): domain Bacteria; kingdom Pseudomonadati; phylum Pseudomonadota; class Alphaproteobacteria; order Hyphomicrobiales; family Phyllobacteriaceae; genus Mesorhizobium; species Mesorhizobium sp. 131-3-5. The sequence continues at coordinate 6,298,561 of NZ_AP023254.1, forward strand.
GGTCGCGGTCAACGCCTATGGCGGCACGCTCGAGCCGGTGAGTGCCGCGCACATCATGCCGATCGGCTCCTTCATCGGCGCGACCGTGCCGCTGGGGGCAGATTCGAAAGTGCTGCCCGGCGGCGAGTCCGTCGACGATTCCCGCTTTGTGGTGCGCTATTTCCGCAAATCGCGGGACGGCCGGTTGCTGTTCGGCGGACGCGAGGTCTACGGCGTCAACGACCCGAAGGACATCCACATCCATATCCGCCGCCAGATCGTGGAGCTCTATCCGGCGCTGAAAGACATCGAGATCACCCATGGCTGGGGCGGCTATGTCGGCATCACCGTGCCGAGGAAACCATTCGTGCGCGAAGTGATGCCCAATGTGATCTCGGCCGGGGGCTATTCCGGCCACGGTGTCATGCTGTCGAACTTCTTCGGCAAGCTCTATGCCGAAACCGTTGCCGGCAATCGCGACCGGCTGAAACTGATCGAGGATTTGAAAATTCCGCCATTTCCCGGCGGCCGCCGTTTCCGCACACCGTTGCTTTTCCTGGCGCTCAACTGGTTCGCGCTACGCGACCGGATCTAGGGGCACATTGGCCAGAAATGCCCCCCGCTTAGGGGAAACTATATAGGCCTGAAGTGAGTCGCATGGACCGGTTTCGAGGCGACGCGCCTCGTGCTGGATCCAATCGCCATCACGATCTGATGTAATATTGTAATATTCATTGCCCTTGCGACACATTGCGGAAATGGCGGCAAAGGCGCAGAATCGCTTATAATGGCGTACTGATGCCACAATCGGGGGCGAAAGGTTCGCGCTTCTGGGCGACTATTCGGGGATTGCTGCGGGCTTGCCCGTGTTGATTTTTGGGACCGATGCCGATTAGACGCCGGACTTCCGGCAACGATCGAAAGAACATCGGCCCGCGTATGGAGGTGGCGAGAGTGAGAGAGCCCTTCAGTTTCGGTGTCCCGGAACGTCGGCGCTTTGCCATGCAGTTTGGATACGACATGCGGCCGTCCTTCTGGCAGGGAGTCCGTTCGAACTCGCATCTGGTGATTGCCGCGGTCGGCACCGCCGCACTGCTCGGCGTGGCCGCGGTGGCGCTCTGGCTGGCATTGCCGACGAGCGAGCGGCAAGCAGCCGCCAGCCAGGAACAGAGCATTCCGACCATTCCGGTGAAAACGACGAAGATCGTCCCGGCCGGAACCACGGTGGCCGCGGCGACCGTGCCACAGCCCGCCCGCAAGTCCGACCAGGTCTCACCGACGATGGCGACGGCGAAAGCAACCATACAAACGCTAGCGGCCAATGATCCCCGCTGGACTGGAGCGCAGCCGAAGGCCGCTTCGGCGGCACCCGATCAGGCGGCTGCCCCCAGCCAGGCGGCCAATCAGGCTAAGCCGACGCCAGACAAGCCGGCCGTCGCGGCGGCATTCGCGCCATCGGCGACCGATACTGATGCCGCCAGCGAACTTGCCAAGGTTGCCGCGCCGGCACCAGCGGCAAGCAGCAATCCGGATGGAGCCAAGACCGCCGCGATCCCTGAAGTGCAGCCACAAGCGCCCGAACAGCAGCCGACGGCGAGTGATGATGGCAGCAAGGCCAAGGCCAAGCCACGCAAGGTGGCGGCGGCCGGCAACGGGCGCATCCTGAGACCGGTGACCATGCGCAGCGGCCCGAAGAAGAACGCAGCCGCCATCGGCACTGTGCCGGCAAGAACCTCGGTGCAGGTGATGAACTGCAAGCAATGGTGCCAGATCGTCTACAACGGCAAGACCGGCTGGGTCTACAAGAGCTACATCAAGACCGGCGGCTGATGTACCGGCGCATTTGCGGCTGAGGCCGGACTCGCCACCGCACGATTTGCGCCCTGCCGGTACAAGTCAAACTTGAAGTCACAGGCTCGGTCGAACCGACCTGCGCCACAATGACGATGCGCTTCAGATGCAGCGGCCGCCATCGACCTCCAGCGCCACGCCGGTGATGAAGGCAGCTTCGTCCGACGCCAGCCAGAGTGCGGCATTGGCGATGTCGAGCGGCGTCGAAAGCCGGCCGAGCGGGATCGAGGCGCGGAAAGTCTCGCGAATCTGCGGCGTATCGGCGCCCATGAATTTCTCCAGCATGCCGGTTTCGCCGGCGACCGGGCAGAGGCAATTGACGCGAATGTTCTTCGGCGCGAGTTCCACCGCCATCGACTTGGTGGCGGTGATCGCCCAACCTTTCGAGGCATTGTACCAGGTGAGGCCGGGTCGAGGCCTGAGGCCAGCGGTGGAGGCCGTGGTCAGGATAACGCCGCCACCTTGCCGCTCCATGATCGGCACCACGGCAAGGGCCGCGTGATAGATCGCCTTCATATTGACAGCGGTGATCAGGTCGAAGGTTTCCTCGTCGACCTTCAGCATGTCGCCGTTGCGGTGCGTGTAACCGGCATTGTTGACCATGATGTCGATGCGGCCGAAGGCGCTTTTGGCGGCATAGACCATCTCGTCGAATTCGGAGCGCAGCGAGACATCGGTCTGCGTCCAGATGGCCGCCTCGCCGATCTCACCGGCGACGCGCTCCGCACCCTTGGCGTTGAGGTCGGCCACAACGACCCTGGCGCCTTCCTGCGCGAAGCGCTTGGCCATGCCTTCGCCGAAGCCGGATGCCGCGCCGGTGATGATGGCGACCTTGTTTTCCAGACGCATGCTTTTCCCGCTCATCGATGTCTTCCTGGGACCAATAGAGCGGCTGACCGGCGCGGCCGATGCCGCGACAGACAAGGCGCTATTTCTCCCTTAGCTTTCGTCACATTCACGTTCTATGCTGCAACTGCGAAAGCTTCCGGAGTCTTCGTTCACCGACAAGCCTCCGGCAAGCGCCAGTGTCAAGCGCACATGTGGATCCAATCAATATCCAGCGATTGGTCCTCGATGTGACACCATGGCACTGGAAAATTTAAATCGATTAGAATATATCAGCCGCGTACTCGCGACCGGCGTCAAAGCGGACAGACCATGACCAGCCAAATCATTCCCGTCGACCCTTTCGACTTCATCATTTTCGGCGGCACCGGCGACCTGTCGGAACGCAAGCTTCTGCCGTCGCTCTATTATCGCCAGCGCGACCACCAATTCTCCGAGCCGACACGCATCATCGGCACATCGCGCTCGAAAATGAGCGACGAGGAATTCCGGGCCTTCGCCAGCCAGGCGATCTCCGACCACGTCAAGCCGGCCGATATCGACGCCAAGGAGTTGAAGACCTTTCTGGCGCGGCTTTCCTATGTCTCGGCCGATGCGACGAGCGGCGCCGGCTTCGACAAGCTTAAGAAAGCGATCGGCGAGAGCGAGAGCATCCGCGCCTTCTATCTGGCCGTTGCGCCGGCGCTGTTCGGCGATATCTCGCACAAGCTCAAAGAGCACAAGCTGATCACGCCGAATTCGCGCATCGTGCTGGAGAAGCCGATCGGCCGCGACCTTGCCTCGGCGCAGGCGCTCAACGATCTGGTCGGCGACGACTTCCACGAAAGCCAGATCTTCCGCATCGACCATTATCTCGGCAAGGAGACGGTGCAGAACCTGATGGCGCTGCGCTTTGCCAACGCGCTTTACGAGCCGCTGTGGAATTCCGCGCATATCGACCACGTACAGATCACCGTGGCCGAGACCGTCGGCCTGGAAGACCGCGTCACCTACTACGACAAGGCCGGCGCGCTGCGCGACATGGTGCAGAACCACATGCTGCAGCTGCTCTGCCTCGTCGCCATGGAGGCGCCGTCGTCGATGGACGCCGACGCCGTGCGCGACGAGAAGCTCAAGGTGCTGCGGGCGCTGAAGCGCATCAACGGCAACGAGGCGCCGAAGCACACGGTGCGCGGCCAGTATCGCGCCGGTGCATCGGCCGGCGGGCCGGTAAAGGGCTATGTCGAGGAGCTCGGCAAGGACAGCAACACCGAAACCTTCGTGGCCATCAAGGCCGAGATCGGCACCTGGCGCTGGGCTGGCGTTCCGTTCTACCTCAGGACCGGCAAGCGGCTGGCGACCCGGGTTTCGGAAATCGTTATCGAGTTCAAGCCGATCCCGCATTCGATCTTCGGTGACAGCGCCGGGCCGATCTTCGCCAACCAACTGGTCATCCGGCTGCAGCCCGACGAGGGCGTCAAGCAGTTCATCATGATCAAGGATCCAGGCCCAGGCGGCATGCGGCTGCGCCAGATCTCGCTCGACATGAGCTTCGCGCAGTCCTTCGACGGCCGCGCGCCCGATGCCTATGAACGGCTGATCATGGACGTCATCCGCGGCAACCAGACGCTGTTCATGCGCCGCGACGAGGTCGAGGCGGCGTGGAAATGGATCGACCCGATCCAGAATGCCTGGGAAGGCGCCAAGCAGGAGGCGCAGGGCTATACGGCAGGCACATGGGGGCCGTCGGCCTCGATAGCGCTGATCGAACGTGACGGGCGGACATGGCACGAGAGCAATTGAACGGCGCCAGCTACAACTGGAACGCTTTCCCCGACCGTCCGCAACTGGCAGCGGCGCTGGCCGGCCGCGTGGCCGACCGGCTAACCAAGGCGATCGCCGAGCGCGGCACGGCCGTGCTGGCCGTCTCCGGCGGCACGACGCCGGCAAAATTCTTCGCCGCCCTCTCGGCGATGCCGATCGCCTGGGACAAGGTGATCGTGACGCTGGTCGACGAGCGTTTCGTGCCCGCCTCCTCGCCGCGCTCCAATGCCGGGCTGGTGGCCGCCAATCTCTTGCAGAACGCGGCCAAGGCGGCGCGATTCGTGCCCCTCTACCATGAGGCATCGGGCATCGAGGATGCAGCGGCATCCGACGATGCGGCGCTGCGCTCCCTGCCCTGGCCGCTCGATGTCGTGGTGCTCGGCATGGGGCCGGACGGCCACACCGCCTCGTTCTTTCCCGATGCCGACGATCTGGCCAAGCTGCTCGACCCGGCCTCGGACCGGATCATCCTGCCGGTCCACGCGGCCAGTGCGGGCGAGCCGCGGCTCACCTTGACGCTGGCGCGCATCATCGATGCCGGCTTCATCGCGCTGCACATAGAGGGCGAGGACAAGCGCGCCGCCTTCGACGGCGCGGTCGCGCCCGGACCGCGAAAGCCGATCCGTGCCGTTCTCGACGCCGCGCCCAGGCCAGTAGAGGTTTTCTGGGCGCCCTGATTTTAGATTTAGTGGTCCCGGCAACGGCGGGAGGATGTTTCCGGGACCTCGCCTGAAAGGACCGACCGCCATGACCGCAAGACGCGACATCGAAGCCATCACGGAGCGCATCCGCCAACGTTCGAAGGCGGGCCGCGAGCGCTATCTCGGCCGTATCGCCGAAGCGTCGAACCAGACCGCCAACCGGTCGGTTCTGTCCTGCGGCAACCTCGCCCACGGCTTTGCGGTGTGCAGCCCCTCGGAGAAGCTGGCGCTCGGCGCCGACAAGGTGCCCAATCTCGGCATCATCACCTCCTACAACGACATGCTGTCGGCGCATCAGCCCTTCGAAACCTTCCCTGCCCTGATCAAGGAGGCCGCGCGCGAGGCCGGCGGCATCGCCCAGGTGGCCGGTGGCGTGCCGGCGATGTGCGACGGCGTCACGCAGGGCCAGCCCGGCATGGAATTGTCGCTGTTCTCGCGCGACGTGATCGCCATGTCGGCGGCGGTCGGCCTGTCGCACAACATGTTCGACGCCGCCGTCTTTCTCGGCGTCTGCGACAAGATCGTACCGGGATTGGTGATCGCGGCGCTGACCTTCGGCCATCTGCCGGCGGTGTTCATCCCGGCCGGACCGATGACGACCGGGCTTCCCAACGACGAGAAGGCCAAGGTCCGCCAGCTTTATGCCGAGGGCAAGGCGGGGCGCGCCGAACTGCTGGAAGCCGAGTCCAAATCCTACCACGGGCCGGGCACCTGCACCTTCTACGGCACGGCGAACTCCAACCAGATGCTGATGGAGATCATGGGCCTGCACACGCCCGGCGCCTCCTTCGTCAATCCCGGCACGCCGTTGCGTGATGCGCTAACCCGCGAAGCGACGAAGCGGGCCCTCGCCATCACCGCGCTCGGCAATGCCTATACGCCGGTCGGGCGGATGATCGACGAGCGGTCCATCGTCAACGGCGTCGTCGGCCTGCATGCCACCGGCGGCTCGACCAATCATACCATCCACCTGATCGCCATGGCGGCGGCAGCCGGCATCGCACTGACCTGGCAGGATATTTCCGACCTCTCGGAAGCGGTGCCGCTTCTGGCCCGCGTCTATCCGAACGGGCTTGCCGACGTGAACCATTTCCATGCCGCCGGCGGGCTCGGCTTCCTGATCCGCGAACTGCTTGACGAAGGCGTGTTGCACGAGGATGTGCAGACGGTGTGGGGCGAAGGACTGCGGCCCTATGCGGTCGAGGCAAAGCTCGGTGCCGACGGCTCTGTGGTGCGCGAGGCCTCGCCGCAGGCCAGCGGCGACGAAAAGGTGCTGGCGCCGTTCCACAAGGCGTTCCAGCCGACAGGCGGCCTGAAGGTGCTGGCGGGCAATCTTGGCCATGCCGTCATCAAGACCTCCGCCGTCAAGCCGGAACGACGCCTCATCGAGGCGCCGGCGAAGGTGTTCGACAGCCAGCAGGGCCTGAACGATGCGTTCAAGGCCGGCACGCTCACTGGCGATTTCATCGCCGTCATCCGCTTCCAGGGTCCGAAGGCCAATGGCATGCCGGAACTGCACAAACTGACGACCGTGCTTGGCATCCTGCAGGACCGAGGCCAGCGCGTCGCGCTGGTGACAGACGGGCGCATGTCGGGCGCTTCCGGCAAGGTCCCGGCGGCGATCCATGTGACGCCGGAAGCCGTCGAGGACGGGCCGATCGCCCGGATCCATGACGGCGACATCATCCGCCTCGACGCCGATGCCGGAACGCTGGAGGTGCTGGTGCCGGGAACCGAGTTCGCGCTGCGCCGCACCGCCGAAGCCGACCTCATCGGCAACGAGTTCGGCTTCGGCCGCGAGCTTTTCGCCGGCTTCCGGCAGCTGGTGGGCCGTGCCGACCATGGCGCCAGCGCCTTCGGAACCGCCTGATATTCCTGACTTCCAAAAGAAAAGGGCGGCCTTGAGCCGCCCTTTTTTGTTTGTCCTGCCGGATGCTACTCGACTTTGAGTTCACTCCGCTCGCCGGCCTTGACCGTGAAGGGCGTTTCCTTGTCGGCCTTGTCTGTGGTGAAGTTGGTCACGAGCACGTAGTCGCCCGCCGCCAGCGTGGACTGCATCTTTTCGCCATAGGCGTAGGTCACCTGCTTGCGTTCGCCCTGGATGTTCTTCTTGGCCTCGTAGATCTTGAAGCCATCCGCGCCTGGCGCGTCGACGGCCAGGACGCCCGCGTTCAGCGTCACGTTGACATCGGTCATCTGCCCGACCGTCACGCTGAAAGGCTGTTCCGTGGACACGGCCTGCACGTCGACACCGATCACATAGTCGCCCGGAGGCAGATCGAACTGGCTGTCGGGGCCGTAGGCGTAAGTCACCTGATCGCGGCTGCCATCAAGCTTCTTGGCCGCCTTGTACACCTTCCAACCCACATCGGTTTCGGCCTTCTCGCCGCCCTTTGTGTAGAAGGCGTTTGCCTTGGCCTTGCCGACGCCGACGATCATGTCCTTGTCGACGACCTGGCCGGCGGCAAGCTGCATGGTTTCGCTTGCCTCGCCGGCTCCCAGCTTCACGGTGACCTTGGTCTCGCCGGCCGGAACGACGAACTTGACCTCGCCATAGTTGCTGTCCGACGTGCCGCCGGGATAGGCGATGCTGATCTGCGCATTGCGGTCGACATCGGCGCCTGGCGCCGGCCGGGCGTGGATGGAGAGCTCGGCGGCGTTTAGATTGAGCGCAAGCTCTGTTGCCTTGTCCGCCGTCAGCGTGACCTTCTGCTCGGCCTTGGCGCCGCCGCTCGAGGCGACGACGATGTAGTTGCCAGCGGGAACGTGGAATTTGACAGCATTGTAGCCGTCATTGACATGGTCTCCACCGACACCTTTGGCATCGTCCGGAAAGACTTTATAGTAGACGTCGATCTTCGGCACCTCGCCGCCCTCTTTCAAGAACGCTTGCGGGATGAGGTTGTAGTCGACCTCGGCGGCTTTCGGCGCAGGCGCCGGTGCGGGAGCCGGTTCAGGCGCGGGTGCCGGCGCCGGGGCAGCGACGGTTTCGACCAAGGCTTCCTGCAACGCCTTCTCATCGGAGGCCTGGATGTATTTGCCGCCGGTGTTTTCAGCCAGGCACGCGATCTGCTTGCCCTCGTCGGCTGTCAATCCGAAGCCGACGACATCGGCGGTGAAGTCGACGCCGGATGCCTTGAGTTCCTTGCCCAGTGCACAGGGGTCGCCGCCGCAGGTTTCGAGCCCATCGGTGATCAGGACGACGGTTGCCTTGTCCTCGGTGTATTTCAGCGCTTCCGCCGCCTGCTTGACGGCCGCCGTCAACGGCGTCTTGCCAAGGAATTTCAGACTGTCGGCGGCATCCGTGATGGCGCTTGCCGAGCCTGCCTGAGGCGGCACGATCAGCTGAATGTCCTCGCAGCTGCCTTTTTCGCGATGGCCGTAGGCCATGAAGCCGATCTCGTCGTCGGCGGGAACCGATTGAAGCACGGTCCTCAGAGATTCCCTGGCGATTTCGAGCTTGGGCTTGCCGTCGATCTGCGCCCACATCGAGCCGGAAGCATCAAGAATGATGATGACCTTGTTTGCGGCAAAGCCGAACGTCGTCATCGACAAAAGGAGGATCGCCGCAGCGAAGCTCCGCGCAAATACCGCCATCGAAATCTCCTGAGTTAGCCCCCTAATCCGCACAGGGAAGCTATTTGAGGCGGCGTCAGGACACAAGCCCGGCGCGGCCGTGTCGCTCAGGCCTCTGGGCGGGGAAAAAAGCGTTCATGCGGCAGGATCGCCCGAGCAGCAGGCGTCTTGGAGCCAGACCGAAGCCCCGGCTCAGTAGGTGGTGCGGCGCTCTTCCGAAGGCGGCCTGCCGAACTGCAGCCGGTAGCTCTGGGCGAAATAGGAGTGCGAGGTAAAGCCGGTCGCGATCGCCACGTCGAGGATCGGCATGTTGGTCTGGCGCAGCAATTCGCGCGCCCGCTCCAGCCGCAACCGCATGTAGTAGCGGCCCGGCGTGACGTTGAGGTGGCGCAGGAACAGACGCTCGACCTGGCGCACCGAAAGGCCGGCCGATTTGGCGAGTTGCACCGCCGAGAGCGGCTCGTCGAGATGGTCGGCCATCAGCTCGACGATGCGCCTCAGCTTCTCCGACTTGCCGGTCAGATCGCGTTCCGGCCCGACGCGCTGGCGGTCGCCGGCCGAGCGGATGCGCTCGTGCTGGAACTGGTTGGCGACGCCATTGGCGAGGTTCGAGCCGAAATCGCCGCGCACGATCTCCAGCATCAAATCGATCGAGGTCGTGCCGCCGGCGCAGGTGTAGCGCTTGCGGTCGATCTCGAAGACATTGCCGGTGCAGTTGATGTCGGGGAAGCGCTCCATGAAGCCGGCGCGGTTTTCCCAATGGATGGTGCAGCGGTAACCGTCGAGCTGGCCGGCCTCGGCCAATAGGTAGGACCCGACCGACAGTGCGCCGAGCGCGTTGCCGCGCCGGCCCCAGCTGCGCAACGCCGCCAGAACCTTGCTCTTGCCGGGAAATTCGGTTGTCAGCCCTACCGAAACGAAGAGGATGTCGACCGGCGGCAGGTCGGCGACGGCATAGTCGATCTTGAGAGGCAGGCCGTTGGACGCCATCACCGGATCGCCATCGGCCGACACCGTGGTCCAGCCATAGAAATCGCGGCCGAGCAGACGGTTCGCCGACCGGAACGTGTCGATCGCCGCGGCCAACGAGAACATGGAAAACTTGTCGACCAGCAGGAAGGCGAACTGCCGGCCACCTTGAACGGGATCAGTCGTGACCGGCCGTTCCGGGGAAATGGTGGGGTTCGGCAAAACTGGCGCTTTCAGGGTCAACCCGGGCTCAGAAGGAGGGCCGCTTCAATCCGGCCGCAAGGTAGGCAGAAGCTAACGTATTGGCCATCAGCATGGCAATGGTCATCGGCCCGACACCGCCGGGCACCGGCGTGATGGCGCCGGCTTGCTTGGCCGCCTCGGCATAGGCGACATCGCCGACGAGGCGCGACTTGCCCTCGCCCTTCTCCGGCGCGGGAATGCGGTTGATACCGACATCGATGACGGTGGCGCCCGGCTTCACCCAATCCCCCTTGATCATTTCCGGCCGGCCGACGGCGGCGACCAGGATGTCTGCCGTGCGGGCAAGCGCCGGCAGTTCCTTGGTGCGGCTGTGGGCGATGGTGACGGTGCAGTTGGCGGCAAGCAGCAGATTGGCCATCGGCTTGCCGACAATGTTGGAGCGGCCGACGACGACGGCGTTGAGGCCGGACAGGTCCTTGCCGCGCACGCGCTCGATCAGAAGCATAGAGCCGGCCGGCGTGCAGGGAACGAAGGCCGTGTCGAGCTCGCCCGTGCCGAGCTTGCCGACATTGATGAAATGGAAGCCGTCGACATCCTTCTGAGGCGCAATCGCCTGGATGATCTTGCCGGCGTCGATATGGGCGGGCAGCGGCAGCTGCACCAGGATGCCGTTGATGGCCGGATCGGCGTTGAGGTCAGCGATGATCTTGAGCAACGCCTCTTGGGAAGTCTCGGCCGGCAGCGTGTGCTGGAGCGAATGAAAGCCGCATTCCTTGGCCGTGCGCGACTTGGAAGCGACATAGACCTGGCTGGCCGGATCCTCGCCGACGATGACCACGGCCAGACCAGGCTTGGCGTTGCCCTTGGCGACCAGCTCGGCGGTCAACGCCTTGACCGTCCGCACCACATCCTCGGCAACGCTCTTTCCGTCAATCACTTCGGCCATGAACCATCCTCAACCCTGTTTCGCGCAACGCCGCTTTCGAGACGCGATGTCCCGGCGCCGGCAACATGCAGTGCGGCATTGTCACGAAAATTCCGGCACGCAATCCCGTCAAAGCGCCGTCCAATGCCGTTTACGCGAAAACCGGGAGGGTTTTATTCGGCCTCGGTGATGTATCGTGCGGCTCAGAAGTAGCGGCGGCGGGCGCGGCTCTCGGTGAGTTCGCGGACCGCCTCGCGGAATTCGCGCAGGCTGGCACGAATTTCCTCGATCGGCGCCTGTTCGGCGCCTTCCTCAACCGGCGAAGGCTCCACCGATGGCTGCGGTGGATAGGCCGGTGGTTGCGGCGGCGCGGGCTGCGGCGGATACGGCATGTGCCCGGCATAGGGCGCCATGGCTTGGGTATAGGGGTAACCTGCAGGCGGCGGCGCCTGCCAGGGCTGCATCGAGCCGGCCTGTAATGCAGGGGGATAGGGCGGCGGAGCCGGATAGATCGGCAGTGGCGGCATCAGGGGCGACCGTGACGGCGGTCCCATCGGCTGGGAGTAGGTGGCATCGAAGCCTGGCGGGAAAGGCGGCCGCGAGTAGTCCGACGACCGCGGCATGAAGGCGGCATCCGGATTCGGGAAGCCGGAGGGCATAGCAGCATCCGCCGGCCGCGCCTTGTCGCCAAAGGCGGCGAATCCGCTGTCATCGTCCGCCTCAGTGGATGGCTTGCGGGACAGAGCATTGCGCAATTTCGCCATGAGCGCGGCGACCCGCCCGGGCCGCTTGGCGGGAGCGGCTTCGGCCTGTGCCAAGGGCGGTGGCGGTGCTGGTGGCGGGGGTGGCACCGGCGGCACGGGCGCTGCCGGCATTGGCGACGCGGGCGGCGGTGCTGCCCGGAATGCCTGGTCTTCGACAGGCGCCTTGCGGTCGCGGCGCGAGCGCGATGTGGCGGTCTCGCGCAGGCTTTCATAGGCGCCGCGCATGGCACCGAGACCAACACCGGAGGCAAAGCCCAGGAACAGGCCGGCAAGCGCCATCACGACCCGCGATGGACCGTTCGGCTCGAGCGGAATGGAGGGCGGCGAGATGACGGTCATATTGGCGGTATTGATACCCTTCTGCTCGCCAATCTCCTTGGCGCGCAGAAGATATTGTTCATAGACCGAGCGCTTGGCCGCGGCGTCGCGTTCCAGTTCGCGCATCGAGACCAGGTCGCTGTTGACGTCGCCGCTGCGGACCTTCATCTGCGCCAGTTGGGACGAAAGGTCCTGTTGGACCTGGATCGAGCGTTTCAGGTCAACCTGCAGCGACGAGGCGATGCGGCTGAGTTCCGCGGCAATGCGATCGCGTGCGCCGGCCAGCTGCGCGTTGAGCGCCTGGAGTTCGGGATGGCGCGGACCCAGCCGGACCGCGGCACGATCGGCCTCCTGCTTGAGCGTGGCATATTGCGCGCGCAGATCGCTCATCGTGTTGGAATTGATTTCTTCCGGCAAAGTACCGCCAAGCACCGAATTGACATTGATCGAGCGGGCGGAGGCAGCGCGGGCGTTCAGTTCCGCCGTACGCGCGCGAGCAACCGACAGTTGCTCGTTGACCTTGAGCATCTGATCATCGCTGATCAGGTGGCCCTGCGCGTCGACAAGGTCGTGCGTGGCCCTGAAATCCTCGACCTTGCGCTCGGCCGCCTCGACGCTTTTGCGCATCTCCTCGAGTTTTGCCGTCAATTCGTTGTTGGCCCGGCCGGCGGTGAGGGATTGAAATTCACCCGAGGTCTGCAGAAAGACATCCGTCATCGTTTCCGCGATGCGCGCCGATTTCTGGGCGTTCTGGGTGGTGACGCCGATCATGATCGTGGAGGTCTTGCCCGCGCGCTCGACCGAAAGGCTTTCAGCCAGATTGCCGACGGCAAGCGACAGGCGACGCGGTTCATCGGCACCGCCTGGTCCGTCGTGGCGCAACAGGATCGAGCGGATCAGTAACATGGCGCCCAGGCCGCCCGAGCCTTGGCCATTGAACTCCGGATCGTCGGCGAGATTGAGCTTGTTGACGACCTTGCCCAGCACCGTGCCCGAGGTCAGCAATCTGATCTGGTTTTCGACATTGACGAGTGTCGCGTCGGGAACAACCGCCATCTGGGTGAGGTCACGGTCCGAAAGTTTCAGGTCGCGCGGATCGACGACCAATTCGGTCATCGATTCGTATTTCTTCGGTGTCGACAGCGCGATCGCGATGCCGAGCCCGGCACCTATCAGGGTGGTGGTGATGATCAGCAGTTTCGACCTGGCAATGCCACGCACGACCTGCATCGGATCGATCAGCGGCTTCCACTGTTGATCGTCCCTGCGATCGTCAAAGGATGCATTGGGCTCGCCTGCCTGGCGGGATCCGGCCGTGTCATGCGAGCGAGTGCTGCCGGAAGGTTCTCCAGCGGACTGCCTTGAATCCGGCATGGCCGGCTGCAGATTGTCGGCGTCCTCTTGCGAGCGCCAGGCGTCGTCTTGTGCAGCCGCTTCCCGCTCTGGCCGCAAGCGTTCTGTTCCGGCGGCGGCGGACGGCGTTGGGTTCGTCCGCGCTTCGCGCCGTGAACGGGCAAGGCGATGGCGCGTGGCGGCATCCTCGCGCCATGCCGAATCCGCGCGATCGCCTATCGAGACCAGGGATGCGTCGTCCTCACCGCGCATGGCCTGGCCGAGCGCCAGCAACGAACGCTCGCGCCTCCAGTCTTCACGGTTTTCCCTGTCGACCATTGTCTTGGAGCTTCACTCTTTGGCCGCTGGGCAGCGGCGGTCGGCTATTCGTTAAGCCACGCTAAACAAGCATAGGAAACAAAAGGTTAATTTCGGCAGGCCGGCGTGTAAGCTTTCCATAACCTCAAGTGCCGGAATTTCAGCGCCTTCGGGCCTCAGAACGGCACGTTAAGCTTTCCCGCCTATGGCTTCCCGGCACATGACCGAAGCTCGCGGCATACCGCAAAGGCGCACTTTCGCCCGGATCGGCACTTTCGTGGCCGAGCGACGGGGGCTGGTGCGCGACTATTTTTCGGCGATCAGCGGCGCCGGCGGGCGACTGGTGTTTTCGCTGGCCTATTTCATCGCCCTTGCCAACACTTTGTCGATCTCCGAATTCGGCATGTTCGCCACCGCTTCGGCGGCCGGCGTGATGCTGTCGCGGATCCTGGCCTTCGGTTTCATCTCGGCGCTCTACCGCACCGCCACCATCCGCCCCAATCTGATCGGCACCTTCACGGCCGGCTTCCTGCTGCTCGGCGTCGTTTCGCTGCCGCTCCTGACGCTGGCCTCGTTCGGGGTCTACCTGATCTTCTTCGCCGGCACCGTGCCGCTGTCGGTGTTTTCGGCGATCGTGTTTGCCGAAGCGCTGTTGTGGCGGCCGGTCGAGGTGGCGCTGATCGTCAACAATGGGTTGGGCAAGTTCGGCCGCGCTGCGATCCTGGCGATCATGGCGACGGCACTGCGGGCGCTTGGCGCGGTGCTGTTCATGGTCTCGGCGCAACACAGCATCTGGGCGTGGTCGTGGTTCTATATCGGCGCCAACGCCGCCTCGCTGGTTCTGGCTTTCGGCTGGTTCTATCCGCGCCAAAGACTGCGGCTGCGCATCGAGCTCTATCTCAGGCGGCTTGCCGATTCCATCTACGTCGCCGGCGCGGAAGTGTTGTTCTACCTGCAATCGGAATTCGACAAGCTGCTGGTGCTGGCGATCGGCGGCCCGCATCTGGCCGGCATCTATGCCATCATCATGCGGCTGGTCGACCTGACCGCGATCCCGATCCGCACCTTCTCGATGATGCTGGTGCAACGCATGATGCGCGCGCCGGACCTGTTGTCGCGGCTGGCGGTCAAGAGCGGCATAGAAGGCGGCGTGTTCCTGGTTTCGACGCTGGCGCTGCTGGCGCTCGGCATCGTGCTGCATTTCTTCCCCAACGCCCTCGGCAGGAACGTCTCCGAGGCCGCGCCGCTGGTGGCGCTGGCAATCTGCGTTCCGGGATTGCGCAATCTGGTCGAATACCAGGCGGAGCTTCTGTTCGCGCGCGGCCAGACGGCGGTGCGGGCGCTCAATCTCGGCTTGTTAGCCGCCCTGAAGGCGCTGCTTTTGACCTATGTGCTAACCACCATCACCGATACGTCAACGCTGGTGCTGTCGCTCAACATCGTCTTCCTGCTGCTCTATCTCGCCTCGATGCTGCTTACCTATTCGGCGCTGCGCAGGCCGGCGAAAGCAATCTGAATTCAGGTCAGGCCGGCCTGCAAACAGCGGCTCCCTGCGCTTCCGGTGCTCACGTACAGTAGTACGCTCCGCTCCGGTTCTCGGAAGCCACTGTTTTCGGCTCGTCCTGACCTGAATTCCTGCTCAGGCTAACCCAGCCCGATCAGACGACGGATGCGGCCGATATCGGTGCCGATGAAGGATTGCATGCCGATCGCCACCTGCTGCGGCGCCATGCCGGCAACGAAGCGGCGAAACTCGTCGTCCGATAAGGCCTCTCCCGTCCAGTGGACGCGGCAGAATTCCTCAGAACCGTGGAAGTGGCCGGCACCGTCCTGCAGATCGTCGACATAGCGACCATAGATCATGCATTCGGAGAATCTGCGCGCCGAGCCCACCACCTCGACCCAGGCGCGGCCATGGGCCTTCTCGATCTGGCCGCACATGGCAAGCACGGTGTCGCGGCGCCAGGCGATCAGCGTCGAGATATAGTCGTGGGCCGACGCGCGCGACGGGTCGATGCCGAGCGCGGAACCCGCATTGGTCGACCAGATGCGATGCTCGTCGTGACCGTCATCGGCAAGCACGCCGTCGCGGCGGAACAGCCGCGCCTTGCCGTCGCGCCAGAAGGCGCCGCAGTCAAAGGCCTTCAGGAAAACGACGTCGGAATCGCAGAAGACCAGAACGTCTTCCCGGGCATGCGCCGCGATGGCGATGCGGCGCAGCTGCTGCACGTGCCAGCCACGCAGCGGCTGCGTCTTCAGGCTGAACCAGACACGCCGGCGGAACAGGCTAAGCGGATCGTCGAAAGCGCGCAGCCAGTGCGGCAGCAGGTCACGCTCGTCGACAACTGTGCGCCGGTTGGTCTCCAGCTGCCGGAAAAGCGCGACGTCGCGGTGTTCGACCAGGATGTAGTGGTGCGCGGCGCCGGAAACATGCCGTTCAAGCGTTTCGCACAACAGGCGGCAGCGCTCGAAATCCGGCGCGTAGCTCGCCGTCACCACCGCCGCCGTCGGCGTCTCCGGCAACAGGCCCGGGCCGACGAGAGCGTCTGGAACGAACCTTTTGTTCAACGGAGCTCTCCGGCCGTTTCGGCGCCGCGCGACCATCTCTGCTTGACGACCCGCCACAGGAACACCGGATTGCCGACGACGTAGCGGCGCCAGAGCCGGCCCGGCTCGACCGCCAGCCGGAACAGCCATTCCAGGCGCATGCGGCGCATCCACAGCGGCGCGCGGGGCACCGAGCCACTCAGGAAATCGAGCAGTGCGCCGACCGCGACCGGCATCGTGCAGTGGCGTTCGTCGATGTGGCGGGCGATCCACAGTTCCTGGCGGGGCACGCCCATGGCGACCAGCAGCATATCGGGCCGCAGCGCCGCGATCCGGCCGATGATCTCCGGCTCCTGCGCGGCGGAGAAATAGCCATCATGAATGACCACGAAATTGTGCTGCACGGCAAGGGCCGCGAGCTTGACCGACGCCGCCTCGGCGTTGACACGCGTCGCGCCAAGCAGGCCGACGGTCAGCGGCCGCGTCGAGGCCTGCAGGAAGGCCGGCACGAAATCGGTGCCGTTAAGATTGTCCGGAAAGGGCGCGCCATAGAGAAGCTGCGCGGCGAGATCGACGCCGATGCCGTCCGGCAGGATGAGGAAATCGTCGAGCGCCTCGGCGAAGACCGGGTCTGAATAGGCGATGTTGGCATTGTGGGCGTTGAGGAAACTGACCTTGGTGAAGCGCCGCTCGGCAATCAGGCGGGCAAGCAGGGCGATGGCATCGTCCCAGCGGATGGCGAGCACGGAGATGCCGAGGATCCTCTTCAAGCTGTCGAGCCCGAAGGCCGCGCGGGCGGTGTGCATATTCATGCAAACACCTCCTGCCTGACGGCCCCGAGTTTTTCCAAGCCATGCCGGATGGCGACATCCAGCGCCTTGACCTGCCGATGACGGAACGCGCCGCCATCGACGTCCCTGATATCGGCGGCCGCGGCCTCCAGGGCCCTGGCGAAGCCGGCCGGATCGTCGGTGACGACGCAATTGTCGGGGCGATGGTCGATGCCGCGCAATGAGCGGCTGGTGGCGACCGAAGGCAGGCCGAGTTCGAAGGTCTCGATGGTCTTCAGCTGCACGCCGCTGCCGGCGGTGCTGATCAGCGGGACGACGGCCGCGCCGCACACGAACGCCCTGGCATCCGGGACACGGCCGACAAACTCAACGCCCGGATGCGCCGAGGTGACGCCCGAAGGCACGTGGCCGGCGATGCGGATGCGGAAATCGGGCCGCAGATGCGGCACCACCTTGCCCAGGAACCAGTCAAGGCCAATGCGGTTCGGCTGCCAGGTCCAGGTGCCTATGAGGGCAGCGTCGCATTCAATCCGGCGCGGGCCGTTCCGGGTTGGCGCCTCGGCGCCGGTCACCAGCGGCAGCACCGCCGATCGGTCGGCGGCAGCGACACCGAGTGCCGCCCGGTCTTCCTCGGCCAGCGTGAAGACATAGCGTGCGCGGCGGCAGAGACGCTCTTCCACGACCTTGAGCAGCCTTGCCTCGCGGCGGAACAGCAGGCGCTGGAAGGGGCCGGCGGCAGCAGCCGCGTTCTCCCGCGCCGAGAGATGCTCGACATTGTGGGCGATGAAGATCGAAGGCTTGTCTTCGAAGAGCTTTTCGAAGGCGCCGGCGAACTGGACGGAATTCAGCACATAGCCATCGAACGGCCCGGCCTGTTCGAGAGCGGCCTGCACTTCGTGCTCGGATACCGCACGCAGCTTGACCGAGGCGAAGGTAAGGCCCGACAGCATCGCCTTGCCGACCCAAGCGAGCTTTTGCGGCGCCGAGGCGCTTTCCGTGCGCACGTCGATCGCACCCAGCACAACGGTGTTTTCCGGGTCGGCCGCGGCCTTCCCGGGCCAGGTGAAACCGATGACCGTGACGCGCGCGCCGGCCCGCCGCAACGCAGCGATGATCGCAGCATTGGCGATCTCGTAGCCCGAGGCGAGAGCGCCGTCGGGCACGATCGATGTGGCGAACAGCAGATGCATCTCACCTATCCTGTGGTGTAGCCGGTAGCAAAGCGCGGTGAACCCTTGATTAAGCGAGCACAATCAACGGCCGAAAGCCCCTGCCCGACGGGCCTCTCCGTGCAAGGTGATTAACGAAACCTTATCACCGTGGTGCTACCAGAACGCGACTCACCATGTGGCTGGACACGGATGATCCCTTTGCCATCGGATGGTTCGGTATCGATCGCTGGACGGTCTCCCCGGCTTAACGTCGAGGCTGTCGAAGCGGTCGTCACCTTGCCTACCTTCAAGCGGCCCGAACAGGTGCTGGAAACGCTGGTTTCGCTGCGCGCGCAGCGGACCGGCAGGCGCTTTGCCGTCATCGTCATGGAGAACGAAGCCGAGGCGCGGGAAGGCGCCAAGGCGGTGCTGCCGCTGTTCGAGCGTGGCGGGATGCCGGGCATGGTCATCATCGCGCATGAGCGCGGCAATTGCAGCGCCTACAATGCCGGCTGGCAGACGGCGATGCTGCACTTTCCGAACTTCAGGCATCTGCTGGTCATCGACGATGACGAGATCGCCGATCCGCACTGGCTGGAACGCATGTGCACGGCTGCCGAGACGCTCGGCGCCGATATTGTCGGCGGCCCGCAAGTGCCTGTCTTCGCAGACGCTGTCCATGCAAGATGGGCGGAGCATCCGGTGTTCGCGCCGCCCTACCGGGAAACCGGGCGCGTGCCGGCGCTCTATTCGTCCGGCAATCTTCTGGTCGGGCGCAACGTGCTGATCGCCATGGGGCCGCCCTTCCTCGATCTCAGATTCAACTTCATGGGCGGCGGCGATTCCGACTTTCTCAGCCGTGCGGCGCAGAAGGGCTTTGTGCTCGGCTGGTGTGCCGAGGCCAAGGTTCGCGAGACCGTCCCGGCGCGGCGCGTCGAGCCCGACTGGATCCGGGCCCGCAGCCTGCGCAACGGCGTGATCTCGACGCTGGTCGAGAAGAAGAAGCGCGCCGGCACGCCGCTGGCCGGCGCCAGGGTGCTGGCGAAAAGCCTGGCGCTGCTGGCCGCCGCGCCGTTTCGTGGCCTGGTCCGGCTGGCGCGCACAGGATCGCCGGCGATCGCCATCTACCCCGTCCATGTGGCGCTCGGCCGCGTGCTGGCCGAATTCGGATATGCCAATGAGCAGTATCGCCAGCCCGAGAAAAACTGAGCGCGCCCCGCTCAGCGACGCGTTCACGCGCGACGGCGTGGCGACGGCCGTCGCCGCACTGCTGTTCACCGTCATCATGGTGTCCTTCCGCCCGTTCCAGCCGGCAGGCGCCGAACTCGCCGGCGACGGCGGCGACATCGTCAATCAGCTCGGCTTCGGTTCGCTCGGCGCCATTTCGATCTTTTCGCTGATGGCCTTCGCCGATCCGCGCATCGTGCGCTCGCTGTTCAGCCCGTCCTGGGGGCTGATGCTGGGCTTCTTCTTCCTGTCGGTGGTGCTGGCGACCGACCCGCCCTCGGCGATGCGCGCCGCGTCCTTCACCATGATCGGCATCCTGACCATGGCAACGATCCTGGCGCTGCCGCGCGATGTCGAGTCCTTCTCGAAAGTCATCATATTCACCGCCGTGGTGGTGATGGGCCTCTCCTATGTCGGCCTGATCGTCTTTCCGCACGAAGCGCTGCACACGGCCGATTCCCAGGAGCCCGAACATGCGGGCCTGTGGCGCGGCGTGTTCACCCACAAGAACATCGCAGGCCCGATCATGGCCTGCTTCAGTTTCGCCGGCCTCTACCTCTACCGGCGCGGGCAACGCTGGTGGGGCGCGGGTATCTTCTGCGCCGCGATGATCTTCATGCTGCACACCGGCTCCAAGACCACCGCCGGCCTGGTGCCGTTCTCAATCCTGATCGTCGTTCTGCCGAGCCTGATGGGCATGCGGCTCGGCACGCCGATCCTGTTTACGCTGGCGATCATCGCCACCGCGGTCGGCACGCTGGGCATCGTCTTCCTGCCGCCGGTGAAGCATCTGGCGGCGATCTATTTTCCCGACATGACCTATACCGGCCGCACGACGCTGTGGGAGTTCGCCGGCTCGATGCTGGCGAAGAAACCATGGACCGGCTACGGCTATGAAAGCTTCTGGGGCACGCCGCTGCTGCTCAACCAGGACCAGCCCTTCGACCGGCCATGGGATATCAGGACCATCGTGCACGGCCATGACGGCTATCTCGACATCGCCGTGTTGATGGGCATCCCCGCCCTTTGCGTGGCGGTCTATACTTTCCTGATCGCGCCGCTGCGCGACTACATGCGCATTCCGCTGCGCAAGGAAAACATCTATCTCGGCGACTTCTTCATGATGGTGGTGCTGTTCACCGCGCTCAACGCTTTCCTCGAAAGCTTCTTCTTCCATCGCGGCGACCCGGTCTGGCTGTTCTTCGTGCTCGGCGTGCTTGGCCTGAGACAGGTGTCGCTACGGCCGATCCCAGTGCGTAGCTCCAACCGTAACGTGCGATCGCCCGGTCCGTCCTGACGGGGCTTCCCCCCTGAACCGTGAGCGTCTATGTCAAAGCCTTCCTTCGGAGGGCTTTCGATGACGATCAGGCTTGTTCTCGCCGGCTGCGGCAATATGGGTTACGCCATGCTTTCGGGCTGGCTGAAATCCGGCAAGCTTGCACCCTCGGCGGTTTTCGTGGTCGAACCCAATTCCGAGCTGCGCCAGCGCGCCGCAACGCTTGGCTGCGCCACATCAGCGGATGCCAGTGAGATTCCGGGCGACGCCGTGCCCGACCTTGTCGTCATCGCGGTAAAACCCCAGGTGATCCGCGATGTCACCGCCGCCTACAAGCGTTTCGGCGACGGACGCACCACATTCGTCAGCATCGCCGCCGGCACGCCGGTCGCCACCTTCGAGGACATCCTCGGCGGCCGCGCGCCTGTCGTGCGCTGCATGCCCAACACGCCCGCCTCCATCGGCAAGGGCATGATGGTGGTGTTTTCCAACCCGCTCGTCTCGGATGATACCAAGCGCTTTGTCGCCGACCTGCTGTCGGCCAGCGGCGAAGTGGCCACCATCGACGACGAGGGTCTGATGGATGCGGTGACCGCCGTGTCGGGATCCGGGCCGGCCTACATCTTCCACTTCATCGAAGCGCTGACCGTGGCCGCCGAGAAGGCGGGCCTGCCGAAGGCAACCGCCAGGCTGCTCGCCATGCAGACGGTCTATGGGGCCGCCTCGCTGGCCGCCGAAAGCCAGGAGGAACCGGGCGTGCTGCGCCAGCAGGTGACCAGCCCGAACGGCACGACGGCTGCGGCGCTTGGCGTGCTGATGGGCGAAGACCGGCTGACCAACCTGCTGACGCAGGCCGTGGAAGCGGCGCGGCTGCGATCGATCGAGTTGGGGAAGTAAGCGCTCAGTACGCCCCGTACAGCATCTCGTCCTGCAGCCGGCGCAAGGCGAACAGCCTCGTCGTCTGGTCGGGCGCGGCGTTGTCGGCGGTCAGCAGTTCGCCCTTCCTGACCGGTTTCAGCACCTTGCCGCCCTCGAGCAGGCCGACCGGCACGGCGCGTTGGGCTCGGGCTTCGCCGACGGTCATCGTCCAGGAACGGTAGCAGGTCTCGCCGATCGCATCGAAGGTCTCGCCGCCCGCCAGGTCCCGCTTGGCGACCGCGCAGACCTCGGCGACCGGCCTTGGCAGCGGCACCATGTCGGGCTTGCCGGAAAGCACGATGCGGGCAGCGGTGAGCGGCACTTCCAGCGATGTCAGATGATAGGGCCGGAACAGGCTGTAGTAGGGACCATGGCCGATATGCAGATCGTCCATGCGCTCGATGATGCGCGGATGTGTGGCCTCGACGATGACGAAGACACCGGGCGCCACACCCTTGCCGATCGTGTAGTCGACGACGCCCTTTTTCAACAACAGTCCGCCATCCTCGCGCGGGACGAGCACCTTGACGAGATCGTCGCGGTCGGCCTTCGGGCCATGCATGCCGGGCACATCGGGCACCAGCCCGGTGGCGTTGGCGATGGCGCACATCTCGACCATAGTTTTGGAGCCGTCGACGAACTCGACCAGCATGCGCGGGTTCATGTTGCGGCGGATCGCTTCCTCGCGATAGTCGTCGGGCATGGCGTCGTGGTTGAGCGGGTTGTTCTTGCCCTTGCCGGCCGAGACGATGGTCAGGCCGAGGGCGGACGCGAACTCGATCAGTTCCATGCAGCTCGACGGCTCGTCGCCGGCGCCAACCGAATAGACGACGCCAAGCCGGTCGGCCTGCTGCTTCAGATAGCACCCGATGGTGACGTCGGCCTCGACATTCATCATCACCAGATGCTTGCCATGCTCCATCGCCATCAGGTCGAAATCGGCGGCGACGCCCGGTTTTCCCGTGGCGTCGATGACGACGTCGATCAGTGGATTGGTGACCAGCAGCTCGTTCGAGGTGACGGCGATCTTTCCTGCCTCGATGGCCGCGGTGACTTTCGACGCCGCGTCTGCCTCGACTGCCATCGCCTCGTCGCCATAGGCGATGCGGATGGCATCACGCGCGGTGTGCGGGCGCCGGGTGGAGACGGCGCAGACCGAAATGCCTGGCATCAGCATGCCTTGCGTGACGAGGTCTGTTCCCATCTCGCCCGAACCGATAACACCGATGCGCACCGGACGACCGTCGGCGGCACGGCTGGCGAGATCGCGGGCAAGTCCGGTCAAGGCGACATTGGTCATGCGTGAGATGTCCACAGTTTCTTGATTTTGGATGCGGCAATAGCAGGGAACCACCCGCTTTTGCCAACGAAACCGTTCGAACCTGGCTTCAGACCACCCTGACGTAACTCGTCATGCCCGATTTCTGGTGCTCGATGATGTGGCAGTGCAGCAGCCAGTCGCCGGGATTGTCGGCGACGAAGCCGAGCTGAACCTTCTCGTTGGGCTGGATAAGATAGGTGTCGGAAATCAGCGGCTGCACCGGCCGCGTCGAGGACGACAGCACCTTGAAGCTCATGCCGTGCAGATGCATCGGATGCGATTGCGGCGTCAGGTTCTCCATGTCGATGACATAGCTCTTGCCAAGCTTCAGTTCGGCCAGCGGCGCGGTCGGATCGGATGTATCGCCTGGCCACGGCACCTTGTTGATGGCCCAGAAACTGTAGCCTAGCGAACCGCAGATGCCGTCGCTCGGGACGTTTTCCGCCGTGGCGCTGAGCGCCAGGGAAATGTGCTGGGCGGCGGCGAGATCGACCTCCGCCACCGGATTGACCTCCAGCGGCGCAACGTCGCGAAAATCCCGCTTGAGCGAACTGCCCGTCGCCCGCACGGTCGCCAGGATTTTGGGCCTGGTGCCCCTGACATCGCGCAGGCTCACCACCGCGCCTTCCTGGTCTGGCATGCGGATCGCGAGCTCCATGCGCTGTCCCGGCCCAAGCAGCAAGGCATCGGGTGAAAAACGCTCGGGCACCGGATTGCCGTCCAGCGCCATCACGATCGCCTCGGCGCCGTCGACGCGAAAGGCATAGATGCGGGTGACATCGGTGATGGCCACGCGCAGCCGCACCAGGCCTCCGGCCGGCGCGTCATATTGCGGCTGGTCAAGCCAGTCGGCGGTGCGCACGGTGCCGTAGGTGCCGGTTTTCGCGGCGTCGCGCGGCCGGAACTGGTCGATGAACTGGCCGTCGTCGCCCAGGCGCCAGTCACGCAGATTGAGGACGAACTCGGCTTCGAATTTCGGATCGTTCGGGTTTTCGACAACGATCACGCCGGTCAGGCCGTGGCCCATCTGCTCCAGCGTGTTGCAATGCGGGTGATACCAGAAGGTGCCGGCGTCGGGCGGCGTGAAGGCGTAGTCGAAATGGTCGCCGGTGTAGACGTAAGGCTGCACCAGGAAGGGCACTCCATCCATCTTGTTGGGCAGGCGAATGCCGTGCCAATGGATGGTCGTGGGATCATCGATGGCGTTGACCAGGCGCGCCGCGAAGGGTTCGCCCTTCCTCATCCTCAGCACTGGCGGCATTCCGGCATTGCCATAGGTCAGCACATTGTTGGTCGGGCCGATATCCATCAGCCTGGCCTGGATTTTGGCCGTCTGCAGCACCACCGGTTCCGGGCTGGCGGCGGCGAGGCTGCCAAGCCTGCCGATGGCCGAGAGCCCCACTCCGGTTGCGCCAGCGATGGCGGCCGTTTTCAAGAGCCCGCGGCGTGTCCATCCGGTCATTCAGCGCTCCAAATGCAAAGCCTGGATTTATCGTCGCCTTGGATCACGGGCGAGCCACCAGTGCAAATGCCGATATTGGCACACGGCGTCTGGCCAATGCCATGGCGACGGGTGGCATCCGCTCGGAAGCCTTAGCCCCCTATTTGAAACTGGCGATGGGCAGGAATTTCACGGCGGAACCTGTGAAGCGGCGGTGATCCGACGTCTGTCCCCGCGGCTGGAATCCGTCGAGATAGACCTGCTGCGGGGCCGTGCGGATGAAATTGGCTGCAATGACGGGCGCCGCTGCCGCGCCGGTTCCCCCGGAAATGCCGCGCTCCGCCACGGGCACAATCACGGCGGTGGCCTCGGGATCGAGGCGTGGCTGGACACGATCGGCCTTGGGGCTGGTCCTGACACGATCCTCGGATTTCGGTGCCGGAACGGCAACCCGCTGAGCGGCCGATCCATCAAGGACGACATCGGGATGGTGCATGGCCAGCAAGGCAGCGACGGCATCGGCGGATTTGACCGCTTCCGGCTGACGCGCCAGGCTTGCCTCAGTCTGCGGCCGCCATGTCGGCAAGGGGGCGTTGAGCGCCACCACGTCCGGCGCGCTCGCGGCAGCGGCTTCCGTCTTGCCCAAGGGCATTTCGGCATTGGCCACCACCGGCTTGGTCACGGAGGGTTCGGCCTGCGCCGTGGACGCGCGAGCCATCGCGAACGGCGCGGTTTGCGGGGCCGGAATGCTGGCCGTGGCAACGGCGCGCGGGGCGAAGGCGGGCAACGGCACCGCGCTGGGCGCCATGGCCATGACGATCGCTTCCGGCGTCTTGCCCTTCTGCTCAGCGAGCGGTTCTTCGGCCGCACCGGCGGAAGCCATCTGGATGTCCGCCCGCTGGGCTGCCTGCGGCGGCACGACGGCGATGCCCTGCCCCGCGGTCTTGGGTTCAACGGACTTGGCCGGTTTGCGTGGCGCGGGTGCGGCTTCGACGATATCCCCGGACTCGTCGGCGCCGCGACCGCCCAGAAGCGTCGCCAGCAGGCCGCGCGACTTGCGCTGACCGCCGTCGGCGGTTGCCAGCTCGATGTTGGGCGTGCCGGCGGTCTTGCGCGATTTGTAGGCGGCAAGCGCTTGGTCGTAGCCGGGCAGCGGCCTGCCGTCGCTCGGCACATGCAGCGTGTTGCCGTTCGGGAAGACCCTGGCAAGTTCCTGGCGGCTGATGCCCGGCCAATGCCGCACATTGCCGACGTCCATGTGAATGAAAGGCGAGCCGGAGGTCGGATAATAACCGACGCCGCCGCCCTGCATCCTGAGGCCGATGTCGCGCAGTTTCTTCAGCGGCACATCCGGCAGGAAGAAATCCATGGCGCGGCCGACCATGTGCTGGCTTTCCCGGGCCACGCCCTTCGAGCGGCTGCGCAGCATGGCGTTGGTCGCCGGCGAGCGATAGGCGCTGACGACATGGATATAGCCGCTCGAGCCGCTGGCGCGATAGGCCTGCCAGACGAGGTCGAGCAGGCGCGGATCCATCCTGGTCGGCTCGTTGCGGCGCCAGTCGCGCAGCATGAAATTGATCTTTTTCAATCCCGCCTGATCGTAGCGCCCGTTGCGCTTGAAGACGATCTCGGCCTTCTCGCCGGTATGGAGATGCTGGATCTTCAAGGCGCGCGTCTCGGCGAACGCACTGGTGACGCACAGGCAAAGCAACGCGACGACAATGGCCGGCAACCATGTCCAACGATGGGAGGCGCCGGGCGCGTTCTGTTCGCTTTCAGTCACGTTCATGCCTTGCACATTGTTCTTGTTTCGGGCGATTTGACGACTTCGCCGGAGGCGGAGCCTTCTTTTCGAACCCTGGACACGCAGGCTTCGCCGGCCAGGCGGGCATCCGTCCTACGAACTCGTCCTGTCGATGAACAGCATCTTGGTTAACGAATCGTGTTCGCGCCGGGAACGAACCTTCCCTACCCCGGAGTGACTTCAACCGACCGCTTCAGCGGAACAGATATTTCGAGACTTCCGGATTGCCGCGCCGCCACATCACATTGTCCAGGAAGTAGTGGTGCACGTTGATGAAGATCCAGGCGATGAAGAGGAAGAGCGACGAGCCGAGCACCGCCTTGTTGTAGGGAACCATGGCCGTCAGCGCCATCGGCACCAGCCAGAAACCGAGCGCCCCAAGAATCGCGCCGAAGACGATGAAGGCCAGCACCCGCAGCCTGTACTGCGGTCCGAGAATGGCGAAGACCTTCAACGGCGACTTCTCGACGGCATCCGCACGGTCGCGCTCGACATTGGTCTGGTAGCGCCAGACCACGGCCAGGTACTGCAACGAATGCATCGCCGGCACGACGAGCAGCCAGAGCGGGTTCAGCGTCACGAACAGGATCCAGGCATAGAGGGACACGACGTAGGCGACGACGCCATTATACGGCAGCGCCCCACCATGTTTGCGCCAGCGGTTGATGAACATCACCGCGGTTGCCGCCGAGGAGGCGGCGGCGATCGACATGGCGATGGTGATGAGCCATGGCGGGACCGCGAAGGTGTAATAGTCCAGGCCCCAGAACTGCCTTTGGGTGATCACCACGTTCGTCTGAAGCCAGGCGAACAGCCAGACGGCGTAGCCGTTGAACAGCAACACCTTCTTGTCCTGATCGCTGAAGAATTTGCGCTTCAGCACGGCATCCACCATCAGCATGCCGTAGCCTTGCTTGACGTAATGCCAGCCGACGAAAAAGCCCATCGCGTTTGTCGCATTGCCCAGCAGGCGGGCGTTGCCCGTCAGCGCGCCGTAGGCAAAGAAGGCAATCATCGCCAGCGGCACGACGATGCCCGCGATAATATAGCGTATCTGAAGGCTCCGGCCGTAACCCTCGCCGCGCACCTTGCGCGCGAAATTGCGATAGAAGATCTGGTACGAATGACCGAAATGCGGCTGGTTTATCAGGTGCGAGAGCAAGAACATCGTCAGCGTCACGGTGGCTTCATACCGTAACGGCAGGAAATACAGGACCGGCAGGATGAGAAGCGCGCTTCCGCCAAGCATGAAGAAGTCGATGAACGGCCCGAAGAGATATTTTTGCGGGGCGGTCGCGACTGAAGCCGGGGCATCCGCCGAAAGGTGAAGTGCCATGATGCCTTCTCCCCCTGTGGTGGTCTATTTAGCCATCGACCCGCTTATCCGGCAAGGTCTCGGCGCAGCTATCACGATCGTGACATCATCGAGCGTTCTGGTGCGGAACCATTTCACCAAAATGATCGCTGGGGCTTACCTCTCATTGTTCTGGAAGCGTGGCGGTCTTATCACTGGCCAGGTGCTGGCACTTCCGAACGACGAAAACGCGGCAGAAGCATCGGAACGCGCCGAGCATATTCATCATATTCGGAGAACGTCTGCCGAAGGATACCTTCCTCGTTCCGTGCACGTCGATACTGCAGAAGAAATTGGACCGCGCCTAACGCCACCATCAACACCGACAAGTGCGAAAGGATCATCCCAAGAATGAACGTCGCCTCGCAGATGTAAAGCGGATGGCGAACAATGGAATATGGGCCAGAGGTAACCAACTGCCGGGCCGTAGCCATAATGGAGAACGAGCGGCCGAGCCAGTAGAGGCAAAACACGGAGCCCACCATGCCGACGAAAATCAGGCACAGCGCGACCATTTGCGCTGCCTCGCTTTCCAGTGCTGGGGTCACAAACATTGCAACGATGATCAGGAAAGTTCCGGCTACAGAAGTGACCCTTGGCTCGATTCCCTGCGCGGTTCCTTTTGGCGGGAGGCGACCGACCGTCAGGAAAACCTGCAGGGCGGATATAACAGTCGCCAAGACTTGATTGACGACGGCCAGCGAATTTACCGATCCGTTCTGATGAAAATAGGCGAGCAGAGGAATCGCGCTGAGAACCGCCAGGACCGTCATGATACAGACGATCGCGATCCGGCCGAGAAAATCTTCATTCAACATTTTGGCCCCCTGCAAAGCAGCACTGAAGCATTCCTTGCGTGCGCCGACAAGCAAATGGTTTCCAAAGCGTTAACGGCCAAACTGGCCGCCAATCGAGATGCATCATCAGGCCATCAAAGCCTCCCGGGCAGAAGGTCAGGGCGCACCGGTTAACTGTTTGGAAACCATTGCCTTGTGTGAGGGAGCATGAAGTGGTTCACTCCTCTGGTAAATGACATTGAGAGATGGAGCCGATGGACCTCTTTGGTCTGAAATCGCTGCTCATTTGCGCCCTGATCTTCGTACCGCTGGAGCACATGCTCGCCCTGCGGACGCAACAGAAGATCTTCCGCAAGGGCATCGGCACCGATGTGATCTACGCGGTCGTCAACGGCGCGTTCCTCAAGATCTGCATATTCCTTATGGCGGCGGCGGCAATGAGTGCCTCGGCGTCCTTGGTACCGGCGACGGTAACAACGACGGTGGGCGGTCAAGCAACATGGCTCCAGGTTATAGAAATCATCATCCTGGCCGATCTCGGCGTCTACGCCTCACACCGGGCGTTTCATGCTATCCCGGCGCTCTGGAGATTTCACGCGATCCATCACGGCATTGAAGAGTTGGACTGGATAGTTGCCTTCCGGGCGCATCCGGTGGACCAGATCGTCACCAAGGCTGTCTCGCTTCTGCCTGTATTCTTTCTGGGATTTTCGTCAGAGGCCATCGCGGTGTACGTCATCATTGCTACCGGGCACGCGTTGCTTCTACACGCCAACGTCAGGATGAACTTCGGGCCGCTCAAATGGGTGATCGCAAGCCCTCAATTCCACCATTGGCATCATGCCGATCAACGCGACGCCTATGACAAGAACTTCGCCAGTCACTTGGCCATCATCGACGCGCTGTTCGGTACATTCCATATTCCAGGCTCCAGAATGCCCGAGAAGTATGGAGTCGATGAAGCGATCCCTACGGATTATATCGGCCAGCACGGCTACCCGTTCGTGCGCGGCACTCAACAACGCCGGAATATAGCGGATGCCGTCGTCAAGCCGGCGCCCGAAGAAGTAGCGCGTAGGTAGCCTAGCGCCCGTCAATTGTTCACATCGATAGAGAGCCGGGGACCATAAAGCCGTATCCGACCTGCAAGGCGATTATGCAAATCGACGCCACGGAGATAGGCACGCCAAACGGGACGACACCTTTGCGATCAAGGTGTTGAACGTAGACGCGGAACGCGCCTTGCGGCAGCAAGAACGGATTCTTCACAACCATGGCCGTGGCGAGGGCGAACAGCAGCAGCAAGATGGAAAACCCGACGAGATCATTCCCGCCGACCAGAAACGGCACGACTGCCATCAGCTTGACATCGCCTGCACCGACCTTTCGCAGAACCCAGAACGGAAAGAGCCCCACGAACAGCACAAGCGCTGCGATGGCGCTCAGCCCCATATCCCACCACGATCCCGACTGAAGCGACAAAAGCAGCAGCGACCCCGCCCCCAGGCAGAGCAGCAGCAGAGCGTCGCGATTGGCTATCTTCTGTGTCGTGAAGTCCAGCCACGCAATCCTTGCGAGCAAAGGTATGGCGAGTGCCTTCAGCAGCAGCACTTCGACGAGCAACATGCTAGCGCTCGATGTTCTGCACGCTCGACGACAGCAGCTTCAGATTGTTGGCTACCGTCGGATCGTTGGGCGCCAATTCATAGGCCTTGAGGAAACTGCTGCGTGCGTCCTGCAGCTTGCCGCGCAGCAGGTAGGAATAACCGATATTGTTGTAATATTCGGGTGACGCGCCAACCAGCTTGAAGGCTCGGCCATACGCCCGGTCCGCGAGGTCGAAGCGGTGGATGCGGTCGCACGAAGCGGCCAGCCCCATCCAGGCACCGCCATCATTGGGCGCCAGTTGCGTCGCCTTGAAGAACAAGGCACCAGCATTACCGTAATTTTCGGCGCGAAACTGGTTCGTGGCTTCGGCCACGGCCTGGTCCGAGGCGTAATACTCGACGTTGCCGACTGTCTTCAGCCCGTCGAAGGCATCGCCAAAGGCCGTCACGTCGCCTTTCGACGGCTCGTTGGTGCGCACGACACCATCGGTGCTGTCCGCACCATTCGTTTGGCAACCGGCAAGCGCCATCAAAAGACTGGCTGCGGCTACAACTGCGAGGCGCATTGGCCCTGTCATTTTGTCTCCCAAGAGTCGTCCGACTCCATTTTAGAACCAAAGCATATAAACATTTAGAAGAAAATGCCCTTCATGCGGATGAGCACAGGCAGCATGACGACCATCATCACGACCGGAAAGATGCAGAGGCCCAGCGGGATCATCATCTTGACCGGCAGCGCGTTGGCACGTTCCTCGGCGTTCATGATTCTCTGGGTGCGCATTTCGTCGCTGTAAATGCGCAGTGCATCCGTAAGACTGGTGCCCAATTCTTCCGATTGGCGAAACAGGACGGCCAAGGCGCGCGCCTCCTCAAGCCCGATGCGGTCGGCAAGTTCGCGCAATGCCTCGCGCAACGGTTTGCCCGCACGCAACTGCAGGGTCACGATCGACAGCTGAATGCCCAGCCATTTGTGCGTGCCGGCCAGTTCGGCGCCGACGCGCTCCACGGCCGCTTCCAGGCTCATCCCGGCGTCAGCACAGGTGATCATCATGTCCATGAAATCGGGAAAGCCGCGCCGATAAACCTGCTTTTGCCCCTTCTCGAAGCGGTCGAGAGCAATACTGGGAATGACCATGCAGCCAAGCCCGATCAAGGCTGACCCTGCAAACGCCACGAGCCCCGGCAATTGCGGCGGCAACACCCGCGATAGAACCGCATAACAGGCCAGGAAGCCGATACAGACGGCGCCGAGGCGAGAGAGCGTGTAAATCACTGGTGCGCTTGATTGATAGAACCCTGCCCGGAACAGTTTCGCTTCCAGCGCATTCGGCTCGCCGCGTTCCTTTTCCAGGCCGCGGAAATAGGCATCGACCGGTCGCTGCGCGGAAATCCTGTTGAGCTCCTGCTGGGCATGGAGCGAGCGGCGATTGGTGATCCCCTCGGCCAGAAGGGTTTGTGTGACCAGCTTCCTCGTCTGGAAGACCGGGATGAGGATAAAGGCGGCCAGCAAGAAAAGCGCCACTGCTGCCAGGAAGATAGCGAGCGACAACAGCGTGGCTGAATTTCCTAGATTGCTAAACACGTCCCCTGCCCGCCACTAGAAATCGAAGTTGACCATTCGGTACATTATGAAGTCGCCCAACAACGCCCAAGATCCGAAGATCACAAACACCGGCATGATGATCGGGTTGCCCCAGACGTCACCGTAAAAGCTCGGCGCAGCGATTGACAACACGCCGAGCATCAGAAGCGGAAATAGCGAGATTATCCAAGCCGACATGCGACCCTCGGCGGACAGTGCCCTGATCTTCATGCGCAATTTCCGGCGTTCACGCAATACCGACGACAGGTTTGACAGTATTTCAGTGAGATTGCCGCCAGTCTTGGCCTGGATGGAAAGCGACACCGAAAGCAGATGCAGGCCTTCGAAACCGACCCGCTCCGACAATTTTCGAACAGCCTGCTCCAGACTGAGGCCAAAGCTGATTTCGTCGGAGACAATGCCGAATTCGGTACCGAGCGGATCAGGCATTTCACGTGCAACCAGCCCTATCGCGACGGTGGTTGGGTGGCCGGCGCGCAGAGAACGCACGATCATATCGAGTGCATCGGGAAGCTGGACCGCAAATTTCTTGATCCGCTTGTCCCTGGCACGTCGCAAAACGAGAATCGGCAGGGCAAATCCGACAATCAGGAAGACGATGACGGCGACAATGACGGAAAAGTGCAGAAGCAACGGCAAAAGGAGCGCCAAAACGAGGCCGGCGAGCAGGAAAACTGCCAGGAAAGCCAGTGGATTGCCGGTGATGCCGGATTGCGTATAGAGCCGGTTGAGCGCGATTGCGCCAAAAATGAAGTCCCCCGATGCCGTCAACCCGCGTTCCTGCAGCAGTCCCTGCAAACTCTGCTCGGCCGGCTTTTCTTCTCCCAGTCTCTGCAAGCGTCGATTTATGACGCCTGCCCGCGCTCGCCGACCGGCGATTGAAAGAAAGAAGGATTCGGCAGCGAGAATGACCGATGCCGCCGCCAGCACATAAATGAAGTAGAGGAGGGTCTGACCGGTCGGCATCAGAGTGGAACCTGCGGATTGAATGCGTCCTTTGCGAAATGGTACCCCATTGCCGCGGCTTCAGTGGCAAAACGCGGCCGTACACCGGTGGCGCGAAATTCACCGACAATCGCGCCATCGGCGCGGACATCGCGGCGAACGAAGTGATAGATTTCCTGAAGCTGGACGACATTGCCTTCCATGCCGGTCAGTTCCGATATCGAGGTGACGCGCCTGCCGCCGTCCGAGAGCCGTTGTGTCTGTACGATGATATCGATGGCCGAGGCGATTTGCGCACGGATGGAATCATTGGTCATCGGCATGCCGGCCATGCCGACCATCTGCTCGAGCCGCGAGATCGAATCGCGCGGCGTGTTGGCGTGGATGGTGGTCATCGAGCCTTCATGGCCGGTGTTCATCGCCTGCAGCATGTCGAAGGCCTCCTCGCCGCGCACCTCGCCGACGATGATGCGGTCCGGTCGCATGCGCAGTGCGTTCTTGAGCAGCTCGCGTTGGCGGACCTCGCCCTTGCCCTCGACATTGGGCGGGCGCGTCTCCAGCCGTCCGACATGCGGTTGCTGCAGTTGCAGCTCCGCCGCATCCTCGATGGTGATCAGGCGTTCCCTCGACGGGATGTAGCTCGACAACGCGTTGAGCAAGGTGGTCTTGCCGCTGCCGGTGCCGCCGGAAACCAGGATTGATTTGCGCGACTGTACCGCGATGCGCAGCAGATCGACCATCGGCTGTCGGATCGAGTTGAACGCCATCAGACGCTCTAGAGAATAAGGGTTCTTGGAAAATTTACGGATGGAGACCAGCGGGCCGTCCACCGAGATCGGCCGCACGGCGATGTTAACGCGTGAGCCGTCTGCCAGCCGGGCATCGACCATCGGTGCTGATTCGTCGACACGCCGGCCGATCGCCGAGACGATCTTGTTGATGACGCGCAACAGATGCGCCTCGTCGCGGAAGCGAATCGCGGTTTCCTCGATCACGCCATATCGCTCGATGAAGACACGCTTGTGGGTGTTGATCAGAATGTCGGCAATCGAATCGTCTTTCAGCAATGGCTCGATCGGCCCCAGGCCAAGCATTTCGTCGGCCGTGTCGCTGGTCAGCTGATCGAGTTCGCGCGCGTTTAGCGGAACGTTGCGACCGCGCACGAACTCGCGCACGATGGGGCGGATTTCGTTCAGGATCTCGTCCTTCGACGCAGTTTCGAGTGACGCGAGGTTGAACCGGTCAATCAGATGTCGATGCAGATCGACTTTCAGCGCCAGGAACTCGTCGCCATGCGGTTCGAGATCCGCGACAGGCGAGGCGCCGCTGGCAACTTGGAGAACCGCCGTCGACTCCAGCTTTGGCTCGATCCGCGTCTCGCCACCCTTGATGAACCGCCCCAGCATAACCCCTTATACCCCTCCAGCGCACATTAGCGGAAACTAAACGTTAACCAACCGCCGCACAAGCGCCAGGACGGCTCACGCCCAGGCAATACTTTCAACATAGTTAAGAAGCGGCGCTAGAAAATATCGTTTTTGTATCCGGTCTCTACGCCGTCAGTCATGAGTGAAGCATCAAGCCTCGGAGCGCCCGAGTCCCTTGCGTGCTCAAACACCGATAGCCATCCCATAATTGGCTATAACCCCTTAGATATAAAGGAATATGCCAAACTGCTAAAATAGGGATAGCTCAATTAGCATGGCGACATAATTGTGAACGAATGGTTAAGAGTGCTTGAAAAATTAGACGAATCAAGGTGTTGCTGGAATTTCAGGCCGCGCTCAACTCGAAGGTTCATGTATTGGAAAGTTAAGGAAACATTAATCCCGTTTGACTCCGCAATTTCTCGAGACCTAGGATCGAGATGACGGGGGATGCTTGGGTATGGGGTTCATCCTTGGCTCTGTCTCGTCGGGTTCTAACCTCCAAAAGGGAGAAATTGACATGAAGAAGCTCATGACGATGACCCGGCAGTTCCGCGACGACGAAAACGGCGCTGCTATGGTCGAGTATACGGTCCTGCTCGGCATCATCACCGTTGCGGTCATCGCTACTGTGGTGTTGGTCGGCACTTGGGTCGGCGGAAGGTGGACCGCGCTCAACACCGCCCTCCAGGCTGCTACACCAGCCGCCGCGTGATTCTCTTACAGGGCCAGAGCCGTAAAGTCCTGGTCCTGTCCTCAGAACGAGAGATCGATCGACCTCGGTTGGCAGGCCGGAATACGCGCAAAGACTGGCATGGTTTCGTTCACAATGTCGCCTTTGCGTGTTGGCTGCCGATTTGAAGATGACGGGAATGGGTATGAATTTCATCCCCGTTCGTCTCGTCGGGTTTAAGGGAGAAATTGGCGTGAGGAAGCTTATGACTGTGGCCCGGCAGTTCCGCGACGACGAAAAAGGCGCTGCCATGGTCGAATATACGGTGCTGCTCGGCATCATTACCGTGGCTGTCATAGCCACAGTAATCTTAGTCGGCACATGGGTGGGTGGCCAGTGGACGACACTGAATACCACTCTGCAAGCAGCTACGCCTGCGGCCTAGCCGCCGGCAACTAAACTAAGTGGTTGGAGAGGCACAGACGGGCCACGCCAACCGTAGCTAACATTCAGGCCCGGGTTTTAAACCTGGGCCTGACATCGGTCGCTGCGGGCGAACCCCGCACTATGGACTTGGGGGCTTGGGCTATGCGTGCAAATACTGTCATCATGATCGTCCTCGCCGGCGTGTTCGGCGTGCTTGCAGTGGTGCTCGCCAATATCTGGCTGGCCAATCAGCGCAGCGCGCTGGCTCAGACGAACGATATCCAGCGCGATACTGTCGTGGTAGCGGCTGTTGCGCTGAAGTTCGGCGACACCCTGTCCGCCGACAAATTGCGTGAAGTCGCGTGGCCTGCAGGCGCGGTTCCGGCCGGCGCATTCAGGACCGCAGAGGAACTTCTCACCAAGGACCTTCCGGCTGGCGGCGGCTCCAAGCAGGCGTTGCAGTCGATCGGTGTCAACGAACCGGTTCTTGCCACCAAGATAACCGGCCCGGGCCAGCGCGCCACGCTTTCGGCGGTGCTTGCCGAAGGCATGAAGGCAGTTTCCATCCGCGTCAACGACGTGCTTGGTGTCGCCGGTTTCGTCTTCCCGGGAGACCGGGTCGATGTGCTGCTGACGCGCACCGTGCGTGACAGTGACGGCACGGACCAGAGTTTTGTCGACGTGCTGCTGCAGGGCATGAAGGTGCTCGCCGTCGACCAGGTGGCCGACGAAAGCAAGGACAGCCCGACCGTCGTCAAATCGGTCACGCTCGAGGCCAGCACCAAGGACGCGCAGAAGCTGACGCTGGCGGCAGGCGCCGGCCAGTTGTCGCTGGCGCTTCGCCAGGCCGCCGCCAGCAAGGGCGAGACGACGGAGCGGGTGACGCTTTCCGACCTGACCGGCGAAATGCCGGCCGACGTCGCCAAAAAGCAAGCCGAACTGGCCAGGCAGGCCGCGGCCGACGCTGCTGCGGCAGCCGAACGTCAGCGCGCGGAAGATGCACAGAAGCGCGCCGACGACAAGATCGCAGGATTGGCACAGGCCGTGGACCGGGTGGGCAGCAAGCTCGACGAGTTGGGCAAGGTCAAGCCGACTCCGGCGGTGGCCTCCGCGCCGGAAGCCCGGGA
The DNA here is from genome assembly GCF_016756575.1 of Mesorhizobium sp. 131-3-5. Classification (NCBI taxonomy): domain Bacteria; kingdom Pseudomonadati; phylum Pseudomonadota; class Alphaproteobacteria; order Hyphomicrobiales; family Phyllobacteriaceae; genus Mesorhizobium; species Mesorhizobium sp. 131-3-5. The sequence continues at coordinate 6,334,582 of NZ_AP023254.1, forward strand.
AGTTGTCAAATATGTCACACCTGAGCCGCCGTCGCGTGCCACCGTGGGCGTTTTCCGGGGTGTGAAGCTCGAGACATATGACGTGCCGCGACAACCGTGATAAGCTGCAGCTAATAAAATGGGGTTGCCATAGGCAGCAATCGGGGAGACGGGGATGCAGGGGTTTTGGGTAAGGATGGCGGCGGTCGCGCTGTCCTGTTTCGCGACGCTGCCGACGTGGAGTCTCGTGGCCGAGGCCGCAGACCGCTTCATTGATGTGTCGAATCCCAGCGTCCATCGTGTTTTCCTGCCGATGTCGCAGTCGGTGACGATCGCGGTGAACGCCACACTTGGCGATATCGTCGTCGGTGACGAAAAAATCGCCGACGCGCAGCCGATGACCGACCGCACGCTCTATGTCATCGGCAAGGGGGCCGGCACCACCACGGTCAATCTGTTTTCAACGGACAAGCGTTCACTCGGCGTCATCCAGATCGAGGTCGGCGTCGACGTCAGCGACATGGCGCAGGCGATCCGCCAGGTGGCGCCAAGGTCGCGCATCGAAGTCGCCTCGGTCAACGGCAGGGTCAGGCTTGGCGGTCATGTCAAGGACGGCGCCACGCTGGCGGCGATCATGGCGGTTGCGCAGCAATATGGTCCCGACGCTATCATCAACTCCGTCATCGTCGACGACAGCCAGCAGGTCAATCTGGAAGTACGCGTGCTGGAGGCCAAGCGCAATGCTGGCCGCGACCTGGGCGTGTCGATCAGGAGCACAAACAGCCGGGGTACGACTCAAGTCGGAACCGGTATTACCGCCGTCGACAAGGACAATGTGGTGCTAGGCACCGGCGGTTTTCTCAGCGACCTCCTGTCCACCTCTACTCCCTTCGGAGCGCTGCTCACCCGCGTCATCGACAGCAACATCAAGGTCGATCTGTACATCGAGGCGCTTGAGGCCAAGGGCGCGGTGCGCACGCTTGCCAATCCCAATCTCACCACGCTCTCCGGCGAGCAAGCAAGCTTCAACGCCGGTGGCGAAGTTCCTATCCGAACTCTCGACAAGAACGGCGAGATCAGCATCGTCTACAAGCAATTCGGCGTCAATCTTCTGTTCACGCCGGTCGTACTCGACGACGGCAAGATCCACATGAACCTGGCGCCGGAAGTCAGCGACCTGAACGGCTTCACCACCGCCGGCGACCCGATTTTCACCAACCGCAAACTGTCCACCGTCGTCGAATTGCGCGACGGCCAGAGCTTCGCGGTCGGCGGGCTTTTGTCCAGCAGGACCACCAAGCTGCAGAACCAGGTGCCATGGCTCGGTCAGGTGCCGGTGATCGGAACGCTGTTCCGCAATTCGAGCAACCAGAAGGAAGAGACGGAACTGGTCGTCATCGTCACGCCGCACATCGTGCGGCCGGTGAAGCCCGGCGAACAGCTGGCAACGCCTTTCGACAAGACGCGGCCCGCCAACGACCCGGAATTCTTCGTGCTCGGTCAGCTCGAAGTGAACAAGGACATGATCCGGAAATATGAAACGGGCGACGGCGTCACCGGCCCCTATGGCCACATGCTCAACTTCAAATCGAAGGACAAGATGCTCTATGTCAAAAAATAGCGCCTTGATCCTCGTCCTGAGCGCCGGTCTGCTGACGGGCTGTGCGGCGGACTATTTGAATCACTACGATTCAGTGACCTTGGCCGCGGGCGACTCGCAGAAGTACAATTCGCTTCTGCAGACGGTCGATCCGTTCAACCCGGCCTCCAGGAATACACACATAGGAGGCGATGGTGCGCGCGCAGCCGCAGTTGCCAACAACTACAAATTTCCACCACCACCGCCGCCACCGCCTGCCATCACGGTCAATGTCGGCGGGGCGGGGTCGGGTGTGACGACGACGACGCCGTAAACTGAAACGGAAGGATGCGGTTTCAGCGCGCCAGGCCATACGAGGAAACCTGGCGTCAGGGGAGCAAAGAGTAAGAGCCATGCTGCGAACCATTCGCGCGTTCTGGCACGATCAGAGGGGAATAGCGCTGCTCCTCGTCAGCGTTACGCTGCCGGCGATCATCGGCTTTTCGCTGTTGGCGATCGACATGAGCCGGGTCAACAATTTGCATAACGACCTGCAGAAGGGCGCCGATGCCTTTGCGTTGGCCGGAGCCGCCGAGCTCGATGGCTTGCCCGGCTCATGGGCTAGGGCCGAACGCGCCATGGCGACATTGGTTGCCAACCAGGCCGCATTCTCGACCGTTGGCGCCAATGGTCGGTTCACTTTGACGTCCGGGCAACCGGGCGGCACCGCACAATGCAACAGCGCCGGCAACATTTCGTGGTGTTTCCTCAAGAGCTTACCCGCAACAGACGGAGCCCCGGTCACCAGCGCAAATTATGCCAATGCAACGCAATCCATCGGCGAAGATGAAACTGCATTCATTGAAGTGAAGGTGGCGCCGACCGGTTTCGCCGCAATATTCCCGGCGTCGTTTCTGACGGGCAATTCGGCCAGTAACGGTTTCAACGTTGCAGCCCGGGCGACTGCCGGGTTCACGTCGGGCGTCTGCGATTACACGCCCGTTTTCATGTGCAATCCGTATGAGGACACATCCATCACCGGCGGCGTCACGCTCGAACAGGCGGCACAATCCAGGCAATACCGTCGCCGTCAGATCGTGCTGCGCGGCGACGGATCTTATTTTCCCGGCAACTTCGCTTTCCTGGCTTCACCATTTGGCAATGGCGCCAATCAGCTCGAAAAGATGCTCGCCGACTCCAAGCCGCAGAATTGTTATTCGCGCGACGGCGTTAATACCGAGCCTGGACAGAATGCCGGCCCTGTCGAGAACGGCATCAACTCGCGCTTCGGCATCGATTCTTCAAACTATTCGGACGGACCTGGAGTCAATGTGCGCAAGGGTGCCAAGAACGGCAGCCAGTTCGTCTCGAGCAACAAGGTCGACTACGAAACAGACCCGACAAAGGGTGTCGGGCTTGAGCGTGACTCGTGCCAGATCGCCGGCAACTGCACCTTGATGGGCGGCCGCATGGGCGACGGTAACTGGAATTTCGCGCGCTACTGGGCCGCCAATCATCCCACACGCGCCGTGCCAGCGGCTCTATCCGGAACCGGCGCCAATCTCCCGACACGTTATGAGGTGTACCGCTACGAGATCGACAACAATATCTCTCAGGACGCCGCAGTCGGTGGCGAAACGGGTGTCCCGCCTGCGGCGGCAGGCACCCCAATCTCGATCCCAGACCGCCGGTTGCTTTACGGCGCAATCCTCGACTGCAATGCGCTTCAGGCTTCGGGCACGAATTTCAGCGGCCGCCAGACGGGGATTCCCGTGAGGAGGTTCGGTAGCTTCTTCATCACCGAGCCCATCAAGGACGGGAAGAATATCTACGTCGAACTGGTCGACATCACCGGCAAAGGCGGCAACGGTACGCTCGACAACTACCTGCGCGACGAAGCGCAGCTGTATCGGTGACCGCGATGTTCAAGATGCTGTCCCGATATCTCAGTCGATTTCGTCGCGATCAACGCGGCGCGGTGATTGTCGAGATGACACTGATCACGCCGCTGATGCTGGTTTTGTCCGCGGGAGTGTTCGAGTTCGGCAACCTGATCCATGACAAGCTGCTTATGGAGGCCGGGCTTACAGACGCCGCTCGCTATGCCGCGCGCTGCAACAGTCAGCTTTATACCGACTCCGGGCTGGCGGCGATCAACTGTACCACCATTGCCGCCAACATCGCCGTCTACGGCAAGCCATCTGTAACCGTTGTCAACGGCGTCGTGACCGATACTCCGCGCGTCAGCGGCTGGCAGACATCTAATGTCACCGTGACCACCAACAACTCCTGCCAGGATACCGTGGTGGGCGGCGTTACCCAATATCGCTCCACCACCGCACAAGTCTGCACCGTGCGCGCATCCGGGACCTACCCGTACACCGGTGTCGGGATGCTGTCGTTCATCGGCATCGGGCCGATCACGCTTCAGGGCTCCCACGACGAGCGGTTGATCCGGTTCTGACCATGATCCAGCGTTTCGCAAAATCAGAAGACGGCGCGGCGATGGTGGAAATGACCATCGTATCGACGCTGCTGTTCTCGCTTGTCCTGGGCTTCGTCGATTTCGGCTATGCCTTCTATCAATGGAACGCGGCCACCAAGGCGGTGCAGGTCGGCGCCCGGCTGGCGGCGATATCGGATGCGGTGGCAACCAACCTCGCGACCGCGGGTCCGATCTCGTCTCCCGGCGCCCCGATTGTCGCCGGCGCCTATGGTCCCTTCGTCTGCACCTACACCGCCGGCACGGGCGGCTGCAGCAATGGCGGCGGCTTCAGCGCCGCCAATTTCAGTCGCATCTTTCGTGGCGACACCGCAAACACCAATGATGACGCCTGTCCCAATCTGGCCACAAACCAGCGGCCGGGCATGTGCCACTTCTTCCCGGGCTTGCTGCGCAGCAACGTCGTCGTCACTTACTCGGCCACCGGCCTTGGCTATCAGACCCGGCTAAGCGGTCCGGTGCCGACAATCACCGTCAGCCTGCAGAACAGAACCTTCCAGTTCTTCTTCCTCCAGGGACTGATGGGTTTCGCCAACATCAACATGCCCTCCATGCTGAGCACGGTCACGGGCGAAGACATCAAGAGCACCTGGCCATGAATGCCATCAACACCAAGGTTACACCGACCAAGCGCAAGCAGGTGGCGCTGTTTTCGTCGGATCCGAATTTCAAGCGCGACGTGGCGACGCGGCTCGATGCGCTGGCGATCTATGACGTCAGGGTTTCCGAGACGGACGATTTTCTCAAAGGTCCGCCGGCCGATACGCGTCCCGGCATCGTCATCCTCGATCTCGGCGCTGGCGAGTTGCTCGGCAAGCCCGGCATCGTCGAGGCGCGCGCGCTGTGGGCGACGGTGCCGCTGATCGCGGTTTCCGATGAGCTGACGTCGGAACAGACGCGCGTGCTGGTGCGCATGAACGCCTCGGACTGGCTGCACAAGCCGCTAGACGGCAAAGAACTGCTAAATGCGGTGACCTTCCACGATACAGGCAACCAGGGCACGAAAAGCCGGATCATCACCTTCATCAGCGCCAGCGGTGGCGCCGGTGCCACGACGCTCGCTTTGTCGGCGGCCGAATTCCTGGCCTCGAAATCGGCCGAGCGCGCGGCCTCGACCTGCCTGGTCGATCTCGACTTCCAGAGCGCCAATTGCGGCGCCTATCTCAATCTGTTCAACCAGTTCGATCTCGCGGGCATTATCAATCAGCCGGAAAGGCTGGATGTCGAGCTGATGGATGTCATCAAGCTCATGCGCCCGTCCGGTCTCACCCTCTATGCGTTCGAGAGGCCGCAACTGCCCTTCGAGCCGCACGGCAGCGATTTCGTCTTCCGGCTTCTGGACCTCGTCGCCTACCGCTTCGACGACATCGTCATCGACCTGCCCAATATCGAAACGCCCTGGCACAATTCGGTGCTGTCGACCAGCGACGAGATCTTCATAGTCTTCGAACTCAACGTCGCTTCGCTGCGGCAAGGCAAGCGGCTCTACAAGAAGATCCGCGAACTGCGCGGCAATGCGGTCAGCATCACGCTGGTCGCCAACAAGCACAAGCGCAAATGGTTCGGGAACCATTTTTCGCGCAGCGAGCTAGAGAAGATATTCAAGGCGCCGCACATCAAATCGGTCGCGCTGGACAATGCCCTTCTGACCGATGCCTTGAACCGGGCGATCCTTCCCTCCGAAGTGGACGGCAGGGCGCGCTTCAACAAGGATCTGAAGAAGATGTTCAAAGAGCGGCTCGATGACGCTGCCCGGTAGAGATGGCCTCGTCTCCAGGCTGGCCGGCACCTGCGTGCTCGGCCTGGTGCTGGCGATGTCCGCCCAGGGCTTCGCCGAGGCGCGGTCGGGGCTTTCAGACCGGCCGCCGCTGCCGGCGATGGGCCCCAGCCTGCGCAAGGCGGTTGCCTTTGCGACCACCGAGCAGCCGGGAACGATCATCATCCGCAAGAGCGAGAAGGCACTTTACCTGGTGACCCGCCAGGGCCAGGCATTGCGCTACCAGATCAGCGTCGGGCGTGACGGATTTGGCTGGACCGGGGTGGTGAAGGTCGGCGCCAAGACGGAATGGCCGCAGTGGCGCCCGCCCCGGGAAATGCGCGCCCGCCAACCGGAACTGCCGGAGTTGGTGCCTTCGGGTCCCTATAACCCCTTGGGCGCGCGGGCGCTGTATCTGCTGCGGGACGGACACGACACGCTCTATCGCATCCATGGCACCAACGATCCCTCGGGCGTGGGATTCGATGGCACGTCGGGCTGCTTTCGCCTTACCAACACGGATGTGATCGATCTTTTCAAGCGCGTGCCAGTTGGCACCAAGGTGGTGGTTCAATGACGACGATCAGCGACCCGCATGTACCGACTGTCTCGGCCGAGCCGATTGAACCGCAACTGCTCGGCAAGGATGCGAGCCGGTCGCGGCTGGCCGTCGTCGTCGGCGTTGGATTGACCCTGTTCGCCGTGCTGAACGCAACCGCCGCCATCTACCTCTATCGAGGCATCAACGACCTGCGTACCGTGGAGGGACGTCTCGAGGAACTCGGTGCGTTCGAGCAGCGGATCGTTGCCCGGCTCGATACGGTCAACAACGGTTTTCAAAGCCGATTTGAACGGCTGGACAGCCAACTGCAGGGCAATTTCAACGAAATCAACGGCAGCATATCCAGGTTGGCACAAAACCCACCCTCGGCGCGCGACGACAGCAGCATCGGCGCGGCTGAACCCGTCGTCGTCACCAGCACCGTGGCGGACGCTTCTTCCGACACCAGCGATGTCGCGGCCGAACCCTCGGCTGTCGAGACGCCACGGCCAATCAAGCGCAGGAGTGCCGCACCCCCTGGCCCGAATCCCGCCTACCAGCGAACGGAGACGCCGGACGGCAAGGTCTATTATCGCAAGATCAACTGAGGCGTATCGGGGTTCCGGTGAAGCCGGACGGAGCTGAGCCTCATGCAATTGCCGACGTCCGGACGTTTCGAAACGCCCTATGCCAGACTAAAGATCCCGTCCCAAAGTCATGAGCCGCAGGGCCAGAGACTCACCGCGCAGTCGCGTCTCGCGAAGGAACGCGACATGACAGTACGCGCAGGCCACGAAGCCCAGAACGAGCACCAGGCTGTTCTGCCAAGTAAAATCGATCTTCAGGGCGAATTGGAGGCCGTTGGACATCGGAAATGCCGCGACCGTGCTCGCCGTCTCCGAATGACTGCTGGAAGCGATCATCAGTCCGGCAAAGAGCAGCGCGACGTGGTTGGCCAGGAAGAAGGCGGCCGCCGGTCTCACCCGGCAAGCGCTCCAGAACACCAGTGCCGCGGCAACCAGGATGACGGCATCCAGGGCCATCGAACCATAGAGATACGGGTCGATCTGTTGCCAGAACATCGCCGACAAGGGGCGCAGTTCAAGCCAGATCCTCCACATTGCGGGGCTTGCGGGATAGCTCCCGAGTAGCATGGTCGCTATTCGCTCGCAGGCCAAAACCACCAGGATGAAAGCCGGAAAAGCGAAGAGTAGTATCGGCCTGCGCTTCATTTTAACCTCGACAATCTGGCGTCAGCATAGATTGCAGAGATTGCGCAAGGCTTAACGCAAGGGCGCCACTATGCCCGTGCTTGGCAGTTCATTCGGGCAGCCCTCAATCCACTATCGGCCCTTGCTGCCGTGGTCGCATGGTCTTGGCCGAACGCCGTCCAATTTCCACGGCTGCCTTCCGGCCCATGCAGGCTTTATACGATTCTGCCGGCATTGAGCCGTATGTGCGTCTGGACTTTTCCACACCAGGCAGCGTTTGGCTGAAGCCGCAGCCAACCTCTTTTGTGCCATTTTTGCTACATTTCCCAACCTTGTGGATCAGACCGGTGATTTAGGCTCCCCTAAATTAATAATAACTCACATATTTTCTTGAAATTGTTGGATAGTTGCCTGAGACAGGCTCAGGCTTGGGTCAGCGCCCGCAAGGGCGCAGGGGAAACGTTGGGGCGGGTTAGATGAATACGAGAAGCATCTCGACTGTGGGCAAGCGCCTAGGTCTTTTGATGGCGGCTACGATGCTGACATGCGCAAGTGCGAGTGCGCTTACGCTCAAGGAAGCGATGGCGGTTGCGGTCGAATCCAATCCTGAAATCGGCCAGGCCATAGAAAATCGCGAAGCAATCGAGTTCGAGCTGCGTCAGGCCAAGGGCCTCTATCTTCCCAGCGTCGACGTGGAAGCGTCAGCCGGGGCTCGCCGTCTCGACAATTCCTCCCGACGCGCGCTCTCGATAGAGGATGACGCACTTTATCCGGCGGAAACCGATCTGACGGTTTCGCAGACGCTCTATGACAGCGGCGCAAGGCGGGCCGAATTGAACCGCCAGGCCTCGCGCGTCGACGGCGCGTCGTTTCGTGTGCTGGAGCGGTCTGAATTCATCGGACTCTCGGTTGTCCAGGACTACCTCGAATACATGCTTCAGGCTTCGATCGTGGCAGAGGCAAAGAAGAACCTGGGCTTCCACCAAGCAATCCTCCACGACATCCAGGAAGGCATTGCTGGCGGTGGCTTGAACGAGGCCGACCGGCAACAGGCCGAAGAGCGCCTGTTTGCGGCCAAGGCCCGCATGCAGGAAGCCTCGGAGGAACTGGAGGCCTCGAGGATCCGGTTCTTCAAGACCGTCGGGAAGCCGTTGACCAATGCATCGAGGCCGGCCGATGTTTCCGGCACGCTGCCAAGGTCGCTGGACGATGCGATTGGCCTTGCGCGGGAGAGCAATCCGCGCGTCCACATGGCCAACAGCGATATCGCCGCCGCGGCCTCGCTGGTGGATGCGGCTCGCGCGAAATACGGCCCCTCGATTGTCGCCGAAGGCGTCGCCCGGGCTGGGTATGACATCGACGGTGACAATGGCGACACATCCGACCTGCAGGCACGCCTGGTGCTGCGGTGGAACTTGTATCGGGGCGGCATCGACAAGGCCAATGAGCAGGAGCAGATCCGTCGCACCAGCGAGCAGCGGCTTGCGCAGCACCAGGTGCTGCGGGAAATCGAAGAAGCCGTTCGCACATCGTGGGATCGCCGCTTCCGGCAAGCCGACCTGGCAAAGACGCTGAAGCTGCAGGCCGCTTCCAACGAGAAGCTGGTCGCGTCCTATCGCGAGCAATTCAAGGTCGGGCAGCGCTCGTTGCTCGATGTGCTGGATGCGCAGAATACGCGTTTCAACACGGCGACACTGGCCGACACCGCATCCTACGCCTCTCTCTTCGCCCAATACCGGCTTCTCGCGGCCACCGGGCAGTTGCTGAAAACGATGGACATCCGCCCGCCAAAACAGGCCGCGGCCTATGCGCGGACCGAGTTCGGCGCACCGGAAACGGCCGACACGGAAACCTATGCGCGCACGCCGTCGGAACAGAAGAACGACCTGCCATTCGATATCCTGGCACCGGTCAGGAAAAAGTAAGCGGATGTAAGGACCGATCGAAAGTCCCTAAGGGCAGATCGTGAATCAGCAACCCAACATCCTCTCCCCGAAGGAGGCGTTCAAGGCCTGCTTCTCGGCCATTGCCGGGTATCTCGGCAGGCCGAGCGCGCAAACGGTGCTGTTCGCTGGCGTGCCGCTGTCGGACACGCGTATCGACATCGAAGCCATCCGGCATATTGCCGAGCGCATCGGCCTCGAAATCACCGAATTCAGCCATCGCGAGTTTCTTCGGGGACGCATCGACCTCCCCGCCATCGTGTTTCGCGTCAGTCAATTGCCGGTTGCCCTGCTGGCCGAAACGGAGGACGGCGCATTCACGACCGCTCCCCAGGAAGACGGCCGCGTAACCATCACGAAATCCGAATTGGCCGCCAGCTACATCAGTGGCGGCGTTTCCTTCTCGATAACATATGCCAACACTGCCGAAGGGATGAATGTCGGTTCGGCGCCGAAGATCGAGCGGCGACATTGGCTGACGGGAACGATGGGTCCGTTCTGGCGCACCTATTCGAAGGTTATCCTGGCGGCAATCTTCATCAACATGCTGGCCATCGCCTCGCCGATCTTCACCATGAACGTCTATGACAGGATCTTGCCGAACAAGGCGATATCGACGCTATGGGTGCTGTCGATCGGCATCGCCGCGGTCATCCTGTTCGACCTGCTTCTGAAGACCGCCAGAGCGTCCCTCATCGACTATGCCGGGCGCAAGGCGGATCTGCGCATTTCCTATTTGCTGTTCGAGAAAGTGCTGAACTCGTCCCTGTCGGCGCGGCCAGGCTCGACAGGCGAATATGCAAATCGGGTGACGCAGTATGAATTCGTGCGCGAATTCTTCACGTCCAACACCATCAGCGTGTTTATCGACACCGCCTTCGTGTTCGTCTTTCTCCTGGTCATCTATGCGATCGGCGGATGGCTGGTCATCATACCGGCGCTGGCCTTCGTGGCTTCCGTGATCGTCGGGCTGATCACGCAACAGCGCATCGGCAAGCGTGTCGCGGCCTCCATGAACGAGGCCTCGCAACGGCAGGCCCTGCTGGTCGAATCCATCTCCACGCTGGAGACGATCAAGTCGCTGCGGGCCGAGGCGTATTTGTTGCGAAAATGGGGAGAGCATTCCAAGAACGCGTCCAACACATCCGAGAAGATCAAGCAGCTTTCGGCCGCCGCTGGCAACATAACGCAGGCCATCCAGCAGATGGTCACCGTCGCCCTGATCGTGGCCGGCGCCTACGCCTTCTCGGAAGGACACGTCTCCACCGGAGCCATTATCGGCACCGTGATGCTGGCCAGCCGGGCGGTGTCTCCACTCGGCCAGATCGCCATCACCTTGTCCAGGCTTCGCCAGGCCATGCTCTCCCTGCGCATGGTGAACTCGATCATGGCGCAGCCGGAGGATCGCCCGGATACGGTGGGTTTCGTCAACCGGCCCATTCGCAACGGCGCCATGGTGTTCAGGAATGTCGGCTTTGTCTATCCGGGCTCCGAGAACGAGGTCCTGACCGGTCTGAATTTCTCGGTGAAGCCAGGCGAGCGCATCGGCATCATCGGCCGCATAGGTTCGGGAAAGACAACGATGGGCCGGCTGATCGGCAGGCTCTTCCTGCCGACATCAGGCGAGCTGCTGTTGGACGGGATCGACATCCGCCAATACCACCCTTCGGAGGTTCGCGCCGCGGTCGGGATCGTCGCACAGGCCAACGATCTGTTTTCGGGTACCATCAAGGAAAATCTCCTGATGGCATGTCCGGAGGCGACCGATGAGCAGATCGTCGAAGCGGCAAAGGCTGCCGGCGTCGACGATTTCGTCTCCCGTCACCCGCGTGGCTACGACATGAATGTCGGCGAGCGCGGCACCAATCTCTCGGGCGGCCAGAGGCAGACGATGGCGATTGCCCGTCTGTTGCTGACCAAACCGAAAATCGTCTTCCTGGACGAGCCGTCGGGTTCGATGGACCTGGCTTCCGAGCGGCAGCTGATCAAGCAGCTCAAAGTGGCTTTCGACCGGAACACGACGCTGATCGTTTCAACGCATCGCTTCAGCATGCTCGAACTGGCCGACCGTCTTATCGTCATCGAGCAAGGCAGGATCGTTGCCGATGGACCAAAGGACCAAGTGATACAGGCGCTGCAGAAAACAAGCACCTGAAAAACAGACTTATTGAACGCATTCAATGCGTTGGGGTTGTAGGACATGCTTGCAAGGGAAGACCGGCCGCCGCTTTTCGCGTCGGCGTCCTTGTTCATCATAGGGGCACTGTTTGTGTCTTCCGTCGCCTGGGCGTCCTTTGCCGAGGTCGACGAAATCGCGCGCGGCGAAGGCAAGGTCATACCGGCTTCCAAGACCCAGATCATCCAGGCCAGCGAGCCGGGCGTCGTTCAGGAAATTGCCGTGAAGATCGGGCAGATCGTCAAGAAGAACGATCTCATCATCCGCCTCGACAACACGATGAACACGTCCAGCCTCGGCGAGCAGCAGGCCAAGGCAAGGGCGCTCCGGACGCGCATTGCACGGCTGAAATTCGAGCAGACCGGCAATATAGACGGTCCATTTCCCTGTCCGGCCGAAATTCAGAAGGTCGCGCCGGAAATCTGCGACAACGAGCAGAAACTGCTCGTTGCGCGCCGTGACAACTTCCAGGTCAAGCTGTCGGTCCTCAAGTCGCGTCTCGATCAGCGCCTGAACGAATTGGACGAAGCCAACGCCAATCTCGATCGCCTCACCAAGAATCTCGAAGTCAGCGACCGGGAAACGGCGCTGGTCGAATCCATGGTCAAGAAGGGGCTGATGGCCAGGACCGAGCAGATCCGCGTCGAGCGGGAGCAGACCGAACTGCGTGGGCAGCTGAACCTCGCCGGTGAATCCATCAAGAAAGCCAAGGCGGCCATCACCGAAGCCCAGCTTCAAGTCAACGAGCTCGGCCTGCAGCTGCAACAGGAGGCGCTGAGCGACCTGACCCAGGCGCTGGCCGATCTTTCGGTCGTCGATGAGACCATACGCGGCGCCACCGACAAGGTGGCGCGCACGGACATCCGCTCGCCTGTCGACGGTATCGTCAACACGCTTGACATCAACACGGTCGGCGCCTTCGTGCAGCCCGGCGCGGTCGTGGCCGGCATCGTGCCCACATCCGAGACGCTGCTGGTCGAAGCGCGGGTTTCACCGCGCGATGTTGCCTTCATCCGGCCGGACCAGGACGCGCTGATCAAGATTACCGCCTATGATTTCTCGATCTTCGGCGGTATCGAGGGCAAGGTCTCCAACATCACCGCCGACAGCCTGGTCGACCAGAAGACGGGCGAGCCCTACTACCAGGTACGCGTCGCCACCGAGAGGTCGACGCTGACGCGAGATGGCAAGACCTATTCGATCATCCCCGGCATGATCTGTTCGGTCGATATCAAGACCGGACACAAGACCATCCTCACCTATCTGCTGAAGCCGATCAACAAGGCACGCGAGGAGGCAATGAGTGAACGATAGCGTCACGTCTCCCGCCGCCGATCGCGAGCAGCTGCTGCCGCCCATGGCGACAGAGGATTTCGGGCTGGAATTCCGGGTCGTGGCACGTGGCGGCACGCGACGCGGCATTCGTCTGGAGCGGGCGTTCTGGACCGCGCTGAAGCAGATGGCCGAAAGCCGCAAATGCACGATCGGCATGCTGATCGACGAGATCGCCGACAGCCATGCCCACACCGGAAACCTGACATCGGCAATCCGGGTGGCCTGCATGCGCGGACTGGCCGACGAAAACCAGACCTTGCGAAGGCTTGCGTCGATCAAGACGATCAACGCCATTCTGGTCGCCTGCCCGTCACCGGCTTTTGCGCTCTCATCGTCGAAGAGGATCCTGACCTTCAACGCGCCGTTCCAGCAGCTGGTCAGGCGCCAATTGCCGGTCGCGCCAAGCGAAGATGCGCGCCACGACCTGAAGCTTGCCCTGGATCTCAATGTCGCTGACATATTCGCGCGGCTCGACGCCAATGGCGAAACGCCGGTCGCCACCGGTTTCGTCATCGGCGCGGGCGACCGCCGCTACCGGGGGCAATTGAATGCGGCGCGGGCGCCGGTGCTCGAGCCGGAGCTGCTGATGGCCTTCGTCTTCGGCGGCTAGTGCATATCGCCCGAAAGTGACCCCAGTTCTGGGGAGAAGACATGAGAGCGAAGGCGTGCCGAACCGGGTGCTTCGCTTGGCTATGCTATGGCTGCAGGCCCTCGCCAGGTGCGACCGTCGCAAGTCCGCCCTTGATATCGGCGACTTGGGCCGCGCCGGGCCTGGTGCCGTGGATCCACGCTCGGTCGGTGCTGAACGAGTACAATGGCACGTAGTCTGGAAGATCGCTGTCCCGCGAGACGACGTTGCTCAGGCTGTCCAGAATAAAGACGCCGCTGCCGGTGCTGACAGACAGCACGGCATGAAAGAAACCGCGCTTGCGATCTTGCAAGACGACGAGCGACATGCTCTGCGCCGGAATGCCGGCACGCAGCAGCGCCGCCATCTTGAGAATGGCGAAATCCTCGCAGTCGCCCGCCCGCCGCTCGAGAATTTCGGAAGGTTTGGCCCAGTAGTCGAGCTTGCCGTAAACCACGCTGTCCTTCTTGTAGGCGATCGCGTGATTTATGCTTGAGTTGATGAAGGACAGCTTGTCGACAAACCGCTTGTCCTTGGCGGCGTTGACGATCGCGGTGAAGATGCTGTTCTTGCCGTCGCACGCAGTGCCCGCGGAACAGTCGACGATTGCCTTGTAGACCGGTGCCCAACGCGCGGAAACCGGAAAATTATGCATGGACAGCGCAACCGATCCGAACACGCCGGGAATGATCGCCGCCGTCTGGATGGGATCGATCCCGGCGTTGCCTTGCGCCGTCGAAAGGCCGGTTTCCTGACCGCTGGTGGCCGGACCGTAGCTGCCGAGAACCATGCCTATTCTGTAGGCCGAGGCCGGCTGCCAGGGCTGCCGCCGCAGCAGCGAAATGCCCCCGAGGACAGGAGGCGTTTCGACGTTCGCCAGCAGCGAATCGACACGATCGGCGCCGGCTGGGACCGTGCTGGCGAACGATGGATGCGACAGGCCGAAAATGCCGATTGCCAGCAGCAGCGCTTTGAGCCCGGTTGCCCCCAGGGCAGATTTTTCTTTTGTCATAACGCCCACCTTTGACTGTGGACGCTACCAATCTCGTCTCAAATTATTGGAAAAGAAGGTGGATAAATTTCCTGTACTTCATGACAGTTGTTTTGTGTAAAATTTTACACAAATTTATACTTCCATTTGCCAAGCAACCGAGGCCGGACCCCGCCAAGCGGATTGCACATCGGCCAATGTATATCAGGTTATATGTTTCGAGTTTACCACGCATAAAAAATGCCGAGGCCCGCATATCATAATATATGAAACAGATTGCGGGATAGTTGCAAAGTAGAAGTGGCCCATGTCTCTTTCCGGGAAATACCGAAGGGGTTTGGCTATGACCACCAGTAACGATTTGGACACCGTCTCTCATTCCTGGGACGAGCACTCTGAACATAACGGCCTGCCGTCGCAGGCGCAGGTCGCGGAGGCCAACCCGGCGCAAAAGGCGGCTCCGGCCGCCGCTGAACCGGTTCCCGTCGATGTCGGCAACGGCACGCCCGTCAAACCGGAAGCACCCGCGGAAGCCAAGGCCCCGGCGGCAGCCGCGCCGCACGAATATGTGGCCGACGCCAACCATGTGGTGAAGCTTCCGGCCAACGTCTCGATCGACAACATCAAGGTCGATGGCCATAACCTCGTGCTCGAGCAGGCGGACGGTTCGGTGATCGTCATCAAGGACGGCGCCCTCAACGTGCCGACCTTCATCATCGGCGATGTAGAAGTGCCGCGCGTTGCCTTGATCGCGGCGTTGGAAGCAAGTCATGTCGACGTCGCCTTCGGCGCC
Organism: Mesorhizobium sp. 131-3-5; assembly: GCF_016756575.1. Classification (NCBI taxonomy): domain Bacteria; kingdom Pseudomonadati; phylum Pseudomonadota; class Alphaproteobacteria; order Hyphomicrobiales; family Phyllobacteriaceae; genus Mesorhizobium; species Mesorhizobium sp. 131-3-5. The sequence continues at coordinate 6,350,017 of NZ_AP023254.1, forward strand.
GACGGATCGATATCGGCAGGCGCCGGCGGTTCACCCTCGAGTGCCGGCGGAGACTTCTCGGTTCCCCCTGGCGGTATCGGTGACGGGTTCGGCCTGTCGGCGCTGTTGCCGCCGACGGATCTTGCGTTCGGCCAGCCGGAACATCGCGAACTGTTCCCGAGCCTGCTGCCCAACTCCACGCCGACGATCCTCGACCTGAACCCTGAGACCAGCGGCGGCGACACGATCGTGTATGAACACGGCCTGACGTCGGTTGCCGACACCAGCGAGATCAACACCGGAACCTTCGCCATTTCCTCGCCCGACGGAATCGGTTCGCTGACCGTCAACGGCCAGGTGATTTCGGGCGCCGCGCTTGCCAACAGCGCATCGGCGCCGATCAACATCACCACGCCGCTCGGCAACACGCTGACCATCAACGGCTTCGACGCCGCGACCGGCAAGGTGAGCTACAGCTACACGCTTGAGCATAGCGAGCAGCATCCGGCAGGCGCCGACAACAATTCCATCTTCGACAACATGACGGTGACGGTCACCGACACGGACGGCGACGTCTCGGCTCCCGGCACACTGTCGGTTCAGATCGTCGATGACATGCCGGTTGCGCACAATGCCGATGCCGGCGCGCTGACCGAGGACGGCGCCGCGACCACCGTCGGCGGCAACGTCACGACCGACTACAACAACACGTTCGGCGCCGATGGCCCGGCAGCAGCGAGCCCAGTGACCTGGGGCACGGCGACCGCCATGCTGAACGGTGGCGCTGTCAACCTGACCGACTACGGCACGCTGACGCAGAACGCCAACGGCACCTGGAGCTTCGTGCTGGACAACAGCAAGCCCGCGACGCAGGCGCTGGAGACCGGCGATACCATCAACGTGTCGCTCGGCTATACGCTAACCGATCACGACAGCGACGCCGACAGCAAGACCATCACCTTCGAGATCAATGGCGCCCACGACAGCTCCACCGTCACGGTCACGCCGAGCGACGACGCCAATGCCGGTGGCGCTTCCAATGTCGTTTACGAACACGGCCTGACCTCGGTTGCCGACACCAGCGAGACCGACACCGGCACGTTCAAGGTCACCGCCACCGACGGCATCAAGGACGTGACCATCGGCACCGAGACCCACACGCTGTCCGACTGGCTCGGCAAGACCATCAACACGGGTGAAGGCACGCTGACGATCACCGGCGTGACGCCGGCGGGAGCCGGCACGGAAGCCACCTTCGCCTACAGCTACACGCTCAATGCCGCGCAGGCCCACCCTGCCGGCAACGGCAACAACACGCTGCCCGACAGCGTTGCCGTCGCGGTTGACGGCATCGGCGGGACCCACGGCGACGGCACCATCAGCATCGTCATCGTCGACGACGTGCCGGTTGCGCACAATGCGAATGCCGGCGCGCTGACCGAGGACGGCGCCGCGACCACCGTCGGCGGCAACGTCACGACCGACTACAACAACACGTTCGGCGCCGATGGCCCGGCAGCAGCGAGCCCAGTGAACTGGGGCACGGCGACCGCCATGCTGAACGGTGGCGCTGTCAACCTGACCGACTACGGCACGCTGACGCAGAACGCCAACGGCACCTGGAGCTTCGTGCTGGACAACAGCAAGCCCGCGACGCAGGCGCTGGAGACCGGCGATACCATCAACGTGTCGCTCGGCTATACGCTAACCGATCACGACAGCGACGCCGACAGCAAGACCATCACCTTCGAGATCAATGGCGCCCACGACAGCTCCACCGTCACGGTCACGCCGAGCGACGACGCCAATGCCGGTGGCGCTTCCAATGTCGTTTACGAACACGGCCTGACCTCGGTTGCCGACACCAGCGAGACCGACACCGGCACGTTCAAGGTCACCGCCACCGACGGCATCAAGGACGTGACCATCGGCACCGAGACCCACACGCTGTCCGACTGGCTCGGCAAGACCATCAACACGGGTGAAGGCACGCTGACGATCACCGGCGTGACGCCGGCGGGAGCCGGCACGGAAGCCACCTTCGCCTACAGCTACACGCTCAATGCCGCGCAGGCCCACCCTGCCGGCAACGGCAACAACACGCTGCCCGACAGCGTTGCCGTCGCGGTTGACGGCATCGGCGGGACCCACGGCGACGGCACCATCAGCATCGTCATCGTCGACGACGTGCCGGTTGCGCACAATGCGAATGCCGGCGCGCTGACCGAGGACGGCGCCGCGACCACCGTCGGCGGCAACGTCACGACCGACTACAACAACACGTTCGGCGCCGATGGCCCGGCAGCAGCGAGCCCAGTGAACTGGGGCACGGCGACCGCCATGCTGAACGGTGGCGCTGTCAACCTGACCGACTACGGCACGCTGACGCAGAACGCCAACGGCACCTGGAGCTTCGTGCTGGACAACAGCAAGCCCGCGACGCAGGCGCTGGAGACCGGCGATACCATCAACGTGTCGCTCGGCTATACGCTAACCGATCACGACAGCGACGCCGACAGCAAGACCATCACCTTCGAGATCAATGGCGCCCACGACAGCTCCACCGTCACGGTCACGCCGAGCGACGACGCCAATGCCGGTGGCGCTTCCAATGTCGTTTACGAACACGGCCTGACCTCGGTTGCCGACACCAGCGAGACCGACACCGGCACGTTCAAGGTCACCGCCACCGACGGCATCAAGGACGTGACCATCGGCACCGAGACCCACACGCTGTCCGACTGGCTCGGCAAGACCATCAACACGGGTGAAGGCACGCTGACGATCACCGGCGTGACGCCGGCGGGAGCCGGCACGGAAGCCACCTTCGCCTACAGCTACACGCTCAATGCCGCGCAGGCCCACCCTGCCGGCAACGGCAACAACACGCTGCCCGACAGCGTTGCCGTCGCGGTTGACGGCATCGGCGGGACCCACGGCGACGGCACCATCAGCATCGTCATCGTCGACGACGTGCCGGTTGCGCACAATGCGAATGCCGGCGCGCTGACCGAGGACGGCGCCGCGACCACCGTCGGCGGCAACGTCACGACCGACTACAACAACACGTTCGGCGCCGATGGCCCGGCAGCAGCGAGCCCAGTGAACTGGGGCACGGCGACCGCCATGCTGAACGGTGGCGCTGTCAACCTGACCGACTACGGCACGCTGACGCAGAACGCCAACGGCACCTGGAGCTTCGTGCTGGACAACAGCAAGCCCGCGACGCAGGCGCTGGAGACCGGCGATACCATCAACGTGTCGCTCGGCTATACGCTAACCGATCACGACAGCGACGCCGACAGCAAGACCATCACCTTCGAGATCAATGGCGCCCACGACAGCTCCACCGTCACGGTCACGCCGAGCGACGACGCCAATGCCGGTGGCGCTTCCAATGTCGTTTACGAACACGGCCTGACCTCGGTTGCCGACACCAGCGAGACCGACACCGGCACGTTCAAGGTCACCGCCACCGACGGCATCAAGGACGTGACCATCGGCACCGAGACCCACACGCTGTCCGACTGGCTCGGCAAGACCATCAACACGGGTGAAGGCACGCTGACGATCACCGGCGTGACGCCGGCGGGAGCCGGCACGGAAGCCACCTTCGCCTACAGCTACACGCTCAATGCCGCGCAGGCCCACCCTGCCGGCAACGGCAACAACACGCTGCCCGACAGCGTTGCCGTCGCGGTTGACGGCATCGGCGGGACCCACGGCGACGGCACCATCAGCATCGTCATCGTCGACGACGTGCCGGTTGCGCACAATGCGAATGCCGGCGCGCTGACCGAGGACGGCGCCGCGACCACCGTCGGCGGCAACGTCACGACCGACTACAACAACACGTTCGGCGCCGATGGCCCGGCAGCAGCGAGCCCAGTGAACTGGGGCACGGCGACCGCCATGCTGAACGGTGGCGCTGTCAACCTGACCGACTACGGCACGCTGACGCAGAACGCCAACGGCACCTGGAGCTTCGTGCTGGACAACAGCAAGCCCGCGACGCAGGCGCTGGAGACCGGCGATACCATCAACGTGTCGCTCGGCTATACGCTAACCGATCACGACAGCGACGCCGACAGCAAGACCATCACCTTCGAGATCAATGGCGCCCACGACAGCTCCACCGTCACGGTCACGCCGAGCGACGACGCCAATGCCGGTGGCGCTTCCAATGTCGTTTACGAACACGGCCTGACCTCGGTTGCCGACACCAGCGAGACCGACACCGGCACGTTCAAGGTCACCGCCACCGACGGCATCAAGGACGTGACCATCGGCACCGAGACCCACACGCTGTCCGACTGGCTCGGCAAGACCATCAACACGGGTGAAGGCACGCTGACGATCACCGGCGTGACGCCGGCGGGAGCCGGCACGGAAGCCACCTTCGCCTACAGCTACACGCTCAATGCCGCGCAGGCCCACCCTGCCGGCAACGGCAACAACACGCTGCCCGACAGCGTTGCCGTCGCGGTTGACGGCATCGGCGGGACCCACGGCGACGGCACCATCAGCATCGTCATCGTCGACGACGTGCCGGTTGCGCACAATGCGAATGCCGGCGCGCTGACCGAGGACGGCGCCGCGACCACCGTCGGCGGCAACGTCACGACCGACTACAACAACACGTTCGGCGCCGATGGCCCGGCAGCAGCGAGCCCAGTGAACTGGGGCACGGCGACCGCCATGCTGAACGGTGGCGCTGTCAACCTGACCGACTACGGCACGCTGACGCAGAACGCCAACGGCACCTGGAGCTTCGTGCTGGACAACAGCAAGCCCGCGACGCAGGCGCTGGAGACCGGCGATACCATCAACGTGTCGCTCGGCTATACGCTAACCGATCACGACAGCGACGCCGACAGCAAGACCATCACATTCACGATCAACGGCACCAATGACACACCCACGATCACCGGAGACAGCACGGGTGCGGTCGTCGAAGCCGGCAATGCCGATCCCGGCACTGTGATTGCCGGCACGACCTCGACCGATCCGGGCGCACTGACGGCCGGCACGCCGACGGTGAGCGGCACGCTGACCGCACACGATCCCGACGTGGGCGCCACGGCCACCTGGAGCGGCAATGCCGCCGGCACTTATGGCAGCTTCGCCGTCAACCCGACCACGGGCGTGTGGACCTACACGCTGGACAACAGCAAGCCCGCCACCAACGCGCTGGCCGAAGGCGCCAGCGCGACCGAGACCTTCACCGTGACGGTGACGGACGACAAGGGCGCGACCTCCACCCAGAACGTGACCGTCACCATCACCGGCGCCAACGACAGCCCGGTCATCAGCTATGCGGCGGGCAATGCGGCCGGCGGCGTGACCGAAGACGGCACGCTGACCACGGGCGGCCAACTGGCCTCGGCCGATCCCGACACCGGCCACACCGCCGCCTGGAGCATCAGCCCCAACAGCCCGCAGGGCACCGGCACGGCTTACGGCACCTTCAGCGTCAACAGCAGCGGCCAGTGGACCTACACCCTCAACAACGCCAGTGCCGCCGTCCAGGCGCTGGCCCAGGGCCAGAGCGTGACCGAGACCTATACGGTGCGCGTCACCGACGACAAGGGCGCCTGGGACGACCAGCAGGTCACCGTCGTCATCAACGGCACCAATGACACACCCACGATCACTGGAGACAGCACGGGTGCGGTCGTCGAAGCCGGCAATGCCGATCCCGGCACTGTGATTGCCGGCACGACCTCGACCGATCCGGGCGCGCCGACGGCCGGCACGCCGACGGTGAGCGGCACGCTGACCGCACACGATCCCGACGTGGGCGCCACGGCCACCTGGAGCGGCAATGCCGCCGGCACTTATGGCAGCTTCGCCGTCAACCCGACCACGGGCGTGTGGACCTACACGCTGGACAACAGCAAGCCCGCCACCAACGCGCTGGCCGAAGGCGCCAGCGCGACCGAGACCTTCACCGTGACGGTGACGGACGACAAGGGCGCGACCTCCACCCAGAACGTGACCGTCACCATCACCGGCGCCAACGACAGCCCGGTCATCAGCTATGCGGCGGGCAATGCGGCCGGCGGCGTGACCGAAGACGGCACGCTGACCACGGGCGGCCAACTGGCCTCGGCCGATCCCGACACCGGCCACACCGCCGCCTGGAGCATCAGCCCCAACAGCCCGCAGGGCACCGGCACGGCTTACGGCACCTTCAGCGTCAACAGCAGCGGCCAGTGGACCTACACCCTCAACAACGCCAGTGCCGCCGTCCAGGCGCTGGCCCAGGGCCAGAGCGTGACCGAGACCTATACGGTGCGCGTCACCGACGACAAGGGCGCCTGGGACGACCAGCAGGTCACCGTCGTCATCAACGGCACCAATGACACACCCACGATCACTGGAGACAGCACGGGTGCGGTCGTCGAAGCCGGCAATGCCGATCCCGGCACTGTGATTGCCGGCACGACCTCGACCGATCCGGGCGCGCCGACGGCCGGCACGCCGACGGTGAGCGGCACGCTGACCGCACACGATCCCGACGTGGGCGCCACGGCCACCTGGAGCGGCAATGCCGCCGGCACTTATGGCAGCTTCGCCGTCAACCCGACCACGGGCGTGTGGACCTACACGCTGGACAACAGCAAGCCCGCCACCAACGCGCTGGCCGAAGGCGCCAGCGCGACCGAGACCTTCACCGTGACGGTGACGGACGACAAGGGCGCGACCTCCACCCAGAACGTGACCGTCACCATCACCGGCGCCAACGACAGCCCGGTCATCAGCTATGCGGCGGGCAATGCGGCCGGCGGCGTGACCGAAGACGGCACGCTGACCACGGGCGGCCAACTGGCCTCGGCCGATCCCGACACCGGCCACACCGCCGCCTGGAGCATCAGCCCCAACAGCCCGCAGGGCACCGGCACGGCTTACGGCACCTTCAGCGTCAACAGCAGCGGCCAGTGGACCTACACCCTCAACAACGCCAGTGCCGCCGTCCAGGCGCTGGCCCAGGGCCAGAGCGTGACCGAGACCTATACGGTGCGCGTCACCGACGACAAGGGCGCCTGGGACGACCAGCAGGTCACCGTCGTCATCAACGGCACCAATGACACACCCACGATCACTGGAGACAGCACGGGTGCGGTCGTCGAAGCCGGCAATGCCGATCCCGGCACTGTGATTGCCGGCACGACCTCGACCGATCCGGGCGCGCCGACGGCCGGCACGCCGACGGTGAGCGGCACGCTGACCGCACACGATCCCGACGTGGGCGCCACGGCCACCTGGAGCGGCAATGCCGCCGGCACTTATGGCAGCTTCGCCGTCAACCCGACCACGGGCGTGTGGACCTACACGCTGGACAACAGCAAGCCCGCCACCAACGCGCTGGCCGAAGGCGCCAGCGCGACCGAGACCTTCACCGTGACGGTGACGGACGACAAGGGCGCGACCTCCACCCAGAACGTGACCGTCACCATCACCGGCGCCAACGACAGCCCGGTCATCAGCTATGCGGCGGGCAATGCGGCCGGCGGCGTGACCGAAGACGGCACGCTGACCACGGGCGGCCAACTGGCCTCGGCCGATCCCGACACCGGCCACACCGCCGCCTGGAGCATCAGCCCCAACAGCCCGCAGGGCACCGGCACGGCTTACGGCACCTTCAGCGTCAACAGCAGCGGCCAGTGGACCTACACCCTCAACAACGCCAGTGCCGCCGTCCAGGCGCTGGCCCAGGGCCAGAGCGTGACCGAGACCTATACGGTGCGCGTCACCGACGACAAGGGCGCCTGGGACGACCAGCAGGTCACCGTCGTCATCAACGGCACCAATGACACACCCACGATCACGGTTGATACCGGCAATCCTGGTGGCGCCAACGACATGGTGTACGAAGCCGGCCTGCCCGCGGGCTCCAAGGTCGGTCCAACTACCATCGATGTCGACGGCACATTCAAGGTTTCAGATCCGGACGGCCTGAGCGATGTTGCCTCTGTCACCATCAAGGGCACGACCATCCTCATCGCCAACCTGGGCAACAACAATGTAATCAACGGTGATCACGGCACACTCACGATCACGAGTTACAATGCCGCAACCGGGGTTGCGACCTATGTCTATCACCTGACCTCTCCAACCACCGATTTGCCCAACGCAACGGAAACCGACGTCTTCGGGCTAACGGTCATCGACAAGACCGGCGCCAATGCCCAGGCAGCGATCACCATTGAGATCGTCGACGACGTTCCGACTTTAGGCCCCGTGCAGAATCAGCAGACCAACGACGATCCTTCGCAGACACCTGCGGTCGGCACGCTCCATTTTGTCGCCGGTGCCGACGGCGTTGGGTCAACCGTGGCGATCACAGCCGATACGACCGGTCTGACCTCAGGCGGCCACAACCTGGTTACAGTTCAGAACGGCAACGTCCTGACAGCCTATGCCGACAATGATGGCAGCCATAGCTTCACTCCGGGCGACACTGCGGTTTTCACCCTGACCGTGAATCCCACCGCCGGCGCGTCGGGGCAATATGTATTCGATTTGCGGGCACCGCTCGATGGCACGTTAAACCCTGTTTCGATCGGGAGCGGCAGTTCTTTCGGCGCAGGCCCAACTGCATCCATCGTTGTGGATGTGAGCAAGACGAACCACGAGCATATCGTCATGGTAACCGGCTGGGGCGCGTCTATCGATAACAAAGGCGACGTCTCATCCCCAATGTCCTCAAGCCAGGAAGCGGCGTGGCTATTGGGGGGCAACCCGGTGTTGAAGCAGGACGTCAACGTGAACGGCTCGGCATCCGGTTGGGGACTGGACAACAATAATTTCGATCAAGGGGAGTTCATGCGTTTCGACTTCGGAACGCCGAACTCTTACGCAAACTCTTACACCGATCCAGCTGGCACCAATCCCTACGCTGCACCAAATGGTATCACCATGGATAACGTCTCCTATGCGACGTTCACCTTTGGTGCGGTTGATCCAATCACCAACAAGATTGAATTCGTCGCGCATTACATCGACGGAACATCGCAAGCCTTTACTCCAGCGACCGGCGCGACGTCGGTGACCATCCAATCGCCCACCGGGTTACAGATTGCCTGGATCGATGCGTACGAGTCCTCGGGCTCGACGAAACTCAACCTGACGAGCGTCGGGGCGATTTCCACCAGTGTCGACCATACGATCCCCTTTACCCTGCAACTCACGGATGGCGATGGGGACACGACAACGACCGCCAGTTTCTCAGTCCACGTGAAAGATGGCCTGACGCCCAATCTCGCGACTCCAGTCGTGCTCGACCTCAACCACGACGGTGTCCACACGACCGATCTGACGCACTCGACGGTTTCGTTCGACTATAACGGCGACGGCGTCGCTTCGAAGACGGCCTGGGTCGACACGCATGACGGCATCCTGGCGATCGATCTCAATGGCGACGGCAGGGTGAACAACGGTTCGGAGATCGTCTTCACACAGCATGCCGCCGGTGCTCCGACCGATCTTGCCGCACTCGAGCAGCTCTATGACACGAACCATGATGGCAAGCTGACTGCCGCCGATCACGACTTTGCGCAATTTGGTGTCTGGCAGGATGCCAACGGCAACGGCGTGTCGGATCCAGGCGAGTTCAAGTCTCTGGCGGCCTTGGGCATCGTTGAGATCGGTCTTGAGAGCAACCACCAGCAGTCGGTGTCCGTCGACGGCTCGGTCGTGACCTATGGCGAAGCCGCGTTCACTACCGCCGACGGCGCGACAGGTGAGGTGGCTGACATTGGCTTCGGCAATTTCGATAACGCCAGTTCCGGGAGCACCGCGACCATCGCCGGCACTTCGGGCGCCGACACATTCAAGATCGACAATCTGAACATCAAGGATCTGGTCGCCGACTACCATGGCGGCGAGGGCGACAAGATCGACTTGAGCGCGCTGTTCGACACGGCGCCAGCCAATAGCATCAGCAACTACGTGCACTACAACAGCGCGACCAGTACTGTGAGCGTCGACACCAGCGGTTCCGGCAATGCGGCCAACTTCGTGGATGTTGCCGTTCTGCAAAACGCGCCTGCCGCCGGAACAATCAACATTCTCTACGACGACTCGAACCACGTGCAGCACACGGCCACGATTTAGCACTTATGCGTGGCCGAGCTGGCGTGCTATATATTAGCGAAGAATAAAATGGCGGTTTGGAGAGGGACTTAAATGAAGCGTTGTACAAAATTGCTGGCTTCGGCCGCGCTGCTGCTGCTGGCTGGAACGGCGAGCTTCGCCGCCGACATCATCGAAGGGCCAACAGGCGACTATTGCCGCGTCGTGGGGACGTCCAACCTGGTCCTGAACGACAACATCGTCGACCTCAAGCAGCAGGTGGTGAAGCTGATGGACGAATCGGTTGCCGTCGCCAACAGCTCGGAATGGATCAACTCATCCCGGCCTGCCTTCGTCTGGGCTTCGGAAGCCAAGGTCGCCTGCGGCATGGCCTATGGCTATCTGAAGACGAACTACAAGGACGAAGACACGCTCAACAAATGCGAGTGTTTCCACGATCGCATGGTCGAGTACATGCACTGACCGGATGAGCCGCGCCTGTTGGCCATCATGACATCAGACGGATCAATTCCATGGGCGATCGCCGCAACGATCGCCCTGTTCAGCCTTGATCTGTCTGCCGCGCAGGCCGGTGCCGATTGCGTGCGCGGCGCGTTCGTACCCGGGCCACGACAGATGAAATGCTACCGACTATCGCGCCGCCAGGCGCGTCAAGGCACCGACTCCCGGCTGTCGACGGTTGAATAACAGCAAGACGGCGCGGCAAGTCCGCCCTAACATGAGTTGAGGACCAGACCGGGAAATATCCGGCGGCAGACGGGGTGGACCAATCATGGAAGCTGTCCGACAGGGCCGCAGTCCGCAGATCTGGGCGATAGCCCTGGCGCTCGCCGTGCCGTTATCGGGCTGCCAGTCGAAAGGCGGCGTTTCCGAAGTGCTCGATCCGGCCGCGGTCGCCGCGCCTGCGGGACAGAATGGCGCCGCCAGCACCAGTCCGGCCCAGGCGAGCCAGTCGCTCGGTACCGGTTCGGCCAAGGTCACGATGCTGCTGCCCTTGTCCGCTTCCGGGACGTCGGGGGAAACCGGCAGGAAGATGCTCGACGGCGCCAAGCTGGCGATGACGGATATCGGCAATGGATTGCTGACGCTGACGATAGAGGACACGAAAGGCGACAGCGCGCAGGCCGGCAAATTGGCCGTGCAAGCCATCACGACGGGATCCAAGGTCGTCATCGGCCCGACTGAACTGCCGGCAGCCCAGCATATTGCCACGCTGTCCGGCTCGACGCGCCCTCCGGTTCTGGCGCTTGCCGACAATTTCGCCGGCAGCGCCGGGGTTTATGCCGTGCGTCTCAGCGAAGGCGACAGCGCCGCGGCGGGTGCAGCGGGGCTCGCCGCGAAAGGCCGCAAGAAGTTCGTGTTGCTTGTCGCGGAAGGCTCGAACGCCAGCGCCGTGGAGAAGCGGGTGGCGAACGGCCTCAGCATCTATGGCGCGACGCTCGCGGTCACCTTGCCCTATGCGGCCGGCGACGGGGGCACCAAGGCTGTCGACCAGATGGGCTCACTCGTCGACGCTCCCGACGCGGTCATTGTTGCCAGCGGCGATGCCAGCCCCGCGCCCGTCCTTGCCGCCCTCAAATCAAAGGGCATTCCGGGGAAAGCGGTTTCAGTCGTCGGAACCGACCGTTGGCTGGAGCGCCCGATGGATCCGCTGTTCGAGGGGGCATACATCGCCACGCTCGATCCAGGCGAAACCGGACCGATCGCCGACCGCTTCAGGACGACATACAACTACCCTGCCGACGTCAATGTGGCCTATGCCTATGATATGGTTGCCCTGACGGCAGGGATCGCCAGCGCGGTCGGACCCGACGGCTTCAGCAAACAGACCCTCGAAAACCCGAACGGGTTTCGCGGATCGACAGGTCTGTTCCGTTTTCGCGCTGACGGTTCCAGCCAAAGATCGATGCCATTCTATCGGATAGAAAAGGGTGCGCTCAAACTGGTTGCCAAATCGACGTCGGGTTTCTGACCGGCCGCCGGCGGGTCATCGCGCGAACGCCGCGCCGGCCTGATGGGTTGGCATGCCCGCCTGGTGATCGCGATCGGGGGCCTCGAGCTCGTGCTCGGAATTGTCCTGATCATGCGGGCCGGAGCCTTGCTTTCTCTCGACCGGCCCGTCCCTGCGCCATCCCTGGAAATTGCCGGCAAGCAAGCACCCCCGGCAGCCGCGGCCATTCCCGACCGACAGTTGCGGGAACCGGCGCGGCGGATTGCCGAGAGCCTTGTCGCCCCGCCACCGGTCGACCTGTCGGAAATCGAGCGGGTCGAAGCCCGGCCGCCGCTCGGCGAACTCGGCCTAGCAATCCGCCCCAAAACGCCCATGCCGCAAAACTGGCGCGAAACCCTGCTCTACCGTCCGATTGCAACGTCGTCGGCGACTTTCGAATCGATGGGATGGAAACTGGCGATCAGCGGAGCTCTGGACATCGGCGTGGACCAGACCTGTTCGTTTCGCGACGAGGTCTGGCCCTGCGGCCAGCGGGCCCGCGCGGCCTTCAATGCCTGGCTGCGGGGGCGCGCGCTGAACTGTTTCCTGCCGCCGGAAACCGAGCGCTTTGCCATCGCAGCATCATGCCGGCTGGGCAAGCAGGATGTCGGCGCCTGGCTGGTGTCCAATGGCTGGGCGACGGCGCTGCCGGGCGGTATCTATGGCAAGGCGGAAGCAGTTGCCAGGAATGCCGGGATGGGCATCTTCGGACCGCCGCAATAGGCAGCAGTTGATCGTCAAAACGCAGGGTTTTTCGCAAACCGGCTTCGCCCCAGTTATGGAAAAACACCATTCGGCCTTTTTCCATCAAATTGTACAGTTCGGCGAAACCGAAATTACGGCAGGCAGGCCTTATACCAGCAGACCTGACAGGAGATCGGCCGATGACGAGACCAATGGCGACCACCACTGCCCGGCCCTGGAAGCAGGTCGCGTGGCTGACATTGCTCGGAACCGCCGGGAGCCTCGGCCTTTCCCTTGGCCTCAACTACCTGCTCCTGTTCAGCGACGCGCTGACGCCGTTCGCCCGCAGCATGATCACCGCGGGACTGCTGCCGGTGATCATCGGCCTGCCGCTTTTCGCGCTGGTCGGCTGGAATCGGGTCGAAATCCACCGCTATCGGCAGGAACTCAACAGATCCGGGACGTATGACAGGCTGACGGGCTGCCTGAACGGGCCGGTCTTTACGTCGATGGTCGAGCGACGGGCAGCCAGGCGATCGGGGCCAGGACCGCGCTCGGGCGCCTTCCTGATCATCCATCCCGAACATCTACGGTCCATCAACATGCGCTTCGGCCTTGAATGGGGCGACGAGGCCTTGCGGCTCATCGTCTCGACCATCCAGTCGTCGGTGCGCGAGGAGGACCTGATCGGACGCATCGGGGCCTCGATGTTCGGAGTTTTCCTCTCGGGCGCCACCGAAGCGGAGGCCAAGGAGATCGGCGAGCGTATCCGCACGCGCATCGCGCAAGTCTACTTCGCGCCAAAAGGCACCGAGGATGTCCTCACCATCAAGGTTGGCGGTGTGATGCTGGAGAGCGAAATGGAGTTCTCGGACATGTTCCGGTCCGCCGAACAGCACCTGTCCGACGCCCAGGATGACGCCGGGTTTGAACTGACGCACCTCCACAGCTGACAGCAGCCGGCGGCGCCAAAGAGGGTCAATTCAGGAACCAGGGAAATCTGGTGCTGCGAGAGAGGATTGAACTCTCGACCTCTCCCTTACCAAGGGAGTGCTCTACCACTGAGCTACCGCAGCAACGGGCGTCTGAATAACCGGTGACGCCTTGAATTGCAAGGCGTTGAGCCCGCTTTCGACATCATGCCGCGATTTGGTGCGTTGGTGCCAATATGGCACCAGACGGGCACGACACAGCCTTGAGCCTGCACCATCCGGGAGAGAGCTACACCATTTCTGTAACTCGATCGGTGCCATTCTGGTTGCGATTTGAATAGAGCCCCGTACAGAGGTTTCTCGCACCCCCTGCCTTCACTCACTACCCGCGACACCCTTCGCGCGCGTCCTTGGCCCCGCCACGGCTCGAATTGATATGGTTGCGAGGTTTCCCCTGCTACCGATTCCAAGTTGGATGCCTCCTTGTCGCGGACCGGGCGGAACATGTATCCTTAGACGGCGAGCAGGTGGGGGCAACGGGCATGTACAACGGCTGGGCACTTTTCGTTGCCTTGATCTATAGCTTTGCAGTGTTGCCGACATTGCTCGAAAAACTGCGGGCGATCAGGTCAACTGCACCCCGCATCGCCGCATCCGGAGTGGGCATCATAAGTTCTGCGTACCTAGTTCTATGTGGCGGGATTTTGCTGACAGACTGGTCAAATCCTTTCAAAGGGCAAGAGGTCGCCCTAGGCTCGGCCATCCACAACCCAAAGGGCTGGTTGATAGTGGGGGCGATTATTGTCTGGCCATATCTCCTGATCCTGGTGGGATTGGTGATCGGCTACATAGCCGCTCGCGAACTGCGATGGGCGATACGAAGTTCAAACTGACCCGCGATCAGACGCCCTTCGCCTGGGCATAAGGCGACGGCTTTGGAGACGTGTTGGCCAGGTACGCGGTGAACTCTCGCTCGAGCGCGGCCACCGCTTCGGCCTTGGTTGCTGCGCGGCCTCGCTGACCACCGTGCTTGCGCCACCGGTCGTCGTGGGTGGCTATCGACCATGACCAAGAGCCAGCGTTGGGGCCATGCTGCTCGCCGATGATACGGCCGACGGTGTCGGAGCCCAGGAACGTCGGCGAGAAATCGAATGGCAGCGCTCGGCCGCTGATGATCGTCCGGTCCCAATCAAGCCAGAGCCGTGCGCCACGATCTCGGACAAATCGAACTGCCTCGACTATGGTTTCGCAAGACCAGATCGGCTCCCCATCCTCCAGCACCTCGTAGCCATCGGCCGCCGCGTCGCGGACCTTTAATCGATCAGCCGGCACGTTGACCTCCTGCCACCTCGCTGCAGTCGATGCAGCGCTCTAAAATTCGCAACTGGCCTAGCGTGTAGGCCTCTGTTACTCATTGCCATCGGCGCCACAGGATAAGCCATGAGCAACACTGAATCGTCAAAGCCCTCCAAGAGAGGGCCGAGCGTGTTTGTAATATTCGGCTTATTCTTTCTGTGCGCAACTATCCTGGCGTTCGCCGCTAAGGTAGCTTTCCCCACAGCATTCCTGCCCGAAACACCGGCTCAAAAGCAGCAACGAGAGAATGCTGTTTTAGCAGATATCGAAGCAAAAACGGCGGATGCCAAAGCAAAAGCCCAACAGCAAAAGCGCACAAAAGATCTGTGCCATTGGGCTGACGTTTGCTCGACCTATGGGAAGGCCCGCCAGGACTGCGCCGTTGCGGGGGATTTCCAGAATTGCATAGACGTGAAGATGGGCCAAGAGACATGGCGCATCCCCCAATGCGCAGACGACGGGACCCTGCTTCAGCCGCCAGTTGATATGCCCGGCGCGATCGAATGCGCGGGGGTTCGCTTGGAATCCGCCTTAGGCCAGTGAATCGCCAATTTCCCGTAGATCCTGCACCGACGCGTGGCGCAACTTCGATTCGCCACGAAGATAACGCACCCGCGCCGTCATGCCAGGCCCGACCCATTCGACATTGGAGCCTGTCACCGCCGTCGGCACCCCGGCCGGCTGTTCGGCCCGGTTGCGCTCCAGCCGCTGCAATAACCGTTCCTTGATGGAACGGTTTGTGGCGATGACGGCGGTCCCGACGTATTTCCCGTCTCGGGCCATGAGACCCTGTGTTTGCTTGCCGCGTTCGCGCTTCACGCCGATCAGCTCGAAATCGGCGACGTCCCAGCATTTCACCTTCACCCAGGAATCGGACTTGCCGGCACGATAGGGGCTGTTCCTGCGCTTCGAGACGATCCCCTCGAGTCCCATCTTGTCGACGGCCGCGAAGAACTCGGCGCCGTTGCCCTCGACGTGCTGGCTATACTGGATGATGCCGTCGGCTGGCTTCACCAGGTTCCAGAGCTTCGCCTTGCGCTCGATCGCCGGCAGCGCGCGAAGGTCCTGCCCGTCGAGGTACATGATGTCGAAGGCGACGAAGGCGAGCAGCTCGGCGTTCCACGCCATGCGGGAATGCATCTGGTGGAAGTTCGGCCTGCCGTCAGGATCCGGAGCGATCATCTCGCCATCGATGATGAAGGACTTTGCCGGAAGCTTCTCGGCCGCGTCGACGATAGGCCAGTAGCGTTTCGACCAGTCGATCCCGGTCCTGGTCAAGGCGCGAACGCCCGCCCAATCGCGGATCAGCTGGGTCCGGAAGCCGTCGTATTTGATCTCATGGAGCCAGTCGTCGCTAAGCGGTGGCTCCAGGACCAGCAGCGGCTCCTGTGGTTTGATGAACTTAAGCCGGTCCTCGGCGTTACGCATGCACAAAACTCCAAACGCGATTCAAGGCGCGTGTGCCGTTTTGGTTGCATTTTAGCGAAATTGAACTTGGAAATCGTTATGAAGATCGAGGCTGAGGAGTGCCGTGCAGCGCTCACCCTTATCAGGCGCACGATCGAAGACCATTGCCCGCCCGGCGTCCTGCCGAGCGAAGAGATGGTCAATGGGCTCTACGGCCCGGAGCTGATGGACGAGGCCGAGGCGATCGCCACCGCCATCGTCGCGACCGTCGCGAAGCTCCATGTCGCGGCGACGGTGAAGCCGCCGGCGCCGACTATCAAGGCATAGCTGCTGGGGAGAACATCTCGCGAACGTTGACATGCTATCGGCGATAGCATACCCGTCGATGCTATCAGGCGATAGCAACGGAGTTTGATTCGATGGGCGCAGGGCATTCCAAGGCTGGCAAAGCCAGATTGACGCAGATGACGGCAGCGGCTCGCAGCGAGGTCGCGCGGGCCGGCGCGTTGGCGAGATGGGCCAAGGCTGACCCGGCCAGGGCAAACCTGCCCAAGGCCATTTACGGTGCCGATGATCGGCCGCTTCGCATCGGAGAGATGGCAATCCCGTGCTTCGTCCTTCAGGATGAACGCCGGGTTCTGATCACCGGCGGCATGCAGGACGCGCTGCGGATGGCTCGCGGCGGTTCGATGGTCGCAGGCATGAGTCGCTTCGAGCTTTTCGCATCTGGCGATCGCATTAAGCCGTTCGTTTCCAACGAGTTGATGGAGCGATTCCGCAACCCGATTTTGTTCCTCACGCCCACCGGCCAGCGGGCGCATGGCTATGACGCCGACATCCTGGTCGAACTGTGCGAGGCGGTGCTGATGGCGCGCGCTGCCGGGATGCTGCAAAAGCAGCAGATGACCATCGCGCAGCAGTGCGAACTGATCATGCGCGGCCTTGCTCGAGTCGGCATCGTTGCGCTAGTCGACGAGGCGACGGGCTTTCAAGAGGTTCGCAAGCGTAACGCCCTCCACAAGATCCTTGAGGCCTATATCTCGCCGGAGCTTTTGAAGTGGGCGAAGCGGTTTCCCGATTCCTTCTATCGTGAGATGTTCCGCCTTCACGGCTGGGATTATGACCCAGAATCCGTCAGCAGGCCCGGTGTCGTTGGCAAGTTCACCAACACTTACATTTACGAGCGGCTTCCGCCCGGCGTGTTGAAAGAGCTTCACACCATCAATCCGAAGGACGAGCACGGCAGACGGCGCAATCGCCATCACCAATTTCTGACCGAGGACGTCGGCAATCCCCACCTGGAGCGCCAGATATCAGCTACGACGGTGTTGATGCGAGCGTCCGACGACTGGCCGAGCTTCAAGCGCCTTTTCGCCAAGGCCTTTCCCCAATCCGGCGATCAGATCGAATTGCTGCCGGAATAGCTCCAGAACGCAAAAAAGAACCCCACCGGCCGAAGCCGGTGGGGAGACTGGTGATGATGTGGGTGTCAGGTTAGTTCAGGGAGAGCGCCTGTGCGACCTCCAAATAGAGCAGCACGCCGATCGCCCCGGCCAAGAGGAAGATCAGGCCAGCCAAAACGTCCGATGAGGTGCCCGGCAGCCTCACGGCCTCGGTCCTTTCACTTGGTCGATGATCTGCGTCACTGCCAGTAACAACCCGGCAACCGTCAAAATGATCCACATCGATGTGGAACCGAGCCACCGAAGGCGCGTCCAGAGCTTCACCACAGCGAAGCCGGCAGCGAAGTGATCCTCATCGAGACCGAGGAATTCATCCAGCCGGGCGCGCTGCTCCGGGTTGAGCCGGCCTGCCCAAATCAGGGCTTCGCGCTGCTTGCTATCGAGGCGATCGAGCCAGAGGATCGTTTCCGGATCGAGATCCCGCAGCCGACTAGGCACTTCCTTCATTTGCATTCGCCCCGATGCCCTTCAAGTGCATGCTATCTACGCGGCCGCGGCGGGTGCAGGAGCCGGTTCTGCCGGAGGCGGGACGACTACCAACGTCGCGGCAGCGGCCACTGCCGAGGCAGGTTCGACCGACAGACGGGCGATGATCTTCTCCTCGATCGACGAAACACCGCCCATCCATGTCACCAGCCGCCCGGGCGCATGGTCGATGACATATTGCAGCGATTTGGCAGTGACCTCGTTGGCGACATCGACTTTCAGCACCTTGCCCTGTTCCGCGCCAGCGACGGCGTTGATGCCGTAGCTGATGGCTTTGGTGAGGAGCTGATCGACCTGCATGGTCTGCAGGACCTGGACGACTGCCGATGGAAGCTGACGCATGGCCCATGCGACTAGCGCGCCGGCGACGGCGATGATGACTTCGGCGCTGCCGCCAAGCCAATCGCCGATCGGGATGCCGACCTGCGTCGTGGTCTGGACCGGGCTGTTTGCCGCCGTGGCGACGGTTGAGACGGTATCGGCCAGAGCCGGCGCCGCAAGGGAAAGAGCGACGCTGGCAATCGCCAGCGCCGCAAGAGCGAACTTGCGCATGGATGGAATCTCGCTGGTTTGAGGGTTTACTGTGCGGCCGGCTGCGGGGTTCGCGCCGCCATGTAGGCCGCGAGAGCGGCGTCATAGGAGGCATCGATCTGGGCGTCCAGCGCCTTGAGGGCGGCGACCTGGTCGGGCGTGACCGAGCTGCTGTTCGACAGCGCGGCGATGATGTTGCGGATCAGAGGCACGACGTCCTGTGCCTCCTGGACGGCGACCGGGATGATGTTGATCAGCTGAGCGATGATCTCGTTGATCTTGGCCGAGCTGGTGATCATCGGGATCAGGGACAGCAGGGTCTGAAGCAGAGCGGCAAAGGCGGACCAGTTCACGTGGGTATCTCCTTGAGGGGGTTCGACGTTCAGCCGTGGTAGGCTGAAACAATCTGTTGGATGGTGTCGGTGGCGGTCTTCAGCGCGTCATAGACGCCCGCGTCGCCGAGCTCTCCCGGATGCGAAGCCAGGAAATCCTCAAGCGAGTTGCGCGCCGTGGTGCCGGCATTTATTGCCGGGACGAGCTTGGCCTGGATGGCGCTGTCGTCGCAGCCAACCGGCGCGGGAACCGGCGTGCAGTAGACGAGATAGTTCTTGGCCGTGACCTTCGCGGCGTCGAACGCGTTGACGGCGATCGCCACCGAGGCGGGCGAGACCTTGCTCGAGGTGATGGTGTCGATCGCGCTGGTGACATTGGCGCAGCCGGCGAGCGCGAGCATCGCCGCTGCGGCAAACAGCAGTTTCATGGAAGCATCCTTCGATGTGGATTGCCGGCGACCGGCCGGCGCGGTTTGATCAGCAGTCCCGCAGCACGCCGTGGTGCAGGAAGCCGTGGAAGTCGGGAACGGCAATCGAGCCAGCACCGGCAGCGCAAGTGTGGCCGTTCTTGTCGACGTGGAGCGTGCCGTCTTCGGGTGAGCCATGGCGCACCCAGCAAAAATGTTCGTTGTCGTCGGGCATCGTGCAATTGCTGGCGCGGCTATCGATTTGCCAATCGCGATTGCCCGGCAGTCTCACCACCAGCGAGCGGTGATCCGGCCCGACCATGTATCCACAGCCGGTCGGGCCGTCCTTCCTGCGCTCGGATATCCACCAAGCGTCCCAGCAACTGCCGACCGGAGCTTGATCGAGTGTCGTCCGCTCCCCGGTGGCCTCGCAGACATAGACCTGCCGACCGAAGAGCTGAAACGGATCTTCAGCCGCGAACGGCCGGCCGCAGGCGCCACAGGCTGTTGGCCATCGCGGATCATCGACGGGCGGCTTGCGATCTTCTCGCCCATCGATATAGCCGTCCTTGGTGTAGAGGATATCATCCTCGCCAATCTCGAACATGGCGTTGCAATAGCTGCCGCTCGCCACGCATTTGTGCTTGTCGCTCGACGTATACCTGCGAAGCCAATAGCGCTCACGATCGGTCGGCGCCCACCAGGTGCAGCGATATTCGATCACGCGGGAATCTCCGTGCTGCCCTCGTCGGTCGGCCGCTCGTCGCTCGTCTTGGTCCAAGCGACCAGCTGCAGTCCTTCCGGATAGACGCTGTCGGGAAGGCGAGAGAGGGACGCGAAGGCGGCGTTCGCCGGCGCTTTGTCGAGTTCCAAAACCCGTTCGGCCAGCCGCACAACGGCATCGGTCTGATGGTCGGGCGTGAAGTAGAGCGTCGCCTTCGGAACGTCGCTGCTACCCCAGGTGAGCGCAAAGATCGTCGGCCGCACCGGCGGCGACCAAGGCGTGTCCGGCTTGCCCTGCCAGAATTTGAAGCGCGCGGCGAGCTTGGTGTCATAGCCGTTGCGGGCATAGCCGGGGCCGTTGTAGCCACGGGCGAAAGCGGCCCATTGATGGGTGCGCAGCTCATCGTCCAGATGGTCGGCCTTGATGAAGTTGACCGCAGCCTGCAAGCCTGCCGGCTCGCCGCCAGTGACCATATCTGTGACCATGTCCTGAACGCTGTCATAGCCAGCCGAGACATAGTTCTCGCCGAGAACCTGGCCGATCTGCCAGGACGCCGATTTCAGCGCTGCCGTCTCGTCGATCGCCATGGCGGCGATGAGATGCGGGTAGCTGTCGGCCGGATAGGGCTTCTCGCCCCAATTCGGATAAGCGAGGCCTTGGCTGACCGCTGCGGCGCGCTGGGCGCCGGCGAGATTGCGGTAGAAGACATGCGGCTCGAAAAGCATCTTCGGCCGCCCCTCGCTGTCATAGCCGCCGCCAAGCGTCTCGACGTCGAGGAAGGCATGCACCTCATCCTCGCCGACGCCGATGCCGTAGCCGATGCGCGGCAGATCGGTGTTGCTCAGGCGCACGATCGCGCTCTTGAACGATGTGTCCATTTCGGTTCCTTCCAGATTGCTTGGGATGGGGCCATGGGCTAAACACCACGGCCATGGATCAGGTAGTCGAAGCCAGGACGACCACGACTGGCGTGAAGAACAGCGAAATCGAGATGCTGCGCGCCGTCGCAGTTTTACTTGTCATTTTGAACCACATCACAATCCTGATCCCTTGGGAGCAAGACGTTTGGTGGCCTCTGTTCGCGCGCGCCAGATTCTGGTACGGCGTCGACATATTTTTCGTGATTTCCGGCTACGTGGTCACGGCGTCGCTGTTGCGCGAATACAGCCCCGAAATCCGCCCTGCCAAGTTTCTGGCCTCATTCGCCGTGCGAAGGGCTTATCGCCTCTTGCCGCTATCGTGGGCTGTACTGGCCTTTGTCATTCTGCTGTCGGCCGTCTGGAACTCGCTGGGGTCTTTCGGCACGCCCTACGCCAACCTCGCAGACGCCGTGTCCGTGCTGTTCTATTCGGCGAACTGGCATTCCTATTCGTGCTGGAAGCAAACGGTGAAGGCCTGTGGGATCAACAACGGGCTCTATTGGTCTCTCTCGCTGGAGGAGCAGTTCTATATCCTGCTGCCGCTCGCCATGGTCTTCGCGAGAAAGCACCTGGTGGCAATTTGTATCGTCGGGATCCTGATCCAGATCCCGTTCGACCGCGTCGCCACGCAGGCTCTATGGTTTACCCGAACAAGCGGCCTGCTCTTCGGTGTCTTGATAGCCTTGGCTCGCGCCAACCCAGACAGCTATTTTTTCAAGCCGAGCCTGTTGAGGAACGACCTGATCCGCATCCCGCTCTTCGCCTTCATGTTGACGGGGCTGGGGATGATAGCCATGGGCTCGATCGTTACGTTCCCGCTCTTCCTGCTCGCCCTCGGCAGCGCGGCTCTGGTCTGGGTGGCATCCTTCGACGAAGGCCTGCTCTTCAAAAAGCGGCACCCCCTTTTGATTTGGATCGGCAGTCGATCCTATGCCATCTATCTGCTCCACACCGTCAGCTTCCTCATCGTGAAGGAGCTTCTGGCCCGGATCGCTGGAGCCGCCAACATCGTGACGCCCACCTATTCGGTGATCTATCTGGTGGCCAGCCTTGGCCTCACCGCGGCGTTAGCGGAACTGTCGGCGCGCTATTTCGAGAAGCCCTTGCAGCGACAGGGGCGGCTTATCTCGCAACGCATACGAAACACCCCGGAAGGATACCGATCATGATCACCGCAGAAAACCCGCTCGGCGGCGAGCTGCTGCCATTCAAGACCCCGGAGGAGCTCGCGGCGCTGGTCGGGCGCAAGGTTCGCTACCTCACGCCCGACCACATTCAGGACATGGGCGGCAAGCCGCACTTTTTCCCTGATGCCGGCATCGTCACAGCCGCCGATCGATCCTCCATCCAGCTCGACAACGGGGTGTCGCTGCCGGTCGAGCGCATCAAGGTCCTGGCTGCCGGCTAGGCCAATTCCCTTTTACGGAACGGCGACACCAACGGAATTTCCGGTGCCGGCATTTGTCGTCGGCGTCGTCACCAGCGTATAGGAATTTGTCGCACAGACCCAATGGCTGGAGTTTGTGTTGAGCACCACGCCGTTGCTCAAGTGGAAGAACACGTTGCCCGTGATCACGCCGCCGCTGTTGGTTGGATCATTGTCATTTGCCACGATGCCAAAGCCGCCGACCACGCCGACATTCTCAAAGATGTTGCCACGGATCGAAAACCAGATGGCAGCATGATTGTTGATGAAAATGCCATGGAACGATGCGGGCACCGTGAAGGTGCTGTCGTGAATTTGCATCCCATCGATCGCCGCCAGGACGGCAATCTGCTCCTGCGACGTGTTGAACTGGCTATCACCGACGACAAGTTGCGCCGTGTTCACCGAGGCCAGCGGTACAGAAATACCGGTCACGCCATTGGTGAAGTTGGACGATGTAATCGTGACGCCCTGCGCATAGGTGCCGTATAGAAAACCAACCGCAGTGTTGATGAAATTGGTCTTGCTCACATTGAGGATGAGCGCATAGCACGACGGCGCGTTGTTCGACTGATAGATCAGCCCGTTCGGGTGGTTGCCGGTATCGCCCCAAAAGTCGACATCGGTGACATTGACGAAGGAAAGCGTATTCAGCACCAATTCCGAGGTCCAATACAAAGTGGACGGATAGGAACCGGCGCCGCGAAACGACAGATCGCGAAACTCGGAAGAGAATTTCGATCCGGTGCAGTCCAAGCTATTAACGGTCAACGCCCCATGTGTGTTGGCACTGCCGCTTTCGAAATCCAGACCCACAACCTGCACCGACTGTTCATTGCCGGTGTTCAAGGTCATGCCGCTGACATTGGCATTCCACAGAAGATGCGAGACGCTTTTGCCCATGCCAAAGATCTTGATGCTCTGGCTAGGCGTCGCCGTCGCGTTGGCGCTGAACAAATAGGTTCCCACGCCGAATTTGATGCAGACATCTTTCGTGCCGAAGGATGCGACAGCGCTGTTCCATGCAGCGAGGTTGTCTGTCGAGCCGTCGCCTACCCCTCCGAATGCCTCGATTGCCACGCAGCCTGAAACGAAATGCTGGCCAGCGGTGTTGGTCACATCGTCGCCGGCCGCATTGGTAAAGCCCAAATTCGTCCGAGCTGTTGCCGCGCTCGCAAGGTCAGAGAGATTGTTGGCCTTGAGCGCTGCAAGCGGGTAGTCGGCGGCGACCAGCGCACGCATGGTGGGAGCGCCGGAACTGCCATTGGGGGCTGCAAAGACCGTGTTGGCTGCGGCGCTCGAATTGTTTGCCCCGGTACCGCCATTGGCGACCGCAACAATTCCCGTGACATTCGTTGCCGTTGCGGCGTTGCCGGTCGTGTTTTGGTTCAGTGTCGGCACATCGTTGGCAACGATGCCCCGAAACACCGGAGCGCCTGCGGATCCGTTTGGAGCTGCGAAAAAGGTATTGGCGGTTGCCAATGAATAGTTGGCGCCAGTGCCGCCGGCATTGAGCGCCAGGGGGGAGATGCCGGTAATCGAGCCGCCAGTGATGGCAACCGCACTCGGATCCTGCGTTGCGATGGCGCCAAGCCCGAGATTGGTCCTGGCGCCGGCAGCGGTCGACGCGCCCGTGCCGCCATCGGCGACGGCGAGATCTGTGATGCCGGTGATCGTTCCCCCGGTGATGGCGACGGCGCCGGCATTTTGCGCCGCCATCGTGCCGAGGCCGGAGATGTCTGCCACAGCCGGCTGGCCAAACGTCATGGTGCCGGTGGTGTCGATGCCCGTGGCGAATTGATGCGACGGCGCGCTGATCGAGATGACGCCGCCGAGAACCGACACCGTCGGCGCCGGCAAGCGGGCACCGGCAAGCGTTCCGGAATTGATCTCAAAGGCGCTGATGCTCTTGTTTGTCAGCGTTTGAATGTCGGTCGTGCCGACGACATCGCCGACCGGCAACGGCTTGCCGCTGTCCACAAGGGTGGACCCTGCCGTGTTTCCGAAGACCGGGATATCGCCGATAATCGTCGAGGAAGGCCCCAGGATGGGCGGTGAGCCAAGCCAATCCTGCTTCTGCTCGAACCAGGTGTTCCACTGCGCGACGGTCGGCACCATGCCATAGGACATGGCCGGGTCGTGCGGTGCCGACTGAGCAAGAGATGCGGTCGCATAGCAAATGAATGCCAGCGCCGCCGTGAAGCGTCGCAACATGAGAGATGTTCCTATTTTTTAGGGAAGGGGTTGGGGAGGCCGAGGCCTAATCAGGCGTATTCTTCGACGATGATGAGGCCAGCCGCGCCGTTGCCGCCGGCCAGAGCCGTCGATACTCCGATGGCAGCCGCGCCCGAGCCGCCGCCTCCTGGTCCCGTAGCTGTGCCGCCCGGACCGGTCCCGGAAACGAACGGGTTCGCGCCTGCGCCGATGATCGATGAGCCGCCAATACCGCTCACCATGTCCGTTCCGAAAAACCCGACGCCATAGCCGCCCGTCTGACCAGGAGATTGGATCAGGTTGGCACCACTCGGCACGCCTCCCTGCCCGCCAGCAGTCACCGATGGGATCGAGAAGTTTCCGCCGAAGGTGCCGCCTGTGCCGCCAGTCACCGAAATGAAGCCACCGAAGGAGGTGGTGCCGCCTTGACCGCCAAGACCTCCGGCAACACCCACGCCGCCAGCTCCTATGGTCACGGCAACGGAACTGAAGCCCGACGTCAGCCGCGATTTGCCGTAGCCACCGCCGCCACCGCCACCGCCCGTCTTGAACTCGCTGGTGTTCAGCGCGACCACGCCGCCGCCTGCGCCGCCGGCGCCAACGACCGTCACCTGAATGGCTTGCGTGCCCGGGCTCGGCGTGTAGGTACCCGTCGCCGAAATGACGCGCGTGGCAATGAGGCCGCCGGAGGCCGAGAACCGCCTCCAGCCAGCGCCGCCGGTGTCGGGGTTCGAGGTGTTGTCATCGACGGTGCACAGCCACCAGAGGCCGGGTATCGTCACCGAAGCGACGAGGGCACCATTGGGATAGCCGCCGATCGCGGTTTGAAACGTCGCGTCGTAGGCGATCGGACCGCCGGCCGAGGCCCACTGTAGCCAGGCCGTCATCTGCTTGATGATGCCGTTCATGTCCTGGCCAAACGGCGGAACGCCACCGGCTCCCGTTGGCAGGAAGTTCAATGGCGGGAAACCGTCGGTCAGCGATGCCGCGCCGTTCCTGATGCCGATCTGCGAGGCGACGGGGATCGGATTGATGTAGCCGGCGCCAGCATTGTTTGCCCACGGGATCGGGAATTTCGCCGGGATGGAGTTTGACTTCACCTGAATGCTCCTATGGGGCCACGATGACCGACGCGAAGACGCCGGTTGATTTGGGCAACACGCCGCTGGACTGGACGATCGCCAGCTCCACCGGCGTCAGCGCGAACTTGAAGGTGTAGGTCATCGTCATGGTGATGATCGGCGACCCGGAATAGAACGGCGCCTGGTTGAAGCCCCAGGCATTGATGGACTCCTCGAAACCGAACCAGTCCCCGTTGAAGGCCCCCTCGGTCACGTAGCAATTGCCGCGACCGGGAAAGAGGTTGAGCAGGATCCGGTTGATCGCCGGGATCGAGCCATTGGTGATGTTGGCCGCGGCCTTCGCGAAGATCAGCAGGCGGTAAGCCTCATCCGACAGCGCATAACTGTTGGTGAGCGGCGCGCCCGAATAGAAGGGGCCTTGGCCAAACGTATCGGAGCCTGGCGTGGCTTCCTTGAAGCCGAACCAGTCCCCCACCTGGACCTGCAGGATGCGGTTGACGCCGACGATGCGGCCCCACACGTCGAGGCCATAGCCCTGTGCGGTATCGACGTTCCAGATGAAGTCGAAGAACGCATCGAAGTTGGCGGTCTGGTCGAGGTAGTCAAAGATGTCCTCGATCAGCCGCGTCAGGATCGGGCTGTTGGCATATTGCGAGATGATGGTGCGCCACACGTCGAACGGCGGAATGTCGCCAAGCGGGCTGACGCCTATGACAAAGCTGCCAATGGCGTTGCTGCCCGCCATCGGGGGATGCGGGTAAGGAGGACCGGTGTCTGCCATGGATCAGCTCAGCGTGACGACGATGTTGGCGGCCGACAGTGTCGGCACCTGGTCGATGCGCACGTTGAGATCGAACAGGTCGGCGGCGGCCGAACTCATCGGCTCGCTCCCCACGGTCTGACTGTTGTTCACCGTATAGGTGCCGACCCCTCCAGTTCCGGTGCCAAGCGCTACAATGCGCGTGCCGGGCACGACGTTTCCGCTGGCGTCGAAGATGGTCTGGCCGACCGCCAGCGCACCGCTGGTCACTGCCGAAACCGTCAGCGTTGGGCCGGAGATTGCCCCGGTGAAGACAGCCTCCGGATTGTTCGGCGAGCCGACCTCGATCGAAACGATCCGCACCCATGAGCCCAGGAGGGCAACGGGGGCGTAATAGCGGCTTGCGTAGAGGGTCGCGCCGATCTTGGCCCGGATGCCGCCATCGCCACCGGCAAACGCGCTGATCAGGGCGTTCTGGACCTGCGTTGCCGCATCGGCCGGCACAAGCGCGCTGCCGACCAGGTTGACCGAGAAGACGATCGGCAGCGGGTCGGGGATCTCGAACGCCACGCTGTAGGCAGGGTATGGCGGCGAGTATCCCGGGCTTTCGTCGAGCACGATGACGGTCGTGTTGCCATTGTAGGCGCAGCCCGGCGCCTTCCTCGTCCAGATGGCGCGGGCGATGTCGTCGGCATTGCCGCCCACGGCCGCGACATAGAGCGAGTTCGGATAGAGCGAGACGCCGCCAATGACCTGGATTCCGTTGGAGTTGTTTTCGGTCACGAACGCATCGATGACGTTGGGCACGGCGAGCACCGCGCCAAGCACCGAAGGCAGGGAGCCCTGCGAGTTCAACGCGACGGAAGCCGCCCGCCGAGCCTCGAAAGCCGATCGGCTCTCGACATTGTTGCCGACGATGCCGTCTTCGGGATTGTTGATGGAATCCCAGCCCGGGATCGCCCGGAAAATCTGGTTCAGCGTATCGGCGGGGCAAGGAATTGGCCCGTAGACGGTGCACTGGAACGGCAGGACGACAGTGCCATCCGTGCCAATGACGCCATCCTCGGTGCAAAGATACTGATTGCCGTCTGCTGCCAGTGCCAGCGATCCGGCAGGGATCGAGACGCCCGGCAGGCCATTGCAGAGTGCCTGCACGACCGTCGGCTGCGCCGGGTTGCGCTCGAGGAAGTAGATGCGCGCGATGGCGTCCTGCATGCGGCCGGAGGCGAAAGCAGGATCGACCTGGTTGGTGAAGTAGAGAAAGGTCGCGTTGACCTCGTCGATCACCGCTGTTTCGCTGCTGGCGAGCTGCCCCTGCGGCGTGTCGAGAGCCGGATTGAGCCCGCCCCCGAAGGCGGCGTTGATGTCTTCCGTGACGCCGGCGAGGACTTCCGCGGCCGACGGGATCAGGAACCCCGTGTTGGTCCACTGCGGCGGGGGAACGTTGGTGGTATCGACCATGTGCTAGAAGCCCGCTGCGGTGGTGTTACCGTCGGCGTCCGTCACCTGCACTTGGCCGGTGATCGCGCGATCGGTCCATGACTGGATGAAAGTCTGCGCCTTGACGACGCCGGGCACCGTCAAGGCGGCCCGGTTGAAGTACGCCTTCATGAGCGAGATCGGGGGGGCCCGGCCGAGGATCTGCTCGAAATACGGAATCCCCTGTGTGGTGTCGTAGTAGAGTTCGCCCTGGAACAGCCGGATCGCGCTCGCCGCGTCCTGCGCCAGCGAATAGGCGTCATCGGCCACCGCGATATTGCCCGAGGTGTCGGCCACCAGGTCCCACGTGTCTGTGGTCAGCAACAGCGTTTTCATCAAGCCGGCTCCGGCGGTCCCGAGGTTCCGCCGCCGGGGTCGACGCCGGAGTGGATATGGTTGAGGAGGCTTATGTTGGCGCCTCCAGACCCGGCGATGACGTCTCCGGTTACGAGTAGCTGCGCCGTGGTGATGGTGATGGAGCCGGCCGCGAACTCGATGACCTGGCCGTTCTTGTCGAAGAGCTTGATCCCGCCCTCCGTGAACTGGACCGCCTGATCCTGGTTGGCCGGGTTGACGATCGCACCCTGATAGATGCCGTCGGACATGTGGCCGCGACGGAAGCTGCCCGGGTTCGACTGCTTGCCCGCATTGGCTTTCAGCGACGAGATGTCCCGGTCGGGAATTGTCATATGGCCGATGTCGCCGACCTTCGGGTCGTTGATGATGCCGTTGGTGCCGCCCTGGTTTCGCATCGTGGCGACGCCATAGATGGTGCCATGGGGCGTCTGGTTGCCTTGCCCGTCGGTCTGATTGATCAGCGGCATCACGTCGATCGTGGGCGGCGCGCCGACGCCACCGCCATGCACGGCAACGACCTTGACCGGGATGCCCGTGCGATGCTGTGCCAGCTCCTGGCGGATGAGGAAGCGGAGCCGGTTGATCTCGCTGGTGTCATCCGAGGTGGTCTGCTGACCGAAATAGCCCTGCGCGCTCATGCCGGCGCCTGCGCATCAATGGCGATGCATTCGAGCAGCATGAACCACTTTCCGTGCGGCATCTGGGACTCCAACTGATACTCGAGACGGTTGACCTTCCACGTGCCGCAGGCTGGCGTCAGGTCGCTCCTGATCTCCACCTTGCCCTGGTATTTGACGGCCGGGTTGTAGAGCGCCCGGACCAGGACGAACGCCTGCTGGAAGAAGGGGTAGCCGACCATGCCGGTCTGCGCCGAGATCAGGACCGTGTCGCTGTCCCGCGCCTTGCCCGATGGCGTGATGACC
Source organism: Mesorhizobium sp. 131-3-5 (assembly GCF_016756575.1). NCBI lineage: Bacteria > Pseudomonadati > Pseudomonadota > Alphaproteobacteria > Hyphomicrobiales > Phyllobacteriaceae > Mesorhizobium > Mesorhizobium sp. 131-3-5. The sequence continues at coordinate 6,379,567 of NZ_AP023254.1, forward strand.
ATCGTGCCGCGATCGATGCCGACGTCGAAATTGCCATCGCGCGCGATCGCCAGCGCCTGGGTCCAAGCAGTGCCGGGGTAGTAGGGGTTGGCGAACTTGACCTTGACGCCCGCATCCTCGAACGCGAGGCCCATCTGCCCCGCCAGGCTTTTCATCATCTGCGAGGCGTCGCCCGAGCCCTTGATGCTCAGCGGCGGGATCGGCTTTGCGGCATGGAAGACGCCAGGCAGGGAGCTGATGCGGAAGCACACGTCGGGCATTGCCTGCGCATCGACATAGGCATAGACGATGGCGCCCGTCCACACGACGTTCTGGCCGGTCTCGTCATCACCGGCGAGTACCGAAATCCCGTTCTTGTACATCTGGAGATACTGTGAACCGACTGTGGATAGCTGGTTCATCACGGCCAGCGGCAGCCCCCAGATGGAGATTTCAGCTTGCCCCGAGCCCTGCCCTGCGTTGACGATGTTGCAGGACACGCGCAAACCGAAGACTTCTGCGGTGTTGCCGCCGCCCTCAAACTGCCCGTTGGCCAGCTCGAACTCGACGGAAATTCGCTTCTGGCTGAATGCCATCCCGACCACCGCCTGCCATGAAAAAGGTTACGACCATGAAAGTCCTTGCCGCCGCGACAGCCGCTCTCCTCGTTTTCACCATCGCGCCAGCGCTGGCGAAGCCGAACAAGGCCGCGCTCGAAAAGACCTATCTCGAACTGAATGACCGGTGCCGCGGCGGCTCTGGCGACGATCCCGACACCATCAAGGCGTGCGACCAGCGCGAGGCGGTGTCGGCGCAGCTGAGCCACATGCACATCTGCTTTGCCGGCGACCGGTTCAAACGCTGCAGGTGATCAGCCGAGGCCGGCCGGAAGCTCGCTCGCCGACACGTAGGCGAGGCTGTAGCGCGTGCCGAGCCCGGTATAGTTCGGGTCGGTGTCGCCCTGGTTGTCGATGAAGAGCAGGTCGCCCGAAAACCCGAGATAGAGAGACCGGACGATCCGGTTGAGGTTCTGGCAGATCACGCCGCCGATCACCAGAACGTTGTCGACATAGAGGTCGATGAACAGGCCGGTGCTCTTCTGGTAGAGGCTGATCTGCGAGACCTGGCCGTCGAGCGTCACCCCGACGGCCTGGTTGGGCACCGCCTGCAGGGGGATGATGACCATCAGAAGCCTCCGATCGGCAGTCCGGACGCGGCGAACTTTGTGACTTGCGCATTGCTCGCCGGCGCTGTCTGCACCGTGCCGCCGTTGACCTGAGACGCGCCGCTCGGATCCTGCGTATTCGACATGGCGGCGCTGGGTGCCTCGCGCACTTCGATCATCCAGATATCGACCGAGAGAAGCCCCATCCCCTCATTCGCGCGCCGGCTGTAGTCGTAGTGGGTGAAGTTGCAGGACAGATAGACCGCCTCCGGCGTCACCACGTCATAGAGGTTGGTGTCGCCGGCGACGGCTGCGATCGACGCCAGCATGGCGGCGCGGTTGGCCGCCGATCCGCCGGCGGTGAAGCGCAGCCGCGCATCGTAGGGGATTTGGACCTTGTCGTAGCTCTCGAAGGCCCCGCGCTCGACCGGGAAGTCAGAGATCGACCATTGCTGGCGATACTGCACCTCCACGACGTTGTCAGCGATGATCACCGGCACGCCGCCGAAGTAGATGCCCCAGAGTTGCTGCGAGAACGCACCCGACAGCAACCCGATGGCGTCTTGTGTGAGAAGCTCCAGAATGCCGGCCATCACGCCAATCCACTATTTGCCTGAGCGGTGAAAAGACGCCGGTTGAGCGCGTCGTTGATATCCGAGGCAACGCCATTGGCGTCAGTCGCCTGGGAATGGACCTCGACCTTGCCGATATGGTTCTCGACCGAGCTGTTCGACGTCGTGGCGGTGTGGGTGCTCGAGATGTTCGAGAGGGCCGCACCCTTTGCTCCGGTGTTGATGCCGCGCATGCCCCGGTACGTCTTGCCGGTGAAGTTATCCATGCCGTTCCAGGCATTGAAACCCTCGGCGCGCTCGTACATCGATGCGCCGGTGGCGCCCTGCGCATCGGTCTTGGCATTGCGCAGCGCGCGGCCGGCGGCACTCTCTGGACCGTTCAGCTCCGAGAGCGAGAACTGCAACTGCGTGTCGAAGTCGTTCCAGTCCTTGCCATGCGCCTTCGCGTAGGCCATGAGGCGCGCCTTGCGGGGGCCAAGCCATTGCGCCATGCCGGTCGCCCCGATGCTGTTGACCGTGCCAGGACCGCCGCCCGCCTCGACATTCATCCAGCGAGACACGAGCCCCCGCGCGCCGGCATCAGAGAGGCCGCCGGCCGTGAGCGTCTGGTAAGCCTGCGATTGCCGCTCCGGCGTCCACCAGCCCTTTGTGCCCCCTGATGCCCGTTGAGGCCCACTGGGGCCGTCCGCGCCCACCATGCCACCAGCCAGCCCGCCGAGCTTGCCCGCTGCCGTGCCGGTGCTGCCAGCGCCGAACAGGCTGCCAATGCCGTTGACCAAGCTGCTCCAGAAACCGCCGCCCTCGCTCTTCTGGTCGGTGATGGTGACGGGAAGCGGATTGCTCTTTGAAACAGTCTTGCCGTCGACCGTCGTTTCCGGCGGCTTGCGCAGATGCTTCATCAGGAAGTTGCCGATCGTGCCATGGTCGCCGGCATGAGGATCAGCCCGCAGATGCGAGCCACCCCATTTGATCCCGGCCGCACCGGCAAAGAGCAGCCCGACACCGGTGGCGAGCGTGCCGAGAAGGCCCATCCCTGCACCGGCCCCGGCGGCACCGGCACCGCCCGCGGCGGCTCCCCCGCCAGCGAGCAGGCGCATATTGCCCAGCACGCGGAGGAACTTTGATCCGAGCCAGAGACCGAACAGGATTTCGGTCGCATGCACGATGCCGCCGAGCCCGTCGACCACGTCCTTCGCCCCGCTGGCGAAATTCTGCATGCCGGCGCCGACGGCGTTCCAATCGATCTTTTCGAGGAAGTCGATGAACCTCTTCACCGCATCGACGATGCCGGTCTTGATCCAGTCCTGGTTCTTGTCGATCCATGCCGACATCTTGTTGGCCGCATCGACCAGGACCGGGCCGAGCTTGTCATAGATGGCGTTGGCGAGCGCGATGATGTTCTGGAGGAGTTCGTTCCAGCTCGCCTGGAGCTTCTGCGCGGACTCGATGGCCGCGTTGCTCGGCGACAGGCTTTTCTCCAGCTTGCCGAGATACGTGTCGATGTTGCGGCCCATCTGGTACATGAGCTGCTCGGTGGCCGGATCGATGCCCAGCGCCTTGGCGACATTGTGTGCCGCCGAAGGGTCGATGTTGTGCAGCCGCTGCAACGCGGCCGAGACGTCCGAGAGATACCGGTCGAGCCCATGGTTGGGGTCGATCGACATGCCGGTCCACGCCTGCAACTGCGAGAATTCGCGTGGCAGCGCCTGGCCGTTCTTGTTCAGGTCGTAGAGCTGCTTGTTGACGCGCTCCAAGGTCGAGGCGGTGGCGTCGGCCGAGCCGCCGAACCGCTCAGCCGCATTCTCCCAAGCCGCGATGCGCTGGGGCGATTCCCCAAGGCTCGAGGCGAAGCGGCCAAGCGAGGCGTCGGCGTTCGTGATCTTGCGCACGAACTCGCTCAGCGCCTGCGAGCCGGTGACAACCGCGAAGAGTTCGAGCACGCGACGGGTGATCAGGTTGACCGTCTCGGCAGCCTTTTTCGAGCTGTCTTCGATCTCCTTGCCGCCCTTGCGGAAACCGTCCTGCGTCTTAAGCCATGCGTCGGCCTGCTTCTTCTGGCCCTTCTCGAAATCGGTCGGATCGAGGCCGAGCTTGACGATCAGGCTGTCAATGACCGTTGGCATTCTCGTCTCTCTTCCTGAGCAGCATCATGTTGTGGGCGTCGACCATCGCCACCTCAAGGAGGTCGTGGACGTCCTCGATCGACAGCCACTCGTCTAGTTCCCGGAGCGAGGTTTTGCCCTTTGAGAGAACCTGACCGATGGCCCTGGAGACGTTTCCGTATTCGACGAGCTGGACACCGGCGACGGCAAGTTCGAGGTCGATTTCGACTGGCCGCCTTTGGTAAAAAAACCGATGTGAAGGTTGATCACCTCCTGGCGCAGCTGGATCAGCGTCGCGATCTCCTCGATGTCGCCCTCGAACAGCGGGCGCACGATCGCCGGATTTTCGAGGTTTGGCTTGAAGGTGACGCACTCCATCATCTCGTCGAGCAGCGGCTCGGCTTCATCGAAAGCGATCTTGGTAATCGCCTTGATGCCCATGATGGCGATGCCCTGCATGCCCATGCTGGTGAAGTCGTCGGGAAGGTCGATGCCGGAGCGCGCCACGGCGAGCAGGGCACGCATGGCCCATTTCTCCGCGCGCGTCGCCGGCATCTCTTTGATGTGGAACGTCTTGCCCTCATCACGGCCATCGTCCGTGATGGTGACGTCGATCTCTTTACGCATGTCTTACCCTCAGTTCGGAACGCTTTGAACGCTCTCCCAGCGGATCGCGAAACGACGCGGCTGCAGGATCTTGCCCGCCGCCGGCATCGGCGGCATGCTCACCAGGAAGCCCTTGGTCGAGATGTAGGAACGCCCCACCGACACCAGCGTCGTGCTGCCGTTGGCGGTGTAGACGTCCTTGGCTTGCCTCTGTGTCGCAGCCCAGGTTTCGAAGAAGGCGATCGACGGGGAATCGGCCTGCAACACAAAGGTCTGGTTGGTCGGGTTGAAGACGAAGCCGCCCGACAGGATGCCATCGACGCCCATGGCGGTCTCGACCTGGTCGACGTTGTCCATGTCGTAGATGTTGTCGGCGGCGAAGCCCTGCAGTTGGATCGGTGTCGGGAACACCAACGGCACCGTGAGGGTAATGACCGCGTTCGCGGCCGTCAGAGACGTCATGGTCTAAGCTCCTATCGAGGAATGGGTTGCCGCTTACTGGACGAGGGTCGAGGTCAGCTCGATCACCTGGACGGACTCGCCATCCATGTACCAGAAGTTGATCGGCGGGCTCTGGCGGGCCTGGCGCACCTGCGGGGTGGCGTCCTTCACCTGGAGGTACCAGCCTTGCAGCTGGAGGGTGTCGCTCGCCTTGACGCCGGCCGCCGAGTTGATCTGCGCGATCTGGAGTGCCGACAGCGTGACGCCGGCGCGGATGGCTCCGAAATTCAGCGCCTGGTTGATCGGGTCGAGGCAAGCGGCCTTGATCAGCTCATAGCCCGCCGCGTTGTAGGGCACCGAGTTGATGTTCTGGAGGAGCTCCATGAGGGCGAGCTGGAGCTGGTTGTTCAGCCAAATCTGGTTGATGTAGCTGTCCAGCCATTCGAACTCGCCCGACACCGTGCCGTTCTGGTACTCCAGGAACTGCTGCGCTGCCGTCGCGTAGGCGCCGTAGAAGTTGTAGCCGTTGGCGATGAGGTTGCTCGCCACCGTCGCCGTCGTCACGCCTGCCACCAGCCCATCCTGCCCCCGGAATGCGAAGGTAATGCGACCGTTGGTCTGCTGGAAGTCGATCGAGGCGGCGGTACCGCAGATGAAGGCGGCGATCTGCGCCGGCGTCGTCATGCCGCCCGAGGGCTGATAGATCGTGCAGACGCCGTCGAAATTGTCGGTCTTGACGATGTTGCCGAAGCTCGACGTGGCATCGCCGCTTTCGGTCGCGGTGATGTCGGTATCCCACGCGATATAGGCGAAGCGCTTGTTGGTGTTGTTGACCCATTCGGCGAAGGCCAGCTTCTGCGCCGTGCCCGAGCCGCCATCCGGCTCAAACATCGTCATGAAGGTCGCCCAATTCTGGGTGAGCTGGGTGATCGCCGCCATGAACGCTGCAGGCGTCGTCCCATCGGCACCCTGGGAGAGCGTCCCACCGGTCGCCTGCGTCAGGAAGAGATCGTCGGAAACCGTGCCGGTCGCGAAGGCAACGGTCGACGCCGCGCCGTTGATGCCGGAGGTGATGACGAAGCCGCCACCGACGGAATCGTAGGAGACGCCCAGAGGTGTCGCCGACGCCGTGACAGTGCCGCTCGCAGCCGTCTGCGTCTTGTCGACGAAGTACGTGCCGGTAAGGCCTTGGCCGCTGCCAAGCTGCATGATGCGGGTGCCAGCGGTCACGCCGGTACCAGAAAGGGTCTGGCCGACCGACAGCGTTCCGCTCACGATAGCGCTTACCGTGAACGTGCCATAGGTGGCCGAGATCGCCTCGCTGGCGACCTCCTGTTCGATCGAGACCGCATATTGGCCGATGCCGCCAGGGGTGCCGGAAAGCTGGTTGGTGATCTGGGTTCCGGCCGCAACGCCGGTGCCCGACAGGAGAGCGCCGGCGACGAGCGAGCCCGACGTCATTGCCGTCACATAGAGGACGTTGCCCGCGATCGAGCCGGTCACTGCGGCAGTCGCGGCCGCGATCGCGCCGGTCACTGTCGCTGCCGCCGGCGGGCTCGCATTGAGGCCGGTCTGGATCAAAGCCGCCGCCGCCGAGAAACTTGTGGCGGTGGAGAGATCGATCGCGTTGGCGGTGCGGACATAGCCATCCACGTCGATGATCAGCGTGCCGGCCACCGCCTGGAGTTGGGCGAGCGAAAGCTGGTTGGCTCGGCCGCCGCGCAGATAGGCCGCGACCGAAGCCGACGGATACTGCGCAAACAGGATGGTGGCGGGCCTCTGCGTCGAGTTGTTGAAGCCGTTGAAGTAGACCGCGGCGATCTCGGTCTCCTCAGCGGAGGCGCCGAAGAAATTCGCCACCGAGACGCCGTCATTGGGGAAAGACAGCACCGCGCCGACGGGGACGCGGGTGTTATGGGTCAGCACGAGGCCGTTCATCACGAGCGCGTTGCCGCCCGCATTGAGAACGTTCGGAATGACGTTCACAAGCTGCGAGGCCGGGATGGTCGTCATGGACCAGGTCCTTTCTGTTTCGATTGAGGGTTTAGGCCGGATAGGTCGCTTCGACGGTGAAAACGTCGATCACGGCCTGGTCGGCGAATTGCTGCGGCAGGCCGATTGCCTGGTTGGCCTGCACATGCACGTCGACGACATAGCGGGTCTCGTATTGCTGCTCGCCGTTGAGGAACGGAACCTGCCGGGGATCCTCGGCATAGAGAGGCGCGCCATCCATGCCGGCATCGGCGAAGTACCGTGTCGCCCGCTCATCGCGGATCAGGGTGGCGATCGTCTGCGCCATGTCGGAAGCGTTGCCATCCGACGCGCTGTGCACGTCGAGCTGGATCACCACGTCGGTCGGCTGCATGATGGTTTCGGCGCCACTCGACAGCTTCTGCGCCGTCACGGTCTGCGCCGGCGATACGGTATAGGTACCGTCTCCGCCGGGCGTGCCGTCGATCTGGGCGCTGATCAATGTGCCGTCGGCCACCGGGCCGCCGAAGACGGTCGCGCCCGCCAGGAGCGCGCCGAACTCGACCAGGGTTACAGTCATCACCTCATCAGCGATCGACGCCTCGAACGCGCAGTCCTGGAACGTGTCGACGTTGGTCGAGAGGCGACCGCGGCGGATGACGTTCATGGTGACGAAATCGCCGGCGGGTTCGGGGACGCGGTTGTCCTGCGCGCTCACCACCTCGACGCCGGCGGGCAGGTATTTCAGAAGGAGGCCGCGCAGCACCGTCTGGATGGCGGATTGGTTGGGTACCGGGCCGCTCATCAGACGCCAGTGCCGATCCCGCGCACCGTGCCGTCGGCCGCGCCGAGCGGCATGCACCAGAGCACGTCGCCCGTAGCGAGCGGGAAGGTCGCGAGGATCTCCGACAGCAGAACGAACTCAGTCAAGTCGGCGGCCGGCTCGACCGCCGCGATGGCAGCCCTCACATTGCCGACGCTGGTCTTTTGCAGCTGCACAGAGGCATAGGCCTCGCCGGCGGCAACCTGCGTCCACACGCCGGTCGGGCAAGGCACCGTGAAGGTCGCGTTCGCCATTTTCAGGCTCCATCCATTTGTAGGGTCAAGGCGCACTTGCACCAGTCGGGCCACGACTCGAGCACGTAGGCGACGAGCCAGGTGTTGCCTTCCGGGAAGGTGCCGGCGGGAAAGACGAAGAGATCGCCGCCGGTTTGCAGCTCGCGCACCACGCCGAGGGCCGAGCCGTTCAGGTAGACGGCCCGGCGCACGCCCTGAATGTTCAGGCCGTCAAGGTGCTCGAGATCACTGTAGCTCAGCGCCTGCGCCTGCACGGGCACGCCAGGCACGTCGGTATAGCTTGGCGTGCGCGTCCCATCGGCCGCCGTGGCATAGCCGGTGGACCGTTTCAGCGTGGCGGTTACGAAGGGGTTGACCGTCGCAATCGCCGCCGAAACGATCCCGTGCAGGTTCATGGCGATCAACCGACGCGATAGACGGAGAAGGTGTTGGGGGCAGTGCTGCGGAAGCGCAGTATTCCGCTCGACGGGATGGTCGGGCCGCTATGCGCCGGGAAGTCCATCGAGCCGACCAGCGTCATGCCGGCGTTGGTGGTGATGGTCGCATCCTCGGCATCGACGATGGAGGTGTTGATCACCGAGACGTCGAAGGAATCGTTGACCTGGAAGTCAGCCGGCAGCGCAGCCTGGAGCGCGGTACCGGTCGGCAACTGCTGCGCCGAGGGAGCGGCACCGCCCTGGTTGATGGTGATGATGCCGGCGAGCAGCTGGGCCGCTGTCAGCGTGCCCGAGACAGTGACCGCCGCCGGTGCGCCCTGCGTGTTGCCGATCGCGCCGGTGGGGGTCCAGATGGCCGCGCCGACGGTCGCATCGACACAAATCCATGCGGTGTCGCTGGCGGTGTTCACCCACGCCGAGCCGACCTGGTAGCCCTCGTTGGCGTCATCGGTCACGGCAGGATCGCTCACCGCGGCGAAATTGTTCTTGAATGCCAGGTCGGCGGGGATATCGCCGACGTTGCTCGAAAAAAGGACGGCCTTCATCTCAGTGGTCTCCGGTTCAGGATTTTACCGCATAGTCGACCGAAGCCAGCATGTGGCCAGTGTCCACAAGCTGCTTGTCGTTGCCCTTTCGGGCGATGGTGGCGGGTTGCAGGGGTGGGCCGTCATAGGCGGTGATAGCCGCCTGCAACTGGCCCTTGATGGCTGCGCCGGTCTGGCCGAGCGTCTTGTCCGCGTCATAGTCGTTCGCGATCAGGAGGTTGCCAACGGCATCGGGCCATTCGGGGCTCTTGTCGGCGATCATGCCACGAAAGAACGGGCGCGGCGGCGTGTCGCCGCTGCCGAACTCGTTCAGCGCCGCGACCAGCGCGACGGGTGTGCCGTCGGGATAAGTCGCGTCCTCCAGGAAGCCGATTTCGACAGACGTCGCTTTCTGGAGGCTCCTCGATATCTCGGCAAGCCTGGCGGCGAGCTTGTCGCCGCCCATGAGCTGCACCATCGCCTTACGCGCTGCCCTTGGACGCCTTTGCCTTGACGTCGACAGCGGCATCGGTGGCGTCGATTGCGCCCGTCGCGCCGGTATCGCCCGTCGCGCCGCCCGTGGCGCCGGCATCGCCGGTTGCGCCCGTCGCTCCAGCCGTCTCGGCATCGCCCGTCGAACCGGTGGCACCGGTGGTGCCCGTGTCGCCGGTCGCGCCCGTCGCTCCGCCCTCGGCACTTACCGGAGCAGCAGGCTCGGCAGCGGGTGTCTCGTCGGAAACCACGGGAGCCGCCGGCGACTCGAGGCGAGCACTGCGCTCAAGAGCCTGGATGCGGTCTTCGGCGTATTTACGGAAGGCGCGGAACTCGCGCTGCAATTGAAGGAGGAGGTCCATGGATGATGTCCTTTACTGGTTGAGCCAAGGGTTGAAGAAGCGGACCGGCCCGGGCATGTAGCGCATCGTCCGGTAGGCAGCCGTGGCCTGCCAGAAGGCCGCGCCGAAGGGGGTCTGCATGAACCAGGCGTTGCTTGGTGTCATCGGGAAGTCGGCCGCCACCGAGACGCTGCCCTCGGATGCATCCGAGACGCGCCCGACGATGCCCGACGGCTGCTGGCCGTTGGCGCCGTACATGAGCTGGCAGATGTGCGCGACCATCAGGTTGAGAAGCGTGGTCTGCGTCTCGGCCTTGGTGACGGGGCCGCCGCCATCATTGCGGCAATAGAGCACCGCCACCGGCAGCGCGCCCTGCTCAACCTGCGGCTGGCTGAGCGAGGCGAACTGCGGGTAGATCGCCACGAAGGTCGCATAGCTGAAATCGACGATGACGCCCATGATGGACCTCCCTGGGCGTTGTCGTGTTAAGCCGCCTTTTCGTCCGCCTTGTAGGCCTGGATGCCGCGCGGCAGGTTGTTGGGATCGATCGGCTCGAAGCCTGACTTCTGCCTGTCGTATTCCTTGATGAAGCCCTCGACCATGTCGGTCTCGGAGTGCGCCCAGATCAGGTTGTTCTTGACGGCGTCGAGATCCTTGTTCTGGTCGAGCCACTTCTTGAAGAAGTCGGCGTCGACGCCGTGGGTCAGCGCGTAGCTGCTGCCGATCGCGGCCGGCGCCTGGTCGGTGCCGCGATTGTAGCGGCGGTTGTAGCCTTTCAGGACGACAGGCTCGCCGATCACCTGGGCGCGCTTCACCTTGCGAAAGCCGCCGCCGGCGGTCGGCTCGTTCATGTCCTCCATCGTGTGGAGGCGCATGATAAGGCCATGGGGAAGCTTGCAGGCGACGGTGACAGTGGCGGACATCGTTGTACTCCGGTTGAAAAAGGGGGCGTTAAGACAACGCTTCGTCGACGACGCGATAGGGGCAGCGCAGCAGTGCGGCGATCTCGGTGCGCTTGCGGCCGATGCCTGCCAAGCGCCGGATTTCAGCGGTGTTGTCGGCCGCTGGCGCGGGCAGCTCTGCGACATCGTCCGCTGGCTCAGCGATCACGACGCGCGTCTTCTGGTTGATGTTCGGACCGCGCTTGCGGCAGTTGGCGAGGTTGCGCCGCTTCAACCGGAGGCGCCCCGCGAGTTGGCTTGGGTAGCTCTCCGAGACGCCGTACCGTGACGCGATCTCGAGGGTTGGAACGCCCGCGAGATAGGCGCTCATGATCGCGTCCCGTTTCTCTTCGCTAACACGGTGCATTGCGGCTCCTGGGGTCGTCCGAGCCGCGGCAGAGATGATCAGAGGTGCCCCCACCAACTATCACCAGTGACGCGGCCCGAACGCTGGAGCGGATGCCAGGTGTCAATCCTGGCTCAGCGCCTGTGGAACAGGCACCTCTCACGGAGCATCCGCAAACTGTGGTGGGAGACCCGCTCAGCGCACCCGGCAAAAAGCGCGCCGAGCAGGTCCCCTGGCTCCCCTTGCGGGAACCGTTGCGAGGCTGCGTTGCGCGCCTCGCTGTCCTGGGAGGACATCTTGAATTCAGAGGGCGAGCGCGGTGCCGGTCCGTCCGTTTACCCGCTCGCCCCATACGGGCCTTCGTTCCCGCTTATCGGCGCAATCACACAAGCATTGGCGCTCGTGGAGTTTGAACGTTTCACGATCGTCGCGACCGCCCTTATGTTCAGGGAGCCTCCGGCTAACTTTTCGGTGTCCCGGACCTCTACCCGTGACCGCGTGGAGCGCCGTCACCGACCTTTCTCGAGAATGGTTGCCCGGCCTTCCATCCGAGCTGGCCGCCGGGCTCTTCCATGGAAGAGCTTTCTCGACAGTCGGGGCGCGGCGGCTTCCCCTTGGATTGGTGCCCGGTCTTTCACCCGGGCTGGGCCAGAGGCTTGCCTTTAGCGCCATCCTCGCCTTTCAATCTCGGTTTCAGCGCCAACGCATCGACGAGATGTCCAGGGTCTGGATTTGGTTGCGGGGGTCCGATTTGAACGGACGACCTTCAGGTTATGAGCCTGACGAGCTACCGGCTGCTCTACCCCACCGACGGATTGGTGCCATATTGGTTACAAACGTGTCAAGAGTGGTAACAGGCGAACTTGCGCAGAAACGCAAACTGACCCGAATGCTTGCAGATGGCGGATGGAGAGGGATTCGAACGCGTCAAAACCCTTGTTCTACTTCACACGGTGGAGATATGTTTCCGCCCCTGCGCGGGTCATGGTTTTGCCCCCGCCCATTGTGAGGGAACCGATGGCGAAATCACACGTGACGGCGCTGGACGCCGAAATCTTGCGGTCTGCCTTCCTGAAAGAGGTCCACGAGCGCGACGCGCCCGAGAGTCAGTGGCGGGAGATGGCTATCCAGCTAGTCCGATCATATACCGGACAGAACGAAGTCGATCCCAACATGCTGGAATGGCTCATACGGAAATGAAAAGCCCCAGCGCCGAGGCGGCGCTAGGGCTTAGGCATGTACGCTGTACCGGCATGACCTAACGTTAGACTGCGCTCATATAGTGAACGAATGGTGAAACGCGGCCAGGCCGGCGTCGCTTAGACGCCGAGCATCTGCGAAATGCCCATCGGCTGGCGGATGATCGCGCCCCAGGTGCCGCTGGTCATTTTCTTCTTCCACGAAGACATCGCGCGGATGATGGGGTGCGTGCGAAGCTTTTCGTTGAAGGAGCAGTAGCCGGTCTTCTGGCCGTCGATGGCGTCAGCGATCAGCTGCACCAGGTTGCCGCCCGCGATGCCGACAGGGTTGATCGCGGTCTGCGCGCCATACTGCACAGCCGTCTCAACGCGCAGGTTGGGGAAGTTCTTTTTCAGAAGATCCTCGACGTTGACGTTGAAGGAGTTGGTCGCAGTCATGGCGAGCTGCGATTCCGGCGACAGCGCCAGCGTCATCTTGGTCTTCTGGTCGATGAGGCCGGCGGTCTGGGTGACGAGTTGCAGCCAGAGCGACTGGATATCGGCGTAGATTTCGTTCGCCGTGGCGACGATCTGGCCGTTGTTGATCCACTTCACGCCGCCATAGGCCTTCGGAGCCGGAGTGACCGGAGCCGCAAGGTTCGGATCGTTGAGCAGGCCATAGTTCTGGAGGCCCTGCACACCCTTGAAATAGGTGGTGTTCAGGAAGCGGGCGAGCACGGTGGTGCCGGCGCCGTCGACCTCGCCAACCCAATTGACGCGGCCGAGGCCGGCGCGCTCGATCTCCAGCTCGCCATACTCGGCGATCGTCTGGAACAAGTAGGACTGGCGCTGCGGCCAGTTCATGTTCGCGCCAGAGCGACCGTTGTCGTTATAGTCGCCATAGCTCGACACCTCGCCCGTCTGCTCGACGGTCGGGAACATCGCGGTCTGGTCGATCCAGGTGCCCTTGCGGGTTTCGCCGAAGATCTCGGCGGCCTGCGTCGGGGCGAAGAGGACGCGGTAGACCTCCGGGTCGACCAGCGTGGTCAGGAACGCCGGAATGCCCGAGTTCGCCGTGGTGGCCAGCTGGGGCTGCGCATCCATGGCGAAGTGGTTGGTGCGGTAGCCCTCGACGATATAGGCGCGGGCCTCGGGCAGGTAGATGCCGGCCGCCTCGAACATGGGGCGATGCTGCGCCCAAGTTGCGGCGGCCGTGTTGAAGTCGTGGAATTGCATGGTGGTTCTCCTCACAGACCGCCGGCTTCACGGGCCGGCGCATGGTTTCGAGGTTGACGGGAGGGGTTGGTTTAGCCCTGCGGCCAGGAGCTGATCTTCATCAGCTCGCCCGGCTGGGCGAAGGAACGCACGGTCCACTTGGTCTCGACGTTGGTGGCCGCGGTGAGCGCCGCCGATGCGACGACGGTGTTGACGTCGACGGCATAGGTGCCGGCGCCGCCGGCAGGACCGGTAAGCTGCTGGCGGATGGTGGTGACGGCGCTGATGCCGGCACCGGTCAGCGTGTCGCCGACGCCGAAGACGCCTGCGATCGTGCCGCCCGCCGTGAACACGCCATAGGTGCCGGCAATCACGGTACCGGGATCGACGTCCTGGTCGGGAATATTGACCGCATAGGTGCCGACGCCGCCGGGCGTGCCGGTGAGCTGCGAGACGATCTTGGTGCCGCTGGCGACATCGGTGCCGGAGATCGTGGTGCCGGGATAGATCGTGCCCGAGTTGACCGCCGTGACCGCCAGGACATTGCCGACGATGGAGCCGACGAAGCCGCTGGTGGCGGCAGCGATCGAGCCGGCCGACGTGGTCGCGCCGTTCGGCGAGCCGGTCGCTGCGGCGGTGGCCTTGCCGTCGGCGTAGTTGGCATAGACCTTCATGCCATCCAGAGCCGGGGTAGCGCCGTTGTTCTTCACCCAGAAGTCGCCGCCATCGAAGACGGTGATCGGGAAGCCGGCAGGAACCAGCATGGTCGATTCCTGCAGATACTGCTCGATCAGGCCCTGCTGCTCGCGGTGGATGAAGCCGGCGACCGGGCCGGTGCCGAAGTTGTTGACGACTGCCGGCGCATTGTCGCTGTCGACCTGGGCATAGCTCTTCCAGGCAAAGCGGCCGATGATGACGCCGAGCGCGCCGGCGACCAGAGCGCCAGCCGCTGCCATCACGGTGGTGCGGGGGTTGGTGGAAGCGAAGTCGCCCTCAACAGCCGGGGCGGGATTGTAGGCGGCCTGCGTCTGAAAGCCAGACATGGGCGATTCTCCTCATGAAAAAAGCCGGCTCGGTGGCCGGCTCGAAGGGGTTTCAGGAATTAAGCCGCTCGCCTTAGAGCGACTTGACGATGTGGGTCTTCGTGACCGGAAACATCTCGTGGAACGAGTTGACGCCGGCCGCGTCCATGGCGACGCGGTGCTGCGGCTGCGCCGGGGTAGAGCCCGGCAGCGGCTGAGCCTTGAGGATGGCGGGAAGCGCCGACGGGTGAATGCCCTCGATGTCCACGCCAAGCGAGGTGAGCGCGGTGCGGTAGACGGCTTCGGCGCTGTCATGGGCCATGGCCAGCTTGCCGATGTAGGGGCGCACCGCCTCTTCGGCGACGCGGATATCGTTCGCCGTCTTGATCATCTCGGCGCGGACCTCGGACTTGGCTTTCGACACTGCGGAGGCAATGGCCGAATCCATGGCCTTTTTGCCGACCTTGTCGTCGTCTTCCTCGGCATCCTCGGCGGCCTTTTTCTTGGCCTCTTCCTCGGCGGCGTCCTTGGCGGCTTTCTCCTTCTCTTCTTCTTCGGCGGCGTCTTTGGCGGCCTTCTTCTTGTCTTCGTCTTCGTCGTCGTCCTCGTCCATGGCCTCCTGCGCGTCGGCCTCTTCGTCGAGGGCGAGCAGAAGGGCGTCGAGGCCGTCGAGCTTGGCGTCAGCGGCGAGCTTGCCCTTCGCGGCCTTGCCGACCGCATCGATGAGCGCGGGTCGCTTGGCCTTGAAGTTCTTGGCAGTGATGCCAGCCAGAGCCGGGCGCAGATCGATCTTCTGATCGGCGGCCAGCTTCGGCATGACGTGGGCAAGGATCGCGCCGTGGGCGACAGACGCCATGCGCGACAGCAGTGCCGTTTTCTTCATTTCCGTGATCTCCTGTTTGCTGTCGCCGACAACCACATCAGGCCCGGCGCGGCCTTCCTCAACCAAGGCGACGTGATTGGCGGAAATGTCCCGCATCACGCCGTCGTAGGATTCTCCAGCGAGCGTTCCGGGCGTCATGTCGGCCCGGTAGCGATAGCTGCTCGAAAGTTCTTTCTGCCGATCGGATTCGATCAGCGCGATTGCTGCCCCATCCCAGATGCTGAGCGGCGCCATGAGGTAGGGCGCATGGAACTCGACGGCATCGCCCAGAGCTCCGACAACGGCTTCGCGCGGGTGTTCCTTGGCGCTGACCGGAATGTGCTTGAGCAGGAGCGGCTTGCCGACGAACGTCGGGGCGGCCTTGGCCAGTTCCTCGGCATCGCGGTAGAGGTAGTAGAGGCGTTCGGGATCAAGCCCCAGCGCCTCGAAATCCGGGATTTCCCTGCCGTAGTAGGGGCAGACATTGGCCTTCGAAATCGGCGTCATCTCGACGCGCAGGTGGCCGTCCTGGTCGAACGTGCGCACGCTGTTGCGATCCATGGCCAGCGCATCGTTGGCCTGCTTTGGTCGTGCCATGCCGGTGCCCTCGCATTCGTCGCAGACGATGCCAGGACCGGCCAGCTCACCGGTTCCACCGCAAAGCTGGCAATCGCCGGCGACGTCCTCATCCCTCGCCCACTTCACGAAGTTGGAGCGCAGTTGATCCCACGCCTCGGGAGCCATGTCGGCAGCGATGCCAAGGCGCTCGTCCAGCATGTCGCGCAGGCCCGGATGCACCGGCTCAGGCAGCGAACGAAGGGGGGCCCAGGCATATCCCGAGTGCTCGGCTGACAGCGTCGGCTGGAACTTCTCGACCACCGGCTGCGCATACGTGTAGTGCAGCCAGCTCTGTGGCGTAGGGCGCACGTCCAGCAGTTTCGCCGGGCCGGCCTCCAGGAACATCTCAGCCCCGGTCGCTTCCTCTGCGGTCTCGCGCGTGGCAGCCTGGAGGGGCGTTTCGCCTTCCTCGGCCTTGCCACCGGGCCAGCACCAGTGGCCGGGCCAGTTGGTGTCGGTCGACGAGCGCCGCAGCACCAGGACGTCGCCATCGGGCGCGATCAGCATCATCGAGGCGGCTTGGCCTGCGCTATCCTTGCCGACGAACTCTTCGGCGACGGCTTTCGGGATGCCGAGCACGCCCCGGCCCTCGGCCGCAGCGTACATCGCGCGGCGTTGGGATTCTGAGGTGGCAGGCATTCGTTTTCCAACCTATGTTTCGATTGACCGTGCATGCATTATCTGCTTGCAATTCAGGGGTGCTTGCATATATTGCTTGCATGAACAGCAAGCAGACAAGGACCCTCGCAGCGGTGTTCGCCAACCCGGTTTCGGGCACCATCGCGTGGGCGGATATCGAGAGCCTGCTGCTCGCTGTCGGATGCACCATCATCGAAGGAAACGGCTCTCGCGTCCGGTTCGTCTTCGACGGCCATGTCGCCAGCTTCCACCGCCCTCATCCGGCCAAGGAGGCGAAACACTACCAGGTCAGAGACGCCAGAGACTTTCTCGCGCAGATAGGAGTAAGGCCATGAAAGGCATGATCTATAAGGGTTTCGGCGCCCGGATCGAATTCGATTCTGGCGACGAAATCTTCAGCGGCAAGATCGCCGGCATCAGCGACGTAATCGGCTTCCACGCCGACACCGTTGCCGGTCTAAAGACCGCCTTCCACGAAGCCGTCGACGATTATGTGGAGACCTGCAAGAAGGTCGGCAAAGAGCCGCAGAAGCCCTATTCCGGCAATCTGATGCTGCGTGTTGACCCTCGGGTTCATTCTGCGGTCGCCATCGCTGCCGAGCTGGCCGGCAAGAGCCTCAACGAATGGGGCGAGGAAGTGCTGGCAAAGGCCGCCCGCGCCAACGACAACTATGAAGAGGGTCGGTTTCTGGCCACTTAAAGGCCGCCACCCAGCGCGTTACGAGAACCCCTTGATAACCGGCTTGCCGACACAGCGGCAACCCGGCTCCTCACCTGGTCGGATGAAGCGTTTGACGGCCGGGTCGTACCAGCCCCTCGAAATCTTGTAGCGGACCTTTTCACGGCCAGCCGCGACGTGCGTGGGGCGAGGTTCTTTCCCGCCGCCGCTGTGGTGCCATTCGGCTTCGTCGATGCCGAGCGCCAGTTCGCGCGCCGTGGTGAAGGCCGACGTCGCCTTGTTGTTCTGGTCGAGCGCGATGAAGGCAGCGCGCCGCCTCGAGATGCCCGAGAAGCGCTCCAGCTCCTCCACCAGCCCGGCAAGGTCGCGGCCGGTCTGGACCGAGCGCATCACCGCGCCTTCGACCTGGTCGAAATACTGCGAGGGGATCGACTTGATCAGCGAGACGTTGGCGTTGACCGTCGCGTCGACCACGTCGCGCATCTCTGCCGTCATCTTGAAATCGACCGAGATGCCGCCCTCGCGCAGGATCTTGCGAAGCGCAGCACTGGAACGTTTCTCGACCGAGAGGGCGAAGTAGTCGCCCAGCCGGTCCGATGCGACATCGAAGCGCTTGGTCCACTGCGCGGCGAGCTTGCGGATCGATCGGCGCAGCGCATCCGCCGGCGTCTCATCCTGCGCCATGCGGGGCGTATTGGCCCGGTAGGAGGCTTTGAGCCAGTAGATCACGCTATCGCTCATAGCGTCGATCAGGCGCGTCAGGCGGCCCCTATAGGCGACCTCAATCCCGACGTTGGGTCGGACCGGGGGCAGCACCTTTTCGTTGCGCTTGGCCGTCTTTCGGCTTCGGAGGCTCGACATCACGATCCCTCAGCGTCTCGGCGATCTCGCGATCGTCGGGCGTCTGTGCTTTGAGGAGTTCCCAGAGGTTGAGCGTGATCAAGCGGTGCCGGCGTTGTCCGTGACGGGAGCCGCACTATCTGCCGGCTCCTCGACATTGGCAACATCGGCGTCCCAGATAAACCGTTCCAAGCTGAGAACGGTTTCGATGATGTTGTCGGCATGGACGCTGGAATCACGCCCCACGAGTTCGAGAACCCGTAGCCGAATTTCGCGCCTCTCGTTCATGCCGCTTCCTCTTGCTGGCCAGAGCCGCCCTTGACGACAAGGCCGTCCTCTTCCTCTTCCTCCAGGTCGGGCACGTCATCGACGTCGATCGACGAGAAGTCCGAGTCCGGATCGGCGGCAACGCGCTTGCGCGATTCCTCGGGCGCGATCACGCCGGCGTCGATCAGGATCACGTCACGCTCGGCCTTGGTCTTTTCAACCTCGGCCGCTTCCTTCTCGTTGGTCTCCTCGAGTTTCTCGAACTCGAAGTCGATGCCAGGATCGACCTCGCCCCAGAGCGAGATCATCACCAGGCCGAGCAGGCGGTGCAGCGGGTGCCGGAACAGGTGTTCCTGGAACGAGTGCACGTAGTCGTTGAAAACCCTGATCTCGCCCTCTGAGGAGGCGTTGAGCCCTGCCGGCTGGGTGCCGAGCAGCTTGACCAGCGGAATGTGGCTGACCGATGCCATGTGCTCCTGCGACTGCGCCTGGAGCATGTCGAGGCCGGAGAGCGACGCGGAGACGTTCTTGAAGTCTTCCGTGTCCTTGTCGATCATCATCAGGCCGCGATTGGACCTGACCAAATTGAAAAGTTCGGCGCGCTTGAAGAGCTGGTCGCCATCCGCCTGCAGGGTCTCCTGCAGGTTGCTCGCCAGCACAAACACCGTAAACGCGCTGATGATG
Organism: Mesorhizobium sp. 131-3-5; assembly: GCF_016756575.1. Taxonomy (NCBI): domain Bacteria; kingdom Pseudomonadati; phylum Pseudomonadota; class Alphaproteobacteria; order Hyphomicrobiales; family Phyllobacteriaceae; genus Mesorhizobium; species Mesorhizobium sp. 131-3-5. Next base: position 6,398,565 of record NZ_AP023254.1, read on the forward strand.
TCGTTCACCGACTGGCGCGTCTCCAGCCAGTTGTCGACATAGGGCTTCACCATCTGCGACAGCGACAGGCCGCCGAAGGAATAGGTCGGCTTCAACAGGTCGGGGACTTCGCGCCCGATCAGGGTGATCAGCCGCGAGGTGTGAACGATCTTGGCCTGCACATACCAGCTATCGGGCCGATACCAGTTGTCCTTGAGGGGATCGTTCGAGTTGTAGTTGGTCGGATAGCACCAGACCGCCTCGACCGTGCGCAGCGCCGTGATCGGCTTCTTGGCGAGCTTGGCGGCCGAGAGCTTGTCCCAGCCGTCGCCGATCGGCTTTTGCAGCTCGTCGGGATTATCGGTGTCGCCGGTGTCGATGTAGATGTGACCGCGGCCGAAGAAGCCATCCTGCTCGGCAGCGCGGCAGAACATGTCGCGCACGTTGAGGCGCTTGAACTCGGCCTCCAGCTCCGTGATCTTGTCGGCCTTGTCCTCGCCGTCGTTCGAGGTGAAGCGAATCCACTTGCGCGTCATCTCGGTCGCGATGGTCTCGGAGATCACCCGGTATTCCGGGCGCTGCGCCAGCTCCGACAGATAGGCGTAGCCGAGGAAGGTGATCCCTTCCGAATAGTAGCCGCTCAGCGCAAAGCCGTTGGCCCAGGATTGAACCGCGCCGACGGCGCTGTCCATGGCGAGGCCAGTGTTGCCGTTCGGCAGAACGCTTGCCGGGTGCTGCGGCAAGGTGAACACCGGCGCTTGCTGCGCCGGCGCTGCCTTCTGGCCACGCAGAGCCGACAGCATCGCTTCCGAGATGCGGGTGGGTCCGCGCGTGCCTGGTGGCATGGCGGCCAGCGGCGCGGCGTTCTGCGCCTGCACGGCTGGCTTGCGCTTCAACAGGCGGCGAGCGGCCCTGAAAAACCTCCTGATCATCGCGGCCCCGGCTGGGCGGCGCGGCGAAGCACGTCGTCGCTGATCACCATGGCCCCCTTGATGTTGAGCAGCCTCGTAAAGGCGCCGGAAGATGCGTCGACCTGGTCCATGAGCTTGCCGGACGGGAAGATGCAGAGTTCGTCGAGATAGAGTTCGTTCCACTCGCCTTCGACGATGAAGACGTTGCCGTATTCGCACTGAGCCGAGAACGGCTCGGCGCGCGTGATCTTGTCGCCGGTTTCACCCTCGGCATGGACGCGGTAGCCGGCCAGATCGGACACATAGTCCTGCACCTGCGCCTTGCCGGCCTGCCCCGGATCCTGTGGCAGGCTGATGTTGACGGTCTTGCCGTCGATCGCTGCCGTGGCCTTGATGGTCTTGCGGACCGACTTGCCTTCCTCGCGGAGGGTGACGACATGGCCGACGTAGTAGTGGCCGTCTTGATCGCGGCCGAGCTTCACGCCAGCGGTGCGCGCGCCAGTGCCGCCCTTCGTGCCGGCCAAGTCCCAATGGCGGACCCAGACCGTGCCCTTCGGGGCTTGCCGTACAAACTGGCCGTCGAACCAGGCGCGCTTGAACATGCCGCCTTCGCGCGGCGCGGGCCGTTGCTGGAACTGCCCCGCCGAGGCGTGGCTGCCCATGATCTTCTTGTCGCGCTCCACGACGTGCTTGGGGAACCGCTCGACGAACAGCAATTCGCCATCTTCGGTTCGCGGATCCTGGGGGTAGACCGTGCGGGTCTGCGCCTTGGCAGCTTCGGGATCGTCGGCATTGGCCGGATCGTCGAAGCGCCAGGCATGCTTCTTGCGGTCGTAGCGCCCCTCGACCGGTTCAGTCTCGAAATAGGACGGCTTCACGACCGAGTAGCAGCGCCGTTCGGGCTCATACTCCATCGGCAGCATGACGTGCTCATAGCCGTAGTCGTTCGCCAGGATGACGCCCGAAGGGTCGTCCTCGTGCAGGCGCTGCATGATGACGATGATCGCCGACGAGTCGGGGTTGTTCAGACGGGTCGGTAGCGCTTCCTTGAAGGTGTCGTTCGCCGTCTCACGCTCGACGTCAGATTTCGCCATCTGGACGGAGAGAGGATCGTCGACGAGCACGCGATCGCCGCGCGAGCCAGTCATCGAGTTGAAGGCCATGGCTTCGCGGAAGCCGGTCTTGTTGTTCTCGAACTTGGTCTTGGTGTTCTGGTCGCCGATCATGGCGAAGCCATCGCCCCAGCGTTTCTGATACCAGTCGGACTGGATCAGGCGGCGGGTCTTGACGTTGTCGCGGATCGCCAGCGAGTCCTTGTAGGACGTGCCCATGAACCGCAAATGCGGCATGTTGCGCGGTCCCCATTCCCACGCCGGGAAGAAGACGCCGCATGCCATCGATTTCATGGTGCCGGGCGGCACGTTGAACAGCAGGCGAGTGATTTCGCCCCTGCTCACCGCCTCCAGGTGATCGCCGATGGCATCGATGTGCCAGCCATGCCTGTACGGCTGACCGGGCTCGAGCACATGCCATCCGCGCTTGATCAGCTCGACCATGGAGCGACCACAGGCCCGCCGGTCTAGCTCAATGCGAATGTCGTCCGGGGTCGGCGGGATGACGCCTGATATGCGCGCCATGTGTCACTTTCCGCCGGCTGTGCTCTCCCGCTTTTCTGCGGCGCGCAGCAGGATTTCCAATTCCTCGTCCGACATGTTGGCGAGATCGAGCTTCTGCGCCGTCTCGACCGGGCCGCCGTTCTTGCCCGTGGTCTCGACGCGGCGCACAAAGCCCCGATCCTTGCCTTTAAGCTCCAGGTACCAGCGCACCGTCTGCATATCGCCGGAGCGAAGCGCGATCACCACCTGGCCCTCGGCCACGTCGAGCAGCTCGTCCGCGATCTCGGAATCGGCCTCCTGGATTTCAGGGTGCTCGTTCAGGAAGGCGTAGAGCGTCGTGCGGCCGACGTTCAGCCGCTCGGCCGCAACGGTCTTGATGCCACCGCACTGGCGCAGCATCGCAATGACGCGCGGCACGTCGCGGACGGTAAGCTTGGGCGATGCGCCGCCCTTGCTGGCCTCTGCCGGCTTCGCCTCTGGCGCTGCCTGCGGTGCCGGCTCAGCCTTGGGAGCGGCTGCAGGAGACACAGGAGGCTTCGGCTTGCTGGCCGGTTTCTTCTTGCCCCGCGCCGGCTTTTTTTTCGGCCCCGCCGCCTTGCCTTTTGCCGGTGCAGCCTTGGGCTTTGCGGTCGGCTTTGATGCCGTCACGCTCGACTTGGTCTTGATCACCGGACGACTCGCGCGTGTGAGTGTTCGGAATGTTCGGGATGGCCCCCACCTGCTGCCAAGTCCCAACCCACGATGAACATGGTACCGCGAGGGCAAACGACGACGGAGTAATCATCCTGCAAAGCCTTGCTGGGCTTGCCGTTGGTTGACTTGAGCAGAAATGCAAACTGGCCCGTGTGCTTGACTGCCGCTGCCATGCTGACCACCGACGCTGTGCTACGCATGTCTGAATGCATGGCGATCACACAAACAGGACGCGTGCGAGACAGACGAGGAAGCCGAACGCGAGGAATGCGCCGACGATGATGGCGGGTGTCGCGGAAGCGGGCGCGGCCGGGATTGCGCCGGGCTCGGAGAACGCGCCGCGCAGATTGGGAAGCTCATGCCGCATCTGGTTTGTCCTCCGCTTCGGCTTCGAGTTGATCGAGCCGTTCGCCGGCAAGGCGCGCCATGGCTGCAAGCGCAATGCCCGAGTTGACGATGTTGAGCCCCTGCTTGGTGCGAACGATGGTGTCGAAGAAGTCATCGAACCTCGACTGCGGGGCGGCATGGATGCGGAAGCGCTTCGCCCTTTTGGCGATGGCGTCCATTTCGACCTCGAACTGCACGCGCTCCTCCGGGAGGAAGGCGAACAGCAGCTCGTCGTATTTGATGTTGGCGCCGCCGAGTGCCGCGGCACCTGGTCCCTTGTCGCCGGAAAGCACGCTGTCATCGAGACCGGAGAACTTCTTCGCATCGATGTCGAGTGAGGCGTAGAGCTGGGCGAGCAGCGACTGGTCATCTTCGCCGTTGATCGAGTTGTGGCTCAACTGGATCGCCACCTTGCGCTTTTCGCTGAGTGGCGAGGTGATGACGAGCGCGTCGACCAGCGGCAAGCCGGCCTCGATCGCGGCGGCGGTGCGGTGATGTCCCGACAGGATCTCGAGAGAGCCGTCCTTGTCCTGGCACACCAGGACCGTAGTGGTCAGGCGGCCGTCGATTTTGACATTCTCGACGAGGCGCTTGAACATGGCAGGCGCCATGTAGTGCGCGTTCTTCTCGCGGCGCCGGAGCGTCTTCGGGTCAACCTGCCGCGCCTCGACATCGAGGGACTTCCAGTCAACGGTTGAAGTGCTTGCCATACCACCACTCGAACGCTTGTTGCGGCGTCTCATCGATGCGGGCGCCGACGTAATGCAGTCTGAATTTACCTTCCGGCCCGTCGATCTCTTCGCGCTTGGTTTGCTCGAAGATGCCGCGATATTTCATCGAGACCGGATGCTCGGAAAACGCTGACGTCTGGACCTTGTTGAAGCGGTCGACAAAGCGCTTGCCCATATCGCGCAGGATCTCGCCGTTGCAGGCGAGCCTGGTGACGAGCTTCGACAGCCTGCCCTCACGCGAGATGGAGAAATCCGACAGCAGGTAGATCGACTGGCGCGCGAATTTGTCGAGGTTGTAGATGAGCCCGCCGACCAGCATGTCATCGACGCGCACCAGGTAGTTGACCATGCCCGGCGTGTGGGTGATGCCCTTTTTCAGGTAGACGTCCTTGAGGAACGTCATCTGGGCGGCATCGGCCCGGGCGATCGTCACCACCGAATCCGGCTTGATCTTCTCGATGTCGATCGGCTTGTAGCGGAAGGGAGCCGACCGCGGCACGAGCTGCAGATACGACGACTTGCCCGTCGACACGTAGCAGTAGTGCGGGTGCCCCCGGCCGGAGACGAATTCCAGCTCCGGTTTCAGATCGTCGTAAATCTGGTCCGAGAGGATGCAGTAGGGGACGCCCGCCTGCCGCACGCGCTCGATGAGACCGCGCAGCGCCTTGGGGTCGAACAGCTCATATCGGGGAGCGTCCCATTTGATGTTCTCGGCCAGGAACTCGAACATCTTTTCGTAGCCGCCCTTGTAGAACGGCGGATAGGAGAAGATCGCGGCCTTGCGGTCGATCGCCTCCTCGAGGTGCAGGATCCAGTCGCGCGGCGAATAGCTCTTGATCGGGATCATGCCCGGCAGCTTGCGGACCTTCTCCAAGGTGCGCTCGACGTAGCCGGCGAAGTTCGCGACCAGGTGGTTGCGGTGGCTGGTCTTGTAGACGTTGGCCTTGCCGCCGGCGAAGCGGCCGAGATTGAAGCCGACGGCAAGTGCTGCCAGGCGCTGATCAGGTTCCCTGAAATCGAACTCGTTCACGAAGTCGAGCGCGCCGTGGAATTCGTAGTCGATCGGCTTGCCTAGCACATAGCCGGCAATCGCCGAGGAGTAGAGGCTGACATCGTTCGAGTGCATCTCGACGCCGGGGAACGTGGCGAGCGTGATCTGCTCAAACCGGAACGTCCCAGAGCAGCAGTTATACACCCTGCCCCATTTGTCGACTTCGGAAACGCGAAGGATTTGCGCGATGCACTCCTTCGGCACAACGCCCTGAAACATAACGCAAAACGCCTTGTTTTTTCTCTTGCAATAGGGGTGTAACCCAATAAGTTACTTGTAACCAAATTGGTTACTTCCCTACTGCGAAGGACGCCCGAAATGAGCCTCGTCACCATCACCGAAGGCCTTCACAAGAAATCCGGTTTCACCGGTCCTCGCCTGCAGGCGGTCACGTTCGCGACCGCGCTCGTCATGGCCGATTATGCGGGCTCCGAGCATCAGGACTATTTCCGCCGGCGCTTTCGCGAGACCTTGGAAACGCTGGATGGCGAAGCCGTCAGTGACGTCGTCGGCTTCATCGCCGGTCAGCTCGGCATCAAGCCGGGACCAGTCGAAAACGCCTTCTGATTTGGGGGAGCGGCCCGAAGCGCACAGGAGAATCAGGCTGCCTGTTTTTAGCTCGTCCCCCCCGGCTTCTGTCAATAGACATTTGCAACCATTTTGACACCACCCCTACCACGGAGAAGACCAGTGACCACCGCGAACGCCATCATCGCTAGAGAGCGACTGGACTATTTCACCTACATGCTTCGAGCCTCGGGCTGGAGCGAGGATGACGGCCATTGGCTGGCGCCGCTGCATTTGCGCGAGCAGCTGGGGAGGGTCGTCGGCAGAGGGCACGTCGCGCTCTGGATCGCGGTTGCCGCGCAGATTCAGCTCGATACCGAAGTCGTCAAGCTCGGCGGGGAGGCACGGTAATGGCCAGCTACCTGTCACCCACCGGGAGCCCGATCACCGGCACCCTGGAGCGCCTGACCGGGCGTGCCCACCTCCTCGATATCGACCCGGAGACCGGCGAGCCCGAACACTCCGGCGGCACCGAAATCTTCTGGAACGATCAGGAGACCGCCAAGCGCAACGGCAAGATCGTGTTCCTCGACGAGGAGGGAGACGAGTGGACCTTCGACCAGCTCACCCGCGAGGACGGGGACGAGGAAGACGAGGAGGCCGCGTGATGCCCCGCTACCTCGTCACATGGGAGATCGACTACGAGGGCGAAGGCGATCCCGAAGCCGCTGCTCGCTGGGCGTGGGAAATCCTGCGCAAGCCGCACTCCACCGCGAACGTTTTCACGGTGATCGACGAAGACGGCAACGAGACAAAGCTCGACCTGGCCGAGATCGACGAGGAGCGCCGGGAGCGCGCCATCACCAGCGTCGGCGACGTGCTGCACAGATTGCGGGAGAGATTGCAGGGGGGTGACGATGCCCATCGGTAGTCACCATTCCGCGGCGGCCGGCACAGACGTCTGGTTGACGCCTCCCGCTATCCTGGCCGCGCTCGGCGGCGCTGAAAGCTTCGACCTCGATCCCTGCGCGCCGCTCGATCGGCCGTGGGACATGGCGCGCCAGCACTACACCGTGGCCGACAACGGTCTACCCCGGTCCTGGCACGGTCGCATCTGGTTGAACCCGCCTTACAGCAACAACGTGATCGGCCGCTGGATGGGCCGTATGGCCGACCACGGCCATGGAATCGCACTGATCTTCGCCCGCACCGAAACGCAGGTGTTCCACGATTTCGTGTGGCGCGCGGCCGATGCGCTGCTGTTCATGGAAGGGCGGCTGCATTTCCACGACGCCGGCGGGACTCGAGCCAAGGCCAACGCCGGCGCGCCGTCGGTGTTCTGCGCCTATGGCGCCGATGACGCTGACCGCCTTGCCGCCAGTGGCATTCCCGGCGCGTTCGTGCCGCTGCGGCTGCGCTCGCTGATCTTCGGCTTTGCCGCCGTCGGCTCATGGGTCGACGAGGTGTTGAAGGTGATGCAGCGCGCCGGCGACGCCGTGCGCCTGGACGATCTCTACCGCGAGATGGCCAGCAATCCGAAGGCCGGCCGCAATCCGAACTGGCGCGCCAAGGTGCGCCAGACACTCCAGCGCGGGCCGTTCGAGCCGCTGGGCGACGGTGTCTGGCAAGTCGCAGAAGGGAGGCTGCTATGATGGCAAAGGCGAAGAAGGAACCGAAGAAATTCGCATGGCAGATGGAGGCCGTGGCGATGCGCCGCGAGCAGGACGAGATCGTCGCCATGCTGCGCAACGGCCCCGGGATGACTATCTGGTGTCGATCGCCCGGGAAGCCCTCTGCGGCTACCACGCCGCGATGATGTCCTTGCTGTGCACCCTCGCCCAACATCAAAAGCGTCGATGTCTATCGGGTAGGTGGCCACCTACATTTCTTCACCCTAGTTGCCGCAGTTCTTGATCTTGGCGGAAAAATCCCTCAGCGATTTGGCGTATTCCACCAAGGCGAATTGCGCGGAAACCCGAGCATCCGCGACGTCGGCGGCCGGCGATTTGGCCTTCTCGGGCATATACGGAATCGCGTCGCGGAAGACGTCCCCACTAAGGCTCTTGATCACCTCGTCGAGCTTCGCGGCGCTACTATCGGCCGAAGCGCTGAGAGCGTTGCAGCCGACCGGGCTCATTTGAGCCGCGGCCGGGGTCGCAGAGATGATCAGCGCAGCAAGGAGGATCTTCATCGGTAAAGCTGAACCTCGTCACGAAGGAAGTTGTCTAGCGTGCCGTTGCCGGCCTTCGTGGTGATATCGATGATTTCACCCCAGATATCTGCGTCCGGCGCGCCGCCAGCGGGCTCAGTCAGGAACACGCTCGCAAAAGCTTGGACGGGATAGTTCCCACCTGAGCCTTTGACCTGGTTGGCCACGCAATCAAGTAGAGCGACGTAGATCATTCGGCGCTTCGGATCAGTTGATGCTTGCTGCGGATTGCATTGCGGTGACGACGCTTCGGAGCCAGTTGCCGGGTGGGTGAGTTCGTAATTGTACACCTCCCATCGACTGGCATTAACATCGAGTCCTGCTGGCGGCCATGCGGCGCCATGGTTGACGGTCCAATATCCGGCTCGATCCCAGGCGCCATCGCCGAGCCTGGTCGGTATGGCGGTGCTGCAAGCCGGTAAGCATGTATCTTGGGGGAGTGCCATATAGCTTGATGCCTGCGCCGCCGTGGGCGCCACGTAGGAGCAATTGCCCTTGTTGTCTATCTGCTTGACCATGCCCTTAAGGACATTCGGGGCCGGTGGGTAAGTTGCCGGGTCGTATCCGTTCTTGGCGTAGATATCGAAGCGGACGTTGATGCCGTCATTGACGGGCGGGATGTTGCCCGGCTTCGTGTCGACGCCGTCATCCTGGTAACACGCTTGCGGTTTCGTGGAAGCGAACATGCCAGTGATATCCTGTGTCGCTGAGCTTCCGGATGGCGTTTGAAGAAAGCCGTAGTCGCCCGGACCATACTGCACGCTGGCGCCTCCGCTCTGTATTTTGAGATGCATCATCGGCCGCTTGTGGCCGCGCAGCGTTGCGCCCAAGGACTCCAGGTCGCTATAAGGGTTACACATGAACATCGGGGTGAAATCGCAGACAGAGCTCGAAAATCCTGCGACGGCGGTTGCGCCTACATTGAAAGAATTGCTGGCGCTTGAAGACAAAAAAGTGGCCGGGAAGATCGCAGCGAAACCGACCGGGGTTACCTTGATCTCGACGTAGCGAGCCAGTTTGGCGTCGGTGATTTCGTCGGTGATGACGTTTGCTGCGGCGATCGGCAGATTGTCGGTGGCGGGGAGCGACTTCAGATAACGCCGCGTCACACCGGCAGCGGTAAGTGCGGGTGGCGGCCCGGCGGTGGTCGAGAATGTATACTTGTTGCCGGTCACGATGTTCGCCAAGGCGCGGTCCGCTCGCACGATGCTATCCGATCGACCATCAAGTTCGGCCGCCGTTGCAAGCGCCAGCGCATCGGCGCCCTTCTGCAAATCGTTGTGAAGGTTGTTGACCCGGCTCATGTCGATCGCCAGCAGCGAAAAACCGATAAGCGCCGGCAGTGTAACTGACACCAGGATCAACGCGATACCGCGCTGATCATTCCAAAAATTACGCAAGACACGAAACATCGCAGCAACCCCTAGCCATGCCGCAACAATTTTCCCCGTTGTCAAGCATAGGCGCGGCGAAGGAATGCAGCAAGGGGTTGAATTAGCAATTGGTTAAACACCTCAAGCAACCTGCCCCGCAAAGGCGGAAGGACACGTAATGGCATCCGCCCGTGAAAAGTAAGCGCTTGCACGGGTGCTCGCTCATGAGGCGGCTATGTGAACCCTCCAGCCGACCTTGGCGGCGGGGTGTCAACCAGCGTCGATGACGCCTTGCGCAGCGGCAAGGGCACTGGTCGCTCTTGGGCCGCGCTTGCGCTAGCGCTTCGACTGCTGGAATACGGCATCGACATGGCTCGGCTGGGAGCTCGCCGTGCCCGACGGGGAATCCCCATGTACGGCCAGCCGGGCCGTTTCATCCTCTTGATCCATGTCTGCAGGAACGACGTCCAGTATCCCGGCCTATTCGGCCTCGACGGGCGCGTCATCGACACGCGGCAGCCGTTGCGAGGGTCATGGCAACCACCCTGCTCTTGGCCATGACGGGAGAGACGTTCATGCTCAGCTCGCAGCCGATCTGGGTCCGCAACGTTGCCGTCGCGCTCGCAGTCGACGACCGTGGAAATATCCCCCTGGAGGACCTTGCAGCATGAAAGACATGACCCCCGGCGTGCTCGCCGTCTTGCTATTCTTCGTTGTCGGCGCATTCGCCACCAATCCCATCCTTGGCGTTGTGGTCTGTGTGGTCTGCGTGATCTGGGCGAACATCGACTACAGACGCGAGCAACGCGAGAAGCGCGACCAAGACGACCGCGACCGCTAAGGCCGCATCCTGCAAGTCAACATCGGTGCCGGTGGGGCTCCAAAGTAACTTTTTCTGTAACCTACTTGTAACCAGATTGGTTACAGTCTAAGTTATTGTTGTTACTAGTTATTCCCTACCACGGAGCCCCACGATGACCACCGCACACACCTTCGAGCTTAAGGCGATCAGCTACAATAGCCGCCTAAGCGAGGAAACCAGCTGCTACTCTGCCAAGCTCTACATGGACGGCAAGCACATAGCCGACGTTGGCAATCGCGGCCATGGCGGCTGCGACGAGCAACACCCGATCAACCGGTTCGACCTCGACGCGCTCAACCTCGAGATCAAGGCCACCTATCCCAAGACCGTATTCCACGGCATGGAGTTTGACCAGGACCTCGAGAGCATCTGCGGCGACCTGCTTTCCCGCTACCTCACCTTGCGCGACATACGCCGCCCGATGGGCAAGGCGATCGTTTTCCTCGCCAAGGGCGACGCCATCGCCGAGGGCGTCCGGACCATGAAGTACAAGGTCACGATGACGCCGGAAATGAAGGCGCAGGCGATCGCCAACGTCAACGCCAGATACCCCGGCGCTCTGATCCTCAACGACATGACCGACGACGAAATCATGGCGCTGGTCGCTGCCCAGCCGGTCGAGGCTTAAGCCGATGTTCTACTGCGACGAATGCCTGGACCCCTGCCGCTGGCACGATTCCGGACTTTGCGCCGGATGCCGCGAGCGCCGCGCTGACGCTATCGCGGCCGAAGAAGCGGACTTCGAATACGACGCAACGGCCGAGGGAGGCGCGATGCAGACATAGAGCAAACCATCCCCTTCGATAGGGCGGTGGGAGTCGTCCCGCCGCCTGTTCCTACCCCCTACCACAGAGACCAGGACCATGAACAAGCCCACCGAATACGAGTTTACCCTGCCCGACGGCAGCAAGCGCTACGAGATCGTGATCGAGCGCAAGGACGTCTTCACCTTCAAGGCGATGCACGGCGCCACCAGCGCCAAGCCGGTCGAGGCGAAGCCATGAACGCGCTGATCCCCCGCAACACCGTCGAGCAGATCGTGGCCTATCGCGATGCAGCGGTGGCCGCCTATCACGGCGCATTCGCCTTTATCGAGCAGGCCGACCGGGAATTGAAGAAGGCCGCGGCGCTCTGGAAAGCGGCGGCCGGCGAACATGCCTCCTCTCGCTACGGCGAGCGCGACAACCGCGAGGTCAGGGCATTTTTCGATGCAGTCGATCTGCCCGACGCCGAGCAGTGGAAGCGGACGGCGATCCGCCTGATCGACATCTCGTGCTGGAATTATCTGGTCAAGATGACGGACCTGGAAGTCCTGATGGACAAGCAGGCCAAGGACGAGCTGCGCGACACGTTGAAGTGGGTGCCAGAGCGCTACGACCACCGCCACGGCGACGGCAAGGAACTGGTCAATCTCGACGAGATCATGGGGATCCCGCCGGTCACGGTCGACAACGTGTACGCCACAATCGACAAATGGGCCGGCGAATCCGAGATGATCTTCCGGCGCGGCATAGCGACGGCCTTTTCCAAGCTCGACCGCCGTTTCCGCTCTCACGACGGATTCAAGGTCGGGAGCCGCATGATCCTGACCTATGCATTCGACCGCGACCATGGGCACGTGTCGTATGGTGGCACGTGGGACACCGTTCGCGACATCGAGCGCACGTTCTCCGTCCTCGACGGCAAGAAGCCGTCTTACAACAGCATTGAGAACGTGGTCCGCGCCGAGCGCAAGGGCTACCAGCCCCAACAATCCGAGCATCATGGCGAGTATTTCAAAATCCTCGCCTACAAGAACGGCAACGCGCACCTGTGGTTTACCCGCGACGACCTGGTCTTGAAGGTCAACAAAATGCTGGCCGAATATTACGGCGAGGTGATCGGCGACGCGCAGTCCAAAGAGCCCGATGACCTGTTCCGCAACCGCAAGACGACGCCGGCGAAAAACTTCGGTTTCTTCCCGACACCGGACGGCGCGGCCGAGCAGCTGATCAATGGCGTCCCGCTCCTCCAGCCGATCGAAAAGCCGCGCCTCACCATCCTGGAGCCTAGCGCCGGCACCGGCAATCTGGCGCGCCGCTGCGTCTCCAGCATCAAGGATTTTGCCGACCACCACGGCTACGGCCAAGCCGAGCGCATGGACCGGTGGCGCAAGGAATACCGGTTTGACAACCAGGTCGATTGCGTGGAGCTGCAAGGGCCGCTGGCCGCCGCGCTCGAGGCGCAGGGGATTTACCGGAAGGTCTACGCCACCGACTTCCTGTCGCTGCGCCCATCCGTCACCGGGCTTTACGATCGGATCGTGATGAACCCGCCCTTCGACATGGAGCGCGATATCGACCACCTCGTCCACGCCCTCGACTTCCTGAAAGACGACGGTTGCCTTGCTGCCATCATGTCGGCCGGAACCGAGTTCCGCGAGACGCGCAAAGCCATCGCCTTCCGCGCCCTGATCCAGAAGCTCAACGGCAGTTTCCGCGACCTGCCCCATGGGTCTTTCGCCGAGGTCGGAACCTACGTCAACACCATCACCGTGAAGGTCTGGAAGGACGGCAGACGAAATCACTTTTAGGTTGACCTAATTGTAACCATTTTGGTTACACTATAGATCACTATTGGCACCACGGAGACTGTCCCCATGATTCCCCTACGAACCCCACCAGAAGACGAGGAGGACCGGCGGCGCCGGCAACCTTCCATCACCCAAGCCCTCGACATGTGGTCCGCTTGGCATTGCGATTGGTCGCCTCTCGGCGCCACCGGCAACTACACGCTGGACATGCAGCTCGGTGACGCGTTCCGCCATCTGCTCTACCGCCCGGTCCTGGGCGATCGGCTGTCGTGGATCGAACGCCAGCTTCGCCGGCCACGCCGGCGCGGTCTGGACGATCGCTACCAGGCCGAGCTGATGAAATGGTGGCTCGACCTTTTCGAAGCCGAGAAGCTTCCCCTCATCGATCAGCGATCCAAGGCGAGGAGCCCGCAATGCGCTTTATCCTGATCGACGCGAGCAATCGCAAGGTCTTCGACATGATGACCCCTCACCGCATCGACGAGAATTTCATCGCTCGCACCCTGCGCCGCGACTGCGTCGAGCGCGTCGAACTGGCCGACGATCTTGATCTGTGGGTGTCATCCGAGCCGGTCAGAGATCGGTTCCGATTCTTCTCCGACGGGCCGGAATATGTGGGGAGCGGCATGCTCACCGGTCGCACATGGCTCGGCGACTTCAAGAGCCTGCCGCGCTGGTTGACCTATGAGGCGATCAACGGGTGGGTGGCCTGGCCGCGCTGCTACGAAGCCCCCCAGGCTCGCCGGAAAATACAAAGGCCGACCGGGTTGCCCCTGATCGGCCGCTCCCTCGACCCCTACCACAGGATCCTGCCCGAAAGCGCGAGAGAGAACCCGTATCTAATGCAGATGTACGGTTAGGACAACGCACCAAATCGGCACCAAACAGTTCTATTTTGGTTGCAGCAGAAGTTCCACAAGTTTACAATTTGGACGTGACCAAACCCCTACCACGGAAGGCTACAAGATGCGCATTTTTACCTCCAGCTGGTTTCATCCCCTGCCCAGCACCATCCAGAAAATCGGCGTCTCCAGGGGAACGCCGCGAGGGTACGCCGCCGGCTACCGCAAAATGCCGGAGCTGGCTCCAGGCCCATGGTTCAAGACCGCCAGCGAACGCGATTACAAGCAGCTCTATTTCGAAATCCTGGCAAAACTCAATCTCGCCCAGATCGTTGCCAAGTTCGAACAGCTCTCGGGCGGCAAGGACGTTGCCCTGCTCTGCTACGAGGCACCGACGGACAACCAGTATTGCCACCGCGCCTACATCTCGGTGTGGCTGAAAGAAAGGCTCGACCTCAATGTCTTTGAATATGGGTTGGAGAGCCAGGGTTGCGGGTGGAGCCACCCCAAGCTGCCGGCGCAATACCGCCTGCCGGCAAAGCCCGAACCCCTCCAGGTGAGCCCCTACATCGGCGCCGTGGCACCAGACGCGCAAGGCCGCCTCTGGACCGTGGTCGGCATCAATCCAGATCAGGTCGACCAGGCGCTGGTGCGCTCGGGAGAAGACAGGCGCTCGATCTCGGTCGACGTCCTGCATAGCCGGTTCCAGCCGGTCAGCTGATCACCGCCGAAGTGGTTGAATTTATTGGCTTTTTTAGTTGGCACCACTTGTAACCGTTTTGGTTACAGGCTAAGTTATTGAAGTAACTTAGAAATCTGGACCAATGTCGCAAAGCCGCTTCCTTTCACCACTGCAGTCTTTGTCAGAACAACCCGACGAATGCGGGCTGGCAACTGGTGACTTCTCGCTCATTCATCCGGCGGCCGAAAGCCGCTCGGGAGCGCGGGCCGGGCACAGCACAGCCGCATGCGAGACATCGGTCTTCCCTACCACTGGAGACCAGACCATGCCTAAGCCCATCGAAGTCCACACCTACCTCTACGAGCGTTCCCATGGCCGCAAGCCGAAGGGATTTGGCGGCTGGGGTTTCATCGTCATGGACGAGAGCTGCGACCGTGAGGTCGAGTTCTTCTTCACCCCGGCAATGACCCTGTCGGACGCGAAGGTTTGGGCGAAGGCGCATGTCCGCACGAACTTCGCCGAGCAGGTGGCGACCGGCTACCTCGGCCTCGAAGTCGCCCCCTGATCGAGCGCCGCCCTTCGGGGCGGCGTTTTGCTTTCCAACCCCTACCACCAAGGAGAAGAGAAATGTTCATCGTTATCGTCATTCACAATGGCGAGAAGTGGCCGCTGCGCGGCACCGTCTGGGCCTACAGCATGGATCGCGCCGAGCAGTTCCCCAGCGAGCAGGCGGCAAAAGCCGCGCTCGACAAGGCCAAGAAATTCATGAAGCCGGCCATTTTCAAGAAGGCCCGCATCGAGCCGGTGTCGGCATGAGCGCGGCCCGGTTCCACAACGCGCTGCGCATCCTGCTCAGCCTGGACGGCTACGACCTGATCAACGCCGGCGTCGCTGACGAGAATTGGGGAACGCCCGAGGCCTCCGAACGCGACCAGATGGCCGCGTTCCTTTCGGATCCTGCCCGCGAGGCGATCCGTATGCCGGATGCCAATTTCGACCGGCTCGTCGCGCTCCTCGAGAGCCGGCAGCCGTCGGCGCCGGTCGCCACCAATCGCCCCGGCGATCAGGCCGCGATCTATGCCGAAGAGACCGGCGTCGACTACGCGACCGCGCTTGTTCACTGCAACATGGATTGAGGAACTACACCAATGTCTGACCGGATATTCATCAGCGTCGCGGCCAACGGCCACTCAACGCCTGATCTCGACCACGTTTACGTCTCGTTCTACGGCCCCAAGGGCGGCACGAGAGGCACCGAAACCATCACCCTCGAATCCGCGAAAAAGCTTCGCGACGATCTCACCCGCGAGATCGCCAAAGCGGAGGGCCAGGCCAATGGCTGACCTTCGCACCTCCGACGAGCTGATACAGGCGATCAAAGCGCTGGCGCCGGGCGGTAGTGTCTCAGTTTGAAATTAGGGCTTGGGTCGAAGCGCGATAGCGGCCGTGTCAAGCATTAAATGTTCAGTTTGAAACGACAAGGCGGATACCTGGACGCCCACCGAGATAAAGCCGCTCAACGTCTTCTGGCCTGAAAGCTAAAAGTTCGGCGAGATCGTCGGTTGAATATTTCAGCGTCTCCCGGTGGAAATCCACGATCTTTTTCAGGCGATTTGGGGTTTCAATTTCAATATCGATTGGCTCCTCGCCGTGGAAAACCTTGTTGTACTGAATACTCATAAATTTGTATTGAGATGGGGTGATTATCTTTAGATCATGTGTTCGCCGGATAAGAGCCTTGATCGAAACTTTCCAGTAGGCCTTCACCCTACCAAGGTTCCCGATTTTTGCCCCGGCGAGATATGGCTTGATTTCAGCCGCCGGCATTAAAAAGGCGGCGGCAAAACGATGTGCCTCACTTTCCATTTTCTCGTCTTCGTCGGGAACTGAGTGCATAACCATGTGCCCAAGTTCGTGAGCAAGGGAGAAGCGAAATCTGTCCCCGGGCACATCTTTGTTCATGAAAAAGAGCGGCGGCATTCCTTCGATGCGGAAACTGAGGCCGTCCAGAAGGTTCGTGCCGAAGCGCGCGAGAATGACTATCCCACCGGCATCCTCTATTAGTTCGACAACGCTTTGAATTGGGCCGCGAGGGACCATCCAGTATGCACGGAGGCGCTCGGCTACCTTCTCCGGCGTGAGACCAGCTTCGTCCAGATCAATTTGGGGAATGGGCTTTGCGACCTCAAATTCGTAGGAGCGCAAAAGCTTCGCAATGTGTTGGCGGCGGATATTGATCACAGCACCAATGCGCGCGAGCGGCTTGGCGCCCAACTTGGCGCGCTTCCTGAAATGGAAATGCGGGAACCCCAACGCTCTCTCTCGTTGAAAGAAAAAAGCTCTTGGGAAGCCCAGTGCCGCTGAAATGCGGTCCAAGGCATCGTCACCCGGTTGAGTGTTCAGGCCATGCTCAAGCTTGGAGATGAAAGCTTGCGTTATTCCAGATTTTTGCGCCAGCTCGGCTTGCGTAAACTCGCGCGCGTCCCGCGCGAGTTTCAGCATATCCGGGTTGAATACGTCGCTACCCACCACGCCTCTCTCTTGCTCGCTCTGCATCGAAGTCCGCCCCCTCCATGCCGCCGAACCTTCTCGGCGTGATATCATCCCACCGGGCGACGCCCTCGATCATCGTGACCTGCGCCGTCCAGAAAATGTTATGGCCAATAGGCCGCGCGATCATGATCCGCTCCAAGGCGCTACCAGACGCGTCCATCTGATAGCCGGCGGTGAGCCGATATGCCGGCTCGGGGATTCCTGGCAGCGGTATTTGGTCGTCGTAGTCCTGCTGCTGGCGGGTCTGGTAGTTGCGGTGCTGGCCGTTGGCCCCGACCTTCTTGAAGCGGGTAAGGGTGCTGTCCATGTAGTTCAGAACGTGCAGGCCCCTTACCTTGATCGAATGCAGACCAGCCATTTCGTCGGCGGCCCCGATCATACGTTTTTCTGCATGGGAATAGATGCAGTTCGCCATGGCGCGGTTGTCGTGTTCCGCGCGCGCCTCATTCGAATAGGCTTCGCTGAAGTAGAAAGAAACGGATTCATCAAGGATGCGGTAGATTAGCGGCAGAACCGGCGCTGCCGCCTCCATCGCTTCGTTCTGGTCTGTCTCACGATCAAGCATGACGTGCTCCATGATTCGAAGCAGAACCCTGCTCTCAATCTTGAGCGAAATCAATGCAAAATATAACTGGAAAAATAACTATTCGCGGAAGCGGTGTTTTATCAGTCTTTTTTCCAGCGGCTTTCCGCCGCCTTCTTGGCGATCTCGGCGCGCCTTTCTGGCGTCATGTTCTCGGCGCGCTTCTTGCCGCCCTTCGCGCCAAGAGCCTTGGCGGCAGGGTCTTTGCCATCGTCAACGATGTCGTCAGCTTCCTCGCCAGTAGCAATGCGCATGACGCGGACGGCATTGCCGATCACGTCGGCGGGGCGCTTTTGGCCTTTAGGTCCGGTCGGCATCTTTGTATGGCCTACCTGTGAAACATCGACTGGCGCGGGTTGAACTTCCCTTGGTGCTGTCGTCGATTTTTTTTCTTCTTTTTCTTTTTGGGTATTGGGGGAGCGTCGGGGCTCCAGCCCCAACCCGATGAGGACAGGACGGTTGAACCGCCCCGGTAATCACCACCGCTCTGCCTGCGCACCATCGCGCCTCTCCCCCTATGCTTTCCGCTAAGCATATAGGAGTTTGGTGCGGATCGCGACAAGCGCGGCGTTAAATTTCAAACTGAGACACTACCCGCCGGGCTATTACACCGAGCGCGACGGCTGCAACTGGTATTGCCTCACCTCATACCACGACCGAGTCGCCGAGGAGTTCGCTCGGCGAGACGACGCACGTCGGTGCATCCTCTGGCTCGCCGGCGAGCCGATGCCGGAGGGTTGGCGCATCACCAGGATCAGCAATCTCGTTGCGATCTCGACTGCGGCCAAGGCTACCGCGCGACGATCTGGACACGATCGGTTGCGAAGGCCTTCCCGCTTCGCGCTGCCGCTCTGGAAATTTCTTTGTAACCCACTTGTAACCGGATTGACTACAACCTAAGTTATTGATGCTACTAAGAAATTCCCTACCACGGAGACCAAGACCATGAAGAAGCGCATCGCCCTCGACCTCGTCATCCCGAACCCGAACCAGCCGCGCAAGCATTTCGACCCGGTGAAGCTCCGGGAGCTGGCGGAATCGATCCGCGAGCGTGGCCTTATCCAAGCCATCAGTGTTCGCCCGGTCGACGGCAAGTTCATGATCGTGGGTGGTGAGCGCAGATGGCGCGCTCACCAGCTGATCGAGGCGTCCGACATTCTCTGCGAGGTCGTCAAGATCGACGAGAACGAAATGGCGCTGCAGGCGATCGTGGAAAACCTCGCCCGCGCCGACATCAAGGCGATGGAAGAGGCCCGCGCGTTTCAGGCCATGCTCGACCGCGGCTGGACGGTCGAGAAGCTGGCGAAGGATATCGGCGTCCAGCAGGCGCGCATCACTGCCCGCACGGCGCTGCTCAATCTGGACGAGACCATCCAGTCGCTGGTCGACAGCAATCAGTTCCCGCTCGGACACGCAAACTATCTGGTCGACCTTCCCAAGCACGATCAGATGCAGATCGTGAAGGCATTCACGAGTGGGAAGCTGAAAGACTGGTCGGGCGTCCGCGCTGCCGCGCAGTCGGTCCGCGACCGCATCGAGCAGGGCGGCATGTTCGACGACGACAACACGCCCGAACCTTCGAAGGACGATATCGCTGCCATGAGCAGGATGGAGAAGACGGTCGAGCGCATCATCGCTGCGATCGCCGGCGGCTTCAAGGATGGCGAATGCGTCGCCTTGAAATCGGTCGACCCGACCAAGGCCGACAAGTGGGCCGACACACTGGCAGCGGCTTCGCGCACCATCCGGTCGATGGAGTCGCAACTGCGTCAGGCACATGCCCGCTCGGTGTTGATGTAGGAATCCGCACCGCCGGCTCCGGCCGGCGGCTGTGGTAGGGAGGGGCAGCGGATTGGTCTCCGCTGCCCCATTTTTTTGTCGAGTGTAGAGGCACCGCCAGCGCGCGTCAGTCGCCGGCCTTCCCGTCACTCATGCGACGGTCGTAACGCTCGTCCTTGGCCGCCTCTGGCGGCGCAGTGTTCGATTTCGAGAGTTCCTTGTCTCTCAGCTTGGCGCACCGCTCGCAGCACTGCGAAGTGATCTCCGGCGACAGCCAGCCCGACGGCGCGTCCTGCGCACCGCAAAGCGAGCGGGCGAGACCAACTCCGAGCCGGCGAAAGTAGTGGGGAGTCCCTGCGACGCCCCTCTTTGCCCAGCCCTCGGTGAAACCCTTTTTGTCAGTCATGGCTATCGATGCTCCACCGGGATCACGCGGCCTTTTCGAAAGATGCGCTCGGCCGCGTCGCGGGCGCTGGTGATGGTTTCGCCATCTCGCCTCAAATGACCATTGAAGTAGCGCAACAGGTTCTCCGTGACCGCCTTCCATGCCTCCAGCTCGGTCGGGAAGACCCTTGGCGCGCCACAGGGTCCAAGCACTGGCTCGGCTCTGCCATCCTCGGCAAAGCGCAGCATGGCGTGATGACCACCGACGACAGGCGTTGTGAAGCCCGCGAAATGGTTCAAAGCATGCACTCCTGGCGGACAGAATTGGGGTGTGGTGGTATGACCTTGCGCGGGACCTCCATCGGCAAGTCCGCCTCGGCGAAAGTCTTGGCGAGAAGGTTGGTTGCAGACGGCTCGCAGAGAATATTAGCGATCGGGAACATACGGCTCCTGCGGGAGTTTCTTGGCTGAAGGGACCTCTGGGAGGTTGCTATGAGAAAACTGTTCCTTGCGTCGGTGATTGCGATCGCCTCTGCCGCAGCCACGGTCGTGCCTGCGGATGCACAGTTCTTCGGTCTTGGCCCGTTCGGCGGCTTCGGCCCGTTTGGGGGTGGCCCGTTCTACGGCGGCGGCCCGTTTTACGACTATGGCGGCCGCTATTACGGCCCCCGCTACTATCGCGACGGCTACGTGGTCCGCTACCCGCATCGCTACTACTACCGACACCGTGACTATCGGCGCTGCCACGTGAAGTGGGTGAGACACTGGCACCATCACCGCCGGGTGGTGGAACGCGTTCGGGTTTGCCGGTACTGACAAGGCTGAGATCGGCTGCGGTTGCTGGATCTTAACCTCGGCTGACGAGCGGATGTGCTTCATGCTGCCGCTCCCGGCTGATAGTGCTTCCAGTCGACACGGTTGATGATGGTCGGCCCGGCATATTCCCCGACAAGGTTTTGCTCCCAGACCACCCAGCAGGTATTCATGCGAGACGATGCTTCGTTGCCATCCCAACCATCGCGGTGCATCATCGGGAGACGGCGGGAGAAGATGTGGACGCGCGCCGGCTTGCACTCGTCCATGGCGTAGTTGCGGTCGGGATCGTCGAAGCCGCAGAGGAAATTCAGGTTGAGCAGCAGCGCCATTTTCGGCGGCCGGTGCACGCGCAGCGCATGCGCGACGAAAGCATTGAGCACCGAGCCGTAGGGCGGGTTGGAGACGATATCATCGCCGCCCTCGCCTGCCTCGCTGGTGAGGAAGTCTTGCACGTCCTGCACGACGCCATGGCGATCGATGGTGCCATAGTCGATGAGATCGGAAAGCACGACTTCGTAGCCTGCCGCCTCCAGCATGCGCGAGATTGCGCCGCGACCGCATGCCGGTTCCTTGATCCGGCCGGCGAAGGTCTCCAGCGCCAGGAGCGTGTGCATCGCTTCCGGACACGTCTCGTAGAGATTGTTGCCCCGCTCGGCGGCGCTGGCGCTGTCGGTGCCGATCGCCACGCGCAGGTTCGCGCGGCTCGGCTCGAGTCCGGCGGCGACGCGGCCGGCGATGGCGCGCTCGACAATGCCAGGATCTCGCCGCTCGGCATCGGCCAGCCTGCGCGCTTCGTGGATTTCCCTTCGCGTCAGTCCCGCCTCGGCCGCAGTGAAACCGTTCTCGTCTGGAACGGTTTTTTTCGGTCGCCCGCCCTTCGATGCCTGGCCTTTTTGCTGCGCGGCGGACCATTCGGTTGCGATCGTGATTTTGGCGCGGGTCTCGATCAGCAGGGCATCGCCTTGAAGCCGTCGTGCCTTGGCAATCAGATGCTCGCCGGCATGGAAGCGCGCGGCATAGCTGCCTGCCGCCTTCGCCTGGTCGTAGGCACCAGAGGCCAGCATCCGAGCGAAGGCGACGTCACCGTCGTCGAACAGCATCCGGGCTCGCTCGATGACCTGCGCGAGACCGGAATCGTCGAAAGGGACAACAGCGTCCATGGCCTATGCCATTTCCGCCAGCTTGGCCCGCGCCGGGTCGATCACGTCAAGCGTGGTGCGTATCTGGAACAGATCGGCATCAGTGTCCTGGTGGCACTTGTCGCGAACCGCCTTGGCGTCGGCCACGATCCTTTCATAGTCGGCGGTCGCGGTGGCCTTGATCGCCTCCAGCTCGGCTTCCTTTTTGCGCGCCTGTTCGACGATGCGTTTCAGGACGTTGCCGGCATTGGAGATCATGGTGCGAACTGACCGCTTCGGCTTGTCAGCTTCGGCGGACAGCGCATTGTCGACGGCTGCGAGCAGATCATCATCGTCGTCGATCGGCTCACCGGCGGAATTTTGTACGACTGGCATGTTCATTTCAGCTGATCCTCAGGTGAATGCCGCGACACGACACGCGCGGGATTGCGCGGCCGCGAAGACGGCGAAAGAAACGGGAAAGGCGGGCGCTCATTGCGCTTGATCGCCGTATTGATCGGCAACGACGGCGCCGACGATTTCGTCGATCCACGCCTCGCGCCACCAAGCCGTCTTGCGGTAGGTCGGAAGGTTGCTGGCGGCAGACCCCATCCCGGAGCCGTAGCCGCAGCATCTGGCGATGCTGATCCTGCGAGCATCGGGGAACGCGTCGACCAGAGCCGCGAAGGCAATGTGCCGTCCGCGTGACTCCCGCTGCGCAACCTGCCCGAGGGCCGTCAAGACAGGGTTCGTCCCAGCCAGACGACAGGCCATGACGATGGCGAACGCGATCTGATCGGCTGTCGGAAACATCAGATTACCCCCGCAGCGAACCGGTCAGCTTCCCGATCAGCTTGCCGTTTGAGGAGTGCGATCAGCTCGGCATGGGACCAGACGGTCGAGCGCAGCGCGGCGGCTTCGGCCATGAGCACGCTGTTCAGCGTTTCGAGACTGGCGCGGTACCAGTGCTGCCCGAGATGACCGTTCGCCAGGAACCGCTCGGCCGCCAGCACAAGGGTGCGCGCCACCACCAGCCCGGGCGTCCAGAGGACGTTGGCGAAGTGAAGCCTCTCCCATCGGCCAGGTTGCAGCTGGGGGAGCAGCGCTTCGATATTCTCGGCCGGGGCAAGACGGAACACGCCGGGATCGGCATCGAAGCCGACGGCAGTGACCGCGGCATAGCCGGCGCTCTTGCGGCGCTCCACCAGGTTGCGGCTCATCGCGATGTCACACGGCATTTTCTTGGGCCTCGCGCCGGCGACGGTTTTCCTCGCGCTTGCGTTCCTTCCGGCGCCGCTCGATTTCCCGGATCGTCAGACGACGGAAACCACGGCTAGTGCGGACCAGCCCGAACTCCTGCTCGATGCCGGCGAGGATCTGGCCCAGCACCCGGCTCTTGATGTCGTGCAGCGACTGCCTCGACATGATGTCGATGCGGTGTCTGTCCCAGACGCGGGTGCAGAACTCCGGACCATGACCGCCGGCGTGGGCGAGGAAGGTGCGCTTATAGCGGAGCGCATCTTGGCCTTGCCGTCCTGCCCGCACGAAGCGCAGCAGGTCCATGATGTCGACCATCCGGTCGGCGGCCGACTGGTGAACCACGATCCGAACTTCGGACGTGTCGTATTGGGGCATGCCGTCCTGGAGGCGCGACCGCTCGCGGATAAAGGCCTCGCCTTCGGTCTCTCGGGACGAAGGCATCGCCGACCCCATCCGTGACACCATGCGGCGCTCGACGTTCTGCATCTGCCGTTGCGTGTCGACGGCATCGGCAAAGAGCAGCCAGAGCAGATCACGCGGCGTGGGCAGGCCCCGCTTGTTCTTCGTGAAAAAGATGTCCTCGGCATGCCGCATGTGCTCGATGAAGCGGTCGATCCGCTTCTCCTTGTCGGCCGGCGTATCGAGAAAAAGACGTCCCATTCAATCAATCCCGACCTGCCGAAGCAGGTGCCGTTTCAGTTACAGATGTTGCCATTTTGGTTACACTCTGGGCAAGCGAAAGATCGCTCGGCCACCGTGTTTTCCGCAGGATGCGGCGACACTTAATCGTGCTTTCCACGCCCCTCTCGCCATATTGGCGACGGATGGAGCCCAGCCATGCGCCCCACTCGGGCCGCTCCGGCGTGATGACAAAATCCCCGTCCTTGTCGATCGGCGGCGCGCCATGGAACTCGAGGAACAGCTGCTTTTTCATGAAGGGGATCATCAAGGGCTTTTCCTTCCGAAGGATCATGGTCGTTCGGTAGGGCTCGGCCTCAGCCAGGACGATGGCGCGATGCTCGGCGCTGAGCCTGAAGAACTCTTTCGACGCGGCCTCACGGCTGTCAGGGCGCGACTTCTCAGGCCATGTCGACCACAAGATATCAAAATCCCCCCCGCCTAGCGCGTCAGCGCGCCCTGGAGGTTCTCTTACTGGTTCTCTTACAAGGTTAGTGTCCGGATTCCGGACACGGCTATTGGCATTTTCCGGACACGGCTTTGCCTCTTTTCCGGACACGGCTCCGTGTCCGGATTCCGGACTCGGCACCACCACATCTTGTTCCGCCACGAAGTCGGCCTCGAACGAGAACCGGTAGCGCGTGTTCTCCTGCTGCTTGGTGCGGGGGTTGATATGCTGCTCGCGGCGGATGAGGCCGATGCGCTCCAGGATCTTGAGATGTTCGTTGAGCGCGGACCGCGACATCTCGCAGTCATAGGCAAGCTTGTCCTGGGAGGGGAAGCAGCCGAGGTCGGGGTTGTGGCGGTCGCAGAGGTGCCACAGCACCACCCTGGTCGCTGGCTTCAATCCGCGCTGGGTGATTGCCCAATTGGTTGCAGCGTGGCTCATGCCCCTGCACCACGGGTGGGCGCATAGGTGCAGGTGTATCCGCAGCGCCGCCACGGATAACCCGACCCCGCTTCTGTTTCGACGTACATGTCGCTCTCTCAACGTGAGGAGCGGCAATTCCTACAAATTACAAATGGTATTGCCGTTCAAATTCTAGCTAAGCACCGCCCCGATTGCCGTAATCGTGGCGGCAAGTATTTCCTTCGTTTTAGCCGCGCCGACCGTCTCTTCGAGATATGCCGCCGCCGCGACCATATGGACTGTCGCCGCGCGCTCGGCGGCAGACAATCCAATGCTCCTGGCTATCATACAGAAGCCGGCCATCACGGTTTTTACTTCACCGTGTAAGGTCGGTCCGTCGTCCGTCTGCTTCATTTATTTCAATTCCTCCTTAAATGTTTCCGACTGAAACATTTCGCGTGGCACCAATGGTGCCAAGTCGACGAAGAATGAAATCAAGTCTTCGCGCGCAAGGGCCGTGGCATAGTCAACGCCGCTCTCTGGCATCAGCAACCTTCGCCAATGGATCGTTTGCCGGCGCCAGCGAGGACCCGGCTTTCTGGCAAAGGCGGTTGTAGCGGCCGAGCAGATCGAAGATGGCTTTGCCGTTCCAGTTGGACGCATTGCCGTA
The DNA here is from genome assembly GCF_016756575.1 of Mesorhizobium sp. 131-3-5. Lineage (NCBI taxonomy): Bacteria > Pseudomonadati > Pseudomonadota > Alphaproteobacteria > Hyphomicrobiales > Phyllobacteriaceae > Mesorhizobium > Mesorhizobium sp. 131-3-5. The sequence continues at coordinate 6,423,671 of NZ_AP023254.1, forward strand.
CCACGCCTCACGGACGCGCCAGTGACCGCGCGGATAGCCCAGGTTGTCACAAGCCGCGTTGATCTGCGCCTTGATGCCCATGCCCGGTTTGATAGGACCCGCGGCCTTGAAGACCACGTCTTGTAGCTCTGCTGCAATGTCTTGCATCGATTCCTCACGAACAACAGGAGAAGGAACGACGAACAGTCGGGATTCTCGGATGCCCTGTCGGACACCTCCAACGATTTCCGCGTCAATGTCGCGACCGGGACAAGGAGGCTGCGGATGACCGATGACGACAACACCTGGACACCCATAGGCCTCGCGGCCTGGAGCGTTGTCGAGAATACCGACCAACTTCGGACGGATAGAGGGAACTTGTTGATTGTACCTCGGGCTAGGCCGAAGCCAGTCGCTTCGCAACGACATCAGCTGCCTCCTTGCCCAACCAATCGCTTGCCGTCACCTCGCCGTCGGTCATAACGACGATACGGTCGAGGTATGGTTGCTTCGGCATCCGGCCAGCCTCGTAGCGGTCGACCGACAATCGGGTGCAACCGATTTCGCGGCCGACCTGGGCCGTACTCAGGCCGCGCCCCACGCGCCACTTCTTCAGCCGCGCGCCGGGTGCCGTTTCAAGGGGATGATCAGCTTCCATGCGCTGGATTTGGCACCAATCTGGTTACAAGTCAACGTTTGTAACCAGATTGGCACAGTTTCGCTGTGAAATAATTTGCGGTAACGACTCGATATGAGCAATGGCATCAAGCACTTCCGCGAGAAGAAGGGTATCAGCAAGGCTGAGCTGGCGCGACGCGTGGGCATCACTCGCCAGCACCTCGGCCGCCTGGAGGAGGATGAGCGGAAGCTGTCGGCAAAGTGGGCTGAGAAGATCGCTCCATTTCTCGATTGCCAGCCGCAAGAGCTGCTTTTTCCAGACCTTAGCCAGATTGATCTGACCAAGTTCAACAGCGTCTTCGAAATCCTCAAAGGCAATGATCCCAAGCCGGAATCCCCGGCTATTGCGCTCGACGCCGACTTCCTGGAGCGCATGGTGCCAGACGTGTCTGCGCACAACCTCCGGTTCATGATGGTCGACGCCTACCAGGCCAACGGACTTGTAACCAAAGGTGATGCGCTTGTCATCGATACGGATGACAGCGAGCCGAATCGACCGGGCCTCTATGCCCTTGACATCGCCGGCGTGGTGCAGTGGCGGTACCTGTCCCCTATGACGTCAGGCGCCGTACAGGTCCACAGCGACAACAGCGCTGCGAACAATGAGACCGTCGACCCGAAGGATTTGAAGGTCGTCGGCCGCGCCCGCCTGCGGATTTCGACATTGTGAGGTGATTTTTTTTGCCCCGGTTGTAACCATTTTGGCTACACCCCTTGCAAAACGAACCAAATCGGTTACGATCACTTCACGCAGAAGGATCGCTAGACCGATGGCCCAGTTTCCCCTGGTTGTATTTCTCCATCAAGGCTCGCGGTCTGGTGTCGAGTATCTGCGTGTTCCCGGCCGGGTTGGTGCCTGCACCCCCGCACCCCACGTCCAGCACCAGCTCGGTCGGGTTCTCCCAATCTGAAGGCAGACCGCACCCACGACCGCTTTGTCGTGCCCTTTGTGGTGCCAAAATGGTTTCACGTGTAACGCAAAAGGATACAGACGATGACGGTGGACCAATACGCCTGGTGGCGTCAGGCCCTAGAACTGGCTGGCGGATATCGCGAGCTGACCCACGATCAACTGCTCCAGCTTGGCCCCTCGGCCGACAGCCCGGAGTCAGGATTTTTCAGGAACCGTCCGTTCAAGGATGCGCCGCTTGTTCCCGTCGCCATCTGGCGCGACGCGTCGGGCACAATCTTCTGCCTGCAGAACGACAAGGAAGCGGAGGCCGACAAGGTCTGGAATTACGCCTGCCGCAACCCGATCACCGAAGCGCTCTATCATTCGGTGCTGGCGGGCGGCGCATGGCCGGACGAGCCGCCGTCGGTGGCCAAGGAACATAACCTTCCGCCGAATACTGGCGACCTCCACAAGGATCTCGCGAGTGAGCTGGCGGCCGAGAAAGAGACGGTCGAGAGATTCCTGAAAAAGCCGATCGAGACCCAGGAGCAGGCCGATCAAGCCGGTGTGTGGGCAAAACGGCTCGCCGGCATTGCCAAGAAGGCGGATGAGCAATTCACGGTCGAGAAAAGGCCGTGGCTCGATGGCGGCAATGCCGTCGACGAGAAATGGCGCGACGTTCGGACCGAATCCAGCGGTCTCGCCAAGAAGCTGAAAAAGCACGGTGAGGCTTGGCTGCAGGAGCAGGACCGGCTGGAGCAGGAACGCCAGCGCAAGGCCCGTGAGGAAGCCGCTCGCATTCAGCGCGAGGCCGAGGCCGCGGCACAGCGCGCTGCCGACGCCGCGCGCGGCGCCGAGGAGGAGAAAGCCAGGCGTGAAGCCGACACCTCTCCCGGCATCGCCAGCTTGTTCGCGCAGGAGAGCGAACAGGAAGCCAAGCGCCTCGAGGCCGAGAAGGAAGCCGATCGCTTGGCCCAGCAGGCGGCAGATGCCCAACGCGAGGCTCTGGCCCGCCCGGTGTTCGCCGGCAGGACCGGCGCGAAGGTGTCTCTCCACACCTATTGGGTCGCGAAGATCACCGATTACGACGCGCTCGTCCTGGCCTTGAAGAACGATCCCGAGGTGCGGGACGCCGTTGAAAAGGTCGCCGGTCGCCTCGCCCGCAACAAAGACGCCACCCTGCCAGCCGGCATGGAGCGGGTTCCAGACAAGAGGGCAGCATGACCGACCAGAAGATCGTCGCCGTGAAATTCGGCGAGGGTGACAAGACCTATGACTATTTTGCCGGGGCCTTCGACGTCGCAGTCGGCCAGCGCGTCATGATCCCGGTTCGCGGCAAGGACATGTCGGTCACGGTCGCAGAGGTCAAGGACCATTCCGAAGCGGCCAAGGTCGCCATCCTCGGAATAGACGTGCGCACCGACGAGCAGCGCGCCGCCAAGCACCCGAACAGGCAGCGCCAGTGGGCGCCCGACGGGACATTGCTAGACGAGAACGGCAACCGGTCGATCTTCGACGACGTGGACCAGTAGCCATGAGCTGGGTGCGCCTCGCCATCATCATTCTCTGGCTGCCGGTCAGTCTGTTCGCGTTTTTCGGAACGCTACAGCGCGAGCTCCGGTCGGCCTTGTGGTTCGCGTGGAACGCCATGCGGATCGAACACGACGCAATGCGCCACACCTGGCGCGTCAACCGCTTCAACCCCGAGGATTGGCAATGAACGAACGAGCACAGGTACCGGCTCTAATGGTCGGCGGCGCTATCAGCGCCATCATCCCTCAGTCGATCGAGGAAACGTGGCGTCTCGCGACCATGATCGTCGAGGCAGGCCTGGCACCGCAGGCCCTTGTCGGCAGAGAGCCAAATGCGGATGCCGGCGACGAAGCCTATAAGCGCTGGGGCAAGAAGGGCACCAGCGCGGTCGCGATCGTCATCATGTCGGGCGCGGAACTCGGGCTGCCGCCCATGGTGGCGTTGCGCAGCTTCACCGTCATCGGCGGTAAGCCGGCGCTCTACGGCGACGGTCTGATCAACGTCGTTCGCAAATCGGGCAGAGCCAAGTCGCTAGAGCTGGGCTATCTGCGCGATGCTTCGAAGGAAGCGCTCCTCAATCTCGGCCTGTCCAAGGACGTGGTCGCTCAGATGAACACCGTCGACGAGCGCACCATAGGCTGGTGCAAGGCGGCGCGCGCCGACACTGGAGAGGTGAAGGTCGAGGCCTACTCGGTCGCAGATGCCAAGCAAGCCGGGCTTTGGGACGAACGCCCGACCCGTCGCGGCAAGGTCTGGAAGAACAACCAACAGGTGTGGGACGATGTCCCCAACGACTCCTCTTGGTTCCGTCATCCCAAGCGGATGAAGCAATGGCGCGCGGCGGGCTTCTGCCTACGCGAGCTTTTCGGCGACGTCCTGGGCGGTATCCGAGACGAGTTCGAGGCCCGCGACATTGCCGGCGACGTGATCGACCATGACGACGAACCGGTCGCCGTTACGAGGAAGCTCACGCCACCATCGCCGCCCAAGCCGCCGAGCCCGGATGCGCCACGTGGCATAGACAGGATACCCGACAACGGCTTCGACAAGGACTTGCTCGACGTGCGCGACGGCGACGAAGAGGGCGAGGCTTTCAGCTACGGGAAGTTCTTCGATGACTTTCAGAACGCAATCGACAGCACCGCCAACGAGGCCGAGGTTGAGGACGTCTGGACTGACTTCGACGTGGAAGCCCGGTTCCAGGACGACGCCGACAGCCGCCGATTGGCGGACGATATCAAGGCGCGTCGGCTGACCGCAATCTCGTCGCACGGCGGCTGACATGGCCGGCCGCATCGCAATCCTTCCCGACCATGGCGCCCAGGTTCTCGGTCCGCCCGAGAACTGGCGGCCGCGCGCGCTCAGCGTCCGCGAAAAACTGGAGATCGTCGTGCGCCAAGGGGGCAAAGAGCCCAGCGGCGCCCGGCTCAACCCGCTCGACGGGGTCCAGTTCGACCACGACCCGGCGCTACAGCGGCGGCGCTGGAGCATTGAAGCGCAGGACACTATCCCGCCCTCGTGTTGCCTTGAGCACATTGTTGCGCTGAACAAGCCGACCCACGGGAGCAAGACGGCCAAGGTCGACGTGCCCGAGATCGCAAAGCTCAAGCGCCTCGAGGGGCGCACCGGCCAGAAAAAGATCAAGCGGAAGATCCCCGGGCAGAAGCTGCAGTCGAGACCCTTTCCGAAGCTCAAGAGAGGGTTCCGGTGATGCGTTCGAGCTACAGCGAAATGGCCGTGACGCAGGCCTTCGTGTTCATCACCGACAACTGCCGGCCGGGATCGATGAGCGTCACCAATGACGCCGAGCGCGTGGTGCAGGAGTGCCTCGGCATCTACGGCGAGCGCCGCATCATCTACCGCGACAGCGAAGGCGAGTGGGCCGAGCTGCTGCACACCGGCATCCAGTTCCGGGGCTTCGCGCCGTTCGAGGGCGACATACCAGGTCAGGAGCGGGCAGCATGACGCCGGTCCAGAAGAATCTCGCCCGCCATGCACTTGGTCTCGACGGCCGGCACAAGCAAACCTGGCGCAACCACTTCGTCACCGGCGAAGGCAGCACCGACTATCCCCATTGGGTGGCCATGGTCGAGGCTGGCTGGGCGACGAGACGAACGGGCTCGGTCCTTACCGGCGGCGATGACCTTTTCCGCCTCACGCGGGCCGGCGCGGAATTGGCGGTGAAGCGCGGCGAAGCCCTCGATCCGGAAGCATTTCCAGTGGTGCCGGCATGACGCCGATCGAGTTTGCCCAGCGCTGCGCCAGGATTGCATCAAGAGCGTCGGCATGGGCCGGCGACGTTCTCGATACCAGCACCGAAAAACCGGCCCGTCGCGAAGATGTCGAACGCTTCATCACCGAGATGCGCGAACGTCTCAATTACATCGAGGAGAAACTGAATGGCTGACCAAATCACGCATCCCCCTCGCCTCTCTGACCTGCAGTTGCAGATCACGCAGGCGCAGACGCAGGCAAAAATGGATTTGCTGGAGCGCACGAACGAGAGACTGACGAGCCACCTGCAAGCGATCTTCGACGGCATCGGCCGCAACGAACAGGTCGAGCTGGTCTATCCCGGTGGCGAACTGGTGTTGATCACCAAGGCTCGGCCGCGCCGGGCTGGCGAGGGTGGCGAGTGATGCCGATCCTCTCCGTCTACATCGACGAAAAGACGGCAGCTCGCATGCGCTCGATTGCGGCCGAGAAGGGCCGGTCGGTCGAGGAGCTTGCAGAGTGCGCCGTCTCCGAAGCCGCGCTCAACTATTTCAGGCTCGCGCCAATCAACTCGGATCCTGGTCGTGCCGATGGCGGCACGAAGATCATCACCACCCACACCAACATCGCGGGGGCATCATGAGCGCCGCCTTCCTGTTCCTCGGCGCGATCATCCTTCTCGGGGCGGTCGCGCATAGGGCATACATCGAAATCACCGGCAACGGCATGGCGGTTGAGACCTCCGTGCTTCTGATCTGGATCGCGAGTTTGGGTGCCTTCCTTATCGTATGCGGCGCGCTGTTGGGAGCGCTGTGATGGACAGTGCATTTGGACATGTCCAAACCGAAATTGATCCGCGAGACGTGGCGCTGATGAAGCTGCACGACATGCTCAAGGCACGCAACGCGCCTAAGCCCGGCAGCTTCATCAGTCTCGACGAAGATCAGAAGCGGGAATATTTCCGCGTCGCGCGCCAGCGTAACCGGGCCAAGGTGCGCGCCGCCCCCTCGGTCGCCGCCACCGCAGCCAACATCAGTCAGGCGCTCGCCGACGCGGCGCTGATGATCCTCGCCACCGGCGCGCCCGGCGCCGACCAGGTGCGCAAGGTGCTGCAGACGATCTTCGCGCAGCGGCCGGGTGTCCCTATCGCGGTCGAGACCAAGGCGAAGAAGGGCAAGCTCAAACCGAAACTGATCGCCAGGAGTGACCCATGAACGGTCTGCCCGTCCTGCCGGCGAAATGGATGCTGCCGGGCAAATCCCAACCTCCAACCACCGACATGCAAGGATCGCTTCTATGAGTGGCATTCAAGAATTGAAACGCGACCAGCTCCTATCCGAGATCGGCGAAGACGTCGTCACCGCCGACATGCTGGCGGCGAGACTCGGCATCTGCACCCGCACTGTCTATCGCTACGTGAGCCAGCTCCGCGAGCGTGGCCACAAGATCCTGTCGGGGCCAGGCTTCGGCTACCTGAGACTCGAGCGCCGTCCGGAGGTGCAGCCATGACCGCCGGAGAGACAAAAAAGCCCGACGCCACCGCTCGCAAACAGTCCGATCGAGAGGCGTCGCCGATCGTCATGGATCACCAGACGATGCTCGTCTATCGCGATTTCATGCTGGCCGGCGGTGCCGAGATGGGCGAGCGACCCGCACCAAGACCTGACCACAAATAGACAGCTTTTCTACTTGACTTCATTGTAACCAAAATGGTTACGTGATGCATCGATTTGGCTACACCAGGAACCAGAAATGAACGAGTTGCCCGCCATAGTCGTCGCCGGCTTAGGTCGATGCGGGACATCGTTGATGATGCAGATGCTGCATGCCGGCGGCGTGCCCTGCGTTGGGGACTGGCCAGATTTCGAGACGAACGCCAGCATGTTCGGTCAGTTCGATCCCAAGGCGTTCTCGGCCCTTCGCGGCAAGGCGATCAAGCTCATCACGCCCGCGGACCTGCCCATTGGCCCGATGCCGCGCCATGTCGTCATCTGGCTCGATCGAGACCCGCAAGAGCAGGCCAGATCGCAGTTGAAGTTGCTGGACCGGATCGGGGCTCCGGTGGCGAACAACCGGAAATCGATGCGCGTCTTCGTCGCCGGCCTGCGCCGCGAACGGCCCTTGAACATGGCGGCGGCCGGCGTCGGGCGGCTTCCAAATCTGAGGCTGAGTTTCGAGCGCCTGATCACGCGGCCAGCCCATACCGTTGCCGCGCTCGAGGCGTCCCTGCTTTCGTACGGATACGACACCGTCGACAGCCGGGCGATGCAGCGGCAAATCCGTCCGCGCTCGCCCGCCTGCTACCCCGGCATGATGGAGTTCGAGCTGCTCAATTCCCAAAGCTTCGAGCGGCAACGCTCGCAACCAGGTCGCCCCGGGGCCGCCCTTTAGGTCCCACGACGTCAACCCCTACCACGGAGAGTAACAATGGAAGACAAGAGCCTACGCCTTATCGAACTGACCGCCGGGATTGTCTCGGCCTATGTCGCCAACAACCCGGTGCCGGTCGGCCAGCTGCCCGACCTGATCGCCAGCGTCAGCGGCGCCGTGAACAAGCTTGACGCCCCTGCGATCGTCAACGCGACCGCGCCCAAGGAGCCGGCGGTCAACCCCAAGAAGTCGATCCTTCCCGATCACATCATCTGCCTGGAGGATGGTAAGAAGTTCAAATCCTTGAAGCGTCACCTTCGGACCGAGTTCGGCATGACGCCCGATGAATACCGCGCCAAGTGGAACCTTCCCGCCGACTATCCGATGGTCTCGCCGAATTACTCGGCGACGCGCTCGGCGCTGGCGAAATCGAGCGGCCTCGGCCGCCACGCCAAGGTTGTGCCGATCCGCGCCAAAGCCGGCGCGCGCCGCGCTTTCGCCTAGGCAGGGCAATGAACGTCAGCACCGTCGTAGATCGGCTCGCGAAGGGCGATCACCTGCACCTCGGCTTCTCCAGTGGCCAGAGGCGTTGGTGGTTCGAAGGGCCATTCCAGGCCATCCCCGAGCATGTCATTCACGCGGCGGTGCGTGATGGGGCTGTCGCCGTGATCGAGGCCGGCGACAGCCTTTTCGGCCTCAAGGGAAATTCGCAGACTTGGCTGGTCGAGGAGGGTTCCGATGTCCGGTGATCCATGGGCCAGCTACGACGCCTGGAAGACGACGCCGCCCGACTGGCACATGCCCTACTGGATGGACCCGGACCGCGACGAGCTGGCCCGCATGCACCGCAACTACGATCTCACGCCGTTCTTCGATGGCGACGAGAGCCGATACGAATGGCTTTGTGAGGAGCGCGACGAGCTGGCGCGCATCGATGCCCATGAACGTGCGCCCGAGGATGATGACTTCGAGGAGATGGAAGCATGAGCAGGTCAGGCTACGTCGACGACATGGACGACCAATGGGCACATATCCGCTGGCGCGGCGCCGTCAAGAGCGCCCTGCGCGGCAAGCGAGGGCAAGCCTTCCTGCATGAGATGGCGGCCGCGATGGACGCAATGCCAGTCAAGCGCCTTGTGGCCATGGAGCTTGAGACGGCCGGGGAAGTCTGCGCCATCGGCTCCGTCGGCCGTGCGCGCGGCGTCGACATGAGCAAGCTCGATCCTGAGGACTATTCGACCGTCGCCGGCACCTTCGGCATCGCTGAATGCCTCGCCCAAGAGATCGTCTACATGAACGACGAGTTTTGGTACTGGTCCTGCGACGAGAAGGGCTACATCAACAAGGATGAGGCCGGCCGGCACCTCAAGATCACGCCCGAGGAGCGGTTTGCGAAGATGCGCGCCTGGATCGAAGGGCACATCTCCAAGCCTGCCAAAGCGAAGGCGTCGCCATGATCGAGCGCCTGGACGACAAGATCGAGCTTTGTTGCAACGAATGCGGCGAAAGCGCCGGCCGCGTGTTCGACCGCGATGACTTCGACGTGATGATCCAGCACGCCAAGGACGGCGGCTGGCGCGTTTTCAAGGTCGGCCGCGAATGGCAGCACAACTGCTCGGACTGCCGCGATGACCGTTGAATGCAGCCACACGATCACGCGCGGCCGGCTCGGCGCCAAGGGCTCCTGGTGCGAAGGGTGCGGGATCAAGGTGCTGGAGGTGCACGACCGCCCTTGCGGCGAGTGCCGGCACTACAAGCCCGACGGTCCACGGGTTGGCATCTGCCTGCCCAAGCTGATGATGGTCACGGCCGACATGAACGTTACCTATTACGTGGTCGACGGGCCGGGCCGCTACGGGCTCTGCTTCGAGGCGATTGAAGGGACACCGTCATGACCTGGCTCATCATCCCGATCGCCATCACCGCGTTGATCGCCCTCTGGCTGTGGCGCCGGCGCGGCCGGCGCGACTTCAATGCGATCGACGACCTCGAGATGGCCATCTATGCCGTCATCACCACATGGCTGTTGTATGCCGTGCTTCTCACCGGAGGCTGGCTTTGAGCGAAGCGCCCGTCTTTTCGGCATCGTCATGAACGACCAGCCTCCCGAGGTGCTGACCGTCGCCAAGACGCCAGACTACTGGTCGTCGCTTTTTCACGACAAAGGGTTGCGTATGTCCGCGAGGTCGTTGCGCGAGAAGGCCATCAAGGCTGGCCTCTGCTACCAAGTCGACAAGAAAATATTGATCTCGCCGCGGCAGATCGACGAGTTGTTTTTGTGGAGTAAGTCATGCCGCTCACCATCTACAAGCGTGGCCGGTTCTACTGGCTCACGGGAACAGTCCCGACCAGAGAAGGCGAGCACCGCGTACACGAGAGCACGGGCCAGACTGACGAAAGGCAAGCGGACAAGGTCCGGCTGAGCCGAGAGAACGCCGCGCAGAGGGAGATCGACCTCGATCCCAAGGACCGCTACACCTTCGCCCAGGCCGTTGAGCTTTACCTCAACGCGGGCAAGGATGACCGTTTCGTCCTTCCGCTGCTTGATCACTTCAAGGACACCAGGATCTCGGACATGACCGGGACGGACGTGCGCGCCGCCGCCAAGGTGCTTTATCCGACTGCGGTCTACACGACGTGGAACCGGCAGGCGGTGAGCCCGGCCCGGGCCGTCATCAATTTCGCGGCCGACGAGGGCAAGTGCCGTGAGGTGTTGATCAAGGGCTTTTCGAAGAATGACCGCGATGCGCGCCGGTCGAGCGCGCCGCCGAAGCGCGCCGTCGATCGATCCTACATCAACACGTTCCGCGACCACAGCGACGACCCGAGGTTGAGCGCCTTGATGCTGTTCCTGTTCCAGACCGGCGCCCGCATCTCCGATGCACTCAAGCTGGAGGACGAGTCGACCGATATCGACCTGGTGAACCGCAAGGTCATCTTCCGCGACATGAAAAACGGCGAGGATGGCGAGGCCGACCTCACCATCGAAATGGTCTATGAAATCCAACAGCTCCGCGAGTGGAAGCGGGAACGACTGGCCGCATGGGAGGTGCGCGTCCCTTGGGATCGCAAGCGAGCTGGCGAGCGTCACAGCGGGCGCGGCGCGAAAAAGCCGAACAACAGGCTGTTCGGCTATATCCAGCGCGGCTCGGTCTACAAGGACATCAAACGCATCTGCAAACTGGCAGGCCTTCCATATCTCGGCACGCATCAGCCAGGACGCCACAGTTTCGCAACCGAGATGATCGTGCGGCACGGTGTCGACGTCGCCACGACGGCCGCCAAGGGCCGGTGGAAGACCAAGAAGCTGCTCATGGAAAACTACACCCACGCCGAGAAGGGCACGGGCGTCATCGACAAGGTGTTCGGGAAGAAGAAGCCGCGCCCGCCGGCGAATGGTGACAACGGAACCAAAGTGGCACCGAGACCTTACACCAGCCGAAAACGACCAGCCTGATAACGATATGAATTTGTTGGGAAAAGTGGCTTGGTGCCAGTTTGGTTACTCCCTTACCAAGGGAGTGCTCTACCACTGAGCTACCGCAGCCGCTGATGGCGGGGCTTCTGCCATATCGAACCGGCAAGCGCAAGGCCAAGAACAACGCTTCTGTGAAAGCCTTTGCCGAATAGCTTTCAATGACATGGCGGCGCCACAATGTTGGCTATCCCTGAACGGCAGGTTTGGCCGGGTCGTCGGCCGGGACGGGACGATGAGCGACAAGACGATATCACCGAAAAAGGGCGGCACGGACCGCAAGGACCGGCTCGCCGAGCAATTGCGCGCCAATCTGCAGAAGCGCAAGGCGCAGTCGCGCTCGCGCCGCACGGGTGAAGCCGACCAGAGGCCGGACGGGCTCGGTGCGGCCCAGGAAATACGGAAAGATTAACTCAAATCGGCCACTCTTGGCCCGGATGCGTGGAAATCCTATTTCTTGAACCACACCGGCCAATGGTCTAGACGGGCCGATACTCAAACGATTGAACCGGCCTTTTTGGCCGAGAGGGACATTCTCCAATGGATCGCATCAGAATTGTCGGCGGCAACAAGCTTGCCGGGAGCATTCCGATCTCGGGCGCGAAAAACGCCGCTTTGCCGCTGATGATCGCCTCGCTGCTGACCGACGACACGCTGACGCTGGAAAACGTGCCGCATCTGGCCGATGTCGAGCAGTTGATCCGCATCCTCGGCAATCACGGCGTCGATTACTCGGTCAATGGCCGCCGCGAGAAGCAGAATGAAGGCTATTCGCGCACCATCAACTTCTCCGCACGCAACATCGTCGACACGACGGCGCCCTACGAGCTGGTGTCGAAGATGCGGGCTTCATTCTGGGTGATCGGCCCGCTACTGGCCCGCATGGGCGAGGCCAAGGTATCGCTGCCCGGCGGCTGCGCCATCGGCACGCGCCCGGTCGACCTGTTCCTCGAAGGCCTGCAGGCGCTTGGCGCCGATCTCGACGTCGACACCGGCTATGTCATCGCCAAGACCAAGAATGGCCGCCTGGTCGGCAACCGCTATGTCTTCCCCAAGGTCTCGGTCGGCGCCACCCATGTGCTGATGATGGCGGCTTCGCTGGCCAAGGGCGAGACAGTGCTGGAAAACGCCGCCTGCGAGCCTGAAATCGTTAACCTCGCCGAATGCCTCAACGCCATGGGCGCCAGGATTTCCGGCGCCGGCACACCGACCATCACCATCGACGGTGTCGAATCGCTGTCGGGCGCGCGCGTGCGCGTCATTCCCGACCGCATCGAGACCGGCACCTATGCCATGGCGGTCGCCATGACGGGCGGCGACGTCGTGCTCGAAGGCGCGCGGCCGGAACTGTTGCAGACCGCGCTGGACGTGATTTCGCAGACGGGTGCCGAGATCACCCAGACCAATTCCGGCATCCGCGTGAAGCGCAACGGCGCCGGCATTTCGCCGGTCGACGTGACGACGGCGCCCTTCCCGGCCTTCCCGACCGATCTGCAGGCGCAGTTCATGGGCCTGATGACCATGGCCAAGGGCAAGTCGCGCATCACCGAGACGATCTTCGAGAACCGCTTCATGCACGTCCAGGAACTGGCCCGGCTCGGCGCCCACATCACGCTTTCGGGCCAGACGGCGATCGTCGACGGCGTGGCGAAGCTGAAAGGTGCGCCGGTCATGGCCACCGACCTTCGCGCTTCCGTCTCGCTGGTCATCGCCGGCCTCGCCGCCGAAGGCGAGACCACGGTCAACCGCGTCTACCACCTCGACCGCGGCTTCGAGCGGCTGGAGGAAAAACTGTCCAATTGCGGCGCGGTGATCGAGCGCATTTCCGCCTGACGATCGAACGGCGGCAGCTTCGGACGGAGGCTGCCCGGGCGGCCTTCATCCCCCTGCCAGCACCGCAAAGCCGAGGCAATTGCCTCGGGCGGAAGTCGTGTCGCGGTTGCACCGGCCGGAAAGACCGCCTAACAGAGGGCTGAAACCAACCTTAGGTACAAATCCCGCATGGCCCTCAAGCTTATCGCGCTCGACGACCAGGATCTGAGCATCGTCTCGGCCCATGTCCAGGACGCCGTGATGAAGGTGTCGGACCTCGAATTCCTGCCTGCGGCCAAGCGTTTTGTGCTGACCATGAACCGTTTCGTCTGGGAGGCGAAGTCGGGTCTGTTCCGCCAGCACAATGAGCGGCGGCAGGCCGTGCTGCATTTCGACCGGGTGCTGGGCGCCAAAACCAATGGCATTGCCCGCGACAAGCCGGCCGAGGTGCTGTCCCTGCTGGCGATCAGCTTCATCGAGATCAGCAAGCCGGCCGGCATCGTCGAACTCATCTTTTCGGGCGGCGGCACCATCATGCTCGATGTCGAATGCATCGAGGCCCGCCTTGCCGACATAGGCGGCGCGTGGGAAGCCACGTCGCGCCCCATCCACAAGGCTTGAGTGCCCATGGCCATCACGCTTCGCCAGTCCGACGCCGATTTCGAGCAGCGCTTCGCCGCTTTCCTGACGACCAAGCGGGAAGTGTCCGAGGACGTCGACGCAGGGGTTCGCCAGATCATCGCGCGTGTGCGCGCCGAAGGTGACGCGGCACTGATCGACTATACGCAACGATACGATCGGGCCGATTTGAAGAGCCTCGGCATTGCCGTGTCGAAGCAAGACATTGCGGCCGCTTACGAGACGGCCGATCCAAAGGCGATCGAAGCGCTCGAATTCGCGCGCGATCGCATCCGCTCCCACCACGAGCGGCAGCGGCCGAAGGACGATCGCTACACGGATGCCGCCGGCGTCGAGCTCGGCTGGCGCTGGACAGCGATCGAGGCGGTTGGGCTCTATGTGCCGGGCGGCACGGCGAGCTATCCAAGCTCGGTGCTGATGAACGCCGTGCCGGCCCGGGTGGCCGGCGTCGAGCGCGTTGTCATGGTGGTGCCGGCGCCGGGTGGCATCATCAATCCGCTGGTGCTGGTGGCGGCCGACATATCAGGCGTGACCGAAATCTACCGCGTCGGCGGCGCGCATGCGATCGCTGCCCTTGCCTATGGCACAGAGACCATAAAGCCGGTTGCCAAGATCGTCGGACCGGGCAATGCCTATGTCGCGGCGGCCAAACGCCAGGTGTTCGGCACGGTCGGCATCGACATGATCGCCGGCCCCTCGGAAGTGCTCGTGGTGGCCGACGGCAGCAACAATCCCGACTGGATCGCCGCCGATCTGCTCGCCCAGGCCGAACACGATGTGTCGGCGCAATCGATCCTGATCACCGACGATCCGGCCTTCGGCAAGGCGGTCGAACAGGCGGTCGAACGGCAATTGCAGACCCTGCCGCGCGGTGAAACGGCAGCGGCGAGCTGGCGCGATTTCGGCGCGGTGATCGAGGTCGCGACTATCGAGGCCGCGCTGCCGCTGGTCGACCGCATCGCCGCCGAACATGTCGAACTGGCCATCGACGATGCCGAAGGTTTCCTGTCGCGGATGCGCAATGCCGGCGCCGTCTTTCTCGGGCGCCACACGCCGGAAGCCATCGGCGACTATGTCGGCGGCTCCAACCACGTGCTGCCGACGGCACGCTCGGCGCGCTTCTCGTCAGGCCTGTCCGTGCTCGATTTCGTCAAGCGCACCTCGATCTTGAAACTCGGGCCGGAGCAATTGCGCGTGCTCGCGCCAGCGGCGATCGCGCTCGCCGAGGCGGAAGGGCTCGACGCGCATGGCCGCTCCGTCGCCATCCGGCTGAACATGTAGGCCGAGATGACGGGCTCCGATCAAACCCGCGCAAAACTGATCGATGTCGAACTCGATGAATCGATCGGCCGTTCGACGCCCGATGTCGAGCATGAGCGGGCAGTGGCGATCTTCGACCTGATCGAGGAGAACAGTTTTCAGCCCGTCAACGACAGCGGGGCCGGCCCCTACCGGCTGAAACTGTCGCTGGCCGAGCAGCGTCTGGTCTTTGCCGTTACCCGCGAGGACGGTACCCCGGTGGTCACCCACATCCTGTCGCTGACGCCGCTCAGGCGCATCGTCAAGGATTACTACATGATCTGCGAAAGCTACTACGACGCCATCCGCTCCTCGACGCCGAGCCATATCGAGGCGATCGACATGGGCCGGCGCGGCTTGCACAATGAAGGTTCGCAGACGCTGATGGACCGGCTGTCCGGCAAGATCGACATCGACTTCGACACGGCGCGCCGGCTGTTCACGCTGGTCTGCGTGCTGCACTGGCGGGGCTAGCCCTGGCACCCGGCGCCCTGCCCCGCTCGATCCTGTTCGTGTGCGGCATGAATGCCGTGCGCTCGCCAATGGCCGAGCAACTGGCGCGCCGGATGCTGCCCGCCACTATCTTCGTCGCTTCGGCCGGCGTGCGCGCCGGCGAGCGCGACCCATTCGTCGATGCCGTGCTGGCGGAGGAGGGCCTGTCGCTGGGCGAGCGTCATCCCAGAACGCTGGACGATCTCGAGGACGACTATTTCGACCTGATCGTGACGCTGGCGCCGGAAGCGCACCATGCCGCGCTGGAACTCACCCGCTCGCTCGCCGTCGAGGTCGAATACTGGCCGACACAGGACCCGACTGGCGCCAGCGGCACGCGCGAACAGATCATGGCGGCCTACCGCGAGGTGCGCGAGCGGCTGAAGTTGCGCATAAGCCGACGTTTCTTGGCTTCAGAGGCAAAAAACGCGACGGATTAAGCGTGTTCACAAGCGGACGATTATCATATAGGTTCCGCCGAAATTCCAGCCGGGGCGCTGGAACTGCCATCCAAGCAAAGGTATCGAATGCCGAAGGAAGAAGTCCTCGAGTTTCCGGGTGTCGTGACGGAATTGTTGCCGAACGCGATGTTCCGGGTGAAGCTCGAAAACGAACACGAGATCATCGCCCATACGGCCGGCCGCATGCGCAAGAACCGCATCCGCGTGCTGACCGGCGACAAGGTTCTGGTCGAGATGACGCCATACGACCTGACCAAGGGCCGCATCACCTACCGCTTCAAGTAAGATCAAGCCTGACTGGTCCGCGATGAGCATTTTGCAGAAGCTGGTGCTTGCTTCGGGTTCGCCGCGCCGCATCGAACTGTTGCAGCAGGCCGGCATCGAGCCGGACCGTATCCTGCCAGCCGATATCGACGAAACGCCGCTGCGTGCGGAGCATCCGCGCTCGCTGGCCAAGCGGCTATCGACGGAAAAAGCCGAGAAGGCGTTCGCCTCGCTGAAGACCGAGACGGACTATGCGCCAAGCTTCGTTCTGGCCGCCGACACGGTGGTCGCGGTCGGGCGGCGCATCCTGCCCAAGGCCGAAACGCTGGACGATGCCGCCAACTGCCTCGGGCTGCTGTCCGGCCGCTCTCACCGGGTCTATTCCGGCATCTGCCTGATCACACCGGGCGGCAAGCTGCGCCAGCGGCTGGTCGAGACGCGGGTGCGTTTCAAGCGGCTGCCGCGCGAGGAGATCGAAGCCTATGTCGCCTCGGGCGAATGGCGCGGCAAGGCCGGCGGCTATGCCGTCCAGGGTCTCGCCGGCTCGTTCGTCGTCAAGCTGGTCGGCTCCTACACCAACATCGTCGGCCTGCCGCTCTATGAGACGGTGGCCCTGCTATCGGGCGAAGGCTTCAAGATCCATCAGAACTGGCTGACCGCACGGCCATGAATTCCGACTCCAAAGTCACGCCGCTGCGGCCAAAGCGCCCCTGCCCCGAATGCGGCAAGCCGTCGGCGCGCGACACCTTTCCGTTCTGCTCAGCCCGCTGCAAGGACATCGACCTCAACCGCTGGCTGAAGGGCGCCTATGTCATCAAGGCCCGCGACGACGAGGAAGAACCCGACGCCGACGAGCCCAAGTAAGACCGAGATCGCCCGTCAGGCAGCCTCGGTCTTGCGGCTCACGCGCGCCCAGGCCGGCAGCCAGTCGCCGTGAGCGGCCAGGAGATCGTCGACCAGTGACCAGATCTGGTCGAGGTCGAGTTCGGCCGCCGTGTGCGGATCCATCATCGCCGCATGATAGATGTGCTCGCGATTCTCGCTCATCAGCGCCCGCACCGTCAGTTCCTGGACGTTGATGTTGGTGCGGATCAGCGCCGTCAGCTGCGGCGGGAGATCGCCTATATAGGTCGGCTGGATGCCGGAAGCATCGACCAGGCAGGGCACTTCGGCAGCGCAGTCGCGGGGCAGCGAGGTGATGCAGCCATTGTTGCGGACATTGCCGTAGATCACCGACGGTTCGCTGGTCCAGACCGAGTTCATGATCGAGGAGGCATACTCCCTGGACTCCTCGACCTCGATGCGCTGCGCCGAGCGGTAGGCCTGCGCCTGGTCTTTCCAGCGCTCGATCTGCTCGATGCAGCGCTTGGGGTATTCGTCGAGCGGAATGCCGTATTTCTCGATCAGATCGTGGCGACCTTCCTTGATGAAATAGGGCGTGTATTCGGCGAAATGCTCCGAGCTTTCGGTGACAAAATAGCCAAGCCTGGTCAGCATCTCGTAGCGCACCTTGTTGGGGCAGCGCGGATTCCAGCCCGGCTTGGGCGCGCGACCTTCGCGATAGGCGCGCACGAGATCCGGATAGAGGTCGCGGTAGGAGCCGTCGGGCTGGCGGTGCTCGAATTTTAGGTAGAAAGCCATGTGGTTGATGCCGGCCGAGCGGTAGCGGATGTCTTCGTAGGGAAGGCCGAGATCATGCGCCAGTTCCATCGCCGTGCCCTGCACCGAGTGACAGAGCCCGACCTGCTTGATGGCGGGGTATTTCTCTGAAATCGCCCAGGTGTTGATCGCCATCGGGTTGACATATTGCAGCATGATCGCTTCGGGGCAGACGGCGAGCATGTCCTCGCAGATCTTCCACAGATGCGGCACGGTCCTCAGGCCGCGCATGATGCCGCCGACGCCGAGCGTGTCGGCGATCGTCTGGCGCAGGCCATATTTCTTCGGCACTTCGAAATCGGTGACGGTGCAGGGCTCGTAGCCGCCGATCTGGAAGGCGACTACGACGAAATCGGCGCCGGCAAGTGCCTTGCGCTGGTCGGAATAGGTCTCGGCCTTCGCCTTCACGCCGAGCGTCGCGATCAGCTTGTTGACGACGATGGCGCTCTCTTCCAGCCGCTGCGGATTAATGTCCATCAGCGCGATCGTCGCGCCCGAGAGTGCTGGCCGCTGCAGCACGTCGCCGACAATGTTCTTCATGAACACGGTCGAGCCGGCGCCGATGAAAGTGATCCTGGGATGTCTTGCCATACTAACCTCCGGCATATGTTCAAGCCACGTCGAAAGCGGCTCGGACGAGCCGTTCGGTGTAGGCGGTCTTGGGATTGGTGAGGACCTCGTCGACAGGTCCCTGCTCGACGATCTTGCCGTGCTGCATGACGATGACGCGGTGGCACAGCGCGCGCACCACCTTGAGATCGTGCGAGATGAAGAGGTAGCTGAGGCCGCGCTCGTCCTGCAGCTTGCGCAGTAGGTCGATGATCTGCGCCTGGACGGAGAGGTCGAGCGCGGATGTCGGCTCGTCGAGCAGGATGAATTCGGGCTCAAGCGCGATGGCGCGGGCGATCGCGACGCGCTGGCGCTGCCCGCCAGAGAATTCGTGCGGGAACCGCGACAGGATATCGCCCGGCATGCCGGCGCTGACCAGCGCCTCACGCACCCGGTCCACCCGCTCCGCCCGCGTCGCGCCGATGCTGTTGACGACCAGCCCTTCCTCGATGATCTGGCCGATCGTCATGCGCGGATTGAGCGACGAGAACGGATCCTGGAAAACGATCTGCATGCGCGAGCGCAGCGGCCGCATCTCGTTGCGCGACAGGCCCTGGATCGGTTGGCCGTCGAAACGGATTTCGCCGCGCCTGGTGTCGATCAATCTCAGCAGCGCCTGGCCGAAGGTGGTCTTGCCGGAACCGGATTCACCGACCAGCCCCAGCGTCTCATGGCGGCAAAGCTTGAGGCCGAGATCGTCGACGGCGACCAGTTCGCGCCAGTCCGGCTTCAGGAAACCGCCGTGGCGCAGCATGAAGCAGACGCGCACATCATTCGCCTCGAGGATGGCGCCGCTGCCCTCAGGAAGCGGTTGCGGACGCCCGTGCGGCTCCGCGGCGAGCAGCCGCTGCGTGTAGGGATGCTGCGGGTCGGCAAACAGCCGTTCGGTGACGTTGTGCTCGCACATCGCGCCATGCTGCATGACATAGACATAGTCGGAGAATTTGCGCACCACTGTGAGATCGTGGGTGATCAGGATCACCGCCATCCGCAGCTCTTTCTGCAGATTGCGGATCAGGTTGAGGATTTGCGCCTGGACGGTGACGTCGAGCGCGGTGGTCGGCTCATCGGCGATCAACACGTCAGGATTGTTGGCCAGCGCCATGGCGATCATCACGCGCTGCCGCTGACCGCCCGAAAGCTGGTGCGGATATTGCTTGAGCCGTGCTTCCGGCTCGGGGATCTGGACGTGCCGCAGCAGCTCGAGCGCCCGTGCCCAGGCTTGCCGGCGGCTCACCTTACGGTGCACCCGGATCGCCTCGACGATCTGGCTGCCGACCGTATAGATCGGGTTAAGCGAGCTCATCGGCTCCTGGAAGATCATCGAGATGCGGTTACCGCGCAGCTTGCGCCGCTCGCTCTCGGGAAATTTCAGGATGTTCTGGCCGTCGTAACAGATGCTCGATTTCGGCGACACGGTGGCCCGGCGCGACAGCAGCCCCATGACGGCGCGAGCCGTCACCGACTTGCCGGAACCGGATTCGCCGACGATGGCAATCGTCTCGCCACGATAGAGCTGGAACGAGATGTCCTTGACCGCTTCGACAACACCGTGCTCGACCTTGAAGGCGACCTCGATATTGCGAGCGTCGATGATGGGCTGGTCCTGGCGCCCGTCATGGTCATGACGGACGGTGGGGGCGAAGGATTCGGCGAGTACGACGGTCATCCCAGCCACCTCAATACGGATCGACGGCGTCGCGCAGGCCGTCGCCCAGCGCGTTGAAGGCAAAGACGGTGGCGAGCACGAAACCGACTGGCGACAGGATCCAGGGATAGGTGCCGATGACGGAATAGGTCGCGGTGTCCTGCAGCATCAGGCCCCAGGAGATCAGTGGCGGCTTGACCGCGAAGCCGAGGAACCCGAGGAAGCATTCGAGCAGCACCACCGTCGGGATTGCCAAGGTGACGGCGACGATCACGTGGCTCATCACATTGGGCAAGATGTGCTGCAGGATGATGCGCCGGTCGGTGGCGCCGACCGCCATGGCGGCGCGCACATATTCGATGCGCGCCAGCGCCAACGTCTTACCGCGCACCTCGCGCGACATCTGCGCCCAGCCCAGCGCCGACATGACGATGATGACGAAAGCGAGGAAGACATTGGTCGGCGCGGTGACGGGGATCAGCGTCGTCAGCGCCAGATAGAGCGGCAGCTGCGGGAAGGCGAGCACCAGTTCGACGAAGCGCTGCATCCAGATATCGAACCGGCCGCCGAAATAGCCGGAAACAGTGCCGACCGTGGTGCCGATGACGGTTATGATGAAGACGACCGTCAGCGCGATCATCAGCGAGACCCGTGAGCCATGGATGGCGCGCGACAGCACATCGCGGCCGAACTTGTCGGTGCCGAGGAAATGCACCGGCTGGCCGTCCATCGAGGCGAAGAAATGCCGGTTCGCCGGTATTAGTCCGAAGAGCTTGTAAGGCGCGCCCTCGGTAAAGAAGCCGAGCAGCCTTGGATGGTCGTAGTCGGGGCCGACCACGGGCTGGAAGGTGACCGGATCGAGGTCGGCCGAATCGGCCAGCGCATAGACCCGCGGCCGCGCGACGAAATTGCCGTCCTTATCGTGGAAGGAGGGCAGTTGCGGCGGCGCGAAGCCGACATCGGTCGCCTTCGGGTCCATCGGCGCCAGGAACTCGGCGAACACGGCCATGACCAGCAGCAGCACCACGAGCCAAAGCCCGGCCATGCCGGTCCAGGAGCGCTTCAGCCGGCGCCAGACCAGCGCGATATAGCTTTCATTGCCGCGCGCCGGTTTGGCGACGATGGGCCCTTCGGCGGGCAGCGGCGGCGGTGATGGATCGCGGGCCAGCATCTAGCTCTCTCCGTATTGGCGGATGCGCGGGTCGAGCAGGACGAGCAGCATGTCGGCGATGATGTTGCCGACGATCAGCGTCGCCGCCAGCACCATCATGAAGGTGGCGGTGACGTAGACATCGCCGACCGCCATCGAGCCGACAACCGCCGGGCCGACGGTCGGCAGCGCGAAGATGATTGCCGTCTCGATCTCGCCGGTGAGCATGTAGGGCAACACCACACCCTGATACATGACGAGCGGATGCAGCGCATTGGGCACGGCATGGCGCATGACGACGGCGCTGCCGGTCAGGCCCTTGGCTCTCGCGGTCTCGACATATTGCGCGTTGAGCGTGTCGAGCAGATTGCCGCGCATGACCCGCATATTGTAGGCGAGGCCGCCGAAAGTGGCGATCGCGACCACCGGCCAGACATGCTTGACCAGGTCGACGAACTTCGCCCACGACCATGGCGCACCGCCATATTGCGGCGAGAAGAATGAGCCGATCTCCGACACGTTGAACTGGAAGACCAGCAGATAGACGATGATCAGCGCCATCAGGAAGCGCGGCACCGTCATGCCGAGGAAGGCGATGGCCGAAAGCGTCGAGTCGATCCAGGTGTATTGCCTTGTCGCCGCCCATATGCCGAAGGTGATGCCCAGCACCGAGGCGAGCAAATGGCAGACCAGCGCCAGGAGCAGCGTGCGCGGCAGGCGCTCGCCCACGACATCGGCGACCGGCTTGTTGTAGTAGAGGCTGTAGCCGAAATCGCCGCGAGTGATGATTCCGCCGATCCAGTTGAGATACTGGACGGGCAGCGGCTTATCGAGGCCGTGTTCGACGCGGTAGGCCTGGGCCTGCGCATCGGCCTCGGCGAAGGAGGCACCGCCCTGGTTGATCAGCTGCGAACGGATGTAGTCGGCATAGTCACCAGGTGGTGCCTGGATGATGGCGAAGGTGACGAGGCTCAGGATTGCGAGGACCGGTATTGCCGACGCTATGCGCATAGCCAAGAATCGCAGCATGGACGGTCGGCTTCCTCATTTCGCCGGACGCTCCCATCGAGGGTCGTTCGGAGGGTTGGTTTGCCCTGGCCGCGCCAGCGGCGCGGCCAGGTCTCTTTTGGTCAGGGGAGGTAAACTTACATCGGACCCTTGTCTCCGGGCTTGCCCGGGAGCTCCTGTGGGAACAATTCGTATTTCGCCTGCTTGTCGGCCGCGACGAAGACGCGTTCGCGGACGATCGAATCCTCGGCCCAGTTGAACATGAAGATCGGCGTGCCCTGCGGAATGTTCGAGAAACGCTTGTTGACGATCAGCGCGCCGGGATATTCCGTCAGGCCGACATTGTAGACATGTTCCGTCGAGATCTTCTGGAACTCTTTCATCAGGCTGGCGCGTTTGTCGTTGTCTTCCGACGCGACGAACTTGTTGACGATGTCGACCAGGTCTTTTTCGAAAGGCATCAGGTCGACCTCGCCGCTTTCCGGCGCGCGGTGGTTCCAACTGGTCTTCGGACCGACAGGCGCGAGCTGCTCGGTGTTCTGCACGACCGAGGTCAGTTCCTGGTCGTTGCGCCGGATCAGCCAGTCGAAGCGGCCGGAGTATTGCGAGGCATCGCGCTGGGTGCCGTTGAGGCCGTTGAGCACGACCCTCAAGCCCAGCTTTTCCATCTGGGCGACAACACCTTCGGCGAGGCTTTTGTCTGTGCCGTAGTCGTTGTTGACCAGCATCACGATCTCGACGTTCTTGCCGCCGGCGGTGCCGGCCGGGAAGTTCACGAAACCGTCGCCGTCGGTATCCTTGAGGCCGGCCTTTGCGAGTTCGGCCTTGGCGCCAGCGAGGTCGAACGGATAGTAGACGGTCGACTTGCGGTCATAGAAGCTGGTGCCCGAGGAGAAGCCGCCGGGATAGATGGCGGTGAACGGCCCTTTGACCAGGGAGTCGCCCAGCGCCTTGCGGTCGAGCGCCATGGTGATGGCCTTGCGGAAATCCTCGTTGCGGTTCAGCTCGCGAACCGCCTGGCTGCGTTCGTCCGGGTTGCCCCAGCCGTTGGCTGAAAAATTCATGCGCAGATTGTAGCCGATGAGGCGTGGACCGAAGGCGAGCCGTGCCGGCGCGTTCGCTTCAGCGGCGCGCTTCAGCGAGGCGACAAAGTTTTCCGGCTGCTCGAGGTTGGAGAAGTCGCCCGAGCCGGCGACCGCCTGGACGTCGCGGTCGGCCCAGGTCGACAGCTTGTACTGCAGTTCGTTGAGGTAGGGCAGCTGGTTTCCCTTTTCATCGACCTTCCAGTAGTAGGGGTTGCGGCGCATGACGATGATGTCGTCCGGCCGGTATTCGACCGGAACCCAGGCGCCCATCACCGGCATGTTCATATATTCCGGCGGGAAGGCGTTCTTGAACTGGTCGTAGGTGTTCTTCGAATATTTCGGATGCTGCGGCTTCAATATGTGCGCCGGGCCGGGACAGAAGGTGCCGTAAGCCATGGCGTAGAGGTACTGTTTCGGAAAGGCGTCCTTGAACGTCCATTCGACAGTGTAGTCGTCGATCTTCTTCAGCGTCGTGCCGACGCCGAAGGTTTCGGGCGTCGCGCCATTGAGCGGCGAGACGTTCGGGTCGACCACCTCGTCATCCCAATAGAACATGACGTCGTCGGCGTTGAAGGCCACGCCATCGGACCATTTCGCGCCCTCGATCAGATGCATGGTCAGCTTGTGGCCGTCCTTCGACCAGTCCCAGCTTTTGGCCAGATTCGGCAGCGGCTCGGTGTCCTTGGCTTCGACCTGGAACAGCGGCGCCGTGCGCGTCAGGCATTCGGAGAGGCCGATATCGATGCCGCCCCAGCCCTGCGTTTGGCCGGCGCCGTAGTTCCAGCCTTCGGGCCGGCCGCCGATGACATGGCGCATGGTGTCGCCATAGACGCCGATGCCGTTGGGCATGTTGGCCGTCTTGAAGACCAGCGGCTCCTTCGGCAACCTGTCCTTGACCGGCGGCAGTTTGCCGGTCTTGACGTATTTTTCGGTCACCCAATCCGGCTCGTGATATTCCGGCAGGGCCTTGAACTCCAGGATGGAGTCGCGCGCCACGTATTTGATCTTGCCCTCGGCCGGAAAGGTCGCCGGCACCGGCGGGACTGTCGGCTCTGAAGCGAAAGCGTTGAGTGCCGGAACAGAGACGCTCAGCGCCAGTCCGGCGGCAATGCCAATGCTGCGTAGGTTTCTCATAGTCTCCTCCCTCATGTTCAGACGTTTTCTGCTGCTCGTCTCTGCTCGGACGGCTCAATGCGATGGACCTGCCTCCCAAGGTCCGCCGCCGCGCCCGGGTTTTTCAGCCGGCCTGTTTGAGCGCGGCTTTTTCGGCGCGCAATTCCTCGATCGAGCGCACGTTTCGCCGCGCAGCACCCGCCCATTCGCGGGTCTTGACCGCGGATTTCGACAGCCGCTCCTTGGCGGCCGGAACGGCATGCGCATATTGCGGCAGCCATTGAGCCTGGGCGACGACCATTTCGTCCACCATCTGCCAGACTTCCTCCGGCGTCGATACCGCACCGACCAGCGGGTCATGCAGCACGGCCAGTTTCAAGAGATCGATGTCGCCTGATACCGCGGCATGGACCGACATGCGCTGGACGTTGATCGAGGACATGCAGGTGGCCGCACAGGCCTCCGGCAGCGTGATGCCGGCGGCCATATTGATGCCGAAACGGTCGACGAAACCGGGCGACTCGATGATGGCATCCTGCGGCAAATTGGTGATCACGCCGTCATTCCTGACGTTGAAGTGGCCACGATAGACGCGGTTGGTCTCCAGCGCCTCCAATATGTGGCTGGCATGTTCGTTGGAGCGCTTGGCCGGATCGATCGGCTTCGACGCCGCTTCGAGGAATTGCGGATACTCCGTCTCGAACCAGTTGCGGGTTTCGGTGGAGTAGCGGAGATAGCCGCCGGTCTCGCCATGGATCCAATCCGACATGTCGATCCAGCGCGTGATCTCGTCGGGGCGCTTGCGGTACCATGGCAGATATTCGGAGAGATGGCCGTTGCTCTCGGTCGAATAGACGCCGAAGCGCTTCAAGACATCGATGCGCAGCTTTTCCTGCTGCGAATAGACCGGATGCGCCTCGAAGGCGGCAACCAGTTCATCCTTGCCGATCTTGCGGCCATTCAGCCGCAAATCGATGAACCAGGTCTGGTGATTGATGCCGGAACAGACATAGTCGAGCTCGTGCCTGGACTTCGCACCAAGCACCTCGGCGATCTGCTCGGCACCATGCTGGACGCCGTGGCAGAGGCCGACCGTGTCGACCTTGCCGTACTCGATCGCCGCCCAGGTGTTCATGGCCATCGGGTTGGCATAGTTGAGGAATTTGGCGTCCGTCGCGGCGACCTCGCGTATGTCCTTGCAGAAGTCGAGGATCACCGGAATGTTGCGCTGGCCATAGAGGATGCCGCCGGCGCAGATCGTGTCGCCGACGCACTGGTCGATGCCATATTTCAACGGAATGCGGATATCGTCGGCATAGGCTTCCAGACCGCCGACCCGCACACAGCTGATGACATAGCGCGCGCCTTCGAGCGCCTTGCGGCGATCGGTTGTCGCCGTCACCCTGGTTGGCAAACCATTCGCCTCGACGACCTTGTCGAGAATAGCCTTGATCATCCCGAGATTGTGTTCGCTGAGGTCGGTCAGCGCGAATTCGATATCCCTGAATTCGGGCACGCACAGGATGTCGGTGAACAGTTTCTTGGTGAATCCGACACTGCCGGCTCCGATGATAGCGATTTTGAAACTCATCAGCCGTACCTCATCCTGTTCCAGTGACAGGCCGGGAATGACAGGGGTGGGGCGCAGCCACATGCCATGGCATGTGTACGGGACAAGCCGGATTCCCGCCTGCCAACCTCCCTGTCCGCTCCTCGCCTGCGGATCTCTCTCGCTTTTCGAGGGGGATTATGCCCTTATTCACGAGCGCGACCAGAGAAGGATTATGCTTTCAAGGGTAATTTTGTGCTACGAGATTTGATCGCCAACGGACAGTCGATGCGCACCATCTCGCTGCCGCGCGGCCGGCAGCGCCTGCATGCCATGCCGACAAGCACCGGCTATGAGGTGCGCGAGGACGAGATCTATGACTGGGACGGACGCAAACGCGGCCAGACGCCGTTCACCGTGCTCCAGCACACGATCAGCGGCACCGGCCGGCTGCGCTACGAGAACCGCAACTATCGCCTGCAAGAGAACGACACGCTGCTGGTGCTGGTGCCGCACAACCACCGCTATTGGCTGGCGAGCGACGAGCGCTGGGAATATTTCTGGATCTCGATGAACGGCGAGGAGGCGCTGCGCATCCATAAGTCGATCCTCAGCATCTCCGGTCCGGTGTTCCGGCTTAAGCCAGCGACGATCGACCACCTTGCCGATTGCAGCCTGCGCCTCATCAAGGGGGCGGCCTCAGCGGGTGCCGCGTCCGCTATTGCCTACGAGGCGGCGATGGCGCTCTATGACGATGTCTTCGGCTCGCATGCCTTTGCCGAAAAACAGAGCGCCATGCAGCCGGTCATCGATCATATCAACGCCAATCTCGACAAACCGCTGCCGGTGGCGGACCTCGTCCAGATCAGTGGCCTCAGCCGGGCCCATTTTTCGCGCTGCTTCGCCGAGAGCGAAGGCCTGCCGCCCGCCGAGTTCGTGCTGCAGCAGCGCTTGCAGCGGGCGGCGAAGCTGTTGACCAAGGCGGACTTCCTGCCGGTGAAGGAAGTCGCCATCCTGAGCGGCTTCGAGGATGCGAATTATTTTTCGAAGGTCTTCCGCCGCCTCTACGGCACCACGCCCAGCCAGTTCCGCACCACCGGCATGTATGCCAGTCTGCGGACCCCGGCCAGGCGCGGCGTCAGGGTGTCGGACGACGAGACCTGATGCCGCTTTTTGCGACCTGTTCTATCAGGCCGCGTGAAGGCTGCCGCCGTCCAGCCACTCGAGATCGGCCGGCGAAAGCGCGATGTCCAGCGCCCGCAGGCTGTCTTCCAACTCGCCCAGCGTGCGCGGCCCGATCAATGGGACCGACGGGAAAGGCTGGTTGAGAACGTAGGCCAGCGCAACATGGATTGGGTTCTTGCGCAGTCGCGCGGCGAGCTCGATGGCGCGGTCGCGGCGGCCGAAATTGCGCTCCGAATACCAGACCCGCACCAGTTCCTCGCTGTCGCGCCTGTCGCGCCCGGCGCGCTCGGTGAAGAAGCCACGGCCCTGGCTCGACCAGGCGAAATTCGGCATCTGCCTGGATGTCAGCCAGGCCTTCCAGTCGTCGGTGGACGAAGCCACACAACCCGCCCAGATCGGCTCCAGCATCTCGGCCAGCGAAAAATTGTTGGAGAGCGCGCCGGGCTTCTGCTTGCCGGCGCGCTCGGCATAGGCAATCGCCTCGTCCATGCGCTGCATCGTCCAGTTCGAGCCGCCGAACGGGCCACGGATGCGCCCGGCCTTCACCTCACGGTCCATGGCATCGACGAACTCGCCGACCGGCACATCCGGATTGTCGCGGTGCATGAAATAGATGTCGACATGGTCGGTCTGCAGGCGGTCGAGCGACTGGGCAAGCTGCTTGCCGATCACGTCGGGATAGCAGAGCGGCGAATGCGCGCCCTTGGCGATGATCACCGACTGCTCGCGCACGCCGCGGTTCTGCAACCACTGGCCAAGCAGCGTCTCGGTGTAGCCGCCGCCGTAGACAAAACCGGTGTCGAAGAGATTGCCGCCGGCCTCGAAGAAGGCATCGAGCAGGATCGAGCCCGAGGAGAAGGTGCGGAAATCCTCGAAGCCGAGCGCCACCACCGACGCCGGCTTGGCCAGGCCCGGAATGGCGCGCTTGCCGATCGCCGTGCCGCCCGACCGCAATGGCCTGCCGGAGATGGTGCTGGTGCGCAGCGGGGCCTTTTCGATCTCGTACTCCAGCCCGACGGCAGCGCGCCATCTGTCGAGCACCCGCAAGGTGCCGAGACTGTCGGCCCAATCCATGCCCGGCCAGGCGAACTCCTGCCGCCCGGCGAGGATGGCCTCGCCGGCGCCGTCGACCTCGAAGGAATAGACATGGCGCTTTTCATCGACGCTGATCGTCTCGCGCGAGCCGTCGGCGCCGATCACGTCGATCCGACCGAGGCCGACATCGCGATTTCCCCCGGCGAACCAGAAGTCCGGCACTTCGATGCGGCCCTTGGTGCCGAGGATACGCAGCACATTGTCCTGGTTCAGCGAGATGCTGCAGGAAACCTCAGCGACGATGCCGCCGGGAAAATGCAGCAGCGCCGAGGCCCATTCGTCGACGCCGGACTGGCCAAGATGAGCGGTGCCAACCACCTTGTCGGGCTCGGCAAAAGGTTGTCCCGATGCTGCCCCGGCAATCAGCCGCGCCATGGAGACGGTATAGCCGCCGACGTCCAGTATGCCGCCGCCGGCGGAATCATTGGCGTAGAGCCGATGCCGCGGCATGAAGCCCGGCATGGCGAAGCCGAAGCTGGACTTGATCATCCTGACCTCGCCGATGACGCCCGACTTGATCAGTTCCACCAGCTTCAGCGTCTGCGGGTGCAGCCGGTACATGAAGGCTTCGCCGAGAAAGGTGCCGGCCTTGCGCGCGGCATGGAACATGGCGTCGGCCTCGAAGGCAGTCAGCGCCAGCGGCTTTTCGCACAGCACGTGCTTGCCCGCTTCCGCGGCCCGGATCGCCCATTGCGCATGGCCAGGATGTGGAACCGCGATGTAGATCGCATCGATGTCGGGATCGGCTAGCAACGCTTCGTAGCCGTCGACGATGCGGGCGCCGGGAAAATTCCCGGCGAGGCTCGGCTTGCTCGGATTGCGCGCGCCGATGGCGACCAGTTTTCCGGTGCGCGAAGCGGCCACGCCGCCGGCGAAGGCCTGGGCGATGCTGCCCGGGCCGAGAATGCCCCAGCGAATGGGCGTGGTTGCGGTCATTGTCATTCTCCTTGAAGGCTGGAAGGGGGCGGCCGGTCAGCGCAGCCGCAGCCCTTTTTCGTCGAACAGGTAGGATTTGCGGATGGAAACGGTGACTTCGGAGGTTGTGGGAACCTTCGCCGCGTCGCGCTGGATCACCACGTCTTCGCCATGGGCCGTTCGGGCGTAGAGGAAGCTCGTGCCGCCGAGATGCTCGACCACGTCGATGGCGACGACAAGGTCGGTGTCGCCTTCCCCGGCGCTGCCGAAATGTTCGGGCCGCACGCCGACGATGACCTTGCTGCCCACTTCTGGCGCGGCGCCGGCCAATGGCTGGGTGATACGGGTCTTCTCCTGGCCCGCCAGTTCGACCACGACGCCACGCGCATCCTGCCCGACGATTTGCGCCTTGATGAAGTTCATCTTCGGCGAGCCGACAAACCCGGCCACGAACAGATTGTCGGGATCGTCATAGAGATCGAGCGGTCGGCCGATCTGCTCGATATGGCCGGCGCGCAGCACGACGATCCGGTCGGCGAGCGTCATCGCTTCGGTCTGGTCGTGCGTGACGTAGATCATGGTGGCGCCGAGCTCCTTGTGCAGGCGCGAGATCTCGACCCGCATCTGGACGCGCAGTTCGGCGTCGAGATTGGAGAGCGGCTCGTCGAACAGGAACACTTGCGGCTCGCGCACGATGGCGCGGCCGATGGCGACGCGCTGACGCTGGCCGCCGGAGAGTTTCCTCGGGCGCCGGTCCATCAATTCGCTGATGCGCAGGATCTCGGCCGCGCGCTTCACCCGCCGGTCGGTGTCGGCCTTGGGGTTGCCGGTCATGCGCAGCCCGAAGGAGAGATTTTGCTCGACGCTCATATGCGGATAGAGCGCGTAGGACTGGAACACCATGGCGATGCCTCGATCGGCCGGCTCGACATCGTTGACCAGTTTGCCGCCGATGGCAATCTCGCCGCCGCTGATGTCCTCGAGCCCGGCGATCATCCTGAGCAGGGTCGACTTGCCGCAGCCGGACGGGCCGACGAAGACGACGAACTCACCGTGCTTGATGTCGATGTTGGCGCCATGGACGACTTCGAAGGCGCCGAAGCGCTTGACCACATTGCTCAGCGTAACGGTTGCCATGCTGCCTCTTACTTGACTGCGCCGGCGGCGATGCCGGCGATGAAATGACGCTGCAGGAGCACGAAGACGATCAGCATCGGCACGGTGAGCATCACGGCGCCCGCCATGATGCCGCCCCACGACACTTTGGTGAGGCCGATCAGGGTGCCGAGCGCCACCGGCGCCGTCATCGAACCGGGCTGGCTGTTGATCAAAAGCGGCCAGAGATAATTGTTCCAGGAGGCGAGGAACAGGATGATGGCGAGTGCGGCCAGCATCGGCCGCGCCAGCGGCAGCGCGACAAAGAGGAAGATGCGCCACTCCTTCACACCTTCAACGCGGGCGGCGTCGAAGAGGTCGTCCGGCATCATCGAAAAACTTTGCCGCATGAACAGCACACCGAGTGAATTGAACAGCGGCGGCACGATCAGCGCCACCCAGGTGTTGGCGAGCTGGAAGTCGCGCGCCACCATGATGAATTGCGGGATCAGCACCACCGCATAGGGCAGCGTGATGGTGCCGAAGATGATGCCGACGACCACGCCTTTGCCGAAGAACTGGTAGCGCGCCAGCGCCCAGCCGGCCATCGACGTCAACAGCACCGACAGGAAGGTGTAGGTCACCGCCACCGAGACGGAGATGCCGATGGCGCCGACGAAATTGGTGTCGCGCTGCAGATTGTTGAAATTGTCGACGAAATTGCCGTGCGGCAAGAGCTCGATGCCGGGGCTGAAGATGCCGTTGTCGGGCATCGTCGAGAACACCACCATCATCCACAGCGGGAACAGCCAGATCAGCGCCAGCGGTGTGAGGAAAAGATGCAGCGCGATGCTGCGCCTCAGGCGGGCGGAGGAGAGCGAACTCATTGCTTTTCCCTCGTCAGCCACAGCTGCACCAGCGTGATCGCGATCGCCAGCGCCGCCATGGTGTAGGCGACGGCCGAGGCATAGCCGAAATTGAGCGACCGGAACCCCTGGCGGTAGAGCAGCAGGCCGAGCGTCTCGGTGCCGCCGCCCGGCCCGCCGCGCTCGGTGATCAGGAAGGGCTCGGTGAACAATTGCATGGTGCCGATGATCGAGAGCACCAGGCAAAACACGATGACCGGCTTCAACAGCGGCAAGGTGATGTGGAAGAACTGCTTGAGCTTGCTGACGCGGTCGAGCGTCGCCGCCTCGTAGACATCCTCGGGGATGGATTGCATGCCGGCCAGAAGGATGATGGCGTTGTAGCCGGCCCAGCGCCAGGTGACAGCGATCATGATCAGCGCCATGGCCGGCGTGACATTGGAGAACCAGTCGATCTTGGGCAGCCCGATGCTGTTCAGGAGCTTGTTGACGATGCCGAAATCGAGGCTGAACATCAGCCGGAACACCGCCGAATAGGCGACCTCACCGACCACCACCGGGGCGAAGAAGGCGAAGCGATAGAGGCCCCTCGCCTTGAGGAGCGGCGAATTCAAAAGCACGGCCATCACCATGGCCAGCGCGATCATCACCGGCACCTGGATGACGAGGATGAGCAGCGTGTTCTTCAGCGCGTTGAAGAAGGCCGGATCGCCGATCAGACGGCCCCAGTTGAAGCCCGGCGCGAAACGCCAGGGCACGGTGCGTGTCGCCTGGAAGGAGATCATGAACGACGAGATGATCGGCCACACCCAGAAGACGGAGAAGATCAGCAGATAAGGCGCCAGGAAACGATAGGCCGTGGCGTTGCGGTTGCGCATCCTGCTCCTCCTCCTTCATATCCGGTGTTTCAGCCAAGCTCGCAGGCGACAGGGTCCGGGCGGCAAGAGTCGTCCCGGACCCCATCCCTGGGAGGTTATGACTTGACCGGCAGTCCGGTCGCCGCGGCGATCTGTTTTGCCGCATCGTCGAGTGCCGCCTTGGCGTCGGGATAGCCGCCGGCCAGATATTTGGTCTGCACCGCGCGGACGATGATTTCGGCATCGCTCTGGAACTGCGTGCCGCGGCTGGGGACGACCTTGGGCAAGGTGCCCAGAATATCCTTCCACACCGCCTGGCCACCCCAATAGGGCAGGCCTTGGCTGACATAAGGATCATCCAGCGCCGAGACCAGCGAAGGGACGAGGCCGAACTCCTTCAGCATGGTGATCTGGCCTTCATTGGTTCCGAGCGTGTATTTCAGATACTCGTAGGCCGCTTCCTTGTTCTTCGAGGCCGAGGTGATGGCCAGCGACGAGCCGCCGAGATTGGCGGCGCGCGGACCGTCGGCGGTTAGGCTCGGCATCAGATAGACGCCCCATTTGCCGTTCTCGCCGGCCGATTCTGTGCGGATGGTGCCTTCATACCAGCCGCCATAGACTTGGGTGGCGACGGTGCCCGCCGTGTTGTTGGTGATCTTGGTGCCCCAGTCGGCGGACGAGACGATGCCGGCGTCCTTCATCTCCTTGACCTTGGTCATGGCGTCGACGCATTTGGGTTCGCTGACCGTGATCGACTGGCCGTCCTCGGCGAAATAGGCGCAGCCCTGCTCGTTGGAGATCATGCGGAAGAATTCACTGTCGCCGTTGAAATCGGCATTGGTCATCGAGACGCCCGGATTGGCCGCCTGGATCTTCTTGCCGGCGGCGATGAAATCGTCCCAGGTCTTGATCGATGCCGGATCGACGCCGGCCTTCTCGTAGAAGTCGCGGCGATAGAAGGCGGCGACGGGCCCGGAATCCCACGGCATGGCATAGGCCTTGTCGCCGACCTCGAGTTCGGTGCGTTTGAAATCGGGGAATTTCTTCTGGTCCTCGGCACTGTAGCCCAGCGTATGCAGGTCGACGAAGCAGTCGGGGAACTGGCTCCAGTAATTCTCGGCTTCGCCATTCTCGATGGTGACGATGTCGGGCAGGCCGACGCCGCCGGCCGCACAGCCGGCGATCGACTTGTCGTAGGTCGGCTGGTTGCCGAGATCCTGAACCGTGACCTTGATGTCGGGATGCAGCTTGTTGAAGCCGGCAACCGTCGCCTTCAGCGACGAAGCGGCGACATTCCAGCTCCAGATGGTGATTTCGCCGGACTGCGCAAAGGCCGGGGCTGAGCCCAGGGCAAGCGCGAGCGCGGCGCAAGTCAGTGTGATGCGCATTGAAATCCTCCCATTTCATTTGCTCTCTCTGCGAGCGTGGCTACACTATTCGGCGCGGAAGGCTTGTCGCCGACAAAGGGAATACGGAATTGGCGGAAAGTAAGATGCCGGAACGGCCGTTTTACCAGCCGGGCGCCAGCAGCGTGGAGGGCCTGCCGCTGCTCCTGCAGATGTTTCACACCGCTCCGCTGGTGATGCTCAAGCCGCACTGGCATGCCCAGGTCGAGGTGAATTTCATCGTGCGCGGCAGCGTGCACTACCGCATGAACGAGCACGAAATCTCACTTTCGGCCGGCGAGATGTGCTTCTTCTGGGGCGGCCTGCCGCACCAGATGGACGATCTCAGCGACGACGCCATCTATGCCGGCGCGCATCTGCCGCTGGTGCATTTCTTCCGGCTGCATCTGCCGGCGGACGTGCGCCACCGGCTGATGACGGGCGCGACGCTGGTGACCAGCGCCACCGACCAATCCGACAACGACAATTTCGCCCGCTGGAACCGCTATGCCCGCTCGGGCGATCCGGCCAAGGCCGAACACGCCGTCAACGAGCTTCTGCTGCGGCTGGAGCGGGTGCGGTTCGAACCCTACAGGCTGGTGCCAGAGACGGCGGCCGGGCAGGAAGCCGGCAGTGCGTTCGACCAGCAATCCTCGCGCAATGTCGGGCGCATGTGCGATTTCATCGCCGAGAATTTCCTCTACGACATCGATTGCATGAACATAGCGGCGGCGGCCGATATCCATCCCAAATACGCCATGAGCCTGTTCAAGAAATCGACCGGCATGACGCTCAACGAATATGTCAACCTTTTGCGGCTGAGCTACGCGCAGGCGCTTCTGATGCATCAGGATGCCAATGTGCTGCGCGTCGCCATGGACTCCGGTTTCGGCTCGCTCAGCGCCTTCAACAAGTCCTTCCGCAAGCTGGCCGGCATGACCCCCTCCGACTTCCGCAAAGGCGTGGCCGGCGCCAGGTAGGGCGACAGCTCGTTGCCCCCGCGGCATCTCCACCGTCGGCTAACGAGGGATCCCGGCGGTTGCAGCGCGGCATGGCGGCGCTAGGACAGAGGCCAAAGGGCAGAAGGAGGCCAGCCCGCGCGCCATTGCGGTTGTGAAAGCGCCTGAGGAGGCCGGCCTTTCCACAGCCTCGCTTTTCCTGCCGGAAATCGCCACCTAGGCGCTGGACAGGCTAAATTCCCGTGCTATAACCCACGCGCTTTCAAGGGGTGCCCCACGGCGCCTTCATGAAATCCGGTTCACGCGTTTTCGTTTGCCGGAACAGGCCCAGATAGCTCAGTTGGTAGAGCAGCGGACTGAAAATCCGCGTGTCGGTGGTTCGAATCCGCCTCTGGGCACCATTTCACTTTCCCATCGCTTCTCACGACGTCTCATCAATCAATACAAATCAATGACTTAGCCTGGTTTGGCGGTTTATGGTGACCCACCGCGTACCGTTGCAACGCATCGGTTTGTGGGTAACGATTTCGGCGTTACCCATTACCCGGGAGGTCCGTTACCCATGTCTCTCTCTGACTTCGCCTGCAAGAACGCTAGGCCCAAAGACAAGCCGTATCGTCTTGCGGATGGCGACGGGCTTTATCTCCTCGTCCGCACCAACGGCTCCAGACTCTGGCAACTGCGGTACCGCTACCTGGAGAAGGAAAATATACTCTCCTTTGGAAAATACCCGCTGGTGTCACTTCTGGACGCGAGAGGAAAGCGCGACGACGCCAAGAGGCTGTTGATCGCCGGCATCAACCCCTCCGCCAAACGCAAAGAGGAGAAGACTGCCGCCATCACGGAAGCGCGCTCCACCTTCGCCTTGATCGCCGAGGAGTATGTCACGCGGATGGAGGAACGGGACGCTGCGGCGGCTACCATCACCAAAACCAAATGGCTCCTGGAAGATCTGGCCGGCCCACTCGCCAAGCGCCCCATTAACGAGATCACTCCGGCCGAAATTTTCCAACTCCTCCAGAAGATCGAAAAGAGTGGTCGAAGAGAGACAGCGCGGCGTTTACGCGGCGTGATAGGCAGCGTCTTCCGTTTGGCCATTGTCACCTTACGGGCAGAAGCCGACCCAACCCTACACCTCCGGGGCGCTCTCCAGCCGCCGAAAGTCAACGGTCGTGCCGCTATCACCGATGAAAAGAAGTTCGGCAAGCTCCTGATGACGGTCGGCGAATACGACGGCTGGCCAACCATCAAAGCCGCCCTCCAGTTTCTTGCCCTCACCTGTGTCCGCCCCGGCGAAGTACGGGGCGCTACGCGCGACGAGTTCGACCGAAAGAAGGCCGTCTGGCATATTCCGCCCGAGCGCATGAAGATGCGCGCCCCGCACGACGTACCACTGTCCAAACAGGCGCTTTCGGTCTTGGAAGAGGTCTGGCATCTCTCGGAGGACGGCGGCCTGGTCTTTCCTTCGATCCGCTCCACAAAACGGCCGCTTTCCGAGAACGCCATGAACGCCGCGCTACGACGTATGGGCTACGGAAAGGACGAAGTGACCGCCCATGGTTTCCGGGTGACCGCCAGCACCATCCTCAACGCCCGCGACTATGATCCAGACGTCATTGAAGCTGTCCTGGCGCATCAGGACAAGAACGCCATCCGGCGGACCTACAACCGAGCGACCTACTGGGAGCAGCGGATCACGCTAATGCAGGAGTGGGGAGATCTGCTAGACGCGTTAAAGGCGAACCATTAGTCTTACGAACATTTCAAGATCGGATCGCTGTTTTCCGTGTTGGCGTTGATCGCTGCCGATATAGGTACTTGAGCCGTTCAACCGTGCGCCTCCAAGGCCGCGATGAGTTTGGTTGCTTCTTTCCGATGCCGCGCAACATCCGCGCGGGTAGCAGCCCGGTTTAACCGGTAGGCCGGCAGATCGCCAGCAATCGCCTTCAGATCGCGCAGAACGGACGCGATGTGCGGCCATGGAAAATCCGTCGGGTCGCCAATGTCCCGGTCGGCGCCAACAATTATTTCCAGTTTTGCCACGATACCCACGAGAGACTGAGCCGCGACGTTGGGAATCGCATCCTGAAGTCGGAGTGCCTCGGTCATCGCAAACACCTCGGCCTCGCGAACCACCGCATATTCCGATCCCTCCTCCGACGCGGCCACCGAAGTTCGACGCGTTTTCTTTTCTCCATCGGTCAATACCGGAATTCCGGGATTGACCATCATTCGCGTCTCCAACCGCTGCTGCACCCGACACAGGACCAGCGACACGTGCCGAGCGCGGTGCCAGTCGGTCCACAGGCTCAAAGCGGGATCATTTGCATTCTGGATGGCAGCCGCCCGAGCGATGGGATCAGAGAACGTGTGTGTGGTCTTTGGCAGCATCGAACACCTCCTAACCAATTCCGGCACGGTCATTCGACTGGTCCGAAAATACATACTATAGTTGATAAACTTAAAGTATGTAAACGGCGAATGTGGCGCATGGATATGCGTCAACTGGTCGGAACGAACTTTGCCCGACTTCGGAGGGAGAAAGGCCTGACGCAGGAGCAGGTGGAAGCCCGGTCGGGCTACAGCCAGCAATACCTAAGCAGTCTGGAACGTGGTCGACGCAATCCTACTGTCATCACCCTTTTCGAACTCTCCCAGGCGTTGGGTGTCAGCCACGTCGAATTAGTAAAGCCGGATGAAGGCAGCTAGCGCTGTCTAGCGTGTCGGCTATGAATCGCCCGCGACTGGCCGCTCCCGAGCGCGCGCCCAAGCAGCGCCATAGCGAACGGCACAGCATGCGTCGCTTCCGGCTCATCTTGGTTGATCGCACTGGAGCTGTGCGATCCTGAAAACCGGCTTGGTGCACTCATTCCGAACAGCGGCTTCGCGCCTCATGTAGGTCGTTAGAACTACGCTGACCGACCTCCAAAAACAGACCTTGCCTGGGAAATGTCCGAGCGCAGCTGACTATTTTCGGCGACTGGGTTCGAATCCCACTCCCTCCGCCAGAAGTTTTGATATCATGTTGATTAAGCTATGAAATTGTTCATCGCCTTATTCTGTTCCTAACTCCATTCCTAACTTTCCCGGCTGATGGTTGATCGTCGCCGCAGGGATTGTCCTCCCCGGAGCATCATCAAATCCGGTCTTCTTCGGCCGGCTCGTAAGACGGCCAATGACCTCTTTGTGCATAGCCGGCGATTTATATTGACAGACCCGGTGGCAGCGTCGGCCCGATGGCATAAGGCGCTTGGCTGACAATTAGCTTCATCTAATATACTATTGTCCCGAAAAGCCGAGGGGTGGTCATGAGAGAACCACGAAGATGGATCGCGCTGGCGGCTAGTCCTATCTGGCGACGCGGATGCCCACGACTGGTACACCGGCAAAAAAGGACCCGGTTACGCAAGCTGATTGCTGCGACAGCAAGGATTGCCATGCGATAGACCGTCGCGATGTCAGGGAGACGAAAGACGGCTATTACGTCAAGCTGCCTCGCCCCGCATACATGAATGAGCCACAGGAGCCGGAGTGGTTTATCCCTAGAGAGCGTGCCCTGGCCTCTGCCGATGACCGCTACCATCTCTGTGAGCATCTAATGACGTTCTATCGCACGATCATTCCCCACATGAAGTTCAATGCCTACCAGAGATACGCATGGCGGTGTTTCTTCGTGCCCAAGGGCACGAGTTCAATCGAGAAAAGCCGATAGAAAGTCTCCCCTGAGGGCAGATCGAAGCGCTAGTAAGCAGAGCTAAAAAGATCCAACC
This sequence comes from Mesorhizobium sp. 131-3-5, assembly GCF_016756575.1. Lineage (NCBI taxonomy): Bacteria > Pseudomonadati > Pseudomonadota > Alphaproteobacteria > Hyphomicrobiales > Phyllobacteriaceae > Mesorhizobium > Mesorhizobium sp. 131-3-5. Next base: position 6,461,727 of record NZ_AP023254.1, read on the forward strand.
GACAGCGGCCCGATATAGACCGACCCAGCGCCAGGGCGCATTGTTCGCTCTTGAGGGACTGGGAGCGTTGTAACGATGGTCTACACAGTGATTTGGTACGGTAAGCAGGGCGTAGTTGAAAAGACGCCCTTCGATGCCGAGAGAGATGCCAGGGATCATGCTCAGGCGTCGTTTGCTGCTCGACAGCACAATGACGGCGTCGTGGCGGTTGAAGTTCGCAAACCGGACGGGGCAGTTGCCTTTAGCCAAGCGGGTGCCAGCCGCGGTGGACAAGACGGCGGCGGCTGAGAGGTTCGCATTACCATGCCGGGTGGTACCGCTTCTCTTCGCCTTCGGCGGCGATCAAAGGCGTATGTTGACGTAGTGATCGCCGCATCTTACGCGACCTTCTCTCAAAGTGACGCGTTCCAATGACGATTTACGCCGCACTTACAACTTCCGAGCTGAGAGGATCTGGAACATTACCCGCAACCGCTCGTTCAAATAGTGGCAGGGGCCAGCGGAATTGGTAATCGGCCGGCACGCGAAGGGGCTTGCAAATGGCTAGAAGAGCACAGGCCTCCAGTTCGATTTGGCTTACTCGCCCAAGGATCAGTCCACGCGAGCCGCACTTTTAGGGCACTCCCTAAAATGCTGATCATCTATCCTCAGCCCAACTCCCCGGAAGCGACAAAAAAGGCCCTCTGGCTGGATCTTATCGACCCCGACACGGCCGAGGTTAAAGAGGTCGAGGGGCTGGCCGGCGTTGCGCTGCCCAGCCGGAAAAATCTCAGCAAGATCGAAAGTTCCAGCCGACTAAAAGCCCGCGATGGCGTTCTTACCATGAGCGTTCCGATAGTCACTCAAGTCGAAGGCGGCCCGCCGCTGGTTGCTCCCCTCGGCTTCGTGCTGTCGCGCGACCGCTTGATCACCGTTCGCTTCTCGGCTTTGCCGGCCTTTGTCGCGGTTGCTGGGCGCTTCACCGATTCGGGCGAGCCGCCGAGTTCGAGTCTTGAGGTGTTCCTCGATCTCTGCGATGAGCTTGTCGACCGCCTCGCCGACGGCCTTGAGCAGGCAGCGACTGACCTGCGCACCCTCTCTGCAACCGCCTTTCACGTCCCGGATAGTCAAGGCCGCAAGGCCATCCGCTCAAACAATGTCATTCGAGCGCAGCTCCACCATGTCGGCAGGTTCGGTGACGCCCTCTCGGAAAAGCGCGATGCGTTGCTTGCCCTTGGACGCGCCATCGATTTCGCATGCGGGATGACCGCAGGCTGGGGCGATGGAGAACTCGCGTCGCGAATGAACGGCCTTAAGCTCGACGTAGCGTCGCTCGACAATTACGAGGTTCATCTCTCCGACAAGGTGCAGTTCCTCCTCGATGCCATGGTTGGATTGATTGGCATTGCGCAAAACGACATCTTCAAAATCCTCACCATCGTCTCGATCGTCGGCATTCCTCCTACCCTGGCGGCAAGCATATACGGTATGAATTTCAAGCACATGCCCGAATACGACTGGGCCTTCGGCTATCCCTATGGTTTGGGGATGATCGCTCTCAGCGCAATTATTCCGCTAGCGTGGTTCAAATGGCGGGGTTGGTTCTAGGAGTCGTCGTCCATTCATGCGGAGGGAGTGGCTAATCGAGCGAAGCGATCCGTTGCCAACCGCCTTGCGTTCCACCACGCACCGCGCGATGGTTACTGCAGGGAGTGGTAAACAGATCGCAATGAGCCGCCAATCATTTGTCCAAGAGCTTGAAGGTGCCGCCGATCGCAACGCGGAGATGTCGCCATCGAATCTTAAGGTCCTACTGCGCCGGGCGGCGCTGATGCTCCGGAATGCCGGCGACGGCGTGGACCTCGAGCCGAAAATCGAGGAAATCCTGGATGGGTTGGCCGCAGAGATGGGCGTTTCGAAGGCGGAATTGATCCGAACAGTCGTAACCGAATGGCTGATCGCTAACGCTTATTTGCCCGTCTTTACAATCGATGAAGGCTCTACAACCGTTGGAAACGGATAGGATCTAGCCGCAGCCCGCGCTTTTTCCTTAGCGTCCTTATAGTCGCTCTCCCATGGCAAGGTGTCAAAGTTTGGCTGGTAGCCACCTTCGCGATAATGATGCTCAGCGACGTAGGTGCCTTTCGCCCCTTCCAGCACACAGGCCCACGGCGGATTTCCCGGGCATCTGTAAAGGCCCACTGCTGCCATAAGCGTTCTCTCCGTGAAACGCACCTACTCTGACTTATGGTCCCACCGATGCTTGCTAGCGTCGCCCTCCGTTCTAATGAAGACGCCCACAGCGCCTGTCGGACTTTCGAAGCAAATCGGACATCCCGATCCGCGATTAGCAGGACGGCGGCGGCTGAGAGGTTCGCACTACCATGCCGGGTTGGTACCGCTTCTCTTCGCCCTCGGCGTGATCGTCTCGATCCTAGCCTTTGCGCCATCTTCAGCATTTGCGAGGCGCTGGCAGGCCCTGCGACTAGCTAGGTGACTATGCGCAGGGTGCTCTGGCATTTTGTGAAGACTTGCCAGAGGAGATGATATGCAAATGGCCCGAACGAAAAGGCTCATGAAGGCAAGCGAGATCCCCGCGTTCGTAGACAGGGTGATTAAGGCTGGCTGCGATATCTGTGCCATCGGCAATAGAGTGTACGTGCTCGGTGACGTAGAGGAGATGGCCGCGGCAGCGGATGATCTCGCGCGCATAGGCGAGGAGTTTGGCGATCGCGATTTCTTGCTGCCCGAAATCGTTGCCCACTTGAAAACGCTTGGCCGATATATCGATCCCGAATCGCCGATCGAGACTTGGCAGAGCTACCGCGGCAATCAGAAGCTACAATAGCCATATCAGACGACGGCCGGATACTGGCCGGAAGCCCTGTTGACTTCTTTTGAATAACCGCAAAAGACGCCATCAACGGAATCTGCTGAGCCGAAACATGACGCCACGTAACGACTCAGCTATGCCTACGGCGCAGCGGACCTGAAAAGGACCGTCCGGCCGGCGCCGTTCAGGCAACCTCCAGAGAGGGCGTCGGCCTTTTTCCTCTGGTCGAATCGTCAGGCGCGCCGTTGCGGGGCCGAAGCTTGCGCGCGATGTTTTCGCTGATTTCGGCTGTGACTCAGTTTGGCGTAACCCTCCCGACGCGGACGCATAACGCTTGGCAGACCAGATGCGCCATCGGTGAGTCAAGAACCATCCTTTCGGAACCGGTAAACCCGGTCGGGTGACGGTGCCAATGTCGCATCGATCCTGCGGCAACGGCCGACAAGTTGCCCCGTCGGAGCGCTTGCCAGCTTGTTCTTGAGAGAACTCCGGCATTGCTCAAGCGATGAAAAAACCACAGGGGTATCGATTGGTTTGCAGACAAAGGGCTCGCTTGAGCTGCACGAAAGCAAAATCATCACTGCCGCAGTTGCCGGGTCCATCGTTTATGCTCCCGATATTGGGCGACCATCAACGCCGAGCAATCAACCTCCAGCACTTCAGTCCGGCTGCTTCAAAAAGCCCGTCCCAGGTCGACCCGGGACGGGTATGAAAGTGCGCCAGAGAGCGCTATCGAATTATTTGCAATCAGCCAGGAGCTTCAACGCTTTGTCGGCGTCGCCCTTAGTCGCGTAGGTTTTTTTGCCGGCATCCATCAACTTCGTGCCGTCCGGCTTTTTCGTAACGACTTCACACTTCTTCGTGGCGGCATCCTTTGCCACCCAGTATTCCGTGGCAGCGAAAGCGGGCAGACTGCAAACGGTTACGATTGCAGCGGCAACGGCTACTTTGCGAAACATCCTCATTCCTCCATTAAGCGAACTTGTCCCTCCAGTCCCAAGTTCCTGAACGACTTTGACGCCATCGTGGCGATAAGTTTACAAAACCGTATGGAACTGGGCCGCAGAGCCTGCCGTGGCCGATAAGAGCGCCCGGCAGGCTCCTGACCAGTGCAGGCGAACGAGCACCCCCATCTCTTGCGCAACGTGGGCAGGCAGCTGGATTTTTGTTTAGTCCTGATCGTCACGCTTCGGCATCGAAGGTAGTCGCGATTGTTTTGGTCGCAGTCGCTACGAGACCGGCAACGGCTCGACGCATAGCCACGCCCTCGCAAGTGAAGTGACCGTGCCGGTGTAAGCCGTGCGCTGCCCCTCTTGGCGCCCCGCCGCCGGCCCCGTGAAATCGGCAGACACGATGCCCGCGTTTAGCCGGAGCCTTGATGGTGATCTTCAAGCCATGCGGCATGATTGGCGTACTGGTAGAGGTAGCGGCGCCAGACGTGGTGGTGCGGCCGGCAACCATGCAGCGAAGGCGACTGAAATAGCTTTCCACCATGTTGGTGTGCTTGCCGGCGTGCCGATATCGTGTGGTGCGGCCTGCCGAGCCGTCGGACCGGCTCGTCTGCGCATGTCTCCAGTTATGCTGGATGAGGTCGGCACTGCCTTGCGCGCTGAAATGGTGCTGCGCTAGGACTGGGTAGCAGGCGGAAACTTGAGGCCGATCGAGCGCAAAGTGTGGCCTGTGAACGCCGAGCTCTTCGCCTCCTTCATCGCTTGCGCAGTCGCGCTAAGAGGCCGCGAAATCCGAACGGCAGCCGAACCGTCTGGATATCAATATGATCTGACCCAAATGCGCTCCGTTGCAGGAAATCCTCTAGTCCCTTCCGATCAAATGTCTGCTGGGTTTCAGGGCCAATGAACTGCAACCATCTCATGGAAGAGCAATCCGTCGCATAGATCGACATTGCTCCGCCGGGGCGTAGAACCCTGCGGGCCTCCGCTAGCGCTGTTCCGTCTGGGGAACAGAAATAGATCACGTTGACGGCTAGAACTTTGTCAACGGATGCGCTTTCCAGCGACAGGCACTCGAAGGTGCCCTGGATTAGCTTCAGTCTTCCTCGTTGAATTGCCGCTCGGTTTCGCGTCTGGGCCTGACGGAACATTGTAGGCGACCGGTCTACCCCGGTAATCCTGCCGCTCCGCGCGAGCTGCGACATTTTCCTGAGCGCTAAGCCAGGCCCAAATCCTATTTCGAGCACGTCATCGTGTTCCGCGATGTCCAACAGTTCGATGGCTCGTTTGTTGGGCAAGAGATTTATCTGGCCCATTACCGCCCCGGTCAAACGTCCGAACGTGCCTTCCGGCATGGAAAACTGTTGGGAGATGAAGTCATGCAGGCCTAGGGCGCCCATGCCTTCAATTGTTTTCTCAATTAGCTCAGGCTGCAGGAGCGACATGCGAGGGGCTAGGAGTAAGTCAGGCACTACTGGCGTTAAGGGCGCCTCCTGGGCAATGTCATCGTACATTCGGTTTTTGCTGCTTCTGGTTAGCAACCGGCAAAATCTGTCACTGGCCTTCAATAATCGAAGCCACAGCTTGCGGGTATTTCGTTTGGCGGGTCTCGTGAGGAATTGCGCCAATGTGGCCTTTTTTCATTCACTCGATCCAAGATTCTGGCTTAGTGGAAGCTTAGGCCAGACACATCTCCACCGCGACTTACGGATTCGTATTGTTGGGAAGCCGCTGAAAGCGCACGTTTCCGGTCTTCCCATGACGCCCATATGACGCTCTCACAGCATACTCACCACGAAAAAGCCCGCCACAATGAGGTGGTGGGCTTAGGAAAATACTGTAACGGGTCATGCCTCGCCGTCGATGCCTTAAACGTACCTATGACCGTTGCGCGCCCATTCGTCCCAGCCTTGGCTGCATGCTTCGTGCCAGCCCAGGCTATATTCCGAATTGCAAGTGTCCAGTTCCACGTCTTCGCCCAAGCCAAGCGCTTCGGTAGTAGTCCAACCAAGCGACCATTCATCGTCGGTGTTATCCCCTTCCCTGTCGTCGGTGCCAATAACTTCCACGGCGCCGGCCAACCACGGCTCAAGATCCGGGTCAGGTTCTACCAGGTCCAGCAGGTAGCCGATGACCCACAAACCGCGATTCAAGCAGGCTGCGCTGTTTTGGTTCCTTGCATTTTAGCTAAATTAGTTTGTGAGTGGTTATGAAATTGCCGCAGGGGCTCATGACCACAAACCTAATCCTCACAGGTATCGCGGCATTCTCAATTCTCGTTCCGCTCTACTTCATCCTCAAATGAACAGGACAACAGGGGAATCACAGATTCCGGGTTTCGATCTAGAATCGGCCCATGGACACGATCTTTGATGATCTCACCAAAGCCCTCAGAGCGCGTAGGCATTGGAATGGCGATCGCGGGCTGAACGGCAAGCAAGTTTTCATTCGCATATTAGAGACCGCTTGACGAAGCCACCAACGGCGCCAGAATCATCGCATGGCGATGGGCATCAAGGTCGGCGACGAGGTTGCGATCACAGCGATCGTGCGGAAGCGCGTGACCGAAGATCGGGTCAGCGTCTCGATCCCGCACTATGGGTTTCCACACTCGATAGTGGACCGGACATCGACTCTGAAGAAAGGCCAGCCGATAGAACTCACCGGCAATGTCCTCCGGGTCGACGCTGGCGTGGTCGCCGCTGTAGACGGCCCGGCCGCCGCACAGCTCTGGGTGACAAAGGGGGACGGCAACCGGGCCTTCCGGGAATGGAGATACCCAGCCCCTCAAATATGCACAAAGGCTAATGGAAGGGCAATCTGCACGTTCCGTTCAGGTCGGCTTGTCGACGAGTGGCTTCTTTTTCGTCGGCGGCACATAGCTTGTCACCAGCTTCACGGCTGCAATGTCGACCGTTACCGGCGGGGACAGATTCACAGTAACTGTATTCTCGCCAGCACGAGGCCAGCGGAAAGGGTGAAGGCATGCCGGCGACAGAGCGTCGTATTCAGCCTGTGTCAGTTTGGGGACGCGCTAGACGCCCGCCTTCGAAGTCCGGCTTAGATTCAGCCGCCCATCATCTCCAGAGGCTCGATGAACTTCAGACGCATGCACACACTCGCAAAACGCGACTCAATCAGCGTGTGCTAATTTCCGGAACATTTTACACGAATTGAAAGTTCTAGCATGCGTCGAAAATCAGGACGACCTTTTAGGAGGGGTCATTCGAATGGTTACGCCACAACAAATCCGCAGTGCGCGCACGCTGTTGGGGTGGACACAAAAGGAACTGTCAGAGGCCGCGGGAGTATCTGTCACTTGCGTGGCGAATCTTGACCGTGGAGCAACAACCGGCCCTCACGGAAGGACCGTTTCCGCGCTTCAGCAGGCGCTTGAGGCGGGCGGCGTAGAGTTTATTGGCGAAACGACGATCATTGGACGGGGCGTTAGGCTTCGAACTTGACCCCAAGCGGCGTTGTGACTGTCCCGTCGTCGCTGGCACATCCGCAGTTCGACGACGTAAACGCAATGGACCAGTCGGGCGGAGGAAAGCAACGGCTCGGCGTTCAATGGCGTACAAGGAGACCATAAGCCTCGTCCGACAAGAGTGCCCCTTCGAGGCTGGGCGGCGATTGAAGCCTGATTTAGACCCGTCGCCCCATTCACGGCAGCGACGAGCGTCCCAGGGGTAACGGTCGCGGAGCTTGCCGACGCGGGTCAGCCTCGGTCACATCAGAAACTATAAGCGGCCCCTAATGTTCATCTCAGACCGTCAACGCTTCTTAGGCGTCGGCGGAATGATCTCCTCGACCTGCTCCGTCGTGGGTCTATAGGCGGACAGTTCGAGCTGTCCCGACAATCTGAAGGCGGGTAGCCTGCCATGCGACGAACGGGATATAGCGACCTCGTCAAGGCCTAGCCGTTAGATAAGACCGGTCATGCGGATGAGATGCAGAGCCTGATGCCGATTGCGTTGACGTATTCACCGTCGTTGGCGGACAAATCCCAGCCAAAGAATGCGATCCAACAGAACAATAGGGCAGCGAAACGCATTAGCGAATTTTAGGTCCTCGCTAATTCATTAATCGTTAAAACACGAACGGCCCACCTTTTAGAGGGCCGAGCCGTCGCCGAAGTCCCTTGCGGTCAGCACACCTTGTCGATTTCACCGAGACACCTCGCCGTCTTCACGACGAACCCTAAACAAAGAGTTGGACAACCATGACTGTAGCCGCCGCTCCCATCACCGCTGTCGCAAGCCACCCGATTAGCCGCATCCACCGAGGCACAGTCGCCTCACCCATTATGTCGCTTCTGGCCGTCATTAGCATCATGACAGCCATGACGGGCGCGGCGACGACGCCGTTGACCACGGCGCTCCAGTAGAGCGCCTTGATCGGATTGATAGGCGTGAAATTCAGGCATGCTCCAACTAGGGTAGCGATCGCGATGGTCGCATAGAAAGCCTTGGCTTGCAGCGGTTCACGCTCCAGGCCCACCGGCCACTTGCGGGCCTCGCCCAATGCATACCCGGCGGAGCCGGCCAGGACCGGAATTGCCAGCAGTCCCGTTCCGATGACGCCGAGGGCGAAGATGGCGAAAGCGAAGACGCCTGCGACTGGCCGAAGAGCTTCGGCGGCCTGGCTGGTAGACTGAATGTCCGTGGTTCCGTTGGCGTGGAGTGTCGCGCCGGCCGTGATCATGATGGCGAGGGCGACGATATTCGAAAATGCCATTCCAACGTAGGTATCCAGACGGATGCGCTCGATCGCGCTCTCGGCCTGTTCGGGCGCCTTTTTCAGGGGTTTTCGTCGCGGCTTGGCCTTCTGGTCCTCGACCTCCTGTGAAGCCTGCCAGAAAAACAGGTATGGGCTGATGGTGGTGCCGAAAATAGCGACCACTGCTGTCCAGAACGAAGCATCGAGCGAGAGCTTGGGAATGAACAAGCCTTTTGCCACCTCGCTCCAGGGCACATGAACAAACAGCACCGTGCCGAAATAAGCGAATAGGGAAAGCGTAAGCCACTTCAACACAGAAACATAGCGGCTGTATTTTAGGAAAATTTGAAGTACGACGGAGATAGTGCCGAACAGCACCACATAGAGGAGCGCTGGGCCGCCGATGATGAGCTTCAGCGCATCACCCATCGCGCCAAGATCGGCACCGATGTTGATGATGTTGGCGAGGATCAGCAGGACGACGACCGATTGCAGTAACCAATTCGGATAGTACTTCCGCATATTACCAGCGATGCCGCTGCCGGTGGTTCGGCCAATGCGGGCACTGATTTCCTGGACGACCGACATCAATGGATAGGAAAACAGCATGGTCCAGGTGAGCCCGAACCCGAATTGAGCCCCCGTCTGCGAATAGGTGGCGATACCACTCGGATCGTCGTCAGAAGCGCCCGTGATCAGGCCAGGTCCAAGAACCCCAAGCAGTCGCGGCTTGGATGGCCCAACAACTGGATTTGTAGCCTTCGCGCCCACGATGAAACCCCGCCCGATTAGAAAACCATCTGCTAACGTTCGGAATCGCTAAAAGGTCCAATTTTCAAAATCGGCCGTAATAATATTTGCTGAAGGCGAGAGCCGACCCCGCGCAGATGAATGGGCCAATCAGGGTCGCTAATGGATGGCCCGGAAGCAATCTCTTGACAACCAAGGCGGCTATGGTGCCGGTCAGAGAAATCGCCAGCCCCACGCCTGTCAGGAAAATAATCTTCTGGAGGTTTGAGTCACGGCTCACTTCGCGCCCTCCCTTCAATAATGTCGCCTATCCCTCGCACCCGTTTGCCGGGGTATGTCCAATGCCGAAACAAGATCCTGAGACTTACGTTCCTCATCCACCCCGAAGCCCCCTCAATGTCGTGCCAGTATGCGGTCGCTGATTTCGGCTGTGACTCAGTTTGGCGTAACCCTCCCGACGCGGACGCATAACCTTTGGCAGACCAGATGCGCCATCGGTGAGTCAAGAACCATCCTTTCGGAACCGGTAAACCCGGTCGGGTGACGGTGCCAATGTCGCATCGATCCTGCGGCAACGGCCGACAAGTTGCCCCGTCGGAGCGCTTGCCAGCTTGTTCTTGAGAGAACTCCGGCATTGCTCAAGCGATGAAAAAACCACAGGGGTATCGATTGGTTTGCAGACAAAGGGCTCGCTTGAGCTGCACGAAAGCAAAATCATCACTTCCGCAGTTGCCGGGTCCATCGTTTATGCTCCCGATATTGGGCGACCATCAACGCCGAGCAATCAACCTCCAGCACTTCAGTCCGGCTGCTTCAAAAAGCCCGTCCCAGGTCGACCCGGAACGGGTATGAAGAAAGCAATTGTTGCGGCGGCAGTTTTCGGTCTTCTAGGTGCGAGTTCACAAGCCCAAGCGATCGGGCGCCTTTCGGGTGGCGCAGCCGGCGTGGGACGATCCAGCCGGTGACGAGGCAAACATCCGCTGGGCACGCGGCCTGTGGAATGCGGTCAGACCATTTTCAACCGGCGGCGTTTATGCCAACAATCTCGGTGATGAGTGTGACGAGCCCGTGCGTGATGCCTACTGCGCTAACTACGCGCGCCTTGCCGCTATCGAGAAGCAATACGAGCCGACCAATTTCTTTCGATTGAATCAGAATATCAGGCCTGGATAAATCGAAAATCCGTGGGGGAACCGTGCGCAGTCGCTGGACGATCCTTGCTGTCCTGTTTGCCGCGCGCGCCTGGCCGACATCCATGCGACCCCAGGTACATTTCTGTTCATACCACCGGGGCAGCCGCACAATATCACCAATGTCAGCGAGAAGCCGGCGCGGGTGCTGATGACCGTCTCTCCGCCCGGGCATGAGCACTATTTTGAAGAGCTTGCCAGGCTCGTGGCACACGGCTCTCCAGATCCGAAGGCGCTTTCTGACCTACGCGGCCGTTACGCAGGACGTCGGTGTTGGAGTGCCGACGATGAACAGCCTCGTGTCGGCGCTGCGCTTCTTCTTCACCCACACGATCGACCGCCCCGATCTGGCGCGCATGCAAGTGCGTTTGGCGCATCCGCGCAAACTGCCCGTGGCTCATACGCGACGAGGTGGCCCGGCTCCTCAACGCCACCACCTGCCTCAAACACCAGGCCGCGCTGTCGGTCGCTTTGGCGCCCGCCTGCGCGTGGCGGAGGTCTCGACCCTGAAGGTCGCCGACGTCGACAGCGAGCGCATGCTGCTACGTGTCGAGCGCGGCAAGGGCGGGCGATACCGGAACTCTATGCTGTCGCAAGACCTGCTCTTGTTGCTGCGCAAGTTCGTCACAAAACTAATGGCGGCGCGCCGGCGCATGCGGCTATCGGATACGTTGGCCGGCGACACAATGGGTCAAGCCCGGCATCATCGGGGGTGAAGCACTTGCGCGGCAAGGAAGACCTTCGCCATGCCTCACTGCAGGACTTCCGCGAAGAGCAATGAGTAAGCTTCGCCGAAGCTCGCGCAACAACACTTCTTCTTCGAATGCGATGCGACTGCGGCCAATTCGGCGGCCTCGGGGCACCCCACGGGAAGGCCTTGTTCGCTACAAACGCGGCCATATACCGCCTTCAACAACGATAGATCGCCGGGGTACGCGACGCCGCTTCTTCGAAAGCATGGCCGTTTGGCTCGCCCGAACGATCTTTCTGCTCCCTTTTGCTCGCGCCATCGTGGCGGCGACCGACGCCGTTCGCGGGCGTTACAGGCGGTTCCATGGAGCAACTACACGTGGTCGCTGGGTACTTCCGAACGATCCAGTCGGCGCCCCACTGCCCCGCTGTTGCGGGTTTTTCAGGTAGCCGGCAAAGATCGAGAGCTTCTTTTCATAACCTATGCGCACCATGGATTCGCAGCTGTCGCATCTGAAGCGTCCGATTGTGCGGAGCCAGGAACCAAACCTTACGATAGGGTGCGAACAGGCCGGACAGAGAATCTCCATCGGCACATCGCTCAGTTCACCGCACAAAGCCATTTCTGTCGCTCTCCCGGATTTCCTGTATGGCATGCGTCCAGCTCCACCGCCGTGGCTGGCGGCGGAGCGAGGGCACGGGCACAGGTCAATCATAGACCTTCACAATTTTGCGCGTTCCCGGGTCGACCAGAACTGTGTGTTTGTCGACCACCACATAACGATATTTGACGTTGGGAACCTCGTGCAGTTCGACCGTGTCCGGCAGAGCCGTGCCGACGTTCAGTTCCACCCCAGGAATCTTGACTGAAGCCAGCGGTTGCTTCTTCACGTATTCGCGCACAACGGTGTCCTGCTCAGGTGTGATGACTACTTCCTCAGCCGCAACTGCGCCAACGCCGGCAAACAGGACGAGCGCCGCGGCGGCGCTGGTTAGGTGCATTCTCATACTCTTCTCCTCTTGTAATCTGGCGGCAGCAGGATCCCCTGCCCGCCGCTGTCCGAACTTACGGCCAGCCGCATGGTTCCTGTGCACGGACTTCGGTCGCACACCGATCGGACCAAAGTCCCATCCCCAAAACGGAAAGATCTTACCAAAAGGCGCGGAATGCTCGCGCGATGCTAAGTTGATACTTTAGAGGGAACTTAAGTCAGGAAAGACGCTTACTGGCGAGTGAGCACACACGGCGTTCAAATCTTCGCCAAAGCGGTCTCACAGGACCATCTATCCGATGATCCGTTGGTGGGGACCCATATTGCAAACAGGATCTTAAAGGCGGCTGACAACGCCAAGACGGCGGCGACGTCAGAGCGGGCAGAGGCGATAGAAGAGAAGAAAATTCCGAGCATCGGAGTTGGAGCATACAAAGACGACGTATTGCACCATGAAATTGCCAACTCTCTAACCGGCATGGTCCTTTGCAGCGTACCGCAGTGACTTTTTCCCCGTCCTTTTACTCCTTGCTATCTATACGCTGTTTGCATTCGGTGCGGCTCTGTTCGTTCTTCTCGTACGGATCACGCACACTGCCTAGAATACCTGGCGGGGACTAGCCGAGCCTGGCCGGCCGCTTGAGTAAGCCGGGCGACGCGGCGAACCTTACTCTGTCGTCTCCCCTTATCAGACAATGGATTTTATATCCCTATGATGGACTGCCGGGAGGACAAGCTGGTTGGCGCTATCCGCATCGCTACTGTCGACGATCCTCCACTGTTTCGCGAAGGCGTGACGCGCAGCCTGTCGGAGATCGGAGGCTTCGAGATCGTCGGCGAGGGCGCGACAGTGCTGGCTATTCCGGTTCTGGCCGGCTCCGTCGGGTATGCATTGGGCGAGGCCCGCAAGTGGCCGGTGGGCCTGGAGCGTGAACCGCTGCAAGCCAAGGCTTTCTATGCGACCATCGCGATCGCTGCCCTAGTTGGAGCATGCCTGAATTTCACGCCTATCAATCCGATCAAGGCGCTCTACTGGAGTGCCGTGGTCAACGGCGTCGTCGCCGCGCCCGTCGTGGCTGTCATGATGCTGATGACGGCCAGAAGCGACATAATGGGTGAGACGCCTGTGCCTATGTGGATGCGGCTAATTGGATGGCTTGCGACAGCGGTGATGGGAGCGGCGGCAACGCTGATGGTTGTCCAACTCTTTGTTTAGCGTTCGTCCTGAAGACGGCGAGGTATCTCGGTGAAATCGACAAGGTGTGCTGACCGCAGGGACTTACCCGACGGCTCACCCCTAAAATGGCCTCCTCAGGGGGGTATAGTTCCTCGGTAACGTTAGCGCACCTTTTGCCCGCCGGCCGTAGCCGGCGGGCGAAGCCGTATGGTCCTTTGCGGATCGCAGGAGGTCGCCGCCGACTACTGCGGTTGCTTTTCGTTCTCGGCGGCGCGGAAACCCGACGCAGTTGCATCAGACTCGCAGATATAGGCGCCCTTTTTGGTGTTCCCGTAGTTCCTACTCCCGGCGAAGTGGAAAATTTTCGACTTCAGGTTCACCCAAACCACAGTGCCGGCCGGGCAACGGGCCTTCGCCTGCCCTTCGGTCGCGAACTGGTTGGCACCTGTCGGTGTGGCGGTCGCGGCCGGCGCTGGCGCATTCTTAGTCCGAGTTGTGGTGGTGGTCGGTGCCGTCGTTGTGGTTGGCGCAGGTTTCGAAGGCGTCACGGTCGTAGTGTTCTGGGCCGGGGGAATCACTTCGGTTCCGGCGCGGCAGGCGGCGACGAAATCCTTCTTGGTTTCGCCAGATCCCTTGATCGCATCTTTGTTGGCTGCGTACTCGGCATCGCAGGCCTTTGCCGTTTTTACGTTCCCTGTGGTTGCCGTCGACGCCGGGGCCGCTTTCTTGGTGGGAGCAGCGGTTGTAGCCGGTGCTACGCCGGTAGGGATGACCTCGGTACCCGCGCGACATGCTGCAATGAAATCCGCCTTCTTCTCACCAGAACCCTGAATGGCGGGTTTGTTAGCGGCGTATTCGGCATTGCATTCCTTGGCGGTCTTGGTGGCAGCCATGCCTGCACTCGGCGCAAGCGCCAGAATGGCCGCAGCAACAGCGAGTGAAAACATAGGGGCAAACCGAAATCGCATCGCAAACTCTCCCTTCCAAGCAAGCGGCAGCCGCTCGCGGGACGTTATAGACGCGTGCACTGGGTCTAGCGACTTACGGATTCGTAAATTACGAAAAACGACTGCGTCGGGCTCCATCTGAGTTAAAGTCGACACGTTGGGGCAACCGGAAGGCCGCGCCGGCATGAGTGATCTGCGATGTTCAAAAACAGCCACCCGGGCTCGGAAAATGCTCTATCTGCCGGAGATGCGGTCGGCCCGGAATGGCAGAAGCAGGAACTCTGGCCTGACTTGCCTTGGCTAACGCAGCCCCGTCGCCTTCTTCGCGGCAGGGGTGGCCTTCGCCGCCGCACCGCTCTTCGGGTGATGCGTGTGGGTCATGACCGTCTTAAGTTGGCCCTTGATCTTGGCGTGCAACTTGGCCTTGTCGACGCCTGCGGGGTAAATGCCCTTATCGATGCTAGTCGCCATGCGCTCCAGCAGATCGGTGTCGTGTTCGTCGCGGTAGGGTTTTAGGTCGAGGTCTGCCGGTACTTTGGTAAGCCGTTCATCGTCCATCGTCTTCACGTACTTCTGCATGAAGCGGTCATAGTCACGCCAGGAGATGCCGGCCGCCCGCACTGCGGCTTCTTCCGCCCGAGTGGCGATTTGGTGCGCGTGCAGATAGTGCAGGTCCAATTGGTCGATCAAAGACTTCTCGACCTCCTCGTGCAACAATAGGAAACGGTCGGTGTTGATCTTGCGGCCCTTATATTCCCATTCGCGGGGCATATGCCGGTCGATATAGATCGTCTTCCCATCCTTCGAATAGCCGGCGAGATAGGGGATGTCGTGCTTGCGGTCGAGTGTCTCGACCTTGCGCGCCACAGCATCCAGCGCCCGATCCATCATCAGGCTCGACACGTACCAGTTGGGCAAGCGCAGCTTTTTGTGCGGCGCGGTCGGATGGCAATAGTCGAACGCCATGGGTATTCCCCCTGCAAAAGCGTTCGAATGATAATTGCACGTCATTCCATGTCGCGCAATTCGCATGCGCCTCACCGAGCAGTTCGATAGCGAGACGGCACACGGGCGTTTCGCATTGCAGATGCACGGCGCAATGGCCGAGTACTTCCTTGATTTGAACCGCGAACGAACGATGGAAGGACTGAAGGCTGCTTTGGCTCGCGGGCGTAAAGGCGGTCGCAGGAAAAAGCTTAGTGTCGAAGATGTCGAGGCTGCCACCGCACTGTTGAAGGCTGGTACCATTCCTGTCGCCGATGTTGCCAAACGGATGGGAGTTTCACGAACAACGTTTTATTCTTACTTCCCGTCCGCAAGATTGCGGCAGCGGCAGCAAATTGTACCCGTGGTCGGCTAATTCGGCATCTCCGCTGTAGCTTCGCTGGCCCCGCTAAAGTGCCTACCAGCCTAGCGATCGACAATCCAACAAACAGATTCGAACCCTATGCGAATACGCCATCCTTGCAGCCTCAATCGGCCTGGCAATATAGAGTTGGCCTAGAGCATTTCACCCTTCAACCGCCTCGATAGTTCGAGCGCAACGACTGCCAATGATCTTGCTCGGTTTCCTTGCTCTCGTCGGCATCCATTATCAGGTCTGTAAGAAGCTCCACAAGCGCACAGATGAGGGGGCCAGGAGGCCAGTGAACTGGAGCGTTCGCGATCTTTCGGAAGATCCGGAGTCCACCGCAACACGTTCACCAATTTCGAAACGGGCAAGTCTGGAGGCGAGCAGGACATCCTAGCTAAGCCTCAAAACGCACTCGAAGCGGCCGGCGTCGAGTTTATTCCCGAGAATGGCGGCGGCGCCGGGTGAGGCTGAGGTGAACTTGGATCGAAGAAATTCAGGTCTCGCAAAGTGCTGCACCTGAAATTGATTCGGGCCGGGGACATGCCGACCCCGGCCCGTTGGTATGAAAAAGTTTATGACATCTAAGACGATATCGAAGAGAATCTGAGGGCGCAAGCGGCCTGGAACATTTCGACGAGTGCTAGGTTAAGACGTCATCCTTTTGGTTGGCGGCAGGACCAGACTGTGATTTCGATACCCAACCCCGTTGCGGGTCGCTAAACCGGCTTCACTTGCCTGACCGAGAATGCCTTCGCGGGACGGATGTTCGACGCGATCAACGGGATGCTGCTGGACATGCTCGCCGCCATCGCCCGCAAGGACTACGACGACCGACGCCGCAGGCAGGCTCTGGGCATCGCTAAGGCGAAGGCTGAGGGGCGCATGAAGGGCCGGCCAGAGGACGCCGAACGCAATGGACATGCTGCTGAAGGGCCAGAGCTGGAACACCATTTGTGAGGGCCACCAACTGCTCACGGTCAACGCTTGCCAAGCTGGCTAAACGCCTTGCGCCTGCCCTCGATACTGTAGGCGACCGCTAAGGCGGACTAATCTGAAGCCCCGCGCAGGGCGACGTGATCCCGATGGAACCAGCGAGGCGGATCGCGATTGTTCCTATCTGCCGCCAACTGTGGCCCCTCCGAACAAGGTCGAGATAGATGGAGATCAAGGCACCCAACCCTGCCGGTGGCGTTCTCCGAGGCTTGCGTAGCGAGGGTATGTGGCCGATATTCATTCTGCTTGTGGCAGGCGGGCTTGTCCTCGGATTTGGTCTACTCGCGGAAGAAGTTGTTGAGGGCGACACGACGGGTTTTGATCGGGCGGTACTTATGGCGTTTCGCAGCGCTGGGGACCCTACTAATCCCATTGGCCCGCCTTGGCTGGAAGAAATGGGACGGGATGTGACCTCCCTCGGAAGCTTCGCGTTCCTGGCCTTCGTGTCAGTAGCTGCAGTAGGCTACCTGCTCATCACACGGAAGCGATGGTATGCCGCCTTGGTAGCCATCGCAGTGGCCGGTGGCGAGGCCATTAGCACCCTCCTTAAGGTCGCGTTCGACCGGCCGAGGCCAGATGTCATCCATTCCGCGAGGGTCTTCACGGCGAGCTTTCCAAGCGGACACGCCATGCTTTCCGCGGTCACGTTCCTCACGCTCGGAGCCCTACTCGCCAAAGCGACCCCTGATCATCGTGTCAAAGCCTACTTCGTATCGATCGCCTTGTTCTTGACGATCATGGTGGGACTGAGCCGGGTCTATCTCGGCGTACATTACCCGACCGATGTCCTCGCAGGTTGGTGCGTTGGTTCCGCTTGGGCAATTCTGTGCTGGTCCGTCATCAGATGGGCCGAGCAAAGACGAGGTCGATAGCTTGGCGATCACGCCGGCCCGTGCCGCCGCATCACGCCCCATTCGTGCCAGATCACCACCATCACCACAGCGTCAAAGACGGTCAGCACCAATAGGCCCGCAGAGTGGGTGTAGGACCAGCGATAGACTTGGTAGACATGAACGCTCCAAGCGCCACGAGCGAGGCAGGATAGGACCACAGCCTGCCTCGCAAGAGCCCGACTACCAAGGCCAACTAAATGAGACCGTGGCTGAGTAGGTAGAAGGCGTAGAACTCCTTGTTGGCGATTGAAAAATGGCTTGCTGCCTGCGACAGATGGCCGGCTATGAAATCCTTCGGATCTTCGATCAGTTCATCTTGGGTGAAGGCATTGACCCACGAGGCAATAGTGTCGGTGGTAACGAGATAAAGCAGGATGCCGCCGAGGCATTCAATTAGGGCATGGGCTCCTTTAGCCATACGCTGACCTCAAAGATTTGATGGATGCGGCGTTCGTCGACTGCTCTCATAAATGCACCTCGCGAGTGACAACAACAAGCAAGACAGAATGGATGCAACTCTTACCCACTGGATCAACGCCGCAGCCGGGCTTCACCCCGTGCTTGATGAGGCAATGATTGGCGTCTCACAAATTGGCGTTCCGTTGATGGTGCTGGCTGTGGCTCTGCAATGGTGGGCGAAGGCCGACCGCTACCACGTTCGACACGCAGCCTTGTCGGCCGGGCTTCCGTTCTCGATGGGTCTCGCGATCAACCAGTTCATACTGTTGTTCGTGCACCGAGTACGGCCCTACGATGCCGGGGTGACGCACTTGTTGATTTCGCCCAGCGCCGACTGGTCATTCCCCTCAGACCATGCGACTGCGACCGTAGCGATTGTTGCGGCGTTCGCCATGCAAGGCCTACCCCGCCGAACAATTGCTCTTGCGGTTCTGGCATTTCTGGTCTGCTGGTCGAGAATTTACACCGGCACCCACTACCTTAGTGACGTCGTCGGCGGTGCGGTCACTGGCGTTGTAGCTGCAGTGGTGGTGCGATTGGCCTATCGAAAGAATTCAAGATTGGACAAGCTCATGACCGGGATTCTTTAGAGAGGCTCCAGCAACGTTATGCGGGCTTGCGTTCTCGATGGGTCTCGCGATCAACCAGTTGATAAAAATTTAGAAAAATGCGTTCCTTCGTTTCGAACGCGCCGTCAAAGAAACCCAATATCAGCAATGACTCGCTAAGATAGCCCAGGGCCATGAGACGCTGATCCACGCCGGCGAACAAAATACGACCGTCTTCATCGACACTATAAATCAAACCGAGCGCATTCCGCAAGGCATCCGCCGCCATCGACTGTTCTCCCCGGTTGAAGTGAGCCATCCCCTTGGCAGCCAAAAGGCCACTCAGGTAGGTCTTGGGAAGGAGATCGGAAGAGCTTGCGAGCTGCTCTTCCACCAGGATCAGGTAGTCGTAATTGCGGCCAGAAGCACAATAAAATGGCGCGAGTGACAGCGCAACGTCACACTGCAATTCGACCAATGGAGTGTTCGCGGCGGCAAAACGTGCATCTTCAAGCGTCTTCCCAAGGCGCTCAGATCGATACCCTTCTGCCTGCATCAAGTTCCAACACATCTGCGACCCGCTTATGTAGCTCCTGGCGCTTAGCGCGCAGCAGCCAGGCCTTCGTCAAAACTTCCTTCGTGCGCCATGCACCACCCCGTGAACGCACGAGCTCCCAGCTAAGCCGGATCTATGTGTGCGGGACGACCCTGGACGACGCGTCCACTCTGTGTAGCGGGCCAAAGGTGCCGTCGGTCTATGTTTAGATCCAGGCATCGGCCACCTGGACGCCGCCCTTCACCTTCGGCGTCTTTTCCCCGGCTTGACCCATTGTGTCGCCCGCCGCTTCATGCCCTTCGGCGCCGGCCCAGCATGCTCCTGCACGCGCTTCCAAAACCGTTCTCGGATCGCCTGGCTGGAGTTGATGAAGGCCGAACCGACATAGCGGCCTGTCGCTCGATCGGGCGTAAGGGCGCAGGCAGGCTTGCCGGCTTCACGCTCGACGCCAAGCAACTTGTATTCGTCGACCGAGTAGCATCTCGCCTTCAGCCAGTTCGTCGACGGGCCGCTGCGGTATTTGCTGTCGCGTCGCTTGAATACCATGCCCTCTAGGCCGGCCTGATCGAGGAGGTGGAAGATGGGCTTCGCTTCGCCCGGCAGCGGTCGCTCCTTCACGTGCGAGCGGGTTGCTGGTGGCCGCACCGGACCATCAGGCGTTCGCTACCCACGGAAGATTTGTCTGAACGACATTACCTAGTCTCAATAGGGCAAGCCCATGTGACTCTCCTGCATAATGGGCTAGACAGTCTCACATGAATGGTCCCTTGACATTCCAGCAGGCAGTCTCACATAATGGTCTCACACGAACGCCGATGGAGATCTATTCACATGTCCACGTCAGCATTAGTCGGCTACGCCCGCACCTCCACCACCGACCAGAAGGCAGGCCTTGAGGCCCAGCTCCGCGACCTTGAGCAAGCCGGATGCACCAAGGTTTTCCGTGAGGAGATTTCCTCGGTCGCGATTGATCGGCCACAGCTTGCCGCCGTCCTCGAATGGGTGCGCGAGGGTGACACATTAATTGTTACTAAGCTTGACCGATTAGCTCGCTCTGTGGCCGACCTTGTGTCGATCACCAAGGCCTTGAAGGCAAAGGGGGCTGGTCTTCGCATCCTGGCAATGAACCTCGACACAGCCACTCCTACGGGAAAGCTAATGTTGAACTTGCTGGGTTCAATCGCTGAGTTCGAACGCGAGCTAATGCTTGAGAGGCAGCGCGAGGGGATCGCGAAGGCGAAGGCTGACGGCAAGTACGAGGGGCGGCAACCCACCGCCCGCGCGAAGGCAAAGGACGTGATGATGATGCGGGCGGAGGGTAAATCTGTTAGCGATACAGTTGCGGCATTGGGGATCAGCCGGGCAAGCGTTTTTCGGATCCTGGCAGAACACGCGAGGCGCCCGGTATAAGTTAAACGGCAAGGCGCTCACGCGATGACCGCCGGATTTCCGAGTGCAGATTTGTTGCCAGCGGCAAGGGCCGAACCGGTCATCATCGCAAGGCCATCGCGCCTAGGGCCGCGAGCAGGACGTCCCTTTTCGGTCGGCATCAAGAGTAAGCAACCGTTCTCACCCGAAATCCAAGGACACGAGAAGGCATGCAATAAGACCAGGTCTGTCCTCGCGCAGCGCGAGCGAGAGTCGCGCATTGTTTCTTTCGGCAGCAGCCTTTGCGATCGCCAGTCCTAAGCCGCTTCCTTCGGCCTCCTGGGGCCTGGCGCGGAAGAATCGCTCGAAGACACGCCCAATCTCGTCCTCTTGAATGCCAGGACCCGTGTCTCGGACCTCAATTCTTGCTTCTTGCCCGGTTACCTCCACAGCCACGTCGACGGTCCCTCCCAGCGGCGTGTAAAGCACGGCATTCTCGACCAGATTGCCAAGGATGATCTCGAAGTCGGCAAGCGCACCGATCGCGATGGCCGGATGCCGACTGGTGAGGCCAAGATCGATCGAACGGCTCTCGGCAAGTGGGGTCAGGCGCGCCACAATGTCGACAGCAAGCTGCACCAAGTCGATGGGCCCCGGTGTGGGTGCAGGTTCGCGAGCGTCATAGCGCGCGAGGCGCAAAAGTTTGCTTACGAGGTCAGTGGCTCTGCCGATGCCTGCCTCGAGCTCGGCCAAACGGCCGGCAAATCGACCATCACGGTCGCAGTGCCGAAGGTTGTCTATCTGAATCTGTAGCGCCGAGAGCGGCGTGCGCAGTTCATGGGCCGCATCCGAAACAAACCGCCGCTGTTGCTCTAGCAATGCACGAAGCCGCGCGAGCAGTAGATTGATCGAACTCACGAAGGGAATAACTTCATAAGGAACGTCGTCGATCGGAACAGGGTCGTCGGAGGCGGCGTCTCGGGAGGCTACCGCTACGGCCATGCGATTGAGTCGGGTCATGATCCGATCGATGATCCAGCTCAGCGTTAGCAATGACAATGGAATCAAAACAGCGACGGGGAGCGCCGACTGGAGCGCTGCATCAGTCGCGAGCTCCTGTCTGACGCTCATCTCCTGGGAAACCTGAACGGTTCGTTTCGGCGTCGCCAGTGTGTAGACGCGCCAATTGTTCGTGTCGGTCGAGATATTGGCGAAGCCGGTTGCCGGTTCTCGGCGAATATCAATGGAGGGGTGCGACTGTCGCAGCAGATGGCCGGACGCGTCCCAAACCTGAATGACAAAATCGTCTTCCGGATCGTGCGGCACTCCACCATCTGGGTCGACCACCGGCGAGGGAGGTACGTCCCCGATATAGCGCGCGATTTGCCGAAGCTGATTGTCGAGGAAGTCGGATGCTTCGTTCTTAGCGAGGAGGTAGGACGCCGTCGCAGCGCAGACGCCGATGATCGCCATCAACCCGGCGAGCCAGATGAAGGCTGTGCGTCGCAGCGAAATCGCGCCCTTCACTTGGGGATCATCCATCCTGCACCGCGTACGTTGCGAATGATGGGCTTGTCGAACTTGCGCCGCACGTAGTGGATGAGCACGTCGATGGCGTTGCTTTCCACCTCCTCGCCCCAACCATAGAGCTTCTCTTCAAGCTGACCGCGCGACAGAATGGTTCCAGGGCGTTCCATCAGCGCATGCATCAGCGCAAATTCGCGCGCCGGCAGCACCTGGCTCACGCCGCGATATGTAACCTCATGGCTCGACATATCGAGCTCAACCTCGCTCGTGCTGAGGACCGAGATCGCCTGCCCGCCACGCCGACGCAAAACCGCCCGCATCCGTGCAAGCAGTTCCTTTACTTCGAACGGCTTCACCAGATAGTCGTCCGCTCCTAGATCGAGCCCCGTGACGCGATCGTCGAGTTCGTCACGCGCGGTGATCACCAGGATCGGCCTCGTGTCGCCGGCAGTCCGCAGCGAACGGAGGATCTGCAATCCTGAGCGGCCAGGCAGGCCGAGATCGAGCAGCACAAGACCGTGCCCGCCAACGGCGACGGCCTCGCCCCCAAGTTGCCCGTCGCGCACCCAGTCAACGGAAATGCCGGCATCTTCAAGAGCTTGAACCAGACCCCTACCAAGCATCGCATCATCTTCAATCAGGAGAATACGCATGACACCTTACTATTCCGAGCGTCATCAGTGCGAAAGTCGGGTTGGAGCCAGCGAGTGTCGCGTGGCAGCCTAAGTCCCTCCTAATTTTCTGAGCGCCATATGCCCATCACTGGCGCGAAGAGGAGTCTTAATCATGACCGTTCACCCTCGGACCGTCGCCGCATTGGCTGCGCTGCTGATATTGTCATCGGGCGCATTTCTTTCCGCCTCGGCGCAGGAGAAACTCGTTGCGCCTGAAAAGAACCCCCCTGGCGACATTCCGGATAACCAAGTCTTCGTTACCTACAACTCCCCTGACGGGTTCAGCCTGAAGGTGCCTGAGGGATGGTCGCGAGCGGCGATCGACCATGGCGTTAAGTTCTTCGACAAATACGATGAGATAGACGCAACACTTGGAACGGCGAGCGCGGCTCCGACGGTCGCGTCAGCCCGGGCTAGTGAGGTTCCAGACCTCATGAAAGCTGGGCACGCCGTCAAAGTCATAGCGGTCAAGGACGTGAAACTCGCGGCGGGAACTGCCGTTCGTATCAGCTATCTGTCGAATTCCGCGCCTAATCCGGTCACCAACAAGCAAATCCGCGTCGAGCACGAGCGCTTCATTGTGTTCAAGGGCGGCAAGGCCCTCACCCTCGATATGGCCGCACCGGCCGGCGCCGACAATGTCGACCAGTGGCAGCTGATCTCCAACTCGCTGCAATGGAAATGAATGCATGCCCGTGCTGGAGGCAACCGAGCTCTACCGCTTCTTTCATACCGGCGACGACGAGGTCGTGGCTCTGCGCGGGGTCGGCATCACGCTTGATGCCGGGGAATTCGTCGCATTGCGCGGCCCTTCGGGCAGCGGCAAGTCGACGTTGCTTGCCTGTCTAGCGGGAATCGACGAGCCCGATGGCGGCTCGGTGTCGGTCTTCGGCGAGCGCATGACCCGGCGAACCGAACCGGAGCGGGCTCGCTTGAGGGCCCGCCATTTCGGCATGCTCATGCAGTCCGGCAATCTCTTCGAGCATCTGACGGTTCAGGCCAACATCCGTCTCCAGATGCAGATCTCCGGTCGCGACCGGCCGGACAAAGTCGATGGCCTTCTCGGCAGCCTGGGCATCGAAAGCCTCGCCGGCGAGTTGCCCAACCACCTTTCAGGCGGTGAGGCCGCGCGCGCTAGTCTGGCCGTCGTACTCGGACCAAGGCCAGCGATCTTGCTCTGCGACGAGCCGACCGCCGAGGTCGATGCAGCAACGGAACAGCGCGTAGTCGATCGTTTCATAGAGGTTTGTCGCGGCGGCACGGCCGTCCTCGTCGTCACACACAGCAGCGCGCTGGCCACGCGGGCTGACCGAATTATCGACATCCGGGATGGACGCATTGTCGATGGCTAAGATTTTGGTCATGGCCGCCGATCTATGGCGCAGCTTTCAGCGCGAGCGCAGCGTCGTTTCGGCTGTCCGAGGCTGCTCCTTCAGGATAAACGCCGGAGAAACAGTCGCAATCATTGGCCCTTCGGGCTGCGGTAAGACAACACTTTTGAACCTGATCGCCGGACTGGACCGCCCGAGCTCAGGCCGAATCGAATGGCCGGGGCTCGGCCCGCCTGACGCGCTGCGCCCGGGACGGATCGGTGTCGTCTTCCAATCGGCGAACCTAATACCTGCGCTCACTGCCGTCGAGAACGTCAAGTTGCCGGTCCTTCTCGGTCATGGCACCAAAGCCGAGGCGCGCGCTCTGGCTGCACTGGCCACTTTCGGGGTGGAAGCCCTGGCAGCAAAGCTGCCGGAGTATCTTTCCGGCGGCCAAGCCGAGCGGATTGCGGTAGCCCGCGCCATTGTGACCAATCCGCAATTGATTGTCGCCGACGAGCCGACGGGGCAACTCGATGAGGCCGCAGGCTCGATGCTGGTCGACCGGCTCCTTGCCTGGGGACGGCAGTCGGGGAGCGCCATCGTCATTGCCACGCATGATGAGCGTGTGGCTGCAAAGATGGACCATGTCTGGCGGATGCTTCATGGCAAATTCGAGTGCATGGGCGCGAGGTAAGAATGTATCGACAATGGCTGATCGGACTGATCCGAACCCGTTCCGGTCGCCTCGTCGGTACCATCGGTGGGGTGGCATTGACAGTTGCGTTCATCGCCTGCCTTGGCGCCTTTCTGCAATCCAGCGCGGCCGAGATGACCGTGCGGTCGATTGCCCAAGTGCCCGTCGACTGGCAGGTCCAGTTGTTGTCCGGAGCGGATCCCGCCGCCGTTGAGATTGCGATCCGCTCCGCCGCGCCGGTTAGCACATTGCAGACGGTGGGCTATGCCGATGTGGCCGGTTTCGAGGCGAACACGGGGGGCACGGTGCAGACGACAGGCAGTGGC
Source organism: Mesorhizobium sp. 131-3-5 (assembly GCF_016756575.1). Taxonomy (NCBI): domain Bacteria; kingdom Pseudomonadati; phylum Pseudomonadota; class Alphaproteobacteria; order Hyphomicrobiales; family Phyllobacteriaceae; genus Mesorhizobium; species Mesorhizobium sp. 131-3-5. The sequence continues at coordinate 6,486,659 of NZ_AP023254.1, forward strand.
ACGGTCCTTGGGATCGAACCAAGCTATTTTAGCCAACTCCCGGCCCAGGCCCGGCTCTTGCTTGGGTCGGACGATGGTGTCCTGATCGCTCAGCAAACCGCCGCCAATCTGCATGTCACCGTCGGCGACCAGGTCATCATCCACCGCCACGAGGCGTCCGACAACCGGGTGACGATCGCTGGCGTCGTCGACCTGCAGAACGCGGACGCGGTCTTCCAGGCGATCGGCGTACCGGCTGGTGCCTCCCCGCAAGCGCCGCCCGACAACGTTGTGTTCTTGCCCATGCCGCAGTGGGAGCTGGCGTTCGAGCCCCAGCGCGCGAGCCGACCGGATAGCGCTCGTATCGAGTTCCACGTCAAGCTCGATCATCACGGCCTTCCGTCCGACCCGGTCGAAGCGAGCACAGCGGCGACCGTACGCGGCCACAATTTCGAAGCCCGGGTCGCCGGTGCGGCGTTGCTCTCGAACAATCTGGCCGCCCGACTCGACGCAGTGCGCGAGGATGCGCTGTACGCCCGACTGGTTTTCCTGTTCCTCGGTATCCCGGGGATAATCCTCGCCGTCCTGCTCACCCTTGCCGTGGCGGGCGCCGGGGGGGATAAGCGCCGCCGCGACCAAGCGCTGCTGCGGCTGCGGGGAGCAACAATCGATGCCGTTCTTCGCCTGGCTGCGGCCGAGGCGGCGGCCGCTGGCGTCGGCGGCGCGACGCTTGGTGTTCTCCTCGGCGCGCTCGCCACCCACCTCATCTTTGGAGTGGCGCTTCTCAGCAGTGCAGCTGTCGCCTTGCTGAGCGTGGCAGCCGGCATCGCGCTTTCGTTCGCAGCGATCCTGATCCCTGCCTGGCGCGACGATCGCGGCTCGACCGTTGTCGCCGCCCGGCGATCGATCGGTGCGCGCCGGACGCCGCTCTGGATGCGGGTCTATCTCGATTTGGTGCTTCTGGCTTTGGGTGCGGCGTTCTTCTGGCGTTCGACAGCGAGCGGATATCAGGTCGTTCTCGCGCCCGAGGGCGTGGCAGGGGCGTCGATCGACTATACAGCCTTTCTCGCTCCCATGCTCCTCTGGATCGGCTTGGCCCTGTTTGGCGTGCGGCTTGTCGAGGCCGCCCTTCAGTACGGCCAGCCGGCCATCGCCCGAGGTCTGCGTCCTTTCACCGGTCCTCTCGCGGATGTGGTGGCTGCGACATTTGGACGGCAGGGACGGCGACTGACCGCGGGCATTGGTTTGGCGGCTCTCGCCTTTGCCTTCGCTGCCTCAACCGCGATCTTCAACGCGACCTATCAAGCCCAGGCCCGGGTCGACGCCGAGCTAACGAATGGCGCGGATGTCACCGTCACTGGCACAACCGCCGAGCCCGCATCCCAAGTGCTAGATCGTCTTTCCAAACTGCCCGGGGTGGTGGCTGTACAGCCGATGCAACATCGATACGCTTACGTCGGGACTGACCTTCAGGATCTCTATGGCATCGATGCCGTGCACTTCGCATCGGCCACCGCCATGTCCGACGCCTATTTCGCGAATCGCGACGCCAAGGCCGCACTCGCCGATCTGGCACGAACGTCCGATGGCGTGCTCGTTTCGCAGGAAACCGTCAACGACTATCAACTCAGTCGCGGCGACGGCATCAATTTGCGCCTGCAAAGCGCCGTCGACCACCAATACCACGGAGTGCCCTTTCACATCCTGGGCGTGGTGCGCGAATTCCCGACCGCCCCCAAGGATTCATTTTTGGTCGCCAATGCAACCTACATTGCCCAGCAGACCGGTTCCGCGGCAAGTGAAATTGTCCTGATCCAATCGGTCGGCGATCCGACCCGCGTTGCACGGGCTGCCCAACGCGTGACCACGGATCTACCTGCGCTCAAGGTGCGCCAGATCGGGGATGCCGCGGCATTGATAGGATCGAGCCTGACAGCGGTCGACCTCGCCGGTTTGACCCGGCTAGAGCTGATCTTCGCGTTGCTCATGCTTGCCGCCTCCGCTGGACTTGTCCTCGGGCTGGGGCTGGCCGACCGGGAATGCTCCTTCGCCGTCCTCGTCGCGCTCGGCGCCAAGCCGCGGCAGCTCGGAGCGTTCGTTTGGAGCGAAGCTGCCTTGGTGGTCGGCGGCGGAATGCTCTTGGGCCTCTCGGTCGGTGCCGTCATAGCCTATGTGCTTGTCAAGCTGCTGACCGGCGTGTTCGACCCGCCACCGGAGACGCTTTCGCTGCCTTGGGGCTATCTCTTTGCCCTCGTCGTCACCGCAATCGGCGCAGCTCTGCTCGCCGCTACAGGCGAGGCGGTGCGCAGCACGAGGCACGTCATTGAGAAGCTGAGAGGCGAGTAAGCACGACCGGCGGCCGGCGCTGCCATTGCAAAATTGCTGCGACTGGGGGCTGAAACCGTGGAAGGAAAAGTAGAATGAGAAGACAGTCCCTTATGGCCGCGATGCTGATGCTGGCAGCGATGAGCGTCGCCTTCGCCGCCTAAACTTCAGGCGCGATCACCGGGATCAGTAAGAATGCCGATACGATTACTCTATCGGACGGCAAGACCTATACCCTGCCCGAGGGGATCGAGGATACTAACGTCCGAGTGGGGGTGAAGGTCCCGCTAACCTATTCGATTAGGGGCGGCAAAGCGGTCGTTTCGCACCTGGCCTTGCAGAAGTGAGCCGTTGGTGTCCGGGACGCCATCGTCCGCCGCTTGCAGGCGCGCCTTGCGGCTAATCGAACACGTATCGGCTCCATGTGGGCACCGGCTCTAATTCTCAGCTAATCGAACGTGCGTATTGATTGCGGGCCATGCTATGCGGCGATGATGACCATGTGTCGCCGCGGCCGCAGGCACACTTGATCAGCCAAGAGGGCGGCCGAAGTTCCGCCCTCGTTCGTCGTCAGAAAATTTGCAGGAATCCCTTGATGAGACAGATTTTTCTCGCCATCGCGCTCGTTGTTGCTCCGGTGGCAGCCTTCACAGGCTTCGAACTGTATGCAAACAATGCACCTGCCAAAACGGCTAGCCTCGGTGATCTGTCATCGTTCAAGGCCATCATCGCCGACGTTCAGGCCCTCGCCGCCAAGGGTGATTTGGCTGCTGCCTCTAAACGCATTACCGACTACGAAACGGCCTGGGACCAGGCCGAGACCGCGATTCGTCCGCTGAACCAGGACCAATGGAACAACATCGACGCTGCATCGGACGCTGCGCTCAAAGCCGTTCGCCAATCCAGCCCCTCGCCTGACAAGGTCAACAAGACGCTCGCCGCCCTTATGGCGGTTCTGAACAATCCGGCCTAGCCCGCTCGGTGGGGCCACCGCGGCGGCACCATCACACGCCCTTCGGGCCGCTCACCAAGAACTGCGACACGTTCCCCACCCACTCAAAGGATATTAATGATGCCCGCTACGACCGGTACCGTCAAAGCTGTCGTCTACAATCGCGTTCCCGCCGTTACGCCCGATTTCTGGCTGATCAAGCTGATGGCCGTCACCATGGGCGAAACGGCGGCCGATTATCTCAACGTGGAGATGGGCCTGGGGTTGACAGCGACATCGCTGATCATGTCGGCCATTCTGGTAGGCGCATTGATCTGGCAATTTGCACAAAAGAAATATGTTCCGGCCGCCTATTGGCTCTCGGTGGTGCTGATCAGCATCGTCGGCACGTTGATAACTGACAATTTGGTCGACAACTTTCATGTTCCGCTTATGGATACCACCATCGCTTTCTCGGTCGCTCTGGTGCTGACGTTCACACTGTGGTTCCAGGCGGAGCGCACGCTTTCAATCCACTCCATATTCACCAACCGGCGCGAGGCATTCTATTGGCTCGCCATCCTGTTCACCTTTGCGCTCGGGACGGCGGCAGGTGATCTGGTCGCCGAGAAGTTCGCACTTGGATATCTGGCGACTGGTATCCTGTTCGGGATGATCATCTGCTCGCTCAGCATTGGTTATTTCTTTCTTGGGCTCGATCCGATCCTCGCCTTCTGGCTCGTCTACATCCTGACCAGGCCTCTGGGTGCCTCCTTCGGCGACCTGTTGTCTCAGCCCAGGCAATACGGTGGCTTCGGCCTCGGGACAATCGTGACAAGCGCGATCTTTCTGGCATCTATCGTCGCGATCGTGATCTATATGAGCGTGCGGCACGAAGGAGAGGAATTGATCGCCGTTGATGAGGAGGAGGCACTAGGCAAAAAGCCGGCCGCCGCCGGCCAACGGCCCTGAAGAGGTCCAGTGTTGGGACTGGCGTCGCATCTCCAAAACTTGTCGGCCAGGTCAGTAGGTGTCGACGTCGGCGGTGTTCCGGGTACTCCTGGCACGCTTGGGCCGCCGGGTACTTCTGGCACCCTGGGTACAACTCGCATTGCGGGAGCCGTCAACCACATGTCGAGCGCGCAGTTGTTGCGGATGAAGAAGCGTTGTGCGGATGTGCTTGGCAACCAAGACGCAGATGATAGCGACCTGCGGCAACCTCGCCTGCTGATTGCGGGTCGCTAAACCGGCTTCACTTGCCTGAGCGTCCGACGCTCTAAGGCTTCCACCGGCGAATTTGCAATTGCGGAACAGTCCCACCCACGACACGTTCTGCCCACCCCGCTGCCTGAAGATCGGGCAGTAGCTTGCCCATCCTTATCAGTGCCACCGTGAGGGTATTTTCCGGGCGAAGCTTTAATGCGTATTTAAAGGCCTCGGCGTCGACATCGTAACAGGTGACGTCGAGCGGCTACCCCGGTAAAAAGAGAACCCCTTAGCTCGTTGTAGGTCTTCGGGGCCAGTTCATTCTAGGCGCCTGGCGAGCTTTGCGAGCGTGGAGCGTGAGCAGTTTGTCGCCCTCAGGATGGTGTTCCAACTCTGTCCCTTCCGAAGCATGGCTATGATGGCGTCGTTGCGTTCGGTGTCCTCTGGCCGGCCCCTCATGCGCCCCTCGGCCTTCGCCGTTGCGATTCCCTGAGCCTGCCTGCGACGCCGGTCGTCGTAGTCCTTACGGGCAATGGCGGCGAGCATGTCGAGCAACATGCCATTGATCGCGTCGAACATCCGCCCGGTGAAGGCGTCCTCGGTCTTCAGCATCATGTACGAAGTCGGCAAGTCCAGAGCGACGACCTTGACCTCCCGGTCCTTGATCTCGCGCTTGAGCTGGTCCCAGTCCTTGTCCGAGAGGCGGCTCAAGCGGTCGACCTGTTCCGTTAGGAGGATATCGCCGGGCCTGCTGTCCCTGAGCAGCCGGAATAGCTCTGGCCTGTGCAGCGAAGCCCCGCTCTCGTTCTCCTCGTAGCTTGCAGCGATGGTCAGTCCTCGCTCTCGGCAGAACGCTTCAAGGTCGCCCCGTGCCCGTCCTGCGTCCTGCTCCCTTGTCGAGGCCCTAAGGTAGGCTCGGATGAGTGTCATGATATGCGCCCCCGGTTCGGTTTGAGTGGTTTACTAATAAACGGTTCGTTTTGACAAGTCAAAGAGCATTTATCGAACCACCCCAGACCCGGTTCGAAAAGGGCACACCTTAGAGAACCTTGGACTAACTCGGCGGTGTTTCTGCTATTCGAACGCGTTTTGTTCCTTTCGGCGCTCCGGGTTTGCCGACCTCTCGCACTGCATCGAAGGAATGCATCTGCAATCTTTGCATGGGGTTGATTCTTAGTTTTGCTGGTGGCCCCCTCCTGCAACGCATCGCATTCTACAAGCGATCAGGATTCGTTTTTACCAACTCCATGACTTTCGTGGTCGATGGGGTCCAAATGGACGTGGAGATGGCGCTGCCCATCGAGGGCTTATAGTCGGTGCTCATTTCCGATGACTTTTGTTGTCTGCCGAAGGCAAGACCATCTACGGCAATTGGAGCGGAGGATCCGAAGCTCTGGGCCATTCCAACTGACTGCAATCAAAGCGGTCGGAGTTTCAGCAAAAAATCAGCAACCGTTCAGGACAAGAAGGCCGCGATAGGACCATCCTTATTCCAACAACCCAGGGGTGCTCTAAGCACAACGTCGGAGATTGGTCATGTATACCAAGGCAGAAGTGCCGTCCCCATCCGCCGAACTGGCAAGAGAGGAACTGCTACGCTTCCTTTCCACGGGGTTCGCGGGCTCCTGTCTGGGCGAGAGCAACGAGATGTTGACCTACCTTGAGACGACAGCGTCCAGTGACAAGCCAGGCGCTCCCGCCCTGAGCGGTCAAGGCCGCAACTGCACTTTCGCAGCCTCTTTTCAGCCTGGAGACTGTTTCCAGCTTGATTTTCTACCATGATGCCGCTCCGATGATGGCCGCGCGATCAAGCGCGTCTATGGGGCAAGGACTTGGCGCTACAGATTGGCAGCGCGATTCTCGACATTGAGCGGGGCACTCTCCGGCGCAATGGCGAGATCGTGTCGATACGACCCAAGACCTTGGAGTTGCTGACCTACCTCGCACGAAATCCCGGTCGGGTGCTTAGCAAGGTAGAATTGCTGGAAGCCGTGTGGCGGGGGATCATCGTCTCCGAGGATTCGCTCACCCAGTCGGTGCGCGACGCCCGAAAATCCATCGGCGATGAAGCGCAGGTCCTGATCAGAACGGTGCCTCGCCGCGGCTACCTGCTCCAGGTGCCCGAGACCGGGGCTGTTCCGACGCCATACGCGGAGGCTTTGAGAGCGGAGCCGATGGTGGCAGTGCTGCCGTTCCGCGTCGATGCCAGCAACACCGTTGGCAAGGCGCTGTTCGACGGTGCAGTCGAAGAGATCACCAATGCCCTTTCCTGTTTCAAGACGGTCGCGGTGTTGGCGCGCTATTCTGCCTTCGCATTGGCGCAAAATTCTGGCGCAGAGCTTCGCGCCACCGCCCAGGGTCTAGGGGTCGATTATATCGCCGAGGGCTACGTCGAGGGCGGAGGCGCCGACTATACCGCCCGCATAGAGTTGTCCGAGACCACGTCGGGCCGGCGCGCCTGGGGGCAGAGCTTCAGCTTCACCAAGGGTGAAATCTTTGCGTTCCAGACGTTGGTGGCGCAAAGGATCGCCACCGCACTGGTCGCCAACATAGAAAATGCTGTGATGCGTCGGGGATCGGTCGCGCCGCTAACCGCCAACGTCGATGCTTATCTCCACTTCCTTCGTGGGAAGGAACTGCTCCGCAGCTATGGAGAGGGTGTCAACGAAGCGGCACGGGACCATTTTCTCAAAACAATCGAACTCGATCCAACTGCAGGGCTCGCCCACGCCTATCTCGCACTTGCTGATGTGATCATCGGCGGCTACGGCGATGCGCCACGCGCAGTGCTTGACCAGGCGCGCGACCGGGCGTTGCATGCAATCGCCCTCACCCCCGACGAAGCGCGCTGCCACCGCATGTTGGCGCTTACGCTGCTTTATCGCGGGCGTGATGAATACGACTCGGTCGAGGAGCATTTCACACGCGCGCTTGATCTCAATCCCTACGACGCCGACGCGCTTGCCCAGACCGGCTATCTTCGGGCACTGCGCGGTGATGCCAAGGCCGGACTGGACCTGCTCGACAAGGCAGTTCTGCTCAACCCAATTCATCCGACCTGGTATTATCACGACCGCGGCGAAGCCTTGCTGATCGCCGGGCGTCACCGGGATGCTGCCGCGTCTTTCGCATGCCTTCCGCGCAAGAGCGCCGGGCAATGGGCTCGACTTGCGGTGTGCTACGCCGCTACGGGCGACGGCGACAAAGCGCTCGCTTGCGTCAGGCACGGTCACGCGCTGGTACCCGATCTCACGATCGCGCAGATCGTCGATGAATGCAGGATGGAGCGGGCGGAAGACCGCGAGCAACTGCGTCAGGGTCTGTTGGTTGCCGGCTGGGACACAGGCATTTAAGCGCTCTACAACGTCAAGCGGTCCCTTCCAGGAATCGATGGCCGCAACGAGATCTCCGCAACGCAGTTCGACCGGACAGGTGAGTGGGGCAAGCGCTTCCTTGGCTGCGTCGAGCGACGGTTAGGATATGTCGATGCCGATATAGCGTGCGACTTTGCTGCCTGCCAGGGCGGCTGCCGAACCGGGAGCTGTACCGCATGCGAGATCAGCAACGACGAAGCCATTTGAGGCCTCACCGAGTAGAACTTGGCGCAGCGCTCCATAGACTTCCCTGTGGGCCATGTAGTTTGCCGCCACCACTTTCTGGTAGGTGGCAAGACCCTTCGCGAACGCCAGCAAGATAACCATGAGCCAAATGCGGCGCACCCAGACTTTCCGCGATCGAGCCACTGTAGCGGCGGCGTAAGCACTGTAGATGCGCCGGCCGTCCTCTAGCGATCGGCGTTCGGATAGACCTTTTTCGGCCTGCGTCTCGGCTTCAAAATGCCTTTCCCCTGCCATGCACGCAATCGACGAAGAGGTGGACAGCCTCTATCGAACGATCCATTACGATCCGGGCCTGCCCGACAGAGTTCTTTCCGGCGGAATTTGGCTCAGCAGCCGCTGTTGTCTTTGTGACCGTCTGGCATTGTCGTGTCGCAAAGCTTGGCTTCGGCCAACTGTTTTGCGTCCAAATTCATCGCACCGGTGAGATCGGTTTTGTTCAAATCTGCGCCTTTAAATTTCACATATTCCAGATGGGCGTCCCGAAGATTGGTGCCGATCAGTACCGCACCCGTCAAGTCGGCGCCATGAAGGGATGCATAAGACATGTTCGCGTTCGACAGATCTGCCTTGGAGAAGTTGGCGTTCGTCAAGACGACGCCGGATAGATCGGCCCCAGCCAATTCTGCACCATTGAAATTGGCAAAGCCTAGGTTGGCACCTTTCAGATGGGCGCCCTTCAGGTTTGCGTCGGTCAGGATCGCTCCAGGCAGATAAACGTCCGCCAACATCGCGCCGGACAAATCGCAGTTTTGGCATGTCTTTTTCGTCGTGAGCAGGTCAACTGAACTCTGGTCGAAGGCGTTGGCGTCGGTCAGGGCACTGGCGAAAAGTACCCAAATGCAGCCGAATTGTACAATTTTGAAGTCCACGGGCCTTCTCCTTTTGAGCGGAGAGACGCTAGATAATGTGGGACACAAATAAACGCTGGCAATAACAGCCTCTGCTCTATTCCGGGCTTTGTCCATGCCTTCGACGCGCGAGCTTCCCAGCGCTCCGGACCACAAGGACGGACGATCGCGCGTTTGATGGTCAACCTACCAATTCCGGTCCCCTCGGACGTGGCCGATTGGACTGGATCGATCGCATCAGAGATCGAGGACCAAGTCGGCCTGAGGGTGAGAACAGCAGATCAGCACGTTGCCAACCGGAGGCGGTTCGATTGGATCAGGGCGGTAGGCAACTGTCCCAGCCACAATACCGGTTTCGCAAGCGCTCCATACACCCGTACGGCACGAGCATCGCGTTGGAATATCGCACGCTTCGGCAAGTTCTAGGAAGCTGTGATACGTCGAACCCCCTATGGACGCTTAAGCCACTTCGGGCGAACGACAGGTCCCGCACACTGCCCGCCGTGCCTGGCGAATTGAGTAGGGCTACCGTCAAGGGCGCTCACTTTGGAGACATTAAGGTTTTGCTCACTGGGTCGGCGACGCGCTGAGCTCAAGCGGCTGTCAGGAAGGCTGGCAACAAGGCCAAGCCAACGGGGAAAGTCGACATTGAATCAACAGCTGACTCAAACTGCCTCGATCAGGCTTAGCAAAGATTGGGTATCGCGCACATCGCAAAATACATATGCCATCGCCGATAGAGTCCCTTCCTGCTCAGCGTTGGACAATGTTGCGCAGGCATCCGAGATGAAGAAAACCTTGTAATTCATCATCATCGCGTCTCTTGCAGTGGACTCGCAGCAGACCTGCGATAGCGTTCCGGAGATGATCAGCGTGTCGACCCCGCGTTCCTGCAAGCGCTCATGTAGATCCGATGAGCCTGGAACGAAGGCGCCGAATCGACGCTTGATAACAAGCATATCCTCTTGTGCCACTTCCAATTCCGGCCAGAGGGCGTGACCGGCGTTTCCGGCAGTGAATGCCTCCACAAGCCGCGCCCGACGCTCGGATCCGCAGAAATGCTCAAAAAATACAGGCCAAGCCTGCACCGCCTCGGCATCGGCCGTATGCTGCGTATAGACTACAATGTGCGCGAGCCAAATGCACTTCCGCCACCTGGCCGAGTTCCATGAAGCCGTTTTGCAGATCAACGACAATGTGCGCCGTGTGACGCGGACTCAGGCTGTCGAATACCGCGATTCCGCCACGGTTGCGTACAACTCGTTCGCGAACCTCGTTCCTTATTTTGGCGTCATGCATGGGGGCGTGCCTGATTGTAGGGATAACCGCCTACACGGCACTTCTGGCCCTTAGGTCCGGTCGGCATCGCGTGGCTCTTCGCAACCCTCGGTGATCACAATGTCGGTAACTGCCTTGCCATCAAGAACCTATTCTCTCTTCGGCGGAAGGTAACCCTTGGGGCGATTTTGCATCCTGCCAATACCAGCGAAACATCCGAACGAAGGACGCGTACGGGCGTCGCTGCGGACGCCGTCTTTCCTATTTGCTTTGCCGCCTTGCTGAGAATTTTATGATCGTTGCTTCGGGTTCCGGCTCCAGCGGATCGTGCCACGGTCCTTCGTGATAGAGAACCTGCCGCAAACCACGTTGATCGACCTTCTGGCCGCCGTTCGGGCAGGGATAGGAGTTGTCCTCTTCTCGTGCCGGCTCGGCGCCGTGGCGCTTGCCCGGGATAGGCGGCCCGAGGTCCGAAAGCTTTGTCATGCCGCAGGAATTAGCCGATGGACTCGGCGTGCTGGCGCCCTGTCGTTAGGGTGCAGTTGCCGGCTTTTCAGGTAGCTCGCAAAAATAGACAGCTTCTGTTCGTAGCCTATGCGCACCATCACGTTGCACCCGACACATCTGAAGCTTCCGATTGTGCGGAGCCATGAACCAAACCTCACTGTAGGATGTGAACAGGCCGGACAGTTGAATTCCATCAGCACGTCGCTCAGTTCGTCGGCTAAAGCCATTCGTCGTTCTCCCAAACCGGTGCCCCACCGGCCCGACTCAAGCAAGAAGGTCAGAATATGTTCCACGGCGGGACTTCGGGCCGACGGTGAGCGGACTTAGGTCCTACTTTCAGCCAAACGCTGGAGGGAAGGGAACTGTCCGGGGAGTTGGAAATTGTACCCAAAATCCAGGATCGCGAGGTTTAACGTGTTCAAACATAACGAATTGCTCATGATCGAGGGCGCCTTGGCGGCGATCTTGCCTGTCGCATTTGGTCTGCTCCTCTCATGGGCTTTGTGATCGAGTCGTCCTATCCGGAGCCTGCGAAGCCGGATGGCCTGAAGACCGAACGCTCAGCCGTCAAAGGGAAAAAACCGTTCATTCACTGGAAGGGGGCAACGCCAGTGCGGCCGCCTGCGACCGCCGCTTTCTGGCTACCACTAGGAATTTCTGAATCGAGCTGGGACACCAACTCGCCTGAATATCGTCCCAACAGGCTCGATCAACGTTTCGCAAAGCCTTGGCAGCAGCCACCCGGGTCGCGGCAAATACCCATAGCCGATGACGCGTTCGACCACAAACCCGTTGGAAACGAGCATCTGGCGATATGCCTGGATGCTCAACGTACTGCGAACGACGCGCCCCTGAAATCGGTTGAGACCGCGGCAGACCAGCCCCATTGGTGAGGTTGTGTTCATGTGGATGTTCGAAACCAGCAGCCCACCGTCGTTCAAATGCTCGTGAATGGCCGACAGTGCGTCCCGCCTAAGAGTGCCTTCGGCGTTCAAGAAGAAGCGAAAAGCCGTAACGACGTCGAACCTTCTGGAAAGGGGGGCAACCGTCAGATCTGCTTTCACCAGTTTGACGTTGCTCGGGACCCGCGCGCAAGCAAGCATGGATTGAGAGACGTCGACGCCAACGACCTCACCAAACAACGGGCCTGCAACCGTTGTCACGCGGCCTGTGCCGCAGGCGAAGTCGAGGCAACTGCGAACCGGCCCGCCAAGAGGGCTGAGAATGCCTTCCACCAGGGGGCGTTCGATACGTGACCACAGGCGGCATAGTAGCCGGAACGGAAGGTTGTGGTGTAATCGGTACCGTAGCCTGGGGTCTGATGGCTCGATCGGTAATCGCTATAAGCGCTCTCCTCGAATGACCGCCCGGCCAACACATCATCACTATAACCAACCATTACGACAGACTCCATTCTGGAGCTTGATAATAAAATTCACACGTCCTGATTGATCCTCATGCGTTCACATGACGCAACCTTTACAAAAAGTTATAGAACGGGGCAGAGTTTCGATTCTACCGAGAGGCGCGGTCAATTCAGTCCGCCCTTTCGGATTTTGTTGCTTGGAACGTCAGACCTTGGCTTGAGGCAGCGAAGGGAACTAGCCGGGCCACCCGTTTGAGGAAGGTGGCGACGAGCAAATCCTACTCGCCCGTTGTCGCCTTTCAATAGAATGTACGATTTTACCGATCTGTAGTGCCGGGTTGCGGTCCCGAGATCCCATCGACCTAAAACTGCTTACCCGCGCGTATCATGGCCCGAGCGATGGCAAGCTGTGTTTCCGTTCTGGCGTTCTCTTTCTGGATCATAATTGTCCGCGAAACCGCTTTAGTGACCGCAGAATTCTCGGCCAAGAGATCGACGAAGAAATCGGCGCGATCTGCAAGTTCATGATGCCGGGATTGCGCTAGTGGAGCGCTGGGAACCGAGATTGGTAATCCACGTTTTTTCCGAAGGTCATGCCTAAATGACCCTACGACGGAGGAAACAATGAACATCAAGATGCTCACAATGGGCGCGATGGCGCTTGCGATGATGACCGGGTCGGCTCTTGCCGCTGGCAACACATCTGCACTCGACGATCCGGCAAAGATGTCGCCGTTCTTCACCGATGCCGGCATGAAAACTTTGAAGTCGGCAGCCGATTTCAAGGCCGCATGGACGGCTATGAAACCCGATGAACAGAAAGCGGTGTTGAAAGATTGCGGCGATGCCACGCTCAACAAGTCGCACGCAGATTTCTGCGCCATGGCAAAGATGATGGGCGGGTGAATCTAGGCCGTACTGTCGAAGGCGGGCCCTTAAGGTCCGCCTTCGTGTAACTGCGGCTCGTGCCGGGCCTGCGATCCCTCAGCTAGAAAGGCTTGCCAGCGCGTATCATGGTCCTTGCAATGGCAAGTTGAGCCTCCGTTCTCGCATTCTCTTTCTGGGTCATGTTGTCGGCGGCAATGAGCCGCTTCAGTGACCGCAGCACCTCGCCGCGCGTCCAGGTCCTGCAGACCATGCAGGTCGATCAGCTCCTCACCAAAGCCATCAGCTACGGCACAACGCCGTCGCTGGCGCGGAACAGGGCAAGGTGCTGAAAGTCGATGTCGCCAACGAGGTCACTGCCAAATCGCTGCAATATGTCATCGACCATGCGCCCGGGCGGCTGGTGACATGGATGGGCGGTGTGTCGTCGATCGAGGAGAAGATCATCGCCCGTCTGTCGGTCGAACCTGCCTCCGCAGTGGCCGCTGCCTCGACGTTGGTAGTCGTCCCGCCTCCGGCAGAACCGGCTCCGGCACCCGCCGCGGCCGCGTAGACAGCATGCATTTGAAGGGCATCGGGGCGAATGCAAATGAAGGAAGTGCCTAGTCGGCTGCGGGATCTCGATCCGGAAACGATCCTCTGGCTCGATCGCCTCGATAGCAAGCAGCGCGAAGCCCTGATCTGGGCAGGCCGGCTCAACCCCGAGCAGCGCGACCGGCTCGATGAATTCCTCGGTCTGGATGAGGATCACTTCGCTGCCGGCTTCGCTGTGGTGAAGCTCTGGACGCGCCTTCGGTGGCTCGGTTCCACATCGATGTGGATCATTTTGACGGTTGCCGGGTTGTTGTTGGCGATAACGCAGATCATCGACCAGGTGAAAGGAGCGAAGCCGTGAGGGTGCCGCGCACGGCATCCGAAGTTCTGACCGGCCTGGTGTTGCTGTTGGCCGGGGCTCTCGGAGTGTTGCTCTACCTGCAGATCGCGCAGGCGCTTCCCCTGTAATTCCCTACAATCGTCACGCGTCTCCCCATCGGCTCGGCCGGTGGGGACTTTCTTGCGTTTCAGCTGCCACTGATCGGCAAACTCAAAAAACCTGTAAGAAACAAGCCCCACGGAGCCGACAACCAAGCTTGGATTTGTTACTAGACGCTATGAACCTTTTTATGGCGTCCGGAATCGACCTTCTTTCATCGGGCAAGAGCGGCAAGCGAACGCCGACCCGCGTGGCTCATGTGCCACTGTTCGCCCCTAAGGCTATCGATCAGGCGATGGGGAAAAAGGTACTCGCTCCGACTGAGGAGCAGGTCGCGGCGGCTGCAAAATATGCACGTAACATCAAGAGCGAAACGTTCCGAAAGCAGAAGGAAACGGCAGTCAGAAACGCCTTCTATGATGAAATCCTGAAAGGTGTACTGGGATATCAAGGATTTTCTGGCGAAGCCGAATACAGTCTCGTATTCGAACACCCGCTACGCGGCAAACAGGTTGACGCTGCCTTGGGGCGGTTCTTTCCGTCGGGCGAGGGCAATCAAGTAGCCGCGCCGTTCGAGATGAAGGGCCCTACCACACCAGACCTCGACAAGATCATGCCAGGCCGCGGTATCAGTCCGGTTCAGCAGGCTTGGGACTATGCTGCGGACGTGCCAGGCGCGAAATGGGTGCTCGTCTCGAACTGTCTCGAAATCCGCCTCTATCGCTTCGGGCGTGGACGCGACACCTTTGAACGTTTTGACCTGTCGCGCCTCGACGATTCCGCACAACTCAAACGAATGCTTCTGTTGCTAGAAGCGCGGCGTTTCCTCGACGGCGGCACCGAAGACCTGCTAACCGAATCGGATGCAGCGCTGAAAGGGGTCACCGACGAGCTCTACGAAGACTACCGAAAACTGCGCGATACGTTGATTGGGTTCTTGCGGGACTCGGCGGGCGGCCCGAAGCTTGCGCAATTTCAAGCGATCGAGACCGCGCAGAAACTTCTCGACCGCGTAATCTTCATCGCCTTCGCTTCCGGCAATGGGATGTTGCCGAAAACGATCTTTCAACGCGCGATAACCCAGAAAGACGATTTCGAACCAAAGCCAGTCTGGCGGAACGTCAGCCGCCTTTTCCGATGGGTCGATGGTGGCAATGCTAGTTCTAACCCGGACCTTGATATCTGGCCCTACAATGGTGGCCTGTTTGCCCACGACCCGGTTGCCGACACAGTGGAGCTGCCGGACCACCTTGCTGGGGAGATGGCAAAGCTGCTGGAGTGGGACTACGGACAGGAAGTCTCGGTCACCGTACTCGGCCACATTTTCGAGCAGTCGATCGGCGACCTCGAAAAGCTGCGCGAGGGCGAGGCGCCGCCCATTTCCAAGAGGAAGCGCGAGGGCGTTGTCTACACGCCCGACCATATCACGCGGTTTCTCGTCGAGCACACCATTGGCAAGACGCTCTCGGAACGCTTCCGGCTTCTGCTTAAGTCGCTTGCGGGCCTGGACGGCCCCGACGCCAAGGGCGAGTTTCGATGGACGGAGGAGCAGGAGCGTGGTGTCTGGAGCGCCTATCTGGCCGAATTGCGCTGCCTGACCATCGTTGATCCGGCCTGCGGCTCTGGCGCGTTCCTCGTCGCCGCCTTCGATGCGCTAGCCGCTGAATATAGGCGCGTCACTCAGCGGCTCGACGATCTCGGCGTAGAGACCGAGTTCGACGTCTATGACGAGATCCTGTCGAAAAATCTTCACGGCGTCGATCTCAACGTCGAATCGGCGGAAATCGCCAGACTGGCGCTGTGGTTGAAGACGGCGCGTCGCCAACATAGGTTGGCCAAACTCGATCAGACGATCCGCGACGGTGACAGTCTGATCGACGACAAGACGGCGAGCGTGCGGCCGTTGGACTGGCGGGCGGCATTCCAGGAGGTGTTCGATAAGGGCGGCTTCGACATCGTTATCGGCAACCCGCCGTATGTGCGGATGGAGCTTTTGAAGGCGATAAAACCCTGGCTGGCGAAAAACTTCACCGTCGCCGACGAGCGTACCGACCTTTCAGCATATTTTTTTGAGAAGGGAGTGTCGTTGCTGAAGCCCGGTGGCCGGCTGGGCTACATCTCAACTTCCAGCTTCTTCCGCGCCGGCTATGGTGAGAAACTGCGGCTTCTACTTTCCGAGTATACCGACATCGAGGCGGTGATCGACTTCGGCGACACGCAGATTTTCGAGGCCGTGACAACCTATCCCGCGATCCTGACGGCAAGGAAAAAACAGGAGATCGGCCCGCCGGCGGGCGAGCTTTCTTTCCTCAATATCGGCAAAGGGTTGCCGTCAGACCTCGGAAGGGAATTTACAGAGAAAGCGGCGGCCATGCCGCGCGCGCGGTTGACCGGCGGCTCGTGGCAGTTCGAGGGAGATGCATTGGCGCGGCTGCGCGACAAGATCGTGAGGGGCAGGAAGACGCTTGGCGAGGTCTATGGCGCGCCGCTCTACGGCATCAAGACCGGGCTGAACGAGGCTTTCGTCATTGACAGCCCCACGCGCGACCGGCTGGTGGCGGCGGACCCAAAGTCGGCGGAATTGCTGAAGCCCTTTCTGAAAGGCGAGAACATCAAACGCTGGCGCGTCGCGCCGGAAGGGTTGTGGCTGATCAACACGCCTAGAGGCAAGGTGGACATCGAGCAGTATCCCGCAATCCGCGACTGGCTGCTTCCGTTCAAGGACAAACTAGAGAAGCGAGCGACCCAACAGGGATGGTGGGAGTTGCAGCAAGCGCAACTGGCTTATCAAGCGAAATTTCAAGAAGAAAAAATTGTCTATCCAATTATATCTCAAGGTAGGAAATTTGCTTTTGACCCTAGCGGGTACTTCATAAACGACAAATGTTTTATGATTAATTCGGATTATATCTTGATCGGACTCTTGAACAGCACCTTGTTATGGTTCTGGATATTTGGCGAAGGAACTGCTCTCCGAGGCGGCTTTTGGCGCATAGAACTGCGTGAGCAGCTCATTTCCCGCATTCCAATTCCCGATTTGGATTCTTCCAGTCGCATTCAGGTTGCTATACTCGGGGAAAAAGCAACTGAACTTTCCCGCGCCCGCAGCAATGAGAACGTGGCTTTTCATCATCGTCTGCTCGCCGATCTCGCCGCGCCCGGAACCCAGCTCTCTCGCAAACTCGAAAACTTCCACGAGCTTTCCTTCACCGAGTTCCGCGCCGAGGTGAAGCGGGCGCTGAAGGCCGAGATTCCGGTGAAGGAGCGCATCCAGTGGGAAGCACTGCACGCAGAGACCAGCGTTGAGATAAAACGGCGGACGGCGGAAATCGCGGCGGCGGAACGCGAGATCGATCGGCTGGTTTACGAGGCATACGAACTGACGCCGGAAGAAATCACGATGCTTGAAAGATCGCTGGACGGACAGGTCTGAAGCCGTTTTGTATGATCGTGAGAGGCGCCCCGGCGAATGTCAATCTGCTGGCCGGAAACCGATATAACACGCCGCCGCGGTAAAATTTCTGGAACTATTTTAGCTCAATCTTATGGAATCGCGGGTGGAGTGTCGGTGCATGCGTAGCGTTCCCGACCCTGACCGGTTGAAATTCACGAAGGAACCCATTCTAGTGCTCGAGCCGCCCGTCAGCGACGATTGGCTCCACGAGATCAAGTATGACCGCTTCCGCACCCAGCCGATCCGAGATTGGGAAGGCGTGCGCGCCTTCACCAGGACCGGCATCGATTGGTCAAAGCGTTATTGGCCTGTCGTCGACGCGGCCGAGAAGCTTCCGGCAAAGTCCTTCATCATCGATGGCGAGAACATCGCTCCGGATCCTGACGGCGGGCCGAACTTCCACCAGATGCATTCCCGCATGGCGTGGAACGCCGAGCTGCTCGCCTTCGTCGCCTTCGACATCATGTACCTCGACGGGCAGGACGTTCGCGCGCTGCCGGCGATCGAGCGCAAGGCGAAGCTCTGGAACCTGGTGAAGCCAGCCGACGGCATCATCCAGTATAGCCAGCACGTCGAGGGCAACGGCGCCGAGTTCTTCGCGGCCGTCGACAAGATGGGACTCGAGGGGATCGTTTCGAAGCGCAGGAATAGCCCTTACCGCGCCGGCAAGTCCGATTCTTGGGTGAAGGTGAAATGTCAAACGGCTTCCAAAACTGACCCTCGATCGGCGTCCAATTTTGACCCCCTATGCAGTGCGCGGCGGTCAGCATTCGCCCGGGCGGAGCTGGTCAGGGTTGCGCAGCCCGGGCGAACGCGGATGGCGCTGGCAGCTTGATGGGGTGATCAGGCGCGGTTCTTGAAGCGCCAGGATTCGTTTCCGGTCTCGATGATCTCGCAATGATGGGTGAGACGGTCGAGCAGCGCTGTCGTCATCTTGGCGTCGCCGAAGACGGCGGGCCATTCTCCGAACGCCAGGTTGGTGGTGACGATGATCGAGGTCCGTTCATAGAGCCTGCTGATCAAGTGGAAGAGCAATTGTCCGCCGGCCTGGGCAAAGGGCAGATAGCCGAGTTCATCGAGCACGACGAAGTCGAGCCGGGTGAGGTAGTCGGCGATACGGCCCTGCTTGCCGCCGCGGTGCTCGGTCTCGAGCCGGTTGACGAGATCGACGACGTTGAAGAAGCGGCCACGTGAGCCGTTGCGGATCAGGGAGCGGGCAATGGCGATTGCCAGATGCGACTTGCCGGTTCCGGTGCCGCCGATGAGCACGGCGTTGCGCTGGTCGGCGACGAAGGTGCCGTTAGCAAGGTCCCGGACCAGCACCTCATTGACCGGCGTGCCGTCGAAGTCGAACTCATCGATGTCCTTGGCGATCGGCAGCTTGGCGACGGTGAGCTGGTATTTGATGGAGCGGGCCTGCTTCTCGGCGATCTCGGCCGACAGCAGATCGCCGATGATCCTCGGCGGCTCATGCTGACGCTTGATGCCTGTCGCCATGACCTCGTCATAGGCGCCCCGCATCCCGTAGAGCTTCAGCGTGCCCATCAGTTCCAGAACCTGGGTGCGTTCCATCAGCTTGCCCTCCTGAGGCTGTCGTAGCGGGCGCAGTCGGCTTGCGGTTCGTGCTGCAGGCGAAGAGCGTCCGGGGTGAGAATGGTGACTGCCGGCGCCGGATCGCGCTGCCGCGCCAGGATGTTGATGATGACGGCGGATGAGCAGACATTCTGATCGAGCGCGTCCTGGCAGGCAGCCTCCACGGCATCAATGCCGTCGGTCAACACCGTGGCCAGGATTGACACCATCTGCCGATCGCCGTCATGCGCCGCTTTTAATCGGCGTCGGATACGCTCCATCGCTGGTGGCAGAGCCCAGTCCCGGAATGGCGCGCCATTGCGCAGCGCGCCGGGCTTGCGGGCAAGTACAGGGACGTAATGCCAGGGATCGTAGACCGTCTCGTTCCGCCCGAAGGAGCGGGCATGTTCGGCGACGACCACGCCGTCCTGGCGGATGACGATCCTGTCGGCATAGGCATGGATCTCGACCGGGCGGCCGACGGCCGTCGACAGGACCGAGTATTTGTTGGTGTCGAAGCGAACCGTGCAGGTCTTCGACACCGAAGCCGGCACCGTGTGGAATCCGTCGAAGGGGCCGCGATACTCGACCAGTTTGCCGCGCTCTTCCTCGAACACGTTCCAGATCGTTCGTTCCGGTTGCTCGACGTGACGATGCGCCTTGGCGTAGGCGACGCACTTGTCCTGCAGCCAGGCGTTCAGCTCCTCATAGGTCTTGAAGCGCAGCCTGGGCGTGAAGAAGCGCTCGCGCACCAGCCCGACCTGGTTCTCGACCTGACCCTTCTCCCAGCCTGACGCCGGCGTGCAGGCGACCGGCTGCACCAGATAATGGCTGCACATCTGCAGGAGGCGGCGATTGTATTGGCGGTCCTTGCCAACAAAGATCGTTTCCACCGCCGTCTTCATGTTGTCGTAGATGCCGCGCGTGCAGGCGCCGCCGAAGAAGGCAAAGGCCCTGTCGTGGGCGTCGAACACCATCTCCTGCGTCTCCCGCGGATAGGCTCTGACGAACATCATGCGGCTGTGGCAGAGCCGGACATGGGCGACCTTCACGGTCACCGTCACGCCGTTGATCAGGACGATCTCGTGGCTCCAGTCGAACTGGTAGGCCTCGCCCGGCGCGAAGAACAGCGGCACATAGGCGTCCGCCGTCGCCGACCCCTGCGCCTTCGCCCAGCTCTTCGCGTAGCGGCGGACGGCGTCATAGCCACCCTCGTAGCCGAGACTGCAAAGCTCTTCGTAAATCCGGATCAGTGTCAGTTGCTCGCGCGCCGCCTTGCCACGGTTGCCATTCAAGAACCCGTCAAGCTGATCCTGCCACGGACCGATCTTCGGCTTGGGCTGCCGCTCGCGTTCGTAGGAGAACGATGTCTCATTGGATCTAAGAATCTTGCGGACGGTGTTCCGCGACACATGCAGCTCGCGACAAATCCGCTTGAGAGACCATCCCTGCACATGGAAGGCGCGCCGAACCCGGGCAATCGTATCCACCGACTTCATCCCCACACCATCCGCTCGCCACGACGAGCTGATGGTCGCAAATCAAAGCATCAGGGGGGTCAAAATTGGACGCCGATTCCCCGGCTTATGGGGTCAATTTTGCACGCCGATTCACAGGTGAAATGCTGGGATGTCGCCGATTTCGAGTTGCTTGGCCTAAAGCGGGAGCCTGGCAAGCAGACGGTTGGGCTCATGGCGCGGGACGGGAAATACGCCGGCCCTGCCACTATCGCTCTGACCAAACAAATGCGAGAGCGTCTAATGGCACGGGTCCGCAAGGGTAGACGGCCCGAGGGTATCCCGGAAGCGGTCACAGGCCCGAAAGTGGAATGGCTCAAGCCTGGTTTCAGGGCGCGTGTCCGCTACCTCCGAGGCGAAAACAAACTGCGCCATGCGTCCGTGCAAGATGTCCAGGAGACAGATGACAACGAAGCGGCGGTGGGCGACACCGTCCGCGATGTCGACGGCGCAGAATTCGACACCGATCCTGCGTAAGTGGTCTAGCCTACCCTGCTGTCCAGGTCATAATAAACTTGGACGAGGTCCTCAATGTCCTCGTCAGCGTCCTTGATCGTGCGCTCTAATGCGGTGCAAAGCATTTCGAAGGCGGCGGCTAGGTCACCGGTAGCCCCTAGCGCTCGCGCCTGCCGCAAGGCCTCATTCGCAGTTTGAAATCGTATGTACTCTTCCATCGGCTGCGTCATGGCGGTAGCTCCGAATTGGACGGCGATACGAACAAAAAGCATCCTACTTGTCAGGTTTCAAAACCCTTAAAGCTGGTGCCAAATGAAGCGCCGAGGGCCAAACGATTTCGTGGGGCTACAATATCGCCGGGGCGGTCACAAACTGTCCGCTGGAACCCAACGAAGGAACAATTTTAGCAAGCGATAATTTCATAGGTCGGTTAGCCAAGGGAGGGCTATCTTGACCCAACGACGGATCGTCATTGAGCGCATCGAGCGCGCCGCGCAAGAAGCGAAGCGGTTAGTCGAAGCGGAGACGAAAGCGCGAAATGCAAAGACGGCTCGATTGCGGGCGCTACGTCTTTCGGCCAAGCCCACGGAGAGGTCAGGTCCTGTAAAAAGGCGCCGGCCGCCCTCCAAAAAGCCCCCGCGGAAAGTTATTGAAGTCGACTGAGGCCAAAACGGCTTTGGATCCCCGCGGAACGTTAGTCATCCCTAAAGATTGACGCACGCGGAAGGGCGGGTGCCCGCGCCCCTTGTCGAAGATCGGTCTCCGATCGGCCCGCGCTCTCCCCGTCAGAGAGTGCCGCGGTTCCATACAAATTTTTCGATTCGACTTTTTCCGAGCCTGTGCCGAGAGTAGATTAGTTGCGTGGGTTACGGAGGCGACTTGTCATGCCTCTCGCTGGCTGTGGCGGAGTGTTCGAGCCCGAGCATCTGGACTTGCTCCAGCGGGTGTTTGACCGTTTGTGCGCCGAACTTCGGCTAGCCCAAAAAGACAGAGAACAGAGAAAAGTACTCGCTCAAGATCTCATCTACCTGTTTCAAGCGGGCGTCACAGATGAAGCGGAGCGGTGGTGTGCATTAACGAAGCGGAGCCGTGGCCGGATCCGCGAATGAGCCGGCTCGTGACATATGGGCAGGCTATGGTGGCAACGGTGCGTCGCAAGGATCGCACTAGGCGTCCTCATCCTGTTCACCCCAAAGTCGCCAGTGGGTAGGCTCCACATCCACTAAGTAGCCAGTTGTTGCGTCTTTCCACCCGTCGACGGCGCGCCTGCACGGGAATACCAAGGCGTGCATGCCGTCGTCGTCCAGAACGGCCAGTTCCAGGCTGTGAAAGAAGGGGGCATTGAGTATGGTCTGCCACATTGCAAAACGCTGCGCTCTGTCGCCTCCTTCGGCTTTGATTTCACGCAAATCTTTAAAAGCCCACAGCGGCCGACAATGTTAGATCATCATCGCCCTGGGAACATTAGCCATCTCTAAAAGTTGATCGGTGCGGCGGGCGCGTTACCCCTGCCGTAGATCGGGTGAACAGCCTTGATCGGCCCGCGCCTCTGGCCGAGAGAGCGCGGGCTTCCATTTTCCTTGAGGGGGTAGGCCGCAAGCGGGAGAGGCTTCCCCGGCTTAGGTCAACAGGCGTAATTGCGATCTGGCTTGTTGAGGGATAAAACAATTAGGCGGGGAGGACTCACGAGCCCCCACCGCAAACGGTGCGGGTGCCCGAAACCCCCGCAGCCCCACCCGCACCGGCATTCCCTCAATGGGTGGCTACAGCCGATCGAAATCAGCGAGCCCGAGACGTATTCGTTGGCCCTCCGCGAAGGCTAGGGCGAACGACTCCAATTCAAATGATCGGGTCAGTTCTTCTTCGCCATCAACCACACGGACGAACCACTCTCCGCAGGCTTCCATCACTTCAACGCAAGGATTGACCTTGCCGTCGGGCGTCACGCCATCCATCGCAAGCTCCTTAGAAAGCAGTCGTCGCCGATGGCCCGGCTAGCCTTCAGGTTGGCAGGGAGACTAACCGGGCCTTCGCCCGCCGTTAAAGGAAGCGGACGATGGAGAAAATGTTAGTCGCCCGTTGTCGTCTTTCAATAGAATGTACGATTCTTACCAATATGTAATACCGGCTTGTGCGTCCCCGAGTTCCGATCGCCCTAAAACGGCTTGGGGTGATGAAGTCTTTTCGGATCAGGCGGTTTATATCGAGATTGAGGCCTGCCTCTAACGTGGCTCGCTCCCGAGATCTTGGCATGTCACCCCACCAATTCGATTACTTTTGTGATCTCTGCGAGAAGATTGCGAAACCGCCTACGTTCGGCGATTGCCTCCGCCGAGTACCGCCCATGTTTGAACGCGTTGCTATTGCCTCTGGGCGCTCCGGGAGACTTGCCGCCGTGCAATCTGCACCTACCGTTGGGCATTGCGGGGGATTTGCACGGGTTCGCCGACCGCGTCTTGGCCCCGCACCGCAGGCTGGAGTGCATTTGCAATCTTTGCATGGGGTTGATCCTCAATTTGGTTGGTAGCCCCTCCCCCCGCCTGAGAGGCAGCATTGACAGTTCCAACGACGGCCTGCCCGCCAGCGTGGACGTGGACATGCTCGACCGTGACTTTCTGCTGGCCCTTGCCGCGATGGCGGTTGAGGGCTTCGAGCAGCGTCGCATAGGTGCGCGACAGCTTGTTGGCCTGGACAAGGTTTTCGCGCCGGCCTTCGAACGTCTGTTCGCCGATCATGGCGCGCCGGTAGCATTCCATCGCGGCGTTGTGGGTAGCGACCAATTGCGCCGCCACCATGCCTTCTAGTTCGTCCTTCGGACCGATGCCCATCAGAGCGCCGATCGTGGCGCTCAACTGCCTGTTGTGTTCGTCTGGGCTTGAGTTCTTGAGCCACAGCGCCTGCACTGCCTGATTGGCAAGCGTGCTGTTCCAATGATCGGATAGAGATCCGCCAATGTTTTTGAGCCGGCCCTTTCGATCGTTGGGATCGTCGGCAACGATGGTAGCGGCCTTGGCGGCGGTGTTTGGTTTGCTCATTTGATCATCTCACTTGCCTCATCTCCCGAAGGTTCGAGAAACTCGTCCTGCATGCTGGTGATGACAGTACTAGCGAACGCCGACAGTTGAAGATCAATCTCTTCGGCATTGAGGACGCCGCTGACCTGTAGGATGCCGGTCTGCCTGTTGAGAACCGAACGCCAGAAGCGATCAGCAGCCGGGCCATGTCGATTTTGAAGGGCGAGGATTGTTTCCCGAACAAGCTGGGTCCGGGCCGTCAGTGGGAATGCAATGATTATAGCCATTAACTCGCGCCTCCCATCAGTTGGCGTCTTTCTTCAACGTAGAGCTGTTCGGCGCCGCCGTTGACGCTGTCAGCGCCGATTCTGCTTTGGAGGGAAGGACGCCCCCGAGACGTTGGCGCCACGACCGGAAATACCCCGCCAAGACGTTCGGCCATCGAAGGAGACGGTCGCCGAGACGCGGCCTTCTGCGACGTTGGCACTGTTATGTCGCCGGCCGTATATATCTCAACTCGCGACAAAGCAGTGCCACGACGCCGGAACCATGTGCGGCGGCTGATCCCTTCCGCCACCCATGGCTGAATTTGCGCCAGACTGGACGCGCGATTTTGCCGCCCGCTGGCGACCCGATTAGCAGCTTGCCGTGCCTTGTCGCGTTTCCGCTTCCGGTCCTTAACTATCGCTTTGCGGACGCACTCTGAGATATCGCAGGCCCCGATGGTGAAAAGGTGAAGGCGTTCGCGTTCGAGAAAACCAACCTGAAGCAAATGAGCAACCGCCTGGGCGCCCAACATGTGCTTGCGTCTGACCATCTCATTCAGGATTGGGCGGATCACGCTTCCAGCCTGTGGCAATGCCCACGGCGCCCACCGTGCGCACCAGCCCCTGGCCGATTCCTCAAAATCGGCTTCGACCTTGTGACAGTGGTCGTTGACCGCATAGAACGCCGCCTTGATGAACACATCAGCATCATCCGTTTCTGGAACGAATTGGCCGTACCGCGAGCTAATGATTTTCTCGATTTCGCGGAGTTGGGCGAGAGGCAGCGAAAAAGCCCGCCCTTTCTTGCGACGTCGCACCCGGCCGTGACCGAGGGCTAGTTTTTGGCATGTCGATAAATCAGCAAGGGCGCTTGTGGGGTTGCTGGCAAACGACGCGCGCTCTTCATCGGAAATGTTAGCAATCCAAGCCGACACCCAGGCATCTTGCTTATGCACGACACCCATCAGTGCGACCTCGCCCTGATCAGCGCCGCTTGCAGGCATGCCTCGACAGCATCTTTGAACGGCAACGCGAACCGGCCCTGCAATTGAGATATCACCGCCTTGCTGCCGTCCGCAGATTCAGCAGCAAGCCATTTTGCCGCCTCTGTGATCGCAAGATCAGAAAAACCGGAAGGTTTTTCGTTATGGTTTCTGGTCTCTGATAGGTGCTCCGGCAAACCGATGACAATTGCTGCCCCCGGTCCTTGTGTTTGAGACGGCTTCGGCGCCGGATGTGACGATTGTACGGCGCCACTCGTTGCAACTTTAGCCGCACCCATCAGGCCGCCGAATCTTCGATGATAGAGGCATCGTCGCGAAGGGACATACTTGGCATGTAGTCCCGCTAAGGGGCCGCTATGACCCATCACCGTAGCGATTGAGAACGTGTCACGATGAAGCCAAACGTAATGACTCCATCTGGGTGCCGGGTTGTCGATCGGGGTACACCCCGCCTCACCCGCCTGGATCAACTCACGAAGCTCCCAGGCTTCGCGGCCGGCAAACGAAGGAACTTCATCCCGCCGCGCGCCTTTGCCTGACTTCCGGAACGTGATGGCAAATTTTTTGTTCGCTTCGTCAATTCGTGAATTAACGGGCGCCCTCGCGTCTGCTACATGCTGCATTGTCTGTTTCCTATTTCGAGTCCCTGGGGAGGGGTTGAGAAATTTAGGGGCAGATTGCTTGAGCGGTCTGCAAACCGCTCAAGCTTCCCCTGCCGGTGCAGGCTCGGGGTTGCCCTTTGGAAGGCTGTCTAGCCAGGCATCGGCATCAACCTTGCGGATCAAAGTTTTCCTGCCCGCTTTGCGATACTCCAATCGCCCGGCCTTCATTTCGAGATAAGCAGAATTGCGGCGGATGCCGTAAGTGTCGCAAAAATCAGCAACAGTAAAAGCATTTGGGCTATTAGTCATTTGGTTCCTTTCTTCCTTCGAGACTGCAACAAATCAATGCGGACATACTAGCATTTAGAGGACTCGGCGTCGAACAAGAACAACCGCCGTACCCAGTTTCCACAGGCATAAATTTTGCCGTTAAAAAACAAATCGATAGCGAAATTGTTGGCCGAGTCTTCCACAGGTTATCACCAGCCATGTTCACTTTGTGTTCTTGGCATTGCGCACGGCAAAATGACTCGATGCCAAAATCGACAAAATGCCCCTCCAGCCTTATGCTGGGAAATGGCGGAACTGCTTGTGCTTCACGCAGTATCGCGGCCGGCTCAGAATCAAGCCGCGAACAACAGGTCCATTCCACCACAAGCAATGTCGGCTTGTATCGCCAGTCAAGAGTCCCACGGACGGCAGCGGAAGCTAAATCTAGTTTCCCCCAACTAGGCGCAGGTTCCCCCTCGCCGCTGGAGCATTTAAATAGTTTGCCCACGCCGCCATGAGCTTGCGCCTCTTCTCTAAAGCATCGGAACGGCGGTAAGCATTCTCCACCGCATCGCCAACTTTGTGAGCAAGAGCTGCTTCAACCACTTCGCGCGGGAAGCTGGTTTGATCGCCAGCCCAATCCCGAAATGCCGACCGGAAACCGTGCGGCGTATACTGCCCGACTTCCATGCGGCGCATCTGCATAGTCATAGCCATCACAGAGAGCGGCACAGACAGGCCGCGCTTGCTTTCACCTGGGAAGACATAGTCCGATACGCTCGCCTCAGAGAGCGGCTTTAGGATGGCCATGGCTGCATCGGTCAGCGGCACCCGGTGGACCTTGCGCGCCTTCATCCTCGCGGCTGGCACGGTCCAGAGCTTTTCTTGAAGATCCACTTCGCCCCACTTCATGCCGAGGACTTCGCCGGATCGAGCCGCAGTCAGGATGAGAAAGTCCATTGCCTTTGCTGACATCGCGTCCGAGGCGCGGAGCCGCTTCACGAACGCCGGCACGTCACCATAGGGCATGGCGCTATGATGGCCACGCAAAAGCTTCTGGCCCTTCGCCAGGAGGTGTTGCAGATGGCCGCGCCACTGAGCGGGGTTTTCGCCCGATCGATGCCCCGACGCCTTCGCGAAGTCCAGAACCCTTTCGATCCGCCCGCGCAGGCGTTGCGCTGTTTCCGGCTTTGCTTGCCAGACGGGTTTCAGGATGGCCAGCACATCGGTGGTAGAGACTTCCGACACCGGCTTTGCCTGTATGGTTTTGCAGTAGGCATCACCGAGGGTCATCTCCCATTGCGCCTTATGCTTGGGATTGGACCAGCTCTTGCCAACTTCAGCGATGAAGTCTTCCGAGCATTTCGCAAATGTCGGCGCCTCGACCTTGGCTTCCGTGTCGATGGGTTCGAGGCCACGGCGCTGACGGTCCCGGCAATCCGTGGCGGCAATGCGCGCATCCTTCAGCGAGACGGACGGATAGGAGCCGAGGCCCGCTTCCTTCCACTCACGGCCCTTTCCAGAGCCCTTGAAGTGAACGAACGTCCAGGACTTAGTGCCGCCCTTCTTCACCATCAGGTACAGCCCGCCGCCGTCGCTATACCGCCCAGGCTTCATGCCCTTCGCCCGAATGGCGGTTTCTGCCAGCAAGTTGAGTGAGCGAACCATTTCCTGCAACTCCGTTCCTAACTTCGTTGCGTGATGTTAGCGGATGGGCAGGGATAACGGCAAACAAAGAATGGTGTAATCCCAAGGAAATCAACGGGTTTATGCTACATCAGCAAACGTTGGAGGACAAAGGTTTGGAAGACACTCCCTCCGCCAGATCGCATTGAAATCGTTGAGTAATGCCGCTATTTTAGCGATCACTCCACAAATCTACCCACAGTAGGTCAAGCTTTGCCTTTGTCGTCGGGCTTCCAATAAAGGCTGATCGGTTTATGCCGGACGCGAAATGGCCGCCCCGTTCCAGGATGCCGATGTGTGGAATAGTTGACTAGGTTGTCCGATGGCGACACTTCAACCGTGACGTCGGTCCGATTGTTTTTCAAATGCTCCATCCATTTCGCCACAACCTCATCCAGCCCGGCGTTGTAAACGAAGATCAAAATCTCGCCGGTCTCCTGGCCCGGATTGCCGGTGGAATAGCGAGTATCCAATTGCTGATATCCCTTCAATAGCCAATCATATGCGCCATGGATTTTACATTCGCCAATCCAGAGGAAATCACGCTTGCCGCGCACAAGAATATCAACATGCCCACCGATTTGAGTATCATGGGTTGCGTCGTAACCCATCCCAAGCAGTATCTCAATTACATCTATAGTGAGCTCGTCTTCGCTACGATTCTGCTTCAAGTGTCGGTTTTCGGCCAACTTCAAGGCACAATAGTCGATGGCGCGCTCAATTAGCTTCTGCTGATCGCCAAAATCCGAAGCGAAGAATCTTTCGATATTAATCAATGATGGCGTATTCGGAGCCATATCTTTCAATTGTTTGACGCTATAAGAATCGTCAGCGACCGCCATCACTTGCCCGCTGCAAATCGTTCGGTTGGCACGAAGAATGGGAAAACTTTTCCCTCGTAGTCAGAGACCTTTTCGCCCGTCTCGGGGTGAACGAGAATTCCGGTTGCTTGGGCGGAGGCCAATTCGCTAGGTTCAATTTCATGCTCTTCGTTATCATCGTCCACGAACATCGCGTGAGCGTCTAAAGCTGCAATACGCGTACTAGCGAGAATGTTTATTGCAGCTAAGAGATCATCATCGACTGACTTTTTGCCGGTAATGTGGGTTATCGTTTTAAATGTGAGCATTCTTGAATGATCGGCCGGCAACTTTGCGACGAAATCCACGATCTGGAAACAGAGCTCAACCGCCCGCGTTCCAGCCCATCGTTCCTTCAACTCTTTTCTGATGTCGTCGGCGCTCATTTATTTCCCGCACCTTACGCGGCAGGTGTATTCAAATGATGCTCGATTCTTGACCGCACAAATTCGTAGTCAGATGCACCCATGCATTTCCGAATTATCACCGAGAACATAGCGGGCGCTGCTGATCCGGCAACTCGCGAATTGCTATTGAGGCCTAATTCCGGAAATGAGAATCTGTCTCGCCCAATGTGTCTTCTCCACACTAGGCTGACACGAAATGGCTCGATGGGTGTGCGGAGTGCGGCCTTTCCGCCAACGTGGTAGGATTCGGTGCGCAGATTTAGGCCCTTACGTCGCATCTTTTCGTGCTTGACCGAGGCGGTTGTCGTTCCGAATCCGATCTCGACAACTGAACCCTCGTTTGGGTCGAAATACATGCGATCAATCAGGCGGAAAACATTGACCGGATCACCCAGGATCGCCGCGCCAACAAGCGTATTAAAGGCGTTCCGCAAGATCAAATGCGCAGCTTCTACGGCCTCGTGTGCCATGCCCGCCGGAAAGTCCACTCTGACGTCCGCGCGGCCTGCAGCATTCGGAACCCACACTACATCGACCGCCTGCAATCGCCTATTTTTTAGGCCGATAATTTCGTCAAATGACTCAAAAATCGCGTCCGCTGATTGGCCAGGGAAATCCTCTGGCCCAAGCGGCTCACGTACGACAATCGTGCGGACCGAACAAAATACAAACGCTGTCCCCTCCTCGTCTTCCTCGATTGCTGTCAACAAGGGGACGCTTGACAGGCCCGCCAACTGGTTCTCGTCAACAAGACTTGGATAGGCTTCGCTGAATGCCGTGCTTTCGATCGCCGCTGACATAGCAGCTGTCTGACAAGCCGCAATCTCGGCATCGTCAAGTTCATAAAATCGGGTACTCTTCTCACCAAACAACAGGTGTTCGCGCAAAGCTTCGTTTAAATCAGCGAGTTTTTCCTCGCTAACATGGGCATTCGTAATCTTGAGAACTGTCTGGTCCCAACCCTGCCCTCTCGCGAAATCAAGCTCGCGTAGGACTTTTTGTCCTACGGGCCATGGCATTCTGGTTCGCATGCTTTGCGCAATGTCGCCAATCGGCAATATCCCCTCCCGCATTTTTATTGACATTACGCAGAAGGGAATAATTGGCACAAGAGAATACGCGCCGGCGAGCATGCTTAGTCACAGCTTGAAAAAGCTGTCCTTAACCGTCTTCGTCGCCTGCATCCGTTTCTTGATCTCTTCAATGCGATGACGCGGAAAGATCGCGTCGAGGGCCGGAAGCAATTCATCAAGCGTCCGCATATTGGTCGCCTTGGCTTTTTCAATGATCCTTTTGCGGGCGATCAGGTCGCCAGCCAGTTTCTCGGCTTGTCGATTGCGGAGCATCGCGCGCTGCTCGTCCGTAAACCCCGTTAGAAATGCCGGTCCGATCAGAACGGCTGCCATCGTTTCCTTGTCGCCAGCATCAATGGCCTTCAACGCAACCGTAAGACGCGCATTTTCCTTCAGGCCGAGAAGATGACGACGAATCTCATGCGAACGCGGGCCGTCCTCAATTTCGAGCTTTGTGCGGATATCGTTGTCGATAGCTTCGATCGTCTGGTGCTGGACCTTCGTGACCTTGCCTCGGGCCGGAAGCAGCTTATCAAGGTGTCCGCGCCACCTCGCTGGGTTTTCGCCGGTCCTGAAACCGCGAGCCGTTGCCCAATCCAAGATCGCCGGGAGATTCTCTCGCCGCGTCCTACTTGGAGCGTTGGCATCTGTTCCAGCCATAGGAGCCGCGGCGGCCGTAGCGGTTTCAGGCGTTCCCACTACCGAGCCAGCGGAAACGCCCTGCGAGCGCGTCACACGGCTTGCCAAAGAGCTTTTGGCAGCAATGGAAGATATGCACGGGGGCGATTGGCGGGTGACCGTCGATCATTCGTTCGGCTTTGCTCTTATTGTGCAGCATAGTCGCGCGGTGGAGTCATGAACGCCACCACCAACCTGGCCGGAGAGGCTATCCGTTTCACTGACCTTGAGCCCCTGATCTGTGATGCTGACAACATGGTGGATGTCCTCATGGACATGTGCGAGACGCATTTTTCCAAATCCGGCGAGGACGACATCATCGTTACCAGCACGGAAGCTGCCCGGCTTTTCTTCATCGCCTGCCAGGCAGTGACTATGTCGCACAAAATGAAGAAAGCCTTTTACGAGGCCCGGGACAACGAACGCGCCGAAGGCGGCTTGCGCATTGTCGGAGAGCTCGGCGCCTTGTTCGCCGCGCACGTCGGTGCTCTGGCGGCGTATGATGCCACTCCCGGCGAAAACCCGAAGTCGCCGGCTGTGGTGCGGGCCAACGCGCTGGTCACCAAGACGCGCCAAGCTCTGTTCGATCATCGGCCGGCGAACATGGCCGAAGCTGCGCGCAAGGGCGAGTTCATGGCATCGTGCAGAACGTTCATCGAATGGGATGATTTTGATCAGGCCCAGTTGATTAAAGCGCTGGCGCCGGCAGGTGCGAAATGAACGCCCCGACCCTCGATGATCTGCAGGCGGACGCAAAGCACCTGCGTGATCTGCTCGACGTCATCTGTGATCGTGTTTTCGGCAAGGTCGACCACAACCGCGACCAAGCGGTCGACTCCATGCTCTGGATTGCACGCGATCTCGCGGAGAAGATGGCAGCGACGCCGGGCCCCAACTGATATCAACCGGGAAACTTGCCGCTTGAAGCCCGCTGCCTCACGGTGGCGGGCTTTTTTTCAGCGCATCTTCTTCAGCCAAGGACATAAGGAAGTCACGCTGCTCGGCACAGTGTATGGGCAGATTGTCCTCATGTCTTTGCCCCTGGAAATCTATTGATCTCACATCAATGGATACCGTTACCGCCCTTCCGCAGGGCAGTATATCGAACACGCGCACTCCCGGCACCTGCTTCGAAACGGTGAGCGCGAGCAGCCTTGTTTCGCTCGGGGATACGATTGCCGCCCTGCCGCCTAACTCCGCGATCTCAAGTTCTAGGCTGTTGATTTCCTCATCACCGATTTGACCAGACAACGAGGCGCCGGAAATAGTTCCTGCTCTGATGCCGCTGTTTGAAACCAGAATACCGATCGATCGGTCTGCGTTCGCATGGATGGAGTAGATGAGATCCGAATTCTTAGGCGTGAATAGGTTGACTGCTATTGGCACCACAACAACGAAAACTGAAACAATCGAGTTCAAGAGCGCGACGATCGATATCGTCCATGCCAGCTTTTTTTCCAACGAGTCCCGCGCCCCCCCAATGTCCCCCAGCTTCTACGGATAGCACCCGCCAGGGAAGCCAACCAGCATATTCCTCGACGAGTTGCCACGTCTGCGCATTCGGTTTCGGCTCAATCACACTCGCGCATTGGAGTGATTATCAGACAGCTTGGCTCCCGCGCGCTGTAGGGCGTCATCCACCTTTGGCCTTGCCGTAGCCGGTCGGGCTGGTGTCGGGCGTATAGATCAAGCCGACCCGCTTGCTGCCACACTTGGCGTATTTGAGCTTTGGAATGAGATCATCTGCCATGGCTGGCTCATCCGGCCCGAACCGGTCGCGAAGCTTGGCGATATCTAGCACCTGATGGTGATTGCACGGCGCGTGATGGCAGTGCGCTGTCACCTTCATCTTCTCATCGATCAGCGATTGGAAGGTCCAGCCTTTTCCCATCGGGTCCGTATAGAGCAAGGCCGCTCAATCCGCCAAGCCGGCATCATGGTGCACGATCGCGTCTAGGATCGCCTCGTAGACGCTGCCGGTGTCTTCCTTTCCTCGATTTCGGTACTGCCTATGCCGACCGTTTTGGCGTCGGCAAATAGCTTTTGGGTCAACTCGGCAACTGAGATGACGTCGGCGCCGGCCGTCTTGGGGACGTTGTTCCGAATCCATTGATCAAGGAAGTTTGTGCCGCGCGTGCTCATGACGCGATAATCTGCGCACGCATATTAGGTTCCGATTGAGGAATCCCCCGGCCTCAAGGGTCAGCAAACCGAATGCTTGGTTTGTCTCGTGACGGGCAAGGACGTGATGTCTGCGAACCTCGCCCAAGCATCTTCGTGATGGAAGCGATCTTCCATATCCCGGACCACGCGCTCCAACTCCTGGATACGGTTTTCGATATGGTCGACACTCCCGGCCAGATCTTTGAGCGCGCTGACCAAGTGTTCCTTTTCGCTGCGTTCGCGTGATGCTGCCGATCCTGGCGCTGGAATTTCCATACCACGGCGCTCCGCGGTCTCGATCCATTCCGCAATGGCTTCCTTCGTATTTGCAAGCGTCTCTTCGTGCGTCTCGCCATCGGACATGCAGCCGAGAAGATCCGGTGCGAAGCCGAGATAGCCGCCCCCGTCCTCTTCACCGAGGGGGGCGATGATGATCGGATAGTCCATAGTCATGCTCCCAGATTGCCCTGTTTCATGAACTCGATATGTGCGTCCACCATTGCTACCAGAGACTTGATGTACGGGGGCTTAATCGGCCGGCGCGCGGGGACGGTCTGATGCCCTGGGAGGAAAGGGCTGATCGCCTTGTAGTGGCTGCCGGACGATGGAGCCTCAAGTTCTATATCGTGCTCTGCACATAGTTTTGCTACGTCGTCAATGGTCCAGTCCCCTCGTGGGTTCCGGCGCATCTGCTCTAAAAGCGGTTGTTTTGAGGACAACACTCATTCCCCGAGCCCGCGGCGACCATATCGGGGAGGTTCTGAGTCGTCCACAGGGAACCCAACAGCGGGCGTTTCCCCTGTCCGCTGTCCTACACCGCCGAAGCCTGCCGCGCGTCTTGGCGCCCGCCTGTGGCCGGTGCCACAAATCGTTAGGCACTGCCCTCCTGGGAGACGGCTTGCGCGCACGCCTCATTTGCGCAATTGTTGGCCGGGGAAATAAACAGGGGGGAATTACTATGCCGCATATAGAGCGCATCGAGAAACGCAAGCGCGGTTTCTTTGGCATGATTTTCTGGTGGATGTTCCTGGCCTTCAATGCGTTGATGGGGCTATGGATATTCTACGCAATCAAGATTTCCAGCGAGCACTACCAAGCGACGACAGATGCCGCCGGCCAGGCTGGCACCGCCATCGGCGGGACTCTCGCGGTCGGGATGTTGCTTTGGCTTTGGGTGTTCGGCGACATCATACTCGGGCTTCTGGTCGCTCTCTCCCGCGGGAAGAAAGTCACGATCGAGCGGACTGTCGCCTAGGGAGGGGAATTATGTGGCCTAGAAACCGATATACGGGGGCCGGCGGCGGGTTATATACCGGCCCTGGAGGAGGCATGTACACTGGTCCAGGTGGCGGAGCCTACACCGGCCCAGGTGGCGGACGGTACTCGGGCCCTGGGGGAGCCAAATATACCGGCCCGGGCGGAGGTCTTTACCGGGGGCCTGGAGGAGGCGCGTATACCGGTCCAGGGGGTGGTTTCTATAGAGGTCCGGGCGGGGGATTTTACACAGGTCCCGGAGGCGGGCTCTATTCCGGTCCTGGTGGCGCTTTATACAGCGGCCCCGGCAACTATATGTCCGGGCGGCCGCCAATGAGCGACATCCTCCAGTTCTTGAACGAAACCGGGCAAGTTGAGCTTTTCAACTTCCTTGTTCAGGTCCACTGGCAAATAGGCGTGGACATCCTTCAGGAATAGCCAGCCGCGTCACCGTCGTTTTGGCGCAGCACCAAGCCCTTCGAGCACTTCGCGCACGATGTCAGTCTTCAATGCCACGGGATCAATAGCTATCCCGAGTACGATGCCGCACGAGGGGCAGTTGATCTGTACGGCCTTCCAGGAGCGGCCCATTGGCTCACCTACATCGCAACCGTGTAGGTTGCCGCGCAGAACGGGTTTCTCGCATTTCGGGCATTTGCCGGCAATCATCTTATCCCCCTTGCGCCAGGCTCCTTTGCCGTAGCCAGCGCTGCGCACTTGCTGCGCCCGTTCGCTGAAATCGTCAAGCACTCCCTCCGGGGAGCCGGCTTGCGTTTGCCGCTGCCCAGCGCGATGTTGAGCAATAGCCTTGGGAGGGGTTTCAAATGGCACTTGTAACTTGTGGGGAATGTGGTCGCGAAGTCTCGGACAAAGCGCCGAACTGTATAGGCTGTGGCGCTCCGATCGAAGCAGCCGGCAATAAAGTAGCGCAACCGACAAAGGCTGAGCTTCAGCGTGACGGTACGTTCATCGGCACTAAAGCACTCCTTGTGAAGCTAGCAGCCAAGGCAGTGCTGCAGATCGGTTGGAGACTCGACAACGCGGACGAACAGGCTGGCCTTGTCGCCTTTACTACTGGCGTGACTTGGGGATCTTGGAGCGGCGTATCAGGAACCGTTTACATCGAAGATCTGGGCAACAACCGTTTCCGCCCTGTCGGGTCGGCAAAGCAAAATGTGCGCGGCGGCGCCATGTTGTCCATAAATCTGTTCAATGAAGCGGAGAGCAAGGTAGAGCGGATCATTGAAGCGATGCGTTCCCTGGCCGATAATGAATGGAATTAGGGGGCTGCCTTAGGAATGAGCTTGATCACCCTCTACATTGTCGCCGTCACCGTCCTGATGCTCGCCAGCGCCATTTGGCGCTATCGGCAGCGGGATATGGTAGGCATGGCTGCTTCGCTCCTGGTGGCCGGCCTGGGTGGCTTCAGCCTCTTACTCTAGCTCTTCACCTTCGGCGTGATCTCATCGACTCGCACTTTGTCGCCGATCTCCCTGGCTAGTGCGAGCGCTTGTACGAAAATTCTGATTCCGATGAAACCATGGGCCTCTCCGTTCGTTTTGAGCACCGGTTTTGCCGAGTGGAAGAGACGAATTGCCCATGCCCTTGTCCGATGAACTGCGCGATGTAGCGATCGAGTTTCACTGTCCGGTCTGTTCATATACGACGGTGAGAAAGGGATCATGGCTGAAAACGCTCGGTAGCTTCAAATGCGAAAGCTGCGAGACGAAGGTGAGGATTGGCTACGAAGACAAGCTGGCGATTTTTGAGCGCCACCTGAGAAAACGATAAACCGACCGCGCGTTCGTTCGGATGTTTCTCTCAGGTTGATCCCTGCGTTGAAGTGCTCGAAGCCGGCGGAGAGTGGTTCGTCCGTGTGGTTGATGGCGAGGAAGGACTAACCCGATCATTCGAATTGGAGTCGTTCGCCCTAGCCTTCGCAGAGGGGCCGGCGAATACGTCTCGGGCTTGCCGATTTCGATCGGCGGTAGCCAACCTGGCCGGTGCGGGTGGGGCATTGGGGCGCGACGGACACCGCACCGGCCATTGCGGTGGGGGCTCGGGTTCCTCCCCGCCTAATTGATTTATCCCCACACAAGCCAACTCGCAATTAAGCCTGTTGGCCTACGCCGCAGGAGGCCGCACCGGTCCTGTGGTGTTCCACTGGATGAATTCGACTTCCTTCCCGGTCACTTCCCGCACTGCCCTCAACAGCACCTCGTGCAGGACGCGCGTAGCTCGGTAGTGGGTCGCAGTGTGGCGATATAAATGGCTTGACGATGCTCTTGTGCAGCGCTTCCGCTGCCTCCAGTAAGCGCTCGATTTCAGCCTCGGATAACTGCTTGGATGGTTTTGACCTGGCCATTGGCGATCTCCTGTTTGAGGGGGTTCGCCGCAACGGGAGGATTATATTCCTCGCCTCGATCTCGGTGGCAAGGGCTATTCAGGCAGGCCGGGGTCGTAATGCACAATTGCGTCTAGGATCGTGCGATACAGGCTATCCACCTCTTCGTCGATCTCCCCCCGCTTGATGCCAAGCGCTTTCGCGTCCGCGATGAGTTTGTGCGTGAGCTCGTCGACCGAGATGACATCAGCCTTAGTCGTCTCAGGGACGTTGTTGGCGATCCATTGATCCAGGAAGTTGATTCCTCGAGTGCTCATGACGCGATAAGCTCGAGTTGTCGCTTAGGTTCCGGCATCCGGGTTCCCGACGGCGGCCTCGTCGACTTCCGCTTCCATGTCGGAGCGAACAGGCTTGGCCTGGCCGCCCATAGGCACGTCGTCAAAGCCCTCGAGCCAGGCGTCAGCATGCTCCTGCCAGAAAGGCGGCACGGCGCGTTCCTTGCCGTCCTTGCGCGCCTGTGCGCCGTACATCCAAGCGTAATTGGCGCGCTCCTGATCCTTCTTAGCGACTGCCACCGATTTTTCCTCCCGCTAGCGCCCCAAGGGCTGTTTTGAGAGCGAGACAAGTTCAGCCTCGTCTTTGATGCCGGCCATGTAGTTGGCGATGATGCGGGAGGCGATGGCGTCTCGCGCTTCCGGCGACTGGGCTTGAAGCTTCAAATGCTCAAAGACCCTGCCGAGTAAGGCTAACTCGGATGGATCGAAAATGCCGGCCTCATTCGCCCTCGTCCGTATTGGCATCGATATCCTCCCGGAAATCCTGCAGCGAAGCGTGCCGCAAATCTTCCTCGCCGCGCAAGTGCTTCACGCGGCCTATGATGCCCGGCTTGACCCACTGCGTCGCCGGCCGCTTCATACCCTTCGGCGCCGGTCCGGCCTGCTCCTGGACGCGCTGCCATAGCCGTTCGCGGATCGCGCGGCTGGGATTGATAAAGGCCGAACCGACATAGCGGCCGGTCGCCCGATCCGCCATCAAGGCGAAGGCAGGCTTTCCGGCCTCGCGTTCGACGCCAAGCAGATCATACTCATCAACGGAATAGCATTTCGCCTTCAACCAGTTCGTCGACGGGCCGCTTCGGTATTTACTGTCGCGCCGCTTCGATACCATTCCTTCAAGGCCTGCCTTGTCGAGCAGATGGAAAATCGCCTTGGCCTCGCCCGGTAACGGCTCGCTGAACTGGATACGCCTGCCGGGCTCGATCATGCTGGCCAGGATCTTGCGCCGCTCCTCCAGCGCCATGTCGCGCAGGTCGTGGCCGTTGAGGTGCAGAAGGTCGAAGGCCACGAAATATAGGTCGTGTTGCCGCCTGGTGATCGCCTTTCGCAGCTCGCCGAAGTCGGACAGGCCGGCCTCGTTCAAAACGATGATCTCACCGTCGACGATGGCATTCTCGGCACCTAGGCTAGCAGCCTCTTTCACCAGGTCGGAATATTTGGCTGTCCAATCGTGGCCGTTACGCGTGTAGATGCGCGTGCCGTCCTCGTCGATGATCATTTGCGAGCGATAGCCATCGAACTTGACCTCGTGAATCCAGCCATCGCCCTCTGGTGGCTTCTCCACCAGGGTCGGCATCAAGGGCGCGACGAACTTCAAACGCATGCACAGGACTCACAAACCGCGATTCAATTAGCCTGCGCTAAAATAGTTCCGGAACATTTTAGACGAATTGAAAGTTCGATAGCGATGACGAAGCTATCTGACCTTGGGCCGCCGATCCCTGGAAAACGGCATGAGGGCGAGCCAGCCGACGAGCGGGAGAACTTTTATCCCTGCCCGGCCTGCGGGCAGCTGGTGGACATGCGGGATCTTCGTCAAATCATCTGGCATGAACGGCCAGGGCATAAGCCACTTGATTTCGGACCATAACAAAGGGGGTGCATGTGTAAACGGCAAGCTCGCCGGACGAAGACCCCAACAACCTCAAGCCCGGCGAGCCTACAACCCGATCAGAGTACGCGATCAGGGCCGGGATCAACCGGCACGCTGTCAGATGCAAAAGCAGTGCCATTGCGGCCGTCCCAAAATGGGACAAAACGGGGGAAAACCGCCGCTCCGGGTTTTGTTGCAGATTTGCTAATATTACGGTCACGTCAGCCGGCTCGCCCGAGTCGGTTAGGCCCGACGGTCATACAAACCCACCCCAACGGGGACTGTCGGGCCGCCGGAAGCCTCGTTCTTGCCCGCCGCTATCCTACGCCGCCAACTCTTCCCGCGCGTCCTGGCGCCCGCCTGTGGCCAGCCGCATGCATTGCGAGGCCATACTGCGGGAAAGACCCTTTTGCGTCTCGATCCACGGCCCGAAATGACCATGCGGCATCGAGGCCTTGACCTTGAGCAGCCAGCGACCGACGGCGAGCTTCTGGTCGACGGATAGGTGGCCGCGTGGAATTGCCCGAGTGTCGGCCGGCGCCAGATTTGCCAGCGGCACGACATTGGATGGCGACATAAGGGCCAAATAGGCCCGGTGCACTTCCTGCTGCTTGTCGGCCGGAAGCTTGTTGAACTGGCGTACCGTCATCCCGCAACCGATCGCCAGCACCGCGGTATGGCGCGCCTCGCCGCGCAGGCGCCTCAACCGCTGGCTCTGCCACTGGTTTGGCAATCGATAGATGCCGACGCCCTCGATCTCGATTTCGATCATGCTGCCACCTTCTCGAAAATCGCGGTGCCGGCCAGCATCGGATACAGCAGCGCCACCATGTTATTGGAAGTCAGACCAGGCATCGCCCTGGCCATGCGGCGGACGTGGCCAAGGTCGATCCGGTCAAAGGCCTCGAACAAGGCCGAGCCGATCGGAATGACTTCGATCAGGATGAGATAGGAAACGGCCTGCAGCGTGGCGGCATGCAACTCTAAACCATTGCCGGTCGAGTTGATCACCTTCAGCACCATGGCCAGGTGCGCCTCGCCATGCCGGCGCCCGATCGCCCGAAGGGTCGGCTTGCAGTAGCAGTGCCCCGGCTGGCGGCCGCTGTCATGAAGCTTCACACCGCACGTGCGAGCGATGGCGTAGATGTCGCAGGGATGGTGATCGATCCGAGACAGCATGCCGAGCGCCTTGCTGTGAAGAACGTGGTGGATATTGCATAAGTCGCGACTTATAGGCAAGCCACGCCTCTGACCGTCGCAGAGGTCAGGGGAACATTTTAGCCGTGTCGAATGTTCCGTGCCTATGGACAGCCGACACCTACTCTCAGCCGATCAAGCAAGGGCAGCGCGAGCCCTACTGAACTGGTCGCGAGTGCGCCTTGCCGCAAAAGCCAATCTCAGCGAGATGACGATCGCCGTTCTTGAGAATGGCATCAGGAAACCCCGTCCCCACAACATCACGGCCATTCGCAAAGCATTTGAGAATGCCGGAATTCGCTTCACAGGCGAAGGGATTCCATCGCTGACTCACGCTAGAAGTAGCCCGCCCCAGACAGTTTTGCCCCCGTCCAAGGCGGGCTGTGGAAGCTGATGGAGGCAGCCTCCGGCCTTGGCCCACGGGGATCAAAACCAAGGCAGATTCAGAACTTCACCCGGCGAAGAATGTTCCGGCCGTGGTGATCGCCGGCTGAAGTAACATTAGCCTCAACTAAAGCTCTCTGGACTCTTTTCGCTAATGGAAGCATTCTGCCCGCGGGGGAGAATGGGACTGTGGGCAAAGTCCAGCAACAGCACAATATCGGTGCCGATCAGGCTGACCGCTGGCGCAAGAACGCCAGAAAGCGCCGGAGACGCGGGATTTGGCGGCTCGAGTATTTGTTCGCTCTGATCCTTGTTCCCGTCGCCGTTATCCTCTCGCACAACCCCAGCATCATCGGCGCCGCTCCCAGCCTCATGCAAACCGAAGGCATCGCCGACGCGGCTCCTAGCACCTCGCTTTTTTCCATTGGTTGCAACATCAAAGGAAATATCTCGATCAACACGGGGGAGCGGATTTACCACGTGCC
Organism: Mesorhizobium sp. 131-3-5; assembly: GCF_016756575.1. Taxonomy (NCBI): domain Bacteria; kingdom Pseudomonadati; phylum Pseudomonadota; class Alphaproteobacteria; order Hyphomicrobiales; family Phyllobacteriaceae; genus Mesorhizobium; species Mesorhizobium sp. 131-3-5. The sequence continues at coordinate 6,527,192 of NZ_AP023254.1, forward strand.
CGGCCAGGAACATTACTGGGAGACGAAGATCAGCCCCCAGTATGGAGAACGGTGGTTCTGCAGTGAAGCCGAAGCCGTGGCGGCCGGCTGGCGCAAGGCAAGACGATGAAATATCGCAAGGTGATGGAGGGGACATGAAACGATTGGCGGTCGTCACTGTTGTCGCGCTATGTGCGGCTGTTCCGGTCGCTCACAGCCAGCAGATACCGCGCTACGACGCAGCCGCCTACTGCCGTCAACTATCAGACACCGGCGGCGGATCGGCGGTCGTTTACAACGGCTGCATGGAGATGGAGCAGAACGCCTACAACAAACGCAAACCGCAATGGACTTCCCTCCCAGAGAAGACCCGGAGCTATTGCGATAGCCTGGCCAGAATGGGTGGCGGCGGATCTTACACAGTCCTCGACGGGTGCATCGATATGGAGGTCGGTGCGGCCGGATCGACGCCGGCATTCAAATATTAAAAACGGGGGAACTGCAGATGGGAGTAGTCATCGTAGTGTTCGGCGCCTTGCAGATTTTGGCTGGCTTGGCTGCCTACGGCGCAGCGATTTCCGCCATCCATCAAATCCTCGGCGCCTTGTTCTTCGGGATGGGTATTCTAAGCGTCGCTCTGGGATCCGCCCTCCAGGAGCTGCAGGCAATTAGACTGGCCACACAACGTCACGCGGACGCGATGGAGGTGCTTCGGAAGCGCGCCAAAGTCAGCACCTGATCGCAACGAGATACGGGAGGGGTAAGAATGTTCAGCCGACTAGCGTTGACCGCCATTCTGGCAGCCGCTGTTGGCGATGCTCAGGCGATGGAAATTTCGCGGGAGCAGTGCGAACTCATCCGCGGCGAACTTATCATAAGCGTATCGAATGCGAGGGCCGCTCAAGAGGGACTGAGGCGGGCTCAGCTTGCGATGCTAGATCTCGTGGCGTTGAATTTCCAACTGCAGCACCTCGACGGCAAGCCCAACGTCACCCTGATCACGGACAGGGTTCAAAAGGCTGTCGACGAGGTCTCAGCCGCGAATAGGGAGGCGTTGGCAGGCACCAGCGATAATTCGGCGAAGGGCGCGCTTGCGTTTATGGACGTTTGCGGGCCACCTCCGCAATAAGCAGCCCCCCAGCTGCCAAATATTTCTCAATATCGGAATCGCCCACGCCTTCCGTCCAAGGCGTAGGCAGAGTGCCTTGGAGAACGGAGGAAACTATCAAATGGCCGAACTGAGTGAATTCGTCGACGAAGCGCGATTGCTTCGGGGTCAACTCGGTTGCGGGCATTTGGCACCTGTGCGGTCTAGCCGCGTGAGGCGGCTTGCCTCGCTCCACAACGTTGCGGGCATGGTGTTTTCACCCACGTCAAAGGCCGTGCGGTATGCTTGGGAGGCGTTGCCGGTTTCGATGTACGCCAAGCAAAACGCGTCCTGCTGTGGTGTCAGATCAGCCATCTTTCAAGTCAAAAAGCCCACTTTTTATTTCGTTAACCATGCCTAGCCAGCTACCCTCGCATCCGTTAAAAGCCCCGCCTTCCCCGGCGTAGCCAAAGGAGGAAACCATGGCATTGGGTGATATCCGCAAGTACCAACAAGACGCCGAGAACCGGCAGAAGGAAAAGATGGCGGCGGCGGTAACCGCGCAGTCTCAGGCTATTGCCGAGAATGCGCGGAAGACCAGGGAGGCCTACTCCTTGCTGCTCTCCGATGACGTGCTTGAGAAGCTCATTAATGCGCTGATCGACCGTGGCAGCCGGAACCAGGCCCACGTGTTGGTTGATGGCAGCAGCTTCAGGATCGTCACCCTTCCGCCTGGAACGCGTTGGAATGAACGGAATGATCTTGCCAATTTGAAGCCGGACAACGCCCCGGGGATCACTATCGATGTGGTTACCTTCCCCAACCGGCCAGCGAAAGGCCAGTTGCGAACCGATGATCTCAACCTGCGTGTTCGAGAACTGAAGCAGCGTGGCATCAAGATCAACGACCATCTCATCGAGCCGACCGGTCCGCTGGTCATCGAGATTGATTGGTCGAAGCTCGAATAAACGACAGGCGCACGTTCTGAGAATGCGGGCGGCGATTGCCCGCATCGCTCCGGCGTCGCGGATGAGGGTTCGCTGGTGTGCATACCCTCCTCGCGCCGTCACTGCTGCGGTGGATTGGCCGGCGCCAGCACCGCAGCAAGCGCGTCATTGTTCGCGTTCGACTTTGCGACGAGATCAGCCACCTGGGCCTGAGAAGCCGCGAGATCGGTCTGAGCCGTCTGAAGCTCCGATGTCAGCGTGGCGTTGTCACCCGTAAGCAGCGCGCCATAGATGGTGGCGCGATCGTATTTGGTCAGGTCGACGATGCCCGCCTTGACGACGAGGCCTCCCAGTTCGATCAGATGTCGGGTGCGCTTGCGGCGCTCGACCTGCCAGGTCCTCATGTCATTGCGAACCTGTGCCGCTTGCAGACGATTGAGTGCTGCCCGGTTGCGCTTGAGCGCCACGCAGGTTGCGCTGAGATGCCGGAGCAGTTCGCCGGGAGCCGCTCTCGAAAAACATCACTCCACGCTTCGCCCATGCCTCAAGCTTTGCCGTGTCTTTCGTCTCAGTGATTGCGACGAGCGCGCCGGCCAGTTCGTCGGTGCTGAGCTGATCGGCGCCTGTGGCGATCACCAGTTCGCCAAGTTGCTGCACCTTTCGCGTTTTGAGCTCTCGCGCTTTGTCTTCCAGCGCCTTCAGTTCCGTATCGAAGTCACGTGGTTTTCGCATGGCTGTCTCCATTTCTTGTCGATGTGGCGATGATAGGCGACAGCTTGCCGGAAGGCTTCAGGGTCGCCGAGACAGTCCGGGACGGGCTGGTCCATCCCGAGATTTTTTCGAGGGAGGGCGCGCTTATACGTCGTGCCGACGTAGGCTTTGACGTGCAAATGATCCTGTCGCGATGGCGATTTTTCATCTTCACGTCAAGGTCATTGGCCGCAAGGCCGGCTCAAGCGTTGTGGCGTCGGCGGCCTACCGCTCCGCATCGCGGTTACGCGACGAGCGCATTGATCGAAGCCATGATTTTTCGGCCAAACGCGGTGTCGTCCATTCCGAGGTGATGCTGCCTGAGGATGTACCGGAGGTCTGGCGCGACCGTGAGAGGCTGTGGAACGACGTCGAGGCGTTCGAGGTCCGTAAGGATGCGCAGCTTGCGCGTGAGGTCGAGTTTGCGCTCCCGCGTGAACTCAGCCAAGCGCAAGGCATCGAGTTGGCGCGCGACTTTGTTCAGGCCGAGTTCGTCAGCAAGGGCATGGTTGCCGACCTCAATGTGCACTGGGATAGGGCAGAGGATGGCAGTCCCAAGCCGCATGCCCATGTCATGCTGACCATGCGATCCGTGGACGAGAACGGTTTTGGTGCCAAGGTTCGAGACTGGAATGCTACCCAGCTGGTCGAGCGCTGGCGCGAGCGATGGGCGGAGCTGGCCAATGAACGCCTTGCCGAACTCGACATAGACGCCCGCATCGATCATCGCAGTCTGGAAGCGCAGGGCATTGCCCTGGAGCCGCAAACCCAGATCGGCGCACCGGCGCAACGCATCGAGGGGGGCGGCCTTGCTCCTGGCGACACTGAAGCAGATCGCGCTGAACTGCATCGCGAGATCGCGCGCAACAACGGTGCGCGCATCCTTGCCGATCCATCCGTGGCGCTCGATGCCATCACGCATCAGCAATCGACCTTCACCCGAAAAGACATTGCGAAGTTTGCGCATCGCCACAGCGACGGAGTGGAGCAGTTCAACAAGGTGGTGGCAGCCATTAGCAATGCACCCGATCTGGTCGAACTCGGCAAGGACAGGCGCGGCGAAGACCGCTTCACCACAAGGCAGATGATCGAGACCGAGCAGCATCTTCACCGCGCGGCGGAGCGTATCGATTTGGACGAGCGACACGCGGTGAGTGACGTACATCGCGAGGCAGCGCTGGCGCGGGCCGCGCAACGCGGGCTTGTTCTGTCAGGCGAGCAGATTGATGCGCTGGCGCACATCACCGATGGTCGTGGTCTTGGTGTCGTTGTCGGCTTTGCCGGAACGGGCAAGAGCGCCATGCTGGGCGTTGCGCGCCAGGCATGGGCAGCGGCTGGCTACGAGGTTCGAGGCGCCGCACTCTCCGGCATAGCCGCCGAGAATCTGGAGAGCGGATCAGGCATCTCGTCACGCACCATCGCCAGTATGGAGCATAGCTGGGGACAGGGCAGGGATCTGCTCACCGCCCGCGATGTGCTGGTGATCGATGAGGCCGGCATGGTCGGCACGCGCCAGTTGGAGCGCGTGCTTTCCCATGCGGCGGATGCTGGCGCAAAAGTCGTCCTGGTCGGCGATCCGCAGCAGTTGCAGGCAATCGAAGCCGGCGCTGCATTCCGCTCGATTCACCATCGTCATGGCGGCGTCGAGATTGGCCAGGTGCGCCGGCAGCGCGTGGACTGGCAGCGCGATGCCACGCGCGATCTGGCAACCGGCAGGATTGGCGCGGCGATCAGCGCCTATGACGTGCAAGGCATGGTGCATCAGGCTGCAACGCGCGACGACGCGCGAGGTGAACTCGTCGAGCGCTGGGATCGCGACAGGCAGGCGCATCCAGAGGCAAGCCGGATCATCCTTACCCACACCAACGACGAGGTGCGCGCGCTCAACCAGGCAGCGCGCGAGCGGATGCGCGCTGCCGGCGATCTCGGCGACGAGGTTCGGGTAGATGTGGAACGCGGTGCAAGAGACTTCGCCAGCGGCGACCGTGTCATGTTCCTGCGCAACGAGCGCGGGCTTGGCGTCAAGAACGGAACGCTTGGCATCGTGGAGGAGGTCAGCACACAGAGCATGACCGTTCGCACCGATGACGACAGGGCGGTTCGCTTCGCCCTGAAAGACTATGCCGACATCGACCATGGCTATGCAGCGACTATTCACAAGGCGCAGGGCATGACCGTCGACCGGACCCATGTGCTCGCCACGCCGGGCATGGATGCACATGGCAGCTACGTCGCACTGTCGCGCCATCGAGACAGCATGGACCTGCATTATGGCGGCGACGACTTCGCGACCCGCGAACGGCTGGTCCGTACGCTGTCACGGGACCGCGCCAAGGACATGGCGTCGGATTACGAGCGGATCGACCCGGCGCAACACTTTGCCGAGCGGCGCGGCATCACGTTCCGCGAGCGCGTGGTCGAGATCGTGCGCCGGATCGTTCCGGAGAAGCTGCGCGACAGGATCGGCGGATTGCTGGACGGGTTGCGCTCGCCCGGAGACGACGAGCCCAGGCACGAACGTGGACCTGGGCCGGGAAGGGAGATTGTTGGGGTGCGGATCGGAGATGGCGCTGCCGCGCCGGAAAGGGAGAAGCCAGGGCCGGGTGTACAGCGCAACACGGAAGCACCACTGGATCCAGAAGCTGCGTTGCGCGGCGCTCGTACGCAAGCGCTTGTGCGCCACGCGCGTGCGATCGACGCGATTTTGCACAACGCAAATGCGGACGGGCGGGGCAGTCCCGACCGGATGCGCGAACTGAAAGATGCCCGTAGCGCTTTCGAGAAGGTGCGACCCCACGGCTGGCGCGATGCCGAAGCGGCCTATGTGAAAAATCCCGAACTTGTCCGCGAGGCGGGGGCCGGCCGCGTTAGCCGCGTCGTGCTCGCGCTCCAGCTTGAAACGGAAATCCGCACCGGGATGGACCTCGATCCCGGCCGCCGTGCTGACCGGTTCGTGGAGCGTTGGCAAAGGCTCGACCGGACGGGACGGGAGCAATATCAGGCCGGCGACATGTCCGGCTACAAGTCAACGCGCTCGGCCATGTCCGACATGGCCAAAAGCCTTGAACGCGATCCGCAGCTGGAATCGCTCCTCGCCAACCGCAAGCGCGACCTCGGCATTCAAACCGATTCTGGCCGCCGCCTCGGCGCGGAACTCGCGTTCAGTCACGGCCTGGGACTCGGAAGGGGGCGCGACATCGGAATCTGACTCATCCGATTTGCCGCCGATAACACGTCAGCTTACGATACGGCGGCAACCCGTATTGCGCGGCTGCGGTTCCCCACTATGCCTGCCCACCAGATATCAGAAGCATCCAGCAGGAGGCAGGCCAGCCATGCCAGAACCCGACCGTATCATCCGCAGCAGAACTGTCCTTGCCCGGACCGGCCTGTCCCGCTCAACCATGTATCGCAAGATCGCCGAAGGCACATTTCCGGCTCAGATCAGGATCAGTGTCAACGGTGCCGGATGGCGGGAGTCGGATATCAATCGGTGGATTGAGAATCCCGCATCGTGGAGGCCGAGGCGAGATGATGAAATCCGATTGCAAGAGGTGGCAAAATGATAGCATCTATCGCATCATGCAAAGCAATTTTCTGTGGAAAACGGAACCAAACCATCGGTATGATTTTTGATTGGGTAATTTTGTGGGTATTGATCAATATCCTCACTGACTATTTGTAAGTAAATTCAAATAGATAGCTAACAGTTCGAATCCGCCTCTGGCACCATTTCCTTTGTAAGGTGTTGACGCAGCTGAAAAACCAGCAAAACTAAATGCTTAGGGCTGCCAGAGTGCTACACACAGGTGTTACACATGGTCCTTGCTATGAGGCGTCCTGTCAAACATCGTAAGACCGGGGTTTACTGGTTTCGAAAGCGCCTACCGGCGGAAATTGCCGTGCGGGCGCCGCATGTGCGAGCGATGGCATAGATGTCGCAGGGATGGTGATCGGTCCGAGCCTGCATGCCGCGCGCCCTTGCCATGAGAACGCCGCGGAAATTGCATAAGTCTCCGATTATAGGCAAGGCTCAACGAAGCCCGCCCCAGACAGTTTTGCCCCCGTCCGAGGCGGGCTGTGGAAGCTGATGGAGGCAGCCTCCGGCCTTGGCCCACGGGGATCAAAACCAAGGCAGATTAAAAACTTCACCCGGCGAAGAATGTTCCGGCCGTGGTGATCTCCGGCTGTAGTCACATTAGCCCCAACTAACGCTCTCTGGACTCTTTTCGCCAATGGAAGCATTCTTCCGGCGGGGAGAGTGGGACTGTGGGCCAAGTCCAGCAACAGGGGTCAGCCATCCTGATCGATGGGGGGATCGCAGGGCAGCGGCTCAATCTGCCGCTCGCGATCATCTTGACCGTCAGCCTGGTCATCGCGGCTATTGCGCCATTCGACGTTGGCTTCGTCGCCGTCACGTTCGGATCTCCAGTTCTACGCGTCATGCTTATGGCCGCCCTCGTGATGATCGGCGCTTGGTCAGCGAGCCAAGTCGGCCTACGTCTGACCGCATCGGCTCGATCAGCATTGATCGGGGCGATTGGTGCGATCCTGGTTGCCGGCTATGTAGTCTGCATCGACTGCTATCTATTTCGAAGCGTTGTCCCGGAATCCTATGCGCAATTTTTCGAGCAAATGCCGCTGGGTGAGCGCTTTGCCTATTTCATGCTCCGCGCGTTCAACGAGAATGTGATCTATCGCCTGTTCGTATTCGCGACCGCCCTTTGCCTGCTTTCGAAGCTGACGAGGGTAGGAGCAAGGGAGATGGCACCGATCGCCATCCTAGCCGTCATGGTCGCAACCCAGGCGCTCAACATTGGGATGAACGTGACGGCGTTCTTACCGGGCCCGATATCGCCGCTGGTGCTCACCTACGAGGCTTTGCGCTACGTCGTCCCAGGCGTCATTTGGGCATGGCTGTTCTGGCGCTTCGGTTTCCTGACTGCCGAGATTGCTTCGGTTGGCTGCCATCTGTTTCTTCAGCCGGCGCTGGGCATTCTGCTTTAGCCGCTAACGGTCTATTGCGTGATCCTCGTTTAGCATCCGCTGATGGATGACACGTTCGAAGACTTGATTCACGCTGTGAAAGCTGCGCCAAAAAGCGATCGGCTTGGCATTGTGCTGGCGAGCCTTGCCATCCTTGCCGCGGTGGCCGGCAGTGTGTTGCTCAAAGGAACAGGGCACGATCAGCCGCGACCGCCAACTGTCGACATTGGCCAGATCCTTCACCCCGGAGTGGTCTGAAGCTACCCCCATGCAGAGAAGCCCGACGGCGGAGACTGGTTGAACGCAGTGGCGCCAAAATTGGCGGCGGAAAAGTCTGTGCTGTTATAAATGCTGATACCGGCAAAAACAGCGCCGGAATTGAGGCCACTGGGAAGCGATATCCCGCCGGCACCAGTCGCAGGATCGAGATGTCAGCGCCGTGGTTGATGTGATAGACGGCGCCGTCAATCACGAGCGCCGGGACGGACTTGACCCCGGCTTCTTTCGCTTCGGCAAGCCGGCCCTTTGTCACGCCCCGTGCGGCCGTTGCCGATCCTGGCGCCGTTCACGGTTTCACGGAAACGGCAGCCTGCTCTAACTCTTCGTTTTGACGCCATTCCCAAGGGAAGGCGTCTGCTCTTCCCGTGGGAATGGCCGGCGCGCTGGCGTGCCGGCCATTGGCGTCAAGCGTGGCGGATTTCGGTTCCCAGCACCTTCAAGCATTCGCGGATGAACGCGGCAAGCGCCGTCCAACCCTTGGCGGACACCATCGTCCCGTCCACATAGGCATCGGTGGGAGACAGGTCGATGTAAGTGCCGCCGGCAAGCGTCACCTCCGGCTCGCAAGCCGCGAGAGCCCCGACCTTCTTGCCGCGCACGACGCCATCGACCGCGATCAGAATCTGGACGCCGTGGCAAATCGTGAAGATCGGCTTTTTGGTCTCATGGAAATGGCGCACGATCGCCTGCACGCGCTTGTCGGTACGAATGTATTCCGGCCCGCGGCCGCCTGCGCAGTAGACCGCATGATACTGGTCGAGCTGTCTTTCGGCGTCCGAAAACGTCTTGTTGATCAGCGCATAGTGGCCAAGCTTTTCGGTGTAGGTCTGGTCGCCCTCGAAGTCGTGCAGCGAGGTCTTGATCAGGTCTCCTGCGTTCTTGTCGGGGCATACCACATGAACCATGTGGCCCACCGCCTCCATCGCCTGCTGATAGACGAAGATTTCGTATTCCTCGGTGAACTCACCGGTCAGCATCAGTATTTTCTTGCCTGGCATGGCTCTTCCTCCTGTTGGGGCTGGGCGAGGTGCGGATCGCGCCTCGCCTGTCTTCGAAATCGGATCGGATCAGAACGGCGGGTCCCGGAAATGAGCGCTCGGCGCGCAGCACCGGTTCGACGGCGCCCGGCACGCCACCAGTAGGCAGCGTGCTTCCTCCCTCTCCGGCGATGTTCGCGGCAATGGACATCGGCTCCGACCTCAATCGAAGGCCGGAAGCAATCGATCGCGCGAATGCTCGATATGGACGCGCATCGCCTTTTGAGCGGCGTCGGGATCGGCCGCGCCGAATGCGGCGAGGATCGCCTCGTGTTCGTCGAGCGCTTCCTCGGTCACGCGGGCATGATACATCAGGCGAAAGATATGGAAGTGGGTATGCTGGTGGCTAAGCGTCTGCCGAATGAGTTCGTTTTGCGAAAACTCCATGATCTTGTCGTGGAAGATCGCGTCCTGCCGGGCGAAATTCGAATAGCGCAGGCGATCGTCCTTGCCTTCGCGCCGTGACATCACACCGGCTGCTTCCAGCAAAATGTTGAGCTTGGCTTCATCCATGGCAGCGGCGGCTTTCGCCGCGGCATGCGGCTCAAGCAGAAGGCGCATCTCGTACAATTCGTCGAAGCGGCGCCGTGTGATTTGCGGTGCCGCGCGATAGCCGATCAGGTGCGTCTTGAGCACCAGGCCCTCGCCTTCGAGGCGGCCGAGCGCCTCGCGGATCGGCGTGTGCGAGACGTTGAATTCCTTGACCAGGCTGTCGACGGTGATGCGCGAACCCGGCGCGATCTTCAGCGCCATCAGCTGCGCGAAGATCGCTTCATAGACATCCTCGACCAGGCTGTTGGAGCGCTGGATGCGACCGCCGCCGGCGGTCGTTTCGGTCGTGTCGGCTGAGTTCGCGATCTGCATCTTTTTTGCCTCTTGACAGTGCGGACTGCTAACACGATGCTCCAGCGGATGCAATCCTATATCCTATACGATTTTAAAGCGGATATGTCTGTCGGGCCGTTGCATGGGTGCTACAGGGTGTCCTGGCGCGGTTGCGGACAGATGGCGGATCCGTAGCGAGAACCCTAGCCAGTTCAGCCGCCTTCAAAGGACAAAAGATCATCATGAGCCTCTTCGCCGCCCTCCGGCTTCCGCGTGAAATCCTTTTCGGGAAAGGCCAGCGCCATGCGCTGCCGACAGTCGCCGGCAGGTTCGGCCGGCGCGCCCTGGTCTGTACCGACGAGCGTTTCGCCGGCACGGCGGTGTTCGCGGAAATCGTCAAATCGCTCCAGGCCGCCTCGATCGAGGTGCTGGTGCATGACCGCGTGCTTCCCGACGTGCCGCGCGACAGCGTCAGCATTTGCGTCGACGAGGCGGAGAAATTCCGGCCCGAGATGGTGCTCGGCATCGGCGGCGGCAGCTGCCTCGATTTCGCCAAATGCGCTGACTTGCTGCTCAGCCATGGCGGCACACTTCAGGAGTATTATGGGGAGTTCAAGGTGCCCGGCCCGACGCTGCCGCTGATCGCCGTGCCCACGACGGCGGGCACCGGTTCCGAAGTGACGCCCGTCGCGGTGATCTCCGATCCGGACCGGACGCTCAAGGTCGGCATATCGAGCCCCTATCTGATCGCCGCGGTTGCCTTGTGCGACCCCGAACTGACGATGACATGCCCCCCCGCCCTGACCGCGATAGCCGGCGCGGATGCCTTGACCCATGCGATCGAGGCCTTCACCGCGAAGCGGCGCGGCGAGGACCCCAGCCTGGCGCAACAGCATGTCTTCATCGGCAAGACCGCGCTGACCGACCATTTCGCCCTGCTGGCCATAAAGCTGCTGGGCCGCAGCCTGGAGAAAGCCTGCACCGATGGCACCGATGCCGATGCGCGCGCCGATGTGATGATGGGCGCGCTGGCGGCGGGCTGCGCATTCGGCACCGCCGGCACGGCGGCGGCGCATGCCGTGCAATATCCCGCGGGCGCCCTCACCCACACCGCGCACGGATTGGGCGTGGCGACGATGATGCCCTACGTCATGACCTACAACAGCCGCGTGGTCGCCGCCGAGATGGCCGAGATCGGCGCCGCGCTTGGCCTCGAAGCCAAGGGGCGGAGCGCCGAGGAGATGGCGGATGCCACCATCGGGGAAATCCGGCGGCTATTCACGGCGATCGGCATCACACCGACGCTGGCCGATCTCGGCCTTCCCGCCGACAAGCTCGACTGGACCGCCGATCAGGCGCTCGGCATCGACCGTCTGATCAAGAACAACCCGCGCCCCTTCGATGTCACTGCCATGCGACGCCTGGTCCAGGCCGCCCATGACGGCGACCTCGCAGCCTGCGCCATGTAATCCACGGAACAAGACCATGAACCTTCCTCCCAATGCGCTGTGGATCGACCAGGACGACTATGATGTTCGCGGCTTTTCGCACGGACTGTACATCGACGGCAGATGGCGACCATCTTCCGACGGCCGGGTCATTGACGTCGTCGATCCTTCGTCGGGGTCTGTTATTGCAGCGGTCCCCGACGCGACGCTCGATGATGCCCTGGCCGCGGTCGATGCGGCAGCCAAGGCGGCGACGGGATGGCGGGAGACGGCGCCGCGCGAGCGCTCGGAAATCCTCAGGCGCTGTTTCGAACTCATGGTCGAGCGGTCGGAAACGCTCGCCATGCTGATCTCGCTCGAAAACGGCAAGGCTCTGCGCGACGCGCGCGGCGAGGTTGCGTACGCCGCCGAGTTCTTCCGCTGGAACGCGGAAGAAGCGGTTCGGATCACCGGCGAGTTCGGCACCGCGCCATCCGGCACCAACCGCATCGTGGTCGACTATGAGCCGATCGGCATCTGCGTGCTGATCACGCCCTGGAATTTTCCGGCCGCGATGGCGACACGAAAGATCGCGCCGGCATTGGCGGCCGGTTGCACGGTGATCCTGAAGCCGGCCAGCGAAACGCCGCTGACGGCCTATGCGCTGGCCGCGCTCTACGGCGAGGCCGGCGTTCCGGCCGGCGTGGTCAACGTGCTCACCACGACCAGTCCCGGTCCGCTGACATCGGCCATGCTGGCCGATCCGCGCGTCAGGAAGCTCTCTTTCACCGGCTCGACGGGCGTCGGACGAACCTTGCTTGGCGAAGCCGCCAAGCATGTAGTCTCCTGCTCGATGGAACTCGGCGGCAATGCACCCTTCGTCGTCTTCGACGATGCCGACCTCGATGCCGCGCTCGATGGCGCCATGATCGCGAAGATGCGCAATGCCGGCGAAGCCTGTACAGCCGCCAACCGCATCTATGTCCAGTCGGGCATTCATGATGCGTTCGCCGACGGCCTTCGCAAGCGCATGGCAGCTCTCAAGGTCGGACCAGGCATGAGTGCGGATACCGAGTGCGGGCCGATGATCACCAGAAAGGCGGTCGACAAGATCGACCGCCTGGTCAGGGACGCCGTGGGACGGGGAGCCAAGGTGCTTTGCGGCGGCTCGATCCCGGAAGAGGAAGGCTTCTTTTATCCGCCGACGGTCCTGTCGCAGGTTTCGCCCGATGCCGACATGGCGCATGAGGAGATCTTCGGGCCGGTAGCGCCCATCACGCGATTCGAGACCGAGGCCGAAGCCATCACGCACGCCAACAACACGGAATACGGCCTTGCCGCCTATATCTATACGCGCGATGTGGGCCGAGGATTGCGGGTGGCATCGAGGATCGAGGCCGGCATGATCGGCCTCAATCGGGGGCTGATGTCGGACCCTGCGGCGCCCTTCGGTGGCGTCAAGCAGAGCGGCCTGGGTCGCGAGGGCGGCCAGCACCACGGCATCGCCGAGTTCATGGAGGCGAAGTATATCGCCGTTACCTTCTGATCGGGCATCCATGCAGAAAGACCCCTTCCGCACCCGCGACCACGTTGCCGACTTTGACGACATCGTGGCCGATATCATGGCGCGCAGCGCCACGACCCGGGCGACGCTGCCGATGGTGGCTGATGTCGCCTACGGCAACGGCGAGGCCGAGAGGCTCGACCTGTTCTTTCCGCCGGGCGAGCGTCAGAATCTTGCGGTTCATATTTTCATCCACGGCGGCTACTGGCGCATGTTTTCAAGGGGCGACTATTCCTATGTGGCGAACACAGTCACCAAAGCCGGTGCGATCGCCGTCATCGTCGATTATGCGCTAATGCCCGAGTTCAGGATGGCGGCGATCGTGGAACAGGTCCGGCGCGCCAAACAATGGGTGCTGGACAACATCGTCGACCATGGCGGCGATCCCGCCCGGATAAGCGTCAGCGGCCATTCAGCCGGAGCGCACCTGGCCACATTCCTGTTCGAGAAGACGCCAATGCCATCACGCATCCGTGCGGCGCTGCTGCTGGGCGGCCTTTACGACCTGAAGCCTCTGCAGAGATCCTTCCTCGAGCCGTTGATCGGCATCACCGACGAGGAGGCAGCTGCCTTCACGCCAATGACGCGGCGGCATGACCCGAAGACGGCAGTGACCATGCTCGTCGGGGACCAGGAAACGCAACCCTTCCACCAGCAAGCGGCCGACTTCGGAACACTCTTGCGCGCGCAGGGGCACGGTGTCCGCGACCTCCGCCTGAATGACCGGAACCATATGAACAGCGTACGGGATCTGGGCATCGTCGGCACGCAGGCTGGCGATTGCCTGATGCAGACGATTGAAACAACCCTCGTCTAGAGCAATTCCAGGAAAAGTGTGAGCGGTTTTCCGCAACCTCAGGACTTGGCCCTGTTGCGCGACCAGGCGACTCGCCGAGCGAAACAGCTTTGCTCTCATTGGCCATTCAGCGGATTCGATTTGCTTGGTGATCCCCCACCCTTAGGGCAAACTCCCTGCCGGGGCTGCAGGAGGTGAAATGAGAGCACGCGCAGCAACGCTCGGGGATCTCGAGGATGTGTTTCATGGCCTCTCCAAGCGGATGTCGGAGGAGTACGCGGCGGCCGGCAAGGACAGCAAGATCGCCTACGACAATCTGATGATGAATCTGAAGGAAGGCCGGGCGCACGCGCTGGTCGAGGGCGAGAAGGCCGTGGCGATCATCGCCTGGCATGAGAACAGCGACGCCGCCGATACGCTGTTTGCCGCGCAGGAGGACTTCTTCCGCGGCTCGACCGTGCGCTTCTGCAAGCGGCATATCAGGCACATCCAGGCGCTCGCCGGCAACCTTCCCATCCACTCGCGCAGCTGGCTGCAGGGGCCTGACGTCGCCCGATGGTTCGGCATTATCGGCTATGTCGAGCGCGGCCAACCTGTTTGAGCTGCCGCCGGCCCGCGCCAGCTAAGGAACCCTGGCTGGCGGCATGTGTTCCTCCTTGCCGCAAACGCCGAGTATACCTCGCCATTGCCCGCGCAGATTCGTCGATGCGGGTCACCTCTTCGGCTCCAAGCGCTTTAACTCGGTGGCCGTGCGAATTGCACACTCGGCCGCCTTGGACTGCCTCAGCAAGCGGCTTGCACGGGGCGACGATTGGCGGGATGTTACTGGGGGCAACCGGGGCCAAACCGGCAGGCCGAGATCGATATGGCTGCTGGAAAATGTCGCGAGCTTGCTTCGCCCTTTTTATCCTTGTTGCCTTGCTGATGCCGGTGGAGGCCAGCGAGCGCATGTCTCATCTGCTTGACCGCTCCAACCTGCCGGTCTCCTATCTTCGCGAATCGGATGTTGTGACCGCATACACGACTGCAATGGCGCGCTTCCGTCTGCAGTTCGCAGGACGTGCCGGCGAAACCAATCTTGCGGTCTCTCTCGAACCATTGCTTTTGCGGGCGGAATTCCGTGCGAGGACCTGGCGCTCGGCGGATGGCAGCTTGTTGCAAGGCTTCGCCGGCAAGGGCGGCTTCCGATTGACGATCGGTAACTGCCTGGCGCGTATCTGCGCTGCCAGCGAATGCAGCGATGCCGGTTGGCCGGTTTACGCCTGCAGCGACGGACGCAAGCGCAAGATGTCCGTCACGGATTTTGTGACGGCAAGCTTCGATGGCGTGCCCTATCGTCGATTGAGCGCCCC
The DNA here is from genome assembly GCF_016756575.1 of Mesorhizobium sp. 131-3-5. Lineage (NCBI taxonomy): Bacteria > Pseudomonadati > Pseudomonadota > Alphaproteobacteria > Hyphomicrobiales > Phyllobacteriaceae > Mesorhizobium > Mesorhizobium sp. 131-3-5. The sequence goes on from NZ_AP023254.1 coordinate 6,542,221, forward strand.
CCCTTCGCAGGAATGAGGGCGCGAAGTGCCACCATCCTACCGAGGCAGGCGTTCAGCAAGGGGCGGTATTCCTTTCCCGCACCGCGAACGCCTTCCCAGTCAAAAATTACTCGCCTCACGCCCAGCGCTGCGACTCCCCGCCGCAGTCGCGCAGGGCGTTGCGGCACTGAAATTGACGCTCGGCATCATCTTTTCCCCGCGAACTCGGTCCAAATAGAATAGGATGGTGGCGCGCCATCCGAACGCGGACACGTGTTGCATTCGACCCAGGCAGCCGGAAAACCGGTGACAAGCGCCGCCGGAACGTGTTGAAGGTGACGGTCGACACAGAGAGGGACGTGCGATCGGGTTGCACTCGGCAAGTGTTGATGGTTTGTTGCCGGTCTGCGGAGAACGAATGATGCGAGAATCGATCGGTCAAGACGAATATGGGTCGGCGAACCCTTTCGATCCGGACGACCTGCCCAATCTGAATGCGATCGGACCAGGGATCGGCAACAATGATTTCGAGAAATACGCGGTCGCCGTGATCATCGTGTTCGGCGCCCTGATCATCGGCGGGCTGATGGCCGCGTCGATGACCTTCGGCCATCGCAACGGGTTCCTCTTCGCGCTTGGTGGCGCCACATCGGCCTGGATCTCCGGAAACGCGCTTCTGCTTGACCGGCCGCGCATCTACGCGCTGTTCGTCGGCATCGCCGCCCTGATGCTGATCGCATCGACCATCACACTGGTTACCTGACGGTTCTTGCCGGGCCGCGACCCTGTCCGAGGGTCCACCCCGGCATCAATATCCGAGCGCCTCGCCAGAGGCCGCCCGGCTGTCGATGGCGCCATTGTAGCGCGCGCCGCCGCCTTTCCCGATTTCCGCGAGGCTTTTGCCGCCGACCAAAATGCCGGCCGCCTGGCCCCAGGTCTGGTCGCCGAGATCAAGGTGGTAGCCCATGCCGGCCAGCAGCCTTTCGGTGTCCGGCGACAGGCCGAACGGCTCGACATAGACCTTATCGGGCAGCCATTGATGGTGGATGCGCGGCGCGTCGATCGCCTCCTGGATGTTCATGCCGTGGTCGATGACGTTGACGATCGCTTCCAGCGTGATGGTGATGATGCGCGAGCCGCCGGGGCTGCCGATGACCATGAACGGCTTGCCGTCCTTGGCCACGATGGTCGGGCTCATCGATGACAGCGGCGTCTTCTTCGGCTGAATGGCATTGGCCTCGCCCTGGACCAGGCCGTAGAGGTTAGGGACGCCCGGCTTCTGGGTGAAATCGTCCATCTCGTTGTTGAGCAGGATGCCGGTGCCGTCGGCGACGACGCCGGCGCCGAAGGAGCCGTTCAGCGTGTAGGTGACGGCGACCGCGTTGCCGTCCTTGTCGATGATGGAATAGTGCGTCGTCTCCTTCGATTCGCCAAAGCCTTTCGGCATCAGGTCCTGCGACACGCCGGCGCGGAATGGGTCGATCTTGTCGCGGATGTCCTTGGCGTAGGCTTTATCCAGCAGTTTCGAGACCGGATTGTCGACGAAATCGGGGTCGCCGAGCGCGGAGTTGCGGTCGACATAGGCATGGCGCATCGCCTCGACCATGACATGCACGGTCTCGGCCGAACCGGCGCCGAGATAGGACAGCGGGTAGCCTTCCAGCACGTTGAGGATTTCGCAGATGATGACGCCACCGGAGCTTGGCGGCGGCGAGGACGTGATCTCATAGCCGCGATAGGAGCAGGTGACCGGTTTCAGTTCGCGCACCGCATATTGCTCGAAATCCTGCTTGGCCAGGATGCCGCCCTTGGCGCCACTCGCCTTGACGATGGCGTCGGCGATGGCGCCCTTGTAGAAGGCGTCGGGGCCTTTCTCGGATATCGCCGAGAGCGAGGCGGCAAGGTCTGGTTGGGTGAGCCGCTCGCCAATGCCAAAGGGCTTGCCATCGGGTTTCAGGAAGGCGGCGGCCGCCGCCGGATCCTTCGCCAACCTTTCAGCGTTGTCGGCGAACGAGGCGGCGTCGCCCTGATTGAGAATGAACCCGTCCTTGGCATAGCGAATAGCCGGCGCCATCAGCTCTTGTCTTGAGAGTGTGCCATATTTTTCGCGCGCCATTTCGAAACCGGCCACCGAGCCCGGCACGCCGACGGCGAGATAGCCGTCGAGGCTGGCGCCCTTCACCGGGTTGCCATCCTTGTCGAGATACATGGTCTTGGTCGCGGCCAACGGCGCGCGCTCGCGGAAATCGAGGAAGGTCGATTTGCCATCGGCGAAACGGATGGTCATGAAGCCACCGCCGCCAATGTTGCCGGCATTGGGGTAGACGACGGCCAGCGCATAGCCGACGGCGACCGCCGCATCGATGGCATTGCCGCCCTTCTTCAGGACCTCGACGCCGACTTCCGACGCCAGATGCTGGGCCGTCACCACCATGCCGTGCTCGCCCTTGGCCGGCGCCGGCGACGCCGCAAGGACGCTGGTCAATGGTGCGAGGGCAAAGGTGATGGAAAGACTGGCGGCGATCAGTATCCGACGGGTGACGTGCATGGCGGGTTCTCCTGGCGGGGACGCCTAGAAGAGCCCGTCGCTGCGGCCGAGTCCACCTTCAACAATGGGCCAGGCGGATCAATTCCGATGTCAGGCGTGTCAGACAATTCCACCCGAGCCGCCGGCGACAGCCGGGCGTTCGGCCGCGACCTTGGCGCGGTAGCCCGCTGCCCGGTAGGCGGCGACCGGATCGATGGCGCCCCCGGTTTTCAGCCGCGCCATGGCCAGGATCGGCTCGACATCGGTGCGGTAGGCCGCCTTCAGCGTCTGCGTCGCCATCAGCGCGTCATTGCCGTCCTGAAAACCTTCGAGCGCCTTGCGGTCGACCAGCAACGCCTGCGCATAGGCGCGCTGCACCTCGACCGCCGAGAGCATCAGGCTTTCAATCGGATCGGTGACGTTGTGGCTCTGGTCGAGCATGTGGGCCGGATCGAAACCCTCGGCGCCGGACAGTTCGGCATCGACCAGTTCGTTGAAGACCAGGAACAGCCGGTAAGGATCGATCGAACCGGCGTCGAGATCGTCGTCGCCATATTTCGAATCGTTGAAGTGGAAGCCGCCGAGCTTCTTGAACTGGATCAGCCGCGACACGATCATCTCGATGTTGACGTTGGGCGCGTGGTGGCCGAGGTCGACCAGGCAGAAGGCCCTGTCGCCCAATTCCTTGGCGATAAGGTAGTTGGTGCCCCAGTCCTGCACGACCGTGGAATAGAAGGCCGGCTCGTACATCTTGTGTTCGGTGAACAGTTTCCAGTCGGCGGGCAGCCCGGCATAAACCGCCTTCATGGCGTCGAGGTAGCGCTCGAAGGCTTTGGCGAAATTGACCTGGCCGGGAAAGTTCGAGCCGTCACCGATCCACACCGTCAGCGCCTTGGAGCCCAGCGTCTTGCCGATCTCGATGCATTCGAGATTGTGCTCTACCGCCTGCCGGCGGGTGCCTGCGTCGGCATGCGACAGCGAGCCGAACTTGTAAGAGAGTTTCTGGTCCCTGGCATCGGAGAATGTGTTGGAGTTCATGGCATCGAAGCCGAGGCCGAAGCGCGAGGCCGCCTGCTTCAGCCGGTTCGGATCGGCCTTGTCCCATGGAATGTGCAGGGAGACGGTCGGCGTCGCCTGCGTCAACTGGCTGATGACGGCGCAATCCTCGATCTTGTCGAAAATATCGCGCGGCTCGCCAGCGCCGGGAAAGCGGGCAAAGCGCGTGCCGCCGGTGCCGACGCCCCATGAGGGGATGGCCACGGCGAATTTCTCGACCTTGTCGCGGATGGCGTCGATGGCGATGCCGCGGCGATCCAAGCGTTCCCCAAGGGAGGCGTAGTCGCGCTCTAGGTCGGGCTTACGGGCGGCGTTGTGGCTGTCGACGAGGTCGGCGGAGATGATGGTTTCGGACAAGTTCAGGTTCCTCCCAAATGCGTTCCGTCAGCGCTGCCCCTCATCCGGCCCTTCGGGCCACCTTCTCCCCGTGAACGGGGAGAAGGGAAGCGCTCCAAATCAGCGCGTAAAGCTCTGCGCGTTGCCGGCGTCGACGTTGATGATGTTGCCGGTCGATTTGGCCGACATGTCGGAGGCGAAGAAATAGATCGCCTCGGCGATGTCTTCCGGGAAGACCGAGCGCTTCAGCATCGAGCGCGAACGATAATGCTCTTCGAGGTCGTCCGTGGACATCTTGTAGGCGGCGGCGCGCTGTTCCTTCCACTCGCCGGTCCAGATTTTCGAGCCGCGCAGCACGGCGTCCGGATTGACGACATTGACCCTGATCTGGGCTTCCGCGCCTTCCAGCGCGAGACACCGGGCGAGATGGATTTCGGCGGCCTTGGCCGTGCAGTAGGCGGCGGCGTTGGGCGAGGCGGCAAGGCCGTTCTTGGAGGCGACGAAGACGACATTGCCGCCGATCTTCTGCACCCGGAACAGCCGGAACGCTTCCCGCGAGACCAGGAAATAGCCTGTCGACAGGATGTCCATGTTCTTGTTCCACAGCGCCAGCGTCGTCTCCTCGATCGGCGCCGAGGAGGCGAGACCCGCGTTGGAGACCAGAATGTCGATGCCGCCGAACTCGACCGCCGTCTCGGCAAAGCCCGAGACGACCTGGTCTTCCGAGGTGACGTTGATCACCACCGGGCGGACGAAATCCTTGCCGTGGGCCCTTGCCAGTTCCTCATTGGCGCTGGCCAATGCAGCCTCATCGATGTCGGCCAGCACCACGCAGGCGCCTTCGCGCAGCAGCCGGTTTGCGGTCGCCCGGCCAATGCCCCCGGCGCCACCAGTGACCAGCGCGATCTGGCCGGCGAGCGATTTCGGCTTCGGCATGCGCTGCAATTTGAGATCCTCGAGCAGCCAGTATTCGATGTCGAAGGCTTCCTGGGCGGGCAGGCCGACATAGGACGAAACGGTCGAGGCGCCGCGCATGACATTGATGGCGTTGACGTAGAATTCGCCGGAAATTCGCGCCGTCGCCTTGTCGCCGGCGAAGGTGAACATGCCGACGCCGGGCATCAAATAGACCACGGCATTGGGATCGCGGATGGCGGGCGAATCCGGATGCTTGCAGCTGTCGTAATAGGCCTGGTAGCCGACGCGGTATTCGGCGATGTCGTCGGCGAGGCGCGCAATGACGGCATCGACATCGGGTTTTGCCGGATCGAACTCGATAACCAGCGGGCGGATCTTGGTGCGCAGGAAATGGTCCGGGCAAGAGGTGCCGAGTGCCGCCAGCGGACGCAAATCCCTAGAGTTGACGAATTCGAGCACGGCGGCGGAATCGTCGAAATGGCCAAGCTTGTGGCTCTTTTCCGAGATCAGGCCGCGGATTTTCGGCATCAGTTTCGCCGCGACGGCGCGACGCTCCTTGGCATCGAGCGACTTGACCACTTCGCCGCCGAAGATGGCGAGGCCCTCGGAGCGGCGCTCGAACCACTCGATCGCCTGGTTGATCACCGAGATCGTCGTCTCGTAGCATTCCTTGGGCGTGTCGCCCCAGGTGAACAGGCCGTGGCTTTCGAGGATGACGCCCTTGGCGGCGGGATGTTCGAGGCAGAACCTCTCCAGCCACAGGCCAAGCTCGAAGCCCGGCCGCTTCCACGGCAGCCAGCCGATGGCATCGCCGAAGATCTCCTTGGTCAGCGCTTTGGAATCCTTCGCCGCGGCAATGGCGATGATGGCGTCGGGATGCATATGGTCGACAAACGGCTTCGGCACATAGGCGTGCAGCGGCGTGTCGATCGAGGCCGCGCGTGGGTTCAGATTGAACGTGCAGTGGGGCAGATATCCCACCATCTCGTCCTCATGCTCGACGCCGCGATAAAGGCCTTTCAGCGCGCGCAATTTGTCCATGTAGAGCGTGGCGAAGCCGTCAAGCTTGATCGAGGCGCTGTCGCCGCCCGAACCCTTGACCCACAGCACTTCGACAGTCTCGCCGCTGAGCGGGTCCTTCTGCCATATCTTGGAGGAGGTGTTGCCGCCGCCATAGTTGGTGACACGCTTGTCGGAACCCAGCGTGTTCGAACGATACACCAGAAGCTCGGGGTCGCTCATCCCTTGGGTTTTCGCATCATCCCAAAGATTGGCAAGGCGCGAGCCGGAGCGCTTATCGAGCATAGGTATCCTCCCTGGAACGCAAAAAGCCGCAGTCCATTTTGCCCGGAATGTCTACGCAAGCATCTCGCTTGTCAATCATAAACGATCAAGATCGATCATATTGCACTGCACAATGAAATTATATGATCGGAAATGATTGACACTGCTCGTTATGAGTGCCTAGATGGCCAGGCAGGGAGGAACCATGCACGAAAAAGAGCGCCACAGGATCATTCTGTCCGCCGTCCAGGAAAAGCCTGTGGTGACGGTGCAGGAAATGGTCGACCTGACGGAGTCGTCGGAGGCGACGATCCGGCGCGATATCGCGGCTCTGCATGTGCAAAAGCGCCTGCGCCGGGTGCGCGGTGGCGCGGAAGCGATTTCGCCACCGCAATTCATCGGCCTGGCCGGCCGGCCCTTCTCCGTCAACGAAACGATCAACGCTTCGCAGAAGAGGGCGATCGCCCGGGAAGCGGTCGAATTGTGCGGGGATGGCGAGCCGATCATCATCAATGGCGGCACCACCACCTTCCAGATGGTGCATTTTCTGACCGGTCGGCGCATGCCGATCTTCACCAATTCGTTCCCGATCGCCGAGCATCTGCTCAAGCACTCGAAGAACACGGTGATGCTGTCGGGCGGCACTATCTATCGCGAGCAGAACATCATCCTGTCACCCTTCGACAATGACGTGACGCGCAATTTCTATGCACGCCGCATGTTCATGGGCGCGCAAGGGCTGGGACCGCTCGGCCTGATGGAAGGCGACCCGCTGCTGATCCAGGCGGAGCAGAAGCTGATCGACCAGGCAGACGAGCTGGTGGTGCTGGTCGACTCCTCGAAATTCCGCAAGCGCTCCAGCCTGATCCTGTGCGGGTTGTCGCGCATCGCCACCGTCATCACCGATGACGGCATCGAGGATCGCGAAGCCAAGATGTTGGAGACCGCGGGCGTGACACTGATCGTCGCCCGCAAGACGGCAAAGGAAGAATCTTCACTGCAGGCCTGAGACACCTCACGCCCGCAGCGGCGATGGAATGCAACGCTCAAGGGAGGATATGCGATGAGCTTTTTGAAGAAACTGATGGTGACGGCCGCATTCTCGGCCGCCATGTTCGTGAATGCCGCCTATGCCGAAAACGTCAAGATCGCACTGGTGGTGAAGTCGCTCGGCAACGGCTTCTTCGACGCCGCCAACAAGGGCGCCGAAGAGGCGGCCAAGGAACTCGGCGATGTCGACATCATCTACACCGGCCCGACCAAGGCGACCGCCGAAGCGCAGATCGAAGTGGTCAACTCGCTGATCGCGCAGAAGGTCAACGCCATCGCCATTTCGGCCAATGACGCGGACGCGCTGGTGCCGGTGCTGAAGAAGGCCATGGAGCGCGGCATCACCGTCATCTCCTGGGATTCGGGCGTTGCCAAGGAAGGCCGCCAGCTTCACCTCAACCCGTCCGACACCGGCCTGATCGGCGAGACGATCATCAAGCTTGCCGCCGACTATCTGCCGGAAGGCGGCGATGTCGCCATCCTGTCGGCCTCCTCGACCGCGACCAACCAGAACGCCTGGATCGACGCGGCCAAGAAGGTGCTGCCGGAGAAGTTCCCCAAGATCAAGCTCGTCGCCACCGTCTATGGCGACGATGATTCGGCCAAGAGCACCGATGAAGCCAAGGGCCTGCTGAAGTCCTATCCGAACCTCAAGGCGATCATCGCGCCGACCACCGTCGGCGTTGTTGCCGCCGCCCAGGTCGTCACCGACGAGAAGCTGATCGGCAAGGTCAATGTCACCGGTCTGGCGCTGCCGTCCGAGTTCAAGAAGTTCATCGACAACGGCGCCAGCCAGGCGGTCGCGCTGTGGAACCCGATCGACCTCGGCTACTCCGCCGTCTACCTCGCTCACGACCTGGCGGTGAAGAAGGAAGAGGCCAAGCCCGGTGCGACGCTGTCGATCGGCCGCGTCGGCAAGGTCACGCTCGACGATAGCAACTCGGCTGCGATGGCTCCGCCCTTCCAGTTCGACAAGACCAACATCGAGAAGTTCTCCAAGATCTATTGATCTGGGACCCTTTCAAGCCGTCGCGGCGGGGCTCACATCCCGCCGCGATTTTTAACGGACCTACTTTCAGGGCTTGATACGACCATGGACACGACAGCCCAGCACGGCACGGTGAAGGAGGGGCCAGCGGCCTCCGCGCCAAGCCTGTCGCTGTCCGGCATCTCGAAAAGCTTTCCCGGCGTGCGCGCGCTGCACAATGTCAGTCTGTCGCTCTACCCCGGCCAGGTGACGGCACTGATCGGCGAGAACGGCGCCGGCAAGTCGACGCTGGTCAAGATCATGACCGGCATCTATCAGCCGGATTCGGGCACGATCAGCATCGACGGCCAGGCCGTCACCTTGCCCAGCGCGCATGCCGCCTTCGGCCATGGCGTCACCGCCATCCATCAGGAAACCGTGCTGTTCGACGATCTGAGCGTCGCCGAAAACATCTTTCTCAGCCACGCGCCGCGCACACGGCTAGGCACCATCGACTGGCGCACGATGCGCAAAAATGCCCGCGAAGTGCTCGACACCATGCATGCCGGCCATATCGACGCCGATGCGCGCCTGAAAGATCTCGGCATCGCCAACAAGCATCTCGTCGCGGTGGCGCGCGCCATGTCGATCGACGCGCAGATCGTCATCATGGACGAGCCGACAGCAGCCCTTTCGATGAAGGAGATCGAGGAGCTGTTCCTGCTCATCGAATTCCTCAAGGAGGAAGGCAAGGCGATCCTGTTCATCAGCCACAAGTTCGACGAGATTTACCGCATCGCCGACCGCTACACGGTGTTCCGCGACGGCGAGATGGTTGGCGAAGGCCTGATCAAGGATGCTGGCCAGAGCCAGATCGTGCGCATGATGGTCGGCCGCTCGGTCGACCACATCTTCCCGCAGCGCAAGGCCGAGATCGGTGCGCCGGTGCTCTCCGTCTCCGGCCTGTCGCACCCGACCGAGTTCAACAATATCGGCTTCGAGCTGCACAAGGGCGAAATCCTCGGCTTCTACGGCCTTGTCGGCGCCGGGCGCAGCGAGGTCATGCAGGCTATCTCAGGCATCACGCGCACATCAGGCGGCACGATCACGCTGGAAGGCAAGGCGATAGCGCCGAAAACGGCGGCGGATTCGATCGAGGCCGGCATCGTCTATGTGCCGGAGGAACGCGGCAAGCAGGGCGTGGTGATCGGCCTGCCGATCTTCCAGAACGTCTCGCTGCCCTCGCTCAAGCGTACCTCCAAGTCAGGCCTGCTGCGGCTGGCGGAAGAGTTTTCGCTCGCCCGCTCCTACACCGAGCGGCTTGACCTCAGGGCCTCGTCGCTCAGCCAGGATGTCGGCACGCTGTCGGGCGGCAACCAGCAGAAGATCGTCATCGCCAAATGGCTGGCGACCGCGCCCAAGGTGATCATCCTGGACGAGCCGACCAAGGGCATCGATATCGGCTCGAAAGCCGCCGTGCACGGCTTCATGGCCGAGCTGGTAGCGCAGGGCCTGTCGGTGATCATGGTGTCGTCGGAACTGCCGGAGATACTCGGCATGTCCGACCGGGTGGTGGTCATGCGCGAGGGCCTTGTCGCGGCGGTCTATGACAATAAGGGGCTGGACGCCGAGACGCTGGTCCGGACGGCAGCGGGGATCGCGGCATGAAGGCCTTTCTGAAATACCGCGAGATCTGGCTGGCCGCGGCGATCGTTGTTTTGATCGGGCTGATCTCAACCCGCTTCCCGGCCTTCGCCGACCCCGGCAATCTGCGCCAGGTGTTCAACGACACCTCGATCCTGATGATCCTGGCGCTCGGCCAGATGGTGGTCATCCTGACACGGTCGATCGACCTGTCGATGGCCTCCAACCTCTGCTTCACCGGCATGGTGGTGGCGATGCTGAACGCCGCGCACCCGGCGATCCCGATCCCGGCACTGATCGTCATCGCGCTGGCGGTCGGGCTGGTGCTCGGCGCCATCAACGGCCTTCTGGTGTGGCGGCTGAACATCCCCTCGATCGTGGTGACTTTGGGCACACTCACCATCTATCGCGGCGCCACCTTCGTCCTGTCCGGCGGCGCCTGGGTCAATGCCGACAAGATGAGCCCGGATTTCATCGGTTTCCAGCGCGCGGCCTTCCTCGGCATTCCGGTGCTGTCCTGGATCGCCATCCTGGTCATCGCGCTGTTCTTCGTGCTGATGACACGCACCGCGCTCGGCCGCTCGATCTATGCCATCGGCGTCAACCCGACGGCGTCGGTCTATACCGGCATCGATGTCGGCCGCACGAAATTCATCGTCTTCTGCATCTCCGGCATGATCGGCGGGCTTGCCGGCTACCTCTGGATCTCGCGCTACGTCATCGCCTCGGTCGAGGTCGCCAACGGTTATGAACTCAACATCATCGCCGCCTGCGTCATCGGCGGCATCTCGATCGCCGGCGGCATCGGCACGGTCGGCGGCGCGGTGCTTGGCGCGCTGTTCCTCGGCATCATTTCCAACGCGCTGCCGGTCATCAACATCTCGCCCTTTTGGCAGATGGCGATTTCGGGCAGCGCCATCATCCTGGCTGTTGTGCTTAACGCGCGCGGTGAACGCCAGCAAGGCCGCATCATCCTGAGAAAGGCGGAGGTGGCATGACCGACATCCCTGCCCCGCGGCATATTCCCGACCGGCTCGATAAGCCGTTTCGCTCGGCGATCTTTTCCTGGGAGGCGCTGTTGATCGTGGTGGCCGTCGCCATCTTCGCCATCAACAGTTTTGCCTCACCCTATTTCCTCGATCCGTATTCGCTGTCCGATCTCACCTTCAATTTCACCGAGAAGGGCCTGATCGCCTTTGCCATGGCATTGCTGATCATTTCGGGCGAGATCGATCTGTCGGTGGCCGCAATAATAGCGCTCGCCTCGACCATGATGGGCATGGCGGTGCAGGCCGGCGCGGACACGCCGGTGCTGGTGCTGATCGGCATCGTCGTAGGCCTCGGCTGCGGCGCCTTCAACGGGCTGTTGGTGACAAGGCTCGGCCTGCCCTCAATCGTCGTCACAATAGGCACAATGAGCCTGTTCCGCGGCATCGCCTTCATCATCCTCGGCGACCAGGCCTATAAGGGCTATCCCGAAAGCTTCGCCTTCTTCGGCCAGGGCTATGTCTGGTGGGTGGTCTCGTTCGAGTTGGTGCTCTTCCTCATCGCCGCCGTCGTCTACCGGTTCCTGCTGCATCGCACGAGTTTCGGCCGCCGCGTCTTTGCCATCGGCAACAATCCGGTCGCGGCGCAGTTTTCCGGCGTGCGCGTCGGCCGCATCAAATTCATCCTGTTCTGCCTGACCGGACTGATGTCGGGCATCGCCTCGGTGCTGATCACCTCGCGGCTCGGCTCGACGAGGCCGTCGATCGCGCAAGGCTATGAGCTGGAAGTCATCACCATGGTGGTGCTCGGCGGCGTCAGCATTCTGGGGGGGGCCGGTAGCATTGTCGGCGTCGTACTCGCCGCCTTCATCATGGGGCTGGTGACCTTCGGGCTCGGCCTGCTCAACGTGCCCGGCATCGTCATGTCGATCTTCATCGGCGTGCTGCTGATCATCGTCATCGCCCTGCCGATTGTCTGGCGGCGACTGCGTGGTAGCAGCTGATGCCTGAGAAATACGCGTTCAAGATGAAGCTCAAACCGGGCATGAAGGCCGAGTACAGGAGACGCCATGACGAGATCTGGCCGTCGCTGGTCGCGCTCTTGAAGGAGGCCGGCGTGTCCGACTACTCGATCCATCTCGACGAAGAGACCAACATCCTGTTCGGCGTGTTGTGGCGGCGGGACGATCATGGCATGGCCGAATTGCCGAAGCACCCGGTGATGCAGCGCTGGTGGGCTCACATGGCCGACATCATGGAAACGAAGCCGGACAATGAGCCGGTGGCCGTGCCGCTGGAAACTATGTTCCATATGGCATGAGCGCGCTTCGCCACATCGCCGTCATCGACATCGGCAAGACCAACGCCAAGGTGGCGCTTGTCGACCTCGCGACATTGAGCGAGGTGGCGCTGCGCCGCATGGCAAATGCGCCGCTGCGGCAGAAGCCCTACCCACATCACGATGTCGAGGCGCTGTGGACATTCATCCTCGACAGCCTTGCCGGCCTCAACCGCGAACGGCGCATCGACGCCATATCGATCACCACGCATGGCGCGACGGGTGCGCTGGTCGACGCTTCGGGCGAACTGGTTCTGCCGGTGCTGGACTATGAGTTCGACGGCCCCGACAGGCTGGCGGCGGACTATGACGCTGTTCGACCGCCCTTCGTCGAGACCGGGACGCCGCGCCTGCCAATCGGCCTCAATCTCGGCGCGCAACTCTTTTGGCAGCAGAAGTGCTTTCCGGCGGCGTTCGCGCATGCGGCCGCGATTCTGATGTACCCGCAATACTGGGCGCTGCGCCTGACCGGCGTCGCCGCCAACGAAGTGACCTCGCTTGGTTGCCACACCGATCTGTGGAATCCATGGCATGCCGACTTTTCGTCGCTGGTCGATCGGTTGGATTGGCGCGGCCTGATGGCACCGGTGCGGCCGGCCAGGGATCGCCTTGGTCCGATCCTGCCAGCGCTTGCCGCGCGCACCGCCCTTGATGCGCAAACCCCCGTGTTCTGCGGCCTGCACGATTCCAACGCCTCGCTGCTGCCGCATCTCCTGTCCGACGTGCCACCCTTTTCGGTCGTCTCGACCGGCACCTGGGTGGTGTCGATGGCGGTGGGCGGCAGGACGGTCGATCTCGATCCGGCGCGCGATACTTTGGTCAATGTCAACGCGCTGGGCGACCCCATCCCCTCGGCCCGTTTCATGGGCGGCCGCGAATTTTCCGTGCTGACTGAGGGCCGGCCGGAGACTTGGAGCGACAATGATGTCCGGGCCGTGCTCGCGCGAAGGACATTGCTGCTGCCGTCGACGCAACAGGGATCAGGGCCGTTCCCGCATCAGGCCGCGACATGGCTCAATGCCGACGGCATGAACAATGGCCAGCGCTTTGCCTCCATCTCGTTCTACCTGGCACTGATGACGGCGACCTGCCTCGACCTGATCGGCGCCGATGGCCCGACCACCATCGAAGGACCGTTTGCCCGCAATCGCCTGTTTGTCGGCATGCTGGCCGCAAGCACAGGCCGCGCCGTCGTCGCCTCTGAAGCGGCCACGGGAACCAGCATCGGCGCGGCACTGCTGGCGTCCGATCAGGTCACGGCGCATGGCAAGGGCGCGCGACTGGAACCGCCGACCGACCCGGCCTGGGCAGCCTATGTCAGGGCGTGGCGCGCGGCGGTCGAAGCACGGGGCTGATCACAGGATCCGCTTGCCGAAGGCCGACATGACGAAGTTCACGGTGTCGGCGCCGATCCTGGGCTCCATATGCTTGGTCAGGCCCGAAATATCCATCGACAGCAGGCCGCCGGAGAGCGCGATCGCCTCCATCGCCTGATGCGTCTCTCGCACCGTTAGCCCGCCGGAGCCAGCCGCCCAGCCGGCGAATTCAGTCGCTGTCGGCGAATAGCTGAGATGAAAGCCTTGCGTGCCCGACGTGGCGATGCGGATCGCCTCATGCATCAGGTCGCGCATGCCCATGGCGTCGATATCGGTCATGGTGAAGGCCGACACTCGCGAATCCTTCAGCACCCGCGCCTCGGCCGGGTCGGCATGGCGCAGGCCGACGATGACGACATTTTCCGGCGACAGCTGCGGCTGCAGCGCGCCGGCCTTGTGATCGAGGCCGAGGGTCCGGGCCAGCACAGAACCTTCCGGCAGGTCGATGCCCTCTTCGTCTTCCGGCATCAGCGCGGCGATGGAATCGATCCAGATCAGGCCGAAGGAGTGCGTCGCGCGCGCCGTCGCCGTCAGCGCCTTGTGGGCGATGCGGCGATCGGCGCCGGCACTCAGCCGGATCAACCCGGAGGGCGGCCGCTCGACATCGGTGAGTTCCACGACGTCGAAATTCATCGCCTCCAGCCGCGCGCCGGTCCCCTCGCGGGCAAGAACGCCGGCGGCTTCCTGTTCGGCCGAGATCGACACCATCTTGCGGCCGGAAAAGTCGGCGACGTCATGCATCTGGGCCTTTTCGACATATTCCGACGTCATCGCCAGCAGCATGGCGCCGTAGCTCATGCGGAAGGCGACGCGGTCGCCGACGGCGGGCGGCGGGTCGGCGTCCTGCACGTCGAGCAGCAGATGGTCGCTGGAGGCGCCGAGAACGCGAATCCCCTTGGCGATCGGCGTCAGCCCTTCGACCAGCACATCCTCGCGGCCGATATTGGCGATGGCGCGCAGCCTGTCGCCCTCGTCGGGAAAGACCGGCTGGTTGCCGAAAGCGTCGTAGCCGGACTCGCCGATCGGCCGCGACGGCTTCAGCTTGACCTCGATGATGTCGCTGGTCAGGCGGCAGGCGTCGGTCTCGAGTTCGGCCCATGGCACATCGCGGAAGGTTTCGACGCCGCCTTGCAGGATCGCCTCGCCGACCCGGAGATTGTTGATGCCGGCGGGCAGTTTGCCTTCGAGCAGCAGTGTCAGCGACGACGAGGCGCCGCCGGAGATCCAGTCGAGGCTTTTGCCGGACAGGCGTTCGGTCTTGTAGGCATGGGCGACGAGTTGGCCGAGATTCTCCGGCGTCGGCATGATGGCGCCGAAACAGCCGAGATTGGTGCCGATGCCGGCGACGCGCACGCCCTTGAACTCGAGGATCCGCTCGACCGTGGGGATCAGGTCGCTCGGCCAGATGCCTTCGCGGAGGTCGCCGAGATCGATCATCAGCATGATGTCGTGGACGCGGCCCATGCGCTCGGCGATGCGCGAGATCTCGCGGATGGTGGCGAGTTCCGACTGCAGGCTGATGTCGACGGTGCGCACCACCTCCTCGATGCGCGCCATGGGTGGACTGCGCAGCAGCATGATCGGCGCGTTGATGCCGCTGTCGCGCAGCCGGCGGATGTTTTCGAAACGCGATTCGGCAATGCCGGCGACGCCGCCGCGCAGCATGGCACGCGCCACTTGCGGCATGCCGCACATGCCCTTGGTGACACCGAACACCTTGATGCCGGACAGGGCGCAGCGGTCGACAATGGTGCGGGCGTTGCGCTCGATACGGCCAAGGTCGATGGCGACTTGCGGTCCCGACATCTTATCCCCCGTACACAAGCCCCTGCGGGTCGATCTCGGGCTTACGGCCGGCAACGAGGTCGGCCAGGAATTTTCCGGAGCCGCAGGCCATGGTCCAGCCGACATGGCCGTGGCCGGTGTCGAGATAGAGGTTTTGATAGCGTGCCTGGCCAATGACCGGCACGGAGCCCGGCATCATCGGCCTGAGGCCCGCCCAGAGCTCCGCCTTCTTCTCGTCGAAAGCGCCGGGAAAGAGGTCCTTTGCGGTCCTGAACATGGTGGCAAAGTCGCTGGGTTTGTGGGAGCGGTCGAAGCCGGTGAATTCAGCGGTCGAAGCCAGCCGCAACCGGTTGCCGAGCCTCGAATAGGCCATCAGCTGGTCCTCGTCGGCGCCGCCCATGGTCGGCCCCTTGCTCTCGTCTTCCAGCGGAATGGTCGCGGTATAGCCCTTCACCGGATAGACCGGCAGGTCGATGCCGTAGCGGCGGCCAAGCAGACCGCTTTCCGGCCCCATCGAGATGACGACGGCGTCACCGGTCACCGGTCCGGCCGAGGTCATCACCGCCCGCACCCGGTCGCCCTCCATGTCGAGACCCTCGACCGTCGTGCCGTAGAGGAATTTCACGCCGAGCTTTTCGGCGGCATGAGCGGCGAGCTTTTCCACGAACTTCCGGGAATCGCCGGTCTGGTCGATCGGCGAATAGACGCCGCCGGCGATCTTTTCCTTCACGCCGGCAAGGCCCGGCTCGAGCTCGACCAGCCGGTCGCGGCCGACGATCTCGATCGGCAGGCCGTGCTCGGCCAGATAGCGGTAATTGTCGGTGCCGGTGTCGAGGCTGTGCTGCGAGCGGAAGAAATAGAGGATGCCTTTCTTGCGCTCGTCATAGTGGATGCCGGTGTCGGCCGAGATGGCGTTGATGCAGTCGCGCGAATAGAGCGCGAGGCGCAGCTTGACCTGGCTGTTGGCGCGCAGGCGGGCCACCGTGCATTGGCGCAGGAAACGCAGGCTCCAGGCGAGGAAATAGGGATCGAAGCGCAGCCGCACCTTGATGCCGAGATCATGATTGTAGAGCCCGCGCAGAAACGTCTTCAGCGCCGCCGGCGAGGCCCAGGCGGTGGCGTCACCCGGCGAAACCAGGCCGGCATTGGATTGGCTGGTGCCCCGCGCCGGCGCGACATGGCGCTCGATCACGGTGACCTCGTGGCCGTCGGCGGCCAGGTAATAGGCTGCTGCCGTACCGACAACGCCGGCGCCGAGCACCGTTATCTTCATGCCATCCCCCAAAAGCTCTCGGCGGCGCGGCGCCTCGACGCCGCGTCGCGACTGCTTCCATAGCGCGTCGCCGCGCGCCTTGCGAGCCCTCGGGGCTTGGCTCAGCCGCGGGCGGAGTTCTTGCTGGTCAGGATGCGCTCCCAGGCGAGTGCGTCGGCAACGATCTGGTCGAGATCGTCGCGTTGCGGTGTCCAACCGAGTTCCGCCCGGGCAAGGTCCGAATTGGCGACCACCGCCGCGGCGTCGCCGGGACGCCGGTCGCCCATTTTCACCTCGAAATCGTGGCCAAAGGCGCGGCGCACGCTCTCAATGACCTCGAGCACCGAATAGCCATGGCTGTAGCCGCAATTGGCGATGAGGCTCTGTCCCCCGGCGCGCAGCCGCTGCAGCGCCAGGCGATGCGCGGCTGCCAGGTCGCTGACATGGATATAGTCACGCATGCAGGTGCCGTCGGGCGTCGGGTAATCGGTGCCGAACACCTGCATGAAAGGCCGCTTGCCGAGCGCGGTCTCGCAGGCGACCTTGATCAGATGCGTGGCGCCCGGCGTCGACTGGCCGGTGCGGCCCTTGGGATCGGCGCCGGCGACGTTGAAATAGCGCAGCGCGGTGTAGCGGATGTCGTGCGCGAGGCCGGCATCGCGCAACATCCATTCGCTCATCAGCTTGGACAGGCCATAGGGCGATTCCGGCGCCAGACGGGCATCCTCGCGCACCGGCTCCAGCCCGGCGCCGCCATAGACGGCGGCGGTCGAGGAAAAGATGAAATGCGGCACGCCCTCGCGCACCGCGGTTTCGATCAGCGTGCGCGTCTTTGAGGTGTTGTTCTCATAGTAGGCGAGCGGCTCGGCGACCGATTCGGGGACCACGATGGAACCGGCGAAATGGATGATCGCGTCGACATGATTGTCCCTGATGATCGAACCGACCAATTCCTTGTCGGCGACATCGCCGACGACCAGCTTTGCCTCCGGCGCCACCGCCCATTCGAAGCCGGTGGAAAGGCGGTCGAGCACGACCACGCTTTCGCCCGCATCCAGCAATTCCCAGACCATGTGGCTGCCGATATAGCCGGCACCGCCTGTCACCAAAACCGTCATCCGCATCCTCGCATCTCAAGATTTATCGGAAACTGTCTCAAACACCGCCTTACTGGAAAGCCTGCCGCATGGCCATTAGAACCCTTGGTAACCGGCGTTCACCAAATGTGGCATCGTGCTGAAACAAAAGTGATCCACAGTGCGTGTCGTGGAATGGGAATAGGCCACGATCCGCCATCGTTAGGAACATGTGCGGGGCGTGGCATTTTGACCAAAATGGCCCGGTGGACGACCAATAGGCCAATGATTATGATCCCGCGCAAAATTGGGAAGCCGACATGAACTACCAGCGGTTCTTCGAAGAAGCGATCGACCAGCTCCATGCCGAGCGTCGCTATCGTGTCTTCGCCGACCTCGAGCGCATCGCGGGCAAGTTTCCGCGCGCCATCTGGCGCTCCAACGGCCGCGCCGAGGAAATCACCGTCTGGTGCTCCAACGACTATCTCGGCATGGGCCAGCACGCGGACGTCATCGCCGCGTTCCAGAACGCGGCCGGCAAGATGGGCTCGGGCGCCGGCGGCACCCGCAACATTTCCGGCACCTCCAACCCGCTGGTCGAGCTCGAGCATGAGCTTGCCGACCTGCACGGCAAGGACGCGGCTCTGGTCTTCACCTCCGGCTTCGTCTCCAACGAAGCTTCGATCTCGACGATCGCGCGGCTTTTGCCCAATTGCCTGATCATTTCGGACGAGTTGAACCACGCCTCGATGATCGAAGGCGTGCGCCGCTCGGGCGCCGAGAAGAAGATCTTCCGCCACAATGACGTCGCGCATCTGGAAAGCCTGCTGCAGGCGGCGGGGCGCGAACGCGCCAAGCTGATCGTCTTCGAAAGCGTCTATTCGATGGACGGCGACATCGCGCCGATCCGGGAGATCGTCGAGCTCGCCGAGCGATACAACGCCATGACCTATATCGACGAGGTCCATGCTGTCGGCATGTACGGACCGCGCGGCGGCGGCATCACCGAGCGCGAAGGCCTGGCCGACCGCATCGACATCATCCAGGGCACCTTGGCCAAGGCGTTCGGCACGCTGGGCGGCTATATCACCGGCACCAGCGCGGTGATCGACGCGGTGCGCTCCTATGCGCCGGGCTTCATCTTCACCACGGCGCTGCCGCCGGCCATCGCCGCGGCCACCACCACCTCGATCCGGCATCTCAAGCGCTCGCAGGCCGAGCGCGATGCCCAGCAGCAGCAGGCATCCCGGACCAAGCAGGTGCTTGCTGCCGCCGGCCTGCCGGTGATGGACTCGCCAACCCATATCGTGCCGGTGCTGGTCGGCGACCCTGAGCTTTGCAAAATGGCCAGCGACCGCCTGCTCGGCGTGCACGGCATCTACATCCAGCCGATCAACTACCCGACCGTGCCGCGCGGCACCGAGCGGCTGCGCATCACGCCGACGCCGTTCCATTCCGATGCGCTGATCGCTGGACTGCAGGACGCGCTGGTCGAGACATGGGACGCGCTCGGCATTCCCTACGGCTCGGCAGGACGGCCCTCGGTCGCCAAAAGCGACCGGATCGTTCCGCTGCTGGTGCCCAAGTCAGGCGGCTGAAGCCCATTTGAAACGCTGTTCGACTGCCGGCCGACGCAAGTCGACTAGACAGTCCTCATCCATTTCGCCAGCCGGTGCGCGGCGTCCTCGACCTGGTCGAGGCGGCGATGGAAGCACAGCCTGAGGAAGGCTTCGCCGCCGGGGCCGAAGGCGGTGCCGGGCGCCAGGCCGACATTGGCCTTGTCGACGATGTCGAAGGCGGCGGCGCGGGAATCGGTGATGCCGTCGACGGCGAAGAACAGATAGAAGGCGCCCTGCGGCACGGTAAACCGAGCGCTGCCGGTGGCGCCGAGAATACCGCAGACCAGGTCGCGCGCTTTTCTCGCCCGCTCCACCTGTTCGGCGACGAAGCCATCGCCCTCGTCAAGAGCTGCGACCGCGCCGCGCTGCATGAACTGGGCAACGCCGGAATTCGAATACTGGATCAGGTTCTCGAACACCTGCTGCAGGCTCGGATGCGTCTTGATCCAGCCGACGCGCCAGCCGGTCATCGCCCAGTTCTTGGAAAAGGAGTTGACGAACAGGATGCGGTCTTCCTCCGTCGCGATGTCGAGGAAGGACGGCGCACGGCCATGGCCATAGTGGAACAGCGAATAGATCTCGTCGGCGATGATCCAGACGTTCTTGGCGCGCGCCAGGTCGAGGATCGCCTGCAAGGTCTCGTGATCGGCGGTCCAGCCGGTCGGGTTCGACGGCGTGTTGATGAACAGCGCCTTGGTGCGCGGCGTGATCGCCGCGGCGATCTTCTCGACGTCGCAGGACCAGCCATTGCCGGAATGATCGAGCGTGACGGGCACCGGAACGGCTCCCGACAGGGCGGCGGCGGCGTCGAAATTCGGCCAGGCCGGCGACAGATAGATCACCTCGTCGCCGGCGCCGGCGAGAGCGGTAAGGGACATCTGGATGGCATGCATGCCGGATCCGGTGACGATGAACTGCTCCTCCGGGAACGTCTTGCCGAAATGCCTGGCGTAGTATCGTGCCAGCCCCTGCCTGAGATCGGGGATGCCCCTCTGCCAGGTGTAGAACGTCTCGCCGCCGGCCAGCGCCTTCGACGCGGCATCGGTGATGAAGGCGGGTGTCGGCAGGTCGCCCTCGCCGGCCCATAACGGGATCAGGCCCTCGCGCAGGCGGCCGTAGTTGACGACGGCGACAATGCCGCTTTCCGGTGCGGCGCGGGCTTCGGCGCGAAAGCTATCGATCAGGCTCATGGACAAATCCGTTTTCCCTTAGAGTAGTTCACTGTTTCACGGAAACGGCAAACCGTTCTAACTCTTTGTTTTAACGCAATTCCCCAGGGAAAGCGCTACGCGGTTTCCCTAGGAAACCCGTTTCACACTTTTCCTGGAATTGCTCTAGGCTTGCCGCTCTTTACCAGATACGAAAACAGAAAACCCCAGCCGCGAACGACCGGGGTTTTGGTCCAGCAATGGTCGGCTGAATTATCGTTTGGCGAGCAGATCGCGGATTTCGGTGAGGAGCGCGACATCGGCGGGGGGTGGTGCGGCCGGGGCAGCCGGCTTCTCGCGCTCGAGCCGCCGGCGCAGATTGTTCACCCCCTTGACCATCAGGAAGATGACAAAGGCGATGATCAGGAAGTTCAGCGCCACGGTGATGAAGCTGCCATAGGCAAAGACAGCGCCTTGCTTGCGCGCATCTTCAAGGTTTGTCGCAGTCACGTTGTGCGACAGGCCAATGAAGTAGTTGTTGAAATCGACCCCTCCGAGCGCGCCAATGAAAGGCATGATGACATCATCGACCAGCGAAGTGACGATCTTGCCGAAGGCCGCGCCGATGATGACGCCGACGGCCAAGTCCATCACGTTACCCTTGGAAATGAATTCCTGGAATTCTTTCAGCATTCGACCCTCCTTGTCATGACCGGCCGCGCTGCCGTTCCGTCCTTGCGGCATCGACCCGGCGACAACATAACAAAAACCTCCGGTTGCAACATGGGCAAAAAGGAGAAAGCAACCGCTTTCTCCCTCCCCTGCGTCAACCTCGAGAAATCACGCGCTTCATGCGCCCAAAGCCGCAATGGACTCCGGCGCCAAGCTGTGATTGCGTTCGGATAAGCCGGATAAAAAGACGGCAAAGGAGGAAATTCCAGGCGTGCAAGGCTTGTTCATCGTCATCATCGCGATCGCCTATGTGACGTTGCTGTTCGCCATCGCCAGCCTGGGCGACCGCCGCTCGGCCATCTCCGGACCCGGTCGTGCGCGGCCGTTCATCTATGCGCTCAGCCTGGCGATCTATTGTACCTCGTGGACCTTCTTCGGCTCGGTCGGGCTCTCCTCCGAACGCGGCCTCGAATTCCTCGGTATCTATACCGGCCCGGTGCTGGTGTTCGTGTTCGGTTTTCCGCTGCTCAACCGCATCGTGCGGCTGGCCAAGACCGAGAAGATCACCTCGATCGCCGACTTCCTCGGCGCGCGCTACGGCAAAAGCTTCACCGTCGCGGCGATCGCCACGCTGATCGCCACCATCGGGGCGGTGCCCTATATCGCGCTGCAGCTGAAGGCGATTTCCGGTTCGGTCAGCCTGATGGTAGAGCACTATACGGGGTCGCCGCCCTCCTTCGATCCGTTCGTCAGCGACATATCGCTGGTCGTCGCCATGCTGCTGGCCTTGTTTGCCGTCTTGTTCGGCACCCGCCATGCCGACGCCACCGAACACCAGGACGGGCTGGTGCTGGCGGTGGCGGTCGAAACCGTCGTCAAGCTCGCCGCCTTCCTGGCGATCGGCCTGATGGTCACCTTCCTGATCTTCGGCGGCCCGGGCGACATGTTCACCAAGCTGGCGCAGAATGCTCAGGTGCGCCAGGCGATGGGCTACAACACCTCGCTCGCCACCTGGCTGGTGCTGACTTGTCTGAGCGGCTTTGCCATCGTCATGCTGCCGCGGCAGTTCTACGTCACCATTGTCGAGAACCGCGGCGAGGCCGAGTTGCGGACCGCGACCTGGGTGTTTCCGCTCTACCTCGTGGCGATCAACCTGTTCGTGCTGCCGATCGCCTTTGCCGGCCTGTCGCTGGTCGGCACCGGCACCAGCAGCGATCTCTATGTGCTGTCGCTGCCCCTGTTCAGCGGCCACGACGTGCTGGCCATGGCCGCCTTCATCGGTGGGCTGTCGGCGGCAACGGCCATGGTGATCGTCGAAAGCGTGGCGCTGTCGATCATGATCTCCAACGACCTCGTCATTCCGCTGTTCGTGCGCCGCCTGCTCAAGACCTCGACCTCCGAGACCGAGGACTGGTCGACGCTGATCCTCAATGTGCGGCGCGGGGCGATCTTCATCCTGTTGTTCATCGCCTTCCTCTACTATCGCGAAAGCACCAACTCAGCGCGGCTGTCGTCGATCGGCCTGATGTCCTTCGCGGCCATCGCGCAGTTCGCGCCGGCGCTGATCGGCGGGTTGATCTGGCGCGGCGCCAATGGCAGGGGTGCCGCACTCGGCATGGTCGCCGGCATCATCGTCTGGGGCTACACGCTGCTCCTGCCCTCGCTTGTCGCGCCCGACACCGACATCGTCGTGCACGGGCTCTTCGGCTTCGAGGCGCTGCGCCCGCAAGCCCTGTTCGGTACCGTGGCCGAGCCGCTGAACCACGGCGTGTTGTGGAGCCTGTCGATCAACACGCTGTTTTTTGTCCTTGGCTCGCTGTCGCGCGCGTCGGTGCCGCTGGAGCGCATCCAGGCGTCGATCTTCGTGCCACGCGACGCCGGTCCGATGCCGAGCCTGCGCCGCTTCCGCACCGCCATCACCGTCAACGACCTCAAGGACACGATCGCCCGCTACCTCGGCGTCGAGCGCACCGAGCGCTCTTTCCAGTCGTTCGAGAAGACCAACGGCACCTCGCTGCACGGCAAGGAGCAGGCGAGCATGGACGTCATCCGCTTCTCCGAGCAGCTGTTGGCCAGCGCCGTCGGCTCCTCCTCGGCGCGGCTGATCCTGTCGCTGCTGTTCCGGCGCCATGACCGTGAATCCAGGGATGCCTTCCGCCTGCTCGACGACGCCACCGAGGCGCTGCAGCACAACCGCGACCTCTTACAGATCGCGCTCGACCAGATGGAACAGGGCATCACCGTCTTCGACCGCGATTTCCGGCTGATCTGCTGGAACCGCCAATACCGGGTGCTGTTCGACCTGCCCGACGAGATGGGCCAGGTCGGCGTCTCGCTCGATCAGATCCTGCGCCATCTCGCCGAGCGCGGCGACATCCCCGCCGACCAGCGCGTGACGACGCTCAACCGGCTGACCAGTTTCGTCAGCCCCTGGCAGATGGAACTGAAGACCAGCGGCCGCATCCTGGAACTGCGCTCCAATCCGATGCCGGATGGCGGCATCGTCGCCACCTATGCCGACATTTCCGGGCGCGTCGAACAGGATCTGGCGCTAAAGCGCGCCAATGAATCGCTGGAGCAGCGCGTGAAAACCCGCACCATCGAGCTGACTAGCGTCAACGAGGAGTTGACCCGGGTCAACGAGGAACTGGCGCAGGCGCAGATGCTGGCCGAGGAGGCCAATCTCGGCAAGACGCGCTTCCTCGCCGCCGCCGGCCACGATATCCTGCAGCCGCTGAACGCCGCCCGGCTCTATTGCTCCTCGCTGATCGAGAAGGCCGGCAAGGGCCCAGCAGGCAAGGCGGCGGTCAACATCGAATCCTCGCTGGAATCGGTCGAGACGATTCTCGGCGCCGTGCTCGACATCTCGCGCCTCGATGCCGGCGCGATGAAGCCGGACGATACCGCCTTCAACCTCGACGGTTTGCTGCGCCAGATCGGCAATGATTTTCGGCCAATGGCCGCCGAGAAAAAGCTCGGCCTGACGATCATGCCGTCTTCGCTAACGGTGGTGACCGATCGCAATCTGCTGCGCCGCCTGATCCAGAATCTGGTCTCGAACGCCATCAAGTACACGCGCAGGGGCCGCATCCTGGTCGGCGTGCGGCGGCGCGGCGAACTGGCGGAGATCCAGGTGATCGATACCGGCATCGGCATTGCCGGCGAGAAGCTGAACACGGTCTTCCATGAATTCACCCGGCTCGATGAAGGGGCGCGCGAAGCCGAAGGTCTCGGCCTTGGGCTCTCCATTGTCGACCGCATCGCCCGGGTGCTTCGGCTGGAAATCCGCATCTTCTCCAATCCGGGCAAGGGCACGCGCTTTTCCGTCATCCTGCCCGTCGCGGCGGTGCAGGAGCCGCGACGCGAGGTCGAAACCAAGGCTCCCGCCCGTGCCGCGGCTTCGCTCGCCGGGCTGCATGTGCTCTGTATCGACAACGACGCCCGCATCCTCGAGGGCATGCGGCTGCTGCTCGAAGGCTGGGGATGCAAGGTCGATACCGTGTCCGGCTCCCGGGATCTGGAGAAGGCCGCAATACATCGCCCGGATATCGTGCTTGCCGACTACCATCTCGACGGCGAAACCGGCCTCGACATCATCGCCCGACTGCGGGCGATCCATGGCAACGATCTGGCCGCCGTGCTGGTCACCGCCGACCGGTCCAACGAGGTGCGGGCGGCGGCAGGCGGGTTCGATATTGCGGTGATCAACAAGCCGCTGAAACCGGCGGTGCTGCGCTCGATGATGGCCAGGGTGAGGCCGCTGGCATCTGCCGCTGAGTGACGCCAACGGGCCGGCCGGCCACGGCTGGCTATCTCAAGCCCTGTGCCCCAGGCTCCTGAGGTAGGCGCAGAACATATCGGCTATCGCATCGGAATAGGTCTCGATCTCCGCCGGCATTCGCGGACTTGCGGAAAATTCCCGTCCCGCCGCACTGAGCATCGTTATGACCAGGTCGCCGGCCAAGGCTCGGGTGGCATCCGGGGCCTCTGGTAGTGTCTCCTGCATGAATATCTCGACCGTTCGCTGCGCCGAAGCCCTCGCCGCTTGCGCCTCGGGCGCGTCCCGATAAAGCGGTGCCGCGTCGTCGAGCGCGCCACGCACTGCCGCTTCTTCACATTCCGAGCGGACAAAGGCATGAACCAGGACGCGCAACCGTTCGAGGGGAGGCTGCTCGACCTCCTGGAGAATACGGCACAGCAAGTCGGTCGTTTGCTGCCATTCGTCGCTCTGCAGCCGGAACAGAAGCGCCGCCTTGTTGGGGAAATACTGATAGAGCGAGCCAACGCTGACCCCTGCCTTTTCGGCCACGCGCGTGGTGGTGAAACGCTGCGCGCCTTCCTTCTCCAAAACCTGAACAGCAGCTTGCAAAATCGCCGCGACAAGGT
Organism: Mesorhizobium sp. 131-3-5; assembly: GCF_016756575.1. Classification (NCBI taxonomy): domain Bacteria; kingdom Pseudomonadati; phylum Pseudomonadota; class Alphaproteobacteria; order Hyphomicrobiales; family Phyllobacteriaceae; genus Mesorhizobium; species Mesorhizobium sp. 131-3-5. The sequence continues at coordinate 6,567,621 of NZ_AP023254.1, forward strand.
CCGTGGCACGAGCCTGTTTGGGCTGTTTTCGTGAGGAAATCGAAGGGCTTGGGCGTCCGGTCATGTCGCGGCTCGGCAATGCGAATTGGAAACCTGAAGGATTATTCGTATTTTTCGGCACAACACAAGCACGCAGCCATTCGACCGGAGACTTTCATGACGACGCTGACCAATGCCCCGCTGGCCCCGCTGCTCGCCCGCCTGTTCGAAGAAGCCAATGCCGCGACCAGTCCGGCGGTGGCCGCACTCTCGCACGAGGAACGGGCGCGCCTGCTCAACAGCAAGACCGAATATCTCGATTTCTACGGACGGTTGAAGGACCTCTGGCTGGCGATCTCGCCGGAGACCGGCACGCTGCTCTACATGCTGGCGCGCAGCAGCGGGGCGCGCATCATCATCGAATTCGGCACCTCGTTCTGCATCTCGACGCTCTATCTTGCCGCGGCGCTGCGCGACAATGGCGGCGGTCGCCTGATCACCACCGAATTCGAGCCGTCCAAGGCGATGCGGGCCAAGGCCAATCTGGCCGAGGGCGGCCTCATCGACCTGGTTGAGATCCGCGAAGGCGACGCGCTTGAAACGCTGAGCGCCGACCTGCCCGAAACGATCGACCTCTTGCTGCTCGACGGCGCCAAGGCGATCTATCCGGAGATCCTCAGCCTGGCCGAGAGCCGCTTGCGGCCAGGCGCGCTGGTCATCGCCGACAATGCCGATTTCTCGCCTGAATATCTGGAACGGGTGCGCTCGCCGGCATCGGGCTACATGTCCACGCCGTTCGGCGAGGACGTCGAACTGTCGGTGCGGCTCGGCTGAAGCCGGCCCCATCGCCGTCTGGGATCCTACCACGCGGCTCAAACCTCCCTGTCGCTCCAGGGCGACCGTAGGCGTTCACGTCAATCAACGCGCAAACCCCCGGGCCGTCGACCAAAGTCAGGCCACCATGCGCAGGTGACGTCATGATCAACATGCTTCCTTCCTCCTGGCGCGCAGCCCCACGCCCAGCCCTGTTGGGGCTTCTGCTGTTCTTCTGCGCCGGTTTCGCCGATGGTGCGCTGATGCCTTTCTTTCCGCTCTGGGCGAGCAGCGAGGCGGGCATTCCCGTCGGCGCGATCGGCCTGCTGTTCGGCTGCTATGCAGGCGGCGAGCTGCTGGCGGCGCCGCTGATCGGCGGCATAGCCGACCGCGTCGGCCGGCGGCCGGTGCTGATTGCATCCTCGCTCGGCGTCGGCGCCGGCTTCCTGGCCCTGTTCTTTGTGCACGGCGTCGCCGTTACCGCGATCGTTCTGCTTGCGACCGGCATGTGCGAATCGGTGCTTCATCCAACGATCTTGACCGCGATCGCCGACGTGACCCCGCCATCCGCCCATCCGCGCTGGTTCAGCCTGGCGCGCGTGAGTTCAAGCGCCGGGCAGATTCTCGGGCCGGCCTGCGGCGCCCTGCTTGCGCTCGTATCGCTACGCAGCGTTTTCCTCGCCGGCGGTACGATACTTGTGCTGGGCGGGATCGTGATGTTCTTCGCCCTGAACGAGACGAGCGGCATCGGCCACGCCGCCGGCGACGATCGCCTCGACGGTGGGGACGATGAAGAGGAAGGGCTGTCGGCGCTGCTGCCGGCGTTCCGCGACGGCCGGCTGGCGAAGCTGCTGCTCTGGATCGTGGTGTTCGAGGTCGCCGGCAACTGGATCGAGGCGGTGGTCCCGCTCTATGCGCAGGATGCCGGGACGCTGACGCCATCTGGCGTCGGCGCGCTGTTCGCCTATGCCGCCGCGCTGACGGTCGGCCTGCAGATGCTGGTCATCCGCCTGGTCGAGGTACGATCCGCTCTCTGGTTGACGGTCGGTGCCGGCCTGGCGACGATCCTCGCCTTTGCACTGCTCGCCGCCTCGCCGGCGATGCTGACGCTGATTGGAGCCGTCAGCCTGTGCTCGATCGCGCAGATGCTGGTCGGGCCATTGGTGCCGACCGCCGTCAATGCGTTGGCGCCGCCCGCGCGACGCGCCTCCTACATGGCGGCCTCGTCGGTGGCGGTCGACCTCAAGGACTCGCTTGGGCCATCGATCGGCACGGCGCTCTACGCGCTGGCGCCACGCCTGCCCTGGATCGCCGGCATCCCGCTGGTGGCGATCGCATCGCTCGGCCTTGGCGCCGCGATAGGCCGTGCGCGGCGCCCTTCGCGGCCGACCGAGGATGATGCCACGCCGCAACTGGGCTCAGCCGTCGAAAACTATCGCTGAGATAGTCGTTCGACATCATCGCGCAGACACGGGTCGGAAACCTCAGACGGGGTTGTCGACCATCTGCGAACTGCGGAACCGGGGCCTCGCGCCGTTGGCCGCCGCGGACGGACGATGCTCGCGAAACGCCATGGCAAGGGTGCGCAACGCATCACGCGATTGAGCGTCCGAGAGCGTGGACAAAAGCATGATCTCCGACGCCGGCAACGGCGGCAGGCCGAATTTGCGGCTGACCTCGATGGTGCCGGGCGGAACCAGGCGAGACGAGAAGGCCCCGGCTGCGAGGCCGGCGGAAACGGCCTCGGCAACGGCGAAGGATCCGCAGCCGAGGAAAACCTGCGTCCACGGTATTCCAACCGCATCGAGCGTGCCGGTGATGACGTCGCGGATGCTGCAGGATGGGGCGGAGGCGGCCAGCCGCAGTGGCTCGCCGGCGCGGTAGACGAAATCCGGCGTGGCGTACCAGCCGAAATGTTCGGGCGCCAGCACCTCACCATCGCGGCGGTCGTCCTCGCGCCGGACGATCGCGGCATCGAGCTCGCCGCGATCGAACGCAGCAATCAACTCGCGTGTATCGTCGAGCCGCACCTCAATGGTCAAGGCCGGATCATGCGCATTGAGGCGTGCCAGCAAGGTCGGCACTTCGGCACCGCCGACATGGGTGGCAATGCCCAGCCGAAAATGGCGGCGAACAGCAGCGAGACTGGCGACGGCACGGTCGTGCGCGGCGAGCAGCTCGCGCGCCGGTTCGAGGAACACCGCACCACGCGCTGAAAGGCGCACCAGTCGCGGCGTCCGCTCGATCAGCTTCTGCCCCACCCGATCCTCCAACCGCTTCAGCTTGACGCTGATTGCGCCTTGCGTGCTGCCAAGCGCCTCGGCCGCGCGCGTAAAACTGCGCAACTCGGCGACGGCGACGAAAGCTTTCACCGCATCTACGTCCAGCGTCATATCAGTTATCTCGCTTTGTTGTCTCTGAAATAGCCAACCATGCAATTCTAAAATGATCAAGCCTGCCCTAGTCTGGCTTGGCGTGGCGGCCGTCATACCGGTTCGTCCTGCCCAAGAAGTCGAAAGGTTTGATCATGCCCACTGCCCTGACCCGTCGAGGCATCGTCGTTCTGTCCGCCGCATGCCTGGCGTGCCTGATGTTCGGGCTGGAGATTTCGAGCATTCCCACCATCCTGCCGACATTGGAGCAAGAGCTGCATGCCGACTTCAGGCAATTGCAATGGGTGATGAACGCTTACACGATCGCGGTCACCACCGTGCTGATGGCGGTCGGCACCATCGCGGACCGCTACGGACGCAAGCGCGTCTTCCTGGTCTCCATCGCCGCCTTCGGCCTGACGTCGCTGATCTGCGGCCTGGCGGACGATGTATCGACCTTGATCGTCGCCAGGTTCCTGCAGGGTTTGAGCGGCGGCGCGATGCTGATCTGCCAACTCGCGGTGCTGTCGCACGAATTCAGGGAAGGGCGCGAGCGCGCCGTCGCCTGGGGCTGGTGGGGCGTGATCTTCGGTGTCGGCCTCGGCTTCGGACCCATCATCGGCGGTGGCATCGTCGCGGTCTCGAACTGGGAATGGGTGTTCCTCATCCACGTGCCGGCAACGGCCGTGGCGTTCGTGCTGGCCTGGACCGGCGTCCACGAATCGAAGGATCCGGAGGCGGGCAAGCTCGACCTTGCGGGCATCGTGACGCTGTCGCCGTCGGTCTTCTGCCTGGTCTTCTACATCACGCAGGGACCGGATCTCGGCTTCGCCAGTCCGGCCGCGCTGACGATCCTCGGCCTCTCGATCGCGAGCTTCATCGCCTTCTTCATCGCCGAGCGGGTCAGCAAGCGGCCGATGTTCGACTTCTCGGTCTTCCGGATCCGGCCCTTTTCGGGCGCCATCGTCGGTTCGGCGGCGATGAACCTCTCCTATTGGCCGTTCATGATCTACCTGCCGATCTGGTTTCATGCCGGACTGGGCTATGACAGCGTCTCGACCGGTCTTGCCTTGCTTGCCTACACGCTGCCGACGCTCGTCATGCCGCCCCTGGCGGAGCGGCTTTCGCTGCGCTACCAGCCCGGCATCATCATTCCGGCCGGGCTTGCCCTCATCGGCGTCGGTTTCTTCCTGATGAAGTTCGGCAGCGCCGCCGCGCGGCCTGACTGGTTGACGATGTTGCCCGGCTGCCTGATCGCCGGAGCCGGTCTTGGCATCACCAACACGCCCGTCACCAACACCACGACGGGCTCCGTTTCGAGCGACCGGGCGGGCATGGCCTCGGGCATCGACATGAGCGCCCGCATGGTTTCGCTGGCGGTGAACATAGCGGTGATGGGCTTCATCCTGGCAAGCGGCGTGCTGGCGCATCTGAGCACAGCACTGCCCGACCTCGACCCCAGCCAGCTGCGTCACTTCGCCGACGGGATCGCTGCCGGAAATCCCAACCCCGGTCTTGCCGATTCCGTTGTCCACAATGCACTGCGCAACGGCTTTGGCTGGGTGATGCTCTATGGCGGCATCGGCGTCTGGATCATGGCCGCCATCAGCTTCGTGAGCTTCAACGCCCGACCTGTGCGGACGGAGGTTCAGTGTCCCGATTGAACGGGCGACGCAGACGCTCAGCTGTTGGTCTGCAACGGGTCGGTGCCGATCTTGGACAGAAGGATCACCGCCTGGGTGCGGCTGTCGACGCCGAGCTTCTGCAGGATGGCCGAGACATGCGCCTTGATGGTCGCCTCGGAAACGCCGAGCTCATAGGCGATCTGCTTGTTGAGCAAGCCTTCGGCCAGCATGCCGAGCACGCGGGTCTGCTGCGGCGTCAGCGCCTGCAGCCGCTTGATCAGGTCCGATATTTCGGGATCGCGCTCGACACCGAGATCGACGCCGACGGGCGCGGCGATGTCGCCGGCCAGCACCGATTGCACGGCGTTGCGGATCTCCTCCATGCTGGCCGATTTGGAGATGAAGCCGGATGCGCCGAGATCGAGCGCCCGCCTGATGGTCGCCGGATCGTCATGCGCCGAGACCACGATCAGCGGTACCGCAGGATGAATGCCGCGCAGCGAGACCAGGCCGGAGAGGCCGCTGGCGCCCGGCATCGACAAATCGAGCAGCACCAGATCGACATCCTCATTGGCCACGACCAATGCCTTGGCGCTTTCGAAATCGCCGGCCTCGTGGATGGCGGCGACATTGCCGATGCCGGCAAGCGCCTCGCGCAGCGCGCCGCGAAACAGCGGGTGATCGTCGGCGATGACGAAAGAATAGCCTGACGGCAAATGTTCCTCCCCGAATCCCGTCGATGATTTTTAAGCTTTTCGGGACCAGTCGGACGATTATGAGGGGCAGCGCGCTGTTTTCAAGCGGCAAAACCAGCGCGCCGCGTTTTCCCTACTTCGCAAGATCAAAGTGCTACAGCGTCCTTTGCGCGTCCAAAAGGACGCGCGGCGCTGCCGGAAGCTCAGGTCTTCTGCGAGTTGAGCTGGGCGCCGCCGCCATTGTCCTTGTCCATATCCTTGACGATGCCCATGAAGCCGCGCAGGAAGCGCTCCATATAGCTCATCGTCTTGTTGAAATCCTCCTCGCTCGGCAGTTTCGATTCGAGACGGGCGGAGAGCGAATTCTCGAGCTTGGTGACGCGCTCGTCCATTGCCTTCATCGAGGTCTGCAGGCGGTCGATTTCGTCCTGGAACGCGGCGCGTTCGTCGGCCGCCACCTTGCAGACGAGCTGACCCGAGCGTTCCTCGCAGATCGACATCGCACCGGTCTGCGTGTCCATGCGGACATAGCCGTTGGCGGATTTTTCCAGCCGGTAGCGGTCGGTCTCTTCCGAATAAGCAGATACCGCGACCAGTGAAACCAGCGCGGCGGGGATCAAGATGTGTTGCAGACGCATGTTGTCCTCCATGGCCAAGGCTTGAAATATCGCATGTTTGCGCCGGAAATGGCGAAGACCTTTGGCGTGGTCTTCCCCGCACGACTGGTTCGGACTATAGCGCAACCATGTCTCAGTTTATCTACAAGATAACCCCGCAAGCGCTTTGGCGCGAGGCCGAAGCCAGTGGCCGCTTCACCGGCGCGCCGATCGACGTCGCCGACGGCTTCATACATTTCTCCACGGCGGCGCACGTCCGGGAAACCGCGGCAAGGCATTTTTCCGGCCAGACAGACCTTCTGCTGGTCGCCGTCGACGAAGTCAGCCTGGGCGACGCCCTGAAATACGAGGTTTCACGCGGCGGCGCGCTGTTTCCGCATCTTTACGGTGTGCTGGAGCTGGATACCGTCAAATGGGTGCGGCCGCTGCCGCTCGGTGCCGACGGTACGCATCAATTCCCGCCTTTGGAGGGGCAATGAGCGTGCTCGACCGGCTCGGCCAGAAACTGCTGTTCACCTTCGATCCTGAAACCGCGCACGGCCTGTCGATCGCAGCGCTGCGCTGCGGCCTGCCGGCCGGCGTGCGGACGGTGCGCGACATCAGGCTGAAGGTCAGCCTTTGCGGCCTCGATTTCCCCAACCCGCTCGGCATGGCGGCCGGATACGACAAGAATGCCGAGGTGCCCGACGCACTGCTTGGCCTTGGCTTCGGCTTTGCCGAGGTCGGCACCGTCACGCCGCTGTCGCAGGCCGGCAATCCGAAGCCGCGCATCTTCCGGCTGACGGCGGATGAAGCCGTGATCAACCGGCTGGGCTTCAACAATGAAGGTCATGCGGCGGCTGAAAGACGCCTTGCCGCGCGCAAGGGACGTTCCGGCATTGTCGGCGTCAACATCGGCGCCAACAAGGACAGCGCCGATCGCATCGGCGACTATGAGCGCGGCGTCACCCGCTTTGCCCCCTATGCCAGCTACCTCACGGTCAACATCTCCTCGCCCAACACGCCCGGCCTGCGCAACATGCAAGCACGCGAGCAGCTCGGCGAACTCTTGTCGCGTGTCATGGCCGCGCGTGCGTCAGCCGCAGCCCAGCCGCCCATTTTCCTCAAGATCGCGCCGGATCTGGTCGAGGCCGAGCTGGAGGATATCGCCGCCGAGGTTATTGAAAAACGGATCGACGGCATCATCGTCTCCAACACCACCATTTCGCGGCCGCCGCTGCGCAGCGGCGACGTCGCACGCGAAACCGGCGGGCTTTCGGGAAAACCGCTGTTCGAACGCTCGACCACCGTGCTGGCGAAGATGCGCAAGCTGCTCGGGCCGGGCATCGCCATCATCGGGGTCGGCGGCGTCGATTCCGCCGAGACCACGCTGGAGAAAATCCGCGCCGGAGCCGATCTGGTGCAGCTCTACACCGGCATGATCTATGCCGGACCCGCGCTGCCGGGCCGTATCGTCGCCGGCATGGCACGCTTTTGCGAGGCGGAGCGGTTGAAGTCCATTGGCGAATTGCGCGACAGCCACCTCGATCGGTGGGCGTCCAAGCCGCTCAGCTGAACGCCGTCCGCACCCGCAGCCGCAAAATGGTCAGCAGGCTGAAACCGCGCGCCAGCAGGAAAACGTGCAGCGCCGCCCACAGGCCATGATTGCCGAAGGCAGGCGCCAGCGTCAGCAGCGCGACGGCAAAGACCAGGAACGACAGCAACATCATGTTGCGCATGTCGCGCGACCAGGTTGCGCCGATGAAGACGCCATCCATCTGGAACGCCAGCACGCCGCTCAGCGCGGTGAACGCCGCCCAGGGCAAATAGATGTCGGCCACGGAGCGCACCTCCTGCGAGGTTGTGACGATGGCGACCAGATTGGCGCCTGCCGACAGCAGCACCAGGGTCGCGGCGCCGGCCAGCCCTAACCCCCAGAACAGGGTCAGCCGCACCGCCTGCCGGAAGGGCTGTTCGGCGCGCGCGCCGACGGCGCGGCCCGCGAGCTGCTCGGCCGCGGTGGCAAATCCGTCGAGGAAATAGCCGGCGACAAGGAAGAAGTTCATCAACACCGCGTTGGCGGCCAACGTCACCGTGCCGAACTGCGCGCCCTGGCGGGTGAACAGTGCGAAGGCGGCAAGCAGCGAGAACGAGCGGATCATGATATCGCGGTTGAGCGACAGCATGCGCAGGAAGGCGGCCATGTCGAGCAGCCGATGGCGCGGCAAGGGCGAGGTCGCGCGGAAGCGGCGGACCACGATGGCGAGGCCCAGCAGCATGGCCAGGAATTCGCCCGTGACGGTCGCCCAGGCGACGCCGGCAACGCCCCAGCCAAGCTCCAGGCCAAGCAGGAAGCAGAGCGCGATGTTGACGCCGTTGAGCACCAGTTGCAGCACAAGGCCGAGCCCGCCCTCGCCACGCCCCAACACATAGCCGAGAATGGCGTAGTTGATCAGCGAGAACGGTGCGGCAAGCAGCCTGATCCTGATGTAGACGCCCATCGCCTCGCTGACGCGCGGTTCGGCGCCCATGAACCATTGGCCTGCGATGGCGATCAGCGGCGAAAGCGCCGCCAGCACGATGCCGGCAACGACCGCGATCAGCACGGCGCGCCAGAACACCGCCTGTTCCTCCAGCGCGTCGCCACGCCCGAAAGCCTGGGCAACGAGGCCGGTGGTGCCAGAACGCAGGAAATTGAAGCTGGTGAAGACGACGTCGAAAACGAGCGCGCCCGCCGCAAGGCCGCCGAGAAGAGCCGCGTCGCCGAACTGGCCGACAACAGCTGTGTCGACCAGGCCGAGCATCGGCGTGGTCGAATAGGCGAGCGTCATTGGCACCGCTATGGCGAGCACGGAACGGTTGGTGACGACAAAAGATCTGGCGTCGACTGGAGTTGCACCCTTGTCCAAGGGATTGCTGCCTTGCTGATTTGCGGCTTGATCGAAGAGCCGATGTGCCCCATTTTCCGGCCACCGCGCAATCATTCGTCCCGCGATGGCCAACCGAAATCCCGGTCTGGCGCGAAGCCGCCGGATTCTGTTCATGCCCCTGCAGATCGTCCACCACCCCGACTACGACGCCGGCTTTGCCACCAACCATCGCTTCCCGATGAGCAAGTACCCGCTGCTGATGGAGGCTTTGCGCGCACGCGGCCTGGCCAGGCCTGACGCGCTCAACACGGCTGAGCCGGCGCCTGCATCATGGTTGAAGCTTGCCCATACCGCCGACTATGTCGACCAGGTCATCAGCTCTTCGGTGCCGGAAAAAATCGAACGCGAGATCGGCTTTCCGGTCGGCCCCCGCGTTTCGCTGCGCGCGCAGCTTGCCACCGGCGGCACGATGCTGGCGGCGCGGCTCGCCTTGCGCCATGGCATCGCCTGCAACACCGCGGGCGGCAGCCATCATGCGCGGCGCGCGCAAGGCGCCGGCTTCTGCACCTTCAACGACGTTGCCGTCGCCTCGCTGGTGCTGCTCGGCGAGGGTGCCGCGCAAAACATCCTGGTCGTCGATCTCGACGTGCATCAGGGCGATGGCACCGCGGACATTCTGGGAGACGAGCCAGGCGTGTTCACCTTCTCCATGCATGGCGAGCGCAACTATCCCGTGCGCAAGATCGCCTCCGATCTCGACATCGCGCTTCCCGACGGCACGGGCGATGCCGGCTATCTCCGGAGGCTGGCCACGATCCTGCCGGAGCTGTCGGCCCGGGCGCGCTGGGACATCGTTTTCTACAATGCCGGCGTCGACGTCCACGCCGAGGACCGGCTTGGCAGGCTGGCGCTTTCCGATGACGGCCTGCGCGCCCGCGACGAGATGGTCATCGGCCATTTTCGTGCGCTCGGCATTCCGGTCTGCGGCGTCATCGGCGGCGGCTATTCCACTGATGTGCCGGCCCTTGCCGCTCGGCACGCCATCCTGTTCGAGGTTGCCTCGGCCTGCGCCTAGATTGCTCTAGAAGTCATTTCCGATAGTTGGCGATCCTGAGCAGGATGAAAGCCGGCACGACGATCGCCGCACCAAGCAGGATGTAGCCGAGGAAGCGGTCAATGGCGTGGAAGCCCAGGTTCCAGAGGTCGATGAAGAACTTCTGGATGCCGTAGAAGACATCCATCGGCGACCAGCCGAAGGCATTCATGACAAGGCCGACGAGGAACGACACCACCAGCAGCTTCAGGATCACCCTGAGCGGCGAGTCGCCGAGAAAGCGCGTCAGTGCGGACAAGGTCGTCTCCCGATTGAGATGCCCGGACTCACAGGCATGGCCCAGAGATACGTGCTTGGCGGCCATCCATCAAGCGCGGTTGTGCCCGGGGAAGCCTGGAACAGGTGATCGAGACGCCGCGCCTCAGACGGCTTGCAATTCTTAAATACAGGTAAACAAGATCAATTTAATTTTTTGAAAATAAAGCACAAAATCGTCATTTTTCGATTTCGCGCAATGTGCGTGCAATTTTCACTTGCGAGACAGTCGGCGTCTTTCAGGTGACTGGTTGCGCGGCGCTCCGCCCCCCTACCACAGCTGGCGAACGCCAGTCTCAGGACCGTGCAGCCACCCCTGAAAGACACCAAACCGGAGCCTGACCGCCCTAACGGCCAAGCTCCTCGGGAGTTAACCTGCGTGTCGATTGCTGGATGCGCGTTTGTGTTGGAGTAATGCTGTGTCCTCTCGAGTAAAGATCGTCCTGACGGCGGCTGGCCTCGCCTTTTGCCTTCTCGGGCCGGCGATGGCCGCCGACCTTTCACCCACCTACAACGACCCGCCCGCCTTCCAGTGGAGCGGCGCCTATGTCGGCGTCCATGGCGGCACGGCGTTCACCGGGATGCCAAACCCGTTTGCAGGCCGCAATGGCTTCAGCGGCGGCGTCCAGGCCGGCTACAACCAGCAGATGGGTCCCACGGTTCTCGGCGCCGAGATCGAAGGCTCCTATCTGGGCGGCGGCGAACACGACGTCCAGGGCGGCAAGATCAAGGAGAAATGGCGCGGTGCCGCCAAGGCCAAGGCTGGATTGAGCTTCGACCAGACACTGCTGTTTGGCACCGGCGGTGTGGCCCTGACCAAGTTCGACAAGGGCGACAACGTCAGCAGCACCGACGGATGGAAGGTCGGCTACCTCCTGGGCGCCGGCATCGAGCAGGGCTTCGCCGGCGGGCTGTCCGCCAAGGTCGAGTACGACTATGTCCGCACCCCCGGCGTCGAGACGACATCGGCTCTTGGCACGTCGAAGACGACGATCGGCAGTCATGAACTGAAGGCCGGCATCAACTACCGGTTCTAGTACGGGCGAACCGGATTGCACGATGCCGCTGGGCATCGCGCAATCCGGTGTCTCGATATCCACCGCACAGCGGCTTTTTCCGCAATGGCGCCCTTCCCACGCGTCGCTGCAATGTCGATGCAATCTTCGCGATCTAGGTCCGTGCGTGAATTTTCACCATGGGAATCTGTTCCGATATGTCCACGCATGGCGCCAGCCTCCTGACACAGGCCCCGAAGGTCTTCTTCATCGCAATCGCGCTCGCAGGCTGTGCCTCCGACATCATGAAGAACTATGTCGGGCAGCCGGTCGAATCGGTCGTCCTTGATTGTGGTCCGCCCACGGCGATCGTCGATCTTGGCCAGGGTGAGCGCGCCTATCAGTGGCGCAAGGTGTCGACGTCAGCGGTTTCCGGAACATCGAGCGGCGAGGTTCGCGAGACAAAGCACGGAACCGTCTATGAAGAGACCGAGACGCCCGGCTATATCGAGCGTCAGGAATGCTTCTACACATTCTATGCCCGCGCTTCCGGCGGCCGCTGGTTCATCACCAACTTCCGCCAGCCAAAGCTGGAATGCGAATGAATTGCCGCGGCCGCAGACCCGGACCGGCCGCGGATAAAGGAGACTATTCATGCGCGTCCTGTTGATCGAGGACGAACCGGAAATGGCCTCCGTGCTGAAGGCCGCGCTCGAGCGTGTGGACATCATCGTCGACCATGCCGCGACATTGGCCGATGCCGAGGCGATGGCCCGCCTGGGCTTTCACGACGCGGTGGTGCTGGACCGCCGGCTGCCGGATGGCGACGGTCTCAGCCTCATACCGCGCCTGCGTGCCTTGCATCTGGATGTGCCTGTCATCGCACTGACGGCGATGAGCGGGTTGGACGACCGGGTCGCCGGGCTCGATGCCGGCGCCGACGATTACATGGTCAAGCCCTTCGCCACGGTGGAACTCGTCGCACGGCTTCATGCCTTGCACCGGCGCTCGTTCACCTCGCGCGCCAACCAGACGATGGTCGGCCGCCTCACCTATGATTTCCGCCATCGCGAGGCGCTGATCGAGGACCAGGCGCTCGATCTGCCGCGGCGCGAGAGGCTGGTGCTTGAAACGCTGCTCCGCCGGCCGGGCCGGACCATCATGCGCAGCGCGCTGGAAGAGGCCGTCTACGCGTTCGACGACGAGATCGGCTCCAATGCGCTCGATGCGCATATTTCGCGGCTGCGCCGCAAGCTCGACGATGTCGCCGCCGGCATCGAGATCCGGGCGATCCGCAACCTCGGCTATCTCCTGCGGGCGGTCTCGTGAAGAAGGTCCGTACCGGCTCGCTGCAATGGATCCTGGTCCGGCGGCTGATCCTGCTGCAGGCGGCGACGCTGCTCATCTTCATCGTGCTTTGCGCGGCAGCCCTTTGGATCGCCAACCCGCGCCTGCTGATCGACAATGAGGCCGCCGTCGCGGCCGTCAAGGATGCGGTCGACCGGGACAAGGACGGCAGGCTGATCGTGCGTGAAACGGAAGAACTCACCGCGTTTCGCGAGAGCTTCCCCAATGTCTGGTACATCGTTCGCGACGGCAGCGGCGGGAGCATCCGTGCCGGCAACATACCCGACATCTACACCAAAGGCTTCGGCGAGCTGCTTGATGGGGCCGATCACGCCACGATCGGATTCTCCGACAAGGACATGCGGCCGGAAGCCTTTATCGAAAACGCGTCGACCAAGGCCGGCACGGTGCAGATCGTCGCCGCGACGCAGTCGTCGCGCCAACAGACAGACGGCCTCGAGATCAACATTTCGGCCACTGTCGAAGTCGCCCGCAATCCAGACGGCAGCAGGAATTGGGAGCGCGCCCTGCCGGCCCTCGCGCTCGTCATCGCGATCCTGCTTTTGCCCATAATCCTCGTCATGGGCGCGACGACGCTGGTGACGACGCCAGCCGTGGTGCGCCGTTCCTTCGCCGGCCTTGTCGAAACGGTCCGCCAGGCAGCGCGCATCGACATCGGCACCCGCGCCATGCAACTGCCGGTCAAGCAGGTGCCGCAGGAAATCGCGCCGCTCGTGCATGCCTTCAACGAGGCGCTTGCCCGCCTCGCCCACGGCTATGACCGCCACAACCGCTTCCTCACCGACGCGGCGCATGAACTGCGCACGCCGATCGCCATCCTGCGCACACGCGCTGAATTGCTGAAGCAGGAGCCACAGAGCGCCCGGCTGCTGCAAGATATCGAACGCCTGTCGCATCTTGCCCAGCAACTGCTCGACCATCAGTTGCTCGACCGCTCGTCGGACCAGCGCCAGATCGTCGATCTCGACGATCTCGTCAGCCGGGTGGCGGCCGACTTCGCACCGCTGGCCATCGAGGCTGGCTATGACCTTGCCTTCGAGCCGTCGCCAAACAAGGCCCGAGTAGAAATCAATGTCCTGCAGATCGACCGGGCGCTCGCCAACCTCGTGCGCAACGCGATCGAGCATGGCGGCGGCAGCGGCACGATCACGATCGCCATCGACGAGGCCGGTGGCATCGAGGTGCGCGACGAAGGGCCGGGCATTCCCGCGGAAGAGCGCGAGAACGTCTTCGAGCCCTTCTATCGCTTGCAGCCGCAGTCGCGCGGCGCGGGGCTGGGACTGAACCTCGCCCGGCAGATCGCGCTGCTGCATGACGGGACGATCCGCATCCTGACGGGCTCCTGGCGCGGCGCCCGCATCCGCATGGAGTTGCCGGCGCGTTCGTGACGTGCCGAGCCATCGTCTCGGCCGGCCGAAGCCCCCATGTCGATCCCTGGCTTATCTGTTTTCTAACCAATTGCCGCTATTGCCATTCCAAGAGCGGGAGCCAGGCTTTGGTGGGAACGGGAAAAATCGGCGCGCGCCGCGCGGTCACGCTTTCGGTCGTCGTGCCATGCTACAATGAGCGTGACGGCGTGGCCGAGCTTCACCGACGCGTCAGCGCCGTATGCCTTGAGCAAAGCCATTCCTACGAGATCGTGCTTGTCATCGACGGGGCGACCGACGGCACCCGCGAGGCCATTTTCGAACTGGCCGAAAAGGACGACCATGTCGTCGCCATCGACCTTGCCCGCAATTACGGCCACCAGATCGCCTTGAGCGCGGGGCTGGAATTCTGCCGCGGCGAGCGCATCCTCATTCTCGACGCCGATCTCCAGGATCCGCCCGAATTGCTCGGCGCGATGATGGCGAAGATGGATGAAGGCTTCGATGTCGTCTACGGCCAGAGGGTGAAGCGCGACGGTGAAGGCTGGTTCAAGCTGGCCTCCGCCTCGATGTTCTACCGCCTGCTCGGCCGGATGGTCGATGTCGAGATCGCACCGGACTCCGGAGACTTCCGGCTGATGAGCCGCCGGGCGCTCGACCATCTGAATGCGATGCCCGAACGCTACAGGTTCATTCGCGGCATGGTGAGCTGGATCGGGCTCAGGCAGGTCGCCTTCCCCTATGAGAGGCACCGCCGCTTTGCCGGCACCACCCACTATCCGCTGAAGAAGATGATCCTGCTGGCGGTCGACGCGATGACCAGCTTTTCGATCGTGCCTTTGCGGTTTGCCTCGATGCTGGGGATGATGTTCGGCCTGCTCGGCCTGGTCGTGCTCGGCTATACACTGCTTGAATGGTCCAGGGGCAACGTGGTGCCCGGCTGGACGAGCCTTGCCGCGATCATGCTGATCCTGGGCAGCGTCCAGCTTCTGGTGCTCGGCATTTTCGGCGAGTATCTCGGCCGCATGTACATGGAGACGAAGCGGCGGCCGCTCTACTTCGTTAACGAAATCGTTTCGCGCGACCAGCCGGCCAAGGACAGCGACCTGCCCGTCCATCGCCTGCAGGAGATGGCGAAAAGAGCCGCGCGTGGCTGAGGCGAAGGTCGAGCGGATGCAAGGGGAACGGCATGGGCAGGATGCGGTCGGCTCTTCCGTTTGACGTCTCGCGGATGCTGCGCTTTGGCGCCGTCATGTATGCAGGCCTCATCGCAATCGCGAAGGCGACACCGTCACCTGGAGCCGTGACATGAACCAGGCCGCTGCAATCGCGACGGCGACGCCATCGCTCGGGGACGCGCAACGCAGCAGGCTGATACTTTGCCTTCTCTGCGCCTGCCTGGTGGCCTATTGGCTTGCCACCTCTGCCAGCGCGATGCTTCAGGATCCCGACAGTTGGTGGCAAGTGAAGGTCGGGCTGGACTTTCTGGACAACCGGACGTTTCCCGTCGTCGACCCCTATTCCTATACGTTCGCCGGTCAGCCCTGGATCGCCAAGGAATGGCTGGGGCAGGTCTTTCTGGCCCTCGCCTACCGTGCCGGCGGCTGGAATGGCGTCGTCACACTGATCATCGCCACGGTCAGCTTGACGGTCTTCCTGATGGGATGGTTCCTCAGCGCATGGCTGAAGCCGACACTGGCGATAGCGCTGGCCTTCGCCGCGGCTTTGCTGATCGCCCCGATCTATACGGCTCGTCCACACGTCTTCACCTTGCCGATCATCGTCGTCTGGACGGCAATGCTGTTTCGCGCCGCGCAGGAAGAGAGAGCCCCGCCTTTGTGGCTGCTCGTGCTTGTGGTCTTGTGGGCCAACCTTCATGCCACGTTCACCCTTAGCTTCGTCATTGCTGCCTTTGCCGGGCTCGATCTCCTGGCGCGCTCGGGCTTGTCGAAACCCGCCCTCCTGGCAAAATGGGTTGCTTTCGGCCTGCTCTGTCCGCTGGTCAGCCTGATGCATCCCTATGGGATGAAAGCCATCCTGGCGACGTTCACGGTGGCCTATGGCAACGAGGCGGTGCCACTCATCCTGGAGTGGCGGGCGTTCAACGCGCAGGAGCAGGTCTTCCAGGAAGCGGTGATGCTGTTGGCGCTTTTCGGACTTTTAGTATCGAGGCTGCGGATCGGCTGGGCCAAGGCGGTGTTCATCGTCTTCGCCTTGCATGTCTATCTCGCCCATCTGCGGTTTGTATATCTGCCCTTCCTGCTGATCCCCCTGGTGATCGCGGTCGAGGTCGCCCGGCAATACCCCACAGTCTCGACCACGACCTGGCTGGCGGAAAAGCGTGACGGACTGGAAAAACTCTTCGCCAGCCAGTTTTACGCGATCTGCGGCGCAATCGCTGTCCTGCTGGTCGGTGCGGTCGTCATCCTCGGCAGTGCCTACCAGGTTGCGCCGAGCCCGAAGACGGCGGCCAGCGGCGCCCTCGCATACGCACGGGATCACCAGCTTTCCGGCAACGTGCTGAATTCCTATAATTTCGGCGGCACGCTGATTTTCCACGACATCAAGACCTATGTCGACGGCAGGACGGACCAGTTGTTCCTCGGCGGCTTCACGAAAGCCGAGGACGCGACGGGACACAGCGACGGAAAACCACTGCTCGAGGCCCAACTGAAGAAATACGCCATCGGCTGGGCACTCCTTACATCAGACGATACCCGCATCCCCTTCTTCGCGGAGTTGGGCTGGAAGCGAGCCTATGCGGACGACGACGCCGTGATCTACCTGCCCCCCGGCGCCTGACTTACAGCGTCCGGACGAAACCGGTTTCGTCAGCGTTCGAAGGTCTGGCGTCAGCCTTGACATGGATGTTGCAGTGCAGCAAACTTGTGTTGCAGAGCACAGTCCGTAAAGCCCACGAGCCACGATTTTTCGAACGACGGGGACATCGCCGCATGAGGAGCATGTCAGGTTCCGCCGCACGGCTGCCAAGGACCACGGCGTACGGACCCGCCGAATGAACTACAGGCGCGATATTGATGGCCTGCGGGCCGTTGCGGTGCTGCCCGTCGTGCTCTTCCATTTCGGCGTATCGGCCATTCCCGGCGGCTTCACCGGTGTCGATATCTTCTTCGTCATATCGGGCTATCTGATTAGCGGCAGCCTGCTCGACGATCTCGAGCGCGGCCAGTTCTCGATCGGCCGCTTTTACTGGCGCCGCGCGCGGCGCATCCTGCCGGCGCTGACCTTCGTTATCCTGCTCGCCAGTATCGCCGCCTGGTTCATCCTCCTGCCGTCTGATCTCCATGAGTACAGCCTCAGCGTGATCGCGGCCTCGACCTTCTGGTCCAACATCTATTTCTGGAAAACGACCAACTATTTCTCCATCGACGCGGAACTGCGGCCGCTTTTGCACACATGGTCGCTTTCGGTCGAGGAGCAGTATTATATCTTCGCGCCGGTCCTCGTATATCTGATCTACCGATACGCCTCGAAGCGCTGGCTGACGATATTGCTGCCGATTGCCATAGGCAGTTTTGCCCTGGCGGTCATGGCAACCACGCTGGCGCCGACCGCCGGCTTCTACCTCTTGCCGACGCGCATCTGGGAACTGGCGCTGGGCGCCATGCTCATGCTGAGAAAGCCGCCGGCGCTTGCCAGCCGTCCGCTGACTGAACTGATCGGGCTGGCCGGTTTTGGCCTGATCGCCTTCGGCTTCCTGACGATTTCGGAAAGCGATCCGTTTCCGGGCTACAATGCCCTGTTTCCCTGCATCGGAACGGCGCTGCTCATCTATGCTGGCCAGCCCCATGCGGACAGGCCGGTCCCTGTCGCCACGCAGGTGCTGCGGCTCACACCGCTGGTGTGGATCGGCCTTATCTCCTATTCGCTCTACCTCGTTCACTGGCCGATCAATTCGTTCGTCCATTATCTCTCGCTCAAGGCCATCGGCGTGCCGACGATCATGGCGATGATCGTGGCCAGCGTCGCGCTGGCGACGTTCTCGTGGAAATATGTCGAGCAGCCCTTCCGCCAGAAGCGGGCCTTCACTGCCCCCCTGCCCATCTTCGCGTTCTCGGCGACGGCGATCGCCCTGTTGTGCGTCGTCGGCTTGGCTGGTGCGCTGGGCAAGGGTTTTCCGCAGCGGTTCCCCGATTTCTCGACGGAACGGGTCCTGGTGGGTGACTGGCGCAACGGCGTCTGTTTCAACGAGGGCGGGAGCCGGATCGAGAACTGGAACCTCGCCGACTGCACGCGGACGCATGGCTTTGCCACCAATGTGCTGCTGTGGGGCGATTCCTTCGCCGCGCACTACGTGTCGGGGCTGGAGGCCAATGCACAGAGAATCCAGGCCAACGTCGTCCAGTACACCTATGCCGGCTGCCCGCCCAATCTGAGCTACTTCTCCTATGCTCGGCCGGCCTGCACGCGCTTCAACGAACGGGCGCTGTCGATCATCCGCGATGCCAACATCCAGGCGGTGATCCTGAGCGGCAGATGGACCGACTACCAGGCAAGGGGCTTTGACGGCCTGCAGAAGACGGTGGACCGGCTGCGCGACATGGGCGTCAAGGTCTACGTCATCGGCCAGTCTCCGGAGTTCATCGCCGACGTCCAGAAAATCGCGTTCTTCGCAAAACGGGAGCACGCCGCGAACACATCCTGGCCGATGGCCATGGATCCGGACATCAACAAGCAGGTGTTGCCATTCGTCAAAGGGGCAACTTTCATCGACCCGTTGGCCTATCTGTGCGACCCAGCAGGCTGCTCCTATGCCGACGCCGGCACCCGGCAGTTCCTCTACTTCGACTACGGTCATTTCTCGTCCGCCGGCGCGACGCTCGCCATCTCGAAATACTGGCCAAGCTTTGCCGCCAGCAACAAGGTCGCCAAGGCAAAATAGGAATCGCGGCCAGCGCCGAGGGAGGCGAAAGAGCGTTTGTTCGAGGAACCGCTTTGCGATTGCCCGAAGGCCGAACCTCATGGTAACGAGAGCACGCGCGGGTATGATGTAATGGTAGCCTGTCAGCTTCCCAAGCTGAACGCGCGGGTTCGATTCCCGCTACCCGCTCCAGCTTGCCGCCCCGGATTTTGCTGCTGATTTGATCGGTGCCGGAACCTGCCGAAATGGCTGAGCCGGCACGAATTGGTCACGCGTAACTATCCTTAGCCAATGCGCATCTGCTTCTTGAGAAAGCCGGGCGAGGTTGTCGATGTTTCGCGGCGCCACCTTACCCGCACAGCCGCGTGGCGACGACACCGGCCACGTCGCGGTGGCCGGCCTTTTCGTCAACGGTTCATCACAGCCAGACGCGGAGCCACACCCGCTCGCGCCAGCAACGCACATGACGGCGTCCATGGCGCCAGTAACGACGGCAAACCCGTCTCCAGCCGCGGCGCCGCCGCCTCTCTCCGTAATGGCGATCTCCGTAGTAGCGATGATGCCAACGACGGTGAGAGACCTTTTCCACTTCGAGGTCGTCATCGCCTTCGAAGACAGCCGGATCCGGCTTGTCCAGTTCATCGAGAATTCCCTTGCCCTGAGGAATACCGGCAACCGCGCGGCCGGGCCCGACTACACCCGCAAACGCTACGGCCCCCGCAACGCCCAGCATTCCAGTGAGAAACAACCGACGTTCCATCAAAACCTCCCGAGTTGTTGACATCGGCACCTCGTTCCCTCGCCCAAAACGGGCTCCAGCGAGCATGCCGATTTGGCTGAACGCGCGACTGCACTTCTTGTTCCATCACCCCACTTCGCGCAGGATGAAGTCGTGAAGCATCTTGGCGGCCGGCGACAGCGCGCGATTCCTGACCGTGATCAGGCTGTAGGGCCTGACCTCGATGTCGAATTCGGTCTGGACGACATCGATGGCGCCGGCGAGCCCGTCGGGGTTCTGGATGAATTTCGCCACCTGCACCGAGACCGGCGCGATGGCGTCGGACTGCGCGACCATGACCAGCGTCAGGAGCAGCGAACTGGTGTTGAGGATCCGGTCCGGCAGCGCGATGTTGCGGTTGAGGAAATTGCTCTCCATCGCCTGACGCAAAGGCGAGCCGCCCGACTGGAAGACCCAGTCATAGGCGGCAGTGTCTTCCAGCCGCACCACGCTGCCCCTGGTCAGCGGGTGGCCCCGACGCACGATCAGGCAGGCTTTCTCGACACCGATGACACGCGATTCGAACAGCCGCGGATTGAGATCGTCGGGGATGCGCGCAATGATGAAATCATGGCGTGAGGCGATCAGTTCGCGCGCCAGCACATTCGAGGTCTCGACCTGCATCGTGATCTCGATGCGTGGATAGATGCGGCGGATTTCGCGGATCGCCGGCACCGCCAGTTCGATCGCCGGCGCCGTCACGGCACCGAGAAACACGGAACCGCCCTTGCCCGCCTTGAGTTCGGAAATCTCGCGGTCGACCTCGCGCATCTCCAGCAGGATCGAACGCGCACGCCTGGCCAAGGCCTTGCCGTAGGGCGTCAGCGTGATGCCGCGCGGCAGCCTCTCGCACAGCTTGACCTCGAGCACCGCCTCCATCTCGGCAATCATGCGCGATGCCGCCGGCTGCGAAATGTTCATGACCTGCGCAGCCGCGCTCACCCGGCCATGATCGTCGAGCGCGACGATCATGCGCATATGACGCAGGCTGAGGCCGCTGCGCAGCAGGGTTTCGCCATCGCCCGGAGTCTCGTTGTAACTATTTGAACCCGCAGCCGGATTCCGTAACGCCGCCATGGTTTTTTCCTGCCTCCGCTCGCGGCCCGCCGGCATTTGCCAGCAACCCGTCACGCGTCATAACATATACCACTTGCGGTATAGCAACCATCAAAGATCGCATTTGACAGTTATGGCAAAAGGGCGGCAACGTCACCGTGTTCCGAGACGCAACGGTCGCCAACGATAAAATCGTATCGATTGAAATCAGCGGCTCGGGGCCATGGGAGGATACCGGAGATCGATATGACGGCAGCAGTGCCTTGGCGCTTCTGCACGATTGCGCGGCCCGCGACCCCCGGGGTGCTGCGTCCATCAACCAGGGAGAGTTACGTGAAAATCATCAAGACACTGGCCGCAGTCGCGGCGCTTGGCATCGCTGCCATGACCTATTCGGCGCACGCGGCCGACAAGGGTCTCGTCGGCGTGCTGATGCCGACCAAGACTTCGCAGCGCTGGATCAATGACGGCGACGCCGTCAAGTCCCAGCTCGAGGCACTCGGCTACACTGTCGACCTGCAGTATGCGCAGGACGACATCCCCAACCAGCTCAGCCAGCTGGAAAACGAAATCACCAAGGGCCCGAAGGCGCTGATCATCGCCTCGATCGACGGCACCACCCTGTCGGACGCGCTGCAGAAGGCCGCTGACGCGGGCGTCGTCGTCGTCGCCTATGACCGCCTGATCAAGAAGACCGCCAATGTCGACTATTACACCACCTTCGACAATTTCGGCGTCGGCGTGATCCAGGCGAATTCGCTGGTCAAGGGTCTCAAGGAGCGCTTCCCGAACACCAAGCCGTGGAACGTCGAACTGTTCGGCGGCTCGCCCGACGACAACAATGCCTTCTTCTTCTACAATGGTGCGATTTCCGTCCTGCAGCCGCTGATCGACGACGGCTCGATCAAGATCAAGTCCGGCCAGATGGGCATGGACAAGGTCGGCACGCTGCGCTGGCTCGCCGCCACCGCCCAGGCGCGCATGGACAACCTGCTGTCGGCCAACTACTCGGACGGCAGCCGCGTCGATGGCGTTCTGTCGCCCTATGACGGCCTGTCGCGCGGCATCACCGCCTCGCTGCGCGCCGTGGGCTACGGCACGGCCGCCCAGCCCTGGCCTGTTGTGACCGGTCAGGACGCCGAGACCGCCTCGGTCAAGCTGATCATCTCGGGCGAGCAGTATTCGACCGTGTTCAAGGACACCCGCGAACTGGCCAAGTCGACCGTCGAACTGGTCGACAAGGTGCTGTCGGGCGGCAAGCCTGACGGCCTCGACACCAAGACCTACAACAACGACGTCAAGGTCGTTCCCTCGATCCTGCTGACGCCGCATGAGGTCGACAAGTCGAACTACCAGAAGCTGGTCGTCGACTCCGGCTACATCAAGGCCGAAGACCTGAAGTAATCTCTGTTATTAAATCTGGGGTCCTGCGCGACGCAGGGCCCCTTTTCGTTCACAAGCGACCCCGGTATTGTTTCTGCCGGCCTAGAGCAATTCCAGGAAAAGTGCATAGCGCCTTCCCCTGGGAGTTGCGTAAAAACAAGAAAGTCTGGGAGCTTGCCCTTATGACCTCGACGATTTTGGAGATGCGCGACATCACCAAGACGTTTCCCGGCGTGAAGGCGCTGTCGAATGTCAACCTCAGCGTCGAGGAAGGCGAAATCCACGCCGTGGTCGGCGAGAACGGCGCCGGCAAGTCGACGCTGATGAAAGTGCTGTCGGGCGTCTATCCCGCGGGCACATATGACGGCCAGATCATCTTTCAAGACCAGGAATGCCAGTTCAAAGGCATCCATGACAGCGAACACAAGGGCATCGTCATCATCCACCAGGAGCTTGCGCTGGTGCCGATGCTGTCGATTGCCGAAAACATTTTCCTCGGCAACGAACACGCCAAATACGGCGTGATCGACTGGGATGCCAACGAGGCGCGCACCAGCGCGCTGTTGAAGAAGGTGGGCCTCAAGGAGGACCCCAAGACGCTGATCACCAATATCGGCGTCGGCAAGCAGCAGCTGGTCGAGATCGCCAAGGCGCTGAGCAAGGAAGTCAAGCTCCTGATCCTCGACGAGCCCACCGCATCGCTCAGCGAGAAGGACAGCCAGGCGCTGCTCGACCTTTTGCTCGAGTTCAAGCGGCAAGGCATGACCTCGATCCTGATCTCGCACAAACTCAACGAAGTGAACCGGGTCGCCGACAAGGTTACCGTCATCCGCGACGGGCGCACCATCGAGACGCTGGCCAAGAAGGATATCTCGGAAGACCGTATCATCACCTCGATGGTCGGCCGCTCGCTCGACGACCGCTATCCGCCGCGCGAACCAAAGATCGGCGAGGTCGTCTTCGAAGTGAAGAACTGGTCGGTCTATCACCCGATCCATGCCGAACGGCAGGTGATCAAGGGCATCGACATCAATGTGCGCAAGGGCGAGGTGGTCGGCATAGCCGGGCTGATGGGCGCCGGCCGCACCGAATTCGCCATGAGCCTGTTCGGCCGTTCCTATGGCCGCCGCATCACGGGCGAGGTGCTGCTCAAAGGCAAGCCGATCGATGTCTCATCCGTGAGCAAGGCGGTCGAACACGGCATCGCCTACGTGACCGAGGACCGCAAGACTTACGGTCTCAACCTGATCGACCATATCAAGCACAACATCACGCTTGCCAATCTCGGCGGCGTGTCGCGTCACAGCGTGATCGACGATCTGCGCGAACTCGCCGTTGCCAACGACTATCGCAAGAAGACCAATATCCGCGCTTCGAGCGTCTATCAGATGACGGGCAATCTTTCCGGCGGCAACCAGCAGAAGGTGGTGCTGTCGAAATGGCTGTTCGCCGACCCGGAATTGCTGATCCTCGACGAGCCGACACGCGGCATCGATGTCGGCGCCAAGTATGAAATCTACACGATCATCGCGCGTCTTGCCTCGGAGGGTAAGGCGATCGTGGTCATCTCGTCGGAAATGCCGGAATTGCTCGGCATCACCGACCGCATCTACGTCATGAACGAAGGCCGCATCGTCGGCGAAATGCCCGCGGCGGACGCAAGTCAGGAAAAAATAATGCGCGCCATCGTTCGGGGAGAAGGAAAAGCAGCATGAGCACCGACAGCGCCCCCGCCCCGCAGGGCAACATCGCCGAGGACCAGCGTCCACGCATTGCCGTCTCGGCGCTGACGACGAACCTGCGCGAATACGGTCTCATCATCGCGCTGATCGTCATCATGCTGTTCTTCCAGTTCACCACGTCGGGAACGCTGTTCAAGCCGGTCAACCTCAGCAATCTGGTGCAGCAGAACTCGTTCATCATCGTGATGGCGCTGGGCATGCTGCTGGTCATCGTTTCCGGCTATATCGACCTCAGCGTCGGCTCGGTCGCCGGTTTCATCGGCGCGCTGGCGGCAAACATGATGGTCATCTGGCAGCTCGGACCGCTCAGCAATCCGCTGGTGGTTTCAATCGTCTGCCTGGTCGTGGGCGGCCTGATCGGTGCGGCGCAAGGCTATTGGATCGCCTATCACCGGATACCGAGCTTCATCGTGACGCTGGCCGGCATGCTGATCTTCCGCGGCATCTGCCAGGCGCTGCTGGGCGGCGGCTCGTCGGTAGGCCCACTTCCGGACGGCTTCAAGGCGCTGAGCTCGGGCTTCATCCCGGACGTTATCGGCCCGCTGACGCTGATCCCGCCCACGGTGAACGCCGCCGGCAAGACCATCGTGGGCAGCGGCCTGACACTGCACATGACGACGATCGTGCTCGGCCTGATCGCCGTGGTGGCCTATGCCTATTTCGGGGTGAGGACACGACGCAAGCGCGAGCGCCACGGCTATGAAGCCGAGCCCTTCCCCCTGTTCGTCGTCAAGACGCTGGTCGCCAGCGCGCTGGCGCTGTTCCTGGTCTATGAGTTCGCCAGCTACAGGGGCCTGCCGGTGGTGCTGCTCGTCATGGGCGTGCTGATCTCGCTGTTCGTCTTCGTCACCAAGCGCATGACCATCGGCCGCCGCATCTACGCCATGGGCGGCAATCCCAAGGCGGCGCAGCTGTCGGGCATCAACACCGAGCGGCTGACGCTGCTGGTGTTCATCAATATGGGCGTGCTGTCGGCGCTGGGCGGCCTGATCATCGCGGCTCGCCTTGGCCAGGCAGTGCCGGCGGCCGGTCTGGGCTCAGAGCTCGACGTCATCGCCGCCGTCTTCATCGGCGGCGCCTCGGCGATGGGCGGCGTCGGCCAGGTCATCGGCGCCGTGGTCGGTGGCTTCATCATGGGCGTGATGAACAACGGCATGTCGATCATGGGTGTCAATGTCGACTGGCAGCAGGTCGTCAAAGGCCTGGTGCTGCTCGGCGCCGTGATCTTCGACGTCTACAACAAGAACAAGGCCTGACAGGGGCAGTTCCAGGAAAGCGCATCGCGGTTTTCCCACAGGAATTGCGCAGAAACAAAAATACCAGGAGCGGGCCGAACCGCTCCGGCGAGGCAACGAGGAAGGCATACGGGTCACATCGCGGCGCTGCCGGCAACCAGCCGGCGCGAAGAAGTTCCCTCAAGGAACCAGGCCCCGCGAGCGCAATCCGAACGGACAATTTCACCCGTGGCATGGGCGACGTCCCAGCCGCGCTTGGGAAGGTTTGCCGCAGCGGCAGCCATGCCAAGGCACATGAGAGAGGATTGATCATGCTGATCTCGCAGATTCTCGATGACGCCGAGACCATCCGCGTCGTTGCCCGCAATGGCGGCAAGACCCGGATCATCAACGGCGCCCGCAGCGTCTATTCGCTGGCGATGGAGGCAGCCCGCACCGGCGTCGGCCTAGCCACCCTGATCGAGCGCAAGGGGCTCGGCGAGACGGTCGATCTCGATGCCGCCTACAAGAAAGGGCGGCTGTTGTCGCCGATCAATCACCCCGATCCGGCGCATCTGCATCTCACCGGCACCGGCCTGACGCATCTCGGCTCGGCGGCGACGCGCGATTCCATGCACAAGAAGCTCAGCAGCGCCGATGGCGAGGAGCAGCTCACCGATTCCATGAAGATGTTCCGCATGGGTCTGGAGGGCGGCAAGCCCGCCAAGGGCCAGGTCGGCGTGCAGCCGGAATGGTTCTACAAGGGCAACGGCACGATGGCCGTGGCGCCGGGAGCCGCACTCCTGTCACCGGCCTTCGCCAAGGACGCCGGCGAGGAACCCGAAATCGCCGGCATCTATGTCATCGGCGATGACGGCGCGCCCTTCCGCGTCGGCTTCACGCTGTCGAACGAATTTTCCGACCACGTGACTGAGCGGGTAAACTATCTCTTTCTCGCCCATTCCAAGCTGCGCAATGCCTCGTTCGGACCTGAGATCCTGATCGGCGACCTGCCTTCCGACATCCGCGGCACCTCGCGCATCGTGCGCGATGGTAAGACGCTTTGGGAAAAGCCGTTCCTGTCGGGCGAGGCGAACATGTCGCACACCATCGCCAATCTCGAACACCATCACTTCAAATATTCGGCGTTCCGCCAGCCGGGCGACGTGCACGTGCATATGTTCGGCACCGCGACACTGTCCTTCGCCGACGGCGTCAAGACCGAGGCCGGCGATGTGTTCGAGATCGAAGCCGGTGATTTCGGCCTGCCACTGCGCAACCCGCTCGAGATCGAAAAGCCGGTGAAGGTGGCGGTGAAGGCGCTTTGAGATAGCGCCCCTTCCTTCTCCCCTTGTGGGAGAAGGTGGATCGGCGCGCAGCGCCGAGACGGATGAGGGGTGTTCCAGCGAAGTGAGGCGTTGGCGTTCCCTGGAACACCCCTCATCCGACCTCGCTTCGCGAGGCCACCTTCTCCCACAAGGGGAGAAGGAAGAGGCAGCTTCAGCCTCAATAGATATCGAAGTCGAAATACTTGGCCTGGATCTTCTTGTAGGTGCCGTCGGCGACGATCGCGTCGATGGCCGTGTTGAGCTTGTCGCGCAAGGCGGTGTCGTCCAGGCGCACGGCGATGCCGGCTTGCGTTTCCGTGCCCTTGACGTCGCCGACCAGCTTGCAGCAGCCGTCGCTTGCCTTCTTCAGCCAGTCCACCAGCACGAACTTGTCCGAGATCACGGCATCAAGCCGGCCGTTGGTCAGGTCGGTGATCGCTTCTTCCTGGGTTGGGTAGAGCTTTGCCTCGGCACCTGCCTTGCCATAGGTGTTCTGGGCATAGTCGGCCTGCGTGGTCGAAGCCTGAGCGCCGACCGTCTTGCCGGCCAGGGCCGCCGGGTCGGCCGACGTCAGATCGCTGTCCTTCGGCGCCACCAGCGCGAGCGGGGTGGTGTAGTATTTGTTGGTGAAGGCGACCTGCTTCTTGCGCTCTTCGGTGATGCTCATCGAGGCGATGATGGCGTCGAACTTCTTGGCCTGCAGGGCGGGGATGATGCCGTCCCAGTCCTGGGTGACGATCTCGCACTCGACCTTCATCTGAGCACACAGCGCATTGGCGATGTCGATGTCGAAACCGACAACCTTGCCGTCCGAGGTGATGGTGTTGAACGGCGGATAGGCGCCCTCGGTGCCGATCTTCAATTTCTCGGCAGCCTGCGCCGACAGAGAGCCGGCGGCCATCGCCAACAGGGCGGCGCCTGCCGCCGACAGTATCCATTTCGAGATCTGCATTTTCTTGTCCCCTTGAGCGCCGCCATCTCGACGGCCGACAAGCCAGCCAAGCATGATGTACCGGTGCAGGCAAGTATCTTGCCTGGCGGCAACACCGGGGTTCAGCGCGCAGCGCGGAAATGCTTGGAGAGCTTCAGGCCCTGTGCCTGGTAGTTGGAGCCGAGAGCGGTGCCGTAGAGGGCCTGCGGCCGCTTCAGCATGTGCTCGTAGACCAGCCGGCCGACGATCTGGCCATGGTCGAGGATGAACGGCACCTCGTGGCTGCGCACTTCAAGCACGGCCCGGCTGCCGGTGCCACCGGCCGCCGAATGGCCGAAGCCCGGATCGAAGAAGCCGGCATAATGGACGCGAAATTCGCCGACCAGCGGGTCGAAGGGCGTCATCTCGGCGGCGTAGAGCGGCGGCACATGCACCGCCTCCTGGCTGACGAGGATGTAGAATTCGTCTGGATCGAGCACCAGTTCGCCGGCGCCGCTCTTGTGGATCGGTTCCCAGAAATCGACGACATCCTGGGCGGCGCGCTTGTCGACATCGACGAGGCCGGTGTGATGCTTGCCGCGATAGCCGACCAGCCCATCACCGTTGCCCTTGAGATCGATCGACAGCGCGATGCCGCCGCCCGAAATATTCGGCGGCTCGGTGGCGACCAGCATCTGCGCGCGGTGCAATTCATGCAATTCGGTCTCCGAGAGCAGCGCGTTGCCGGTGCGGAAGCGGATTTGCGACAGGCGCGAACCGGTGCGCACGACGATCGGAAAGGTGCGCGGGCTGACTTCCAGATAGAGCGGACCGTTGTAGCCGGCGGCGATCTTGTCGAACTCGTGGCCACGGTCGGTCATGACACGGGTGAAAATGTCGAGCCGCCCGGTCGAACTCTTCGGATTGGCCGAGGCCGAAATGTCCGCCGGCAATGCCAGGCTTTCAAGCAAGGGCACGATATAGACGCAGCCGGTCTCCAGCACCGCGCCCTCGGCAAGATTGATTTCGTGCAGTTGCAGCCGGTCGAGCTTTTCCGAAACCCTGTGGTTGGGACCCGGCAGGAACGAGGCCCGCACCCGCCAGGCCTTGTCGCCGAGCCGCAGATCAAGGCTCGCCGGCTGGATCTGGTCGGCGTCGAGCGCGCGCGGCGACTTCAGCGCGCCGGACTGGAACAGCGCCGAGATGTCCTGATCGGGAAGAATGCCTGTCTGCCGCAAGGCTCCGCTCCTAGGCCAGACGAATTTCCTGCCAACAGGTTCTCGCCGGAAAACATGGAACATTCTTGCGGAACCTGCCTGGTACAAACCTCTTAATGAAGCCGGCAATTGACGCAAGCGTGGTACGGGTCTAAAGGGTCGTTATCCCGTGGTGATTTGGCCGGTCGGCTTGCAGCCACGTTAAACAAGTCGCTAAAGGACCGTTGGCCGCGAGGCCGTATGGACCGGTTGCGACTTTCGCGGCCGGTTTTTTTGTGTCTGGAACAAAGCGATGAGCAACAAGAAGCGCAACTGGAAGCCTCAGACAGCCCTCGTGCATAGCGGAACCCTGCGTTCCGGCTTCGGCGAGACCTCCGAGGCAATGTACCTGACCCAGGGCTATGTCTATCAAACGGCGCAAGCCGCCGAAGCCCGTTTTAAGGGCGAGGAACCCGGTTTCATCTATTCGCGCTACGCCAATCCGACCGTCGACATGTTCGAAAAGCGCATGTGCGCGCTGGAAGGCGCGGAAGACGCACGCGCCACGGCATCGGGCATGGCGGCCGTGACAGCGGCGCTTCTGTGCAGCGTCAAGGCCGGGGACCATATCGTGGCGGCGCGCGCGCTGTTCGGCTCCTGCCGCTGGGTGGTCGAGACGCTGGCACCGCGCTACGGCATCGAGGCGACGCTGGTCGACGGCACCGATATCGCCAACTGGGAAAAGGCGGTCAGGCCCAACACCAAGCTGTTCTTCCTGGAAAGCCCGACCAACCCGACGCTGGAAGTGGTCGACATCGCCGCTGTGGCTGCGCTCGCCAACTCGATCGGCGCGCGGCTTGTCGTCGACAATGTCTTTGCCACGCCACTGCAGCAGAAGCCGTTGCAGCTCGGCGCGCATATCGTCGTCTATTCGGCAACCAAGCACATCGACGGCCAGGGCCGCTGTCTCGGCGGCGTGATCCTGTCGGACAAGAAGTGGATCGACGAGAATTTGCATGATTATTTCCGCCACACCGGCCCCAGCCTGTCGCCCTTCAACGCCTGGACGCTGCTGAAGGGCCTGGAGACGCTGCCGCTGCGCGTGCGCCAGCAGACGGAGAGCGCCGGCAAGATCGCAGATTTCCTCGCCGAGCAGCCGCAGATCGCCCGCGTCATCTATCCCGGCCGCGCCGACCATCCGCAGGCCGCGATCGTCAAGAAGCAGATGTCGGGCGGCTCGACGCTGATCTGCCTCGACGTCAAGGGCGGCAAGCAGGCGGCCTTCGCCCTGCAGAACGCGCTCGACATCGTGCTGATCTCCAACAATCTCGGCGACGCCAAGAGCCTGATCACCCATCCGGCGACGACCACGCACAAGAACTTGAGCGACGAGGCGCGCGCCGAACTCGGCATCGGGCCAGGAACGCTCAGGCTGTCGGTCGGCCTGGAGGATACCGATGACCTTCTGGAAGACATCGCGCAGGCTCTCAAGGCCGCTAAATAGAGGGTCGTCGAGGTAGGTCGTCCGCGCCGCGATCAGGCGCGCGACGACGCCTCTTCCAGTTCGGCCGCCTTGGTGCCGATGGTCATCGCATTGCCGCGCCAGTCGACGGCGCCGCCGAGCCAGCCGCGCCCCCACATGGTTGGAAGCAGCAAGTCCCGCGCAATCATCGCCGCGACCGTGCGCGGCGAAAGGTGCCAGCCCTTGGACCAGGCCAGGGCGCATTCCGGGAGATAAAAGGCCGCCAGCACGGCGATGGCCGTCAGCGGCAGGCTGAAGCCGGCGCTTGCCGCCGCAACCAGCGCAAGCGCCAGCGGCACCACCGCGCCGGTCAGGATTTCCGGCGCGAAGAACCGTGGGAAGGTGACGCGGCGCAAGCGCGCCCAGCGGGCCTGGCGCGACCAGATCGTGCCAAGCGTGCGTCGGCCAAGCGGCTGCTCGAAGGGTGCCGCGACGAGATTGACGCGCAGGCCAAGCCCACTGACCAGCTTGGTCGCGGCGGCGTCTTCGGCGATTTCGGCGGCCAGCGCGCGGATGCCGCCATTGGCATCCAGCATCGGCTTGTTCCACAACATGCTCTTGCCCTGGGCAAAGCCAAGGCCGAGCGCCTCGCCGGCATATTGCCAGCGCGCCTGCAGCGTGTTGAGGAAGGCGCATTCGACCTCGGCCCAGAAGCCCTCCGGCCGCGAACCGATCGGTGTCGAGCAGACAAGGCCGGTGTCCGGCCGCCACGCCGCCATCAGATGCTGGACGTAGTCTCTCGGCATCAGCACGTTGGAGTCGGCCAGGACAACCCAATTGTGCCGCGCGGCTTCCCAGCCCTTGACGCAATTGTTGAGCTTGGGATTGGCGCTGACGCGGTCGTCGCCGATCAACAGCCGGGCCGGCACTTTTGGAAAGCGGCCAATGGCGGCACGGATCAGCCTGACCACTGGGTCGTCTCCATGAGCGACGCAGAAGATCAGCTCGTAGCGGGGCCAGTCTAGCGAGAAGGCGCGCTCCAGCGTCTCCTGCGTGAACGGCTCGACGCCGCGCGAGGGTATGACAATCGATACCGGCGGCGATTTGCCGGCCGGCGGTGCGATCGTCGTGCGCCGTCTCAGCTGTGAGGCGGCGAGAAGGATACTTGCAGTGTTTGAAAGGATAAGAGCAGTCGAAAGCGAGGCGGCTATGAGAGCGAGTTCCATCGAGATCTGGTCACTCCAGAAGAGACGGCCCGCATCGTGGCCGTTTTCAACAGTTCGACAGAGCGCCGAGTCGCCCGGTTCGTGCACACCACCATTGTCATGTGTCACTTAAATGACATTCTTTGCCGGCACCTGCGTTTCAAGACGAGGCGCGACAAGACGCGCACGTTGACCTGCTCGCCGGGAGCGCCGAAAGGTTCTGTTGGTTTGAGCATGATCTTTTCCGAAAACCGGTTCCCACTTTTCGGGATCATGCTCTAGATTGTTTTGGAGCCGCTTATGTACCGCGCCGTCACGCGCAAAATCGAAGTGCAGGTCAGGCCGTTCTATCTCGAGGACCGCTCCGATCCTTCCGAGAACCGCTATGTCTGGGGCTATCAGATAACGATCGACAACCAGTCGGACGAATTCGTGCAGCTTCTGTCGCGCTATTGGCACATCACCGACGGTGCCGGCCGAGTCGAGGAAGTGCGCGGCCCGGGCGTCGTCGGCGACCAGCCCGAACTCAATCCCGGCGACAGCTATCAATACACGTCCGGCTGCCCGCTCTCGACGCCCTCAGGCATCATGGTCGGGCACTATACGATGCGCAACAAGCGCGGCGAGACCTTCGACATCGCCATCCCGGCGTTCTCGCTGGATCTGCCGGGGACGCGGCGGACGGTGAATTAGCGTCCTTCTCCCCGTTCCACGGGGAGAAGGAATGGCTTTACTGTGCGGCAAATTCCGCCGGATCGAAGTCGTACTGTGTCGAGCAGAATTCGCAGGCGACGTGGATGCCGCCATCCTCGGTGCTGTCCTCGATCTCCTGCGCGGAGAAGCCCTCGAGGATGCCGCGGATCTTGTCGCGCGAGCATGAGCACTGGTCGGCCACGGGAACGCCGCCGAAGACGCGTACGCCATGCTCGTGGAACAGGCGATAAAGCAGCCGTTCGGCACCGATCGTCGGGTCGATCAACTCGGTCGGCTCGATCGTGCCGAGCAGCGCCAGCAATTCCTGCCAGGAATTGTCCGTGGGATCATGGATCTCCTCGCGTGGATCGCCGTCGCCGCCGTGCAGGTCCGGAACGCGCATGCGCTCGGGCGATTGCGGCAGGAACTGCGCCAGGATGCCGCCGGCGCGCCACTGCTCGCGCGCCCCGCCGACGCCTGGCGTCAACAGCTTGGCGACCGAGAGCCTGATATCCGTCGGGATCTGCTCCGACTGGCGGAAATAGGTGCGCGCCGCGTCTTCCAGGGTTTCGCCATCGAGCTGGACGATGCCCTGATAGCGCTGCGTATGGGCGCCCTGGTCGATGGTCAGTGCCAGCACGCCGCCGCCGAGCAGCGTCTGCTGGGACGTTTCGCCTGCGGCGACCAGCGCCTCGAGCCTATCGGCATCGAAGCGCGCATAGGCGCGCAGCGCCGACGGCGTGGTGAAATCCGCCACCAGCATGTCGACCGGCCCATCGGTGCGGGTCTGCAGGATGAACTTGCCCTCGAATTTGAGCGAGGTGCCGAGCAGCACCGTCAGTACACAGGCTTCCGCCAGCAGGCGGGCGACCGGCTCGGGATAATCGTGGCGGCTGAGAATGGCGTCGAGCATCGGCCCGAGCTGCACGGTACGGCCGCGCACGTCGAGCGGGCCGACCTCAAAGGGCACGACATGATCGTCGCCGGCATAGCCGAACTCGCCGAGTTTGGGGTGATGTTCAGTCACTTGATGCGTTTCCAACATGACAAAGCTCCAGGGCGCGGCCATGCCGCCCCCTGGGGTGCATGCGTCCAAACGCGCTTGATTTGCGTGATGCGGCGCAGATAGGCATCGCGCCCCCGCAGATCAAGCGCTCTGACCTTTCAAACTCCAAGCCACCTCAAGCCCCAAGACACTTCAAGCCCCAAGACACCAGGCAAGCACCGCCTTCTGGGCGTGGAGCCGGTTCTCGGCCTCGTCGAAGACCACCGAATGGGGTCCGTCGATAACCTCGTCGGTCACTTCCTCACCGCGATGCGCCGGCAGACAGTGCATGAACAGCGCATCCGGCTTGGCATGCGCCATCAGCTTGGCATTGACCTGGTAGGGCGAGAACACGTTATGGCCGCGGGCGCGATGCTCCTGGCCCATCGACACCCAGCAATCGGTGACGACACAGTCGGCCTGCTCGACGGCTTCCTCGGGCGAGCGGGTGAAGTGGAGCTTCCCGCCATGGGCCTTGGACCAGTCGATATGCTTCTGCGCCGGCTCGCTGCCTTCCGGCACGGCAACGTTGAGGTTGAAGCGGAACCGCGCCGAGGCTTCGAGCAGCGAATGCAGCACATTGTTGCCGTCGCCGGTCCAGGCGATGGTCTTGCCGGCCACCGGACCGCGATGCTCCTCGAAGGTCATGATGTCGGCCATCAGCTGGCACGGATGGGTGTCATCCGTCAGCCCGTTGATCACCGGAACCGTGGCGTTCTCGGTCAGCTCCAGCAGCCGCTCATGCGAGGTGGTGCGGATCATGATCGCGTCGACATAGCGCGACAACACCTTGGCGGTGTCGGCGATGGTCTCGGAGCGGCCAAGCTGCATTTCGGTGCCGGTCAGCATGATGGTCTCGCCGCCGAGCTGGCGCATGCCGACATCGAAGGAGACGCGCGTGCGCGTCGACGGCTTGTCGAAGATCATCGCCAGCACCTTGCCTTCGAGCGGCCGGGTGCGCTCGCCGGCCTTGAGGCGCGCCTTTCGCACCACCGCGTCGTCGAGCATGACGCGCAGGTCGCCCTCGGAAACGGTGGAAAGATCGGTGAAATGGCGAACTGACATCAGCAATTTTCCGGAATTACTTCGCGGCGGCCACGGCGATGGCATCCGCCAGGCCTTTGGCACCGGCGCGGATGCGGTTGAGCGCTTCGTGGATCTCGGCGTCCGTGACGGTGAGCGGCGGCAGCAGGCGAATGACGTTGTCGCCGGCCGGAACCGCCAGCAAATGCTGGTCGCGCAGTGCCATGTTCACCTTGTTGTTGGGCATGGCGCATTTGAGGCCAAGCATGAGGCCGGTGCCGCGGATGTCTTCGATGACATCGGGAAACTCGTCGGCGATCGCCGCCAGACCTTGCTTCATCAGCAATGCCTTGCGCTGGACGTCTTCGAGGAAGCCGTCTTCGAGCACGACGTCGAGCACGGCATTGCCGACGGCCATGGCCAACGGATTGCCGCCAAATGTGGTGCCGTGCACGCCAGCCGTCATGCCGACAGCTGCTTCGTCGGTTGCAAGGCAAGCGCCCATCGGGAAGCCGCCGCCAATGCCTTTGGCGATCGCCATGATGTCGGGCGCAACACCTGACCATTCATGCGCGAACAGCTTTCCGGTGCGGCCAATGCCGCACTGGACCTCGTCATAGATCAACAACAGGCCGTGCTGGTCGCAAAGCTGCCGCAGCCGCTTCAGGGACTGCGTCGGGACCGGGCGGATGCCGCCCTCGCCCTGCACCGGTTCGATCAGGATCGCGGCGGTTTCCGGCGTGATCGCCTTCTCGGCGGCATCGATGTCGTCGAAGCCGACCTGGTCGAAGCCTTCGACCTTGGGGCCGAAGCCTTCAAGGTATTTGTACTGGCCGCCGGCCGCGATGGTCGCCAGCGTGCGGCCATGGAAGGCGCCTTCGAAGGTGATGACGCGGAAGCGCTCGGGATGCCCCTTGACGAAATGGTAGCGCCGCGCCGTCTTGATCGCGCATTCCAGCGCCTCGGCGCCGGAGTTGGTGAAGAACACCTTGTCGGCGAATGTGGCATCGGCCAGGCGCTCGCCAAGCCGGCTCTGCCCGGGAATCTCGTAGAGATTGGAGACGTGCCACAGCTTCGCCGCCTGCTCGGTCAGCGCCGCGACCAGATGCGGATGGCTGTGGCCGAGCGAATTGACCGCGATGCCGCCGGCGAAATCGAGATATCGCTCGCCCTTGTCGGTAACCAGCCAGGTGCCTTCCCCGTGGTCGAAAGCCAGGGGAGCGCGAGCAAAGGTCTCGTAAAGCGCCGAACCGCTCATTATATGCGTCTCCGGTACCGGAAAATCAAAAAAGCCGCCAAAGCGGCGGCCTTGTGCGGCTTATCGTGTTTTTCGGCCATGAAGTCAACGAAAACGTCGCGTAGTGGCACGCGGCAAGCCCCCTGACGAGACGCCGGCTCACAAGCGACCGGGCAAGTTGGGGAAAACCGAAAAAACCGATTCGTGTTGCACTTGGGACTCTTGTCACCGAGTCTGCGCATAAGGTAATTGTAGTCGAGAAATAACTAGATTTCGTGCGGCGGACCTAATCACCAGGTATATGTGGTGTCTGCCCCAGCAGTGGTGCTGGGTCGGGAAAGGATTCTGATTGCCGCACGCTTAGCAGGAGCGCGGTCTCATGAACTGGACTGACGAGCGGGTCGAACTTCTCAGAAAATTGTGGTCGGAGGGTCTGAGCGCAAGCCAGATTGCTGCCCAGCTTGGAGGGGTGAGCCGAAATGCCGTCATCGGCAAGGTGCACCGTCTGAAGCTGTCGGGCCGCGGCCGCGCAACGGCGACGCCGGCACGCCAGAAGAAGACGACACAGGGCTCGACCGTTCAGAAATCGGTGGCGCGCGCCGCGAGCACGGCTCGCCACGTCACGACATCGATCGGCGCGACCGCCCTTCAGACGCAATTCGACGCCGAGCCGGTGGCGCGGCACTATATCCGCCCGGTCGAGAATGTCGTGGTACCGATCTCACGGCATCTGCAGCTCGTCGAGCTGACCGAGCGGACCTGCAAATGGCCGAACGGCGATCCGCTGTCGGAGGACTTCAACTTCTGCGGCAACGAGGCCGCCGAAACGGGGCCCTACTGCAAATATCATGCTCGCGTGGCGTTCCAGCCGGCGGCGGAGCGGCGGCGGAATCGATAGGTAGGGAATAGGCAGTGGGGATTGGGCAGTAGGACAATACTGCCTGTATGCCTTGGGCGGCGCTCGCGAGGCGCTTCTTAGCCTGCTGCCTACTGCCTACCCTCACAGCCAGCCATTCTTGCGAAACCGCCAGTAAAGAAACGCGCAGATCGTCGCGATGGTGGCCAGCACGATCGGGTAGCCATACTCCATCTTCAGTTCCGGCATGTCGGTGAAGTTCATGCCATAGATGCCGGCGAATGCCGTCGGCACCGCCAGTATGGCCGCCCATGAGGCGAGTTTCTTGGAAATCGCGGTTTCCTGGCTCTGACCGACCAGCAGGCTCGCCTCGAAGGCGAAGGCCAGCACCTCGCGCAGGCTGTCGATCTTTTCCTGGACGGTGCGGATGTGGTCGGTCACGTCGCGAAACAGCGGGTGCATGGCTGAATGGATCTGCGGCAGGTCGGCGCTGGTCAGGCGGCGGCAGACCTCCACCAGCGGAAGTGCCGCATTGCGCAGGCGCAGCAGATCGCGGCGCAGCATGTAGAGTCGCTCGATATCAGGACCGGTCATCGGCTTCAAAAGCACCCGGTCCTCGATCACCTCGACCTCGTCCTCTATCTGCTCGAGCACCGGCATGTAGTTGTCGACGATGAAATCGAGAATGGCGTAGAGGACGAAATCCTCGCCCTTGGCCAGCGAATGCGGACAGCTTTCCCAGTGCTGACGCACGGCG
Organism: Mesorhizobium sp. 131-3-5; assembly: GCF_016756575.1. NCBI lineage: Bacteria > Pseudomonadati > Pseudomonadota > Alphaproteobacteria > Hyphomicrobiales > Phyllobacteriaceae > Mesorhizobium > Mesorhizobium sp. 131-3-5. The sequence goes on from NZ_AP023254.1 coordinate 6,604,437, forward strand.
GCGTAGGAGGTCGACGGGCCGTGCCTGACGCTGACGATGTAGCCCGAGCCGACGAACAGATGCGTCTCGCCGAAAGTCACCCGTCCTTCGATCAATTGCGCGGTGCGGGCGACGATGAACAGCGCATCGCCATATTGCTCGATCTTCGGCCGCTGGTGCGGATGCTCGGCATCCTCGATCGCCAGCTCGTGCAGATGGAACTGCGCCTGGACACGCAACAAAAGCTCGCGATCCGGTTCGAGCAGCCCGATCCAGACGACATGTCCCGATTTCTTGGCCCATTCGCCGGCTTCCTCGATCGGAATGTCGGCGATGCGCCGCCCGGCCGTGTAGACACTGGAGGCGATGATGCCTGATGTCGGCGCCGCGGGCTTGAACTCTCGGACATATTCCATCGCGGCCTCCTGAAGCAGGCCCCTTATAAAGGCCTGAGAAGCTTAACGCCGGGATAGTTTAGCGCAATATGATCTGGCGTTCGAGAGGATGAACGTTCATTTCGCCGGAAGCGGCGCCGAAAGGCTGATCTTGTCGGTCTTGTCGCCTTTCGGCCGCTCGGCCGGCATCTGGTCGCCGGTGACGATGTAATAGATGGTCTCGGCGATGTTGGTGGCATGATCGCCGATGCGCTCGATGTTCTTGGCGCAGAACAGAAGATGCGTGCAGGGCGTGATGTTGCGCGGATCTTCCATCATGTAGGTCAGCAATTCGCGAAACAGCGACGTGTACATGGCATCGATCTGATCGTCACGGTCGCGCACGAAGCTGATCTTGTCGACTGAGCGCGATGCGTAGACGTCGAGAACTTCCTTGAGCTGGGTCAGCGCCAAATTGGCCAGGGCCTCCAGGCCGCGAAACAGGCTGGTCGGCTGGCGGCCGTCGGTGACGGCGACCACCCGCTTGGCCACGTTCTTGCCGAGGTCGCCGACCCGTTCGAGGTCGGCCGAAATGCGGATGGCGCCGACGATCTCGCGCAGGTCCGTCGCCATCGGCTGGCGCTTGGCGATGATGATGATCGCCTTGTCGTCGATCTCGCGCTGCCCCTCATCCAGGACTGCATCGTCGTTGATGACCTTCTGGGCCAGCCCCGGATCGGCATTGACGAGAGCGGCGACGGCCTGTTCGACCATGCGCTCGGCATGACCGCCCATCGCCGCAATGCGCTTCGACAGATATTTCAGCTCCTCGTCAAAGGCGCTCATTATGTGCACGGACTGCATGGATGAAATGTCTTCCCACGGGTTCTTGAGTCGTTTCCTCGAATCCCCGCTGATACGCTAGCCGGATGACAGAAAAAAGAAACGGTTCCAGGGGAAACTAGGGCACTATCCGTGCGTCGGCAAATGAACCGAGAAGGCGGCGCCCTTACCGACCTCGGATTTGATCGTCAGCCTGGCATTGTGGCGCGTCAGGATGTGCTTGACGATGGACAGGCCAAGGCCGGTGCCTTTCTGGGTCCGGCTGGTCTCGACATCGATGCGATAGAAGCGCTCGGTGATGCGCGGAATGTGCTCCTCGGGAATGCCGGGACCGAAATCCCGGATGGTGACGTCGATGCCGGGTTCGGAACCGTCATCAGCGTGCGCGATCGACACCACCACACGGCCGCCGGACTGGCCGTATTTGCAGGCGTTTTCCAGAAGATTCTCGAAAACCTGGAACAACTCGTCGCGATCGCCCGGCACATTGAGGGGTCCCTTGGCGAAATCGCGCTCGATGACGACGCTGTTTTCGTGGGCAAGCGGGGCCAGCGAATCGATGACACTGTCGACGGTCTGGCGCAGGTCGACCTCTGTTCCGGGCTTCAGATAGGGCTTCATCTCCAGCCGGGACAGCGACAGCAGGTCATCGATCAGGCGTGCCATGCGGCCGGTCTGGTTCTGCATGATCTGCAGGAACTGCTCGCGCGCCGCCGGGTCGTTGCGGGCCGGTCCGCGCAATGTTTCGATGAAACCAGCGATCGAGGCGAGCGGGGTGCGCAATTCGTGGCTGGCATTGGCGATGAAATCGGCGCGCATGCGGTCGATCCTGCGCGTTTCGCTCTGGTCCTTGAACACCAGCACATAGAGGTCGGTGCCGTGCCCGACCGACGACGCGCTGACCCGGTAGGCCCGTTCGACCGGCAGCTTTTCGGTATAGTCGACGACATCGGAGGCGATCGTGCCCGACAGCACGCTGTCGAGCAGGGTCTGCATTTCCGGCGCCCGGAATTTCAGCGGCAGCGACAGGCCCGGTGCGATGCCGCCAAAAGCGGCAAAGGCGGCGGCGTTGGCATGGACGATGGCGGCCGAGCGGTCGAAGATGATCAGCGGATCGGCGACGGCGGCCGCCAGATATTCGCCCGACAGGCGCTGCAGGCCGATCGCCTCGATCGCGGTGGCATTCTCGCCGGAATGGCGCAGGCCGGTGGCCGGCAACAGCGCGGCAGCCAGCAGCAGAAGCAGGGCCGGCACCAGCACGTAGGCAGAGATCCCCGCGAAGGCAAAAGCGACTAGGATACCGATAACGCCAGCGACGAGCAGCCAGCGACTGTTCCACAGCCGGATGGCCATGGCTTGCGCCACACTTGCCTGCTCTGCGCTTTGCTCAGCCATCCCCGGGTCCTATAGCCCTCTCGGGCGCTGTCCGGCCGTATGGCAACTTCCTGCTAGACCGGCATGGAGGCTCCCAATAGCATGAGTCCGTAAGCTGGAAAGGGTTCGTCTCGATGAAAAAGGCCAAGGAAAATCCCGCAACGCCGACGTCAGGTCCGCTGAAGATCAGGATCGGGGGCAAGGAGCGGGAGTTCGACATCGAGAATCCCGAGCTCCCGGACTGGGTCGAGGACCACAAGCTGACCGCGGGCGGCTACCCCTACGACAAGAAGATGAACAGCGACGACTATAACGAGACGCTCGAGAAATTGCAGATCGAGCTGGTGAAGGCGCAGGCATGGCTGCAGGCGACCGGCAAGCGGGTGATGGCGCTGTTCGAGGGCCGCGACGCCGCCGGCAAGGGCGGCACGATCTTCGTGGTGCACCAGTATCTCAACCCGCGCACGGCGCGCAACGTGGCGCTGACCAAGCCGACCCCGCCCGAGCTGGGACAATGGTACTACCAGCGTTATGTCGACCATTTCCCGACGTCGGGCGAATTCGTCACCTTCGACCGCTCCTGGTACAACCGCGCCGGCGTCGAGCCGGTGATGGGCTTCTGCACGCCCGAACAGCACGAAAAGTTTCTCGACGAGACGCCGCATTTCGAACGGATGATCGTCAACGACGACATCCATTTCTTCAAATTCTGGCTGAACATCGGTCGGGAAACGCAGCTCGAGCGTTTTCACGATCGCCGCTACAGCCCGCTGAAGAGCTGGAAGTTCTCGCCGATCGATGTCGCCGGCATCACCAAATGGGACGATTACACCAAGGCGCGCGACACCATGTTCGAGCGCACCCACAAGGCGTTCGCGCCATGGATCATCGTGCGGGCCAATGACAAGCGCCGCGCGCGGCTGGCGGTGATGCGGCGCATCCTGTTGTCGGTACCCTATGAGGGGCGTGATCTCGATATCATCGGCAAGGAAGACAAGAAGATCATCGGCGAAGGGCCGTCATTCCTCGGCAAGGAAGGCTAGGCCTTCTCGCGCCGCGCGGCCACCAGGCAGCGCGGCGCGTGGTTCTTGACGTGGTGGCTCAGGCCGCGAGCCGGGCGATCCGCTGCAGGCGCCGCAGCGTGGTGTCGTCCTGCAACGCCTGCTGGAACAGCGATATCTCCTGGTCGATGCGGTCGCACAGCGCGCCGGTATTGCCCTTGAGCAGGCCGCGGGTCTGCAGCAGGGCGGCGACCGGCTTCTTGGCGAGCTGCCTGGCGCGGCCGAGTGTCGCCTCCTCCACGCCGTCATGCACGATCTCGGCGACGAGGCCGAGTGCCCTGGCGTCCTCGGCGTGGAGCGTGTCGCCGAGGCAGAAGAAGCGGAAGGCGCCGGCATAGCCGAGCTTCTGCGGCGCCAGGATGCTGGTCGCCGCATCCGGCACAAGGCCGAAATCGACGAACGGCACCCTGAACGTGCTTTCATTCGAGGCGATCACCATGTCGCAGTGGAACAGGATGGTGCAGCCGACACCGACGGCATCGCCGTCGACGCAAGCGAGGATGGGCTTGGGGAATGTCGCCAGCGTGCGGAACATGTCGGTGACGGCGGCGATCAGCTTCTGGTGCTTGGTGGCGTCGAGGAATTCTGAAAAGTCGCCGCCGAGGCAGAAGCAGCCTGCCAGGCCACGCAGCACGACAACACGGACCTCGTCATTGTCGGCGGCTTCATGGAACGTCCTGGCAAGGCTTTCATAGGCCCTCCTGTCCAGCACCGGCCGGCCATCATTCGACGACACAGTGACGATCAGCGTGTGGTTGCGCAGTTCCGGTTGCGGGTGCGGGTTCATGGCGGTCTCCGACCTCATGACGCCCTCCTTTGGCCGAACATGTCGGGATATCCCCGGGCCAGGACGGGAGCGTGGTGGTTGCGGCGCGAACGCACAACGTCCAGCGTGTGCTCATTGAAGGAGAGCAGGGTCGCCACGACCTGCTGATTGCCGTAGGTGCGCTGATAGCCCAGCGGCGTCGCCAGGAAATGCAGCTGCAAGGCGCGCAGCACCCACATCGGCTCGAACTCGATGATCACCTTGTCGACACCGCGCTTCAGCCCCCACTCGACGAAGCCGGCGATCAATTCGGTACCAACGGTCGAGACGCCGCGACGGCCATCGCGAAAGCCGGGAGCCACCGCATAGCGGGTCAATTCCCAGATGTCGGGGCCCGATGGCGGCGTTCCTTCGGAAAGGTCGGTCAAGACCTCGGTCAGCAGATGGGGCCGCGTGGTCGGCAACATCCGCTGATAGCCCGCGACTTCGTTGCCTCTGATGACGATCTGATGCACCGCCTCGTCATGGTCGAACTGGTCGACCTCGAATCCGTCCGGGCGCCGCAGGTCCTCCCACCCCATTTCCTCGACAAATATCTGGTAGCGCAGGCGATGGACGGCCTCCCAAAGGTCGGGACGTTCCATCAATTCTTGAGTTGTAAGACAAAAAAGCATGCCGTCGTCTCCTGGGTTTAAGAGGAAGATACGGCCGTGCTTCAACGAGAAAATTGCGTGATCACGTAGGCAAGAAATTCCAGGTCGGCACGGCCGACCTAGCTAATGTAGCCGCGCCTTATCGCTTCGGCGACCGCCTGGACCCGGTTGACGGCACCGAGTTTGCTTTTGGCGTTAAGAAGATGTTTCTCCGACGTGTGTTCGGAGATGCCGAGGATTTGCGAAATCTCCCATTCCGACTTGCCGACGGCGGCCCATTGCAGGCATTCGCGCTCGCGCGGGGTCAGTTCGATATGGTCGATGGTACTGGTCGCCATGGTGTGGATTTGCATGGCGCGGCCGACGGCATAGGTCGAGACCAGCGACACAAGGCCGAACTCGGCACCCGACAGCTGCACGGCCTCGCCACCCAGCGACACCATGACGATCTGGCCATCGAGTGTGATCAGCGGGAAGGCCAGCCCGTCGCGCAACTTGAAGGCGCCGGCATCGCCCATCACCTCATCGCTGCTCTTGTCGAAGCTAATGCCCTGGGCGGCTTCGCGCCACTGGAACGGCGCCTGCAGCTGCTTCATGTGGCTGACCACGGGATCGTGGTCGACATAGTTGCGCGCCACGTAGCGCTCCAGCCATTCGACGGGCCAGTCGCAAAGCAGCACATGTTGCTTCTGCTGCCCGCTCGGCGTGCCTGGCTGCGGAACGGTTCCCGCCATCAGCGCGGTCAGACCGAAATCCGATGTAATGCCCAGCAATTTCTCGCAAACCGCCGCCGCCGTTCCGGCGTGTTGCAGTTGGTCTATGTATTCCAGCGTACGATCAAATTGACCCATCGCAACATCAACCCCATGTTGCCTCATGCATTGAGATCAATGGTCCATGCGTTGTCTGCATTTCGCCACCGACCACGGATTGCAACACGCACATTCTCGGTTGTGGTTCTCGACCCTAATTCCCCAACCAGGGCAGCCACCGCTGTTTGCAAACGTGCTAAAGCATAGCCTGAAATTGGCGCGTTGAAATCAAAAACCATTGTGCCTGTACCATTTTCGTACCAAAACCGGTGCGAACACGAGTGCGGCGGAGTTCTATCGTGGCGTTCCAATGGAGGTTCCTGGTCCTGGCGTCGCTGCTGATCGCCGCCCTGCCACTGGCTCCTGGGGCGCGCGCGGCCGAACCGCAGGTACCAGTGTTGTGGGACGCCAAGGAACGGTTGCCGAAGCCCGACCTTTCGGCACTGCCACGGCTGCGATTCCTGACGACCACGGATTTTCCGCCCTTCAATTTCCTCGATGGCGCGGGAAAGCTGTCCGGTTTCCATATCGACCTGGCGCGCGCCATCTGCGCCGAACTCGGCATTGCCGACAAATGCCAGATCCAGGCATTGCCCTGGGGTGAGCTTGAAGGGGCGCTCGAGAAAGGCGAAGGCGAAGCGATCATCGCCGGCATCGCTGCGACGCCGCAATCGCGCCAGACATACGCCTTCTCGCGCTCCTACCTCCAGTTTCCGGCGCGCTTCATCACGCCGAAGAACAAGGCGTTTGCCGAACCGGTCTTCGACAAGCTGCGCAGCAAGCGCGTCGGCGTTCTCGCCGGCTCGGCGCATGAGCGCATGCTGCGCGACTATTTCAACACGGTCCAAATCGTCTCCTTCGACGGACCGGAAGCCCTCTACGGCGATCTCAAGGCGGGCAAGATCGATGCCGCCTTCGGTGACGGCATGCGTTTCGCATTCTGGCTGGGCGGCTCGGATGCAGGCGGGTGCTGCCGCTTTGCCGGCGGTCCCTATCTGGCGCCCGAATATCTGGGCACGGGCATGGCTATCGCCACAAGGGCGGACAATCCGGCGCTGGCCGCCGCGATCGATTACGCGCTGCAGGAGATCTCGATGAAAGGCACCTTCGCCGAATTCTACCTGCGCTATTTTCCGGTCAGTTTTTTCTGATCCGGTCCCGGTCAGCTTTTTCTAGTGATGCTCAGGTCAGCGTGCGCAGCCGCGCCTTAGCCGCGCGGCCGATGGCGGCGACGGTCAGCGTGTCGAGATCGAGCTTGCGGCGGATCAACTGCAGCAGGCGCACTTCCTCCATGCGCATTTCGAGATCGACGGCGGCCACTTCGAAGGCGGCGGCATACGCGGTGTCGCGCAGGCGCTCTGGCAGGGCTTCGGCAATTTGGGCCAGGACACCCTCGAGGCCATCCTTTTCATGCAGCAGCTTCTGGCAAGCCTGGGCGACGGGAACCAGGCGGTCCTGCTTGAAATCCTCGAACACCGGCCATGAGCGGACAACGTCGCCGATCCGGGCCAGTTCGACATCGGTCATGTCGCGGTCGGAGGCCGAGGTGATGACCATCAGGTAGATCAGGGCTTCATGCGGGGTCGGCGACGGCATTCTTTACTCCTTGAACGGGTTTCGAAGGTAGGAACGGGGGTCGAAGGTCGCAAGGAAAAAGCGCCCAACGCGTTGACGCTCCGGCCATGCGCGCCTAGAGGACCGGTTGAAAATCGACACTGCGACCATACCGGCGAACAATTTGGAAAACACGACCATGGCGGGATCAAATATAATCGATCTCAACCCCGAACTGCTGGCGGCAGCGGCCGAGAGCAAGGCATGGCCGTTCGAGGAAGCCAAGAAGATCATCGAGCGCTACAAAGGCAGCGACTTTCCCGAAACGATCCTGTTCGAGACCGGCTATGGCCCATCGGGCCTTCCGCATATCGGCACGTTCGGCGAGGTGGCGCGCACCTCGATGGTGCGCCATGCGTTCCGCGTGCTCACGCAGGACAGGGTCGCCACCAAGCTGCTGTGCTTCTCCGACGATATGGATGGGATGCGCAAGATACCCGACAACGTGCCGGATCGCGCGGCACTCGAGCCGCATCTGCACAAGCCGCTGTCTTCGGTCCCCAATCCGTTCGGCGGCGACTATGCGAGCTTCGCCCACCACAACAATGCGATGCTCTGCCGCTTCCTCGACACGTTCGGCTTCGACTACGAATTCGCCAGCGCGACGCAGTACTACAAGTCAGGCCGTTTCGACGCGATGCTGCTGCGCGCCGCCGAACGCTACGACAAGATCATGGCGGTGATGCTGCCGACGCTCGGGCCGGAGCGGCAGGCGACCTACAGCCCGTTCCTGCCAATTTCCCCAAAGAGCGGCCGCGTGCTTTACGTGCCGATGAAGCATGTCGACGCCAAGGCCGGCACCATCACCTTCGACGACGAAGGCACCGAGACCACGCTTTCGATCACCGGCGGCCGGGTGAAGCTGCAGTGGAAGCCGGATTTCGGCATGCGCTGGGCAGCGCTTGGCGTCGATTTCGAGATGTTCGGCAAGGACCACCAGACCAACGCGGTGGTCTATGACCGCATCTGCAACATTCTGGGCGGGCGCGCGCCGGAGCATTTCGTCTACGAGCTGTTCCTCGACGAAAATGGCCAGAAGATCTCGAAGTCGAAGGGCAACGGCCTGACGATCGACGAGTGGCTGACCTATGCGCCGACCGAAAGTCTCGGGCTCTACATGTACCAGCGGCCGCGGCAGGCCAAGAAGCTCTATTTCGACGTCATTCCGAGGGCGGTGGACGAGTATTACACCTTCCTGGGCGCCTACCCCAGGCAGGACTGGAAGGAGCGGCTGGGCAATCCTGTCTGGCACATGCATGACGGCAACCCGCCAGCAATCGACATGCCGGTGCCGTTCTCGCTGCTGCTCAACCTGGTCAGCGCCTCCAATGCGCAGAACAAGGACGTGCTGTGGGGCTTTATCTCGCGCCATACGCAGGGCGTGACGCCAAAGACGCATCCCGAGCTCGACCAACTGGTCGGCCACGCGATCCGCTATTTCGACGATTTCGTGCGGCCGACGAAGACCTTCCGTGCGGCCGACGAGGTTGAGCGCGAGGCGCTTGAGGCCCTGGACGCGGCACTTGGTGCATTGCCGGCGGATGCCGGCGGCGAAGCGATCCAGAACGCTTCGCTCAACGTGGCGCGCAAGATCGAGCGCTATCAGGATCATTCCAAGCAGAGCCCGGAGGGTGGCCCGGGCGTTTCGGGCGCCTTCTTCCAGATGATCTATCAGGTGCTTATCGGCCAGGAACGCGGCCCGCGCTTCGGCTCGTTCGCCGCGCTCTACGGCGTCGCCGAGACCCGCGCGCTCATTCAGCAGGCGCTGGCTGGTCAGCTGGCTTGAGGGCGCCGTCGACCTCTTCCAGGATCGAACCCGGCGCCTGAGGCGCCGGGGCTGGCGCGGGCGGCACCGCCGAGATGCCGGCTAGGTTCGGCGCCGATCCGAAAATGCCCTTCTTTGCGCTTTGCGCCTTTTCACCGGCCTCGACATAGGGTCCGCCCTTGGCGGCACGCGCCCAGCCATTGTCGACCAGCCATTGGCCGACGTCCTGCTTGCCGATCCGGCATTCCGCCGCAATGCGGTCGCGTCCGCCTTCAGGCGGCACCGTGCAGACCACGGCGCGGCCGCGCAGGAAGGAGCGGAACGCCGTGCGCGCACGGATACCGCACGGCCATGACTTGCCGTCGGTGGTGCAGGTCTCGTCCTGCCCGACGACATCGATGCCGGAGATCGCGACCGAATAGCCTTTCGCCTCGATCAGGCCGGCGGCGGTCGCGACCGGCTGGAACAGCTTCGTGCCATTCCAGTCATCGGGCATCTTCGGCTTGGGCGGCATGGCCAGCGCCAGCTTGCTCAGAGGCTCGCGCGGCTCGACCCGCTCAAGTTCCCCGGTGGGCAGTTCCGGCGGCGCGACGACATCTGGATCGATCGCCCGCGAATGCGCCGCCGGCTTTGGCGGCGGCGGAGCGGCGGGCGCGGGAATGGCTGAGGTGGCTGGTTCGTCAGACCCGGCATCGGTGCCGGCCTGAGAGATCGTGTCCACGCCGGGATCGATCTGATCCACCGCGACGGTGCTTTGGCTTCCTTTCAGCGTGCGGCCGCCGGCGACAACCAGGGCCGCCATCACCGGGACCATCAGAACCGCCACAATGAGATGAGGAAACCGCACCAGCCCGACCTACTGGCTTGCCCAGACAATCCGCGCCACCCATTCGACCTCGCGCATGGGAATGTCGCGGTCGGGATGATCGGGATTGAGTGAGACCAGCGCGATCGACTTGACGGTCTGGCGCTCGAGTACCTTGGCCATCACCTCGCCCGATGTGGTCTTGACGACGACGCGATCGCCCTTGCGGGTGATAGCGCCCGGCTCGACGATGAGGACGTCGCCATTGCGATAGAGCGGCAGCATGGAATCGCCCTGCACCTGCAGCGCATAGGAGCTCTCGGTCGATTGCGCCGGCAGTTCGACCAGATCCCAGCCCTGCCCGGCCGGAAAGCCGGCATCGTCGAAGAAGCCGCCGGCGCCGGCCTGGGCAAAGCCGAGCAGCGGCACGGAACGCCTGTGGGCGGGCGCGGCGGCCATGCGGCCTTCGATCAGCCCGGTGAATTCGTCGAGCGAGGCACCCGTCGCCTCGATGATCTTGGCCAGTGATTCGGTCGAGGGCCAGCGCGGCCGGCCATCCGAGGACAGACGTTTCGACTTGTTGAAGGCGGTCGAATCGAGGCCCGCGCGCCTTGCCAGACCTGACGCCGAAAGCGAATAGCGCTCGGCAAGAGCATCGATGGCGGCCCAAACGCGGTCGTGCGAGAGCATGTCGTGCTCTCCTTCCAGACAGGAAAAAATGCCTCTCCTGTCTAACTCGCAACCGCCGGCATGTCCACCGCGCAGGCGACGGATCACGAACAAAACTGTGCCGCAACGACAGTGCCGCACACTCTCCGGACGCGGCTTCAGGCGGGTCCTTTGGCCTGGCGGCGCAGGGCTTGGTGAGATTCCATGAACAGCCGCTCCGCCTCGGTCGGCGGACGCGGGTTCACCGAGGGACCAAGCGCGGCGACGACCTCGTCGATATCGAGAAAGCGGCGCGCCTTGCGATCGTAGACGCCTGCGGTCGTCAGGATCAAGGCAGCCGTCTCGCCATTGTCGAAGACGAAACGGTGCTTGCCGATGACCTGTCTGCCTTCCCAGGTTTCGATGGAAGACACCACTTCGAAGCGGCGCCACAGCCTGATCTCGCGTGCGTAGACCGCCTGCAGCCCGCCCATCATAGGCGCCCAGCCATTCTTGCGCGCCAGCGTGATCAGGCCGGCACGGACGAACAGGTCGATCCGGCCGAGATCGGCCAGCATCATGTAGCGCGCATTGTTGAGGTGGACGTTGAAATCAATGTCGGTCGGCAGGCAGCGAAAGGCCAGGCGGCTTTCATCGCCCATCATATAGGGGCCACGGCTTCGCGCCGTGGCCAGCATGCGCGCCATGCGCGCCCAGACATACATGACCTGCCGTCAGGCGGCCTGTTTCACGTCGCCCTTGGCGTAGGGATCGAAGCGCTGGTAGAAGGTTTCGCCCTTTTCGGCCATGTCGAGTAGCAGCTTGGGCGCCTTGAACTCGGCGCCGTATTTCTTCTGCAATCCCTTGGCGATCTTGACGAATTCCTTGGCGCCGATGCCGTCGATATAGGACAGCGCGCCGCCTGTGTAGGGCGCGAAGCCGAAGGCCAGGATCGAGCCGACATCGGCCTCGCGCGGATCGGTGACGATGCCTTCCTCCATCACCCGCGCCGCTTCCAGCGCGATGGTGACCAACAGGCGCTGCTGCAGTTCCTCGTAATCGACCTTCTCGGGCGCAAGCTGCGGATAGAGGTCCTTCAGTCCCGGCCACAGCTTCTTCTTGGCGGGCTTGGCGGGATAGTCATAAAAACCCTTGCCGTTCTTGCGGCCGAAGCGGCCATGGTCGTCGACCATGGTGTTGATCAGCGCCATCTGCTTGGGATCGACGGCCTTGTCGCCGAGATCCCTGATGGTCTGCTTCATGATCTTCTGGGCGAGGTCGATCGCCGTCTCGTCGGTCAGCGCCAGGGGACCGACCGGCATGCCGGCGGCCTTCGCCGCATTCTCGATCATCGGCGCGGGCACGCCCTCGATCAGCATCTTGTAGGCTTCCGACATGTAGCGCAGCACGCAGCGGTTGACGTAGAAGCCGCGCGTGTCGTTGACGACGATCGGCGTCTTCTTGATGGCGCGGACGAAATCGATCGCGGTCGCCAGCGCCTTGTCGCCGGTCTTCTTGCCCAAAATGATCTCGACCAGCATCATCTTGTCGACCGGCGAGAAGAAGTGGATGCCGACGAAATTCTTCGGCCGGGCCGAATTCTTCGCCAGCGACGTGATCGGAATGGTCGAGGTGTTCGACGCGAAGATCGCGGACGACTTCAGCGCGGCTTCCGCCTGTTCGGTGGCTGCCTTCTTGACGGCCGAATCCTCGAACACCGCCTCGACCACCAAGTCGCAGCCGGCAAGATCGGCATAGTCGGCTGTCGGCGTGATCAGCGACAGGAGCTTGTCCTTCTCCTCCGGCTTGGCGCGGCCCTTCTTGACCTGATCCGAGACCAGGCTGTCTGAATGCGCCTTGCCCTTTTCGGCCGACTCCATGTCGCGGTCGAGCAGCACCACCGGGATGCCGGCCTTGGCCGTGACATAGGCGATACCGGCGCCCATGAAGCCGGCGCCGAGAATGCCGATCTTCTTGAATTTGGTTTCCGGCACGCCGGCCGGGCGGCGGGCGCCCTTGTTCAGTTCCTGCAGCGAGACGAACAGCGAGCGGATCATCGCCGCCGCTTCCCTGGTCTGCATGATCTCGATGAAATAGCGCTGTTCGATCCTGAGCGCGGTGTCGAACGGCACCAGCAGGCCCTCATAGACGCATTTCAGGATGGCGGCGGCGGCCGGATAATTGCCATAGGTCTCGCGACGCAGGATGGCGATAGCCGGCGGCCAGAGATTGAAGCCGGTCGGCGAATAGATCTGACCGCCAGGCAGCTTGAAACCCTTCTCGTCCCAGGGCTGGACGGCTTTCAGTCCGTTCCTGATCATGGCCTTTGCCGTCTCGACCAGCTTGGCCGGCTCGGCGATCTCGTGGATAAGGCCCATGGCCTTCGCCTTCTGCGGCGACAGATTCTGGCCGGAGGTCAGCATCTGCAGCGCCTGCTGCTGATCGGTCAGCCGCGGCACGCGCTGGGTGCCGCCGGCGCCGGGGAAGATGCCGACCTTGACCTCCGGCAAGGCCATCTTGACCTTGTCTGAATCAGCGGCGACGCGACCGTGGCAGGCCAGCGACAATTCGAAGGCGCCACCCATGCAGGTGCCGTTGATCGCCGATACCCAGGGTTTGCCTGATGTTTCGAGCTTGCGCCACAGGCCGCCCATACGGCCGGCATTGTCGAACAGCAGCTTTGCCGCCTTCTGCGGGTCCTTGGTCTTTTCCCTGGCGAACACGGCAAGCATCTTCTGCAACATGGTGAGATCAGCGCCGCCGGAGAAGCTGTCCTTGCCCGAGGTGATCACCGCACCCTTGATGCCGGCGTCGGCCACCACCTGGTCGATGATCTTGTCGAGTTCGCCCATCACCTCCTCGGTGAACACGTTCATCGAGCGATCCGGCATGTTCCAGGTGACGAGCGCAATGCCGTCGGCGTCGGTGTCGAGGGTGAAATTGATGTAGCTCATTGTTCTCTCCCCGTCAGACGCGTTCGATGATCGTAGCGGTGCCCATGCCGGCGCCGATGCACAGCGTGACCAGCGCGGTGTTCAGATCGCGGCGCTCGAGTTCGTCCAGCACCGTGCCGAAGATCATCGCGCCGGTGGCGCCGAGCGGATGGCCCATGGCGATGGCGCCGCCATTGACGTTGATCTTGTCGTGCGGGATGTCGAAGGCCTGCATGTAGCGCAGCACGACCGAGGCGAAGGCCTCGTTGAGCTCGAACAGGTCGATGTCCGACAGCTTCATCTTGGCGCGCTTCAGGAGCTTCTCGGTAACGTCGACCGGGCCGGTGAGCATCAGCACCGGCTCGGAGCCGATATTGGCGAAGGTGCGGATGCGGGCGCGGGGCTTGAGGCCCATGGCCTTGCCGGCCTTCTTCGAGCCGAGCAGCACGGCCGCCGCGCCATCGACGATGCCGGACGAATTGCCGGCGTGATGGACGTGGTTGACCTCTTCCACCTCGGGGTGCTTCTGCACCGCGACCGCGTCGAAGCCGCCCATTTCGCCGGGCATGACGAAGGATGGGTTGAGCGATGCCAGCGACTGCATGTCGGTCGAAGGCCGCATGTGCTCGTCATGGTCGAGTATGGTCAGGCCGTTCTGATCCCTGATCGGAATGACCGAATTCTTGAAGCGGCCGTCGGCCCAGGATTTGGCGGCGCGCTTCTGGCTCTCGACCGCATAGGCGTCGACGTCGTCGCGTGAGAAACCGTATTTGGTGGCGATCAGGTCGGCCGAAATGCCTTGCGGCACGAACCAGCCAGGCAGGCCGACCGAAGGGTCCATGAACCAGGCACCGCCGGAGGCACCCATGCCGACGCGCGACATTGATTCGACGCCACCGGCGATGACGATCTCGTCGGCGCCCTGCGCGATCTTGGCGGCGCCGAAATTGATGGCGTCGAGACCCGAGGCGCAGAAGCGCGAGATCTGCATTCCGGGCGCCTTGGTGTCGTAGCCGGCCTCGAAGGCGGCGGCGCGTGGAATGACCGAACCCGCCTCGCCGACCGGATCGACGCAGCCGAAGATGATGTCGTCGACGGTGCCGGTGTCCAGCCCGTTGCGGTCGCGCAGCGCTTCCAGCGTCCTTGCGGCAAGCCGCACCGCCGGCACTTCATGCAGCGATCCATCCTTCTTGCCCTTGCCGCGCGGCGTGCGCACGGCGTCGTAGACGTAAGCCTCAGCCATTTTCGTGCTCCTTGGGTTTGCCGGTCGCCGCTCTCAGAGCGAGCGGCCGATCAGCAATTTCATGATCTCGTTGGTGCCGCCGTAGATGCGCTGGACGCGAGCGTCGCGGAACATGCGGGCGATCGGATATTCATTCATGTAGCCATAGCCGCCGTGCAGTTGAAGGCATTCGTCGACGACTTTTCCCTGCAGGTCGCTGAGCCAGTACTTGGACATCGAGGCCGTTACCGGGTCGAGGCCGCCATTGATGTGGCGCGTGACGCAGTCATTGTAGAAGACGCGGCCGATGGTCGCCTCGGTCTTGAGCTCGGCCAGTTTGAACTGGGTGTTCTGGAAATCGATGATCGCCTTGCCGAAAGCCTTGCGCTCCTTGACGTAGTCGATGGTCAGCGCCAGCGCGCGCTCGATCATGGCGATGGCGCCGGTGCCGATCTGCAGCCGCTCCTGCGGCAATTGCTGCATCAGCTGGATGAAGCCCTGCCCTTCCTCGTGGCCGAGCAAATTCGAGGTCGGGACGCGCACGTCGTTGAAGAACAGTTCCGACGTATCGTTGGCCTTCAGGCCAATCTTGTCGAGGTTGCGGCCGCGCTCAAAACCTTCGACCTCGTCGGTCTCGACGATAATCAGCGAGGTGCCCTTGGCGCCCTTTTCCGGATCGGTCTTGGTGACGACGATGATGAAGTTGGCCAGCTGGCCGTTGGTGATGAAGGTCTTGGACCCATTGATCCTGTACTGGTTGCCGTCCTTCTCGGCCCGCGTCTTGACGCCTTGCAGGTCGGAACCGGCGCCCGGTTCGGTCATGGCGATGGCGCCGATGAGCTCGCCGGTGGCGAGCTTCGGCAGCCACTTCTTCTTCTGCTCTTGCGAACCGTAGTGAAGGATGTAAGGCGCGACGATCGAATTGTGCAGGCCGATGCCAAAACCGTCGACACCGACATGGCCGATGGCCTCGATGATGGCGCTCTCATGCGCGAAGGTGCCGCCGGAGCCGCCATATTCCTCCGGCATCGAGGCGCAGAGCAGCCCAGCGGCGCCGGCCTTCAGCCAGCTTTCGCGGTCGACCATCTCGTTCTTCTCGAACTCGTCGTAGCGCGGCGCGATCTCCTCCGACATGAAGCGGGTTGCCATGTCGTAGAGCATGCCGACCTCGTCCGCCGCCCAGGCGGGCTTGGGAAGGCCAAGTATTTCGGCGGGACTGGTCATTTGGATATGGTACTCCTCCCAGAGCGCATCGTCAGCGTTAAGGCCGGCGCACGTCACGCTGGCCTCAACCGACCCTCCCCCCGAGGGAGGAGGGCAACTATCTTTAGAACGCTTCCGCGGGCAGGGCCATCAGCGTGTCCGCACCACTCGAAATACGGGCGAGATGGGCCGACGTCTCCGGCATGATCCGCTCCATGAAGAAGCGCGCCGTCACCACCTTGTTGTCGTAGAAGGACTGGGTGCCGTTGGCGCCGGTCTTGCCCTGAGCTGCCTTGGCCATCTGCGCCCACATGTAGCCCAGTGCGACAAGGCCGAAGAGATGCATGTAGTCGGTCGAGGCCGCGCCGGCATTGTCGGGCTTGGCCATGCCGTTCTGCACCAGCCACATAGTCGCCGCCTGCAGATCATTGAGGCCCTTCTTCAACCCCTTGGTGAAGGGCGCCATCTTCTCGTCGGCGCGGTTTTCCTCGCAGAATTCGCCGACCTCCTTGAAGAAGGCCTGGATGGCGCGGCCGCCATTCAGGCCGAGCTTGCGGCCGACGAGGTCGAGCGCCTGGATGCCGTTGGCGCCCTCATAGATCATGGCGATGCGGGCATCGCGCACGAACTGGCTCATGCCGTGCTCTTCGATATAGCCGTGACCGCCGAATACCTGCTGGGCCATGACGGCGTGGTCAAAACCCTTGTCGGTGAGCACGCCCTTGACCACCGGCGTCATCAGGCCGGTGTAGTCGTCGGCCGCTTGGCGGTCCTTGTCGTCTGCGGAGCGATGCGCGATGTCGGACTTGATCGCCGTCCACAGCGCCAGCGCGCGACCGGCCTCGTTGAAGGCCTTCATGGTCATCAAAGAGCGACGGATGTCGGGATGGACGATGATCGGGTCGGCCTTCTTGTCCGGCGCCTTGGCGCCCGACAGCGAACGGCCCTGCAAGCGGTCCTTGGCGTAGGCGACGGCGTTCTGGTAGGCGATCTCCGACAGCGAAAGCCCTTGCAGGCCGACGCCGAGGCGGGCCTCGTTCATCATCGTGAACATCGCCTTGAGGCCGCCATTCTCCTCACCGAGCAGCGTGCCTTCGGCCTCGTCATAGTTCATGACGCAGGTCGAATTGCCGTGGATGCCCATCTTCTCCTCGATCGAGCCACAGGAGAGCGTGTTGCGTTCGCCAGGATTGCCCGAAGCATCGAGCTTGAGCTTCGGCACGATGAACAGCGAAATGCCCTTGACGCCTTCCGGCGCGCCCTCGATGCGGGCAAGCACGAGATGGACGATGTTGTCCGACATGTCGTGTTCGCCGGCCGAGATGAAAATCTTCTGGCCCGAGATCTTGTAGGTGCCGTCGCCGTTCGGCACCGCCTTGGTGCGCAGCAGGCCGAGATCGGTGCCGCAATGCGGTTCGGTCAGGTTCATGGTGCCGGTCCAGGAGCCCTCGACCATCTTCGGCAGCCATTTGGCCTTCTGCTCGTCGGTGCCGTGGGTGATGATCGCCGCGATGGCGCCCTGGGTCAGGCCCGGATACATCATCAGCGACATGTTGGCCGAGACCATATATTCAGCGACGGCGGTGTGCACGGCATAGGGCAGGCCCTGGCCGCCGAACTCGACCGGCGCCGCCAGCCCCATCCAGCCGCCTTCGCGATACTGGTCGAAGGCCTCCTTGAAGCCTTTGGGCGTGGTCACCGAGCCGTCGTCGTGACGCACACAGCCTTCCATGTCGCCGACCCGGTTGAGCGGATGCATGACGTTTTCGGCGAGCTTGGCGCCTTCAGCCAGAATCGCTTCCAGCACGTCCGGCGTCGCGTCGGCAAATCCGGGAAGGTTCGAATAGCGCTGATAGCCCAGCACATCATTGAGCACGAACAGCGTATCCTGGACCGGAGCCCTGTATGTCGGCATGCTTTTTCTCCACCCTGCGGACCTGGTCCGAAAGCCCCCGAATTCATGTCAGGGCAGCATGCGGACCCGTGTTGAAGCCGGGATAGCAAAAATTGACGTTTGCGTAAACGTCAATTTTTTCGATGCGACAAGATTTCCCGCCCAGCCCAGCTTGGTTAAGCTGGCGGCGCGACGCCATGCAGGCCAGCGCCGAGGGAACCAGTTGGGCAGACGCAGGCAACGAAAAAGCCGCGCGGCAGAGCCACGCGGCTTTGATGGTCGAGACTCCGACGGGGTCGGAACCGGTAGATTGCTTTAGCTCGCGACGCTCGCCTGCGGCGCCGTGCGCTCGGCCAACATTTGGCGCACCGCCGACATCGAGCCCGAGAGCTCGTTGATGGCGTCGTCGATCAGCGCCCGCTGCTTCTGCAGGCGGGCGAGCTGCTTCTCCGATTTGTCCAGCGCCAGCCGCAGCTGCTTGGTGTTGGAACCGGTCGGATCATAGAGATCCATCATCTGCTTGACGTCGCGCAGCGAGAAACCGACCTTGCGGCCGAGCAGGATCAGCTTCAGCCGGGCCTTGTCGCGGCGCGTGTAGAGACGGGTGGAGCCGTCGCGCTGCGGGTTGAGCAGGCCCTTGTCTTCGTAGAAACGCAGCGTGCGCAGCGTCACGCCGTATTTCTTGGCCATTTCGCCGATGCGGGCGAGGTCCTCACCGGCTTCGACAGATACATTATTGGTATTGGCCGCGGTCTCGCCGGCCGAGATAAGCTTCATGGTCACTGGCTTTCCCCGTCTGGTGGCGTCGCGGCCCTGGACCATGCGTCGCCTGACTGGAAGCGGGGGCGTGCTTCCGGCCGTGGTTTCGACAAACAAAATCGCAAACAGCACACTCAAATGCGCCTTTTACGTTTACGTCAATTCTATACCGATAGCCGCCTCATGACGCAAGGGGCGTTCTGTGAAGGTGCTTTATGCCGCACCGTGAAAGCGAGAGCTAACTTCCTTCCAACTTCTTAAGCTTGGTTAACGCGTTGTTTACCACGTTGGGGGAAATGTGGGCGCGTCGGCTACCCGTGTTTATCCTGTATCGAATTTTTCACGGTTTTTCGGAGCGCGGGTGAAACCCCGGGAAGCTTGTCTTCCACCGTGGAAGCGCGGTCGCCTTCGTTCCGGCAGGGACTTGGGGAGCTGGTCGAAAGCCGGCCAATCTGAAAGACGGACGCACCGATGAACAGCAAGCGGTCCTATCTCGATACACTCAACGCCGGCAGGCAGCGCAAGCCGCAGACCACGCTCGAGCAACTGAACCGCTCGCTGGAGACGCTGGAACAGCGGCTGGGTCAGACCCGCGAGGAGGTGACGGCCCGGCCCGCTCCGCACCAATACGGCGCCGACCCGCGCTATCCAGCCACCGAACCGCGCTATCCCGCGGTCGACCCGCGTTATCCCGCCGCCCAGCCAACCGCTCAGCAGCGCTGGTATGAGGATCCGCGGCCAGCGGCGCGCCCGCAGACCCCGGCACCGGCCCCCAGCTTCGACCAGAACTACCAGGCCATCGCCCGTGACATCGACCGCGTGCGCGGCCAGGAAGACAGCGTCGCCATGGTCGGCAAGATCGCCGGTGAGTTGCGCGGCATGCGAGAGGAACTGCGCCACCAGATGACGGCGGGTCTGCAACGCGAATTCGATGCGCTGCGCAAGGATATCGACCGCGCCTTCCAGGCCAGCGCCAGGCCCGGCATTGCTGGCAAGGGCAGCGCCGAACTCGGCGTCGAATTCGAACGGCTTTCCGGCGCCATCAAGTCGCTGTCGGAGAAGAGCGACGACAGAAGCGTCAACATGCTGCGCCTGGAGCTCGAGCAGGTGAAGGCTGCGCTCGACACGCTGGCGCGCGAGGAGAGCGTGCAGAAGGTCGACCGCCGCTGGGACGATTTCGACCGCCGCTGGACGGCTTTCGAGGACCGTGTCGACGCCGATCAGCGCAAACGTTCCGACGATCCCGCCCTTGCGGCGCTGACCGACCGGCTGGAGCAGATCAGCAACGCCGTCAACAATCTGCCGGAATCGCTGTCGCTGCGCTCGCTCGAGGAAAAGGTGCGCACGCTGGCCGGCGCCGTCGAACACTTCGCGGGCCAGCAGGACAATCGCGGCAGCGACACGCTTGCCATGATCGACGAGCGGCTGGACGAGATTTCCCGCGCCATCGTTGCCTCGACCGTCGCGGCACAGGCCAATTCGGTCGATCACGAAGCCTTCGATCGTATCGAGAAGCGCATCGACTCGCTCGCCCGGCAGATCGAGGAAGTGGCGCAGGATCGCCCCGGCAACGCGGTCATGGATCGCCTGAGCACGCTGTCGAGCCGCGTCGACGAACTCGCCGGCCGCGCCAATTTGCCCGAAGAGGCGATGGAGCGGCTGGCAAAGCAGATCACCCTCATCGCCGACAAGATCGACCAGGCGCCGGCCATGCCCGACGCCGACTACATCTTCCACGGGCTCGAGCAGCGCTTCGACGTTCTGTCCGGCATGATGGAACGCCGCCAGGGCGATGCCATCGAACAGGGCAACATGCTGTTTCGCGATCTCGAGCGCCGTCTCGACGAGGTCGCCGACCGGCTCGACCAGCGCATCGCGCCGCAGATCGACAGTGCCGGCATCATGGAGGCCATCGACGCCCGCTTCACCGCACTCGCCACGCGTATGGAGACACGTGCCGCCGATCCCGCAGGCGAAGCGGCGATCCGTGGATTGGAAAGCCGGCTCGAGGACATTTCCAGCCGGCTCGACGCATCGGCGGCCCAGGTGGCCGGCATCGATCCGGCGCTGATCCGCAGCCTGGAGGCGCAAGTCGCCGGCCTGTCCGCGCATCTGTCCAGGCCCAGCACGCCGCTGCCGGAATTCGAGGACATCAGCCCGCGCCTCGACGAAATCGAAAAGGCGCTGGCCGGGACCCGCGATTCCATCCTCGGCGCGGCACGCGAAGCGGCCGAGAACGCGGTGCGTTCGCTGGCCGGGTCGGACGCCAATGCGTCGGCGGTTTCCGGACTCGCCCAGGATCTGAAGACGCTGGAAACGCTGACGCGGCGCTCCGACGAGCGCAATTCGCGAACGTTCGAGGCCATCCACGACACGCTGCTCAAGATCGTCGACCGGCTGGGTTCGCTGGAAACCGACGAGCCGTCCGAAGCGGTGAGCGAGCTTCTGGCCACGCGCCAGGACGAGGCGGCCGGCAAACGCCGCACACGGACCACCAAGATGGCTGTCGAAGCGCCGTCGATGGATATCGACGAGCCGATGCCGCTGACCGGCGACATGGCCGATCTCGATGGCCGCGCCGCCGCTATAATGCGCAACGAGGGTGCGCGTGGCGACATGGGTGCGCGTGGCGACCTGGGCACGCGCACGCCGGCGGAAGCAGCAGCAGCCGCCGCCATGGCCGCACTCGGTTCCGATACCATCGCCGAAAAGGACCAGCCGGCAGGCCGCAAATCGATGTTCGGCGGGCTGGCCCGCGCCTTCAAGGGCAAGAAGGCGGCGGCGGACGTCCCGCCGCTGGCCGGCTCGCCGCCGAGCAGCGATATTCCGACTGTCGATCTTGACGAGCCGCTCGACCCGAAAGTGGCCAACCGCCCGCTGGAACCAGGCTCCGGCGCGCCCGACCTCAATGCCATCATGAAGCGGGTTCGCGACGAACGTGGCCAGCCGGCAAAGCTTGGCGAAAGCGACGCCGCGAAATCGGATTTCATCGCGGCCGCGCGGCGCGCGGCGCAGGCCGCCGCCGCCGAGGCCGACGCCCTGAAGCGACAGTCGACGGTGAAAGGCCCGGTGAAAGCGCTCAGGATCGGCGACCTGCTCAAGGCCCGACGCAAGCCGATCCTGATGGCGGCGGCGGCGATCATGCTGGCGCTTGCCGGCCTGCAGCTCGGCAAGGCGTTCCTCTCGGATCCGGTTCAGGTGGCAAACAACGACGCCGCACCGATCTTTGCCGCGCAGCCAGCGCAGACGGCATCCGTCGACACGGCGAGCCAGCCGAAGGCGCAAGCCCAGCCGGCGGCGACGGACAACGCGCCGGCCCGTGCCGTCAGGCAGGCCGAACAATCCGCGCCCATGACCAAGGACGACATGGTGGCGCAGACCGCCATGGCGATGCCGTCGGACACGGACGCAATGGCGAATACGGCGCCGGTCGCAGAGCCCGCCGCGCCTGCTGCTTCCACCGCCTCTTCCGGCCCCACGGCTTCGGCCGCCCCAGCACCAGTTGCGCCTATTGCCACGACCCCGATGGATACGACGGCTTCAGAGCCGGCAGCTGCTACCGGCGGTGCGCAAGCGACGGATACCGATACCCAGCCGGTCGCAGCCCCAACGGCGGCCAACGACGCCATCGCCAAGGACACGACCGGCGCCGTCGCGCCGGCAGGTGCAGCAGTCGCGAACAAGTACGACATTCCGGCCGATGCCGGCCCGGCCGCGCTACGCGATGCCGCCGCGGGTGGCGACGCCAAGGCGCTGTTCGAGATCGGCTCGCGCTACGCGGAATCGCGCGGCGTCAAGGAAGACATGGCCGCGGCCGCCAAATGGTACGAGAAATCGGCGGAACTCGGTTTCGCGCCGGCCGAATACCGCATCGGCAATTTCTATGAGAAGGGCATCGGCGTCGCCCGCGACATCAAGAAGTCGAAGACCTGGTACCAGATGGCCGCCGAGCAGGGCAATGCCAGCGCCATGCACAATCTGGCCGTGCTGTTCGCCATGGCCGCCGATGGCGTGACCGACAATGAATCGGCCGCGCACTGGTTCCAGGAGGCCGCCGATCTCGGCGTCAAGGACAGCCAGTTCAATCTCGGCATCCTCGCCGCCAAGGGCGTCGGCATGAAGCAGAACTTGGAGGAATCCTACAAATGGTTCGCTCTCGTCGCCAAGACCGGCGACAAGGACGCGGCCGCCAAGCGCGACGAGATCGCCAATGCGCTGCGGCCCGAGCAGCTCGAGCGGGCGCGCGCCGCGACCGAATTGTGGAAGGCCAAGCCGCTCAATGCGGCGACCAATTCGGCCGACATTCCCGAATCCTGGCAGGAAGGCACGCCGCAGACGACCGCCGGCATCGACATGAAGAAGGCGGTCAAGAACATCCAGCTCATCCTCAACAAGAACGGCTATGATGCCGGCGGCGCCGACGGCGTCATGGGCGAGAAGACCAAGAACGCGATCATCGCCTTCCAGACCGACAACAAGCTGCCGGCGACCGGCGCCGTCGATGAAAAACTGGTCCGGGCGCTGCTGGCGCACAAATAACAGCGAAGCGTCGTTTCCACGACGCTCTTGCCACACATTTGCCTGTTAACTGATTGAGATATTTTTTGTTTCGGCGCGGCGACGGGGTTTGACCCCGCCGCCGCGTCGGTGCAAGGAAAAATTGGCTTTTCGGTGCGAGACTGCCCGGAACGGCTGCATTCGCCGACAGGCAAACTGATCGAGACTGACGGGTGGGCATCTATCTCCCGATTGCGGAAATTTCCGTCAACGTCTTCGTGCTGCTGGCCATGGGCGCTGCGGTGGGCTTCCTGTCGGGCATGTTCGGCGTCGGCGGCGGGTTCCTCATCACGCCGCTGCTGATCTTCTACAACATCCCCCCGGCGATCGCGGTCGCCACCGGCGCCAACCAGGTCATCGCCTCTTCCGTCTCCGGCGTGCTTTCGCACATGAAGCGGGGCACGCTCGACTTCAAGCTCGGCGGCGTGCTCCTGGCCGGCGGCATCATCGGCTCCACCGCCGGTATCTACGTGTTCGCCTTCCTGCGCCGGCTCGGCCAGCTCGACCTGTTCATCTCGCTGCTTTATGTCGTGCTGCTCGGCACGGTCGGTGGGCTGATGCTGGTCGAAAGCATCAATGCGCTGCGCGCCACACGCAGTGGTGCGGCGCCGGTGCTGAAGAAATCCGGCCAGCACAACTGGATCCACCGGCTGCCGCTGAAGATGCGCTTCAGGGCGTCGAAACTGTTCGTCAGCGTCATCCCGGTGCTCGGCCTTGGCGCCGGCATCGGCTTCCTGTCGTCGATCATGGGTGTCGGCGGCGGCTTTATCATGGTGCCGGCGCTGATCTATCTGCTGAAAGTGCCGACCAATGTCGTTATCGGCACCTCGCTGTTCCAGATCATCTTCACGTCCGCCTACACCACGCTGGTCCACGCCACCACGAACCAGACGGTCGATGTCGTGCTGGCCTTCCTGTTGATGGCGGGCGGCGTCGCCGGCGCGCAATATGGCGCCAAGGCCGGCCAGAGGCTGCGCGGCGAGCAGCTCAGGGCGCTGCTGGCCTTGCTGGTGCTGGCTGTGGCGATCCGGCTCGCCATCGATCTCTTCGTCACCCCGCCCAATCTCTATTCGCTGTCCGCCGCGGGCCTCAACTGATGGAAGGCCCGAAAACATTCGCAGCCGCCATCCTCCTGTCACTGTTTGCCGCCGGCGCACCGGCGAAGGCACAGACGCCGCTGACGGAAGGCATCCAGATCGGTCTCTCCACCGACAATGTCTCGATCACCGCCGGTTTTTCCGGCGCCGACCTGACCATCTTCGGCTCGCTGGAAAATCCCGATCCGCTGGTCGCCCGCCAGGGTCGCTACGACGTCATCGTCGTACTCGAAGGGCCACCCAAGCCGGTCGTGGTGCGCCGCAAGGACCGGGTGCTCGGCGTCTGGGTCAATCTGGACTCCGAAACCTTCGAGAACGTGCCGGTCTCCTATTCGGTGGCGACGACGCGGCCGCTGCAGGACATCACAGAACCGAACAGCTACAAGCAGCTGTCGCTCGGCGCCTCCAATCTCTACATGCAGCCCGCCGACGCCGGCGACAGCCCGGCGACGATCGAGGAATTCACCGCGGCGTTGCGCGAGCGCAAGGGAGCGGCAGGCCTCTACAGCGAGAATGTCGGCGGCGTGCAGTTCCTGTCGCAGAACCTGTTCCGCGCCACCGTCAGGCTGGCACCGAATGTTCCGGTCGGCACCCACAAAGCCCGCGCGTTCCTGTTCAAGAGCGGCCTGTTCATCAAGGAGAGCTCTGCCCAGCTCGAAATCCGCAAGTCCGGCTTCGAGCAGTCTATCTTCCGGGTCGCCCATGACTACTCCTTCCTCTATGGCGTCTTCGCCATATCGCTGGCCATGCTGACGGGCTGGCTCGGCAGGCTGATCTTCCGCAAGGACTGAGACGTCCAAAAGGGGGTTTCCCTTTCCCGCGCCATGCTATAGACCGCACCTCCCCGCCCAACGGGCAAGCACGCACAATTCAATTCGGCAGAGCGGTCCGGTCGCCCGGAACCACAGCGCACGCTTCTCCCGCGAGCGCCGATCCGCTGTCTGCCGCCAATGACAGGAGGCTGCTTTGCGACCAGCATTCGCCGGTATCGATTTCGGCACTTCGAACTCCACGGTCGGCGTGGTCCGCAACGGGCAACCGCACCTCGTCGCGCTTGAAGGCGGCCAGGTCACGCTGCCCAGCGCGGTGTTCTTCAATTTCGAGGACGGCCGCATCTGTTTTGGCCGCCAGGCCATCGCCAACTACACCGACAGCGTGGAAGGCCGGCTGATGCGCTCGCTGAAGAGCGTGCTGGGCAGCTCGCTGGCGCATGAGAAGACGCGCATCAAGGCGCGCTCGATCGGCTTCATGGAGATCATCGGCCTGTTCCTCGGCCATCTGAGGAAGAAGCTTGAAGAAGATGGCGGCGATCTGGTCGAGACCGTGGTGCTCGGCCGTCCGGTACAATTCGTCGATGACGACCCACAGGCCGACGCGAACGCCCAGAGCGACCTGGAAAAGGCCGCGCATGCGCAAGGCTTCAAGCACATCGCCTTCCAGTTCGAGCCGATCGCCGCCGCACTCGATTACGAGCAGAGGGTGACGCGCGAAGAGCTGGCGCTGATCATCGACATGGGCGGCGGCACGTCTGACTTTTCAGTCGTGCGCGTCTCGCCGGAGCGTGCCCGATTGCCGGACCGCAAGGACGATATCCTGGCCAGCCGGGGTGTCCATATCGGCGGTACGGATTTCGACCGGCTGCTCAGCATTGCCCATGTCATGCCGCAGCTCGGCTACTTGACCCCGACCAAGGACGGCAAGCGCAATCTGCCGGCCAGCTACTTCATCGATCTGGCGACATGGCAGCGCATCAACCTGGTCTACACCGCCAAAGCGATGACGCATCTGCGCCAGATCCGCTACGAGGCCGCGCGCGCCGACCTGGTCGACCGCTTTATCCACATCGTGGAGCACCGCTATGGGCACGCTTTGGCGGCATTGGTCGAAAAGGCCAAGATAGAGTTGACCGACCTGTCATCGGCCGAAGTCGCGGTGAGGCTATCCGACGTGGAGTTCGCCGCCGAAATCACGCGTGATGGACTGGACGCCACCATCGCCCGGGACATCGAGCGGGTCACCGCGACGGTGGCTGAGACCATGCGCGATGCTGCGGTCAAGCCGTCCGACATCACCGCGGTGTTCCTGACCGGCGGCTCGACCGCGATTCCGCTGGCAAGACGGGAAATCCTGTCGCTGGTGCCGCAGGCTTCCGTCATCGACGGCGACATGTTCGGCTCGGTCGGGCTTGGCCTGGCTTTGGATGCCCAGCGCAAGTTCGGCTGACTAAAGGTCGCTCCCCTTAGTGTCTGCGCCGAGATGCGCCTTCAGCGCCATTTGGGCCAGGCTTGCCTGGCGGTCGCGGTGGGTGATCATGGCGAAGTCGCGTTTCGGCAGTTCGAGCGGCACGGACCGCAGGCTGCCTTCGGCAACGGCGCGTCCGACGACGAGCTCCGAAATGATGGTGGCGCCGGCACCCGCCTCGACCGCCTGGCGAACCGCCTCGTTGCTTGGCAGCACCAGGAACACCTGCAAATCGGCTAGCGAAATCCCCTCGCGCCTCGCCAGATCCTCCAGCACCTCGCGCGTGCCCGACCCACCCTCGCGGATGATCCAGCGCAGGCCCTTGATGTCGGGACGGCCCGGCGCGGTTTCGACGATTTCGGGATGTGACGCGGCAACCACCAGCATCAACCGGTCGGTGTCGACCTTGGCGCGGCGCAATATGTCGGATTCGGTGCGCCCCTCGACCAGGCCGAGATCGGCTGTTCCATCCAGCACGCTGGCCTCGACCTGTCTTGTGTTGCCGATGCTGACGCTCAGCCGCACCGCGGGGTAGGCCTCGTGGAAGGAGGCCAGCCTTCGCGGCAGCCAGTAGCTGGCGATGGTCAGGCTGGCGGCGATAGAGAGGCTGCCGGCGACCGTCTGCGAGACATGTTCCAGCACATTGCGGGCGGCGGCGGCCCGCTCCAGCACGGCCTTGGCTTCCGGCAGGAACCGGTGGCCGGTCTGGGCAAGCTCTATGTTGCGGCCGACGCGGTTGAACAGATGGACGCCGTGCTGCTCTTCAAGCGCGCGGATGGCGGCCGACGCCGCCGACTGGGAGATACCCAAAAGCTCCGCCGCCTTGGTCATGTGGCCGCGCTCGGCGACGGCGACGAAAATGCGCAACTGATCCAGGGTCATGTCAGCATTAAGAACCAATATCGATCGAATTTACAAGAACAACTGATTAGACGGATCGATAGCTTCATTCTACATTTTCACGCGAAGTTAGAAAAAATTCGCCAGCGGATGGCAGAGACTAAAATGATCGGGCGGTTCAAGTCCCTTCTCGCACATTGGACCCGCGGCATCCGCAGACGGCTGACCGGCGATCGCTACCATCCGGAAGAGCATTACATGCGCGGCCCCGGGCCGAAGACTCGAGCCAAATCCGCCGGCCGCGCGGGCACATCCGGATCATGAGGCATTCACCGCCGCGCGGCGCGAATTCGGCACCATCGCAACGCCCGCTTGCCGACACGCGCGCGCCCGATGAAGGCGACGGCGTCGACACCTCGCCTGGCATTTCCGACAGCGTTGCCAAGACCACCTGCTACATGTGCGCCTGCCGCTGCGGCATCGACGTCCATATCAAGGACGGCAAGGTCCGCTACATCAACGGCAACAAGGACCATCCGGTCAATCGCGGCGTGATCTGCGGCAAGGGCAGTTCCGGCATCATGCAGCATTACAGCCCGGCCCGGCTGAAGAAGCCGCTGCTGCGTTCCGGGCCGCGCGGCTCGGGCGTGTTCCGCGAGATCGAGTGGGAAGAAGCGTTCTCGATCGCGACGGAGCGTCTCTCGGCAGTTCGTCGTACCGATCCGAAAAAACTCGCTTTCTTCACCGGCCGCGACCAGTCGCAATCCTTGACCGGTTGGTGGGCGAGTCAGTTCGGCACACCGAATTTCGCCGCCCATGGCGGCTTCTGCTCGGTCAACATGGCGGCCGGCGGGCTCTATTCGATCGGCGGCTCGTTCTGGGAGTTCGGCGAACCTGACTGGGATAACACACGATATTTCATGCTGTTCGGCGTCGCCGAAGACCATGATTCCAACCCGATCAAGATCGGGCTGGGCAAGCTCAAGGCGCGCGGCGCCAAGGTGGTGTCGATTAATCCGTGCCGCACCGGCTACAATGCGATTGCCGACGACTGGATCGGCATCCGGCCCGGAACGGACGGCCTGTTCGTCTTCGCCCTCATCCACGAATTGCTGAAGGCCGGCCGCGTCGATCTCGACTATCTGCTCCGCTACACCAACGCCCATGTCCTCGTCGTGCAGGAGCCTGGCGCCTCCGACGACGGGCTGTTCGTCCGCGACGCCGACGGCAATCCGCTGGCCTGGGACAGGGTGGCGAAGACCGCCGTCAAGGCAACCGACACGGAAGCGAAGCCGGCGCTGACCGGCAGCTTCGAAGTCGGCGGCCGCCGCTGTACGCCGGTGTTCCAGTTGATCGCCGACCGCTATCTCGATGACAGCTACGCGCCGGATGCGGTCGCCGAGCGCTGCGGCATTGCCGCCGATAGGATCCGCCGGATCGCCGCCGAACTCGCCCATGTCGCCTTCGAACAGGCAATCGAACTGCCGGTGGCTTGGACCGACTGGGCCGGGCGCCGGCACGAGACGATCAAGGGCCGACCGGTTTCGATGCATGCCATGCGCGGTATATCAGCCCATTCGAACGGTTTTCACTCTTGCCGTGCCATCCATCTGCTGCAGGTGCTGCTCGGCACAGTGGATGTTCCCGGCGGCTTCCGCTTCAAGCCGCCCTACCCCAGATCGGCGCCGCCGGGCCCGAAACCCGCGGGCAAGACGGTCAAGCCGATGACGCCGCTGGACGGCATGCCGCTTGGTTTCATCTGCGGGCCGGACGACCTGCTGGTCGACGAAGACGGCACGCCGACCCGCATCGACAAGGCCTATTCCTGGGACGCGCCACTGGCCGCGCACGGCCTTATGCACACCGTCATCCGCAATGCCTGGGCGGGCGATCCCTACAAGATCGACACGCTGATGATGTACATGTCGAACATGGCGTGGAATTCCTCGATGAACACCGTCGAGACGATGCGTATGCTGACCGACCATGACGAGGCGGGCAACTACAAGATCCCCTTCATCATCTATTCCGACGCCTACTATTCCGAGACCGTGCCGTTCGCCGACCTCGTGCTGCCGGATACGACCTATCTCGAGCGGCATGACTGCATCAGCCTGCTCGACCGGCCGATCAGCCATGCCGACGGGCCGGGCGATGCCATCCGCCATCCCGTCGTCGAGCCGGACCGCGACGTCAGGCCGTTCCAGTCGGTGCTGATCGAACTGGGCGCCCGGCTGCGCCTGCCCGGTTTCGTCGACGAGGACGGATCGGCGAAGTATGCCGACTATGCCGACTATATCGTCAGTCATGAACGCACACCGGGCATCGGCCCGCTGGCCGGCTGGCGCGGCAAGGATGGAACGTCGATCGGCAAGGGCGAGGCCAATCCGGACCAGTTGCAGCGCTACATCGACAATGGGGGCTTCTGGCATCACGACTTCGCTCAGGACCAGCGCTACTACAAGATGGCCAACCGCTCCTATCTCGATTTCGCGGTGCAGATGGGTTTCATCCCGAAGGCGGAGCCGATCATCTTCCAGCTCTATTCCGAGCCGTTGCAGCGGTTTCGGCTCGCCGCACGCGGCTATGGCCGTGTTCAGCCGCCGGAGGCCGAGCGCCAGCGCATCGAGACCTACATGGATCCGCTGCCGTTCTGGTACATGCCGTTCGAGGAAGCGGTGGTCGACCTCGAAAAATACCCACTGCACGCGCTGACGCAGCGGCCGATGCACATGTATCATTCCTGGGGCTCGCAGAATGCGTGGCTGCGGCAGATCACCAGCCAGAACCGGCTGTTCGTGCACCACCGCACTGGTGCCGGTCTAGGCCTCGTCGACGACGACTGGGTGTGGATAGAAAGCATCAACGGCAGAGTGAAGGGGCAAATCAAGCTGGTCGACGGGGTGAACGAAAGCACGGTCTGGACCTGGAACGCGATCGGCAAAAGGCGCGGCAGCTGGGGACTGAAAGATGATGCCGCCGAGAGCAATCGCGGCTTCCTGCTCAACCATATCATCGGCGACCAGACCTCGGCCGACGCACAGGGCAAACGCTATTCGAACTCCGATCCTGTCACCGGCCAGGCCGCGTGGTTCGATCTGCGCGTGCGCATCGTCAAATGCGCTGATGAGGAAGCCGGCTTCACCGAGCCGCAATTCGAGCGTTTCAGCCAACCGCCGCATTTCGAGCCGTCGCTCGACAGATTGAGCTTCGGCGCCGAATTCCGCCGGGCAAGAGAGGCAGCCGAATGACCTGTCTTCCCGTCCACAGCGACAAGAAACTTGGTCTCGTCATCGACCTCGACACGTGCGTCGGCTGCCAGGCTTGCGTCACCGCCTGCAAGGAATGGAACACCGGCGGCCACATGGCGCCGTTGACCGACACCGACCCCTATGGCGGCCATGTCGACGGCGTCTGGTTCAACCGCGTGCACAGCTATGAACACACGACAGAGATGGGCGGGCGCACGGTCAACTTCCCGCGCTCCTGCCTGCATTGCGAGACGCCGGCCTGCGTCACCGTCTGCCCGACCGGCGCCTCTTACAAGCGAGCCTCGGACGGCATCGTGCTGATCGACGAGGACAAGTGCATAGGCTGCAAATTGTGCAGTTGGGCATGCCCCTATGGGGCGCGCGAATTCGACACCGATGTCGGCGTAATGAAGAAATGCACGCTATGCATCGACCGCATCTACAACGACAATCTGGCCGAAGAAGACCGCGTGCCGGCCTGCGTCGCCGCCTGCCCGACCAGCGCCCGGCATTTCGGCGATCTCGGCGATCCTCAGTCGGCTGTCTCGCAACTGGTCGCGGAGCGCGGCGGCGTCGACCTGATGCCGGAACTCGGCTATCACCCGACCAACAAATATTTGCCGCCGCGCGCCCATACGCAGCGCGCCGCATCGGTGCCCGCGAAGGCGCTGGAGCCGGTGCGGGCCGAAGGCGGCTTCCTCGGCTGGGTCGACCGCATGCTTTCGAACTGACCATGCATCCAGCCTTTTCCGTCGTCTTCTTCACCACCGCCACCGGTGCAGGCTACGGCCTGCTGGCGCTGCTTGGGGTGCTGGGTGGGTTGCAGATCGTCCCCGCCGACTTCTGGCTCGGCCTCGTCGGCCTGGGGCTGGCGCTTGGCCTGATCGCGGCGGGACTGTTGTCGTCGACCGGCCATCTCGGCAGACCCGAGCGCGGATGGCGGGCGTTCTCGCAATGGCGCAGTTCCTGGCTGTCGCGCGAAGGCGTGGCCTCGGTCATCACCTTCATCCCGGCGGGACTGTTCGGCCTCGGCTGGGTGTTCTTTGGCCGCACTGAGGGCTGGGTGGCCATTGCCGGATTGCTGGCCGCCATCGGTGCGATCGTCACCGTCTGCACCACCGGCATGATCTACGCGTCGCTGAAGCCGATCGCGCAGTGGCACAGCCGCTATACTTTGCCGGCCTATCTGATCTTCGCCGCCATGACCGGCAGCGTTCTGTTGAACGCGCTGCTGCAGGGCTTCGGCATCGGTTCCACGGGCGTGCTGGTATTGTCGCTGCTTGCCACTCTTGCCGGCTGGGGCTGGAAGCTCGCGACCTGGCGGCACAATGACCGACTCGAGATCCCGACCACCGCCAACACCGCGACCGGTTTGGCTGGCGGCACGGTGCGCTCCCTGGAATGGCCGCATACCGAGGAAAACTACCTGCTCAAGGAAATGGGTTTTCGCATCGCACGCAAGCACAGTGCGAAGCTGCGCATGCTCGCACAGGCATTGGCCTTCGCCCTGCCCGTCCTGCTGATCGCCGCCACCTTCGCCTTGCCCTGGCCCTATGCGGCGGTGCCGTCGGTGCTCGCCGCGATCGTCCAGTTCGCCGGCATGCTGGTCGAGCGCTGGCTGTTCTTCGCCGAGGCAAAGCACACCGTCACTCTGTATTACGGCAGATAGGCTGCTCAGCCCGGCCGCAGCATCGAGCGGGAGATGGCGAAGATGCGGTCGGCGCCAAGCATATAGGCCATCAGCGATTCCAGCCGGAACAGCCCGGCATAAGCGCGATCGAGCACGTTGAGCGAGCCGGTATAGGCGCCGAAGGCCGGCATGATCATGCGGCCGCCATCGCCGGCAAAGCAGCGCCGACGCACCGAACGGCCGCGCTGGACGATGCGCGCGCAGGGATGGAGATGGCCCGCGATCTCGCCCTCGACGCGCACTTTCGACGGCTCATGCCGGAACAGCAGCGAGCCTATGGCCAGTTCCCGGACCGTTTCACCGGGCAGATCGGCCGGCGCTTCCGGATCATGGTTGCCGGCGACCCAGAACCAGTCGCGGCCTGCCATCAGCGCTTCCAGCCGCTCGCGAAAACTCGCATGCATGCGCTCGGCGCCGCCGCCATCGTGAAAGGAATCGCCCAGGCTGATGACGATCGACGGCTGGTAGTCGGATATGACGGCCTGCAGTCTGAGCAAGGTCGCGCCGGTATCATAGGGCGGGATCAGCGCGCCGCGCCTTGCCAGCGACGAGCCTTTTTCCAGATGCAGGTCGGAGACCGCCATCAGCCTGAGCTCGGGAAAATAGAGCACGCCGCGCGGATCGCAGACCGCACGCTCGCCGGCGATGCCTATCATGTCGGCCTCGGCAATCAGCGACGTGCGCGCCAGCGAAAAATTCATCCCTCACTCATTTCCGGCCCCATGGCCTCTTCGACCAAAGTCGCCGCATCCATCAGCAGTGTTTCATCGGCTTCGCCGTTCACCGGCATCTTGCCGATCTCGAGCATGATCGGCACGGCTAGTGGCGAAATCTGCTCGAGATTCTTATGCATGATTCTACCCTGGACGCGCGAGAGCATGTCGGCAAGTCTGCTGACATCGAGCAGACCGGCCGCCGCATCGGAGCGTGTCGCCTGCAGCAGGATATGGTCCGGCTCATGGCTGCGCAGCACATCGTAGATCAGGTCGGTCGACACGGTGACCTGACGGCCGCTCTTCTCCTGGCCCGGATGGCGTTTCTCGATCAGTCCCGAAATCAGCGCGCAATTGCGGAAGGTGCGCTTGAGAAGCCAGCTGTCGGCCAGCCAGGCTTCGAGGTCGTCGCCCAGCATGTCCTCGTCGAACAATGCGCCGAGAGACGGTTTCCTGGCTTTGAACATCGCGCCCATATCGCCCAGCGACCATATGGCAAGGGCGTAATCGGTGGCGACAAAGCCAAGCGGCCTGGCGCCTGCCCTGTCGAGGCGCCGGGTAAGCAACATGCCGAGCGTCTGGTGGGCCAGCCTGCCCTCAAAGGGATAACCGACCAGATAGTAGCGGTTGCCGCGTGGAAAGGTCTCGATCAGCAGGTCATCGCGTTTGGGCAGAACCGATTTGTCGGCCTGGAATCGCAGCCAGTCGGCCACCTGCTCCGGCAGCTTCTTCCAGCGCTGCGGATCGTCCAGCATCATGCGGACCTGCTCGGCAAGGTAGGTCGAAAGCGGGAACTTGCCGCCGCCATAGTAGGGCACCTTGGCGTCGCTGCCGGGCGCGTTCGACACGAAGCATTCATTCTCGCGAATGCCTTCGAAGCGCAGCACCTTGCCGGCGAACATGAAGGTGTCGCCATGCGTCAGCGTTTCGAGGAAGGCCTCCTCGATCTTGCCGAGAACGGCCCCGCCGCGTGTAGCCGAGCCTTTGCTGCCTGCTTTGACGTAACGCACGTTGAGCGCCGGCACTTCGATGATGGTGCCGACATTCAGCCGATATTGCTGAGCCACGCGCGGGTTGGAGACGCGCCACAACCCGTCCTTGTTCAGGCGGATACGAGCATAGCGCTCGTAATTCTTCAGCGCATAGCCGCCGGTGGCGACAAAATCGATGACGCGGTCGAAGGTAATCCTATCGAGGCTGGTGTAGGGTGCCGCCGCTCGCACTTCCTCGTAAAGATCGTCGGCACGGAACGGTGCGCCGCAGGCACAGCCGAGTACGTGTTGCGCCAGCACATCGAGGCCGCCATCGACCAGCGGCGGCGTGTCCTGCGCGCCAAGATAGTTGGCATCGAGGGCAGCCCGGCATTCGAGCACCTCGAAACGGTTGGCAGGGATCAAGATCGCCTTGGACGGTTCGTCCATCCGGTGGTTGGCACGGCCGATGCGCTGCGCCAGCCGGCTCGCCCCCTTCGGCGCGCCGACATGCACGACCAGATCGACATCGCCCCAGTCGATGCCGAGATCGAGCGTCGATGTCGCGACAATGGCACGCAGCGCGTTCTCGCCCATCGCCTTCTCGACGCGCCGCCGCTGGCCGACATCGAGAGAGCCGTGATGAAGCGCGATCGGCAAGGTGTCCTCGTTGACCCGCCACAATTCCTGGAAAAGCAGTTCCGCCTGGCTGCGGGTGTTGACGAACAGCAGGGTCGTCTTGTGGCGCTTGATCTCGCGGTAGATCTCCGGCGTGGCATAGCGCGCCGAATGCCCCGCCCACGGTACACGCTCTTCGGAATCGAGAATGGAGATTTCGGGTTTAGCTCCCCCTGTGACCACAATCAGTTCGGACATGTCTCCTGGTGGATTCTGGCTGACCAGCCAGCGCCGCAATTCGTCCGGTTCGGCCACCGTCGCCGACAGGCCGATGGTCTGCAGGCCGGGCACGTAGTTGCGCAGCCGCGCCAGGCCGAGCGCCAAGAGATGGCCGCGTTTCGAGGTCACCAGCGAATGCAACTCGTCGAGCACGACATAGCGCAGATCCTCGAAGAAGCGTCTGGCGTCGGGGGCGGCGATCAGCAGCGCCAGTTGCTCGGGCGTGGTCAGCAGAATGTCGGGCGGCACCAGCTTCTGGCGCTGGCGCTTGTGGGAAGGCGTGTCGCCGGTGCGCGTCTCGATGCTGATCGGCAGACCGATTTCCTCGACCGGCTTGCCGAGATTGCGCTCGATGTCGACGGCCAGCGCCTTGAGCGGCGAGATGTAGAGCGTGTGGATGCCGCGCTGTCCCTGCCCCGGCTTTCGCCTCGGCCTGACCGCCAGTTCCGTCAGCGAAGGCAGGAAGCCGGCCAGCGTCTTGCCGGCTCCGGTCGGCGCGATCAGCAGCACCGATTGGCCGCTTTGAGCCTTCGCCAGCAATTCGACCTGATGGGCGCGCGGCGACCAGCCTTTCTCGCCGAACCATCTGAGGAATGGCTCGGGCAGGGCAATGGCGGTATTCTGCTCGGCAAGGCGCGGCTCAACTGTCACGCGCCAGAGGTAGCGCGGCTACGGGCAATCGCCAAGGAAAATCGGAACAAAAGGGGATCGTGAAAGCTCTTCCCTTCTCCCCCTGTGGAGAAGGACAGGCGCTTGTGCTACGGCCTGCGAAACCCGGTCGGGCCGCCATAGAGGTAGCCGATGCGGGCGATGGCGTCCTTCAACCCTTCGCGCGAGACCAGCATGGTGTGGCCGTTGGCGTGGATCATGGTCTCGGCGTCGGTCATGACAGCGACATGACCTTTCCAGAAGGCGAGATCGCCCCGGCGCAATCCGGCATAATCCGGACCCGGCTCGAGCGGCTCGCCGATGCTTGCCGCCTGCATGTCGGAATCGCGCAGCACGTTTTTGCCCGCCATGCGCATCGCCAGTTGCACCAGGCCGGAACAATCGATGCCGAAGCCGGATGTGCCGCCCCACAGATAGGGTGTGCCAAGAAACGTCTCGGCAACCGCGACGTAGTCGGCGGCAATTTCTCCGATTGGCCTGAGGTGACCAGCGATGATCGCTTCGCCCGATGGCAGGACAGCATAATGTGTGCCGCGCGTCTCGGCGGCGCCCGTCACCGTCACCGTCGACCCCATCGACAGCTGTCCCGCGATCGGAAAGCGCAGATCCGGACCGGGATAGAGAAAGGTGCGGGGCACCGAGACGATATGGGTGGGCGCATGGTCGCGCCCGCCCAGCATGGTGTTGGCGACATAGCCGACATAGCCGTCGCGTTCGGCCTGGATCCAGGCCCAGCCTTCGGCATCCTCGAAAACCAGCACATCGTCGCCGAACAGAGCCTGCGTGTTGACGCCGGCATCCGCACGCGGCGCCTTGCGGATGTCTGCCACCGAGGCCGAAATCCGCGCCGGCCGGCCGGCGACAAAACGGTCGGCAGAAACCTCGCCTTTCAGCCTTGCGTCGGCAAGGTCGGAACGGAAGGCGTGGAGACGGGCATCGTGAGCAGTCAAAATCGGTAACCCTGCTGTATGGGCAAAACGGTCAGATGGGCAGTTCGTGAGCCCTGGCGATGATACCATCGCCGAAGCGCTCGACAAAGAGCGCCCCCTCGACCGTGCGCTTGATCAGC
The DNA here is from genome assembly GCF_016756575.1 of Mesorhizobium sp. 131-3-5. Taxonomy (NCBI): domain Bacteria; kingdom Pseudomonadati; phylum Pseudomonadota; class Alphaproteobacteria; order Hyphomicrobiales; family Phyllobacteriaceae; genus Mesorhizobium; species Mesorhizobium sp. 131-3-5. The sequence goes on from NZ_AP023254.1 coordinate 6,641,137, forward strand.
ACGTTGCGCTTGTCGAGTTCGTCGCGATGGCGCGACACCAGCTTCAGCGCGCCCATGGTGTCGAGCGCGCGCGTGATCACCGGCTTGGTGACATTGAGGCGGGCGGCCAGCCCGCGCACCGTGTGCGGCGGCGGATCGAGATAGATGGTGAACAGGATCGCCGTCTGGCGCATGGTCAGGTCGGGCGCATCGTCGCGCACCTGCGACAGCATGACTTGCTGCCACAGTCGCAAGGCCTGGCTCGGGCGCATCGCAATCGACATCGCGCCAGCATGACGGCAAATTGTTTCGGTTCCGTTTCAGTTTCAGCGATTTGCCGGCTCTGCTTGCCGCCTTCAGCCAAAGCGTGTCGAGATGATCCGCTCCAAGGCGCGAATGCCTTGTGCCTCGCCGCCGGCAGGCCCATGCGCACGGTCGGCGGGGTTCCAGGCAAAGATGTCGAAATGCGCCCAGCTCGCCGTCTTCTCGACAAAGCGCTTGAGGAACAGTGCCGCCGTGATCGAACCGGCGAAACCGTCCGAGGTGACATTGTTGATGTCGGCGACCTTCGACGACAGTTTCGCGTCGTAAGGCCGCCACAGCGGCAAGCGCCACAGCGGGTCCTCGACCGCCAGCGATGCCTCGGCGAGGTCCGAGGCCAGCGCCTCGTCGCCGGTATAGAAAGGCGGCAGATCGGGGCCAAGCGCGACACGGGCCGCCCCGGTCAGCGTCGCCATGTCGACCAGCAGCTGCGGTTCCTCGTCATCGGCCAGCGCCAGCGCGTCGCCGAGCACGAGCCTGCCTTCGGCGTCGGTGTTGCCGATCTCGACAGTGATGCCCTTGCGGCTCGCCAGCACGTCGCCGGGTCGAAAAGCGTTGCCGGCGATCGAGTTCTCGACCGCGGGTATCAGCACGCGCAGCCGCACGTTCAACCCGGCGGCCATGATCATCGAGGCCAGGCCAAGCAGATTGGCGGCGCCGCCCATGTCCTTCTTCATCAAGAGCATGCCGGATGACGGCTTGATGTCGAGACCGCCTGTGTCGAAGCAGACGCCCTTGCCGACCAGCGTAACCTTCGGCGCGCCCGGTTGCCCCCAGATCATGTCGATCAGACGCGGCGCGCCGGTCGAAGCACGGCCGACGGCGTGGATCATCGGGAAGTTCTGAGTCAGCAGCTCGTCGCCCTTGATGACGGAGACTTCGGCCTTGTGAGCCGCGGCCAGGGTGCGCACCGCCTTCTCCAGATCATCCGGTCCCATGTCGCTGGTCGGTGTGTTGACCAGATCGCGGGCCAGGAAGACGCCATCGGCGATGCGGCGAACGCGCGCCGCGTCGACGCCGGCCGGCACGTCGAAACGCAGCGCCTTGCCCGGCTTCTTGCCGTAACGGGTAAAGACATAGCCGCCGAGCGCCAGCGCGATTGCCGCGAGTTCCGGCTCGGCAGGAATGGAGGCGAAATGCCAGTCGCCTTCCGGCAGGGTTTTCGACAGTGCACCGAGCGCAAGTGCGCCTTCCCCGTCGCCTGTGCCGAACAGGGCGCCGGCAAGTGCGCCGTTTTCGCTGGGCACGGCGAGCGTCCTGCCTGCCTCACCGGAAAAGCCGTTGGCCTTGGCCCAGGCGACAGCAAATGGCGCAAGGCCCGCGGCCTCCAGGCCGTCACGGGCCACCAGATGCACCGGCAGCGCACCTTGCAATTTCGTCTCGACGAGTTCGACAGGCATTCGATGTTCTCTCCTGCCGACCCTTCGCGAGTCGGCGTTTCTTAACTCTCCGTTAGGGTTAACAGAATATTTCTGCGGGAGGGAAGATGGCCACGCTATGGCCGCGCGCATGAATGGAGGCTTAGGTGTCGATGCCGACCAACCGCACAGTGAATGCCAGAGGAAAACGGCTCGCCACCACCGCCCTCATGCTGGCGCTCGCCGCGGGCGTCGCCGGATGCGGAACCAGCAGGATGACTACCGGCTCGATCGAACGTACCAGCGGCAAGCCGCTGGAGAGCATGTCGGCGGGAGAAGTGCACAATGCCACGGCCGCTCTCGGCCAATCCTACTCAAAGAATCCCAACGACAAGCGAATCGCAACCAACTTCGCGGCCGCGCTGCAGATGGACGGCGATGCCGACCAGTCGCTGGCCGTGATGCGCAAACTGGCGATCGCCTATCCCAAGGACCGCGACGTGCTCGCCGCCTATGGCAAGGCGCTGGCCGCCAATGGCCAGCTCGAGGCAGCGCTCGACGCCGTGCGCCGCGCACAGACGCCGGAATATCCCGACTGGAAGCTGGTGTCGGCGGAAGCGGCCATCCTTGACCAGCTCGGCCAGAAGGACGATGCACGCCAGCTCTACCGCAAGGCGCTCGAACTCAAGCCGAACGACCCCTCGGTTCTCTCCAATCTGGGCATGTCCTATGTGCTGGAAGGGGATCTGCGCACCGCGGAAACCTATATGCGTTCGGCCGCCCAGCAGCCCAACGCCGACAGCCGCGTGCGCCAGAACCTGGCGCTGGTCGTCGGCCTGCAGGGCCGCTTCGACGAAGCCGAGAAGATCGCCTCGCAGGAGCTCTCGCCCGAGCAGGCACAGGCCAATGTCGCCTATCTCAGGCAGATGCTTGCGCAACAGAATGCCTGGGGACAGCTCAAGGATCAGGACAAGGCGAAGCCTGCAACCAACTGAGGGCGACGATCTGCAAAGGTCCCAATTGAACGAAGAAGCCGCGCTGAGCTCAGCGCGGCTTCTTCGTTTATCTCCGCGTGCCCCGCGGCTACTTGGCCGATGATGACGGATGATCGGTGCCGAAGATGCCGCGCTGGCTGACCTGGATGCCGGCAGGGCCCAGGATGATGGCGAAAAGCACAGGCAGGAAGAACAGGATCATCGGCACGGTGAGCTTGGGCGGCAGGGCTGCGGCCTTCTTTTCGGCGGCGTTCATGCGCTGGTCCCGGCTTTCGGCGGCAAGCACGCGCAATGCGTGCGCCACCGGCGTGCCGTAGCGTTCGGCCTGGACGAGCGCCTGCGACACCGATTTGACCGATTCCAGACCGGTACGGTTCGCAAGATTCTCATAGGCCTGCTTGCGTTCCTGCAGATAGGAGAGCTCGGCGTTGGTCAGGATGAATTCTTCCGCCAGAGCCACCGACTGCGCGCCGATCTCGTCGGCGACTTTGCGGAGCGCGGCTTCCACCGACATGCCCGACTCCACGCAGATCAGCATCAGGTCCAACGCATCCGGCCACGCCATCTGGATCGACTGCTTGCGCTTGGTGGCGCGGTTGTTGACATAGACGACCGGCGCGTAGAAGCCGCCATAGGCGACCAGGATGCAGACGAACAGCCGGATGACCAGGGGTTTGTCGGGCAATCCTCCGAGCACGAATATGTAGACCAGCCCCAGCGCGAAGCCGACAAAAGGCAGAACGAGGCGGAAGAAGAGAAACCGCGTCAGCGGGTTCTGCCCGCGAAAGCCGGCGACCTTGAGCTTCTGCAAGGTGCTCTCGTCGGCCAGCGCGCGCCGCAGGTCGAGCCGATCGACAATGTTGCGCATACCGACCGACTGTTGCTCGCGCAGGCCCTTACGGCGGCGATCGGCCTCGCTCGCAAGCCGCGCGCGCTGCTTGGCGCGAAGCTCGTCGCGCTCCAGCGCGACCGACTTCATGCGCGACTTGAGCTGGTTTCCGCCGAATGCCGGCAGCAATGTAAAGACCGTCGCGAACACGGCGATGGCGACCAGCAGCGCGATCAGCAGGCTGGGGTCCGTCAGTGATTTGATGACTTGTTCGGTCATGCCGCGGCCCTAGACTTCGAAGTTCATCATCTTGCGCATGACCAGGATGCCGATCGACATCCAGACAGCGGCACAACCCAATATCAGATTGCCAACGCTGGTGTTGAACAGCGGCATCAGATAGTCGGGGCTGGAAAGATAGACGAGAAAAGCAACGATGAAGGGCAGCGCGCCGATGATGGCTGCGGACGCCTTCGCCTCCATGGACAGCGCCTGCACCTTGGCTTTCATCTTCTTGCGATCACGAAGCACGCGTGAAAGGTTGCCCAGCGCCTCGGACAGATTGCCGCCGGCCTGCGACTGGATCTGGATGACGATGCCGAAGAAACTCGCCTCTGTGCACGGCATGGTTTCGGGCATACGCAAGGTCGCATCGGGGATCGAAATGCCCATCTGCTGCGAATCAACGATGCGGCGAAACTCCGCCTTCACCGGCTCGGGGGATTCGTTGGCGATGAGGCGCACGGCATCGTTCAGCGGCAGGCCGGACTTGACCGCGCGCACGATGATGTCGAGTGCGTTTGGAAATTCGTTGAGGAATGCCTTGACCCGGCGCGCGCGGCGAAACGATACGAACCAGCGCGGCAGGCCGAGCGCGCCGGCCAACAGCACGCCGGGCAAGACAAGCATCGGCGCGCCGGCCACGAATGCGACCACCGTCAGCGCGAGACCGCATATGGCGGAATAAATGTAGAAACGCTCGATTGGGACCTTCATCCCGGCCTGCCGGAGTTGCGCCTTCAGCGGCGGCTTCTTGATGGCGCTGTCCTTGGTCTTCTGCTTCTCGTCGAGTTCCTTCAGCGAATCCTGCACGGATTTTCGACGCTTGGCCGCATCCGTCGCGCGGTCGCGGGAGGCCTTGACAACCGACCGGTCCGTCTCCGCGGCCTTGATCGTCTCCAGCCGCTTGCCAGCCTGCTTCTCGTTGCTGATCTGGTTGAACAGGAATGCATAGGCGACCGCGCCGGCGCTGAAGCCGGCGAGCACGACAAACGCCAATACGGTGCCGTCAATTCCAAACATCGACCAGAACCCTCAACGCCGCGTCAGTCAGCGCGTTTCTCCATTGCCTCGAGCGCAACGGCGAGGCGCTGCTCCTCGCCGTAGTAGCGAGCCCTGTCCCAGAAATGCGGGCGGCCGATGCCGGTCGAGACATGCTCGCCCAGCAGCCTGCCGTTGGCGTCCTCGCCCTTGATGTTGTAGAGGACGATGTCCTGCGTGATGATGACGTCGCCTTCCATCCCGATCACCTCGGTGATGTGAGTGATGCGGCGCGATCCGTCGCGCAGACGCGCCGCCTGGATGATCACGTCGATGGAGCCGACGACGATTTCACGCACGGTTTTCTGCGGCAGCGAATAACCGCCCATGGCGATCATGGATTCGATACGATTCAGGCATTCGCGCGGGCTGTTCGAGTGGATCGTTCCCATCGAGCCGTCATGGCCGGTGTTCATCGCCTGCAGAAGATCGAACACTTCGGGTCCGCGCACCTCGCCAACGATGATGCGCTCGGGCCGCATACGCAGGCAGTTCTTGACCAGGTCGCGCATCGTTACCTCGCCTTCACCTTCGAGGTTGGGCGGGCGGGTTTCCAGACGTACGACATGCGGCTGCTGCAGTTGCAGTTCGGCCGAGTCCTCGCAGGTGATGACGCGCTCGTCGCGGTCGATGTAGTTGGTGAGGCAGTTGAGCAGAGTCGTCTTGCCGGAGCCGGTGCCGCCCGAGATGACGATGTTGCAGCGAACACGACCGATGATCTTGAGGACTTCGGCGCCCTGCGGCGAGATGGCACCGAACTTGACCAGCTGATCGAGCGTCAGCTTGTCCTTCTTGAATTTGCGGATGGTGAGTGCGGTGCCGTCGATGGCGAGCGGCGGAGCGATGACGTTGACGCGAGAGCCGTCGGGAAGGCGGGCGTCGCAGATCGGGCTGGATTCGTCGACGCGGCGACCGACCTGACTGACAATGCGCTGGCAGATGTTGAGAAGCTGCTGGTTGTCACGAAAGCGAATGCCGGTCTGCTCGACCTTGCCATTGACTTCGATGTAGACGTTCTTGGAGCCGTTGACCATGATGTCGGCGATGTCGTCGCGGGCGAGCAATGGCTCGAGCGGCCCGTAACCAAGCACGTCGTTACAGATGTCCTCGAGCAATTCCTCCTGCTCGGCGATCGACATTGCGAAATTCTTGATCGCGATGATGTCGTTGACGATGTCGCGGATTTCCTCGCGCGCGGTCTCCGGGTCGAGCTTGGCCAGCTGCGACAGGTCGATCGTGTCGATGAGCGCCGAGAAAACCTGGCTCTTGGTGTCGTAATAGGTTTCGCTCTTTTCGCGCTGGGGCCGCTTCGCCTCCGGCGCGATCGGCGGCGCCTCGACGGCGCGGCGAGCCGGCGGCGCCACAGGCGCGCTTGGCTGCAGCGGTGCCGCGGGCCGGGCAAGAACCGCCGTATCCGTCGAACCCGCGGGCGGCGGCGCGCCCGGCGCCGGTGCCGGCTGGCGGAATTCCGGCGTGAACCGGTTGCCGTCGTCGTTGCCTCTTTTACCGAACATGATCGACTACCGGTTCCAAAAACGTCACTTCTTGTTGCGCGAGAGCTTGCCGAGCAGACTGCCCAGGCCAGCCTTCTTTTTCGTGCGGATTTCGCTTCGCCCGGTCAGCACGTGCGCAATCTCGTTGATGATCGCGACAACCGGGTTCTTGGCGTCCATCTCGCCGAGCATCCGCCCGTTGTTGGCGGCATTGCCGAACAGCAATGGATCGAAGCCGATGACCGACATCGGCGTCAGGCCGAGCGGCTCGGCGAAATCGGACGGCGAAATTTCCGGCCGCTTGGGAACGCCGGCCTGGTTGATGATCAGCTTCGGCGGCGGGTCGTTGGGGCGAAGCCGCTTGAGCATGTCGACCATGTTCTTGGTGTTGCGCAGATTGGCCAGTTCCGGGGTCGCCGTGATGACGATCTCGTCGGCCTTGACCAGCGTGTTCTTGGCCCAGCCCGTCCAGACATGGGGGACGTCCAGGACCAGAAGCGGCACGCTGCGCTGCGCGGTATCGACAAGCTGCGCAAAGGCATCGGGATCGAAGTCGTAGACGCGTTCCAGCGTCGAGGGCGCGGCAAGCAACGACAAATGCTCGGCGCACTGCGTCAGCAGCCGGTCGAGATAGACTTCGTCGACACGTTCGGGCGAGAAAACCGCTTCGGCGATGCCCTGTGCCGGATCCTGGTCGAAATTGATGTTGGCCGTGCCGAAGGCGAGATCGAGGTCGGCGACGACGACCTCGGATTTGAACAGGGAGGACATTGCCCAGGCGACATTGTGGGCGATGGTCGAAGAGCCCACACCGCCCTTGGCGCCGACAAAGGCGATCGAACGGCCGATCGGTTCAGCCTCCGGATCGACGAAAATCGACGACACGACACTGACGATGTCGGCCATCGAAACGGGCGCGATGACATATTCGGAGATGCCGGAGCGGATGAGTTCGCGATAGAGACCGACATCATTGTAATGGCCGATCACCACCACTTTCGAGGATGGATCGCAGTACTCAGAGAGCTGGGCGAGTTGCTCCAGCAATTGCTTGGGTTCGCTGCGTGACTCCAGCAGGATCAGGTTCGGGGTCGGCGCCGACTGGTAGAACTCGATCGCCGTGGGAATGCCGCCCATATGGACCTTGAGATGGGCCTTGGTCATACGGCGGTCCTCGCCGGCGCGCTCGACCGGATTGGCAACGCCCTCGGTCTCGCAGAATGCCTGGATCGAGATGCGCGGAACCGGCCGCAACGCCTGCATCGCGGCGATGTCCTGCGGCGATGTATCACCGCCGTCCACGGTGGCGTCATAGGCAAGATTGCTCATGGTCATGCTCTTTTCCGTGGCCTTTTTCTTTCCGTGGCGTCTCTTTCCCGAAGGTGGCTTAGTAGGTCACTTCTGAATTGCCCAGGAATTCACCCGAAATGCCCCTGGCGCGGTAGACATCGATCACCGCGCCGCGATTTTCCGCGTCGATGGTGCTCTGTTTGCGCGGCCCGAGCAGATCACCCGGGTTGGCCATCTGGGCAGCGAGATTGTTCTGATAGGAGCAGCCGAAGTCGGCATAATGCTTGTTTTCCGACGTCTCGAGCAGATCATCGGGCCAGCGCCCGCATTTGTCTGTCTGCGCCCTCACCGCGATATAGGAGACGCGAACCGGAGCCGATGTCTCGCTCGATCCGGCCTGATAGGAGGTGACGACGATGCGGTTGCGTTTGATACCGCTGGCGACCGCGAGCCTGGCGAAATCACGTCCGGCCGCCGTCGCGGCAACCTCGTTGGCCGATCCGCTCGGTATCTGGATGGTCAATGACGGAGCGGCACTCTTGTCATAGCCGTCAAGGAAACCCAGCAGCGTGTCGCGCTGCGAACCGGTCATGCCGCGGTCACCGGCGCCGACAGGCAGGTCGATCTTCTGGTTCTTCTCCGCGATGACGATCGGATGGTTGGTGCGATAGTCGTCCGGAATGGCGCCGACGGTGATGCTGTCGCGCTGGGCGCAGCCGGCCAGCAGGGCGGTCATCGCTGCCGCCAGAACCGGCAGCACCCGCAGGCTGCTCCGCGAATGGCTGGCGCGCATCGTCGTGGCGATGGTCCTTGTCTTCAACGCTGACTGAGACATGTCGGCTTCCCCATTCACTTGTAGATGTAGCCGACAACGCCGTGGTAACGGCCGTTGGGCTTATCGGTCTGCATGGTGCCGTAGACGCGATTGACCTTGCCAAGGAAGTTGGCGGCGCCGTCGCTGGCAGGGTTGAAGTTGTCGTCTGGCTTGGCGAGATCGTTGCGTGCCACCGGCTTCGCCAGATAGGGCGTGATGAAAATCACCAGCTCGCTTTCGTTGCGCACGAAGTCCCGGCTGCGGAACAAGGTGCCAAGGACCGGTATCTTGGCCAGACCTGGCAGTCCGGAGACCGCTTGTCGCACGTCGTCTCGGACCAGACCCGCAATCATCATGGAGCCGCCGGAAGGCAACTCGACCGTTGTGTCAGCCAGGCGCTTGCGGATCGACAACAATGTGGTTCCAGGCAAGTTGCCCGCGCCTTCGACGGTGGTGGCGCCTTCCGTCGTTGGCTCCGACACCGAGGTCCTGACCTTGAGGCTGATCCGGCCGGCCGACAGCACGACTGGCTGGAACTCGAGGCCAATGCCGTATTCGATCTGCTGGTTGGTGTAGGTAATCTGACCTGTCTGGTTCTGCTGTGAAACGTTCTGTGAGCGCTGGGTAATGATGTTGAACTCACCGCCGACCTTGAATGTCGCCTTCTCACCCGAGACCGCCGTCAGCGTCGGCTCAGCCAGGGTTTTCATGACTCCCGACTGTTCCATCGCATTTATGTAGGCCTGAAAGGGCGAGCCTGGGTTGCCGAGGCCAAAGCCTGAGTACTGCGATAGCGGTTTGCCCAAGCCGTAATTCTGCGAGCCCAGCGCATTCCAGCTGATACCGTTGCTGTTGCCGCTGGCGATCATGTTGACGCCGAGCTGCTTCATCACGGAGCGACTGACTTCAGCGACGGTCACCTTGAGCGTGACCTGGTCGTCGCCGATGATCTGCAGAAGATTGACGATCTTCGAGACGCGTCGTTCCTGGTCGGGGTTGTTGATGTCGACGCCGCCCTGGGCCGAGCCGCCGGCCGCGGTCTGCGAATACTGTCCGGTCGTTGCTTCACCGCCGGAGACGAAGATCGTCGCCAGGTCGACCGCCCGCTTCGCGTCCAATGGTGTATCGACCATTCCGGTCAAGACGACGTTGTCGTTCAGCAGTTCCACCTTGACGTCCGAGGTCGGAAGGAAACGCTTGATATAGTCCTCCAGGCCGGCGACGTCGCGTTCGACTGCCAGGTCCAGGCTGGCGATCTGTTCGCCGTTCGGACCGAAGACGAAAATGTTGGTCTCGCCGACCGATTTGCCGAACAGATAGATACGCCTTGCGGTGCGGGTCACCGCATCGGCAACGGTCGGGTTGGCGACGAGAATGTCGTAGGCATCGCTCGGCAGGTCGATGACCACCGATTTGTTGAGGCCGAGCTTGACGCGCTGCGTGGCTGTCGTGGCCGATACCTGCGTGCTCTTCGCCTCGACGACGCCCTGCACATTCGTTCCGACGAGCAGCAGGCCCAATGCCGCGGCTGCGATTGCCGGCAGTTTACCGCTTAGCCTCATTTCCTTGCCCCTACTTCGGAGACTTCGCCCGACTTGATCAGTCTCACCGTTCCCTTGCGGCCATTGCCGGAAACGAGATAGTCGGCCTCGCCCACATTCTTTTCCTGGGTGTCCGCGACCGCGCGCAAGGCCAGCGTCAGGCGATCCGCCATCTGCTGGGCGACGGTGATGATCTCCGCCTGCTTGGGCGTCAGCTCCAGCGTGGCGGTCTGGCCCACCCTGGTCTTCTTGCCCTCCTCGTCTTCCTGGATCGTCTGGTCGATTGCCAGGACGCGGATGTTCTTGAGGATGGTTTCGGTGTTGAAGCCGGTGCTGCCGCTGTTGGCATCCGCCCTGCGGGTCATGATGACGTCGACGAAATCGTTGGGAAGGATGAAGCCGCCGGCCGAAGTGTCGGCCGAGATGGTCGTGGCGACCGCCCGCATCCCGGAGGGCAGGATGGACGACATGAAGCTCTGCCCCTCGCCGATCAGCTTGGAACGCCGCACCGGCTCACCGGCATACATCGGCACACGGGCGATCGATCCCTTCAATTTCTCCAGGGCGTCGGGAGCATTGGCCTTGGTGATGAAATTCGCGTTGACGCCGTCGGCCGGCCAGGATTGCCAGGAAATGTTGTTCTGAAGCGCGTTGCCCATCGCGACATCGCCCGAGAGCACAAGCACGTCCTGCAGGGGCACGGCGGGAGCTTGGGGGCCGGAATCGACCACGATCTGCGGCGGCGGCGCTGCGACCATGTTCTTCGCGACATAGCCAGCGCCACCCGCCGCGGCCACCGCCACGCTCAGAATAATAAGTCGGGATGCTGGCATCTGTCCGAACCTCGCCCTTGGCAAACCACGTAGCCAAGCCGGACTTTGCAGCGGCAATCGTCAAAACAAGGTTAATGTAATGCTTACGATCGTGATTAATTTAAGGTTTACATAAATTAGCTGGATCGTGCCGCCACGGATTCAAGGGGCCTGGCCAAGGCTCATTTCAAAGCCGGCCTGGCAATGCGGTCGGGGAAATGGAAAACAGATCGCGTTCAGCTCGCAAGCCTGGCCAGCGCCCACACCATCAAAGGCGAATCCGGATAGGTCAGCAGCCCGCCAAGGCCGAGCGCGATCCCGTAGGGAATCCCGACCGACTCTTCCGCGAAATGGCGCAGGAACGGATTGCGGCCCGTCATAACCGCCAGCGGCGACTTCCGGTACAGCAGGATGGCGATCGTCAGCAGGCCGCCGATGAGTGTCGAGACCACAAGGTATTGGACGAGCTGGATGTTCAACCCCATCCACACGGCCGTTGCGGCCAGCAGCTTGGCGTCGCCGCCTCCCATGCCACCCATCGCGAACAGGCCGAACGTCACGGCAAGGACCAAGGCGCCGGCGGCGAAATGCCAGCCATAGGCTGCCCATTCCATACCCGTCAGCGGCGCGACCAGCGCGAACACGACGACAAGCAGCACCGACACGCGATTGGCAATTGTCATCGACAGCATGTCGGAGATCGCTGCAAACAGCATGCAGAACGGAAAGACGACGAAGATCAGGGCTTCAAGCATCGGCGCCATGCCTATTGTTCACGGGCTCAATCTAGAATGGATCGATTAACGATTGATGAGGTCTGGGATGAACACGCGGCTCTGTCGGCCGCGACTTCGACAAGCAACAATAAACAGGGGCCGCCCATATGGGCGGCCCCTGTCAGAAAGACAATCTGAACGTTCAGCAATAAGCGGATTAGCTGCCGCTGGAGTTCAGGGTGTTGCCGATGTTGGAGAACTTGGCATTGATTGCATTGCCGAGGGCGCCGGCGCCGGTGATGATGGCGAGCGCGATGAGGGCGGCGATCAGACCATATTCGATAGCGGTCGCGCCGGATTCGTCCTTCACGAAACGTGCAAAAAGGTTAGACATTCGAGAGCTCCTACTCCACGTGTTACAGCACTTCCGTCAACTTCTGTGATGGTTGATCGGATGCTGCCAATCTAGGGAGAAGCTCTTTCGATCGGCTTAATAAACAGCCTTACCGATTCCTTTCCCGGCTCGAACGGAGCGCGTGGTTAACCCGACGCTAAGCGCTGGCTAATGTACTGTTTCCCAAGCCAATGCCGCAAAAGGCGAGGGATTTGGCAAAGCTTGCGACCGGCGCGGATCCGGCCATGTGAACAGCCACGCCGATCGTCACATCCGGCGTCGGCAAGCGGACTTAACCGTTGGTTCACCAATCTCGTTCATGTTCCGTTGAACAGTTTGCTTGCGGGAGCGCATCGATGGCCGTGCAGAGATCCTCAATCCTGATTGCCGTGCTTCTTGCCGCCACGAGCTTGATCACGCCAGCCATGGCCGCCGCCGATATCGAAGTGACGATGAATCAGGCCAAGATCGTGAAGTTGTCGCGTCCCGCCGACACGATCGTCGTCGGCAACCCGGCCATCGCCGATGCCTCCGTCCAGGACGCCTCCACGATCGTGCTCACCGGCAAGGGTTTCGGTGTCACCAATCTCGTCGTTCTCGACCAGGAGGGCAGCCCGATCGTCGACGCGCAGGTTACCGTCGTGCGGCAGGCGGCCTCGTCGGTTCGCATTTACCGGCGTGCCGAGGTCCAGACCATGTCTTGCACGCCCTATTGCGAAAGCTCCTACAAGAGCGAGGCTGAAAAATCCTCCGAGGCCGAGATGAGCGCAAGCAAGTAGGCTGCGCGCCCCACCAGCCTGTCCAGGTTACCGGCCGGTTAAGGCGCCCGCGCCGACTTTAACGATCATTCAAACCGGGCCTCAATTGGTTTGCGCTAATACACCTGTCGGAACCGTCCAGGGGTGGCAGGAACAGGACATGGGCAACGAATTCAGCTCGACAGATCAGCACAAGGCGGAGCGCGCCGGGTTTCTGACGCGCTTCGTTCGCAATCGCCGTGGCAGCACGGCCATCGAATTCTCGATACTTGCATTGCCGTTCGCCCTCCTCGTATTCGCCATCCTTGAAAGCTGCATCTCGTTCGCCGGCCAGGAAGTGATGGCCAACATCACCGACGATGTCGCGCGTCAGTTGCGCACGGGCCAGCTGCGGCCGGCCGATGTCGCCGGGAGCAAATTGACGACCCTGATCTGCGGCAGGCTGCAGATCATCGTCTCCACGGATTGCCCGCAACAGCTGCTGGTGGACCTTCGCGAGTATCCGACCTTCGCGGACGCGGCCACCGCGACCTTCAAGATCCAGAACGGCGATGTCGTGCTGATGCAAGGCACGAACTCACAGACTTTCGCAAACACGCCTGGCCTGGCGGAATCGAAGAACATGCTGCGCGTCTTCTATAAATGGCCTGTCATGACCGATCTGATGGCCAAGTCGATGGCCAATCTGAGTGGTGGCAGGACGCTGCATTTTGCGTCGGTGACCTGGCAGAACGAGCCGTTCGACAATTGAGTTCGGAACTACCAACAAGAAAAAGGCAAATGCCATGATGCGTGCGGGGGCACATCTGAAAATTGCGGAGTCCTGGAGCAGGGCGATCGGATTCTGGTCTAACCGCGAGGGCATCGCGGCGGTCGAGTTCGCTCTTATCGTTCCGATTCTGCTGGTCATGTATTTCATGACCATGGAGGCTTCGCAGGCGATCGAGACCAGCAAGAAGGTCAGCCGCATCGGCAGCATGGTTGCCGATCTCGTCACGCAGCAGCCGACCATCGTCAAGGCGGATCTCGACGCCATCATGAAAATCGGCACCTCGACCATTCAGCCCTACAACCGCTCGACGCCGAACATCACCATCACGGCAATACAGGTCACCACCGATACACCGCCCAAGGTCCTGGTCGTGTGGTCGCGCAAGGTTGACACTGGCGTCTATAGTGCCGCGGCCGCCGCGGGCACGGCCACAACGGTTCCGGCAACGCTCAAGGTGGCCGGCACCTTTCTCATCCGCGTCGACAGCAATCTGAGCTATACGCCGATCATAGGCTGGACGACGGACACCCAACAAAAGCTTGGGCTGACCAAATCCCTCACCACCACGATCCCGATGGGCGAGACCTACTATCTGCGTCCGCGCAGAAGCCTGACCATCCCGTGCGGTGATTGCTGAAGCCTTTTACTGCCGGCCACCATCGGCCGACACCTGGCGCACGATGGCCTCCGCCGTCGCATAATCCTTTCGGGCCACGGTCAGAAAGCCGCCGGAGTGCTTCGATTCCAGGAGATCGTAGACATCCGGCGTCGTCGATTTGAGGTTGGTGAGGAACACGGTCAGCCGGCGCCTGGCTTCCGGGTCGAGATCGCTGCGCACGGCATGGGGACCGTATCTCAGCAGGCTCGACATCCACACGACCTGGAGGGCCGACGGCGAAAGGCCGGCCGCTTCGAGCCTGGCCTGCGTGCCACCGGACAGCAGCGGCTGGCCGTCGGCCGCGGCCCTCACCCAACCGAACGTGGCGTCGGCCTGGCCGTCGACAAGCATGGCTTCCGCCGCGGACGCCGTATCGGCATGGATGAGAAACGGGGCATCCTCGGCTATCTCAGCGTGTTCGGCGGCCAGCTCCGTCAGCGGCAAAAGCGAGCCCCCGATGCTGTCCACCGGCGGCATGGCGATCCGGTGCGTCTCCATCGCCGCCAGGCCGGACAGCTTGCCGTCCCGGGTCAACAGCACGGAGCGGATGCCGGCCGCACCATCGGAATCGACCGGAGCCACAAGCGGTTCGACACATCCGCAACGCTGCAGCGCCGTCGCGTAGGCCGTCGCCGAATAGATGGCATACTCGATCCGGGCGTTGGCCTGCGCCTCGATCAGTGCCGCGTAATCGCGCGCAACGACGAACTCCACCTTCATGCCAAGGGCGTTGGTAAAGGATTGCGTCAGCAGCGCCAGTCCCGGAACGGTGTTGCCGGCGCCGGGCTCGGCGACGATGCCAATGCGGAATGTGCCGATATCGTCGCGCCAGTCGGCCCGCGCCGGACCACAGCAGAGCGCGCCGTGCATAACCACAAGGGCAGCACATGTCTTCAGCGCGGCGTTCATGACAAGACCGTCCTGCGTTTCCTTCGATCCATGCCCAAGCCCGTGCGTCGTGACGCTTTACATGTCGGATTGGGCCTGCCGTCGTTGCCCCAAACCTGCGCGCGCTTATGGGCGACATGCTCTCTTGGTTTGTCCATGTCGTTGACCCAAAACCGCTGCGCACTTTCGGGCGACATGGACAGGACTATCGCGCCAAGCCGTTGCCGTTTGGTTTCCGAATTGCCAATGCCGCCTTGGAACCCTATGTCTGGGCGTCCAAACTGGCAACAATGACCCGATGGCGCGCGCTTTCCTCTTCGTCCTGGACTCTTTCGGCATCGGCGGTGCGGCCGACGCCGAACGCTATGGCGACGCCGGCGCCAACACGCTGGCGCATATCGCCGAAGCTTGCGCCGAAGGGCGCGCGGATCGCGAGCGGCTTCGGCAAGGGCCGCTGTTCGTCCCGCATATGGCGTCGCTCGGGCTTGGCAAGGCAGCGGAGACGGCGACAGGGTTGGGTTTTGCCCATTTCGGGACGGATCTGGTCGCCAACGCCTTCCATGGCGCGGCACAGGAAGTTTCGAGCGGCAAGGACACGCCCTCCGGCCACTGGGAGATCGCCGGGCTGCCGGTGCGTTTCGACTGGGGTTACTTTCCGGATACGGTTCCCGCCTTTCCGGCAGATCTGACCGCGGCGATGATCCGCGAGGGCGAGGTGCCAGGCATTCTCGGCAACTGCCATGCGCCGGGCACCGAGATCATCGAACGGTTCGGCGAGGAACACATCCGTACCGGCAAGCCGATCTGCTACACCTCCGTCGACTCGGTCCTGCAGATCGCCGCGCATGAAGTTCATTTCGGGTTGGATCGGCTTTATGAATTCTGTCAGGTGGTGCGCCGGCTGGTTGATCCGCTCAGAATCGGGCGCGTGATCGCACGGCCGTTCGTCGGCGAGACCGCCGCCACCTTCCAGCGGACCTACAACCGCCATGACTATGCCGTGCCACCGCCGGAGTCGACCTTGCTTGACCGGCTGACGGCGCGGGGAAGCCGCGTCATCGCCGTCGGCAAGATCGGCGACATCTTCGCCCATCGCGGGATTTCGGAAGTGCGCAAGGCTGCCGGCAACATGGCCATGTTCGACAAGGCGCTCGGTGCGATGGACGATGCCGGCGACGGCGATCTCGTTTTCGCCAATTTCGTCGATTTCGACACCGAATTCGGCCATCGCCGCGACGTCGCCGGCTATGCCGCCGCGCTCGAGGCCTTCGACCGACGGCTGCCGGAAGCATTCGCCAAGCTGCGGCAGGGCGACCTGCTCATCCTGACGGCCGACCACGGCAATGATCCGACCTGGCGAGGGACCGATCACACGCGTGAACGCATCCCGGTGATCGGCATGGGACCGGGTCTGGCAGGTGGCGACATCGGACTGAGAACGACCTTCGCCGATATCGGCGAAACCGTCGCCGAACACCTCGGGCTGGCGCCTGGCCGCCACGGCACTTCTTTCCATGCGATGATTGGCGGCCATGCCTGAATTGCCCGAAGTCGAAACGGTCCGGCGTGGCCTGCAGCCGGTCCTGGAAGGTGCCCGTCTGACCAGGGTCGAGGCGCGTCGGCCAGACCTGCGGTTTCCCTTTCCCGAACGGTTTTCGGAAAGGCTGACCGGCAGGACCATCACTGCACTCGGCCGCCGGGCCAAATATCTGACCATGCATGTGCAGGACGGCCCGGTGCTGATCTGCCATCTCGGCATGTCGGGCTCCTTTCGCATCGAGACCGGCGACGACGGCGAGACACCCGGCGTGTTCCACCACGAGCGCTCGAAAAGCACGGCACACGACCATGTCGTGTTCGATGTGGTCGGTGCCGACGGCGCCCGGTCACGCGTGATCTTCAACGACCCGCGCCGCTTCGGTTTCATGCTGTTTGCGGAAGGATCGCCGGAGACGCACCCAATGCTGGCCGGACTGGGCGTCGAGCCAACGGGCAATACGCTGGACGGCGCGCTGCTCGCCTCGTTGCTGCAAGGTCGCGGATCGCCGCTGAAGGCAGCACTTCTTGACCAGAAGCTGATCGCGGGACTTGGCAATATTTATGTCTCGGAGGCGCTTTGGCGCGCCGGTCTGTCGCCCTTGCGCGAGGCGGGCACCATCGCCAAGCCTGGCAAGAAGGCCAGACAACAAAGCGAACGCCTCGCCGAGGCGATCCGCTCTGTCATATCGGACGCCATCGCCGCCGGCGGGTCTTCGCTGCGCGACTACATGCACACCGATGGATCGCTGGGCTATTTCCAGCATTCCTTCGCCGTCTACGACCGTGAGGGCGAGCCCTGCCCGAAGCCCGGCTGCGGCGGCCATATCGAGCGTGTCGTGCAGAGCGGACGCTCGACCTTCTATTGCCGGACGTGTCAGAGCTAGTTAGACCGGGGTCGAGCGAGGAGAAGCAGCCATGGCCTATGAAACGATCATCACCGAGACGCGCGGCAAGGTCGGACTGGTCACTCTGAACCGGCCAAAGGCGCTCAATGCGCTGAACCTTCAGCTACTCGCCGAACTGGTCGCAGCCGTGAAAGACTTCGATGCCGACGCCGGCATCGGCGCCGTGGTCATTACAGGTTCCGACAAGGCCTTTGCCGCCGGCGCCGACATCAAGGAAATGCAGGCAATCTCCTTTGCAGATGCGTATCTGCAGGACCTGTTCGTCGGCTGGGAAGAGCTGACGCGGGTGCGGAAACCCGTTATCGCCGCGGTGGCCGGCTACGCGCTCGGCGGCGGATGCGAGTTGGCAATGATGTGCGACTTCATCATTGCCGCCGACACGGCCAAATTCGGCCAGCCCGAAATCACGCTCGGCGTCATTCCCGGCATGGGCGGGTCGCAACGCCTGACCCGGTTTGTCGGCAAGTCGAAGGCGATGGACATGTGCCTGACCGGACGGATGATGGATGCGGCGGAAGCCGAGCGCTCAGGCCTGGTGTCGCGGGTCGTGCCCGCCGCCGAGCTTGTCGAGGAGGTGGTCAAGGCGGCGGCCAAGATCGCCGACTTCTCGCTTCCGTCGGTGATGATGGCGAAGGAAGCCGTCAACCGTTCCTATGAGACGACGCTGGCCGAGGGATTGCGGTTCGAACGTCGTCTGTTCCACTCGCTTTTCGCGCTCGAAGACCAGAAGGAAGGCATGGCGGCCTTCGCCGAAAAGCGGAAGCCGAATTTCGCCAACCGGTAGAGCCGTGCCCGCCCGCGATCGAAACCCTGAGGCGTCGGCCAAAAAGAACGCCAGGCAGCGTTGACGCGCCGGAAAAGCTGAACTATAAGCCGCACCAACCGAGGCGGCCCTGTGGCTGCCCGTTTGTTTTTTGCGCCCTGCGGCATGCCGCGTGCGCCGACCAGATCAGAAGAGAGGCATCATGGCCAACACATCCTCGGCCAAAAAGGCAACGCGCAAGATCGCCCGCCGCGCAGCGATCAACAAGAACCGCCGCTCGCGCGTGCGCACCTATGTCCGCCAGGTCGAGGAGGCGCTCGCCTCCGGTGACAAGACTGCCGCGCAGGCCGCCTTCAAGGCCGCCGAGCCGGAATTGATGCGTGCCGCAACCAAAGGCGTCATCCACAAGAACACAGCGTCCCGCAAGGTCTCGCGTCTGGCTGCACGACTCAAGGTGCTGTCGGCCTAACATCGCCTATACAGACTAGCTTGTCTAAAACCCGGCCGATTGTGCCGGGTTTTTTTCGTTTGCCGGCAAGTACTTAAAAAGAATGCTCGGAGACGTCGCCCAAGGCGGATTCCAAGCTTCGAAATGCTTTGCCGGCACATACATGCCCGCTGATGGTTGATATGCTTAAAAAGTGCCGCTCTAGAAATTCTCGACTATCATAAATAAGCAATATTTTTCAGATAGTTACTCACGGTCATCCACAGCCTGTCCACAGCACCCCAAAGGGACGGGAGGACAACTGCCTGTCAAGCGAATTATTTCAGAATATTTCGTATCGCCCCGGCTTTTTCATATTCGCCGGAAAAGGGTTTGAATCACAATGGCTTTGTCAAAATACGCGGCTGCGGTATGGCGCCCGAAGGCGCCGGAGGTAACCAGATTCCTTAAAAATCCGTTAGACGTGGCCTTGCCCTATCCACAGCGATTTCGGTAATGTCCATCCATCGAAGGGGACGGGCCTCTGGCCCTTAACCCAGCCTGACGCGGCCAGCTTAAATTGGCGGGATTTGCGACGCGGATCAAGTCCGCGGACGGCTTTGGTTTGCTCTTTTCGATACGGTAGGGGACTGGCGTAACGAGACATGGCAGGTTGACAGCGCGCCGGCGTTTTTCGCCGGACGATGTTGTATTGCCCTGACATACCCAACGCGGACTGGCTTCCATGGGCCGGCACCGGTTTCCTCCGATACTGGGCGACGTTCATTGCCGGCGGCGGCAACGGGCATCGTAGCGAAGACACAGTCGCTGGAAACAAGGATGCAGGAGGCGCATCCCCGGCGAAAAAAC